>NZ_CP150171.1:4762500-5405447 GCF_037963895.1 Brevibacillus sp. FSL L8-0520 | reverse complement strand
CCAGAATCCCTCCTTTCGGGAACATATAGAGAAATGATAATAAGAGCCAACGATCAAAAGAAAACGTGTATGAAATCAGCTGTTAATGAAAGAATCGACTGTGGATAAAAAAAGTCGAAAAAAAGGGATTCCGCTCGGATAAGCGAAAAAAAGTAGACGTTATCCGCACCTTTGTGAATAAAATGATTCACAGATGAGGAAATCTGTCCACAAACTTATCCACACGCTGTGGAAAAGTAAAATGTTCGGCTGAAGTTATTCACGTTCCAAAACAAAAACATAATAACAGATAAAAGGCATGACAGCAATGGTTTTTTCATACTTATCCACAAACACAACTGATTGTATACTACACATATTCACACCCCAATATTTTGTGTACAAGCTGTAGATAATCTTGTCGAAAGATGGAAATGTGGATAATAGGATATCCACAGTCTTGGGAAATATCTCTTTGGGGATATTTACCGAGATCCCTGATTTCCAGCCTTTCTTGACTTTTTAGGCGAATCTCCTTATAATGCGTAGGTAATGGTTTTTGAGGACGGAGGTGTATAGAAATGAAACCATCGTTTAACCCAAATAATCGCAAACGTAAAAAGGACCACGGGTTCCGCAAGCGTATGAGCACGAAAAACGGCCGGAAAGTCTTGGCTGCCCGCCGTCGTAAAGGTAGAAAGGTACTTTCCGCATAGGCCACAACTTCAGTGGCCTTTTTTGCTGCATATCGGTCGGGAAAATCTCCTTGTGCGCAGGCTCCCTGGGGGGAGAGACATGTGCTTCTTTATCATTCAGATTTGTGAAACTTTCAGGCGTTGGAATCGTTTTATAGATCGATGCCCGGATTGTTTCGCAGAAAAAGAGGGTTTGATGAGGAGGCTAGCATGGAGCGCCAAGGGGATTTCACCGACTTTTTTCTTACATTGGCTGATGTATATCTGAAGCAAAACCCGTTTCCGGGAATGATCTGTGCGTATGCAGGGGCGTACCGGTACGTGTACGAAGCCCGTTGCGTTTATGATCCAGATGGCCGCTACCGGGCGTGGAAAGAAGAAGCGATTCGTTTCTTGGAGTCGGAGGAAGGAAAAAGCAAAATGCTGGTTCAAGCCCGCACGGTCGTGGACGAGAGGAAGCGATGGGCGGAGGAAGCGCTGCTTGGCGGACTTGCCAAGACAGCATGGCTGGCCGGTGTTTCGGCATGGCTGGATGCAGTCATCATGTACGCCTGGTTCGAGAAGCGTACGCTTGCAACGGGGAAGCTCGTCCCGGCGATGAGGGAGCTGGCGGCCTACGGTGAATTCGTTTCACTGTTTCCGGCCATGTACCGAGATGATCATGATCTGTGGGAGCGCTTTCATTCCGTCGCGGCTTATCGTCGCTACTTCAGGGAGGCAGGAGGGGACGAATTTGCTTGCTCCGAGCTGCAGGATCTGCTGATGGAGCGAAAACTCGAGCGCCTTGTCCGGCAACGAGACGAAGAAGCGGCCCGCTGGCTTTTGCTGACCGAAGCAGCCTGGCTGTATCTGTCCTGTTCCGAAGAGGAGAGCCTTGATGAGCATGTCGCCGCACTGCCGCTGCCTTTGCAAGAAAAGCTGGGGAAAATCGGGTTTTCCGAAGCAAATGCAGACATGATCCGGCACGTCGGCAGGTTGTCCGATCAGGTTGTCGAAGCTGTTTTCCAAAGAAGGAATTGAAGAATAGATGCCGTTTTTGGGAAAAAAGTGGTCGAAACAAGGATATACTGGTAGATGCTGCATACGTTTTCTACTATAATTATGATGTTAGGGGTTGTTTACCTTGCATCGTTCCCATCGGCTCAGAAAGAATGAGCAATTTCAGGAAGTGTTTCAAAAAGGAAACTCAGCAGCCAACAAGCAGTTTGTTCTCTATTCTGCCAAACAGGAGGGACAAGCCGCTTTTCGCGCCGGGATTTCTGTCAGTAAAAAAATAGGTAACGCGGTTATCCGCAATCGGGTCAAACGGTTGATTCGCGAGGCGCTCTCCCGTTTGGAAAGCAAGATCCCATCCGGACTTGACTTGATCATTATCGCCCGTCCTGGTGTGGAAGCGATGTCATTGGATGCCATCGAGCAATCTTTGGTCCATGTCATGAAGCGGGCCAAGGTAATCAGGCAGGTACCGGTACAAAACCACAAAAGAGGGTGAGGCGGTCATGGGGCGCGTATTCATATGGCTGATACGAGGATACCAGTTGTTCATCTCGCCGTATAAGCCGCCATCCTGCCGTTTTGCTCCTACGTGTTCCCATTATGCGATAGAGGCTATTCGCCGTTTTGGGGCATGGAAAGGAAGCTGGCTGGCCATTCGCCGCATACTGAAGTGCCATCCCTTTCATCCGGGTGGATTCGATCCTGTACCCGAACGCCGCAATCATTAGCAGTTTTGATGAAATATAACCGATAACCGTTACAGGGAAAAGGAGGACCATCCCTTGAGCAGACGCATCCTCAGCATATCCATGCTGGCCCTGCTGGTTTTGATTCTGTCGGGCTGTAATCCTCAAGCGGCAGCACCTATTGGGCCGGACGCAGAAGGAATTTGGGACAAGTATTTTGTCTACCCGCTGTCCTGGCTGATCCAAGAGAGTGCCATGCTGCTCGGAGGCAGCTACGGCTTGGGAATTTTGGTAGCGACCATCATCATCCGGCTGATCGTGCTTCCGCTGATGGTGAAACAGATCAAAAGTTCCAAGAAGATGCAGGAGCTGCAGCCTGAGCTGCAGAAAATCCGCGAAAAACACAAGAACGATCCGCAAAAGGCCCAACAGGAAACGATGCTTTTGTTCCAGAAAAATCAAGTGAATCCATTGGCCGGTTGTTTGCCGCTGCTCGTGCAAATGCCGATCCTCATTGCGTTCTATCACGCGATTATCCGGACAGAAGATATCAAGACACATACGTTCCTGTGGATGTCCTTGGGCGAGAAGGACCCGTATTACATCTTGCCGATCATCGCCGGGATTACCACGTATTTGCAGTCCAAAATGATGGGTTCGGTCACTCAAGGCAACCCGCAAATGCAAATGATGCTGGTAATCATGCCGCTGATGATTCTGGCGATCGCCGTCACCTTGCCGTCCGCTCTGTCTCTCTACTGGGTATACGGCAACCTGTTTACCATTGTGCAAACATATTTCTTGTATCGCGATACCAATAAAGCGCCCCGTCCGAAGGAGGGAACCTCCAAGTGAAAAAGGTGGTAGCTACGGCTAAAACGATTGACGATGCTGTGCAAAAGGCCTTGGAAGAGCTGAGTGTGCCTCGTGAAAAAGTTAGCGTTCGCATCCTGGAAGAACCGAGCCGCGGTTTGTTCGGTCTGATCGGTTCCCGCGATGCCAAAGTGGAAGTAGAAGTTCAATTCGATCCGGTTGATCAAGGGCTTGCTTTCCTTCAGGACGTACTTGCCAACATGAACGTGGACGCCAGAGTAGAAATGCGCCGTGGAGAAGAAGGCATGCTGTTTGACATTCAAGGTGCCAACCTGGGAATTATCATTGGCCGCAGGGGACAGACGCTGGATTCGCTGCAGTATCTCGTAAACGTCGTAGCAAACCGCCATGCGGACAAGCATGTACGAATCGTACTCGATGCCGAAAACTACAGGCAGCGCCGCAAAGAAACACTGGAGCAGCTTGCCGAGCGCGTAAGCAGAAAGGCGCTGGCGATGAAACGAAGCGTCCGTCTGGAGCCAATGTCTGCAGCCGAACGAAAAGTCATCCATTCGTTTTTGCAAAAGCGTACGGATGTGGTAACGTACAGCGAGGGTGAAGAGCCCAACCGCTATATTGTCATCGCACCGAAAGAAGCCTCGTCGTAGGCTTCTTTTTTTGCCCATTTGCTCATAAAACGCCAGAGACCGGCGGAATGGAATGGACAGTCTACCGAGTAAAAGGCAATGGGAATAGGCGTCAACGCACAAAAGACATGGATCTATATCTGTCTCTATTCAGGGGACTATAGTCAGGAAGGGAGCACGCTTATCGTGCTTCCTTTTTCTTATCAATTGGTAGAGGTCAACCCGCCGGGTCGAGGCAACGAACAACAATGATAAAAGAATCGAATCATTGAAGAGCTAGTAAATGTGGATAACCAAAGTATAATGGGTTGGAGTCAAATCAAATCGAACATACTGTGGATAACGCTAAAAACAGGGCAATCAGTCGAGCTTGTGGATAAATTCCGGGAAAAGTGCATCAGGATTGTTTCTTTTCTTGGAATTTTTCTAGGTGTTCTGTTATGCTAATAAGTTAGTGGCTGACTCGTTTGTTTGGAAAGCTAGAGGTGAACAACATGAATTTTGATACGATCGCAGCAGTTGCGACTCCGATGGGAGAAGGTGGGGTCGCGATTATCCGGGTCAGTGGACCGGAGGCGATTGAAGTTGTGGATAAAATTTATCGAGGGAAAAAAACGCTGTCCACTGTGGATAGCCATACGATAAACTACGGACATTTGCGAAATCCACAGACAGGGGATTTGGTGGAAGAGGTGCTGGTGTCGGTCATGCGGGCGCCGCGTACGTTTACACGAGAAGATGTGGTAGAGGTCAACTGTCATGGTGGAATTGTTTCTGTAGAGCGGGTGCTCGAGCTGATTCTGGAAAACGGTGCAAGGCTGGCCGAGCCGGGCGAGTTTACGAAGCGTGCGTTTTTGAACGGACGCGTCGATCTGTCTCAGGCGGAGGCGGTCATCGATTTGATCCGGGCAAAGACGGACAGGGCGATGAAGGTAGCGTTGAACCAGGTGGAAGGCAAGCTGTCCAGACTGATTCGGAGCCTGCGACAAAATCTGATCGAAGCAATGGCCCATATTGAAGTCACGCTGGACTATCCGGAGCATGATGTAGAGGATGTTACCCAGAAGCTGCTTCGAGACAAGTGCCTGGAGGTAAAAGCGGAGATCGGCCGCTTGCTGCAGACGGCAAGACAGGGGAAAATTTTGCGGGAAGGGCTCTCCACAGCGATTATTGGGCGTCCTAACGTAGGGAAATCATCGCTGTTGAACAGCCTCGTTCAAGAGGAAAAAGCGATTGTCACAGACGTGGCGGGAACTACGAGGGATGTCATCGAGGAATTCGTAAATGTCCGTGGCGTGCCGCTTCGCTTGATCGATACTGCCGGGATCAGGGAAACAGAGGACATCGTCGAGAAAATCGGCGTGGAAAAATCTCGTCAGCTTTTGCAAAAAGCCGACCTCGTCCTGCTTGTACTCAATTATAATGAACAATTGACAGAGGATGACTATCGGATTTTTGAAGCCGCCAAAGGCTTTGAAGTGATCCTGATCATCAATAAATTCGATTTGCCCCAGCGCATCGATCTGGAGGAGGTTAAGCGTCATTTCCCCAACCAGCCGTTAATCATGACGTCTGCCAAGGAGGAAACCGGCATTGACCTGTTGGAGAAGGCGATCGCCGATCTGTTCTTCTCCGGTCGCGTTCAGCAGGATGATCTGACCTATGTGAGCAACGCGAGACATATCCAGCTGCTGCGGCAAGCGGAGCAGGCCATTGATGATGCGGTAAACGGGATTGAAGACAGAATGCCTGTCGATATGGTCCAGATCGATATCAAGAAAGCCTGGGAATTGCTCGGTGAAGTGATCGGAGAGAGCGTAGGAGAGGATTTGATTGACCAGATTTTCTCTCAATTTTGTCTTGGCAAGTAAACAGCTTTAGAGAATTGACTCACCCAAGAGGAGGAGAATTCATGATCCCAACCTATGAAGCGGAATCGTATGACGTCATCGTCATTGGAGCAGGGCATGCCGGAAGCGAGGCGGCTCTGGCAACTGCGCGAATGGGGTGCAGCACGCTGCTGTTGACCATTAATCTCGATTCCGTTGCGTATATGCCCTGCAACCCGTCCGTCGGCGGTCCGGCGAAAGGACATGTAGTCCGGGAGATCGACGCCCTGGGCGGTGAGATGGGGAAAAATACAGACAAAACGCATATTCAAATGCGTTTGCTCAATACCGGTAAAGGACCGGCTGTACATGCTCTGCGAGCGCAAGCGGACAAAATTGCCTACCAGCACGAGATGAAAAAGACGATTGAAAACACGCCAAATCTGATTCTTCGCCAAGCGATGGTAGAAGAGCTGATCATTAATAACGGCGTCTGCGAAGGAGTTATTACCCAGACTGGGGCTCGTTACAAGGCAAAGGCTGTCGTTCTGACGACCGGGACTTATTTGCGCGGAAAAATCATTTTGGGTGATTTGCAGTACGAAAGCGGCCCGAATAACATGCGCCCCTCTGTCCGGCTCGCTTACCACTTGAAAGAGCTCGGCTTTGACATGGTGCGATTCAAGACGGGAACGCCGCCCCGCGTCCACAAGAGCAGCGTTGACTTTTCCAAAATGGAAATTCAGCCCGGGGACGATGTTCCGCGTGCGTTTTCCTATGAAACAACCGAGTTCATCATGGACCAGCTCCCTTGCTGGCTGACGTATACGAACGAAGAAACGCACCATCTGATTAACGACAACCTGCACCGCGCGCCGATGTATTCCGGCACGATTGAAGGGACAGGGCCGCGTTACTGTCCGTCCATTGAAGACAAGATTGTTCGCTTCAACGACAAGCCGCGCCATCAGATCTTCCTGGAACCGGAAGGCCGCAATACGGAAGAGATGTACGTTCAGGGCTTGTCTACCAGCTTGCCGGAGGAAGTGCAGGTTCAAATGCTGCGCTCTTTGTCTGGGATGGAGAACGTCCGCATGATGCGTCCGGGATATGCCATCGAGTACGATGCGATCATTCCGACACAGCTTTGGCCGACTTTGGAGACAAAGAAAATTGAAGGATTGTTTACAGCAGGCCAGATCAACGGCACCTCGGGGTATGAAGAGGCTGCCGCACAAGGCTTGATGGCGGGGATCAACGCTGCCCGCAAGATCCAGGGCAAGACTCCTGTCATCCTCGGCCGCGAGCAAGCGTATATCGGCGTTCTGATTGACGATCTGGTCACAAAAGGCACCAGTGAGCCTTATCGTCTGCTCACTTCCCGGGCGGAATACCGTCTGCTGTTGCGTCACGACAACGCAGATTTGCGTCTGACCGATATTGGCCATGAGATCGGCTTGATCAGCGAAGAGCGGTACCAGAAGTTCTGTGCAAAACGCGAGCTGATCGAAAAGGAGAAGGAGCGGATCACCAATACCCGTGTTCGCCCAGACATGGCGGAAGTGCAGGAAGTCCTGCGTCAGGCAGGTTCTCCGGAACTGACAGAGGTAATCGAGCTGGCGCAGCTTTTGCGTCGTCCAGAGATCACGTATCAGCATATCGCCCAAATGGCGCCGTCGCCGGAGCCTCTGCCGGAGGATGTGACAGAACAAGTTGAAATCCAGATCAAGTACGACGGCTATATCCGCAAGTCATTGCAGCAAGTCGAGCGGATGAAGAAGATGGAGGAGCGGCGCATACCGGAATCGCTCGACTATCACCAGATTTCCGGCATGTCCAAGGAATCTCGCGAAAACCTGAGCAAAATCCGACCGCTCAACATCGGCCAGGCTTCTCGTATCTCGGGCGTAAACCCGGCAGACATTTCCGTTCTGATGGTCTATCTGGAGCAATACAATCGTGCAGGGACGGCAGCGGAGTAAGCCGCAGGCTGGGTCTGATTTGGCCAGATTGGGCCTCATTTGGTCAATTTGGACCAGCTTGGATCAGATTGGATCCGTTTTGTTCAGTTTGAACCAGGCTGGACCAACTTGGAACAGCTTGAACCAGTCTGAACCAGTCTGAACCAGTCAAAACGTGCTTAGCCGTATAAACCTGCGAGTAAGCCAGTGGGTAAGGGAGTATAGCGTATGAACAAGGAGCAATTTGCCGAAGCTTTGTCTGCCAGGGGAATCGAGCTTTCTGAACGCCAACGGGAGCAATTTGATGGATACTACCGTTTGTTGGTGGAATGGAATGAGAAGATGAACCTGACGGCGATCACCGAAGAAGAACAGGTGTACAACAAGCATTTTTACGATTCGATCACACCGGCTTTCTACTTTCCCTTTGATCAGGTAGAAAAGGTGGCAGATATCGGGGGAGGAGCGGGCTTTCCCAGCATTCCGCTGAAGATTGTCTTTCCCCACCTGCATATGACCATCATTGACTCCCTGAACAAGCGGATGAACTTTTTGCAGCATGTAGCGGACGAACTGGGATTGGAAAACCTCTACCCCGTACACGGAAGGGCCGAGGATCGGGGACAGGAGCCCCAGTACCGGCAGGCGTTCGACTTGGTCGTTGCCCGTGCGGTCGCCAGGTTAAACGTATTGTCCGAATACTGCCTTCCTTTTGCCCGTGTCGGAGGGCACTTCATCGCTTTGAAAGGAGCGGACATTTCCCCAGAGCTAAATGAAGCCAAAAAAGCGATCAAAACGCTCGGAGGCAAGACCAAGCAGGTAGAGACATTCCAGCTTATGGAGGATGCGGGAGAGCGGAACATTGTCATCATGGAAAAGGTAGAGAATACGCCAAAGGGATATCCGCGCAAAGCCGGAACCCCGGCAAAAAAACCTCTGATTTGATTGGTGACAGGGATACGCCATCTTGTAAGGGCTGATCCCGTTATATATGTACGTTCAAGGGCTGTGGCATTTTTGCCGCAGCTCTTTTTTGTATGGAGCGTGCCCAGCAAGCCGTTAATTGCTAGTTGGTGAAAGTCCAACCGAGGCAGGAGCCAAGTCACCTCGTAGCTGACAGGCAACTGGTGGAGAAATCCTAAGGTTGAAGCCCTGTGACAAAGTAACTCGAAAGAGTGCGAGCAAATCAGCAGGCCGTAACATAAAGTGAATCCTGCAGCCTCGTTAAGAAAGACCACCGAGAGGTGGACAAAGGGAAGCCGAGCTTGTTTCATATGGGCGAAGGCCAAGGACGGTGTGGAGAACTTGGAATACAGCACCTATGAATCCCTCGGGGTATGGGGAGCGGTATGTTGAGAAAGTAGTTAACGGAACTGGGGAGACCCTACTCTGCACGCCCCGTCAGGAGCGTAAAACGGAAACCTATAACCGTAAGGGAAGTGGTGGATGGCAGAGAGGGAGTCGGAGGGGTTCATAGTACCGATGAACATAAGGACAACACAACCTTATGGAGGGAAGGAGCCCTGCTTTGTTCACGGGTCGAAGGAGGTAAGAGTGAGTGAATGCAAGTAAACTTGCTAACTACACCGATGTAAAAGCTCGACAACTTTGGACAACCCTATATCTTTGTGCCAAGGCAAACTCAAAACGGCGATTTCATGCCTTGTATGACAAAATCTACCGCCCGGATATTCTAGCGACAGCTTGGAGGAGAGTAAAAGCAAATAAAGGGAGCGGAGGAATCGACGGACAATCCATCGCACAGATTGTGGAGGAGTATGGGGAGAGCCGTTTTCTTAACGAGATCTATCTAGATTTAAAAGAAAAGCGGTATCGTCCACATCCGGTTCGTCGAACTTACATCCCTAAACCGGATGGCAAGAAACGTCCACTCGGCATCCCGACGATCAAGGATCGGGTGGTCCAAATGGCTACTAAGCTAGTCATTGAACCGATCTTTGAAGCTGATTTTCGGGACTGTTCTTATGGCTTTCGGCCAGGAAGAAATGCTCACCAGGCAATTGCACAGATACGCAAAGCAAGCAAGAGGTGTTATTGGGTCGTAGATGTTGACATTAAAGGGTATTTCGACAACATCAACCATGAGAAGTTGATGAAACTGGTCGAAATGAGAATCAGCGACAGACGTGTTCTGAAACTTATCCGACAATGGCTGCAGGCTGGGGTCATGGAAAATGATCAATTCCATGAAACAGAACTGGGAACTCCGCAAGGAGGGGTAATCTCGCCTCTTCTTTCAAACATCTATCTAAACTACATGGACACCATTTGGGAAAATCAATTCTCCCATCTTGGCACACTTATCCGCTATGCGGATGACTTCGTTATCATGTGCAGAACCAAACAAGAAGCATTGGAAAGCATTCAAGTGCTGATGGCTATTCTAAACAAGCTGGAGCTTAGTCTCAGTAAAGAGAAATCTAGACTCGTTAATATTTGGGACAATTCCACTGGGTTTGACTTTCTTGGGCTGCACCATCGCAAATTCCCCGTGTTCAACAAAGGGGGGAGCAAGGTATTTGCTATGTCTCATGTACCAGCTAAGAAAGCAATGAAGGAAATGAGACGTAAAATTAAGGAATACACTGCACCAAGGAACAAACTGTTTCTGTCTCTAGAAGAGCTAGTGAAAGGGCTAAATCGCAAGCTAAGGGGGTTCAAGAACTACTACTTCATCTCGCCCATCGCCAAACGATGGGCAAGACGGATAGACTGGTATGTGATTGAACGCCTTACAATCTTCTGCAACAAGAAAAGAAGCAAGCGGAATAAACATGCCGGAAAGCTGAAGGTCATACAAAACACGCAGGGTAGTTTATTGAAATTAGCCGGATAAAGTAAGCCGAATGCCAAAGAAAGAAGAACATCGGAAAGCCGTATGAGGGAAAACCTCACGTACGGTTTGATGAGGGGGAGCTGAAATGAGCAAGGCGACCATACGGTCGCCCGAAAGTTTCAGTTCTCTACTCTACAATGCTGGTCTTTTGTATGGAAATAGTGGCCTTTTGGGCAAATGTCTGATGCAGCCAACTGCAGAATGAATGTGGGCTGAACCGCCTCAGAGCACCGGAACGCGTGGTTCTTCAGGCGAAAGGCATCGTTCAAAAGGCCGTATGCCCAATTTTTTAAGTTGAACAAGTGATCCTTTAACAAAATGGAGGAAATACTGCAAGCAAATCGAATAAGCTGTCGCTTTGCAAACTGGGAGGTAAGCTCAGGTAAATCAAACGGCTGTCCGTTGGCAAAATGGAAGTAAGCCGCAGGCAAATCGAGCAAAACGTCCCCTTTGTAACCCGGAAGGAGAGCTGTGGGCAAACGCTTGTTTTATTCGGAGAACTGATAAATGGAGTCTTGTCTGCATACATGTAACTAAGGCAGGATTCGTAATGGAGCATACAGGAATGAAGGAATGTTGGAGAGGGGGAATAGGAATGAATACTGCCTTGACGACATTTTTTCCACCGGAATTGCCGACCATACTATTGCGACTGTTTCTGGCTTTTATTGCCGGTGCTGTAATGGGATTGGAGCGGGAGCGTTTTATGAAAGGGGTCAACAGGCAACGCGGGGCTGGCTTTCGGACGTATAGTCTGGTCTGTTTCGGCTCCTGCCTGTTCGGTTTGGCATCCATCTACGGATTTTCGTCAAGCGGAGTAAATAACGATCCGGGACGTGTAGCAGCCCAAGTGGTCACTGGAATGGGCTTTCTGGGAGCGGGGGCCATTATCAAGCTAAATGGAAATGTAAAAGGGCTGACAACGGCCGCCGGCATGTGGGTCGCTTCTGCGATTGGCTTGCTGTTCAGCGCTGGAATGTACATTACGGCTATCGTCGCTGCTTTTTTTGCTTACCTCACACTGGACTTTCATCGTCTGTTCCCGCATCTGTTTCTTTTTTCAAATGATGCGCATGACGCTGATGATGATGTTTTTTCGGAAGATGAACGAAGGCATAAAGAAGAGGATCGAGCCAGGCATCCGGATGAGGATAGTTGATATGCGATTTGTTTCACGTGAAACATAGGAACTCATTCTCTTGTGCTATTTTCGATTTAGCTGGAGAAATAGGAGCATGTAAAAAAGGCTAGGAGGCTGCTGATTCGGGGATACCGATATGGGAATGCAAGAGATAAGCCACAAAGGGAGAAAGGTGTTTCCGTACAAATGTACGTTGAAGGGGCTATGGTGTTATCATCATGGCCCATTTCTTTTTAAAAGGCCGATTTCGGGAGGATGACAGATGATTTTGTTAATGGCGGTGAATTTCCAAGTGCCGTTCCGTCTCTATCCAGAATGATGGAATAACCGACAGGTCTTGGGGAGACTACCTTTTTTGGTGGATGGAGATTTTCCTATGATACATCTATCATTAGTCTCTTTCTATTGTATCGTATGCGACTTTGCGACAAGTCTATAGCCAAGGCTTGGCTGAGAGACGGAAGGCAGGGGACAGAAGACAGAGGCATTGATAGTAATAAAGACAGTGAAAGTGAAAGAGGTAGGGGCGGAGAATTGTAAGAATAAGAGACAGTCACAGAAATAGAAGCAGACACAGAGGCAAAGACAAAGACAAAGACAAAGACAAAGACAAAGACAAAGACAAAGACAAAGACAAAGACAAAGACAAAGACAGTAACTCATAGACAGTAGCCATAGCTAAGCTATACCCAACTATAGCAGTAACAGGGGCAGATTCCTACTTCTATAATTGACTGTGTCATATATTTTCTCCCAAACCAGTGGCCATTCCAAAACTCCCTATCAGCAACTTCTCGGTAAAAAATAATCGCCTAAAAAGGATCTCGGTACTGGTGACGTTACTTTCAACTGACTTCCAAATCCAACCATCCCCGCAATTGTGGCACTAGGGTGAAAGTAGCACATGTTTCACGTGAAACACGCTTTTCACAGCAGGAATTGGCCCTTTGATGCAGAAGTATTTCATTACGAATATAAACAGAAAAGTTGTCGCGATTTTTGCCATAGAAAGCTAATGAACGCAACGGCTGATGGAACGGTTGGAAGTGGGGGATTTTACCATGGCAGTAAAGGATTCGTTTTCTCGTATCTTCGGGTTGACGGACAAGACAGAAAATGAGGAGATCAGGCAAATACCGGTAGATGAGATTGTTCCCAATCCGTATCAGCCTCGTACGGTGTTTGACGATGAAAAGCTTGATGAGCTTTGCCAGACGATTCGGACGCACGGCTTAATTCAACCTATCGTTGTACGGATGAGAGATAACCGATACGAGTTGATAGCCGGTGAACGTCGCTGGCGTGCGACAAAGAAGCTGGGATTGGAACGAATACCTGCGATTGTTAAAGAGTTTAACGATACGCAAACAGCTTCGATCGCGCTGATCGAGAACCTGCAGCGGGAAGGATTAACGGCGATTGAAGAAGCGGTAGCTTACCAGAAGTTGATCGATTTGCATGATCTGACCCAGGAAAGCCTGGCACAGCGTTTGGGAAAAGGGCAATCCACGATTGCCAACAAGCTTCGTTTGCTTAACCTCCCTCAGGAAATTCAGGATGCGCTGTTGGCTCGACATGTGACGGAGAGGCATGCTCGCGCGTTAATCCCATTGAAGGACAGCGAGCTTCAGTTGAAAGTTCTGCAAGAGATTCTGGAGCGGGATTGGAACGTTAAGCAGACTGAGACGAGAGTGAAGCAGCTGTTGGAAGCATCGGAAAACCCGAAGCCGGAAAAAGAACCGAAACCAAAGTGGAAAGCTTTTTCCAGAGATACGCGGATTGCAATCAATACGGTGAGACAGTCGATCGATATGGTCATGCAAACGGGTCTTCCTGTAGAAACAGACGAGGAAGACCACGAGGAGTTTTACCAATTTACGATCCGCATTCCCAAACGCAGGGACGGCAAGTAACGATTGTTTTGATCCGGAATGACAAGACAATCAACCATTGGCATAGCAGCAAGCTGGAAAATGATTGATAGGAAGCAGGACCAAAAAAAGGAGCTATAGTGGGGAGCAGGGGCTGTAAAAAAGGAGAAGATGGTGGCACAGCAGGCCGCCTTTCTTTTTGGCCGAGCTTTCGCGGAAGCCTTCTTCAAGCGTCAGCCGAAGCTCGCAGGGAGTGTTTCTATCTGGCGGGACATTTGTCCAAGAGGTTTGCTGTCATGAGGAAAAATGCTCAATTCAAGAGAAGTAAGTGGGATGGATAGAGAAAAGAGGCGCTGGGAGAGGTGCCTTTTTTCCGCTTTAATCAACAGGCTGACTCACATGAAAAAACGTTTGTACAAACGATACGTTTCAAGCATCGTCTACCGCAGATGCAGTGTTTTTTGGCAACCTGCAGCCAGCCTGAGTCCCGATTGGATGACGATAGAAGCACTTTGGGAAATATTTCTCTTCCAAAAAACAGGGTATGTCAACAATAAATCTGGTAACATGTTTAGTAGATTGGTGTAAAAATGAGGTGGAGAAGTTGGGTAAAATCATTGCGGTAGCAAACCAGAAAGGTGGCGTAGGAAAGACAACCACATCTGTCAATCTGAGCGCATGTTTGGCCTCCCTGGGGAAAAAGGTACTGCTGGTGGATATAGACCCCCAGGGAAATGCTACAAGCGGAGTTGGCGTGAACAAAGCAGACGTGCGTTATTGCATCTACGACGTGCTGATTAACGACATCAGTCCTGTGGATGCTACTTTGCCTACTGAAATCGATGGTCTCAAGATCATTCCTGCTACCATTCAATTGGCCGGTGCGGAAATCGAGTTAGTCCCAACCATCTCGCGTGAGGTTCGCTTGAAAAAAGCACTGGAAGTTGTAAAAGATAAATACGACTATATTATTATTGATTGTCCGCCTTCATTGGGGATTTTAACGGTAAACTCTCTAACCGCATCCGACTCGGTACTGATCCCGATTCAATGTGAATACTATGCGTTGGAGGGCTTGAGCCAACTGCTCAATACGATTCGTCTGGTTCAAAAACATCTGAATTCTCAGTTGGCTATTGAAGGTGTCGTTTTGACCATGCTGGACGCACGGACCAATCTCGGATTGCAGGTCATCGAGGAAGTGAAAAAGTACTTTCAAGACAAGGTATACAAGACAATCATCCCTCGCAATGTACGGTTAAGTGAAGCTCCTTCGCATGGACAGGCCATTATTACGTACGATCCGCGTTCCAGAGGGGCGGAGGTATATACTGACTTGGCGAAGGAAGTGGTAGGTGTATGAGCAGAGGGCTTGGAAAAGGTCTGAATGCACTGATTACGTCCAACATGATTGAAGAAGAAGAGCATGTTTTGGAAATTCCTGTCGCAGATATTCGGCCCAATCCGTATCAGCCTCGAAAGGAGTTCGAATCGTCGGCGATCGAGGAATTGGCTCAATCGATCAAGGAGCATGGCATCATTCAGCCGCTAATCGTCAGAAAGAGCATAAAAGGATATGAATTGGTTGCAGGGGAAAGACGGCTTCGTGCAGCCAAATCACTAGGGCTGAAGAAGGTTGCGGCTGTTGTAAAGGATTACTCTGACCAGCAGTTGATGGAAATTGCGCTGATTGAAAACCTGCAGCGTGAAAATCTGAATCCGCTGGAAGAAGCGGAAGCCTATGAGAAATTGATCAGCCATCACTCTTATACGCAGGAGCAGCTGGCCAAAAAAATCGGCAAAAGCAGACCGCATGTCGCCAATATGCTTCGTTTGCTGCAGCTGCCCGAGCAAATCAGGAAGATGGTCTCGGCATCAGACTTAAGCATGGGACACGCGCGTGCTTTGCTTGGGGTAGAAAAGGAAGAGCTTCAGCTTCAACTCGCCAAAGAGGCAGTAAAGAAGGGGCTCAGCGTACGGCAACTGGAAGAGCTGGTGAAACAGGCAAATGTTTCACGTGAAACATCGAAAAAGAAGCCGCTGAAAAAGGAGCCCCAGCTTATTCAATTGGAAGAAAGATTAAGAAGCAGACTGGGTACCTCGGTAAAAATCAAAAAAGGGACCAAAAGAGGAAAAATCGAAATCGACTTTTACTCCCAAGAAGATTTGCAGAGGATCCTGGAAATATTGGAGCAGGAGTAAGATCACAAGGAGGAAGCCATGCGAGTGATTTACTTGGACAATGCTGCATCAACGTGGCCTAAACCGCCGGCAGTAAAGGAAAACATGGCAGAGGTAATCGAGCATTTTGCAGCCAATCCGGGACGGGGCGGTCATGCGTTGGCAATGAAAGCGAGCAAGGCTGTGTTCCGAACGCGGGTCGAGCTTTCACGGTTGTTTGGGATTCAAAACCCGAATGACCTCTTTTTTTATATGAACGCAACCCAAGCCCTAAATCAGGCGATCAAAGGGCTGCTGAAAGAGGGAGACCATGTCGTTTCCTCTTCAATCGAGCATAACTCGGTGCGGCGTCCATTGGAATATATGGCACGTACAAAAAAGGTCGAGATTACGTTTGTAGAACCACGTGAAGATCAACTGTATTACACAGAAGACTTTGAACGGGCGATGAAGCCGAATACGAGACTGTTGGCAGTCAGTCACGCATCGAATCTGACCGGAGTTATTCTTCCGATTGCAGAGCTGGGAGAACTGGCAAAACGGCATCAGGCTTTGTTTCTCGTGGATGCTTCGCAGACGGCAGGCGTTTTGCCCATTCATGTAGGAGAGATGAAGATTGACATGCTTGCTTTCCCCGGGCACAAAGGACTGTATGGGCCGCAGGGAACTGGCGGACTGTACGTCCATCCTTCTGTCGATTTGGAACCGTTGATTCACGGCGGCACCGGGAGTCAGTCAGAGGCCATCGATCAACCGACGACCAGACCGGATCGCTATGAGAGCGGTACAGCGAATACAGTGGGACTGGCCGGATTGCAAGCAGGTGTATCGTTTGTCCTGGAAAAAGGGGTAGAGAACATCCATGCCCATGAATGGAAGCTGACAAAACAAACAATCAAAGGCTTGCGCCAAATAAAAGGCGTAGAAGTTTACGGACCGGGAGAAGAGGTCGAAAGAGTCGGTGTGATTTCGTTTAACATCGAGGGTGTCGATGCGTCAGAAGCATCGTTTATCCTCGATCAGCAGTACGGAATTGCGACTCGTGCAGGATATCATTGCACACCTCTGGGACATCGGACAGCCGGAACAGAGCAACGTGGAGCAGTGCGGGCCAGCTTTGGCGTATTTAACACTGAACAGGACGTGGAAGCACTGTTGAACGCGGTACGGGAAATCGCATCCGCCTTTCAGTCTTCATGATTCGCAGGGGAGTGGAGTAAGTGATTTTGTTGGGGACTCTGGTTAATGCGATTGCCATTATCGCAGGAGCGTTGTTGGGACGCTTGCTGTCAGGCATACCAGAATCAATTCGGAAAACCGTTATGCAAGGAATTGGGCTTGCGATTGTCTTGCTGGGAATCAAAATGAGTCTGGAAACACAAAATTTCTTGCTCGTTATCCTGAGTATCGTGATCGGTTCGATCCTGGGAGAACTCATTGGCATTGAGTCAGGCTTAAACAAGCTGGGACAGTGGCTGGAGAGCAAAATGGGGGGAAGGAGCCAGGGAAGCATTGCGACTGGCTTTGTCACTACGACACTGGTTTATTGCATTGGCGCCATGGCGGTGCTTGGGGCAATGGACAGCGGACTCAGAAACAACCACGAAATATTGTACACAAAGGCAATGCTGGACGGCTTCTCTGCGATTATTTTTTCATCGACGCTTGGAATTGGCGTTTTGTTCTCTGCAGTGCCCGTTTTCTTGTACCAGGGCGCGATTGCGCTTTTATCCACACAGATTTATAACTTTGTCAGTCAGGAAACACTCGATGCCATGCTGGTTGAAGTGACAGCCGTTGGGGGCTTGATGATCATCGCGATCGGCATCAATATTTTGGAGCTGAAAAAAATCAATGTAGCCAATATGCTGCCGGCTTTGGTTATTGCAGCAATAGGAGTGCCCATCGTACGTTGGTTGGCAGTGTGGTTTGGGTGAGGGGCAGAGAGAAATGAATTCCTTAAAAGAAAAGGCGTGAAGCCAAAAGCAGACGGATTCCCTGAAAAAGGAGTCCGTTTTTTTAGAAGGATTTTGCTAGGCAAAGAAAAAGCAGCATGTAATAATACAGAAAAAACAGCACAGATCGCGGGGAGAGTGCAGATGCTCGGATTTATCGTAAATCCAGTGTCGGGAAATGGAAGAGGGCTGCTGGTGTGGAAGCGCCTTGAGAAGGAACTGGAGAGGCGCAGAGCCATTTTTCGAGTAAAAATGACAACAAAGCAGGGGGAAGCCAAAAAGTTGGCTGTCGAGCTGCTGCAAAAAGAGGAAGTAAGCAAAATTATTGCGGTCGGGGGGGACGGCACAGTAAACGAAGTCATCAGCGGGATGAAAAAAGCCAACATTCCTTGCATATTTGGTCATATTCCGGCTGGCTCGGGAAACGATTTTGCCCGCGGACATTCGTTGCCGGGTGACCCGGTTGCCGCACTTGAACATATCTTGTCCGGCATGGAGGGCAAAGCGATTGACCTGTTCCGGGTAAACGGAGAAATCGCCGTGAACGCGGTAGGAGCCGGTTTCGACGGAGAGGTAGCCCGGGTAACCAATGAAGCTGCTTATAAAAACTGGTTGAATCGTTGGCGGCTTGGAAGGATGTCCTACATCATTTCTGTAATTCGGGTATTTTTGTCTTATCGGACGAGTCGGGTAAAGCTGACGGTTGACGGAAAAGAGACAAGATTGGAGAAGGTCTGGCTGGTGGCGGTGGCAAACATTCCGAATTACGGCGGGGGGATGCTGATTTGCCCGAAAGCTGTGCCTGATGACGGGATGGCAGAAGTATGTGTAGTGAGCAATGTATCAAAATGGTCACTGATTAGGGCCTTTCCGATGATTTTTAACGGTTCCCATGTACGCCACCCTGGCGTTCGGTTTTTCCGGGGAAAACAGATTGTGATAGAGGCGGATAGAGAATTGAAGGTGCACGTAGACGGAGAAGTATCGGCATCAACGCCGATTACGGTAGAAGTAGAGCCAAGAAGCCAGTTGATATGTGGATAGAGCTCCAAGTCACCCGTTCATTTTTATAAGCGCAAAAAGAAGAAAGACTTGGAAATCCCGCGGTACGGGAGGCAAGTCTTCTTTGATCGCCATGATTTCATTTCGGTTTGATCATAATTTTGCAAGCACCGTTAAAAGACGTGGCGGAGCTGTCGTTCTGTGCCTTACTCAGGAAAAGCGCTCACCCGCTGGGAGTCGCCCGACGAGTGAAGCAAGGAAGCTTTAAACAGACCGGCCGCAATGATTTCAGCCATCCGCATGACCACGTACAGCCGGGTATTTTGCAGGACAAAGTATTCCATAAACCCGCCGACATTGACGATTCCTGTGATGTGAAAGGTCCCGACGGCAGGAAGCTCTTTTTTGACACCGGCACCGGGCTTGAGCGGGCCATCGATCACGTTGATATTTCCGACATTGCTGAATTGCCCGAGACAGGCATCGATGGCAATGATCAAGGAGTGCGGATGCTCCTGGCGGATTGCCTCCAGCTTCTCGCTCAGATTCATGGCATGCACGGGATCCTCCAGGGTACCGTAGACATGCAACGGAAGGGGCTTGTATGACAACAGCTTGCTGCCCACGAGGGGGCCGAGCGCGTCTCCGGTCGAACGGTCGGTACCTATACAAACAATGACAATCTCATCGCTGTACGTATGCGAATGAAATCGCTGGACAAGATGTTGAGCCAGTTGGTCGACAGCAGTCTCATTGCGATAATCCACTTTCAGCGGCGGAAGCAATTGTTCCTTGCAGTTATCAGAGAGATTCATGACTACCCCCAATCCTGGCCACGGCCGAAATCAAAAGAGTATTCACAGTATAGTACCGAGAGAGCTTTTTTATACCCGCAAATGCCAACGTTGGGCAGGTTTCGAACAGTTTGCCAACTATCGCGACTCTCATTAGCATGAACAATGGAAACAGAACGGATGATGCAGAGGGGAAGAGAACTGGCGCGAACAGGGCTGAACAAGTAAAATAAGGAGTAGCACATGCGGGCTCCACAGAGCTTTTTTGGCGCGGGCTTGGTAACCGAGGACAGAAGTCTCGCTTGCTCACTTTGCGATCAAAGTCTCGCAGCGGTACCCTATTGCCGATATCACATCGTGTTTTCCTGTCGGCCAAGCAAAAAGAGGGAGGGAAAGGCGTGGAGCAGGATACGGTCTTGATCGCATTTGATTCGACTCAGCAGGCTTTGCGGGCGGAAATGCTGCTGGAGTATGCCGATATCGACATTGATACCCGTCCGACCCCGAAAGAGATCACGGCCGGTTGTGCCCTTTCCATCGAATTTCCCGTGGACAATTACCAACAGGCCCGGGAAATCATTTCTGAGCAGCATGTTGAGATACGCGGCTACTTTCGCTTGTTTTCCGACTGCTACCATGAAATTGACGAATGCGGAAACAGGAAGGAGCAGGATAGATGAACGAAGAAATCGCAAAACAGGGAAGCTGGTTGGAATCGGTATATGAGAAAACCGTGGCCTATGTGACGGACCCGGAGATGTGGGTTCGGATCGGGCTGATCCTGTTGAAAATATTGCTGATTGTGGTTGTATCAAGGATTGTTGTGTCGATCGTCAATGCGGCGGTCAACAAAGTGTTTCAGCACCGGCAGGGAAGCAAGCTCCAGATGGAGCAGCGCCGTGTGGATACTTTGCGTGTACTGGTAAACAATGTTGTACGCTACGGGATTTACTTTTTGGCGATACTGCTTGTCCTTCAGCAGCTAGGAGTGGATCTGAGGCCAGTATTGGTCAGCGCGGGCGTGCTGGGGCTGGCGGTAGGCTTTGGTGCACAGAGCCTGGTGAGGGATGTCATTACCGGATTTTTCATTATTTTTGAAGACCAGTTTGCGGTCGGTGACGTGGTGACTATTAACAATATGACGGGAACCGTTCAGGAGATCGGATTGCGCATTACGCGGATTCGAAGCTGGACAGGCGAGGTGCATATTTTCCCCAACGGTACCATCAATCAGGTCACAAACTTTTCCCTGCAGAACACGTTGTCTGTGGTCGATGTGTCTGTCGCTTATGAGGAAGACCTGAATCGGGTAGAAGAAATCATCAAGGGGACATTGAAAAAGGCACAGGAGGAATTGGAAGACATCGTGGCCGAACCACAGTTTTTGGGCGTTCACGCATTGGGTCCGTCCGAGGTTACGATGCGGATTACTGCCGAATGCAAACCAAATACGCATCACGGCGTAAACCGGAAGCTGCGAGCGATGATTAGACAGGACCTGAGCAAGCAGGGAATAGAGATTCCTTATCCGCGTGTGGTGACCATGCCGGGGAGAGGATTTGAACAGGGGCAACAAAAGCAGTCGCAGTCGTAAAAAACAAGGAAAGAACAAGCAGCCGGCGAGGCAGCTGGAGCGGCAGATAAAGAGAAACAAGGGGGCACCAACATGCAGAGAAAGCAATTTACATTGGGGGATGTGGTCCAGATGAAAAAGGCCCATCCCTGTGGCACGAACGCCTGGAAGGTGATCCGGATGGGGATGGACGTCCGGATCAAATGTACAGGATGTGAGCACAGTGTAATGATTCCGCGGCTGGAATTTGAGCGCAAGATGAAAAAAGTGCTGATCCACGCCGAAGGGACCCCGGAAGAGTAAAGAGAACCGAATAGCGAGACGAAAAGAGGATGCAGCCACTATACTGGGCGTGCATCCTTTTTCATCTAGTCGGTGATGAAAGGTAACCTTACACCCCTTCGACTGGCTGGATGGCAGAGGGATGGTTAGTCGCAATCACAACCAACGATAACAAGCAGGATAAAGAGAACCAGCACGAGCGCGAAATCGTCGAAGTTGCCGTTGAAGAGACCCACTAGCTGACACCTCCTACCATGGATTCAATACCTATGCTATGTCGCAGAGGCAAAAGCGGTATGGGCGTTTGTCACGGGTCTGGGTAAAAATAAGTTATGCACATGCTATCCACAGAAAATGTGGACAACTTGATGCTGAATTGGGCTAATCCAACAATCAACTGTGGATAATAGTTTGTTCGATGAAAAGTTATCCACAAAATTATTCACAAAACAGAAAATTCTTTGGATAAATCAACCCCTTTTCCGTAATATTTAAAAAATTTTTATTAATAAGAAGGGATTTTTGGAGATGGATATAATTAGACTATATAGCAAACGGTAGAAAAGAGAGTAAAGGGGCGATTTTGTTGAAAAAGCAAGCATTTATCACACTGACAGCGATGGCAATTGCGCTGTCAACCGTCAGCACACCGTTTATCCCTTACAGTACACAAGTGGTTGCGGCAGCAGAGAAAGCACCCGTCTACAAAGACCGCTCCGAAATACCGGACGCCTACAAGTGGAAGCTCGACCACATTTATGCGAATGTGAAGGATTGGGAAAATGATGTGAAGAAAGCGGAAGACCTCGCAAATGCCTTTACCAAGCATCAAGGCAAGCTGGGCCAGTCTGCCGATTCTTTGAAAAAGGCGCTCGACGACTACAGCGATCTCATGCGTGTCACTGAGAAGGCCTATGTATACGCCAATATGGCGCTGGATGTAAACTCCGCGAATGCCGATCTGCAAAAGCTGGCTGACCGCGCAGAAAAAATGTACACTCTGGTCTCGGAAAAGACAGCCTGGATGCAGCCGGAAATTGTCGCGATACCGGATGGCAAAATGAAGAACCTGCTTGAGGCAAAGGATCTTGCTGCTTACAAAATGATGTTGGAGGATATGATTCGTACAAAGCCGCACTCCTTGTCAAAAGAAATCGAAGAGCTGCTGGCCAAATCGTCGCCACTGGGCAGCTCGCCGACCAACATTTACGGCATGCTTTCCAAGGACGTCCGTTTTCCGAAAATCAAGGATGAAAACGGAAAAGAAGTGCAGCTGACGAGAGCCAATTTCGTTTCGTATCTGGAAAGCAAGGACCAGCGGGTGCGCAGGGATGCGTATCAGGCTTACTACAAGTCCTTGATCGATTTTCAGGACTCGTTCGCTCAGACGCTGGCAGCCAAGGTAAAGGCGGACAATTTTTACGCGGATGTCCGCAATTACGACTCGGCTCTGGAGGCGAGCCTGAATCCGAACAATATCCCGACCAAGGTGTACGATGAACTGATCGAGACTGTCAATGACAATTTGCCGCTTCTGCACCGCTATATTTCCTTGAAAAAGAAAATGCTTGGCGTTCCCGAATTGCACATGTACGACATCTATGTGCCGATCGTACCGTCCGACGACAAGTACATCCCGTATGAGGAAGGCAAGAAAATGGTCGTGGATGGCCTCAAAGCAATGGGGGACGAATACGTCAAAGTGCTGGCCGAGGGATTGGAGAGCGGCTGGGTGGATGTCTATTCCACAGATGACAAGCGGAACGGCGCGTATCAGTGGGGAACGTACGATACTCATCCTTACGTGCTGTTGAACTACCAGGGCACGCTCGACGATGTTTACACCATCGCTCATGAGATGGGGCATGCCATGCAGTCTTATTACACGAACAAAAACCAACCGTATATTACGTCCAACTATCCGACATTTACCGCGGAAGTCGCTTCCACGATGAATGAGACGCTTTTGTTCAAGAGCATGTACGCTCAGGCCAAAACGAAGGAAGAAAAAATGTATCTCTTGAATCACTATCTGGAAAACTTCCGTTCGACCCTGTTCCGACAAACGCAGTTTGCCGAATTCGAGCGGGCGATCCACGAGAAGGAGCAGGCGGGAGAGTCCCTCAACGCGGAAGCGATCAAGAAGATCTACCTGGACATCAACAAAAAGTACTATGGCAAGGATATGGTTTCTGACGAAGAAATCTCGATGGAGTGGGCACGCGTTTCTCATTTCTTCAATTACAAATACTACGTCTATCAATACGCGACCAGCTTTGCCGCATCACAGGCGCTGGCCAAGCAAGTGATGGACGAGGGAGAAACAGCCGTAGAGCGCATTCAGAAAAACTTCCTCGAAGCAGGCAACTCCGCGCCGCCGATCGAAGTGTTGAAAGCAGCGGGCGTAGATATGTCTACCTCTCAGCCGATCGAACAGGCTATGCAAATCTTTGAAGAGACATTGAACGAGCTGGAAAAACTGGTGAATGAGAAGTAGAGAGCGGGCAAAAGCAGGAAAGCAGGAGAGTAATCTCTCCTGCTTTTTTGTATTCACCCGTGCCATTCGCTCTTCAGCAGGGAGAACATGATGACATCAACGAGTTTTCCTTTCGACATTTCGTATTCCCGCAGTCGTCCTTCTTCCGTAAACTGCAGCCGCTTCAACAGCTTGATCGAAGAGACGTTCTCCGGTTCGACCTTGGCCTCGATCCGGTTCAAACCCAACTGTTCAAACCCAAAGCCGAGCATAGCGCGGATGGCCTCCGAGGCATAGCCGCTGCCCCAAAAGAAACGTCCGAGGTCATAGCCGATTTCCGCCCGTTTATTTTCGTGATCCAGGTAATTGAATCCGCAAGAGCCGATAATTTCAAATGGCTGCCGCAGCGTAATCGTCCACCTGCACGCTTTTCCTTCCTGACTGAGTTCTTGCAGAAGCGAAATCATCTGTTCCGCTTGCGCCACATCTGTAAAAGCTTCAATGTTCATGTGCTTTGTCACAGCAGGATCAGACCAAAACGAAAACAGCGCGGGAGCATCCGTCAGCTCCATTGGCTTCAATTCCAGGCGGTCGGTTGTTACCTTATTCATATTCATTGCGTGTCCTCCCATCTATTGATGCAACTAAATTGAAAAACTGCAGTCTCTACCTGGGCATAATTCAGTCCTTTCAAAAAGAGGGATGACAAGCAATTCCCATAATATCACAAATAAACCGCCAATGCCCTCTCGTAAATAAGGAGAAGGTGCAACTCGTTTGCGTACATGCCTTTCATTGCCGGAAAAATCAAGCGGGAGCACGAATTTTGGCGGAGCCGAGAAATTTTTGACAAGAGCTCTGTCTTTCGAAAAGATATAAATAATAGAAGAAAGAGGAAAGAAGAACGAGTTTCCACATGGATTCGATTGTAATCCGCGTCGCAAGTTTTTATACTAGAAAGGATGTGAATGAAAAAAGGTACAAGGAGTTGTATATAGATGGGTGCATCTTGTGGCATTGTAGGACTTCCCAACGTAGGCAAGTCGACTCTGTTTAACGCGATTACGCAGGCGGGCGCAGAATCGGCCAACTATCCGTTCTGTACCATCGATCCCAACGTGGGGATTGTCGAGGTGCCGGACCCGCGCCTGAACAAACTGACGGAGATCGTCGTTCCGAATAAAGTGGTTCCGACGGCGTTTGAGTTCGTGGATATTGCCGGTCTCGTAAAAGGAGCCAGCAAAGGAGAGGGCTTGGGCAACCAGTTTCTCGGACACATCCGGGAAGTGGACGCAATTGCTCACGTCGTTCGCTGCTTTGAGGATGAAAACATCACACACGTAGCGGGACGGGTAGATCCGTTAAGCGATATTGAAACGATTAATCTGGAGCTGATCTTTGCCGACCTGGACTCGGTAGAGCGCCGGATCGACCGGATTGGCCGCAAGGTAAAAGCGGGAGACAAGGAAGCCAAGCTGGAGCTTGACGTGCTGGAGCGGCTGAAGGCTGCGTTTGAAGCGGGACAGTCCGCGCGCAGCGTCGAGATCAGCGATGACGAATTCAAGCTGATCCGCGAGCTTCACCTGCTCACAATCAAGCCGGTACTTTACGTTTGCAACGTGGCCGAGGACGGGATTCACGATGCCGACAACAATCCTCATGTACAGGCTGTCCGCAAGCACGCTGCGGAAGAAGGCGCACAGGTAGTCGTCATCAGCGCCAAGGTCGAAGCCGAGATCGCCGAGCTGGAGGGCGAGGACAAGCAGATGTTTTTGGAAGAGCTGGGACTGCAGGAATCCGGTCTCGACCGCCTCATCCGGGCTGCGTATGAACTGCTTGGCCTGATCACTTACTTTACGGCTGGCGTGCAAGAGGTGCGTGCGTGGACCATCCGTCAGGGAACGAAGGCTCCCCAGGCTGCAGGCGTTATCCACACCGACTTTGAGCGCGGCTTTATCCGTGCCGAGGTGATCGCTTACGACGACCTGGTTGAGGCCGGATCTGTAGCAGCAGCGAGGGAAAAAGGAAAATACCGTCTGGAGGGCAAGGAATACCTCGTCAAAGACGGAGATGTCATGCATTTCCGGTTCAACGTATAGAACTCAACCTTGCTTCGAACTAGGCATTTTGCTATAATACGATAATGCGAGTATTTATGGAGTGCATGTTTCATGCGTTTCGCAGCACTCGCTCCTTGCCCGCTTGCGGGCCGCTAAGTCCATAAGGAGGTGAAAAGGTATGCGTCAATACGAAGTGATGTACGTATTGCGTCCAGACCTTGAAGAGGAGAAAATCAAAGCTAACGTTGCACGTTACAGCGAAGTTGTAACCAGCTTTGGCGGAGAAGTAACCAAGCTTCAAGAAATGGGCAAGCGTCGTCTTGCGTATGAGATTCAAAAGTTCCGTGAAGGTTACTACGTTTTGATGAACTTCAAAGCGAATGCTGACGCTGTTGCGGAAGCAGATCGTCTCATGAAAATCAACGACGACATTATCCGCTTCTTGTTCGTACGTGAAGAGAAGTAATTGTCGTCTCGGGCAGAGGGGGACCCAAGATGAATAAAGTCATTCTCATCGGCAACCTGACAAAAGATCCGGAGCTGCGCTATACGCCAAACGGCGTGGCCGTTACTACCTTTACCCTGGCGATCAACCGTCCGCGTACCAACCAGGCAGGCGAACGCGAAGCCGACTTTATTAACATCGTCGCATGGCAGAAGCTGGCTGACTTGTGCGCTACCTATCTGCGCAAAGGCAGACAAGCGGCTGTGGAGGGCCGTATTCAAACGCGCTCTTATGATAATAAAGAAGGAAAAAAGGTTTACGTAACGGAAGTCGTCGCTGAAAACGTCCAGTTCTTGGGCGGAAAAGGCGGAGAAGGCGGCGGTTACGATCCAGGCTTTGGCGGCATGAAGCCGTCGGGCGGTCAGAGAGATGAGATGGATGCGTTTGGGGATCCCTTTGCGAATACAGGCAAGCCGATCAACATCTCGGATGATGACTTGCCGTTTTGATTGAAGGACACTCGATCGTATAACGTTCACATTTCCTGATAAAAGGAGGGACTTTCATGGCACGTAAAGGACGTCCAAATAAACGCCGCAAGGTATGTTTCTTTAAGGTTAATAAAATCAAGCATATCGATTACAAAGATACCGATCTGCTGAAGAAATTTATCAGCGAGCGCGGCAAAATCCTGCCTCGTCGTGTAACTGGTACTTCTGCGAAGTATCAACGTGCTTTGACAGTAGCGATCAAACGCGCTCGTCAAGTAGCACTGCTGCCGTACACCACTGAATAATTGTTACAAGCAAAAAAAGGGGGACACAATCGCGTGGCCCTCTTTTTTCCATATTTTTTATTGGTCGTATTGCTTTTACTTTGAAGATACACGATGAGGTGTCGCCATGCCTTCAAAAACAAAACAATTGGCGGAAAACGCCCTTTTGCTGGGAATTGCACTAGTGCTGCTGTTTATCAGTACATACACAATTGCAGGGATGGTCACCAGCCTGCTTTTGCCGTTGCCGTTTGTCATCCTCGGGATGCGGCGGCCGATTTCATCCTCCATATGGATTGTCGCCGTGTTCACGTTTTTAGCTGGAGTGCTAACCGGGATATTCTCGGCTATGATGGCTTTGATGATCGCGCTCTGGGGAACAGTAATGGGTCACATGTACGCCAAAAGAGGGACAGCTATGTCCGCGATTGTCGCGGGAGCTGCAGTCGTTTTCCTCGGGTATGTGGCGATGCTCGCTCTCTCCACGTACGTCATCGGGATGGGCTTGAATGAAATGATTCAGGAGGCAACGAAGCTAAGGCCTGATTTCGTGCCCAAAGAGCAATTTGAACAGGGAATGCAGCTCATCAAAATGGTCATGC
This sequence comes from Brevibacillus sp. FSL L8-0520, assembly GCF_037963895.1. Classification (NCBI taxonomy): domain Bacteria; kingdom Bacillati; phylum Bacillota; class Bacilli; order Caryophanales; family Paenibacillaceae; genus Brevibacillus; species Brevibacillus sp. FSL L8-0520. Next base: position 5,377,827 of record NZ_CP150171.1, on the reverse strand, counting down.
CGGCCTTTTTAGTCATGATGAGTTTTATACAAAGCGGGATTACGCACTGGATAGCCCGACTGGTGGGCAAACGGATGAGATTGTCGGTTCCGGCCTTGCCTCCTGCCAGAGAGTGGTCTTTTCCGCGTTCGATCCTCTACTACTATTTTATTTCCATGGTAAGTATTCTTTTGATGGGAGAAGAATTGCAGGGAACATTTTGGACAAGCGCCGTACTCAACGTAAAGGTGATCCTGGATGTGATCCTGACGTTGCAGGGCCTTGCTTTCTGTCTGTTTGCCATTCATTTGTACAACAGGAAGGGATTGGCCCCCGTGCTTATTGTCTCTCTATTTATTTTTCCCCCGCTAACCACTATACTTAGTTTATTAGGCATCTTTGATTTGGGTTTAGGCTTGCGAAAGAGACTGGAAACAAGAGTGAAGAGGGGCTGAGGAAATGCCCAAATTCCTGTTAAAGCGTTGGTACGGGCTACACATGGTCTTGGCTCTAAGCTTTAGCTTGTTGCTGTTGGGAATTTTGACGCTTCATCACTGGATGTACGGGGCGATCGGGATCATTTGCCTGATCGGGCTCGTGGTTTACGCGCTGCAGGCCGAAAAAGGCTTCCAGCGGGATCTTCGTCTGTACTTGGCTACGGTTACCCACCGGGTGAAGAAGGCGGGCGAAGGCGTCATCCAGGAAATGCCGATCGGGATTTTGTTGTTCAACGAAGAAAAGACCATCGAATGGGTAAATCCCTTTATGACCAATATGTCCGGTGATGAAATGTTGATCGGGAAAACACTGCCTGATGTATTCCCGCAGCTCGTTCTGAAACCGGACCAGAAGCGGCTGGAGTTTGTTTACAACGAGCGGACCTATGAAGTGCTTGTCCGAGCAGAGGAGCGTCTGCTTTACTTTACGGACATCACGAATTTCAAAGAATTGACGCTTCGCTACCACCGTGAAAAGGCTGTGCTTGCCATCATCCACCTCGACAACCTGGACGAGGTCGGACAAGTGATGGACGATCAAAGCCGGACACTGCTTTCTACGAGTGTGGCAGGGGTCATTACCGAATGGGCAAACAGGCACGGCATCTATCTGCGCCGCATTTCCGCAGATAAATTCCTGGCGTTGATGGAGCGGGAGACGCTGGACAAACTGGAAGAAAGCCGTTTTGACATTCTGGATGTGGTCAGGGAGATGACTGCAGACAACAAGATACCGATCACGCTTAGCATCGGAGCCGGAGCTGCAGCCAATTCCTATATCGAGCTGGGACAAATGGCCCAATCGAGTTTGGACATTGCTTTGGGCCGCGGCGGAGACCAGGCAGCGGTCAAGATCGGAAACAAGCTGACGTTTTTCGGCGGCAAGTCCAATGCCGTGGAAAAGCGGACGCGTGTACGTGCCCGCGTGATCGCCCATGCGCTGCGCGATCTGATTCACGAAGCGGAGCACGTCATCGTCATGGGACACAAGCAGCCTGACATGGATTCGATCGGCGCCTCCCTGGGCGTACTGAAAGCCGTACAGCTTCATAAAAAAGACGCATATATCGTGATGGATGAAGGCAATTCGTCTGTGGAGCGTCTGATGAAGGAAATTTACGCGCATGAGGAACTGGCCGAGGCTTTCATAACACCGGAGCAAGCGATACGTCTGATTACCGGGCGGACGCTCTTGGTAATCGTCGACACGCATCGCCCGTCGCTGGTAATCGAGCCGCGCCTGCTCAGCGAAACAAGCCGGATTGTGGTGATCGACCACCACAGGCGCTCGGAAGAATTTATCGAGCCGGTGCTTTTGTATCTGGAGCCGTATGCTTCTTCTACAAGCGAGCTGGTTACAGAGCTTCTGCAATATCAAAGCGACCGTCTGAACATCGACAATCTGATCGCTACGGCCTTGTTGGCGGGGATTGTGGTCGATACGAAAAGCTTTGCTTTCCGCACAGGCTCGCGAACCTTTGAGGCAGCTTCGTTTCTTCGCCGGAATGGCGCGGATACTGCGGCTGTCCAGCGCTTGCTGAAAGAGGATTTGACGCAATATGTAAAACGTGCTCGGGTGATCATGAATACCGAGACCTATCGGGATAACATGGCGATTGCCGTGGGCGACCCCAGTGAGGAGTACACGCAGGTACAGGTGGCCCAGGCAGCCGAGCAGCTGTTGACGCTCTCGGGCATTCAGGCGTCCTTTGTCGTTGCCAGAAGAGCTGACGATACGGTGCTGATCAGTGCCCGCTCACTGGGCGACATCAATGTCCAGTCGATCATGGAACACATGGGCGGAGGCGGCCATTTGACCGCAGCAGCCAACCAGATCGAAGGAATTTCCTTAAAAGAGGCCGTCAGACGTCTGAAGGAAGCTATCGATGCAGTCGTCTAGAACAGCCGTCTAGAGGAGGAGGAAGCACAGATGAAAGTTATTTTTCTGAAAGACGTAAAGGGTCAAGGGAAAAAAGGCGAAGTCAAGGATTTGTCGGAAGGCTACGTACGCAACTTCCTGCTGCCGCGGGGATTGGTCAAGGAAGCCACCGAAGCCAATATGAAGACGCTGGACGCGCAGCAGCGCAGCGAAGCCAAGCGTAAAGAGCAGGAAAAGATTGAAGCTCAGCAGCTAGCTGAAAAGATGAACGAGATCACCGTAAAGGTATCGGGAAAAGCAGGGGAAGGCGGCCGCTTGTTCGGGGCTATTTCCAGCAAGCAGGTCGCGCAGGCTTTGGAAGACCAGTTCCAAATCAAACTGGACAAACGCAAGCTGGAAATGGAAGCGATCCGCGCACTGGGCGTTACCCAGGTGAAAGTGAAGCTGCATAATGAAGTGACGGCAACGCTCAAGGTTCATGTAGTGGAAGAATAATGAAGCAGTAATTCATGCTAATACGGGATAAGCGAGGGGTGTGACGTGAGCGACCTGTTTTTGGACCGTGTGCCGCCGCAAAACAACGAAGCGGAACAGTCAGTTCTGGGGGCCGTGTTCTTATCGAAGGAAGCTCTCATCACGGCAATTGAAATTCTTCGACCTGAAGATTTTTATAAAACCGCCCATCAGCGCATCTTTAAAACGATGCAGGACCTCTACGACAAGGGGGAGCCGGTCGACCTCGTAACGGTGACGGCAGAGCTGCAGGACCACAAGCTGCTGGATGAGGTGGGCGGCGTTCCCTATCTCACGGAGATTGCCAGCTCGGTTCCGACTGCGGCCAACATTGAGTATTACGCGAAGATCGTCGAGGAAAAGTCGCTCTTGCGGCGGTTGATCCTGACGGCGACGAAAATTGCCAATGAAGGGTACTCCCGTGAAGACGAGGTCGGGGAGATCATCGCGGATGCAGAGAAATACATCCTCGAAATTGCCCAGAACCGGAACAGCGGCGGCTTTACGCCGATCCGCGACGTACTGCTGGAGACGTATGAACGGATTGAGTTTCTCAGTCAGCGGCGCGGGGATGTGACGGGGATTCCTTCGGGATACCCGGATTTGGACAAGATGACAGCCGGCTTCCAACGAAGCGACCTGATTATCCTGGCAGCCCGTCCGTCTGTAGGGAAAACGGCCTTTGCCTTGAATGTAGCCCAGAACGTAGCTGCTCGCGCCGGCGAGACAGTGGCCATCTTCTCGCTGGAGATGGCCGCTTCTCAGTTGGTACAGCGGATGATTTGTGCGGAGGGCAATTTGGATGCCTCCCGCATGCGTTCGGGTTGGCTGGAAGAGGATGACTGGCAAAAGCTGACGATGGCCATCGGGACATTGGCGAAAGCGCCGATCTACATCGACGATACGCCGGGTGTGACGGTACAGGACATCAGGGCGAAATGCCGCCGTCTGCAAGCGGAGCGCGGTTTGGGCATGATCCTGATCGACTACCTGCAGTTGATTCACGGACGGGGAAAAGGCGACAACCGCCAACAGGAGGTATCGGAAATTTCCCGGACCTTGAAGGGGATCGCCAGGGAATTGAACGTGCCTGTAATCGCCTTGTCCCAGCTAAGCCGTTCGGTGGAGCAGCGTCAGGACAAGCGGCCGATGATGTCGGACATCCGTGAATCCGGTTCGATCGAGCAGGACGCCGATATTGTTGCGTTCCTTTATCGCGATGACTACTACGACAAAGAAACAGAGAACAAAAACGTCATCGAAATCATCATTGCCAAGCAGCGTAACGGCCCGACCGGAACGGTGGAGCTGGCATTTTTGAAGGAATACAACAAGTTTGTCAGCCTGGACAATCGCTATCGCGATGCAGCGGGGTAAAAAGCAATAATAAAAATAAGTTCTACCCAGGTAAAAATCGCCTGTTTTTACGGAAAAGCCGGAACATACTCCGGCTTTTTTTCTATTATGAAAATACCGAACGTATAAACTTTCTAAATTGTTAACGTTCGTATTTTCATTGACAGCAACAAAATCGTTTAGTACACTTAGATTGTTTCAGGCCCAGTAAGGCAATGATGAAATCAGGAGGTGTTTTTCGATGTCAACTGTAGTTGTCGTCGGAACCCAATGGGGCGATGAAGGTAAAGGGAAAATTACCGATTATCTGGCGGAAAGCGCCGAAGTGGTGGCCAGATATCAGGGTGGCAACAATGCTGGACACACGATTATTTTTGGTGGCAACAAATACAAGCTGCACTTGATTCCATCCGGAATTTTTTATACAGATAAAACTTGCGTCATCGGCAACGGCATGGTTATCGATCCGAAAGCGCTGGTAGCGGAGCTGGATTACATTCACAGCTTTGGTTTCAAGACGCACAACTTGAAAATCAGCGATCGCGCGCACGTGATCCTGCCTTACCACATCAAGCTGGATGCTGTGGAAGAAGACAGCCGCGGCGCAAACAAGATCGGTACGACCCGCAAAGGGATCGGACCGGCTTATATGGACAAAGCTGCCCGTATCGGTATTCGCATTGCCGATCTGATGGACAAAGAAGAGTTCGCCCGCAAGCTTGAGCGCAACCTCGCTGAGAAAAATCTTCTGCTGGAGAAAATGTACAATACCAGCGGCTTTGAACTGAACGAAGTGCTGGAAGAATACCTGGGCTATGCCGAGATCATTCGCCCTTATGTCACCGATACGTCTGTCGTCTTGAACGATGCCATCGATCAGGGCAGCCGCGTGCTGTTTGAAGGCGCCCAAGGCGTTCTGCTGGACATCGATCAAGGTACGTATCCGTTCGTGACTTCTTCCAACCCGATTGCCGGTGGGGTCACTATCGGTTCCGGTGTAGGACCGACCAAGATCAACCAGGTTATCGGTGTGGCAAAATCGTACACCACTCGCGTAGGGGATGGTCCGTTCCTGACCGAATTGACTGATGCGACAGGCGATCATATCCGCGAAGTAGGATTTGAGTACGGTACGACGACAGGCCGTCCGCGCCGTGTCGGCTGGTTTGACAGCGTAGTTGTCCGCCATGCACGCCGTGTGAGCGGCATTACGGGACTGGCGATCACCAAGCTGGACACGCTGAGCGGCATTGACACGCTGCGCATTTGCACAGCCTACAAATACAACGGCAAAGTGATCGAGTCCTTCCCGGCGAATCTGAACCAGCTCGCCAAGTGCGAGCCGGTATACGAGGAGCTCCCAGGCTGGAAGGAAGACATCACTGGCGTTCGCAGCCTGCACGAGCTGCCTGAAAACGCACGTCACTACATCGAGCGCATCACGCAACTGACCGGCATTCCGCTCTCCATCTTCTCGGTTGGACCGGATCGCGAACAAACTGTGGTTGTTCGCGGTATCTACGGATAAACAATTGGCTCTATGCGAAAAAGCTGTCGAACCTGGTTCGGCAGCTTTTTTATTGAAAGTAGGAAGGATGCACCTCTCCCGGCGCACGTTGCGGCGCTGCATGGCAGTGGTCGAAAACGATCAGGAAGCAAAAATGGACGACAGGGCTTCTTCTTTTTTTGCAAGGACAGACACGAAAAGCAGACTTCTGGGCATATGGTAAGGCATATCAAGGAAAAATGAGGTGGTCACGATGATGGGATTTGATCAGAAGGCGATGAAGCTTCTGGGCAAGAATGTTCAGGTTAAGATGTTTAACGGCGTCGTCATCAAAGGAACCATGACTCATTTTAACAACGGCTATCTTTGTTTTATTACCACGTACAAACAGCGGGACGACCAAAAAACGACGATTCGCCGTTTGGCGGTCAAAGACATCACGTCGATGGTAGAGGTGTAGATGTGTAACGGCATATAGCCACCTGTCCCGAAAGAGGGGAGGTGGCTCTGTTGGTGCGCCCAGCATGGGCGATAGCTATAGGGTGAAAGTCCCGAACGGGGGTTGGCTGTACCAACCGTTAGCTCAAGGCAAGGGTGTCGACCGCGAGGTCGAATCTGAAGGAAGCCGGCGGCAAAATCCCGACCTGAGGTACACGAACCCAATTTGAGGCTGTTGTATCCGGGCGAGTCTGCCAAACAAGACAAAGCCCCATACAGCCAAGGGATACAGTAGTAAACTTGGGCAGGTACATGGGATGAAAGTTATCGTTCTTACCTGGGGAGGTCTGCATGAAACGCCTTCAACTGTTGGTAACCGTCTCCGTAAGGAGACGCTGAACATGCAGAAGTCAGCAGAGGCCATAGTACCCGAGTAGAGGACGCTTGAATGGGGAAGGGCCGAACATCAAGTCAGCATGCGATCCATGTCTTTTGATACGGTACGTCGAAGCAGAATTCTGTCAAGGAACTACTTTTGAAGAGCAGGGGTGAAGCCCCGAGGGTACAAAAGAGGGCTGAGTATCGTACAGCAAGCACGGAGTCCGCATGTGCGAAGGAAGGAACATCATTATGGATTTGCTGGAAAAAGTCTTATCACGGGAAAACTTACGGATGGCACTCCAACGAGTGGAGGAAAACAAAGGTGTCGGTGGAGTCGATGGTGTTTCAACCGAACAACTACGCGATTATCTACGTGAACACTGGCAAGCCATCCGCGAGAAGATGGAAAGGGGAACCTATAGACCTTCACCTGTTCGCAGAGTCGAAATCCCGAAACCTGACGGTGGTGTAAGGTTATTAGGCATTCCCACCGTGGTAGACCGCTTTATTCAGCAGGCCATCCTCCAAGTGTTAACGCCGATCTTCGACCCCACCTTCTCGGAATCTAGCTATGGGTTCCGTCCAAAACGTAGCGCTCACATGGCAGTAAGGAAAGCGCAAGCGTATATCTCCGAAGGATATCGTTTCGTGGTGGACATCGATCTAGAGAAATTCTTTGATCGCGTAAATCATGATATTCTAATGAGCCGTGTGGCTCGAAAAGTTCAGGACAAGAGAATTTTAAGACTGATTCGTTCCTACTTGAATGCGGGGATCATGATAAATGGCGTCTGTACAACATCAAGTGAAGGAACACCGCAAGGTGGGCCGTTAAGCCCACTTTTGGCAAATATCCTACTTGATGATTTGGACAAGGAACTCGAAAAGAGAGGCCACCGTTTCTGCCGCTACGCAGACGATTGTAATATCTACGTGAAAACAAAACGGGCAGGGGAACGAGTAAAGAAGAGTATTCAAAACCACTTGGAGAAGGTACTAAGGCTAAAAGTAAATGAGGAGAAAAGCGCGATAGACCGACCATGGAAACGAAAATTCTTGGGCTTTAGTTTTACCTTTGCAAAACAGACAAGGATTCGCATCCACCCCAAATCCCTCCTCAAGCTAAAAGAGAAAATCCGCACGATCACGAATCCGGTGTGGAGCATCTCGATGGAGAAGCGGATTGAAAGAATAAATCAGTACCTCATGGGCTGGATTGGATATTTCGCCCTTGCAGACGCGAAGGGCATTCTACAATCCATTGAGGAATGGACAAGGCGCAGGCTCCGTCTTTGTTTGTGGATGCAGTGGAAACGCGTGAGAACCAGATATCGAGAACTTCGTTCTCTTGGCATATCTCACGTAAAAGCCATTGAAATTGCAAATACCCGCAAGGGTGCATGGCGTACCACAAAATCTCCGCATATACACAAAGCCCTCGGCATTGCCTACTGGCAACAACAAGGGCTGAAAAGCTTAGTGCAACGATATTCTCAAATTCGTCAAGCTTGGTGAACCGCCGTATACCGAACGGTACGTACGGTGGTGTGAGAGGACGGGGGTTAGTCGCCCCCTCCTACTCGATTTGTGTTTGGTTTCCTTTGCTGCTGCCTGCAGGAAGCAATCGTTTAGATGGTGCCTCCGAACGATTCGATGATCTGTACGGCTTCATCGCCTCGTTCTTCCGGTACGACTGCTGTCAGTAGAATGTTTCCGATGTTTTCTACTCCGCGATCAGCCATCCCGCTGGCATCCGGACCTGCGGCTGCCAGGACGCTGGCATCCCGGCCATTCGGAAAGTCACCGGCCTGGGTCAGTGTGGCCAGGCTGGGGAAATCGCTTGTAATCGGATTTGTGATCTCTTCCAGTCCGTCGCCCGGGTATTGTCCAATATGGGCGATCTGAATGGTTTCAAAGCCTGCCTGACGAAGGGATTGTGCCGCTTTCTCTGCCGCTTCAATCGTTTTAAAACCAGCCAAAATGTTGCGTTCCTTCACTGCCTGCCGCTCCTCTCGTACCCTTTTGTTAATAACCGTCAAATATGGTGTACCTATTATGAGCAAGAAACCAAAAATCCATTCGACAGCATTTTACACTTGATGTTGTCGTTATTTTTGTGGTAAAGTCGACATAGTTGGTTTCTTTAGGCAATTTGGCAGATAATTGAAACTGAATATCCGGGTTATTAGACCTAGTACATATCGCAAAAAAATTCAAAATAGTTACGTTCATGAAGGAGATGTATCTGTTTTCAGGAGGGACAAGGTATGCAATGGGCCGAATGGATGGCCAAGCTGCAAAACAAGACGAAGCGCATCGTCGAGAATAGCAGCCGAGCTACACAGCGGGCGGTCGAGAGAGCAAGCACGTTTGTCCGCACTCACAAAAAGCAAACGGCAACGATCACAGCAGGACTCGTACTCACAACAGCAATCGGGGCATCCGCCTACTTCTATTACAAGAGCAACATTATTTCGATTTATCATGTAGCAGTGAATGGACAGGAGATTGGTGTCGTCAACAATCCGGAGGTTGTCCATTCGTGGACAAAGGCCAAGCTGGACGAGGAAAAGGCAAAGCACGGCTTGAACCTGACGTTGTCCGACTATATCACATTTACTGAAGAAAAACTGTATAAGGGACACTACGATAACGAGGCAGCCATCAAAGCTCTGTCGGATATTGCCGACATCAAGGTAGAGGCTGTCAAATTGGTCGTTGACGGAAAAGTGGTCGGTTATGCCGAGAATGCAGAGGCAGCCGAGAAAGCGTTGGAATCTGTGAAGGAGAAGTTCTCCGGAATACCCGCAAACAACGTGAAGAAACAGGCGGTAGCAGCCGCATCCATAGACCAGCCGAAAGCTCCTCCTGCGGTGCAAGTGTCGATCAAGGAAGACGTGAAGCTGGAAAGCGATTCGGTAACCGCTGCTCAGGTTCTTCCGGTGGACAAGCTGGAGGAACTCTTGGCCAAGGGTACGTTCAAGCAAGTAACCCATACCGTAGTCGAGGGCGACTGCGTAGGCTGCATCGCCAAAAAGTACGGCATTACGTCGAAAGATATTTATGCCAATAACCCTGGCATAACGGAAAATACATTGCTGCAATTGGGACAAAAGATTAATGTAACGGCGCTTCGCCCGTTGGTGACTGTACAGGTGAAGGAAGAGGTCAGTCAAAAAGAAACCATTCCGTTTGCCACGCAGGTAAGGAATAACGACAAGCTGCCAAAAGGCGAAACAAAGGTTGTCCAGGAAGGAAAAGAGGGCAGCAAAACCGTCCGTTATCTCGTTGTGAAAGAAAATGGACAAGTTGTCGACAAAAGCATCCTGGATCAGCAAGTCATTGACCAGCCGCTGGTCAAAATCGTCGAGCGCGGAACCAAAGTCATTCCGTCTCGCGGGACAGGCCGTCTTTCTTGGCCGGCCAGAGGCTCTATCAGCAGCGGTTTTGGCATGCGCTGGGGCCGTTTGCACAAAGGAATCGACATTGCCGGTTCCGGAGCTGTTCGTGCTGCCGACAATGGCCGCGTCGTACAAGCTGGATGGGATGGCGATTACGGAAATTCCATTTTGATCGACCATGGAAACGGCATGAAGACCCGTTATGGGCATCTTCGCTCCATCAGCGTCAAAGTAGGAGATGTCGTCTCCCAAGGAAAAGCAATTGGGGTCATGGGTTCTACCGGAGACTCTACCGGTGTCCACCTGCATTTTGAGGTTATACAAAATGGACGACTGCAAAACCCGGTCCGTTTCCTAAAATAAGCAGGAAAGTATAGGAAAATCAAAATAATGATTTTCTTTGATTCTTACAATAAAGGGTTCTCTCAAATGAGGGGGCCCTTTTCCTATTGGATGAGGGAAGCGTCCAAGGCGGCTGTCTGATACAATAAGAGCATGTGGAGATGGCAGGAAACATTACCAAGCATCAGATGTGGAGGAAAACACGGACGTTTCGTGGAATCCATTACGTACAGAAGGGGGAGAGCGCTATGGCAAAACTCCTGGTTGTGGACGATGAAAAACCAATTGCCGATATCTTGAAGTTTACCTTTGAAAAGGAAGGGTACCAGGTAGTCTGCGCCTATGACGGAGAGGAAGCTCTTCTTCTCGTGCAGAATGAAAAACCGGACCTTATTTTATTGGATGTGATGCTTCCGGGCCGGGATGGCATGGATGTCTGCCGCTCCGTTCGGAAAAGCTGCGATGTGCCGATCATCATGCTGACGGCCAAGGATTCCGAGGTGGACAAGGTGCTCGGCCTGGAGCTGGGTGCGGATGATTACGTGACCAAGCCATTCAGCGCACGGGAGCTGGTGGCCAGAGTCAAAGCGCAGCTCCGCCGCCAGCAGCCCAAGAGCGAAGAGCAGGACAATCATCTGCTGCGGATTCATGAACTGGAGATCGATCTGAATTCCTATACCGTCGAGAAGATCGGGGAGCAGCTTGAGCTGACCCATCGGGAATTTGAGCTGCTTGTCTATCTGGCTCGCCACCAGGGACAGGTCATGACGAGGGAGCATCTGCTCCAATCCGTCTGGGGATTTGATTACTTCGGGGATGTGCGGACAGTCGATGTGACGATCCGCCGGTTGCGTGAAAAAATCGAAGACGATCCGAGCCAGCCGAAGTATATCATCACGAGGCGCGGACTTGGCTATACCATGCGTAATCCGGGAGCGGGAGGAACTCCCGGATGAGTCCGTTTCGCCTTTTTCGTCTGTTTCGCCTGTTCAAGACGGTCCAGTGGAAAATGGTCGTCATTTACATGCTCCTGATCCTGATGGCGATGCAGTTTATCGGGGCGTACTTTGCCCGGGAAGTGGAAAGCTACTACATCAATAACTTCTCGGAGACGTTGAATGCGCAGGCGAGCCTTTTGGCGACGCTTTCCCAAGGATACCTGCGGCCAAACGAAGGCAAGGAGCAAAGCCAGGATGAGGTCAGGCAGGGAATCGACAATCTGATCACCCATCTGGTGAAGCTGAACGGGGCCAATGTCCGCGTCATCGACTCGAACGGGACGGTTATCAGCACGACGGAAGACAAGCGTACGATCGGGCAGCGAAACACTCAGCCAGAGGTAACGATTGCGCTTTTGGGGACACGCAGCGAGTCGACCCGGATCGATCCGCGGACAGGCGATCGGGTCAAGGTGCTCGTGCTGCCGGTGAAAGGAGACAACATTGTCTACGGGGCAGTATACATGGCTGCTTCCATGGAGGCGACCTATACGACGATCCGCAAGATGAACGGGATTCTCGCTTCCGGGACGATGATCGCACTGCTTTTCACCGCAGCCTTGGGTGTCGTGCTGGCCCGGACGATTACGACGCCGGTCAAGGAAATGACTCGTCAGGCCCGGGCGGTTGCCGATGGAGATTTTAATAGAAATGTACGTGTGTATAGTGATGATGAAATTGGGCAGCTCGGGATGGCCTTCAACCATATGACTTTCAGGCTGCAAGAGGCGATCATGCAGCAGGAGGAAGAGCGGGAGAAGCTGGCCGGTATCCTGCGCAACATGTCTGATGGGGTAGTCGCCTCCAACCGCAACGGTCAGATCATTTTGATGAACCGGTCGGCGGAAGAGATGCTGCAGGTCACCATGGACGACTGCATGGCCAAAGGATTGACGCTGTACGATCTCTTGAAGCTGCCGCCGGAGGAAGAAATGCCGCTGTATTCGCAGGTGGAGCCGTTGATCATTGAAATGGTGCTGCCGAACCGCGAAGTCCTGATCCTTCGTGTGACATTTACACCGCTTCAGCATGACAGCGGGAAGCGGGGCGGCATTATTACGGTGCTGCAGGACGTGACGGAGCAGCAGCGGCTGGACCAGCAGCGCAAGGAGTTCGTCGCCAACGTATCGCATGAGCTGCGGACGCCGTTGACGACGATCAAAAGCTATGTGGAAGCGCTGTTGGACGGCGCAGTAGAGGAACCGGAGCTGTCCAACCGCTTTTTAAAGGTGACCATGTCAGAGACAGAGCGGATGATCCGTCTCGTAAACGACCTGCTTCAGCTGTCCCGTTTTGACTCGCAGGGCATTCACCTCCACTACAAAGAGGTAGACGCCGATCAGCTGCTTCGTTATGCGGCAGACCGCTTTTCCATGTTCGGGGAACAGCAGGGCGTCCAGCTAAAGCTGGAGGTGCCGGAAAATCTGCCTCCTATATACGTGGACAAGGATGCGATCAACCAGGTGCTGGACAATCTGCTGTCCAATGCAGTCAAGTATACGCCCGAGGGAGGCACGGTCGTCCTCATGGCACAGGTCAACCGGCACCAAAAGCGTCTCCACATCTCCATTTCCGATACCGGGATCGGGATTCCCAGCCGGGATTTAAAGCGCATCTTTGAACGCTTTTACCGGGTGGACAAGGCTCGTTCGCGCGGGCAAGGCGGAACCGGTCTCGGCCTCGCCATCGCCCGGGAATTGGTACAGGCTCACGGCGCGGAAATCGAGATCTCCAGCGAATTGAATGTGGGCACGACGGTCACCTTTTGGGTGCCATTTGCAAAAGGAGGGACGGCGGGATGATACGGTGGAAGGAGCCGGCCAAAACCTTGCTGCTCACCTTGCTGGTTCTGTCCAGCTTTCTGTTGACCGCGCTTTTGTGGACAAACCAGCCCCAATTTCAACTGATCGAGCCTGCTCAGTACAAGGAATCAAAGCCGGTACAGGAAAGGCAACTGGAGGACTTGATCGCACCGGAATCGGTCATCTTTCACTACGGGGAGGACCGGCATACAAAGGCGACAGCGACAGACGGCCAGTATCGCATCGTCAAAGAAGAGATGAAGAAATGGATCTTCCTCGATTTCGCGCCATTTTCCTTGCCGATTGAGAAGTGGGAGAAAATCTCCCGGGAGAAGCAAGGAATTGAAATACGCTTTCGCAACAGCGTCCCTCTTTCTGTCGTTGGACGGCTTGTGACATTTCGCGATGAGGTCAGCGACAAAGGAAAGGGAATCGACCGCCTGGTGCTTTATTACGAGGAAGAGGAAGACGTGGTCTATGCCTTGTTTATCCTCTCCGGCGAGGAAATGGTGCTTCGCAGCCGTACCTCGATCAGTCCAAAGGATTTGCGGCAGTCTTATCTGCCGACGGGCAACCTGATGCCGGAACAAATCATGAAGGTCGTCAAGCCGAATCCTGTCCCCCCGATCATAGAGCAGGGGAGGGCGGCAGGGACGATTTACTATTTGCCGAAAAACCCGGTGAAAATGCAGGCCTTTCGCTTTACATTCCGGACGATCGACAACGATCAGCTACTGGATGCGTATTTTCTCGATCGGACACTGGTCCGCCAAATCGTGGAGCGGGACAAGACGATCATCTACACCGATGGCAGCCGCTCCATCCAGTTGCGTTCGGATCAGCAGGCCATTACGTTTACGGACCCGGCCATCCTGTCAGTCGCACCGGAGCTGACGGATGAGGAGAAGGTAAAGGCAGCCATTTCATTTATTAACAAACATTTGGGATGGACGGATGATTTTCATTTCGAGACAATCAGAAAAAGCTATAACGACAAAGACGTTGTTACCTTCCGCCAGTACGTCGGAGCGTATCCGCTCTACAGCAAGGAAGGCTATCCGATCGACACCATCCGGGTGACGATGGAGGCGGGCCAGGTAGTGACGATGGACCGCTCACTGATCGATCTGGACCGCTACATCCAGAACAAAGGGTGGACGGCGATGTCGGGACCGGAATTGTTTCAATACATCCGCGAAAAGGGATTGGCGAATACAGAGCAGATCAGAAACGCATATCTGTCGTATCAGACGGTTACACACGAGGATTATGTGGAGCTGATCCCGATCTGGGTAGTAGAAGTGAACAATTATCCCAACCTGTACATTCCTGCCCAATTGAATCAGGGAGGAGGGCCGGAGCATGGATTGGAGTAAAACGAAAACGATCTTGATCTGGGCCTTTCTCCTGCTGGACGTGTTTCTCGGCTATCAGGTATACGCGACGAGGGGCGGCTACTGGCAAAATCCCGAGGCGTCCCAGAGCGAAAAGTGGGAAATGGATGACTATCTCAGACAGCACAACGTCACACTTGACGCAGAGGTGCCGTCGGACACGCCGGACATGACCTATCTCAATGCAGAGTATGTAGGGATCGGAGCGTTGGAGCTGCAGGGGATGGCAGGCATTGACGCTACCCTGGAAAAAATGGCCCTGGCGGCCAGACTGAAGCCGCCGATCGCCATAAATGGCCAGATCACCCCCAACGAGCTGTTGCGCCAAATCGGACCGCGCATGATGTATTCCGATCAGTACACGGCTGACCTGTACCAATCGAATCAGGGAAGACTTTTGTATTGGCAGGTGTACGATAAGGTGCCGATATTCATCGCGCCGCTCGAAGTCTACTTGGCCGATGGCTCGATTCTCGGGTATCGGCAAACCTATCTGAATATACGCAGCCAGGGTACGAGCCGCCCGATCATTTCTGCATATAAAGCGATCCGTTCGCTGGTGGAAAAACAGGTGATCCATCAGGGCGAGCGTATCGAAAATGTAACGCTGGGCTACTACGGTTCCTATGACGCGGAAATTCAGGGGCTGGCTCCGGTATGGCGGATCATTCACGATGGGAAGCAGCATTTTGTCAACGGATTTACAGGAGCCCAGGAACGCCCTTTGGTCACGAATTATTTCCCGGGGAAATAGGGATGGCGAAAGTAGCGGACAAGCAGGTGTTGGAAGACAGACCGAAAAGCCATCGTTAAAAGGGCAGCAGTTTCACAGCTATAGACAGCATGTTCGATATAGACAACATTTTGCAAGGGAAGCAGGTACACGGCCGCGGTGTGGGGAGATGGAAGGGACGATTCTGCTTACACTGCGGCTCCCTTGTGTGCGTGCAAGCGAGAGAAGAGGGATTTGTAGTGAGATTTAGTGTATTGGCAAGCGGGAGTACCGGCAATGCGATCTACGTGGCAACGGATCGCATCTCGGTGTTGATCGATGTGGGGATTACCGGCAAACAGGCAGAGGCGGCTCTGCGCGAGATCGGCGTGGACCCGACAGAGCTGAGCGCCATTTTGGTAACGCACGAGCACGTCGACCATATTAAAGGAATTGGCGTCATGGCCCGCAGGTACAATCTCCCAATTTATGCCAATCAAAAAACGTGGTCTGAATTGGATGGCCAGATCGGTACGATTCGGGAGGACCAGAAGCAGCTGTTTGAGGTAGGCGAGAAAAAAGAGCTGGAGGATTTGGGAATCGAGTCTTTTGGCATTTCTCACGACGCCGTCGAGCCGATGGGCTTTTGCTTTTACCACAATAACAAGAAGCTGAGTGTGGCGACCGACCTCGGCTACGTCAGCGACCGGATCAAGGAGACGATTCGCGGTGCGGATGCCTATGTGTTTGAATCCAATCACGATGTCGAATTGCTTCGCATGTCGCAGTATCCGTGGAGCATCAAGCGGCGTATTTTGAGCGACGTCGGCCATCTGTCGAACGAAGCGGCTGGCGAAGCGATGATTGACGTTTTAGGCGGACGGGCAGAGAGGGTATACCTCGCGCATCTGAGCAAAGAGAATAACATGATCGATCTGGCGCGTCTGACCGTAAAAGGGATTTTGGAGGAGAGCGGTCTCAAGGTCGGAGATGACGTCCATCTGCGGGAAACGTACCCGGACCGCCCGACCAAGCTGGAGTTTTTATAGACGGCACCCGTATGGATTTCCTGCCGCCAGTTCCACAACCTTTCCATAATTCTCACGCCATTTTGCCGAAAACAGGTCGTATACTGAAGGTGTGAAATGGTATACGCGATAGCAAAATCTGCAAAGCTAGGTAATAGAGAAAGGAGAGCGTGAACCATGGGTTTTTACGATGACATGGCACAAGTGGAACGGAAAAAGCGTTCGAATGGAATCGGGCGCTTGGTGATGACCTCCATTACTTCCGCGGTGATTGGAGGGATGGTAGTTCTCTTGATGCTGCCGTCTCTCTCCAAATCAGGATACATTTCCATGGTAGAGCCGGGTACGGCCAATGCCATGAGCAATCCGGCCGCCAATCTGTTCGCCCAGCCTGTATCGGTCGAGGTTACTTCGGCTACGGTGGATGCGGTGGAAAAAACGGAAGATGCGGTCGTGGGGATCATCAATACGCGCCGGGTCGTGAACTGGTTTAATGAAGAACAGGTTCAGCGCGGCGAGGGTTCTGGCGTCATCTTTGAAAACAAAAACGGCAAAGCGCACATTATTACCAATAATCACGTTATTTCCGGAGGAAGCAAGATCCAGGTAGCACTGCCAAACGGCGACACTGTCGACGCCAAAGTACTGGGAGCCGATCCGTTTACCGATCTGGCCGTTCTGGAAATCGACGGCAGCAAGGTGAAAAAGGTAGCCGAGCTGGGCGACTCCGGTACGCTGAAGGTAGGAGAGCCGGCGATCGCCATCGGCAACCCGCTCGGACTGGAATTTTCCCGTACGGTAACGCAAGGGATCATCAGCTCGCTGAACCGTTCGATGCCGGTGGATATCAACGAAGACGGCCAGGATGACTGGGAGCTGGACGTGCTGCAAACGGATGCGGCGATCAACCCGGGGAATAGCGGGGGCGCTCTGGTCAATATCAAGGGACAGGTAATCGGCATCAATACGATGAAAATCTCCAAGACAGGTGTGGAAGGGCTCGGCTTTGCCATTCCGATCAACGACGTGAAAAAAATCGTCGGCGACCTGATGCAGTATGGGGAGCTGAAACGGGCTTATCTGGGCATCGAGCCGTACAATTTGACCAGTGTGCCGCGCTACCACTGGAAAGAGACGCTGAACCTGCCAAACGATGTGAAAGCGGGCGTCGTGATCAGCAAACAGCCGGGCAGATTTTCGCCAGCAGGCAAGGCTGATCTGAGGCAATACGACGTCATCGTCAAGCTGGATGGCAAAGACATCGACAACGGCGCGCAATTGCGCAAATACTTGACGCTGAACAAAAAGCCGGGAGAAAAAATGGAAGTTACCTTCTACCGCGATGGATTTATGAAAACCACGACGGTGACACTGGAAAATCAACCTTCCAGCAATTAAAGCGGGAACACCGGTTATCCATACTGGCAAGAGCAAAAGCAAATGAAAGACGGAGGCACCCTTTGCGGGACCTCCGTTTTCTTGTTTCGGCTTTAAATTTTGACAACAAGCTGATTGAGGTTTTCCGCCATTCTAGCCAGATCAACGACGGCATTGGAGGTTTCTTCGGTGCTTGCTGACGTTTCCTCGGTCACGGCCGCGATGTTTTGCGCAGCCTTGAGAACTTCCGAGGTCTGGGCGCTTTGCTCCTCGCAGCTCGCGGCTATTTCCGCAATCCGGGTCGACGTCTCTCTAACGTAGCTGACGATTTCATCAAAGGATTGATACGCTTGCGATACGAGGGCGCTGCCGTTGTTGACCGTATCGACTGTTTTTTGTGTGCTCGTCTGCATTTGGCCGATCAGTTCGATGATTTCTTTCGTGGCGATACTGCTTTGCTTAGCCAGTTTGCCTACTTCACTGGCTACGACGGCAAAGCCGCGGCCGTGCTCGCCGGCCCGTGCCGCCTCGATCGAAGCGTTAAGGGCCAGCAGGTTGGTTTGGTTGGCGATATCCTGGATCGAGCTGATGATGCTGTCGATCTTTTGGGAGTTCGCCAGCAGCTCGTCTACCTTGAGCGTGATGTCTTTCATGCCCTCGATAGAGTTTGCCATCATCTGTACGCCGCTGTGCGCGACATCGACCGTTTTGTTGACGAACTCATTGGTCTGCTCGATGTTTACGGCAACCTGGGTAATTGCCTGATTCATCTGCTCGATCATTTCCGAGACATTCGTTACGGTGCTGGCCTGGAATTGGCTGCCGGAAGCGATTTCTTCGACGCTCGCCGAGATTTCTTCCGAGGAGCTGGCAACGCTCTCGGAGGATTGCTGGATCTGCTGCGTGACCTTTTGAATGTCACGCATAATGATGAGGATCAGGAGAATGCCGATGACGATTGCAATCACGCTGATCGCGATCACCGTAATAAATCCGGTGTTATTGAGCGAGACAGCATTCGATGTCGCTGCATTGGCACCATTTCCGTTTAATTCGACGAGCGATGAGATAACCTTTTTCGCATCAGTCCATTGAGCTTGCGTGCGGTTAATGGCCGCTACGGTTTTTGCGGTATCCGTGTTTCTGGCTACTTGCAGTACGGCCGGAATTTGCTGGGCATAGGCTTCCCAGTGGGTTGAAAAACTGCTGTAGATTTCTTTTTCTTCATCGGAAGAAATGAGCTTTTCGTATTCCGCCCGTTTTTGCTCGATGTCCTTCAGAGCATTGTTTACCTGTACTTCAAGGGCATTGATTTTATCGAGATCGGTTTCAAGGCCGATCTGTGAGATAATCATCGGCAGGTTGGTGATGTCTTCATCCAGATCGCCGAGCACCAAAACGCTTGGCATCCAGTTTGTATTTATCTCTTCTGCCTTATTTCCGATTTTCCCCATCAGAAATAACGATATTGTGGAAGCGAGCAGCAATAAACATAATAGCACGATAAAACCGACTAAAACCTTTTTCCGTATGGTCATCGTTGTTCCCCTCTCCATCTGCGGTGTCATACATAGTAAGTACCCACTGGATAACGGGATTGAAACATGCTTGGATGAGATGTCGCCGATTTTTACTTTTACAAAGGATTAGGTAAGTGCTGCGGCATCGTGTACAATGAGATCAAACGGGATAAGGAGAAACTCTGTGACGGGACGTCAACATACAGGAGAGATCAACGCTCAGGGGCAGGGGTGGTTCAGCGAAATGGAGCTGTTTCAACAAATCTATACCGGCCTGTCGATAGTCAATTTGCTGTTGGCAGCGGTTTTAATATTCATGGAGAGGCGAAACATCGCTTCTACCTGGGCGTGGCTCATGGTCTTGCTGTTTTTGCCGGGGATTGGCTTTGTCATCTACCTGGTGTTTGGCCAAAGGCTGTCGCGCCGCAAGCTCTACAAGCTGAGGGAAGGGGAATTTTCCCGTTATCAGGTGGTGCTGGAGGAGCAAATCAGGAAGATGGAAAGCGGGACCATCCGCTTCCACGATCCAGCCATCGTCGACCACCGCGATATGATCCACATGAATCTCGTCAGTGATGCCGCGCTGTATACGCAGGATAATCACATTGACATATATACCGAGGGGCAGGCAAAATTTGAAGCGCTGTTTGCCGACATTGCCAAGGCAGAAGACCATGTCCACCTGCTCTATTACATCATCCGCAAAGACGAGCTGGGAGAGAGGCTGATCCGCGCTTTGACCGAGCGGGCGGCGGCGGGCGTAAAGGTGAGGCTGCTGTACGACGCGATCGGTTCGTCCGAGCTGACGCCGCGCTTTTTCCGCCCGCTGGTGGAAGCGGGGGGAGAAGTGGCCGCGTTTTTCTCATCGCCGATTCCATATGTAAACATGTGGGTCAACTTCCGCAATCACCGCAAGCTGGTGATCATCGACGGCGAGGTCGGCTATATCGGCGGCTTTAACATCGGAAACGAGTATTTGGGGATGGATCGGAAGCTCGGGTACTGGCGGGACACCCATCTGCGGATTACCGGCAGCGCCGTCCATCTGCTGCAGGCGCGCTTTTACCTGGACTGGAATCTGTCGGCCCAGGTACAGCGGAGGATGGAGGACGAGCCGCGCTATTTCCCGCCGAGTCAGAGGACCGGAAACGTCGGCATCCAGATCGTTTCCAGCGGCCCCAACTCCGAGAAGCAGCAGATCAAGCACGGCTATTTGAAAATGATTTACAAGGCAAAAGAGCGCATTTATTTGCAGTCGCCTTATCTAATCCCCGACGACAGCCTGCTGACGGCACTGAAAATGGCCGCCATGTCCGGCGTCGATGTCCGGGTCATGATACCCGGCCGGGCCGATCACAAGCTCGTCTACTGGGCGTCCCAGTCGTATCTGGGCGAGCTGTTGAAGAGCGGCGTGCGCTGCTTCCGCTACGAGAAAGGATTCCTGCACGCCAAAACGATGGTCGTGGACGGACAGATCGCTTCCGTGGGCACGGCCAATCTGGATATACGGAGTTTCAAGATCAACTTTGAGACGAACGCTTTTTTGTTTGACTCGGCTACGGCGGAGCGGCTGGAGCAGATTTTCCTTGAGGATTTGGCTGAGTGTCATGAGGTGACACGGGAGGAGTATGAGAGCAGGCCGCTGAAGGCGCGGTTGCAGGAGTCGCTGACGAGGCTGTTGTCGCCGATTTTGTAGGGCACAAATGGATGGGGCGTTGAAGGGGGAAAGCAAAGCGGCTGGCTGTGGTGGATCGGACTGCATGTCGGGGCAGCCGGTGTGTTGGTGAGCCGGTATGAGGGACTGTAATGTCAGATAGCAGATAAACGGAGCTGACCGCATGCCATAGAGAGCAGGCGAGCAGCAGCTGGTAGGCAGAGAAAATAAGCAGAGCCTGCGAGCAGTAGCAGGTAGACAGAGAAGATAGGCAGAGCGGGCGAACAGTAGCAGGCAGCAAAGTACACAGCAGGAATTGACAGGAAAAAGCGACCGTTTCATCGGCCGCTTTTTTTGTTTTCAGCATTCTTTTCGATTTTCAAAAAATGATGTGTCGATCCCCGAAAGGATGGCGTCTAATTCATGTGAAGGGAGTGAGGGAGGGAAGTGGAAGAATCGACGCCTTTTGATCCGGCCTACTGGGTTTCGCGAGCCAAACGGAAGCGCGAGGATTTTGCTCCGCTGTACGATTTTTATTTTGAGCGAATTTACCGCTATTTTGCATTCAAGGTGGGGAGGTCGCATGCAGAAGATTTGACACAGCTCACTTTTATGAAAGCCCTGAATGGACTGTCGAGCTACCGGGAAGAATCGCTTTTCTCCACCTGGCTGTTTCAGATTGCAAAGCGTGTGCTGCTGGACGAAAACCGGAGGCTTCGACGGCGGCCGAAGGAGACGGAGCTGGATATCATACAGACCGAGCTATCGGAGGGGCATGCTGAGAGGACAGCGATTCAGCTTGACCTGTTATCCGCTTTGCAGCAGTTGCCCGAAATTGAGCGGGAGATCATCATGCTGAGATTTTTCGCAGACTGTACGCTCGTCGAAGTCGCAGAAATTCTGGAGATGGGCGAAAGCGCAGTGAAAAACCGGCTCTACCGGGCTCTGGAAAAGCTGAAAGGCAAATTACGCGGATGGGGGGATTTGAATGAACGGCGACAGGAGAAAAACAGCTTCGTCTGAGCAGACCGAGCAGCTTGCCAAGCAGATGATGAAACCCCGGACGGATTTGCGAAGCGATGTTCTTGAACGGGAATTTCCCGGTTTCATCGAGGTCGTACAGGGGCTTGAACGAGAGAGAGAGGCGCTTTCCCCCGATCCAGGCACGCGAGAGAGAATCAGACAAACATTGTTTGAAACGGCAGGGACCACGAAAGCTCCCGTTCGCCAGCGAAGGGTCGCGAGAAAATGGATGTTTGCAGCAACCGCTGCATGCTTTTTCTTTGTCATCTTGATTGCTGCCGGTTTCTCATCGCCGACGATGGCCGAAAAGCTGAAAAGCATTCCGCTAATCCGATCCGTGTTTTCCCTGTTCAAGGATGAAACCTTGCATATCGCCAGGGAAAAGGGGCTTGTCACACCGGCCAGTCAAAGCGTGACGGTGAACGGAATTACGGTGACAGTGAACGAAGTCTTCTATGACGGCTCGCGTATCGATATCGGGTATGCCATCCAGGTGCCCGAAGCCGCAAGCGAAACAGAAGCCCTTGAAATCGCCCGCAATATCAAGATATGGGAATTTACCGTGGACGATTCCGACAAGCCTGTTCCTTACAAAGGCAGTCAAGATGTGGAGCGGGTGGACAAAAACCTGTTTGCGGGGATGAAGCATATGGAAGTGACAGTGCCGTTGCCTGACAAGTTTACTTTTCATGCAAAGGTATCGGTTGGCGACGACTTGTCAGATCCGAAGACAACGGGGCAGCTGGACATTCCGGTGGTAAAACAGATGAAGCCGGGAGACGGCGCAAAGCTGTCCCCGGACATTTCCCAGACCATGGAAAGCGGCTATGTGTTTGAAGTGGAATCCGTAACGCTTACTCCGGCGTCGACGACCATTTTGCTGAAAGAGATTCCGCCGGACGATAAACCGTATGACCCTGCGTACAGGCTGCTGAACGACAAGGGAGAAGCCATCGAAGAGGCGGAAGAAACCCTCACTTGGGACGAAAAGGGAATCTGGAGAAGGTTTGTCATTCCACTCCGGGAAAGACCGGAGTCCGTGAAGCTCATCCCGAGCATGAACGGCGTCGAGGAAACGGAGAAGGCCGTAGTCATTCCGCTCAAAGCGGACAGTCAAAACAAATAAATGAAAAGAGGAGAGATCATGATGGGAAACAAACGGACACCGCAAACAATCGGCGGTCTAGTTTTGGCCGGCGTGGTCACAGTCGCGGGCATAACGGCAGCGCTTCCGGGGGAGACATCAACCGTGCAAGCGGCGCCTGCGAAAACCGCAACCGGAGCACAGACAAAAGCCGCACAGGCCAGTCCAAGTGTGACGGTGAACGGAATGACAGTGACGGTGAACGAAGTCTTCTATGACGGCTCGCGTATGGATATCGGTTATGCCATCCAGATGCCCAAAACCCAGAATGAAGCAGAAGCTCTCAAAATGGCCCAAACAATCAAGCTTTGGCAATTTACCGTGGACAATTCCGACAAGCCCGTTCCTTACAAAGGCAGTCAAGAAGTGGAGCGGGTAAACGGAAACCAGTTTAAAGGGATCAGGAATATCGAAATCACGGAGCCGTTGCCAGACAAGTTTACCTTGCATGCGAAGGTGGCATTTGGCAATGATGTGACAGATCCAAAGACAACGGGCGAGCTGGACATTCCGGTGGCAAAACAGCAGAAGTCGGGAGTTGGCGCAGGGCTTTCTCCCAAAGGGTCTCCGTCCGGGCAAAGCGGTGCAGGGGGCTCGGCAACGCCTGCTCCTGACAAAGCAAAGGAACCTTTGCCCAAGCATGTTCAGCAAAACTATCAAAAATTATTGGAGGCTGAACCGCTGCTGAAAGGCCTGAAAATGACGGGGTATTCCAAAAGCCCGATGACAGACAACAGGCAAATTCGCGGAGTATGGGGAATCGTGCTCCATGAAACCGGGAATTTTGACGACAAGGGGAAAATGTTTGCCTCGATGCAGTTTGACAGTACGACAGGAGAGCTATTGGATTATGGCTCCTTTGGTTCTCCCACCTTCAGGGAAGAGCCAGAAAAAAGTGCGCAAACGGAGGCTTTTTACAGACAAAAAGCAGCCGAATTTTTTCAGAAGCTGCTCGGCGATGAGCATGTGAAGCAGTATCAGAAGACCGGAACAGTGGAAATAAGCATGAGAACCTACAATAAGACCGTGGAAAGACAAACGGGTACTGCCCAATTTGATTACAAAGGCGAACGTTTTCAGATGGTTGTGGACGTCAACGGCTACCTGCACACGTACAATCGCATACCGCTGTCCCATTTGCTGAAACAGCGGTAAAGGACAAAAAGAATAACAAAGGAAAAAACATCCCGACCCACTATTTTGCAGTGGAACGGGATGTTTTTTAGTGATGCTCTACCAGGCTGTCTACGGGCACGCTTTGTTCGCGCTCTGGCTCGTCCAGCGGATAGACTCTGGCCATCTCGGTTTCTTCATCAACGTGCTGGATATAGACCGGCACCTTATTCAAGGTGACATTCGCCATGACGGGGGAAGCCGCGATTTCCTTGGCGCGCTGCTTGTTCATTTTACAGACCTCCTCGTGATGTTGTCCCCACTAGTATTTGCTGGAGGGGTGGGAGAGCATTCCGAGACGTGTTTTTATGGGGATGAGATTCTCGGGTAGCATATGCCGGGGAACGCTCATTTTTTCCAATGGGGAAACGACATGTGAGGCAGCAGACCGGCCCCATTTGAAAACGAGGCATTCTGGGGTAGAATAAGGACGACAAACAGGAACGGAAAGGACGATTTACGAATGGACAAGAAAGAAAAAACGATTCGCATCGAGGGCAAGGACGTAGCGCTGCACCCGGAGCATCCGGTGCGCTTTGCCTGCATGGAGCATGCGGATACGCAGATAGACGAGTATGTGGATGAGTTCGAGGCTGCGCCGGATACGTACCGCGCCGCTTCTATTGAAGACGACAAGCTGGACAAGCGCTGCCGCGAGTGCGGAGCTCCGGCTGAGATTGCGTTGTTGCGCGAGAAGGGAATGTAAGGGCGTGCAGATTACGATCGTAACGGTAGGCAAGCTGAAGGAGAAATACTTGCGGGAAGGGATCGCGGAGTACACCAAGCGCCTGTCGGCATATTGCAAGCTGCAGATCGTGGAGGTCAGCGACGAGAAAGCGCCGGAAGAGCTGAGTGCAAGCGAAATGGAGCAGGTCAAGCGCAAGGAGGGCGAGCGCATCCTGGCCCAGATCAAGCCGGATCATTACGTGATCGCGCTCGCCATCGACGGGCAGATGTGGTCGTCGGAGAAGCTGTCCAGCGAGCTGGACAAGCTGGCTTTGCACGGGCGCAGCCAGGTGGCGTTTGTCATTGGCGGGTCGCTGGGGCTGTCGGCTGAGGTGCTGAAGCGGGGGGATGTGCAGTTGTCGTTTTCGAAGATGACGTTTCCGCATCAGTTGGTGAGGCTGGTGCTGGTGGAGCAGGTTTATCGGGCGTTTCGGATTGGGCGGGGGGAACCGTATCATCGCTAATGGTAAAATGTTAAGGGAGTTCATCACCTCCCCGAGCCCGGTTTTGTGAAAATTTGCAAGGGTTACACCATCCAGCAAGCGAGGGTCAAAATCAGCGATAAAATCATAGTCGCTATAGATCCTCTTTAACAACTCATAAGTATCGGATTGCAGTGCTTCAATCGTGAAGTCAAAGAGCAAGTTTATTTTTGTTACTCGTCGCCCAATCATTCTTGGCGAATCTTTTGTGATTTGGATATCCTTGATGATCAGCGAAAGAAGGGATTTTTGTTCATTGGGATCGACGCTCATTAGTACGTTATAGAAGTCTGAAAGCAATTTCTTCAGTGAATTGAAGTCCACTGGCTCAGATTCCCGATTGTCCAATTGGAAAAGCAACTCTTCACGTTGTTGCTGGAGAGTTTTTAACTCGTCTTGAAGTGCGATCAGATTCGGCTTAAACATGTCCAATAACTCGGTATCCACTATGATTTTTTCTTTGAGGTTATTGAGTTTTTTTAGTGTCTTGTCAATTTTGCTTTCGATACGCTTCTTTTCTTCGAGAAGCGGTTTCTCTGCATTCATTCTGTCCGTATTAATCTTCTGCACCAGTTTTTTTAGAAGGAGATCGTTTGTTACGATGCGGGAGAGCTCATCGAAAACTTGTTTTTCCGCCACATCGGCACGAATCCCATGAGCACTGCAAACCGTTTTACCTTTATTATGGTATTGACCGCAGTTGTAGTATCGGTAAATTCGTCCGGATGAGCCTGGAGAACGCCCTGCAACCATCCCGTGTCCGCATTCTGGGCATCGTAGCAATCCTGCAAGAATAAATGGAGTATGAGAACGAACTGGCTTATATGAACGTTTTTTCATGATTCGCTGAACATTTTCCCATTGTTCGATAGAGATAATTGGATCGTGGTTGCCGTCGGAAAGGATGTAGTCGGTATTCTTGCCGCTACGCCGCTTTTCAGCCCAGTTTTCTAATTGATTAAAACGAATTTTCCCAATATAGATCGGGTTATTTAAGATGTTTTTAACCGAAAGAGTACTGAATGGATTGCCCTTTTTCGTTCTATATCCCATCTCATTTAATCTGCGTGTGATGGCTTTTAAACCCATATCTTGTTCGGCAAAATTGAAGATGGTACGTACAATATGAGCTTCATCCTCATTGATTATCAATTCCTTGTTAACAGCGTCGTACCCTAAGACAATGCCACCGTTGTACTTGCCTTGCTTGGCCCTCTCAGTCATACCCATTTTGACACGAGTAATAATGGTATTGCGTTCGAGCTCATTGATAGAACTCATGATCTGAAACATCGCAATGCCTACCGGGTTTGAGAGGTCAACATTCTCAGTAATGCTAAGTAACTGAATGTTGTTCTTTTGAAATATTTCAATAATCTCAAGGGAGTCCTTTGTTCTTCTTGAAAGACGGTCAGTTCTGTATATAAGGACTGATTGAAATTGCCGTTGTTTTACCTCCTTTAGTAATCGCCTCATTTGCGGACGGCCTTCAATGGTTTTTCCGCTAAATCCCTCGTCTATGTACCTTTCCACAATGTCTAAATTATTCTGCAATGCATAACGCTCCAACTCAGATAGTTGGGCTTGGATGCTGAACCCTTCGGTTGCTTGTTCCTCTGTACTTACACGAACATAAATAGCGGCTGTTTTCTTATTCATCAATTCCTCACCTCGTTGCTGTACTTTTCTAGTATTTTAGAAATTTGTTCTAACATGTCCTCGGTCTGGTCGTTGCCTAATTTTAATAACGTGACCGTTATCATGTGTAGAATGTCAGAGATGCATGAGAATATCTGATGGTTATATTGCAGTGAAGATAGCTCGGTCAGCAATTTTATACGATCAGTGAGTTCATGTTGGTCTGCAATATTATGGAGTCGATTAAGGGTATTCATTGCAAAATCGTGAATCATAGTATCTTCACGATTCAGCGGTTGTAGAGGCAGACTAGTCTCCAACCATTTGTCGTAAGGCATTTTGACGTTGTACTTATGACAAGTCGAGATCAGGTCAAAAAGTGATTGGCGAAATTGGGCTTGGTATGTCAATAAAACAATTTGCTCCATCTCGATTCCAAGTACATTCGCCAACTTTTCTGCATTTTCAAAGGACGGTGCGTATTTACCGGTTTCTACATCCCGGATGTAGGTATGAGATACACCGGTCTTTTCCGAAAGCTCCCGATAACTCAGTTCCATTTTGACTCGCTTCGATTTTATTAAATCTGCAATATTCATTGTTTTCACCTCAAACTTAGTATAATCGTAAAATAAAAACTTTACAACAATAAATCATTATGATAAAAATATAAATCAAGAACTGTAAATAAAATACTTTACAATAAAAAGAGGTGATGTCGGGTGTCAAGAAAGCCATATGATTTCATTGACACAAAAAATGCATTTGCTCCTGAAGATAGTCAAGATTTAGTTGAGTTTCTTCAAGAGCGGCGGCGTGTAGAGCAACTTTTTCTGTCCAAGCTTGCTCTGATCATTGATTATTATTTGCACAAAAATCGTGATCCACCAGCCGGGACAGATGGTTGTACTCAATAATTTTGAAATTGAATACAGAAAATGCTGTTCCCACTAAGTAGGTCATAAACCGTTCGGGACTACGGACTGAAGGAGGACGAAACCTTGGTAGATACAACGAAATTCGACATTGCGGTTAAACTTACAGAAGCACAAATTGAGCAAATTTCTTGGAGCGAAGTTAAGAAAACCATGAAAAAAGGGCTCGTCACATGCGAGTTGTTTGACCAGTACGATGACACCCAACCACGCCTTATTTACAAATACAAGGAAGATGACCCGAAAAGGGCGTGGTTGAAACTCGAATTATCGGTGCCGCGATTTCTGTACGGAAGCAACGTCTACGAGTTGAAGCAAGTTGAAGTTGAGCCCCTGTTTAGGAAGCTCCGCCGATTTGTCGCAAGTATGTTGCAGATTCCCCTTTCGCAAGTGCCTCATTACAGCGAATGGGAAGTCGAAAAACTGCATGTTTGCAAAAACTTCAATGTCGGCCCGCTGATACAGGATTACCTCAGCCTGCTGTCTGGCATACAAAAGCCCGGCGGGTACAAGACTGTCCCATTCAGGGCCGCCGACAGCAACAAACTGGAATCCGTCGCCTATCAACGTAAATCAAAAAAGAACCGGAGCATCCATAAGTTTTACGATAAGCGGGCAGAAGTGGATCAGATGTCAACTCACCCGAATAAAGCACAACATCTGCGAGATGCTCAAGGCTTGCTACGGTACGAGATTGAACTTACCTACAATGAAATGAGGAAATTCAGCCCCTCAAGGCGGGCAATTGAGTTGCTGACCCCTCAGATTGCCGTTAAGGTACTTCAAGACGGTCTGAGTTCTCTGGGGCTAACGAAACCAATTAAGCATTCTTCAATAAGGGGCATGCTCGACGCCATAAACAGGACAAGCCTCAACGTCAGGACGAAAAACATGCTGATTGCATTTCTCTCCGAATTGCATCTTTATGGCAAGGGCTATTGCAAGAATAAATACCCGAGGACAACCTACTACGACAACTACAACAAGCTAAAGGAAGTCCTCGGGATGGATGAGATTCTTTTCTCCGAAGTTGACCTGCCACCACTCAAAGTCC
The DNA here is from genome assembly GCF_037963895.1 of Brevibacillus sp. FSL L8-0520. Lineage (NCBI taxonomy): Bacteria > Bacillati > Bacillota > Bacilli > Caryophanales > Paenibacillaceae > Brevibacillus > Brevibacillus sp. FSL L8-0520. The sequence continues at coordinate 5,348,874 of NZ_CP150171.1, read as the reverse complement.
ATAAAGATTCGTTTAAGAACAAAAAAAGTCGCTCCATCAGCAGGCGAGCTGAGGAAACGACCATCCAATAAATTGACTAATGAAATTATAACATACTTCATTCCAATTCAGATACAGCGGAGGTAAAAATACATGATTCAATACATTGAATTTCGCATGTTTGTAGATCTGGATGAAGAGCAAGCAATGCATCTGCAAAAGCGTAAGTCCAACCTTGATATTTCTGTCGAGTTGCCAAGAGTCCGCAACGCACCTCTGCAAGTTGTAAATGTGCGGGTCGATGTTCCTTCTCTGCTTGCGGCTGGGGAGTACGAAGAAAATCTATCGATTGGAAATGTGAGCTCTTTTATCACTAAAATTCAACAATACATCTGCAATTGGTACTATATCAGGCCAGAGCAAGTGCTTCACATTAATCAACTCCCTTATTGCATTGTTGACAAGCTCACTATTGGGCAAAATGTCTTTCTCGGAAATCGGATTTTCTATTACGAAGATATTCCGAAAACAGAATTCATTCGATACCAATCAGATAGTAGATGGGTATACCATTTAGGCCCCAAAGCCGATTTTCTGACAGCATTCCACGGACAAGGTAAAAAGCTTTTTCAGTTGACCGATTCCTTCGCCAAAAGTGATTATACCAGGAACATTCGCATTTCTGAGGGCATATTCAGTTATCGATTTGATCTTACCCGGGAGCAGATGACAAAGATCAGCCAAAAGCGACTATTACATGAGCTTATCGACGATGTCAAGCTTTACGGCTTGCTTAAGGAATGGGCCAACAAATTGCCCAAAATGCCGATGTTTTATTCGATGGAGGAAATCAAGCTGTACATCAGGAGTACTCAGACCTCAATACGAAATAAAGAACGCCTGCTGAGATTCCTTCACCTTTTTTTGACTTGTGGCTATGAAGGATGCAAGCAGTATTATTCACCCGCATCGTTCTCGCGGAATTACTCGGATTTGAAAAAGTTACTTGCAGTTCCGGCTATTCTGCTGGCAGAGCATAACGATCATGTATTGTTTCTCCAACCGTACCGCGAATGGCTGGCAGACAGCCGTCAAGGCCGAGGCGAAGCCGAGCTTGTACCAGCCTTGACGAGCGGATTCTAACGCCAACACTAATGTCTTGTCCTTAGCGTTTAGCTAAGGTACGCCACACGGCGAGTGACGGGATTGCAAAGGGTGGTAATCCTTTGCGTTTCCCCGGACGGGGACGGAAGGGGCGATCTTTTGTTTTGAGTATCGCCACTCTATCCCGACACATCGCTGTGAAGTAATGGGTGGCGGGCGGCGAGTGCAAACGAGCCGCCCAACTTCCCATTACTGGCATGTCGATTGGTTTTCTTGTAGAATCAATCGGCGTATTCATCAAATTGAAGCTCAAAGCCCGGCCCTAATGCTTGTAAAACATCTTGAGGTAAAGCGACCATATATGCGTCATCCTCAACAGATACAGCTACTTTGTACGCATAGAAGGGCAATATAACCGCAGGCCGATGAATCCATCGGCGTCGGCCAGCAAAGATGCAAAGCTCGGTGTCAATTGATGTAACTCGCATCATCCACTCTTCGGCACTCAGTACAAAGCCGGATGGAAACTGCAAGCCTTTCTCGCTTGCTACGAGGCTAATACGGGCGTTCTTACTAGCCGATAGACCCTTTATGCCTCTCGGCACTCTAAGTTCATCTACAGCGGATTTTACGCTCCTTAACGCCATTTCGATCATTCGCGGTAATCCGCCAATCAACTTCAGCAGAGTACGGTATGGCATCCGCAAAACATCCGCGTTGATTAGTAGTATCCTTCCGGCCCGGTCGATCATCATTTTGTAATGGTCAGCGGCAGAGTCACATGCATTGAAGAATTGAACTCGCCAACCGCCGCACAGCTTTTCTAAAGTCCGCCAGAAGAAGCCTGCTTTACTTCGTCCGCTAACTGCATTATTGTCTTCTAATGCTATAATCTCGAAGCGTTCATTTGTCAATTCGAAGATGCATTCAATCTTCCTCATACCTCCTGTGGATTCATCGTGAAGTGAGGCTTCAATAGTACCAACGACGACGATAATTTGCGGATGAAGCCCGACAACGCTATCCGTATCTGCTTGTTGCACCGCCACCGGTAAAAACTGCTGTTCGTCATTTTTGTTCATGTAGATCGTCCTCCAATGTGTGATTTGATGATGCTTAATGAAATGGATGAAGCCCATCGATAAACCGGGCGAGAATCGCTTTCTGAAGGCGTATATGATAATACCTCTGCATCACGTCGGCCTGAATCTCCGCCAACACTTGAATCAAAATGCGGGCCTCATGGTCATCATGCTCGCCGCGATATACATGAACCAGCAGTTTATCAATCAGCCGTCCGCACGAATCAATGCGATGATGCAGATCATCGGCGGCGACCACCAAACGCTCGTACTCTTCCAACCATTGTTTACGCATATCTGTTGCCTCACTTTCATTGTGAAATGAAAACAGCGGCCCGCCGATAAGAGCGAACCGCTGTTGATAATGCGGATGATGAAAAATGACGATGAATTGTTTCGTTACAGAAGGCCGCGTTCCTTAAGACTTGTATAATCTGAACCGCTGACAATGACGTGATCCAGAAGTTCGATACCGATGATTTCACCAGCTTCAGCAAGTCGTTTGGTTAGCTGAATATCTTCTGGGCTAGGAAGCGTACATATTTGAGAAGGGTGATTATGCGAAACGATGATGGAACATGCAGAACGGCGAATGGCCGCTTTATAGACCTCTCTAGGATGGACAATTGCACTATTCAAGCTTCCAATGCTGATCGTCTCTTTTCCAATGATGTGATTCTTAGTCGAAAGAAAGATCACGATGAAGTGTTCTTTCTGCTCATAACCGATTTCCCAACGGAGGTACTCGAAAACATCCCGAGGACTGCGAATGATTGTCGGCTCTGTTTTCGGTACATTCATCATCTTAGCAAGTTGGATGGCGGCAACGATCTGCTTCGCTTTCACTTTACCGATACCACGAATGCTCAACAATTCTTGCTCGGTTACGTCCAGTAGTTGTTGCGGAGAATTAAAATGAGTAACGATTTTTTCTACCAGATAGCTGTTGGCGGATTCACGAAGCGTCTCAGCAAGAAGAGATTTGAATGTATGGTTAATGTTCATGTGTTTAACCTCCATAAAATGCAAAAGGAGAAGCCGCGGCGGCCTCTCCCATTGCGTGATGTGATAAAACCGAGTATTCTTTAAGTAAGCTTATTTTCTTTAGTCGCTCCGTTTACCGGGCGGCTTTTTCTTTTTCAATTTGTTCGATCTCTAGTTCAATAAGCACCAGTTTCGTCAGCACGCGGGCGTATTGAAATCCTTCCTCGGTATGCATCGGGGCATCTTTGTCCAGCGTGCGTTTCACCGACATCCAGAATTGTTTTTGCTTCTGAAGTGTTTGCAGACGATCCATGCGTATCACCTCCTTCGCAAGTAATAAAAAATCCGTCCATCGTTGCCCATCAAAGCAACATTAGACTGATACTTCGTGCTTCACGCAGTATGTGATCAAGACTTCAACTTGCCCGTTCTTCAGGGCAACGACAGCGTTTTTGTTACTGTCGATCTGCACGCTGTATACAAAGCCCTTCAGTTCACAGTAGCCGAGATATTCCTTCTGGCTGTTGCGTTTGAACGCCTGATAATCCATCTTCGTTTCACCTCCTTGCCTTAGTCTGGAACCGACGGTCATTTTGCACCTGCATGTTTCCGGTGAGACTGGAGTTGACGGCTGAAATACTTTTCAAAGTATCGCCGCATGTAATAGGCCGCTGTCTCATCGTCCAACTCCCAACAGCGTCTGAACCATGCGTACAGCAATGTGCCCGCGATTCGCACACTGCCGTTGGCGACCAGCCGCTTTAATAACGTCTGCAACTCATCCGGTAAACCTCTGCGTACGACCATTTGCGTTCACCTCCCTTCCATGTTCCGGCACTCTCACAACCGGTGATTTTCACTGTCAAATGCCCGCGACAAATAACCCGCTTTGATGCAAGCAGGCAAATCAACGATATTGAGTTAAATGTCAGGCTGTTAGGACTGCAACCGCACGGCAATCCGCAACTGACGGCTCAAATACCAACCGTCATGCTGTAAATCCCGGGCGATCTTGCCGTAATCCAGATATGGGATCACTGACGGCGGCACATGGCCGAACAATCCTTCTTCTACCATCTGCTCCGCAACGTCGGCCAAATCATCGATGTCGTAGTACACGATGAACTCCCCGGCCTGCAATGCCTGAATCACCTCATTACGATTGCCTAGAAATTCACACAGTGCTACGACCAGCCTGTCGTCGTAACGGTTCAATATCTTCATGTCATCATTTATGGCAAACACATCCTCGTATTCGCCAATGGCAAAGGGAGATTCATAATCATGAATCGCGTATTCTTCGTCTTTGCCAAGCACATCCCGGATGCATTGCTTCAGTTCATGCCGTTCCATTGGCAACGTGACCCAACGGCCAACCAGTTTCCCTTCGTTGTATTTCGCCAGATTGGCGATATACACGTTGATCAACATTCTGCATCTTCCTTTCTTATTGTTTTTTCAACATAAAGACATCAATTTCAGTTAGTGTTCAGCGGCGGGGCAAAAGCTTGTCGTACTTCACATAGCACTCACTGCATACCACTCTGGATTCGGGCACGGAATAAACAAATGCATCAACAAAGATGTCCTCTCCCTCCTGCACATCCAAAACCTTTCCGCAGTCATCACAATTCACTTTGCCGCTGTCGTATGATTGGGCATTGATTGGATTTCGCTGATCGCCGTCGTTAAGGCTCAATCCCAAGACGGCAATTCTGCTCAACGATAATCGCTTCCGAAGCATGGTAGCACCTCCTTTCTTTGTGATTTGGCAAGCCTCTCACCTTGCCGCTGTGTCCTCGCTGTCAAAACGGTATTTATCGCCTGAAAAACAAAAAAGGACTGCTATCTGCCAAATGAGCAGACAACAGTCCTATGCAACCGGGTGGGGCATGAAACGGAAGGCCCCCCGCCTTCAATTATGCATGGGGGTGCCGCCGGAAAATGTATATCATTTTTCTTCTATATAGGGCCGATTAATGCTGTGCATACGATATTTTCAACGAGTCTTCCGATCAATGGTGTTTAGAAATTCACGGGCCAACGTCAGAACAAAGTCCACTTCTTCAATTTGACGCTCACTCAGTAAAGTGATCAAGTCTTCGATTTTGTTTTGTATTTCGCCATTCCCGGAATGTTCCGTTATTTCATCTATATCCTCAAACAGTTGAGCGGGCCTTACGCCCAAAGCATTGATAATCTTGCCCAACGATTCCAGCGATATATTGCGGGTTCCACGTTCAACATCACTTATATAGCTGAAGCTAAGTCCAGATTGCTCCGCCAGACGTTCCTGCGTCATGCCTCTTAACTTTCGAATCTTGCGGATTTGTTCACCTACCATTTGCTTGAAATCCATTATGTATCACCTCTACTTCAGCTTAGTAGAGTGTGATTGTGACTTTTATCCTAACATAGTGTTGGTAATACTACACTTAAAAGTGAAGTTTGTAGTATAATTGCCTTGGATACATCTGCCAAGATTCTACAATTTCTATCAAGGGGGGACCTATATCAGCAACCGAAATGAGAGATGAATGTGAACCATGTTCAAAAGGGACAAGGAGAAAAGATAGCCATGATGCCCATCCTACGCTACTATCCTATCCTTCAGTCCATTGATAATGTAGCTCTGTTTTTTCAGTAGATTCATAGCTTACGGAGGAATGAAAATGGTACATAAGAAAATCGCATCTGCACTAATAGCAATCCTCATGATATTCACCCTGACCGGAACGATGTTTGCGGCTCCTGTTGAATACGGCGAAGAGCTTCAGAACATGCCGCAGAATACGCCGACAGTATCGTTTACCGATTTGCCGAACACCCATTGGGCGTATAAATATATCGCAGAAATGGTGAACAAGAAAGTGCTTGAAGGTTATCCGGATCATAAGTTCCGCCCGGATAACACAATATCCCGTGCTGAATTTGCAACCATCATCGTCAAAGCGGCTGGCCTGCAAGCGAAAAAAGTCAACTATTCGTCGTTCAGCGACGTAAAGGTAACGGACTGGTACTCGCCTTGGATTGAGACCGCCAAAGACTACCTTACCGGTTACAGGGCGGCAAACGGTGAGTACATCTACAATCCGACAGCACCGGCGTTGAGGGAAGATATTACCGTCGCCATCGTCAAACTGAAGGGGTACGATGTTGCACGTCTGGCCAATCGCTCCATCATCGAAGCAATGTTCAAGGATTACGAGGGCATTTCGGAAAGTGCGAAGGACTACGTTGCCATCGCTGTTGAGAACGGTCTTGTTTCTGGGTATCCCGATGAAACGTTCCGTCCGCAAAACAGCATCACCCGGGCCGAAGCCGCCGCGTTGTTGTGGCGGGCATTCATGTATGGCAACGACAACAAAGGCGTCGGAGGGGGCGACCAATCGACGACAACCCCAACAATACCTACACCGCCCGTAACTCAACCGGGACAAACAACACCGACCCAGCCGCAACAACCGTCGCAGGCGGCAAAATTCAGCGTGGATACCCTTGTTAGCGGGATGGGAGCCGGTATTGTAGATGGGCCGGTCAGACAGGCAAAAATATCGTCAGTGAAGAGCATGACTCTTGATAGAGACGGAGACATTTTCTTTCTTGACAGTGCAGATAATAAAAATAAAGTCCGCAAATTTAATAAATCAAATGGTACAGTCGAAACCATCACAATAGACCGCTCATTCGACTGGGATTATAGAAAAGACGGTAAAGCTGTCCACTACGACTACACGAAATTAATCCCGAAAAAATTGTTATACAATCAAGCAAGCAATAAAGTCTATTTATTAGGGATGAACGATGCCAGTGAACTAATATACGAAATCTACCCAACAGTACAAATGGCAGTATATAATCTGAATTCATATCGCTCGATATACAAATCCTATAACTTTTTTCAATTCTTAAATGACAAAACACTTGTATATGCAGAGACGGAAAGTGATCGTGGTGAATCTTTTGTTTATCAAGGGGAGACAGGTTCGGAAGCTACTCGGATTGCCGCGAGCAACGATCATACTGGAGTGAAGTTTTGGACTAATTTCTATGCGTCTTATTGGGATGAAGATAATAAATATGGCAAAGGTGACGCGGTTCTAACAGATTCAGACTTTTATGTTTTTGACACTGGCAATAAGACTCTCAGTAAGATTCATCTATTCCCTCGAAAAGTAGAGTCAGTCATCAAATTTGACAATATGAGCTTTGATAGTCTTACAGCTTATGAAGGGAAGTTTTATTTATCCAGCGGTACGACAATTTATGAGTTAACCACAGATGGTAAACTGAACATCTTCATCAACGGCAATGACCTGACCTACAACGACGGCAATCCGATCAAAAAAATCAGTCAATTGAGTTTTGACAGCAACGGTAACGTCATTATTTATGATGACGACAATAAAGCGATTCGTCGCATCAATTTGTAGTTTTCTAATCAATCTGTGGGAGCCGCTGTGCTCCCTCTATTTACATTAAGACTTCACTCCAAACATACGAAAGAAGGTACATTCAATGGCAACCTTGGCATTGCTGTTAAAAATCATCGGTGCTGTTTCGGAAGTTTCCGGCATTGTACATATCATTGCTTCGATTAGAAAGAAGAAGAGAACACAAATAGGAATCGGATTCATCATTTTGGTTGTTGGCGTAATTTTGCTTGTGATTGCGACTAACATCGAAGACAAGATGAGAGCCGGATACTACTAAGCATTGAAAGGAAGGTAACCAGTGAGGCTGTTTATAAAGATCATGTTGTCCTTGCTAGCGTGTTGTATTGCCGTCGTAATGATCATCAAGCTCATACCGAAGGAACGGTTATTGTTATCCGCAGTAAACGAACGAGACATGAACATGGTGGACTGGATGTTGAAACTCGGGGCCGATCCGAATGCACATACCGATTCTGCGTACACACCATTGAATCTTGCTGTCAGAAACGGCGACATAAACATGATAAGAAAACTTCTGGCCCATGGTGCCAGTCCGAATGAGCAAGCGAACTACGGAAGCGGGGAGAAGATACTCGTTGGCAATCTATCTATCGCCATAAATTACGTTGATGATCCGGTGCCGGTCATTCAATTATTAATTGAAGCGGGCATAAATGTTGCTGATGATCCATATGCACTGAAAGATGCAATCGAGAGGGGACAAATAAAAGCAGTGGAGTTATTGATTCGGCACGGGGCCGATATTAACGGCGGTCTTCAGTTCGCGATCATGTATGACAAACTCGACATTATCAGATTGATGCTGGAAAGCGGTGCAGACCCAAATCAAGGAGTCATGCTGGCCAAAATGACGTATAACCAAGAGGCATTGCTCATGCTTGAAGAAGCCGGAGCAACCGTAACATCTCCGCCGCGGGAACAAACACATCCAGAGGACTATACAACCGTTAACGGTGCCAAGATTCGGCTTCATTAACGAGAAAAGTTACCTCGAAGATTACGGCAAAGGAGTTAGACATGAACTGCACAAATTGCGGACATACACTACAGGACAATCAAAATTTTTGCGGGCAATGCGGGCAACGGATAGATGCCGGTAATAGTACCAGTTATCATCGACCGCAGAACATCACTGAGACCCAAACGAAAGGTGTTTCCGAAGAAGAGCTTTCTTGGTTCATTGGCAGAAACGCCGATGTATACTTACAGAAATGGAGACGCAATAGCCGTTGGAACTGGCCTGCCTTTCTGTTTGATGCTTACTGGCTGATGTACCGAAAGATGTACCTTTACTGTGTCTTCTATCTCATCATTTGGTTTGTTTGGAGCAACGTGATTGTTGCCTCGGTGTTCAGTGAATGGAACCCGATCGAGAGCCCCGGCCTTCTCCCATTGGTGCTGGTTATCTGTTGCATCCCTAAACCGGTGCTGGGCATTTTTGCAAACAAGTTGTATCTATATCAAGCAAAAAGGAAAATCATCGCCATTGTCCGAGACCCAAATAAGCATGAGTCACGGGAAGCAGAGATCGCAGCGGCAGGCGGAACGAATATGGTATTGCCTCTCACCGTGTTGACGTTGCCTTATTTACTGGCTTTAATTGCAGGGCTGTTTTTCTTTTTCAAATACTATCTGATGTTTAATGACGCTCTTGAGAAGGCAACGGTAACGACCAAGACGGCGGTGACAAATGAAAGCAAAGCACCAGCGACTCAGACAACCGCTCCTGCAAAGTGGGAGAGCACGGACAGGATTAATATTCTGTTATTGGGCGGCGATTCCCGGAAGAAAGACGAGATTCATTCTGCGGACAGCTTGATGATCGTTTCTATCGACCCTGCAACGAAAAAAGTCAAATTGCTCTCCATTCTCCGTGATACATATGTAAAGATTCCGGGTTATGGTGAAGATCGTATCAGCAAGGCGATTACAATGGGCGGTTCCAGTCTCGCCATGCGAACCGTCGAAGAATGGGCGGGTATCCCGATCCAATATTATGTGTACATGAACTTGCCGGGTTTTATCAATTTGATTGACGTAATCGGCGGCATTGATATAGAAGTAGAGAAAGATATGAACTATGTTGATTCCAACGACGATCCGACGTCGATATATCAAATCCATTTGAAAAAAGGCTATCAGCATCTGGATGGAATAAAGGCATTGCAGTACGTTCGATTTCGCCATGATGCCTACGGCGACTTCGCCCGCACGGAACGGCAACGAAATCTTTTGAAGGCCGTCGCCGAAGAGTTGAAAACAAAAACGACGATTACGGAGATTCCGAAACTGATAGAAGCTATCGGACTCTACGTCGAAACGAATCTCAATGTCGATGATATGATAAAGCTGAGCAAACTTGGCTTTGAAATCGACACAGACAGCATCGACAGCATCCAATTGCCGCCAATGGAACTCCTCCAGATGAAATCCGTGAACGGGAAAGACGTGCTGTATGTTGAACCTGATCAGATACAATCATACGTTAAAAGTGTATTTAACGATGAGTCCAAGACTCAAGGCGATTGAATAATCTTCTAATCCAATAGAATCAGCATCCGGCGGAGGGGGCGAACCTCTCCGCTTTTTTAATGATGGCCGAAAGGCGGGATTTGGTCTTGGATAATGAATGTATGCTGCATAGGAACGTGTGATATGACTCAACGAAAGGTGGATAAAATTTGCGATTTTGAGACTAATTTAGAATTCGGCTTTTTATGTAGAGGTTCGTAACAATTTATCAATATTGACGATATATAGAATATAGATAGCCGATTTTAACCATTCACTGATTGAAATGTCGACGTAGGACTAATATCCATAAGGATTTCAGCCTGTGCCAAGTGGTACTGGGCCACAAAATTCCGAATTTGGCGATTCTTTTCCCAATAGGGTAACAAAATATCAATTGTGGTCAACATATTGATCCAAGTTTAGGAAGTAAGACCCAGTGCCTTGTGATAGAATTAAAGAGGTATCTGTCGTTTAGGAGGTTCATCACGGCAATATTCTGAAGGAAGATAATTGGCAAATTTCCCTCGCGGAGTTTTAGGTTTAAAGCCCCTATTCGCCATCAACCAAACGGAGAGCATAGACAACAACAAGATCAATTGTCTCCTCCAATACAAAACATAACAAGTTGGCGTCACCGGCGATCATAAAGTCTATTTAATCCTGCAAGGTAAGGAAGGGTACAAAATCGCTGTTAAATGCACACAATGAATGTCGGCAACGACTTAAAGCCGGAACCATTTTGTTCTCATTAGGAGGCAGAGTTTGCAGGGAAATAATACTTATTGTCGAATAATAACATGATATTATTCAAATGACAACAGATACATCAATTTGATAAAATAGGAACAAATGTTCGCATAGAAAGGTAATGAATATGAGAGTAGCAGATTTCTTTTGCGGTGCTGGAGGTTTTTCTGAAGGATTTAGACAGGCGGGTTTTAAAACTATTTTTGCTGTTGATAAATGGTTGCCTGCTGTAAATACCCACAAAGGAAATCATCCAGAATCCAATACTATATTAGATGATGTTGAAAGAATTTCTTTACTGCCTGATAATGAATTTCATCAATTAGTCCCAGACACAGAAATAATAATCGGATCGCCTCCTTGCGTGGCATTCTCAAACTCAAACAAATCAGGTAAAGCTGATAAGTCACTAGGAATTAGGTTGCTTGAATCCTATCTAAGGATAGTAGCCCGAAAAAAGTTTAAATCGGGCTCAATTTTGAAGTATTGGGTTCTTGAGAATGTACCTAATATTCAAAAGTATATAAAACCATTTTACTCAGCGAAAGATTTGGGATTGAACGATGACTTTATTTTACAAGTTATTTATGAGAACTCAGGCATCTATAATTCCAAAAATTTTGGAGTAGCTCAAAATAGAAAAAGATTTTTATGTGGAGAGTTTCCTAGTCCTCAATTTACTATTATTGATGACAAGGATGTTATTCCGCTGCGGGTTATCTTAAATTCTCTGAGAGATCCCGGAGAAGAACTAGATATGGTTATTTATGACCCATGTTATAATTTTCAAATGGTTTCAAAGGATGTCACTGATCATCATTATATTAAGGAGCTTGCTGAATATGAGTGGAAAAAAGCGAAACAGTTAAAAGAAGATAAAGGGTACATGGGCAAAATGTCTTTCCCAGAAGATGTAAATAAACCAGCAAGAACTGTAATGGCCAATTCATCTGTGGCTTCCAGAGAATCAATCATTTACAGCTACAAAAATGATAGATATAGAATGCCGACAGTTCGTGAGTTAGCATCTGTAATGAGTTTTCCTATTGATTATCGTTTTTATGGTGAATCTAGGGGAGTAAAGTCAAAATTAGTAGGTAATGCGGTTCCTCCTAAAATGGCATATGCATTTGCTAAAGCTATGGCCGAAAGTTTAGGTAGAGTTGTACCTTCACAATACAGGCCGATTCAACATTCACCTAATATTAATTTCCTTAATCTGAATGGCACATTATTTCCTGTTAACAAAGAAAAACGAAAAAGAAACACTGCTCGTTATAAATATCACATCCCATACTTGATAATTAAAGCCTTTAGGGTGGAACTTACTAATTACAAATCCGATTTTGAGAATGAAAAATATAGGTGGAATGTTGAGATTCATAAAAGCCAGGGGCCTAGAGCGAGGATATTTACTCCTTCCATTCACAGTGGCATATTTGACGCGGAGATAGGAAATAAAATTGACTCGTTTATCAATTCCATAGAATGTAGATTAGTCTCTTTCAATATATTCCAGAAACATTATTGTTTAACAACTGAAGAGAGACAAGGTTTATTGGGGCCAGATGAACTTTTGGAATCAGTAAAAAATTTTATAGTAAATATAAGTGAAAACAACCTACCAGGGACAATAGATATTGATGAAGAACCTCTAGTACTTCCTACTCAGATTGCAATAGGTTACGTTGTACTCTCCCAAATAATTGATAAGATGAGAGGAAAAAATGATGAATAAAGATTTGAGAATTAAAAAGCTTAAAGAAATTGTTGACAAACAAACTCCATATATGACCGGTATCAGAATCAGATATAAAGGTGAAATTCGTGAGTTTAATGCTTATCAAATTCCATTAGAATTTTTAATTTATAACAAATATAACGGTAGAATTGGAAGTGTAGTAAAATCGTTTGAAAAGCAACATAGACCACTTAATCCAGAAGATCCTGAAGATATAAAGCGTATTGAAGATTACTTGTATGCTTCGAAGCCCGGTAGAAATGATATAACATTAAAAAACTTGGTTGAGAATGGGCAGCAACAATATGGAATAGTAACTAATGATGGAGTAATAATTGATGGAAATAGACGTGCTTGCTTATTAAATAGGATTTATCGTGACAGAAAAAAATGGCCAAATCATAACTTAGATCATTGTCAGTATTTTATTGCAGTAATATTGCCTGATACCCCGGAGCCGAAAGAAATTATGAGGCTAGAGACTACATATCAAATGGGGGCGGATGAAAAACTTGATTATAATCCTATTGAAAAGTACCTGAAATGTAAAGATTTATGTGAGGTTGGCTATAGTGAATCTGATATAGCAGATATGATGAACGAAAAAGAAAGTACTATCAAAGAGTGGCTTGAGATTATGAAGCTAATGGACAGTTATCTAGAATACTTGGAATATGATGGAATATATACAAGGTTAGAAAAAAGAGAAGGTCAGTTTGTGGATTTAAATGATTATCTAAAAGCTTATGAAAAGGGGACTTCAAAAGTTGAGTGGGGATATAAAGACTCTGATATCTCTGATTTAAAGGCAGTTTGTTTTGATTATATTAGAGCACAATATGAAGGTAAAGAGTTTAGAACAATTGCAAAACCAAGCAAAAAAGATGGGATTTTTTGTGACGAAGCTATATGGAAAGCATTCTTAAATGAACATATTAAGAATATAGAATCTATTAAAGAAGAACCTATTGATCAATTATATAAAGATCACCCGGATGCTGATTTATCGATTTTACTTGAGAATCGAGATGACTATTGGACAAGTAAAGTTAAAGGAATGCTTCAAGGAAATTTAAATATATCTGTTAGAAAATTAGAAGATAAAAAGGATGCTAATCAACCACAAGAGTTACTGAGAAAAGCTAAAAATGCACTCGAAGCAATTAATCCTGATGCATTGGACAAGGGTAATATGAGCCTTATAAAAGAAATCAGTTCAATTATTTGGGATTTCAAAAAATTAATTGAGAAGAAATAGGTGTTACCAATATGCAAATTGAGGTTGGTATTAACCAAGATAAGAAAGAGTTTATATTAACTGGTTCGATAAGTGACCTACTATCTTTTCGTCGTGCAAAGATTTACATGAAAGATTACTTAAAAGCAAGGATATTAGATGATGAGGTCGTTATCCCATATGAAGAAGAAGATAAAGAAAAGACCTTAACAAATATACGTGAAATGCTTTCTAAGTATGGATTTGAAGAAATAAAATCTGAACTTGTAAAAAAAACATTAGATGATTATTTTCAAGAAGAAAAAAACTTTGAAATGTTTTCGAAGCAAGCTAAAGAAATTCGTAATAATAATTGCAGTGTTGATGATTTCGCTGAGTTTACTAAAAGTCTAGCCCAGAATATGAAAAAAAGAACACTGTATAGCCTTCAGTTGTTATCGGCATACCATTTGGCATTTTCTCAAAACGCATGTAATTTTTCGGTTCCGGGAGCTGGTAAAACCAGTATTGTATATGGTGCATATACTTATCTAAAAAATCTTAGCGAAGACAACCCAAAACATGTAAATAGAATTTTAATTATAGGGCCATTAAGTTCATTTGGTCCTTGGGAAAATGAGTATGAGGAATGTTTTGGAGTAAAAGTAAAAGCTAAGAGGCTCTCTGGGGGGATGTCAAAACAAGAAAAATTGAAATACTTTTATTCATTTGAACCTGCTGAATTAACCTTAATGTCATACCAAGCTGTGAGTAGTGTGTTAGACGGACTAATTTATTTTATCAAAAAAAATAAAGTGATGGTAGTTCTTGATGAAGCACATAAAATAAAAAACACAGAAGGTGGGATAATTGCTGAATCAGTACTCAGTATTGCAAAGTATTGCAGATCTCGTGTTGTATTGACTGGTACTCCAGCACCTAATGGTTATGAAGATTTAACAAACTTGTTTCAATTTTTGTGGCCATCAAAACAAATTATTAGATTTCATAAATATCAATTGAAGGAAATGTCAGAAAACCTTCATGATAAAAGAGTTAATGAGTTAATAGAAGATATTTCACCATTTTATATAAGAATTCGAAAAAGTGATTTAGGTCTTCCAGAAGCTATAAATAATCCACCTATTATTGTAAATATGGGTGTACATCAAAAAGAAATATATGATTTTATTGAAAAGAATTATATGGATTATTTTATCGACAAGAGCGATCTGAGTGATATTAGAGGAACGTTAATAAAAGCACGATTAGTTAGATTAATGCAGGCAGCCACAAATCCAAATCTATTAATGAAACCAATCGATGAGTATTTTAAAGAACACGGGTTAATCGAAGGTACATATATAGACGATTCGGAGATTATTAATAAAATTATTAAATATAAAGAAGCCGAGGTCCCTGAAAAATTTAAAGCTGTTCAGAAGTTAGTCAAAACAATCATTGATAATAATCAAAAAGTAATAATATGGGCAGTATTTATTGAAAATATGATAGAGTTACAGAAATATTTAGAAGATCATGGGATAGAATCTCGTTTGCTTTATGGAGAAGTCCCTGTAGAATCCGATGATAAATTTACAATGATTGAAACTCGCGAAAGTATAATTCGAGAGTTTCATAGCCATGATTCAAAGTTTAAGGTTATCATTGCAAATCCATTTGCTGTATCGGAATCAATTTCTCTACATAAGGCATGTCATAATGCTATATATTTAGAACGTACTTTTAACGCTGCACAATTTATACAATCTAAAGATAGAATACATCGTTTTGGTTTAAAACCGAACGATAAAATTAATTATTATTTTATATTATCGAATAATTCCATAGACCTAACTATACACGAAAGACTTGAGTTTAAAGAGAATAGAATGAATCAAATTATTGAAAATGAACCTATTCCTTTATTCTCTTTAGTTGATGAGGATGACTTTGGATACGATGATATAAAGGCGTTGATAAACGATTATGTCAACAGAGTTAAGAAAGTACAGTAACTTAGGAAATCTTGAGGAAGTAATATTTGTGATCACTCAGGTGGTATCTCATGAACCCAGATCATTAACAGATATTGAAAAATTTTGTTTGAGTAACACTTCTTTTTATAATATACCTATAAAGGGAATAGTGGCTTTGTTGGAGTTCATTTCAGCAGTTTCACATAACGACAATGGACTGTTTTTAACTAAGTTCGGTCAGGAGCTAATAGACTCAATAATAGATAATACTATCTCGAAAAGAATATCAATAGCATTACTTACAAAAATTATATCAGAGGAGGTTTATTCGGATTTTTTAGATTTAGAATCAATTAATTTTGATCATATTCATGAAGCTTATATTATAAAAAATAATTATATACCTTTTAAATATTCTGGAATTAGAAATCTGTTAATTAATTTGGGTTTCTTTAAATATAGCCTTCAGGTTAAAAATATATTGATAATCGATGAAAGTTATAATGATTTTTTAATTTCAATTCTTAAACCTGTTAGAGAGAAGATTAGTTTAGAAAAGTTAAAAGAAATGTTTGTGCTTAAAGAAAAATATGGGAAGGAGGCAGAAGAATTTGTATTAGACTATGAAAAAAAACGTCTTTATGGGCACTTACAGATAGATAAAATATCACGGATTTCAGAAATAGATGTTAATGCAGGCTATGATATTATATCATTTGATTCAGTAAATTCAGAGACTCTTGATAGATTCATTGAGGTCAAATCATATTCAAAGAATATGAGCTTTTATTGGACAAAAAACGAAATTGATGTATCGAAAAATAAAGGATCAAGTTATTATCTATATTTAGTAGATAGGGAAAAAATGAATCAACCTGATTTCCAACCTTACATCATTGCTAATCCCTACGATTTAGTGTTTAAAAATAATACTTGGAAACGAGAGGCACAGAACTGGATTTTTTATCCACCATCTCAATACTGATTTTTTATGAGGAGAGGCAAAATCGCCCCTCCATTTTTAGTTTACCATATCAAGTGATACGGTGAACCGTATCATAAGTGAGGGCGAAAAATATCCCAGAAATACAAGTGATTTAGAATTATGTTAATATAGAGTGAATTATAACTAAGGGAATGGTCAAAGAATGATATTGGGCGTATTTATTAATGGATTCAAATCTTATGCTCAAACAGCATATATTCACCTGTGCATAAATGAAAATTATAAATTTACAACTATTGTTGGGAAAAATGGAACAGGTAAGAGCGCAATATTGGAGGCTTTAAACTACTATTTTAAACAGGGAATATGGAATATTAATAGAGAAAGTAAAAACAGAGAGGATTTATTTATATCCCCTGTATTCCTCATGGAAAAAAAATCCTTAGAGCAGTGGTTAGAGAATTCCGATTTTAAATCAAAAGCTGAGGAAATTAAGGCTGCTTTAGAACGTGTGAGTAATTATCTTTGGAAAGAAGCAAATGATTCGTTTAAAGGCGCTACACGGAGGGCAAATATAGTTGAGTTTTTTAGTCAAATTGAAAAACTTAAAGCAAGCTATTCTGAATCCCACTATTTGTTAGTAGTAGGTCGGGACGTTGATTCTAAAAGCACAAGCAAGCCGTTCTCAAATATAGCTAAGGATTTAGGTTCAGTTTCGTTAGACCAGGTTAACAATCTCATAGAGGGGTACTATAACTATATTTATATTCCCGTAGAACAGCAGGCAAATTCAACCCTTCGAATTGAGAATATACAAATGCAAAAAATAATGAATCAAAATGTTATTCTAAAAATCGAACAGCTTCTAAGGGAAAAGATGAATGTAGACGATAAAAATCAATCATTAATTGATCATATAAATAGTCAATTGTCGGTGTTTATTAATGATATTAATAGTGTCATAAAGTCGGTAAACCCTGAGTATGAATTTAAAGCAGTAAGAAATAGAAAACAAAATATAACTCCTTCTGATATTGTTGATAATATATTAGAAGGATACTTCTCTAAGAGAACACTAAAAAGTTCTCAAAAAGAAATTGAAGAATTGAGTTCGGGAGAACAGCGGAGAGCACTTATTGATGTAATATATGCATTTTTAAGTAATAGAGGAAAAGAAGAAGAGTCAAAGGGTAGGAATGTAATATTAGCTATTGATGAACCTGAGGTTTCACAAGACCTTACTCACTGCTTTGAACAATTTGAAAGGCTAGAAAAGCTTTCGAATGTACTTGGAAATCAAGTTTTGGTAACAACTCACTGGTACGGTGTGTTACCAGTAATAGAGAATGGAACTTTATTGCATTTAGCTGATACTGAAGAGTCAAATTATGAGGGGAAGTTTTCAATTTTCGACTTTTATAATTATCTTGATAATCAAGAGTATTTCCCCGATGAGATAAAATTAAAAAGTGTCTATGATTTGGCGATAAGTCTCTCAGCATATATTAGAAAAGAATCTTCAAAACATTTAATTTTGTGTGAAGGAGGAACAGATAAGAGATATTTAGAAACATTTCTAAACGTGGAGAAAGTTAGGGTTTTACCGGTCGGGGGAGTTAACAATGTAAGGAACCTTTACAATTTATTAGTTATGCCCCTTAAAATTGACAAGAGAGCGAATAGTGTTAAGAGAGTTCTTTGTTTGACTGATACTGATCCGAATCTTACGGACAGCACAGACTTTGGCAAAGATCCTTCTGGAAAAATACAGTTGAAACGTATACAAATAAATCATGAGAGTAATAAAGTAGATTTGGTTAGCTTTGACAGTTATAATCCAAGTATGGTTTATACGGTTACAAGAATTGAAGATGTCCTAATCCCGAAGATATACAAGAAAGTAATTGAACTCATTATAGATAAGTACAGGGGAGAGTATCAGGACATATTATTTGATGAATACGAATTTATAGAAACATCTTTTTTTACCAATCTTCGAGGAGAAACAAAGTTTTTATTTTGTAAGTCACATAAAGCTAGTGAAGGGAAGAATAATTTAGTTTCATTTATTGAATCTAAGAAATCAGAGATATCTTATCTATATGTAGAGGAGTTTAATACTTCATTATCCAAAGAAGTAATTCAGCCGCCTCCTGTTTTTGAAAGTCTTAATGACTTTTTTAAAGAAGATGTACTCAAGAAACTAACTCCAACGACCGAGATGTCTGTGGGGGTTGTTAATTAGCGACAAACCCCTCCAAAAAACCGCGTGTTGTTCCTGCAGGAAAAAATTAAAGGAGAATAGTTATAATAGTGTTCTTTTTTTGGAGTCTGTAAAATATTTTGTGTAAACTCTCAACCTCTAAACTACATTTAGGAAATAGAAAGGTTGGGAGATTTTTATTATGTCAAAGAGCAGATCAAGCAGTGGATCAAAGAGAAAAACATGAAGTCAGTGGACGATGTACAGTCAGCGTTAAAGGATCTATTCGGAGACACAATCTAAGAAATGCTGGAAGCTGAAATAGAGTCCTCTCTTAGATACGCCAAGCATGACATGAAAAACAAGCCGACAACCAACAGCCGCAAAGGGTATGGCAAGAAAACCGTCCGTTCTGAGAACGGGGATGTTGACATTTTTGAACCGAACATTGTAAAGAAACATCAATCCAATGTTACAGGGATCGAAGATCAAATTCTTGCCTTCTATACCAAAGGCGTATCCACTCGCGCTATCCAAGACCATCTGCAGCAGCTCTATGGCATCGAAGTCTCACCAACGCTCATGTTGAATGTAACTAATAAGATTGTACCGTTGATCAAAGAGTGGCAAAATCGCCCCTTGCAAGCGGTTTATGCTGTTGTTTTCCTCGACGCCATTCACTTTAAGGTAAAGCAGGACGGAGCTATCGTCAACAAAGCAGCCCTTATGGTAATGGGTATTGACCTTGACGGTCATAAAGGTGTACTTGGGATCTGGATTGGGGAGAATGAATGGGCAAAATTCTGGATGAATGTTCCCAATGAACTGAAAAATCGTGGGGTCCAGGATATTCTCATTACAAGGGTCGATAACCTTCGCAGCTTTACAGAAGCCATTTTAGAATGTTATCCGACAACGGAGATTCAGAAATATGTAATCCCATCCATCAAATCCGAAGCTCCATCAAGTATGTTTCCAATAAGGATCTCAAAAAGGTCACGTCCGAGCTAAAACTCATCTATAAAGCTCCAACGTAGCAAGCCGCGTTGGAAGAACTCGAGCAGTTTGAACAAATCTGGGGCAGTAAATGTGTTTATGGCAGACTAAAAATGTAGGTTATGGCAGTTAATTTATGCAGACCCGTAGGGGCTGCATAAATTAAAAAACCACTTGCCAACATCCCCTTATCAAAATACACTCCTGTTGGGCATTACAGACGACGGGAGGTATAAAGTTAGGAGATGTTAGCAGTGGCAGAAATTAATTATATCAGGCATGAGGCAAACAAAAAAGGGCGAGCTTATAGCAAGATTGCCAAACAAATGAATCGTGATTCAAGGACGGTTCAGAAGTATGCAGAAATGGATGATTTCAATCTACAAGAAAAGCCCAAGCAAATTCGAAAAGCTAGAGTCATGGAGCCCGTTAAACCTATTCTTGATCAATGGATCAAAGAGGACTTGAACAAGAAAAAGAAGTTCCGAAGAACAGCACAACGCTTGTTCACGCAATTAGTGGAGGAATACCAATTTACAGGATCATCTCGCTCTGTCAGACAATATGTTTCCCAACGTAAGCACCAGTTAGCGGAGACAAGTGATGCTGCGGCATTGCCATTGGAAACGAGACCTGGATCAGCTCAAGTTGATTTTGGAGAAGCACCATTCAAATATCAGGGAGAAAGTGTTACCTTGCCATTCCTCGTTCTCTCGTTTCCTTATAGCAACACGTTCTACTTTCAAGTTTTCCAGTCTCAGAATCGAGAATGCTTTCTGGAGGGATTAAAGCGTATCTTTCACTATATAGGTGGAGTTCCAAAGGTCATTCGATTTGATAATTTATCACCAGCGGTGAAAAAGATCATGCCAAATGGTCAGCGTGAACTGACGGAGGAATTTCAAAACTTCGTTTTTCATTATGACTTTGAATACGAGTTTTGCAATCCCGGTAGTGGCAATGAAAAAGGGCACGTAGAGGCGATGGTCAAGTACGTTCGCAACAACTTCCTGCTTCCTGAGTTGCAGATACACAATCTTGATCAGCTAAACGAAACCCTTTGGAAAAAAGCCGAGAAAGATCGGGAGAGACCTCATTATGTGAAAGAAACCATGCTTTCCGAACTATATTTGGCAGACAAGGAACACCTTCTTCAATTACCTGCCAAAGAGTTTGATTGTATCCGATATGAACGAGTAAAAGCGGATAAATACGGATATATCCGAGTCGAAAATAAACTCTACTCAACGTCTCCCCGTTTTGCCAAATGTATGGTTTTGGCAAAGATCTCATTTGACCGAGTCGATATTTTAACTGAAGAATATGAGCTGATCGTACAGCATCCCAGGCTGTATGGCAAAGAGCCAAAATCAGTGATTTGGCAGCCATATTTGATATTGATGGCAAAACGGCCAACTGCTATTAAATACACAAGTTTTTATGAACAATTGCCAATCGAATGGCAAGTCTATCTCTCGAATTGCACGGTCCCAGAGAAGCAAGAAGCTCTCCAGCTACTATCCGTCATTTTAAAAAACGATGATATGAAAATACCCACGCAAGCTTTGCAGCTTGCCTCTGAGAATGGTCACCCAGCCGTTGATTCTATTAAGCAGATCTATTATCAACTCATGAATGGCCGTGGACAAAGGGATACCATCCAACCGAAAGGTTTTGTTCCTGCCGTTCCAACAGCCACTAGAGGATTAGCCCATTACAATGAATTTTTTAAGGGAACGGGAGGTCATCACTAGTGGATGCATTGATAAAAGAATATTCAAAGCGTCTCAAGTTGAGTTGGGTTCGGCAACATTTCCATGAGGTTGAAGCTACTACAAATGAAGAGTACTTACTCAAAATACTAGAAAACGAGATACAACAACGAGAAGTACGGAAAATCAATCTGCTCTTTAAACAATCTTCCTTGCCAAGAATAACAGGAAAGCCATTTGAATGGGGTCATATTCAGATGGGACAAGGTCTCACGCAGGATCATATCCTTCATGGTGGATTTATAGAGGAGAAAGAAAATCTGATCTTTTATGGCGGTGTGGGAACGGGGAAAACGTACTTATCCACTCTGATTGGCTTAAATGCCATTCAGCAGCAAGGGAAAAAGATAAAGTTCTTTACTGTCGCTGGATTAGTCAATCGGCTGCTAGACGCTCACGAGACTGGCTCGTTGAGCCGATTCTTTAACCATATTGAGAAGCTAGATCTGTTAATACTCGACGAACTGGGGTATATTCCTCTGCATAAACAAGGTGCAGAACTGCTATTTCAGATTATCTCCATGTGCTACGAAAGAAAAAGTATTATTATCACGACCAATCTACAGTTTGGCCAATGGAATCATATATTTGGTGATCCAATTTTAACAGAGGCAGTTATTGATCGCTTGATTCATCACTCTCATTTGATCGTCTTCAATGGCGAAAGCCATCGATACAAAGAATCGCTATTACACGGTAAATAATTTAGGGGTTGGCAAGTGGTACATTTTTAATTGCCATTTGCTACATTTCTTACTTGCCAAAAACATAAATATCCCTTGATGGTTCGTTTCTGGTGGGGATAACTGGGACGAGATTGCCACCTTCTTTAGATATCCTCCAGTTAACAAATAAAAGGCTTCATCCCCGAAGGGGTGATCTTTCTCCCCACCAAAACGTCAAGGGTTCACTTCGCCTTACGCCCTTGACTCTATTGGTTTCGAAAAAGACGCCCCAATTAGAGAGGCCTGCAAAATACCTCTTTTGAGGTTTGCGGATCGGGTAACCCACACTATTTTTTACAAAAAAGGACTTTAACGAAAAATGCAGCCCATTCTCCTTTAAGAGGCGGGCTGCATTTTTTCTGCCAATTTTATCATCCGTTTTACATTTACGACGAAAGTCGTAAGTATTGCCTGTATTCGCATACGAAAGAGACCACGGTACTTGGCCTTGGTCATCCCATGATACCTTTTTAATTCAGCATTTTTGTGCTCAATAATCGATCTGCGACGAATACGTTCTTTGAACGTATCGCTGTTTTCAAACTCGATTTGCGCCTTGTAGGTTTCCGCCACGATCCGGATGGAGTAGGTCTTGCTCTTCGCTCCTGGTTTGAAACAGCCTTCCCTAAGTGGGCATGTCTTACATTTCTCCGTATCGAAGTAGAAAACGAGAGAACGACTTTTGCCACTCTTGCTTCCTTGGACAGCCTTTCGGATACTATGTTGTCCTGCCGGACAAATAACAAAGTCTGCATCCTTGTTGTACTCAAAACCTTCTTGCCTTAGCCCTCCGTTATGTACGATTGGGTTTAGTGGGACGACGGGTTGAATCTTCTTGGCTTTCATCTCGTCCAAGTTATCTTTACCCGAATATGCGGTGTCAGCAATCACTTCTTGTACTTCTATTCCTACGTCAAGCGATTGGTTCAAAAGTTGTTTGAATTGTTTTCCGTCATCCGTACTTCCTCCGGTGACCTCCACAGCCGTAATGATTTCTTCTTCGGTCATGGCAATATGCTCTTTGTAGCCAAAAAAGGATTTCGTATTACTCTTCCATCCAAAGCGTGCATCTGGATCAATGGCCGACATAATACCTTTATTGGCGAGGAGACGTTCGTCTTCCACGATGGCCTTGGCGATCTTGACCTTCTCCGAGATGGAAC
Organism: Brevibacillus sp. FSL L8-0520; assembly: GCF_037963895.1. Classification (NCBI taxonomy): domain Bacteria; kingdom Bacillati; phylum Bacillota; class Bacilli; order Caryophanales; family Paenibacillaceae; genus Brevibacillus; species Brevibacillus sp. FSL L8-0520. The sequence continues at coordinate 5,325,266 of NZ_CP150171.1, read as the reverse complement.
CCTCATGATCGGGTAACAAAGTCTCGACAGTCTCTCCAAGTTCCGCCAAGTAGTGAAGCATGATCTTCTCAGCATCCTCTTGATCTTTCTTCAACTCCGGTAACCGTGGGAGTTTCTTTTCGAGTTTTGGATGCTTTTTCACCACAACACGGAATAAGCGCTTCGCCGCATCCCGCAGTACTTCAAGCGGCTTTTGTTTTTGTGAAGCTGCCAGTGTATGGGTGGAATCCATGATGATCGTCTTTGACTTCACAAGTCCTTTTTCGATGCACTGACGTACAACTGATTTAAGCACCTCATCCACGGCTCCGGCCCCTAACCGATGATTACGAAAGCGGGATAATTGAGAGGGGTCAGGAAGGGGATCTTCTGGATTTAAACCTAAAAACCACTTATAAGCGAGGTTTACCTGCGTTTCCTGAATGATGCGTTCATCCGAAAGATTGTAGAGAACTTGTAAAAACAATAGACGAAACAGGAGTTCGGGTTCGTTAGCAGGTCTTCCGTAATGCTCACAATAAGAGGAACGAACCAACTCATGAATGAATGTGAAATCTACGATTTCATTGATTTTACGTAAAGGGTGATCCGCGGGAATTAGTTTATATAATTCGGCATGGAAGGATGCCGTGATTTGTTTAGAGGGCTGTAGCAATGGTTCCAACTCTTTCGTTTTCTTTTCATTGTACAACAAACCCAGTGTCGAAGGGGCATTGGGTTTCAGCCTGTTGAAAACCTACTGTTTCGGAGGAGAAGCATGTTTCCAGGCGGAGCGACTGGCGGAGTCCAGCCAAGCGGAACAGCGAGCCCGGGGAAACAGAAGCGCAATCTATGAGTAAACCCCGGAGCTGCGCGCCGTTTTGCGCTTCCCCCGGGATCGCTGTGGAGCGGACAGTTTCACATCCTTGCAGGACGTAGACCGGAGCGCAGATCGGAAACATGCTTCTCCCCACTACAGCTACATTCTCGATACTTAAAACCCCAGTACCTAAGGGCACTAGGGTTACGGTTTACAGATATTAGGTGGACTTTTGCAGGACTCTCAATTAGGGGGATGAAATCTTTTCATATCTCGGTTGACTGAGTTTACACAAAAATCTTGACAGACCCCCAAAAATACACGACTTTAACACAACAAGGACAACCTGAAGGCTGTTCCTGTTTCCATTTGTTACCACTTAGCATACAACGTCATCTTCCAATAAGCACCTATATCTGCAGAATTGATAGGTGGAAAAACTTCATCATTCTCCAGTTTAATCTTTATTTCCTCATCTATAGGTCTCGGTGAATAAGTCCCATCGGTGTAACCATCCCATGCATAATACCCATTTGCCGAGGATTTTTGTCCGGTTTTGTAACGATCCCCAATTGCCATGGTAGAAATACTCCTTAGATAATATAGAACATACGTTCCTGTGATATTGTAAAATTCCTATTCAATTATTTCAAGCATTTCCTCGCAAAACTATCAAACAATTTTTAGCAAAGATGGTAAGATAAGAATGAGCTATGTAACCAAAAGAGATATACATAACCAACGGCGAGATAATAAAAGAAAGCTTGCCAACCAAATAGGTTACTTCATATAGACATTCATGGGGGAGGTACTCTTTTGTCGAATAATCATTCCCTTGCCAACTATAAAGCCATAACCGAAGCCAAATACCTGTCAGTAGAAAACGCATACCGCTACCGACCAATCTTGCGCTATTTCTACGAGCAACAACAGCGACTTCGCTACTGGCTAAGACCGGAAGAAATTTTGCAAGCGGTAAAAGAACGGATGGAGCCAAGCGAGGCATCCGTATACACCGAAGACTTGCTTCAGTTGGATTTACAACAGTTGCACGATTGGGGAAACTTGCAGCGAAAACAATCGGGCAAGGTGAACAAAATAGAAGATTTCAAGAAAAAAAGGTATCGCTATCAAGCGAGCCCGTACACAATTAAGTTCGAGCGTTTGATCGAAGAGTTGGAAGAAATGGGAGATACATACGGTGGCTCTCTGGAGTCTACCCAGTTTGATAAACTGGTAGAAACCTTGAGATTCTTGACACGACTGGCTCGTACCTCCTTTCACAAACCGGGAGAGCGTCCGCGTTTTGAGATAGAAGATTGGACAGATGAGAAAATGTACCATTGGTGGACGGAATTGTACGAATTGTTTCGTAAGGTGACCAATAACGCCCGGGACTATATGGCGAACCTAGATAGCGTTCAAGTTGAAGATGTAATGATGACGGAACAGTTTCTTCTTTACAAAGATAAAGTGACCGACTACCTGAGACGCTTCATGATGGGATTGCAGCGAAGCTCTTACCAGATAGAAGGCTTGCTCGAACAAGTGAATCGGGCCTTATTGAATGACATTTTCCATAGGATAGCAGATTACGAAGTCTCTATCCCTCGTTTTGAAACGACACCCCTGGTAAAAGAGGATCTTGTGAAGCGCTATTACGATCAGTGGGAAGGAATCTGGCAATGGTTTCTGGGAGACGGAAGCGGTCGGGGCAGTGATCTGGAAGACTTGCAGCGGGAGACTACTGAAGCGATACGCCGCATCACCCGTTATGCTCAGCGCATGGGGGAACGGCAATCCAGCATGCGGAGCCGCAGGGCAGACTACCTGTATCTCGCAAAATGGTTTGCCTCTTTAGAAGATGTGAAAGAGGCCCATTGTTTATCGGCAGCAGTATTCGGTATTTCCCGGATGAGGCATATGTGGGTAGATACACCGAAGGTTACGGAAGACATCTACTCCACCATCTGGGACATGAAGCCAGCCGAATATGTGGTGAAGCCGCGCGTGCAGGAATACCGCGAGAGAACGAGACCAAGCAAAATCGACTCGAAAGAAGAGGAGAAAAAAGCGATGTTGGCTGAATATTTGAAACAGAAGGCGGAGCGGCAAGCCAGATTGAATCAGATATTTGCAGGGTATCGGGTGAGTGTGCGGGAGCTTCCGGTCATCGAACCATTTGTACGGCAAACCTTGCTTGGATGGATCGGTAAAAGTATGGCGTCACCAGGAAGAGAAGGAAAGACAGACGACGGCAGACGGTTCAAAGTGGTCGAGTCTGGTACAGGAGAACGGGTGCGTTTGCGGTGCACAGACGGCATTCTGGAAATGCCCGATTATGTGCTTTACTTTCTTGATGAAAGCAAGGTGAAGAGATGAGCCAGGTTGAGCGAACCGACGCGAAGTATACACCTCGTTTTGATGAGTTGGCTCAGCAAGCGGCGTGGGAATTGCTGGAGAGATTCTGGATTCCACGCAGCGACATGGTTTGGTATCAGGCGGTTCGAGATCGCGAGCATGTGCTAAGACCCTTTTTTAATGAAAAGCTGGGGTTTCGTCTGCTGATACATTACGAATTTGTCAAATTGGAAAAGTTTGTGAGCAGGCAAATAGAACCGTGCATGGGATTGCCTGGGTTTGTGGAAGTCCGGGATTATACGTTTTTTTCTTTGTTGATGGCGTATTTGGAGGCAAAAAGCATCGACGATCAATTCTTGCTTTCCGATATATGCGAGGAAATAAAAGTCACCTACTCGGGCCCCGGTACGGTGGATTGGACCAATTACAACCATCGCAAGTCGCTAGTCCGCGTCCTGCAGCTTGCCCGTGAATGGAAGCTACTGGTTGTTGTGGATGGCGACGATCAAGGGTTTGCGGCTTCAGAACAATCGGATGTCTTGTATGAGTCTACCCCTTTGGTGAAATATTTTCTACGAGCATATCCGCGTGACTTGATGCAATTCCAGACGACAGAGGATCTTTTGAAAATCGTTGACACCGAAAACGAAACATTGGCGCGGAGGCATCGTGTTTACCGCCAATTGTTGCTAACTCCCGGAATACGGGAGGAAGAGATGGCGGATGGGGATTGGACGTATCTTCGCAACCAGCGAAATGTAATAATGCGAGACTTTGAAGAGACAGTGGGACTTGATTTGGAGATCTATGGACAAGATGCAATGCTGGTGCATCATGGGAGAAGCCTGGGAAGCACACTTTATCCTGATACCAGAGCGATCAGCGATGTGGTTTTCTTTTTTGCCGGGACTGTTCGCGCAGCGGTTGAAGCAGGCTCTTTTCCCCTGCAGAACGACGGCCGTCTGCTCTTGACACAAGTGGATTATGAGATGCTTTTGGATCAATGCCAGGCTGAATATGGCCATGGCTGGGGAAAAGCGTTGCGTGAGATGTCGACCAGGCAGTTGGCGCATCAGTTACTGGAAGAGATGGAGGCATGGAGATTGGCTTATCGGGATGAAATGGAACAATTGATCGCGATCATGCCACGATTGGGGAGAATTATGTCCCAATATCCGAAAGATTACCTGAAGAAGCGAAAGGAAGGGGAGGAGTAGCAGGATGGAAGCGAATAGATGGCAGTTGTCCAGAGCGGGTTTGGTCAATTTCTGGTATTACGATGACGAGTGTTTTGAATTTGCCAATGGCAAGCTGTTGCTGCGTGGAACCAACGGCTCTGGAAAGTCGGTAACGATGCAAAGTTTGCTGCCGGTAGTACTGGACGGCAAAAAAAGTCCGGATCGCCTGGACCCTTTTGGTTCCAAGGCAAGGCGGATGGAAGACTACTTGCTGGGGGAAAAGGAAGTAACCGGCCGTGATGAGAGAACCGGCTATCTGTATTTGGAATTTTGCAAACCGTACACGAATCAATTCATGACGATCGGGATCGGTTTAAGAGCCAAGCGCAATGCGCAGATGGACTTCTGGGGCTTTTCCGTTCAGGACAACAGAAGGATTGGGCATGACCTGTTTTTGTACCGGCTGGTATACAATGCGGAAAAGCAGGAGCAAGAGCGCATTCCGCTGGGTAAACGGGAACTGGAGAAGGAGATCGGCCCCGGGGGCAGGGTCGTTTTCTCGCAAAGCGATTACGCGGAGATGGTGAACAAACTTCTTTTTGGGTTCCCTTCACTGGAAGCTTATGAAGATTTGATCAAGCTTCTGATTCATTTGCGGAGTCCCAAACTGTCCAAAGACTTTAAACCGACTGTGATCTACAATATCCTGGAAAATTCGTTGCCGGGTCTCTCTGATGAAGAGCTGCGCCCTTTGTCCGAGGCGATTGAATCAATGGACCGTACGAAACTGCAACTGGAACAATTGGAGCGGGACCAGAAGGCGCTCTCGAGGATTGCTAGGGAGTACACCGAATACAACCGGTATATCTGGTACGATAAAGCGAAGGGGTTGGCCGATGCTGTCAACGCAGCTCGGGCTGCGCAAAACAAGGTGGAGGAGTACCGGCACCTGCTAGTCCAAAAGGATGATGAAAGAATTCGATTGCAATCCCAACTGGATACCTTCAGAATAGAACAGCAAACCCTTACAGAAGAACATGAGCGTTTACAGGATCACGACATCTCAAAGGCGGAAGAAGAACGGATCAAGGTTAAGCAGCAGCTACAGCAGGAACAGCGTCGCTTGGAGGATAAGCAGAAAGAAAGCGATGGCAAACGGGTAAAGGTCAATCAGTTGCGACTGACCATTGAAGATATCGGTGTGAATATCAAAAACGCCGAAGATCAAATGGCCGATCTGCTCGAAGATATGGAGCAGGCGGTGGAGGAAAACGAATTTCCTGCGCATGAGATGGCCCGCAGGGAGTTTGAAAAGGCGCAGCCAGGATATTCGATGGAACTGTGGCAAAAGGAGTCGCGGGAATATCGGAACCAACTACAGCTGACTCATCATCAGGCCGTAAAGACAGCAGAGGCGGAACGGATTCGCATGGAAGCGGAGCGTGCGCTGGGTGACGCTCAAAAGCAGGTGGATGAATATCAACGGGAAAAAGAAAAATGGGAACTTGTGGTAGAGGAGGAAAAAGAGAAATTGATCGCCCGTATGCACCAATGGCAGGGAGAGGTGAGCGAGCTTCTGCTATCACCCGAGACGGTGCGTGAAACGATTCGGCAGATTGCTCAGTTCGAATCGTCAGTTCGCTTTGAAACGGTTAGAGATCCGATCGTTTACGCCTATCAGCTACTGCGCCAGGATTTGCGCGATCTCCATGGGAATGTGCAAAGGCAGGTGCAGGAAAAGCAACGGGAGCGTGAGCAAGCCGAAGAAGAGTATCGCATGTGGCAAACTAGAAAAGATCCAGAACCACCCCGCCATGAGCAAACAACCAGAGCGAGAGAGTGGCTGAGTGAGCAGGGAATTCCACATGTGCCGCTCTATGCTGCAGTGGAGTTTCGACAGGAAGTGCCGGAGATGGTACGCGCTGCAATAGAATCTGCTTTGTCGGAAGCGGGACTGCTGGACGCATTGATCATTCCCACGTCATATCTGGATCACATAGATGTTTGGGCCGAATATGTAAAAGACAAAGTGATCGTGCCGGATCCTCAACTACTTTCGTATACGATCAGCGAATGGTTGATACCAACCCCTACGGAAGGGACAGGAATTATTCAAGAGGAGATTGAAGCGGTACTGCATACAATTTTGGCGGAAAGAACTACCGGGTCATCCTTACCTGCGTTTGTTACAGCAAGCGGAAGCTTTGGAGTGGGCGTCTTGAGCGGACATGCTCCTGTCATTGAGAAGTCGGTATATGTGGGACGCGAAGCGAGACGCAGGTATCGTGAGGAGCAATTGGCGCTCTGGAAACAGCGTTTGGAGGATTTGGACAAGGAACTGGAAAGCCTTCAGGAAAAAATGAGTGATATAGAAAAACGTCTCCAGATTCTTGCCGAAGAATTTCAGGGCATTCCCTCCGAAAAGGATTTGTTGGACGCTTTGCAAGCGGTGGAACAATCAAAACAGCGGTTGACAGTATGGCAGGAGGAAGTACACAGACGCAACCAAAGAGTGCGAGAAGCGATCGAAATGCTTTATAAGGAACGTGATCTCCTGAAACAAACAGCAGAGGGGCTGACGATCCCGTTGGATGTAGATACGCTTCGCCATGCCCTTCTGTCCATGCAGGACTACATGGACGATCTGCGCAAACTGGAAACCGCCTACCGCGAAAAGTGTAACCTGCTCCTACGGCAGCGAGAGACCGAGGAGATGCTGGAAGATACGAACTATGAATGGGATCGGTTGCGCGGAGAGGTTAATGTCGCTGAGGGGGAAGTGGAAAAGCAGAAGCAACGCTTGCAAGCGATTGACCGCATGCTGGCCACTCAGGGAGCCGAAGAGATCCGGGAAAGAATCCGCTATTGTAAGAATAGACTACACAGGCTGCCCGACGAGTTGCAAGCCACATCGAGGGCAATCGGGGAAGCCGACAACAGCAGTAAGCAACTTCAGGAAAATCTGCTCGAAGCGGAAAAGGTCGCAGAAGTGCGAGAACAACTTCAGACCGCTTGGTGGAAAGTTTTCTCTGACGAATATGCGCTTGGGCTCTGGGGTTATCTCGACGGCTTTAAGGAAGATGGTGATCCGGCAGAAGGTGAAATGCACAGGCTGGATGACGTGGCATTTCGCGTACTGAAAAAGTTGCAAGCAGTAATGACTAGTCGTGAGCGAGAAACTTTTAACAATCAACTGCAAAGGATCTTTGAAACAGAACGGCAAATCAACTTGCTTGAGTATCAGCCATCACTCGATTACGCGCTACAGTTCAAGGTGGAAGAAGGATGGGAGGAACAAGCGGAAGCGCTGTCGCTGTCCCATCTTTGGACCGAGCTGAAAACAAGAGCAAGACGTCGCACGGTGCTGTTAGAGTATGAAGGAAAGAGATGCCACCCGTACATGCTGCTGGAAAGGCTGGATCACGAGATTGACTTGCACCGCCTGTATCTGACCGCAGAGGATCGGAAAATCTTTGAAGAGGTAATCCTGCAGAGTGTTGGACGGGTGATCAAACATCGAATTCACCGTGCGGAAAAATGGGTTGAAAGAATGAATGAACTGATGAGACAGCGGAACAGTTCGAGCGGCCTCACCTTCTCCTTAAAATGGATACCCCGAACTGCGGAAGACGAGTCTCAGATAGACACGGCTGAGCTGGTCGAGTATTTGCGAAAAGACCCAGCCTTGATGAGGGATCAAGACATCGAGCGAATCACCAACCATTTCCGTTCCCGTATCGAGCGGGCCAAGCGAGATCTGGCAGACTCTGCGGAAGGTGGCGGACAAACCCTCCACCAAATCATGAGGAGGATTCTGGATTATCGCCACTGGTTCACCTTTAAACTGTTCCATAAGCGGGAAGGAGAAGCAAACAAAGAGCTGACAGATCGCATCTTTTTCACATTTAGCGGCGGAGAAAAGGCAATGGCCATGTATATCCCGCTCTTTTCGGCTGCCTATTCCCGATATATGGAAGCTGACCCGCAGGCACCCAGGGTCATTTCACTTGACGAAGCATTTGCCGGAGTGGACGAAAACAACATACGTGACATGTTTATGCTGGTTGAACAACTAGGTTTTAATTATATCATGAACTCGCAAGCGCTTTGGGGAGATTATGACACGGTCTCTCGTCTGGCTATCTGCGAATTGATACGGCTCAAAAATGCCGCTTTTGTATCCGTAGCCCGATACCTGTGGGATGGCAGCACCTTGTATGTATTGAATGAAGAATGGGAGGACTGGAGCCAGACTGAGGTGGCAGTTAGCTTGGAAGAGGAGAATACGGATGATGATGACAGACCATAAACTGCTGCAGCAAGCGGTGGCCTATTTTCGTTCACAATCCCAAGGTTATGATCGACTTTTTCGGGAACTAAAGCGAAAATATAGAAGTTTGGGTTACCTTGGTGGGAAAGTATCGATACGGAGCATGACCCCGGCAGAAGCAGAGGCACTGACAGGCTTGCTGAATCGTCCATTAGATACCGGTACTAATGAAATCATCCGTGTAACAGATATAGAACAGGGATTAACGAAAACTAAGTTTTCTGAAGTGCCACTGCTGGATATTTTGGAGGGGTATTTCGGCGAGTCTCTGATCAGTAAAAAAGAGGAACAACTCCAGAATCTCCAGGTTTGGAATAAATTCTGGGAGGAAGTATTAGTTGAAACAAGTGCTTACAACCATCCCTTAGCGAAAGAGTGGATACAGGGGTTGTCCCAACACGAAGGAGTAGGCGCGATGGCAGTTCGGCAATGGTGGAATACGTCTCCCCAAGATATCAAGCGATGGTTGCTGTTAGTAGTAAAGGCGATGTACTATCTTGATCGCATGGAGCCGACAGCATATATACGCCTGCCCGTTCTGTCTACTCATATGACAGGAAATCCGCATGCTTTTGACATGAATTCACCATTGGGAAGATTGTTGCTCTATGCCCTTTGTTACATAAGAGGGAAAAACGCTCCAACCAATTCAGAGGATACCATGCAAATTCTGTACGATCATCGTATATTGCGGGATGATCTGTCTTCACAGGTTGTGGTTAGCGGGATCCGTGGTAAAAATGATTGGGGAAGCAGTAAAGTGGGGAGCAAAAAAGAAGTAGTTAGCCTTCCTCTTCGCACAGTTGTTAGATGTACGGATTTTGAGCCATATTTGCAGGAAGAATCGCCCAAACATGTGTGGATAGTGGAGAATCCCTCAGTATTCTCATCATTATTGGATCAATGGGAACATGAATTTAAAGAGAGACCATTACCTCCTTTGGTCTGTTCTTCCGGGCAGTTCTCCCTGGCGGTTCTTGCTTTATGTGATCGACTGGTATCTGCAGGTTGTCAATTGCATTATTCAGGAGATTTCGATCCTGAAGGCTTTCAGATGGCCGTACGGTTATGGCGTCGCTATGGAACAGGGAACATACTATTCTGGCGATACACCCCGGAGGACTACGCTTCCGTGACCCAAGATATTCATATCGAGGAGTGGAGGTGGAACAATCTTCACAAGCTGATTGTTGAAGTGGAAAACCAAGGATTTCCCACCCCATTTGTCCAGACCGTTAAAACAGCTCTTCAACAGCGAACCCCGGTATATCAGGAATCACTAGTGGATCAACTTTATAACGATATAAAATCAGCGTTGATACCAATATCCGTTTGAAAGGCTTCAAAATATGCTAAGGTGGCTAATAAGAAGATCAGTAAGAGGTAATTCCGGATGAATCCACTGAATAAATCTTCGAAGCGTACGGATCAGGTTAGATATGAGATTGTACTCATTCCTGCAGAGCTTATAGATATTGTAAAAGAAAAACTGGGTGTTTATTTGGGATTACGATGAGAATACACAGGAAAGCAGCGGAGGTCGGGGTGGAGACATTGGAGGACTATCGAGGAAAAGGATATGCAATTCGATTGGCATCTTCCTGGGCTAACGCTATACGCCAGTCTCAAAGAATCCCTTTATATAGTACATCATGGGAAAATTACTCGTCGCAGTCTGTTGCAAAACGCCTTCAACTTCACTTTTATGGAACGGATATCTCAATATATTAAGATCTGCAAAAAGAGTACTCTACAAAAAGGCCATCCCAAAAGGATGGCCTCAAAACTTTTCGTAACAGACAACACGGTGAGCCCTACTACAAATAACCGCAACGGTTTTTTGAATTGTTTCCATTACTAGCACTTGAGTCCCAGAGTGTAATAAATAATACCTATGTTCCTGCTAGGAGGGAAAAAATGGCGGTACCTGCGAGGAAAGTTACAGCGACTAACCTGTCGAAACACCAAAAGAAACTTTTATCGATCAAAGAAAACTTGAATTACCCAGTTCGTCATTGTAAAATTTGTAAAATATAGGATAGTTTTTCCGGGGGCGATTTATTTTGAGTTCAACGATTGGAACATATACAACGATAGGCGACCTCATAAAGAAATACAGGGGCGACTTATCTTGGGGGGAGTTGTCAAAGCTAACAGGCATTGAAAAAAGCATCATCAGAAAGATTGAAAACGGCGACACAAAGAGACCCGAGTTAAAAACAATTATACCTATATTCAAAGCGCTAAACGCTCCACGCGAAGAAGTAATCGAAACTTGCATCATGACGGAGAATCGGTTGTCCGTTTTGCGTGAATTATTGTCGGAAGCGATTCATTTAGTAAACGCAAACCTCATCGAGAAAGCAACCGTTCGTTTGCTGGAATGCCCCCAAGCGAAAAGCGAGGAGATCGTCGAAGAGTTGTACCATACTGCAATTTCAGTTGACGATACAGGTGTGAAATGCCTGCTTTTCAACAATATCGTACAGTATTGCAGGCTGCGCGGTATTCAACCCTATACAGCGAAGGCTTTATTTCAAAAATACCGCATTGATCGGACAGAGGTCAGTCAACTGGAGGAAGCTTATCGTCTTGGAAAAGAGGTTTTGTATTACACAGACTTTTTAAGCCAGGAAGAGAAGATCACGCTCTACTATCTGATGGCGTACGATGCCCACGATATGGAAAAATACGAGGAATGTATTGCGTACGGAAAAACGGGACATGCCGAGGACCCAACAAACAATGAGGTGAAAGAGCGGGTCGCTCTGGCTATATGCAACTCTTACTTTCATTTAGGCCGATATGATGAGATGGAAGAGCATATTCAACAGTATGAGAGCTTGGGCTATGAATTTATCAAGGTACGTTCCAAATACCTCCGGGCTATCATTTTATCGAAAAAAGGGTACTACAACGAGGCTATACCGTTATTGCGCGAGTGTGTAACAGAGGCAACCAAGAACAATCGGATCCATCGGGTGAATCAGCTGCTAGAGGCATTGCTAGGCATAAACGATACAGACTCGATTCAACAGATCATCGACACCGAGGAGAAACATTTTGCGTTTGATTTTCAGAATACATACACATTTTCAGAGCTAGGCAAATTTTTTCGCTATAAGGGTTCCTTTCTGGTCTCGCGTGGTTTGTTTGATGAGGGGATGGAGGCCTATTTGCAAAGTATTATGTACTTTGGGAAAATAAATGATCGCGACAAAATCTTGTCTTGCGCGGTAGAAATCAATAAGCATCACTGTGAGTTCGGTAAAGAACATTTGGGACTTCTGAAAAGGCTTAATGAGGTATATAATATAGTAAATATAAATTGAAGGAAAAGGAAGGGATGTAAAATGAAGAAATTCTTTCATATTTTTTCCTCGGTCACATTGGTAATTGCCTGCGCCTTTTTTATCGGTTCTATTGATGCCGGAAAGAATGCCGGAAAGAATGTCGGAAAAGACAAACCTATTGTTGTATACACTGACAACCCACAGGGATAATAAACCAGTCATGATTCCTACTTTATGATCTATATGATCAAAACTCGGTTCAAAAGGAACGCTCTTTTCAAGGGCGTTCCTTTTTATTTTCAAAGAGAAACGGGTGGGTCAAAGGCATTTTTTTCCAAGGTTTTCTTGCCCCATCTTGTAAACTACAGTTGGAGATGATCCAGATAACCGGATTGCTTGGTGTACAACATATTCTGGCGACTCGAAGGAGGTTGACAACATGGGAGCTGTTGAACGTAAAAAGGACGTTCCTCTATGCTGCCAAGCAAAAGGAACGCCTTCACCACGAGCGACAACATATATCGTTTCTATACATTGCAACCCTTTGTGTTTCGTAGAGGAAAGAGACTTGTACCAGACAATAGAAGATTTACGGCGCGAACTTGTTCGACTGGTGCAGGAGAAGGGAAGCTTTACGGATGAAGTTGTGGTAGAGCTGAGTCAGCGTTTGGACGGTTACATTTACGCTATTCAATCAGATAGACATAAACGGTCAAACATTACTACAGAGGAAGGCTAAGGCAGGGGTAAAGGGATTGTAGATGGATTTGCACGTTTTGTGATATTACGGAAAAAATATCAAAATACAGATAATTGGTGAAAAATCACGAAAGTAAAAAGCTGAATAAAATTGTGATACTTACTAATAAAACTAAGGTAAGGGGGAGGGGATTAAAGTGAGCAAGAAATCAGTATTACTCATTTTTGGGTTAGCGGTGGTCTTTATGACTATTTGGGTTTATGCCACTCAAAATAGTAGCTTGACTTTCAATGGGGAAAGTGACCACTGGAAAGGGAATCTTAAGATTACAGGAGCCCGACAACAACTTGATCAAGAACTGACTTTGACATTTAAAGATGCTGATGCACCCGATACTCCCATAAATTTTTCTTTTAAAACTACCTTTGGTGGCGGAGAGGTAGCCGGAGCTAGACTTAGAAAAGATCAATCAATTACGTTTATAAGTGGTGGATCAGGGGGTGATCTCACTCAAGTCCCAGACGAAGAAATTACGGTAAATATTTATTGGGGAAGTTTCCATGAAGAACTGGTTCTAGGAAAAACTAAATAAGAAAGTGAGGAGATTCTACCCTCACTTTTTAAAATCCTGTTGGTTCAGTTCTTGTATTTATAGTCTTTTGAAAAGAGCCGTCGCAATAGATATCCGCTTTTACATACGCCTGAATCCAAGTGGTTCCAGTTGAGTTAACTGGAGGAACATTGATAATTGATGAATTCCAGATCCAAGAATATGATGTTGTGCTTGTCTCCCATCCGGGGGTGTGAATGCTAATCTAATAATTGACCACCTAGTGGTACATTGCTCATAAAAAAGTTGACCACCTGAGCACCTCTTTCCTGTATCTTGAAGTTGTCGGACCACAAGATATAGGAGGAAAGGAAATGCTTCAGATGGCTAATTACGAGTTTATCAGGAAACAACACATTCTGCTAGGAAAGTCGATTCGCCAAATTTCTCGAGAGACCGGCTATTCCCGTCAAGTGATACGAAAGGCTTTGAAATCCTCTGAGATTCCTGTGTATCAGCTTTCAAAACCGAAGCCAAAGCCAGTCATTGATTCTGTCAAGCCCATCATCTTGGAGTGGCTGCATCAAGATGAACAAGCTCCCCCGAAGCAGCGTCATACTGCCAAACGCATTTACCAGAGACTCGTTGACGAACATGGATTCACCGGCGGTGAATCTACTGTACGACGCTACGTCAGAGAGTTGCGGGTTTCTCCCCCTAAAGCATTTGTCCCTCTCGATTTCCCGCCAGGGCGCTTTGCTCAATTTGACTGGGGTGAGGTTACGGTTCATTTACAAGGGAAACAAGTAAAGGTTCAAGTCTTTTGTATGCGTTGCACATACAGCAGAAAGATTTTTATCAAAACATTTGCTCATCAGAAGCAAGAGGCTCTTCTCCAAGGTCATGTAGATGCTTTTGAATTTTTCGGTGCTGTTCCCCAAGTCATCACATACGACAACCTGACAACAGCCGTTAAGAAGGTATTGGAGGGTAAAAATCGCGAGGAACAAGAGCGATTTACTCAGCTACGTGCCCACTACCTGTTTGAAAGCTATTTCTGTGATCCCGGAAAAGGGCATCAAAAAGGCCAGGTGGAAAACCTCGTACAGTTTGCTCAGAGGCAATTTTTTACCCCTGTACCCAGTGTTTCTTCTCTGGAGGAGCTCAATCAAATCCTCCTCGAAAAATGTATCTCTTACGAGAATACAACCGTTCCAAGGTCTTCACTAACGGTTGGAGAAGCATTTGCTCAAGAGTTGCCTATCATGCTTCCATTGCCTCCACGGCCATTGGATTGTTTCCGTGTTGTACCCGTGAAAAGCAATACGCTATCCATGATCCACATTGAGAAAAATGCCTATTCCGTCCCCGTTTCCTATGCATCGACCCAGCTTACTTGCCGAGTGTTTGCTGAAAAAGTTGAGGTGTATCACGGAAAAAGCCTGATTGCGACGCATGAGCGGTGTTTGGAAAAGGGAAAGGAGATTTTGCAATACGATCATTATCTGGATTTACTTCTTATTCGTCCAGGAGCAGTTCTTTATGCTAGACCATTGCATCAGGCAGGATTACCCGCCATTTACCAAAAGTTCTTGGACAAGTGCCGCAACCGACCAGGAGGGATGAAGGAGTTCGTTCGACTCTTGCTTTTGCACCGTGAATTCGATACTTCTCTTGTCGAAGAAGCACTGGAGGAGGCCTGCCAAAAAGGGATGTTCCAATATGATGCCGTAAGGCAATTATTGTTTCAGCGAACATTGCCGGAACACCGTCTACCCCAACTCTCGTTGGTGGAGGATAGCTCTGTTCCACGTATTCAGGTAAAGGCCCCAGATCTTAGCCAGTACAATCGTTTGTTACAGAAAAGGAGTGTGGTTCATTGAGTACGAGTTTCCTGCTTGAAACCTACGCGAAACGCCTTCGCTTACCTGCGATTAAACGTGTCTATAAGGAAATCGCCCATGATGCTGCTGAACGGCAAATTCCCTACGAGGAGTTCCTCTTAGCCCTACTAGAGCAAGAAGTTCAGCAAAGGGATGCTAACCAAATCGCGAGTCGCATCAAGCACGCCAAATTCCCTTCTATGAAAACGCTCGATCAATTTGAATTCTCGGCGATTCCGTCCCTCAATAAGCCCAAATTGCTTCAACTGGCTCGTTGTGAGTACATCGAAAAGGCAGAGAACATCATGTTTATCGGAAACTCTGGCACTGGCAAAACTCATCTCTCCATTGCACTCGGGAAGGAAGCTTGCCATCATGGCTATTCCGTTCAGTTTTGGACTGCCGCTAAAATATGTAACGAGCTTATGGAAGCTCAGTCCCAAAAGCGAATCCTCCAGCTAGAGAGGCAATGGTTGAAAACAGATTTGATTATTTTGGATGAAGTCGGGTTTGTCCCTCTGAGTCGGACCGGGGCGGAGTTATTATTCCAATTTTGTGCGGCCCGCTATGAGAAAGGAAGCATGATCATTACCAGTAATCTGGAATTTACGGAATGGACACAGATTTTCAAAGATGAGCAAATGACGTCAGCCCTGGTTGATCGGCTTACCCATCGTGCCCATATCTTTGCAATGAATGGAGACAGCTATCGCTTTAAGCAGAGCATTCAAAGATCGTGATCATGAAAAAGTTACCCACCCGACGGGTGGATTGATTTTTGCCATGGTGGTCAATTTTTTGATGAGCACTGTGGTCAACATTTTGGTTGACATTCACACGGGGGAGTCCCATGGATTATCACTGTTCGGGTAATTTTTGGATATTGTACCACCGCACCAGCTCGTTTATCGGGCGTTTCGGATTGGGCGGGGGGAACCGTATCACAAATAGTGGTAAAGCAGAGAGTGGAAGTAACTCTGGATAAAGATTTCTTAAAGAGGCTAATTTAAATTGAAGGAGACCGTTGGTTATTTAAACGGTCTCCTTTTGGTTTTCTTATACTTGTACTTCACTCATAAATGCATGAGTATTATCTTCTGTATCTTTAAAAAATACCATCCATGTTTCTGTTTGTCCCATTTTCGCTACAACATGTGGTTCATCAATAAAGATAACTTCTTTACCTACTAAGCGCTCATAAGTATCTTTAATATTAGTTACTTGAAAATAAATAACTGAACTTGAATGAGCGAATTCATCTTTTTCTGGTAGTGATAACATTAGTCGCAACCCATCACATTCAAAGAAAGCCATACTATCAGTGTTAAATAAAAGGGAGAGACCTAATTTCTCTTTGTAAAAATCTAATGCTCTATTCAAGTCTTTGACAGGTACACCAATCTGTCCAACCTTTTGAACCATCGTTGTTTCCATAATACATTTCTCCTTTCAAATATCTATTCAAGATAAGCATAAATAATTCCCTCTAATTTTTCTTATCCAATATCACCTTTTTTCGATATTCTATAGGAGATATACCAACATGCTGTTTAAACATTTTACTAAAGGACACAGGGTTTTGAAATCCAAGTTCAAAGGTTATATCAGTCATATTTTTATCTACTTTTGATAATAGTTGCTTTGCTTTTTGTATTCTAAATTCTGAAATATGCTGATGGGGTGTTCTACCGTATATTTGATTGTATGTTCTTAATAAATGGTTAGGTGATAAACATGCAATCCTAGAAATTTCATCTAGTTTTATAGGTTGATTAAAATATGATCTAATATAATCATGTGCAATACTTACTCTTCTATATAATTCTTCACGTGTAGAATTGCGAATTGCATGTAATGATTCTATTTCTGTATATGTATTTAAGTGTTCATTTATAATGGAATACATTATCTTATGAAATTGTTCCTCATAACCAACGGAATCAATATCAAGACTAGGTAATATCTTCATGAAATTTTCCAGTTGAGAAGATAAAATACTATTTTTATGATAGGTTTTTTCAAAAAAGCCAATAGAACTTGTATCCTTAAACGGATCGCTTAGAAGACGATCATTTGTTTCTTTTAAGGAATGAAGGACTTCTTCTGCAAACCCATCTTTAAAGAAAAGACAAAAGGATTCTACAACTTTAGGTTCATCAATTGAAATTGTGTATGCACCTTTATTGAGGAGTAGGTATCTACTCTCTTCAACAGCAAAAAAGCCTTTGTTAGTTTTATAATGGGCTTTACCATTAAAGAATGTTTTAATGGACAGTTGACCATTTCCTTCCCAGTAAAACTGTTCACTTTTTGCATGCAATACGAAATTGTTAGATTCATTTTTTGTCATAATACAAACTCCATAATAGATAACTTATTTTTCCATAGTATTATTATACATAATAATAGAATTTTAAGTATGTTCATATATGTTACCAATGAATTTGGATGAACCGTATCATAAGTGACGGCAAGTTTTTTCGGTCTTGGAAAAGCGCATTGCCGGGCATGGGTTTGGGAAGGGCCACGCACGGCTGAAAAGTCGGCGCAAACGGGTTTCTGCAAGCGTTTTGGGGTCCACCAAACGATGCGGTACCTGGAGGGGGACTTTCGCTTGCGGAAAGCGAAAGTCCCCCTCCGCCGTCTTGGCGGAAGGGGCCAGTTCAAAAAATGCTTTTGGACAGTCGGGTCAAACTCAAGCTTGATTACGCTACGTCACTTATCGGCAGTTTACCATCCGACGCTTCGCAGTAGGAAAGGAACGTGGGTCCGGGCATAGCCCGCAAACCGCCTCACGGCCAGGCTTCGTCGACCCCTTCGAGCTCGGGGAGCCCCGCCTTGCGCCGCTGCTCGATGATATATTGGACGTACCACTCCGGGTTCTCGGTATTTTTCCGGATCGAGCGAATCGTACCCAGCCAGCGGTCGTTCCAGCTCATGCCGTCGGAGTTCACGTGTCCCCGCTTCTCCATCTCGATCGTCTGGTCGTACGAGGAGGCGGCAAAGATGCGCATCCTGGGCGTATCGAGCAGGATCACGTTGCCGTTCTCGTCCCGCCTGGTGTCGAATTCGTTGCTTCTTCCCTTGAGCACCGCGTAAGTTCCCGCCGCCGCCACGAATAGAATTGCGACTGCGGCGAGCGAACCGAATATCCACAGCATGACGTTCATCTTCCGGCCTCCCGAATCAAGGTATAGGCGGAACCCGAATGACCGAATCGGTCCGATATCTCGATCATAACACAAGGCGACCTTCCGACAGGGAAGTTTTTTTGTTATGGCTGCAGCGCATCGAAAGGGCGACACAGTGCAGGTCAAGGGCGGTTGAAAAGCCTTGCTGGTCTTGGAAAGTGCAGCAGGAATTAGTCAAAGAAAGTCAAGGTCATAACGGAGAAAACTTGCCGTTACAGGCAGCACGGAGAGCCGTACCATCAGTAGGGCAAAATATTCCCCCCACAATACCCATGCTATATCCACAGTACCCATGCTATATCTCTTCAGGTTACATTTAAACCCTTGCCATGCAAATACTCCGTCATGCCGCTGAGCGGCAATTGCAATTTGAGCAGGTCGATGTGACTTCGCGACCAGCCGGCGTCGCGGTTATTCTCGCTGCGGGTTTGGTAGTAGTGTCTCATGTCATGATCGTACGCTTCGATTCATTCCTTCAAATCGCTTTCGGATGGGTACCTATTTTCGAAGTAAACGGCTTCTAGCGGAAGGCGGGGCTTAATCTCAGGCTGCTGGTCGGGTACGCCGACAGCGATGCCGAAGAGCGGGACGACATATTCCGGCAGTGCAAGCATCTGGTCAAGCCGCCGAATATCTTTGGAGACTGATCCTATAATAACGGCGCCAAGCCCTAAAGATTCTGCAGCCAGTACGGCGTTCTGAGCGGCGAGCGCTGTGTCGGTGACAGCGATTTGATAAAAAACAGAGCTTTCCAGCATCATTCGCATATCCTGCTTCTCTTGCTCGGTACCCATAACCGTGAGTCGTTTTAAATCCGCGCAGAAAATGAACAGGTGTCCGTTCTCCTCAATATACGGCGTCTTTGTGATTTCGCTTAACTCCCGCTTCAGGGCGGAATCGGTAAGCCCGATAATCGAGTAGGCTTGCATGAATCTGGATGACGAGGCCATCTGGGCGGCCCGAACGATAGTTTCGATCTGGGATGGTGTCAGCTTTTCGTTTTTGAATTTGCGGATCGAGCGATGACTCATAATAGCTGCCAGCACTTCATTAAAGGTGTTATTCATGGCAAGGCACTCCTTATTCACTTTTGTTTCCTGGAAACAATATAACAGAAGGGATTTCGGGTGTCAATATTGTTTCCGGGAAACATTATTTACGAATCTTGATTTAATTTGTTATACTGAGGACAATGCTACGGTGAAAAGGAAAGGAACAAAGGGAACATGAATCAGCCTCACGATGAACGGTTGCTCCGGGAAGTGTTTGAGGTATTTACACGATTTGCAAAAAAAATACAGGAAGAGGACGATGAGGAAAAGGCTTGGATGTTGGCGCAAACCTCGGATGAGCAAGTGCAGGCCATATTGAGCGAGATGACGTTTATGATGCTTCATGTGTTGGATGGAATCGGCAAGCTCGGCCGGACGAATGGAAGCACGCTGTCTAGCCAATTCGGCATTCCTAAGGGAACCGTTTCTAAACTAACGAAACGTCTTAAGGTGCTCGGCTTGATCGCGTTCGAGACTATTCCGGGCAATAAAAAGGAACTGTATTTTGTGCTTACACCGCAGGGAGAGACGATCTATAAGCTACATGAGCGGCTGGAAGAACGCATCCAGGCCGCTGCGGCCCACTTTATGGCCGGGTATACAAGGGAACAACTGGAGTTCATCAGGGATTTCATGAACAAGCTGACGTCCCACTCTTTTCTTCAGCTTGACGAAGAACAAGCACGAGAGTCAAATTCTTGACGCTGCTTGGCGGTCCGCAATTCAAATTCACAGAGGCTATATCTTTTATTGTCCATTGTGATCATCAAGAAGAATTGGATTACTTCTGGGACAAGCTCTCCGAGGGTGGAGACGAGAAGGCACAGGTGTGCGGGTGGTTGAAACACAAGTTCGGAGTATCGTGGCAAATTGTCCCAAGCAATTTAACCGAAATGATATGCAGCCCCGATCCGGAAAGATCAGAAGGAGTAATGAAGGCATTACTTCAAACGAAAGCGAAAATCGATATGAGATCATTAGAGCAAGCATACGAGGGGTAATGTATATCCCGTGATGAAAAGGCCGTCCCACAAGGATGGCCTTTTCAATTTTCAACTTGCCGTTACCAGATTTGGCATCATGAAGCGCGCTCGCGGGAGAAAGATTATGATTCCGATTTCTGTCCATGAAACGCAGCAGTCGGTTGAAGACGATGGAGTCGGAATGGACGACGTTTTATTACAACGAATATTGGACAGAAAAGCAGATGGCAGGTCAGGGGTTGGATTGATAAATACAGATCGGCGATGAAAACGGTCACTCCGGGACGGGGCTTCTGTTTAAAAGTGCGGTAGGTACAGGGGCAACGGTAACTTTTCGTGTCCACAGCAGGATGAATAACAAGTAGTTGGGATAATGGAGGTGTCGTAATACATTCACCCTGTTCGCACCTCCAGAAGTCTGCGATGATGAATCCATCAAGGGTTCGATGTCACCGGGCTTCGCGCTTTGACCTCGGCCTTTGGCCTTCAGGCTATTGCGATCCTTCCTTCTATGACAAAATTGGAAAAGTAGGGTCGCAGCTTTCCTGAAGGATCATCAGGAGAGGAGGCATCCGGGCTTTCATATCCACCTTATCCTTCATTCTCTAACACGGAGTACGGATATAAAATTGCCTGGAGTCTTTGCGATGATCAATACCATCTATTTGCGGCGAGCAAACAAACTGATTGTGAACACGGAAAACGCGGTGCAAGGGTCTCCCCGACTTTCGGAAGCTTATTTGGCTACGGCCATGAAAAATATCGAACATCTCGGGTTTACGTTCTCGCCTCAATTCATGTACACCGTTCGTAGCTTGTCCAAAGAGCAGTTCGAAGCGTTCTATCATCAATTGGTAGCCGATCTAAAGCTGCTGGTTGGCGCTCACGTGGAGTACAAGCCGATGTACCCGGGCTTCCCGATGCAAGTGATGGAGTATCACGATGCCGAGCTTTACCTGAATGCCATCTATCACTATCTGACTCTGGATTTGCCTGAGTACGAGACGGTGCACAGACAGCCTTTATTGGATAAAGGAAACCTGAAAGTGATCGATCTTGGAACCAAAGCGGAGTTTCATGCCATGATCCGCCGGCTGATTCAAGCCAAGGTGTCGATCTCCGAGACAGACAGAGAAGACATCGATGCGGCGATCGGGTGGGCGGATTCGGCTGACTTGGATGAGATTCTCCCTTCGGAGATTCCGTTCAAGGAGAATGTCGGATTCGTGGTCGGTTCCCTATTAAAGCATGACAAGGCAGATATAAAGCTTATCGGGCGTTACATAAAGACCGCAACAGATGTCCTTCGTCTGGCTGTAGCCTGGTCACAAGGCGATGTCAGTCTCGCCGAGGCTGCGCGTTTCCGCAAATTCAAGCGCTCAGAGAGACGGCTGCTGCTTGGCTTGCTGGAACAATGCCACCCGATAACAGAGGATATGCTGAGATATAAACAGCGCTGGATTCGATTGGGCGAAATCCTGCATCCATCGAAATACAAGCATCAGTTTCCGCGATGTCAGGAAGCCTTCGATATTTTGCGCAATAACAAGTCATTTGCGACCTTCAACGCAAGCGTTGAACTCGCCTTCCAATCTCGTGATGTGTGGTCACTGATCGATCTATTGATGCAGCGTCCGGGCGAGTTTGCAAGAAGATTGGATCAGTTGCTAAGATCAACCGATGAGACGGAGTATGTAGTGCTGGCATTCGGCGAGGTCGCGAGCCAAGTATCGACGCCTGTGCTCTTGCAAGTGAAGTCTCATTTTGCACATCGCCATGAGCCTCACGATCTGCGAATCTTTTTCCCAAAAGGAATTGTGGCCAAAGCGTTTGCGATCCCCAATGCTCTCCCCGAGATAGATGCAGCGGTATGCCAAGACATCGTGCAGTTGTGCGATCAGGTGCTCATCCAGCGGTTTTCGGCGCTGGCTCCGCTCGGGAAGACGTATATCGATGAACGCTTGAAGCGGTACCATGTCCCGTTCTCCCAAAGATCGGCAAGCAAAGCCTTGCGTACGATTTTCCGGGGAAGCCGTTTGCCGATACCAGAGGGGGATACGATTCGTTTCTTCAACTGGTGGAAGGAGGGCATGGTTGACGGCAAGCCTACGGATCGTGTAGATATTGATTTGTCCGCTGTCATGTATGATCGAAACTGGGAGTATGTCGAGCATATTTCCTATACCAATCTCCGATCCTCCAAGTATCGGGCCGTGCACAGCGGTGATATCGTGGCAGCTCCCCAGGGAGCGTGCGAGTTCATTGATCTGCATATTCCGTCCATTGTCGATTATGGCGGTCGTTATATTGTGGCTGCGCTTCATTCTTTTACCGATCAGCCTTATTGCGACTTGCCGGAGTGTTTCGTGGGCTGGATGATGCGAAAGAAACCGGGGTCTGGCGAGATCTTCGAGCCAGCGACGGTGGAAAATAAAATCGATGTCGCAGCCGATACGCAGATTGCGATCCCCGTCATTTTCGATCTGGTGGAACGCACAATCATCTGGACCGACTTGGCGCTGACGAGAAATCCCGGCTACTACAACAACATAGAGGGGAACCAAAAAGGGATGGTCTTGATGGGGAAAGCCATGACTGCATTGCGGAAGCCAGACCTGTACGATTTATTTACGCTCCATGCCCAGGCAAGAGGGGAGCAAGTGAATACTCCGGAGCTGGCAGATGCGATTTTTTCCGTGGAAAACGGAGTAACTCCGTTTGATATTGAGCAGATTATGGCTGAGTTTCTTGTTTGAGTGAGAGTTTTATGCCTATCTCGGGTTGAGAGGAGCAGCATTGTACTGCTCTTTTTTTCATGGGGCTGTACAGTCTCAAAGGATAAACGTAAGCGTATGACTAGGCTGACTTTTGTTAGCTTCAATCAAAAAACGATTGATCAATAACATATTTTTTACTTTATATTTACACGAGACACATTGATTTACCAAATGTTTTTCCACCGAATATAATTGTGTTCACCAAAAAAACATATTACAATAAAAGCAATTCAGCAACGAACCCAAGGGGAATAGATGTTCCAGTTTTCTTACTATTGGGAATGCTGAGTAAAAAATGTGCAATCATGGAGTAGAACGGTTTCTTTCTATTACGTACAAACTATATGTACAAACACGGATACCCGCCTCTTCACTGCGGATCGGACCCAGGGTATCGAGAGCTTTCCCGAGAATTCAGCCAGAGGCAGCAGAAAGGAAGAGAACCGGAGTGGCAAACAAAGAATTGAACAGGGGCCTGCAAGCGCGTCACATCCAGATGATCGCTTTGGGCGGGACAATTGGTGTCGGTTTGTTTATGGGGTCGGCAAGCACGATCAAATGGACTGGTCCGTCCGTTATGCTTGCGTATGCAATTGTTGGGATTTTCATCTTTTTCATCATGCGTGCGATGGGAGAAATGCTGTATCTGGAGCCAAGCACAGGTTCGTTTGCGACCTTTGGCCACAAGTACATCCATCCCTTGGCCGGATATTTGACGGCTTGGAGCAACTGGTTCCAGTGGGTCATTGTCGGGATGTCGGAGATTATCGCGGTCGGGACGTATATGAAGTACTGGTTCCCGGATTTGCCCGCCTGGATACCGGGTTTGATCGCGATGGTGATTCTCGGTGCAGCGAACTTGTTCTCGGTGAAATCATTTGGCGAATTCGAGTTTTGGTTTGCGATGATCAAAATCGTCACCATCGTCTTGATGATCGTTGCCGGGTTTGGCTTGATTTTCTTTGGTATCGGCAACGGAGGAGACGCGATCGGATTATCGAACCTGTGGGAGCACGGTGGCTTCTTTACTGGCGGTTGGACAGGCTTTTTCTTTGCGCTCTCGTTGGTGATCGGGGCCTATCAGGGTGTCGAGCTCATCGGGATTACAGCAGGGGAAGCCAAGGACCCGCGCAAAACGTTGACGAGCGCGATTCAAACTATCATTTGGCGCATTTTGATCTTCTATATTGGCGCGATCTTTGTTATTGTAACCGTTTACCCGTGGGATCAATTGGACGCGATCGGCAGTCCGTTCGTGGCAACCTTTGCGAAAGTGGGGATTACGGCTGCGGCGGGGCTTATTAACTTCGTCGTCATTACGGCTGCGATGTCTGGCTGCAACAGCGGCATTTACAGTGCGGGACGCATGCTGTATACGCTCGGTGTAAACGGACAGGCTCCCAAAATATTTACGAAGCTGTCCGGCAACGGCGTGCCTTTGCTCGGAACGATCGGCGTTCTGGTCGGCTTGTTCGTAGGCGTTGTTCTGAGCTACATTGCGCCGGAAAATCTGTTTGTGTATGTGTACAGCGCAAGCGTGCTTCCCGGTATGGTTCCATGGTTTGTCATCCTGATCAGTCAAATCCGTTTCAGAAAAGCAAAAGGAGCGGAAATGGCCAACCATCCATTCAAAATGCCGTTTGCACCGGTGACAAACTACGCGACGATCGCATTTTTGATCATGGTACTGATCGGCATGTGGATTAACGATGAAACACGCGTCTCCCTGATTGCGGGTATTGTTTTCCTGGGTATTGTCGTGATCAGCTATTACGCTTTTGGCGTCGGCAAGGCCGCTCCATTGGCTGCGGACACGGATGATGAACACACGAACTGATAGAGTATCGGGCAAAAATAGAATAATCGCGATAATCGGGACATTGCTAAGCGATGTCCCGATTTTATTTTCTCAATCGAAGGCAGAAGCGGTGCTTTTGGCGAAAAAGTATTCTCAAAAGCTTTCCAAACAAGCGCGCAGGCCGCACAAAAACAAGGGAGGAAGCGTTGGCAACCAACGTGATACATAACAATGCGGGTAGATCGATTACTTTCCATGGTCCTGATCATCTCCAAAAAAGGGACGGTTACAGGCAAAGAGCTTGCAGAGCATTTTGAGGTATCGTTGCGAACCATTTACAGAGATATTTGTCCCATTTCAGCATGGAAAAAGAACTGCGGGAGTACTTGTTTCTGATCAACAAGGCGCTTAAGTTCTCGGTATAGGGATTTAAAGCCACCCTTTCTCATCGGCAATTTGCACGGCCTGCTGTCTCGATTCGGCTTCCAGCTTTTGTATCGCCGAAGATAAATAGTTTCGCACGGTTCCTTTTGTTAAGTACAGGGCCTTGCTGATGTCATCTGTCGTCATTCCTATTTTGGTCAGGCGCAGCATTTCGATTTCCCGTTCGCTTAACGGATTTTCCTCTTTCATAAAGAGTGTTGCCGCCAAATCCGTGCTGACCACGCGTTCTCCCTTCATCACTTTGCGGATGGATTCAATCAGAAAATCAATCGGTTCATCTTTTAGCAAGTAGCCATCCACCTGGGCATCGATCGCTTTCTTTAAATAGCCGGGACGGGCAAAGGTCGTGACAATCATGATTTTACAGGGCAGGTTGGCTCTTCTTATCAGCTCGGCCAACTCAAGACCGCTGATAAGAGGCATTTCGATGTCAAGCACGCACACATCAGGCTGGTGCTTTTGTATTGCCTCCCAGGCTTGCTTCCCATCCGAAGCTTCTGCCAGCACCTCAATATCGGTTTCAAATTTTAACAAAGAGGCGAAGGCGCCGCGAAGCATTTGTTGATCTTCTGCAATGACGACGCGAATCATAGCGCAGGGTCCTCCTTTCCTTGCCGACGGAGTGGAAGCTTCATGGAAACAACGGTTCCGCCCGTAGGCGAATCAGTTACGATGAAGGTTCCGTGAAGAGCTTGCATCCGCTCGTTCATCGACTGAATTCCATTTCCGCTTTTTTGGTTTACAAGCCCGACTCCGTCATCGGTAATCGTTACCCAATAATGATTGTCCATGGTTTCCAATTGTAGCGTACACCGCTTGGCCCGGCTGTGCTTGACGATATTCGTCATGGCTTCGCGGATAGAGAGAGCGACCATCGTCTCCTCCACACTGGATAACAGCGGAGGCTTCCCCTTTTCCACGACTTCAAATTCGATACCCGCTGTGTGCAGCAGCTCTCGGGAATGCTCTATTTCATTTGCCAGAGAGGTGAATTTCATATCAGAGACCAGTTCTCTGACTTGTTTCAAAGCGATTCTCGATGTGGCCAGGATATCCTTCAGCTCTTCCTTGGCCTGCGAGGGATCTTTGTCTATCCATTTTGTAGCCAGCTCGCTTTTCAATTTGATCATGGTCAGGGTTTGCCCCAGTGTATCATGCAGATCTCTCGCGATACGCTGCCTTTCCTCCTGTTGGATAAATTTTCCGAGCTGTTTATTTGCGGCATCCAACTCACCTTGCAGGGTCTTCGCTTTTTCTTTGATATAAATCACAATCGGAAAAAACATTTGAATAATCATAAACGGGAGAAGGATCGAATTCTCATCGAGAAGGTTGCCCGTTCTCTTCCAGAAAACAGCCATAAACATGAGGGCGATGGCTGCAATCCCTACACCAATATGCCATTTGGACTTTGATCTTCCCAGAAGATCAGCAAAGATGAACCCATAAAACAGGAGATTCGGACCGACATACATACCGAGCAGAGCAAGCGTAACAAAGCCGGTGAGAACGGCCGCCAAAAGGTATAGATTCCGATACCAAAGCCCCATGTAAAATGAAACGAGGAATGCCAGCAGAAGAATGAAGCTTCCCGAGAGACCAAGCGTTGAATTCGAACGTAGAACATAATAAAACAAAAACACAACCGATATGACATCTAAGAGCAGATAGTTTTTGATTTGTTCTCTCGGGTAGAGCTTCCTTATCATTGATAGCCTCCAGAGCGGTTATCTCGTATCGAAAATCCCTATTGCACGTCTACGGAGCGTTTCCATAGGTCCAAACCTGAAACCTTGAAGCCATGCCGTTGCAAACAGTATTTGGAATACGGATATTCCGATCCAAACTACGATAATTGTCACGGAATCCAGCTTTCCGCCAAGAGCAAAACCCCAACCGTAGAAAAGAATGGAACAAATGATATTTTGCATGACATAGCAGCTTAAAGACATTTTTCCGGCATTTTCAAGAAGGCCCCAAAGCCAATTCAACTTCGTATATTGTATCATTCTTCCAATAATCGCCAAATACCCTACGGAAAGAAGGGGCGCGAATAAATAGCGAACAGGGAGATCAAAAACGCCTCCAGGGATAAAAATCAACAGGTTTAAAGGCAAGCCGATAAACATTCCCAGTTTGAAAAGCTTGTCGCGCTGTTTTTTGCCGTTCTCATCTTGAGAAAAGACCCCCGCACGCATGAAGCGAACACCAAGCAAAAATAAAAAGACATTCATGGGAATCGTGAAGATCGCTTCCAATCTAAGCGGGACGAAATGAGACAGGCGATAATGGACTTGCTGCAGCCAAGAGCCGTCTCTATAAAGAGCGATGACTTCGTCAGAACCGCGCAGTGTCATATTGGCATCAATCAGACTAATCACCAGGATCCCCAGGATGGCAGTTGCATGCAGGCTTCCAAGCACTTTCATCGTTATGGATATCAAGCGGTCGCCGCCTTTGACGATGTAGGCGACGATCATTGCAGTTATGCCATAGCTCATTAAGATGTCATACTCCATGACCAGGGTAAAATGCAGCAAGCCTTCCAGGAATAAAAGCGAGGATACCCAAATATAGATTCCAGGCCAAGCGTTCCCTTTGCGAATGGCTTGCTGATATTTTAGCTCAAGTCCTACTCCAAACATGATTGTCAACAATCCCAGCAGCTTCCCGTTGACGAGAAATAACACGATCATCCTGATGAGATCGTCTTTTGCCCACCACCCAGAATAATCATATGTCGTAAGGTAGGTAAGATCCCCCAAATGGGCGAAAATCCATATGTTTGTCCCTAACGTCCCGAGGATTGCAAAGCCTCGCAGAATATCAAGAAGACGGATTCTTTCTTTGCGTTGTTCCATATCCCTCACCCTTTTGCGTATGAATTTCATGTAGTCTTAGTGTAGCCATGAAAAGAGCGAGGGAACATTCACACCTGTAAAGAGATGTTTATGACTCGTGTCATAAAGTTTGTAACAAGCAATCAAATCAAGCCGTTTGCTGGTCGGCCTCAGATGGTGGAATTGGCTCAAGGCTGTTTTCCAAGGGACAGGAAGAGGATGGGAGTCCCCGCTATGGTAAGTAACAAATGATAAAATACGGGTGATGCTATGTTTATAAGGAGATTGGTACCGTTCGTCGTCTGTTTCCTGCTGGCTGCTTGTGCGAGCTCTACTGTAAGCATTGATAAAATAAAAAAACTGAGCTTTCAAGTATTCTTACCGGAGTCTCTGCCGGATGGTTATACTGAACAAAAAACGCTCTTGGATCTAAATGAAGGGTCTCTCTTAATCTCGTACGTAAACAGCGATACGTACATTGAACTTCTGCAAATGAAGAAATCAACATACGACTACCATCCGATGATCGAGTGGTACGCAAATAAAGGCAACAGTCAGAAATCCGATGATCGGTTTGAGATAGTCGGCAATTATGTGGTAGATATGGATAATTCGTTAAACAAACAAGGTGTGTGGGAAGCAGTATTTCTGCCGAAACAAGACTTGGACAGTCAGACGAAATACAACGAGCTTCGCTATTATCATCTGCAGTCAAACAGCAACGAAGAAGAGCGGAAAACATTCATGGAGAGCCTCGCCCCCATACATTGATGAGAGGAATAAGTCTTTTTGCGCATACAGGAACGCAAAAAATAGTCTGCCAGCATCATTTGGAGAAAAGACCCAGGTTGACAGAATTAACATAACATTGTAAACTCAAAAACATAATTGAATATGGACCTCACTTAAAACAGTGAGGTAGAGGTTGCGATATTTAACAGTCCTTGGCGGAGTTCGAGAAAGCGTTGATGCCAGGGAGAAGGAAATGTCGCCGAAGCTTGCAATATTTCTCGGTATTGCATTGCTGGGTCTGCAGTTAAGAGCTGCAGGACTGTCTCAATAAATGACCCGATTTATTGAGTTGTGCTATCTCATCTGGGAAAAGAGAGGTATTTGGGCAACTATGTTTGTAGTGCGACCTGAGTCTATCTCAGGTCGCTTTTTGCATTTTTTCAGCCAAAAAACCAGAAGCCAAAGGAGAAAATGAACCATGAAAAAACAGTCATCATTCATAGCTATGTTTCTATCCGCTGTACTTTTGCTCGCAGGATGTGGGACAGGCGGAGGCAGCTCGCAATCTGCCTCAACCGATGAGGGAACATTCAAGGTAGGGATGGAAGCGGGATACGCTCCGTTCAACTGGACCCAAATGGACGATTCCAACGGTGCTGTGAAAATCGACGGCAATGCGGAGTACGCAGGCGGATACGATGTAGAAATTGCGAAAAAGATTGCGGATGGCCTGGGCAAAAAATTGGTCATCGTGAAAACGGAGTGGGATGGCCTTGTTCCTGCATTAACCTCCGGCAAAATCGATGCGATCATTGCAGGGATGTCTCCAACTGCAGAGCGCAAACAAACGATCGATTTCTCGGACAACTACTATAAATCCAATTTGGTCATGGTCGTGAAAAAAGGCGGAAAATACGAGAACGCTACTTCGATCCAGGATTTCAAAGGGGCAAAAGTGACTGCCCAATTGAATACATTCCACTATTCCGTGATCAATCAAATCGAGGGCGTCGTTCAGGAGCCTGCGATGGACAACTTCCCGGCGATGCGCGTAGCGCTTGAATCCGGAATGATTGACGGTTACGTCTCTGAGCGTCCGGAAGCCGTCAGTGCCTCCACGGCCAACCCGAACTTTGCCATGGTCGAGTTTACGGATGGATTTACGACCTCGGAAGATGATACGGCCATCGCTGTCGGCGTGAAAAAAGACAGTGAATGGACGAAAAAAATCAATGAGATTTTATCCGGCATTTCGGAGGAAGAGCGTACCAGGATCATGGATACAGCCATCAAAAATCAACCAGCAGCACAATAATCGCTTGCGAACCGGCTGCATCTCCATGCAGTCGGTTTTATGCGCATAGGGCAGGGGAGCTTCCCTGCATGAACGGAGGAGAACGATGAGCTTCGAGTGGATTGTAAAAATCATTTCCGAAAACTGGCCCATGTTCCTTCGCGGAGCGGGAATGACCCTATTCATCGCTTTGCTCGGAACGATTTTGGGAGCCATCATTGGCCTATTGATCGGGCTTATCCGGACGATCCCCGTTCCGGAGCGGGGAGCCAAAAGGGCGATTTTGAAAGCAGTCAATGCCATTCTAGCTACGTATATCGAATTTTTCCGGGGAACACCGATGATTGTGCAGGCGATGGTCATCTACTACGGTTCCGCCTTGGCATTCGGGGTTGATATGGACCGGATTCTGGCCGCCGTCTTCGTCGTGTCGATTAATACGGGAGCGTACATGGCCGAGATTGTTCGCGGCGGGATTATTTCGATTGACAAGGGACAGTTTGAAGCAGCCCATGCGATTGGGATGAATCACGTTCAAACGATGATGAATGTCGTGCTGCCGCAAGTGAT
The DNA here is from genome assembly GCF_037963895.1 of Brevibacillus sp. FSL L8-0520. Lineage (NCBI taxonomy): Bacteria > Bacillati > Bacillota > Bacilli > Caryophanales > Paenibacillaceae > Brevibacillus > Brevibacillus sp. FSL L8-0520. Next base: position 5,294,491 of record NZ_CP150171.1, on the reverse strand, counting down.
TCGCAATATCCTGCCGGCAACGGGGAACCAGTTTGTCATCAATATCAAGGATACTTCCGTACTCAATGTCATTTCGGTCACCGAATTGTATTTCACGACCAAATCGATTGCCGGGAATAACTTCAGATATTTCGAGTCCTTTTTTGTTGCGTGTGTGATGTATTTCATCATGACCCTGATCGTCACGAAAATTTTGCGCTATTTCGAAAGAAAGCTGGAAGGCCCGGACAATTACGCCGTAATGGCGAATCCCGTGCAGGTAGAAGGCAAGAAATAATCGAGGAAGGAGGCGAGCATATGGAGGCCATCATAGAAATTAAACACGTCAACAAATACTTTGGCAGTCACGAGGTATTAAAGGACATCGATTTTTCGGTCAAAAAAGGAGAAGTCGTCACGATTATCGGTTCCTCCGGATCGGGCAAATCAACGCTGCTTCGATGCATCAATCTATTGGAAAAGCCGAGCGGCGGGGAAATTATGTATAAGGGTGAAAACATTTTAGACGAGAAGCACGACATTTTCACCTACCGCCGAAAGCTGGGCATGGTATTCCAGCAGTTTAACCTGTTCAATAATCACAATGTGCTGAGCAATTGCGTGGTCGGGCAAGTAAAGGTGTTAAAGCGATCCAAGGATGAAGCTGAAAAAGTCGCGATGAAGTATCTCAAAATTGTCGGGATGGACAAGTATGTGAACGCCAGGCCGAATCAATTGTCGGGCGGGCAAAAGCAGCGCGTGGCCATTGCGCGGGCTCTTTCCATGGAACCGGATGTGATGCTGTTCGATGAACCGACATCGGCGCTTGACCCGGAAATGGTGGGCGAGGTGCTGAAGGTGATGAAGCAGCTTGCCGAATCCGGTCTGACGATGTTGATCGTCACGCATGAAATGGAGTTCGCAAAGGAAGTCTCCGATCGCGTGGTCTTTATGGACAAGGGAGTCATCGCAGAGGAAGGAAGTCCCGAGCAAATTTTCAACCATCCGACTCAAGAGCGGACGAGAGAATTCTTGAAGCGGACGTTGCGCAGCTCCTGAGTGTCTGATACGTTTCGGAATGTTGATACGTTCCAGAGTGTCTGATACGTTGCTGAGCGGTGAGCGTCTCCTGCACGCGCATCATTATAAAAAGAACGCAGTGAAGGCAGTTTTTACGCCAAAAGCCAGGTTCCTCCGGTGAGGGAGCCTGGCTTTTCGTATTTGTTATCACATTTGGCAAGTTCATGTAAAGAAAACACTTATCGCGCCCGTTCTCCGGGGACATTGATTACGCACAAGACCAGGAGGGCAAGTTTACAGCGACTCGGCCATCTTCTTTAGCTCATCAATGGGGGCGTTCGCTTTCAGGCTATACACCACGCCGTCTTTTTCCCATACCAATACCGGGAGCTGTTTTAATTCAGGATGCATAAAGCTTGACAGAGGTGCCGTTCCGACGAAGGCAGTTCCCTGGCCAAGTTGAACAGGCTTCATGTCTGCGGTATCCTCTTTCGAGAGAGTTCTCTTTTCGTGCACCAGAGAGAAGTAGCTTCCTGTGATCCCTGCTGCCCCGTCGTAAATCGTGATGGTCGAGCTGCCTTTGTAGATGTTGGCGCTAATTTTGACGTTCTCTTTTTTCACGTTGCCGGGTAGATAGGCCGGCAATTTGACAGCCGCGCCAAACAGTTCCGAGGCTTTGGCGGTATCAAGCTCATGTACCAGTACTTGCTCCTCGTCCGAATCCTCAATGACGTTTACTTTATTGCCTTTTTCCACAGACTCGGCGATTTTGACCAATTCCTCGGGCGAAAGCCTGCTGGTCAAACGATAAAGAATGCCGTTTTCCTCTTCCCAGATCAACACATGTACATCGCCGTGCGCTTCCTTTTGCACTCCCTGGTAGGCTGGCCCCTTCTTGGTTGCAATCCTGGTCAAGCCTTTGCTCTCTGCGGCGAAATCGCCTTTCCACATTTCCAGGTAGAACGGCAATTCTGTTTGACTGAAAAAAGAACCTGCGACATGTTTGGTTTTCTCCGAGAAACGCAGAGTAACGGATGTCCTGTCTCCCGGAATGTAGCTGGGAAAGTGCAGCTCGAATCCGGCTTGCCTGGAAATGACGGTAGCCTTGTCTTCCGCTTTGGAAGAGGCAGGTTGTTTCGGCAACTGCGTTTGGTTTAGGGATGGTGCTGAAGATGGCGGGAGCGGTGATTTTGCATCACTCGCCGCACTTGCCGGAGAAATCGACACGATCAACATCGCTCCAAGTGCATACGCAGAAATTTGTTTTTTGAGATTCGTTTTCTTTTTCATTTCAGAAGCCTCCTGTTTTTTACATGATTTGGCATACACTCCTCATTACTGAATTGCGCTTGTGAATCTTACAGTAAAAATGATTGATTGGCTCATTCGGCGATTTGTGGAAAAAAGGTGTAAGTTTTTGTTTGGTTTTTCAGTATTGGTTGGGTAGGGAGCGTGAAAAGGAGGAACATCGATGGATGAAGATCGGAACTGGGTCCTTCAGGTGTTGGACGGCAACAAACAGGCGTATGCGCATCTCATTACCAAATATAAAGACAGAATATACAACGTCCTGTACCGCATGGTTCACTCAAGAGAAGAGGCAAAAGACCTGACGCAGGAATGCTTTATAAAAGCGTTTCAAAAGCTCGCCAGCTATGATCTGAACAGAAAGTTTTACCCGTGGCTCTGTCGGATCGCGATCAACCATTGCATTGATATGCAGAAAAGTCAAAGGCTTCAGACTGTAGATTTTCATGAGATCGATCAGCTTTCGATGACGAATGAACAAACGCCGGAAAGCGCCTATATTCAAAAGGAGTTTGCTTCCGAAATGCGGGAAATGCTAGACGCGTTGCCAGAGAGCTATCGGCTTGTCTTGCTTCTCCGCTATAGCAATGACCTTTCTTACCAGGAAATCAGCGACATCCTTGGCATCCCCGTCAGTACAATCCAGGTAAAGCTGCATCGCGCCAAACAAAAATTACGAGCGAATACCATGCGCTGCTCGCCAAAGGGGTGGTCCGTATGAAATGTGAGGAATGCCAAGCGCTTCTGCCCACCTATGCAGACCGGGAAACAGACGCGGCCGATACTCTGCGGGTGGAGGCTCACTTGCGCCATTGCAGGAAATGCCAGGCTGTCTATGCGAGGGTGAGTGAAGAGGTTGAATTGATCCGGGATGGATGGATGATGGAGATGCTCCCTGACGATTTTGCAAACGAGGTGATGCAGCAAATCCAAGACGAAGGAATAGAAGTAGAAAAATCTGATCCAGTGCTGAAGAAGGGCGGGGGGCCAGCCAAAAGGAGAGGACTGCTAGTCTCATCTGTTGTCGCGGCGGCTGTGCTGGTTATGGCGATCGGTACCCAGGTTTCTCCTGCGTTTGCTGCTTTTCTGTCTTCCTTTTTCCAGACGATCACAGGCGAGGCAGGCTTGAGACAAGCGGCAAAACAAGGCTTCTCCACCGAACTGAATCAAGCGGTGTCGGACAACGGAATAACGCTGAGGGTAAAGGAAGTCATAGCCGATCCCACCAGGATTGTGCTGTCGTATGTCCTGGAGGATGCGCAAGGACGGATACTCCCGGACCAGTTTTTTCCTGCCTATGGAGCAAACAACGTATATGTTGTGGACGCAAATGACAAGGTAATCCGGCGAAGCCCGCTGTTTCGTAGGACAGATAAGTATGCAGACCTGGTGTTTCCTCTCGAAAATCCCCCTGAGCAGGTCACAGTCCATCTGGAGATTAAGGGCATCGGTTCCAAGGAGCTGCATAAGACCCATCTGAATATGGAGATTCCTGTTGATTTGCGCAAAGGTATTGCTGCAACCAAAAAGCTGAAGGTTGAAGAGCAGTACACAAGCCCAAAGGGAATGACCGTCAAGTTGGGACAAATCACATATGCGCCAAGTGCGACCGCATTGGAAGTAGAGACGGAGTGGACCTTGGAAGCAAGGGAGAAAATAGTGCGGCAAGTGGAAGAGTTGAAAGCAAAGGGCGCAAGGGAAGAGGTGGCCACTCGACTGCTCTCATCCCATCACCCGGAATTTACGATCCGTGATAAAGAAGGCAACATACTCGCAGATTCCCGCCAAAACAGCAATTATCAATTCGAGTCGGGGTTGATTTATACACTTCCCGGCTCAAACGAGCAGCAAGCGGGCAGCAACAAAATGACCTATTACTTCGCACCGTTTGAAGAACCGGCAGAAGACGTGTTTTTCCATTTGGAAGACGTCTTCATTACCGAAAGGGCAGATTTCTCGCTGGTTGTTCCTCTTCATGGCGAAGGCTTACGGGGAGGGGAATACGAAGGGAATCACTACGAGGTACTAGACGTTCGGGAAGAAAAAGCAACGGAGTCTGCCTTCTCTACCTACAGGATTACGGTTGATTCTATCCAGAAATCTATTGGCAACGATCCTCCAGAATGGCTGGTCACGGATAAAGAGGGAAACGTGTATAAAGCGGAGTTTGATGTAGAGAAAACAAGAAGCTATTCGGATCAGAAGGGAAGTCATACGGTGACGACCCTGATCGTCAAAGAAGTGCCCAAAGAGGCAAAAGAAGTAACGCTATCGCTTGTCCTTGTAGAAAGGCAGCTTCCCGGTGGAGAGTGGAAGATAAAGCTGCCTGATAAAAATGCACATTTTCTTTGGCAGATCAGGCAATAATCGGTATAGCCAAAAGTAATCCGCATACGCCCAAAGGGGGAATCCAATATGAATGTGTTAGTGGTAGGTTCGCACGGAAAAATAGGAAAGCAGGTCGTGTCTTTGCTTGGCCAAAAAGGCTTCCATCCCGTAGCGATGATTCGCGATAAAAATCAAACAGAAGAAATGGAAGCGTTGGGTGGCGAAGTGGTCGTCGCCGATCTAGAAGAAGATTTCAGCCATGCACTGGAAAATGTCGATGCTATTGTCTTTACAGCCGGTTCGGGAGGGCATACGGGCAGCGATAAAACGGAGCTCGTCGATCGCCTGGGAGCAATCAAAATGATTGAAGCGGCGGAGCGGAAAGGCATTACCCGATTCATCATGGTAAGCTCGATGAACGCCGATACGCCCGAAAAGGGGCCGGAATCGATGAGACATTACTATCAGGCAAAAGGAGACGCCGATGAAAAGCTGGCATCAACCAGGCTCAACTATACAATCATCCGGCCTGGCAGGCTGCTGGACGTTCCGGGAACGGGGAAAATCCAAGCGGCCGAGCGGATAACGGGAGATCGAACGGTCGGCATCCCCCGTGCTGATGTGGCCCAAGTAATAGTTGCAGTCATCAATGCGGAAAACACATACCGTAAAACCTTTGAACTTCTGTCGGGAGAAACACCTGTTGAAGAGGCTGTTGGTTCCTTGTAAAGCGCGTGGCGGGAGTAGGGGAGTATGTGCGGGCTGTTTGCTTGCCTGGGCAAGGAAAACGAACGGGGTACAGGTTGGGCAGGAAAAGGCTCATCCGCCATTTTTCAGGTAAGGGGGATGAGCCTTTGGTGGCAACAAAACGGTTGACTGAACGGTTTTGCGTCATTTTCTCAGCAACAGGTAAATAAAGTACGGCGCTCCGATCAGAGCAACCATGATCCCTGCCGGAATGCCTTCGGGGTCCACGAGATTGTGCCCGATGGTATCTGCGAATAACAGCAGCCATCCGCCGATCAGAATCGCGATGGGGAGCGACAGTTGGTGTCTCGGGCCGACGAGAGCCTTCGCGATGTGGGGGGCCATCAGTCCGATAAACGCGATCCCTCCCGTAATTGAAACAGCCGCAGCAGCCAGCGCGACAGCCGTCACCAGCAACACGAGACGTTCTTTTTCAATCTCCAGCCCGACGCCGATCACCACAGGCTCGTTTAACGAAAGGAGATTCAATCGCTGGCTTTTGTAGAACGCAAACGGAACCAGGATCACCAGCCACGGGAGAATGGCCCAAATGAAAGGCCAGTCCGAGCCCCAAATATTCCCCGCCAGCCATTTGGCGATAAAATCCACCTTCTCGCGTTCGGCAGATGAGATGAGCACGATCATGACGCCTGACAATGCCATCGAAAAGCCAACCCCGGTCAGCACGAGCCGCACGGACTGCAGACCGGATTTTTTGCTGTAGGAAAACAGGTAGATCAGGCAGGCCGTGACGATAGCCCCGGCAAACGCGACCAGCGGAAGCAAATAGACAAAAGCGCCGGCCTTCACCGGGAAAAACAAAAAGAAAACGGCCAGGGCGACGCCTGCTCCCGAGTTGATGCCGATGACTCCGGGATCAGCCAGGTCATTTCGGGCGATGCCCTGCAAAATGGAGCCCGACAACGCGAGCGCCATCCCCGCAAGCAGGGTGACGATCATGCGGGGCAAACGGATGGAAAACAACACGAATTCCTCTTTGAACGTGCCTTGGCCGAGAAGCGTCGGGATCAGCCGGTCATAAGACAGGGAGGAGTACCCGATACCCATGGCGATGGCAAAGGTCGCGATAATCAGAGCGAGCAGAACAGCCAGCACGACGCGCTGTTTTCGGAGCAAAGCGGGATGAATCATGAGAATGCTTTCCCTCCCTTGCGCACGACGAACAGGAAAAACGGAAGCCCCATCATCGCAACGATAGCCGCCACTGGCGTTTCATACGGGGCGTTCATGGTCCGTCCGAGCATATCGGCAAACAGCATGAATGAGCCCCCGGCTATCGCCGACATCGGAATGATAAAGCGGTAATCCGTTCCTACAATGGCCCGGACGATATGGGGAACCATCAGTCCGATGAAGGTCATGTTTCCGACCAGGGCCACAGATGCGCCTGTAAGCAGAATGATGACAACAAACAGAACCGTCTTGATCTGCATCGTCTTTTGACCCAATCCGACGGCCACTTCTTCGCTCAGGCTGAGAATCGTCAGCTGCCGGGAAAGGAAAACCGCAAGAAGAATGCCGAGTACAATAAACGGAACAATGATTTCGAGCTGGCTCCACGACGTGCCGATCAATCCGCCAGCGGTCCACATGGAAACGTCTTTGGAAATTTTAAAGTAAATGCCGACGCCTTCCGCGACTGCGTACAGGAACGCGGACACGGCAGCACCGGCCAGGACGATGCGCAGTGGAGAAAAGCCGCCTTTTTTCATCGCACCCATCCCGAAAACCAGTATCGCTCCGATCGCTGCGCCAATAAAGCAGGCGATCATCAGATGAAAGGAATTGGCGGACGGGAGCAGGGCAATCGCGACGGCCAGAGCCGCGTTGGCGCCAGCCGTCAAACCGAGCAGACCCGGGTCAGCGAGCGGGTTTTTCGTCATCCCTTGCATGATGGCACCGGCCACCGCCAGTGCAGAGCCGACGAAAATGGCGCCAATCTCGCGCGGAAGACGAATTTCCCGAATCATCGAGAGCGTATCGCCAGTCGCATCGGAAGCAATGGCCAGCCATACGTCGCCGATAGTCGTGTCAGCGGCCCCGAATACCATGGCGATCACAAACATGGCGGCAAATGAAAGCAAGCCCGCGATCAATTTGTATCCAAATGGGATCGAGCGTTGGTTTTCTTTCGTCATCTGTCTACCATCTTTTCTTTGTTTTGGATTAAAGGGGGGCCTGACAGGAGACAGGCGATCAGGGAAAACCCCCTTGATAGGAACCTTCAGCACGATAAGCAGGATCAATCAGCGGCCAAGAAAGCTTTTTGTAAAGAACTCCAGTTGATACTCCAGTGTTAGAGGATCGTTAAAATAAAACTCCATCATAGGCGCTTCAAAAACGCGATTGTTTTTAACCGCCGGAATGTTTTTATACGTTTCGGTCTCCTGGAATGAATTATCTGTATCCTTGTTCTTGCTGAGAATCAGGTAATCGCCGACGAACTCGGGGAGAACTTCCAATGAAACCGCGTAGTAGCCGCTTTTGAGAGCTGTTTCCTTGATCTTTTCGGGCATGTTCAGCTTCATTTCCTGATAAAGAATCTCTGTGCCGCGGCCCCAGTTGTTGCCGTATACATATAGCTGCTTGTCGAATTTTTCAAGCACGGAAACGGTTTTGTCCTCACCGATTTTCGCTCTGATCTCGGCTCCGACCTTTTGGGTCCGCTGCTTGAAGTCATCGATCCACGCTTGCGCCTCTTTTTCCTTGTTCAACAGCTTGCCGATCTCCAGGAACTGCGTCAGGTAATCCACCTTTCCGTACGTGTAGATAACCGTAGGCGCGATTTTGTTCAGTTTGTCCACGTTATTGACGTTTGACAGGCCAATGATCAGATCGGGCTGCAGCTCAATAATTTTTTCCAGCGTCTCATCGGACACTTCTTGAGCGTCTTTCAGTTTTTCCGCAAAACGAGGGTTTTTTAACGACCATGAATCGGTGCCTACGACGTTCACCCCAAGAGACAGCACGTGTCCGGTGAAGTTGGACAGCACGATCACCCGCTGGGGGTGGGCAGGCACCTGAACAGGCCCGTTTTCCGACTGGTAGGTAATCGTTTCCGAAGCGGTTTCCGCGGGGGATGCGGCTCCCTTTTGCTCAGTCGGCTGTCCGCTGCAGGCACTGACGATGAGGGAGAGCAGCAGAAAGAAGGGGAACAAAAACTTTTTCATCGCGTTAATCTCCTTTGATCAGGTTGTAGGTGACGCAAACCGGTTTGTTCGTACGCGGGTCGCGCCCGATTTCCGCATCGATGCGAAACACTTTTTTAAGGACCTCGGGTGTCATCACTTCTTCGCAATCTCCCGCCTTCACGACTTCCCCGTCCTTCAAGGCGATGATGAAGTCGGCAAAGCGGGCGGCCTGGTTCAAATCATGCAGTACCATCACAATCGTGCGCTCCTGTTCCGCATTCAGTCTCTGCAGCAGCTCCAGAACCTCCAGCTGGTGGGCCATATCCAGATAGGTTGTCGGCTCATCGAGAAAAATAATTTCCGTTTCCTGTGCGAGGGCCATGGCGATCCACACCCTTTGGCGCTGGCCGCCTGACAAGGCGTCGACAGGACGGAACTTGAACTCTTTTGTTCCAGTCACCTCGAGTGCCCAGTCAATAACTTCATAATCTCTTTTGCTCAAGCGCCCAAAGCCTTTTTGATAAGGAAAGCGGCCATAGGAGACCAGTTCGCCGACCGTAAGTCCGCTGGCGCTCTCCGGCGTTTGCGGAAGAATGGCCATTTTTTTCGCCAACAGCTTGGTGTTTTCTTTGGCGATGCTTTCTCCGTCCAGAATGACTGCGCCGGACTGATGTGAAATAATGCGCGTGATTGCTTTTAGCAGCGTAGATTTTCCACAGCCGTTTGAACCGATGATGGTGGTGATTTTTTTGTCGGGAATCTGAACGCTGAGGTTTTTCACAATCAAGCGCTCTCCGTAGCCAATGCTTACATTATCCGTATACAGCCGAACCATGTGTCACACCCCGTTTACAGGAATATGGAAATAGGTGATAATGATTATCAGTATCGCTTCCAAAAATAATATAGTATCCGCCTTTTTTGTTGTCAATAGCTGCACTGGATTGTAAAAACAAAGAAATGCGTGTATACTTCGTTGATAATGATAATCAATTGCATGTTATTGGTCAAGGAGTGAATCGGACATGGAGCGTCAGGAACTATTCGATGTGACAGTGATTGGCGGGGGACCGGCAGGGCTTTACTCCACTTTTTACAGCGGGCTGCGGGAGATGAAAACAAAGCTGATCGAATACCAGCCGCATTTGGGCGGCAAAATTCACGTCTATCCGGAAAAAATGATTTGGGACGTGGGAGGGCTGACTCCGATAACCGGAGAGAAATTGATCGAGCAGTTGGTCAAGCAAGGATTGACGTTTCATCCGGAGGTTGTGTTGAACGAGAAAATAGAGTCAATCACCCGAGACGAGGAAGGGATTTTTGTCCTGCATGCGGCCTCTGGCCGAAAGCACTACTCAAAAACAGTGATCGTCGCTGTCGGAAGCGGGATATTGACTCCGCAAAAGCTGGAGATCGAAGGTGCCGAGAGATTTGAGGTAGCCAACTTGCACTACACGGTAAAGTCTTTGAAGTATTTCCGGGATAAGACCGTCATCATTTCCGGCGGAGGGAATTCTGCGATCGATTGGGCCAACGAATTGGAGCCGATCGCGAAAAAAGTGTACCTGACGTACCGAAAGGACGCGCTAAAGGGCCATGAAGCGCAGGTCACGCAGCTTTTGAACAGCTCTGCTGTCTGCTTTTTTCATACGTCGATTACGAAGCTGGTCGCATCGGCGAATCACGAAGAAATCGAGAGTGTTGAGCTGACGAACCATGAAACGGGAGAGGTTTCGTATTTGCCCGTCGATGAAGTCATTATCAATCACGGCTATGAACGAGATTCGGGCCTATTGAAAAACAGCACACTGAACATCGACTTGGTCGATGACTTCTATGTCTCCGGCAATGCCAACTCCGAATCCTCGGTAGCCGGACTTTACGCTGCCGGAGATATTTTGCACTACGACGGGAAGCTGCACTTGATCGCGGGGGCTTTCCAGGATGCTGCGAACGCTGTAAACAAAGCAAAGCAATTTGTCCAGCCGGATGCCGGCAAAAGCGCAATGGTCTCCTCCCACAATGAGGTGTTTAAACAGCGCAATCGTGAATTGGTGAGACAAATGATGAGATCGTAAAACGAAAACATACGCAGCCTGGCTGTACGTCCGCACATAAAAAAGGCTTCATCCCTGAGAAGCGTCTGTTTCTCTTTGCCATCGCGTCAAGGGCGCTCATTTGTCCCTGCGCCCTTGACTATGCTGGCTTTGAGCTTTGAAAAGACGTCTTGCTTCAAGGAGTGAAGCCTTTTATTTATTGGTTATTGCTTGTTTTTTACTGATTTTTTACAACCTCTTGTCCGCGTACATTCCATGTAAGCGCAAATACGAGAGCTGCCAAAGCGCACGAAACCGTGAGCAAAATAAACCCTGCATCCCAGCCGGACGCGTCAACGATGACACCCATCAAGGCGTTGGCTGTAACCGTACCGCCCAGGTAACCAAACAGACCCGTAAGGCCGGCAGCGGTTCCGGCAGCTTTTTTCGGAACAAAATCAAGCGCTTGCAAACCGATCAACATGACTGGACCGTAAATCAGGAAACCGATTGCAATCAAGCAGATCATATCGATTACGGAATGTCCAGGCGGGTTGAACCAGTAAACAAGAACAGCGATCAATACGCCCAGCATGAAGACAAACCCTGCAGGTCCCCGGCGTCCTTTAAACAGCTTGTCGGAGATCCAGCCGCACAAGAGCGTTCCCGGGATGCCTGCCCACTCGTACAGGAAGTAGGCGACGCTGGACTTGCTCATGTCAAAACCTTTTTCCTCGCTCAAGTAGGTCGGTGCCCAGTCCAGAACGCCGTAACGTACGAAGTAGACAAAAATGTTGGCAATCGCGATTGCCCAGACCCATTTATTATTCAGTACATATTTGAACAGGATTTCCTTTGTAGACAATTCCGTTTCAAACGTTTTCTTTTCTTTGGTCGGATAGTCATTGCGATATTCTTCGATCGGCGGCAGACCTACCGACTGCGGAGTATCGCGCACCAGCGCATACGTGACAAAAGCCATGACAACTGCTACGAGAGCAGGCAGGATAAACACGCCTTCATACCCGGAGGAGGAGCCTCCCGAAAGCCCGGCGAACAGGGCCACACCCGCAACAGCAATCGGCGCCATCAACCCTCCGCCGACGTTGTGGGCTACGTTCCAGATGGCGGTCTTGTTTCCGCGTTCGCTAATGCTGAACCAGTGGACAAGGACACGCCCGGATGGAGGCCATCCCATACCCTGGAACCAACCGTTCAGGAACAGCATGACAAACATGATCGTCACAGAAGAAGTGAAGAAAGGGACGAATCCCATCAGTAAACTGATGATGGCAGAAAGAATCAAACCGGCTGGCAGGAACATTCGCGGGTTGCTTCGGTCCGATATGATAGCCATGACAAATTTGCTGATCCCGTAGGCGATCGAAATGGCTGACAGGGCGAAGCCAAGCTCGGATTTTGAAAACCCTTCCTCGGTCAGATACGGCATGGCAAGCGAGAAGTTTTTGCGAAGAAGATAATACGCTGCATAACCGATGAAGATTCCCAGAAAAACTTTCAGCCTGTACTTTTTATACTCAGAATCAATTTTCTCGTCAGGCAGTCTTTCGATAGGTGGCGCAGGCCGAAATAGTGATAGCATTTTTTCTCCTCCTCTAAAAAAATTTAACAAAGATAAACCATGCACAGCAAAAAACTCATACTTTAAAAGCCCTTTCATAACTGAAAGTGCCAAAAAGTATGAGTCTCCGAATCTCCATCATAGTTAACTTGTCATTACGTGTATTTTATTATTCGTTGTAAACGTTGTCAATGAGGTGTTGCGTGTTTTCGCCTCGTCTCTGCATTGGAAAACCATGGGGGTTTTTCTCCCTACAACCCCCATGGCTGAGAGGAATCTCTTTTCTCATTCTTTTCTCATTCCGGATCACCTTCATTGGCGATTGCGATCCGGAATGACGAAAGACACAGAGGTGCCTTCGCCTGCCTTGCTTTGAATAGAGAGTCCTTGTCCATACAATTGGGTTAACCGGCGATTCGTGTTGGAAAGTCCGATGCCGCCTTTGGAATTTTGGACCGGGTCCAAAATGTGGCGGATTTTTTCTTGCTCCATCCCGACGCCGTCATCTCTTACCTCAATGAGCGTAGAATCTGTTTGGCGAACAATCCGGATCAGTACGTTCCCGCCCTTGGCCCGTCTCAGGACACCATGTCTGACCGCATTTTCGACCAGTGGCTGAATCGAAAGGGGAGGAAGAAGCAAATCCAGGTGGGGATCAACTTCCCACTGGACGGACAGCCTTTCTTCAAACCGCTCTTTCTCGATGTAGAGATAGGCATGCACCAGCTCCAGTTCATGAGAAAGCGCCACTAGCTTTCCTGTGCTGAGGAAGTCAAAGCTGATCCGCAAGTAGGACGTAAAGGCCTCTCCGAGTTTGCGCATCCGCTCTATATCCAGGTCGCTCAGCGCCATGATCGAATTCAGCGTATTGAACAGGAAATGCGGGTGGATCTGGGCCTGCAAATAGGCAGCCTCCATCCGCAGCCGTTCATTGACGGACTGCTTTAATGCGATAAGAGACCAGATCCGGTATTTGAGCTCCAGAGCGTCGACCGGCTTGGTGACGTAATCATTGGCCCCAGACATAAATCCGGTATAGATGTCTTCCGGCTCGCTGCGGGCCGTCAGCAGCAAAACGGGGAGCTCGGCGGCAGTGAAGCGCTCCCGTACCTTTTGTGTCAATTCATAGCCGGACATTTGCGGCATCATGACATCCGTGACCAGCAAATCCCACTGCTGCGTAGACAGGATTTCCAGCGCTTCGCGAGCCGAAGTAGCCGACCTGACGTAGTACGCCTCTGCTGAGAGGATGCCAGCGAGCACCTTCAAATTGACGGGATCGTCATCGACAATGAGTATGTTTGCTTTTTCCTCCCCGAAAGACGGCAAGGCAAGCGGCTCGGAGGTTCGTTCGTTGGGCGCAGCTTCCGTAGAAAAACGGGAGACTGCAGTTTCCTCAAAAGCTTCTGTCCGGGGAGGAGGAGAGCTTTTCACAGCGGGCAAACTTTGCGAGTCGGCCAAAGGGAGCGAGAAGCTGAACACGGAGCCTTTGCCGATCTCCGAGCGAACCGTGAATTCACCCTCGTGGAGCTCCACCAGCTGTTTGCAAATGCTGAGGCCGAGCCCGATTCCGCGGCTATCGCCTTTTCCGCGGGCTCCCTGCTCGTAAGGCAGAAAAACCCGTGCCTGCGTTTCTTCGTCCATACCCGCACCCGTGTCGGACACGTGAATAACGGCACGCCCATTCAGAACCTTGGCTGAAACGGAAATGGTCCCTTCTTCGGTAAATTTGAGCGCGTTATGCAGCAAATTGAACAAGATCTGAACGAGTCGCTTTTCATCCGCCAAAACGGGGGGCATCGACTCGTCAATGTCCATTTTTAGCTGAACGGGCTTGCCTTCCGCCATAAATCTCAGCATCCCGAACACGCCGGAGACAACAGATTGAACAGGCAACGGCTCCTTTTGCAGCAAGATGCGGTTTTCCTTAATCCGTACGATGTCGAGCAGATCGTCCAGCAGATGGGACATTCGACGGCTGACTGTGATCAGCAGCTCCAAATCCTCCAGGGCTTCGTTGTCCATCGCGTGCTTCTGCTTGGTTGCGATGTTCCGTGCGATATTCATGATTCCGTGCAGCGGTGTCCTCAGCTCATGCGATGTGTTGGCCAAAAACTGGTCCTTCATTTTGTCCGCTCTGGTCAGCTGTTCGTTCAGCTTGATGTTTTCCTCGGAGTTGCGAAAGTACTTTTTAAACCAGTAAGCGGAGAATCCGACAATGGCTGCGAACACATCGATGGGATAGTAGACGCTGGTTATTTCCATATAAAAATTAAACGCACCCCACACAGCGCTCGATATGATGCTGGTGGCGGTGAGTTGCAGAAAAATAGCATCCTGCTGGTTTTGGATGATCATTTTCGCGATGATAAAGATAAACCAGATCAATGGAAACAAATAAAGAACGGTGAACACTTTGGCTTCGAACGTATAGTAAATGAGCGCTGGAGACCCAGCCAGCACAACAGTTGAATACAGGACGAGAATAGCGGTATACGTCCGAAACAGTTTGGCGAAACCTGCGTGACCGGAAAATATTCTGGCCAGCAGCAGGATGAAAAAGGACATCCACATATAGGAAAGAAGTCTGGCTTTCAGCACCCCGGCATAATCCAGCGGCAGCCACAGCGTCAGCAACTGGTCGTGATCCGAAACAACCGAAATAGAGGATGCTACCAGCAGAAAGAAGAAAACCAGGAACGCCTTTTGCCGTCTTGGATTGAACAGGAACAGGATGCAGGCGTACATGCTATGCAGAATCAAGACGATGAACGTAACAAGCTGAAAGCCGATGGAATACCAGCGTTCGGTATCCAGTGCCGCCTGTGATCCAAAGCGGATGGATTTGGCGATACCTCCTTCAATTGGGTTGTCAAAATTAGCCACACGAATAAGCAGCTCGATTTCTTTTTCTCCTTCTGACGTGTAGGAAGCTGTATAGGAGACATTCCTTGGCCAATACCCCTCCGCCTTCTCCGCAGGCTGGCCTATGGCAGCTCCTATCTTACCGTTGATTTCAACGGCGGATGAGGCCTCGAGATCGCGAAACCAAAAGGCATAAGGCTGATCCAAAGGCTTATCGATCAGGATGCGGAGCCGGTACGTCCCGTAACCAAACGACGATTCCGAACCTGCCGGGAAAGCGCTTCGCCAATCTCCGGGAACCTGGATAAAATGCGGTCGCTTCGTTGACATCCGTGCTATATCTTCATGCGAGACAAGTTCCCCGGGGTAAAACTCCCATTCCCCATTCAGCGCGATGGTGGGAGATTCCTCGAAAGGCCAGCCGCGCATGTCAAGCACGCCTTGTACTGCATCGGGATGCTCTGCGGTACGAAACACTTCGGACCAGAGCGACCGCAGGCTTAGGAGGACAGAGATAAAAAAGAGAGTTGTCAAAACGTATTTGAATATGGGTTTTTTGAGAATTTGCATCATGTGCCAATAGATTCGCTTTACTTCACATGTTTCCCTTTTTCCAAATGCTTGCCAGGGGGCTTGAGGAAAGGAGCAGGCACATGACTACCGTGCTTTGCCTCTTGGTTTGTTAAACGGGATTGGCGCTATATTCCTGAAGCCGTTTTTGTTACAATGGGGGCTATAAACCAAGGGAGAATGGAAAACATGTCGACATTGCCGAATTGCCCGAAATGCAGCTCGTCGTACATCTACGAGGATGGGTTTTTTTGATTCGGTTTTGGAGCGATGCAGTTGAAATCGGAATTTGTGAAGAAGATCTAAAGGTCTGCACGAAAAACAAGAAAGCCGCTTCGACATCGAAGCGGCTTTTGTCGTTCAAAATACGCCGGCCAAAACGGGCACGAGCCACGGGGCCACGCCCAGCGTCATCAGCGCTGCTAAAATCATCGACAAGCTGGAAATCGTGCCAGTGATCGGGCTAAACTCGAACGCCTTGGACGTACCGGCTCCATGGGCCGCTGTGCCGAGAAGCACGCCGCGGGCAATGTCGTTTTCGATCCGCAGCAAGCGGATGACCATCGGTCCGATAACAGACCCGAGAAGGCCCGTCATGATCACAAATACCGCAGTGATCGCCGGAACTCCGCCGATGCTCGCCGATACGCCCATCGCGATGGGGGTGGTGACGGAGCGCGGAATGAGACTGTCGACAATTTGCATGTTGAGATGGAGCAGCCGGGCGATGAACAGCGAAGAAACAATCGCTGCAACCGAACCGGACAGCACGCTGACGATGATCTCGGCCGCATGTTTTTTCAGAATGTGAAAATATTTGTACAGCGGGACGGCAAAAGCGATCGTAGCCGGCTCAAGCATGTCGCTCAGCCATTTCGCCCCCGTCTGATAAGAGTCATAGGGTGTATCTGTCCATACTAGTAACGCGACGATCAATAGCGGTGCCGTCAGCAGTGGAGACAGGTAAACCTTTGGCTTGAGGCGGTAGCACCGCTTTGCGCCCCAGTACAGGATGATGGTGAGGATGAGACTCAGAAAAGCAATCATGGCAGCGGAGTCCTCTCCTTTTTCTCGCCAATTTTTTTCGCGACCAGTCCTGCGCTGGCCATGACGATGACGGTGCTGACGACAATCACCAACGTGACGTAGACGCCGTCACTGAGCAAGACGCTTTTGTATTTCATGATGCCCACAGCGGAGGGAATGAAGAAGAGCAAAAGCTCCGCCAGCAGCCATTGGGCGCCTGCTTCGATCCAGTCCAGGCGAATCCATTTTGCTTGCAGAAGGATGAAGACAATCAAAATGCCCAAAATGCTGGCCGGAATTTTCAGTTGAAAGAAATCGACCAGCTTGTGCAGGAGCAGGGAAAATGCGCAAAGCAGAATCACTTGTCCCGCGCTTTTCAGCAGGGTTGCCACATCGCTCCCTCCTTTCTGTGAAAAGTTTACATGATCTGTTTGCATAGGTAAAATGAATAGATAGAATGACTGACATTCATTTTATCTATGCATAAATGAGGAGACCGTACATGGATATTCGCCATTTGCAATATTTTCTAAAGGTGGCTCAATACAAGAGCTTTACGAAAGCAGCGCGGGCACTGTACATCACACAGCCGACCATCAGCAAAATGGTCAAAAACCTGGAGGAGGATCTGGGGGTTGTGCTGTTTCACCGCCTGGGCAAGCAGTTGGAATTGACGGATGCCGGGGAAATTCTGTTCGTTCAGGCGCAGGATATTGTGCATTCCTTCCAAAACCTGTCAGCCGAACTCGGGGACTTGATGAACCTGAAAAAGGGGCACATTCGCATCGGATTGCCGCCGATGATCGGGTCGAGCTTTTTCCCCAATGTGCTGGGGAAGTTCCGGGAGCACTATCCCGCTATCACGATTCAGCTCGTGGAAGACGGGGCAAAGAAAGTGGAAGCGGATGTGGAAACCGGCGTGTTGGATATAGGAGTCGTGCTGTCGCCGACAAATGAGGAGCTGTTTCATTCCTTTTCGCTTGTAAAGGAGAAGCTGATGCTGCTCGTCCATCCCTCTCATCGGTTGGCCGACAGAAAAGCGGTGTCGTTATCCGAACTGGCTGAAGAGGATTTCGTTTTCTTTCGCGAGGATTTTGCCCTCCATGACCGGATTACGGCAGAGTGCGTACAAGCGGGGTTTCAACCGAAGGTCATCTATGAAAGCTCCCAGTGGGATTTTATCAGCGAGATGGTGGCGGCCAATTTCGGCATTGCTTTGCTCCCCGAACCGATCTGTCGCGAGCTTGATGAGGAGCGGATTCGGGTTTTGCCTCTCGATCAGCCCGTGATCCCCTGGCACCTGGTCATCATTTGGCGCAAGGATCGGTACCTTTCGTTTGCCGCACGGGAATGGATCCGGTTTACCCAGAATCTTTTCGAGGAGTGGAGGGGCAAAAACAAACACCCGCGCGAGCATGGCTGATCGGGCTTTTCCATGGGAACAGGTCTGGCGGGAAACCGTTCCGGGGGCTCAGAAGCGCCATGCAGCGCCGGTACGTTTGCCGGGAGAGGAAACGTCCGAAAGCAGCGAAAAAGATGGGAACATACACGAACCTCGTCTGTAAAGCAGTCGGGGTCTTTTTCATTCTGCTGTGACTTTCATAAAAGTTTCAGAACGGTGTTGTATGATAAGTCCGCAACCAGTCATCAGTGAAAAAAACGTCTTTTTCAGAAAAGCGTTTTGAACGGGGAAAAGGAGTTGGTAAAATAAATGGGAACCTGTCCATTTTCAAGCCTTATACATGTCTTTGGAGGAAAGAAAAGGTCTGCTAGCCATTTCAAATGGCTGAAGAGATTGGAATGGCAACCGACCAAGTGGTTGCCTCCGCAGGTATGTTACAAAGGGCGGCGGCAAGCGTCTAATTGTGTGAGTCCGATCCGTATACTCGAGAGTGGTTTTCTGCCTGATGGTCAGCTGAACAAAGAAAGCAGGTGAGAAGTTATGGATCATCAGATACATGGGACGTACGACACGTTTTTGGTTATCCTCTCCTATTTAATTGCGGTCACAGCCTCGTATTCCGCGCTTGATCTGGCCGGAAGGGTGAATGTAAGCCGCGGGAAGCATAGATTGCTTTGGCTGGTTTTTGGCGCCATGTCGATGGGGCTGGGCATCTGGTCCATGCATTTTGTCGGGATGCTAGCCCTTGCCCTGCCCGTCAAAGTGCTCTACGACCTTTCGCTTGTCATCCTATCTGTTCTCTTCGCCATTTTTGTCTCAGGCATTGCCCTTTTGACCGTATCGAGAAACAAGCTGGAGGTCAAGGAGCTTGCCATCGCCGGCGTATTGATGGCCGGCGGCATATCCGGGATGCACTACACCGGGATGGCAGCGATGATGATCGGCATTACCTATGACAAGGGGCTCGTTATCCTTTCTGTTGTCATTGCCGCTACGGCCTCGTTTGCGGCCTTGTGGCTCCTGTTTTATTTCCGCAAGGACCAATCCCGATTTGCCTACTTGTACAAGCTCGGCAGCTCGCTCATTATGGGGGCGGCGATTGCGGGGATGCACTATACGGGCATGGTTGCGGCCCATTTCCATGCGAGCGAGCACCAGTATGGTGTCGAGGTGCAAATCGAAACGGAAACGCTTGCCTACATCATTGTCCTTGCTACCTTCCTGCTATTGGGCATTACACTGGCAGGCGTATTCATCAACAAACGGCTGTCGCAAAAGGACCTGGTCATCCAGGAAAATGAAAGCTGGTATCGTTCGCTATATAAAAATAACGAATACGGCATTATTTCTCTGGATAAGGCCGGGACCATCATTAATATGAACCCTGCTGTCCCCAAAATGATCGGCATTCAGGCAGAAGATTACCTCAACAAGCACTTTTCTGCGATCGGGTTGGACATGAGCGCCAAAGATAAGACGAAAACAGACGCAGTGGATGAGCAATCATCCAGGCTGCTGCCCAAAGACTTTGAGACCTCTTTTGTTCAACCGAACGGTAATTTGGTCGAGCTGAGCGTAATGAATATCCCTGTGGAGATAGATGGCAAAATAGTCGGAAATCATATTTTCATAAAGGATATAACGGAAGAAAGCAAAGCCAAAAAGAAAATCAAACATTTGGCTTATCACGATGAATTGACGGGCTTGCCCAATCGGAGGAAGCTCAATGAGCGCTTGGATCAGTCCATTGAGCAAAGCAATCGGGACTCATCCACCTTTGCCGTGATGGTTCTGGATATTGACCGTTTTAAAATGATCAACGATTCACTCGGACATACGTATGGAGATATCTTTTTGCAGGGCGTAAGCGACAGAATCGTCAAGAGCGCCGAGGGGTTCGAAGCAACGATTGCCCGCATGGGGGGAGATGAGTTTATCATCCTCTGCAATACCGGCCCGGAAGGCGAGGAAGCGGCAGAGCTGGCGGAACGGATCATCGAAGCGCTGAAGAAGCCCTTCCATTTGAAAGACAACGACTTCTACATATCTGCAAGCATCGGAACCGCACTGTTTCCGGTTCATGGCAGGGATGCCGTCGAGCTTCTGAAAAAAGCGGATACGGCGATGTACAAGGTGAAAAAGCAGGGCAAGAACGGACATCAATTTTACTCGCCGGATCTCGACGTTCAACTGCTGGAGAATATCGGCCTGGAGAGCGATCTTCGAAAAGCGATTGAACGCAACGAGCTGGTCGTGTACTACCAGCCGCAATTCCATGCCCAAAGCAACCGAATGATCGGAGTGGAGGCGCTGGTCAGATGGAATCATCCCACCAGAGGGATGCTGTCTCCCGGCGTATTTATTCCAATCGCAGAGGAGACCGGCTTGATTTACGAAATCGGTACATGGGTTCTGAGCGAAGCATGCCGGCAAATGAAAAAATGGCATGATGAAGGCGGTCCTTTGATACCTGTCTCCGTCAATCTCTCCTCTCATCAATTCCATCAGCCGAACCTGGTCGAGTACATCGTCAAAATCCTCGAGGAAACAAAGCTGGAGCCCCAATACCTGGAGCTGGAAATTACCGAGAGCATGATGATGGACCCGGCCGTATCGATCAGCATTCTGGAGGAGCTGAACAAGATCGGGACGAGGATCAGTCTGGACGACTTTGGAACGGGCTACAGCTCGCTTAGCTATTTGAAAAAGTTCCCGATCCACAAATTGAAAATCGACCGTTCCTTCATCACCGATATATCCGAAAACCACAACGACAAAGCAATCGTCGCGACGATCATTTCCATGGCACAGCATCTGAAGCTGGATGTGATCGCGGAAGGAATCGAAACCAAGGATCAGCTCGACATTCTCACGGAAAATGACTGCCACGAAATTCAAGGGTATTATTTCAGCAGCCCATTGTCTGCCAGTGAGGTGGAAAAAACGTTTTTTGTCCCCAACCGTTTGCCCAGCTATCAATAGTGGACAAGCTGGCAATCAGCCAGGATCGATGTTCGCATAGGCCTGCCAAAAAGAAATCCCGTCTCATCAGCAAAGTGAGACGGGATTTTTCTGTATGGTGACTGGACTCGCTTTCTGTGATCTGAAAGCCCGGTCAGAGGCATGCGGTTAAATCTGTGCCGGCTCCGGAATTCTCTCCCCGATGTTGCGCCCAATCGCAATCGAGGCTGTCGCCGCAGGTGAGGGCGCATTCAAAATATGGGTGGAGCGCTGATTGGTGACGATCAGGAAGTCATCGACCAATTTCCCGTCCTTTGTAAGCGCTTGGGCCCTGACGCCATTCTGGGACTCGACCAGATCCTCGGCGCGAACTTCCGGTATCAAGCGCTGAAGGCTCTGGACGAACACCTTTTTGCTGAATGAGCGGACCATTTCCTTCCAGCCCTCGCCCAGGTTCTTGTAGGCAATTTTCCAAAAGGCGGGATAGGTCAGGACTTCGGTTATATCCTTGAGATCAAAGTCTGTCTTGCGGTAGCCTTCCCGTTTAAAGCTCAGCACCGCATTCGGCCCGGCGTGCACGTGGCCATCCATCATCCGGGTGAAGTGGACGCCGAGGAAGGGAAAGTTCGGATTCGGAACCGGATAGATCAAATTTTTCACCAGATAGTGCTTTTCCGGTTTCAATTCGTAGTATTCGCCGCGGAAAGGGACGATTTTCATATCGGTTTTCAATCCTTGAAGCGCTGCGATGCGGTCGCAATGGAGGCCGGCGCAATTGATCAGATAGCGGGCTTGGATCGTCTTGTTGGTGCATTCGATCTCGACTCCGGAGCTGCTTTCCTTTATATTTTCGACTTTTGTCCCCAGAAGAATATCGCCGCCTTTTTCCTGGATGACCTTGGCAAGTGACTCGGCGACGCGCTTGTAATTGACGATTCCGGCTTCCTTGACCCGGATGGCTTTGAGGCCATATGCATGGGGCTCGATCTCTGCAAGCTGATCCGCATCAATGATGGATACGTCGAGCTGGTTTTCAAGACCGCGTTTATATAGATTCTCAAGCAGGGGCAGCTCATGCTGGTTGGTTGCCACAATCACTTTTCCGCACATATCGTAAGGAATTTCGTGCTGGTTGCAAAATGCGCGCAGCAAGTCGCCGCCTTCCCTGGAAAGCTTTGCTTTCAGGCTGCCCGGCTTGTAATAAATGCCGGAATGGATTACTCCGCTATTATGGCCGGTTTGGTGAAAAGCAAGGGTGCGTTCCTTTTCGACGACGGCAATTTTGGCTTGTGGGTACTTTTCGACAAGCGCATAACCGGTAGAGAGACCTACGATACCGCCCCCGATAATGACATAGTCATACATGATATCACCTTTCTCCGCTAAGCATTCCTGAATATCTCTGCAATGTACAAGCATGAATGAGAAGTTGTATTACAATTATAATACACATGTAATACAAATCAACCTAAATGAGTTCAAAAGAAATAAATTATTTGGAATATAGACAAACTTATAATCGTGTTGTATTCTTTATATCACCATATATAACGTATCAAATCGGGTTTTGTACAAAAGGGAGTGATGAAAAAAGCTTGTATTTTTGTAGTACAAGTTGTTATAACAACTTATCGGTCATTCTGGCAAAAACAGAATGTTGAGAAACAAATGCTTGCGCAATCGGGTTGAGCATGCGGACAAGAGACTCCCTTTGAATCCAAACCCGTGAGCAGGGCGTATACAGCAAACAAAATGCGACGCAGAAAAGGCAGGAAACCAACATGGAAATTACCGTCTTGTATCAAGGCTTTCCGGGAAGATCAAGCCGTGGTTTTCTTGGATGGAGCAGTTGCGTGTTGATTCGCCGAGAAGGAAAAGCGCCGATTTTGTATGACACCGTGGGCTTTCATGAGCGATATTCGCTGCTGGCCAAACTGAAGGAGCTGGGGGTTGGCCCCGAAGATGTCGGTACGGTCCTGTTAAGTCACTTTCATTTTGATCACGCTGTCAACTATCCGCTGTTTCCGAACGCTACGTTTTACCTGCACGAAGAGGAAGTCAAACATATAGAAGAGAACGGGACAAAGGACCTCGCCGTCCCTCGCGAGATGTTTCCGGCTTTGCGCGATTCCGGGAAGCTGTCGCTACTGTCCGGAGAGTCCGGCGTCGTCGAAGGACTTCCGTGGCTGCTTACACCGGGGCATACGCCGGGCTTGTATTCCATTCTGACTGAATACCAGGGGAGAAAGTGGGCGTTGGTGTCAGACGCGGTGAAAAACATCCTGGAGCTGACCAGTGGCGACGCAGTGATGACATGGGATGACGCCAAAAGCAAAGAGAGTATCCGGGCGATCGCCCAGTGGGCAGATGTTGTCGTCCCCGGCCATGATCGATTGCTGGAGATCGAGAGAACCGGCCAGGGAATCGTCGTCAACCCGTTGCATGAAAGCGCTGTACAAATTATCGTACCTTGGAAGGACGAGACATTCTCGCTCAAAATCTGAAATGACAGAAGGTGGTTGAAATGAACGATCTAAAAGGTGCCATTGATATACACGTCCACTCCAGTCCCAGCATTTTTCCCCGTTCGGTAAATGATCTGGAGCTGGCGGAGCAAGCCAAGCAAGCGGGGATGCGGGCTATCGTCCTCAAGGCGCACGAAGAATCGACCGTTTCCAGAGCGAAGCTGGTCAGCAAAGTGGTGGAAGGAATCGAGGTCTACGGCTCGCTGGTGCTCAATGAGTACGTCGGCGGTCTCAATCCTTACGCCGTAGACATGGCGATTCAGCAGGGGGCAAAGCTGATCTGGATGCCTACCGGCTCAGCCAAGCATCATCTGGATCATTACGGCGGAAAGAGCGACTACAAGGAACAAAAATCGACCATTCGCCTCCTGCCCCAGAAAGGGATCACGATCCTTTCGGAGGACGGCGAGCTGCTGCCCGTCGTCTATGACATCATCGATTTGATCAAGGGCACCGGAGCCGTATTGGCAACGGGTCATCTCTCTCCGCTGGAAACCCGGAAGCTCGTGGAAGTCGCGACGAAGCGCGGGGTGGAAAAGGTGCTTGTCGCCCATCCTGATTTGAAAATCAACAAAATGGATCTTTCGCTGCAAATCGAACTCGTCAAAATGGGCGCGTATGTCGAGAAGTCGATGCTGACGCTGATGCCGCTGTGGAAGTCGATCGAGCCGGACGAGCTGGTGCGGGGCATCCGCCAGATCGGCATTGAAAAGTGCATTTTGCAAACCGATTTCGGACAGGCCAACCATCCGGTGCCGACGGAAGGGTACAACCAGTTTATTCAAATCTTATTGGAGCAGGGCATGACAGAGAAAGAGGTTGAGCAAATGGCTTGTTTCAACCCGGCGGAATTAATCGGGCTTACGTAAAGACTAGAGAAAAAGGGGTTGAAAAAGTATGGCGCAAGCACAGTTGTCAAACAAGCCATGGTATAAAGAGGTTACGCAAAACCAATGGCGGGCGTTAATCGCTGCCGGGTCCGGATGGGCTCTGGATGCGATGGATGTGATGCTGTACTCCATGGTTCTGGTACAAGTGATGCAGGAATTGCAGATGGACAAGACGGCCGGCGGATTTTTGGCAACGCTTACCCTGCTCAGTTCTGCCTTCGGCGGACTATTGTTCGGGATGGTTGCTGACCGGTATGGCCGCACGAAATCATTGATGATCAGTATTATCGTGTACTCATTGTTTACATTCCTCTGTGGATTCTCGCAAACGGTTACACAATTGGCCGTATTCCGTTTGCTGCTCGGGCTCGGAATGGGTGGAGAGTGGGTTGCGGGCGCAGCCCTGATTACGGAAACCTGGGACGCAAAGCATCGCGGAAAAGCGATGGGTCTCGTACAAAGTGCTTGGGCAATTGGTTACGCGCTGGCTGCGATTGTGGCCGGTCTGGTCATTCCGCTGTGGGGCTGGCGCGGAGTGTTTTTCTTCGGAATTGTTCCGGCTTTGGTCGCCATTTGGATCCGCAAAGGCACAAAAGAGCCTGAGATCTGGGAAAAAATGAAGCAGGAGGCCACCACGCAGAAAAAGAAAAGCAAGCCTAAGCTGGTTGAGCTGTTTTCCGGGAAGGTACTCCGTTGGACCATACTCGGTGCGGCATTGAGCGTTTGCGCGCAATTTGGCTACTGGGGCCTGTTCACCTGGATTCCGTCCTACCTCGGCACTCCAGTCGATCAAGGCGGGGCCGGTCTGGATATTATGAAATCGACGACCTGGATTGTCATCATGCAGGCAGGTGCCTGGTTGGGTTACGTCTCCTTCGGCTTTTTGGCGGACAAGATCGGACGGAAAAAGACCTTTATCCTGTTCTTCGCGCTGGCGGCGCTGCTTGTTCCGTTTTACGGCATGTCCAGCGACGCGACCAGACTGCTGATCCTCGGTCCGTTTGTCGCCTTCTTTGGATCGGGCTACTTCAGCGGCTTTGGAGCGGTTCTGGCCGAGCTGTTCCCGACTGAGATTCGCGCGACCGGACAAGGGTTCTGTTACAACTTTGGACGCGGAATCGCTGCAACTGCACCGACTGTAGTCGGATTTATGGCAACCGGCATGGGGCTCGGTGCGGCATTCGGGTTCCTGGCCATCTCGTTTGCGCTGGCGGCAATCCTCGTACTGCTGTTCTTGCCGGAAACGATGGGCAAGCAATTAAATTAGCATACAGTTGCACATAGACAATCGATTGTCGACAAGAAAAGTTCATTGTGGATGAGGAGTCCATCATGAACTTTTCTTTTTCCTTGTTATTTGTATTACAATTATTGCGAGAGTGAACAAGTGCTCTCCTTTTCCTGTCCTTCTTTTGCTCAGTTTGTCTGCAAAACAATGGTAAAGAGTCGACCGGAATTGACTTTGCCATCTGAATAATTTACAATTTGTATTACAAATAAACCAAAATGAGAATCGGAGATGTACGATGTCCAAAGAAAAACTGTCGCAAATCATTTCACGTGAGTTGTTAAAGTTGATCGAGGCGGGCAAATATCCCCCAGGTTCGAAATTGCCGACGGAAATGGAGCTGGCTGCCCAGTTTGGCGTAAGCCGAATCCCGATCCGGGAAGCGCTCAGCGTATTGCGGGCAGCCGGTGTCATCAACTCTCGCCAGGGGGGCGGGAGCTTTGTCGAAGAGCGAAACGGTTCCAGCATATTCAGCAACATCCAGATTGAAAATGACGATGCCGAGCTGATCAGACACCTTTTTGAGATGAGGAAGATTCTTGAGCCTGAGGCCGCCTATCTGGCTGCCCTGAGGCGAACGCCTGAACAACTGGAACGAATGAGAGAGGCGCTCCAGTGGCTGGAGGCAGAATTGGCCGACGACAGCAAGATTGGCATGGAAGCGGATATGGAGTTCCACCGGTCGATGTTTTTGGCCACGCATAACCCGGTCATGATCCAGGCGATGGAAAACCTGTCTTCTCTCTACGAGCGTGCCCTGCAGATCACTCTTCAGTCCAACCTGGGCTTGAAACAGAAGCGCAAAGCGGTCTATCAGGAGCACCTGAACATCCTGTCGGCCATTGAGATGGAGGAACCGGAACTGGCGAAAATCCAATGCGCCATTCACCTCAAAAATGCGGAGAAAAAGCTGGACCTGTTCTCTTAGTCCAACAACAAGAGGAGAAAAATGAGACGATGACGGACATGCAAATCAAACAGATTGTTGACATTGTCAAAACAGGCAGAGTGCTTACCGATGAAAGCGACCGGTTCAGCTACTCCTTTGACGCCTCGTTTGGAACCTTTCTTCCCGATGCAGTCATTCAGACGAAGAGCGTCGAGGAAGTAGCCGAGCTGGTGAAATTCGCCAACCGCGAGAAAATCCCTGTTTATCCGCGCGGCCAATCGACCAGTTTGAGCGGCGGTCCTCTCCCGGTCAAGGGAGGCATGGTCATCGATTTATCGGTCATGAACGATTTGCTCGAAATCGACGAAGAAGATTTGGTCGCGGTCGTCTCTCCGGGTGTACTGACTGCCGACATACACAAAGCGGCGGAGGCAAAGGGACTCATGTATCCGCCTGACCCGAGCAGCTCCCATGTGTCTACCATCGGCGGAAATCTGGCGGAGAACTCAGGCGGACCGCGCGGCTTGAAGTACGGCGTGACAAAAGATTACGTCATCGGCCTGGAAGTCATCACCCCGGAGGGCGAGATCATCCGCACGGGCGGGAGAACGGTCAAAAACGTGACCGGTTACGACCTGACCAAGCTGATCGTCGGCTCGGAAGGCACGCTTGGCATTATTACAAAAGCAATCCTGCGGCTGATCCCGAAGCCTCCCGCTTCGGAAACAGTGATGGCGGTCTTTGACAGCCTCGTTGACGCGGGGAGAGCAATTTCCCAGATCCTCACCTCAGGCATCCTGCCGTCCAAAATGGAGCTGATGGATCAGGCCTCCATGGTGGCAGTGGAAAACTACCAGCCGTCAGGATTGCCGACAGATGCGGAGGCACTGATCCTGATCGAGCTGGACGGCCACCCGATGGCGGTACGAGATGAAGCCGAGCAGGTCTCGCAGGTATGCAAGCAAATTGGCGCGAGGGAAGTGCGCGTGCCGCAAACAAAGGCGGAAAAGGAAGATGTCTGGAAGGCGAGAAAGCTGGTTTCTCCGGCCATCGTCAGGGTGAAGCCGACGAAGATTTCCGAGGATGCCACTGTGCCGCGCAGCAAAATTCCCGAGATGTGCCGACGCCTGCAGGAGATCAAGGAGAAGTACAATATCCATCTCGTTGTATTCGGCCACGTGGGCGACGGAAATCTCCACCCGAACATCATCGCGGACAAAGCGGACAAGGAAGAAATGGCCCGCGTGGAAAAGGCCGTTGCGGAAATTTTCGAAGCCGCTGTGCAGCTAGGGGGCACGCTGTCCGGAGAGCATGGCATCGGAACGATGAAGGCGCCGTTTATGGAAATGGAATTGGGAGCCGCGGGCCTGGATATGATGAAGCGGATCAAGCAAGCCTGGGATCCTCATAACATTATGAATCCCGGCAAGATTTTTCCGGAGCCCGGACAAAAGTTGGTGTTGAGCGAATGAGTGAGAATCTTGCAGCATTGCGTGCGGAACTGAATTACGACAAAACCAGCAAATGCGTGCAGTGCGGCTACTGTCTGCCCGCCTGTCCGACTTATTTGACAATGGGCAAGGAAACGCATTCCCCGCGCGGCCGGATCAACCTGGTCAAGATGGCCGGCGAGGGGAAAATCAAGGATCTTTCGGTACTGGAGGAGCCGCTGGATCTGTGCCTCGGCTGCCGGGCCTGCGAAACGGTCTGTCCGACAGGTGTGGAATACGGCGCGATCCTGGAATCGGCTCGTGCAGCCGTGACGCGGCGCAAGAAGTTTTCCGTACCGGTAAAAGCGCTCAGAAACACGCTGTTCAAAAAGGTTTTCCCCAGCCGCAGGGCGATGAAGCTGATCGGCAACGCCATGTGGCTGTATGAAAAAACAGGTGTCCAAAAGCTCGCGAGAAAAAGCGGGCTGATGGAGAAGCTGCCTGCTCATCTGGGTGAATTTGAAAAAATCATGCCGGCTCCGGTATCGCCGGGCGAGCGCTCCAGCTTGCCTGCGGTAACGAGAGCCAAGGGTGAAAAGAAATACACGGTCGCCTTCTTTGTCGGCTGCGTCATGGACGCCATGTTCAGAAGGATCAATCATCTGTCCGTCCAGCTTCTGGCCGAGGTCGGCTGCGATGTGATCGTAGTCGAGAAGCAGACGTGCTGCGGCGCGCTGCATGCCCACACGGGGGAATTGGACGAAAGCAGAAAGCTGGCGAAGCAAAATATTGTCGCTTTTGAACAGGCGGAAGTCGATTTCATCGTGAACAACGCCGGCGGCTGCGGCGCGATGATGGTGGAATACGACCACCTGCTCGCGGGCGAACCGGAATGGGCTGAGCGGGCCCGCCAATTTGCCGGGAAAACGAAAGACATTTCCCAGGTGCTCGCCCTGTGCGGCGGGATCAAGGGACAGGAGAGACCGGCAGAGAGAGTCACGTACCAGCGTTCTTGTCATATGACAAACGTCCAAAAAGTGACCGAAGACCCGCTGGGGCTGATCAAAGGCCTGCCAAACGTGGAGCTGGTCGAGATGAAAGAGGCCAATATGTGCTGCGGTTCGGCGGGGATCTACAACATCGTGCAGTACGATGCCTCGATGGAAATCCTCGACTACAAAATGAAGCACGTCAAAGATACGCAGACCACCACGATTGTCACGACAAACCCGGGCTGCCTTTTGCAAATGAAGCTCGGCATCGAGCGGGAAAACTTGAACGACCGGATGCGGGCCGTCCACCTGGTGGAATATTTGGCCGAAAGGTGCGGCATCAACTTATAGGTACAAGCATGTGATACATGCAAGCATGAACTGTTCGGCCGGTACTAGCATAAACTACCCGGAAAAGCGCTGCCCGGTACAAGCACCAACTGTTCGGGACAGACAGAAAAAAGCGGATCATCAAGGACGTCAAGCGCCTGATGATCCGTTTCTATTTTGTCGTCTGTGGCTGTAGCGGCATGTTATTTATATTTCACATAAATAAACTTGTTCAGTATATAAACGCAGAGAGCGACGCCAAACATGCCGCAGCCTCTCCCACTCCGAAACGTCGGAATCTCTGTGCAGCAGGTGAAGAGGGATTTTCAGGTTCAGCAAGCGACCGTTGATCTGGAAGCGGGTGACCCCTGCCGGGAGCACGCGCCCTGCTTCCATCACGCGTTCCAGCTCCGCGTACGAGAGCGGCTTGAATCTGATCAATAGCATCCCGCTGTCCGGCAGAAGGCAGGTTCTGGCAGGGACCCGTTTGACCGCTCCGCGGGCGTTGTATGCGGAAACGACCTTGTGCCAAGCCTCCAGAAAGTCGTGGCGAACTCCGCAATCCAGGGCCCGCACATTGCCGTGCTCATCCACGATCTCCAGCCAGCCTTGTCGCTGTGCAGCAGCTCCGCTCCCCGCCGTCCAGTGGAGGGAAGGGTCCTCAAAAAGCTGCTGTACCCCCGCGTCTGCAGGAACGAGATGATGCCACGCCTCGATGGAGAAATCGTCCTGCCTCGCTACCTGTACAGGCACCTTGCAATACCCCAGCAGCCGAAGAGCGCCGATGCGGTGGGCTCCATCCAGCACCAGATAGCGGCCGTCTCTCATTTCCGTCGCCAGGATCGGATGGCGCAAAAACCCATCCTCCCGCATCGACTGGCTGACACGTTCAAGCCTCGACGGTTCATGCTCTTCGTGTAGCGACATTTTGTCCAGCTCGATCAATTGCAGTGACAGCAAAACCTCTGACATGAGAGCCTCCTTTTTACCTTGCCACTCGGGATGGCTATGTGAGAACAGATGTGTTTGTCAAATACATATGCTCGGGATGAGGGTGGCTGAGGAAATCGTGGTGTGAAATCGCCCACCCGTACGCCCCGGCGTACAAAAAGAGAACCACGTCACCGATACGGATGCGGTCGATGGGCACATCCCTGGCAAATGCGTCTTTCGGCGTGCAAAGCTGGCCGACGATGGTCACATCGCTGTCCTTGATTTCCTTCCGCTCGAACGGATAGTTCCAGATGTCCAGCGGCACGACGGCGAATGGATGGTTGTGCTGCCAGGACACCGGCAGACGGAAATGGTGCGTCCCTCCCCTGACGATGACAAAATGCTTGCCGTGGTTTTTCTTGATGTCGATCACTTCCGCGGCATAGTAGCCGCAGGCTGCTGTCAAAAACCTCCCGCATTCAAACAGAATCGAGGTCCCCTCTTTGTTCCGCTCGCTGATGAGACGGGAAAGGCCGTCGGCAAACTCGCTCCATCCAAACTGGCTGCCGATGTCAGCGTAATTGATCCCGATCCCGCCCCCGACGTTGATCGTAGAGATGTTGATATCGTATTGCCCGGACCAGCCATCCACCTTGTCAAAATAATAGGCGAGCAGCGCCAGATGGCTGCGCCAGTCGAGCTGGTTGGACAGCGAGTGCAGATGGAAGCCCTCCAGCGAAATGTGCGGGCAGGACAACGCCAGTTGGATCGCTTCTCCGACGAGCGATTCGTCGATGCCAAACTGCGTCGGCGTCCCTGCCATGGCGAGAGTCGCTTGCGGGAAGGGTCCGCTCAGATTGATGCGGAGGAGGATGGAGACGGTCCTGTTCATGGCTGCGGCAATGTGTTCGACTCTTTTCAGCTCGTGCATGCTCTCCACATGCAAGAGCGTGACCCGCTGCTCAATCGCTCCCCTGATTTCCTCATCCGTCTTCCCTGGCCCGCCGAAGATGACAGGGATCCGTTCACTTGCGGCCCGCGCCTTCATCACTTCGCCGAGGGAAGCCACCTCAAAGCCGTGCACACGCCCGCTGAGCGTTTTCAGAATCTCCGGGTCGGAGTTGGCCTTCATCGCGTAAAACAGCCGGCAGGAAGGAGGAAGTGCGCGTGTCACTTCCTCGGCATGCCGGGAAAGTCCCTCCAGATCGTACAAATAGGCACATATCGGCTGGTCTTGGGTGCGCTTTTTTTCCTCGATGATCCGAGCCAGTTGATTTAACTGGTTCAGGGGACCTGGTGGATACGGCAGATTCATACCATCAGCTCCTTCAAGGCGCTGTGCAGCGGATTGGAAACCGCATGCTCCCGGTACAGGGTTTCTCCGCATAAACGGCGGATCGTCAATTGCCCGACCAGCACGTTCTCCTGGAACAGATCGAGCTTGGCGAACAGTTCGCGAAGCTGAGGGAATTGCTTTTGGTAAGCAAGAATAATCTCGGCAGCCATCGCCCAAAAGGTGTGCTCGGAAAAACCATACTGGTCCTCCAGGAACATGGCAAACTCCGACAGGTTGATATGGAAAAACGCATCGTGCAAAAAGTCGGTGACCTCGGAAGCCTGCTCGGTGGCCATGGACGAAATCACATTGGAATGGAAGGCAGGCGGAGCCTTCAGATGGGGCTGGGACGCTTTATCGGCCAATTCCCCTGTGTAGTAGCGGATGCCTCCGGGAAAATCGCGCAGAGCGACCCGCGTGGGCATTCCGTTGCGGTGGAGCAGCACCATGTTTTGGGCATGCGATTCCAGGGCGATGCCGTGGGCATACATGAAATGCACGAGCGGGAGAATGGAGGCTTCCAGCACGCGCTTCAGCCATGCAGGCAAGCCGTATGTCTGGACCCATGCATCAATGAAAGGAATGCCGTCCGCACCGATGTGGCACAGCGCCGTAAAGGGAACGGCGCTTTCGTCCGAGTCCAGATAAAGGGACACATTTTCCCGCCAAATCGCGCCCAATGAACCGTACATCTCCCTTTGAACGGCTTCGGGCAGATCCGGATCGGAAAAGTGGACGCCCAGCACCTCCTGCAGCAAGACCACACGGAGTTCGTCCCGCAAGTAAGGATCGCTTTTGCGGATCGACTCCAGCCAATCGGAGACAATCGCGGCGTTTTCCACATGATGATGGCCGAGAATGCGGCTTGCCGACGTATTCTGGATGCCCAGCGAAACCTTGACGTACGCCTTCCCGGGAGACGTCCGGTTGGTCAGTGTGCGGATGGACTGCTGGGGGCTGTAAGCATCGGTACCCTCCCCCAAAAGAAGAAGCTGTCCGCTGCCGATCTGCTCGAAAAAGGCGTCCGCAACTTTCCTCTCCCACTGCCACGGGTGAACAGGCACGAGCGCGTACTCCTTTGGATCGTATCCCCGGCTTCGGATTTGCTCGGCGAACGTGCGGTACAGAGCTTCTCCCAGCTCGCTTCTCAGAAATTCCTCAACATCCAGTCCCGCCGAGGAGGAGACGACGGCGCGCTGCTTGTGCACGGCTACCCAGAAGAGCTTGAACAACGGCTTGAAGTCGGGGCCATAGGCCGCATTGTCCGCCGGACTGAAGCCGATCCTTGACTTGTAGCAAGGATGGTACGGATGGCCGTCCAGAATGTCTCCTTCCAGCTCGGCATAGCTGTGGGCAGGAGAAGCGGGCGGACGCTTCGTCTGCAGAAACTTGGCGTGCGTGTCATGAAGCAGCGTTTGACGGATTTCCTTGAGAAAGCCTTCCAGCTGCTTCGGCTCCTCTTTGGCTGTCGGGCCGATTTCTTCGAGAAAGGTGGCCAGGCAGACGGCTTCTGTCTCGTTGCCGTCTACCCTTCTCGTGATGGGTGCGGCCGTCAAACGGACCCTCGCATAGCTCAGCTTCCTTTGGCCGCGGCAAAGATATTGCACCGGTTTTCCTGTCCGGGAGCGGCCCTCCAGCACGAATCCCCTCTCGCCGTCAGGAAGCGCCAGCGTTTTTTCCTCGACCAGCTCTTCGTAGATCAAGGATTCAACGATCTGCCGGAAAATCCGTCTGCGCACCTTGGCGTATTCGGGACTGCGCAAGGCGGCCTCCCAATCCTGCATCGGGAGAGCGGGATCAAAAGATTTGCTCATAACGTTCTCCATGGTTTCACCCCTTCGTGGTAAAGGCAGTTCGTGTACGGTTTATCGCTCTTCAGCAGCGTATCGGATTGGGAATGTCGACATAGAGCGGTGATTCGCCTCTCCGCTGAAAGATGCTGACCAGATTGGCTTTTGCCGGCAAGGTTTTGTCATGCAGCAAAGCATCGATGCAGTCTGCCATTCGCTCGGACAAGGGGCGCTGGCGCTGCTCCAGCAGGGTATTTCTGACTATGCTCCAGAACGTGGACTCGTCCTGCCCGCCGTATTTGGCAAGGGTACGGACGACATAGCCGAGGTGGTTGACAAAAAAGTAGTATTGCAAACGGAGCCACGCCTGCTCCCGCGTATAGAGAACCGGGCTGTCCGCATCTACCAGTCCGCCGACCCAGCCCTTGCCAATGGCGACTTGCCGGTCTACGCTGATGCCCTCCAGATCGCGCACGTACAGCTTGACGGGCCAGCCGTTCTCCAGCTTGACCAGCGAATTTTGGGCGTGTGCTTCCAGACTCACTCCCATTTCCGCAAAAAGCGAGAGGATTGGCAGCATGCTGATCGCAAGGTACTGCCGGAACCAATCGCCCAGATCGGGCAAACGGCTCTCTTCGTGGTCCCGCATGGCACGGAATAAAGCGGGTTCGGTCTCGCCGGGCGGCGTTTCCATCAAGGAGCCGACGACGAAGGCAGGACTTTCCTTGCCCATCAGCTCGGGCGGATTTTCCCGAAAGACAACGGCGCATTCCTGCATGAACAGGTCGTTTTCCTGAGGGGGAACATCCGGCAGGGAGATGCTCCGATACCCGTATTCCATCAATACCTGCAAGCGCTCGGTATAAAAGGCTTCCTGTTCGTGCCGGACGATTTTCGCCGCATCCATCGTCCGCTTGATTTGCTCCTGCGTGTTTACTCTGACAAAGTTCGTGATGCGCACATGGAGCGGCAGCTTGTATTGGCAGCAGTGTCCAGGCTCCCAGACGGTCCTCACCGACGAAGTGGGATATGTGCGCTCTCCCAGCGGCCCCAGATCGGTGATTTTTCCCGCAAGAAAAAGGCTCCGGAATGGCTCGCGCGAGGACAGGTAGTGTGCCTGCCACGGGTGGCAAGGAAGCAGCTTGTAATGTTCTCTTCCCCTCTCCGCTTTTGATGCCGCCGCTTTCCGAACACCTTGCGGGATGCAAGCTTCCTGGCTGTCCCCTTCAGGGGCTTGAATCCACTCCTCCACGATCAGCTCAGGGGAAACAGCCAAATAGTGCAGCTGAAATGACGCCCCCAGCTCCGGTGCGAACCTGTGCAGCTCCCCTTTGGCGAATCCTTCCGAGCTCTTCGGGGTCGGGTGAAACGGATGGCCGCGAAAGAGCGATTGTTCCGACGGAAGAAAGCCGTGGGACGGATGCCGAGTCTTTTGCTGGAGCAGGAAATGCCGAAGGTAGCTTTCTGTTTTTTGCACGCTGTTTTGGATGTTCAGAAGCAGTTCGCCTTTCTTTTGGAGGCGAATGTCTTCGTTCTTTTCCAGGCAGGAAAGCTCATCGAGGATAAAATGAATCAGCTGCCAGCCTTCCACCTTTTGATAGGAAGACCCCGTTGTTTGATAGAAAGAGGTGCCATACGCGTGTTGCCCCCCTCTGGACCAAAAGCTCATCTCCCCTGCGAGTGAAACGCCGGTGTTGGGCAAGTCAAGGCGAAACATCGCCCCGTCCGTGAGCGGAATGGATAGCTGTTTTTGATCAGGCTGGACTCTCGGGTCAAAAATGCCGTTTTCGCGAAGATAGGCGTTCAAAATCCGCTCGATTGCCGCATGTTCGGCCAGCCGCGCCTCCAGTGGCTTGTGCGGCTCCAGCGGCTCCAATGGCTCCGGTGCCTCCATTGCCTCCAGCGGCCGCTTTTGGTGAACGGTACCCTCTGCATGTTTCATTGCCGGATCCCCTGCCTTTCGTTTTCAAAAATTCCGAAAAGGTTGCTCGGAAAGCAAAGCGTCAATACAAGGAAAGCGGAAGGCCGACCCCGAGCTCCACTGCCCTCTGATACATTTTTTGGGCGCAGGCGATGTCCTCGACAGCCATGCCCATCGGGTTGAGGATAATGATTTCTTCGTCTGTCTCCCGGCCGCATTTTTCGCCGATGACGATTTCGCCCAGCTCCGCATGCAGCCGCTCGCGCGAGAATTTTCCTTCCAACACGAGCTGGTTGATCACTTTTTTCTCCCGGTTGCACTGCTCCCAGTCGTCGACAACCACCTTGTCGGCGCGGATAAACACTTCTTTATGCAAGTCCATAATCGAGACATTGCTGACAAAGGCCCCTTTTTGCAGCCATTCAAACGGAATGTAGGGCTGGTCCGCGACGGTGCACGTCACGACGACTTCTCCCTGGCGAATCGCTTGCTCGGCTGATCGGTCCACGGCAAAAGCGACAGCCGGGAAGGCTTCAGCCATATCCTGGGCGAGCTGCCGGGCCGCCTTTTCGTGCAGGTCGAACAAATGGACGGATTGAATCTGGGGGAATTGTTCCAGCAGGGATTGGAGCTGCCGTCTGGCGATGAGTCCGCAGCCGATGCACGATACGGTGGCAAACCCTTGCTTGGCCAAGTGGCGGGCAGCCACGACCGTGACCGCCGCCGTTCTCATGCTGCTGATCATGCCCGCCTCCATCACCGCGATCGGGTAGCGTGAGACAGGATCGTTCAAAATAATCAGACCGCTCGCTCTCTCCAGCCCTCTTTTTTCCGGATTGTCATGCTTGCTGCCGATCCATTTGATGCCGGAGACGGAATCCTCCCCGCCGACATGCGCAGGCATGGCAATAATCCGGTCGGCGATATGGCCGTCTTTTTCGTCTGTCCGCAGGTACGGCTTCAACGGCTGGACGTATTGGCCGCGGGCGTGCTTGGCGAGCACCTCGGCGATGGCTTCGACATAGAGGGCGGACGTGTTCCCGCCCAGTGAAGCGATGGCCTCCCTGTTGAGATAAAGCAGGGAGGGAGCATGGGAAGCAGCATGGTTCGTGAGCGCGTTTTGCTGATTGGTTGCGTGGATCACGGGACACACCTCTTTCGTTTTGCGTAGTGTTTAAAGCGAAGGCAAACCGGATGCCCAATCGTCATCGTAAACCGTGTCGAGGTAACGGTCCCCTCTGTCCGGCAGGATGACGGCGATGCGATAGGAGGGAGGAAAGGAGGGAAGCAGCTTCCGAACAGCGGCGATGACCGAACCGGAAGAACCTCCGGCGAAGATCCCCTCGTGGAACAGCAGGTCCCTGCAGCCCTGCACGGATTCGCGATCGCTCACGTGCACGACCTCGTCAATTTCGTCCGGGTTCAACAGCTCGGGGACGCGGCTGGAGCCGATGCCCGGCAGTTCCCGGGGAGCGGAGGGTGAACCGAAGATGACCGAGCCGACTGCATCCACTGCCACGATTTTGATGCTCGGAAAAGCTTCCCGCAGGCGACGGGCGTTGCCCATGATGCTGCCTGTCGTGCTCACGGCGGCAAACAGGCAATCTACCGGCCCGTCCAGTTGTTCCACGATCTCGCTGCCGGTCCCGTGATAATGGGCCTTCCAGTTCAGCTCGTTGGCGTACTGGTTGATCCAGAAGCTGTCGGGGAGTATGGTCAACAGCTCCTTTACTCTGCGGATACGGGTCTGCAAATATCCGCCCTGGTCGTCAGGCTGATCCACCATGTCAATATTTGCGCCGAGCTGGTGCAGGATTTGGAGATTTGCCTTCGTAATTTTCGGATCGACGACGCATGTAAACGATAAGCCGTAGACTCTGGCAACCATTGCAAGCGCGACGCCGAGGTTGCCGGATGTGCTCTCGATGATGTGGGTGCCGGGACGAATCGTCCCATCCCGCAGCCCCTGTTCGACGATGTAGCGGGCGGGACGGTCCTTCATGCTGCCGCCCGGGTTCATAAACTCAAGCTTCGCCAGCACGCTCAGCCCTGGACGCGCAAAAAGCCGTTTGAGCTGAACGAGAGGAGTGTGTCCGACGCAATCGACGATGGAGGATGCGATAGTGGGTCGTGTTCCTGCAAAAGGCATACGGTTGCCCTCCCTCAAATAAAAATGATAATCATTATCATTGTCGTTCAAAAAAATGAGGATTTGCCTGATAGGAAGATCCCTTTGCGTTTACATCCATGCTTGATTTTGCTACATTCAGAAAAGGCGCCCTACTTTGCCCAGCAAAAAACGGGGTGCGAAAACGAACGCCGTGACCAGGCTGTACCGGCCAAAGTCTGTCTGGTTGACGGCTTTTCGTGTTTTTGCGAAAACAGTTTCACTTCACCCTCACCGATCAGAAAATCACCTCCTTTCCCGTCCAATTCTCCCGTGGGCAACCCCATTTTAGATGATATTGATAATCATTGTCAATAATGTCTTTTCCTTACATTTTTCCTGATTTTTTATTTTCCGTCAGAAGCAGATAAATAAAATATGGGGCCCCGATCATCGCTGTAATCAATCCGCAGGGAAGCTCTACCGGAGCAGCGATCGTCCGGCCTACAAAATCGGAAGCAAGAACAAGGAGCCCGCCGGTCAGTGCAGAGGCCGGAAGCAGCGTCGTATGGGAGGGACCGAACAACCGTCTGGCGATATGGGGAGCCATCAAGCCGACAAAATACACGGTTCCGGCGGTCGCCACGGAAGCTGCTGCCAAAGCGACGCTGACCAGAATCAGCCCGCCCCGCACCCACTCGATTTTGCTGCCGAGCCCTTTGGAGACGTCGTCGCCGAGCTGCAGCAGGTTCAGTTGGCGGGAAAGCAGAAACGCCAGCGGGAGAAACAGGATCATCCAGGGAAGGAGGGCATAGAAGTGCTCCCAGCCTCTGCCGTAGACGCTTCCCGTCATCCAGATCAGGGCCTGCGTCACGAGCATGATCTTTCCCGACATCATGATGATCGTAATAAAGGCTTGCGCGATTGCGGAGACGCCCACTCCGACCAAAATGATCCGGTACATCGAGCTCCCCTCCTTCCAGCCGAGCCAGTAGGTGAGAATCGCCGCGAGCAGCGCTCCTGCAAAGGCGGCAGGCGGCAAAAAGCCGAGCGGAACCGCCGGCAGGGCGACGATGACGAGAACAGCGGCGAGAGATGCCCCTGCATTCAGTCCGATGACGCCGGGAGAAGCGAGAGGATTGGAGGTAATCCCTTGCAAAATCGCTCCCGAAACAGCCAGTCCCGCCCCTACCAGAAAAGCAATCAAAGCACGCGGAAGACGCAGCGTATTGACGATAAACGAATGTTCCCCGCTCCCCAGTCCGAACAGCGTCTGAACCACTTCCCACAAAGACAGCTCGTATTCGCCCGCCCCTATATTGGCCATAAAAAAAGCGATGGCAAGCAGGATGAGCAGGGCAAAAAGCGTTGTCGGGCGCCTATTCATCATTTCCCCTCTCATAGCTTGTGCACCCTCCTCCGCGCCAGGTAGATAAAGAATGGAGCCCCGATGATAGCTGTCATCACGCCGACAGGCAGCTCCTGGTTGTCCAAAATGAAGCGCGCCGCCACGTCAGCAAGCAGCAGCAACGCAGCTCCCGCTACCGCCGAGTAGGAAAAGATCCAGCGGTGGTCTTTGCCGACGATGGACCTGACCAGATGCGGAACAGCGAGCCCGACAAATCCGATGGGACCGGCCACCGCCACGCTGCTGCCAGAGAGCAGCACCACAGAAATGAAGGCGAGCGTTCGCACCATTTTCGTTGGCTGTCCCAGGCTTTTGGCTACATCGTCTCCGAGCTGCAGCGTATCGACTTCCCTGCTCAGGAAAAAGGCAAGCAACAGCCCGGCTGTCATAAAGGGAAGCACCTGAACGAGAAGCGCAAGATCCCGCCCTACGACCGACCCTGCCAGCCAAAAGCGCATTTCGTCAAGGGAGCGCTCGTGAAAGATCAGGATCGATTGGGTGGACGCGGACAAGAGGGTCGTGACAGAGACGCCGGCCAGCGTCAGCTTCAGAGGAGTCATGCCGCCGCGCCCGGCAGAACCGAGCAGAAAGACGAGGATGGACACCGCCCCCGCCCCGAGAAAGGCTGCCCATGCATAAAGGGTGAGATTATGCCCGCCGACGAGAAACAGGGACAGGACAACCAACAGCGCGGCTCCGTGATTGATGCCCAGCAGATCGGGAGCAGCCAATGGGTTTCGGGTCAGAGCCTGTGTCATAGCCCCCGCTACGGCGAGGCACGCTCCTACCGCCGCGGCAATCAACGCCCGGGGAAGACGGGTGGTAGAAATGATCAGATGTTCCCTGGACCCGTCAAATTCCAGGAATGCTTCGACAACCGTCAGCATACTGATGTCCACAATCCCAAATGAAATGCTGATCCCGATGAAGAGAAGGACTGCAACAAGTCCCATGATCAGCCCGGCAAGCAGCCGGAGATGTTTCCGCGATTTGCCCACAACGTTCACTCGCAATCCGGATGTGATTTACACAAATATCCTTGACAACCTTATTTATCAAGTATATGATTCGTAATTGTGAGAATAGTTATCATTCTCATGAAAAATATACAAAG
This sequence comes from Brevibacillus sp. FSL L8-0520, assembly GCF_037963895.1. Taxonomy (NCBI): domain Bacteria; kingdom Bacillati; phylum Bacillota; class Bacilli; order Caryophanales; family Paenibacillaceae; genus Brevibacillus; species Brevibacillus sp. FSL L8-0520. The sequence continues at coordinate 5,254,562 of NZ_CP150171.1, read as the reverse complement.
CAAGGGGGAATCTGTCAATGTATTCCATGTCAAGACATGCCCTTTTCTTTTTTCTACTGATACTGTCGCTCTCTCTTTTCCTGGTTGGATGCGGCAATTCGGCTGCGCCATCCGCTCAGGGAGCACCGGCGTCCAACGCTGCGAACTCCAGTACCTCGCCCCAGGAGAATGCGCCAAGCCAGGAAGGTACGCAAGCGCATGCCGTAAAGGACGCGATGGGAGAAGTAAAGGTGCCGGCCGAACCCAAGCGCATCGTCGTTCTGGACAATGGCGCTCTGGATAATCTTCTGGCACTCGGCGTAACACCTGTTGGCGCTGCCACAGTGTCTCTCGACAAACCGTTTTTCTCGTATCTGGGCGACAAAACGAGCGGAATCGAAAAGGTGGGAACGATCGACCAGCCGAATCTGGAGGCCATCGCGGCATTAAAGCCGGATTTGATTCTGGGAACCAAAGACCAGCACGAAGCGATTCATTCCAAGCTGATGGAAATGGCCCCCACTGTTTTTGTTGAGACGATGGGGCTGGATTGGAAGGGAAACCTGAAGCTGCATGCCGAGGCTGTGGGGAAAGCGCAGGAAGCGGAAAAGCTGATAGCCGATTATGAAAAGCGGGTGGCTGACTTTCAAGCAAAGATGGGCGATAAGATCGGGAAAACAGAAGTTTCCGTGTTGCGGATGAATGCGGACCACGTTCGCATTTACCTGTCGGAATCGTACAGCGGGAAATTTATCGAGGAGCTTGGATTTCCCCGCCCGAAGGCCCAGTCGGAGAAAGACTTTGCCAAGAAAGCAACCGAGGAGCAAATCGCCGATATGGACGGAGACGTCATTTTCTGGTTCAGCCGCGACCAGGAAAACATCATGACAACCAAACTGAAGGGAAATCCCCTTTGGGCGACATTAAAGGCAGTTCAGGCCGGGAATGTGTATGAGGTATCGACTGACCCGTGGCTGAGCGGGATGGGGATTTTGTCGCGAAACCTGATGCTGGATGAAGTGATCAAGCATCTGGACAAGTAGAGTGGGCATTAATAATGGAGCCAGTGTGTTTCGGGGTTCGACCGGAGCATGCTGGCTTTTATTTTTTCTGAGAACGTCCACGGGCAAAAAATAAAATTCCACAGAAACCAGCTATTGACAGTTTGTATTTACAAATGTAATATCAAAGGCAGTCAGTTTCTTTTACAAATGTAAATGGTAAACCCAAATTGCCGGAGAGGGGAAAACATGGATATTTTGATTCGCGCTTTTCTTTGGTTCCTGGATGCTACCGCAGCGGCGAGCGTCGTCCTGCTGCTGGTGCTGGCTGTGCAAAGACTGCTGCGCCGCAGGCTGAGTCCCCGTCTTGTGCATGCTTTGTGGCTGCTGGTGCTGTTAAGGCTGCTAGTCCCTGTTTTTCCGGACAGTCCGGTGAGCATTTTCCACCTCTTGCAGCTGGGCAAGGCAAGCAAACAGGCCGTCGTGTTGGAACCGCTGGCTGAGAACCGGCTGCCTTCGGAGATGGTTGAAAATCTCCACTATGCTGCATTTCCAAAGACTCAGATGCATCCGCCGCTTATGGAAGGCTCGCAGCAGCCAGCGAACGTCCCTGCCCGTCAAGCAGATGAAGGGACGGAACAAGCGGGCTTATCCTATTCACTCGCTTTGCGACTAGCCGCTGTCGCGTGGCTGGCCGGAGCGGCGGCCCTGATTCTGTATGTGGCCGCATTTTCAGTGAAAATGGGTCGCCAGCGCAGACGGCTGGAGCTGCTGACAGATCCCCAAATCGTGTCAATCATAGAGGATTGCCGACTGCGCCTGGGGATCAGGGAACCTGTTCCTGTCTATACCGGACGACAGGGGAAAAGCCCGTACCTCTCCGGACTTTTCCGCCCGTGGATCTATTTGCCTCAGGAAATGGCCAGGGAGCTGAGCGCTTCCCAGCTTGCCCACATCCTTTTGCACGAGCTGGCCCATCACAAGAGAAAAGACATCATGTGGAATGCGATAGGGAGCTTGGCGCTGGCGATCCATTGGATGAATCCGCTGGTGTGGATTGGCATGAAGCGGATGAAAGCAGACAGGGAGCTAGCCTGCGACGCCTGCGTTCTGGAGGTGCTCGGCGAAGCGGAGGCGGTGCCATATGGGATGACGATCATCGAATGCCTGAAGCGCTTTTCGCCCGTTGGCCGCCAGTCTGAGCTGCTGTATTTTTTCGGACCCAATCAACAAATGGAAATGAAGAGGAGGATTCACATGATCAAGTCGTTTAAAAAGGGATCGTATAAACTGTCTGTCGCTGCCGTTTTATGCGTAGGGATGCTGGGGGCAGCCACATTGACCAACGCCAGCAGTCCGGTGCCTTCGACTGGCCCGGTGCCCGCCAGCGCTCCTCAAACTCCCGGGAGCCAGTCCGCAAGCACGGAGTCGGTTGAGAAGGAACGAATTCTGTTCGATTATGATTTTCAGCGGCCTTATGCCAGTCTGGAAAAGGTCGTCAAGATTTCCGGCTTCAAATTTAAGGTTCCGGCAGCCTTGCCTGACGGGTACCGTTTTACAGTCATCCACTTTGCCCCGAAGGAAAAAGCAGGCACAAGCTTGGCGTCATTGCGCTTTGCCAAAACTGTCGAGGGCATCAACCACGGCAGCTTTCGGTTAAAGGCACAGCCTGCCGAGGCTGATCTGGAAGCCGTGACCGACGATTTCGATCAAAACGACTTTACAACGATAACGATTATGGATGGCGATAAAAAGACCGAAGAAAAATTGGAGAAGAAGAAAGAGACCTTCAACGTTAACGGGCAGAAAATCGTAAAATTCACCATACAGCACGGGGACGAAAAGGACTTTCAGCGGCATTATTTTTGGCAGGACCAAGGCGTCCAGTATGAGATCACAAATTCCGGATCAAACTTCAAGTTCAAGGATGACGAGATTATCAGCATCATCGGCTCGATGAAATATCCTGATGAGGAGCTGTACAAGCGATTTATCAGCGAAGAACAGTTGAACAAAGGCATTTACGACACAGGAGATGTAAAGCGGCTGCCTGAAGCGATTGGCTTTGTGCCCAAGTTTCCCTTTGAGCTCCCGGGAGCGATTCAAGCCGACCGTGCCTGGATTGGCGACAAGATGAACTTCAGTTTTCCAGAAAATGAGGCAGACAAAAAGAACAGGGATCTCACCATTTTCTATAAACCGAAGGATGAGACCAAGGCGGGAGTCAAAAGGGTAAAGCTTCAGCAAATCAAAAACAACAGCATGTACGAAACGATGAAGAAGAACGGTACCGTCGCTTTTGAGCGGATCGACGGCGAAAAAAATGAAGTGAAGCTGCAGCCGGTCAGCATAGCGGGAAAAGAGCTGCTCAAGACGGTCAACCATAAAACAGACGGACCATTGAGCAGCGCGAGGGAGGCGGAGCTGGTCGTCTACTTCTGGAAAGAAGACGATGTATGCTTGAAGGTCACCTTTTGGAATGACGGCCCAGCCGATGACAGTCCCGAGCGGAACAGGATTTTGCAATTCCTGATGAATGAAAAGCCCATCGATTTGGTCAATTTCAAATAACATTGACAGCTTGCGTTTACGCCTGTACGATTATGACTCACAATTTCTTTTGTTTACGAGTGTAAATAGGAATTATAAAGGGAAGCAGGGTGACCATATGGCCAATACGCCGAAAATATCGGAATCCGAGTGGGAAATCATGAAGATAATCTGGAAGGACAACCCGATAACGGCCGACCAAATTACTCTGCAGCTGCCGAAAGAGATCGAGTGGAGCGATCAGACAGTCCGCACATTTATAAATCGACTATTGAAGAAAAAAGCCATCGGGTTCGAGAAAGAAGGAAGAAGCTACAAATACTACCCTTTGGTATCGGAAAAAGAATGTATTCGAGCCGAAAGCCAGTCTTTTCTCAAAAGAGTGTTCGGCGGAGCAGCTCATCTCATGGTCAGCAACTTTCTGGAAGATGCCCATCTATCCGAAAAGGAGATTGAGCAGCTGCAGAAAATTTTGCTGGAGAAGCAGGATTCCAACAAAAGGACATAACCTTTTCCATCGCAGCCTCGCTATTTTCTTGTACACAAGCAAACCAGAAAGAAGCTGTACCGCACAAAGACAGCTTCTTTTTTGCAATTCGTTTTGATAGGAAATTTGCTATCTTTTCTCCTATAATCCTTGGATTCACAGCCGCAATCGTGTACCTTAATAAAGGAGTTATTCATCGAGGCAACGATTATGTCCCCAGATACAGAGCAGTAGGGTCTAATAGTTTTCATCTAGTAGGAGTGTGAATCCATTGAGCTTATGGGAAGCGTTTGTCGCCCTGATCCTCGGACTGGTTGAGGGACTCACCGAGTTTGCGCCGGTCTCTTCTACCGGCCACATGATTATCGTCGACGATTTCTTGTTCCAGACCAAAGAACTGTATTCCCCGGAAGTCGCCAATACGTTTAAAATCGTGATCCAATTGGGGTCGATCCTCGCAGTCGTCGTTCTGATGTGGGACCGCTTCATGAACCTGCTCGGGCTTAAAAAGATGCCGGGCCAGTCCACCTCCGGACCGCGCCTGAATCTTTTGACCGTGCTGATCGGTCTCATTCCAGCCGGGATTTTTGGCGTTCTCTTTGACGATTACATCGATGAATACCTGTTCTCGACAAAGACGGTCGTCATCGGCCTCGTCATCGGTGCGCTGCTGATGATTGCGGCGGACTGGTTCCGTCCGGGCCGACCGAAAGTAGTGACAGTCGACCAAATCACCTATAAACAGGCGCTGATGGTCGGACTGATCCAATGCTTGTCGCTGTGGCCGGGCTTTTCTCGCTCCGGGTCCACGATCTCTGGCGGTGTCCTTCTCGGGATGAGCCACCGGGCGGCTGCCGATTTTACGTTTATCATGGCAGTGCCGATCATGGCGGGAGCAAGCTTCCTGTCGCTTTTGAAAAGATGGGAATACATCACCTTCGATGCCGTTCCTTTTTTCATCGTCGGGTTTATCAGCGCGTTTGTCTTTGCGCTTATTTCGATCCGCTTCTTCCTGAAGCTGATCAACCGCGTCAAGCTGGTTCCGTTTGCGATTTACCGCTTGGTGCTCGCGGCTGTGATTTACTTTGTGTTCCTGTAAGACGGCTTGATTTAACAGCCATGTACAGATTGACACGTCTCCTTGCCGAATGGAGACGTGTTTTTTTATGTGAAGCGTGCCCAGCAAGCCGTTAATTGCTAGTTGGTGAAAGTCCAACCGAGGCAGGAGCCAAGTCACCTCGTAGCTGACAGGCAACTGGTGGAGAAATCCTAAGGTTGAAGCCCTGTGACAAAGTAACTCGAAAGAGTGCGAGCAAATCAGCAGGCCGTAACATAAAGTGAATCCTGCAGCCTCGTTAAGAAAGACCACCGAGAGGTGGACAAAGGGAAGCCGAGCTTGTTTCATATGGGCGAAGGCCAAGGACGGTGTGGAGAACTTGGAATACAGCACCTATGAATCCCTCGGGGTATGGGGAGCGGTATGTTGAGAAAGTAGTTAACGGAACTGGGGAGACCCTACTCTGCACGCCCCGTCAGGAGCGTAAAACGGAAACCTATAACCGTAAGGGAAGTGGTGGATGGCAGAGAGGGAGTCGGAGGGGTTCATAGTACCGATGAACATAAGGACAACACAACCTTATGGAGGGAAGGAGCCCTGCTTTGTTCACGGGTCGAAGGAGGTAAGAGTGAGTGAATGCAAGTAAACTTGCTAACTACACCGATGTAAAAGCTCGACAACTTTGGACAACCCTATATCTTTGTGCCAAGGCAAACTCAAAACGGCGATTTCATGCCTTGTATGACAAAATCTACCGCCCGGATATTCTAGCGACAGCTTGGAGGAGAGTAAAAGCAAATAAAGGGAGCGGAGGAATCGACGGACAATCCATCGCACAGATTGTGGAGGAGTATGGGGAGAGCCGTTTTCTTAACGAGATCTATCTAGATTTAAAAGAAAAGCGGTATCGTCCACATCCGGTTCGTCGAACTTACATCCCTAAACCGGATGGCAAGAAACGTCCACTCGGCATCCCGACGATCAAGGATCGGGTGGTCCAAATGGCTACTAAGCTAGTCATTGAACCGATCTTTGAAGCTGATTTTCGGGACTGTTCTTATGGCTTTCGGCCAGGAAGAAATGCTCACCAGGCAATTGCACAGATACGCAAAGCAAGCAAGAGGTGTTATTGGGTCGTAGATGTTGACATTAAAGGGTATTTCGACAACATCAACCATGAGAAGTTGATGAAACTGGTCGAAATGAGAATCAGCGACAGACGTGTTCTGAAACTTATCCGACAATGGCTGCAGGCTGGGGTCATGGAAAATGATCAATTCCATGAAACAGAACTGGGAACTCCGCAAGGAGGGGTAATCTCGCCTCTTCTTTCAAACATCTATCTAAACTACATGGACACCATTTGGGAAAATCAATTCTCCCATCTTGGCACACTTATCCGCTATGCGGATGACTTCGTTATCATGTGCAGAACCAAACAAGAAGCATTGGAAAGCATTCAAGTGCTGATGGCTATTCTAAACAAGCTGGAGCTTAGTCTCAGTAAAGAGAAATCTAGACTCGTTAATATTTGGGACAATTCCACTGGGTTTGACTTTCTTGGGCTGCACCATCGCAAATTCCCCGTGTTCAACAAAGGGGGGAGCAAGGTATTTGCTATGTCTCATGTACCAGCTAAGAAAGCAATGAAGGAAATGAGACGTAAAATTAAGGAATACACTGCACCAAGGAACAAACTGTTTCTGTCTCTAGAAGAGCTAGTGAAAGGGCTAAATCGCAAGCTAAGGGGGTTCAAGAACTACTACTTCATCTCGCCCATCGCCAAACGATGGGCAAGACGGATAGACTGGTATGTGATTGAACGCCTTACAATCTTCTGCAACAAGAAAAGAAGCAAGCGGAATAAACATGCCGGAAAGCTGAAGGTCATACAAAACACGCAGGGTAGTTTATTGAAATTAGCCGGATAAAGTAAGCCGAATGCCAAAGAAAGAAGAACATCGGAAAGCCGTATGAGGGAAAACCTCACGTACGGTTTGATGAGGGGGAGCTGAAATGAGCAAGGCGACCATACGGTCGCCCGAAAGTTTCAGTTCTCTACTCTACAAAGCGAAAGGGTTTGATTCAGCATTGCTTTGTGATATAGTAGGTTACACCTTAATTATTTAGGTAATACCTTAATTTATTAACTGCCGGTTCATAACGGATATTCCAATAAGGAGCGATCAAGATGCTTGTATGGATGCTACGCAAAGTAATGGCGGAGAGAGGAATCTGGACAGGCGCAGCTTTGGCGAGGCTTTTGAAAGAAAAAGCGGGGTACAGTCTGTCGGCTGCCTCCATCAGCGCCTTGCTGACCGGTCAACCCAAACAGATGAAAGCGGACACGCTTGACGCATTGTGCACAGCTTTGGAATGCACACCAAGCGATTTATGGGTACATACACCACCCAAACAGAAAGAAGGCGCATAACGATGGCCAGCAAACAGATTTTGCCGTTCGGAGAACCGATTTTGCGGAAAAAGGCTAAGCCGGTCGATTCCGTTACTCCCGCTACGATCAAGCTTTTGGATGATATGGTGGAAACGTTGTACGCCACTGACGGCCGAGCCGGTCTGGCTGCGCCGCAGATCGGGATATTGCGAAGAGTGGTCGTCATGGACTGCGGCGATGGATTGATTGAACTGATCAATCCCGAGATCGTCTCCATGAGCGGAGAACAGCTCGGACCGGAAGCCTGTTTATCCTTCCCCGGCTATTGGGGATATGTGAAAAGGGCCAATCACGTAACAGTAAAGAGCCTGAACAGGCAGGGAGAGGAATTCACGCTTGAGGCCGAAGGGTATCTTGCCCGCTGTATCCAGCATGAAGTGGACCACTTGGATGGAATCCTGTTTGTAGACCATGTCCGGGACCAGTGGCTGTACCACGAGGCGACCAAGCGGAAGGTCGCTGTCATGGACGTGATTCGCTTGACCAATCAGGGAATGTAGCGGGGAGGTGAGACTGTCACGGGTACGGTACTGCTGTTTATTGCGATCATGTTGGTAGCCTCTGTCCTGCAAACGAGCACAGGCTTTGGCTTTTCGCTTATGGCGACACCGTTTCTGCTCCTTCTGTTTGAGCCAAAAGAAGCGGTTCAAATCAATCTGCTCTTGTCGCTTGTTATCTCCGTCGCGCTTATCACGAAGATAAAAAAGGACATTGATAAAGGAATCCTAAAAAGATTTGTGGTCGGCAGTGCGGTCGGACTGCCGATAGGGATCACCGTCTTTTTAACGGCAGACATCAGCATGCTGAAGCTTGGCATTGGCATCATCATCCTGCTTTTAACCGTCTTGTTGATTCTAAAACTTCGCATGGACCAGACCAAGGCGAGGGATTACGCCGTTGGAGGATTGTCGGGGATCCTCACCACTAGCATAGGCATGCCTGGACCGCCGCTGCTTTTATACTTTTCCGGGACAGACACGCAAAAAGAAAAACTGAGGGGCACGACGTTAGCCTTCTATTTGTTCATCTATTCGATGAGCCTGCTCGTCCAAATCCTCTTTGCCGGAACGACAGACACGATCTGGATTTCCAGCGGTTATGCGCTGCCGCTCGTTTTTCTGGGACTATTTCTCGGCCAGATCTTGTTCAAGAGGATTAACCAGCAGCTCTTTCGTATTTTTACATATGTCATCTTGCTGTTCACCGGGGTTTATATGCTGCTGGAGGGCTTGAGCAGTATTGCGGCGAGCCACTGAGGAAATCGAGTCATAGAAGGGGAGAAGCGGTATGGACATGATTCAGAATCTGTTTTCGTTAAAAGGAAAGACAGCCCTGGTGACGGGGGCGCGGACGGGGATCGGCCAAGCCATCTCGGTAGGACTGGCATCTGCGGGGGCGCATGTGCTGCTGCTGGGCCATCGCGACAATCTCGATGAAACAAAAGCCAAGATCGACGAGGCGGGCGGCAGCTGCGAAACGGTTTTGGTTGATTTGGGCGAAGTGTCGCAGATTCGGGAAAAGATCAAGCCGGTGCTGGAAAAACACAGCATCGACATCCTGGTCAACAACGCGGGTATTATTTACCGTGAACCGGCAGTCGATTACGACGAACAGGAATGGATGCGTGTCATCGATGTGAATCTGAACGCTGTGTTTATCCTCTCGCAGGAAATCGGCAGAGGGATGGTCGAGCGGGGATCGGGCAAGATCATCAATATCGCTTCTCTGCTTTCCTTTCAGGGCGGCGTATTTGTTCCGGCGTATACGGCGAGCAAGCACGCGGTAGCCGGTTTGACCAAATCCCTTGCCAATGAATGGGCAGGGCATGGCGTACAGGTGAACGCGATTGCCCCGGGCTATATCGAGACGAATAACACCGAAGCCATTCGAAATGACAACAAACGCCAGCAGTCCATTTTGGAGCGGATTCCGGCAGGACGATGGGGAAGGCCTGACGATATGGTCGGAGCGGCTTTGTTCCTGGCTTCGAAAGCATCCGACTATGTCAACGGTCATGTGCTCGTTGTCGATGGCGGCTGGATGGCCAGATAGAACGACAGAAGCAACGATTTCTGCCCTATGAAAAAACCAGACGGCCCGAACAGCAGGCCGTCTGGTTTTTTGTGGTCAATGGGAGAGTCTGATTTGCAATGGTTGATACCTAATAGCGATTCAATTCCTTCAGCGTTTCCTGCCCCAGGCCTCCGAGCTTCCACAGGGCGATCTTCTCATATCCGGCCTGACGCGCATCGTCGATCCACTGGGCCAGGGTGACATGGTCGGCATACCAGACCGTGTGCTTTACGTTGTTATCATCGGTGTAGTGGAAGTAGAGACTTCCGCTGCCGGCGTCGCGCCTGGGAGCCTCTTGGCTTAGCTGCGACAGCTCTGCTGCCTGTTCTTCTGTTACCGAAGCGACCTTGCCCGATTCCGCCCAGTCAAATCCTCCGGCAGCAAACGCGATGAAGGGTTCGCCGGGCAGCTTGTCCATCCTGCGGGCCAGATCGGCGATAAAGGCGTGATCGGCTTTCGGTCCGGGTCCGCTGTGATTGCCGAAAAGGTTGTATGCCATCATGACGTAGACGGGGCCTTCCGGCAGCTTGAGCTTATCGATAGGGGCCCGTGGCTCCAGCACGATTCGCAGCGATTTTTCCAAAGGGCGGAGTCTTTCATAAAGCTCTCTATAAAACGCGAGCACATGGTCCCAATCCTCGCTGCGGATATTTTCGTAATCGATCTCCACTCCGCGAACATCGTACTTGGTGACGGCAGCCAGGATGTTGTCGATATGCTTTTTGCGGCTCTGCTCTGTGGCCATCAGCCTGGTCACAAGCGCAGGGTCTTTTTGAACTGATGTGCCATCCCCTAAAATTACATCGTTTACGATGGTCAGGTCCACATACACCAGGCTGCTTTGCTTGGACGCCTCTACGATTTGCGGCAAGGCTTCGCGAAGCTCCTCGGTGAGGTGAAGGTTGTCCTTGTCGTCAAAGTACACGGCGAAGGCCTGCAAGCTGGTGAGGCCCTCTGTAATTTGTCTGAATTCGTCCAGGCCGTCCCCCCACTGCCAGTCGGCGAGCCAAGCCGATAGCTCCACATGAGGCTGGTTTGGGTCGGGCTTCTTTGAACCGGTACTTTTCATCACAAAGATGAGGACGGCCAAGAGGGCAATCATGAATACAGCGATGGCGATTGCATGCTTGCTTGTCAAATTCACTTGTGCTCCCCCTCGGCGCTCGTCCCCGCCTCTGCGAGATCAGAAAGTATCAATAGCCCAATCGATAGATGCGTTAATCGCTTTTTCAACATGGTGAACGACTCCTTGGAAACCGGTATGCTTGTTGCTGAACAAAACAGCCGGAGAGCTGTTTTCTTTCTCGAGGGAAACGATCTGCACGTCGTCGAACACGCCGTCGTAGATGTCGTCCTTTTTATTTTGCTTGCTGTATTCCGAAGCGAGCGCCACACCGCCGTTTCCGATGGCGCTGTCCACCTCCTGATTGTCCAGCAGCGTTTGCCCGTCGATGGCGAGCTTCCATTTGTTTTCTTGCACTACAATCTCAACGTCCCTGGTATGTTTGATGTTGACAGGGTATTTTCCTTCGTCGGATGGTGCGCCGGCGGCCGTTTGCTCTTTGGAGTAGACGGTAGCTTTGTCAAAGGACAGGTCTTCCGGTTTCCATTGGATTTCGCTCAATGGCTGGATGAAAACCTGCTGGGCGGCTTGGCCCGGTTTTTTCTGCTCGACACGTACTTCGTTATTTTCAAATGTGACGCGGATAAACGAATCCTTCTCGCGGTCATAGCGAACGTAGAACATCTGCTTTCCGACCACATTCCCCGCGATCTTGGCGGTCAGCCCGACATTCTTGAGGCCGTTGCTGTCATGCAGGTAGAGCATGCCAGCTCCGGCAGGCGGTGAGGTAAGGGCAATCCGGTTGTCGATAAACTCAGCCGCGCCGCTGATTCGACGCCACTGGTCCGCATGCTGTTCGTCACCTGAGACAAATTTCATTTTCTGTCCGGTGTCCTTCTGAATTTTCATTAACAAATGATTCGTGTACCAATATGGTGCGGGCTGGACCCTCGTCAGGTCGTACAAGCTTCGTTCACTATCGTTGAATGCATTTCCTTCACGATTGAAATGCATCTTGAAAAGCTGCTTGATGTTTTCCGAGTTCGCATTGGACACGAGCGGATTCATTCCCTCGTACAGAACATTCGCATGCATGATCATGTAGACCTGCGGGACAAAACCGAGACTGCCCGTATAAATGTCTTTCATTGCCTTGTAGTCGTGATTGATCCGCTCCTCCATAACGGTGCGGTTTTCCACCGGGATCATGTTTTCGTCCCGGATGAAGTCCATCAAGTAGTGATTGTAATACTCGACATGTTCCTTGCTTACAAGCTCGGTCTCGTCTTTCATTCCGATGAACCGGCCCTGTTTGTCAAAAATGTTGATGTAGGTCAGCCGGTAGCCGTTCGTGCCCAGCTCCCAATAGCCGGTTTTCATCATCTTCAGCATGTCTTTGGGCTGGAGAAATTTATGATCGCTGTTGCCCATCTTGTTTGCGTAAGAAAGAAAGGTTGCCTTGTAATTGTACTTTTCGAGGAGCGGCTGGGCAAACAGGCTGGAATCGTTCCGTCCATCCTCAAAAGAGAGGAACAGCGCTTTCTCCGGCAACGGCTTCCCTTTTTCATAGAAGTCGAGAATATCCTGCTGCGAGATGGTGACATATCCCTGATCGTAGAGTGCCTTCAGGTGCTCGTCCAATTGCTTTTTGGCGACCAGTTTGGGCGTGCCCGACCGGCCGACGCCAAAGTAAGACAGGGCGATAAAACCGTCATGATTGCTCCATGCCGTCTTGTCCGGTTCGGCGTATTTTCGGACGTCAAACACTGTCTGGTAAAGTAAAATGGCTACCGCCAGCAGCAGGATGAGCTGCACGATCGTTTTCATCCTTTTCGCGCGATTTTTCTTGCGATAATCAAGGACTACGTTCTGTTTTCCTTGCGTCATTTCAGCTAGCCTCACTCTAAGAATCATGTGGCGATTGCATCAAAATGGCAACCAGATTCTCTTTTTATTCTTCTTACGCATTTCTTTTTTCAGTCTCGCTTCGACGTCCTGTGGCGTTTCCCGCGTGCCCCAAGTCGATTTCCAGAAGGTTACCCAGGCGACAGGCATTTGCCAGAGCAGCACAAATTCGTAATACAGGCAAAAGACAAATCCGAACACCCACAGCTTGCTCTTGCGGAACATCAGATGGGCAAGACTCATGAGCATCGCCATCAGCAGCAGCCCCATCAAAAATGTTCCCGGGAAGATCTGATAGACGAGAGGGACATATACCAGGTTGTACAGCACGACAATCGGAGCGGCGATCGGAACGATCAGGCCGATGTAAAAGAACAGCGCCATAAACGGTTCCTTTCGCCAAATGAACGTGGCCGCCCGAAGCGACTCGCGCAGCCAAGATCGCTTCCAACGCATCTGCTGCTTCAGAAAGACGTTCATTTTCGAGGGCACGATCGTCGAGCAGATGGCTGCGTCCTGATAGCCTGTCCGATGGGTTTTCAAGATGAAGTTCGTCATGCTTCGGTCATCGCCGAACGTAGCCGGCTGGCCGAGGAACTTCTGATTCAGCCACGCTTCGGCATGCTGGAGCACCAAATCCTTTCGGTAGCAGGACAGCGGGCCTGACAGGCAAGTGACACTGTCAAACCAGGACTCGGCTGCTTTGATGACACGAAAAGCAATGTAGTATCGGACACTTTGGAGTTTGGTGATGGAGTTGGTGAATTTGTTTTCGACATCTGTGCGGCCGGCGACACCGCCCATTTGCGGGTCCTGGAAGGGTTGTACAAGATGCTTGATCGCCGTAGGCTCAAGGAAGCTGTCGGAATCTACGAAAACGACCAAATCGTGCTTGGCCATCTCCACGCCTTTTACCAAGGCCTCCCGTTTGCCGCGGTTTTCGGGCAAAACAACCATTTTCAGCCGCTCGCGGGTCCCAAAACGTTCGGCCATGCTGTGAATCATATCAATTGCCTTTTGGATTTCCTCGACGGATCTGTCTGTTGAGCGGTCGTCGACGACGATGACCTCGAGCTTGTCGATCGGGTAATCCTGGTTCATACAACTGATAATCGTCCGGCGGATCCACTCTTCCTCGTTGAAGCAGGGGATGATAATGGATACGCCTGGCGTATAGTCGGGATTGATGGGCACATCCCGGTAGAGCGCGCCGAATAGATAGCGGGTCAGCAAAAATACGGCCGCAGCAAGGCTGTACAAATACAAGAACATGTTGTATTTGAAGTAAATAAAGCTTTCCATGCGCATGAGCATGATGAAGGCCACTGTGACAAACAGCATGCTGCTGCCCATGTAAACGGAATACCCCCACCTTTTTTTCTGGAAGTACTCTGTCAGGGGCTTGGCAAATTGAAAGGCCACCATCCGCTTTTCGCGGTCTTCCTGCTGTTCGGTCTCTGACCTGACTGCTACGGCATCGATCTTGACTGTCGACTCAAAGCCCTCCGGCATCGTGCCCGCCGGTATTTCAAAACGCATTCTGACCGTATCGCCGACCTTTACGCTGTTGCCGGCACCAGCATCCAGCTTCACCAGCAAGCCTGTAGCGGAGATGTCGACAGCCCGGGCTTTGACGATTGTTTTCCCGGCTTCGCTCCGAGCCTGGATCAACACGTCAAAATCGGCCAAATAGCGCAAGCCCAGCACCCGCAGCTTGTCCAAATAATCCTGGTCCCTGTTTTCGCCAGGCGAATCCGAGAGCCCCCTGCGATCGGCAGTGACGCGGATTTGATCCGGGTCCGGGACATTGTTGAGCGTCCGCCGGTCTGCTTTCGGAACAGAAAGTTTTTCAACGATTTCTTTTTTCTTTCTTATCATCACTGTTGCCGTCTCCAATCCTTTGTTTACAAGCTCCAGTAATAAAACCCGCTGTTTTCAAAGTCTGATCGATTGTATATGCCTTTTATGTCGACCATGATCTTCGGTCCTTGATCAGGAGCAAAAAGGTTCTCAAAATCGCTGCTGTTCATGTTTGCGAAGTCGCTATGCGGTACCGCGACGATCACCATATTCAAGTCTGTGAGAGCAGACATGCTGGACAGCTCGATGCCGTATTCCTCGTACACCTGCTCGGGGTTCGCCCACGGATCAACGACGAGCGGCGTGATGCCGTACTCGCTCAGCTCTTCGATCATATCGGTGACCTTGGTGTTGCGGATATCCGGGCAATCTTCCTTGTAGGTCAAGCCGAGCAGCCCGATTCTTGCATTTTTGATATCCAGCTTCATCCGAACCAGTATTTTGATGATCTGCTGGGCCACGTATGTCCCCATTCCATCGTTAATGTGCCGCGCCGCCAGAATGATTTTCGAATGATACCCGGTGTCCTCGGCCTTGTAGGTTAAATAGTACGGATCGATGCCGATGCAGTGTCCGCCCACCAGTCCGGGGGTAAACTTCAAAAAGTTCCATTTGGTAGCGGCAGCCTGCAGTACGGCTTTCGTATCGATGCCCATTTGGTTGAACAGCATGGACAGTTCGTTCATGAACGCAATGTTCACATCCCTTTGGGCGTTCTCGATTACTTTTGCGGCCTCGGCAACCTTGATGCTTTCGGCTTTGTACACCCCTGCTTCGATAATCAGCTCGTAGACCCTGGCGACCGTTTCGGCAGTTTCTTCATCGATTCCGGAGACGATCTTGACGATGTTTTCGAGCCGGTGGACCTTGTCTCCCGGATTGATCCGCTCCGGGGAATACCCGACCTTGAAGTCTGTTCCGCAGCGCAATCCCGATTCGGCTTCCAGGATCGGAATACACACGTCCTCCGTCACCCCCGGATAAACTGTCGATTCGAATACGACGATAGCCCCTCGCGAGAGCTTCTTCGCGATCAGGCGGCTGGCGCTTTTGACATAGGCGAGATCCGGGACATTGCCGCTCTTGATCGGAGTAGGGACCGCCACGATGAAGAAGCGTACCCCGTCCAGCTTGTCCGGGTCGGATGTGAAATCGACGCTGCAGCTACGCAGGGCCGCATCTCCGATATCTCCGGTTACATCAATGCCCCGGCGATAGCTTTCAATTTTTTGCGTGTTAACATCGAATCCGATGACGTCTGCCCGTTTTGAAAAGGCGACCGCGATCGGCAAGCCGACGTAGCCGAGGCCGACGACAGCGAGTTTTCCTTGCCGGTCGGCAATTTCCTCATAAACTCTGAATGCTTCTTCCATTTCGTCCATCTCCATTATTTTGAATTCATGCCGATCATGTCCGCCATTTTGACAAAGGTATAGCCTTTTTTCTTCAGGCCTTCGATCGCGGTCGGCAGTGCCTCAATCGTATGGATGTCGTCCAGCATGTGAAGCAGGATGACGCTTCCGGGTTTTGTCTTGCTCATAATGCCGTTCACGATATCTTGCGCGCTGTTGTTTGCATCCCAGTCCAATGTCGTGACGTCGTACATGGCGATGATGGGATAACCGGCCGAGGCTACCGCCTTGCCTGCCTGGTCGTTGATTTCTCCTGTCGGGGGGCGAAACAGCATGGTCGGCTGCTGCTGAATCGCTTCCGTAATCACTTTATGGGCTTCCACGACCTCCTGCTGCAGCTTCTCTGGAGGCATATCGGTAATGACTGGATGGCTGTACGTGTGATTAGCCACATCGTGTCCATCTTCGAGGATCGCTCTTGCCAGGTTCGGATTGCTCTTGACGCCGTTGGCCCGCAGGAAAAATGTCGCGGGAACCTGGTGCTCCTTCAAAATGTCCAATATTTTGGAGACAGTCTTGTCGCTTCCCCAATCATCGAAGGTCAGAGCCACCTGCTTTTTGTTTGTGTCGACGTTGTAAACGAGCTTGTATGCCGGATTTTTCGCATTCAGGTTGATTTGGGCTTTGTCATAACCGGGTATTTGCTCCAGCGGCTTCCTCTCTCCGCCATTTTTCATCAGTTCGTCAAGGGTAATCAGCTTGTAGTCGATTTCCTTCGCTGCTTTGGCGATGAGAGCAATGGCGGGAATCACTTCCGGATTTTTGTCTGTATTTAATGAAATAATGCTTCCCCGGGAAATGTACCGTTCCACATAGTGGCCAATCGCCTGGGCATCCTTCATGTCCCAATCCTTCGGGTTGATGTTGTATTGGATGACGGCATCCATGCCCAGGTGGGCAGCCGCCAGCCGAACATCGTCATTGTAATCGCCGGATTTTGTCCTTACATAGCGAGGCTTCACGCCTGTTTCTTTCCAAATGACCTCATTGGCCAAGTGAATTTCCTTGTAGATTTGTTCGTAGCTGAGCTTGGTCAAATCCAATCGGTTCAATGTGTTATTCTCGATCTCATGGCCCCGGGCCAAAATGTCCCTGGCGATGTCCGGCTCTTCGGCCACCCTCATCCCAGGCAGGAAAAATGTGGCCTTGATTTGGAACTTGTCCAATTCATCAAGCAGGCGGCGCATCGTTTGGGAGTCGCCCATCCCGTTAAAGGTCAGGGCCAGCTCCTTTCTCGCTGTATACACATACGAAACGGCTCTGCTCTTTTCACCATGATAGGGAACAATTTTCTGATCGAGCGAGCCGGTCTCGGGACCACTTTCGACGGTATCGCTTGTGGTTGGCTGGCAACCCGACATCACTGTCAGTGCCGCTAGCAGAGCGAGTATGCCGGCAAACATTTTGCATCCCGCAAAAATGCGATGCTTTCCCATATTTGTACTCCTTTCGAGAGAGTTATTGTCTGTATGGGTTGGTAAATTTGGGCTGCTATAAGAGACAACGCCCCATTCTAACGAGCGGGTCTGTACAAATTCTAAACAACGGTTCTGCAGCAGATGACGCGACGATCGGCGAGAGTGCTTTATAATAAAGGGAATTGCTGAAAAGAGAGAGAATACAACAAGACATAGAAAGCTTGCTTGTTATAGAAAGAAAATCGGGATCGAGCCAAGGGTTGGACTCGGCTCCATCTTTTTGTATGAATAACCATGCCGCTAAGGACTTTCTTCTTCTGCCTGGAAGGCAGACCAAGATCTTCAGACAGAGGGCAACCAAGTGTTGACCTGAGGAATATAGAGCGTCGAATGAAGCAGCTCTACGGACGGGGAATGTCCAATCAAAGCGATCCACATAGGGGACTACCATAGAACTGCGCTTTCCTAAATGAGAGGAGAAGAATTAGAGTAGGAGGGGGAGTGGGGAACGTGAGAGTGTTGCTGATCGATGATGAACGGATGGCGCTCCGGTACTTGGAAAAATTGCTGCAAAATATAGAAGGCCTGCAGCTTGTAGGCAAGTTCCAAGACCCCCGGGAGGCTCTTGAAGTGATTCAAAAAAAAAGGCCAGACCTTGTGTTTCTGGATGTAGAGATGCCGGAGATGAACGGTATCGAGACGGCGGAGCAAATTCTTCTGCGCTCGCCTGAGACCGACATTGTTTTTGTAACTGCTTTTGGCGATTATGCCGTCAAAGCATTTGAATTGAATGCGCTCGATTATCTATTGAAGCCAGTCCAGAAAGAGCGATTGCAAAAAACGTTGATGAGGATACAAAAGGAGAAGGAGTCCAGGGATGACAATAGCCCGGCAACTGGCTCTACACAGTGTATCCGTTGTTTTCAGTCTCTTCAGGTAGAACTGTCGGAAAGTCGTGGTCCAGAAACCATCCGCTGGCGGACGAACAAGGCTCAGGAACTGTTTTCCTACTTTCTCCATCGCCGGGGCCAGCCAGTCCGCAAAGACCTGCTGCTGGATTTGTTCTGGGAAGAGGTGGATTGGAAGAAGGGGTATGCCCAGCTGTACACAACGGTATATCAAATACGGAAGACGTTGGATCAGCTCAGGATTGGCGTCAAGATTATAAACTGTGACGATGGTTATTTGTTAGAGATGAACAACGTCAGTCTCGACGTGGATGAATGGGAAAATGGCCTTCGCAGCCTGCCTCCGCTCACAGAAGAGAGCGTTGGCGATTATACGCGGCTGCTTGAGCTATACAGAGGAGACTACTTTGCAGAATACGACTACTTGTGGGCAGAAAGTGAGCGCCAACGGCTCCGAATGGATTGGTATAATCTCGCCAGCCAGGTCGGAAACTTTCTCGTCGCGAATGGCGAATATTCCAAAGCAATCGTCCTCTATCTCCGGATTCAGCGGTTCTATCCCCATGTGGAGGAGCTGTACTTTTCATTGATGAAGCTCTACGATGTGCTGGGAGACCGTGAAGCGGTGGCAGGACAGTATAACAGTATGAGGGAGATGCTCCGGGAAGAATTTGAAGCGGAAGCGCCCCCGCATATAAAAGAATGGTATCAGCAATGGAAAAATCGAAAGTAAATGCATCGGCGAAAGCAAGCTGGGAAGGGGAGTGTGCCTTTCTCAGTTTTTTTTTTGCCCTGGCCGGACTTGTTCAGAATTTGTTTAGGCCGGTTCTGTAGTATCCAGAATGGACTACAAAAGGAGCGGGCTTTTTTGTTTTGAAAATAGAAGAGGCGCGCAAATACGTATAGGAGAACCAGGTATGGAATGAAAAGTATCATGATTGTCGATGATATAGTGTTAATGAGGTTTATGATGTGGAATATATTTGAGTCGTTGGGCTTTGATGTAGTGGCGGAAGCGGCGACAGGTCAAGAAGCTGTGCAAAAGTACCGCATGTATCGGCCGTCGCTGGTGGTGATGGACATCTCCATGCCTGAGATGGATGGGCTGAGTGCGGTTAAAAAAATCATGGAGATCGACCGAAATGCCAAGATCATCATTTGTTCAGCATTAATGCAACGCGATATAGTCTTGGAAGCCATCCAGGCGGGAGCCCGGGATTTCATCGCAAAGCCGGTGCAGAGAGAACGAATGGAGTGGTCCGTTCGAAATGTGATGGGATTGTAAATTCAGATAGAGCTTCAGGAAGAATAGGAGAGAATCCCTCTAGCAATTTGAGGGGTTCTTTTATATTGGAATTATATCCATTTTTGGTAGAAATAGGTTCAGAAATTGTTCAGAACGTTTTTTTATACTCAAATCTACGCGAAATTCGACTGTCCAAAATGCTGATCGCAAATTCGAATGTCGCGGCAAAGAATCTCAAGGTAGCAGGAGAGGAAAGGAGGGCAGTGTTATTGGATTGCCGGTTGCAAGGAAAGCCGTTGTGACTGTCTTGATTTGGCTGCTGCTGTGTGCAGGCATTGTTTTGGTTCTCTACCCTTACGTGGACAGGTGGATGCAGGAGAAGCAACAAACGCGGCTATTGAACGAATGGAAGCAGTATAAGAACCAGCTCGCGACCCAGACCGGATCGACTCCCCCCATTTCCCAAGCTCCTGTCTCGGTTGAGAAACCGGGTGATGACGGGGTGCTTGGCATGATCAGCATTGACAAAATCGGTTTGGAAGAGCCGATCCTGCCGGGTTCCGAAGAAGAGCAGCTTCGGATTGGCATCGGCGTAGTGGAACCGGACCGGAAACCGGGAGAAGCGAACAACTATGTGCTTGCCGGTCACAGGAGCTGGACGTACGGGAAGCAGTTCAGTCGGCTGAATGAGCTTGCAGAGGGCGATCTTATCCGTATCGAATCTGGCAATGGCAACTTCGAGTATTATGTCACCGACACTTTTCTCGTAAAACCGGAGGATATCCAGGTGCTTGACAATAGCCGGGGAAAATCGGAAATCACCTTGATCACTTGTGATCCTCCACGCAATCCGACTCATCGTTTGATTGTCAAAGGAACTTTGAGGAATGGAGGGAAATAGCAGTACATGAAGATTGGAAACAAGCTGCACCTGATTCTGTTGGCTTTTTTGCTTCTTGTGCAAATGACCCTGCCACATGCGGTTGTCCATGCAGAAACGGTGCGAGTATTGCAGGCGGAGACAGGTGACCCGGTAGTCGTGACAGCGGATGAGGATAGCCCTAAAATCCCGCCAGCGAACGGAGAGACACCAGAGACTCCGCCAGCGAACGGAGAGACACCAGAGACTCCGCCGACGAACGGAGAAACGCCCGGCACTCCGCCGACGAACGGAGAAACGCCCGGCACTCCGCCGACGAACGGAGAAACGCCCGGCACTCCGCCGACGAACGGAGAAACGCCCGGCACCCCGCCGACGAACGGAGAAACACCCGGCACTCCGCCGATGAACGGAGAAACGCCTGGTACCCCGCCGACGAACGGAGAAACGCCCGGCACCCCGCCGACGAACGGAGAAACGCCCGGCACTCCGCCGACGAACGGAGGAGCACCCGGTACCCCGCCAACAGGGGAACCTCTTCCGGGAACACCGCCAGTTACACCGCCACCGCCACCAGTTACACCACCAGTCACACCAACCCCGGAGGAACTTGACGAACTGATTGTACTCGATCTTAAGGCCAGCAAGGATCATGTGAAGTCCGGAGAAACGTTTGAGTATACGATCAGATACAGCGTGTCCAGTACGTCAAAGCTTGAGTTTGAATCTCCGAAAATCGTATTTCCGCTGCCAGATGGCGTCGAGTTTGTCGATCTGGTCGATAGCGAAATTTCGGAGGGCAGCTTTGACAAAGACAAAAACACAGTAACCTTTACCTTTCTCGATGACCCGCTCCCGGCTGGTTCCACTGGCTCGCTGAAGGTCCAGGCCAGATATCCCAACTACAAAACGCCGGACGGGACGTCTACAACAGCGCAATGCACGTTTGAAACGACGGTTGATGCGGAACCGAAAGAATTGCCTTCCAACGAAGCTGTGGTTACTGCCGAAGCCAAAGCAGAGTGGGAGCTGACCAAAAAGAAGATAAGGCCCCTGCCTGATCCGCTGAAAGGCTCGGAAGTCGAGTATCAAATCGATTTCACTGAAAAAGGTTCGACTTCTACCGGCAGACTCGATATCAAGAACATTACGATCGTAGATACACTGCCGCCGGAGGCGGTGTATGACGACTCTGATCCCTCGGCCTCCTCTCCGAAAGGGGAGTACGATCCGGAAACGCACACCATAAGCTGGAAACTGGAGGATGACACCAGAGGGAAGAAGATCTTCAAAGTGAAGGTGAAATACCCGGAAGACCTTGACAAAGACACGGTGAAAAACACAGTAACTGCAAAGTTTACCCCGTTGGAGCAGGAAGAAGTCACCCTCGATGCCTTCGTCGAGCACAAATTCCACACAAATCCGGACGACTTCGGAGCTTCCATTCGCAAGCAGCCTTTTTGGTACAACAAGGAAGTATCCCCAAACCAAACCGTTTCTTTTACAATCGAAGGCTTTGAAAACAGGTCAAACAAGACCATACCAAAAGCGCTCATCACCGATATGACCCCGACAAAGGCCGGATCTTCGATACCTGGAACCGAGGATATCGATATCGAGTTTGTTCTTGAAGAACTGGAAACCGCCACCTTCTCCGGCATTGAAAAGTATGACATCTACTACACGGAGACAGAAAACCCAACAGACGCTGACTGGGTGCCTTTGAAGCAGGACATTTCGGCTTCCAAGTCGCAGAAGCTGGTAGTGAGCGACGTGGTGCCGGGCAAGGTCATCATGGGAATTCAATATCGTTTCGAAAACCTCCCCATCAATTTTGTTCAGGGAAAAGCATTCGTCCTGACCTACCGCGTACCAGAGAACCTTCCGCTAGCTGATGATGAGGCCAAAAAAATTACCAATACGGCTCTGTTGCAGTATGAATTCGAAGGCAAGCCAAGAGAGGAAACAAGTTCGGCCACTATTGACGTCGTCAAGCCCCGGCCGTTGGTGAACCTGGAAAAGAAGGCGAACCGAACCTCTTTGCAGCCTACAGAGGAAGTTGCATTCACCCTGACGATGCAAAACACCAAATACGGCAGCGCAAACCTGACTAACCCAAAGTTGACAGATATCTTGCCAGCCGATCTTGTATTTGACGAATGGAAAATGACCAAAGCTCCTGCGGGCCTCCCGGAACCATCGTTTCATGAGGATACTCAAGGTGACGGCACGAAGCAGCTCGTATGGCATTGGGAGAACAGCAGCTTGAAGCCTGGGGAAACGGTCGAGATCGTCCTGCGTACCCATGTCAAGGCGGGTGCAAAGCCGGGCGAGATTGAAAACAAGCTGCAGCTTACCTCGGATGACGATTATCTCAACGATGTCTCCTTTACGTACAAAAAATGTCCGGACTGCAAGCCGACAGACGGTACGTATGTTATCGAGCGGTCTGCGAAAGTCGCGGTCGTGGTCAGTGCTACCGTTCAATCGATCATGTGGATACGAGGCGAGCTGGATGGAGACTGGTCCCGCTATCCGGACAAAGGAAGGACAACGCCGGGCGGCACCGCCGACTACCGGTTGAAGATTTCCAATGTTGGAAATCAAACACTGCAAAATCTCGTCATGATCAACACATTGCCGAGAATTGGCGACACGGGAGTCGTCTCCACAAACGGCAAGCGGAAAAGCCAGTGGGGCCCTATTCTGATGGGGGAAGTCAGCGTTTCCGAACACATAACGGTGTACTATTCCACTACGCCCAATATCACGATGCACCCGGTAACGGGCGTTGATAACGGTCATTGGGAAGCAAGTCCGCCTTCTGACATTACAAAGGTGACAGCGCTGAAATTCGTCCTTGACCCGGGTATTTATCTTGAGCCTGAGGATGAACTGGAAATCCAGTGGCCGATGAGGGCGCCGGTCGGTGCACCTACGAACGGGGAAGTAGCCTGGAACTCCTTTGGATACATGGCGGAGACAAAAGCTGGAGAACCGCTTCTGCCTGCCGAGCCTCCCAAGGTCGGAATGACCATTTACGAGAGCAACAAAGCGGAAATCGGTGACTATGTATGGTCTGACAAAAATGAGAACGGCATTCAGGACGACGGCGAAGAGGGAATCAACGGAATTGTCGTGGAACTGTTGAACGCGCAAGGAACAACGCTGGAGAAGACGGTGACGGGCGACGATTTCAATGGAAATCCGGGTTATTACCTGTTCCCCAACCTGGAGCCGGGCTCATACATGGTCCGTTTTGGAAGCTCCCTCCATCATGAGAAGCTGACAGTGAAAAAGGCGGGCCAGGATGCGGCAAAGGATTCGGATGCCGATCCCGCTACCGGCAGAACCGACCTGATTACGCTGTCGGAGAACGAGAAGAACCACACCATTGACGCCGGCTATATTCCAAACAAAGGCGCGATCGGCGACTACGTCTGGCTCGATGCCAACGACAACGGAATACAGGATGACGACGAGTCCGGAGTCGATGGAGTTGTTGTCGAGCTGTATAGCGGTGAAAACAGTCCGCCAATCAAGACGACAACAAGAACCAAGGACGGCAAGCCAGGGTATTACCTGTTTGATCAGCTGCCGCCAGGCGACTACAAGGTAAAGGTAATCGCTCCGTCCATCGCCTATGGCTTTGGCAAGCAGGAGCAGGGCTCCGACCGTGGAAAAGATTCCGACGTGGACAGAGAAGGCTGGTCAAAAGTGATCAAGCTGGGCCAAGGCGAGCTGAACCTGACGATTGACGCCGGATTGGTTAAACTGCCGCCAGCCGCTTTGGGTGACTATGTATGGGTCGACAGCAACCGAAACGGCCTTCAGGATGCTGGTGAAGCGGGCCTGGACGGTATGACCGTCGAGCTCTACAACAGTAAAAACGAACGGGTAGCGACGACGAAGACACAAACCAAGGACGGCAAAAAGGGCTACTATCTGTTCGATTCACTGGATGCGGGCACGTACAAAGTCCGGTTTGTTCCGCTTTCAGCGTATGTGTTCACGACAACCGGCGCGGGCTCCGACAGGGCTGCCGATTCCAACGCAAAATCGACGGGCTGGACCGATGAGATTACTCTTCAGCCGGGCGAGACCAACCTGACGATTGATGCGGGAGTCTATTCGGCTCCGGTAGGTCCTGTACTGAAGGCAAAGCTGGGTGATACAGTATGGATCGACGAGAACAAAAACGGTCTTCAGGACGAAGCCGAAAGCGGTCTTGACGGTGTAACCGTCCAGCTCTTTGACGAAACGGCGTCACTGATCGCGACCACGGAAACGGCGACAGTCAACGGGAAAGCCGGCTACTATGAGTTTAACCAGTTGACGGGCGGTACCTATCTGGTTCGCTTCCTTCTTCCTGACGGGTACGAGTTTACCTTGACGGAGGAGGGCGAAGACCGGAGCAAAGATTCAAACGCAAACGAAGAAGGCTGGACCAAGCCGATCATCCTCGGAGCCGGAGAGACGAATCTGACCATTGATGCCGGAGTCTACGCGTCCACTGGCAACAGCGGAAAAGCGAAACTGGGCGATACGGTCTGGATCGACAAAAATAAAAACGGCCTTCAGGATGAGGATGAGCCCGGTATAAACGGCGTCAAGGTCGAGCTGTATGATGACAACGGAAAACAGCTTGATCATACGGTGACAGCAACCGTCAACGACAAAAAGGGGTATTACGAGTTTGCCCGTCTGGATGCGGGTACCTACCAGGTCCGTTTTATCTTGCCGGAAGGATACTCCTTTACCGAAAGGCTAGTCGGTTCTGACGAAAATATTGACTCAGATCCTGACAAGGACGGCTGGACCAAGCGGATCAAGCTGGAGCAGGAAGAGGAAAATCTGAGCATCGATGCAGGTCTGGTGTCTAAACCAGACAAACCGGAAAAACCGGAGAAACCTGAGAAACCTGAGAAACCGGATAGGCCGGATAAACCAGATAAGCCAGATAAGCCAGATAAACCGGATACCCCGGATAACCCAGGAACCCCTGATAATTCAGGCAGTCCGGGCAATCCAAGTAATCCAGGCAATCCGAGCAACCCTGGCACTCCGGTACAACCGGGTACGGGCAATCCCGGTGGAGGAAACGTCACTCCGACTCCGGGCACGGGCCAACCTGGCGCTGCAACACCAAACACTCCGCCAACCGAAAATCTGGAAACCATTGACCCTGACGATATCCCGGCAGGGGCAGGGTCCCTGGAGCCAGACAACCAAGCTCCTCCTGCATCCGAGGACGGAACACCGGGCAAGACTCTTCCCCAAACAGGCGAGTCGATGTCGTACTTGCCGTTTATAGGAGTTGCCTTCTTCCTGATAGCAGGGGTCTTGTACCGGTTGCGACAAAAAATCTAAACGGTGCAGTTGCATCTCCGAATGCGACAGGCAACAAATGAAGCAAGGCTAGCCGCGGCACAGAATGCCGCTGGCTAGCCTTTTTCTCATTATCAGGGGGAGGACAGATTCCTACTTTTTAACGGAAAAAGTAATGGCGGTGCCCTGACCAGGAATGCTCTCGATATGCAGACCTTTCCCGTAGATCTGTTTCAATCGCCGGTTCGTATTGATGAGTCCAATGCCCCGGGGTTTCTCCAAGGTACCCTCGAGGACGTTTTTCAGCGTGTAGTCATCCATGCCTACGCCGTCATCGACTACAGAAATTTCCACATACTCCTTGCAATTGGTCACACGTATGTGGATTTTTCCTCCTCTTGCCCGTTTCATGAGGCCATGTCTGATCGCATTTTCGACGAGAGGCTGGATGGAAAGAGGCGGAATTTGCACCTTGATGTTGTCGTCTACTTCCCAGACGACGTCCAGCCTGTCGTCATGCCGCTGCTTTTCGATGAACAGGTACGAGCGGACAAAGGCAAGCTCATGCTCAATCGGCACCAGCTTCTTGGAATTGTTGAAATCAAAGCTGGCCCGCAAATATTTACCAAGCTCCTCAAGCAGGGCTGTCATTCGGGCTGAATCGATATCGCTGAGTGCGGCAATGGTGTTCAAGGTATTAAATAAAAAGTGAGGTTGAATCTGTGCCTGGAGCCATGCAGCTTCCAGACGCAGTCGTTCGCTGACGGAGTTTTTCAGCTCGGTCAAGGCCCGTACCCGGGATCTCAATTCCATCGCATCGACCGGTTTTGTGACATAATCGTTGGCGCCGGAGTGGAAGCCCGCTTCTATATCCTCGGGGCGATTGCGTGCGGTCAAAAGCAGGATGGGCAGCTCAGAAATGGAAAACCGCTCACGAATTGCCGCCGTCAACTCATACCCCGACATCTGCGGCATCATCACGTCCGTAATAACCAGGTCCCACTCGTTTTCGCTCAAAATGGCCAGCGCTTCCTTTCCGCTCGAAGCGGTGACGATTTCGTAGTGATCCAACGACAAAATGTTTACGAGTACGTTGACGTTTACCGGATCATCGTCGACGGCCAGGATGCGTGCTCCTTCCGTTGCCGGGACTTTGGCTTCGCCGCGACCGCGGGCAGCTCGGAAACGGATACGGCAGTTTCCAGACGGGTAACCGAATCGGATGAGGCCAGAACGGAAACATTGCCAGATGGAAGACGAGATGGATCAGTAAGCGGCAGGCTGAAGGTAAAAGTAGTGCCCTTTCCAGGCGTCGAGCTTACCTCAATGGTGCCGCCATGCAGCTCAACCAATTGCTTGCATATGCTCAGGCCCAATCCGAACCCGCCGCCTTCCATCCCGGCGCTTCCCTGTTCGTAAGGCTGGAAAATCCTTAGCTGTGTCTCTTTGTCCATCCCGACTCCGGTATCGGAGACCATGATAAAGACTTTCCCCGCTTTTGCCTGTGCTTTGACGACGATGTCTCCTTCGGGCGTATATTTCACCGCATTGTGAAGCAGATTGAACAAAATCTGGATCAGGCGGTGTTCGTCGGCCATGACGCCGGGCAGGTTGTCGGGGATCTGATTGACGAGCCGCACAGGTTTTCCTTCCGTAAGAAAACGAATCATATCCAGCACGCCCGAGGCAACGGTTTGCACTTGCACGTTTGCTACCTGAAGCTGAATCCGCCCCTCCTTGAGACGATTCAAATCAATCAGGTCATTGAGCATCAGGGACATTCGTCTGCCGACGGAAATGAGCAGCTTCATGTTTTCCCTGCTGTTGTTGTCAGAAATGCTTCCGCTATCAAGTACCGACTGTGCAATCGACAAAATGCCGTGCAGCGGATTTCGCAGTTCATGCGAGGTGTTCACCAGGAAGTCGTCCTTCAGCTTGTCTGTCTTTTTCAGCTTCTCGGCAAGCAAGGCCGTCTGGGTGGAAGCCCTGAAATAGCGCCGGAACCAGTAGGAGGCGAGAGCGATGACCGTTGCGATCATATCAAGCGGGTAATAACCCAACTCCATCGAGCTGTTGCCTTTGATAATCCCCCATAGCATGTTGAGCATGATGCTGATGGCGCCGAGACACAAGAAGACGACATCCGGGTCATCCTTCAAGGTCTTTTGGAAAAAGAGCCCGGGGATGATCAAAAAAGGAAAGAGGACGACAAGCACCTTAAAGAGATTGATGGCAGGGTACAGGGCAGACGTCGACAAATTCAGGATCAAACTGATGCAAGCAGCGACGAGGTACCAACGGGAAGCTCGAAAGACCACAAAATCCGGAAAGAGGTGCCTGACATATTGAAAGAGAAACACGGAAGCCCCCAGAAAGGAAATGGAGACCAGCTTCCGGTGCCATTCGTATTCGAGCGGCATCCATTGCAGGAGGAGCCGATCATCATCCAGCACAATCGTGAAAATGGCCGACATCATCAACAAAGCAAAATAGATGAGCGACTTTTGCCGTACCCCGAGAAAAAAGAAGATCAAGGCATAAATAATGTGCAGGCTCAAAATCAGGATGACAACGACTTGGGTTCCGACGGAAAATTCCACGGCCCGATTCACCGCTTGCTGGGACCCGAACTTGACGGGGTCCACCATTCCCGCGGAAACGCCGTTGTAGTAATTGGCGGCGTGAATGACGATGTCTATCTCCCCGCTGTCCGCCGTAAAAACAGCAGAATAAGGGACACTGATCGCTTTGGTTTGTTCAGCGTTTACATCCGGATAGCCGGCTTGCCCCATCAAACGGCCGTTTACGTACAGTTCAGAGGCGGAGACGATGCGGTGGACACGTATTTCGTACGGTTGATGGCGGTCAGGATTCACCAGTACGCGCAAGCGATATGTACCGTACCCGAATGATGAGTTCTTTTCGGAAGTAAGATAAGATTTCCAGTGGCCGGGTACTTGAACGATTTTCTTGGATGTCTCCGTTTGCCCTTGCAAACCTGTATCCGTGCCTGAGTGCCTTGCGAGAAACTGACTGGGATAAAACTCCCACTCGCCCTTCAAAGAAATCGGACGCTCAGACGCAAAGTCCCAATCACGCAAGTCCAGTACGCCCTGGACAGCGCGTGGCTGATCCGGAGGGAAGTTCAGGTACATCCATAAAATCCGGATACTTGTCAAAGTCAGTATAAAGATAATAGCAATTAGGAAAAGTTTTCTTTTCGTCATAGTTTCAATAATTCTATTTAGGCGATACAATCCCTTTTATTCAGGGGGGGAATAAAATGCCTTTCGAGCATTGGCGGGCGCAAAATGGACATGGATCCCTCACAAACATTGTTCAAGAGACAGAGAATTGATTATGATGGGGGAAGGATTCTCTGAAGAGGAAAGAACATCACGGCAAACAAACACCGGTCCCTCTTCACTTCTCAAGAAAGGATGTCATCAATGAGCAAAACGTTGGTACTGGCTGAAAAGCCTTCCGTTGGTCGGGATATAGCAAGAGTGCTGCATTGCCATAAAAAAGGAAACGGCTTTTTCGAGGGAGACAAGTATATCGTAACGTGGGCCTTGGGCCATCTTGTTACCCTGGCTGATCCGGAAGCGTACGGCGAGCAGTTCAGTTCGTGGAAGATCGAGGACTTGCCGATCCTGCCGCCTTCCTTCCGGCTGGTGGTGATCAGGGAGAGCAGCAAGCAATTTCATGCGGTGAAACAGCAAATGCTCCGCAAAGACGTAAAAGACATCGTCATCGCCACAGACGCGGGCCGCGAGGGAGAGCTGGTGGCCAGGTGGATCATCGAAATGGTCCGGACAAACAAGCCGCTCAAACGCCTCTGGATTTCGTCCGTGACCGATAAAGCGATCAAAGAGGGCTTCCAACGGTTAAAAGACGGCAAGGAATTCGAGCATCTATACGCCTCTGCGGCTGCCCGCGCGGAAGCGGACTGGGTAGTAGGCATCAACGCGACGCGGGCTTTGACCTGCAAGCACAATGCCCAGCTTTCCTGCGGACGGGTACAGACGCCCACGCTCGCCATCATTGCCAAAAGAGAGGAAGAAATTCGCCGGTTTGTGCCAAAGCCTTATTACGGCATTGCCGCTGTCGCTGAAAACAACCTGCGGCTGATTTGGCAGGACCCGAAAACAAAGGAAACGAGAACCTTTTCCAAGGATGCCAGCGATCAGATCCTGAAGGACATCAAGGGGAAGGAGGCCGAAATCGTCGAAGTCGCGAAAACGCTGAAAAAGAGCTATGCTCCGCAGCTCTACGACTTGACCGAATTGCAGCGGGATGCCAACAAGCTGTTCGGCTATTCGGCCAAAGAGACGCTTTCCATCATGCAGAGCCTGTATGAAAACCACAAGGTGCTGACCTATCCGCGAACCGATTCCCGTTACCTGTCCTCTGACATCGTTGAGACGCTGGCGGACCGGATCAAAGCGGTACAAATCAAGCCGTATGCCCAGTTGGCTGCGAAGGTGCTGCGGTCCGGAATCAGGGCAAACAAGTCCTTTGTCGATGACAGCAAGGTATCCGATCACCATGCGATTATTCCGACTGAGCAGAAGGTCTTTTTGGGAGACTTGAGCGACAGGGAGCGAAAGATTTTTGACCTGGTGGTAAAACGCTTTCTGGCGGTGTTGTTCCCGCCGTTTGAGTACGAGCAGACGACGATCCAGGCGAAAATCGGCGTTCATTTGTTTACAGCCAAAGGAAAAAGGGTCACGGCTTCCGGCTGGAAAGAAGTGTACGATCACGATTACGAGGAAGAGGAGTCAAAAGAAGGTGTAGCCGATCAACTGCTGCCAAGCATCTCCAAGGGAGACCGGCTGCGCATCAGTTCAGCGACGCGGACAACCGGGGAGACGAAGCCGCCGGAGCCGTTTACCGAAGCGAGCCTCTTGTCCGCGATGGAAAATCCGGCAAAATATATGGCGCACGAAAAGAAAGAGCTGATCCAGACCATCGGCGAGACGGGCGGGCTCGGAACGGTCGCGACGCGCGCCGACATTATCGAAAAGCTGTTCAACAGCTTCCTGATCGAGAAAAGGGGCAAGCACATCCATATCACCTCGAAAGGAAAGCAGTTGCTGGAGCTCGTCCCGGAAGATTTGCAATCGCCGACGCTGACAGCCCAGTGGGAGCTGAAGCTGGGGTCGATCGCCAAAGGCAAGCTGAACAAGCAAGCGTTTATCGGCGAGATGAAGAGCTATGCCAAAACCGTCGTTCAGGAAATCAAGAATAGCGACAAGAAATTCCGCCACGACAACCTGACCCGCAGCAAATGTCCGGAGTGCGGAAAGTTCATGCTGGAGGTAAACGGGAAAAAAGGCAAGATGCTCGTCTGTCAGGACCGGGAATGCGGCCACCGGAAAACAATCGCCAAGGTGACGAATGCGAGATGCCCGCAATGCCACAAAAGGCTGGAGCTGCGGGGCGAGGGAGAAGGCCAGACGTTCGTCTGCGTCTGCGGCCACCGGGAGAAGCTGTCGACCTTTAACGAGCGGCGGAGCAAGGAAAAGAACACCAAGGTGTCCAAGCGGGAGGTAGCGAAGTTTTTGAAGGAGCAGGAAAAGGAAGCCGACGGCATGATGAATACGGCACTCAAAGACGCGCTTGCCAAGCTGAAGCTGGACAATTAATGATTCATTCGCAACGATCGCGATCAGTAATCGTTTGCTATCGGTGATAATGGAGTGGCCTTATGTATTTGTGAGGCCACTTTTTCTGTTTTTTGACGCGGCTTAACAAAACTGAGACGATTCTTCAACACCAGCTTAACAATCGGTTGGTACGATCATCTTGCAACCAATCATTTGATACCGACTGTACGCGGGTTGAGACGAGGAGAAAGCCCCCATACAGGAATAGCGTGGAGAAAAGACAGACCTGGCTTTTGCAGGGATGTTTATCTGTGCTATTGCTGCATGGGGGCATTTTGCGTACAGCCGATGCTGTCACGGAAAGGAGCAGGCGGGAGGCTTTGCTGGACACAACGTTGTTTGATGCGTATTTCTTTGACCTGGATGGGACGGTCTTTCTCGGAGACCGGCTGCTTCCCGGAGCGGCAGAGACACTCGCGGGGCTGCGCGTAAGCGGCAAAAAAGTGATGTTTCTGACCAACACCTCCGTCCAGACGCGGGAGGGCTGTCAGGTGCGCCTGCACAAGCTGGGCGTAGACGCGGAGCTGGAGGAAATCATGACGGCCGCCTATGCCGCAGGCCTGTACTTGAGAGAACAGGAAGCCCGGCCGCGCGTGCTGATCATCGGCGAGTCTGCGCTGAAAGAGGAAGTGGATGGCTTTCAAATTGAGCAGGTGCAAAATCCAGCGGAGGCGACGCATGTACTGGTCGGCATGGACCGCGCGTTTACATATGCGAAGCTGCAGGCCGCGATGGAAGCCGTCAGCAGCGGCGCCCGGCTGATCGTCACCAATCCCGACCCGGTCTGTCCCGTTCCCGGCGGCTCCATTCCCGATACAGGAGCGCTGGCAAAAGCAATTGAGACCGCCAGCGGCAAGAGCGCCTGGGCGATGATCGGCAAGCCTTCCGCCTTTTACGCCGAGAAGGTGCTGGCGAAAGCAGGGCTGTCAGCGGAACGGTGCCTGATGGTAGGGGACCGGCTGGAAACGGACATCCTCCTCGGACGAAAAAGCGGCATGAAAACGGCCCTCGTCTTGACGGGGGTAACGGACAGATGCGCTGCTGAATCCCCAGAAATTGTTCCGGACTACATCCTGCCGACGATTGGGCAGTTGTTTTCGATTGCGGGAACCGGAACGGGAGCCGTTTCATGACGGCTTAACAGGACCTTTACACAAACCAAATTATTCCTTCGCAAGCGATTGCTATGATGGGAGGGGCATGCAGAGAACGATGGAGCACAAGAGCAGAGATAAGGGGGGAGAGACATGGCCGAAGTAGAATTGCGGCGCATTTGCAAAACGTTTGACCGGCAAACGGTCGTCCACGAGGTGAGCGCCCTGATTGAGCCGGGCGAGTTTTTCGTCCTGGTGGGTCCCTCGGGATGCGGCAAGTCGACCACACTGCGCATGATTGCCGGATTGGAGGATATCAGCTCCGGGGAGCTGCTGATCGGGGGAAAACAGATGAATCACGTCCCGCCGAGCGGCCGGAGCATCTCGATGGTGTTTCAAAACTACGCCTTGTACCCGCATTTGACGGTGAAAGAAAATATTTTGTTCGGCCTGAAGGTGCGCAAGGTGGACAAGCAGGAGCAGGCCAAAAGGCTTGCGCATGCAGCAGAAATGCTGGGGATCTCTCAGTTGCTGCAGCGAAAGCCGCGCGAGCTGTCCGGCGGGCAGCGCCAGCGTGTAGCGCTCGGGAGGGCGATCGTCAGCCAGCATCCGATTTGCCTGATGGACGAGCCGCTGTCCAATCTCGATGCCAAGCTGCGGGGCCACATGCGCACGGAAATCCGCCAGTTGCAGCAGGAGCTGGGGATCACGATGATCTACGTTACGCACGACCAGGTGGAGGCAATGACGATGGGGGACCGGATGATGGTGCTCCGCGACGGGCAAGTCCAGCAAATCGGCCGGCCTTTGGACGTGTACAACCAGCCGGCCAATTTGTTCGTCGCCGAATTCACCGGCTCCCCTCCGATGAACACGGTGAACGGAACGTGGGCAGGCGACGGTTCTTGCCAGGGCGTGGTGATCGGGACAGGCAATGAAAAAGCATTTCTCCCGATTGGCTATCGCGAGGGGATCAGGGAGGGCGCTCCGGTGGTCTTGGGCATCCGTCCCGAGGCGCTGCAGCCCTTCGCAGCGGAACCGACCGTCGGCATCCCGGACCATACGGCGAGCGAGCGAGCCGGTCAGGGCAAAGCGGAGCGGGCGGTCCAGGGCATAAGCCAGTTGGCAAGCCTGGCTGCAAATCCGGTTGCAAGCCCGGCGGCAGGCTCGGATGCGAGTGCCGGAGCCATCACTTTGCCCGTCAGGGTGGAGGCTGTCGAGATTCTCGGCTCGGAGACGATCGTCGAGTTCGCTTTGGCAGGCGCCCGCTGGAAGGCCAAATGGAACGGGCAATGGCCTTGCCGGAGGGGAGAAATGGTCCGAGTCGGGTTCTACCCGGGCCAAATTTGCCTGTTTGACCCGCAGTCGGGCAAAAATCTGACTGCTTCGGAGTCAAAGACCATCCACCAAAACGTTTTGCAAATAAACGCCATCTAAAAGACGCGAAAAGGGAGAGAGTAACCGATGCGTACAGTTGTGAAAGGGTTGTTTTCCGTACTGATGAGCATGGCATTGATCACGGGCTGCTCGAGCGGGAATGCCCCGGCGACGGGCAGTCAGGCTGGAGCAGGAGCAGGATCGGAAGCCGCGGCCGGATCGGGAGCGGGCAAGGCAAGCGGGGAAAAAACAGAGCTTACCTTCTTCTATCCGGTAGCGGTCGGCGGTCCGCTGACGAAGATCGTCGACGGCATGGCGGAGGAATTCAACAAGGCGAATCCCGATATTGCCGTGAAACCGGTCTACACCGGAAGCTACCAGGATACGACGACGAAAATCCAGGCCGCCGTCCAAGGGAAGACGCCGCCTGACGTTGCGGTCATGCTCTCGACGGAGCTGTACACGATGCTGGACATGGACGCGATCCTTCCGTTGGACGATTTTATCGCCAAGGATGGCGGCAGCGAGTACGTAAACGACTTTTATCCGGGCTTCATGGCCAACTCGCAAGTAGACGGCAAGACGTACAGCATCCCGTTCCAGCGCAGCACCATCGTCCTTTACTACAACAAGGAAGCGTTCAAAGAAGTCGGCCTTGACCCGGAAAAGCCGCCGCAAAACTGGGATGAGCTGGTGGAGTATGCGACAAAGCTGAAAAAAGACGGGCGCTGGGGTGTCGAAATCCCGACATCCGGGTTTCCGTATTGGATGTTCCAGTCCTTTGCTCTGCAAAACGGCAAAAACCTGATGACCGAAGACGGGAAAAAGGTCTTCTTCGATACGCCGGAAAACGTCGAAGCGCTGCAACTGTGGGTCGATTTGGCGAAAAAGCATCAGGTCATGCCGGAGGGCGTGATTGAGTGGGCGACGGTGCCGTCCGATTTTCTCGAGGGCAAGACGGCGATGATGTACCATACGACCGGAAACCTGACGAACGTGAAAAACAACGCGAAGTTTGACTTTGGGGTAGCGTTTTTGCCCGCGAAAAAGACCTTTGGCAGCCCGACAGGCGGAGGAAACTTCTATATGTTCAAAGGCATCGACGAGAAGAAGCAGGAAGCGGCGTGGAAGTTCATCCGTTTCATGACTGAGCCGGAGAGGGCCGCGCAATGGAGCATCGATACAGGGTACGTAGCCACGCGCAAATCGGCCTACGAAACCGAGAGCATGAAAGAGTACGTCAAAACATTCCCGGTGGCGGCAGTCGCCCGCGACCAGTTGGCATACGGACACGCCGAGCTGTCTACACATAACAACGGGAAGGTGACCAAAGCGCTGAACGACAGTCTGCAAGCCGTGATTACCGGTCAGGCGGAGCCTGCCGCGGCATTGAAAAAAGCGCAGGAGGAAGCGGACAAAATCCTCGCGCCGTTCAACAAATAAAAGCAGCAGATGAATTGGGGGAGCGACAATGGGGTTGGAACATCGCGCAAAATGGAGGATCAACATCTACGCCTGGCTTCTGCTCCTTCCCTCCCTCATCTTCCTTGTTCTGTTTACCTTTTATCCCGTTCTTCAAACGGTTATCCTGAGCTTTTACCAAGCGGATCTGGGTTCCCCGGAGCCGTTTTTTAACGGGGGAGACAACTACAGAATCATGCTGGAAGATGACGTGTTCTGGAAGGTGCTGACCAACAACTTGTGGTTTGCTCTGGGGACGGTGCCGACGAGTATCGCCCTGGGACTTGCGATGGCTTTGTTTGCAAACAAGGCGCTGCGCGGCAAAGGGTTTGTCCGCACTGCCTACTTTTATCCGACGGTCGTCCCGATGATTGCCGTCGCGAATATATGGCTGTTCATTTACACGCCGGAGTACGGGGCTTTGAGCCATGTCATGGAATGGTTCGGCCACGGCGGGATGAACTGGCTGGGAGATCGGACGAACGTCATGTTTGCGATGATCTTCATGGTGATCTGGAAGGAAGCGGGCTACTTCATGATTTTTTATCTGGCCGGCTTGCAAAATATTTCCAAGGAACTGTACGAATCCGCCTCGATGGACGGAGCCAAGCCGTGGACGGTGTTCAGGCGAGTGACGTTTCCGCTGTTGATGCCCACCACGATGTTCGTCTTGATCATTGCGTTTACCAACTCGTTCAAGCTGGTCGACCATCTCGTCATCATGACCAAGGGCGGTCCGGACAACGCCAGCAACCTGTTGCTTTACTACATTTACGAGACGGCGTTTTCCTTCTGGGATCAGGGCATGGCTTCCGCTTTGACAGTCGTCATGGTGGTCATCCTGCTGCTCGTTGCCGCGATTCAATTTTTTGGTCTGGATAAAAAGATTCATTACAACTGAGGGGGAGTCAGATGCTTCGCAAAATAACGGGGGTGGCGATGTACGGGCTGGCCGCCCTCTGGCTGTTTCCGCTTGTGTGGGCCTTCTGGACGGCATTCCGGCCGCGAGAGCTGGCGATCTCCTGGACGCTCAGTCCCGATTTCACGCTGGATAACGTGATCAAGGTATGGAATGCGGCTCCCTTTGCCCAGTATTATCTCAACACATTTCTGATCGTAACGGGCGTGCTCGCCGTGCAAATCGTGACCGCCACGCTGGCTGCCTACGCCTTTGCGAAGCTCCGGTTTTGGGGGCGGGACGCGCTGTTCATCCTGTTTTTGGTGCAACTGATGGTGCCGGCAGACATCCTCATCTTTCCCAATTACAACGTGCTGCGGGACCTGTCCTTGCTGGATACGAAGCTGGGCATCATGATGCCGTATTTCGCCTCGGCGTTCGGCGTTTTTCTCTTGCGGCAGACATTCAAGACGATCCCGCATGAGCTTGAGGAAGCCGCACGTATGGAGGGCTGCTCGTGGTGGCAGATTTTGTGGCGGGTGTACGTTCCGCTGGCCCGGCCGACCTACATCGCGTTTGGACTGGTGTCGGTCAGCTACCACTGGAACAATTTCATGTGGCCGCTCATCGTCACCAATTCGGTGGAAAACCGTCCGTTGACCGTCGGACTCGCCATTTTTGCCCAGTCGTTCGAGACAGGGGCGCAGTGGGCCGAGGTGAGCGCCGCCACAGTGATGGTCATTTTCCCGCTGCTGCTTGCCTTTTTGCTGTTTCAGCGGCAGTTTATCAACAGCTTCATCCATTCCGGTGTGAAATGACGAGGGGGGAAAGCGATGAGTGCAAAAGCTTCTTATGCCATCTCAACGTACGCGCTGTTTGACCAGCCGCTCAGGGAAGCGATCCAGCGGCTTGCCGACGGCGGCTGGACGTCGATCGAAATCATGTGCGAAGCAGGACACAGGGAGCTTCTCGAGTGGTCGGCTGGCGAGCTGAACGATCTGCGGGCGCTGGGCAGCGAAAAGGGGATCGTCTGGTCGATCCACGCGCCTATCGACGGATGCAACCCGGCGGCAGCAGGCGGGCTGAGGGAGCAGACGTCAGATGCGATGAAGCGCTGTCTGGAGGTGGCTGCATTTTTGGATTGCACGCATGTGGTGATGCACGCCGGAGAGGTAGAGGATCGCCTGGATGGGGCGGAGCGCGAGCGGGGAGTGGAGCGGGTCGCGCAGTTTATCGAACCGCTTCTGCCACATATCGGGGATTCGCGTACACGGCTTCTTCTGGAAAACGTGCCTCCCTACCCCAAGGTGCTCGGCTGGACTGTCTCCGATCTGATCGCCATCTGCAAACAAGTGGCTTCGCCATCGGTGGGCATTGTCTACGACATCGGTCACGCTCATCTGATCCGCAAAGGCTACGCTCTGGATGGTCTCCGGGAGGTCTTTCCGTATATGCAGGCCCTTCACCTGAGCGACAACCGGGGGATCAAGGACGATCATCTGGCTGTAGGCGAAGGAACGGTTCCTTTTGCCGCGATATTGTCTCTACTCAAGGAAAAGGGGTTTGCCGGCAGCTGGGTCATTGAGACGACATGCGTCGCGGATGCCGAGCTGAGTATCTCGCGGTTGAGCCAGCAGCGATGAGGGAGGTTGCGAGGGAACAATGTCAGAAGGCGAGGGGATACCGATGGACATAAGGACGTTACTGAAGGCAAATCCGGTCATTGCCGCCACGGAGCAGGACCAGCTTGCAGCGGCGATGGCATCTCCGGTCAGCGCCATTTTGCTGATGTACGCAAAGCTGACCCGGCTGATGGAGGAGACGGAGACTTTCACGCAAGCGGGCAAGCCGATTTTCGTTCACACGGATCTGATGAACGGTCTTTCCAATGACAAGGAATCCTGCCGTTTTTTATCCCGGCACATCCGCCCGGCAGGCATTGTCACAACCAAAGGACCGATGATCCGCGTGGCGAAAAAGGAGGGGCTTTTGACGATTCAGCGCGTCTTCTTGATCGACTCCAGCTCTTTGCAGAATACGATCAGAAATGTGCAGGAAAACCAGCCCGATGCCATCGAAATCATGCCGGGCATCGCGCCTTCGATCATTCCGTATATCAAAGAACAGCTCTCCCAGCCGATTATTTTGGGCGGGTTGATCTGGACCCGGAAGCAGGTGCAGGAAGCGCTTGCCCACGGAGCGGATGCGGTATCGCTCAGCAGGTCGGAGCTGTGGAATTGATTGCAAAAGGACTAACGAATATGCAAATCTTGACGGATCTCAAGTGGATGAATGAACGGAGAATGTTGGCATGATTACCGGAAAAATATCTGTTGACAAAAATAAATATTTGTGTTAAGATTATAATTTATGGAATTGACCTCAACTTTGAAAGTGTGATACATAATATTGTGTAGCTTATAGGAGAATCCATACTTTGACAATCTCCTGCATCCACTTTTACATTGGGGGAATCTTTTTTGAGCAAACAGACTGGTGTAAACATGCTTCATTTGCATGAGAATTCTGTCGGTGGCAGTACCGCATTGCACCCGACCCTGATCTGGGATGACGAGGCAGCTGTCCTGATCGATACCGGTATGCCCGGATCATGGGAGCGAATCCGCACAGCCATGCTGGAAGCGGGTGTTTCTCCTGCCATATTGAAAGCAGTAATTCTGACGCATCAGGATTTCGACCACATCGGCAGCGTACCCGAGATCATCGCTGAGGCGGAGCAAGCAAAAGTGTATGCACACAAGCTCGATCAGCCTTACATCGAGGGGACGCTGCCTCTCATAAAAACGAGTCCCGAAGCAATGGCTCCTTTGCTGGAGATGCTCCCGGAAGAAGAACGCCAGAAGGCGATAGACTTTTTTGGCAATCCGCCGAAGGCCAAGGTGGACCATACTCTTGATGACGGCGACGAATTGCCCTATGGCGGCGGGATTCGCGTCATTCACACACCGGGGCATACCGATGGGCACATCAGCCTTTATCTCGTCCAAAGCAAGACGCTGGTTGCAGGCGATGCCTTGATCTGTGTGAACGGCACTTTGCAAGGTCCTGTAGCCCGGACAACCCTGGACATGGAAGAAGCCCGGCGCTCACTTGCAAAGCTTCTCGATTATGAGATCGAGTCGGTCATTTGCTACCACGGCGGGCGCAGCGATCAAAATGTGAAAGGGCAGTTGGAGCAGCTTGCACAGAGAGACCCTGCCTAGCAGACAGGGGAAGAACAACGGGCTTTCCTAACAGCAAAGATCCGGTAGAAACCTCGACAATATAGAAAATCGCAGCCAATTAAACAAACGAAGCGCCTCCTGATGACAGGAAGGCGCTTTCAGGTTGCAGACAAACTCCCTCGCTGAACGAACAGCAGAGGGAGTTTGTTTAATAATTTGATGAAAATACCGAAGGTGTTTTGATCGTTCACCTTTTGGCGACCTGATTTCCATAGCCAGGTCGCCATTTTTTTCAAGTTCATGGCAGCGAAAACAAGCATCGCCTGCATCGTGACCTTCTCCAGTCCTCGTAAGGTCGTCCAACGCATGCCATGCTTTTCCTTCATATCAGCGAATACACGTTCAATCGTTTCTTTCCGTTTGCTATAGATTTGTTTGTTTTCCTCGGTATGCCGGAGGTGGTCTACCTCTTCGAGGTAATCAGCCCAGATGTGGCGACTCACTCTCTTTGTGTAGTCTTTACTTTCCGTGCATTGTTTCAAGAACGGACAACTTCGGCAAACTTGAGAATTTGATCGATAGATACGGTACCCATCCTTGTTTGTTGTCTCATATGTTAAGATTTGCTCGTTCGGGCAGATGTAGCAGTCGAAATATTCATCATACACATATTCGTGCTTTTTAAAAAAACCTTCTTTGGTGCGTGGTCTTGTGTAGGGCATAACGGGGCGAATCTGGTCATCAAGGAGTGTTTTACTGATGTAAGGCGTCTTGTATCCCGAGTCCACTGCCACAGCTTGAGGCTGTGCAAACGTCTTTCGCACTTGATTCAAAACATCCTCAAAAACCTGACTGTCATGCACATTGCCTGGCGTTACCTTGGCACCAAGCACAAATCCATTTCGATCACATGCTGTATGAAAACTATAAGCAAATACACGTTCCTTTTCCCCTTTTACAAACAATCCGCAATCCGGGTCAGTTGTGCTGACTTTCACCTCCTTCTTCGAAGTTTCTGTCTTTTTTTCAAGGGGCTTCTTTCCATGTGCAATACGATCCTGATTGATTTCTTCGTCCAGCAGCTCTTGATATTTCTTCGCTTGTTCTTCAACGATTTCTTTCACGTATTTATGCTTATTCGCACTGGCTTTTACATGCGTAGCATCAATGAAAAGCACATCAGGCTTCACGAATCCATGATGAACCGCCTCCTCCAATATTCGAAGGAAGATCGACTCGAAGAGTTGAGTATCCCGAAAACGGCGAACATAGTTCTTGCCTAGGGTCGTGAAATGGGGAATGGGCTGACTGAAATCATAGCCAATAAACCACCGATAGGCAACATTGGTTTCGATCTCTTTAATCGTTTGTCGCATGGAACGAATTCCAAAAATATATTGGATGAAAGCAATTTTAACTAAGACTACAGGGTCAACACTGGGTCTGCCATTGTCATGACAGTAGAGGCTTTCCACCAAGTCATAGATGAACGAAAAGTCGATTGCATTTTCAATTTTTCTTACGAGATGATCTTCTGGCACCAACTCATCTAGCGAGAATGCAGATATCTGATAACGCCCTTCGGCCTCTTGCTTATTAAGCATAATGCCACCTCTAAAAAATAACTTTTGAAAACGTAACATGTTCTATATTCAACAAAAAAGCCTGCAGACCCTGTTCCTTACGGAACTTTGTCTACAGGCTGGAAGCGCCTCCTGATGACAGGAAGGCGCTTTTGTTTCGAGATTCCCTTATTACTTACGGAATAATGTACAGCGTCCGGGAAGAAGACAAACCTTTCGCCTGCTTTTCGTCGATTTTGGTCTCAACAAACGGGATTCCCTCCTCCTGCAGCCGGACGCGGTTGGCATTGAAGTGCCGGAAATCGACCAGCACTGGCTGAGTGCTCTGCTTCATCGCCTGCAGCTGCTGTTTGAGCAGCAGATGCGAATAGCTCTGTCCGATAAAATGACCGAAGCCGACCAAAAACGCGTTTGCTATAAGAGCGCAGAGCAAAAGCCTGCTTCCATTTTGAATCCACGCTTTTCCGCTTTCCAGTCCCATCACGGCAATCAGGACGGGAATGATCCAAAGCTGGGGGACATACCGGGCCCACCACGACTCCGGATTGATCAAAACCGTAAACAGCAGGATAGCCATGACGAGGAAAACTGGCCGATGCGCCCGTCTCTTTTGCAGCAGCAGGCCAAAAATGACCAGGCAGCCGAGCAGCACGGCTCCCCCGAAAATGGGACCGAATCCGGCTACCCGCACATCGGGAGAGATGAACGCCGTTATCTCGTACGGCGTGACCGAAAACGGCCATTTGAGCTGACTTTCTCCGTCGTTTCCGACGTTGGCGGTCGTCGCAAACAGAGAAACAAAGAACTTTTCAAACCGGTTTTTGTCCAGAAAATCATGCGGGCTGTTGGTTTTCATGATGTCGACCGCATTTTCGCCAGCCAACGGGTAAAACGGATGGCCCTTCGTCAGCGTATTCGTTACGTACGGATTGTAGCCAACGAGCGCCACGCAGATGAGCAAGCTGGCCGTGAATGCGGCAAGCAGACTTTTCCACCGCCTCTCGCTGTCGTAGAGGAAAAAGAGCAGCAGCAGCCCGCAGCCGAGCAGGACGGCGTAAACAAGGGCGGTAAATTTCACCTCGCCGAGCAGAATGAGCGCCGAGCAAAGCCCGGCAAGCGTCCACGGGTGATACCGTTTGTACAAAAGATAGCCGAGCGCACAGATGCACAAAATGAGCGATGCCAGCTGTCCGTCAATGTAAAAGGTGATCAGCTGCGTTACCACCACAGGATTGCAGGCCAACAGGAGCGAGAGAATAACCGCTCTTTTCGGCTTCGCTGGAAAAGCTGTCAGCATGGCGGCTGCAGACAGAAAAAAAGACGCAAACAGCAGGATGAAGTTGAAGATCTTGCTCACTTCAATCTGATCGGTCACTTTGTAAAGCAGAGAATCGAGGAGCCAAGAGCCTTTGCTGTAGTGGTTGATCCACAGCTCGAACACCGTCAGCAGCTCGCGTCCCTGCAGCTTCGCAAGCTCTGCATCTGTGGGCGCCTCCAGCTGTTCATAGACCGGATTCCATCCATCCTTCAGAAGGATAATCGCTTCCTGGTGATACGTTTGCCCATCCCATGACAGGTCGTAGGTGTGGGCGCTCACATACAAGCTGATTCCCAAAACGAGCGCAAGCCCCGCGAGAGTGGAGAGAAACGCGGCCACTGTGCGGGCAGGAAAGAATGAGCGCGTCATGCCCCACATGCTAAGAAGGCCGAGAGCCAGGGACAGCCAGAGGCTGATGCCGGTAATCGGTATTCCGCATAACAACAGGACCGAAGTGAAAAACAGCATAAAGGCTAAAAAGAGGATCAACGCAATCCCCAGAATAAAGGAATAGTTCCCCAGCTTGTTCATATTTGTTGATTCGTTCATACTTTCTCTTTCTCTCCCATTCCTAGCCAAATAGACTCGGGCTTGCTTGTGAAAGCACGTGCAAAAGCTTCGCAAGCAGCACGCCGAGAACAATCCCTCCTACAATCTCACCTTTGGTATGCCCCATGCTTTCGCGCAGCGGCTTTGCGACGGAAGCAGGCGAATCCGCTGTGACACTCGACTCTGCAGAGACCGACTGGTACGGCGCTGTCGCCATCCGGTTCAGCGCTTCCGCATGCTTGCCGACGGCCCTGCGCAATCCCATCGCGTCAATGATGACGATAAACGTAACCGCAACTCCCAGCCCGAATACAGGATGGTCAAAGCCTTCGCGCAGGCCGATCAGGGCAATGCTGGTGACCATCACAGTCGTATGGGTGCTGGGGAATCCGCCGTTTCCTATTTTTGACCGGGCTTCCTTCCCAAAGCGAAGGTAGTTGATAAAAAATTTGACCGTTCCCGAGACGAGCCATCCGATAAACGGTGCCAACGCGTACAACATGTGAATTCCTCCGATAAGATAAACTGCCAAGCTGCGGGATGTGTCAGGACTGTGCCAGCACAATGACGCCGATGATGATGATCGCAAGGCCCGCCATCCGCGTGGCAGACATCGGCTCCTGAAACAGAAAAACCGACAGGATCGCTACGAGGACATAGCCCAAGGCGGCCATAGGGTAGGCGTAGGAGAGCTGTACCCTTTCGATGGCCGCTATCCAGACAAATGCGGAGACTCCGTACAGGGAAAGTCCGACGACGATCGGTACGTTGGTGATGTACTGCAAGATTTTCAGCAAAAACAGATCGCTCTTTCCCGCCAGAGACGAGGCTCCCAGCTTCATGGCGACCTGCCCGCATGCGCTGAGCAGGATCGAAACAAAAATCAGGACGTGCGCCTGCATACCCTTCATCCACCTATCTGTGCTGTTATTCAAAAAAATACAGGATGCCGGCCACCGTAACCACATACAAGAGCACCGTGATCAGGATCGGCTTGTCCTCCAGCAGCACTTTTTCCGGACTGCCTCCCTTGCCGCTCATCGCAATCAAATAGAGGTAGCGGAAAATGCCAAAAATCACGAACGGAATCGTCCACATCAACTGGATCGTCCGCCCGGATGTGAAGGTGAACAACGAGTAGCTGATGATCGTTGCCGTTGTCACGATCGTATTGAATTGATTCAACAATTCTGTCGA
This sequence comes from Brevibacillus sp. FSL L8-0520, assembly GCF_037963895.1. Classification (NCBI taxonomy): domain Bacteria; kingdom Bacillati; phylum Bacillota; class Bacilli; order Caryophanales; family Paenibacillaceae; genus Brevibacillus; species Brevibacillus sp. FSL L8-0520. The sequence goes on along the minus strand of NZ_CP150171.1, from coordinate 5,210,609 downwards.
GTAGAACTCCAGTACTTTCCGGTGGGAACCTTTTTCCGCTTGCAGCAGTTGAAGCTCGTGCCGCCGCTTGCTGATGGCCAAGAAGAGAGCCAGCAGCATGGTGCAAAGCAAAAACCACGGGGTCAGCGGGGTTCCGATCGCGAGGCCGCCTCCGATCGCACGGAGGACAAAACCGGCAGAGATAATCATCACATCGAGAATGACTACATGCTTCAGCTTGAGTGAATACGCGCAGTTCAGCAAAAAGTAAACCAGCAGCACAAAACCGAGGAGCGTATTGACAGAGAAGGCGACAGAAAGGGAAACAATCAGCAGCAAAGCACCGAAAGTCAGTGCCAAAAACGGGTTTAATGCCCCCGAAGCCATGGGCCGGAACCGCTTTTCGGGATGGTTCTGGTCGTTTTTGATGTCTACAAAATCATTCAATATATAGACACAGCCGGATACGAAGCAAAAAAGGAAAAAGGCGAGAATAGCTTTGCCGCCAACATCCATATCCACTCGGCGGAAAGAAAACAAAAGGGCAGCAAAAACAAGCAGGTTTTTTGTCCATTGCTGAGGCCGCAGCTGACGAATCAACAAAACCAAAACATTTTGGACAGGTGCTGTTTGCGCTTTTACTTTCACAGAATTCGGCAATCCCATATGACTCTCCAATCTATTTACTATGTAGCATGTTACCAAAGGTAAGACGACAATTACCAACAAATAGTAACATAATTGATCGATTTTTGCTGTTTCGTTCCGAATCCAGTTCACAAAAAAGGAGATAAAGGCAAGGGGCAAATCTTGAAAGTGGATATATGGAATCAAGGAATTGCAAGGAAAATCGCTATCCAAATAAAGGGATGTTTGCAAATAACGCCCAAAATATAAGGCCAATTTGATTATTGGATATATACCCTTAACACAATTTCTACTATTCTAAAAATTAAAAATTGAAAGCGTATACAACGCGGGGGAGGACATATGAAAAGGCTCGTAAGTTTTGGACTCTCTGTATTGATGGCGGCAGCGCTGGCAGCCTGCGGTTCCCAGCAATCGAACGGAAGCTCTCAAGGCCAGGGGGCAGGCGCGTCGCAGGAATTAAAGCTCAAAGTGAGCATTACGGTCTCGGAGAAAGACACCTGGGGAGTTGCGGTGAAGAAGTGGATGGAGGACGTCGAGCAAAAGTCAAATGGCCGGATCAAAATGAAAATGTATGCAAATGAATCTCTCTCCAACGGCAACCAGCCAAAAGGTCTGGAGGCAGTCCAAAACGGGTCGACGGACATTTCTCTCCACTCTACGATTATCTACAACGTACTCGACCCGAAGTTTGCCGCGCCTTCTCTTCCCTGGCTCATACCAAGCTACGAACAGGCTGACAAAGCGATGAACGGAGAAGCCGGGCAAAAATTGATGGAGCTCGTTCGCAGCAAAGGGATCGAGCCTCTCGCATTCGGGGAAAGCGGCTACCGTCAAATTACAAACAGCAAGAGGCCGATTCTCACCCCGGAAGACTTGAACGGACTGAAGATCAGAACGCCTTCCATGGAAGCGATGGTGGCTACGTATAAGGAGTTTGGCGGTGATCCGACGGTTATGAACTTCTCGGAGGTGTTTACCTCCTTGCAGCAAGGTGTGATCGACGGACAGGAAAATCCGCTTCCGATCATTCTCAACTCCAAACTGTACGAGGTGCAAAAGTACTTGACTGTATGGAACTACATGTACGATCCGATTGTTTTTGGCGTCAATAAAAAGCTGTATGACAGTCTGGACGCGGACACGCAAAAGCTGCTGAGAGAAACGGCCCAAGAAGCCGCCAAATACCAGATCGAGCTGAATCGCAAAGAGAACGAAGAAGTGCTGGCGCAGCTCAAGGAAAAAGGGATGGAAGTCGTCGAGCTGACACCTGAGCAGATCAAGGCATTCCAGGAAAAAGTCCAACCGGTTATCGACAAATATGAGGGCATCATCGGCAAGGATCTTTTGGATGCATTCCGCAAGTAAACACGACAGGTGGAAAAAGGGGCGATAAAGCCCCCTTTTTCATCCCAATCGCAGGGCAATTGCTTTTTACGGGGGGATCGTCATGAAATTCTGGGTTCGGCTGGAAGAGTGGATTCTGGCAGTCTTAATGGGCATCATCTGCGTTTTGACAATGGTCAACGTATTATCGAGATATTTTTTCAACAGCTCGCTTTCCATGACGGAAGAACTGACCACCAACATCTTCGCTTTCATCATTTTTATCGGAGCGGCCTTGCTTGCCAGGGAAAACGGGCACCTCGGCTTTGCGCTTTTGACCGATCAGCTTCCCGCCCGCTTCCGGATCGTTTGTACCGTGATTGTCGGCTGTTTGACGACGGTGTTTTTCGTCATTCTGCTTTGGTACGGTTGGGAAATGGTCATGCAGCAGTATCAGTACAACCAGAAGACGCCGGCCATGGGCCTGCCGGAGTGGCTGATGGGTCTGTCGGTGCCGCTCGGTGCGCTGCTGTGCATGTTTCGTTTCTGGGAAGGGTACGTCCTGGAGATACGAAGGCATAAAAGAGAGGAGGCAAACCAATGAGCGCAACAGCGATTTGTCTATTCGGGTCCTTCTTTCTGCTGCTGTTTTTAAACATGCCTATCGCCGTAGCCCTCGGCCTCTCTACCGCGATCACGCTGCTGCTGTTTGATCTGCCCATCCAGTCGCTGCCGCCGACCTTGTATTCATCGTTGACCAAATTTACGCTGCTCGCGATTCCGTTCTTTTTCCTCGCCGGGCTGATCATGGAGAGGGCGGGCATCTCCAAAAGGCTGATCCAGCTAGCTCAGACGCTTACCGGCCATTTCACGGGCGGGCTTGCCATCGTGTCAGTCGTGGCAGCGTGCTTCTTCGCGGCGATTTCCGGTTCCGGTCCCGCTACGATGGCCGCCGTGGGCGCGATTATCATACCGGCCATGGTCAAGCAAGGCTATCGCAAGGATATGTCGGCAGGGCTTCTCGCGACGGCAGGCGGCATCGGCATCATCATTCCGCCCAGCATCGCCTATATCATCTACGGTGTAATCGCGGAGGTTTCCATTGGTAAAATCTTTATGGCGGGGATTGTCCCCGGCCTCTTGATGGGTGCCATACTGGCGCTGACGGGATACATGATCGCCAGGAAAGAAAAGATCCCTACGCTTCCGAAAGCGAGCGCCAGGGACATTGTGGCTGCTCTGAAGGATGCCTCGTGGGGCTTGATGGCCCCTGTGATCATCCTGGGGGGAATCTACACGGGGATTTTCACGCCGACAGAGTCTGCCGTTGTGGCAGTATTCTACGGTTTGTTTGTCGGAATTTTTATCTACAAGGAAATCAAAATCAAACATTTGCCAAGCCTCTTGGTGGAATCTGCGAAAACGACAGCGATGATCATGCTTATCGTCGCCTCGGCCTCCACCTTTGCCTGGCTGATCACGGTTGAGGGGATTGCGGAGGATTTGGCCAATTCCTTGATGAGCATCGCCCCCAACACGATTACGATGCTGCTGATGATCAACCTGGTCCTGCTGATCGCGGGGATGTTTGTGGATGCCATATCCGCATTTTATATTTTCTTGCCGATCTTTTTGCCGATTCTCACCATGATGGACATTGACCCTGTCCATTTTGGCGTCATGATGACGATGAACCTCGCCATTGGTCTGGTCACACCGCCCGTTGGCCTCGATCTTTACGTTGCTTGCGGACTGGCGAAAATTTCGTTGAAGGAGATATCGAAAGGGGTTATTCCGTTTATTGTCGCATCCATACTCGCGTTGCTCGTGATCACTTACATTCCGTCTATTACACTGTGGCTTCCTGAACTGTTGAACATGAAATAAGGAGTGATCTCTTTTGTCAGCGACCCATTGGGATCAAATTGTTCTGGATGCGGTGGAAAAAGAGCCCTTGTACAAGCAAATCTCGCGGCAGATAGAACAAATGGTGCACGAAGGGAAGTTGAAGCCCGGGACGCGGCTGCCTTCCGAGCGGCGGATGGCTGAGCTGTTGAAGGTGAGCAGGATGACGATCACGCTTGCCAATGAAGACATGAAAGCAAGAGGGATCGTCCGCAGCCAGCAGGGGAGCGGCACATATATCATGCGCGGACCGCAGATGGAGCGGACAGAGCAGGTTGTCACCTGGCATGCCGACTTCGCCTATCAGACGGGGAATGTCAATCATGCGATGGAAGAGATCATGCGTTTTGGCCGAGACCCGCGCCTGATCAATTTCGCGGGTGTCGGCACGGCCCCCGAGGTTCACCCGGGAATCGAGCTGAGCCAATACTTTGCCGAGCATTTGCGGAAAAACCCGATCCTGCTCCAGTTGCCCGCACCGACGCAGGGCTATGAGCCTCTGCGGATAGACGCTTGCAAATGGCTGGAGGAGAGCGGCATTCACGCCGACCCGAAAGAGATCATGATCGTCTCCGGAGCGATGCAAGGACTGGATCTCATCAGCAGGCTGTTCCTGGCTCCGGGCGATTACGTCATCATGGAGGACCCCGGATTTCTCGCCGCCTCTGACGCGTTTACGGCGACCGGCGCCAAAATATTGCGCATCACCCTGGATCAGGAAGGGATTCGCATTGACAATCTGGAGAATCTCCTGATGCAGTTTCCGGTGAAGTTTATTTACGTAAACCCGACGTTTCACAATCCGACTGGCGTGACCATGTCCCTGAAACGGAGAAAGGACCTGCTCGTCCTCGCGAAAAAATACAGGGTTCCCATCGTCGAGGACGATCCGTTCAGCTTGATTTATTTCGGCAAAAAACCGGTGCCGCCGCTCAAAGCGCTGGATCAGGACAATTATGTCATCCACCTCCAGTCGTTCTCGAAGTATTTGTTTCCGAGCCTGCGGGTAGCTCTCCTGGTAGCCCCGGAGGGAATCATCTCCAATTTATCCACGATCAAGCAGCGGATCGATCTGCACAGCAACAACCTGACGCAGATTGCCGTTCATGCCTATTTGACGGAAGGGCGCCTGTCGGTCCACGCAGCCAGGCTCCGTCAGGCCTACAGCGCGCGTCTGTCCCTCATCAGGGAAATCGTAAAGGACATGCCTGAAATCCGCTGCAGCATGCCGGAGGGCGGTGTCTTTTTGTGGTGCAGGATCCCCAGCCAGGTCCGGGCGGAGAGACTGCTGCAGACAGCCCTGCGCAAAGGCGTATCGTTTGTGCCGGGGAACTGGATGAGCGGCGTGGGCTTGGGAGAAAATTATCTCCGCCTGGCCTATACACAGCCCTCGCTGGACTTGTTGAAACCCGGATTCGAAATGATTCGTGAGGCCATTTCCGAATATCAGTAAGACCAATCACGGGAATGGTTATATGAAAACGTTTGCACACCCCTTATGCTGATGGTGGGAATTCTCACATCTTACCAGAAGGGGTGTTTTTTGGTGGGTAATAAAGCGATATCGACGGACCTCTTGCAGGATTGGTATTACCACATGCTCTTGATCAGACGCTTTGAAGAGGCGATCAACGAGAAGTTTTTAGCCGGGGACATTCCGGGTTTTGTTCACTTGTACATTGGCGAGGAAGCGACCGGAGTCGGCGTTTGCTCCGCCTTGAACCGCACCGATTACATTACCAGCACACATCGGGGGCACGGCCACACCTTGGCAAAAGGCGCCGAAGCAAAACGGTGCATGGCCGAATTGTACGGGCGCAAGACAGGCTACTGCAAGGGAAAGGGCGGATCGATGCATATTGCTGACTTTGGCATTGGCATGCTCGGGGCAAACGGCGTCGTGGGCGGCGGGTTTAATTTGGCCGTCGGAGCCGCGCTGGCAGTCCAATTGCGCAAAGGCTCAGAGGTAGCCGTCTGCTTTTTCGGCGATGGGGCGAGCAACCGGGGTACCTTTCACGAGGGGCTGAATATGGCAGCCGTCTGGAAGCTGCCCGTCGTATTTGTCTGCGAAAACAACCAGTGGGCATCGACGACGCCGATTCACGAAGCGACGGCCGTCACGGATATTTGCGTAAGAGCGTCGTCCTATGCCATGCCGAGCGCGATGGTGGATGGCAATGATGTTTTTGCCGTGTATGAAGCCGCAGTAGAAGCCGTAGAACGAGCCAGGCGAGGCGAGGGCCCTACACTTGTCGAGTGCAAAACGTACCGGATCAAAGGCCACTTCGTAGGCGATCCGGAGCAGTACCGGACGCGGGAAGAAGTGATGAGCCAGATGGAGAGCAACGACCCGATCAAGAAATTCCTCGAGCGGGTTCTCCCGGAAAAGCTTCTGACCGAAGAGCAGCTCCAAGCAATCGAGCAGCGGGTCGCGGAAGAAATCGAAGAGGCGATCCGCTTTGCCGAGGAGAGCCCTTACCCTGATCCGGAGGAAGCATTTGATGATCTGTACGTAGAGGAGGAGGCCAGCCATGCGTAACATATCCTTTTCTCAGGCAACATTGGAAGCGATGCAGGAAGAAATGCGCCGGGACGAGCGAGTTTTCATCATGGGAGAAGACATCGCAAGCCAGGGCGGCATTTTTGGGCAGTTCAAGGGCTTGCCAAAGGAATTCGGCCTGGAGCGTGTACGCGATACGCCGATTTCGGAAACTGCGCTGGTGGGAGCGGGAATTGGCGCCGCTCTTGCGGGAGCTGTGCCGGTCGTCGATATGCACTTTGCCGATTTTATCGGGGTGACGATGGACGAGGTGCTCAACCAGATGGCCAAAATACGCTACATGTTCGGGGGCCAGGCGACCCTGCCGCTCGTGCTGCGGGCACCTGACGGCGTGACACGCTCAGCGGCGGCGCAGCACTCGCAATCGCTGGAAGCATGGTTTTTGCATATTCCGGGCCTCAAGGTCGTCATTCCGTCCAATCCCGCGGATGCCAAGGGGCTTCTGAAAGCGGCGATTCGCGACCAAAACCCGGTGATCTATTTTGAACACAAAGACTTGTTCAGCAAAAAAGGACCTGTTCCGGACGGCGACTACCTCACCCCGATCGGCAAAGCGGCGGTCGTGCGCGAGGGGAAGGACGTGACCATCGTGTCGTACTCGGCCATGCTGGGGAAATGTCTGGAGGCCGCCGATCAGCTTGGCAGCCTGCACGGACTCGAGGCGGAGGTGATCGATTTGCGGACGATTGTTCCAATGGACATGGAGACGATCTACGAGTCTGTCAAAAAGACACATCGTCTGGTCGTAGCCCATGAGGCGGTCAAAACAGGCGGTGTCGGGGGAGAAATTGCCGCCTCGGTCAGCGAAAACATCCTCGAGTACCTGGACGCCCCCATCATCCGCGTAGGTGCCGCCTTTACCCCGATTCCTTTCAGCCCGCCTCTGGAAAAGCGGGTGATTCCACAAGTGGAATCAATCGTAGAAGCTGTTCTGCGGGCACGCTGGTAAACAAATTGAAGGAAGGGGGGAAATAACATGGCATTCGTAATCACCATGCCCAAGTTCGGTTTGACGATGACAGAGGGGACCGTTTCCGTCTGGTGCAAAGCTGTAGGCGAGCGTGTCGAGAGCGGCGAAGTGCTGTTCGAGGTGGAGACAGACAAGATCACCAATGAAGTGACGGCACCAGGGACCGGGGTTTTGCGCCATATTTTTACGCCCGCAGGCGCAGCGGCACAGGTCGGGGCAGCGCTTGCGATCGTGGCGGAAGAGTCCGAGGATATTAGCGGGTTGCTGGGAGCAGACGGTCAGCAGGGGGCAGGCGAGGGTTCACATCACAAATCCAACGATGCTGTTAGCCGTGATTCGAACGATGCTTCGAGTCTCGAATCAGGCGATCACACCCTTTCTGAGGGGTTTCGCCTCGCGACTCCGCTCGCTCGCAAGCTCGCCAGGGAGAAGGGAATCGATATAGGCCAAGTCAGTGCATCCGGCCCGAGAAGCATCGTTGTCTCCCGCGATGTCGGGGATACTGGGGCAAAGCAGCCGGCTATCTCGCCAGCAGCCAAAAAATATGCGGAGGAGCAAGGTGTGGCCTGGGAGAGGATCGACCAGCGGGGGCGGATCATGCTGCCTGACGTGATTGCCGAACAACTGAAGCAAGCGGGAGGTCAGTGGACGCATCCGCCACGGGAAGCGGAGTCGGCAGCCGCAACCCGCCCGATGACAGGCGCACGCAAGGTGATCGCGGAGCGGATGACCCGAAGCTGGCAGCAGATCCCCCACGTTACACTCACCAGGGAAGTCGATGTAACTCCGCTGCTGGCCGCACATGCCATTCTTTCCGCAGATTTGGCGAGTACGGGGACCAAGCTGACCGTTACCCATTTTCTGGTCAAAATCGTTGCCATGGCTCTGCAAAAGCACCCCAGTCTGAACGCCTGGTGCCAAAATCAGGCGATCACTATCCACCCGGACGTCCATCTCGGCGTGGCTGTCTCTGTCGAAGACGGGCTGCTCGTTCCGGTCATTCCTCACGCGTGCAAACAAGATTTGGGCGAGATAGCGGAAGCCTTGCATAATCTGACGACGCGCGCCCGCGAGCAGCGCCTGACGGTCGATGAAATGCGCGGGGGCACGTTTACGATCAGCAATCTCGGCATGATGGGTGTCGACGGTTTTACGCCGATCATCAATCCGCCAGAAACCGGAATATTGGGGATCGGCAGGATCGTCGAAAAGCCCGTATGGATCGGTGATGACCTCGCTCGACGTTCCATGCTGACGCTGTCCCTCTCTTTTGACCATCGGGCACTCGACGGGGCGGAGGCAGCCGGGTTCCTCCAGACGGTGCATGACTACATCCAGCAGCCGCTGCGGCTGCTTGTAAAGGGGAGGCGGTAGGATGAAAAAAAGGCTGATCGTCATCGGTGGAGGGCCGGGAGGATATACGGCAGCTTTGCGCGCGGGCCAGCTGGGGGCGGACGTCACCCTGATTGAAAAAGGACAGCTCGGCGGCACCTGCCTGAATGTCGGCTGCATCCCGACAAAAAGCCTGCTGGAGTCCTCCCACATATGGGCGAAAAGCAGTCAGTGGTTCCCGGAGAACAAAGCTGGTGAAGTTCCATGGCCGTCCATTCTGGAGCGGAAAGAAAAAGCGGTCATGCAGCTTCGAAAAGGCGTAGAAGGGTTGCTTCGGAAGGGGCAGATCAGGGTCGTAAAAGGGACAGCTTCGCTTGCCGGAGAGAAAAGGGTGGCTGTTGCGGGAGAAGAGCAGTTGTTGCTGGAGGCGGATGCCATTATCCTGGCGACAGGCAGCCGTCCGGTCGTTCCGCCGATTGAAGGCATTGACCTGCCGGGAGTAGTCACAAGCGATGAGCTGCTCTCCGTTGCCGAGCTGCCCAAACGCCTTGCCATCATCGGAGGCGGGGTCATCGGCGTGGAATTTGCGACCGCTTTTTCCGAGCTGGGCGTGGATGTGCATGTCATCGAAGCGGCAGAGCGCATCCTGCCGAATATGGACCCGCAACTGTCCCGGCAGTTGAAAGAGCTGCTGGAAAGACAAGGCATTGCCTTTTGCCTTGGCCAAAAGGTCGTAAAAATCATCAAGAAGGAAACGGAAGGGCTGGAGCTGCAATTGTCGGAAGGCAAATCGGTACAGGCCGACCTGGTGCTGGCGGCGGTGGGCAGAGCAGCCGTTCTGGAACCGCTCGGGCTGGATAAGGCGGGGATTCGGGTAGTGAACGGCAAAATAAAGGCAGATGCGTATCAACAGACGAATCAGCCGGGCATCTACGCCATCGGGGATTGCGCAAGTCCGATCATGCTGGCGCATGTCGCGATGGCAGAAGGCAGGGTAGCGGCTGAACATGCCCTGGGCTTCCCCACACAGCCAGTCAACTTCGACCTCGTCCCTCACTGCGTCTACTCTCATCCGGAAGCGGCTATGGCAGGCCTAACGGCAGAAGAGGCGAGAAACAGGGGATTCGACGTTCAGGAAGGGGTCTTTCCGCTGATGGCAAGCGGCAGAGCCCTGGTTGGGGGAGAGACGGACGGGTTTTTAAAGGTGGTAGCGGACAGAAAGTACGGGCGGCTTCTCGGCATTCATCTGCTGGCTCCGCACGCGACCGAAATGATTGCGGAAGCGTCGCTCGGTCTGACGCTCGAGGCTACGCTCGACGAGCTGGTCAAAACGATCCATCCGCATCCTACGGTCGCGGAAGGCATCCAGGAAGCCGCGATGAGCATCATGGGGCAAGCAATTCACCTCTCCTAGTCCAGGGAGGCTGCGGCTTGCATGCCTGCCAAGAGGCACTGCCGTACACGCCAGGGAAAAGGCTGGTTTGCAGAAACCTAAACAGACAAAAAAAGGCTCCCTTGTCTCGCAGACAAAAGGGGCCTTACTGCGTTGACTGATGTTGTGCCGCAGAGCTTGAGCTCGATCTGTATCGCTGCCAGCGGGTGCGGGCCGGTTCCCACAAAACGGCGATGAAAGCGCCGAGGGACGTATTGGTGATCATATTCGCTACAGCAGGGACCGCAGCGATCGGGCTGATGTGCTCCATGGCAAGAAGCGCAGCCAGGGCCGTATTGCAAATCCCGAATTCATAGACGACGGACCGTCGATCCGCTTCCGGCATCCGGAAACCGGCGCCAAAGCAGTACCCGAGCACCATGGGAACGGTTATTTGCAGAAATACGCAGAGAAACAGCCAGGGGAGCAGGACCAGATTCTCCTGAAGCATAGTCTGCGCACCAGAAACGACAGCGAGATCAACAACGATGAGGGCGGCAGCAGAGAGCAGGGGAATGACTTTCTTGACAGGGGCCAGCCGCGACTCCCATTTCCACTGGATCGCCAGGCCCGCCAAAATCGGCAGGAGGACGACGTACACCATTTGCAAAAACAGCGGCAGAAAAGCTACGGGGACAACGCTGCCGACCGTCGCTTTCATGATCAGCGGGGTCAAAACGGGGCCCACCAGCGTATCCACAGCGGACATCATGATGCTCAAAGCGAGCGTTCCTCCTGCCATAAAGGTGTACAGATTGGCTGATGTCCCGCTGGGCACCGCCCCTGCGAGGATTGTCCCCGCCAAGAGATCAGGCTGATCCCGGAAGAACAGAAACGCGAGCCCGATGGAAATGCCCAGCGTGATCGTCCATTTGCCGGCTACGCCAAGCAAGGCGTTCTTTGGCTGCCGAATGACCCGTCTCAAGCTCTCCTGCGACAAGGTAAGTCCCATGTTAAACAAAATAAAAGCGAGCGCAGGGGCGGTCCAATTTTTCAAGAACAGAAAGTGGCCGGGAAAGTGGTAGGCGAGAAGCGCACAACAGACGATCCACAAGGGCAACAATTTGGTGACGGCGGCTTGGAAAAAGCGAAGCATAGGCGGTCCTCCCGGCTATGTAACTGTCCACCCGCCGCAGACGTTTACGGATTGGCCTGTTATATAGGCAGCGGCGTCGGATGCCAGGAATGAAACGGTTTTTGCTACATCATGCGCGGAGCTGATTCGCCCGAGCGGGATGTTACCGATGTAATTTTGCAGGGACCTTTCGCTGCTTTGGCCAAAGAGAGCGCTCATGTCGTCAGCCATTTTCGCCAACAGCTCTGTTTCCATGGCACCGGGACAAACGGCGTTTACGCGAATGCGTCTTGGGGCAAGGACAATCGATGCAGTTTTTGTCACGCTCAAAACCCCCGCTTTTGAAGCCGCGTAGGCTGCGGAGAGCGGGCGCGGGCTGTTTGCCGCAACCGAGGCGATATTGACGATGGAGCCGCCGTCATGCAGGAATGGAGCGGCGGCTTGTATCATGAAAAAGACAGCCTTCAGGTTGATATTCATCACCAGGTCCCAGTCGGAGCTTGTGACCTGATCCATCGGCTTGACGATATTGACGCCAGCGTTGTTGACCAAAACGTGGAAGGCCCCGTGCTCCTGAACGATCTGGGAGAGCAGGCCTTGGATCGCATCTGTTTCCGCCAGATCGATTTGTTTCCCATCTGCTGTATGACCTTTGGAGCGGAGCGTTTCGACGGCGGCAAGCAGTTTATCCGGATTGCGGTCCAGCAAAACAACGCGGTGACCAGAAGCAGCGAGGTCCTCTGCAATCGCGTAGCCAAGTCCCTGAGCCGCACCGGTAATAACCGCCAGCTTTTTTTCTGAACACATGGGTATCGCCTCCTTCATGATCTTCCTCTCGTCAATACCCACAGTATTGCTTGCAGCCGACGAGCGAGTCTAGAGCCACTTCCACAATTGGCCTTTCGATTGCGGAGGAGAAAAATGGAAAAGCAAGCCGGGCAAGCGCGACAGCTCTCGTTACTGTATAATTTGAAAATGAACGACATATCAGGAAAGGATTAAAGAATGAAGAGAATCAGTTTGTTTATGTTGGCGATCCTGTGGCTTGTCTCGGGCTCCATCGCCTCCGCGGCCGCTCTCCCGGAGCGGAATGGAGTCGTGACCGACCCCGTCGGGTTGTTTTCATCCGATGAAGCCGAGCAGATCAAAGAGAGTACGAAGGACAAAAAGTACGAGCTGCTGCTCCTTACCGCCAGCGGGCTGGATGAGGCGGAAGGAGAGCGCTTGGCCAACGAGGCCTACGACGGCTGGAAGCTCGGAAAAAATCAACTGATGCTGGTCGTGACGGTGAATCCGAATCACGTGCATCTCGTATTCGAAAACAAGGAGCTGGCAAGTCAAGTCGCCCAAAGCGATGCGGGGGATGTAAAGGGGATTCTCGACCTGCAATTCGTACCGCTGGCGCGAGAGGGAAATGTCGCTGCAGGAGTGATTGCGGTCAGCGACTACGTCAATGAGATTTCCGAGTCGGCGTCTGCGGGGAATGCGGGAGTCACTGCGACGACCCCGGCATCGTCTCCGGCAAATGCGACGACGGCACCGTCAGCATCGCCCGCGGCCTCAGGCGCTTCAACGGCACCCTCCGGCAATGCGGCAACATCGAAGCACGCTGCGACTCCGCCGCCATCATCCGCTCCATCCGGTTCGGCTCCTGCACAGGCCAAATCGGCGACATCGGCTCATTCCCAGAACTCCATCGTCTGGGTTCTGCTCTTTCTATGCATCGGAGCGGCTCTGTTTTTCACGATCAGACAGCTTGTCTATCGCTCCCGTCTAAAGAAAATGCTGGACCGGGCTGTAAAGAGCCATGCGAAAGCGACGCCTGCCGTCGACCAGATGATCGTCTCCGGGCTGTTCCGCGAGCTGGAGGTCGGCCTCATCGAGGGGGAAACGAAAAAGCAGGTTGCACAGCTTGAACAAGCCGCCCTCCAACTGCATAAAGAATCGCAGCAGCTGCAGGAGCAGTTGGCGGGACAAAAGGTTTCCTTTTTCTCCGGGGCCAAAACGGAACAGGCCATACAGGACCTTCTGGATACAGTGGAGGAGTATTGCACGAAGATTGAACAAAATCAAGCAAGATTGAAAGAGATTGAAAGGCTGTCCGTCGAGGTAAGGCGTCTCGTCGAGGAGGCCAAAGACAGAGCAAAAGAGACGTCGGCAATCATCGAGGCGCTCGCCGGGGAAACGTCCTTCTCCTTGACCATCATGAGGAAGCAGCTGGAGCAGGCGGAAGCCATTTTGAACAAAGCGGACAGCATGGACGAATTTGATTACTTGCAAGCCGAAGGACCGGCGAAAGAGGTCCACCAGATGTTTGACGGCTTGCTGGCTGCTGTCGATGAGATCAGAGCCCAGATCGAAAAGCACAGAAAGCTTCCTGCCCGAATCAAAGCGAAGGAGGAGGAGCTTCGCCAAGTGGTAGGACGTGAACAACTGCTGCTTGTCGATGCCGACCCCTTTGCCATTTTGAAAGCGGCGGAAGCGGAAGTGCCTCGCCTCGGAGCGCTGATTGAAGCAGGCGACAGCAAGGAAGCAAAAGCATGTGTCGATGGCCTGGAGAATGACTTGCAGCAGGCGAGCGACGTCGTAGCAGAAATGATTCGGCACCGGGACAGGGCAAAGACGACAGTGCGCAGTACGGAACAGCTTCTCGCTGAACTGCGGGAATATGACTCCGCGTACAGTCAGGAGTTCGCGAGACTGCGCGAACGCTTTGCCGAAGTTCATCTCCGTGAGCAGGAAGAGCGTTACGGACAAATCATGGGGGACAAGGAAGAGCTTGAACGGCTTTTGATCGAAATAAAGTCGGCGCTTGACGAGCGCGTGCAAAAATACAGGCTGGCCCACGAACGGAGCGAGCTGTCAGAGCACCTGCTTTCACAGATAAAAAATGTCCGGGAGCAGAGCCTTGGCTATCGCATGGCTCTGGAGGAGCGGGTACAGACGGCAGGCGACCGTTTTCAGCAGTTCCAAAGCCGTTTCTATCAATCAGCGTCTGCTTTTGAGCAGCTTTATGTCAGAATTCCCGAGATTGCCAGGATGATCGCCGAGATAGACAAGGAGATCAACGGGCTGGAGAGCCTGATGAACGGTCAATTGCTCGACGTCTATCAGATCGAGGAGGCGCTGACTTCATTTGAAATGCTTGTCGATCAGCTTGCTCACCGGGTGGAGCTGGTCAAGCAGAAAAAGGAAGAGACGGTGCGCGCTTTCCGGAGGTTCGAGGACGCCTATTCGAGCAGACGCAATCGATACGGCAGAAGAATCCGCCTTTCCCGCTATTCCTCCCAGTACGATCGCTTAAAAGAACAGGTGGAGCTGGCGATCAGGGAGGGGGCCTTTGCCGAGGCCATGCAGGAAATCTCCCGAGGAGAAACGATCCTCAGCGAAATGGATCGGGAGTACCGGCGAGCTTTGGATGAGGAGCGCCGACGCAACAATTCTGGCGGATTTGGAGGCGGCTTCGGAGGAGGTTTTGGCGGCGGCTCGGGAGGAGGACGCTCTTCGGGAAGCTCGAGCTGGGGCGGAGGCGGCCATTCGTCAGGCAGCTCAAGCTGGGGAGGCGGGTCGTCGAACAGCGGGAGATCCTCCGGGTCGTCGCAATGGTAGACAATGTGGTCCGACTACTGCCATACAGCACCGCAAGGAGAAAAAACGGCTGGCTTCCGGCCGTTTTTTCTTTGGCCAACAAAGTTTCGCGAAGCCCATTTTCATAAAGGCAAAAGGGGGCGTCAGGCACTTGATGCCGACATTGCGCCAGTTCCCGGAAGACCTGTGGTATCCTATGGAGTATGAATCAAAATACATAGGGAAGAGAGGGAGCAGGCATGCATCGTTTTTACAGCCAAACACTGAAGCTGCTGGACACGGAGCTGGAACGGATCAGGAAAGCATTGGACCGATTGCCGGAGGAGCGGGTGTGGAAAAAAGTGCGCGGGAGCACCAACAGCGTCGGCAATCTCTGTTTGCATCTGGCCGGAAACGAATATCAAAACATCGTCAGCGGGATCGGCCAAAAGCCGTTCATCCGGGAAAGATCGGCAGAATTTCTCGCGGAAGGCGGCGTCAGTCCGGACGAGCTTTTGGCGCAGCTGACAGGCGTGCGCCAGCAGACGCGGGCGATACTGGAATCGCTCTCGCCAGAAGATATGGAAAGAGAAGTGACGATTGTCTATCCGCCGGACGCGGGAATCGCCTCGTACACCCGTCATTTGCTGGAAATCCTGTACCATACGACTGCCCATTATTCGTATCATACAGGTCAAATTGTCTACATGACCAAGCTTTTACAGGACGGCGATGAGCATTTATTGAGCTGGAAGCATTGATCTATGTCACTTTTTGTGTTACTTTGTCGAAATATAATGGTAATTTTACGACGATCAAAAGATCACGACATGGAGGGGCGTTACGTGAAGAAATCAGCAATGCTAGTTGCAAGCACTCTATTGACTCTATCCCTGGCTCTCGCTGGCTGTGGAAAGCAGGAAGGGGAAAGCGCAGCCGGAGGATCAAACGGGCAGCAGAAGGCGGAAGCCGCTACTGTCCAAATCGGGATGCTCAAGCTGACAAGCTCTGCACCGTTGTTTATCGGGATCGAGAAAGGCTTTTTCAAAGAGGAAAACATTGATGCGCAGGCAAAGTGGTTTGAAGCTGCTCAGCCGATCGCGGTAGCGACAGCTGCAGGAAGCGTGGATGTCGGGGCAACCGGGATTACAGCTAGCCTGTACAATATGGTTTCGGGCGGACAAAAATTGGTGATTGTGGCCGACAAGGGAAGGGAACAGCAGGGCTACTCCTCCTCTGCTTTGTTAGTGCCTGGCGATTCACCACTTAAAAGCATCGAAGAATTAAAGGGAAAGAAAATCGGCATTACACAGACCGGATCGACCTATCATTACATGGCCGGCAGAATGCTCGAAAAGCATGGCCTTGGCCTTGGCGACGTGGAGCTCGTTCCGCTCAACAGCATCAAAGGATTGATGGAAGCGCTCAAGAGCAAGCAGGTGGATGCTGTTCTTTTGAACGAGCCGAATATCTCGACCGTTGTAGACGAGGGCTACGGCAAAGTTATCGCGCAGGTAGGCGACGAGATCGAGTACCAGACTTCGGGCATCTTCTTCTCTCCGAAGCTGGCTGAGAACAAGGATGTGGCCGAACGCTTCCTGAAGGCATACGCAAAAGCGACCCGTTACTACTACGATGCCGTTCTCACAAAGAAAGACGGACAGATCGTCCCTGGCGAGCATTACGATGAAGTCGTCCAAATCATCGCCAAGTACACCGATCAAGAGCCGGACATGATCAAAAAAGGATTGCCTTACATTGACCGCGACGGCAAGCTGCTGGAGTCCGACATCAAGACCCAGGTAGAGTGGTATGCCAAGGAAAAGCTGATCGACAAAGCGATCGATACGAGCGAAATCGTGAATACGCAGCTATTGGAAGATGCTTTGCAAAAGTTAGGGAAGTGATCGCATGAGAATTGTCATCGAAGATGTCGGCAAGACGTTTCTTGATTCAAAAAAACGAGAAGTGACCGCGCTTACGAACATCAATTTTTCCATTGAAGAGCAGGAGTTCGTCGTGCTGGTCGGACCGAGCGGCTGCGGCAAGTCCACGCTGCTCAACATCGTCGGAGGCTTGATGTCGCCCAGCAGCGGGACGGTCTATTTTGAAGGAACCCAGGGGAAAAAGCCCAAACTAGGCATTGTCTTTCAGGAAATTGCCCTGTTTCCGTGGCGGACGGTCTATGAAAATGTCATCTACGGACTGGAAGAGAGCGGCGCCAGCAAACAGGAGCAGCAGGAAAAGGGCAAGCACTACATCGACATGGTCGGCTTGCAGGGCTTTGAAGGGGCGTACCCGAAACAGCTCTCAGGCGGGATGAGGCAGCGGGCCGGGATCGCCAGAGCGCTTGCGGTCGAGCCGGATCTGCTGTTGATGGACGAGCCTTTCTCCGCGCTGGATGCCCAGACGCGCACACTCATGCAGGAGGAGCTGCTGACGATCTGGGACCGGACCAGACTGAGCACGCTGTATGTAACGCACAACATTCAAGAGGCCGTTTACCTGGCTGACCGGGTGATTGTCCTGTCCAGACATCCGGGCCAGATCAAGGAGATTATCCGCATTGACCTTCCGAAAATAGGAAGGGACAAAGAAGAGTACCGCAGCCAGTTCGAGCAATACGCCGATCAAATCTGGCAGCTGATCAAACACGATGCCCAGGAAGCGCTGAAGGAGGGGTGAGCAAGATGAACGAGCAAAGACAAGTCATTACCAACCGCGTCGCCTTTCTGGAGCAAAAAATTCCGGGCTATGCCGCCGCACTGGGGATTGCCGGACTGGTGGCACTGTGGGAAATCGTCTGCCGGATGAACATCGTACCCCCGCTCTTTTTGCCTGCTCCCTCCGCTATTTTGACAGCGGCATGGGACATGCTCGTGAACGGCGAGCTGATCGAGAATCTGCTGGCCAGTATGTACCGGATCGGAGCGGGATACGCCATCGGAGCGATCTGTGGAATCGCGATTGGCCTGATCCTCGGGTTCTCCCGGTGGGCCGATGCCATTTTGACCCCTATCGTTTATTCGATTTATCCGATTCCGAAAATTGCCCTGCTGCCGCTGATCATCCTCTGGTTCGGGATTGGCGAGATGCCCAAGGTCGCAATCATCGCACTCGGGGTGTTCTTCCCGGTCGTGATCAATACGTATTCGGGCGTGAAAACGGTCGATCCCATTTTGATCAAGGCCGCTGTCACCTTTGGCTCCAACCATCTCAATGTCATCCGAAAAGTGATCCTGCCAGGGGCGCTCCCGATGATCTTTGCCGGTCTGAAGCTGGCGGCCGGAACCTCGCTGCTCCTGTTGGTGTCTGCGGAAATGATCGCGGCCCAGCAGGGGATTGGTTCCATGGTGCTGCACTACGGAAACCTGATGATAACGACCAAGCTGATGGTGGGCGTGCTGTTCCTGTCCCTGCTCGGTCTGATTTTCAACCGCACGCTGCAGTGGCTGGAGCGAAAGCTGATTCCGTGGAAGTAATGTGAGGGATGCGGCTTTGGCGAAGGGGCCGGACTCAAAGCAAAAGCGTAAGTCAGGCTGTCAGGAAAGTGAGTCCCCGCCTCCATGCTGCTTGAGAGGAAAACAAAAGCTGACGTTTGCAAGCTAGTTTGCATACGTCAGCTTTTTCCTTTTCCGCTGCAAATGGTTGTACCTGTATAGCAGAAGCTGGACTGGCTGTAGCGGTGTTGTCCAGGTAAGTTGGCTTCGGCGTTATGCTTATAAAGAAAAGTGGCTCCCTTTTATGAAGCGGCCCCATTTATAAAGGGCGGGATACAAACCGCACGGCGCGGCTGATCAAGCCCGGCAGCACCGAAACATGGCCTTCTCCCTCATACTCCTTGTACTCGGTGCGAATCCCGCAGTCTGCCAAGGCGGAAAGACGCTCTGCAAGCTCCTTTGCATTCTCGTTCATGCGGCTCTGGTGGCCCTTCTCCAGCTCTCCTACCGCGATCATGATGCCGATGTCGCCGACTGCCTGCTGCTTTGCAAGGGAAGAGAACTGCTTCTCGGCTTCCAGCAGAAAGGCCTTGTTCCAATGGATGGACGGACTGCCGGCGATATAAGTCTGGAAGGCGTGCGGACGGGTGAACAGGACTTGCAGGACAAAAAGACCGCCAAGAGAGTGCCCAAAGATGGCCTGTCTGCTTTTATCGACAGGGCAGCAGCTTTCAATCCTCGGCTTGAGCTCCTCCTCGATGAAAGTCAGAAAGGCTTCGGCGCCGCCGTGCTCCGGCCACGCGGTCCCATCAGGCCGAGGAGGGAGCTCGGCAAGGGGGCTTGGCATCGTAAAATCATAAAAGCGGGCGGGCGGAAACGGCGCTTCCTCTGGATAGCCGATCCCGACAATAACCGCCGGAAAAACGCCCGTCTTCTCGGAGCGGCGGGACTGAATGCGTACGGCCTCCGCCATCGTGGCGAACAAGGCGTTGGCGTCGAGCAAATAGATCACCGGATACCCCGAGGGTGGCGGAGCCTCGCTTGGCCTGTAAATGAGAATGCGATACTCCCGGCTGCTGACGCTGGAGCGCATGGCGTACTGTTCGGTTTGGGGAAGAAAGACCCCGCCTCCGCCTTCCCACACGTTCACTTCTTCAAGCTCCTTTTGCTGGCTCTCCACTGTATCTACTTCCTCTCGCAGTATTTTTTTCGGACTCAACGGCTTTTTTTTCTGGAAAGCAAAAAGATGAAATAGGGAACACCGATGATCGCAATGACGATTCCGACCGGCAATTCGGCCGGGGCAAAGAGGAGCTTGCCAATCGTGTCAGAGACCAGCACCAGCGCCGCTCCGACCAGTCCGCAAACAGGAATCATGTGCCGGTGGAAATGGCCGACCAGGCGCTTCGCGATGTGGGGAGCCATCAGTCCGATAAAACCGATGCCACCCGACACCGAAACACAGGCGCTCACGATGCCGATGCTGCACAGGATGAGCATTGCCTTTTCTTTTTCCGACGAAACACCGATGCCGATGACGATGTCTTCGTCCAATTTGAACACATCGAGGATGGCCGACTTGCTGACAATGACGGGAATCAGACAGACCAGCCACGGGAGGATGGAGGCGATATATTTCCAGTTGGCGTTGTAAATGCTGCCCGAATTCCAGACGACTGCCATCTCAAAATCGCTCGCGTTCATCTTCAAGGTCAGAAAAAGGGTGAGCGCACCGAGCCCGGAACCGATCGCAATCCCGGTCAAAAGCAGGCGCTGCGGCTCCAGCCGCCCGTCTTTCCAGGCAAAAAGGTAGATCAGGAGGGCCGCCAGAAGACCGCCAGCCAACCCGAAAAGCGGCATGGTCAAAATCGCCGTCCACCCGGTTCCCTTTACCTGTCCCTGATAAAAAAACAGAAAGATCACCATGGCCGCGCTTGCCCCCGCATTGATTCCCAAAATGCCGGGATCTGCCAGGCCGTTTCGCGTAATTCCCTGAATGACCGCTCCGGCAATGCCAAGCCCGATTCCGACCAGCACGGCGATGACGATGCGCGGCAGACGAAACTCAAGGATGACCAAATCATGTTCCGGCTGCGGGTCGATACGCAAAAGCGTCCGAACAATATCCATCACAGTCATATCGAAAGAGCCGTTCGTCAGGCTGATATAAGCAGCGGCCAGAATCACGCCGATCCCGGCGGCCAATACGGCAGCGTAACGGCCTTTGGAAGCATTATGCACGCTTTTCGCCCCCTCTTGTCCGGATCAGATAGAGAAAGAAAGGGACGCCAAGCAAGGAAGTGACCACGCCAATCGGCATCTCGTACGGATAGTTGACAAACCGGCTGAGCACATCGCATAGCGCCAGAAAGATGCCGCCAAGCACCCCGGAGCACGGGATGATCCATCTGTAGTCGGCGCCGGCCAAAAAGCGGGCGATATGGGGAACGATGAGTCCCACAAAGCCGATTTTTCCTGCCAGCGCTACGGATATGCCGGTCAGGATGACCACGCTTCCGGTAGCCATAAACTTGATAGCGGTCGTTTTTTGCCCGAGGTTGACGGCGATCTCCTCTCCGAGAGACAGGACCGAGATGGACTTGGAGAGCCAGATCGCTGCCAGTATGCCGACCACCGCAAACGGGACTGCCAGCTTGACCAGCGTCGGGTCCAACTGGTGAAGCCGGGCGTTGTACCAGAAGCTGATGCTTTGCGACACCTGAAAGTAGGTCGCCACAGCGGTAGCCACGCTGCTCAAAAACGTGCCGATAATCGTCCCCAGAATCGCCATGCGCACCGGGGAGAGCCCCCCCGGCAGCAGGGTGGACAGTGTGTAAACAAGAAAGATGCTGAGGGCCGATCCTATAAAGGAAAAGAGAATCATCTCCATCGAGGACGAGTTGGGCATAAACACCATGCAGATCGTGATGGCAAAAGCCGAACCGTCGGTCACCCCCATAATGGAAGGCGACGCCAGATAATTTCGTGTAATCCCCTGCATGATCGCCCCTGAAATAGCCAGGAAGGCCCCGATCAACAGGGCCCCGATTGCTCTCGGAAATCTGGAGTGCATGATAATCTGGTGATTGACATTGCCCGGATCAAAATGGAACAGCGCATCGCGAATCGTATCCACATCAATCTCCTTGGCCCCATAAAGGACTGACAGCAGGATCGCAAGGACGATGAGAACCGGCGAGCTCCCCAGGATCAGGGCAGATGCAAGCTTGTTTGAACGCATCGTATTCTGCTCACTTTGTCTGCTGGATGCCACTGTCTTTTACCGCCTTGAGGAAGGCCACTTTGCTGTAGGCTGTGCCGCCCTGGGCAACCGGGTCTACGATATTCACGAAGAGATTGCCGTTTTTAACGGCGTTGATGCTCTTCCAGATCGGGTTGTTTTGCAACTCCTCGAAAACCCGGGGGGTGTCTTTGTTTTCGCTCTCGGCAAATTGGACGAACAGATAATCCGGATTCATCTCGGACAGCTTTTCAAGGGAAATGAGATGCTGTGCCTTCGCCTGCTTGACCTCCGCAGGAGCTTCCGCACCGAGGTCGGCGTAAAGGGACGGGTTGAAGAATACGGATTCCGGATAAATAAACGTGCTGCCTGCCCGGACGCGAATGGCCAAAACCTTTTTGTCTTTAAAGATCGGCCCGATTTTTTCCTTGAGCTCCTGCACTTGTTCCTTGTAGGTTTGCAGCACCTGCTTGGCCTTGTCTTGCTTTCCGGCAAGCTCTGCCAAGAGGTTCAGATTGGCTTCCCAGTCTGTCGATATATGGGAGACCGGAATGGTAGTAGCGACTTTGTTCAATTTCTCGATGGTTTCTGCCGGGAATTTGGTGCTGGCCAGAATCACATCCGGCTTCAGCTTCAAGATCGCCTCGATATCCGGCTGTGTTTTCTCCCCGATCCCTACGGTTCCTTCGGTAATCTCGGCGAACACCGGAGCGAACTTGCCTCCGGTCGTCATCGCCCCAACCGGCTTCACGCCAAGCACGAGAGCATCCTCCATTGACTCGACCGATCCGGTGATCACAATCCGGTCGGCGACAGCCGGAACCGTGTAGTCTTTCCCGAGATATTGGATTGTCCTTGATTCGGCGGTAGCGTTTGCCGGATTGGCAGCAGGCTTGCCGCCAGCTTCCTGGGCCACGGCAGGGCTTGTCGATGAACCGTTTGCCGTTGTCGCCGCCTTGTCGGCTCCGCATGCCGCAAGCGCCGCTGCCATCAGGGAAACGAACAGTACCGCACAATATTTTTTGAGCATCGTTGCTTTTCTCCTCTCCAGGAAATGCGTTTGATAATCATTCTCAACAATGAGTATAAACCAGCTCCCGCGAACGGAACATGGACTATATCCGGAAATCATTTGGACGATCTCCATGCAGCCGCATCAAAAGGTCGTCCACCATTCGGTCGCAGGCATAGGCGGAGTATTCTCGCCACGGGTCGGAGGAGATGAGATGCACCCGGTTCTTGCGGACGGCCTTCAAATCCCGCCAAACTGCGGACGATTGCAAATGGTGCCATTCCCCAAGCGATTCCGGCTCCTGGCAAACGTTGACCAAAATATGATCGGGGTCCAGATCGGCCAATTGCTCCACGGAAATGGCTTGCCGGTGTTCGTCAGGACGCGGGCCGGGAATGACGTTCAGCATCAAATCGCGGCGGAGGACATCCATCATCCCGCGAGCCGGAGATACGTAGAAGCTTTTTTTGTAGATACTCATGGCGAGCACTTTGTCATCCTTCAGTTCCCGATGTAGCCGCTCCCTGGCGGACTTTGTCTTTTGGTCGTAGCTGCGCAGCCAGCAGTCGGCTTCATGCTCCGCCCCCAACAACTGGGCCGTCAGCTTCAGTTGATCCCGCCAGTGCATCCCCGCTCCGGGTATGTAGAGGATCTGCGCGATTTGCTCCAGCTCTTCCCGCTCCCTGGTGTGCAGGCTGTCCTTGTCGCACACGATGATATCCGGCTTGGCATGGGCGAGCATTTCCACATTGGATTCCCAGTCCCGGTTGAACCGATAGGCGCTCAGGTGCAGCGGAATATCCGCCCGATACCGCCGATGGTAGTAATGCGTCCATTTCGGGTGGAGGGGTGCGGCGTAGGGCGTGATCTGCAGCGCGAGCAAATGTCCGAGAATGGACGGAGTATAGGCAACGATTTTCCGGCGGCGGTTTTTTATGTAAATGCTGGGGGAAACTCCTACCACTTTCTTGAACTTTCGGCTAAAGTAGAACTCGTCGCTATAGCCTACCTGGTGGGCAAGATCGCGAAGGCGAATATCGGATTGCAGCATGAGCCGTTTGGCGTTGTTGATCCTCACCTCTGTCAGGTAGTCGATGCAGCTTTTTCCGTACGTCTTTTTAAACAGGTCGACAAAGTACTTCGGACTGATGTCGGCCATGCGGGCCAACTGTTCAATCGTCAGATTCTGCTGGTAGTGAGCTTCGATATACGTCTTGATGCTGTCCAGCGTTGTTCGCGGGTCCCGCTCGGGGAGAAGCCGGATCTTTTTCAGCAGCACATACATCAGCTCCAAAAACGCCGATTGCCCGCGAAAATGTTCCAACGGTTGGTCGCTGCGAAAACAAGCGGTAACCAGATCGCACAGCAGCAAAGCCTTGGGCTCGGGGTAAACCGGCACCTCGCCCGCCAAGGGGAAGACAGCAGCGGTCTTTGTGTCTTCCAAAACCGCGAATCTGACCGCATATAGCTCGACTTCCTTTTCAGACTCGGCAAACACCCCGATGGTTTGACCGGGATAAGCGAAATGAATCGCATCCGGACGCAATCGGTAATCGTGAAAATCGATCATCAAACGCCCCTCTCCGGCTTTGGAGACGAAGAGAATATGCGACTCGATGAGCTGTTGTTCCATCCTGCCGACGCGAATCAGTTCGGCGCTCTGCAGCTTCAGCCACAGGTCGTTTAAAATGTTTTGGACAGATTGTGTATGGTCAGGGGTATATTCCAAGCTGGAAACCTCCAAATTTCAATAATGATAATCATTATCACTACCTTACGTTAGCATAGACGCACTTTTATGGTCAATTGCCAGTAGACAGTTTTTGCAAACGAAAAAAATTTTTCGGATACGGTCACAAAGTGCGATCGTTGATTGTTATAGAAGGGCAAAAGGGGGTGAAAAGCTCTTGGATAAAGAGCAAATCGAGCGGCTTGTCGTGGAGATCAAGGCCTCCGGTTCGCTTGAAGGGTTCGGAATGGTCATTGAGCAATTGCAGCAGCCTATTTTCACTTATTGCTATCACATGCTCGGGCATCGGCAGGAGGCGGAGGACGCGGTTCAGGAGGTTTTCATAAAAGCCTATGAAAACCTGGAAAAGTACACGGAAGTGGTTTCCTTTTCCGCATGGGTCTACAAGATTGCCTATCATCACTGTCTCAACCTGATCAAGCGAAAGCGGCTTTACCGCCTGGTTCCCTTTTTGAACAATCGGGTGCCGGCGGATGACCGAGAGGAAGGAGCAGCCCGGGTGGAACAGGGCCAGTTGAGCGCTCCCCTCCATCGGGCGTTATCGACTCTATCCCCGGAGGAACGAAATTTGATCCTTTTACGGGTAATCGAAGAAAAAGGCTATGAGGAGTTATCTGTTCTTTTCCAAGAAAAGCCGGCAACCTTGAGAAAACGATACGAGCGGGCAATGAAAAAGTGCAAAAACCAACTAATTTCGCAGAAAGGTGGGGAAATGAGTGAAGCGTTCAGACTCATTCGATGAAGTCAAACAGCTGATAACGGATACACCAGTTCCCCAGATTGATGTCAAGGATCAGGTGCTGGATCGTTTGCGCGAGCGGCAAAATAAAAAGGAGGAATTTCGAGTGAAAAAAAGAATGGGATTGATCATTGCGGCGTGTATGGTATTCAGTGTGACAACAGCGTATGGGGCGGTAAAAGTGTACGAGTTGAAAAATGAAAAAGGCGAAGTCGTATCGCAGATCACCCACACGACAGCAGAACCGGGAGAGGGTCAGCATAAAACCTACAGCCAATTGTTCAATGAAGTCCGTGAATCTGTCAAACCGGGCAATGCTGCTGCGGTCTATATCGTCCCGGACAATCCGAATAAGATCGTGAGCTTCTTCCAGATCCCGATTACCTCGACTGACCGGGCAGTAATACAGAAGGAGGCGGGAGACAAGTTTACTTTCCCGGCCGAATTGGCAGGCGGTTTCACGTTTAAAGATGGTTCGGTTCAACACGAAGTCATTCGTGACTACAACAAGGAAGACTTTTATAAAGAGGCAGAGGAAACAAAGAAGGATGTCATCGTAAAAGAACTGAAGGTGGAACCGACATTCCAGCTGATAGCAGGTACCTATTCCAATAGCAAAGGTGACGTTACGGTAAGAATCGAGAACTTTGAAAAAGTCAAGTATTCTGCCGCGGAAGCAGGCCCGGACGATACTGTGGAAAATGTAAAAGTAGGCGGCCAGGAGGCCCTTTACCAACTGACTAATCTCAAGGGAGAAAACGGAAGTGTAGTAAGGGTTGACAAGTCCATTCAATTTTACAAGGAAGATAAAAAATTGATGGTCTTTGTATCGACTTCTTCCCCGGACATTGCTAAGGAAGACTTGCTCGCCATCGCGGAAAAGCTCGTGAAATAATCTCTCCTGACCCAAAATTTTTACAAAACCAGTTCGCGATCGTGGACATCATCAAATGGCCAAACAGCGATCTGGAACAATACTGCATGGTCTATCAAAAAACATAGAAAAAAGGGGCTTTCCCTCATGTCTGAAAAGACGAGGGGAGCCCCTGTTTGCGTATCGCATAAAAAAACTGCCTCACAGGTTCGTTGAGGTAGTGGAGGGTATTGCTATAGCCAGTGATAAATTACCGATGAATGGCCTGCATCAATAGGGCGGATGCTTCTTCTGTTGCAATCCCTTTGACGAGTTCTACTTCGCTGATGAATAATTGCTGTGCCTGATCGAGCATAAGCTTGTCTCCTGTGCCGAGCACCTTTGTTCTCGAGATCCAGGTCAGATCGCGGATGACTTCGGCCTCCTCGTAAATATCCCCGCGTTTGATCTTCTCCATATTGATGCGGTGTCTCTGGGCAGCGGTGACGCTCAAGTCAGGCTCTCCCTCGTTCAGGGCGACAAAAGCAGCTTCCAGTGTATGCTCTTCTACAATCGGGCGAATGTTCAGATCGTCCATCTTGTGCAGCGGGACCATGATTTGCAGTTCTCGAAGCAACATGTCCAAAACAAAGTATGGCTGTTTTTCGCCGAGAAATTCTTTCTCAACAATGGCTTCGATCACTCCGGCTCCGTGGATCGGATAAAAAATCTTGTCGCCAATGTGAAACATAACCCCACCCCCGATCTTGTAATACATCTAGTATAACACAAATTTGATATTCGGTAAAAATAAATAATCTTACCACATGAAAATATTTTATGTCAATAATGACTTTGGGTGCTTTCCGAGCCGTTTCTATGAATTTGCCTGTGAATGCGGTAAGATGGGAGAAAATCATGCAGGAAGGGGTGACGGGTATGCTTTCATGGACAGGAGAAAGGATTATCCCCAAGCTGCTAAAGCCGACAAATGGCATGCTGCTGGAGCACATCGCCCGCTATTATTTCGCCACTCCGTACATCCGCGGAAGGGTGTTGGATTTGGCATGCGGCACTGGATATGGCTGTCATATGGTGGCCAAGGACCGAAAGCGCGAAGTCACCGAGATTGTCGGGGTGGATATTGATCCGGAAACGGTCGAGTATGCCAATCGGGAGTACAATCACCAAAAGGTTGTCTATCAGCAGGGCGATGCGCTTGACCCGCACCTGCCGGAAAAGCTCGGGATGTTTGATACGATCCTCAGTTTCGAAACGATTGAGCATGTAGCGGATGACGTTCGGTTCATGGACCAGCTTTATCGTCTGCTGAAGCCGGGCGGGACGCTTGTTTTGTCCAGTCCGTTCGGACGGGGGAGAGGCATGCCGACCAGCGAGCCTTTTCATGTCCATCAGCTGACGCCGGAAGAGTTCCAGGAGCTGTTTGTCCGTTTCTCAGATGTAGACATCTACTATCAGCGGGGTGTTACCTTTGAGAAGCCGAGAAACGGCGTTCGTTATTTTATCGGAGTGGCGGTTTGCACGAAGTGAGGATGTTGGGTTGAGCTTGTCGACAGAGCAGGTTCAAAAGAAGGCTGTAAGACAAGGAAGGATACAGACAACTGGAGGTTTTGCGAACAATGGCAGACAAAGCGAATCAACCGCTGCCAACCAGCCTGGCGGGGCAGCAGCGAAAAAACATATATCCGGGACTTGAGGTCGAGATCGTTCTCAAACAGGATCAACGCACCGGAAAGACGACGCGGGGGATCGTCAAAGATCTTCTGACCAATTCTCCGGCTCACCCGCACGGGATAAAGGTTCGCTTGCAGGATGGGCAGGTCGGCAGAGTGAAGACGATCGTGTCCTCTGAAAAACAATGACAAACGGACGCGGAGGGGCGTTCGTTTTAAAGAGAGGCCGGACGCTTCTCTTTTTTTTTGCCTGGAAGTGACAGAGAGTGTGCCATACAGAGAGCAGACTCATAGGAAAAAAGGGCCGGATCGGTTATAGTACAAGAGAGTGCATCCGTTTTCCCGGCCTTCGACAGAGGCAGAAATAAAAGCAAAAGACAAAAGAGTGACAGGAGGACAAGCCTGATGCTTTTCATCGACAATCAAAACATAACCGACCCCAGGATCAATCTGGCCATCGAAGAATACGCATTGAAATATCTCCCCGCCGATCACGACTACCTGCTTTTCTACATAAATGAACCGTCTATTATCATCGGCAAGAACCAGAATACGGCCGAAGAGATCAATGCCGACTATGTAGCCAAGAACGGCATTCACGTCGTCCGCCGCCTGTCCGGTGGAGGGGCTGTCTACCACGATCTGGGCAATCTCAATTTCAGCTTTATCACCAATGACGACGGGAACTCCTTTCACAACTACCGCAAGTTCACGGAGCCGGTCGTAAAAGCGCTGAACGAGCTGGGCGTCGAAGCTGAACTGACGGGACGCAACGACATTCAGGTAGGGGAGCGGAAAATTTCCGGCAACGCCCAGTTTTCCACCAAAGGGCGCATGTTTACGCACGGGACCCTGCTGTTTGACTCCCAGATGGAAAATGTAGCCTCAGCCTTGAATGTGAACCCGGAAAAGTTCAAATCCAAAGGGGTAAAATCGGTTCGCAGCCGCGTGGCCAACATTTCCGAGTTTTTGCGTGAGCCGATGAGCATCGAACAATTTCGGCAGCACATTCTCAACTCGATTTTTGCCGGATCACAAGTGCAGCAGTATGTACTGACTGAAGCAGACTGGAAACGCATCGACCAGATCTCGGCGGAGCGCTACCGGAACTGGGACTGGAACTACGGCAAGTCGCCGGCTTTCAACGTCAAGCGGGTGAAGCGGCTTGGCTCAGGGACCTTCGATGTCCGTCTGTACGTGGAAAAGGGATTGATCAAATCTGCCTCCGTCTATGGAGACTTCTTTGGCTTGGGCGAAACTTCGGAGTTTACGGACAAGCTGGTGGGTGTAAGGTATGACCGGGAAGCACTGGAGCAGGTGCTGGATACGTTGGATCTCGCGTATTATTTCGGGCCGGTCACCAAAGAGGAATGGCTGGAGATGGTGCTGTAGCGAGGAGGGGCGGCAATAGCCCGAGTCCTGCCGCATGGGTGCTGTATCATACTCGAAGCAAGTGAACGTCTTAAAAAAGCGGAAGGCTCTTTCCCGGCGAAACGTGTGTCGAGGAAAGAGCCTTTTTTGCTTATTGGGCACTTGGAGTTGGTCCCATGCCTTCGGACCGTGTGCCTCAGTTTCTTCCGGCCGGTCTCTCGCAGCAGTCGGTCATACCTGCATCAGCAGAGCATCCAGACGTTCTTTTTGCCGCAGGTGGTGGCGGTAGTGCATCTCTACGATGGCGAACCACTCCGTCGCATTCAAGTGGCCAAAGGCTGGATGGGGAGCCGTAAAGACGGGAGAAATGTCAGCCAAAACCGGCTCCAGCTCGCGCATCTTGCTTAAAACCTGGCGCAATCCTTCTGCAAGCTGCTCCTTGCTCTCCGGCTGCGGAGGCGTATATTCCGGGGAGGCCGGGACACGAATGCGCACAGGAGGGAGGCTGCCTTGGGCAAATACCGCTTGCCCTGCTTCCGTTTTTTCTCCTGGCGTATCTCCGCCTGACAAGGACTCGCTGCCAGCTTCGCCGTTTGCGGCTTCAATCTGCTCGCTCTGCGCTTTGAAGGTATCCACGTGGCGAAGCTGCATGAACAGGGCGGCGCGGATCAAATGCATATACATTTGTCCGAGGGACCATTCGTCTTCACTTGGTTTGCGGGTGAGCTGCTCCATATCATAGCGGTCCAGTTCCCTCACGTACAGCTCCGTGATTTCCTCCATTTTTTTCAATGTCTCTTTCGTATTCATAAGCATATCAGACAGCTCCTCTCGTTTTCTCGATCTACTATCCTTACTATACGAGAGCGCTCCTGACAGCAGTATGTCAGTAGTGTTTCAGCATGTTTTCGATTTCTTTACGCACGTGCAGCCGAAACGATTCCGGCTCGACGACCACCGCTTTGCTTCCCCAGCCGAGCACCCATGGCAGCACTTCCTCGGGCTGCCGGACCCGGAGCGTGACGAGCAGGCCGTCCGGATGGTCTTGAATAGCGTCTATATAATAGAAACGCGATTCCCTTGCCTTGTCGGAAACGTCATGCGCAATGCGGACAGTGATTGTCATAGTTCGGTCATCTGCCGGGGTATAGTCCTGCAGATTGAAATCGGGAGGCCGCACCGCTTTTTCATCCAACAGGGTAAGATCACGCATTCGCTTTACGAGAAAACGGCGGATGTCCGCCCGCAGCTCGCAGTACCCGAGCAGTCCCCATGAGCCGTTTACGAATACCAAGCCATAAGGAGCGACGGTACGGAGGTTTTGGCGATTTCCATCTGCTTCAGGTAGCTTTTTCGTATAGAGAAACCGCACTTTCCTTTCCTCTTGTATTGCTTGACGGAGCAATTGCAGCATCGTCCGGGAATCGGCATCTGCTGCCGATTGGGCGGTGAGCAGTTTCATGCCGGATCGCGTCTTCTCCACTTCCCGCTGTACAGCTTGGGGCAGGATCGCTTCGATTTTTTTGCGCGAGGCTTTCGCTTTGGCGAGATAGAGCGGATCGAGCTGCTGTTCGACGAAGTCGAGTCCGAGCAGCAGGGTTACCGCTTCGTCCGCCGAAAAATGAAGCGGCGGCAAAAAGTAGCCCTCCATCAAGGAATATCCCTGCCCGGGAGCGCCGACAATCGGAACGCCAGCCTCTGACAGCGCCTGGACATCGCGGTAGATGGTTCTTACGCTTGTTTCGAAAATGGCTGCCAGATCTTCGGCACGCAATGTTCCTTTACGCTGCAATTCGAGTACGATGGCGAGCAGGCGGTCCGTCTTGTTCATCGTGTTCAGCTTCCCTCCGCAGGTGATTTTCCTTCACTGTAATCGGTTGGTCGGCATCTGGCAACTGGGGGCTCTTTTCTTTCCAATGGGTATAGCCCGAAAGGGCACTGACCGGACTTTGGTGGAGGAGATGAAAAAGCAGAAAAACGCTCAAGGTTCGGTGGGACACTGCTTGGAAGACTCACTGTCCGGCTCCACTCCAAAAGCGGAACCGCGTCCAAAAGCAGCGACTCGGGGAAGCTCCTCAGAGTTGGACGCTAAAAGCGTGTTCCGCTTTCTCCGCTCCGCCTGGGAGGTGTCCCAAAGACCTTCGCGTTTTTCTGCTTTTTCATCTCTACAGCTTTGGGGTTCGTTTTGACATTTTTTCCGGTTAACCAAAGGGGGAAAAGATAATCGGAAAAAGGAACGGAAAATGAGTCTGAACCTGATTTCAGAGAGGTTACCTAGAAAAGACGTTGGTCGGGCTTTGGTGGAGGAGATGAAAAAGCAGAAAAACGCTCAAGGTTCGGTGGGACACTGCTAGGTGGATTCACTGTCCGGCTCCACTCCAAAAGCGGAACCGCGTCCAAAAGCAGCGACTCAGGGAAGCTCCACAGAGTTGGACGCTGAAAGCGTGTTCCGCTTTCTCCGTTTCGCCTGGGAGGTGTCCCAAAGACCTTCGCGTTTTTCTGCTTTTTCATCTCTACAGCTTTGGGGTTCGTTCAGACATTTTTTCCGGGTAAATCAAAGAGGGAAGGATAAAGGACAGAGGAATAAGAAATGAATTCCGAGTCTGAATCAGAATTGCAACCTTATTCTTATTATGCAAGCGTCCACCTTCTTCGCCATCAGATCATATCTCAACCATCGGATAAGCCGTCATCCTTGAACACTTCAGACTCCCTTCTCATCCTGAGTTTCCTACAAAATCCGTTACCTCCCTTAAGACTCCCCAAGCAAAAACCCGAAGCAAACCCCCTACTCGTCAAAGAAGCATGTTCCCAGACGAACGCCTGTGGAGCCCTGCCCAGCTTCGCAAGCAATCGCGGGGAAACAAAGCGCAACCTATGAATAAGCTTCGAAGCTGCGCGTCGTTTTGCGCTTTCCCGCGATTGCTTGCGAAGCGGACAGTTTAGCTTCCTCGCAGGGCGGAGCCGAAGTGAGTCTGGGAACATGCTTCTTTCCCTGCAGTCCCGTTGCTTATACAGGTTTTCACGACAGCAACGGCTATCCTCATAAAGCAGGTACACACCAGGATAAAGCCAGGATAAAGCCTCAGAATAAATCCCCCATTCCGAATGATAAAGCTGCGCATCGTCTATTATTTGTGTGAAAATACGAATGTTTACTTGCCCGAAGACAAGATCATATGTATAATGAGGACAATGAATATACCTGAACATCGCTCTAGCAGGTGATATCATGAGCCTACTGGACTCGAATGAGAGTAAAAAAAAGCTGAGCCATATCTACAACGAGATCTCCAAGGAATTATTCGGATTTGGCACAACGCTCTTGCGAGTGGAGATTGACAAGCAGATCATTACCTTTCAAGCCAAGCATCGCAGGTCGCCTCGTTCAGCAGCGTTGGAAGGTGAAGCCCCAACGCTCAAGCTGGAAGTCGATTTCCGGATGTCGCTTTTGTACAAAAAGAGACTCCGCGAGCGGCTGGAGGAAGAGATGGGTCTGCGCATTGAGGCAGTCTTGCGGGATTATGATGCACCGACGTTGTGGGCGATCACCAATGTGATTTTGTTGGAGTCGCCATAATCGAATACGTGAAACCGCCAGTGAACGGATTATCCCTTTTGATCTATCTTAAGAGATGACCGGAGCGTGGCTGAAACGGGCGTCACTGTTCTTTGTTTACAAAGAAAAGTGCTCTTGTTAGAAAGCAAGTTTTCTACCAAGGGTACTTTTCTTTTTCTATTTGGCAAAAAAATACAAATGGCAAGGCGGTGAGACTGCAGCGCAAGATAAACAAGCGAAATGAAGCAAAACAAAACGTAGAAAAACGCAGCCGAGCGAACCCAAACACAACTGAAGATTAGCAAACAGGACAATGATAAGCATTATTTTGTTTTTTTTTACTAAAAAACAATTAAAAAAACGAACGTATTTTGATGTTATTATATTAATGTTCGATTTTAGTGAATAACGCAATGGGTGGAGGAATATAGCGATGAAGAAAACGAAACTGTTTGGTGGCTTTCTGACCATTTCCCTGTTGTCCGCGGCTTTGGCCGGATGCGGCGGAGGAAACGGACAAGCGGAAAACGGAGCAGCAGGCGGTTCAAACAAAGGCGAACCGAAAAAGCTGGTTATCTCTACGTGGGGCTTCTCCGAGGACTTTTTCCGCAAAGAAGTGTACGAGCCGTTTGAAAAAGAACACAACGTAAAAATCGTCGTGGAAATCGGAAACAATGCGGAACGACTCAATAAAATCCGCCAGGGCAGCTCGCAAGTAGACGTCATCTACCTCTCCGACTACTATGCTCAGCAGGGCATCGATGCCGGTCTGTTTGAAAAAATCGACCGCAGCAAGATCCCGAACATTGACCAAATCTACGACATCGCCAAAGCGCCGCTGGGCGAGGACTACGGCCCAGCCTATACCATCGGCCAATTTGGCATTGCCTATAATCCGACCGTCATCAAGACCGAGGTGAAATTCTGGAAAGACCTGTGGAATCCGGAGATGGCCGGCAAACTGACACTGCCGAACATCACGTCGACCACCGGTCCAATGCTGCTGGACGCTGCTTCAATTGTAGCGGGCAGCGAAGCATTCAATGAAGACAAGGCGTTTGCCAAGGTAAAAGAAGTGAATCCGGGCGTCGTAAAATACTACGACAAAACTTCCGAATATGTGAACATGTTTAGCCAAGGCGAAATCGCAATCGGTCCGATCATGGAAATGTACTTCAAGGACATCCAGGCTGCCGTACCGGAAGCAAAATTCGTATCCCCTGAGGAAGGCGGCTACGCGGTCATGAACACCGTGAACGTCGTCAAGGGAAGCAAGAACAAAGAGCTGGCCGAAGCGTTCATCAACTGGCAGTTGAGCAAGGAAGTCCAGGAAAAATCGGCGAAAGCCAAAGTCGATTCTCCTGTAAATACGAACGTACAGCTTTCCGACGAGGAAGCAAAAGGCGTCACCTACGGTGCAGAGGTCATCGGCAAGCTGCGCAAGCTGGACATGAAGGCCGTAAACGAGCAATCCAAAGCATGGATTGACCGCTGGAACCGGGAAATCGCCCAATAGATCGCTAAGACGAAAACAAGGGTATATCACACACATATGCCCTTGTTTTTCTGTCAAAAGGACAAGTAAACGCTGGCAATTGTACATGCCAAAGGAGGACCCTGCCGTGAAAGAAAAAGTCATCCTCGATGTCGATACCGGAATTGACGATGCCCTGGGCATCATGCTGGCAGTCAAAAGCAAACGCTTCGATATTCTCGGGATCACGACGGTGAACGGAAATGTGTCGCTGGCAAAAGCGACGGAGAACACCTTGAAGGTACTGGAGTTTTTGGGCGTGGAGAAGGAAATTCCGGTGATCCGTGGAGCAGACCGTCCTGTACTCAGACCGACCTTTTTTGAACACCGGGTCCATGGAGAGGACGGGCTTGGCGGAGTGCTGCAGGACGTTTCCGTGAAGACACAAGCAGCAGTCGGCTTTGCCCCTGACTTCCTGATCGAGAACGTGCTGCGCCATGACGGAGAAATCACCTTGATCATGACGGCGCCGCTGACCAATCTCGCATTGGCGGTGCGGAAATGTCCGGAGATCGTCCGCCATGTAAAAGAAGTGATTGTGATGGGCGGCGTGGTCAAGGATTTCGGAAACGTTACCCCGACGGCGGAGTACAACATCTACGTCGACCCCGAAGCGGCCAAGATCGTCTTTCACGCCGGATTCCAAAGGCTCACACTCGTCGGTCTGGACGTGACGCGCAAAGCGTTGTTGACGGAGGAGCATATCCGCCAGCTTGGAGACACTCCTGTCGGCCAATACGTGAAGACAAGCACGGCTGATTACATGCAGCGCTACTTTGAGAGGAATGGCGTACGTGCATGTGCCCTGCACGACCCGCTCGCAGTCGGGGTCGCGCTGCAAAAAGACCTGGTAGGGACCCGGAAGCTTTTTGTGGACGTGGAGACCCGGAGCGAGCTGTGCGACGGCCAGACAGTATGCGATTTCCAAAACCGCTTGTCCAAAGCGCCGAACATGGACGTTTGCCTTGAGGTAGATTCCAAAGCGTTTCTCGACCTATTTATCCGCACGCTGCAGTCGTAGCGAAATCAGGAACAGGAGTACATGTGATGAAAAAACTGGGTTTGTATTTGTTGCTGCTGCCTGGACTGCTGTTTTTAACGCTGTTTATGGTCATTCCCATTGCAATGACGGTACTGTCTACGTTTTTCCAGGAAGGAAGCTTTACGCTTGAGGGCTATCTGCACTTTCTCGCCGACCCGTACTTCCTGAAGATCTTGTGGACAACCTTGCAGGTAAGCGTGGTAACGACGATTGCATGCATTCTGCTGGGCTTCCCGGCAGCCTACTATATCTCCAAGCTCGGACCGCGGAAAAAGGGAGTTCTGCTCGCGCTGGCGATCTTCCCGCTGCTGACCAGCTCTGTCGTCCGTTCGTTCAGTTGGATGATCATCCTTGGGAAAAAGGGGCTGTTGAACAGCTCGCTGCTTTCGCTGGGGCTGATCGAAAAGCCGCTGGAAATCCTCTATACGCCGAGCGCCATGATGATCGGCCTGATTCACCTGTTTCTCCCGCTGATCATCATCACACTGGTAGGGGTCATGGAAAATATCGATCCAGACCTGCTGAAAGCGGCAGAAAGCCTGGGTGCATCCAAGTTTACGGCGTTTCGCCAGGTGATCGTTCCTTTGAGTGTGCCGGGCTTGATCATCGGCAGCATTCTGGTCTTTGTGGGCAGCCTGACCGCC
The DNA here is from genome assembly GCF_037963895.1 of Brevibacillus sp. FSL L8-0520. Taxonomy (NCBI): domain Bacteria; kingdom Bacillati; phylum Bacillota; class Bacilli; order Caryophanales; family Paenibacillaceae; genus Brevibacillus; species Brevibacillus sp. FSL L8-0520. The sequence goes on along the minus strand of NZ_CP150171.1, from coordinate 5,174,936 downwards.
TACACGACACCGGCGCTTCTCGGAGGGAAGCAGCGGGTGATCTCGACGTTCCTTTATCAAAACGCGATTACCTTGAATGACTGGCATATGGCCTCCGTGATCGCCACGATCATGATTGCAATCACCTTTATCGTGATCGGGCTGATGAACAAACTGGCTACGAAACTAAATCCGAAGGGGTAAGAGGCATGCGGGAGAAAAATCGAGGGCTCGCCCTGTTTACGTTTTTAATCTTTCTCTTTTTGCTCGGGCCGTTGCTGATTATTTCGGTTACCTCATTCGAGCCCGGCACGGTGTTGAAATTTCCGCCTCAGGGTTTCTCGCTGAGATGGTATGAAAACATTTTTGAGGTAGAAATGTTCATGGAGACATTTAAAACCTCCATGATTGTGTCGCTGGCGGGAAATTTGCTGGCTCTGGCTTTGGGCATCCCGGCCGCTTATGCGCTGAGCCGCTTTCAGTTCAAGGGGAAGTCGCTTCTAAACGGCGTCTTCATCTCTCCCGTTCTGATTCCGGGAATCGTCATGGGATTTGCCATGCTCAAATACGTCATCATCACGTACCAACTGCCGATTTACGCGGGCCTTTTGGTCGGGCACACCGTATTGATGCTCCCGTTTATCATCCGGGTTATCGCATCCAGCCTGTCCAACTTTGATTTTGCCATCGAAGAGGCCTCGCTCAGTCTTGGGGCCGGACGGCTGGAAACCTTCTTCAAAGTCGTACTCCCCAACATTCGGTCGGGGATTATCGCGGCGGTCCTGATCGCTTTTCTCGAATCGTTCAACAATGTCGACATTTCCGTGTTCATGACGGGGCCAGGGGTCAGCACACTGCCGATCCAGATGCTGACGTACGTGGAGAACTACTTCGATCCGACGATCGCCGCCATCTCGGTATTGCTCATGATCATTACGGCTATCTTCATGTTCATCATTGAACGTCTCATGGGTTTGTCCTACTTTACCAAACGATAATGGAGGCATCAATTCATGGCATTGCTCACGCTGGAAAACGTATCGGTCGCCTATGAAAATCAGAACATCCTGGACAATTTCAGTTTGAATATCGAAAAGGGCCAGCTCATTTCACTCCTTGGTCCGAGCGGCTGCGGGAAAACGACGACACTGCGGCTGATCGCCGGGTTCCTGGAGGCCAAAGCGGGACGATTCCTGTTCGACGGCAAGGATTATACCCGTGTGCCGGTAAACAAGCGCAACTTCGGCTTTGTCTTCCAGAGCTACGCGCTGTTTCCGCACCTGTCCGTGTTTGACAATGTCGCGTTTGGACTTCGGCTGCGAAAGGTCAATCAAGCCGAAATCGACCAGCGCGTCCGCCACATTCTCGATGTTGTCAGCCTGAACGGTTTTGAAAAGCGCTTCCCCAAGGAGCTTTCCGGGGGGCAAAGGCAGCGTGTGGCGATTGCCCGCGCACTGGTCATACAGCCCGATCTGCTCCTGTTTGACGAGCCGCTGAGCAATCTGGACGCCAATCTGCGGGTAAACATGCGGGTGGAAATCCGCCGCATCCAGCAGGAGCTGGGCATTACGACGGTTTATGTGTCCCATGACCAGGAGGAGTGCTTCTCCATCTCCGACCAGGTGGCGATCATGAACAAGGGGATTATCGAACAGCTTGACGATCCGGCGACTATTTTCAAGTATCCGCGGACGGAGTTCGTCGCCCGGTTCATCGGCTTCAACAACTTCATCGACTTTGGCGAAAGAACGGAGCAGGACGGGGAGATCCATTTGACTGCAGGCAGCCATACGTTCCGGGCTGCCAAAAATCCGGGTACAGCCAACCATTCCGGGAAAAAAGGGGCGATCCGTCCGGACGACCTGGTGGTCAGCGCGGAAGAACCGGCCGATTCGGTACGAAATGTGTTGAAGGGCAAGGTGAAAGTAAGCACGTTTTTGGGCAGAAGCTATCAGTATGTCGTGGAGACCGACCTGGGCGATTTTACGGTCAATCAGGAAATGGATTCCCCTTATAAAGCAGGCCAGCCGGTCTATCTGATGTTTCCCAAAGAAAAGCTGGTTTTGGTCGACTAATCGTCAGCAGACAGGAGGGGTATCCATGCAGGTTGATCTGCTCATCTTGCAGGCAAACGTATACAACAGTTATTTCAAACGGTTCACGAAAGGCAATGTCGCCGTTCTGGACGGACGGTTTCTCTATATCGGGCAGCGCGGCGCGGAAAGCTTTGAAGCCAGGGAAGTGATCGACGCAAAAGGGCGCTACATGATTCCCGGCTTGGTCGATATCCATCTGCATATTGAGAGCACGATGGTGACGCCGGAGACCTTTTCGTTTGGACTGATTCAAAACGGAGTGACGACGATCGTTCCCGAGCCGCATGAGATGGCCAATGTGTTTGGCATCTCTGGCATCCGGGAGATGATCCGGGCAAGTCAGAACTGTATCGTCGATATGTTTTACGCGATTCCCAGCTCGGTGCCGGCGACATCGATGGAGACGACCGGAGGGGCTGTGGAGATCGAGGACATCGACGAGCTGCTTCGTTCCGAGCGGATTATTTGCCTCGGCGAAATCATGAACTACGTCGACGTGATCACCGATCCGGATTGCAAGACCAATCGCATCCTGGAGCATATCCGCAGCCATTACCCGGATCTCGTCATCGAAGGCCACTGTCCGAAGCTGCTCGATCTCGACCTGCACCGCGTCATTTTCGCCGGTGTGGATTCCGATCACACCCACCAGACATTGGAGGGGATGGAGGCCAGAATGGCAGCGGGCATGTTCATCGAGATTCAGGAAAAGTCGATGACGGAGGAAGTAATGAGCTACCTCGTCACAAACGACGTATCCGAGCTGTTTTGCTTCGTCACGGACGATGTGATGACTGATTCGCTCTACCATCGCGGACATCTTAACCACATCGTCAAAAAGGCGATCCAGATGGGGATGGAGCCGGAGAAGGCGATCTATGCCGCCACGTTTACCCCGGCGAGAAGGATGAAGCTGCTCGACCGCGGAGCCATTGCGCCAAACAAGGTAGCCGATTTCATGCTGCTGTCCGATCTGCGCGAGCTGGCGATTGATGAGGTCTACAAGAATGGGAAAAAGGTATACGACAAAAATGAAGCATATCGCCAGCAGGTAGTGCCCAATCAGTTCCCGGCCCATTTTTATCAAAGTGTGCAGCTTTCGCCACTCACCGAGGAAGACTTCAAGGTGCGCATGGATGCGGATGCGGCCGATGGACGATACACCGCCCGGGTCATGCTGGTAAAAGACGGCTCCACCTTCACCGAGGAGCATCACGCCCCGGTCGACATCCGCGGGGGAGAGCTCTGCTGGCAGGAGAGCGGCTACGGTCTGATCGCCGTATTCGAGCGCTACGGCAGGAACGGCAACCGGGGCTACGGCCTGATCGGCGGCGACACCATCAAGCGGGGAGCTGTGGCCACTACCTACTCCCACGACAATCACAATTTGCTCGTAGTTGGGCACAATCCGCAAGACATGGTGATGGCAGCCAATCAAGTCATCCGCAACCAGGGCGGCTTCTGTGTGGTCGACAACGGAGAGGTGCTGGCCAATCTGCATTTGCCTGTAGGCGGGATTTTGACCGAGGAACCGCTGGAGAAGACGGCCAAAGAAGTGGAGGAGCTGCGCAAAGCGATGCTGTCGCTCGGCTATCGACACTACAACCCGATCATGTCCATCAGCACGCATTCCTTGCCGGTCAGTCCGGCCCTCAAGCTTACGGACCTCGGATTGATCGATGTAAACCAGGGCAAGGTTGTTCCGCTGCTGGTCCAGTAAGATTGTCAATACGGAACGAGAACGAATATAAACGGTATAACAAAAAACGGCCGCTGTATAGAAGACAGGGCCGTTTTTTCATGACCAGCTTTCCTTCTTTATATAAAACAACTGGCCAGCTCGTTCCAGTTCCTTGATTTGGACAAAAAAAGAACCGGCAGCGCTCAGATTGCGCCCGGTTCCGACAGGAAGGTGTATACTGCTGCTCGATCTCAGTTAATCGATTTCTTCACATTCATTCTGCTTTGCAACTGGACAATATACTTGTCCAGGCGCTGGCTCAGCTCTATTACTTCCCTATGTGAAAATCCCTTTTCGCAAGCCAGTTCGACCAATTGCCTTCGCAGCATTTCTGTGACCTCTATTAACTCTTTATCTTCTTCCTGGAACCCCTTCTCTTTTGGCTCGATCACCCTGAATATATACTTATCTGAATGGGGTTCAAATGTACTGCTTGTGTACGCTCTCTTGCTTGCAGCTACAGCTATACCAATACCCCCTTTTTTTGTAAGAACAATTATTTTAAATATAATCTGTTATGCGAAAAATGAGGGACTGACAAAAATTGTATAAAAGAAAAAAGCATCCGATTTGGATGCTTTTATTTTCCTACCCCATGATCGTATTGGATTACTGTTGGAGGTTTTTTTATGGTGACTTCTCCAGATACTCCATTGATGCCGATCCCTAACCCCAATACCAAACATACCGACAAAATAAAGCTCTTCATACCTTCCTGCTCCTTTCGTCTACAAGGGTTTGAAATGTTTTCTTTTGCTTGTCCGATGCGTGCTGAAGATGTGTCCAAAACAACCCAATGCATCGTTTGAAATAGTCGAAGTCTTTGGATGCATCGGACAAAACAAGGCAACGTAAGGTTTCGTCCAGGCCTGTGGAGTAATCGCCTTTTTTAAACAAGTATACCACTAATTGGTACAGAAAGTGAAGATGGAGAATTTTATCAACAGCATCTTGGTACTCTTCAAAACGTTTTATGTCTTCTGAAAACCGCTCCAACACAGATTCAACGGGAAAGCCGAACTCATTCGCAGATTTCATGATCGTTACCAGACCAGGAAGCACCTCACTTGGATGTTCAGACAGGAAATCCAAATAATCGGGCAGCACTTCTATACTTCCTGTACTCATGGACAAGGTGTACGAATTAGCCAATGCCCATAATCGCAGTTTTTCAACCTCTGCTTCAGCTTCTTCATCAAGAAGCTCGAACCAGCTCAAATCGGCATAGCCGTTCGTATAATGCTTCGATTCCTCGTACCTTCCCATATTTTTTAATGCTACCGCTTTTAACAGAAAACCTTGTCCATAGTAAACAATCAAAGGGCGTTCCGTTTTTGGCAATTCGCTGGGCCTGTTGTTTTTTCGTCGGCGAAGCTCGTCCTCATAGACGATCATTGCCAGCTCCCTTAGTTCGTCAGCGTACTTCTCAACATCTTTCCACCTTCGTAGGGTGTAACATACATTTGCTAAATGCAGGAGAGCATCCAACTGGTAATCTTCAGCTAACCGCTTGCGATAAGGCTCAAAACGAATGACAGCTTTAAAATCTTCCTCAGAGTTCGTTCCTTCCACCGCTCGGAACAGTCGATATTGGCTGATGACAAACTGATTTGAGTAGCTGTCCTTCTCGTTATCGATGACGAACTCGTAAAAAGGAACGGATTCTCTCCGTTTTCCACTCTCAAATAGCTGCTCTGCTACGGTAAATAGAATCGAAATGTTCTTAGGGTTATCCAGCAGCCGGGAAACAGCAGCATCGATACAATCTTGTCTGCCGATCTCCGCACAACGAACCAGATACGGAATCAAGCGCGGCCGTGAAATTTTCCCTTCGCCCAAACATTCTTCTGGATACAATTCGTACAACCATCCAGGAGGGTAACCAAAAGCCTCAGCCATCTTGTCGAGATGGCATATCGTTAAAGCACGCGGCGGATTGCCGTTTAAAATTTCGCTCAAACTTCCAGGGTTAATACCGGTCAATTCACTGAATTTACTTAGTGTATAGCCATTTTCCTTTAAGTTTTTTTCGATTTCTGACCGCAACGACCGTTTCAATGTCTCTTGCAGCCTCATGAGAAAATACCCCCTACTCCCCAATGGACAGATACTAGGTCCCCTCGCTCCGGTATGGAAAATCTCAATTTTCTAATATCCTTTATATTAACACACTACCCATAAAAAGGTAAAAATTTAAGCTGCAAAAAAAGTGTTAGGCAGCAAGCGATACTTTGGTATATATTGGTGAAGCAAGCCTTTTTACTTACATGGAAAAAATTTCAATAGGGTAAAAGCTCTGGAATTATTGAAGGGCTTGCCATCAGGCGATAAGTCTACGTACTCATAAATTGGGTCTATTTTTTAACAGGAGTAAGACGATCGTTTCGCTGAGGGGAAAGTCATGTTTTCGCTCTACCTTCCAATAGGAGTAAGTAAACGGGTAAACCATCAGTGGGAAAGAAGAGGTGGAAGCAAAAGATAGGAGTGCAGCTATACGGAACCAACTACAGAAAGAGAGAGTGAAACCGCTGTGAAGATAGCCAAAGCCATAAAGGTGGCCATTGTTTTTTTCCTGTTGTTTTCTGTTCTGACCATAGGCAGCCTGTATATGCTGGCCGAATCGATTCAAAAACAGGATCGGGCAGTCGAAATGCAAATGGAAGCAAAGCAGCTCGGTGACGAATTGCTCGACTCCAGCGAATACTTGACCAATGAACTCAGGAACTACGTCCAATCCCGCGATAAAGAAAATTATGATAACTACTGGCGGGAGGTTAACGAGGCCAAGACTCGGGAAAGAGTCCTCGAACGAATGACGGAAATGCACGTTCCGGAATACCTGGTGGACAAGGTAGAACAAGCCAAGCAAAGCTCCGATGTTTTGGTCGGGCTTGAAAAAAGGATATTCCAGCTGACAGAAGCCGGAGAGTATGAGCTGGCACTCAAGGTTTCGTTCGGTGAAGAATACAAACAAAAGAAGCAAATGGTCATCGAGAAGCTGGAGGAATTCCAGCAGGAGCTGGATGCATGGGCCACGGATCTGGCGGACAGCATGACCAATCAAATGTATTTGTTCATGTGGGTAACGATTGCCCTGGTGGTCATTATGGCCCTCAACTCGATAGGAACGATTCTCTATTTGTATCGGAAGGTAAAACCTCTATCGGTCGTAACGGAGACAGCCGATCTCATCGCATCCGGCAACCTTCGCGTACCGGATTTGTCTATTAGCGGAAAAGACGAGGTTGCTCAACTGAGCCAGTCCGTAGGGAAGATGGCGAAAAGCCTGCGGGAAGTCATCAGCGTTGTCAGTGACTCCAGCGATAAAATCGCTTCCTCCTCCAATGACTTGCTGATGAGCTCGGAGCAAACCGCTCAAGTGGCCAACCAGGTAGCGAGCGCCATGCAGGAGATGGCGACCGGTGCCGAGCGTCAAGCGATCGGGGCGCAGACGAGCAGCCAATCGATCTCCGAAATGGCGGAGGGGATCAGACGGATTGCCGAGTCGTCCAACTTCGTATCGGTCTCGTCCCAAGAAGCTTCGGAGCAGGCCGTCGAAGGCAGCAGCTCCGTCGAGAACGTAGTCAACCAGATGAAGCTGATCGATTCGAGTGTGGCTCAGACGGCAGAAATCGTCAAAGAACTGGGTGAGCAGTCCAAGGAAGTCGGGCAAATCGTCGAGGTGATCACGGCGATCTCGACGCAGACCAATCTGTTGGCGCTGAACGCAGCGATTGAGGCGGCCCGCGCAGGCGAGCATGGAAAAGGATTTGCGGTTGTAGCCGATGAGGTACGCAAGCTGGCCGAGGACTCCAAGCAGTCGGCGGAACAGATCGCCATGCTGATCAGCAACATTCAGGCCAGCACGGAACAAGCTGTCCAGCAGATGCAAAAGGTAGCCCGGGTCGTAGAAGACGGTACACTTGTCGCCAATGTCGCGGGAGAGTCCTTTGAGCGCATCCAACGCTCCATTCAAAAGGTGTACGAAGAAATCCACGAGGTATCCAGCTCTGCGGAGCAGCTTTCCGCCAGCTCGGAGCAAGTGGACGAGGCCGTAAAAGAAGTGCTGAATCTGGCAGTCGAAGCGTCGTCTCAAGCCCAAAGCGTAGCCAGCTCCTCTCAGGAGCAATTGGCGACAAATGAGGAGATTGCCGCTTCCACGGCGTCCTTGCATCAGTTGGCCGATGAGCTGAAAAGGACAATGCAAAAATTTGCTTTATAGAAAATAAATGTATGATAAAAGGTGCCCCCAAGCGGTGCACCTTTTTTATCAGCCGGGAGCTGGCGTGCACTTCTTTTCTTTACTATTCCTTACAGCTGTCTCTATAATAACAGTCAGTACGTTTTAAAAATCTGTACTACAAGGATGTTAGACAACCATGCAACAAACGAATACGTTTCAGGAAAAACTCCGTCAGCTTTTCGTAGTGCTGCTGCCGATTCTGGTTACGCAGCTGGCTTTGTTCAGCATGACGTTTTTTGATACGGTCATGTCCGGAAAGGCAAGCCCGGTTGACCTCGCGGGGGTTGCGATCGGCTCCAGCCTGTGGACGCCTGTACAGGCCGGTCTGACAGGAATTTTGCTGGCCGTCACGCCGATGGTGGCGCAGATGGCGGGAGCGATGCGAAAGGATCAAGTGCCGTTTACCGTCATGCAGGCGCTGTATTTGTCTGTTGTCATCGCGATTGGGGTCGTCATACTCGGCGCGCTGCTGCTCGGTCCCATACTGGACGGGATGAGTCTGGAGACGGAAGTTCGCCATATTGCCTACTACTATCTTGTGGCAATCTCGTTTGGCATTATTCCTTTGTTTGTCTATACCGTTCTCAGATGCTATATAGATGCACTGGGCATGACCAGAGTGACCATGGTCATTACACTGATGTCGCTGCCGATCAACGTCGCGCTCAACTACGTCATGATTTTCGGTTACTTCGGTTTTCCGCGGCTGGGCGGTATCGGTGCCGGATTGGCCTCGGCCATTACTTACTGGATCATCGTCTTGATCAGTCTGTACGTGGTGCACCGGGTAGAACCGTTTGTGGAATACGGCATGTTCAGCAAGTTTTACCGCGTCTCGATGGCTGCCTGGAAGGAGCTTCTCAAGCTCGGCGTTCCGATCGGGTTTTCTATCTTCTTCGAGGTCAGCATTTTCGCCGCCGTTACGCTTTTGATGAGCGAATACAGCACGATCACCATTGCCGCCCACCAGGCAGCGATGAACTTTGCCTCCTTCATTTATATGGTGCCGCTCAGCATCTCCATGGCACTGACGATTGTGGTTGGTTTTGAAGTGGGGGCAGAGCGGTTTCGGGATGCGCGTCAGTACAGCTACATGGGCATCACTACAGCCGTGGGAATGGCCTCGCTGTTCGCTGTAGGCCTCTATTTCTTCAGTGAACAAGTGGCAGGGTTCTACACCAATGACCCGAGCGTTCTGGAGCTGGCCCAGCATTTCCTGATGTATTCCATCCTCTTCTTGCTGTCCGATGCGGTAGCCGCACCGATTCAGGGAGTGCTCAGGGGGTACAAGGATGTGACGGTGACGTTTATCGTGGCCCTTGTATCGTATTGGGTAATTGGTCTGCCGCTCGGGTTTGCGCTGGCCCAGCTGACGTCGCTGGGAGCCTTCGGATACTGGATCGGACTCATTACAGGCCTGGCGGCGGGAGCGATCTTCCTGTTTGGCCGTCTCCTGTCATTGCAGAAGCAGAAAATCAGAGGAACCTAGCGAGCTTCATACCGATTTTCGCTTCGGCGGGATGCCTTCTACAAGGCGTTCCGCTTTTTGTATGAAGAAACCGGGGCGCGTTTACAATAGGGAAGGAAGATGTCCCGAAATTTTTCTCCAATTTTTACGAAAAAACGTTTATACTTTCTACAAGGCTTTTCATGTTAGAAAACCTTACATTGACATAGAGAGGAGGAGAATGATGATGGCTTATGATTTTTTGGTGAAACTGGGCATCGCCATGTTTTTAGGCCTGCTGATCGGTGTGGACAGACAGCTCAAGCACAAGCCTCTGGGGGTAAAAACCAGCATGGTTATCTCGGTAGCCAGTTGTCTGATCACGATTGTGTCGATCGAATCCGTTCACCGATTCTCCTTGCCCGGACACACCAATATGGACCCGATGCGCTTGGCTGCACAAATCGTCAGCGGGGTCGGTTTCTTGGGCGCGGGGGTGATTCTGCGGAGAAGCAACGATGTGATCTCCGGCCTCACGACAGCGTCCATGGTATGGGCAGCCTCTGCCCTTGGGATCGCAGTTGGCTCGGGCTTTTACTTTGAAGCCGTTTCGGCCACGATCCTGATCATTTTGGCGATTAATCTGTTTCCGCTCATCTTGAAATGGGTAGGCCCGAGCACGTTGCGGCAAAGGGATCTGGCCGTCAAGATCATCGTTGAGGGGGAAGGAGACCTCGATACGATTTTCAAACAAATCAAGCGTATGAACATGAGTGTGAAGCGGGTAAAGGTCAAGGATGTGGAGCAGGGCCACCAAAAGCTCGAAATGGTGATTTCTGCCGAGGATGATACGTACACGACAGATATTTACCGCTCCCTGAAAGAAGTCGACCATATTGTGTCGGTAGAAGTGGAAAGCAGGGAGTAAAGTGGAAAGCACGAAGTAGAGAAAAAAGTGGACTTTTAAAAACGGCGCGGCTCCTCCAACGAGATGGAGCGAGCAGAACATTTTTAAGCACCCAATGGAGAGGCCTGCAAAATACCTCTTTTGAGGTTTGCGGATCGGGTAACCCACACTATTTTTTACAAAAAAGGACTTTAACGAAAAATGCAGCCCATTCTCCTTTAAGAGGCGGGCTGCATTTTTTCTGCCAATTTTATCATCCGTTTTACATTTACGACGAAAGTCGTAAGTATTGCCTGTATTCGCATACGAAAGAGACCACGGTACTTGGCCTTGGTCATCCCATGATACCTTTTTAATTCAGCATTTTTGTGCTCAATAATCGATCTGCGACGAATACGTTCTTTGAACGTATCGCTGTTTTCAAACTCGATTTGCGCCTTGTAGGTTTCCGCCACGATCCGGATGGAGTAGGTCTTGCTCTTCGCTCCTGGTTTGAAACAGCCTTCCCTAAGTGGGCATGTCTTACATTTCTCCGTATCGAAGTAGAAAACGAGAGAACGACTTTTGCCACTCTTGCTTCCTTGGACAGCCTTTCGGATACTATGTTGTCCTGCCGGACAAATAACAAAGTCTGCATCCTTGTTGTACTCAAAACCTTCTTGCCTTAGCCCTCCGTTATGTACGATTGGGTTTAGTGGGACGACGGGTTGAATCTTCTTGGCTTTCATCTCGTCCAAGTTATCTTTACCCGAATATGCGGTGTCAGCAATCACTTCTTGTACTTCTATTCCTACGTCAAGCGATTGGTTCAAAAGTTGTTTGAATTGTTTTCCGTCATCCGTACTTCCTCCGGTGACCTCCACAGCCGTAATGATTTCTTCTTCGGTCATGGCAATATGCTCTTTGTAGCCAAAAAAGGATTTCGTATTACTCTTCCATCCAAAGCGTGCATCTGGATCAATGGCCGACATAATACCTTTATTGGCGAGGAGACGTTCGTCTTCCACGATGGCCTTGGCGATCTTGACCTTCTCCGAGATGGAACCCTCATGATCGGGTAACAAAGTCTCGACAGTCTCTCCAAGTTCCGCCAAGTAGTGAAGCATGATCTTCTCAGCATCCTCTTGATCTTTCTTCAACTCCGGTAACCGTGGGAGTTTCTTTTCGAGTTTTGGATGCTTTTTCACCACAACACGGAATAAGCGCTTCGCCGCATCCCGCAGTACTTCAAGCGGCTTTTGTTTTTGTGAAGCTGCCAGTGTATGGGTGGAATCCATGATGATCGTCTTTGACTTCACAAGTCCTTTTTCGATGCACTGACGTACAACTGATTTAAGCACCTCATCCACGGCTCCGGCCCCTAACCGATGATTACGAAAGCGGGATAATTGAGAGGGGTCAGGAAGGGGATCTTCTGGATTTAAACCTAAAAACCACTTATAAGCGAGGTTTACCTGCGTTTCCTGAATGATGCGTTCATCCGAAAGATTGTAGAGAACTTGTAAAAACAATAGACGAAACAGGAGTTCGGGTTCGTTAGCAGGTCTTCCGTAATGCTCACAATAAGAGGAACGAACCAACTCATGAATGAATGTGAAATCTACGATTTCATTGATTTTACGTAAAGGGTGATCCGCGGGAATTAGTTTATATAATTCGGCATGGAAGGATGCCGTGATTTGTTTAGAGGGCTGTAGCAATGGTTCCAACTCTTTCGTTTTCTTTTCATTGTACAACAAACCCAGTGTCGAAGGGGCATTGGGTTTCAGCCTGTTGAAAACCTACTGTTTCGGAGGAGAAGCATGTTTCCAGGCGGAGCGACTGGCGGAGTCCAGCCAAGCGGAACAGCGAGCCCGGGGAAACAGAAGCGCAATCTATGAGTAAACCCCGGAGCTGCGCGCCGTTTTGCGCTTCCCCCGGGATCGCTGTGGAGCGGACAGTTTCACATCCTTGCAGGACGTAGACCGGAGCGCAGATCGGAAACATGCTTCTCCCCACTACAGCTACATTCTCGATACTTAAAACCCCAGTACCTAAGGGCACTAGGGTTACGGTTTACAGATATTAGGTGGACTTTTGCAGGACTCTCCCAATGCGGTGCTTTTTTTTCTGGAAGTTCCGACCTTCTCTTGTTTTGTCTCAAACACTTTCTATACACTAATAGAAATAACAGGATAAAAACTCAGAAGAGAAGGTGAATTCTCTTTGTTGCACCAAGCTGAAGAAGTCTTGCAAAACTATTTTGGATACACTGCCTTTCGCGAAGGACAAAAAACGATTGTCGCGAGTCTTCTTTCCGGCCACGACACTTTGGGCATCATGCCGACCGGGGGCGGAAAGTCGATCTGTTATCAGGTGCCGGCCCTCTTGTTTGACGGAGTCACGATTGTCATTTCCCCGTTGATTTCTTTGATGAAGGACCAGGTGGACGCGCTGGTCAGCATGGGGATCGCGGCTGCGGAGATCAACAGCACGCTGGATTCCTCAGAGGTGCGGGACAGGATGAGAAAAGCCCGGGAAGGGACGTACAGGCTGCTGTACGTAGCCCCGGAGCGTTTGGAAACGGAGAGCTTTTTATCCCTTGCAAGCGAGCTGCCCATCTCCATGGTAGCGGTCGATGAGGCGCATTGCGTCTCCCAATGGGGGCATGATTTTCGCCCGAGCTATCTCGCGATTTCCCGCTTCATCCAAGCGCTGCCCGTCCGGCCTGTAGTCGCTGCCCTGACGGCTACGGCTACGCCCGAGGTCACCGAGGACATCAAAAGACTGCTCACGCTGCAGGATGAGCGCGTCTACATCAGCGGGTTTGGCCGGGACAACCTCCACCTTTCCGTGCGAAAGGGGGAAGACAGGCGCCGGTTTATCCTCGATTACCTGGAGGCAAACCGGCAGCAATCCGGGATCGTCTACGCATCTACGCGCAAAGACGTCGATGCGCTGTATGAATTCCTCGATGGGCGGGGCTTTTCCGTCACCAGGTACCACGCCGGTCTGTCCGAGGCGGAAAGGGCCCGCAATCAGGACGCGTTTCTCTTCGACGACGCCAAGGTCATGATCGCCACCAACGCATTTGGCATGGGCATCGACAAGTCCAATGTCCGGTACGTCATTCACTACAGCATGCCGAAAAACCTGGAGGCCTACTACCAGGAGGCGGGCCGCGCCGGACGGGACGGAGAGCCGAGCGAATGCATCCTGCTCTTTCATTCGCAGGATATCCAGACGCAGATGTTCTTCATCGAGCAGAATCCGCTCGGGGAAGAGAGAAAAGAGCACGAATACAAAAAGCTGTACGCCATGATCGATTACTGCCGGACGCCGCGCTGCCTGCAGCAGTACATCGTAAGGTACTTCGGCGACCACTCGGCGCCGGAGTGCGGCAAATGCGGCAACTGCACCAATGACGCTGAGCTGGCCGACGTCACGCTGGAGGCCCAGAAGGTCTTTTCCTGCGTCAAGCGGATGCGCGAGCGTTTCGGGGCTTCACTCGTCGCCCAGGTACTGAAGGGCTCCCGCAACAAAAAGGTGCTGCAATTCGGCTTTGAAAAGCTGCCGACCTACGGCCTGATGAGCGATTACACGGAAAAGCAGATCGTCGACCTGATCGAGCTGTTTATCGCCGAGGGCTACCTGCGCGTGACGGAAAGCAAGTACCCGACCCTCGCCCTGGGCGACAGGGCACTGCCTGTGCTCAGAGGGGAAGAGCAGGTGTGGCAAAAGGTGCTCATCCGTCCGGTCAAGCGTGAGGAGGACGACGAGCTGTTCGAGCGCCTGCGACAGCTTCGCAAAGAAATCTCGCAGAAGGAAGGCGTGCCGCCGTATGTCATTTTCCACGACAGCACCTTAAAGGAGCTGAGCCAGCTTTGTCCGACTGATAGAGAGACGATGCTGACCGTGAAAGGGGTTGGGGCGGCCAAGTTTGAGAAGTACGGCCAGGCTTTTTTGGATTGTCTGCAGGATTATGCGCAAGCAAAGGCGGGAGTAGGTTCGCAATAATTTATTCGCAACAGGCGGGATTGACGGCTATAAGGATATGTTGACTATGAAACTTCAGTAAGAAACAGTGTTAAACATCGTTTCATACTGATCTTTCAATTACAGGATAAAAAACTGCCGTGCAAACGGTAGTTTTTTGTTTTTTAGCGCAGTGAGCCGGAGCAAACCGTGCCGCCTCCAGGCATTCCGGCTTTTCCAAAACCCCGGGTGTCCAGTACTAATCGCAGAGCGAGTTAAGCCATATTTGACAGAGCAAGAGCACGCAAACTTTGTAAAGAACAGGGAAGCCGGTACCACTATAAATTAAAGGATGGAGGGACAGATCAAGCGATAAGGGGAAATATGCCGATAGGGCCGGAGCCAAGCGACCGAGCAAAAAAAGAACGCAGAATAATCTCTGCGTTCAGGCTGTCGAGAAACCCCACAATATGTTGGAGTTTCTTCTTTCATAACAATAAAATTGAGCACGAAGTGCTGGAAGTCTTAGATAGCACCACACCTAACATGCCTTTGCAAGGTGGAGTGCTATCTTTTTTATATTTTGAACGGTTGCTGTCAGCAACGCTTGCTCTTGGACATTTTCACGTCCGCGCAACCTACAATAGCGAAGTCCATGCAGTTCTTTGGCATCTGCAAAACTTCGCTCTATCGTTTGGTATCTCAACCTGTATAGGTATTTTCCTGACTTACTTAAGCGGTTCTGTCGAACCCATTCTTTACTCTCTTCCCATACATGCCTGGTTATCACCTTTTGGTGATTTTTTGACCGTGTACACATAGTGAGCATCGGACATGCCTTACATATTTCTTTATTTGACTTATACATTCTGTATCCGTTACGGTCAGTTGTCGAATAAGCAAGCTCATGTTTTTGGGGGCAAATATAGACATTCTTTTCGGGATCATATTTAAACCGCCATTTGGCGATAAGGCCTTTAACAGGTGAAAAAGCTCGATGGCCAATGACGGCAAAGATATTTAGATCGTGCAGAGCCTTGCAGATTGGAGTAGTTAAATAGCCAGCATCCAATGCAACGGCTTCAATGGTATCTGTAAACCCAAACTTCTCAATTTGGTGTTGTAGCCGATCTACATAAGGAACAGAATCATGAACGTTACCCGCAGTCACGTGTACATCAGTTATGATATTGTACTTATGATCGACTGTCCGATGATCGAGATAGAAAAAGCCTTCAGGCTTTCCGTCACGAACCATGTAACCACTGTCCGGATCAGTAGTACTCACCTTGATTTCCTTTTCTTCCTTCACATCCTCTCTAGGCTTCAATCCTTTTTTCCGTGTGCTTCACGGTCTTCATTAATGGCTGCTTCTAAATCACTAAGGTAGGCTCGACTAGATTTTTCAATAACATGCTTCTTAAATTTACGTTTGTTCGCATTTGCTTTCAGATGAGTGGAATCACTTATCAAAACACGTCCGCCAACCATGCGATGTTGGATAGCAAGGCGAACGATTTCATCAAAAATCTCTTGGAAAACATTTGTGTTTTTAAAACGAGTTCGACGATTCCAACTGATGGTAGTGTGGTCTGGAACTCGATCTGTTAGTGAAAGGCCAAGAAACCAGCGGTAAGCGATATTCGTCTGAATTTCCTTTTCGAGTTGTCTTTCTGACCGGATACCGTAAAGGTATCCAATGAAAATCATTTTAAATAAAACCACCGGATCAATGGCTGGTCTACCGTTATCTTCACAATAGTATTGGCGTACTTTTTCTCGGATGAAAGAGAAGTCTACATGCTTTTGAATAACTCGTAGCAAATGGTCCTCCGGGACCAACTCATCAAGGCATACAAATTCATATTGCATTTGTTGCTTTTTTTCATTAGAGGAAAGCACAATAATCACCCGCCAGTAAATGTAATTACAAGAATATTATAACACATTAACGCGGTGTCGTCATAAAATACAGGGGAATAAAAATGGCTGTCGACTTTCTCGACAGCCTGAACGCAGAATAATCTCTGCGTTCTTCCATGCCAAGCAAGAAGGCGTCCCTACGGAACCGTGTTGATCCACCCTTTTTTCCCTTCAAACGACACCTGGTACCAGCCATCCGCTTCCGTGAGAATCGTGACCGACCCGTTCGCGGGAATCTGGCCGACCTGCTCATACTGTTCGCCAGGACCTGCGTACATCTTGATCGCATTTCCGGCATTTGCGATATCGGGCGGGGCTTCTTCGGCGGCCGGAGAGCCGTCTGATGTTTTGCCGGGCGTCGGCGTTCTGTCTCCCCGGCCCTGATTTTGCGGGTCGTGCCGGGAATCTTGAGGTGTATCTTGCTGCGACTCATCCTGAGCATCGTCTCCGGTTTCCCCCGATGCATTGTCCTCGCCTTCCGCCGTCTCCGACAGGTAATCATCCTTCTTGCCTTCGTACACGAGGCCCTTTTCTTCCAGCTTGAAAAAGGCAATCTCGCCTTCCCCTTCGCCTGTCGGGTTGTCAACGATGATCAGCTCCGGGCTTTCTGCGGCAAAGCCTTCTCCTTCGATTTCAAAGACTTTGGCAAGTCGCGAGCTGAACAAGTCTGGGGCGAACCCTGTGTAAAGGTAGGTGCGCTCCTTCCCTTGGGCCTCCAAAAAGATAAGCGGAGCTTCCTTTTCGCCAAGCGCTTCGGACAGGCTCAGCTTGGATGGCGCAACGCCCGAGCCAACCGATTTCTCCAGATACAGCACATTCCCATCCGGCATTTTGGCCGCGAGGTAAAGCTGCGGATCGTCGTCTTCAGTGAGTCCGACTGCGTAAACCTGCGAACCCCAGAGGCTTTCTCCAGACATGACGAACCGATAGGCCTTGTCCGGGTATTTTTCCCTCAAGAGCCGTACGGGCTCATTGTCCACCCAGCGGCTTTCCGCCTCAGCGATCAGAGTGGAGGTGTCTTCGAGCGCATTCAGCTCCCGATACAGCTCGATCGCTTTCTCGTATTGTCGAGCGTCGACATAGCGCTCCGCCTGACGAAGCTTGCTGCTGATGTAACGGTCGATCTGGTCGAGGGCTTCGGAGCGGGAAGGAAGTACGTCCCGGATCTCTCGATATGCCTTGGCCAGCGCAATGAAGGCAGGCAAATCGTCCTGACGGATGGCCGAGCGTATTTCCTCCTTTGCGTACCGTTCCAGAAGTGCGACCAGCCAATCTGCCTGGATGCTTGCCTGCTTGTAGGCACGCAAGCTGTTCGCCGCGCTTGCCGTCACTTCGGGAAAGCTGCCGGCAGCGGTCAAATGAGCAAACTTCGCTTCATCATAGGAGCGGAACAAGCGGGTCAACTCCCGCTTTTTTTTGTCCGTACCGCCGTAGTATTCGTCGGGGATGGCGGCGAGCGAGGCGATAAACTCCTCGTTGCGGTAACGCTTCTGCACTAGATTGTTCTCCAGTGCGCCCTTTGCCAGCTCCATGGCTTGCAAAAAGTAGCTGTTTATATTCGATTCCAGCGAAAGACGGTTGGATATTGCCTTGAAAAAGGAGACAGTCTGAGGCTCCTGCTGCTTCACATATTTGCTTTTCATGCCATGGTAACCGTCGTATATCGCAAGCATCCGCGCGTCATCCCGTTCCTTTATGGCAGCATCTGCCTGACGGGCAAGCGATTCCAGCTCCAGCCTGATCGTGGTCAGTCCCGACAACGACCGGCTCCAAGCTTCATCTCCGTACCGGATGGAGGTGATGCCATTGGCTTTGGAGAACGTCTCTTCCGCGAGGAGCAGATTGTTTTCCTCATAGTAGCCCCGCGCCTTTTCATACAGGCTGACTTTGTACAGGCTGAACCCGATTTTCCAGACGACCCCGACCGCGGCGATGATGAAAAGAACCAGGAGGGCATTGCGGACCCAGAGCGACTTTCGATAGGAAGAGACAAACATGCCACCAAACTCCTTCACAGCACACCTTTAAAGTCGGGATCAAATGAATAGCGCGTTTCGATCAGGCTGGAGGCAGCTTCGCGCAGACTGCCCCAATTCTCGTCCGGATTCGCTTTGAGCAGCTTGGCCAGACGCAGCAGGCGCTCCCGAGGGATGTACTCCAGCGACTCGGAAATGAAATCCTGGTACATGACGACATAGGATTTCATCCGCAGCGCGGCGCCCGCCACCTGTCCGATCACACGCGTGCCGTTTTCTTCAAGGAAGATGTTCCCCTTGTAGCGGATGACGTAGTCGATGACGGACTTCTTCAACAGCCACGGCTGCACCTTGAGGACCTCGCCGAGATACTCGATGAAATCTCTGTCATACGTAGACGGAATCAGCGTCTCCAGCTCCAGCTCCATGTCCTTGCGCAGGACGAAGCGATTGAGGAGCATGATTTTGCACACCTTGACGGCATCGGAGTGAAACAGACAGCCGACCTCCCTGATCTTTTCGTAGGCGTCCTTGAAACGCTCCGCTTCGACGTCTTCGTTTACTTCGACCAGATTCCGGGTCAGACCGCTCTTGATCTTGCCATGTTCTTTGCTGATCAACTTCATGAAATGGTTTGTTTTTTCGTAAATGGAATATTTTTTCTGCAGAAGCGCATACAACAGCAGGGATACGACTCCGCCAACGGAAGCGGCTGCGAGCTGCCAAAGCGTGTCTGCACTCAGAATGGCCAGACAGATCAGGAGGCCCAGGATCAGCAGCTGCTTCTGAAAATGGCGGCGGCTCAGGATGTGCGAGAGCTGACGGAGAGAAAGGAAGCTGTTTTTTCTGCCGCAGACATCGCACTCCTCATGCTCCAGCACGGTGTACGATTCGCAGTGCTTGCAGTACTTCAAGCGCTCAAAGGCGTGTGTGGTTTTCCGGCTTTTCCTGAACTGGACGCCCAGCTTTTTTTTCATAGGATTCCCTCTCGTCATTCAACAAGGTAAGTAGATGTTGGTCGACTTCCGTTTCAGACAGGTTTTTTCGTTTGTGCAAAAGGAGCACGACGTATCGCGCTGCCAAAACCAGCAGGATCACGGCAAGGATATAATAGGTAAGCATTCTATCATTCTCCCAACTTGGTTTGTCGAGTTATGTAACAAAAAATGAAGTAGCCCGTATAACGTTATATAGGCCGAAGGATTCTTTTTCATCCAAGTTAGTGTAGAATATAGTGGTAATCTTGTCATAATATTGCTTCATTTGCAATACTTCCAAATTCGTTCGGTCTATGAATTCGACAAAAATCTACATAAGCGGAGGTTCTAACAGATGATACGTATGACAGCACTCTTTCGATACATCCTGTGTCTGTGGCTTCTGCTGGGACTGGTGACCTCGGGAGGAACCACGGGCTTTGCGCAAGCGGGCACAGACAAAATGGACGCCGTGCTGGTGGTGGACGTCAGCAACTCCATGTCGGAAAGCGACAAAAACGGCGTCAGCCTGGAAGCGATGAAAATGTTCGTGGATATGACCTCGGCCCAGGGGAACAAGATCGGGGTCGTTGCCTACACGGACAAGATCGAGCGGGAAAAGGCGCTGGTCAATGTCAATTCCGAGCAGGACAAAAAGGATATCAAGACATTTATCGACAGCCTGCAAAAAGGGGCGTATACCGATATCGCGGTCGGAGTGGGCGAAGCGGTAAAAATTTTGGAGGACGGGCACGACCAGGCCCACTCTCCGATCATCGTGCTGCTGGCCGACGGCAACAACTATTTGAACAAGGCCAGCAGCCGTACCCAGCAGAAATCCGACCAGGAGCTGGCGGCGGCAGTCAAGACGGCAAAGGACAAAGGCTATCCCATCTATACGATCGGGCTGAATGCGGATGGCAAGCTGAACCGGGCTCCGCTGCAGCAAATTTCCGCGGAGACGGGCGGCGCGTTTTTTGAAACGAGCACAGCAGACAGTCTGCCGCAAATACTAAGCGAAATTTTTGCCAAACACGCGAAGGTAAAAGTCGTTCCGGTCCAAAACTTCACCTCCAACGGACAGTTCCAGGAGGTACCTATTTCCATTCCGAATGGAAGCGTGCTGGAGGCAAACATCTCGATCACGTCCGGGAAAGCGGTCGAGCTGAAGCTCTTCGACCCCGCAGGAGGGGAGCTGACGATTCCGTCCAATGACATCCTGCTCTCCCGCTCCCGCACGTATTCGCTGCTCAAGCTCGTGCAGCCTGCCCAAGGGGAATGGAAGCTGCAAGTAAAGGGTGCCGACCGGGACAAAATCAACGTCAATCTGATCTTCAACTACGACGTGGGGCTGGAGATGGAGCCGCTCCCGTCCAAGACGTACAAGGCGGGCGATGTGATTCCGATCAAGGCGGCGCTGTCGACCAACGGCCAGCCGGTCAGCCCTGAGCTTTACAAAAAAATGAAGGCCAAGCTGATCGTCCAGGATATGAGCAGCAAGCAGACCAGCGAGATCGATCTGACGAACACCGGCAGCGGGTTTGAAGGCAGCTACACCATCCCGGCCGCAAGCCGGTACGAGATCAAGGTAAGGGCGGAGGAGACCAGCTTTTACCGGGAAACGAAGCCGGTTACCGTAGATGCGTCGCAGGGTGGAGGAAAAGCAACGAGTCCGCAGCCGCCAGCGTCTTCACATACAGAGGAGTCAAGCCCATTTCCGTGGACGGCGGTGATCGTGGGGGCTGTCGGATTGATACTCGTGGCTGCCGGAGCGATCTATCTGCTGTCTGCC
Source organism: Brevibacillus sp. FSL L8-0520 (assembly GCF_037963895.1). Taxonomy (NCBI): domain Bacteria; kingdom Bacillati; phylum Bacillota; class Bacilli; order Caryophanales; family Paenibacillaceae; genus Brevibacillus; species Brevibacillus sp. FSL L8-0520. The sequence continues at coordinate 5,153,901 of NZ_CP150171.1, read as the reverse complement.
TGGAAAAAGGCGAACAAAGGCTTTACGGGCCAGGTCGCCATTGAGATTGTCGATGAGGATACGGGCGAGAAGTCGAGCCCGCAGTACAAAAAACTGAGTGCATTTAAAGGAAAGGTCAAGCTCCACCAGCTCTTGCAGCTCGCACCGGAGTTCCAGGAGACCGAGAAGGTGGTTTTCCTGCCGGGCAAAAACGATACGCTGCTGATTGAGAACCGCTCCGGCTGCCGGATCGAGAAGGCAGGACGCGTCCTCGATGCCAGCAAGGGCAAAGAGCTGAAAAAGAACGACCGCATCAAAATATCACTGACAAGCGTGAACAAGTCCGTTTATGTAGATTACATCGTGTAGGAGTGATCGAAGATGAAAGCAGTAGTGAGAGAACATATCCAACAGTTGGACGTATCGCTTGGCGGAGGAATTGTCAGCGACAAGATTCGTGTCGATACCATCGACAACCCGATGCTCGTCATCGGGATCGGCGGGACGGGGATCGACGCGCTGCTCCGCCTGAAATACCAGGTAAACCGCCGCTTCAAGCTGCCGGTAGACCCGCTCTCCAAGAAGCGGAAGGAAAAGCCGGACAATATCGAGTTCATCGCGTTTGAGACAAACGAGCACGACCGCAACAAGAAGTACAAGGGCATCGGCCTCGATCCGGTCACGGAATTCGTCCTGCTGTCCAATCCGGAGATCGGCGGCGTCCTGCAAAACAGGAGCATTCTGGAGCCGTACATCACAGACTGGCTCTCGCCCGAGCTGACGATCACCGACGGGATCAGCGGCGCGTCCGGGGTCCGTCAGGCTGGCCGCCTGCTTCTGTTTACCAAGATCACGCAGGTCGTGCAGACGATCGAGAAAAAGATCAAAATGCTGTCCGAAGGCACCAACAAAAAGCTGATGGTTTTTCTTTTGACCGGTATTTCCGGCGGAACAGGCAGCGGCTGCTTCCTCGACATCGCCTATATCGTTCGCGGAATTATGGAGCGAGACTTCGGCAGCGCGGGCGTCGACAAGGTCAACACGCTCGGCTATCTGTTCACGCCGGACGTCAACCTGTCCAACAAGAGCCTCAGCTCGCACACCCGCGACTACATCATGAAGAACGGCTACGCCGCCTTGAAAGAGCTGGATTACTGGATGAACGCGGACGAGCGGAATGAGCGCTTCCGCCAGCAGTACGGCAATGTGCTGACCGTCCAGTCGCCAATGCCGCCGTTTAACCTGTGCCATCTGATTTCCGCCACCAACCTGGAAGGCAAGGCGCTGGAAAACGCCTACGACTACTGCATGAACGTGACGGCGGAGAACATCACCAACTTCATGGCCAGCGAGGAAAAACGGTCTGGCGAGGAATTCGCCATTCACGACTATATCAGCAACATTCGCACCAATATCAACCAGATGCCAAAAGCATACGCGGCCAACTACCAGTACAACGTCATCGGCGCATCATCGGCTGTGCTGCCGATCGAAGAGATGACGACCTATCTGGCGTACCGCCTGTTCAAGAAAATGGAGAACATGTTTACCGTCGCTCCGACTCAGGAGGACGCCGAGAAGTTTGCGCGCAAGCTGGGCATTGACGTCGACTCCATTTCCCGCAAGTTCGAGGAGCGCGTGCCCGATCCGCTGCCCGGCTATGAAAACAGCGAACGGCTGAACTACAGCAACGTGATCAGCCAGCAGGTCGTCAGCATCGACCACGAGCTGGAGCAGGGCTATCTGGCCAAAGCGCGCGAGGAGTACATCAAGAGCAAGAAGCAGCTTCCAGGAGAGCTGACCGCCACCTTCGGCGAAATGATCACCCGCGTCTTCCTGCACCCGCAGCAGGGACCGTTTTACGCATCCCGGCTGATCCATTCGGACAAAGGCTACTGCCTTTTGAAAATGATCCAGTCCTACATCGAGACACTGAAGGCAAATCTGGAAAGCTATCCGCGCGAGATCGAGGGCGCCCGAGAGAACGCCAACGAAAAGCTGGGCGACGCCCGCAGCGCCTTTATCTCCAAGGAAAAGAAAAAGAACGCCTACATCGAGGCGAAGATCAATGAATACCAGCTTCTGGCCGACCAGGAAAAGCTGGAGCAAATGATCGAGTTCTACGAAGAGCTGTACCGCCTGCTCAATGACGAGAACAACCGGATTTACAACGTATTTACGGAAATTCTCAACACGCTGAACCAAATTTTCGAAAAGAACGGCGACATCCTGATCAACGGCAGCGAAGAGGTCGACCGCACCGGCAACAAAACGTACTACTGGAATGTCGTCGGCGTTCCCGACATCGCCAAGGTGATCAACAAGATCATGGAGGAGAAAGAGGCGGAGGATTTGATCCGCGACTTCACCAGCGAGCTTTTGAAGCGCTCCGACCAGTGGGTGAAGGAGCAGGAGCTGGACATCGTCAGCGCGATCAGCGAGTTTTTGTCGGAGAAGTTCGGCGACCTGATCACCAAGTCGATGGAAGACTTCCTCGTGATCAAGTACGGCCAGGACGAGACGCTGGACCGCATCGTCGAACGCAAGATTGCCGGCAAGCTGGATGAAGAGGCGATCCCGGTTTTCCATCTGAGCAACAATCTGGGCAACCTGCACTTCCCGTCCTGGGGCTTCGTGTCGGTGCCGGTGAAGGCTCCGGGCATCCTGAAAGGGATCAAGAACTACCAGAACACCTCGATCAGCGGCTCCCGCTTTACGGTAAAGGAAAGCGAGGTCAAAAACCGGATTTTCTGGCTCAACACGAAGAACGGGATCCCGCTGTTTGTCTACACGCCGCTGAAGGTGTACGAGGAGAGCTACGAGCGCACCATTCTGGAAAAAGAGGGCATCGGCCGCCACCTCGTGCAGACGGAGAAAAACAACTGGACCTACCTCCCGTCCCCGATTCCGGAAAAATCCTGGGGAGACGTCTACGTCAACAATCGCGTGCGGGAGTACAACGCGCGAGTGCGGCAGTTGTTCGACCATGCAGTGCGCTACGGCTGCATCCGCGAAAAGGGAACGGGCAGCCAAACAAGCAGCCGATACGAGTGCGTCATCACGAAGCCGTTTGAGCTGAAAGCATTCCTCGCCGGCTGCGGAATGGACGGGGAAGCCAAAAAGGCAAGCCCGGGCGAGATCAAGCGCTGCCTGGCCGAGCTGAAAGGCTTTATGAAGGACGGACTGGAGAAAGAGTACACCAAAGACATCTTCGGCAGCACCAATGAAGAGATGGCGAAGGAAAACTTCATCCGCTACCCGGAATTGATCCGCCTGATGCAGGAGGAAGTCCGCAAATACGAAGAGATCGAGGGGAAAATCGGCGAGCTGGAGAGCATCGTCAGCGCGATGCAGGGCGAAGAAGAGCTGCTCAACCTGTTCATCGAAGCGATGTACACCAGCACGATCTGCAAAAAGGGAGCCTTGTACGTCTACGACAAGGACGAGGAAGAAGAGGCGTGGGAGCCTTTCGTCAATCTGATGAAGGTGAACAAGCACGTGGAGTACGCGATCTACGAGCAGCTCCGCAGTCTGGAGCCGAAACGCCTGACCAGCCTGCAGCGGAAGGCGAGCAAGCGAAGCGACGCCATGACGCTCTCCGAGGATACGCAGGCCCTGATCGGCAAGCTGGATGAGATCGCCGCCACCTTCCAGGAAGTGAAGAACGATCTGGAATACGACCGGGATGAGTACGTCAATGGCGAGGAGCTCTACGATTTTTACAAAAAAGTGTGGGCAAAAGTAAACGACATGCGCAAAACACTGCAATAGCCGGACATGAGGAGGAAGCATGAGGGATTTGATCGAACAGCTCGCAACGCAGTACGCCTCGGACCTCGACACACAACTGGATAGCGGAAACGGACAGCGAAGCATACAAAACCCCGTGCTGTTCCTCTTCATCGGGGATAACAGCCTGGAAGCGCTCCAGGCTGTTTATTCCTTGAATGAACGGCAGTGGAAAAACCACGCAGGGGCGCTCTATTTACACGCGAGCTCAGGCAAAACGCTGTCCGAACCCCGTGTGTACGGTTGCCGGCTGCCCGAGCCGCTCGCAGGCAGGCAAACCTTGCGAAGCGACATATACAGCCAGTTTTACCAGCAGGAGCCGCTGCGCGTCGAGATCAACAAGGTCATGAAGAAAGTCAGCATTCATCTCGCCGAGGCGGGAGGGCATTGCCCATCCGTCCAGCACGTAAACATTGCGGTCGTGACGCGGGCCGATGACCCGGCCAACGTGCTGGTGCCGGAGCTTGTCCTGCTGATGAAAAGCTATTTGTCCGAGGTGTTCAAATACGTCTCTATCGATCTCTACGCCTTGATCCAGGAGAAGAGCAGCGGCGACGATTTCGGATTTTCCGCATCGCTTTCGGTCAGCTTTCTGGAGGAGCTGACGAATTATCAGCGGAGCGATTACCGGTTCAAAGAATCGCTGCAGGTGACGGAGGATCACGTGACCCTTGAGGTGGCTCACGCTGGAAGCCCGCTGTTTTCGCTGATTTATTTGCTCAGCGACAAAAATGAGCGGGGCCTGTTTGCCGAGAACGGCCAAAAGGACAACTACGAAATCATCAGCCGTCTCGTGCTTTTGAACAACAAACCAGCAGAGCCGGAGCTGGGCGAAGGCAACGAGAGCTACAACAAGCACCAGTTTACCCGCAGCATCACCGTGGACAACGTGCAGACAGCCTTTGCCACGGCCGGTTTTTCCAAGGTCAAGCAGCCAAAGGATGCGATCGCCTTGACGGTGCTGTCGCACGTGTACGACGACCTTCTGGAAAGAATGAAGACGTCTCCCCTGCCCGATCCGGCCGGGCTGATGGAACGGCTGGAGCTGGCACCCCGCCACATCCTTCGCAGCGTTCAGTCGATTTTGCCGGACGGCGGCAAGCTTGACGAAATGACGGGCCTGATGGCGACGGGAGTCAGCTACGCCGAGCTTAGGAGCATGACGCTCAGAGAAGCGGAGCATGCCTTGTTTCAAGGGAGCAGCCAAGCGTTTTTCGAGACGCATTTTGAGCAGCGTGCCCGCAAACAGCTGGAGAGCCTGCAAATCAAGGAGAAATTCGCCAGACTGTTTTGGGAAAACGTCGCGGAAGATCCGCGCTGCGGCCCGTATGCGGCCTGTCAGCTCACTTCGGGAAACGAGATGCTCCCCACCATTCGCGGCGAGCTTTTGGCAAGAATCAGGGAGACGGCCCGCCTGCTGGAAGAAACGAGAGCCGAATGGGAGGATTTGTACCGGCAGCGAGTCGAGGAGCAGGATTTTAAAAAGGGCGGGTTTTTCACAAGGGAAAAAGACCGGGTCAGAAATTTCATCCGCCACCTGCTGCCGCTCGTCTACGGAAAACGGTACGAAATGCTCGGACTGGAAATGGAGCTTCGGCTGCTGCGGGACTGCGAGCAGCAGGCAGAAGAGCTGCACCGCCAGCTTGCGGAGGAATGGGGACAGCTCGAAAGACTGCAGAAGCAGCTCCGCGAGCTCGCGCAAAAAAGCGTCAAGGAAGCGACCGACTACCTCGGGAAAAACATCGACCAGTATTACGGCACACTTGTCCGGGAGGCGATCCGCTCTCTCGAAGCAAAGAAAGGGCCCTTGTTTTACTGGGAGGATCGCTATCTTGGACAAAAGGCGAGCATCTTAAACGGCGGACAAACGGAATCGTCGGCTCTGATCGAACGGCTCTCCGCGCTGTGCCGCCAGGAGATTTTAAGCAGCCCGCTGTTTGCCCTGGCGTTCGAAGACGAGCTGTTGGCCCGGGCCAATGTGGCGGTTGCCTACGAGAACAGAGACGTTCTGACCAAGGAAGAGCTGTTCGAGGATCTCGACCGCGCGCTGGAGGAGAGAGCATCGGTGCATGTAGAGGTCTTCCACTTTTCGCAAAAGCACCGCTACGAAGAAAAGTACTTTTTCGCGGACATCGACAGCGACTTTATCCAATACGTGATGCAGAAGGGTCAGGGACTGCGGACCTGCAAGCAGGGGTGTATACACGAAGCGGGCACAAGCGGCATCGAAAAGCTGCACCTGATGGGCGGCTTCGGACTGGGTGACCTGATGTACTACCGCAACAACAAGAAATATTACGACTCCTATGTGGCGAACGGCTTTGTTTTTCACCGCCGGGAAAAGGGGGTATCCATATGAGTCAAAAAAGAATCAGCATGCTGATGGTCTTGCTCAGTACGATTGGCGGTCTCATCGGGTTTGGTGTGGGGGAAATCATTCTGCACCAGCTGTCCGGCGAGATGCCGCAATGGCTGCTGATGGGCCTGTATATCGGACAGTTCGCATTCTTCGTCGGACTGTTTTGTCTGATTGCTGAAATGATTTCACCCAGAGTGAACGGTACGGGCTGGAGGCAGCGCTATGCCGGTTTTTCCTGGAAAATGCTCGTACCGGCAACATTTATCATGCTGGGCGTGGCCGGTCTGCTGTTCCAACTGCTGTACGGCTCCAACATCCAGCGCTCCAGCGGCGCGGACAGCATCGTCATGGTGCTGGACACCTCGGGAAGCATGCGGGAGACCGACCCCGACGGCCAGCTTTTCAAGGCGGCAGCCGATGTCGTAAACCGGATGGACAACGATATGCAGGTCGCCATCATCGGCTTTAACGACGAGGCCAGCGTCCTGCAGCCGATGGTTTCGCTCGGAGACAGCAAGGTTAGGCAAGGCGTGATCGACAAGCTTGAAAATCACGATGGACCAGGCGGCGGCACCAACATTGACGCGGCTCTGGAAACGGCGCTGAATTTGATCCGGGACCCTGCTTCGGGAGCGGGCAACAGCACCGTTGTACTGATGTCGGACGGGTTTAGCAGAGTAGATACGGACAAAACGCTTCCTCCGTTCCGCGACCAGCACATTCCCATCCATACGGTAGGGATGAGTGCGGTCAGCGCTGACGGAACCGGGCTTTTGAAACAGATTGCGACAGAGACCGGCGGTACGTATACCGATGTGCAAAACGCCGAGCAGCTGACTTCGGCTTTCGGCCAGATTTACGAGCTGAACAGGCAGGACCGCAACCTGATGGGTGAGCGGAACGGAAGCGACAGCGGCCGTCTCCTGTACGCGGTAGAACGGGTTCTGCTGTTGACCGCGACTGGCGCGCTGCTCGGGCTCGCACTTGGACTCATATTCGATAACAAGCACATCGCCAAAAGCTTTTCCATCGGCGGCGCGGTCGCCGGACTTTTGGCCGGTCTGGTGCTGGAAATGGGCTTTGCCTCCACCGGCCTGCCTGGTCCGGTGCTGCGGTTGGTTGCGGATATTTTGCTGGCGCTCGTATTGACGCTGTTCACCATAAACATTCCGGCGCCCGTAAGCGGCCAGCTTTCTGACGCGGGAAGCTTTTCGAGGCGGAGGTATTCGCCAAATAGCAGCCTCGATGCGAAAACGCCAGGCCTGAAGCGGTTTGACTAGTAGAGTGGGAGCATGATGCCTGATGATACAAATGGAAGAAACGGATAACCGGCTGATCAAGTCCGTCTCCTGCCAGGTGCAGGGGAGCGAATGCGTCATCAACTGGCATTGGCCAGAGTCGGTTCCCTGTGTCTACGTGCATAAATCGCGGCTGGATGAACCGTTCGATCCCTTTTTGCTCACGCAACGGGATGTAAAGCTGTACACCCGGGAGGAATACAAGGCAAACAGGGGCTACCGGGAGCCAGTCGAAGGAATCGGACGCTACGCCTATCGGATTTTCCCCTGCGAGCTGAGAGATGGCAAGCCGGTCATGCTCATTCCCGCAGGGGAGGATCATATCGGCCGCGTCAGCACGGGAAAGGCGAAAATCTATTATTCCGTAAAGCGCAGGAAGAGCTGGTTTCGCCCGTATCAATCGATTCAGATCCGGATTTTTTCCGAGCTGCCGATCTCCAGGGACGTGCTTTGCTACGTCAAAAAAGAAGGCTCCTACCCGGCAAACAAGGAAGACGGGACGCAGTACGCGTTCATTTCCGACCTGGAGCCCGGAGAGAACCTGATGCCGGAGATCGAAATCGGAAAAAACGACTACATCCGGCTGTTTTTTACCGACGGAAAAAAATACGGGGAACTCTACGAACTGATTCCCGAATAGGAGGGAACGGAGATGCTTACGTTTCTCAAAAACATGTTTGACAAAAAGCCGCCCCAGAAGGAAAGGCTTCCGTTTTACGATATCGTCTGCCCGTACTGCTTTTCCAAGTATTCTCCGGAAGAGGTGGTCTTTCGCGCGGCTCACCACCGCGAGGACGACGAGGACTACGCCCTGCAGGAGGACGTGATCCTCAACCAGTATCGAAACAAGTTCGGCCTGGACGACATCGAGGAGATCGAGGCCGTGATCCACCCCGAGACAATTCCCGAGGAAAACCGGATCGTCGTCGACAACGTGCTGGTCGGCCTGACGGACAAGTACGGTGTCGTCACCAAGCGGAGGCTTTGCCCCAAATGCCACAACGAGCTGCCGATCACGGCCGGCAAAGCCCCCAGCAACATCATCTCCATCGTGGGTGCCTCCCAGGTGGGCAAATCCGTCTACATGACGTCATTGATCCATACCTTGCAAAACACGACGGCCAATCACTTTAACGCCGCCTGCATGCCGCTGAATGCCCAAATCAGCCGGAAGTTCCGGGAAAACTACGAGGCACCGTTGTTCGAACGCGGGCAGCTTCTTGACTCAACGCAAAAAGAGAAGCGGCAGGAGCCGTTTATATTCCAGTTCATCTTCAAGGACAATGAGCGCGCACCGCTGATTCTCGTCTTTTTTGACGTCGCAGGCGAGGGCATGGTCGACCGGGAGTATCTGGAGATTTATGCGGCCCACGTGAAAAATTCCTCGGGCATCCTGTTCCTCGTAGACCCGCTGCAGATCCGGAAGATTCGCGACAAAATCCAGTTGAATGCAGGGGATGAGCCCGGAGAGTTTACCGCCAAGTACGACGAGCCGCGCGAGGTTGTCATCACCATGTTTGAAAACTTCATCGGGTACGAGCAGGAAAGCAAGACGCACATCCCGACGGCAGTCGTGCTGACCAAAAGCGACATGCTGCACCTCCTGAAGGAAGAGGACGGGGAGTACATCAAATCCAACAGCAATGTGTTCCGCAACTATGTTCATGAGAAGCATTTGAATCTGACCGAGTTTGAAAATATCAACGGGGAGATTCGCCGGTTCATCGAAAAAGTGGATCGGCCGTTCAAGGACGCGCTGGATGTCTACTTCACCAATACCGCCTTTTTTGCCGTATCCGCATTGGGAAGCAATCCGGTCAATCAGAAGGTGAGCGGAGTCGTCACGCCTGTCCGGGTAGATGAGCCGTTTATCTGGCTCCTGCACCAACTGGACTACATCGAGGGGAGAGAGTGATTGTGACGCGGCATTTGATCGAGCAGCAATACTACACGCGCGGGCGCCAAGGCATTTTCCGCTCCAACGAGGGGTACGATACCGTCGCCAAATCCCCGGGGCTGGACAATTCGTTTATCAAGAAGACGCTCCACCCGTTCTGCGTATACGACGCCCCGCGGGAGCTCCAGGAGAGAGAAGCGGACCCGCGGGAGTACCCAGATGCGCTGATCTGCTTCCGGGCCGAGACGGGGGAGCTGGTGATCGGTCAAAGCGTGTATGCCGGCGCCGATTTTACCGGACAGCGCAATACGTTTTTTTCCCACAACTACGTGATCCCGGCCCTTCGCCGGGACGAATTTTGCCTGCGCCCCCGCAAAATCTTCGGAATCGAAGGCTTTGACCGCAAGCATGACGAGACGGCGGGGAAGGAGTTGCCATCGCTTGAGGACATTCCGTACCGGGAGGGCGATCCGGGAGACAGGAAGCGGGCACTGGCCCGGCTCGGCGTAGATGAACGGACCTTCAAGCAATTGCTGTACGCCGTCATGATGTCGCTCTCGGCGAAGAAAAAGGTGTTTGTCAGCCTGGACGGGGAGGTTGGAGCGGCGGCCGCTTCCGCGAAGGAACTGATGGAAATCCTCTACGGCTGCCTGCCTTACGAAATGCGCAGGCATATCGGCTTTCTGACCTACAGCAACGAACCGCAAAGCAAGAAGCACATCAACGTCATGTTTGTGCAAAAAGGCAGCATCCGTCCCGGAGCCGGCCACATCGACAAGGAATTTTTGTTCGATCTGCCAAACAAGCGCATCTGGAATGCCGATTTGCAGGAGGGCGAACACGAATATCTCGATTTTGCCTGGACGTATCTGAATGAGCCCCATGTGCTGGCGGATTTTTATCAGTTCGCGGAAGAGGTGCTGGCCGGCGACGAGAGCGGAGCTGGCTTGCGGCTGGCTACCTATTACGAGCTGTGCCCGCTGTTTCTGATCGAAAAGGGCAGAATGGCCGTATACGAAAAGAACCGCGCAGCTGTATGGCAGGTCATCCTGAATTATGTGGAGAATGGCCAACTGAAAAACAAAAAGCGGCTGCAAGAGCTGCTCGTCGGCCTGTTTCGCGAAGAAAAAGCGGCTGTCGCGGCCCGCGTGCTGCCTGCTGGCGAGCTCGTGCGGCTGATCATCCAATCCGGCCGCGTCGTCGAGCCCCGCAGCAAGCAAAAAGAGATGGTATTGTACCTCATGGACGTGCTGCTGAAAGGCAGGCTGATGCAGCCCGGGAAGTACTTAGGCGAGGTGTACAAGCATCTGGCCGCCGAACCGGAGATGTTTTCGCTGGTCATGAGTACGGCGTTGCGGCATGAGCAATTCGTGAAGCCGCTGTTTGAGGAGTATCTGGCCAAACGGCTGGAGGCTGCGCTCCGCATCGAGGACGTATTGAAGGAAATCGGCTTCTGGGCTGAACATGCGCCGGAGGCATTGCGAAACCCGTTCTTCAAGGAGGCGACGCGCAACAAGCTGCTCGCGCAGTTTCGCGGAAGCGGGCAAAAAACTGATGCAGCATCCCAGATCCACCGATTTTTCCGGAAGTCGCGGGAGAGCAGCGACTACGCCCGGGAAACGCTGGACGAGATCGACCGCTGCCTGTTGAAATACGTCAACCTGGAGACGCTGTCCCGCGAAGACTTTGAGGGGATCGTCGAACTGTTGGAGGATAAGCCGCAAACGTTTGCCAGAGAGCTCGATCTGGAAAGCAGGGAAACGTACGATCTGCTGATGAATCTGGCTGCGCTGGAGCAGGCCGAGGTGATTCCGCCCCCCGAGGAGTTTTTCCGCTCCTTTGACCCGGACGAGATCGACAAACAGCAGCGCCTCTTGAGAAGGATCCTGGGGGAAAAGCTGGACCAACGGAGCTTTCCGATGGTATGGCTTGCGTTTTATCAGGCAGACTCCCAGCCGATCCACGATACGCCGTATGACAGAATGCTTTCCTTTGTCCATGAAAAGGGCGGGGAAGAAAGCGTGTATCCGTTTGTCCAGTGGACGATTACGGAACGCAGCTTCTTCCACGGGAAAGCCCTCGCGCCCGGTTACCGAGCGGCGCTAAAGCGGTATTTCCTCGAAGACAAGGGACAAAGGCTGCGCGACAAGGCTTGGCGGAAGAAATGGTACGCCGTTCGAAACGCCGACTTTCGGAGGGTGCTGGACGAGGTGCGAAACGAGAGCTCGAATGGATTGGTGCGCCTCTTCCGGCGGCATACAGGCATCATGGTCATCGGCACGGCCCTGCTTGTAGCCGGAGGCTCTGTCGGCGGTGTTATGCTCTATACGTCAAAACAAACGACGCCAGCCACCGGAGAAGCAGGCCACCCTGCATCTGGAGGCGGGACCGGCAACCCCGGTACAGGCGTGTCCGTGCCGGGCAGCGGTGAGGCAAGCAATCCGCCTGTTCGGATCTACGGACCGATGCTGCCTGCTGGAAATGGTACCCCAGCGGGAGATGCCGGGAATGCTGGAAATACCGGGGATGCCGGAAATGGTGGAAGTACCACCGGAAATTCTGGAAGTACCGGAAATGCTGGAAATAGCGGAAACGCTGAAAACACGGGAAATACCGGTAATACCGAAAATACGAACAGTCCCGGGGATACTGGCAAAACCGGAAGTGCCGGTACTACCAAGGATGAGTCAAATGCCGGAAGCTCCGGCACCGGGGAAAACGGTCCAAATACAAGCCCGACGCCAAAAACAGGCGATGGGCAGTCCTCGCCGTCGCCCCCTTAGGCACTGCCTACAGGCTCCGGATAGCGGTAAACAAACGTACGACGAACAATCCGTCACGAACCGCCGGTACAGCAAATTATACGCAAACAGACGCACCAGCAAACATACCGTACACAAACCAAAGCTGCCCATTTTGACGTGCAAGCTCGAATGGAAGCAGCGCACTACGTCATTGCAAAACCAAATAAACAGCAAGCCAAAAGCCGTGACCAGAACAGTCACGGCTTTCTTTTTGGTGCGCCCAGCATGGGCGATAGCTATAGGGTGAAAGTCCCGAACGGGGGTTGGCTGTACCAACCGTTAGCTCAAGGCAAGGGTGTCGACCGCGAGGTCGAATCTGAAGGAAGCCGGCGGCAAAATCCCGACCTGAGGTACACGAACCCAATTTGAGGCTGTTGTATCCGGGCGAGTCTGCCAAACAAGACAAAGCCCCATACAGCCAAGGGATACAGTAGTAAACTTGGGCAGGTACATGGGATGAAAGTTATCGTTCTTACCTGGGGAGGTCTGCATGAAACGCCTTCAACTGTTGGTAACCGTCTCCGTAAGGAGACGCTGAACATGCAGAAGTCAGCAGAGGCCATAGTACCCGAGTAGAGGACGCTTGAATGGGGAAGGGCCGAACATCAAGTCAGCATGCGATCCATGTCTTTTGATACGGTACGTCGAAGCAGAATTCTGTCAAGGAACTACTTTTGAAGAGCAGGGGTGAAGCCCCGAGGGTACAAAAGAGGGCTGAGTATCGTACAGCAAGCACGGAGTCCGCATGTGCGAAGGAAGGAACATCATTATGGATTTGCTGGAAAAAGTCTTATCACGGGAAAACTTACGGATGGCACTCCAACGAGTGGAGGAAAACAAAGGTGTCGGTGGAGTCGATGGTGTTTCAACCGAACAACTACGCGATTATCTACGTGAACACTGGCAAGCCATCCGCGAGAAGATGGAAAGGGGAACCTATAGACCTTCACCTGTTCGCAGAGTCGAAATCCCGAAACCTGACGGTGGTGTAAGGTTATTAGGCATTCCCACCGTGGTAGACCGCTTTATTCAGCAGGCCATCCTCCAAGTGTTAACGCCGATCTTCGACCCCACCTTCTCGGAATCTAGCTATGGGTTCCGTCCAAAACGTAGCGCTCACATGGCAGTAAGGAAAGCGCAAGCGTATATCTCCGAAGGATATCGTTTCGTGGTGGACATCGATCTAGAGAAATTCTTTGATCGCGTAAATCATGATATTCTAATGAGCCGTGTGGCTCGAAAAGTTCAGGACAAGAGAATTTTAAGACTGATTCGTTCCTACTTGAATGCGGGGATCATGATAAATGGCGTCTGTACAACATCAAGTGAAGGAACACCGCAAGGTGGGCCGTTAAGCCCACTTTTGGCAAATATCCTACTTGATGATTTGGACAAGGAACTCGAAAAGAGAGGCCACCGTTTCTGCCGCTACGCAGACGATTGTAATATCTACGTGAAAACAAAACGGGCAGGGGAACGAGTAAAGAAGAGTATTCAAAACCACTTGGAGAAGGTACTAAGGCTAAAAGTAAATGAGGAGAAAAGCGCGATAGACCGACCATGGAAACGAAAATTCTTGGGCTTTAGTTTTACCTTTGCAAAACAGACAAGGATTCGCATCCACCCCAAATCCCTCCTCAAGCTAAAAGAGAAAATCCGCACGATCACGAATCCGGTGTGGAGCATCTCGATGGAGAAGCGGATTGAAAGAATAAATCAGTACCTCATGGGCTGGATTGGATATTTCGCCCTTGCAGACGCGAAGGGCATTCTACAATCCATTGAGGAATGGACAAGGCGCAGGCTCCGTCTTTGTTTGTGGATGCAGTGGAAACGCGTGAGAACCAGATATCGAGAACTTCGTTCTCTTGGCATATCTCACGTAAAAGCCATTGAAATTGCAAATACCCGCAAGGGTGCATGGCGTACCACAAAATCTCCGCATATACACAAAGCCCTCGGCATTGCCTACTGGCAACAACAAGGGCTGAAAAGCTTAGTGCAACGATATTCTCAAATTCGTCAAGCTTGGTGAACCGCCGTATACCGAACGGTACGTACGGTGGTGTGAGAGGACGGGGGTTAGTCGCCCCCTCCTACTCGATTGTAAAACAGGGATGCACGCTGGCGGCCCTACATCCTCGTTGCCGCCAGCCGTTTGGTCTGCCCGGCCAGATACAGCAGGAACACCAGCAGAACAAGACCCTGGGCAATGATCGCGCCGCTGACGGTTGTGCCGAGATAGATGATGACGTAGTAGATACCCGATCCAACCAGCATGAGCGCGTTCTCGACAAAGTTCTGAATGGCAATCGTTTTTCCCGTACCGACCATCTTCTTTCCTTCCTCCTGCAGGACGGTGTTCATCGGGACGATAAACACGCCGCCCATAAAGCCAACCAGGAGCAAAAACAGGATGGCAACCGCCGTGATATGAAACAGCGGGAACAGCAGGATCAGCACAAACATCAGAAAGCCGTACATGATCGAGCGGTAAAACCGCTGCAGCGGAATCAGCTTGGGAGCGAGAAACGCACCGGCGATAATCCCGATGGATGTCGTTGCCAAAATCAGCGAGACCGCAGAGCTTTTCGGATCGATCCCGAGCGCGATCGGAATCCAGGCGATAACCGCTACGCGAAGGACCGAGGAGCTCATCCAAAAGGCGCCTGTTCCGACAATGGCGAATCCGGTCTCCGGCTTTCTGAGCAGCTGCCGGAAGTGTGCAAAGAACAAACGGGTTTCCGTGCCGTAGCGAATCATCGCGTTTCCGTTGATCCTCGGGATGTTGAACGTCATCAACACGGACAAGCCGTACAGAACCAGACAAATGGCGGACGATACGAGGGTGGGGGTCATGGCGGCAATCGCGCCGCCGCCCCCGATCCCGGTCAAAATGGCGATGATCGTATACGCTTCGATGCGGGCGTTGGCATGGAAGAGCTGGTCTTCATTTTGCGTCAGCTCCGGCAGGATGCCGTACTTGGCGGGAGAGTAGACGACCGCCCCCACCCCGACGGTAAAGTAAGCGAGCATCAGCATCAGGATACTGCTTTGGTCAATAACCAGAAGAATCAGGACACCCAGCACCTTGATCAGATTGCCAACCACCAGCACGAGCGACTTCGGATGCTTGTCGGCGAAAGGCCCCACGAGCGGGGCCAAAGCGATATAAGGAAGAAAGAAGGCCATCGAAACAAGCGCCAGCATCACGGGTGAAAAGCCGTTGTCCTGCAGCAAATTGGCGATGACAAACAGGATCATGTTGTCGGCAAAGGCAGACAGGAACTGGGTAAAGTAGAGGGCCTGCAGCGGTCGCATTCGATTTTTCATCATGCGGGTTCTCCTTTTTCAGCCATTTGTTTCAGCGTGACGTAGTCCGTTTTTCCGCTGCCAAGCAAGGGCAGCGCTTTGGTCCAGCGGATGGAGGACGGGAGCAGCAGGGGAGAGAATTGCTTCTCCGCCAGGTAAGCCCGAAGCCGATCCAGCTTTGCCGTTTCATCTGTCGTGTAGAGGAGAATGCGCTCTCCTTTGCGAGCGTCGCTGATCGTGACGGTGGCAAAATCGGAATGGCCAAAGCACTGGGCAGCCAGCTCCTCCACGAGATTGAGCGAAACCATCTCTCCGCCGATTTTGGCGAAGCGCTTCAGACGCGACTGAATGGTCAAATATCCGTCGGCATCGGCTTCCACGAGGTCGCCTGTGTGGTACCATTCCTCGCAGGGAATAAACCCTTTGCCGTGAATCAGGTAGCCCTTCATGACGTTCGGGCCTTTGACGAGCAGCTCGCCGCCTTGGGTGATGCCTTCTACCTGCTCTAGCTGGTATTCCATGCCGGGCAAGAGACGCCCGACCGTACCCGGCTTGTTGGCCAGCGGCGTGTTCAGCGAGAGGATCGGGGATGTCTCTGTCGCACCGTAGCCTTCGAAAATGCGTACCCCGAATTTGTCCATCCACATCTGCCGTACATCGGGCTTCAGCTTTTCCGCTCCGGCGAAAATATAGCGGAGCGAGTAGAAGTTGTACGGATGAGCATATTTGCCGTAGCCGGCGAGGAATGTCGATGTCCCGAACATGAGCGTGATGTTCTGGTCGTAGCACAGCTCAGAGATGACCTTGTAATGAAGCGGACTCGGATACAGATAGGCCGGAATGCCCGCGATGACTGGCAGCATCGAACCCGCCGTCAGGCCAAAGCTGTGGAACATCGGCAGCGCGTTTAAAATCTTGTCCTGGTTCGTCAGATCGATCACGCTTTTTACCTGCATGATGTTGGCGTACAGGTTGGTATGCGTCAGGACGACGCCCTTCGGCTTGCTTTCGCTGCCGGAGGTAAACAGGATCAGCTCGTTTGTCTCAGCCTTTGACCGCTTGCCGGTCAGGTAGGAGACCAGGGCGGAAAGCTTGTTGCCTGTCGTAGCGGACGCCTTGACATCCTCCAGGTAAACGATGTGTACGCGCCCTTCCAGTCCGTCAATCAGATGCTGCAGCTTTCCTTTTTCAATAAACACGCGGGAGGTCAATACTGTTTTGATCCCGGCCGTTTCGCAGCAATCCAGAAGCGAGCGGATGCCGAGCGAGAAATTCAGGATCGCCGGGGTCACGCCGATCCGGAACAGGGCAAACAGTGTAACCAGATGCCCGACGGATGTCGGCAGGAGCACACCTACCGTCCGCTCGCCTTTCAACAGGTTCTGCATTTTGTCGCCGAGCAGATAGCTGCCGATGAAAAGCGTCCGGTAGTTGATGGACGATGTCATGTCTTTGGCGATGACGAGCTTTTTGCCGTGAATCCTGGAAGCCTCCAGCGCTTCGTTGAACATGTTTACATTCTGTTTCATCCGAGCCTGGAACAGCTCGCGCTGCATCGTGCGCAGGATCAGGTCGCTTCCGGCTGCCTTTTGCTCCCGCATCGAGACGTTTTCCTTTTTATGCATCGTAAATGGAGTGCCGACCGTGATGTCTACCTTCGGGAACCAGACGATGCGCAGCTTGCCTTTCAGATACGAGAATACGGAGCGCTCGAGGCCCTGGATGATGACCGGGTAAACGGTAGCGCCGGTTCGCATCGCCAGATAGCCTACGCCGCTGTAGATCTTCATCAAGCCGCCGGTTGTCGTGATGCGGCCTTCCGGGAAGATGACCAGCGAATCGCCGTTTTTGACGACGCGGATCATATGGCGAATGGAATAAGGATTCATCGGGTCAACGGTGATATGTTTTCGGAAACGCAGGAAAAGTGAAAACTTTTTTGCGATCTCTGTATTGGCTACAAAGGTCGTGTTGGATGGAAGGCAGAAGGACAGGAGCACCGCATCCAACAAAGAGACGTGATTGGGAATGATGATGCCCGGCTGGGAGAGATCCAGCTTGCCGAGGCCATGGACACGCGGGCGAAACCAGAGCATCAGAAGCCATTTGATAAAGGTATAAATGAGAACCATCTGAACCACACCTTTTCTTGTGATAAGGACCGGTCTTGTTAGTTCTCATTCTACGCGGCGCCAGAAGTAAAAAAAGTACCAACTTTCATTGGTACCTGGTCATAAGACTACCGGATAAGGCTGTGAGGAGCTGGAAAGCCGCTCAAAACAGCTTTTTTTGTTTGGCCTTGGCCGCCGCTTCCTTGCTCGTTTTGACGCCCATTTTTTTCAGGATGCGGTTGATGTGGTTTTTGATCGTGCGCTTGGTGATGTGCAGGGTCTGCTCAATCTGGGATTGCGTCTGGCCCTGGTGGATGAGCTGCAGGATGTCCTTTTCCGCCGGAGACAGCAGCTTCTGGTCCTCGCCGCTTTTCAGCCGCATGAATTCGTTTCGAAGCGCGGCGGCGGCGGTGGGATGGATGGCGGACTGGCGCTGATAGGCGGCGCGGATCGCACCGGGTATTTCCTTGAAATTGGACTTGCTGATGTAATTGACGACCGCCGCGGCGGAGAAGGATTCGACGATGACCTCCTCTGCCGTCAGCGAGGTGAGCATGATGATGGCCAGCTCGCGGCCCATCTCCGTCAGCGCCAGCGCGGTTTCGATCCCGTCGAGATTGTTCTCGGTCAGGTTGATGTCCATCAGCACGACGTCGGCTTCGCCGTCCTGAAACCAGGCGAGCGCATCGTCCTTGGCGGCGGCCTCGCCGACGATGGAGAGATCGGCCTCCTTGCTGATGAAATCAATCAATCCCTTTCGCCACACAGGGTCGTCCTCCACGATATAGACGCGGATTTGTTCCATGGGTCTCCCTCCTTTTCACAGGTGCTTTCTTTATTCGACTGACTCCACCCGCTGGTGCGGGAAGTACAAGAAGACATTTGTTCCCTCGTCCTTGACGCTGTAAATTTCCAGGGTGCCCTGGTGTTTTTGCATCACGTTGTAGCAGTAGGAAAGCCCGAGCCCGAAGTTTGTCCCCGTCTTCTTGGTCGAGAAGAAGGGATCGAGTACATGCGGAAGGTTTTCCTTGGCGATCCCTACGCCGGTGTCGGCTACGGCGATGACGAGGTGTTTCTTGGATAAAAACAGGTGCAGCGTTAGCGTGCCGCCCTGCTTCATCGCCTCCAGGGCGTTCATGGTCAGGTTGATCAAAATCTCGCGGACCTGCACAGGATCGCAGCGAAGCAGCCACTGGTCGTCCAGCTCTGTCCGGATATCCACCTGCTGTTGTTCCGCGAGGGGGCGCAAATTTTGCAGGACGTGCTCGATCAAGGCGGCGGGCTGAATCGTTTCCTCGCGCAGGGCAATGTCCCGAAGCTGCCCTTGGATGCGATTGACCATATCAAGCAGGTGGGAAGTGGACTGCTTGATCACTTGTATATCTTCCTGCAGGGCAGGCTGGTTGGTTTTCTCCGCATAATCCTGCATCCGTTCCGTGTAGAGCGAGATTTTTCCCACTTCGTTTTTGATGGTGTGGTTAATGATTTGCGCCCCTGACGTCATCGCCCGGAGTGTGCTGTCCAGACGACGTTTTTCCACGCGCCATTTGACTCCGAGAAAGCCGTACTTGACACTGATCACCAAAATCAGAAGAAACTGAATTCCGACGATCAGACTGTTGTACCTCCAGGCTTCATAGTGGTTTTGCGTCCGCATCACGTAAATGGTAATAAACACCAGAAGCACCGGGAAAATGACGAGAATATTGGTAAACAGCCTGCTCTGTTTCACGAGCGGGTCTTTTTCCTTTTTGTACAGCAAGATGAGGATCAGACTGGCGGCGATAAAATACGGAATCACCCATGCCACCATCAGCCAGTAGTCAAACTGCAGCACCGGGTAGATCGGTGTGATGAGCAGCATGATCAGGGGCGGGAGCAGAGCCGCATACTGGAGAATGGTCTTGGTCTTTTGCCGCAGAAAATCTCCGGAGTGTACGGCGAACATGAGAAACGCGTAAGGCAAGCCCACCTGACAGATAAAGGACGAGACCCTGCTGGCCATGAGCAGCGCGGCGGACAGGGCAGCGGAAAGCGGAAACGAGTCCTTTACGAGCGGCAGGAGCGTCTCGTCGAATACGGCGGACAAGAACCCGCATCCTCCGACGAATGCGGTGGCGCTGGCCCAGCGTGTAGACGTGTTTTTCGGATCCGTGTACAAGACAAAGGCCCCGAAGGCCCATATGGCCAATAAGATGAGAACCATCATGGCGGCTTTTCTCCTGTCATTTGTATAGATTCCATTATACCGTACCGGAGCGGCAGGCGCCTTATTGGCAAGGTTCTCTTTTGCGGAAACTTTTGCTTCGCCCCGTCCAAAATCAAGCGGAAACAAGCATGGCTGACAGAGAAAAGGAAAAGCGCCGGCAAAACGCTTCAAGCTTTCTGATGGACAAATAAAAACAGGCCCCTTTTTCTACATGATAAGTAGAGAAAGGAGCCTTTTCCTTTGCTTCGTGCTTCTCTATTTTTTTACCGGATCTTTCGGAACAAGCTCAAAAATCTCATGCGACTCCATCGTGTCGATGAACCGGGAAAGCCAGTCGTAGTAAGCCAGTGCGTTGTCTATGCGGGTGATGCTTCTCTCCACGCGCGCCTTTAAATCTTCGGAAAGCTCTTCGTTCTGGAGCAGGGATTGGAGCTCCAGCCGGGACTTTTTCATCGCATGCACATTTTGCTCGGAAGCAGCTCTCCATTTCAAGGAGAAGAAATCAATAAAGGTCTGGTGCCAATCCAGATTGACCTCGTAGTGATCCTTCCGTGTGCCTTTTTTCCAGATTTTGTCCACCATCTGCAAATCCATCAAGGTGCGGACACCTGTGCTCATGCTCGTTTTGCTCATGCCGAGCGCTTCGCCCATCTCGTCCAAGGTCATGGCTTTATCCTGAAACAGCATTGTGCCATACAACAGACCAGTAGACATCGTAATCCCATACAGCTCCATGTTCTTGGCTAGTGTCTCGATGACTCGTTCCTGGGCCTTATTCAATTTTTCTTCATGTTTGTCTTCCATTTTGAAAAGAGCAGCTCCTCTGGTCAATTTACCTGTTAACGATTGTACTAATGAAGTTTGCGAAAGTAAATAAACGAATCTTACCGTATATGCTAGATATACTGAGAATACGGAACAAAAAGTACGTAAAGTTTTTTCTGAACAAAGATTACGCTCGAATATGGCCCCTTACCAAATTTGTGGAAACAAAGGGCCGACCGATACAATAAGAGGGTCAGATTCGTGCGAACAATTTATTCGGAGGTGACGTTATGCCAAAAATCAAGGTAGAGCAGTTGACGAAAGTATTCGGGCGTCAGCCGCAGCGCGCCCTTCCTCTTGTAAAGCAGGGTAAAACCAAGCAGGAGATTTTGAAGGAAACCGGTCTGACCGTCGGGGTCAACCAGGCCAGCTTTGAAGTAGAGGCGGGCGAAATCTTTGTCATTATGGGATTGTCCGGGAGCGGGAAGTCGACGCTGGTGCGGCTGTTGAACCGGCTGATTGAGCCTACAGAGGGAAAAGTTCTGATTGACCATGCGGATATCGTGCAGATGAACGAACAGCAGCTGCAAGAGGTCAGAAGAAAAAAACTGGGTATGGTCTTTCAAAAGTTTGCCCTTTTCCCCCACCGGACCGTATTGGAGAACGTAGAGTTCGGTTTGGAAATACAGAATATTCCAAAATCTGAGCGCGAGCCGAAAGCGCGTGAAGCTCTGTCGCTTGTCGGGCTGGCCGGCTGGGAAGACAGCTACCCGGATCAGTTGAGCGGCGGGATGCAGCAGCGGGTGGGACTCGCCAGAGCGCTGGCAAACGATCCGGATGTGCTGTTGATGGACGAAGCGTTCAGTGCGCTTGATCCGCTCATTCGCAAAGACATGCAGGATGAGCTTCTGGAATTGCAGGCGACGATGCAAAAGACGATTATCTTTATTACGCACGATCTGGATGAGGCGCTGAAGATCGGGGACCGGATCGCGCTGATGAAGGACGGGACGATCGTTCAGATCGGAACGCCGGAAGAAATTCTGACCAATCCGGCCAATGAGTACGTGGAGAAATTCGTGGAAGACGTGGACCGCTCCAAGGTTCTTTCTGCCGAGCACGTGATGAAGCGGGCCCAAACGATTACGCTAGACAAGGGGCCGCGGGTCGCCCTGCAGCTTATGAGAGACAGCGGCGTCTCCAGCCTATATGTGGTGGACCGCAAAAAAACGCTGCTTGGCGTAGTGACGGCCGATGCGGTGAATACGGCCAAGCAGGAGTCCTTGACGTTGGAGTCTGTGATGCGAAAAGAGATTCCGACGGTCTCGCCAAAGACATTGCTTCACGAGCTGTTTGACCTGGTCGCTTTTTCAGACATTCCGGTAGCAGTAGTCGGGGAACAAAACCGCCTGCTCGGTGTTGTCGTGAAGGGCAGCGTGTTGGGAGGTCTGGCAGGGAAGGTAAATCCGGAAGTGGGCAGCACTCCCCATGCCGATCAGACTGCCGCTGCGATGGAAGGTGCGAATAGCGGTGAGAATGCAGGGACGAATGCGATGAATCCTGCAAGCTTGAATGCAAGCGCGAATACGCGTGTGAATATCGGTGTGAACAAAAGCGAAAACAAGCAGGCTGCCGCGGACGTGAAAACGGATGAGGATCATGCTTTCGCGGAAGAAAGGCAGGTGAAGTAGGATGGGAGAGCTTTTTCCTAAGTTGCCGGTAGACCGTTGGATAGAAAATGTGGTTGATTTTTTGGATGATCATCTGGGCATCGTCTTTGACATGATTACGACAGTGATCGGCGGTCTTGTCGATTTGTTTGCCCTGTTGTTTTCGGGGTTGCCGTCGTGGCTTTTGATCATCGTCCTGGTGCTGCTCGCTTATCGTGCAGGAAAATGGCCAATCGCCCTGTTCTCGTTTATCGGACTTCTTCTGATCGAAAATCTGGGGTATTGGGAGCACGCCATGGATACCCTGGCATTGGTTATGACTGCTGGTCTTATCTCTGTCATTATCGGTATTCCTGTCGGGATTTGGTGTGCGCGAACGGATAGCGTCCGCAATGTTGTGACGCCTGTTCTGGATTTCATGCAAACGATGCCGGCGTTTGTCTACCTGATTCCGGCGATCTTCTTCTTTGGTCTGGGCAAAGTGCCCGGGGTCATCGCCTCCGTTATTTTTGCGATGCCGCCGACGATCCGGCTGACCAATCTGGGGATCAGACAAGTGCCAGCCGAGCTGATCGAGGCTTCGGATGCATTCGGCTCCACGGCGTGGCAAAAGCTGGTGAAAGTACAGATGCCGCTTGCCAGACCAACCGTTATGGCAGGTATCAACCAAAGCATCATGCTCGCGCTGTCCATGGTCGTGATCGCGTCGATGATTGGTGCCAAAGGACTCGGGGCGGACGTGTACCGCGCCGTTACCCAGATCAAGATCGGTGCAGGCTTCGAAGCCGGTCTGGCAATCGTCATCATGGCCATTTTATTGGATAGGATCACCCAAAGCATGGGGAAAAAGAAAAACGCCTAGGAGGGGTCTTCATGAAAAAGAGATGGAGCACAGGAATCGCAGCCGTATTGGGAATTAGCTTGCTGATGGCAGGCTGCTCGGGAGCGCCATCCGCGGAGCTGCCAAAAGATAGCCAGGGCGGCCAGTCCGCAGAAGGTTCAACCGGCGGTTCCGGCGGTGTCGGAGCCCAGGTCGACTACAAAATCATCGGGATCGATCCGGGTGCTGGCATTATGAAAGCGGCAGAAAAAGCCATCGAGGAATACGACCTGAAGGATTGGGAGCTGGTCGAGGGCTCCGGTGCCGCGATGACCGCCGCTTTGACACAGGCGTACAAGGACAAAAAGCCAATCATCATCACAGGCTGGACACCGCACTGGAAGTTCTCCAAGTATGAGCTGAAATACTTGAAGGACCCGAAAGGCGTGTTCGGAGCAGGTGAAGAGATTCATACGGTTGTGCGTAAAGGGTTGAAGGAGGATCAGCCAAGCGCGTATGCTTTCCTCGACAATTTCCATTGGACGACCGAGGACATGGAAAAAGTGATGCTGGACATTGCAGACGGGAAAAAGCCCGAGGAAGCAGCAGCCGAATGGGTGAAAAACAACGAAGAAAAGGTAAACAAGTGGGTTGAGGGCATTCAGCCTGCGGACGGCAAGAAGATTTCCCTGGCGTATGTAGCGTGGGATTCGGAAATTGCCAGCACGAATGTCGTCAAGACCGTTCTGGAACAAAAGCTGAAGTACCAGGTCGAGCTGAGCCAGGTGGAAGCAGGTCCGATGTGGGCTGGCGTAGCCAATGGCGATGTGGACGGAATGGTAGCGGCATGGCTGCCGACCACTCACGCCGATTACTATGAAAAGCTGGGTAAAGACGTCGAAGACCTGGGCGCGAATCTGGAAGGAACCAAGGTTGGACTCGTCGTTCCTGCTTATATGGACATCGACTCGATTGAGGATTTGAAGAAGTAAGGACAAATCCGGTGAGAAAAGGCTAGGTAAGCGAGCAAGTAGGGAAGCGGATAAGCAAAAAAGCAAATAAGTTAGCGGGTAAGCAAGTAAGAGTGAGCAAGTAAGTGAGTAAGTAAGCAAACAAAGATGCAAGCAAGGTATCTAAAAGAAAGACAGCCCTGTTCCCGATTCATTCGGGTGCAGGGCTGTACTTTTTTGTATTTATAGACCTGGAAGCTGCAGAGGTGAGGAAGCTAAGGAACACGGAACACGACCTACCCGGGTTACTTCGGAAACGCGACCGTGACCTTGAAGTAGTCTCCGTCGATCTCAATCTCCAGACGTCCTCTCTGGAGCTCTACGATGCTTTTGGCAATCGCCAGACCGAGGCCGGAGCCTTCGGTATGCCGTGATTTGTCACCCCGTTTGAACCTCTCGAACAGTTCTTCGGCATCGAAGTCGATCTCGTAGGCGGAGACGTTTTTCATGGTGAGGATGACTTCTGCGTTTTGCTCGGACAGGGAGACGTACACGCGCGTATTCGGCATGGAATACTTCAGCGCATTGACGATCAGGTTTTCCAGCACTCTCCACGTTTTGTTGCCATCCAGCTTGGCAAACATCTGCTGCTGCTCGACCTGCACGCGGAAGGTGAGCGAGGACTCCTCGATCTTGTCACTGAACTCCGCCAGGGCCTGATTCAAAAGCGAAGCCACGTTGACGTTCTCCACCTGCAGCTCCACCGCTCCGCTGGCCATCTTGGACGCCTCGAACAGATCGTCGATCAGCACCTTCAGCCGCTGGGTCTTTCTGTCCAGCACCTCGATATAGCTTGCGACCTCTTCAGGCTTCAGATTTTCCCCTTTTAAGAGATTGACATAGTTGACGATAGAGGTGAGCGGCGTTTTCAAGTCGTGGGAGACATTGGTGATCAGCTCCGACTTGAGCCGTTCGCTTTTTATCTGGCCTTCGACGGATTCCTTGAAGCCTTGCTTGATATTGTTCAGGTTGTCGGCCAGGCGGGACAGGTTTCCTTTTCCTTTGCCTGTCGCGATGATCTGGTGGTCCAGATTTCCGGCTGCCATCTCTTCGGCACCGCGGAAGATTTTGTTCATCAGGCTGATTCTCCTGAGAATGTACGGAAGCACGATAGTGACGTAAAACAGGCAGTAAGCTCCTGAAACCAACAGAAAGAGCTCTTCGCGACGATCAAGGGAAATGAGAGCGACCAATGCGCTCACGGGAAAGGCAAGCGACAGGCCAACCATCAGGATGAGCTTGACCAAGATGTTTCGATTGGCCAATACATCCGTGAGCAGTTCACGGTATTTGACAAACCAGCTTTTCTGCCATTGCCGCTGCCACAGCTCTCGGTCCCGTAGCATCCGAGCGGCCTCTATCAAGCAGAGCGTAACGTAGGCTGCGGCGAACGATTCCAGCCCGAGGATAATGAGCTGCTCGGGACGAAGAGGCAGCGAAAAAAACGAGACGGAGATGGCCAGCACAACCGCGCAGAAGACGGCAAAGAACAGCACGAAGATTCGCAGGTCAACGGGAATGCGCCGCAGCAAGAAGAGCGAGCCTTCGACAAAGGAGAGCTCGGCTGCGCGCTTGCGCAAATACAGGAACAGTCCGACCGCAGCTACAGCGGTGATGACGAGCAGGGCGCATTCCTTGAACAGCCTTTCGCGGATCGCCGCATAATACTGCGCGTTGGAGTGGATCAGGCTGTATCCTTCCACATTTTTCGGGACGTAGATGATCCCTTCCCAGTGATTGGTTTGAAAAAAGTGATTGATCCAACGGAAGCTGTTATCCGTTTCGTTGTCGCTGTTAGGAAAGCGGATGGAATAGACAGAGTTGGATTTCAGTTCTTCCACCGAAGGAGGGGTCGGTACATTGGTGTACACCTCGTCCCTGTTCTTGTTCACGATGTAGTAGCGGAATGACCCGCTCCGCAAAGCGATGCTGTCCTCCAGATCCCTGTATTCCTGGTCCTTTGCGGCAACGGCTTGCTTCACCGCTTGCCGGAACGATTCTTCCTGAGACTGGCGTATCTTTTGCAGTTCCTGGTCTCTTGCCTGTTCCAGCTTGGGGACATTCGCCGCTTTTCCGGAAGCCTCGGCTTCCGCGATCAGTGAAGCGTAATGCTGGTTGATTTCTTCCATTTGCCCCGCAGAGCTGCTCGCGAAATCGCTCTTGAGCTGCTCGTATTGATCTTCTCCGAGCTTCTCCATATCTGTTTTGTCGGGATACCCCCGGTAGTTGAAATGAAGCCTTTTGACCATGTCGATAAACTGGCTGAGCTCCTCCTGGAAGCCATTTGTCTTGTAGTAGCGGTCCTGTTGAAGGTAATCGGTCCGCAAAGCGATGTCCGCCGACGCCAGGAAAGAAAGAGAGGTCATACACAGGAACAGCAGGGAAACCAGAATCAGCCCCAGCTTATTTTTCGATTTTGTATCCAATTCCCCATACCACCTTTAAATATTTCGGTTCCTTCGGGTTGATCTCGATCTTTTCCCTGATTCTTCTCACATGTACAGCCACCGTATTTTCGGCGTTCATGTACGGTTCCTTCCAGACCAGCTCGTATATTTCTTCAATGGAGAAGACACGGCCCTTGTTTTTCATCAGCAGCTCGAGGATTTTGTACTCCGTAGGGGTCAGGCGAACCTCCTCGTCATCGACAAAAACCGTCTTGGAGGTCGTGTTGAGGACCAGCCCCCTGACGTGAATTTCGTCTTCGCTCGCAACATACGTCCCCAGATGGGTATAGCGCCGCAGCTGCGATTTGACCCGCGCTACCAGCTCCATCGGGTTAAACGGCTTCGTTACATAGTCGTCCGCTCCGACGTTAAGCCCGAGGATTTTGTCCGTATCCTCCGATTTTGCCGACAGCATGATGATCGGAATGTTTCGGCTTTCCCGGATGGCAAAGGTCGCTTTGATCCCGTCCATCTGCGGCATCATAATATCCATGATAATGAGGTGCAAATCCTCGCTGTTTAACACTTCCAAAGCTTGAAGTCCGTTCTCCGCTTTGAATACCTTGATGTTTTCGTTCTTGAGATAAATTTCGATCGCGTCGCGGATTTCTGCTTCATCGTCCACGACAAGCACATTATACTTGGACACGCCAGCTTCCCACCTTACGAATCTTTCTTGTGTCTGTTCATTTCCCGAACCGAGGAGATATTTCTATCATACCGGGTACTTTTTACAAAAGGGCTTTGAAAATCCTTACAAAATTCTTACGAAAAGAAATGATAGGCGAAAAAGAAAACAATGACCCGCAAGACAGGGCACCTGGTAAAGTGTCCGGCTTGCGGGTCAAAGCTCAACATTCGGATCATAGCTCAGCAATTTTCCGATGATGCTTTTTTATGGCAAACAATGATCGTGCAGAATTGTGCTGCGTTTTTATCAGCCGTAGCTCGCATAGGCGATAATGCCTTCTTCTTCGTCTAGAACGAGTTCCAGTCTGGCCGAATAAGGATCGCGGTGCATGTACGTCTGCAGCCAATAACGGATCGCTTCAATAATGTTGATTTTGATAAAGATCTGCTTGCGGTCGTTGGCGTACACTTCAGCGGAAAAACCGTAGTCCTCGTCCCACATCAGCTCGACGGCAACCTCTTGCGGCTGAATCTGCTTTTTGCTCGCCACATGCATGCAAATGGCGTTTATAATGTCCTGCTCAAGAATTTTTATCGTTTCCATGTATCCCATTCCTGCTTTTTACGCTGGTTTTTAAAGAGCAAGTAAACCTTCCGGATCACAGCGATCAACACGATGACCGCGAGGATGTTGATCATGAATCCGAGGATGGAGCCGAGTACGCCCAAATCGCTGAACAGGCTGCCAAACAGCAATCCTGCCAGACCGCCGACGAGCAGGCCTTTCATGAAACCGCCTTTGCTCGGTGCAGCAGTAGATGTATTTTTTACCGGTGTTGTGGAATTCGTGGTGTTGTTGTTCGTCGTCGCATTTACATTGGAATCCGCTTTGTTCGGCGTCGTTTTTGTAGGAGCGATAGACTTTTTGCCGGATTTGTAGCCTTTGGCATCGGCGTGATCGGTTACAAAGCCAGTTGGAGCCAGTACAAGGACAAACGCAATGACCAACATCAGTAATTTTTTCATTATAGGAAAAGTCATCTCCTTTTTATTTTCCGTCTATATATAAGTCTATGATTATTTTCCGGCTTATTCAACCGGTATTGATAGTAAATGATGATTTGTCACAGATTGTATGATATTTTTTTGTTCGCAAAATAGTCCTCATTTACTACGCTCAATAGGTTATGAGTATGTTATTATAATTTTGCTATAGTATTTTTAACCTAATTAAAAATTCTGAAAAAGGCAAACCCACTGAAAGGCGGGGACGCAAAGCCACGGGTCTAAGGCTGCATAAAAATGCGGCTACGACAGCCGGGTTGCCAGACCGAAGCAAAGAAGCTGTCGGAATGGCAGTCTTCTTTTTTTTGTGCCCAAAAAAGAAGGCAGGTCGTCGCGTGTAGGGGGATAGGGAGGGATCATATCCATGGGAAACAGTCTCAAGCAAAAACTGATTGTGGTGATGAGCATCCTGCTAATTATCAGTTTGATTTCTGTATCTGTTGCGAGTTACTGGAGCTCCTCGAGTATTCTGGAAACGAGCCTTGACAAGGAAGCCGAGCTGAGCGCAAAAAATCTGTCTGAACAGATTGAAACGTTTTTTAACAGCAAAATTATCATTCTCGAAACGATTTCCAAAATGATCTCGGAAGACAACGATCAGGCAAAGGACCTGAAGCTGATTCAGGACGCCCAGAAGCAACACCCGGAGTTTGAAACCTTCTTCTTTTCCTACGACCTGACCGGAAACCGTGTCATCAACTTCAAAGGCGAAGTGACACAGGTTTCCGACAGGGAGCACTTTCAGGCTGCGGGAAAAGGCGAAGGGAAAGTGATCATCTCGGAGCCGGTCGTCTCCAAGCGTACCGGCAACAATATCGTGACGATCATCGTACCGCTGATGAAAAACAACAAGCAGTACGGGTACATGGGGTCTACCATCCCGATCAACGAAATTCAGACAACCGTTTCCGAGGAAACCTTTGGGCAGACAGGCTACGCTTTCCTCGTCAGTCAAAAAGGAACCTATGTCTGGAATCCAAATGAAGAGTTGATCCTGAAGGAGTCTCTGGCTACTACCGATATTCCGCAGCTGCAGGAGGCTTTCCAAGCGATCCAGAGCGGCGGAGAGGGAACGGTTCAGTACGAGGCGGATGGCAAGGAAATGTTCGCATCCTACGCGTCTACTGACCAACACTGGGGGGTATTTATTGCCGCTCCATCTGAAGAGCTGCATGCCCCTATCGCTGAATTGATGGTGAAGCTGTTGATCATCTCCGGCGTCGCTATCGTTCTCGCTATCGCCGTCGTTTATGCCGTGGCAGTCAGCATGGTCCGGCCTATTCAGCGTCTGAACCAGGTGGTGCAGGTGGTGGCGAAGGGCGACTTGACCAATAGCGTGACCGTGCAAGGAAAAGACGAGATCGCCGTGTTGTCCCGCGATTTCAACCAAACGGTGAATCATTTGAAGGACTTGATCCAGGGTGTCTCCCTGTCTTCGGATGAGGTGCTCTCCTTCACGAAGGAAGTATCTGCCGGGATAGATCAAGCGACCCAGGCAGTAAACCGGATCAGCAGCTCTGTTCAACAAATTGCTGACGGCGCCGCAGCGCAGGCTGGCAGTGCGCAGGAAGTCGCGCTTTCGATGAATGATATGGCCGTCGGCATCGTGAAGATTGCGGAGACATCCTCGCGGGTATCGGAATCTGCGCAGGAGGCGGCCAAACAGGCGGAGCAGGGCGCTACGGTGGTAGATCACGCCGTGCAGCAAATGACGAGTATCGGAGAGGGCACTGCCAAGGTGTCGACAGCCATCGAAAAACTGCATGCGCGGTCCCAGGAAATCGAAAGCATTCTTGACACGATCAGCGGGCTGACCTCACAGATCAATCTCCTCGCCTTGAACGCATCGATTGAAGCGGCACGGGCAGGCGAGCATGGCCGCGGCTTCGCGGTTGTAGCGGGTGAAGTGAAGAGTCTGGCGCATCAGTCTGAAGAATCGGCGGCGAAAATCGCTCAGCTGATCCAGGAAATCCAGCAGGATACCGCGGAAGCAGTCGAGGCGATGGATGCCGGGAATAAAAACGTGAAAGACGGTGTTGAGCTGATCGAGGAAGTGCGAGCCATTTTTGATCGCATCATGAGCGCCTCGCGCAATGTAGCAGACCACATCCTCGAAGTCTCCGCCGCTTCGGAAGAAATGTCGGCCGGTTCGGAAGAGGTAAGCGCATCGGTGGCAGAAATGCACGCCATCGCCAACCATGCATCCGAGGATGCAAAAAATGTGGCGGAAGCGACACATCAACAACTGCGTACGATTGAAGATATTGCCGAATCCGTCGGCAAGCTGCAAGATGTGGTGGATGAAATGCAGAAGAGGCTTGGGAAATTTACGCTGTAGCCATACGCTGTGGCCATTTTGGATATCAGTAGGAAAAGCCTCCTGCGAAAGGGGGGATGCCTCTGGGAGATAGCAGGAAACATCTGGAAAGTGTTGAGGCAGAAACAAAGACAAAAGCATTGGATCTGGAGGAGAAGAAGATGAAAAACTGGAAAAAACTCATGATGGCAAGTACTGTAGCCGCTGCTTTGCTTGCGACAGGCACAGTCGGCAATGCTTCGGCGATGAGCTCTGTCGCGGCGGCCAATCAAAATGCTGTATACGCGAAAAATACCGATCTGAAACAGGAAAATAAAAAGTTTGAGTCCCGCCTCGATGCGATCATTAAGCGGGGGTACATCCTCATCGGCACACCGGGTGACTACAAACCTTTCACATATTTGAATCCGAAGACTGGCGAGTTTGAAGGTTACGATATCGACGCCATGAAAGAGTTTGCGAAAAGTCTGGGCGTAGAAGCCCGCTTCGTCCAAACCTCCTGGCCGACATTGATGGATGACCTTTTGGCTGACAAATTCGATATCGCTGTTGGCGGCGTTACCCGCAATACCGAAAGACAGAAAAAGGCCCACATGAGCGAAGGCTACATCCAATTCGGAAAGGCTCCGCTGATCCGCAAAGAGGATAAAGACAAGTACAAAACCGTTGAAGACATCAACAAGCCGACTGTCCGCATTGGCGTGAATCCAGGCGGAACCAACGAAAAATTTGTTCGCGAGCACCTGACAAACGCGAAGGTGACAGTAGTGGAAAACAACCTCGACATTCCGGGCCTCGTAGCCAACGGCACTTATGATGTGATGATTACGGACACGCTGGAAGCCATGGTTTACCAAAAGGCAGACCCGCGCTTGTATGCGGCTTTGACTGACAATCCTTTCACCAAAAGCGAAAAAGCGTACATGATCCACCGCGGAGATTTTATCTTTGCCAGCTATCTGGATGTATGGATGGATGAAATGAAGCTGCAAGGCAAATTTGATGAGCTGTACAAAAAGTGGCTCCAATAGCCAAATATTGCTATAGTGGAAATATCGCTGCGTGTAGGCACGCAGCGATGTTTGCTAATTGACGAAAATGATGGTATGATATTATCTATGTTAAAAAGACATGAATACCCGGGAACGATTTTGCGGCCTCTCATGAGGTTTCAAGCGGAAACGGTTTTGAGGTTTTCTTGCTTTTTATCAATTGTTTACATGAGGAGGCCACAATCGTGATCGGAAAAGTAAAATGGTTTAATGCAGAAAAGGGCTTTGGTTTCATTGAGCGTGAAGATGGTGACGACGTATTCGTTCACTTCTCCGCGATCCAAGGAAATGGTTTCAAAAGCCTGGAAGAAGGACAAAACGTTGAATTTGACATCGTGGAAGGCAATCGCGGTCCACAAGCTGCAAACGTAAACAAACTGTAAATCCTTCTGATATAGACGCGAAAAGAGGGCTTATTCCATCAACAGGAATACAGCCCTCTTTTTCGGTCATTTTAATTGGTAGGACATTTAGATTTAAGCAAAGGAGATTGACGCGCATTGGCAACATTTTATGATTTTGGGCTCCATCATCTGGTAGCCCGCGCCCTGAGTGACATGGGGTTTGAAGAGGCGACACCGATTCAGGCGGAGACGATCCCCACCGTCCTGCAGGGACAGGATTTAATCGGGCAGGCACAAACCGGTACAGGGAAAACCGCTGCTTTCGGCATCCCGCTCGTGGAAAGAGTGGATAGCGAAAAGGAACAGATCCAGGCGGTAGTCCTCACTCCCACCCGGGAACTGGCTGTTCAGGTAGCTGAAGAACTGAACAAGATTGCCCAGCACAAAAAAGTGACTGCTCTGCCGATCTACGGCGGACAGGATATCCAGCGCCAGATCAGGGCATTGAAAAAGCGCCCTGAAATTATCGTTGCTACTCCGGGCCGGTTCATGGACCATATGAACCGCAAGACGATTCGTCTGCACGGTGTGGAAATGGTCGTACTGGATGAAGCGGATGAAATGCTCAACATGGGCTTTGTCGACGACATCAAGGCTATCTTGCAAGAGATGCCGGAAGAGCGGCAAACCCTGCTGTTCTCGGCGACGATGCCGCGCCCGATCCAGGAAATTGCCCGCAATTTCATGAAAAACCCTGTTACCATTTCGATCAAGGCGAAGGAATTGACCGTTCCCAATATCCAGCAGCAGTATATGGAAGTGCCGGAGAAGCAGAAATTTGATGTTCTGTGCCGTCTCCTGGACATCCATTCGCCTGAGCTGGCGATTATCTTCGGACGGACCAAACGCCGCGTAGACGAGCTGGCAGAGGCTCTGAACAAGCGCGGATACGGTGCGGAAGGCATCCACGGCGACTTGAATCAGGCAAAACGCGACAGCGTGCTTCGCAAGTTCAAGGAAGGCACGATCGAAGTGCTGGTCGCTACCGATGTGGCCGCTCGCGGATTGGATATCAGCGGGGTTACCCACGTGTACAACTTTGACATTCCGCAGGATTCAGAGAGCTATGTCCACCGCATCGGCAGAACCGGGCGTGCGGGTAAAACAGGCTTGGCGATTACGCTGGTCACTCCGAGAGAAACAGACCACCTGCGTTATATCGAGAAGGCTACCAACCGCAAGATGGAAAGAAAGCCTGTTCCGACGCTTGCCGAAGCGATCGAGGGACAACAGCGTCTGACAGTGGACAAACTGATGGAGACGACAGGCAGCGGCGAGCTGAGCATGTACAAGTCGCTGGCTGAGCAGCTTTTGGATGAGGTCGATTCCGTAACGTTGGTAGCCGCTGCATTGAAGCTGCTTACCAAGGAACCCGACACCACTCCTGTCCGTTTGACAGAGGAAGCCCCTCTGCGCGTAGGCAAGAGAAAAATGATGGATCAGTCCAGAGGCAGAGGCCCTCGTACCGGAGCCAAGCGGAGCGGCGGAGGCGGAGGCGGCTTCTCGCGAGCGGGGCATGGAAAAGGAAGACCGGCCCAACACAACAGGAACAGAAGAGACTGGGATCGGGATCGCGACCGTGACCGCAATAGAGACTAGAGCAGCGCCAGAGCAACCTCTGCGCCGGATCTAGGCCACAAAAAGAGCCGCCAAGCGCTGATGCCGGGCGGCTTTGATTATTTGATCCGGAATGTGCAGGAGCTCTACACCCAGCCTCTTGCTCTCATCGCCTCTGCGATGCGTTTGAGAGAGATCATGTAAGCGGCTGTGCGGAAATCCGTTTTGTACTCCTGCGCGATTGAACGAACGGCCCAGTACGACTGGGTCATGACGTCGCGCAGCTTCTGGTTTACTTCGGCTTCGCTCCAGTAGTAATTCATCAGGTTTTGCACCCACTCAAAGTACGAGACGGTCACGCCGCCTGCATTGGCGAGAATGTCGGGGATGACCAAGACGCCGTTTTGGTGCAGCACTTTGTCTGCTTCGGGCGTAGTCGGGCCGTTGGCCGCTTCGGCGATGATGCGCGCTTTGACTTTATGGGCATTTTTCAATGTGATCACGTTTTCCAGCGCAGCGGGGACCAAAATGTCTACATCCAGCTCCAACAGCTCCTCTGGCTGCTGGAGGTGGAAACGGGCGTCGTAATCCAAAATGGTGGACGAATCCTTCAATTTCTCCACCTGGGCCAGATCCAGCCCGGCCGGGTCGTAGAGAGCGCCTTTGGAGTCGCTGACAGCTACGATCTTGCAGCCGAGCCCGGACAGCAGGTCAGCCGCGATGCGCCCTGCATTGCCAAAGCCCTGGATGGCGACGGTCGCTCCCTGCAGCGATTTGCCCATATCCTTCATCGCTTCTTCGATGGTGTATACACAGCCGCGTGCGGTGGCCTCACTGCGTCCTTTCGATCCGCCGATGATCAGGGGCTTGCCGGTAATGACGCCGGGGCTGTAAGAACCTTTGATCCGGCTGTACGTATCCATCATCCACCCCATAATTTGCGGGTTCGTATAAACGTCCGGGGCCGGGATGTCTTTTTCCGGACCGACGATGTCCGCGATCGCTTCCATAAAGCCGCGGCTGATCCGTTCGATTTCCGCTTTGCTGAACTCGTGGGGATCGCAAATAACACCGCCTTTGCCGCCGCCGTAGGGCAGGCTGACGACGCCGCATTTGAACGTCATCCACATCGACAGCGCCTTTACCTCATCCAGGGTCACATCCGGGTGAAAGCGGATGCCCCCTTTTGTCGGTCCGATCGCATCATTGTGTTGGGAGCGAAAGCCTTCGAATACGCGGATACTGCCGTCGTCGAGCTTGACCGGGAAAGAAACGTACAATACCCGTTTCGGTTTTTTCAGTATTTCTACCACGCCGCGCTCCAATCCGAGCAGGGATGCTGCAGTTTCAATTTGGGTCTGCACAATTTCATACGGATTGAGGACTTCACCCGCCGATTGTTGAACCTCCTGGAAAATCGCCATAGTTCTCTCCCTCTTTTTTCTTTATTTTTAAATAATTTTAAATAGAGCAGTAATAGTAATCAGAACAATTCAAAAAAAGATGAACGGAATACAAAAGTATTTTATCTGTAAGGATTAATCGAAACAATATAGAATATAGATGAGATTAATGCCGAAATGAGATGAATAAAAATAGAGAGGGGGAGAACGGTGGAACTGAGGCAGATTCAGTATTTTATCGAGGTAGCCAAACGGGAGCATGTGACGGAAGCTTCCCATGCCCTCCATATCGCGCAATCGGCGGTCAGCAGGCAGATCGTCAATCTGGAGGCAGAATTGGGCGTCAATCTGTTTATCCGCGATGGACGCAACGTACGGCTGACCCCGATCGGAAAAGTGTTTCTGGAGCATATGGAGCAGGCGATGAAGGTGATTGACAAAGCCAAACGGGAGATCGAGGAATTTTTGGACCCGGAGCGCGGGACGATCCGCATCGGATTTCCCAGCAGCTTGGCGGCCTACACATTGCCCACCGTCATTTCCGCTTTTCGCGAACAGCATCCGCATGTGCAGTTTCACCTGCGCCAGGGATCGTACCGGCAATTGATCGATGCGGTGATCAAGGGAGAAATCGATCTGGCTCTCCTTGGACCGGTTCCCAAGGATGAAAAGCAGGTGATTGGCCATACGCTGTTTTTGGAGAAGATCGTGGCGCTGCTTCCTTCCCACCATCGATTGGCAGGGGAGGCTAGGCTGCAGCTCAGTCAGCTTCGCGAGGAAGGGTTCGTCTTGTTCCCGGAGGGGTTCATTTTGCGAGAGCTGGTCGTACAGGCGTGCGGTCAGCTCGGCTTTCGGCCGACCATCTCGTTTGAAGGGGAGGACATTGACGCGATCAAAGGGCTGGTGGCGGCCGGACTGGGGGTCACGCTGCTGCCTGAAATCACGCTGACAGACAATCGGCCCCGCAGCACCGTCATGATCCCGGTGACGGAGCCGACCGTTACCCGCACCGTGGGCGTCATTATCCCGGCTGACCGGGAGCTGCCGCCCACGGAGAAATTGTTCTGTGACTTTCTCAAGCAGTTCTTCAGCGTTTTAGAGGGATTTGATAGTTAGCCGCCGTTTTCTTGCGACGGAAAAAATACGCCGTCAGCAAATACGTCCATATCCAGCAGATCGCAATCAGCGCGAGCTTGTCCAAAAGCGGCGCCGTCTTGCTCAAAATAACGACGGTCATTCCGGCGGTCATCAGCCCGAGCATGGCCAGGCAAAGCCGGAAAGCTGCCCGCTGCCGCTCTTCCGATGCGATCGGCAAAAGCCGGATGGACGGAGGATGCACGATGGTGCGGATATGCTGTGTTACCTGTTTTACGGCAGCAGCGAGGCCAAGCAGGCAAAGCGCGTACAGCAAAAGAGGCGCTTTTGCCCATGCGATCAGGGCGAGCGTCAAGAATGCCAAACGCAGATAAATCGCAAATGTCTCTCCGGTCCGAATGACGTGGCGGACGAGCACATAGAGATACGCATCGCCCTTGTCTCCGGTCAACCGATCAAAAAGGCGGATGGCCCACGTTCTGGGGCGCACCTTTTTCCGTTTATGGGGGACATCGATAAACATATTCAGGATGGTGTAGTACAGGTCGATACGCTTGTTTTCCTTTTCGATCAGGAAAAGCCACGGCAGGTGGTATCGAGCGGCCTTGCTCATCGCCATGGCGGTCAGGATCACCATGAGCACAAGCGCAGCGGCCGCGTACACCCTATTGCTTGTCCAGAAGCCGTACAGAAACAGGGCGGCAATCCCCCATCTGGCGATAAGGAGCAAAAAAGAATCGCGCTCCAGTCGCACGTGCCGCCAGTACAGGTCGCTGCACCACATTTTCAGCAGGATGAGGCTGCCGGCGAGCAGCGCCCATGAGCCCGGAGACAAGGCTGTCCTTTTATACACCGGATAGACGATCGCGGCCAAAAGCAGCATGCCGGCAGCTTGCACCAGCAGACTGTAGACAAACGCAGACCGCAAATAGTGTTTCATCGGGTAAGGAGAAGGCGCCAGCATGGCCAGATCGGCTTTTCGCAAAAAAGTGCGAACGGAGGCCGGAGCCACAAACACAGCGGTCAACAGGCAGGCGGCCAACTGGGTCCAGAAGGTGCCGGTCAGGGACTCGGCAACCCTCATGTACAGGAAAGCGGCCAGAAAATAAAGCACCACCAGGCCGAGCGAGTTGCTTCCGGCTACTGCTCTCTTGGCGTACCTCTGCCCTGTTTGCCAGGCGGCCTGCAGCCTTGTCGCGTAGAGTGGATCAAACGCCATGGCACATCACCCCCGCACCGCAGCCAAAAACAACTGTTCAAGCGTAGCATCCGGCAGCCCCGCCTGCTGGCGCATCTGCTCAAGCGTGCCGTGAAGCGACATATTCCCGCCGTGGACGATGACGAAGCGGTCCACATACGTCTCCGCAAGGCTCAGCACATGTGTCGACAGCAAGATCGCCGTCCCTTCCTGCTTGATTTCTGTAAGCTGGTTCAGCAGTGTCTCGGTTGCAAGCGGGTCCAGGCCGACGAACGGCTCATCCACGACAAGGACATCCGGCTTTACGAGAAAGGCGCAGAGGATCATCACCTTTTGCCGCATGCCTTTGGAAAAGGAGCCGGGAAAATGATGCGCCCTTTTGTCCAGTCTGAATAGCTCCAGCAGCCGTTTGGCCCGTTCCTGAAACTGCTGTTCCTCTAGCCCGTACGCTTTAGCCATGAACTGCAGATGCTCCCACAGAGTCAGCTCTTCGTACAATTCCGGCATTTCCGGTACATAGGCGAGCAGCGGCTGATCTGTGGAGAAGGCGATCGTCCCGGAAGACGGCTGCAAAAACCCGAGGACGTGCTTCAAAATGGTGCTTTTCCCTGCTCCGTTCAAGCCGATCAGTCCGACGATTTCACCGGATTGGACGGAAAAGGAAATATCGTGAATGGCGGGCTTTCCCGTCGAGTAGCCCCCTGTGACTCTCTCCAATGTAAGCATTTGGTTTCACCTCAAAGGCCGTGCTTTTTTCCAATATACGGATAAGGCCCTCTTTATCATATCACGAATGCGGGGGACAAGCAGAATGCCAAAAGAAGGAGGGGATTGCATATGGAAGCCTCTGAATCCGAACAGATTTCGGACAAGGAAGACAGAATCGTAAAGATAGGACTGGTCGGAGCCGGAAATATCGGCCAGACGCATTTGAACGCCTACCGGCAAGTCAGGAGCGCCCGGGTGGTGGCAATCGCGGGGCGCAATCGGGAAAGAGGGGAGCAGATGGCTGAAGAATACGCCTGCCGTTATTATCCTGCTCTGGAGGCTATGCTGGAGCAGGAGGAGATCGACATCATCGACATTTGCCTGCCTACGGATTTGCATGAACAGCATGTCGTACAGGCTGCCCGGGCCGGCAAGCATATCTTGTGTGAAAAGCCGATCACTCTCACGCCCGCTGCGGCTGAACGGATGCTGGAGGAGGTCCGGCAGGCAAATGTACTCTTTATGGTCGCGCAGGTATTGCGCTTTTGGCCGGAGTACGTCGCGATCAAGCAGTGGATCGATGCGGGGCGGCTCGGTCGGCCAGAGATGATCTATGCCCAGCGGCTTTCGCAGCCGCCTGACTGGAGTTCGTGGTTTCAGGACCCGGCGAAGAGCGGCGGGGCTTTATTTGACCTGCATCTGCACGATATCGACTTTTTGATCCACCTGCTGGGGCCGGTCGCTTCGGTATACGCTGTCGGCAAGCAAAGCGAAAATGGAGCCTGGAATCACGTGGTGACCAATCTCGTGTTTGCAAGCGGAAGCAAGGCAGTCGTCGAAGGCTCGCACCTGATGGGGAAGGACTTCCCGTTTTCCGTCGCGATGAGGGTGAATGGACCAGTGGGAACGCTCGACTTTTCCTATACGTCTGACAGAGCTTCCGGGAAAAAACAGAGCCATTTTTTCTGGTATGGCGAGGGGAGCAGACAGCCTGTTGCAATCGAGCCGGGTGACCCCTTTGTCAATCAGCTGCAGTACTTCGTGGACTGTGTCAAAACCGGGGAAAGACCCCAGGTTGTCACTCCCGAGGAGAGTGTTCAGGTTCTCCGGGTCATGACGGCGATCCAGCGGTCGCTGGAGACGGGGGAAGTGCAGCGGATAGACTGGATGCGGTGATTTGGGACGATAAGCAAGAAAAGGGATTTGGAGGAATAAAGGCGCGGGCCGGAGACAAACTATGTGCGTAACAAGCCGTGGAAAGGGGGTAGGAAACATGAAGAAGACGACGACCAGAAGGATGTTGGGCGTGTTGGGGTTGTGCTGCATGATTGCTTTGGCAGGCCAACCAGCTTTCGCGGCGAATGACTCCGGTCGTGTGGACCAGCCTGCCAACCTGGCTCCGGCGCGGCAG
The DNA here is from genome assembly GCF_037963895.1 of Brevibacillus sp. FSL L8-0520. NCBI lineage: Bacteria > Bacillati > Bacillota > Bacilli > Caryophanales > Paenibacillaceae > Brevibacillus > Brevibacillus sp. FSL L8-0520. The sequence goes on along the minus strand of NZ_CP150171.1, from coordinate 5,114,591 downwards.
CTTATCACCGTAGAGCAGGCCAAGACAATCGCATTGCAGCAGGTAAAGGGACGAGTCGTCCATGTAGAGCTGGAAACGGAAGATGGCGTGCCCGTCTATGAGGTCATCGTGATCAACGAGCAAAATCAGCCGTATGAAGTGGAAATCGATGCGGTGACAGGGAAAGTGCGCAAGGTCGAAAGAGAAGACGTGTGATCGAAAAAGACGGCTTAGGCGAGGGGTTCGCAGCAAGCCGTCTTTTCCGTTTTTGCTCTAAAGCTGCGCCAGGACGTGCCCGCTGATTGCCATCAAGTCACCATGCTCCTTTAGGCGACATCCACATCTACACGAGTACAAACGTCAACACGGAAAGCAAAACGGACGTAATCGCCATGGCGATGAGCGGGCGGGATGCTTTGGTCCGCAGATCGCGCAGGTTGACATTGAGGCCGAGGCCGACCATGGCCATCGTCAAAACAAAAGTAGTGAGGCTGGCGATTCCGCTGCTGAAACCGTAGGAAACGGGAATCTGCTTGCCCAGTACATAGCTGCCAAAGACACTCATGGCGATAAAGCCAATCAGGAACCAGGGAAACTCGATCTTGGCGTTTCCATCTGCTTTGCCTGTCCGCTTCATCCAGTACATGAGGATGAAACAGAGCGGAACGAGCAGGAGAACGCGGCCCAACTTCGCCAAAAGCCCGATCGCCAGACCGTCCTGTCCGGCTGGAGCCGCTGCGAGTGCGACGTGTGCGATTTCATGCAGGCTGACCCCTGACCAGGTGCCGTATTCGATTGGCGACAAAGGCAGAATCGGCCTCAGGATGGTGTAGGTGATAGCGAAAATGGTACCGACGAGTGCGATAATTCCTACACCAATCGCCGTATCCTCGTCCTTAGCCTTGATGATGGGGGACACCGCTGCAATGGCTGCCGCTCCGCATACACCGGTACCCACTCCAAGCATGAGCGACAACGAGGTGTCCGCTTTCAGCCATTTGGCGATCAGCAGGGTCAGGAAGATGGAAAAGACGATAACGCCCGCATCGTATACGAGCAACCCCAAGCCATCCGACATGACGACATCGATATTCAGCTTCAGTCCGTACAAAATGATGGCGAGACGCAGCAGCCGTTTGGCGGAAAATTGGATACCGGGCCGGATCGCTTCGGGGTATCCCCAGATTTGGCGGTAAGCTACCGCGATCAGGATGGCGCATGCCAGTTGGCCCACGCGGTCAAAGCCGGGAACCTGTGCAAGGCCGTATCCGAGCAGGGCCACGATAAAGGTAAAACCCACTCCCGCCAGCCACAGCCAGGCTGCCGGCGCTTTTTTTGCCGCGCCGGGCCTGCCTTTTGCCAAAGCGGCTTCGTCATCCGTGGGCATGCTGTTTTTCAATTGAGTAGACATTGCATCATCTCCGTTACTTTTTTGCAGAAGGAAAAGACAATGGCCCTCGTGCCGCACTCTCCAAAAGAGAGGCTTCCTCCGAACTGTTTTACAACCAACTCCAGCATACGGCAAACCGGTGAATAAGAAAAATAAATCATTATGATAATGATGATAAGCAAAATAGTATAATGGGGCCAAGACACACGAAAACGGGTGGGGGGCAGAATGGATCAGCAGTTGCTTGTTTTTGTAACAGTGGCGGAAAAAGAAAGCTTTTCCCGCGCGGCCGAGCAGCTTCACATGACACAGCCGGCAGTCAGCCAGCATATTCAAGCGCTGGAACGCGAATTCGGCACTCGCTTGCTGGAGCGAAGCAACAAATATGTACGCCTGAACAAAGCGGGAGAGATCGTGTATCACCATGCCAAGGAGATTCTCGGACTTCACACGCGCATGCGCGATCTGGTGGACGATCTGATGAATACGCCAAGCGGCAATTTGATCATCGGTGCGAGCTATACGTTTGGCGAGTATGTGCTTCCCCACGTGGTTGCCCGCCTGCGCGACCGGTACCCCAAAATCAAGCCGACGATCACGATCCACAATACAAAAGAGATTGTCGAGCTCATCGCCGGACGACAGCTCGATGCAGGCATCGTGGAAGGAGAGTGCCGGCATGAAAAGCTGAGCATTGAGCCGTTTGCCGACGACGAAATGCAGATCATCGTCTCGTCCAGCCACAGGCTGGCCAAAAAAGTAAAGGTGACGGTAGAGGAGCTGGAGGAAGAAACGTGGATCGTGCGGGAAGAGGGCTCAGGGACGAGGGAAGCCGCCGAAAAAATGTTTGCCAGACTCGGTCTGTCTCCGGCAAACCTGATGGAATTTGGCAGCACGCAGATCATCAAGGAATCGGTAGAGGCGGGAACGGGCGTCAGCTTGCTTTCCTCCTGGGCGATTCGCAAAGAGCTTACCTTGGGGTCGCTGAGCACCGTAAAGCTATCTGAAACGCCGATCATGCGGAAATTTTCCCTGGTGACGCAAGCGAATCCGTTTCGGACGAAAGCACTCGATATTTTTCTCGATTTGCTGCGGAAAAATGATGTGCTCCCCGATTCTCTGGAGCGGAAGTGATCAGTGTTCCTTCTCCTGCGGTTTGAGTAAGGCGTTATTTTGGGGCAAAAAAAGACCGCTGCTCTCTGAAAAGGCAAACGGTCTGTAAAGCCGTTACGTACGGAAATCACAGGAAAAACGGAAGAAAACGCTTGCATTTTCGGGTGGGCTATAATAAAGTGAAAACACGGGGAGTAAACAGAATTTCCCCACTTCTTTCTTTTTTATGACAAGTGAACAATCAAAGGCAAAGGTGCCAAGAACACGAGGGTTACACCCATGTGTTTCGGCACCTTTTTTGCGTTTTTTGGCAAAGGGTTGGTGCCTTTACCGGAAAGGAGCGTGACTGGCATTGGAAAAACCGATCAGAGCAACGCCACTGGCCGTACGGATGATCCCCAATGTGGATCCCCGGCTGGCCGAGAAGCTGAATGTGGCTCCCCACATCCGAAGCTTGGGGCTGCTTACCTCAACGATCGATGATGTAGGCTACACAGCCATTGATGAAGCGACAAAGAAAGCGGCAGTGGAAGTGGTCTATGCCCGTTCGTTTTACGCGGGTTCGGCCCACGCCTCGGGTCCGTTGTCGGGTGAGTTTATCGGAGTGATCGGAGGCGCTACTCCCTCCGAAGTGGAAAGCGGCCTCGATGCGGCGATTGCTTTCATGGCGAACGGGGCTTGCTTTTATTCGCTCAATGAGGAAGGAACGCACGCATACTACGCTCACGTCGTATCGCGGACAGGAAGCTATCTGTCCCAGGTGGCGGGTATTCCCGAGGGCGAACCGCTGGCCTATCTGATCGCCCCTCCCCTCGAAGCCATGTACGGCATCGACGCCGCACTCAAGGCGGCGGATGTGGAGCTCAAGCAATTCTTTGGCCCGCCTACAGAAACCAACTTCGGGGGAGCGCTCCTGACCGGCAGCCAGTCGGCGTGCAGCGCTGCGGCAGAGGCATTTGCCGAAGCGGTGCGAAGTGTCGCTGCAACGCCAGTAAAACGATAAGCGGGAGGAAACGTAAATGCGTGCTCATGCATATGCGCTCGGCATGATCGAGACGCTGGGCTTTCCGGCACTAGTCGCTGCCGCAGATGCCGCGGCCAAAGCGGCAGATGTCCAGGTAGTAACTTATGAAGGAGCAGATGCCGGAATCGTCACCGTCTACGTCATCGGCGATGTCTCGTCGGTGCAGGCCGCAGTCGACGCGGGTTCGGACGCAGCAAAGCGGGTTGGACGCCTGCTGCATTCCCACGTCATACCGCGCCCGGACGAGTCTGTGCCCCAGATGATCAAAAAGATGTTTAGTCAAAAGGAATCCGCTCCGCAGGCTGCTGCCCAGGAGCAATCGGCTGCAGAAAAGGCGGCGGTCGACAATACCGAAGCTGCAGAGCTTGACGCCATGTCGATCAACGATCTGAGAAAGCTGGCCCGCTCGTATGCGGAATTCCCGCTTTCCCAGCAAGAGATCAACACGGCGAAAAAAGAAGACCTGATTCGCCATCTGGAAGCCAAGCGGAAAGATGGAGGTGAAGACAAATGATGCTGGATGCTGATTTGTACTCGGTGCAGGAAGTAAGGACTTTCCTCGCCAAAGCCAAAGAAGCGCAGGCCAAGCTGGAGAGCTTCAGCCAGGAACAGGTGGATGCCATCGTTGCGGCGATGTCCAAGGCGGGCGAGGAAGCTGCTGAGCGATTGGCTGCGATGGCTGTGGAGGAGACCGGCTTTGGGAATGTGCCGGACAAACGGATGAAAAACCTGTTTGCCGCACAGCGCGTCTACGAAGCGATCAAGGACCGCAAAACGGTAGGGATCATTCGCAAGGACGAGGAGAACAAGGTCTGGGAGGTAGCGCAGCCCGTAGGGATTGTAGCGGGAATCGTTCCTTCCACAAACCCGACCTCGACGGTGATCTTCAAGTCGATGATCGCGCTCAAAGCGCGCAATGCGATCATCTTCAGCCCGCATCCGTCTGCGGCAAAATGCACGCTGGAAGCGGCAAGGCTGATGGCCGAGGCAGCTGTACGCGCAGGGGCCCCAGAAGGGCTGATCCACTGCATTACCAAACCGACTCTGCAGGCGACGAATGAATTGATCAAGCACAAGCTGACTGACGTCATTCTGGCTACAGGCGGAACGGCGATGGTAAAAGCGGCTTACAGCTCGGGCAAGCCCGCCTTTGGCGTCGGACCGGGAAACGTGCCGGTCTACATTCACCACACGGCAGACGTGGCTGCAGCAGCGAAGCATATCGTACAAAGCAAAACGTTTGACTACGGCACGATCTGCGCCTCCGAGCAGGCACTGGTCGTAGACGAGTCGATCAAGCGGCAGGTCATTGCCGCACTGCAGCGGGAAGGCGCCTATTTCCTCAATGAACAGGAAAAAGAAAGAGTGGCCGCTGTCATTATGATCAACGGCTCGCTCAACGCCAAGGTCGTGGGCCGCTCCCCGCAAGCCATCGCAGAGCTGGCGGGAATCTCCATTCCGACGGGCACCCGCGTGCTGATCGGAGAAGAAACACAGGTGGGCAAGGCGTTCCCGCTGTCGGTGGAAAAGCTCTCTCCGATCCTCGGATTTTATACGGTCCAGGACTGGAAAGAAGGGGCGAAGCGCTGCCGGGAGCTGCTGGATTTGGGCGGACTCGGCCATACGCTGGGGATTCACGCCCAAGATGAAGCCGTCATCACGGCATTTGGCCTCGCCCAGCCGGCATCGCGGATCGCGGTCAATACCGGCACCACCTTTGGCGGCATCGGCGCGACGACCGGAATCCAGCCGTCGCTGACGCTCGGATGCGGTTCGTTTGGGAACAACATCACGTCCGACAACATCGGGCCGCAGCATTTGCTCAACGTCAAGCGCGTCGCCTTTGGCATCCGCGAGATGCCCCCGTCCCAGCCAGTAGCGGCAACTGCCGCGACGGAAGCAGCGGCTCTTGAGGCGGTATCGTCTCTCAACGTCGGCCTCAGCCGGGATGAGATCAAAGACATCATCAAGTCGGTGCTGGCGGAAATGACCGCAAAGGCATAAGCGAAGTTAACAAAATCAATATCCATATAAATCCAAAGACAATATCCAAGGAGGAATAGAAAATGGCAGGAGAAATGGCAGCATTGGGCATGGTGGAAACAAAAGGTCTGGTAGGTGCAGTGGAAGCTGCAGACGCAATGGTAAAAGCAGCGAACGTGAAGCTCATCGGCAAGGTGCATGTCGGCGGCGGTCTGGTAACCGTTATGGTCCGCGGCGATGTAGGCGCAGTAAAGGCATCCACTGACGCAGGCGCAGCAGCAGCAGAAAAAGTAGGCGAACTCGTATCCGTTCACGTCATCCCGCGTCCGCACGGCGACATTGAACTGATTCTGCCGAAGCTCGAAGGGTAATGCCGTATGGCGGTCATTACAGAAACATCCTTGCGAGCTATGCATAAAAGCGGTATTCCCAACCCCTTTCTCCTGGAGAAAGGGGACAAATTAACCCCGGCAGCGGCCGATTTTTTAAAGGGAAGAGGGATTGAAGTGAAATCGTCTGAAGAACATCTGCAGCCTGCCGTCCAAAGTCAGCCGGAACGATATATCCCGGTCGGTGTATCCAACCGGCACGTGCATTTGTCGCCGGAAGATGTGGAGGCACTCTTTGGTCCCGGTTATCAGCTGACCCCTCTTCGCGAACTGTCGCAGCCTGGCCAGTTTGCCTGCCAGGAAACGGTCACGATCGTCGGCCCCAAAGGCTCCATTCACGGCGTCCGCATCCTGGGACCGGCCCGTGGCGCGACCCAGGTGGAAATCTCCCGCACGGATGGCTTTCAATTGGGCGTTCACGCACCTGTAAGGATGTCAGGCGACATCGAAGGGACACCCGGCCTGGTGCTGGTGACGGCCAAGGGCTCGCGGATTCTGGAAAAAGGCGTGATCGTAGCCAAGCGGCATGTGCACATGTCCGAAGCCGAGGCGCAGGAGTATCAGGTACAGGATGGCGACACGCTGATTCTGGAGACGACCGGCGAGCGTCCCATCATCTATCCGGATGTGGTGGTTCGCGTGAATCCGCGCTTTGCGCTTGATTTTCACGTCGATCTGGACGAAGGCAACGCAGCCAACCTGAAAACGGGCGACCGGGTCAAGGTCATCGGCAAGAACGGCCAGCTCTACACCCGTCAAGGGAGGTAATACACCATGGATATCAGGGAAATGGTGGCATCCATCACCAAGGAAATCCTGCAATCGATGAACCAAGAGAAGAAGCCGCCAGCTCCGCGCGTCCTGTACGTCTTTTGCGACAGCCAGGCGCACGAAGCGTTTGCGGATCATTTTATTCAGTTGAAAAATCACGGCATTTGCCACGATATTCTCTTCCTGGACGGCGAGACGTCAAGCTGGCTGGGCATGCACAAGATCGAGTGCGGCGGAGCCGGAAAGATTTTGACGGCGGATGAATACGCGCCGATCCCGCTTGAAGTCCCCAAGGAATACGCGGGGATTGTCATTCCGGAAATTGATTTGGACAACGCCGCCCGCGTGGCGAACGGTCTGAAGGGAACGATCAAGGCCGAGCTGGTTTTCTCGGCGCTGGTGACGGGCAAGTTCGTGCTGGTCGGCTCCGATGTTCCCGGTATCAAGCGGGCGGACCGCCGTACGCTGGCTACGCTCACATTGCCGCCTGCGTACGAAAAGCTGTTTCACCGCCACGTGCAGGAGATGAAGGAGCTCGGTGTGGAGTTTGCCGAACAAAAGCGGCTGGCCGACAGAGTCATCGCCAAGCTGAACGCAGGAAAGAAAAAAGAGGAAGCGGCCCCGGGGCAGCCAGTACTGACAGCGTTGGACGAGACCGAAGCGGTATTTTCGGGACGCTTGCTGACGGCTGACTGGATTCGCTCGCAGCCGCAGCTCCGCAATACCACGCTGTACGTCAAGCAGGGATCGATTGTTTCTCCCCTGGCTTACGACAGTCTGAGAGAACGCGGGGTAACAGTCTCCTATCTGGGAAAAGGGTGATCGCATGTTTTTGGGAAAAGTGATCGGCAGCGTATGGGCCACCCAAAAAGAAAGCGGGATGGAAAATCTGAAGCTGATGGTCGTTCAGCCTGTTGATTGGAACGGGCGGGAAAACGGCCAAACCGTGATTGCCGCAGACCGGATCGGAGCAGGAATCGGCGAGCAGGTGATTGTCTCCAGAGGCACGCCTGCCCGCATCCTGTTTGGCTCCAACAGCGTACCGATCGATGCCGCAATCGTGGGCATCGTCGATTCGTTTGAGGTGCCGGGAGCGACCGAAGGGGAGGGATAGGGTATGGAACAGGAACGTTCGCGCGTCATACAGGAATTTGTGCCGGGGAAACAGGTAACGCTGGCCCACGTGATCGCCAATCCAGACAAAATGCTGTACACCAAGCTCGGTATCAACGAAGCGGGTGCCATCGGCATTTTGACCCTCACTCCGACGGAGACCGCGATCATCGCGGCCGACATCGCCACCAAGGCAGCCAATGTGGAGCTCGGCTTTCTCGACCGCTTTACCGGCTCGCTGATCGTCGTCGGCGACGTCTCTGCGGTGGAAATGGCGGTAGACGCCGTCAATCGCGTACTGAGCGAAAAACTGCGCTTTACCCCTGCGCTGGTGACGAAGTCATGAAAAAGCGGGTCATGATCATCGGTGCGATCGAGGCGGGCAAGTCTTCTCTGGTCAAAGCGCTGTTCAACGACGAGCAGCCTGCCAGGAAAACGCAAGCATTGGAGTTTCGCGACTGGCTGATCGACACGCCTGGTGAGTACAGCGAAAATCCGATGTACTACCGGACGCTGATGGCGACGTCTCTGGAAGCGGGAGCAATCCTGATGGTACAGGACGCGACGCGTGAGCGAAACTACTTTCCGCCGGGTTTTTCATCCGGTTTTCCTCAGCCGTGCATCGGCGTCATCACGAAAATCGACCATCCCGCTGCCAACGTGGCCCGGGCGGAAGCGTTTCTCCGTCAATCCATCGGAAATGCCGTCATTTTTCCCACTTCCGCCTATACGAAGGAAGGCATTCCCGAGCTGATGGAGCATTTGAAAAGCTTGGAAACTCGCTAGTTTTCCTTTTCGTCCGAGTTGTTATGTGAGAAAATTTAATTGATTTCATCGAATTATGGGTATTATCGGACGGTAAAGAGGGATCAGATGCAAACCTTACGAGAGCTTTGCCAATCACAAACAACGCTGCGCGAAGAGGATATTCGGGTTTTGGAGGATTTGGCTGACAAGCTGCAAATTTTCTCGGACTTGTACCAAGCGGACATGTTTATCGACTGTTTGACGGCAGATCGAAGTTCCGCGCTGGTAGTGGCCGAAGCATCTCCCCGTACGGCCAAATCGCTGTACAAAGGATCGGTCGTCGGACAATTGGCCACCGCAATCAATGAGCCGGCTGTGATGTACTGCCTGACTACTGGCAAACCGGTCATCGGCTCGCGAGGAGTTTCCCAGGAGCAGGTCGTGATGAGACAGAGCGTCACCCCGATCTGCAATGCCCAGGGAGAGACGATCGGGACGCTCATTACCGAACAGGATATCTCTGAGCAAGTGGAGCAGGAGCGGAGCGTCGAGCTTTTGAGAGAGACTACGGAGCATCTCAGCGAAACGCTGATGCAGTTTGCTGAACCGGAGATGCCGATCTCCTCGCTTTTGCACGAGGGGATGATCCTGTTTGATTACCAGGGAAATATTTCCTACGCCAACCGGCGGGCGCATGAGCTGCTGGCTTCCATCGGGTATCCCCAGCCGGAAAAAGGGGAGAGCGTCGAGCGCATCTTTTCCTGGCTGCTTTCTCCGGAAAGCTTCGTCAGGAGCGGCGGCTTTATCCAGAAAGAGCTGTCGCGAGGAAAAACCTTTCTGTTGCTGAAAGCGGTTTCGGTTGCCCGCAAGCCAGACGACAGGGGAGGGATTGTACTCCTGCGAGACATATCCGACATCCGCGAAAAAGAAAAGCAGTTGATGATCAAATCGGCTGTGATCAAAGAAATTCACCATCGGGTGAAAAACAACCTGCAGACGATATCCAGTCTGCTGCGGCTGCAAATGCGCCGCTCGCAATCGCAAGAAATTGAAAAAGTATACCGGGAGAGCATCAACCGGATCAACAGCATTGCCATCATTCATGAATATCTGGCCCAGGATGGGCTGGAGCAAATCGATTTCAAAGACATTTTGACCAAAATATCGAAAATAATCGTCTCTTCCATGAGGCGTTCAGAGCAGAGTATACAAGTAACGATTACGGGTGAATCCGTATGTTTGCCGTCCAGCAAGGCGACCTCCTTCGCCCTGATCGTGACGGAGCTGATACAGAACTGCATGATCCACGGCTTTCGGGATCGGCAGGAAGGAACCATCACTGTCTCGCTTGTTCCCAAGGACGATTTTGTCAGCCTGTCCGTAACCGATGACGGTGTCGGCATGGGCGATACAGAACAACTGTTGAAAAAAGGGCATCTGGGGTTGAAGATCGTGGACACTCTGGTCAAGGAAGACCTGGAGGGAACGATTCATTTCAGGAACACGGGCAATGGAACAGAGGTAACGATCCTCTATCCGCTGCATAAGGGAGATGAACAGGATGACACAGCCGAAAATTATGGTGGTTGATGACGAACCGATTATCCGCATGGACTTGCGCGAGATGCTGGAGGCGGAAGGGTACCTCGTGGTGGCCGAAGCGAAAAACGGCGAAGAGGCCGTAGCCCAGGCTCACCGCCACAAGCCGGATTTGATCATTATGGACGTGAAAATGCCGGTCATGAACGGCATCAAGGCTAGCAACATCATTCGTTCCTTTTCTGATTGTTCCATTCTTCTTCTTACTGCGTACAGCCAGAGGGAGCTGGTGCAGGATGCCCGCAAGGCTGGCGTAACCGCCTATTTGGTAAAGCCGGTGTCAGAGGATGACCTGATCCCTGCCGTCGAGATCGCTTTGAGCCAGAAAGAAAAGGTAGTCTCTCTGAAAAAGGACATCAAGGATATTCAGCAAAAGATGGAGGACCGCAAGAAGATCGAGAAGGCAAAAGGGTTGATCATGACCCAACACGCCTTGGAAGAGGATGTCGCCTACAAATGGATGCAGAAAGTCAGCATGCAACGGCGCATGCCCCTGGTGAAGCTGGCGGAAGAAATTCTCGCAGGAGAACAGGTGTATTCTGCTTCCGTGTAGAAGAAACAGGGATGGATGGAGACGGTACGATCTCCGAACTTCTGCACCAGAAATATCCGCAAATGAATAGAAAAGCAATGGCGCTTTGACAATCGGCCGGTTCCATATTCGATCCGGCGGTTTTCAGGCGCCTTTTTGTTTTTGTTTGGAATGCCACTGCTTCAAGGAGGTTCATGATGGATGAACAATGGATCCAAAGCGTGGGTATAGATGTGGGGACGAGCACGACGAAGATGATCGTCAGCCGGCTGCGGCTCGGGAGGATGTCGAGTACATTCTCCCTTCCGCGTTATCAAATCGTGGAACGCCAGTTGCTGTATGCGAGCAAGGTTCACACGACTCCCCTGCACGGCTTTGACGAGATCGACGCGGACGCGATTGGAGCGATTTTGCAAAAGGAATACGAGCAGGCACAAATCAGCCTCGGCGACATCAAGTCGGGTGCCGTCATCATCACCGGAGAAACGGCCAGCAAGAAAAACGCGCAGCATATCTTGCACTTGCTCGCGGAAAGATCGGGTGATTTCGTGGTGGCGACGGCAGGGGCCGATCTGGAAGGCGTGCTCGCGGGGAAAGGCTCGGGCGCGGAAAGGCGTTCGGTCGCCATCCAGGGAACGATTGTCAACGTCGACATCGGGGGAGGCACGGCGAATGCCGCTTGCTTTCACCGGGGGAAGGCGATCGCGACGGTGACGTTTCACGTAGGCGGACGCTTGCTGCGTCTCGGCCCAAAAGGAGAGGTGCAATACGTCTCTCCAAACATCCAGGCGTGGCTGAATGCCAAGGGCCTGTCAATTACCGTCGGAGAAGTGCTGACGTACGAGCGGATCAAGGACTTTTCCATACAGATGGCCAGAGGCATGCTCGACTATTTGAGCGGGCGGGAACGACAAGTTTCCGGTCTGCTTGTGCTGGGCCAGCCTTTGAAGGAAAACGTGTCAGTCGACGAGCTCTCGATCTCTGGCGGAGTCGGACAGCTGATGTCGGCCCCCACACCGGAGACGATTTCCGATGTCAGCCGATACGGCGATTTCGGCCCGATGCTTGCCTGGGCCTTGCGGCAGGAGAGGGAAGCGGGGACGTATCCGATGCAGTGGATCGACCCGGAACAAACAGTTCGGGCTACGGTCATCGGGGCAGGCATGCAAAGCACGGAGATCAGCGGTTCGACGGTGCATATCAAGGCGGAGCTGCTGCCGATCCGGAATGTGCCGATCGTCAAGCTGGAATTGACCGAGGGGCATCTGGGCGACCCGCAGCAGCTTCGCCGGGAAGTTTCGGATGTGTACGACCTGGCTCTGCGCCTGTTTGAAAAGACGACGGGAAGCCCGTTTGCTCTTGCCATTTCCGGCATCACGTATTGCTCGTACTCCCTGCTGCAGACGATCGCAGAAGAGCTTTCGCAGCAATACAGGCAGAAATTCGCGGAGAGCCGGACCATGATCGTGGTGTGCGAGACGGATATGGCCAAGGCCTTGGGCCAGGCGCTGGCGCTCAGGTGCAAGGGCCAGCCGGAAATCATCTGCATCGATCAGGTGCGGGTCGAGTACGGGGATTACATCGACTTGGGAGAGCCGATCTCGGGAAGCATCATCCCGGTCATCGTCAAAACGCTGGCATTTGATGAAGCGCCGCAAAAAGGGGTGTAACAATGAATACGAAGACGACTGTTCTGGGGCAAACCTACCAGTTTCGCAATTTAAAAGAGATTTTCGCAAAAGCAAACGAGGAAAAATCGGGCGACCAGCTGGCGGGAATCGCCGCCCAGGACTCCCGGGAGCGGGTGGCGGCCAAGCAGGTGCTGGCTGATCTCACGTTGGCCGATATACGCAACAATCCGATGCTGCCGCCCGAGGAAGACGAAGTATCCCGGGTGATTGAGGAAGGCATCAATGAAAAAATTTATAGTGAAATTAAAAACTGGAGCGTTGCCGAACTGCGCGAATATATCCTGAGCCATCAGACGGGGGACAGCGAAATCAAGCGGATCAGCCGCGGACTGACGAGCGAAATGATCGCCGCGACCGCCAAGCTGATGTCCAATCTGGACCTGATCACGGCTGCGGCCAAGATCAAAAATATCACGCACTGCAATATCGCCATTGGTCAACCAGGCGTACTTGCTGCCCGGGTCCAGCCGAACCATCCCTCCGACAACGTGCAGGGAATCAAGGCCGCTTTGTATGAGGGTCTCAGCTACGGGATCGGCGATGCAGTGATCGGCATCAATCCGGTTATCGATACGTCCGACAGCGTGAAGGACATCCTGGAGATGACCAAGGATGTCATGACCAAATGGAGCATCCCGACACAAAACTGCGTATTGGCTCACGTCACGACGCAAATGCGGGCGATCCGCCAGGGGGCTCCGGCCGACCTGATGTTCCAGAGCCTGGCCGGATCGGAAAAGGGCAACCGGGCTTTCGGGATCGACGTCGCTTTGCTCGATGAAGCAGATGATCTGATGCGAAAAGAAGGCACGTCTACAGGTCCAAACTTCTGGTATTTCGAGACCGGGCAGGGCTCGGAGCTCTCCTCGGAGGCGCATTTTGACATCGACCAGGTGACGATGGAGGCCCGCTGCTACGGTTTGGCCCGGAAGTACAATCCGTTTATCGTAAATACGGTCGTTGGCTTCATCGGACCGGAATACCTCTACGACAGCAAGCAGGTGATCCGCGCCGGTCTGGAAGACCACTACATGGGCAAACTGCACGGCTTGCCGATGGGCTGCGACGTCTGCTATACGAACCATATGAAGGTAGACCAGAACGACATGGACAATCTCGGCATTCTGCTCGCGGCAGCCGGCGTCAACTTCGTGATCGGCGTGGCCATGGCCGACGACGTCATGCTCAACTACCAGTCGACCAGCTTTCACGATATCGCGGCTTTCCGCGAGGTGCTCGGTCTGCGGCCAGCCCCGGAATTTGAAAAGTGGCTGGAAAAAATGGGCATCATGGAAAATGGCAAGCTGACCCCGATTGCGGGCGATCCGACGATTTTTATGTAAGGAATGGAGGTGAGGACGGATGGAACGACAGCTAGACTTTTTAGTCGACAAGGTTCTTGAGCAATTGGAAAAGAAGCTGGGCGAGATGGGATCGGGCAGCGCGAAGTCGCAAGCTTCGGGGGCAAGTCATGCAGGGATTGCGGCGGCAGGAGAGCAAACGGCGGCTCAGGAAGCAGGCAGCTTGCAAACGGCAGATCAGCCAGCAGCAACAGGGGGATCTGCGTCCGCTTCAGCAGCAATTTCCACAGGCTTTTCCCAAGCGAATTCCGGCGAAAGCGCTGCTCCCCAAGCGTCAGCAGAGCCAGAACGAGTCTCTCATGTGCCCAATCCGAAATACAGGGAAGGCATGCAGGAGCTTCTGGCCAGCACACCGGCCCGGATCGGGGTATGGAGAGCAGGCGTCAGGCCGTTGACCAAGACGATGCTCCAGCTGCGCCGCGACCATGCCGCTGCGGTGGATGCCGTATACGGAGAGGTAAGCGAGGAGACACTCAAGGAGTTTTCCTTGTTTACGGTGGAGACGAAATACGACAATACGGAAAACTACTTGAAGCGTCCCGACATGGGGCGGATCATCAATGACGAAGGCGTACGGCTGCTGGAGGAGCGCTGCCAGAAGAAGCCGCAGGTGCAAATCGTCGTCTCTGACGGCCTGAGCGCCAGCGCTGTCGACGCCAACCTGCGAGATGTGCTGCCGTCCCTCTACGATTCCCTGCAAAGCTACGGCCTTAGCTGGGGAACCCCTTTCTTTGTAAAGGGGGGACGTGTGGCCAGCATGGACCACATCGGGGAGATTTTGCAGCCAGAGGTATTGGTGATGCTGATCGGGGAACGTCCGGGACTGGTCACGGCCAACTCCATGAGCGCCTACATGTGCTATCGCCCGCGCAAAGGGATGGTCGAGTCCGAGCGCACCGTGATCTCCAACATTCATCGTCAGGGTACGTCTCCTGTAGAGGCGGGGGCTCATATCGGAACGATTTTGAGCAAGATGCTGGAGCAGAAGGCGAGCGGCGTGAAGCTGGTCTTGTAGTCGAAGGACGATGAACAGCGAGCAAAGAACAAAGAACAAAGAACAAAGAACAGTGAACTATAAACGAACAAACTACAAACTATAAGGCGTTAACGATCAACTCTAAACTATGAACAGGATTGGAGGAGGATTCAACATGACATTCAAAAGGAAAAAAATCGCTGTGATCGGCAGCGGTTTTACCGGGGCCACGACCGCGTTTATTTTGGCGCAAAAGGAACTCGGTGATATCGTATTGGTCGACATCCCTCAGTTGGAAAACCCGACAAAGGGAAAAGCGCTGGATATGATGGAATCTTCCCCTGTGCTAGGCTTTGATGCCGCGATTACCGGAACCTCCGACTACAAGGATATCGCCGGAGCGGATCTGGTCATCGTCACAGCGGGTATCGCCCGCAAACCGGGCATGTCCCGTGACGATCTGGTCAACACCAATGCGGCCATCATGCGCTCTGTAGCGGAACAAGTAAAGCAGCACGCGCCGCATTCGACCGTGATCATTTTGTCCAACCCGGTAGATGCGATGACCTATACCTTCTACAAAACATCCGGTTTCCCGAAAAACCGCGTTATCGGCCAGTCTGGCGTCCTTGATACCGCCCGCTTCCGCACCTTCGTGGCGATGGAGCTGAACGTGTCCGTAGAAGACGTCAGCGGATTCGTGCTTGGCGGACACGGAGACGATATGGTTCCGCTGCTCCGTTATTCCTACGCTGGCGGCATTCCACTCGACAAGCTGATCCCGGCCGACCGTCTGGAAGCTATCGTGGAAAGAACCCGCAAAGGCGGCGGCGAGATCGTCGCTCTGCTCGGCAACGGTTCGGCCTACTACGCTCCGGCTGCATCTATCGTCCAAATGGCGGAGGCGATTTTGAAAGACAAGAAGCGCATTCTCCCGTCGATTGCATATCTAGAGGGCGAATACGGCTACCATGACCTGTATCTCGGCGTGCCTACCCTGCTCGGCGGCAACGGCATTGAAAAAGTCATCGAGCTTGACCTGACAGCCGATGAAAAAGCGGCACTGGACAAGTCGGTTGCTTCCGTCCGCAATGTGATGGCTGCGCTGAATTAAAGCGAAGGGCTTGGACTTGGAGATTCTAAAGCGACTGCATGGTTAGTCGGTCTGCCCGTAAAGCGGCTGCAGTGGAGAGAAGCCTGTTTCCATTCTGCGCTCCGGTCTGCGTCCTGCAAGGGAGAGTGGACTGTCCGCTCCGCAATGATCCCGAGGGAATCGCAAAACGGCGCGCAGCTCCGAAGCGTAATCATAGGTTGCGATTCTGTTTCCTCGGGATCATCGCTCCGCTGGGCCGGACTCCGCTAGTCGCTCCGAATGGAAACAGGCTTCTCTGGCGAGCAGAACGGCTTCGACGGGCTTTGAAAAGCAGTGTCCCACCGAACCTGCAGCCGTTTTCTCCTTTTTCATCTCCTCCACCAAAGCCCGTCCAACCGAAACAAACAAAATAACGTTCTTCCGAACGAGACAAACAAAAAAGCGGGAACCATGCATGCAGCCAATAGCATGCATGCATAGCCCCGCATTCCAGAAATGCCTTAATCCGCCAGCAGTTGCGCTTCCTTTTTCCCCAGCTTGACCGTAGACTCCGAAGGAATCCACATGCCTGTATTTTCATCCCGCCCCTGCAGAACAAATGCCGGATTGTTCTTGCCCATTTGCGACGCAGCCTTGGCGGCAGCTTGTCCAATCGTTCCCCCCTTGACCCGGTTCACGACCAGCACCAGCTTCACGCTGTCAAGCTCCGTCATCATTTCATAGTCCCCGATGCTGTCACCCGCGATAAAGATCGGACCATGACCGTATTTTTTGACCAGCACCGATTCGATCACTTCTGTTTTCCCATGATGAACGGTGAAAGGATAGTTTTTCTCGTACACGGGCTTGATCTTCCCGTTCTCTACCTGCAGACGCATGCCAATGACGTTTTCGGCAGGCAGGTTGTATCCGTATTTGGGCAGGGTGGCAAATACCCGCACGACCTCTTCCAGAGAAGCGGAGACGACGTACACATCGATTCCGTTGGAGCGGAAGGTGTTCATCAAATTGGCGACCTCAGAAGTCAAACGCAGTCCGGTCGTATGCGACACCGTGATCACTCCCGCTTTTCCTGAAAGCGCTTTCGGACTTGTCCACGAAACTTTCTCGATCGCCATCCCAAGGCTGGCATCGTTCGACGCTTCGGCCAATGCATGCACTTCGTCGATTGTCATGTTGGCAAACAGGTAGAGGACCCACGGATAGCCGATACTGCTGCCGTGCGTGCCATTGATCGCTTCATAGAGGAAATAGAGCTTGGCGCGAAAATCGGCAAACTGCTCGGTCGCTTTGACCTCATCGAGGGATTTGGTTCCCTTCATGCCTTTATACTGATTGTAGAGGAAGGTATAGTCCGCTGCCAGATCGGCGGCGATGTCATCGAGTGTAACCGGCTGGCCGTCGTCGTTTTTGTAATCGTCGGAGAAAGGACCTGCGGGTACACCGGTACGGATGACGCCGGCAAACTCCTCCGGGGTCATTTTAAATGCGAGATGATTGATTTGATAGACAAACAAAGCCTCTTCGGTATCGTGCATGATGCTGGTGTTGTCCCAGTCAAACACGGCGTAAGGCTTTTTTGCCGGATTATAGGAAGGGCTTTTCACCCCGTGCTTATCAATTAAATCTTGCACAGCCTGGTACGTTCCCGGCGCCCATTTCCCCTTGTCGAGCACCTGCAGCTGTTGGAGCGGTTCCTTTGCGGCCCACGCCGGGGCTTGTACGCTCACCAGGGCCAAACAGAGAAACAGCGCAAAGAAGCCCCATTTCATGCTTTTTGTGTGTTTGATCGACATTCGTCCTCATCCTCTCTCTGCTCACGTTCTCAAATGTCACGAAATGCAATACGGCAGTTTCCCTTGTCTCTCCACCTCCTCAAAAAAATAAGCCGCCTACCCGTGGACGGATTCTTCCACAGGTAAACGACTATCATCGTCTGAAAATATTGACTTTTATAAAGAATACATAATTATTTGTTTGATTTCAATGGCATTCTTTATTCTCATTTGACTTTTTTCATCGTGCTCCAAAAAGGGTATCATGATAGCAAGAGCGTAAAAAGGGAGCAAAAGCGTGTGGCAAAAGATCCGTTTACCGTAGAACAGTTGATGCAGCTGCCTGCTTTTCAAGGGGCAAAAATCATGGCGGGCATAGAAGGCCTGAAAAATGAAATCTATTATGTGGACAGCATGGAAATTCCCGATCTGACCGGCTGGCTGCGGCCAAACGAGCTGATTATTTCAACCGGTTATGCCCTGCGGAACGAACCGTACCGGCTGAGCCGTCTGCTGGAAGAGATGCACCGGGTGGGAGGCGCGGCTGTCGCGATCAAGACCAAACGGTTTTTGCAGGAAATTCCGGAAGAAGCATTGCGAAAAAGTGATTTGTATCGCATCCCTTTGATTGATGTCCCGGCGGAAACTCCTTATATAGACCTGACGCACTCGGTCATGGAGAATATTTTAAACCGCCAAGTCGTCGTCATGAGAGGAATGCAGGAGGTCAATCAGCAGTTCACGCAGTTGGTGCTGAACAGGCGGACGCCCGAGCTGGTGGTGATGGTCGGGCAATTGCTTCATTGCGACGTAGCTGTGCTGAACCAGCAGGGAGAGGTTGAAAGCAGCACCGTCCATTTTACGAAAGAGCTTATCGCGGAAAAGCGGAGCATCCTGGTCAGCAACAGAGTCGTCGGCTACCTGGCGATTACAAAAAAAATCGAGGAAGACGATCGCTTTGGGCAGCAGTGTCTGGATCAGGCCGTTACCGTTCTGGCGATCGAATTTACGATCCGGCAGTCTCTGCAGATTCAGCGGGAGCGGGAACAGGAGTCGTTTCTGATAGAGCTGTTGTCAGGTACAGCCGGTGAGGAAGAATTGCTGCGCCACCGGGCCAAGCAGGTAGGAATATCGCATAGCGGTCATCTGTACGTGATGGTTCTCAAGCCGAGTGAAACAGGGAAAGCGAACCCCAGGAAGGAAGAAGCTTTGCTCCGGCTTTTGCAGGAAATGAATCAAGGCGACCCACATGCCAGAAAAGGCGTCCTGATCAATGATCAAATTGCAGTGATTTGTTATACCGACAAGCAGGAGATTTCCAAACAGCGAGAGGAAGCGGTACACTATCTCCAGGAATTGGCCGGCTGGGGAGCCGGGAAGGAGGAGCGAGGCGGCTGGATTTGCGGCATCGGCTGTATCCGCGAGCACATGAAGGATCTTCGCTACAGCTACCGCGAAGCAAAACGGGCCATGCGAATCGGCCGCCTTGTCCGTCCGGGGCAATCGGTGATCCACTTCGAGGACATTTTGGTCGAGGACCTGCTCAAAGATGCAGCGGGCCATCCGTCGCTGACTGCTCTGTCGGGCATGTTTATCGAGCCGCTTGCCAAATACGACGCCGAATACGGGACCGAGCTGCTGTCTACGCTCGATTCCTTTTTGCGAACAGGCGGACAAACGAAAAAGGTAGGAGAAGAGATGTTTATCCACCGGAATTCTGTCTTGTATCGATTAGAGAGAATACAGGAAATTTTGGGGGTGGATTTGCACGATGCGGAAACGCGGTTCCGTCTCGATCTGGTAATGAGGGTTTGGAAAATGAGAGATTTGCCAGCGAATCCTGAGGATTTGTGAGGCTGCCAAAAAATAAACGCATTCTTTTGGGTCGTTTCCCATAGGGGGAAAAGACCCATTTTTGTTATAGTTGCAATTAACGCAATAATAAAAAATTGTTTGACAACGGGGGTGGAAAATCTTCAGTGATCGGAACGTCAGCAATCTTGCTCCCTGCGTTTTTTTTCGGACTATGAGAGAACCAGTGGTTCGCTATTAGAAACAAAAAGGTCGTCACCGTTTTCTCCTCTTGGGAAAACAAAGTGCTGACCGCAAACGGTTGCATTCCATTTTATGAAAACCTTGAGACGATAGGTGGCCAAGCATGCTAAAAACACTGGATAACGCTCTGGATTTACTCAAACACTTTACCCGGGAAAAACCGCAATGGGGAGTTCGTGAACTGGCCAAGGAAATGAATATTAGCCACACTGTTGTGTATCGGATGCTGGCTACGTTTGAACGATACGGATTTGTCAAACAGGAACCTAAAACAAAGAAGTACGAACTGGGGTTTAGCTTTTTGGAGTACGCATCCACTGTCAAGGACAATCTGGACATAACCGAGCTGATTTACCCGGTCATGAAACGGGTTGCCGAAGCAACAAATGAATCCGTTTTCTTGACTTGGCTGGATGGCTTGGAGGGCATTTGTCTGGAGATCGCCGAAAGCAGGCAGCAAGTGAAGTACGCGATGTCTATCGGCAGCAGGACGCTTTTGTACGCTGGGGCCTCCAACAAAGTGATTATGGCTTACTTGCCGGCCAGCACCCAATCAGCCATCATCGAAAAGGGGCTGCGGCCAAGAACAGAACATACGATTCATGACAAGGAGAAGCTGTTGCAGGACCTGGCACGGATCAGAGAAGACGGATGGGCTTACTCCGTAGGTGAATACACCGATACGGTGTTTGGCATCGCGGTGCCGCTGTTTTCCGGGGACAGGCAGGTCGTGGCATCGCTGACCATTGCCGGGCCGGACTATCGCATGCCGGAGCAAAAAGTACCGGAAGCCTTGAGGGAGCTGCGGACTGCACAGCAAGAAGTACAGGCCATACTGCAACGCATTTTCTAGCACAAAGGAGGGGACTTGCATGAACAACATAAACAACGGAAAGAGTGAAAAGGAAAAACACCCTTCCATTTTTGAACCTTTTGCGTTGATTCTGAATATTGTTACCGCTGTTATCGGGGCGGTCATCGGGATGCAGCTGGTGGCCTCGCTCGGAATTACTCCAAATACGGCCATTATCGGTGCGCTTATCGCCATGCTGATCGCGCGTCTGCCGATCACCATCTTTTCCAAGTACAAGTCGGTCCATCGCCAAAATCTGGTGCAAACCTCGATTTCTTCCGCGACATTCGGGGCGGCCAACAGCTTGCTGATTCCGATCGGCATTCCGTTTGTGATGGGAAAACCAGAATTGATCATGCCGATGCTGATCGGTGCGGCTCTGGCGATGTTTGTCGATGCTGCTCTTCTTTATAAATTGTTTGACTCTCGCGTCTTCCCTGCGTCCGGTACATGGCCGGCAGGTGTAGCTACTGCGGAAGCCATTATCGCCGGGGACAAAGGGGGCAAACGTGCCGCTCTGCTCGGTGTCGGTGCGGCGGGCGGTTTGCTCGGCTCCTGGCTCGGCATTTCGATGTCGGCGTTTGGTGTTGCTTTCATCGGAAACATTTGGGCGCTGTCCATGTTCGGGATCGGGCTCTTGCTTCGCCAGTATTCGATACCAATGTTTGGAATGGATGTAAACCAGATGTTCATCCCGCACGGCTTCATGATCGGTGCCGGTGTTGTGGCGCTGATCCAGGTCACGATGATTATTTTGAAGCGCAAGAAGACAGATACTGGAAATGGCAGTGAAGCAGCTGCGGAAACGTACACGCGCAGCGACAAGCAGACGACACGTGTACTCGGAATCGGATTTGTGGCCTATTTGATCATTTCTCTGGTCCTCGCGATTTTGGGTGGACTGATGACAGAAATGTCGACAGGCATGTTTATCGGCTTTCTGATCTTCGCCGCTTTTGCCGCTTATTTGCACGAGCTGATTGTAGGGATTGCCGCGATGCACTCCGGTTGGTTCCCGGCGTTTGCGGTGGCGTTGATCACCTTGATCATCGGGCTGCTGGCAGGGTTTCCGCCGGTAGCGCTTGCCCTGCTGGTCGGCTTTAGTGCAGCGACCGGTCCTGCCTTTGCCGATATGGGGTACGACCTCAAGACAGGCTATATTCTTCGCGGCAACGGACAGGACAAGGAATTTGAACTTCACGGCCGCAAGCAGCAGTACATCACGGGCATGATTGCATTCGGCGTTGCTTTGATCACGGTCATGTTCACCTATAAAGGCTTCTTTGCCAGTGGGCTTGTCCCGCCAGTGGACGCCGTCTATGTGAAGACGATCGAAGCGGGAGCGTCCGCTGAAGTCGCGAAACAACTGCTTCTCTGGGCCATTCCGGGCGCCATCCTGCAGTTTATAGGCGGTCCGAGCCGTCAGCTTGGCGTCTTGTTTGCAACAGGTTTGCTTATCCTGAATCCGGGTGCCGGTTGGGCGGTTCTGGTCGGGATTCTGATCCGTGTCATCGTGCTCAAGCTGAAAGGCAAAGAGGCAGAAAGCTCGATGAGCATTCTTGCAGCCGGCTTTATCGCCGGTGACGCGATCTACAGCTTCTTTAGCTCCATTTTCAAATTCAGTCAAAAATAGGAGGGTGTACAATGACGAAGATCCTGCTCAACGAACGCATGATGGAAGCAGCCGTGTACGGTGGAGCCGTACTCGGCGGAGGTGGTGGAGGCTGGATCGAGGAGGGGCTGCAAATCGGGCGGCTTGCTCTGGAGGTAGGCCAACCGGTGCTGGTTTCCGACGACGAAATGGCGGACGACGATTTGCTCGTCACCGTTTCGCTGGTCGGAGCTCCGGCAGCAAAGGATAAATTCCTCAAGCCGATCCACTATGTTCGGGCACTGGAGCTTTTGTCGGAGAAGGTAAAAACACCGCTCAGAGGGATTCATACGAACGAAAACGGAGCAGGGACAAGCGTAAACGGCTGGTTCCAGGCGGCAGTCACCGGTCTTCCAATCGTCGATTTGCCTTGCAACGGTCGGGCGCATCCGACAGGAACGATGGGGTCGCTGAATCTGCATGAGCTGCCGGATTACGTTTCCCATCAGGCTGCTGCTGGCGGGAAGGGAGACCGTTATGTGGAAATGAGCATTTCTTCTTCTATTGAAAAAGCGGCGTCCATGATCAGAAAGGTGTCCGTGGAAGCAGGCGGCCTGGTGGCTGTTGCCCGGAATCCGGTAACCGTTGCGTATGCCAGAGCAAACGGCGCGCCCGGCGGCATCTCCCAGGCGATCAAGGTAGGCGAGGCGCTTCTCGGGAGCAAAGGAGAAGCGGCGATTGAAGCGGTATGCGCCGCACTTGGCGGCCGTGTCGTCATCGAAGGGGAAGTGAGCGAGTTCTCGCTGGAGACAACAGGCGGCTTTGACGTTGGCCGGGTCACCGTTGGCAGTACGGAGATGACGTTCTGGAATGAGTACATGACGCTGGAGCAAGACGGCAAGCGCCTGGCGACGTTCCCCGACCTGATCATGACCTTGGATGCCCGGACTGCACGCCCGATTGTCACGGCGGCGATGGAAAAAGGGCAGCATGTAGCGGTGATTCACGTGCCTGCCGAAAAGCTGATCCTGAGCACTACAATGCGCAATGAGGGGCTGCTCAAGCCGATTGAAGGCGTGATCGGCAAAGAAATCGTGTCCTACCTGTAAACAAAACGCTCACCAACAACCAAGACGGAGGGATCTTTCATGTCGTTGAAACAAACCATTACTGTATTTGAAGCTATGGACAGTGCCTATGTAAGTGGAGAAACGATCAAAAACCTGTTTGCCAATCATTCCGATGTGCAAGTAACCGTTGAGACCGTTACCGGGCAAAAGGGCAGCACAGACTTCGTGAAGATCGTCATTCCCGGCAAGGAAGGGAAATCCAAGGGCGGGATGGCGCCAACCTTTGGAATCATCGGACGACTTGGCGGTATCGGCGCGCGCCCGAGCCGTATCGGTCTCGTATCCGATGCCGATGGTGCCATTGCAGCCGTAGCGAGTGCGCTAAAGCTGGCGGAAATGCAAAAACAAGGGGATGTGCTGAAAGGCGACGTGGTGATCACCACTCATATTTGCCCAAATGCACCTACCCGTCCGCATGAGCCGGTCGATTTCATGGATTCGCCAGTCGACATTTTGACCATGAACAAGTATGAGGTTACACCTGAGATGGAAGCGATCCTGTCCATTGACACGACCAAAGGAAACAAAGTGATCAATCACAGAGGGATTGCGATCTCGGCAACCGTAAAAGAAGGCTACATCCTGCGCATCAGCGACGACCTGCTGCGGATTATGGAAATGACGACTGGGCAGCTTCCGGTTACCTTCCCGATCACGATGCAAGACATTACTCCATACGGAAACGATCTCTACCATATCAACAGCATCCTGCAGCCATGTGTAGCGACCGATGCGCCTGTAGTCGGGGTGGCGGTGACGGCTCAGTCCGCTGTCCCAGGCTGCGGAACCGGCGCCAGCCACGAGGTGGACATCGCACTCGCAGTGAAATACGCTGTCGAGGTGGCAAAAGAATACACCAATGGTACTTGCCGTTTTTACGACACCGATGAATTTGCCCGAATCACATCGCTGTACGGCTCCATGAAAGTGCTGCAAACATTGGGCAAATAAGCAAGGCGAGGGGAGCTTTCCCCTTGCTTTTTTTCACACGCGAAAAGAAGGAGAGGATGACCGTGAAACGCATTGGGATGATTACGATCGGGCAAGCGCCACGGCCGGATGTCGCGCCAATCGTAGAGAAGTATCTCGCAGGAAGAGCCGAGCTCGTCCAGGCAGGAGTATTGGACGGAATGACGAAGCAAGAAGTGGAAGAACGCCTGTCTCCCGGACCGGGCGAATACGTGCTGACGTCCCGGATGGTTAACGGAGATGCGGCGGTCATGTCGCGTGAGAAAATCCAGCCGATCCTGCAGCGGAAGATCGAGGATATGGAGAATAGCGGCATCCAGACGATCCTACTCCTGTGTACAGGTGTTTTCCCGGGGTTGTCCGCCAAAAAAGCGTTCCTGATCGAACCGGATCACGTCATTCCTCCGACGGTGGCCGCGATGGTCAAGGGAAGCCGTCTCGGGGTGCTCGTACCGCTCGTGGAGCAAAAGGAAGCACTGAAGGACAAATATCATCCGCACGGATTGTTCCCCGTCTTTGCCGCGGCATCGCCGTATAAAAATGATGTGGAAAGCTTCCGGGAGGCTTGCGCGGAATTAAAGGAAAAAGCGGACATCGTACTGCTGGACTGTATGGGATACACAGAGGAAGCCCGCGAGCTGGTCTCCGACTTGACTGGATTGCCGGTCATCCTGTCCAATGCGATGATGGCGAAACTGGTGTCTGAAATGATTTAGGAAGGGTTGAACAAAGATGAAGCTGATCGAAATCAGTAAAGGAATTTTGACCAATTGCATGGCACTGAAAGCCGGGGAGTCCTTTTTGGTGGTAGCCGACGACGCCAAGCGGGAGCTGGGCGAAGCGCTGTGGGAAGCAGGCCGTCAGCTCGGCGCCGAAGCGATGTTCGTCGTCATGAATCAACGCGAAAAATCCGGACAGGAGCCGCCGGCAGCCATCAGCGAAGCGATGAAACGCTCCCATGTGGTCGTCTGCGTGACCCAGCATTCGCTGACGCATACCAAAGCGCGCAAGGAAGCAGCCGCAAACGGCACACGGCTTGCCACCATGCCTGCCATCACCGAGGACATGTTCCTGGAGGGAGCGATCACTGCCGACTACTCCCAGGTAAAAGCATTGACTGAAAAGGTGACCGAGCTGTTGACCAGGGCAAACACGATCCGCATCGAAAAGGAAGGAAAAGCGTTGACCTTCTCGATCAACGGACGCAACGGCGTACCGAGCACAGGCGTTTACGTCAATCCGGGTGAATCGGGCAACCTGCCATCCGGCGAAGCATATATCGCCCCAGTGGAAGGAACAGCCGAGGGCCAGATCGTCGTAGACGGCTCGATCGCCGGAATCGGCAAGATCGACAGTCCGCTGCTCCTGACTGTAAAAGACGGGCGCATTGTCGAGGCCGAGGGGGCCGAGGCTGACCGGCTGTTGAAAACGCTTGGCGACGGAGACGGTCGCTTGCTGGGCGAATTCGGGATCGGCACGAATGACAAAGCGCGGATCACTGGCGTGGTGCTGGAGGACGAAAAAGTGTACGGTACGATCCACGTCGCCTTTGGCAGCAACAACACCTTCGGCGGAACCATTGCAGCGGGGGTTCATATCGATTTGGTCGTCAAAGCGCCGGATGTGTACGCTGACGATGAGTTGATCATGAAGGACGGCAAGCTTTTGGTATAAGCGGCTATCGAAGCGATTTTCAGTATGTCAAATTACGATAACAGTAGTGGAGAGGAAAAAGGATCGAACAGCGTTGCAATGCTGCTCGATCCTTTTTTGCGAATGAGGGTTAGCGCTTCTGTACGGAAGATTTTCGGCAGCAACAACCTTTCTTCTTTAAAAAACCTTAAGAAAGTTCGACAAACACAAAAGCTGTAGAGATGAAACAGAAGTAAAATGCGAAGGCCTTTTGGACACCTCCCAGGCGGAATGGTAAAAGCGGGACACGCTTTTAGCGTCCAACCTCTGAGATGCTTTCCACGAGTCATCGATTTTTAGACGGGGTCCCGCTTTTGGAATGGCAGCTGGACAGTAAAGCCCCCAAGCAGTGTCCCACCGAGCCTGGAGGACTAAATAGTAAATATTTACCAATTGCAGTGTGGGTGATATCATAAAATCACCCGCATTCTACTTTTTTACAGGTAAGTGGTACCGCCAACATTTTGACAAAAACGTACGCTTAGCATTAGAGGAGATGATTTTCAGCCCATCTCAGCTACATTAGCGGTCATCAAACGTGTATGTGGTCATGTCTTAGCGATCGCCGAACCTATGATTTTCAATGGTTTGAGTCATTTAGCGTACGAAGTAAGGAGGGCTCAGAATGAGAAGAATTCTGCTCACAGTCAAGTTGATCCTTTCCGTTTTACTGCTTTCATCATGTGCTAACAACTCCCTATCCACAGATACACAAAAAACAACAAATGAAATCGCAAGCTGGCCGTACCCTTATGTGAAAGTTGAAAACCGTGTTTATGTAATTGAGAGCGATGAAAACAAAGTCGAACTTGTAGAGAAAGAAAATATCGGAGAACAAATTGGAACAGTAGAAGAGAAATACGATTTTGAAGGGGACGAACAAACATCGCAAGCAACTATTGCCTCTAATTATCTGGAGAAAGGGACTAAGCTTTTCACGATCAAGAACGTTGATCCGAGTGATCATATTGCATTTGAAAAAAGCGAGGGTGTATTCGTCAAGGCTACAGAGGAAAGTGCAGTTGCAAAAAAGCCAACTGATAAAACGAACTAAAGGCCATGGGGATACGCTTTTATTATGACTTTTTGCAAAATAAAATGGGACTTCGTGAAGAGTCCCCTTTTTTCATCTCCGCCATTAAAGCCCGAACTTCAGCAAACAAAAGATCGGCCAGATCCCCATCTAGCCGACCTCACAAACCTCTATAGCTATCTCGAGCGTATGCTTCTACGCAGTCCCCAATGTCACGCCCAACTCCTGCAAATACTGCCGATACGCGATACTGACCCGGTCGCATTTCAGGGACAGCTCCATCTGCAAATCGAGCGGCAAATCCTCCGGCTTTTGATTTTCCACAATCGGCTTGTCCTGGGCAAAAATCATGTTTTGGAATTCGACGATTTCCTCGTCGGTGGTACCAGTCTCGTAGTTAAAAGAAAGGACACCGTAGGCGACTGTTTTCCCTTCCTCCGTCGGTGCGACTGTCAGGAGAATGGACATCAGATGACCCGTTTCCCGGTCGCGTTTCGTAAACTTTACAGACAGCGGACGCAGAATTTCATATGTGTAGTAGACGTGCTTGGCTTGTCCGCTCCCGTCCGGGTCAGGCTGAAAGACAGCGATCTCGTCCGAGTAGACGGATGTTTCCGTCCGGTGAACGCGGTAATCGCCGATCTCCCTGTGCTCGGCCACGCCCAGGTAGCCTTCATGAACGACAGCCAAATGCCCGACATCGAGGAAATTCTCTACGACGCGCGGCGGTTTTGCATGGACGCTCTGGGGGCCCCAGATGACGTTGCGAAAACCGGGCTCGCCAAACTCCGGGAGAGGGAACATCTCGGGCTGATTGTTCCCCAGGTTGACCCAAATAAAGCCGTAGCGCTCCGTACAGCCGTAGGACAGGGCACGCGCTTTTCCGGGGATGGCTTGATCCTCGGGAAGCTGAGGAATCTTGACGCAGGCCCCTGTGGACTCGTACTCCCAGCCGTGATAAGGACAGACGAGCTTGCCGTCCCGGACACAGCCGAGGGAAAGGGCCGCACCGCGGTGGATGCACAAATCCTTGAAGGCATGAACACCTTCATCGTTTCGAAATAGGACGATTCGCTCGCCCATGATCACGATCTGCTTCGGCTGATCCTGCAAATCGGTGGAGCGGCAAGCGACGATCCAGTCATTTTTCAGTACAGTATCTTGAACCATTGTCAGGGACACCCTTCCTTCTCAACTTCCGTGCAACGTTTATTTGCGGACATTTTCTTCATATTTTAGCCCCTGTAGATAAAGAGAGTCAACAAAAACACGAACAATATTTTTAGTTAGGAGAAAGTCATTCGATTTTTGTGTACAAAACAATTCGATTATCCTATAATCTGGCGTATAACATTCGTTAATAGCTGAGAAAACATAGGGAGGCATAAGGGTGGAGCAACAGCGGGATGACGTTCGCCTTGTCGTGGGCGTCGATGACAAGATTAGTGTGGGAAAGGCTTTTTTGCTCGGTTTGCAGCATGTATTGGCCATGGACTTGTACATTGCCCCGATTATCATTGCAGGACTTTTGACATTGGATACTTCCAGTACGTCCTTCTTTATTCAAATGTGCTTTTTGGCTACCGGTATCGGCACATTGATCCAGACTGGCTTCGGAATTCGACTGCCGGTTGTGCAGGGCCCCTCTTACGTTCCGATTGGCGCTTTGGCAGCGATCGGCAGCAAACTGGGTATGGCAGCGATGATCGGAAGCATCATCCCCGGCGCATTGCTGATGGCTTTTGTCGGCTATCCGCTGAAGTGGTTTGCGAAAGCCGTACGCAGGTTCATTCCCCCGTTGGTAGGCGGGACGGTCATTGTCATCGTCGGGATTGCACTGATGCCTACGGCGATGGCCAATATTTACAATTCGCCGGGAAGCATCGGGACAAACAGCCTGATTGCAGCCGTTTCGGCGGCAGTATTGGTCGCTTGTATGCTGCTGGGACAAAAGGCAGGGAAAGCAGGAACGTTTTTCCGCCTCGTATCCGTGTTGATCGCGATCTTCGTCGGAACGGTGACGGCAGCGTTCTTTGGAGGAGTTGACTTCAGCTCGGTCAAAAGCGCCGCCTGGCTTTCTTTGCCCAAGTTTTTCCCGTACGGTGCCCCCGTGTTCGACATCAGCGCGATTCTCACCATGGTGTTCGTTTATTTGATCATCATGATCGAAACGACGGGTACATGGTTTGTCGTTTCCTCTGTCACGGGCAAGGAGCTGACGGAAGAGAGGCTGAACCGCGCTTCTTTGGGCGAAGGTCTCGGCTGCTTTGTAGGCGCGTTGTTTGGCGGAACGCCGATGACCGGGTATTCCTCCAATGCCGGGCTGCTCGCGGTAACCGGAGTAGCCAGCCGAATGGCAATCATGGCCGGAGGCATCATCCTCATCGCGCTGGGCCTGGTGCCAAAGCTGTCCGCAGCGATTACCTGCATCCCCGAGCCCGTAATCAACGGCATTTTCGGCATCGTCTGCGTAGCGATTGTGACCAACGGATTAAAAGTCATTCAGCATATCACCATCGACGAGCGCAACATGATGGTCATCGGCCTGCCCATTTTGCTGACCATCGCTGTCACAGTGCTGCCAAAGGACGCACTCCAGGGCGCCCCTGACTTCGTCAATTACATCCTGTCCTCCAACATTACCGTAGGCGCATTGGCAACCTTGATCCTAAACCAAGTCATCCCGGACAAAAAAAGCTGGGCCAAGCAAGGAGTCCCGGCTGAGAGCAGATCATAAAAAACGCTTTGCCTTTAAAGAAAGGCAAATATGTGAAAGGGTGCCCCAAAAACGCGGGCACCCTAATTTTGTAGCCGAGGAAAATTTGATTAGCAGAAATTCAATTTGATACAAGTTTTGAAAAACGAGGGGTGAAGATAGGAGTACAGAGAACAACGAACAAAGAACAACAAAGAAACTAAGAAAGGGGACGAAACAAAGAAGGAACTCTTTTAAGCCTTCTTCTCTGATTGACCTGCCAAAAGACAGTAAAGGACAAAGCTGTAGAGATGAAACAGAAGAAAAATGCGAAGGCCTTTGGGACACCTCCCAGGCTTCATTTCAAAAGCGGGACACGCTTTCAGCGTCCAACCTCTGAAAACGCACCCTCGAACCATCTGCTTTTGGACGCGGTCCCGCTTTTGAAATGAAGCCGGCCAGTCAATCCCCCAAGCAGTGTCCCACCGAGCCTTGAGCCTTTTTCTTCTGTTTCATCTCCTCCCCCAAAGCCCGTCCTACCCCTTATAGAGCTTTTAATCTTTTATTTCAGGAAACCAGTTCAAACGTCTCCGTAATCAAAATGCTTCCTTCGACCGATTGCGCCATCGGGCAGTTTTTCCTAGCCAGCTCAATCGCTTTCTTCACCTTGTCCGCCTGAAGCTGCTCCCCCGTGATGACATAATGAAGATGGATTTTTTCCACCCGGTTTGCCTTGTCCTCGTTGCGCTCCACGTCCGCAGTCACTTTCATGTCGCTGCAGGGCATCCTCATCTTTTCCAGCACCTTCCGCAATACGCCCGCGCCGCAGACCGCAATGGAGGAAACGAGCAATTGAAACGGGCGAAACCCGTACTGTTCGTCACCGGAAACGTGAAGATCTCCATAAGACAGATGTGCTACAAAACCGTGTTCCTTGGCCGTGAATTCCATGAAAGGGAAGCCTCCTCGCTTTGATTTGTCTGCTCCCATTATAAAGAAAGAGCTGTCCGGGATGAACAGAAGAAGTACAAATGGAGTAAAGGTCACTGATGGAACCGGGGGCCTTGCCCCAATGGCGGACAAAGAAGCAATAAAGCAATAGGCCGAAACATGCGTAATAGACGGTCACGGAGAGCCGGATGCTATGCCCAGGAGATGCGACAGATAGTCATTGGCAAATCGGGCCTGCGGATCCCACTCTTCTCTGACAGCCAGAAAGTCCTTCAAGCGAGGGAAAGCCTTGTGCAATCCTGCGGTGTCCATCCTGTGCATTTTTCCCCAGTGAGGACGGCCTCCGTATTTCCAAAAAATTTCTTCGACGCAAGAAAAGTAGGCTTGGTAAGGCATGCCTTTGTACATGTGGACGGCAATGTAGGCTGAATCTCGTTCGTAGGCGGGACTGAGCCAGATGTCGTCCTTTTTTACATAACGGCACTCGATGGGAAAATGGACGGCGAAACGGTGCCGCTCGATCGCTGTCTGGATCTCCTCAATTACTTCCTTCATCCGGTCGGCGGGTACACTGTACTCCATCTCGTGGAAGCGCACCAGACGAGGGGTGGCAAAGAGACGGTGGCTCAAACCCGTTCCCGAGACGGAAGGCACAGCTTTGGCGGATAGCTGACTTGCGGACGGGCACAGGGGCGGGAATAGGCGGCAGCTCTCGGAGAGGAGCCAGAAAAAGCCGTTTTCCAAAATGAGTTGTTTGAAATGATTCCAGCGCAGATATGGACTAGGGGGGTCAGCCGTTTCATTCATGCGTTTGGCCTGGACGAGCTGTGAGTAGGGGAACAGGAAAAATTCAAAATGACGGTTTTCTGCGGTCCATTTGTCCAGTTGGTCCAGACATGTTTCCACGGGAAGCCGCATGCTCTCGTATCGGAGCTGCAGCTTCGGGATGACGCGAAGGCGTACCTTGACGATCACTCCGAGCAGACCGAGCGATACCTGCAGGGCGGGAAACAAGGAAGGATGGCTCTCAGCCGAGCAATCCACCACCTCACCTGCTGCAGTTACGATGGTCAGGCCGACAACCTGCGTGGACAGGCTGCCAAACCGGATGCCCGTGCCGTGTGTTCCTGTACTGACTGCTCCAGCGATGGATTGGGCATTGATATCCCCCAGATTTTCTTGAGAGAGGCCGTGGGAGTGAAGCAGTTCGCCGAGCGCTTTCAGCTTGGTCCCTGCCCATACCTCGGCGACTCCTTTTTCGGCATCTACGCTTGCCAGACCTTGCAGACGGTCAAGAGACAACAGGCATTCATCGGTCTGGACCAGACCTGTAAACGAGTGGCCGGAACCGACTACACGGATGCGCAGCCCCTGCCCGGCACATTGCTTCACGATGGCGACGACATCGGCAATGCTTCCCGGAAAAACGATCTGGTCAGGCCGGCTCTGCACATTGCCGGCCCAGTTTCTCCACAGCTTTCCGGACTTGCTCACGATTGGCATAAGCCATCCCCCCTGTAAGTCGTCACTTCTTTGACGATACGTCCATCTGACACACAGTAGAGCCGGGTGAAGTGTTCGCACAGCTCGCCCGCTTTGGCGTGGCGGAAAAAGATCGGATCGCCGAGCTGCAAAGTCTCCCCTCCGCGGTAGCGAACCGGTGTCTGTACCTCGCCAGCCCCTTCGTTTGGAAGCAGAGAAGCACCTTTCGGCAGGTAAGGCTTGGGGAGTTTGTCTCTCCCGGCTGAGCCCGAAGCGATGAAGCCACCTCCAGCGCAGGTAAAAATACCAGCAGCAGGCTTGCGAACGATCTCGACTGCATAACCGGCCGCCGGCTGGCAGCGAAAATCGATATAGTGGTCAAAAAGGCCGGGAGCAAAGAATCCGGAACCGGCTGTCACTTCAGTAATTGCGTCTTCTTTTCCCGTCCAATGAAGGCTTCCGGTGCCGCCGCCGTTAAAAAAGCGGAGGGAAATTCCCATCTGTCGGACGGTTTCCAGGAGCAAGGCGCGGCGGTCGCGAATTTCACGTCGAGACACATGCTTGAGCATACGGACGGCGATATTTTTGAAAATGCTTCCTGGCGCGCGGTCGCCTACCCCGGCTATCTGCGCTTCGTACCCCATCAAGCCTGCTGCCTCCAGGTGATCGGACGCGACAATGCGGCGCAGGACATAGAGGGCTTGTTCGATGGACCGCACAGAAGAACGCCAGACACCGAAGTGGAGTCCGAAAAAGTCGGTGGACATGTCGGCATCCAGACATACAGGCAGTCTTACCTTGAACTGACGAGCGAACTTTTCCAGGTGTTCTGCATGCTCGACCGAGTCGACCATGAATGTGATGGCGTGTCCGTCCCTGACGGCTATAGCCAGCTTCTCCAGCCAAACCGGCTCCCATATCGGGTATCCCAGCAACAGGTCATCCAGACCGTGGTTAGCCAGATGAAGAGCTTCCGGGGCCGAATAACACATGATTCCCCGAAAGCAGTCATCCATCTCCAGCAAATGCTTCAAAAGCTCGACGCTGCGAATCGATTTACTGGCAATGCGAATCATTTTTCCCTGGCTGCGGAGGCGGATCTGCTGGGCATTGATCCCGAGTAGATCCAGATCGACAAAGGCAAAAGGCTTGGGGATTCCAGCAAATATCGTTTGATAGTAGCGGTAATCGCGCACGGAACAGCCACCTTCCCGCAATGCACTGCTAACACTCATCATAGTACAAATATTCCGTTTATTCATGAAATATTTGTGTTTTGCCAGGGAAGCACAAAATAGAAAATTTGGCACACTTCTTTTTGAACGTTTTGTGATAAACTAACTGACGTATAATTTGTTGATATATAGACAACTGGGGGTGCTCGTGCATTGATGGCGTTTTTAGAGAATCTTGTTGGGATTTTCAATGATTTCCTGTGGTCGAAAATCCTCATTGCAGTGCTCATTATTTTAGGTATTTATTTTACTTTTCAAACAAAATTCGTGCAATTTCGAATGGCAGGAGAAATGTTCCGCCTCCTGGGCGAAGGAGCAAAAGGGGCAGGAAAGAAGAAAGAGAGCATTTCCTCCTTCCAGGCTTTTTGCATCAGTACCGCGTCACGGGTCGGAACAGGGAATTTGGCCGGTGTAGCCATGGCGATCTCTGTGGGAGGACCCGGGGCTGTCTTCTGGATGTGGCTGATCGCCCTGATCGGTTCCGCTTCTGCGTTCGTGGAAAGCACACTGGCGCAGATCTATAAGGTGAAGGATGCGAGCGGCTTTCGCGGCGGCCCTGCCTACTACATGGAGCAAGGGCTGAAAAAGCGTTGGATGGGTGTGCTGTTCGCCATCCTGATTACGCTCTGTTTCGGGTTTGTGTTCAACGCCGTACAGGCGAATACGATCACCCAGGCGTTTCAGACTGCCTATGGCGTCAACCGTACTCTGATGGGAGTAATTCTTTCGGTTGTAACTGGTATTATCATTTTTGGTGGTGTCAAACGGGTTGCGAAGGTAGCTGAATTCCTCGTGCCGTTCATGGCTGGGGCCTACGTACTCGTTGCGCTCTTCGTCGTCGTGACCAACATCGGACAGCTTCCGGGCGTGCTTGCCCTGATCGTCAAGTCGGCGTTCGGCATGGAGCAGGTGGTCGGCGGCGGTCTTGGTGCTGCGATCATGCAGGGCATCAAGCGGGGACTGTTTTCCAACGAAGCGGGTATGGGGAGCGCAGCCAACGCTGCAGCTACAGCTGATGTGACGCACCCTGTGAAGCAAGGGCTCATTCAGGCGCTTGGTGTCTTCGTCGATACCCTGCTTGTCTGCAGTGCTACTGCATTTATCGTGCTGCTTTCCGGCATGTATACGACAGAAGGACTGGACGGAATCGCCCTCACCCAGGCCGCGCTCAGCTCGCATGTAGGCGGCTGGGCAAGCTCGTTTGTCGCTTTGATCGTCCTCTTGTTTGCCTTCAGCTCGGTGGTAGGCAACTACTACTACGGGGAAACCAACATCGAGTTTATCAAGTCGGA
Source organism: Brevibacillus sp. FSL L8-0520 (assembly GCF_037963895.1). Lineage (NCBI taxonomy): Bacteria > Bacillati > Bacillota > Bacilli > Caryophanales > Paenibacillaceae > Brevibacillus > Brevibacillus sp. FSL L8-0520. The sequence continues at coordinate 5,080,077 of NZ_CP150171.1, read as the reverse complement.
CAAGAAGTGGCTGACGATTTACCGCCTGCTGGTAGTGGGCATGGTCATGTTCGGATCGGTAGCCAAAATCAGCATTGTCTGGGATCTCGCCGATCTCTTCATGGCTTTGATGGCGCTCCTCAACCTGTTTGCAATCGCCGTGCTGGGGAAAGTCGCATTTGCCGCTCTGAAGGATTATACAAAGCAAAAGAAAGCCGGCAAGAATCCGGTATTTCACGCAAGCTCCATCCCAGGCCTCCCGAAGGTCGAGTGCTGGTCAGAGGAAGCGAGCGAGAAAAAAGCAGTATCATAACGTTGGCAACGGATATGGAAGAGTGGTCCTTAAACAGGGGACCGCTCTTTTTTTGTTGATAAAAAACCGGGCTCTTCATTTTCTCAAGCCGGTCTTCCGGATATACCAGCGGCGTTTATGAAAGGAGATAGACCTGTATTTCTGGGCCATTCTGAAGAGTTGCTCACGAGTAAGTGATGCTGGTGTTGAGGAGCAGCTTTTGTTAAGGGCACTTCTTGCAACCAGATGACCGGGGTAGTGAGCTTTCACGAAGTTACCGTAGGTTTCGAACTCGGAGAAGCCGGCATAACTTTGTTTGTTGGTCTTCTTGATAATCGCCCAGTACCACCTAGTCTTATGCCTGGCCTCAATTTTCCACTTCAGTCGGGAGAGCTTCGATTTGTCGAACAGCATATAGTGGGCAACGAAAGAGCGCGAGGCGGTTGGCTTGGTCCCCAGCAATTTCTTATAGGTGCGAAAATACTCGGGACGACTCCAGTTACGGCAGTAAAAAACGGTTTTCCCGTTGACGAGAAAGACATGAGGGCGGATGAGAATGGTGTCGGCGTCGATCACAAGATAATACCTTCGCTTGGTCAGGTTTCCTCCCGCCAGCTTCAACAATTGTTGAAGCAGCCAGCCTGAGCGATTGGTGCGTTTGGTTTGGTAGCGAATGTCTTTTTTTGTAATCGGAAGGACGCGTTTTTCATTGATGAAGGTGCAGTTTTTACGCCGGCAAAGGGCTTGGATTCGCTTGCTTGGTGGCGATACAACCATGATCTTGCCGATCGGATGCTTTACTTGTGTACGGATACTGTCAATGACATAGGGAAGAGTGCCAAGGTCTTTCTCGATAGCCGGGATCAGGACATCAATTTTGATAGAGCTGTTGAAGGTCCTGTTTGCTGAATGTGTCAACTTCTCAACTCCTTTTCGCTTAGCACTTTCAAGCATATGTGTCTGAACAGGTCGGCTAGTGTGTCCGAACGTTCCAGATAGGATATGATTTTTTTCCTTAGGGTGAATACGACAGATATGGAAAACCTGCAAAATGGGGGTCTGTCTGCCTTCTTGAGTCAATGAGTTAAGTATGTATTGTTCAAATTATGTAAAACCCTGAAACCCTCCTCACTTTGTCTCGTCGAAATCAGAGAAATTGTAATGAATGATGCGTGGTCTTGTATAATTGTGGGAAAAAAGGGAAGGTGATCATGTGATTTTAGGTATATTTATCCTCAGTATGCTGAGTTTTGCTTGTTTACTCTCTATCGCAATGAACTCAAAAGAACTCGTAAAACAAAACAAACAGATTATTGAATTGCTTCAGGCAAATCAAAAGGACAAAAAAGATATTTAACATACCAGAACATGCAGGGCTTTCACGAGGACTGTTGATCGTGTACGAGGCGTCCGGAGCAGCCGGTCCTATTTGGGAGAATTCTTGGCACGCTGTCCGGTGAAGGAAATAAGCTGCTGATGTACGAAAATCCCACAGTTAAATCACGAATGTTCGGTTTTAATGTTCGGATTTAGGTTGTCAGACGACTGATCTTTCGATGGTTTTACGCCCAAACCAATAAAAAGGCGAATAAAAATTATCCAACTGATTGACATGATTCATCATCTGCGTTATCATGCAAATTGTTGCGAGTTTCAAAAACGAAAAATCCGACAGATTCGTATATCCTCAGAAATAAGGTTTGAGGGTCTCTACAAGGAACCGTAAATTCCTGACTACGAATGGGTGTATCGCTATACCCGTTCGCTTGTTGGGTTTTTTTATTGCGAGGAGGATATGAACATGAATAATATGAACAATGAATATGACGTGATTGTGGTAGGTGCCGGACCGGCAGGAATCTTCGCTGCCTATGAATTGACACTGAAAGCGCCGAAGGCAAAAGTCCTGTTGATTGATAAAGGCCATGACATTTACTCGCGCCGCTGCCCGATTTTGGAGGAGAAAATCAAGCTTTGCCCGCCCCCGGCAGGAAAGAAGGATTTCGCAGGCTGTCTGCCGGCCTGTTCGATCACAGCCGGATTTGGCGGAGCCGGCGCGTACAGCGACGGGAAATTCAACATTACCACCGAATTCGGCGGCTGGATGACCGATTATTTGGCTCCATCCCAGGTGCTGGATCTGATTAAATACGTCGACTCCATCAACCTGGAGCACGGTGCGACGACAGCAATTACCGATCCGACGACCGAAACGATCAAAAGCATCGAGCAGCGCGGATATGCAGCAGGGCTGAAGCTCCTGAGAGCTGAGGTGCGCCACCTGGGCACGGAGCAAAACCTGGAGATTCTCAAGTCGATTTATGAATACTTGAAAACGCGCATCGACATGATGTTCAAGACCGAGGTCGAAGATATCCTGACGGTCAAGGAAGCGGACGGTCACCGCGTTCGAGGCGTGGTGCTGAAAAACGGCGAGGAATATTTGAGCGACAACGTGATGATCGGGCCCGGCCGTGACGGTTCCGCCTGGCTGACGGGGATTTTGAAAAAGCGCCGTCTGAAAATGTACAACAACCAGGTAGACGTAGGCGTGCGGGTCGAGACGTCCGACGTGGTGATGCGCGAGATCAATGAGCATCTGTACGAAGGAAAATTCATCTTCAACACATCGGTCGGGACGAGGGTCCGCACCTTCTGCAGCAACCCGTCCGGTCACGTCGTCGTGGAAAACCACAGCGGCGTCATGGCGGCAAACGGCCACTCTTACAAGGACCCTGCGCTGGGCTCCCAGAATACAAACTTTGCTCTGCTCGTTTCGCACAAATTTACCGAGCCGTTTGACAAGCCGAACGAATACGCTCGCGAAATTTGCAAACGCGCCAACGATCTTTCCAATGGCGGCGTCATCGTCCAGAAATACGGAGACATTTTGCGCGGACGCCGCTCTACCGAGTCCCGCATCCGCGAAGGGTTTTTGGAGCCGACGCTCAAGGAAGCCGTTCCCGGCGATTTGGGCCTGGTTCTGCCGTACAATACGATGAAAAGCTTGATCGAAATGGTCGAGGCGCTGGACAAGGTGACACCGGGAATCGCTTCCGAGCACACACTGTTCTATGGCGTAGAGGCCAAATTTTACTCTGCCCGTCCAAAGCTGACCGAGGAGTTCGAGACGGAAATCAAAGGGCTGTACTGCGGCGGCGACGGTGCGGGCATTACGCGCGGACTGGCACAGGCCGGGGCTGCAGGCGTATGGATCGCCCGTAATATCATCAAAAAATCGTTGCAGTAGCATAGTCTATAAATCGGAAAAAGCAGGTGCTCCAAAGTCTCAAGCAGACAGCGGGGCACCTGCTTTTGCATTGCATATAGGGGAGTGGCGGGCATGGGTACGAAATTCGACAGCAGATTGTTTGGCCAGCATGCGAGGCCGAAAACGACCAGTTGTGCATCTTCAGAACCAGTCGAATGATGGAACTTTTTTCACACATTCTTACATTATTCGTAGTCGCTGGGACTTTTCTCAGTCTATAATGGCATCAAGAGCATTTCGCAAGTACGACAGGCAAGAGGGGGTACATATGTTTCAGTTGGTCCGCAACACCTTGACGAACAAAGAAGGCTTTATGATCTTTATTTTATGGAATCATCTCTGGGTTGCAGGCTGGATCGCGTGTCAGATGGATGTGAACTTCTGGAAGGTCACCTCCGCAGGCTTGCTGGCAACACTGATCGTTTCTCCGTTGTACTTCATTCGCAAGGACAGCTACTTGATCCGGTATCTGGTCGGAATTGGTCTTCTCTATTACTCGATTGCATTTGACCACTATACACCGTTTCAGGAAATCTCGTTTCTCGCGTTCATCGTCCTGGGCTTTTTGGCAGCCTATCTGGACTGGAAGCTGATTGTATCGGCGGGGGCGATGCAGGTTGCGGCGACATTAATCGGATTTTACACCGGTTCTTACCAGTTGTTTGACGGCCATTTTTCGGAAGTCAATTTGCTGCTTCGCATTGTCGCCTTCGTGCTGATGATCGCGGGGCTCACCTATCTCTGTCTGGCTGGACAAGCGTCGCTTGCAAAAGCGGACAGCGCGAGACGGGAAGCCGAAGACAAAGAGCAGCGCCTGGAAGAGCTGCTGCGGAATATCAAGATGGTAACAGAGCAGGTGGAGCGCACATCCGTGCATGTCCATGAGCATGCCGAGACGACAAGGCGCAACACGGACGAGATGATGGTCGCCTTCAAGGAAGTGGCGACCGGAATGGAATCCCAAGCCAATTCCACTGTCAAAATCGAGGAAGAAGTGCAGTCGATCGACCAGGAAATTGTGACTGTCAACGAGCAAGCGGCCGTCATGAAGGCGGAAGCGGATCAGAACAGCCGCCGCTTGGCAGGAAGCATCAGCATGATGAGCGAGCTTTCCGAGCAAATGGAGCAAATCGTTCAGGCGGTCAATGTGGCGTCTTCGACGATCCGCGAGCTGAACAAGCAAGCCAACAAGGTCGAGGAAATCGTCCAGACGATCAACCAGATCGCGACACAGACGAACCTGCTCGCGCTCAATGCCGCGATCGAATCGGCTCGTGCGGGTGAGCACGGCCGGGGCTTCGCCGTCGTGGCGGACGAGGTGCGCAAGCTGGCTGAGCAAAGCGCGACGGCTACGCAGGAGATTACCGAAATTTTGCAGTCGCTGCATCAAGAGAGTGAAAACGCCGTGAAGCACATGAGCACGGGCGAAGTGTCGGTAGCAAAGGGACAGGAGCTGGCGGTAGAGACAGTGGCGTCTATCGAGACAGTGCGAACAGGCATGGAAGCGTTCCTGGAGGCAGTCGAGCATGTGCGGACGAGCATGGATCGCGTGAAAATGCGCTCCGGGGAAGTGGCGGCCGAGATGTCTACGATTACAGCGGTCACCGAGGAGTCTGTTGCCAACCTGGAGGAATTGTTTGCGACGGCGGAAAACCAGCACCAAAAGGTGCGGGAGATTACCGAGGAGCTGGGCGAGCTGAACGCCTTGTCGACAAAGCTGCAGCAATCATTTCAGCGATAATCGTAATGTTTGAAATTGCTGAAAAAAGAATTGCATTTTTCAATTGATCTGCTAGAATGAATTCAATATCAATTAAATAGTTTCACCTTACCTTATCAAGAGCGGCGGAGGGACTGGCCCGATGAAGCCCGGCAACCACTGTGCACACGTGCACAGAAAGGTGCCAATTCCTACAGAACCTGTTTGGGTTCTGAGAGATGAGGAAGAGGTTAGCGATATACGGCAAACTCTTCCTCCGGGAAGAGTTTTTTCTTTGTGCAAAGGAGGTTGTTGACGAACGTTAATTTAATTAAATATAATAATATTCGTATTTTATTCAAATTGATTTTTAATACACGCCATAAACCAACGATATTTTGTTATAAAAACGAATATTATCGTTCGGGATATTGATAGGAGAGAGGACATCATGAAAAAATTGCTTCTGGCTTTAACGACATTCGCTGTACTGGCAGCCGGATGCTCGACAAACAGCAGCGCCCCCGAAGACAAGGGACAAGCCCAGACAGGCGGACAAGAAACAGCGAAAAAGCGGATCGCGCTGGTGCTGCCCGAGAAAATCGGGGTTAACCCGTTCTTCCAGCAGATGGACGATGGAGCGAAGAAAGCCGCCCAGGAATTCGGGGTGGATGTCAAGACGATTGAATCCACAGACCATGGGGCTATCGAGGAAAATATCCGCGTGGCAGTGGCCGAGCAATACGATTTGATCATCACGTCTTCCTTTGAAGCCGAGGATGCGCTGAAAAAGGTAGCGACAGAAAATCCGGACCGCACCTTCGCCATCATCGATACGCAAGTTGATTTGCCCAACGTCCGCAGTGTCATGTTCCGCGAGCAAGAGGCTGCATACCTGGTCGGAGCGGCTGCCGGTTTGGCAACCAAAAGCAACAAGGTAGGGATCGTCGCAGCAATGGACATTCCGATCCTGAAAAAATGGACAGTCGGTTTTCAGGAAGGGCTCAAGGCGACCAACCCGAACGCAGAAGTGCAGATCAACTACGTCGGCAGCTTCAGCGACCCGGCAAAAGCGAAGGAGCTGGCGCTGCTGCAGGCTTCCAAAGGAGCGGACTTTATTTACGGCGCAGCGGCTGTAGGAGATCTTGGCGTGTTTGAAGCAGCCAAGGAAAAAGGCTTCTACACCTCCGGACAAGACGTTGACCGGACCAGCATCGACCCTGAGCATATCGTCCTGTCCCAGTTGAAAGGAACGGACTCCGCTGTGTATGAAACGGTGAAGGCATTTGTGGACGGCAGCTTGAAGCCGGGTGTCGTCGCCTACGGACTGAAGGAGAACGGCGTCGGCGTGACCTACGTTACGCATGACAGCCCGACTCCGCTGAACCCGTTCATTGGAGAAGAAGTCGTCAGCAAGGTAAAAGCGATCAAGGATGAGATCGTCGCGGGGACGAGAACCGTGACAGACCCGCTGAAACAATAGCGAGAGCGCTGATTCGGAAACCGGCTACATGAGCGTAGTCGGTTTCCTGCTCTACCGGGAAGACAAAAGAGGGAGGGGGAAAAGGTGGAGAACCGACTGGAAATGCGGGGCATGACCAAGCGCTACGGCGATTTTACCGCCAATGACAACGTTTCGTTTACGTTGAAAGAGGGGGAGGTCCATGCGATCGTCGGCGAGAACGGAGCGGGCAAAACCACGCTGATGCGCATGCTGTACGGTATGGAGCAGCCCACTGCCGGAGAGATCGCAGTAAATGGCAAGCCCGTCGTCTTTCGCGGCCCGGAGGATGCGATCCGCCACGGGATTGGCATGGTTCACCAGCACTTCATGCTGTTTCCCGACTTTACCGTTGCGGAAAATATCGTGATCGGCTACGAACCGCAGCGCAAAGGGCTGTTTCAGCGAAAAGAAGCGGCGAGTGCAGTCCGCTCGCTCAGTGAGCGATACCGGATACCGATCAACGAGAACGCCAAGGTATCCAGCTGCTCCGTAGGGGAGCAGCAGCGGGTAGAAATCCTGAAGGTGCTCTACCAGGGTGCAGATATTATCGTGCTGGACGAGCCGACTGCGGTGCTCACGCCGCTGGAGGTAAAGGAGCTGCTGCAGACGATCCGCCATTTGGCCGAAAGCGGCAAAAGCGTCATTTTGATTACCCACAAGCTCCAGGAGGTCATGGAGGTGGCAGACCGGGTCACTGTCCTGCGCGGGGGGCGCGTGACCGGAACCGTTTCCCGAAGCGAAACCAATGCGGACGACCTCGCCCGTATGATGGTAGGCCGCGAGCTTCAGCAGCTCACTGATCGGGTCCGCCTGGAAGGAAAGCCGCTTTTGCGGGTGCAGGGCCTGAGCATCCGGGAAAAACAAACGCTCGTAGACGACGTGACGTTTTCCGTACACCACGGGGAGATCGTCGGGATCGCCGGGGTATCCGGCAACGGGCAATCCGAGCTTTTGGAGGCATTGACCGGCCTGCGGGCTGTTTCGGAAGGGAAAGTCTATCTCGGAGAAAAGGATGTGACTGGCCAGTCGGTGGCAGCGATTCGCGAGGCAGGATTGGCCCACATTCCCGAAGACCGCTACCTGTGGGGGACAGCAAAGCGGGAAAGCGTCGAGGAAAACGCGCTGATGGGCTATCAGCGCAAGCCGGAGTACATGCGCCGCGGTGTCGTTTTGCGCAGCAAATTCCGCCGTGTCGTGGAAGAGTGGGTCGAGCGGTTTGCGATCAAGACAGGCTCTCTTCATTTGAAAGAGCAGGCAGGCAACCTCTCCGGGGGCAATTTGCAAAAGCTGATTGTCGCCCGCGAGCTGGGACAGAATACACCACTGTTGATCGCGGCCGAGCCTACTCGCGGCGTTGACATCGGCGCGATGGAATACATCCATCAGGCTCTGCTGGAAAAGCGGAACAATGGAGACGGCATTTTGCTCGTCTCGTCTGAATTGACAGAAATACTGGCGCTGTCCGACCGGATTTTGGTGATGTACAAAGGGAGGATCGCCGGGGAGCTGACACGCTCGGAAGCGACAGAGGAGAAAATCAGCGTATTGATGGCGGGAGGAAGCGTGTATGGCAGCAGTCAAGCAGCTATGTAAGTCATTGGTTCAGCCGCTGCTGGCAGTGATCATCGGCCTGTTGACAGGTGCGCTGGTCATTGCCGCCGTGGGCGAATCGATTATCGGTACGTATCAAGAGATGTGGAAGGGAGCCTTTGGCAGCTTCTACTTCCTGACCTCCACGCTGGCCCGGGCCACGCCGATCATGCTGATCGGACTGGGACTGTCGCTCGCTTTTCGCGCCGGGGTATTCAATCTGGGGGCCGAGGGACAGATGGTAACGGGAGCGATCAGTGCGACGTTGGTGGCCCTTTATCTGCCCGCGCCCGGCTTCGTCAAAATGGTGGCCGCTCTGGTAACGGGCGTGCTTGCCGGAGGGTTGTGGTCGCTTTTTGCCGGGTATTTGGAGGCGCGCTTTCGGATTCAATTGCTGATTTCCTCGCTGCTGCTCAATTATGTCGCCGTTTTGTTCGCAGGGTATCTCGTCAGCGAGCCGTTCCAGGACAAAACCGGGTCCGCTGCCATGGCCCAGACCCCGATGCTGGAAAAAAGCGTCTGGCTGCCAAAGCTGTTCGCCGGGATGAGCGTCCATGCAGGCTTTTTGTTTGCCTTGGCTGCTGCTCTTCTGATCTTTTTCGTCATTCGCTATACTCCGTTCGGGTACGAAGTGAAAATGCTCGGGCAAAACCCGTTCTTTTCCCGCTATGGCGGAGTGAACAGAGTTCGGGTGATGCTGACCGGCATGTTTTTCAGCGGCGGACTGGCCGGATTGGCCGGGACTGTCGAGGTATTGGGCTCGCATTATCGGTATGTGGAAGGCGCCCTGACGCTTCCGAACTTCGCCTGGACCGGGCTGATGGCGACCCTGCTGGCCAACTCTCACCCGATTGGCGTTGTGTTTACTTCCTTGCTGCTCGCGGCTCTGCAGACAGGTGCCATGGGAGTGGAGCGGAATACGGATGTGCCGCTTGAACTGGCCAGTGTGATTCAAGCTGTTTTAATTTTGTTTATATCAGCTAAATTCAGTTACGACTGGTGGAAAAATCGCAACAACAAGAGGAGGGAATCTCATGGAGCTGTTTGATTGGTCCCTCGTCAGTTCCACCATCCGCATGGTGACGCCTATTTTGCTCGCAGCCCTGGGCGGTGCGCTCTGTTCGCGCGTCGGCATTTTCAACGTCGGTCTGGAGGGGTTGATCCTGGTTGGCGCCTTTTCCGCCATCGTCGGCAATCACTTTACCGGGAGCCTGCTGCTGGCGCTGCTGTTTGCAGCTCTCGTAACCGTTCTGTTCTCGCTGCTGTTTGCCTACATGACGATCGGTCTACGGGCCAATGAGATCGTCGTCGGCGTCGCGATCAACTTTCTCGGGCTGGGGCTGACCACGTTTGCCCTGCGTGCCGTTTTTGACGTAAAGGGCGCGTTTTACGACAAGGACATGGCCGGACTGCCGCAGTGGCAAATCCCGCTAATCAAAGACATTCCAGTGCTGGTAGACATCGTTTCCGGGCATTCGCCGCTCGTGTACTTCGCCTTTTTGGCCGCAGTTCTGCTGCATTTTTTCTTTACCAGGACCGTTACCGGCTTTCGCGTGCTGGCTGTCGGCATGAACGCGACTGCGGCCCGCAGCCTTGGGTTGAAAGCGACTCGCCTGCAGGTGCTGGCGATCGTCATGTGCGGCGTGCTGTGCGGGATGGCCGGAGCCCAGCTATCGCTCGGCCAGGTGACGATGTTTACGGAAGGCATGACAGCCGGACGCGGCTTTATCGCACTGGTGGCGATGATGCTGGGGCAAGCCCATCCGCTCGGCATCCTCGCGTCCAGCTTCCTGTTTGGCTTGATGGACGCGCTGAGCATTCGTCTGCAAGGCTTTTCGCTGCCGACGCAGTTTACCGCCATGCTGCCGTATGTGCTGACGATCGCGGCGATGTTCTTTTTAAAGGACAAGGGCGCTTCGTCAGCCGGCTCCAGCCAGCAAAGCACGCGATAGCTGATAATAAAGCGGAGTATGAACATTTTCATTTACGACATAAAGGGGAGAGGCTCGGATGAACAAGGCTGATCGTATCAAACGGATGAAGGTGCCGGCTGTAGACCCTGCTCTGGCAAAAAGGCTGCCGCCGGGCCAGGTGCTGACGGAGAGATTTCCGATCCTGCACGAGGGAGAGGTCCCGGTCTACGATTTGCAAACATGGACGCTTCGGGTGTTTGGAGAAGTGGAGCGGGAAGTGACGCTTGGCTACGAGGAAATCCGGGCCATGCCGCAGAGTGTACTGACGTGCGACATTCATTGCGTGACCCGGTGGTCCCGGTTTGACAACCGCTTTGAAGGAGTCCGGTTCCGCGACTTTCTAAAAGCAGCGGGCATCGTGCCGAAGAGCGATTACGTCATGCTGCACGGCGACCACGGGTATACGGCCAATTTGGCTCTGTCCGATCTGGACCGGGATGACGTTCTGCTGGCCCATTCCTTCGACGGGGAGCCGCTGACGGACAAGCACGGATGGCCGCTGCGCATGATCGTGCCTCACCTCTATTTTTGGAAAAGCGTGAAATGGCTGCGGGGAATCGAATTTACCAACGAAAACAAGCCCGGCTTTTGGGAGCAGAACGGCTTTCATCTGAACGGAGACCCGTTCCGCGAAGAGCGGTTCTCCGGCGAAGCGCTGCCGATCCCGGAAGACGAGTGGGAGAAAAAGGAGTTTGATTGAGATGCTGCCCAATCTGAAAATTGATCCGGAGCAACTGCCAAAGCGAGCGATTGTGTGCGGAGACCCGAAGCGGGCTGCCCGCATCGCCGAGCTGCTGGAAGAGAGCACTCTGATCGCGGAAAACCGCGAGTACCACAGCTACAAAGGGAAGTGGAACGGAACAGAAGTAGCGGTCGTCAGCCACGGCGTAGGCTCGCCGGGAGCGGCGGTCTGCTTTGAGGAGCTGGCCAAGGGCGGGGTGAAAACGATCATCCGCGTCGGCACCGCCGGCTCTTATCAAAAGGAGGTCGAGCCGGGCAGTCTGGTGATCAGCTCGGCAGCCGTACGCCAGGACGGACTGACCAGTCAGCTCGTTCCTCCCGGCTTTCCTGCGGTAGCCAATCGTCGTGTGGTAGACGCCCTGGTCACAGCCGCAGAAAAGCAAAATACCGGTCTTCATGTCGCCGAAGGCATCACGCTGACGCTCGATGTGTTTTACAGCGGCGTGGTGGATTTCCCGCACAAGCTCTATCAAAAGGCGGGCGTGCTAGCCGTCGAAATGGAGAACACCGCGCTGTTTGTCATCTCTTCGCTGCGCGGCATGAAGGCCGGCTCGATCCTGGCGATCGACGGGTACGCTGACGCCGACCTGCTGGAGACGTACGACCCGCACACAGACTTTACCCGGAAAGCCATCGAAGCCGAGGCCCGGATCGCGCTGGATGCGATTGTGGCGGTCGAGTAGGCAGTTAGGTAATGAAATAAAAGACCGTCGGTGCTGCAATACCGACGGCAGTACATTAGTCGTCCTCTTTTCAGGAGCGGCTCAAACCTGCGGGAAGTAGATCACCAGGTTGCCAAACTCAGGGGTGATCTACTTCTTTTTGTGGAAGGACAGTACGGCTACGATTAATAAGCCGACCACCCTTAACACCCGTGCATCCGATGTGGATGCACTTTTTTATTGACAGCTTGAAGGATCAACGGCCGTTGTTGGAAGTCACCTGGAGTGTAAATAGCGTAGTACCATCGTTTGTTCTAGCAGGAGGGCTTCATTTATATGTTTTTTATTGGTCTTAGGGGAAAATCTGAGAATCTATTCTCAGATTCACTCAAAAAAGAACGTAAAAAACAAAAGCTTGAGAGATGAAACAGAAGAAAAAAGCGAAGGCCTTTGGGACACATCCCAGGCTCCATTTCAAAAGCGGGACACGCATTTAGCGTCCAACCTCTGAGATCCCCCCTTGTATAGTCTGCTTTTGGACGCGGTCCCGCTTTTGAAATGGAGCCGGACAGTGAATCCCCCACGCAGTGTCCCACCGAGCCTGGAGCTTTTTTCTTCTGTTTCATCTCCTCCCCCAAAGCCAGACCTACCACTTTTCTTAACAGACTCCTTTCACAACATTAACCCTGCATTCACGTTCTCTTAACGAAACCCCGGTATCATTCTAACTAACAAGTGAATAGATCGTTCGGTTGGAGCCCTGGAGAAACCCCCGACATTCATTACCAAGCACTTTCACATAAAGTCTTTGGCAATTGTCTTGTCGCGGGGTTTTTTGTTTTGCAAAAGGAGGAGAACCGAGATGAACCAGGCGGAATTTTTCGAGCGGCTGACCCGGCAGAAAATGATCGCGTCAGTCAAAGAACCCAAATATCTGGAAAAAGCGGCTGAAGCCAAGGTAGGCGCGGTGGTCCTGTCTACGGGAAACATCGGTGTCATCAAGCGCTATGTCGACTTTTTCAAAAGTCACGATGTTCCGGTCTTTCTCCATCTGGAGCGGATCGGGGGAATCAGCTACGACCGGGAAGGAGTCGCGTTTGTCGCTCATTACGTCAAGCCGGACGGGATCGTGACCACGCGCAATACGCTGATCAAGCTGGCGAAAAAAGAGAAGCTTTTGACCATCCAGCGGCTCTTCCTGGTAGACAGCGACGCGCTCAAGTCCGGCCTTTTATCAGTTAAGGAAACGCAGCCCGATGCCGTAGAGCTCATGCCGGCGCTATTGCCGGAATTCATCGCGGAGTACGCGCAGGAGCTGAAGGGCACGCCGATCATCGCGGGCGGGCTGATCCGCAAACGTGAACAAATGGAGACAGCCTTGCAATACGGGGCCGCAGCCGTTTCTGTGGGCAGCTATTCACTATGGAAGGAGTGTCTTGCCGATGTATCCATGCCTGTTGTTTGATCTGGACGGTACCTTGCTGGACAGCAGAGAAGCGGTCATTGACGCGGTCGCGCACACGGCGGAACGCTTTGCCCCGGGCGTTTTTACGAGGAGAGATCTGGTGGGGCGGTTCGGAGAGTCCTTTGATGATTTTCTGGCCGCCGCAGTTGGGGAGGAGTACGACCGCAAAGCAGTGATGGACAGCTACTTCTCGTATGTCCGCGCTCACCATGCAGAGCATGTCCGGCTGTTTCCCCATGTTCGCGAAGATTTGGAACGGTTGAAACAAGCGGGCTTCCGTCTCGCTGTCGTGACGAATAAACAGCGCGAGTTTGCGGTTGCCGGGCTGGAGCTGGCGGGCTTATCCGAGCTGTTCGAGGCTGTTGTCAGCGTGGACGATGTTTCGCGTGGCAAGCCGTCCGCCGAGCCGATTGAAAAAGCGCTGTCCTTGCTGGGAATGGAGCCGGAGCAGGCGCTGATGATTGGCGACAGCCGGTATGATGTCCTGGCTGCTGTAGGGGCGGGCGTCAAATCAGTGGTGCTGGAATGGTACGGTGCGGAGGAATGGAACTACGTTTCTCCGGACTTTCGATATGCGGATTTTCGCAGCTTTGCCGAGGAAATGCTGGCTGTGAAGGCACAGGGAGGGGAATGACAGGTGGCAAAAGTGGTGTTGAAACAGGTGACGAAGGAGTTCAACGGCCAGCAAGTGGTCAAGGGCCTTGATCTGGTGATCCCGGATGGCTCCTTTACCGTACTGGTCGGGCCGTCAGGATGCGGAAAGTCGACGACGCTGCGGATGATCGCCGGCTTGGAGCAGGCGACGGGCGGAGAGATTTTGATCGGGGAACAGCCGGTCAATGATCTGCCGCCGGGAAAACGGGACGTCGCCATGGTGTTCCAAAACTACGCACTCTATCCGACGATGAGCGTCTATGACAACATCTCGTATGGTCTGCGAAACCGCGGCTATTCCAAGAAGGAATGCCAGGTGCTGGTAGAGGAAATCGCCGAGGTCGTGGGACTGGCTCCTTATTTGAAGCGGAAGCCTTCGCAGCTCTCCGGCGGCCAGCGTCAGCGGGTCGCACTGGCCAGGGCCATGGTCAAAAAACCGCAGGTCTTCCTGATGGACGAACCGCTATCCAATCTCGACGCCAAGCTGCGCAACCAGATGCGGGTAGAGCTGACAAGCCTTCACAAGCAGCTTGGCAGCACCTTCATTTACGTAACGCACGATCAGGTGGAAGCGATGACGATGGGCGACCAGATCGTCGTGATGAACGAAGGGCAGATCATGCAGGTGGCGGCGCCGATGGATCTGTATCAGGAGCCGGACAATCTGTTCGTTGCCCAGTTTATCGGCTCTCCTGCTATGAACATCGTCCCGGCGGCAGAGCGCGAGGATCAGGTCTGGGGGTTTCGCCCGGAAAAAGCGCTGCTCCGCCACGCAGGAGTCTCCTCTGTCGGTCACGCTGACGCAATGGATATGCACGGACATATCGTCTCCAGGGAGATTCTCGGATCGGACACGCTGTATCACGTCGAGACGGACAAAGGACGGGTCGTGGTCAAGACGGACACCGAATCTCTTCTGGATGCAGGATCGGCCGTACACGTAACGGTGCCGCTTTCGAGCATCTACGTGTTTGACCGCGCGACCGGGAAGCGGATAGCACGGGCAGAAAACGGTGTCAGGCAGCAAATCCTGGCAGGTGGGGTGGTCTGATGCGAAAGGCAGCGGCCGCACACGAAATGACGGCTTCCGGTCATGCTCTTGGGAGAACGGAGGCGACAAAAGTCAGGCTGAATCTGTTTGAGACGATCCGTCCTTATTTGTATGTCACACCGGCATTGGCCTTCTTCGGCGTCTTTTTCTTCTTTCCGATCGCCTATGTGATCTACCTCTCGTTTCACGACTGGTCTCTGCTGAATTTGGACGAGATCGAGTGGGTGGGACTGGCCAACTTTACGGCGCTTTTCGAGGACGCGGATTTTCGCCAGGTGCTGGGGACAACTCTCATCTATACACTTAGTACCGTTGCACTGGGAATCGGGATCGCCTTTTTCCTGGCGCTTTGGCTAAACCGCAAAGCCAAGATTTTTGGGCTCGTGCAAGCGGCGGTCTTCAGCCCGCATATCATCTCGCTGGTGTCGGTGGCGATGCTCTGGATGTGGCTGATGGACCCGCAATACGGCCTGCTCAATGCGCTGCTGGAATTTATCGGCTTGCCCGGCTACACCTGGCTGTCTGATACAAAAAGCGCCTTGCTTTCACTGATCATCGTCAGCGTCTGGAAAGGAGTCGGCTACAATACGCTCGTCTTTATCGCCGGGCTGCAAAGCATTCCCCGGGACATATACGAGGCGGCTTCCCTGGATCGTTCGCCGTGGTGGCGGACACTGACCCGCATCACGATCCCGATGCTTTCGCCCACGCTGTTCTTTTTGCTGGTGATCAATACGATCTCCTCGTTCCAGGTGTTTGATACGATCTACATCATGACGCAGGGCGGACCGGTCAACAGCACCAATATGCTCGTCTTCTACATCTACGAGCAAGGCATGGACTTTTACAACGGCGGCATCGCCTCGGCAGCCTCTGTCATCCTGCTTGGTATCGTTGGACTGCTGACGCTGCTGCACTTCCGGGTGATGGAAAAGCGTGTTCACTACCGCTAAAAAATGCAAGTGATGAACGAAGAAAAGCAGAGAAGATAGTGGAAGAGAGGAGGAGACAACATGCGACAAGCCGGTTTGACGGCGTGGAAAACGGTGGAGTGGCTGCTGCTTGCGGCTGTGGGCCTGATCTTCGTGTTTCCGTTTCTCTGGATGTTCTTGACGGCTTTCAAGACGATGCCGGAGGTATACCAATTTCCGCCGACCTGGTGGCCGGAATCGTGGCAGTTTCAAAACTTTGAAATTGCCTGGAGCTCCGGGCCATTCCTGACCTACGTCTGGAACAGCTTTCTCGTGGCAGCCGGGATTCTGGTGCTGCAGCTTTTGACAGGGGTACCGGCCGCATACGCGTTTGCCCGTTATCGCTTTCGCGGGAGAGAAGCCTTGTTCGGGCTGACGCTGATCGCGCTGATGATTCCGGCGCAGGTCATTTTCCTGCCGGTCTATGTGGAGATGAGCCACTGGGGATTGGTGAACACCTTGTGGGCGTTGATCCTTCCCTACGGGGCGAGCGCTTTCGGCATCTTCCTGCTGCGCCAGTCCTTCATGCAGGTGCCGGATGAAGTGATCGAAGCGGCGCGGCTCGACAACGCATCCGAGTGGAAAATCATGTGGACGATCATGGTGCCGATGGCAAAGCCGGTACTCGTTACCTTTGGCCTGTTCAGCTTCATTTACCACTGGAACGACTATTTCTGGCCGCTGATCATGACCAACAGCAATGAAGTCCGGACGCTTCCCATCGGGATCTCCATGCTGAAGGCGGCGGAGGGCGGCAAGCTGTGGAATGTGATTATGGCCGGAAATATGATTCTCGTCCTCCCGATTCTGGCGATCTTCTTCTTCGCCCAGCGGCACATCATCAGCGCGTTTGTCTATCAGTCCAAGTAACAAGGGACAATGAAAAGGGAACAAGGAACCTTGACCAGAAAAAACCTGCTTTGACAGAAGCTTTGCCCATTTCGGCAAAAGGGCAGGACAGCATTTCATGGAACCCTACCTATCCGGGAAACAGGGGGAAAACCCCTTACTTTAAAGG
The DNA here is from genome assembly GCF_037963895.1 of Brevibacillus sp. FSL L8-0520. NCBI lineage: Bacteria > Bacillati > Bacillota > Bacilli > Caryophanales > Paenibacillaceae > Brevibacillus > Brevibacillus sp. FSL L8-0520. The sequence goes on along the minus strand of NZ_CP150171.1, from coordinate 5,063,207 downwards.
AGGCAATTGTGGTGAAAAAAGTTCGTGTATCTTTACTGGCATGCGCAATGAGCATAACGGCTATCCTGGCAGGCTGTGGCGGCGGCAATCAGCAGGCGGCCACAGAGCAGACAAGCGGGACGAGCGGTGCGGCATCCGGAGCGCAGCAGCAGACGGCAGATGCGGGCAAGCCAATCGAGATCGACTTCTGGTACGCGCTCGGCGGCCGCAACGGGGAAATGATCGAAAGCATGGTAAAACAATTCAACGAATCCCACAAGCACATTGTGGTGAAGCCGTCCTACCAGGGCAGCTACTATGAGAACCACGCCAAGGTGCTGGCCTCTGTGTCTGCCGGAAACCAGCCTGACGTGACGATGGTCGAGGTAGGCTCCATCGGGGCGTTTGCGGACGCGAAAGTGCTGCAGGAATTGACGCCTTACACGAACGGAGCCGAAGAGAAGTACATTCCCGGACTGATGGGCAACTCGTACTGGAAAGACAAGCTGTACGCGATCCCATTCAACCGCTCCACTCCGCTGTTGTACCTCAACCGCGACATGCTGAAGGCGGCCGGACTCGATCCGAACGGTCCGAAAAGCTGGGAGGAGCTGCGTGAATTCTCCAAGGCTCTGACCAAAAAAGAGGGTGACAAGACCAAAACATACGGCTTCTCCACCCCGATCGACATCTGGTTCTACGAAGCGCTGGTGTTCCAGAGCGGAGGCAACATCTTGAGTGAAGACGGCAAAAGCCTGCTGATCAATGAAGAAGCCGGAGTGGCACCACTCGAATTCTGGACGAGCATGTTGAAAGAAGGCGTGATGAAGGCGCCTCCGGGTGAAAAATACAATGCATGGGATGTAGCCAAGCAAGACTTCCTCAACCAGCAGGTGGGCATGATCTTTACCTCTACCGGGGATTTGCGCGGACTGAAGGAAGCAGCCAAATTCGACCTGGGCGCCGCGTTCCTGCCGGCCAACAAGAGCTACGGCGCTCCTACGGGCGGAGCCAATCTGGTGATGCTGGCGAAGTCCTCCGAAGAGGAGAAAAAGGCCGCTTGGGAGTTCATCGAGTGGATGACCGATACGAAGCAAACGATTCCGTGGTCGCTGGAAACCGGGTACATGCCAGTGACAAAAGAAGCAGTCGAGTCGGAAGAAATGAAAAAAGCGTACGAGAAGGAGCCGAACTTCCAGGTGGCAGTGAAGCAGTTGGAGTACGCAAAGCCGCGCCCGATGGTGCCAGGCTACAAGGAGCTGCAGGAAGTGATCATGACCGAAATCCAGCGTGCGGTATTGGGGCAGGCGTCCGTGGACGAGGCGATCGGCAAAGCGATGGAAAAAGGGCAGAAGCTGTTGAAAAAGTAACCGCAGCATTTTCGTGAAAAAGGAATTTGGCCTGGGCTGAGAGCAAGCATCGACCGGGAAAAACGGAGGGAACATGATGAACGTCTGTATGGCACACCGCGGCTGGTCCGGAAAAGCGCCGGAAAACACGATGACAGCGATCCGCCTGGCGCTGGCAGAACCGGCAATCAAGGCGATGGAGATTGACGTGCAACTGTCCAAGGATGGCGTACCTGTACTTTGCCACGACTTTACGCTGGAGCGCACGACGAACGGAAGCGGACTCGTTCGGGACCACACCTTTGAGGAGTTGCGGACACTCGATGCGGGCAGATGGTTTGACGCGCGGTTCGCGGGTGAGAGAATCCCGTCGCTGGATGAGGTTTTGCAAGCAGTAAAGGGGCGATGCACGCTGAATATTGAATTGAAGACAGCGCCCGGCATGTACCCCGGTTTGGCGGAAAGTGTACTGGCTTTGCTGGAGAAGCATGACATGAAGCGGGACGTGTACGTGACGTCGTTTGACCATGAAGAGATCCGCCATGTCCGCCAGCTCGATGCCGAAGTGAAGACCGGCCTGATCGTCCTCGGAAATCCCGTACTGATGCTGGAGCAGCTTCGCGAAGCAGGAGTCCATATTTTGTCGATGGCCTATCCGTACCTGACGCCAGAGCTCGCTGCGGCTGCGATTGAGCAGGGCTATGAGGTAATTGCCTGGACAGTCGATGATCCCCAAACAATTCGCCATATTGTAAAGAACTATCCACGTGTGCAGATTTGTACCAACCACCCGGATCGAATGTTGGCTGTTTGCTAAGGACAGGCAAAAAGTTCAGAAGAACCTTATAAAAGGCTGCGGCTATATGGATGGACCGGAAGGGAGAGCCCCTTCCGGTTTTCATGTTTGGGGCAATCGTCTGTATGTCTGGGGGGAATGAAACAAAAGCTGCCCGGAAACGTAAATACATAGAAGGATACATCTGGAAGCTCCAAGAGGCAAAGCGAGGCCGCATCATCCCTTTCTTTGCCGTTTGGCGGTGTAATTTTGTTCGGAGGGTTTGCAATCATCTGGTAAAATGATGATGCGAATGAAAAAAGAGGCAGCATCAAGGGGAGACAAACGAATGATGGAGAGACCGGTTAGAATACTGGGGACAGGCAAATATTTGCCCAAGCGGCAAGTGACGGCAGAGCAGTTGGACCAAAAGCTGGGATTGCCGGCTGGATGGGTGGAAAAGAAATCGGGAGTGCGGGTTCGGCATTTTGTGACAGATGAAACTTCTACGCAAATGGGGGCCGCGGCAGCTACACAAGCGCTTCAGAATGCAGGCCTTACGTTTGCTGACATCGACTGTCTGGTTTGCGCCAGCGGGACGGCTCAGCAGGAAATTCCTTGTACGGCAGCGCTGCTCCAGGAGGAACTGGGGGAGTCGGACTCCGGCGTCCCGTGCTTTGATATCAATTCCACATGCCTCAGTTTTGTCACAGCGCTGGATGTGATGTCGGCTGCGATGGCTGCTGGCGTGTATAAGCGGGTTTTGATAGTCTCTACTGAAATTTCTTCAGTAGGGTTGAACTGGGAGCAAAAGGAGAGCAGTATCCTGTTTGGAGACGGGGCAGCGGCGGCTGTCATCGGACTTGCGCCGGACAGTTCTTCTTCCCGGATTCTCTGCTCCCGGATGGAGACGTACAGCAAAGGAGCGCATTACTCCGAGATTCGCGGCGGCGGGACCTTGATCCATCCAAGCGAGTACGGGAAGGGAAATGAGAGCGACTTTATGTTTGACATGGATGGACGCAAGCTGTTTCGGATGACCTCCCAGCTTCTTGAGGGCTTTATCGAGAGGTTGTTGTCCAACACGACTATCTCCCTTTCCGAAATCAAGGCGGTCGTCCCTCATCAGGCCAGCGGTATGGCGATGCGCATCATGGCACAAAAGCTGGGGCTTGCGCCGGGCCAGATGATCAATATTATTGAAAATCACGGAAATGTGATCGCTGCCTCTATTCCTATGGCATTGCACGAAGCGATCCAGGAGAAAAAAGTGGCCCGCGGGGACTTACTGCTTCTGCTAGGAACATCAGCAGGACTGTCCCTGGGAGGGGTTTTGCTTGAATACTGAGAGGAAGACGATCCTGCTGACAGGGGGAAGAGCACCGGCTACCTTGGAGCTGGCTCGGCTGTTTGACGAGGCGGGACACTGCGTTGTGGTGGCGGAGAGCTTGCCCGCTCACCTGTGCCGGGTATCCCGAGCGGTTGCCCGTTCTTACCTCGTGCCCCCTCCCCGACAGCAGGAAAAAGAATATATCGAAGAGCTTTGCCGCATTGCAGAAAGGGAAAAAGCAGACCTGCTCGTCCCGACATGCGAGGAAGTTTTTTTCGTCGCAAAGGGCAGAGAGCGTCTCCGTCATTATGTGGAACCGTTTGTGGAAAGCCTTGAAGAACTGCGCATCTGGCATGATAAAGCAGCGTTTGTCAGGCTGGCGGAGCAAGCCGGTTTTTCCGTCCCGCAGACGAGATCGGTTATATCGGCTGCTGGGCTGCTGGAAGCTCTCCAAGATGTCGAACCGGGAAAAAGCGTCGTGTTGAAGCCTGCTTTTTCCCGGTTTTCTTCCCGTGTCCATATCTTGCGCCGCTGTTTGCCAAGAAAGGATTGGTATACAGCGAGCGAACTCCCTGCTATAAGAGAGGGAGAAACATGGCTCGTGCAGGAGTTCATCGCGGGCAGGCAGCTGTGCAGCTATGCGGTAGCCAGGGAAGGCCGCCTTGCCTTGTACGCCGATTATGCCACGACGTTCACGGCCGGGCAGGGGGCGTCTATTTCTTTCAGCTTTGCGGACCATCCCGGAGTGCGAACGTTTGTCGAAAAGATGGTCGGGCTCCGCCGTTTTACCGGGCAGATCGCCTTTGATTTTATCGAGACACGCACAGGGGAGCTGTACCCAATCGAATGCAACCCGCGCCTGACCAGCGGTATCCACCTCTTCAGGGGAAAAAGGGAGGCGGCAGAGGCGTTTTTTGGTGGTCGCGGAGCTGGCGGGGAACATGACGGAAACGACAATAACGAGGCTTTGGAAAAGCCGGAACGAGCGACTCTCCCGGTGCACGCGGACAAACAGCCTGTAGTTGTGCCTTCCGCGAATGCATCGGCAGCGTTGTCGATGGCTATGCTCTTCTACGGACTGCCTTCCCTTCGCAGTTGGAGAGAAGGAAGGCGCTGGCTGGGGGAGTTCCTGAAGTCGCGGGATGTTGTGTTTCGCTGGAGCGACCCCCTCCCCGCCTTTGAGCAGCTGCGTTTACTGTGGATATTGGCAGATATGAAAAGAAAGACCGGGATGAGCATGATCGAGTGCTCCACAAGCGATATTGAATGGAATGGTGACGAATGAAAAACAGACGTGTACTGGTGACGGGCGGCACCGGTTTTTTGGGACAGAAGCTGGCGCGAAGGCTTCATGAGCAGGGCGCAGAGGTAACGGTGCTGGGCCGGAACAAACGGGTGGGCGAGGCATTGCAAAAGGAAGGAATCCGCTTTGTCTGCACCGACATCACGGATCAAAAGGCCGTTCGGGACGTCTGCTACGGGAAGCAGATTGTGATCCATGCGGCGGCGTTTTCTTCACCGTGGGGAAGGTACCGCGATATGTACGCCGCCAATGTGGAAGGCACACGCCATGTGATCGAAGGCTGCCGGCAGCACAATGTAGAGCGATTGATACACGTTTCGACTCCGAGCTTGTATTTCGCTTTTGAAGACAGGCTGGGCATTAAGGAATCGGATCCGCTGCCGCAGCGCTTTGCCAATGAGTATGCCGAGACGAAGTTCCTCGCCGAGCGGGAAGTCGACAACGCCTTTGAAAATGGCCTGGCGACGATTACGATCCGCCCGAGGGCATTGTTTGGACCCGGGGACAATGCAATCCTGCCCAGACTGATCCGGGCCAACAAAAATCGGTTTGTGCCCATTATTGAGGGAGGCCGGGCCGTCATCGACCTGACGTATGTGGACAACGTGGTGGATGCGCTTCTTTTGTGCATGGATTCTTCCGAAAAAACGCTGGGAAAGGTGTACAACATCACGAATGGAGAGCCGGTCATGCTCATCGATGTCCTGAAGTCGGTCTTTGCCAAGCTGGACATGCCGCTTAATAGCAAGGAGGTCTCCTATAGGCAAGCGTACGGCATTGCGTCCGTACTGGAGCTGCTGTCCCGCACGCTGCTCGCCTACAGAGAGCCGATGCTGACTCGTTACACGGTGGGTGTCTTGGCGAAAAGTCAGACGCTGGATATTACCCGAGCCCGGGAAGAGCTGGGGTACGAGCCGCGGGTCGGCTTGCAAGAAGGAATCGAAATCTTTGCGAATTGGTGGCGACAAGAGCATGAACGTAACACTGACCCTGCTTGATACGGGCTTTTGCCGGCAGTTGGAGGCCATCTCGCTTGGCGGAGGGCGATTCCAATCGATCCGGTTTCACGCTGTGGCAGGGTGCATGCATCATCCGGACCACGGCTTGCTGTTGTTTGACACCGGGTACGCCCCTCATTTTTTTACAGCAGCCGCACGTTTTCCCTATTCTCTTTACGCCAAAGCGACTCCGGTCTTTACTGAGCGGAGCCAGTGTGTGAAGGAACAGCTGGCAAGCAAAGGGATTGGACCGGAACAGGTCACTGGCATCTTCATTTCGCATTTCCATGCGGATCATATTGCCGGCTTGCACGATTTTCCGGGGGCCCGGCTGTACTGTTTCCGTTCGGCTTATGAGGAGGTCAAGGGACTTAAAGGAATCGCCGCCGTCAGAAGGGGATTTTTGCCGGAGTTGATGCCGGAAGACTTTGAGGAGCGTGCCATTTTCATTGACGATGGTCCAAAGATACGCTTGTCCGGGGAGTACCATCCGTTTGAGGAAGCGTACGATCCGTTTGCAGACAAAAGCCTGCTGGCAATCGATTTGAGCGGACACGCCAAAGGACAGTTCGGCCTTTTCCTGCGCGACACGCAGGACCGCGACATCTTTCTTTGCGCGGATGCGGCCTGGTCCAGCGAGGCGTACCGGAAGCATCGGCCACCACATCCTGTTGCACACCTGATCAAGGCGGACGCTGCTTCCTATTTGCGGAATCTGAGGCGCCTCCATGAGCTTCACCGGAGCTGGCCGGAGCTGTACATCCTGCCTACGCATTGTCCAGAAGTACATGAGCTGAGCAAGGGGGAATTTGCATGGAGCTGATCGGTACCCTCTGGCAGTACATCAAGACCAGGCGGCTGGCCAAGCGGTTTCACACCCGCCAGGAGCTTGCCTGCTGGCAGGAGAAGCAGGTCCAGAAGCTGCTCCGCTACGTTTTGCCCCGTTCGCCTTTTTACCGCGAGCGAATCGGGAGCGATCCTTTGCACGGTTGGAAAACGATCTCTCCGATTGAAAAGCGGGAGATGATGGAGCATTTTGATCTTCTGAACACGGCTGGAATCAAGCGTGACGAAGCGCTTCGGATTGCGGAGGAGGCCGAGGAGACACGGGATTTTACCCCGAAAATCGGAGAGGTTACGGTTGGGCTATCGTCAGGAACCAGCGGCAGCCGCGGTATTTTCCTGGTCGGGCCGGATGAGCGGGTCAGATGGGCCGGTGCCATACTGGCGAAGGCATTGCCGGGGCCGCTCTGGGAGAAGCAGCGGGTCGCCTTTTTTCTGCGGGCCAACAGCAATTTGTATACATCGGTAAAACGGAAACGGCTGCAATTCGCCTTTTTCGACCTGCTTCTTTCGCTGGAAGCGCATATTGCCCATCTGCAGCAATACCAGCCGACGATACTGGTAGCGCCTCCCTCCATGCTTCGGTTGCTGGCCGTCGCCAAGCAGGAAGGCTCCCTTGATATCCGGCCAGGCAAGGTTATCTCCGTAGCGGAGGTGCTGGACCCGATCGATGAAGAGGTGATCCGCGAGGCATTCGGCGGGCCCGTCCACCAGATCTACCAATGTACGGAAGGCTTCCTGGCGGCGACCTGCTCGCATGGCACTCTGCATGTAAACGAGGACATCCTGGTAATGGAAAAGGAGTATCTGGACGAGGAAAAAAACCGGTTCCATCCGATTATTACCGACTTTTCCCGGTACACGCAGCCGATGATCCGATACCGTTTGAACGACATCTTGACGGAACGGAAGGACCCTTGTCCCTGCGGCTCCGTGTTTTTGGCTCTCGAACAGATCGAGGGACGGGCAGATGACATTTTCTATTTTCCATCTGCCAAAGGCGCTGATGGTTCTGCTGAAAGAGGCGAGGGGCTCCGCCCCTTTTTCCCTGATTTTGTCCGCCGGGCAGTGATGACTGCGTCACAGGGAATTGAGGAGTACATCGTCCGTCAAAAAAGTCCCGAGCACGTAGAAGTCTCGCTTGTCATTTCGTCGGGATATCGGCGGGAGGATGTGGAAGAGGACGTCCGTCGGAAGCTGCAGCGGGAAATAGAGAGGCAGGGGTACGCAGGGCCCGAAATCGTTTTTTCTCCTTATCAACCACCGGAGCGGGGAAGGAAGCTCCGGCGCGTGGAAAGGATGTTCCAACCTGATGAACGCTGAACGCGTCCGCCTGTATGAGAAAACGGATTTGGCAGAGCTTGCCTGGGAGAGGATGAAGGACGGAGAGTATGCCCGCGCCTATCTGGAGCCGCTGATTCTCGATTCTGTCCCGGCGTACATGTCTAATGTCCGCACGCGGATGGGGGCGCTTGTCATCGATGATCTCGTACTGCCTGTAACTGTCAATGACGAGGAGTACGACAACTCATACGTATGCTCGCCCTATACACACTACATCAGCTATGCCCGCGAGGAAATGAAGCTGGTCACGTCTTCCATGATAGCTTCTCTCGGCGGGCCGTTGTTGTCCGGGGCAGGTGCCCTGATGAAGCTTAGCCGTGTGAATCGGATTGTGTTCGTGAACAATTGGCTTCTGTCCACCAATCTGTATCACCCGTTGACGGCTGAACAGGTCCGGGAAATCACCAGCTTCCTGACCAGGAGGTTTCCGGACCACGCCGTGGCTTTTCGATCCGTAAGTCCAATCGTCTGTCCGGAGGCATGGACCGGCCTGGAGCGGAGCGGATATGTGATGGTGCCGAGTCGGTATGTGTACCTGTTTGACCCCAAACAGGCTAATGAAAAGGGCTGGCGCGTTCGCAATACGTTAAAGCGGGACCGGGATATGCTGAAGAAAAGCGGTTATCGCATCCTTCGGCACGAGGAGCTTGGGGAGGAGCATGCAGAGAGGATCGCCGCACTTTACCAAGCGCTTTACCTGGACAAATACTCCCAACTGAATCCGCAATTGACGCCGGCCTTTGTCCGACTGGCGCTGCACAGGCAGATACTGACCTTGATTGGTCTGGAAAAGGAAGGCAGATTGGACGGGATTCTCGGTTATTTTCAGCGAAACGGCATGATGACCACTCCCCTGTTCGGGTACGATACCGCTCTTCCCAAAAAACTGGGGCTGTACCGGATGCTCTCCAGCCTTTTGGTGTCGGAGGCGGAACAAAAGGGCCTCTTGCTTCATCAAAGCGCCGGAGTCGGGGCGTTCAAAGCGGATCGCGGGGCAGAGGGTACTGCGGAGTATACGGCAGTGTATATAAAGCATCTTCCTTACCGGCGACAGATGATCTGGAGAGCCTTGGCTGCGATCCTCGATCGCGCTGTCATCGGCATGGCGAAAAAGTACAAGTGGTAACGGACAAAAAGACAGCTTGGAAACCATTCAAGTCAGCACGGTATCGGTTTATGTCTATCGATACCGTGCTCTTTTTTTGCGGGCAAGGGATTTGCCAAAGACAAACGAACAGCGTGCATGCCGGACAATCGGATGTTCCGCGTTACCGATACAGGGTAAACTTCCGGACTTGGTCCTGCAGCTTCTCGGCAACCCTCGCGAGTGATTCGGCAGAAGAAGAGACCTGCTCGACAGCAGCCAGTTGTTCTTCGGTTGCGGCGGAAACGTTTTGTGTACCGTCTGCCGAGTTTTCTGCCACCTTGGATATTTGCTCGATCAAATAGACGGCTTGTTCCGTGCTTGCCGTCATTTGCTGGGAATAGGCCTGCACTTCCTGAATCTTGCTGGCGACCTGAGCGACGGATTCGCTGATCTGAACGAATGAGCTGCCAGCCTCGTTAACCACTTCAATACCGAGTGCCACTTCCTTCGTTCCTTTTTCCATGGAAAGCACGGCGGTATGGGATTCGGTCTGAATCGTTGTGATCAGTTGTTCAATCTGCTGGGCTGATTTCGCCGATTCCTCGGCCAGCTTCCGCACCTCGTCAGCGACCACGGCAAAGCCTCTTCCCTGCTCTCCTGCTCTTGCTGCCTCGATTGCAGCATTGAGTGACAACAGGTTTGTCTGTTGGGCGATGTCGGTAATCACCTGGACGATCTGTCCGATTTCCTGTGAGCTGTCTCCGAGGCGTTTGACGATGCCGGCGATCTCGTTTACTGTGCTGTGAATCAACTGCATCTGGCTCATGACCGTGTCGATCGCCTTGTTGCCGCCGACAGCAATTTCCGAAGCAGTCACGGCAGAGTCAGCTGCATTTTGTGCGTTAACGGCTATCTGCTGAATGCCCGTTGAGACTTCATTGATGGCTCCTACACTTTCCGCCACGCTTTGTACCTGCTGTTCCGCTCCGTATGCCACCTCCTGAATCGAAGAGGCGATCTGTTCCGTTGCCTTGCTGGTCTCCTCGGCATTGGCCGACAGCTCCTCTGCAGAGGAAGCGAGCTCTTCGGCTGCTGTGTTTACCTGTTCGATGATTGACCTCAGATTGCCTACCATATGGTTGACTGACTCGGAGAGCTGCCCTACTTCATCCCGGCTTCTGATGGCCAGCGGATCTACCGCCAGATCGCCATCGGAAATTCGGCTGGCCACGGCGGCAACCTCAACGATGGGACGGCTGATTTGACGAGACACAAAGTAGGCGGCTGCAATGACGATGGCTGCTACGATACCTACAATCAACATCACATTCAGTGTCAGCGCTGTTACCTCAGAGGTGATGGACTCGATCGGGATGTGGAAAAACAGGCTGTAATGAGTCTTGGGGATAGAAGCGTACGTAACGACGTATTCGGTACCGCCGTCCAGATACGTAAAGGAGCCCGATTCGGGTGCGTTATTTTTGAGAATGCTGCTCAAGCCTTCAGGGAGAGCTGCTTCCTCAATGGTTTTGCCGATCAGGTCGGGGTTGGGGTGTACCTGGATCAGTCCTTGGTTATCGACCAAAATCGGGTAACCGCCTTCACCCAGTTGTACATTGTCCAAAAAGGTCGAGGTGAACGAATCCACGTTTACAAGCCCGGTCAGTACGCCGAGTTTTTCTCCGGCATTGCTCACAACGGGAGAAGCGACTACAATCGACCGATTTCCGGTCGTTTTTGCGATCAGCATGTCAGAGTAGCTGGTTTTTCCCTCCATGCCGAGTTTGAAGAACGGACGCTCCGCCAGGTTGATCCCTACGCTGCCTTCAAACGTGTCCGCTGTTACCTTCCCGTCCGGGGAAATAAATGTATTTCCGTCAAAGATTTTGATTTCGTTCGTAAATTTGCGAATGAACTTGTTCTTTGCTTCATTGTCAAAGGATTGGATGTCCGAGGATCGTGCCAGAATCATTACTTCCGACAGTCTCCTGTCCAGCCATTGGTCCATGGCGTTTGCAGTCGACTCCGTCAAATGAACAAAGGAATCCTTTTGCTTGTCGATCAAAATTCTGGTGCTTTCGGTCAGTACCAGATAAGAGCAGGCGATCAAGGGGAGTACGGCCACAAGCAAAAACCAGATAATGATTTTATTCCGAAGCTTGCTGAACAGACGCATCGTTGCAGCATCCTTTCATAATTCATGCTGGGAATCCGGAAGGGACAGAGTATAAAGCTGGAAATGCAGACTGCTGAGATAATCCCAGCAGTCTGCACGTATTATAAATCAATAGCCCATGGCAGCCCCTTCGCCGCGCGGGTCTGCACCGCCAAACTTGATGTTGCTTTTCGGATCGATCAGAATGGCACCGGATTGACCCATCGCATCGGTATAAGCGGCTTCCAGCTTCTCAACCGGATGACCGCGTTTTACCAGCTCGTCGAGGACTTCCTGCGGAATGCGGCTCTCTACCTTCAGATTGTTGGAGGAGGAGCCCCAGTTGCGGCCATGCAGCCATCTCGGTGCTTCAATCGCGTCTTGAACCGTGAATCCGAAGTCGATAATGCGCGTGACGAGAGCGGCTTGTGTCTGCGGCTGCCCCTCACCGCCCTGTGTACCGTACAGCAGGTAAGGCTTGTTGTCTTTCAAGAGCATAGCCGGGTTGATCGTGTGGAAGGTGCGCTTGCCTGGCTCCAGGTGGTTGATATGATTCGGGTCCAGAGAGAAGTAGCTTCCACGGTTTTGCAAGAGAACACCAGTGTCCTTCGCGACGACGCCCGAGCCCCAATCGAAGTAGTGGCTCTGGATCATGGAAACGGCATTGCCGTACTTGTCGACTACACCGAGCCAGGTAGTGTCGCCCTTGGGATCGAGCGGTTCTACGGTTTTGGCAGCCTGCTTCATGTCAATCCGGGCAGCAAGGTCTTTGCCGTGCTGCTTGGACAGCAGCTCGTCTACCGGAATGTCAACAAACTCAGGGTCTGTCAGCCATTTGTCGCGGTCGGCAAACGCTTGCTTCGTCGCTTCCACGATAGCGTGGTAGTAATCCGGCGTGCCTTCGCCCATGCTCTTCAGGTCAATGTTGTTCAATATGTTCAGAATCGACAATGAGGCCATGCCTTGAGAGTTGGGCGGTACGTTGTAGGCTTGGTATCCGCGATAGTCGACGGTGATCGGATCAGCCCAGGTGGACGTGTGCTTTTCAAAGTCTTTCAGAGTCAGCAAACCGCCGTTTGCCTGCATGTCTTTTACGATTTTTTCGGCGATCTCGCCTTTGTAAAAACCGTCTGCGCCTTTTTTGGCGATCACTTTCAACGTTTTCGCCAGATCCTCCTGCTTGAGGATTTCGCCGGCCTGGTACGGCTCGCCGTTCGCTTTCAGGTAGGTCTTGCGGAACCCTTCAAAGCGCTGCAGATTTTTCAGATCGTTGTCTGTCGGATCGATCGCGTATTTGGTCCAGTACACTTGGTTGGGAGAGACCGGATAGCCTTTTTCAGCATATCCAATCGCCGGCTCCAACAGTCTGTCCCATTTCAGCTTGCTATCTCCAGCCAATTCCTTGTGTGCGTAGTTGTACGCTTCCCACCAACCGGAAACGACACCAGGGACCGTGTTGGCGGACTCGTACCCGCGGGAAGGAATTTTTTCGTAGCCTTTCTTTTTGTAATATTCGATCGTTGCCTTTTCACCAGCTCGACCGCTTCCGTTCAGCGCTCTTACTTCTTTCGTCTTTGCATTGTAGATCAGCCAGAAGTTGTCGCCGCCAATCGACGTGTAGTGCGGGTAAACAACGGCGAGCGTAGACGCGGCGGCAATCGCGGCATCGACTGCGTTTCCGCCCTCCTCGAGTGTTTTGAGAGCTGCGGCTGTAGCCAGGTAGTGAGGAGCCGTAACCATGCCGTTTGGCGACATTGTTGTGGGGCGATTTGCCGCCTCCACTGCGGCAGTTGTGAAGCTGGACAGACCGATCGTCGCGGTCAGCGCTAAAACAGAGAGTTTCTTCCAGATTGACTTTTTCACTTTCCATCCTCCTTGTTGTGTACGGTCGAAGCATGAAAGGTTGAACGGTTCGGGTCAAAATCGATTGGCATCACCTCCTTTGCATAACAACACAAAAAGACCAATGACATAGGATCATTGGTCTTTGGTCCTACATCAATACTTCGGCAGCTGGCTGGCTTGTCCATTTGCTGGAGGTAGCCCCTGTAGCTTTGCGTCGCCGGATTTCCCCGGGTTTGCCATTATCGATATCAATGTGAAATAAGATAGTGAACGCAATTTGTGAAACTTAGTACATATGAAAAAATGTACATATGGGAAAAGATTCGTAAGATTGAATCTGATTCCATAGATGCAAAAAATATCTATCCATTACCTATATTCGGTAATATTGGACTAGTACTTTAGTGAAAAATTTATTTATTTTTTTCAAACAGATGCATATCCGTCTTCCGTTTCTCTTTCTTACTCCGAAACGGCTAAGATCTGCTGGCTAAGCTGTTGAAGGTTGCGAGCAAAGAGGCTGGGATAGCTCCAGGAGGCATATGGTTCGGGTATGGGGATTGCTTCGATGGCTTCGGGTGTGGAGCCGTTCTCGGCCAGATGCTTGGCTTGGTCCCACAAAGCTTCCAAATAGTGAAGACAGCTATCCACAGTTTGATGGTCTCCGACCGGGCCGTGGCCGCCGACTGCTGCCGAAATGGGCAGGTCTTTCCAAGCCTTCAAAACGGAGACCCAGTGGGAAAGATTTCCTGTCTGCATACTGGGATGATTTTGCACAAAAAGCAGGTCGCCGGCCAGAAGAACGGGGTCTTCGGGCAGGTACAGGACAGAGTCGCATGTGCTGTGTCCGTTTCCTTTGGCGGTCAGTACGGCAGTTCGCTTCGAGCCGTGGAGCGTGACAGAATCAGAAAATGTCAGGGAGGCAGGGGTCGCGGAGAACGTAGGCAGTGCAGCGTCAAGGGCGAGAATGTCTCCGAGGTCGGTGCGAAGCTCCTTTTGCTTTTCCGGATCTGATTCGGCTTCCAAAGATTGGCGAACCTTGTCAGGGTATTCGGGGTGCTGCTTTGCGAATTGGACGAGGCTTGTACAACGCTCGAGCATGAGATTTTTGGTGGTTTCTGTGGAGAGGATAATGGCATCGGAAAAGACTTGGTTGCCGCCCACATGGTCAAAGTGGAAATGGGAATTGATAACCAACGATACAGGGCGTCCAAGCAATTGCTCGGCTGCTTCTCGCAGTGCAAGCCCTGCCTTGGGCGTGTACATGGTGTCAAAAACGACCGTCCGATCGCCCAGATCGACGATGGCGGCATTGCCCATGGCTCCTGTGCCTGCTTTGATAACGGCGGCAAAAACACCTTCCACAATTTCTGCCAATGTAAAAAAGGAGGATTGTGTATTGATTTTTTCAAGCACACTCACAACAGATCACCCCAATCATAAAATATGTTTCTGCCTGTAGGATAAAATGGGAATCTTTTGGAAACAACTTCAATTTATATACATCGTGTGAACACCCACGGGGGCTCTCCTGCTTATGATAGTAAAAACCCTCTGAAGGGCGGTTTGTAAAAGCGCCTGGTCCAGAGAAGGTGATTCTTGCTACAAGCCGGTTGGCCAAGGGGTGACTGATAACGATGATGCATCGGCCCAACATCAGAAGCCGGGCGAATTTGTTGAACTATCGCCGGGGAATCAGTATTATGGAATGTAAAGGTGAAGGGAAAGGTTGAATTTCTGTGGAAAATAAATCGGCATCATCATCCAACTTTATCCGCAACATTGTCCTGGAAGACCTGCGAGAGGGCCGAGTCGGGGAAATCGTTACCCGCTTTCCTCCGGAGCCAAACGGGTATTTGCACATCGGACATGCCAAAGCGATTTGCCTTAATTTTGAACTGGCAAAGGAATTCAATGGCAGAGCCAATCTTCGTTTTGACGACACCAACCCGGTGAAAGAAGACACGGAGTACGTAGAAGCGATCAAGGAAGACGTACAATGGCTTGGCTTTGAGTGGGACGGACTGTTCTTTGCATCGGATTATTTTGAGGAAATGTACAATCGCGCCGTTCTGTTGATAAAAAAAGGACTGGCTTACGTATGTGATCTGTCCCCGGAAGAAATCCGCCAAACCAGAGGGACCTTGACGGAGCCGGGTACAAACAGCCCTTACCGCGACCGGTCGGTGGAAGAAAACCTGGATTTGTTCCAGCGGATGCGCAACGGCGAGTTTAAGGACGGCGAAAAGGTGTTGCGCGCCAAAATCGACATGAGCTCCCCCAATATCAACCTGCGTGACCCGATTTTGTACCGGATTTCGCATGCTACCCACCACAACACGGGAGACAAATGGTGCATCTACCCGATGTATGATTATGCACACCCGCTGGAGGACGCTATCGAGGGCGTAACCCACTCTCTCTGTTCGCTTGAGTTCGAGGATCATCGCCCGCTGTACGACTGGGTTGTCCGCGAATGTGAAATGGAAAACGTGCCGAGACAATACGAATTTGCCCGGTTGAACCTGACCAATACGGTAATGAGCAAACGGAAGCTGAAACAGTTGGTCGACGAACAGGTAGTAGACGGATGGGATGATCCGCGCATGCCTACCATTTCGGGACTTCGCCGCCGCGGCTTTACTCCTGAGTCCATCCGTACATTTGCCCGGGAAATCGGTGTGGCCAGAAGCAACAGCACCGTGGATGAAAAAATGCTGGAGCACTTCATCCGCGAGGACCTGAAGCTGAAAGCGCCGCGGACGATGGCTGTACTGCGCCCGCTGAAAGTGGTCATCACCAATTATCCGGAAGACCAGGTCGAGCTGCTGGATGCGGAGATCAACCCGGAAAATCCGGAAATGGGAACCAGACAAATTCCATTCTCCCGCGAAATCTACATTGAGCAGGACGACTTCATGGAGAACCCGCCGAGCAAGTATTTCCGCCTGTTCCCGGGAAATGAAGTACGGCTCAAGCACGCGTACTTCATCAAGTGCACGGACGTGATCAAGGATGAGCAAGGCAATGTCGTCGAAATCCACTGTACGTATGACCCTGAAACGAAGAGCGGCAGCGGCTTTACCGGTCGCAAAGTAAAAGGAACGATCCACTGGGTAGACGCCAAGCATGCGCTCCCTGCGGAGTTCCGCCTGTATGAACCGCTGATTTTGGATGATCAGGAGGAAGGAACCACGTTCCTTGACAATATCAATCCAAACTCTTTGGAGATCGTGAACGGATACGTGGAGCCTAACATGAAAGAGACCAAGCCCCACGACAAATACCAATTCTTCCGTCACGGATACTTTAATGTCGACCCGAAATATACGACAGAAGACAAGCTGGTGTTCAACCGGATTGTTTCCTTGAAGAGCTCGTTTGAACTGCCGAAGCAGCAGGGATAACAGAGAATGCAAAGCAGAAAGCTGTTGAAGTCTCATTGAGGCGTTCAACAGCTTTTTTTATTGGCTACATAGGATTAGGAACGTGGCTGCAGTGAGAGAAGCATATTTCCAGGATGCGCTCCGGTCTGCGTCCGCAAGGGAGCCGAGACTGTCCGCTCCACAACGATTCGCGGGGGAGCGTAAAAGCAGCAGCCGTTCCGAAGCCCAATCAGAGTTACGCTCCTGATTCCCGCGATTTCGTTGTTCCGCTGGGCTGGACTCCGCTAGTCGCTCCGCCTGGAAATATGCTTCTCTGTCGTCGCGGGTTCTTTCGGGTATCTCGGGGAGAAAACAAAAGCTGTAGAGATGAAACAGGAGAAAAACGCGAAGGTCTTTGGGACACATACCCAGGCTTCGTTCCAAAAGTGGAACACGCTTTTAGCGTCCAACCTCTGAGAGGCTTCTGCGAACGGGCTGCTTTTGGACGCGGTTCCACTTTTGGAACGAAGCCGGCCAGGATTACCCCCGGCAAGTGTCCCACCGAACCTGGAGCGTTTTTCTCCTGTTTCATCTCCTCCCCCCAAAGCCCGAACAACGCTCATTCTAAAAAACTACTATCGCTACCCCCGGTATCCATCTGACGTTCTTATCAAAATGGCCCTAGCAGATTAAAGAAGATTTGCTGTACCCAAGTCCATCTATAAACCTGTTCAAGCAATTGCGAGAGTCAGCGCGGAGGGGTAAACTAGCATCATGATCATGTAAACCGTTTTCATAGATAAAGGAGGTTACTAGAGATGGGAACGTCTCTCTTTCGGCGAAAGTGGACGACTGTCGACTTTGTCCTGATCGTCGTCACGGCGGCCTTGTACGCGGTCGCCTTGATTATGCTCGCTAACATCAAATTAGCTCCATCCGTACCGCTTCGACCGGCGAATGCGCTGCAGCCTGTTTTCGGCATTTTGTTTGGCATTCCCGGCTGCCTGGGTCTAGCATTTGGAAACGTGGCCAGCGATCTGCTGACGGGAGGCACACCGCCGCATGCAGTCATCGTCGGCTTCATCGGCAACTTTTTAGGAGGATTGATCGGTTATTTGGCTGTCAGTCATCCGGCCTTGAAAACAGGGCGCAGCATCTTGCAATATTACATATTTGTTGTATTGATTGCCTCTGCAGTGGTGGCCTGCTCGATTTTGATCAATGTGGCGCTTGGCTTTACGCCGATGGCCATCGCAACCTTGTTTATTCCGACCGTCTTTTTGAATCAGGCAGTATCGACGGCAATACTGGGGCCAGTTCTGCTAAAGCTGCTGTATCCGTTTGTGAAGCGGGCAGGCTTGTACCGGGGACGAGCACACGGCAATGGACTGCTTTCCATTGAAGAAGGCGGGCTTCGTCCGTGACCGGTCAGCCGCTGCTCCGTTTGGAAAACGTTCGTTGGCAGTACGAGGATAGCGCCAAGCATGCGCTATCCGACATCAATCTTTCCCTCTATCCGGGCGAAGTGGTGGGAATCGTCGGCCCCTCTGCCGCGGGCAAAACAACGCTTCTTTTGGCTTTGGCCGGGCTGGTACCGCGCAATTATTCCGGGCAGTTTTCCGGCGAACGCCGGGTCAGCGGGGAGTTGGGCATCGTCTTTCAAGACCCGGAGACACAGTTTATCGGCCTTACGGTAGAGGAAGAGATCGCCTTTAGTTTGGAAAACAGCGGGCAAGCGGATGAGGAAATCGAGCAGCGGATTGGTGAAGTCCTCAAGCTGGTCGGTCTGGAAGGCTTTGCTCTCCGCTCTCCCTTTGAATTATCCGGAGGAGAGAAGCAACGGGTGGCCATCGCTTCGGCATTGGCCCATCAACCCCGAATCTTGCTTTTGGATGAGCCTACCTCCGAGCTGGACCCAAAAGGAGCTAGGGAAGTGTTTCAACTGCTTTCACAGCTAAAGCGGGAGCAGGAAATCACGATAGTCGTCTCTTCCCACGCGACAGAGGAATTGGCTCAATTTTGCGATCGCATTTTGCTCTTGGCGGACGGGCGGATTGAACTCGATTTGCCCGTACGTCCGTTTTTTGGCAAGGTGGAGGAGCTTGAGAAGCACGGAATTCTCGTCCCCGATGTCATACAGTTGTATTTGCAGATGTGCCGGACAGGCGTCATCACCGCGAACAAAGACGGGGTGCCGCTCCATGTGGATGAGTTGGCCGAGTGGTACCGCGAAGCTCGCATAAGCGGCAGGAGGGATGAGACATGAGCAGCTTGATCCGTTTTGAGAACGTCTCATTTGGCTATGAAGCTGACAAGCAGGTGCTCAAGGATGTTTCCCTGAACGTGGATCGAGGCGAACTCATCGCCATTATCGGCGGAAATGGCTCCGGGAAAACGACGCTGGCCAAGCATTGCAACGGTCTGTACAAACCGACGAGCGGGACAGTCACAGTAAAAGGAAGAGATACGCGTGAACAATCGGTTGCTGAGCTGTCTCGCACCGTGACGTACTGCTACCAAAATCCTGATCATCAGATTTTTCAATCAACCATTTTCGAAGAAGTCGCTTTCGGGCCGAAAAACCTGGGGCTGCCGCAGACTGAGATAGAACAGCGCGTCACAGAAGCTCTGGCTGCTGTGGGACTTGAGCAGATGCGCTCAGCCGAGCCGTATTTTTCGAGCAAAGGGACCCGGCAAAAGATTGCGGTGGCCTCTATTTTGGCGATGAAGCCGGAGGCGATCGTGCTGGATGAGCCGACGACAGGGCTGGACTACCGCGGCGTGCGGGATATCATGGCGCTGTTGCGAAAGCTGCACCAGGCCGGCCATACGATCATCGTCGTGACCCATGACATGAAGCTGGTGGCAGAATACGCCTTGCGCGTGCTGGTCATGCATCAGGGGAGGCTGCTGTGCGACGGGACGCCACAAGAGGTTTTTGCCCGACAGGAAGTGCTGATGAAAGCCCAGGTGGAGGCCCCTGCAGTTTATCGTTTCGGCGTTGCCGCAGGCTGGAGCGAGCCTGTACCGCTCACACTGGAGCAGGCTAAGGTGCGGGTGACAGAGGAGAGAATGCTGCATGAAACACGCTCATCCTAGTTTTGTACTGCTGTCGTTTATCTTGCTGGGGACGTTGCCGTTTCTGTTTCAAGACCCGCGATTTCTCGCAGTCGTTTTGTTGATCAATGCCTTGTTGATCGCCAAGCTGGGGTGGAGCCGATCGATGTTGAAGGGCTACCTGTTGATCGGGGGAATCGGGGCCGTGTTTGCGGCGATCACGTGGCTGCCGTTTACCAGCATCGGCCATCCGTATTGGAGCAGCAGGATCCCTTTGGTCAATTATCCGATCCAAGTGACGGACGTAGGTGTCCTGTGGGCATTAGGCATGGGACTAAGGCTGGCAAACGTGGCTCTGCTGTCGATGTATTACCTGTTTTCAACCAGTCCCCGGGAAATGGCGATGGGACTGAAGGGGATCGGTGTTCCATTTTCCGTCAGTTATTTGCTCTCGCTGATTTTTCGTTTTATCCCTCTCGTCAAGCATGACCTTGTCACGATCCGGGAAGCCCAGATGGTGCGGGGCCTGCAGCTCAGTGAAGGAAGCATTCCGGAGAGGATGCGAAAGTATGGCTTCGTTCTGGTTCCGCTCATTTTCAGCTCGCTCAAGCGCGTGCAGTTGATCGCCAATGCGCTGGACGCGAAAGGGTTCCGGATGAGAAACCGCCAGCATCGCTTTTACCGAATGCCCAAATGGAAATCCAAAGAGCTCGTCGTACTGGCTTGCGGTTTTGTTGTCGTTGCCGTATTGCTTTACTTCGCCCGCATTCATCCTGAACATATGGGCGTGTTGATACCCGGGAGGATTTGATTTGCACAAAATGCGGAAGTGCCGGGTTTGAAACATTACGGAAGGTAGGGGAATCATGGCCGGACAACAAAGAAAGCAGCTGGTGAAAAACGGACTTGTTCTGGCGTATACGGTCGCAGGGAGACCAGAGGCTCCTGCTCTTCTGCTGCTTCATGCGATTCGCAACACCAGTCGATTATTTGACCACATCCTTCCGGAGCTGGCGAAGCGTTGCCGGGTGATTGCGGTTGATCTGCGCGGACACGGAGAGTCGGTCAAAGAGGGGCCCTATACATTTGAACAGCTGGCTGAGGATATCCGTACCCTGCTGGATACGGAGGAAGTGGAACAAGCGGCCATCGTTGCCGCCTCTTTCTCGGCGGTCCCGGCACAAATGTTTGCGGCAGCCTTCCCGGAACGAGTCACACACTTGATTTTGCTGGACGGCGGCTTCTATAGCCTGCGAGAGATGCCCGGCTTTGACAGAGCGTCCACAGTAGACAGACTGGCAGAAACCCGCTTTCCTTCGATAGCTGCAGCGAGGGAGTCCTATATCGCCCGTTATGGAAAGGGCGGCATTCCGTCGTCCTTGCCGGAGAGCGAGCTGGAGCAAAAGGAAGACGGCGCTTATGGCTACAGGCTGCCGCGGGAAGCGTTTGACGGCTACTTTCGGGCATATGCCGCATTTGACAAGGAAGCCTTGTTTGCCTCGCTGAAATGCCCGGTATTGCTGCTGCTCGCAGACGAGATGACGCTGTCCGACGGGGAGCAGCAGCGTTTTTTTCAGAGGGCAGCAGCCGAATACAGACAAAAGGTTCCGCGTGCTGTATGCGAAAAAATTCCCCATGCACAGCATTTGCTCATGCTTACCCACCCGCGAGAGACGGTGGAGAGAATCATATCGTTTGTCCACTAGAAAAGGGACAGGCTGACTGGGTTGCCAGATCAGCCTGTCCCTTTTGCATGTGTACGACCGGAACGCATAGCAATAAAGGCTGATCGCGCCGGAGCACATAGCGAAGCTGGAGTTCTTGGGGCGCGATGCCGTCCCCGATAGCTTGACGAAGCCGAGCTTCTTTCACAAGCCGCCCTTACGGCTGTTTGGAACCGGAGCGGAACAGGAGAGCCAGGTCATCCCCGATATTGGCGCTTTCTTTTCCCGGCCTTGTCGCTTGCTTGATCCGATCCATGGCGGCTATCGCTTGCGGGTTGGTGACAGTCCGGATCTCTACGCCCCCGCCGTAAATGCGTTCGATTTGATCCTTGGCTTTGGACAGCGTTTGTGCTTGAGCGCTTGCGCCCATCGTACCGATTTTGTCCGTCGGCCGCGAAGGTCCGCGGTAGGAGCTTCCTTCATAGGGGCTTAGCAGGTGGTTTTGTGTCTCGTCCATAGAGTTGGTGGAAAGGGTTTTTCCGTCTGCCGGAGCGAGGAAGACGCAGTCATGAACGACCAGAACATTGACTCCGTTGACTCCCGCAGCGGCCAGACGAGCCTCCAGATTCGACGAAGGTCCGCCGTCGTTTAAGCCGGAGCTGCCCATCATGCTGTAGGTGGCTGTCCCCATGCCGCTGTTTGTTGCTCCGTACTGATTGGTGGTCAGCTTCTTGTCGCGGTCAACACTGGGAATGACAGTCGTGTGGTCGTGTCCGGGAGCAGCCTGCTGATGCATGGACTGGGTTTGCGCTCCCTGGTTCGCTGCTCCTTGGTTTTGCCCTCCTTGATTCGGTGTCGCCTGGTTTGTACACGCAGTCAAAAGGCAAATGACACCGATCCCGCTGATCATTTTTCGTATCCGCATCCAAAATCCCTCCAGATTAGTGTTTGCCAGCTACCCGATATGATTTGCCGATTATTGCCTATTTATTGATGTCCGCAGTTGGAAATTTTTTTGGAGAAAATGGTTATTTTGCCGAAGAATTGCACACATAAAAGATATACATTCAGGAGGTGGTAGCTTTGGCACAGACAAACGAAGGACAAGAGCAAGCCGTTTCAAGAAGGAAATTCTTGAAAAACTCCGGTTTGGTTCTGGGCGGTCTGGTAGTAGGCGGCGTTGCGGGCAGCTTGCTCAGGACACAGGCCCCGCCCCCACCTGCGGCAGCTCCTGCACCGGCCGACTTCAATCAGGCTCTGATGTATTTTTCACCGGAGCAATTCCGGGTGGTTGATGCGGCGACAGAGAGGATTTTCCCTGAGGATGAGAACGGCCCCGGAGCCAGAACCCTTGGTGCAGCTTATTTTATCGACCACCAACTGGCAGGGGATTGGGGATTCAATGCCCGCGATTATATGCAAGGCCCTTTTTATCCCGGTGAAGCTACCCAAGGATATCAAGGCCGGCTCAGAAGGCGGGAAATTTTTGATATCGGGATTCAGGAAATGAACAACTACAGTACAACGAAATACGGGAAGCGTTTCTACGAATTGGAGGCAGATCAGCAAGATGCTGTATTAAAAGCCTTTGAAGCGGACGAAGTGAAGTTGACCACCATCTCTGCCAGCGGCTTCTTCAAGATGCTGCGTGCCAGCACGATGGAGGGCGTCTACGCTGATCCGCTTTACGGCGGCAACAAAAACATGGACGGCTGGAGGCTGAAAAATTACCCGGGGAACCAGATGGCTTATACCCAGGTAATCGAGCAAGACCAATTTGTCAAAATGGAACCAAAAAGCTTGCGTGACCATCAGCACGGATAAGAGGGGGATCGGACATGCCCAGAAGACTGCCCAAGGTAGATGTCGTGATTGTCGGAGTTGGTTGGGGCGGAGGAATCATCGCCTCGGAATTGACGAAGCAAGGCATGACTGTAGTAGGTTTGGAGCGAGGGAAAGAGCGAAAAACGGAGGACTATTTCATGGTCCACGACGAGCTGCGCTACGCTCTCCGCTACGAGCTGATGCAGGATTTATCCAAGGAAACGATTACTTTCCGAAGCAATACGAGGATCAGAGCGCTGCCGATGCGGAGCTACGGTTCCTTCTTGCTGGGGACGGGATTGGGCGGTGCCGGTGTCCACTGGAATGGACAGACCTTCCGCTTTTTGCCGTATGATTTCGAGATTCGCAGCAAGACGATTGAGCGGTACGGCGAGAAGAAAATTCCCGAAGGCATGACCATCCAGGATTGGGGCATCACCTATGATCAGTTGGAGCCGTACTACGACCGTTTTGAAAAACTCTGCGGGATCTCCGGTGAGGAAAATCCGCTGGCCGGAAAACGATCAAGTCCATACCCCACACCGCCGATGAAGCAGACACCGGCCATGAAAATGTTTGCCGAAGCGGCTAAAAAGCTGAAGCTTCACCCCTACATGATGCCTTCGGCCAACTTGTCGCAGCAGTATACGAACCCGGATGGAGTATCGCGGGCCGCCTGCCAATATTGCGGATATTGCGAGCGGTTTGGCTGTGAGTACGGAGCCAAAGCCGACCCGGTCGTAACCGTGATTCCTGTGGCGAAAAAGACGGGCAAGTTTGAGATCCGGACGCATTCCCATGTACGGAGAATTTTACATACCGGCAACAAGGCGACAGGTGTTCTCTACACAGACGTGACGACCGGAGAGGAATTCGAACAGCCGGCGGACATTGTCGTGTTGACCAGCTACGTGTTCAACAACGCCCGTCTTTTGCTCTTGTCCAAGCTGGGCCGTCCGTACGATCCGGCTACCGGAAGAGGAGTAATCGGGAAGAACTATGCGTATCAGGTAATCCGCGGGGGAGCGACAGGCTTCTTTGAAGAGAAGGAGTTTAACCTGTACGCAGGAGCAGGCTCTCTCGGCATGACGCTGGACGATTACAACGGGGACAACTTTGATCACTCCGATCTGAAGTTCCTGCACGGAGCGAGCATCAGCCTTTCGCAGACCGGACAGCGTCCGATCGCCAACAACCCGGTTCCTTCAGGTACGCCGAACTGGGGCAAGGAATATAAGGCAGCTTCGCTCAAGTATTTCAACAGGGCCCTTGGAGTCGGAGCCCAGGGGGCGTCCATGCCCTTCAGGCACCACTTCCTCGATCTTGACCCGACATATCGGGACGTCTTTGGCGATCCGTTGATGCGCATTACCTTTGACTTTGAAGAGCAGGACCGTCAATTGGCTGCCTTCACGGCGGACAAGTGTGGACAAATTTTAAAGGAAATGGGAGCGACCCATATCGATGTGAGGCGCGAGCTTGGCCCATACGACATTACCCCGTATCAGTCCACTCACAATACGGGTGGAGTTATCATGGGTGCCTCGCCTGACACTTCTGCCGTGAATAACTACTTGCAGATGTGGGATGTGGAAAATTTGTTTGTGGTCGGTGCGTCGGCTTTCCCCCACAACAGTGGTTACAACCCGACAGATACTGTGGGGGCGCTTGCTTACCGGGCGGCAGAGGGGATTGCGAAGTACGCGAAAGGCAACGGAGGGCTGCTTGTGTAGGTGGTTTGGTCTTTCGATGGAGGGACCTGGCTGTTTGAAGAAGGGGGCGTCTTGGGCGCTTCCTTCTTTTTTCTTGATGATACGCATCTGGGGCGGACTCTAGCGTACCTGGGCCGGACTTTCGTGAAGGAGATGAAAACGGAGAAAAACGCTACAGGTTCGGTGGGACACTTGCTCGGGATTGACTGTCCGGCTCCATTCCAAAAGCGAAACCGCGTCCAAAAGCAGCGGTTTCAGGGGGTATCTCAGAGGTTGGACGCTGAAAGCGTGTTTCGCTTTTGGAATGGAGCCTGGGTTGGTGTCCCAAAGACCTTCGCGTTTTTCTCCGTTTTCATCTCTACAGCTTTTAGGTTTTATCGGTTGGTCGCAGCGCCCACTCAAACGCTCGAGTACGCAGTAGTCAGTCAGACACCCGAGCCTTCATTCTTCACTTTCAAAGTCCATTCTCCACACTGATTGTCAGTTTTGCTAAAACGTTTAGCGAAAATGCGAAAAAACGGGTGTAGATTTGTTGGGGAAATTTGCGGGTCGGTTTCCGGCCTTTTTCTCCAATAGGGAAAAACACCGTGTTGGTAAGGAAAATAAGGCGGTTTTGGAACGCTTAGTTTCGGTATTTAAGTTAATTGCAGAATTGGCACAATCCTTGCAAAAGTAAAAGGCAAACGAACAGTGAGAGGAAGAAGCATCATGGACGCAAAAAAATGGAAGATGGATACAGCGTTGATTCATGCCGGGCATCAGCCTTGCGATAAGACGGGGGCGGTAGCTCCGGCAGTCGTGCCGGCGGTGGCTTATGCGTTTTCCGATGCGGATGCCGCGGCTGCGGTTGTATCCGGGGAGAGGGAGGGAACGTACTATGGACGCTACGGCAACCCTACGATTGCTTCTTTGGAGATGAAGATCGCCGCGTTGGAGAATGGCGAGGCGGCTTTGGGCGTCAGCAGCGGCATGGCGGCGATCTCCGGGGCTTTGCTCGCTTTTTTGAAGCAGGGTGACCACGTCGTATGTACCAAGGATGTGTACGGCGGCAGCCATAAATTTTTGACTTCGCTTGCTCCACGCTACGGGATTGAGGTCGATTTTGTCGATTGTACCAAGCTCGCTGCCGTGAAACAGGCGATCAAGCCGAACACGCGGGTGCTTTATCTGGAGACGCCTTCCAATCCATGTCTGACAGTCCTGGATCTCCGGGAGCTTTCCCGACTGGCCCACGAGCACGGACTTACGGTCATTGTCGACAATACGTTCATGACGCCGTACCTGCAAAAGCCTCTGGAACTGGGGGCCGATGTGGTCGTACACAGCGCGACCAAGTATCTAAACGGCCATGGCGATGTGATCGCTGGCTTCATCGTTGGCAAACAGGATGTGATCCGGTTTATTCGGAAAAATATCATGGGTGATCTGGGCCAAAATTTGAACGCCTGGGATGCCTTTTTGATTTTGCGCGGGCTCAAGACGCTGGGCTTGCGGATTCGCCAGCACTGCCAGAGCGCGGAGGCGATTGCCCGGTATCTGGAGGCGCATCCGGCGATCGAACGGGTGTATTATCCGGGTCTTGCCTCGCATCCGCAGCACGAGCTGGCGAAAAGGCAGATGAGCGGGATGGGCGGAATTGTTTCGTTTGAAGTAAGGGGCGGATATGAAGCAGCAAAATCTTTCATTAACGGACTGCGCCTGGCTATGATATCGTTTAGCTTGGGAGATCCGGAAACACTGGTTCAGCATCCAGCGTCCATGACGCATTTTTCCATACCGCCAGAGGAGAGGGAAGCCTTTCATATTACGGAAGGGTTGATCCGGCTGTCTACGGGCCTGGAGGATGTGTCGGACATTATCGAAGATCTGGAGCAGGCGCTTCGGCCGCTTGCGAATCACGTGTCTGCCGGCGTGTAACGTTTGACCGGGAAATGGCAGGGAGGTCGGGGCATGACGGAATTTTCTCGCATCCGCACATTTATTCAGGGGTACGCGGATAATATTGCGGAGGTGCTGGGGCTTGATGTCACTATTCTGGATGAACAGGGCATCCGGGTCAGCGGAACCGGAGATTACCGGGACCTGATCGGTTTGCCAGCCCCGGAAGGTTCGTTTTTTCGGATGATTTTGCAGACCGGGCAGCCGGGTATCATTTACGACATGAAGAAGAACGAATCCCAGTGCATGAACTGCAAGTTTCTGCTGCAGTGCAGGGAGCTCGCGACGATCGGGTTTCCGGTTCACAAACGGGAAAAGACCGTTGGTGTGATCGGCCTCATCGGTTTTTTGCCCGAGCAAAAAGAGAAGATGCTGCAGCATTCGGAAAAGCTGATGACGTTTTTGCACCATACCAGTGCTCTGATCGTGCACAAGCTGCTGGAGCTGGAGGAAGAGCGCAGACAAGGCTGCAATATCCAGGAGGAATTGCCCTATGACCCTGCCCAGGCCGTCTATTTCGCCCAGCTGATCGGAGCGGAAACCGGCTTGCAGGAGGTCATCCGCAAAGCGAAAAAGGTGAAAGACAGCCTCTCTACAGTGCTGATTCGCGGTGAAAGCGGGACGGGCAAGGAGCTGTTGGCGCGTGCGATTCACAGCGAAGGCAACCGCGCTGCGCATCCATTTATAGCTGTAAACTGCGCGGCGATTCCGGAAACCCTCCTGGAGAGCGAGCTGTTTGGCTACGAGGGAGGAGCTTTTACCGGTTCGAGACGAGAGGGAAAGCCGGGGAAATTCGAGCTGGCGCACAAGGGCACGATTTTTCTTGACGAGGTCGGAGATATTCCGCTTTCGCTCCAGCCCAAGCTGCTTCGCGTGCTGCAAGAGCGGACGGTGGACCGCGTAGGCAGCGTCAAGCCTGTCGCTGTGGACGTGCGGGTCATCGCGGCGACACATCGGGATTTGGAAAGCATGGTGAGGGAAGGTGCGTTTCGGGAGGATTTGTACTACCGGCTAAACGTCATTCCGCTTCGGCTGCAGCCTCTTCGGGAGCGGCGGGCGGACATTCCGCTCTACATTCACCATTTTTTGAACAAGTATGGAGCCCTCCTGCAAAAAGGTCGAATAGAGGTCGATCTGGACGTGATGGAACGGTTGAAAGGCTATGATTGGCCGGGAAACATCAGACAACTGGAGAACGCGATCGAATACATGGTCAATATGGCCGAGGATACGGTGATCGGAGCTGGCGACTTGCCGGAATACCTGGCGCAGCTTGAGCTGCCGGCAGTATCTGAACAGACGGGAGGCGAGGCGGCCAGCGGAAGCCTGGAGGATATGGTAGCCATGTATGAGCGAGATATTTTGCAGCAGTATTTTCGCTCGCCCAAATGGGGGGGCGACAAGACGAGGATTGCGGAGGAGCTGCAAATCAGCCTGTCCACGCTTTACCGAAAGCTGGAGAAGCACAGGCTGATTTGACTGTGGTTCGGCGGAGTGTATGCTTGTCAGTCACCTCAGTCTTGGCCTATTCTACGAGCGCCAGCCCCGGGAAAAGCAGCCTTGGGGTCGCAAAAAAGCAGCGTCCCTTTTGGGGCCGCTGCTTTCTGCATGAATGGTCGATTATGTCAATAAAAGACCGGTACAAACTCCTGCGACATTGCATGGTTTGCCTGCCAAGCGCCAAATAAACGGACAGAAGGCGACTTTGGCCAAACGTGAAAATGAATGCTGTCGCTATTGAAGCAATGAACGAATTTCACCCGTATTCGGATTGACGACAAACCATCCATACGTGCTCGTGTAGCTGTCGCCGGACTGGAAGTTGTTCACTACGGTCTGGTATATCTGGATGACGTAGTGCCCTTTTTCGTCGTCGTGATCGTATTCGACGATATGCTGCGGTGTCAGGCTGCCTGCAAACTTCTTTTTGACCAGCTCGACAGCTTCCATTTTGGAATACATTTTCCCGGCAGGAAGCTTGCCGAGATAGATCGATTTGGTTTTTCCGTCGTAAATGACTGACTTGCCGAGATTTTCCGCGACAAAACGGATGGGTACATAGACTGAATTTTTGTACAATATTCCTTGTACGTCCATCGCTGGTGATTTTGGCACTCCGTCAAAATAATAGGTGAACGGCGTCTTGTTGATCTCGCTTGAATCCGGGTACGCTGGTGCAGCCAAGGCCAGTCCGGAGAACAGTGCTGATCCCACGACAATTCCCCCAACAAATGACTTCACATCCCACTTCATGAAAAACCCTCTTTCCCATCTCTATTTCTATGAATGAATTCCAAGGGATATTATGACAAAAAACATAGGACCAAGCTATCAAGCAAGGGTCATAGGAGCGAACGCCCAGAAACCGGGAAAAAGGCATTCTGTTCCCTCTGCGTTGGTCCTAGCAGGGGGATGGTTTTCCCGGGCAGGCAAGGAAAGAAGGCCCGTCTGATGGCGGGATGATTTCCCGGTCTCTTTTCTAGCAAATGAGAAGAAGGTATGATAGAGGGAAAGCTTTACTGAGAAAAGGCAGGTGTCTAGCATGTCTATTTTGCGGAACGATTGGGCTGAGATATTGGCGGACGAGTTTGAAAAGCCATACTACATCCAGCTTCGTGAATTTTTGAAAACAGAATACCAGAGCCAGGCAATCTATCCTCACATGTACGATATATTCAATGCGCTTCACCTCACACCATATCGGGAAGCCAAGGTCGTCATCCTCGGCCAGGACCCGTATCACGGTCCTGGTCAGGCACATGGACTCAGTTTTTCTGTCAAGCCGGGGGTAGCGACGCCGCCGTCCTTGCAAAATATTTACAAGGAGCTTCAAAGCGACTTGGGCTGTACGATCCCGCAGCACGGGTATTTGGTCAATTGGGCCAAGCAGGGCGTGCTGCTGCTCAACACGGTGTTGACGGTGCGAGGGGGAAACCCCAACTCTCATAAAGGCAAAGGCTGGGAAATCTTTACGGACCGGGTGATCGCCGCCTTGAACGACCGGGAAACGCCGCTGGTGTTTATTCTGTGGGGACGGCATGCGCAGGAAAAGGCGTCATTTATTGATACGAACAAGCATTTCATCATTTCGTCTCCGCATCCGAGCCCGTTTTCGGCCAATCGCGGCTTCTTTGGCAGCAGGCCCTTTTCGCGGACCAACCAGTTTTTGCGTTCGCAGGGGATGAAGGAGATCGATTGGCAGCTTCCGTTGCAGGCGGAGCTGGAAGAGGCGACTGCGGCTCGGTCGTAAGCTTTAGAAAATGAGCGAGCCATGAATGATGTGAGTGTGCAGGTAGGCACCGTTCCTCTGGAGGACGTAGGCCGGAGCGGGGAGCGGTAACAGGCTTCTCTTCAAACGCAGTCGCTTTTCTTTTTTGTGGTTGGACCGGCTCTAGTGGAGGAGATGAAAAAGGAGAAAACAGCTCAAGGTTCGGTGGGACACTGCGAAGGGGCTGGACTGGCCGGCTCCATTCCAAAAGCAAAACCGCGTCCAAAAGCAGACTGCTCGATGGAGCGTTTCAGAGTTGGACGCTAAAAGCGTGTTTTGCTTTTTCCATTCCGCCTGGGAGGTGTCCCAAAGACCTTCGCGGTTTTCTCCTTTTTCATCTCTACATCTGTTGGTTTTCTCGTAAAAAACCGTTCGGACATACGCCCGAACTGTTTTTAGAGAGGCTGGTTTGCAAGGAAGCTCGTATAAATGAACATCCGTCAGATTGCTGAGATCAGGCTTGTCGTGGGCCTTAAACAACATGAAGTCAGTTGCTGATAAATGCTTGCGGAGGTTTTTAGCCAGAGTTGTGGTCATGACTTTTTGCTCGAAATCCGTAGTCAATTAGAAGCCAACCTACTGACAGGTGAACCTTAGACACCTTTGAACGATCCCACATGCTCTTTAAAGCTGGGAGAAGCAAATCCCGCTCGCCAGAGAATCCTGTTTCCAGTCGGAGCGACTAGCGAAGTCCGGCCCAGCTCCGCAATGATCCCGAGGAAGCAGAATCGCAACCTATGAATACACTTCGCAGCTGCGCGTCGTTTTGCGATTCCCTCGGGAGCATTGCGGAGCGGACAGTCCCAGCTTCTTTGCGGGACGAAGACCGGAGCGGAGAGTGGAAACAGGCTTCTCTCCACCGCAGCCGCTTTTTGAAAGTAGAAAAAAAGCTTCTCCCCGCAGCCAGAGAGATTCACTGTCTAATCCATGCTCTGAATCACAATCAGGCAACCGGCCTCGATCGAAACCGTTCCGGTTTCCGAAACCAGTACGTTGCTTATGCCCAGCGTGTCGCCCATCCGCAGAGTCGCCTTGTCCAGCGGGTACTGAAAGCCGGATAGGGTGATTCCGCTGACCGTCTCTGTGAGCGGCAGCAGGGAGACGTGGGAATACCGGCTTTTCCGCAGGGTGATTCGGTCGGTGACGAGCATGATCTCGTTTTTTTCGTCCACGATCCGGCAGGGCACGCCAGCCTTCAGCCCTTTTGACAGCAAGTGAACATTGGCAAGCGTATGGTCGAACCGGGAGCCCAACGCTCCGACGAGAACGATCTCAGCCGGCTGCTGCTCCAGCGCCCAGAGAAGGCCCATCTCCGTATCAGTCAAGTCCTTCATGACCGGGTCGCAGGAACGCATTTCCTCGCTGTTTTGGCAGATGATCTCCCGCTCATCGGGTGTGACCGAGTCGAAGTCCCCGATGGACAGATGGGGACGTCTCTCGTTTTGTATCAAAAATAACGCTCCTCGGTCGACTCCGACCAAAAAGGCATCCTCGTCTATTTCTTCCAAAGCCCAACTGCCCAGATTTCCTCCTGCAAACAGTATGATTTTGGACGATTTCTCCATGATGTTCCCTCATTTACGTGGATTCGCGGCTGTCAAAGGAAAAGGCTGATTTGTTGAGCGGCCAAGCCTGACAGCATCTTTCTTTATCTTACCATGCAGGTGCGGTTAAGAGACAGGAGGGGCAGACATTGCAGTTACTGTAAGCAATACAGGCAATACAGGCAATGCAGGCAATGCAAACACTGCAAACACTGCAAACACTGCAAGCACTCAAGCAATACAGGTACTACCTCCCGCTTGCTTTCTATGCCGGAAACGTACTACGATACTTTTACTATCCAAGATAGATGACTATTGGAGGCGAGAGCATGTCCGATAATTATACGAAGGTGTACACGGAAGAATCCTTTTGGGACAAAGTGAAGAAGTTCGCCAAAAAAGCGGGAGGAAAAGTAGTTTACGTAGCGCTGCTGCTCTATTACGCCCTGCAAAATCCCAAAACGCCTGCGTGGGCGAAAACGGTCATATTAGGGGCGTTGGGCTACTTCATCACTCCGTTGGATGTGGTGCCGGATATTACGCCGGTCGTGGGATATGGAGATGACCTGACAACGCTGATCGGAGCCTTGCTCATGGTCGCTGTCTATATTGACGACGATGTCAAAGGAAAGGCCCGCGGCAAGCTGACGGATTGGTTCGGGACGGAAGTGCTGGACGAACTTTCCGAGATCGATGAGAAGCTGAACAGCAAGAAGGAAGAGTAGGCTGACACAGCTTTCTTCCTTCTTCAGCCACGTAAACAAGAGGTTTTCTTTTCGAGTGAAGCGATATGGCCAGGATGATCGAAACCAAAACAAAACGATTGAATCTTGCGAATTTATTGATTAAAATTTTTTTATCGAACCAAGACCATTCCACTCCTTGCTTCCTGCATCCATGCAAATCTCGCCGAAGGATGGGTGAAGTCGAGCTTTTTATAAAAAAGACGGAGAGTGATTACCCGTGTCCACGATTTCCATCAAGCGTTTTCCGGAGTGTACGTTGTCTGAAATTACCGAGGCCTGGAACAGAGGATTTGAGGGGTACTTTTTCCCTGTCAATATGACGGTGGAAAACATGATTCAAAGGCTGGGAACCGAAGGGTATGCTGCTTCCCTTTCCGTCGTTGCCTTTGCAGACGGAGCGCCGGTGGGGGTTGTGGCGAGCGGTGTGAGAACGATTGGCGGAAAAAAGGTGGCCTGGAACGGCGGCACCGGAGTAGCGACAGAGTACCGGCGTCAGGGCTTGGGCAAAAGCTTGATGGAAGCCACACTTGCCCTGTACCGGGAAGCGGAGGTGGAGGTGGCCACTTTGGAGGCAGTCAGTCAAAACGACAAGGCGATCTCGCTGTACCGGCAGCTCGGCTATGAAGTGGTTGACAAGCTCTTGTTCTGGCAGCATAATGAAGCGTTTGCCAGCGCCCATCCGTTCGGCGATCCGGCCTCGCTTCCGTACCGGATTCGCAGGGGAATTCCGCAGGAGTCCGCTTCGCTTTCCTTTTACCCGGCGAGCATTCCCTGGCAGAATCAGTGGCAAAGCCTCCGCGACGGTGAGGCTGTATTTGTGGAGGATGCCCTGGGCGAGACGCTTGGCTACGCCTTGTACAAACGGACCTTCGACGAGGAAGGAAAGCTGGCTGCGATCACCTTGCGTCAGTGTGCATATCACCCTGACCGAGCGGATGCGGAGGACATCGTTCGTTTTGCGCTCGCCCATGCCTACGGGCCGCTTGACTATACGTGCCGTAGGGGAACCTTTAATTTCCCGGCCTCACAGGAAACGGTTCTTCGGGTACTGGAGGAAGCGGGATTTGCCCCATCAGGCAATGAGCAGGTATTCATGACCCGTCAGATGGAGAGAAAAGGCTGACTGGCTTTTTCATTGCTGACAGCCTGTGCAGTAGAACACTTTGCGGGATGACCATACGTCCTGTGTAATCGGATGAGCGCAACGGGGGCACGGCTCGCCTCCGCGATCATAGACGCGGCAGTGTTCATTGTAGCCGCCCGTCAGACCGTCTCCGCGGAAAAACGGCGTTTCCATGTAGCCGCCGTGCTCCAAGGCATCGTGGAGGACAGCCTGCAGCGAGTGAAACAGCCGTTTTTCCTCTTCCGGCTGGAGGGAAGGGATGCGGCGGAGCGGCAAGATCCCTGCGTGATGACAAAGCTCGTCGGCATAACAGTTGCCAATGCCGGCAAGCACATGCTGATCGACCAGCGCGGCTTTCAGAACGCCGCGCTTTTTCTGTATCAAGCGGGTAAACTGCTCTGCGGTAAACAGGGGGTCGAGCGGCTCGGGACCGAGCTTCGCCAACCGGTTTTCCGCTTCTTCCTGCGTCAGCAGATGCAAGTACCCGAGGCGCAGCCCGTGAAAGTAGAGAACGTGCCGTCCCACTGAGATCGTCACCTGGGCAGTCCGGTCGAGCTTGTCCTCCGCGGTCCCCCAGTACAGAAAACCGCCGAGCATGAGATGCAGCAACAAAACACGGCCCGATTGCAGCCGGAACAAGATGTGCTTTCCTCTGCGTTCGACCGTGGAAAAAGCAGTGCCTTTCACATGCTCTTCAAAGGCCGCTGCGGGTATATTGATCGTTTTCTCCCGCTGCACGCTGACATCTGTAATCGCCTGTCCGGTTAAACGCTCCTGCAGCAGTCTGCGATAGGTCTCCATTTCCGGCAGCTCCGGCATTTTCGTATATCCCTCCAGTCTGTTTTCCCCGTTCTGTTTCAAAGCGTCTGTCTTCTGCGTCCTGCCTCAGAGCGTGCGTGCTACTCGTCGTTGCCAAGCTCCAGGCGGTTTAGCAGCACATCCTCGACTTTCAGCAAATGGTGGAGCATTCTCTGCTGCGCCATCAAGGCGTCGCGTTCGCGGATTGCCCTGTAGATCAAGACGTGTTCCTCGTACAGTCTTTCCGTGCTCGCCCTCTCGCCAAACAGCCACATTTTGCGGGTGTTCCGCATGCTCTTCGTCATGGCTCCGGAGATCGTCTTCATCATGTCGATCAACAGCCGGTTGTGACTGGCCTGCGCGATCGCCTGGTGAAAGTCGATGTCGGCCTGTTCGCTCGCCTCTTCCGAATCGGTGCCTGCCCTCATGTCATCCAATGCCTGTTTAAGAGAGGTCAGGTCCTCTTCCTCCCATTTTCGCGCAGCCAGACCGGCACTCCCGACCTCCAGGATTTTGCGGACTTCCAATAGCTCCAGAATGTCTTCGGAACCCATCAGGATGGTAGAGAGGGGAGCGGTCAGGCTGGACGTTTCAAATTTGCGGATAAAGGTGCCTTCGCCTTGCTTTATATCCACCAGGCCCATCGCCTGCAGGGCGCTCAATGCTTCTCTGACCGCAGATCGTCCGACCTGGAATTTTTCCGCCAAAGCCTGCACGGAATCCAGTTTATCCCCGGGCTTTACCTGCCCCTCCATTATCATTTGCTTTAGCTCGTCGGTGACGGCTTCATATATCTTTTTGTTGGATATTTGCTGAATTGGCAATGTGCTTCCACCCTTTACCTTGTGCTGAAATCATTTTACTATACGGGAACCCCCGAAGCATCTGCCTCAGGTTTGTCTAGTAAAACAGTGTCGATGCGGAAAAAGATCACAGCCGCGTATAGTTGGTTTGCTTCCGTCACATCTTTTTTCGAGGAGAGCATGGCTGGATGCTGGAAGCTGTCTCGAAACTATATTTTGGGAATATTCAGTCGTATAGTCATCAGATGAGTGAAGACGAGAGCAAAGTATCAAAAATTGACTTTGTGATTCTTTAAAATAGATTCAATATTTAGGTATATATGATAAACTGGTATGTAGCAAGGGTTTTTCAGAAGCAGGCCAGGCAGTATCGGCGTTCGCTGCCTGATGGACAACGGCTGGAGACTTGGTGTTTCTACTTGCCAAGCGTTACTATTTGACAAAAGTCATCAGATGACCTGATCACTAAAACGGGGGATTAGACATGCTGGATACAGAAATTCGCAAAAAGCTGTCAGCGATTGTAGGAGAAAAATATTTGCTCGACACGCCGAATGAACTGTACGCGTATTCCTATGACGCGACGCCCATCCACCAAGCCATGCCGGATGCGGTGGCGATGCCGGGCAGCGTAGAAGAGGTGTCGGCTGTGCTTAGGCTGGCAAACGTTCACGGCATACCGATCATACCACGCGGCTCGGGGACGAACCTCGCAGGGGGGACAATCCCTGTCGAGGGCGGCATCGTCATGAATATGAACCGGTTCAACCGCATTTACGAAATCGACAAGCAAAACCTGACGGCAACGCTGGGACCCGGTGTCGTGACTGCCGACCTGCATCAGGCAGTCGAAGCGGAGGGCCTGTTTTATCCGCCCGATCCGGGGAGTATGCGGATATCCACTGTCGGCGGAAACATGGCCCAGTGCGCAGGCGGGATGAGAGGACTGAAATACGGGGTCACCAAGGACTACATACTGGGGCTGGAATACGTCCTGCCGTCCGGAGAAGTGCTTCGCTGCGGCGGAAAAAACATGAAGGACGTGGCCGGCTATGATATGACGAGACTGATGGTCGGCTCCGAAGGTACACTCGGCGTCATTACCGAGATTACGGTAAAGCTGCTTCCCCTGCCGGAGACGAAGCGGACGCTGGTCGCCTACTATACCAACCTCGTCGACGCAGCCAAGACAGTGGAAACAGTGATTGCCTCCAAGATTATTCCGGCGACGATCGAGTTTTTGGACCAGTCCACGATGAAGGTCGTCGATGACTTTGCCAAGCTGGGCCTGCCTTTGGAGATGAAGTCGATGCTCTTGATCGAGCAGGACGGGCCGGAGGAGCTGGTCGTCCGGGATATGGAACGGATCGCGGAGATCGCTAGGCAGCAGGGGGCGGCCGAAGTCAAATTGGCGCAAACAGCCGAGGAGGGAGCCAAGCTTCTGGCGGCCCGACGTTCAGCTTTGGCGGCGCTTTCCCGGCTGCGTCCTACCACGATTCTCGAAGACGCGACAGTGCCCCGCTCCCGTTTGGCCGAGATGGTCGAAGAAGTGGAGCGAATCGCTGAAAAGTACCAGGTGCAGATCTGTACGTTCGGTCACGCAGGGGACGGGAATTTGCACCCCACCTGCATGACCGATGAGCGGGACAAGGAAGAGATCCACCGGGTAGAGCAGGCGTTTGAAGAAATTTTTCACGCCGCGATTCGACTGGGCGGAACAATAACCGGGGAGCACGGCGTAGGGATGGCCAAGAGGAACTACCTCGACCTGAAAGTAGGTGCGGGCGGCATCGAGCTGATGAAGCGGATCAAAGCCGCTTTTGACCCGAACAACATCATGAATCCCGGCAAAATGTTCGCAAGCAGCGGCCGGCGCAGAGTGGTGGTGAAACGATGAGCAAGACGACCAGTCAGGAGCTGCTGTCGAAATTCAACATGGACGAGATCATGAACTGCATGCACTGCGGCTTTTGCTTGCCGGCCTGTCCGACCTACCGGGAAACGGGCCTTGAATCGCACAGCCCCCGCGGGCGCATCGCTCTCATGAAAGGCGTTGCCAACAGCCAGCTTTCCGTAGACCCGGAATTCGAGAAAAACATGTACGCCTGTCTTGGCTGCCGTGCGTGCGAGACGGCTTGTCCGGCGGGGGTCCCTTACGGCAGTCTCGTGGAAACGGCGCGGGAAGTGGTCGAGGACAACAAAAAAAGCGAAGCCAAACCGCCTTTTCTTCGCCAGCTCGTGTTCGACAAGGTATTTCCTTATCCGGAGCGGATGCAAGCCTTGGGTACGGCTCTATGGGCAGCTCAAAGCGCAGGACTTCAAACACTGGCCAACAAGACCGGGCTGATCAACATTCTGCCGCGGGAGCTTGCAGAGATGCAGCAAGCGGTCGACAAAATCGCTTCCCCGAGGGAGCGCAAGCAGCGGGAAAAAGTAATGAAAGCGGAAGGAAAGGCCGCCCTGAAGATCGGGATGTTTACGGGCTGCATCATGGACGTGATGTTTTTCGAGACGAATCAGGCGACGGCAAGGCTTTTGACAAAAGCGGGCTGTGAGGTCGTTTTCGTGGAAAACCAGGTATGCTGCGGGGCGCTGCACGCTCATGCGGGAGAAAAGGAAGGGGCAGTCGAGCTTGCCAAGCGCAACATGGAAGCGTTCGAGCGGGCCGGAGTGGACTTCGTCGTCAACAACGCAGGCGGCTGCGGCGCGGCGCTGAAGGAGTACCACCACTGGTTCCACGACGATCCCGAGTGGAAGGAGCGGGCCATGGCGTTTGTCTCCAAGGTGAGAGACGCAAACGAGCTTTTGGCCGAGCTGCCGCCGCTGACCTTTTCCAAGCCGCTCAACGTCCGTGTCACCTATCAGGATTCCTGTCACCTGGCTCACGGACAGGGCGTTCGCAACCAGCCGCGCCAGCTACTGAGGAGCATCCCCGGCGTCGAGCTGATTGAAATGACCGGTGCGGACAGCTGCTGCGGCTCCGCGGGAATTTACAACATCACCAACTTCGACATGTCGATGCAAATTCTCGACGGCAAGATGGAGCATGTAAAGGAAACA
Organism: Brevibacillus sp. FSL L8-0520; assembly: GCF_037963895.1. Taxonomy (NCBI): domain Bacteria; kingdom Bacillati; phylum Bacillota; class Bacilli; order Caryophanales; family Paenibacillaceae; genus Brevibacillus; species Brevibacillus sp. FSL L8-0520. The sequence continues at coordinate 5,025,297 of NZ_CP150171.1, read as the reverse complement.
AAGGCCTGCGTGATCGTCACATCCAATCCCGGCTGTCTCCTGCAAATGAAAAAAGGCATCATGCGCGCAGGGCTGGAGGGGCAGATGGAAGCGGTCCACATCATGGATTTGCTGGCCCGGGCATTGTAAGGCTGATCAATTGGTTCCTCCGCAGGCCGCCAATTGCCAAGAAACAGACAAATGCGAGCCGTTTCATACCGTACGATCATAGTCCCGTTTCCGTTTGGACGGGACTTTTTGGTTTGCCCCTGTAGAAGATTACCAATACACCAGCAGAATCGGGTAATATAGTATAGGGGGAAAGACCCTCCCATTTACGCACGGACAGGAGATTATGGAATGCAAAAAGTGGAATTGATCGCAACGGCGACATTTGGCCTGGAGTCAGTGGTAGCCGATGAAGTTAGGGCACTGGGCTATCAGGATGTCAGAGTAGAAAATGGAAAAGTTGAGTTTACGGCAGATATTTCCGCGATTCCCCGGACAAATTTATGGTTACGAACGGCGGATCGCGTGCGTCTAAAGATAGGGGAGTTTCGGGCGACGACGTTTGACGAGCTGTTTGAGCAGACAAAAGCGCTTCCGTGGTCGGATTGGATACCGGCAGATGCGACATTCCCCGTCGAAGGAAAATCGGTAAAATCAACGCTGTTCAGCGTACCGGACTGCCAGGCGATCGTCAAAAAGGCAGTCGTGGAAAGTCTGAAAAAGACGTACAAGCAGGATTGGTTTGAAGAAAAGGGGCCGTTGTACAAAATCGAGGTAGCGCTTTTGAAGGACATCGCGACCTTGACGATTGACACGACGGGGCCGGGGCTCCACAAGCGCGGCTACCGGAGCCTGATCGGCGCAGCTCCCTTGAAGGAGACGATGGCGGCGGCGATGATTCTGCTGTCACGCTGGAAGCCGGACCGGACATTGATGGACCCGATGTGCGGCTCGGGGACGATTCCGATCGAAGCGGCTTTGATCGGGCAAAACATCGCGCCGGGTATGAACCGGGAATTCGTTTCGGAAAGCTGGCCGACGATACCGAAGACGGCATGGCGGGAAGCGCGGGCCGAGACGCATGATCTGGCCCGCTACGACCAGCCGCTGGAGATTATCGGAACCGATATTGACGAGGATATTTTGCGGGTCGCGAGACGGAATGCAGCCGAAGCAGCCGTAGATGAGCACATCCATTTTCAACAGATGGACGTCCGCAATGTCCGCACCAAGCGAAAGTACGGCTACCTGATCTGCAACCCGCCGTACGGCGAACGGCTCGGAGACTGGAAGCAAGCCGCCCGCCTGTATCGGGAGATGGCGGAGGCTCTGCGGACCTTGGATACATGGTCCATCTACATGCTGACCTCGGACGAGCAGTTTGAGGAGCATTTTGGACGCAAGGCGAGCAAGAAGCGGAAGCTGTACAACGGAAATATCAAGGTCGACTACTACCAGTTCTTTGGACCGCGGCCGCCCCGTCCGAACAAATCAGAAACCCCGGCGGATTGATTCGTTTGTTCAAAGGAACCGGGACGTCTCTTGTGGGGTAACGTAAGCAAATCAAACACAAAGCAGAAAGAAGCGCAATGGAGGAGAAAACATGGGTGTAAGACGATCTGCAGGGAGGGTAATGGCTGCTTTCCTGGCATTTTCATTGATGGCCACCTCGGCAGCCGCCGCCACGGCAGCCGCCGCCACGGGACCGACTGTTCCGACCGGCACCGCCCCTGAGCCGGACAAAAAGACAGAGGCGGAGCGCTTGCCTGGTGAACAGGCGATTGTCTTTAGCGATCTGACGAACAGCTATGCCCGCGAGTCGGTCAATCATTTGGCGTCGCTTCAACTGATCAGCGGGAAAAAGGACAATCTGTTCCTGCCGCAGGAGGCTATTTCCAGACAAGACGTGTTCGTTTTGCTGGCAAAGGTGATGGGGGTACAGCCCAAGCTGCCGAGAGAAGAGAAATACGAGGATGTGTCGATGAACAGTCCTTATGCGCCGTACATTTACGGCCTGACGGAACTTGGCGTGCTGAACGGACGCAGCGATGGCACGCTGGGGGCTGCAGATCCCCTGACCCGGCAGGAGATGGCCGTCATTTTAGACAGGCTTTGGAAGGCGGGCAGCGGTCCGAAGCAAATACTGGGGAAGGAAGCGTACGACGACGAGGATGAAATCGCCGACTATGCCAGGGAAGCGGTAGCATCCGTCACCGCCCAAGGCTGGATGAAGGGAGCCAATGGCGCATTCCGTCCACAGGGACAGGTGACGAGAGGAGACGCTGCTGTCATCGCGGAGCGCGTCTGGAATGCCCGTTATCAGCTGGCGGAGAAAGTCGATTTTGCCGTCAGCAAGACAAAGCTGACGGTGATGGCTGGCACCAGCGAGCGCGTAGAGGTCACACGCCCGAGCGGAGGAGCCCTGCCGTTTACCCCGGTCTTCGCGTTTGACCACCCGGAGCTCGGTACGATCTTGCCGGACGGCACCTTCGTCGCCGGTCCCTCTGCCGGGAAAGGCACACTGACGGTAAACGTCGGTTTCAAACAAGTGACGATTCCCGTGGAAATAACGAATGCGCCTGTCGAGCCGAAGAAAGACGAGGCAAAAGGACAGGATGCAAAGGGAACGGCGGAAGGAAAGCAAGCCGCTGACGCCAAGGAATCTGGCAACGCCGCGAAAAAAGCGGATGCGGATGAAAAGCAGGCGGAATCCAAAAATGGACAGGCATCCGAGAAAACGGGAACGCCTGATTCGGAAAAGAAAGAACAAGCTAGTACAACCGACACGGCAGCATCCGAGCTTGCGGGAGACAGCCAGTCCCAAAAGGCGGAGAACGGCAAAAAAAATGAAGCGGTTGGTTCGCAGCCGGGCAGCGGCCAGGAAGCCAGCAGCAAGGGTAGCGACAGCAAAGCTGCCGGAAGCGAGGATACTGGAAGCAAAGAAACAGGCAGCAAAGAAACCGACAGCATGGATACTGGAAATAAAGATACCGAAAGCAAAAATGCCGAAAACAACGATAATGATAGCGAAAACACCGACAGCGATGTCGATCAGCCTTCCGAGGAGGACGAGCTGGTCAATCTCGCCCCGGGGAGCTTCACATCCGTAAAAACGTTTGGAATGGCAGATGCATTCTTCCAGGAAGTCGAAAAACAATACCCCGGCCCAGTCGGCGGCTTGGTCACGCCTTCCGAGACATGGACGGGCTACAATCGCCAATTTGGCCGAAAGGTGACGGTTGTGCTGCCGGAAGCCAAACAGCTGGAGAGAGTAACGCTCACGCTCAAGCATCAAAGAACCTCAGGAATCACCATTCCGGAGTGGATGGACGTGGAAGTGTCCCCTGACGGGAAAGCATGGTATTTTGCCGGAAAAGCAAAGCATGATGTATCTCAGGCGGAGGACGCTGTAGTTGAGCGGACGCTGGCCGTTACGCTGCCGCAGGTGGAGACCCGCTATGTACGGGTATCCTTCCCGGTAAAGGTGTTTGCCTTCGCCAGACAGCTCGAAGTATGGGGCAGGGATGGCAAGGGAAGCGCAGCGCCGCCGGTGCTGCTGCCATTTGCCAACCAGACCGATCCCCAAGCGGTAAAACCGTTGCCTCGCCGAGTAGAGAACATGCTTCTCGCCTATACCGGTGAACACGGCGAACGGGGAACCTGGACAAAGGAAGAATTCCTCCCGATGGTCGGCTACCGAACCACAGACGGGTACATGCGGGATCAGATGTTTGATACGATCCTCTTCCTGCCGTACCAGACCATGCCGGCCACCAAGGACAGGTGGAAGCAGTATTTGGATGATTTGTACCGCTCCAACCAACAGCTCGACGCGCTGAACAGTGCGATGCGAGAGTTCAACCGCTTGCGGGGAACGCTGTATGCATCGCCGACGATAGAAAATGTCGTATTGGCGCTGCCGTACCCCAATTCGGCGCAAACGGACTTCGGCGTGATCGATCCGAAAAAAGGGTCGCTTTCCTTCAACGCCAAGCAGGTGGGCGAAGAGCAAGCGTACCAAAACCGCAAGCAAGCATTGGAATGGTACTATGGAGAACTGAAGAAGCGCTGGGATCAGGCTGGCTTCCAGTACCTGCGACTCGACGGCATCTACTGGTTCCATGAGCTGGTAGAAGACGGAGCTCCAAAGGAACGAGACCTGATCCGCCACATGGGCAGCATGGTCCATAACGATTCGCTGCGATATTACTGGATTCCTTATTTCGGGGCGCCAGGGCTCAGCGAGTGGAAGTCCCTGTATTTTGACAATGCGTTCCTGCAGCCGACCTACTACACCGACAAGCCGGTTCCACTGGAGCGCATCCAGGGAACGGTGGAAGTGATGCAAAAGTACAGCATGGACGTTGAGATTGAAGGAGACGACCGGATGTACCGCGATCCGAAGTTCTACCAGCTGTACTACAACCAGTTGATCGCGGCGCGCAAAGCCGGAATGGACAAAAATAATATTCACGCCTATTACTTTGGATCGAAAACGCTGCTGATCGCCGCGAACAGCGATGATCCTGTGATCCGCGCTATCTATGATGACACGTATAAGTGGATGCGAGGAAAGTTTGAGCAGGATGAGTATTATCTGCCGGAAGAAATTCCGGTGAACAAGTAGATTTGTGAACGCTGAAAAAGGTCTGCCTCCGAAGGGAAGCAGACCTTTTAGCAAGTTTTAATAAGAGCTGATTTCATTGTAGTTTTCGTCGTACGCTACGATTGTGGAAAACGTTTTAACACCGAGTCTAACATCAAAGTAGTATTTATAATTATCGATCATTATTATGGAAGATTCATTATTTGGGTATGTAATTTGAACCGATTTGATCCTGCTGTCATTAATTACTCCGCAAATGATTTGGAAATTAGTGTCTTTATTTCGCAAGCCTCCTACTACTTGCAGTTTTGTAAACGGCGAGTTAACATCCATCTTTGCTATTTCCAGATGAACAATCTCCCAGTTGTTTTTGTTATGTTCAGCATAGAATGAACCTTCAAATCGTTCCTCATTCTTATTAAAAATAAATTGTCCAAATCCAGATTGTTCGATATATGAAACCTTCACAACTTTGAAATCTTCAACTTTCGAACCTATTTTTTCGTCTGTCTTTTGATGAACAAATGAAATTAGCGCTTGGTCTTCATCTGTAAAACTAATCGTTTCTGGACTGGTGTTTATTTCTTTAGGTTGACATCCTAATAAAAGCAGAAATAACAGTACAGTATAAAATAATTTAGTTTTCATTAAATTGGTTTCCTCCTTAAATAAAAGTGGGGTTTCCCCCACTTTTATTTATACATAGCGGCAAACATGTAAATAATACCGGGTCCTTCAACCTCACTAATTGCGTATTGCTTCCAGCTTGCCGAGGCTCCAGCGTTAATGGATAATCCCAGAAAACTAGCAGAAAATGCCTTAGATACTCTTGCTGTCGCTGGTTGGTAGGATTGAATGTAACTTGAGATCCCTTTGGCATAAGTAAAAGGGTTTTTTACAGACTCTTCTGTAATTTCTACAACTCCGTAACCTGCTGCGGCACCACTAGTTGCTGATGTATTCGTGCTTACAGCATCATCTAATATATTTCCGGGGGTATTGTTATTGTTTAAATAAAAGTGATGAACTATCGCTACTCTAGAGTAACTAATACCTTGTTGAAACTCCCACGATGGACCTGTGACATAGTTTCCCGACTTATCAGGAGTTGTATGTGTGTCAATATATGTCGAATAATTCCACGGACCAGCAATGTGAGGTAGTAATTGAGCTGCTGCTAGATCTTTTGTTAGTTCTTTATATCTTTGAGGGTCTGTTTCAGATGTGTTAAAACTAGCTCTAAAAATGGTACCATCAGCAAATTTTATTTCATATTGATCTTTAAGTTTTCCTTTTTTTTCTATCCCTATCAATTATTTTCTGGGCCTCTTCCATTCTATCTGCTTGTTTTGCTAAAGCAACTAATTCCTTTTTCCATACTGCTTTGTCTAGATTGCGAATTCTTTCTTTGTACTCACGGGGATGAGAATTAACATATTCTTCAGTAACATCACTTAAATTATATTTATTTTCAGATTCACTATATTCATCAAGAGAGAACTAAACACCCTTTCCAAAAAATATTTTATAATTGTATAATATTAGTAATAAACAACAATATCAACCATTTATTGTATAATTTTCAATTAGCATTTTGTTACTTGATTGGTTTATTACAAGTCGTTAACTTTGTCTCGGACAAGTAGAAAGGACACCATTTACAAGGTAAGATAGTTAAGTAGAAACAAGAGGGACTAACTCCCTCGGAAGACAAACCCTCTTGTTTTAATCTAGTAGCCTCATCTTACAGGACACGCCTGGCATCTCTTATTATATTCCTACTTTGCTTTGCTCGTCTTTTACCCTCTATACCCCGATGTTCTTTCAATACCACCACCCTCCGGTATCAACCGGAACATATACACATACAGCAAAGCACTCAACAGCGAAATACCCAAGATAATCGAGAAGACGCCGAGCGGCGACAGCCACTCGGACAGACCGATGGCGAGCGGCGCGATAAACCGGCCGATGGAAAATTGCAGCGATGATGCTCCCATGTACTGACCCCGGGCGTCCTCAGGCGCATATTTGCTGATAAAGCTCTGCACGACCGGCGTGCGGATCAATTCGCCCAGAGTCAGTACGAACATACAGCCGAACAACAGCCAAATGTTGTTCGTAAAAGCCATCAGGAACAGGCCAAAGCCGTACAGGACGGAGGAGAGGATCAGGCTGTTCCGATCGCTCCAGTGCTGAAACCAGCGGGTGACAGGCAGGGTAAACAGCACGACCAAAAGACCGTTCAATCCCATCAGCCAGCCAAATGCGGATGTCCCCCCGATAGAAAAGGACCAATCTCCCCACCAGACCAGCGGCTGACTGGGCACGTGCTCTTTTACGTACAGCGCCATGTACAGGTCCAGCTGCATGAAGGCGATGGCTACCAGAATGCCGGCCAGAATGTAGATGGCAAACGGTTTGTCTGTAAAAATGACCGCATAGCTCCGGAACTGTTCTTTCAGCGAAAAACGCTTGGGCGGCGAGGCCTCTGCCTTGCCGATGAGAGAAGGAAGCGTCTCCCGGATCAAAAAGAAGAGCAAGACCCCGTAGACAAATTCCACGATGGTACAGGCGAGCAGCAGTTCAAAGCGGTAGTGGACAAAGAAGATGGAACCGAGCACGGGACCGGCGACAACCCCGATGTTCATCGCTGTGTAAAAGGTGGCGAAGACAACGCGGCGCTCGTCTTCCGTTGTCAGATCGGCCACCATGGCAGAGCTGGCGGGCCAATACATCGAGCCGGCCATCCCAATGCCGATAAAAGCCACGTAAGTCATCCACGGCGAAGACGAAAATGCAAACAGTGCAAACATGACGGATGATGAAAAAATGGCGATCAGCATGGTCTTTCTACGGCCGATCCGGTCTGCCAGATACCCGCCGGCCAGATTGGCGACGATGCCGAGCAGCGGAGGAACCATCAGCAGCAGTCCGGCTACATCCTTGCCGAAAACATCGCTGAAATATAGGGCCATAAAGGGAAAGTACATCCAGAAAAACGTATGCGTAATCAACTCGCCGAACAGGCGGACCTTCAGGTTGAGGTCCCAAGAACGCCAATACATGAAAATTTCCTCCAATCTCTCAAAGAAGCTCGTTTCGCATCTGCAGGTGCCCCGCCTTTGTGAGGGGCTGATTCTCTCCTGGTTCGGCTTGGATTATGAAAAAAAGCGCAAACGGAGGAGTGTGAAAACCTCTTCCGCTTGCGCTTTTTGCGTCTGGGTCGGGATACTGGGACGGGGTCTTGGGGTACGCGAAAACAAGGTACGTATCCCGTACGCAGAATCGACAAAAGAACGGTCTCGATTCTACACCGAATGTCCCAGATCAGAAAAGACGGAAGCGGGTTCAGGCATCCTGCAGCTTCTTGCATTCAGATAGGGTTTTGTCAGGGGTGAGGACCCCTGGACAAGGTCCCCAATCTAAATCGTAGAAACTACAGAAAGCAACATGAACCAACACTCCCGTCTTTCAAAAATTTTTTGCCAGATTGACTCTTGTTGACTAGAATACTCCACTGTCGGGAAAAAATGCAAGAAAATTTTTTTGTTCTACGGGTGAACCTCGATCATACCTGGATGGTCCTCTACGACGTCCGCGATGATCCGGGCCCACTCTACTCCATTTGCATGCAGGGTTTGCAGCAGCCGCTCGCCATCAGCAGCAGGCAGGCTGATCAGCAATCCCCCGGAGGTGACGGCGTCGCAGAGGATCAGCCGGTCTGTTTCGTCCAATGCTTCCGGGAAACGGACGCGGTCCGATACCCAGCGGAAATTGGATTTGCTGCCGCCCGGGACGATGCCCTGTTCAGCCAGCTCGCGGGTACCAGGCAAGACGGGCACTTGTGACTGGCGGATGCGGATGCCGACCTTGCTGCCTTCCGCCATTTCCAGCGCATGCCCCATGAGGCCAAAGCCGGTCACATCCGTGCAGGCGTGCACGGGAAAATCGTGCATGCATTCAGCGGCCCGCTTGTTCAGCGTAGCCATGATTTCCATGACCAGCTCTGTCTTCTCCGGAGAAAGAGCTTCGCGCTTGATCGCGGTCGTTTGGATACCCACACCGATCGGCTTGGTCAGGATCAGCACGTCACCCGGCTTGGCCCCGGCGTTGGTCAGCACGCGGGAAGGGTGGATGGTACCGGTAACCGCAAGACCGAATTTTGGCTCCTGATCGTCGATGGAGTGGCCGCCGACGAGCACGGCACCCGCCTCTGCGACCTTTTCAGCGGCGCCGCGCAGGATGTCCGTCAGAATCGAAGGGTCCAGCTTGTGAATGGGAAAGCCGACGATGTTCATGACCGTCAACGGTTTTCCGCCCATGGCAAAAACATCGCTGATCGCATTGGCAGCAGCGATCTGGCCGAACCAGTACGGATCATCCACGATCGGGGTGAAAAAATCGAGCGTCTGTACGATAGCCAAATCGTCAGTCAGTTGGTAGACGCCGGCATCGTCCGAAGTCTCCACGCCGACCAAGAGACGCGGATCGCGCTCTGCAGGCTTGGGCAGATTTTTGAGTACAGACGAAAGGGCGTCAGGGCTGATCTTGCAGCCGCAGCCTCCCTTTTGGGTAAGAGCAGTAAGCTTGATGGTTCCAGACATGTTATGACCTCCTGACCAGCGAGGAATAATGATAAGATAGAAAAAACAAACAAGCTGATACATTCAGGATACCAGAAGCAAGGGTGACATGACATTGCAAGATATAACCGTAGAAGAGATGCTGCATCGGGGATACGCCAATCTGATCGATGTCCGTTCCCCCGGGGAATTTGCCCGCGACACGATCCCGGGAGCGGTCAATATTCCATTGTTTAGTGATAGTGAACGCGCACAGGTCGGAACTGCCTATAAGCGTGAGGGACAAGCAGCGGCTCAGTGGCTCGGCATGCAAATTGTCTCTCCCAAAATGGAGACGCTGATGGAAGCCATCCGGCAAAGGGGAGAGGAGACGGGGGAACCGCCGGTGATTTTTTGCTGGCGGGGCGGGATGCGCAGCAGGGCGATGGCGACCTTCTCCACGTTTGCCGGTGTCCCGGTCCGCCGACTGATCGGAGGCTATCGTGCGTACCGCAAGCATGTGGTTGGCACCATAGAGCCGTATGAGCTGAATCGGCCGGTCTTCCTTTTGCACGGCATGACAGGAGTCGGGAAAACAGAGCTGCTGCGCCATTTGGAGGCATCCGGCTTGCCTGTCCTCGACCTGGAGCGAATGGCAGGCCATCGCGGATCGGTATTTGGGCACATCGGCAAAGGAAAGCCGGCGAATCAGAAGATGTTTGACGCGCGTTTGTTTGAAACGCTGCGAAGGCTGAAGGATGCGCCGTACTTTGTCATGGAAGCGGAAAGCCGGCGGATCGGCAATGCGCTGCTCCCGCCGTTTTTGCTCCAAGCCAAGGAGCAAGCTGTCCACATTTTGTTGACGGCTCCTCTGGAGGTGCGGGTTCAGCGTCTTTATGATGAATACGTGACTCCCTTTTCCTGGAGACCGGATTTTGCGGAAAAAATAAAAGACGCCTATCTAAAAATCGCCCGCCGCATTCCTACCGCGCAGGCAAAGCTGTTGACGGAGGCTCTGCAAGCCGGTGATTATCGCCAGGCGATCGCGTCGCTGCTGGTCCATTACTACGATCCTAGGTACCAAAACAAGCAAAGGGATTACGTAACAGAAATACACGAATGCGTAGATGCCGCCGATCTGGAAGCAGCAGGAAAAAGCATCCAGGCACTAATTGAAAAATATCTGCCAGTTCGGTAAAGTTATTTTTATCAAACTATGGTGCAGGAGGAGATGGGATGCTGGACCCACGCATAGTCAAGCTGGCGGAAAACCTGCTGAATCACTCTGTTCGTTTGCAGGAGAAGGAATGCTTGTTGATAGAAATTCGAGGAGAAGGGCACCCGCTGGCAAAGGAATTGGTTAAACAGGCGTATGCCAAGGGAGCGTATCCGTTTGTCCAGATCATCGATCCGTCTATCGAGCGGGAGCTGATGATGGGGACGGATGAGGAACGAGCGTCGTACATGCTCAAATGGAATGAGCCCAAATTCAAAGACATCCAGGCCTACATTGTGATCAACGGTCCGACGAATGACAGCGAGTCCGCTGATGTTCCCGTAGATCGCCGCCGCGCCCATCATAAAGTGGTGCAGCCGCTCAATGATTACATCGTTTCCAACGTGCGCTGGACACTGCTCAACTACCCGACCCCGTCCATGGCCCAAAGCGCCAATATGTCGACGGAAGCATTTGAGGACTTTTACTTTGACGTCTGTTCGGTGAATTATCAAAAGATGCACGAAGCTTTCCTGCCGCTCAAAGAGCGGATGGAGAGAACAGACAAGGTGAGATTGACCGGACCGGGGACAGATTTGACGTTTTCCATCAAGGGAATTCCAAGCATCATCTGTGCAGGGGAGTTCAATATCCCGGACGGGGAGATATATACGGCGCCTGTGCGTGATTCGGTCAATGGAACGATTGCCTTTAACGCAGCGACATCGTATATGGGCACCCGCTTTGAAAACGTCAAGCTGACCTTTGAAAACGGGAAAATCATAGAGGCAACCGCCAATAACACCAAGCGGCTGGGTGAAATCCTGGACAGTGACGAGGGAGCGCGTTATATCGGCGAGTTTGCCATCGGGGTAAATCCGTATATCCTCCACCCGATGAACGATATTTTGTTTGACGAAAAGATCGCTGGCAGCTTTCACTTTACTCCCGGCCGCGCCTATGAAAACGCGGACAACGGCAACCGCAGCCAGGTGCATTGGGATATGGTCAACATTCAGCGCCCTGAGTACGGCGGCGGTGAAATCTGGTTTGATGACGTGCTGATTCGCAAAGACGGATTGTTTGTACTGCCTGAACTGCAAGGATTAAACCCGGAGAATTTGAAAGGGTAAGCGGGCAGGTGCAGAAATGAACGCATGGCCATTTCTCTGATGAATTTCAAAGCCAAATACGGAACCGGAACCTCCCGGATGCTGCCATCCAAGTGGCTGTTCGGCGAGAAGCTTGGTTAAAACCTCTTGTGAGAGCAAGGGGTTTTCTGTTTTTTGCATATGGGGCATCCATTCTACAGGTTCAAGCAGTGGCCAATGGCTGTCACGACCCGGCAAAGTCTTTTTGTAACTTTACAAACAAAAATGTTTACAAAATAACACCTCTAAAATATACTTAATATACAAATAAGTTTAAAAAAAGAGGTGTTTACCATGACCCGCTTGCTTTGGAAACATCGTTTGCATATGTTTTTTGACGGAAACCTCATTGGTCGGGAGTACCACGCAGAAGAAGGATATGTCACGCAATGCCTGGAAATGGGGCAGGCAAAAGCGGCCATCGACTTTGACCGGTGCATAAGCGATGTTGTACTCCGCTTTTGAACAAAGCGGTCAACTGGCGCTTGCTCATCATCTTCCGATACAATAGGAGGAAATGAGAACGAAAGCAGGAGATGGGCTTGAGCAAAAAAGGCTGGCTGGAATATGAGGTGGCAGAGGCGGACGCAGGGCTTACTGTCGAGAGCATCGTCCGGGAAAAACTCCATGTCTCGGGGAGAATGCTGCAACGGCTTACGAGGAGCAAGGGAGTGCTCCTGAACCGGAAGCCCCCTTTTCTAAAAAGGGTGGTAAAAGCAGGGGACAAGGTAGCGGTCAGGGTTCAAGATCAGCCCGGGCAGGATGCTTCACCGCAGCAAGCAGCCCAGCGAAAGCAGGGGAAGAGCGTTGAAGCGGCTTTACCTGTAGAGATTTTGTACGAGGATGAGCATCTGCTGGTCGCAAACAAGCCGGCGGGCATGATGGTCCATCCCGTCAAGCAAGATCAACAAGGCACACTGGTTCATGCCCTTGCCGAGTATTTGCGGGAAAAGGGCGAGCCGGACCGCGTCCATCCGGTACATAGGCTTGACAAGGAGACCTCGGGAGCCATTTTGGTGGGAAAGAACAGCTACGGGCATCAGCTCGCTGATCGATTGCTGCGCGACGGGAGCTTGCATCGGGAATACCTCGCTGTCGTCTGCGGGCGTCTGGAGGAGGCGAACGGTACAATTAGCGCTCCTATCGGGCGAGACCCCCGCCATCCTACCCGCCGCAAGGTAACGGAACGGGGGGAGGAGGCTGTCACCCATTACGAGATGGAGGCCTCTTCTGCGGATACCAGTCTTGTCCGGGTATGGCTGGAGACCGGGCGAACGCATCAAATCCGCGTTCATTTTCGCCACATCGGGCATCCGCTTGCAGGAGACGGCATGTATGGCGGCAGAAGGGACTTGCTCAGGCGTCAGGCCCTCCATGCCAGCAAGCTTTCCTTTCCGCATCCGATTACCGGGCAGGAGATCGTTTGCGAGGCGCCGCTACCAGATGACATGAACGAAATGATAAAAAGGGAGTACAATCTGGCAAATCGCTAGTTTTTGGAGCTGTTGACCCATACGGTCAGCAGCTTTTTTCATTGATGTTGACAGGAAATGAAAGAGACCCTGCATTTATACGTTTCACGTATGGCTTACAGCTCCGCTAAAAAAGCCCGGGTCCAAAAACCCATTTGGAACGCATGCAAGTATTTACATGCATGCAAAGCTCCGTTATAATGGGTTTGCTAATTATTGCCATGTGAAAGCAAGTGCTTGCATGATACGGAGGTAACAAAATGGATAAGCCGGATCACGAAAAAATCCAGAGCGGGAAAGGAGATGAACAGGAAACGAGGGAACGGATTTTGGCTGCTGCCCGCCAGCTCATGTCCCAGAAAGGCTACAAGGGCGCAACCACTCGCAAAATCTCCGAGCTGGCCGGCGTGAATGAAGTGACGATTTTCCGCCATTTCAAAAACAAGGAGCGGATTCTCATCGAGCTTTTGGAGGAGATGACCGAGATTCGCCCTGCGCTGGAAAAAGCGATTCACGCCTGCGGCCACGACGTCAAAGCGATGCTCATGCACTACGGCGAAGCCTATTACAACGCGCTTGTGGAGCGAAAGGAAGTTCTGATCATCTGTCTGATCGAATCGCAGAATCACCCCGAGGTTTTCAACCTGCTCAGCCGCATGCCGCAGATCGCCGATGAGATGCTGAGCGAAAAGCTGCAGGAGATGCATGAGGCCGGACTTCTTCCCAAAGGAGACTTTGCGACCGCAGCCCACATGTTTGTCTCGGCATTCTTCCACTCTTTTTTGGCAAGGCATTGGGTGAAGGTAGACTGCGACAGCTTGATCGATATACCGACAATGACGGAAAGCAGTGCAGACATTCTGCTGCGCGGCATCGGCAGCCGATGAAATGATGCCAGTTTTCAGTTGTATATTGATGAAAGCACGTAGATGAGCGGACATATAGGGGAATGGAGTGGAGGGTCACATGAGAAAACAATGGCTGTCTTTTCTCGCAATCGCCGGGCTATTGGCGACGACGGCTTGCAGCAGTCAGGAGCCTGCTGCGGAAGCTGTGTCCGAAGTAAAGCAAGTAGAGCTTGCCGTGGTGAAACAGGAGCAGGCGGTGAAGGTAACCGAGCTTTCCGGCACATTGCAGCCGCTGGAGGAAGCGCTCGTCTCGTTCGAGGTAGCTGGACGGATCACCGAGCTTGCCAAAAACGAAGGTGACACTGTCAAAAGGGGTGACATCCTGGCTCGTCTGGACGGCAGCGATTATTCGCTTCAGGTCGCTTCCGCCAGTGCCACCGTTCAGCAAACAGGAGCCACGCTGGAAAAGGTAACAAAGGGAGCACGCGAGCAGGAGATCGAGCAGGCGCGCCTGGTTGTGGAAAAGGCGACGATCGCCCATCAACAGGCGGAGGACGACTTCAAACGGATTGAGGCGCTGTACCGGGAAAAGGCCATCTCCCAGAGCGAGTACGAGACTGCGCAAAATCGCGTAAATGTTGCCCTGACGGATTTGCAAAACGCCCAGCAAGCCTTGTCGCTGGTTACGCAGGGCGCTCGCGCCGAGGACAAGACACTGAGCCAGGCGAGCTACCATCAGGCCGTGATCGGCAAAGAGCTGGCTGCCAGTACGCTGGCCAAAACCCAGCTGCGCGCTCCGATCGATGGCACGATTATCGCCAAGCTCGGATCGGCGGGCTCCCTGGTCGGTGTGGGAAGCCCCGTTTACCGGATCGGACAGATCGATACATTGAAGGTCGTGCTGCCGGTTCCAGACCGGGAGATTTTTGCCTGGACGGAAGGTGAGGCCATTACGCTTGAGCTTTACGGGCAAAAGCGGGAGGGCAAGGTGGTGAAAATTCACCCGGCCGCCAACCAAAGCACGGGGACCATCGGTGTCGAGGTACAAGTGAAAAACGAGAAGCACGACTGGTTCGCCGGTCAGGTCGTGAAGGCGACCAAAACGGTGCAAGGAAAAGCAGGGCTGTACGTGCCGGTCGAAGCGGTGATCAGCCGAGGGCAGGGCGAGGCCCACGTCTTTGTCGAAAGCGCCGGAAAAGCGGTGAAAACCCCGGTGACGATCGGCGAGATCAACAGCAACAGACTGGAGATCACCAGCGGGTTGAAGGAAGGGGACCGACTTGTCGTCAAAGGAGTAGACCAGTTGTTTGACGGCGATCCGATCGAGGCGGCAGGAGGACAACCACAGTGATTGAATACATCGTCCGCAAACGAAAAATCACGCTCTTGTTCTTTACAATGGTCGTCCTGATCGGTTCTCTCAGCTTTTTCCAGTTCCCCAAGCAGGAGCAGCCCGACATCATTGTCAATCTTGCCACTGTCACCACGATTTATCCGGGTGCTTCGCCAGAGAAAGTAGAGCAGACGGTCACCAAGAAGCTGGAGGAAAAAATCAACGAGCTTCAAGGCCTGAAATACGTCTCGTCTGTCTCCGGTCTGGGCGTGTCGAGCATTATCGTGGAGACAGACGGAGATGTCGATCCCAAACAAAAGTGGGATGAACTGCGCAAAAAGGTAAAGGATGCCGAGGCTGATTTGCCGGAGGATGCCAAGCAGCCGATCATCAATGACGACCTGAACCGCACCTTCGTCCAGACGCTCGCGATCACCGCTGACACCCGCGAAGAGCTGTACAGCCTCAGGTCCACCCTGAAGTCGTGGAAAGAACAGCTCCGCACGATTCCCAATGTGGCAGACGTGACCATCAAAGGCTTGCCGGACGAGGAGATCCAGATTCAGGTGGATACGCAAAGGCTGAGCCAGTACGGGCTGACCTGGGGCCAGGTGCTGATGGCGGTCAAAAAGGAAAACGAACGGATTCCGCTTGGAGACTTGACGGCCGATAGCCGCACATACCAGCTCAAGCTGGCGGAAAGCCAGGATGTGGAGGCTTTAAACGACGTCATCGTCTCCCGGACACAGCAGGGCTTCCCGATCTATCTGAAGGATGTCGGTAGCGCCATGCTCACCACAGAGCAGATCGAGTCGTATTCCTACTTCAATGGCAAGCCGTCTGTATCGATCAGCATCAACGCCGAGACAGGCAGCGACGTACCGTCCCTGCAAAAGCGCGTCGACGAGATGGTGAAAACGCTGGAGAAGTCGCTTCCCGCATGGGCGCAGAAGCATTCCATTTACTCGCAAAAGGAACGCGTCGATGAGCTGTTCGGGGATCTTTCACGCGAGATGCTGATCGCCGTTTTGGCTGTACTGTTGGTATGTACACTGGGATTGAACCTGATCACTTCTTTTGTGGTAGCGCTGGCGATCCCGATCTCGCTTGCATCGGGGTTGTTGTTCCTGCCTTCCATGGGCATCACGCTGAATATGATTTCGATTGTCTCGCTGATCATCGTGCTGGGGATTCTCGTGGATGATGCCGTGGTCGTCAATGACAACATCGAGCGGAGGCTGTCCACGCTGGGCGAAAAACCGCTCCCGGCAGCAGTCAAAGGCGCAAAAGAGGTGTCCATCTCCATCGTCACGGCAACGCTTGCGACAATCGCTTCCTTCGGTCCGCTGATGTTCATGAGCGGAAACGTCGGACAGTTTATCCGGCCCGTGCCTGTGATTATTTCCTTGACGATGCTCGCTTCGATGCTCATGTCGCTGACGATTATCCCGATATTCCGGCAGTGGTACGAACATCGCCGCAGAGGCGGAGTCGAAGGGTACCGGAAGCCGCCGGGGCTGCTCGGCAAGCAAATTTTCCAATTGACGAACTGGTACGCGGGCAAGCTGATGCCGCGGATTTTAAAACGGCCCGTGCTCGCGGGCATGGTCGGCGTTTTGATCGGCACCAGCGCCTACGGATTGATCCCGCTGACACCGATCCAGCTTTTCCCCAACGACGAGCGGCCGCAATTTCTCGTCAACGTCCGTCTGCCGGTCGGGACCAGTGTGGAGGAGACGGACCGGGTCGTACGGGGAGTGTCGGACTGGATCCAAAAGCAGCCGGGGATCGAGTCGGTCGCCGCTTACGCGGGCGGCAGCGCCCCCAAAATGTTCAGCGGCGATACCGAAATCGGCGAGGGCATCACGCTTGGGCAACTGGTCGTCCGCTTTGACAAGTCAAAGGTAAAGATTGAGGATATGCTGGAGCCTTGGCGCGAGGAGTTTAAAAAGCTCTATCCGGAAGCGAGCATTTTGCCGAAGCAGCTGGAAGCAGGTCCCCCGGTCGGCAAGCCTGTTGTGATCCGGGTATATGGGGAAGACATTCCTACGCTACGTTCGTTAGCAGGGGATATCAAGGACCGGATCGCCAAGCTGGAAGGCACGTACGACATTCAGGACGATTTCGGAATCGAGCGGTACACCCTGGAGTTTGTGGTGAACCGGGAGCTGATGAAGGAAAAGCTGGTCAATTACAACGATCTGTCGCAGACGCTCCGCCTCGCCAGCGAAGGCATCACCGTCAGTCAGTTCGATACGGGGGCGGATTTGCTTGACATCAAGCTGTTTATGCAAAAGGGAGCGGCCGATCCGACCGTCCTATTCCAGCGACTGACCGTAACCAATGCGGCAGGCGAGCAAATTCCGCTGTCCCAGCTAGCAGAGGTCAAGCCCACTTTCAGCACGCAAAAAATCCCGCACCGGAATCTCTCGCGTGCCGTGACGATTACGAGCGACCTGCGAGGCCGTACGGCGACAGAGGTCATGGCTGAAATCAAGCCGCTGCTCGAATCCATTTCATTCCCTGAGGGGTATCGCTGGGAAATCGGCGGCGAGACTTCGGAGCAGACGGATATCTTTATCGACATGGGGAAACTGTCGGTCATCGTCCTTTTCCTCATCCTGATTTTGATTGCGATGCAGTTTTATTCGCTCAGCATTCCCGTGCTGGTTCTCAGTACGGTGTACCTGGCCTTTGCCGGAAGCTTGATCGGGCTGTTCGTCACGCAGACGCCGCTCGGCTTCATGACGATGATGGGGGCGATCTCGCTATCGGGGATCGTGGTGCGAAACGGCATTGTGCTGATCGAGTTTATCGAAGAAGCGCGGCATGCAGGCGCGGAACTGAAGCAGGCCGTGATCCAGGCCGGAGAGGCGCGTCTGCGTCCGATTTTGCTGACCTCGCTTACGGCTGTGGCGGGCCTGACGCCGCTCGCGCTGTTTGGGGACGTACTGTTCCGTCCGCTGGCGGTCACCATCATCTTCGGATTGATCTTTTCCACGCTGCTGACGCTGATCGTCGTTCCGTCTTTCTACACAGTGCTCGCGGAGCGGAAGGCCAGGCGGAAAGCCAAACTGGCAGCCAAGCGGCCTGATCTGTACGGGCCGGAGGCGGAGCTGGAAGGGTAACGAAGTTTCGATACGTAAAAGCATCGAATACAAACAGGCACCGAATACACTAGTACCGAAAACAAACAAGTACCGAATACAGCAAAGATGCTTTTATCACTTTGCGGCGGGCTTCTGCTCCTAAGGGACAGAAGTCCGTTTCTCTTTCAAACGCGAGCCTCCCCGAATGAAGGCACACAAGTACATAGCTCGCTGGATGTCGAAGGGAAAATAGCAATGGCAAAGCCTGTTATTTTCATCCCAAGGCATATGATATAATCCCGATAGAGGATGTTCAAAAAGTCCGGGAAAAGCAAGCTGCGAATTTATGATGTGGTCCGACTACTGTCATGTAATGCCGCGACGTATGTGGGAGAGGCGCACGTCCGAAAAAGCTGTTGTCCACCCATCCGCGTATACATAGCATCTGCATATACAGCTTCACCTGCGCTCCGCACATACAGGCTCAGCATACACAGCCGCACCTGTGCTCCGCTGCTGGGGTCTGCCGTGCCTTGAACTGAAACGGCCTGGTTTTCCCGGACTTTTTGAACGCGGCCCCACTTAACCAGGAAATTTTTCGAGCCGGAAGGGAGAGTGACCAGATTGAAACAGCCCCAGCTTTTAGACGAAGAAAAAGTGTTTAAAGACCCGGTGCACAGCTATGTACATGTACGGGACAAGCTGATCTGGGATTTGATCAATTCGGCGGAATTCCAGCGTCTGCGTCGCATCCGGCAGCTTGGTACGAGCTTTTTTACCTTTCATGGCGGTGAGCACAGCCGCTTCAATCATTCGCTTGGCGTCTATGAGATCATGCGCCGCATCCTGGAGACGTTCGAGGGGAGAATCCATCTCTCCTATGAAGAAAAGCTGCTTTGTCTCTGTGCTGCTCTGCTTCACGACGTGGGGCACGGGCCGTTTTCCCATTCGTTTGAAAAAGTATTCCGCTATCATCATGAGGATTGGACAAGGGCGATCCTGCAGGGTGATACCCAGATCAACCGGATACTGAAGCGCATGGGTGAAGATTTTCCGAAACGGGTGGCTGAGGTTATCGCCAAGACTTACGACAACAAGCTGATCGTCAGTCTGATTTCCAGCCAGATCGACGCTGACCGGATGGATTATTTGCTGCGCGACGCGTATTACACGGGCGTGAATTACGGCAATTTCGAGATCGAGCGGATTCTTCGCGTCATGCGTCCGGGCGAAGACGGAATTGTCTTTAAGTACAGCGGCATGCACGCCGTCGAAGACTACATCATGTCCCGCTATCAGATGTACTGGCAGGTTTATTTTCATCCGGTGACGCGCAGTGCGGAAGTGGTTCTGCGCAAAATTTTTCAGCGTGCGAAAGAGCTGTTTCTGCAAGGCTTTCCCTTCCGTCAGGAGCCGACTCTCCTGCTGCCGTTTCTAAATGAACAAGTAGAGCTTGCCGATTATTTGTCCCTCGATGAGTCGGTCATTCTCTTTTACATGCAGCTCTGGCGCAATGAAAATGATGCCGTTCTGAAAGATTTATGCGCCCGTTTTCTCGACAGGAATCTCTTTAAATACGTCGAATATAACCCAAGAGATTTCCGCTTGCTGGCAGACTTGAAAGAGCTGTTCCAGTCTGCGGATATTGATCCGGCCTATTATTTGGAAGTGGACACGACCTCCGATCTTCCGTATGATTTTTACCGTGCTGGCGAAGATGAAGAGCGGATTCCGATCATGCTGGTAATGCCTTCAGGCGAGCTGACCGAGCTGTCGGAGAAGTCGGAGATCGTGCAGGCGATCAGCGGCAAACGCCGGTTTGACTACAAGCTGTATTTTCCTATGGACAAGGTTATGGCATTGCCGGAGGAGCTCTCCGGAAAGATACGAGATCGTCTGGGAGTGATGGAGGATGCTTAGGCGTCACGCCAAAATCATACGTTTAATCGAGACCGTGGGCGAAGTGAGCGGTCGCAAAAAGCTGCAAAAGATGGTGTACATAGCGAAACATCTGGATATGGACTTCGATGAGCGGTTCGAGTTTCATATGTACGGTCCTTACTCGGAGGAGCTGACCTTGCGCGTGGACGAGCTGTGCAACATGGGACTTCTGGACGAGCAGGTGGAGACCAAAGGGGCCATTCACATGTACCGGTATACGCTGAATGACACCGGGCGTGATTTTTTGCGTTTTCACGAAGTCGATTTCGGACTGGGCGAGCAAGCAATCCGGCGGATGAACGAGGAGAACTCCCGTTTTCTTGAGCTGGTCTCGACCATCCTTTACTTCAATCATCTTCCCTATGAAGAAATGAAAGCGAAGATTTTTACCTTTAAGAGCAAACAGCGCTATACCGAAGAGGAGATTCAAAAGGGGTTGGCTTTTATCGAAGAGCTCCGCGAGCTGACGAAAGCTGGTCATACCCCGTTGATATAGTTTTTTTGTGTTGGAAAAAATGCAATCATCTTTCTTGTTTCCATGATGAATACGTTTTGCGCAGCGGGGTTTTTAGCGCCTGCTGCGGTACCTTTCGCCAACCAGCCGGTCAGATGACCGGCTTTTTTTTGTCCCAGGAGAAAACGGCATAATGGACTCACCGTTCTTTGACAAACGCATATCGCCATTACAGTGTTAGCAACACACACTATAAAGCTTGTTCGGGAGGGAACCCTCATGAAGACAGGATACAAGCAGCGAGGAAAGAACTGGCGCTGGATTTGGGGGATAACCTTTGTGCTCGGGTGCATGTTCGCCGCAGCTCTCATGTCTGTCACGATGGGAGCGGAGCAAGGGAGGGTCGTGTACGTGTACAGCGACAGTTGCGGATATTGCACCACATTCGCCCCTAAATTCGATGAAGCTGTGCAGGATATTTCTTCTGGCTGGCGGGTAGAAAGGCTCGACATCCATAATCCAAAAGAGCTGGATGAGGCGGAAAAGCTGGGTGCGGAGGTTACGCCTACGGTGTTTATTGTGAAGGATGGGAAGGTAGTGGATAAACTGGAGGGGGATGTTTCCGGGGAAGTGCTTGACCGGTTTATTCAGAAGCAGATGGACGCATATTCTTCTTGATTGCTTATACAGGTAACTTATACCATAATTGGAAGGTAGAAAGGTGTGGGAAGATGGCGAAAAAGGAGGATGTGTCTTGAAGCGATTCTATAAACTTTTTTCAAGCGCAATTGTTTTGGTCCTGACAATTGGTGCAGGATTATCCGCTCTTGTGCCGGTAACCAATGCAGCCCAAGTACCGGCCAAGCTAAGTGATTATCAGAATCATCCACATCGCGATGCGATTGATTATGTTGTGAAAAATAAATTGATGTGGCTTTTTCCGGATGGGAGTTTTCAGCCTGACAAACCGATTACTCAGGCGGATTTGGTTGCAGGTCTGGTAAATGTTAAGGGGTTGACTTCGGGTGAGCCTGTACAAGAATTACCTGAAAATCATTGGGCGAAAGTTTACTATGAACGTGCAAAGCGTGATGGAATTCTTGATGGTGTTGAGATCAATCCAAATAAAGTTATGAATCGAGAGGAAGCTAGCAGATTGATGGTCAATGCCTGGAAGAGTTTGCGTAAAGGGTACCAGCGGAATCCCCAGTACTATATTACTGATGCGGTAGATTCTCACTGGATTTCTGGCAAATTGGGGGCATTTCCAAATGGAGTTTCTACCACACGGTATGATGCTCTTGGAACTCTAAGTAGGGGTGAACAGGCAGCAGCTCTTTATGTGCTGCATACAGACTTTTTGAGTATTCAAGAAGGAGAGAAGATCGCTACAAGATTTCATAACTCCTTAAAGGTTTCTGGGGGAATATTACGTGGAACTGTGCCATCGGGCAAGGGGTATGATATTCGACTTTACGTACAATTTAAGGATGGAAAGGTTTCTTCGATATATTCCGGGAATATCTCATTCAGTGCTAGTGAGGTAGAATATATCAGGCTGACAGTTAAGTTTCAGGGAGAAGCAAAGTCATTAGCTAGTTACCTTTATCGAGATTTTCGTACTCTCGAGCGGGAAAATAGTAGGTGATAAATTGCATAAAACATTCCTGAGTAGGGTACTAACAACACTTTGTGTTATTGTATGTGCATTTAACACTTTTCTTTTCACTCCTACGGTAGGTGCCAACACGTTTACGCCAAACACTTACGGTAGAATTCCTGGGTGGATAGATGAGCATTATGCGATTAGGGATAGCGATGAAAGCTTTGTTAACGGTTTCGGCCTTAGGGAGTATATGTCCCTCACTATAGCCGACGTACGATATTCTGGAGCTACAAATGGAACGGGTAAGGTAGCCAACTATTCAAAAGCATCGACGAAAGTAGATAACGGATATCCAATTGTCGATTTAGACGAAGCGCGAGACTGGGCGAGACTCTTTAACGGCAATCCCTCCTTCATGACTAGCAACAATGGACTTTATGGTGGAAGTATTACTGAAGGGGGAGGACGAGAGTATACTGGATACCTCCTTTCTAAAGTAGCAGAAATGTCCGGTGGAAGGGGAAATCCTTATAGTTACCGTGCAGCCCAGAGCCATGAGAAAGGAGTCTACGTCGGGGTAACCAGCTTCACCACAACCCAGCGCCCCGATGGAAGTATCAAAACCGACAAGACAAAATATGAAGTCGGACAAACTGTTACGATAACTGCCCAAGGAAAAGACTACAGTATCTACAATCGCGGATTAAAAGTCTTAAACTATTACATCTACAATCTGGATACAGGGCAGACCGAAAAGGCATTCTCTGAGGCGATTACAGAGTATCCGATTAGTGGGGAAGGAAACGGCAGCGGCCAATCTGTAAACTTTCCACAGAAAACATGGGTACCCACTAAAGCTGGAAACTATGAAGCACGAATCCTATTCACAGATACCCATGCAAGAAATACAATAAATGCTCCCGCGGTAGACGGACAAGGTGTTGCTTATGCAGCACCTTTTGTTGTTGGCGAGGTACCACCGCCTCCCGGTGAGGACAATGGCGGGGGCAAAGACCCAGATCCACCACCAACCGGTTGCAAAAAAACGACCATGGAAATACGAATCGAAGGAGAGAAAAACGATACGGAACGGCAGGGTGTACCGAGCGGAGGAGATACGGAACGCATTGAAAGAGATGCAAGGGTCGTCTTCACCGCATCAAAGCCCGGCACCTTTTCCTACAACGGCACCCCGATGCAAATAGGCTCCGGGAACAACAGGAAGGTGGGGATCATGTACGTTCCCTCATCAGGCTCCTTTACAGTGAAATACGTAAGCGACGACGGTACGCTATGCTGGGACAAGCAGTTTTATGCTGGTTCTCCAAACGACAAGTACGATAGCTGTCCCATCGTCAAAGTGAATGGAGACGCCATTCCAAGGGGTGGAGTCATTGAAGTTATGCCCGGAGAAAGTCTGAAATTTGTAGCTTCATACAAAGATAGCGGCGGTGAAACGCAACCGTTTCATACTACGTGGAATGTTACGATGCCTGATGGCCGAGAAAGGGTAATCCCGTTGGATGAGGGAGACAATGGCCGCGTGCGTCCGTATGTCTCCGATCATGTTTCCTTGCCTTACCGAGGTCCGGATAGAAGCTATGACATTCCCCTGGAACGCGGGAAAACGTACAAGCTGTCCTTGGAACTAAAGCGAACAGACTTTGAAAAGCGCCCAGAATGTGAGTGGACGATTACAATCAAAGTAAAGGATACAAGTTGTACGATCGACGAACAAAAACGCATAGGATTTAAAGCTTATGGTGAGCCTCCGAGCTATTATTCACCGGCAGGAGAGAATCTCTACAGTGGTTTGAAGTATCTCTATTTCTCCAATCTGACCGCTACAGGGGACGGGTACGATACCCATACGGATATTTCTGCCGATGTCGCTGGTTCTTGGTTTATAAAAGAGGAGGACAGGAACAAACCGCTGTCTGGCAAGCTTGCAGCAAATGAAAGGTTCCGGTTGATCTTACCGAAAACGATTGACGCCGGGGATGATGTAACACTAGTCTTCATAAGTGACAGAGATTGTGTCGTAGAAATGACCTTCCCGATTCTGTCTGATAGAAGATGCTACATTCTTACAGCAAAGATAGCGGGCGGCAAATACGGCGATGATGACGTTGTTTGGAGCAAGCCGGTTAAACGCGGCGAGACGCTGGAAATGAGTCCGGAGCAATGGACCGATCCCTGGCATTCCTTTACACTCTTTGCTGATGAAAAGATAGACTTTGTTACCTATTATTTCGATCCAGACAAACGTTCCTGGGAGCGAAAACGCGATGGGAAATGGCTTTCCGATTCAACGAATGCAAGATACCAGCAAAAAATCATCTTTCCGATGGACCCGGCCACAGATGGTTATTTTCCTCTTTCCGGATTGTACAAGGTTGAATTTTATGCAGAGGATCGCACAGCAGCGGATTGTGATGGCTTTTTCTTTGTACAGATCGGGGAAGGGCCGCCAAAACCCGAGGGAGAAAACCTGCTCATCGTAAAAAGCAGCTTCAAGATAACCCCTGCTGATCCGCAAGCAGCCGGATCAGATGCGACGATAACCTTTGATGTGAAGAATGACGGCAAGCAGGAACACGATACCAAGCTGGCCGTCCGCTGGGAAAGCTCAGACAAAGCAACAATGCTGGACGTGGCCAAGTTTAAACCCGGAGAGGTGCGGAAGATTACCGTTCCAACCAAATATCCGCAAAAATCGGAGGATTTTATCGCCCATATCAACCCGGATAAAGACAAACCTGATAACGAGACCATTTGGCCGGATAACCGCGCAGTTTGGCCCGTAAAGGTAACAGGTGATGAAGGCGGGGGCAACGGGCCGAAAGAACCGGAGATACCGAATCCGCCGGTTGGAGGAGGAGACTTCGATGGCGGTGAAATTGGACTCGACATCTATGACAGTGATGGCCGCCAACTGCAGAGACTGCAGGTCAATGTGGATGGGGTCTGGGAGAGAGAGCCGGCGAAGATTCGCGTCGTCATTGACCAAACCAGGATTAATCAAGGCTTTGATCAAGTAAAACGGGAAATCAATCAGAATATCGAGACATACAAGTCGCAGCTGCTGCAATCAGCCAGCGGGGAAGGAATCAAGAATGCAAGTGTAACAGTCAGCCCTGGGTACATTGCTGATGCAAAGAGCCTGGCGGTGTATAGCCCGGCGCAGCTCGATCTGAAAGTATCGGGTCCAGGGACGCCTCAGGAATGGAAGGTGAGCAGCTCCTCAATGGGCGGCGATTACTTGTACACCGGTACGACTGTGCCGACAGAAACGACTTGGAGACAGGTTCTGAACCCGATGAAATACAAAGCCGAAATCAACGGATTTGTCATCACGATGGACTACAATGTGCAATTTGCCCTCTCGTACGACCGTTGTGCCAAAAGCGCAGGGGAGGACGGAGAAGAAGGAGAGGAGACCTGCCAGTCCAATACCGTGCATCAAAGCATGTCGGGGCGCTACACCATAACGGTAAAAGGCAGTGAGCGTCAATTTGGGGTATTTGAGCCAAATGCCAAAGGGGTACTCCGCCATACAAGCGAGTGGCAGGAGTACACCGCGCGGGACCGCTATCCGGCGAATAAGCCGGATGACTTTTACGCTGGCGAACGAATTTTGACCCATGTCGTGCTGGAACCTCGCCATCGCCACCCAGTCAGCGCACTCTATCCCGACATTGCAGCGGCGCAATCCTGGATCTCCGAAACGGGGCTCCGGAACACGACGCTCCAATCGACCCTTTCGCTGAAAAAGACAACACCGATTTGGTGGCAGGGGCCGTCTTATGCCGTTCCCAAATTGGGAGTGCGGGAAATGGGGGTCGATACTCCCTTGATGGGAGACAAGCAAAAAGGGTTTAAAAAGGATTCCACTTACGCTGTTCATTTCTCAGTGCAGTTCCGCTTTGGTGTCGTAAAGGGATTCGCGTTTCCGAACAAACAGAATGGCCAAGGTCATGAACTGACCGATTATCGTGTGCCATTTGCCGTGACAGCAAATGCTTGGGAGCGTCAGGGAATCCGCAATCACACAACTCGATAGGCAAATATATTTGCACCCCCTATCTGTCTTTTCCTACGGTGGAAGAAGAACAAGCTAGGGGGGTTTTATGTGAATAAGCGAATCAGGATCGCGAGCATATTGGTCATGGTGGTCTTTTTGCTTTCCAGTATTGTTCCAGCCGGTATAGCCAAAGAAAGGATGGGTCAACCCGTTGGCTGGAATGAAGACACTGGGACTGTCGCAGAAGCCGAGGCGGACCATCCGCCGCAGGAGACAGCAGGGGATGGCGTTGAATCGGACCCGGATCAGGATGGCTCTGAGGTGCCCCAAATACCTGATGTACCGGGAGATACGGATGTAAGCAATGAGACAGATGTAAGAGACGAGACAGATGTAAGAGACGAGACAGATGTAGATGAGACCGCTGATATGCCTGAAGCGCCGCCGAACCTAGACGGGGAAAATGCGGACGGAGAGGAGCTGCTGGAACAGGCAGAGTTGGAGGAGGCGGATGAAGATTTCCAACGCCGATTTGCAGGAAAGAAAAAACCGAGTGAATCCGCGTTGCGCAGGGTGCCAGCTACCTTTGAGGTGGAACGGAACGATACGTTTGCCAAAGCGGACTGGATGTTTGCGGGGAAAAATGCCCACGGGAGAATTTCGACTGGCGACGATATTGATACGTGGAAGATCAAGCCTGCCAAAGACGGGACGCTAACATTTTCATTGACTCAGGTGCCATCCAATGCGAACTATCACTTGTTTGTATTCGATGATGAGAAAAGGGAAATTGGGAGATCCACCAAACCAGGGCAGGCCGATCAAAAGGTCGAGGAGATTGCAGTTGAGAAAAACCGATTGTACTATGTTCAAATAATGGGGAATAATGGAACGTTTGACCGTTCGAGCTATTACTTGTTGCGGGGCGATTTTTACACTGGCGAGGAAGGCAAGCCGGACGAGTATGAGCCGAATAACACGATAAAAGACGCACATCCCCTTGATAATGGCGAAATCATTGCAAATCTCCATGACCGAAGTGATGTTGACTATTACAAGCTTACTTTAGACCTGGCTTCAACAATTGAAGCGAAGCTTTGGGATATTCCCGAGGGCATGGATTTGGACCTGTACCTGTTCGACAGCGACAACAAGCAGATCGCGTTTTCGGACAGGCCGAAGAATAAGGACGAGGAGATTTTGTTTAACGCAGACCCCGGCACATACTACCTGAAAGTTGCTGCCAGCCGCACCTCCGGCTTCAAGAATCACTCCTACCATTTGAAGGTGACCAGCAATACGATCCCCGTCATTTTGATTCCGGGGATTGGCGGATCAAGGCTGGAAGCAAAGGAAAAAAGGCTGACCTTAGAAGCATGGCTTTCACTGGATAACATCGTTTTTGGAATTCGCGATCCACGCCATCGCATGTATCTTCCCTTGAAGCCAGTGGCGAAAAACAGTGTCGAGGTAGAGTCCCTCAACAAAGGATTTACCGTTTACCCGGAGAAAGAAGACGGGGGATTTCGTGCGATTGAATATTTGTCTTACTTTCCAGTTGATAAAGTGAAGGAAGAGACGGAGCAGTACGCCAGCATGGTTAAACGTCTGGAATCAGAAGGATACAGAAAAAACATTACCATGTTTGCGATGCCCTATGATTGGCGTTACAGCAACAAGGACAATGCCAAATATCTGAAGGAAAAAATCGATGAGGCCCTAAAGGCGTCAGGCGCAAGCCAGGTTCAATTGGTTGCCCATAGCATGGGTGGTCTGTTGGCAAGAGAAACCTTGCTATCAAACGCTTCCTATCAGCCGAAGGTAAAACGAATCATTTATATGGGCACCCCCTTTTTAGGCTCACCTCGAGCTTATCAGGCCATCCAATTCGGGTATAACTTCGGAGTGCCTTTTTTACACGAAGAAACAGGGAGGGTGATTGCAGAATATGCCCCCGCTGTCTACGAGCTGCTGCCATCACCGACTTACTTTGACAAGGCGATCGTTTTAAAAAGAGACCCGATTTACAGCTTTACCTATGAAGACATGGTGACTGACAGCCGTGTCAAGATTGCTTATACCCCATTGGTTCGTCAGGCCGAGGCACTACACAATAAATGGGACAAGAGGACATTGAGGGTCCAGCAATACTCCATTATTGGAACCGGACAAAAAACTTTGCTTGGCTACGAATACAATACAAGCAGAAATATTCTAAAGCCCTTTTATGATAGTGGAGAAGGAGATGGAACAGTGCCCTATATAAGCGCCGAATACGGTCAAAGCGATATTGCTAAAAAGTTTTACGCAGTGGCAGCCCATGCAGCTTTGCCCAAGGACCCGCTGGTAATTGAACAAGTTGTCCAGTTGTTGAAAGGCGTAGAAAAAATACAGGCAGGCCTTAGAAAGAAACCGCAGAAGCCGGATTATCTGTACTATATTATCTCACGGGAGGATGGCGAGTTTCCTGAGATTACATTTACAAAGTCGGGACAAACAATGACGATCTTAGCAGATAAAAAGGAACACTGGGAGAATCTTCAGGTAGAGTATCACGGAAATATCGTTGTCATCCATGTGTTGGATTTGGAACCGTTGGTGTTCGAAGACCGTTTGCAATTGCGCAATGGCATGGAAGTCTCTCCCTTTTTAATAGACACATACTCATCAAAGGGGAATGAAAATTCTGACGATGAAGAAGTGAATGAGGAAGCGGAATACGAAGAAGATGATAAAAATGAGGAAGACGCTTTAAAGCGTGAAACATAAAAGTAATCGTTAAAAATGGAGGAGAGGGCAAATTTGGATTACTTTTTTATCCTTGTCTTAGGTCCGATCATTTATGGCTGGTCAACCGGAATTCCGTTATTAGTATTAACCATATGCGGTTTTTCGACGATCATTTTCAAAACAAGAGCGTTAATCAATATTTTCGTAGCTTTGCCTCTTTCATTCTTGTTCTACGAGCTTGCCCGTCCAAAGGAAGGGTGGATTGTTTTGGATTGGGAATTTAGTCTTGTTCTGGCCATCAACACCGCGTGGAATGTACAACTGCTTATTTGGCAAATCCAGAAAGCAGTCAAAGCCTTCCAAAACCAAAAAGAAACAGGCGGGTAAAAGGAATTATCCAGGAAGGGATCAATTGATCCTGTTAAAAAGTAGCATGGCCGCCTACTGTAAAACGGCGGCCCACTGTTTTCGTACTGAATTGATTTCGTGTACTGATTTGCTTTCGTACTGTTCCACTTTCGTACTGTTCCACTTTCGTACTGTTCCACTTTCGTACGAATCTGCTTTCGTACTCTTCCGCTTTCTGACTGTTTCATTTTGAGACTTTTCCAAAGCTGAATCTACAATCTCCCGGGGTCTCTTTTTACAGAGAAACTGGATTGACTCTTCGGCAATCGGCCAAAGCTGGCCTGGTAATTGGAGGGGATATCCGTTTCCAGTCCGTCGCCCATTCCCGCCAATTCTTCCGGAGCATTCGAGAGCCCGGCTCCAGGTGGGGATTCAGCGCGTTTTTCCGCAACGATTTGGTCTACCGCTCTGGCTGCGGCAGGATAAGGCTCCTGCAGCTGGCGTTGTCTATTCAATTCGATATCGCGTTCTCTTGGATGATCATGGGATTGCGTATTGTTCATTTCGGTCATCGCGTAATTCTCCTTCAATGCAGTTGCATAAGCATAATGTGCCCCTCCTGAGCCCGATGTATGAACGTAAATGTTCTGTGGCAATGTGCTGCCCGTCAAAGCAGGGCAAGCGGACAAATTGCGTGCAGCGTGGTTTCGGGGTAGAATATCCTCAAGAGTCTGTGAGCAAAGAGGTGTTACGCATGGATATTTTTGATAGCAAAAAGGGCGGATTTACGATCGTCAGCGGCAAAACTGACGTGCATGGCGGTTATGGTCAGGGCGTCCTTGACTTGTCTGCCGTATCGTCTGTGATTATCGACGGGGACGAAGCCTATATTGATATGGGAGCGCTTCATGCCAAAAGCTCCGTTGAAAAAGGCATCAAATGGACGACGAACAAGGAAGAGGTTCCGAACGGAAAGCCTTACTGGGTCGTATGGGTAACGGTAGACCGCAATGAAGCAGGTCCGTATTATGCAGGCGTAACGGCATGCTATATGGAAATTGATCGGGAAGCGCGCCGTGGCTACAAGATTTTGGCGGACCACGTCAATCGGATGGACTACTCCATGAAGCGGCGGATCATGGTCTCTGAATTGAACGAAAAAGAAAAAGCAGCATTGAAAAAGATGCTGATCGAGCACAATGAAGAAATGTGGAACAATTCTTCCGCAGAGTTAAAGGAAGGATTGGCCTGAGTTGGAAATCTTGAACGGTATGTGAACAAATGAGGAAATCAATTGTTAGTAATATTGAAGTCAGGTAAACTTAATTCCATAGCTGTATACATTTACACTAGGTTAGCAAACAGGGAGAGAGCCGTCACTCTTTCCCTGTTTGTCTTTTTTTGAAGGCGCTCACACAATATTTTCAGGGCATCCGCCCGAGGGATACGAAACAAACTAACTGTGCACGGCCAAATTGTCGAAGCAAGGGGGCGTTTCGGTTGACCGATCATACCCGAACACAAGGTGAACACGATCACTTTGTACGACATGGCGGCGTCCATTTTCGCTCGCATGTTTCTCCGCAGCAGATCAATACCTTTATCGGTCGATTGCCAGCCGGTAAACGGGAGAGTCTGTTTGAGGTGCTGGATCAATTAGAAAAAGCCGGAATGATCACCATTTACAACGACCACCTGTTTACGGACGGAAATGGCGTGGTCGGTGGCGGCGAACAGACGGCCGGAGAGGGCGAAGCTGCCCGGCCAACGTTACAGTAGCAAAAAGGGCCAAACCCTTGCAGATGTTCTGCATGAGGTGTGGCCCTTTTTTTTGAAAAACCGGCAGCTTCCCCTATCACTGTGACGGGCTCCACCAACTGCCCATTCGCTGCCAGAAGGAAGGCGAATCGGGAGGCGAGAGCGGAGTCGGGGATTCGTTTGGCGGAAGGTGATCTGTACAGAACTCCTGCGGCTCCGTCCCTTTGGCAAAGTAATAAAGCTGTGGGTCGGGACAGTGTTCCGTGGCCAGTTTCCCCGATTTGGAATCAATATAGACCGAAACGACCCCAGCGGGCATTTCAAACAAGGCAGGCGGTTGATCCTGCAGTGCTTTTTCCATGAATTCGGCCCAGATCTTTTTGGAAAGATAGCCTTCCTTTACGTCATCTACCTTGCGATTTTGGTCATAGCCTACCCAGACCGTGCTGACGAGCTGAGGGGTAAAGCCGCTCAACCACGCGTCATAATCGGTCGAGCCGGTCTTGCCCGCCACCGGGCGGTTGAGTATGTTGGCGACGCGGTAACCGGTGCCGCCCCGTTCAAACACGCTTTGCATCATGTTGGTGAGCAGCGCGGATGCGACAGGATCAGCGACCCGGGTTCTTTCCGTTTTTTCTTCCACGAGAATGTTCCCTTGGCTGTCCTCAATGCGCGTGATCGCGATCGGCTTTACATACTCGCCCTTGTTGGCAAACGCAGCGTATGCTGCATTCAGCTCAAAAGGCGAAACCAGTGACGTGCCCAGTGCCAGGGAAGGAACCGCTTGAAGCGGACTGGATATTCCGAGGCTTTTCGCTTGCTCGACCACCTTTTGCGGCGTCAAATGGTCGATCGTCTTGACAGCGTAAATATTGTCAGAGGTTTTGATCGCTTCCCTCATGCTGATAAAGTCGTGAGCGTAGCGCTCTCCGAAGTTGCGCGGGATATACTGCTTGACCTTGTCGTACGTAAAGACGGTCGGCTCGCTTTTCATCATCGTCAGCGGCGTATACCCGTTTTGCAGGGCAGCCAGATACAGAATCGGTTTGAAGGAAGAGCCTGGCTGACGTTTTCCAAGAACCCGGTTGTACTGGCTTTTTTGATAATCTCTCCCGCCGACCATCGCTTTGACGTGTCCGGTTTTGGGGTCCATGGCTACCAGGGCGACCTGCAAGTCCGGGTTGTCCTTGGGCAAGGTGGCGGCGATGATTTCCTCGGCTTTCTTTTGCATCGCCGGATCAAGTGTCGTGTAAATCTTCAAGCCTCCGTGAATAAAGGTTTCCTCATCAATCCCGTATCTGTTTTTGACCAGACTTGCCAGGTAGTCAAGAAAATAGGGGGCTTGTTCAACCGCTTTTTCCTGAGCCCGGTCCTTCAGCTTGATCGGTTCGGCAAAGGCTTTCTCTGCCTGCTCCGCCGTAATGTATCCAGAGCGCTGCATCGCTTGCAGAATCAACTTTTGGCGGGATTTGGCCTTTTCAAAATCTACATAAGGGGAGTAGTAGGATGGACCTTTCGGAATTCCGGCCAGCATGGAGCTTTCGGCCAATGTCAGGTCCTTGGCGTTTTTGCCAAAATACGTCTGGGCTGCCGCCTGGGCGCCGTAAGCCGAATGGCCGTAGTAAATCTGGTTCATGTACATTTCCAGAATCTCGTCCTTGCTGTAATTGAGCTCAAGCTGGATGGCGAGGAGCGCTTCCTTGATTTTTCGCTCCCAGGTCTTGTCCAGCGTCAGGTACAGATTTCGCGCCAGCTGCTGGGTAATGGTGCTGGCTCCCTGCACCTTTTCCATATGGATGACATCCACATAGGCAGCGCGCGCCAAACGTTTCCAGTCGATTCCGTAATGATCGTGAAAAGAGCGGTCCTCGATGGCTACTGTCGCTTGGACGAGCGAGGGCGCCATCTCCTTGAGCGGTACGACGATCCGGTTCTGCCCGCGATGCAGCGTATCGAGGACTTCGCCGTTTTCCGCATAAATCGTGGTGGTCTGATTGATGAACACCTCGGGCAGCGGCTGCGAGCGGAGGTACAGAATGAGCATCAGGGCAGCAAACGAACAGCACAATAGGCTGAGTATGAGAAATTTTACGAATTTCTTTGCCAAGCGAAGGTATCGGATCAGCGGAGCTTCCCGCATCACTTCCATGACATCTCGTCCTTTCCTCCCAAAATATTTTGCTCTTCGGGGCATACTAAACAAACGAATCGTTTTTCCTATCTAGTATGGGAAAAAACGGACCTGGATAAACTTGGCTTCCTGCCGGGGATGATTGTTTTTGAAAAAAATCTTGCATTTTGGGGGCCAGCTACTATAATTTTCTTGGCAGATACGAATTATGAAACATTCGCTTCTGTCGTAGACCATTACGGCAAGAACGGCCTCTGGCCCGGATTTGGTCGCTTTTTTCAACCAATGCGGTTATTAAAAGGAGGGTACATAATCATGAACATGGAACTGTGGTACACCGAAAAACAAACGGAAAATCACGGTATTACAACAAAAATTACCGAGACCTTATACAGCGAAAAAACGGATTTTCAACAGCTGGACATTATTAACACCAAGCAATTCGGACGTATGCTGGTGCTCGACGGCATGGTCATGACTACTGACGTGGATGAGTTCGTCTATCATGAGATGATCTCTCACGTGGCCCTCAATACTCACCCGAACCCGAAGAAGGTTCTGGTCGTAGGCGGAGGAGACGGCGGAGCTATCCGTGAAATCGTCAAGCATCCTTCCGTGGAAAAAGCCGTGTTGGCTGAAATCGACGGCGGTGTTATTGAATCAAGCAAAAAGTACTTCCCGCAGATCGCAAGCGAACTGAGCGGAAATCCGCGCGTCGACGTGCAAGTGATTGACGGCATCAAGCACATCCACGACCACAAGGGTGAATATGACGTCATCATGGTCGACTCGACCGAACCGGTTGGCCCTGCAGTAGGCTTGTTTGAAAAAGGCTTTTATCAAGGCATTTACGACGCGTTGAAACCGGACGGCATCATGGTGGCTCAGACAGAATCCCCATGGTTCAACCGTGACCTGATCAAGCGCGTATTTAAAGATATCAGCTCCATTTTCCCTGTGACCCGTCTGTATACGTGCAGCATCCCGACCTATCCATCCGGTCTGTGGAGCTTTACGATCGGCTCCAAACAGCATGATCCTCTGGAAGTGGACGCAAGCAAGATCAAGGATCTGGGCACCAAATACTACAATGCGGAGATTCACCACGCTGTTTTCAAGCTGCCTAACTTCGTGGCTGAGCTGACTCGCGACTAAGGACGGAGGGCTGAATTCATGCGTTTTGACGAAGCATACTCGGGCAACGTGTTTATCCGCAGCCACGCCAACTACGAGGAAAGCCAGGCAGTCATCTACGGCATGCCGATGGACTGGACAGTGAGCTTCCGTCCGGGCTCCCGTTTTGGCCCAGGCCGCATTCGCGAGGTCTCCATCGGCCTTGAAGAGTACAGCCCGTACCTGGACAGGCTGCTGGAAGACGTAAAATACTTTGATGCGGGCGATATTCCGCTGCCATTCGGCAATGTCGAGGGAAGCCTCGACGCGATTCGCGAGTTTGTCCGCAGAGTGCTGGCAGACGGCAAAATGCCGATCGGGCTCGGCGGCGAGCATCTGGTCTCCTGGCCAGTGTTTCAAGCCGTTTACGAAAAGTACAAGTCCGATCTGGTCATTTTCCACTTCGATGCCCATACCGACCTGCGTGATCACTACGAGGGCTATCCGTATTCCCACTCTACGCCGATCAAAAAGGCGTGCGATCTCATCGGCGGGAAAAACGTCTACTCCTTCGGCATCCGCAGCGGCATGAAGGAAGAATTCGAATGGGCCAAGGAAAACATGCACCTGTACAAATACGATGTCCTGGAACCGGTGAAGCAAGTGCTGCCGACCATCGGCAACCGCCCGATCTACCTGACCATCGACATCGACGTGCTGGACCCTGCCCATGCGCCAGGAACGGGAACGACAGAAGCGGGCGGCATTACGTCCCGCGAGCTGCTCGACACCATCCACTTTATGTCCAAAAACGGAGCCAACGTCATCGGCTGCGACCTGGTCGAAGTAGCACCGGTCTACGACCACAGCGAAATGACCCAAATCGTCGCGTCCAAAATCCTGCGCGAATTGATTTTGGGCTTCGTCAAATAAAGTTTTGCTGCGAATCACAGCAAAGCGATAACATATGGATGCGATTCATCCATGATGTCAACCAGAAACGCCTTCGGTTTTTTGCCGGAGGCGTTTTCGATTATATTAATTTGATTATAAAAACGTAAGGAACCAAGGTCCTTCTCCTGTGGCTTCATGAAAACCAGCCCCTATAAACGAAAGCAGCTGTAGAGATGAAAGAGGAGAAAAACGCGAAGGTCTTTGGGACACCATCCAAGACTTCGTTCCAAAAGTGGAACACGCCTTTAGCGTCCAACTCTGAGACGCTCCCTGAAAGAGCTGCTTTTGGACGCGGTTCCACTTTTGGAATGGAGTCGGCCAGTCAAACCCCCAGCAGGTGTCCCACCGAACCTGTAGCGTTTTTCTCCTCTTTCATCTCCTCCCCCAAAGCCGGAATAAAGAAGCTTTTCAGCAAGACCAGCTCACATAATAAACATTTTTATTTACAAAATAGAATATTCTAGCTATTATGATAAAAAGAGGATCGAAGAAAAAAGGGGCTGTCAGCCATGAAAGAGGTATTCAGCAACCGCGAATTCAAAAAGCTGTTTTTCTCCAATCTGTTTTCCGGATTCGGCCAAGGAATGACCATGATCGGTATCGCCTGGTACCTGGTCGAGTCCACCGGCTCAGCCGAGCTTTTAGGAACGACCATGTTCACTTCCGCTGTGCTGATGTTCTTTATCGGACCGTATATCGGCACGTTGATCGACCGGTTGTCCCGAAAGAGGATGATGCTGGCAGAGCATGCCATCGGCTTTACCGTCCTGGGAATTCTTGCCATCTGGGGATTTTACGGTTCCTATGCGGAATGGATGCTGATCACCGTCTATCTGGTGACCACCCTGATGTATCAAATTCACTATCCCGCACAGGCCGCATTGGTGCAGGAAAGCTTTTCCCCCAGGCACTACAACGACATCAACAGCCTGCTGGAGGTGGAAGGACAGACTGCGACCGTACTGGCTGGCGCCTTTGCGGGGTTTTTGCTAAACCTGTTCGGCCTTCACATCGTCCTTTTAATCAATGCACTTACATATTTGATCGCCTACCTGCTGATGTCGACGATGTCCTATACTTTTACTCTGGAAGCAGAGGCGAAAAAGAACAGCAGCGTCTCCTGGACCGGCCAACTGTATCAAAGCTGGGAGTACATCCGCTCCAAGCGCGGCTTTCTCATCTTCGGACTCTCTGCCATGATGCCGTTCATAGCGGTCATGGCCAGCAACCTGCTGGCTCCTGTCTACGTCAATCAGTCCTTGAGGGCGGAAGTGGATATTTTCTCGATGGGTGAAGTCACGTATGCGATAGGCGCTGTAGGAGCAGGCTTCCTCGTCTCCGTCATCGTCAAAAAAACGGGTCAGCTGTCTGCCATGGTGGGCAACACGCTGCTGTTTGCGATAGCGACGATAGCGATGGTAGCAATCGCGCAGGGGTGGGGGTTTGTAGCTGCTTCCGTATTTTTCGGCTGGTGCAATGCTTCGGTGCGGCTGGTCCGCCAGACGCTTTATATGAACGTAGTGCCGAAACAGGTGATGGGCAGAGTGATGAGCTTTTTCAACTCTGCCGGGATGGCGATGCGTCTGCTCCTGATCGGGCTGTTCACCTTTATGGTCGACAGTACGGGAGCGGGCGTCGGCTATCTCGTGCTGGCTGGGCTATTGCTGCTGGCAGCGGTTGGAGTTGGCGTATCCATGCCCTACCTGCTCAGACTGCCGCAGGAGGAATCGATGGTTGCAACAAAAGAGCGCGGGGCGTAGAATGGACGAGGAAATAGCTGTCCGGAAAGCGAGGACCGTCTGCACATGCAAGAAGTACAAGTTGAATTGACATCCAGGCATAAAATGTACGATGAATGGCAAGAAGATACCCATCAATACCTTGGTTGCTGCACGCAAAAAGGAAGCGACTGGTATCTTACCTATAAAGAACAGATGGAGGGCGCCGGAGAGGTCAACACCGTCTGGAAATTTTCGCAGCAGAGCATCTCCCTCCTACGGCAGGGGGCAATACAGACGAAGCAACGGTTTCAAAAGGGAGAAACGGACCGCACGACGTACCACAGTCCCCACGGGATTTTCTCTATGGAAATCAATGTGTACAAGATGAAAAGAAATGATGAAAATGAACGACCGTCCGTGATCCAAATCTCTTACCAGCTCTGGTTGAACGAGCAATATGCGGGAGACCACGAAATTTCCCTGCAGATAAGCTGGCAATGAACAAGAAACCGGACGGACACGTGCTGATGACGAAGACCGCCCTTTCATGAGCGGTCTTTCTTCCTGTACAATAGGGGTAGCTTGCGGCAGAGGAGGGAACAGAAAATGACCTTTGTCTTGGTCAACGGCTTGATCGCCGGTCTGATTCTTGCAGCATTTCTGGCTTTGTGCGATGGGCTGTTTGGAACATCCACGTTTGCCGTCTTGATCGATGTCAGCTATGTGCCGGGAATGGCCGGGCTTCCATCCGTCATCGAATTATTGATTCACCTGCTGATCAGCGTGGTCGTCGTGTTTTTCATGGCGTATTTCTACCCCCGCGATCGTCGTGCAACAGTTCGATTTCTGCTGTATTGGGCACTAGCTTTTACGGTGGCCTACCTGCCCTTCAGTCTGCTTAGCGGCACACCGATGTCATTTGTCGCGTTTCTCATCTGGATCGTCGGGCATGTTCTCTATACGATTGTCGTCGCGGCTCAGATTGAACGCCAACGATAAAGTGCTGAATATTCGGCATAGTGATGATTTTTTGGCAGCTTGTGTAAAAGGAGGTATGCGGGCGGATGCCAATGTCGGAAACGGTGGAAATGCTGCAGGCCATTTTGGGAGCTATTGATGAAGGAATTCACGTCGTCGATGCCAATGGCATCTCGATTTTTTACAACCACGTCGCCGCAAAGCTGGACGGGCTTACACCAGAAGAGGTATTGGGCAAGCCGCTGCTTGAGGTTTTCCCGTCGCTTGATCGGCACTCCAGCACACTGCTGACAGTGATTGCAAACGGCGAGCCGATTTTCAACAAGCCTCAGGCGTACACCAACTGGCGGGGTGTGAGAGTGGAGACGATCAATACGACGCTCCCGGTCCGGGTCGGCAAACGGCTCGTGGGTGCGGTGGAGGTAGCCAAGGATATCGGGAAGCTCAAGGAGCTTTCGGAAAAGCTGCTGGATCTCCAGGCAAAAATCAGCAAGCCGAAAAAGGCAAAGCGGGGGCAGAAAGCCGTCGGAGACGGACTCTCCTTTCACTTTGCCGATATTTTGACCGCCAACGATCGGATGATGCAGCTGATCGATCGGGCAAGGCGGGCAGCGAGAACCTCGTCTCCTGTGTTGATCTATGGCGAGACAGGGACAGGCAAGGAACTGTTTGTCCAGTCGATTCATCAGGCATCTGCGCGAAGCAGCCAGCCGTTTATTGCCCAAAACTGTGCGGCGCTCCCGGCTACCCTGCTGGAGAGTCTTCTTTTTGGGACTGTGAAAGGCAGCTTTACCGGAGCAGATGACAGGCCCGGATTGTTCGAGCTGGCAGATGGAGGAACTTTGTTTCTCGATGAGCTGAACAGCATGCCGCTCGATTTGCAGGCGAAGCTGTTGCGCGTACTGCAGGACGGGGAAATACGCAGGATCGGCAGCAGCCATTCGACCCGGGTGGATGTGAGGGTAATTGCCGCCGTCAATGAGCCGCCACTGGCGCTGGTCAGCAAGGGAGCGATGCGGACAGACCTGTACTACCGGATCAATGTCGTTTCATTTGAGCTGCCGCCGCTCCGTGACCGCAGAGAGGACGTTTTCCTTCTGGTACGTCATTTTCTCGAAAAGTACAATCAGAAATTCCAGATGCGGGTGCAGGGGATAAGCGATGAAGTATCCGCGCTGTTTTCCAGATATGACTGGCCCGGGAATGTACGCGAGCTGGAGCACGTGATCGAAGCGGCGATGAACATGGTGGAGGGCGATCTGATCGAAGCGGAGCACTTGCCGCTCCATCTGCTCGACAGGATGTCCGGGATCGCTCTATTCCCCGCAGAAAAAAGCTCCCGGGGTATGGGTTTAGTCCCGAAAACCGGCCAGCTTTCCCTGCCGGAGGTGCTCCGCGATGTGGAAGAGCAGATGATCGAGCAGGCGATGCGAGAGACGGAGGGGAACATTCTGAGGGCAGCAAAATTGCTCGGGATTCCGCGCCAAACGCTGCAGTACAAACTGTCGCAACGATCCGGGGCGAATCGATAGCAATCGTCCCAGTGCCGAATTTTCGGCAGTTGAGATCATCAAGATTGACTGAAAAGACGAGGGCAGACCCGTCCAGGCTCTTGGGAGAACAAAAAGAAAAGACTCATTGCATTGCCAGCAAAGCCCGGTTTTGTAAGGGATCGCTGGTTCAATAACTAAGGCGTATTTCATATTTTCCGAATTTTTTGATTTGGTTGGCACGAGTGTTGCATCTCGTACTTGTCGAGCGAAACACGTGTTATCGACACGCGATGAGAGGGGATGACAGACATGACGGTAGCCACCAAGCGCGACTGGCGCCAGATTGAATTGTGGAAGGATGTTACGGAAGAACAATGGAACGACTGGATGTGGCAGTTGACCCACACCATTCGCACCGTGGACGAATTGAAGCAAGTGATCAACCTGACACCGGAGGAAGAAGAAGGGGTTCGCATCTCCAACCAGACCATTCCGCTCAACATCACCCCTTATTACGCCATGCTGATGGACCCAGACGATCCGAAGGACCCGGTACGGATGCAGTCCGTTCCGCTGTCCTCCGAGATGGTCCGGACGAAATACGATATGGAAGACCCGCTCCACGAGGATACCGACTCGCCGGTGCCGGGGCTGACTCACCGCTACCCTGATCGGGTGCTGTTTCTCGTAACCAACCAGTGCTCCATGTACTGCCGCTACTGTACACGCCGCCGGTTCTCCGGCCAGATCGGCATGGGTGTTCCCAAGAAGCAGCTCGACGCCTGTATCGACTATATCCGCAATACGCCAGAAGTGCGGGACGTGCTGCTCTCCGGCGGAGACGGCCTTCTGATCAATGACCGCATTCTGGAATACATCATCAGCAATTTGCGGGCAATCCCGCATGTGGAAATCATCCGCATCGGTACGCGGGCTCCGGTCGTTTTCCCGCAGCGCATCACGGAAAACCTGTGCAACATCCTGAAAAAATACCATCCGGTTTGGCTGAATACGCACTTCAACCATCCCAAGGAGATTACTCCGGAAGCCAAGCAGGCCTGTGAAATGCTGGCGAACGCAGGCGTGCCGCTGGGCAACCAGGCGGTTATCCTGGCCGGAATCAACGACTGTCCGAACACGATGAAAAAACTCGTGCACGATCTGGTGAAAATTCGTGTCCGTCCGTACTACATCTATCAGTGCGACCTCTCCGAGGGGATCGGCCACTTCCGCGCGCCGGTCAGCAAAGGGATCGAAATCATCGAGCATCTGCGCGGCCATACATCCGGTTATGCCGTCCCGACCTTTGTCGTGGACGCTCCGCACGGCGGCGGCAAAATTCCGGTCATGCCGAACTACATCGTTTCACAGTCGGCCGACAAAGTCGTGCTGCGCAACTTTGAGGGTGTGATCACGTCCTATCCGGAGCCGAAGAAGTATCACGCCCACGACGAGGAGAACTGCGAATACTGCAAGGCGGCCAAAGGAAAAGCGGTCGGCATTGCAGCGCTGATGAAAGACGAAGCCGACAATCTGGAGCCGACAGGTCTCGCCCGCAACAAGCGGATCAAGGCGACCAAGGTCAAGTCGTTGGCCGATGTGCGGCAGGAGCAGCGCGAGAAAAAGCAGGCCACGACGGAGAAACAGGCGTCTGGGGACTGAAGCGGGCCGCTACGGCCAAACAAACGTCGGGAGTTTGCAAGCGGGCCGTGACAGAGAAACAAACTACGAGAGATTGCAGTAGCCCGTGGGCTGAGAGGCAAGCGTCGGAGGATTAAAACAGGCTCCGATCAAAAAACCAGTATCGGCAAACGGAAGCAGGACACTGATGAAATATAGCCCCGAGCGGAAAAAAGCATCCCGACCCGCTCTTGTACAAAAGACCGCCTTGGAAAAGCGAAGCCGTCCAGCTCGCTTGCTCCAAGGCGATTTTTCTTTGCCACGACCATCATCTGGAACGGTTCGTCCGGAGAAAGGGAGATGACGAGAGAGCAGCATATGTGTTAAGATCAGTGCATACGCTATCCTGAACGAACGCTCAGTCTGGACAAGTTTCAGGAAAGAAAAAATAATGAGTGAATGGTCATTCATTTTTTCTGTCAGTTCTGATAAGATAGAAAACAACAGTCGAACACGAAAAAGGGGGAGCTGAGAACCGTGCTGGCTCTAATCAATCTCATCGCGTTTTTTCTGGTGCTCGCATACGGTTTGTACCTCGCATGCCATGTGGTGTACAGCCGGTATCTCTTCATCAAACTGGGGAAAAAGCCGGATGTAAAGGACGACTTTGGCGCACGCATCAACCTGATGCTGGAAAACGTCGTCTTTCACAAAAAGCTGCTCAAGGACAAGAAGAGCGGCGTGATGCACGTCGTCATGTTTTACGGCTTTATTATCCTGCAGTTCGGGGCGATCGAGCTGATCGTCAAGGGGCTGGTCAAAGGCTTCGAGCTGCCGTTTGGCAGCGCTCACAAGTACTTCAGCCTGATGCAGGAGATCACGGCGTTTCTGATTCTGGCAGCAGTCGGCTAC
Source organism: Brevibacillus sp. FSL L8-0520 (assembly GCF_037963895.1). NCBI lineage: Bacteria > Bacillati > Bacillota > Bacilli > Caryophanales > Paenibacillaceae > Brevibacillus > Brevibacillus sp. FSL L8-0520. The sequence goes on along the minus strand of NZ_CP150171.1, from coordinate 4,983,246 downwards.
GCCTTCTACCGCCGCTACGTCGAAAAACTGAAGCGCTTGAAACGCGGCTTCAAGTCGGGCCTGGTGCTTCTGTTCATCTCTACCTTGATGGCTACCGTTTTGCTGTCGCTGGCCTTTGAGCAGCTTTGGCTCGGTCACGAAGCATCCGGCTTTGCTCCGATCTCGTCCGCCATCGCGGCAATATTCGCGGGAATCTCGGAGACAGCGGCTGCCGCACTGTTTTACGTATTCTGGTGGCTGCACCTGCTGATCCTGCTTGCCTTTGCCGTTTACGTGCCGCAATCCAAGCACGCCCACTTGATTTTTGCTCCGGTCAACGTCTGGTTTAAAAAGCTGGGGCCGGCAGGCAAGCTGTCGAGCATCGATTTTGAGGACGAAACGCAAGAAGTATTCGGGGTAGGCAAAATCGAAGACTTTACCCAGACGCAGCTGATCGATTTGTACGCTTGTGTGGAGTGCGGCCGCTGCACCAATATGTGTCCCGCTTCCGGCACGGGTAAAATGCTCTCCCCGATGGATCTGATCACCAAGATGCGCGACCACCTGACGGAAAAAGGAGCAGTTGTAACCTCCCGCACACCGTGGATGCCGAGCTTCGCGTTCGCCAATGCGACAGCAAACCAGCTGGCGTTTCAGGCTGGCGAAGCGGCAGCAGCCTCGGAGGGGGCAGCAGCTTCGATCTACGACAAAAACCTGATCGGCGACGTCATTACCGAGCAGGAGCTGTGGGCTTGTACCACCTGCCGCAACTGCGAGGACCAGTGCCCGGTGATGAACGAGCACGTAGATAAAATCATCGATATGCGGCGCTATCTGGTCATGACCGAGGGCAGCATGCCGCAGGAAGCCCAGCGCGCCTTGAACAACATCGAGCGGCAGGGCAACCCATGGGGGATCAACCGCAAGGACCGGATGAAATGGATCGAAGGCTTGAACGGGCAATATGAAGTTCCTACCGTACAAAACACGGAAGAATTTGAATACCTGTTCTGGGTAGGCTCGATGGGCTCCTTTGACATTCGCAGCCAAAAGATTTCCCAGGCGTTCGTCAAGCTGATGCATGAGGCAGGCGTCAAATTTGCCATTCTCGGCAATGAGGAGAAAAACTCCGGCGATACGGCCCGCCGCATCGGAAACGAATTTTTGTTCCAGCAGCTGGCGCAGGAAAACATCGCGCTGTTCCAGGCGTACGGCGTGAAAAAGATCGTCACCTGCGACCCGCATGCGTTCAATACGTTTAAAAACGAATACCCGGAATTTGGCCTGGAGGCCGAGGTGTACCACCATTCCGAGCTTCTCGCCGAATGGGTGCGCGAAGGCCGCCTCAAGCCGACAAAAGAAGTGAAAGAGCGGATCACCTACCACGACTCCTGCTATCTGGGCCGCTACAACGAGATTTACGACAGGCCCCGCCAAATACTGGAGGCCATCCCGGGCGTCGAAATCGCAGAGATGAAGCGAAGCGGCTGCGACAGCATGTGCTGCGGAGCAGGCGGAGGCCTGATGTGGATGGAGGAGCACGAAGGAACGCGGGTAAACGTCGCCCGCACCGAGCAGGCCCTCGAGGTCAAACCGACAGCCATCGCCAGCGCTTGTCCGTACTGCCTGACGATGATGAACGACGGCGTAAAAATGAAAGAGCTGGAAGAGCAAGTAAAGACACGCGACATCGCGGAAATTCTCGCGGATGCCATCTAGCGGATCGGCGAGGCCTGCAATCTCCTTGTCCCTTCAAACGGGGGCCAAGGAGATTTTTTTTCAAAAACCTGTATGTTCGATGTAAGAAATCATCGCCAGCCGGATCAATAAAGGAGAGGGGAGTGAGAAAGCTGGAACAGGCCGACATTCGGTTGGAAAAAACAAAGGAAGCTGTCTTTGAAAGTTTGGTTCGCGGCTATGTAAAAAAGATACTGCGGCTGGTTTACTTAATCGTCAAAGACCGAAATCTGGCGGAAGACATTACCCAGGAGGTCTTTCTCAAAGCGTACAAGAATCTCTCTTCCTTTCGCGAGGAAAGCTCGATGCAGACGTGGGTATACAAAATTGCTGTCAATGAATCGAAAAAATATTTGCGCTCCTGGTCTTTTCGCCATCTGTTTTTCCGCGCAGAGGTGGATGTAGAGGTGGTCGGGGATACGGAGTCCGCCGTGCTGCAAAGCGACAGCCGCATTCGCTTTGCCAGACTGGTGATGAGCCTGCCGCCCACCCATCGGCAAATCATTGTGCTCCACTACTATGAAGAGCTGTCGATTGAGGAAATGGCCGACATCCTGGATATTTCTGCGGGAGCGATCCATACCCGTTTGCATCGGGCGCGCCAAAAGCTGAGAGAACAGTTGGAAAAGGAGGGACTGGAATGGATCTAGAAAAACGTCTGCGGGAATTTAAACAGACGGCTGACCAGGCGATTCTGCGAGAAATGGACGACACCGCCGAGCTGGAGGAGCGTATTTTGGGCAAGGCGCGGGGCGGACAGAAAACGGCCGAGCGAAAGTTCGGGCATCGCTCCCTGTATAAGGTTGGGGCTGCGGCAGTGGCAGCAGCCTCGCTCCTGCTATTTTCTGGCCCACTCTTTGGACCATCCAACCCGGCTCCCGGCGGGCATGTGACGACTGGGCCTGGTCCAGTGGATCCGGTTCCTGCCGATCCACCTTCTCTCCCCGCAGGAACGGCGCCAACACCACCTGCACCGGGTACTTCCCCGGGAATTGGACAGCCGCCGGGCACTGACCAGCTAAGCGGCCCCAGCGACGAGGAGATTCAAAACAAGGTGCAGGAGATCAAAGAGGCTTTGCGCATTGGACTGACGCAGGAAGAGGTAAAAAAGCGAATCCAGGCGCCCTACAATGTCGTTGATGACAATGGGGATTTGGAAAATGGCGCTGATGAATTTTGGAACATCAGCTTCTTCAAGCAGGAGGGATATGTTCCCGAAGAGCCGGAATACGTAGTCGATGAAACAGGACTAAAAGCCAGAAAGGTCGGACTCAATCTTTTCATCGGGTGGAAAGAGAAAAAACTGTATATGTACTCGATTCAGTACGTACAGGGAGAGAAAAACGACATTTATTTTTACATGATGCGGCCAAACGGAACCGTCGGCATGGAGATTTTGAATGAGCGTCCATCCCCCTCTGTCCTTGACCTTGGCGATTCATTAAAAAACGCGTATTTCGGGTTTGTGGAGACAAAGAAGGATGGGGTCTTGTACGGGCTGAAGCCGGCAGACATCCTCAAGCTGTACCTCCATGCGGAAGAAGAAGGGGACCTCCTCACACAATACGCGTTCTACGCTGATGGCGGCGACGACTCCGCAAAGCCTTCTTTGGAGGCGTTTCTGGAGGATGTCAAAAACGACCCGGCAGGAGCGGAGAACACGCAAAAACGGCTGGCAGATCTGAGAGCGCATGTGATCGGCTTCGAGACAAAGGAGCAAAAACCGGAAAGCCCTTCCGGACAAAAGTCCAAGTATCTGGCAGAAGCGATCGTCTACATGCAGTTTTCAGACGGCAGGGAAGCACTCCCTTTCCGCTTGGTCAAAAATCAAGAAGGCGTCTGGAAGGTAAGCTGGATGCCGATTCAGTAACAGCTATATAGACAAAACTGACAAAAGCGACATAGCAATTTAGCAATAAGCCGACATAGCAACATACCGACTAGACAGACCATACAGACCATACAGACAACAGGCCTGCCCAGCTTTACGGTCAGGCCTGTTTTTTGAGTTTTGGCCAGCCTTTTCCAGTCCGTTCCGGCTTGGCGCAAATTGGACTCGACGAAAATCGAGGTTTTCTGCTGTATATTCATTGACTATTCGGAAAGAAGGGGGCAAAATGAAGAGAGAAGAAAAATGAGCGACCGCTCGTTCAGTTTGGTTTTCTGGATGTCACCATACAGGGAGGAACCGGATGATGAAAACGGTGATTGCAGGTGGAGCCCGTACTCCGTTTGGAAAGCTTGGCGGTTCATTGAAGGATGTATCGGCAGTAGATCTGGGTGCGATCGTGATCAGGGAAGCGCTGCAGCGATCAGGCGTATCCGCAGAGCAGGTCGATGAAGTGATCATGGGCATGGTCGTGCAGGCTGGCGCAGGGCAAATCCCTTCCCGGCAGGCGGCGCGCAAAGCGGGTGTACCGTGGAGCGTAGCCAGCCAGACGATCAACAAGGTGTGTGCATCCGGCATGCGGGCCGTTACGATGGGCGACCAGATTATCCGCGCAGGCGACGGACAGATTATCGTGGCGGGCGGCATGGAAAGCATGAGCAACGCCCCTTACGCGCTGGCTGGAGCGAGATACGGACTGCGGATGGGCGACGCCGCGCTGCAGGATCTGATGATGCACGACGGCCTTACCTGTCCGTTCGATCAGGTCCCGATGGCGATACACGGCAGCAATGTTGCCGAAGAGTACGGCATTACGCGCGAGGAGCAGGATCGCTGGGCATATCGCAGCCAGCAGCGTGCTGTGCAGGCGATGAATGCCGGCTTGTTTGACGAAGAAATCGTGCCGGTAGCTGTTCCCCAGCGAAGGGGAGAGCCGCTCCTGGTCACCCGTGACGAGGCACCGAGGCCCGACACGACTTTGGAAGGCCTTGCGAAGCTGCCTCCTGTTTACAAAAAGGACGGAACCATCACTGCGGGCAATGCGCCAGGAATCAACGACGGCGCGGCAGCGATGGTGCTGATGTCAGAGGAGAGAGCCGCGGAAGCGGGGGTCAAGCCGCTTGCCACGATTCTGGGACACGCGCAGGTAGGAGCAGAAGCCCCCTACATTGCCACCACGCCGGGGCTGGCAATCCAGAAGCTGCTGGAGAAGACGGGCACCCGCCTGGAAGAGATTGAATTGTTTGAAGTAAATGAAGCTTTTGCCGCTGTCACGTTGACCAGCGGAAAAATCGTCGGCTGGGATGAAGAAAGGGTAAACGTGAACGGGGGAGCCATCGCGCTTGGCCATCCGATCGGAGCCAGCGGCGCGAGGATTGTTCTCCATCTGGCTCACGAGCTGAAGCGGCGGGGCGGCGGACTTGGCGTCGCAGCGATCTGCAGCGGGGCAGCCCAGGGTGACGCCATTTTGATCAAAGTAGAATAGCCGAAACGGAGGAGCGGATATGAACGTACAAACGATCATGGTCGTGGGAGCAGGGCAGATGGGCAGCGGGATTGCGCAAGTATCGGCGCAGGCCGGCTTTCAAGTGATCCTGAGCGACGTAAAACAGGAGTTTGTGGACCGCGGCCTTGGGACGATCCATAAAAACCTGTCCCGCAATGTGGAAAAGGGACGGATGAGCGAGCAAGAAAAAGCGGACATTCTCAGCCGCATCACCCTTTCTACCGATCTGGCCGATGGCGAGAAGGCCGATTTCGTGGTAGAAGCGGTAACCGAAAACATGGCTGTGAAGGCGGAAATCTTCAAAAAGCTGGATGCGGTATGCCCGGCACATGCAGTTCTCGCCTCCAACACCTCCTCGCTGCCGATCACAGAAATTGCAGCCGTGACCAGCCGTCCCGAGAAAGTGATTGGCATGCACTTCATGAATCCGGTACCGGTCATGAAGCTGGTGGAGATTATTCGCGGACTTCAGACAGCGGACGAGGTGTACCAGCTTACCGAGGATTTGTCCAAACAGATGGGCAAGGTGCCTGTCAGCGTCAACGACTTTCCCGGCTTCGTTTCCAACCGCGTCTTGATGCCGATGATCAATGAAGCGATCTATTGCGTATACGAGGGTGTGGCTACGCCCGAGGCTGTCGATGAAGTGATGAAGCTGGGCATGAACCACCCGATGGGGCCGCTTACCCTGGCTGATTTTATCGGGCTGGATACCTGCCTCTACATCATGGAGGTGCTGTACGAAGGCTTCGGCGACTCGAAATACCGCCCCTGCCCGCTGCTTCGCAAGTACGTAAAAGCAGGCTGGCTGGGCAAAAAATCCGGTCGGGGGTTTTACGTGTACAACTGAGAGGATTCATATAGGGAAAGGTAGGACTGACATGGATTTTCGACTCAATGAAGAGCAGGACATGATGCGTCGCATGGTCCGTGATTTTGCCCAGAAGGAAATCGCTCCGTTCATCCCGGTCATGGAAGAGACAGAACAGTTCCCCCGCGAGATCGTGAAAAAGATGGGGGAGATCGGCTTGATGGGCATTCCCATTCCGGAAGAATGGGGCGGTGCAGGTGCTGATTTTCAGTCGTATATTCTGGCGATTCATGAGATTTCCAAAGTGAGCGCGACAGTCGGGGTGATCCTGTCCGTGCATACGTCGGTTTGTACCAACCCGATCTTGTACTTTGGCACCGACGAACAAAAACGCAAATACGTGCCGCAACTGGCAGCGGGCAAAATGCTCGGGGCTTTTGCCCTGACTGAGCCGAATGCCGGGTCGGACGCCGGGCGCATTCGCACCTCGGCTGTCCGGGATGGAGACGCATTCGTTTTGAATGGAAACAAGGTGTTTATCACCAACGGCGGGGAAGCCGATGTCTACATCGCCTTTGCCGTTACAGACCCGTCGATGGGGACGCGAGGAATCTCCGCCTTTATCGTCGACAAGGACACACCCGGTTTTTCAGTAGGGAAAAAAGAAAAGAAAATGGGGCTGCACGGCTCCAGCACAACGGAGCTGATTTTTGACAACGCCCGGGTGCCTGCAGAAAATTTGCTGGGCGAAGAAGGAGACGGCTTCACCATCGCGATGGCGAATCTGGATGTCGGCCGGATCGGGATTGCCGCCCAAGCTTTGGGGATCGCGGAGGCCGCCTTTGCGTACGCAACGCAGTACGCCAAGGAACGGAAGCAGTTCGGACGGCCGATCATCGAACAGCAGGCGATCGCCTTCAAGCTGGCCGATATGGCGACGATGGCGGAAGCGGCGAGACTGCTTGTTTATCGGGCAGCCGATCTGCGAAGCAAAGGACTTCCGTGCGGCATGGAGGCGTCGATGGCAAAAAAATTCGCCTCCGATACTGCCGTGAAGCTGGCGACCGAGGCTGTGCAGGTTTTCGGCGGGTACGGCTACACGCGCGAGTACCCGGTTGAAAGGCTGTTCCGGGACGCCAAGGTAACGCAAATTTACGAGGGAACCAACGAGATTCAGCGCATCGTGATCGGCAAGCATTTGCTGTGCGATTAGGACAATGAGACGCAGGGAGTGGAAGCGATGAATTTTCAATTGACCGAAGAACAAGAGATGCTGCGCAAGATGATCCGCGATTTTGCCGAGACCCAGGTAGCTCCCACTGCAGCAGAGCGGGATGAGGAAGAGCGGTTTGACAGAGCGATATTCGAGCAAATGGCCGAGCTGGGACTGACAGGCATTCCGTGGCCGGAGCAGTACGGCGGCGCAGGTGCCGATTACCTCAGCTATGTGATTGCGGTAGAAGAGCTGTCTCGGGTAGACGCTTCTATCGGCGTTACGCTGTCGGCACATGTCTCGCTGGCAAGCTGGCCCATCTATAAATTCGGCACAGAGGAGCAAAAGCAGCGATTTTTGCGCCCGCTCGCCGAAGGCAAAAAGATGGGGGCGTACTGTCTGACTGAGCCTGGGTCCGGCTCTGACTCGGCAGGGATGAAGACTACTGCCGTTCGCGACGGCGATCACTACGTGCTGAACGGCAGCAAAATTTTTATCACCAATGCCGGGGAAGCGGAAATCTACATCGTCTTTGCCGTCACCCAGCCGGAGCTCAAGCATAAAGGGATTACCGCTTTTATCGTCGAAAAAGGTATGGAAGGCTTCACGATGGGCAAGAAGGAGAAAAAGCTGGGAATTCGTTCCTCGCCGACGCTTGCGGTCAATTTCGAAGATGTGCGTGTACCGCTGGAAAACAGGCTGGGTGAAGAGGGGCAAGGCTTCAAGATCGCGATGATGACGCTGGACGGGGGACGCAATGGCATCGCTGCCCAGGCGCTTGGAATCGCGCAGGGTGCCTTTGACCACGCCCGCGACTACGCCAAGGAGCGCAACCAGTTCGGCAAGCCGATCGCGGCGCTGCAGGCGATACAGTTCAAGCTGGCGGATATGGCGACCAAGATCGAAGCGGCCCGCCTCCTGACTTATCAGGCTGCCTGGCTGGAGGATCAAGGTCTGCCTTACGGAAAAGCATCGGCCATGTCCAAGGTATTCGCCGGCGATATCGCGATGGAAGTGACAACCGAGGCTGTTCAAGTATTCGGCGGCTACGGCTACACTCGCGAGTACCCGGTGGAACGCTTCATGCGCGATGCGAAAATCACGCAAATCTACGAGGGAACCAACGAAATTCAGCGCGTCGTGATCAGCAACTATCTGCTGAAGGAGTAGAGCGAACAGTATAGGGTGAGATGAGGGCGTTTCATGCACGAAATCACTAGACGCATTCTCGCAGGAGATGTGCGCGGGGCGGCCCGGGCCATTACCTGTATCGAAAACGACTATCCGGAGCGCAACCAGATTTTAAAGGAGCTTTTTCCTCATACCGGCAGGGCCAGGCTGATCGGCATTACGGGTTCGCCTGGGGCCGGCAAAAGCTCTCTGGTTGACTGTCTGATCGGCTATTTGCGTTCGCTGGAGATGAAGATCGGGGTGGTCGCGGTCGATCCGACCAGTCCGTTCACCGGCGGGGCGCTGCTCGGCGACCGTGTGCGGATGCAAAATCACGCGTTGGACAAAGGGGTGTTCATCCGCAGCATGGGAACACGCGGCAGTCTCGGCGGCCTTTCCGCCAATACGCGGGACGCTGTCCGGGTACTGGACGCCTACGGCTGTGATGTGGTCCTGATCGAAACGGTCGGCGTAGGCCAATCCGAGCTGGACGTGATGAGCATCGCCGATACGACAGCGGTGGTGCTCAATCCCGGCGGAGGAGACTCGGTGCAGGCGTTCAAAGCAGGCATCATGGAGATCGCAGACTTGTTTGTTATCAACAAGGCAGATTTGCCGGGGACGGAAAAGCTGCAGATCGAAGTGGAGCAGATGCTCGACCTTGCCAAGCACGACGCCCCTTGGCGTCCGCCGATCGTCAAAACGGTTTCCACCAGCGGGCAGGGGATGGCTGATTTGTGGCAGCAAATAGACCGCCACCAGCAGTTTCTGCACGAGTCCGGCGAGGCGGATGCCCGCCGTTCCCGCCATCTGCAAGAAGAAGTACTGGATATCGTCCGGGACCGTCTCTTTCAACGGCTGCAAGCCGGAATTCAGAGCGGTCGGCACGCAGAAGCGCTGGAGCGGGTGGCTTCCCGCGCGGAGGACCCTTACAGCGCCGCCGAACGCATCATCCTGCAATGGTGGGGGCAAAAATCCTGAAAAGACAAGGCCTTGCGGACAGGAAAAAGAAAGATTGGCTTTCCGCGCTCTCCAGGCGTATAATAACGTGGATATCAACATAGAGAGCGCGTTTGGTCTTTCTTTTTCCAAATGTTGTCTGACCAAACGCTCAGTCGGTTGGAAAGGTGGATATGTCGTGGAGAAGAAGAAAAACATACCGTCGCTAGTGAAGGACCCCAAGCTGATCGAGAAACGGCGCGAACAGATTATCGAGGCTGCCGTCGATCTGTTTATCAACAAGGGGTTCCACAAAACAACGACGCGTGAAATTGCCCGGGCGTCAGGATTTAGCATCGGCACCCTGTATGAATATATCGAATCAAAGGAAGACGTCCTGTATCTGGTATGTGACGCGATTCACGGTGAAGTGGAGAGCCGCTTGCGTGAAGCCATCACCTTTAACGGAACGGGCCTGAAAAACCTGAAGCTTGCCTTGCGCAGCTTTTTCCGCGTAATGGATCAGATGAGCGACCGCGTCCTGCTGATCTATCAAGAATCCAAGTCATTGCCGAAAGAAACGCTTCGCTATGTGCTGAGGCGCGAGGAAGAAATCACGCAAATTTTTGAAGAGATATTGCGCAAAGGCATTGCAGACGGCTCCATCGGCATCGATGAAAAGCACGTCAAACTGATGGCAGACAACATCATGGTGCTCGGGGAGATGTGGGTATTCCGCCGCTGGGCGCTAAAGCGCCACTATACGCTGGAGGAGTACACAGACAAACAGACGGCATTGCTTCTGCGCGAGATCAGCGTTTCCGAGTAGTCTTATGCAGCTGCTCGGTGAGCGCGTCACTTGATTTTTCGGGGAGAGTGAAATCGATGGAAACGGAAGTGTATCGCCCGCAAAACAAGGTTCGTTTTGTCACCGCAGCCAGCCTGTATGACGGTCACGACGCATCGATCAATATCATGCGCCGTATTTTGCAGTCGTCCGGGGTGGAAGTAATCCACCTCGGGCATAACCGATCCGTGAATGACATTGTGACCGCCGCGATCCAGGAGGATGTGCAGGGAATTGCCATCAGCTCCTATCAAGGCGGCCACGTTGAATTTTTTAAATATATCGTCGATTCTTTAAAAGAACGCGGCGCCGGGCACATCCGGCTCTTTGGCGGCGGGGGCGGCGTTATCGTCCCTCGCGAGATACGGGAGCTGGAAGAGTACGGCGTGTGCAAGATTTTTTCTCCGGACGACGGGCGGAGACTCGGTCTTCAGGGAATGATCAATATGATGATCCGCGAATGCGATTTCCCGACGGTCAAACAGCTTACCAATGAAGTGGAAGAGCTTCAGCGGCAAAATCATCAGGCTGTCGCCCGCCTTATCTCGCTGGCGGAGTACGCTGTGCAAGACCCAGAGCTGTTCGCGCCTGTCGAGGAGCGTCTCGCCGAGCCGGAGCGAGTAGTGCCGGTCCTTGGGATAACCGGTACGGGCGGCGCCGGCAAAAGCTCTCTGACCGATGAGCTGGTTCGCCGTTTTCTGCGGACGTACGCAGACAAAACGGTAGCGATCCTCTCTGTCGACCCCTCCAAGCAAAAGACAGGGGGTGCCTTGCTCGGCGACCGCATCCGCATGAACGCCAACAACACGCCGCGCGTCTACATGCGCAGCCTGGCGACCAGGCAATCCGGCTCCGAGCTCTCTGCTGCAGTAAAGGACGCAATCCGTGTAGTCCGCAGCGCAGGGTTCGATCTCGTCATCGTGGAAACGAGCGGGATCGGCCAAGGGGATGCACAGGTAACCGACGTGTGCGATGTCTCCATGTACGTCATGACCAGCGAGTTTGGTGCGCCGTCTCAGCTGGAGAAAATCGACATGCTCGACTTTGCCGATCTGATCGCGATCAACAAATTTGAGCGGAAAGGCTCGGAGGATGCGTTGCGGGAGGTGCGGAAGCAATATCGCCGCAACCACCAGCTATTTGAACTGCCGGATGAAAAAATCCCGGTGTACGGGACCATCGCCAGCCAGTTCAACGATCCGGGAACCAATGTGCTGTTTGCGGCCCTGATGCACAAGATCGTGGAAAAGACGGGCGCAGATTGGCAGGTGTCCGAGCTCGATCCGACTCCGGTCAAAACCCACAAGCCGTCGCTGATTCCAGCAGATCGGAACAACTACTTGCAGGAAATTGCCAACACGGTGCGCGGCCATCGGAAGTTCACCGAGGAGCAGTCGGCCATCGCCCGCAAGCTGTATCAGCTCCACGGGGCCAAGGAGACGCTGCTCGCCTCGGGAGACGAGGATGCGCGGCAGGTGTCTGAGGTTCTGGACAGACAGATCGCCCATTTTGAAAGCAAGCTTCATCCCGAATGCAAGCAAATTCTCGACAAATGGCCGAAGCTGAAGGAAATGTACAAACAGGATCAGTTCGTCACCAAAGTGCGTGACAAGGAGATCGTGACCAAGCTGTTTACGGAATCGCTGTCAGGCACCCGCATACCGAAAGTGAGCCTGCCGGATTTTCAGGATTGGGGCGAAATTTTGAAATGGTCGCTCAAGGAAAATGTTCCCGGCGAGTATCCGTATACGGCAGGCGTGTTTCCGTTCAAACGGGAAGGAGAGGATCCCAAGCGCCAGTTTGCCGGCGAGGGAACACCGGAGCGGACCAATCGCCGCTTCCACTTCCTTTCGCAAAACGACGAGGCCAAACGGCTCAGCACGGCATTTGATTCGGTGACGCTGTACGGGGAAGACCCCGATTACCGGCCGGACATTTACGGGAAAATCGGCACAAGCGGCGTCAGCGTCTGTACGCTGGACGACATGAAGAAGCTGTATGCCGGCTTTGACTTGTGTGCTCCGACGACGTCTGTGTCGATGACGATCAACGGACCGGCTCCGATGATTTTGGCCAAATTCATGAACACGGCGATCGACCAGCAGGTGGAGAAGTTTGCCCAGCGCGAGGGGCGGCAGCCCACGCCGGAGGAGTATGAACAGATCAAGGCATACACCCTCTCTACTGTGCGCGGGACGGTCCAGGCGGACATTTTGAAAGAGGATCAAGGGCAGAACACGTGCATCTTTTCCACGGAGTTCGCCCTGCGGATGATGGGCGATATCCAGCAGTACTTTATCGACCACAAGGTGCGCAATTACTACTCGGTCTCCATTTCCGGCTACCATATCGCGGAAGCGGGTGCCAACCCGATCACACAGCTTGCCTTTACCCTGGCGAACGGCTTTACCTATGTGGAGTACTACCTCAGCCGCGGCATGCACATTGACGATTTTGCGCCGAACCTGTCGTTTTTCTTCTCGAACGGTCTCGATCCCGAATATACGGTGATCGGACGGGTTGCCCGCCGCATCTGGGCGACTGTGATGAAAAACCGCTACGGCGGCAACGAGCGCAGCCAAAAGCTGAAGTACCACATTCAGACATCGGGCCGCTCCCTGCACGCCCAGGAGATGGACTTCAACGACATTCGCACGACCCTGCAGGCTTTGATTGCCATTTACGACAACTGCAATTCCTTGCATACAAACGCCTACGACGAAGCGATCACGACGCCGACGGAAAATTCCGTCCGCCGCGCGATGGCGATCCAGATGATCATCAACAAGGAAATGGGGCTGGCGAAAAACGAGAATCCGCTGCAAGGCTCGTTCATCATCGAAGAGCTGACCGACCTGGTCGAAGAAGCAGTGCTGCAGGAGTTTGAGCGGCTGAATTCGCGCGGGGGCGTGCTCGGCGCGATGGAAACGCAATATCAGCGCGGCAAGATCCAGGATGAGTCGATGTACTACGAGATGAAAAAGCACAGCGGGGAGCTGCCGATTATCGGGGTCAATACCTTCCTCAATCCGAATGCCTCCGAGGAAGACTACGAGATTGAGCTGGCCCGTGCGACGGAAGAAGAGAAGGAGCAGCAGATTCAAAACCTGCGGGCCTTCCAGGAGCGCAACCGCGACGCCGCTCCCGCCGCCTTGAAAAAATTGCAGGAAGTGGCGATGAACGGTGGTAATATTTTCGCCGAGCTGATGGAGACCGTGAAGGTGGCGTCGCTCGGACAGATCAGCGCCGCTTTGTACGAAGTGGGCGGGCAGTACCGCCGCAACATGTAAAAACAAAGGATCTCGCACATAGCGGAAGCGGTTGTCCCTCCCGAGGCGGCAGCCGCTTCCCGTCTTTTCCGTCTGGTTATTCCGGGATTCCCCAACCGGTTTTGCCGGCATTTCCCAACGATTTGAAGCGTAACGGGAGATTTGCCCAAAACCGGCGTTTGAATCCCTTGCATTTTCGTCTAAAATAAGGAATACTGTATCATAGCCAATTTATTGTTGGTTAACTGTGGCCGTGGGTTATCAGTTAGCATCGGTTATCATGAAGGCTCGGTCGGCTTCACGAAAGCTTGACAGTGGCCCAAGTTTTCTAAATGAAAGGACGTGCCTTGGGTGAGTCAAATACTTGCACATCTGGAACGTGAAAAACTAAACGAAATGGCTTTGGTCGATATCGCATACGAAATTTTGCGTGAAACCAATCAAACCCACAATTTTCGCGATTTGATGGATCAATTGGCCGAGCTGCGCGGAATGAACGAAGAAGAAAAAATGGCTATCATCGCTCAAGTATATACCGAAGTGAACATTGACGGCCGTTTTGTCTGCTTGGGCGACAACAACTGGGGACTGAAGCGCTGGTACCCGACGGATACCGTCGAAGAGACACAAGAAGGCGGCAAAAAGAAAAAGGTTATCCTCGACGACGACTTCGACGATTACGAGGCAGAGGAAGAGCTTGTCGAGGAATACGAAGAGGACGAGATCGCGATCTTCGAAGACGACGAGTTCACGGAAGAAGATGGAGACGATCTCGAAGAAGAGCTTGATCCCGACCTCGACGAAGATGAAGAGCTTGAGGAAGAAGAGCTTTTTGAAGAGGAAGACGACGATTTGGCAGACGAAGATCCTGTCGATGAATTCGACGATGAAAATGAAGATTTATAATTCTTGACTTACGCTTGGAAGACAAGATAAAATACTCCTTGGGCTTCACATGAAGAAGGATATTATATGGGAAACTACAAAACAAAAGTGCCCCTACCCGATTCGTTCGGGATAGGACTCGCTTTTGTTTTTTCTTTTTTGGGAGCCGTCTTCATTCGTGCATTCATCAATATCAACTGATCCAGGAAACAGGGGAAAGAGGGGACGTAAAACGATGACGAAGTACATTTTTGTGACAGGCGGGGTCGTATCCTCGTTAGGAAAAGGGATTACTGCGGCTTCTCTGGGCAGACTCCTGAAAAACAGAGGGTTAAAGGTTTCGATTCAAAAATGTGACCCATACATCAACGTCGATCCGGGTACGATGAGCCCGTATCAGCACGGCGAGGTATTTGTGACCGATGACGGGGCAGAGACGGACCTGGACTTGGGCCACTACGAGCGCTTTATCGACATCAACCTGAGCGCCAACTCCAACGTAACGACCGGAAAAATTTACTCGACCGTAATCGCGAAGGAGCGCCGGGGCGATTATTTGGGCGGAACCGTGCAGGTTATTCCGCACATTACCAACGAAATCAAGGACCGCATTTTCCGTTCGGGACAAGAGACCGGAGCTGACGTCGTGATTACCGAAATCGGCGGAACCGTCGGCGATATCGAGAGTCTCCCGTTCCTTGAAGCGATCCGCCAGATCAAGAGCGATATTGGACGCGAAAACGTGATGTACATTCACGTGACACTGGTCCCGTATATCAAAGCCGCTGGCGAAATGAAAACAAAACCGACCCAGCACAGCGTGAAAGAGCTGCGCAGCCTGGGCATTCAGCCAAACGTCATCGTGACCCGTACAGAACAGCCTCTGTCCCAGGACATGAAGGACAAGCTGGCACTGTTCTGCGACATCGACAAAAACGCTGTGATCGAGTGCGTAGATGCGGAAACGTTGTATGACGTGCCGCTCCAGCTGCAAGCGCAGGGACTTGACGACTATGTCTGCCGTCATCTCGGACTCACCTGCCAGGAAGCGGACATGACAGAGTGGAAAGCACTCGTGGCCAAGATCAAAAACCTGTCCAAGACAACCCGTATTGCCATTGTCGGCAAATACGTCGAATTGCCGGATGCTTACCTGTCTGTAGCCGAGGCTCTGCATCATGCCGGTTTTGCCAATGACTCGGCGATCAAGATCAAGTGGGTAAGCGCAGAAGAAGTTACTCCGGAAAACGTGCACGAATTGCTGGGCGATGTAGACGGCATTCTCGTACCGGGCGGTTTCGGGGATCGCGGTATCGAAGGCAAAATTACAGCTACCCGTTACGCTCGTGAGAACAAGGTCCCATTCCTGGGAATCTGTCTGGGGATGCAAATCTCGGTGATCGAATTTGCCCGCCATGTAGCTGGCATGGACGGAGCCAACAGCTCCGAGATCAACCCCGATACGAAATACCCCGTCATCGACCTGCTGCCTGAGCAAAAGAATATCGAGGACAAAGGCGGTACCATGCGTCTGGGCCGCGGACCGACGAAAGTCATCGAAGGAAGCCTGGCAGAGCGTGCTTACAACAGCACCATGGTGTACGAGCGCCATCGCCACCGCTATGAAGTAAACAACGACTACCGCGAGCAGCTCGCTAAGCTGGGCATGCGCTTCTCCGGTACGACTCCAGACGGACGTCTGGTAGAAATCGTGGAAGTGGAAGACCACCCATGGTTCCTGGCGACCCAATTCCATCCGGAGTTCACGTCCCGTCCGAACCGTCCGCAGCCGTTGTTCCGCGATTTTGTACACGCATCTCTGACCAATAAACGATAGTAAGCCAAAGAAAAACGCACGAGCGGATTTAGCCTCCGCTGGTGCGTTTTTGCATGCTCCAAACCAGTCTGCCCGGATAGGTGCAGGAGCTGGATTAATTTGCCAAAAAAGAGTGCGCGTGGAACCTTTTCGCCCTCCCTCTACGTCTGAAACAGAGGAGCGATCCAGGCGACCCAGTATGCGGCGGGCACGAGCAAAAGCTGTGCCAGCAACGTGCCGAAAAAGCGCGAGATCATCAGTCCCAAATAGATGTCGCGGATATGTGTCATCTCGCTCTGCCCTTGCATCGCCTTGTCTGTCAAGAGTCCCACTTGCGGATCGATGAAAATGGTCAGGATGATCGTGGCGATGCCGTTGATGGTCCCGGATGCCGACAAGACTGTCGCCTTGAACTCGGGCACAAGCAGCGAAGCGTAAAGGGTGGCTAGCACGCCGGTCGTGTAGATTCCGGTAACCATACAATTTAAAAGCAGCAGCCTGTACGGGATGCCCTTGATCCGAAAGCGGGCGAGGTCAGGCAGGCGCGGCAAGCGTATGTGATGCTTGACCTGACGGATACTATGGATGGAAACAGTCGTCTTTAGCATCTGGGGAAGCGAGCCTGTCAGCTCCAGGTGGGCGATCAGCCGTTTTGACAGCTGCACGAGTGTCGGAAACAGCAGAATAGCCGCCAATGTCCCCAGTGACGCCATACCGATGATCATGTGCAGAAAGGGAAGGACATCCGTATTTTCAGCAGACGCATGGTCGATCAGTCCCCCGGTGAACGGAGCCTGTATCATGTTGGAGGTGCGGGAGACGAGGACGATAATTCCGGTCAGGGAGAGCGCTACGGCGAGCCTCCCGGTCTGTATGCCAGCGTACCGCAGCGCGTAGGAGAGCGTCTCCGATGTATGGATAACGAAGGTAAACAGGCAAATAATCCAAACCATGTTCATGGCAGCGGGGTCTCCTCACATATACGAATGGTTGCCAATTATTATACTCGAAGACGGGGATGCGGGAAAATTTCAAGGACAGGAGCAGGATTTTCCTGAATTTAGGCGAATCAAGGTTATAAAGTTTACGGCCTTATAAGCAGGGGGATGGACGAAACATGCAGGATAAACGGGATAAAAAAGTGTTGGTTGTCGATGATCAGTACGGCATACGAATCCTGCTGTACGAGGTTCTTGGCAAGGAAGGCTATAAAACATTCCAGGCTGCGAATGGGAAAATGGCTCTGGAAATCGTCGAAAAAGAGTCTCCGGATCTGGTCATTCTGGATATGAAAATCCCCGGGATGGATGGCATCGAGATTTTGAAGCACATCAAAAAAATCAATCAGGATATCAAGGTTATCATGATGACGGCCTACGGCGAACTGGACATGATTAAAGAAGCGACACAGCTGGGGGCGTTGACACACTTCACCAAGCCGTTTGATATTGACGAGCTTCGCCTCGCTGTTCATCAGCAGTTGGCCTGTTGAGCAATCCTGGATATATCTATCAAGACAAGCGTACCTGTTAACAAGCAGATGTCTGTGGTATAATAAGCCACGTTACAGAGTCTGCTAAGGAGGATTATCATATGCCACTAGTACCTATGACCGCTTTTACCGAAGACGTCAAGAAGCATAAATATGCTGTCGGACAGTTCAACCTCAATAACCTGGAGTTTACGCAAGCGATTACGGAAGCTGCTATGGAAGAGAAATCCCCGGTCATTTTCGGCGTGTCTGAAGGCGCACTCAAGTACATGGGCCTGGATTACACGGTCGCGATTGCCAAGGTAGCGGCAGAGCGCTCCGGCGTTCCTGTTGCGCTGCACCTCGATCACGGCAGCAACTTTGACATCGTCATGAAATGTATCCGTGCCGGCTTTTCTTCCGTGATGTTCGACGGATCTCACCATTCGTTCGAGGACAACATTCGCCTGACGAAACAGGTTGTGGAGGCTGCCCACGCAGTTGGCGTCTCTGTTGAAGGCGAGCTCGGTACCATTGGCGGAGTAGAAGATGATCTGTCTGTTGACGAAGAAGACGCTACTCTTGCAAATCCTGAAGAAGCGATCCGTTTCTGGGAAGAAACCAAAGTAGACTACCTGGCTATTGCTGTCGGTACAGCGCATGGCATGTACAAAGGCGAGCCGAAAATCCGTTTCGACATTATCGAGAAGGTTGCAAACAGCATCGGTTCCCCGATCGTTCTTCACGGCGGTTCCGGTGTTCCGGACGAAGCGATCGTCAAATCGATTTCTCTCGGTGTCGGAAAAATCAACGTAAATACAGAAAGTCAAGTCGCATGCACGGAAACAGTACGCAAGGTGCTGGCAGCCAAGCCGAACGAGATCGACCCGCGCAAATATCTCGGTCCGGCTCGCGAGGCGATCAAGGAAGTTGTCAAAGGCAAAATGCGCCTGTTCGGCAGCAGCAATCGTGCGTAACCAAGGAGGTCCATCATGCGCTTTTTGATTGATACGGCAAACGTCGATGAAATCCGCGAGATTCACGAGTGGGGCGTAGTGGCGGGGGTCACGACCAACCCTTCTCTGGTAGCCAAGGAAGGCCGCGATTTTATCGAGACCTTAAAAGAGATTATCGACATCGTAGACGGTCCGATCAGTGCAGAGGTCATCAGCACTGATGCCAAGGGCATGATCGAAGAAGGCGAAAAGCTTGCTTCTTTGTCCAAAAACATTGTCGTCAAGGTTCCGATGACGGCAGAAGGCCTGAAAGCAGTCAAGTATTTTGCCAAGCGGAAGATTCGCACCAATGTGACATTGGTCTTTTCGGCCAATCAAGCGCTGCTCGCAGCACGTGCCGGAGCGACGTATGTATCTCCGTTCCTGGGACGTCTCGATGACATCGGTCATGACGGCATGCAGCTGATCGAAGATATTGCGGAAATTTTCTCTGTTCACGGTATCGAGACAGAAATTATCGCCGCTTCGGTACGCCATCCAGTCCATGTGACGGAAGCCGCTCGTCGCGGAGCCCATTTTGCGACGATTCCCCACAAGGTTTTTCATCAGTTGATTGCGCATCCGTTGACTGACAGCGGTCTGGAGAAGTTCTTGTCCGACTGGGCAAAAATGCAAAAGTAAGTCCCAACTGATCGTATTGTACGTATAAATATAAGAGCACCTTTTCCGCTGGGGAAGGTGCTCATTTCCCGATTAAGCCTGAGGAGAGCAAAACATGGAAAAGCTGATCATCAACGGGGGAACCCCGCTTCAGGGCTCGGTTACCATCAGCGGGGCAAAAAACAGTGCCGTTGCCCTGGTTCCTGCTGCGCTGCTGGCAGACGGGCCGGTTGTGATTGAGAATTTGCCGCATATTCAAGATGTGGAAATCTATCACGAACTCCTGCGAGAAATGGGAGCCGATGTGTTGTTCGAAGATGATTGGATGGAAGTGGACGGCCGCCCGATGAAGTCGATGCTGATGCCCAATGGACGCGTAAAAAAATTGCGCGCTTCTTATTATTTGTGGGGGGCGCTTCTGGCCAAGTTCGGGGAAGCGCGCGTCGGCTTGCCGGGAGGGTGCGACTTGGGGCCGCGTCCAGTCGACCTGCACATTAAAGGGTTTGAAGCACTCGGCGCCAAAGTGACGAACAAAAATGGTGTAATGACGATTCAAGCCCCGAATGGCAGATTGAAGGGCGCCCGTATTTACCTCGACCTGGTCAGTGTGGGGGCGACTATCAACATTATGTTGGCAGCCTCCAAGGCAGAGGGTGTCACGATTATCGAAAATGCGGCTCGCGAGCCGGAAATCGTCGATGTAGCTACCCTGCTCAACAATATGGGGGCCAACATCAAGGGAGCCGGGACCGATCTCATCCGGATCCAAGGGGTAGACCGCCTGCGCGGCTGTCGCCACACGATCATTCCCGACCGGATCGAAGCCGGAACGTATATGATAGCGGCAGCAGCGACCAATGGCAGCGTCACGCTTGAAAATGTGATTCCCAAGCATCTCGAGTCTGTCACAGCCAAACTGCGGGAGATCGGCGTGGACGTGCTGGAAATGGACGACTGTATTCAGGTGAACGGCAATGGGCAGTACCGATCCATTGATGTAAAGACGAGTCCGTACCCAGGCTTTCCGACGGACTTGCAGCAGCCGATCACGACGCTGCTCACTCTGGCTTCGGGGTCCAGCATTGTGACCGACAACATTTACAGCGCCCGTTTCCGCCATGTAGACGAGCTGCGCCGTATGGGTGCCAACCTGAAGATCGAGGGCCGTTCGGCAATTATCGAGGGAGGCAGCCAATTGAACGGCGCCAAGGTAGTTGCTTCCGACCTGCGGGCAGGCGCGGCTTTAGTCATCGCCGGTTTGGCTACGAACGGCGTGACAGAGGTGGAAGGTTTAGAGCATATCGACCGCGGGTATGAAAACCTTGTCAGCAAGCTGCAAAGCCTGGGAGCGAATGTTCGGCGGGTTAGCTTGGGAGAAAAGGAACGTCAACAGCAGTAACTCATTGCCAGGAGAGGAGTCTTCCAGAATGGAACGTAGTTTAACGCTTGAACTGGTACGTGTTACGGAGGCAGCCGCACTTGCCTCTGCGCGTTGGATGGGTCTCGGCAAAAAGGATGAGGCTGACGATGCGGCCACGACCGCAATGCGCAAAGAATTTGAAAACGTACCGATGGATGGGACAGTCGTCATCGGCGAGGGCGAAATGGATGAAGCCCCGATGCTGTATATCGGTGAAAAGCTGGGCCAGGGAGTCGCCCCGGCAGTCGATGTAGCCGTAGACCCGCTTGAGGGCACCAATATCGTTGCCAAGGGAACGTGGGGCGCTATCTCGGTTATCGCCGTTGCAGACAAAGGCAACCTGCTGCACGCCCCTGACATGTACATGGAGAAAATCGCCGTTGGCCCGAAAGCGGTGGGCAAGATCGACATCAACGCGCCCATCAAGGATAACCTGAAGGCGGTAGCCCAGGCGCAAGGCAAAGACATCAGCGACCTGGTCGCGATCGTGCTGGATCGGGACCGTCACCAGAAGATTATTCATGAAATCCGCGAAGCAGGTGCTCGCATCCGGCTGATTTCCGACGGAGACGTAGCCGCAGCGATCAACACGGCTTTTGAGGATACGGGTGTAGACATCCTGTTCGGTTCTGGAGGAGCTCCTGAGGGTGTTCTGGCTGCTGTAGCGCTCAAGTGTATGGGCGGTGAGATCCAGGGCAAGCTGCTGCCGCAAAATGCAGAGGAAGTGGAACGCTGCAAACGCATGGGATTGGTCAATCCTTATCAAGTGCTGCACATGGATGATCTGGTCAAAGGAGACGATGCTATCTTTGCCGCCACAGGCGTTACCGACGGTGAATTGCTGCAAGGCGTTCGGATTCAGGGCACGCGCGCTACGACTCATTCCGTCGTGATGCGAGCCAAGACAGGAACAATCCGTTTCATCGAAGGAACCCACCGCTTGGAACGCAAGCCTCGTCTGGTATTGTAATGCAGCAAATAGACGAAGATAGATGAAGAGTAAATAAAGAGTGGTGGAATTATGTTACTTTCAGAACTAGAAGAAAAGAAGTTGACCGATCTCTACAAGCTCGCGAAGGAGTATCAAATCCCTTATTACTCCCAGCTGAAGAAGAAGGAGCTGATCTTCGCCATCCTTCGAGCCAGAGCCGAAAGAGACGGTCTGATGTTTATGGAAGGGGTGCTGGAAATCCTGCCGGAAGGCTACGGATTCCTGCGCCCTATCAACTACCTCCCGAGCTCGGAGGACATTTACATCTCCCAGTCGCAGATTCGCCGATTTGATCTGAGGATGGGAGACTTGGTATCTGGTAAGGTGCGACCTCCCAAGGAAAATGAACGTTATTTCGGATTATTGCAAGTAGAGGCTGTAAACGGAGAAGACCCCGAATTGGCAGCCGAACGACTTCATTTCCCCGCCTTGACACCGTTATATCCTCAAAACAAACTCGTATTGGAAACGTCGCCAGAACGCGTTTCCGCCCGCCTGATGGATCTCATCGCCCCTGTTGGTCTCGGCCAGCGCGGTTTGATTGTAGCGCCCCCCAAGGCCGGCAAAACCATACTTCTCAAGGAAATCGCGAACAGCATCACTGCTAATCGGCCGGACATCCACCTGTTTGTTCTCTTGATCGATGAACGCCCGGAGGAAGTAACCGACATGCAGCGTTCTGTACAGGGAGAAGTAATCGCTTCCACATTTGACGAAGTTCCCGAAAACCATATCAAGGTAGCGGAGCTCGTGCTGGAAAGAGCCAAGCGGCTGGTCGAGCATAAGAAAGATGTCGTCATCCTGCTCGATTCGATTACCCGTCTGGCACGGGCCTACAACCTGGTTATCCCGCCCAGCGGACGTACGCTTTCGGGAGGTATTGATCCCGCCGCGTTCCACCGTCCGAAGCGGTTCTTCGGCTCGGCCCGCAACATCGAGGAAGGCGGCAGCCTGACGATTTTGGCGACTGCACTGGTAGAGACGGGTTCGCGCATGGACGATGTCATTTACGAGGAATTCAAAGGAACCGGCAATATGGAATTGCATCTGGACCGAAAGCTGTCCGAACGCCGCATTTTCCCGGCGATCGATATTCGCCGCTCCGGTACCCGGCGCGAAGAGCTGCTCCTTTCCAAGGAAGAATTGGAAAAGCTGTGGGCGATTCGCAAAAGCATGAACGAAACCTCGGAATACGTAGAGTCCTTTTTGAGGAAACTGGCAGACTCCAAAACAAACGAAGAATTTTTGCAAAGCATCGAAACGAAACAGACACGTGGAAAACAAAGCACA
Organism: Brevibacillus sp. FSL L8-0520; assembly: GCF_037963895.1. Taxonomy (NCBI): domain Bacteria; kingdom Bacillati; phylum Bacillota; class Bacilli; order Caryophanales; family Paenibacillaceae; genus Brevibacillus; species Brevibacillus sp. FSL L8-0520. Next base: position 4,960,397 of record NZ_CP150171.1, on the reverse strand, counting down.
GTGACGGCGGGTTCTTAGACTCGCCGTCATTTTTTATGCGGACGAGGCATATCGTATAAAAGAGTGCTCGTGCAGATACTGAGGGCAAATCTGCCAGAAACGCAGGCGTGAAGGAGGAATGTCAGTGGATTACGAGCAGCTGCCGGCAGGGTGGGGGAGTCGCGACGAAGTGAAACAGGCCGTAGTCGAACAGGTCCTGTTTGAAGCATTTAACCCTTTTGCTTCCCTGGACAAACCGACTTCGACGAATAGAAGTGAAGTGATGACCTACACCGTAAAATACGGGGACACGATGTCGGAAATAGCCGAACGCTACGGATTGACGTTAAAACAACTGTTGGAGTTAAACAGGATGGTAAAGCCGAATCTGATGGGAATCGGCATGAAGCTGGTTTTGAATAAAGAAGAGATTACCCACTCCGTCAGGAGAGGGGAAACGGTGGACAGCATCGCCAGACGCTACAGTGTAAGCAAAGAAATGCTGCTGGAGCGAAACCCGCTGCTCCGGCTGATGGAGGACAACCTCTACATAGGTCAAACCATTCATATCCCCATCTCTGACATGAATTCGCTGACTGCCAAAGAGTGGCAGCGAAAGCGTAATGCGGTTACGACGGCCAGCCGCCAAGCCAACCGTTCGCGGGCTATGGATTGGCCGGTGAAGGAAGCGACTGTGACAAGCGGCTTTGGTACGCGGTGGGGAAGGATGCACAAAGGATTGGACATGTGGAACCAGAGCGAAGGGCAGACCCCGATCTACGCTGCGAAAGAAGGCGTTGTGGTGGAAGCGGGTGGAAATCGGGGCGGTTACGGCTTCATCGTCATTCTGGATCACGGGGAAGGCTTGCAGACGTATTATGCCCATATGCGCAAAATCATCGTGCAGCCGGGACAGCACGTGGAGCGGGGAGAAATGCTCGGCTACATGGGACGTACCGGCGATTCGACGGGTTACCATCTCCATTTTGAGGTCAGAGAGGATAACGTCCCCATGAATCCGCTTCGTTACCTCAGCAGGTAACCGTTCACATTTACATTGTCTGATCGTTGCGTTACAATGGGCTGAGCGAAAAAAGCGAGGCGATTGTACCATGTTTTTAGTGTACGCAGATGAAAAAGGCAATGTATACGACCACCCCGAGCTGCTCGCGGTGGCTCGCAATGGAGATATATTGACGGAAGTATTGGAAGAAGAATTGATTCCGCTGCCAGAGGGAGCTACACTCGTCAGCCTGCCCGATACCGTTCCGGTCGGGATGGACCCGGACACAGGCGAGATGGTAAAGCTCGACGGCTATACGTCGGTAGGAGCCTTGATCCCTCAAGGCTTTACACGGCTGCTGCTGCCTGGTTACGTGAAGACCGACAAAAATAGCAAGTTTCCGCTGTTTGGATATACAGCAGTTGTATGGAAAGACGATCGTTTCTGGGTAGCAGGCCGTCAGAGCGATGATCCGCACCAGTGGAACCCGCTGCATTTCCCGATGGACGAGCTTCGTCAGCGCGTAGAGAAGACGTTGGAGATGTTCCCGCAAAACCGGATTCTCCACCACCTGTCACACTGTGCATTGGAATACGAATGCCTGACAGCTTCCAACAACTTCTTCCATCGTTGGGAAGGAAGCCTGCCTGTCTCGTATACGTGCAATGCCGGCTGCTATGGCTGTATCTCCGAGCAGCCTGAGGACAGCGGTTTTCCGTCTCCGCAGACGCGGATGAACTTCAAGCCGACAGAGGACGAGCTGGTCGAGGTGATGCTGCATCATTTGCAGACACCGGAGAGCATTATCAGCTTTGGACAAGGCTGTGAAGGGGAGCCTTCCACGATGGCGTCCATCATCGTTCCGGCGATGCGCCGGGTGCGGGAACAGACAGATATGGGCTTTATCAACATCAACACGAATGCGGGCCTGACCGATCACATCAAGGGGATCGTCGATGCCGGTCTTGACCTGATGCGGGTGAGCATCATCAGCGCGATTGACGAGCATTACAACGCGTATTATCGTCCGCGCAACTACACGCTGGAAAATGTGGCCCGCTCGGCGGAGTACGCCGCTTCCAAAGGTGTGTACACGTCCATCAACTACTTGTGCTTCCCAGGCGTGTTCGACCGCGAAGAGGAAATGGAAGCGATGATCGAGTTTATCCGCCGGACAGGCATCAAGCTGATCCAGCTTCGCAACCTGAATATCGATCCCGAGAGCTATCTGGCAATGATCCCGCCAGCCAAGGGAGAGGTGTTCGGCATGAAGCAGGCAATCGAAATTTACCAGGAGGAATTGCCGGACGTCGTCATCGGTTCATTTACACATGTTCCGCCGGAGGATTTGCAGCGGAGGAAAAGGCTGGATAAGAAGTAAATTCAGTTGCTTTTCGATGCTGGCCATGCTACTATTTTCTATGTGTATTTTCTATATAACTCTGTTTCGGCAAACGATTCAGGGCGGAAAAGAGGTGTATGTGAGATGAAACCAGGAATTCATCCTAACTACAATGTAGTGAAAGTAACATGTGCATGCGGTAACGAATTCGAATCCGGTTCCGTGAAGCAAGCGCTGCGCGTGGAGATCTGCTCCAACTGCCACCCGTTCTTCACTGGTAAACAAAAATTCGTCGATGCTGGCGGCCGTGTGGACCGTTTCAAACGCAAATACAATCTTTCCTAATCGGAGATTGGAGCGACCAGGTAGAGCAATCTGCCTGGTTTTGTTTTTTTACCCCGATCACCAAAAATGCTCTTCCCGTCTGCCGGAATGAACCCATACAATAGATGTATAGGCTGTGGGAGACCCAGACCGTGCCCGAGATAAATACGTTTAACAAAAGCAAAGGGAGACAATAGACGTGGCGCAACTATATTTTCGCTATGGAGCAATGAACGCTTCCAAATCCATTCAGTTATTGACCGTGGCCCATAATTACGAACAGTCAGGAAAAAAAGTTCTGGTTTTCACACCCGCCATCGATGACCGCTACGGCGTCGGGAAGGTAGCCTCCCGGGTGGGGATTAGCCGCGAAGCCATTTCGATCGGGGATGACACCGATATATATGCGGTTGTGTCTGCCGAGGAGCCTTATCCTGATTGCGTTCTTGTGGACGAAGGACAGTTCTTGCATGCGGAACACGTTCAACAGCTGGTACGGATCGTCGATGAGCTGGATATACCGGTGATCGTGTACGGCTTATTGAAGAACTTTAAAAACGAATTATTCCCAGGCAGCGCCGGATTATTGAGCGAAGCGGACAAGATCGAGGAAATCAAAACGGTTTGTGTCTACTGCAATAAAAAAGCGACGCACATTCTGAAATACAAAAACGGCAAACCGGTATATACCGGCGAAACGATCGAGATCGGCGGAAACGACACCTACAGCAGCGTCTGCCGTCGTCATTACTACCACCCGCCGGTGGAATAGGCTGGCGTATGGCCGCTTCCTGTTGTCTGTGCATGGAGATTTCATCTGCTGCGCACACTATGACAAACAGGAGGTGGCTTTTTTATGCGACGCCTGCCCTATGGAAAAAGCGCGGCAGCTGCATTCGGTGCTGCAGCTTTGTTGCTTGTGGCTGCGGTCGGCTGCGGCCGGACGATGCCGCAGGAAAAAAGCTATGGCGCCAACAGCTACGATCCGCAACAGCACGCTACGATCAAGAGTGACCGAAGCGGAGATATCATTGACAGAGGGGCTCCGCCGATGGAGGATCGCGATCCCTTGATGGGACGAAACCAGAACCCGAATCTGATCATCGGCCACGCCAACGTTCGCAATACCCAGGTTGACATGGACAACATGGAGAGGATGGCTAGATCGGTATCCGGTGTGGAGGATGCAAGGGTTACCCTTGTGGGCGGGAACGCATACGTTACGTTGGACTTGATCCCGAATGTAACGGCCAATCAGGCTCGCACCATCGAACAAGAAGTCATCGCGGCCTTGCGGCAAAAAATACCCCGCTATGATTTCCACGTCACGTCAAACGACGCGTATCACCGATAACCATCTGACGGCTCGGCTTGTCCGGGCTGTTTTTCATGAGCAGGAAAACACCGCCAGATCATGTATTTCTTTGACTTTTTCGGGGTTTCCCCCTATAATTATTCTGTTACTTTCAATATTTTTTTACTGGCAGGCTTCGCTTCCTGGCGATGGCACTGCAGTGCAAAACAGGAAGCTTTCTTCATAGGATTTTTAGTGAAAGCAAGTACTTAATTTTTTCGTAATGGGGTGAATGACAGTGTTCGAGCGCTTGTCTGCGGTTGAAGAGCGTTATGAAGAGGTAACCAATCTACTATGCGACCCCGATGTCATCAGTGACACCAAACGGCTGCGGGAACTGTCCAAGGAGCAGTCTTCTCTGGAGGAGACTGTGACCGTTTATCGTGAATACAAATCGGTAGTATCTCAGTATGAGGACGCAAAGGCGATGCAGGAAGAAAAGCTGGATGACGAGATGCGCGAAATGGTGAAAATGGAAATCGCGGAACTCGCCAAACGCAAGGAACAACTGGAAGATCGGTTGAAAATCCTGCTGCTGCCAAAAGATCCGAATGACGATAAAAACGTTATCGTGGAGATTCGCGGAGCTGCCGGTGGTGATGAAGCGGCGCTGTTCGCGTCCGATCTGTTCCGCATGTACACGCGTTATGCAGAGCGGCACGGTTTCAAGGTGGAAGTTCTGGAAGCCAATCCGACTGACATCGGCGGTTACAAGGAAATTGTCTTTTCTGTCAGCGGCCGTGGGGCCTATAGCAAGCTGAAATTTGAAAGCGGTGCACATCGCGTGCAGCGTATTCCGGCAACCGAGTCGGGCGGCCGGATTCACACGTCTACGTCTACGGTGCTGGTACTGCCGGAAGCCGAAGACGTCGAAGTGGAAATCAACGAAAAAGATATACGCATCGATACTTTCTGTTCCAGCGGTGCGGGTGGACAGAGCGTCAATACGACCAAGTCCGCTGTTCGTGTTACGCATATCCCGACAGGCATCGTGGTGTCCTGTCAGGACGAAAAATCGCAGCATTCCAACAAGGATAAAGCCCTGCGCGTACTGCGCGCCCGCCTGTACGATTACCACATGCAGCAGCAGATGGCGGAGCAGGATGCTACACGCAAAAGCCTTGTGGGAACGGGTGACCGGAGTGAGCGGATTCGCACGTACAACTTTCCGCAAAGCCGCGTGACCGATCACCGAATCGGCCTTACTCTGCATCGTCTCGAGGCGATCCTGGAGGGCGAGATCGACGAAGTGATTGAAAACCTGATGCTGCACGAACAGACGGAGCAGTTGAAAAGCCATGCACACACAGCTTGATTGGTCCGATGTCGTGACGATACGAGAAGCCCTTTCGCGGGCTTCTTCCTTTTTGCGCAAACAGGGAGTAGCCGATCCTATGTTTGAAGCGGAACTGCTGGTACGGCACTGTCTGGGCTGGGACCGGACGAGATTTTTGATTTCGATGGGCGAACCGATTCCTGTGGCAGCGCGCGACCAGCTTGCGGCCCTGTGCGAACGGCGGAGCCGCCGCGAGCCGCTTCAGTACATGTTTGGAACCCAGGAGTTTTACGGACGTCCCTTTCACGTCCGTCCCGGTGTTTTGATTCCGCGTCCCGAGACGGAGATACTCGTGGAGCAGCTGCTTTGCCGGGCGGAGAAGCTATGGCCGGCCGATCAATCGCTGCAGGTCGTCGATATCGGCACAGGCAGCGGAGCCATCTGTGTCACCATTGCTTGTGAACGGCCTCACTGGCAGGTCAGCACAGTGGATCTTTCTCCCGATGCTACGGCCATTGCCCGTGAAAATGCGGAGCAGCTCGGAGCCAGGGTCCGCTTTTTGCAAGGGGACCTGGTACAGCCGCTTTTGGAGGCCCATGAGCGCGTAGACATTCTCGTGTCCAATCCGCCTTATATACCAAGCCGCGATGTAGATGAGCTGGATGATGAAGTAAAGGCATATGAGCCTCGGCTCGCGCTTGACGGGGGAGACGACGGTCTGGACTGTTATCGCCGTCTCTGCGATGCCCTGCCAAGCCTTTTGAAGCAGACAGCTCTGGTCGGGTTTGAGGTTGGAATACATCAAGCCCGTGATGTCGCCAGTCTGATGAAGGCTTCAGGGGTGATTGACCAGGTAGAGATCGTCGCTGATTTGGCTGGAATCGACCGCGTCGTAATCGGGATCAGAACGGGTCGGAAGGAATAGAGAGGAAACAGAGGGGTAGAAGAAATCGAAGATAAATCAAAGAAAGCGGCTCAAGCAGCCGTTTTTTTGTTTTGTTATAATTGCAAAATATGGTATTATATGGTTGGTCGGTAACGTGAACACTATGCGAAAATGGGAAGCTCCAGACGCTCCCGTCTGAATCTTTCAAATCGATAGGTATATTTCCGCCCCTCCCTGTCCATACTGATTTCTAAAGAGAGACAGAAGAGAAATCAGTTATGAGAGGGAGAAGGGTATCTATGAAACGGTTCTTTTTCGTAGCGTTTAGCTTTTTGACACTGATGATGAGCTGGGAGGGACAGCTTACATCCGCCAACGTGCTCGACAATGGACCGATCCCTCAGGAGTCTATCCGACTGCGAATTATCGCCAACAGCGATTCCATACAAGACCAGTGGCTGAAGCGGGAAGTCCGCGATGCCATTGTCGATCAAATGAACGTCTGGGTAAAAGACATCCGTTCCTACGATGAAGCGAAGGCGGTCGTCGCCAGCAAATTGCCGGAGCTGCAGGCACTTGTCGATAAGACCATGCGCGAACGGGGCTTCTCGTATAAAGCAGAAGTTGATTTTGGACGGGTGCCGTTTCCAACGAAGCTGTACGGCTCCTACGTCTATCCCGCAGGTGATTACGAAGCGCTCCGCGTCCGCATCGGCGACGCACAGGGACAAAATTGGTGGTGCGTACTGTTTCCGCCGCTCTGCTTTATCGACATGTCCAACGGCGACGCGATCGCGTCCGCTCAAGTTGAAAATGAAAGTGAATCACTCCCAACGAAAACAGCAGCCGATGCCAAAGCACCGACTGCCGACTTGGAACCTATATCGAAAAATACCGGGGAAAACGCTCCTCTGAACGATCTGGAAGAAGAGCGCGCGTCCCATCAGCAGTGGCGCCTGTCTCGCATGGAAGAAAGCTGGATGGGAGCCACAGCCGAAACCAACGATCATCAGGATGCTGGTGACATATCTGTACAAGCCTTTTCAGGAAGTGTCTCTGTACAAGAGCAGTCTCGGGAAGACGCAGGCCAAAGCGAGGAGACTGCCCCTGTACAGCCAAAAGTGGAAGTCCGTTTTTACCTCTGGGACAAGCTGGCTTCCCTCTTCTAACCAAGCCCCTCTCCTGCCTGTTCCTTATGGAGCAGGCTTTTTTTAATGGCTGGGCTCTTCCTTGCTTATAACTCATCCCGTTTGCACGATACAAACAAGCCTTACTTCAACAATTGGGCAACCTCCGGATTATACAGGTTAAAGACGTTCCCGGTAGGAATGGTGAAAGCAGGCATTCCAATGGCATAGGGACCGATTTCGTATTGGCCGAAATGAATGACAAGCTTGCCATTCTCGAAAGCAAACGACTGGTTTTCGGAAACGCCGGGGAATCCGTCCGCGATCCCGCTCAAATCCGGGTCTGCTTTGATTTGTTGGGCAATCAAATGGCTCAGGACATAGCGATAGTCATATCCAGGGCGGAAAAGATCGGAAAGCTGGAGGTTCTTCGCTTTTTCCACATTGGCGAGGTTGTAATAGACAACATCTGTTATCCCGTGGGCGCCCCCTGTGTAGCGGTACGTTTGAACGGCGAACGATACGAGCTTGCCGTTCATGTGCACTTCATAGGAGATGTCCAGAGCATGGGGCCGAAGCTCGTATCCGTATTTTTTGGCGGTGGCGGCATCTTCCTTGGCCATGTCTTGCGTTTCTTTGAGCGAGTCCTGGGCAAGTTTTTGCAGTTCAGCATTGAGCTTGGTCTCAAACGCCTTGTCTTTGAGTCCGCTGATGACAGGAATAGAAATCTTGGCCTCATACTCGGCCGTTTTGGCCTGAATCGTTTTCGGAGTGAAAACGACTCCCTGTACCTGAGCTTTTTGTGCAGGTGCAGCCGATGGCGCCGCTATGGCTGGCGTTGTTGCCGATGTGGCGGCAGCCATAGCGGGGGCGTTGACAGCGGCGAGCAAGAACGCTGCGCCAACAAGGCTGGTGACAATGGACTTGGACGGGGTTTTCATGCTTCCTCAATCCTTTCGCGGAAAAACAATGGATGTTATTTGATAGATAAATGATACTACAAGGAAACAAGGGCGAAGGTTAAAAAAAGTAACAGGATTGTTTTCCACCGACTGCCACAAGTTATTCACAAGTTATTCACAGGCTGTTGAAAACTTTTGCTTCCAACACTATACTTAAGGCACAAATCGTATACGAAGATGCGTATTGGAAAGGAATTTGACAGATGGCTTTGAAACGGAAAACAAAGGTATGGATTGTGGATAAAAATGTGGAAAATCTCCAAGCTTGTACACAGATTGTGGATGCAGCCCAATTTTTGCGTGATGGAGAAACCGTGGCTTTTCCTACGGAAACCGTATATGGTTTGGGGGCCGATGCATTGTCTGACGAGGCTGTGGAAAAAATATTCATGGCAAAAGGAAGACCGAGCGACAATCCACTGATTGTTCACATTGCAGATAAAGAGCAGGTTAACGATATTGCATCGTCTCTTCCGGAGAAAGGCGCTGCCCTGATTGAGGCGTTTTGGCCGGGACCATTGACTTTGATCCTGCCAAAAACAGAGAGAGTGGCTTCGCTGGTGACGGCGGGTCTTGATACGGTGGGCGTGCGTATGCCGGATCATCCCGTGGCATTGGCGCTGATTAAACAGGCGGGGGTCCCTGTGGCGGCTCCCAGTGCCAATCGCTCGGGCAGACCCAGTCCTACGACAGCTGAGCATGTCATGGCAGACCTTGCAGGCAGGATCGTCGGCGTAGTAGACGGCGGAGCGACTGGCGTGGGTGTAGAGTCGACCGTGCTTGATGTAACGGTAGAGCCTCCGCTTATTTGCAGACCGGGCGGAATTACGCGCGAGCAACTGGAGGAAGTCATCGGAGAGGTGGCGATCGATCCGGCCTTTTTGCCGGATGCGGCAGAAGCTCCGCGCTCGCCGGGGATGAAGTACACGCACTACGCTCCAGAAGGGGAAATGTGGCTCGTCGATGGCGAGGAGTCCCGGGTGTACGAGCAGATGCGAGCCATGCTCGCCGAGGCAAAACGGCACGGGCGCAAGACGGGCGTGATGGCAACAATGGAATCGCTCCCCTACTGGCGGCAGCAGCAGGTAGCAGATGTGGTCATTTCTGTCGGTTCGCGCTCGGAGCTTGAACAGGTAGCCCAGCACTTGTACGGTGTTCTCCGGCAGTTTGACGACGAACAGGTGCAATTTATCGTCGGCGAGACATTTCCGCGCTCAGGCATCGGCATGGCTGTCATGAACAGGCTGGAAAAAGCTGCGGGAGGACGCATTTTGGCTGTGTAACGAAAGGTTTGGCTTTTATCAGCATGTCTAAACTCCCTCTTGTCCGCATAAAAGTGAAGACAGGAGGGGAGCGACGTGGACCTTGCCTTATTTCACTGGGGTCAGTTTCTGACTCTGCTCATGATTGCTCTTGCTTTGAGTATGGATGCCTTTTCACTCGGAGTAGGCGTGGGCATGATTGGCATTCGGCTGAGAGAGATACTGAAAGTGAGCGTTACGATCGGCTTGTTCCACATCGCTATGCCATTGGTCGGGATCGCAGTGGGCGGCTACTTATCCGATATGATCGGGGATATAGCGGTTTTCGTCGGGGGAACTGTCCTGATGGGCATCGGCGTACATATGATTTGGAACGGGTTTGCCAACGGTGACGAAAAAAGCATGCTGCGGACGAAGGGCTTCGGACTGCTTCTGTTTGCCTTCAGCGTCAGCCTGGACGCATTGACGGTAGGGTTTTCGTTCGGACTGATGGAGATCAACCGGTTTCTGGCAGTCACATTGTTTGGCATAATGGGAGGAACGATGTCTTATTGTGGACTGCTGATTGGGCGGAGTATGGGAGGATGGCTGGGGGAATACAGCGAAGTATTAGGAGGACTTATCCTGCTTGGTTTTGGGTTGAAATTTATCCTGTGAAGCGACTATGGCCCGGCAGCTTCTCCTCAAGCGGGCAGCCCGGATCGGCTTTGCCCTTTTGTCCATTCCGGGAGGCGAAAGGCAGCGCACAAGGAAGGAGTTGAAAGCATGAAACGGATTTTGTTTGTATGCACGGGAAATACATGCCGCAGTCCGATGGCAGAGGCGTTGTTTCGGACACTTGCGGCAGGCAGCGATTGGGAAGTGAGGTCTGCGGGCGTGGCTGCATACGAAGGGCAGCCGGCTTCTCAGCAGGCTGTTCAAGTATTGGCGGAGTGCGGAATCGATCACAACCATCAGGCTACGCGGATAAACGGTGACCTGATCCTTTGGGCTGACCTGATTCTGACGATGGCCCACAGTCACAAGTCGCTGATTGTCAGCTACTTTCCTGAGGCGCAGCAAAAAGTGTTTACTTTGAAAGAATACGTCGGCGCCAATGACGGGGGCGATATTGCCGATCCGTTCGGCGGTACGGTCGAGGAATACCGCAAATGTGCCCGTGAAATCCAGGTCCTGTTGGACAAGCTTTGGGCTCACTTGTCCCGGCAGCAGTAGATTGCTGGACCAGACAAAAGATGCCCGGATCCAATCCGATAGCAATTGTCGCAAGTTTTTGGTAGACTTTTACCTAAACCTTGCTAATGGACGAACATTATCTTTGTTTTTAGTAAAAATGTTCACTTTTTACCGGGCGTTATCTGAGTTATAATAAAAATAGCAAAAGCGTAAGCGAGGGATACTGATGAAAGTGGCGATTGGTGCCGACCACGGTGGATATAAATTAAAAGAGGAAATCAAGAAGCTGCTGGCGACGATGAACGTGGAAGTGGCCGATTTCGGCTGCTCTTGCGAAGACTCGGTCGACTACCCGGACTATGCTCTTCCTGTTGCGGAAAAGGTAGCGGCAGGAGAATTTGACCGAGGCATTTTGGTGTGCGGGACAGGGATCGGGATGTCGATCGCAGCCAACAAGGTTCCCGGCATCCGCTGCGCACTTGTCCATGACACATTTTCGGCGAGAGCGACGAGGGAGCACAACAACACCAACGTGCTGGCAATGGGTGAGCGGGTTATCGGCCCCGGCCTTGCCCTTGACATCGTCAAGATTTGGCTGGAGACCGATTTCCAAGGAGGCCGCCACGAGCGCCGCGTGGAGAAGATCACCGAGATCGAAGCCAAACATGCGGGAGTGAAGTAAGGTGGACCTGCTTCGCATCGAACAGCAAGCCAGGGAAGTCGTTTCCGAGGTAGCGGGCTTGGCCGAGCTTCGGCCGGGCATGCTGCTTGTTATCGGCTGCAGCACCAGCGAGGTGGCCGGCAAACACATTGGCAAAGCGGGCAGCCGGGAGGTGGCGGAGGCCCTGTTCCGGGGAATTTCCGCTGCGGCGCAAGAACGGGGATTTTCGCTGGCTTTCCAATGTTGCGAACATTTGAACAGAGCTCTCGTCGTCGAGCGGGAGACGATGGAGAAATGCGGGCTTGAGGAGGTCTCTGTCGTGCCTGTTCCCAGCGCGGGCGGCTCAATGGCAGCTTGCGCCTTTGAACAGATGGCAGCTCCCGTTGTTGTCGAGCACATAAAGGCTCACGCGGGCATCGACATCGGAGATACCCTGATCGGAATGCATCTGAAGCATGTAGCGGTACCGGTCCGGCCGACCATTCGCCAGATCGGAGAGGCGCATGTAACGGCAGCGCGCACCCGTCCGAAGCTGATCGGCGGTTCCCGTGCCGTCTATGAGCGCACCTCGTCCAATCAAAGCTGCATGTGACTGTGGCATTTTCGCCAGTTATGGCTGTTCCCCTTTGCGGGAACCCCTTTTCATAACTAAAACAAAGATCCAGGAGGAGAAAAAACCATGCTAGAGTTTTTGCGCAAACAGGACCCACAAGTAGCGGAAGCGGTCGGTCTGGAACTGGGCAGACAGCGGGACAAAATCGAGCTGATCGCATCTGAAAACTTCGTCAGCCGTGCCGTCATGGAAGCGATGGGAACGGTATTGACCAACAAGTACGCTGAAGGCTATCCAGGCCGTCGTTACTACGGTGGCTGTGAATATGTAGACATCGTGGAAAACATCGCGCGCGACCGCATCAAGGAACTGTTTGGTGCCGAACACGCCAATGTACAGCCTCACTCCGGCGCCCAAGCCAATATGGCTGTCTACTTCACCATATTGAAGCCGGGCGATACCGTGCTGGGGATGAACCTGTCTCACGGCGGGCACTTGACGCATGGCAGCCCGGTCAACTTCTCCGGGTCTCTCTACAATTTCGTCGAATACGGAGTGGACGAGCAATCCCATCTGATCAATTACGATGATGTGCGCGCCAAAGCGCTTGAGCACAAGCCGAAGCTGATCGTGGCAGGAGCCAGCGCGTATCCGCGCACGATTGACTTTGCCAAATTCCGTGAAATCGCCGACGAGGTCGGTGCGTACTTCATGGTGGATATGGCCCATATCGCCGGACTTGTGGCGGCTGGACTGCATCCGAATCCGGTGCCGCATGCGCACTTCGTTACCTCGACCACGCACAAGACCCTGCGCGGTCCTCGCGGCGGTCTGATTCTGTGCAAGGAGGAATTTGCCAAGGCTATCGACAAGTCCGTATTCCCGGGCGTGCAAGGCGGGCCGTTGATGCACGTCATCGCAGCCAAGGCCGTTTCATTTGGCGAAGCGCTCCAGCCTGAATTCAAGGCGTACGCCCAGCAAATCGTAAACAACGCCCGCGCCTTTGCCGAAGCCCTGCAAGCAGAGGGATTGACGCTCGTCTCTGGCGGAACGGACAACCACCTCGTCCTCGTAGATGTGCGCAACCTCGGCCTGACTGGAAAAGTGGCTGAGCATCTGCTCGATGAAGTCAATATCACGACCAACAAAAATACGATTCCTTACGATCCGGAAAGCCCGTTTGTCACCAGCGGTGTCCGCATGGGTACCCCGGCAGTGACCAGCCGCGGATTTGACGAAGCAGCGATGAAGGAAGTAGCAGCCATCATTGCGCTCACCCTGAAAAACCCGGAAGATGCGGCCAAGCACGAGGAAGCAAGACAACGCGTCTCCGCCCTCTGCCAACGCTTCCCGATGTACGAAGGCCTGACTGTATAAGCGGGAAAGGCTGGAAAGATCAGTACATCTGCAGGTACACAACAAAGCAGCGACATTAGCAAAATAGAAAATACGAAAATAGTAAAGCAGGCCCCGCGAGCATAAGCGGGGGCCTGTTTTTGTCTGTGGTCCCATGGAGATCATCCAATCATGCTAAAGATACGGGGCTCCATGAAGCAACGACCGAGGCACATCGCACATCTGCTCGATCTATCTTCCACCTCTCCGCTTTCATCTCCTCCACCAAAGCGCGAACAAAGATCTTTTCATTATTGCTCTTGCCCAAAAAGGTGTCGAACCAAAGCCCCTAATGACGAAAGATTACGCAAATTGACGTCCGCCCCTCCCTCCGCTATTATGGAAAGGATATATTGACAAGTGGAAACGGAGGAACATACATGAGCCGCGTATACGTGTTAGATCATCCGCTGATCCAGCATAAGGTAACATTCATCCGCGACAAAAACACGGGAACCAAAGAGTTCCGCGAGCTGGTGGACGAGGTAGCCACACTGATGGCTTACGAGATCACCCGAGATATGCCTCTGGAGGAGACAACCATCGAAACGCCGGTGGCAACCTGCAAAGCGCGTGTAATTGCCGGTAAAAAAGTGGGACTGATCCCGATTCTCCGCGCAGGCCTGGGAATGGTGGACGGGATTCTGCAGCTGATCCCGGCTGCGAAGGTAGGCCACGTGGGCCTTTACCGCGATCCGGACACACTGCAGCCCGTAGAGTACTATGTAAAGCTGCCGACGGATATCGCGGAGCGTGAACTGATCGTAATCGACCCGATGCTGGCGACCGGCGGCTCTGCTGCCGCGGCCATTGATGCCCTGAAAAAGCGCGGAGCGAAAAGCATGAAGCTGATGTGCCTCATCGCAGCTCCGGAAGGCATCAAGCTGGTCCAGGACGAGCATCCTGACGTCGATATCTACGTAGCGGCTATTGACGAGTACCTGAACGATCACGGCTACATCATCCCGGGTCTTGGCGACGCCGGCGACCGACTGTTTGGGACAAAGTAGGAGAGGGAATCCGATGAAGAAGCTAAAAGTGATGACTGTCTTCGGGACGCGGCCGGAAGCGATCAAAATGGCGCCGCTCGTCCATGAGCTCAGCAAGCATGAAGAGCACATCGAACCGATTGTTTGCGTGACAGCGCAGCACCGTCAAATGCTGGATCAGGTGCTGGAGATTTTCCATATTCAGCCTGATATCGACCTGAACATCATGAAGGACCGGCAGACGCTTGTGCAGATCACGACCCGGGCACTTGAAGCGCTCGACCAAGTGATCAAGGAAACAAAACCAGACATTGTCCTCGTTCACGGCGATACGACCACGACCTTTGTAGCCAGCCTGGCAGCCTTCTACAACCAGGTGGCGATCGGACATGTGGAGGCGGGGCTTCGCACGTGGGACAAGTATTCCCCGTTCCCTGAGGAGATGAACCGCCAACTGACTGGCGTCATGGCAGATCTCCATTTTTCGCCGACGGAAGGCTCCGCAGACAACCTGCGCCGGGAAAACAAGCCGGAGGAGTCCATCTACATTACCGGAAACACGGCGATCGACGCACTGAAAACGACAGTCCGGGACGATTACACCCATCCGGTACTGGATCGGGTGCAGGGGAAAAAGATGGTGCTGATGACCGCTCACCGCCGCGAGAATCTGGGCGAGCCGATGCGCCGCATTTTCCGTGCGGTCAGACGCCTGATCGACGAGCATGAGGATATCGCTGTCGTCTATCCGGTTCACTTGAACCCAGCTGTCCAGGATGTGGCGCAGGAGGTGCTGGGCGGTCACGATCGCATTCATCTGATCGAGCCGCTGGATGCTTTTGATTTTCACAACTTCGCCCGCCGTGCCCATCTGATCCTGACGGATTCGGGGGGAGTCCAGGAAGAAGCTCCATCTCTCGGTGTTCCAGTGCTGGTGCTGCGCGACACGACGGAGCGGCCGGAAGGAATCGCTGCTGGAACGCTGAAGCTGGCAGGAACGGACGAAGATCAGGTGTACCGGATGGCTGATCACCTGCTGCGCGATGCCGCCGCCTACCATGAGATGGCGCAGGCAGCCAACCCGTATGGAGACGGAGAAGCGTCACGCCGCATTGTCGAGGCGATTCTTCACCACTTTGGCATGAGACAGGAGCGTCCCGAGCCGTTTACGCCCGGCCGCTAACGCTATTCCAATTCCATACCCCAACGAGAACGGACAACAAAGAGGCGCGTGGTTTCAGCGCCTCTTTTTCGATGTCAATGTAAAATGTTTACATTGGTTCGTTTTTCCAATGCGGAATCTGCATGGAAGACCGAAACTATCCCCCCTGTCACAGCGTCTATTATATAGTTGTGTACATAAGCAGACACAGAGAAGGAAATGGGAGAGGAGTTATCAACATGAGAGCGCGGAAGGTTTTGTCGCTGCTCACGGCTGCCGCTGTGGCCTGGGGAGCTTTTGCTCCGTTTGCGCCGCTGGCAAGCAATGTGGCTCAGGCGCGGGCGGAGACGAGTATGCTGCAATTGATGTGGCAAACGACCATTGGGGAAGGTACTACCTTACATAAATATACGAAGTCCTTTGCAGATAAACAAATCAATGTCATGGTGACCAAGGTTGATTTGACCAACCCCTATGTCGAGGTAAAGCCGGTCTATGGCACGAAAGGAAAGCTGACAGATCGTCAAACCGTTACCCAGATGGCCCGGGAAACAGGAGCGGTTGCCGCGATTAATGCAGACTTTTTCAACATGTCCAAACGTGGCGCACCATTCGGAATCGTCATGAAAGACAAAGAACTGGTGTCGTCAATGGGGCTGGTGTCTTACTGGTACAGCCTCGGGATTACCAGTGACAAAACGGCTCTGATCGAAAAGTTTGGGTTTACCGGCAAAGTAACGGCGCCAAACGGCAATGCGTTCCCGCTGCAAGGGGTGAACAAGGAAGAGTACAATCCCAGCGACAATCGCAAGAGCCATATGAACCAATTGAACATGTACACGCCTTCGTTCGGCCAGACAAGCCTGGGTACGATTCCCGGCTACAAGGATGTTGTCGAGGTCTTGTTTGTGGACAACGTGGCGAAGGAAGTACGCATCAATCAACCGGGCTTCTACATCCCTTACAACGGCTATGTGCTGTGGGGGCATGGAACAGCAGCCAATTTCCTGAAACAGAACTTCCCGGTCGGATCGACGGCTCATGTCGAGTATCAGACTACTCCGAACAGCCACGATTGGGCGCAGGCGGTTGGCGGGAACGTCCTGCTGGTTGACCAGGGCAGGGCGCTTACGTCGTTTCAGGCGGACAAATCGATCGTGTCTCTGAATGCGCGGACGGCTGTCGGCATCACACAGGATGGAAAAACGTTGTTGATGGTGACAATTGACGGCACCAATGGCGTTTATTTGGACGAGCTGGCCAAAATCATGGCCGAGCTTGGCTCATATCGGGCCGTCAACTTCGACGGTGGAGGCTCCACCACGATGTCTGTACGGATGCTTGGCGATACGCAAGCCAACCTGGCAATCAAGACGACAGGAGGTTCCGAGCGGCGAGTGCCTACGGGACTGGCGGTCTACAATACAGCTCCTCCGGGAGAATTGAAGGGCTTTGTCATCAATGGCCCGGCCGAGATGCTGATTGGCCAAACGGCAGAATTTACAACCAAAGCGTACGATACTCACTACCAGCCATACGCCATTGATCCTTCGATGATCTCCTGGCAGGCAAACCAACCAGATGCCGGTTCGTTTACCGGCAACAAGTTCACGCCGATGAAATCCGGGCAGATTGCCTTTACGGCGAGATCGGGAAGCGTCGCGCAGCAAAAAGAGGTTCACGTAATCTCCGGAAGCGAAGTGCAGCAGATAGTCGTGTCGCCTAACCCGATTTCTGTCGCACCGGGCCAAACGCTCACACTCGACGTGAAAATCAAGACGAAAAAAGGTCAATTGGTGCAGGCGACGCCGCTCAGCGTCCAGACCAGCGTGGATTCCCAGGTAGCGTCTGTAAACGACCAGCTGCAGCTGATCGCAGGCGAAGAGACGGGCAACGGCACCTTGACCGTCGTATACGATGGCGTAGCGACCAATGTTCCGTTTACCGTAGGTCAGCTGGAACAGCCGTGGATCACCTTTGACAATCAGGCAGGCATGCACCACGCATCCATCCCTGAGTCGCTGAGTTCGCATGGTTCGTTTACGGCAGTATCCGATCCTGTATTCCGGACGCACAAGTCAGCCAAGCTGGCGTACAACTTCACCGGAGCGCCTCAAGGCCAGTTGCGCTTTGCCTACGGCCGGATCGCCGCCCAGCCGCAGCAGATCCCGGGCAAGCCGATCGGTCTGGGCCTGTGGGTAAACGGCGACAACAGCAAGCATTGGCTGCGGGCCGAAGTAATTGACGCCCACGGCAAGCCTGTCTACGTCGATCTGGCCCAAGAGATTGACTGGACCGGATGGAAGCAGGTAAAAGGCTACTTCCCGGCAAACGTGGCCTATCCGCTGCAGTTGAAGAGCATCTACGTTGTGGATCGTCCGGAAGACGGCCACCAGCAAGACAAAGGCACGCTGTACTTTGACGAAGTCTCGCTCATTATGCCAGGCTCCGCAGGGACAGCGCCGAAAGGAACCAACGTCGTTCCAGAGGTGCCGGGAACGCTCTCGCTGGGAGCAGAGCTCGATCTGGGCTACTCGTTTGAGCGTACAGCGCCTTTCCTGGACATGGCTTCGATCAAAGTAAATTCGATCGTGCCGCAGCCGCTTCCAGGCTATGTCCCGGCTGACTACTCCTTTACGATCAAGCCGGAGACGTACAAAGACGGTCAGGATGACAGAATCACCACATCTCCGCTGACATTGACCTTGACGCCGAAGAACTGGATCGCCGGCAAAGGAGTAGGTCTCCTGTACGTAAACGAAATCAACAAGACGTTTGACCCGCTGCTCGGTACGAGAAATGCGCAGGGACAGTGGGTCTACGAGGTAAATGACTACGGTACCTACATTCCGTACTATCTGGATGGTGCGGGCGGCAGTGCAGCCTTTACGGACATTTCCAAACACGCAGCCAAGAAGGAAATCACCTGGATGGCTGAAAAAGGGTACGTAAAGGGGCTGACGGAAACGACGTTTGGTCCCGAGGTCGCCCTCACCAGGGCCCAGTACGTCACGCTTTTGGCCCGTACCTTTAACTGGGAGCTGCCAGCGTCGCCCAAGCTGAGCTTCAAGGACAAAGTTCCGGCCTATGCCCAGGGAGCAGTCCAAGTAGCGATTGCCAAAGGGCTCGTAAAAGGCTACCCGGACAACACCTTCCGTCCGGATCAGCCTGTGACCCGGGCAGAGGCAGCCGTTATTCTGGACCGTGTACTGAAGAAAAAGGCGACTCCTGCCAAAGCGATGTCGGACAAAAAGTCGTGGCCATCCTGGGCGACCCAGTCGATCAACAACACGGTAGGCCAGGGACTGATAGACCCGCTGGGCAGCAAATTTGAACCGAATAAACCGGCGACCCGGGCAGTTACTGTCGTCGCGCTGTATCGGATATTGAACAAATCGTAGCACCTGTAAAACCGGCTTCTTCTTAAAGTGAAGAGGCCGGTTTTTTGTGTTTCTGCTCCTAACAGTCTATTGAGGAAAACAAAGGAGGCAGGTATACTTTATTTGTTAACTAATTTTACTAAATGGTTAACAAATAAATTTGGAGGAGGGCTGTTCCATGTCTATTTCACCGTACAGCTACGAAGAGCTCGCGCGGAAAAACAAGGAGTACCTCTGGAATCCGTTCACCCAAATGAAAGATTACATAGCGGATGACCCGGTGATCATTGCCAGAGGAGAAGGCATCAAACTGATCGATGTCCAGGGAAAGGCCTACTACGACGGGTTTTCATCCGTCTGGCTCAACGTCCACGGACACAATGTGCCGGAGTTGAATCAGGCCATTGTCGACCAACTGAACCAGGTCGCGCATTCCACTTTGCTGGGGATGGCGAACATCCCGTCGATCCTGCTGGCTGAGCAGCTCGTTCGGATCGCGCCTCCAGGTTTGACCAAGGTGTTTTACTCCGACAGCGGCGCTACGGCAGTGGAGATCGCGATCAAGATGGCGTTTCAATACTGGCAAAATCTCGGCAAAACCGGCAAGCGCTCCTTTATCACCATGAAAAACGCTTATCACGGGGATACCATCGGTGCAGTCAGCGTAGGGGCAATCCCGCTGTACCACGAGGTATACCGACCGTTGCTGTTTTCCCCGTACACGATTCCGTATCCGTACCCGTATCGCCACGAGGGCGAAAAATCGGCAGCAGATACGACAATAGCCTGTCTCGAGCAGCTCCTGGAAGAAAAAGCGGACGAGATCGCAGCGCTGATCGTCGAGCCGGTCGTCCAGGGAGCGAGCGGGATGATTTTGATGCCGGATGGCTGCCTTCAAAAAATTGCGGAACTGGCGAAGAAGTACGATGTGCTGCTCATCGCGGACGAGGTGGCGACCGGATTTGGCCGTACGGGGAAAATGTTCGCCTGCGAGCATGAAGGGGTTGTACCGGATATTATGACGATCGCCAAGGGCATTACCGGCGGTTATTTGCCTGTCGCTGCCACAATGACCACAGAGCGGGTGTACCAAGCCTTTTACGCGGATTACGAAGAACAGAAAACCTTTTTCCACGGGCATTCCTACACGGGGAACCCGCTCGGCTGCGCAGTCGCCCTGGCCAATTTGCGACTGATGGAACAGCGGAGGCTTGTCGATGAGGTAGCCCAAAAATCGGAGAAGCTGGGGGAAATGCTAAGGCCGCTGGCGGCATTCCCGCACGTAGGCGAGGTCCGGCAAAAAGGATTCATGGTCGGGATCGAGCTTGTACGCGACAAACACACAAAGGAAAGCTACCACTGGAATGAGCGCATCGGTGTGCGGGTGACGAAATCGGCCCGCGAACGAGGGCTGCTGACAAGACCGCTCGGGAACGTGATCGTGCTCATACCGCCGCTGGTCAGCACAGAGGATGACCTGGCCGCGATGGTCGACATTTTGGCGGCCTCGATCCGGGAGGTGACGGAAGGATGAGCGATGTCGCAGCCGATAAGCCGGTGAAATGGACAGGACTTTTTGTTTCCGGAACGGATACGGGTGTCGGAAAAACGATAATCACCGCCGGTCTGGCAGCCGTCCTGCGAGCGGACGGACTTGAAATAGGGGTTTACAAGCCGGTTCAGTCAGGAGGAGAAACCGAGGAAATGCGGGACTCCTATCTGCTCCGCGCCATTTCGGGTGTCAGTGATGCACCAGAAGAGATTGCTCCCTTTTCTTTTTCCGCTCCGCTTGCTCCTCTGCTCGCTGCGGAGGCTGAGGGAGTTGCGCTTTCATTGCCCCGGGTCGCAGCAGCAGGAGAACCGCTGAAACAGAAATACAAGGCTCTTCTGGTGGAGGGGGCGGGCGGACTCGCCGTGCCGCTGACAAAGACAGAGCTGATCGTCGATTTTGCGGCTTATCTGGGAATGCCGGTACTGCTTGTGGCAAGGGCCGGTCTGGGGACGATTAACCATACGATTCTTTCTGTGGCCTATGCCCGTCAGCATGGTCTCAGGGTAGCAGGCGTCATCCTGAACGGTTATCGCCCGAATGACAGCGATAAAAGCATGGAGAGCAATGCCGCTTTGATCGAAGAGTACGCCGGAGCGCAAGTGCTGGGACAAATCCCCTGGATGGAGGGGGAAATCTCGCAGACCTCCGTCACAGAAGCGATACGAGCTTACGCCGATACAGAAAAGATTCGAGAGCTGTTTTCCATTTCCACACGATAAGAAGAGGAGAGAAAGAGCATGAGCGTGAGTCTGAACACGGTGCACTGGAGCCGACTGGCCAAAAAAGCGCTGCAGGGAGATTTGTTGACACAAGAGGAGGCGCTTTCCGTTCTGCAAGCAGACGATGAAGAGGCGCTGCCGATCCTGCAGGCGGCTTTTCAGGTCCGCAAGCATTTCTATGGAAAAAAAGTAAAGCTGAACATGATCATCAATGCCAAAAGCGGTCTTTGCCCGGAGGATTGCGGTTACTGCTCCCAGTCCATCGTGTCCAATGCTCCGATTGAAAAGTACGCCTTTTTAGACAAGGAAACACTGATAGCCGGTGCTCGTGAGGCGCAGAACAGGCAAGCGGGCACATACTGCATCGTGGCATCCGGCCGCGGACCGACGGAACGCGAGCTGGAACAGGTGATCGAAGCAGTACGGGAGATCCGCGAGACGATGCCGCTGAAAATATGTGCCTGCCTGGGCATCCTCAAGCCGGAGCAAGCGGCCCGCCTGAAAGAGGCAGGCGTCCACCGCTACAACCACAATGTAAACACCAGCCGGTCCAATTACGGTCAGATCACGTCCACTCACACCTACGACCAGAGGGTAGAAACCGTAGAGGCGGCCAAGCAGGGAGGGCTGTCGCCTTGTTCCGGAGTGATCATCGGGATGGGAGAGACGGACGAAGAAATTGTGGAAATGGCTGTCGCCCTGAGGAGCATCGATGCAGATTCGATCCCCGTTAATTTTCTCAACGCCATCCCAGGCACTCCGTTGGAACATCGCGGACGGACACCGGCAATGAAGGCCTTGAAGGTGCTGGCCCTGTTCCGCTTCATTTGCCCTTCAAAGGAGATCCGCGTCGCGGGAGGCAGGGAGAAAAATCTGCGTACGCTTCAGCCGCTGGCCCTTTATGCCGCCAACTCCATTTTTGTAGGGGATTACTTGACGACGCCCGGGCAAGAGGTAACGCTTGATCATCAAATGATTGAGGACCTTGGCTTTGAGATTGAGCAGTGTGCGCTGTAGGAGTGTGACCCAGTTGACGGCAGACAGCGGATATTCGTGGATGGAAGCGGAGTTGACGAAACGAAAGGAAAGCTTCTTGTACAGAGAGCTGCAAAAACACGATAAGATCGATTGTTCGCCGCTTGCACCTTCCGGCATGCCTTGCCTGCGTGACGAGTTTGATCAGAGGGAGGATTTTGTTTTCGACCTGGCTGAAAACGACGCAGACAAGTGGCTGTCGATCAGGGGAGAGAAGCTGTTCAACCTTTCGTCCAACAACTATTTGGGACTGTCAGGGGATCTGAGGCTTGTTCA
This sequence comes from Brevibacillus sp. FSL L8-0520, assembly GCF_037963895.1. Taxonomy (NCBI): domain Bacteria; kingdom Bacillati; phylum Bacillota; class Bacilli; order Caryophanales; family Paenibacillaceae; genus Brevibacillus; species Brevibacillus sp. FSL L8-0520. The sequence goes on along the minus strand of NZ_CP150171.1, from coordinate 4,937,984 downwards.
GGCAGCTGCCGACGCTGCCATGCGGCTTGGAGCGGGAGCGACTGCTTCCCGTCTCGTCAGCGGCAATCACGTCTGCTACAGCGAGCTGGAGGAAGAGCTGGCGAGGTGGAAGGGGCGGGAAGCCGCGTTGGTGTTTGCCAACGGCTACATGGCCAATCTCGGTGTGATTTCAGCATTGGTGGGACGAGGCGATGCTGTGTTCAGCGACCGGCTCAACCATGCCAGCATCGTGGATGGCATCATTCTCAGCAGAGCAGACCATTACAGGTACCGGCACAACGACATGGATCATCTGGAATCCCTGCTAAAGAAGCACAGCGGAAGCAAAAGGCGCATGCTGATCGTCGCCGACGCTGTCTTTTCGATGGATGGTGACAGCGCTCCTCTGCGCGAGCTGGTGGAGCTCCGGGACCGCTATCACGCCTTGCTGCTGGTTGATGAAGCCCATTCCGGCGGTGTTCGTGGAGAGCGCGGAGAAGGTCTTTGCCATGAATACGGCTTGCACGGGCGGGTAGACGTGATCATGGGGACGTTCAGCAAAGCGTTTGGCGTTTACGGCGCGTACGTTTGTGCGGATGAGGTGCTGATCCGCTATCTGGTCAATACGGCCAGGCCGCTGATTTACTCGACGGGCTTGCCGCCGATGGTCGTCGCTTCCGTTCAGGCGTCCCTGCAGATCGTGCAGGAGGAAGGCTGGCGAAGAGAGAGGCTGCGGAGACTTGGCAGGTGGTTTCGGGATCAGCTGCGCCAGGCGGGATTATCCGTGATGGAGGGAGATTCGCCGATAGTCCCCTGGTTGATCGGCAGCAACGACCGTGCGCTTCGCATCAGCCGTGCTCTGGCGGAAAGGGGCATATCGGCGGTTGCGATCCGTCCTCCCACTGTCCCCGAGGGCGAAGCGCGGATTCGGTTTTCGCTCATGGCCACCCATGCCAAAACCGAACTTGCTGGAGTGCTGGAACAGATACGTGAGGTGGCTTATGCGGAACAGGAGGCGTACAGATGAAAGCCGTCATGCTGTGGATAAATGGCTGGGCCATGCCCGATGAGGTTTGGGAGCCGATTGTTGACGCCTTGGATGATTGTGAGCATAGAAGACCGGATTACTCGCGGATTGTTCACCCCGAGCAGTTTTACACGGCTGTCCGCGAGCAGCTTTCACCGTTGCGCTCCATGCCGCTCATCGTGATCGGATGGTCGATGGGCGGCATGCTTGGGCTTCGCCTTGCCCAAGAATCCGCGGTGGACGGTTTGATTGCGATTGGCACCGCAGCGAGGTTTGTCGGCAGCCGTGGCGATGGGAGCAGCGGATGGCAGGACACCCATCTGCGGCTCATGAGTCGAAAGCTGACCCGAAACCGGGAACAGGTAATCGGCGACTTTCACTACTCGATGTTCACGCAGGCAGAAAGGGAGAGGATTGCGGATGTCGGGGTCAGACTGGCTGACAAATGGCCGCAGCCGACACTGCTTGCCGGTCTATCCTACCTGCAAAAGGAGGATTGCAGTCCGCTGCTGCCGGAGATTGCCTGTCCCGTCACGGTGATTCACGGAACAGAGGATGGGATCTGTCCCTACCGGGCAGGAGTGGAGCTCGCATCCGGCCTATCTGCATCCGCCCTTTCCGCATCCGCTCTTTCCGCATCCGCTCTTTCCTCTGCCCGGCTGGTGTCTGTTCCGGGCGGCGGCCACGCCATCCCGCTCCTGTATCCGGAAATCATCATAGAAGAAGCCAAAAGGATGGTGGGCAGGTATGGCAAATGAACTTGTCAGCAAACGTTTCAGCGCAAAGGCAGCCACTTATGATCAGTACGCCGTCGTCCAGCAGGAGATGGCTTCCATTCTGGCCAAGTCAATTTTCTCCGGGACCCGGCAGGTGCAGAGCCTGCTCGAGATCGGGAGCGGCACCGGCGGGCTGACCTGGCTTTTGCGAGCGCAGTTTCCCCTATGCGAGTATGTGGCGCTTGATATCGCGCCGGGGATGGTAAAGCAGGCACGCGAGCGTTTCAGGGAAGATACGCGCATACGGTTTGAGCTGGCTGATGTGGAACGATGGGTATGGGAGGAGCGATCCGAGACATACGATTTGGCCGCCTCCAGCGCCTGTTTCCAATGGCTCCAGCAGCCAGCCCGAACGGCAGCGGGATTATACAAGCTTTTAAGACCCGGGGGGCAGCTGTTCTTCTCTACGTTTGGGCCGGGAACCTTTCAGGAGCTGCATCGCTCCTTTGACTCTGCCTACCGCCTGCTTGATCGGCCTCCAGAGCGGCATGGTCTTTCCTATCTGACCCCGGAACAATGGCGGGATATTTGTCTGGGGGCAGGGTTTGCGTCCGTGGAGTCTGAGCGGACCAGGCGAACGCTCTACTACCCCGACGTCCGCAGCTTTTTGCAGGCTGTCAAAGCGATCGGGGCAAATGCGGGAGGAAAGAGCAGCGGCGCTGGATTGGGGCAGCGGCGATTATTGACCGCGATGATGGCAGAGTACCAACGCTTGTACGGGGATGAAAGAGGCGTACCGGTTACGTACGAGCTTGTCTTTATACGGGCCAAAAAGGCATAGCCCTTGCGTTGTTGGAAAGAAACAGCCTTCACCGTTTGTTTAAACATAGAGCGGAATCCAAGATAAAGTGGAAACCAAGACAGATCCGAATTCAAGTGTTTCCTGCACCAAAATGCGGCATCCGGCTGATTTTCCTGTTCGGATTCGATGTTGCACAGGGAGCCGATCACGACGACAAAAAACCCGTCCTGGCAATGGATCAGGACGGGTTTTGCTAACGGATCAAGCGCGAAGTCTCGCAAAACTCTCTCGTTTATTTCAAGTCGAAGTAGAGCGTATATGGATCGGTATCCGTATAGCCCGAGTACGATTTTACGAGAATGTAATACGTCTTTCCTTCTTCCGCATCGAAACGGAGAGACTCGTCCGAATTTCCGGCGCGGGTAGACGAAGCGATTTGATCGAGATTTTTTCCTACCAATTCATAAACGTACAAATCATAGTCGTAGCTTCCGTATGGAATCAACAGCAGCAGCCGTTCCTCGTTGTTGATCGGAGCGACAAACGAGAACCAATCTTCATCTGTGGCCGAACTGATGGTGCCTCTGATGCCATCTTCAAGTATCGGGTTTGCTTCGCGTCTTGTATTATTCGGTTCGCTTTCAAAAGGATACGTTGCCGCAGGAGCTGCTGAAAGCTTATGTACCTGCGCTGATTGCTGCTTTCCTGCTGCAGAAACGGAGCTGGAAAACGTAAATACGAGAGCAAGTCCAAGGAAGAGGTTCAAGTATTTTTTCATAAATAGAGTACCTCCATAAATTGGTATTCGATTCCATGGATAAAATATACAAAATTTAAATTTATTTGTAAACTGAAAATATGGACCGTTGTCTCTCAAAATCATTAAGACCTCTAGCACAAGCAAGAGATTCTTGTCGGGTTCTTGCAGCTTCGGAGTTTGAGCGGGGACAGCTTTCCAGGCAGATTGTTCAAAAATGCAGGAATATTTCGATCAGAAATGGAATGGTATGAAGATGCTTTCATCCAGTTTTGCGAGGAGTGATTTTTCGTGAGTCAAAGAGAAATCGTAATTGCAAGCGCCGTTCGGACGGCTATCGGCAATTTTCAGGGAGCGCTGGCAGGGGTAAGCGCTACACAGTTGGGAGCCGTTGTGCTGGAAGCGGCACTCGAACGCGCTGGCGTCGCCAAAGAAGCTGTCGATGAAGTGATACTTGGCAATGTGCTTCAGGCCGGTCTTGGGCAAAATCCTGCCCGACAGGCGGCGATCCGGGCTGGGCTGCCTCAGCAGGTACCTTCCATGACAATCAACAAGGTGTGCGGATCCGGGCTGAAAGCGGTCCACTTGGCGGTGCAATCGATTCTCTCCGGGGATGCCGAGGTCGTGCTTGCCGGGGGCATGGAAAATATGAGTCAGGCGCCATATCTGCTGGAAGGGGCGCGGGGCGGCTACCGGATGGGCGATCAAAAGGTGGTCGACAGCATGATCCGCGACGGTCTCTGGTGTGCGTTCAATGACTATCACATGGGGATTACAGCGGAAAATCTGTGCACGCAGTATGGGCTGACGAGAGAAGAACAGGACGAGTTTGCCGCCTGGAGCCAGGAAAAAGCGCAGCGTGCGCTAAGCGAAGGACGTTTTCAAGATGAAATTGTTCCCGTGCCGATTCCGCAGAAAAAAGGCGAACCGATCATGTTCAGCGTCGACGAATTCCCGCGGGCTGGTGTAACAGCGGAAGCACTCGGAAAGCTCCGCCCCGCGTTTAAAAAGGACGGTACGGTTACAGCAGGGAATGCTTCCGGCATCAACGACGGAGCGGCTGCTCTCTTGATCATGTCGGGAGAAAAGGCACGCGAGCTCGGTGTAATACCGCTGGCCAGGATTGTCGCCAATGCTAGTGCAGGTGTCGACCCGAGCATCATGGGCATCGGACCGGTTCCGGCGACGCGCCGCGTACTGGAAAAAGCGGGTCTGACGCTTGCGCAAATGGACTTGATCGAAGCCAATGAGGCGTTTGCCGTGCAATCGCTGGCAGTCGGAAAAGAACTCGGGATTCCGCGTGAGAAGCTGAATGTGAACGGCGGAGCGATCGCTCTCGGCCATCCAATCGGCGCGAGCGGAGCCCGAATACTGGTGACGCTTGTACATGAATTGAACAAGCGTTCAGGGGCAAAATATGGGTTAGCGACTCTGTGCATCGGCGGCGGCCAAGGAGTAGCCACGGTTGTTGAAAAAATCAATCAGTAGAAGAGATAGTTTTTCCAGTTTTGACGGCCGGAGAGAAAGGGCTGTTTTTGCAAAAAAACCGCGTCATTTTCAAATGTGAACGCTTTGTGTACAGAACCTATCGCACGTTGACAAATGGAATAAATCTTCGTTAATATGAATGAGGGCATAGGGGCACTTGACAACCTGCCCTCTCCTTGTGTATGAAAGGGGACGGTTATGTGCCGAAAATCGATAATCCGTGGCGAGCCGTCACGCTAGTGAGCCTGATAGGTGCGGACATGGCCGTTTGTGTCATTGGCGGCGTCTATCTGGGCAGATACGTTGACAGTCTTCTGTCTACCAAACCTTGGTTCTTGATGGTTGGGCTCCTTCTCGGATTGGGAATTGGCGTGTATAGCGTCTACCGCATAGTTCGCGGGTATTTGTAGGGAGATAGAACATGCAAACGTTTACTTCGGCTATGCGAGCAACCTTTCGCTATGCTTTTTTCTGTGTGGCCCTGGTTGCTATACTCTGGGCCGTTTTGCCTCCATATCGGCTGTTTTTGCAGAGCCTCCTGCTTGGAATGGGGTGCAGCCTACTGGGCGGCACCGTGCTCGTAAGCAAGACTTGGCGCATCGGCCAGATGGCTGTCGACCCGAGCGTCCGTCCAAAAGGAACAGGCATGCTGCAACGCCTCCTCTTGGCTGGATTCGCCGTATTTCTGACGATCCGCTTCCCCCATCTGTTTGTTTTGTCGGGCGTGCTGATCGGCCTTTTCCTCTTTCAAGTGTTAGGCTTCTTTTTCGTTTACCGCTCCTTAAAATAGATTTTGCAGCATTTTTTTACTCTGTACATGACTTGGTAATAGACTCGCGCGGAAGAAAGGGGTGAAATACATGCATTATTCTCTGCGATTTGAGTGGTTGGGCATGGTTTTTGATGTCTCGACCATCATTGCGATTTTGGTAAGCTCCCTGGTGGTTCTGCTTCTGTGTGTGGGTCTGACCCGCAACCTGACCACCGCTGCTCCAAGAGGCGGGCAAAACGTGATGGAGTGGATTGTCGATTTCGTCACAGGCATCACCAAAAGCTATATCGAGCCGAAAAAGGCAGCGCATTTTGTTACGCTAGCCTTGACCCTGTTCCTCTACATCTTTATCAGCAACCAGCTGGGCCTTGTGTTTAACGTGAATACGTCTCATCACAACGATCCGAATACGGGTCAACAAATGAGCCAGACGGTAGTCGATGCGCTGACGCTGGCGAGCGACGATGAAGCCAAGAAGCAGAAGCTGGAAAAGCTGAATGAAGAGTTGAACGCTACCGATCCTCACAGCCACGGCGTAGTCATCGGTTGGTGGAAATCGCCGACTGCTACCCCGAGCGTAACCTTTGCGCTGGCGTTTGTGGTGCTGCTCTACGCGCACTACCTGGGGATGAAGAAGAGTTTCGGCGGATGGCTCAAGCATACATTCCTGAACCCGATTCACATTCTGGAAGAGTTCATTATTAAGCCGTTGACGCTTCCTCTGCGTCTATTCGGTAACATCTTTGCCGGTGAGGTTTTGATCGCCTTCCTGTTGAGCGTAGGAATCTTCGGAAGCATTCCGTTGTTCCTGTGGCTGGGCTACTCCGTCTTTGTCGGCTCTGTCCAAGCCTTTATCTTCACCACGTTGGCGATGGTATACATTTCACAACAAGTGAATGACCAACATTAATTCACTGTAGATTTCTATCTTTTACACACACTAAGGAGGTTTTTTTACAATGGTAGGTTTGGCTCTTGCAATCGGTATCATATTTGGTCTGGCTGCTCTTGGTGCAGCAATTGGTAACTCTCTCGTTATTTCCCGTACAATTGACGGCGTAGCTCGCCAGCCTGAAGCGCGCGGCAACCTGATGGGTCTCATGTTCCTGGGTCTCGGTCTCGTCGAGGCGGTTCCGATTATCGCAGTTGCGATCGGTTTCATCCTCTTCGGTCGTCTGTAAAAAGCATAGGTTTGATGGGCGGGGGCTTGACCTTCGCCTCTATTTTAGTCATCAGAACTTATTTTTGCTCTGGTGGCTTGTGGCTCCGTCCGCCTTTTTAGCTGGCGCAGCCGGGTTATCTAGGAAAGAAGCGGCTTTAATCCGTAGATATACATTCTCCTGTTTGTAAGGAAGGAGTGAAACAAATGCTCGACTTTGGTGCCGTCTCCCTTAACCTTGGAGACTTGCTTACCCAAGTAATCGTATTCTTGGTGTTGCTGCTGGTTGTTCGAAAACTGGCCATGGGCCCTATCGTAGGAATCATGGAAAAGCGCCGTCAGCATATCGAATCCCAAATTTCCTCGGCTGAAAAGAGCCGCCAAGAAGCGGAAGCTCTTCTCGCCGAACAACGCCGCGTCCTCGACGAGGCTCGTGTAGAAGCAAAAGCAATTATCGACCGCGCTACGAAACAAGCTGCGGACGAAAGCGCGAAGCTGGTTGCCGATGCGCAAGCTGCAACTGAGCGCATGAAGGCTGATGCCAGCAAGGAACTGGCTCGCGAAGTAGAAAAAGCGAAAGCGGAGCTGCGCGATCAAATGACAGGTCTGTCCGTTCTCTTGGCTTCCAAGATCATTGAAAAAGAACTGGACGAAGCAGCGCAAAAAGCAACCGTTGACAAATTCCTCGCTCAAGTGGGAGATCGCCTATGAGCAGCGCAGTAGGAAAGCGCTACGCCCGCGCCCTTTTTGAAGTGGCCAGCGAGCGTGGGAAAATCGATCAGGTGGAAGCTGACCTTGGCGCAGTCGTGCAAGCGGTTGAGCAAAACGCCGATTTGAGCAAAATCCTGCTACACCCGCATATCGCGGCGGGAGCGAAGAAAACGCTGGTGGATGACCTGTTCAAAAGTCACATCAGCGAAGAGACTCACAATTTCCTGACCGTCCTGATTGAAAGCGGACGGGAAGCGCAGCTGGCACAGATCCAGCAGGCTTTCGTGAAGCTGGCAAACGAAGCGCGCGGCATTGCCGACGCCATCGTCACCAGCGCCAAGCCATTGAGCGCCGAAGAGCAAGCGGAGCTGGCCGAGAAGTTCGGTCAAAGACTGAACAAGAAGCTGCGCGTGCAAACCGTTGTGGATCCGTCCATCCTCGGTGGAATTGTGATCAAGATCGGCGACCGTTTGTATGACGGAAGCATTAAGACGAAGTTGGAACTTTTCGCGCATCAAGCATAAATGCCGTTTAAAGCGGGAATCCTGGTCAACTTCCGAAAGGCCAGGCATTCATATGAGCTTTAAACACCCTCTATTAAGATGTTGGACGAATGGGGTGAATGTTAAGTGAGTGCAATCAGACCAGAAGAGATTAGCTCCCTCATTAAAGAGCGGATCGCTAATTTTACATCTGAAATTGAAGTTGTGGACGTAGGAACGGTCATCCAGGTTGGTGACGGTATCGCACGCGTTCACGGTTTGGAAAAAGCAATGGCCGGGGAGCTCCTCGAGTTCCAAAACGGCGTAATGGGTATGGTACTCAACTTGGAAGAAGATAACGTGGGTGTCGTTATTCTTGGTCCGTTCCGTGACATTAAAGAAGGCGATACAGTAAAACGTACAGGCCGCATCATGGAGGTGCCTGTAGGTGAAGCAATGGTGGGCCGCGTAGTGAACCCGCTCGGTCAGCCGATTGACGGCCTCGGCCCAATCCATACGACCGAATTCCGCCCGATCGAAAGTCCGGCTCCGGGCGTTATGGCGCGTAAATCTGTTCATGAACCGCTGCAAACCGGTATCAAAGCGATTGACGCGATGATTCCAATCGGCCGCGGACAGCGCGAGCTGATCATCGGTGACCGCCAAACAGGTAAAACATCTGTGGCGCTCGACACGATCATCAACCAAAAAGGCAATGGCATGATTTGTATCTACGTGGCAATCGGTCAGAAGCAATCGACCGTTGCAAACATCGTAGAAACCCTGCGCAAGCACGGCGCTCTGGACTACACAATCGTTGTTTCCGCGACTGCGTCCGATCCGGCTCCGATGCTGTTCCTGGCTCCTTATGCTGGGGTTACGCTGGGTGAGTACTTCATGTACAAAGGCGGACACGTTCTGTGCGTATACGATGACCTGTCCAAACAGGCTGCCGCATACCGCGAAATGTCCCTCCTGCTCCGTCGTCCTCCAGGCCGCGAAGCGTATCCTGGTGACGTATTCTACCTGCACTCCCGTCTGCTGGAGCGCGCAGCGAAATTGTCCGATGAACTGGGCGCAGGTTCACTGACTGCCCTGCCGTTTATCGAAACCCAAGCGGGCGACATTTCCGCATATATTCCGACCAACGTGATTTCCATCACTGACGGTCAGATCTTCCTTGAAACAGACTTGTTCAACGCCGGCCAACGCCCAGCGGTAAACACCGGTCTGTCCGTATCCCGCGTAGGTGGTTCGGCGCAAATCAAGGCGATGAAAAAGGTTGCCGGTCCGCTCAAGCTTGAGCTGGCTCAATACCGCGAGCTGGCTGCGTTTGCCCAGTTCGGTTCCGACCTTGACAAAGCGACGCAAGCCCGTCTGATTCGCGGTGAGCGTTTGATGGAAGTAATGAAGCAAGGCCAATTCGAGCCGATTCCGGTTGAGAAGCAGGTTGCGATCATCTACACCGCAACCAAAGGCTACCTCGATGATATTCCGGTAGAGGCTGTAGGCCGCTTCGAGAAGGAACTGATGTCGTATCTTGAGTCCAACAAGCCTGAGCTGTTGGAGCACATCCGTACGACGAAAGAGCTTCCGGATGAAAAAGAATTCAACGCAGCGATCGAAGAGTTCAAAAAAGGCTTTTCGGTAACTCGCTAAACGTTAATCCAATAGACAACTGATGCATGCCGGGCCGAAAAGTTCGGCATGTGTCCCCAAGGTGGTGAAAACGATTGGCTAAAGGAATACGTGAGATTCGACGCCGTATTAAAAGCGTGAAAAATACCCGTCAGATCACAAAGGCGATGAAGATGGTGGCGGCTGCAAAGCTTCGCCGCAACCAGGAGAAGGCGGAAGCGGCCCGTCCGTACGCCGACAAGATTCAGGAAGTGATTGCGAGCATCGCAGGTGGCACCACCGGTTCCAAGCATCCGATGCTGCAATCCCGCCCTGTGAAAAAGACCGGCTATATTGTCATCACCTCTGACCGCGGTCTCGCAGGCGGTTACAATGGTAACATGATCCGTACCGTGATCCAGACCATTAACGAGAAGCACAAGTCCAAGGACGAATACGGCATTTTCGTAATCGGACGTAAAGGCCGTGATTTTTTCACGAAGCGCAATTACCCCGTCATTGACGAGGCAACCGGCATAGAAAACCCTGCCTTTGCTGATATCAAGAAGATCGCCAGTGCAGCCGTGCAGCTGTTCGCGGACGAGCAGATCGACGAGCTCTACTTGTGCTACAACAAGTTCCAGAGCGCGATCTCTCAGGTGCCTACGATCAAGCGTGTTTTGCCGCTTGAGGCTCCCGAGAGCAGCAACGGGCGTACGACGAATTACGAGTACGAACCGAATGCAGAAGAAGTCCTGGCTGATCTGTTACCGAAATATGCTGAAACGCTTGTTTACAGCGCCATGCTCGAGGCGAAGGCTTCCGAAGAAGGCTCCCGCATGACAGCGATGGGCAATGCGACAGATAACGCGACGGACATGATTGGACGTTACACGTTGATCTACAACCGTGCCCGTCAGGCAGCGATTACGCAGGAGATCTCCGAGATCGTCTCCGGTGCCAACGCACAGGCGTAAAGACGAAAGTTGACTCCCAATTCAGTTTCACAGGAGGGAAGAAGTAAGATGGCGAAAGGACGCGTGGTTCAGGTAATGGGTCCGGTCGTTGACATCGAGTTCGACCGCGGACATTTGCCTGCCATTTACAATGCGATCAAAATTCAACATAAAGCACAAAGCGCCGGTGAGCGCGACATCGATTTGACTGTCGAGGTTGCTACACACCTGGGTGACAACCTGGTTCGTGCCGTTGCGATGTCCACTACAGATGGTCTGGTGCGCGGCATGGAAGCTGTAGACACAGGAGCGCCTATCTCCGTTCCGGTCGGTGAGGTTACTCTGGGCCGCGTATTTAACGTACTCGGCGAGCCGATCGACTTGAAAGAACTGGGTCAAGTAGAGCGCCGCGACCCGATTCACCGCAAAGCTCCCGAGTTCGTGGAGCAAGCGACTGAAGTTGAAATTCTGGAAACAGGTATCAAGGTTATTGACCTTCTCGCTCCTTACATCAAGGGTGGTAAGATCGGTCTCTTCGGTGGTGCCGGTGTAGGTAAAACCGTTACGATCCAAGAGCTGATCAACAACATCGCGCAAGAGCACGGCGGTATCTCCGTATTCGCCGGCGTTGGCGAGCGTACCCGTGAAGGTAACGACTTGTACCATGAGATGAAAGACGCTGGCGTTCTGCCGAAAACCGCGATGGTATTCGGACAAATGAACGAACCGCCTGGCGCGCGTCTGCGCGTAGCGTTGACAGGTCTGACCATGGCGGAATACTTCCGTGATGAAGAAGGCCGCGACGTGCTTCTGTTCATCGACAACATCTTCCGCTTTACCCAAGCAGGTTCCGAGGTATCCGCTTTGCTCGGACGTATGCCGTCTGCGGTAGGTTACCAGCCGACCCTGGCTACCGAGATGGGTCAGCTGCAAGAGCGCATTACCTCTACGAAAAAAGGTTCCGTTACATCCATTCAAGCGATCTACGTACCGGCGGACGACTACACTGACCCGGCACCGGCTACGACGTTTGCTCACTTGGACGCTACGACGAACCTGGAGCGTTCCATCGCCGAGCTGGGTATCTTCCCTGCGGTTGACCCGCTCGCTTCCACATCCCGCGCTCTGTCTCCTGACATCGTTGGTCAAGAGCACTACGATGTGGCTCGTGGCGTTCAAAAAATCCTGCAACGCTACAAAGAACTGCAAGACATTATCGCGATCCTGGGTATGGACGAGCTGAGCGATGAAGACAAGCAAATCGTAGCACGCGCTCGCCGCATCCAACGTTTCCTGTCTCAATCGTTCCACGTTGCCGAACAGTTTACCGGTAACCCGGGCCAATACGTGCCGCTGAAGGAAACCGTTCGCAGCTTCAAGGAAATCCTCGAAGGCAAGCACGACCACCTGCCTGAGGGTGCATTCCTGTACGCTGGTACGATCGAAGACGTTGTAGAACGTGCAAAGACCATGGCGTAACACCCTGGAAAGGGGAGACCAGTAAGTGAGTAAGATGACAGTAGAAGTCGTAACTCCTGAACGGGTTTTGTTCAGCGGTGAAGCCAGCATGGTCATTGCCCGTGGCGTACAAGGGGATCTCGGTATTTTGCCGAATCACATGCCCATGGTGACTCCACTGAAAATCGCACCTGTTCGGATCAAGACCGAAGGCGACAAGGAGCTCGTAATGGCTGTCAGCGGCGGCTTCATGGAAGTACGCGGCGACAAGGTGACGATTTTGGCCGAGACAGCAGAAAGACCGGAGGATATCGATCCAAGCCGCGCCAAGGCAGCAAAAGAGCGTGCCGAGCAGCGTTTGAACGAAAAACATCCGGACCTGGATTTGCGTCGGGCTGAGCGTGCACTGCAACGCGCAATCACTCGTCTTCAGGTTACAAATAAGTAGATGACAAAAGTCCCCGCGCTTCTGGCGACGGGGGCTTTGTTGTATATCGAACGGACAGTGAGCGGCCCCAGCATTTTCAGGGAACAGGGGTAGTTTCCCCCAATTTTTTTTTCGAGTTGGTAATCGCCTATTGATTCCGTGTATAATAAACCTAATGCCCGGCCTCGGCAGCAAAGACGGCGGGATACTAGGTACTGGGATTGCGAATTGGCTATCGGGATAAAGGAGAGTGTAACATATGCAAACAGTTAGAGACGTTCGTGATAGCAGCAGCGAAGGCGTTGCTATTCCTGGCGCGTATGCGGGCCATGGCTGGAGCAACGTGCTTCCGCATGAAATGAATGTGCTGTTCCAAGCGCTGTGCTATGCAGTCACCAAAGGAGAAAGCAAAGCAGAGATGCGTGAGATCGTAGATGGCTTTGAAGGTTTGGAAGGCTTGTTTGCCGAACCGACCGAAGACATGTTCAACTCCAAAGAGGATTTTGAAAACTACAAGAGCCTGCTGGAAAGACATAAAAAAGTAATCGTCCGCTCCGGCTACGAGTATCCGAAATCTCGCGAGGAAGCGATTGCTCTCTTTGAAAGATGGGGACTGCTCATCGATAAAGGAGATGTGTGGGATATTCCGATCAACCCATTCCCGGACGCTCTGGACACATTCGAATTGACTGAAGCAGAACAGTATGCATTGAGATATGTAAGATTTGAAGCATTGGTGCATCCGTTCTTTGCCCGTCTGGTGATGACGCTCCATGAGCGTGACGATGAGTCCTTTACCTTTACCAAGGCGGAACTGAAAGAAATGCTGAATACCAACGATTCGATGCTGGCAGAAGTATTGATCAAGCTGACTCCTTACATGGAAGAGGCGATCGAGAACATGCTGGAAATCCCGGAAGATGAGCCGATGACGTTCTCAATCGTCTGGGAGCGCGTCTATGAAGACTTCCTCGGCCAGCAGTTTTCTCCGAACGTTCAATAAAATAAAATATGCACAGAATGGAAAACTTAGGGAGAAATTCTCTAAGTTTTTCCTTTTATTGGTACATATGGAATGAGTTCGTTAGACACCATGTAGGCGATTTGCTATAATGATAAAGGTATTTTTTTCTAATGTTCACAGAGCGGAGGGAACGTCAGTGGGTGAAATCTATACCAACAATTATGTCATTGTGGCGATTTTCTTGTTCCTCGGGGTGTTGCTGCCTGTGGCGACAGTCAGCATCATCGGACCCATGCTGCGCCCGAAAAAGCCGACAGCGGAAAAACAGACAACCTATGAAAGCGGTAACATTCCAGTCGGAGACAGCTGGGTACGGTTTAACGTCAAGTATTATATCTTTGCCTTGCTCTTCGTCATTTTTGATGTGGAAACACTCTTTCTCTATCCATGGGCTGTAGCCTACAAGGAATTGGGACTGTTTGCCCTGGTAGAGATGGTGATCTTTATCTGCTTGCTGGTGGTTGGACTGATTTACGCATGGAGAAAGAAGGTGCTGGAATGGAACTAGATCTGACGAGCATTGCGCCTGAATTGCAAGAAGAGTTGAATCGCAACGTCATGTTTACGACGCTGGAAACGATAAAGGGGTGGGTACGAAGCAATTCGCTTTGGCCGCTTACGTTTGGTCTTGCCTGTTGCGCCATTGAAATGATGGGTACAGGCGGCGCACGTTATGACCTCGACCGTTTTGGCGTCATTTTCCGTGCCTCTCCCAGGCAATCCGATGTCATGATCGTTGCCGGAACAGTCACGAAAAAAATGGCCCCCCTACTCCGCAGACTTTACGATCAAATGCCAGAACCGAAGTGGGTAATCGCGATGGGTTCTTGTGCTACAGCCGGCGGACCTTACGTCAAGTCGTACAGTGTAGTAAAAGGTGTTGATCAGATCGTTCCCGTAGATGTCTACATCCCTGGATGCCCACCTAATCCCGCCGCTCTTATTTACGGAATAAACAAACTTCAAGAAAAAATTCGTTACGAAGCTAAGACTGGAAAGCAGGTGACGAATCAATGACAGAAGAAAAACGCAAACCGACGCCGGAAGAAAAAGCAAAGGCTGCAGCAGAAGCCAGAGCCAAGGCGGAAGCTTTGCGGAAAGCAAAAGAAGAACAGCAGGCAGCCGAGCAAGCTGGAGCCGAACCTGCCCAAGCTGGAGCGGAGCCGATTGGAGATTCCCAAGCTGGAGCTAAGCCAGATAACCCCACTCAAGCCGCGGTCGAGTCGAAAGCGTTCGACCAGTCCGCAGCGCCGAGCAAGCCCGTGTCTGAAATGACACCGGAGGAAAAAGCAGCAGCCAAAGCGGCGGCAGCGGCAGCAGCAGCGGCGAAGGCAAAGGCGGCTCGTGAAGGTTCTGCTGAGAGCGGAGCCGGCGGTGATGATGCGGATGCGAAGGCAAAAGCAGCAGCGGCAGCCAAGGCAAAGGCCGCGGCAGCAGCCGCAGCAGCAGCCAAAGCGAAAGCGGCGCGAGAAGCTGCTGGCCAGAGTGGTGAGTCCGCCGAAGCTGGCGGAGACGATGCCAAAGCGAAGGCAGCAGCAGCAGCCAAGGCAAAAGCAGCGGCTGCGGCGGCAGCGAAAGCCAAGGCTGCCAAAGCTGGTGATGCAGATACAGAGACAGCCCCCGTGGCTCCCAAAGAGCCGTCGAAAAATCAGCCTTTTCTGGATAAATACGTGGCCCGTATTTCCGAAAGGTTTGGTGCAGAGGTACTGGAATCCTCCTATATTAATGAATTGGCAAAAGAAGTGCCGACACTGGTCGTCAAGAACCAGCGCTGGCACGAGGTGGCTCAATTTCTGAGGGATGACGAAGAATTGGGCTTTGAGTACCTGTCCAATCTACACGGTGTGGACTACGAAGACAGGATGGAAGTGTACTATCACTTTTATTCCTACAAAAATAGACAAAGCGTTGCCGTAAAGGTAAAAACCGATCGGGAGCAGCCAACCGTTGCTTCTGTAGTGGACATATGGAAGGGCGCCGATTGGAACGAACGGGAAACTTATGACCTTTTGGGAATTCATTTCCCGGGACATACCGATTTGCGTCGAATTTTGCTCCCGGATGACTGGGTCGGTTATCCGCTTCGAAAGGACTACGTGCAGTACGACGAGGAGGTGTAGAAGATGAACAACCAAGGCATTCTTACTACGAATTCAACCATCTCTTCTGATACCGGTATTCGGACAGAGGAGATGCTTCTCAACATTGGCCCGCAGCACCCGAGTACGCACGGAGTATTTCGTCTGGTAGTCAAGATCGATGGGGAAACCATCAAGGAAGCGATTCCGGTGATGGGTTACCTGCACAGGGGTACGGAGAAGCTGGCCGAAAACCTTACGTATACGCAAATTATTCCTTATACAGACCGAATGGACTATCTCGCAGCCATGACCAACAACTATGTCATTTGTCATGCTGTGGAGACGATGATGGGACTGGAAATACCGGAGAGAGCCCAGTATTTGCGCCTGATCGCAATGGAGCTGAATCGTGTGGCAAGCCACATGGTCTGGTGGGGTACTTATCTTCTCGACCTTGGTGCCATGTCGCCGTTCTTGTATGCATTTCGGGATCGGGAAACCATCCTTGACCTGTTCAACGAGCTGTGCGGCGCCCGGATGACCTTTAACTACATGCGCATCGGCGGCGTAAAATGGGACGCTCCTCCAGGGTGGATCGACAAGGTGCGGGAATTCGTCGCCTACATGAAGAAGGAACTGAACAATTACCATGCACTCGTTACAGGCAACGAAATTTTTATTAACCGCCTGAAGGGCATCGGCAAATTTGATCAAAAGACAGCCCTTGACTATTCGCTTTCCGGCGTTATGCTCCGCTCGACCGGAATCAAATGGGATTTGCGCAAGGATGAGCCGTACTGCATTTACGACCGGTTTGATTTCGACGTACCGGTCTCGACCGATGGGGATTGCATGAGCCGTTACCATCTGAGGCTTGCCGAAATCGAGCAGTCTTTGCGTATTCTTGAGCAGGCACTCGACCAATTCCCAAGCGAAGGCGAAGTAATGGGCAAAGTCCCTCGCGTCATTCGTCCGCCTGCAGGGGAAACGTATGTGCGGATCGAATCGCCAAGGGGCGAGATCGGCTGCTACATTGCCAGCCAAGGAAAGGATAAGCCGTGGCGCTTGAAATTCCGCCGCCCTTCCTTTACCAATCTGCAAATTTTGCCGAAATTGCTTGAGGGAGAGAATATTTCCGACATGGTGGCAATCCTTGGCAGCATCGACATCGTGCTTGGGGAGGTAGATTGTTGATGCGAGACCTGTTGCAACAGACGCCTTCACTGGGAAATGCACTTTGGTTTTTCCTCGCTGCTGTAGTGTTGCTTGTGATTTTGTTGGGATTTGTAACATATGCGATCTATTTTGAACGGAAAGTAATCGGGTGGATGCAGGCGAGGATCGGCCCGAACCGTGTAGGGCCCTTGGGACTCTTGCAGACGGTGGCAGACGTTGCGAAGCTGCTGATCAAGGAAGATACGCGGCCCAAGCATGCTGACAAGGCTCTTTATGCGCTTGCTCCGATACTGGCGTACGCGCCTGCCTTTGCCGTCCTGGCGGTTTTGCCGTTTACAGAGACCCTGCAGTTTGCCGATCTCGGCATCGGGATCCTGTACTACATCGCGCTGTCGGGCATTACCGTTTTAGGCGTGATTACGGCGGGCTGGGCTTCCAACAACAAGTATTCCTTGATCGGGGGACTTCGTTCCGCGGCGCAAATGATCAGCTATGAAGTGCCGCTGGTTATGTCGGTGGTCGGGGTTGTCCTGATGACGGGCAGCATGAACCTGCGGGAGATCGTTCTGGCCCAGCAGGATATGTGGAACTTCATTCCGCAGTTTCTCGGCTTCGCCGTATTCCTCGTAGCGGCCCAGGCTGAGCTGAACCGTACGCCTTTCGACCTGCCGGAGGCCGAATCCGAGCTGGTCGGGGGCTACCACGTAGAGTATTCCGGTTTCCGTTTCGCCATGTTCATGCTGGCTGAGTACGTCTATATGTTCGGTATGGGTGCGATGGTCACGATCTTGTTCTTCGGCGGCTGGCTGCCGATTCATCCGGCGCTCAGCTTTATTCCGGGTATCGTCTGGTTTGCCGTCAAGCTGTTGCTCTACGTCTTCCTGCAGTTCTGGCTGCGTGCGACGATGCCGCGTCCCCGCGTCGACCAGCTGATGTCGTTTGCCTGGAAGGTGCTCCTGCCGGTGGCGCTGTTGAATATTCTCATCACCGCCGTAGTGATCTCCTACCAAAGCGGCATGATCTAAAAAAGCCAGGTATAACTGCTATTTTGACCAAGAGGGGTGACACACATGCTAGGACTGGCCAAAGGCCTAGGGTATACATTTAAGAGAATGACCGCGAAAAAGGTGACTCACTTTTATCCGGATGTGCCCTTTCCCATGCCGCCCCGCTTTCGCGGCATCCAGCATTTTTCGCCGGAGAAGTGCATCGTTTGCAACCAGTGTGCGCGCATTTGCCCGACAGAGTGCATTCAATTGACGGGCAAGCCCCATCCTGATCCGGAGAAAAAGGGAAAAATTATCGACACCTACGATATCAACTTTGAAATATGCATCTTGTGCGACCTGTGTACAGAGGTTTGTCCGACAGAGGCGATCGTGATGACGAACAATTTCGAGTTGGCGACGTACAGCCGGGATGAATTGTACAAGAACCTGACCTGGCTCGACGACAACAACACCAACGTCAGGGAGGAGAACTAGCGATGACTGGCGAGTTTATTGCCTTTTTTGTCCTGTCCCTCCTGACGATTGGCGGAGCCGTGTTCATGATCAGCTTTACGCGCGTCGTGCACATGGTCATCTCGCTCGGGATTACGTTTATCAGCATCGCCGGATTGTACGTCCTGCTGGGGGCGGAGTTCGTCGGGGTGGCACAGGTTCTCGTGTACTCCGGGGCGATCTCGATTCTCATGCTGTTCGGGATCATGCTGACCAAGCACGACGCATCTGATGAGGGCACGGGAAACACGTGGAAAAACTGGCTGAGCCTCATTTTTGTGGCGGCATTGTTCGGATTGATGTTCTGGGGCATCCAGAGCTCCGTATGGCCGGCACCACCGGAAACGGCTGCTTCAGATGTCAGCAACGTAAAGCAGATCGGTTTGGACGTATTTAAAAGGTACGTGATCCCGTTCGAGCTGATTTCCGTACTTCTGTTAGTGGCTTTGGTAGGCGCAATCATCATGGCGAAGAAGGAGGGGAACAAGGAATGAGCGTAAGCATTACCTCCTATTTGTTAGTGGCCTTGATCCTTTTCTGCGTAGGCTTGTACGGTGCATTGACCAAACGGAATGCCGTCGTCGTCCTGATTTCGATTGAATTGATGCTCAATGCGGTCAATATCAACCTGGTTGCCTTTTCCAAATACGGGCTGTATCCGGCGATTACGGGACATATCTTCAGCTTGTTCACCATGACGGTGGCCGCGGCTGAGGTAGCGGTAGCGCTGGCAATCTTGATTGCTTTGTACCGCAACAAGGAAACGGTCAATGTCGATGAGATGGATTCGATGAAACGCTAGGACAGGGATTCGAAAAGGAGGACAAAGATGGATACCCTTATGCAATACGCTTGGTTGATTCCTCTGTTTCCGCTTCTTGCTTTCATCGTGATCGTCTCGTTTGGCCGTCAGTTGAAAGAAGGAGCAGCTGCTGTCGGAATTCTCTTTACTGCCGTTTCATTCGGATTGGCGGTACTGACCTTCTGGCAGAGATTTCAGGAGGGAGCGACTGACTACAAGTTCTCGATCGATTGGCTGAAGGTTGGGGATATTGTCATTACCATGGGGTTTGAAATCAACCAGCTGAATGCGTTGATGCTGTTGATTGTCACCCTGGTCAGCTTGCTCGTACAAATCTACTCCAAAGGCTATATGCACGGGGATGAGCGTTTTCCTGTGTTCTACCAGTACCTGGCGCTCTTTACATTCTCCATGCTCGGTCTGGTGATTGCTCCCAACCTTCTGCAAATATACATTTTTTGGGAATTGGTTGGAGTATGTTCGTTCCTGCTTGTCGGTTACTACTATTTCAAGCCGGAAGCGAAAGCTGCGGCGAAAAAAGCATTCATCGTCACACGCATCGGCGATTTGGGTCTTTTCATCGGGATCTGTCTGCTGTTCTGGTGGACCGGCAGCTTTGAACTGTCACAAATCTTTGACAGCATTGCGCTCGGAAAACTGGAGCCGTGGATGATCACGTTGGCGGCTATCCTGATTTTTGTCGGCGCGATCGGGAAATCGGGTCAGTTTCCGCTGCACACGTGGCTTCCGGACGCGATGGAAGGTCCGACACCTGTGTCTGCGTTGATCCACGCGGCGACAATGGTAGCGGCCGGGGTATATCTGGTAGCAGCGACGTACCCGCTGTTTATCGCTTCGGATGCGGCGTTGAACGTCGTTGCCTATATCGGTGGATTCACCGCCATTTTTGCGGCATCCATCGGCTTGACACAAAAAGATATCAAGCGCGTGCTTGCCTATTCCACTGTGAGTCAGCTCGGCTACATGATGCTGGCGCTGGGGGTAGCCGGGGCAGCCGGTTACGTGGCAGGTACATTCCATCTGATGACACATGCCTTTTTCAAAGCGCTGCTCTTTTTGGGGGCAGGCAGCGTGATCCATGCCGTACATACCCAGAATGTCTTTGAAATGGGCGGCTTGTGGAAGAAAATGCCGATCACGGCCTTGACCTTCTTGATTGGTTGTCTGGCGATTGCGGGAATTTTCCCGTTTGCCGGATTCTGGTCAAAAGAAGCGATACTCGGCGCGGTTTACGAAGCGCATCGCTACGATCTGTTGTTTATCGCGATACTGGCTGCGTTCTTTACGGCGTTCTACATGTTCCGTCTGTTCTTCCTGACGTTTGCCGGAGAGGCGCGGGGCAAGCATGAAGCGCATGAGTCGCCGGGAGTCATGACCGGACCGCTGTTGATTCTGGCACTTCTGGCCATTGTTGCGGGCTTCATCAATACGCCGTATGCGCCGGTCTTTGGCGACTGGCTCTTGAGCGGAGAAGTAGGCACGATCATTGAGGACGTGTTTGGCGCAGGAGAAGGCCACGCGGCAGCCTGGCTGCAAATCGCGGCGCTCGGGGTGTCGATCCTGGGAATCCTGCTTGCCTGGCTGATGTACGGAAAGCGGGCTATTCCTTCCGATGCCATTCCGGAAGCGATGCCGTGGCTGTACCAACTGTCCTATCGCAAGTATTTCGTAGACGAGTTCTATCATTATGTAGTGGTTGTTCCGCTCGGCTGGCTCGGCTACCTGCTCAATCTGTTCGACAAGTATATCGTTGATGGCCTGGTTTCTTTGATAGCGAAAATTGCCCGAGGCATCGGCGCACTGCATGGACGTGCTCAAAACGGTCAGGTGCAATCGTACGGGGCCATGGTGCTGTTTGGCTTGCTGTTGTTGATTGTCGCCATCACTTTGACGGCGCAGGGAGGTGGAGTCCTTGGGATTGGCCAATAGTATACTGCTTACATTGATCGTCTTCTCACCGCTTTTGGCTGTCTTGATACTGGCGTTCGTTCCCCGGCATCAAGGAGGCGTGATCAAGAAAATTGGCGTGCTGGGCACACTTTTGCCGCTGGCCTTGTCACTCATGCTGTTTGCGTCATTCAACTACGAATCTTCAGGCTTGCAATTCACCGAGACGGCGAAATGGATCTCGATTCCGGTCGGACTGCAGCAGTCGGGCGCGATCTTCTCGTTTGACCTTGGCTACGAGCTGGGCGTGGACGGAATTTCGATGCCTTTGATCGTGCTCACCGCGATCATAGCGACTCTGGCCGCTGTAGCCTCATGGAATCAAAAGAAGCGGCTGAAGGAGTACTTCATCCTGTTCCATCTCCTGCTGATCGGAATGTTTGGCGTGTTTGCTTCGCAAAACCTGTTTTTGTTCTTCATCTTCTTCGAGCTGACACTGGTACCGACGTACTTCCTGATCGGCATCTGGGGCTACGGAGAGAGGGAAAAGGCTGCGAACAAGTTTTTGCTGTACAACGGTATCGGTTCGGCAGTCATGCTGATCGCCTTTATCGTGCTGTTTATGTATCTGAACACGATGAACATGGATAAAATCGCCGAGATTCTCGCCTCATCAGGCAATCCGGCATCAGCGGCCATGTCGCCGGAGTTCCGCTTCGGCCTGTTTTTGGCGATCTTTATCGCCTTTGCGATCAAGCTGCCGGTCTTTCCGTTCCATACCTGGATGCTGAAGGTCCACGTGCAGGCTCCGCCGGCGATCGTCATGATCCACTCCGGCATCTTGCTGAAAATGGGTGCGTACGGACTTTTGCGCATGGGTATCGGCTTTTTCCCTGAACAAGCCTACCAGTTCGCGACGTGGATGGCTGTGCTCGGAATAATCAACATTCTATACGGTGCCGTGCTGGCCTTTGTCCAAAAGGATCTGAAGATGGTGATGGCATACTCCAGTATCAGCCACATGGGAATTGTCCTGCTTGGATTTGCCGCGATGAATACGATCGGCTTCCAGGGGGCGATGTTCCAGGTGATCTCGCACGGCTTTATTTCCGCGCTGCTGTTCTTCCTGATCGGCATGATTTGGGAGAGAACCAAGACCTCGATGATCGACGAGCTGGGCGGACTTGCGAAATCCATGCCGTTCGCCAGCGGAATCATGCTGGCGGGAGCGATGGCTTCTCTGGGACTGCCGGGGATGTCCGGCTTTATTAGCGAATTTTTCGCCTTCCTCGGCTTGTTTGGGCAAATGCCGATCCTGGCGGCTATCGGTACGCTTGGCATCGTACTCACAGCCGTCTATCTGCTGAGGGCTGTTTTGAAAACGACGTTTGGACCGACTCCGGGGCGGTTTGCAGGTGTGGCAGATGCCCAGCCTATGGAGGTTGTGCCGCTGGTCGTCCTGCTCGGATTTATTATCCTGATCGGCGTCTATCCGGCCGTTTTGGCAAATCCTCTGCAGCAAACGTTGAAAACGATCGTCCCAATCGTTACGGGAATAGGAGGGTAATCCATGGACGTAAAAGATATTTTCTCGTATGACTGGAGCTACCTTCTGCCCGAATTCATCATTCTAGGATTCGCGACCGCCCTGTCGCTGCTCGATCTGTTTGCCGGAAAGCGTTTGGGCAAATCCGTCATCGGGTGGCTGACGCTGGCGGGAGTGGTGCTGGCTGCCGTTTTCGTCTTTGTAAACATAGGGAAACTGGATGAACCGTACGCATACATGGCGGATACGATTCGCATCGATGATTACGGAAATGCGTTCAAGCTGCTGTTCCTCGGAGGAGTCGCCTTTACCGTGCTGCTTTCTCTCTCTTATATGAAGCAGGACGAAATCAGGCATGGCGGCGAGTATTACTACTTGCTGCTGACCGGTCTTCTGGGCGCAATGGTGATGGCTTCTTCTGCCGATCTGATCACCATGTTCGTCGGTTTGGAGCTGTTGTCCATGTCCTCGTACGTTCTGGTGGGCTTGCGCAAGCATTCCTTGCAGTCCAATGAATCGGCGTTTAAATACATCGTCTCGGGATCGATCTCCACGGCGGTGACGCTCTTCGGGATGTCCTATGTATACGGACTAACCGGAACGACAAACATTTATGAAATTTCCGTACGGCTGTCCGAAGCGGCGATGTCCGGCTATGAGTTTATGGTGTATGCGGGATTCGCCTTTTTGGCTGTAGGGCTTGCCTTCAAAATCTCTGCTGCACCCAACCACATGTGGGCACCGGACGTGTACCAAGGGGCGGCGACTCCGGTCACGGCCTTCCTGGCGGTCGTCTCCAAAGCTGCCGGCTTTGCTCTCGTCTTCCGCTTGCTGCTGATCGGCTTCTTCAACATCCAGACCGATACGCGTTTCTTTTTCGATCAGGGAGCGCTTTACCTGGCGATCATAGCGGGGGCTTCGATGATTATCGGGAACACGATGGCTCTGCGTCAGACCAATGTAAAACGGATGATGGCCTACTCCGGAATTGCGCAGGCGGGCTATATGCTGGTGGCGTTTGCGCCGCCGACCATCCTGTTTTTCGGCGAAGTGACATTCTTCCTGTTCGCCTACCTGCTGGCCAGCTTTGGTGCCTTTGCGGTCATCATGGTGGTTGCTCGCGATCAACAAACCGATGATCTGAAGGGCTTTGCAGGACTTTATCACCGCTCGCCGCTGATGGCAGTGTCGATGAGCATCTTCCTGCTGTCGCTTGCCGGCATTCCGGTATCCGCCGGATTCTTCGGGAAGTTCTACATCTTTATGGGGGCGATCGCGCAGCAGAGCTATGTTCTTGCAGCGATTATGATCGCGACCAGTGTCGTGTCGTATTACTACTACTTTGGCATCATTCGGCAGATGTACATGCGCCCGGGAGCGACAGAGGCTCCTTTGTCCGTACCGAAAACGATTGGGGCGCTGGTCCTGATTTTGGCGCTGGCCACAGTGGTGTTCGGCGCATTCCCGGGGCTTGTGACTGATTTTGTCCAAACGCACCTCGATCACGGGTTTAATTTTGGCGACATGCTGCCACCGAACTTTCAATGAATTGCGGTCAGGGATCAGGTACAATAGAGGGGACGGCTTGCGAGCCGCCCCCTTTTTACATATCAGTTGCCGTGGCGAGCAGAGGCAAGTGGTGCGGTCGGTTCTGGTTTGCTCGGTTCCGGCTACTCGGTACGGCTACTCGGTACGGCTACTCGGTACGGCTACTCGGTTCCGGCTACTCTATTCCGGTTACTCGGTACGGCTACTCGGTTCCGGCTTACTCAGTTCCGACTTACTCAGTTTCGGTTAGGAACGGCACCGTGCTTCTTCTCGCTACAGCCACGTATAAAGCGGTCTTTGGTTTGATCCCAGTGAAAAATCGATGAACGGAAAGGCAAGGAGGAAACAAACGTGTCGCAAGGTATGTACGGTTTTGTAAGCATTATCGTCTCAGTCGCCCTGATCGGCGTCAGCTGGTGGGCCCTGCAGGCTTTTCGATTTGACCTCTTTCTGAAAAATCCGCAAGGGCCGCAAGCAAAGCTCTTGCAAATCATCATGTCCATCTTTCTCGGATACCAGATGGCGAGCTTTCTCATGGAATATCTCGGCTGGTCCTTGATCTTCGGGCAAATCTTTTCCTGACCGCAGGATTCGACAGGAATTGATTGGTATATCCCACCAGTTTTACGTGCAAACTGAGAAGTACAAAGAGAAGCGCGTAAAAAGGGAGAGGGATAAAAATGGGGAAACGGAACGTTTGGCTTGTTTTGATAGGATTGGCTGCACTGGGTACGGCGTGGTGGATGCCGGCAGAAGCGCAGAACGAAAGGCAGCTACATCAGGAGCAGCAGGAAACGCGGGCATCTGCCCGATTGTTCGACGTATTGGAAGGCTCGGGAGCCAGGGTGGCAAGCGTGGAGGTGCGTACGCGCATTTCCTTGGGGAAACTGTCCGGCACCGAAGAAATGAAGGATTTGGCTGCGAAATGGGCGGATCGGCTTGACATGCCGCTATCCGAAGCAAAATGGACGCAATCATCCCATCTGTTTACCTATCAGGTCCCGGCCAATCTGTACGGGGTTCAGCTCGATTATCAGGTTACCGGGGTACCTCACAAAGATGGTATCGACACATATCTAGTACTGTCCATAAAAGGAAATCGCGATTCTCTACCATATGTTGATTTGATACAGAACAAGCACGAACAAGCCCTGAAGCAAGCCGGCTTCATTCCGCAATTTAGCACTTGTATTCGCGGATTGTACAATGTTAAACTGAGTGTTGATCAACAGGAGGGGAAAATTTTGTCGATATTTGACGCCCTCCATGCAAAAGAATTGGAACGTTTACAAGATGAGACGGTTGTCAGCATATCTGGTTACACTTCTGAGTGGAATTCGTTCTTATCACTAAACGGACAAGCTCGGATGAATCTGCAGGTCGCCACTCACCGGGACAGTTTGAACGGTACGTGGATTACAGCAGGTACACCGATTATCACAGCGGAATATTAGCACGCGGAGGGGTACACATTGGATAAAATTATTGTCCGCGGTGGGAAGGCTTTGGCGGGGAATGTGAAAGTTTCCGGCGCCAAAAATGCCGTACTCCCTATTATTGCAGCAGCTATCCTGGCCGAAGAGGGAACCAACGTCATTCACGACGTACCCGCTCTGGAAGACGTCAGGATCATATGCGATCTCCTGAAAACATTGGGTATCACCCTTACATACGATAAAGAAGTGCTGACCATCAACGCCTCTCGTGTGACGAGTGTGGAAGCATCTTACGAACTGGTTCGTAAAATGCGAGCGTCCTTTTTGGTAATGGGACCGCTCCTGGCCAGAGAAGGCAAGGCGCGTGTAGCACTTCCGGGAGGGTGCGCCATTGGTACCCGCCCGATCGATCAGCATCTCAAAGGCTTTGAAGCGATGGGAGCCAAGATTGAGATCGGACAAGGGTTTATCGAAGCCAGTGTCGAGGGACGTTTGCAGGGAGCGAAAATCTACCTGGATATCGCCAGCGTAGGCGCTACCGAAAACATTATGATGGCTGCTGCTTTGGCTGAGGGAACCACCGTTATTGAAAACGCAGCCGAAGAACCGGAAATCGTGGATTTGGCCAACTTCCTCAACGGGATGGGAGCCAAGGTTCGCGGAGCGGGTACCGGTTCCATTCGGATCGAAGGCGTGGAGAGATTGAAAGGCTGCACGCACTGCGTGATTCCGGACCGGATCGAAGCGGGTACCTTCATGGTAGCTGCCGCGATTACAGGCGGGGACGTTTTTGTCGAAGGTGCAATCTGTGATCATTTGAAGTCCGTTACTGCCAAGCTGAGAGAAATGGGCGTGGAAGTGGACGAGCAGGAGAACGGCATTCGCGTGAGAAGCAATGGCCGTCTCAAGGCTGTCGACGTCAAGACCTTGCCGTATCCCGGCTTCCCGACGGACATGCAGTCGCAAATGATGGCGCTGCTATTGGCATCGGAAGGCACCAGCATCGTTACCGAGACCGTTTTTGAAAATCGCTTTATGCACGTGGAAGAATTCCGCCGGATGAATGCCAATATCAAGATTGAGGGACGCAGCGCGATCGTGGAAGGCGGCGCCAAGCTGACCGGAAGCAAAGTGGCGGCGACGGATTTGCGAGCAGGAGCTGCGCTCGTATTGGCGGGCCTGGTGGCCGAGGGCGAAACAGAAGTGAGCAGCCTTCACCATATCGACCGGGGCTATGTCCAGTTCACGGAAAAGCTTCGCGGCCTGGGCGCTCTTGTAGAGCGTGTTTCGCCAGCGAAAGAAGTCGAGACAGAAGCGGTTGAACAGGTAAAAACCGAACCGATCAAAGTCCAGTTTTCTCCCAATTTTGCGTAAACACATACCGAGACTTCCCTGGTCAAGACCCCATTTAGTGGACAGTAAGAAAAAACCCGACCGTTAGACCGACAGCTGACGTCTGAATTCAACAGGCGTCAGCCTTTTTAATTTTCGTTGTGGTCGACTTTGGTTGTAGAATTGAATATATTCCTCAATTCGCCTTTGTGCCTCATCCACACTTCGGATATCATAAGGGTAGAGCCCTTCCGTTTTGAGATGCGAGAAGAAGCTCTCCATCGAGGCATTATCATAACAGTTGCCTCTCCGAGACATGCTGATTTGGGCGCCAACCTTCGGCAACATGTCGTGGTAAGCGTAGGACGTGTACTGGAATCCCTGATCGCTGTGAACGATCAGTCCAGTCACGTCTTTCGTCTTTTTAAAGGCTTTCTCAAAGGTCCGTAGGACCAACTGATTGTCGTTGCGAACTCCAATGTGGTAAGCCACAATCTCATTATTAAACAAATCCTTAATAGCAGACAGGTAGAGCCACGTATCCGCGACACGATACTGTGTGACATCGGTTACCCATTTTCGATTAGGTGCATCCGCTTTGAAATTCCGCTGCATCACATTCTCAGCGACTCGTCCACCTTCGGTTGAAGCATAGTGACCTCGATATTTGCGGCGTATTCGAGAACGGAGCTTCATTTCTTGCATCAGACGTAGTACCTTCTTATGGTTGACCCATACCCCGTGATCTCGTAAGAGAAACAGCTGGGTTTGTCGATACCCATATTTACCATCATACTTCTTATAAACTACTTTGATGAGGTCTTTCACGGGCTTGTCCCGGTCCGCTTGTTGCCGTTTCAAGTATGCATAGTATCCACTTCTTGAGACTCCAAACAGCTTGCAAAGTTCACTAGTCGTATACTCACCAGCTACTTGCTTGATCGCCTCATACTTATGGGCTGCACCTCCCGCATCCAGATTTTCAAACACTTTTTTAGCATCGAGTTCTCTCGTTTTAGCTTTTTAACATATCGATCTTGATCAACATATTCTTCACGTCTACCTCGTTGATCCATCAACCCAAATTCGCCTAACTGTTTATATTTTTTCATCCATACTTTAAGCCGGTGGCGGTCCGGAATCCCCAGATGCTCCATGATTCGACGGTATGTCCATCCTTCTTCGATATGCAGTCGTATGGCTTCCACCTTTAATTCGTGAGAATAACTTCTAAACGTTTGCCCCTTTTTCACCATAAAAAATGCACCCCTTAAATTTCATCGGATTTACCAGGGGTTTAATCCAATGTCCATTCTAAGGGGTGCACTTCACCCTGCAAGCGGGGAAGTCTTTT
This sequence comes from Brevibacillus sp. FSL L8-0520, assembly GCF_037963895.1. Taxonomy (NCBI): domain Bacteria; kingdom Bacillati; phylum Bacillota; class Bacilli; order Caryophanales; family Paenibacillaceae; genus Brevibacillus; species Brevibacillus sp. FSL L8-0520. The sequence goes on along the minus strand of NZ_CP150171.1, from coordinate 4,909,924 downwards.
TCATTTTCAGCAAACTCTTCCATCTCTCTTATTCTCTCGTTCTACCTCCCGAGGCTTGGACATAGACTGAAATAGTCCAGCACAAGAGGGGGGATATGACGCATGAAACGTTACCTGGTGGCGTGGTTCATCGGATTGCCGATACTGCTCGTGATGCTGCCTGCCGCGCTGGTCTACTTTTTTTCCTCTCCACCCGGAAGCGAGGGGCTTCCGCAAGTCTCTGCCCCGAACAACCCGGCTGTTCATCAGTCGGCGATTGAGGTGAAGGTATATCGGACCGCCAAACAGGCTGTGGAAACGATGCCGTTGGAAACGTACATCGAGGGCGTAGTGGCGGCGGAGATGCCGGCAGAGTTCGAGCTGGAGGCGCTCAAGGCCCAGGCGATGGCAGCCCGTACCTACATCATCCGCAGGCTCGATGCGAAGAAATTTGATGACGTTCCCAAGGGAGCACAGGTCACCGATACGGTGAAGCATCAGGTCTTTCTCGACGAGGCGCAGCGCAAGCAGAACTGGGGGGACCAATTCGAGTGGAAAAACGCGCGCATCCGCCAGGCTGTGCAGGCGACGGCCGGGGTCGTTCTGACCTACGGAGGCAAGCCGATCGACGCGACCTTTTTCTCCACCAGCAATGGGTTTACGGAAAATGCCAACGAGTATTTTGAAGAGCCGGTTCCCTATTTGAAAAGCGTGGCAAGCCCCTGGGACATTCAATCGCCCAGCTTTGAAAAAACCGTCAAAATCGCCGCAGCGGACCTGGAGCAGCGTCTCGGAATCAAACTGACAAAGGAAGCCTCCGGCAATGGCAGCTGGTATCGCATCGTGGAGCGGACGACGGGCAATCGCGTGGGCAAAATCAGCATTGGCGGAAAAGAGTTCAGCGGCAGGGAATTCCGCGAGAAGCTCGGACTCCAATCTTCCGCCTTTACGCTGGAGCTGCGAGGCAATGAAGTCCATATTACGACCAAAGGATACGGCCACGGTGTCGGGATGAGCCAGTGGGGGGCCAACGGAATGGCGAAGGCAGGGAAGAGTGCCGAGCAGATCGTCAAATACTTTTACCAGGGAATCGCCTTGGAAAATTGCGACCTCATCCTGAAAGGATAAAGGCAAAAGAGAAAAAAGGCTGTTTTCTGCAAATTTACAAGTTTCCCCTCTCTCTCAGGTTTATCCGCCGAAAATCTGGCGATACTGAGGGATGAGGTGATGAATACAATGGAAGATCAAAAAAATCAAAATCAACCGATTCCATTCAAAAAGGCAAGCTCCTGGAAAAACGTTTTGGGCAAAAAATGGGCGTTTCCGGCGATCTACATCGGCACCGCAGCAATTATTCTCGCTTTTGTGATGTGGTATCAGAGCGGCGGCGTGACCGACAATCTCCCCGGCCAAGCCGAGGGCGGCATTGCGATCACGACACCGCAGGAAGGCGCCAAAGATCCGTCTGAAGCTGACGAAAACAGCGCTGTTCCGGTATCTGGAACCGTTCAACAGCTTGCTTGGCCTGTAGCCAAAGGAGTTCAGTACGAAAAGGGAATGAATTTCTTCGACGAGCAAGCGTCCAAGGATGTACAGCAAAAAGCTCTCGTCAAGTATGACAACACGTTTATGCCGCACACCGGTATCGACCTGAAGTCGACTGACGGCAAGAGCTTTGATGTAACCGCCGCTCTGCCTGGCAAGGTGAGCAAGGTGGAAAACGATCCGCTCGTCGGTCGCGTGGTGGAAATCGAGCATGCCGACAAGATGGTCACCGTGTATCAAAGCCTGGACAAAGTGAATGTCAAGCCTGGCGATGAAGTAACCCAAGGCCAGGTGCTGGGTACAGCGGGGCGCAGCGTGTATGAAAAGGATGCCGGTATTCACCTTCACTTCGAAGTTCGCGTTGACGGTGCGTCTGTCGATCCGGAGCAATACCTGCTCCAATCGGAAATGCAGGATCAATAACGATTCCAGGAATTTCAGAAATGCCGACAAGCCTGTAGAGAGGTTCGCTCTGCAGGCTTTTTTTATGAAAAACAGGCCGATGTGTACACGCCCTCCAAAAAAGATGTGGTCGTGCTGGCTTGTCAGGCTTGGAAACGTAGAATATGTGTCCGCACCCACCCATATATTGTAACAGACAATGTTGAAACAGGGAGGCGAGTAGCGTGCACGATTACATCAAGGAGCGAACCATAAAGATCGGCCGGTATATTGTAGAAACGCGAAATACGGTTCGCATGATCGCCAAAGAGTTCGGTGTTTCCAAGAGCACGGTACACAAGGATCTGACAGAGCGGCTGCCTGAGATAAATCCGGAGTTGGCGAACCAGGTAAAGGAAATATTGGAGTACCACAAGGCGATCCGTCATCTGCGTGGAGGAGAGGCAACCAAGATCAAGTACAAGAGAAGGAGCAAGAAAGTCCGGGTAGAACAGGAGGAAAGCGTATAAAAATATGCAATTCATAAACAATTATTTCCTAAGTCCATAAGAATTTCCTTGTCCTCTCACGTCTAACAGCCTATGATAAGGGGTAGATATGTAACTGGTACAGGGAGGACCTTTTCATGTTTGGCAAAGATATCGGAATCGACCTGGGTACGGCCAATGTCCTGGTTTTTGTAAAGGGCAAAGGCATCGTCCTGGATGAACCTTCTGTCGTGGCAATTGATAATCATACGAAAAAAGTGCTAGCCGTAGGAAATGAGGCTCACCGCATGGTGGGACGTACTCCAGGAAATATCGTGGCGATCCGGCCGTTGCGTGACGGGGTTATTGCCGATTTTGATATCACGGAAGCGATGTTGAAGCACTTTTTGGCCAAGATTGGCGGGAAGCAAATGTTTGCCCGTCCGCGCATCTTGATTTGCTGTCCGACGAACATCACGTCGGTAGAGCAAAAAGCCATTCGTGAAGCGGCTGAGCGCAGCGGCGGTGCACGCGAGGTATTTATCGAAGAAGAACCGAAGGTAGCCGCTGTAGGAGCCGGCATGGAAATTTTCCAGCCATCCGGCAACATGGTAGTGGATATCGGCGGAGGTACAACGGATGTAGCGGTACTGTCCATGGGCGATATCGTCACATCTTCCTCCATTAAGGTTGCGGGCGACAAATTTGACATGGCCATCATGAGATACATAAAAACGAAATACAAGCTGCTGATCGGGGAACGTACGTCTGAAGATATCAAAATGCAAATCGGTACGGTTTCCGGCGGACGCCAGGACGAAATGGATATTCGCGGCAGGGATATGGTAAGCGGGTTGCCTCAAACCATTACCATTCGCTCGCACGAAGTCCAGGAAGCCCTGGCTGAGTCGGTTAGCGCAATTGTACAAGCATCCAAATCTGTTTTGGAACGAACACCTCCGGAGCTTTCTGCCGATATTATTGATAAGGGAGTTTTCCTGACTGGAGGAGGCGCGCTTCTGCATGGATTCGACCAGCTGCTGGCGGACGAGTTGAAAGTACCGGTGCTCGTAGCGGAAGATCCGATGATGTGCGTCGCCAAAGGAACCGGCATGATGCTGGACTATCTGGACAAAGTGCCGGCATATCGGAAGAAAAAGTTTTTCGGGAGGTAATGCCGTGTGATCAGAGGCTTGTATACAGCCGCATCGGGCATGTTGTCTTTGCAGAGAAAACAGGATTCGCTGGCCAACAATCTGGCTAACATCAATACGCCTGGCTACAAGCAGGACGTGGGCGTCATGCGCGCTTTCCCCGAGCAGCTCCTGTCTCGCATCCGCGATCAGGAAGGACCTGATATTCAGGGGATGCCGCAAATGGGTGGACAAGCAGTCCCGATCGGTCGTCTGCATACGGGTGTGTACATGTCGGAGGCGCTTCCTGTGTTTCGCCAGGGGGATATCGCCGAGACGCGCGATCCGTACGATGTCGCGCTCATGGACAACATCCAGCCGGATGAAGAAGGCAACGAGCGCCGCCTGTTCTTCAGCGTAGCGAGACTGGCTGATCCCGCTACGGATACAGCAGAGCCTGAGCAGCTGCGATACACCCGCAACGGCAACTGGAGCGTCAATGCAGACGGCTATCTGGTGACGCCAGACGGCTATTATGTGCTGAATAATGAGAATCAGGCGATCCGTGTCAACGATCCGGACTTTCCTGATCAGAGTGCGGGCCATACGCTGGAGATTACCGCCAACGGTGCGCTCTTTTATCGAAATGATGCTGGCGAACAGGTGCCGTTGAACGATCAAAGCCTGGGCATAAAAGTGCTGACCAATCCACAGCAAATGGTGAGGGAAGGAACCAACGTCTACCGCTACACAGGCGAGGGACAACCGGCAAATGTGGGCGATGACCCGGAAAATACGGGCTTTTACGGCGTGAAGCAAGGCTGGCTGGAACGCTCCAATGTCGATCCTGCCCAGACGATGACGGATATGATGACGGTTCTTCGGGCATACGAGGCGAACCAGCGCATCATTACGACAGTGGATGGCACGATGGAAAAAGCAGCCAATGAAATCGGACGGGTTAACGGGTAAGATAGGAGGAAGAGCGCATGCAATCACTAAACATCTCCACGGCAGCTCTGCGCGGCGTCCAGCAGGCATTGGATAACACGGCCAACAATCTGGCCAACGCCGATACAGTCGGATACAAGCGGCGGACTGCATCGTTTTCCGAGCTTTTGTCAGACTCGATGAACGAGCAGGCCGCAGTAGACAGCAGACAGCGCAATTCTCCGCCCGGTCTGCGCATCGGCAGCGGTTCAAGGCTGGGCTTGACGAAAACGGACGTCTCCCCGGGGAACATGAAGCAGACGGATGTACCGACCGATCTGATGATCGAAGGGGACGGCTATTTCCTGGTCTCTCGTCCGTTTCGCAACGCAAACGGGGAGCTGGACGATGAATACCGTCTGACGCGGAGCGGAGCTTTTCAATTTGCTCAAATGGCTGGGCTGCCCGGGTATGCTCTGGTAACTCCTACAGGCGAGTACCTGGTGGATGAAGTGGGGCTTCCCATCAGCTTTGAGAATCCCGGAGAGCTGACCATTACGCCAGAGGGCGTCGTGTTTTTGGATGGAAATGAAGTGGCGCAGATGCGTCTTTACAAAGTGGACAACCCTGACCAGTTGCAGCAGGTAGGAGACAACCAGCTTCTGGCTCCTGTGCTGGACGACCAGAAGGCACCTGACTTTATGCAGTTTGCCGACGGCCGGATCAAGCAAGGCGCACTGGAAACATCCAATGTCAATGTTCAGGAAGAAATGTCCCAATTGATCAATGTGCAACGGGCCTATCAATTGAATTCCCGTGCGATTGGAATCACCGACCAGATGATGGGGATTGCCAATTCGCTCAGGTCCCGTTAATACACTTTGGCATGTCGGAGGATACGCGAATGGATCAAGGAAAGGGGAAACGTTCCCCGCGTGATGGCCAGGGAGCCGAACAGAGAGAAAGGAAGCGTGTCGGCAGCGCTTGGCAAATAAAGCTCGCCAAGTGGCTGATCGTCCCATTTCTGCTGTTTTTCTCGCTGATCATCGGCCTGGTCATCGGTTACAGCATGGTCGGACACAAGCCGGCGTCAGAAGTGTTTGATATTAACACGTATAAGCATATGTATGATCTGATGTTCTCTGGCACCTAGAAAATACAGACCCCAGCCGCAGGAGGTGTGGGGTATTTTTTTGATCGCTTGCAAGCCATCCCGGCTCTCTTCCGGGGACTTGTTGTGCCCTTTGTCCAAAGAGTATAATGGAACAGTGGTAAAAAGGGAGTGACGATTTGATCCGGAGGGATATCCGTGAATCTTCCAAATGCGCTGACCGTTTTTCGCATCGTTCTCATCCCTTTGTATTTGTACGTGTTTTTTCGGGAGTTCCCGTTTCATATTGAGGTTGCCCTCGGCATCTTGATTCTCGCGGGAGTGACTGACATTGCAGATGGATACATCGCGCGAAAGCACAAGCTTGTAACGACGTTTGGGACGATGATGGACCCGCTTGCAGACAAGCTGATGATGATGGCAGTGATCGCTTCATTGTTTTTAACAGAGCGGATCAGTGTATGGGCCGCCCTGTTTTTCTTTGCTCGCGACGCCGGAATGATCGTGGCATCGGCCTTTTTCCACTTCCGTGGGAAAAAGACAGTGCCAGCCAATGCGTTTGGCAAAATAACGACGGTCTTGTTTTACATCGCGTTCCCGATGGTCATGTACAGGTTTCAGTACGGCGAGCTTATCCTATGGACGGCTATCCTGTTCTCGTTTGTGACCGCCGCCATTTACCTGGTCAAGTTTCGTCTGATGAATCGCGTGTACTAATACAAACCAGGGATGAAAAGAGCACTTCCGCCGCATGTGCAGGAAGTGCCCCTCTATCTTAACCCCGATCTCCCCATGTGGAAGATAGGGGGTTGTCTTTATTCTCAGTTTCGAGTATGTTCTTCATGCATGGCATGAGTGATATAAAGAATGGAAATGGAGCGTTGTTTATGGAATTTCAATTGCCTTTGGACGTAACAGACATTCAATCGATTATCCCCCATCGCTATCCTTTTTTATTGGTGGACAAGGTTACCGAGCTGGAGTCGGGGAAGCGGGCAGTCGGGTTAAAAAACGTTACGGTAAACGAGCCGTTTTTCCAAGGTCATTTCCCGGGCTACCCGGTCATGCCAGGTGTGCTGATCGTCGAAGCGCTGGCCCAGGTAGGAGCCGTCGCGGTACTGAGCATGGAGGAAAACAGAGGCAAAATCGCCTTTTTTGCCGGAATCGACGAATTTCGCTTCAAGGATCAGGTCAAGCCGGGCGATACCCTGACACTTGAGGTCGAATTGACGCGAGTGCGCGGCTCGATCGGCAAGGGACACGGAACAGCCAAGGTAAACGGCAAGGTCGTGGCTGAGGGCGGACTTCTTTTTGCCCTGTCGGCAGCACAAAAGGACTAGAAAATCGCCCATCTTGTATGTAAGGCCTATTTGGGGTAGAATGGCTAATGTATGTGCAACATTTCTTAGGCGCTCTGCGTCTATCACGTAATGAAGGTGAAAACGTTGACCAAACAGGTCGCAAACATATTGGGTGTGTCGTTTTCTACACGCGGTTTTGACGAGACGGTGGCACATCTTGTCGACCGGATCCGGGAAGGAAAACAGACGCACGTCGTCACGGCCAACCCGGAAATTGTCATGCTGGCGAAGGAAAATCGCTCCTTTCTGAAACTATTGGACCAAGCCTATGTCGTTCCGGACGGGATCGGCATTGTCTATGCGGCCAAGTGGACGGGAGAGCCGATTCGCGAGCGCGTTGCGGGCGTGGAGCTGCTGGAAGCATTGATGGCAGCGGCAGACAGAGAAAAGTGGAAAGTATATCTTTTGGGAGCGTCACCGGAGGTAAACCGGCTGGCAGCGGAAAAGCTGTCCGAGCGGTTTCCGGGGGCGCGCGTCGTCGGGTATCGAGACGGTTATTTTCAACGAGACGAAGAACAAAGAGTCGTGCAAGACATAGCCGAAAAACAGCCCCATCTCCTGTTCGTGGCGATGGGAGCGCCCAGGCAGGACGAATGGATCGCCGCCTACCGCGATCAGCTTCAGGCTACGCTCGCGATGGGAGTCGGAGGCAGCCTTGACGTCATTGCCGGGAAAGTAAAGAGAGCGCCAAAGCTGTGGCAGCGCTTGCATCTGGAGTGGCTGTATCGACTGTTGGCCCAGCCGTCGCGCTGGAGAAGACAGTTGGCTATTCCGCTGTTTGTCTGGACAGTCTTGAAGGAAAAAAGGGGAAGCCGCTCCTGAACGTACCCGTAGAGAGGAGAACAGTCGATGTCTACACTAATCCTCGGATTACTGACTTCGCTGATAGTATCATTTATAGCCACACCATACGTGAAAAAACTGGCGGAATCCATCGGAGCGACAGACACGCCGGACCAGCGCAAGGTTCACAAGCGGATCATGCCGCGACTGGGTGGTCTGGCGATTTATCTCGGATATTTTGTTGCATTTTTCATATTTGTTCCATTTACTACGATGAAAGAAATGCTCGGCATCTTCATCGGCGGTACGATCGTGATGGCGACAGGAATGCTGGATGACAAATACCAGCTCTCTCCCAAGTGGAAGCTGATGGGCCAACTGCTTGCAGCGGCAGTCGTCGTCATTCCGTTTGGCCTCAAAATAGGCGTCGTCAACCTGCCTTATGAGGGCAGCATCGATTTCTCCAGCGGCTGGCTGCTCTGGCTCGGCGTACCGATCACGATCTTCTGGATTGTCGGTGTCACCAACGCCGTCAACCTGATCGACGGCCTGGACGGCCTGTCCGCAGGGGTATCGGCGATCGCGACAGCTACGATGGCCATCGTGGCACTGGTTATGTCCGGCAGCGGCGCGGCGGCTCACTATGACACGATTGCGATTTACTGCTTCGTTCTGCTGGGAGCCATACTCGGCTTTCTCTATTTCAATTTCCATCCGGCCCGTATTTTCATGGGAGACACCGGCTCGCTGTTTTTGGGCTTCAACCTGGCGGCGCTCTCCATCATGGGCTTCAAAGAGGCGCTGTTCGTCTCCTTTATCATCCCCATCGTGGTGCTCGGCGTTCCGCTTTGGGACACGTTTTTCGCCATCGTCCGGCGGATCGTCAACAAAAAGCCGATTTCCAGCCCGGATAAAGGCCATCTGCACCACTGTCTGTTGAACATGGGACTGTCGCACCGCGCGACAGTACTGACGATCTACATGATCAGCATCTTCTTCGGGACGATGGCGATCGTTTTGACAAAAACGACAAAATGGACAACCATCATCGTGATGGTGCTGCTGCTCTTCGCTACCCACATGGCGACAGAGATCGTCGGCCTCGTCGGCCGCCGCCACCGTCCGCTGATCAATACGTATCGCAAGCTGAAGGTGAAGAACGCCGATCAGCGCCGCAGTCACTAGAAATGAATAACGTACGCAAAGCCTCTGCTGGTGGACAGCAGGGGCTTTTTTTCTCCACATTTTTGCAGTTTATCCTTAACCAGATAGAAGATTTTGCCGATAACAGTAAAGACGAGTAAGGCATCCCCTGCACAAAAATTGGCAGGGCCAAATACAGACTATATGGAGAGGTGAAACCTTTTGCAGAAGATGTTCGCTACGATGCGGCAGTGGTTGGCTGTAAGTTTGGCACTGTTACTTGTAGTCAGTGGAGTGCTCCCGTCCATGGCTGCTGCTGCTACTGAGAAACCTGTCATTCTGGAAGATGCGTATAACGGCAAGGGCACAAGCCCTGTGGACGCTTATACGTATGGAAGTTCAAAGATTACCATCAGTGGTACCGTGGGAGCTGGCGTATCCGGCCGGAATTTGCGGGTCAAAATCACTTTGGGGAATGGAACCGAAGTCCCCGGGATGGAAAAAATAACACCGACCGTGTCGGGGAGCCAGTTTACGTTCTATGACATTTCGTTGCAGCCAGGTCTGAACAAGATCAGCTTTTACGAAAATGTGGGCAGTGTGGAAAAAGACCATTTGCAGTTTTACGTGAACTATAACGACACCCCGATCATTGAGGAAATATCTGTTGAGGATACCGAGCTCAATCCGAGTGGAGTCACCTATTATTCTTTGCCTGCCTCGAACCGGATGGTTGTCAATCTCAACGGCAAGGCGTTGAATGCGGATACCGTTGTCGTGGAGAATATCTCCAAGGGCGAGGAAGTTCGCGGTTCGGTCAGCAAAAACACAGGCTTCTTCAGCCTGAAAATTCCTGTCATGTTTGGTGAAAACACGCTTCGCTTCACGGCGTTGAACCAAAACAAAACGGTTGGCGCCATCGAGAGAAAGCTTCTGATTGTCACGACGTCGATCGGTGAAGCCGATTTGCTCTATAATCTCAGCATCAACAATGAGCGGCTGACTCCGGACACAGAGGATGAGGTCGGAAACAACATTGTGAGAGTCGATCCGGCAAGCTCAGCGAACCTGAGTCTGAAATCTTCCGCCTTGCTGCAATACGATACGGCGAATCCGAACAAGCCATTTGATTCAATGTCTTTTGTCATCAAAGAAGACGGGGCTTCGGCGGAAACCTCCTATACGGCTACCATTACAGACAAAAAAGCGTCCAATGACGGTTTTACGCAATACGAACTCAGCGGTAATGTGCCCCAATCGGCATTGGCATCTGGAAAGAAATACACTGTATGGCTTGTTTACAAGTACAAAGAAGACACAGATCCGTCTACAACACCGAGCTCCTTTGAGGTAAAACGGTATCTGTACACCATCAAGACCGTAGAGCAGGATGCGCCGCAGTTTATCTCCGGCAGCTATTTGGGAGCGCCGCTCTCTACTTCCAGGACGAATACTCTGCTGGGAGTGCCTGCAGAACTTCTCGTAACCGGTGAATTTGTTGGCGATTCCAGCAAGTATCAACTCTACCTAAACGAGAATCCACTGGACAGCAGCAACTATGCCCTGAAGGTAGATCCCTTTAAAGATGCATCAGGAAACACGGTTGCAAACAAATATGTGGCAACGATCAGCTTGAAAAATCCCGACGCAGGTACGGGAAATCTAAAAATTGTTTATACAGGCGGAGCTGGCACGTCTGTAATGTATCCGATCAAGTGGCAAATTGCCCCTTACGTACAGCTTACCTACAAAACCGGTTCGCAAGACAACAGCTTTTATGACGGCTTCCAGATCAATAGCGACAGCGATGTACCGACTTTGCACGGACGCGTGTACAACTTTGATCTGAAAGCAAACCCGAGCGATTCTTCCAAGCTGGATAATCTCACTGTGAAGCTGAACGAACAGGACCTAGCCCTTTCGAGTGTCGACGCCGCGAATGGCAAGTTCAGCATTTCAAGTTCAGAGTTGAAGAAGTCGGTCAACGGTTCTTCCATATTGAAAAAGGGTACAAACACCCTGAAAATTACACTGAATCCAACGGCAAAACCGGGAGCTACTCCTGTCGTATTTACCTACAATATCCTGTACATTACGGCCAAGGCTCCCTCCATCGAAGAGGTAAAGCTGTGGGGAATCTTCAATGGGAAGGAAAATGAGCTGACTGGTTCTACCGGCGGAACATACGAAACCGGTGCTGCTTTCTTGAGCAAATTCTCCTTTAAGGTAAAAGATGCCTCCAAGCTCTATGTGGAGAAAAACGGCAAGCGGATTGTGGAATTTGAAAAGGATTCCGGAAGCTGGAAGACGCCAGACCCTGCCAGCAAGGAATACAATGATGCGATTGGCGAGCTTCCGAGCAGTTTGCAGAACTTCTTTGATTCCAGCTACAACATTGACGACAAATCCAGCACGAGCTTCGAAGGGTCGCTATCTTCCTCCAAGTACAATCGCATGCTCGATAAAGTGCAGCAGGCGGTAAAGGGAACAGGCGATCAAAAACTCGAAGAGCAGGAAAAGTACCTGGCGTTGTTGCCGCTGACTCTGCGGAAAAACAACTCGACGGTATACACGATCGTCGCAGAGGATGAAAGCGGTACAGTCGTACGATACAACATCAAGATCAACCAGAGAACAAGCAACTGGGAGGTTTTGAGTCCGGTCAAAGCCAGGTCGACAGACCAGTACATTACTGTAAACAGCAACAGTGCCGTGATCAAGGTTTTCGCTGAAAAAGCGGACAAGGTCATGTTTGGCAAAATCGAAGCGAAAACGAGCAACAGGACTGAACCCGACTTTAGATTCGACCCTGATTTCGCAAAAGCGATACCGGAGACTTATTACGTCTTTACGGCGACTGTCCCGCTGAAAAACGGGTTGAACACGATCAAATTCACGGTTCAGGTAGGGGATACCACCTACAACGACCAGATTCAAATCTTTAATGCGAATTCGACGGTAGATGGTGCAGAATACCGCGAAGTCCTCGGCAAGAAAGTGTCATTCTCGGTATTTAACAAGGGGCTGGAATTGAAGTTCCCTGCAGGAACCGTACTTCTTTCGCCAAGCAATCACCGTGCAGGAGAAGAAGTCAAGAATCCAACCGAAGACATTTTTGTCGATGTACCATTGTATTTTGGTATTGCCGACCGTACCACGGGCCAGGTGAACTTGTCTGGCAGCTCGATGAAGAGCCGACTGGAATTGGATGAGAAGTTCAATTACGCAAGCCCGCTTTACTACATTGACGCTGGCGACGTGAAAAATCCAGGTGGACGAGACCCGTACTATGATGAAGACGATGGAGAAGAATTCAGAGGACGCTATGATGACAACCTCATCCCGAGCCGGGAAGGGACGCTGTCGATTCAATACGACTCTTCCATCGTGAATGCGGCAAACAACATTCTCACCGTTTATTATCACAACGGCTTTGAGTGGAAAAATATCGGGGGCGTTGTAAATACCGGCAAGAAGACCGTTACGGTTCCGTTTAGAGGCTTTGGTTATTACATGGTCATGAAAAACCGCGAGTCCTTCGACGACGTGGTGTTCCATGAATATGCCCGTGACGCGATGGAAACACTCTACTCAAAAGGAATCATGCCGGCATACAGCTACAGCACCTTTGGAGCGAATCGCGATATCACTCGCGGAGAGTTTGCGACCATGCTCGTAAAAGCGATGGATTTGCCGATCAAGGCCGGACCTTACTATGACAGTGATGAAACCGACCCGGTAAACCCGACATTCCTCGATGTCCGTCCGCGACCTGTTCACTGGGATTACGAGTATAAGTACGTGGAAACTGCAGCTCGTGCAGGAATTATTCGCGGGAAGGTGCCCGGATACTTCAGACCGGATGATCCGCTGACCCGTGAAGAAGCTGCGGTGATGATTGCCCGTGCGCTGAATCTGAAAACCGGTACACCGGAGGCTTCGAAGCAAGCTCTGAATAAAATGTTTACGGATGGAAAAGACGTCGGACACTACGCCACGGCTTCCGTCCTGGCCGTAGCAAAAGCAAAACTGATGAATGGCGAGGCCGATGATCCGACCGCCAAAAGACCAACATACAGCTTTAAACCGGCCAACAACCTGACTCGTGCAGAGATGGCCGTTATCACCGTTCGTGTAATGACGCAATTGAAGAAGCTGCCTAAGCAGTAACGTATAAAAGCGGCAACAAACACAAAAAGCTGAAGAGGCGAAATCCTCTTCAGCTTTCTTTATCTCGTCTTTCCTGAATGTATGATTCGAATCTCTCCCGCAGGAGAAACAGCTGTTTTTCATGTTCAAAGACCTTATGTTCCAAAAAAGCGGTCGATTTGTCCGTCTGTTCCCATAATCGCTTCAGCTCAAGCAGATCGGACTGAATCTCGTCCATCCGGGCGTTGCTGTGTCCCACCATTTGGACCAGAGATGCATACATCTCTTCAAGGCTTCCCAGCATGCCATCATGTCGGTCCAATCGTTTCTCGACATTCGCAAACCGCAAGTCCATCTGCTCAAACCGCAAGTCCATCTGCTCAAACCGTTTGTCGATCTGCTCAAACCGCTTGTCTACATCATCAAACCGTCTGTCGATCTGCTCAAACCGCTTGTCTACATCATCAAACCGCCTGTCGATCTGCTCAAACCGCTTGTCTACTTCTTCAAACCGCCTATCGATCTGCTCAAACCGCTTGTCTACGTCATCAAAGCGCCTATCGATCTGCTCAAACCGCTTGTCTACTTCTTCAAACCGCCTATCGATCTGCTCAAACCGCTTGTCTACTTCTTCAAATCGCCTATCGATCTGCTCAAACCGCTTGTCTACTTCTTCAAATCGCCTATCAATCGCTTGAAAACCATGCTCCATCCTCTCGCCGAGTGCTTCCAGCTTGTCAAACAGCTCATCCAATGACCTGCCCACCGTCATTCCCCCCGATTGTTTGGATAGTATGGGTTCCTGCACTTGTCTCTCTATATTAATAGAAGAAAGAGGAGGGCAACAAGGTAAAATGAGTTTAGCAAAACTGTAATCAGCCCCAGCCCATCAAGTGAAATGACGTCAAAGCTCTGTCTGTAGTCTTTCTATCCAGATGGTTTACATCTAAGCGGTTAACCCGGACAAGCTGATTGACCCGCAACAAACCAATCCAACCGCACCTTAAACATCTTCCGACCCGACAGCCTCCACAGGGACTTCCACATACTCTTTTTCGCCGAGAACAATATGCGCCTGGCCATTCGTCACATCCGTCAAGTGCGCTACAAAATCGTCCTGCTCACCGTCCGGAATCAACACATGCACGGTGACCTTGTCCGTATAGTCTGTCCCGACGACTCGCTGCTGGCCGATCCGCAGCTCGTTTTCGACCTTGCCCCACCAGGTGTAGTCGACACTGACGGAGATTTTCTGATGAAGCGTATGGACGACGATTCCGGCCGCTTTCAGCGCGATCACCGTGCCTGCCGTATAGGCGCGGACCAGACCGCCGGCACCCAGCTTGATCCCGCCGAAATAACGAGTCACGACGACGGCGGTATCCTTTACCCCATTTTTCTTGATGCATTCCAAAATAGGCTTGCCAGCCGTTCCGCTCGGCTCTCCATCGTCGCTGGAGCGCTGGATCTGATCGTTCTCCCCGATGACAAAAGCCGAACAGTTATGGGTCGCATCCCAATGCTTTTTTTTAATCATAGCGATAAATGCCGCAGCTTCTTCTTCGCTGGTGACGCGCTGCGCATATCCGATAAAACGGGAGCGCTCGATGACAATCTCGTCTTCCCCGTATCCCGCAATCGTTTTGTACTGTTGTAGCATGCTCTTTCACCTCAAGGATAAGAATAGCATGTCCGCCAAAGGTTTTCGAATAGTGGATGGCAAACACGCTATATAGATGAAATTTTTCGGCGACTTAAACGTAGTAACACGAGATGGCAGGTGTGATAAACGGGGGGAGGGGTGCATATAGATGGCAAGGTGCAATGATAAGGTGAAAGATTTGGAAACTGGCGATTCTTCGTGTACGAAACATTATTCGGTGTGATATAGTGTTGGTGGGACAAACTGTAAGCTTCCTGCTAGTGAAAACATTATGAATCCAGGCAAAAAGGAGTGGAAAAGAATGAACTTTCCATATTCATCGAAGAAATGGCTGACGCTTTCCATAGCGGCCGTCATGGCGACCTCGATCGGTGTAGGTGCAGTCGCTTCCGAAAGCGGAACAGCAGCTCCTGCTTCGCAAACACAAGGAAGTCAGCAGAATGACAAAGCGACGACTGCAGCAACTGCGGACAACAGCAAGGCAGATGCGAACAAGACAGACGCAACAAAAGCGGATACCGCCGCAACGGAAGACAAAGCGGCTGCGAACGGTACGGCAGACGCAAAGGCAACAGAAACAAAGGCAACAGAAACAAAGGCAACAGACGCCAAAAATACATCGACTACAAGCACAACTGGCACGACAAACACAACTACGACTACAAACACCAGCACCACGAATAATACACCTGCAGCAGATTCCACTGCGTCTGACCAGATGACTCTGGCCAAAGCGATCGAACTGGCGATGCAGAACAACTCCAAGATCCTTACAGCCCGTCTGGAAGCGAAAAGCGCAGATATTAACCAATCGCTGTCTTATGCCACGACCTCCGCGATCACAGCCGATATGATGGACAGTTCTCTGGATGCGGAGAAACAGAAAAAAATGACCCGGGCTCAGGCAGATCTGACTACAAAGCTGAATGACTTAGCGGTAAAGGTGACAGAGAGTCAGGTCAAGCTGGGAGTCCAGCAGGCTTACTACAATCTGCTGCATGCAGAGGCGGACCTGAACCTGAAAAAGCAAAGCCTGAACCGTGCGCAGACCCAGCTGAAAGTAGCAAAAGCGGCATTTGATGTAGGAACCAAGGCCAAGACCGATATTCTCCAGGCCGAGATGGGGGTAGCCGGCGCACAGGCGGCTCTGGCAGCTGCGGAAAACACCGTGGAAATCAACCGGATGAAATTCAATGAAATCATCGGCGTAGATGTCAACAAGAAGTGGAAGCTGGCTCCGGAGAACAAACAGGTAGCCGCTCCTACGCTTACTTTGCAGCAGGCGCAGGAAAAAGCGCTCGCCCAGCGTATTGAGGTGCAGCAAAAAGCTGGAGAGCTGGATCTCGCCCAACTGAACGTAAGACTCTTCGAAGAGTGGTCTCTGAGCTCTACCTATCAAGGCCGGATTGCCCGCAACAACGTGGAAAAAGCCAAGCTGGCCATCGATGAGCAAAACCGTCAGATCAAGATGGAGGTAGCCGAAAACTACCTCACGCTGAATGCAGCCAAGGTCGCGATCGATTTCAAGAAAAAAGCGCAGGAAGCGGCAGCAGAAAGCTATCGTCTGACCAACCTTCGCTTTGAAAACGGTCTGGCTACGACGCTGGAAGTGATCCAGGCTGAAGAAGAGTACTCCGACAGGGAAAATCAATACCTGGAGGCCATCCGCAACTACAATCTGGCGGTAGTGAACTTCGAGAATGCCCTCGGAGTGGGCAAGTAGCCAAGAGCTGTAAGTTGACCGGAAAAATGGAAAAAGGTTCACTGGTGACAGCCCGCCCAACCTGCTCTATAATACGAATTGTGGCGGATGTCACCATATACATAATGAAGTGAAAGTGCGACCACAAAAATTTTTAAAAACTTTTTTCGAAGGCACCGCAACTTTTTGCGAGCTGAGGCGTTTAATAGGATGTCACACGAAATACGGGGAATTGTGTAAAAAAGATTCACGAATTCTAGCACCTGTGATACACTAGGGATTGTTGCATTTACACAATACTGAATATACTAGAACTTTCACACTGAAAAAGCGGAGCAATCCTGCGAAAGGAGGTGAAACGCGCTTGCAGGATTCGGGCTCAAAAAAGAAAGATAGATTACTAAATAATATTCCCCAAGAACAATTTGTTTGTACTAGAGGAGGAGAACCCAAGGTTATGAAAAAGGTTGTTAACAGCGTACTGGCTAGTGCACTCGCACTGACTGTTGCTCCTATGGTAGTGGGCGCAGAAGAAGCAACTCAAACAGACACCACGAAAACAGAAGCTCCTAAGATGGATGCTGAACTTCAGAAGGTTGTAAACCGACTGAATGCACTGGGTGTTGTACAAGGTTATGGCGATGGCGATTTCAAAGTTGATCAAACAATCAACCGCGCTGAGTTCGCTACCCTGATCACTCGTATCCGTGGACTGGAGCAAGGTGCAAAATTTGCTCAATACCAATCCACTTTCACTGACGTAAACTCTTCTGACTGGTTTGCTGGTTTCGTAAACGTAGCATCCGGCCAAGAGATCATCAAAGGTTTCCCGGACAAATCCTTCAAACCTAAAAACGATGTTACTTACGCAGAAGCAGTAACCATGCTGATCCGCGCTCTGGGCTATGAGCCATCTGTTAAAGGCGTATGGCCAAACAACATGATCGCGAAAGCTTCCGAGCTGAACATCGCGAAAAGCATCACTGCTCCTAACAACGCAGCAACTCGCGGCGACATCTTCAAAATGATCGACAACGCTCTCCGCGTAAAACTGATGGAGCAACAAGATTACGGAGTTAACTTCAACTTCCAAATCACCAACGAAACTCTTCTGACTCGCTACATGAAAGTGAAAGTTCGCGACATGGAGTGGGCGAAAGACGAGAAGAACGGTGCACAAGATCTGCCGATCGTAACAAACGTACCAGTTATCGGTCTGGGCACTCTGAAAGCTAACGAAGTTTCCTTGAACGGTAAAAATGCTGGCCTGGGATCTTCTACTTACAAAGTAGCTGACGGTATCAACCCGAACGAATTCGATGGTCAACACGTACAAGTGTGGATCAAAGACGATAAAGAAAACACCATCGTTTGGATGGAAGGCTCCGAAGACGAAGAAGTAATCATGGATCGTCTGGGCACTTTCTACTTCAACGATCGTGAAATCAAAAACGGTAACACTGATGACATCAAGAAAGACAGCGATCTCGAAGATCTGGAAATCGAACTTGATGGCAACGGCAAAACCTACCGTTTCAACAAAGACACCAAAGTTACTTACAACTTCAAGCCTTACAGCGATGCTACCAAAGGTATCAAGGACATCATCGCTGCAAACGATGGCTGGACTTTCTCCGCAAAAGTAGTACTGGATGAGAAAGATGAAATCAGCTACATCCACGTAATCGACGACCAAACCTTCAACGCTACAAAAGAAGGCGTGAAGTACGGTTCCAAAGTTATCGAGAAAATCGATGTTGACAAGAAGAAAATCACCAACCTGAATGGCGGTTCTTTCACCAAGCTGGCTGATCTGGACGAAGGAAAAGACTTCCTCGTATTCCGCGACAACAAGCCTGCTAAACTGGCTGACCTGAAGCCTATGGACGTATACAGCGTTTACTATGCTGACGGTAAGAAAGAAAAACTGCTGGTATTCGCTACTAGCACTGTAGTTGAAGGTAAAGTAGACAAAGTCGTTATTCGTTCCGATTCCGACAACCGTCTGACTATCGGCGACAAGACTTACCGTTTCCGTAAAGGTTCTACTTTCTCCGACAACCAAAACAAAGACATCACTGTCCTGGAAGATGGAACTTGGGATAAAATCCGCGACCTGGATGGCGAAAGCGTAAAACTGTACCTGGATGCTTCTGGCCGTATCCGCCACATCGAAACTGGTGACAACGTAAGCGATCGCCGTTTCAAAGCTATCCTGACTACAAAAGCAGAACTGAGCCGTGGTAAGTACGAATTCAGCATCATCGGTCAAAACGGCAAAAAATACGATCTGGCTCTGAAACCAGACAAGATTTACATGAAAGATGGTAAATCTTACGAGAAGAACAAAAAAGAAGACGAAATCCTAAAAGACTTCGTGCCAAACAAAAACGGAGACAAAATCCTGCTGCTCGAAGTAACGTTGGATGCTAAAGGCGAAGCAGAAAAAGTTAAAGTTCTCCCAACCAACATGAAATACCTGGAAGGCAATGCTTGGGATAACAAAGCAGACGAAGATGACGACATGCTCGACGGCTACGAAGTAGTCTCCGACACAGCGATCTTCGATATGACTGGCGAAATCCGCGGCACTCAAAGCGAACTGAAGAACCCTCGTATTGCTAAGTTCAGCAACATCGCGAAGAAAAAAGACCTCAAAGTTTACTACTCGATCAACGAAGATGAAGAAGTTGATGCAATCTTCGTTATCGAAGGTGACGGACTGGGCGGCGATGTGAAATACGGTCAAGTTCTGGATCTTTCTTCCGCAGGCGATGGCTATATTAAGCTGATCACCAAAGATAAAGATGACAAGCTGACTACAGTTGAGTACAAACTCGACGGCGATTACGATGACCTTCTCGATGCAGGCATTCGTCGCGGCGACTTCATCGCTTACAGCTTGAACACTGAAGATGAAGTAATCGTTGATGACGTTGTTGAAGTAGTAGACCGTGCAGACGATATCGAAACTGCTGATTTCTTCGGCGATGGCAAATACAAACCAGCAACAGACGAACAACTGAAAAGTGCAAACCTGCATGAGTTGAACGTTGCTCAAGTAACTGACGTTACTTCCAGCCGCATCACTTATGAATACAAAGATTCAAAAGGTGAAAAGCAAACTCAATACTTCGCTGTTAACAGCAAAACTGCCTACATCGACGCTGGAGAACTCGAAGAAACTGACGGCGTAGAAGAAGGCGACTACATCATCCTGGTTGAAACTGACGACGATGGTAACAAGTACGACTACGTACTGATCGTAACCAACGAAGATGACTTCAAACGTGAATACACGAAAGAAGAGCGTGAAACAATCCTGAAAGACTTCTTCGCTCAAGCTAACTACGATGTGAAAAAACCTGGTGACGGCGATGGCGAAGTTAAAGACATCCTGGATGAAGAATCCCTGGAAGCGGTTGTTAGCACCATCTTCGACGACACCATTGGTAAGTACGTGATCTCCGGTAAAGGTGAAAAAGGCGCTACTATCAAGGTAACTGTTGGTGAATTCGAAAAGACAGCTACTGTTGCAAATGACGGTACTTTCAAAGTAACTGTTCTGGGCGAACCAGGAGCAACTGAGTACACCATCGAAGCTACTCTGGAAGGCCAAAAGTCCGAGAAGCACACAATCAAATTCGACACGAAGTAAGAATATCTACAGTTTCCAAGGGAACTGACTGATCCTCTTCAAGTGTTAACCTGTTTGGCATGAATGACCTGGGGCAGGGGGAAGTCCCTCTGCCCTGTCATTCCATGTAAGCCAAACACAGGACAGACTCAGATATGGGGAAACACACTCATCCAGATACACAGCATGAGTGTTTCTCAAATACAAAAAAAACCTATCAATATCTGGAGGGGTAGTACGTGAATAAAAAGCTGGTACTTTCTGTTCTTTCTACAGCTGTATTGACTAGCATGGCAGCTTCCGCAATGGCGAAACCTAGCCAAGGTTTCTACGTTGGCGGAGAAGTTGACAAATATTATTCTCCAACAGCATTGCTGGCTGACTTTAAAGCTGGCTTGAAAGAAATCCTGAGCAACGCAACCGACACTGTTTACGTAAACAAAGACGGTAAAGCTGCAAACTTCCTGGTAGCTGCTGAAGCTGAAAAAATGGAAGATGTACTGAAGCCAGCAACTCGTGATTTGTTCGAAGAGAACGATTACGCTGTAGTTGGTTCCGAGGGTGAGAAGTGGAACCCAGCTGATGAAGATGATTGGCCTGTTCCTGGTGATATCACTGTTGAAAGCGTAAGTGCTAATAACCTTAAAGCTATTGCAGTTAAGTTCAGTAAAGCAGTAGATAAAGATGATGCGGCATCCACTAAAGTAAAACTACTGGATGGTACAACATCAAAATCTATCAAGCGTGAACTATCTGAGGATGGTAAAACCCTGTATTTAGTTGCTGATACCAAGTTTGAACAAGGTAAGTCATATAAGGTAACAATTGATAAACTCAAGGCTGCTGAAGGTACAGCAACAGTAAGTTATGAAACTACTGTCAAAACACTTGATACTCAGGTTCCAGTTGCTCAGTCTGCTGCACTTACTTCGCCTAAAACACTTGAACTTCAATTCTCTGAGCCAGTTGAATTCCCTAGAACATCCGGTGTCCTAACTGATTTGGTGCAAATCGATGGTATTAACGTTTTTGCATCCGACGTTAAACAGGAGAATGACGGTAAGGTTACCATCACTTTAGGGAATCCGGTTGCCGTAGGTAATCACAAAGTTAAAGTGTCCAACTTGAGTGACTTTGCTGGATTACCAATTGAAGAGAAAGAATTTGATTTAACTCTTGCAGAAGATACGACTCCTCCATCGGTTACAGGAGTAGAAGTAGTTAATGCAAATACGATTAAAGTTACATTTAGTGAAATTGTAGATGAAACAACTGTTAATGCTAACAATCAAGGTTTGTATGTCAAAGTGCCAGGAAAGCCCAACAATGATGTAGAGAATGTAAATAAAAAGAGTGGTACTGTATACGAGATGACTTTAGCTTCACCACTTGATCTTGCTGCTGTAGTAGAAGCGGAATTCGCTTACAAAAATATTAAAGACAACTACGGTAACGAAGTAAAAGAAGAAAAAACATTTAAATTTACTGCACAAGATGATGTAACTTCACCAACTGTAGCTACTCATACAGTAACCAGCAGCAACAATGTTGAAATTACATTCTCTAAGGCTGTAAAAAATGTTGATAAGACCGATTTCCAACTTCTCGATAAAGACGGTAAAGTTGTAAACGGCGGTATTGCTGGTGTCAAGCCTAAAAAAGTAGATAATAAAGACAGCGATACGGTTTACGTAATTGAACTTTCAGATGCTGCAAATAGGTCTGGAGTTTACAGCATTAAGATTGTAAAAGACAATGACATTGTAGACCTATCTATTCGTGGTAACAAATTAGGTGAAGCGACATTTGCTATTACATTGGGAGATAAAAAAGCTCCTGAAATCGTAAGCGCTAAATACCAAATAGAAGCTGCTGATGACAACATCATTTCCGATGGAGATAAGTCGGATAGTAAAATTACGATTATTTTCAATGAGGCAATGGATGTTGCTACACTGACAAGTAAAGCAAACTATCTGTTAGACAATAAACCACTTTCAGATATTAGTGGTGTAACAATTACAGCTTCCAACGATGCAAAATCAGTAGTGATTACACTTGACAAAACAGCAGGAGCACCAGAGCTATTTGGCAACTTGAAAATACTGGCAGTTAAAGATGTTGCGGGTAACACGTTAAAATCTGAACAGTTAAACCAAAACCTTTCCAGTCTGACCGGCATTTATGGGGCATATAATCCTTCTGTTGCATTCAATGATGCAATTAAAGAAGACGATGTTCAGCTGGTAGCGAAAAATAAAGTTAAGGTTTTTGCTGAGGAAGGTTATTTGTTTGCCGCAGTAGATCCAAACAAAGTAGCTATTTATGCTGCTAACGAACTTGAAGCTCAAGTTACGGCTGTAAACATTGCTGCTGACAAGAAATCTGTTGAATTGACTCTAAACAAAGAACTTAAAGCTAATGCAACCAATGGAAGTGTAGCAGTGCAACTTAAAGCCGAAAAGGATGCCTTTGCATTTGAAGGAGCAGTCCAAACTACAGCTGAAACTTCCGAGGATTTGGTTGATAAAGTAAAACCAACATTGGTTATTCCAGACAACGGAAAATTGCAGACAGATGATGACACTGATACAATCACTTTGGAATTCGATGAAGAAGTAACTGGTGTTGAAGCGGATGTTAAGCAAGCATTGGTAATTAAAAATACCGACGGCAAACGCATTCCAACTGCTAATTACACTATCAACATTGGTAGAGACAATACGTTAGAAATTACATTCAGTGGCATTAGTATTGATGGAGCAGTATCTGTCGAACTGTTGAATAATATCGCAATCACTGATGCGATCGGAAACTACGCTAACGACTTTACATCTGTATCCTCTGATACATTTGTAGTTGAAGCGATTAGCGACGCAGCTAAAGCACTGAATGCAATCAACAGTGGAACATTTGTATTTACCGATCTGGCTAAAGCTGGTGTAAAAAATGCAGATGAAGCGAAATTCGATGCTTACAAAACAGCAATTGCTCAAGCGAAAGATGATAAAGGTGCCGATTTAACTCTTGCTGACATTCAAAAAGTAGTCGACGAAGTAAATACACCTGAAGCAGACCCAGCAGACGAAGCACTAAAAGCAATCAACAGCGGGACATATGAATTTGCTGATCTGGGTAAAGCTGGTGTAAAAAATGCAGAAGAAGCAAAATTTGATGCCTACAAAACAGCTATTGCTAAAGCGAAACAAGATAAAGGTGCCGATTTGATTCTTGCTGATGTTCAAAAAGTTGTTGACGAAGTAAATACACCTCAAGTAGACCCAGCAGACGAAGCATTAAAAGCAATCAACAGCGGAACATATGAATTTGCTGATCTGGG
The DNA here is from genome assembly GCF_037963895.1 of Brevibacillus sp. FSL L8-0520. Taxonomy (NCBI): domain Bacteria; kingdom Bacillati; phylum Bacillota; class Bacilli; order Caryophanales; family Paenibacillaceae; genus Brevibacillus; species Brevibacillus sp. FSL L8-0520. The sequence goes on along the minus strand of NZ_CP150171.1, from coordinate 4,886,579 downwards.
TAAAGCTGGTGTAAAAAATGCAGAAGAAGCAAAATTTGATGCCTACAAAACAGCTATTGCTAAAGCGAAACAAGATAAAGGTGCCGATTTGATTCTTACTGATGTTCAAAAAGTTGTTGACGATGTTAACACTCTTTAATTAAATCACGAAACGTCACTTCATAAACTCACCTGAGTGAAAGAAGTGGAGAAATCCCCCTTGACGATGCAGATTACGCAAGTCCAGGGGGATTTTCTCTAACTGCCTTGTTCAATCGATTGGTGCAAACCCAATCCGTGATAACAGCCCATTCATCACGTGCCTAATCCTCCTGCACGTCAGCGGCCCTAATCAACCAATGGCGTGAAGTCAGGTGAAGTCGTACTCGCGCAAAGCGAGGCGGGGCTCCTTAAAAGCTGGCTATGGTCAGGCGACGAACCCATGTGGACCCAATCGAAAATAGCTGTCGTCAGGTAAAAAGCTAGGGGTTGGGCGACAGCCGCTGCATCTGCAATGATGCAGGCGAAACAGGAACAATTCGGCTGTTAAACCTGTTTTTCTTCGATTGTATAGTGGGGACCTACGGTCAGCAAAAGAAGGGATAGACAAGGCGGAACGTTTGAAGTCTTATCAGAAGAGGTGGGTTAGCACCGGCGAGGCTGATAAGATGGCGGCGGGTTCGTAGTAGTGATGATGGCTTGCCGTCTGTACCCGTAGTGGCAACACAGGCGGGGAGGGGAAAACGGGCCGGAGCGAAGGGACCCAGTCAGCGGATAAGAGGATATGAGAACGTACAATGGGCGTTGTAGTTTCTCGCAGTACCCGTGAGGACTGTAAATACAAACCGTATTTACAGTCCTTTTTGGTGATTCCTCTTTTCTCTCCGCTGATGGCACGCCGTGTGCGCTGAAAGGTGCCCGCACGGTGTAGGCTCGACTCGAAATTTCCTTGGGGAGAACAATCCGACGGGGATATAAGGCGAGCATAGCGATCCCAAGTTTGCAAGCGGCGAGGGGACAATCCACGACCCCTATGTCGTCAAAACCGCCGATCACTTGAACCATGTGAGAGAATACCTTGACTCCGCTTTCGTGTTGATGCAGACATCGATCTGAGCAAGGCTCCTTACAACACAGGCAATGGTTGGACGCCGATCGGCACCGAAACGACCCCTTTTACCGGAACGTTTCACGGAAACGGGCACACCATCCGCGGTTTGTATATCTTTGAAGGGAAAAACCTCGGTCTCTTCGGAACCATTGAGGGCAAAGCGGAAATCAGCGACCTCACCCTCAAAGATGCGGACATTCGTACGACTAAGAGCGGAGTTGCCATCCTGGTCGGACAAATTCTTGGAGGAACCATAACAAATACTCACGTTTCCGGAACTATCAAAGCCGATAGCCACAACGTCGGGACATTGGTTGGGTATATGGAACGCGGCTCGATTGCGGACAGCTCCGGTTCGGGAAGAATTGACAACCATTTCTCTTGGTATACAGGCGGGCTTGTGGGAAGAATGGAGCCAGGGGCTACCCTGAGCCGATCATCCGCAGACACAACGACTAACGGCTTCGTTTCAACGGGAGGACTTGTGGGTGCAAACGCCGGTACCATTGAGCAATCCTTTGCCAAGGGCAGCGTAGAAAGTAACGCATCCAACCTTGGCGGACTGGTCGGGGAAAACTACGGGGAGATTTGGCAGTCGTATGCACTGACGGACGTCACGGGCGGATCGAATAATGTTGGGGGCCTTGCCGGACTAAATGGAAGCAAAGGAACCATCGAACAGTCTTATGCAAAAGCAACGATTGATACTGAGTCCATGGCTGTAGGCGGATTGGTGGGAGAAAATCAGGGAGTGATAGCGGATACGTATGCTAGCTCCGATATCACTGCAGGAAAGTATAGAGAGGATGTTGTCATCGGAGGGTTGGTGGGAATCAATCATAAAGAGGTTACCAGAACGTATGCTGCCGGAACCATAGACAGCAACGCCAAAGAAGTTGGCGGCTTGGTCGGCAAGCTGGACAGCGGCGATACAGTGACCAACTCTTTTTACGATCAGGATCAGACTGGACAAAATGACACGGGCAAGGGAACGCCGCTTGCATCTGAACAAATGAAGGAGCAGGAATCGTTTACAGACTGGGATTTTACGGACGTGTGGCAGATGGGTGAGTATCCGTCTTTCCAATGGGAGTAAACACCAGAAAACTGCCATGAATCGATGAGAGTGAGTCGACCGCTACAAGCGTTGGCCCTTTTCTTTTTCCCTCGTCAAGACAGCAAAAAGACATAGCCCCAAGCTATGTCCTTCCCAGCAAAGTTTCTATTTCACGCTCATATCCATATCTGCGAAAGAACTCGATCAGCGCTACAGCGAAGATGTCTCTCTGGCTGATGTTCTTTTCCTTGCTGTATTCCCGGACAAGTGAATCGAGCGTATTGGTCATGTGTACGGATTTGGTCACGAAAATGCCTGGAACTGCGTAGCGCGGCACCTTTCCGCTTTCTGCCCCCGGCACGATCAGATCGATCAGCCGGTCCTTGTTTCGCTCCAGCATCTCCAGAAGGGGCAAATAGCGCTCCAATTGGGCTGTGTCCGCACGGCTCAATCTGGGGGCCGTAGATGTGTTTACAGCCTCATCCCCTCCATGACTATCCTGCAGTTCTTCTACGGCCTCTGGACGGCCCTCAGCCTCCTCCTGGAGTTGTCCGTATACTCTCGTGTAATTCCCCTGCTCGGACGACCATCTGTAGCCCTTCGCTCTCATGTAATTGGCCAGTTCACGGTGATCGGCGAAGCCTAGGCGTTTGGCAATCGTCTTGGCGTCGGCTCCTTCTTTTTGGAACAGGGAAATGACCGTGGCTACTTTTGACGAACGAAGCAGTGCCAGATCCATATCCTGTTTGTCCACGCGACTGTAGGCCGGCACGTAGTTTTGCTTATCCCGGTCCCATTTGAAATTCTTGCGCCGCATGTAAATATCGAGGGTTTTGTAGTTTTTATAGCCTAGTTCTTTTGCGAGTTCATCCCTAGTCTTCCCCTCCACGAGACCGCGGAGTATGGCATTTGCACGTTCATCGTAGATGGGCTTTTGATCTGCTTGTACATCCATTGTTTTATACACCTCTATTAAACTCCCTTGCATGTTTCCATGCCCATTTCTTTATCGTTTCTCTATCTTGTTTACAGGGTATTGATTGCCTCGCTCAGTTGCTCCAAATCGGTATGTGTATAGATACTCGTCACATTCAAAGACGAGTGTCCCAGCAGCTTTTGTATTTGCACGAGATTCACATCCTTTTTGACCAGCCGACTGGCGAAGCTGTGGCGCAGGATGTGAGCTGTCACCTTCTTTTTCCAGCCCAGCTCATTGACTGCCTGCGATATGATTCGATTGACGTAGACAGGGGACAGCTTTCCCGTTTTCTTGGTGCAGAAAAACAACGGAGATTCGGTTTCAGGGCGTTGGTTGCGAATGTAATCCTCAAGTAAGGGAAGCAATCTATTGGAAATGGGTATGAGTCGGTCCTTGTTCCCTTTCCCGGCGACGACATGGATTACCCGATGTTTCAAGTCTACGTTGTCGACCGTCAGATTCAGGCATTCGGAAATTCGCATTCCCGTCATGTATAAGACGATCACCACCAAGCGAATCAAACGGTGGTCGATCCTTGTAATTAGTTGCTCGACTTCTTCTTCCGTCAGATAGGTTCTTTCTTTCTGCTGTACCTTAATTTTTTCCACAGAAAGCGCTACATTGCGGCTCACCAGCTCTTTGTTGTAAGCGTATGCAAAAAAAGAACGCAGCGTATGAAGGTTGCGCCCCCTGCTGGCGGGTGCATAATTTCGTTTTTCTTTGAGGTAGGTGAGGTAATCTTCTATATCGTTTGCTGTAATTTCATCAATGTAGGGCTCGACGTTATACTTGGCTTCAAGGAAGCGAGTGAAAAAAATCAGGTCCTTGCGGTAGCCGGTAATCGTCTCATGGCTTCGATCTATAGAGGACAAGTATTGCATAAACAATTGAATCGCATTTATGAGTAGCATGGCTATCTGCCCACCTTTAGTAACGAAACATGCTTCATCTTATGGACATATTGTCATATCAAACATTCTAACCAGTTTTATAGGTCGTATAACTTGGAAACGGTTGCAGTTCAAATATTATTGGGAAGTCAGTGTAGACAAGATTACATCTTTGGGTATTTTCAACATATGGTTTGTGCTGCTGGTTTTCTTCATATAGTGATTTTCTGTCTGAACTCGGTAACGAATGATTCCAGAGTTGTGTCATCATTTCTGTTCAATGAAAACAAAAAGAAAGAGTCTAACACCTTTCGATGTTAGACTCTTAGTTGAAAATTCTTATGGACAGACGTCCTGACTAATAATTTACGCGCCTGCGCCAGTGTCTGTGCCTGCACCAGTGTCTGTGCCTGCGCCAGTGTCTGTGCCTGCGCCAGTGTCTGTGCCTGCGCCAGTGTCTGTGCCTGCGCCAGTGTCTGTGCCTGCACCAGTGTCAGTACCTGCGCCAGTGTCTGTGCCGCCTTCAACAGCTGCAGTAACCAGAATCGGAAGCACTACTTCTTTGCCGCCGTAAGCCGCATCGAGAGTAATAACCAATGTTGCTTTGGTGTCTTTAGTAACAGCTTTAGTTGCAGCTTTCGCTACAGTACCAAGGTCGGAAACTGCTACCAAGTCATCAGAATCAACGATAGTTTTAAACTCAATACCGGTCAGTTCATCGGAATTATTCACAGACAGAGCGATTTCTTTACCGTCTGCACCGATAAATTGCAGTTCATCAATCAGATCGGTAAATGTAGCAGCGTCAGCTGTTTCTACTCCACCTGCAACCTCAACCTGAGTTTTGCCTTCTTTCAGTTTGATATCAGTGATTTGTGGAGTAGAGTTTGTTACTTCTACTTCAACGGTTGCTACCGTGATACCGCCTTGTTTGTAGGAGATCACTGCTTTACCGGCAGCGACTGCAGTTACCTCACCTTTGGCATTTACAGTAGCAACTTTTTCGTTATCGGAAACAAAGGTGAAACCTTCTTCTGCCTCAACAACGGTTCCTACTTTAACATCGCCAACATATTTCTCGATGGAAAGATCCAATGTTTCTTTCGTTGGGTAAATATCCAGTTTCAAATCTTCGGTAGAAGATGCTGGAACCAGTTTGTAATTGTCTGGCTCTTGTCCAGCAACATCTACTACTTGAACAGAAACAGTGCCAACTACTGCATTGTCTTTGTTCTTGATTACAAGCGTATCAGTACCTGCTTTAAATGCCATGTCGGTAACTTTAAGTGCGAAAGTGCTGTTATCTACAGCCAGCTTAGCATTTGCAAGGTCAATGACATCCGCTTTATCGCTGCCTGTGGAGACAGTCCAGCCAGTAATGTCAGCTGCTTTACGCAGCTTAGCATCGTATTGATCCAGAAGTGTCAGTTCCAAAGAAGTTTCGTCTTTGAGAACTTTAGCGGAGGTTTCTTGTACTTTCGTTGCAACAGGAGAATCTTTTACTACGAGTTCAATAGCTGTAGATTTGTCTCCAATTGCCACTGTAATAGTGGTGGTTCCAGCTTTCAGGACTTTGATTTTACCTTCGCTGCTTACCAGAGCCACTGCAGGATTGCTAGAAGTATAAGTTACGCTTCCAGCAGCAACGCTCTCTCCATTTACTTCATCATCGCCAGTATTTTTGTCGATTACAGTACCAGCGAAGTTTTTACCTTTTGTGATAACAACTTCAGGTGCATCGTCAGTAGTTACATAGCCCAGATCCCAAAGCTTGCTGCCAACTTTGAGTTTTGCTTCAGTTGGTTCTACGACAACTGTGTCATCGCTAACTTTAACTGTCAGAAGATCGGATTCGAATTTTGCTGTGTCCTTTGTTACAACAACTTTATATTTGAAAGTTGTGCCAACAGAAAGACCGTCTTTCAATTCGCCTGTCTCGCTAGTATAAGCGTTACCTTTAAACACGTCAGATGTTGCTTGGAATTCAACTTTGTATCCAGCAGCAACCAATGCGTCAACAGTTACAGCTTGGTCACCGTTGATGGTCAGACCCAAGAACTGAGGAGCTTCAAGGGTTCCAGCTGCTACTGTACTGGTAATAGCACAAACCTTTACTAGTATTTGGAATCGTCTGGAAATTAGGTCCACCCTTTATTTTCCAGGTGGTTTCCAGCTATCCGCTGACTTTCCATTTGTAGAAAAAAGGAATATGGCTGTATCTTTTACCTAAGCAATGGAAATCCCCACAATATGGAAGTATTGGATTGCTAAGTAAGAGCTTCATTCCCTATACATTTGCGGAGTCATGAACGCTCTAAGTCCGCTGCTATCGCGGAGGCTTTTATTGTTGAACTTTTTTACCGCAGCGCCAAACAATAAATCATTGCCTTTCTCTACAAAATTCAGATTGTATCCTTTCCTGTCTGTGATAAACTGAAACTGTTACCATATCTTGAGAGGGATTGCCGATGAATGGTTCGGAGAAAAGGTTTCTTGCAGAGCCGTTGTCATCAGGGAAAAGTGATGGGTTCCATTCAAAAACTGTACGCCACGCAGGTTTCTACTCAACCGTTCCATTATAAATAGCAGGTTTTGTACAATATGCGATTACGTATAAGCGAGGGGCGAAATCATGAACAATCGACGCTGCCAGATCGAGGGCTGCACCAATAACTATTACGCAAAAGGCTTTTGCATGAAGCACTACCAAAAAAACAGGCTGCTGCAAAAAACAGTGATGAGTGCACAGCCGGGTATGGAGAGACAGACTGTAAAAGAACGGATTTGCCAGGAGCCTGGTTGTGACAAAAAGCAGGTGGCCAAAGGGTTGTGCGCTACACACTACCAAAGAAACAGGCTGCAGTCGGTGAAAACGGCGGCAAGACATGAGATAAGCGTCACGCAGGAGAGCGGAAAGCCATTGGTTGGGAAGGTCTCAGGTGTGGTTCGTGAGCTGGATTCCCTGGGGAGAATTGTTTTGCCGATTGAACTCAGGAGAGTGCTGAATATCGAAGTAATGGACTCTTTGGAAATTTTTGTGGACAACGACACGATCATTCTCCGGAAATATGCTCCGGGCTGTGTATTCTGCGGAACCTTGATGAATGATACCTTCTATTTCAAAGGCAAGCTCGTTTGCAAGACTTGCGTCGGGGAGAGTGCCACAGAGAGTTCTCCGGTAGACTTTGATTATTGATAAATGTAAGCAAGGCCCTTCTTTTCTTCGCATCGCTGTGGAGAAGAGAAGGGCCTTTCAATTTTTTACTTACTTTTAGGGGACCGGCGAGGTGTTTTCCTTTCTGGCCGGAGAGAATGTCTTCCAGGCTCGGAGCGAAGCTGTTCAAGGCTCTCTCATCGTAATTATGAATCGTTGGGTAAAAAACAGCAGCTCACCTGACTCGTAAGGTATTTATACACTGTACTAAGATATAAAAGCCGGTCTGGGTAAGTAAGGCTTGATTCGCTTGCAAGAATATAAGCGAATAGTAGTCTCAAAATGTAAAAAATACAAATATTTACATAAAGATAAGGTAATGATAATATAATGAAAAAATACAAAATTTGGGAGTTGGTGACTATGAAAAAATGGGCTTTGTTTACTCTTTTGTCCGCTGCCTTGCTTTTGCCTTCAAATGCGTTAGCCAACAATGAACCAACAAAGACTTCCGGGGTTTCAAGTACTGAAACAGAACAGCAGGCAATGGCAACACAAACCTTTCGATTTGCTGTGGCAGCGGGTGAATATGATGAGACTGGTTACATATATGTCAACACTCCAGGCTACGTCAATGTTACAGTAAATCAGCAGTCGTCTTCGGCGAGAGAAGCCAAAGTATACTACCGTTTGGCAAAGCTGGAACCAGACGGTTATCAAACGAGAATGGGAAGCGGAACTTTCACAGGTAACGGAACATTTAGTTTTTCAAGTGAGAATGTATGCCCGGTAGGGACCTACCTGATTACAATAGATGGTAGACAAGGAAAGGTTTCAGGCACTATAACGGTAAACACTCCATAGCACAGGTTTTTTAAGTGCAAATTTACCAATCAACAAGTAAAAGCGGAGTTGAGCACGCAGCAGCTCACTCCGCTTTCCTTTTTGCAAGCAAAAATAAAATTACAACACAATCTCTGTCCCCATTCCCTTATCCTTCGCCAGCTCGTACACAGACTTGGCCACAGCCGTATCCAGATAGGCGATGCCGACCGACTTGTACAACGTGATCTCTTCCTCATTCTCGCGCCCCTTCTTATGACCCAAAAGGATTTCCCCCAGCTCGGCGTGAAGCTGGTCAAAGCTCCATTCGCCTCGGCTGACGGGGATGAGCAAATCGCCTGCTTCATGATGTGATCCTTCTATTGTATCGACGACGATCTTGCTGCATCTTTGCAAGGTGGTGAGGTCTACTTCCCGCATATGCGGCAAAAAAGCGCCGATGGCATTGATGTGGGCGCCTGGCTTCAGGCTGGCCCCGTCGAACAGGGGCGACTCCGACTTGGTGCTGCAGATGACGATGTCCGCGTTCTTCACTGCTTGATCGGCATTTTCGACGATGCGGATCTCCCCGGTCCAGTCCGGATACAGGGTCCGGAGTATTTTTTCCATTTCTTCTGCTCGTGCTATCGTGCGGTTGTACAGCACGACCTCCTCCAAAGCTCGCACCTCCATGACCGCCTGAATCTGCCCCACAGCTTGTGCACCACATCCGAGAACAGCACAGCTTTTTGCCTGCTCGCGTGCCAGATACTTGGTTGCCACGCCGCTGCTCGCGCCTGTCCGCAGAACGGTCAAATAGCTGGCATCCATCATCGCGACATGCTGGCCGGTCTTGGCTTCGGTCAACAGGATGACGCTCTGCAGCGCCTTGATCCCGGCCGCATGGTTTTCCGGAAAAATACTGATCACCTTTACCGCAACGTAATCAGCCGCTTCCAGGTAGGAGGGCATGTACAGGCTGGTCGCCCCGTACTTTGGATGGTCAATGGCAGTACGCACCGGGGTGTGGACGAGGCCGGCGGCATTGTCCCGGAATACTTGTTCGACATCCCGCAAGCAATCCTGCATCGTGTAGAGCTGGCGAATATCCTTCTGGGTCAAAACGAGCATGTGGATCATCCTTTCCTGGCGAAATAGGGGAGGACCTCCGGGAGGCTGCAGAGCGGGGCTCAGAAGTGTCGGTGCGGTCCTCACGAATCAGTGGCTTTTCAGCTATATTTTTCTACGGATTATCCAGGTCCAAGTCCTTTGTCTCCTTGGTCGCTCCGATGGCGATCAGGGAGATGACACCTGTCAATACAATGTAGAGGGCCACCGGTACCCATGAGTTATCGAAAGCGGCCAGCAAGGCGGTAGCGATCAGCGGAGCCGTCCCTCCGGCCAACGCGGCTCCTAGCTGATAGCCGACAGTCACACCGGTGTAGCGAACATTGGTGCTGAAGATTTCCGAGAACATCGTCCCCAGAACGGCCGTGACCGGCGCCCAGAGAATGCCCAGTCCGATAATGGTCGCAATCGTCAGTATTACGCCGGACTTTAGCGACAGCAGGTAAAAATAAGGGAAGGCGTAGAGGATGATCAGAATGGTTCCGCCGATGTACAACGGCTTCCGGCCGAGTTTGTCGGACAGCTTGCCCATATAGGGGATCATGATCGTCGTCACCAGAGTGGCAATGGTCACGGCATTTAGCGCAGTCACGCGGTCATACCCCAAATACCCTGTCGCATAGGCGATGACAAAGGTGGAGAAGATGTAGAACGGCCCTGTTTCCACGACTTTGGCGCCGACAGCGATCAAGACGGACTTCCAGTGATAGCGGAATGTGTCGATGATCGGGACCTTGGCGATATTGCCGCTTTCTCTCGCCGCCTGGAAAGCGGGTGTCTCATCCAGCCCGTTGCGAATCCACAAGCCGAGAAATACCAGTCCGGCGCTCAGGATAAACGGTACGCGCCATCCCCACGACATGAATCGTTCATCCGGCAGAGAGCTCATGACCGTGACGGCCAGTGTTCCGAGCAGCATTCCGATCGGTACGCCCATTTGCGGGATGCTGCCAAAGAAACCGCGTCTCCCTTTTCCCGAATATTCCACGGCGAGCAATAGTGCGCCGCCCCACTCTCCGCCGATGCCGAGGCCCTGGATCAGGCGCATCGTGACCAGCAGAATGGGAGCCCACACGCCGATCGCGTTGTAATCGGGGAGAAGGCCGATCAGGACAGTGGCTCCGCCCATTAGGGACAAGGTGAGAACCAATGTTTTCTTCCGTCCGATTTTGTCGCCGATATGGCTAAAGATGATTCCGCCCAGCGGCCGAATAAAGAAAGGAAGACCGAATGACAGGTAAGAAAGCAGAAGCCCTACGGTTGGATCTGTGGATGGAAAGAACAGCTTGTTGAATACGAGCGAGGCCATCGTACCGTAAAGAAAGAAATCGAACCATTCGATGGAGCTTCCGACCAGGCTTGCGACTAACGCTTTGTTTTGCAACCGTTTGGAAACCTCCGTTTGAACGTGTGCCATCTTGACAGCTACCTCCTTTGTACTGTAATCGCTACTGAATGAGGTCAGAATGAGCGGCCATCTCTTGCTGTACAGACTGAGAAGCAATAAATTGAAGTGTCACTTCAATTCGGCGTTAAAAGAATTATAAGACTTGTTGATATATGTTTCAATAATCAAAATATTTTATCGAGAGAAACTTTTGTTTCTGAGTTGTGAAAAAGGAGAACGATCTGTCGGGCACCCGTTTTCTTGCACTGTTTTCAAGAGTCAGGTGTGATAGGATAGGGATAACTCAGTAACCTTGCGAGGGAAGTCTATGGAACAAAACATCGGAAAACGAATGAAAGCGCGTCGTCTGGAACGAAAGCTGACGCTCAAGCAGGTGGCGGAGAAGACAGAATTGTCCATCAGCTTTCTGTCCCAGGTGGAGCGATCCAAGTCATCAGTCACTTTGGAGTCTCTCACGAAAATCTCGGAAGCGTTGGATGTGAGCCCCAGCTATTTTTTCCCGCAGGAAAAGAGTCCGAAATCATACATTTTGCGCAAGGGAAGCGGGGACGAGCTTCACTCAGAGCAATCGCGTTTTATGTACAAAGACTTGTCAGCCGATCTTCCCGCACCTTTGTTTGAGCCGATCTTGGTCACGCTGCTTCCGGATGACGAAAAAGGGGCCCCTTTTGCACACAAAGGGCAAGAATTTCTTTATGTGTTGGAGGGCATACTTACGCTCCTGATGGGAAGCGAAGAACACGACTTGTATCCGGGCGACAGCGTCCATATGGAATCATCCACGCCGCACAATTGGTACAATCGAACGGACAAACCGGTCAGATTTCTGATGGTCAGCTCGCCTGCCAGGTTTCTGAAAAATAGCGGGAAATGATAGCTTGCAGTCATAAATAGATATCCCCGGTTCAAAATATTTCGCCATCTGTAATAATTGTCGCGGCTCTCGCCGATATAAAAAGATAATACAATTTTTCATTACTTCACGGAGGGGACATCCAATGAAAAAACTGGTTTCCGCAAGTTTGATCCTGGCTCTGCTCGTTGCAGCTCCTATCGGCGCGGTGCACGCTGATAAGCCGGTAAAAGAGGAAAAAGAGAAAGCTGAAAAAGAGAAAGAAAAAGCAGAGAAGGAAAAGGAAAAAGCACAGGAAAAGGCCGAGAAGGAAAAACAGAAGGCCGAAGAAGATAAACAAAAGGCAGAAGAAAAAGCGAATAAGGAACTGGAGAAAGCCAAGAAGGAGCTTGAAAAAGCTGCCGAAAAGGCTGCTGAAGATGCCAAGAAGGCACAGGAAAAAGCTGCTGAGGATGCAAAAAAAGCACAGGAAAAAGCAGCAGAGGCTGTGAAAAAGGCTGAGGAAAAGGCCGCAGAAGCAGCAAAAAAAGCCGAAGAAAAGGCGGTAGAAGCTGCCAAGAAAGCAGCGGAAAAGGCAGCCGGTGCGATCGATCCGGCCACAGGGCTTCCGAGCAGCCAAGCTGGCAAAAAAGAAGCGATCCAGCAAGCGGTAAAAACAAAAAAAGAGCTGATCGAGCTGCGGGTTCAACTGAAAAAAAGCCAGGAAGTGACCGAAGAGCTGCGAGCGAAATACGAGGAGCTGACCAAGCAGCTGGAAGCACAGTCTGAGCTGAAGCAGGCGCTTGAGGTCCAGAAGGAGCTGCTCGACCGTTTCTACAAGCCCGGTGACAAGGAAGTCTATCAAAAATTGGGCGAGCTGTACCAAAAATCAGGTGAAGCGGGACTGAAGACGTTCATCAACGGCAAAGAGGTCGTAATGGATACAGCTCCTTTCCTTGAAAAAGGACGTGCACTGGTGCCGGTACGCGCGATTAGCGCTTCGCTGAAGGCAGAAGTGAACTGGAGCCCGGAAACCCGCACAGTCGAAGTAGTGCGCGGCGAAAACAAGATCGTTCTTCATCTCGACTCGGGAGAAGCAGTCGTAAACGGTGAGAAGATCAAGCTGGACACCAAGCCAATCGTGAAAAACGGCCGCGTCTTCCTGCCGCTGCGGTTCATCGGTGAAAAGCTGAACGCGAAAGTCGACTATCAAGAGACAGGCGACATCATCATCATCGAAGATCAGCAATCGACTGAAACGGCAACGGGTACAGAAGCGCCGGCTGCAGAAGGAACCAAAGCCCCATCAACTACAGAGTCTTCCGCTGGACAAACTGCCGATGGTTCTGCCGCTGCGACAGGAACGGCTGCAAGTGCTGGAACGGTCGATATCGAGAAGCCGGCAGGCGATGCGGCAGCGACAATCTCTGGAAGCAGTACAACGACCGTGAATGCGGAAGCTGTGCAGCAGTAACTGGTAAAACTGCTCTTTCGCTGATCACCTTTTGAAAAGAGGGCATGTCTTGTTTTGAGACAGCCCTCTTCTTCATACCAGTCAAAAGTCCATCGGGCATTGTCAAAAGCCGTGCTGAACCAAGCTGCGGATATCGTGCGGCGAGCTGCTGTCATTTTCTGTCCGGTTTTCCGCGACTCTTTTGGCTTTGATGCGTCAAATAGTATATTGGAAGAATTATCTACTATGCAGCTGGATACCAAGTTTTCGATGTTGCATTGGGGTTTCACTGTGCTATAGTGGAGAACGAGTAGAATCTCTATATAGATGTAGAGAAAAGTTGGGAGCGAAGATATGCTATCCTTTTTGAAAAATCTGATGGGGAAAACACCGACACCGGAAGAAATAAAGGAACAGCTGCGAGAGGAGTCGATCCTCTCCGCTCAGGATACAGGCCTGCCTGCTGACAAACCGGCAAGCGCCGCCAAGAAACCGGCAGGGGCTGTCGGAATAACAAAGCTGTCCTTGCATGAATCTTGGGAGCAGCGCCTGAATGCATCGGAAAAGTACGCATTGTCCTTTACGGCACAGGAACTGCCGCCGTTGGAGCCCGGCAATATATCGCTGGCAGGCATTTCTCTCGTGCCCCATGAACAGGGGGTTGAGGTAACGGCCTTTCTGCGCAACGGTACGGATCGTCCTGTGCGATTGCAGAATATGACGCTCGTGATCCTGATTGGCGAAGAAGAGCTGTTTACCCGTCAGACATTTGATTTGTCCGAAGCAGGAGAAATACCGGCTCATTCGGCACGTCCGTGGTCGTTTGTATTCCGTAGTGAATATTTCCTGAAAGTGGATGTCCTGCTGCAAAACTGGAAAATTGCGTTTGAACTGGCCCAGAAAAAGATGGTGCTTCCGCAGCAGCTTGAATTGGAGGAGTCCTGGATTCGGACGCTTTCCGACGAGCAGAAGGAAGGCCTGATCGAGCTGGCGAAACGTCTGCCGGCGCTGAAAGAAGGAGAGGTCAACATTCAAAGTGTGCAGGTCCAACGTTCCAAAGAAGGCTCCCTGCATGTGATTCTGTTGATCCGCAATGGTTCCGTGCAGTCGCTCTCTTTCGAAAAGCTTCCGCTCGCGCTCTACGATGCCAGCGGACAAAAGGTTGCCGTCGGCTTGTTTGAGCTCGGCGGTCTTACCGTCAACGCAAATACGAGCAAACCGTGGATGTTCATCTTCCCAAAAGAGAGCATACTGATAGAAGAGCCGGATCTGTCCCGCTGGAAGGTGAGTATTCCCCAAGAAGCACAAATAGAGTAAAACTGGATTTGACCCCGTTTGGGCAAAACCTTTATCATAGAAAAAAGTCATCGTTCGTGCTTCGGACAGGTGAGGAGGATGTACATGTTTTCTTTTTTTAAAAACTTGGTGAACAAAGAACAGGGCCAAAACCTTTCCGAGGAAGAATTGAAGAAAGAGCTTCGGGAAGAGGCACCTATTCATCTCGATGAGCTGGATGAACAGGAGATCGAGAAAGAAACTCCAGTACAGCCAGAAGCTGCAGGGGTTTCGGGAGAAGTCAGCACAGAGCTCTCTCTGCATCCATTATGGGAAGAGCAGCTTGATAACGAGAAAAAGTATACGCTCCGTTTTCAGCAGGCTGAGCTGCCAAAGATAAAGTACGGGTCTGTCAGTGTTATCGGATTTAGCATGATTCCACAGCCGACTGGCGGCGTCAACGTGGCATTGTTTTTCCGCAACGGGACTCCGGCTCCGGTCAAATTTAAGAACATTCGGCTGGCTATCTACTTCGATGACACTCCGTTTGCGCGTCAGCGGATCAATTTGTCTGACATGGGCACAATTCCTCCGTTCTCAAGCCGTCCGTGGGAAGTGCACTTCCCGCCTGAAAGCTTCCTGCATGACAACTTCGATTTCAAGAACTGGAAGGTTTTGATGCGGGCGAACAAGAGCCCGTACGTATGGCCCAATGAGCTTGAGCTCGACCCGCAGATGGAAGCGCGCATGACAGAGCGGCAAAAAGACCGTTTGGAGTATTTCACGAAAGTCTTGCCGCCAATCAAGGCTGATACGGTAGAGATTACCGGTTTTGATATCGGAAAGACAAAGGATGGGCGTCTGGTGGCCGGTCTGTTGTTCCGCAACGGAATCCCGTTTGACTTCACTCCGAAGGCCTTGAGGATTACCATATCCGATATGGAAGGCGATGTGGTAGCTACCGGCTTGGTCGATGCCAGCACGGTTAAGGTTCGCCCCAAAACGAGCCGTCCATGGCTGGTCGTGTTCCCGGCGGAAATGGTGAAAAAGCCGGATGCCGACATCCGCAGATGGGCTTTGGAAGTTACTACCACGTAAAGCGAACAGATGGCAAGCAGATTGCTGTGGTATGAGGAGGATACTGCATGAGTTGGTTATTGGAAAACTGGTTTGGCTCCAAGGAAAGCTTGGAAGCGGTGCGTGAGGAAATTCAGGAGAACCTGCACAAGGAGATTTATCTCGGAGTGTCCGGTATTGAGAATCCTGAGCAATCCTCCAACCGTGTGCCATCGAAGGAGCTGTTTCTCAGCCTCCACGGCCCGTGGGACACCCTCGATGAGCAAGAAGCGGAGCTGCTTCGTTTTGTTCACGATGAGCTTCCAGCAGTCGTTCGGGATGAAGTCGGGATTTTCCCGTTCTACACCCAGGTGACACAGGAAGGCTACCTCGTGCTCACTTATATTCGCAATTCGACGCAGCAAAGCATTTTGTTGGATCGTCTGCGCCTGAACCTGGTGACACCCGAGGGGAAGGTTGTAGCCACCAAGAGCTTTGAAATGATGACCTTTGGACCGATTGGCGATGAGTCCAGCCGTCCTTGCGAGTTTTTGTTCCGTTGGGATGAATTTGACGATCTTCCGGAGAAGGAAGTTCCGCTTACTCTCGGTTATCAAAGACCGAGTAAACAATCGGGTGAATCTGTATTGGCAGGAGGAGAATTGGAAATGGATGAAATCGAATACTACCGCCAGCAAGTCGCGGACAATCCAGTAGAAGAAGGCAAGGTAGACCTGAAGGCATTGGGCCTGAAGGAAGGGGAAAAAGGCGGTTTGAAAGTGGTTGTGCTGTTCCGCAACGGCTTGGATAAACGTCTGGAATTTACCGAAGTTCCGATCATTGTCCTTGATGCAAACGGCGATGATATCGCCCGTGTCAGCTACACATTGGAAAACATGAAAGTAGAACCAAAGGATTACCGCGTTATCGCGTTTGAGATCCCTGCTTCTTCGATCAAGAAACAAGGATACACTTTGGACGAATGTACCGTCTTTATTCCGAAGGCGCATCAACAACAGAAGGAATCTAAGGTATTCGACGCAACCAAGTCGAAAGGATTCCTGCAGTAGGAAGCTCCCCCTTTTCGTGCCGCGAAAAGGGGGTTTTCTATCGTTTTTTTCAATCCCAGCAATTTCCTGAATAGGGTTGCGTTTCTCACTTTCGTTCCGCTATGCTAAATGAATAGAATAAGAGTGTAAGGGAGCGGGGCTTTTTCTTTTTTACAAGGACAAGCGTTGAACAACCTGCATTCCTTTTTTCGGTCGGAAAAAGGGAGGAAGGACTGTAGTTCATGAAGAGATTAATTATGGCGGCTCTCGCCGTCACAGTGGGAATATCGGCTGCGTTTGCAGGGGGTCAGACAGCAAAGGCGGCGCTTCCCTCTGACAGATATATCAATAACCAAAGCCACCTGAAGAAGATCAAGGCTGATTTGGCCTGGACAAAAGTCACCGGAAACGACAATATTACCATCGCCGTTCTCGATACCGGAGTGGATTATAGCCATCCCGATTTGAAAGGAAACGTCCTTCCAGGAGTCAATCTGGTGCAGCCCGGAAAGCCTGCCCAGGACGACAGCGCGAACGGACATGGCACAGCTGTTGCGGGGGTTTTGGCCGCCAGGGGAAACAATGGGATCGGAGTCTCCGGCGTGTTGTGGAATGCGCGGATTATGCCGATAAAAGTGTTGGACAAGTACGGGGAGACAGATGTGGAGCTGCTCGCAAAAGGGATCAATGCAGCGATTGACCGAGGAGCTAAAATCATCCTGATGTCAGTCAGCAGTCTGTCCTATTCGAAAACGTTGACAGCGGCCATCCAGCGGGCGGAAGCGAGCGGGGTAGTCGTCGTCGCCGCCAGCGGGAACGAAGCGAACCGCGTCGCCTATCCGGCAGCGTATCCGACGGTAATCGCCGTTGGAGCCGTCAAAGAAAACTTAAAGCCGCTCTACGATTCGAACTCAGGACCGGAATTGAATCTCGTCGCCCCAGGGTTCAATATCTACACAACCAAGCCAAAGGGGAAATACGGAATGTTTAGCGGCACCTCAGCAGCTGCGCCCCAGGTAGCGGGTGCTGCGGCATTGGTGCTTGCGCGCAATCCGAATATGACGCCCCTGGATGTGCGCCAATTGTTGTACCAGACGGCTGCAGACCTTGGAGAGCGCGGCTGGGACAGGCAAACGGGATACGGGCTGCTCGATGTCAATCGAGCCGTCAGTGAAAAGCTGTCGATGGATTTTCATGAACCAAACAATACGCGAAATCAGGCAAAGGCATTTCCGATTGAATCACAGCTGAGAGCGAAATTATCAGAGTCAGACAAAACCGACTGGTATTATATGGATATCCCTTACGACGGAAAAGTCACACTGGTCTCAACCGTCACTTCAACGAATACAACTGCGCTGGCTGCTACTTTCTTCCCTGAAAATCGCGAAGCTTCTACCTATTACATAGGGAACGGAGACACGCTGACTGTACCGGTGAAAGCTGGTAGAATGTACATCAGGATGGAGCGAAGCTTCGGTGTGAAGGGCTTTACCTATCTGTTGACCAGCCGGTTTACGATCAATCCGGACAAGTATGAGCGCAACAATACAATGGATACGGCCCGCCCGCTGGTAGGCAACCAAATTTCCGTAATCGGGAACTTCCATGAAGAGGGCGACGAGGACTGGTTTTCTTACTATGTCCGCGAATACGGCCGGCTAAACGTAACAGTCACTGCCGATACCAAGCGGATCGACCTGAACATGAAGATCGGCAAAGAGGGACAAGCCTTTGAAGAATTTGACAAAGGCGACCGGAATGACCCGACCGAGCGCGCCCAAAAGGAAGTATCGCCGGGCAAATACTACATCAGGCTGACCGAGTACTGGCGAAATCAGGTGAACGGCGAGTACAAGCTGGACGTGTCCTATACGCCGATTCGGAAGGATACCAATGAGCCCAACGATACATATCGCCAGGCGTCACCTTTGGCCAACGGAACGCTGATGACAGGAACCTTGCCTACTCATACCGATCAGGACTGGTTCCAATTTACGGTCGATTCCGAATCCTACGTCAGCATACGCGCTCCGTTCGTTCCCGTATCGACAGGGATGCGGCTGGAGCTGTACGGTTCGGATACATTGAACTACTCGCTCTTTGCCACGAACGACGTAGCGCAGCTGTCCGATCTGGGCAAAGAGGTGCTTGGCATGAAGCTGAAGCCGGGCAAGTATTATATCCGTCTGACAACCACATTGCCGTTTAAATACGATTCGTACCGGCTGACTTTGACCAAGCAGCCTTTGATCGCGGGTTATCGTGATATTTCCACGCACTGGGCCCGCAACGAGATCGCCAGACTCAGCACGAAGGGAGTCGTCAAAGGCTTTGATGATTCGACCTTCAAGCCTGACCAGTCGGTGACTCGAGGCCAGTTTGCGACGATGCTGATCCAGTCCATGCGGGCCAAAGGGATGAATATCGTTACGTATACAGGCAGAAATCCGTTCAAGGATCTTTCTAAAAATCACTGGGCCTATGGCAATCTGCTGACTGCCCACCAGCTCGGCATCATCAGCGGCTATCCAAACAGCACCATGCTGCCGGATCAATCGATCACACGGGCAGAAATGGCACTGATGGTAGCCAGAGCAAATAATCTCGTGCTCTATAATCGCAGCAGGTCATCGTTTACCGACGTGCCGACAAGTCACTGGGCGTCTCCCGCCATTGAGGCGCTGACGGCGAAAAAGTGGATAAGCGGTTACGGACGGACGTTCAAGCCGCAGGGAAGAGCTACACGTGCAGAGGTGGTCGTCCTGCTGGCGAAGGCTTACAGTTTGTAACTCTATGGAAAAGGAGAGAACATAAATGAAAAAAGCAACCAAGGGAATCCTCGCCATAGCAATTGTCGGGATGGGGGTCTTTGCTTCGCAGGCGATGGCAGACGGCGTTTCCGGTGTCCCGGGCTCAGCGGATGATCCGGTCGTCACCAAAAGCTATGTGGATCAGCAAATTCAAAAAGCTCTTGGCGGAGGCGCAGGCACAGGCGGTGCATCCGTCTCGACGGGGTTGACAGTGGTTGAGCTGCACCCGGGGCAGACGCTGTACGGTTTTGAGGGTACGGAATTTATCGTCCGTACGGGAAAAGTACAAGCAGTAGCCGGCGATAAAGGCGATGGCTTGACAGATATTACCGAGGGCAAGGACCTGCGAGCGGGAGCTCAGGTGGCTGCCAATCATCTGCTCTTGATCGCCCGTTCGGACAATCGCGGATTGCGCTTGAATGCAAACTACAATGGTGTCGCGCACATTATGGTTCGCGGCAAATACGAATTGCGCTAAGCGCTTATTGACACCGGCTATAAAAACGATTATTCTATTATCCGTAATGGATACTCTTATCCAGAGCAGGCGGAGGGACTGGCCCCATGAAGCCCGGCAACCGACTCGAGCGGTGCTAACCAGCAGAACGGATACCTGTTCTGGCCGATAAGAGGGTAGGGAACGCAAACACCAAGCACCTTTTCCTCTAAAACAGGAAAAGGTTTTTTTTTGCTTGTGCCTTCGTCTAATAAGAACCTGTTTCGGCTACCACACTATTTGTATGAGGTCAAAGGAGGTAGTACACATGTCTTTGCAAAAAGGTCGTCGTCTGTTTACTTCTGAATCCGTCACCGAAGGTCATCCGGATAAGATTTGTGACCAAATTTCCGACTCTATCCTGGACGCCATTTTGTCCAAGGATCCAAATGCTCGCGTAGCATGCGAAACTTCCGTTACCACTGGTCTGGTACTCGTGGCAGGGGAAATCACCACGAACACGTACGTGGATATTCAAAAGCTCGTCCGTGACACCATCCGTGAAATCGGATACGATCGCGCCAAGTTTGGTTTCGATGCCGACACTTGCGGCGTTCTGACCGCTATCGGCGAGCAGTCTGCCGATATCGCCCTCGGTGTAGACCAGGCGCTGGAAGCCCGCGAAGGGAAAATGACTGATGCTGAGATTGAAGCGATTGGTGCCGGCGACCAAGGTCTGATGTTTGGTTTCGCCTGCAACGAGACTCCTGAACTGATGCCTTTGCCGATCAGCATGGCTCACCAGTTGGCTCGCCGTCTGACCGAAGTGCGTAAAAACGGCACTTTGAGCTACCTGCGCCCAGACGGTAAAACACAGGTGACTGTAGAATACGACGGCGATAAGCCGGTTCGTATTGATACGATTGTTATTTCTACCCAGCACGCTCCGGAAACCACTCTGGAACAAATCAAGAACGACCTGATGGAGCACGTGATCAAGCCTGTCGTGCCAACAGAGCTTCTGGATGCCGAGACCAAATACTTCATCAACCCGACTGGCCGTTTTGTTATTGGCGGACCACAAGGGGATGCCGGTTTGACAGGCCGCAAAATTATCGTCGACACCTATGGCGGATACGCTCGTCACGGCGGTGGTGCTTTCTCCGGAAAAGACCCGACAAAAGTGGACCGCTCCGGCGCATATGCAGCCCGCTATGTAGCGAAGAACATCGTCGCTGCCGGCTTGGCTGAAAAATGCGAAGTACAAGTGGCCTATGCAATTGGTGTCGCACAGCCAGTGTCCATCAGCGTAGATACATTTGGGACCGGCAAGATTGCCGAGGACCAATTGGTAACACTAATCCGCAAGCATTTTGATCTTCGTCCTGCAGGTATCATCAAGCAGCTTGACCTGCGTCGTCCTATCTACAAGCAGACCGCGGCATACGGCCATTTTGGCCGCAACGATCTGAATGTGCCGTGGGAGCGCACAGATAAGGCAGAAGCGCTCAAGCAGGATGCAGCAGGGCTGTCCAAGTAAAGACCAAGCGCGAGAGCCTAGTGATACACACTAGGCTCTTTTTCTGTCATTGAAAACGGATTTCCTCTATATTTTTAAGAAGACTAGGCCTTAAGACTTGCGGCAAACTGCTGGAATTCAGTTCATAAAGGAATCCGTTCGTATATGTCGAAATTCCTATATAGGCATAAAGGAGGGAGTTTTTTGTGCCGAAGAGGTGGCCCTTCTTTCTCGTATTTTTCATTGCGCTAGGGCTCGTTGTGACTGCCGGACTGCCCGATACTGCCTCTTTTTTTAAAGAGGAGGCTCCAAAAGTGCAACCTTTCCCCCATGTCACTACGTCTATAAGCACAAGCGAGGAGCAATCGGCTGCACCACAGACAGAAAAAAACCGGGAAGAAGCAGCGTCCTCCAAGCTCTGGTATAGAGATCGGGTAGTCGTATTGACGTACCATCATGTGACCGACGATTCTGACCAGCGCTATGTTATTGGGGCGGAGCAGTTTAGAGAGCATATGACGTTTTTATTCGAGAACAATTTTCATCCGATATCACTGGCGGAATTTGTGCGTTTTGTCGAGACAGGAGTTTTGCCCACTGAGAATGCAGTCTTGCTTACATTTGATGATGGGTATGAAAGTTATTACACACATGCTTTTCCCGTAATGCAGCAGTATCGGTTCCCATCGGTCAACTTTGCCATACTTGGACGATTGCGGGATACCGAGGAGCGAAAGAGAGAAAAAATGACCACGCCGCTATCCCGTCCGCAAGTGAAGGAAATGCTGCAGACCGGGTTGGTGGAGATCGCTTCTCATACATACAGTCTTCACGACGAGAGGGCCCGCAACGAATGGGGAGATCTGGGACCGGAGACAGCACCTGTGTACATGGAGGAGCTCAAACGGCTCGAAGACGAACAAGAATACCGCAATCGCCTTTACGTAGATTTTACGATGTCGCGGGTCGGCTTGAGCGATCTGGTGGGCAAGCAGGTGCAAGCTATTTCCTTGCCGTTTGGATACAGCAATGACATCGTACTGGACATAGCCAAGCAAGCGGGCTACCGATTTGTCTTCAATTCAAATCGAGGTGTGGTAACGGCCCAGGTGAATCCGCTTTCCATCCCCAGATACGATGTCGGGATCAGGGAAATGGATGTGCCCAAGCTGCAGGCGCTGTTCCAGACGGTCAAAAACGAGGTAGAAGGAGATCAATAATGAATCAGGCGATCAGTATTACCATGTTGGATGGTGTGATCAATCGCACGATCGAGACGGTAGAGACGAGCAAATCGCAAATATTCGAGATCGCCGAAAATGCCAGGCAAGAAGGAAATTCCTTAAAACATGATTTGCATGAATTGCGGCAGGAAATAGCGAAAGTGATAAGCAAGGTAGATGAACTGGAGCTCTCCTACCGAAGGGCGCGAGCGCGCCTGGTGTTGGTTAGCCGTAATTTTCAGACATACACAGAGGAAGACATCCGCATCGCTTATGAAGAAGCCAACCGTATTCAGGTAGAATTGTCCATTTACCGGGAACGGGAAGACAATTTGAAAAAGCGGAGAAACGATCTGGAGAGGCAGCTTCGCACGCTGGAGGAAACAATCGAGCGAGCAGAAAAGCTGGTTACGCAGATGGGGGTTGTGCTGGGGTACTTGACCGGCGACCTGAGCAAGGTAGGGGAAGCTCTGGAGGAGGCCAAACAGCATCAGCTGATGGGTCTGAAAGTAATCCAGGCGCAGGAAGAAGAGCGGAAGCGGGTAGCGCGTGAAATCCATGACGGGCCCGCTCAATCCATGGCAAACGTCGTGCTGCGGTCTGAAATTGTCGAAAAGATGCTGAAAAATGAACGCATTCTGGAAGCGCAGATGGAGCTGCACGAATTGAAGGAAATGGTCCGCCTCAGTCTGGCTGACGTCAGACGGATTATCTTTGACCTTCGGCCCATGGCATTGGATGATCTGGGGCTGGTCCCGACGCTGCAGAAGTACATTCAGACGTATGAGGACCGCACGAAAATCTCCGTGGATCTGGTTGTCTTTGGCGTAGAGCAGCCGCTGAAAAGCTCTGTAAAGGCTGCGATGTTTCGACTGGTGCAGGAGTGCTTGAACAATGTTGAAAAGCACTCCGGGGCCAGTATGGTTCAGGTAAAAATTGAATTTCAGGAAAATACGTTGCGCCTAGTGGTCAAGGATGACGGAATCGGCTTTGATCAGGCAGCACAAAAGGCCAAGGGAGGCTCCTACGGGCTGCTCGGCATGAGAGAACGTGCCCAGCTGCTTGAGGGAACGATGGAATTGCAGTCTTCCCCTGGAGAGGGAACAAAGGTCATGTTTCAAATACCAGTCAAATTCTGAAGCAAGAGTGTACAGGGAGGATGAAATATGGAGAAGGTACAGCAAGAAATTCGCATCGTTATTGTGGATGATCACCAACTGTTCCGTGAGGGTGTCAAGCGTATTTTGGAAATGGAAAAGGACTTTCAAGTCGTGGGAGAGGGCGCTGACGGAGAAGAAGCTTTCCGTCTGGCCGAGGACCACAAGCCCGACGTAGTCCTGATGGACATCAACATGCCAAATGTGAGCGGTGTTTCCGCTGCGGAACAAGTTATTTCCGTAAGTCCCGGCACTCGCGTCATCATGCTGTCGATCCACGACGATGAAGGATACGTATATCGTACGCTTCGCTCGGGGGCGTCAGGCTACTTGCTGAAAGAAATGGGCACGAACGATCTCGTCGAAGCGGTGCGTGTCGTCGCTTCGGGTGGAGCATACATACATCCAAAGGTAACCGGCAAGCTGATCGAGGAATTCCGCCGGTTGAGCGAGCAGGAAGGAACGAATGATCGCGGTATAGCCGTGGATGATGCGGAACCAATCGATCCGAAGGTAATTGAGTCGCTCACCCGCCGTGAACGCGAGGTTCTCCAGCTGATGGCGGAAGGGAAGAGCAACCGTGCGATCGGGGAGTTCCTGTTTATTAGTGAAAAGACGGTGAAAAACCACGTCAGCAGCATTTTGCAAAAGCTGAGCGTGCAGGACCGTACGCAAGCTGTAGTTATTTCCATCAAGAATGGCTGGGTAAAACTGTAGAGCAGCTTCTTTTCTGCTTGTGATTTGCCGTTTGGCAGCACCGTGTCCAAGCTATCCCGCATACCTTGATCGTAAGAGGAGGTATGACCGTGATGGAAGAGCTGGTCGTGTGGTTGCTGGCGGCATATGGGTGCTCCTCTTTACTTGTGGGATTGGCGAATTTCTGGATCAGGCGGACGACAAAAGATGTCCCTCCGACTTACGAGCACTATCGATTGCTGCTGTTCAATTCGGGGGATGTGGTGGAGCAAGCTGTCAGGAAGCTTCAATTCCACTCGTATTTGCGAGGAACCCCTATTTGCATTTCGTATCAAGATGATGGATCGGTTGACGATACCATCCGGATCATGACGGTGTTGGAACGGACAGACTACCCGTGCAGGGAAGATCGGGAAGGCGCGTTCGGCGAGCCCGTCATGACCATAGATCTTCGCCAGAAGGGCGAACAGGAGCGCGCGCAATAGCGCGCTTTTTTGCGTTTTCAGAGGGCTCTTGCTTTTCTATGAGAGTTCCAATGGGATTTCCGTAGAGATTTCTTTGCATCCCCTGCAGTCTTTTTGCAAACTGTCCATAACAACAATCGGCGGGGGTTGAGTCTATGCGGGAATACTTGCTCTACATCAAAGTGTCGGGGGGAGCGGCGCAAGCCCATATCACGCCGTGCTTTCAGGTAGATCAGGCATTTTGGCGGGAAAGGGAGGGGGCACAGCTGTATGTGATCGGCAAAAGCAAGTCACTGGCTCTCGCTTTTTCCCTGCGCGGAGAATTGAACAATGCGCTTGGAGATCATGCGTTTACGGAAAAAAGCGTGGACAGCTATCGCGCTCTCGCCTCCGCTCACGTGAGAGAGGCTACTGTATTATACGGCAAGCAGGCAGCAGGCATGACTCCGATTGAAAAGGAATGGTTATCGCTTGAAAGTGTGGGGGGGAGCGGAGAACAAGCAGACACGCTTCCTTTGTCGCCTTCAAGCAAAGATACTTTGGAAGACACCGATGAACTGAAACGCGAATCCGAACGGCTGCTTGCATGGATGAGCGGGCGCGCTCTTTTGTGGGACGAGGTCGGTGTTCTTTTAAACAAAAAGGGATGGGCACCAAGGTCGCTGGAGTACTGCTTTCAGTGGATCGTCTTATCGGGAAAAGCAGAGCGGAGGCCGGGAATTGAGTGGAGAATAAGGAGGAGCTGGCTGCGACATCGCATGCTGTTCACGTGTGCGAGGTGCGGATCGGAGCAAACGATCGTGCTGACGCGCTGCCATTCATGCAGACAGGGGTGTGCCTACTGTACAGAGTGTCTGGATATGGGGCGAAGCAAATGCTGCACACCGTATTTCTGTGTCCCGAGGCAAAAGGCAAGCCAAGCTTATGAAGCTGTAAGTCCCGGAAAACTCTGTGAGCGGACGGTAAATCGTGGTTTCACCGGAGAGCGAATGGCGGGCACAAGCTATGAACGGAGAGCAGCTCTTCTCGACTGGCAAGGCACCTACTCGCCGATGCAAAAGATGGCTGCGGAAAAAGCGCGCCAGTTCGTTGCCTCGGACAGGCCGGGCCTCGGCGAGTTCTTGCTCTGGGCCGTATGCGGAGCGGGCAAGACGGAGCTGCTGTTTCCGTCAGTGGCTGAGACCTTGCGAGCTGGTGGACAGGTATTGATTGCTACTCCGCGAAAAGATGTGGTGCTCGAGCTGGCTCCACGGATCGCGAAAGTCTTTCCAAATGCCCGGGTGATTGCCGTCCACGGTTTCAGTACAGAAAAATGGGAGGACAGCGACATTACGATAGCGACCACCCATCAAGTCATGCGGTTTTATCATCGATTCCCGCTCGTTGTGCTTGACGAAGTGGACGCCTTCCCCTACCACAATAATCCGGTCTTGTACCGCGTCGTATCGCGAGCGGTGCAGCCCGGCGGCAAGATTTTGTACTTGAGCGCGACACCTCCGCGCTACCTGCAAAAGCGCTTGGTGCCCAAGCGAGCTCAATCGCATATGCATTCCCGGACGCATGTTCTTTTGCCGGGCAGGTATCATGGCTCGCCGCTGCCCGTCCCACTCGTTTGTACGGTCAGGGGATTGCATAAACATCTGTCAGCCGGCCGCTCCATTCGGCCTTTGCTAGAGACGCTGGCTGCGTCGCTGGATGGCGGACGCCAGGTCTTTGTGTTTGTCCCGCGAGTCGACCAGGTGCCCGTTGTTCTCGGTTATTTGCAACGGAGACTGCCGGGATACAGCCAAGCGATGGCAGGAGTCCATGCGGCAGATCCGGAGAGAGAGGAGAAGGTTCGCCTCTTTCGGGCCAAGCAATTGCTGGTAATGGTAACGACGACGATTCTGGAACGAGGGGTGACCATTCCACGCAGCGATGTCATTGTCGTCGGTACGGAAGCTCCTGTCTTTGATGAGGCATCACTCGTGCAAATTGCGGGTCGAGTGGGCAGGTCTAGCGACGCGCCAAGCGGTACAGTGCTTTTTATCGAAGAATACCGGACATCCGCATCCCGAGCGGCGATTCGGCAGATCAATCGGATGAACCAGCTTGCTGCCAGTCTGCAGCAGGCAGGAGGACAGTCATGAGCGGGGCCGCCTGTGTAAGCTGCGGTGGAATCGTTTCGGGACGACGCCGTGAAGAGCTCGTCGGGCGATGGAGTCGCGCTCTGTCACGGCCAGCCACATACCCCCGGATCTATCGGCTGGTCGACAGTCTGCCGTTGTGCAGCAGTTGTCTGGCAGAATGGCAAGTGATTGGCACTCTCATCTGTGAGTGTTGCGGTCGGGATATGGTTAATCAGGTGAGAAACGGGGAAAAGATGTATCAGTCCCCAATAGGAGCTGACTTCAGTCAGCAGGAGAGGAGGGTGTGCAAGGATTGCCTGGCTGTTCAGGAGAAAGGGAATTCTCTTCTGCGAAACAGAGGGCTGCTGCCCTATGACGAGTGTGGAAAGGCAATGCTCAGTCGCTTTAAATACCGCGGAGACGAGCGGATGGCTGCTTTCTTTAGCGCCTTGCTGGCCATTGAATACTATCGCAGCTATCATTCAGCGGGATTCTCCTGCCTGTCGGAAGTGCCTCTGCATGAAAGCAGGCTGTCTGATAGAGGGTTCAATCAGATGGAGCTGGTAGCGGATGGACTTTCAAAACGGATTGGCATACCGTACATTCCCCTGCTCAAACGATCAAAGCAGACGGCCAAGCTCAGTCAGCAGCGCGGCAAGAGAGAGCGGGAGGAGAATATGCGCGGGGCTTTTACCTGTATGTATTCAGGCAGCCAAATCAGTGGGATCATCAGAAAACAGGTTCGCGAAATCTTGATTGTTGACGATATTTATACGACTGGTTCCACGTTGCGAGCGTGTGCCGCAGCGATTCAGGAAGCGCTGGGTCATGCCTGTCAGGTGTCTGCTCTTACCTGCTTTCGATAACCCTGCAATTTATTTGACCTTTTTCGAACAATCAGCGTTTCTTCTTGTACATTCGTCATTTTTCGATATGATGGTAGTATATCCAGTTTTTATCACAAATGAGACTTGGATCGGTTAAAGGAGTTGTCTTTATGTCCTTGGGCAAGCTTTCCAACTGTTCGCGCTGCGATGCCCTGTTTGTACAGACTGTCCGTGATATTTGTCCCAAATGCTATCAGGCAGTGGAAAAGGAATACGAAGAGTGTGCCAGGTTTTTGCGGAAACGAGAAAATCGGGGAGCCAACATTCATCAGGTAAGCGAGGCAACAGGTGTCAGTGTCAAACAGATTACCAAATTTATCAAAGAAGGGCGCATCTCCATCGAGGGAAGCCCCAATCTTGGCTATCCTTGCGAAAGCTGCGGGTTCTTGATCCGCAGTGGAAACCTCTGCGATTCTTGTGTTCGCAGTCTGCAGCACGATATTACCCAGCAAAGTGAAGTAGACCGCAGATTGGAAGAGGAAAGACGGGAGAAACTCGCACAGGCCGCTTATCGAAGAAGGGCGAAACCTGGCGAATAGTTTTCGCGAAAAAACCTAATCGACCAAAGGGAAATTGCCGATGATACTACTAAGAGACAGTATCGTCGGTTTTCTTTTTTTCGTTCTCCCTATAGATGAAACGGCAGCGATGCGGAGACGAATGGATTGCCAAGTTTTTTCGGTTTGAGAGGATGGGTAATAGATGCGAATTAACGAACCTAATCGCACAGGCATGATCAATGCATACAACAACACGGGAAAGGCTCCGGCGGCCAAAAACGGGCGTATCCCGATGGGCAAGGACGAGGTCAACATCTCGAATGAGGCGCTGGAAATGTTGAAACAGGTGGAAGACCCCCAGTCTCCTGAACGGAGAGAAAAGGTAAACAACCTGAAGAAGCAGGTGGAAGAAGGAACGTACAAGGTCCCAAGCGACAAGATCGCAGAGAAGTTCCTCTCCTTCTGGCGCAAGCTGTAGGGACCATCAGACCACTTGGGTGGAGGGAGCAGCATGACGAAATGGAGCAACCTCTACGAGCTGCTCGACAACTTGATCGAGCTGCATAAGGCGTTGCAGACGTTGGCGGTGCAAAAAAAGGAAGTCTTAATCAAAGGCGACGTGGATCAACTGCTGGCCATTACCACTCAGGAGAAAAAGCTGATCAAAGCCGTGAGTGCGGCCGAGGACACGCGCCAATCTCTCGTTGCCCAAATGTTTGCCGAGCAAGGCATTCACCGCGACAACGGCACCCTGGCGGAATTGATCAAGCTGACGACCAGCCCGGAAGAGAAGGCCCGCTTGATGAAGGCTCGGGATGAGTTGACGCGGATTGTTTCCGAACTGCGAAAAGCGAACGAATTGAATCAGCAGCTGCTCGAGCAGTCTCTTTCATTTGTAACTATGACCCTGGATCTGCTTACGGACTCGCCGGAGGATGACTTTATCTACGGCAGAACAGCAAGGGCGGATGGGTATCGAAACCATGCACGGACGTTTTTTAACAAAAAGGCATGAGGAAAATAAAGTAAAGAGGTGCCGATATGCGCTCTACCTTTCACGGAATAGAAGTAAGCAAGCGCGGATTGTTCGCGCAGCAATCTGCCCTGAATACGACGGGACACAACATCTCAAACGCGAATACGGAAGGATATACGCGTCAGAGAGCCAATATGCAGGCGACAACGGGGCTGCCGTACCCTGGCATGATGGCAACGATCGAACCCGGCCTGCTGGGAACAGGGGTTAATGTCGTAAGCTTGCAACGATTGCGGGAAGATTTTCTTGATGCGCAATTCAGAAATGAGCACAAGCGTCAAGGCTACTGGGACGGCCGCCTGGAAACGTTGGAAAAGCTGGAAGGCATTATGAACGAGCCATCCGATACCGGACTTCAAAAGGTAATGGACCAGATGTGGCAGGCATGGCAGGATCTTGCCAAAGACCCGACCAACACGTCGGCACGAGCTGTCGTCAGGGAGCGGTCGAAGGCGGTTGCCGATACGTTTAACAGTCTGTATAAGCATCTGGAGGAAGTGCAGAGGGATCTTAATAACGTGGTAGGCGTTAAGGCTATGGAGATCAACTCCCTCGGACAGCAGATTGCCAGTCTGAACCGGCAAATCGGAGATATCGTACCGCATGGCTATACGCCGAATGACCTTTACGACCAACGGGATGTTCTGCTCGACAAGCTGTCCAAGCTGGTCGAAGTGAAAGTGACGCCGGCTGCCAACGGGATGGTAAACGTTACGATCGAGAACCGAAACTTCGTGAACGGCATCCAGTCCCTGCCGGTAGCGACACAACAGAATGCCGACGGGATGCTCGATATGACGCTGGAGGGCGGCGTATTTGTGCCAACGACAGGGTATATGGCTGGCGTGTACGAGTCCCGGAATCAAATCGTTCCCAATCTCATGCACCGTTTGGACGTACTGGCGATCAACCTGACCAAAGAAATTAACGATGTCCATCGAACAGGCGTCAGTTTAAACGATATGAAAAACGGGGGACCGCAAGACTTGCCGTTTTTTGTAGATGCATCCACTCCGGCAGGAGGAAAGGACTATCCAAAAGGGGCGGGGACGATCACCATTAATCCGGCGATCCTGGCGAGCCTGGATGCGATTGCAGCCGCACAGCCGGAAACCGGCGGAAATGCAGCCGGAAACAACAAAAACGCTCTCGCAATCGCGGCAATCAAGTTCAAGGTGCTCCAACCCGGTCCAGGACCCAATGATTTGAAGGAAAGCTCTTCTTTAGACGACTATTACCGTTATACAATCGGCCAGTTGGGCATCGACGCCCAAGAGGCGGTGCGGAATCAACAAAATGCGGAGATGATTGTGGGAACGATTGACAACCAGCGCCAATCCGTATCCGGAGTATCCATCGACGATGAAATGGCCGAATTGGTGAAATACCAGCACGCTTACACCGCTTCCGCACGTGTCATGACAAGCATGGATGAGATTTTGGATAAAGTGATCAACGGTATGGGTCGAGTGGGCTTGTGATTTTTACAGCTTAATTGAAATGAGGGAATGAACATGGCCTTGCGTGTCACGCAAAACATGCTGAACAGCAACATGCTCCGCAATTTGCATAAATCGATGCTGAATATGGACAAGATGCAGCAACAGCTTGCATCCGGAAGGAAGATCAACCTCCCATCCGATGACCCTGTAGTGGCGACCAGGGGAATGTTCTATCGTTCTTCCCAAATGGAAAATGATCAGTATAAGCGCAATGCCAGTGAGGCAATGTCCTGGATGGATTTGACTGACAAGACGCTGGATGAAGTGGGAAACGTCATGAAGCGTGTCAGCGAGCTGCTTGTGTATTCAGGGAACGGAGCCACTTCGCCGGATGATTTGAAGACCATGGGAGCGGAAATAGCGGAGCTGAAAAAGCATCTGGGGACGCTTGCAAACCAAACGATCAACGGCAAGTACATCTTTGCCGGTACCGAAACAGACAAAGCCCCGTACGATGAAAATGCAAATGGCGGAAAAGGGGATTTTATCAACAAAAACAGCTCGGAAGTGCTTCTCGAATTAAGTCAGAATGTATTTGCTGCTGCCAATATCAATGCCCAAAAGATATTCAATTATCCGGATAATGCGGGGAACATGTTTAAAGTATTGGACAATATAATCGAAGAGTTGAACAATGGAAGGTCAGCAGCCCAATTCCAGGACGAAATCTCCCAGCAATACGACAATCTGCTGGCGGAACGAGCAACACTCGGAGCGCGTGTCAATCGCATCGAATTGATTGGAGAGCGCCTGAACGTACAGGAAGTTAACATTAAAGAATTAATGTCCAAAAACGAGGATGCAGACATCGCCGAGGTCATCACCAACCTGAAAACACAGGAAGGCGTACACCGATCTGCCTTGGGGGCTGGTGCACGGATCATCCAGCCGACATTGTTGGACTTCCTGCGTTGACCTGAGTGAAGGGAGGTTGGAAGGATGCAGTTGCCGTACATACGGATGCAGAGCACCTTCGTCCAGCTTGGATTGAACATACGAAAGCCTGTTCAGGAAATTGAACAGCCTCGCGCCGAGATGAATTTGCGCCAAGAGCCCGCAGTTCTCACAATCCAGCAAGGCCGAATGGAGATGTCTCTCGATGCGAGTCAGGCCCGCAGCAACATCGGCATCATGACATGCATGGAATTTAGCGACAACATCGCTTCCTACGGAAGGTCAAAGCTCCTGGAAGCGATCGGCCAAATCAGCTACGAAGGCGATACGATGATGCGGATCGAATCCGGGGGAAACCCCATTGCCGATCTGGCTTTGGACAGAGGAATTTTGCTGAGAGACGGCTACACACCTCCGGCTGCTTCCCTGGATGAGGGTGTGCACGTACAGTTTGAAAAGAAACCGGTCGTGATCGATGTAAAGCGAAACGGGATGAGGATGGATCCGGTCCTGAAGCCGCCGGTCCATACGTATACGCCCGGAAAAGTAGAGCCTTATATCTTGAAATGGCCAAGCCTCCAGATGGAAGCGGTAGGCATTTTTGTTGATCGAAGCGTATAAGCGAGGGACGATTATGAATGCAAACCAACAGGTGGAATTGGGCAAACTGTTTTTTGAGGATGGAATACCAGGGTTTGGCGATCTGCAGTTTTTCCTGCTGAAGCAGGAGGAGGAAAGTCCGTTTTTTTTGATTCAATCTGCCGAAGAAGAAGAAGTCGGATTTTGGGTAGTCAATCCCTTCGTCTTTTTTCCGGAGTATGAGTTTTCCCTGACGGAAGCAGCGAAAACGGCGCTCAGCATCGAAGAGGATACACCAATCGGAGTATTTGTCATTATTACCGTTAGAGAAAATCAGGTAACGGCCAACCTGAAGGCTCCGATCGTCGTCAATCTGGGAAAACGCATGGCAAGACAGGTGATTTTGCAAGATGACCGTTATTCCATTCGCCAGCCGTTGCTAGAACCCAGAGCGGCCGTGACAGAATAGGTGGTGAGCCCATGCTCGTTTTATCCCGCAAAAAAAATGAATCGATCATGATTGGCGACACCATTGAAATCAAAGTGATCGCCGTAGAGGGCGATACAGTCCGCATAGGGATTGAGGCCCCACGCAACGTCGAGGTATACCGCAAGGAGATTTACGAGGCAATCCAGGAAGAAAACAGACTGGCCACCCAGCACCAAACGGACTGGGCCAAGATGAAAGAAGTACTCAGGAAAACACAACCGGGTGATGATCAATAAAATGATCGTCACTTTTTTTGTTTTTCCGAAGAAAAAAGTAGAAAAAACACTAAAGGTCCTACGACCCTATTCCGATAATAAAAATGTAGGGAAAAGGTCGCAAGCGCGCGATTGCGATGGTTCCCAATTACTTGCAGCAGTCACAGGGACGTGACTGCCGAAAATCAAGGAGGAAACAGAAATGATTATCAACCACAATATTTCTGCAATGAACACTCACCGTCAACTGGGCGTAAACACTGGCTCTTTGGCGAAAAACGTTGAGAAGCTGTCTTCCGGCTACCGCATCAACCGCGCTGCTGACGACGCTGCTGGTCTTTCCATCTCCGAGCGTATGCGTGCACAAATCCGTGGTATGGAGCAAGCTTCCCGCAACTCCCAAGACGGTATCTCCCTGATCCAAACTGCTGAGGGCGCTCTGCAAACTGTAAACAACATGCTGGTTCGCATTAAAGAAATCGCTACTCAATCTGCGAACGGTACCTATGGTGACGATGCTGACCGCGCTCGTCTGCAAGAAGAGCTGTCTGAACTGACCAAGGAAATCAAAAATATTAAAGACAACACTACTTTCAACGGAATTCATTTGCTCAACGGCAACAGCGGCAAAGATATCAAGCTGCAAATTGGTGAGGCTGCAGGTCAAGTTCTGACTCTGACTGTTTCCAGCTTCAACCTGAGTGCTGTAGCTACAGCTGTAAGCGGCTGGGACATCGGCAGCCAAGGTGGAGCATCTGCTGTATTGGGTGCGATCGAAACTCAAATCAATAATGTAAGTAAAGCCCGTTCCTATCTGGGTGCAAACCAAAACCGCTTGGAAAACACTATCAACAACCTGAACATCACTTCCGAGAACCTGACTGCAGCTGAGTCCCGTATCCGCGACGTAGATATGGCGAAAGAGCAAATGCAGTTCACGAAGAACAACATCCTGACTCAAGCTTCTCAAGCGATGCTGGCTCAGGCTAACCAACTGCCGCAAGGCGTATTGCAACTGCTTCGTTAATCAGCAATTTAAAAAAACATGGACTACTGCTTGGTGAACTGTGACCTTAAATGTAGACAGTTTAAAAAGTCCATTAGCTAGGCAGTCAAAAGATGGCTTCTGAATTCATCAGGAGTCATCTTTTTTAATGACCATTGGTAGCGACCCGAGTTGTAATATGTGATATAATCGTCGATTTGGTCCCGTAACTCTTGTATCGTCTGGCACTCCTTGTAATCCAGATCATCCTTCATATGACCGAAAAACGATTCCATCGAAGCATTATCCCAGCAGTTTCCCTTACGGGACATCGACTGCTTAAAACCTGCTTTCCTAACGAGGAGACGGAATTTAGGATGTGTATAATGCATGCCTTGATCAGAGTGGAGAATGGCATCTGGATGGATATTTCCATCAAGTCGTTCAAGCAGATTCTCTAGTGTACGCTCTACCAATGAAAGTTCTAAGGAAGAAGAAAGATAGTGAGCTAGGATCTGTTTTGTCGTCCCATCTTTGACTACCGAGAGGTAGGCACATTGACCATTACCGTAGTGCATATAAGTAATATCCGTGAGCAGTACTTTCTCTGGCTCCCCTTGGTCAAACCGGCGATTCAACAGATTAGGGCATGTCTGATGCTGTTGTGTTGCTTTCGCCATTTTGCGATAAGGATTAGCACGTCTAATTGTAGCTGTAAGATTATATTTACGCATTAATCGACGAATCTTTTTATGGTTCATGATTATGCCATCTACACGTTCAATCCGCATTTTAATCACAAGAGCTCCTGCCTTGCCACGCAGAGCATCAAAGTGCTCTTTGATAAGTCGGAAGTCGTGTTGATCAGCATCCTCACGGAGCTGGCGAACCTCTTCGGCAGTACGCCAGCGATAATAACCGCTCGCGCTCACGCAAGCAAGCTTACACAGATAACGTGTCATTCGCTGCAAGTTGTGTTGACGGATGGTTTGGTTAATCAATTGGTAGCGCTCGGAAGGCGTCAATGTTTCCTCTCCATCTTCTGCGTTTCGAGCGCATCGAGCTTTTTTAGAAAGTCGTTCTCCGCCTCGAGCAGCTTGATACGAGCTTCGGCACGTTTTAGCTTTTCCTCCATAGACAGCCTTTCTCCTGTTGGTCTGCCAGTACTGCCTTTCTGTCAACTGCAAATGAAAATTCCCCATTATCTGCACTTGAATTTTCCCCATATTAGGCAATAGGTTTGTTTGAATAATGCCCCCGAGGGGGCTGGCGGCGGGAAAATTCCGTTCATTCGGTTTTATCTACAATTGTCTCTGGTCGAAAGAAACCAGCTTTTTTCTTCTCCTTTATGCGATAACTTTCTCCTTTAATGTTGATGGTGTGGGAGTGATGCAATAATCGATCAAGGATGGCGGTGGCAAGTACCGTATCTCCAAATATCTCTCCCCACGAACCATAAGACTTGTTCGAGGTAAGAATAATCGAACCAGATTCATAACGCTCCGAAACTATTTGAAAGAAAAAATGAGCTGCCGTTTCATCCATCTTGCGATAGCCGATTTCATCAATGATCAGTACATTTGGCTTAATAAAAGCCCGCATTTTTTGTTTGATACTATTGTTTTGATGGGCAATCTGAAGGGTCTGTACCAAATCGTGAGCAGTTGTAAAGTAAACTGTCAAACCTTGCTTAATGGCTTCCAAAGCCAATGCAACAGACAAGTGGGTCTTTCCGACTCCTGGCGGACCCAGCAAAATGAGATTCTCCTGTTGGTGCACAAACCGGAGGGTTGCCAAATCACGAATCCGTCTTTCATCTACGGAAGGCTGGAAACTGAAATCGAATTGCTCTAATGTTTTATGGTAGGGTAAATGAGCCAATCGTGTCTTCATTCGAATAAATCGCTCCCTCTTGGCCTTGATTTCCTCTTGCAAAAGCTTGTCCAAGAACTCCAAATACGATATATTCTGAGCAGCAGCTTCTTCTGCGTGGTGGTGAATAATTTCCGGGATTCGTACCCATCCCATTTGCGAAAAGGCTTCTTCTAAACGGGACTGGAGCATCATTGTACGATCACCTCCTCGTCAGCAAACTGCTCGTAGACTGATAAATCACGTTCCACCACTTCGGGGCTTGGATTTGAAACCAGACGCGGCATAGGTTGGGGAGCCTTCACGCGACTTTGGGTTTGAATCCCCTCGAAGTGTTTTTTATTGGTTACGACTTGTTTGGAACGAACTGCTTTTTGATGTTCAGCGATAATCGTGTTGCCCTGATAGATCCGGATAAGACCATTCTGGAGATCTTGTACCTGTACCGTATGACCAATATAGGTATAGGGTACAGAATACCTGCTTCCTCCGTAAGAAACGAGCAAATCGTTGGATACTCTTCGAGTATGCCGTTCTACTTCTTCGAACGGAACCGGGTTAAGCGGCTTCAACTGTTCATGTTTCCATCGATCTACCGGCTTTTCATGTGTGGTGCCGTGAATCCGTACATTGGCTACCGTATCCAACCAATGGCGTACTTGTTGATTCAAGTCACTCAGGCTGGTAAACGACTGTACGCGAGGCCAAAAATTCTTTCGCACATAGCCAACACCATTTTCTACTTTCCCTTTTGTTCGTGCACGGTAGGGGGCACAACGCCGGAGGGTAAAGCCGTGATGACTTGCAAACTGAGAAAAACGTTCATTCCACAATACATGGCCTTGGTCGTCGTAACCTGCAATGACGGTTTTCATATTGTCGTACAAGCATGTATCCGGTCTGCCGCCAAAGTATTGCATGGCACGTAAGTGACAGCCGATGAGGGTATCCAGCCGTTCGTTCTCCGTAAATTCCACATACAACATTCTCGAGTATCCCAAAACCATGACAAAGGCGTATAGTCGTTTATATCCACCATTCCATTCAACTTTGAAATGTCCCCAGTCTACTTGCGCTTGCTTACCAGGTGTGGTTTCATAACGGATCGTTGCCTTGGAGGTAACGACGGGGCGCAATGGTTCCATGAAGGAACGAAGGAGTCTAATTTGTCCTGAGTATCCCTGGGCTCTAATTTCATCAAACAAGACAACAGCATTTAAGCAGCCTTCTTCCATTCTCGCTTTGATATAGGGTTTAAATGGATCGAGGATGCTTGCTTTTTTGACGGTTCGCTGGTATTTCGAAGGTTCATCCCTCTTCAACCACTTACGGATTGTTTTTCGATCCCTCCCTAATTCGTTCGCAATTTGCGTGGTACTCATTCCTCTTTGTTTCATGTCTTTAATCAAGTAAAACTCCCCATTCTTTAGCATATTTCTCTCCTCCAGGGAGAGATTTTCTGCCGAAAGTGGGGAATTTTCAAGTGCCGTTATTGAGGATTTTAACAGTGCCGTTCACATTCCCTCGTTGTTCCTCTAAAAGCCCGTTCTCTCCAAGATCTGAATACGTGTTGCGCCAACGTTTTAAGCACTGATGGGGTTTGTCATGACCAATGACATCTACGTCAAAACCTGCGTTACGAAAGATCTCCATAGGTGTTTGCCCGCTAATGTATGCTTTAACGGCAGCTAGTATGAATGCTGGAGCATACGTAATACTTTTATCCGTTACATGCAAGACATTTGGATTCGACTCCAGCTGCTTTATTTCATGCTCCGAAAAAATCTTTGAACTGCTCCTTTTTTTGCCCATAAATTTTCCCCCGCTGTTTTCGAATTAGGTTGATTAAAACACAAAATGACCCACAAGAGGGTCACTTTTTTAAAGTGTCCATCTTATGGGTCACAGTTCATGGTCAGTAGTCCATGTTTTTTTCTTTCCAAGAAATGTGGCTAACTAGTTTGGAGGTGATTGTCGATATATTAAATAAGAACGGAAATGGGGGCAAGGCATATGCGATTAGTGATCTCCGGACAAGAATACTATTGTGACAACAAGGAATTAACAGCTGCGCAGATCATGGGGAAAGTGTTGGAAATATCCCAATCAGATAATCTCGTACTCAGTCATATGAAGATTGATGGTGTAAATGTATACAACAATGTGGAAAGTTATTTGGAAGAGCACTTTTCAACAATTGAATGTGCAGAAGCGGTATTAGTAACGATTCCGGAATTGCTTCATGATATTTTCGATACAACCTGCCAGTATCTAGATCGTGCAATCCCTGAACTTCAAGGGTTATCTGAGGAATGCTATAAAGCACCAAATACCGAGACATGGAACAAACTTGGTCAATTGGTGGAAGCTATTCAATGGTTCCAACAAACAGCAATATTCATCGAAGAGCACAGAGAAAGGATTCCAGATCCATTCATTCATGAAAAGACTTTTGATTTCACAAATGAAACAAGCATGCTGCAAGAAGCTGTAGAACAACAGGATTTTATTCTGTTGGGAGATATTATTCAGTTTGAAATCTTGACTAAATTTCAAGAGATCGCTGATCAATTGCAAAAAATGACTTCTGTTGAGGTAGACAGACATGATCTTAATTGATAATGTTGTGTTTTTAAAAAATAAATTTCCTACTGCCTGGAATATGGTAAAAGAAGCGGAAGCACAGGATATTTCGGAAAAAGTAAAAGTTGAATCAGCTCGAACAGGAGCTGAGACTCTGTCTGTTCAGACGGAGAAGGGTATCAACTATATACATAGCAGGTACGATCCCGTATCCGAAGCAGAAAAAATCATGGCTGAGTACTCGGATATAGAAAAAAATACTCATGTATTTTTTTATGGTGTTGGAATGGGGTACCATATCGAGTGGTTCATAGAGAAACACCCTGATGTCTCTTTTTCTGTGTATGAACCGGAGATGGACTTTTTTCGGTTGTTGACAGCTGAAAAGAAACTGGAGAGTTGGAACCCGAAATTTTTACGGAATCTGTACCTTGGGGATAGTTCCGAAACGATTTCTAAAAACCTAACCCACTTTGTGGATGTGGTAAAAGAAAAAGTTATGTTGATCATTCTCCCTAGTTACGAACGTATATTTACAGAAAAAACGAGGAAATTTGTAGCCGAATTTCGAAATGTCGTGTATACAAATGCCGCCTACCAATACGCGAACGTAGTTTTTTCAAAACGCCAACCGATAAATAGTATTGTCAACTTACCCACCACTCTGAAGACGCCGAATATCCTTAATGAGAAGCCTCAGAGTTTTCAAGGGAAGCCGGCGATATTGGTTGCGGCAGGGCCTTCTCTGGACCTGGAATACGAAAACCTTCGCTATATAAAAGAAAACGGATTGGCCTATATCTTTTCTGTAGGTTCAGCCATCAATTCTTTAATTGAAAACGGGATTTTTCCTGACGCCGCATGTACTTATGATGGAAAAGAGGCTAACCACCTTGTATTCTCAAAAGTAGTCGAAAGAGGAATTACTGATATTCCTTTGTTTTACGGGAGTATGGTAGGTTATGAAACTGTCCAGAAATACCCCGGACCGATGATGCATTTCATGGTTGGAGGAGATTATTTTTCTAGCTTTCTATTAAAAAGACTGAATGACACTCCGGTGGACTTTGTTAATCCCGCAAAATCAATTGCCATTATTACTCTTCAACTCCTTTACAAGCTCGGCTGCAATCCTATCATATTAGCTGGCCAGAACTTTGCATATTCACAAGACCGTACATATGCCCAAGGTATGGCATTTAATAACGAGCTATCAACTACCCATATGGAGCAGGCTATTGTTGTCAAAGATGTAGAAGGCAACGATGTATACACGAACCGGGGGTTGAACAGCTTTAGAGAGGAAATGGAATCTCATATTGCCAAGCTTTCCGACCGGGAGGTAATCAATACGACCAAGGGTGGAGCACGAATAAAAGGAACGGTATATGAACCTCTTGAGAAATTAATTAACGAGAGGCTACAAAAGCAAGTCGTTGAACAGGAGTGGCTAACTACCCTTGGAAATGATTACGATCTAGAACATTTGATTAAACAAACACAACATCTGCTATCCGAACAAGAAAAGTTTATCAACTTGTGTGATTCGTTTACAAACTTGTTTGCAGAAATGGAACGAAATATCGAAGCCTTTAATAGCAAAAGTGTCGGAAAATGTTTCGTTAAATTTGACAAGCTGTTTGACAGATTACAGGATAACAAGTTTTATCGATTGTTATTACAGCCGATGAATCAGCTTTTGTTTGAAGCAATATTGTTATTGTTTAATCAGATCAGATTTGAGCATGATAACTTTGCAAAGGCAAGAAAATTAATAAAAGATTTTACATCATTTCTAAAAAACTGCGAATCAGACATGAATACAATAACACCTTTGATAAAGAATTCCTATCAAGAGGCTTTGTTGCTTCAAAAGGAGAGCACAACTCCATAACAACGACCAATATGAACGGGTGATCCTATGAATGAATTGATAATTGGCAACAGAAAGATTGGCCCAGAACATCCCCCTTTGGTAATCGCGGAAATAGGCATCAATCATGAGGGAAGTTTTGATAAAGCTATACAAATGATCGACGATGCTGCTTCAGTAGGATGCGAGTGTGTCAAATTTCAAACTCACGTCGTCGACGACGAGATGATCCCCAATAATGTAATACCGGGAAACGCAAAAGAGTCGATTTGGGAGATTATGAATCGTTGTGCTTTAACCAAAGAAGAAGAGCGAGAGTTGAAAAAGTACACAGAAGCGAAAGGCATGATTTTTCTAAGCACCCCCTTTTCCAGAGCAGCAGCGGTGCAATTGGAGGAATTGGGCGTTCCCGCATACAAAATTGGTTCAGGGGAGTGTAACAATTACCCCCTGATTGAACATATTGCACGCTATGGAAAGCCTGTTATTTTAAGTACAGGTATGAATAATCTGGAGAGCATAGAGAAGGCTGTAGCGATCCTTCGCAAACATAATACGCCTTTTGCGTTATTGCATTGTACAAGCATTTATCCGACGCCTTACGATAAGGTACGCTTGGGAGCATTGGAAGAACTGGCTCAGGCTTTTCCTGATGCGGTTCTCGGATTATCCGATCACTCTTTGTCGAACTATCCTAGCCTTGGTGCAGTAGCTTTAGGTGCAAGAATTCTTGAACGTCACTTTACTTCCGATAAAAGCTGGCCTGGTCCTGACATATCCATTTCAATGGATCCGACAGACTTAAAAGAGTTAATTGAAGGAAGCAGGGCCATCTTTCAAGCGCTCGGGGGCCGAAAAAACGTACTGAAGGAAGAACAGCCGACGATCGATTTCGCGTATGCTTGCGTCGTGGCAATTCGTGATATTCATGCTGGCGAAGAACTGTCCATGGAAAACATCTGGGTAAAGCGACCTGGAACAGGGGAGATAAAAGCTGAGCATTTCAACAGCCTTCTTGGCAAAAAGGCGTTATCCCCAATAAAACAAAATGAACAAATTCGGTGGGCGCATGTGAATGGGTAAAAAAATATTGTTTCTTACGGGGACACGAGCTGACTTTGGAAAATTAAAGCCTTTAATGCGAGCTGTTGACGAATCTCCTTTGTTTGAGTGTGAGATTTTTGTTACCGGCATGCATACTCTCTCTCGATATGGACTGACAGTTGAAGAGGTATACAAAGCGGGCTTTACAAACATTCATACGTTCAGAAACCAAATCCATGGGGAGCCCATGGATTTGGTATTAGCCAATACTATTGGAGGACTTTCACGATTCATTCATGAGGATCGGCCTGATTTAATTGTTGTGCATGGAGATCGAGTCGAAGCTCTAGCAGGAGCGATTGTCGGCTCGCTAAACAATATTTTGGTGGCGCACATCGAAGGGGGAGAATTGTCGGGAACCATTGATGAATCCATACGCCATTCGGTTTCCAAACTATCCCATATTCATTTTGTAGCGAACACGCAAGCCGCGGTAAGGTTGGAGCAGCTGGGGGAGAAGACCAGCAATATTTTTGTGATTGGTTCCCCTGATATTGATATTATGCTGTCTGATCAGTTGCCAACTATTGAGCAGGTCCGAAAGCGATACGAGATCGATTTTGAAAAGTTTGGTGTCGTCTTGTATCATCCTGTAACTACCGAAATTGATTGCATAAGAGAAAATGCGAATCAATTAGTAAAGGCATTGATCTCCAGCGGCCTCAATTACGTTGTCATTTATCCGAATAATGATTTGGGAAGCAATGATATTTTAGCGGAATACAAAAGACTGGAGAATAATAACCGTTTTCGAATTTTCCCTTCTCTACGATTTGAGTTCTTTTTAACTTTGCTAAAAAATGCTGATTTTATTATCGGGAATTCCAGTGCAGGCATTCATGAGGCTCCCGTGTACGGTTTGCCGACAATCAATATTGGCAGCAGACAACAAAACCGATTCTTCCATAACACGATTTACCACGTAAGCAATGATTATGATGAAATCATGGACGCAATAAAAAAGGTTGCCGGTATGACAAAAAAGGAGCCATGCTTTAATTTTGGCCATGGCAATAGTACTTCATTATTCATGAATGTACTGGAGGACGGAAGTATATGGGCAGTTTCGAAGCAAAAACAGTTTCAAGATATTTTGATCAAATAGCCAAAAATAGGATTCTGGCGATTATTCCGGCGCGGGGCGGATCTAAAGGGGTACATCGGAAAAACATCCGAAAGCTGCTGGGAAAACCCCTCATAAACTACACGATCGAAGCAGCAGCACAATGTCCCTTGATCGATCGGTGTATCGTAAGCACAGAAGACCAGGAAATAAAGCAATTCAGTCTGGAAGCCGGAGCTGAAGTGATTGACAGGCCTATTGAGCTTGCAACCGATACGGCATCGTCAGAAGATGTCGTTCGGCACGTTCTGGAAGACTGCTTGAAAAAAGGAGAATTGCCGGAGTTTTTTGTGCTGCTACAACCGACATCTCCGTTGCGCGACGAGAAGGTCCTTACAGATTGCATTGAGAGCAGCCTTAAAGCAAAGTCGCGGTGCACGATCAGTGTGACAGAGGTCGAACATCATCCTTACAAGGCATTTTATGCGGAAAATGGAATGCTGACCCCGTTAAAAGACAGGCAAAGCTTAAGCAAACCAAGGCAGCAACTGCCTCATGTCGTCCGTCAAAATGGTGCTATCTATTTTTTGGAAAGCGCCAGTTTTTTGGAGCAGAATTCCTTTTATATTGAACCGGCACTACCGTTTTATATGGATGCAGACGCAAGTATCGATATAGATCATGAAAGAGACTTTCTTTTGTGTGAGGCACTTCTTTTGAATAAAGCAACAAAAGGCATATAACGGATGCAACTTAAACAATTGTGAATTCTCTGCTTTAGCAAAAGGGAAGTAAAGCTTTTTCCTCGAAAAACCGATAACTATGATAGGAAAATATCCTAAGGAGGATTGTCAATGGACGTCGGTTCAATCCATGGCTATGGTAAGTTGAAGTCGTATTCTGACATAACCGCGAATACTTCCATTGCTCAGCCTGCAGAAAAGACGCCACCGTCCCTAGATAAACATCAAAGTATCGGCGAAATTGAATCAGAGATTGCGGGTATAAACAAATGGTTGCAAATGACCAGCTCCCACATTAAATTTACGCTTCACGAAGACTTAAACGAATACTATGTTCAAGTAATCAATGACCAGACCAATGAGGTCATCAGAGAAAT
The DNA here is from genome assembly GCF_037963895.1 of Brevibacillus sp. FSL L8-0520. Taxonomy (NCBI): domain Bacteria; kingdom Bacillati; phylum Bacillota; class Bacilli; order Caryophanales; family Paenibacillaceae; genus Brevibacillus; species Brevibacillus sp. FSL L8-0520. The sequence continues at coordinate 4,843,267 of NZ_CP150171.1, read as the reverse complement.
CCCGTCCAAAAAAGTAATGGATATGGTCGCAAAAATGCATGAGATGATCGGACTGCTTATAGATGAGAAAAGATAGGAGGATTTGCCCATGTCTCCCATTCGATTTACGGGAATGGCTTCCGGTTTAGACACAGAGAAAATGATCAAAGATTTGATGAAGGCTCAACGCGAGCCTGTCAATCGGTTGATCAGAAAAAAGCAAACGGACGAGTGGAAGCGCGATACCTATCGCGAAATGAACAAGCTGCTTGACGAACTGAGAAAATCGGTTGAAGCGGTGCGGTATTCTTCTAACTTCAAAAAGAAGGTCGCTTTTTCCGAAAATGACGGGCTTGTGTCTACCAAGATTTCAGGTATTCCGCAATTCGCCACGTATTCCGTGAACGTTGAAAAGTTGGCTAAAGCAGAGAGTCCGGCTGGCGTATCAATTGAACTTGATAATGTAGTTGACAAGGGTCAAGCCCTTGGTGCAAAAGGCACCTTAACAATTAACGGGGTAGACATTGCTATCGATGTCAATGATTCGATTACCAGTATTAATGAAAAGCTAGCAGCACAAAGTACGGATAAGCATGCTCTAATTGAAGCGAGCTTCGTGAATGGATCGTTAGTTTTTACCTCTAAGTCCGGTGCGGAACTGACCGGTGTTGATCCGAGTGATTCCAGCAAAGACAATAAGTTTTTCTCCGTAAATTTTACTGCCGATCCAGATGGAACAAGCGGAAAATTAAAGATTAGCGGCAGCGTAGATTCATCACTGAGAACGGATGGAGAAAAGGGTATCGTTTACATTAACGGAGTAAGGATGGAAACGGCCACAAATACGGTATCTTTTGACGGCATTGATTTTACCATTAAGGGAACCAATGGCGGTTCTCCTGTCATCGTCAATACAAAAACGGATGAGGATGCCATCTTTAACCAAATCAAAGGGTTCGTGGACAAATATAATGAAGTGATCGAAAAGATCAATGCAAAAATCTCCGAACCTAAGTACAGAAGCTACAAGCCATTACTGGATGAAGAAAAAGAAGAACTGCCGGAAAAAACGGCGGAAAAGCTGGAGGCGATGGCCAAGAGCGGTATTCTGCTGCGTGATCCGATTTTAAAATCGGGCCTGGATCAAATGCGTTACGCCATCAGTGCGCCATTGAAGGTTGCTGGAGTCAATGAAAAATTTGACACATTGTCTGAGATCGGCATTGGTGGTCCGCCTAGCGGCAAATATGCTTACCAAGAGAACGGGAAGCTTTACATTAACGAAACAAAATTGCGTGAAGCGATCAGCAATAATGGGGAAGATGTATTAAAGCTGTTTACCAATTACAGTTCAAGCAACGATCCTGCAACCAAGTTCAACGAAAGCGGTATTGCCGAGCGGCTCTATACTCAACTGACCAAAGTAATAGACAGAGTGACGAATGAAGCAGGCAGTTCAACTTTTCTTGTTGATGACAGCGTGATTGGCCGTGGAATCAAAGAGACAAATAAAGAGATCAATATGTGGGAAGACCGCCTAAAAATGATCGAGGATCGCTATTGGAAACAGTTTACTGCGATGGAAAAAGCGATGTCCAAGTTCCAGTCCCAAGGCAACTGGTTCGCGCAAATGCTTGGTCAACAATAGCAGGGAGAGATGCAGATGTTACATAATGCTGCTCAGACCTATCAGTCCAATCAGGTGACGACAGCTACTCCTGGGGAATTGACGCTCATGCTTTACAATGGGGCGATCAAGTTTATTAAGCAAGCAAAAAGTGCCATAGATGAAAAGAATGTCGTAAAAGCACATGAAAATTGTTTGAAAGTGCAAAACATCTTGTACGAGCTACTGTCCACTTTAAACAAAGACTATCCCATTTCCGGGGAACTTGAAAAAATGTATGACTATATGCTCCACCGGATGATTGAGGCTAACATGCGGAAGGATGCTTCTATTTTAACAGAAGTGGAAGATTATTTTGTCCAATTCCGGGACACCTGGAAAGAAGCTATGTTGTTGGCGAAGAAGCAAAGATGAGGAGCAGTAGCATGGTTTTCCAAATGGATGGAATTGTGGAGGAAATGCTCCAGCTGACTATTCAGCTGGAGCAGGAAGTCATGCAATCAGATAGTGATCCAGACAAGTGGTTGTTATATTTAGATGAGCGGGAAAAAATGATGAGGAAGATTGATACGTTGATTTCCGCCGGTTCCCCACTCTCAGATGCGAACAAGATATCATTGGCCCAAATACATGACATCAACCAGCGTATCATGCCGATCATTTCAAATCGTATGCAAGCGGTACAAAAGAAGCTTACTGAAATACAACGGAGTAAAACAGCAATGAATACTTACCACGATGCTGGACCGAATGCTTTTGGCGCGTTTTTTGACTCCAAGAAGTAAAAACTCTATCTCTTCTAAATCACTGGAGACGGTGAGCTTATGGAGAGATAGAGTTTTTTATAGTAACAATGCAGATTGGAAACTTATGAACGCAGTTATATGTTGAGACCTCCGCATGTGGGAACAGAGAGTTTTTCACGCTTAGACAATCTTTACGTACACCTCTAATTTACCTTTATTTAAGGAGAATCATAATGTCAAAGGACTATGAAATCACAATTGATGCACATCCAAATATATACAATGACTTCTCACCGAGAAAGTTGAATATATATTTTTCTGAGCCGGACAAAGGAATTAATAATGAAACAGGACTTTTCCTGTTCATTCCAGGATTTGGGGCAAATGCGAATTCGAGAGTCTACAAAAAAATGCGTTCTGTTTTTTCTGATAAATATAATGTCGTTACGATACAATGTGACTATTTTGGCTGGGAGTTTATGCAACAGGAGAATTTGGAGGAAACATCCAAAAATTTTAATGATATGGGGATAATGCAAGCTCTTGACAACATAACTGCGGTAATCATTGTTTCTGAAATCATCAAGGATAATAAATACACCTTTAATAATAGTAAAATAATCGCTTACGGACATTCGCACGGTGCATATTTAGCGTATTTATGTAATGTTTTTGCACCTAACTTGTTTTCTTTAATTGTTGATAATTCAGCATGGATATTTCCTGCTTATTTAAAGGCAAACAGAGTCTTGAACATGAACGGAAAGATGATTTTATTTGATTACTATGCAAAGTCTATAATAAAAGATTTTGAAATACTGAATTTATCATCGCTATATAAAGATTTTAAAAACAATTGTATGATTCATTCGTTTCATGGAGAAAGAGATAGTTTAATATCCTTGAAAGAAAAGAGGAGCTTTTGTTCCTCGCTAAATAATTGTTTTTTACATGAGATAACGGAAGATAAAATTGATAATCATATCTTCAAATCTACCTTTCATGGTCTTAATGCAGACTTTTTATTGCTTTTCGATTACCTCTTATCCAATTTCAGCATTAGCTTTAATTACAAGAATGCTATTACATTGAAAGATCATCGATTAGACACAAAACTATATAGTTATGTTTTTGACTATAGTGGATTTGTACCAGTCTTGAACATATTTTCAAAATAAAAGGCAAAGGACATATCTGAGTAACGGAGCAAAGAAAGGAGGGCAGTTTCACGATGGAGGCGTCTGTGAAAGCTGTCCTTTGTTATTTACCAAACGCGGTCGAGGTTGAAACACTAAACGCCCTATTTTCATGGTTTTGTAAACTCCCTCTCGCATTCTGACGATAACAAAAGAGAGAAAGCTTCGTGCGATCCCGAGGGAGAGATGAACAATGAGAGTAAACTACCCCGCCTCTGCCAACCAAATTCAGCCCAATAGTGGTGTTCAGATACAGGAAAATAAAGGTGAATCCCAAGGGAGGACATTGGCGAACCGGCCTGCTATAGCCGGAGGGCAGCCTGACGTATCCAGCGTCTTGCGCGGCCTTGGAACCGATCCTACACCGGAAATGAAGCAGTCTGCAAAGATTCTGCTTGATGGCGGAATCTCTCTGAACAAGCAGGCAGTCCAGGATTTAAAGGAATTCATGGGGAAAGCTCCGGGAAGTCTGGATCAAAAGCTGGAAACAGTCCAAGCCTTGGCTGATAAAAAGCTGGATGTGTCGCTTGGGCAGCTGAAGGCTGTTCACGAAGCGCTGCACGGAAAGTCCGTGACCGGGGCTCTGAATGAGCTTGTTCAAAAGGGTGCTGGAAGTACGGATACCGAGATGGAATTTCAAGAAAGCTCTTTTCGTGAAAAAAAATCGGACTTCGACAAGACTGTGCAAAGGATACGCGAGCAAATGGCTGGCAGTCCGAAGGGAACGGCCGAAATGGGCGAGAAGCTCGGGAAAGTCCTGTATGAAGCGGTTCAACTTCATCAGTCGGGAAGAGAGCAGGAAGCCCGGCTGCTGCTCATGAACGCACTTGCCCAGCTAGGTGATGCGGAGAGTGTCTTGAAGGTGGGACTGCCGGGAAATGCCTCTTTCGCAGCAAGCCCCGCGGAACTTCTTGCCCAGATGAAGGCAGCGTTGAATCAAGAGATGTCTTTGGATCAGTTGCTTGCAAAGTTTGGCGATCGCCTGCTCGATCTTTTGCAGAAAAACCAAGTGGCAGCCGGAACGCTTGAAAAAGGGCTTGATCAGGTGCAAAACCACATGTCCGGACATGCTGCATCGCCAGAGGAAACAGGCAATCCCGCTCCTTCTGCCGGAATTGCTTACGATGATCAAGCTGAGATGCACATGGCCTCATTTCTGACGACAAAGGATTTGGTCGTCACGGAAATTACGCAAAAGCTGAGTCAGGCCGCTGCCAACTTCCAAAGCGTAAAAAGGGAGATAGTCAGAAACATCGACAACATGCTGAAAGTTGCGGAAACCAATAAAGGGAACATTTTAGCCGGGGTAAAGCCTTTGTTGGAATCAACCATCGATGCGCTTGACAAAGCGATTTTGAAAAGCGAAATGATGATGCTGACGGACATGGAGACAGAAAAGCAGCTGATAAAGGCAAGCAGTGAATTGGCCGAAGCCAGAAGGTTCTTGGCGAAAGGGGAAAACAGCCAGGCGGCAGCAGTGTTAAAAGGAGTCCAAGCAAAGCTGGACGCACTAAACTGGAAGCCGTCCGATGTACGAATCCAGCACTTTGCGACTGGCCAAAGCATCTTTGCAGAAAAAGTCCCGCATGCTTCCCGTCTGTTTAGCCAGATTGCAGAGACGGTTCAGCACTTTCAGAATCATCCGCCCTCTGCCCGCAATACGTTCGAATTTGTCCGTTCGCTCGGATTGAATTATGAAAGCGAGCTGGCGCAGTCGTTTACAGAGCGTCATCCGGGCGAACGGGGCCAGGGCCAGGGGCACGCTCAGGAGAATCTTCACAAGAACCTGAAGCATGCGCTTCTGCAGCTTGCCAAAGCGGGCGAAAAAGGCACGACCTCTGTCAGTGGCGGTCAAGCGGTAGAGCAAGCGCTGCAAAGCATAACGGGCCAGCAGCTGCTGAGCAAGCCGGATGCGGGCAACCAGCCCCAAAGCATGTTTATGCAGTTGCCGCTTTTGCTCCAAAACGGACTCGAAAATGTAAAGCTCTACGTTCAGTCAAAAAATGAGGGGCAAAAAGTCGATTGGGAAAACTGCAGTCTGTATTTTTTAATCGAGACAAAAAAACTGGGGCCGACAGGGATTCACATTACAGCGGTGGAGCGCAATCTGTCCATTGCGATTAAAAATGACCAGCCGCAAATCCGGGAGCGTTTGGATTCTATCATAGCCGGATGCAAGGAAAATTTGGCCCAGATCGGTTACAATGTAGTAGGTGTGTCATTTGCCAAGTTTACCGAGCAGAAAAAAGAAGAGCAAGTACCGGCAGGACAAAATACCGCTGCAAATACGATGCGACCAAATGAGCCTAACCCAGCCGCGAAAGGGTTTGATCTGAAGATATGATCCGCAAGTCTTTCAATCAAAAGCAGAGACAAGCTATAAATGGTCCCATGGCAGCAGTTATCCGCTATGATCAGGAAAACGATTTCGTTCCTGCCGTCATCGCGCAGGGAAGAGGCCACCTGGCTGAAAAGATCATCTCTATGGCCAAAGACAACGACATCCCTCTCCAGGAAGATTCTTTGCTTGTAAAGAATCTGATTGATATAGACCTTGGGGAAAATATTCCGCCGCAATTGTATTCGGTAGTAGCCGAAATCCTTTTGCTCATCGAGGAAATGGAAAGATACAATGGACGATAATGGGCGAGACAGACCAGATGCTGACAGAAAGGTACGGATATAAATGGAAGTAAACAAGATCGGGCAAATATCCGTTGAACAACGAAAGTCCAAGCAGGATGTACCAGCGGATCGCGTGGCTTTTTCAGAACTGATGAACAAGGGCCGGCAACAATTGAATACCGAACGTCTTCAAAAAATGATTTCAGAAATCGAAGAGCAGGGAAAAATCCTTGCCGATACACGTACGGTAGGAGATCTCCGAAAATTTAAATCACTGGTAAAGAGCTTTCTCGACGACGCGGTTAAAAACGGACTCAGCCTCGAGGAGCAGCAAGGCTACAACCGGAGGGGACGGTCTCGTATTTTCAAGATTGTCAAGGAAGTTGACAAGAAGCTGCTTGAACTGACTGATTCCGTCTTGAAAAGTCAGGAGCCCGGTTTGCGAATTCTGGAACGGGTTGGAGAAATTAAAGGATTGCTGATAAACACGTATGCGTAATGTCTTTCATAGGTAGAGAAGAGGGATCTGGCAGGTTATCCTCAGCAGGGGGGTACTCGTGATCCGCTCAATCAATGTACATTTCTGCATGTAGTGAAAAACGATCGGCAAGTCGGGGCTCCAAGCTGGGGGCGGCTAGAAGAAAGCAGTATATGGCCGGATGCACCAGAAAAATAGTGACAAAATCAGATATAGATAACAAGTCGCCTAAAACCAACCTCGCTTGCAAAAAGTAAAGGTTGGTTTTTTTGTATATAGTCGGCCCACAACCTGTTATTTGGCTTCTCCAACTTCCCACCCAAACAACCTATTCAAAACAGCATAACTCCATTACAAATTGAATAACAGCAAGACTCGGAAAGTAAAAGCTCATTTCATTTTTGTCTGCGCTTGTATTCACTATTGAATAAAAAGAAAAACCGCATATGGTTCAACAACGGCCATGCACCGCTGCAACCGCACCTATACCGTGAGAAAGCAACAAGCCCACTGCAAATGGCACAAAAATTGCAAGATAATTTGAAAAAATCAAAAATACGGAGGGGTCCATCTGATGAAAAAGAGCTTTTTTTCATTCTGCTCCACACTTCTGCTCATCGCGGCACTGGTCGGATGCAGCAGCAGTCCGCCTGCGCCGGCCGGTTCATCCCAGCAACCGGAAGCGTCCACAAAGCAAGAGGGAGGAAGCGGAGCGGAACAAATCCTGCAGATGAATGGCCGGGAGCCCAAAACGCTGGATGCGGGTCTTTCCAACGACGTCGCCTCGGGTGCCTACATCCGGGCCATCTACGATGCATTGGTCCGGTTGGACAAGGACGGCAAGCCGGTCAATTCCGTCGCATCCGACATCAAGATCTCGGAGGACAAAAAGACCTATACCTTTACCCTGCGAGAGTCGAAATGGTCCAATGGCGAGCCGCTGACGGCCAAGGATTTTGCCTACGCCTGGTTCCGGACACTTGATCCGAAGACGGCCAGCAGCTCCGCGTACAAATACTATCCGATCGTCAATGCAAAGGCCTTTAACCTGGGCAAAGCAAAGAAAGAGGATGTCGGGATCAAGGTCATCGACGACAAAACGATCGAAGTGCAGCTGGAAAACCCGACGCCTTACTTTTTGACGCTGGCAACCTTTTACTACCCCGTAAACCAAAAGGTCGTGGAGGGGAACGAGAAGTGGGCCAATGAAGCCGCCACCATCGTCACCAACGGTCCTTTCAAAATCGAGACCTGGGAGCACAAGAGCAAAATCGTCCTGGTGAAAAACGAGCATTACTGGGACAAGGAAGCCGTGAAGCTGGACAAAATCGAATTTTCTATGGTGGAGGATGCCAATACCGAGCTGGAGATGTTTAACCAGGGCGAGCTGGACTGGGCTGGCGGGCCGATCAGCAGTCTGCCGGTAGATGCGATTCCGGCGATGAAAGAAGAGGGCAAGCTGCAGGCGATGCAAAAGGCGCAGTCCTACTACCTGCTGTTCCAGACGGAGCAGGCGCCGTTTACAAACGAGAAGATCCGCAAAGCGTTTGCGTATGCCATCAACCGCCAGGAGATCGCGGACAATATTTTGCAGGGCGGACAGACAGCTCTGACCGGGCTGGTGCCGCAGTCGGCTTCCCTCAAGCCGGAGGGCTATTTCAAGGACAACGATGCGGAAACAGCCAAGCAGCTTTTGGCGGAAGGAATGAAGGAGCTGGGGATTGAAAAGCTGCCGGAAATTACGTACCTGTACTTTAATTCCGACGCCCAGAAGAAAATTGCCGAAGCTCTGCAGGGCCAGTGGAGAAAAGTGCTCGGCATTGAAGTGAAGCTGATCAACAAGGACATGAACGTGATGTTTGACGAGCAGGCCCAGGGGAAATACATGATCTCGGTAACAGCGTGGACGGCCGATTACAACGACTCTGTCAATTTCCTCGAGCTGCTGATGGAAAAGTACAGCGACAACAACTGTACACTGTGGCACAGCGAAGCCTACAACGACCTGATCAACCGCTCCTACAAGGAAACGGATGAAACCAAGCGGAATCAGCTTTTGCAGGATGCGGAGTCGATTTTGATGAACGAGATGCCAGTCACGGGACTGTACAGCAATGTGAACGTCTGGGTGCAAAACGACAAGCTCAAAGGCGTGACCGTAGACCCTCTTGGCTATATCGACATGAAGTGGGGCTACAAGGAATAGAGGTGTAGAAAGCAGTGACAGAGAATGTTTTCCCTGACCAAATAGCTGCAAATAGAAGTGCAGAAAGGAGGTTTTCGATATGAATCATCAGGAGTGGAAACAGGAGTTTGAACCATTTGCCCAAGCTCGAATGGAGCAAGCCCAGGTGCCTGGAGGGGCGATCGGAATCTGCAAGGACGGAGAGCTGGTCTATTTTGGCTCGTTTGGCTTCAGCGATGTGGAGAAGCAGCAGCCGGTCACGCCGGATACGATATTTGGCATCGCTTCCGTGACCAAGTCGTTTACCTGTATGGCCATTATGCAACTGCAGGAGGCAGGCAAGCTGTCTGTTGACGATCCTGTCGTGGACTATCTGCCTGAGTTTCGAATGCCGCAAGACCAATTCACACGGGATGTGACGATTCATCACTTCATGACCCATACGCCGGGAATGCCGCCTTTGCCCTTTTTGACATCCGCCATGAAGCGGTCGATGGAAAAAGACCCCGCGGTTCTGGAGACGGAGCCGGAGTGTGTAGACGAGTCGGTCCCTGTCGTGGATACGTACGAGGAACTGATGGAGCAAATCGGCTCGTTTCCGGAGGAGGTACTGGGGCGGCCGGGAGAGGCGTTCAGCTACAACAACGATGTGTACGGGCTGTTGGGAGCTATTGTAGAGCGCGTCAGCGGCATGTCCTTTGAACAGTATGTGACGGAACACATCCTGCTCCCCGCGGGGATGAACCGCAGCGTGTTTACTCCGGAGCAGCTTGCAGCACATAGGGACGTAGCAGAGCTGTTTACCCGCAAGACGCGGAACGGAGCCAACGAGGTATTCCACGCCCCAGTCCTGCACGATGCTCCGGCGATGCGGGCCGCAGGCTTTTTGAAATCGAGCGTGGCCGATTTGCTCCGGTATCTGGACATTTTCCGTACAGGTGGAATGGCAGGAGAGACGCGCATCCTCTCTCCGGAGAGTGTGGCCGAGATGACGACTCCCCATGTGAAATGCGATGCTTGCTGGCACTACGGGTACGGCTTGCAGATCGTGCCCGACTTCGTTGGCGGGCCGCTGATCGATCACGGAGGGTCGCTAAAAGGGGTCAGCTCGCAGATTTTTGTGTTGCCGGAAAAGGGCATCACCGGAGTCATCTTGACCAATGTCGACGGCGTGGAAGTGCGCGAGATAGCCGTAGGAGCGCTCAACCTGGTCCTGGATAGACCGCTTGAGACTCCGCTGTTTCGCTTTGCGGACCAGCCGCTGGCGGCAGAGAAGCTCGCTGATTATGCCGGAGAGTATACTTGTCAGGAATGGATGGAAATGAGTGTGGAAGCAAAAGACGGAGTATGCCAGATGACAATGGACGGTACGACTTATGCGCTGCGGCCGGTCGGGAATGATCTGTTCGTATTTCGCCGCAGAGGAGCGGATATCCCCGTGCTGTTCGTGCGAAATGAAGCAGGTGCGGTCCACCGGGTCGTATACGCGAAGCGCCAGCTGCGCAAGAAAGCGCAATGACTTTCGTTCTATTCAAAAGCATAACATGAAGAAAAAACGGACGCGGAGAAGATCCCTGCGTCCGTTGCTCTTTTCCTACACGCTGATGTCAATCGTTTTTCCGGCTGTCGGATGAGGCGCTGCTTGAGCGGCTTGCTGCACGCTTTGCTGCGCATTAGAAAAGTCCTGGATCATCGCTGTCGCACCTGCTGCCATCGTGTTCTGCGCCATTTTCATGACGCTGAGGCTGACAGTGTGTCTCAACTGGCTCAGTTGCGCGCTCATCATAGAACTCATATCCATTGTGGTTTCCCTCCTTTTTCATTTGGGTCCCTTCACTTTTTTATCGGATTGGAAAAGCTTTGGTATTATAATCAAACTGAACATTTCCGATAAAGGAAGAGAAGAAAGCAAGTGGGAAGGTGACAGGTTTGTCGACGAAACGACGCTCGCTCCTGCTGGTGGGAGCAGTAGTGCTTATTTTTACACATGCGGTTTACCTGAAAGGAAACCTGTCCGATCTGTTGAACCTGACGGCTATCGAGCTGGTTGGGTTGTCAGTGCTTATCTCGTATGCGATCAAGCGCAAGCATCTGGAGGTGCGCAAAATCGTTCGTCTGTTGATCCATGGGCGCGAGGGAAACGTGGAGGAGACGATCAAGCGGTTTTATTACTACGCACTGGTTCAAAAGGAACAAGGGTATCTTGAGCTGGAAAAAGAGCTGCAAAATGAAAAAGATTCCTTCGTCCGTCGGGGCAGTCTGCTTGCCATCGAAGGAGTACCGGAGGAGGAGCTCCGCATGATTCTCGAAAACGAGCTGAAGGGCGAACAGCATCGCTACCAGCAGGCGGCAGGCTTTTTCCGCCTGGTCAGCCTTTTGGCCCCCGGCATGGGTCTGGTGGGAACGCTCCTCGGAATGACGGGTGTTCTAGAGACGCTGAATGATTTGACCCAGACGGGATACAGCCTCAGCTCGGCGGTCGTAGCGACGCTGTACGGGGCCCTTTTGGCCAACATGTTTGCCCTGCCGTGCTACTACCGGCTGATGGACTTGTATGATCAGGAAATGTTTGAAAAGCGGCTCTATCTGGAAGGCTGCATCGGTTTGCAGCGAATGGAGACGCCGCGTGTCCTGTTTGAAAAATTGAACTCGTTTTTGCCCGGAGACAAAAAGCTTGTTCTCATCAAAACCCCTGGCAGCATGAAAGGGACGATCGAAAGGCAGGATCTCCATGCATGACGATCGCTTGTACGACGAAAAAGAGCTGGAAAAAAGCTGGCTGATCAGCTATAGTGACTTGTTTACCCTGCTGTTCGTGATCATCCTCATCGTTGCCGCCGCCCATTCGGCCAAGCTCAAGACCGATATGCAGGAAATCAAGCAAGAGGAGGCCCGCCAGCAGGAAAGTCTGCAAAAAGTGCACGAAAGCCTGGACCTGTTGAACATTCAGAAGCTGGAGCTTCAGCGCCAGGTCCACGAGCTGGAAGCAAGACGCGGAGTGCTGGAGGCTGCAGTAGGTGGAGAGACAGGGGAGACGGTGCCCAAGCCGGCCGTTCCGGTAGATATGGAGGACAAGAGTGACCGGGATATGGAGACAGTGCGAACAGCGCTTTCCGCGGCTCTGGAGGAGCAGAACATCGACTATGAAGAGACGGAAGAAGGCTTGAGGGTCCGCCTGCCGGAGAAGATTCTGTTTTCCAGCGGCTCCGCGGATTTGCGGGAGGATGGAAAGCAGGTGATCGATCATGTCGCACAGGTCCTGGAGCGCTTTTCTTACAAGGTCCGGATCGAAGGATATACGGACGACGTGCCGATTACGCACAGCTCTTTTAGGTCCAACTGGGAGCTGTCCTCTGCCCGGGCGATTGCGGTCATGCGGGAAATGGTGGACGGGCATGGGCTGGCCGCAGATCGATTCACCGTTGCCGGTTGGGGAGAGTATAAACCGCTTGTAGATAACACATCTCCCGAGAATCGCAGTCGCAACCGACGCGTAGAAATTGTCATTCTGGCAGACAAGAGCCAATAAATAAAATTTTCTGTAAATAAAATGAGTCTTCGGAAGGATTCCCGTGCATCAGAGAGAAGTATTTCTGATAGGAATCCTTCTTTCTTTTTGTACGAACCCTTGTTCTATTTTCTTGCCAAAAAACATATTTATTGGGGAGAACGAGCATAAGGGTGAGTTATGCCCAGCTTGTGCACAACGGCCTGTGGATAATGTGGACAACTCTGTGGATGACGCAAAATAAAAGGTGTGCCGATGTGGACAAAGGCTGGGGAAAAGGTTTTCAAGGTAGACACAGATAAGGGGGACATGAACAGATGAAGATGAAGATGAAGAAGAAATGGTTGACGTCGCTTGTCTTGACTGTCGGGGTAGGGCTGTTGGTATCCGCCTGTGGAACGGGAGGGAATCAGGCTTCGTCCGGCAGCGGCACGGCAGGAGGAGGTACGGCGGAAAAGGTGTACGTGGTTGGTACCGACGCAGCGTATCCGCCGTTTCAAATGCTGGAGGCCGACAACAAGATCACCGGCCACGACATCGATGTGTTAAACGCGATTGCCGAAGCGGGCGGCTTCAAGGTCGAATGGAAGAATACCGGCTGGGACCCTTTGTTTGACGGTCTGGACAGAGGGACCGTAGACATCGGAATCTCGTCGATTACGATCACCGAAGAGCGCAAGAAAAAGTACGACTTTTCTGAACCGTATTTCGAAGCCAACCAGTTGATTCTCGTTGCCGAGGACTCACCGGTAAACAAGCTCGATGACTTGAAAGGCAAGAAAATCGGCGTGCAGGGCGCAACCACGGGCGGAGAAGTGGTAAAGAAAGCATTTGGCGACACGTATCAAGGGCTGAAGGAATACGACGACATGCCTTCCGCTGTGGATGATTTCTTTAACGGGCGCGTGGATGCCGTAGTCGGCGATAATGGCGTCATTCAATATTACGTGAAAAAAATCAAGGACAAGAAATTCAAACTGATCAAAGACGATTCTTTTGAAAAGGAGTATTACGGCATCATGGTCAAAAAAGGCAACACCGAGATCCTGAACAAGATCAACGACGGGTTGAAGAAGATCAAGGAAAACGGTAAGCTGCAAGAAATCTACAACCAGTATTTTAATAAAGAGTAAGAGGGAAGCGCGGACGGGTACGTCAACAGGCGTACCCTGCTGCTTTTTTCGTCCACAGCCAAACAACTTGGAGGGAGGATACAACTCTGGACTGGAGTGTCGTTTACGATTATCGGGAACTGTTCATTCGCGGAATTCTCAATACAATCCTGCTGACGGCCATCGCTACTGTCGTGGGAACGCTTCTGGGGCTGTTTATCAGTTTGGGGAAGCAATCGAGCAAGGCCTGGCTGCGGATTCCCAGCGCGATTTACGTCGAGCTGTTTCGGGGAACTCCGATGCTGGTGCAAATTTTGTTGATTCACTTTGCTGTTATCCCCTCCATTTGGGAGGTATTCTTCCCGGGCCAGAGCAGCCCGGAAGCCATTTATTCCGGTATGATTGCATTGTCCTTGAATGCAGCAGCGTATATCGCTGAAATTTTTCGCGCGGGGATTCAGTCCATTGACCCCGGCCAGATGGAGGCGGCCCGATCTCTCGGGATGACCAAAGGGATGGCTATGCGGCTGATCGTCATTCCTCAGGCGTTCACCCGCATGCTTCCCGCACTGGGAAATGAATTCATCTCGCTGTTGAAAGACTCGTCCCTGACTGCGGTCATCGCCACGCCGGAATTAAACTACGCGGCGATGAGCGTAGCCAAAAGCACCTTGGAGCGCTACCCTCCGTATTTGACGGAAGCAGCCGTCTATCTGGTGCTTACGCTGTTCTTGTCGAGAATCGTCGTCAGAGGACTGGAGAAGAAATATTCAACCAAATGAGGGATGATTTGACTCTCGTTTTGGCGGATGATATAGTCATTCACATGGGATTTGAAATCCCAAGTTTTTACAAAAGAAAGGAATGTGCATCAGCATGCAAGGCAAAGTAAAATGGTTTAATGCAGAAAAAGGTTTTGGCTTTATTGAGCGTGAGGACGGCGGAGACGTTTTCGTACATTACTCGGCTATCCAAAAAGAAGGCTTCCGTACATTGGAAGAGGGACAAACCGTAGAATTTGATATCGTGGAAGGGGATCGCGGTCCCCAAGCAGCGAACGTAGTTATCGCGTAGCTACTGATTGCAAACGCCAGCCACCGATAAAAGCAAATCCCCCTGTACCAAATGGTATGGGGGATTTTTTCATGTACGGCCTGTTGTCAGCCGATGATGCTCTGGATGTGCAGGGAACGGTGTTGACGCAAATCGAGGTACTCCCCTCTGCGGCGTACGAGAGGCCGCAGCGGCTCATCTGTATGAATCATGATGACTTCCACGCGATCACCTGAATTGAGGTAAGCTTCTGCCCCTACATACAGCATCACGACATAATGGATAAAACGGGTGACAACCTGGGCGTTTAACTTGCCTGAGTAGGCCAAATCTTGTAACACGGATGCAGCTTCGAAAGGGGAGGTTCCCTTGCGATACACCCGGTCCGTGCAAATGGCGTCAAATACGTCTGCGACACTGACGATTTGGCATTCGATCGGAATGTGCTCCTGTGTGCGTCCTTCGGGATAGCCGCTGCCATCCAGCCGTTCGTGATGAAGAAGCGCACAGAGAGCAATCAGCTCGTCTGCTCCCTCCATTTGGCGAAGCAGATGCTCCCCGAGCCGGGCATGCTGCTTCATCACTTCGTATTCCTCGTCGGTCAGCCGCTCCGGTTTGAGCAGGATTTCTTCCGGTATCAGCATTTTGCCTACGTCATGCAAAAGGCCCGCCTGCCCCAGCAACACAATGTTTTCCTGCGTGTGTCCCATCAGCTTGCCGATTAATGCAGCCAAAATGCCCACATGCAGGGAGTGGCGGTAGGTGTATTGGGCGGTTCCTTCCTTTACGTAAATAAAACGCTGAACTCCGCAACGCTGCAGAATTTCGTCCAGCAACGGATAAAACACATGATTGAATTGATGCAGAGGAGGAATGGAACCGGTCGCGATCCGGATGAACAACTCCTCTGTTTGTTTGACAGCTTCCATGTATTCACGAGCTGCTTCCACTTCATTCCAATGGAGCAGGGGAGAAGGTGGGTCTGGTAAGTCGCCATCCTTGGCTACATATACCCGTTCGACCTGGTGTGCACAAAGCAAGCGGATATCGCTTTGGTGCAAGACCGCGCCAGCCGGCAGGAGCAAAAGCCCCTTCTCGTTGTATACGTCTTGTGCCAGCGTCTTTCCCGTAATGGAATGCGAAGGGTTTACCTCTTCCATGAGGATTCCTCCATTCAGTTGTCTTGCGCGGTAATTATTCCCTAATGATCGTAGTATATCATAGCTGTTTTTGAAAGCTTTACTAGAAAATTGTCGTAACTTGTAGAGATGTAAACATTTTGTAAAGGTTTTTTTAAGCTGGCGGGGAGGATTTTTTACATATGTAAGGAATAGGTATTAGGAAAGACGGAAGGAGGTTTGAACCATGAAATTTCAAATTCGTGGAGAAAACATTCAAGTTACCGCAGCACTTCGAGAGTATGTAGAAAAGAAAGTGGGCCGTCTTGCAAAGTACTTTGAAAACTCTAGCCCTGCAGATGTACAGGTTACGATGAGAGTTCTAAAGGGAGAAGGGACCATCGAGGTGACGATCCCTCTCAGCGGAGTAATCCTTCGCGCCGAAGAAACGCATGAAGATATGTACGCCTCCATTGATTTGGTGGTAGAAAAGCTGGAAAGACAGATTCGTAAGCATAAAACCAAATTAATACGCAAGCTCCGTACCGAATCGACCAACAAGGCAGCGGGGAATAGCCGCCAGGCGGTCGCCGTATTGACAGAAGACCTGGAGGAGGGGGAAGATGTCGACATCGACATTGTTCGGACCAAACGCTTTAACTTAAAGCCGATGGACGCCCAGGAAGCAGTCATGCAAATGGATATGCTAGGTCACAGCTTCTTCGTTTTCCAAAACAGCGACACGAACGACGTCAACGTCGTTTACCGCCGAAATGATGGTCGCTACGGATTGATTGAACCGAAATAAAGCCCGTCAAACAGGGAGTTGCTTATTCTGGCAACTCCCTTTACTTGTGCACTCCTATTCTCATTTGATAAAATATCAATTTAGGGAAGACGCATATGTAAAAGTGTCTTTTTATGGAAGTGGAAGTAGGAATCGCCCCTGAAGGCCTATAATGGTTTTTCGGCGGGAGGGTACATGAAATAGAAAGCAGATTGCCACTGGGAAGCCTCCGTTCGAGGACCCTGATGTGGCTGCGCAAGGGAAGCATAATCGAGGTAGTTTTGCCACTAGGAAGCCCCCTGACGGGGACTGCAGATGTGGCTGCGCAAGGGAAGTTATTCGAAGCAGTTTTGCCACTAGGAAGCCCCCTGACGGGGACTGCAGATGTGGCTGCGCAAGGGAAGCATAATCGAAGCAGTTTTGCCACTAGGAAGGGGTGTCCTTATGCTGGGACTCGTAAAAAAGATTTTTGGCGACAGCAACGAGCGTGAAGTCAAAAAGATGTTTAAGCGCGTAGAAAAGATCAACGCGTTGGAACCGACTGTACAAGCACTGTCCGATGAGCAGTTGCGGGCGAAGACGGAGGAATTTAAAAATCGGCTCGCGAAGGGCGAGACACTGGACGACATTCTAAACGAAGCGTTTGCGGTCGTCCGTGAAGCATCCAAGCGAGTTCTGGGCATGCGTCACTTTGACGTGCAGCTGATCGGCGGTATGGTCCTCCAGGAAGGACGTATTGCCGAGATGAAGACAGGGGAAGGGAAAACCCTCGTCGCGACGCTGGCGACCTACCTGAATGCGCTGCAGGGCAAGGGCGTACACGTCGTAACCGTCAACGAATACTTGGCTGAACGCGACTCTACCATCATGGGTCAGCTCTACAATTTCCTCGGACTTACAGTCGGTCTGAACAAAAACGGTCTGACTGCGGAAGAAAAGCGTGAAGCTTATAACTGCGATATTACGTACGGTACCAACAACGAGTTTGGCTTTGACTATTTGCGCGACAACATGGTGCTGTACAAAGAACAGATGGTTCAGCGCCCGCTTTACTTTGCGATTATTGACGAGGTGGACAGCATTCTGATCGACGAAGCGCGTACGCCGTTGATCATTTCCGGTGCTGCCAACCGCACTACAGAACTTTACTACATCTGTTCGCATTTTGTGAAGCGTCTGGAGGCGGAAACAGACTATACGGTGGACGAAAAATTAAAAATCGTTTCATTGACCGATGAAGGCGTGGCCAAGGTCGAGCAGGCATTCAACATTGAAAACCTGTACGATACCGCGCACATGACGCTCAACCATCACATCACAGCCGCCCTGAAAGCGCAAGTGCTCTTTAAGCGCGACGTGGACTACGTGGTGCAGGATGGCGAGGTTGTCATCGTCGATGAATTTACCGGCCGTCTGATGGTAGGACGCCGCTACAGCGAAGGTCTGCACCAGGCGATTGAAGCCAAGGAAGGGCTCCGTGTTCAGAGCGAGAGCATGACGCTGGCGACGATTACTTTGCAAAACTACTTCCGCATGTACCAAAAGCTCTCCGGTATGACCGGTACAGCCAAAACAGAGGAAGAAGAGTTTAAAAAGATTTACGGCTTGGATGTAGTCGTGATCCCGACCAACAAACCCGTTATCCGTCAAGATTTGCCGGACCTGGTTTTCAAAACCGAAGCGGCCAAGTACCGTGCGGTCGTGGCCGATATCGTCGAGCGTCATAAAAAAGGCCAGCCGATCCTGGTCGGTACGATTTCCATCGAAAACTCCGAGATGCTCTCGCAGCTGCTCAAGCAAAAGGGCGTACCGCATAACGTGTTGAACGCGAAGCAGCATGCGCGCGAAGCGGAGATTATCGCTCGTGCGGGTCAGTACGGCGCTGTCACCATCGCGACGAACATGGCCGGCCGCGGTACGGACATTCAGCTGGGCGAAGGCGTAGCCGAGCTGGGCGGTCTGCACATTATCGGTACCGAGCGCCATGAGAGCCGCCGGATTGACAACCAGCTCCGCGGACGTGCAGGACGTCAGGGCGACCCGGGTTCTTCCCAGTTCTTCCTCTCCATGCAGGATGAGCTGATGAGACGCTTCGGAGCGGACAACATCATGAACATGATGGACCGCCTCGGAATGGAAGAGGACATGCCGATCGAAAGCAGACTCGTTACGCGTGCTGTCGAATCCGCGCAAAAACGGGTGGAGGGCTCCAACTTTGACGCCCGTAAAGTGGTTCTCCAGTACGACGATGTCATGAACCAGCAGCGCGCAGTAATTTACAAGCAGCGCCGCGATATTTTGGAGCAATCGGATTTGAGCGAAGTTGTCCTGCCGATGATCTACAGCGTCATCGACCGCACTGTGGAAAACTTCTGTCCGAAGGAAGAGGTACCGGAAGAATGGAACCTCGAAGGCTTGGCCGAAGCAGCCAACAACGGCTTCCTGCACGATGAGATCATGACTGCGGACAAACTGAAGGGCAAAGAAGCCGAGGAAATCGTCGAGCTTCTGAAAGAAGAGGTCCTGAAGCAGTTCAAGCAGCGCGAAGTGGAAATCGGCGAGATGATGCGCGAGTTTGAAAAGGTCGTTGTACTCCGCGCTGTCGACAGCAAGTGGATGGATCACATCGACGCGATGGAACAGCTTCGACAAGGTATCCACCTGCGCGCTTACGGACAAAACGATCCGCTGCGCGAGTACCAATTCGAAGGCTACGAAATGTTCCAGTCGATGGTCGCTGCCGTCGAAGAGGAAGTGGCCATGTACATCATGAAAGCAGAGGTCAGCCAAAACCTGGAGCGTCAGGAAGTGATCCGCGGTCAGGCTGCAGATCAGTCTCAACTGAAAACGTCCGGTCCATCCGAGCGTCCTGACAGCGAGACCTCCGGTGACGCCGATCCGAAAAACCGCGCTCAGCGCCGCGCCGAGGAACAGGAGCGCCGCCGTCAGATGAAACGGAATCAATAAAAACGATAGATTCACTGTCATTTTTGCTAGAAAACAACGAAACCCACTCTTTTCCGAAGCCGGAGAGAGTGGGTTTTTTTCGTTATTCTTCCTGACCGTCAGACAGGCTTCGTCCCTTTCCCGCTTTCTTCGTTGGAAAAATGATCGCTGTTTGTCTGACACTGCAGGATTGTATCGAACGATTTTGATAGAAAAAATAGGGAAAATCTTTACAATCGGTAGTACAACAAATTTTCGATGGAGGATGATAGCGATGAATAGAGCAGTGAGAATGGTACTAAGCACAACACTGGTATTGGGCTTGGCAGCTTCCGCCCTCTCTGTGGTACAGACCCCGGCTTCGGGGAAAAGCAAGGAAAGGGCCTATCTCATCGCTTATAAAAACAACATCCCGAGTGATTTGGAAGAGAGAATCGAAGAATCGGGAGGATCAGTGGAGACTGTCATCGATGAAGTCGGCATCGTATCCGCCACCTCTGATGATCCGGACTTTTTAGAGAAGATCAGGGAAGACAAGGAAGTGCTGGCAGCGGAGGAGGAGCTGGAAATCTTCCTCGACGAGGAGGAGCCGGAAGCGGCGGACGGACAGCCGATTACGGATATACCTCAGCCAGACTGGGATGATCCCGATCAGAATTATTACGATTTGCAATGGGATATCAAGCGAATCACCAATAACTTCAAATCCCATGAGATCAGCAAAGGAAACTCAAGAACGGTTGTCGGGATTATCGATACCGGATTGGACTTCGACCATCCGGACCTGCGGGACAATGCGGATGAAGAGGGCAGCAAGACATTTGTGCCGGGGACGAAGGACGCATGGGACCAAAACGGACATGGCACGCATGTTGCCGGTTCCATCGCAGCCAATGGCAAGATGCTCGGGGTGGGCCCCAACCTGACTGTGCGAGCCTACCGGGTGTTCGGGGCAACAGGCGGCGCCCAGCAGTCCTGGATTACGGACGCATTGGTGGAGGCAGCCAATGATGGGGTGGACGTTGTCAATATGAGCCTCGGCGGCTGGAGGTGGATGGCTCACAACTACGGTGAAAAAGGAGACTCCGCCTCGATGGTGGCTTACCACAGGGCTGTCCAGTACGCGGTGAAAAAAGGTGTCACAGTCGTCGTCGCTGCCGGCAACGACTCAAGAAACCTGGGAAGTCTGCACGATATGCAGGAATATTGGAAGGAAACCTACGGCCTCGATATCAAAGGGCCATCCCGGGTAGTACCGGCACAAATCCCAGGGGTGATCACCGTATCGTCGTCCAATGAATGGTCCGAAGACGAAATCGCCTTTTACTCCAACTACGGCAACCCGATCGATATAGCTGCACCGGGCGGAGACAATGGACCGGAATACGACAGACTGTACCGTCAAGACCCGAAAGGAGACTATCTGGATAAACGCGACTTCCGCTATCGCGCCTTCTCCACCTATCCGACGTACTTGCCGCCTTACTTTACCTCTAATCTGAAGGGGTACGCATTTATGCACGGCACGTCGATGGCAGCGCCCAAGGTGGCCGGAATTGCAGCCGTGATCAAATCGGAACATCCGGATATGAAGCCGTCCCAGGTGGCAGCGTTGATCAAGAAAACAGCGGAGGACTTCGGGAAGCGAGGACAAGACAAGTACTTCGGGGCTGGGGAAGCAAATATTTACAACGCGCTGACGGAGTAAACAATGGTTTACATCAGCTTGAAAAACTAGATGCTGAACGGGGGAATGAAGCATGAGAACGACAGGAAACGTAATGGGTGTTCAGGCGCAATTCATCCTCGAGAGAATCGACGAGACGTGGAAGATACTAAAGCGGAGAATGCAGGACGCTCAAGGGGGGTACCTGTTTACAGACAAAGCGCATGCGGCTGCAACAGCAGCAGAGGCTGCTTCGGCTGAGGGGGGCGGGGAAGCAGATGCTCACAATCAGGTGCTGGTCGGTGTCCAAAGCCCGGTCTTTGACGATCACAGGCTGACAACCGAGCTTCCCGAGCCCAACTGGGGCATTGAGCTGCCTTTGCAAGCTGCATTCATCACGGACACGGGAAGAGGCAGCCAGATGGGGAACGGATTATTCTCCCGCAGCACAAACAGCGTGAGAACAAGGCAAAAGAAGAAGCGTGCAGGGTTGTCGATCCTCCATTTGCTAGGCAGGATGGCTCGACCGGAAAAAGCGTCTGCAAGCCCGAACGAGCCGCAAGAGACAAGATCCGCTCCGGCACCGCCAAATCTGCCGGGAAGCCAAGGCTTCCGTTATTTGGGCCCCAATTCGTGATCACCGGTCATGTTGCGAATCCGCCGAATTACGGTACAATGATACATAGCATAATGAAGAGTAGGTGATTCGCACATGGCATTAATTGATATTGCGGACATCAAGCAAGAGATGTCGAGCATGGCTAAACGTTTAGCGGATATTAGGGGGTCTCTTTGACCTCCCAGTCAAGCAAGAGAGGATCGGTGAGCTGGAGGAGCGCATGCTGGCTCCGGACTTCTGGGACGACAACGACGCTGCCCAAAAGACGATCAGCGAGCTGAACGCCTTGAAGGGTCTGGTCGAGACCATGGGCAAGCTGGATGCCCAATACGAGGATTTGCAGGTCATGCTGGAACTGATCATCGAAGAAGGCGACGATTCGATGATTCAGGATGTGTACGACAGCACCCAGGCGCTGAAAAAGGAATTTGAAAGCTTCGAGCTGGAGCTGCTGCTCAGCGACCAGTACGATAAAAACAACGCCATTCTCGAGCTTCATCCGGGTGCAGGCGGTACGGAATCCCAGGACTGGGCGTCCATGCTGCTGCGCATGTACACACGCTGGGGGGAATCCAAGGGCTTCAAGGTGGAGACGCTGGATTACCTGCCAGGGGATGAAGCGGGGGTTAAAAGCGTTACGCTCTTGATCAAGGGGCATAATGCATACGGCTACCTCAAATCGGAAAAAGGCGTCCATCGTCTGGTCCGAATCTCCCCGTTCGATTCGTCGGGGCGCCGTCACACCTCCTTTGTTTCCTGCAATGTCCTGCCTGAGATCGAGGATGACACAGAGGTGAACATCCGTACGGAAGATTTGAAGATCGACACCTACCGTTCCAGTGGTGCGGGAGGTCAGCACATCAACACGACCGACTCCGCTGTCCGGATCACGCACCTTCCGACCGGCATTGTCGTGACCTGCCAGACGGAGCGCTCCCAGATCAAAAACCGCGAGCGGGCGATGAAAATGCTGGCAGCCCGTCTGTTTGAAAAGAAGCGGGAAGAGCAGGAGAAAACACTGCAGGCGATTCAGGGGGAGCAAAAGGATATCGCCTGGGGCAGCCAGATTCGCTCCTACGTGTTTCACCCATACAGCCTGGTCAAGGATCACCGCACCAATGTGGAGGTTGGAAACGTGCAGGCTGTCATGGACGGGGACATCGATTCGTTTATCGATGCATATCTCCGTTCGCAAATCAACCGTCCGGAACAGGCATGACTCTTTTCGGACAGCAAGAAGCGGGGGAGGCTTCCATGAAGGGAAAGCCGTTGATTCTCGGTCATCGCGGGGCATCACATGATGCCCCGGAAAACACCTGTGCTGCCTTTTCCATGGCCATGGAGCAACAAGCAGACGGGGTAGAACTAGACGTCCAACTGACAACAGACGGGCGTCTTTGTGTTATTCACGATCACACTCTGGAGCGGACCACCAGCGGCTTTGGCCCCGTTGGCGAAAAGACAATGGCCGAGCTTTCCGCACTGTCGGCAGGAGCCTGGTTCAGTCCCGAGTTCTCGGAACAAAAGGTTCCGGAGCTGGCAGACGTGTTGGCGCTTCTGCCCGAGGGAGCCACTGTGAATGTAGAGATAAAAAACGGTCCTGCATGGTACGAAGGAATCGGCACAGCAGTGGCCGAACAATTATGCATGTGGAAAAACAAGCTCTCGTTGATCGTATCCTCCTTTGACCATCAGGTTCTGGAAGAGGTGCATCGGCGGGAGCCTGCCTTGTATCTGGGGCTGCTGTACGAAGCGAGGCTGTACGACCCGGTTGCCTACGTGCGGTCGCTGCCGTACCCGGTATATTCGCTGCATCTCTGGCATGGTCTGATTACAGCGGAAATCGCCCGGCAGGCACACGCGGCTGGCCTTCGCGTTTTTGCCTACACCGTCGACGAGCCGGAGGATGTGGCCAGGCTGACGGCGTTCGGCATCGATGCGATCATGACCAACAAGCCTCGCGAGGTGCGGCAAATGAGCGGGCATCGGGTTTCACCTCGGATCTAATGCGCTTCTGCATGGAAAGAGACAAGCAAAAGGAAGAAGGAGAAAAAAATGCTCTACGTCGCTATGCTGTCCATCATCGATCAGGATTTGAACGCAAAAGTGCGTCCGGCCCACTTGGACTACATCAACGATTTGTACAAGCAGGGAAAAGTAGTGATGGCCGGCCCATTTACGGACAAGCAGGGAGGTCTGGTCATCTATAAAGCGGATACGCAGGAAGAAGCGCTTCGATTGGCTCAGGCTGATCCGGTGGTGAAGGAAGGAGCTCGAACGCTGGAATTGCGCGAATGGAGTCCTTTAAATTTTCCTCTGGGATAAGTTGACCAAATGGAGAATGAATAGAGCGCAGCAGAGGCATACTTAGCGAAGAAATATTCTTCAATAAGGAGGGAACAGCCATGAAGCGCTTCCCAATATCTGTCCTTACTGTTGCGCTTGTTCTATTTTTGAGTGCTTGTGGCGGAGGAGGCAACCAAGCCCAGCCGCCTGCCAATCAGCCAGCCGGAGAGACGACCCCAACCGCTCCTACTGGCGGGTACGATGCGGCGACGGCTGAAACGCTGTTTAAAAACAATTGCGCCAGCTGCCATGGACAGGATTTGTCCGGCTCAGTCGGTCCGAATTTGACCCAGGTTGGCGGCAAGTACACCAAGGAGCAGATTCTGGAGATCCTGAAAAACGGAAAAGGCGGCATGCCCGGCGGCCTAGTCAAGGATCAAGACGCCGAGACGGTGGCTGCTTGGCTCGCCGACAAGAAATAGCTGTCATATCAATCAGAACGTGCGCTTCACTCGGCACACGTTGTAGCGCTGCATGGCGGTAGTCGAACATATGCATCGCTCGGGACCTGCAAAAACATGCATGGAACAAAGCGTCCGATAAATTGTCGGGCGCTTTTTCTATGGCAAGGGTTGTTTTTTGGATGAATGTTTATTATTATTTTTGTATAAAAATACAGATAGGGAGAGGGACTATGATCCGGGTCGGAATTGTCGGGGCAACTGGTTACAGCGGTGTCGAGCTGATACGTCTTTTGGCCGGCCATCCTCACGTGAAGGTGGCCAATTTATATTCCAGCACGTCAGAAGGAGAATCGCTTGCAAGCGTGTTCCCCCACGTGCAGGCGCTTGAGCTTCCCGTCCTGGCAAAAATAGATGCCGGGCAAATGGGAGCGGACAACGATGTCATTTTTCTCGCTACCCCTGCGGGTGTCAGTGCTGAGCTTTCGCCAGAGCTGGTCAAGAACGGCGCGAAAGTGATTGACCTGTCCGGTGATTTCCGTTTGAAGGACGGTGCTGCCTATACGCAATGGTATAAGCGGCAGCCGGCGGCGGACGAATGGCTGCAGAAAGCAGTCTACGGCTTGTCCGAATGGAAAAAGGAAGAGATTGCGGGAGCAGAGCTGATCGCCAATCCGGGCTGCTATCCGACTGCTGCATTGCTGGGAATGATTCCGCTGGCAAAATCGGGCTGGGTCAACCCGAAAAGCTGGATCATCGACGCCAAATCAGGTGTTTCCGGGGCAGGACGGGGTGTTTCGCTCGGGGTTCACTACAGTGAAATCAATGAAAGCATCCATGCATACAAGGTCTCGTCCCACCAGCATACGCCCGAGATTGAGCAGGAGTTGACGGGGCAGGCAGAGCTGGAGCAGCTCATCCAGTTCACACCCCATCTCGTGCCGATGACGCGGGGAATCCTGGTGACGGCCTATGGACAACTGGAGAAGGCAGCCGCTCTTTCCGAGCTTCAGGAGCTTTACCAGTCCGCCTATGCGGGAAAGCCGTTTGTCCGCCTTCGTCAGCCGGGCAGTCATCCGCGCACCAAAGAGGTGTATGGTTCCAACTATTGCGACATCGCGCTGCATGTAGATGATAGAACCGGCCGGGTCATTGTGCTTTCCGTAATCGATAACGTCGTCAAAGGAGCGGCAGGTCAGGCGGTGCAAAACATGAACATCATGCTTGGGCTGCCGGAGACAGCCGGTTTGCCGCTCGTACCGCTTTTCCCGTAGAGGAGGTATAAAATGCAGGGCATTGTCGTCATAAAATGCGGGGGCAGCACGATGGAGCAGCTACCCGGGAGCTTTTTTCAAACAATTGCACGGCTTCAGAAAATGGGGAAGCAGCTCGTGATCGTCCATGGAGGGGGACCCGCCATCAACAGCATGCTGGAGCGGCTGGCGATATCTTCCGTATTCGTGGACGGCCTCCGCGTGACCTGCGAGGATACACTGGAGGTTGTGGAAATGGTGCTCTGTGGCCAGATCAACAAATGGCTGGTCAGACGCCTGACAGAACACGGAGCGAGAGCGTGGGGCGTGAGCGGGATGGATGGAAGCATGCTCACGGCGGTACGGACGGAAAAGCCGCTGGGCTGGGTAGGCGAAGTGAAGGCGGTAGATGCCGCGATCCCGCGGACCATTCTCGGTCAGGGGTACGTGCCGGTGATAGCTCCGCTTGCCGCAGGAATTGACGGGGCAGAGAGGTACAATGTAAACGCCGATGTGTCGGCAGGAGCGATTGCCGCTGCATTGAGAGCTGAAAGCCTGATCATGGTGACGGACGTTCCGGGCATTTTAAAGCCGGAGGCGGATGGCACCAAAGCGCTTGTTTCCAAAACGGATGAGGCTGAAATCGGACGCATGATCAGCGAGGGAATGATCACAGGCGGAATGATCCCCAAGGTGCAGGCTGCGCTCGATGCGCTTTCCGCCGGGGTAGCGCAGGTCGTCATATGCCGCGGCACAGCGGAAGATTTGCTTAAGGTTTGTCAGGGTGAACCGGCCGGCACGGCAATCGTGGCTGCCGCAGCCGAAAAAAATCAAGCAGCACGTTGAGGAGGAGAAACCATGAGTACGACGACTGCTCCACTCCATTTGATGAATAACTATGCAAGATGGCCGATACACCTCGTAAAAGGGAAGGGAAACCGGGTCTGGGACGAGGCGGGCAAGGAATATTTGGACTTCATCTCGGGGATTGCCGTTACGTCCTTGGGACATGTGCCGACAAAAGTAGCCGGCAAGCTGCATGAACAGCTGGATATGCTCTGGCATTGCTCCAATCTGTTCCACGTTCCCGGCCAGGAGAAGCTGGCGGCAAAGCTGAGCGAGCTGTCGGGTCTTTCACGGACACTATTTTGCAACAGCGGCGCCGAGGCGAACGAAGGCCTGATCAAGCTGGCACGCCGCTATGCACAGAAGGTGAAAGGGACAGACCGCTACGAAATCATTACGTTTGGCCAGTCGTTTCACGGGAGGACGCTGGCGACCCTGACCGCCACAGGCCAGGAGAAGGTAAAAGACGGCTTCCTGCCGCTTCCCGAGGGATTCGTAACTATTCCCTACAATGATCTGGCGGCGGTGCATGAAGCCGTAAATGAAAAGACATGCGCCATCATGCTTGAGCTGGTGCAAGGGGAAGGCGGCGTGCATCCTGCAGATGAGAAATTTGTCAAAGGGCTCCGCCAGATTTGCGACGAACACGGCCTGCTGCTTTTGATCGATGAGGTGCAGACCGGCATCGGACGGACCGGCACCTGGTTTGCTTTTCAGCAATACGGCATTTTGCCCGATGCGATTTCGCTTGCAAAGGGACTTGGCAGCGGATTCCCGATCGGCGCCGTTCTGGCTACCGAGGAAGCGGCTCAGGCATTTGCCCCCGGCACCCACGGGACGACCTTCGGCGGCAATCCGCTCGCTATGGCTGCAGGTTTGGCCACGCTGGAAACCATCGAGGAAGACGCAATGCTGGAGCGGGTGAACGAGCTGCATCAGCTGCTGGTAAGCAGCTTGCAGCAAATCAAGGCAGCCTTTCCGGACAAAGTGGTCGAAATCAGAGGCAAGGGCCTGCTTTTGGGGATGGAGCTTTCGATCCCGGCAGCTCCTGTACTGGATTACGCGCGGGAAAAAGGGCTGCTGCTGTTGCTCGCGGGACCTCAGGTCATACGGATGCTGCCGTCGTTTATTACAACGGAAAATGAAGTGGCACAGGCAGCAGCGGTGCTAAAGGAAGCGATCGCCCAAACGTAGCTTTCAAATAGAGGGGACGGTGGGTAAGACGTGTACGCGTGCCAGTGAAGAGAAGCTTTATGGCCACGCAAAAGACAGCAGGAAAATAGTTGCAACGAGTAGGAAAAGATAAAAAACTCGTTGCATTTTTATAATCATAAATGTATATTAATACAGTAAGTTGCATAAATTTTCGCAAGTGAGTGCCCTTTGGAGAGGAGTGGCTTTCATAGATGGATAAAGAGAAACAGGGATTGGGACCAGGTTATTTGACGCTGGAGACAGGTGAAGTATTCGCCGGAACGCTGTATGGAGCGCCGCTGGAAGGAATCGGGGAAGTGGTTTTTCATACAGGAATGACAGGGTATCAGGAAGTGATGAGCGACCCGTCCTTCGCCGGTCAGATCGTCACGTTTACGTATCCGCTGATCGGCAATTACGGAGTCAACGACAACGATTACGAGGCAGCCAAGCCCGCTTTGGCCGGGATGGTCGTCAGTGAGCTGTGCATGGAGCCCAGCCACTATCAATCGGTTCGCACACTGGCGGAAACGGCAGAGGATTTCGGCTTTCCGATCCTGGCGGGTATCGATACGCGGACGATTACGAAGCGAGTGCGCCAGGACGGGCCGCTGTGGGGAGCCATTTCCGATCAACCCCTGGCAGCGGAAGAAGTAGCCGCACTCAAGACCAAACACATCAAAAAGTCGCTGGTCGCAGAAGTATCCTGCCAAGAGATAAAACGCTACCCGGGCTCGCAGGAGCATGTGGTGCTGGTCGATTTGGGGATGAAGCAATCGATTCTGGACGCGCTGCTGGAGCTTGGCTGCCGGGTGACGGCGGTGCCGTTCGACACGCCGTACGCCCAGATTCAAGCGCTGCAGCCGGACGGACTGCTCTTTTCCAATGGACCCGGCGATCCGGAAGATCTGCTTGCCTATTGCAGTGAATGGAGAAAAGCGGCTGAGCAGTATCCGACGCTCGGTATCTGCCTTGGTCATCAGGTTCTCGCGCTGGCGTTCGGAGGAAAGACGGAGAAACTGAAATACGGCCACCGCGGAGGAAACCATCCGGTCAAGGAGCTTGCGACCGGCAAAGTATACATGACCTCGCAAAATCACGGCTATGTCGTAAAGGAAGAGTCGCTGGACAAACGGCTGCTCACGGTTACCTACCGCAATGTAAACGACGGATCGGTAGAGGGCATTCGCCATCAATTGCTGCCGGTCATGAGCGTCCAGTTCCATCCGGAAGCCCATCCGGGGCCAAGCGACACCTCACATATTTTTCAACAATTCTTGCAGTCGATGCGTGTAGTGGGAGCGAAGAGATATGCCTAAATTGCCGCACATTCAAAAAGTGTTAGTCATCGGGTCGGGACCGATCGTGATCGGTCAGGCGGCGGAGTTTGATTATGCCGGAGCACAGGCCTGCCTTTCCCTGAAGGAAGCGGGGGTCAAGGTCGTGCTTGTGAACAACAACCCGGCCACGATCATGACAGATGAACAAGTTGCCGACAAAGTCTATTTGGAGCCGCTGACGGTAGAGTCCGTGACAGCAATTATCGCCAAGGAGCGTCCGGACGGCCTTTTGCCAACGCTGGGCGGTCAGACGGGATTGAACCTAGCCGTGTCCCTGGCGGAAGCGGGCGTATTGGAAAAGTACGATGTAGAGCTGCTGGGAACTCCTTTGGAAGCGATCCAAAATGGTGAAGACCGCGAGCTGTTCAAGAAGCTGATGCAAAAAATCGGCGAGCCTGTGCCGGAGAGCGCCACTGTCGAATCTGTCGAGGCTGCGGTCGCCTTTGCCGACTCCATCGGCTATCCCGTTATCGTCCGTCCTGCCTATACGC
Organism: Brevibacillus sp. FSL L8-0520; assembly: GCF_037963895.1. NCBI lineage: Bacteria > Bacillati > Bacillota > Bacilli > Caryophanales > Paenibacillaceae > Brevibacillus > Brevibacillus sp. FSL L8-0520. Next base: position 4,813,751 of record NZ_CP150171.1, on the reverse strand, counting down.
TGGGTGGAGCGGGCGGCGGCATCGCGGACAGCGAGCAATCCCTCCGGACAGTAGCGGCAAACGGAATCGCCGCAAGCCCGATCGGTCAGGTGCTGATCGAACGCAGCGTCAAAGGCTGGAAAGAAATCGAATACGAAGTGATGCGGGATGCGAGCGATACGTGCATCATCGTCTGCAACATGGAAAATCTGGACCCGGTGGGTATCCACACGGGAGACAGCATCGTTGTCGCGCCTTCCCAGACGCTGACCGACAGGCAGTACCAGATGCTCCGCAGTGTATCCACCAAGGTGATCCGCTCGCTGGGCGTGGTAGGCGGCTGCAATATCCAGTTCGCCCTCGACCCGAACTCGGACAGCTACTACCTGATCGAGGTCAACCCGAGAGTGAGCCGCTCCAGTGCGCTCGCATCCAAAGCGACCGGCTATCCGATCGCCCGGATCGCGGCCAAACTGGCGCTTGGCTACAATCTCGACGAAGTGTTGAATCCGATTACCGGCTATACGTATGCCAGCTTTGAGCCGACGCTGGACTATATTGTAGTGAAAATCCCGCGCTGGCCGTTTGACAAATTTCCGCTGGCGGACCGGCAGCTGGGGACCCAGATGAAAGCGACCGGTGAAGTGATGTCGATCGCCCGCAATCTGGAAGCGGGACTGCTCAAGGCTGTGCGCTCCCTGGAGCAGGGCTGCACGCATCTGAGCCGTCCCGATCTGGCAGCGTGTGATCGGGAGACATTGGTCCAGCTCGTTCAGGAAGCGACCGATGTGCGGCTGTTTGCACTAGCCGAAGCGATCCGAAAAGGCTTTACGGAAAGCGAGCTGCATGGATTGACAGGGATTGATCCGTTTTTCCTGCGAAGCCTCGCAAAGATCGTGTCGTTGGAAAAAGAGCTGGCTGCATGCGAAACGCTGACCCCCGAACTGCTGACGGAAGCGAAGCGACGCGGATTTGCCGACGAGACGATCGCCGGGCTGATCGGCTGCACGGCAGCGGAAGTAAAGCAGCTCAGAGTGCAGTACAACATCAAGCCGACGTATAAAATCGTCGATACCTGCGCCGCAGAGTTCGATGCGCAAACGCCGTACTACTATTCTGATTGGCAGGGTGCCGATGAGGTCGAGGAGCTGACCGGCAAAAAAGTGCTGGTGCTCGGCTCAGGGCCGATCCGGATCGGACAGGGGATTGAATTTGACTACTGCTCGGTACACGCCGCAAAAGCACTGCAGGCAAAGGGGATCGCGGCCATCGTCGTCAACAACAACCCGGAGACGGTGAGCACCGATTACGAGACAGCGAACCATCTCTACTTCGAGCCGCTTCACGCGGAAGACGTGCTGCACGTAGCGGAGCGGGAGCAGGTGGACGGAGTCATGGTGCAGTTCGGCGGACAAACGGCGATCAATCTGGCCGCCAAGCTGGAAGCAGCAGGTTTGACTGTGATGGGAACGAAGCTCGAAGCGATTGAGCGGGCAGAGGATCGCGAGCTCTTTTACGCCATGCTCAGAGGGCTGGATATTCCGCATATCCCGGGGCAGGGTGTATCCACGCTGGAGGAAGCGGCTGCAGCAGCGTCTACCGTAGGGTACCCGGTCCTGCTGCGTCCTTCCTACGTCATCGGCGGGCAGGGCATGGTCGTGGCACATGACATCGATGAGCTATCCGCCACGATTGAGGGATGGTTGAGCCAGCCAAACAGCCAGGACTTTTTCCCGCTTCTCGTCGACAAATACGTACCGGGCATGGAAGCGGAAGTAGATGCCGTCTGTGACGGCCAATCGGTATTGATCCCGGGCGTCTACCAGCACGTGGAGAAGGCCGGGATTCACTCAGGCGACAGCGTTGCCCTTTTCCCGGCACCGTACCTGACTGACGAAGTCAAAGCCACGATCGCACGCTACACCGAAGCCATTGCCCGCGAGATGGGAGCGGTAGGCCTGATCAACATTCAATTTGTCATCAGCGGCGATACGGTATACGTGCTGGAGGTAAACCCTCGCGCTTCCCGTACCGTGCCGATTACGAGCAAGGTGACGGGCGTTCCGATGGTCGAGCTGGCCGTCCGCGCCCAGTTGGGAGAGAAGCTGGCGGAGATGGGGTACAAAGCAGGTCTTTTGCCTGACATTCCGTTTGCCGTAGTGAAAGCGCCTGTTTTCTCGACCGTAAAGCTGACCGGTGTGGACCCTGCGCTCGGCCCGGAAATGAAGTCGACGGGAGAGGTGCTCGGTCTGGGCCATAGTTTCGCTGAAGCGGCAGGAAAGGCGTTTGCTTATAAAGACAGCATTTTTTCAAGCTGGCAAGCAGGACAGATTTGCCTGGTATCTTTGGCGGACGGAGACAAAACGGCAGAGGTGCTGCCTGCGCTGAAGCGATTGCAGGAGCAAGGCGGCGTATTGGCAGGAACGCCAGGAACGGCCGCATGGCTCAAGGAAAACGGCTTGAGCGTCGCTCACGTGATCGGGGATGAGCAGGAGCTTGTGGAGCTGGTTCAGACCGAGGGTGTGGCCTTTGCCCTGATTACGGCGACCAAAGGAAACAGTCGCGGGCGCAGCGGTTTTGCCCTCCGCAGCCGGGCCGTCCAACAAGGATTACCGTTGTTTACTTCCAGTGAGACATTCGCTTTGTATGTGCAAGCCATTTCGGAGAAAAGAGGTGACGGGCATGCAGCCTGTGAAGATATTGGATCGCTTTCCAAACGCACAGTGGGCCAAATTTAAGGGGAAAGACCTTTTGCGGGTCGATGAATTCAGTGGAGAAGAGCTGATGCAGCTTTTGGAGCTGGCGGCTCACATCAAAAAGCTGCAGAAGAACGGTCAGCCGTACCAGCCCCTGCAAGGGAAAACGCTGGGAATGATTTTTGACAAGTCATCCACCCGCACCCGCGTTTCCTTTGAAGTCGGCATGTACCAGCTCGGCGGCATGGCGATGTTTTTGAGCGGCAAAGAACTGCAGCTCGGACGGGGGGAGCCGATCAGCGATACGGCGAAAGTCATGTCGCGCTATGTTGACGCGATCATGATTCGGACGTTTTCCCATGCCGGTGTGGAGGAATTGGCGGAGCACGCCTCGATCCCGATCATCAACGGACTCACGGATGACTTCCACCCGTGTCAGGCATTGGCCGACATGCTCACGATCTGGGAGCACAAGGGCAAGCTGAAGGGGATCAAGCTGGCTTACGTAGGAGACGGAAACAACGTGGCCAATTCGCTCGTGCTGGCGGCTGTGCTGCTGGGTATGGACGTTCGCGTCGCCACGCCGCCGGGATATGAAATGAATGCGGCCATCGTCGAGCAGGCAAAAGGATATGCGCAGGCAAACGGTGGAAAGCTGCTCGTGACCCACGATCCCGTCGAGGCAGTCAAAGACGCTGATGCCGTGTACACCGATGTCTGGACCAGCATGGGCTTCGAGGCGGAAAACGAGCAGCGGCTGCAAGCGTTCGCTGCTTATCAGGTGAACGAAAAGCTGGTCAGCCACGCCAGCCCGGAATACCTCTTCCTGCACTGCCTGCCTGCTCACAGAGGGGAAGAAGTATCTGCCGGCGTGATCGACGGTGCAAACTCCGTCGTCTTTGATCAGGCGGAAAACAGGCTGCATGCGCAGAAAGCAGTGTTGGCTGCTGTTGTGTGAATATAGTTCTAGGTACAAATTCCTATTTATAATTGAAGCTTATAGACTATGAATCTATTATTGCCGAATTTTGTCACTTATGTGTAAAATATAGGCATGAAAGCGCGAAGAAGTACAGACTGTATCTGGTCGCTTGGTCTGTATGGAGCCAGTAGCGAATCCGCCTTTTCCCTCGGGAAAAGGGAAGCTGTACAGGCTGTATTTGGTCGCTTGGCCTGTACGTTAGAGCTAAGTAGCGAAACTAGCTTTCTCCACTATTTATTTAAGGAGGGGAATGGCATGAAAAAATGGTTTGGAGCACTTCTGTTGGTAGCAGGTATCGTTGCTGCAACTTCTGCTAACTGGTACGTTGGCTAAAGGTAGGAAAACTAGAGAAACACCGCTTGTTCAAAGTGGTGTTTTTCATTGCTTTTTCGGAGGTAACGAAACATGCTGCTTGACGTGATAGCCTTCTCGTTTTTAATCGCTTTCCTCAGGGGCGGACGGGTAAAGAGCATTCCTGCCTTTAACGGATTGGCCTTTCTGGTGATTTGTATTTTGCTCCAGATTACATCAGGCTTTTTCCCGTCGATTGGTGGAATATTTGTATCCGTTGCCTATCTGGCACTGCTGCTCTTTTTTTACTTCAACAGGGAGCATGAAGACATCAGGATTTTTATGATCGGGTGGTTTTTGAACGCGCTGGTCATCTGGCTGAATGGAGGGCGCATGCCTGTCGATATCGAGCAGGCAAAACAGCTTCCTTACCCGATAGAGCCTTTGTTGAATGGCACGGATTTCAAGCACTCGCTTTTGACGGATCAAACGGTGTTCCCTTTCCTTGCAGATATTATGCATATGCCGTTCCCTATTCCGAGGCTGATCAGTATTGGCGACCTGTTTATTATGTTGGGGACGTTCCTTCTTGTTCAGCGCATTACAAACAAGCCTATCTCTTTAATACGATTGCGCGAAGGTAAAAATTATGCAGAAAAATATTGACCTCACCCGTTTTTTCAAACATCTGTTTATTCAGTTTTTTCTCCCTCTTGCAGCGATCGCCGTATTTGTTTCGGTGCTGCCGGATTGGGAGCCACGCAATCACTGGAGCGTCTTGTTCATCTTTACGCTTTTGACCATCGTAGGGGCTTTTGCCCCTATTAGCACATTTAACGCGAGACTGACTGTCAATAATGCATTGTTTTTTTCGGGAATTCTCTTGTATGGCACATGGGTTGCGGTCTGGGCCGCAGTCGTTGAATTATTGATTGTGACCGTACTGAGCCGTTCTTCCTTGAAGAAGGCCATGTTTAACTGCGGGCAAATCCTGCTGACTCTGTGGCTGGTAGGATTTTTACATCATGCCGCCGACTCGGCCGGTATCCCGTGGATGTTTTCGGACCTGTTGCTGATTCTTGTTTATTGGTTTGTCAACACGTCACTGGTGGCTTCGGGAATCTCCTATTTCTTTCATGTAAAGTGGCTGGACACCTTTGCGAGCATGGTCAAAGGTGGGTCAAACACGTACATTATGCTCATGATTATCGGCGGTATTGGAGCCAGGCTGGTAGCACAATACGGATGGCTTTCGCTCATTCCGTTGCTGGCTGCGTTTATCTCCTTGAATATTGTATTCCGCCAATATTTTCGCAACATTAACAAGCTCCAACAAAAAATGGACGAAATCCAAACCTTTAACCACAGCTTTCTGACGACAATGGCAGCTTCGATCGATGCCCGTGACCACTACACGAGCGGCCATTCGCAGCGTGTGGCCCACTGGGGACGGGAAATTGCGCGTGCTATCGGGATGCCACCGGATAAAGTGGATGAAGTCTATTTTGGCGGCATCTTGCATGACATCGGAAAAATCGGTATCGAGGATCACATTCTCAATAAAAAAGGAAAATTAACACCGGAAGAGTACGACAAGATCAAGCAGCATACGGTGATTGGATATGAAATTATCTTGCAGGCAGGGATGTTTCACGAACTGCTGCCCGCCATTCGCTCCCACCACGAACGGATCGACGGGAAGGGCTACCCGGATGGCTTGAAGGGGGACGAGATCCCGCTGATGGCCCGTATTTTGGCCATCTCCGACGCATTTGACGCCATGGTTGCGGATCGTCCCTACCGGAAAGGACTCCCGGTCGAAGACGCACTTCAGGAGATCAGGAAAGGGGCAGGGACACAGTTTGATGCAGAACTGGCCTACCAATTCATTCGCGTGGTCAGTCAGTTGTCCCGGGAAGAGCTTGAAAAAATAATCCAGCAAGATAACCAAACGCAGTTACAGGAGGTGCTTCAGTAAGAACACCTCGCTGTAACTGTTTTTATTTTCCCGCGTTGCCATCCGGTAACGGTCAGCCGGCAAGCTCGTTCCAGATTCGTTTGATCGTCCACACGCCTTCCTGGCAAGAAATCCGGTAGACGTCCGGGTTGGTCAGGGCTTCCCAGTCGGCAAAGCCGTATGTATCGTCGAGCTGCTTCAGGAGGAGGGCCATCAGACAGCCATGGGTGACCAGTACGGTATGAGAGAAGGGAGCGGAAAGCGCATCACGGAGCAAGGATAACCCGCGATTCATGGCTTCCTGGCTGCTTTCACCGCCTTCGTAGCACAGCGTCAGATCAGAAAACGTGTCTCGCAGGCGCTCGTACCAGTCAGGCATCGAATATGCGGAAAGGACTCTCTCTTCGAGCCGGCTGTCAGTCTCGATCTCCAGTCCGAAATGCCGGGCAAGCGGCTCCGCAGTAGCTTGTGCACGCAAATAAGGACTTGCGATGATCCGTTCAACCGGTATGTCCGTAAAAAAGGCAGCCAGCGCGGCAGCTTGCTGGCAGCCCAAAGGCGTGAGTGCCGCGTCAGGGTCCTGGCCCTCTGCTTTACAGTGTCTGACGAGGTAAAAATGTTTCATAGAGAAACCTCCCGTTGCGAGTGAAGTGGACAAAAGCGCAAAGCCGAGTGTAAAAAAGCTTGGACAAGAACATGTGTTTTCTAGATAATAGTGGGAATGGAAAATTCTTTTCCCCGAATCCAAACAGGAGTGTGAAAGTTGATGATTCCTACCTACCAGGACGCCGACATTATTTTGAAGCTGTACCAGCAGTACGAATCGGAGCGAATGCAAGAAGCGAAAAAGTGGTTCTCCCATACGATCGCAAATAAAGAATGGAGCTACGATACGTTCATCGGGCGCTATCCCCGCGGGAGCGAGGAATTTGCCCGTTTTGTCACGCTGTATGGCTTTTTCGAGATGATCGGTGTTCTCCACAAAAATGGTCTCGTCCACCCCGATCTGCTGTTTGACATGTGGTATATCAACGGTTTTTATGTGCCGATGTACCCGATCATCGCAGGGTGGAGAGCGGAGGGCGATATTCACATAGCTGAAAATTTCGAGCGCCTGGCCGCAGCCGAGCTGGCATGGATCAGAGAGCACAAGGGAGAGGAATACGTCCCGCAGGTTCCATACAAAATTCATGCATAACGATGTTGAAACAATTAACCGGAATAGTCTGGACCAGTTGGCGGAACCTCCTCCAGGGTGTATTTGACCTCGGAAAAGTTGCGGATCGCCAGTTCTTCTCTGGTCCGCTTTCCGGTTTTTTTGTCGATCACGAGCCTCCAGATTTCATTGCGTCTGTAATTTTTTCCACCCCGGCGCATAAACTTGTGATTCCGCTCTTCGAGATGATAGGAGAGCGGCCACTCGCGATCTGTGTAAATCGCTCCCTTGAGATGCTTATCTGTCAGATTGACGCGCAATTGAAAGGTTTGCTTTGTCGGGTTGTAGAGGCGAAGATCGACATAGTTGTAAAAAACGCTGGCACCGCTGCCAAAAGGCAGGACGCGCTGATCGTCCGGAAAAGGATCAAACTGATGGTGGTGCCGTTCCGCAATCTCGAGCGGCGTGTGAAGCGCCATCCAGAAGAGCAGGTTGGCAAGCTGGCACAGGCCGCCGCCAACACCTGTTCGCACCTCTCCTTGTGACAAAAGCAGTCCTTCCACGTAGCCTTTTTCCTTTGTCGTCTTGCCTACCCGGTTCCAGAAGGAGAAGGTTTCCCCGGGCCTGATCAGCAGTCCGTCAATGGACGGAATCGCAATCCGCAAATTGATGATTTTGTTTTCCTGCAGCTGCGGGTCGGAGCTCCCCAGCTTTCTCCGAAGCAAGGACTGATGCTTTTTGCACGTGAATGAAAAAGAGGGGGCTTGCTGCTGGCGGGCAAAGCGAACCCCGGAAACGCGGTCAGACAGCATTCGGCCGATTCTCTTTTGGCTGACCCGCAGGTGATAGAACAAGGGATGAAGGCGAGACAGTGTCAGGGAAGTCACATCCTTTACTCAAGAGATAGTCAAAGCGAGAAGGCAGGAGAGCAGGTAAATCCATTGCCAGCTTCAAACAGGCACCGCTTAGCGGGGCGCGGCGGGAGAGGCATGCGTTCAAACATCGGAAGCCGGTCAATTCAGAATCGTCTGATATGATCATACACGAGTGATTCACATTTTAAAAATGAACAGATAAAAACGGGCTGTACCTGGTCTTGCCCCTTGGTACAACCCGTTTTTCAGCCTTTCGCACTACCGCGGCATTCGGCTAAGTCTATTGTTTCATGCCTGTGGCACTTTTCAGCAGGTTTACTGTTTTATGCCTGTGGCACTTTTTGGCAAGACCTACTGTTTCATGCCTGTATAGATGTGGATCGCGTCTCTCAAAAATTCGGCCATGCCTGGCTGATTCTGATCGTAGTACGCTTTGAACCGCTCGTCATCTACATACATTTGAGCAAGCCCTGCATGTGCCTCTTTGCTGTACTCGCTCCAGGAGTGCATCAGCCACTGCTTATGCAAATCCGCCGCTTTTTGGGCGAGAGCGCTTCCCGGATCGCCGGTTTTGAACGCCTCAGCCAATGTGGTGGCAACTTCACTCTCCAGGCGCTTTACTTCCCCAAGCTGCTCCTGTGTCATGTTCTTCAGCTTTTGATTGGATTTGTCTACAACGTCGTCTCCGTACTTTTTGCGAATTTCTTCTCCGTACGTTTTCTCGTTATCGTCAATCAGCTTTTGTTTAAACCCTTCGAACTTCTCTTGATCGGTCATGGTCATTCTCCCTTCCATAGAAGCGATTGTCTTTTCAACATTTTTGATCAGCAGATCGAGCTGCTTTCTTCTGTCGAGGAGCTGCTCACGATGTTCTTTTAGCGCCTGGGCCCGGCTGAAGGACGGGGAGGTCACGATCTCCTTGATCACGTCCAGCGTAATCCCCAATTCTCTGTAAAACAGAATTTGCTGCAACCGATCGACCTCCGCCTGACCGTAAATCCGGTACCCTGACGAGTTGATTCTCGCCGGCTTAAGAATCCCGATCTCGTCATAATACCGCAGCGTTCTCGTACTGACTCCCGCCAATTGGCCCAGCTTCTGCACCGTATATTCCATGTGCTCACCTCCTGACACCATCACTGTACACCTTTACGTATGCGTCAAAGTCAACGGGATTTGTAAAAAAAATTTCCGGAAAAGCTTGTCTGCTTCTCAAAAACGTCAGGGCGACCTCCGCTTGCCTTGATATGGCTAGGGAGAGAAGCGAAAGGACCAGGCTCTGACGAACACGGAGTATCTTCTCGGATCGGCAAACCCCAACGGCCTGTATGCATTTTCATGAAAGGAAAAAGCATATCTATGCAATTGGCGGATCATGTACCTGTTATGAACGGAGTAGGCTAAGGCGGGGTACACTTCTTTGCCTCTTCTTTATATTCATTACTTCCAACAGGTTGGCATGCGTCTGCTTTATCTATAGTCCTCTCATTTGTTGAAGACCTCGCCTGACCGTGGCAGCAGCTTTGACCGTTTGGCTTCGCGGATGATAGACTCCGCTTCACCGAAGGAATCAAAGCTGTGCAGGTCCAGGCAGCCCGTGCTCGATCGCTTGAAGGCTTCGGGGAAACCTCTGCCTAGGATCGAGGCTGCTGCTCTAGTTGTAACATGAAAAAAAGAAGGAGGAAACAAAAAAGGCGTTGTATTTTTATAAGTTAGTATGTATAATTACTCATAAATAATTTTTCTACACGGGGAGAGAAAGAACGATGGCAAAAGATAAAATTGTTTTGGCCTATTCAGGCGGTTTAGATACATCTGTAGCGATCAAATGGCTGCAAGACACATACAATTACGACGTCATTGCGGTAGCGCTGGACGTAGGAGAAGGAAAGGACCTTGATTTTGTCCAGAAAAAAGCGCTGCAGGTCGGTGCACTGAAGTCGATCGTCGTCGACGCGAAAGAAGCTTTTGCCCAGGAATACGTGCTTCCGGCGCTGCAGGCAAACGCCATGTACGAAGGCAAATATCCGCTCGTGTCCGCTTTGTCCCGCTACCTGATCTCTCGCGTTCTGGTAGAGATTGCTGAAAAAGAAGGCGCTGTCGCTGTCGCGCACGGCTGCACAGGCAAAGGAAACGACCAGGTTCGCTTTGACGTTTCCTTTACGGCTCTGAATCCGAATCTCAAAATCGTAGCGCCTGTCCGCGAGTGGGGCTGGACGCGTGACGAAGAGATTGAATATGCGAAAAAGAACAACATCCCGATCCCGATCGATCTGGACAATCCATACAGCATCGACCAAAACCTGTGGGGCAGAAGCTGCGAGTGCGGCGTTCTGGAAGATCCTTGGGCCGCACCGCCGGAGGGCGCGTACGATCTGACCAAATCCATCGCCGATGCGCCTGATCAGCCGGAGGAAATCGAGATCACCTTTGTCAAAGGAGTGCCGACTGCGCTGAACGGCGAAGAGCTGCCACTCTCCGAGCTGATTCTGAAGCTGAACAAAATCGCCGGAAACCACGGCGTCGGCCGCATCGACCATGTGGAAAACCGTCTGGTCGGCATCAAGTCCCGGGAAGTGTATGAGACTCCTGCCGCGACGACATTGATCCTGGCGCACCGTGAGCTGGAGTTCCTGACCCAGCCGCGTGAGGTGGCCCAGTTCAAGCCGATCATCGAGCAAAAAGTAGCGCAGGTCATCTACGAAGGACTCTGGTATTCGCCGATCCGCAACGCCCTGCAAGCCTTCATCGAAGAAACCCAAAAATACGTCACCGGCGTAGTACGCGTGAAGCTGCACAAGGGGCATGCCATCGTCGTCGGCCGAAAATCGGATTCGACCCTCTATAGCCACGAGCTGGCTACGTATGCGGCGGGTGACCAATTCGATCACAAAGCGGCGATCGGCTTTATCAAGCTGTGGGGCCTGCCGACCAAGGTATACGCTCAGGTGAACGAGGGCGTGCTGCATGAAAATATGAAAACGCCGATCAAGATTTTGGACGAAAAGGATGCGATTGTGCAATGAAACTGTGGGGAGGACGCTTCACGAAGCCGACGAATCAGCTTGTAGAAGAATATACAGCTTCCATCTCTTTCGACCAGCAGATGTGGCGGCAAGATATCGTCGGCAGCCTGGCTCACGTGGCGATGCTGGGAAAGTGCGGCATCCTGCCGATGGATGAGGTCAGGCAGATTATTGCCGGCCTGAAGAAGGTAAAGGAAAAAATCGAACGGGGCCAGGTGCAATTTCTCGTGGCCCACGAAGATGTGCATATGAACATAGAAAAGATGCTGATCGAAGAGATCGGTCCGGTCGGCGGCAAGCTGCACACGGGACGGAGCCGCAATGATCAGGTAGCTCTCGATATGCACTTGTATTTGCGGGAAAAGCTGATGGAGATCATCCAGCTTTCCATGTATCTGCAAGAGGCGCTGTTGGAGCAGGCGAGCAGCCACCTGGATACGGTGATGCCGGGCTACACACATCTGCAGCGGGCCCAGCCGGTCCTCTTCGGCTACCATATGATGGCGTATGTGTCCATGCTGCAGCGCGACATCGAGCGGATGCGCGACTGCTGGAAACGGGTAAACGTGCTGCCGCTCGGGGCGGGTGCGCTGGCTGGCACCACATTCCCGATCGACCGCGCTTTCGTCGCCGAGCTGCTGCAGTTTGACGGCATTTACCTGAACAGCATGGACGCCGTGAGCGATCGCGACTTCATCGTGGAGTTCCTGGCAAGCGCCTCCCTTTTGATGGCGCATCTCTCCCGCTTGTGTGAGGAGCTGGTGATCTGGAGCAGCCAGGAATTTTCCTTTGTGGAGCTGGACGATGCATTCTGCACCGGCTCCAGCATCATGCCGCAGAAGAAGAACCCGGATGTGGCGGAGCTGGTCCGCGGAAAGACGGGGCGGGTGTACGGCAACCTGTTTGGTCTTTTGACCGTGCTGAAAGGACTGCCGCTCGCGTACAACAAAGACATGCAGGAAGACAAGGAAGGCATGTTCGATACGGTTGCGACTTTGCATGGTGCGCTGGCTCTGCTCACGCCGATGATCCAGACGATGCAGGTCAAGACGGACCGGATGCGCCAGGCCGTGACGCAGGACTTTTCCAACGCCACGGACCTCGCCGACTATTTGGTTCGCAAGGAAATGCCGTTCCGCCAGGCGCATGAAGTGGTGGGACGCGCCGTGCTCTACTGCATCGAGCAGCAGAAATACTTGTTGGACCTGTCGCTCGACGAGTTTCGGATGTTCTCCGCTGACATTGACAGCGACGTGTATGAAGCACTGGCAGTGGAGACTGTCGTCAATGCCCGCAATGTTCTCGGGGGAACAGCGCGTGGCCAGGTGGAAGCGCAAATCTCCGCATACCGCGAGCTGCTCAAGGAGACACACGCTTGGGTCGACAAGAACAGCCAAAAGGTTATGATCGAATCATTGATTGATGTAGGGTCGCCGGCGTAAGTCCGGATGAACAACCTCCAAGTCCGCTATTACAGTGGCACTTGGAGGTTTTTTGACGTTTCCGTCAAGGCTTCCAACAGTTTTTCCGGATTGTCCGAGCTGACTACGGCCTGCTCTTGCAGCTTCCTATAAAATAGCAGGGAAGGATGCGTTATACAAATTGAAAAAAACACAAATTTTTTTTGAACCAAATTTGGTTGAGCGGTGAATATAGAGCAAAAGAACCTGCGAGGAGGACAAGTTGTGAAGGAAGCGGAGTTATCCGTCAAGTACCGAAAAGGCGATAGTGCCGGCTTCGAAGAGCTGGTACGGCCTCACTTGGCGATGGCATATCGTACAGCCTTGCTGATCATCCACGATCGGCAGCTGGCTCAGGATGCTGTACAGGAGGCCTTGTTTGAGCTGTATCAGTCTCTGGATCGCTTTGATCCCGACAGAGGCGTGTCGTTTCGGACCTGGTTTGCCAAAATCGTCACGCATCGGGCACTCAACGCCGTTCGCAGACACAAACCTGTCAGCGAATATCAGGAATGGGCCGATGAGTCGACCAATCCTCTGAATAGCGTGATCGAAAGAGAGGAGCAGCAGCAGATTTGGAAGGCCATTTGCGAGATGAAGGTAAAACACCGCACCGTCGTGATTTTGTACTACTACGGAGATTTCAGCGTTGCGGAGATTGCCGAGATGCTTGGCGTATTTGAGGGAACCGTGAAATCCCGGCTGCACCACGCCCGGAAGCTGATTGCCGCCAAACTGCAAGGGCGAGATGACGCACCCCATTTGTCAAAGATAGGAGTGAGTGCAAATGAGTAAGCACGATCAGGAGATTGCTGCCGTATTGCATCGCGTGGCTGAGCAGGAGAAGATTCCGGATTTTGTGATGCCGACAGCAGCGATCCGCCCCAGACCGCGCCAAAGCAAGCGGCATTGGTATCGCTGGGCCTCCATGTCAATCGCCACAGCGGGGGCGGTCTTGTTTGCAGCGGGAGTCGGCACGTATGTGTCACCGGATTTTTCCGCCCAGGTAAAGTCATTGATCGGACAGGGAGTTTCGAACAAGACGCATCCGGAGGGAGCTGCACAAGCGGCGCAAGAGAAGGTTCGAGCATTGTTTGGACAGGGAAGCCTGGACAAGGGTATCGAGAGGGCAACGATTGAGGGGCATGCCCGATCGGCCAATGCCTCTGTTACCGACCAAGGCATTACGATTGAAGTCCAGGCGATTATGGCTGATCCTACCCGGGTGTTCGTATCCTACCAAATCAAAAAGACGGACGGGACTCTGATCGATCCACAGGAGATTTGGAAGAACCTTGAGAAAGTCATCGCACTGACGGACGAGAAAAATCAGCGGCTGACCAGCGGAGTCGGTGGAGGAGGGGACAGGGAGAGACATCTCGGTTACCTCAGTTTTACCTTGGAGGATTTGGATAAGCGGCCGGTTCCTGATCAGATGAAGCTGCTCATCGATGTGCGGAAAATCGGAACAATAAAAGGCCACTGGAAGCTGGAGGTGCCGTTTTCCATGAAGGAAGCGATCGCCGCCACCCGCATTATTCCCGTCGATGGCCGGTACACAACGCCGCAAGGGCTGCAAATCTCGCTTCACACGGTAACAGAAGCTCCCTCGTCTACAGTGCTGGGGATTGAAACCAAATGGGATGAAGGAGCGAAAAAGAGGCTTTCACAATATGCCCGGGAGATGACGGGAAAAACGCAAAACCCGGATTACGCTCCTTATGTCCCGTATCAGCAGTATCGCCTGGAGTATCGGATACTGGACAAAAACGGCAATGACGTAACTGCCTATAAAAATGAAGGCCAGGGTCTCGAGCAGGGAATGCTGACGGAGGGACGGGGTTCCGGCGACCGATACGGACACTTTACGTGGAATACTGCCTACGTGCCATTTGGAGAAAGCGGTCCGTTTACGTTTGTGTTGGACGCCGTACATGTGACAGAACCGGCAGACCTGACGTTTTCATTCCAGCCGGAGAAGCTGGCGGCTGAGCCGAAGAGCGTCGAGTACAAGGGAAGTCTGTTTACGGTGAAAAGCTTGAAAGCGGAAGACCCTCGGGTCCGCGAAAACAGTACGGTTCTTACGGTGGAAGCAGCTCTCCGGGACATTTCCTCCATTGAGTATGTCTGGTGGGTAATTACGGATGAGAGCGGGAAGTCCTATCCGATTAACGGCGCTTCCTACGACAGCATCGGGAAAGATGCCCAAGGCAGAGAAATTATGAGGTTCGGTCTGGATGTGGGAGAGATGGAGCAAATCCCGAAACAGCTGACGATTTCCTTATCGGCCGTGACCAAAAGGTATGCGGATGTCGACTGGAGCGTCGAATTGCCGGTCAAGCAAACGAGCAAGACACCGGAGAAATGAGCCTTTTCTGACATGGGGGCATACGTCTTCCCGCAGCCCAAAAAAGCAAAAAAGGGATAGAAGCCCGTGTAATGGCTCCTATCCCCTTTTTTTGTTCCTGAATGCTTAGAGGCACATCCGCAAAATCTCGGCCACATCTTCGCTAGCCAGCTTTTTAAAGCGTCCAATCGGCCCGAACGGCGTTGCCTTCTCGGCCATCAGTTGAAGCTTTTCATCACCGATCTGATAGTCAGCCAGCCTGGTAGGCGCACCGATGCGGGCGAAGAATGCCTCTGTCGCCTCAATCCCGGCGAGGGCAATTTCGTCATCCGTTTTGCCTGCCGGATCGACGCCCCATACCTCTGTCGCGTAGCGCTTGAAGCGCTCCACATTTTCGCGGTAGACATAACGCATCCATTTCGGGAAAATAATCGCCAGACCGCCGCCATGCGGAATGTCGTAGACGGCGCTGACCGCGTGCTCGATGGAGTGGGTAGCCCAGTCGGTTTCCACTCCGACCGGCAGTGTGCCGTTTAATGCCATCGTTCCGCAGTAGAGGATGTTGGCGCGGGCGTCGTAATCTTCCGGATTGGCCAGCACGCGCTCGGCATTTTCGATGACTGTCTTCAGGATGGCTTCCGCAAAGCGCGTTTGCAGCGGGATTTCCGGGGTGTGGCTGAAATACTGTTCAAATACGTGGGACATGATGTCGCACATGCCGTAGATCGTCTGGTCCCGTGGTACGGAGAAGGTATTCTCCGGATCGAGGATCGAGAAGGTCGGGAACGTGGTAGTGCCGCCAAACTTCTCTTGCGTCTCCCAGTTCGTCACCACGCTGCCGCGGTTCATTTCGGAGCCCGTTGCGGCGAGTGTCAGAACGGTGCCGAGCGGGAGCGCTTTTTGCGGTGTAGCCTTGCGGGTGTAGAAATCCCAGACGTCCCCTTGGTACGGTACGCCGACAGCGATTGCTTTGGATGCGTCGATCACGCTTCCGCCGCCGACAGCCAAAATCCAATTGACACCCTGCTCTCGGCAAATGCCGATGCCTTTTTTTACAGTCGACAGGCGAGGGTTCGGCTCTACGCCTGCTAGCTCATGAACCTGGCAGCCTGCCTCCTGAAGCAGGGAGATAATTTTGTCGTACAGACCGGTGCGCTTGATGCTGCCGCCTCCGTAAACGAGCAGGACGGAAGCTCCGAGCTTGGCGGCCTTATCCTTCAAATGAGACAATTGTCCCTTTCCGAAAATCAATTCGGTCGGGTTATGGTAAATAAAATTATTCAACGCAAAAAGCCTCCTTTACGAGTCGTACTCTTTTATTGTAGCCAAGGGAAATCAAACAAACCAGGTGACGATGGGCAGCAAAGTGCAGGGAAAAACCGCAAATCCAGCCGAAGGAAACCGATCAAAAACAAAAAGAGATATCGATTCGACAAGAAATGAGAGATTTAGTGGATACCATCCTCGAAACACGGTGGTATAATAGAACGGATGGCTATATGCGCTGTCGTATTTTACCATCTCGCGGCAGCATAAGACGGATGGATGCAAGCTTTGTCGGATAAGGACGGTTATTCATTTATTTGCGTGTGTACATAAAAACGAGGATCTAGAGAGCATAGACATATGGATCTGACAATGTAGGATGTGATTTGCTTGATCGAGATGTTTGACGTCTGGAAAACCTATCCCAATGGCACGAATGCCTTGAAAGGGATCAATATTCGCATCGAAAAGGGCGAATTCGTGTATGTAGTAGGACCGAGCGGTGCGGGAAAATCGACCTTCATCAAGCTGATGTACCGCGAGGAAAAGCCGACGAAGGGGCAGATTTTTCTCGGGGGATTCAATGTTAGCCGGATCAAGGAGCGCCAAATTCCGATGGTGCGGCGCAGTATCGGCGTCGTATTCCAGGATTTCAAGCTGCTCCCGACCTTGAGCGTTTTCGAAAACGTGGCCTTCGCCATGGAAGTCATCGAAGCTTCGCCGAAACAGATCAAGCCGCGCGTCATGGATGTACTGGGGCTTGTCAAGCTGAAGCACAAGGCAAAAATGCTGCCGAGCGAGCTGTCCGGCGGCGAACAGCAGCGTGTCGCGTTGGCGCGGGCGCTGGTAAACAACCCGGGGATCATCATCGCGGACGAACCGACGGGCAACCTGGACCCGGAAACCTCGTGGGAGATCATGAAGCTGTTTGAAGAGATCAACCAGCGGGGAACGACGGTCGTCATGGCTACGCATAACCGGGAGATTGTAAACACCATGAGAAAGCGGGTAGTTGCCATCGAGGCGGGACAAATTGCCCGCGACGAGCAGAGAGGGGAATACGGTTATGAAGATTAGAACGCTGGGACGCCACGCCCGTGAAGGGGTTAAAAACCTCGTCAGAAACGGCTGGATGACCTTCGCTTCCATCAGCGCCGTGACCATTACCCTGCTGATTTTGGGCGTGTTTCTGATTTTGGCGATGAACGTCAACTTCTTCGCCCAAAACGTCGAAAAGCAAGTCGAGATTCGCGTATTTATCGACACCCTTGCGACAAAAGACAACATCGCGTCGCTGGAACAAAATATTAAGTCGATTCCCAAAGTGGCGTCCGTTCAGTTTATTCCGAAAGACGAGGGACTGAAGCAACTGAGGGAGAGCATGGGCGAAAAGGCGTACCTGTTCGAGGGAATGGACAAGGAGAATCCTTTGCCTGACGCCTTTGTCGTCAAGACCAAGCTGCCGCAGGAAACGGCCGCTGTCGCGAGCGAGCTCAAGAAGCTGGAGTTCGTCAGCAGCATCAACTACGGCGAAGGAACGGTGGAAAAGCTGTTTGCCGCCACCGGGGCCGTCCGCAACGTGGGGATCGGCTTCATCATCGGCCTGGGCTTCACCGCGATGTTCCTGATCGCCAATACGATCAAGCTGACGATTGTAGCTCGTCGCAGGGAGATCGAGATCATGAAGCTGGTCGGTGCGACCAACTGGTTTATCCGTTGGCCGTTCTTTGTCGAAGGACTTCTGATGGGCATCATGGGCGCCCTGATTCCGATCGTCATTCTGATTATCAGCTATCACTATCTGGTAGACGCGATCAATGGAAGCCTGATCGCATCGCAAATGTTCCAACTGCTGCCGCTGTTCCCGCTCGTCTATCAAGTGGCATTGGCGCTGCTGGCCATCGGGGCCTTCATCGGCATTTGGGGCAGTCTGGTGTCCGTACGCCGCTTTTTGCGGGTGTAATCACTTACTAGGGAGGAGAACTATGAGGAAGAAGATACTGCTATCCATACTGGTGACAGGCCTTCTGGCTGTCTCCGCCGCACCTTCAACCGTCAGTTGGGCAGCAAGCAAGTCATCCCTAGACAAAATCAATCAGGAATTGAAAGCTATTCAACAAAAAACGAGAGCACAGAAAAAGAAGGTAGAGGCGACCAAGCAACAAATCGCTTCGGTCCAGAAGCAGACAAAAGACCTGGAAACAGAGCTGATGGCGATTGACCTTCGCCGCAACGAAACCCAGAAAAAGCTGGACAAGCTCGAAAACGAGATGGAAGTGACCAAGGTAAAGGCAGCAGAAGCACAGGACCAGCTCGACGAGGCCATCGACCGGGTCGCCAAGCGGGATGCCCTGCTGAAGACGCGTGTCAAGGTTATGTATGAGCGCGGCAACGTCTCTTATCTGGACGTATTGCTGGGCGCGTCCGATTTTGGCGATTTTCTGACCCGCATGCAGGGATTGAAGCTGATTTTGGAGCAGGATACCAAAATTCTCGAAGACAACAAGCGGGACAAAGACACGATTGAAAAGAAGAAAAAAGAGATCGACCACCAGCTCACCGTGTACGCAGGAATGTACGAAGAGGCGGAAGATTTGAAAGCCGAATTGGACAAGCAGTACAAGCGGAGCGTTGTCGTGAAGGCCGAACTGCAAAAGCAAGAAGAGCAGCTGAATGAGAGCCTGGAAGAATACGGCCAGCAATTATTGGCCCTTGTAAAACAGGAAGAGGCAAAGTACGCTGAAAGAGTACGTGCGCTCAGCTCCAGCAGCAACGGCTACAAGGGCGGGCAGCTTGGACTGCCGATCGACGATGGGCTGTTCCGCTGGTCCTCCGGCTTCGGAGTGCGCAGAGACCCGTTTACCGGCCGCTCTGCTGGGCATAATGGAGTAGATATGGCAGCCCCGAAAGGAACTCCGATCAAGGCAGCTGCTCCGGGCATTGTCGTCTTCGCCGGCTACTACGGAGGCTTCGGCAACGCGGTGATGATCAAGCACAGTCCCGAGATTACCACGCTTTACGGGCACATCCGTGAGGGCGGCATCAAGGTGTCGGTGGGACAAAAAGTAGATAAAGGCCAGAAAATTGCCGAGGTCGGATCGACCGGCCGTTCTACAGGCAACCATTTGCATTTCACCGTGTACAAAAACGAAGTGGCTGTCGATCCGATGCCGTACCTTCGCTAGCGCGTTCCGGAGACGTTCAGGCAAATATTGCCTGACAGATTTGCATACACTAGCTGCATACCTTTTCCACCGGGGAGCACAAAGGATGGTGTCGTGACGATGAAATGGAATGGACGTTCCGTGTTTGCCCTCGTGATCGTCACCATGGTCGCGAGCAGCTTTTTGACCATGGGTTTGATGAAGACGTCCGCCGGTTCGAGTAACGCTACGGCTGTTACCGCAGCGGCAGGCTCTCTGTTCACCGGGAGCCAGGAATACCCGAAAGAATTCAAAAAGCTGCTTGATGCGTTTTCGGCCATCAAGCAGGAGTACATTCAGGATGTGACGACGGATCAATTGGTTGAAGGGGCTATCGGCGGCATGGTCGGTTCCCTGAAAGATCCGTACAGCGATTACATGGACCCGACATCGGCGGAAGAATTCAACTCTACGCTGCATTCGACGTTCCAGGGAATCGGTACGGAGGTGACGATGCAGAACGGACGTGTGACCGTGGTATCGCCCTTTAAGGGCTCCCCGGCCGAACGTGCGGGCTTGCGTCCCAACGACCAGATTCTCAGCGTAAACGGCGAGTCGCTCGAAGGGCTTGATCTCCATCAGGCCGTTACCAAAATCCGCGGTCCGAAAGGTACGAAAGCGGTCCTGAAGATCGCCCGTCCGGGAGTAGCAGAGCCGCTCACGGTCGTCTGCGTCCGCGACGATATTCCGATTGAGACAGTGACGAGTCAAATCATGGAGAAGAACGGAGTCAAGGTGGGAGTCATCAGCCTGACGCAATTCTCCTCCGACACATCCAAGCATTTTACGGATCAGTTGACTGATCTGGAGAAAAAGGGAATCGGCGGTTTGATCATTGACGTCCGCGGAAATCCTGGCGGCTATTTGCTGGCTGTGAAGGAAATCGGCGAAACGTTGATACCAAACAAGGGCAAGATCGTCGAAATTGAATACGGTTCTGCCAACAAACAGCGCGAAGAGTATTTTTCCAAGACAGACGCTGCCAAGCCGTACCCGATCGCGGTCCTGATCAACGGCGGCAGCGCGAGCGCGTCGGAGATTCTTGCCGGAGCGATGAGCGAAAGCGGAGGCTACAAGCTCGTCGGGGAGAAATCCTTTGGCAAAGGAACCGTCCAAAGTACGATGGAAATGGCCGACAAGAGCCAGTTGAAGCTGACCATCGCCAAGTGGCTGACGCCAAAAGGCAATTGGATTCACGAAAAAGGCATCGAACCTGACGTGAAAGTAGAGCAGCCTGCGTACTTCAACGCGACTCAATTGCCGACAGACAAAGTGCTTTCTAGGGACATGGCGGGCAGCGATGTCAAGAACCTGCAGTTGATCCTGACCGGGCTGAAGCTCTCTCCGGGCCGTGACGACGGTTACTTTGACGAGAAGACGGAGCAGGCCGTGAAGAAATTCCAGACTGCCCACAAGCTGCCGGCGACCGGAAAGGTTGATCAGGCGACGCGGACAGCGATGGAAGACAGTCTGCGTGAAGAAATACGCAAACCGGAAAATGACCTTCAACTGCAAAAGGCGCTCGAAGTAGTTGCTCAGCAGAACAAGGCAAAATAATCCAGGCGGAAAAGGCAGGGAATCTCCTGCCTTCCGTAGAAATGGTTACCACGGCTATGAATGGCCGTGGTTTCTTTTTTGACTGAAGCTGACAAGAAGAGTGCTGCGATGACGTTGCCAATAGCTTGGCACCGTCACGTTTTCGAAAGCTGTTTATGCGAGGTGAGGCATATGGCGTTGCAAGGTGATGTTCTATCGGTGCTGGCCGGGTTTGGCGGTTTTCTTTTTAACCCTGTTTTTTACGTGTTTCTGCTGTTTATTTATTTGCACTACCGGCGCCAGATGCTGCTGGAAAGACAACTGTTTGCCGTTCGCATTCAATTCCCCCTCCAGCAGACGATTCGCTCTCTCGGCATGGGCATCGTGGGAGGATTGCTGATTTCTCTTTTGGCGGCCGTACTTGGGGTTGCCGTACAAATACAGGATCTCTGGCTGCTGTGGGGCTTTGCGGCAGTTTTGGCCCTAATCCGGCTGCGCTTTCTCTGTTTTGCCTATGGTGCAGGGCTGTTGACGCTTTTTCACGCAGTTGCCAAGGTCTTTCCAGACGTCTCTTCCGTACCCGGGATCGGGCTGCTCTGGGGCATGCTCGTCCAGGCTAAGCCGGTGCCGCTTTTGGCGCTCGTAGCCATCATGCACTTGATTGAGGCCTTTCTGGTCCGTTGGAACAGGGGGCGGGATGCGTCGCCGTTATTCGTGGAGGGACAGCGTGGACGGATTGTCGGGGCTTATCTGCTGCACTCGTTTTGGGTGACGCCGCTTGCGCTGTTCGTGCCTGTAGAGGCGGGAAGCTTTAGCGGATCGCTGTATCCGGGCTGGCCGTTTTTTGCCCCCGGCGCTGCATCCTTTGCGTTGCTGCTGCTCCCTTCGGTCACCGGTTTTTCTGCTTTGACGCAGACGGAGACGCCAGCTCAGCGGGCGGGGCAAATATCCAGGCAATTGGCGCTGTATGCGGTTGTGCTGCTCGGATTGACTGCGCTGGCAGCATTGTGGATGCCGCTGATCCTTCTGGCTGCAGTGTTTGCACTCATCGGCCACGAAGGTCTATTCTGGCTGAGCCAGTGGCAGGAGCGGCAAAAGGCTCCATATTTTATCCAATCCACGCGGGGAATCAAGGTAATGGCAGTTCTTCCGGGGACTCCCGCAGAGGAGATCGGGATCAGGCCGGGAGAAATTATCGTCAAGGTAAATGGCGTATCCGTGCGAAACAAAGAGGATTTGTACCCTGCCTTGCAAGTCAATCCCGCCTTCTGCAAGATGGAAGTGCTCACCCTGGATGGCGAGGTCAAATTCGTCCAGTGCGCCGTATACGCCGGCAACCACCATCAGTTGGGGATTATCGTGGTGCCGGATGCAAATACGAGAGTGTTTGTCGATATGCAGCAAGCAAGCGTTGTTCAACTAGTGAAGCAGAAGCTGGAAAAGATCAATCTCGGAGCGTAAAGGCAGCTTCCAAGGGAAGGCTTATTATCCAACAAAAAAAGCGCGGGAAAAGGCTCTGCGCTTTTTCTATTGGGAGAAAGCAAAAGTGAGCAGACTTCCCGGTTTTTTTATACACTCGCTTTGTAACAAGACAGCCCCTTCACGCGTCTTTTTAGAATAGTGGATAAAGGGGGATACAATCTGCATGAACCGATATAGAAAACATGCGCTGCGCTTATGCGCCGGAACTGTCATAACAGCCAGTCTGCTTTCATTCCCGTTCGCCTCTCCAGGCCAAGCGTCAGCAGCAAAAGCGGCGGCAGCGGTCACTCCTGTACCGGTAGCGATATCCAAGGGGATTCAAAATGTAACCCGGCTGATTCCTGAGCTGCGAAACGGCTCAGTCGTTTACGATGGTCCGGTTGACGGTCCCGGCGTCAGCGGCGATCGAGTCTCGTTTATCATGGCAGGAAATAAAGATGGGGAGCCGCAAGATCAGGCGATATTTGACAGTCAATCAGGAAATCTGCTGGTGCTGGAGCTGAAGCCGTCGGGTGCTTCAACCCACCAAACAGGGCTGCTGACCGAGGAGGTCGTCAGGTCGAGGGCTGCCGCCTTTCTGTATGGCCTTCATCCTTTTGGAAAATCATACGAAGCACGAGACGTCACCCGTCAGGACGGAACTCGCCAAGGCGGAATTCGCCAAGACGAAATGGATCAAGACGGTACGTTTACGGTTCGGTTTGTCCGCAAGCATAACCAAGTAGCGCTGAATGATGCGTACGACTGTTTGGTCACGGTCGATGCGACAGGGCGGATCATTGGCTTTCGCACGCTCAACGGTGCCCTTTATGAACCGATCGATCACAAGGAAATGCCGTCGCCGCAGCGCGTGCTGTCAATGACCACGGCTCACCAGCGCTTTGCAGAAAGCAAGCCGCTGGAGCTGATGTACATGCTGCCGGACCAAGCTGCGCCAGTGTCAGAAGCAGAAGCTCGCCAACCTCAGGCTAGGCTGGTTTATGCCATCAAGGGAGGAATCGTGGAAGGCCCGCATACCGGCAGTGCCATCGATGCCTTTACGGGAAAACGAATGCAGGCCCCTCAGAAAAAGCCGCAAATGGTCTCCTTAGCAGGAAAAGGCCGCTACGCCGCTTTGAAGACTGAGGCGGAGGTAAAAGCATTCGCCAAGGAAATCGCCCGCGCAGACGTAGATAAATGGCCGTTGTCGGTTATTTCAAAGAACATGGAAAACGGAGAACAGCACCGTATCTATATCTGGGGGATGTTTGCCAAAGATGTCGCTGATCAGGAGAAGCCGTACCACCTGGGGAATTTTCCGGACGATGCAAAGGGAGAGAACAGATATCATCTGCTCGTAGAGGTTGAGGCCAAGACGGGCAAGCTGATCAGCATGAAACAAAACGATGGGACGTCTCCCCGGAAAAAAACAGACAAGAGCAGAGATCTCAAATCAGCTCTCTCCTTGATCGAAAAGCTGCTGCCAGCAGGAACTCGGCAGTTCCGGGTTGTTGATGCGGGGAACGAAGAACGGAGCATTTGGCTGGCAGATCCGGTGGTTGGGGGACTGCCTGTGGCAAAAAGCGGGCAAACCGCAGAAGAAGGAGCATACGTCGTTGAGGTCAATCCTTTGGACGGCTCCATCCGCGAGCTGAGAACAGAACCTTACGATCAGGTGAAATTTCCCGAGCGGACCCAAGCCATCTCCGAACAGGCAGCTTTAAATGCCCTGCTGCAAGCATATCCGCTGGAGCTTGTGTATGTGAAGCAGCAGTCAAAGCGGGAGGACAAACCGGAGTGGAAGCTGGTGTATGATCTGTCGTTCCGACAATCGCGTGCCCACTGCTTCTGTGGACCGGACCTCCGGGTGGATACGACCGTATACGTTGACGCTTTGACCGGAAAAGTAATCGTGGATGAATAAAAGCAGGGTGCACAAAAGGAAAAGCCGTTCGGAAATGGAATCCGAACGGCTTTTGGCTTGTTGCTTGCAACGGTTCGCTGATGCGTTTGCTAGCATCCACAGTTTGCTTGCATCCACACAATAATCTGTTTACGCATATGCCTGCGCTTCGTACCCGATGATTTGGTTCAGCTTTACCTTCTTGTCGTCGTCGAGAACGAATTCGATCAGGCCATTTTTCATGCTGACCGCTTTGATCACACCTGTGAGCTCGCTGGTCGATGCCGTTCCGTCTGGTTGGGTGGACGAGTCCGTATAGGTGATTGTATAGCCGATCATCTGGGCATATTGGAGGGTATTGTCCATTCGCGCATTGTCCGGCTTGACCGACATGCCCTTGATGTTTTCCAGCTTGATCGAGGTTCCGTTGTCCAGCTGGAATTGCACGGCATTGTCCTTCATCGTGAATCCGACAATGACTCCGTTTTTGACTTCATCGACGGAAGTGACGTCGTCCGTGGTGTCAGGGTTTCCATCCTTGTCCACCTGCTTCGACTCCGTATAGGACACTTCTTTTCCGATCATCTCGGCGTACTTCAGGCTGTTGTCCAGACTGTTTCCGGACAAGCCTTTCGATTCCAGACCCTCGATCCATTCGCGGGGGACTGGCGTTTGTTCGCCCTGGATGCGGAAGTAGATTTTTCCTTGATCGAGGTATACGGCGTCGATGACTCCCGATTTTTTCTCATGGGTCACTTCGCCCGTCATTTCGTCCTTTTTCTGCATGTCGTAGCTGGCTGTTCTGCCGACCAGCGCTTCGTATTCCCGCAGGGTCAGCATGCTGTTGTTGGACTGCTCCATCAGGCTGGCCATCTTGGTCAGCTTCTCAACCATGGTCATCATGCTCGTTTGCTGCAGGAATTGCGAATTGTCCATCGGAGAGAGCGGGTCCTGCTGTTTCAACTGCTCCAGCATCAGCTTCATAAAGGCATTCTGGTCCAGCTCGGTGGAAAACTCCTTTTTGCCTTTATAGCTCAAATGGGGCTGTATGTGAGTGCTGTTATTGACGGTGTTTGTATCTGACATGGCTGTCCTCCCTGTCTCTGACGGGTACTTCAGTACGTTCACATTCTTCTTTACAATGTATCGGTAAAATCTGCTTGAGAGTAAAGACAAACATTTGTTCGAATTTGCGGCTTATTTTTTGAATGATTGTGTTATAATGGAAATGAGATGTGACAAGGAGATGAACGAGGGAATGGACCGTTTTGAATTGGTATCGGAGTTTCAGCCGTCCGGAGACCAGCCGACAGCCATTGCCGGACTGGTGGAGGGTGTGCTCGCCGGAAAGCGGCACCAGACATTGCTGGGCGCGACCGGTACGGGAAAGACCTTTACGATTGCTCAGGTAATTGCCCAGGTAAACAAGCCGACGCTGGTAATGGCCCACAACAAGACGTTGGCTGCCCAGCTTTGTGCCGAGTTCAAGGAGTTTTTCCCGAACAACGCGGTGGAATACTTCGTCAGCTACTACGATTACTATCAACCGGAAGCGTACATTCCCCAATCGGATACGTATATCGAAAAAGATTCCAGCATCAACGACGAGATCGACAAGTTGCGCCACTCCGCGACCAGCGCGTTGTTTGAGCGGCGTGACGTGATTATCGTGGCGTCGGTGTCGTGCATTTACGGCTTGGGTTCGCCCGAGGAATACAGAGAGCTGCTGCTGTCGCTTCGGGTCGGGATGGAAAAAAGCCGCGACGAAATCCTTCATCGCCTGGTGGACATCCAGTACGACCGCAACGATATCAACTTCGTTCGCGGGACGTTCCGCGTACGGGGAGACGTCGTGGAAATCTTCCCGGCTTCGCAAAGCGAGCAGGCGATCCGCGTCGAGTTTTTCGGCGATGAAATCGAACGGATCACAGAGATTGATGTCCTGACCGGGGAAATCCTCGGGCAGCGCGATCATGTAGCGATTTTCCCAGCTTCCCACTACGTAACGCGCGAAGAAAAAATGAAGCGCGCCGTCCAAAGCATCGAGATGGAGCTGGAGGCGAGGCTCGCGGAGTTTCGCGCGGCAGGCAAGCTGCTGGAAGCGCAGCGTCTGGAGCAGCGCACCCGCTACGACATCGAGATGATGATGGAGATGGGCTTCTGCTCCGGGATTGAAAACTACTCCCGCCATCTGACCGGCTTGCCGGAAGGACACGCGCCGTATACACTGATCGATTATTTTCCCGACGACTTTCTCGTCGTTATGGACGAGTCGCATATGACCCTGCCCCAGGTACGTGCCATGTACAACGGTGACCGGGCACGCAAGGATGTTCTCGTAGAGCACGGCTTCCGTCTGCCGTCAGCGAGAGACAACAGACCGCTGAAATTCGAGGAATTCGAAGCGAAGCTGAAGCAGGCGATCTACATTTCCGCGACCCCGGGTCCCTACGAGCTTGAGCACTGTCCGGAAGTCGTCCAACAGGTTATTCGCCCGACGGGTCTGGTGGACCCGACTGTGACCGTCCGCCCGATCAAGGGGCAAATCGACGATCTGATCGGCGAGATTCAGGCCACCATCGCCAAGGACGAACGGGTTTTGGTGACGACCTTGACGAAAAAGATGGCGGAAGATCTGACCGATTACCTGAAGGATATCGGCATCAAGGTTCGCTATTTGCACTCCGACATCAAGACGATCGAGCGGATGCAAATTTTGCGTTCCTTGCGTCTGGGGGAATTTGACGTGCTGATCGGGATCAACCTGCTGCGGGAGGGGCTCGACTTGCCGGAAGTTTCGCTCGTCGCCATCCTCGACGCGGACAAAGAGGGCTTCCTGCGCAACGAGCGCTCCCTGATCCAGACGATCGGACGCGCTGCCCGGAACGCCGAGGGACGCGTCATCATGTACGCCGACCGAATAACCGATTCGATGAAGGCGGCGATCAGCGAGACGGAACGGCGCCGCAAAATCCAGACAGAATACAACGAAAAGAACGGAATTACCCCGCAAACGGTCAAGAAGGCTGTCCGCGAAGTCATCGAAGCGACCAAGGTAGCGGAAGAGAAGGCAGATTACCTGCCGCATGCCGACTTTAAAAAGATGCCGAAGAAGGATCGCATCCAGGTGATTGAGCGAATGGAAGAAGAAATGAAGGAAGCGGCGCGCAACCTCATGTTTGAGCGAGCAGCCGAATTGCGTGATTTGATTCTTGAGCTGAAGGCAGAGCTCTAAGGAGAGGGAATTGCATGCCATTGGAACATATTGTGGTGAAAGGTGCCCGTGCCCACAACCTGAAAAACGTCGATGTCGTCATTCCTCGCGACAAGTTTGTCGTGCTGACGGGGTTGTCGGGATCAGGGAAGTCATCGCTTGCATTTGATACGATTTACGCCGAAGGACAGCGGCGGTATGTGGAGTCGCTGTCCGCCTATGCCCGTCAATTTCTCGGGCAGATGGACAAGCCGGACGTCGACTCCATCGAAGGCTTGTCCCCTGCCATTTCGATCGACCAGAAGACGACGAGCCGCAACCCGCGATCTACAGTAGGGACTGTTACCGAGATTTACGATTACCTGCGCCTTTTGTACGCGCGCATCGGGAGAGCGATCTGTCCCGAACACGGCATCGAGATTCAGTCCCAGACGGTTGAGCAGATGGTCGACCGCGTGATGGAGTACCCTGAGCGTACCCGGCTGCAAATCTTGGCCCCGATGGTTCAGGGACGCAAAGGAGAGCACGTCAAGCTCCTGGAGGACATCCGCAAGCAGGGCTTTGTCCGCGTGCGGGTAGATGGCGAGATTCGCGATTTGTCCGAGGAGATCAAGCTGGAGAAAAACAAAAAGCACAGCATTGAGGTCGTCGTGGACCGGATTGTCGTCAAGCCGGACGTTCAGGCGCGGCTGGCCGATTCGCTGGAGACCGCGCTTCGTCTGGCCGATGGAAAGGTGATCGTCGATGTCATGGAGCAGGAAGAGCTGTTGTTCAGTGAAAAGCACTCCTGCCCGATCTGCGGATTTTCCATCGGCGAGCTGGAGCCGCGCATGTTTTCGTTCAACAGCCCATTCGGCGCCTGCCCGGAGTGCGATGGTCTGGGCGTCAAACTGGAAGTGGACCCGGACATGGTTGTACCCGACGTCACCAAGTCGCTTGCCGACGGTGCCATCGGAGCCTGGGAGCCGAAGTCCTCGACGTACTATCAGCAGCTTCTGGAGTCCGCTTGCCGTCATTTTGACATTCGGATGGACATTCCGTACGAGGAGCTTCCAGAGGAGCACAAGCAAATCCTGATGTACGGCAGCCAGGGAGAAAAAATCCAGTTCCGCTACGAAAACGAGTTTGGCCAGGTCAGAGAGGCGACCGTTCCTTTCGAGGGAGTCGTGATCAATTTGCAGCGCCGCCATCTGGAGACCAGCTCCGACTATATTCGCGAACAAATCGAAGGCTTCATGAGCCAGAAGCATTGTCCTGTCTGCAAAGGACATCGCCTTCGTCAGGAAAGTCTGGCCGTCCGGGTGGGCGGTCGCAGCATTTCCGAACTGACCGATTTGTCCATCACCGACGCGTACGAGTTTATCGACACACTGGATCTGACTGAGAAGGAAATGAAGATCGCCAACCTGATCGTCAAGGAAATCAAGGCGCGCCTCAACTTCCTGATCGACGTCGGACTGGACTACCTGACGCTGAGCCGTGCGGCGGGAACCCTTTCCGGAGGGGAGGCGCAGCGCATCCGGCTTGCTACCCAGATCGGTTCCAGTCTGATGGGCGTTCTCTATATCCTGGACGAGCCGAGCATCGGTCTCCATCAGCGCGACAACGCCCGCCTGATCAAGACGCTGGAGCATATGACCAAGCTGGGCAATACGCTGATCGTCGTAGAGCACGACGAGGATACGATGATGGCTTGCGACTACATCATCGACATTGGACCAGGTGCCGGTATTCACGGCGGCAAAGTCATCGCTGCAGGTACACCGCAGGAAGTGATGGAGAACCCCGATTCTTTGACGGGCGCTTACTTGAGCGGACGCAAGTTCATTCCGGTTCCGATGGAGCGCCGCAAGCCAAACGGCAAATGGCTAACCATCGAGGGAGCAAAGGAAAACAACCTGAAAAACGTCACCGTGAAAATTCCGCTCGGCCTGTTTGTCGCTGTCACAGGCGTTTCCGGTTCTGGAAAGAGCACGTTGATCAACGAGATTTTGCACAAGGCGCTGGCACGCGAGCTCAACCGGGCCAAGGCAAAGCCGGGCGAGCACCGTCGGATCACGGGTCTGGAGCACCTCGACAAGGTGATCGATATCGACCAGTCGCCGATCGGACGCACGCCGCGATCCAACCCTGCCACGTATACCGGCGTGTTTGACGATATCCGCGACCTGTTTGCCTCGACCAACGAAGCGAAGGTCCGCGGCTACAAAAAGGGCCGCTTCAGCTTCAACGTAAAGGGCGGCCGCTGCGAAGCGTGCAGCGGTGACGGGATCATCAAGATTGAAATGCATTTCCTGCCCGACGTCTACGTACCCTGCGAGGTTTGCCACGGCAAGCGCTACAATCGGGAGACGCTGGAAGTGAAGTACAAAGGGAAAAGCATTGCCGACGTCCTGGAAATGACGATTGAGGATTCGCTGGAGTACTTCCGCAACCTGCCGAGGATCGAGCGGAAGCTGCAAACCTTGCTCGACGTGGGGCTGGGCTACATGAAGCTGGGACAGCCGGCCACTACGCTCTCGGGCGGGGAAGCGCAGCGCGTCAAGCTGGCGTCGGAGTTGTACCGCCGCAGCTCCGGCCGTACCCTTTATATCCTGGATGAACCGACGACCGGGCTGCACACTGACGATATTGACCGCTTGCTGAAAGTGCTTCAGCGGTTGGTGGAAAACGGGGATACGGTGCTGGTAATCGAGCACAACCTGGACGTTATCAAGACAGTGGATCACATCATCGATTTGGGACCTGAAGGCGGTACCCGCGGCGGACAAATCGTAGGGACGGGAACGCCTGAGGAGTTGGCGGAGGTACAGGGCTCTTACACGGGCCAGTTCCTGAAGCCCATCCTGGCACGCGACCGCGCTCGTACAGTCGCAAGATGGGAGGAGCTCGTCTCCAAGTAAGCGCAACTGACATGAGCGGGAGTGCTTGTGAGTATAATGGACTATAGGTGCGTCATCCAAATTTGCACAAAGATATCAACAAAATGTGTTTATATTTCCAAGCAGGCACATACAGGCGAAAACGAAATAAGAACGCTCTTCAAGAGATGCACGATACAGCCCGGAGTTAATCGCTCCGGGTTTTCTTTCCGATGAAGTAAAGAGGATTCCATTCAAATGATCGATTGTTTTGTCACTGGTCAAAACACTCAACCAGTTGATGGATGTAAAGGGAGAGTGCAAAGAGATGGAGCTCGTGAAAGAAGCGCTGGCTTCCTTGCCAGAGGGCCTGGTAAAAAAAGCGGAGCGATTTTTCGACGGCCAGGACCCGGCCCATGATTGGCAGCATAACTTGCGCGTCATCGGGCTTTGTGAGCGGATCGGACGCGAGGAAGGCGCGGATATGCAAATTCTTCGGCTGGCTGCCTTGCTCCACGACATTGGACGTGCGGAAGAGAGGCGGACGGGAGAGTGCCATGCGGAAATCAGCGCACGCCTCGTGCCGGAGCTGCTGACTGAGTACGGTTATTCCGAAGAACAAGCAGTGCTTGTCCAGCAGGTGATTCTTGCACACCGTTTTCGCAAGGAGCGGCCTCCGACTTCGCTAGAGGACAAGATTTTATTCGATGCCGACAAACTGGACTCAATCGGCGCGATCGGGATTGCCCGTGCCTTCGCCTACTCGGGAGTAATCGGACAGCCGATTGTCTCCGATGACCCTTCCGTGCACACTCCAGCCAGGGAGTACGAGTGGAAGCTCAGCCGCATACAAGAACGACTGATGACGAGCACGGCTCGTCGTATAGCAGAAGAGCGACACACCTTTATGGAGCTTTTTTTTGCACAATGGAAGAAAGAACTGCATGGGATGCTTTAGGGACAAATTTGCCAGCTTCTGAATCAAGAGGGAAGGAGGGGAGACGGATGATTCGGTGGATAGTCAAGCTTTTGTTAAACGGTGCAGCCCTGCTGCTGATTAGCCAGTGGTTTGAGGCGATTACCCTCTCCAGTTTTGGTGTAGCGGTGTGGGCAGCTTTCATTTTGGGATTGGTCAACACGTTTATCAGGCCGATCCTGGTTTTCTTTTCCTTGCCGCTCCACTTTTTGACGCTGGGGCTGTTTTGGTTTGTGATAAATACGCTCACCTTTGCGCTGACGGCCTATTTGATCGATGGCTTTGAGGTGGGGAACTGGCCGGGATCATTCTGGACGGTTCTGATGGCAGCGGTGCTGATGAGCTTGTTTGGATGGATCATTGAAGGTGTCCTCAGCAAAAAGAAGTAGGCAGCGTTGAAAGAGAGGACACGACGGCTTATCGCCAGTTGACTGGAAAAACCGGAAGACTGGCTGAACGATATCAGGAAAAAGAAAGCGGCTGTCTTCATTTGAAAGTCTTTCCGAAGTGACAGCCGCTTTTTCATGTAAAAAAGGGGCCCCGCTTGCTTCGGGAACACCCTCTTGCATTTTTAAGATCGTAATAAAATCGTAAGAGACTACTGCTGTTTTTCCCGCTGAGAAGGAGGAATCGGTTCGTAGAGGAACCCCCCCTTTAATACACCGGCAACATGCAAGGCAGACAAGGATGCAAAGAAATCTGACGTCAGTTTACGCAATTTCTTCATAACATACCACCCTTTCTTAACATTTGTTCCAGGCCGGCCACCATACGATACGAAACCGGATGGAGGTGCAGCGACTGCAGAAAAACAGCAAGCGAATATATCAATGCTATTTTCTGGTAATATACTACCAGAAAAAGTATGAAAGTGCAACCTATCGTAATCAGAAATAGGATCACTTTTTTGCTGATTTGTCTGACTCTTTCATTGGTAGGCAAATAAGTGTGGGCGGCAGGAGCATATTTCACATTGATCAGAAAGGCTGCCCCCATAGAAATGACAATCCAGAAATAGGCCAAAGATGTGGTAAGTACGGGGAGATGAGCCATCACATATCCTGCTCCTGACAAAGTTGCTGTCCCGACGATGAGACAAGACCCGGGTGTGCTCATGTGAACACCCCCGGTAAAGAGACGATGCAGAAAGTAGATAGTGGTTAGGAGAAAAACTTCCCCGACGATGCCAAGAAGGATTGAGACAAGGAACAGAAACATCACGTTTAATAGATTTAGAAGAAAGATTTCAATTCCGTGTGACAGCTCCTCCTCTGTATGAATCGTATCTTCAGACATGATTTTTCTTGCGATCCGCTTCGATGTCTTTTCCATCCATCCCATGGAAACACTCCTTTTTACAAGCCAAAGGAAATTCGAAAGCTGGTGACGCCTTGTTCCGATTGAACCTGAATCTTGCCGCCATATCGTTCGGTCACGGATTTGACGACAGCGAGCCCGACCCCTCCTTCTCCATTGGTTTTCGTTGTATATCCCAGTTGGAAAATAGCCTGCAGCTTCTCTTTTGGAATCGTAGGTCCGCTATTTTCGATATAAAGGTATTGCTCACCCTCGGAATAACCCCATTCCAGCTTTATGTAACGGTTCTCCTCGAGCTCGTAGGAGGAGGCTCGGATAGCATTGTCGAAAAGGTTGCCGATAATCTTGATCAGGTCATACGTTCGAATGAAAGAAAACTGATGAGTCCCGAAGATTTTGATGTCGCACGATATTCGTTCGGCGATGCAAATAGCCATTTTGGATTGAAACAGAGCAGAGATGGCCGGGTTTTGAATGCCCTCCAAAACTTGGACACTGTTTTCTACTGCTTGCTCGATGGACACCGTTTCCTGCAGAAGCTGCTGCACGTATTCTTTGCCCATATCATGCATGCCTTCCTTCAGGAAGCCATTGATAGCCGTGTAGTGGTTGAGAGAATCGTGCTTGATGGACCGGATCGCGGTCAAAAGGTCGTTGATGCTTTGCAGATAAGGAGTCTCCGTTTCGGTCTCAACGCGGTTAATCGTCAGGTTGACGTAAATTCGGAACAGGTAGACGATCACAATAAACAAGAACAGAATGACAAGTTGAAAGAATAGCTGATATTGTGTCGTGTAGAATTGAAGCAATGGAGAATTGTTTCCCCTGATAAAAAATGAAGTATTCATAAACAAGATCAACAAAAATTCAATACTACCAATCAAAATCAGCATGAACAGGTAACGGTTATGACGGTTTTGCGGAACCATCCTGCGCAAATCGATCTTGAGCATTCGCAGAAAAAAGGCCAAAAGAGCCAAGACAAATAAATAAAGAAATCCTGCAAAATGCTGTAGAAATGATGTGGTAAGAATGTCAAATCCGTAAATCTGCTGGCTGTTTAACAGCATCAAAATTACGAATTCTGCGAGGATCATGCTACCAATTGAGGCAATCGTCATGGAAACCGCCATAAATATCTTTGCTCTAAAGAGAAAAAGAATAAACAGATAGGTAAAAAGAAGCATCGTGACAATTTTTGGTTGATAGGGGACGTTGAGAAAGCTGAGCGACTCCCCTGCAATAGCGAACAGCATACAAAAAACGACAGTTTTCTTCAGATGGGCAACCGGAGATTGATTGAATATGGCAAAACCGATTGTCAGAAGCAAGAAGGCTTCAGGTACATCTATTAGGAAGAAACGGAGCAGGAAATCCAATTGCCTTGCCTCCTCTCAATCTGTAACACACATACGAAAAACGGGGGCAATTATGTAACTATAGTATAGCAGAGAGTATGTAACAAAGATGAAACACTAATTCTATCTTATGAAATAAGTCGATTAATGTAAATGATGTTAGAAGAGTTTGAATAGTCCGATGTTGAGAGCTGCCGGCTCTTTCGATACAATGAGGATACAAAATCGGGACGAGCGCAATAGACTTGGAGGGGAAGACGAGTGAGAAAAACAAAAGTAAGTCACCTGATGGATCATTTCAACATGAAGCTGCTAAGCGGTGAAGAAGGACTGGGAAGAGAGATAACGGTAACAGACCTAAGCCGTCCTGGTCTTCAGCTAGCTGGCTATTACTCGTATTACGCCGCAGAACGCATTCAACTGTTCGGGTTGACCGAAATTAACTTTTTCGAGACGCTCACCAGGGAAGAACGGCTGGAACGCATGCGATTTCTCATGCAAGAGGAAACCCCTTGTTTCTGTGTGACCCGCAACCTGCAGGTGCCGGAAGAAATACTGGAGATATCCAATGAACGCGGTCTTCCTGTCCTCCAATCCTCGCTCGCGACCACTACGTTGGTAGGCAAAGTCACCAATTACCTGGAGAACCGGCTGGCTCCGACGACCACCATTCACGGTGTATTGACGGACATCTACGGGGTAGGCGTACTGATTATGGGTTCGAGCGGGATTGGAAAAAGCGAGGCCGCCCTGGAGCTGGTAAAGCGGGGGCATCGTCTCGTGGCTGATGACGCGGTGGAAATTCGCCAGACTCAGGGTGAACAGTTGGTCGGAAGCGCTCCTGAACTGATTCAGCATTTGCTTGAAATCCGCGGCGTGGGCATTATCAATGTGATGACGATGTTTGGAGCGGGTGCTGTACGGAATGTAAAAAATATCGCCATGGTGGTCCAACTGGAGCTGTGGGAGCCGCATAAGCAATACGAACGACTCGGACTGGACGAAGAGACGATCAAGATTATGGACACGGAAATCCCGATCATCACGGTGCCTGTCCGCCCTGGCCGCAACTTGGCGGTCATCATCGAAGTGGCCGCGATGAACTTCAGGCTGAAGCGGATGGGGTACAACGCCGCGGTCCATTTTTCCAAAAAGCAGTCCGATATGATTTTGGAGGACACCGATTCCGACTTGTAAGAGAGCTTGTGCGAGAGACTTTTTTCAAACATCTTGTGGAAGGCACACGCGAAAGGGACGAGCAGATGAGCAGAAAGACCAAACGATTTCCCGTCCACGGGGCGAATCCGTTGTGGCAGTTGTACCAAACCGTTAGCTTTTGGAAAGTGGTCAAGAGTTTTGTCGTCATCCAGATTGCCCGATACACGCCGTTTCTCTCCTGGAAAAACTGGCTCTACCGGACTTTTCTGCGTATGGAAATCGGAGAAAAGACAGCGGTAGCCTTGATGGTCATGATGGATATTATGTTTCCGGAGCTGATCAAGATCGGCCGCAATTGTGTGATCGGCTACAATACGACCATTCTTGCTCACGAGTACCTGGTAGATGAGTACCGCTTGGGAGAGGTCCGAATCGAAGACCGAGTGCTGATCGGAGCGAACAGCACCATTTTGCCGGGAGTGACCATCGGCGAAGGGGCGATCGTGGCTGCCGGTACGGTCGTTCACAAGGATGTTCCTCCCGGAGCGTTTGTGGGCGGCAATCCGATGCAGATCATTCGGGAAGGGATTGAGCAGCAAACCGTGGAGCAGACAACAACATAGCAGAGCTGTAAGCATTCGAACCGCCGGGTAATCGGCGGTTTTGTTTTGTTTGTAATCGTCACTTGTTATTAAAGCGGGGCTTTCGTTTGCACTTCGTTGCGGGTTTTATGTTGGCGGTTGGACAGGCTGTAGTGGAAGAGATGAAAAAGGAGAAAACCGCTCAAGGTTCGGTGGGACACTGCGAGGGGGCTGGACTGGCCGGCTCCATTCCAAAAGCAAAACCGCGTCCAAAAGCAGCCTGTTCGAGGGGGCGTCTCAGAGTTGGACGCTAAAAGCGTGTTTTGCTTTTTCCATTCCGCCTGGGAGGTGTCCCAAAGACCTTCGCGGTTTTCTCCATTTTCATCTCTACAGCTGTTGGTTTTCTTTACGAAAACCAGTTCGGGCTAATGGCCGAACTGGTTTGAAAGAGGTTGGTTTGAAAGAGCTTCGTTCGAAAAAAGGTTCGTTTGAAAAGAGTTTTCGTCTCAAAGAGCCCCCTTCAGCTTACCTGGATCAGGTTTGTTGTGAGCCTTTAGACAATCTGCAGGCACCAACTGACAAAGCTTGCCATGAACCTTAGCCAACCTGAACGACCCTGCATGCTTTTCAAAGCTCGGGGAAGCAGTTCTGCTCGCTAGAGAAGCCTGTTTCCAGTCGGAGCGACTAGCGAAGTCCAGCCCAGTGGAGCAATGGTCCCGAGGAAACAGAATCGCAACCTATGAATTCACTCTGCAGTTGCGCGTCGTTTTGCGATTCCCTCGGGACCATTGCGGAGCGGACAGTCATAGCTTCCTTGCGGGACGTAGACCGGAGCGCAGAATGGAAACAGGCTTCTCTTCGCCACAGCCGCTTTAGAGGAAGCCGTACATACAAAGCAATAAGGGAAGGACTGTTGATTCAGATTAAGACTGCCAACAACAAACAGAATATTCAGACTATAACTGCCGCAGTTGACCGACAGATGGCAACATGTTAATCTTCTACTAATACTTTAGTTTGCTACCATATTAGCAGAGTAAAGCGAATGGATTCGGAGGGACATGCGATGACAAAGCCGTTGGGATTTGAAAAGCCTTTGGGCATGCGGGACATATTGCCGGAATCACTGGCCAAACAACGGCATTTGGAGCGCGAGCTGCGGGATTGCATCGAGCGCTGGGGGTACAGAGAGATCATGACCCCGTCACTGGAGTACTACGATACGGTAGGTGCCGCAAGTGTTACGCTCACTGACAGAATGTTTCGGCTGTTGGATAAACAGGGGCATACGGTTGTGCTCCGCCCCGATATGACATCGCCTATAGCGCGGGTCGTTTCGTCCTTATATAAAGACGTTCCACTGCCGATTCGGCTGTTTTACCAGACCAATGTTTTTCGGGCCCAGGAAAAAGAGGCGGGGCGCAATGCTGAATTTTTCCAGACGGGAATCGAACTGATCGGCGATGCTTCCGTAGATGCTGACGCCGAGGCGATTGCGTTGGCAGTCTTTTGCTTGCAGGTGTCAGGGGTTGAAACGTTTCGGATCGCGATCGGCCATGTTGACTTTGTGGAAGGTCTTCTGGAGGAGACGGTCGCTGACGAGGAAGACCGGTCCCAATTCCGCCGCTTTCTGTACGAGCGGGATTTCGTCGGCTTTCGTCAGTTGACGGAGCGTCTTAACCTTTCAGCAGAGGAAAAGAAACGGCTGGAGGCGCTTTTACGTCTGCGCGGGGGCAAAGGGAAGATCGAAGAGGCCCGCCAGCTGACGGTAAACGGAAGGGCTCGCCGGGCCGTTGAGACGGTTGCTTCGCTTTGGGCTGCACTGGAGGCATACGGAGTAACAGAGGCGCTGCTGCTTGATTTCAACCTGATCAGCAACATGAATTACTACACGGGTGTCGTGTTTGAAGGATATGCGGCCGACCTGGGCTCGCCGCTGCTGGGAGGCGGCAGATACGACCGGCTGCTTGAACAATTTGGGCGTCCTGCGCCAGCGACCGGATTCGCAATCAAAATGGATCGGCTGTTGCAGGTGACGCCTGCGTTGGCCTCGCCGGAAAAACAGCATGTGCTATTGTTCTATACGGATGAATACCGGGCCAAGGCTTTCGCAGAAGCTCAGCGAATGCGCCGGGAGGGGCAGATCGTAGAGACGAGACGGGTAAAGGACCGGACAGAAGCATTGGTGTGGAGCGAGCATGCGGAATACAGCGTGATCAGCCTGACGGAACAGGAGGAATGAGAGATGAGTCTGTCTGACAACGAGCGCAAACTGACGATTGCCATGCCGAAGGGCAGGATTTTTGAAGAAGCGGTTGCCTTTTTGCAGCAGGCGGGCATGGAGGTGACAGCCGAGCTGCAGGATTCGCGAAAATTGATTATCCCTGTGAAGAACACGAGTCTGGAGTTTATTCTCGCAAAGCCGACAGACGTGCCTACCTATGTGGAGTACGGGGTGGCAGACGTCGGCGTCGCGGGCAAGGACGTCCTGCTGGAAGAGGAGCGTGACGTCTACGAGCTGTTGAATTTGCAGATCGGCTACTGCCGGATGGTGGTCGCGGGGCTTGAGGACTGGACACCCACTGAGGCGCCGCGGGTAGCGACCAAGTACCCGCGGATCGCATCCCGGTATTTCCGTGAGCAGGGGCAGCAGGTAGAAGTAATCAAGCTGAACGGTTCCGTCGAGCTCGCCCCGTTGATCGGCCTGGCCGACCGGATCGTCGATATTGTCTCTACCGGCCGGACCTTGAAGGAAAACGGGCTGGTCGAGCTGGAGCATATATGCGAGATTACGACGCGGTTGATCGCCAATCGGGCGAGCTACCGGATGAAAAGTGAAGCCGTTGACGACATTGCCCAAAAATTTCTGGAAGTGATCCCCCGGTAATGATGCGGGAAAGGGAGAGGGGAGCAAAATGATTCGAATCGTGCGAGCAGACAAATACGATGCCAGGCGTTCCGTCGAAGCAGGGACCGAGGAACAGCGGCAAGCCGTCCAATCCATTCTGGCGGAGGTACGGAAAAAGGGCGACGAAGCTGTCCGCGCTTATACAGAGCGTTTTGACAAAGTACGATTGGAGCAGTTTCGCGTCAGCGAGTCGGAGTTGCGGGAAGCGGAGGAGCTGGTCTGTGCCGAAGTGAAAGCGGCACTGGAAGAAGCGGCGGAAAACATTCGCGACTACCACCAGCGGCAGGTCCGCCAATCCTGGTTTGCCATGAGGGACAGCGGAACGCTTCTGGGTCAGATCGTGCGGCCGTTGCAGCGAGTCGGGCTTTACGTTCCGGGCGGTACGGCTGCCTACCCTTCCAGCGTACTGATGAATGCAGTCCCGGCCAAAATCGCCGGTGTGCCCGAAGTCGTTATCACCACCCCTCCGGGTGCGGATGGAAAAGTAAATCCGGCGATTCTCGTAGCGGCGCGCATTGCCGGTGTCAACGAAATCTACAAGGTGGGCGGTGCCCAGGCCATTGCCGCCCTCACCTACGGGACGGAGCAAATCAAGCCGGCAGATAAAATTGTCGGTCCGGGCAACATTTATGTTGCACTCGCGAAGCGGGAAGTCTTTGGTCTCGTCAGCATTGACATGGTTGCCGGCCCGAGCGAGATTGTGGTACTCGCTGACGATACGGCCAATCCTCGCTATGTTGCGGCTGACCTGCTGTCACAGGCGGAGCACGATCCGATGTCGGCGGCCGTGCTGGTTACCCCGTCGCCGTCGCTGGCAGAGGCCACGGCCCGCGAATTGGAGCGGCAGCTGGAAGATCTGCCCCGCCGTTCCATCGCGGAAGCGGCGTTGCGGGACTTTGGCGCGATTTTGCTCGTGCAGGACTTGGATGAAGGCTTTGCCGTCGTCAACCGATTGGCCCCCGAGCATTTGGAGCTGATGGTGGAAAACCCGTTTGACCAGTTGGGCAGGGTGGAGAACGCCGGAGCGATTTTTCTCGGGCCTTACTCATCGGAGCCGGTCGGCGATTATTTTGCAGGCACGAATCACGTCATCCCGACCAATGGTACGGCCCGCTTTTCCTCGCCGCTGTCCGTGGATGACTTTATCAAAAAATCGAGCGTCGTTTCCTACAGCAGACAGGATTTGCAGGCAAACGGCCGAAAAATCGTCGCGCTGGCTTGGCAGGAGGGCTTGCATGCCCACGGACGTGCGATCCAGGAGCGGCTTTATGATTTCGCCAAAGAAGACGGGGAGCGTGAACAGTCATGATCGAGATAATCAAGCGAAACGCGCAGATCGCGCGGACAACCAACGAAACCGATATTGCGCTGGCATTTGCGGTCGACGGGAGCGGAGAGAGCAAACAGGATTCCGGCGTGCCGTTCCTCGACCATATGCTGGACTTGTTTGCCCGGCACGGCCATTTTGACCTCACCGTCAAGGCGAAGGGAGACATCGAGATCGACTACCACCATACCGTAGAGGATATCGGCATTTGTCTCGGGCAAGCACTGCGGGAAGCGCTTGGCGACAAAAAGGGGATCAAGCGCTACGGCAACGCCTTTGTCCCGATGGACGACGCTTTGGCGCAGGTGGTCATCGATATCAGCAACCGTCCCCATCTGGAATACCGGGCTGCATATCCGTCTCCTGTCGTGGGGCAATTCCCGACGGAGCTAGTGCATGAATTTCTTTGGAAGTTTGCCCTGGAAGCGCGGATCAATCTGCACGTCATCCTGCATTATGGCCACAATACCCACCACATGATCGAAGCGATTTTCAAAGCGCTGGCGCGAGCATTGGATGAAGCGACGAGTATCGACCCGCGGGTCAAAGGAGTCCCGTCTACAAAAGGAGTTTTGTAAGATGATCGGAATCATCGACTACGGCATGGGCAATTTGTACAGCTTGGGAAAAGCGCTGGAAAGGCTCGGCTGCTCCTATGAATTTGTCTCCAGACCGGAGCGGCTAGAAGGCCTTTCGGGAGCCATCCTTCCAGGAGTCGGGGCCTTCGGGGATGCCATGAAAAACATTCGTGAGCTGGAGCTGGAAGAGGGCATTCGCTCGTACGCGGCTTCCGGACGTCCCATCCTGGGAATTTGCCTTGGCATGCAGCTTTTGTTCGAACAAAGCACAGAACACGGAGTCGCAGCAGGACTGGGACTGATTGGCGGAGAGGCCGTACGCTTTGAAGGAGATTACAAGGTGCCGCATATGGGCTGGAACCAGCTTCATATGCGAGCGGAGCATCCACTGCTCAGCGGAGTGAAAAGCGGCGATTACGTCTACTTCGTCCACTCCTACCATGTCCGGGTAAGCGATGAGAAGGTCCTGCTGGCAACGACGGAGTACCATCAGCAGGTGACAGCCATCGTCGGGCAAGATCAGGTGTACGGCATGCAATTCCACCCGGAAAAGAGCGGCGAGACGGGGATGAGGCTGCTGGCCAATTTTGCTGAACTGTGTAAGGGGGAAAAGGCATGAGTACGAGCTTTACGATCTATCCGGCTATCGATATTCGCGGCGGCAAATGCGTCCGTCTGTTTCAGGGAGACTACGCGCAGGAGACCGTTTATGCCGACTCGCCTCTGGAAATGGCCAGG
The DNA here is from genome assembly GCF_037963895.1 of Brevibacillus sp. FSL L8-0520. Lineage (NCBI taxonomy): Bacteria > Bacillati > Bacillota > Bacilli > Caryophanales > Paenibacillaceae > Brevibacillus > Brevibacillus sp. FSL L8-0520. The sequence continues at coordinate 4,772,597 of NZ_CP150171.1, read as the reverse complement.
GAGTGGGTGGCCCAAGGCGCTTCCTGGATTCACCTGGTTGACCTCGATGGAGCCAAGGAAGGGCTGCCGGTCAATGGAGAGCTGATCAAAACAATCGCCCGGTCTGTGAGTGTTCCTGTGCAGGTAGGCGGAGGGATTCGCACGGAAGAACATATCAATGACTATCTGGAGGCAGGAGTTTCCCGCGTCATCCTCGGGACAGCGGCGATCGAAGACGAGCCATTTACCGAGAGGATTCTCCGACGCTACAGAGAAAAGATTGCCATCGGGCTTGACTGCAGGGGCGGCATGGTGGCGACGCGAGGCTGGCTGACGACGACCGACGTGAGTGCTACTGAACTGGCAAACCGGCTCGCCCAATACGGAGCGGAGACCTTTATTTACACGGATATCGCCCGCGATGGCACCCTCACAGGCCCGAATGTGGAGGAGATTTTCGCACTGACCCGTGCCACTGGAAAAACAGTGATCGCCTCCGGCGGGGTGAGCGTGCTCGATGATTTGACTGCCCTGCATCGTTATGCCGGGGAAGGTGTCGGCGGGGCTATCGTCGGCAAGGCCCTGTATACGAAAGCCTTTACGCTGACCGAGGCTGTATCTCGGCTGAGGGAGTGTGAATAGCATGCTGGCCAAGCGAATCATTCCCTGCCTCGACGTCAAGGACGGACGGGTCGTCAAAGGTATACAGTTTCTCGGGCTGCGCGACGCCGGAGATCCGGTGGAGCTGGCCAAAAAGTACAGCGAGGAAGGAGCCGACGAGCTCGTTTTCCTGGACATTTCGGCCTCCCATGAAGGGCGCAAAACGATGGTGGACGTAATCGAACAGACGGCAGCCAACATTACGATCCCTTTCACGGTCGGCGGCGGGATCAACAGTGTGGACGACATGAGGCGCATTCTGCGGGCAGGAGCCGATAAAATTTCGTTGAATACGGCAGCGGTGCTGCGTCCGGAGCTGATCCGCGAGGGGGCACAGGTCTTTGGCACCCAGTGTGTGGTCGTCGCTATCGACGCACGGCAGGTCGGAGAGAACAAGTGGGAAGTGTACACCCACGGCGGACGAAATGCTGCAGGCAAGGATTTGATCGAGTGGGCGCAGGAAGCCGAGGCTCTGGGAGCGGGCGAAATTCTCTTGACCAGCATGGATGCCGACGGAGAAAAGAAAGGCTTTGACATCGAGCTGAACCGGCTTGTATCGGAAGCGGTAGGGATTCCCGTTATAGCTTCTGGAGGCGCCGGTAGTCGGGAGCATTTTTTGGAGGTGCTGACTGCAGGTAAGGCTGATGCTGCTCTGGCCGCCTCCATTTTCCACTATGAGGAGACCTCGATCCAGGCGGTAAAAGAGTATCTGCTCGCGAAAGGAGTCGACATACGACCATGACATTGACTGTAAACATCGAGGCGCTCCGTTTTGACGAAAACGGCCTGATCCCCGCCATTGTACAGGATGCCGTGAGCAAGGAAGTGCTGACGCTCGCCTACATGAACAAAGAGTCTTTGGCCAAGTCGCTGGAAACAAAGGAGACGTGGTTTTGGAGCCGTTCCCGGCAGGAGCTGTGGCACAAAGGAGCGACCTCCGGCCACACGCAGCGAATTGTTTCGATCAAATACGATTGCGATAAAGACGCCCTAGTCGTGCTGGTTGTTCCACAAGGACCGGCTTGCCACACCGGGTCGTACAGTTGTTTTGCCGGACAGTTGACAACCGTCGGAATCACGGCAAGCGATGAAGCGAGTGCCGCAACTGAAGCGAACGCAAGCACTGCAACTGAAACGGACGCAAGAGCAGCGGCTGGTTCTGGCATTGCTGCGGCAACTGAATCTAGCATTTTAGCGAAAGAAAAAATACCATCGGCTGTCTCTTCCGACCGTTTCTCCATTTTGAACGAGCTGGAGCAGTTGATCGCCTCACGCGAAGCGGAGCGCCCGGAAGGCGCCTACACCACCTATCTGTTTGAAAAAGGCGTAGACAAGATTTTGAAAAAGGTCGGCGAGGAAGCGGCCGAAGTGATCATCGCGGCGAAGAATCGCAGTCATGACGAGCTCCGTTACGAAGCGGCTGATCTCCTGTATCACCTGCTTGTGCTGCTGCGGGAACAAAAGCTTCCGCTCGACGACGTGCTGGCAGAACTGCAAAAGCGGCGGTAACGGCAGTCGGGATGGTATAATGCCGATAGATTTTCGCCATTCTCATCCTAGCTAGATCGCACATTGCATGCTGTTAATTTGACGCCAGCCCTCCTATCATTGTGGTATTATTATCCAAATGGAATGCGAGGAGGAAGCTGTTTGGAAATCATTCGCAAAAACCCTGAAAATGTAGCACCTCCAATAAGCTCCTATTCACATCTGACCATTGTGCCAAGAGAGGCAGACATACTTGTGCTATCAGGGCAAGTAGGAACAGATCGGGATGGAAACCTGCCCGAAGGAGTCGAAGAACAACTTAGAAACGCTCTAAACAATGTAACCAGCATTTTGAGCAGTGAAGGCGTTACGTCAGAAGGTATACTAAAAATAAACATCTGGTTAACAGAGATGATCAATCGGGATCAGTTTACTGCCATTTGGAAAGAATTCCACGGTGGCAACCCCCCCTCTACAACGATGGCTTATGTTTCTGCTTTGGCGCAGCCCAAACTGAAGGTTGAAGTAGAGGCCTGGGCAGCCAGATGTTAAAGTGGCGGCTTATAGCCGCTTTTTTGTTTGGGGATGGATTAGCCGCTACTGTTTAAAGAAAAGGGGTGAGAGGAAATGAAAGCGTTGCTAATTTTCGTCACTACCTATCTCATCATCAGCTTGCCTGATTTTTTCGGGTTTTCCTTTGCCGTTCAATGGGTACCCGGAGTTTCCGATTTATACAAAGCGTGGACCTATTTTTCAATGGGCTTGTCTGAAAAAGCTGTTCTCAAATTGATCGTTTCTGCGGCCTCAAGCGTGTTTTTCGCAGTCATCTTGAAAAGGAGATCCTGTTTGAGCAAGTGACGGTGTTTTTCCAAGCCACGCGTAATATAATCGGGATGACTATTATTTGGCATGATTGATCCGCTATAATGTAGAGGGAAAATTGCCAATCGCGGAAAAATGTAATTGTAATTAGGGTATGTTGTGTGAAGAGTATTAGGCGGCAATGAAGAGAAAGCCCCCGGACAGACAATCAGAAATAAAAGACCAGCAGACTGACAGACCGAAGACGACAGCGCCTTGCCGTCAGTTGCAAGATAATTGAGGCTCCTGTCCAGGCAGGGGCTTTTTCCATGCTGATCCAGCCGGAAAAGCATGCGGCAAACAAACGAGAGGGAGGGGACAGTGTGAGGAATCACTGCTTGTGGGCAGCCGTTTTGTTTATGTGCTTATCGTTGTTTCCTGAACCGGCGGGTGCCAGTGACAAGGTGCTTCGCGTCGCCTTCGACAAGGAGCTCCCTCCTTTTGCGTATATGGACGAAAACGGCAAGGCCAGCGGATTCAACATTGATCTGATAAAGGCCATTGCCGAAGAGAACGGCTATGAGCTGGAGTATGTGCCGCTGGAATGGGAGGACGCCCTTTCCTATCTGAAGGACGGAAAGGTGGATGTGCTTCTCGGCATCAAGTATACGAACCGCTACGATCTTGTCTTCGACTTTAGCGAATCGTTTTTTACCATGTCCGAGGTGCTTTTGGTTCCCAAGCAGGACAGTGAGATTTTTACCCTGAATCAATTGCGGGAAAAAGTCGTTGCTGTACAGCGTGGCAATGTCGGCATGGACTTGCTGGAAAGTGTCCGAAGAGTCAAAATGCTCGTATCCTTCAACCAGCGGGATGCCCTGGACAATTTGATAAGGGGAAGAGCCGATGCGTTTATCGGAAATCGCTGGACAGCGGAGTACCTTCTGGAGAAGGCGAACAAACAAGACGAGTTCGTGATGCGCTCCGGTCTGATCAATCCGACCGATTACGCCTTTGCCGTTCGGGAAGGCAATTATGAACTGCTCGACAAGATTAACGAAGGGTTGAACAAGCTCTATCGGGACGGAACCTATACCCGGCTGTACAGCCATTACTTTGAACCGTACGCAACGCATGCGACGGACCGGTATCGCAAAGTAGTGATCGGCCTTTTGGTCGTCATGGCACTCGTGTCGATTACCTTGGTGACGATCTTTTTCTGGAACAAACGGCTAAAAGCAGAGGTGAGACGCCAGACGGCTGCACTGGCCGACGTGATGGCGTTCCAAAGGCAGGTTCTGGACAATACGGAGAGCGCGATCCTCTCCCTGGACGTTTTCGGACATATTACGCTGGTCAACCAGGTGACGCGGCGGCTGCTTTTGACAGACGATGATGCGATCGGACGGCATATCAGTGCCCTGCTTCCGCAACTGCCTGTGGAACAAGCTCTCGCGGCGGACAAGCCTTCCTTTTATGAAGGAGAGTTTCAGTTGGAACAATCTTCTGTCCGCGTCTTTCACTACTATATGGCTCCCTTTGGCAACGCTGTCTCCGAGCATGTCGGGTGGATCGTCAGCTTGCAGGATAGGACCGAGCAAAAGCGGCTGCAGGCGAGGCTGATTTCGCAGGAAAAAATGCATGCACTCGGCCAATTGGCAGCAGGGATGGCTCACGAACTGAGAAACCCGCTCACAGCGATCAAAACCTTTATCGATATGCTGCCAAAGAAGCTGGATGACGAGCGTTTTCGCTCCGAGCTGCTGCATTATGTACCGGAAGAAATGGAGCGAATGAATCGAATCCTGGAGGACCTGCTGGACTACTCCCGTTCCAAGCCGTTGGAAATAGAGGAGACGGACCTCAAAATGCTGGTGGATTCTGTCCTGGGGCTGTTTGCAAAACGGGCGGTAAACGAGCAAGTCGAAATGCATATTGAAGTGCCTCAGGGAATCAAGGTATGCCTCGACCGCAGAAGGCTGAAACAAGTGCTGATCAACTTGATGATAAATGCGCTGGAAGCCATGTCGACAAGTTCCGTAAAACGGCTTCATATCAAGGCTCGGGAAAGTGCGGACGGCGTGGAGCTGACGGTCAGCGATACGGGAGAAGGGATGAGCGCGGAACAGCTGCCCCATTTGTTTGAACCCTTTTTTACGACCAAGACGCAAGGGATCGGTCTGGGACTGTATGTCAGCGACAAAATCATGCGGGAACACGGAGGCCGGATTGATGTCAGCAGTACAAAAGGAGAGGGCACGACGTTCACCCTGTTTTTTCAGTAGGGAATAGAAGGAGGACAGCCATGACACGCTTGCTGATTGTGGACGACGAACCGGCAATCTGCGCCTCTCTGTCGTTTGCGTTAGAGGATGATTTCGATGTATTTACAGCCAAGGACGAGCAGACGGCACTCGCTGTCCTTGAGCAAGAGGAGATCGACTGTGTGCTGCTCGATCTCAATCTCGGCTCTACCAGCGGACTGGAGCTGCTTCCGAAGCTAAAAAAACTGCGTCCGGACCTGACGGTTATCATGATGACTGCCTTTGGAACGATTGAATCGTCTGTAGCGGCGATGAAAGCGGGGGCGTACCACTACCTGACCAAGCCGCTTCATCTGGACGAGGTGAAGCTCTTGATAAACAAAGCGCTGGAATTTCAAAAGCTGCACAAGAGGGTAAAGGTATTGAGCGCCGCTGTCAAGCAGCAGCAGTCCTACGCCGGGATGATCGGGAAGAGCCAGCAAATGCAGCGAATTTATCAGTTGATTGAAAAGGTCAAGGACATTCCCTCAAATATCCTGATCACAGGAGAAAGCGGGACGGGCAAAGAGCTGGTTGCCAGGGCCATTCACTATCAGGGGGTTCGGAGCCAAGCTGCGTTCTCCGTAATAAACTGCGCCGCGATACCCGAGACTTTGCTGGAGAGCGAGTTATTCGGGTATGCAAAAGGGGCGTTTACCGGGGCTGTGCAGCAAAAAACCGGGCTGTTTGAGCGTTCGCACGGAGGCACGGTCTTTCTCGATGAGATCGGGGAGATGCCGCTTGCTCTGCAAGCCAAGCTGCTGCGGGTCATTCAGGAGCGCACCGTGACTCCCTTGGGCAGTTATTCTACAAAAGAGATAGATATCCGTCTCATCGCGGCGACCAATCGGAATTTGGAAGAGGAAGTGGCCAAGGGTACCTTTCGCGAGGATTTGTACTACCGTCTGAATGTGATTCCAATCCGTACCCCTGCGTTGCGTGAACGGCCGGAGGATGTGCCTCTCCTGGTTGACTATTTTCTCGATCTTTATGCAGCCAACATGGGCAGGGAAAAGAAAGAATGCAGCCCGGATGTAAAAAAGAAGCTGTTCGCCTATTCATTTCCGGGCAACGTGAGGGAACTGGCCAATATTATCGAATATGCGGTAGCCCTCTCCGCGGGAGAGATCATTACCATGGAAGACTTGCCCGCTTCCCTGGTCAGCCAGCCGACAGGAAAACGCCTTTTTCCGAAGAGTCAGGAGGGCGTATTCGTGCCGGCGAATGCGACACTGGAGGAGGCCGAGCGGCTGGTAATTCTGCACACCCTGGAAAAGAACGGCGGACATCGCAAAAAGACAGCCGATCAGCTGGGGATTAGTGAGCGGGGATTGCGTCAAAAACTCAAGCAATATCTCGAGTCGTAAATAATCGCTGGCCCCATAACCGGAAAAAAATTCCGCCCGATTCGGACATTTTTTCCGGTTTTTCTCTTTTGTCGCCGAAGCAGAACGGCAAAAAGCGTCATTTTCGTGTAATCATGATGTGGCACGGCTCTTGCTTTATTTTGTTGTAAACGGTTTCAAAAAAGAAAAGGGGGAATCACAATGTTGAAGAAAATGCTCACGATCTTATCATCCACGCTGCTTGTCCTTACTGTCGCAGCTTGTGGAAACCAATCCGCGCCTTCGACCGGATCTGGCGGAGAAGCTTCAGGAGGAGGCGGTGGGGGAGCCGAGCAGAAGTTCCTCACAATCGCTACCGGCGGAAGCTCGGGGCCTTACTACACCATTGGCGGCGCCATGTCGAAAATCTACAAAGAGAAGCTGGGCTACAATGCGTCCGTCCAATCTACCGGCGCCTCTGTTGAAAACATCAATCTGTTGAAGACGAAAAAGGCCGATCTTGCCTTTGTCATGTCAGACGTTACTTCCTTTGCATACGAAGGACAAGAAAACTTCAAGGAAAGCGGCGCTATCAAGGACTTGAGAGCAATGGCCGGTCTGTACCTGAACTACGTGCAGGTCGTTACATTGAAAGACCGCAATATTAAATCGATTGCCGACCTGAAAGGCAAACGCGTCGGTGTAGGGGCACCCAACTCCGGTGTCGAAGTGAACGCCCGCATGGTGCTGGCTGGTCACGGTATTACCTACAACGACATCAAGGCGGACTACCTGTCTTACGCCGAGGCGATCGAGCAGTTGAAAAACAACGCCATTGACGCAGCATTCGTAACGTCCGGACTGCCGAACTCTACCGTGATCGATCTGATGACGACCAAAGACGTGGAGATTGTCCCGATCAAAAAAGAAGATGTCGACAGGATGGCGGAAAAATTCCCGTTCTTCGTTTCTGCGGAAATCCCGGCAGGTCTCTATAAAAACGATCAGCCTGTCCAAACAGCCGCAATTCGCAACATCATGCTCGTTCGGAGCGACTTTTCCGATGAACAGGTGTACAAGCTGACCAAAGCCTTCTTTGAAAATATCGATGCATTAAAAGAGGCGCACAACGCAGCCAAGGACATTGACGTAAAAGAAGCGGGCAAGAACCTCGTGGTACCGCTCCATCCGGGTGCAGAAAAATACTATAAGGAAGTTGGCGCTATCAACTAATCGATGTAATCGCACGACCTGATAAAAAGGGAGGAGACATCATGAAGAAATGGATATTCAGGCTGCTTCTCCTCTTTGTGGGCCTCACGGCGCTGGGGCCCCAACCCTTTTTATTTCTAAACGATTTTCACCAGCAAGAGACAATCGGCGCAGTGCCTCTTGGAATGACCGATCAATTTGAAGTGGAGTGGGTGCATTCTGTCGAGCTTACTCCTTGGAGAGAGACGTACAGCGTGCATTGGCTGTATGGGATGGAGCTGGCAGAGACCTCCTTTCGTTCCTTCGGAGCAGGAGTTCCCACAGAGTTTGCAGATGCGAAAGTGACTGTTCAAGACGGCTGGATCAAGGTATCCGATCTGCATGATCGACGCGAGTCCATTCTCTATTTGATTACCCGGGACGATTACGTATTGCGAGTCAGTGGTCAACAGTGGAAATTATCCGATGTATTGCCATTGGGTACGTCGTTGGAGCTTTCCGTCAAGTGGTTTCCTTGGTGGTACCGGTTTGTATACAAGCTTGAAAAGAAAGGGAGTGACGAGTAGATGAGTGCTTCGAACCAGATGCTTACGGATGAAGAAGTGCGCCAAAATGAAAGCAAGGCGCAGGCTATCTTGCAGGAGTACGACAAGGAAGCGGGTTATCGGGTTTTTGACAAAAAGTGGATAGGCCTGCTCGTTTCTGTCATTGCCATCTGCTTTGCCCTCTATCATCTCTACGCTGCCTATGCCATCCCATTTGTAACGCTAAAGCACCGTTCTCTCCATGTGGCGGTTGTACTTTGCCTGATCTATCTGTTATATCCGGGGTGGAAGAAAGCGTCGCGCAAAAAGCTGTCTCTTTTGGATGTCGTTTTGGCGCTAGCCTCGCTGGGAACGGCAGGCTATATATTTATTTATTATCTCGATATCGTCAATCGAGGCGGCATCCCTTCGACGCTTGACGTGACTTTTGCGACCATCACCTGCCTGCTTGTCCTGGAGGCTTCGCGCCGAGTGGCAGGGTGGGAGCTTACAGCGATGGCCAGCATTTTTGTCGCGTATGCGTATCTGGGCCCGTATTTGCCGGGAGACTTTGCGCATCGAGGCTATACGTTTAGCGACATCTTCAACTATATGTATGTCACCACTGAAGGTATTTTTGGCGATGCTACGGCCGTTTCTGCTTCCTTCATTATCCTCTTTATTATTTTCGGCGCCTTCTTGTCCAAATCAGGCATGGGGACGCTGTTTAATGATCTGTCGCTCGCGCTGGCGGGAAGCAGCAAGGGCGGACCTGCCAAGGTAGGAGTCATCGCCAGTGCGGTACACGGCTCGATCAACGGCTCGGCAGTAGCCAGTGTTGTCACTACCGGATCGTTTACCATCCCGATGATGAAACGTGTCGGCTACAAGCCGGATTTTGCAGCAGGTGTTGAGGCGACTGCAGCCGTTGGCGGACAGATATTGCCTCCGATCATGGGGGCGGCTGCTTTTATTATGGCGGAGACACTCGGTGTTCCATACATTACGATTGCCGTCGCCGCATTGATACCGGCGATCATGTACTATTTCGGTCTGCTGGTACAGGTTCATCTCCGGGCTGACCGCGACAATTTGCAAGGGCTGACCAAGGAAGAGCTCCCCAAAGTAAAGGACGTTTTGAAAGAACGGGGGCACTTGCTGCTGCCTTTGATTCTGCTAGTCCTCCTGTTGATGATGGGGTATACGCCAACTCTTGTCGCTGTGGCTACCATTATAGCTACGATTGTAATTGCTGCGCTTCGTCCTTCCAGCCGCATGGGCTTTCGCGATGTTTTGCAAGCGCTGGAAACCGGCGTGAGGGACACGCTGGGGGTAGCAGCGGCGTGCGCCGCCGTCGGAATTACGGTTGGTGTCTTCAGCTTGACTGGTTTAGGTTTGAAGCTGGCTAATATCATTTTGATGATGGGATCAGGCAGTTTGTTTATGACACTGCTGTTTACCATGATCGCTTCCATTATTCTCGGACTGGGGCTGCCGTCTATCCCTTGCTACATCATTACCGCTACTATGGCGGCACCGGCCCTTTCCACCTTTGGGGTCGATCCTTTGGCAGCGCATTTGTTTGTCTTCTACTTTGGTGCGATTGCCAATTTGACGCCCCCGATTGCCCTGGCAGCCTTTGCCGGAGCTGGTATCGCCGGTTCAGATCCACAGCGGACCGGATGGATTTCGTGTAAGCTGGCGTTGGCCGGATTTATTGTTCCGTTTATCTTTATTTACAAGCCTGGCTTGTTGATTCTTGAATCCAGTGTTGCTGATATTGCCTTTGCAGCCTTGGCTACGCT
>NZ_CP150171.1:3722500-4755000 GCF_037963895.1 Brevibacillus sp. FSL L8-0520 | reverse complement strand
ATATGAGTGGTCATAAGGAACAAGCCATCCGCTGGTGGCAAAAGGTAAAGCAGCTGGACCCGGAATCGGGGGTAGCCGAGCACTACATGGAGATGGTAAAAGAGGCGAAGGACGGGCAAACTAAGCAGGTCATCCCTTACCATTACTATCAGCCGCAGCAGGAAGTGTCCTGGGAGAAGGCACCGGCATCCGGTGTTGAAGAGCTGAAAAACGATCCGATGATTCGCGCTTCCTTGTTGTGGGCCCTGCAGCACGGGCGCGATGAAGTTAAGTTTGCGGTTCTGCAAACCCTTGCTTTGATCGGCGATGACGAAGCGGAAGCAGCGGTTCGCCAGTGTTACCACCAAACGGACGATCCGCAGCTGCAAAAGCTCGCCCTGCTTGCACTGGCAGACATGGGAGCAGAGATGCCGGAAGCAAGGCCCAAGCGAAAAGCAAAGACGAAAGCGGCAACTGAGCATAAATTAGAGTTTCCGGGGAGCGAAACGGACAGTCAAAAAACGGAAGGCGTAGAAGACTGCATCAACCGGTTTTTTTCCGGTAGCGGACAGGAGGACATGAAGAACTGGTGTCTATCTGTTTGGAAACGGTTCTCGCAGCTAGAGAAGCCGCCTGTACAAGTGCGCAAGATTGTAGCGTGGGTGGCTGCACTCGAATATCTATACGGTGCGGTAAAAAACCAGAAACATGCGCAATCACAGGCAAAGGTAGCAGAAAAATACGAGCTTTCCCCCTCAACTGTGGCAAAGTGCGTAAAAGCACTGCAAACCCTTGATTTGAAATAGATTCTCATTTTATAATAAGTATAAATAAGAAGTGATTGCAGATTGAGGAGGCAGTGGATATGAGCGACCAAAAAATATACGATGTGATCATCGCCGGTGCAGGCCCCGCGGGGATGACTGCCGCTGTATATACCTCCCGCGCAAACATGAGCACGCTCATGCTGGAACGCGGAATTCCAGGCGGCCAAATGGCCAATACGGAGGAGATTGAAAACTATCCGGGCTTCGGCTCCATTTTGGGACCGGACTTGTCCACAAAAATGTTCGAGCATGCTCAAAAGTTCGGCGCTGAGTATGCATATGGCGAAATCAAGGAAGTAAAAGACGAGGAGCCGTATAAACGAGTCATTACTTCCGACAAGGAGTACCTGGCCAAATCGGTGATCATTGCCACCGGTGCGGAGCATCGCCTGCTGGGCGTTCCGGGAGAAAAAGAACTCTCCGGCCGCGGCGTTTCCTATTGCGCAGTATGTGACGGAGCATTTTTCCGCGGCAAAGAGCTGGTCGTAGTCGGCGGCGGAGACTCTGCTGTCGAGGAAGCCGTATTCTTGACCCGCTTTGCATCCAAGGTGACGATCATTCACCGTCGCGATCAGTTCCGCGCCCAAAAAATCCTGCAAAAACGGGCATTTGACAATGAAAAGATCGAGGTCATCTGGGATACGGTGGTCAAGGAAATTCGCGGCGACGGAAAAGTCCAAAGCGTACTCCTGGAGAACCTGAAAACCGGCGAAGAGCGCGAGTTCCCGACAGATGGCGCATTCATCTACGTAGGGATGGACCCGCTGACGGAGAGCGTTCGCAATCTGGGAATTACCAATGAAGCCGGGTATGTGCTGACAGATGAACGCATGCACACCAAAGTGAAAGGTGTCTTTGCCGCCGGGGATGTGCGCGAGAAGATGCTGCGTCAAGTAGTGACAGCTACTGGTGACGGCTCGATCGCCGCCCAATCGGCCCAGCACTACGTCGAAGAGCTGAACGAACGTCTGGCTGAGCAAAATGTCACAATCTCTTAACCTGCTTGTAACATGAGTGAAATAATTGGGCGGTAAGATGAAGACAATGAATTGACCCCCTTATCTATACGAACCATTTTGCGTGGCTGCCATAGCCACGCCATTTTTTTTCCGCAAGGCATGCACGAACGGCCGGATATCAGCTTCCTGTCTCCACGGGAGCGTTACGAGTCCTAACGGGACGAGTCCTAAAGGGTGCGAAAATGCCAACCGTTATGGTATGCTAAAGTCAGAATCGTAGGAGGCGAGTGGAGTGACAGAAGTGGAAAATGAGAGAGCCGTTAATCTGTTGATCATTACAGGGATGTCTGGCGCGGGGAAAACCGTTGCCGTACAGAGCTTGGAAGATCTGGGGTTCTTTTGTGTCGATAACCTGCCGCCGGTTTTGATCCCCAAGTTTGCGGAGCTGATCAAGCAGTCGGGAGGCAATATTGAGCGTGTCGCCTTGGTAGTTGACCTGCGCGGCCGCGAATTTTTTGTAAACTTGTCGGGAGCCATCGACAGTCTAAATCAAATGGAGGGAATCTCTTTCCATATTCTCTATCTGGATGCAAATGATCAAACATTGGTTTCCAGGTACAAAGAGACGCGTCGACGCCATCCGCTTTCACCCAACGGTTCACCATTGGAAGGAATCCATGCCGAGCGTCGGCTGCTTCAGGAAATGAAGGGGCGAGCCCATCAGATTATTGATACCAGCCAAATGAAGCCGGCACAGTTGCGAGAAAAAATAATTAGCCAGTATACACAGCAAGGTTCTTCCTTGACGATTAACGTCCTGTCTTTCGGATTCAAATACGGCACTCCGATTGATGCCGATCTTATGTTTGACGTACGTTTCCTGCCCAATCCGCATTACGTGGAAGAATTGCGGCCCAAAACCGGGTGTGACCCGGAGGTGGCCGAGTACGTCATGAATCATAAGGAAACGAAAGAGTTTGTCGATAAACTGATTGACTTTTTGGCCTATACGATGCCCCATTACCAACGGGAAGGGAAAAGCCAGCTGGTGATCGGGATCGGCTGCACGGGAGGCAAGCATCGTTCGGTGGCGATCGCGGAGCATTTGGGCGAGGTTTTTGGAAAGGACTACGCGATTCGGGTCAGTCATCGTGACATGGAAAAAAGCAAGTAAGCATAGGATGGCAGGAAAGAAAGAAACGCCATCCGTACTTGAACAGGGCCTTTGTATGTGTATCAGCATATAATGAGGTGACATATGCCGACGAGGAGAATGGGATCGCAGCAGGGCAACCGGCTGCGGGTTGTCGTGATCGGCGGAGGAACGGGACTGTCCGTGTTATTAAGGGGGTTAAAGCACGCACCGGTTCACATTACCGCGATCGTAACCGTCGCTGACGACGGCGGAAGCTCCGGGAGGCTGCGGGAGGAGTTGGATATGCCCCCTCCCGGAGATATCCGTAACGTTTTGACGGCCCTGGCCGATACCGAACCGCTGATGGAAAAGGTCATGCAGTATCGTTTTTCCACAGGTACCGGATTAGCCGGGCATAATTTGGGAAATCTACTTCTGGCAGCGATGAACGAAATTACCGGAGATTTTGTCACAGCGGTTAAGAAGCTGAGCGATGTATTGGCTGTCCGGGGAGAGGTGCTTCCGGCATCGACACAGTCGCTTCGGCTCATGGCGGAAATGGAAGACGGTTCAATCATTGCGGGAGAATCGCAAATTCCATTGACCGGCAAGCAGATCAAGCGGGTCTTTCTGGACCCCGAGGATGCTGTGCCATTGAGTGAAGCGCTGCTGGCCATCGAAGAGGCAGATGCGATCTTGATCGGCCCTGGAAGCCTGTATACGAGCATTTTGCCGAATCTATTGGTGAGAGGCTTGTTCGCCGCTGTAAAGAATTCGACAGCTCCGAAAATGTATATTTGCAATGTCATGACTCAGCCGGGCGAAACAGACGGGTTTTCCGCATCCAAACATGTCGAAGTGCTGTACGATCATGTAGGCGGACCGTTTTTGGATACAGTGATAGTGAACTCTGCTGCCATTCCCGATAAAACCTTGGAAAAATATGCGGAGAAGGGAGCAGCCCCTGTTGCTTGTGATGTAAAGCGCTTACGCCAGTTGGGACTGCATATCGTAGCCAAACCGCTGGTGGCGTTTGAAGAGGGGTATCTGCGTCATGATGCGACCGCCGTCAGCAAGCAGGTCGTCTCGCTGATCAAGCGGAGGCGCCGGACGCAGAAGATTGAGAAGGAGTGAAGGACGATGTCATCATTCGCCGCACAGACGAAAAAGGAACTGACGATGCTGGAGGGACCTGATTGTTGCAGCCGAGCAGAGCTGGCGGCGCTGATTCGGATGAACGGCAGCCTGCAATTCGGTGCAGGGCGTCTGGTACTGGATGTGACCACGGAAAATGCGGCGATTGCCAGACGGATATACACGTTGACGAAAAAAATCTTCAATATTCATGCCGAACTGCTTGTGCGCAAGAAAATGCGGCTGAAAAAGAACAACGTATACATCGTAAGAATCCCCAACAGAGCCAATGATATACTGCAAGAGCTGAGAATTATGGACGAGAGCCTTTCCTTCGTGCGCGGGATATCGCAGGACATTGTGAAGAAGTCTTGCTGCCGCGCTGCGTATTTGCGAGGGGCGTTTTTGGCGGGCGGGTCGGTAAACCACCCGGAGGCATCCAGCTACCATCTGGAGATCTTTACTTCGTACCAGGATTTTTGCGAGGCTTTGACCAAAATGGCCAATCGCTACAAGCTGAACGCGAAGTGCATTGAACGAAAAAAAGGCTACGTCCTCTACATCAAAGAAGGGGAGAAGATCACGGAGTTTCTCAGCCTGATCGGTGCGCATCAGGCACTGTTCTACTTCGAGGACGTGCGGATCGTCAAAGATATGCGCAACTCTGTAAACCGTCTGCACAATTGTGAAATCGCCAACATCAACAAGACGGTAAATGCAGCGGCCAGGCAGATGGAGAACATCCAGCTGATCCAGGAGGAAATGGGGCTGGAAAATCTGCCGAAGCGTTTGCGCGAGGTGGCAGAGCTTCGGTTGATTCATCCGGACATCAACCTGAAAGAGCTGGGAGAAATGATTCCCAGCGGAGTAGTCAGCAAGTCGGGGATCAATCACCGGCTACGAAAAATTAACGAAATCGCTGACAAATTACGAGAAAAACGAAATATTTCCGTGTAGAGACATGGTATACTAGACGGTAATAAGAGATACTGAGCGAGGAGGTTCCACCCATGGTTCAACAGCAGGTTGTGGTCAAGCTGAAAACCGGTTTGCAGGCCCGCCCTGCGGCATTTTTCGTGCAGGAGGCCAACCGGTTTGCATCAGAAGTATTTGTGGAAAAAGAAAACAAGAAGGTAAACGCGAAGAGCATCATGGGGATAATGAGCCTCGCTATCAGTTCGGGTACGGAGATCACGATATCAGCGGAGGGCCCTGATGCGTCTCAAGCGGTTACCAGCCTGACCAATCTGGTAAGCAAGGAAGAATAGCAAAAGAACAAGAGGGAAAGACACTTTCTACGGGAAGGTGTCTTTTTTTGTCCGGATCAGCTGCATGTTTCGACAACGAACAGGGCATTGCTAACTTATATAAAAATGGCTGACAAGGGGGGAGTTTAAGTGAGCACCGAACGCGATACATATACCGAGGGTCGAGACGATTACGACATGGATATTGACCGGATGGTAAACGAGGGGCTTGGCGGAGGACAGGTCACCGATCAGAATGGCCTGATCGAAGAGACCACGACCGAAACCATGACAGGAGCCAGCACAGCTCGCGATGATCGATAAACGGTAAAGGAGCGAAGAGCATGGATGTAAATCGCGCACAGGAAATTATCCGTTCCGAGAGCAAGATCGAGGTACAGTATCAAGGACAATCGGTATGGATCGACGGAGTTGACGAGAAAACGGCGCAGGCCCGCGTCCATACAGAGGGCAACCCGGCGGACAGCAAAACGGTGGACGTCGGTCAATTGGTAGAGAAATAGGCGGACAAGGCAAAAAACCGAGCAGCGCCGGAGAATCTCCTGGCAATTGCTCGGTTTCTTTTTCAAATCCGCTGTTCGAGGTTCAACCGTTTGTTCAGAACATACATGATCGGAGCTCCGACCAGCATGACGACAAATTCGCCAAGCGCAGTGGTGAGCCATGTAAAGTAGAAGGGCAGACCGAACGCCAGGTTCAGTTCAATCGCGATCAGAAACATCGTAATCGTAAAAACAATGGTATTGAATATCATGCGAGCCCAGACGCCTTTGATGAAGCGCATGGAAACAATCGTGACAAGCAGCGCCAGCACAGACTGACCCACTCCAAATACCAGGTCATAGGCGACCATGGGCGAGAAAAACAGATTCGTAAAAAAGACGCCGAGGACAATTCCGTACATGTACTTTTTGTTGAAAACGACGAGATGATTAAACATTTCTGAAACGCGGAATTGTACATTGGTAAAACCAAATGGCTGAATAAGCATCGAGACGGCAATGTACAAAGCCGCCAGGATACCGTTTGCGACAAGCGTTTTTACTTTCATATTCAATTAGCTCCTTAGTTTTTTATCGTGGGATGGTTTCGAACCACGTGGGTATAAAGACACCCAAGTTACTATACTAGCGCTTTACCCCGAGCCCAGTCAACCGTGAAATCTGCCCAGGATGCAGCGGGTAAATCGCAGCCATAAAAAAAGCCGGAGACAAAAAAAGAAACCGAGGCCAAAAGAGAACCCGGGTAAAAAGACCCCTGGCATAGAGAACTCTGGCATAGAGAACCCCCGGTTAAAAAAGAACCCCGCCATCTCTGGCAGGGTCCTACGTAAATCAGCCGAAGCCGGTTATTTTTTTGCGGATGCCTCTGTCGAAATGACCTTGTCAATCAGGCCGTATTCCATCGCATCCTGGGCAGAAAGGAAATTATCGCGATCCGTATCCTTCTGGATGCGCTCCAGAGGTTGGCCAGTGCGCTCGGACAGGATTTGGTTCAGGTGCTCGCGCATTCTGATAATCCGTTTTGCCGCGATCTCGATGTCGCTGGCTTGACCTTGAGCCCCGCCGAGCGGTTGGTGAATCATGACCTCGCTGTTCGGCAAGGCGTAGCGCTTGCCTTTTGTACCAGCGGCCAGCAAGAAGGCGCCCATGGATGCGGCCATCCCGATGCAAATCGTCGATACATCCGGCTTGATAAATTGCATGGTATCGTAAATTGCCATACCGGCGGTGATGGAACCGCCCGGGCTGTTGATGTACAGGGAAATGTCTTTATCCGGGTCTTCCGCTTGCAGGAACAGCATTTGCGCTACGACAATATTAGCTACCGTATCGTTGATAGGAGTACCGAGAAAGATAATGCGATCCTTCAGAAGACGGGAATAAATATCGTAAGCACGCTCTCCGCGGTTGGTCTGTTCAATGACTGTTGGAATCAAATTCATGTGCATTCAGTCTTCCTCCTCTCTTTGTAAGAATATCATACACAAAAGGTCAATAAAGGTCAAACAGATAACTGCACGCCTCTTTCACCATAATTTCCAAAAAACGTGCGGCTAAACATGTCAGGCGAGGAAAGTTTTATTGGCCTGGGCGACAGAGCCGACCAATGCCCCGAAAAACGCGATCCAGACAGGCAGTGCAAACAGCCAGCCTACCAGCGGAATGATCAGCAGGCACTGCAGAGCGACGACACCAAGCAGCTCGGCCAAGAGCGGAGAAACCTTCCACGAAAAGCGCTCGGCTACTCGGATGCCGATCCATGAGCCGACGAATACTTTTGCCGACCAGGACAGGATCAGGAACGTCAGCAGCAGCGCAAGCGAGACAGGGATTCCTATGACCGTGATCAAAAGCAATAGCGACAAAAACGGCATACCCAGGACCAGGCACGCTCCCCAAACAAAGGTGGAGCCTTTTCGTTGATCCAATTGCCGGTAAACACGTGTCAATCCGGCCGGGAACAGGAAGCGGATGGCAAGCCAGAGCAACAGCGTACTCAAAAGGGAGGAAAGCCCGAGCAGAATCGGGAAATAGGAGAATCCTTCATCCGGTTCCTCTACCGGAGCAGGGGAGAAGCGTTCCTCTCCTTTGAGCGTCGCACCTTGGCTGATGACAGCCCGTTGGGGACTGGTATAGACCAAGTCACCGCCGATCACGGCCGGCCCGTCGATATGAATCGTACGACTGTACAGCATGGAGATACCCTCTCCGATGCTCCCCGTAATCCTGACGTTTTCCATGCGGCCGTTTGCTTCCCGCGCGATTTTGCCGTTCAAATCAACACTTGTCGCAAGCGTAAGCAGGTTTTTGCCGATACTGCCGTTCCGGTCAAGAACCAGGGTATGCGACAGATTGGTAACGCTTCCAGCCACCTTCCCGTTTAGGAGCAGCGTGTCTGTCATTGAACGGATGTCGCCGTCGATTTCGCCGGTGACAAGTGTTACGGCTGCAAACGTAAGGAGATCCCCTGTAATTCGTCCATTGACTTGGACATTTTCGCCAAATGCGTACACATCGCCGTCGACAACGCCATCGATGATGATTTTGGTGGCACTGACAGCCAGATCGCCGCGGTGAGCGGTATCAGGGGGCAGGTAGTACCGATCAGAGATGACCCCGCTAAACGCATAAGCGGTAGAGGCCACAATCAGCAAACTTACAAAAAGAATCAGACTAAGCAGCTTTTTCAATTCAATCCACCTCCCGCTTGGACAGTCGCGAATGGGGGAGAGGCGAAAAACGGATATTCAGGATAAGCAGCAGCCCGACCAGTACGAAAAACGGCAAGGGAAGCGCCATGACATACGATGCGGGAGCATGAAAAAATTCGCGGGCGTTGTCGTTGAGCCATAGGGCCGAACTCCAGAAAAGATGGCTTTTCCATGAGGTCCATGCCGGCGCAACCCACTCAAGCCAGATTCGCTGCCAAAACACGAGGTAACAAACAGCGACGGCCAGAATGCTGCCGCCAAGCAGGAGCATGCGCCACAGAAAGCGGCGGCGAGTTCGCTTGTGCAGGATGGCGATTCCATGAATCTGTGCAGAGGTCATGTCGTAGAGCTGGAAAGACATAGGGGGGAGGTCGTCGGAGAAAAAGCGGTCGGCCACGAATTGCCTCTCCGCGACCAGCTGCTCAAGCGAGCTGCCGCAGTGGTGACAACTGTCAACGTGTTTTTGGACGGCTTCTGCTTCTTCGCTAGAGAGTTCACCGTCACTGTACATCATCAAGGTAAGCTCATCAATATGCGGCATCGGACATTCTCCTTTCCTCCCTGTATTTATCCAACTGCTCTTTCAATTGTTTGCGGGCCCGGAACAAGCGGGTCCCGACCGTATTTTTACTCATGCCGACGATGCTTCCTATCTCATCGTAACTCATTTCCTGCACAAATCGGAGAGTCAAAATCAGACGATCCGTTTCGGGCAAGCAATCCAGCAAGGCCGTCAATTCAGAATAGCTTTCTTTTTCCAGCAGAAACAGTTCCGGACTTTTTACGGGACCGGAGGGACGCTTGTGAACATGCTGATGCAGCTGCTCATCCTCAAGCGCAATTTCCCGTCTCTTTCGCAAAAAATCGATGCAGGCATTGGAGGCGATGCGATACAGCCAGGAATGAAAGGGCAGGGTGGGGTCGTATTTGTGTAAATTTTGCGCTACTTTTAACCAAATTTCGTTGTGCAGGTCCTCGGCATCATGATAACTGGAGACCAGTCTTCTGATGATGCTCATGACACGGGGGGTAAATAAATTGACGAGTGCGGGAAAGGCCCGTGACTGTCCTTTGAGAAACTGCTGCACGAGCCGGACCGCTTCTGCATTGGCCCGAGCCAACTCTTGTTCCATGGTTGTATCCCCTCCTCCCCATACTAAATACGAAGACCGGCAGGAAAAATTTCACTGCCGCCCCCCTATTTATTTGCGGTTTAATTATCCACAAGTTGTGGAAAAGCGGGGGAGGTGAGCGAAGCGGATCACCCGTTTTCTTTCGCTGCGGCTTTATCCCCATCTGCTTCCGCCTGTGTATCTTCGTCCTCCTGCAGCTCCACAGCCAGCCGCAACGCTGCTCTCATCTTTCTTCCTTTGATGATCGTGTACTCGTCCACTTGCAGGGATTGCAGGCGGTTGATCGCTTCCGCCAGGGCCTGTTGGTCGTCGTAAGGCTGGATGGTCAGCAGGCATTCTTCATCGCTCGCTTCCTGATATATGAGGTAAAACCGGTCGGCTGACATGCAAAATCCTCCTCATCCACATTATCCACAGATTTATCAACAGGTTGTGCACAAAAACATTTGTTCGCGGTATAGATCAAAGGTTATCCACTGTGAGCGGATGCTCCTGATAGTTTTGGCATGTTTTTGCTGATGTCCGGTAGGTAAATCATGCCAAGGGTTGACGTTTGGCAGGTAAGCAAAATTTCCCGTCCGGGCCCGGGTAGCCTTTTTTGATTATGAAGGCAGCCGCAAAACTGTACTGGGACTTGAGTCTTGTATCGAATATCAATATTTTCGATGAAGTGAACAATATCAATCGATTTTGCCAATCTCTTTATATGTTGCAAATTTTCATATTTATTTTACAATGAGAGAAGGTGACTCATTGTTTGTCCGTAAAGTAAAAGGGGGATTTTCGAATGAAAAAACAGAAAACTATGGCTTTTCTTGCAACTGTAGTAGCGCTTGGTACAGCTCTTGCGGGCTGCGGCGGAGGCAACGCTGGCGGGGGCGGCGGAAATGCCAGCGGAGGCGAGCAGCCGGCTCCGCAATCCGGCGGCAATACCGGCTCTTCCAGCGGCGGCGCTCTGCAAAAAATCGTTATCGCGGCAGTAGGACCAATGTCCGGGCAGTACTCCGACTACGGAAGCACGGCAAAGGCCGGTGCCGAGTACGCACTGAAGCAAAATCAGGAGAAGTTTAAAGCGCTGGGCTTCGACGTCCAGAT
The DNA here is from genome assembly GCF_037963895.1 of Brevibacillus sp. FSL L8-0520. Taxonomy (NCBI): domain Bacteria; kingdom Bacillati; phylum Bacillota; class Bacilli; order Caryophanales; family Paenibacillaceae; genus Brevibacillus; species Brevibacillus sp. FSL L8-0520. The sequence goes on along the minus strand of NZ_CP150171.1, from coordinate 4,744,256 downwards.
GCTGACACAGGATGACCAGGCCGATCCGAAGCAAGGCGTGGCCGTAGCCCAAATGTTGATCTCCAATCCGGATGTCCTCGGTGTTGTCGGTCACGTGACGACTGGTGCATCGATTACGGCATCGGCGCAATACGAGCAAGAGAAGCTGGTCATGGTGTCTCCGTCCTCCACAGGTTCCAACCTGACTGACGAGGGCAAGAAGGTCGTTCACCGCATCTGTGCGCGCGACGACCAGCAAGGCTCCAAGGCTGCAATTTACGCGAAAAACCAGTTGGGTGTGAAATCCGCTTATATCGTTCACGATAAACAAGCCTACGGCCAAGGCCTGGCTGATGAAGTGAAAAAGCAATTTGAGAAAGACGGCGTAACCATTGCGGGCTACGAGGGCATCACTGCCGGCGAGAAAGACTACAGCGCCGTGATCAACCAAATCCTCGCCGCGAACCCTGAAATGATCTACTTCGGCGGCTATTACTCCGATGCCGGCATCCTGATCAAGCAAGCTCGTGAAAAAGGCTACAAAGGCGTATTCATGGGCGGCGATGGCTACGACTCTGCTGACCTGGTGAAAATTGCGGGCGCAGACAACGCGAACAACGTAATCTTTACCTCCACTGTAGGCGATCTTTCCGCAACAGAAGAGGGCAAGAAGTGGATCAGCGAATTTGAATCGAGCACAGGCAATAAAGTAGGGATCTTCACTTCCTTTGGCTATGACTCCATGAACGTCATGCTGCATGGACTGGAAGAAGCGATTAAAGCGAACAACGGACAAAAGCCGACTCGCGAGCAAGTCCTGGATGCTGTCCATAAAACAAAAGACTTCCAAGGCCAGTTCGTAAAAGTAACATTCAACGAAAAAGGCGACAACGAATTCGCGTCTGTCTACGTGTACAAATACGAGAACGGTCAAAAGGTATTCGTAGGGGAAGCGAAGTAACGACTGATGGGGAAGGGCCGTACAGGACATACTACGGTTGATTGCGACTACCTTTGAAAGGGGTATCCACATGTCCAACAACCGCAGCACCCAATACGGCAACAATCAGGGACACAGCAGCAAATCGCAAACGTCCCAAAAGCAAACGTCCCAAAAGCAAAAGTCCGAAAAGGACAAAAACCTGAACAGGCAAGACCCGCAGTAGCAGGTCAGGCCTTGAGAGGGAGCATAAGGAAACGCCCTGGAGAGGAGCAATCTCCAGGGCGTTTTTTAGCGGATGCGCTGTTTGCTGGGGAGACGTTTTTCCGGGTGGCCGTAGCCATTGTGCTCCTTGTTCTCCTGAGCATGGGCCTGCGCTTCGTGAACTTTTCCGACGAACTCCTTTGTGCTCATCTTGGTAAAATCCATGCGGCACCTCCCAAAATTGGCATCACGCTTTCTTACTATGGCCCAATTGGTCAGGAAACATTTACGGCTCTCCAGTTAACGCCTATTATGAAAAGCCGACATCCTTGCAGAAAAAGGATGATCGGCTTTGTTTTGTTAGTCCCAAGCGAATGTTTACATAGGACCTACATTGAAGTTGAATGTATAAACAAGCATACCGCTATAGTAAACATCTACCTTGTAGTAGCCTGTGGAAGAGGCAATCACTCGACCCCGGGAGTCGATGCTGATCCCGCCCGGTTTTGACTCGTAGGAGATGTAGTGTGTGTAATTGGGGCCGCTGGGAAGACTATCGTAAATAGGATTTTGATAGAGATCCAGGTTCACATTGACTTCAGTAACGCTTGCCACGCCGACTGCAGCTTGCGATGGGGCGATCAAGGCTTCGGCATTAGCCGCAGCTTGTCCTGCCAAAAGCAAGGGAATGGCCAGCAAACCTGACCTGATAAGGTTCATTTTCTTCATCAAGACCCGCTCCTTTATTTCAAATGAACGAACAATACTGTAAATTCCATATACAAAACGCTTTTCGCTGCAAACGACGCCTATCGAAGTTATTCAGTATTAGTAAGATGACGATGCCCGTTGGAATGCTCAACAGGCGCCAAAATAGATTACGGAGTTTGGATGTACATATAGTGCACATCAGCTCCCCAATTCCAGTTTCCAGATTCGTCTTGGACACCTACTGATACACCAAGCGTTTCATTTCTAGGCAGTGAAACGGGAATTTCGAAGGACTGCGTATTGCTGCTTGTGTTTTGGGGCAGTACACCAGAGCTATAAATACTGCCGTTTTTATCATAGACAAGAACCCAGAATGTACTAAATACGGTGTTGTCATCTGGATCAGATTGGACCCACGTTATTTTTGGCTGCTCATTATAGTAGATGGTCGGGCTGTACTCTTTGTTTGAAGCAGGGGTGGTGATGCTCACGTAAGGCCGGTTATTGCCCTGGGCAGATGCGGTTGCCTCGGTTTTGGCAAAGGAAATGGAAGGTACAAGCGAAGTAATTGCCATTAAAGAGGCTAGCAGCAGAGTGGTTTTCTTCAATTTTTTAAGAACCATAATAAAACATCACTTCTAAATAATGTAAATTCAAAATGAATTGTAAACCTTTGTTTCTCAAAAGCAAATAGGTTTATGGTAAAAAATGTAAAGAAAAAGCCGCACACCCGCCTTCCTAGAACGGCAATCTCTATGACGGCGCATTCGAGCGCAATAAAATTCGGAGGTCGATCGGTATATGACGACTTTATTGAAGGATGAAACGGTGTGCAGCGCGGAGTATAACGAAGTCGAACGTGAGGTTAACAAAGTCGAACAAAGTCGAACGTGAGGCTAACGTTGGGGGAGCCAGTAAAAACGCAGCATCAATCGTAACTCTTTTAGGTGCTTCCGTAGCGGCACTATGTATTAGCGCTGTCCACGGTCGTTTTTGCATAATAAAAGCCTCCGTTTCATGTAACGGAGGCTTGCACATATCAGGAACGAGTACATAACGGGTATGGGGTACACGGTGCAGGGGAACGGTTTTGCCGATTTGCTCGCCAGTCCGTCCGGCAAATCACCGCCAGAATCCCGTCATATCGTCGTTTAAAGTCAGTATGGTACGCCCGAGAGGAGTCGAACCTCCGCACGCGGTTCCGGAGACCGCTGCTCTATCCACTGAGCTACGGGCGCATAATAGGATAACTTAAATTATAAAAGATAAGGCGGACAGATGCAAATGAAAAAATTGCAACCCGGATGTTGGGATGCACGAAGGGGAAATGGTTCCATGTACAAGCTTACAGAGCAGCAGGGGTGGGCCCATACTGCTCTGTCGAGTGTGTGTTATTTTACATCAAAGCGCTTCAAAATATCGTCCAGCAACAGTTCGGCTGACAAAATGCTGCCCCCGATGTTCCACACGACGTCGTTGACTTCAAACACTTTGTTGTTTTTCACGACATTGAGGTTTTTCCAGAGCGGGTCGTTCATCACTTCTTCTCTATATTTGGAGCCTTCTTTCTTTTCTCCATGATCCGATACCCAGTAAAACAGCACATCGCCGTCGGCATCAGCCAGTTGTTCCTTTGCGATCACTTGCATGAATTCATCCTTATCCTGAGAGGCCGGACGGGCAAAGCCCAGCTGGCTCAGCATGACGCCTGCAAAGGTATCCTTCATGTAAAGACGGATTTTCCCTGGCTGAAAGCGGATCAATGATACTTTGGCTTTTGTTTTGTCGCCCAGCTTTGCTTTCGCCTCTTCTACCTTTTTGTCAAAGTCGGCCAGGAGCTTTTCACCGTCGGCTTTTTTGCCAAGGGCTTCGGCATACAGCATGAAGTTGGGCTTCCATTTGCCCGCCAGATCCTCGGAGAATACCGTCGGGGCAATGCCGGACAACTGCGAATATACTTTTTCATGGCGGACCTTGTTGCCCAGGATCAGATCTGGTTTGAGGCTCGCGATCAGTTCGATGTTTGGCTGCGCCTCATCGCCCAGTACGGTTACATCCTGCATTTTGTCTTTAATATGGTCATGCCACGGATTTCCGCGCGGGGACTGCACAGCGCCTACAGGTTTGACACCCAGACCGAGCAGGGCTTCTGTCCCCTCGCTGGTCAGGACAACGACGCGCTCCGGGGTACCTTTGATCTCGGCTTCTCCCATCGCGTGTTTTACTTTCCGGATGTCGCTCTTGGTGTCAGTGGCTGCAGCCTGGTCCTGGCCCTGAGATTGCGCCGGTTGGCTGCCCGTGTTGTTTTGGCCGCCGCTGCAGCCCGTGACCAAAAGCATGAGAGACAATGCTGCTGCGATCAAAAGCTGCCACGATGGCTTGTGAATTGCCGACATGATGAAAACCTCCTGATTGATAGTGATTATCATTGTAGACAACATACTGTATTTGGAAAATAGGTGTCAACAGTTTTTTGATAATAATTATCATTTTCATTGACTAGAAGGTGAAAGGGATACTAAAATGTTACCAATGCAATTGGGGAAAGTAGGGAATACGTGTGCCATTTCTCTTGTCCAGCCGAATCCAAAAATCTGTCGTACTGGTCGCAGCCGTTGCGGTGCTGATCGTGGCCGTCGTTGCGAGTATCTTGCTCGGCCTGCAAAATTTCCGTTTTTCGACGGCGGTGGAGGCCTATGTCAGTTTCAATGGAAGCAATGAGCATTTGATCATCAAAAATGCGCGAGTGCCCCGGGCGATCGTCGCCGCATTTGTCGGGGGGAGTCTGGCGGTAGCGGGGGCTCTTTTGCAGGCACTCACCCGCAATCCGCTTGCCTCCCCCTCTATATTTGGAATCAACTCCGGTGCAGCTTTCATGATCGTGTTGTCCCTGTTTCTCTTCGGTCCCGTGTTTTCGTTTACCGAGCTGATGTGGGTTGGCTTTATCGGAGCAAGCTTGACGGCTGTCATGGTCTACATGCTTGGATCAGCCGGACGGGGAGGGATGTCGCCGGTAAAAGTGACCCTTTCCGGCGCGGCAGTCGCTGCGTTTGCCTCGTCGCTGACATCGCTGCTCATGCTCATAGACAACATGGCGCTTGAAGAAGCCCTTAACTGGTTGATTGGATCTGTGTCGGGACGCGATTTGCGCCACGCCCTGCTGATCGTTCCCTATCTGGTATGCGGGTGGATCATTGCCTGGATGCTGGCAGGGTCCTTAAACCTGATGTCTTTGGGGGATGATGTGGCCAAAAGCCTGGGGCAAAAAATTGTCTGGGTCAAGGCAGGTATCGTGCTGGTAGTGGTTCTTCTCGCAGGAGGCGCAGTGGCTCTTGCCGGTCCGATCGGCTTTGTCGGTATCATCATCCCGCACATTTGCCGGTATCTGATCGGCTATGATTATCGTTGGATCATTCCGTACAGTATCGTATTTGGGGCCATCTTTCTGGTGGCAGCCGATCTTATATCCCGCTTTTTGCTAATGCCCAAGGAAGTGCCTGTCGGGGTGGCAACGGCTGTGATCGGAGTTCCGTTCATCATTGCCATCGTAAGGAGGAAGGCCCATGAATAGATATACCGTTGTTCGCAGCCACAAGCCTTCGTATTCGTTCCAGATAGACAAGCGGAACATCGGTATCGTGCTGCTGCTGAGCATCCTGCTGGCAGCGGTCGCCATCATCAGCATCGGCTTGGGCAGCATTCGCATCCCGGTCTCGGAAGTGTTGAGATCATTAGTAGGAGTGGCAGACAGTACGCATCAAATGATCGTCATAAACTTGCGAATGCCGAGAATTGTCGTTTCTCTCCTGGTCGGGGCGGCTTTGGCCGTATCGGGTGCCATCTTGCAAGCGCTGATCCGCAATCCGCTGGCCTCGCCGGATTTGACCGGGACAACTACTGGCGCAACAGCCGCGGCCGTGGCCTTTATCGCCTTTTCTGACGGAAAGTTCAGTATCCAGTGGCTGCCTTTGGTAGCCTTGGCAGGAGGTTTTTTCGCTTCCACTCTTACATACCTGGCCGCATGGAAACGGGGGGTATCTCCTTATCGGTTTGCTTTGATCGGGGTGTCCGTATCCACTGCGATGTCTGCATTGACTGTCTTTTTCATGGTCGCGGGTCCGCTGTACCTGGCATCCCAGGCGCTTGGGTGGCTGTCCGGCACGGTGTACGGCACTTCATGGGACCATGTCCTTGCTGTTTTTCCGTGGATCGCCGGATTTTTGCTGATCGCTGTCGTGCAGGCCCGCAATCTGAATGCCCAAGAGCTGGGGGAGGATGTGGCGAGAGGAGTGGGCGTACCGGTCGAGCGTAAGCGTCTGCTGCTGGTTGCCGTCAGCGTGGCATTGGCGGGCTCGGCTGTAGGGATCGCGGGAGGAATCGGGTTTGTCGGCCTGATGGCTCCTCATATGGCCCGCAAGCTGGTGGGCTCGTCTTATGGCACGCTGCTTCCCGTTTCGGCCTTGCTGGGCGCGTTGTTGGTACTGCTGGCAGATCTTGGAGCCCGCACACTGTTTGTTCCGCTCGATATTCCAGCCGGAGTGTTTACCGCAGCGGTGGGAGCGCCTTTTTTCATGTACCTGCTTTACAAAAGCCGGCAAGGGTAGATTTTTCAAGAAGCGATTCCGATGGTTGGAGTCGCCTTTTTTCATGGTTCCTTTCTTTATTCAGATATTGGCAGGAAAATTGCATGAAAAAGCGAATATAATGAAAAAAAGTGAAACTGCACATGTCGAAAAAACTGGATACTGAGAGGGGGCGGACGCAGATGAACATGGGGCTGGGGCTTTATCAAGAACAGACACTCAAGCTTGTGATGACACCGGAGCTCAGACAGGCCATTACGATTTTACAATATTCGGCCGTCGATCTCGTCTCGTATTTGCAGGAGCAAGCCAATGAAAATCCCGTGTTCGAGCTGCAGGAAGCGGTGGTGGAGCTGGCACCGGCAAAAATGGAAAAGCCGCTGCCGGAAATTGACTGGAAGGAAATTGTAGGCAATCGGGCGACGGGCGAATATACGGCGGGCAAAAATGAAAGCACTTACAATCCGCTGGACTTCGTTACGCAACGGTCGGTTACGCTGTATGAACATTTGGAGCGCCAGCTCGGCTATTTCAAAAGCTTTACGCAGCCGCAGCGGAGAATCGCTCTGTTTTTGATCGGAAACCTGGACGAAAAAGGCTACCTGGAAATTACCCTGGAGGAGGCGTCCCAGCGACTGGGCGCCGATCTTGAAGAGCTGGAGGACGTCCTGACTGTTCTGCAGCATTTCGATCCTGCCGGCGTAGCCGCGAGAAGCCTGGAAGAATGTCTGCTTCTGCAGCTCAGACACATGGGGAAGGACGATGATCATGTCGTTGAGATCGTCACCTCGCACCTCCAGGACCTGGCTGACTGCCGCTACCAGCGCATCGCCGACAAGGTGGGCTGTACGGTGCAGGAGGTTCAGGCGATAGCCGATCTCCTGCGGACGCTGAATCCCCGTCCGGGCGCAGCCTTTTCCCAAGTGGAGACGCGGTATGTGATTCCGGATGTAGCCGTTGAAAAGGTGGGCGACGAATACATCGTCCTGGTCAACGATGTGGCAACTCCCAGACTTAAAATCAACAGCTTTTACGAAAAAATGCTGAGCCAGCAAAAGAGCCAGGAAGAGGCGAAGCAGTTTATCCACGAAAAGCTGAACGCCGCCATGTGGCTGGCAAAAAGTCTGGAGCAGCGCCGTCTCACCCTGATGCGGGTGACGCAGGCCATCGTCGACATGCAGCGGGATTTCTTTGAGCGCGGCATTCATTATTTGAAGCCGATGACGCAAAAGGAAATCGCCGAGCGGGTAGGGCTGCACGAATCGACGATCAGCCGGGCGACGAGCAACAAGTACGTACAGACGCCGCGAGGCATTTTCGAGCTGAAATACTTTTTTACCTCGGCGCTTTCTACAGCGAACGGAGAAGCGACTTCTTCGGAAAGCGTAAAACGCAGGATCAAGGCGCTGATCGAGCAGGAAGACCGGAAGCAGCCGCTGTCCGATCAGAAGCTGGCCGAAATGCTGCTGCAGGAGGGAATTGAAATTTCCCGCCGCACAGTAGCGAAGTATCGCGAGGAGATGCTGATCCCATCCTCAGCCAAACGAAAGAGGTTCTAAGAGGTCCGATGAGTTCAAAGCCATTTCAAATCGTCCTGTACGGCCGCCCCGGATGCCATCTTTGCGACCAGGTGGAGCAACTGATCCTTCTGTTGCGGGAGGAATTTCCGCTGGAGCTGCGGCTTGTCAATATTGAGAAAGACCCCGCGCTGCATGAGCGGTACATGTTTGTCATTCCCGTAGTAGAGATTGACGGCGAGGAAGTATTTCCGTCGGTAACGCATGTGGTCACTTGGGAGGAGCTGCATGCCGAGCTGGCGAAGCGCGCGGCCAGAAAAACCGGGGAGGAAAAGTAGGTAGACCGAGGCAGAAAGCCCGGAAACCTCTGATCCTTTGTCCGCTACCTGCAAGCGGTCTGCGTGCAGTCGAGAGCCGGGCATATTATCATGTAATGTCATGTCAGATCCCTCTGCAAATCAGCGGAGGGATCTTGCATGTTATTTACATTTGTGCTACATTCGAAATGAAGCTGAAGTTTTATTTTTTTGCCCTAAGCGGGACGTAAAATGTATGTACAGGGACAAAAAATGTCCCGATTAGAAAAACCTTGGCAAAAAGGACGTACAGACAATGCGGCGATTTATCGAAATGCAACAAAAACTGCTTCCTGACCTGATCGAGGTTATGCGGGGCCGCTACATGCTGCTGCGGTCTGTTTACCACCTGCAGCCCATCGGGAGAAGGGCTCTGGCCCAAGCGATGCAAAGCACGGAGCGGATCCTCCGGGCCGAGGTTGAGCTGTTGAAGGAAACCGGACTTTTGCATGTGACAGCGGCAGGCATGAGCCTCAGCGAAGAGGGCCAGCGCATATTGGAGGAGATGGAGCCTCTGATGGGCGACCTGTTCGGGCTGACCGAGCTGGCTGAGCGTCTGCAGCATTTGCTCGGCATCCCGCACGTGATCGTAGTGCAGGGAAACGCGGACCACTCTCCCTGGGTAAAGGAAGAGCTGGGACGGGTCGGCGCCCGGATGCTGAAGCAGTACATCCGCGAAGGAGACATCGTGGCGGTGACGGGGGGAACCTCGATCGCGAGCGTTGCCCATCATCTGTCGCCGGCGCCATCCTTTCGGGGTGTGCAGTTTGTCCCGGCCCGCGGCGGTCTGGGCGAGCGCGTAGAGCTGCAGGCAAACACCCTCGCTTCCGCCATGGCAGCCAAGACAGGCAGTTCGTACCGGCTCCTCCACGTTCCTGACCGGCTTCACCCGGAAGCCCTGCAAACGCTGATGAAGGAGCCGCAGGTGCAGGATGTGCTCTCGCTTTTGCAGCATTCGCGGATTGTGATTCACGGCATCGGCGATGCGCTCGCGATGGCGAAGCGGCGGAACTACTCGGAAGCAGAGCTGGCAGAGCTGCAGGAGGCTGGCGCGGTATCGGAGGCGTTCGGCTACTACTTCAATGCCGCAGGAGAAACCGTACATCGGATGCCCACGATCGGGCTGCAGCTGGAGGATGTACAGCGGGCCGAGACGGTGCTGTCCATCGCCGGAGGAGAAAGCAAGGCAAAAGCGATTCTTTCCTTTGCCAGACAGTCGTGCCAAAATGTACTTATTACGGACGAAGGAGCAGCACTGGCGATTTTGTCCGAGCGACTGTAACGCAAAGGAAGTGCGCACGATGAAATTCCTGACGGTCCTTCCCATTGTCTCGCTGATTGTCGGCATAGCGCTCAGTTTGACATTCGGTTTTCCGCTGTTTTTGGGGATTGTTTTGGCAATCTTGGTCACACTGGTTAGTGTAAAAAGACTTGGGTATTCCTGGCGCAAGCAGTGGGAATTTGGCCGGGAAGGAATTAAACAGACGAAGCCGGTCCTGATCATCCTGTTTTTGGTCGGGCTGCTCATCCCGTTCCTGATGATGGGCGGCACCATCCCGGCGATCATTTACTACGGACTGTCTGTAGTCGACGTGCAGTACATGCTGAGTCTCTCCTTTTTACTGTCGGCCGGAACCAGCTATCTGCTGGGCACCTCGGTCGGCACCTTGAGCACGGTCGGGCTGGCGCTGATGGGCATCTCCCATACGGCCGGCATTTCTCCGGCTATGGTGGCTGGCGCTCTGATCAGCGGAGCGATGGTCGGAGAGCGGTTTTCTCCGATTTCCAGCAGCCGCCTGCTGATTCTCAGCACCATTGGCGTGCAAGAGGGAGAGGGGCGCAAAAGCAGTTGGCCTGCCTTGCTGGGGGTCGCGATCACGGCACTGATGTTTCTGGGGCTTGACCTCTTCCGGCAAGGGGCGAGCGAGACCGGGATGATCGGGCAATACCAAGGACTTCTGCGGCAATTCTTCTCCATCGGCTTGCTGCCGCTCGTGCCGCTGCTGGTGCTGGTCGGATCATTTGCCTGCCGGGTAAAGGCGATTCCGGCCCTCCTGTACGGCCTTGTCACGGCAGCGGTACTAGTCATCGCCACTGTACCGATGCAGTTCGCAGAGATGGGGCGCTCTATCCTCTATGGCTATGAGCTGCACACTGGCACAACGCTGGATCAGCTCGTGCACGGCGGAGGAATGCTCTCCATCCTGAGTGTCCTCGTGGTGATCACGCTGGCGGGCTTTCTGAACGGAATCCTGAACAAAGCAAACCTGCTGGCGCCACTCGTCGAGAAAATGATGGGGGATACGCAAAACACCGTCATCCTGGCCGGGAAGGCCGTGCTTTTGTCCCTGTTGGTCATCATGATCAGCTGCAACCAGACGATTCCGATCCTGGTGATGGGCTCGACATTGCTGCCGCGGTTTAGCCGCATGGAAAAAGGAAGCGTGTTTTTAGGGAGGACGATGCTTGATGCGACGCTGGTCATGCCTGTGCTGATTCCTTGGAACGGCCTCGCGATGGTCATGTCGGTGACGCTCGGCATTCCCACTTTAGATATATTGCCTTACTTATTCTTCTCATTTGTTTTGCCTGTACTGACGATAGCAACCGCCCGAACCTTTCAGGCCCCGGGCAGTCTTCTACCACACAAAAAAGCGATGTAGAGAGCAGGAGGTATTTTTTATGGTAAAAGTAGGGATTAACGGATTTGGACGTATCGGCCGCAATGTATTCCGTGCAGCACTGAACAACCCGAACGTGGAAATCGTGGCGGTCAACGACCTGACAGACGCCGCTACGCTGGCTCACCTGTTGAAATACGATTCGGTACATGGCGTGCTTCCGGTTGAAGTCGAAGCGCATGAAAATACACTGGTCGTAGACGGCAAGGAAATCAAGGTACTGGCTGAACGCGACCCGGCTGCTCTGAAATGGGCGGACTACGGCGTAGAGATCGTCGTCGAATCTACCGGCCGTTTCACCAAGCGCGAGGACGCTGCGAAACATCTGGAGGGCGGCGCGAAAAAAGTGATCATTTCCGCACCGGCTACAAACGAAGACATCACGATTGTTATGGGTGTAAACGAAGACAAATACGATGCAGAGAAGCACACTGTCATCTCCAACGCCTCCTGCACGACCAACTGTCTGGCTCCGTTTGCCAAAGTGCTGAATGAGAAGTTCGGAATCGTTCGCGGTCTGATGACGACTGTTCACTCCTACACCAACGACCAGCAAATCCTCGACCTGCCGCACAAAGACCTGCGTCGCGCCCGTGCAGCAGCCGAAAACATCATTCCGACGTCTACAGGAGCGGCAAAGGCGGTTGCGCTGGTGCTGCCTGAGCTGAAGGGCAAGCTGAACGGCTTCGCGATGCGTGTACCGACTCCAAACGTCTCTGTCGTGGACCTGGTAGTCGAGCTGAAGCAAGACGTAACGGTAGACGAAGTAAACGGCGTACTGAAGGAAGCCGCTGAAGGACCGCTGAAAGGCATTCTCGGCTATTCCGAAAAACCGCTCGTTTCTTCCGACTACAACGGCAACCCGGATTCCTCCACAATCGATGCGCTCTCTACGATGGTGCTCGAAGGCAACATGGTGAAGGTAGTCTCCTGGTACGACAACGAGTGGGGCTATTCCAACCGCGTCGTAGACCTCTGCCATTTTGTTGCACAGCGCGGCTTGTAACACGTAAAATAGAACTGTTGTGAAAAAGGGAGAGTAGCCTCTCCCTTTTCCCATATGGGGATGTTACTATTTTCGGGAAGCCATTCTACTGGGGAGGATCGTTCATGAACAAGAAGTCTATCCGCGATACAGATCTGGCAGGAAAACGGGTCTTTTGCCGCGTCGATTTCAACGTGCCGATGCAGGACGGCGTGATTACGGATGATACACGGATTCGCGCTGCCGTGCCGACGATTCGGTTTTTGCGGGACGCAGGGGCCAAGGTGATTCTGGCCAGCCACTTCGGCCGTCCAAAGGGACAAGTAGTCGAAGAGATGAGACTGACTCCGGTCGCGCAGCATTTGTCCGGGCTTTTGGGAACAGAAGTAAAGAAGCTGAATGATTCTGTCGGTCCGGAGGTGGAAGCAGCAGTTGCAGGAATGCAAAACGGCGACGTCATCCTGTTGGAAAACGTCCGCTTCCATGCCGGCGAGGAAAAGAACGACCCAGAGTTGGCGAAAAGCTTTGCGCAGTTGGCTGACCTGTTTGTCAATGACGCTTTTGGCGCCGCTCACCGGGCTCATGCGTCCACGGCAGGCATTGCAGATTACATACCGGCCGTAGCCGGGCTTTTAATGGAAAAGGAAATCCGCTTCCTCGGCGGCGCGCTGTCCCGTCCAGAGCGGCCATTTACAGCCATCGTCGGCGGGGCGAAGGTGAAGGATAAAATCGCCGTGATTGAAAATCTGCTTACGAAAGTAGACCATTTGATCATTGGCGGGGGAATGGCGAATACGTTCCTCAAAGCGCAGGGCTACGGAATCGGCGCATCCCTTTGCGAGGATGACAAGCTGGACTTGGCTCGCACGCTGATGGAGCAAGCGAGAGAACGCGGCGTACAGCTGCTGATGCCGGTCGACGTAGTGGTCGCGGATCGGTTTGCCGCAGACGCAGACAAGCAGACCGTTTCCATCGATGCCATTCCGGAAGGCTGGATGGCGCTGGACATCGGGCCGAAAACAGTCGAGCTGTATCGCAAGGTCATCGTCGACTCCAAGACCGTCGTCTGGAACGGACCGATGGGCGTATTCGAAATGGACGCGTTTGCCAGCGGTACGATTGGCGTAGCCAAAGCAATGGAAGCATGTCAGGGCACGACGATTATCGGCGGCGGCGATTCCGTGGCAGCTGTCGAGAAAGCGGGCGTAGCCGAGCACATGACGCATATTTCTACCGGCGGCGGCGCATCCCTGGAGTTCATGGAAGGCAAAGAGCTCCCGGGCGTGGCCGTTTTGCAGGATAACGAATAGGAGGGAGATTCCTCTTGAGAACCCCGATAGTGGCAGGAAACTGGAAAATGTTTAAAACGATTGCGGAGGCGAAGCAATTCGCCGAAGCTGTAAAACAGCGGGATGCTGTAGCAGGCGTGGAGCAAGTAGTCTGCGCGCCGTTTACGGCACTGGCGGCATTGGCCGAAGCGTTGAAAGGGACAGAGGTGGCCCTTGGCGCACAAAACATGCATTTTGAGGAGCAGGGCGCATTTACGGGAGAAATCAGCCCGCTGATGCTGAAGGAAATCGGCGTCCGCTATGTGATCATTGGACACTCGGAGCGCCGCCAGTACTTTAACGAAACAGACGAGAGCGTGAACAAGAAGACGCTGGCAGCCCTGAAGCACGGCCTGCGTCCGATCGTCTGCGTCGGAGAGAGCCTGGAGGAGCGGGAAGCAGGCAAAACGGCCGAAGTCGTTCGCAAACAGACGGAAGCCGCTTTGACAGACGTTACCCCGGATCAGCTCGCAGACGTAGTCATCGCCTATGAGCCGATCTGGGCGATTGGAACGGGCAAGTCCTCGACGGCAGCGGATGCCAACGAAACCATTGCGATTATCCGCAGCGTGATTGCCGAGCGCTTCGGGCAGCAGGAAGCCGATAAAGTCCGCATTCAGTACGGCGGAAGCGTAAAGCCGGAGAACATCGGCGGCTATATGGCCGAAAAGGACATCGACGGCGCGTTGGTAGGCGGCGCAAGCTTGACGGCAGACAGCTTTTTTGCGTTGGTCAAAGGCGCCAAATAAGGAGGGAACACCATGACACAACGTCCGAAACCGGTAGCCCTGATCATTTTGGACGGATTCGCCCTGCGGGAGGAGACGTACGGAAACGCCGTGGCGCAGTCCAAAAAGCCCAATTTTGACCGCTACTGGAATCAGTACCCGCATGCAACCCTTCAGGCGAGCGGACTGGCTGTCGGCCTGCCGGAAGGGCAGATGGGCAACTCCGAGGTCGGCCACCTGAACATCGGTGCCGGACGGGTTGTTTATCAGGATCTGACCCGGATCACGAAGTCCATCCAGGAAGGCGACTTTTTTGAGAACGAAACCTTGGTGGGCGCGTTCGAGCACGCCAGGCAAAACGGCAAGCAGGTGCACTTGTTCGGACTTTTGTCCGACGGCGGTGTGCACAGCCACATCAACCACCTGTTTGCGATTTTGGAGCTGGCGAAAAAGCAGGACGTGGACCGCGTCTTCATTCACGGCTTTTTGGACGGTCGCGACGTGGCCCCGGACAGTGCGGTTCGCTACATTGAAGAGCTGCAGCAAAAGATCGAGCAAATCGGCGTAGGCCGCATCGCGACGGTGCAGGGCCGCTATTACGCGATGGATCGGGACAAGCGCTGGGAGCGGATCGAAAAGGCGTACCGCGCCATGGTGTACGGAGATGCCCCAGCCTATACCGACCCGATCAAGGCCGTAAAAGAATCGTATGAGAAGTCGATCATGGATGAATTCGTCATGCCGACGGTGATCACGGACGATCAGGGCAAGCCTGTTTCCACGATCCAGAACGGCGATTCGATCATCTTCTTCAACTTCCGTCCGGACCGCGCGATCCAGATCTCGCAGGCGTTTACCAACGAGGACTTCCGCGGATTTGACCGCGGGGAAGGTCGTCCGCGCGACCTGTACTTTGTCTGCCTGACTCATTTTTCCGAGTCGGTCGACGGGTATGTGGCCTACAAGCCGGCCAATCTGGACAATACGCTGGGCGAGGTGCTTTCCCAGAACGGCTTGAAGCAGCTTCGCATCGCCGAGACGGAAAAGTACCCGCATGTCACGTTCTTTTTCAGCGGCGGCCGCGAGCAGGAATTCCCGGGCGAGACCCGCATCCTGATCCCGTCCCCGAAGGTAGCGACGTACGATCTCCAGCCGGAGATGAGCGCACCGGAAGTCACGGAGGCGGTCGTGAAAGAGATCGAGGCGGAGAATTTTGACGCCATCATTCTCAACTTTGCCAACTGCGACATGGTTGGCCACTCGGGCAAGATGGAGCCGACGATCAAGGCGGTCGAGACGGTAGATGCCTGCCTCGGAAAAGTGGTGGACGCTATCATCGCCAAAGGCGGTGTCGCCATCATCACAGCCGATCACGGCAACGCCGATCTGATGCTCGATGAGGCGGGACGTCCGATCACCTCGCACAGCACGTACCCGGTACCTGTCATTGTCACGCGCGAAGGCCTGACGCTGCGGGAAGACGGCATTTTGGCCGATTTGTCCCCGACGATGCTCCAGCTTCTGGGTGTAGAACAGCCTCCAGAGATGACAGGCAAGCCATTGACTGTGAAATAAACTTGCCGGGAAAAATATTTTGCAAAACGAAGAGCTTGACCGAATGATGTTCAAATAGGTATGAATGTATGTGTAACGGAATTGGTTATACATGAAAAGCGATCATAAGGAGATGGATGGCAAATGGCGATGATTACCGATGTTTATGCACGCGAAATCATGGACTCTCGCGGAAATCCGACAGTAGAAGTGGAAGTGTATCTGGAAGACGGCTCGATGGGCCGTGCTGCAGTGCCATCCGGTGCTTCTACGGGTGCATACGAGGCTGTTGAGCTGCGCGATGGAGACAAATCCCGCTACCTCGGCAAAGGCGTTTTGAAAGCCGTCGAAAACGTAAACGAGATTATCGCTCCTGAGCTGATCGGCATGGATGCCATGGATCAAGTCGGTATCGACATGGCAATGATCCAGCTAGACGGAACTCCGAACAAAGCGAAGCTGGGCGCAAACGCAATCCTCGGCGTATCGATGGCTGTCGCTCGCGCGGCTGCTGAATCTCTCGGCGTTTCCCTGTACAACTATCTGGGCGGCTTCAACGCAAAGACACTGCCCGTGCCGATGATGAACATCCTCAACGGCGGCAAGCACGCGGACAACACCGTCGACATTCAGGAATTCATGGTGATGCCGGTAGGCGCTCCGTCCTTCAAGGAAGCGCTGCGCACCGGAGCAGAGATTTTCCACTCCCTGAAAAAGGTATTGAATGAAAAAGGCCTGAGCACCGCTGTGGGCGACGAGGGCGGCTTCGCGCCAAACCTGAAATCCAACGAAGAAGCGATTACCACGATCCTGGAAGCGATCAAAAATGCAGGCTACGAGCCGGGCAAGGACGTCTTCCTCGCACTGGACGTGGCCGCTACCGAAATGTACAAGGACGGCAGCTACCACTTTGAAGGCGAAGGCGTCGTGAAGAGCACAGACGAAATGATCGCTTTCTACGAGGATCTGGTAAGCAAATACCCGATCATCTCCATCGAGGACGGCCTGTCCGAGGACGACTGGGATGGCTGGAAAAAGCTGACTGACCGTCTGGGCGGAAAAGTGCAGCTCGTCGGCGACGACCTGTTCGTGACCAACACCGAGCGTCTGGCGCGCGGCATCGAGTCTTCCACAGGAAACTCCATCCTGGTGAAAGTAAACCAGATCGGTACCCTGACCGAAACCTTCGACGCCATCGAAATGGCGAAACGCGCAGGCTACACAGCCGTCATCTCGCACCGTTCCGGCGAAACCGAGGATTCCACCATCTCCGATATCGCTGTGGCGACCAACGCGGGTCAAATCAAAACCGGCGCTCCGTCCCGTACCGACCGTGTGGCGAAGTACAACCAATTGCTGCGCATCGAAGACGAGCTGGGCGATACCGCTCGCTTTGGCGGCCGTGCTGCTTTTTACAACTTGAAGAAGTAAGGGCTGCGGTCCTTCAGGCAACTTGAAGAAGTAAGGGCTGCGAGCTTTGTTGCAACTCGAAAGAAGTAAGGGTTGCTTTCCTGCAGTCTTTTGAAAAGAGCTTTCTCCTTGAACAGGAGGAAGCTCTTTTTATGTGATGGGGGAGGCCCGTTATTTCTCAAAGAAGGGGGAATTGGCTTTTATCGAGACTATTGGCAACAGGCGATGGACGATTCGGAAACGAATGAACGGTTGTGCGGAGAAATAGTCAAAAGGGGTTTGGAGTATGAAGACTTCAGGAATGGTTGATCTCTTGAGATTTAAAAAATCCGGTGCTCCCGTATAGTGACGGCAGAAACATCGGATTTTCTTTTCGGATGCGAACATGAAAAAAATTTTACGCAGGCAGCAGCAGTCGCCAGCGGGAATCATTTGTTCTGATCGCGGTCTTCCTTGCGCTCCTGGAGTTCGATCAGCCGATCGAGCTTCTCTTCGATTTGTTTCAGCCCGTCGCTGCCCGTGCTCGAATTTTGGAGAAGCTTGCGGATAAAGGCTGCAAGGGAGATGACAAAGAGTATGAGCAGTATGACGACAACCGACATAAGAATGAGACCGGGGATGCCGATACTGTGCAAGGGTAGCAGCTCCTTTCAGTGGGTATATAGGAAGGATTCTCCATTTTACATAGTTTTCCTTGTACTTTCAGAAAGTTTACCCAGACTAAATCAAGCAGGCATAAAAAAGGCTCCGCCGTAATACAGCGAAGCCTTACTTATTTTGACAGTCATTGTCGTTCGTTACTCAGGTGATTCACTGATTAGGCGTGTACCGCGATTTTTTGCTCTTCCTTTTCTGTATTGGCACCTGAACCCGCAGTTGCACCAGCACCCAGACGGCTTTTGCTGAAAGGAATGCACATCGGCGTGTCGTAGATCGGATCCCGGGTGATCTGGCACTCCATCTGGAAGACGTGCCGGACGAGCTCCTCGTTCATGACGTCATGAGGATTTCCCTCGGCAAATACGCTCTGGTTGTGCACGGCCACGATGTGATGAGCGTAGCGGCAGGCGAGGTTCAAATCGTGCAGCACCATGACAATCGTCCGCTGCTCGGTCTGGTTGAGATCGTAGAGCAAATCAAGAATTTCAATCTGATGGGACATGTCCAGATAGGTGGTTGGTTCGTCCAGCAGGATCGTTTCTGTTCCCTGCGCCAGTGTCATGGCGATCCATGCGCGCTGGCGCTGGCCGCCGGAGAGCGAATCAACGGCACGGTCGGCCAAAGCGGTAAGCTGCGTCGCCTCCAATGCTTTGACGACCATCTTCTCGTCCTCTTCGGACCATTGCTGCAGCCAGCTTTGATGGGGATAGCGGCCTTGTTTGACCAGCTGCAGGACCGTCAGTCCCTCAGGAGCGACCGGGCCTTGGGGCAGGATGGCGAGCCGTTTGGCCACTTCCTTGGTAGGCCGTTTGGCGATCGCTTCGCCGTCCAGCAGGATCGCGCCTTCCTTTGGCTTCAGCAGCCGAGCGAGCGAACGCAGAAGCGTGGACTTCCCGCAGCCGTTGCTGCCGATAAAGACAGTAATCTTTCCCCGCGGAATGGTCAAATCAAGCGACTCGATAATATTCCGTTCCCCATACGACAAAGTGAGTTGACGGGTCTCCAGAGCATGCACGCTGATCCGTCTCCTTTCATTTAGCGATTTCGGTTTCTGTACAGCAGGTAAATGAAAAACGGTGCACCGACGGCGGAAGTGAACACGCCGACCGGAACGTCGATAGGTGTAAACGCCATGCGGGCGATTAAATCAGCAATCAAGACGATCAGTGCCCCGATAAAGGCGGAAAGGGGCAGTGCGCTGCCAAATGACGGCCCGATCAGCTGCTTGGCAATATGCGGAGCCAGGAGAGCGACGAAGCCGATCTCACCGCCTACGGAGACCGCTGTACCGGTCAAAGCTGCGCAGATCAGAAGCAGGAAAAAGCGGTCCCGCTGCACCGTGCTTCCGACGCTCATGGAAATATCGTCGCCCAGCTGTTGGATGTTGACCCGTCTGGCCATCAGCGCCGCGAGAAGCAGCAGCCCGATTGTCCAGGGGAGAATCATCCGCGCGTCTGCCCAGGACACCCCGTAAATACTGCCGGTCAGCCAAAGAATGGCTTTGTTTTGCAACAGGAACGGGCTGAACATGATCAGCATGGTGACGACGGCACTTGCGGCGATTTTGATCCCCACGCCAATCAGGACGAGGCGGAGCGGTGTCACCCCCTTTTTCCAGGCGAGAGCGTACAGCAGGAACATGATCAGTGTTGCCCCGAGAAACGCTACCGGCGGAAGCCACTTGATGCTCACCGTCTCAAAAAAGAGCAGGAATGCAACTGCGGCCACAGAAGCGCCGCCGGAAACACCGAGAATATCAGGGGCGGCCAGGGGATTGCGAACGACCCCCTGCATAATCGCACCGGCTCCGGCAAGGGAAGCGCCGACCAGCATGCCGACGACAACCCTCGGCATGCGAAACTGCTGAACGAGCAGGGTGTTTTGCTCGTCGCCCATGCCGATCAGCACCTTGAGGACGTCCAGCGGAGAGACCTTCATCTCTCCCATCCCCAGGCTGATCACCGCGACAGCCAACGTGGCGATGGCGGCGGCCACGGTCACCCATATCGATTTTCTGTGCAAATGAAAAGAAGACAAGCGCTTGCCGGGGCGCAGAGTCAGGTAGCCTTTCATCCTTTGTCCAGCCCCTTTCGTGCCACGTAGATGAAGAACGGAATGCCGATCAGGGCGGTCATCACGCCGATAGGCACTTCTGCGGGCTTGGCGACGAAACGCGCGCCGATATCGGCAGCAAGCAAGAGAGCCGCTCCCAACAGGCCGCTGTACAGCATCACCCAGCGCGTCTCAATCCCGACGAGAAAGCGGGCAAGATGTGGCGTGACCAATCCGACAAAGCCGATCGGACCGGCTACAGCGACAGAGCTGCCTGACAGCAGGACGATCGTAGCGCCTGCGGCCAGCTTCACCATCATCGTGCGTTGACCGAGGCCTTTTGCGACGTCGTCCCCCATCAGCAAGGTCTGGATGGGACGGGCCAGCAGGAAGGCGATGATCCAGGCGACAATCATATAAGGAAAGACTGCGGTCAAAAATTCCAGCTTTCGTCCGCCCACTGACCCGGAGAGCCAGAACAGCACCTCATCCACAGATTTTTCATTTAATACCATCATGCCGTGACGTGCGGAAGCAGCCAATGCGGTAATGGCGGCTCCGGCCAAGGTAAGCTTGACAGGCGTCATTCCGTCACGCCCGAGAGAACCGAGCAGGTAGACTACGACGCCGCTGACCGCAGACCCGAGAAAGGCGATCCATGTAAACTGCGTCAAAGAGCTGATGCCAAAGAAGGTGATGGCCACGACCACAAAGAAAGCGGCCCCTGCGTTTAGCCCGAACAGTTCGACATCGGCGATCGGATTGCGGGTCAGCGCTTGCAGCAGCGTACCTGCGATCCCCAGGCACATCCCTACGGCCAAGGCGTTGAGGACGCGGGGGACGCGCACCTCCTTGATGACGATATGTTCATTGGTACCGTTAAACTGTGTAAAGGCATCGATCGCTGTGTGCCAGCTTGTTTCCACGATGCCAAAAACAAGACTGGCGTAACTCAAGTACGCCAGAAGCAAGAGGAAGAATCCCACTCCCAAAATCTTTAAATAAGTATTGGATAGCAAAGCTTTCATAACAGGTTTTCATCCTTAGGTTGAGTTGTCTCGATCAATTGCGAACAGCGTATCCAATGATAAGTTTAGATGTAGGGATTTTTCTTGTCAATGATTTTGAGAGTCATTATCAATTTGTTGTTGACTTCCTCCCAGGCTTGGTTGTAGGATATTCAGTGTCAGTGATACACATTCTCATTCTCATTGATTCGAATACAACCCGAAGGGAGTCATCATCATGTTTCAACGTACATACAAGGGGACCAAAGGAAAGATGTTCTTTTCCGTTCTCATGGCTCTTCTGCTGATCGTCACCGGTTGCGGTGGCCAACAGGCGGAGCAAAAACCGGCAGACCAAACGCAGCCGGCTGGACAAACTACCGGCAATGCAAGCGGCGGCTCCGACAAGGAATATGTAGTGAAGCACGCTATGGGTGAAACGCCAATTAAAGGTACACCGCAACGCGTCGTCGTTTTGACTGCTCAAGGCGTCGAGACACTGGTGAAGCTTGGTGTGAAGCCGGTGGGCGCAGTTGGCTCCTTTACCGATCCGACTCAGTTTTATGAGCCGGTGAAGCCGCACCTGGAAGGCACTAAGGTTGTCGGTTCCGAATCCCAGCCAAACCTGGAAGCGATCATGGCGCTCAAACCTGATCTGATTCTCGGTATGAAATTCCGTCACGAAAAAATTTACGAGCAATTGAAAGCAATCGCTCCGACTGTATTCGTGGAAGAGCCGCGCGGCGACTGGAAAGAGAACTTCATGCTGTACGCGGAAGCATTGAACAAGAAAGCCGAGGGCGAGCAAGTCATTGCCGATTGGAACAAGCGTGTTGAAGACTTCAAGGTAAAAGCCGGGGACAAGCTGAATACAAAAGTATCGATCGTTCGCTTCATGCCTGGACGGGTACGCATTTACTACAAAGACACGTTCCTGGGAACCATTTTGAAAGACCTGGGCGTAGCCCGTCCTGCAAGCCAGGATCAAGACAAGTTTGCTGATGAGGTAACGAAAGAGCGCATTCCGGAAATGGACGGCGACATCATGTTCTACTTCTCCTACGAAACCGGTGATGGCCAGGCGAGCAAGCTGGAACAAGAGTGGACAAATGATTCGCTTTGGAAAAACCTGAATGTCGTGAAAAACAACAAAGCTTTCAAAGTGGATGACGTTGTCTGGAATACCTCCGGCGGTGTAATCTGCGCGAACATGGTTCTGGATGAGCTGGAGAAATACATTATCGGTCAGTAAACGTTTTATGAACAAAGAGATGGCACGGTGCATGCTGTGCCGTCTTTTTTGTTATCAAAGAGGAAGACAGCAGCTATACGGATATGTTTTCTGGCAGCTTATTTCTCGTTCACACAGGCGGACATGGGGAACGGAAGGATGAGTTTACAGAATATGCTAAAATATACGTTGAAAGCACGATTTACACCGTGATCGGAAGAAAACCCAAATTGGGCGAGGGAGTAAAGATGTCGCAGACGCGTTCCATATTCATCATCTGTATGGCTGGCATCATGATGATATTTGCATTCCTGGGATTATGGGAGTCGTATCAGCCTCATGTCGGTCCTGTCGGAAATGGTCCGAGCCATCAACGGATTTGGTCCTGGTTTATTTTGCAGTTCCTCATCGCCGGATGTTTTCTTGCTACGGGCATACTCGGTTTGCGTGCGAGCAGAAAAGAGAGGGAGAAAGAGTAAGGAAACAGAGTTAGAGCAGATTGAGCTAAAGCAAACGATACCTTTGGGGAAGACGGTTTGCTAGAAAAACACAGTGCTAGGCTGTCTTGCTGTTTTACAGAACACTCTGAAACATCTTGCAAAGAAGCCGCTCCCCGTAAACCCGGGAAGCGGCTTTTTTGCAAAGAGTCTCTCGTTATTGCGCCATCATGTTGACAGCACCTTTCGGATAAACGATATTCACATGATCGACAAGCAATGTTTTTGCGTTTTGACCGTTCGCCGTTCCGGAGAACACGAATTTCAATTCGTACTTGCTATTTACCTTGTAAGTGTAAATCGTTTGGCCAGACACATCGGCGGAAACGTCAGGCTTGCCGAGGGCAGATGTTACATCGGAGAGCGACAGCTCCTGCAAGCGGGTGTCATAGCTGCGAATATCGACAAGCTGCATTCCCTTGTTAAAGCCGAATACGACACCTTGCGTCCGGTAGCTGGCATACGTAACACCGTTAACCCCGCCCAGCCTGTCGGCCTTGCCCCAGTCCTTTTCCACGGTGTCCAAGACGCTGGTTTCTACAGGGTATTCCACGCCGTACAGTCGGCCTTCTTTGGCGAGATCGCGGATGCTTTGCACCAGCTCTGGCGTGGTAACGGCCTGCATCAGATTGACGGTTCCGCGAGGGTAAAACACATCGGTGCGGACTGCACGAAGTTCGTTTTTGCCGTTATCTTCTCCTTGGTAGACAATCTTTAGCTGGTATTTGTCTGTGACGTTGTAGATATGAATCGTCTGGCCAGCGAACAGGATGGCGCGGTCCGGCTCCCCGAGCACACGAGTCACGTCTGCCATGGACAGGTAGTGAGGCTGGGAGCCCTTGCTGCCTATATTGCCGATCTCCCAGTTGCCGTATACCCGGCGGATATCGACGATTTGCATGCCCTTGTTGTACCCAAGGATGACCCCTTTGTTCTTGTAGGTCGCGTACGTAATGCCATTGGCGTAATCAGTACGGTCTGGCTTGCCCCAAGACTGCTCGACCTCGTCAAACATGGATGTTTCCAACGTTAGTTTTTGGTCGTATGATTGTCCGCGGACGGCTTTCTCCTTCATGGAAAGAATCACGTCTTTAATGGTGCGGTTCAGGTCTGCTTCCTTGTCGCTGGATGCGATCGGAGCACCTTCGCCTGAGCCAATCTCTCCTCCCGTGCCGTTCGGTCCTCCTGTTCCCTGGGACACGCCCTCCTGATGGGAACTTCCGGCGGGCTGCTGATTGGGGAGCTGGACAGTCGGATCAAGTGTCGCTGATTGATTCCACGTTATCAATTGACTCCCGAGCCACACTGTGGCAGCCAGCAAAGAAAAGGCGGCTGCTGTTCTGCCCAGCGTCGCCAGGCGGTACGAGCTTTTTTGTCCGTGGCGTGAGCTTCTTTTTCCGATAGGGGTATCTGTTTCGCGAATGGCGGTCATAATCTTCTCCTTTTGTTGCTCAGTGAGTGTGATGTCGGGCAGATTTCGCAAATCGTCCAACCAATGTTCATCGTGCTTTGACGGCATCTCCGAATCCTCCCTTTTCCCTGAATTGCCATATGCCTTTCATCGCCTTTAAGGCCCGGTGGTAGGTGACATTTACTTTGCTTTCGCTCCATTGCAAAATGTCGGCCGTTTCCCTGGCAGACAGCTCTTTGATGCCGCGGAGGATCAACACCTCGCGGAAAGCGGGCTTCAACTGCTGGAGGGACCGATAGAGCTCGTGCTGTTCCTCGTGAAGGTCCAGCCATTCCTCCGGTGTTTTTCGCTCGTCGCGGACGTCTTGCAGCCAACTGTCGGGCAGCCATTTGCGCAAACGCTGTTTTCGCCGGTGGTCGATGGCGGTGTTGCGGGCGATCGACAGCAGCCAGGTTTTGGGCTGGGCTCTGCCTTCAAACAGGTCCAGTGCTTGCAGGGCCTTGATAAAGACCTCCTGGACCAAATCCTCCACATCAGCGGTGCCTGTGTAGTACACGAGAAACTTGTATATCTCGTCACCGTAGCGCAGGAACCATTGTTCGATGAGTGCTTTCTTGTCCACGTGTTCCCCACCTTTTACGGTTGTTGTCTGTGTAATTGGACGGTGCAGCTTTTTAAATCTTACAGTTTTTTTGAAGAAAATTTTTGGCATCTTCAGATTTTGCCTCTTTGCCTTGCCGCAGCTTTCCTCTGATTTGGCATAGATCGGGCTTTGGCGGAGGAGATGAAAAAGGAGAAAATGCTCAGGGTACGGTGGGACACTCTCTGGGGGTGAACTGTCCGGCTCCCGTTCAAAAGGGAAACCGCGTCCAAAAGCAGCATGTTCAGGAAGGGTCTCAGAGTTGGACGCTAAAAGCGTGTTCCCCTTTTGAACGGGAGCCTGAGCGGGTGTCCCAAAGACCTTCGCATTTTCTCCTTTTTCATCTCTACAGCTGTTCCGTAAGTCGGCAAAGCAAAGAAAAGAGGGCTGGGGAGAAGGGGACGGAATATTTAAATCTTGCTTTCTTAGGATTGGTGATTATTTGGGAATGTATCAAGCGACTTTCTTTTGAGTGATTTGTGGGGTCCAATGGATGGGCAAATGGTTGAAAAGAAACGAGAAATGAATGTTGAGATTCTTAAACAGTTAGATGAGTATGAGGCACAAGCGGTTCGAATGATTGCACAGGATACCGGAATTGATCTCTCGGTGCTCGAATTACATTTTTCATAAAGGAAAAAGGCTGCACGTGGCGGCAGCCTTTGCTTAGAAAAGAAGTGGTAGTAAACAAGAGGCATCGATTTTTAGTGGGAGGAGTCACACCCTCACGGCCTCAGCATAGACTCACGTGTAAACCACGAGGAATAGGCGAGTGCGCTGATCAGGGCGGCAGAGATGGCCGCGGACGAGGAAAAGGCGAACATGATCAGGATTTGGTAGCGAACGGCTTCCAATGGGTTGGCTCCGGCGATGATCATCCCGGTCATCGTACCGGGCAGTTGGACCAGGCCGATGGTTTTCATTGTGTCAAAGGTGGGGATCATGCTTGCTTTTACCGCTCGTTTCAACACGCCGTGAATGGCCTGCTTTTTGTTTGCGCCCAGGCAGAGCAGGGCTTCGATTTCCCCGCGGGCAGTCTCCGTCTCGCGCTTCATGTGGCTGAGGAACAGGCCGGCGACGATCATCGAATTTCCGATAATCATGCCTGTGATCGGGATCAAATACTGGGGCGTCGGTTTGATCAGACCGAGCACAAGCAGCAGACTCATCGTCAGCGTTGCGGTCACGGTCAAGGAAGCGGCGACCCGCCACAAAATTCCCGGAAGGCCATCGCCGCGCCGGGATGCGTTCCAGGAGGCTACGCCAATCATCATGGCGATTACCAGCGCCTGGTAGATTGGATGGTCGGTGTGAAAGACGAATTGCAAAACGTAGCCGATCGCCAGCAGCTGTACGGCACAGCGTACCGTCCCGATGGCAATTTCCTTTTCCAGACCGAGCTTTTGCCACATGGAGAGGAGCAGGGCGATGACGACAAAGGTAAAGGAAAACCACAGACTCATGGAAGACATGGGGCATCCTCCTTTTGAACAAGATGGGCGGATAAAAATTCTTGAGCCTCCTGTGTCTGCGGTCCTTCAAAGAAGCGATCGGCCGGGGAGTCTTCGAGCAGACGGCCACCCGCCAAAAACCAGATCCGCTGGCCGACCGCTCGCGCTTGCTCCCAGTCGTGCGTGATCCACAGCAGGGTAGTGCCTTCGCGGCGATGCAGGTCTACGAGAAGTTCTTCTGTAGCCCGCTTGCTGATGGTGTCCAGAGAAGCTGTCACCTCATCCAGCAAGAGTACCGTTGGATGCAGGAGAAGAGAACGGACCAGTGCGACACGCTGCCGTTCGCCTCCGGAGAGCTGCGCCGCCTGCTTGCTCCAGTCCATCTCGCCGAGACCTACGGCTTCCATCCAGGTCCGGGCCAGCTCAGTCTCGAAAGGCCGCTTGTGCAAACGGCTGACCGCTCTCAGATTGTCTTCGACGCTGCCAGGCAGCATGACCGGCTGCTGAGCGACGTAGCTTACGGACATTCTCCATTTTTCCGGGCCCCACTCCGTTGGGGTTTTGCCCAAATGCCGAATCGTCCCGTCATCTGCCGTGTCCAAAAGTCCGAGCAGGCGGAGAAGTGTGCTTTTGCCTTGCCCCGATTTCCCCATGATCAGCGTAATCTCAGGCGAAGCAATGTCGACAGTGATATCGGAAAACAGCCAAGTATGCTGCTGTGTCGGGAGCTGTTTGCCCAGATGTTCCAGGCTCAGAACGCTGGCCATGATGATTCCTCCTCAAAGAGGTCTTCCAATGAATAGTCGGCAAAAACGAGAAAAACACCGAAGACATGCTTGCTTCGGTGTTTTGTCAGGTGGCAGGATGACTTATGTACTATTTATGTTCGGACAGCCACTGTGCAACCGCTTGAATCTCCGGTTGTTTCTTCAGAAGGCCAGGAGGCATGCCGCCTTTACCTTCTTTAATGATCTTTGCGATTTCGTCGGCACTGTACTTGCTGCCAACCTGTGTCAGAGCCGGTGCTGCGATACCTTCAAGGTTTTGGCCGTGACAGGAGGAGCAGTTTTGTTTGAACACGGTTGGCGCGTCGATGGTAGCAGTCGGTGCCTCTCCACCATTTGCCTGTTCTCCGTGTTGTGGTGGGAAAATAGCAGAACCTACAAGTGCGATGAGGAATACAAGAAACAAGATGCCAAACGAAGCAAAAAAGGCCTTCGCGGAATCAATTACGTCGTTTTGATTCATGTCTTTTTTGTTCGAACCAGCCATCTGACAAAGACCTCCTAAGGCGAGTATAGCAGTACACATGCAATTTTACGGCAAAATCGTGACACATGCAAGGAAACGAGAAAACAGACAAAGAAAGTACACAATTATTAATAGAAACAATCAAATCAGGAAAGCATGTTGATGATCATCCCTGTTTGTGATAAAGTAGTGATGCTGGTCTTTATTTAGTTGTCGCTGCTGCGGCATATAAATTGAGAAAAACCGGACACGCTTACCCAAAAGGCTTAGCAACATTCTCCTATAGAATGTTCATCTATTGCAATTCTTACGCCTTGGAAATATGTCTTGAGGTGAATAAACATGGCATTGGCAGCAAAAATTTTGCTTATAATCGCAAGTATCGGCTTGATTATTGTCGTCCTGCTTCAATCTGGCAAAAGTGCCGGCCTTTCTGGCGCGATTGGCGGCGGCGCGGAACAACTGATGGGCAAACAAAAAGCCCGCGGGATTGACGCATTGCTCGGAAAGCTGACTGTTATCTTTGCAGTGGCATTCATGGTGTTTGCCATCCTGCTCGGGTACTTCTTGAAAAGCGGAGCATAAAGTACGATTTGTCGAAGACAGCAAGGCTACCTTGCTGTCTTTTTCTCTATTTGGTTTGCCGTGAGCGCGAGCGGCGAATACTACATAGTAAGAGAGCTGGCGAGACACGTATTCGCGGCAGAGGAGGGTAAATATGAAAGAACAAGATATACTCGCGTTCATGAGGGAGCAGGCGTACCACCCGATGACGGTGGCAGAGCTGGAGGCCGCTTTCGGGATCACGGATTCCGACGACTTCAAAGAACTGGTCAAAACACTGAACCAGTTGGAGGATAGCGGGGAGATCATCCGGACGAGGACCAATCGTTACGGCGTGCCTGAAAAAATGAATCTGATCCGGGGGAAACTGCAAAATCATCCCAAAGGTTTTGGGTTTGTCATAACCGAAACGCCAGATCAGGACGATATTTATGTCCACGCCAACGACATGAATGGCGCCCTGCACGGGGACACCGTCCTGGTGCGAATGGAAAAAATAAGCGGGGGCAACCGCGCGGAGGGCAGGATTATCCGCGTGGTGGAGCGGGGCATCACCGAAGTAGTGGGGACGTTTCAGGATGAGAACCATTACGCCTTTGTCATCCCGGACGAAAAGCGGATCGGGAAGGATATTTTTATTCCGAAAGAGGCGTACAACGGAGCAGTGGACGGCCACAAGGTTGTGGTGAAAATCGTCCGTTACCCGGAGGGGCGCGTCAATCCCGAGGGTGAAGTAGTCGAGATTCTGGGCCATAAAAACGATCCGGGCGTAGACATTCTGTCCATCATTCGCAAGTTTGGACTGCCAGAGGCTTTCCCGGCGGATGTCATCGCCGAAGCGGAAGCGGCTCCGGACCAAATTTCCGAAGAGGAGATCAAGGGAAGACGCGATCTGCGCGACCGCATGATGGTCACCATCGACGGAGCGGATGCCAAGGACCTGGACGACGCTGTTTCCGTAGAGGTTTTGCCCAATGGCAACTACCGGCTCGGCGTCCATATCGCCGACGTCAGCTACTACGTCCGGGAAAATTCGGCGCTCGATCAGGAAGCGTATCGCCGCGGCACGAGCGTCTACCTCGTAGACCGGGTCATTCCCATGCTGCCCCATCGCTTGTCCAACGGCATTTGCAGCCTGAATCCAAAGGTCGACCGCTTGACGATCAGCTGCGACATGGAGATGGACGCCGGGGCCAACGTCGTCAAATACGACATTTTCCTGAGCGTGATCCGCACCAACGAACGGATGACCTACTCGGATATCCGCAAAATTCTCGAGGACAATGATGAGGAGCTCATCGCCAAATACGAGGAGCTCGTCCCGATGTTCCGCAAGATGGAAGAGCTCGCCCGCAAGCTCCGGGCGAAGCGAATGGCTCGTGGCGCGATCGACTTCGATTTCCGAGAGGCCAAAATTTACGTCAACGAAGAGGGCACCCCGACAGACATCGGGTTCCGGGTGCGCTCCATCGCGGAGAGCATCATCGAGGAATTCATGCTGGCAGCCAACGAAACGGTAGCCGAGCATTTTCACTGGCTGAAGCAGCCGTTTATTTACCGGGTTCACGAAGATCCGAAAGAAGAGAAGCTGCAGGCCTTTATGGAGTTCATCACCAACTTTGGCTACTCCGTTCGCGGAAAGGGCAATACGGTCCATCCGCGTGCGCTGCAGCAGCTTTTGGAGGAAGTGAAAGGGACGCCGGAAGAGGTCATCATCAGTACGGTTATGCTGCGCTCGATGAAGCAAGCGCGCTACGACGCGGAAAGCTTGGGCCACTACGGCCTTGCGACGGACTTTTACACGCACTTCACGTCCCCGATCCGCCGCTATCCGGACCTCATTGTCCACCGCAGAATCCGCGAGTCGCTGGAAGGAGATCTGTCCGAGAAGCGGCTGGCGCATTGGCAGGAGCAAATGCCGCTCATCGCCGAGCATTCGTCGCAGCGCGAGCGTCTGGCTGTGGATGCCGAGCGCGAGACGGACGACCTGAAAAAGGCGGAATACATGCTGGAGCGTGTCGGCGAGGAGTTCGAGGGCGTCATTTCGGGCGTCACTTCGTTCGGGATATTCGTCGAGCTGCCCAATACCATCGAGGGCTTGGTCCACGTCAGCTTTTTGACCGACGACTACTACCATTACCACGAAAAAGCGTACGCGCTCATCGGTGAGCGGACAGGCAAGCAGTTCCGCATCGGCGACGTGGTGCAGGTACGGGTCTCCAACGTCAACGTCGACGAGCGCGCCATCGACTTTGAAATCGTCGGGATGAAAAAGTCGGGCGGCTTCCGCGGCCGCGAGCGCGGACCCAAGGTCATCGACGGCAGAGGCGGACAGCGTGCGGGCAGAAAATCAAAGCAGGAGCGCTCTGCAAAGCAAAAGACGGAAACGAAGCGAGAGCTGCACCCGGCTGCTTTCCGCAAGAAGCTCAAGGAGCGCGGGCAAAAGACCTATCGGCAAAACGCAAATCCGCAGGCAGACCTGGAAGGGGCTGGCGAGGTTGTCCCGCTGGGAGGTGCCGAAGGAGAGCAAGGCGCTCCGCGTGAAAAAGCATTCTGGGAGGACTTTGTCCGTTCCAAGAAAAAGAAGCGTAAAAATATAGCAGGCCAGGCGAAGAGGAAACGGCGGTAAAGCACCGCTGTTTCTTTGTTTGCTGGGCTGTAGAAGTAACTCGAAATACTTGAAAGCAGTTAGCAGCAGTTTAAAGAAGTTAAAAGCAATTAAAAGCAGTTAAAAGAGGTCAAACCGTTAAAAGCAGTTAAAAGCAGTTAAAAGCACTCAAAGGCTCAAAACTGCTCAATGGCTGAAAATCGCTCAAAACCGCTCGAATCTCTTAAAGCCACTCAAAGCAGCAGTCAGAAGGAATGGGTATTGCTGTATTAAGTGTTTTTTGCTATACTAACAGATACCATATTTTTTCATCCGGTACCAAGCGAGGTGATCTCCATGTCAAAACCGAAAACAGGTGTTAAAACGCTGGCTCAAAACCGCAAAGCGCGCCACGACTACCATATCGAGGAAGTCTACGAAGCAGGCATCGCCCTGACGGGGACGGAGATCAAATCCGTGAGGGCCGGACGCATACAGCTCAAGGACAGCTTTGCCCGCATCCAAAATGGCGAGCTGCTGTTGTACAACGTGCACATCAGCCCGTACGACCAGGGCAACCGCTTCAACCACGAGCCGGAGCGGACGCGCAAGCTGCTGCTGCACCGTCTGGAAATCCTCAAGCTGAACAGCCTCACCCGGGAACGCGGCTATTCGCTCGTGCCGCTCAGCATTTACCTCAAGGGCGGCTGGGCCAAGGTAGAGCTGGCGCTGGTCAAAGGGAAGAAGAACTACGACAAGCGCGAGGATTTGAAGAAGAAGGATGCTGCGCGTGAAGTGGAGCGTGCGCTGCGGGAGCGGCAGAAGGTGTAGGAAGCTGGTAAGGCAGGCAGTATTGCGGGGCAGCGGGAGGACCGTCTGGGTTTATA
Source organism: Brevibacillus sp. FSL L8-0520 (assembly GCF_037963895.1). NCBI lineage: Bacteria > Bacillati > Bacillota > Bacilli > Caryophanales > Paenibacillaceae > Brevibacillus > Brevibacillus sp. FSL L8-0520. Next base: position 4,713,042 of record NZ_CP150171.1, on the reverse strand, counting down.
CTGCAGCGGGTCGGGCCATAGGAACGCGGCTCTTGCCTGAAAGGCCGATGCAACACTGGCTGTGTCTCATGTAAGCCAGCCAAGCTGGCGCACACTGCCAAGGCTGCCACCAATATGGCGTTGAGAACGGTATCGATCATATGCTATAGTAAGAGAGCAATGAGTGATGCCAAATCAAACGTCTGGGTGTGGAACCGTTACCGTTTTCGCCTGGGCTTTTTTTATCTCGGCAAAGCTTGGCAAAGCGAGGCTCTTGCTGTTAGACAATGAGCTTCTGACGGTAAAACGAATCGTTTCCAAGCTGTAAAGTAATTCGTAACAGAAGGCTCTCATTGCCTTTTTGACAACCATCGTCGCTTGCCTAATCGGCGGCGCGATCTTTTCCATCCTGGGGGCGTTCTGGATTCGACGGGGATGGTAGAGCATAAGAAGCGAGCCGGGGGGTTGCGGACCTCGTCATCAACGCAAACGCCATTAACTGGCAACAAACAACTTTCTCTCGCTGCTTAATAACCAGTGAGGCGCTACCATTCCATCGCCCATGTGGCATGACTAGCGCTCAACTTTAGTGGGATACGCCGGAGGTCTCCGCCTGGGGCCAAAGGAAGAAGATCAATCAGGCTAGGTTACGGGTCAGCGCGTCACTCCGCGAATCCGTCGCCGAAATGTAAATGAGTGACTGCGCTCGGAGATGCTTATGTATCGCTGTTTTCGGACGGGGGTTCGAATCCCCCCGCCTCCACCAATATCATGAGAGAGAGTACCGCATGAGGTGCTCTTTTTGCGTTTTTAGGGGAGTTTTGTGGGGTTCGTGGAGGTTTCAAATCGTTGGGACATCTGGGGTTGTTGGACATGCTGGTTATGAATAGCGAGACAGTCTCTCATGATGTACATTGACTACCGCAACTTATATAAGAGAGGTACATAACTGATTTTTTACTTACATCGATTTATTCCCCGTAGATGAAGTTGAGATTGTTAGATTGTTACTTAAAATGTCTTGCTTCTGGTGGAAGGTGTTGGAAGGTATGTATCGAAGTAAATGTTATCTAAGGTGAGGAAAGGGGATTCCTATGCATGACCAATATCTCCAAGGATCTTTTTTTGAAGAAGATTATTTAATTCGGACGCTTGGCTCTCTAGCCACACAACCTGATATTGCATTAACCGAATTAGTTGCTAACGCTTGGGATGCAGGGGCCTCAAGAGTTGAAATAACCATACCTACAGAGTTATTTGGAGAAATCATAGTGGAAGATGACGGCACAGGTTTAACACCCGAGATGTTCCGTAAACGATGGATGACGTTAGGCTACAATCGTTTAAAGTATCAAGGGGAACAGGTGGAGTTTCCACCAGGCCGAGTTGACACGTTCCGAAAAGCATACGGCAGAAACGGCGTTGGAAGGCACGGGATGTTATGTTTTGCAAATCGGTATACTGTTCAAACTTGTAGAGATGGGATCGGAGCAAACTTTATTGTATCTGTTGATAGCGGAAAAGACCCATTCACCTTAATCAGTGAAGAAACTTTTCCGTGTGAATCTCATGGCACGAGGTTGATGGCTAAAGTAGAAAGAAACTTGCCTAACATAGAAGAAATCAGGGAGATATTGTCTGCAAGGTTTTTACATAATCCACAATTTCAAGTTATCGTTAATGGGAAATATATTGATTTAACCCAGCACAGAGGCTTAATCGAGCATACTCATATACAAATAAATGACAGAGTTACTCTTGAACTGTTTGTTATTGATTCAACAAAGATGTCAAAGAATATGAAGCAACATGGTGTTGCCTTCTGGGTTGGGAATAGGTTAGTGGGAGAACCAAGTTGGTATCTCGGTGAGTTTACTTTAGCTGACGGAAGAACGGCCTTCGCGAGGAGACATACCATTGTTGCTAAATCAGACGATTTGTATAATGAAGTACTCCCGGATTGGTCAGCATTTAAAAAATCTGCTTTGATGGACAATGTTTACAAAGCGATATCAAGCTATATTGAAACCATTTACCGTCGAATCATGAGGGACAGGATAGTGGAAACAAAGAGATCTGTGCTTTCTGAACACCGTGCAGAGCTCTCTAAATTACCGGCATTAGGAAAAGTTGAGGTATCAAACTTTATCGAAGAATTAACTAACACACACCCTACGATTCAACAAGATTTTTTATCTGCGGCAGTCAAAGCGGTTATTCAACTTGAAAAGACCAGAAGTGGAGTGAGTTTGTTACAAAAAATATCATGCTTATCAGAGGAAGATGTGGAAGGGCTTAACAGATTGCTGGAAGATTGGACAGTGAAGGATGCTTTAGCTGTTCTAGACGAAATTGATAAACGATTACTTGTTATTGAAGCATTGGAACGATTTTCGAGCGATCCAAACATTGATGAACTTAACACACTTCATCCGCTTGTAATTCAAGCAAGATGGTTATTTGGCCCAGAGTTCGATTCGCCATTGTATACGTCAAACGTATCTCTTACTAACGCTGTCCACCAGCTTTTTGGTAAGAAACCGAGTAAAGATTCGTTCGTTAATTCACGTAATCGACCTGACATTGTTGTAGTTGGCGATTCAAGTATAAGTGCTGTTTGCTCCGAGGAATTCTCTGATCACAGCAATGTGGTCACGATGAGAAGAATTTTGCTCATTGAGTTAAAAAAGGGCAAGTCTACAATAGGACGCGACGAATTAACTCAGGCAAACAATTATGTCGACGATTTGTTGAATTGCGGCTTATTAGACGGCGATCCGTATATAAACGCATATGTTGTAGGTCATCGTTTCGATAGTCGTATTGGTAACAGCCGTATTCGTAAGGTTGGTGACCCTGAAAAGGGAAGGATTGAGGTCATCACCTATAGTCAGTTGGTGAGAACCGCTCAACAACGACTTTTTAAATTAAAGAATGAATTGAATACAAGATACAAAGGACTTACGGATGAAACAATAGTCCAGAAAGTTCTCGATGAACCTGAACAGATGAATTTGTTTGAGGCAACGGAATCAGCATAACTGTGAAAGCCCAAACTATTGTCGCATGCCATGACATAATAATTGGGCGTAGTATTGGATAATTGGTTTTTTTCCCAGTCTGTACCTCACATCGGCCGCATTAATCTTGAAAAAACGCATAAAGATAAGGCGTTCCGGCGATAATCCTCTATATGCCGGACGCCTTCTCATTTCATATATCCAATTTTTCGAGGATTTGGTACATGGAAATGATTCGTATACTAAAAAAGTTTCAAAAAGAGGTACGCAACTACACCAATCACGATTGCGGCAAAGATTCCTCCTAATAAAATGCCCTGCATTAGCAGTTTGATGTTGGTTGCTTGTTCTGCATTTCCTTGATAAGTACAACTTGATCATAAAGAAGCTGGATGTGCGAGGCTGTGCGGGTATGCACACCTTTGGCCTTGTCCAGTTCATCAAGGATCTCGTTTATCACCTCAACATTTTGAGCGTGTTGCATTGCAAGTGTCAGTACTAACTTAATCGTCGTCTGCTGGGCGTATGTCAGGTCACGCATCAAAGCCAGCATCTCCCGTTGATTTGCACCGGTAACACCGCCCCATAAACGTCCAAGGAGTCCTTGATTCTCCATCTTGTCGATCCGATGTTCAATGGAGAGTAATTGGTTCAAAGAATCTCGTACGATAGACCGAACCTGCGATTGATCAATTAACCGTGGGTTCTGGTTGACCACCGCACTCACCTGCTGTTGAGTTGGGAGAGACGGTTGTACGTCCTTCACTGCACTACGTTCAGGTTTAGATACAACAGCAGGTGTTTTTTGAAAAAAATCAGCGATGTGATGGCGAATACTCATATCACGTTCCATTGCACCTAATTCACTTTCTGCTTTCTGGAAATCTGCCCACTTCTGGTCAATATATTCACGGTTCTTGGTTTTGAATGCTACATCCAATGCCTTGCTCGCTTTATAGAAGGCTTCCCTACGTTTCATGTACTCAATACGGATCGGATTCGTTCCTGTTGAGTGCTCAGGAGCTTCCGTTTCGACGGTTGCGGATACTTGCGGTTGACGGATGGAAGCAGAGTGGGGGTGTATGGTGCTCATTTATTACCTCCTAACAAACGAAGCTGCATTTCGTCGCACCGATCCAAAATCTCTTCGGCGTACTGGCTGTAATCGATTTGCATCATGGTACCATGTTGTCGCTCCAGTTTTGTGTAAATCTCATCCGCTTTCCATCGATCTTCTTCCATATCGTTGATGATGGAGACCGCCCGCTCCAGAACATAGGCGTTTACCTCAGACAGCTTTGCTATGTAGACCGATCCATGATGCAACAACTCTACATTGGCTTTCACCGCATTTGCTGTCTTCAAAACTTCTCCGAAAGTGCCTTCTCCAAAGGCGTTGTCAAGCAATCTGCGAAGCGTAAATCCGGTCACAAATCCAATGCCGTGTCCAATCAGTCCGCCTGGAATAAACAGCGTCAAACCGGCCAAAGCACCTCCGGCGATGCTCCCTTTCAACGCGTCTTTCCCCAGCCGCTCCTTCAGTTGCTCCCATGAGATTCGCCCGTTTTTGTACTGAATGCACTGGACGAGTCCTGATACCGTAACGGAGATTGCCGCTCCAATGGCCGCACTTCCGAGAAGTTTTTCCGTCACATCAACGGGAGTAAATCCTAAAGACAAATCCCCGTTCAATATCTTCTCTTTCAACGCTTCCGCCGAAGCCGCGTTGCTGTCGAGAGTGCCCATCACCTTTGTCGGATTCGGCAATCCCATCTCCTTGGCCCGGTCGATCAATTCTTGGGGGCCGACAAGTGTAATGTCGGGGCGGTAATGGTCGTTGTGCAGAAACTCTTTCAATGTCTGGTCGATGGTATCCGCCGAACGTAATGTCTTGACCTGATAGTTATTAATGACTTCACCGGTCAGACGATTAAACTCCACGACATCAATGCCGGGATTGTTACTGGTAACTCTGCCATCGACATTCCGCACAAAATCCGTTTTCGAGAACAGACTTCGCAGATCGCCTTGCATTTGACGAACGAAGTCTACTTCGCCCGCGATATCCCCTTGAAGGCGGTTCAACGCATTAGCCGCAGATTGATGATTCCCGTTCAAACGATCAACCAGCCAATCCCTCATGCCGCCAACCGTCTTGTAGGCTTCCATGTTCGGGAACTTTTGCTGAAGCAGTTCCGCTATTTTCCCGGACGAAATCATGTGTCCCTTCAAAGACATGCGGGATTCCCTTGGTTACAACTTCGTATGTTGGGATGGTCGTAGCAACATTGATAAAGGTAGTCAGATCATTTTTGGAAAGGTTGTAAGGCAGATGTTTCATTCCAACACGGCTTTCGATCTCGTGATATTGGTTGCATTTATTACAGAAGTAATGTGACTCCATCGAATCCCTCCAGAACTGGTCATCAAACAAATGACGGGAGTTACAGTAACTCCCTCAGCGACAGTTCTTTATTCATTGAATTCATGGCCGCAAAAACGGCAAATCTTTGCCCTTGCCTTCACAAGCTCGGCACATTTCGGGCATTCTTTCGAGTCTGTCGCAGATACCGAATGCTGTTGAATCGCCGATACTTCCTGTTCGATCAGTTCTTGCTGATTGAGCATATGGCGTTCGTATAGCTGACGTTGGTGGGACATTTCAGCTTGGAAGTAATCCTCCAAGTGTTTCAATTCCTCACGCAGTTTGACAAGTTCAGATTCAATCGCTTCACAGTGCTTTGCCGCTTCCTTCTGCTTCTCCTGTGCAGTTCTGCGAATGGAAAGCCCCTTGACACGAAAGATAGCACCAAGGATTATACAAAATATACCTACTACGCACATAATCATACCAACCGCTAAAACATCACTTCTGGACTCTTCGGAAGCCAATATGATTCCGATTAAGGTGGCTAATGACCCGATGATGAATCCGACCCAGCTAAGCAGGAGCAAAAAGCCTCCGCCCAATTCTCCTCCGATGCCCACACTTCGGTAACGATCCAGTTCCTGCTCTTTTAACCGGATATCGTTGTTGATGCTCTCCAGTTTGATCCTGTACTCTCGTTCCAGTTGCTCCAGCTTCATCTTGAATGCGTCGGAGGTATTGATGGTTCTCACAAATTGTTGCAAGAGAAAGCCCGTCCTTTCTTGGTAAACTATCGAAGCAGGGTTATGACTGTTTCTGGGGTATAGATTGCTTGTGCCAGCATGGCCTGCGATGCTTGTGATAGAATTTGGCTCTTCGTAAGTTCCATCATTTCCTTGGCCATGTCCGCATCTGTAATTCTCGATTCCGCCGCCGCAAGATTGACCCTGTAGTTTGATGCGTTGTTATGAATGTGCTCCAATGTGTTTTGATACGAACCAAACTTTGACCGTTCAGCGGACACTTTATTGATTGCCTCGTCAATCTTTCCAATCGCTTCTACCGCTTTCTCGGGCGGATCAACCGCAATATCATCGATGCCAAGTGCTGTTGTGCGGGCATCCGTTAACTTGATCTTGTATGTATCACCGGCATCAGGACCAACCTGTATGATCACGTCTCCGGATTGGTTGGGCAGAGTGGTGGAGTTGGGGTCTATCGTTGCTTCAAATTGAACAACGATTTCTGTCCATACGCCGCCTCCATCCGAGAAGTTGGGCGAATCGGACAGGTCATTGCCCAGAATATTCTCTGGAGGCACTCCGACATAGGGAGTACCGGAGTAGGAAACGAGTTTCGTTGCGTAAACCTCTGTCTCAAGATATCCAGTGAGTCCGTTTACCCTGACCGCGGTGATATTGTTGCCAAATCCCCATGTTTCCGCTCGTGTCTTAAAGGTGTTGGTACCGAGATCAACAGAAAAATGATAAGGCTCACTCGACTGTGGAGGCGGGGCCGGAGTAGACCAGTAGACGCCATTCACCAGATCGGCGATGGAAAAAGTCTCTTCGTATATGGTGTTGATGCCGGATTGCTCAAAGATGGTGATGCTGACCGCATTGGCCAAATTGACAACGGTAAGTCCCGATGATGGAGTATCTGACACGTTGAGCAAGTGAATCCCGTTGAAGTGGGTGTTGTTTGCGATGTCATTGATGGTGTTCTTGATTTGATCGATTTCTTCCTGAATTCGTAGTCTGTCGTCCGAAGACAAAGTGCCGTTGGCTGCCTGCAAGGCAAGCTCTCGTAATCTCTGAAGATTCGGATTCTGTATCTCGGCGAGGCCCGATTCGGCCGTTTGTACAAGAGAAATGCCGTCCTGGATATTACGCTCAGCCTGTTCCAAACCTCTGATCCTGGCCCTCATTCTTTGTGAAATGGACAGGCCTGCGGCGTCATCTGCCGCTTTGTTTATGCGGAGTCCCGAGGATAGTTTTTCAATTGAAATGGCAGTACTTTTATTGTTCCTTTGAAGTTTATTTAATGAAGTCAGTGCTGTAGCGTTATGATTTATCCGCAACTGACAGTCACCTCCAAAGCCACTTCCATGCAACATTAAGAAAACCAAAAATTCACAGATACAAGTCCATTATATTAACTTTATCGGTAAGAAATAAAGTAAAATTTATGTTTTGATAAGATAATATGTTTCTGATCAAATCTCTACTCTAGTGGTAGAGGTGATAGGCGTGTCAGATTTTTTGAAACTTGTCGGGGAGCAAATACGGTACATCAGAAAATCGAAGGGACTCACACAGGAGGCATTAGCTAATCAATGTGGTTTTCAATATTCGTATCTCTCCGACATTGAACGTGGTGAACGAAACATATCACTAGAGACACTAGAGAAGATTATTAACGCATTAGGGATCTTGCCGGTCGAGATTTTTACCTTCAAGCACGCCGATACCGACAATGAACTCATTGAAAAGCGTTTGGTCATTGAATCACTCCAAGCGTTATTGCATGACCGAAATGTTAGTGAAGTCAAATTCATTCACCGGGTCGCAATTGACTTTATAAATACCGTCGATCAGGCTAAAAACAGATAAACAATCCCGGCCCTATATAAGCAAAAAATGCAGACATTTTCTCTCGGCACCATACCGTATTTTTTGAAGGAGGGGGCCTGCCGTTTCATGCCCCACCGGGTTCTATATGGACTGTGATCTATTGATTCATTGGTAGATCGCAGTCCTTTTTGTTTTTGTCGCTCTGCTGAGCGTGACAGCGAACAGGGAAGCTGAGAGGCTTCCCACACTGAGAGGAGGTGAATCTGGATGATCAGGCAGTGTTGTTTTGAATGAAAGAATCAGTGTGGTTATTGTCGTGACTTTTTTTGGTGAACAAAATTCGGTAAATCGGAGGGAGTCTGTATGGAGGTTAGAATTTACGTTGCCAATCTGGCGAAGTACAACGAAGGTAAATTGGTTGGCAAGTGGCTAACACTGCCGCTAAGAAGTGAAGAGTTAGAGGAACGGCTAAAGCAGATTCTGGGCGAAGATGAGGAATACGCCATTCATGATTACGAAGCACCATTCTCCATCAACGAGTATGACGATGTGTTTGCGATCAATGAAGCCGCTGCCGTTTTGGCTCGATACGACAGCAGGGTTGTTATCGCTCTTTGTGAATGCGTGGACAACGTGGAAGAGGTTGTGCGGCTGTTGGAGAGCGGCGACTACAGTGTGTATTTTGACGTGGACAACTTATGTGATGTCGCGGCAGAAATGATCGATGAAGGTTGCTTTGGTTCCGTTCCTTCCTCACTCGTTTACTACATCGATTATGAAAGTATCGCCAGAGATTTGAAGATGGATGGTTGGCACATGAATTACGAGCTGAGAGTTGCCGTCCGCCGGCATTCTTAATCACGCCGTTCATTTGTAACAAGGATTTATGTAATGGTGCCTGCTTGAATCAAAGCGGGTTTTTTGGCGTTGCGAAAACGACCGGTTGTAAGAGCCCGGGACAATGAAAGGAGGTGAGATGACCATGAGGGATTTGATGAAAAGGATGGAGTTGAAACTGGCCGATCTGCTTGTCAGGGAACGGTTGCTGAGAAACTCTGACATGAACCACCCAAGAAACATGTTCAGCCTACAACAGGTTCGGGAGGAGCTTAAAACCCTGCAAGTTAAATTGGATATGATCGACATCCTGCGGTCGATTGAACTCGAAACCAACAAGAAAGGAGCTGTAACACATGCAACAGAACAAAATGAATCTGTCTGATGACCTTGTAGTGTTGTTAAATCGGTTGGCTCAGAACGGAGACATTCGAATGGCCGGTCACGTCTTGCACGCATACCTGATCCGCTTCTGGAAGATGGAGAGGGATGATGCAACCAGATTCATCATTTGCTACTTTGAAAAGCATTATCCAAAGCAGTTACAGCGGTATGTGAAAAAGAGAAGACATCGGAACTGAGCGGCTCTTCTGCACTGATTAATGGCAGGAGGGCTATTTTTATGTCCTTGGTGGGAGGTGAGGCTGATGAAGAGACACGTTGATCTATATGAAAAGAGGCAGTGGTTACTGGCGGCACTGAAACATCTGAGAAGTGTCAAGAAGTTGCGTCCCGCTTGGGGGCGGCTTTATGCACGGATACTTGTCAAGCTGGTGCTCGTTGAAATGAAGCTGGAGCATTTAGAGAAACAAAAAGAGGTGCGACCTTGAAGGATCACACCAAACAACTTAGCTGATTGTATTGTACAGGATTTGACTTCACCAACACAAGGAGGGTTCACCGCCCTCCTTATTTTCATTTCACGGAGGTAATTTACGGTGACTGATAGATATGACAACAAGCCTGCTCTGGCCGATATCTTCGCACAGATTTTGCGGGAAAAGCCTGACAGCCACACCATTCGCACTTTACTGACCAGCTTTCCAACACTCTATGATTTGCTTCAGGCCACAGAAGAGGATTTGAGAGCCCTTCCTCGCATCGGTGTAGTTAAGGCGAGAAAAATTATGGCCGCTTTAGCTAGTGCTCGAACTCTCTGCACTGAAATATCTCGTCCGCATGTTGTTCGTTCGGCCAAGGAAATTTACGACTTTCTCAAGGCTGAGATGATTTATTTACCTCAAGAACACTTTGTTGTTGTCGGTTTAGACAAGCGGAATCGGATTTTATTCTGGAAGGTAGTCAGCGTAGGAAGCATCGATGCGGCAATAGTTACGCCGAGACAGACCTTCCTTCCATTGTTAAAGCATTCACAAGTAGAGAAGGCAATATTCGTGCACAACCATCCTTCAGGTGATCCTACTCCATCAAGGGAAGATATAACCATAAGCAATACTCTCAAGAAAGTAGGAGAAATCATTGGCGTGGAAGTTCTCGATTCGATTGTTTGCGGCATGAATTCGTACTGCTCTTTAGCTGAGCAGGGATTTATGTAAATCTAGTCAGGAGGCGGAAAGCATGGCGAAACTCATCAAAAACCTAGTAAGCTCCCATATACTACGGGAGAGCGACTTGTTGACGATTCAAGCATTGTTACATCACTTTGATCACCCGAATCAACTTAAAGGGCTATCTCAAGAGGATTTATCTGAAATAGTCAGTTCATCTGCGGAAGGAAAACAGCTTCATGCTACCCTGAAACTTGCACATTTACTTTCTAACCCCGGCAGGCAGGATAGGTTCGTTATCCGCATGCCTAGAGATGCCTACCAGTATTGCAAGGAAAAGTTTGAGATGGTCGGCGATGGACAAGCGGTACTGCTGGCATTAACGACTAAGAATCATGTCCTGAGCCTAACTACTATTGATGAGAAAGTGATGGCCGACATCCCCACTTGCCAGCGATTTATCTTCCGCGAACTAATATTGCGGAACGCCGCTTCAGGGATACTGGTACACATCCTAAAGGAGGGCGACCTTAATCCTACTACTGAGCAAATCTCAGTGGCTAAAACAATTACTGAGGCCGGGGATGTGTGTGGCATATCGATTTTGGATATTCTTCATATGACAGGTTCAGAGTATCTTAGTTTCAAAGAAAAGGGGTGGGTATAAGAAGAATTGGTGGTATGGGAGTCGTTATAAGGTAACTGGCTCCCATTCCCATCACGACTAGTAGGCCTGATGTGGTCATGGTGAGTCTGTTCTGTTTAAATTAAAGTATAGGAATTGATTGGAGGAAGTTGCTGTGCAGATACCTAACTTTCAGAGCTATTTCAGAAACACCGGTGCGAGGAATAAGTTCATTCTTTCTCCATCGTGGTTCCCTTTTCAAAGACAGATATTAAGCGAGGTGTACGGTGATTTTAAAGACCGTGACGCTTTTGTGATCTATCTATATTTGTGTAAACATTTTGACTACACATCCAAAAAGACTAATCGATGCATTGATACAATTCACAAGGATCTGAAGTATAACTTACCAACTGCACATAGACCGAAGTATTCAAGGAAGGTTCAGAATGCATTAGCCTGGCTCGAGCGAGAAGGTTTTATTAAACGTGTTAGTGGAAAACAGCAGTGGTTCCGCTCCACTATTCTTGTCGCTCCAGATTACCACCACGTTCAACAAAAATACTACTCTTGTCATGAACTGAACTTTGATTTTGAGGAGTTAAAAGCACATAACAAAGGCTACATTATGGTGCCAAAAACAGTGTTAACAGAAAAAATGCTGGCTGACACAACCCTTGCCAAACGTCAGTGGACAATCACTAAGTTAAAAACACTTTTGCTACTGTACGCATATTGTTGGCTTGAATTTTACGGGGGAATCGATCCGAGAATCGTGCAAATCGATCAGCAAGGTAAAGTTGATCTTAATCCAGGCTTCTGTTATGCGTTAAAAGGTTCAACCACAGTGATATCGAGAACGGTTATTTCTTTGATAAAGGATGGTTTATTTATACCAGTTAGGTGTTGGTTTGAGGAAGGGATATACACGGGTGATGTAGGAACATATCAACCGAATTCAAATGCAAAAGTCGTTGAACGAATTGTGTTACGCCCGACCCATTTAATTCTTCATCAAGTCGAAACCGATGTTATGAAATCTAAAAAGGGGTATATGGAAATATGACGACAACATGGAGGAAGTTGAAAGTAAAGGTGGCAACCGAAATAGTTGAGTTTCTTCATGATGGATCATCTACAATAGAGATTTTGGGGGAGCCTCATTCTCAGTCGATTGAATACGATTCAACAAAGGAAGAAGGGATTCTACAATCCATTCAAATGATGGATTTTCAGGCAAAGGTCGCAATGCTGTTACGTGCGGAATTGAAGAGGATGGGTATGCTTCCCCCGCTTCCTGCTGAAAGGTATCGTGTTGAAATTGATGTTGTTTCCAGAAGGCCGAAGAAGGAGTTGCCATTAATCGAAGTAATGAAATCGGTTGTTGATGGAGTCAACAAAGAGATTATCGGGAATGACCGCAGTATTTATGAATGTTGCATCACAAACGCCGGGCCCCAAAATGTTCAAAGTCGTTCTACGCAACCTTTGGATAATCTGTCAGTTAGGATTTATCCATTGAGTGCGAATACAGGTTCACCTGTGGTTAGTTTTTCTGATGTTCCTATTTATATTGTCCCGAAGGAAGAGCCGCTTTTAATCGACTTCGACAATGACACACGTTGAGAGCCATACAATTGGGATTTGCAAAAAGACGTGGCGGAGACCCTACAGAACGATGGAATGCAACTTTCAGGAGTTGGCGGCCCCCTTCAGGTGAATATGACGTTCATCGGTGGAAAGGTTGCGGGTATGGACATCGATAACATGGCTAGGGTTTATTTGCCGATCCTTTGGAATCTCGGAGTTAACGAGGAGGAGGTAAACGCTATTCATTTGTACAAACAACCAGTACAAGGGCATCAACAGAGTAGTACATTGATTGTCTTACAATAGGTGTATACACGACCGAGAGCAGTAAAATCCTTGAGGCTCTAAGGTTAAATCGCTCTTTGATGTAGACCAAAGTATGAACACTTAATAGAGATGATCTGAGTACTAAATGATACTATCTAATGCACTTGTCACACATTTTAGTGTGATGAGTGCTTTTTTATTTACAGCGAATAAATCAATCAACGGTGAGAGGCGTTGAGCAGTAGAGAGGAGGTGAAGACATATGCTTGTTCAGTCTGTCGTATCTCTTCCAAATTAAAGATGAATGTGAATGCTAATCTAATAATTGACCACCTAGTGGTACATTGCTCATAAAAAAGTTGACCACCTGAGCACCTCTTTCCTGTATCTTGAAGTTGTCGGACCACAAGATATAGGAGGAAAGGAAATGCTTCAGATGGCTAATTACGAGTTTATCAGGAAACAACACATTCTGCTAGGAAAGTCGATTCGCCAAATTTCTCGAGAGACCGGCTATTCCCGTCAAGTGATACGAAAGGCTTTGAAATCCTCTGAGATTCCTGTGTATCAGCTTTCAAAACCGAAGCCAAAGCCAGTCATTGATTCTGTCAAGCCCATCATCTTGGAGTGGCTGCATCAAGATGAACAAGCTCCCCCGAAGCAGCGTCATACTGCCAAACGTATTTACCAGAGACTCGTTGACGAACATGGATTCACCGGCGGTGAATCTACTGTACGACGCTACGTCAGAGAGTTGCGGGTTTCTCCTCCTAAAGCATTTGTCCCTCTTGATTTCCCGCCAGGGCGATTTGCCCAATTTGACTGGGGTGAGGTTACGGTTCATTTACAAGGGAAACAAGTGAAGGTTCAAGTCTTTTGTATGCGTTGCACATACAGCAGAAAGATTTTCATCAAGACATTTGCTCATCAGAAGCAAGAGGCTCTTCTCCAAGGTCATGTAGATGCTTTTGAATTTTTCGGTGCTGTTCCCCAAGTCATCACATACGACAACCTGACAACAGCCGTTAAGAAGGTATTGGAAGGCAAAAATCGCGAGGAACAAGAGCGATTTATTCAGCTACGTGCCCACTACCTGTTTGAAAGCTATTTCTGTGATCCGGGAAAAGGGCATCAAAAAGGCCAAGTGGAAAACCTCGTACAGTTTGCCCAGAGGCAATTTTTTGCACCTGTTCCTAGTGTTTCTTCTCTGGAGGAGCTAAATCAAATCCTCCTCGAAAAATGTATCTCTTACGAGAATACAACCGTTCCCCGGTCTTCCCTAACGGTTGGAGAAGCATTTGTTCAAGAGTTGCCCATCATGCTTCCATTGCCTCCACGGCCATTGGATTGTTTCCGTGTTGTACCCGTGAAAAGCAATACGCTATCCATGATCCACATTGAAAAAAATGCCTATTCCGTCCCGGTTTCCTATGCATCGACCCAACTTATTTGCCGAGTATTTGCTGAAAAAATTGAGGTGTATCACGGAAAAAGCCTGATTGCGACGCATGAGCGGTGCTTGGAAAAAGGAAAGGAGATTTTGCAATACGATCATTATCTGGATTTACTTCTTATTCGCCCAGGAGCAGTTCTTTATGCTAGACCATTGCATCAGGCAGGATTACCCGCCATTTACCAAAAGTTCTTGGACAAGTGCCGTAACCGACCAGGAGGGATGAAGGAGTTCGTTCGACTCTTGCTTTTGCACCGTGAATTCGATACTTCTCTCGTCGAAGAAGCACTGGGGGAGGCCTGCCAAAAAGGGATGTTCCAGTATGATGCCGTAAGGCAATTATTGTTTCAGCGAACATTGCCGGAACACCGTTTGCCCCAACTCTCGTTGGCGGAGGATAGCTCTGTTCCACGTATTCAGGTAAAGGCCCCAGATCTTAGCCAGTACAATCGTTTGTTACAGAAAAGGAGTGTGGTTCATTGAGTACGAGTTTCCTGCTTGAAACCTACGCGAAACGCCTTCGCTTACCTGCGATTAAACGTGTCTATAAGGAAATCGCCCATGATGCTGCTGAACGGCAAATTCCCTACGAGGAGTTCCTCTTAGCCCTACTAGAGCAAGAAGTTCAGCAAAGGGATGCTAACCAAATCGCGAGTCGCATCAAGCACGCCAAATTCCCTTCTATGAAAACGCTCGATCAATTTGAATTCTCGGCGATTCCGTCCCTCAATAAGCCCAAATTGCTTCAACTGGCTCGTTGTGAGTACATCGAAAAGGCAGAGAACATCATGTTTATCGGAAACTCTGGCACTGGCAAAACTCATCTCTCCATTGCACTCGGGAAGGAAGCTTGCCATCATGGCTATTCCGTTCAGTTTTGGACTGCCGCTAAAATATGTAACGAGCTTATGGAAGCTCAGTCCCAAAAGCGAATCCTCCAGCTAGAGAGGCAATGGTTGAAAACAGATTTGATTATTTTGGATGAAGTCGGGTTTGTCCCTCTGAGTCGGACCGGGGCGGAGTTATTATTCCAATTTTGTGCGGCCCGCTATGAGAAAGGAAGCATGATCATTACCAGTAATCTGGAATTTACGGAATGGACACAGATTTTCAAAGATGAGCAAATGACGTCAGCCCTGGTTGATCGGCTTACCCATCGTGCCCATATCTTTGCAATGAATGGAGACAGCTATCGCTTTAAGCAGAGCATTCAAAGATCGTGATCATGAAAAAGTTACCCACCCGACGGGTGGATTGATTTTTGCCATGGTGGTCAATTTTTTGATGAGCACTGTGGTCAACATTTTGGTTGACATTCACAGATGAAAGGATACCGGAAAGGAGTAGTCAGTATGAATGTTGCAACATATCTCAGAGTTTCGTCAGAACAACAAGCCAACCGTGAATTGTCCATTCCGGCACAGAGAGAGGCGTTGAAGGCCTACGCTGATGCAAAAGGATGGAATATCGTTGAAGAATTCGTAGACGAAGCAAAATTGTCAACGCCGGAATTAATTTGACCCACGAGCGCCGGTATAATTTTGACCCACCTGTGCGCCTGGTGTCGAATAGATTCCGGTTTTTAGTTTTTCTTTGAGCCGGTAGCTGTTCCCCCGGATGTTCACGACGTGGGAGTGATGCAATAAGCGGTCGAGAACAGCTGTAGCAAGAACGGGATCGCCCATGAGTTCGCCCCATTCGCCAAAGCTCTTGTTGCTAGTCAGAATCATGCTTCCTTTCTCGTAGCGTGCACAAACCAACTGAAAAAACAGGTTTGCAGCGAGCGGATCGAGGGGGAGGTAGCCCACCTCGTCCACGATGAGGATGCGTGGCCTGAGATATACCCTCATTCGTTTGTCCAGGCGATTCTCTTCATAAGCTTTTCGTAAATCGCCCACGAGCTGCGCGAGAGAGACGAAATACACAGGCAATCCTTGTCCAATGGCCTCCATAGCGATAGCAACGGCTAAATGCGTTTTCCCCACGCCGGGAGGCCCGAGAAACAACACGTTTTCTTGCCTCCCAACGAACGTCAGCGCAGCCAGTTCACGAATCAGTCGTTCATCAATCCCCGGTTGAAACGAGAAGTCGAATTCGTTGAGCGTACGCCGATAAGGGAGGTGAGACAGCTTCATGCGGACCTCTACATTTCGGCGCTGGCGATCCTGAATCTCAGCGTCCAGTAGATCATTGAGGAAAGAGAGATACGTGCTTTGGCTCCGGCTGGCAGCTTCCAGCTTGGCATCAAGCGATTGGGCGGCTTGACCCAAACCAAGTTCCTCCAGACGCTGGCGGGCTTGTTCGAGCTCAATCATGCGCCCACCTCCACAAGACGTTCATACACGTCCAACGGACGCACTTCCACGTCTTGTACAGGAATCTGAACGCCTTGCGGCTTTGGATAAGCATATCCCTGAGCTGTACTCAAATTCGTGTATTGGTCCTCACACATCACTAGCCTTCGGGATTGGTACTGCTTCTCGTGCCGGGCGATGAGCTGCTTCTCGCAGTATATTTCGACGAATCTGTTTACCTCTCGTACCTTTACTTCACGTCCGCTATACCGCCATGGAACGCCATAACGAACGCCGTCGTAGCTCACAAATCCGTCACGGCTTACTTTCCTCGGTTCAAACCGGTACTTTGCCCATCGTTCCGGAGACGGAAGCATACCGAGCTTCTCTTGTGCCAAGCGATCGATCGGTCTTTCCCCAGTTGTACCGTGGATACGACGGTTTTGCTCATCGCACCAGTGTCTGGCTTGGCGATTTAGGTCACCAAGATCGGTGAATGATCGCCCTGGCATGAAGTTCTGCTCGATGAACTGAACGCTTCTCTCGACCTTTCCTTTCGTTTGGGGACGTCGTACGCGGCAAACTTTGGGGATCAAGCCGATAGCCGCAGCAAAATCTTCAAACAACGGATGCCATCTCGGCTTTCGATCATCGCCCATGCCAAGAATAACGGTCTTCATTTGGTCGGTTAGCATGGTCTTTGGAACACCGCCGAAGTATTCCAAACCGTTCATCAAGCAGCGTAAGAAACTGTGGATGTCACAGCGCTTTGTAAATTCGATGTACATCGCTCGGGAGTAACCCAACACCATCGTAAAAACGGGGATTTTACGCACTTCACCGTTTAAATCGATGTACTCGCAAATCTTCCAGTCCACTTGGGCTTGGTGTCCGGCTTTTGTCTCATAGCGTTGCACCGCAGGTGCCTGTTTTGGAGGTCGACGGGGCTTCACATAGTCCTTGATGATCGTAATGCCCCCCGTGTAACCTCGCTCTTTCAAGAGACGCAGCAGCACTTCACAATTGAAAATTCCCTTTTCGAGGTATAGATCCAGCAAGGCTTTGAACGGATCGAGTTTTGAGACTCTCTTCTTACGCGGACGAGGTTCCGGAATTCCTTCTGCGCGGAGGTATTTTCGTATGGTATTACGGGAATGACCCGTTTCCCTTGTGATTTCGCGGATACTCTTGCCGCTCACTTGAAGTTCGTGTAATCTGATCACAGTCCCACTCCTTAGCATATGTCTCCCCTCTGAAGCTACTTTGGTCGGTAATTTCAGAGAGAGGTATTCTACAGGGGTGGGTCATTTTCATTCCGGCGAACCTGGGTCAATTTTAACCCGGCGGTGACAAAAATCGGCGAAGACGGCGGATCGCCCTGCTTTTCAAAGAATGATTGCTTTGGCTCAAAAGCCTGGCAAACTGTTCGACGCGATTCTCGTGCACAAGTTTGACCGCTTCTGCCGCAGACGTGAAGATCATATTATATACAAAGCCCTGCTAAAAAAGCAGGGTATTGTTGTGCTTTCCGCAACGGAACCAACAGACCCTGAAACCCCACATGGTGTCTTGCTTGAAGGAATGCTGGAGGTTATCAGCGAGTTTTATAACGTCAACCTGAAGCATGAGACACTGAAGGGGTTGAGAGAAAACGCAACCCAAGGTTTTCACTGCGGTGGGCGTGCTCCCTATGGATATCGTTTACGAAAGATCGGTAACAGAGTGACTTACGAACTTGGGCCAGAAGATGAGGTGCAGACGGTTAAAAAGATCTTCAGCATGGCTGCTGAGGGCATGGGAGGAAAGAAAATCGCACGTTTGTTGAACCAGCGATCGTATCCTCAAGGGAAAAAGTGGAGTCCTTCAACCGTATTGTCCATTCTAAGCAACGAAGCGTATCTCGGTCGGCGAGTGTGGAATAAGAGGTCTGACGGTCGTATAAATGATCAAGGCAAGTGGATTGTTACCGAGAAGAGTCATCCAGCCATTATTGATCAGGATCTCTGGAACGCCGCTCAATCATCCCTAATGACACGTAAGTTATGCAAGTAACCAAATATCGTTTTCATGCAGGTATGCCAAACAAAGGTGTACCTGCTTTTTTTATGCCCAAAAATCAACATACAAGGAGAGGTTGATCAATGAAAGTAGTCGCTTATGTTCGTGTATCGTCGGAGCGTCAAGCAGAAAAGGAATTGTCTATTCCCGCTCAATTGAAAGCCATCCAGCAATATTGTCAGGAGAAAGGCTGGATCATAGTTGGTGAGTACATTGAGAAGGCGAAGTCAGCAAAGACTGATAATCGTCCTGAGTTTCAGAAAATGATCGCATTAGCGAAGAGGCCAAACAGACCTTTTGATGCCATTGTAGTTCACAAGTTTGATCGCTTTTCGCGTAAACGGGATGATCACGTTATCTACAAAGCGTTACTTAACAAGTGCGGCGTTAAGGTGATATCCGTTACCGAACAGACAGAGGCGGAAACTCCACAGGATTTGCTTTTGGAAGGGATGCTTGAGGTAATCAGTGAATTCTACAACGCGAATCTTGCATCTGAGGTCAAAAAGGGAATGACGCAAAACGCGAAGCAAGGATACAACAACGGCGGTACACCTCCCTACGGATACCGTACCGAACATATTGCGTTGGGAGCCAGCAAAACAAAAGCGGTATGGGTACTCGGCCCGCGGGAAGAGATTGATATTGTTCGTTGGATTTTCCATCAGTATGCTTACGAAGGTTCAGGGTACAAGAAAATCGCCAATACACTTAATGAGAAAGGAGTACCCACACAGAAAGGCGGGAAATGGTCGGCAAGCACAATTCGGGCTATTATCTTCAATGAATCGTATATTGGCCGGAAAGTGTGGAACAAACAAGACTATCAAACGAAGGGGAAGAAGTGGAAAGACCGCTCTGAATGGATCGTAACCGAAAATGCACATCCGGCCATCATCACTGAGGAGTTGTTTAATCTATGCCAAAAGAGAGCGAAAGAAAGGAACAACGGCGGGGGTGAAACGCATAAGCCGTTCCAAACGAAGCCTAACTCTCCATTCTGGCTCAGGGGAATCTTTTACTGCGACAAATGCAACTCACGGATGGTCGGCCATTCGACATCGACAACCAGGAAATACGGCGGACAAAAGTATTACATCTGCGGTGGGTATATGCGAAAAGGTAAGGATTTTTGCCCTTACGTTGGTTGGCGGAAAGAACAGATAGAGAAAATCGTTGCTAATAAACTACGAAGTGCATTGCTCCGACTGACTTTTGATGACCAGATTGAAAGGGAAATTCACCAGTACCATAGAGACTCAAATAAACACATTGCCGCGTCATTAACAGGATTGGAAACGGAAATCAGTTTTCTGAAGAAGAGGATTGAGCAAATGCGGCACGAACTTCAAACAGGTGGTGGAAAAGCGTACTATGCAGATGTCATCACTGAAATGCAGGTAGAATTGCAAGAGAAGGAATCCGAGCATGCCAACAAGAAAAAATTGTATCAAGAACTGATTCTGCCTGAAACAGCTATTGATTCAATTAAGCATGACGTTAGGAACTTGATTAACTTGCTTAATGAAGAGGTGCCGAATCCTCAACTGCTTAATGAGTATGTCGGCAAATTTGTCTCTAGTGTGATGATTCAAAGGGAGACAAAGATAGTGCAGATTAATATGCATCTGAAGTATGGCGAGCAAGTGTTGTATCAGAAGATGATTGTTGCTGATTGGGAACTTGCTAAATAAACAGCAGACTTTTTTCAGTTACACAAGAACACATGCAGGGGAAGGGGGGCCATCTTCCTCTGCATGGACATTCTTTAATTGAGTACTACGTGACGAATATAAGGTTCAACGAAAAGGTTTGACTATTGCCCCTTGACTAGGGGGAGAATGGCATTGAAAAATCTGAAATGAGTAATCGAACCGGAATGTATAGTAGAATATAACCATATGCTTCAGAGAGTTGGTGGACATAATGCAACAGTTTCTTGAACAGATAGATAGCGTACGATTGAAAGTTTCAAGTAAAACAGACCCAAAACGTAAATCAGAGCTAGGTCAGTTTATGACGCCGTCTACTATCGCTAGGTTTATGGCTTCCCTTTTTACAAACGTAAACATACAAAATGCTCGACTCCTTGACCCAGGTGCCGGCGTAGGTTCTTTATCGTGTGCCTTTCTTGAACGATGGGCGACCAGAGGATTCACATTTGAAAGTGTTGAAGTGGTCGCTTCTGAACTCGATCCCAAGTTACATGACCATTTGTCGGCATCTTTAGGGGTATATAAAGACAAACTACCACTTGATGTCAAAGTTTTGAAAGGCGATTTCATAGAGCAGGCAATTAACATGATTCAAAGTGAGGGGGAAATGCGTTTCACGCATGCAATTCTAAACCCCCCTTACAAGAAGATGAACAGCAATTCCCGCCATCGCCTATTACTTCGTCAAGTCGGAATTGAAACGGTTAATCTATATTCAGCATTTGTAGCCCTAACATTGGCATTGATGGAGCAAGGCGGTCAACTAGTTGCTATTATTCCGCGTAGCTTCTGTAACGGCCCATATTTTCGTCCATTTCGCCAATACATTTTTGAACGGTCTGCTATTAAACATATTCATCTCTTCGGAGCCCGTAATAAGGCCTTTAAGGATGAAAGTGTACTACAAGAAAATGTAATCATCTTATTGGAGTGTGGAGCACAACAAGGAGAAGTTACAATTTCTACGTCTACAGATGACAGCTTTACTGATTATCAGACTTATCTTCATCCATTTAACCGAGTTGTTTTACCTAATGATCCAGAGTTCTTTATCCATATTCCTACATCTTTAGAGAGAAATCCTATCGATATCTCATCGAATATTAATTATTCATTGCAAGACTTAGGAATTGATCTTTCCACAGGGCCAGTCGTCGATTTTCGTGTCAAAGAGCACTTAAGGGACATGCCCGAGCCTGGAGCCGTTCCCTTACTTTATCCAATGCATTTTGTCGGGCAGTTAACTGATTGGCCTAAACCTGGAATGAAAAAGCCTAATGCTATAATGCTTAATCCTGATACTGAAAAATGGTTATATAAAAATGGTTTCTATACAGTAGTAAGACGCTTCTCGTCAAAAGAAGAGAGGAGACGTGTTGTAGCTGGTGTAGTCAACCCTGCATATTTTGATTACCCATTGCTCGGTTTTGAGAATCATTTGAATGTCTTCCATTGTAAAAAACAAGGGCTTCCAGAAGAACTTGCTTATGGATTGTTTGTTTACTTAAATTCAACGGTTGTCGATGAATACTTCCGTATCTTTAACGGCCATACCCAAGTTAATGCAACCGATTTACGAAATTTAAAATACCCGAGTAGAGAAACACTAATTGAACTTGGTAAATGGGTTAGGGCATATGAAACAATTACCCAACAGGATATTGACCAAAAGTTGGAGGAAATATTATGAACCATAAGAACATAGAGGACGCTTTAAAAATACTTGTCGCACTGGGACTGCCACGAGCACAACAAAACGAGCGTTCCGCACTCTGTCTACTAGCCTTACTAAATTTGACTCCCGATAAAGAATGGAGTCAGGCCGAAAATCCTTTAATAGGCATAACACCTATGATGGAGTTTTGTCGAGAACATTATGGTAAGGAGTATGCTCCTAACACCCGAGAAACATTTAGACGCTTTACCATGCATCAGTTTGTAGATGCAGGTATCGCACTTTACAATCCTGATAATCCGACTAGACCCGTAAACAGCCCAAAAGCTGTGTACCAAATTGAGCCAGAAACATTAGCACTTTTAAGAACTTTTGGTTCTTATGAGTGGGATACAAATTTAGCTTATTACCTGTCCAAACAACAGACGTTGGCAGAAAGGTATGCAAAGGTACGGGAACAGAATCTTATTCCTGTTAAGATCGCCCCAGGAAAAGAAATTCAAATCAGCCCTGGGGAACATAGCCAATTGATTAAAGCAATTATCGAGGATTTTGGGCCACGCTTTGTACCTGGTGGGGTTTTAATTTATGCAGGTGATACTGGAGACAAGTGGGGCTATTTTGATGAAGCTTTGCTGGCGAGACTTGGTGTAACAGTAGATACACATGGTAAGATGCCAGATGTAGTTCTTTACTATCCCGAACGTAATTGGCTGTTGTTAGTAGAGTCAGTTACTAGTCATGGCCCCGTTGATGGAAAGCGACATGAGGAATTGGCCCGGCTATTCGCAGGGTCTTCCGCTGGTTTGGTGTATGTTACAGCGTTTCCATCACGTGCTGTAATGGCTAGATACCTTCCTGAAATTGCATGGGAAACAGAGGTATGGGTTGCAGATGCTCCTTCGCATTTAATTCATTTTAACGGTGTTCGTTTCTTGGGGCCATACAATGAAGAATAACAAAAAGAAGCCACTGTATGTACTATACGACAGTGGCTTCTTAGTCGTTTACCTTTTTTTGCAAACGTGGTAAAAAAGTAGTGTAAGAACAAGTGGGGGGATGGTGTCTAGTGGACAAAGAACTAGAGGTCGTAAAAAAAGAATCACAAATTAGTTTGCCATCAAATAGCAATTTAGAGATTAGACAATTTGAAGAAAGTTTATTGGGTTTCCTTGAGAGTAACGGGTTGCCTACTGCATCAGTATTAGTGCCAATCAATCAAAGAATTACAGTGTTCAGAAACATACCAGATGCAATTACACAATTGGATGAAGAACGCAAGAGTCAATCCCTTTATATTTCAAAATTTATTGCTGCTGTAGCTTCAGGTTTATTTGATGCGGCACTTAATTATTTATGGGACGAAACAATTAATGAATTAAGAAACCGGGTAGCTCAATATGACCTTTCATATTTTTACGATAATGCAGTTAATAGTCAAGAGAAACGAAAAAGATTAAAAGATGAAAATGATCTTGAAAAAATTGATGACAGTGAACTAATACATGGTGCTAAGGAAATTGGCCTTATCTCTGAACTTGGTTTTAAACATCTTGACTTTATTCGCTATATGAGAAACTGGGCAAGTGCCGCTCATCCTAATCAAAATGAAATTACAGGTCTACAACTAATAGCATGGTTAGAAACGTGCATAAATGAAGTGATCTCTCTTCCATTGTCCAATATAACTATTGAAATTAAAAAGCTATTAGCAAATATTAAAGCTAACGTGATTACAGAGGAAGAAGCGAAACAAATTTCTACCTTCTTCATTCACTTAACACAAGAACAAGCAAATACTTTAGCACAGGGTTTATTTGGGATTTATACAAGACAAGACACTACTGCTCAAACACGAGAAAATATACACAGACTGCTTCCTGTTCTGTGGGAATTTGTTGATGAACCAACTAAACAAATGTTTGGGGTTAGATACGGTAAATTTGTGGCTAACAATGACCAGGAAGAACAAGCTTTAGCAAGAGGCTTTTTACAAGTTGTTAACGGTGAATCGTATATTCCTGATAGCCTACGCTCAGCTGAGATAGAGACAGCTCTCGATAATCTGTTAACAGCACATAGGGGTCTAAACAATTTTTATAATGAACCACCGTTTGCACGTGAACTATACCGTCTTGTTGGACAAACCGGGAATGTTCCTGCACAAATTAATAAAAAATATGTACTTACATTAGTGGAGGTGTTTTTGACAAATGGTAATGGGACGGCTTGGAATGCTGAACCAATTTACTATGATCTAATTAAGCAGTTCGATTCCACCCAAGCCTTGATGGCAGTACTTTCTTTTAACGAACGAGTAATCTCTAGTAGGTTACAGTTCTCTCTGTGTCAAAGAAAGTATCGAGAACTGCTAGAAATGTTAAGGGTTAAAGTAACATCTAGTGCGGCAGTAGAACTGATAGATGAAATAATAAGTTACAGTGGCCCGTATGATAAGATGAAAGATGACACTAGATTTAACAGGAAAGTCGTCGCCTTGCAGAAAATAATCGGGTAATATTTTCTCGGAGATGCTTATGTATCGCCGTTTTCGGACGGGGGTTCGAATCCCCCCGCCTCCACCATACATAAAATAAGGCACCCTTTAAGAGAGTCCTGCAAAATACCTCTGTTGAGGTTTGCGGATCGGGTAACGCACAGTATTTTTTTTTACAAAAAAGGACTTTAACGAAAAATGCAGTCCATTCTCCTTTAAGAGACGGGCTGCATTTTTTCTGCCAATTTTATCATCCGTTTTACATTTACGACGAAAGCCGTAAGTATTGCCTGTATTCGCATACGAAAGAGACCACGGTACTTGGCCTTGGTCATCCCATGATACCTTTTTAATTCAGCATTTTTGTGCTCAATAATCGGTCTGCGACGAATACGTTCTTTGAACGTATCGCTGTTTTCAAACTCGATTTGCGCCTTGTAGGGTTCCGCCACGATCCGGATGGAGTAGGTCTTGCTCTTTGCTCCTGGTTTGAAACAGCCTTCCCTAAGTGGGCATGTCTTACATTTCTCCGTATCGAAGTAAAAAACGAGAGAACGACTTTTGCCACTCTGCTTGCTGCCTTGGACAGCCTTTCGGATACTATGTTGTCCTGCCGGACAAATAACAAAGTCTGCATCCTTGTTGTACTCAAAGCCCTCTTGCTTCAGTCCCCCATTATGTACGACGGGGTTTAGCGGGACGACAGGTTTAATCCCCTTGGATTTCATCTCGGCCAAGTTATCTTTACCCGAATATGCGGTGTCAGCAATCACTTCTTGTACTTCTATTCCCACGTCAAGCGATTGGTTCAAAAGTTCTTTGAATTGTTTTCCGTCATCCGTACTTCCTCCGGTGACCTCCACAGCCGTAATGATTTCTTCATCCGTCATGGCAATATGCTCTTTGTAGCCAAAAAAGGATTTCGTATTGCTCTTCCATCCAAAGCGGGCATCTGGATCAATGGCCGACATAATGCCTTTATTGGCCAGCAGACGCTCATCTTCCACGATGGCCTTGGCGACCTTGATCTTCTCCGAGATGGAACCCTCATGATCGGGTAACAAAGTCTCGACTGTCTCTCCAAGTTCCGCCAAGTAGTGAAGCATGATCTTCTCGGCACCCTCTTGATCCTTCTTCAACTCCGGTAACCTCGGGAGTTTCTTTTCAAGTTTTGGATGCTTTTTCACCACAATACGGAATAAGCGCTTCGCCGCATCTCGCAGTACTTCAAGAGGCTTTTGTTTTGGCGAAGCTGCCAGTGTATAAGTGGAATCCACGATGATCGTCTTTGATTTCACAAGTCCTTTTTCGATGCACTGACGTACAACCGATTTGAGTACCTCGTCTACGGCTCCGGCTCCTAACCGATGATTACGAAAGCGGGATAACTGAGAGGGGTCAGGAAGGGTATCTTCTGGATTTAAACCTAAAAACCACTTATAAGCGAGGTTTACCTGCGTTTCCTGAATGATGCGTTCATCCGAAAGATTGTAGAGAACCTGTAAAAACAGCAAGCGAAACAGGAGCTCCGGCTCGTTAGCTGGTCTTCCGTAATGCTCACAATAAGAAGAACGAACCAATTCATGAATGAACGTGAAATCGACGATTTCATTGATTTTACATAATGGGTGATCCACGGGAATCAGTTTATATAATTCGGCATGGAAGGATGCCGTGATTTGTTTAGAGGGCTGTAGCAATGGTTCCAACTCTTTCGTTTTCTTTTTATTGTACATCAAAACCCGGTGTCGAAGCGGCACTGGGTTTCAGCCTGTTGAAAACCTACTGTTTCGGAGGAGAAGCATGTTTCCAGGCGGAGCGACTAGCGGAGTCCAGCCGAGCGGAACAGCGAAGCCCGGGGAGACAGAAGCGCAATCCATGAGTAACCTTCGGAGCTGCGCGCCGTTTTGCGCTTCCCCCGGGATCGCTGTGGAGCGGACAGTTTCACATCCTTGCAGGACGTAGACCGGAGCGCAGATCGGAAACATGCTTCTCCCCACTACAGCTACATTCTCGATAATTGAAACCCCAGTACCTAAGGGCACTAGGGTTACGGTTTACAGATATTAGGTGGACTTTTGCAGGGCTCTCCTTTAAGGGTGTTTTTTTATATTTTGGAAGGTGCTCCTAAGCTCCTTAAGATAATAAATATAACCATATCATATAGCTTTAAGACACCCTGTTCTCAACTCATTTAGCCTTGCTATAACCATGTTGATGATAAATCCGAATGCAATCAAGTCATTGGGGAAGGAGCGCAACGAAGCATATATGTTTGTTATAATGGGAGTAATGGGATATTCAGATTGCAAGGGGGACAAACTTAAATGCATATGCATGTAGTAAGTTTGCGAAGCAATAGGAAAAGGGTGATCGTCTTGAAAAGATACTCACAGCAAAAGTTGCGACGTGCTCTATTAAATGCGAAAGCGTCCTTGGAGATTGAGGGGCTCTTTTTAACACCGCAGGAAGATCGTTTATTGTTGGATCGTGCGGAGGGGAAAATGACGTATAGCGAGTTTTTAGCACGAGCCAAGGAAATCGCAAAAAATGGATGAACAAGAGCATATTAAGTATTGTTACCCCGGCAGTGAAGCATTGATCAATCTTCCCGGATTTAAAGAACAAGCTCAGCTTGATGCATTTGAACGAATGGTGACAGTTGAGCGATTAAGAGCTCTTTATCTAAGACCCTTAAAAGGAAAGTTCGATAAAAAGCATTTATGTGATATCCACAAGTTTATTTTTAGAGATGTTTACCCCTTTGCAGGCAAAATACGGGACGAAGACATTTCAAAAGGCAATTTCCGTTTTGCCACGGCACGATTCTTACATGAGCAAACCGATGAGTTGCTAAACAAACTGCAGCAAGAAGGTTTTCTGAAGGAATTACCTTTTGATAACTTTGTGGACAAGCTAACCTACTATCTAACCGAACTTAATGTCCTCCATCCATTTCGGGAAGGAAACGGCAGAACTCAGCGCGAGTTTATTCGATGCTTAGCTTTACAAGCTGGGTATCAGATAGATTGGACAAAAGTTGAAGGTTCGAAAATACTTCATGCAATGATTCTTTCTCCAAGAGATGATTCGGAATTGAAATACGTTATGAAAAAGGTTTTGTCGAAAAAATAACCAGCGAGGCTTCCCGCCGCGCCGCATCGGCCCGTGTGCCGTAGATCGGGCTCAACTTTAACGGGCTACGCCGGAGGCCTCCGGTGGTTCTAGATTCGCGAGCTATTACGTTCACGGACAGGATCGTTTCATAATGATTTGGAGGAAAACAAATAAGTAGCGTTGCATTTCCGGTGTAAAAACAAATTTGAGTAAAGATCGAGAGCGTCCCGGCAATTACCGAGGACGCTCTTGTTATATATCAACGACAGACTTCTCCCTAACAAAACCCCGACTTGTTTGGCCATAACTTGCGGCGGGTACGGCATTTCATTTCGATCCACCACTCAATTACCCCTACATAGGCGTTCCCGGCAAGAAGATAGCTGTGGTTGGACTTGGGGGGCTTGGACACATGGCTGTGAAGGTCGCCCATGCCATGGGGGCAAAGGTTACGGTTTTATCACAAACAGTAAAAGTAGAAAGAAGACGGTTTGCGGCTTGGCGCGGACCATTATTATGCCACGAACGATCCAGAGATATTTAAAAAATTGGCTGGTTCGTTTGACCTCATCGTAAATACAGTCAGCGCGAAGATCGATCTGAACGCCTACCTATCGCTGCTGGCAGTGGACGGTACATTGGTCAACGTACGTGCCCCGGCGGAGCCGTTGTCCGTTCATGTATTGTCTCTTATCGGTCAGCGGCGGTCGTTTGCTGGATCGATGATTGGCGGGATTCGCGAAACGCAGGAAATGCTCGACTTTTGCGCCGAACACTCCATTACGCGTCTTACAGGAAACTAACGGGTATCGATCGCTGAATAATGACACGAAGGCAGCCGACAAGTTCATCGGCTGCCTTTTTCTCAACTGAGGACAGGAATGTCTAATGGAGCGGGAGTGGAACGGGGGTGATAGCAACTATTCCCATACTTTTTGAAGAGGGAGTCCCTGCTTAGTTCGAGCCAGGTCGACAACATGCTGAATATAGGCAGTTTTTGCTCGGCCCTCATTGTCGGAATGATATTGTTCAGCCATCAGAGTCTGTCACAAGATTGCCTCCATCCGTCACATCGGCAAATAGACTTTGAACACAGAACCTCTCCCCACTTCGCTTTCCACCTCAATCCACCCCTGATGAGCCACGATGTTCTGCTGCGCGATCGCGAGCCCGAGACCTGTCCCGCCGCTCGGGCGGGCACGGGAATGATCCGCTCGATAAAAGCGGTTGAAGATATGAGGCAAATCCGCTTCGGGTATGCCGACCCCGTTGTCTTCCACCCGGATACAGTCGTATGGCTGCTGCCGGTCGGGCAGGTGTACGGTTTCCGCATGGAGGCGGATTTGGCCGCCGGGATTCGTATAGTAGATGGCGTTCGACAGGATGTTATACAGCGCTTGGAGAATCCGGGATTTCTCAACCGACACAGGAATATTCTCTTCTTTGGTGTGCACGGAAAGCTGTATGTGCTTATCCTCTGCCATAAACCGGGTCTTCGCCGTGACATCCTCCAACAACACGACCAGGTTTTCCGTTCGCGGGTGCAGTTCCATCATGCCGGCCTCAAGCCTGGACAAATCCAGTACATCATGGACCAAACGCGACAGCCGCAATACTTCATCGAGAAGGGAAGCTTGCTTGGCCGGAGAAAGGGGGGCCCCGGTCTCATGAGCCAGCTCCAATTCCCCTTGAATGATCATCAGCGGCGTTTTCAATTCGTGGGCGACATCGGACATCAGCTGTTTTCGGGTTCGTTCTGCGGCTGCCAGCGAATCGTTCATCTCCCGAAGAGCCTTGGCAATCGCTCCAAATTCATCTTTCCTTTGTTCCGGAAAGATGGCTGCAGCGTCGCCTTTTTTGATGGCCTCGATGCCCGCGATGATTTTGCGGATAGGGCTTGTCAGTCTCCAGGACAACAAAAAGATGGTCAGCAGAGCCGCGACAAAGGTGAACAGCAGGGAAGCGATGCCGATATTGGGCAGTATGCCGTACCACATCTTCTTAAACTCATACGTCTTGAACTGACTGTCGTTCATCACGTACAGC
Organism: Brevibacillus sp. FSL L8-0520; assembly: GCF_037963895.1. Classification (NCBI taxonomy): domain Bacteria; kingdom Bacillati; phylum Bacillota; class Bacilli; order Caryophanales; family Paenibacillaceae; genus Brevibacillus; species Brevibacillus sp. FSL L8-0520. Next base: position 4,683,420 of record NZ_CP150171.1, on the reverse strand, counting down.
CTGCCGATCCTCTTGTCACCCGAGGCAAGCACGAGTTTGTAGCCGTCATTGCGTAGTTCATCCGCGCTTAGTTTTCCTTGCTGATACAGGAAGTTTCCATCTGCAGACAAAACGATTCCGGCAAAGGGGGCGGAATACTCAAACCTGGCGTCGCCGACATGTTCCCATGAATTGCCGTGGTCCCTATAGAATTGTTCGAACTCTTTCTTTAGTGATTCAAAAGCAGCTTTATCCTCCAGATAAGCAAAATCACGAGAAATATAAAACTGTGCATGCGTGACAACGAGCAGAAAAAGCAGGAGCAGCACGATCATTACGCTCATCGTCAGGAACAGCTTGGTTCTAATTTTCATGTTCCGCTCCGAATCGGTAGCCGAATCCGTATACCGTCTGAATGTAGTCGGAGGTCCGGCCGCCGTTCTCTATTTTCTTGCGGAGCTTGCTGATATGGGAATCCACCGTCCGTTCGTCGACGACAAATTCCTCCTCGAAAGCGTGCTGCAGAAGCTGCATGCGGCTGTACACCCGTCCGGGCTTCGACGCCAGCAGGTGCAGGATTTTGAATTCGGTTGGAGTGAGATGCAGCTCCTCTGTCCCTTTAAACACCTGCAGATTGTCCTCGTGAATCGTCAAATCGCCTCTTCGCAGCACGCTGCCGGACCCGTCGCTTTCATTTCTGTTCATCCGTCTCAAGAGGGAACGGACTCGGGCGGAAAGCTCCCTCAAGCTGAAAGGCTTTGTCAGGTAATCGTCCGCTCCCATTTCGAGGCCGACGATTTTGTCGGTTTCCTCGGATTTGGCCGTGACCATGATGATGCCGGGAGAGCCGATCTGTCTGAGCTGCCGGCAAATGTCCAGTCCGTTCATTTGCGGAAGCATCCAGTCCAGGAGCACAATATCCGGTTTGTGTTTTGCAAAGAGCTGCAGGGCCGTTTTGCCATCTATCGCTGTTAGACAATCGTATCCTTCGCTCTGAAGAAACGATTCGATGAGCGATGCGATTTTGATTTCATCCTCTACGATCAGAACTTTACTCCCCATTTTCAACCTCCCAGTACTGCCCATTTAATACCACTTTATCGGATATCTGTGGCCCTCACAATGTGTAAATAGGTTCACCACAAGTTCGCAACATTTCGTTGGTAGGATGGCTAACAAAGAAGCTGTTAGGGAGGATTGGAGTATGGGTTACAAATTGTCGATCAGGAAAAAGCAATTGCTCATCATCATCCATGTGCTTTCGGTCGTCTGCTGGCTTGGCGGAGCGATGGTCATGCTGCTGCTCGGTATGTATATGCTGAAGGCGGAGAACGGCGAGCAGCTGTATTACACCTTGGACAATATGCATTTGGTCGATGTTGTCTTCATCCGGTACACCGCTGTAGTCGCGCTGCTCACCGGCATTGTCTTGTCCGTTTGGACGAATTGGGGGCTTTTCAAGCATTACTGGATCTTGATTAAGCTGATCCTGACTGTATCGTTGATCGGTTTCGGCATCGGGTATATGGCAGACTGGTTGTCTCAAATCGTTCGGATCGCCGAACAGGAGAGATTCCTTGCGCTCGGCGATGCTGCCTTCCTGAACACTAGTTATTCATTGATTGGCGGAGCCATTGCCAATATCGTCTCGCTGATCTTTATGACGGCGATCTCTTATTTCAAACCGTTTGGAAAAATCAAGCCGATCGTCCGGAAGCCCAAGCAAGAAGCGGCAAAATGACGAAGCATCCGATCACGAGGAGGGGAGACCATGTTTGAAACCATTTCCAGCATCGTGCTTACGATCTGTATGACCCTGTTGTGGGGGATCGCCGGTATTGTGGCAACAGGCCTTCCTTACTCGCAAACCAGCGACAGCTTGAAAAAGAGGAGAGCTTTCCTTCTGCGGGTGGGTGGCGCGGCGCTTCTTCTGAGTGCTCTGTGGTACGCGATCATCATCGGCCAACTCGTTACGAGCGGCTGGCTGTTTGTAGAGGGAACGGTCAAAGCGATTATCCCGCTGACGTTGCTTTCTCAATTGTATTTGACGGTAACGGTATGGCCCCGGTTAAAAAGCTTGCGGGACTCCGGTGGAGATGCACCGACGACGGAAGCGTTGCGCACAGTGGCTCATCCATCCGTACTGCTGTCCTTTTATGCGGCAGCGCTCGCATCCGGCATTGCTGCTTTCAGCACCGTCTTTGCCCAGCCTGTTCTGCCCGGCCCGTTTGAGGTCGTTCAACGGATGATGCTGGTTGCGCTCCTTTTGCTTGTGCCGGCGATTTTTGCAAGAAGAAGGTACGCGAAGGTTGTACGGGGGGAACCGCTTCAGCGCGGGCTTGTTTACAGGATGGTCAACTTCGTTGCTGCTGGTACGCTAACCGCCGTGGTCGCAATCGCCATCCTTGTATCAAACGTACTGGCGGGAGTGCAAGCCTCCAAGCTGCCGGAAGCATCCGACATGATGAATCACGACCGGATTGACGAAGGGGGCGGCGCGGCTACACGGATGTCTGCAGGCTCCGGGCATCATCGTCATGAGCAGCATGGCGCTCATCATCAAACCGGCACGGGGACAGTTGAAGTAGCAGCTCTGACCGGAGATATTTCCGCTCCTGCCGATGTGAAGTTCGAACTGGTGGCACAGCAAGAGAAGATACCGCTTGCGTCTGGAGCCGTGATCGATGCCTGGACGTATAACGGCGAAATCGCTCCCGAGCTCAGGGTGAAGCATGGCGATATGGTCGAAGTGAAGCTGATCAATAAAGATATCGATAGCGGAGTGACGATTCATTGGCATGGCTATAACGTGCCGAATGCAATGGACGGCGTGCCGGGGATGACGCAAAATGTCGTGAAACCGGGGCAATCGTTTACTTACAAGTTTCGGGCCGAGCAGGAAGGGACGTACTGGTTCCATTCTCATCAGCAAGCGTCGGAGCAAGTGGTGAAAGGGTTTTTCGGCACGCTGATTGTCGAGTCGAAGCAGGACGCGGAAACCTTTGACGAACAGTTTACCGTCATCAACCATCGCTGGACGACCAGCCAAGGGTATAAACATGCCTTTGGAAAAGAAGACGGTTGGCAAACGAAGCAGGTAAAGCCGGGGAAGAAAGTAAAGCTGAGAATCATCAATACGCATAAGCTTTCACAAAAATATCTTCTGCAGGGGACCGATTTCCGAATCACGAGCATTGACGGGATGCGGATTCAAGACCCGCAGCCATTGTCCGATCAAACAGCGTTGCGGCTTGGTTCGGGCGGCAGATACGACGTGACCTTCACGATGCCGGACCGTCCCGTTCTCTTTAAACTCGGCGATTACAAGAACACGAGCAATCCTGGCATCATTTTTTATACCGAAACCCCTCCGGAGGAACCGATCTTCAAGGCGGAATCCGCCGAGTTCGACCCGTCCGATTACGGTAAGCCCGTCACAAATGACGTCACGGCAGCGAAAAAATTCGATCGGGAATTCCAAATGATTCTCGGAAACGAGATGGGATTTTACAACGGCACGTTTCATTTTTTGTGGACGATCAATGGAGAGGTGTATCCCCGGGTGCCGACTTTTGTCGTCAAAGAAGGCGATAGCGTCAAAACGACCTTTGTGAATAAAAGCTTGACCGAGCATCCGATGCATTTGCATGGGCATCATATGACGGTTTTGAAGAAGAACGGCGAGAAGGTGAAGACTCCATGGCTTACCGACACGTTAAACGTGCTGCCCGGCGAATCGTATGAGGTCGCATTTGTCGCGGACAATCCGGGCATGTGGATGGACCACTGCCATAACCTGGATCATGCGGCGACCGGCATGATTTTGCATCTTATGTATGATCATGTGCGGGCTTCTTATGAAGTTGGGACGAGGACTGGGAATTTGCCGGATTAGGCGATTGACTCCATGATGATAATGCCATATAAGGTTAAGAAAGAAAGGAAAGTGATGATATTGCTGTATTTATTTTCTTTCTTTACATTTCTTTTTTTAATAGGAGCATTGAAAAGTTTCTTTAGTTCTATCGAGTCTTTGAATAACTCCAATTTGACAAGATTTAAAAAAGCAGCAAACACATGTATAGTGTTTGGGATATTATTTGTTCTTTTTCTATTGATCACTATTGCTTTTATATTTATTACATTCCAGTAAGATAGAAAGTAACTATCGTCAGATCTCGTAAATTGATTTTTTTGTCCATTTCTATGAAAGCTGTAACAAATAAACAAAAATCAAATGCACTAAAACCGCATTGACATATCCAAGTAAAATGATAAGATAAAAAAGAATTTAGTGAATGAAATTTAACTTCATAAAACATTCTTATCGAGAGTGGTGGAGGGACTGGCCCGATGAAACCCGGCAACCTTGGTCTGATGGACCTTACGGTGCTAAATCCTGCGGAGTTATTCTGAGAGATAAGAAGGTGGGAACCGTACAAATCGCCCCTCTTCTTTCTGGAGAGGGGCTTTCTGTATGTATAATCCATAGTATTCGTATTTATTTACTTAGTATTACAATTGCACAAAGGAGGAAACAACGTGCTTCATTATGCGGTCAAGCGTGGCTTTCTCATGCTGGTTACGCTGTGGATCATTGTCACGGTGACGTTTGTGATCATGCACCTGATTCCGGGCGACCCGTTCGCGTCTGACGCCAAAATGCTTCCGGAAGAAGTCGTGAAAAACATGCGGGCCCAGTACAACCTGGATGAGCCGATCCCTATGCAGTACCTGCTCTATCTGAAAGGCTTGGTGCAATTTGACCTGGGGCCGTCCATCCAGTCCAAGACAAGGGACGTGAACACGCTGATTGCGGAGGGCTTTCCCGCCTCGGCTGTTCTGGGGCTCCAGGCGTTTCTTGTCGCGCTGGCAGGTGGGATCACAGTCGGAATCGTCGCGGCGCTCTACCAAAACCGGGCGTTGGATTTTCTGTCCATGTTCGCGGCCATCGTCGGGATTTCCGTCCCCAGTTTTATTCTGGCACCGCTGTTGATCAAATACATGGCGGTCAAATGGGAGCTTTTGCCCGTCGCGGCTTGGGGGAGCTGGGAGCATTCGGTTCTTCCGACGCTTGCGCTCGCCATCGGGCCGCTTGCCATTATCGCCCGATTCGTACGAGCCAGCATGCTGGAAGTCTGGCAGCAGGAATACATAAGCACGGCGGAGGCGAAAGGGCTTGGCACCTTTTCCATCGTCGTCAGACACGGGATGCGCAATACCATACTGCCGGTGCTTACCTTTGTCGGTCCGCTGTTTGCCAACCTGATGACCGGAACCTTTGTGGTGGAAAAGATTTTCGCCATTCCGGGGCTTGGCAAATACTTCGTGGAAAGCATTTTTAACCGCGATTATCCGGTCATTTTGGGAATGACTGTTTTTTACAGCTTTGTGCTCATTTTTACTTTGTACATCATCGACCTGCTGTACCGGGTGATTGACCCGCGCATCAGATTGACGAGCGGAGGGAGATAGCGTTATGGCCAATCAGGCAACACAACTGGATTCGCTGTTTCGACCTGTCGACCCAAGCCGGCTTGCCGGGGAAGAGCGGGAACGTCCCAGCCTCGGGTATTGGCAGGAGGTATGGCAGCGGGTATGCCGCAACAAGCTGGCGATACTCGGGTTCTTCCTGCTCGCGGCGGTGGTGGCGCTCTCGATCTTCGGACCGATGCTCGTTCCTCACAGCCCGCATGAGCAGTCGTTGACGCAGGGGAATCTGCCGCCCTCGGGCGAGCACTGGTTTGGAACGGACGATCTGGGCCGGGACATGTGGGCGCGTACCTGGATGGGCGGCCGCATCTCTTTGTTTATCGGTGTGGTGGCGGCGGCCATCGACCTGGTAATCGGTGTGTGCATCGGCGGCATTTCCGGATACATGGCAGGAAGGAGCAGGCTGGGTGACCGAGTGGACAACATCCTGATGCGGCTGGCTGAAATTCTCTACAGCATCCCGTATCTGCTGGTGGTGATCCTGCTGATGGTCGTTCTGGAGCCGGGACTCGCCACGATCATTATTGCGCTTTCGCTGACCGGCTGGGTGGGCATGGCCCGCCTGGTCAGAGGACAGCTCATGCAGATCAAGCGGCAGGAGTTTGTGCTGGCGGCAGAAAAGCTGGGCACCTCCCATGCCAAAATCATCATCAGGCATCTGCTGCCCAATACGATTGGCGTGATCATCGTCAACCTGACCTTTACGATTCCGCATGCGATCTTCGCCGAGTCGTTTCTCAGCTTTCTCGGTCTGGGCGTGCAAGCGCCGACGGCCAGTTGGGGAACGATGGCCAACGACGCGCTGGCGGTTGTGCTGAGCGGGCAGTGGTGGCGGCTGTTTTTTCCGGGATTCATGATTTCGCTTGCCATGTTCGCGTGCAACGCGCTCGGGGACGGTCTGCAGGACGCGCTGGACCCGCGCATCAGGAAATGAGGGGGAGTTCATCGTGAAGCCATTGTTGGAAGTAGACCAGCTGCGCGTCTCCTTTCGCACGTACGGCGGAGAGGTGCAGGCAGTGAGAGGGGTGTCCTTTTCCGTGAGGGAGGGAGAGACGCTGGCCATTGTCGGAGAGAGCGGCTGCGGAAAAAGCGTGACTGCCCGGGCATTGATGGGGATGATTCCGCCCCGATCCGGCCAGGTAAAGAGCGGCAGCATCCGGTTTCGCGGGCGTGAGCTGACCCGGCTGACGAAACAGGAGTGGCAGCAGATTCGCGGCTCGCAGATCGGCATGATCTTTCAGGACCCGATGACCTCGCTGAACCCGACGATGAAAATCGGGACACAGATTGCCGAAGGGCTGATCAAGCATCGAAAGCAGACGAAGGCGGAAGCAAAGGAAGAGACGCTGAAGCTGCTGGAGAGGGTGGGCATTCCGGAGGCGGCGAGGCGGTATGAACAATATCCGCACGAGCTGAGCGGAGGCATGCGGCAGCGTGTCGGCATCGCCATGGCGCTGGCTTGCCATCCAGAGCTGATCATCGCCGACGAGCCGACGACGGCGCTCGACGTGACCATACAGGCGCAAATCCTTCGGCTGATGAAGGAGCTGCAGCAGCAGTTGAACACATCGATCATTTTGATCACCCACGATCTGGGCGTAGTCGCAGAGGTGGCCGACCACGTGACGGTGATGTACGCGGGCGCAGTGGTGGAGAGCGGCCGGGCGGAAGAGATTTTTGACAACCCGCGCCATCCATACACACAAGGGCTGCTGCAGTCTGTGCCGCGTCTTGCGGCAGGCAAAAAAGAGCGGCTGGTCCCCATCGAAGGGACTCCGCCGGATTTGTTTCGTCCGCCAGCCGGCTGTCCGTTTGCCGCCCGCTGCCGCTTTGCTATGGAAATTTGCCTGGCGCATATGCCGCCAGCCGAATCGTTTTCCGATTCTCATGAGGCGAGCTGCTGGCTGAACGACCCGCGTGCCCCGAAGGCGGAAGCGTGGATTGCAGCAGGGAGGGAGACATATGCTTGACAACATCGTGGAGGTGGAGAATCTCGCCAAATCGTTTGAGATTGGCGGCGGCCAACGGGTCAGGGCTGTTGACCGCGTTTCTTTTGCCATCAGGCGGGGGGAGACGCTCGGTATCGTCGGGGAAAGCGGCTGCGGCAAGTCGACGCTGGGCAGGACGATCGTGGGCCTGTACCCGGCTACTGCGGGGCGCATCCTGTTTCAAGGAAAAGACCTCGCCAGGATGGACAGACACGAAAGGCGGGAAGCAAACCGCCACATGCAGCTAATCTTCCAGGACCCGCAAGCCTCGCTTAATCCGCGGCTCAGGGTGGGCGACATCATCGCCGAAGGAATCGACGCCTACGGATTGGCAAAAGGAAAAGAGCGGGAAGAACGCATCTACCGCCTGCTGGAGCTGGTCGGACTGCACCCCGGCCACGCCAAACGCTTTCCGCATGAATTCAGCGGCGGACAACGGCAGCGCATCGGGATCGCCCGGGCGCTTGCTGTGGAGCCGAGCTTTATCGTGGCGGACGAGTCCATCTCCGCACTGGATGTATCCATTCAGGCGCAAATCGTCAATTTGCTGGCAGATCTGCAGGCAGAGCGGGACATCACCTATTTGTTTATCGCGCATGACCTGGCGATGGTAAAGCACATCAGCGACCGGATCGGCGTGATGTACCTGGGGCAGATGATGGAGCTGGCACCGGGCGAGGAGTTGTTTGCAGCACCGCTGCATCCGTACACGCAGGCTTTGATCTCCGCCATGCCGGTCTCCCATCCTGCCCAGCGCGAAGAGCGGGAGCAGATTGTCCTGACCGGAGAGATGCCGAGCCCGATTCATCCGCCAAGCGGGTGCCCGTTTCGCACCAGATGCCCGGCGGCCCAAGGCGTCTGCGCCGAAGCAGCGCCGGAGTGGAAGGAGGTGAGGCGCGGACACTGGATCGCTTGCCATTTTGTACAGTAGACAGAGGAGAACAAGGAGGAAATCATCGATGAAAAAAGGATTGCTCGCTTTTGCCGCACTGCTGGCGCTCGCCGTGCCTGCGCTCTCCGCATGCGGCAGCGATAAGCCGGCTACGTCTTCCGATCAACAGACGGGGGCAGCCGTCAAACAAGTCATGACCGCCAATCTGCGGGGTGAACCGTACACATTGGACCCGGCATTCGCTTCCGATACCACCTCGTACTGGGTGATCGACCATCTGTACGAAGGACTGTACCGCTACGGCCAAAACGGGGACATCGTGGAAGGCGCAGCCGAAAAGGTGGAAGTCTCCCCGGATGGCAAAACCTACACGTTTACCCTGCGCCCCGAGATGAAATGGTCGAACGGCGATCCGGTAACGGCGCATGACTACGAATACTCCTGGAAGCGTGTGCTGAACCCGCAGACTGCCGCCTATGAACCATCTGCGCTCTACTACATACAAGGCGCGGAGGCGTACAACTCGGGCAAAGGCAGCGTGGATGACGTGCAGATCAAGGCAAAGGATGACCGCACACTCGTCGTCAGACTGAAAGACCCCATCACCTATTTCCCGAAAATCATGATGAGCCGCGCCTATCTGCCGGTGAACAAGAAAGTTGTGGAAGCGGACAAAAACTGGGCAGCGGAAGCGAAAGGCATCGTGACCAACGGCCCGTACACCGTGGAGAGCTGGGACCACAACAGTCAGCTGACCATCGCCAAAAGCCATAGCTACTGGGAAAAAGACAAGGTAACGATGGAGACCGTCCACTTCAAGATGGTGAACGAAGCGACTACCTACTACCAGATGTTCAAAACGGGAGAGCTTGACCTGATCGACTCTTTGCCAATCGACGTGATTGAGCAGGAAAAGGGAAAAGAAGAGTACAAATCGTTCCCGGACTACAGCATTTATACGTACACGTTTAACGTAGAGAAAGAGCCGTTCACCAACGCGAAAATCCGTCAGGCCTTTTCCTACGCAATCGACCGGGACATCCTGACGGCAAACGTGACCATGGGAGGCCAGCTCCCGGCGTACGGCTACACGCCATTCGGGGTGAAAACTCCTGCGGGCAAGGACTTCCGGGAAGAAGTGGCGCCATACTATCAGTTCGATCCGGCCAAGGCGAAGCAGCTTTTGGCGGAAGGCTTGAAGGAAGAAGGCTGGACAGAGCTTCCGCCGATTACGCTGAAATACAGCACGGCGGAAAACCACAAGAAGATCGCCGAAGCGCTGCAGGAAATGTTCAAGAAAAACCTGGGCGTGCAGGTGAAGCTGGAAAATCAGGAGTGGAAAACCTACATCGATACGTTCAAGCAGAAAAACTTCCAGATCGCCCGCATGGGGTGGAACGGCGATTACCTCGATCCGCTCGCGATGCTGGAGCTGTACACGGGGAAAAGCTCCCGCAACTTTACCAACTGGGCCAATCCGAAGTTTGACGAGCTGATCGAAAAAGCGAAGGTCGAACAAAACGAGGAAGCGCGCATGAAGCTTCTGCACGACGCCGAAACCGTGTTGATGCAGGATATGCCGGTCATCCCGATCTATTTCAACAACGAAAACTACCTCAACAGCAAAAAGATCGAAGGTATCCGCTTCAGCGTAACCGGGACACCGGACCTGCGCGGGGCAAAAAGATTGGCTGAGTAACCTCACGGACCCGGAATAAAATCCCTCAGAGGCACTCATAGTAAGAAGGGTGTTTACCGCAGAACAGGAGGGGGACAGACATGTCCAGACCGAACAACAAAAAGCCGAATGATCAGCAGCGGGAGTCGCAGGACTTTTTGGCAAAGCAGGGGGATCGAGTAGAGGGCGAGAGCGAGCTGGTGAAGCGGATGTACACGGAAAACGTGGAGCCGGTCGCTTCCGTCCAGCGAAACGAGATCGAATAAACGAAACCAGCGTGGTCGAAACGTCTGAGGGGCCATGGCATGGCACAGCAAAAAACCGGAGCGATTACGTGCTCCGGTTTTTGCTGTTTATCGCCTCGATACGGCTGTCGCCATTGATGCATAAATATTGAATGCGCTTATTGTTCCAACACCTTTTCAAGCTCGCCGCACCATTTGGTCCAGCCATACTTAGCTCCACCCAGTGCTTGGGCATTTGAGAATCCGGTTTGTTCGAGATGAAGGTTAACCTTTCCGTCCCCTACATCCTGCAGCGTCCAGGTGATCGTATGCTTCTCCTCTCCGCTGCCCCAAGTATAGGACAATCGGTGTGGCGGGTCCACGATAAGCACTTCGCCTTCAACAATTCCATCCCAATATTCGTTCGGTTCCGTACGAAACTGAAAACGGTGTCCTACGACGGGTTTAAAATCATTTTCCATTGCCTGACCGGTGTGGATGTTGACCACCCACTTGGCAAGCTTGCTTGAATCGGTCAAGGCGGTCCAAAGCTTCTCCATCGATGTCTTGTACTGAAAATCCAGGGATAAGGTTAAACTCATTCTTCTTCCTCCTCTAATAGTTGGCTCAAGCGCAACATATTCGTACTCCAGAACTTGCTGTAGAAAGCCACCCAATCTTGAATTTCTCTGAGTGGAGAGGCGTTCAGCCTATATCGCGTTTCTCTGCCGACTTTTCGATCAAGTACCAGTCCGGCCTCTTTCAGGACTGTCAAATGCTTGGATACCGCTGTACGGCCCATTTCAAAATGCGTGGTTAACTCATGAAGCGGCATCTCCTCTGCCTCTGCCAACAGACGAATCAATCGGCGCCTGGTTGGATCTGCAATCGCGTCAAACACATCCCGCTGGTTGTTCTCGTTCACAGCTACCCGCTCCAAAAAATATGATTTTATGTAGGAGAAATCTATGGTGTACTAAGGGACAGCCGTTGATTTCACCACCTCCTTACAGTATGCAACTCTTCGGACGCAGTGTCCACGAGGCGATATTTCGTCAGCATGCACTTTTTTCAATCTTTTTTCCTCTGACTGGTTTTCTACTTTCGCAGTTGTTTCCGTACCAATAAGCTTGCTCATTGGTTTTCTTCTTTTAATTGGTTCAAGTCAAACTTATTCAGATTCAAACTTTACAAAATGAATAAATCGTCATTCGGACACCAAATGGTGTCTGTTTTGATAATACGACACCATTTGGTGTCCTGTCAAACAGTATTTTTTGCACCACAGCTTGTTTGAATGAGAGGCTGATAAATGAGCAGAAGAACCAATACAATGTTTGGGTTATTGAAGATAGCAATTGAAAAGAAATCAACGCATTTGATAAAAGGTATGATGGGAAAAAAAGGAGCTGATCTAGGATGACAGTAAAACTTACCCCTTATGTAAATTTGGAAGGGAACGCAAGGGAAGCGATTCAGTTTTATGAACAAGCGATAGGTGCCGAAGTCCTCACCATCATTACTTACGGTGATATGCCGGAAATGCCTGATACTTTTACGGATGAGGTAAAGAATCTTGTGGCACACGCAAAGCTGCGTGTGGGTGAAACGGAACTCATGTTTTCCGATGCTCCAACCGGTTCGTCTATTCCCAAGGGCAAACAGGTAACCATTTGCCTTTCAACGAATGACGTGGAAAAATCAAAACGATTTTTTGAAGCCCTGCAGCAAGGCGGTCAAGTGAATATACCATTTGAAGAAAACTCTTTTAGCCCAGGGTTTGGCGATGTAACTGACAAATTTGGCGTGACCTTTCAAATTTATACGGAAAGCAGATAGAATTAGGAAAGAGAATGCCTTTTTTGCATCAGCAAAAAGGGCATTCTCTTTCTTTAAACTACGGTATGATCAGCAAGGAACCCGACAATTCCCGCTCCGTTACTCTTTTAACATTACCGAAGGAGTAGCAGTCCGCACGAAAATCAGCGCATCAAAAGCTTTCGCCGGAACCATCTGCAACGTATACATCTTTTCCATTTTTTCATACAATCCGCTAAAGACTGCTCCGATGGCACTGATGGGCTGCGTTTTATTCAGGTAGGCGGTGAAACTTTCATTATTTTTGGCCTTTGCAAAATCCAGGAATCCATCCTGCATGTTTGTCTGTGCAAACAGTACAGCCAGCCGATCGTTGCCGCTATTTTTTACATGAAACTCCTTTCGCTCATTGGTAAAGGCGTCATTGGCAATAAAGGAGCTTTCGTAAAATTCACTGCCGATGGCGTAATACTGGTCCCCAAAGGCTTTGGCGAGATGGGTCCCCATGCAAGTGGCTGTTCCTGCGGTAGTGGAGGTTTTTTCAATGTGTCCATTATGTCCGGTGATGAACAGTTTTTCGCGACCGTAATATTTCTTTTCGTAGGACAAGACCCACTTCACTTTTTCCGCCATATAGAAATCGCGGGTATTGCTATAGTTGGCATTGGTTCCGCGAAGAGTAGCGTTTTGCTTGATCGCCTCGGCAAAGGCCAGTGCCAGCTCATATTCTCGCTCGGAGCTTTTGGCGATATAAACGGATTTATTTTCTTTCATACGCTCCATCAGGCTTTTCATATGGGAGAGCCCGTCTTGTACGGTTGCTTTCTTTTGATCATACACTGTCTTGTCATTCAGATTCGCAAGTGCCGTCTCATACTTGGAGGCAAGTGGCGGGTCCACCTTTTTCAAGTAGGAGAACAGCCCGTTTTTGTTGTGGTCATAGCGCTGCATGTCAAACCCGTAAAAATGAATTTTGTCTTTTGCATCCCGATGCTCGTTATAGGAGCGCATCCAGGAGAGAAGGGCTGCCATTTCTTGCGTATTGTAGATGGTAAATCCGATTGCCTTTGCCGCATCTTGGGCAGTTCCGCTGCCTCCCAGTATGTATTCGTTGACCTTTTGCCCTCCGCCAAAATCGCCTTCGATGGCGAATACGCGATATCCTTGCTTTTCTACGAGATGCTTGAAAATATCCAACTTTAGCATCGTAAATTGCTTGTTGCCATGTGTAGCTTCCCCAAACCCGATAATGGTTTTCGAAGGAAGCGCCATTTTGGAAACAGGGACGAGGCTGGATTTCACCGACTGTTGCAACGGGTTGGTGGATACCGCTTGGAAACCTGTCAGTACACTCATCATGATGAGCAAGCTCATGACGATCAAGAGGTTTTTTTTCATATCGTTCTCTCTTTCTTGAGTTGATCCTTGCTTTGATAAAAGATGACAACCGCATATGTCATCTTCCTTTTGGATTGATAGAAACGTACAAGGCTCATCTAATGGTTTTTCTTGCCATTTACATAATTATACTCTTTTCGGATACGTTTAGCTACATTGAATTAATTTTATCCCAGTTCCAGTTTCATTTTTCGTCCCCGCGGAAAAGGGTTTTTGTGGAATTTGCGGAATAGTCAAATGAAAAGTTGCATTATCCGTTAGATGATCAGTCCGGCTAAGTAATTTTTTGGATGATTTATACAGTTCGTTTCACGCCAGAATCTTCGCTCAGGTAGTTGCGTTCTATAATGGACCGAAGCCATTTTGCCTCGGTCCGTTTCTGCATGATCGGAGGGAGTTCCCAATTGAAAAAATACATGCTGTTTCTGCTCGTATCCATCCTGTTCATAGCAGGCTGCCAGAATACGGATGAAATGCCTTTGCAAAATAAAACACCGCATCTGGCAGTCATCAAACAAGCAGGAAAATCCAATGTTGTTACTTTGGATAAAGACTACAAAGTAGTAAAGGAGAAGAAAATCGGCAAATTCCTGATCGATGCACAGATCGATGGGCAAACGCTGTATCTGATTGATCCAGGAATTGAGGAGCCCAGAAAAGACCTGTACGCCGTGCCCTACATTCCGCAAAAGCTTTTTATTCACGATCGAATCGCGTATATTGCTTCATCCGTGGAATCCCGAAATGTGGGTTTTCATTTCATGCTTGTCGATCTCGACTCTTTTTCTCTCATCGAGACGCTAACCGTACCTGGGGCCGTGCGCTCTATGATCCCGGCAGAAAACGGCATAACGATGTACGTGAACTCAGGCGGGGCGCATAATTATGGGCAGTATGCAAAAAAGGTCCAAATTGGCAAAGCCGAGACGGGCAAGTACCAAATCATAACCATGAACGATATTCCGGAAGAACTTCCGCCCAATGGCGTTGTTCCATTTCAGGATCACTATATAGCTGTCTATGCCGGGTTCGCCAAAGGACCTAAACCGAAGTGGGTGAAACGTCCGGAATCCTATACGAGCAAACTGAAGGTGCTGAATCCGAAAACAGGTTCTGTCTTGCAGGAGATCACTTTGGAAGAAACCTTTCCTCAATCCATTGTGCGAAAGGGAGACATAGCCTTCGTTAATCATTTTACGGACCTGGACATGACGGGGGACACGATCTCAGTCTATGACCTGAAAAAAATGGAGCTGAAAGCAAAGCTGCAATCCCCAACGCCTTCCTCTATCGCTTTGGATGGTTCAAACCTCCTTGTCTCGAATATGACACAGGGGACCCTATCGGTGTTTGATACTGAGGAGCTTAAACAGAAGCAACAAGTGGCAGTTGGCGAGTGGCCTTCCAAAGTGCTTGTCGTTCCAGAAAGGAATAAGCAAAGCAGCCTTCCGTTGAAATGACTCTGTTACGTAAACAGGATGCAAAGAGTTAGGCTTGCTGCTGCCATATACGTTCATAGGGGTTGTCTATAAAGAATGAGGTGCGATATGAATAAACGATATTTGATTTTTGCCCTATTCACTGTGCTTGTTGGAATCGGTTTATTTCAGCTTTCCGCTGTTTTTCACCTCGGGCAAACGAAGAATTACAATGACAATTACGATGAAACCTTCAACCCAAATGAGTTCATCCGTGCTGCACAAAACGGCAATGTGGACGAGGTAAAGCCGTTCATCCAGAATAATATGAATCCCGATGTTACAGACAATGATGGAAGAACGGCGCTTTTACATGCTGTCATCGGGAAAAAGCATGAGGTAGCGGAGTACTTGCTAATGAACAAAGCCGATCCCAATATCAAAGATTTTTATGGAGACTCGCCGTTAAAAATCTCAAGGGAAATAAACGACGCAAAGCTCACAGAGTTATTAGAGAGAAATGGGGCAAAAGAATAGCGGGATTATGAAGAAAAAGCGCCTTCGGGGGCTTTTTTGTTATGTACCGGAGAGTAGGAGATGGGATGACACGTCTAATCGCTCCCGTGCTTCGGGGAGGGGGTATTTTTGTTGGGAATGAGGAATGCTGGTGGCAGGAGGGAATTGCCTATGTGCGGGCGCTTTACGCTTGTCACCGACCCGGAGAAGCTGATGAGCCGGTTTCAACTGCAGGAAATCCTGTTCGACCTAAAGCCGCGGTACAACATCGCCCCCGGCCAGCCAATTCCGGCCATTCTAGCTGACGGAGGGCGCCAAAGACTCGGACAATTGCGCTGGGGGCTTGTTCCGTCATGGGCTCAAGACGACAGGAACAGTTATAAAATGATCAATGCGCGGGCCGAGACTTTAACCGAGAGGCCGGCTTTCCGAAAGCTCTTTGTCCGCAAGCGATGTCTCATTCCGGCTGACGGCTTTTATGAATGGAGGCAAACGCAAAAAGGCAAGCAGTCCATGCGCATTATGATGAAAAATGAGGAACCGTTTGCTTTTGCCGGTCTCTTTGATACCTGGACAAATGCAGATGGGGTGAAGCTTCATACCTGTGCAATCATTACGACCAGTGCCAACGAGGTTGTCGCAGGCATCCATGACCGCATGCCCGTTATTTTAAAGGGACCTGAGGAGGAAGCAATTTGGCTGGATCGCGATACATGCGACTCTGAATTGCTGAGGTCGCTTCTCACTCCTTACGATGCGGCGCAGATGCGAGCCTACCCTGTCTCCCATATTGTCGGAAGTCCAAAAAATGATGTAGCGGAGTGTATACAGGAAATTGCCGAACCGGCGTGGTAGAGCCCGTTCCCGTTTTGGGAGAGGCGAGGTATAAGATTTGCAAGGTCACCTGAAAGGGTGGCTTTTTTGCGTAGCTTCCCGAATCTCTGCCTGCCTTTTGCCAACAATGCCAAACCGTTGTCAGTGTTGCAAGAGGCTTCAAGCCCAAATTATAACTGAATATTCCATCAATTATGCTTTCAAAGCTGACAATTGCGCATAAAAGCGACAAGCGAAAAATGGCGATTTGACGGGAAAAATCGAATTGGCACGATGCTTGCTATTACTCATGGTCAAGTATGTCTGAAGGGAGGGCAAGCGAGTCGGGAAGGAGGGAGTTATCAAAAGGACGGGTGTTGTCCAAAAGGCCGATGTTGTCAGAAGGAGAAGGTTGAGCAGACATCGATTCACGTGATTCTCGCAATCATGTCGTTGCTCCAATTTCATTCCGCACGCCAGGGCCGGTCATGTCCGATGGAAAACAGCGGTGATTTTTGCCATTCTTGGTGCAATAGGAGCATATTTCGGATCGTTTGCCGGTACATTGATACCTGAAAACCAATTATTGTTTTTATTTTCCATCTCGATGATGAGCATGGCTGTCCGAATGTCTATGCCAAAGAAAAAGCAAGAGGAGGCGAGTGCTGCTGGTGAGCAGGTCAATGTTTGGCGGGCCGCAGTTGCCATTTACATGCTGTTTTTCAATGCAGAGGCCTTGAATTTGTGACTTTACATGGGGATGGGGTGGATGGAAATGTCAGTTGCTCACTACAAAATCGTGATTGTAGGCGGAGGCAGCGCAGGCATCTCGGTTGCAGCACGTCTTCTGCGCAAGTCGCGTGATTTGTTCGGAAAGATTGCCATCGTAGACTTCTCGACGAAGCATTACTATCAGCCATTGTGGACGCTTGCCGGTGCCGGTGTCGTTCGCAAGGAGGTTACCGAGCGCGAGGAAGCATCGCTGATCCCGAATGGCGCGAAATGGGTGCAAGATGCCGTTACTGAATTTTTGCCGAACGAAAACACCGTCGTAACCGCGTCCGGAGACAAAATCCGCTACGACTATCTGGTCGTTTCAGCGGGCATCCAGATTGATTGGGAGAAGGTAAAAGGGCTGAAGGAGAGTATTGGCAAACACGGGGTTTGCAGCAATTACTCTTATGATTACGTCGAGAGCACATGGGACAATATTCGCAGCTTTACGGGCGGCACGGCGATTTTTACCAACCCCAATACTCCCGTAAAATGCGGCGGGGCTCCTCAGAAAATCATGTATTTGGCGGATGATTACTTTCGCAAATCAGGCGTACGCTCCCGGGCATCCATCCGTTTTGTCTCCGGCGGAGCGAGCATATTCGCCGTGAAAAAGTATGCGGATGCTTTGCAGAAGGTGATTGAAAGAAAACAAATCGAGACACGGTTCAAGCATAATCTCGTTGAAATTATCGGTGATAAAAAACAAGCGGTCTTTGTGAACATGGATACCAACGAGCGTGTGATCATGCCCTATGACATGATTCATGTCGTGCCGCCGATGAGCGCCCCCGATTTTATCAAAAAAAGTCCGCTTGCGGCAGGCGACGGTTGGCTCGATGTGGATAAATACACGCTGCAGCATAAACGGTTTGGGAATGTTTTCGGGGTGGGGGACTGCACCAATTTGCCGACATCAAAAACGGGCGCCGCGATCCGCAAGCAGGGGCCGATCGTCGTGCAAAACCTGCTGGCCATGATCAGCGGAAAGCCTGTTTGCGACAAATACAACGGATATACCTCATGCCCGCTCGTGACCGGCTATGGAAAATTGATATTGGCGGAATTCGATTATGAGCTCAATCCCCAAGAGTCGTTTCCCTTTGATCAATCCCGTGAAAGGCTCAGTATGTATTGGCTGAAAAAGGATTTGCTTCCCGTGATGTACTGGAAGGGCATGCTCAAAGGGATGATGTAAAACCAAACCATTCCGCACAAACGCTTTGCTTACCGATCTCTTGTCAGATCGGACAAAAATTAATGAAAAGATGGATGGAGGCTGACTTATGCTGCTCAAGTATTTCTATGATGACAAATTGGCCCAGGCATCTTATCTGGTGGGATGCCAGGCTTCCGGCGAGGCCATCGTCATTGATCCTGCCCGCGATATCGAAACATATGCCAAAGCTGCAAAAGCAAACGGGGTGAAGATCGTTGGCGTGACGGAAACACACATTCATGCCGACTTTCTTTCCGGCGCACGGGAAATCGCTTCGAGATTCGGAGCTGCCTTGTACTTGTCCGATGCAGGAGGGGCGGATTGGCGCTACCAATACGCAAGCGAATACAAGCATTGCTTGCTAAAGGACGGCGACACCTTCCAGATTGGCAATCTCACGTTCGAGGTGCTCCATACGCCGGGACACACCCCCGAACACATATCGCTGCTGTTGACAGATGGCGGTTCTTCGGCAAACGAACCGATCGGGATTTTCACAGGGGACTTCGTGTTTGTCGGTGACGTGGGGCGTCCAGACCTTTTGGAAAAAGCGGCAAAGGTAAGCGGCTCCGCTGAGGAGATGGCACGGAAAATGTTTCACTCGCTGGCGCGATTCAAAAAACTCCCTGACTATCTGCAAGTCTGGCCCGGGCATGGGGCGGGCAGCGCGTGCGGCAAGGCGATCGGGGCCGTCCAATCGTCCACGGTCGGCTATGAGAAACGGACGAATTGGGCGTTGCAGCATGAGCATGAAAATGATTTTATCCAGGAATTGCTGGCGGGGCAGCCCGAGCCGCCAACCTATTTTGCGATGATGAAGCAGCTCAATAAAATGGGCCCACAACTGGTGCAAGAGATAGCAGCTCCGTTGCAAGCAGAGGCTTCATTAGACGCAGTAGAGGCATGGGTGCAGCAAGGCATGGTTGTCGATACCCGTCCGGCAAGCATGTTCGCCCAAAGGCATTTGCCGGGAGTCATCAATATTCCTTATGACCAATCATTCGTCACGTGGGCTGGCTGGCTGCTCGACTATGATCGGCCCATCTACCTGTTGGCCGACAAGCAGTCCGTTCCAGATATTCGAAAGGCTTTGCAGTCAATCGGATTGGACCAGGTCGCTTCCACGATGGATCTGGATGTGTTCGAGCTCCATGATGACTCGAAGTTCGCCAAATACGAGGAGGTAACGCCAGAGGAGGTAGGGGAGCAAGTACAAACGAAACAGATATACGTTCTAGATGTCCGTTATGCAAAAGAGCATGCTGATGGCTGTATTCCCGAAGCGAAACACATCATGCTTGGATACTTGCCGGCAAGCATTCAGGAATTGCCCCGTGACAAACCGATCCTGGTCCAATGCAAATCAGGGAGAAGATCCGCCATCGGGGTGAGCCTTTTGCAGGCACACGGCTTCAAAAATGTTCGGAACTTGATCGGCGGCTTTGACGAATGGGTGAAACAAGGGCTTCCCATCGTAAGGCGAGAGACAAGGAGAACCTAATCGAACATGGACCAGGTAGGTTTATGAGCACGATGCTGCCACTCGGGATCGAGAAGCCTGTATTCGCCTGTTTGGCAGGTCTGTATCACAGTGGCTCTGGCCGATGAAAATAGACGGTTGCCGAAAGGGAATGGCTGCCTGCTTTTTTACAGGCAGCGCAACAATAAAATGAAAGCGCCATCATGGGGAGGTTAGGTACATGCACTACGATTTCGATCAAGTCCACAACCGATTTCACACTGATTCGATCAAGTGGGACAGAACGGAAAAGCTGTTCGGTGACAAAGATATCCTGCCCATGTGGATAGCCGACATGGATTTTCGCTGCCCTCTGCCCGTCATTGAACGTCTGATCAGCAGGGCGGAGCATGGAATTTTTGGCTATACAGCGAGGTCCGACAGCTATTTTGAGTCGTTTGCCGGCTGGGTGAAACGCCGGCATCATTGGGAGATCAAAAAAGAATGGATACGCTGCAGTCCAGGCATTTTAACAGCATTGAGCATCATTGTCCAAACCTTTACGGAGCCGGAAGACAAAGTGATCATTCTGCCGCCGGTGTACCATCCCTTTCCCGGTATTGTGCAAAAAAATAACCGGGAGCTGGTGCTAAATCCGCTGATGCTGAACAATGGCCGGTATGAAATGGATTACGACGATCTTATCGGCAAAATCGATCCAAAGGTAAAGATGATCATTCTTTGCAACCCGCACAACCCGGTCGGGAGAGTGTGGACAAAAGCGGAGCTTGAACGCTTGGGCAAAATATGTGCCGAGCATGACATCCTTGTAGTATCCGATGAGGCTCACTTCGATCTGATCCACAATGGACATCGCCATACGCCGTTTGCCAGCATTTCGGAGCAGTTTGCGCTTGGGTCGATCACATGCACAGCACCAAGCAAAACATTTAATATGGCAGGTCTGCAAATGTCCAACATCATCATTCCGGATCAACAGAAACGGGCGATGTTTACGAAAGCATTGGATATGCTTCATCTGAGTCTGTCCAACACATTTGGCCTGCCGAAACGGCCTACCGACATGGTGATGAATGGCTGGATCAATGCCTCGCGTATGTAGGAGACAATCTGGCTTTTCTGACAGACTTTATTGAAGCCCATATAAAGCCAATCAAAGTGATCCAGCCGGAAGGAACCTATCTGGTATGGCTCGATTGCCGCGAATTGGGAATGGATGCGAAGACACTCGAACAGTTCTTTCGAAAGCAGGCCAAGGTGGCATTGGACGAGGGCTACAAATTTGGGAAGGGAGGAGAAGGGTTTACGAGAGTGAATATCGCTTGTCCACGGTCTGTCCTGGAAGAGGGCTTGCAGAGAATGGCCAGTGCCGTTCACCAATGGGTCCAATAAACCATGAAAAGAGGGAGTCCTCATGACTGTACAGGTGCTTCTGAACATCCTGGGCATGCTGATCATTCTATTCATCCTGTATTCCATGCAAAAGAGGTTCGCCTCTTTTACCAAGCGGGTGTTTGCCGCATTGGGCCTGGGAATACTGTTTGGCCTCTTGCTGCAATTTGTCTACGGATCAGGGTCTGAAGTGATCAAGCTGTCCGTCGATTGGTTCAACATCGCGGGGAATGGCTATATCAAATTGCTGCAGATGGTTGTCATGCCGCTCGTGTTCATTTCGATCCTGTCCGCATTCACGAAAGCGACGCTGTCGCACAATATCGGCAAAATCGGGGGCTTGATCATCGGGTTACTGGTTGGCACGACTGCGATTGCTGCGGCAATCGGCATAGGGGCATCGCTTGCGGCCGATTTGCAGTCCTTGCAGCTGGATCAGGGAGCAAAAGAGGTCGCCCAGTTGGAGAAAATCGAAAAAACATTGGGGAATCTTGAGAACATGTCCGCACCGCAAAAACTGGTAGAGCTCCTCCCCGGCAACCCGTTTCTGGATCTGACGGGAGCGCGTCCGACATCGACGATTGCGGTCGTGATCTTCTCCGCCTTCTTGGGCATGGCTTATCTGGGAGTGAAGCGGAAAAAACCGGACCAGGCCGACATGTTTGCGAAGATGACCGACGCCCTTTACACGATCATCATGAGAGTCGTGACATTGATTCTGCGACTGACTCCATACGGCGTGCTTGCCTTAATGACAAAAATAGCGGCGACGAGTGATCTGAATGCCATTTGGCGGCTTGGCAAATTTGTGCTGGCTTCGTATGTCGCTCTGCTCATTATGTTTGGTGTTCACCTGCTGCTTATTGCGCTCTCTGGCTTAAATCCTTTGACCTACGTAAAGAAAGCGATCCCTGTCCTGACCTTTGCCTTTACCTCGCGTTCCAGTGCAGGCACCCTGCCGCTAAATGTCCAAACACAGCACAAAGAATTGGGCGTCCCCGAGGGAATCGCCAATTTTGCAGGATCATTCGGAATTTCGATCGGGCAAAATGGATGCGCCGGAATTTATCCGGCCATGCTGGCAGTCATGGTCGCACCTGCGGCAGGGATCGACCCGACGAGCCCAACCTTTATTTTGACCTTGATCGCTGTCGTGGCCATCAGTTCCTTTGGTGTTGCAGGGGTAGGCGGCGGAGCAACGTTTTCGGCGCTTATTGTCCTCTCCACGATGAACCTGCCAGTGGCACTGGTCGGGCTGCTTATCTCAATCGAGCCGCTGATTGATATGGCACGGACAGCCGTCAACGTAAGCGGGAGCATGACAGCAGGATTGCTTACAAGCAAGGTTACGAAACAGTTGGATATGGGGATTTACGGGAAACATGCAGGCGCCGAAGATAGCATTCCGCCATTGCAAAATCTGTAAGATCAAAAAGAGTAGAATGTAAAGGCTGTCCGGGATCATCCCGGCAGCTTTTTTGTGTCAGGAAAGAAAAAAATGCGATTTTTTTCCTCCATTTTCCGTCGTATATACATGTACAGCAAAAAGGCGACCGCTGCGCAGCGACCTTTTTGAATGGGAGGAGAACAGATGCAGGACGACAAGATGATCGTGGACGAGGTCCTCCGAGGCAACAAAGAGGCCTTTGCTCAGATCATACAAAAATATAATAGGCGAATCACGCTTCTGATCCGCAAGATGTTAGGGCAGCCGCCCCATGAGCAAGACATCGCTCAAGAAATATTTATCAAGGTGTACTACCATCTGGGCGACTACAACAAAAGCTACGAATTTGGCGCATGGCTGTACAGGATCGCGACCAATCATTGTTTCGATGAACTGCGAAGCCGAAAACGGTCGATAATGGTTACGAACACAGAAGTGGAGCTGGCCACCAGTCATACGCCCGAAGCGGAGTACCTTGTCAAAGAGCAAAACTCTTATTTGCAGGATCGGATAAAGGCTTTGGATTCGAAGCATCGTGTCGTCCTGGAAATGCGGTATCTCCAGTACATGAGTTATGAAGAAATCAGTAAAAAGCTGGGTGTTCCGATCAGCACGGTTCGTACGCGTTTGTCCAGAGGGAAGACAAAACTGAAGGAAGCGCTGACGAGAAGAGGCAAAGGAGGGGACTGCTATCTATGACATGCCTGGACAAAGACATGCTGGATGCTTATCTGGAAGACTCACTTTCTTTGCGGGATAGACAAAACGTACAAAATCATCTGCTCACCTGCTCGGCTTGTCAACGGCTGTTCGAGCAGTATTTGGACGAGTCGGGTACGCTTGGGGAGCAGGAAAAATGGCACACCGATGCAGTCATTCAGCAAGTCATGGAAAAGGTCCCGCCTCATCCCCTGAATGTGTTGAGACGGATCGATAGACACCGAGCCCAGAAAATAGACTGGAAAAAACGGAGTGTTGCTTTGATGAAAAAAACGACGATGGCTGTAGCAGGACTGGCTGTGGTTGTGGCTTTGGGAACACTTGTGTCACCGACTTTCGCTTCGTATGTGAATGGACTGTTCTATGCAGCAAATCCGCTGAAAGGGCCGTATACCGATACCGAGAGCGTTGTCAGCTTGTATTCAGAAGAGCAGACAGATAAAGGAGCTCTCGTAGCTGCCGAGAAGGGATATGTAAAGCCCCTTAACCTGAAAGTGACGGATCAGGGCCTGACCATGGAAATGAAGGCAGTGTTGGCCGACTCTGCTCGAATCATGGTTCTGGGTTCGCTTACCGACAAGGAGGGGAAAAAGCTGGATACCTTCTGGCAGGACCAGTTCAGCAGAATTTCCAGTGAAAATGTGGAAGAGTATCGAGTCATCCAGTTAAAAGACAAAAATGGGCGTGTCTTGAACCCGCCTAATTCAAAGCTTCCAGATTCATTTCGATGGATGCCTCTGCCAAACGGTGAGAATTTTGTAATCGGACGTGATTTTGCAGAGCTATTTGACGATCGGAGCAGGCTGCCGGACGAAGCGATACTCGAAGTACGGGTAAAGCAATTGGGAGAGACGAAAGGGAGCTGGAACTTTGATATCCCGATTGATCTGCGACCGGCAAAAGCAGCGACAAAAACGGTCTCCGTCCAGCAGAAGCTCACGACACCGCAAGGAGAATGGATCGATCTGAAGGAAGCTCGTTTTAGCCCAAGCGCGGCTCAGCTGCAGTTTGCCGTCAGCGAGGGGACCGGCCGGGACAAAGGTGTCCGGTACAGCCTGATTGATGAGCAGGGAACGGTTTTGGCTTCTTGGGACGACTTGCATGTGATTTATCCCGGTGAAGAGCTGAGCAGCAATGTCATACCGGGTTTAAGTCGAGGTGGAATGTATAATGCAGGACGTTTGCCCTATAAAAACGTCTGGGTTCATTCCTTCGCTCCGATTGATCACACAAAAAAAGTAACAATGAAACTGGATGCTGTCTATACAGCAGAAAAAGCTGATTTTCGTGCGAAGCTTTCGATTGCTGAACTGGATAAAAAGCCAGTGACGGTCACAGAGGAAGGAAATACGTTTACGTTTACACCCGTCAAAAAGCAAGAGCGTGGGGATGATACCATTTACATCATTGATATGGAAGGCACTTTGGCAAAGGATGTTGTGGGTGTTGGGAAAAGCTGGATGGCAACAGACGAGAAGGGAGAGTCCAACGCTCTTTTACTCAGTCCCCAAATAACCATCGCAGAGGACGGAACAAGGAAGCTGAATGCCCAGATTAAGATCAGGACGAAAAATAAAGACGTGAAAGAGTTCACGATCACGTATGATGAGAAAATCAAACAGCATGATGTAAAATGGGAAGTTCCGATCCAGGTAGAGCAATAGCAACGAAGCCTTTCTTCAACCTTTCAAACAAGGGTGGAAAAGTTTATAAATCAACCCTTGACGCTAGACTTTTCCTGTCCTACACTCACAGGCGGTTGAAGAAAGGTCCCGCCAACAAACTGCGGATTTTGTACGCTAAGCCCCGTTTGATCTAAAAAAGCCGGTTTCCTGAACAATAAGGAAACCGGCCTCTTATTCTTGTTACGAATCTCGATTGATACTGTGGTGACTGGTCAGTTCTTCGCTGGCGTTTCAGATTTGTGTTCAATAACATGTACTACTTTTGGTTCAAGTGCTTTCATCATTTGTTCCTTTACATGATTGCTTACACTTGCTCCATTTTGGTCAGCTTGTAGCTCTTTTTCAACCTGTGTTTTTGCAATCACATCAATCACTTGTTGTTTAGAGACATTTTTAGAGGCGGCAACCTCCACAACAGATTTGCCTTTTGCTAATTCTTGTTTCAATTCTGTTGGGCTCATGTTTAGTAAAGAAAACAGGTTTTCATCATTTAAAAAGGAATCAGCAAAAGTATCAGGCTTGCCATCTCTGGTGAAAAAGCCTTCTACTTTAACAAGGTTTGAAGGTGTACGCTCGCCTCCGTGCAGAGTAACATCTATTCTATTGTCCTTAACAAATACCTGGTAGAACGGTATTTGGGACCCCTTTTCGATGTAATTCAATAGAAACGTCTTTTGATTCGGCTCCCCCATTGGCTCCATAGAAACCTCATAGCCGTCGATGCTGCCATACATTTTGTCAATGAGGTTATTTACTTTCTCTTTGATTTCCTGATTGGTTAAAGAACTGACGGGCTTCTCCTCCCAATTCTCTTGAATCACGCTGTCAATCTTGCCCGTAACATCGATGGTAAGGCTGATCTTTTTGCCGGCTCCTCCCTTTTCCTGCAGTGCGATGCTTGTCTGGATCGCTTGCTTTTTAGTTGAATCAGCGGGGGCTTCTCCAAGGTAGCTTGCATCGACAATCTCAAACGATCTTGTTTCGGGAAATGCGCTATACAGCTTCTCCAGTGCTGCTTTGCCAACCTCATCCACCTTGACTTGTTCAGCAGTCATTGGTGTTCTGGTAAGCATTTCAATCAGGGCAGGGGCCGCAAATGCTGCGGTTGGAATCAAAAACGCAGCAGCAACGATTCCGCCAATTACTCGTTTTTTCATGGGTTTTTCGCTCCTTTTTCGTTGCAAATATTGATAGTAGGATTGTTCGATTCGTTTGGAAATGGCCGGAGGGCACTCCATCGTTTCTGCCTCTTCGTGCAGATGCTCACGGATTTTGCGTTCGATAGTCATTGATCTTTTCCATCCTTTCCAGGGGGAGATTCCCTAAGTTTTTTCGAAGCGCCTGGAGGCCAGCATGATATCTAGACTTCACTGTACCCAGCGGAATGTCGAGCAAAGTCGCAATTTCTTCAAGGGTATAGTCGTGAAAAAAGCGGAAGATAATCACTGTCCGCTGTTTGTCGGTCAGTTTTCGTATGGATTGCGATATCATTTGGTTTGTACCATCCATCAAAGCAGTATGTTGATCCCAATAAGACTCTTCCCGAGAGAAGGCACGGATGCGTTCAAAAATTCGGAATCTCCTCCAGCTCTTGACCCGAAATCTCTGCACTTGACGGATTACCAAGCCGTGCAGCCAAAAGTGGAAAGGACGGTTCGTATCGTAGTTGGCAAGTGAGGTCCACATTTGCATATAGATCTCATTCATGATATCTTCCCGATCCTGCTGATGATCCACCAGAAAGGAGACTGTCCGGTAGATGTCCTTATAGGTGGCATCATACACCGTATGAAACGCCTGTTGATCACCCTCTTTCATTTTTATGAGTAATTGGTACATCTCTTCATTTTGCATTCAGAGGGCCCTCCTGAGTAAGCAGCTTACACCCTATATTGCCTCTCTATGGGAAAAAGGTTCGGGTCTCTTCTTAATTTTTTTCAAACGGTTGAGTGCGAGGGGCATTTCACCTTCTGCCGGATCAGTCACCGTACAATATTTGCTAATAGATGAAGCAAGAAGCGATGAGTTTCAGTTGATGGTAAAGGAATTGGCTGATTTAGTGCTACATCATCCTGGCGGTATTGTGAAGGTTAACAATCTGTGGTTAAGGTCATATTCCGTGTAAAACTGATGCCCTGTCAGTCGATACGGGCAAAAATACAGTTTTGTCCATCATAAATGATTATCAGACTTTGCGTGAAACTCGCTGGGTGTTTTTTTTTTGCGAAGCAGAAATCACAGAAAGCCATTCGCTATCCCAAGCTACAGGAGAAGAAAAATTGAACGAAAAAGGCAAACTATAATGAGCTGGCTTTTCGACGGAAACACCGGCAGCCAAGACAAAGAGGTAATTTTCGGAATATTGAGAAACCGGATGAAAACAGGTAATCTATAGATATTCCCTTATCCATGAAAAGCAAAGGAGGGCGGCTCCTTGTATAACGAAACGCTTTCTTCGAAAATGTGGAAACGTTTTGTACAAGAAGGTGTTATCGACTCTGCACGCATCAACAAGCGAATCTCTGAATCGTGGCTTCGCTGCAAAAACAGGTATGTCGATCCCTATCTGGGGACGGGACGGGAAATTTTGAAGGGCGAGTCTTTTGACAGCCAGAAGCGGAAGCATCGGCAATTGCTCGAAATTACCTTGCCGCATGTGGAGAAAATGTCCAAATTTATTGAAGACACCGGGATGATCGCCATCCTGATAGACGCTGAGGGTTATGTGCTCTCCATGAAAGGGAAGAAGTCCATTTTGCAATATGCCGAAGATATCAATTTCGTGGAGGGCGTTCGCTGGACCGAAGAAGAGGTGGGAACAAACGCGATTGGCACAGCGCTCCATGCCGGAGAGCCGATCCTGATCAGCGGCCCGGAGCACTATTCGGTGGCTTCCCATAAATGGAGCTGCTCGGCCGCGCCTATTCACGACGACGAAGGCAAACTGGTCGGCATCCTCGATATCTCGTGCCCGCTGGAGCGAAGCCATCCCCATATGCTGGCCATCGTTTCCTCCATCGCTTATACCGTAGAGCAGGAATGGAGCAGAAGGCGCGAGCTGGAAGAGCTGGAGCTTATCCGTTGTGGATGGGAGCTGGCGGAGACGAATCAGCCGATCGTGATTTTGAACCTGCGACAGCAGGTCGTTTTCGTCAACAAAGCTGTTCGTCAAAAGATGCTGCAGTGGCCGGGAGCATGCGACTACCAGGACCTGTTGGACGAGTACCGCTATGTGGAACGAAAGCGTACGCCTGTCTACTCCAGGCAGCACGGAGGACTGCTCGGGTACTGTGCGGTATTGCTGGAGTCCGAGGCAAGCATCCGGCGTTTGCAAGCTCCGTTTCCGTCCAGTCAGATTCAGTTCCCGGGCGAAGCAGGAACAAGCAAAGCGTTCCGGCACGTTCTCGGGCAAATCGAACGCATCTCCAAAAGCAGCGCCAATGTATGCATCCGGGGGGAAAGCGGGACGGGGAAGGAGCTCGTCGCCCGGGCCATTCATCTGAACAGTCCGTACAAGGCGGGCCCCTTCGTTGCGGTGAATTGCGGCGCCATCCCCAAAGACCTGATCGAAAGCGAGCTGTTTGGCTATGCGGAAGGGGCATTTACCGGATCGCGGCGCCACGGATATAAAGGAAAGCTGGAGCAGGCAAACGGAGGCACCTTGTTCCTCGATGAGATCGGCGAGATTCCGCATCAGATGCAGGTTGCCCTGCTGCGCGTTTTGCAGGAAAGGAAGGTTACGCCGATCGGCAGCCATGCGGAAATTCCGGTAAATATTCGCGTCATTGCCGCTACGCACCGGGACCTGGCCCTGCTGGTGAAGGAAGGGAAGTTCCGGGAGGACTTGTACTACCGTCTGCACGTGTTCCCGCTCTATCTGCCGCCGCTGCGCGAGCGGAAAGAAGACATCCCCAGTCTGATTCGCTTTTTCTGCCAGCAGAATAAAGTGGAGCTGCCGGCTATCCCTCATGTCATGCGGCAGCTGATGGAATACGACTGGCCCGGGAACATTCGGGAGCTGTTCAATACATTGGAGAGGCTCAGCATTATCGGCGAAGAGGAGCTGCCATACCTCCTGCATGAACAATTTCAGACCGGGGCGGGAGGGGCAGCGTCCCCAAACCTGATGGCTGGATCGCTGACTGCTGTGAAAGGCGGTGGCGAGAGCGGGGGCGGCCGTGCGGAAACGTTGACGTACCGCGAGGAGCTTGAAAAGCAATCGATCATCCAGGCTTTGCAGAAAACGAATGGAAGCGCTTCCGCTGCAGCTGGTCTTTTGGGAATGCCACGCAGCACCTTTTACAGGAAATTGCAAAAGTACAACCTGTAAGGCAGCGCGGAAAGGAGATGGAATGGACAAAGCAAGCTTGCCTGCTCGGCTAGGCGCTATCGATGCCGCAGCCAACGTGATGACAGGAGACATCGTGGTTCCGTTTGCTTTCGATGAAGTGTACGGAAGGCAAGTAGGGCACGGCCTGCTGGAGCCCGCTGTTCATCTATGGAGGCATGAAAGAGCGTTTGTGCTCGGGTCGAGAGACTGGAAGCTGCCCCGGGTCCGGGAAGCTGTCCAGTGGCTGCAGGGACAAGGCTATTCCGTGACGGTTCGCAATTCAGGAGGAGCGGCAGTGCCGCTGGACCCCGGCGTCGTCAATCTGTCCCTGATTTTGCCCAATCGGCAAGGCGATCTGGATGTACAGCGCCACTTTGCCCTGATGGCGGAGCTCATCCGGCAAAGTCTGAAAAGCCGGTCTTGCAGGATCGAAACCGGGGAAGTAAGCGGCTCGTACTGTCCGGGAGAATTTGACGTCAGCGTCAGGGGGAAAAAGTTTTGCGGAATCGCCCAAAGAAGGCAGACGAGAGCAGTCATCGTCCAGGCATTTGTGCTGGTCGAAGGAAGCGGCGAGGCGAGAGGAAAGCTGGTCAAAGCGTTTTATGATCTCGCCGCCGGGGGAGCGTCTGCGGCAGACCATCCCATCGTGGAACCGGCCCGCATGTCGAGTCTGTCGGAGCTTGTGGGGGACATGACCGCAGAAGACTTTGTCGGGCTGCTCACACAGCAGCTTGCCTCGCTGTCATCACTCGTGCCGTACAGCGACTGCTTGCGGTTTGAGCTGGACGGCTTGCAGCAGGCTGTGGACGATTGCCGCAGGAGGTACCCTGTGCACGTGTAAGGAAAAAACAAAAGCGCAGCCATCGGTGTTTTCTGCACCGGTGGCTGTTTTTTTGGTGCGCCCAGCATGGGCGATAGCTATAGGGTGAAAGTCCCGAACGGGGGTTGGCTGTACCAACCGTTAGCTCAAGGCAAGGGTGTCGACCGCGAGGTCGAATCTGAAGGAAGCCGGCGGCAAAATCCCGACCTGAGGTACACGAACCCAATTTGAGGCTGTTGTATCCGGGCGAGTCTGCCAAACAAGACAAAGCCCCATACAGCCAAGGGATACAGTAGTAAACTTGGGCAGGTACATGGGATGAAAGTTATCGTTCTTACCTGGGGAGGTCTGCATGAAACGCCTTCAACTGTTGGTAACCGTCTCCGTAAGGAGACGCTGAACATGCAGAAGTCAGCAGAGGCCATAGTACCCGAGTAGAGGACGCTTGAATGGGGAAGGGCCGAACATCAAGTCAGCATGCGATCCATGTCTTTTGATACGGTACGTCGAAGCAGAATTCTGTCAAGGAACTACTTTTGAAGAGCAGGGGTGAAGCCCCGAGGGTACAAAAGAGGGCTGAGTATCGTACAGCAAGCACGGAGTCCGCATGTGCGAAGGAAGGAACATCATTATGGATTTGCTGGAAAAAGTCTTATCACGGGAAAACTTACGGATGGCACTCCAACGAGTGGAGGAAAACAAAGGTGTCGGTGGAGTCGATGGTGTTTCAACCGAACAACTACGCGATTATCTACGTGAACACTGGCAAGCCATCCGCGAGAAGATGGAAAGGGGAACCTATAGACCTTCACCTGTTCGCAGAGTCGAAATCCCGAAACCTGACGGTGGTGTAAGGTTATTAGGCATTCCCACCGTGGTAGACCGCTTTATTCAGCAGGCCATCCTCCAAGTGTTAACGCCGATCTTCGACCCCACCTTCTCGGAATCTAGCTATGGGTTCCGTCCAAAACGTAGCGCTCACATGGCAGTAAGGAAAGCGCAAGCGTATATCTCCGAAGGATATCGTTTCGTGGTGGACATCGATCTAGAGAAATTCTTTGATCGCGTAAATCATGATATTCTAATGAGCCGTGTGGCTCGAAAAGTTCAGGACAAGAGAATTTTAAGACTGATTCGTTCCTACTTGAATGCGGGGATCATGATAAATGGCGTCTGTACAACATCAAGTGAAGGAACACCGCAAGGTGGGCCGTTAAGCCCACTTTTGGCAAATATCCTACTTGATGATTTGGACAAGGAACTCGAAAAGAGAGGCCACCGTTTCTGCCGCTACGCAGACGATTGTAATATCTACGTGAAAACAAAACGGGCAGGGGAACGAGTAAAGAAGAGTATTCAAAACCACTTGGAGAAGGTACTAAGGCTAAAAGTAAATGAGGAGAAAAGCGCGATAGACCGACCATGGAAACGAAAATTCTTGGGCTTTAGTTTTACCTTTGCAAAACAGACAAGGATTCGCATCCACCCCAAATCCCTCCTCAAGCTAAAAGAGAAAATCCGCACGATCACGAATCCGGTGTGGAGCATCTCGATGGAGAAGCGGATTGAAAGAATAAATCAGTACCTCATGGGCTGGATTGGATATTTCGCCCTTGCAGACGCGAAGGGCATTCTACAATCCATTGAGGAATGGACAAGGCGCAGGCTCCGTCTTTGTTTGTGGATGCAGTGGAAACGCGTGAGAACCAGATATCGAGAACTTCGTTCTCTTGGCATATCTCACGTAAAAGCCATTGAAATTGCAAATACCCGCAAGGGTGCATGGCGTACCACAAAATCTCCGCATATACACAAAGCCCTCGGCATTGCCTACTGGCAACAACAAGGGCTGAAAAGCTTAGTGCAACGATATTCTCAAATTCGTCAAGCTTGGTGAACCGCCGTATACCGAACGGTACGTACGGTGGTGTGAGAGGACGGGGGTTAGTCGCCCCCTCCTACTCGATTCCAAAAGCGGCTCTGGGGCACGTCTGAGACAAAATGAGACAGTTTGGGAATTCGTCTCATTTCGTATTGCAAGATAATGGGACGACGCGCGGACAATGCCCGTTTTTCAACGAAGCGGCGGTGTTTGCCGCGTTGGCACACGACTTGCTTCGGGTATAGGGCAAGGAAGGGGGAAGGCTGGCCGAAGCTGGGAATCGTGTGCGAGTAGTTGATTTGCGGGTTGTAAGCTCAGGAAAGATGGGAGGAAGCTCGAATGAAGATAACCGCGACAAAGGATAAGGTGTTGTCACAGGAAAAGGCGAGATGGATGTATCAAAAAATGCTGGAGATTCGCAAGTTTGAAGATGCCGTGCATCTCCTGTTTGGCCAAGGGAAGCTTCCGGGATTTGTTCATTTGTACGCTGGTGAGGAAGCCATTGCGGTGGGAGTCGGAGCCCATCTTGAAGTGCGGGACACGATTACGAGCACACACCGCGGGCACGGCCACTGCATTGCCAAGGGCTGCGATCTGGACGGGATGATGGCCGAGATTTACGGAAAGGCGACGGGGCTGTGCAAAGGGAAAGGCGGCTCCATGCACATCGCCGATCTGGACAAAGGGATGCTGGGAGCAAACGGCATCGTGGGAGGAGGCTTCCCTCTGGCGTGCGGAGCGGCTTTGACAGCCAAGCTGAAGCGGACTCAAAGTGTAAGCGTCTGCTTTTTTGGCGACGGAGCCAACAACCAGGGGACATTCCATGAGGGGATCAACCTGGCGGCGATTTGGAAGCTGCCCGTGATCTTCGTCGCCGAAAACAACGGATACGGGGAGGCGACGCCATTTACGTATGCCTCCAGTTGTACAAATATAGCCGACCGCGCAAGCGCTTACAATATCCCCGGTGTTATCGTGGACGGCAAAAATGTGCTGGAGGTCTACCGTGTCGCCGAAGAAGCGGTGAAAAGGGCCAGAGCGGGAGAAGGGCCGACCCTGATCGAGTGCATTACTTATCGCAACTACGGTCATTTCGAGGGCGACGCCCAAAAGTATAAAAAGGAATCGGAAAAACAGGCGCACATCCAGGAGCGCGATGCGATCAAGCTGTTCCGGGATTATCTGACGGAAAGCCGGCTGCTAGCGGAAGCTGAATTGGGGCAGATAGAGGAAGCGGCGGAACAGTCGATTCAGAACGCGATCCGCTTTGCCGAGCAGAGTCCATACCCGGAAGCGGGCGAGCTCTTGACCGATGTATACGTCTCTTACTAATGGAAGGGAGGAGAAATGATGGCGAGAAAGCTCAGTTTTTCAAAAGCGATTAATGAAGCGATGAAAATTGCGATGAAGCAGGACGAAAACGTCATTTTGCTGGGAGAAGACGTAGCCGGAGGGGCGCAGGTCGATCATCTGCAGGACGATGAAGCATGGGGCGGCGTTCTTGGCGTGACCAAAGGCTTGGTCCAGGAATTTGGCCGGGACCGCGTACTCGATACGCCGATTACGGAAGCCGGTTATGTGGGGGCGGCCATGGCTGCAGCCGCAACGGGCTTGCGGCCGATTGCGGAGCTGATGTTCAACGATTTTATCGGCAGTTGTCTCGACCAGGTGATGAACCAGGGGGCCAAATTCCGCTACATGTTCGGAGGCAAAGCCCAGGTGCCGATCACGATCCGCACGATGCACGGGGCCGGATTCCGCGCTGCGGCCCAGCACTCGCAGAGCTTGTATGCCATGTTCACCCACATCCCCGGCATCAAGGTGGTGGTTCCGTCGACACCTTACGATGCGAAAGGCTTGCTGCTGACGGCCATCGCCGACAACGACCCGGTCGTTTTCTTCGAAGACAAAACCCTCTACAACATGACGGGTGAGGTACCGGAAGGACACTATACGATTCCTCTCGGGAAAGCGGACATCAAGCGCACCGGCTCCGATGTGACCATCGTCGCCATCGGCAAACAGGTGCACACGGCTCTGGAGGCGGCCGAGCTGCTCGCCAAGAAGGGCATCGAGGTCGAGGTGGTAGACCCGCGCAGCTTGTCGCCGCTGGACGAAGACACCATCCTCTCCTCCGTAGCCAAAACCAACCGGCTCATCGTCATCGACGAAGCCAATCCGCGCTGCAGCATTGCGACCGACATCGCGGCGCTCGTCGCAGACAAAGGCTTTGACACGCTCGACGCGCCGATCAAACGGATTACGGCTCCGCATACGCCTGTGCCGTTCTCGCCGCCTCTGGAAGACCTGTATTTGCCCTCTGCGAAAAAAGTGATCGAGGTCGTCTCCGAATTGATCGGCGACGAGTCCATCATGGCGGTTTCCTGAAAAAGCGGGGCACTCCCCGAGCGAGAAGGAGTGCCTGCCAGCCCAATAAACGAGGGAGGGAATGGAAAACATGGCAGCGGAAGTGATCATGCCCAAATTGGGAATGTCCATGGTGGAAGGAACGGTGATCGCCTGGAAAAAGCAAGTCGGGGACCCAATCGCGAAAGGCGAGGGAATTGTCGACATCAGCTCGGAAAAAATCGAAATGGAGCTGGAAGCGCCGGCAGACGGCATCCTGCTTGCGATCGCCGTCAATGATGGCGGAGTTGTACCTTATGGAACCGTACTCGGCTATATCGGAGAGTCGGGGGAGCAAATTGAACACGCATCCCATGCAGGAGCAGAATCAACCCAGGAGGTGGCCGCAGCGGCAGTCGCGGCGGAAAAAACGGCGCCGGTGTCAGCAGCAGTCACGGCGGAAAACACGACACCAGCGCCGACAACGGAAAACACGACACCAGCGCCGGCAGGGCGCAAAGGCAGCAATCTGAGAGTTTCGCCGGTCGCCAAAAAAATGGCGGAAGAAGCGGGATTGGATCTGGAGTCCATCACAGGTACTGGCCCGCAAGGCCGCATCACGAAGGAGGACGTGGAAAAGGCGTTGGCGAAGGAGGCCGCTTACCGCGCAGAAACGGCCCCTCAGCCGCAAGGGACTTCTCAGCCTGCGGCAGCCCCTTTGTCATCCACGCAGCCTGCCGTGGAAGCTTCAAAAACGGCTTCCAATCAGGAAGTGGTGGAGCGTACCGCAGTGACCGGAATGCGAAAGGTAATCGCCACACGCATGCTGGAAAGCCTGCAGCAGAGCGCCCAACTAACGATGACCGCAAAGGCTGACCTGACCGACCTTTTGGCGTTGCAAAGACAGCTTGCCTCCGAACTGGAAAAGCGCCAGGAAGGGAAGCTTACCGTAACCGACTTGATCGCCCGGGCGGTTGTCCTTTCGCTGAAAAAGCATAGACTGATGAACAGCGCGTATTTGACCGATCAGCAGGAGCCGAGAATCGAGACATATGGACATGTCCATCTCGGAATCGCCGTCGCTCTGGAGAAGGGGCTCGTGGTCCCCGTAATCCGCCACGCTGACCAACTTTCGCTGCTGGAGCTATCGAAGGCGATCAAGTCGCTTGGCGAGCAAGCCCGCAACAACCGGCTGAGCGGCGACGAGATGAAAGGATCAACCTTTACGATCAGCAATTTGGGGGCGTACGGGGTAGAGCATTTTACGCCTGTGCTCAATCCTCCGGAGGCCGGCATTCTCGGTGTCGGCGCAATCGAGGCGGTGCCCGTTTACAGGGGAGAAGAGCTGCAACGGCGCAGCCTGCTTCCGCTCAGCCTCACATTTGATCACCGTGTGCTGGATGGAGCGCCGGCGGCTCAATTTCTGGGAAGCGTCAAGGACTGCCTGGAGAATCCGCTGAGTCTGCTATTGTAAGGAGGAGACCTCGTGGGAACTGTAGTCATTATCGGCGGAGGACCGGCAGGCTACGTCGCTGCCATAACAGCCGCACGCAAAGGACAGCAAGTCATTGTCATAG
The DNA here is from genome assembly GCF_037963895.1 of Brevibacillus sp. FSL L8-0520. NCBI lineage: Bacteria > Bacillati > Bacillota > Bacilli > Caryophanales > Paenibacillaceae > Brevibacillus > Brevibacillus sp. FSL L8-0520. The sequence continues at coordinate 4,647,531 of NZ_CP150171.1, read as the reverse complement.
AGGACCGCCAATTGGGCGGCACTTGCCTCAACGAAGGCTGCATCCCGACGAAATCGCTGGTGGAAAGCGCGGAAACGCTTGAACAGGTAAAGCGGGCCTCCGCCTTCGGGATCGCCGTGCCGGCAAGCGGCGTGTACGTCGACTGGTACGGGGTCCAGCAATATAAAAACAGCGTGATGAAAAAGCTCGTCCTCGGCGTAGGATACCTGATGAAAAAAAACAAGGTGCAAGTCATCCAGGGGAAAGCTTCCTTTTTGACGGACCGGGTCGTGAAAGTGGAAAAACCGGACGGAGTGGAAGAAGTCGCCGCTGACCGCTTTATTATTGCAACGGGTTCCGAGCCGATCGAACTGCCGTTTGCTCCATTTGACGGAAGCTGGATCATCCACAGCAGTCAGGCGATGTCGCTTTCTCGCATTCCCGCCACGCTCCTGATCGTAGGGGGAGGGGTGATTGGCTGTGAATTTGCCAGCATCTACAGCAGAATGGGCGCAAAGGTCACGATCGTAGAAATGGCTGAACAGCTGTTGCCGGGAGAAGACCGTGACATCGCAGAGGTGCTGAAACGGCGGTTGGAAGAGGATGGGGCAACCATTTATACCGGGACTGCCCTGTCGGGCGCAGATGCGGCAACGAAAACAGTGTCCGTACAAACGGGAGCCGGAGTGGAAGAAATACGGGCGGAGCATGTATTGGTGGCAATTGGCAGAAAGCCGAGGGTAGAGGAGCTGGGGTTGGACCGGATTGGCGTGCAGTATTCCGGGAAAGGCATTCAGGTTGACGAGACCATGCAGACAAGCGTCTCCCACATATATGCCTGCGGAGACGTCATTGGCGGCATTCAGCTTGCCCATGTCGCTTTTCACGAGGGCGAAGTGGCGGCACTCAACGCTTGCGGCGTGGAGAAGAAAGCATCCTATCGCGCTGTCCCCCGCTGTATCTACACCTCGCCGGAGATCGCCAGTGTCGGGCTTACGGAGTTGCAAGCCAGAGAGCGGTACGGAGATGTCCGCGTTGGCGAATTCCCTTTTGCCGCAAATGGAAAAGCGTTGATCTTACATGAACAGGCGGGAAAAGTGAAGGTTATCGTCGAGCCGACATTCAATGAAATCGTCGGCATCTCGATTGTCGGTCCCCGGGCGACGGAAATGGTCGGTCAGGGAACCGTCATGCTGCATGCGGAAATGACGGCAGATGCCATGGAAGACTTTATCGCGGCCCATCCGACTCTGTCGGAAACGCTGCTGGAGGCCATACTGAATGCGACAGGCCAAGCCATCCATGGCTGAGACGCGGATTGCCGGTAAGCCATGCAAGTGAGTGGCGAACCCCTTTTAAAAAAGCGTCTCAACCAGCAGAAATATATTCAAAATGACAACCAAAAGAGCGACGATCCAAGCTAATAGCGTTGTCACACGATGATTCGCCAATCCCCCCATAATGCTCTTGTTGCTCGTAAATAGAATGAGCGGGACAAGGGCAAAAGCAATTCCAAATGACAAAACGACCTGGCTTGTCACCAATGCACTCGTAGGGTTTACTCCCGAAACGATGAGCAGCAGCGGCGGAATCATCGTGACAGCTCTGCGAATATACAAGTTGATTCGCATGTTTACAAACCCTTGCATGACAATATCGCCTGACAGTGTTCCGACCGAAGAGCTGGACAATCCGGCGATGAGCAGTCCCAGCCCGAACGAAAAGGAGGCGACTGGGCCGACATAATCGTTAAATGCGTGAAAGGCCGTGGTCAAGTCTTCGATGAATAGACCGTGTGCATAAAACATTGCGGCGGCCACGATCAGCATACTCATATTAATCGCTCCGGCGATGACCATTGCGATGATAATATCGATGCATTCAAACTTGAAGATTTGCTTTTTTTCATGATCGTTCCGTCCGATCACGCGATTTTGTGTAAGCGAGGAATGCAGATAAATGGCATGGGGCATTACCGTCGCACCCAATATGCCGGCTGCCAGCAGGATACTGTCCGTATCTGCAAACCTCGGCAAAAACACGCTTTTTGCAATGGCTGCAAGATCCGGCTTTACCATGAAGATTTGGACCGCAAATGCCAATACGACGACAAGCAGCATGGAAGCGATAACCGCCTCGAAGGAACGGTACCCCCTTCGCTGCAGCTCCAATATGGCAAACGAGCCTGCAGCCGCAATGACAGCCGCTGCAGGCATCTGAAGACCGGATAACAAAGAGAGCCCGAGTGCCGCTCCGATAAACTCCGCTAAATCTGTCGCGATAATCACGAGTTCGCTCTGCACCCATAGAAAAAAAGACACGCCTTTAGGCAGCCGTTCACGTGCTACTTCGGGCAGATTTTTTCCCGTCGCGATGCCCAGCTTTGCTGACAAGGATTGGATCAGGACGGCCATCAGATTCGAGACGGCAATCACCCAGAGCAACAGATAGCCGTATTTTGAGCCGGCTGTAATATTTGTCGCGAAGTTTCCTGGATCTATATAAGCAATAGAAGCGATAAATGCGGGGCCCAGAAAAGGAAGGAGCCTTTTTACGCCCGACAGCTCTCCTCTCAGTGCAGCCTGCGCGTTGCGGGAGTTTGTATGTCCATGTAAGAATGTCCGTTTGGTAAACATTTTGTCTTTCAATGATGTTCATCCTTTATGAATACCGTTCTGCTAGTGTCCTCATCTAGCTTTCCCAAAAGATGACTGCTTAACGGAAGATCATCATTTGCATGACAAAAGAAAAAGTCCCTTGTAATCGAAGGGACACAGCCTGTAGACAAAGTTCCGTAAGGAACAGGGTCTGCAGGCTTTTTTGTTGAATATAGAACATGTTACGTTTTCAAAAGTTATTTTTTAGAGGTGGCATTATGCTTAATAAGCAAGAGGCCGAAGGGCGTTATCAGATATCTGCATTCTCGCTAGATGAGTTGGTGCCAGAAGATCATCTCGTAAGAAAAATTGAAAATGCAATCGACTTTTCGTTCATCTATGACTTGGTGGAAAGCCTCTACTGTCATGACAATGGCAGACCCAGTGTTGACCCTGTAGTCTTAGTTAAAATTGCTTTCATCCAATATATTTTTGGAATTCGTTCCATGCGACAAACGATTAAAGAGATCGAAACCAATGTTGCCTATCGGTGGTTTATTGGCTATGATTTCAGTCAGCCCATTCCCCATTTCACGACCCTAGGCAAGAACTATGTTCGCCGTTTTCGGGATACTCAACTCTTCGAGTCGATCTTCCTTCGAATATTGGAGGAGGCGGTTCATCATGGATTCGTGAAGCCTGATGTGCTTTTCATTGATGCTACGCATGTAAAAGCCAGTGCGAATAAGCATAAATACGTGAAAGAAATCGTTGAAGAACAAGCGAAGAAATATCAAGAGCTGCTGGACGAAGAAATCAATCAGGATCGTATTGCACATGGAAAGAAGCCCCTTGAAAAAAAGACAGAAACTTCGAAGAAGGAGGTGAAAGTCAGCACAACTGACCCGGATTGCGGATTGTTTGTAAAAGGGGAAAAGGAACGTGTATTTGCTTATAGTTTTCATACAGCATGTGATCGAAATGGATTTGTGCTTGGTGCCAAGGTAACGCCAGGCAATGTGCATGACAGTCAGGTTTTTGAGGATGTTTTGAATCAAGTGCGAAAGACGTTTGCACAGCCTCAAGCTGTGGCAGTGGACTCGGGATACAAGACGCCTTACATCAGTAAAACACTCCTTGATGACCAGATTCGCCCCGTTATGCCCTACACAAGACCACGCACCAAAGAAGGTTTTTTTAAAAAGCACGAATATGTGTATGATGAATATTTCGACTGCTACATCTGCCCGAACGAGCAAATCTTAACATATGAGACAACAAACAAGGATGGGTACCGTATCTATCGATCAAATTCTCAAGTTTGCCGAAGTTGTCCGTTCTTGAAACAATGCACGGAAAGTAAAGACTACACAAAGAGAGTGAGTCGCCACATCTGGGCTGATTACCTCGAAGAGGTAGACCACCTCCGGCATACCGAGGAAAACAAACAAATCTATAGCAAACGGAAAGAAACGATTGAACGTGTATTCGCTGATATGAAGGAAAAGCATGGCATGCGTTGGACGACCTTACGAGGACTGGAGAAGGTCACGATGCAGGCGATGCTTGTTTTCGCTGCCATGAACTTGAAAAAAATGGCGACCTGGCTATGGAAATCAGGTCGCCAAAAGGTGAACGATCAAAACACCTTCGGTATTTTCATCAAATTATTAAACAAACTCCCTCTGCTGTTCGTTCAGCGAGGGAGTTTGTCTGCAACCTGAGTCCCTTGTAATCGAAGGGACAATCTTTATTGAACTTTTTTGATTGGGATATAAAGATCAACCTCGGAATTCGGGAGCCAGGTCGACATAGATGTAATCAAATGCATTCCCAAGTGTATCCAGTTTCTCCTTGTGGGTAACTTAAAAAGGAGCAGCCCTCATAGGAGCTGCTTCAGGCTGTCGAGAAACCCCACAATATGTTGGAGTTTCTTCTTTCATAACAATAAAATTGAGCACGAAGTGCTGGAAGTCTTAGATAGCACCACACCTAACATGCCTTTGCAAGGTGGAGTGCTATCTTTTTTATATTTTGAACGGTTGCTGTCAGCAACGCTTGCTCTTGGACATTTTCACGTCCGCGCAACCTACAATAGCGAAGTCCATGCAGTTCTTTGGCATCTGCAAAACTTCGCTCTATCGTTTGGTATCTCAACCTGTATAGGTATTTTCCTGACTTACTTAAGCGGTTCTGTCGAACCCATTCTTTACTCTCTTCCCATACATGCCTGGTTATCACCTTTTGGTGATTTTTTGACCGTGTACACATAGTGAGCATCGGACATGCCTTACATATTTCTTTATTTGACTTATACATTCTGTATCCGTTACGGTCAGTTGTCGAATAAGCAAGCTCATGTTTTTGGGGGCAAATATAGACATTCTTTTCGGGATCATATTTAAACCGCCATTTGGCGATAAGGCCTTTAACAGGTGAAAAAGCTCGATGGCCAATGACGGCAAAGATATTTAGATCGTGCAGAGCCTTGCAGATTGGAGTAGTTAAATAGCCAGCATCCAATGCAACGGCTTCAATGGTATCTGTAAACCCAAACTTCTCAATTTGGTGTTGTAGCCGATCTACATAAGGAACAGAATCATGAACGTTACCCGCAGTCACGTGTACATCAGTTATGATATTGTACTTATGATCGACTGTCCGATGATCGAGATAGAAAAAGCCTTCAGGCTTTCCGTCACGAACCATGTAACCACTGTCCGGATCAGTAGTACTCACCTTGATTTCCTTTTCTTCCTTCACATCCTCTCTAGGCTTCAATCCTTTTTTCCGTGTGCTTCACGGTCTTCATTAATGGCTGCTTCTAAATCACTAAGGTAGGCTCGACTAGATTTTTCAATAACATGCTTCTTAAATTTACGTTTGTTCGCATTTGCTTTCAGATGAGTGGAATCACTTATCAAAACACGTCCGCCAACCATGCGATGTTGGATAGCAAGGCGAACGATTTCATCAAAAATCTCTTGGAAAACATTTGTGTTTTTAAAACGAGTTCGACGATTCCAACTGATGGTAGTGTGGTCTGGAACTCGATCTGTTAGTGAAAGGCCAAGAAACCAGCGGTAAGCAATATTCGTCTGAATTTCCTTTTCGAGTTGTCTTTCTGACCGGATACCGTAAAGGTATCCAATGAAAATCATTTTAAATAAAACCACCGGATCAATGGCTGGTCTACCGTTATCTTCACAATAGTATTGGCGTACTTTTTCTCGGATGAAAGAGAAGTCTACATGCTTTTGAATAACTCGTAGCAAATGGTCCTCCGGGACCAACTCATCAAGGCATACAAATTCATATTGCATTTGTTGCTTTTTTTCATTAGAGGAAAGCACAATAATCACCCGCCAGTAAATGTAATTACAAGAATATTATAACACATTAACGCGGTGTCGTCATAAAATACAGGGAAATAAAAATGGCTGTCGACTTTCTCGACAGCCTGGAGCAGCCCTCATAGGAGCTGCTTCTTCTTTGTATGCGTTTGAAACTCCTTCCTCCATCCAATCCTATTCATAGGCGGATAGCCGACAACGACGGCGGAGGGATCGCGATGGATGCAACATGCCCGGCCATTTGGCCTGAGGAGGAGCCGCCAAAGGGCGTTGAGAGCTGCATGGATTGCGGACTGTTTGAGCACGGCTCGCGGATGATTTGGGGCGAAGGGAATCCGCATGCGCCGATCATGGTCGTGCTCGACAATCCGGGAGCAAGAGAAGACCGGCACGGAAACCCGTTTGTTTGCGGCACGAGAGAAACGCTGCAAAAGGCGGCTTACGAGACAGGGCTCGAGGAAAGAGATATGTACGTTACGTATGTATTGAAGCGCCGTCCGACCCGGGCTTATGACAAAGAAGGAGCGAGAGAAGCCTGCATGCAGCATCTGCTCGTCCAACTGCAAAGCAAAACGCCCCAGCTCGTCTTTTGTTTGGGAAATGTAGCCACACAGGCGTTTTTCGCAAACAGGGAAGCGGAGGTGAAGGCGCTGCGGCAGCAGTGGCACTTCCCCCGTGGTGTGAAAACGGCAGTTTCCTACCATCCATTGGCTGTGCGCAGACGCCCTAACCTTTGGGCCTATTTTCTGGAAGATTGGAAGTTTCTTGTGTCCGTGTATAAAAAAAGCCGTCAGTAACAAAGTGAGCCTTGGTCATCTAATCGCCCGTGCGGGATGGCCAGGGCTCTGTTTTTGTATCCGTCCAGCCACCCTTTTGCCGGGAGAAGACTTCAACTGGCATTGTCATTCCGAAAATCAGTGATTTCACCGGAGAAAATGGGGGAACCCCCTGATTGAGAGGAGGCGCTTCGGTCCATAAAATGGTTCTGTTGGCCTGTCTGAAAGAAAGGATGGTTCTGATGAATTTCCACACACCGGAGTTGGTTGTCTCTGCAGGCAGTCCGGAAGAAGCCGAGAAGCTGCTTTCGGCAGGGGCAGATGCCGTAACCGTGGGAGACGGGCGGTATGCGCTGCGCGTGCCGGGCAATCTTTCCATGCCGATGATCACTGACGTTGTCCGTATCGCTCACGGGCAAGGGAAAAAAGTATATGTCGCCCTGAATGCCCTGCTGCATCAAGAGGAATTGAACGGGTTGGACGAGTACGTACGGCAGCTTGAGCAAAGTAAAGTGGATGCGGTGGTGTTCGGTGATCCGGCGGTACTCGTGGCAATGCAGAAAACAGCGCCCGGGTTGAAGCGGCATTGGAGTACGGAAACGACGTCGACGAACTGGAGAACCGTCAATTTCTGGGCGAGAAAAGGGGCGAGCCGGGCGATACTGGCCCGTGAGCTGTCTTTAGAAGAAGTCATTGGCGTGAAACAGCAAAGCCGGATTCCGGTCCAGGTCCAGGTTCACGGCATGACCTGCATCTTTCATTCAAAGCGGCCGTTGGTCAGCAATTACCTGCACATTCTGGGCAAAGGGGACAGCAAGCAGGAGCAACTGATGGTTTTGAAGGAAAATACGCGCAGCGGACAGTACTATCCCATTTTTGAGGATCACAACGGCACACATGTCATGAGCCATGAAGATATATGCATGCTGGAGCACTTGGGAGTTTTGATCGAAAACGGCATCGATTCCTTCTACATAGAGGCGCTGGGCAAACCGCTTTCGTACAATTGCCAGGTTGTCTCCGTCTATCGGCAGGCGATTGACTGCCTGGCGAAAAATCCGCAGGCTGCACTTGACCCTGCCTTGCTGGATGCGATCAAGGCGGTTCAACCGACGGAACGGCCGCTTGGTACCGGCTTTTACTTTCGAGAGCAGGTTTATTAAAGGGGGAACGGAAACTGCGATGACAAATCAGACCAGGAAAAAACCGGAACTGCTCGCACCTGCCGGCAACTTGGAAAAGTTGAAGTTCGCCGTGCTGTACGGTGCGGATGCGGTATACATTGGCGGGCAGCAATACGGGCTGCGTGCCAAGGCGGGAAACTTCACGTTTGAGGATATGCGGGAGGGCGTGGCATTCGCCCATGAACGGGGAGCGAAGGTGTATGTGGCAGCGAACATCATGGCCCATAACGAAGATTTCGCGGGGATGGCCGACTATTTCCAAATGCTGCAAAAGGTTGGCATTGACGCCGTGATCGTGGCCGATCCGGCGATCGTCGATGTGTGCAGGGAAGCGGCCCCCGGTCTGGAGATCCATATCAGCACGCAAGCGTCCGTCACCAACTGGCAGGCGGTGCAATTTTGGGCGGAAGAGGGAATTCCGCGAGTCGTGCTGGCCCGTGAGGTTTCACTGCAGGAAATCTGCGAGATCAAACGGCACGTCGATATCGAGATCGAGGCGTTCGTGCATGGAGCCATGTGCATCTCCTACTCGGGCCGGTGCGTCCTGTCCAACCACATGACGAACCGCGACGCCAATCGCGGCGGCTGCGCCCAATCGTGTCGCTGGAAGTACGATTTGTTTGCAGAGGAAGAGGGCGACCTGCATCCGGTATCTGCCGAGGGTGATGAGACCTTTACGATGAGCTCCAAAGACCTGTGCATGCTGGAGCATATCCCGGAGATGATCGAAGCGGGGGTAGACTCGCTGAAAATTGAAGGGCGAATGAAAAGCATTCACTATGTCGCTACCGTTGTCAACGCGTACCGGCAAGTCATTGACGCCTACTGGGACAGCCCGGAAACGTTCGTGTTCAAGCCGGAGTGGCGGGAAGAGATCATGAAGGCGGCCAACCGTCCGCTGACCACCGGCTTTTATTTCCACCAGCCGACCGAAGACGACCAGATCTTTGGCGTGCCACCGAAAATGACCGCCTATGATTTTGCCGGACTGGTGCTTGCCTACGATGAAGAGACGGGCATCGCCACCATCGAGCAGCGCAACCATTTCAAACGGGGGCAAGAGGTTGAATTTATCGGACCGGGACGGGAGAGGTTCATCCAGCGGATCGGCGAGATGTGGGACGAAGACGGGAACAGTCTGGACGAAGCCCCGCACCCGATGCAAAAGGTTTTGGTGAGAGTGGAGAAGCCGGTAAAGCCTTACGACCTGATGAGAAAAGAAAAAGGGACAACGTGACGGTTCGGCGAATATAATAAAATAATTGCTGTGATTGGTTAGCTACTGCGAAACAACACCTGGATATGACACAGGGGTTGTTTTATTTTTTAAGAGCATATTCAAGGAGTGGTTATGTTGAAAAAGTTCTTTGATTTTATTTGTAAGGGATTTTTTCACCCGTTAGATAAATTAATACTGCTATTTTTGGTGAGCTGGATCTCAAAACTGTTGTCAGAATGGACGGGGGTATTTTTCATTGGTGTGCCAACATTGATTTTGCTGATCATCTTTACAACGCCTCGATTTGAAAAAACTTGGTTCGCCCAAAAAGTTCTCAATCCATTAGGAAGCATTTCTGTAATCGCTTTATTAGTAATCGGAATGATTCTTATGATAACGTGAAGTTCTTTATGATGGCACTAACTGTAAGGATATACGAGATATACTCGGAGATGGCTTATCGGAGCCATTCACGCGATATACGTTTGCTTGGGAAGGTGAATAGAGGCGGAGCCACTTATTTGCGGCCGCGGCTATTTGTGGCAAATGTTTTAAATATTGCAACTGCCGAGCGGGATTTGACGCTTTTCGAGAGCGAAGTGTGATTTATCTCACACCGCTCTTTTTTTTATCACCCATAATGAGAAGTAGGGAGGACAAGAAAAGCTCCCAGAAGCCGCGAAAGGGGTTTTCGCTCATGAGATGCAATATTCACGGTGACCACATGGTTGTTACGCCAGCTTTAAGCGAGTATGTGGAAAACAAGGTAAGCCGTCTGGAGAAATTCGATTTGCTGACCGCTTCCGACGAATGCCGGGTAACCCTGCGCGTAACGAAGAAACGCCACACGGCGGAAATGACGATTCCGACCCCAGGCGCCATTTTTCGGGCTGAAGAATCCACCGAGGATATGTACGCATCTGTCGATCTTGTAATTGACAAGCTGAACAGACAGATTCGCAAATATAAAAACCGATTGGAAACCCGCAACAGGCAATTGCTGACCTCTCCGCCTGAGGCGTTTGCAGAGGAACCGGCGGAAGCACAGGAGAGCGTCGTCAGAATCAAGCGATTCGAGTACAAGCCGATGAGCGTGGATGAGGCGATCCTGCAAATGGACTTGCTCGGACACAATTTCTTTGTTTTTTCCAACGCGGAAACCAATCAGGTGAGCGTGGTCTACAAGCGAAATGACGGCGGGTTTGGCTTGATCGAACCTTCCGTATAGTCGATGTGAACAAGCTTGCGTATAAAAAAGTATGCGGGACAAAAATATCCTCTCGTACAAACAATCCGTCTGAGAGTTGAGGCCATGTCTGTAGCCGAATGAAGAGCTGCTGCTGCCCCAGATCAACAGTATAAAAGTTGATCTTGTACAAATCATTCGATGCCATCAAACCGCCCTGTGCGCCACAATGAACTGCGCCCAGGGTGTTTTTTCTTGTCTTGCAAATCAGGGAAACGAAAATGGCCGTGGCGACAGTAAAGGCCGACAGGCAACAGTTTGCGGTACGGGAACTTTTCTGAAGGAAATGGAAGAAACGAAAATTTTCACCGAATCCAGGCCTGCTATTGAACACCGAATCCGTACATGTATATGATGAAAGGGAGCGGACAATCGTTTCAAAGACAGCAAATGTCCGGGGAGGTGAGCAGCAATGGCAATAACGGGTTTGTTGCCGCATACGGCAGCCACTCATGCAAAGCCAAGTATTGGAGGCGATACTTTGCATGGGGCGGACATGAATTTTTCATCGCCCGTATGAGCATCGATCATTTCTAATCATTTGGCTTTGCCCCTTATTTCCATTCTCGAATGAATAAGGAGCGGGCAGAAATGAAATATGTAAAAGCAACCACGATTTTACCTGAAGAGCTGATCAGCGAAATTCAGAAATATATCCAGGGTGAAACCATCTATATTCCAAAACCGAAAACCACCTATGAAAAATGGGGGGCGCGTTCTGGAGGAAGAAGGGCCATCCAGGAGCGAAACAGCGCGATTAAAGAAGCGTTTAAAAAAGGAAAGACGATCCATCAATTGGCTGACGATCACTTTCTTGCAGTGGAGACGATCAAAAAGATTGTGTATACAAACAAATAGGAAAAGACGACGGAAGCGCCGGTTATCGAGGGAATCGATTGCCGGTGCTTTTTTCTTGCAGGGACGTTTCACTTTTTTCTCAAGTGTATATGGGCTCAGTGTAAGCGTTCCGGTCCGCATAAACAGCTTTTGCTGCCAAAGAATCCGCTGCTGCGAAAAGGATTCAAAGGGAAGCTTTTTATATGGCGAGTTCGTTTCTAAATCAAATCCGGCATTTCTTGCGAGCAGCACATTTTTTATAGTGAAAGGGGGCGCAAATGAACAAAGCTCCCGAGAACGAACGGACGACAAATTGATTGCAAGGAGGGAACGGTATGGTTGAACCGTTTATTCGACACCATCAATATAACTTCATTAAAAATCAGGCGGAGATCGTGCAGAAGGCGACCGTATCCGTTGCCGATCCGAAAGTGCTGGAAGCCGTAAGGTACAGCGCGGAATCAAAGGTATTGAACGCGTTTCCGCATGCTACGGAAATCCAGGTGCAATTGTTGAAGAAAATAGCTTCTCTAAAAGAGGCAGAGGATTTCAAGCAGTATGTACACTCGCTATTGCCGTATGTAATCCCGTTTCCGCAGGTGACCGAAAAACAGCTCAAGAAGCTGTTCCCTAAAAATAAAAAGCTCAAGGTTCCCGATCTGCTGACGATTGATTACCACGCAATAACGTATCTGGGCTGGATGGATGTCGCCACAAACAAGTTGTTCATCGTGTACCCTGCAAGGGAAGATGTCGTTGGGATCGAAGGAAAGTATACGATCGCAAACAGGAAAAATACGTGCTCCTTATGCAATGGGCACGGGGAAGTGGCTTTGTTTTCGGCTATCAGCAAAACAAGGATGGCTCATGTATCGCCCGATTATTACAAAGCGATTGGCAACTATATTTGCACTGACAGCGCCCAGTGCAACAAAAGGATTACGGACGTGACGGCATTGGAGCGCTTTATCCACGATATTACAGGCCGCGCAATCGACTAGTTCACCCGGATTTGGCTGTATGGAATGTCCGCCTCATCTCTCAGTCAGGTCACCGGAACAGGCGATTTTTTGCTTGCATGGGCGATTTGATTTCGACCGTATCAAAAATGCATGAGGCTTGGTCAGGGGGAGCTGCCCTGCAGAGAGGAAATTCCGATAGTCATCGTGAACGTTTACGAAAGTAACAAGCGGCAGAATGACGAAAGTTTCTCTTCCGTTCCTATCAGCGGTAGACCGGGTTTAGCTGTCTGGTGTTCAATTTCCGCATGCAGGTGATCGTCGATGAGGCCTAATCGCCTGAAATACGCTGCACATAAGAAAAACCACCTCGTCGGGTGGTTTTTTGTTCTGGTACGAGCTGTGGGAGGCACTCAACAGGGAGAGATGCTTTCGCTATTTCTCTTTTGTCAAATACAGCACCAGCTCAGTGCGGCTGTTCAGATGAAGCTTGCCAAGGATATGGGACACATAGTTTTTTACGGTGCCTTCGCTCAGAAACAGTGTCTCGTCAATAGCCTCTTGCCCTGCATGACCTGCTCGGCCGCAGGGTATGTTTCCTTTACAGCCTTGGTCGCTTCCGCGCCAGTCATGACGCGCATCCTGAGGTCCATGAGGATCATTTTCAAGCCATCTCGAACAATTCTCTGGTCATCGACAATCATGATATCTGTCATCTAGACACTCTCCCTAGCTGTGACATAAGGAATCTTGGCGATTACCGCAAAGCCGCGGTCTTTTTCCGAGCAAAAGCGGACCGTGCCTTCAAGCAGCTGGATTCTTTCCTCGATGCCGCGGAGCCCATGAGATTTGGATATCTCGCTGCAGCCGCTGCCATCGTCTTTTACCGCGACGTGTATGAAATGGCCTCGCTTGGCTACTTCAATCTGAAAGGCACCGGGATTTCCGTGCTTCACACCGTTGGTGACAGCTTCCCGCACCGTTTTGTAAATGCAGTTTTTGATGTCCGGAATGGCGTGCTCTACGGCTTCGTCAAAAACGAGCTGGACGCTCCGGCTACCACGCTACTTTTCGATATACGCGTACTTGAAGTAGGAACCGCCCAGCGGCAGGATGACGAAATCCTTCACCTTGTCGTTTTTCACATAGGCGTTTCCGCGGAAGTGGAGCGGAGCCAGCGGCATTTCCTCCATCAAAATCGTTTCTGCCTCAAACATCAGCTTTTTGCGCTTCTCCGGATCGGTTTCGTAGTAGCTTTGGTTCAGCAGTTCGCGATACTTTTTGTTGTCAAAGCGGACTACGTTGTTGCCCCCGGCCTTGTCCTTGTACATTTCCAGAAAGTTGATCGGGTCGTTGAAATCCGCCCCCCACAGCCAGATGCCAAAATCGTACTTGCCATTTTGTACGTCGGAATTAAACACCTTCCACTCCGAGGTGCGGATCTCGATGTCGAGCCCCAGCGTTCGCTTCCACCCGTCCTGCAGGGCTTGCGCCAGCTTTTTGTCCGTCTCGCCGGTGTCATAGTAGTAGGTGACCTTCGGGAATTCCTTCAGTCCCAGCTCCTGCATCCCTTCGGCCAGAAGCTGCTTTGCCTTTTCCACATCTTCTTTGAAATAGCCGTCCGGATTCAGCCCCATGGAAATGGGCACCCAGCCGTACGCCGGAGGAACTCCAGTCTGCAGGATGTTGTCGATCAGCTCCTGGCGGTTGATGGAATAGGCGAATGCCTGGCGAATCTTTTTGTTGGTGAACGGCGGCTTTTCCGTGTTGAAGATGACGGCCTTGGTGCCGGGATTGTCCGCGACAAGGAGCCGGCCTTCTTCTTTGAGCTGTCCGACCGCGTCCGGCGACAAGCCAAAGGACGGGTAGCCGCCCCAGTCGAGGTCGCCGTTTTCAAACATGGAAAGGGCCGTGTTGTTGTCCTCGATCATAACGATTTCGATGCGGTCCAGCTTGACGCTGGCCTTGTCCCAATAGGTCGGACTTTTACTGAATGCCATCTTGGCCTTATGCTCCCACTCATCGATCACGAACGGGCCGTTCCCAACGATGGTGGCTGCTTCCGTAGCCCATTTCGGACTGTTTTCGACCGTTTCCTTATGCAGTGGATAGTAGGTGGTGAAGGAGGTAAGCTCGCGGAAAAACGGAGTCGGCGAGCGCAAGGTGAATTCGACGGTGTAGTCGTCTGTTGCCTTGACTCCTACATCCTGCGGCGTCCCTGTCCCGTTGAAGTATTCCTCGCCGCCTTTGATGTAGAAGAGCTGGTAGGCGTAAGCCGAGGCGGTTTTGGGGTCGAGATTGCGCTTAATCGCGTATTCAAAATCGTGTGCGGTGACGGGATCGCCGTTGCTCCACTTGGCATCCCTGCGGAGGATAAAACGAAACTGGGTAAAATCGGGGGTATTGGTAAAGCTCTCGGCAACTGCGTTGATCAGTTCTCCTTGCCGATTCACAGCGGTTAAGCCTTCAAAGGCAAGATTGATCATATCCATGGAAGACGCATCTGTCGCGATGCCCGGGTCCATCGTCGGCGGTTCCCCGGTGATGCTCCAATGCAGTACCATCGGTTCGGTTGAAGACGTTTCGGAAGCAGGCTGAGCATTCTGTGAAGCATTCTCGCTGCAACCCGTTACAAGACTAAAGAGCAAAGCCGCGGCGGACAAGGCTGAAAACCATTTTTTCATGCTTTTCCTCCCAAATTGTCTTTGTCATTGCTAAAAGGATAAGGTGGAAAAATGATTATGTCATTCACCGTGATGTATAAATATAAGCCGAAATTAGCTCATAAAAAGTCAGTAAATTCATACAATTTGTCCCTTAACGAATAAAACGCATGGAAGAGGAGGTTTTGACTCGGGATAGCAAGGCAGCCGAAAATCCAGAAAGAAAATTTTTTTCAGGGCTGCCGGCTGGCGTAAATAGCGTCAACCGGGCGTGAACAGCAGTAAACTGGCGCGACCTGGCGTAAACTGGAGCAAACGCCGCAAACACTGCAAATACTGCAAACCATTGCCGATGCTGCAACCGCTGCAAACTGCCGCGAACGTCGCAACCGCTGCAAATGGTCGCCAGCGCTGCAAACGCGACAAACTGCACAAATCGTCGCGAGTTGCCGCAAACGCGACAAACGACAAACTGCTGTTGCTGCAGATCATAGAGAAAGGCATCTGAACGCAGGTGTCTTTTTTTCTTGACTGAACTGCCAGAGTAACGAAAAAGGGCATAAAGAAGCCATTTTAACGAAATATGACCTTCCGGTTGTAAAAAAATTTTCTTTATACTATTTTCAAATGTAAAAAAATTTACTATAATCCACCTTAAAGTCAATTCGACAAATTAATAAGATTTTCTATTTTTCGACATTATCAAAATCTCTCGGCGAGGAGGAGCTGACAAAAAAGTGGTTTGACATGAGGCTTGCAGCTTTCATCAGGAATGACAACTTGGAAGTTACCCGGCACCAATTTCAGGAGAAAAAAAGGGGGAGTTGTAATGAAGAAGCTTGCTATCAAGACGTCTGTTGTTTTATTGGCTGCACTGTTAGCGCTTACAGGATGTTCGTCCGGTTCCAATCCGTCCGATAAATCGTCGGAAAAGTCCGCAAGCGAGAAAATACTCGTAGTGGGACGGGGCGGAGACACAGTCACCCTCGACCCGGCGCAATCCACAGAAGACGAATCAAATCGCGTGACAGAGGAAGTCGTCGAAACCCTGGTTACATACAAAAAAGGGACCTCCGATCTGTCTCCTCTGCTGGCCAAGAGCTGGGAGGTTTCACCCGATAAGCTGTCGGTGACCTTCAAGCTGGAGGAAAATGTAAAGTTCCATGACGGCACCCCGTTCAACGCTGATGCAGTCGTGTTCAACTTCGAGCGCTGGTGGGACCCGAACCATCCGTACCATCAGGGAACGTTCTCGATCTTCAAAACGGATATGGGCGGATTCAAAGGCGATGATTCTACCGTGATCGAAGGCATCGAGAAGGTAGATGACCATACGGTACGGGTCAAGCTGAAGCACCCGTTTGCCCCGTTTGTCGCGATGCTGACAGAACCGCAATACGGCATCGTTTCGCCGGAGAGCTTGAAGAAGAGCAATGGTCAGTTTAAAGACCAACTGATCGGAACCGGGGCCTTCCAGTTTGTAAGCTGGACTCCAAACGACAAGGTCGTTCTCAAGAAAAATCCGGAATACCGCGTTCCTGGCTTCCCGAAAGTAGACCAGCTGATCTTCCAGGTAATCAAAGACAACTCGGCTCGTCTGAATGCATTGAAGTCGGGGCAGATCGACCTGATGGAAGGGGTCAATCCTTCCGATGTCAGCTCTCTGGAAAAGCTGCCCAATCTGAAAACGTACACCAGCGCGAGCAACAACGTCGGCTATCTGTCTTTCAACACCAAGCAAAAACCGTTTGACGATCCGCGCGTCCGTCAGGCGATCAGCATGACTATCGACAAGCAAGCGTTGATCGACGCCTTCTACTACGGACAGGCGGAGCCGGCTGTAACGATTCTTCCTTCGGGGAGCTGGGGCTTCAACAAAGAATTGAAAACCTATCCGGTTGACATTGAGAAAGCAAAGCAGCTGCTGGCTGAAGCAGGCTATCCAAACGGCTTCCAAACGGAACTGTGGGCCATGCCTGTCGCCCGTCCGTACATGCCGCAGCCGGAAAAAATCGCAACGGCCTTGCAGGCGAGCATGAAGCAGATCGGTGTCGACGCCAAAATCGTTTCGTTTGAATGGGCGACGTATCTCGACAAGGTACAGAGCGGCGAAGCGCCAATGGCTCTCTTGGGCTGGTCCTCCGCTACCTGGGACCCGACGACGATGATGTACACGCATCACCGTTCCACGGACAGCGTGCCGACCAACAATATCTCAATGTATAAAAATCCAGAAGTGGACAAGCTGCTCGATGATGCACTACAGGAGCCCGATCAGGAAAAACGGGCGGAGATGTACAAAAAAGCGCAGGAAATCATCTATCAAGACGCGCCGATCAACCCGCTGGTGCACTCGACTCCGGTGCGGGCGGCTAGCGCGAGGGTAGCGAATTACGTTCCGCAGGTTACCTACGGTCCGCAGTTTACGGATGTAGATCTCACCAATTAGAAAACGCCTGCACGGTTTTGCAAAAACGTGAGGGCAAAAAATAGAGAGCTGCACCTGCATGTCTTGCGGCAACGCGTGCAGGTGCGGTCACCTTACGGGGAAAGAATGACGAAGCGCGAGGAGGCGACGGTGCCCGATGAGTACCACACGCGATCATCTGGAGACTATGGCAGAGCAAATCAAGGAACAAGTCATTGCATGGAGGCGTCACCTTCACGAAAATCCAGAGCTTTCGTATGAGGAAGTGAACACCTCCCGCTTTATATATGAAACGCTGCAAACGTTTGAGGGACTGGAGCTGTCGCGGCCGACTGAAAGGAGCGTAATGGCCCGGCTGATCGGCAGCGAGCCGGGAAAAACATTGGCGATTCGGGCCGACATCGACGCATTGCCGATCCCGGAAGAAAATGATTTTTCGTTTGTTTCCAAAAATCCCGGCGTCATGCATGCCTGCGGACATGATGGACACACCTCGATCCTGCTCGGGACGGCAAAGATTCTGGCCGGCATGCGCGAGCAGGTAAAAGGGGAAATCCGCTTCCTGTTCCAGCACGCCGAAGAGCAGTTCCCTGGCGGAGCGGAGCAAATGGTCGAGGCGGGCGTGATGGACGGCGTCGACATGGTGATCGGGCTTCATCTGCATTCTCCGCTGGAGGTAGGGTACGTGGCCGTCAGTGCGGGGCCTTCCCACGCGGCTGCCGATACGTTTGAAATTACGGTGTTGGGCAAAGGCGGGCATGCCGCGCAGCCGCATGACACGGTAGACAGTCTGGCTGTAGCCGCGCAGGTCGTAACGAATCTGCAATATGTGGTCTCGCGCAATACGGACCCGATCGAGCCGCTCGTCCTCTCTGTGACCAAAGTGACAGGGGGAACGGCCAACAACGTCATTCCTGGCGCTGTCCACCTGGGCGGTACAGTCCGCTTGTACAATCCCGAGGTGCGCAAGACGATTCCCACTTTGATGGAACGCGTCATCAAAGGCGTCACCGAGGCTCACGGAGCGTCGTACGAGTTCCATTACACGTACGGAAATGCCCCGGTCATTAACGACAATGAGCTGACGGCAAAAGTGAGAGAAACGTTGGTCGAGGTATTCGGGGCAGATCAGGTTCAGCCGCTGATTCCTACGATGGGCGGAGAAGACTTTTCTTCTTTCCTTACGAAGGCGCCCGGCACGTATTTCTGGGTGGGAGCGGGCAACGTGTCCAAAGGAATCGTCCATCCGCATCACCACCCCCGCTTTACGATTGATGAGGATTCGCTTGTCATCGGCGTCAAAGCGTTTACGAACGTTGCACTTTCACTGCTCAAATAGCTTGGACAGAAAGGGATAAAACGATGGCTCCACTACTATCTGTGCGTGGTTTGCAAACCTATTTTTTCACTGACGACCTGGTTGTCAAATCCGTTGATCGTGTAGATCTCACGCTGGACGAAGGGGAAATCCTGGGTGTCGTCGGAGAGTCCGGCTGTGGAAAAAGCGTCACATCGCTGTCGATCATGGGGCTTGTGCCCAACCCACCCGGCAAGGTGGTCGGCGGGGAAATCCAGTTTGAAGGCAGGGACCTGCTCAAGCTGTCGGCAAAAGAGATGCGCGCCATCCGCGGCAATCAGATCGCGATGATTTTCCAGGAGCCGATGACCAGCCTGAACCCGGTCTTCCGCATTGGCGAGCAGATGTGCGAGACGATTCAGCTGCATATGGGGCTGAAAAAGAAAGAGGCCAAAGAGCGTGCCATCCAGTTGCTGAAGCAGGTAGGCCTGCCGAGGGCAGAGCAAGTGGTCGACGAATACCCGCATCAGCTTTCTGGAGGAATGCGCCAGCGCGTCATGATCGCCATGGCGATGGCGTGCAATCCCAAGCTGCTGATTGCCGACGAGCCGACGACCGCGCTGGACGTGACGATTCAGGCGCAAATTCTCGATTTGATGAAGCGCATCTCCAAGGAGTCGGGAACAGCCATCATGCTGATTACCCACGACCTTGGCGTGGTGGCGGAAATGTGCCACCGGGTCGTCGTCATGTACGCCGGCAAGGTCGTGGAGGAAGCGGATGTCCACACGCTGTTCTCCGACCCGAAGCACCCCTACACGCAGGGACTGCTGCGGTCGATGCCGACGCTGCACGAGCGAAAGGACAGGCTCGACTCGATCAAGGGCAACGTGCCCATACCGGCGGAAATGCCCAAAGGCTGCAAATTCGCGCCGCGCTGCGAGCATGCCTCCGAAATCTGTCTCGGGGAGGAGCCTGTGCTTCAGCAGGTGGGCGGCGCCAAACCGCACCAAGTGCGATGCTGGCTCTTTGCGGAAGAACGACCTTCTCACCTGGCGAACCCGGAAGCGAGGAGCGAGTGACTATGAAAAAAGCGCTGTTGGAAGTAAACGGACTCAAAACGTACTACCCGGTCGGAAGCAAATCGCTGCTGGGTCGCCAGCAGCATTTTGTCAAGGCGGTAGACGATGTCAGCTTTACGATTTATGAGGGCGAAACATTTGGACTTGTCGGCGAAAGCGGCTGCGGCAAGTCGACGACAGGCAGATCGATCCTGCGCCTGACCGAGCCGACGGATGGCGAGGTGCTGTTTCAAGGGGAGAATCTGGCTGCGCTGAGTGAAAGGGAAATGCAGGCCAAGCGCAGAGACTTGCAGATCATTTTCCAGGACCCCTTCGCTTCGTTGAATCCACGCATGACGATCGGTCAGATCCTGGAGGAACCGCTGCTGGTTCACGGGGTGAAGAGCAAAACAGAGCGGCAGCGGCGTGTCAGCGAGCTGCTTGAAGTAGTCGGATTGCACCGGTATCACGCCGACCGGTACGCGCATGAATTCAGCGGCGGCCAAAGGCAGCGGATCGGGATCGCCCGGGCGCTTGCCCTCAAGCCAAAGCTGGTCGTGGCAGACGAGCCGGTTTCCGCTCTGGATGTAAGCATCCAGTCCCAGGTGATCAACCTGATGCAGGATTTGCAAAAGCAGTTTCAGCTTACCTATTTGTTTATTGCCCATGACCTGAGCGTGGTGCGTCACATCTGCAACCGGGTGGGGGTCATGTACCTCGGCCGGATCGTCGAGCAGGGGGAATGCGACAAGCTGTACGAAAACCCGCTCCATCCATACACCCAAGCGCTGCTTTCAGCGGTACCGATTCCCGACCCGAGCCAACAGCGGGAGCGGATCATCCTGCAGGGCGATGTGCCAA
Organism: Brevibacillus sp. FSL L8-0520; assembly: GCF_037963895.1. Classification (NCBI taxonomy): domain Bacteria; kingdom Bacillati; phylum Bacillota; class Bacilli; order Caryophanales; family Paenibacillaceae; genus Brevibacillus; species Brevibacillus sp. FSL L8-0520. The sequence continues at coordinate 4,627,071 of NZ_CP150171.1, read as the reverse complement.
GTCCGGTCAATCCGCCTGTCGGATGCGCCTTTCATCCACGGTGCCCGCATGCGATGGATGTGTGCAGGACGACCCGTCCGGATTTCAGAGAGGCACACGAAGGGCAACTGGTTGCCTGTCATTTGTACTAAGGCGGGTGTAACAGATACCGTTCAGGCCGCAAAGGCTGTGGACAGATTTTGAAGCAATGGGGTGTAAACCAGTGATAAGGTACACAGCCAGACGAATCTTTCAATTAATCCCGGTACTCTTCGGCGTATCCATTATCGTTTTCGCGATCATCAACCTGATTCCGGGCGATCCTGCGCAGGTCATTTTGGGCGAGCGGGCGGACGCGGAGTCGATACAGAAGCTGCGTCACGAGCTCGGGCTTGATTTGCCGCTGTATCAGCAGTACGGCAACTACTTGCTGAACATTTTGCAGGGAGACCTGGGCACATCGCTGGTGACGGGAAAGGCGATCAGCGAAGAGCTGCTCCCGCATTTGGCGGCTACGGCGGAGCTGACGCTGTTTGCGATGATCTTTGCCGTGATCGTCGGGGTCAATGTGGGAATTGTATCGGCGTGGAAACGGAACACCTGGATCGACTACATACCGATGCTGCTGGCGTTGGTCGGGGTGTCCATGCCGATCTTTTGGCTCGGCTTGATGGAGCAATGGCTGTTCGGGCTGCAGTTGGAATGGCTGCCGGTTCTCGGACGCAATGACCCGCGGGTGACCGTCGAGACCATCACCCATTTTTATCTGATCGACACGCTGCTGGCGGGGAATTACGAGCAGTTCTGGTCCTCCGTGCGCCACCTGATCCTTCCGGCGATGGCGCTGGGAACGATCCCGATGGCGTACATCGCCCGGATGACCCGGTCGAGCATGCTGGAGGTGCTGAAGCACGACTATGTCCGCACTGCGCGGGCAAAGGGCCTGCACGAATTCTTTGTCGTCTACAAGCACGGATTGAAAAATGCCTTCGCTCCTGTGATGACGATCATCGGCCTGGAGGTTGGGCGGCTTCTGGGAGGAGCCGTGTTGACCGAGACGATCTTCGGATGGCCGGGCGTTGGCCAGTACATCTACAATGCCATCGGCTACCGCGATTACGCTGTCATCCAGTCCGGCATTTTGGTGCTTGCTGTCATCTTCATTGTCGTGAATCTGATCGTCGACTTGTTGTACAGCTATCTTGACCCAAGAATTCAATACAAATAGCGAGGTGTTCCCTGATGCAGTCGGGTTTGGCAACGATGCCGGCAGAAGAATTGTCCGCCGGCAAGGTACGGAGACGAACACCATGGAGTGAAGGCGTAAGGAGACTGCGCAAGCAAAAAGCGGCAGTCATCGGCGGCGCGCTGGTCTTGCTGTTCATCCTCACGGGATTGTTTGCGCCTTTGCTCGCGCCGCATGATCCCATCGAGCAAAACCTCGCCAACACGCTGCAGCCTCCGTCTGCAGAGCACTGGTTTGGAACGGACGACTCCGGCCGGGATATGTTTTCGAGAATCTTGTACGGAGCCCGCATCTCGATGACGATTGGTATTTTCTCTGTCCTGGGCTCCCTGGTAGTAGGTACGCTGCTCGGCTTGATTGCCGGGTTTTACGGCAAATGGATCGATACGCTGATTTCCCGCATCTTCGACGTCATGCTGGCGTTTCCCGGCATTTTGCTGGCCATCGCGATCGTCGCGATCCTCGGACCGGGACTGTTCAACGCGCTTTTGGCGATTGCGATCGTCAACGTGCCGATGTACGGCCGTCTGGTGAGGGCAAAGGTGCTGGGTATCAAGCAAGAGGAGTACATCATGGCGGCGCGAGCGCAGGGCATGTCGCAGGTCCGCATACTGTTTCGCCATGTACTGCCCAACAGTTGGACTCCCTTGATCGTTCAGGGGACGCTGGGCGTGGCTTCCGCCATTTTGGAAGCGGCCGCGCTGGGCTTCCTCGGACTGGGGGCGCAGCCTCCGGAAGCGGAGTGGGGAAAAATGCTGGCAGACTCCCGCGACTATATCACGACGGCACCGTGGGTCGTGATGATTCCCGGCTTTGCCATTATGGCAAGCGTGATCGGATTCAACCTGTTTGGCGATGGATTGCGCGATGCGCTTGATCCAAAGGCACAGTAGGCTTTCGTCGAACACAAGCGTCTTAATTTCTTGCATGGTGGTGGAATTATGAATATTGGTCTCGTTGGTCTAGGAAAAATGGGGCTGAATTTAGGATGTAGCATGATCGCAAAAGGGCATCACGTAATTGGATGCGATATTGACCAGTATTCTTTGCAAAAGTTTGAACAGGCCGGAGGAATGGCCAGCCAATCCTATCAGGAGCTGGCCGAGCGGCTGTCCGTCTCCCCGAGGATCATCTGGATGATGGTGCCGGCAGGTGAGCTGGTGGACCAAGTCATCGAGGCCGTCCTGCCGCATCTGTCTCCGGGAGATATTCTGATTGACGGCGGAAACTCGTTTTACAAGGACTCGATCAGAAGATACGAGCGCGTGAAGCAATCCGGCGTTCATTACCTGGATATCGGCACGAGCGGAGGAACTGAGGGAGCACGTAATGGCGCATGTCTGATGGTCGGAGGAGAAGAGGACGTGTACGCTGTAGTAGAGCCGCTGCTGCGGGATATTTCGCTGGCGCATGGCTACTTGTACACGGGTCCTGCCGGTTCAGGACATTTCCTGAAAATGGTGCATAACGGCATCGAATACGGAATGATGCAGGCGATTGGAGAAGGCTTCGAAATTCTCGACAAAGGGCCGTTTTCCTATGACTACGAGAAAGTGGCGCGGTTGTTCAACAGCGGCTCGGTCATCCGCTCCTGGCTGATGGAACTGTTGGAGCAGGCTTTTTCGGAAGACCCGCGGCTTTCCACGATCAAAGGCGTGATGCACGCGTCGGGCGAAGGACAGTGGACAGTCGAAACGGCTCTCGACCTGAAAGTATCCGTGCCGGTCATCGCCATGTCCCTGTTGATGCGCTACCGCTCGCTGGATGAGGACGTGTTCCACGGCAAGGTCGTCGCCGCACTGCGGAACCAGTTTGGCGGCCACGCTGTGGAAAAAGCCGACTAGCCTTCGCAGCGGGAGTGTCGACGGGCAACAGGTTTCCGAAGAAGTTGCTATGCGCGGGAGCGGAATTTGGTAAAATCATGGTAATAGTCCGCTTGCGTGTTTTTGAGGAGGTTTCCCAATGAACAAACCGAATTTCCCCTGGAAAGAAGACCAGGGCTGCTTGGCTCGCATTCGCTACATGTACGACAATTTCACGGCTACGGAATTGAATATCGCCAACTATATACTGAATCACCCGAAGGATATCATTCACCTCTCGATTACACAGTTTGCCGAGATGGCCAATTGTGCGGATGCGTCTATTTTTCGGTTTTGCAGGCGACTTGGCTACGAAGGGTACCAGGCGCTGAAAATTTCATTGGCTGCCGACCTGGTGACGCCGCTGCAGGCGATTCATGAAGAGGTCGAAATCTCGGACAATATGGCGACGATCGCCAAAAAAGTGTTTACGGTAAACGCCGAGACGTTAAGCGATACATTGCAGGTGCTGGACCCCGACTCCCTGGAGCAGGCGGTAAACGCGATCGCCAAAGCAGACCGGGTGGAATTCTACGGCTGCGGAGGCTCAGGGCCCATCGCCCTGGACGCGTATCACAAGTTTGTGCGGACAGGCCTGTCATGCATCGCCTTGACAGACTCCCACCTGCAGATCGTATCCGCCGGACTGCTGAAGCCCGGGAGTGTCGTGGTGGGCATCTCGCATTCCGGTAGCAGCAAGGACATCATCGACGCGGTACAGGCTGCCAAGGAAGCGGGCGTGACCACGATTTGCATTACGGACTATACCAAATCGCCGTTGACCAAAATCTCTGACATCGTGCTGTATACGTCGTCGCGGGAGACGCTGTTGCGCCCCGAGTCGATGTCTTGCAGACTGGCGCAGATCAGCATCCTGGATACGCTGTTTATCGGCGTCTCCATGCTGCGGGAAGAAGAAACCTACGACAATCTGGCAAAGGTTCGGAAGCTGATTGCCCAAAAGCGGTATTGACCATTTTGCTTGCCTTACCCCATATGATTTTCTGATTGAGAGGGTACATCAATGGGACAACAAACCATCTACATGGGTTTAGATATCGGGACTACAAGCACCAAAGGCGTACTGAGCAATTTGTCCGGTGAGATTTTGGCGGAGAGCATGGTGGAGTATCCCATCTACCAGCCGCAGCCCGGCTGCGCGGAACAGGACCCGGATGAAATCTCCCGGGCCGTATGGATGGTTGCCCGGCAGCTGATGCGGTCAGAGGCGGCACAGACCGGGCAATTGGCTGCGATCGGCTTCAGCAGCGCGATGCACAGTGTGATACTCGTGGATGAAGCGCATCAGCCGCTGACACCGTGCATTATTTGGGCGGACAACCGGAGCGCGGCAGAAGCGAGGGAGCTTTTGGAAAGCAGCGCAGGTCTTGGGCTGTACCGAAAAACGGGGACGCCTATCCATCCCATGTCGCCGCTGACCAAGCTGCGCTGGCTGTCGCGGATGAGGCCGCAATTGCTGAAAAGCGCCCACAAGATCATTTCGATCAAGGAATACGTCTTGTATCAGCTATGCAAAACGTATGCGGTCGATTATTCAATTGCCTCCACCACCGGATTGTTCAACCTCAGGCAGCTTGAGTGGGACCGGGAAGCGTTGGAGTACGCAGGCATCTCGCCCGGGCAGCTTTCCCGGCCAGTTCCGACGACACATATCCTGGAGATCTCGGAAAAGGACAAGGCCGGAGAGCTCGGGATTCCGCCGCAAACGCCAATCGTCATCGGAGCAAGCGACGGCGTCCTGGCCAATCTCGGGGTAGGGGCCATCACGGGGGAAGCGGCGGCGATCACGATCGGAACGAGCGGCGCTGTCCGCACCGTGCGAAGAGAGCCGTTGACCGATGAGCGGATGCGCTCCTTTTGCTATGCGCTGACCGAAGGCTACTGGGTCGTCGGCGGCCCGATCAACAACGGCGGCATTGCGCTCAAATGGTTCAAGGACCAGTTTGCCGGAGACGAACGGGTACTGGCGGCGGAGACGGGGGATCACATCTACGACATCATCACGCGGGAAGCGGAGCGGATACAGCCGGGCTCAGAGGGCCTGCTGTTTCTCCCGTATTTGACCGGGGAACGTGCGCCGCATTGGAACGCGCAGGCGCGGGGTGTATTTTTCGGGGCCGGGCTGAATCACCGGCGCCAGCATTTTATGCGGGCGGTGCTGGAGGGAGTCGTTTTCAGCGCATTCAGCGTTTACCAATCGCTGATGTCGACAGAACAATCTGGAAAAAGCCTTTTGGCGACGGGCGGCTTTGTCCGCTCTCCGGTTTGGCTGCAGATGACGGCAGATGTATTCGGTGTGCCTGTCCACGTGCCGGCTTCTCGGGAAAGCGCGTGTCTGGGGGCCGTCATGCTGGCCATGCTCGCGACCGGGACGATCTCTTCTTTGGAAGAGACGCGATCGCTCGTCAGGATTACGGAGACCTACACCCCCAACAAAAAGCATACAGAAGCGTATCAGGAGCTGTATAAGCTGTTTGCAGATGTGTACCGTTCGCTTGTTCCGCATTTTGATGCGCTGTCGAAATGGCGGGAAGCCCAGGCTGACATCGTGAGAGCAGGAAAATAGAGAGGAAACGCTTAACACGCGGCACGTCCGACAGAAGTACCGGTCAAAGCAGTTGGAAGCTGATTAACAGCAGAAGGCAGTCACGGCGAGAGGAAAGGTCTCTCACTGCGACTGCCTTCTTTAGCTTTAGATGCATCATATTTGCCTTTGCCTGGCAGCAGCAGCTAAAAGCGATTCCAGGGCTTTTTGGAGATTCGTCCTCCAAAAACGGCAAACGCGGCGACCAGGCGAGATCACTGGGGCATTTCTACTTGTTCAGAATCCTTTCAGTTTCGCTTGCTAAGATAAACGATGCTGATTCGGCTTACTGTTTGCCAAACCGCATGGCCCCTGCTGATTGCTTAAACCCGGGCTCAACCTCTCTGAAAAACCAACTTTCATTAATTATGTTTCGAGAAAGGAGTAGAAAGCATGACGATCTGTAAAAACCGAGCAACAACTAGAATTTTTGCTAGAACGATATTGGCAGCGACAGCCCTCGTCCTGCTGACGAGCTGGGGCTCTATGGAAAGCCAGGTGAATGCTGCTGCAAGCTCCCAGACACTGAACAAACCGGCCACCCAAACCGCCCGCAATACTGCCGAAAAGAGCAAAGCGATCTCGATGGTCTACACCACGAAACGGGAGCTGGCCCTCACCTTCAATGGCTTGGGGGACGCACAAAAGATGAAGCGGCTGCTCGACGATCTCGACACCTACAAGATCAAGGCAACCTTCTTTTTGCCGGGAGACAAAGTAGCCAAGCAGCCTGCATTGGCAAAGGAAATTGTCGCCAGAGGGCATGAAATCGAGAACAATGCGGTGCGTTCGCTGGATTTAACAAAGCTGACCTACGAGCAAATGGACAAGGAGATAAAAGCGAGCCAGGAGCTGATCAAGCAAAAGACGGGTATTGTCCCGCGGTATGTCAGGACGAGCTTGGGGACATACACGGATGATGTCCTCCGGGCTGCCGCACATAACGGAGAGGAAGCCGTGATCGGATACAGCCTGTTTCTGCACAACTGGGAAAAGGAAACCGATGAGCAAAAGTACCACTACGTGAGAAAGTACATCAACCGCGGAGGCATCATCGCCTTGGATATCGAGGAGAACAAGCATCTGGCCGTATCCATTCCGCTGCTCGCCAAGGCCGCGGCAGATGCGGGATACGAGTACGTCAAGCTGGACAAGCTGATCAAGGATGGAGCAGAGAAAAAGCCGCTCAAAGACATTGAGGGATACGACGCGGCAAAAATCAATCCCGACTACGGCAACGCGTCGTACAAGCTCGTGAAAGAGCTGGATACAGACGAAAAGAAGGTCGCCCTGACATTTGACGATTGGGGGAGCGACGCGAACGTCACGAAAATTCTCGACATCCTGGACAAGCATCAGGTGAAAGCGACCTTTTTCCTGCGAGCGGACGGAACGGTCAAGAACCCCAATTTGGCCAGGGCGATGGCAGAAGCGGGGCACGATGTGGCTAATCATACGTACTCGCACCCGACTGGCACCGAAATTACGCCGGAGCAGCTGCAGGAGGAAGTAGTCAAGGCTCACCAGATCATTACCGAAGCGATTCAGCAAAAGCCTGCGATGCTGTTCCGGCCGCCATTTGGAGCGCAAAACGAAAAATCGCTGAAGGCCATCGCCGCTACTGGTTATTCTACGATCGCCATGTTTTCGGTCATACCGTCCGATCACGATTCGAAAAACAGCGCGGATGATATCGTGAATGCCGTTTTGAAGCAGACGAAAAACGGAAGCGTGATCCTCCTTCACATGCTGGACGATATCCACACGGCAGAGGCTTTGCCGAGAATCATCGAAGAGCTGCAGAAGCAGGGGTATAGGTTTGTAAAGATGACGGAAGAAAAAAATAACCAACAATGGAAATGATTCAAAATACCTCAAGAGATAAAAAGTTAAAGACTATAAAGTAAGATACACCTTACAGAGACATAATGAAAACTTTGCGGTTGACTGTGACTCTGTAGGGTGTATTTGCTATAGATAGAGTGACTCGTTCATCAAAGGAATAGGAATTGAAATTTATTGGCAATTACATAAAATTGATTTAATATACATATTGTGGAAAATAAAAAGTGGAGGTTAAGTGATGAAAAAATTAATTTCTTCTTTAGTCTTCGTTATTTTTAATCGGGGCAATACTGTTTACAGGAGTTGCTTCTCCTAAGACGGTTGAGGCAAAAAATTCTTCAGTTCCAATTAAGGATATTGAATTTTTAACAGGGAAAAGCTTGAAAGGGTACAACTTTATAGAATACAATGAGCCTGTAACGAAAAGATATGACGGGAAGCATGAGGTTTTACTAGGATACTATGAACCTGTACAAAATTCAGGCAAATCTAAACCACAGGACTATAGAGAATACGATGTATGGTATGTGTACGATCAGGGAATAACCCAAAGCTGGTCTTACCTTTCAAATCCTTATTTTATCATTAGTGTTGCACGAGGTATGGAATATGAAGAATCTAAAGAGGTTTCTTCAACTTTTACAGCTTCATATGGTACAAATATTCCAAGTGCAGCCAAATCTTCTGTTAATGACGCTTTTGAGTTGAGTTCATCCGGAACGAAAAAAGTAACAGTAAGAGTAAAACTGTCGGGGCCAGACGCTGGTTACAGTAGCCGAGATTTTTATTACAAAAATGGTAGACACACTCATGCGGTGCGGATTGTTCAGGAACACAGATCAAATTGGGACGGGAAGCTTTGGACAAAAGAATACTCTAGCACTGTAGGAGTTCCGGCGATCTACCACTACTCTGTCGATAGAAAATAGGAGATTCGTATGATCAATCAACTTATTAGATGGCTTTTGTTATGCATTCTGGTTGTTTCATGCTTATCCTTGCTTGTAGTGTATCAGTTTCATGATTATATAGGTGAAGTACATAGTGCAAGGGCTCTGCCTTTGGCCGTTGTAATTGGATTGACCTCCATAGCTGTTGCCATTTATGAGAAACAGAAATAACTTCCTTGAAAAGGCCCTGGCCCTCCAGCAATCTGCCGCATGGAGGGTCAGGGCCTTTTCACGCATCCAACACAAGAGCTCCGGTTAAATGATCTTCCGGTTTGTAAGAAGGATCGGTTTGGGCGGATTCTTATGAAACAAGCGGTCGTAAAACGGAAACAGATAGCGGTCAAGACCGATCATGCCAGCATTGCGGCCGCCGACCAGCAGGAAGATGCCAAACAAGATCATCCACGGGTTGGTAGAGACGGTGCCGGCCAAGAGGAAAGCGAAGTTCATCACGACCCCAAAGAATCCGGCAGCCGTGGTCAAGCAGCCGAGGATCAAGCCAAGCCCGACGAGAAACTCGCCCAGCGGGATCAGAAAGTTGAACAGTTGGGCGTTAGGCAGGGCGAAGCTCTCCAGAAATGCGGTGAAGTTCGGATAAATCACTTCATTATGGCTGGTAACGGGGTTGGCAACGGCGTTCTGCAGAAATTTGGCGGTTTGAAAGCCTTCAGCGCTGGTCAGCTTGCCCCAGCCTGCGGTCAGCCATTGCCATCCGATGTATAGGCGCGCGAGCAACAGCAGCACGGAGGCGTATGCATTGTTTCGAAGCCAGTTCACGATCATAACGGTCATCTCCATCTTGTGACTTGAGTAGTTGAACCTTTCAGCCTGGCGGGGTGTGTTCCAGATAGGTTCACTTGCAATTGTAGGGGAAATCAATGGATTTATCTGTAAGGGAGCTCCCTGAAACGAGAGGGGAAGCTCCCTGATTTGTTGGGAGGTGATTTCCTGACGGATCCAACTCATCCAAAATTTCTGGAGGAATATTTGCTTGTAGGTGTCACGAAATTGCCGCTGCTGGATCAAATGAGTGATTCGAAAGCTGAAAGGATGATTTTCGTGATGAAAAAACAAACACTCTTGTCCATAAGCATGCTGGCGCTGTTGGTATCTGCCGCAGCATCGCCGTTCCCAGGAATCTCTTCGACCGTGCACGCAGCCAATAACGCCCCAGTGCCAGCTGCGGCCCCGAAAATGATCACCATCGCGGAGCTGGACAAAAAGGTTGTCGACGCGGCAGCCCAAGCCATGCAGCAACTAGCAGAAGGCAAACCCATTGTGCTGGAGAGAGTCAGCGGCCAAAATAAAGATTGCTGGGTTCTCTCTGCCAAAGACGACAGGGGAGAAGTCCTCATCGCCAAGAGCAATGGCGACATTGTTTCGATGCGGATACGCTTCAAGCTCGACGAAGTAAATGCCGCTTTGAAAGCGACTGTCATGAACACGCTGAAAGAAATGGACGCCAAGCGTTCGTTCAACATTCGTGAGGTCGAGCGGATCAAGTGGGAAAAGCAAAACATCTGGTCGTTTAACGGAGAAGGCGTCAATGTGGCGCTTGAGCCCGGCACAGGCAAAGTTCTACACGCCAACGCGGAATATGAAGCGGCACAGGTTCCCGCAGCAGTCGTTCAAGCTGCTCAGCAAACGCTGAAAGGACTGTCCGGGGGGAAGCAGGTTCCCTTGGCGCCTTCCGCGACGCTTTACAAAAACCCGCAGGAGCACATCGACAATTTGTGGGGACTTTCGGATAAAGACGGAAAATACGTAGTGGGCATCGGAGCCAAAACGGGGAAACCGGTATCCATCAAAATGCTTGAACAAATCTCCGGCGACAATTTCGTCTTTGAAAGCGACATCCCCAAAGTGTTTGCGAAACCTTTCTACACGAAAGAAAAAGCAATTGGCGCTGCAGGCCCGGCGGTGAAAAAACACCTTCAGATCGATTTGACCGGATACAACATGGCTGTCCAGCACGATACGTACACCTTTACGAAAAAGGGCAAACCCACCGTTATCGCCCAGATCAACAAAAAAGGAACCTTCTGGAGCTTCCTCGTGACGCCGGAAAACGGCCTGGCGAACTAGCGCAGAGCAAGGGACGAGATGAAATGAAGGAGACAAACTGACGTGTATCCCGAAACTAACCAGGCGGATCAGTCGCTGCGCATGACAAATGAGGCTGTCTTGGAACAGTTGATGAGAGAGTACGGAGAGAAGATCATCCAGCTCGTATACCTCATCGTCAAAGACCGAAGCATGGCCGAAGATATTACGCAGGAGGTATTTCTCAAGGCGTTTCGCGGCTTGCGGACCTTTCGCGCGGAAAGCAATATGAAAACCTGGCTGTATCGCATCGCCATCAACGAATCGAACAAGTACCTCCGCTCCTGGTCTTTCAAGCACATCTTCTCTACCTTTAAAAAAGCTGACGTGCCGGACTGCGAAGACGACGAGCATGTAGAGGATGCGGTGATCGGAAAATGGACCAAGGAGCAGGTGGCGGAGAGGGTCATGGCAATGTCCCCTCAATACAGGCAGGTCATCGTGCTCCATTATTACGAGGATTTGCGGATCAAGGAGATCGCGCAGGTGCTGAATGTAACAGAAGAAGTGGTCCGGACCAAACTGTCCCGGGCACGGAAGCAGTTCAGGGCGCTGTTGGAAGAGGAGGGGCTGGAATGGACGTAGACAAGGAATTTCGCGAGGCGGTCCGAAATGTCAGCCGCAAGTCGGCACAGGATATACAATTCACTCCCGAATTGGAAAAGCGGATCAATGATCAGCTAAGCAAAAGACGGGCGAAAGGGTATCGCAGTCTGTACGCGGCAGGTGCGGTAGCCGCCAGCATTGCTTTGGCGTTTGCGGTATGGAAGCCGGTGGCGTCTCTATTTCCAAGTGATTTGCAGCAAGCGGCAGCCGAGCTGTCGGGGCAAAAAGCGAAGGCGCTCGTTCAAAAGGCATTGCAGCCGCTGCAAAAAGCGATTCCCGAGCTGGGCGGCTATCAGTTGACTGTGAAGGAAGTCGGGCCGGGCGTGGTCATGGCCGAGTTGAGAAAGAGCGACAATGAGTACGCCCAAGTGGCCGTCAACACAGGCACAGAGCAATTGGAAATGTTCAAATGGTTCACAAGCGATGCCGGCAAGCAGGCTCTCACGGAGCAAGCGGCCGCGGAGAAAGCGAATGCGTTTCTGGACGCGCTCCTTGGCGAGCAGCGCAAGCAGTACGAACAGACGGCGGCAGGCGAGATATACCGCCCGCAGAACGGTTTTTTGGAGCTGGACGTAAACGGCATGTATGTCACTTACAAACAAATGAAAGACGGCAAGGCGGTGCCGTTTGGCGACATCACGCTCTGGGTGGATGGCGCAGGCCGGATCGTCGCGTTCGGACAGTTGAACAGCGAGGAGCAGGCAACCCTCGACAAACTGGCAAAGGCGCTGCCAGAGTTCAACACCGGGGCCGTTTTGGTAAACAAAGACAAACGGAAGGACGGCTCCTCGCTGACGCTTGCGAATGCAGATGAACAGGGGAACACAGTAATGGTCAGCACACAGGGGAAAGGCGATACAATTTCCCGCTACCGCGTCGATGCCCCCCGGGACGAGGGATGGGTGCATGCTCCGAAGGCATTGGCAAGCGAAAAGGCAAGCCAGTTCCTGCAAAGCGTCCTGGGTGAAGACTTGAAAAACTACCGGGAAAAGGATTCCTCCGACATCCCGGGATATCAACGCTATCACAACGGATTGCCTGTGCTCGGGGACGATCTGTACGTTGTCGTCGACAAGACGGGACGCGTCACGGATTTTGCCAAGAACGCGTCAGCGTACGACCTTGCCGCATTGCCTGATCCGTCAACAGCGGTTTCCAGAGAGGCGGCGGAAAAAGAAGTAGCCGCAAACATGAAGCTGCGCTACATCGAGCGGCTGTTTGAGCGCTCCTCCTCTGACCAAAAACAGCAAGACCTCGGGCCGCTGCTCGATTACACCCCGGCGGTCGCCTTTTTTCAAATGGGTCAGTCCGGGTCGCTTCATTGGTATATCGACGCGGAAACAGGGAAAATCCAGTTCGGAACCGGAAACAACGGAATGGAGTACGACCGCCTGGGCACGCACGAACCGATCACGCTTGCAGCGCAGAAGCAGGCGGCCGCCATCAAAACGAAGGAAGAGGCGGCAGCCCTGCTGACAGAGGAATGGGGAGCCGATCTGAAAGGCCTGCCGTATAGCGAGCGGGAGCAAGAGAAGCGCGAGGGCGAAGGAAAAGAGAAAGTCTTCCACTGGGAGACAAAAGACGAAAAAAGGCTGGAGGTCGTCGTGGACGCCGCAACAGGGCGGGTCGTGGATGTCACGATTCCCCGCAAGGATACGAATATCTCCGTATCGGAGCAGGCAGCGCTCAAGGAAGCGATCCGCGTCCTGGAAAAATACGTCGATCCGGGAGTCACAGAGGTACAGGTGAGCCAGATTATCAAACCGGGAGAGCCCTCGCCGGTCACATCCGGAGACTGGCAGTTTGAATTTATCAAGAGCCATGACGGAGTACCCGTACTTCAGCAATATCCCGATGAGGCCTACATCGTAACGGTGGACCCTTCCACGGGCAAAGCGAACGGGTTCTTGAACAGAACGGCGTCGGCGGAAGCAGTCGCTCTTCCCGACAAGAGCAAAGCGGTTCCCGTGGAGCAGGCTGTCCGGGAATACCTGGCGTACATGCCGCTGCAATTGGCCTATACAATCAAGGGCGTGGAAGATGAAAAGCTCGCCAAGCCGAAGCTGATCTATGTACCGATGAGCGACAAAAAGTACGCCGATAAATACATTTATATTGATGCCATCAGCGGGAAAGCCGTGATCCGCTAGGTTTCCGGAGGCGAAATCAGGAAAGGAGCCAACACTTCCTTCCGACGTCTCATACGGGAAATGACCGGTTAGCTGTTTCAGGTTTATGAGAAGGCCTTGCTTTTAGCGGGGCTTTCTTTTTTGCTGCATGGACAAGGGGGCTTTCAATAAGGAAAAGCCCTCCTCTCTGGAGAGGGGAGGGCAATTTTCGATCATGCGATTGTGTTCAATATTACAGGCGTGCCGCTTGAAAGAGGCTGCCTGTCTGCAAGTCGGAGAACAGAGCCTTAGTTGACTTTGTAGGACTGCAAAATTTGTTGGGCAAGCGGTTTCCACTCATCCATTTGTTGCTCGGTACAGTTAAAGGTGGTCATTAACAATTTTCCGTCCAGTTCCGTAAAGAAAATGAGATTGTACACCTTCGTATCTGCAGCAGGCGTTAACAGTTCAAAATAGCCGACATTTTTGCCGTTGATCTGGGTTACTTCGTCCTTATACCATGTCGCATCCGGGTAGAGCCCTTCAAACATTTGCTTCATTTGATCCTTCAGTTCCTTGATCTGGCCGTCTTGGATCGGTGTGGCAGTATGATTGAAAGCGACGTTGATGGAGCCTTCCGCATCGGTGTAGATCAATGTTGGCCGATTTTCTGAAGGATACTTCACTTTTGCCATTTCTTCCGACATGATGTCAAAGCCTTTCGGAATCAGAATTTCGACTTTGTCAGACAATACTTTTTTCAGCTCAAGCTTGTCGCTTGTCTGATTGCTTGCGTTTTCCGCAGGCGCCTCAGTTTTTGCGGCCGAGGAGTCGCTGCCATTCGTGCCGGAAGCTTGCTGAGTCGCGTTTGTTGCTTCGTTTTGTGGTACTGGCTTCGTGTCTGTCGACTGGTTTGAACAAGCAGAAACAGTCAACATAGCGAGTAGTGCGGCTGTTGAGAGAACCTTTTTCATTTTGAGTTTTTTCCACCTTTAACGATTTTTTGGTAATGAAAGGAAACGCAAAAGTGATTCTACCATATATTTCATGAAAGTGGAAATGAAATAATTTTAGTCAGAATGTTCAAATTACATGCACCAACTTTTCCTCCCGACTTGGATTTACAAGAAGGAACCGGGGCCAAGTGCAGCCAGGCTTTTTAGGAGGACGGGCAGTGGCTATCTTCGTCGAATCCCGGCGGCGATGACACACAGGGCCACGCTGATGAGCCCACCTGCAAAATTCACAAACGACCGTGACCAGGCTGACTGTGAACGCTTGTCTGACGGGGTTGTCCTGGATGAAGCGCATGAGCAGACCGTACGTGATATACGGAATCGTAATCATGAATATGCCGATAAAGTTTCCGGACAAATCCCAATCGTGATCAAAAGGGATTTGATAAATCCAATAATAGAGTGCAAATGCGCTCCAAAGAGTCACAAAATACAAAATGGTCGTGATCACCAATCCCTCTATGATCTTGCCCATATCATCACTCCTACTGCGATAAAGACGATTCGTCGGGACTTTCGTTTCGCCATAGTATTGTAAAAAGTTTCTGAATCGGAACGCTGCTTTTTTGTTCGAGGAGGGTAAAAAACTTGCCGGGAATAAGGTATGATGAAAAAATAGGCCAAATTCTGATGATTCCATACAAATTTACTTGCTGAATGGGAGAGAGAGAAAAGAATGCTTGGAAAATGGTACGCAAAGCCAATCGCGGCGATAATGGCGATGGTTCTTCTGCTTGCGGCGGGCTGCGCACCCGACAAAAATCAAGGGACGGGTGCTGAGGCAGAAAAGAAAAAAGATGAGCTGATCCTGGCGATCGGCTATGAGCCGGAGGACGGCTTTGACCCGACCACAGGCTGGGGACGTTACGGCTCGCCGCTGTTCCAGAGCACCCTGCTGAAACGCGGCAAGGATTTGAAAATCGTAAACGACCTGGCAACAGGCTATGAGGTAAGCGACGACGGTTTGGTCTGGACGGTAAAGCTGCGGAGCGATGTAAAATTCTCTGACGGCCAGCCGCTGACGGCGGACGATGTGGCGTACACCTATGACACAGCTTCCAAGAGCGGATCGGTTATTGATCTCACCGTGCTGAAAAGCGTGGAGGCTGTCGACCCGTTTACGGTCAAGTTTACGCTCGTCCATCCGCAATCAACATTTGTCAATATACTCGTCGCCACCGGGATTGTTCCCAAACACGCCCATGGCGAGGACTATGCCAAAAAGCCGATTGGCTCGGGACCCTATAAACTCGTCCAATGGGATGCGGGCCAGCAGCTGATCGTCGAGGCCAACCCGGAATATTACGGACCGAAGTCCGCTTTTAAAAAATTGACCTTCCTTTTCCTGAAGGAAGATGCCGCGTATGCCGCTGCCAAAGCGGGGGAAGTGGACATGGCGTTCGTGCTGCCGAATGCCGCCAAGCAGCAAGTGCCGGGCATGCATCTGGTCACGGTAAACAGCGTGGATAACCGCGGGATTCTGTTCCCGGTCGTAAAGGCAGGCGGAGCGACCAAGGACGGAGCTCCGGTCGGCAATGACGTGACCGCAGATATCGCTATCCGGAAAGCGATCAATATCGCCATCGACCGCAAAAAGCTGGTGGAAGGCATTTTTGATGGTTTCGGCACGCCTGCATACTCGGTTGCGGACGGCATGCCGTGGTGGAACCCGGATACCGTGATTGAGGATGCTGATTTCGACCAAGCAGGGAAAATTCTGGCCGCGGCCGACTGGAAGGATGCCGATGGAGACGGCATTCTGGAGAAAGGATCTCTGAAGGCGGAGTTTACGCTCGTCTATCAGGCTGATGATCAATCGCGCCAATCGCTCGCCATCGCGGCAGCCGATATGATCAGGCCGCTCGGAATCAATATCAAAGTAGTAGGCGGCAGCTGGGATGACATCGCGCGCATGATGCATTCCAATGCGGTGCTGTTCGGCTGGGGCAGCTACGATCCGCTGGAGATGTACAATTTGTACAGCAGCAAAACAGCGGGCATTGGCTGGTACAATACAGGTTTTTATGCGAACCCGGCTGTTGATGAATACATGGAAAAGGCGCTGAAAGCGACGACGGAGGAAGAAGCGCTCGGCTACTGGAAAAAGGCGCAGTGGGACGGAAAAACCGGGTTCAGTGCCAAGGGTGACGCTCCCTGGGCCTGGCTGGTCAACCGTCAGCACCTGTATCTGGTACGGGACGGGCTTGATATCGGGCAGCCAAAAATTCAGCCGCACGGTCATGGGTGGCCGATTACCGACAATATCGTCGAATGGTCCTGGAAGAAGTAAAGACAAAGAGAAGAGGAGTTTGGGTGACAGCAAATGGGCCTGGTACCTTTTATTCTGAAAAAACTGCTGCGAATGGCTGCACTGCTGATTGCCCTGTGTATACTCTCATTCTGGCTGGTGAGCTACTCCCCGCTGGACCCGGTGCAGGCGTATGTCGGAGCCGATATGACGAGGGTAAGCAGCGAGCAGAGAGAAATGATCGCCGAGTACTGGGGGCTGAACAAGCCGCCCCTGGAGAGGTTTTTGCATTGGGGCTCGGCTGTATTGCACGGAGATTTGGGGACCTCAATGATTTTCCGCCGTCCGGTAGCGGAGGTCATCGGAGAACGGTTTATGGCTTCGCTGGCCTTGATGAGTACGGCCTGGCTGCTGTCCGGTGTGCTGGGGTTTGCGCTCGGGGCTGTCGCCGGAATGAAGCAGGGCACCTGGGCGGACCGGCTGATCAAATGGTACTGCTTTACGCTGGCTTCGACACCGGCATTTTGGCTGGGGCTGCTGCTCGTCATGGTATTTGCCGTCTGGCTCGGCTGGTTTCCGGTCGGCTTGGGAGTGCCGGCGGGAAAGCTTGCCGATGATGTAACACTGGCAAACCGCATCTATCATCTCATCCTGCCAGCGTTGACTTTGAGCATTCTCGGCGTAGCCAATGTTGCGCTGCATACGAGGCAGAAGCTCGTGGACGTTTTGGCCAGCGATTACATTTTGTTTGCCCGGGCCAGGGGAGAAAAGGGACTGCAGCTCTTTTGGCGGCATGGCTTGCGCAACGTCGCCTTGCCCGCCATTTCGATTCAATTTGCTTCCATCAGTGAGCTGATTGGTGGGACGGTACTGGCCGAGCAGGTCTTTTCTTACCCCGGCCTTGGACAGGCCACGGTTCAGGCCGGATTGCGCAGCGATGTACCGCTGCTATTGGGCATCGTCATTTTCAGCGCCCTCCTCGTTTTCGTCGGCAATCTTGCGGCCGATATTATCTACCGCGTGGTTGATCCGAGGATCAGAAAGGGGGAATCGGCGTGAACCGCAGGCAAATAACCCTGATCACTACCTTTTGTTCCGCCATCTTGTTGATCGGTGTAGTTGTCGGCGGATTGACGCTGGGCGAGGAGCGGCTCTCCACCAATTTGGACATAAGAAACGCATCGCCGTCGCTTGAGCATCCATTTGGTACAGACCACCTCGGCCGGGATATGCTGACGAGGACGCTGAAGGGGTTGACCGTAAGTATCGGCGTGGGTGTCATCGCCGCTGCAGCCAGTGCCGCCATTGCGCTTGTGCTGGGCATGCTGGCGGCCACGATGGGCAAGGCTGTCGATGCCGCCATTAGCTGGCTGATCGACTTGTTCCTTGGCGTTCCGCATCTGGTCGCCCTTATCTTGATCTCGTTTACACTGGGCGGCGGATTGAAAGGGGTAGTGGCTGGAATCGCGCTGACCCATTGGCCAAGCCTGGCTCGGATCATACGGGCTGAGGTCATGCAGCTCCGGTCCGCCGAGTATGTGCAAATCTCCCGCCGTTTGGGCAAATCACGCTGGTGGGTGGCCAGCCGCCATATTCTGCCGCATCTGTTTCCGCAGCTGCTTGTCGGCTTCGTGCTGCTGTTTCCCCACGCCATTTTGCATGAGGCGTCGATCAGCTTCCTCGGCTTTGGACTGTCGCCCCACCAGCCGGCAATCGGCATCATTCTTTCGGAATCGATGCGCTACTTGACTTCGGGAATGTGGTGGCTGGCGTTTTTTCCGGGAATCTCCCTGCTCATCATCGTGCGGGCCTTCGATACGCTGGGCGACAATCTCCGGCTGCTGACCGACCCGCATCGTGCCCATCAGTAACAGTTGCCCGACCGGTTTGCGGGATAAGAGAGGAGGATGTACGTGCCAACACAGACGAAGAGCAAACCGATCCTTGAGGTGGAGGAGCTCTCCATTTCATTTGCACAGTATACGAGCGGCCTTCGGCAGAGCAGCCTGAAGGTGATTGCGGATTTGAGCGTATCCGTCTGCCCTGGTGAAATTGTAGCCGTGGTAGGCTCCAGCGGATCAGGAAAAAGCTTGCTTGCCCATGCCATACTCGGGATACTGCCGGGCAATGCTGCTATTTCGGGATCGATCCGATTTGCGGGCCAAAAGCTTACAGCCGAGTACCAGGAAGCGATCAGAGGACGGGAGATCGCGCTCATCCCGCAATCCGTCAACTATTTGGACCCGCTGATGCAGGTGGGCAAACAGGTGCGGAACGCTGCAAAGATTGCGAGGGGGAGCTCTCCAGACCGTGCAGCTGCCCGCAAAATCCAGCGCGAGGCATTTGCCCGGTACAACCTGGCGCCGGAAGTGGAGCGGCTGCTCCCGTTTCAATTGTCCGGCGGCATGGCACGGCGTGTGCTGGTAGCCACTGCGCTGGTCAGCAGTGCCCGGCTTGTGATCGCGGATGAGCCTACGCCGGGTCTCGATGATGCCGCTGTCCGGGAAACACTCGGCTGCTTTCGGGAGCTGGCTGATCAGGGGCGCGGCGTGCTGCTCATCACTCACGATATCGAAACGGCGCTTGAAATCGCAGACCGGATCGCCGTCTTTTACGCAGGCACGACGGTCGAGGTCGCACCTGTACAGGACTTTTCCGGAGGTGGCGAAGCGCTCCGCCATCCGTATACAAAAGCGCTGTGGAGGTCGCTTCCGAAAAACGACTTTGCGCCCATTCCGGGCTTTCAGCCGCATCCCAATGCGCTTCCCGAGGGCTGCCTGTTTCAGCCTCGTTGTCCGATGGCTACGCCCGAATGTACGGCAGGACGGCCGGAGATGCGAGCGGTTCGCGAGGGGATGGTGAGGTGTATCCATGCTTCTTGAAGCAAGTGAGATCGGGTTTCGATACAGCAAAAATCAGTGGGTCCTCCGGGGAGTCAGCGTTGCAATACGTTCGGGTGAAGTCGTTGGTCTGATCGGTCCGAGCGGGTGCGGAAAAACAACGCTGGGGCGCATCCTGGCCGGGTATGAGCGCCCGCATGAGGGCAGCGTTGCACTGGATGGCAAAGCGCTCCCCGCAACCGGGTACCATCCTGTCCAGCTTGTATTCCAGCACCCGGAGAAAGCGGTCAATCCCCGTTGGAGGATGCGCAAAACGCTTGCGGAGGGCGGGGGGCCGGATGAACAGCTGCTGGCGGCTCTCGGCATTCAAGAGGAGTGGCTCAGCCGCTGGCCAAACGAGCTGTCCGGCGGGGAGCTTCAGCGCTTTTGTGTAGCGCGGGCGCTCCGGCCGCAAACCCGTTTTTTGATCGCCGATGAAATGACAGCGATGCTCGACGGGATCACCCAGGCGCAAATCTGGCACGCCGTGCTGGACTATGCCCGCAAGCAAGAAATGGGCGTGCTCGTGGTAAGCCACGAGAAAAGCCTGATCAACCGGCTGTGCACCAGAGTTGTTGATCTGACTCAGTTTTGTTAGCGAAATAACGGGAGGCCAGTGGATGCTTTCGAAAATACAACGGAAAGAGCGCAGCGGACTAAATCGCTGCGCTCTTGCTTGTAGAAATCGGAAGCGCCACGGTGAACGTGCTTCCCTGGCCCGGAACGCTGGAGACATGAATGTTGCCTTGGTGGATTTCCACAATCCACTTGGCGATAGCAAGTCCCAGACCTGTTCCTCCCATCTTCCGGGAACGGTTTTTTTCAACCCGGTAAAAGCGGTCAAAAATGCGCTCCGCATCCTCTGGCGCGATGCCGACGCCGGTGTCCCGTACCTTGATGAGAATCATGGTTTGCTTCTCCCGTGCTTCAACAGATACAGTGAGGTGCACCTCTCCCCCTGGCGGCGTGTATTTGATCGCGTTGTCCACGAGGATGTAGAGAAGCTGCTTGATTCGTTCATGATCGCCGTACACGATCAGAATAGAGGGCATGTGGTGATGCAGGCTGATGTTTTTGGATTGCGCCAGTGGCCCTGTGGAGCTCACCAGCTGCTCGATTGTCGGGACCAGATCAAACCGCTCAACCGTAAGAGCCGGGCGATCCGTTTCCGAACGTGCGAGGGTCAACAGATCACTGACCATTTTGGCCATCCGCTTTACTTCATCCTTCATGTTGACCAGGACGGTCTTTGAAAAGTCGGAGAGGTGCTCGCCGTCTTCCATTTCAAACACGTCCAGCGAGGAGTTCAGAATGCTGAGCGGTGTCCGCAGTTCATGAGAGGCGTCAGCGACAAACTCCTTTTGCCGTTGAAACGATTGCCGGATCGGGATCATGGCGCGTTTGGACATAAAGTAGCTGAGCAGGACGGCAACCCCGAGAAACAGGATGCCCAATACGATCAAAATCGTCAGGAGCCTTTTGATCAGCTCGTAGGTGTACGATATTTCGCGCCCCGTATAAAGCGTTCCGGCCAATTCATTGCCATGATAGATGCGCTGGCCGGTAATCATCAGGTTTATTTCGCGATCCGCCTCTTTGTTCTTTACCTTTACTTTGTTCGGAGAAGCATTGGTCCCCCGCTTGTTGCTGGGAGGAGTGGGGATCGTCATGGTCTCGTAGCGGACTTCCCGGATGCCGGGTGTCCAGTCTTGTACCAGCTTCAGCAGTTCCGGCTGCAAGCGGCGGTTCCATGCATCTCCAAACAAGAGCTTCCCATCCGGCTTTATGTAATAGTAAAAAAATTGCCTGCCGCTTTCGCGAATGGTGCTCAGGTCATCGAGATCCTGCTGGTCGAGGTTTTCATCCGGCAGCGATTCCTTGATGATCTGGGCCTGTTGCTCGGTGATGGTGTACAGTTGTCTTTCCTGTTCAAAAAAGATCGCGAAGTGGACCAAAAAATAGACAATCGTAATGAAAAGAGAGAGAAAAATCATGATGACGATGCTGTACTGAAAGGCCAGCTTGGTCTGGGTATGGACAAATACGTCCTTTCTCCAAGGAAGACGAGTGCGTGAAAACCAGTCAGATATCAAGCTTGTATCCCACCCCGCGAATACTTTGTATGTAGTCCTTTTCGCTATTCCAGTTTAGCTTTTTCCGAAGCAGCTTGACCGTGGCATCGATCGTCTTCAGAGAGACGTCGGCCTCGTACCCCCAAATCCGGTCGTAGATCAATTCTCTGGACAATACCTGGCCTTTATTGCGGATGAGCAAGTCCAGCAATTGAAACTCCCGCGGAGTAAGGTAAACCTCTGTTTCTCCGTCAAAAACGGTGCGCTGTGTCAGGTTCACGCGAATATTCTGCAGCTCGACCAGTTGTTCCTGGATCGGAGCGAAGTTTCTCCGGCTGACAGCCCGAATTCTGGCGAGCAGCTCATCAATTTCGAAAGGCTTGATCAAATAATCATCGGCTCCGGCATCCAATCCGTTAATCTTGTCCTCAAGCGCATCCTTGGCGGTCAGCATGATGATAGCCCCCGAATAGCCTTCTTTCCGCAATCGGCTGCAGATGCTCACGCCTTCCTCTCCCGGCAGCATCCAGTCGAGGATCAGGACATCGTAGTGCGATTTCAAAGCGTACTCGCAGACATCGTCACCTGTTGTCAGCCACTCTACCTGATATCCGCCTTTTTTCTTCAAGAGATGGGCAATCAGTTGACCCAGCATCAGATCATCTTCTGCTACCAGTATGTGCACGGCTTTCCACCCCTTTTTCACATAACCCATTATGCGATCATGTTACCGTATTTTCGTGAAAAATGAATGAAAAAAAGTTGGAAGAGGGCGCAGAATTTCACCGTTTTTTCACCGTTCACAGGTACAGTAAAAGATGATGCTTTGGCCACGAACGATGAGGGCACTGTATGCGGGAAGCACCGCGAAAGTACATACCGGCGGGAGCATCAGTAGTAGCAGGGAAAGCGATTAAGCTTTGGTGAAGCCACCAGTCAACTGAATATTGGAAATAAATGCTTTGCATCACAGAAAAATACGATGGGAGAGATGTAGTATGTGGAAGAAAAAATGGGTACCGATCTTGTCGTCTGTAGTACTCGCGGGTGCGACTTTCTTGCCGGTCACCACGGATGCGGCTGTCGGAAAAAAGAATGTGCAGGCTAGCTACAATAATATCAAAGTTATGTATAACGGTGTAAATGTTCCAACGACCATCGAGCCGTTCATCGTCAATGGAAGCACCTATATCCCGGTGCGGATGATGGCCAACGTCTTTAACAAGGATGTCGTTTGGAATGGAACGACTTACACAATTGATGTCAAAGACCGCCCGGATACGCGCGTAACCGCTCTGCAAGCGGAAGTCGCAACGAAGGACGCGAAAATCAAAGATCTGGAAGCAAAAATTGCCGATCTGGAAGATGAAATCGACGACCTCAAAGACA
This sequence comes from Brevibacillus sp. FSL L8-0520, assembly GCF_037963895.1. Lineage (NCBI taxonomy): Bacteria > Bacillati > Bacillota > Bacilli > Caryophanales > Paenibacillaceae > Brevibacillus > Brevibacillus sp. FSL L8-0520. The sequence goes on along the minus strand of NZ_CP150171.1, from coordinate 4,604,163 downwards.
GAAAGAGCAGCAAGGACGACGATGTCGATGATCGCATCGATGATCTGGAAACCGATTTGAATGACGATTACGGCGATTACAAAGGTCTTGATTGGGAAATTACGCTTGGCGGCGACGAGGACGAAATTACTGTTGACATTGAGATTGACCTCGACGAATACCAAGATGATTTTGACGATTTGACTAAGAGCGAATTGAGACGCCTGGTGAAAGATATTTGCAACGATATCTGGGAAGAGTTTGACGATGCAGACATCGAAGGTGAAATTATCGACAGCTACGACGATGACAACCTTTACGACTTCTCCGGAGATGCCTCCAACAACGATATTGAGTTTGATGGAGAAGATATCTAATAGAGAAAAGATCTTGCTGCCTGTTTTCAGGAGCAAGATCTTTTTTTAAATCGCGACGGCTCGCTGCTTGATGTAGTGCTGGCTGTGCACAATGAACTCTGCCGCTATTGGCGAGACCGAATCAAAGCTGCGGGTACTGATGACCAGCTCCCTCGTAATCGTGGGAGACAAAGGGACGGGCACTACCTTGGGCAGCATTTCCGGCAAGTAGAGCTCCGGAACAATCGTGACCCCGACCCATTCCTGCACCATGGCCAGAATCGTCGTCACGTCCCGGACTTCAAAAGCAACGGTGGAAGCAAGCCCGTTGGTGTGAAGCAGCTTTTTGATGCATTCGTCCTTCGGCATAATAAAGCACTTGTCCCGAATGTGGGAGAAAGTGAGATACGGCTCGCTCCGCAGCGGATGGTCATCGGGGACAACCACGACCATTCTGTCGGTTGCAAGCGTGTATGACTCCATATCCTTTCCCGGCACGGTGGTAAAGCCGACATCGACGACAGAGCCGGATATCCAACTGTTTACCTCTTCATACTCCCCCTCAAACAAGACGATGTCCACTTGGGGGAACAGCTTGCGGAATGAGCCGATCAAGCCGGGCAAAATTTTATTGGACACGCTGTGGATGGAACCGATCCGCAGCGTACCCGTCTCGATCCCTTGCGCCGCTTTTGCCTCTTGCTGCATGCGCGAGCTGATCCGCAGCATTTCCCTTGCATGCTGCAGCATTCTCTCCCCGATGTTGGTCGTGGCGACCCCTTTTCGGCTGCGGTGAAACAGAGGAACGCCCAGTTCCTTTTCCAGGCTTTGAATCATCTGAGAGACAGCCGATTGTGTAAAACCGAGAGATTCAGCGGCTTTCGTGAAATTTTTCGCTTCGGCCACGGCGATAAACACTTGCAATTGGGCCAGTGTCATAGGGATTCTCCTTGAATTATTAGTAAAATCTAATGAATTATATTAATAAACATCGTTTTACTAATGGTTGTGTTGTTCGTATACTCGATTTTAGCGAGATACAGTCGCAAGCACAAGAGGAGGAGAACACCATGCATCCGGAATGGCAAAGAATATGCAACGAATTTTTACAGGCGACCTCATACGCAGTCGGCGATCTGGAGGAAGGCTGGGCCGCCAAATATGACTTTGACAAAAGACCGCCTACTTACATGCGGTATGACGATGCGGTAGTCCGCATACCTTTGGGACCAAGAGAGCTGCCCCCGTCCCCGGATCTTTGGGAGCTGATGAAGAATCGGCGTTCCAGACGGAATTTCCTGTGTGAACCGATGACACTCAATGAATTGAACATTTTGCTCTGGGGAACCCAAGGCATCACCGCCGACATGGGCGATTACCAAATCCGCGCGACCCCTTCCGCGGGAGCGCTGTATCCGATCGAGACCTATTTGCTCGTAAACAACGTCGAGGGCTTGGAAAAAGGATTGTATCACCTGGATGTGGAAGAGTGGTGCCTGGAAGGGTTAAAGCTGGAGGACGTGTCTGAAACGGCTTATGCCTTGACGGAGAATCAGGAAATGACGCGCCGGGCGGCTGTCAATTTCGTGTGGACGGCAGTGGTCAACCGTACACGGCATAAATACAGGGAACGGGCGTACCGGTACATTTGGTGGGATGCCGGCCACGTTGCCCAGAATCTGCATATCGCGGCAAATGGCCTGGGATTGGGCGTGTCCACGATCGGCCACTGGTTCGACAAAGAAATGAATGAATATTTGGGAATTGACGGCCAGGAGCATCTCTCCGTCTTGATGGCTTCCGTAGGCAAGGTGGAAGGCAAGGACTGGCTGCATGACCGCAGGCCGCGATAAGAAAGACATTGCAGGGGGGCTTTTTTGTGCACAAGAACAAAACGCCGGAGGAAATCGTGCAGCAGCAGCTGCTCTGCTACAACAGCCAGGACTTGGCGGGATTTGTGTCCACGTATGCCGAGGATGTTTTGATCATGGAGCATCCGAGCGGAAATGTGTTGGTCAGTGGAAAAAAAGCGCTGACAGAACGTTACGCGAAAATGTTCCAGGAAAATCCGAACAACCATTGCGTTATCAAAGATCGCATTTGCTATTCCAATTACGTCATCGACCGCGAGGAAATTACGGGAAGAGACAATCGTGGAGCATTTGAAGCCTTGGCCATTTATGAGGTCAACGATCAGGTGATTAGCAAAGTGTGGTTTCTTGAGGCGAAGTGAGAAGCAAAACCAGTTTACTGTTCGGTTAAGAAGGGGCAGCATTCTGTTGGATCGCGTCGGATCGCGAAATGAACAAAAAGGCGCTGGGAAAATGTGGTTGCCGGGCTGGGATGGGTTGTGATACAATCAGCTTGTAACTATTAATGGTTATTTTGGTAGTTACATAAATTCGGTTTCAAAACCCGTTTTTATAAAAAGGAATGAGGGAAGCGAATGACAGTGGCCACAGTGCGCCCGATCAGACCGGAAGAGATTGATGATTTCGCAGGAGTAGGCAATAGCGATCCGGCCCGCGTGCAGGAGGTAAAGCGTTACGTAGAAAAGATGATCGCAGTCGGTTCGATGCGCCCGGAATGGTGCTTTGTCATAGAGGAAGCGAACCGGCTGCGGGGACGTGTAGCATTTTGGACACTGCCCAAGCTGGACAAACCGCTTGACTTGGTATTGCTCGATATTCCATGGGATAGTGAGGATTCCCTTTCTCTCGGCAAAGAACTGCTGCAAACAGCGCTGGAAGCCCTGCGCGGCATGGGAGTCAAGGAAGTGGGGCATGTGCTGGATACTCCTCCTTTGGCCCCCCAGTGGCAGACGTTTCCGACAGAGCGCAGGGAGCTGCTCAGAGAGATGGGGTTTCGCCTGGAGCGGGAGACCTGTCGCTTTGAGTGGAAGCCGGGTATTGCAGACATTCCCGTGCCTGCAGGTCTCTCCTTTCGCTCGCTCGCCGAAGTGGGCAACGAGGTCTTTATCGAAGCTGTCATGCGCGTATCTGAAGGAACGCTGGACCGTCGCATTTTGCATGACAGTGAGCGCCTGGGAGCAAGGGGACAAGCGCTGGAATTGTTTCAGGACCTGCAGCAGCTGGTGTATGATCCGCATTGGTGGCAGCTTGCCTATAACCAGGACGATGAATGCATCGGATTGGTGATGCCCGCGAAAAGCCCTGCCTTTGCTACGATCGGCTACATCGGCGTGATGCCGGAGCAAAGAGGACGCGGATACATCCATCAGCTTCTTGGGCGGGGAACGGACATCCTGCTGAAAGCGGGGGTCACTCCTATTCGGGCGGATACCGACGTGCATAACGAACCGATGGCCAATGCCTTTCGGAGGGCCGGGTACATTCAGTTTGCCACACGTTCAGAGTACGGACGCAACATTCATATAGAGATCCCACGATAGAAAAACACCCCTCCAGACAAGCGGGCGAGTCCCAGCATTGTCGGGAGGGGTTTGCTGTTTCATTCGCTTTTATCTATACTGATCGTGGGTCGGTTCAAAAACGTTTTCGCCTGAATGGCGCACCATGACAAAACCGCTGACATTGTCCAGACCATGCAGCAGCGCGTTGTGGTGAGCGATGATTCGCTCTGCCGAAAGAACATCGTTGCCAGTCGTCGAGTGGGCGTCTGCCACCAGTGTCACATCATATCCGAGGGTGGTCGCCCTTCTGCACGTCGTATCTACGCAGTATTCCGTCTTGCAACCGACGACTGCCAGATGGTTGATTTTCCGCGCTTGAAGTTCTTTGTGCAATTCCGTGAGCTGAAACGCGTCTGTTGCTTTTTTTCGGATGACCAGTTCGCCGGAAAGCGGCGCAATCTCGGGATGTATTTGAAATTCGGCCGAGTCTTGGGCGGCTACATCCAAATCTTGAACATAAACAACAGGTATGGACTGGCTTCTCGCCGTGGAAATCAGTTTCGTTATGGTCTGCAAAACGTCTTCCTTTTGAAAAACCGGACCGATTTCGGGTCCTTCGACAATTCCTACTTGTACGTCAATGACAAGCAATGCCGTTTTCCGCTGCATGCAGTACCTCCTCCTGAAATGGGGGGAGTCAATGGGTATGCATCCCCCTGCAGAATGACAAGTGGTGATGATTTGTATCGTAACGAGTGTTCAAATATGTGCTCATAACCATTCAGCTCCTTTCAAAAACCAGGATGGCAATCCCGTTAGTATGGGTAGGATTGCTTACCGAGTAGCGTAGCATAAATTTTCTGTCAAAAACAGAGGGGAAACTGGACAAACCTGCCAGTGGCTTCCCCGGCAGTAGAAAAGGAGAAAAAAGCATGCGGCCATTCACAGAAAGAGCGGTGGCAATCATCCGCAGTATTCCTCCGGGGAAAGTGATGACCTATGGGCAAATTGCCACGTTAGCCGAAAGTCCGAGGGGGGCAAGGCAGGTCGTCAGAATCCTCCATTCCATGAGCAATAAGCATCGCCTTCCGTGGCATCGCGTCATAAACGCGGAAGGGAAGATCAGCTTGCAGGAAGAGGAATCCCGGACCATGCAAATGCTTCTGCTGCAAGGGGAAGGGGTCGAGGTGATCGGCGGAAAATCAATCAACCTGAGCATCTACCAATTTCATCCTCAGCCCGCCATGCACCCGGATAGCGAAGACTGCTTCTGAGAGCAAGAAAGTGAAAGCAAAAAAGCAGGGACACCAAAATATATAAAAAGGCACCCAATCAGCTTGGATGCCTTTTTCGGCTGTCGTCTTATTCATATCTCTCCCGAATGACCCGCCACCTCGTCTTGATGAGGCTCTCAATGCCTTTCGTAATTTGCACCAGCAGGATGGAAGCAAGCCCCGTGCTCGCGTAGACGACGAGCAAATACATCAGCGAATACCACGTGTTGCTGAACAGCCACGAGACGTCATTTCCGAAAAGATCCTTCAGCCATTCCTTGTAGAGAATGAGGAAGGCCGAGTGAAACAGGTAGATAAAATAGGTAAGACCTTTGCGAAACTTGAGCTGTACCTTGTCGACCAGCTCCAGGAAGAAGACGACCATGACCAAAAAGGTAATCAGTGTCGCAATCACAAAGGACAGATGAACCGCCACATACATTTTGCTGGATAGGATGAAAAAGACAGCACTGATGACGGAGACGCTTGTAAACAAAATCAGGTAGGACTGTTTCCTTTGCAGGTAAGCAAAGATGGTTTCCCGATACCAGTACACCAGATGGCCGATATAAAACGTGAAGATCCACGTCGGGAGAAGATGGCGAGTCGTCAAGCCAAGCCACCCCTGGTGGAGGTAATTAATGTACACATATTGAACCGCCATGAATACCCAAATGAGAAAAAGGATGTTTTTCTTGGTAATCACATTGCGGAACAGGTAGGCGAACAGGTAGTACTGGCAAATCATAAACACAAAATACAGGTGGCCGCCCGTTTTTCCCAGAAAGATGTTGAAAAAATCTGTGGAAGTGCGAGGCCACACGTCATTGAGCAAGTAATGATACAAGACGCCGCACACCAGGAACGGCACGTAGATGTAGGTGAGCTTTCCCGAAAAGAACTGCCAAAAGCCCGGCTTTTTCTTTTCAAGCGTATAGGCGGTCATGTATCCGCTCACGATGGCCAAAAGCACTGTGCCATAGCGGCTGATCTGGTTTAAGGCAAGCACCCAGAAGGGATCGGTAAAGTCCAGCACGGAAGCGGTAAAATGACCGGCGACGACCAGAAAGGACGAAAGCAGTTGAATGAAAAACAAGGCTTTCAGGATCTTCGAGTCGGTGGACATAAGCAAGTAATCTCCATTCGTTTATTTCATGAAACATCATCATTTTCAATGAAGAAAAAGATGAAAAAGAATCAGTTTTCATGATAGTAAACTATTCTTTGAATTATATTAGAATACAGACAGTATGAAACATGTAAATTTTAAAGGAAAATTCCATCGTATGGTAACGAACTTGTTGAAGCTTGGCAATTCGTCAGCATGTTCATATGCACAAGGATGATATGCATGGATATTCAGATTCCTGATTCCGCAAAGGGAGGAAGCCGACATTGCTGAAAGAGAAAGCCATTATCGTTACGGGCGCTGCTTCAGGCATCGGGCTTGAAATTGCCATACAATGCATTCAAGAGAATGCCCACGTAATCGCCTGCGACCGAAATCGCGAGAAGCTTGCGGAAATCAAGCAATCTATCAACTCGGACGCGCTGGACGTATACACTTTGGACGTCACGAGATACGAGGAGGTTGCAAGCTTTTTCGCCTGGGCCAGCGAACGGCATCCCGCAATCAACGGGCTGGTCAACAACGCCGGCATTTATCTGGGAAAAAGCATCCTCGATTATGACGTGGATGAAATCGACCAGGTGATCAACGTAAACATAAAGGGATTCATCTACTTTTCGAGGCTGTTCGGGAGAATGCTGCTTGATCAAAAAAGAGCCGGAGTCATTGTGAACCTGTCATCCGTTTCGGGATTGGAAGGAAGCTCTGATGCCGTATACGGTCTGTCAAAGGCGGCCGCAGTCGGTCTGACCAAAAGCTGTGCGATGAATTTTGCGCCGTATATCCGGGTGAATTGCGTAGCACCCACACTGGTAGATACCTCGATGATGGACAAGCTGCCTGTGTGGAGAAAGAACGAATACAGAGAGCACGAGCTGATCAAGTCCCCGGTGCTGCCTGTCGATGTGGCAAACACGGTTGTATTTCTGCTGTCTGAAAAGGGGAGGAATTATACTGGCGCTACCTTTGATTTGAACAACGGGTGTTACCTAAGGTAATCGATGGAGCGAAACGAAGAGATTGATAAACAAGCGGCTCCGGTATATGATAGAAGAAACGGATTGCGAACGTTTGTTTGCAATGGTGAAAACAGGAGGACAGGCAGATGAACCGATGCGGGTGGGTGACACAAGATCCGCTTTACCTCGAATACCATGACAAGGAGTGGGGCGTTCCGGTCTACGACGACCGTCTGCTCTTTGAATATTTGAATCTGGAAGGCGCGCAAGCAGGGCTGAGCTGGTACACAATCCTCAAAAAGAGAGAGAACTACCGGCAGGCTTTCGACAACTTTGAGCCCGAAAAAATCATCAAGTATGACGAGCGGAAAATAGACGAGCTTCTGCAAAACGAAGGCATCGTCAGAAACAAGCTGAAGATCAACGCTGTTATTGCAAACGCCAAGGCGTATTTTCGGGTTGTCGAGGAATTCGGTTCATTCAGTGCGTACATCTGGTCATTTGTGGACGGGAAACCGGTCCAAAACCATTTCAAAGAGATGAGCGAGGTGCCCGCCTCCACAAAGGTAAGCGACAGGCTGAGCAAGGATTTGAAGCGGCGGGGATTCAAGTTTGTGGGAACCACGATCTGCTATGCGTTCATGCAGGCCGTCGGAATGGTAAACGACCATATTGTGACGTGCATGTGCTACCAGGGGAAACAGAAAAAAGAAGCATAGGGATATACAGGTGCAAGCGCCTCCGGAAAAAACGGGAATTGGCTGATCAAACATGACACCCAGTTGTCAACTTTCTACCCGTAAAATGTGTTTGTAAAGACAGAGACAATGAAGGGAGCAATTGGGATGGAACCGGCCTATGTTTTTCAGGATGCTTTGTACATAAAGGGGATTGCTGCCAGGACGACGAATGAGCGGGAAGCACGGGGAGAAGGAAAAATTCCGGGCCTGTGGGAACGGTTTTTCACCACGGATGTAAGCGGACGGGCGAAAGCAGTCAAAAACCCTCATCTCACCTACACGCTTTATGCGAATTACGAAAATGGAGCGGCTGGCGAATATACCGTGCTGATCGGCCATGAGTCGGAAGCTGGCGAGGCAGAAGAGGGGATGGAGGTCATTTCGGTACCGGCCGCGAAGTATGCCGTCTTTACCTCGGAGAGAGGGCCGGTCGGCACCGTCGTGACCGAAGCGTGGAAGCGCATCTGGGAATGGTCTGCGACTTCACAGGAGCGCCGTACCTTTACCGGAGACTTTGAATTGTACGATGCCCGTGACTTTGATCCGCAGAATGCAGTCGTTCGGATTTACGTAGCCGTTGAATAAGACAGCGAAGGAAGGGGCTGACAAGGAGCCTCCTATTCCTGCAAATCGGGACCGGAAACTTCTCCGGTCCTTTTTATGCCTGGAACAAAAAGGCCGCAATTGTATGAAGAAGGGGTCAGTGCTCGCAGCTCCTATTGCACGAAAATTCCGTTTATCTGTCGCCTCTCCTGTTTAAATGAGGGGAAACGGGACAAATTCGACAAATTTAAAAGGAGATTGCCCAGCTTTAAAAGAAAGAAGAACTACCCATGAAAAAATATCCAACGAAAGAAAGGGAGCAAACAGTTCTCTCACAAGCTGGGGAAAGGAGCAGGACGTGAACTTCATGGAAACGCATCGTGTAAAAAATGATGTGCACATCAGTCAACTAGCCTCAGTAGGGCAAATCGCCGCAGGGATTGCACATGAGGTAAAGAACCCGCTGACAGCCGTAAAGGGTTTTTTGCAGTTGCTCAAGGAGGAGCCGAATGAAACATACGTTGACATTGCCCAATCGGAACTGCAGAATGCTTTGGCTACGCTTGAAAACCTTTTGCATGTAGCCAAGCCCGATCTGGAGGAGGAGTCCATACAGTCCGTTAATCTTTCTGTAGAGCTGGAATCCTTGGTACATCTTTTTCAGGACCAATTGTATCGCGTGGAGATAAGAAAGAAAATTCACAATACGGACGCCTGCGTGTATGGACGGAAGAATCAGCTTAAAAAAGCATTTTTCAACCTGCTGAAAAACGCTTTTGAAGCGATTCCGGACAAGGGAGCCATCACGATTGAACACAAGGTGGAAGAGGAGCAAGTGGTTATCTCCATCATGGATACCGGAACGGGAATTCCGCAGGAAAAGCTGTCTATGCTGGGCACCCCTTTCTTTTCCACAAAAGTCGACGGGACCGGGATGGGACTGACCCAAGTGTTTTCTGTCATTCATCAACATGGAGGCAGGATTCAGGTTTACAGCGAGGAAGGAAAGGGTACACGCTTCACGCTGAGCATCCCCAAGGAATCAACAAGGTTAACTCGTGGAGTGATTGAATTGAAATTGCATTCAACAGCAGGCCAGGAGCTGCGGGATTTCTTTCTGGAAAATCGGAACGAATTCGAACAATGCTTGCTGGCTGAGGCGGTCAACGTCAAGGAGAAAATACACGAAATACAGCAGGTGGGAAACGTCAACTTGCTGGCGAACGCTCATAAGCTGGTCCTTTACATCGTCGATGGCCGCGAGCACGATGTGATTTCCTTCGCCCGACAGGAAGGGGTTGTCTGGGTCAAGCATTCGCTGACATTAGCGTTCAAGCTCGAGTGGGTGCAATCCATCCGCAGGGTTCTTTGGGATTTCCTGTACAATTATGACAAGCTGCAGAATCTCGAGAGCAGCCGGGAAAACTTCTACTCGCTGGAAAAACAAATCAATGAGTTGGTCGATCGGTTCCTTAATTATTTCTTTATCAGCTACTCCGATTACAAGGAGCAGCTTATTCAGAAGCAGAGAGAACTCGTCGACTATTTATCTGTCCAGTTCATTCCGTTAAAGCCTGCCATGTGCATTTTGCCGCTGGTAGGAGCGATAGACAGCCATCGTTTTTCTTTAATTGAGGATAAAGTCATTACGCAGATTGGCACGAATAAAATCGAGGTGCTGATTTTGGACCTCTCCGGCGTTGCCGAAATGGAGATAGCCGTGATGGAACGCTTCTTGCACCTGCTCGAAGGCATAGCGATGATGGGCTGCAAGGGTGTCATCACCGGTATGCGCCCGGAAATCGTAAAGGTCATGATCAGAAACGGAATATCGTTTGACAGTAAAGCTATTATGAAAGGAACGCTTCAACAGGCCTTGGTGGAGTACATGACGCCGGGACCTGAACCGGAAATCCCCCCGGTGTAACGGCTGTCGCATGGCCAGCATTTTGGGTCACCACCTGTATTTGCCCACATATGATATCTCAAAACATTTACATGGGAGAGTTAGGCAATGTGGGATAAACAGCTGGAACTTACGGTAGATAAGCTTTTGCCCTGTGGAGCAAAGATCCTCGCAGCAGCAGGGAAGGCGCCGTCGGACGAGGCTCCCTCGCCGTTTATTTGTTTGCGCGATCTGGACGGCGATGGAGAGGCAGAGCTGGCTGGCGCCTACAGGTGGGTCGGGGAAACCTTTTTCACGGTATGGAAAAATGGAGCGGACGGCTGGTATGCAGTCCAGACGCTTTCCAGCAGAAAGGCGGTCATTTGCGATCTGCACACGGCGCCTGTGACCAGCAGCGAAAAGTTTGACGTCATCATCGGCTGGCAGGCTGACGGGGAAGCTGCGTTGATTCAAACCCGGCATGATTGGCCGTTTGTGCTGACAACCAGAGAAGCGGGAGAAGCGGGAGAAGCAGAGCCAGCCGCGCTTGCTGTCTATGAGTGGACGCAGCGCGGGCTTTTGAACAGAGCGATGCCCCCTCTCTCCTATCACAAGCTGGAAGTAGCCGATCTCGAATCTGCTGCGGGAGTGGACGGGATTGCCGAGATCATCCTCTGGCAGCAGGAGGAGGGAGGGGTGTATACGGCCGATGTGTACAAATGGAACGGGGAGCGATTGCAGCAAGCCAATGATCGCTTTCCTTCCTATTTTCAGCAGATAGCTGCGCAACTTCGGGAACAGGCAAAAGAACGGCCGGAAGATGCGAGTCTCTGGTACCAGCTTGCCAGTGCCGAGCAAAAAGCAGGACTGCCGGCACAGGCGGTTCACTCGCTCGCTACAGCGGTGAAGCTGCGCCCGTCATCCGCCGGAAAATGGCAGTCGGTTATCCGGTTGATCCGCAGCGAGCTGCAAACCAGGGCTGCTTTGTACCCCGCCCCCGTCAAAACGGCAGAAGGTACAAAATGGGGGTACATTGACAGAAACGGACGTTTTATCATTTCACCTCGTTTTGACTACGCCGAAGATTTTCAAAATAACGGTTTGGCCGTCGTGCAAGCAAACAACCACAGCGGCCTGATCAACCAGCTCGGGATATTTGTCGTAGGTCCTATTTATCAGTCGATTGCCCCCTTTTCCGAAGGGCGGGCAGCCGTTGTCGATGACCGCGGCTTTCGGGTCATTGATGAAAGAGGGAACATGTTAACGGCCACGCCTTACTCCTATATCGGAACGTATAAGGAGGGGCGGGCAGTTTTCACAAAGGTCGATGCACAAGGCCGTTCCCATTACGGCTACCTGGATCTTTCCGGCACGGAAATTATCCCGCCGGTGTATATGTCTGCCAACGACTTTCAGGACGGAAGAGCGCTTGCGCAGGTCAGGGAGGGAGAATTCGCCCTCATCGACCGCAGCGGGAAGGCGCTTCATTCCTACCAGCATCCCTATGTAGGACCGCCGGGAGACGGCCTGTTGGCATTCTCGGAGACGGAGAGCGGCCCCAAGGGCTACATCAATGAATCCGGCGAGGTGGTCATCCCGCCGCAATTTTCGGTGGCCTTGCCGTTCGAAGCGGGAAGAGCCATCGTCAATGCCTCCAGGGATTTCTCGGAAAATCTGTACGGTCTGATCGACAAGACCGGGGCGTACGTGATCAAGCCGGAATACAACGACATCAATATGCTGGGAGCAGGGCGTCTCGCTGTTGGCCGGGCAAAGGATCCGAGCAAGCCCTACATCGGATCGGCCTATGCGATAACGGACACAGACGGCCGTTTCCTGACCGATTTTCTCTACGACCAGGTCGCCGAGTACAAAGAAGGGGTAGCATCTGCAACCGATGGCCAGAGAACCTTTTTCATCGACAGAACGGGACATGTGGCGAGAAATCTTCCGGTCGTCCCGGGCAGCGGAACGTTGACGCTGGAAGGGGAGCTGGTCAAGGCGTTTGTCGATCAACGGATATCCTACTATGACCGCAGCGGAAAACTGGTCTGGAAGCAAAACACCGCCATCCCGCTGACTGGTCAGTACCGGGTTGTCGAGCACAAGTACGCTCCGAACAGAGATTATCTCGTCTACTACCCCGAAATCAGGGGCATGGCGAACAGACAGGCGCAGGAGGCGGTCAACCAACGTTTGCGTGAGCTGTCCCAGATCAAACCGATTGATCCAAATGCACAGTTGGATTACAACTACTTTGGCGATTTTGCTGTGGCGTTCTTCAAAAATCGGCTGGTGGAGCTGGAGCTGACCGGCTACAATTACCCGTTTGGCGCCGCTCACGGAATGCCGACCATGACTTATGTCCCGATTGATTTGGTCAGCGGACGGATCTATGCTCTGAAAGACCTGTTTAAGCCGGGCAGCGATTACGTCAGGGTACTGAGCGATATCGTCGGCAACCAAATCAAAAACAATCCCGAATACTCGTACGTTTTCCCGGACTCCTTTAAAGGAATCAGTCCCGATCAGCCTTTTTATGTCAAGGAAAACGCCCTGTATCTCTACTTTGCTCCGTATGAAATTGCGCCCTACGCTGCAGGCTTTCCGACGTTCCGCATCCCTTTTTCGCAGATCGCGGACATCATTGGCGAGAATGGGGATTTTTGGAGATCGTTTCATTAAAATAGAGGAAATCGAGAAGCGCAGGTCTGCCTCAACAGCAGATTTGCGCTTTTTTGCGAAGAAAGAAGCGAGACGAGGCAAAACGCCGGTTTGTGCCATTTGCGGTCCGCACAGCAAATGGCAGCGTGGTCCGAAAGTCCTGTTTCATTTGCTTGTCCTTATATATAGGAAAAACGATTCATGATTTTTCCAAAAGTGAAAGTTGATTCAATATATTGGCAAATGCTATGATTACTTTCAAGAATTTTTTGTAGGATGTGATCGTATTATGCCGATTATTGGCATTGATTTAGGTACGACCAATAGCCTGGTTTCTTGTTGGACAGAGGAGGGCTCAGTGATCATTCCCAACGCTTTGGGAAGCAACCTGACGCCTTCTGTTGTGAGTGTAGATGAAAATGGGGAGATCCTCGTCGGACAAGTGGCCAAGGAGCGTCTGATTACACATCCCCATCTGACAGTAGAGACATTCAAGCGGTATATGGGCAGCAACAAAACCTTTCAGCTTGGATCGTATACATTTTCCCCGGAAGAGCTGTCTGCATTTGTCATCCGTTCGCTGAAGGAGGATGCAGAGGCATTTCTGGGAGAACCCGTGACAGAGGCCGTGATCAGCGTTCCGGCTTATTTTAATGATGCGCAGCGAAAAGCCACGCAGAGGGCTGGAGAATTGGCCGGCTTGAAAGTGGAGCGGCTGCTCAATGAGCCGACGGCGGCCGCGATCGCCTACGGTCTGCATCTCCAGGACCCGGAAACCAAATTCCTCGTCTTTGACCTCGGGGGCGGGACTTTTGACGTCTCCGTCCTGGAGCTGTTTGATCAGGTCATGGAGGTCAAAGCGATTGCCGGTGACAACTACCTGGGCGGCGAAGATTTCACCGAGCTTCTCTGCTCGCACTTTCTCCAGCACCATCTGCTGACAGCGAGCGATGTCAGCGAAAAAGCGATGAACGCCTTGCGTAAGCAGGCGGAGCTGTGCAAGCGGCAGCTCGGCACAGAAAAGTACGGCACGATGAGCTGCATGATCGATGACAAGACCTACGAATTGCAGATCGGCCGGGATGAATTTGAAGTCATTGCAAAGCCGCTGCTTGCTCAGCTCCGCGCTCCGATCGAGCGGGCCCTGCGCGATTCGTCGATTACTCCGCGCGAGCTGGACGCTATCGTGCTGATTGGCGGCGCTACACGGATGCCGCTCATCTATTCGTTTGTCGGCAAACTGTTTGGGCGCCTGCCTGCATCGCATATCCACCCGGATGAAGCCGTGGCTTTGGGAGCGGGGATTCAGGCCGCGATGAAGGAGCGGAATGAAGCGCTGCGGGAAGTGGTATTGACTGACGTCTGTCCGTACACGCTCGGCACTATGGTCGCGGTCGAGACGGACTCGGGAAGCTACGAGTCGGGTCATTTTTATCCGATCATTGAACGCAACAGTACGATCCCGGTCAGCAAGGTAGAGCGGCTTTACCCTGTGCACGAGAACCAAAAGGTGATCAAGGTGGAGATTTATCAGGGAGAGAGCCGTCTGACGAAAAACAACATCAAGCTCGGGCAGATGGAAATCCCGATTCCTCCCGCCACCGCTGGCCAGCAGGCTGTGGACGTCCGCTACACTTACGATATTAACGGCATTCTGGAAGTAGAGGTCACCGTCGTCGAGACGGGCGTGAAAAAACGGATGATTATCGAAGAGAACCCCGGGGCCGTTTCCCGCAAGGAAATCGAGCAACGTCTGAAGGAGCTGGAGGCCATCAAGATCCATCCCCGAGACAGGATGGAAAACAGGCTGCTCCTGGCACGGGGAGAGAGGATGTACGAAGAATCGCTGGCGGAAAAACGGTACGAGATCGCCCAAGCCTTGCAGCGCTTCGAAAATGTCCTCAAGCGTCAAAATGATGCGGAAATCAAGAAGGAAGCGGAGCTGCTGAAGGCTGTGCTGGATCGGATTGAGAGGTGCCAGGACTATTAATATGAACAGTTGGGAATTTTTGGGCATCGAACCTACGTCCGATCAGGGGGCAATCAAGCGAGCGTATGCCAGACTGTTGAAAACCTATCACCCGGAGGACGATCCGGAAGGGTTTCAGCGGCTGCGGGAAGCGTATGAGCATGCCCTCCGCGAAGCGAAATTTTTACAGGAAGCGGCTGCGTCAGGCGATGCGGCTGGTTCTGTTTTTGTACTCGATCCGGAGGAGGAAGCAGCTCCGGCAGCAGAAGCGGTATGGACTGGCGTCCGGGAGCAAGGACCCCGCGAAGGGGAAGCCCTTGAAGCAGGGGGCCCTGAGCAAGCGGGAGAAAGGCTGGCCAGCCGAAGCTTTTCAGCGGGAAAAGAGCCGGCCACACCCGAGGAGCTTGCCGAGCATTTTATTTCGCAAGTGACTGTGCTCTACGCTGATTTCCCATCCCGGATTGACCGCGAGAAATGGGTGGCGCTGCTGGAAAAGGAAGAATACTGGCAGCTGGAAGTCAAGCAGCGGACCAACAAAGAAATGCTGACATTCCTGATGGAGAAGTACCATTTGCCCCGTCAAATATGGAGGCTGTTGAACGATTACTTCTTCTGGACCGATCAGGAGATGGAGCTTTCCCAGGAGTTTCCGGAAAATTTCATTCGCTTTGTCATCAACCAGATCAAAAAGCCGTGGGAGCTTCGCTACGAATTTTTGAAAAAAGACGAGGACAGCGATTACGAGTACGACGACTTTATCGATTGCCGGGAGCACGCGTTTCGGGCGATGCTGGACAATGAGCTGGAGGAAGCCGAGAAGTACCTCGCGATTGCTTCCAACATGTTTACCGAGGACCCCGATTTGCTGAGGATGATCGGGCACTTCTATCTGCGCAAAGACGATCTGGAGAACGCTTTTCATGCCTTTTACCGGCTGACCGAGGTGCTTCCGGAGGAGATCGACGGCTACATCCATCGGGCAAACATATTGCGGAAGATTGGCAAGTACGAAGAGGCGCAAGAAGACTATCAGCATGTCCTCTCGCTTTCTCCCGACAATGAACTCGCTTTGAGCGGGCTTGCCCGCTGCTATGTCTCGCTTGGAAAGCTGACCGAGGCGAGGGCGGTGCTGAAGCGGATACTCGTTCAATGTCCGTACGACATCGACGTACAAGTCCGCCTGCTTGCGCTAAACGGCTTGCTCGCCGATCAGCTTCAGGAGGAACTGCAGGAGGCGCCGGACGATCACGAGCGCAGGTTTTGCTTGGCGAGCGTCTGCTTCGATCTGGAACGGTATGAGGAGTGCGTAGAATCACTCGACCGCATTCAGAGAGCCATTCCGCTTACAGTGGACATGGAGCTGCTCTGGGGCCGGGCGCTGATCAAGCAGGAACAGACGGAGGAAGGACTCGCTCATCTGGATAAGGCGTTGGAGCTTGCCCGCCAGGCAGGGGACAGCGAGTGGGCGATTCTCCTGGAGCGGGGTACTACGTATGTGGAAAGCAACCAATACGAGGCGGCCATCGAAGACCTGACCGCCGCCATGGAGCTTATGCCCAACCATCCCGAGATTCTCCATCAGCTGGCGGAGGCATATCGCTGCCAGAAGGAATACAAACGCTGCGTGGAGCTGTCCGATCAGGCCATTTCGTTGAACCCTACACGCTGGATTTATTATTCGACCAGGGGGCTCGCCCACTATTGGCTGAATCATTACAAGGAATCCAGAGATGACCATCAGATCGTCATCAACCACGAGTACAACTTCTCCGGGGCCTGGCATCGAAAGGCATACAGCCATTTTCGTCTGGGCGAATACGACAGGGCGATAGAAGGCTTTCACGAATCCGAACGGTGGGGGGACAACGAGCTGTCCTTTTACTTTATCGCGATCTGCCATTTCAAGTTGGGAGATTACGAGAATGCGCTCGGGGCCATTGAATATTACAAAGAGAGCCACGAAAACGACCCCGATGCCTATCTGGTGATGGGCGACGTGTATCGCGGGATGGGAGACGAGGAGCAAGCACGGGAAGTGTACTGCAGCGGGGCTGCCCAGTTCCCAGACAATCAGGATCTGGTCAAAATGGCTGTATACAGCCTGCTGAAGGAGAATGCTCAGACGAGAGCGATTCCGTATCTCAAGCAGTTGCTGCTGGGCGAGGACTATCGCGAATGGGCCGCCACTTCATTGCTCAACATCTCGATCCAGCAAGGGGAGTGGGAAGAGGCTGTCGCCATCGCAGACAATTTCCGCAATGTGGTACCGAAGGAGCAGTGGGACCCGACCCTCCTGTTTTATGCCGGCTATGTTCATTACCGCCTGGAGCGTTATCAGATAGCTGCGCTTTACCTGGAGCAGGCTTACCGGCTCAAAGCGGACGGCGATACATGCAGTTATTTGAGCATGGTCTATTTTGATCTGGGCAGGATGGAAGAGGCTGCTGCTTTTGCCAAGAAAGCGTTGGAGGCCGTTCCCGGAAATGCCGAGTATCAGCGCCGTTACGAGGGAATCGTCAGCCAAAGCAAGAAAGGGCTTTTCGGTCTGTTCCGTAAAAAACAATCCTCCCAAGCTTTGTGGCCATCCTCGCTTCCCTTCGTATGGCACCAGGAGCTTGAAGAGGTTCCCGACATACATTATTGGCAGGGGGAGGAATAGCCGATGAGCAGCAAACAAGCGACACTCGATCCGACCGACTTGTGGGGATTGGCGCTGGGGGCCGTTTTATTTGAGATGAACGGCTACGATGCCGCAAACAACTACGAAATCGAGCCAACCGAAGAGAATCTCGAAGCAATCCGGCGGTCTCTGAAACGAGGCTGGGGAATCGAGAGCACCGAGGATTTGATGAACAACCTGCGCTGGCTTCAGGAAGAGGGGCATCGCACCTCCTTTTACGAAATGCGTAGCTTCTTGTCCACTCTGTCTATGGCGGATCAATCAGCCTTCCTTGAGACGCTGCCGAAAAATACGGAAAAGCATATGCAGTACATCCTGGTAAAGGCGTACATGCACAAGCTTCCTCTGGCGGGCATCGCAGCATGGGATTTTGGCAGATATGTCGATTTGTGCAGGATGGGGGCTTTTGTCGGATACATATCCGAGGAAACATCATGGGAGTTGATCAGGAAAGTGGCGGTCGTGGCCCAGGAATCGTATTCGGGCTGGCTGGAGTACGGCATCAGCTACGTGGCTGGCCGTCAATTTTGGCTGGGGACGATCAGTGAGGAGAAGGCCAAGCAGCATACCGACTATGTCCGAAGCCTTGTTTTGAATAAGGACAGCCTGTGGCGGAGGCTTGATTGGAATTTGAAGCTTGTGGATGAAGAAGAGGCGGAAGAGGCTGCGGAAGCGGAAGAAGTGGAAGCAGAAGCTGTGGAGACAGTTGTAGTTGAAAAAGAAGAAGTGGAAGCAGAAGCTGTGGAGACAGTTGTAGTTGAAAAAGAAGAACTGGAAGCAGAAGCTATGGAAACAGTAGTAGCAGAAACAGTAGAAGTACAAACAGAAGCCGTAGAATCAGAAATAGCCCAAGCAGAACCAGCAGAAGTCACAGCGAAAGACGCAGAAACTGAACACATAGAAGTGGCTACCGAAGAAGCGGAAACAGAAACCAGACAGAAGTAGAGGAACGAGAACGAAAGAACGAAAAGCATTTCTGGAACAAGTACAAAAGCGAAGTCAAAGCCATGTCAAGCTATTGAAATGTCACACGACGTGAAAAGTCACCCCAGAGGTGGCTTTTCTCTTTTTTCTGCAAGCACTGATTTGTGCATAAGGGACAAATTTTATCCGTCTTTTTAGCTGATCAGGCCGTATTCCTCGCCAAACGGCTCTGCCTATAATGTAAGGAAAACACAAGGCAAAGTTGACAGGAGGGGTTGGCATGCTGGGCATTATTCGTGTTCTCACGCTTTCCGATCCCCGCGATGTACACCGTCACGGGGAGCTAATCGAGCGACAGTACCAGATTCCGGTAGTGAGCGAGTGCATCTGGGATCAGCCGAAAGGCATCTACGATCAGGAAACAGAGGACATTGCGGTCCCGAAAATCATTGAGGTGGCCAAACGCCTGGAGGCAAAGGGCTGTCAAGCGATCGGGATCAGCTGCGCGGCCGACCCGGCTTTGGCGGAAGTGAGACAGGCTGTCCGTGTCCCGGTGATCGGAGCGGGCTCGGCTGCCGCCCATCAGGCGATGGCGATGTCGCGCAAGGCGGGTGTATTGACGATTCTCGATGATGCACCGCCGCTGGTCAAACAAATCCTCGGGGATGCCTATGTCGGCATGAAAAGGCCCGATGGAGTGCGAACTACTCTTGATCTGCAAACCCCGGAAGGACGGAAAAATGCGCTCGAAGCGGCGAAGTGGCTGAAAGAACAAGGAGCAGAATCGATCGTGCTGTGCTGCACCGGCTTTGCCACGATCGGCTTTGCCAAGGAACTGATGGAGAGGCTGCAGCTGCCCGCCATGGACCCGATCATGGCGATCGGAGCGACTGCCTCGATGTTTCTGAAAAAACAGAATTCGCTTTCCCCGGATGGAGCCGCCGTATGAAAAAGCTGGGGGCAATCACCATCGGTCAATCACCGCGTGTCGATGTAACGCCGGAGATGCTGCCTTTTCTCACCGAGTTTCAGGTCGTGGAAAAAGGGGCATTGGACGGGCTTGGCCCGGAAGAATTGGCAGCCCTTGCGCCGAAGCCGGGTGAAAATGTGCTGGTCAGCCGCTTGCGGGACGGCTCGCAGGTTACGATGTCCAAGCAGTCCATCCTGCACCTGATGCAGCAGCGGATCGACGAGCTGCAAGCAGATGGAGTCGACGTTATTTTGCTGTTGTGCACCGGTCATTTTCCGTCTTTTGACTGCAACGCTCTACTGCTGGAGCCGGACCGCATCCTAAACAACGCCGTTCACGGCTTGCTGGCAAAGGGCAAGCTCGGCGTCATCAATCCGGTACCCGAGCAGCGCGAAGCTTCGTTGGAGAAATGGGAACGCGACGGACTCGAGGTCTTCACGGCAGCCGGTTCTCCGTACCTGCCGGGCGACGAGATCGAAAAGGCGGCACTTTCGCTGAAGGAGCATGATGTAGACTTGATCTTGCTGGATTGCATGGGCTATACGGAGGAAATGAAGCGGACGGTCAAGCAGATTACAGGCAAGCCGGTCATCCTGTCGCGGACGCTGGTCGCGCGGGTGCTGGGAGAGCTGGGCTAAATCTACAGAGGATGACGAACTGAAGAATGGATAGCAAACTGGGGCAGTCCTATCGTAGGCAACTACTTGATCGGACTGCCCCTTTTGATACAGAGAGTGTCGCCTGCCCCTGTCTATTTCAACCAGCAAGAAAATTTTATCGTTAATACTAAATTTTTTGTCTATTTTGACTATATTTTTGCTACACTATTTTTCAAACAGCGCGGCGAAGGAGGGAAGCTTTGTGAACGGAGTGACCATTCGAGAGTTAATGGAGATGCCCCTTTTGAAAGACGCTCGTGTTATCAGTGGATTTGAAGGCATGGATCGTGTGGTGCGGTTTATTGATATCATGGAAGTCCCGGATTTGAGAGGGTGGCTGCGAGAAGGCGAACTGCTTTTGACTACAGCGTACTCCATCCGTCACGATCCTTCGCTTTTGCCCGAAATCGTCGAACATATGGCCCAGGCGGGAGCAGCGGCACTGGCGATCAAGCCGGAGAGGTTTCTCCACGACCTGCCGGAAGAGATGATTTCGGTGAGCAATCGCTATCAGCTGCCGATCATTGAGCTGCCGGCGATGATCCCCTATATGGACATCACCCATGCCGTCATGGAGCAGGTGCTGGATCGCCAGGCGGCTCTGCTGCGCCGCTCCGAGGAGGTATACCGGACGCTGACGACGATGGTTTTGGAAAACAGCGGGCTGCAAGCGGTGGCAGATAATGTTTCGGAGCTGGTCAAAGGAGCGGTCCGGGTGCTGGACAACCACGGACACGTACTCGTCTCCGTCCCGCCGGACTGGAAGCCGCAGTCCAAGCAGCTGGAATGGGATATAGCGGTAGACAAGCAGGTAGTAGGCAAGCTCCAGATAGACAAGGAAAGCCTGGACGACATCCAGCAGGTATGCGTGGAGCAGGCGCGAGTCGTGGTCGCCCTGGAGCTGATGCGTACCAAAACGGCCATGGATACAGAGAATCGATTGAGAGGAAATTTTATCGACGAGCTGCTCTCCGCCGTTCCCCCCGCCAGACATGAGGTAGAGCGGAGGGGAAGACAGCTCGGCTTGAACCCGAGCCAGGATTGGGAGGTAGCCATTATTGAAGGCAACGAAACGGTTGTTCGCCAGATCGCGGCGCCCGCTTCGCGTTTTCGCCAGTCTCTGGAGCAGGAGGCTCAGCAGAGGGGCTTCCAGGCACACGTGGAGGTCAGGCATAATTCGCTGCTGCTTCTGCTCTCCAGCAAACCGGCAGGCCAAGAACAGCCAGGAAAGGCCAAGAAAGGCACGGAAACCGAAGCTGTCCCCGGTTTTGAGTGGCGGCATGGCATTGAGCGAAGTCTGCGCGAGCAAGGGGGCAAACGGCATGATATCCATATCGGATGCGGAAGAGCCTATCCCTTGTGGCATGTGCATCAGAGCTATACGGAAGCGAGAAAAGCGCTGGCGATCGGGATGAAGCTGTCCCGTCCCATGGAGGTCACGGCCTTTGAAGATGTCGAGGCCTTTCAACTGTTGGCAGAGTATGCGGATCATGCTCATTTCTCCGAGCTGTTCGAGCGAAAGCTGGGGAAACTCCATGCACATGACAAAGAGCACGGCAGCGACTTTTTGCGAACTCTTTACCACTTCCTGGAGTCATCGGGAAATTTGATCGAGACATCCAATCGTCTCTATATTCACCGCAATTCGGTCAAATACAGACTGCAGCGGATTCGCGAAATCATTCCAATCGACTTGAGCTGTCCGAGGCAGCGTTTTGTCTATCATCTATGTCTGACGTATCATTACTTGAAAGCAAATGAATAGCCCGCTGCAGCCGTCTTCTGGACGAATCATGATCCAGCGGCGATTGCCATGCATTGCTACAAATCCCAACCATTGTAAATAATTGGGATTTTGTGTTAGAATCATTCCGTGTTGAAATTATGGGGAATACTAGGAGGAGAAAATGAGAAAATGAATATTAAAAAACTTTCTATTGCGACTGTCTTGGTTAGCAGTTTAGTCGTATCTGGAGCTGGTTCTGCCTTCGCAGCATCTCAGGGCGAGACAATTAAAATAGGGAGCCTTACGATTGTTGAACGGGTATATGAAAACCCGGTAGAATATGATTTTACAAAAGCCCTAGCAAAGAGTGATTTAAATAAGATTGGTCCCTTAGGCAATGATATGACTGGTACAGTCTATGAAATGTCCACCAAGGATCTATACAAATCAAAATCTTATGAAGCTGAAATCGAAAATGATAGTGACGAAAACGATTCCTTTTCAAGAAAGGTAACAAGAAAAACCTTTTTGACCGGAAAAATAGGTGGGTCAGGCGAGACGAAAGTCAACTGGAGGATAATAGAGGGGAAAGTCGGGATTCATGCAGAAATTTCATTCGGAAAAGAAGACACTATAGAAACAACCCACACTTGGGTCATACCAAAGCGTACGATAACAACCGTTGAATACGGATCAAAAGCTGTAAAAACAACCGGAAACCTGGTGAAATATTTCCAAGGGAGAGTAAAAGATTCTAACTACGTTAACGTCAAATATTCGTACAAAGAATATTCCAGTAAAAAATCAAAAAATCTATGATCCGACCTCTCCATGTTCTTCTCCTTCTGTTTATCGTTCTTCTTAGTGGTTGTAGCGGGGATAATTCATCAGAAACAGTGGAAAAAACACCAAGTGACATGATGCAAACAGTCCCCAAAGAAAAGTCGTATGGAAGCGTCTACGACTATTTCGAAGAATTTACAGGGGAGAATTTGAAAACATCCGTGCTTCAAATCAAAAAAAGCGATAATTCGGTAGAACTCACGTTACGAATCTTACTCTCGGATTCCTTGAAAGAAAAAATGATGCATACGGAAAAACCCATTTACTTTACGTTTGGAGATCTGCCGGGTAACGAGACAATTAAGAATTTGCTTGCTGAATCTCCTTCACTCGTTCAAATTGAGTTAAACAGTAAAGAGAATCTGTATACGATTTCGCAAAAGCTGAAGCTAAAAGAAAATTTGACGGAAGCTGATAAACAGGCGCTATTGTCTCCTGCCAATTACCGATTTCAGGTTATAAACGAAGAAGAGCTCTCTGTAGCCAGTTTTATGGGTTTGGAAAATTCGCTACTTCCAGAAGATAATCAGAAGTAGTAAAAACGCTTGTTGCGACTTGTACTTCATGTGGCCATCGTGGCCACACTCCTCATGCCATAAAAAACACTAGGGACTTGGATGCAAGATGGAACTCGATTTCCTGTACACGAAGGAAATCGAGTTTTTTCATATTGGATTACTCCACTCTGTACTCCAGACTCGAAAATACGTTTCTGTTGATCCTGCCAGCCTATCTTCCGGGCTTTATTTTCCCCGTCTCACCGTCCTTCGGAACAATCAAATGTCTCCTTTCTCTTCCATATAAGCATGCCTTTATGGCAGGTTGCTTTGGAGATTCCTGTTTTTTACAAACAATTTTCCATTCATGCTATGTATTTGTTCGGTATTTTTTTGCACGGGTGCAAGCGAGTGAAACCGGGGCTCTTTGTTCAATGGGGACAAATGTTATGCCTCTTTTTTATTGCGAGCGGACGTAGTGGACAAGAAGTCGGTACAGGTACAATAACCACAAATATATGAAAATTTTCATATTTCAGATCTGGATCGGAAGTATGAGGGGGGTTGGGAGATTGCTCATTTACATTTTCCGAAGATTGCTGCTAATGATTCCGGGCCTCATCGGGATTATCCTGATTACATTCCTCTTGTCGAGGGTGCTGCCCGGCGATCCCGCCCTGATGATAGCGGGAGAGCAAGCGGACGAGGCACAGCTGGCAAAAATCAGAGAGGACCTGGGGCTAAACGATCCGCTCTACGTTCAGTTTTTCGACTATTTGGGCGCCCTTGCGAAAGGCGACCTTGGCTTTGCCTGGCACACCGGCCACAGCGTGCTCGAAGACTTCGCCACGCGCTTTCCGGCAACGGTCGAGCTGACGCTCTTCAGCATTTTGATCGCGATATTGGTCGCCATCCCTGTCGGGGTCGTTGCGGCGACGAAAAAAGAGTCGATCACCGACCACATATCGCGGGTGTTTTCATTGATCGGCGCCTGTGTTCCGATTTTTTGGCTCGGACTGATTCTGATCTACTTCTTTTATTCCAAGCTGGGCTGGTCCCCTGCACCGATGGGACGGATCGGCGGGGAAATCAATCCGCCTACCCATGTAACGGGGCTGTTCCTCGTGGACAGCCTGCTGTCCGGCGACATGATCGCCTTCAAGCAGGCGCTGTCGCACATCTTGCTCCCGGCGATCTGTCTGAGTACCGGGACGATGGCAATCGTCGCACGGATGGTCCGCTCCAGCATGCTGGAAGTGATCGGACAGGACTACATCCGGACGGCGAGAGCAAAGGGCTTGATGGAGCGTATCGTCATTTTCAAGCACGGTCTGGTCAACGCCTTGATTCCGACCTTGACGATACTCGGACTCCAGTTCGGCCAGCTGCTGGGCGGAGCGGTCATTACCGAGACGATCTTTTCCTGGCCCGGCCTGGGAAGCTATGTGACTGAGTCCATTTTGGCGACGGATTACGCTCCCATCCAGGCGTTTACCCTGGTCAGCGCCATCCTGTACAGCCTGATCAATCTGTCGGTCGATTTGATTTACGGATTTATCGATCCGCGCATCCGTTATGACTAGGCATCGAAGCAAAGGGGGGATTTCATGAACAGCGCAACACAGAGTTCGCCCACAACCGTTGGGAGTGCAAAGACAATCAAACCGAGGTCGACTTTTCGGCTGCTGCTGCAAAACAGGCTGGCAGCGCTCGGACTATTTTTTATCGTGATGTGGACCGTAGCGGCACTCGTGGCGCCGCTGGTCGCACCGTACGCGCCGAATGCCCCGGATACGTCCATTAAATTGCAGGGGCCAAGCGCAGAGCATTGGTTCGGTACGGACAACTTCGGCCGCGACATTTTCAGCCGCGTTCTCTACGGCGCGCAAATTTCGATTTGGACAGGCCTGATCGCCGTGGGAATCTCCTTTTGCATCGGGGTTCCGCTGGGCGGGATCGCCGCTTACTACGGCGGGGTGACCGGAAACGTGATCATGCGGGTGATGGACACCTTGCTCGCCTTTCCGTCGCTCGTCCTCGCGATGGCGATTGCCGCTTCAATTGGTCCCGGACTGATCAGCGCGATGATCGCGGTCGGGATCGTCGGGATTCCCGAGTTTGCCCGGCTGATGTTCGGACAGACCGTCTCCCTTCGCGAAAAGGAATTCGTCGAAGCGTGCCGGGCTACCGGCGTAAAGGATTCGATCATCTTGTTTCGCCACATTTTCCCCAACGCGCTGGCGCCATTGCTCGTCCGAGCGACGCTCGGGATGGGCTTTGCGATCCTGACCGCAGCCAGTCTGAGCTTCCTCGGTCTCGGTGTAAAGCCGCCGATCTCCGAATGGGGCGCGATGATTTCGGAGGGGCGGGAGTACATCATTTCCGGCGAATGGTGGCTGGTTACCTTCCCGGGCTTGGCGATTGCCACATCGATTCTCGGTTTCAACCTGCTGGGAGACGGCCTGCGAGATGTCCTTGACCCGCGCCTTCGATCCAGCAGGTAACACATATACACAAAAGTAGGGGGAGATTCATGTGAAGAAACGCAAGTGGCTAGCTCTACTAACACTGTCAGCCATGCTCGTCGCTGCGGGCTGCAGTCCCAATGCCAACCAGAAGCCGGCCGAGGGGCAAAAACAGCCTGAACAGCAGCAGGCGCAGCCTCAGGCAGGCAAAGGCATTACCATCGCGTACTCCGAAGGCGGCACGACGATGGACCCTGCGCAGGCGAGCGATCTGACCTCCGATACGCTGATCGTGGCGACCTACGACCAGCTCGTCCAATTCGGAACCAAAGAGGTAGACGGCACGCAGGTCGCCGATACCGAAGTGGTCAAGCCGATGCTGGCAAAAGAATGGAAAGTGTCCGACGACAGGCTGACCTATACCTTTACGCTCCGTGATGACGCGAAGTTCCACAGCGGCAATCCGGTCAATGCAGAGGCCGTCGTCTTCTCGATGGATCACCTGAAAAACGGGGAGTCCAGTATCTTCAAAATGGCCAGCATCGAAAGCTTTACGGCCAAGGACGACAAGACTGTCGAGCTGAAGCTGAGCAAGCAAAATCCGTTGATTCTCCAATACCTGGCGCAATACAACTTCTCGATCATCGACCCGTCGGTGGTCAAAGAGAAGGGCGTCGACTACCTGAAGACAAACGCTGCGGGCTCCGGTCCGTTCAAGCTGGAAAAGTGGGACCCTGCTTCCGAAGCGGTTCTGGTCGCCAATCCCGACTACTGGCAAGGCGCACCAAAGGTAGACAAGGTCACGATGAAATTCACCAAGGAAGCGTCCAGCCGCGTCCTGCTTTTGGGCAAAGGCGACGTCGATCTGGCTATCGAAATTCCCGTCAAAGACGTGGAAAGCTTGAAGCAAAATGAAAACGTCACGATCCACTCCAACCCGAGCAACCGGATTCTGTATTTCGCCATGAACAACAAAGTAAAGCCGTTTGACAACCCGAAGGTCCGTCAGGCCATCTCCTACGCGATTCCGTATGACAAGCTGATCAACGACGTCATGTACGGCCAGGCCAAACAGCTGAAGAGTGCCGTTCCGAGCAACACGCCAGGCTCTACCGACGCCGGTTTTGTCTACACGCACGATCTGGTAAAAGCAAAGCAGCTGCTGAAGGAAGCGGGACTTGAGAACGGATTCTCGTTTGACTTCACGCTCGGCTCCGGGTTCCAGGATTGGGAAGATGACGCGGTGCTGATTCAGGCCGAGCTGGAAAAAATCGGTGTAAAAATGAACATCAAGAAAGTGGCTCGCGCGCAGTTCCTGCAAATGCAAAAAGAAAAGAATCTGACGGCGTTTCTGTCCAAGTGGACTTCGTTTGTAAACGACCCCGGCTATCACCTTGGCTTCCTGCTGTACGGCAAAGGCTCCTCCAACTACATCAACTACCAAAATCCGAAGGTGGACGAGCTGTGGGAGAAGGCGGATGTCGAGGCCGATCCGGTCAAGCGCTACGAAATGTACAAAGAGGCGCAGCAGCTCATCACGGCTGATGCACCGTGGGCGTACATGTACGAATACAACCGTGTAGTCGGAGTGAACAAAAACCTGAAAGGGTACGCGTTCTTCCCGGATGAAATCATCCGCTTCTACCCGCTCTCCAAAGAGTAGAGACAACAGCCCCCGGTTCGCACAACGGGGGCACTCACTTTCCGTACCTGGCAGTTTCCTTTCGCCGATGGGCCATCACATCTACTTATTGCCGTGAAAAGGGGTGCACCAATGACTGATTGGAATCGATTGGTTATCGAAGAAATTGACAAGCGACAAGACGAGCTGATTGAGCTTTGCTCCAGGCTGATTCAGTTTCCCAGCGAAAACCCGCCGGGAGATTCCCGGCCGATCAGCAAGTTCATCATCGACTATTTGAAGCAGGAAGGGATCGACACCGCGATCCACGAATCCGGGGAAACGATGTGGAACCTGATCTCCACCATCGGCAGCCCGTCGCCTGACCGCCATCTTTTGTATTGCGGCCACACGGATGTAGTGCCGGCTGGCGACCTCTCCCGGTGGGACGTACCCCCGTACAGCGGCCTGGTGAAGGACGGCTTTATTCACGGACGCGGCGCAACCGATATGAAGGGCGGTCTTGCCGGATTGATCTTCGTCACGGGCTTGTTTGCCCGGCTGGGCGTTCCGCTGGCGGGGAATTTGTCTCTCTTTATTGTCCCTGACGAGGAGACCGGCGGCGATCTCGGTGTGCCCTGGGTGCTCGATCGCGGTCTGATCGCGGGAACAGCAGCGGTGATCGCGGAGCCATCCCATCCGCAAAACCCGACCATCGGGCAAAAGGGCAGCTGCTGGTTTGAATTTACGGTTGAAGGCACCCCCGGTCACGGCAGTCTCGCTCCGCTCAACGGCGAGAGCGCCATCCTGAAGGCGGCCCGGGCGATCCAGGCCCTGCAAAAGCTGTGGGAGCTGAAGCCGGACATTCCGGCAGAGGTACAGGACATCATCAACATTTCCAAAGAGTTTGCACTCGTGCGCAATCCCGGCAAGGACGTCAGCGCCGTGCATGACCACGTGACGATCAACATCGGCACGATCAGCGGCGGGACGAAGGTAAATGTGGTGGCTGACCGCTGCACCGTGCAGGTGGATACGCGGGTGCCGTTTGGCCTCGACTATCGGGACGTGCTCGCCGAAGCGAAGCGGCTGCTCTTGGAAGAGGGAATCGATGTGGAGCTGAAGCCGTTTGGATTCCAGGGCAACGCCAACTGGACATCGGATTCCGAAGACATCGTCCGCCTGCTGGTGGAAAGCATTACGGACGTGAGCCAAAAGGAAGCGTACGGCGTGCTGCAATGGGCGTCAAGCGACGCTCGCCACTTCAGAAAGCACGGAATTCCGGTGCTGCAATACGGTCCTTCCGAGCTTGCTGGCATCCACTCGTTCAACGAGCGCGTGCCGGTCGATCAAGTGATCCAGGCGGCAAAGGTATACGCGCTGACCGCCTTGAAATATCTCGGCACCACAAATGCCAACAAGTAAAAGGAGGGTACTGCCTTGTTAAAACAAGTATTGGAAGTAGTAGATTTGCTCGATGACGCGACAGTAAACGGAAAAAAGGTGGAGGCGTACTTGCAAGGCAAGGGAGCGGCAGCGATTCACGTCGAAACGGTTTCTTCCCCGAAAGGCTCCACCGACTTCATTCAGATCAAAATCCCGGGGAAGACCGGACGGACAAACGGCGGACAAAGTCCCACTCTCGGAATCATCGGCCGTCTCGGCGGCATCGGTGCCCGGCCTGAACAAATCGGCTTCGTATCCGATGGCGACGGTGCGGCTGCAGCCATCGCCGCTGCCGCCAAGCTGATCGAAATGCAGGCAAAGGGCGACACCTTGGACGGGGATGTCATCATCGCCACCCACATTTGCCCCGATGCGCCGACAAGACCGCATGATCCCGTTCCGTTTATGGATTCGCCGACAGACATTTTGACCATGAACAAGTACGAGGTATCGCCGGAAATGGAGGCGATTCTCTCCATTGATACGACGAAAGGTAACCGCGTCATCAACCACAAAGGCATCGCCATTTCTCCGACCGTGCGCGAGGGGTATGTACTGCGGATCAGCGAGGATCTGGTTGAAATTCTTCAGACCGTAACCGGGCAGCCAGCCGTCACCTTTGCTGTCACGACGCAGGACATTACTCCGTACGGCAACGGCCTGTACCACATCAACAGCATTTTGCAGCCAGCCGTGGCCACCTCGGCTCCTGTGGTCGGCGTAGCCGTCACGGCAGCTTCGACAGTTCCCGGCTGCGCGACAGGCGCTTCGCACGAGGTCGACATCGCGCTTGCGGCCCGTTTCGCCGTTGAGACGGCCAAGCAGTACGGCAGGGGCAAATGCTCGTTCCACTCCGAGGAGGAGTTCGCCCGCATCCAGGAGCTGTACGGCTCGATGAAGCACCTGCAAACACTGGGCGGCGTTTCAAAGAATTAGGAAAGAGAGGCGACTCGTTATGCAACCACTGCTTTCGATCACCGGCTTACAAACAGAATTTGTGACCCATGCGGGCGTGGTTCGGGCGGTGGACGGGGTCGATCTGGTCTTGCACAAAGGCGAAACGCTGGGCGTCGTGGGCGAATCCGGCTGCGGAAAAAGCGTGACATCGCTGTCGATCATCGGGCTTTTGCCCAAAGGACAAAGCCGCATCGCCTCGGGGGACATCCGGTTTGAAGGAAAGAGCCTGCCGTCCCTCTCGGATGCGGAAATGCGCAAGATTCGCGGGAACCGGCTGGCGATGATTTTTCAGGAGCCGATGACCTCGCTCAATCCCGTGTTCAAGATCGGACACCAAATCTCGGAGGCAGTCCGCTTCCACCTGAAGCTCGGAAAAAAGGCGGCATGGGAGCATTCGATCGAGATGCTGAGAAAAGTGGGGATTCCCCGTCCGGAGCAGATCGCGGACGAATATCCGCACCAGCTCTCCGGCGGAATGAGGCAGCGCGTCATGATCGCGATGGCGATGGCCTGCAATCCGCAGCTGCTGATCGCCGACGAACCGACGACGGCTCTCGACGTGACGATCCAGGCGCAAATTCTCGATCTGATGCGGGATTTGCAAAAGACAGAAGGGACAGCGATCCTGATGATTACGCACGATCTCGGTGTCGTGGCCGAAATGTGCGACCGTGTCGTCGTCATGTACGCGGGACAGGTCGTCGAGGAGACGGATGTAAAGACGCTGTTTCGCGACCCCAAGCATCCGTACACCAAAGGGCTGATGGCGTCCTTGCCGCAGCTTGCGGGCGATCAGACGCGCCTGCAGTCGATCCCGGGGAACGTGCCCAATCCGCTGGAAATGCCGCCGGGCTGCCGGTTTGCCCCGCGGTGCTCGTTCCGGATCGACGCTTGCGACCGCGTCAAACCGGAGCTGCTGGAAGTAGAGGCCGGGCATAAATGCCGTTGCCTGTTGTATGAGGAGGTGGAAGCGTGAAGCCGCTGCTGGAAGTAAAGGATCTAAAAAAGCACTACCCGATCAAAAAAGGTCTGTTTGGCAAGCAGGTAGGCGCAGTCAAAGCGGTGGACGGCGTTTCCTTCTCCATCCAGCCGGGAGAGACGCTCGGGATCGTGGGCGAATCGGGCTGCGGAAAATCGACGACAGGCCGGACGATTCTTCGTCTGATCGAGCCGACTGCGGGTGAAGTGCTGTTTGACGGCCAGGACATTCGCAAGCTGCCGCCAGACGAGATGCGGAAATTCCGCACCAACATGCAGATCGTGTTTCAAGACCCGTACGCCTCGCTGGACCCGCGGTGGACGGTTCAGCGGACGCTGGAAGAGCCGCTCCGCACCCACCTGAAGCTGTCCGAGGCGGAGATCAAGGACCGGATCGCCGTGCTGATGAGCGTAGTAGGCCTGGCCCCGTATCATGCGAGCCGTTTCCCCCACGAGTTCTCGGGCGGACAGCGGCAGCGGATCGGGATCGCCCGGGCACTCGCGCTCCGGCCCAAATTCGTGGTCTGCGACGAGCCGGTATCGGCGCTCGACGTGTCCATCCAGGCCCAAGTGCTCAACCTGATGCAGGACTTGCAAAGCCAGTTTTCGCTGACATATATGTTTATTTCCCACGATTTGTCTGTGGTGAAGTTCATCTGCGACCGGGTAGGCGTCATGTACCTGGGCAGAATGGTGGAAATGGCGCCGACGGCCGAGATGTTCGCCGAGCCGCTGCATCCGTATACGAAAGCGCTGATGTCTGCTGTCCCGGTCCCTGACCCGGAGGCGGCACGGGAGAGAATCGTGCTCACAGGCGACGTGCCCAATCCGCAATCGCCGCCGACCGGCTGCACCTTCCATACGCGCTGTCCATACGTTATGGACAGCTGCCGCCAGGCTGTGCCGGAATGGCGCGAGGTGTCGCCCGGACGTCACGTCGCCTGCCATCTGTTCGAGCAGTAACAACATTTTCATCTCAAAAGGCAGCCGTCATCTCTCTGGAGAGGCCGCTGCCTTTTTCGCAGGCAAGCATCATGATCAGAAAAGAGGAGACGCACATGAATCAGCAGATGAAACAGTTGGTGGAGAGCCTGACCCCGGAATGGACGGCGTGGCGGCGTGATTTTCACAAGTACGCCGAATCCGGCTGGGTGGAATTCCGCACGGCCTCCAAGGTGGCCGCCAAGCTGAAGGAATGGGGCTATGAGGTCCGGGCGGGTAAGGAAGTGGTCCGTGATGAAGCGCGGATGGGCGTCCCGTCAGCGGCGTTTTTGGCGCAGCAGGAAAAACGGGCAGTAGAGCAAGGGGCGGAACAAGAGTGGCTGCCCTATTTTTCCGGCGGCTTTACAGGAGTCGTCGGCATTCTCGATACGGGGCGCCCGGGTCCGACGGTCGGCTTTCGCGTTGACATGGATGCGCTGGACATTCAGGAGTCGGAGGAGGCGGATCATCTCCCGGCCGCAAACGGCTACGTCTCGGTCAATCCCGGCATGATGCACGCCTGCGGCCACGACGCCCACACCACCATCGGTCTTGGCCTCGCTCAAGTACTGATGGCGATGAAGGAAGAGCTGAACGGACGGATCAAAATTGTCTTCCAGCCAGCCGAGGAAGGGGTGCGCGGAGCCAAGGCAATGGTCGAGGCGGGCGTGTTGGACGACGTCGACTTTTTCTTTTCCGGCCATATCGGCAGCGGCGTGCCATTGGGTGAGATCGTCTGCGGAGCGAGAGGCTATTTGGCGACGACCAAGCTCGATGTCACCTACAAAGGGTATTCCTCCCACGCCGGCGGCCATCCCGAGGACGGAAAAAACGCGCTGCTCGCGGCAGCTTCGGCGGCTCTCAATATGCACAGCATTTCCCGGCATTCGCAGGGCTCGTCCCGGATCAATGTGGGCGTCCTGCAGGCGGGAAGCGGGAGAAACGTCGTGCCCGGCTCGGCTTTCCTCAAGGTGGAGACGCGCGGGGCTACCTCCGAGATCAATGAATACATGCTGGAAAGGGCAGTGCAAATCATCAGAGGAGCCGCTGCGATGCACGACGTCCAGGAAAGCATCGAGGTCGTCGGGATGGCCAACAGCTGCGACTCCAGCAGCGAGCTGATCCCGTTTATCCGCTCGCAGGCGGAAAAGCTGGCGGAGGTGCACACCGTACACGACTTCGTCGTAGCGGGCGGCTCCGAGGATGCCACCTACATGCTTCAAAGGGTGCAGGACAACGGCGGCCTCGCTTCCTACCTGGTGATCGGGACGACTCTCGCGGCGGGGCATCACAATGAAAAATTCGACATCGACGAGCGCGTGATGGCGATCGCGATTCAGACGTACGCCCTGTGTGCCTTGCATGCCGGAGAGCTGGAAGCATTGGGAAGAGGAAAGAGCGGGAGCCAAGGGCAGGACGGAAAGATCACGGAGTGACAGAAGAAGCAAAAAAAGTGATAGAAAGGGAAAAAGGACAGGAACAAAGAGCACAGAGCGGATAAGATGAGAAAGGTACTAATAGAAGACAGGTCGTAACGGAGAAGACAAAACGCCTGGTTTTTCATGGCGCACAAGCAAAGACAGGACAGCGGATGCAAGAAAAGGGCGGGTCTCCTATGGGGACCGGCCCTTTTGTTCAAGCTGAGAATAAATTCAGCCCGACAGCAGATACGAGGATGAGCCCAAAGGGATGCCGGTTTCGCTCTACGCGAATGGCATGGACCAAATATTCTGAAAGGTATATGATGAAAGTCAAAGAACTATGCTGCGTGATGCTTGTGTCTCTTCTAGAGGCATTTTCGAGGCCAAGCCGGCATGAAGAAGGAGTGGAGGGGTACTTACATGGATGTTTTTGCACTATCAGAAGCTGTTCGCGAGAGAAAGGTTTCGCCAGTCGAACTGGTCGCGCAAACGCTGGCAGCGATCGAATCGAAAAACGATCAGTTGAATGCGTATATCACGATCTGCGCCGAGGATGCGCGGAAGGAAGCGGCTCAGGCTGAAGCCGACATTATGCGCGGCGAGTGGCGGGGCATGTGGCACGGGATTCCTGTCGCGGTCAAAGACATGATTCTCACCGCTGGGGTGAGGACGACATTGGGCTCCAAAGTGTTCGAGCGGTTCGTCCCGGAACAGGACGCAACGGTCGTGAGGAAATGGAAGGAAGCGGGGGCCATTGTGCTCGGAAAGACGAACACCCATGAATTCGCCTATGGCCCGACCGGCGACAAATCCCATTTCGGTCCGTCCCGCAATCCCCACAATCCGCAGAAAATTACCGGCGGGTCCAGCAGCGGGTCCGGGGCTGCTGTAGCCGCCAATCTCGCCTATGCTGCACTCGGAACAGATACGGGCGGTTCGGTGCGGATACCGGCTGCCGCATGCGGCATCGTAGGGATGAAACCGACATTTGGCCTTGTCAGCAAGTACGGCGCGTTTGATCTGGGCTACACCCTTGACCACGTAGGGCCGATGACACAAAGCGTCAGGGATAACGCCGGCCTGCTGAACCTTTTGGCAGGCTACGATCACAACGACCCGTATTCGCTCTCCTGGCCTGAGGAGGACTACGCCCTTTTGCTCGGCACAGCGATCCGGGGAAAGGTCATCGGAGTTCCGCGCTGGTATTATCAGCATGTGGAAGGGGAAATCGTACAGGCGCTTCAGCAGGTGATGGAAGTCTACCGGGCACTCGGAGCAGAGGTGCGGGAGGTTGAGCTGTCGATGATGGATGAGCTGGTCGAAGCACAGCGCATTACGGTCCAGGCCGAAGCCTCGGCTGTTCACGAGAAAACCTTGCGGGATTACGCAGCCGATCTGGATCAGGAGGTGTGCGAGCGCCTGTTGGACAGCAAGGAAGTGCGCGGCTATCAGTACGTGCAGGTACAGCAGCGGCGCGGGAGGCTCACGGCGAGCTACAACGAGGTGTTTGCCGGCGTTGACGTCCTGCTGACGCCGACACTGCCGATTCTGCCGACAGACATTGGTCAGCGAACAGTGATGATCGGCGATTATCAGGATGGTGTCCGTCCGGCACTGCTGCGGCTTACAGCCCCGACCAATTTTACGGGCAACCCAAGCTTGTCTGTGCCATGCGGATTTTCAAAGGATGGCTTGCCTATCGGGTTTCAACTGATCGGAAAGCACGGAGAGGAAGCAAAGCTCTACCAGTTTGGATACGCCTACGAACAAGAGACGCGTTCGTGATGTCGCAGGCTGTCGGACAGCAGGAGGCTATTCAGGTACAAATGTCTTCATGTCCGCCAGAGAATTCGGCCCATTACGAAAACATGGGGAACACGGAAAATCCGGGTAGCGCAGGAGATCCTCTGGACTCGTTCAAGCCCGTGAACGCAGCAAACTTGGCTGAAGGCATTGGCCCCGGAATATTTCGTCCGGTACACGATGGAGCCGGAATCCGTCTGGGCGCTCGATGAAAAGGGACGCGTGCATGAAATCATCGTAAACCGGGTGCCGCCCTATGCGGCAAAGCTGGAACGGATCGAAGCGAGGGCGGGTGACGCAAAGGAGGACGATGTGCTGGCCATCAGCGGCAGGCTGCGGATTACTCGCGATCGACACATCTTCGAGCATGATTGGAAGCCGTTTGAGCGTGAGGCCATCCGCGATCAGGCACGAATCATATCCTCCACCTATGATTACGCGATTGAAGGCCCCGGCTCCCACTATCACTTGCTGGTGACGGCCAATGACAAGCTCGTCGTTATCGGCTACAATCCGTTCGGCCACCGTTCCGCAAAGCCGGATAGAGTGGTTGTGCAGCAAGCAGGAGCAAAAGGCCCGAAGCAGATTGCCGGAGGGGCAGTCTGTATTTCAGCAATGGCCCGTTAGACGGACACTGTAAAAAGTGACGTTCTGGCGGGCCAATTTTGGTTGGCTTGATACAATCCAAGAGGGACTTGGAAATTTTTTGCTTTTTGGAAAAATGATTGACCGAATTGTCACTGGAATATCGTACAATGATTACTTTAGAGAAAAAACCAGGACGATATGCATAGGTTGAATGCCCTTAAAAATGAAACGGTTTGACAAGCAGTCGGGCATTTGAACCTAAAATGACAACGGGGTGTGAAGTGTGAGAACAACCATTGGAACCAAATTGATTGCGGGATTTGTAAGTGTTGCCTTGCTTTTGGCGGTGACTGCCGGTGTCGCCTATTACTATTTCGACAAGGTGAATGATTCGTATTCGGATTTGGTAGGCAGACGGGCGGTCATTTTGAGCAGTGCCTTAAAAATACAGGTGCTGACAATCAAACAGTCAAATAGCCTGAGGGGATATTTGATGACGGCTGATAGTCAATTTTTAAACAGCCTGCAGGCCGATGACGAGCAATTGCGCGGGATTATTAGGGAGACGGAATCCCTGATTCATCGCCAGGAAGATAAAGAGACAGTGGATACATTTATGCGGCTCTATGACCAATACCAGAAGGAGGCCCAAGAGCTTCTGCAAATGGTCAAGCAAAAAGAAGACGGGTCGAAGCTGATGGAATCGTACATGAAGGAAATTTTGCCTTTGGCAAGCCAACTGGAACCGACGATTGAGCAGATCGTCACCGGACAGCAGGAGCTGATGGCCGAAGGGAGCTTGGTCAATCAGAGGACTGTTTCCGGGGCTACGGCGAGTCTTGTCGGTTTTAGTGCAGGGGCTTTGATCCTCTCTATTTTGATCGGCTATCTGATCTCCCGGCTCATTTCCAAACCGATCAGACAGATCGCTGCGCTTGCCGAGCAGGTCGCGACAGGGGATTTGACACGTGAGGACCTTCACGTCAAAAACAGAGACGAGATCGGGGATTTGGCGCATTCGTTCAACCGGATGGCGGGAAATCTGCGCGATCTGATTCGGCAAATCAATGTGAGCGCAGAGGGCGTAGCGGCTTCGTCCGAAGAGCTGTCAGCCAGTGCCGAGCAGACCAGCCGGGCGTCCGAGGCGATCAGTTGCGGCATCCAGGAAGTGGTCGTCACGGCGGAGAAACAGGCCAGAAGTGTGGAGGAAAGCGTAGCGGCCATGGATCAGATGGCGATGGGCATTCAGCACATTGCGGACCAGACCGAAGCCACCTCGTCTCTGTCCGTTCAGGCGGCGCAAAAGTCGGAGGAAGGAAATCGAACGATTCAGCGAGCGGTCAAGCAAATGGATTCTCTGGATGCAACGATCGGGCATCTGGCCAAAGCCGTACAGGAAATGGATGCTCACTCCATGCAGGTAGGAAAAATTGTCGGGGTCATCTCGGAAATTGCTGCCCAAACCAATCTGTTGGCGCTAAATGCAGCGATCGAGGCGGCGAGAGCGGGAGAGCATGGACGCGGTTTTGCCGTCGTGGCGGACGAGGTTCGCAAGCTTGCCGAGGAATCGGCTCGATCCGCAGACCAGATCACCGGCTTGATTGGAAGCATGCAGCAAAACACAAAGCAAACCGTGGAAAAAATGCAGCAAGGGATTACAGAGGTGGAAGAAGGCATCCAAACCGTAAATATGGCAGGCGACCAGTTCGGTGAAATTAAACAATTTATAGAACAAGTGACTGAACGGATTCAGGCAATTTCCGCGGCGATCAAGCAAATCTCTGCCAGCAGCGAACATGTCACACAAACTGCGCACATGATTGGAGAGGGGGCGAAAACAGTAGCGGCCAGTTCGCAAACGGTTTCTGGCGCATCCGAAGAACAGCTCGCCGGTGTGGAGGAGGTATCCTCTTCGGCAGCTTCGCTGGCAAAAATGGCAGAAGAGCTCCGTTGCCTTGTCGCTTCCTTTCGGGTATAACCACCTCGCATGGAAATGATCGGAAATTCGTATTTGTCTTTTTTGTATGACTCAAGTATTATAATAAACATGAAAATACATCCAGCAAAATTCAAATATACTAAAAAACGGGCCAATTGAATGATTTTGCAAAGGATTATGATCCTGGTCCTTTCTTCATAAAAAGGTTCATCCAAAGATGGATAAGCCTTTTTTCTTTGCCCGGCAAAGCGGCAATCGCTCGGCAGAGCCGACGATCCTGCCTGTAAGAGGCGTTTACATAGAGAGAAAAAGGCGGGCGCTGCAAGCAAAATCGCCGGAGCCACCCGCTTTCGGACAGTGGAGGATGTA
The DNA here is from genome assembly GCF_037963895.1 of Brevibacillus sp. FSL L8-0520. Taxonomy (NCBI): domain Bacteria; kingdom Bacillati; phylum Bacillota; class Bacilli; order Caryophanales; family Paenibacillaceae; genus Brevibacillus; species Brevibacillus sp. FSL L8-0520. The sequence continues at coordinate 4,566,425 of NZ_CP150171.1, read as the reverse complement.
GAGACATGCTGCGAAACATATCGTATCGAAACAAAGTGGTGCTGGCCATTCTTTGTTTTAGTCTGATCAGTACGCTGGCAATATCGTTTTTCGACAACAGGCAGTTGGAGCAAACGATTGTCGGAGAACGAAACACGCAATTGAAGCTGGTGGAAGAGAGCGTGCTGAATTCGATCAAGGCAGTCGATGTGGCCTATCAGGTGTTTGACGTGGAAATTGAGGAAGAGATGAGAAAAAACATGGCGGAGTTGATGGAGGAATACAGCAGGAACCCCGATTTCTCGGCATGGAACTTCGCGGGCTACAAGCAGAGGTTTGACGGAATGGACATTTTCGTGCTCGACCGAAGCTTGAAAATCCTGTACTCCAGCAACACGGGGGATATCGGTCTTGATTTTGGCAATGCCGGAGCGTTTGCCGAGCTGTTAAAAACAAGGATCGACGGAAAGGATTTTGTCGCAGACGGCATGGAGGTGTCCGTCAATACCGGGTCGATCAACAAATTCGCTTATATGCCTACCCCTGATCACAAATATTTGCTTGAGCTGGGGATGAATGTGCAAGGAACGCCCCTATTTCAAAAGTTCAATTTCCTGGACGTATCAAACAGACTGATTACACGCTATGCCTCCATTGATGACATTACGGTTTTCAGTCATGACGGCTATGCTTTGGGCAAGACGGATGCAGAAGGAAAGTCGCTTCGGGTCAGTCCTGAGCTCGAGTCCATTTTCAGCGAATCGTACCAGACCCAGACCGTGAAGGAAGCGACTCTTGATCAAGAGGGGAAATCTGTCACGTACCGGTTTGTTCCGTATAAATTGGACGAACAGTCGAATGATCTGAGCCGCTCGCGGATGATTCAAATCGTCTACAATCATGATGAAGTCGACCAGGCGGTAGCCGCCAACCGGTCAAAATTCATGCTTCAGCTATTGGTCATCGTCATCGGATCGATCCTGATCGCCTACTTGGTTGGCCGGATCATCTCCCATCCGGTCCGGATGATGTCCGCGCTGATCGAAAGGACAGCCGCCTTCGACCTTACAGAGCAGCACGGATATGAAAAGTTCATGACCTCGCAGGACGAGCTGGGACGTGTGTTCCATGCCATCGTGAAGATGCGGGCTGAACTGCGTCAAATGGCAGAAGGCTTGGTGAGCGTAACAGAGTCCATCGTGGAGAAGGCAAGCGCCGTGCAAAACGTCAGTGACGATGTCAGCAGCCGTTCCGTCCAAACCTCGCTGGCAACGAAAGAGATGTCCAGCCGGATGCAGGAGACAGCCGCGATCTCGCAGGAAATCGACGCTACCTTGACGGAAGTAAGCGATGTGATTCAGTCTGTTTCACAGAAAGCCAACAAGTCCGTTCACGTTGCCCAAAATGTCAGCGAGCGGGCAGGTCATTTGAAGGAGACAGCCGTCGCTTCCAGACAAAGCGCCAATCTTATCTACAGCGAAGTAAAAGCGCAGGCGGAAGTCGCCATAGAGCAGTCGACCAAATCCGTGGACCACATCCACGTACTGGTAGATGCCATTCACAGTATCGCTTCCCAGACCAATTTGCTTGCATTGAATGCAGCGATTGAAGCGGCGCGCGCAGGGGAGAGCGGAAAAGGCTTCTCGGTCGTCGCCGAAGAGGTTCGCAAGCTCTCCTCCGAATCGGCCAAGGTGGTTACCGATATTCAGCAGATCATCGGTACTGTGAAGGAGTCCGTACACAATCTGTCTGCCAGTCTGACCCGGCTGCTTGATTTTGTGGATCGAAATGTCAGAGAGAGCCTGGACGAGCTGATGGAAACCTCGGATACGTATAACGAGGATGCCCTTCATTTTCAGACGCTCCTGAGTGAATTCAACCGCACCTTTGAGGATTTGGCCGCATCGATCAAAAGCACCGCGGAGGCAACGGGAAGAGTAAACCAGACGATCCAGGAAAACTCACAGGACATCGAGACGATTGTTCATCTCTCCGAAACGATTGCCCAGGAGAACAGCAAGCTCACAGAGTATTCCAAGGGAAGCTTGAAGAACGTTCAGGAATTGAATCGAATGACCAGCCACTTTACCTTGTAAAGGAAGAGAGAGCCTCCCGTTGTCTGGGAGGCTCTGCCTATCTTCAAACAGTATGTTCGCGCACTGGCCGAGTTTTTATTTTTGGCGTTTCTCGATTTCTTCGTTTACGACAAAAGCGAGGTCGTCGTTGCCAAAAAGCGAGAGAACACCCAGCAGGGGCGCATCCGGGATTTCTTCGGATTCTTCTTTTGGGACGGTGATTTCTGTCATTTGACGCAGCAGCGGATTTTCTGCCTGCCCGGGATATGCGCGGCGGTAAAGCTCATGGGCATCCAGACCGTGATTGACACACCACTGGGCAAAAACCAGAATCATCATGCCCTCGTCACGCTGGTAATTTTCAATGATTTGCTCTTCTACTTTCTTTGAATTCATCGGAAGTCTCCTTTGGTACAGGCAGTTTGTTCACACTGACAACTGTTTCATGCGGATGAACGGATACGTGTTTTTATTGTAGAAAAAGAGTGCGGGATTCTGCAAGGGTGTATACTTGTACATAATAAGGAAGCAAAAAAGGAGGGGGACCAGTGATACGATTAAGCGCTTTGGATCAATCGCCAATCGCGGAAGGCAGCACGGCTGTGGAGGCGTTGGCGCAAACGACACGGCTGGCACAGGAGCTGGATAAACTGGGCTATCATCGACTCTGGGTATCGGAGCACCACTTCAGCAACAGTCTCGCCGGTTCCAGCCCGGAGGTTTTGATCGCCCACCTGGCTGCACATACAAAGCGCCTGCGGGTAGGCTCGGGCGGGGTGATGCTCCCGCACTACAGCGCCTACAAGGTCGCGGAAAACTTTCGCGTGTTGGAAGGGCTGCATCCGAATCGGATCGATCTGGGGGTAGGGAGAGCGCCGGGGGGCATGCCGCTCGCTACAAGAGCGCTGCAGGAAGGAAAGGCTCCGGGGTTGGACCAGTATCCCGATCTGCTGGACGATTTGATCGGCTATTTGCACGACGCGCTCGATCCTCGCCATCCGTTTGCAGGGCTTCGCGCTACGCCTTACATAGAGACGGCGCCAGAAGTGTGGCTGCTCGGCTCGAGCAGTGAGAGCGCCCGGCTGGCAGCGGAGAGAGGGGCTTCTTTTGCGTTTGCCCACTTTATCAACGGGGAGGGAGGCGAAGCAGCGATGAGCTGGTATCGCCGCCGCTTCCGTCCGTCTCTGTTGGGGGATGCCCCGCAGTCGATAGTCGCGGTCTTTGTGATCTGTGCCGACACGGCTGAGGAGGCGTCAGAGGTGGCATCGAGCCTTGATTTGACCCTGCTGCTGCTGGAAAAAGGCGGAGCGGCCCAAGGAGTTCCTTCCGTCGAAACCGCCAGACAGTATCCGTACACGGAGTTTGACCGGCAGCGAATCCTGGCCAATCGCAGCAGGATGATCGTCGGAAATCCCGCACAGGTAAAGGCAAGAATCCTGGAGATGAGCAAAGCCTACGAAACAACGGAATTCATGATCGTGACCATCACTCATGATTTTGAGGCCAAGCTAAGGTCCTACAGACTGCTGGCAGAGGCGTTTTCGGGGCAGGAAAACTAGCTCGTCCTCTCGGCGGCTGCAGGTGCATCGTTCATAGGCTTCGTATTCTGCTTGTTTAGCCCTATTCAAGATGAAAAAGAGGTGCAGGGAGCCAGTTCCCCCGCACCTTTTTTATGCTTCCCGAGCCATTGGTGATGCCGCCGTTTCCGGAGCAGCGGCTGCGGTTTTGCCTTGTCTTTCACATGGTTCTGGCGGCTTTGCATTAAGCCAATCCGATGATCTGCCCGCCTTCGCCGATGGCAACAGATTCCGCCGCCGGCACTTTGGGCAATCCCGGCATGGTGACGAGACTGCCGGTCAACACGACGAGGAAGCCGGCACCTGCAGATATTCTGATCTCACTTACATGTATCGTGAAATCGGAAGGAGCGCCCAACTGCTCAGGCTGATCGGAGAACGAGTAGGGCGTTTTTGCCATGCATACCGGGAAGTGCGTAAGCCCCATCTCTTCCGCCTTGCGCAGCGTCTGTGCAGCCGCTTTGGAGAAAATCACTCCGGAGCCGCGGTACAGCTTCTTCACGATGGTCTCGATCTTTTCGCGAATCGGCAGCTGGTCATCGTACAAATAGTCAAATGAAGAAGGCGAATCCGCTGCTGCCACTACCTTCGCAGCGAGGTCCAGTCCGCCGTCGCTGCCCTTTGCCCACACCTGGGAGAGCGCCACTTCTGCGCCAAGCTCCTCACACATGGAAATGACCAGATTGTGCTCCGCTTCCGTGTCTGTGGCGAAGCTGTTGAGCGCGACGACAACAGGAATGCCAAACGACCGCAAATTCTCGATGTGCCGCCGGACGTTGGCAAAGCCGGCACGGAGGGCGTCCAGATTTTCCTCGTGCAACTGGGCTACAGGGATGCCGCCGTTGTATTTAAGCGCCCGAGCTGTGATGACGAGGACGGCGGCGGAAGGGGTGAGGCCCGCTTTCCGGCATTTGATATCGAAAAATTTCTCCGCGCCCAGATCGGCTCCAAACCCGGCTTCCGTCACGACGAAATCAGCCAGCTTCAAAGCCAGGCGGGTGCCGATGACGCTGCTGCAGCCGTGGGCGATGTTGGCAAACGGACCGCCGTGCACGATCACCGGTGTGCCTTCCGTCGTCTGGACGAGATTGGGCTTGAGCGCATCCTTCAGAAGCACGCACATGGCGTCTACCGCCTTGATGTCCGCTGGCGTAACCGGCTTGTCATCGAGATCGTAGCCGATAATGATCTTGCCGAGCCGTTCGCGCAGATCGTCCATATTTTCGCTCAGGCAGAGGATGGCCATGATCTCCGAGGCGGTCGTAATCATAAAGCCGTCTTCTCTTGTTTGCCCGTTTCCGTCCCCGAGTCCGATCACGATGCTGCGCAGGGAACGGTCGTTCATATCCATGGCCCGTTTCCAGACGATCTTTTTCGGATTCAGTCTTAGTTTATTTCCGTGGTAAATATGATTGTCTATCATTGCAGCGAGCAGGTTGTGGGCAGATGTGATCGCATGAATGTCCCCAGTAAAATGCAGGTTGATTTCATCCGCGGGCAATATTTGCGCGTTTCCGCTGCCCGTAGCTCCGCCTTTCATCCCCAGGCAGGGGCCAAGCGACGGTTCGCGCAGCGCTGCAATCGTTCTTTTCCCGAGCTTGTTGAGGGCTTGGGAAAGTCCGATGGTGGTCAGTGTCTTTCCGGCGCCTGCCGGGTTGGGGTTCATCGCGGTTACCAGAATCAGTTTGCCGTCAGGACGATCCTTTACCTTTTCCCAAATATCCGGGGACAGCTTTGCTTTGTACTTTCCATAAAACTCCAGGTCCTCTTCCGTAATGTCTACGAGCTTAGCAATGTCGGCGATAGGTTTCATGGACGATGCCTCCATACAGCTTATTTACGAACATGATCTAATTCAACAAAGCGGGGCGAATGTCCTTGGAAAAATGTCAAAGAATGGGGAATGGACCGGTTGATTGTGTCAATTTGTAAACCGGGAAGGAATCATTTTCCTGGCGGAGAAATACGCGTATACAAATGTATACAGTAATGAAGAAAGGAGAAACAGATGGATCGGGATTTCCGTAAAAAAACATTTCGCGGCGCCAAAATCGAGGACATCATCCAAGAGCTTGAGCGGCTGATCCAGCTTTGCGAACAAAACAGGGACAAAAGCGACAGTCTGGACAGGCAGCGTTTTTACGAGGGCATGGCGATTGCCTACACGACGGTATCGCTAAAGCTCAAAGGCGAATTTGACTACATCGAGGCGGAGGCAGTCGAACAGCTTTGCCATGCCGCGGAGAAAACGGGAGCAAACAGCTCGACCGTGGCGAATTACACCGATAGCTGTTCCTTTTGCGGAAAAAGCAAAAGCGATGTCGGCGAGCTGGCCCTGGGGCCGGGCGTCTCGATTTGCCGGGATTGCTTGCAATTCGGCGTTGCGGTGATTGATTCACAGTCGCCGAAGGGATGAAAGGTGTCTAGAAGTCGCATATTTCCGGGAATTTCGTCATTGGTTCAATTGATGGATTATTCCGCCTTTTTTCTCCGCCCATTTTTCTGTTTATGACTGGGGAAAACAGGGAATAGGTACCCGTGTAATACAGGACTTGGAAGGGAGAGAGAGGAAATGGCAGTAGAAAAAGAGAAGCGGTCCATGTCTTTGCGCAGCCGCTTATTGATCATCTGTTTGTTGTTGCTGGGAATTCCCAGCCTGCTGATCGGTTTGGTCGGCTACGAACGTTCCAAGGTGGAGCTGGATCATGCGGGGATGGACCGGCTCAAGGGAAACGTCCAAATGGTACTAGGAATGATTGCCCTGCTGCAAAAAGAGGTGGATGCGGGCCATTTGAAGCTCGAAGACGCGCAAAACAGGCTGCGTGATGAAATCCTGGGCCCAAAAGGGAGCGATAATAAGCGACCGCTCGTACAGAAATATACGATGGGAGAAACGGGCTACGCTTGGGCTATCCTTCCAGAGGGCATCAGCATCATGAATCCTGCCAACGAAGGAACGGATATCAATGATTCGGTTTCAGCGGATGGAGTCAATTTGGTGCAAGCCTTCGTGGAAAAGGGAACAAACGGTGGCGGATTTGTCACCTACCAATGGCGAGTCGCAACAACAGATTCCATTGATACCAAAATTGCTTATGTCGAGCAGGACCCCCATTGGGGCTGGATCGTCGGGGTTGGCGCTTACCAGTCTGAATTCTACAAGGGAGCCAATCAGGTACTTTACTATATCCTGGTGATTTTGGGCATCTCCCTCGTTTTGGGTACGCTGATCATCATATTCGTTGCCAAACGGATCACGGGTCCGATTATAAACATAGCAGAGCACGCCAGACGGGTTTCCCAGGGAGATTTGACGGTTGATCAGGTGCAGGTCATCAGAAAAGACGAGATTGGGCAGCTGGCCCAAGACTTTAACAAGATGACCAGCCACCTGCAGGAGGTCATCCGGGAAGTGCGGGGCAGCACGCTGTCTGTAGCATCTACCGCGGAGCAGCTGTCAGCTTCGGCTGAACAGAGCACGCAGGCCGGCGAGCAGGTAGCCGTTGCCATTCAGGAGGTAGCCGCTGGCTCGCAAAAGCAGGCCGATCAGCTTGACAGCGCCAGCCGCGTAGTCGATGAAATGGCCGGTGAAGTGAAGCGGATCACAGATGCAGCGATATCTGTCACCCACACATCCCAGCAGGCATCGGAGAGATCGCTTGAAGGGAACAAGGCGATCCAGACCGCGATTAATCAGATGAATTCTATCAATCACACGGTAGAGGAGCTTTCCGAAGTGGTCGAAGGTCTGGGGCAACGTTCCACGCAGATCGGCAATATTATCGAGGTGATTACAGGTATTGCCGAACAGACCAATTTGCTGGCTCTGAATGCTGCGATCGAGGCCGCTCGTGCTGGCGAACATGGCCGCGGCTTTGCCGTTGTTGCCGACGAAGTGCGGAAGCTGGCTGAACAGTCTTCCGGATCAGCACAGCAAATCGCTGATTTGATCGCAGCTATTCAGGCAGAAACAGCGAAGGCCATTACATCGATGGAGTCGGCCACCCAAGAGGTACGGGAAGGAATCCAGTTGGTGCATGGCGCAGGGGAATCCTTTGGCCACATTCAAGGCTCGGTAGGCGAGGTAGCACAGCAGATCGACAGTGTAGCTTCTTCTGCTGAAAAGCTGAAGGCCGGAATGGACGGGGTCATGGACGTAATCCGCCAGATTGCCCATATCGCCAATGAAACCGCCTCCGGTTCGCAAAATGTCTCCGCCGCCACCGAAGAGCAGCTTGCGGCCATGGAGGAAATCGCTTCGTCGGCAGAAGCTCTTTCCAAGATGATGGAGGAGTTAAACGACTTGGTGCAAAGATTTAAAGTGTAGGTAAAGATATTTTGGAGTAACGAAAACAGAAGGCATACAAGAGAGGTCGTCTCGTTGATGAGACGACTTCTTTTTTGTCTATCTGTACAGGGAGCAGATGGAGAATGGGATCTCCAACTTCTGAAGTCTATGATTCCGGGGCTGTTGCATCCCAAAGCAATCTGCTGAAGTTTGCTGGCAGCCAATCAGATGACAGGCTGCTCATGAACACCAGGACGCTGCTGACGGTATAATCCCAGATCAGGATGAGAGCCGCTTATGATCACATCCCGCAATATTTTGGCCAGCAGCATGCTGTAGACAATCCCGCTGTCCCCATAGGCGAACAAAAAGTACCAGCCCGGGTAATCATCGTACATGCCGATCATCGGAAGGCCGTCACGCGACCCTCCGTAAAATGCGGCAAGCTGGTAGGCGGGCTGTACGTTCAGGCCTGGAAAGAGCTCGTTGAACTTTTGGATCAGCTTCTCTCTTTTCTGGGGCAGCATCGAGTCTCGCTTGTTTGCGGAGGCGGTCTTTTCATCCAGACCGCCGATGATGATGCGGTTATCCTTCGTCGTTCGCATGTACATGTAAGGGCGGGCAGTCTCCCAGATCAACGTGCGGTCGGACCACATGGACAAGTCGTCGACGGGGTTTGAAATCACGGCGTAGGAGCTGATGACCGAGGCATTCTGTTCGCGTTTGAATGCAAGACTCTCGCAGCCGGCGGCAACGATCACTGTGCGGGCCCGGATTTGGCAGCTCCCGTCAGTCAGGATGAAGGCAGTCCCGTCTTTATTCAGCTTCTTGCCCGTAATCTTGGTGTTCTCATAGATGCGGACCCCTCTGGCATGGGCGGTTTCCAGCAGACCCAGCGTAAACGCATACGGATTCATCTCGGCGTCGCCGTAGATGTAGAGGGCAGCATGCTTGGAGAATGGATAGCGCTGCCTGATTTGCTTTTCCGTCAAAAGATCAAGGGAAAAGCCGTTTCTCGTGAGGAGGGCGAAGTCTTTTTCAAGCTTCGCGACATCCTTTTTCGCACTCGCGTAGTACAAGCTGTCCCGACGCTCGAATTCTGTGTCCCGCCCGATATCCCTGATAGCTGCTTCCATGTCATCGATAGCTTCCCGGCACAGCTTCAAATGGCGGATGGCGGCGGTTTCCCCGAAGCTGTCTGCCAGCTCGTGGGCCATTTTATCTCCGGCATATTGCAATACTGCCGTATTGGTACAAGTGCTGCCAAGCCCGGCCTTGCCCTTTTCCACGATCACGACGTCCTGCCCCAGCTCACTTAGGTAGTAGCCGCATTGGGCCCCTGAAATCCCCGCGCCGATAATCAGCACGTCACAGGAAAGATCAGAATCCAGAGCGGGATAGGAGGGGGGATCAGGAAGCCTGTTTGGCCAGTAAAAGGTTCCGGTATGTAGATCCATGGCGGTATCGCTCCCGATTTGCGCATTTTTTGATAGCGTAGCCTTTTTGGGTCTTGTCCATTCCGGCATCCCTCCTTTTGTTAGGGGACTGGTAGGAAATGCATGGTAAATAGGGACTAGAAAATCCAAGCTCGTTTTTCTTTTTGGGAGAATTGTATGATTTTCCCTGTTTAAAACTGTATGGTACGATGTGGAGGTTCGTTTTTACAAAACCAAGGGCTAGAGAGAGAAAGGACTAGAAAATGAAGAAAAAAACCATCCTGTCTTGTTTACTGAGCGTTGCCATGACGTTTGGGGTCGTCGCTGCAGCGAGTGCTGAGCCAGAGCTGAACTGGATCGAAGGAGGAAAATCCGTCGAGGTCGGATCAGGTCTTGGTACTTTGGATCTGGGCAAGGATTTTGTCTTTTTGAGTGGTGAGGACACAATCAAGCTGCAAAAGCAGATCGGCAATATTCCCACCGAAAATGAAATCGGAAGCATTTTTCCTCAGAATGAAAATGAGCAATGGATCGTCGTCATGGAGTACGAAGAGGTAGGGCATATCAAGGACGAGGAAAAGAACAACATTGACGCCGATGCCATTTTGGAAAGCTACAAGGAAGGAACGGAAGCGGCGAACAAGGAAAGAAAGCCGGAAGACCAGCTACACGTCATCGGCTGGGATGTAAAGCCGTTCTACGATGAGAAAACCCACACGCTGGAATGGTCCATGCTTGGCGAGGATTACCAGAAGACTCCTTTGATCAACTACAACGTTCAGGTTCTGACCCGCCAAGGCTTTGTTTCTTTTCTGCTGATTTCCGATCCGAACAATTTGCAACGCGATAAAAAGAAGCTGCATGATGAAATCATTCCTACTTTTAAACTGAAAGAAGGCAATCGTTACGAAGATTTCAATGAAGCGACAGACAAAGTGGCAGAGTACGGCCTGACTGGGCTTGTCCTCGGCGGTTTGGGCGTCGCGATTGCAAAGAAAGTGGGGATTCTCGCGGGTCTGCTGCTCTTTTTGAAAAAGGGCTGGGTCCTGATCGTAGTTGCGATCGGCGGACTGTGGAGATTCCTGACTGGCAAAAAGAAAAAGCAGGCCGCTGCTCAGGCAGAACAACAGGCAGCGATGGAGCAACAGCCTCCAGGCGACAACAACCAAAATCCTCCTGCCAGCCAAAACCCGCCGGTATAAGGAGAATACCGGTAGAAGGAAAATAAAAAGAAATCACCGGCGGTAAAAGCAAGTGGCCCCAAAAGTTATTTGAAATCATGTAAGGTTTGAGTCGATAATTTACTGGACTCAGACCTTCTAATTTTGTCTTGATTCGTATGTTGTTATTTGCTATGAAGCGCAATGCCTTTATTAAGATTCCATGCTCCTCCCTATGGTCACGAATAGGCTTCTGAAAGTTGCTCAGTCCTTATCATCAGGACTTAAATAACCTACAGATTTCCATAGATAACCTCTAAACCATCTCACTTAAAATTGGCTGCTCTAGCGTTGCAACGTGTTCATGCTAGGCTACCCGGTCCACTGAAACACCTTCCTGGATAAGTTGATTCGTTTGTATTTTAAATTCCTTATCATATCTTGTTAAGTATTTTGGTGTGCTCTCTGTTCTCAGTGTTCAATATTTAATCTAGCATCAGATCCAAAAATAACACATAGGCTCTAAAAGTAGTAACGACTAAAATTGGAAATGCAAAAATACTCTCGAGATTATTGGCAAAAATATCAGAATATTGGCATAACAATTTGATTTTCTTTACAAAATTTCACAATTACCTTATATTAGAAACAGATGGAATTTATGTCCATCATTAATTTTTTTGGGGGGGTATATAAAAGTATGGAAAAAGAGATTGTTCGAGGTGCCAGCAAAGAAATTATCGGTGATGGGGGTGGATTAGGAGTTTCAAAGTTTGGTATTGGTTCGAATTTCAACACTATTCAATCTTTAACTGACAAATCAAAAGGCGGCGGTCGACTTTGTGCCTCATCTTCATCATCAAGCAGCGGTGCTGCTACTATAGCTAAAAAATAAAATGCTGTTATATCTTTGGAGTAGGGCTTAGTAAATTCGGCCAAATTCAAAATGAAGGTTGGTGCAAAGATATTTACTTGCTGTTTTGAATTTGGCTAAGAATTTTTAAACATAAATGTCACCTTCGGGATAAACTGATTCACCCTCACCTGGATTAAAGTGATCAATCCGTACATATACTTCGAAAACCGGCAGTTTATTGAGGATTTGCGAAGAGCATACACGGTAAACGGGCTAGATAATTACCAAACGACTTCGGAATAAAGTTTGACCTAGATTCCTGTTTACTAACGAAATTGGTTAGTTTACCGTTTGGAAGTTTTGAGGCCGATCTCTTTTCAGGTAGTAAGTGTAAGACATGTGGAAAGGTTCCTATTGACAAGCAGTACCGAATCCTTACTAATTGGGACAACTGATGGATAATCTAATGATTGATAGAGTTATTTTGTAGCGATACTATAACTACTCTCTTATCGTTTCAACATTAAGAGAAACTGTTAAACAATATCGTGAAAGAAATGCTGAGCCTCAACCGTCTAACAAACAGAAAAAATTGCAGTTTGGGTCATTTAAAACCGGCTATGGTATATCAAAATAGGTCAGCGTTGATATAAATACGGAATGAAGGCAAAGGTGAATGTAAATATGATTTCAAACTATCGAATCAATAAATTTTTGTGCCATTATTTACCAAATGGAGAACTGGTTGTTCAAACTATAAATGGAATAATGAAGATTCACAATAGGGAACTAATAGATTTAATATTGCTATGGGACAAAACTGACATGAAAGAAATTTCAGAATCGTTTTTAGAAGAGTGTTTCAAAGATGACAAAATGCAAGCTATTGAATTTCTTGAAACAAATGGGTTAATAAGTGCTGTAAAAGAAAAAAAGATTAAGATCGATTTAATTACAGTTATGAGTAATGATTCTTTTATAGATGAAATTTTGTTAAAAACACTATCGGAAGATTTCAAAGACAAATTATCAATTAAGTCAATTGAAATAAATGACTTACAACAAATTGGGAAAAATGAACTATCGCTGGTTTTTCTTAATCCTTATAACAAAAACTTAGGTAAGATGATAAGGGATAGGCATTTAAAAGCAGATAATTCCTATCTTTTGATGAGCTATATTTATAATAATAAATTTTATATGGATTCACTTTACAATCGAAATTGGTGTAATCCTTGCCATTGCTGTCATATTGGTCACATTGAATCACATATGAGGATTGGAAGCGCAGAAAATTTAACTTATCAACAAGTTGTTGATATTCTTTATTCTTTGGATCAAAACATAGAAATCGGCGTTCCATTAACTAATGCTCAACGGATTATTATTGCCGCATGTTTAGTCAAGCGCATTCAATTATTAATAAATGATTTCACCTACTCTAAAATTCATCATGAAGACATTAATAAGGCTACGATAATGAAGTTGGACGATTTGAAAAAGTATGAAGATACTTCAATTCATTGGGAGCTGTGTGATTGTTATGAATAGAAGGAATGAGAAGCAGGAATTATTAGTGCAAAAAAGAAGGAAAGATGATTTTTCGAATCACTTGCAAGCAGAGGTTCTTAATAACCGGTTACTAAACGAAGTTATAAAAATGCATCAAGAAACCTGTTGGATATCAGAGATTATGTTCGAATATGATAAGAATTTGCTTGAATGGATGGGCTTGGTCGAATTTACTGACATTATTCCAGATTATTATGAGAAATCCTTCCAATTCAGTGTTGAACCGGATTTTGTCGAACGCAGTAGAAGTTGCAGAACATTTGTGAATGATTGGAGTATAGAGATGGATGACTTTGGGGAAATTCTACGTGATTCATTCGGAAGATTTTCTAACACTTTATCCAAAAACTATCCTTCTGCAGGAGGATTGTACCCAATATTACCACTCGTATACATTTTTAATAAAAATGTACTAAAAGGCGTTGATATTAAGGGGTGTTATTTATTTAATTCTACACAATTTGAGTTGATTTTACTTAAGGAATATAGCGAGCAAAGTATTGAAGAAGTAAAAAAACAAATTAATCCAACTGACAGTTTTTTATTTTCGAATATAGCAATTGGTTACGCTATTGATTTAAAACGGGCTATAACTAAATATCGAAAACGCGGCTATAGATATGCACTAATAGAAGTAGGAGCAATGTGCCAAAGTTTTAGGGAGTCAATTAGTAAATTTAATAACTTAGGTGACTTCTGCTTTGCTGGTTTTAATGATAATGCTTTAACATATTTATCTGGTTTAAATCCCAGATTAGCACCAGTGGCATTAATCCAGTGGTTTGGTGAAAAAAATGATGTTTGAGGTATCTAAAAGAAATTTTGGTTATAAAGAATCAATTTTCATTAATAAAACGATCTATTTATCGACATCAAGGATCGGAACATTCAAAAGTGAAGATGGTGGACTAGGGCCGGTTGACTGTGGCTCAATTTCTCGAGATAAAAAAAAGTCAATTATGAAAGGTTTTTCTGAATCCTTAGAACGCCGAGCATTAGTAATTGGAGCCAATGGAGCTGATGAAGATGATATGATTAGATCATTTGATCTAATAAGTGGGAGTGTATCCTATATATCAAAATACTATACTAGACTGAATAACAAAGCTCCTTTTATTTCCGATACTTCTGGAACGGCAACTTACACAAACAGTAATGTGGCTATGTTAAATGCAATAAAAGAACTTTTGGAAAAAAATTCCACTTTTCTTTTTTGGTATGGTAAACAAGGAAGAAAACTTGATTTAACTCGTTATAGTTCAATATACTTTGACCTTTTTCGGAAAGAAGGATACCAAGTACGAGCTTATGTTGAAGAAACATTCAGTCCATTAAAAGTTGCGTTTATTATTGTGATAAATCCAAATCATATTACTCCTTTTAAATTTATGGCAGGAGTAGGTTCAAGTGTTGTTCTTACTACTGCGATTCATAAAGCTATGTCAGAAGCATATTTACTCAAAGAAGTTTACGATGACGCTTTTTTTAGGTTCCAAACAGAAGAACTAGATTCCAATTCCTATTCTGGCATCGTTTTAAATTCTCAAATGAACCCTGAATGTCTAGAGTATATTGAAATTTTAGATGGTCTAGACACTTATGAGGAACAAAGGAAGGATAACGAATTTTCAACATTAGATGCTGAAGGGGAAATAGACCTTATTGTTCAAAACCTACCATTTTGGGTAAAAGAACTACATACAGTTGTTTTAAATCAAATTGTAAATAGAAATTTAATAGTTATTAAAGCCATTTCCCCTAATCTTTACAATCACGCTGCACTTAAGAAGTATATCAATATTGATAGCGATGTCAATCGGTTTACAGTCAATCTAGATCAAGAGTCTTTAAAAAGTATTCCAATGTGTCCAATACTATAAAAGGAGATACCTATGCATTACTTAATTAATAATCTAATTAGTGGACATCCTTTTGTTGCAAATAAAATCTGGATAAAGAAAGGGATTTTTCAAAGCGGATATTCTAATTGCTATGTGGATTGTGCATTACATAAAGCAGCATATGGGAATTCGGTTAAGAATAATAGCAAAAAAGCAATAGCAGCTGCTATTGGCGAACATCTTGAAAGATTAGCTCTTTTTAACCCATTAATTAAAAATAATCAAGGAATAAAATATTATGTGGAAGCTTTTAATTTAGTGACAGGGGAGACAATTAACATACCACTTGAGGATGTCATTTTAGAGTATGGATTGCCTATCTTTAATGATAGAGATATGAGTAACGCGTTTAGTGATACTTGTGGAGTAGCATCACACACTTCAAGCGATTTTGCACTTGAAGCAGCTTTTCTTGAATTTATTGAAAGACAATCACTGATCCATACATGGTTAACCAAAAAAGCAGGGAAATTAATTCCGCTAAATTTGTTAAACAATATTGATCTTAAAAAGATAATAAATATGAGTAGAACATACAAGGGTATCCAAGAATTTTATCTGGTTGACATTTCGATAACAGACGAAATTAAGGTGGTACTAGCTTTAGGTTTTGGAAAAGAAAGTTTCAGTATTGGCGCAGGAGCACATTGGAACATTATGAATGCAATTGAAAGAGCTATGAATGAGTATTTCCAATTTATGACTGGCTTTTGGGGGAATAACGATGAGAGTGAAAGCAGCGATGGTGATTTATATTATGAATATTGTAACACTTTAAGCCCAGAGGCTTTTAAACAAGAGTACAAATTTGTCATCGATACAAAAACGCAATATAATCCATATCAATTCCACAAAAATACTAGTCAAGAACGAATAAATTTAAGTAACAAAATCCGAAAAGTGGTAGAAGATCTTGATATTTCAGTTTATGCAACATTTATACCTGAAAGAATGGATTTTAATACAAAAATAGTAAAAGTTTTTTCAAGTGATTGTTATCCACATATGAATACAGCATTACTCAATCCAATGGATTATAAATTCTCTAGTAAATTTAATCAATCAATTTTTAAAAACTTGTATAGGTTAATTCCGTTCCCCTAAGCTTTATAGGATTTTGAGGAATTGGAAAAAATTTATATTCCGCCAGCAAACGACCATATTCCTTCTTTTTGATAATAGAAAGCCTTGACTTTGGCACTTAATGATCTTTTTCAAAGAGAATCCCTTTTGAATAAGCCCATTTCCTTATCCTCTCAGATGTATCTATATTTAATCCACATAAAAAATTTTCTCAATTAAAGAAAGGGAAGTAATAAATGCTAAAAAAATCATATGAGTTTTTTATAGTATTTTTAAAATCAATGATCGATGAAAAGATTGCATTAGCTTGGTCAATTATTTTGCCACTTTTATTGTTTTTTACCATAAATTATAGTTGGTTCCACACTAAGCCTGACGTATCAAAAGCTGTATTTTACTTTGCTAGTTTTTGGGCATTCACAATAGTATTGATACTTTTTAATGGAGTTGGATTAACTTTAACCAATTTTAGAGAACTAGGTATTT
Organism: Brevibacillus sp. FSL L8-0520; assembly: GCF_037963895.1. Taxonomy (NCBI): domain Bacteria; kingdom Bacillati; phylum Bacillota; class Bacilli; order Caryophanales; family Paenibacillaceae; genus Brevibacillus; species Brevibacillus sp. FSL L8-0520. The sequence continues at coordinate 4,550,012 of NZ_CP150171.1, read as the reverse complement.
TGAAAAGTTTTGTATTTCTTTGTGGTTCAAAAACACCTGTTATTTTTGGATTAGTTTTTAGTCAAATTATTTTTGGTATATTTTGCCTAGCTCTATTTACTGTTACTATCTCTCTCGTCTTTACCTATCCTATCTTGATTTTGTTCCTGACTGCAGCATGCACATATTTAGTAGTTTTAATTCCTTTATTTATGTTATCCTTATCTGTTGCCAGCTTATCCGTACGAGCGTCATCCGCTTATACACTTGTTAATATATTGATTTTTCCTGCAACGTATTTAGCAGTGTATCGTGGTGAATCTTCAAATTTTTTTATAAATACACTATATAATTTAAACCCAGTTGAATATGTTTTTAATTTTTCAGTATTTATTTATTCAATTTTGACTAATAATCTGCATTCCATCAGTAACCAATTATATTTACTTTTCATATCACTGGTCTATATTGCGATTGGAACTATAGCATGGTCGAGAATTAAGATTACGTCAACTATAAGAAGAACATAAATAATCCATTACTCAACATAATCGCCGAGAAAAGAGTGGGTGAATAATTATGATCGAATTAAAAAATATTTCATTCTCATATCCAAAGAATGCCAAAAAGGCAATCAGTAATCTAGAAATGATTATAGAAGAGAATAAAGTCAATGTAGTAATTGGACTAAATGGGGCAGGGAAAACGACCCTTTTTGATATATTAACAGGAGTTTTAACAATCCAGGAAGGCAGCATCATAAACATTCCAAATCAAAGGGATATTGTTTATCAAACTCAAAGCTTATATTTTTCACCGATACTAAAAGGAAAGGATATTACTAGACTTATTCTTAATATATCAGACAAAAATTTTAATAATAATTTTGAGACTTGTTTATCGCTTGCGGATGATAGAGAAAAGGAATTACTAGGTGAACTTTGGAATCGGAAGTTTGGTCAGATGTCTGTCGGGGAAAGAAGATGGTTGCTCGTAACATTATTCGCAGAAATAGATAAAAGCTTCTATATATTTGACGAACCTACAAGTGGAGTTGATCCTACGGCTAGGCTAAAAATATACAATAAAATCGAAGAAATAGCAAAAAAAGATAGGCATACGGTGTTAATTTCAACTCATCAATTACAGGAGCTAGAATTTATTGAATGTAAAATTTTTGTATTACATTTAGGTAATATTAAGTTTGCTGGTACTTACCAAGATTTACTTACAAAATACAATACATCCAATCCTGATAGGGCATTTCAGTACTGCATTGAAAGTAATACGTAACCTAAGAACTTTCTCATTATGCAACATTAAATTCTATTAATTTCTGTGTGGTAAAACACGGAGCAATGAAATATCCGTTTATGAAAAAACTGAGGGGTATTTTTTATAAAGAACCCTTCAGTATTTAAGCCTCGATTCCACCAAAAGCTATTTTCCTCCGTATTTCGGCAAACAAATTATACTGGCCGTGTTTTCAAAATTGAGTAGGAGAGGTTAATTACCCCCCTCCTACTCAATTTTGGTTTTTGCAAACTCAGCTTCCCCGCAGGGCCAGTGCATCCTTGACCAGGCGGACAAATTCCAACTGCTGCTCGCCCGTTGCCGTTTTTTCCGCCAAATCGGCTACCTTCTTCAGCGAGCTACCTTCTGCCCATTCGCTGCCTCGCAACATTTCCGCGAATTCCGCTACAGAGGCGAGGAATTGGACTTCTCTTTGCAGCGTTTTTCCAATTGCCATCGGCTCGGCCACTTCTTTTGCCTGCGATGTCTTCTCGTCTTTATACCTTACCCGGACTGTGCCCAGCTTTTCGGCTTCCGGGCGCTTTCGCTTGATCTCGTAAAGGGCTGTCACGGTATGGCCGGCTCCGATTTCCCCGCCGTCGACGCGGTCATTGCGGAAATCCTCATCCGCCACATCCCGGTTTTCATAGCCGAGCAGCCGATACGTTTCTACAGCCTTTGGATCGAATTCGACTTGAATCTTTGCGTCGTGGGCGATGGTCTGGAGCGTCCCGGTCAAAGCTTCGGTGAAGACGCGCCGCGCCTCGGAGAACGTGTCGATGTACGAGTACGTTCCGTCCCCCTTGTCGGCCAGCTGCTCCATCAGCACATCGTTGTAGTTGCCCATGCCAAAGCCGAACGTGCTGAGCGTAATGCCCTCGCCAGCGTATCGTTCAATCGTGGAGAGAATGCCTTCCGCGGTGGTTTCCCCCACATTGGCGACACCGTCCGAGCAGAGAATGACCCGGTTGATCGCATCAGGAGAAAAGGCTTGTGCAGCCATTTCGTAGCCGAGGCGCAGCCCTTCTTCGGCATTGGTAGAGCCTTCGGGCAAGAGGTAGTCGAGCGACTCGATAATTGCCGCCTTGTTCTGGGCAGATGTCGGATCGAGCAGCTTTCTGCCTTTGGAGCCGTAGACGACGATGCCTACCTTGTCTTTTTCCTCCAGTTGGTCAACCAGGACGCGGAGGCTTTTTTTGACCAGCTCCAGACGGTTTTCCTGGTTCATGGACCCGGAAATGTCGATCACGAAGACGAGGTTGGCCGGCTTCCGGTTTGTAACGGCGATTTCCTTGCCTTTTATCCCGATGCGGAGCAGGTCGTAGCCCGGACGAAAAGGCGAGGGACCTCCGTCTGTATGGATCGCGAATGCATCCTTGGCGGGCGGCTCGTAGGAGAGAGGAAAGTAATTGATAAACTCTTCCACGCGGACAGCATCCGCAGGAGGCAATGAGCCTCGCGTGATGTAATTGCGCATGACCGAGTAAGAACCTGTATCTACATCGGCGGCAAAGGTGGACAAATGATCTTCAGCCGCATCGACAGCAGGGTTGGTGCCGTAGTTCTTGAAATGCATGCCGTTGTAAGACCCTGCCGGCGCCGGGGCTGACCTTTTGGCAACAGTCCTGTCCATAGCACTGCTAGGCGCCGCGTACTGCGCTTGATTTTGTACGGCATGCTCTGCCTTGCTCTCGACACTGCGGCCAGCCTTCTCGCTTGGAGCAACTGCCTGTTTTTCCCCTGAGCTGCACCCTGCTGCCGTTAGGGTGACCAATGCCAAAGCGCTTGCCACTATCTGTTTTTTCATCTCTGTATACCCCCTTTTCTGATTCGACGTGGAAAAAAAAGGAATGTTACAACGGTCTGAAGATTTTGGTTGCTTCGCCTTCCTGATCTGGATTAGAATGGGAAATATTTAGTGGCGTGACGGGTGCCCATAGTCAAAAAGGCAGAAAAGCGAGGATGATACTTAAAAAACTGATGAGAAAAGAAAGGAACAAGAATGAATCTGGGAATTCACGTAACACAAACAAAACTGTTGGATGTTTTGCTGCATGTCGCGGTTGCGCGGCCTGTTTTTATCTGGGGAGCGCCGGGAATTGGAAAATCGTCGCTGGTGCAATCCTTTGCCCGGCAGGTCGGACTTCCATGCGTGTCCTTGCTCGGCAGCCAGCTCGCCCCGGAGGATATTATCGGGGTTCCGCAAATCGTAGAGGGCAAGAGCCGTTTTTGCCCTCCCGGGATGATCGCGCGGGAAGAGCCGTACTGCCTGTTTTTGGACGAATTGAACGCCTGCTCGCAGGAGGTCCAAAAATCCTTCTACAGTCTGATCCATGAACGGAGAGTCGGCGATTATCATCTCCCGGAGGGCTCAATCGTCATCGGAGCGGGAAACCGGGCCCAGGACAGTGCTATTGTCAAGCCGATGTCCTCCGCCCTGATCAATCGCATGTTTCATGTCCAGCTCAATGTGTCGTACCAGGAGTGGATGAGCTGGGCGTATGAGAACGGCATTCATCCGTATGTACTGCAATTTTTGGAGGTGCGCCCCGACTACCTCTGGTCGCAGCCGCCGAAAACGGAGGAGCCTTTTTCCACACCGCGCTCCTGGCATATGCTCTCGGACATTTTGTACGAATACGGCGAAGCGATCGATAATGAAACGGTCGGAATTTTGGCGCGGGGCTGCTTGACGCCCCAGCATGCGGCGCAGTTTCAGGCTTTCCATAAAAACATCCAGGGAAAGTATCAGTTGAACCGGATACTGGAAGGAGAGGCTACTTTCCCGAGTGCCCCGGAGGATCGGGATATTCTCTATTTCCTCGCCGACTCGTTCCGGGCGCAGATCAGAAAAGAGCTGCCTGCCGACAAGTCGCAGGTAACGGACCAGCACAAGCGTTTTGCCCACCGGGCCAAGGCGCTGCTCAAGGAGCTGAGCATGATTTCGCTGGAGATGGCGCAGATGGTCGTGGCCAAGCACGAAGAGGGAAATGCGCTTCCGTCGTGGTTTGTGGTGGAAGTGGTTCGCGATTTGCCCCGGTTGGCTGCGGAAAGAAGGGACGGCTGAGATGGCGAAACGAAGCAAGACGGAGCTGGACCCCGCCCTTGCCGCTTATCTGGAAGCGGTCAGCTATCTCGAGCGTCATCCGATGTTTTCCCCGCTCATGGGCCGTGTCTCGCTGGTGAGGGACAAACGGAGCAAGTGCCCGGAAAACGGGTGGGCAGTCGTGGGCAAAAACGGAGTGATCCACGTCCACCCTACGAGAAGACTGGACGTTCAGGAGTGGGTCTACGTGCTGGCTCATAATCTGCTGCACCTCGGGTTTGGCCATTTTGTCGAGAAAGAAAGGCCGGCTCTGTGGAATATCGCCTGTGATGTCTACATCGCTTCCTTTCTATCCAGCATGAAGCTCGGAAAGCCGCCGATGGCATGGGCGGGCGAGCTGGAGCACTCCGTCAGGAGCGAGGAGGAGCTGTACAGGCGTTTTTGCGACGAAGGCGTCCCCGAGCGGTTTGCCGGATGGGGAACCGGAGGGGATAGACAGCCTGACATGCTTTTGTCCGGCAAGCTGGAGGGGAGCGGCTGCTTTCGCGATGTCAACTGGGAAGCGCTGTTTGGCACAGGCCTGTCCAATGCTGTGCATTCGGCCGTCAGCGTGGCGGGAGGATACGTCCAGGCGTTGGATGACCGGACTGCCACGCTGTCCCCGGCCCAGGAGGCAAGGCAGTGGTTTATCAATCACTTCCCGCTCCTTGCTTCGCTGGCAAGCCATTTTACGATGATCGAAGATGCGCAGCTGTGTCAGCGGCTGCAAATATCCGTCGCCGCCATTGATGTGGTCGCAGGTGAAATCTACATGAATCCGGCGGCGGGGCTCGACCGGGAAGAGGCGATTTTTGTCATGGGCCACGAGCTTCTCCACGCGGGACTGCGGCACCATGAGCGCTGCATGGGGCGTGACCCGTACTACTGGAATGTCAGCTGCGACTACGTGATCAACCAATGGCTGGTCGAAATGAACGTGGGGCAACTGCCGCAGGTCGGCGTTTTGCTGGACCCGGAGCTGCGCGGGATGTCGGCCGAAGCCATTTACGACCGCATCGTCTCCGACCTGCGGACCTACCGCAAGCTGTTTACGCTGCGCGGGATCGGCATGGGGGATATCCTGGACAAGGGAGACCCCCGCTTTTGGGACGCCAATCACGGGACGACGCTGGATGACTTTTACCGCAGCGCTTTGATGCAGGGGCTCGTCTATCATCAGGAAAAGGGACGCGGCCTTCTTCCGGCAGGGCTGGTCGAGGAAATTCGCGCTTTGGGACAGCCGCCGATCCCTTGGGATGTTCAACTGGCGCGCTGGTTTGACGAGCACTTTCCCCTTTTGGAAAAGAGCAGGACATACGCGCGTGTCAGCAGACGGCAGATGTCTACGCCGAATATTCCGCGTCCGGCATGGAGCTGCAGGGAATCCGACCAGGCCGGCCGTACGTTTGGTGTCGTCCTGGATACGTCAGGCTCGATGGACGCCAAGCTGCTGGGCAAAGCGTTGGGAGCAATCGCCAGCTACAGCCAGTCGCGTGATGTCCCGTTTGCCCGCGTCGTTTTCTGCGATGCCGCCGCCTACGATGCCGGGTATCTCTCCCCCGACGATATAGCGGAACGGGTCCGGGTAAAGGGCAGGGGCGGGACGGTCCTGCAGCCGGGAATTGATCTTTTGCAAAATGCCCACGACTTTCCCCCGGACGGCCCTATTCTCGTCATCACCGACGGCGAGTGTGACCGCATCCGTGTCGCACGGAGCCACGCTTTCATTTTGCCAAAAGGGAAAAGCCTTCCGTTTGTGCCCAGAGGACCCGTGTTTCGCATGGAATCGTGATACGGAGAAAGCCGCTTTGAGAAAGCAGAGTTTCCGGCCTGGAGCAGGGTTTCCGGCGCCGAGCAGGATCGCCGTCGATGCTGCCGATTGTAAAGCAAGTAATAACCGGAAGAAGAAAAAGACCAGTTCGCCTGTGCAGGGCGGTCTGGTCTTTTCTCGTGCAATGTTTCGGAGCGGGGAGTTGCAGGGATTTGAACTTGTGCCCCCCTTTGTCAACAACGCGGCCTTTCGCTGAAACAAACTACTGAATAGAATCTCGCAGTTCGGCTATTGACAGAAACCTGACAATAGGTTTATATTTTGACTGACAAAAAAGTCAATCAAAAAAGGCGGTGAACAAACCGTGCCTCGGACGAAAGAGCAAAACGAAGAAATCCGTGCCCGGCGCAAAGAAGCGATCATGAGGGGCGCACTCAGTGTTTACGTTGAAAAAGGATACGCAGCCGCCGATATTGGCGATGTCGCGGAACGAGCGGGCGTTGCCAGAGGACTTGTCTATTACTACTACAAAGACAAGCTGTCGTTGTTCCGCGATCTTTTTTTGCACATGTTCGATTTGTCCAACAATCACATCCGCACCCACTTCGGCCAGGAGGGGTCCGCGGTCGAGCTGTGCCAACAATTTGCCAATACCATGTTCAACAACCTGTTTGAACAATCCGACCACGTGCTGTTTTTTTTCCGGATGCGCCACGACTTGCGCGAGCTGTTTGGCAAAGAGGAAATAAAAGGATTGCTCTGGAGAGACACCAAATTGCAAGTGATGGTTGAGAAGCTGAAGATGGGAATGGATGCGGGAGAAGTGCGCCGCATGTCTCCGGAACTGCTCACGGACCAGTTCTGGGGGGCGATGATGCATGGCATGGCGCATTTGCGGCAGAGAAACGATGAACTGTTGAAGCAAGGCCATAGCCTGGAGGAAGTCAAAGAGCTGCTGGAGACGGAAATCCGCGATGCGGCGTTGTCCTGCGCGTTGATGCTTCGCCCTGTCTAAGCTTTGCAGCCGAGTTCAATGAGGTCCGGAGGGTGGTTATTTTGCGTACATTAATGCGGTATTTGCGGCCTTACCGGTCCATGATCATCTGGACGATGGTATTTGTGCTGTTGCAATCGATAGCAAATCTGTATCTGCCGACGTTGATGTCGGATATCGTCAACGAAGGCGTCGTCAAAGAAAACACGCCTTACATTTTGAAAATCGGCGGGCTGATGCTGCTCGTCTCTGCGGTCGGCGCGGCGCTTTCTGTCGGTGCCAGCTACCTGGCTTCGCGGACGGCATCGGGCTTCGGCATGCGGCTACGGAGCAGCGTTTTTAGCCATGTCGAGCGGTTTTCGCTGCAGGAGTTCGACAAGCTCGGCACAGCTTCGCTCATCACCCGGACGACCAATGACATCACGCAGCTCCAGCAGGTGCTGATCATGATGCTGAGGATGATGGTTATGGCTCCGATGATGTGCATCGGCGGGATTATCATGGCGGTTTCCAAGGACGCCAAACTGTCGCTCGTCATCATCGCCGTGATTCCGGTTTTGGCTTTGGCGATTTACCTGATCGGATCAAAAGGAATCCCGTATTTCAAAGCGATGCAGACGAAGATTGACAAACTGAATCTCGTCCTGCGCGAATATTTGACCGGCATTCGCGTCGTCCGCGCTTTCAACCGGACAGACCACGAGCGGGAGAGGTTCGATGCGGCCAACGAGGATCTGACCGCTACCTCGATCAAGGCGGCCCAGATCATGGCGGCCATCATGCCCGTCATGATGCTGCTGATGAATGTCACTTCGATCGCGATCATCTGGTTCGGGGGCTTGCGCATCAGCGAGGGGCATATCCAAGTCGGGGATTTGATGGCGTTTTTGCAGTATGCCATGCAAATCCTGTTCTCGCTCATGATGGCTTCGATGATGTTCAACATGCTGCCGCGTGCTTCCGCTTCGGCGGCCCGCATCCGGGAGGTGCTGCAAACAGAGCCGGTCATTGTGGACCGGGATAGCGCGACAGCGGCGGCTCATGGACCGGCCAGCGTCGTGTTCGATCAGGTGTCGTTTCGTTACCCCGGCGCGGAAAAGTCGGCGCTTTCCGGGATTTCCTTTGAGGCTCTGCCCGGCCAGGTGACAGCGATCATCGGCGGAACCGGATCGGGGAAGACGACACTCGTCAGCCTGATCCCTCGTTTCTACGACGTGGAGAGCGGCAGCGTCCGCATCGGCGGAGTCGATGTCCGGGAGCTGTCCCAGGAGGCGCTCCGGTCCAGAATCGGGTTCGTTCCCCAAAAAGCGCTGCTGTTCAGCGGGACGATCGCGGACAATATCCGCTACGGAAAAGAAGACGCGACCGACGAGGAGCTCTGCCATGCGGCTGAAATCGCCCAGGCTTCCGAGTTTATCGCGGGGATGAAGGACGGCTTCGATTCGGTCATCGCGCAGGGCGGCATGAACGTGTCGGGCGGACAGAAGCAGCGGCTATCCATCGCCAGGGCTCTCATCCGCAAGCCGGACGTATACGTATTTGACGACAGCTTCTCCGCGCTCGACTACAAAACAGATGCCCGACTCCGGGCGGCCTTGAAAGATGAAACGCAGGCTGCGACGGTGATTATCGTTGCGCAGCGGGTCAGCACTGTCATGGATGCCGACCAGATCATCGTGCTGGAGGAAGGCGGTGTAGCAGGCATCGGCACCCATGCAGAGCTGATGGAAACATGCGGTGTATACCGGGAGATCGTCACATCTCAGCAGACGGAGGAGGAGATCGCATGAGCGAGCAAAAACGCGGCATGTCTCCGGGTGCTCCCGGGGCTGGCCCGGGACCGGGCGGCCACAAAGGCCCGATGGGATTCGGAGGACCCGGCATGCTGTCTATGCCGGGGCAGAAAGCAAAGAATTTTAAAGGGACGCTGCGGCGGCTGCTCGGTTATTTGAAGCCGTACCGCATGAAGCTGACAGCTGTACTTTTGACTGCAGCACTCAGCACCGTTTTTGGCATCGTCAGTCCAAAGCTGCTCGGCGATGCGACGACAAAGCTTTTTGAAGGCTTCATGGCAAAGGTAAACGGCGTCCCTGGCGCTGCGATTGATTTTGCCTACGTCTGGCATATCATTATGGTCTTGATCGGGCTGTATATCGCTTCCTCGGCATTTGCCTATATCCAGCAGTACCTGATGGCAGGCGTGGCCCAGAAGACGGTCTATACGCTTCGCAAGCAAGTAGATGAAAAGCTGGCCCGCCTGCCGCTCAAATACTTCGATGCCCGGTCTCACGGGGAAGTGATGAGCCGCGTCGTAAATGACGTGGATACGATCAGCGGCACGCTGCAGCAGAGCTTGACGCAGATGATCACCTCGATCATTACGCTGATCGGCGTGATTGTGATGATGCTGACCATCAGCCCGCTGATGACGCTCATCCTGATCTTGACGCTGCCCCTCAGCTTCGTCGTGATCAGGGCGATCGCCTCCCGTTCGCGGCCCCACTTCAAAGGGCAGCAGCAGGCGCTCGGGGAATTGAACAGCCATGTGGAGGAAATGTATACCGGACATAAAATCGTAAAGGCGTTTGGCCGGGAGCAAAGCGCTGTCGAGAAGTTTGACACGATCAATGAGCGGCTGCATGAGTCCGCCTGGAAGGCCCAGTTTATCTCCGGCATCATGATGCCGCTGATGATGCTCGTCTCCAATATCGGCTTTGTGCTCGTCTGCGTAGTCGGCGGCGTGCTCGTGACCCGGGGCAGCATCAGGATCGGGGACGTGCAGGCGTTCATTCAATACGCCCAGCAATTCTCCCAGCCAATCACCCAGACGGCAAACATCGCCAACATTATCCAGTCGACTCTGGCCGCCGCTGAACGGGTCTTTGAAGTTCTCGACGAACCGGAAGAGTCCGCAGAACCTGTCTCGATGGCAGGGACCTTCTCGCCTCAGGGCCATGTGCGATTCGAGCATGTCTCCTTTGGCTACAAGGAAGAGGAGCCGCTCATCCGGGATATGAATATCGACGTGAAGCCGGGCATGACGGTCGCGATCGTCGGACCGACCGGGGCGGGCAAGACTACGCTCGTCAACCTGCTCATGCGGTTTTATGAAATCGGCGAAGGCAGGATTACGATTGACGGCAGGGACATCCGGGAGCTGCCGCGGGGCGAACTGCGCAGCTTGTTCGGCATGGTGCTGCAGGATACGTGGCTGTTCAACGGCTCGATCCGCGAAAACATCGCGTACGGCCGCGCCGGGGCGACAGATGAGGAGGTGCTGCAAGCGGCCCAGGCGGCCCACGCCGACCATTTTGTCAGAACGCTTCCGGACGGATACGACACGATTCTGAACGAAGAGGCGTCGAATATCTCGCAAGGCCAGAAGCAGCTTTTGACGATAGCCCGGGCATTCCTGGCCGATCCCGCGATCCTGATTCTCGACGAAGCGACGAGCAGCGTCGACACGAGAACCGAGCTGCTCATCCAGAAAGCGATGAGCGGGCTGATGGAAGGGCGAACGAGCTTTGTCATTGCCCACCGGCTTTCGACGATCCGCGACGCGGACCTGATTCTCGTCATGAACAACGGCAGCGTCATCGAGCAGGGCAACCACGAGGAGCTGCTGCGGGCCGGCGGATTCTACGCCGAATTGTACAACAGTCAGTTTGCCGGAAGCGGTATGGCGCAGCAGGCGGGGTAGGGAACATGTAAAGCAGGGAATACGAGGAAAAAGGAACACGGAAAAATAAAAAGGAAAAGCAAAAAAGAAAAGGGTTCCCTCGACGAAAGGGGACCCTTTTTTCACTTTCAGTTTCTACATAATGTGTTTGCTTGCAAACCAGGCGATCAGCCGGTGGTTGATCTGCTCTTCGCTCAGGTCGGTGAAGAGTCTGGCTTCCGCAACCATATCGTACAAACGCTCCATCGGTTCGCGGCCATCCGCTTTTTTCGCTTTGGCGTCCTCCTTGAGCAGCTTCCACGTATTGTGGACGAAATCGTGGTCGACATCCGCTTGTTTCCGCAAGAAGTAATCCAGACGCTCCACATGATCGAGGAATTCGTCGCCGAACCTGCCTTCCACATCGCCCCGCAAAAGGGCAATCTCCGCTTCGTACATGGGACGTTCCTTGCCTTTTTCCTTTCCGATCCACGGCGTTTCCAACACAAGCGGCAAATGGCGGATCTTCTCGTGATCGACGATGTATTTCATCGCATCAAAGCCGATCATTCCCGCACCTACCGGGGCGTGGCGGTCTTTGCGGGCTCCCCGGAAGTTCTTGCTGTCGTTGAGGTGGACAACCGCCAGACGGTCCAGACCGATGATCCGGTCGAACTCGTCGAGGACACCGTCGAAATCGTTGACGATATCATAGCCGGCATCGTGAATATGGCATGTATCCATGCATACGCTCAGCCTGTAGTTGTCGTCTACCTTGTCGATGATCGCCGCGATTTCCTCAAAGCTGCGGCCGATCTCTGTTCCTTTGCCCGCCATCGTCTCCAGCGCGATTTTCACGTCCGTGTCTTTGACGCCGCTTAATACTTCATTCAGCCCTTCCGCGATGCGCTCAATCCCGTATTCGGCATCCTTGTCGGTGTAAGCGCCCGGGTGAAGCACGATATTTTGTACGCCGAGATAGCTCGTTCGCCGTATTTCTTCCTGCAAAAAGCGGACAGCCAGCTCAAACGTGTCTTCCTTGTACGAACCCAGGTTAATAATGTACGGCGCATGGACGACGATCTCTTCAATGCCGTTTTTGTCCATCACAGCCCTGCCTTCGTCGATAAATTGCTCCTCAATCGGTTTGCGCCGCGTATTTTGCGGGGCTCCTGTATAGATCATGAACGTGCTCGAGCCGTAGGTGGCTGCTTCTTCTGCCGCATTCAGCAGCCCTTTCCCGGAGAATGATACGTGCGATCCTATTTTCATCATCGATTGAATACCTCCTATATGGTGGAAACTGCCGAACCCGGCTCAGGGCCGGTGGTAGTGCTAGTTGCTCGTGCTAGTCTGCGTAACTCTGCTTAATTCTGCCACAATTCCGTGTAATTCTGAGTAAACTCTGATTAACTCTGAGTAAGTCTGATTAACTCTGAGTAACGAGTAACTCTGAGTACCTACCTTGTAACACTACGTAACTTTTTATTATTGCCAAAAGAATCCGCGTCCATGCATTCGATCGCGTCTGTATAAATCCCGTATCATGCTCTGAGCAGGAAAACGCGAGTAAGAACCGGTTTTCAGCGCGAACATGAGAGACGAACGTGTCGCAAAACTGCAAGGGAAAAATCTCGTTGACGAAAGAGATTCATCTCCAGATTACCGATTTTAAAAAGGGTTGTCCACTTAAATGCTCGCGGATGTACAGCAGTTTAACGATCCGGACTGCGGCTTTTATTTTGATTCCAGGACTTCATGCATTTACAACCCGAACATTCATTCGTAAAATAAGTGAAAGAAGGTGAACGAGATGAAAATCAAAATGGATCTGGCGAAGATACTGGAAAACTTGAAACAGGATGAGCGTTTTCGCGCAAACATAGAGCACTGGAAGGTCATACCGCCCCGAGAAGCCGCTACCGTTCCTTTTCCTGATGATCTGGACCCGAGAATTCGGGGGGCTCTGGCGGGAAGAGGGATTCCTTCCTTGTACACCCATCAGGAGACGTCTTTTCGTCATGCCCGCGAAGGCAAGCACATCGTAGCTGTGACTCCTACCGCTTCGGGCAAAAGCATGTGCTATCACTTGCCTGTCTTGCAAACACTGACAGAAAACCCGGAGGCACGAGCCCTTTACCTGTTCCCCACGAAGGCGCTGGCCCAGGATCAAAAAAGCGAGCTGCACGAGCTGATCGACGAGATGGGGCTGTCGATCAAGTCGGATACGTATGACGGCGATACCCCGGCGCAGATCAGACAGACGATCCGCAAAGCCGGCAATATCGTAATCACCAATCCCGACATGCTTCATTCTGCCATTTTGCCTCACCACACCAAATGGGTCTCCTTTTTTGAACATCTGAAATACATCGTCATCGACGAGCTGCATACATACCGGGGCGTTTTTGGAAGCCATGTGGCCAACGTAATCCGCCGCCTGAAACGGATTTGCGCCTTTTACGGGAGCAGCCCGCAGTTTATTTGCACGTCTGCCACGATCGCAAACCCTCGCGAGCTGGCAGAGCAGCTGACAGAGGAAAACGTCGTGCTGGTGGACAACAACGGCGCTCCGGCCGGAAAAAAGCACTTCATCTTTTACAATCCCCCTGTCGTAAACAAGCAGTTGAACATCAGGCGCAGCTCGACGCTGGAGGCCAGGGACATCACCGAGCTGTTTCTCACCAATGGCATTCAGACGATCTTGTTTGCCCGCAGCCGGGTCCGCGTCGAAATCCTGCTCAAATACCTGCAGGAGCTGATCAAGCGAAAGCTGGGCGAAAAGACGATTCAGGGCTATCGCGGCGGCTATTTGCCGAGCCAGCGAAGGGCGATTGAGAAGGGGCTTCGCCAGGGAGACATCATCGGTGTAGTCAGTACCAATGCGCTGGAGCTAGGGGTAGATATCGGCCAGCTCCAGGTATGCGTCATCACCGGATATCCCGGCTCGGTTGCGAGCACATGGCAGCAGGCCGGACGGGCAGGCCGCCGTCAGGGGGAATCGGTCGTCGTGCTGGTCGGCAGCTCTACGCCGCTCGACCAGTACGTGATCCAGCACCCGGAGTACTTTTTCGAGCGGAGTCCGGAGTCCGCGCGGATCAATCCGGACAACCTGATTATCCTCGTCGACCATATCAAATGCGCGGCGTACGAGCTTCCCTTTTCCAAAGGGGACCGTTTTGGACGAGCCGAGATTATGGAGATTCTGGAGTTTTTGACCGAGGAGCAGATCCTGCACCATGCCAAAGGAAAGTGGTTCTGGATGAACGATTCTTTCCCGGCCCACAACATCAGTCTGCGCTCGGCTTCCCAAGAAAACGTCGTGATCATTGACATTTCCGAGCGGGGCAACGAAAGGGTAATCGGGGAAATGGACCGCTTCAGCTCGATGACCCTCCTGCATGACGAAGCCATTTACCTGCATCAAGGGACGCAGTACCAGGTGGAAAAGCTGGACTACGAGGAGAAGAAGGCCTATGTCAGGGAAGTCCAGGTCGACTACTACACCGATGCCAACCTGGCTGTCCAACTGAGGGTGCTGGAGGAAGACCAGACGCGGCGGGCGGCCGAGACGGAATTTGCCTACGGAGAAGTCACTGTGAATGCGATGGCGACGATTTTCAAAAAGATCAAATTCGAGACGCATGAAAACATCGGCTCCGGTCCGATTCACCTGCCCGAGGAGGAGCTGCATACGAATGCCGCTTGGCTCAGCTTTTCCGAGCAGGTGTTGGATGTAGTGGGGAAAAGCGAGGTAGAGCGCGGCCTGGTCGGACTCGCGCACGTCCTGCAGCACGTCGCTCCGCTGTTCGTCATGTGCGACCGCATGGACCTCCACGTCATCCCGCAACGCAAGGCCATCCATTCCGGGGCGCCAACGATTTTTCTGTACGACCGTTACCCTGGCGGCATCGGCTTGAGCGAGCAGGTGTACAAAGAGATGGACACGATTCTCGCGAGGGCCGAGGAGCTGATCCTCTCTTGTCCGTGCGAGTCCGGCTGCCCGTCCTGTGTGGGGGCGGCGGAGGACGGTGGAAAGGAATTGGCGCTCACGCTCTTGCGGGTGGCGCAGGGAGGAAGTCTGCATGTCTCTTAAAAGCAAGCTGAATCGGTTCAAGGAACATTTGACGAAGGAAGCGCCTCAGCAGCAAGGGAGCCGCGTGAAAGATACCGGAAGAGCCGGGGGTACGTTGGAACCGGCGTCTTCCGGTCCGTTCGAGCCAGCGTCTTCCGCGGGGCAAGAACCGACGCCCTTCAGTGCACCTCAACCAGCCCGCGGTACTGCACAACCTGACTCGGCGCCTGTTAATTCTCAAGCTAATATGGAAGAAATCCCGTTTATGGACAAATGGATGGAGCTGGGCGCCAAGCCGTATTTTTGGGAAGACGAGCATGTCATGGTACGGGAGGTGCGCTACCCGATCAGCCAGAGGCATGGCCATTATGCATTTGCCGGTTTGTACGAGACGATTGCGGCATGGGAGAGGGCCGGGTTTGAACACCCCCTGTCAGCATCCGGGAGATCAGTGGAGGACCTGCTGTTTTTCGATACGGAGACGACGGGGCTGCACGGCGGGACGGGAAACACGGTCTTTCTGCTCGGGCACAGCCGAATGGACGGCGAGAGCGTCATCGTCAGGCAGCATTTTTTGGCCGCTCCTTATTCGGAAGCAGCGCTCTACCGCTCTTTTTTGGAGGATTCGCAGACGGCTACCCACCTTGTGACGTACAACGGGAAGTCATTTGACTGGCCGCAGGTAAAGACCCGGCACACGCTATTGCGTGATCTTGTTCCCCGGCTTCCGGCATTTGGCCATTACGATTTGCTGCACGGAGCGCGGCGGTTGTGGCGGGAGGATCTGGAGTCTTGCCGGCTTTCCCTGATCGAGCGGGAAAAACTGGGCGTGGTGAGGGAAGACGATGTCCCGGGGTATCTGGCTCCTATCCGGTATTTTGACTATTTGACCGACAAAAACCCGGACACGGTGGCAGGGGTTTTGCGGCACAATGAAATCGACGTCCTTTCCCTGATCACGCTCTACATTCATCTGTCAGCACTCTTGCTGTCACACGAGCAGCAGGTCGACATCTCTGAGGAAGAGCGATTCAAGGTAGGGCGATGGTATGAAGCGCTGGGCGATACCGAGCGGGCCATGCAGGCGTACCGGCTCGTTGCCGACAGCGTTCATCCGCTTCGCGACAAGGCTCGTATCGCGATGGGGAGCTGTTACAAGAGGCAAAAGGACTGGCGCCGGGCTTTGCTGGTATGGGAGGGTCTCGGCAATTCCGGGGTCACTCTCCCGGAAGATGTGTTGATCGAGATGGCCAAGCTGTACGAGCATCAGGTAAAGGACTTGGAGAAGGCGCTTCTCTTCGCGGAAGCCGGGTATGACCGGTGGAAGCAGAAAGCGGCGCTGCTGCGCCGCAGGTCCAAAGCAGAGGAGGCAGCGTACCGCAAGCGGATCGAGCGGCTGGAACAGAAGCTGCGAACGCAGGCGGGCCCGGATCTGGATTACGGCGGCGGCCTGGTATAGTTTTCATTTTGGTACAAAAGCATAGCTGCTATTGTATAATGAACACAGAAGACTGGGGGAGTGTTTCGGATGTCTGATTTGGAAAACGTTTTGGACAGGATGTTTGCTGAATTTCAGAAGCTGACGAACCGCTTGGACCGGATGGAAACGAGAATGACGGAATTCCAGAGCAGCGTAGACCGGATGGAAACGAGAATGACGGAATTTCAGAGCACCGTAGACCGGATGGAAACGAAAATGACGGAATTTCAGAGCAGCGTAGATCGGATGGAGTCGAAAATGACGGAATTCCAGAGCACCGTAGACCGGATGGAAACGAAAATGACGGAATTCCAGAGCACCGTAGACCGGATGGAGTCGAAAATGACGGAATTCCAGAGCACGGTAGATCGGATGGAGTCGAAAATAGTGGGGCTCGATACCAGGCTGACAGCGTTTCAAGGCAATGTAGAACCCAAGCTGCAAGATTTTGAAAGCTCTCTGGACCGCGTCGAATCGAGGCTGGACGAACTGCAAAAATCCGTAAACCGGATCGAACACTCCCAGCAGGATGAGGTACTGGGCATGCTCAAGCTTGTTAAAACGAAGACCGAAACACATGAGTCCAAAATCGACGTCCTCAACAAGCGTTTGCTCGAAGCGGAGGCGAAGCTGGAGAGAGTCGCTAATTTATAAATACGCCTTAGGTGGACGATACAAGTTAGCAGGCGAAAATTCGACTCGCTCGCTACTCGCAATTACAAAAAAGGCAGCGGCAAATTCGGGTTCGAAAATACAATCCGAAACAGCTGCTGCCTGTTTTTTATTCACGGTAGCGCTTGTGTATCCGGCGGTTCTCCGCTCAGCAGTTTTTTGAACAGCACCTCGTCATCGACTGCATAGCCGCAGCGCTTATATGTCCGAATCGCAGCGGCGTTTTGTCTGCCGGTCAATACCTTCACTTCCGTGACTCCGCGCTGTATCAGGTGTGATTCCAAGCAAGCAATCAAGGAAGCAGCCGATCCTTTTCCCCGAGCGGACTTCTCCACATACAATTCCGTTATTTCTCCCAGGAGCTCCTCGTAACAGAATGATTGGAAGTGTTGTGCGCAGCCGAATCCGACGATTTTGCCATCGCACTCCGCTACGGCGATCAACTCGCTGCTCGTGCGCATGCTCTCGACGATTTCCGGTACAGGCCTCCTGTCGCCACCGTTGAACAGCTGGTTTAGCCTGGCAAGCTCCTGTGCGTCGCTTTCTACTGCCAGTCTCGTTCTTATCTCCAAATCGAATCGCCTCCAAGTGCAATTTTCTGATCGGGTGGGATAGTCTTGCTCCTTTTCGATATGCGAAAAAGAAGAGGGAAATGGAAAGTCTAGTGAGTAGTATGGTTTAAATTGCAAATCAATTGGTCCAACACTTTGATCACCGTCTTGTATTCTTCTTCCGTGATCCCCTGAAACACCTGTTTATCAAATTCAAAAAGAATCGCATCAAGTCTTGGGAACGCTTCGTTGCCTTCCTCTGTCAGTTCAAGCTCGGTAATGCCCAGCTCCGGCTTTTCCGTACGAATCATCCAGCCTCTTTGCACCAGGGAATCAATGACGTCGTCCAATGTTTTCAAATCGACAAAGTCGTGAATCAATTCGTGCAAGCTCTCCCTTGTCTTGACGCGTCCGTGGTATGTGTTGTTGATGGCCTGCCAATGGGTGCGTGTTAAGGCCATAGGTGCGAACATGTCGTTGACGTTTTGCGTGATCAATTTATCAACTCGTTTCAAATACCAGCCGATCGGCATTTCAGAATCGTGCGAGAAGTGCTTCTTTCTCTTCCCTTTCCCCTGAAGTGGGTTGTTTTCCATTTATCATGACCTCCTCACTGACGTTGCGAAAGCAAATGATAGTTAGCGCTAACTAACAACAGCTGTTTTTAAAAACTATGGCGTCAAAGCTCTGACAAATAACTGAACACTCGATTTGATAAAGTCGTCGATGGAAGTGCTTGTTATCAACTGGCCGCTGGTCAGGCTGCTTACAAATGCGCCGAAGTTCATCCACATGAAGGTCATGGCCTGGACCTCCGGGTCGGTTGTGATCATCAAGCCTTTTTTCTGCATGGCTGCGAAATAGTCCGTCAACAATTCTTTTAGCTGCTGTGGATGTTTGTTCGCCTTTTCCCGAAACCCGGGCAAATAATCGCCGTCTTTTAGCGCGATCAAAACGATTTTTCGATTACGATCCATGATCTGATGGTACGTTTTGCTGACGAGGAACAAGTCCGCTTGCAAGTCCCACACCAGTTCTTCGTCAAAAATCCGTTTCATCTCCACGGTATAGTAAAAGCGGTCGACTGCGGTTTCCAGAACCTTTTGCTTGCTGCCAAAATGGCGAAACAGCGTCATCTCGCTTAAACCGGCCGCGGCCGAGATTTCTTTTGTGGAAACGCCTTTGTAGCCTTTTTCGGCCATCAAATCGATGGCTGCCAACAAAATTTTGTCTCCGGTACTTAGATGCTGATTGCCCGAGCTCATATTCTCCCCCCTCTACCAATGTTAGTGGATACTAACGTGTTGCATGTTCATTATAAACCATTTTTCAAGAAGAGAAAAGAATCACAGGTGTTTTTAGCGATGTGAGTACGAACGGATGCCGTAGCGCTTTGCATTTGCACAAACAGGTACCCATTAAAAGGCCGCCCTCCTCTGGCCGGCAAGGCGAGGGGAGAACGACAGGGGATAAGCTTTATGCCACGGTTAGGCCGTTCGGTACTTATTTTTGCTTCTCCTTCATTTCCCGATGAAGCGAGCCTACGTTTTCCGCAAGCTTGTCGAGCGACTGGTTCATGCCGATTACGGCGTATTCGGCCATTTGACCCGGCGTCCAACCGGATTCGGTAATCGTCAGTTCCGTTTGCTCGCCCAGAGCTTTAAATTCAATCACAAATTCAATTTCCTTCGGGTAGTCCGGGACGCCTGCCTGAGCGGGATCGATGATGTTTCCGTCCTTGTCGGCCATGCTCTGCGTGAATTCGATACGCTCCATTGGCACAATTTTCTTGTAGAAGCCGGCGGAGTACAATTCATGTCCGCCGTGTTCTTCCGGAGCCCGCATACAAAATACGTATTTCCCGCCTTCACGGAAGTCAATTTCGCAGCGTGGCGAAGTGTACTCTTTCGGCCCCCACCAGAGCATAACCAGCTTGGGGTCCGTCCAAGCCTTCCAGACCAGTTCGACCGGGAAGTCGAAGACACGGGTAATGACGAGGTTTTGCCCATTTGTACGTTGATTCATTTGGAATCCTCCTTTTTGCGTTTCACGCTCTTTTCCATCTCGGCTCTCAAAACAGCATCCAATGCATCAAGGCGTCTGGTCCATCGATCTCTCATACTCTCGGTCCATTTCTCCAATTCCATCATCGTCTCGGTGTTAATCCGATAAATTCGCTGCTGCGCCTTCTTTTCCACATGTACCAAATTCGCCTCGCGCAGAACCTTCAAATGCTGGGAAACAGCCTGCGGACTGATTTGGAATTGGTCGTGGATCGCCGATGCGGGAACCCCGTCATTGTCAGCGAGCATCTCCAAAATACTGCGCCGCGTCGGATCAGCGAGAGCGGAAAACAGATCGTTCGGCATACATTCCTCCCTCCCAGGTCGTATTCGTGAAGACGGTCGGTTGAATCTGATGTTGTAACTGAATTATAAATCGATACCTTTATAAAGTAAATACTTAAATAATAAAAATTAGGATGTATCCATATTTCAGGGGACGGTCGGAGTTCCTTGGATGAGAAAGTGCTTCTGAAAAACATTGACCCTAACGCATACGTCAGGGTTTATTGTAAATAGCAGGAAGCGGAATTCTTTCGTGGAGGTATCTGCGATGTACAGTGTCGGTGAGCTTCGCAAGAGGACAAATATCTCGGTGAGAACCTTGCATTATTACGATGAATTGGGCTTGCTGAAACCGTCCAGGGTAACCGAGACGGGGTACCGGTATTACTCAAAAGAGGATGTATTGAAACTGCAGCAAATCACGGCTCTCAAAAAACTCGGATTTCCGTTGTCGTGCATCAAGGACATTCTCAATGCCGAGGATGCGCTCCCGGCCGAAATACGCTGGAAAAAGGCGATCCGGGGACAAATCGGTACGATCAGGGAAGAAATGGAGCGATTGCGGCGCTTGGAGCGATTGCTGTTCCACACCCTGTATTCGATCGAAATCACGGGCGATTTTCGCACCGACGACATTTTTTCGTTTATTCAGGCGATGCAGCCTGAGAAAGAGCCGAGCAACGACGAATCTCGCGAGCAATTTTTCAATGAGCATTTTACGCCGGAGGAAATCGAGGTTATTGACGGATTGCCGACATTCGATACAGACGATCCGAAGGCCGACGAATGGGTCAAGCTGCTGAGGGACATCCGGGACCATATGCACGAGCCGCCGCAATCACCTGTCGCACAGCGCCTGGCAAAGCGGGTTATGGATTGCGCGGAAGCATTTTTCGGAGGCAATACGGAGGTGATGGAAAAGTATTGGGAACTGATCAGGCCTTCGCCTGGCGATGCTCCCGTCGTTTACGGCCTGGATTACAAGCTGATGGCCTATATCGATCAAATCGTTGAGTGGTACGAGAAAGAGAGAGGAAAGGAGAGGGATGAGCAGGATGACCGTCGGCGATCATGAGTACGGGAAACAACAATGGAGATATTGGCGATGGCATTTTGCTGTTTTTGCGGCCGCTCACTTCGGAATGGCCTACATGTTTGGGCTTGCCCCTGCTTCCGGGCCTTCGGGCAATCCCTATATCGAACAGATCGTGAACTGGATCATGTACCGGGAGCCTGATTTGTACCGGGAAGCCCTCGGCAATCAAATCAGCTCCGTCTGGACGACGATCATGACCATCCACACGCTGTGGGCTTTGTGGTTTGCTTTCTTTCCGAAAAAGCGGGCAGTCAATCCTATGCCTGCCCCATCGGCAGGTTTCCAAGCCGCAAATAAAGAGGCATCGAACCAAAGAGCCGCGGAAAAAACGCTATCGCATGGCAGGGCATGGGTATACGTCCTCATGGGAGGCATACTCGAAATCGTATGGGCTGTCAGCTTCAAGACCGGATCGATCGGTCTTCATACGCTGATCGCGATTTTTGCCAGCTTCGATCTGCTCATCCGGGCCGCCAAGGTATTGCCAGTCGGCACCGTTTATGCGGTTTTCGCCGGTATCGGCTCAGTAGGCACAATCCTGGCGGGAGCGCTCTATTTGAAAGAACCGCTTTCTGCGGTCAAGGTGATTTTCGTTCTGCTGCTTGTCGTGTTTATCATCGGTCTGAAAGCTTCTGAAACGCGCAGTGTAAAGGGGGACGGATAATGGCATGGGCTTATTTGATTTTGGCGGGGCTGCTTGAGATTATCGGCGTGATCGGGATCAAAAAAGTCGCCGAGCATAATAGCTGGAGCAATAATCTCCTTCTGTACGGCGGCTTCTTTGCCAGCTTCAGTCTGCTGACGCACGCGATGCAAGAAATCCCGTTATCCGTGGCTTATACCGTTTGGACGGGTATCGGGACACTCGGGTCTGCGGCCATCGGTATGGTGTTTTTCCGCGAACCGCGAAGCCGACTGCGGCTGTTTTGCATGGCGGGAATTATCGTGACTGTTCTTGGACTGAAACTGGCAGATTGAAACTGCTCACTCATTGTAGAGAGGCGCCATGCGCAGCTGGCGGTCCATCAGTCGTCAGGACTCGGCGGCAGTTACCACCCAGGCCACTCCTTGAAAAATAAAAGGATAACCCCGTACAAGAGAAACGGGTTTATCCTTTAAAAACAACATATCTGTACAACAGAGCGCCAGTTAGCCGCATAGCCACATAAAAAAGCGCTGGATTGCCCGCCATATAGTCGTTTCGACAGCTTGAAAAAACTTACGCCTGGGGAGTGGGAGCCCCGTATTTTTCCCGGTATTCGCGGGCCAACATGCTCATCATGATGGAATCGTGGTACTGGTGATGGTAATAGAGAACCTCGCGCTGGACGCCTTCCTGTTTAAACCCGATCTTCTCATAGGCGCGGATGGCTCGTTCGTTGTAGGAAAACACGTTGAGCTCGATCCGGTGAAGATTGAGGATGCCAAAGCCGTATCCGAGCAGCAGGCGCATTGCCTCGCTTCCAAAGCCTTTGCTCTGATGCTGCAGTTCGTTGATGGCGATGCGAATATTGCAATTCCGATTGACCGGATCGATCGATTGGAGCGCAATGTCGCCGATCACTTCGTCATTGTCCCGCAGGGCGATGAGCAGCAGCAGGTTGGAAGAATCCTGGGACTTGGCGTCGAGGTAACGGTGAATCTGTTCGCGGGTAAAGCTGCGCTGTGTACCGGTCAGTCGGCGGGTTTCCGGATGAAAGAGCGTGCCAAAGTACAGATCGGTATCTGCCAGCTCGACAGGGCGAAGGTAGACGCGTTCGCCTTCGAGGAACCGGACAGGCTTGTTTGCGGATGTATGCATGATTCGATGCCTCCTTTTGATACCTTACAATAGCGAAAATGTGTATACTTGGAAATGGACAGTTTCGCAAAAAGTAAAAGGACAGATGGAGGTTCACCGATGCTTTTCGCACCGCAGTTGGACGATTCCAGCCGGATTCCCCATTACGTACAAATTTACGAGCAGATAAAGCGGCAGATTATCGCAGGGGCGTTGTCCGAGCATGTCAAGCTGCCTTCTGTCCGCAAGCTGGCTGATCTGCTGGGACTCAGCACGACCCCGGTGGAAACGGCGTACCAGCAGCTAGTCGCGGAAGGCTTTATTGCCAGCAAGCCAAAAAGCGGCTACTACGTTCAGCCACTGGCCGATCAGCAGGTGGAGAGAGCAGAGGAGAGGGAAACAAAATTGACCGTCCCTCGCTTGCAGCATCGGGATGCATCCTCGTACCCCTATGACTTTCACCTCTCGAAAAACGATTTTTCCCACTTCCCCTTTGCCCTGTGGCGGCGGCTGTTCAACAGAGTGCTGCGGCATGAACACCTGGACCTGCTTTTTTACGGAGACCCCCAGGGGGAGTATGGACTGCGAACCGAGCTGGCCCGTTATCTGCGCCAGTTGAGAGGCGTCTCGTGTTCACCTGAGCAGATCGTGATCGGGGCTGACCAGCACGGGCTGCTGACCTTGCTCGCTCTGCTCCTGAAAGCTCGCGTGGCCCGCGTCGGAGTCGAGAATCCGGGTTATCCGTTGATCGCATCGACCTTCCGCCAAAACGGCTATGAGGTGATCCCCGTCTCGCTGGAGGAGGATGGCCTGAATGTAAACGAGCTGGCAGAGAGCGGCGTCGAGCTGGTCGCGGTTTCGCCGTCCCACCAGTATCCGCGGGGAATGATCATGCCGATCGCCAAACGGCTGCGCTTGCTGGAATGGGCAAAGAAGACGGACGCCTACATTATCGAGGACGATTATGACGGCGAGTTCAGGTATCACGGAAGGCCGGTTCCCTCCCTTCAGGGCCTGGTGCAGGGAGCCAATGTGATCTATATGGGCGGCTTCTCGCAGGTGCTGGCCCCGGCCATTTGTACCTATTACATGGTCCTGCCGGAGTCTTTGCTTGAGTCCTACGACCTTTTGCTGAGAGAGCTGCTGCTGGAGCAGTCCTCATCTCCTCTGCACCAGAAAACGCTGGAGCTGTTTATGCGGGAGGGACATTTCGAAAAGCATGTGCGCCGGATGCGCAATGTCTATCGGAAAAAGCACGACACGCTGGTTCAGGCGGTCCGGAAGCACATGGGGGAGCGGACTGTAGTGATCGGAGAGGACGCCGGATTTCATGTACTGCTGAAAGTCCAGCACCAAGTGGAGGAGAGGGAGCTTTCCCGGATGGCGAAGAAGGCCGGAATCAATATCGCCTCAGCAGCCTATACGTGGATGACGCCTCGTACGGAAACGACCGAAAAAGAATTTATCGCAGGCTTTTCCGGCATTGAATTGGAGAAAATCGAGCCGGGTATCCGCAAACTGGCCGATGTTTGGTGGGGGCAGTGTTCCAAGTTTGCTTCCAAATCTTGACGCAGAGCTTGATTTGGGAGTAAACTGCTCCTTGATAGGAAAATATGAAAAACAAAATCGTTTCCTGAATTTTCGAGAGGGGGCAGGAATCGTGCAGGAGAGAATCATTCAGCTGGCCATTCGGGAAATCCACACCAAAGGGCTCAAGTTTACGATGGCGGAGCTTGCACGGCAAGCGGGGATGAGCACGAAAACGCTGTACGGGTACTTTTCCTCCAAAGAAGAACTGATCTCCGTGATCATTGAGCGCGGAGTCAAAGAGCTGCAGCAGAAGGAAGCCGAGATTATCGGGCGTACGGACATCGATCTGACGGAAAAACTGAAGCTTTTGCTGGCACTTGTCCCCAGCGGCTTTGGCAGCACCCATATCCGTCTGTGGTACGAGCTCAAGCGGTACTACCCCGAGCAGTGGGCGCTTGTTGAGGATTGTCTTCAAAACGAGTGGGAGCATGTGCGGAATATTCTTGAGCGGGGAATGGCCGAGGGAACATTCCAGCGGGTGAGCATTCCCGTCTTTATTCATATGTATATCGGATCGCTTGAGCATCTGGTGGATCGCCAGGTCGTAGAGGAGACAAACATGACGATGGCAGATGCCCTGGACGCGATGATTGAGATATTGCTGCACGGGATTGCGGGCGGCGGGGAGGTATGCGTGAAATGAAAGCGCTAAGACCTTTTTTCTGGTTGACCGACGTCGGCTTTCTCGTTTACTGGAGCATTGTCTTCCTCGAATGGCTCCCTCCCGAGTACCTCTATCCGGATTACGCCAATCCGCTGATGGTGGCCTGGAATCTGTCGTTTTTTCCCCTGGATCTTTTCATTTCCATTACGGGATTGACGAGTCTGTATTTTTATCATGCAAACCGAAACTGGCGTCCCATGGCGCAAGTTTCGCTCGTCCTGACCTTTTGCTCCGGCCTGCAAGCCATCGCCTTTTGGGGGTTCAAAGGGGACTTCGATCCCGCCTGGTGGCTCCCCAATCTGTATTTGCTCTTGTATCCCTTGTTTTTTTACCGTCTGTTTGCGGGGAAACAGCTAGACTCCGCGGCCTCCCAGTAATGCGTTTCCGGGAGATATGGCCGCTATATCTCATCCTGTTTCATATGCTTTTTGATAAACCGGAAGAAGCCCACGGCACACATCACGATAATCGCCGCCCAGGTGAACAAAAAGGCGATGCCGAGGCCGATATTGGCTCCGACCATGTCGTTGGAACGCTCATAGAGCAAGGTGAAAACAAGCGGGCAGGCAAGCGCGATATAAAGGATAAAAAAGGAAAGAGACTTTGTCGTCGTTTTCTTCTGAATGGTAAGATAAACAAAGATATGGGAAACAAGCAAGAGGATAAACGTGACAACCGTCAACAGCAGCATGCGGCAGAGCCTCCTCGAGTCTTTCTTTATCTGGGTTGTGCCCTCGAGTACTACCATAGCCAAAAACAAGCGTTCAAGCAAGCGCAAAGGAGAGTGGAGGGGGAGTGAAACGATGAAGCACGGCAGCGATACCCTGCTGATCGTCAGTTTGCTCGGGTACGGAACAACGCTGCTCCTGTTGGCCTTGATCTGGTTCCGTACACCAAAAGAGAGGGAGCCGCTTCTGTTTGTAAAACTGATGGGCTATACCTTGCTTGCGATGTTCCGTTTTTCGTTCAACCAGCTTTCGATGCCGCTCGGACTGATCGCCGCCATTCTTCTGGTGAAGCGAACGAATGAAAACAAGAAGGCGAAGCTTGCGGCCGTCTGGCTGGGGGGAATCATGTTTCTGGCGGGCTTTTTGCCAGTGGCAGACTGGATCGAAAACACGCTGTACCCGCGTACAGAGATGTCTACCTATTTGCATGAGGATTTGACGGGGAAAGGTTTTGCTATGAATGTTGCCAGTTCGGACATGCGACGCTTTTACAGCAAAACCGAAAAAGACGAGAGCGGGCGGAAGCTGTATGCCGCTCTGCGGGAATCCCGCTACATCGAGGGCTTGCCTCTGCGGGAGCGGATGGATGAGGAATACGAGCTAAAATTGTTTCAGGATACAGATAACAGGGACAACCGCTTCAAACATCTGGAGTTTCGGGTCGCCTCTGACGGATCGTATCTGAAGCTTCGATTTGAGGACAGCCAGTATGTTTTTCGGGCGTCACGGGAGTTTCAGCAGTTGTTTCAACAGATGCTGGCGGAAGAGCGTGAAAGCAGCGATGAATAGGGTCGGGAATCAGTACAGAAGCTTTGGGCTTAGGACTGTACTGAGTGGATGGAACATGCATGGACGGAACATCATGGACTCCCAACGAATCGTGCGTTGGTCCTTAGTCCTTCTGCTCCATGGAAAGAGGCGCTTCGGATTTTCCCCGGATCAAGGCCACCAGCAGCAACAATAAAGGGAGCAGCAACAGAAACGTATACGCATAAGAAAACCAAATTTTTGGTACGAACTCAAGGAGTTTGGTAATGTTCGGGTAAGCCAAAACGGATAGTGCGACCATTAAGACGCCCAAAGGCACCGTTAATGGCTTATAGGTCCTCAACTCAAGACTTTGAGCCAGTCCCAACGCCGAAACATAAAAGGTAATCGTCGTTTTGATAAATATGGACAAAAACCAAACGCCAGCCAAAAGCACTTCCACACGCTCCAAAAAGTTGCCTATACTGATTTTCTTGGCCAGCACAAAGGACGGATAAATATTTCTCGCTGTAAAATCCGAGCCAAGAACGAGTATGCATAAAGCCGTTATGATGATCAAAATGACACCACCCGCGGCAGCGCCCAGCAAGAGTGAATGCAGAACTTTTTTCGGGCGATTGACAAACGGGAGCAACATGAGAAAACAGACGAATTCTTGCAGACTTGAAAATTGTATCCCCGCTCCAAGCAGCGGCTTTATTCCGCCTTCCGTAACAGGCTCCAATTGGTTGATCTCGATTTCCGGCAGCAGTGTGAAGGTCAGAAAAAGCAGAGACACAAATATCCAGGGAAAAAATATTTCCGTGGTCCTGGCGATGACCTCAAGTCCGTATCGCGTTGCGATCACAACCACCATACTGAAGGAAATCAGTATAACTTCTACGGGGGTTTCAGGCATCACGTTTGACACGATGAAGTTTCCCAGATCACGAACCATCAGTGCCGAAAGAAAAATGAAAAATGAGAAAAACAACAAGGAGATCAACTTCCCCGGCCATTTTCCCAAAATCTTCTCGCTGTATTGGGCCAAGGTCATGCCTGGAAACAGATTTCCCAAAGCAACATACATAACAATCAACACCAAATCGATAACAATACCGATAATGGCTGCGATCCAGGCGTTCTGTTTCGCTTCCAGCGCCAATGGAGACGGTCCCAGCAAAAAGGAGGTGCCCATCGTAAAGGCAATCACAAGAACCGTCAATTGACGTATGTTGATTTTTCCTTGTTCCAGCATGGTACTCACCTCTCATTTCTGCCATTGTCTTTGCTGGAATGAACAATTGGAGAAAAGGCTGTTACTCTTTAAATAGAGACAGGATCCCGTCACTGACCGGTTTGTAAATAAAGGTAATCATTTCGCTAAGACTCGGAACCGGCACATGCAGCACTTGGAGGACACCGAGCGTGATCCCGGCCGTTAACAAGAGGGAAAATGCCCATGCTTCCTTGACGAACCTGTTTTTGACTAAAGCCGGCACCTCCATGCAGGCAATGATCATTCCCACCGCAATGATGGCTGCAGCTTTCAACATGTTGATCTACTCCTCTTTCGTTTCCAAGTACGAATTGCTGATCGTGCCAAGGCCCCGGATGTTGAAATCTACACGCATGTCAACATCCAAGCCGACAAATTCCTCATCCCAATTCTGTTTTGCCTTCTTCCAAAATCCCGGCTCCGCCCGGTGAACAGCTTCCCCAAACCCGAAAATATCCGCTTTGTACTTATGCTGAGCTTTTGAAATGGCTTGCTGCATAAATCCCTTTATTTTTTCCGCCGCTTTCGCTTCAAGGCCCCGAATCGTTTTGTCCTTGGCCAAATCCATATTGCATTGTACTTCACTGATATTTGCTTCCACGCGGACTTCGATGGCTACTTCCGGTTTTTTTCGCACGACTTTTCCCTTCATCTCGCTGTTGGTGCGGATGATTTCCAGCGCTATATTTCCGCCATTGGGACAAGCAACATATTCTGCTGTGCTTTTTACCTCATTTTGAATGTAATTGTATCCCTTGGATTCTTCCTCATTGAGCCAGCCTACGAGCTTGTCTTTTTTAAACACAGCCAATCCTTCGTACCTCAAGAGAGCGCGCGAGTCTATTCGCTGCATATTTTCTTTGGTCCCGGCAATATCCTTCGCTCCGTCAAGTGTAATGCCAGTCAGGACCGGATGCTTCCCTTCGCTGGTCATGTCCGATATCAACTTGTCGAGGGTCGCTTTTCCTGTTGCCGCCCAGGCAGTATTTGACGACTGCAAAGAATGGAACATTTTATTGGCAGGAATTTTTTCAAGCAAAGTCAAGGTTTTCAAAATTTCTTCGGCGGTTGCATCCTTTGAAACAACGAGAAAAAAATCGGTTCTGAATTCGTGGTCTCTTGAAAGAAAGTCCAACACTTTTGCAATTCCTTCTTCGGCTACCTCTTTGCCCAGCACAATTACTTGCATATGGGACAAGTAAATTTTGCGGGGCGATTTTGTCGTTGTTCTTCGCAATGCTTCAAAAATACTCGTCCCTTGTGTAGAGTAGGTAATTACGGGAGCGGTGTCCGTACCGGCTCTTTGTGCTGCCACCGCGCCGGGATTCACAATTTGGATGGATACCAGATAGTCGTTGTCTTTCTTGTCAACCCCCATGGCAACAGCGATTGCCAGCTCGTTTAATTCCCTTCTGTTCCAACATCCGGTCAAAACAACGAGAAGCAGCAGGAATAGGCATGCCATGGTAATAGGTTTACGCAACCGAATCGCTCCCTCTCTTAAGAATTTTGCTTGGATTCTGGATGTGGATGCTCGTTGTTTTCGCGAATGGTATCGTTTTGACTGATCGCTCTCGGACGTGAAAACAATGCCCATAGCGGCAAGCGGAAAAGCGTATCCTTCTGTTCAGCCAGATGAAAAGGAGCAAATGGACTCATGTACGGAGCTCCAAAGGAGCGCAGGCTGCACAGATGGAGAACGATGACAATGACGCCCAGGATGATGCCATACAGACCAAAGGATGCCGCCAAGGCCATAAGGCCGAAGCGCAACATCCGAATCGAAATTCCCACGCTGAATGCCGGGATGACGAAATTCGCAATGGCTGTAATGGCGACGACAATGACCATTGCCGGAGAGACGATGCCCGCTTCTACCGCGGCTTGACCAATGACCAATGTTCCGACGATCGATATGGACTGACCGATCGCCCGCGGCATTCTGACGCCTGCTTCGCGGAGGATTTCAAAGGTAATTTCCATAAGCAGCGCTTCCACAAAAGCGGGAAAAGGTACACCCTCGCGCTGCGATGCCAAGCTTATGAGCAGGCGGGGTGGGATTATTTCCTGGTGAAAGGTGGTGATAGCAATATACATGGAAGGTACAAGCAGGGATATAAACAGCGATATATAGCGGATCTGGCGGATTAGAGTGGCAAAATCCCAACGTTGATAGTAGTCTTCACTCGCTTGAAGAAATTGTGCAAACAGAGCGGGGACCATGAGGACGAAAGGGGTTCCATCGACTAAGATCACGACCCTGCCCTCCAACAAACCCGCCGCCGCCGCATCGGGCCGCTCAGTATTATGTACAGTGGGAAAAGGAGTGAACGTTTTGTCCTGGATGAGCTCTTCAATGTACCCGCTTTCCAGTATTCCGTCAATGTCGATTCGCTTGAGCCTGTCTCGCACTTCCTGCACGATCTTCTCGTTGGCAATCCCCTTGATGTACATGATGGCTACATCGGTTCTCGTCACTCGGCCGATTTGAATCGTTTCCAGCCAGAGATGAGGGTCTTTGATCCTTCTGCGGATTAAAGCGGTATTGGTCCGAAGTGTTTCGGTAAAAGACTCTCTGGGGCCGCGTACAACTGTCTGTGCGGCGGGCTCTGAAACTCCTCTGTCTTTCCATCCTCTGGAGCTTGCCGCGATCCCGCAGGGAGAACCATCGACCAGGATGACAGCATCTCCCGATAGCAGGAATGCAAACAAGTCATCAAAATCAGAGACTTCGTTGGTGTCGGAGACGGTAAGTGCAAAATCCCGCAAAACACGAGACACATGCGAACGGTCGGATATCTTGAGATCAATCTCCGTTTCTTTGATCGCAAGCATCAAAGATTCCAGAATAAAATCAGTGATCACTTTTTTATCGGCGAGCCCTTCCGTGTAAAGAATGGCCATTTTTATTTCTGATCGGCCAATTCTGACTTCTCGTATGATAATGTCAGTGCTGCCCCCGCTTATTTCCCTGATCCGCTTTAGATTCGCATCAAGGCAAGCCTGCAGCGGCTCTTTGCGAAGAGAACCGCATTGTTCCACGTCCAGCCGCCTCCGTTCTCCCATCAGTCTTGTAGGTAAGCCAAAATACAGCAAACAAAAAAAGGAATAGGGAAATTTCCCCTATCCTTACTATTTCCACTTTTTATTTGTCTAAACAGTCAAAAATCAAAAAACGGTTTGCAGATGATCGTCTTCCTCCACATACGGAATCGTCAACGGCCCGAGCGGGAGCACAGCCACCGTCATACCTTCTCCATACTTCTCCTTCAACTCCTCCAAGGTCTTCTCGATGTCATGGGTCGGGGTGAACATGGCCATCCTCACATCTTCATCGGAGAGCGTGGAGTAGACGTGCACATCGGCCCAGACCTGGATCACCGCCTGCTTTTGCACCTGCCACTGATCGAATATTTTAAACGAAGGATCATTGATCATGTCCAGGATTTCCTGCGGTGTCTTGCGCATTTTCAGGATGTCGGCGTAGTTGCCGTGATTGGGCAGGCCGTCGGAGCATTCCGAGGCACAGATGATCGTGCCGCCCTTCTTGACGATCTTGTGCGCCGCGCTCATCCCTTTTACCGCTTGATACAGGTTTTGATCGAGCGGGTAGCCCGAGTTGGAGGTAATGACGACATCAAACCGGTGGCCGCAGCGGATCATGGCGTGCTCCTTGGCGAAAGCGCAGCCCCGGTCATGCGCTTCGTACAGCTCGCCAGCAAAGACGGCGGTGATTTCCTTCTCGCGGTTCAGGGTGACGTTGAGCATGAAGTCGGGCTTGCACATGCTGTTGATCTCCCGCGTCATGTCCTGCACCGGATTGTTTACCATGTTGCCCCAGGTGGACAGCGGATCGCCGATCATTCTGGCATTGTGAAACGTGAGGATGGTCTCGATTCCGGCAATGCCCGGCATAATCCCTTTGGGCCCGCCGGAAAAACCGGCGAAGAAATGGGGCTCGATAAAGCCGGTGACGATTTTAAAGTCGGCCTCGACGTACTCCTTGTTCAGGTAGACGTCGCAGCCAAAGCGGCTTTCGCCCACCTTGACGAGCTCCTCCTTCTCATGGCAATGGTGGTTGATGACTCGTACATGTTCGACTACCCAGTCGCCCAGCATCTGGACGAATTCGTCTCTCGTCTGGTCCCGGTGGGTGCCCGTGCCGTTGATCACGACGAAATTTTCCAGCGGCACATGGGACAGCTCCTTCAACAGCCAGGGGACGAGCTTGTGATTGGGGGTAGGGCGGGTGATGTCGCTGATTACGATCGCCACTTTGTCTGTGCTTTTAACCAACTCGCGGAGAGGGGCGCTTCCGATCGGATTGCGGAGCGCTTCCAGTACCGCTGCTTCCTCGTCCGCCAGTCCGGGAAGATTTTTTGGCTCCAGGATGAGGGAGTGATCAGGCACTTCTACTTCCAGTCCGTGCTTGCCGTACAACAATGTCGTTTTCATGTTTCTCTCCTTTTCAACACGTATTTGTCATGATTGTCTTGATCCGAAAGGTGAAACGCCCCTGACGTCTGTCAGGGGCAGCACACGCATACATGGATGTACTAGATGTTACGTGTGGATGGTATTTGATATCTCGTGGGTTTCCAGCTTTCCGTTGATACCTCGCTTCTTTTGCCACGTATCGACCAGGATCACGCCGATAGGACAGAGGATCGCCGTAGTCAGTGTGGAGATGGAGATTTGGGCGGTCGCGATTTCCACCAGATTTTGATAGGCCTGTGCATCTGCGGCGGACATCATGCCGGAACCGGCGGCTACGGCTGCGGCTGCCGCGATGGCTGCCGGCGTTCCGACGGCGTTGCCTGCAGTCGATGCTTCCGCTACGGGGGCAATATGGCTTTTTTCGCGGAACAGCTTGAAGACCAGTATGCCTGTAGAACCGGTCAAAACGGTCGTCATGAAGCCGAGCGCCAAGCCGCCGAGCAGCACCTCGATTTTCAGGAAGGTGGCAAAGTCCATCCCGGCACCGAGGGAAAAGGCAAAGAACGGAACGGGCAGCAGCTCGCCCGGCTTCAGGAAGTCGCGCATTTCGGGATCGAGGTTGCCCAGCAGCATGCCGATGCCGATCGGCAGCAGTACAGCGATAAACGCGATGAAGGGGAAGTTCGCACCCATCATGCCCAGCGCCATCAAGGTGAAGAAAGGACCGTCATTCAGCGAAAGGACCGCAACGGCGCCGACGTCAGAGCGATTCCCGTACTGGGACGTAAGGGCGGCATACATCCCGCCGTTTCCGTTGGTCATCGCGGCGATAATCGTCATCGCCGACAGGCCGAGGAAGCCGTTCATCATGTCGCCGGACAGCTTTCCCCACAGAAAGCCGATGATCACGCCGGTAAAATACTTGGAGGCAGTCAGCAGCACGCTTTTTTTCAGCGCCGTTCCGCCGACCCGCAGATTCATCTGGCTGCCGCAGCAGAACAGGAACAGGGCGATCAGAATGATGGAGCTGTTTTTAAAGAGGGCCTCGGAAAATCCGCCGATGCGCAAAAACTCGTAATGGCCGTCTTTGGTCGCAGCAACCCCAAGGGATTTCAAAAAGTCCATGACAACGGGTATGTGCATTTGGTCAATGGTGTTCAGCAAGGCGCCGAGCAGCAGCGGAACAACCATTAATCCGCCGGGTACCTTTTCGATGGTCCGTTTGATTTTCATTCAACAATCCCCCTTGTACGCTTAGTTGTGGTTTTGCCTGGCCAGATACGTCCGGAATACTTGCTCTGCCGTCTGTGTGAGCAGCTCCGGTGCCCGCTCCATCGCTTCCTGCAGGGACATCGGCGCGTTTAGTATGCTATGAATGCTATGAATGCCGTACTGATAAAGGGTATCGATACCGCGTCCGATCGAGCCTGCCAAAACGAAAACGGGTATGCCGCGTTTCTGGGCCACCTGCGCTACACCCATCGGAGTTTTTCCTGATGCTGTCTGAAAGTCAATTTGTCCTTCCCCGGTGAGGACGAGATCGGCATCCTGCAAATGCTTGTCAAGCTGCGTGTACTCGATCACGATGTCGATACCGCGTCTCATGGACGAAGGAAAGAAGGCTTGAAATGCACCGCCGATTCCGCCTGCAGCGCCTGCCCCTGCCCGTTGATGCAGCCGGATGCCGGTTTTGGACTTCACCAGATCTGCCCACGCGCGGAGGGATTGATCGAGTCTTTCCGCCATCTCGGCAGTGGCCCCTTTTTGCGGACCGAACACGTGGGAGGCCCCGTCCGGACCGATCAGCGGATTTTGGACGTCGGAGGCGATCAAAAACTCCGCTTCGCGTATGCGAGGGTCAAAACCGCTGTCATCGATCACCTCGATCCGTTCGAGCTCGCCACCGCCAAATCCGACCTGATGTCCCTCAGCGTCGAGCAGCTTCATGCCGAGGGCTTGCAGCATGCCGATGCCGCCGTCATTGGTAGCGCTTCCACCAATCCCGAGAATAAATCGTCGGCAGCCGTCATCCAGGGCTTGTCTGATCAATTCGCCCGTGCCGTATGTCGTGGTGACTAGCGGGTTTCTTTTCTCCGCCGGGACCAGGTACAGGCCGGACGCGCTCGCCATCTCGATCACGCAGGTGACGTTGTCTCCCAAAATTCCGTAGGCGGCATCCACCGGCGTGTTCAAGGGGCCTGTGACAGTGACCTGTACCTTGCGTCCCCGGGTCGCTGCGACCAGACTTTCCATCGTGCCTTCTCCGCCGTCTGCGACCGGTACCAGAACGGTACGGGCTTCGGGGCGAACCTTTTTGATGCCTGTTTCAATGGCGAGGGCAGCGTCAAATGCAGACAAGCTTCCTTTGAATGAATCGGGTGCAATCACAACCTTCACGCTGACGTTCCACTCCTTTGTAAAGCGCTTTCATAACTTGCTTTTCATTATAGAGAAGGGGCATTCGCGAAATCATCGGTTACCATCCATAAAAATCCTGTGCAAATTATCGCATAATTTTGTTTATTATAAATAAGCGCTGGCTTAATCGATGTGTGAAGGATAAGATTTGAGTATGCTGACCTATGAGATTGCCAAACAGATCGTACGCGAAACGATGAACCGCCTCAACCGCAACATCAACATCATGGACCATACCGGAACGATTATCGCTTCGGGAGACGCTTCGCGTGTGGGTGAAATCCACGAGGGAGCTGCCGATGTCATCCGGACAGGCAAGCCGCTGATGATCACCCGCAGCAATGAGCGCCAGTACAAAGGCGCGCGCCCGGGGATCAATCTGCCGATCGTCTTTCAGGACAAGCTGATCGGTGTCATCGGCATCACGGGGGAGCCAGATGAGATCCGCGAGTTTGGGGAGCTTGTCAAAATGATTACGGAGATGATGATCAACCAGTCCTTTCTGGCCTCCCAGCTCGAGTGGAAGCAACGGCTGAAGGAAATGATTTTTGAAGAGCTGATCCAGCGGGAGATTCAGGAAGAATCCGTCGAGCAGAGGCTGGCCCTGCTGAAAATGAAACTGGAGGAGCCTTTCCAGGTCTCTCTCATCGAGATGCGTGAAATTCCGATGCAAAATCAGGAGCTGATTCAAAAAGTCGAGCAACTGATCGGCGAAACGAAATGGCTGGTCGGATTCCGCAGCGTAAACCGGTTGTTCATCCTCACTTCCGGTCTGGAGGAAGGCACAGTCATAAAAAAGCTGGAAGCCATTCAACTGTTTTTGCGGCAAAAGGAGATCCCGTTCAAGATCGGTTTGGGCTCGCAGGTGACAGAGACGGGGAAAATCGGCATGTCGCTTGAAGAGGCAAAGCTGGCATTGCTCTTGGGAAGCCAGGAGCAGGGCATCACCTCTTATTTGGATATCGAGACGAAGGCGCTGATCAAGCGGATGGACAGCCAGGCCAAACAAAAATTTCTCGATCGCGTATTTGCCCATCTCCCGCCGAAGGGGATCGAAACGCTGGAGGCGTTTTTTGCCAGCAACCTGAACATCGGCGAAGCAGCCAAACATTTGTATGTCCACCGCAATACACTCATCTACCGTTTGACAAAAATCAAAGAGCGCACCGGCTACGATCCGCAGGTTTTTCATGACGCCGTCTCGCTGCAGCTGGCAGTGTGGATGCAGCAAAATCAGGCGGGAGGCGACGGGGAAGGGCGGTAGACGGGAAGGATCTGCCGCCTTTTTTATAGTTTCAGTTGTTTCCACCTTTCACCATTGTGTAAAAAAGTGGTGAATTTGGATGCGGGAAAAAGCAGCGGGTTTGCTTTCTGTGCCGAGATGATCAAAAAGGAGTACGGTGACGAGCGCAATATTTCTCCGGCTGCCGGAGATTGTCTTTCAAGAGAGCTGGGAGGATGACCTCGGCGGCATCCGCGTCGTGGTCGAACATGTCGGGGCAGAGAAGTGGGGATAGAAAGTAAAGGGAGGGGCTGCTCGATTCAGGGCGGCCTTTTGTGATTTGTAAGGTAGTATCCCAAGGGCCCCTCTATTCCTTGTTACGTTCAAAATTCATACCTTGAATAGGCTGATTCTAGCCCAAACCCACCTCAACCCAATACCCGCTTCATCCTCCGAATCCCTTCCGCAATGTCCTCCTCCGGCAAATTCCCGTACCCGATAATCACCTTGTCCAGATGTCGCCCTTTTTGGATCGCATGCTCCTCGACCGGATAAACCCGGACGCCTGCTTGCAAAAGAGCCGACAAACTCGCCTCAGTGAACGCTTTGCCAGGGAAAGAAGCGACAATATGCAGTCCGGTCGAAGCCCCCCAAATGTCCACCTGTCCGGGAAAATGAGCCTGGAGCGCGTCGCATAGCGCTCTCCGGCGGCGCTTGTACAGCTTTTTTACCCGGCTGATGTACTTCTCCAGATGGCCTTCCTCCACAAACCTCCCCAATGCCAATTGCTCCAGTGAAGGCGTGTGCAGATCTGTAAACCATTTTGCCGCCTGATACCGTTCCACCAAAGAAGGGGGCAGCACGAGATACCCCATGCGCAGTCCCGGAGAGAGAATTTTGCTAAAGGAGCCGATGTAGATGACCCGTTCTCCGGCCAGCCCCTGAAGCGAATGGACAGGCGGACTGTCG
This sequence comes from Brevibacillus sp. FSL L8-0520, assembly GCF_037963895.1. Classification (NCBI taxonomy): domain Bacteria; kingdom Bacillati; phylum Bacillota; class Bacilli; order Caryophanales; family Paenibacillaceae; genus Brevibacillus; species Brevibacillus sp. FSL L8-0520. Next base: position 4,513,176 of record NZ_CP150171.1, on the reverse strand, counting down.
TACCTGAACTCGCTGTCGTAGTCGTCTTCGACAATATAGCAATCGCGCTCGCCCGCATACCTGATCAGCTGGATTCTCCGCTGGATCGGCAGTGTGCCGCCCAAAGGAAACTGGTGGGAGGGCGTGACCAGCACAAAGCGCGGCTGCGCATCGGCAGGGAGAAGATTCGTCATCATCCCGTGCTGGTCGACCGGCACTGGGAGCAGCGCGGCCCCGGTCTGGGCAAAGATCGTCTGGATATCGCGGGTAATCGGGTCCTCGATCACGGCGCTAGCGCCTTTGGAAAGCAGCACCTTGGCGATCAGCACGAACGCCTGGGTCGCCCCGGACGTGATCACGATCTGCTCGGGACGGCATTGCACACCGCGCGTGCGGAACAAATAGCGGCTGAGGATCGCGCGCAGCTCCGCCTGCCCCTCGGGACGTCCATAGCCAAAGGCGTCGAGCGGAGCTTCCCGGCATACCTGCTGCATGATTTTTCCCCAAAGCGCCCGGGGAAAGCGATCGAGGCAAGGGACACCGGAGCGGAAGTCGATCGTATTTGGGGAAGGGTGGCAGATTGCTTTATCGCTCCCATACAGGGCAGTACAACCAGCCGCTGAATCGTTCACACCCGGAGAAGTTCGATCAATTGCAGAGTCGCTCACACCTGGAGAAGTTCGGCCAATTGCCGAGTCGCTCCCATCCAGTGAAATTCGAATCGTTGCCGATGGGAATGCCCGGTCATCATTTTCTAGTACTCTCTCTGGCGTCTCTGGTCCGCGCTGCCCCGTGACCCTGCCAGACAAAGGAAGGCCGGGCGGAAGAAGCGGCGTAAGCAGCGACAGATCAATACCGGGAGCCACATAATGGCCGGAGCCCGGCCGTCCCTCCAGATACCCTTCGGCCAGCAGTTGGTCGTATGCCTCCAGGACGACATTGCGGGAGACATAGAGCTCTTCCGCGAGCTTCCGCGTCGAGGGAAGCCGTTCCCCGGCACGCAGCTCTCCTTTCAGAATTTTGCCGCGAATGTCCGCGTACAACTGGCGGAACAATGGCATCGGCTGAGTGCGGTCAATGTTGATCCAGAGCATGGCAAGCCCTCTCCTTCGCAAAGTGGTACTGTCTATATCGATGAAAAGTGGACCTAATCCTAGCCAGATTAGCATGTTATCGTGTGGGAGAAAAGCGAAGAGAAGGAGGAACGGAAGATGGAGAAACAAAAGTTAGAGAATCAAAATCAACCGGGAAAAGGAGAAGTAACTGCTCGCCTGGGGCTCTCGTCCACATTGACGGAGAAGGGCTCGCCGGAAATCTTGTCCGACGAACAAAAAGCCGCAGACGTTTTGCGGACAATCGCCCGCGATCCGGACATGAAAGACTTCGTCATGCGGACTCCTTGGCTGTACCGGATTCTCTATTCGGCGGCAAAACGGTATGTGGCTGGAGAACAGGGGAGCGAGGCAGTCAGGGCGGCGGTCCGACTGCGGGAGCTCGGCTACCGGCAGTCGCTGGAGTTCATCGGGGAAAACACGGCTGACGCGGAAGAATGCCGCCGGGCCACAGACGAATTTCTCGCGCTGATCAAAGAAAGCAGCCAGCAAGGCTTGTCCGCCGACATTTGCTTCGACCTCTCCCACATCGGACTTCTGTTCGATGAAAAGCTGGCATTGGAGAATGCCGAAGAACTGGCCCGATGTGCCAAAGAGCACGGCCAGTATGTGATGATCAGCATGGAGGAATCGGCCAAGACCTCGGCCATTTACCGCGTGTACGAGCAGCTCGCCAGCCGTATGCACAACATCGGTATCACGGTGCAGTCCCATTTGCACCGCACTATCGACGATCTTCCGCGTCTGCTCGCTCTGCCGGGAAAGATCAGGCTGGTCAAGGGCGCGTTTAAGGAAGCACCGGAAGTGGCTCTGCCCCGCTCCGCCGAGCTGCGGGAGCGCTATCTGTCGCTGGCAGAGCAAATCGTTCGTGCAGGTCACCCGCTGTCCATCGCTACCCACGACGATCAGATTGTAAAAGCGGTTTTGGAGCGGGGGTATCTGGGCGATGCCTACGTGGAGCTGGAAATGCTGTTCGGTGTACGGGAAGAGGCGGCTCGCGCACTGCTCGAAGGAGGAATCCCGATACGCCTGTATGTCACCTATGGCACCGAGTGGTATTTGTACTTGTGCCACCGCCTTGCCGAGCACCCGCCGAATTTGTACCGGGCATTGGCAGATATGCTGGAGCCGGGCAGGGCGGGGGTGGAGATGTACGGATAAAGAAGCAGGCCTCTTAGCCGGTTGGCTAGGAGGCTTTGTTTTGGTGGCGTCATGAGGCATCACTGCTTGGCTCGATCATTTTACATACCAAATAAAAGTTCTAAACGCCTCAGGTTTCTGTTCTTATTTACTTTAACAAAAGAGTAAGAAAAAGGTAATAATACAATTGACCTATTGTTTCCAGAAATGGTAACATTCTGTGTGACAGCAATTTAACCCATTTACAAAACAATTAAAACATTTTGGAGGTGAAATATCAGGATGATAACGCCTGCCGCGATCAGGGTCAAGCTGCCGATTATTTCAGGAAAAGAGATTGATACGGATCACTCCGAATCCTTGTACGGAGCGATTTCTGCTATTGCACCGGCAATTCATCAGCAAGACCAGATCGCGATATCCCCGATTTTTGGTGAAAGAGCGCTTGGCAAGCGATTGAGGCTTAGCCGCAAAAGTTATTTCTTTGTTCAATGTGACGCATCCCAAATCCCCATGGTACTCCCTCTGGCGGGAAAAGCCGTTCAGCTCCGCAACGATCATATTCGCTTTGGCGTCCCGCAGTTAATGATGATTCGCCCGGCTGGAACACTGTTTTGCCGCTTATTTGTCATGAGAAATGCAATAGATGAAGAAAAAGCCGTCTCCAATCTCAGAAGCAAGCTGCTCGACCTACTGGGAGAGGAGTCAGCTCATCTGGACATAACCCCGCTGCGGAGAAGGATTGTCCGAATACACGGCAAGAAAATTACCGGTTTTGGCATCCGGATTGCAGGATTGACGGACGAACAATCCGTGATCGTACAATCGCAGCCTCTTTCTGGCCGGAGAAAATACGGATGCGGCCTATTTGTTCCGGCTGGAGGGAAAGACGATGCCAGGGATTGAACCTCCCTTTTTAGCCAAGAGTCTTACAAGCTCAGAACACGACCTGTATGCTGCCACAGTAGCAGGGCATCTGGAGCAGGTCGTGGAGACAGCCGAGATCATTGTAGAAAAGACCGGCTGGGCAATACTGCAAGTGTGTCAGTTGGAAGAGGACAAGCTCGAACCAATCAAAAGAGTGGTTCGGGTCGCGGCTCTGCTTCATGACCTTGGAAAATTGTCAGGAGATTTCGTAAACCTAATAGAAGGTAAAGATGCAGGCCCTCAGGTAGTTCGGCACGAGTTGTTGTCTTGCTGGATGTTGGAAAATTATGAACCATTGCTTCGGGCTGTAGAGCAATACATCGGGGATACGATGTGGGGAATGCTTGCTGTCAAAGCTGCTATCCTTGGACATCACTTGAGATTCCCGGATGGCGAGCAGACGTATTACGGTTCGGGTGAATTGAAGCTGTATCTTCTGCACAGGAGGGCAGATGACGTCAGGAAGCTAATCGACCGTACCTTGGGAGAGCCAGTGGATTGGAGCCAGCCCCTCTCCAGTTTCCCCAGGAGCCGTTTATTTGCGGGTGATTACGAAGAAAAGGTCATTTGCGAATGGAAGGAGAATGCGGTCGGTTTGAGTGCTTCTGAACGGAAATTGTGCTCGATCATCAGGGGAATACTTATCGCCGCTGACGCCTTGGGATCAGTCAGATCATTGTCTAGAGGGGATTGGGTTGAGAGGAAGAGTGTAGACATCCGAAACATCTTTTCAGGAATCCCACTTCAAAATGAACTGGGCGACATGATTCAAAAGAAACTGGCAAAGGTCAATACGTATTCTCCAGAGATTACGCAGTTTCAGGAAACGGTAGAAGCGGCTGCAACCTACGAGATCACGGTCTGTGAAGCAGGATGCGGGAGCGGAAAAACGATTGCGGCCTACCGGTGGGCCAAAAAAGTAAACCGCCCGTTTCTCTGTTTCGCTTACCCGACTACCGCCACGGCCACCCAAGGCTATGCAGACTATCAGCAATATTTGCAATCTGCGGGCAAAAAGCTGCACCATTCCCGGGCCGACATTGATTTTGAATTGCTGCTCAATCAAAAGGATGGCCAAAAAGAAGGGGCATTTCGCGCGTTGGAACATTTATTGCAGCCGGTGACCATCTGTACGGTCGATACTGTTATTGGTTTGACGCAGCTCTATTACTCTTCTCTTTGTGTGCTTCCACATATTCTCCAGTCGGCAATCGTCTTCGATGAAATCCATAGCTACGACGAAAACCTCTTTGCTTCGTTCCTCCGCTTTCTAAAAGAGTTCGATCTGCCTATATTGCTCATGACAGCCTCATTGCAACAAGAACGGCGGGAGGCATTGCAAAGCCTCTTTCGCGAGCTTGAAAACGAAGGGAGGAGAGCTGCCTGGTGCAAGGGCCCCGAACTTCATCAAAGCATCCCTCGCTACCGGTTGCATGCAGGGCCATCATTGCCGAAGGAAAAGCTGTGGGAAGCGCTGAACCGAAACGAAAATGTTCTCATCATCGTGAATACGACAGACAGGGCGATGGACCTGTATGAAACCCTAAAGAAAGAAGCGGCAGACAAAACCCCCGGGGCCGAGTTGTTTTGCTATCATTCGCGTTTCAAGTACCGGGACCGTTTGGCCAGGCAGCAGGAGATCGTAGAAGCGTTTCGCGGGAGGAGAGGTATTTGCGCCATTACGACGCAGATCGCGGAAATGAGTTTTGATGTCTCCTGCGATGTACTTATGAGCGAGATCGCTCCGTTTTCTGCGGTGATACAGCGTTTAGGCAGATTAAATCGCACTGCAAAGCCTGGGGATTCTCCAGGTAGAGCCTATTTCTGGATGCCCGAGAGTATAAGTCCGTATGAGAAGCAACGTGATGATGTTTACTTGACAGAGAAAATCCTGCGGGAGAATGCGGAGAAACCTCTTTCGCAGGCAGATTTGTCAATCCTGCTGGCGACGATGAACACGAAAAAACGGGAAGTCAGGCAAATGCTATCCGGGTGGGAAGAGCTTCCGGAAACGTTGACAGGCTCGTTGCGTGATGAGTCTTCGCTGGTCGATGTGATCGTCAAAAGCGATTTTGAAAAGACAGGCGGAAGAAAGCAAGCCAGCCGCTCCAAAATCATGGAGTATGTTCTTCCGGTAAATCGAGGGAAGCTCCCGCGGGGTGACTGGATGAAATGGCGTCATGTGTACATTGTGCCGGATGAAGTGATCGACTATGACGAGAAGCGGGGAGGGATGGTAAAGGGATGCAAGAGTGGAAAGAGTTCAGGTTGAATGATCCCGGGATGGGACCATATCATCGGGCAGGGCTTGCCGGATTGACCGCCAGTCTGGTCATGCTGGGAAAATGGAATGCACTTCCCGCGGCTTTGGATTCATTTGAATATGACGAACAGAAACTTTCAATGTCCGGTTTTCAGCCTACAGCAGAATCGCTGCATAGTCTGCTCCAGGCTGTGTACCGCTTGAATGATGATGGCCTGTTTGACTTTCCTGTTCTGGAAAGTTGGGGCCCTTTTCAGAAAGCGGAACTGCAGAAGTTGTATCTGGGCAGTTTTTTGCAGCATCCCAGTGCGCGGAAGGCAGAGGGGAAACAAAAAGAAAAGAATAGTCCGCTAGACGAGAAAAAACTGGAGTACAGCTATTTGCCATTAAGAGACTTTATCCATCGCGACCAGGCGACGTGTCAGAGAATTGCGGAGGCAGTTGCCAAACAAAAAAGCATGGATATAGCGGGCTGGGCACTTCCCGGCGGAATCGTCAAGCATAACGCCGTGCAAGAAACCGGTTTAAAGGAAAGTCCCGAAAAGTTTTTTCTTCTGCTGTTTGCGCCTCTGGGTTGTCTCTTTTTCCAAGGGCACGCCGGATTGTCCAATGGAGAGCGGGACAAGCGGACACAGACATTGGTAGCGGTGCCACGGCCTCGCCAGTTACGCTCGTTTGTTGACTTGCTCCTCAGATTTTATGAGCGGACAGGCAGCGAGAGAGCATCCGGGAAGGTTCCGCTTATTCGCGTCCAGGGAGTAAAAGAGGCAGCGCTGCAGGCGGCCATGCTGCTTCATTTGCAAAATACCCCAAAGCTCAGACGATTGTCTTGTGATTTTACGGTAGTACGGTTTGGTACCGTTAGCTGGTCAGCCCAGCAAAAAACACGGACAGCATTGTTTTCCAGCACATGCCTGTCTGAGGAAACCGTACAAAAATATCAAATTGCCCATGACAAGCTGCATCGAGCGGGAAAGGGCACACATTTCGTCTACTGCCCGTTTTTGGGCCAAATCGCCGACAATCTGGTGCTTGGAAACGATGAATGGTACCGGGGAATTTCTGCGTATATGACGGACGAACGGCGAAAAAGCATGATCTATTGGCAAAGGAGGCTGGGAGAATTGGTACAGGAAAAAATGATCTGGAAAGAACAGAGCAGAAGAGAATTTGTCGGCTTGATGCATTCTGCGATCCGCAACCGTTTTGGAAAGGTGAGTAACGAAGCCAAGCATGCGGGCGGTGACCTAAGTACGTTTTTTAAACGAGAATACGAGCGAATGCGCCAACTGTTTGTCAACTGCCGTACCCAGGAGAAGTTTCGGGAAAATTTGATGGATTTTGTTACAAGAACGAGACCGAGTGTCCCCGCGGATAGCACGAGGAGCGAAAACGAATTGCTGTTGCTTGCCTGCGAAGCGGATTGGCGGGAAGGAAAGGACCTATGCTTGCTGGCATTGGCCTCGTATCGTGGCAAGGAAACCGAAAAATATTTGGACCAAGGGGAGGAATAAAGCATGACTAAACATCTGCATGCGACATTTGTCACTCATATCGGAATCGCGGCAAACAATCGGGGAGAGACGGAGGGCAACATCACAACCCTGCAAAAGATTATGTGGAAAAACGATTTGTACACAACGGTGTCAGCAGAGGCGATTCGTTTTGCGCTCCGATACTACTGGCAGCAGCAATACGAACGGACAGGCGATGAAGCATACCTCGTCAACCGGGTCTATGATGGACAAACCTATCAATGGAAAGATGAATCTTTTGCCGATGAAGGCGAGTTGTACATTGATGACGATGTGCTGGGCTATATGGATGCCAAGGCTCCGAAATCAGACAGCAGTGAGGATTCCAAAGGGAAGAAAAAAGGGGCTGCTAAAGTGCGCCGGGGGGCACTGGAAGTATCGCGCGCTGTTTCCCTGCTGCCCTTCCTGGGAGAAACCAGCTTTAATTCAAAAGGGGGCGTAAAGACGAATACCTCATTATATGGTACAGAAATGCACGCAACCAGCTACCAGTACAGCATTTCCCTGACACCCCGACAACTAAAAAGAAAAGAGCGGATCGCGCTGGTTGTCGAAGCGCTGGCCTCCTTGCATTACGTAGGGGGAAATCAGTCCCGGTTCTTGTTCGACTTCAGTCCGCAGCTTGCCGTTTTCCGGATTACACATGACCCTGCGCCGCGTATCCTGTTTGTCGCAGAGCCCGAGGGAGACTTGTACTCTGTCCAAACCTTGATCAAAAGAGTGGAATCAGGCGATATTGCTGCGGATGAACTGGTGATCGGAGGAGAAATGGCTGCAGGCGAAAGAGAGCAATTGCAGCAGCTCGGAGTGAAGGTCCACAAAGGAGTACTGGAAGCCGCAAACGTCGTAAAGGCGATGGATTGGACATGAGTCAAGCAAATACGTTATGGCTCAAGGTATCGGTTCCGATTGCTTCTTTTACGGTTCCGCAGGCGAGGGAGTTTCTGGAGAGCTATCCGTTTCCTCCACCTACCACTGTCTATGGCATGCTCCTCTCGTTTATCGGCGAAACGGATCCCAACGCATTTAAGGGAACGGGTCTGGCCATTTTGGTCGAGGGTCTGCCAGCTTCTTCGGTTGTCCTGCGCAAAATGAGACGGTTTAAAGATCGCAAAATGGCCAGCGATAAGAACAGCAAGCCGGATTTTCAAGAAGTTTTGACCGGACTGGTCTTTTATGCCGGGATTCAAAGCAGCGGGCAGGGAGAGCAGCGTTCATTGGCGCAGGAGCTGTCAAATGCGCTGCAAAATCCGGAAGCCATCCAGCGTTTCGGAGGGCTTTCCTGCGGCGAATCTCATAATCTGATCGACCAGATTCATATCGTACAGCACCCGCTCGCAGCTCAACAGAAAACGGATACAACTATTTGGGGACTGCTCCCGTCAGAGGAGGGAGACTGGAGCGTGGCGGTCTGGGCCGATCACGTCAATTTGTCAAACACGAGCTGGGCGCAAGCAGAGTTTGTCCCGATAGAAGAAACGGTCCCGGAGCAATACTTTTTTACGATCGGAGCATAAGTACGAGGGTGAGCGGTTTGAATAATTCCATCAGTGCCCATACTGGAAATGATAGTAAAATTCTGAACCAGGAGGGTGTTGAGGATGTCGGCAGCAGCGGACCAACCGCTCACCCGCATCATGGCCTTGCATGCGCTGGAGTATTGTGAGCGACTGTTTTTTCTGGAAGAGGTAGAGGAAATCCGACTCGCGGATCGGGCAGTATACGACGGCAGAAGACTTCATGAGGAAATGCCTGAGTACATAGAATTGACCAATTTTACACTGGAGAGTCCCACTTTAGGCATACGAGGGAAAGTGGATTGCATCAGGTCTGTAGATGGCAATTGGATCCCGTACGAATACAAAAAAGGACACGCCAAAAAGTCAAGTTCCAGGGGTATTTATGAGGCTTGGCCGTCCGATGAAATTCAAGTTGCGGCCTATGCGATGCTTCTGGAAGAACACTTCGGTCAACGCATTCCGGAAGGCAAGGTCTACTACGCTTCAGATCATCGGACAGTGAGTGTCCCTGTGGATGAGCAGATGCGCAGCAGAGTCAGACAAGCGATCAGCCGGGCAGAAGCATTGAGAGCCTCAACGGAGAGGCCTCATATTACAACAAATGAACGTCTGTGTGCCAGATGTTCTCTGGCGCCGGTCTGCCTCCCGGAAGAAGAACGCCTACTGGATTCACCGAAACGGGAAGTCATCCGTCTGTTCCCGGAAGACCGAGAAAAGTTGGATCTTCATGTGGCAAGTCACGGGGCATATATTCGTCGCTCCGGTTTGTCTCTCGTAGTGGAGCAAAGGGACGGGGAGAAAGAGGTATTTCCGAGCGAGCAGATAAACTCGTTGTCGATCCATGGACAAAGCGTTCAATTATCCACCCAGGCTCTGATGTTATGTGCGGAGAAAGGAATCGCTGTCCATTGGTTAACTGGCGGAGGGAATTATATCGGGAGCGTAACAAAGGCGGCTGGAGGTGTCCAAAGACGGCTTAGACAATATAAGGCATTAACGGATGATGCAGTAAAGCTGGCTTTGGCAAAAAAATTGGTTTTAGCGAAAATGGAGTCCCAGCTTCGTTATGTTTTGCGGTGTACCCGTGGAAAACCGCGTTCCAATACGGTAGTGACTGCTGTTGAAGCCATACGGCATGCAGTATCTCACAGCCAAAAAGTGAAAACGACAGAGGAACTCCTCGGATGGGAAGGCAGTGCGGCCAAAGCGTATTTCGCTTGTTTTGCGGAATTTACAGCAGATGAGCTGGAAGCTGGAATGGCTTTTTCCCATCGCAATCGCCGCCCTCCGAAAGACCCGGCGAATGCCCTCCTCTCTTTTTACTATGGCATGCTGTACAAGGATTGTGTGGAGGCCATCACCGTAGTGGGGCTTGACCCGACGATCGGTTTTTATCATCAGCCGAGATCACAGGCGTATCCACTTGCACTGGACCTAATGGAAATTTTCCGCGTTTCCTTGTGTGACATAACCGCGATGGGAACTATACACCGTAAGCAATGGGATGTGGAAGAGGACTTCACAAAAGCCGGAGATCAGGTATGGCTGAGCGAAGCAGGCAAGAAAAAGGCGATCGCCGCTTACGAAAGACGAAAGCAGGACACCTGGAAACACCCGGTGATTGGCTATTCGCTTTCGTATGATCGCGTCATCGAGCTGGAAGTTCGGCTGTTGGAAAAAGAATGGTCAGGCAGGCCCGGTTTGTTTGCGCAAAGCAGGTTGAGGTAACGAGAATGAGCGGAAAAATGAAATATTACCTTGTCTGTTACGATATTCGTGAGCCCAAGCGGTGGAAGAAGTGTTTTCGACTCATGAAGGGTTACGGAGAGAGAATCCAGTACTCGGTTTTTCAATGCTATTTATCTGAACGTGCCATGGCTCAGCTTCGTTGGGAGTTGGCCAAAATCCTGTCAAAGGAAGACAGCTTGTTGATTGCCCCGATTTATGCTCCTGACCAGAATAAAATCATACAGTGGAACATGAGCGCCGAATGGAGTCCGGATCGGGAGCGGTTCAAAACGTTGTAAGTCGTTTCAAGCACCAGGGTCATTTTTAAGACTGAACCCGAAAAAAGGTTGATGAAGGCCGTTCATGACAGGGTTTGGGCCAATATCCTGTTTAAGCAGGTGCTTGAAAATCGGGAGGAATACTGGTAAATCAATAGGTATGGGGATTGTATTCCTGTGGAAGAAAGGGGCCTTTTGTAAAAAGTGAACTGCTTTGCCAGAGGTGCTTGAAATGAAGGGCGTCTTTCCCATGTGTATCAAGGGTTATTTGCGGAGGCTCTGAAAGTAGCTGTGATGCTGAAAAGCGTTTAGCACTATAAGAAAATCGCCCTTTATTTAAAGGACTAGGGGTGTTCTGAAAGTAGCTGTGATGCTGAAAAGCGTTTAGCACTTCCCGTAAGATGCTCCGCATACCCCAGCAGAGCCCTGAAAGTAGCTGTGATGCTGAAAAGCGTTTAGCACAGGTGGTAGATGATGGGTATGATCAATTACAAGCCTGAAAGTAGCTGTGATGCTGAAAAGCGTTTAGCACGGACGGTACGCCATCGTCCGCAAGCACGACGACCTTTACCCTGAAAGTAGCTGTGATGCTGAAAAGCGTTTAGCACGGATTAGATGTGGAAGCATCTGCTTCAGGCGTTAAATACTGAAAGTAGCTGTGATGCTGAAAAGTGTTTAGCACTGGTCAGTGGTGTTTGACTTGAGTTGCTCCAGGTGACCGACTGAATGTAGCTGTGATGCTGAAAAGCGTTTAGTACCTGCCCCAATTAATCTCTCTGGTCACACTTATTAAGGGAACTTGTGGAACTCCGGCATGAAAAAGGGGAAGGACTTGTTACTTCGGATGTCAACACCAAACTAGGAAGTTTTCTTAAGTGCCTGCTCTTTGTAGGCTAATGGGCTGAGATAACCCAATATCGAGTGAATTCTTGTTTCGTTAAACCACTTGGCGTATTTTCCTAGTTTCTAGCTTCAACTATGTCAGCGACTCAAACTGTCGATTCTTTACGAACTCTGCTTTGATCAGCTTAAAGGTTGCTTCCGCAACTGTATTGTCATAGGGGCAGCCCTTCATACTCAATGAACGCTTGATCTTGAACGTGTTGATTACTTCATTAATTGTACGATTTTTAAACTGACTTCCACGATCAGTGTGAAAAAGCTAGATTTGGCGTAGATCTCCTTTTACACTTGCAAATACTTCATAGACTAGTGCGGCTTGAATTTTCTGCAGCCGTGACCGATTAAACAAGTAACGAGCAAACAAATATAGTGCCATTTGTTTCCAACCCGAACGTAGGTCAAGTCACTCACAACGGCTTCCATTGGTGCTTCTTTCGTAAACTTGCGATTAAGTTCGTTCTGGATCGGCAATCGTTACATGACGCCACTTTATACTTCGCAACTGTGTAGACGGAGACCAGGCCGTTTTTCTTCATCAAACGTCCAATGCGTCGTCTGGAAACCGTTATTCCCTCTTCTTGAAGTTTTGCTTTGATCTTCCTTTTGCTCCATAAACGCGCTGATTCTCTTCACAAATACGGATCATTGCTTGTTCCACTTCATTGACAGATGGTTGCTCATTATTCTCGTAGTAGTAGGTACTCCGATTGACCTGCAGAATCTTGCACATGGCCGATATGGATACTTATGTGCATTTTGCCGAATCACTGTTATTTTGGATTGTCGACACCAAACTAGACAGATTTCTTAAGTGCCACTTCTTTGTACGCTAATGGGCTTAGATAACCTAATGTAGAATGAATCCTTGCTTCATTAAACCATTTGGCGTATGTACTCAGCTCTTGCCTTAACTGGGCTAGCGATTCAAACTTTCGATTTCTCACGAATTCCGCTTTGATCAGTTTAAAGGTTGCCTCCGCAACCGCATTGTCATAAGGGCAGCCTTTCATACTCAATGAGCGTTTGATTTTGAAGGTGTTGATAATTTCATCAATCGTTAGATTTTTAAATTCACTGCCACGATCCGTGTGAAAAAGCTGGATTTGGCGCAAATCTCCTTTTACGCTTGCAAATGCTTGCATCTTTGAATTTTCCACAACTGTGACCGATAATCTCCCGATTAAACAAGTCAACGAGTAGGCAAATATAGTGCTATTTGTTTGCGACCCGAACGTAGGTCAAGTCATTTACAACGGCTTCCAGTGGTGCTTCTTTCACAAACTCGCGATTCAGTTCATTCTGAATCAGCGATTCATTACATGACGTTACATAAGGTTTATACTGTGCAACCGTGTAGACCGATACCAGGCCGTTTTACTTCATCAAACGCCCAATGCGCCGTCTGAGACCGTCATTCCCTCTTCATGAAGTTTTGCCTTGAGCTTCCGTGCTCCATAAACGCGCTGATTCTCTTCAAAAATACGGATAATTGCTTGTTCCGTCTCATCATCGACAGATGATTGCTCTTTACTCTCGTAGTAGTAGGTACTCCGATTGACCTGGAGGATCTTACACATGGCCGATACGGGATACTTATGAGCGTTTTGCTGAATTACCGTTATTTTCGTCCGAAGATCAGCGCCGCTTGCTTTAAAATATCGTTCTCCATTTTCAATCGTTGAATTTCCTTACGTGACGCAAGAAGTTCCTTCTGCTCCTCTGTCCGGTTGTCCTTTTCTTTGAAAGAACCTGTTGTTCTACCTTGTTTGACCCAACGGTCAATTGCATATGCACTTAGATCATATTCTCTCAAAATTTCTGCACGTGGCTTGCCATTCTCATAAAGCTGAACCATCTGTTGTTTGAATTCATCTGTACATGATCGACGCTCACGCTTCCCCATGACATACTCTCCGTTCCCTTTCGATTTGGTTTCAATCTACTAGAACTTAAGAGAATGGTCCAATTCAGTGTAGCCGATCCAATCAAGAAATTTTCGATTTGATTCAAGATTACGTTGATGATCCCGAATCAATTAGCAAATTGTATAAAGCGCTAATTGCTTATTTGGTACTTGAGGGAATTTATTTTACTGGTGCATTTGCTTATTTCCATTCACTCGTACGCACAAATAGAATGATCGGCTCGATAATTATGATTAATTTGATTAAGGAAGATGAAACTCAGTACTCCGTATTATATGGCACCATACTTCAGATTATTATGTTTGAGTTTCCTGAGTTAAATACAAAGGAGAACATGGATTTTGCGGTTAAGTACATAAAGCGAAGCGTAGAAAAGGAAAAGGAATGGGCCAATTAAATTTGCAGAAATTCTGGTATTAATGAAGAAGGTGTCACTGGAATTGTTTTTGCTGAACATACTTAAGCAAAATAAATTAATTGAGAATAAGCCCAAATTCCCACTGTATTATAGTCAATGATGCAGTCATCTTCAGAAATCTTAATGCGACCTTCACTAGTTTGAATCATAGGAACACTATTTGCTTTTGGATACCCATGCTTTAACTGTTCTTTTGTGTAGTATCCAAAATATTGTTCTGTCAACGAATAGAATTCAAAGTCATCTTCTAAGCCTTCACGGTATACCTCTGCTTCGATAGCAACTGGTTTCTTTCGGTATTTCGCCATTTCAATCCTCTCCTTTTTCAATGAAATAGTTTTTTATTAGTTCATACAAGTTTCTTTATAGAGTGAATTTGCAAAATAAACCATTTTTATTTATATTTGGATTATGTTAAATTATGTAAGGGGGACGTGAAATGTCAAATAAGAGAACAAAGGTTGCAGTAGGTTTATTTTCTGTTGTTGCCTCTCTTTCATTCTTAGCAACAAGTGCATTCGCGAATTTCCTTGGTGGGAAATGGGATACTTCAATAACCCCAGTCATCTTATATGAAGACATCAATTTAGCATCTAAGTACTCTGATGTACTCTGGACTGCTGTTGACAAGTGGAATGGAATAAGTCGGAATTTTGATCTCTCTCCAGCGGACGATGAAACTGGATATATTGGTGTAAGACACCTCTCCAGAGAAGCAGATAATTATCTTGGTTGGAGCGGCACTTATGGATATGGAATCCCTTATGATGACAGAGGAAGAGAGAATCGCTCCCCATATGCGTCGGCTGATATTGTAATTGTCCGTTATTTATGTGACGATCTTGATGAAGACGATACAATTAATACAATCGTGCATGAATTTGGTCACGCACTTGGTTTAGCGCATGTAAGTAGTAGTAAGATTGACTCCATAATGGATTATGCCGATGTATTCGATTGGGATATTGATGGGCCAACAAGCTTTGACAAGAGTAATATCAGAGAATTATATGGACGATAAATAGGAAGGGTGTGTCAACATTGAAAAAAATGATTACTATTGTCACTGCTTTGGCGCTTATAGTTGGTGTTGGATCAGCTTTAGCATATAAAGAGTTGAATGGCCCAAGTGACCACAGCCCAGCTTTAGCAAAAACTTTTAAGTCAACTGAAGAAATCGTTAAGGACTCCAAAGTTATTATCAAAGGTAACGTTCCAAAAGAATACAGAAAAGAAACAGTTGGTGAAATTGTATTTTTTGTTTATGATGTTCAGGTCGATAAGGTTTATAGCAACCTCACTGATCAAGAAATCGTTGAAGGTGAAACTGTTGAGGTTTATCGCCTTGTCGGTGTTGACACCAATGAAGGAAAAGACATGGTGAATATAGTTTCACCTGAATATCAAGCATTAGAACAAGGTGAATACTTACTTTTCTTAAATGGACAGTATGATGATAATTTAAAGAAGCTGATCTTGATACCCAATACACCCAATCAACTATTCAAAACAGATAAATCAAGAAGTCTCTCTTCTAAGCAATTTACTACTCAAGAATTCGAAAATGTCACTGATGTAGATGCACTTCCTTCTATCGCTGAAGATGCTCTATTAGAAGCAATTGAGAAGGTTAAGTAATTAGCTACTAGGGCACTTCATGTTGAGGTGCCTTTCTCTCTTAATTAAAATATCCTTTCATTCTGTCTTTTCCTGCATATTCTGAAAGTACCTCCTGTAATGCTGAAAAGCGTTTAGCACGAGCTCTCGCCTTTCGCATTGTCCCCTGTAATTCTGCTGAAAGTAGCTGTGATGCTGATAAAGCGCTTAGTACGCCGAAATTGCTAGTGATTTCTCAATTGGTTGCACTCATTAAGAAACACTACCAACTTGTTCTCTAGTAGTAGGTTTCCGTAATCCTAACCGCTTCGTCCTAGTCTGTCGTGACCAAGTCAATAGCACAAAAACTCAATACTCGCCATGTCTGGATGCCACTTCCCCCCGTCCGTAGTAGGAACAATGCAATCTATCCACTTCGTATAGTTCCCTATCCTAGATAAAGAAGGACAATGGCGTTCCCCTCACAGCAATGACTTTCGCAGTAGGTAAACAGGATATTTATCTAATCTTTGTCTTCGAAGACCAATTTCTTGTAGGAGCTTGACCACTTACTTCAAAGCTCATTGAAGCAAGTTCCCCGCGCTATTCTATTCTCCATGAGAACCGGTTTTACGTCCTCTGCCCCCTTCCTGTACGCCCGGATCTAGCGCTCCTCGGGCCCTTTGATGTAATCCGACTAATCCAATAATATTTCCTGTAATTTCTAAGCAATGATTCCTTACACGATTCGATCCCTCGGTAAGCTCAAGCATCAAAATCTGTTCGGACTGGGATTCGTACATCTGGGTACAACGTCCAAGTGTGGAAGTTGGCACTATACGGAACGTCCGTTTCTGACTGGTCCGGAGGCTACAAGGAGGGATTCATGGGGACGAGACGGACAGCAAGCAAAAAGCGTCAGCTCTCATTTCGCTTGTCAACTCTTATGTGAGCCTGGGGGATCTTATCTTGGCTGACTATTATTTGAAAAAGTATGAATAGAGTGAATATGCCGATTTTCGAAAGAAGCATTTGCGGGCGCTTCTGCATGCGAAAAAAGGAGAATTTGATCAGGCCATTACCCTTTACCATGAGTGTCTGCATGAAGCAAAGCCGGATGGGCGTATTTCCATTGTGAGCGATCTTTTGGAAGCGTATTTGGAGAGCGGCGAGGACGACTTGATTAGGGAATTGATCGTATGTGAGGATCAGTTTTTGCCTGCGGACATTCTCGTCCATCCGTATCGGATCAAGCAAGCAGCGCGATACTACAAACGAAAAGGAGTCTGCCAACTCTCCATTGGGCAAATGGAGAAGGGCTTTCATAGCCTTCTTGAAAGCATGGGGTATTATCGCAAACTAGGAGCCAGTGACAAGGCATTTGAATGTATGGGTCTTTTCTTAAAGTACCATCGGTTACATGAGAAGAGTATTTCTTTTGAACAGATGGAAACTATTGAGAAGTTGTGTCATAATAGTTAAATAAAGGAAGGTAAGGCGTAAGTTATGAAAAAACTGTTAGTAATGCTCGCTTTTACTTTCGTTTTCACCACAACCACAATGCCTTCATTACTTCCGGATCAGAAAGGCCCAGGAGTAATAGTCAATGGCGCGGAGCCTGACTGGTAGGAAACATTGTGAAACGAAGCTGTGACGCCTCTCTCGTTTGAGAAAAGGCGTCTTTTTCTTGAACATTGATTCCGAACTTTGAGCGTAAAGTGATATTTTAACGGGGAGGTGTTTTTAACTTCCTTTCTAATTGTGACTTATCGGGGAGCTGGTGAGGTATGGACATTAGTATCTTTAGAGTAAGCGATCTATTGGGGATTGCTGTTGGAATATTCTTTTTCATCCTCTTCAAATACATGTTTACTAAAAATAGAACTACTTTACGGTATAAAGTTTGGGAGTATGTTATTCTTGTGATTGTCATTTGGGTGTTAAAATCACTTTTTAATATTTTCCTCTAATAGGTTGAACAATAGTAAGAAACCCTCAAAAAGGAGTTTGCGTTCTAATTTAGGGGATTGGACACGCTCCACCCTCGTAGTGGTGAACATTGTAATTCGATTCAAGTACCAAGGTCATTCTTGAAACAGAACCTGAAAAAAGTATGATGAGGCCGTTCCTGACAGGGTTTGGACGATTATCCTGTTTAGGTAGGTGCTTGAAAATTAGGAGGAATACTGGTAAATCAATAAGTATGGGTATTGCATTCCTATAAAAGAAAGGGCCTTTTGTAAAAAGTGAACCGCTTCGTCAGAGGTGCTTGAAATGAAGGGCGTCTTTCCCATATGTATCAAGGGTTTTTTGTGGAGGCTCTGAAAGTAGCTGTGATGCTGAAAAGCGTTTAGCACACTTGATACGGTCTGCTTAGGTCGAACGGGTTTCCGGCTGAAAGTAGCTGTGATGCTGAAAAGCGTTTAGCACGCATGGAAGCGGCTGACCAGGGCGGAAACCGAGGCCTGAAAGTAGCTGTGATGCTGAAAAGCGTTTAGCACAGGTGATCCGGCTTGCACAAAGTCGAGACTTACACACGCTGAAAGTAGCTGTGATGCTGAAAAGCGTTTAGCACCTGAAATGGCTCGTAAAGGGTTAAGACGAAAGGACTTGGCTCTGAAAGTAGCTGTGATGCTGAAAAGCGTTTAGCACCACAGGCGGTTTTGGGATGCGCGGATCTCGCGCTGGCACTGAAAGTAGCTGTGATGCTGAAAAGCGTTTAGCACGATTGACGGACGAGCAGGTTGACGAGGAATTGAAGCGGACTGAAAGTAGCTGTGATGCTGAAAAGCGTTTAGCACCCTGTTTGTCTGCTGCATTTAGCCCTTGATCTACGCCTGAAAGTAGCTGTGATGCTGAAAAGCGTTTAGCACGAAGACAGGGTTCGTGTGGTACTGATTGACTCTGAAGCTGAAAGTAGCTGTGATGCTGAAAAGCGTTTAGCACTTATTAACAGGATTTTCCACTTTCTGTGGATTAGTGTCCTGAAAGTAGCTGTGATGCTGAAAAGCGTTTTAGTCCACTGTCCATAAAGCTAAGGCGTGGCCCTGCAGCCAACAGCGGCTAGAAAGCCACGCCATGTACATGCCAATTTTAGTAATTCCGCCCCATACTCTCAGCAGACGCTCTCCGAAACATCACCCCAACAAACCCGCCACATCCCCAACCCGAACAACCCCGGTTTCAACCACAGCCGCATACACTCCAAAGCAAGCCTCCCGACTCGTCGCAAGCGTCTTCAACAAGCCAGGGTCAATCGAGTAATCCCCCGGATCAATATTGACCATCGAGCAGCGCTTGCACTTTTTGTACACTTCCACGACTACCTCGCCAATCTGAATCCGCCGCCCGATCCAGTCCTCCTCGGCAAATGGCACTCCATCTGCTTGCTCCAAGACGATATTAGGCCTGAAACGAAGGGGGTCCACCGGTTTTCCCCACATCTGCTCCAATGCCCGTACGGAAGCGTCTGTCACGATCAGCAGCTGCGCCTGATCGACGCCCATCAGCTCATCCTGCGGCGTAAAGGTGACGGGAACCAAAGGCCGTCCGCTGAGCTGCTCGATTTCCTTATGCAGTTCCTCATCTGTCCAAGGAACTACCCGCCCGTCCGGTGTTGTTATCCGAACATCGGGAAAAGACGTCTCATCCCCTTCACTGACGCAGGCAGCCTGATACTCAAGCAGCTTGGGGACATGCTTTGCCGTCAGGTGTCTGACCGGGCTTTTCTCGTCCAAAAATGCGCGGCTGCGGTCGCCGTACAGGCCGAACCGGGATACGGCAGCTTCCTGCAGGCTTTCCCCGCGAAACGACTTGACCGGATAGCGATGGATGGCACTGATTTTCCCTAGCGAATGTCCCATGTTGAAGTCTCCTTTTTGGTTTCTCGTCACTAACTGTATTCTATCTGTAGATCCAAATATACCTTAGACAAGTTGCGTGATCGTCCACATCTTTTTCAGTAAAAACGCTAATTTTTTGCATTTCTGAAACAACCTGTAGCTTTTCTTCCATATCATACGTCATAACTGTAGCACGTTATCTAATCAGACATGTCGTCGGTGGAGGTAGGAGAAATGAATCGAAAGAAGCCCAAGCAATGGCTCTTGGCCTTTTTGACGTGCCTGCTTTTGGTGGCAGGGGCGCCGGGCGGATGGACGCCAGCCGTGCAGGCGGAAGTGCCGGTGCAGCTCGGCGTGACGGCCGGGATTGGCGGCGATTACAAAGAAACCGGAATGGTTCCGATCCAGGTGACGGTTAGCAATAGCGGTTCGGACGTGGAAGGAAACCTGGTGGTCAATGTCAGCGACAGAGGAGGGGATTCCTTTTCTGTGGCGTACTACCAGCCAGTCTCCGTCGCCAAGGGGGCGACAAAACAGGTGACCTTGTCCGTACCAGGCAACCAAATCGGCCCCAATACATACGTAGCCTTTATGCAGGGCGACAATATTGTGGCCAAAACCTCCATCGGAGGAAGACGCTACAGCGGGGACGCGCTGTTCGTGGGCGTACTGGCTGCCAATCCGGATACAGCCAATTTCCTTGGAGCCATGCCCAGAGAGGCGTTTAACAACCAGGTTCGGGTCCTTCCGTTGAAAGCGGAGCAAATGCCCGTGGCAAGCACTGATTTGCAGATGATTGACATTTTGCTTCTAAATAACTTTGCCCTCGACAGCCTGAACAGCCAGCAGGTGCAGGCGATCCGCGAATGGACGACCGCAGGCGGCATGCTGATGCTGGCAGGCGGGGCTCATTACGGAAAAACGGCGGGCGAGCTGAAGGAGCTTTCACCTGTCGAGGTGACTGGCGTTACAAGCCTGACCTCCTTGCAAGCATTGACGGTGGAGAAGACCAATGCCCCTGCCCTGGACCGTCCGTTTACCGTAAGTACAGGTGCGCTAAAAAGCGGAACAGCTCTTTACACCGAGGCAGGAGTGCCGCTTCTCGCCACCCGTGCTGTCGGCAACGGGAAGGTCATGTATATCGCCTATGACCTTGCCGAAGAGCCCGTGGCCAGTTGGAGCGGAAACAGCCGGTTCTGGGCTGACGCTTTGAAAAAGGGGTTCGGCTCCAATTTGAATCAGACACATCGCGACCCGATGGATTCCGTTTGGGCGCTGGACAATGCGGCTGACCGGATTCCCGCGCTGAAAATGCCCGACATGAAATGGCTCGCCCTCTTTTTCGGCATCTATGCGTTTGTGGCAGGGCCGATCCTGTTTTTCCTGCTCCGCCGCAAGCGGAAGCAAGGCCTGATGTGGGGGGTAGTACCCGCTCTTGCCGTAGTGACAGGTATCGGGATTTTCACGTTTGGAGCGCTGCAGCGGGGGACGACGCCGCTGTTGCATCAGGTCGGGTTTGTCGAAATGCTCAGAGATGGAAAAGCGAGCGCCAAGGCGGTCACAGCGATGTTCGTCCCGAGCAGCAGCGATTATGAGATCGTGGTGAAAGGAAACGGCAGAACGTGGCCGATCCTGCCATACCAATACGGCCAGGAGGAGCCGAAAGCATGGGTGTCGACCCAGCCGGACCAGGCCCAGGTGCAGTTCAAGGACGTGGAATTCTGGTCGATGCGCAAGGTCGGTACGGACCAGCACCTCTCCGATGTCGGGACATTCGAGTCTGATCTGGTCTTTACGAATGGTGCCCTGAAAGGGACGGTGACGAATAAATCGCCATACTCGCTGAGAAATGTCGTAGTGGCGGCGGATAACCAGACACAGAGCTTTCCGGAGCTGGCCCCTGGCCAATCGATACAGGTCGAGTTGAAATTCGACCCGTCCTCCCAGACCGTGACGGGCCGGGGCCGGAGCAGTGCTCGCTTGTTCCTGCCCTCGCCATACCAGGGCAATTACAATCCTGAGCCGAGCAGGGAAGAGATGATGGTGGATATTCTGGAGGACCGACCGAGATTTCAAAAGAATGCGCCGGTCATGCTGGTCGGCTGGATGGACGCTCCGGTCGTGGAAATGGACATGAAAGGAAGCCCGTTCAAGCCGTACAGCATTTCCCTGGTCACGGCACCGCTTTCTATCAAGCCTTCGCCGGACGGCTACGTCTATTACCCGACCAGCGCGTTTGATGCAGTGAAAACAGGCAGCTCCACAGAGGTGGATGATGTCGGCGACGGCTACATGATGCGAGCAGGCGACATTACGCTCGAATTTGAAACGAAAGCGCAAAACAAGAGCCTGCAGGTCGAAAAAGTCAACTTGTACACCTGGTCGGATGACAATACGCCCTTCGACAAACAGGTCTACAACTGGAAAACACAAACGTTTGATCCTTTAGACAAAGCGTTTGTGAAGAACGTGATGACCAAGGACAAGACGGCTGACTACCTCTCTGTGGAGGGAACGCTGCGCATCAAGTTCTCGCACAGCTTTGAAGATCACCGCCATCTCGGCACGCCGGTGATCAGCGTGGAAGGAAAGGTGATCAAACCGTGATCAAAATTGATAAACTTCGAAAACGATACGGAAAGATGGAAGCGTTGAAAGGACTGTCGCTGGAAATCGACAAGGGAACGGTTTTCGGCTTTGTCGGTCCGAACGGAGCAGGCAAATCGACCTCGATGTCCATTCTCGCTACGCTATTGGAGCCGACCAGCGGCAAAGCGTACGTGGGCGGCTATGAAGTGACCAGCCATCCTCGCCAGGTCCGCAAGCTGATCGGGTACATGCCTGACTTTTTCGGCGTGTACGACAATTTGACCGCAGAGGAATATCTCGACTTTTACGGCGCCAATTACGACATCCCTGTCCAGGAACGTCGGCAGATCATCCCTCAGCTGCTGGAGCTGGTCAATCTCAGCCACAAGCGGGATGCCTACGTCGACTCGCTGTCGCGGGGGATGAAACAGCGGCTCGGATTGGCCCGTTGCCTGGTGCACAATCCCGAGGTGCTGATTCTCGACGAGCCGGCCTCCGGTCTCGACCCGCGGGCGCGGATCGAGCTGCGCGAGATTTTGAAGGAGCTGCGCGATATGGGCAAAACGATTATTATCAGCTCGCACATTTTGCCCGAGCTTGCGGAGATGTGCGATGTGATCGGCGTGATCGAGGAAGGAAACCTGATCGCTTTTGGCAAAGTGGAAGAAATCTACGCCAGAATGCAGGAAAAGCGGGTTTTGCGCATCCGTCTCGTCGACCGGATGGAAGACGCACTGACCCACCTGAAGCAGCAGCCTCTCGTCTCGAACGTGACGAGAGAAGGAAACTGGGCCGTTGTCGGGTTTTCCGGCGATGACCAGCAGCAGGTCGAGCTGCTGCGCAGCCTCGCTCTGGCAGGCCTTCCGGTAGCCGCTTTCAATGAGGCGGAAGGGAATCTGGAAGAAATCTTTTTGGAAATCACCAAGGGGGTGGGCTCATGAACGTCTTGCGGCGATTTCGCAATCCCGTGCTGATGAACGAACTGAAATTGCGCATGCGGACCAAGCGCTCCCCGTGGATCATTACGCTGTATTTGCTGGTGCTGGGAACCGTGGCGCTGACCTTCGTCTTTTTGATGACCGGAGCGGGCAGCTACTACAATCCCAACGAGACCCGGGAGCTGTTCATGATGCTTTCGCTCATGCAGTTGGCGATGATTTGCTTTGTCGTCCCGGGACTGACAGCGGGCGTCATCTCCGGAGAAAGGGAGCGGCAGACGCTCAGCATCCTGCTGACGACCAATGTCAGCGCGACCAAGCTCGTGCTCGGCAAGTGGCTCGCTTCGCTCAGCTTTATGAGCTTTCTCGTGTTTGCCACGATTCCGTTGTACGCCATCATCTTTTTGTACGGGGGAGTTTCTCCGGCCCAGCTGCTGCAGGTATTCGCCTTTTATGTAGTGACCATGCTCGGCCTTGGCAGCATAGGTGTGCTGTTGTCCACGCTGATCAAGCGGACCGGTATTGCGACCGTGCTCAGCTACGCGCTCGTGTTTGGATACGGGGTAGGGACCAGCGTGCTGGCGGAAGTGATCCGGGAGTTTATCCGTTTCCAGCGCAATGCAAACAACATTACCGGGCCTTTTCCGGTCTGGCCCGATTTTTTTCACAGTCTAAACCCGCTGTTTGCCATGATGAGCATTTTTGAAGAAGGGCCCTTTCGCGGTCTTCGCCGGATGGCCGGCAGCAAGTACGCAGCGCTGGCGCTTGATCCATACGCGATTTACTGCTTGTTCTTTGCCGTTGTCACGATCATTTGTCTGGCGCTGTCCATCTATCTGATTAAGCCGGTGAAGCCGCGCTGGCGCAGGAAAGCCGCTACTGGGGAGTGATGAGCGTGTTTGGTCCTGAAAACAAGGATAATCTGCTGACGCTGCTCGCGCCGATCAAAAAGCGCGTCTTATACCGGGAGAGCGCCCGCTGGCTCGTGGCGGGGGCTCTATGGGGGCTGGGAGGAAGCTTTGTGCTTCTCCTCCTGGCTCGTCTTTTTCCCATTCCCTTCTACAAGTGGCTGGTGCTCGCCGCTGCCTTGGCAGGGGTTGCGGCTGGTATGGTGCGCCTCTGGAGGGCGCGGCCGACGGAGCGGGATTGTGCCCGGCTGGCCGACAGTCGCGGGTTGGCAGAGCGGGTTGCTACGGCGCTGGAGTATCGGGAGAACAGCTCTCCATTTGCCGCGGCGCAGCGTGAGGATGCTGTCAACCGGCTGCGGCAGTCTTTGCCGCATATTCTGGAGAGCATCGAGGTCTGGCCGATCATCCGCAAGCAGGCGTATGCGGCCGGAGGAGCGTTGGCCGTTTGCTTGCTGCTTCTGCTCTGGCCCAACGCCCAGGACGAGCGGCTGGCTCAGATGGCGCAGCAAAAGCAGGCCCAGGCAGCCGCCGAGGAATCGCTGAAAAAGCTCCAGGAGGAAGCAAAAGCCCAGGAAGGCTTGAGCGATGCCCAAAAGAAGCAGCTCGAAGAAATGATTGAACAGGCGAAAAAAGCGGTAGCAGAGGCCAAAAGCCCTGCGGAGCGGCTGAACGCGATGAAGGCGGCGGAAAAGCAGTTGGACAAGTGGAAGCAGTCCCAGGAACGGAAGATGGCCGGGCTGCAAAAGCTCCAGGAGACCATTGGCGGACAGCCGGGGCTGCAAAAGGTCGGAGCCGCGATGAACAGCGGGGACCGCCAAGCGATGGTTGATGCCCTGAAGGAATCGGCCAAAGCGGTTGAGGCGTTGAAGGCCGAAGAGCAGAAGGCTCTCGCTGAAGCGTTGGGCAAGGCGGCCGAGCAACTGGCAAAAGAAGGCCAGGCAGCAGGCGACGAGGAAGCGGCCAAGGCAGCCGAACAGCTTCAGGAAGCAGCCAAGCAGCTGGCCCAAGGAAATGTCCAGCAGGCGTTTGCTCCACTCGAGACCGGACTGGCGCAGGCTATGCAGCAGATGGCAGAGGCGCGCACGGCGGCACTCCTGGCCGCACAGTCGATGGCCGCGATGCAGCAGTCTCAGATGATGCTGGCTGGCGCTGGCAGCACGGCCAATGGCTCGGCTCAGGCTGGTGCAGGGGCGGCAGGAGGAGCAGCGGGCAGTCCGGGCGGAGCTGTCCCGGTCTCTGCATCGGCGGGAAACGCCCAGACAGGTACGGGGGCAGGCTCGCAAGCGGCAGCGGGCGGAACGGCAGCCGGAGGAGCTGGAAGCGACGGCTCGGGAAATGCAAACGGGCAAGGCTCGCAAAATGGCAATGGCTCAGGCAACGGCAATGGTGCCGGAAACGGGAATGGAAGCGGAAACGGCAATGGCAATGGCAATGGCAACGGATCTGGCAACGGAAATGGTTCAGGAAACGGCAGCGGCTCAGGCAGCGGTTCCGGCAAAGGAGCCGGTGCAGGTCTCGGCCAGGGAAGCCACGAGCTGGTGACTGTCCCGTCTGCCCGCATCGGGGGCGAGGGGCCGGTTGACACGGTTGGCGGACCGCTCGGGGAGGGCGCTTCCCAGTCCCGCCAGACCGGGGCGACGCAGGTATCGTCCGGGGGAGCGCTCCCGTACGAGGAAGTGTACGGACAGTACGCCGAGTTTGCCCGGGAGAGCCTGGAGAAAAGCTCCATTCCCAGCGATTATCAGGACGTGGTGAAAGAGTATTTCAGCAATATTGAACCGTAGGGGGAAGTGAGCATATGGCAGAGCAACAAGCATGGGAAGAATGCCTCCAGCGAGTGGAGAGAGTTCGCGAGGAAATCGGAAAGGTTCTGGTTGGCCAGCGCGAAGTCGTTGACCAGCTGCTGTGGGCGGTATTTGCAGGAGGGCATGCACTCTTGGAGGGCGTGCCGGGACTGGGGAAGACCCTGCTGGTCAAGACGCTTTCGCAAGCGTTTGAGCTGTCCTTTCAACGGATTCAGTTTACGCCCGACCTGATGCCGACGGACATTACCGGCACGAACATTTTGAGCGTAGATGAAACGGGACAGCAGTCGTTCCAGTTCCAAAGGGGCCCGATTTTTGCCCACGTCGTTCTGGCGGATGAAATCAACCGGGCGACGCCCAAGACGCAAAGCGCCCTGCTCGAGGCAATGCAGGAGCGAACCGTTTCCGCGGGGGGCGTGACTCGGGCGCTGCCCGATCCGTTTTTTGTTCTGGCTACGCAAAACCCGCTGGAGCAGGAAGGGACGTATCCGCTGCCGGAAGCCCAGATGGACCGCTTCCTTTTGAAAATAGAAGTTCCGTTTCCCACGGCGGACGAGCTGAAGGAGATCGTGCTCAGGACGACGGCGGGCCAGGGAGCTTCTGTCGAGAAAGTGGCATCGGCGCGGGAGATTGCCGATATTCAGCAAGCGGCCCGCGACATTCTCGTCGCAGATGCGGTACTCAGCTATGCGGTGAAGCTTTTGCTGGCGACCCATCCGGGCGAGCAGGCGATCCACTCCGTCAACCGTTATGTCCGTTCCGGTGCGGGGCCTCGCGGCGTGCAGGCGATGGTCGCCCTGGCGAAAGTGAGAGCGCTGCTATCCGGCAGATTCAACCTTTCCTTTGAGGATATTGACGCAGTCGCCTTGCCTGCTTTGCGCCACCGTGTCTTCCTCAATTTTGAAGGGGAGGCAAACGGAATTCGCCCGGATAGCATCGTCCAGGAGATTCTGGCCGGATTGGAGAAGGAACGGGCATGAACAAACACCTTCTGGACCTGGCCTGGCTGAGCCGATTGGAGCGTATGCAGGTGCTCAGCAGACGGTTGGCAAGCGGCACCCAGGTCGGGAAACGCCGTTCCAGGCAGACCGGGAGCTCGCTTGAATTCGCCGATTACCGGGCCTACGCGCCTGGAGACGACCTGCGCCAGCTAGACTGGAATGCCTATGCGAGATCGGGCAAGCTGTTCGTCAAAAAGTTCCTGGACGAGCAGGAGCTGCACGTCACGCTTTACATTGACTGCAGCAAATCGATGGGCTACGGGGAGCCGCCAAAGCTGGAGCGTGCCGTGCAGCTAGCAGCGGCACTCGGGTACATCTCCCTGTGCCATCTCGATTACGTTTCGGTGTACGCCTTCGACCGGGAGATCATCGCCTCCTTGCGAAATTTGCAGGGAAAAAACAAGGCGGCACAGCTTTTTGACTTTCTCGCCTCGCTTTCGGTCCGTGGGACGGGCGATCTGGAGCAAGCGCTGCGCTCGCCCGGTGCTGTCCACGGCAAGACGGGCGTTTCCCTCGTTCTGTCCGACTTCTTGTTTGAATCCGGCTACGAGGACGCAATCGCCTATCTGCAGGCGACCCGGCAGGATGTCACACTGGTGCAGCTATTGTCCCGGGAAGAGCGCGAACCCGCGTACCAGGGGGAGCTGCGCCTGATCGACAGCGAGACGGGGACGGGCAAGGAAATTTCCGTGACCCATGCCTTGATGGATGAGTATCGGAAAACGGTCCGGGATTACCAGGCCGCACTCGCGCAATTTGCTTACCGCAGGGGGATTTCCGCCGTCGATGTAAAAACGGAGACGCCCCTGGAGGAAGTTGTCTTTCAAGTATTTCGGCAAGCAGGAATGATTCGCTAGGGAGGAGGAGCTTTGATGCAGTGGTTGGCTTTAGGCAATCTCGGTTTTTTGCTGATCGTGCCGGCGATCGCGGCTCTCTATCTCCTGAAGCGAAAGGTGGAAGATGTAGAGGTGCCCAGCACCCTGCTATGGCAGCGGACGCTGCAGAGCTGGGAGGCCGTTCGGCCATGGGAGAAGCTGCAGCGAAACCTGCTCTTGCTGCTTCAACTGCTGGCGGCCATCCTGCTGGTGCTTGCCTTGGTCCGCCCGGCTGTGCCGATGGCCGGAGCGATAGCCGAACACACGATTTTGGTTGTAGATACTTCGGGCAGCATGCTGGCCAGGGAAGGCGGGCAAACCCGCTTTCAAAGGGCCGTGGCAGAAGCGGAAAAGGCGGTGGAAAATCTGGGCAGCGGGCAGGCTGTGACGTTGATCGAGGCAGGCCGCGAGCCAAAGGTGTGGCTGTCCAAAAGCACGGAGAAAGAGAAGGTTTTGCAGGCGCTCTACTCGCTCGCTCCAAGGCCCGGAGAGACTGATCAGCGCGCAGCCCTTTCCTTGGCGGGAGCCATCGCCTCAACGGAAGAGGGAAGCGGCGTGATGTGGTTTGGCGACGGCGGGGGAGAAGATCTGCACGAGCCGGGGCAGAGCACCGCTGCAGCGGTTTCCATTCCGGGGCCGTTCCGTTTCCATGCTGCCGGCCGCTCCACGGAAAACGTGGCTGTCGGCGCTTTCGTCACACAGACCGGAAGCGAAGGCACGGAAGGCTTGCTGCGCATCGACAATCACGGGTCGCAACCGAAAAAAGGCAATATCTCGATCTTCGGGCTTGACCAAAATTTGCTCGACGTAGGCACGTTCTCCGTCGAGGCGGGAGCTTCCCAGACGGTTGCCTTTAAACGATTGCCCGCGATGCCTGCGTACCGGGCCGTAATTGCAGCGGAGGCGGACGGTCTGGCCGAAGACAACGAGGCTTGGAGCGTTCCGTATGGTTCGGGCAAAGGCCGGGCCGTACTGGTGAGTCCAGGGGGAAACCGTTTCCTCCATCAAGCCCTGCAAACGGTAGGAACCGTAGAGCTTGAGACTGAGACGGCACTGCCGGGCGGGAAAAGCGGCGCAGCCGATCTGTGGATTTTTGACGGTGTGGTTCCGGACAAGCTGCCGGAGGGAAACATCTTGCTGATCGCGCCCGATAAAAAAACGGACTGGCTTCCGTACCAGGGAGTGGCGGATGTGACTGGTGATCTCGAATCCGTGCAGGCGGATGACCCGCTGATGAAGTACGTGGACTGGCGGGAAGTGCATGTATCCAAAAGAGCTGTCTGGGGTTCGATTCCCGGCTTGCGCACACTCGTGCGGGCGGGAGAGAACGAGTTGATTGCAGCAGGTACGCTGGAGGGCAAAAAAGTTGTCATCATCGGCTTTGACCTGCACGACTCCGATTTGCCGCTGCGGCCCGCCTTCCCGATCTTCATGCAAAATGCCGTCACCTGGCTCTCTTCGGTGCAAAGCGTCCCGATTGGTCCCGCGTTGCCGGG
This sequence comes from Brevibacillus sp. FSL L8-0520, assembly GCF_037963895.1. NCBI lineage: Bacteria > Bacillati > Bacillota > Bacilli > Caryophanales > Paenibacillaceae > Brevibacillus > Brevibacillus sp. FSL L8-0520. Next base: position 4,484,398 of record NZ_CP150171.1, on the reverse strand, counting down.
CGAAGCGCTTGCGGTCTCCTTGACGCCAGGCGCGGCCAAGCGGGTGCTGACGCTGCCTGACGGCACATCGCAGCCGCTGGATGTACAGGGAACGACCTGGCTGTTCCAGGTTCCCGAGCAGACAGGGCTGTACCGGCTGACAGAGGAAACAGACAGCGGGCCGGCGTCTGTCGAACGCTATTTTGCCGTCCACATGAGCGAGGCGGAGTCTGATATCGCTCCGCGTGTTCTGCGTGTCTCTTCTGGCAAAGCGGCCGGCACGGACAACACGGAAGACAGCAAAGAGAGGGAAGCCGCTGGACGGAGCCTGGACGGCAACGGGCAGGCGACCGGGGCAAAAGAGCTTACGTATTGGATCGCTGCGCTGGCGCTTTTGATTGTGTTTGTGGAATGGAGGGTGTATCGCCGTGGGTATTGACGTACAGCAACCGTGGTTTCTGCTGCTCCTTCTCCCGGCGGTATACGCGGTGGTTCACTGGTGGCGCGGGCAACAGCAGATGCCAGTCAGCCGCAAAAGCGTTATCGCCGCGATCCGGACAGCGGTCTTTTGTCTGCTGATTCTGGCTTTGGCCGGCATCCAGCTTCTCTACCCAGTACGGGCCGAGACCGTTGTTTTCGTCTGGGACAGCTCGGCTTCGATCAAGGACGATCAGCAGCCCAGCCGTTTTCTCAGGGAAGCGGTGGAAGGCAAGCGGGCAGAGGATCAGTACGGCATCGTCGCGACAGGGGCCAACGCGGCGGTAGATCAGCCGCTGACGACGAGCAGCCAGGTCCAGCCTGTCTTTGTGGAAGTAAACCGCCACGCCACCAATCTGGCGGAGGGAATCCGGCTTGCGCAAGCGATGATTCCTACCGGCGCCCGCGGCAAGATCGTGATCATCACCGACGGGATGGACACGCACGGAGATACGGCGCGTGAAGTCAAGCTGGCCAAAGAGCGGGGGATTGCGGTAGAAAGCGTCCTTTTCGAGCAGCCGCAGGGCGATGAGGTCGTGCTGTCTGCCGTTCAGGTGCCGGATCGGCTGTACGCGGGAGAGGAATACGCGATCAAGGTTGAGCTGGAAAGCACCGTTGCGACCAAAGCGGTGCTTCGCCTCTACGAAGGAAACCGCGAAGCCGGGACACAAGTCGTTCAGGTCGAAAAGGGGAGGAACCGCTTTCTCTTTTCCCAAAAGGCTATGAATGAGGGCTTTCACCGCTACCGGGTGGAAATCGATCCGGAGCGTGATACGGTGCAGGCCAACAATCAGGCATTTGCCTATACGCAAGTGACGGGGACGCCGTCTGTTTTGGTTCTGGAAGGACATCCCGGTGCCGCCAGCAACCTCGTCCAGGCTCTCCAGGCTGGCAATATCAAGGTTGAGACGAAGGACGTGGCGCTGCTGCCAAAAGAGCTGGAAGGCTACAAGCAGTACGCTTCCATCATCCTGGCCGACCTGGCCGCAACACAGGTCAGCGATGCCGATATGGAGCGGATCAGAACGGCTGTCCGCGATCTTGGCGTCGGGTTGATCATGACAGGAGGCTCCGACGGTTTCGGTATGGGCGGCTGGTTCCAGACTCCGATCGAAGAGGCGCTTCCCGTGCATATGGATTTGCGCAGTAAGGAAGAGCAGCCTACGCTGGGACTGATGCTGGTCATCGACAAATCGGGCAGTATGGCATCCGATGCGTATGGCGTCGACAAAATGGAGCTGGCGAAGGAAGCCGCGATCCGGGCCACGACCATGCTCAACCGCCAGGACGAGATCGGCGTGATCGCGTTTGACGGCAGCCCGTGGGAAGTGGTGGCCCCTCAAAACGTCACCGATCTGCCTGCGATCCAGGGGCAGATCGGGAGCATATACGCAGACGGAGGCACCGATATATTCCCGGCGCTGCAGATGGCCTACGACCGGATCAAGACAATGAAGACGAAGCGCAAGCACGTCATCCTGCTCACAGACGGACAATCCGGCCGCGAAGACAATTACCAAGGCATGCTGGAGCAGATGATCGGGGAAAACATCACGGTTTCGACCGTTGCGGTCGGGGATGATTCCGACACAGGGCTCTTGCAGGACATCGCCGATTGGGGAAAAGGACGCTACTACTTTGCGAGCGACGCGACCTCGATTCCGAAGATTTTCAGCAAGGAAACGGCCCTCGCCAGCCGGACGTTTATCGTCGAGAAGCCGCAATATCCCGAGCGCACGGGAGCAGGCGACTGGGGGACTCTCCGGCAGCCGCTTCCGCTGCTTCGCGCCTATGTGGCGACGACACTCAAGAAGACGGCAGAGCCCGTCTTGATGAGCCAGGACGCCGACCCGATCCTCAGCCGTTGGCAGTACGGTTTGGGCCGAGCCGTCGCCTGGACGAGCGATCTGGAAGGCAAATGGGGACCGGATTGGGTCGCATGGCCGGGCAACAGCCGTCTCTGGACGGAGATCGTCGGCTGGACGCTGCCCCAGGTCGAGACCGGACGTTGGCAGGTCGAGACGCAGCTTGACGGGTCCAGAGGAAAAGTGACGGTATCCTTGCCAAAAGGCGAAAAGCTGCCGCAGGAGCTGGAGGCTGTCGTCGTCAACCGGGAGATGAAGCGGGAAGTGGTCCGGTTGAAACCTGTCGCTCCAGGGACACTGGAAGGAAGCTTTGACGCCGCTGAGCCGGGCAGCTACCTGATTCAAGTGACAGAGAAAGCAAACGGAAAGGTGGCGGCCGGGCAGACAGCCGGGCTTAGCGTCTCTTATTCTCCCGAGTTCGGATTGCAGCAGGACGGCGAAGGGCGGATGCAGGAGTGGCTGTTGGCAGGGGGAGGCACGAGAATTTCCGAACCGTCAGAAGTATTTTCCGGCAAGCTTCCGTCCAAATGGGAAACACAGCCGATCAGCGACTGGCTGCTGATGCTTGCGGCTCTCCTGTGGCCTCTCGACGTTGCGGCCAGGCGCTTGCAGCTCCCTGAGCGTTGGTGGGCAAGGGTGACTGGATGGCTTCGGAAGCGAAGGACTGCAGAAGCTGTGGAAGAGACGGAAAGCGCCGCCGTGTTTGCTCGACTCGGGGAGAAACGGGGACAGCGCTTTAGAAGCAGCGAGAGCGGTCAAGACGGGCAAGGCAGCCAAACCAGCCAAACCAGCCAGAGCAGTCATAGCACTTCAACCAGCCAAACGAACTTGGGCAATCAGGCCGGAGGACAATTGGACAATGACTCCCATGCAGCCACTAGTTCCAACGGAGCCACTGGCTCCAACGCTGCCAATGTCTCCGCAGGCTTGAATGCCCGGGATCAAGGCACATCCGCCGGTTCGCTTTTTGACAGACTGGACAGGGCAAAGACCGAGCGCGGGAAAAAAGGGACTGGCACACCAGCGAGCGGGCTGGGGCCGTCTGCAGATTCCTCACGACCGTCCAGTGCTCCCCAGTCGGACCAGCCTCAAGCAGAGAGCAAGGGGACGGAGCAGACTGGAGAGACCTTCAACAGGCTGCTTGCCGCCAAAAAGAGAAAGCAAAAGTAATCACATTCATTAATTATGAAAGTGTGCGTTGGCGCTGAACTCCTGGATATAGAAGTTCTTTTGGGGAAAGAGGAGGAAAAAATGGACCGACAAAAATGGTTTGACTGGTTGCTCGAAGAAGCCAAAGTACCGTTTGAAGGCTGGGATTTTTCCTACGTCGGGAAAACAGGACGGTTGAAGGAAGCGCCACTTTCCTGGAATTACACCGGCCTCGTCATGCGCAAGCTGCCGGAGATCGGCAGCCTGCTCGATATGGGCACGGGGGGAGGCGAATTTCTCTCCATGCTAAAGCCGCTTCCCGCTCAAACATACGCTACGGAAGGCTACAAGCCCAATGTGGCGGTTGCCAAAGGCAGGCTGGAGCCTTTGGGCATTACGGTAGTCGAAGCGGATGGGGAGGACGCCCTGCCGTTTGCAGATGAATTTTTTGATCTGGTTATCAATCGGCACGAGTCTTTTGATGCGGCCGAGGTATTCCGTATCGCAAAAACAGGGGCTTCCTTTCTGACGCAGCAGGTCGGGGGTGAAAACGATCTGCTGCTCAACCGGCTCCTCGGGGCGCCCATTCCAGAGGAATACTTGCATTGGAATGCAGACTACGCAGTCAAGCAGCTAAAAGAGGCGGGCTTTGCCATCGAGGATTGCCGCGAGGAGATGGTGCCGACCCGGTTTTACGATGTAGGAGCGGTAGTCTACTATCTCCGTGCGGTTCCGTGGCAGATACCAGACTTTTCGCTGGAGAACTACGCGGACGGCTTGTGGGAGATGCACTGTCGGATGGAAAAAGACGGATATATCGACATCCCGAGCCATCGTTTTCTGGTCGCTGCAGTCCGCCAGTAATCACGCGAGAAGCAAAGCATAGGCAAAACATTGCAGGCACCTGCTCAAATCAGAGCGGTGCCTGTTTCTGTTTACCCTTTGATTTTCAATCAAGCCTGCTGCTGCCAGTCCCATTCCGGCTTTCATGCGTGCCTGCCGTCGTTTATCGATGACATTCGCTCAAGATGACTTGGGCTCGTTGGTCCATGTCAGAGCAATGGTCCCTTGCCCGCCGTGAACGCCCAGTACCGGACTGAGCGGATACACGAGCACCTCGATATCCTGATACTTGCTTTTGATCGTTTCCTTTAATTCCAGCGCTTTGTCCATGACATTGCCGTGCAAAATTTCCACTTGGGAAATTTTGTGGATTCCCCGGGCCAGGTCAAGCTGATCCATGATTCGCCGGAAGGCTTTTCCTTCGGTTCGAACTTTTTCGAACAATTCGACAACACCGTTCCTGATGCAAAAGATCGGCTTGATTTGAAGCAGCGTGCCAACGATCAACTGAGCGTTTGACAACCGCCCGCCTTTATGCAGCTGTGACAGCTTTCCGATCACGATGTAGTTTTCGTTTTTGCTCGCCTCTTCCCTCAGGGTGGCGGCAATCTCCCGATAGTCCATGCCTTGCTCCGCCAGCGAAATCCCTTTCAACAGCAAGGTGGTGATCGGATAAGAGACGATTTGGGAATCGACGAGCTCGACGGGAAACTCGCTCATGGCAGCGGCTGATTTGCTTGTATTGTACGTGCCGCTCAATTGGCTGGAAAGGTGAATGGCGATCGCGCAATCATAGTCCTCCGCCAGTTGCTCATACAGCTCGACAAATTTGCCGATTGCCGGTTGCGAGGTTTTCGGTACGGTTTTGGAGTGGTCGATTTTTTCATACAGCTCGCTGGAAGATAATTGAATCCCGTCCGCGTAGGCGCCGTCTTCAAAGATAACGTCCAAGGGAACGACGTGGATGTCGTATTTCTCCCGCAATTCATCGGGTACAACGGCCGTGCTGTCTGTAATCCAGGCAATTCGCTGTTTCAAAAAAGAAAGCCCCCTTTGCGTTCACTAGCCCTATCATACTAGAAACGCCAACGCAGGGGACGAAGAGATTATTCCAAAACGTTGACAAGTTCCTGGTAAATCAAGCCAACCGGGTTTTTCACCGATTCTCGTGATATGGCAGATTGCACGCAACTGACCGACAGAGTGAGGGCCTCCAAAAAGGAAAAAGCCCACAAGCAAAATAACGAGCGAATGGGGCAGGGCCGGGCAAATTCAGGTGTAAATCGGTGAATTACCTTCCTGTTCCCACAGATACTATATCCGTACATGTTCATGCGAGGCTTGTTTCACAGGAGGGAGAAAAGATGGACAGCTTCGGATTGGTTCTCCAGGGAGGAGGCATGCGCGGAATCTATACGTCGGGGGTTCTCGACTGCTTTCTGGAGCACGAGCTGATTGCTCCGTACATCATCGCTGTTTCCGCAGGGGCTTGCAATGCCCTTGCTTACGTGGCAAGGGAAAAGGGAGTGGGGAAATACATGTTTATCGAGCATCTGTGCGACATGCGGCATTTCTCTCTGCGCAATCTGTATCGGCATGGCTGCATGGTCGGCATGGACTTCATTTTTGAAGAGCTTCCCCGGCGGATTCTCACCTCTTCCTTTCAGGGACTTGCGCAAGCACCGGAGAAATTGGTTGTCGCCGCGACTGATTTTAAGACAGGCGAGAGCATCTACTTTTCCAAGGACGAGCACGATCAAGAGCTGTTTCTCCTTGCGGTTCGCGCTTCGTGCAGCATCCCGCTGCTATCGGGAACGGTCTGTGTTCAAGGGGCGAAAATGCTCGATGGCGGCTTGGCAGATCCGATACCGATCGGCAAGGCGATAGAGGATGGAAACGAGCGGAACATCATCGTGCGGACAGGTACGGAGGAATTCATCCGGCAGCCAGCCAATCTCGCGTGGGCCACAGACCGGCTATTTCCCCGCTACAAGCATCTGATGCGGGTCGTTTTCGATCACCATCGGCGCTACAACGATACGCTTGCCCGCATCCGGCAACTCCGTGAGGAACAACGGGCCTTTGTCATAGCGCCGAGCAGACCGATGAACATCCGGCGTGTGGAGAGGAACCGAAATCGCTTGATGGAGCTGTACACGCTCGGTTACGAGGATGCGAAGAGGTCGCTTCGCCCTCTCTATCAGTGGCTGGAGAAAGTCCGCCTATAGCGGGCTTTTTTTATTGCCATTTTGAAGTGTGCCAGGCCCGTTTGGACCAGGTCCGTTTGTACTGGATAACGTGTTCTTTCCATTCCGCTCCGTTGCACATTTTTTATAGAAATAATGAAAAATCTGGTCAGCGGTACAAGCAATGAAAGCGAGACGGCATATACAAGTAGTATGAGTCCGGAGGGGGTGGGACCTTGACGCCAGAGCATCAGAAGACGCAACAGGAGAATGTACTGCGGATTTCACAACGATTGGACAAATTCGAAGAACGGATCGACAAGCTGGAAGTTCAGATGACGGTAGCGACCAAGTGGCTGGAACGGATTGAGCATCGATTGGTAAAAATGGAAGAATCGCGCTCAGAACTTTTGCAAGCGATAACCAAATTGCAGACAGAGCTTGAGCTAAAACGGGGATCGAAAGAGAAGGAAATTATTTTGCAGATGTTGGACAATGACAAAAGCGATATGGAAAAACTCACACAGCTCATAGAAGGAGACAAGAAAAGAAAACAAGAGAGATTTTTACGAGTATGGGCCGTCCTGGGACCGGTAATCGCCTCCGTTCTCTCTTCTTTTTTCACCAAATACTTCATGTAATCCGTGCTGGTTCGCATTGTGGAAAGGTTGTGGAAAAGGATTCCATCTTTCTTCCGTACTCTGTGTCTATTATAATGGCACAAGGGATGAGAGAAGAAAGAGAGGACCAATGATGAAGAAGTTCGATTTATCCATGCTAACCATAGCCATACTGGTTTTGGCTCTTGTGATTGTCGGCGTTGCATTGAAGCCGGCTGATGATCCTGTCATTGCAACTACGGGCAAATCTCAAATTACGCAGGGGCAGCTCTACGAGCATATGAAAGAAAGCTACGGAAAACAGACGCTTGGCATTTTGGTCAGCCGCAATCTGGTGGTGGAAGAAGCCAAGGAGCTCGGCGTGTCCGTCCAGGAAAGCGAAGTCGATCAGGAAATCAACAAGCTGAAAGAGCAGATCGGCTCCGAGGAAGTTTATCAAAAAACGCTGAAAAGACAGGGCTACACCGAAGCAAGCTTCCGCGGTACGCTGCGGACACTTCTTTTGAGGGACAAGGTATTCGCAAAAGCATATCCGGTAACGGACGAAGAAATCCAAGACTACTACAATAAATACAAGAGCAACTTCGGAGATCCCGCGCCTGCTTTGGAACAGTTGCGTCCTACGATCGTTGAAGAGTTGAATGCGTCCAAACGCAAAAAGTACATGGACGAATGGCTGGACGGCCTGGAGAAAAAGTTTGGGGTGCAATATCTCGATCCGTCGCTCTCCTTGAAGAAGGAAGAGCCGAAAGCGGAGGAACAGAAAACGGAAGCTTCCAAAAAAGAAGAACCGAAGACGGAAGCTCCGAAAACTGAAGCTCCGAAAACGGAAACGCAGAAAACAGAAACCCCAAAAACGGAAGCACCGAAAAGTAATTGATCCGTTTGGGGAAGGTAAACCTGTGCCGAGTGCAATCGGCGCAGGTTTTTTTATTGACTTTTTTTACTAGTGCCCGTACCATAAAGCAATTCAAGCAACAACAACGGCATACACAACACCCTTGATCGGAATGTTGTCTGGCTTATGTGGAGGGAAGGAAATACGGATGAAACCTGTAACAAATAAGCGTAATGTGACGATTGCGGTTATGATTGCGACCTTTTTGGCCGCTATTGAGGGAACGATCGTCAGTACGGCGATGCCGACGATCGTCAGCGACCTGGGCGGCTTTCACTTGATCAGTTGGGTCGTTTCGATCTATTTGCTCACCTCGGCGGTGACGACGCCCATATACGGCAAGCTTGCCGACTTGTTTGGGCGCAAGCCTGTGTTCAACATTGGGGCGATCCTGTTTTTGCTCGGATCAGCGCTGTCCGGCCTGTCTCAGACGATGGAGCAGTTGATCTGGTTCCGGGCCTTTCAGGGACTGGGAGCGGGTGCCATCATTACGATTACGTATACGATTGTCGGCGATATTTACCCGTTTGAGGAAAGAGGAAAGGTACAAGGGTGGATGAGCGGCATCTGGGGCATATCCGGTATCCTGGGGCCGTTGACCGGAGGCCTTCTGGTCGACTATGTTTCCTGGCACTGGATTTTCTACATGAATATCCCGTTTGGCATTGTCTCCATCGTTTTGATTTGGTTGTACCTGCATGAAAATATCGAGAAAGTCCGCAAGCACATCGACTATGCCGGAGCAGCAGTTTTTACGATCAGCGTTTCCGCGCTGCTGTATGCGTTGTTGAGCGGCGGGACTGAACATCCCTGGAGTTCGCCGCTGATCGTCGGTCTGCTGATCTTTTCGGCTTTGGGCCTCCTGCTGTTTATCTACTTGGAAAAAAGATCGCCGGAGCCGATGCTTCCCTTGCAGCTGTTTACGATTCGGAAAATGAGCATCGTGAACTTCGCCGGATTTCTTCTCGCTTCCGTGCTGGTGGCTGTCTCGTTTTATCTTCCGCTGTGGATTCAGGGCGTGTACGGATTGGGTGCGACCGGTTCCGGGCTGACTTTGATTCCGATGTCCGTTGGCTGGCCGATTGGTGCTGCGCTGAGCGGGCGTCTGCTGGCCAAGATCGGGATTCGGCCGACATCGCTCTTTGGCGTATGCGTCTTGATTGTCGCTACCGTCTGGCTGTCCATGATTGAACCGACGACACCTCATGTCATGCTGTACGGGATTACGTTCCTGTTTGGCCTCGGCTTTGGCTTCGCCTTTACTTCCTTTACCGGAGCGGTACTGAGTGTGTCCTGGAATTTGCGCGGTGTTGCCGTTTCTACGAACTCCTTTATCCGCACGTTGGGACAAACCCTCGGGATTGCGCTGTTTGGAACCTTGCTGAACTCTTATGTACAGAGCGCACCCGGTGCGGAAAACATCGACGTCAACAAGATCCTGAATCCGCATGAAGCAAGCCTGCTGCCGCAGGAGCTGTTGCAAACAGTGAGGGAGCTGGTAGCCGGCGGGCTGCACCAGATTTTCGTCATTCTGCTCGCATTGGCGGCAGTCAGCCTGATCGTAACCTTGGCTTACCCGCGAGAAAGAGAGCAGGAAGCCGCCTAGTTGAAGCGGTCCAGCCAATCATAGGGCGCGTGGGAGGGGCTCGATGACATCCCACGGCACAACAAACGGCTGTTTTTGCTTCGACTAAGCGATTCTGTATACGGGCATACTGTGAAAACCTGAAAAAGGAGGAAGCATGCCTGTGTACGGATTGCTTGTCAAGCTGATTACTGCTCCGCTCGTAGTCGTCCTGGCCGATGCGCTGTTCCCCGAGGTAGACTATGCAACCCTTTACCAGTCCATCGGCGTCGGCCTGGTGCTTGCCGTTGCCGGACATATGCTGGAGCTATTGCTGCTTCGGCGCGGGACGCTGTGGATGAGTACGGCAGCCGATATGATTTTGGCTTTTCTGGTCGTCTGGCTGAGCAGCGGCCTCTTGGTGGGAGCGAGAATCACGCTGATCGGTGCCGGTTTTACTGCGATTCTGTTTGGTGCAGTTGAATACATTCACCACGTCTCGCTGATCAAGAGCGGACGTGCAGAAAAGACATAGGGCATATCTTTCAAAAGGTGTGCTCTATTTTTTTCGGGATTTTGACAGCGAGACCGCAGAGTTATATGCTTACAATTGAGAATCTTCAGAGAGTGGAACTGGAAAGAGGGAGTCAACATTTGAAGGCGATTGTACTTGGAATTGTCGCTGCATTTTTCTTCGCTTTTACATTTGTATTAAACAGAGCGATGGAGCTGGACGGAGGAAGCTGGATCTGGAGCGCATCCCTGCGTTATCTATTTATGGTGCCGTTTCTGCTGCTGATCGTGGCCATCCGGGGCAACCTTGGGCCGCTGTGGCAGGAAATGCGGAAGCATCCGTGGCAGTGGCTGCTCTGGAGTTTTGTCGGGTTTGGCTTGTTTTATGCTCCGCTCAGCTTTGCCGCTGCATACGGTCCTGGCTGGCTGATCGCCGGTACCTGGCAAATCACGATCATCGCCGGGTCGCTGCTCGTACCCTTTTTCGGGCAGAGGATCCCGTACAAGGGGCTGGCCATGTCTGTCCTGATTTTGGCGGGAGTGGCGATCATGCAGCTGCACGAGGCGAAGATGCTGGGAGCGGCGGAGGTGCTGTACGGGATCGTGCCGGTCGTGATCGGAGCGTTTGCCTATCCGCTCGGGAACCGGAAAATGATGGCCTTGACCAGCGGGCGAATTGACGCGTATCAGCGCGTTCTCGGAATGACGCTTGCCAGCTTGCCGTTTTGGCTGGTCCTCGCAGGCTTTGGCGTGACGACGGCGGGAATGCCCAGCATGGGTCAATTGGCGCAGTCGCTGCTCGTCGCGATCACATCGGGAATTATCGCGACCGTGCTGTTCTTTCAGGCTACAGATCTGGTCAAGGGCAATCCGGTTCAGTTGGCCGCGGTAGAAGCTACCCAGTCTGCGGAGGTCGTCTTTGCCGTCCTTTTGGAAATCGCGATTCTCGCGGCCCCGCTGCCCTCGCTGTGGTCCGGTACGGGCATGCTCGTCGTCATGATCGGCATGGTCCTGCACAGCTATGTCTCTCATCTGCCAAAGCAGCCTTCCGCTCCGGTGAAATCGCCATCAGCCGCCTCATGAACGAGGCGGCCGCATCTGCTTATTCACCAGCGTCTCAAACCAGCGCCAGGGAAGCCACTGCTTGGCGAGGATGGAAAGCCTGACCCCGCTCCCGACAGGGTAGCGGAAGGAAGGCCGTGGAGCCAGAGCCGCGCGAACGATTACTTCTACCACTTCATCCGGGGCAGGGGCCCGCTCGGCTATTTTGGTTACCATAGTTGTCAGGGACTCCATTTGCCTGCTGTAGGGAGAAGCGGGGCGAGAGGGGGCATTTCCGAGTCCCTTTTCCCAGATGCTTGTCTTGTACGAGCCCGGCTCGACCAGGACGACATTGATGCCATGCGGGAGCATCTCCAGACGGAGCGACTCGCTGAAGCCTTCCACCGCATGCTTGGAAGCGGCATAGGCGGCCAAACCGGGAAAGCCGATTCGCCCGCTGATGCTGCTTATGTTGATGATCGTGCCGTATTGGCGTTCGCGCATATGGGGCAAAACGGCCTGTGTCACGCAAATCAATCCGAACACGTTGACTTCAAATTGCTCCCGCCATGCGGCAAGCCCGATTTCTTCGACAAAGCCGCCGCAGGCAAAGCCCGCGTTGTTCACGAGCAAATCAATGTTTTGATGACGCGCGAGCACGCCGGAGACTGCAGCTATGACTTCGTCAGGCCGGGTCACGTCCATTTGCACGACTTCCAGACAGTCGGTTACGCCATTTTGGGCAGCCAGCTTGTCAAGCTCTTCACGCTTTGAGATGTCCCGCATCGTGGCGATGACGAAGAAGCCCGCTTTGGCGAGAGCGACAGAGGTGTGCAGCCCAAAACCGCTGGAACTTCCTGTAAGGAAAGCGATTCGTTTGGTTGTGTTGGTAGCCAAAACTATCACATTTCTCCCTTCTACTACCTGAATATCCGTCTGCTGGTAGTAAACTTTACGAAAATGTTCATAAATTTGTTAACAGAATTATAACAAATGGACTCCGATATTCAGATAAATTTATGTATACTGAAAGAGTTAATCGCAAAGGTAGTATTTTACTGCGGCCCTTACTCCTTCTTTAAATGTCTTTAAACCGATGTTGCTATTCCTTTTCGCTATTGGTTATCATAGTGGAGGAAAGTAGCAACTCCGACTATTTATTGGCAGCGGAGGAGTACGAAATATACGCTCCCGCCGTACATACGACAGGGCGTAATCAACATGAAAGAAAGAGGGGTTCATTGGTATGAAGAGTTGGCAACAATCATGGCGTCAGCTTTTCCTGTTTGGGTTGCTGGCGCTGACGCTCTCCGGTTGCGGCATGAGAGAGCTCTCTGCACTTCAGCCGCAGGGGCCGGTTGCAGCCATGCAATTCGACTTGATGAAGCTGTCGGCTTCCATCATGATCGGGGTCTTTATCGTCGTTATGCTGATCCTCACCTACGTACTTATTCGTTACCGCAAGCGTCCAGGACAGGAAGGCATTCCCAAACAAGTGGAAGGCAGCCATACTCTGGAGATCATTTGGACGGTCATTCCGTTCCTGCTGCTCATCGTAATGGCAGTACCAACTGTTACTACAGGATTTACTCTTGGTAAAGAATACAACAAAGATGAAGCGCTTCAAGTTCGTGTAACCGCTCACCAGTTCTGGTGGGAATTCGAGTATCCGGACCTTGGCGTATCTACAGCGCAAGACCTGGTATTGCCTGTCAATCAAAAAGTCCAGTTCACTTTGACATCTGCTGACGTTATGCACGCATTCTGGATCCCTGCACTCGGCGGAAAGATCGACACCAACCCGGGACTGGAAAACAAAATGTGGCTGCAAGCTGACAGAACCGGTGTCTTCTACGGAAAATGCGCAGAGCTCTGTGGAGCGTCTCACGCATTGATGGACTTCAAGGTTGACGTCCTGGAACAAGACGAATTTGCTGCCTGGGCAGAAAAAATGAAGGGCGTTCAATCTGCAGAACCTGCAGCGCCAGCTTCTGCAAACGCTGTCCAAGGACAACAAATCTTCGAAAAGAGCTGCTTGGGCTGTCACGCTGTCGCAGGCAAAGGCGGAAAACTGGGGCCGAACCTGACAAACTTCGCCGATCGCCAACGCGTAGCCGGTATCATGCCTAACGATGCTGAACACTTGGCCAAATGGCTGAGAGATCCGCAAAAAGAAAAGCCGGGCAACAACATGCCAAATCTGAACCTGAGCGAAGATCAAATCAATTCGCTGGTTGAGTACATGTCTACGCTCAAAGTACAGGAAATAAAAAGATAAAGTTAATGAATGGAATCGTCATGAGGCAGTGACGCTAAAAAGGAGGTAAAACCGTGTCTGCACATGCTTCTCATGCACCCAAGCGGTCGGGAATCGCTGATTGGCTCACTACCGTGGACCATAAGAAAATCGGCATTCTGTACCTGATCGCCGGTGGGATCTTCTTCTTGGCCGGCGGTCTTGAAGCCCTGCTTATTCGCTTGCAATTAATGTATCCAGAGCTCCAAGTGGTCGGTGCGAAGACGTTTAACGAACTGATCACCATGCACGGAACTACGATGATCTTCCTGGCAGCGATGCCGGTGATCTTTGCACTGATGAACGCGATCGTACCTCTTCAGATCGGTGCGAGGGACGTTGCGTTCCCGTTTGTGAACGCACTCGGTTTCTGGCTCTTCTTCTTCGGGGGCGTCCTTATCAATACAAGCTGGTTCCTCGGCGGCGCGCCGGATGCCGGTTGGACGTCCTACGCAACTCTTGCTTTGAATCAATATAGTGGATTCGGGATCGACTTCTACGTACTCGGTCTGCAGATCGCAGGTCTGGGTACCCTGATCGGTGGTATCAACTTCCTGGTAACCATCATCAACATGCGTGCACCGGGCATGACCTTCATGCGCATGCCGCTGTTCACCTGGGCGTCCTTCGTGACATCCGGATTGATCCTGTTTGCTTTCCCGGCGATTACCGTCGGCCTTGTACTTCTGATGTTCGACCGTCTGTTCGGGGCAGCGTTCTTCAACCCTGATGCAGGTGGTAACGTTGTTATCTGGCAGCATCTGTTCTGGATCTTCGGTCACCCCGAAGTGTACATTCTGATTCTTCCTGCCTTCGGTATCATTTCCGAGGTAGTAAGTACCTTCTCCAGAAAGCGCCTGTTTGGTTACAGCTCCATGGTATTTGCGACAGCACTGATTGGTTTCCTTGGCTTCATGGTGTGGGCGCACCACATGTTTACGACTGGTATGGGTCCGATCGCCAACACCTTGTTCGGTCTGGCAACGATGCTGATTGCCGTTCCGACCGGTATCAAGATCTTCAACTGGCTCTTGACGATGTGGGGCGGGCAAATTCGCTTCCCTACCGCAAACCTGTTTGCTGTTGGTTTTATCCCGACCTTTACAATTGGTGGTATGACAGGGGTTATGCTCGCGGTTCCGCCTGCTGACTACCAATACCATGACAGCTACTTCGTAGTTGCTCACTTCCACTACGTAATCGTTGGTGGTCTCGTATTCGGTCTGTTCGCCGGTCTTTACTACTGGTGGCCAAAAATGTTCGGCAAAATGCTGAATGAAACGCTCGGGAAATGGAACTTCTGGACCTTCTTTATCGGGTTCCACCTGACCTTCTTCCCGCAGCACTTCCTCGGACTGATGGGTATGCCGCGTCGCGTATTTACGTACCTGGCTGGCCAAGGTCTGGAACTGGGCAACTTTATCAGTACCATCGGTGTTTTCGGAATGACGATCGGTACGATTCTCTTCCTTGTCAATGCATACGTTTCTGCGAAGAGCTCCAAGCGCGCGCCTGCGGATCCGTGGGATGGCCGTACGCTGGAATGGTCGATTCCTTCTCCGCCGCCGGAGTACAACTTTGCGCAAACTCCGCTTGTTCGCGGTCTGGATGCCCTGTGGGTAGAAAAAATGGCTGGCAACAAAGGCATGACTTACGCAGAACCGCTTGGTTCGATTCATATGCCGAATGGCTCCTTCCTGCCGTTCATCATGTCTCTGGGCCTGTTCATCGCAGGTTACGGTTTCATGTACCACAATTACGTTGTAGTCGGAATTGGTATGGTAATTACGTTCGGATGCATGCTGATGCGTTCTTTGAAAGACGACCCTGGCTACCATATCGAACCAGATGAAATCGAAGAAAAGGGGGTTAAGGCGTAATGGCGACCCATCACGTAAATGCGGTTCTGCCTGATGAACCGGAAAAAGCCACCCTTGAAGGCAAGAACAAGATTCTCGGCTTCTGGCTCTTCCTTGGTGGAGAGACCGTCCTGTTCGGTTCGCTGTTTGCGACGTTTATCGCGCTGCGCGACCAGACAAATGGCGGGCCAACCTCCCAGCAGCTGTTCGATATGCCGCTTGTGGCGTTGGCTACCTTGCTCCTTTTGACCAGTTCGCTTACCAGCGTGTTTGCGGTTCTGGCCTTGCACAAGAAAGACCTGAAAAAAATGCAAGCCTGGATGACTGTCACGGTTATCCTTGGCCTCGGCTTCCTGGCTTTGGAGATTTACGAGTTTATGCACTACGTCCACATGGGACATAAAATGACTTCCGGCGCATTTGGATCGGCCTTCTATACGCTGGTCGGATTCCACGGAGCTCACGTGGCATTCGGGATTCTCTGGATCTTGACCGTTCAACTGCAGACCGTGAAAAAAGGTCTGACAGTGGTAACGGCTCCGAAGTTTTACGTAGCCAGCCTGTACTGGCACTTCATTGACGTCGTGTGGGTATTCATCTTTACCGTGGTATATCTCATGGGTATGATCGGTGGAAAGGTGGGATAAGACGATGGGAGCACATGTACATGATGAACCGCGTAAGCCCAAGGTAAAGCACGATGGTGCGAAAAAGCATGTCATTGCGTTTATTGCATCTCTCGTCTTGACCGCACTGGCATTTGCCGCTGTAGCTTTTGAAGCGATTCCGGTCGGATTTACGGTTCCGTTTATCGTCGGTCTCGCATTTGTCCAGGCGCTGTTCCAGTTGTTCTTCTGGATGCACATGGACCAAAAGGGACACGAGTTTGCACGAATTTCGATTTTCGCCGGATTGACCTTTATCCTGATCGCGATTATCGTGTTCGTATTCTGGGTTTGGTGGTAAAAAGAGAAGAGGCAGACGAAATTTCGTCTGCTTCTTTTTTTTGATTCTGTGGAGAAAAAGAGTCTTCTTGAAAACGGCTCTGTTATACTCCGTCAATAGCTTGTTCATGTCAAAAGGTGACATGAATTTTTTTGTACCATGAACAAATTTCCCTACTTTAAAATTTTTTATGAGAGGGGGCAGCTCCCTTTTTCGTCTATAGTAGTGTACAACCAAAAAGGTACGGCTGCGCAGCAACCTTTTTGCGAGGAGGTAAAAACATGCAGGACGATCGGGAGATCATTGCGGAGGTACTTCAAGGAAACAAAGAAGCTTATGCTCTGATCGTCAACAGGTATAAGGGAAAAGTCGCTTCGATTCTGCGAAAAGCGATGGGGCATTCCCATGAAGTCGAGGACATCGTGCAGGAAGTGTTTATCAAGGCGTACTACAGTCTGCCCGACTATCGACCGGGACACTCCTTTTCGGCCTGGCTCTATCGAATCGCCATGAACCGGGGCATTGACGAATTGCGAAAGCGAAAACGAATGCCTGGTGTAGCCGAGGTGAGCAGTGAACTGAAGGACGAATCTCCGATCCCGGAGGAAGTTTTTTTGGAAAAAGAGCAACGGGTCGCTTTGCGGCAGCAAATCATGGCGCTGAATAAAGACTACGGGACGCTGCTGGATATGCACTATCTCCAATTTTTGAGCTACAGGGAGATCAGCAGCAGATTGTCGCTGTCTGTCGATACGGTGAGGATGCGCCTTTCCCACGCGAGAAGAAAGCTTCGAGACCGCCTGAGCAAAAGCGAAAAATAAGGAGGGAATCCACTTGAAATGCCTGACGCAAGAACTCATGGTCGACTACATGGAAGACAAACTATCTCCGGAACACAGAAGAAAGCTGGAGCAGCATTTCGAGCATTGCAAGCACTGCCAACGACAGTTGGAGCAATGGGTCGACGAGCTGGAGGAAGCGGGCAAGGCCCTCGTGGAAGAACCCCTTTCCGAGGATTTGGACCGCAGGATCATCAGCGCCCTTCCCGCGCATCCAGTGAAAATGCTGCACCGGGCTGCCGATACGAGGCAGTTGCCTATTTGGAAAAAGAGGAGTCTGGATATTATGAAAAAGACAACGATAGCCGCAGCGACATTGGCAGTAGTCATTTCCGGCGGCATGATGTATTCACCGACGTTTTCTACTTATGTGAACGGCGTATTTGCCAGCAGTCCGACGAACAAAGCGGAGCCTGTGGGCGTTGCGGGCAACGGCCTGCTTACCAGGCTGGGTGACGATGGCATTGAGGAAGCCGCCAAGAAAGGATTTCTCCAAACACCGAATGCAAGTGTTGCCGACCAAGGGTTTACCCTGACAGTCCATGAGGTAGTAGCAGATCCCTTTCGCATATGCATTCTGACTTCCATTAAGGATAAAAGCAATAAAAAGGAATCGCACTGGGATGCTTATCAGGAAGGACAAATCACGATCAAGGATAAACAAGGGAATGTTTTGCATTCTTCGACAGAAAAAGGAGCTTTGAAATGGGGGCTTACGGGAAAAGGCACGGGTAAAGGCGTGAACGAAGATGGCCCTTACATGGAGCTGGTACACGATCTCAGCAGCCTGAACGGCGGCAAAGGGCTTCCGGATGAGCTGATTGTAGCATTCGACATCAAAAAAATCGGCGAGACAAACGGAAACTGGCAGCTGGAGGTTCCGGTGGACCTCAAAAAAGCGAAAGCGGCGACCAAAACGTATGCTGTAAACAAGAGCTATACCACTCCGCAAGGGTTGAAGCTGGACGTCAAGCAGATTACGTTTGCGCCAACCGGTGTCGAGCTGGTCGTTGACCGGAACACAAAAGAGATGGAATACAGCTTTGAGCTTGTGGATGAACACGGTTCTGTTCTGGGAGCTTGGGCCCCTGGCTTTATTTACGGAAAAGACGGGGAAAGGAAAAATCTGATGAGCGATCCGAGACGGAGCAAGTGGCGTCCTTCTGAGGAAATCGGGGAAAGCGTAAGGGATTTCCACTACTTCCAACCGATCGACGAAACGAAGAACATGATTCTCAGGCTTGGCCCTGTCTATAAACAGGAGCCGGCAGCGTTCCAGGCAAAGCTCGACCTTGCGAAGCTTGAGAAAGCCCCGGTTACGGTAGAGGAACAAGGCAATCGCTACACATTTCAGCATGAAAAGAACCAAGCCGACGAACCTGATCATTACATCGTCAGAGTCGAGGCTACGATTGGGAACGGAACGGCATCGATGAACCCCTTGTCTACATTCGGAGTCATTACGGATGAAAGCGGCAAGAAATACGATAGCGCATTCCTCAACGATGAAAGAAAGTATGAAAACGGACAGCTTCATATTAACGGTGGACTTCTCCTAAAGGGCGTCAAAAAACTGCCGAAGGAACTGATCATCTCCTACGACAAAAAGTATACGGAGCATCACGATGCAAAATGGGAGGTCCCGATCCAGACCGGAAAATAAGAGATGCGGCCAGGCATAGTCACGACAGGCACGGGCAAATGTTTGACAGAAAGCGATGAGTCAGCCAAAATTTGATTGCAGATCCCCTTTATGCAGACAGGAAATTGCATCTTCCTTCCTGTTGGCATGGAGGGGATTTTTCCATATTCGTTTGTCAACATATTGTTCATTTTTAGGAGAGGAAGTCGGGCTGAATTAACGGTATAATGAAGATTGTATAGAGGGCACCCTTTCTAATATGAAAGGAGGATTGAAAAATCCGATGCATGATCATCACCAACATGGAACGCCCGTTGATGGCGGGATTGGTTCGTTTTCTGATATGTGGAGCCCGACTGTCATTTTGATTACCATTTTGCTGACGATCCTTTATTTTGCACTAACAGGGCCGCTGCGTCACCGTTTTGCGGATTCAAAACCGGCAACGGCAAAACAGAAGGTGCTGTTTGTTTTGGCCATGCTGTTTTTTTATGCGGGTGCAGGCAGTCCGATCAACTACGTGGGACACCATTACCTGTTCAGCATGCACATGCTTCAAATGTCCCTCCTGTTCTTTGTATTGCCTCCGCTTTTGATGGTAGGAATTCCGGGATGGCTGTGGACGGCGATTTTCAGCAACAAGAGAATGTACGCCTTGCTGCGAATCTTCACAAAACCGATCGTGGCGGCTGTCGTTTTCAACGCTTTGCTGTCTTTCTACCACGTTCCGTTCATTCTTGATACCGCTTCTCTGAATCACGATGCGATGAATGCTTTCCACGCTTTCCTGTTCTGTACGGCTTTCTGTATGTGGTGGCCGATCGTAAATCCGCTGCCAGGCCAACCGGAGCAGCTCGCGGGCCTGAAAAAAATGGCGTATTTGTTTGCCAACGGGATTTTGATCACACCGGCATGTGCGTTGATTATCTTTGCCGGAGAGCCGATTTATCAGCATTACATGAATGCGCCACAGTTGTTCGAAGGGTATACCGCCTTTGTTGACCAACGGACCGGAGGCATCATCATGAAGCTGGTTCAGGAAATGGTCTACGGCTCTGTTTTGGCCTACATTTTTTATAAATGGCGCAAGGACGAAAAGCAGGACGACTTGCCGATGGATCAGCAGCCTGCAGCCCAAAATATCGGTGTGCTGAAGCCTGCGACCGATCAGGGCAGAGCATAAGGTATTAATAGAAAGAGAAAGTTGCGATACGAGGTGTAGATATGCACATTTTACTGCCTACGATAAGTACGTCCTTCATTGCCATTAGCGGGATTCTCGTAGCTTTTGGCTGGTATTTCATTCGCAGCCGCCAGACAGAAAAACACATCAAGACGATGAAGTGGGCGGCCATCTGTGCGACGATCTTCTTTATTACGTATGTATCCCGTACCGCTCTGCTGGGGAATACTTTGTTCGGCGGTCCGGACAACATTCGTATTTTCTATCAGATTTTCCTCATCTTCCATATCATCCTGGCAACGATAGGGGGAGTGATGGGACTGGTCACGCTTTATTACGGATTTAAAAGAAAGTACGACAAGCATAAGAAAATCGGTCCGTGGACGTCTGTCATCTGGTTTGCCTCTGCCATCACAGGCGTGACTGTTTACACTCTTCTCTACCTGATCTACCCAGGCGGCGAGACGACGGGAGTCCTGGATGTCATTTTCGGCTGGTAATCGAAGAGCTGATCATACAATGATTTTACGGTACGAAAAGTCTTGCAATGATTATGAGGGAATAGATTGCGTGATAAACTGCCACTTCCTTGTGAAGTGGTGGTCTGGCGTGTAAGGGATTTTTAGCAGACAGGAGGTACAAAACGTGGACCAGCAAGTGACGATGCAGGAGTCGATCAACACCGATCCTGCGGCGCAGTCCCAACCGGCAAGAAGGGCCACATTGCAAGATTATGTGCAGCTGACAAAGCCGGGCATTACGATGTCCAACCTGATGACCGCATTTGCGGGTCTGTGGCTGGCATCGTATGGATACCCGAACTGGGTTCTGGCTATTTGGACGATGATCGGAACCGCCCTGGTGATCATGTCTGGTGCAACACTGAACAACTATTACGACCGCGATCTGGATAAAAAAATGAAGCGCACCCAAGACCGGGCGATCGCTTCCGGCCGCATCTCCCCGCTGAAGGCATTGTTGATCGGAATTGGTTTGCTGCTTGTTGGACTTGTTGTTCTGGCCTATTTCGTCAATCCATTGGCAGCCGTATGGGGATTAATCGGCCATATCTTTTATGTGCTGATTTATACGCCGCTCAAGCGGGTAACCACGCTGAATACAGTTATCGGCGGCATTTCCGGCGCTGTTCCGCCAGTGATCGGCTGGGTAGCTGTCACCAACAATATGGACCCGGCTGCATGGCTTCTGTTTTTGATCTTGTTCTTGTGGCAGCCGCCGCATTTCCTCGCTTTGGCGATGCTCAAAACGGAGGAATATCGGGCAGGGGGCATTCCGATGCTGCCCGTCGTAAAGGGGTTTGCCGAGACGAAACGTCAGATGTTTATCTGGGGTGCCGTACTCATTCCCGCTTCGCTGCTGCTCTTTTTCTACAGCAGTGTCGGGTATCTGTATCTGGGTGTCATGGCTGTCATGGGCATCATTTATTTGGTGCTGTTGTTCAAGGGCTTCCAGCTTAAAGAGGAAGATGAACTGCCCTGGGCGAGAAAGCTGTTTGGCTATTCCATCCTGTACCTCACTGTTTTCTGCGCTGCAATTGTTGTGAGCACGATGCTGGACAACTTTTGACACGTAACGATCACAAAATGGAACGGAACATCCCTTGCACGGCAGGGGATGTTTTATTATCGTGATAGTGGGGATACGCAACATGAGCATTTTGGTACGATAAAATATGGAGGTTGTTCAAAAAGCTGAAATACCCCTCTTTTTGAACAGTTCTCTCTCGAAGTCAGGTGTAACAATTATGGACAAATGGCTGAAATGGTTTGCCATTGCATCCACCATTATTACCTTCATGGTCATGATCGGTGGATCACTGGTGACCAAGACTGATTCGGGTTTGGGCTGTGGCAATGACTGGCCACTCTGTAACGGAAGATGGGTACCCGAATACACGTTGGAATCAATGATCGAGTATATGCACCGCTTCGTCACCGGAATGACCGGTATCATCGTCGGGATTTTTTCCATCCTGGCATGGCGGAGATACCCGCGGAATCGGGAAGTTCGCGGACTTGTGATGTTCAGCATGTTTTTCTTGATCCTGGAGTCTTTCCTGGGAGCATCCGCGGTTATTTGGCCGCAGTCCTCTGCCGTAATGGCCTTGCACTTTGGGTTTTCACTTCTGGCCTTTAGCGGGGTTTTGCTGTTGAGCATCTTCGTTCTGCAGCGGAACAAGGTGGAAAAGCTGGTCCGGGGAACGGTTTCCAAGGGGTTTCGATGGGCCATATGGATTGTGACCATTTACGCATATGGTGTCGTTTATTTGGGCGCGTATGTGCGTCACACCGGCTCCAATCTGGGCTGCAGCGATTGGCCGCTTTGCCAGGGCAAGCTCATACCGGAGCTGTCGGGACAAACAGGGATTCATTTTATGCACCGTGTAGCCGCGATTGTGTTGGCGATTCTACTGGCCGCCGTGCTGGTTTATGTTTTGCGCCACTTCAAAGAGACGCGGCGTGACTTGTACGGTGCGGGCATCTTGTCATTTGTGCTCGTGGTCATTCAGGTGCTGAGCGGCGGCTGGGTTGTCTTGTCCCGCCTGACGCTGTACTCGACGATTTTTCACTCTGCCGTCATTACATGTCTCTTCGGAACGATGTGCTATATGTGCCTGCAATCGTTGAAGGCACCGGAGAAGGGGACAAAAAGACAGCAACAATAGCAAGCAAGCAGAAAGCCGCCTTTCCCGGGACCGCCGGAGAGGCGGCTTTTTTATGGAGCAGCAAAGATGCCGGGCTTTGAGCGGGCAGAAATCCGCTGGTCAGTTCTTTGCGGCAGCAGCAGATGTAAAGCGGCCGTTTTCAAACGGAAAGACGTGAACTTCTGTCTGCACAGAGGAAGAAGAAAGGGGCTTTCCGCTATCAGGGTCCAGCTCACGCATCGTTTTCCAGTAGTAAAGCAGAGGAACAGGGCCCGTCTGGACAATTTGATATTGGCCGATCGTCTGGAATGACTGGCCTCCGGGTACGGAGCCCGTTTCCAGCATTGTCCCTTCCCAAGCCTCCACAAACTTTCCGTTCTCGATATACCACAGATGGGCGTAGTAGACGCTTATGCCGGTGCCCCCGGATTTGCTAAGCGTTTCAAACAGCCGTTTTCCCCCTACCTTGCCTTCTTCACCTGAAGGGATGGTTGACCAATTGGGATTGTCAAAATGATTGTAGTCCCAACGCTCCAGGTCCAAATGCGGGACATTCCACGGCTGCTCGGTCAAGAGCGCATAGGTGCCGTTGGGGCGGCGGTCGAGTACATAGAAGTGGCCCAGCCGCACACTGTCATTTATTTTTGCCACAAGCTCCAGCTCCGGGTCGTCATCCAGTTGAATCCAGCGATAGCTGAAGTCTTCCAGTCGATCGTCCGCTATTTTCCTCTTCGCTTCGGCATTGATCCATGCCTGTACCTGCCGGATTTCACCCTTTGCAGAAGAGGCAGCCTTTACTGATGGAGTTTTAGGTGAAGCTTTGGCCGGAGCTTCGACAGGAGCTGCTTTGGCCGGAACTACCGCAGAAGCTGTATCAGCCAAAGCTGCTGTACCGGCTTGATTGTTGCCGGGCGGAGATGACGCAGCATCGGCAGAGACAGAAACCGAAAACGCCAGCAAGAGGGCAGGGACAGCGACGAACAGGTTGGCAGGTTTCACGCGTTTGGTTAACCCCTCTCATGTTTTCTACAGGTGAGGACGAGTTTGAGAGAGAAAAAGTTACATGGAAGTGGCGATTATTGTTAACTGTTCAATGGCTCGGCAAACACCGGGTTTTCTGTGATACAATGAACGCAAACACATGATCGGGAGAAGGTGCAAGCATGCGTATTTTACATACGGCGGATTGGCATTTCGGTCGTCAGCTGGAGGGGCGTGACAGACGGGGAGAACAATCTGATTTTGTGGACGAGCTCTGCCGGATTGCGGAGGAAAAAGACGTTCAGCTCGTGTTGATTGCCGGGGACGTCTATGACTCAGTCAACCCCCCTGCCTGGGCGGAGGAGCTGTTTTATACGGCGCTGGAGCGCTTGTCCGCTGGAGGGCGGCGGGCTGTCGTCGTCATTGCGGGTAACCACGATCAGCCGGAGCGGGTTCGGGCGGCGGCGCCGATTGCGTCGAAACAGGGCATCGTTCTGTTGGGACTGCCCAAAGAAACGCCGATCTTGTCGGGGAGCGACGCCCCCAGAGATAAGGTGCGGGTACTGGACGGAGGGCCGTCGTGGATGGAGCTGGCCGTTCCCGGCGTGGAACACCACGCGGTCATTCTGGCCCTGCCGTATCCATCGGAAGCCCGCCTCAAGGAGCTGTTAAGCGATACGTTTACCCAGGAGCAGATGCAGCTCGCATTTTCTGAGCGGATCAAGACGCTGCTTGACGAGCTGTCGGTACATTTCCGTGAGGATACGGTCAATCTGGTGACGAGCCACCTGTTTGTCATGGGCGGCAGGGAAAGCGATTCCGAGCGGCCTATTCAGATCGGCGGAGCCTTGACCGTCTCCCCGTCGGCTTTCCCGGAAAAAGCGGATTACGTGGCGCTCGGCCACCTGCACCGTCTGCAAAAGCTGGGAGAGAAGCCGCTCATTCGCTACAGCGGGTCGCCGCTCGGGTACTCCTTTTCGGAGGCAGGACAGAGCAAGGCTGTCGTGATCGTGGATGTCGTTCCCGGAGAGGAAGTGCAAGAGGAGATCGTCTACCTGACAAGCGGCAGGCCGCTGGCGCGCTGGAAGGCTACAGAAGGGATTGCGCAGGTGGAAAAATGGCTGGAGGAAGGCAGGGACGCCGGCGCATGGATCGACTTGGAGCTGCACGTATCGGACGTGATCGACCCGGCTGAATTTCAGCGGCTGCGCAAAATGAGCGATGATTTTCTCAAAGTACAGCGGGTTGTGGTGCGCGAGGAAACGGCGGACTCGGCGAGCGAGCAGCGAGCGGAGCTGAGCGAGCTGCTGCCTGACCAGCTGTTTCGCCGCTTCTATGAACGAAAGCGCGGGGCAGAGCCGGACGAGAAGCTGGTCGCCTTGTTTCAGCGTCTGCTGAACCAAATCGGTGAAGAGGAGGGAACGAGATGAAGCCGATACGACTGAAGCTTGCCGGCTTGCATAGCTATCGGGAGATGCAGGAGATCGATTTTGAAAAACTGTGCGAAGCCGGTCTCTTTGGAATCTTTGGCCCGACCGGGAGCGGGAAATCGACGATTTTGGACGCGATCACGCTCGCGCTTTACGGACAGGTCGTCAGGCTCGGCGGCGGCAGCCATCCCAAGGATGTGCTCAACCAGTTGGAGCAGCGGGTATTTGTCTCGTTCACCTTTGAGCTGGGATCGGGTGCTGAGCGGAAGCGGTATACGATCGAACGGGAATTTGGCCTGAATAAAAACGGTAACTGGAGACAGCCGGAGGTCCGCCTGATCCAGTGCGGAACAGACGAAGAGACGCCGGATGTCGTGCTGGAATCGAAGGCGACTATGGCAACGGCGGCTGTCGAGTCTTTGATTGGGCTTACGCTGCAGGATTTTACCCGGGCTGTCGTGCTGCCGCAGGGACAGTTTTCCCGCTTTTTGACGCTCAAGGGGAGCGACCGCAATGAGATGCTGCAGCGGATGTTTCATCTACATATCTACGGTGAAAAACTGAGTGAGCGCGTTCGGGCGGGACTGGAAGCGACTCGGGAGCGGCTTCATAAAATCGAGCTGGAGAAGGCGGCGCTCGGGGATGCTGGACCGGAGGCGCTGGAGCAAGCCCGGAAAACGTGGGAGGAAGCTGCTCGGCAGGAGCGCGTCTATGCAGAGCAGCGGGATGGCCTCGCGGGAATGATCAAGGAGATGGAGCAGGTATACGGGTGGCAGGAGGAGCTGGAGCGTGTCCGCGAGCGCCTCGCAAAGCAGTTGGCCCGGACGGAGGAAGCCGCTGAATGGGAGCGGCTCGCAAAGCAGCTGGAAGCAAGTGTCAGGCTATGGCCGCAGGTCCAGCAGTTTGAACGTCTGGACACTGAGTGGAAGGAGACGGCTGTTCAACTGGAGGACGTGCGCCACAAGCAGGAAGTCGTCCAGCAAGCGCATCTGCAGGCGGAGGAGTCGTATGTGAAATGCGCTTCCGAGCTGCAGCGGGAGGAGCCGCTTATGATCGAGCGGAAAAGCAGGCTGATCCAGGCTGCGGAGTGGGAAGAAGAGCTGTCCGCTCTGCGCGCGGAATGGACCGTGCTTGAACAGGAATGGCAAAAGGTGTCGCAGGAGCTGACTGTGCTAAAACAACAGCTGGCCCGTGACAAAGAGTCCTTGAACCGCCTGGAGAGCGAGCGGGCCGAACTGGAAAAATCGCTGGAAGCGGCCCAGGTAAAGCCGGAATGGCGCGATTTCATCGTCGCCCTGCGGGATGCCAAGCTGATCTGGGAACGGGAAGAACAGAAGCGCAAAGAGCTGGCTACCGAGCTGGAGGGTGTTGAATCGGAGCGGAGGTCTGCCGCCTCGGAGCTGGAGATGGCACAAAAGGAATGGGAGAAAAGCGCCTCGCAGTTGGCGGAAGCCAGGACGAAGCTTGCCCAGCTTGAGGCAACTCCGCCTTCGTCCGAAGCCGAGTGGACCGAGAAACTCGACGCCCTGTCCCAGATCAAGCAATGGGGCAGGCAATGGCGCGAGCAGGAGCAGGCACTCGCCAACTGGGAGGAGAAGCGGCAGACAGCCCAGCGCGAACAGGAACAGGCCGCAACCCGTCTGCACGCATGCGAAGCGAAAGTCAAAATGGAAGAGGAAGCCCAGGCGAGACGGCGGATCGAACTCGAACGTCTCCGTGCTGAATGGGAGCAGTGGCGGGAAGCGAATATGGCCAGAATGCTGCGTGATCGTCTGAACCCCGGGGAAGCGTGCCCGGTATGCGGTTCGTCCCATCATCCTTGCCTGGAAGAGCCGGAGGAGAAAAAGCCTGAGTCGGACAATCAGCAGGCTGCAGGAGAAAGCATCCGTCAGCAGATGCGGGAGACGGAGGAAGCTGTTCGTCACGCGGAGCAGCAGATCCGGACAGCGTTCGAGGCCTTGCAGACGGCAAAGGGAGAGTGGAAGCTGTGGGAGCAGCGGATGATCTCCCTCGGCGAAGAGCGTGCAGTATTGATGGAAAGAATTGACGCGATCCGTCGCGAGTGCGCTGCCCTTGGAGAAAAATGGGCGGTGGGCGACATCACCAAACTGCTGCAGATGTACAAGCAGGAAGAGGCGGCTCTGAAGAGCGAAGCGGAAGCGCGAGAGGCGTACAGAGCGGAACGGGAACGCCTGCAAAAATGGGCGGATGGGCTGCGCGACCGGGAAGCGGAGAAAAAGCGCATGTATGAGCGAAGCGCCGTTCTCGGCGAACAGCTTTTGAAAAAAGAAGCAGCCGCAAAAGCCCGTCTGGAAGCCGCGGCCGTTCAAGCGGAGGAAGCCAAACGGCGCTTGGAGGACAGACTGGGCGACGTCAAGGTTGAGGAAATAGAAAAGCATTGGGAAGCGATCGGAAAGCGCGACCGGGAAACGTCGGTTCTGCAGCAAGCGAGGGCGGAAAAGGAGTCGCTGTACCAGTCGCTTTTGGCAGGCTATCAGGAAGCGGTCTCGCGCCATGCCGCCCTGCACTCGCAGCAGGCGCTGCTTGGTGAGCGGCTGGAGGAAAAAAAGCGGCTGTGGGAGCAAAAGCACGGGATGTGGCTGGAGCGGACGGGCGGACAGCCCGCGCGGAAGCTGCTGACAACCGTGGAGCAGACTCTGCAGCAGCTTCGCACCTCTTTGGACGAAGCGGAAAACAAGCGCAAAGAAACACGAGAGGCCCGGGAAGAGGTGCAAAATGCCGTAGTCAAGCTGTCAGAAGGCTATGCGGTACTGTCCCGGCAGCGAACGGAAGCGGCAGAACAAATGCACCGCTCGCTGGCGGAGAGCGGCCTCGGCACTCCGGAACGGGCAGGAGAGCTGTACCGTGAGCGGGATCGGCTTGTGTCTTTGCAGGAGCAGCTTTCCGCGTACCAGACGGAGCTAGCCCGTTTGCGGTACGATGAGGAGCGGCTGCTGAAGGCATTGGACGGAAGGCATGTCACCAAAGTGGAATGGGAAGCGGCCAAGCAGGCCTGGGACGAAGCGGAAGAGGGGCATCAGGCGGCCAAGGAGCAGGTGGCAGTCACCCGGCAAACGTTTGCCCAGGTAGAGCAGAACCATGAAAAATGGCTTTCAATCGAAAAACGGCTCGCAGAGGAGATGGACGAGCAAAGCCGTTTGGAGGAGCTGAAAAAGCTGCTGGAAGGAAAGGCGTTCGTGCAGTTCATCGCCGAGGAAAAGCTCGCCTCGATCGCCAGAGACGCTTCCTACCACCTGATGCGGATGACCAAAAACCGCTATGCGCTGGAAATCGGCGACGAAGGCGAATTTGTCTTAAGAGACGAGGGCGCGGGAGGAATGCGCAGGCCGATCAGCACGCTGTCAGGGGGAGAGACCTTCCTGACGTCCCTGTCGCTGGCCTTGGCCTTGTCCATGGAGATTCAGATGCGGGGCGGCAGATTGGAGTTCTTTTTCCTCGATGAAGGCTTCGGTACGCTTGATCCGGAGCTTTTGGAGGTGGTCATGGACGCATTGGAGAGATTGCGCATGGACGACTTTACAATTGGCGTGATCAGCCATGTTCCGGAGATTCGTGTACGCATGCCGCGAAGACTGATCATCACGCCGGCGGAGCCTATGGGCGAAGGCAGCACGATCAGGATGGAGACAGAATAATCAACAACGACGAGGAGGAGTGCTCATGGCAGTACAATTTGTCCTGGGCCGTGCCGGAACAGGCAAGACGCAAACCATCCTGAACCAAATGGAAGCGCGGCTGAAGCAGTCCGCGCTCGGTTCGCCGATGATTTTGCTCGTTCCTGAGCAGGCCAGCTTTCAAGCGGAGTACGCACTCGCTTCCATCCCGGGACTGCACGGCGTGATCGGCACACAGGTCCTCAGCTTCGGGCGGCTGGCGCATCGGCTGCTGCAGGAGCTTGGCGATTTGACGCTCGTGCCTGTCGATGACCTGGGCAAGCAAATGGTCCTGCGCCTGCTGCTGGAGCGCTACAAGGAAGAGCTGCAGGTATTCAGGCGGGCAGCGCTGCAGCCCGGTTTTACGTCCCAGTTGGGCCGTCTGATCAGCGAGTGCAAGTCATACGGCGTCAGCTTTACCCATACGGAAAACGTCGATTGGGGAAGCGGGACGCTCAATCAAAAAATACATGATCTGAGACTGGTCATGAATGCGTACGAGGCTCATCTCGCCCAAGGGTACTGGGATGCGGACGATATTTTGAACCGCGTTGCTGTCATGATCAAAGATTCCGCTTACATCGCCCAGACCGAGATTTTTATCGACGGTTTCAGCGGATTTACGAACCAGGAGCTGCGGGTGATCGAGCAACTGATGGTCTGCGCCAAAAAGGTCACGATTGCGCTTTGCCTCGACCCGTCCGAACGGGATGCCTCCCCTGATGAGCTCGGATTGTTTCATCCGACTCTGCGCACCTACCAAACATTGGAGAAGATGGCCAAAGAAGCGGGCGTAGCGGTCGAAAGCCCGATTCTGTTGACCGGGCCGGGGAGATTTGCCGGCAGTCCGTGGCTTCGCCAGCTGGAGGATCGTTACTTTGCGTGGGGAGACCCGGGTACTCCTCCGCCTCCCGCAAGAGCGGATGAAGTAAGTCTGCTGTCGGCCGCCAATCGCCGGGCCGAGGTGGAAGCGGTCGCTCTGCAGATTCTCGAGCTTGCGCGCACGGAGGGGTATCGCTGGCGCGACATGGCGATACTGCTGCGCGAGATCGGCACCTATGCGGACGAGCTTGCGACCGTGTTTACCGATTACGGGATCCCGTTCTTCCTGGATCAGAAGCGCACGGTCATGCACCATCCGCTGATGGAATTGGTCCGTTCCGCTCTGGAGGTGGTCACGGCCAGAGGGCGGTATGAAGCGGTATTCCGCTGCCTGAAGACAGATTTGGTCACACCGGAGGGACGCGTTTCCGACAGCGGGGAGCAGGTTCCACTGAACGTGATTCGGCGAGAAGTCGACTTGCTGGAAAACTATGTGCTGGCACATGGCGTATACGGCTCTTATTGGTCGGATGAGAAGCCGTGGCGGTTTGGCGGAGAGTCTGCGGAGGATCAGGCGGCAGATGAATTGCGAAGACAGTACGCAGCGCCCTTGCGCCGGTTTGAAGAAGAGCTGAAGCAGGCGGAAAAGAAAGATGTCCGCGCGATGGCGACAGCTCTCTACCGCTTTTTGGTCAGTCTCGACGTACCAGGCATACTGGAAAAGTGGCAAAGAACGGCAGAGCAGTCGGGAGAGCTGGACGATGCCCAGATGCACGGGCAGGTCTGGAACGGGCTGATGAGCCTCTTTGACCAGGTCGTCGAAGTGATGGGCGAGGAGCAGATGGACATCGACACGTTTGCCAGCGTCCTGGAGAGCGGACTGGAAAGCATTGAGCTTGGCCTGGTGCCGCCTGCGCTGGATCAGGTATTGGTCGGGTCGATGGAGCGTTCCCGCCAGCCGGATGTACGGGCTCTCTTTCTGCTTGGGGTCAACGAAGGAGTCATTCCCCTCAAGCCGAAGGAAGACGGCGTGCTGGACGAGGCGGAGCGGGAAAGGCTCGCGGAAATGGGCATGGAGCTCGCGCCGACAGCCAAGCAGCGGCTGATGGCCGAACCGTTTCTGCTCTATCAGGCGATGACCCGTCCGGCGGAGCGGCTGTATTTGAGCTGTGCGCTGGCAGATGAAGAGGGGAAAGCGCTTTTGCCTTCTTCGGTGTTTGCCCGCGTCCGGGAAGTTATCCCGGATGTGCCTTACCGGTTTTTCCACAATGAGCCGAGCGGGAATGCCGAGGCGGACTCCTTTTTGCTGGGCTCGCCGCGACGCGTATTCAGCCATTTGCTTACGCTCGTGCGGGAAATGAAGGAGAGCGGCAGCCTGCCCGTTTTCTGGTGGGAGGTATACGACTGGTTTCTGCGGCACTCTCCCGACGCGAGCAGAGAGAAGTGGCTTCTGTCCGGCTTGCGCTACACAAACCGGCCGATGCCGCTGGACAGGAAGACGAGCCAAGCCCTTTACGGGGACCGTCTCAAGATGAGCGTCTCCCGGCTGGAACGCTTCCAGACCTGTCCATTTTCTCATTACTCCTCGCACGGCCTGCGCTTGCGAGAGCGGCAGCTATACAAGCTGGAGCGTTTTGACGTGGGCGAGCTATTCCACGCCTCGCTCAAGCGCGCAGTCGAAAAGATGAACGAGGAACATCTGGAATGGAGCCGTTTGACCGAAGCGAACAGCATGCAGTTGGCCGGTGAAGTAGTTGACGAGCTGGTGCCGTCGACCCGCAGCAGCATCCTCACCCGGACGGCCCGGTACCGATACCTGTCGGGCAAGCTGAAACGGGCGGTCGGAAGAGCCATCTACGTCCTGGGCGAGCATGCGAAGCGGAGCCGCTTTGCCCCTGTAGGTCTGGAGGTGGCGTTTGGCCCTGGCGGAGATCTGCCTGGACTCGAACTGCGGCTGGCCAACGGCTCCTCTGTCCAGTTGATCGGGCGAATCGACCGTGTCGACCAATCTCTCGACAGCGAGATCCCGTATTTGCGCGTGATTGACTACAAATCCAGTCCGAAGCAGCTCCTGCTGTCTGATGTGTTCAACGGTCTGAATCTGCAGCTTCTGGTCTACCTCGATGTGGTCGTGACGAATGCAGAGGAATGGCTCGGCCAAAAGGCAGAGATGGCTGGTGTCTTTTACTACCAGGTAGCGGACCCGTTTGTCACGGCAAAGCGGCTTTTGACCAGTGATGAAGCGGCCAAGGAGCGGGCAAAGCGATTGCGGATGAAAGGCTTGATGCTGGCCGACCCGGAATTGGCCCGCATGATGGACGCACAGGTGGAGCAGGGGGCTTCCGAACTGGTTCCGTTTGAATTGAAAAAGGACGGCACCTTGTCGGCTCGTTCCTCTGTGGCAACGGCGGAGCAGTTTCAAGCGCTCCAACAGTTCGTCCGCACCACGGTAAAAGAGCTGAGCACGCGGATGACAGACGGCGACATTGAGATTTCCCCCTATGTGAGCGGAACGTTGACTGCTTGCGATCGATGCTCGTACAAGCCTGTCTGCCAATACGACCCGGATGGAGACGCAAATCAGCTGCGCCAGCTTCCCAAGTGGAACAACAAGGAAATATGGGATATGCTCCAGAGCGGGCAATTAACAGATGCGGAGGTGGATAGCGATGGAGCAGCAATCGAGTCAGCCGCAGGCAAAGCCTGAGCAGTGGACCGACGAGCAGTGGCAGGCGATAACGAGCCGTGGAAGCAATTTGCTGGTGGCGGCAGCAGCTGGCTCTGGGAAAACCTCAGTGCTCGTAGAGCGGATCATTCGCCGGATCATGGACGAAAGCGATCCCGTCGGGGTGGATGAATTACTGGTCGTTACCTTTACCAATGCGGCCGCCGCGGAGATGAGGCACCGGATCAGCGAAGCGTTGCGAAAGGCGCTCAAGGAAAAGCCGCAGTCCGCTCATTTGCGAAAACAATTGGCCCTGCTGCAGCGGGCCTCCATCACCACGATTCACTCCTTTTGTCTGGGGCTTTTGCGCCAGTATTACTACCTCGTGGAGCTTGATCCCGACTTCCGCATTGCCGACCAGATGGAAGGCGAGCTGCTCCGCCAGGACATTCTGGAGGAAATGCTGGAGGAGTGGTACGAGCGAGACCCGGATTTTCAACGTTTGGCCGATCTGATGCTGGACGGACAGGATGACCAGATCCTTGTCGGGCTGCTGTTGCGCCTGTACGAGTTTTCACGCAGCAATCCGGATCCGAAGGGATGGCTGGAGGAAGCTGCCGAGATGTTTGCGACAGCGTCCGCAAAGTCGATGGACGGCCTCAAGTGGACGAAAAGCATCCTGCAGTCGCTGAGATGGGAATTGCAAGGTCTGGAAGGAAAGCTGAGACGAGCCGTTCTCCTGGCTGCTTCACCGGAAGGGCCTGCTGCTTACGTTCCGCTGTTGGAAGCGGAGGCGGCTGGCCTGGAGCGGGCAGTAGCGGCGTGCCGTCAGGGATGGGCAGAGACGGAGCAGGCAGTCCGAGGCATTTCCTTTGCACGTTTGCCGTCTGTCAAGGATGTCGACCCGGATCTCAAGGAACAGGTGCAGGGGCTTCGCAATGAGGTGAAGAAAGCGCTTGGCGAGCTGGTCGAGCAAAACTTCTCCATGCCGGCGGAGCAGTACCTGGCGGACCTTGAAAGGCTGGCTCCGTCGATGCAGACGCTGGCCCGATTGGTCACGGAGTTTGACGCGGCTTTTGCGCAGGAAAAACGGGCGCGGGCGCTGGTTGACTTCGGTGATTTGGAGCATCTGGCTCTCCGGCTTTTGACGAGAGCCGATGCTGAGGCGGAGGAGTCAGACAGCAGCGGTGGTGGCGGGAAGCAGCCTTCAGCGCTTGCCCTCCAGTTGCGCGATCAGTATGCAGAGGTCCTCGTCGACGAGTATCAGGACATCAACCTTGTTCAGGAAACGATTTTGCGCATGGTATCGCGTGAACCGGATTCGCACGAAATAGCAAACCGCTTCATGGTAGGAGATGTCAAACAGAGCATTTACCGGTTCCGGCTGGCTGAGCCCAATTTGTTTTTGGAGAAATACTTGAGCTATGAGACCGGCTCTGAGAGCGACCGGCTGGAGCAGCACGAAGCGGGTGGAACAGACTTGCAGGATGCATCGGGAAACAGCCGGGGGACGGGACAGCGGATCGATCTGGCGGCCAACTTCCGCAGCCGCCGCGAAGTCGTGGACGCGGTCAACTTCCTGTTCAGGCAGATCATGTCGCCGGGCGTCGGGGAAATCGACTACGACCGTTCGGCTGAGCTGATCTGCCGCGCCTCCTATCCGGAGGTGGAGCCTGACCGTCTGCAAGTGGAGCTGCATCTGATTGACCGGACTTCACAGGAAGAGGCGGAGGATCAGGCGAATCCCCCCGCAGAGGGCGGAGAAGCTTCCGCAGACGGAGGAGCCGCTCCGGGACTGGGAGAAGCCTTGGAAGAAGCGAGCGCGGCCCAAATGGAGGCCCGACTGATCGCAGAGCGCATCCGCCGCTGGATGGAGCCGGGGAGTGGCGAGGCGCCGCTTCTCGTTTTCGATAAAAAGGCAGGAGGGCTGCGACCGCTCGCTTACCGCGACATTGTCATCCTGCTTCGGGCCACCTCGGCGTGGGGAGAGCCGATGATGGAGGAGCTGCGTGCAGCCGGAATCCCCGTCTATGCGGAGCAAAACCAGGGCTATTTCAGCACGACAGAAGTAGAGGTCATGCTCTCGCTTTTGCGGGTGATCGACAACCCGTTTCAGGACATCCCGCTTGCGTCTGTGCTGCGCTCACCGATTGTCGGCATTGCCGAGCCGCAACTGTCGCAGATTCGCATCAGCTATCCGTCGATCCCCTTTTATCAGGCTGTTCATCGGTATATCGAGGAGCAGCAGGGAGAGGCGGATTGGGAGAAGCGTTTGCGCCGCTTTTTCAGCAAGCTGGACAAATGGCGCACGCAGGCCAGAAGAGATTCTCTGGCCGAGCTGATCGCAACGATCTACCGCGAGACGGGCTATCTCGACTATGTGGCGGCGCTATCGGGCGGCCAGCAGCGTCAGGCCAATCTTCGCGTCCTGTACGACCGCGCCCGTCAGTACGAGGCAGGCTCGTATCGGGGATTGTTCCGCTTTCTCCGTTTCGTCGACCGGCTCCGGGAGGCGGGCAACGATATGGGGGAGGCACGCACGATCGGCGAAAACGAGGATGTCGTCCGCATCATGACCATTCACAAAAGCAAAGGGCTGGAGTTTCCGGTCGTCTTTGTCGCAGGAATGGGCAAGCAGTTCAACACGATGGATATGAAAAGCCACTTCTTGCTGCACAAGGACCTTGGCTTTGGTCCGATGGCGGTAGAGCCTGAGCTGCAGGTGCGATACCCGAGCCTGGCTGCACTGGGCATCCGCCAGCAGCTGCGCCGCGAGATGCTGGCGGAAGAAATGCGAGTAATGTACGTCGCTCTCACCCGGG
The DNA here is from genome assembly GCF_037963895.1 of Brevibacillus sp. FSL L8-0520. Lineage (NCBI taxonomy): Bacteria > Bacillati > Bacillota > Bacilli > Caryophanales > Paenibacillaceae > Brevibacillus > Brevibacillus sp. FSL L8-0520. The sequence continues at coordinate 4,449,440 of NZ_CP150171.1, read as the reverse complement.
CAAGGGAAAAGCTCGTCCTGCTCGGAACCGCCAAGGATTTGTGCAAGAGCATCGTCTCATGGGGACGCCAGGGGGACGGCGAGCGGCTGCATGACGAAGACCTTTTGCAAGCAAAAGGCTATCTGGATTGGGTCGGCAGAGCGCTTCTGCGCCATCCGCTCGCAAGTCCCCTCCGGTCTTATCCCCGCGAGTGCGGAGGCGGCGACGAAGTGATGGTGCGAACGGTTCCGGACGAGTCCATATGGTCGTTTTTCTTCCACCGCGCGGACGATCTGAGGGCTGAGGCAGACCGGAATTCCGGCCAGCACTCTGACTGGGAGCGAATCACCAGGCGCGAGACCGTACCGGATAGGCCTGTTGATCCTGAAAGCGCGCGGCTGATTGAGCGCAAATTGGGCTGGAGCTATCCACATCAGGCAGCTTCCCAGGTGATGACCAAATGGACCGTCAGCGAACTGAAGCGGCGGGAACAGGCTGTTTCCAGAGGCTATCCGCTTCGCGTCCCGACGATTGTGGAAAAGCCGCGGTTTTTGATGGAGGAGGGCGCTCACACGCTCACGGCAGCCGAGCGGGGAACGATCACCCATCTGATCCTGCAAAACATCGATCTCAAACGACCACTGGACGAGGACGATGTCCGCGACCAGATTGCCTCGCTGTTGTCCCGCCGCTTTTTGACGGAGGAGCAGGTTCAGGCTATCGACGTCATGCAGATCGTTCGTTTCTTCGCCTCGCCGCTGGGAGATCGGATGAAGCGGGCACGGGTGGTCCACCGTGAATTGCCGTTTACCCTGGCGAAGCCAGCTTCTCTCGTGGAGCCTGAAATGAGCGGTGCAAGCGAGGAGCAAATCATCGTGCAGGGCGTTATCGATTGTTTGCTGGAGGAAGATGACGGCGGGCTCGTATTGCTTGACTTCAAGACAGACAGAGTAGCGATGGAGAAATCCGAAGCTGTGAAACAGAATATGATTGAGCGGTACGGCGAGCAAATACGCCTCTACCGGCAGGCAATCGAGCAGATTGTCGGCAGGAGCGTGAAGGAGAGCTATTTGTACCTTCTCGCTGGCGGCTACGCCCTCTCGTTTGATGACGAGGTCCGGTTCCTTTAAGGGAACCGGAATTTTTTTTTTGAGCAAAATTGAAACAAATTCCAGATTCACCCGAATATTGGAGTGAAAGCAAGTATGATGGAGAATGGAAGAGGAGGAAATCATTGTGAAAACAAAAAGCTACGCGTTCGTTGCCCTGTTGGCCAGTCTTGCAGTTGCCGCCCCGCTGCAGGTATCGGCAAATCAGCCATTGCCTGCGGCTGGTAAAACCGTCCAGGTACAGGTAGTGCCGGCGCTCATGGAGCAGGCGGACAAAGCGCTGGAGCAGGCGAAAAAAATGCTCCCTTATCTTGATCAATACCCGTATAAAGTAGTCGAGCCGGGAGAGGGTGGCCAGGTGGTGGTCGTCTTGCAGCAATCCAAGGAAACGCCATTTCCCCGAATTTCCTTGTACGTGGACGGACGTACGGGAGAGTGGAAGGGATTTCACCGGATGAACGGAGGGACGACTCCTCCTTCCACATATTCGCTGGACAAAGCCATTGAAAAGGCGACAGCTTTTATGAAGAAGTGGTACGGAGAAGGCATGGGCGACTATCAGTACAATCCGAGCTTGACTGCCTCTGCGGACTCGATCGTTTTTTCCCGGGGTGTGAATGGAATCCCCTTGCAAAATGACAGTGTCATGATCGATGTGGACAGCAGCGGTGAAATTGTCGGCAAGACCGTTATGGCTTCTCTGGCGCTTTCCCGGGACAAATATGTATTTCCGAAGCCCGAGGGAGTGATAACGAAGGACCAGGCCGAAAAGGAGCTGGCACAATACCTGCGTTTGCAGTACGAAACGAAGGAGGGCAGTGCAGCTCTCCGCTACACCTTCGCTTTCTCTGGTGAGCTGGATGCCAAGACAGGGAAGGACACAGGAGAGAACAGCTATCACAAGATCATTCAGGTCCAGCCCAAGGGCGAGGCTCCTGTCGCAAAAAATGCTGCAGAAGCCGCCGCTTTCCTGGCAAAGCGGGGCATTCAGACAGAGGGAGCCGTCGCAAGCGAGGACATAATGGAAAAATTCAATCGAAAGACCATCGAATGGACGAAAGACGAGGAACGGATCGCTACTGTCGTCATCGATACCAAGACCAACAGCCTTCTTTCCTACGAAAATACGGCACATGTCATTGCCGGAGGAAGCAAAGAGAAAAAGATCACAGCGGAGCAAGCCCTGCAAACGGCAATCAAGGAGATCGAAACGTATCTGCCCGCGAGCGAAAAGGAAGTCATGCTGCTGGAAAGCCCGCGCTACATGAAACACGGCAACACCTATCGCGCAGAATTTGCCCTGTTGCACGAGGGAATTCCGGTACGGGAATGGCGATACGAAGTGAACGTCGATGCGGAAACAGGAAAAGTCATCAAAACATCGCTCAGTGTCCGAAAGCAAGTGAATTTCCCGAAGGCTGATCAAGCGATTGATCCGGCGGAAGCGGCAGCTCATTACGTGAAGGAATTTCCGTTGACGCTTGTATATACGCTCGGAGAAACGGATCAGCAAGCAAGGCTTGTGTACAAGGCAGCAGACGTCGTCCGCGGGCAAAGAGTTGACGCGGTTACGGGCAAAGTGCTCTCCTGGAAAGAGTAATTTTGAGGAAGCGCAAGGCTTCTTTTAAATGGCTGGCAAATATACAACCTGGAATGGCTGGCAAACATCCGACCACGCAGAGGAGAAGGAGGGGAAGCGGTGACGGACGATCTCGAGCAGCGCATTCGAACGATCTACAAGACCTATTACGAGGATGTTTATACGTTCCTGTATTACTTTACCGGGCGCCGGGAGGATGCAGAGGATATGACCCAGGAGGTGTTTACGCGCCTCTTGAAAGCTCTGCCTCGCTATGACGGACGCGTCTCGATGAGAACCTGGCTGTTTTCCATCGCAAGGCATGCCGCCATAGACCAATACCGGAAGCAAAAGTGGCTCCGTCTGTTTTCCGCCACCCTGCTGGATGACATGAGGTCCCAGGACGGGCTTCCGGAAGAATCGCTTGCGGCAAAGGAAGAGATGCGGATGGTAAAAGAAGCGCTGCAAAAGCTGAAGCCGCACTACAGGGTAATCGTGATCGTCAGAGGCATCAAAGAGTATTCGATCAAAGAAACAGCCGAGCTTTTGCACATCTCGGAGGCAAAGGTCAGGGTCGACTATCACCGGGCGCTGAAAATGCTGCAAAAATATATGGGCGGAGAAGAAGGAGGGGTGATCAGTGAGTTTGCCAGATGAAGAACAGATCGAAAAATCTCTTCGCAGGTACCGGGCGACGGTGCCGGCTCCGCGGGAAGAGTGGGTCCGATATGGGGAGGAAATGCTGGCCCGGCAGGCGAGAAAGATGAAACGGACAGAGAGGATCACCAGAGTAATGACCTACTCGCTTGGCACTTCTGCCGCCATTTTGATCGGCGTGTGGATGCAGGGAGCAGTTACAGAAAAAGCGAATCTTCCCTCCACAGCAGATCACGGACAAAGGGAGGAAAGCGCCTACGCAGCTTCGGCACCCGTACAAGTCCCGGGCATTTTCCGCTCCCCGGTTGTCCCCCCGTATTCAACAAACGGAGAGCTTTCTTCTGATGGGGAGAAAAGCTTGGTTTTGCCGCAGACGGCAAATGGGCAGGGAACAGGACAGAAGCTCGGTATAGAGGAAGCAGGGGAAACAGAAGAAGCCGGAGAAGCCCGGGCGCAGCGCGAAAGAACCGTCCACAGCGAAGAACAGTCCGCAGAACGATCGGCAGCAGTTACGGGAGACGGTTTGTCGGCAGCGGACCAGAAGTCGGTCAGCACGAGCGGGCTTCAGAGGCAAGCGGAGAGATATTTGCAGGAAAAGCTGGGGCAAGAGAGCAGGCAATACCGTTTCAACCCTGCCCGCTCCCGGTTGGCAGAGGGGATCGTCGCTTTCAGTCGCGTCGTAGAGGGAATTCCCGCAGAGGAAAGCAGTTTGGTTGTGAAAATAGACAAAGGGTCGGAAGTAGTCGGGATGGAAATCTATCCAAGCGAGCAACATTCATTTTCTTCCGGCTCCGCTCAGAAGCCAATGATCGATCAGGCAGAGGCCGCACAAAAGCTGGCGACTACGCTGCGACTCGTCTATGCCAAAGGCGAAAAGCCTGTCTTGCGGTATCAGCCGCTGCAAATCAGCTATGTGGACGCCCTTAGCGGAAAAGTAGCGGCACATGGAAGCCAGGCAGCGGAAACCATCCGCGTACAGCCTGAAGCAAAACCGCTCCGGGCATTAGACGTCGATTCGGCTTCCGGGCTGCTGCGAGATGAGTTCGGAGTAAAGATAAAGAATGGAAGTAAGCCTGTCAGAATGATCAATGGTTCAACCTTCGAATACCTTTGGGAGTGGGACGGAGGAAAATCCGCGAGAATCCGCATGGACAAAAAGGGAAATGTTCTTTCGTTCACGACCAGAAACGCTGCTGCGAAGGCAGGGAATCAAGAAATCGGAGTGGAGGAAGCCCGGCGGATCGCGATAGAAAGGCTGGCCCGTTATCTGCCTGCCGGCGTGGAAGAGATAGAAATGATCAGTCAGGTGCAGGACGGACAACAAACGCTGTACCGGTTCTCCTGGGTGCATCAGGGGATTCCGGTGATCAATCACAGCTTTGACGTATATGTAGACAGAACCAGTGGAACAATCGCGGGCATGGCTGGTCCGTTCGGAGAAGCACTCCCTCAGTTGCCAAACGCAAAGGGCGTCATTTCGCTGGAGGAGGCCATGAAGGTGTTCGCGGAGAAGGTGAAGCCAGAGCTGGCTTATCGCACAAATGACCAGGGGAAAACAGACACAGGTATGCAACTGGTTTATCCATACCCCATGCGGAACGAGAAGCCGCTTGCCATTGATGCAAAAACAGGGACACTCATTCAACCATAAAAGAGAGAGCATTTGCAGCCGGTCAGGATATGGCCGGTTTTTTTTGTATGCCGGCTTGCTTTTTTACAGGAACAGGGAAAACATGTTACAGTGAACGTGGAAACTAGGGAAAAGGAGAATGCAGGATGAAACGAAAAAGAGCCGATCGGCCCAACTGGCGGCGGGTAAAAAAGCTGGGCTACCTGGAGAAACGGGTGGAATCTGCGGAGTTCACGGGCTATGCTGTCCGCTTGACACTGGATCAGGTGCATGAGCCGGCATTTATGACGGTGGGCGGAAAGCGTATGTGTGTAGGCGACAAGGGGTATTGCTACCTGCAGTATTTCCCGGACGGCTGCGGCTACGCTGTGACCAAAATGCTGGATGCCCAGGGAAGAACGATCCAATGGTATATCGATATTTGCAAGCGGCACGGAAAGGATGAGCAAGGATATTTGTATTACGACGACCTGTATCTCGATATCGTGGTGCTGCCGAACGGCGAAGTGTATTTGCTGGATGAGGACGAACTGGAGGATGCCTTGAAGAAAGGGGCCATCGATGAGGAGGAGCATCAGTTTGCCTGCAGGACTGCGGCTGCCCTGCTGGAAAAATACAGCGCCGGACAAAGAGAATGGTTTGACTATCCAAATCCTTGGTAATAGGTCTTTACAGAAGAGAGGAGATGCTCCTATAATGCGAGTATAAACAAGTGAGTAATCACTCGCTTTTGGTTTGCAAGGAATTTCATGCATCTTTTTCACCACAAACGGACGTACCGAGCAGGCAGCCATTGTCTTTGGTGGACAGGATGTTTTTTTATTCGCCTAAAAATGAGTGAGTACTCACTATTAAAAATGAGGTGATCCGATGTTTCACACAATGCCGTTTTCTTTGCTCGCTGTATCGCTTCTCTTTTTATCCGGCTGCTCGCTGTTTCAACCGGATGAACGGCCGCTTTCCGGAACGATTGAAGCGGAGGAGGTGCCGATCGTAGCAGAAGCGGCCGGGCTTGTTCAAAGCGTCAAGGTCGGGGAAGGAGACGTTGTTCACAGTGGCTCGGTGCTGGCGGAGATTGACAAGCGAAATTATGAGGCGGCAGTAAACGAAGCCGAGGCGGCCAAAGCGCAGGCGCAGGCCAAATTGGATGAAGCCAAAGCGGGAAGCCGCAATCCGTCCATCCAAAAAGGAATTGCCCTCGTTCAGCAAGCGGATGCCACAATTGTTCTTCAGGAAGCGCGCGCCAAGCAGGCCCAGGCGGCTCTGGCCCAAAGCAAGGATCAGGTTGCCCAGGTCGAAATGCAGTGGGAAGGTGCCAAAAGAACGCTGGCCTTTCAGGAAAATCGCTTGAAGGAAGCAGTTGCCTTGTTTCAGCGGGGGGCGATTGCCAAAAAGGAGTATGAAGCCGCCCAGGAAGCGGTCAACCAGGCCCAGACCCAGGCAAATCAACTGGCGGCACAGTTGGAGGCAGCGCGTTCCCGGTATGATTCCGTTCAGCAGGACATTGCGGCAGCCCTCGCGCAAAAAGGGACGGCAGAGGCACAGAGAAAGGGAGCTGTCGCTGATCTGGAGCTTTTGAAGGAGGGAAGCACGAGCCATTCAATCCGGGCATTGCTGGCCGCGGTACAGCAGGCGGACGCCCGTCTTGACCAGGCGAAATGGCAGATGGAAAAGACCGTAATCAAAGCGCCTGCTGACGGCATTCTGCTCAGATCCTCCGTAGTGGAAGGGGAGGTAGCCAAGCAAGGGGCGACGCTTTTTACCATGATGAAAACCGATCATCTGAAGCTGAAGGTATACATCCCGGAAGCGGAATTAGCCCGGGTGAAGATCGGGGAAAAGGTGGAAATACGAGTGGATGCGTACCCGGACGAAGTGTTTGCGGGCCAGATTCAGACTATCGCCGACAAAGCGGAATTCACGCCGAAAAACGTACAAACCCCGGATGAGCGGACCAAGCTGGTGTTTGCTGTCACGATTCGGATCACCGAGGGCCTGGATAAGCTGAGGCCCGGCATGCCTGCCGATGTCCGCTTTCTCGCAGAGGGGGAAGCGCGATGAAAAGGAGAGAGGCCGACAAGCAAATGCACGACAATCAGCCAAATGACGTCGCGATCAGCTGCGAGCGGCTGACCAAGCGATTCCAGGAGCGCATCGCGGTCAACAGCTTGACGCTTTCCGTGCCCAAAGGCTCCATTTACGGCTTTCTCGGCCCGAACGGCTCCGGGAAATCGACGACGATACGGATGCTCTGCGGACTTTTGACGCCGACCTCGGGGCGTGGCACTGTTCTCGGCTACGATGTGATGACGCAAAGCGAAGCGATCAAACAACGAATTGGCTACATGTCGCAAAAGTTTAGTCTGTATGAAGATTTGAGCGTAGATGAAAATCTTGACTTTTACGCCGGTGTGTACCAGCTCGGCAAAGCGGAACGCATCCAGCGGAAGAGGGAGCTGATTGAAATGGCCGGTCTGACCGGGCGGGAAAAACAGCTGGCCGGCTCTCTTTCCGGAGGCTGGAAACAACGGCTGGCGCTCTCCTGCGCCCTTTTGCACCGTCCTGAATTGTTGATCCTCGACGAACCGACCGCAGGGGTCGACCCTGTTTCCCGCCGCATTTTTTGGGAGGTCATTCACGACCTGGCGAGACAGGGAATGACCATCCTGGTGACGACCCACTATATGGATGAGGCGCAGACTTGCGACTGGATCGGATTCATTTTTTTCGGCAACTTGCTCGTTCAGGGATCGCCGTCCGAGCTCATTGAGCACCACGGGGCAGACAATCTGGAGGACGTGTTTATCAAGCTGGTAAAAGAGGAAGAAGCGCGGCAGGCGGCTGGGCAAAAGGGCGGCGGCGGGGGAACAGGAGACGTCCTCGTGCCGGTAAAGGGGGAGGGGAGATGAGCCGCTTTTCACCTGCACGCTACTGGTCCGTAGTGAAAAAGGAGATCATTCAAGTAAAGCGGGACCGCCCCAGTCTCGCCATTGCGCTGGCGATGCCGCTGATGATGCTGTTTTTGTTCGGGTATGCGGTCAACACGGACGTCAGTGACATCAAGACGGCAGTCTGGGATCAGAGCCCTTCCGCCTACAGCCGTGAGCTTGTCAGCCAGTTGGAAAACACCCGCGTCTTTCAGGTGACGGCGCACGCGGGAAGCTACCGCGAGATCGAAGCCATGCTGGACGACGGGAGTGCCAGTGTAGCGCTCGTCATCCCGCCGGATTACGCCCGAAAGCGCGATCGGGGGGAAATGGCAGAGGTGCAAATGCTGATCGACGGCTCCGACCCGAATATCGCCCGGACGGCTTCTTCGAATGCCCAACTGATCGTCCAGAACAACGCGATCACGATACAGGAGGAGCGCATGCAAAAGCAGGGCCTCGGCCCGATGGAGCCAGCCGTTGAGCTGGACACCCGCGTCCTGTTCAATCCCAACATGGAGAGCATCGTCTTCAACATCCCCGGCCTGATCGGCCTTATCATGCAGAACGTAACGATGATCCTGACCGCGTTTTCCCTGGTGAGGGAAAAAGAGCGGGGAACGATGGAGCAATTGATCGTCACGCCGATCCGTCCGTTGGAGCTTTTGCTCGGCAAGATTACGCCTTACGTCTTCATCGGATTTTTCTCGTTTTGCCTGGTGCTGTTGCTCGGTACCGCCTGGTTTGGCGTCCCGGTAAAAGGCAGCGCTGCACTCCTGGTTTCTCTGTCAGTGCTGTTTCTCGTCACGACGCTGACGCTCGGCATCTTCATCTCCACCGTGGCCCGCACTCAGCTTCAGGCCATGCAGATCGCCTTTGCCTTCATTCTGCCCAGCGTCCTGCTGTCCGGCTTCATGTTTCCGCGCGAGACGATGCCAGTCGTGATACAATGGTTAGGCGGGATTGTCCCGCTGACGTATTTTCTGGAAATTCTGCGGGGGATCTTTCTCAAGGGCGTCGGTTTGGAAGCCCTGTGGAAGGATATGATCGGAATGGTTGTCTTTTTCCTGCTGATGATCAGTGTAGCCATTCTTCGTTTCCGCAAAAAAATAGAGTAGATGCACGAGTGCAATGATAGAGAAGGATGGAGGAGCGAGGCCGTGGATTCTGGTAAATCGTTTGAAGAGAGTCTGTTGCAGTTCGTCGAGGAGCTGAAGGACGAGAGCGAAATGACGGAAAAGCAGCGCAGCATCATGCAGGCGTCGATCAAGCTGTTTGCGACCAAAGGCTTTCATGCAAGCTCGACAGCGGAGATCGCCAAGGAGGCGGGCGTGGCGGAAGGGACCATTTTCCGCCACTACAAATCCAAGAAGGACATTTTGCTGGCTGTCGTGGCGCCTGTCCTCGTCAAAATTGCCACCCCGTTTATCCTCCGTGATGTGCGGGAGATTTTCAACAGACAAAAAGAGCTTTCGTTCGGCGAAATTCTTCAGGAGCTGTACCAAAACCGCTTGAGCCTGGTGGCGGCCAACGAGAAGCATGTCCGCATTTTGCTGCAGGAGGCGTTTTTCCACGACGAGATTCGCGAGACGCTTTTGTCTACGGTCTTTCAAGAAATCAAGCGGCTTGCCGCCCAGTTGATCAAGGATCGGACGGAGGCAGGCGAGCTGCGGCCGCTCCCGTCTGATGCCGTGTTCCGGGCGATCCTCTCCTCCCTGATTGGTTTGGTGCTGTTCAAGCATGTGACCGATCCGGACGAGTTTGCCAAGCGCACGGACGAGGAACAGGTCGCAGCCACGGTGGATATTCTGTTGTACGGTATCGCCAACCGTCCATGACAGTATGTTCCTTACTCTTTTTCATTGAGGATGTAGCGGAGCGTACGCTTGGAAATGCCCAGCTTTTCGCTGAGCAGCTGCCTGTTTCCGTCCGTCTCTTTAAGGCCTTTCAGGATGATGTGACGGCCGATCTCTGTCTCCAGCCTGCGAATTCGTTCCATTAGCTGCTCAAAATGAATCTCGTCTACCGACCCAATCCGGTCGACGACGCTCTCGACAAAGCGGATCGCTTCCTGCTCCACAAAACGGTGGACAGCAAGCGGTCCGTTTGTATTTGCGAGGGAACGAGGCGAGCTTTCGACGATATTTGCGGGCAGGTGTTCCGGCAGCAAAACCGGGCAATCGTGTATGGCAGCGGTTTGGTTCATTACGTTGAGCAGCTGCCGCACATTTCCCGGCCAGTGATAGGCTGTAAGCTGGGCCATCGCTTCCGCATCGACCCGGCGTGTGCCGCCAAATTTCTTTTCCAGATAGTCCTGGACGATGAACGGTATATCATCGGGCCGCTCCCGCAGCGGCGGGATGGACAGCTTTACCCCCTCCAGCCGGTACAGCAAATCGGCGCGATACCCGTTCTTTTCCACTTCCTGCTCCAGACTTCGGTTCGTCGCCGAGATGAACCGGATGTTGCTCTTCAACGTCTGCTCCCCGCCGATGCGCATGAACTCGCCCGTCTCGATGACGCGCAGCAGCTTGACCTGAATGGACAGGGGAGCCTCTCCGATCTCATCGAGGAACAGGGTGCCATTATGGGCCAGCTCAAAAAAGCCTTTCCGCGCCTTTACGGCTCCTGTAAAGGCCCCTTTTTCATGGCCGAACAATTCGCTCTCCAGCAGCGTTTCCGGGATCGCGCCGCAGTTTATGCCGACGAAGGGGAAGGATGACCGCGTGCTTGTACCGTGGAGAAAGCGGGCCATCAGCTCCTTGCCGGTGCCGGTCTCGCCCTCGATCAGGATATTGATTGCCTTTTTGGCCAGCTTCTCGGCGAGGGACAATACTTTCACCATGGGGCTTGCCGGTGCGTAAACCATGCCGTAGTGGCGGGCTGTCTGGGCCAGCCGATCATAGCGCTCGGTGCTTTTCTCCAGGACGGAAAGTATGGCCGTCTCCAGGCTGTCCAGGTCGTCAAAAGGCTTTTCCAGGTAGTCTCTGGCACCGAGCTGCATGGCGGTGACAGCGGATTTGATCGTGCTGTAGCCGGTCATGACCATGGCTTCGCACGCGGGAAACCGGTTCTTGATGGCCGTCAGCAGCTCCAGTCCATTGGCATCGGGCAGCTTCAAATCAATCAGCGCCAACTGATACCCGGCGGAAGCGTTGTCTGCAAGCAAAAGCTCCACTTCTTTTCCAGAATGGGCGACGGTCACATGGCAGTTTTTCGCCTTGAGAAAATACGTAAAGAAGGAAGTCACTTCCACTTCGTCATCGATGATGAGTACGTTTTTCCTATTCACCGTCATTCTCCTCATGAGCTGTAGTTGGCAGCAGCAAGGTGAAGCAGCTGAACTTGCCCGCCTCGCTTTGGGCCATCAGCTTGCCGTCGTGGGACTCGGCAATGCCCAGACTGACCGACAGGCCGAGTCCCGTTCCCTTGGCTTGCTCCTTGGTCGTAAAAAAAGGATGAAAGATTTGCGGAAGATGCTCTTTTTCAATGCCGACGCCGTTGTCGTGAACGGATAAGCCGACAAATGGGCCTTCTGGCAAAAAGGTTTGGAAGGTTTCGATGGTGATCGTCGGTGACGGCACACCTTGAAGGGCGTCGCGGGCATTGAGCAAGAGATTGATGATGATCTGTTCGATCTGGTGCCGGCTGCCCCGGAAAAGCAGCGGCTTGTCCGACCGTTTTTTGGCGATGGTCACCCCGGAGACGGTAAGCTGGTAGCCGATCAAGCCGAGAACATCCTCGACCAGATCGTTCATGTTCAGCCGCTCGAAGGGATATTCCTCCTGCCTGGAGAAGGTCAGCAGATTTTGGATGATCTTCTTGGAACGGACACCGCATTGATATATATCGTTCATCATTTGCGAATACGGCTCTGTCTTGATTTCCCTCATCAGGAGCTGGATGTTGCCGAGAATCGCCGTCAACGGGCTGTTCAACTCGTGAGCCACGCCCGCTGCCATCTCGCCGATTGCTGCCATTTTCGCCGATTGAACAAGCTGTGCTTCGATTTTCACTTTCTCGCTCACATCTTTGAACAAAATCATGTTTTCCACGGAAACGCCGACGTGCTCGGCGATTTGCTGGAACAGGACAAGGTGCTCGGAATCATTTTCGACAGGCGTATCGTGCAGCAGCGTGAGAAAGCCGAATACGCGCTGCAGCCTGCTTTGCAGCGCAACCGATGTCACATGGCAGTCCGGATGCTCCGTTTGAAGCAGGGCGTTCAACTGTTCGGTGCTGACAGGTGTTTTTTGCTGAAGCGGGCGCGTAACTGTACGGCAGTGCCAGTCATCCTGCTCGCGCTGTGCGATGTGGGAAAACATCGTCGCTCGCTCGACCAGGGTAAGGATGAACTGATCGAACGGGATCAGCCGGGAAAGCTGCTCGGCCAAATAGAGACTGACTTCCGTCCAGTCGGCGTCTACCTGGATTTTGGTCAGGCGATTCATAACCTCCAGCTGTCGGTTTTTCTTTTTCATCTCATCGACGACGAGGTTGAGCTCCTTATAGTACGTTTTGCGCGACGATTCCACGCCGGTCAGCTTTTCGAGGATTTCCCTTTTGTGATGCATACGTCCTCCTACATGGCTTTTTGGAACAGGGCCTTGACGTCTTCTGCGCTCATGTCGCGGGGATTGGTGGCCATGCATACGTCCTGAACGGCGTTGCGGCTCAATAGCTCGATATGCTCGGGCTGCAGGCCCAATTCGGACAAAGTGACAGGGATCTGCAGGTCGCCGGTGAGATTGGTAACGGCTTTCATCATCAGCCGCGAAGCATCGTGGAGGCTGAGTCCGGCGACGTTTTCACCCATCGCTTCCGCCATCTTGCGGTATTTTTCCGGGGCGGCAATGTAATTGTATTCCAGCACGTAGGGAAGCAGAATCGCGTTCACCTCGCCGTGTGGAGTATCCAGCAGGCCTCCGAGCTGATGCGACATGGCGTGAACGGCCCCTAAAATGGCGTTGGAAAAGGCAATGCCGGCTTGCAGACTGGCCATCGCCATCGCTTGCTTGGCTTCGAGATTGTATTGACTGGCAACAGAAGGCCGCAGGTTTTGGGAGATGATCCGCATCGCGGAAAGAGAGAGCACTTCGGTTAGCGGCGTGGCGGCCAGCGAAATGTAAGATTCGATAGCGTGGGTCAGGGCATCGATGCCGGTGTTGGCAGTCAGCCGGCCGTCCTTTGTCATCAGCGTCTGCGGGTCGATGATCGCGATGTCGGGAATCAGCGACTTGGAGATGATCGCCATTTTCACCTTGCGGGCAGAGTCAACGATAATTGAAAATTGCGAAACTTCAGAGCCGGAACCGGCTGTGGTCGGAAGCATCACCATGGGCGGCAGAGGCCGTTCGATTTTGTCCACGCCTTCGTATTGAAGAATGCTTCCGTCGTTTGTGCCGAGCAGGGCAATTGCTTTGGCTGCATCCATCGCGCTTCCTCCGCCGACGCCGACGATGGCATTGCATTCGTGGGCACGGTATTCCGCGGCACCGGCGTGAATCTCGTAATCTTTCGGATTGGGGGTCACATGGGTCCAGAGGTGGTAATCCAGGTTGCTCTCTTTTATATACTTGATGGCTTGCTCTGCCCATCCGGCATCAAGGACTCCCGGGTCGCTGACGAGAAAGACCTTTCTGGCTCCCAAGCGGCTCAAGCTTTCCCCGATCTGGCTGATCGACTGGTTGCCAAAAATGATTTCCGGAGTGGCGAACTTGGATATTTGCATCTGAACACCCCTTTATTTCCAAATTAGCTGTTCTCGTTTTCATTGTAATATGGCTTGAAATTGCTTCCAAGGACAAATCGTCGGCTGATGGGCCGTTATTTTGTCCCGGGTGCCAAAATTTTGGCCGAACCTGCATATTTTTCCTGAAAATTGGTATTATTTAGAACTGGCATGTTGGTTGCATGAAGAAAACTCCAGAGTGACCCACTCAATTTTCAAGGAGGGATTCTTCATGAAAGCAGCAGTCGTCAATCAGTTTCACGAGAAATTGGAAGTGAAGGAAGTGCCTGTTCCAGAAATTGGTCCAGGGGAGGTGCTGGTAAGGATCAAAGCATGCGGCGTCTGCCATACGGATCTGCACGCAGCTCACGGGGACTGGCCCGTCAAGCCGAAGCTTCCGGTCATTCCCGGTCACGAAGGCGTCGGGGTCGTCGAAAAAGTGGGAGAGGGAGTCGCCTCCTTGAAGGTGGGAGACCGTGTGGGCATCCCCTGGCTGTACTCTGCCTGCGGCGAGTGCGACTACTGCCTGACCGGCTGGGAAACGCTGTGCCAGAAACAGCAGAACGGCGGATACTCGGTGGACGGCGGCTATGCGGAGTACTGCAAGGCTCCGGCAGCCTATGTAGCCAAAATCCCGGACGGAATCAGCGATGTGGATGCAGCGCCGATCCTTTGCGCCGGCGTCACGACATACAAGGCGCTCAAGGTAGCAAATGTAAAGCCGGGCGAGTGGGTGGCGATTTACGGCATTGGAGGACTGGGACATTTGGCGCTCCAGTACGCCAAGGCGATGGGCTACAACGTGGCGGCGGTAGACATCCACGATGAGAAGCTGGAGCTGGCCAAAGAACTGGGAGCCGATGTCACGGTGAACGGGGCCAAGGTCGATCCGGTTCAGGCGATTTCCGAAGAGATCGGCGGCGCGCATGCAGCGATCAGTGTTGCCGTTACCAAAAAGGCTTTTGAACAGGCGTACCGTTCCGTTCGGCGCGGGGGCTCAGTCGTCGTCGTCGGTCTGCCCAATGACGAGTTGCCGATCCCGATCTTTGACACCGTATTGAACGGCGTTTCGGTAAAAGGGTCGATTGTCGGCACGCGCAAGGATATGCAGGAGGCGCTTGAATTCGCCGCCCGGGGAAAAGTGAAGGCCATTATCGAGACACAGCCGCTCGACAAGATCAACGAAGTGTTTGACCGGATGGTAAAAGGACAGATCAACGGACGCGTCGTTCTGACGATGGAGTAAGCGGGTAATTTATGGGAGGGATTTTGAGGATGATCTACACACAGCCGGGACAACCCGCCAGCAAAGTAACGTTTCGCACGCGCTATGAAAACTATATTGGCGGCGAGTGGGTAGCTCCTGTACAGGAGGAGTATTTTGAAAACGTTTCCCCGGTCAATGGAAAGGTGTTCTGCGAGGTAGCCCGGTCCCGGGCGGAAGACATTGAAAAGGCCCTGGACGCTTCCCATGCTGCAAAGACAGCGTGGGGCAGTACGTCTGTCGCAGAGCGAGCCCTTATTTTAAACCGGATCGCAGACCGGATGGAGGCAAATCTGGAGATGCTGGCCGTGGCGGAGACGTGGGACAACGGCAAGCCGATTCGCGAGACGCTCAATGCCGACCTGCCGCTTGCCATCGACCATTTCCGCTATTTTGCTGGTGTCGTTCGGGCCCAGGAGGGAACCATCAGCCAAATCGACAATGACACGGTCGCCTACCATTTCCATGAACCGCTGGGCGTGGTGGGGCAGATCATCCCCTGGAATTTCCCGCTCTTGATGGCGACGTGGAAGCTGGCTCCGGCGCTGGCGGCAGGCAACTGCGTCGTCCTGAAGCCGGCAGAGCAGACACCCGCCAGCATCATGGTGCTGATGGAGCTCATCGGGGACCTGCTGCCGCCCGGCGTGGTCAACGTGGTCAACGGCTTCGGCATCGAGGCAGGGAAGCCGCTCGCCACCAACAAGAGAATCGCCAAGATCGCCTTTACCGGGGAAACCACGACAGGACGTCTGATCATGCAGTACGCTTCCGAGAACATCATTCCCGTGACGCTGGAGCTGGGCGGCAAGTCTCCGAATATCTTTTTCAAAGATGTCTTTGACCAGCAGGATGCTTTTGCCGACAAAGCCCTGGAAGGCTTCACGATGTTCGCCCTCAATCAGGGCGAAGTGTGCACCTGCCCGTCCCGCGCCTTGGTACAGCAAAGCTTTTACGGGGAGTTCATCGAGAGAGCCGTCGAGCGGACCAAACAAATCAAACAAGGCAACCCGCTGGATACGGAGACGATGATCGGGGCCCAAGCGTCCAGCGATCAGCTAGAGAAAATTCTTTCCTACATCGATATCGGCAAGCAGGAAGGGGCAGAGGTGCTCACCGGGGGCGAGCGAAATGTGCTGCCGGGCGATCTGGCGGACGGATACTATGTGAAGCCGACGATCTTCGCCGGGAACAACAGCATGCGCATTTTCCAGGAGGAAATCTTTGGACCAGTCGTGTCGGTCACTTCCTTTGCGGATTTTGACGAAGCGCTGGCGATCGCCAACGACACGCTCTACGGCCTCGGCGCAGGCGTCTGGACGCGTGACATCAACACGGCTTACCGGCTCGGACGCGGAATCCAGGCGGGCCGTGTCTGGACCAACTGCTATCACGCCTACCCGGCCCACGCGGCCTTTGGCGGATACAAACAGTCAGGCATCGGCCGTGAAACGCACAAGATGATGCTCGGCCACTATCAGCAAACGAAAAACCTGCTGGTCAGCTACAGCCCGAATGCACTCGGATTTTTCTAATTGGTGAGAGAAGTCATCATACGGAGGGCAAAGTGATGGTCCAAAAGGTAGTAGCGACTCCGGAAGCGCTGGTCTGGATCGACAAGCTCCGAGAGCAGCATGGCCCGCTCATGTTTCACCAGTCAGGCGGCTGCTGCGATGGCAGCGCTCCGATGTGCTATCCCCAAGGGGAGTTCCGGGTGGGCGATCAAGACGTGCTCCTCGGGGAAATCGGCGGCTGCCCGTTCTACATCGGAGCAGCGCAGTACGAATACTGGAAGCACACGCAGCTTATCATCGACGTCGTAGTCGGCAGGGGCAGCGGCTTTTCTCTGGAAGCTCCTCACGGCGTCAGGTTCCTCACTCGTTCGCGCTGTTTTACGGAGGAGGAAGGGCAGGGGGGAGTATAGCGGGGCGAAGGACAGGAGAAAGATCAGAGGATCTGATGTTTAAAAGAAATCTGGGTAATCTCACCATACTATGCGTGACTTATCAGATGGAAATCAATCTGAGGCAGGATTCAGGATTGAAAAGAACTTAGGTGGATAAAGGCTCCGGGACCAAGAAAGTCCTGGGGCTCTTTCATTTCTCCTTTGTAAAATTCAATCATTTGCCGGTCATAGAGGCGGACTCTTCCTTCATGAAGCGGCCGAAAACGAGCGAGCGTTCATCTTGAGAAGGTAGTTGAAAAACACACTGGTTAAGCACTTTGTTTTTTCAGCTATCGGCAAACCCCTAAAGGATTTCCGTCCGGGTCGTAAAAAGTAAAAAATCGGGTAGCCCCTTCACCGCCAATCGAATTGACTTTCACTCCCTGCTCAATCAAAAGCTGGTGAGTTTTTTCAATGTCATCCGAAATAAAGTTGTAGTATTTGCCTACGCCGAAGTTATTTTCGGGAAACTCCATCGGCTGGTGTTGTACCGTTTTTACAAGGCATACGACCGTTTTTGACTCATCTGAAATCTTCAAAACGGCCGCTTCTGCTTCCACATAAAGAAGTTTGAAGCCCAATTTTTCTTCGTACCACTTGGCAGATAATCCAGGGTTTTTGACCGGAATAAATACACCTTCAATCCCTTTTAACAGCGGTTGCGGCATTTTGCTTCTCCTCTTCGGTAAAATTTTTGTAAAAGATGTTCGCTTCAGCTATTTGGAATTCCTCTTTCAAACAAGCGGGAACGGGAAGTTTTTCAAATAGGTTTGTTACTTCTTCAAACAGCATCCTGAGCAGTTTTCTCCTTTTTCATCTCCTCCACTAAGGTTTGAGCAAAGCCTTCTTTTTACATGCCAATCAAAAAAGTTCGCTCGGAGCATCAATGTCGGACATGATATAATGTCAAAAACATTTTCAAGCAAAGTTGGAGGAGTAGAACCATGCATCTTTTGTCAGAGAGAGAATGGCTGGCGTACCGGCAAAAGAACAAGGATCGGGCCCGCATGCTGATTTCCTGCCCCGATCGCGCCGGGATCGTCGCCGCTGTATCCCATTTCCTGTTCGAGCAGGGAGCCAATATCGTTCAGTCCGACCAGTACACGACCGACCCGGAAACAGGCCGCTTTTTCATGCGCATCGAATTCGACGTCGTCAATCTGGCCGAGCGCTATGAAGCGATCAAGGAGTCGTTCCGCCCGGTCGCGGAAAGCTTTTCGATGGAATGGTCGCTGGTCGAGGCCAACCGACGCAAAAAAATGGCCATCTTCGTTTCCAAGGAAGACCACTGTTTGCTCGAATTGCTCTGGCTGTGGAAGTCGGGTGCCCTGCATGCCGACATCGAGGTCGTCATCAGCAACCATCCAGACATGAAAGAGACGGTGGAGTCCTTTGGCATTCCATATCGGCACATTCCCGTCCTCAAGGATCGCAAGGCCGAGGCGGAGGAAGCCCAGTTGGCCGCTGTGCCGGACAATGTCGACCTTCTGGTGCTGGCTCGCTACATGCAGATTTTGTCCCCGCGCTTCTTGCAGGAGTACCCGATGCAAATCATCAACATTCACCATTCGTTCCTGCCTGCATTCGTCGGAGCCAAGCCTTATGAACAGGCGTACCGCCGCGGCGTTAAGCTGATCGGAGCGACAGCCCACTACGTGACGGAGGAGCTGGACGCAGGCCCGATCATTGAGCAGGATGTGCAGAGAGTGACGCATCAGGAGGATGTGGAAACGCTCAAGCAGTTGGGGCGTCAGGTAGAGCGCACCGTGCTGGCGCGTGCCGTCGGCTGGCATCTGGAGGACCGTGTACTGGTGTATGGCAACAAGACGATTGTTTTCCCGTAACGGCCTCAAAGGATAAGGCGAGAAAGCGCTCCATCCGTGAGCTTATATTTTCGCAGATACAGAGAAGCTCCCATTCCAAGAAGGAAGGGAGCTTGCTATTTCGCCCTTCCTGACAGGAAGGGCGTTTACATTTGTTGAAAAAGCTTGGCTTGCGGTCGAACCATCTGCATTTCTTTTACGGCAAAAGACTGGGGCGGGATCAGGAAGCAGGAGACAGGAAACAAGAAACAAGAAACAAGCAACCAGCAACCAGCAACCAGCAACCAGCTTTCCCTTGGACGGCTGTATGCTGGACAGCCTGCCGTTTCACTTCGTTTCTGACATGACAGTTACCGAATGTCAACTTGCCCCAGCGGTTTACGGCTGTTTCTCCAAGGCAAGCTTGGCGCCGAATCCGAGCAGAGCCACGCCTGTCATCCCCTGAATCACGCGCTGTGTCGACGGTTTTTTCATCCAGGCCCGAATCCAGTTGATGAAATGGATATAAAAGAAGAACCAGATGACTGTCAGGACCGTATAGGTAAGTCCCATGGCGAGAAATTGCCAAAAGGCGCCGGTACCCGGCTTGACAAATTGGGGCAGGAACGTCAGAAAAAAGACGGCGACCTTCGGATTCAGCACATTGGTGAGAAAGCCTTGAAAAAAGTGAGATTTGTGCTTGTAGGCATTTTCGCTTGTCTCATCCCCGCCAGTCGCTTTTCTTCGCAGCGACCACAGGGAGGTAATCCCCAAATAGATCAGATAGATGGCCCCGACGTATTTGAAGATGGAAAACAGAAACGCTGACTTGACCAGGATGGAGGAAAGCCCGAGAGTAACTGCGAGCGTATGGATCATCAGCCCCCCGGCACTTCCCAGAACGGTTTTCATGCCCCCCTGTTTTCCTGCCGCCAGTGTATTTTGCGTAATCAGTCCTGTGTCTGGTCCGGGAAGGATGATCAGCAGAATGGACATCAGAATAAATAAAGAATAATTCTCCATACGAACCTCCCGCTGTGTGACTTTGGCGTTTATCATAACACGGAGGAGGAGTCGGATTCTATATTTTCCGACTTGTGAAAAATCTTTTTATCAGGATTGTCTTCACAGGAGCGCCTCCTGTCTTGAAAGTGGTATCAAAGAAGTGGCCAGCACTTCAGGCGTTCCAAATTACCTTCCATTAATCACAAAGAGAAAATGATTAATTGATTGTTAACTCCGGCCTTTTTCCTGTTTCGCAGGCATAAGAGCCCTCCTCTTGCTCCGTTGTACCCACTGGATTTTCATACTTTTGCTGCATGTGGCCTTTTCATCCAAATACTACCATATGAAAAAGAGACGATTGCAGAAAAAGGAATGTCCGGAGAAATAAGGAGGAGCACTGGTGATTCGGAAGCACTATTTGTTATTGATTCTGGCAATGATTCTTTGTCTGCCGCTGGCCACGTATGCAGCAGACAAGCCAAAGCCAAACATGCTGCGCGCAGATGAGCGAAATGATGCGATTTCGGGCGGAACCAGAAGAGAGGGCGCACCTCCCGACGAGCTGATGAGATTCAGGATCATGTACGCGACATATGCGGAAGGAATGTGGGACGGGCGGATACCGGGCCATTTGCGCGGGGATGGGGATGACCTAGGCAGAGGCGGAGACGACCGGGGCAAAGGCGGAGACAACCTGGGCAGAGGCGGAGACGACCGGGGCAAAGGTGGAGACAACCTGGGCAAAGGTGGAGACGACCTAGGCAAAGGTGGAGATGACCGAGGCAAAGGCGGAGACCCGGAGCACGGTACTCCAGCCCATGAAAACACCCGCGCTCCTTTTGATCCTACAGCCAGCGATCTTGACCCAAAAAGCGGCGACCCCGATGGGAAAGGCGACGAACTGAAAGCAAAAGAGGGCAAGCCAGGCTTTTGGGACTGGCTGATCGGCGGAGCCTCCGAAGCGCTCGACAAAGGCTTGGAGCTTTGGGAGTCCACCGTGGACAGCGTAAAGGAAACAGTAAAGGACGCTATTGACACCGTCGTAGATACTGTGAAAGACGTCGCGACTACCGTCGTTGACGCGGTCGTCGATGCAGGAAAATGGGTTGCGGACCACTGGGAGGTCGTGTTGGTCACGACAGCAGGTGTCGCCCTCACCGTGGGCGGCGTGTTCTTTCCGCCGCTGCTGCCGTTTGGCGTCTCGATCCTGGTCGGCGAAGGGATATCCGGTGTGATCGGGTACGCCTTTGGCATGCGCGGCGATGAGCTGCTGCGGGAAATGGCGCTTGGCGGCGTACTGTCGGCAGCGGGCTTTGGTGCTGGCGCTTTAATCGGCAAAGCGGCCACGGCAGTCGCTCGCCTCAAACCGGTGGCAAATGCCCTTGGCAAAGCGTCCGCCTTGACGAGCCGGGCTACCAGCGCTGCCCGGACCGCCGTTGGCAAAGGAGCGCAAGCGGCAGGGGCGGCAGCCAGATGGGTGCGGCAAACCTCGGTTGGCCGTGCCGCAGCCCGCTTGGGGACCCAAGCAGGAAATGCGGTACGGTCGGCAACGAGCGCAGCAGGCAAGGCGGTGAATGCTCTTCGCAGCGCTCTGGCAAGCACAGCGAAACAAGCAGGCGGCGCTCTGAGAGCAGTTACAGCACGCATCGGGCAAACGCGCCTGGCCCAGAGCGCAGCGTCTGTGGCGAAGAATGTAAGAAGTGCCGCCAGCAGCGCAGGAAATGCCGTGAAAAACAGCAGTGTGTACCGGGCAGTGGCCAGCCTCGGACGAAATACGGGGAAAGGCATCGGGAAGCTGGCAAGCAACGTGGGAAGCGGCTTGCGAACAGTAGCGAAGACGACGGGCAGCAAAATGCAGTCCATCGTCCAGACTGTGAAAAAGACGGCACCTGTCCGGGCTGTCGCAGGCTTCACACAAAAAGCGGGCACACAAATCAGCCAGGGCTTTCGGCAAATCGGCAGTGCGATCTCCCGCAGTTTGGCAACGACAGTCCTGCGGAGCAAAACGGCGGGGGCTGGCGAAGGCTTTGCCGTCAGTGTGATGGATGACCGGGCGCGCGGGAAAAAGGTGGATTACCGCAAGGCGACGATTGCGGCAGCCATCGGGGCGCTGCTGGTGACCGGCGGATCGATTGGACTAAACAAAGCGTATTCTACCGGGCAGGAAACGGCGCAGGCTGTGGTGAAGAGTGGTGCTGAGCAGGCCGAGGATAGTCTGAAGGCTGTGCTGCGAGGTGAGGGAACGGGTGACCCTTACGATCTTCTGAGACAACATGGCGTACCGACGACTTTGACGGATGAAGAGATTGCGGCGGCAAGAGCTGTGGATTTGCGGATGGAGCTTAAAGGGACAGATAATGGTGGTAGTAAGGTAAGCCTTTATGATGAAGCTGGAAATTATACCGGAGGAAGAACTCAGAAGGAACTTGACGATTTAGCAGGCGATCCTTCTCATGGTGGTAAAATTAGGGATCAAGGTTTGAAAGAAAGAGAGATAGGACTCGAGTTGGAGCAACAAGGCAAATTAGGGAAGATTATACGTGATCCACAAGGTAATGGTGGGGCAGAATTTATTGATATAACAAATAATGTAAAATGGGATGTTAAAAGTTTCGTATCTTATCCGAATGGTCATACATCACCTAAGAAAGGGGCATTTACAGTAAGTAACGGAATGAAGGCTATTAATAAAGAACTGGATAAAAATTATAATGTAATTGTGGATACGCGTGACATGATTCCCGAACATGTTGCGCAATTAAAAGGGGCAGTAGAGGAAGCTGGAATATCAGATAGGATTATTTGGTATCCATAAGGGAGGTTAGGTATGACAACTGATAAAAGAGAAATTCTCGTTCAATTAGAATCGCACCGTCTTTGGATTGAAACTATTGGAGAACAAGGTGAAAAACTGGGTTTGGATGAGATAGATTTGCGAAATATGGATTTAACCCAGTACCCACTAGACCAAGCATATATTACAGCTTGTATCTTTGATGGCATGGATTTAAATCATAAAGATCTCTCATCATCTTTACTATGTTCATCAACTTTTATATCAGCAAATTTAGAAGGAGCAGATTTCTGTAAATCTAATGTTTCGTATGTGAATTTCACAAATGCCAATATTAAAGCTGCTAGACTTGCTGATAGTGAATGTATTGAAACGCTGTTTGTTAAAGCTGATTTATCAGACGCTAATTTAATAGCTGGTCTTTTTGATGAGACGGATTTTCGTAGCGCAATTTTAAGTAATGCTGATATAAGATTAGCTACGTTTGAAAGAGTATTATTAAAAGGAGCTAAATTAACTGGAATTCGGGGAATAGAAGAGGCGTTTATAAAAAGCATCAATATTGGGACGCCAGAACAACCAGTAATTCTAGTAGGTGAAGAAGCCAGGAAATGGCTACAAGATAATAGTTTGAATAATGAGAGTAGAATTTAAGGAATACACTCAGATACGCAAGCCCTTAACATCACTAAGGGTAGATCATACAATTACGACTAACAAACCATAAAGACTTCCAAACACTTAATAAACTTTCAAAGGCTTATTCCAACTTACACCATGAGGGGGAAAGCCTCTTTTTTATATTGTCCATTGTTTTTTATCCATGCAGACAGTGAAAAAGACGGCACCTGTCCGGGCTGTCGCAGGGTTCACGAGAAAAGCGGGCACACAAATCAGCCAGGGCTTCCGGCAAATCGGCAGTGCGATCTCCCGCAGTTTGGCAACGACAGTCCTGCGGAGCAAAACGGCGGGGGCTGTCGAAGGCTTTGCGGTCAGCGTGATGGATGACCGGGCGCGCGGGAAAAAGGTGGATTACCGCAAGGCGACGATTGCGGCAGCCATCGGGGCGCTGCTGGTGACCGGCGGATCGATTGGACTAAACAAAGCGTATTCTACCGGGCAGGAAACGGCGCAGGCTGTGGTGAAGAGTGGTGCTGAGCAGGCTGAGGATAGTCTGAAGGCTGTGCTGCGAGGTGAGGGAACGGGCGACCCTTACGATCTTCTGAGACAACATGGCGTACCGACGACTTTGACGGATGAAGAGATTGCGGCGGCAAGAGCTGTGGATTTGCGGATGGAGCTTAAAGGGACGGGGGAAGATTTAACTGGTAATAACTGGAAGTTTGATCCGGAAAAAGATGTAGATTTACGTGGGTCTGGCAAAACTTATAAAGATGGACTTGATGAAGCATTTAAGCGTACAGGTCTTTCTAGAGATCAATTTACAGTAACAAAGTGGGGGAAAGATATAAACGGAAAAAGTGTGCCTGTAGAGTGGTCAGGACCTGGAGGTGCAAGTGTAACCATGGATATACCAGAATGGAATAATGTTAAACCTAATGGAGCTTTGGGGGAAGGCCCTCATCAACCTCACATAGGTTATCAAACACCCGGAAAAGGCGCTAATAGAATTAGGGGACATATCTTTATAGATGATGTTCCAGCAACAAGGAGATGAGTTTATGAATGTTAAACCAAATACTCAGGAATTAGCTGAAGTTGGTAAAAATTTAGGTATAGAAGTAGTTATATTGGATGAGAAAGATTCTAAACAATACATTAACAGAGTAATAGACATTTTTACTCCTTTTAAAATTACGGGACACTTATCGATTGGGAAAGAAACTCTGACTATTCCGTTGGAGGGAAACGAGTTTTCATACTCAAAATACTTAAAGAGTGAACCTGCTTACATTTTCTTTGATCAAGAAAGTGGTGATAGGAATACAGTTGTTGTAGTAAAGGATGCCAAATTGGTTGGAGAATTAATGGAAAACTCATATGGTATGGAGTACTTTGTATCGAATGAAAAATCGGATTTCCTAATTGCTGTAAATTGGTATGTTATAGAGGTTGCTGGATCGGCAATAGAATCCCTAAATAAATTAAACTGAACTGGTGAATTCATACTTTCTATATCTAGACGGGGAAGAAAATGCAGATTAATTTTCAAAGGCGCATTCCAACTTGAACAATGAGAAGGAATGAGCCTCTTTTTATACCGAAATGCACCATTTTTTGACGATGAAAAATATGACGGCACCTGTCCGGGCTGTCGCAGGGTTCACGAGAAAAGCAGGCACACAAATCAGCCAGGGCTTCCTGCAAATCGGCAGTGCGATCTCCCGCAGCTTGGCAACGACAGTCCTGCGGAACAAAACGGCGGGGGCTGGCGAAGGCTTTGCGGTCAGCGTGATGGATGACCGGGCGCGTGGGGAAAAGGTGAATTACCGCAAGGCGGTAATTGCTGCGGCCATCGGGGCGCTGCTGGTGACCGGCGGATCGATTGGATGTGAATGTCAATCAAAATGTTGACCACCGTGCTCATCAAAAAATTGACCACCATGGCAAAAATCAATCCACCCGTCGGGTGGGTAACTTTTTCATGATCACGATCTTTGAATGCTCTGCTTAAAGCGATAGCTGTCTCCATTCATTGCAAAGATATGGGCACGATGGGTAAGCCGATCAACCAGGGCTGACGTCATTTGCTCATCTTTGAAAATCTGTGTCCATTCCGTAAATTCCAGATTACTGGTAATGATCATGCTTCCTTTCTCATAGCGGGCCGCACAAAATTGGAATAATAACTCCGCC
This sequence comes from Brevibacillus sp. FSL L8-0520, assembly GCF_037963895.1. Taxonomy (NCBI): domain Bacteria; kingdom Bacillati; phylum Bacillota; class Bacilli; order Caryophanales; family Paenibacillaceae; genus Brevibacillus; species Brevibacillus sp. FSL L8-0520. The sequence goes on along the minus strand of NZ_CP150171.1, from coordinate 4,424,204 downwards.
CCGGTCCGACTCAGAGGGACAAACCCGACTTCATCCAAAATAATCAAATCTGTTTTCAACCATTGCCTCTCTAGCTGGAGGATTCGCTTTTGGGACTGAGCTTCCATAAGCTCGTTACATATTTTAGCGGCAGTCCAAAACTGAACGGAATAGCCATGATGGCAAGCTTCCTTCCCGAGTGCAATGGAGAGATGAGTTTTGCCAGTGCCAGAGTTTCCGATAAACATGATGTTCTCTGCCTTTTCGATGTACTCACAACGAGCCAGTTGAAGCAATTTGGGCTTATTGAGGGACGGAATCGCCGAGAATTCAAATTGATCGAGCGTTTTCATAGAAGGGAATTTGGCGTGCTTGATGCGACTCGCGATTTGGTTAGCATCCCTTTGCTGAACTTCTTGCTCTAGTAGGGCTAAGAGGAACTCCTCGTAGGGAATTTGCCGTTCAGCAGCATCATGGGCGATTTCCTTATAGACACGTTTAATCGCAGGTAAGCGAAGGCGTTTCGCGTAGGTTTCAAGCAGGAAACTCGTACTCAATGAACCACACTCCTTTTCTGTAACAAACGATTGTACTGGCTAAGATCTGGGGCCTTTACCTGAATACGTGGAACAGAGCTATCCTCCGCCAACGAGAGTTGGGGCAAACGGTGTTCCGGCAATGTTCGCTGAAACAATAATTGCCTTACGGCATCATACTGGAACATCCCTTTTTGGCAGGCCTCCCCCAGTGCTTCTTCGACGAGAGAAGTATCGAATTCACGGTGCAAAAGCAAGAGTCGAACGAACTCCTTCATCCCTCCTGGTCGGTTACGGCACTTGTCCAAGAACTTTTGGTAAATGGCGGGTAATCCTGCCTGATGCAATGGTCTAGCATAAAGAACTGCTCCTGGGCGAATAAGAAGTAAATCCAGATAATGATCGTATTGCAAAATCTCCTTTCCTTTTTCCAAGCACCGCTCATGCGTCGCAATCAGGCTTTTTCCGTGATACACCTCAATTTTTTCAGCAAATACTCGGCAAATAAGTTGGGTCGATGCATAGGAAACCGGGACGGAATAGGCATTTTTTTCAATGTGGATCATGGATAGCGTATTGCTTTTCACGGGTACAACACGGAAACAATCCAATGGCCGTGGAGGCAATGGAAGCATGATGGGCAACTCTTGAACAAATGCTTCTCCAACCGTTAGGGAAGACCGGGGAACGGTTGTATTCTCGTAAGAGATACATTTTTCGAGGAGGATTTGATTTAGCTCCTCCAGAGAAGAAACACTAGGAACAGGTGCAAAAAATTGCCTCTGGGCAAACTGTACGAGGTTTTCCACTTGGCCTTTTTGATGCCCTTTTCCCGGATCACAGAAATAGCTTTCAAACAGGTAGTGGGCACGTAGCTGAATAAATCGCTCTTGTTCCTCGCGATTTTTGCCTTCCAATACCTTCTTAACGGCTGTTGTCAGGTTGTCGTATGTGATGACTTGGGGAACAGCACCGAAAAATTCAAAAGCATCTACATGACCTTGGAGAAGAGCCTCTTGCTTCTGATGAGCAAATGTCTTGATGAAAATCTTTCTGCTGTATGTGCAACGCATACAAAAGACTTGAACCTTCACTTGTTTCCCTTGTAAATGAACCGTAACCTCACCCCAGTCAAATTGGGCAAATCGCCCTGGCGGGAAATCAAGAGGGACAAATGCTTTAGGAGGAGAAACCCGCAACTCTCTGACGTAGCGTCGTACAGTAGATTCACCGCCGGTGAATCCATGTTCGTCAACGAGTCTCTGGTAAATACGTTTGGCAGTATGACGCTGCTTCGGGGGAGCCTGTTCATCTTGACGCAGCCATTCCAAGATGATGGGCTTGACAAAATCAATGACTGGCTTCGGCTTCGGTTTTGAAAGCTGGTATACAGGGATTTCCGTTGATGTCAAGGCTTTTCGTATCACTTGACGCGAGTAGCCAGTTTCGCGAGAAATTTGACGAATCGACTTCCCTAGCAGAAAGTGTTGTTTCCTGATAAACTCATAATTAGCCATCTGAAGCATTTCCTTTCCTCCTATATCTTGTTGTCTAGACAACTACAAGATACAGGAAAGAGGTGCTCAGGTGGTCAACTTTTTTATGAGCGATGTACCACTAGGTGGTCAATTATTAGATTAGCATTCACAATTGGACTAAACAAAGCGTATTCTACCGGGCAGGAAACGGCGCAGGCTGTGGTGAAGAGTGGTGCTGAGCAGAGTGGATCAAAATTCTTGTTACCTATTGATTTACAGTATTTTTCTTCCAAGGGGACGAGTGAAATTCAGACTGGTGGTAGAGAACTGTCCCTGAAAGAATGGCTTCGTCAAGAAGAAGAAGCTATCAAAATGTATGACTCAATAAGAAATTCTACATCAGATGTTAGTACCATTGCGAAGAATACTGGTATACCGGAGTGGCGTATTCAACGGATTAAGGAACATGTATTTATTAAAGAACATGCAAAATCAAGTGGGTATGGACGATTCGACCCTGATTATGAAATTGCTCAAGCATGGCAGAGGTTACAGAATGGTACACATACTCAAAAGGATATTGAACTACTTAATCACGAAATTTTTGAATCAAAATTTGAAGGTATGTTTAAGACGGATTACGAAAAAGCACATTCTGCCGCTGAAAAATCAGGGAGAGTATGGAGACCTTAGGAGGTATCAATATGGCGTCATTTGTACTATTGCTGAAAGATTATGAGGATGAGGAGAAGGTTGTTTATCATTTTGGGCCGAACGAGCAAATATTGGGAAAAATTGAATTGAACAAAAAGAGCGAAACTATTAGGGAAATTGAACCAGTATTAAACTCAACCCACGAATCGAAATTTTATTTTGACAGGGCGGCTCAAAGACTGGCTAGATGTTTGTATAAAGAAGGGGGAGTATTTCCAGATAAAGCTACATTTGAGTCATAATCATTACTCCCTAGCATAGAGGGGCGGCTACCCAGTGCCGAACGAACCACTTTACCTCATCATCACCAACATAATCTTTGTTCTATCTGTAGGAAGTATTCACGAATATTGATGTACGTACAGAATGTTTGGAAAAAGTATCCCTATTTAACGTAATAGCGTTACACGAAACAGGTCAATTATGGTCAGATACCGCAATAATAGACCTGTTTTTGTTGTCTTCGCTCAGCGGCGGCCATTGACACCGTTGTAGATACTGTGAAAGACGTCGCGACTACCACCGTCGTTGACGCGGTCGTCGATGCGGGAAAATGGGGCAGCAGCTCGTCGCCGCGCATGCCAAAGGCGTACCCGATCACACCGGATATCCCTTCGCCGACCAGGATCGAGACGCCAAACGGCAGCAGCGGTGGAAAGAACACGCCGCCCACCGTGAGGGCGACACCTGCTGTCGTGACCAACACGACCTCCCAGTGGTCCGCAACCGGAGGATCGATTGATGTGGCTGACAAGTTCTATTTTAATCCAGAACAAAAGAAAGTTATTCAATAGCATAACAAAAAACAGGTCAATGATGGTCAGATACCGCCATAATAGACCTGTTTTTTGTCATGTTGATTTCCTGGCAGTTTTTTCAAATATGCTTGCAACTCTCTCCGTACATAAAGCGATAAATAGGATGAAAGGAACATCGTGCAACTTTTGTGTGGTGCCTGCAAAATCCAGCTCAGTCAAACTTAAAGCTAGTGGTCAACATTCCTGCCAAGAACCAGGTCAAGAAAGCGCGCAGCAATGGGACCAATCTCTTCATCCTCCAGCCGTGTACATATGTATACCGGACGCTCGATCTCAACGCCGGTAATACGGACGCGGCCAACCTCCCCTCGCTGCACCAAATCGCTGACAGCCGGTTCTGGTGCCAGCATGGCGCCATACCCGGCCTTGACGGATTGAATGGATTCAACCAAGCCGTGGTACTGCAGCCCGACTCTCGGCGGGGCGACCCCATGCTCCCGGCAGAGCGAGAACAGCTTTTCGCGTGTAGAGCTGCCCGTTTCTCTCAGCAGAAACGGCTCCCGCATCAAAACCTTCAGGGGAACCTCCTGACCAGCGAGAGGATGGTCGCGAGGCACGACAAACCAGTATTCTACATTCGTGATCAGCTCTTTTCTGACAGGGTGGTCGTCCCAGGACTCGTTCGTGATCACGGCGACGTCAGCTTGATTGCGGAGCAGGCGCTGGAGCGATTGCTGGGAATTGCCCGTGCGCATTTCCACCTCCACCTGCTCATAACGTCGTTTAAAAGAGGCCAGCCAGGCGGGAACAAAATACAGCGAGGGCAGAAAGGTTGAGGCGACCCGCAGCCGGCCGCGCATGCCAGACTTGACGTCTTCCCACTCCGCTTCCAGCTCTTTTTCCCAATCAAAGATGCGGCGTGCCCGCGCATACAAAAATTGTCCTTCCTGAGTAAGGACGATGCCTCTGCCTTTCGGGGCCAGGAGCCGTTTTCCCAGCTCTGCTTCCAGCTTGCGAATCTGTGCGGATACCGCCGGTTGGCTAATCGACAGGGAAGCGGCCGCAGTTGTCACGTTTCCTTTGGAAGCCACCTCAACAAAGATGCGCAGGGCATGCAGATTCATACGCTCTCTCTCCAATCATCCATTTTGTTTATGAATCAGGCGAAAATATGTATTGGAACTGATTGATTCTACCTCGTAGTGTATAGAGAGAAGACAGAGAAAGTAAAGGGGAACGGCATGGATCATTCAAGGAGTAGAGAAACAGGAAAAAAAGAAGTCGTCATGCTCTCAATCGTGACGGCTCTCTGTTTGTTGGGAGACTCGATGCTGTACGTCGTTCTCCCGCTGTATTGGAAAGAGGCAGGGCTGGAATCTCTTTGGGAAGTAGGGGTGCTTCTTTCGATCAATCGCCTGGTGCGCGTGCCGCTGAATCCGCTGGTCAGCAAATGGTACGAGCGCTCCGGCGGACGCTCCGGCTTGCTGCTGGCTGTCGCGCTCACCTTTGTCAGCACCGCTGCCTATTCGCTTCAAGGCTTTTGGCTCTGGCTGATCATGCGGGGGGTATGGGGGCTTGCCTGGACGTTTCTGAGGCTGGGGGCATTTGCGCTCATCGTGGAGGTCGCAGATAACGGCAACAGAGGGCATTTCATGGGGCTTTACAACGGATTGTATCGATTGGGCAGTCTGGTCGGGATGGTCCTCGGAGCCATTTTGGCGGCATGGGGCGGCATTCAGACGGCTGCGCTCGTGTTTGCAGGTGCCTCATTGCTTGCGTTTTTCCCGGTGCTTTTCTCCATTCGGCCATCGTTCGTGAAAGAACCGCGGATGTCTTCGGCCCCATCGTCTGAGGCTGTCTCTCTTTTTCGTTGGCCAAAGGGGATGGCGGCAACGATGTTGACCGGCTTATTTGTCGCGATGTGCTACCAGGGCATGTTTACGGCTACCCTCAGCAGGCTGATTGAGCTTTTTCATCCGGCGATGGTGATAGGCGGAATTCTGATCGGCTCGGCGGTGATCTCCGGAGCGGTGCAGGGAGCTCGCTGGCTGTGGGAACCGTGGCTGGCGCCCTGGTTTGGAAGGCTGTCGGATCGATACGGACGCGGCAAGCTGTTTGTCATTTCGATGCTGGCAGCGTCCATTCTTTTCATCTGTGTCGCAGCGGGCCTGTCCTTGCCGCTTTTTTTGCTGGCTCTGCTTGGAATACAGGTAACCGCCACCATTTTGACCACAGTCATGGACACACTGGCGGCGGATGACGCGTCTCGCCGGGAAAACAGTTCGTCAGCGATGATGGTCTATTCGGTCATGACCGATTTGGGGGCGGCGCTAGGGCCAATGCTTGCCTTCTGGGTAGAGGAAAGGGCAGGCTTGCCGTTGCTGTTCACGGGCATGGGTGTCTCATTGCTTCTCGTTTCCCTCGGGTGGCGGAGCAGGAGAGTGCTCGCGTACCGCAGCTAGAACCCGGGCAATGGCGTCATCCCGGTCGGCATCGTGAAAAATCATATGACCGGAACGATCATACCAGGTGATATGTGGAGCGCAAGAGGGGGAAACGCTGCTGGCCAAATGCTCGGCGCTGCGAGCCTGAACAGTGTCATCCCGGCGCGACTGCAGCAGGACGTAAGGGATCGAAACCTGCGGCAGAATCGCTTTCGTCTCGGCAAGCAACTGACGGAACTGCAGCATGCTGCGGACAGGAATTTTGACCAGTCCCTGTACATACCTGCGCGAGTGGGAAGAAAAATCCTCGCGCAAATAAGCAAGCGCCTGTTCGACATCCCAGTAGGCGTAAGGCGTATTGATGGTAATCAAAAGCCGCGCCGGATAGCGGTGGACGAGGTTGATGGCGAGCAGGCCGCCCATGGAAAAACCGATCACGATGATCTCCTGGGCGCGCAGGGAAAGGCGTTTGTAGGCTTCGTCTGCGGAACGCAGCCAGTCCTTGCGCGTGCTTTTGGCAAGTACCCGTCTGTCCAGCCCGTGTCCTTCCAGTGTGGGGCATTCTACGTGATACCCTTCGGCGCGCAGAGCGTTGGCCAGGGGGAGTACATCGCGGATATCTCCAGCGAATCCGTGCAAAACAAGACAACCGACAGCAGGCATCATCGGGAATTCTCCTTTCCGATCCGGTAAAAAGCGAATGTTTTTCTCTTGTTATTATACACATAATGGAAAACCGCTTTTTGGTTTAGCGTAAGTACAAGGTCGGATTCATTTCTTCCGTTTGCCCGCTGACGGCGCGGCAGCCCCGTAGAAATCGCATCCATTTTGCCAAGAAAAAACCGCCGGGATATGTTCACGGCGGCTTTCACTTTGCCTAGACCTTGACTGTTTTTAACACGCTGGACACCAACAGCTTTGGCTGCGTGCAGGCCTGAATATCCTCCGGCGTGTAGCCTTCCGCTACTTCCACCAGCAGCAGACCTTCCGGGGTCACGTCCAGCACGGCCCGGTCGGTGATGATCCGATTGACCACTCTTTTTCCGGTCAATGGCAGGGCGCACTCGTTTAAAATTTTCGGCTCGCCGTGCTTGTTCACATGATCCATGATCACGACGATTTTCTTGGCGCCGTGCACCAGATCCATGGCGCCGCCCATGCCCTTGATCATCTTGCCGGGGATCATCCAGTTGGCGAGGTCGCCGGCAGCGGATACTTCCATCGCGCCGAGGATGGCCAGATCGATGTGGCCGCCGCGGATCATGGCAAACGATTCGGCACTGGAGAAGTAAGCGGCGCCCGGTATTGCCGTGACCGTTTCTTTTCCGGCGTTGATCAGATCGGGGTCTACCTCGGACTCAGTGGGGTAGGGACCGATCCCGAGCAGTCCGTTTTCAGACTGCAGCACGACGGTCATCCCCTCGGGAATGTAGTTGGCCACAAGCGTCGGCATGCCGATTCCCAGATTTACATAAAAGCCGTCCTGCACTTCCTGGGCGGCGCGCATCGCAATTTGTTCACGCGTAAGAGACATAGCGTTGTCCTCCTTCGTTCATACTGGGTGGCTCCCGTTATTGACGCACCGTTCTGCGCTCGATCCGCTTTTCAAAAGAGGGGGCCTGGATCAGGCGCTGCACGTAAATGCTCGGCGTGTGAATGTGATCGGGATCAAGCTCGCCCGTCTCCACGATTTCCTCTACCTCGACGATCGTTATTTTCCCCGCAGCTGCCATCATCGGGTTGAAGTTGCGAGCCGTTTTGCGGAAGACGAGGTTGCCCATCTTGTCTGCCTTCCACGCCTTGATCAAGGCGAAATCGCCTGTGATGCCATATTCGAGCAAGTATTCCTTGCCGCCAAAGTCGCGGGTCTCTCTGCCCTCTGCGACTGGTGTTCCTACTCCAGCAGGGGTGTAGAAGGCGGGAATTCCGGCACCGCCTGCCCGAATCCGTTCAGCGAGTGTACCCTGCGGCGTCAGCTCCACTTCCAGCTCTCCCGAGAGGAACTGCCGCTCGAATTCCTTGTTTTCGCCAACGTATGAAGAGACCATCTTTTTGATCTGCTTTTCCTTGAGCAAAAGGCCAAGACCCCAGTCGTCCACGCCGCAGTTGTTGGAGACGACAGTCAGGTCCTTCACGCCCTTGTCTCGCAAAGCAATGATCAGATTCTCAGGAATTCCGACGAGACCGAAGCCGCCGACCAAAAGGGTGGCTCCGTCGTGGATGTCAGCCACGATGTCCGCGTAGGACGTGTAGATTTTTGCCATGAAGCTCACTCCCACCATCAAAATTGAACTGCACACAGCTGAAAGCGTTGTCAAAAATGGAATCCCTCTGAAAACGGAGATGCTGCGAACTGAAAAGCGTGAGGATTTCCACTTTTTCTACTATAATAACAGGAAGAGTTACAAACGAGTGACGAACGCAGCCGGAGATTAATAAAGAAAAATAAAAAATGACAGAAAAGTGGTACAAATAATCCGACCCTTCTGTAAAATATATTTTGTCATTTTATGTTCATTTTAGGGAAAAAAAGTTTTGAGCAGGAGCTGATGGAATGAAAAAATGGATCGGGCTCACGCTGGTTGCGCTGTTGCTGACGGGGTGCGGGAAGCTGAGTGAGAGCGTACAAAGTTTGAAGCGGCTGGAAGAAGAGACAGTCATCAAGGTAAAGACCGTAAACGCTTATACAGTTGAACCGCCGCAAGACGGATTGACACAGGAAATTTCCGGCGTGATCTCGCCTTTGAAAGAACTCTCGCTTTCATTTGCACGTTCGGGAAAAATCGCGCAAATATTTGTGCAAAAGGGCAGCGAGGTCAAAGCGGGACAAACCCTGGCTTCTCTCGATACGTCGGTATTCCAGCAGGAAGTGTCTGCCGCTCAGGGGCAAGTAGCCAGTGCCAGCGTCCGCCGCGCCAAGACCTTGCAGGGACCCGAGCAGCATGAGCTGGAGACGCAGCGGCTGCAGGTGGAAAAAGCAAAGCAGAACGCTGCCAAGGCTGCCGAAGAGCACGCCCAGGCACAGCTTTTGTATGCAAATGGCGCGATTGCCAAGGATGAGCTGGATCGATTGGCACTTGCCGACAGGCAGGCCGCAATCGCTTTCCAGGAACAGCAGATTCGCTATGACGAGCTGAAAAAAGGCGCCGACAAGCTGGAGATCGAAGCGGCCAACGCAGAAGTCCAGCAGGCCAATGTCCAGTTGACGCGAGCTCGTCAGGAAGCGGCTGACGCGGTGCTGAAGGCTCCTTTTAACGGAGTGGTTGCGTCGATTGCGCAGACCGAGTCGGAGCAGACCGGACCGGGAAGCGAAGTCATCCGTCTGGTGGATCCATCGCAGTGGCTGGTCAAGCTGCAAGTGGACAGCGGGCAGATCGGCAGTTGGCAGAAAGGCAAGACGGTGGTGGTCAAGGCAGCGGACGGTACGGAGGCGGAGGGGGTCGTCTCCTTTGTCGCGCCTGTGATGGATACGGCGACCGGCACCTATCCGGTGGAAGTGACTGTCCGGGAAAAAGCGGACCACTGGAGAGGCGGAATGGCCGTAACCTGCGTCTACCAGGTAAAGACCAACAACTCCTTGTTTGTACCCGTCACAAGCGTAGGTGTTGCCGAGGAGTCCTACTACGTCATGAAAATTGTAGAAAACACGATTAAAAAGCAGCCTGTCAAGGTAGGCAATTTGTACGGAACCCATTACGAGGTCTTGGAAGGATTGCAGCAGGGGGATCAGATCGTCTCCTCCGGACTATCCTACGTGGTGGACGGCGAGGCGGTGAAGGTGGAAGATGAATAACCGGACGTTTGCTTCTACATGGCCTGCGTTGGCCAAGCTTTTGGCGCTGGTTTGTTGTCTTTTGGCCGTGGGGGCCGCGCTCCGCATGGAGATCAGGCTTTTCCCCGACCGGCCACTGCCGGAGTATACGGTTCGTTTTACCGCTTCAGGCATGAGCGCGGAGATGGTCGATGAAAAAGTGGCGAGACCCGCTGAGGAGGCGATCCGCTCCACAGGTCTCGCCCTGAAAATATCGGCAAGAGCACAGGCCGGTTCAGCAATGATCACGGTCAAGACACGCAACAGTCTGTTTGAGGACGACCGGGAAAAGCTGGAGAGCAAGCTGCGGGAATTGGCCGCCTCTCTCCCCGTAAGCGACTGGAAGCTTAGCCAGTCCAACCTGGCGGATGATCGCGTTGGCTACTATCTTGTGCATGGCTCCGATGTACAAACGATCTCTGACGCGGCCCGGTATGAAGTGGCCGAAAAAATCGGGGCGATTCCGGGAGTGGCGCGTGTGGAAGTAGACAATACCAGCCTCCGTCAGGAAATGGAGCTGGTATTCCGTCCATCGATGCTGCAGGTATACGGACTGACCCCCGGAGATGTGATCGGCCAGCTTCAGGGAAAAGCTGCCCGGGAACAAGTCGGCAGCGTCGGAACGGGAACGGATCAGACTCACCTTCAATGGTCTGCGGAGTGGACGAGTCCACAGGAACTGGGGAAACAGCTCATCTCTACCGAACGGGGCTACATCCCCTTGAAGACGCTCGTTGACATCCGCGACCTCAGAGGAAGCAAGGGGGAATCCGTGTACGTATACAGAGGAGAGCCTGCTGTCGGTATCACGGTGTACGGAGCAGCAGGCTCCCAGCTTCCCTCGATCCGGGCTGAAGTGATGAATACGGTCAGCGAATTGAACAATGCGGCGAAAGGGCGGTACCAGATTGACCTGGCGGATGACTTTGCCGCCAAATTGACCGCGGCTGTTCGCGATACAGGCTGGCTGGTTATGCTGCTCACACTCGGCACCGCGCTTGCTGTGGGCATCATCCTCCGCAGCCTGATGGCAGGAAGCCTGTCTCTTCTGTCCCAGCTTATGGCCACGGGAGCCTTGCTGGGAGGCATGTGGCTTTGCGGCATACCGCTCACGCTCACCTCGATCGGGCCGGTTGCGCTGTTTGCCGTTTTGTTTGCAGGAGCGGGCGTACCGCTTTTTCACCGGATCGGACAGGAAGGGGTTCCTTCCCAGGAGAATTGCCTGAATCACGCAAGAGAGTTGATGAAGCCGGTCTTGCTTGCGATTGTGATTCTCGCAGCCTGCCTGACCGGGCTGATGACGACAGATATCATGAAGTCTGCTGACCTGCCGCTCCTGCATGACGTGCTGCCGGTAACGCTGATTGGTACGGTGGTAATGCTGGGCGTCTACGGCTTTATCGTTCCGATCCTGATTGCTGCCTGGCTTCCCGAAGGTTTTGGACCAGCACGTCAGGGGAGAGGCGGCAAGTGGACAAAGTATCTGGTTTCCCGCTGGGAGCGAACCGTCGGGCAAAGATTTTTGCCATTTGGAATAGCGTTGGCTGTCTCCTTGATTGCAGTGGTTCTGTTCCATTCATTTGTGCCGGTCGATCCGTACAGCAAAACAGACGGACATAAAAAGACACTCTCCCTGGCGATGATCAAGGGCAGCACCATCGATGAAGCCATGCAGGCTGCCAAAGCAGCGGAAGAGCGTCTGCTGGCTCTCGAGGAGGTACGGGATGTCTATACGGTGGCGTCCAAGGAAAATCTAATTTTCCATCTTCAGCTGGAAGAGAAGGACGAATGGACGCGGACCCGCATTGACCTGGAAAAAGAGCTGGAGAAAAGCTTGAGGGAGATTCCCCGTACCGATCCGTTTGCCATGGTCGTCTCGGATGATCAAAAGACCCGCCTGGAGGTCACGGTAAAGGGGCCGTCTCTCCATACGACCAAAGGCATCGCGATGCAGGTCGTCAGCTTTTTGCAGGAAATGCGCTGGCTGGATAAAGACGGCAAGGAAATCATCACGGATGAGCGTCTCGGTTCCGGTACGACAGGTACGTATATCGCGATCAAACCGAAACAGGATGTGCTTGCCCGTTACCGCGTGACGGAGGCCGAAGTACGGCGGCAGATGGAGAGCTATCTTGGAAAGCAGACGGCGGGAAATATGACCTGGAACAGCCAGAGCGTTCCGGTGACAGTCCGCTTTCCCGACAACTGGATGGAGCATGCCGACCAGGTCAAAAACATCTTGATCCGCACTCCGGCGGGAGCCGTTCGCCTGCAGGAGCTGGCCGACTGGTCGCTTACGGATGAACCGCCTGTTTATCAGCGAGAGGACGGCGATTACGTATTTCTGGTAAGCAGCGCCGTTTCCGTACAGAGTTGGATTGAGGGCATCTCGTACTCGATTTCGCACCAGATGGAGGAAGAAACGCCGATTCCGGAGGGGTATCGCATTTTAAGCGCTTCCGAATTGAAAAAAGAGCAGGAAGAGGCAACAAATGACACAGACGCGACCGGACGTTTCCTCGCCGGCTTTGCCGCCATCGCGACGATACTAGTGGCAAGCATGCTGCTTCTGCGCAGAATGCGTGACGGTATCATTGCGCTTGCCCTTTTGCCTGTGCTGTCCGGCGGCGTGATGTTCGGCCTGTTGCTGTTTGACCGGCCGCTGAACGTGATGGGCTTTTACGGCATTGCTGCCGCGGCCGCGATCATGGTGCAGCAAGCCGTGATCTTCCTGAACCGGCTTGCTGAAACAAAAGAGGACGCTGAAACGCTTCTGGATGGAATCAGAGCCCAGGCTGCGAGGTCTGTCCCGGGTCTGATCAGTGTTTTCGCAGCGCTGACAGTTGCCTGCCTGCCGTTTGCCTGCGGACTTGGCAACGGGGATGATCTGCACGCGCCCTTCGCGGCTGCTCTTTTGATCGGAACGCTATTGGCCATCTACGCCGTCATCGTCCTGACACCGGCCATCTATCTCGGTTCCGAGTATCGACGATTGTACAGTCAGCCATTGAGCGTTCCCGCCATCCGGCAGCATCTGCACACCTGGTGGGAAAATGAAAAGGTGCGCCGTCTGGATAGCCGAGGTCGGAAACGAAAGAGTCCGGACGGGCAGCCTTACTCGTATGAAGACTCGGTGCAACAGCCGGCTTCGGAGAGACCGAGAGAGCTGTCCAAAGAAGATTTCTTGCCCTTGTCGGCTTCGCCGCGAGATGCCAACCAATAGCGGTTGGCATTTTCTCGTTTTCACAAACAACTTGCATGCTGGCGGCAGACCGCTGCTATATTTTGTTATGATAAAAGAAAGAAAAGCAGCATAAGACAGGCAGCGGCGGTAAGGAGGAGGCAAGTGGGAAGAGCGAAACGAGTGCTTGAGATCATCCTGCTGGTGGGCATACTTGCGGGATTGTTCATCTCATCATCGACACCGTACGGGAAGCAGGATATTCGCGGTACGATTTCAAAGTTTGTCGATGAAGGGACGGTTTCAGAAAATTGGCAGGATTTTTCCTTTCAGTATGGAAAAAAAGAGATCAGTATTGACAATAATGGAGTAGCAGGGGTTATTGAGTTCTTTCTCCGCAAGGGAACGCATTTTTCTGTATTTGCCATTTTGGCGGCGGCGTGGTATCGGGTATTGCGTCAGCGCTTGACTGCTATGGTGGCTTTGCCCTGGAGCGCTTTTTTAAGCCTGGCTGTGGCCGTGCTGGACGAATGGCATCAAACGTTTACCCCTGACAGGACCGGACAGGTCGCCGATGTAGTCCTGGATGGGATCGGCGTGAGTACGATGCTGCTGATCATTGCCGTATGGTCGCTTTGGGGAAGCCGAAAAACAAGGTGATAAAATGGCAAAGTGTTATCCATCCTAGGATGAAGGACAGACTGGAGGAAAAGATGGGAGTGGAACCAATGATTGCATCTGCTGCCAAATAAAAAAATAGCGGAGATCGGAATAGCAGGAGCATTCTACCGATCATCCCAGGAGGGGTAAGCTGGTAATAGAGCGTTCCTAGAAAGAATAGGCTTTTCAGTCATTGATTATCTCTGCTATACTAATGTAATGAGGCTTCTAGTAGAGGTTCTCACCATTTTTGGGAAATGATAAAAGGAGTGCAAACTGAATGGCAGTACAAGTGGGAAGCATCATCGAGGGAAAAGTGACAGCAATTAAACCGTTTGGGATGTTCGTAGCAGTCAGCGAAACCGAGCAGGGGCTAGTCCACATTTCCCAAGTAGCAAACGGTTTTGTCAAAGATATCAACGATCACTTTTCCGTAGGAGATCAGGTCAAAGTAAAAGTCCTCTCCATTGATGATGCAGGTAAGATCTCGCTTTCGGTTCGCGCCGCACTGCCTGCGCCGGAGCGTCCAGAGCGTGAAGAGCGTCGCGGGGGTGGATTTCGTGGAGGCGACCGCGGGGGCAATTCAAGACGCGATAGCGCAGCTTCCTTCGAGGACAAGATGAAAAAATGGTTGAAGCACAGTGAGGAGAACCTTGCTACGATCAACAAAAAGAACGCAAAACGCGGCTACTAGGGCCTAACCATATCAGAGCAGGAAAAAGACGGGAGCACCCGTCTTTTTTTCTTGTGGGGAATCTAAAGAGGTCCCCAGCAGACAGTATATAAGAAATGGTTGTCGCAGTCTTTGGCTGATTTGATCGGGGCTGACGCCAGCTTCGAGGATCAGAAAGGAGAGGGAGAGTAAAGTGGAAGCAGAAACCGCCTGCAACTATTTGGAGCCGTTTGTAGAAGCTGTCCCGGAGCTTTCTGTTGAGCCCGGTGTCCGTCTCTACACAGTCAGCTATTACAGTCAGGGACTTCTGGTCAAAGCGGCGCTCGCTGTGCCCGATGCCCAGTTGGGGGAATGCCTGCCCGCGCTGCTTTATTGCCGCGGGGGCATCAAGGGGGTGGGCAAGGTCCGGCCGGAGCGGATTAGCCAGATGGCCTCGTTTGGCTATGTCGTGCTTGCCCCTCACTATCGGGGCAATGAAGGAGGAGAGGGGCGAGACGAGTTTGGCGGTGAGGATCGGCACGATGTCTTTTCCGCTTATGAGCTGCTCTGCCGGATGCCCGGTGTAGACAGCGGGAGGATCAGCGTCTATGGCTTTTCACGAGGCGGAATTATGGGGCTTCTGGCGGCGATCGAGTGCCCAGGTCTGCGCTCTGCGGTTGTGTGGGGAGGTGTATCCGATCTGTTTTTGACGTACGAGGAGCGCATTGATTTAAGGAGAATGCTTCGCCGTGTGGTCGGCCACCCACGCAAGCAGGAAGAGGCCTACAGATGGCGCTCGCCGATTTTTCGCGCAGCGGAAATTAGCTGTCCGGTCCTGATCATCCACGGTACAGAAGACGGGAATGTCGGAGTTGAGCATGCCCGGCGCCTGGGCGATGCGCTGAAAGCAAACGGGAAGCCCCATGAAATGTGGCTGGCGGAGGGTGCCAGCCACTTGTTCAAAGGAGAAGTACTGGAGGCGTACACGAGGCGGATGTTTGACTGGCTGGCAGCTCCTCGGGCCTAAGCGCGTCCATGGCGGCAGAGCGGCAGGGAAATGACAATTTCTGTTCCCTTGCCCGGCTCGCTGAAGATCTGCATGCTCCCGCCGTGGTTTTCAACCATGCGGCGGGAGATGGGCAAGCCAAGTCCCGTTCCCTCTTCCTTGAGGGAGAAGAAAGGATCAAAGATGCGTACCAGATGCTCGGGAGGAATGCCCGAACCGGTGTCGGCCACGCGGATTTGGACAGTCGAATCAATCACCTTGCTTCCGATGCAGAGCGATCCCCCGTGCTTCATCGCCTCGATGCTGTTCTTCATCAGGTTGAGCAAAATCTGCTTGAGCTGCTCGACGTCAACCTCCAGCCGCGTATCTTTTTCCAGCAGGTCGACGATTTCAATTCCGTGCAGGGCAGCTTCGCCCTTCATCAACGGCAGGATGGAGTGCAGCACCTCTGTCAGCGACACCTCGCGATAGTTGGGCTCCGACGGCTTGGAGAGCATCAAAAGCTCTGTCACGATATGATTGACCCGTTCGATTTCCTGCAAGATCAAAGGGAGGTAGTGGCGGTCTCTTTCTTCCTCAGGCAGCCTTTGCTGGAGCAATTGAATAAACCCGTAGATCACAGTCAGCGGGTTTCGAATTTCGTGGGCAGCGCCTGCGGCCAGTTGGCCGACCATCGCCAGTTTTTCCGACTGGTGAAGGTAATCCTGGACTTGCTCTTGTTCGGTGATGTCAGAAAAAGCGACCATCCATCCAGCTTCCTGGTCGTGCTGATTCCGCAGCGGCACGTAGGAGACAAGCGCAGTAAATGGCGTTTCATTCTCGCGATAGAGCGAGATTTTCCGATTTTCAAACCAGGGTGTCTGCTCCCCCGGTCCGCCACTCCAGAGGTCGGGGTCTTTGGTCATGGGGAAATGACTGGAATCCAGGCGGACGAGTTCTTTTGCTTTTTGGTTGATGTGTACCCATTCCGAATGAAAATGGCGGGTAATGACGCCGACCGGGAGGGAGTTGAGAATCTGCTCTCTGACATTCTTTTCTTCCTCCAGCACCTGTCTGCGGGCTTCGTCCTGCTGGAACAGTCGGGCAATGCTGGTCGACATTTTGTTAAACTCCTGCGCCAGTTCATGAAATTCATCTTTGGTGTCGTAGACAATCTGCTGGCCGAATGTTCCTTTGGACACTTCCCGGACTTGTTCGATCAAAGACCGGATTGGACGCAGCAGCTCTCTTCGGAAGTAAAACGTGCAAAACAGTCCGAATAAAATAGAAGCGACCGATACGCTGTACGTCAGGATCAGGGAAACCTTCAAGGTCTCATTCGTTTTCTGAAATTCCTTGTTCGTCTGGTACTCCAGGCGGTTGAGGGAATAGGTCAGATGCCGTTCCAATTCGTTGATTTTTGGCTGCACGTCTGTCTCAAGTACATAGCTGACAGCCGTTACGTTGCCTGCTTGCAGCAGGGGATTGATTTTGTTCAAGAAGATGAAATCGAGCTGCGAGATCAAATCGATGACCGTGAGCAGCTCACCGTTTTCTTCCGTTTTGGGAACAGAGGAGAACCGGGCACTGTTGACAAGATTTGTGTAGTATTGATCAAGGAAAGATGGCTGTCGCGTCAAGGTGTACATTTTCAAGGCATATGTCTTCAGGTAGAGCTGGTTTTTCACATCCAAAAGAGCACTGGCCTGAGGAAGAACATTTTGGGTCAGATGCATCTCATCGGATGTCACCTTGGTCATCTGGTAGCTGAACAAGGTCGTTACACACCCGATCAGCAGCATCATGACCAAGTAGCTGAGCATGATTTTCTTCTGAAAACCTAAGCTGCGAAACGGAGACATCATGTCTATCCTCCAAACATCTAGCGGCGCTGAATCAACTTGTCCAGCTCCCGCTTGATTTCTTCGCGTATTTCTTTGGGAACCATGGGTCCAAACGAGCTCAGACGGTTTACTCCTTCTTTCAGCCCGTAGGTAACGCTGCCCGAAGGCAATTTTCCGGCAGTAAATTGAGACATGACCGTCCGATAGCATTGTCGAACGTCCTGAATCATCGACGCGATTACGTGATTGGGTGCGATGTAGCGTTGATCAGCGATGTAGCCGATCGCGTAGATATTGGCACGCTGCGCTTCGGTAATGACGGCCAGATTCAAGCTGTCCCCCGTGGTGTAGACCACGTCGACCCCTTTGGAGATCATCTCTTTTGCCGCCTTGGTGGCTCCTGCGATGTCATTGAAATCGCTAACCTTGCCGACGATCACTTTTGTTTTTCCGCTCGTGTCTTTGACTGCTTGTGTGAAGCCATTCAATTGATCGTATTCGGTGGGCTTGTCCGCGATGATATAGCCGACCTTTCGCGTACGGGTCATCTGCGCGGCGAGCTTTCCTACCAGGTATCCTGCGGGCCACATATCGTAGCGGATGGTGGTCTGGTTGGAGTGTGGAGCTTCTCCGTTAAAGGAAACAAAACGGGTCTCCGGATAAAACGGAGCCACTTTTGTAAAAGGTTCGGAAAAAATGACACCATGTCCGAATATGAGATCATAGCCATTGGAGGCGTACTGCTCGGCGGCCGCTGTAATCTTTTCAGGGTCCAGATTGCTTGCTACTTCCAGTGAGAACCCATATTGCTTCTGCAGCTCTGTCAAGCTTTCAAGGGCGCTGCTGTTCCACCCCTGGTCGTAGGTGGGACCTTCCAGCATCAGGGCGACGTGCAGCCGATGGCCAGGCACTCCTTTTTCCTCCATTTGCCGTATATGCTTCATACTGGTCAAAAATTGACTTGTATTCAGCAAAAGCAACCCGATCACCAGGCAGGCAAACAAAGCGGGAAACGGTTGAAGCTTGGGCATGAGTGTCTCCTCCACAAAAATGAAAACGTAATTGAACACATTTCTACAAAATGAGACAAAAATCCTCCCGCAGGAAAAAAGAGGAGGCCTGTACTCCTAGAGTACAGACCTCCTTTTGAATTACAGAAAACCGATTTAGAAACGATAGCCGCTTTGCAGAGCGCGTTGATTCTCAACCGCGTGAGCCGCATGCTGCGACAGGGCAGGGTTGGCTGGAGTGGCATACGGGTTTTGGTACTGGCTGAGCGATTGAATCGCCTCAGGAGAAATGTGACCGCGGAAAACCAGGGCGGCCGGGGAAACCTGGTCGTTGTACGCGGTGTTTTTCTCGTTGTAGGCAGGCTGATTCGGATACATCATATGGCCCTGACCTTGTTGCATCGAGTAGGCGTGGGCGTTTCGCTGGTGCATTTCGGCCTGCTGGTGATGGTACATCGCTTGCTGCTGGTGAGCCTGAGCGTGGCTCCGGTGCAGGTGGGCATATTGTTGGTGAGCTTGTCCCAGATCGTATTGATGACGATTGTTCATCTGCATACCCTCCAGTAAATGGAATAGACGTGCGCAAACAATTCGGCAGTTCGCCTTTTACATTATGTCCAACTGGCGCGTGATCATGCGAAAGGGGAATGGGGGAGTGGACGGCAGGGAATGATAACCGTGAGCAATTACGAAAGACAAAAAAGAGAGGTGCGGCAGGTGGAAAAAGATCTGATTGAAATTCCCCAAATCGACATTCCCGATGAAATCAGGCAGGTAGATCTTCCCGAGATTGGCGAGACGACCCCACATCCAAAACCAAGCAGCCCTTCCGTCCAGACAGGAGAAACCGAACGGTCCGTCGGCTTTTTAGCGGAGTAGAAGGAGAGTCAAAAAGCCCGCTGCTCCTCGTGTTTCATCTGCATTTTCCCTCAGGGAACCCAGCCGGATCGCAAACTGTACGTTCGACAAAAATAGCCATTTTCTCTCGTGGACAAGTCTCTGATTTTTTGTAAAAGTTAAAGGATAAGTGCGAGACAATTCAAGGGGGAAAACTACGTGGCCCGTTTGTTGATTGTAGACGATGCGGCGTTTATGAGGAAAATGCTGGCCGACATGGTAGCCGGGAAGCACGAGGTGTGCGGAGAGGCGGCCAACGGTGTGGAGGCCATTGAAAAGTACAAGGAACTGAAGCCTGACGTCGTCACGATGGACATTACCATGCCGGAAATGCAGGGAATCGAAGCGATGCGTGAGATTCTGGCCATCGACCAGGAAGCAAAGGTACTCATCTGCTCTGCTATCGGCCATCGGCAAAAAGTATTGGAAGCAATGAAAAATGGTGCCCGCGACTTTTTGGTCAAACCCTTTCAAAAGGAACAGATTCTGGACGCGATTTCCCGTCTGGTGTAAATGTATGAAAAGCTGCTCTCGTTTGCGGGAGCGGCTTTTTTCGTTCACTTTTGATACGAACCGGGACGTCTTTTCGTTATAATAAACAAATAGCAATACACGAGCGTTAAGAGGGTGGAGCCGTGTCAAACCAACCGAATGTTTTCCAACAATTTCAGCATGCCGATATCGACGAGCTGGCTGATGTCATCGGCGAGCTGCTGCAGAACCCGATCACAATTGAGGATGCCGACCACAAGCTGATCGCCTACAGCTCTCACAGCGAGAGCACCGATCAGGCCAGGTGGTCGACGATCATGGGCCGGCGCGTGCCTGAGAAGGTGCTGACCCGGCTGTGGAAAGACGGCGTGTTTCAGGAGCTGCTGACCAAGGATGAGCCTGTGCACATCCCGGCAAAGGACGAGGTCGGGCTGGGCAAGCGGGTAGCCATCGCCATTCGCAAAGGGAGCGAGGTCCTGGGGTATATATGGGCGATCGAGGTCAATCGGCCGATCACGGAGGAAGACGACGACATCTTGCGCCAAGCGGCACGGGCTGCCGTCTCCCGGCTTGTTCAAAGGCAGGGCAAGCGGAAGGCGGAGGAGCAACGGCGCAAAGAATTTTTGTGGGAGCTGCTGCTCGGAAACCACAGCAGCGACACGCTCATTCGCCAGAAGGCGGAAAGTTTGCAATTGCAGCTATCCACGCCGTATCTGATCTGTATCATTGAGGCGGCGGGGACGCGCCTGGAGCAGTATCTGTACCCGCTTTTGATGAGAGACAAGCTGCTCTGGGTCGTGGATGGCAACCAAATCGTCCTGTTGATCGGACAGGCCGGGGCAGGAAAACAGCAGGATGAGGCGCTGGTTCGAAAGGTGAAGCAATTCCTGGCCGATTCCTTGGGAAAACTGGAATCGCACGTAAGCGAGGGGCAGGTGACGGCAGGCTACGGCCGCAGCTACAAAGCCTACGCCGATCTCGTGAAAAGCTACCGGGAAGCCTTGCATGCGGTCAAGATCAAGCGGCTGTTTCCGCAAGAAACCGCGGGCATCCACGGCTATCGCGAGCTGGGGATCTACCGGTATCTGCTCAAGCTGAAGCAATGGGACGAGGAACAGGGGTACGAAAATGAAAGGCTCGCCAGGCTGAAGCAGTATGACGCGGAAAATCAGACCGCGATGACGGAAACGCTGGAAACGTATCTGGATGCTGCCGGAAAGGTGAACATTACCGCCAATCGGCTGCATATCCATATCAATACGCTTAGCTATCGATTGAAGAGAATCGAAGAGATCATGCAGGTCGATCTCGAAGACATGAATCAGCGGGTGGCGCTCTACCTGGAGTTGAAGCTGGACAAATTAAACAGCGAACGGTAGTTCGTTTGTGGGTTTTCACAAATAAAAGGAAGGCAAGATTAAGGGAATCCCCAAGGAAAATCGGTTTGTAAACGCTGTACAATGTAGGTAATCTCGTCATTCGGCGTTTGCAAAAGGAGGACTTATACGATGATTGTAGGGATTCCCAAAGAGATTAAAAACAATGAAAACCGCGTGGCCATTACGCCAGCAGGTGTAGCAGCACTCGTGCAAAACGGCCATTCGGTCCGGATCGAAAACAGTGCTGGACTCGGCAGCGGCTTTACCAATGAAGATTACACCGCAGTGGGCGCGGAAATCGTAGCCACGGCAGCAGAAGCTTGGGCAGCCGATATGGTGATGAAAGTAAAAGAACCGCTTCCGAGCGAATACGGCTTTTTCCGTGAAGGCCAAATCCTGTTTACTTACCTGCACCTCGCTCCAGAACCGGAACTGACGCGTGCTCTGGTAGAGAAAAAAGTGGTAGCCATCGCGTATGAGACCATTCAGTTGGACAACGGCGCTCTGCCCCTCCTGATGCCAATGTCTGAAGTGGCTGGACGCATGTCCGTGCAAATCGGCGCTCAATTCCTGGAAAAGCCATATGGCGGCAAAGGCGTGCTTTTGGGTGGCGTACCAGGCGTGCCGAAAGGTGAAGTCGTCGTAATCGGCGGCGGTATCGTAGGTACCAACGCTGCGAAGATGGCACTCGGTCTGGGTGCGAACGTAACGATCCTCGATGTGAGCGCGGACCGTCTGCGTCAGTTGGACGACTTGTTCCAAGGTCGCGTGCAAACACTGATGTCGAACTCCTTCAACATTGCGAATGCCGTGAAAAAAGCGGATCTCCTCGTAGGCGCTGTCCTGATCCCGGGTGCGCGTGCGCCTCGTCTGGTAACGGAGGAAATGGTAAAAACCATGGCTCCTGGTTCCGTGATCGTAGACGTAGCAATCGACCAAGGCGGCTCCATCGAGACCTGTGACCGCATCTCTACACATGACAATCCGACTTACGAAAAACACGGCGTCATTCACTACTCCGTTGCAAACATGCCGGGTGCTGTAGCCCGCACATCCACGCTGGCACTGACCAACGTGACCGTGCCGTATGCGGTGCAGTTGGCGAACAAAGGCTACCGTCAAGCGGTCCTGGACAATCGTCCGCTGTCGAAAGGTGTAAACGTCATCGACGGAAAAGTAACCTACAAGGCAGTTGCAGAAGCTCACAACCTGCCGTATGTAGCGCTTGAAGAAGTGCTTTTGGTGAAAAACTAAGGCTTGCCCTTTTCATACACATGCAGATCAACTGCCTGCCCTGCCGATCGGGGCGGGCAGTTATTAGTTCTGCTCGATCAACCGGGGATAGTCATACCAATCCAGCTTCATCTTGCCCGAATCCGCGAGATCGACGTTGACCTCGACTTTTGCCAGGGCGTTTGCTTGAAAGGGGAACGCTTGGGATTTGGGCATTTGCTTCCACCTTTGATAATCCTCACGGAACAAAACGTATTCCAGCCGCAGCAGATCAACCCCCGAACGCAGGCTTTTCTCAAAAGCTCCCCGTATCTGCCGCTCTATTTCCTTCTCCGATTCCTTCCGGATAAACGAAGACGGATTGTCTTCCATCAACTCCCGGATGTACCCTTTTACTCTGATGGATATATCAAAACGAACAGGACCTTTGGTCTTTTTCGGGCGAATGACGACATCCGGGCGCTGCAAGCGGACTGTCGCGACCGACTTGCCGTTTTTTCGGATGACGATTCCGGCACTCTGGGTTCTGGGAGTAAGCCAGCGCAAGCCGAGCAACTCGTCTTCGGGAAAGAAGCCGTTAAGCTTTCCGTGATGGATGGCAAATACGCCGTTGAGCGACAGGCGTGTAATAAATTGAGAGTCCATTTTCCATTTGTTCTTCACGACGGTGATCGAGGGGAGCAAGATCGTATTCGCAGGCTCCCAGTATTCGGAGATGAATTCGTGAAAGCGGATCGGCTGGATAAAAGAGCGCTGCTTGTAAACATCCACGGGCTGATGAAGCAAGGTGGATTCGGGAGAAAAGCCCAAAACAGGCTGTACACTCAGTACCTCCTCCAGCTTGTCGTGTGTTCCGAAAACCCACTTGGTATATCGGAGAAGGCCAGAGCGGTTCAAAATATCGTAGACCGGAAGAATCCCCTTTTCCAGTATTCGTTCGTGAAAGATCAGCGAAGAAACAAATCCGGTGAATGTCGGGATCTGGGCATTTTTGATCAGGTTGTCGATGGCCGATTGAGGCGTATCTCCTCTGCCTACGGCGATTACGGCAGGGGCTTCCCTTTCGTCTGCCTGGGTCTCTTGTTTTGCGACCCTGGCCAAATCCACCGTTTGCGTGTAAAAAACGTATTGGCCGTCCGTATAATCGATGCCGATGGCAGTCAAATACACCATATTCTGAATGACCTTTTGGTCCCAGCAGCCGGTCGTCAAGAACAGACACAGCAAAAGCGGGAAAAGCTTCCTCCCGGTTTTCATGAAACCTCCTCCCTCAGTCGGATCTTTTTTTGTTGGTGATCAAAGAAAGCAAGGGGCGGACAAGCACCTGCGCCAGATCGGAAAAGATCATGGGGGAGCGGCTAAGGACATACGGCTGTCCAAAAGAGGAAAGCGTGGACAGGTAGAGCACGGTACCGATGACACTGATGACAAAACCGTACATGCCAAGAATCGAACTGAGCAGGAAGACGGCAAAACGGGTGATCGTGACAGCGCCACTCAGGGATTGGTTTACCAGCGTAAAAGAGGCGACGATCGTCAGCGAGCCGATGAACAGCTGGGAGGGAGAGGTGAGCCCTGCCCGAATGGATGCGTCCCCAATAATCAACCCGCCTACCAACGCCAGCGTTTGCCCGACGTTTTTGGGCAGGCGTGCCCCGGCTTCGCGCAAGAATTCAAAAACAAAGAGAATGCCCAGCATCTCGATCGGCGAAGAAAAGGGCAGTCCCTTTCTGCCTTGACTCACGGTGGCCAGAAGCTGAAAAGGAAATTGCTCGACATTGTATGCCGACAGCGCCACCCAAAAGCCGGGAAGAAAGATCGCCAGCCAGATGCCAAACAGGCGCAAAACCCGCTCCAGCCAAATATAGGCCACGGGGTATTGGTCGTCTTCAGGGGCCTTGACCAGCTCCGGCAGGCTGCTGGGCACAAGCAGGGCGATGGGAGAGTTGTCTGCCAGGATGGCGGCTTTTCCCTGCAAAAGCAGATAGGTGACGTAATCGGGCCGTCCCGTGTAGTCGGTCAAAGGAAAAATAGAGTAGGGATTGTCGGTAATCGTTTTTTCCAGATTGGCGCTGGTTACGACCTCAAGCGATTCGTTTTTGACAAGGCGCTCTCTCAAAAGCCCGATAAGCTCTACGGGAGCCTTGTCAGTCATATAAAGCAGTGCCACCCGAGTTTTTGACTTGGTGCCCAAGGTAAAGGATTCATAGGCCAAAGAAGTGGTCCTCAACCTTTTGCGGACCAGGGCGACATTGGCCGATAGATCCTCGACGAAGCCGTCGCGGGGTCCTTTGATCGAAACCTCCGTATTGGCTTCTTCCGTCGAGCGCTGCGGGCGGTTGGAAAGACCGCAGGAATACGCACCCTTTCCACGCCAAAAAAGCAACAGCTCTCCGGCAAATAGCCGCTTTGTCCACTCCGTAAAGTCAGCAGGCAAAGGTTCTGCGAGAAAAGCGTCGAGCCCAGATCCTTCGTCCATTTCTTTTAGCTCAGGCAGGATGGTATCTTGCATCTGCTTGATATCGATCAGACCCTCGCAATAAACGAGAATGAATCCGGAGCCATCTCTTAATGAAACCGACTGGATCATGACATCCGCGCAGTGGGCAAAAGCTCGCCGCAGTTCGTCTTCGCCCGGATTTTCCAGAACTCCGAGAGCAGGCTCGCTTCTCAATTGGTAGCTCGGCAACGGCTTTTGCTCACGATTCATGATGACGTCCCTTCTGCTGTTTTCCCGCGACCAAGGCGACGATGGCAAGAACCATGGTAAGCACCAGGACGATGATCGCCGACATGGGAAAATACCATCTCGATAAAAAGGTGAGAAACTGCATGTCCGAAAAGGGCAAGCTCATCAGGGCGAGCATCGATGCGCCAAGAAACGAGAGAACCCCCAAGCGCTGTTTTGGTTTGCTGATTTGCAACAGCTCGGTCACAAGAAAGAGACAAAGAGAGAGGCGGACGAACGCCCCGGACAGCCACTGGTAAATGGAAAGAAATTCGAGATTTTCGATGTATCTGCCCATGGTCAGCAGCCGCCACTGCTCATAGGAAGGATAGCGCTGCCTGGTCGCTTCTGCCGGTCCGAATTCCGCGATAGCCCCAGTCAGCGGGCTAAGTGTGAGAATGATGATAATCCCTCCAAGCACTAAGAGGTACATGAACTTCGTTTCCGTTCTCAGATGATGCTGCAAAAACAGAATCAGGACAATTTCCAGGAAGCCTCCAGC
Source organism: Brevibacillus sp. FSL L8-0520 (assembly GCF_037963895.1). Classification (NCBI taxonomy): domain Bacteria; kingdom Bacillati; phylum Bacillota; class Bacilli; order Caryophanales; family Paenibacillaceae; genus Brevibacillus; species Brevibacillus sp. FSL L8-0520. Next base: position 4,398,921 of record NZ_CP150171.1, on the reverse strand, counting down.
CGCATAGAGCATGCCATTTATAACCGGAGTCATTCCGTTTTGAAACAAGGGCAAAAGCAAATGGTAATCCTTCTTGGGCATATTGCCAAAGCCGACTAAAAAGCCGAACAAGACGACGAACGGCAATAGCAGCCCGGAGGCGATAGCGATCGAATGGATTCCGGCATACGCGGCAGCTACACTAAGCAAGACGAGGACCAATCCCGTTACGATTTCCGGAGTGTTCGGCAAATAGTTGACGGTTGTCCAGGTCTGCGTGTCGGTCAAATTGACGAATGCCATCAAGTACAAAAGAAGCATGAACGGGAAAAGCAAAAGGCGGCTCCCGACGTGTCCGACGGTGGCTTCCAGCCAATCGGAGAGCGACTGCCTGTTCATCCGGCGACAGATGAGAAAAAGAAGCCAAAGCCATCCGATGAAGGGAATGGCTACCAACAGAACGCTGATCCAGGCGTCCCGGCCTGCTTTGCTTAGCAAGAGGGGAATGATCGTTACGTGAGTGGTGATCCCGACAGACAACATGATCATCATCACAGCTTGCAAAAATCCAATAGATCCTGTTTGGTTTCTCACGGACCGGTGCACTCCTTTTTCAAAGGATGTCCATACTATGTACAAAAAGGAAAGGCGTTATGTAATGTCTACCCGGCACCCGTATTTCCACTGGAAAAAAAAGAATCTTTCATTTTGTGCGCCTCATACGAAAAAATATGGTATGCTACTAGGCAGAAAAAAGCAGTGAGGAGTGCAGCGATGTATCAGCTAGTGCGGAAATTCCTGTTTCAGATGGATGCGGAAGAAGTGCATGAAAAAACCGTCCATCTCCTCAAAGTGGCAGAAAAATCAGCGGCAGGCAAAAGTCTTCTAAAGATGATGTATCAGGTGCGCGACGAGCGGCTTGAGACGAAGCTTTGGGGGATTACGTTTCCCAATCCGGTTGGGCTCGCCGCGGGCTTTGACAAAAATGCGGAGGTGTACCACGCCCTGGCAGCGCTCGGCTTTGGCTTTGTCGAGGTCGGGACGATCACGCCGCAAGGCCAGCCGGGCAATCCGAAGCCGCGGCTGTTCAGATTAGTGGAACATGGCGCCATCATCAACCGAATGGGCTTTAATAATCTGGGGGCATATTTGGCATCCCAAAATCTGATCGATTACGCTTATGCCGATATTCCGATCGGGATCAACATCGGCAAGAACAAGATTACGCCAAATGAACACGCCGCCAGCGATTACAGCAAGTGTTTGGACATGCTGTACAGCTACGGCCATTACTTTGTCATCAATGTCAGTTCGCCAAACACACCGAATTTGCGCGATTTGCAGGAGACCGAGAGCTTGCGCAGCTTGATTCGCGCAGTCAAGGACAAGGCTTCCGAGCTGGAATCGCGGGGAGCCAAGGCGAAGCCGATCCTGTTGAAGGTGGCTCCCGATATGGCAGACGAGCAGATGCGCGACGTCGTGCAGGCTGCCGTGGCAGAAGGAATCTCCGGTATCATTGCGACGAATACGACATTGTCCCGCGAGCCTGTGCAAGACCATCCGAGAGCGAATGAGGCAGGCGGCTTGAGCGGAAAACCGCTCGAAGCGAGAGCGACCGCCTGGGTCAAGGAGATTTATCAGGAAGTCGGGGACAAGGTGCCGGTCATCGGAGTGGGCGGCATCTTTACCGGAGAGGATGCGTACCGCAAGATTCGCGCCGGCGCCAGCCTCGTCCAGGTCTATTCAGGCATGGCGTATCAGGGGCCGGGGATTGTCAAAATGATCAACAAGCAGCTGCTCCAATTCCTGAAGCGCGACGGCTTTTCGCACATTAGCGAAGCAGTCGGCGTAGATGCACGGTAATTTTGTGATAAAAGCTTGGGAGGCGAGCCAGTCTGCAGCTTTCAGAGTAGCAGCTTCGGCATCTGGCGGTTTGCAGCTTTCAACTGCCAAAGAGAAAAGGGAGAACTGGCACGTTCTCCTTTTTCTTTTGCAACCCATCGTATATAATAGACAATCATCTGCGAATTTTTGGAAAAGAATAAAATGCAGCAAGGTGCCCTTATGAATAGTAAGGGGTAACAGGGAATCGGGTGAAACTCCCGAGCGGTCCCGCCACTGTAACCAGGGGAATGCTCTTTTTTCGAAAGCCACTTGTCGATTTGACGGGGAAGGCAAAAGAGCGTATTGATCCGGAAGCCAGGAGACCTACCTTGCTGCCACACCCATGAGCCTTCGAGGAAAGGAGAGGTGAGCCCAAACGAAACGACTGTTCGCAGTATCGTTAGTTGCCGTGTGCCAAGCTCATCCAAATCGGGTGAGCTTTTTTGCGTGTGTTCTTTAGAGAATCAGAGTAAGGAGTGTTGCTGAATGAGGGGTAGACGCACCGTTGCCAGTGGTCTTCTGATAACCGGATTTCTTGTTTACTTGCTGTTCAATACGCCACAAACCGGACATGCCATGCATATTATGGAAGGGTATTTGCCGGCAGGGTGGTCGCTGTTTTGGTGGGCTGTTTTTCTGCCCTTCTTTTTCCTCGGCTTGCGTCAGGTTCAACGCATTGTCAAAGAGAAGCCCGAATTCAAGCTGCTTTTAGGGGTAGCGGGAGCCTTTGCATTTGTCCTGTCCGCGCTGAAAATTCCGTCCGTGACAGGCAGCAGCTCCCATCCCACAGGAACAGGGCTGGGCGCGATCTTGTTTGGTCCGCTGGTCATGTCTGTACTGGGCAGTCTGGTGCTCTTGTTTCAGGCGCTGCTGCTCGCGCATGGGGGCTTGACGACACTCGGCGCCAATGCGTTTTCCATGGCGGTTGTTGGCCCGTTCGTCGCATATGGCGTGTATCGGCTGGTGGCCAGAAAGAAAGGTGGCCAGAAGCTCGGCATTTTTCTCGCGGCAGCGCTGGCTGACCTCAGCACCTATCTGGTCACTTCCGTTCAACTGGCGCTGGCATTCCCGGCTGCTTCTGGCGGGATTATGGCTTCCTTTGTCAAGTTTGCGGGGATATTTGCCTTGACGCAGGTGCCGCTGGCGATCAGCGAGGGACTGCTGACGGTGCTCGTGTGGAATTGGCTTCAAGCCTACAACGCGCAAGAATTGTCGCAGCTGAAGCTGCTGAAAAGGGAGGGGTAAGAGATGAAGCGTTGGACGAACTGGCTGCTCATTTTGGCGGCAGCGGTACTGGCGGTGGTGCCATTGCTGGTCGTAAAAGATTCGGAATTCGGCGGAGCCGATGGAGCGGCAGAGGAAGCGATCATGGAGGTGGCTCCTGACTACGAGCCGTGGTTTCAGCCTTTGCTCGAACCTCCCGGCGGTGAGACAGAAAGCCTCTTGTTCGCCCTGCAGGCTGCTCTGGGAGCAGGCGTGATCGGGTATGCCATCGGCTTGTACCGGGGCCGCCTGAAAAACAGGCAAGAATGATTGGACGGATCGACTCCCTCGCTTACGAAAACAGGCTGAAGAGGCTGCCGCCCGAACAGAAGCTGCTCTTTTCGCTGGCCATGCTGCTGTTGGCACTGATCAGCCACCCGCTTGTCCAGGGCATTCTGTTCGTCTGGATGAGCGTCTGGATCGTCGTCTATGCCCGCACTCCATGGCGGATCTATTTTGTCGTGGTGGCTGCCTCCGTCGCCTTCCTGCTCGCCGGAAGCCCGGCGCTGCTCCTGGAGGCATCCAGACTGGCGGAATGGACACGGGATGACAATGCAATCGCATCCTGGCAGTTGGGAAGCTGGGTTGTCTATGTGACGGCAGAGGGGCTGTCCAGGGCCATGAGCCTGGCCGCCCGCTCGCTGGCGGCGCTCTCCTGCTTTTCCTTTATTCTTTTTACAGTTCCCTTTGCCGAGGTTTTGCAAGTGTTCCGCCGGATCGGCATCCCCTCCATTCTGACTGATCTGATGATGATCATGTACCGTTTTGTCTTCGTTCTTCTGGAGACAGCCGAGCAAATCTGGACGGCGCAAAAGGCCAGAGGAGGGCACCGCGGCACGGCGGGAACACTCAAGGATGCGGGCAGGCTGATCGTTCAATTATTTATCCGCACGATGGCACGCTACCGCCAGATGTACATCAGCATGACGGCAAGAGGGTTTACGGACGATTTCCGCGTCCTGGTCCATGCCTCCCATATGCGTTCCAAAAGGTACGAATGGGAAGCGGTAGCCGGATGTCTCCTGCTGGCGATGCTGGAATGGTGGATGGGAGGATGAGGCGCGAGTGGCATTCGAAGTGACGACAGATGCAGCAGAACAGACAGATGCAGCGGAACAGACAGCTAGAGCTGCCTTGGACATATTGCGATTTTCATTCGTTCACTACACGTATCCGGGAGCTTCCCAACCGGCGCTCAACGGACTTTCTCTCGGTGTCCCTGCCGGAAAAAAGTGTGTGCTATTGGGCCACAATGGCTGCGGAAAGTCCACCATGTTTCTGCATGCGAACGGAATTTTTCGGCCGAATCTGGGCCAAGTCCTGTGGAAAGGGATGGCCGTTTCCTACGACCGGGCTCATTTGCTCAAGCTGAAACAAAAAATCGGTCTGGTGTTTCAGGACCCGGAGCAGCAACTGATCGCCGCGACGGTTGCCGAGGATATCTCCTACGGACTATGCAATCAAAAGCTGCCGGAAGCCGTTGTCAGGGAAAAGGTGTATCGCACGATGGAAACATTCGGGATGACCGAATGGGCAGAAACGCCGATTCACCGGCTCAGCCTAGGGCAGAAACGGCGTGTGGCATTGGCCGGAGTCATGGTGCTGGAGCCGGAGCTGCTGCTGCTGGACGAGCCGACAGCCTATCTGGATCAAGAGCAGACGAGAAATTTTGTGCAGGAGCTGGACCGCATCCATGCGGCCGGAACGACAATCCTGATGGCTACGCATGACATTGACCTCGCATTTGCCTGGGCCGACTGGGTGCTGGTCATGGAAAAAGGGAAGCTGGTCCTGGAAGGAGAGCCGGAGGCGGTTTTCTCCCGGCGGGATACTCTGGAGAGGCTGCAGCTTCGTACGCCTGCTGTCTTCGATGTGTGGGAAGCGTTGCCTGCCGCCCTGCGGGAAGAGATCGGTTCTTCCCGGGTGCCGAGGTCCGTGGAGGAGCTGACTGCGGGATTGCGGCGAATAGCTGCAAGCTGCATTACATAAGCCGGTCGCTTGTGCTGGAGGAGCAGCAGTACAGACAGCATCCATGCAGGTGCAATATCGGAACAAAAACAGACTCCAGGTGGTTGAAATATTGGGACAGAACGGATTTCATGTCGTTGAAATATTGGAGTAGAACAGATTTTCATGGTGCTGTACTATTGGAGAAGTGCAGGCCTGCGTTCGCATGGCTTTTAGCAAATCAGGCTGCGAAAAAGGCAGCTTTTTTTGTACGCATGGTGACGCTTCTCACACCTGTCAGTCGGCCGTTTCGTTACGATAAGAGCAGCTGAAGCTGATTGGCAGGACAGGAGGGCGAGCGATGAGCTTGTTGAAAGAACGTGATTACGCTGTAAGTCCGTTTATCGTGGTCTGGGAGCTGACGAGAGCGTGTGCTTTGCAATGCCTGCACTGCCGGGCTGAGGCGCAGTACGCATCGGATCCGGCGCAATTGACGTTTGAGGAAGGAAAAAGACTGATTGACGATATCGCGGAGATGGATCGTCCGCTGCTCGTTTTTACGGGAGGGGATCCATTGATGCGCCGAGATTTGTTTGAGCTGGCCGAGTACGCTGTTCAGGAAAAGGGTCTGTCCGTATCCATGACCCCCAGCGCTACGCCGAAGGTCACTTTTCAGGCAGTGCGCCGCGCCAAGGAAGCGGGGCTGGCGCGGTGGGCATTCAGCCTGGATGGATCGACTGCCGAGGTCCATGATCACTTTCGCGGGACGGCAGGCTCGTACGAAATGACACAGAGAGGCATCGGCTATTTGCAGGAGCTGGGGATACCGATCCAGATCAATACGACAGTCTCGCGCTACAACCTTCATGACTTGCCATTGATTGCAGAGGTCGTCCGGGAGATGGGAGCTGTATTGTGGAGTCTGTTTTTTCTCGTCCCGGTCGGCAGAGGGATGAAAGCAGACATGATCACCCCGGAGCAGCACGAAGAAGTGATGACCTGGCTGTACCAGGTGAACAAACAAATGCCGTACGATGTAAAAGTGACGGAAGCCCCTCATTTTCGCCGTGTCTGGAACCAGCTCAGGCAGCGCGAGACAATGCCTCGGGATGCGCGGACGAAGAAGCGTCCGGATTGGCTGGGCAGAGCCCCAAAAGGAGTCAATGACGGGGATGGCTTTGTCTTTGTCAGCCACATCGGCGATGTCTACCCGAGCGGTTTTCTTCCTGTAAAGGCGGGAAATGTTCGCGAGGGCTCTCTCAGGCAGATCTATCGGGAAGCGCCCGTAATGAAGCAGTTGCGGGACAAGTCTCTCCTCAAGGGAAAGTGCGGTCGTTGTCCATACAAGGAAATCTGCGGAGGCTCAAGAGCCCGGGCCTACGGCGTAACGGGCGATTACCTGGAAAGCGACCCTTACTGTGCTTATGATGAGGGCATTAGCGCTAATGCCGGAGAAACTTGCCAAGCGACGTAAGCAATTTTTTGTGCAATCGGAAAAGAAAGGAGAGCGTCGGAAATGAGAGCGTTCATCCCCAACCAGCACGGCGCCTGGGCGATGCTGATCGTGCCGTTTCTGTTCGGCGTGTTTGCGTCCGCTCCCGTGATTTTTCACCTCCCTTTGTTTTTGGGCTGGCTGCTGCTGTATCTGTTTACCTTTCCGCTGCTGCAGTTGATTCGCACCGGCAAGAAAGACCGTTACAAAAAGCCGCTCATGCTCTATGGTGTGCTGCTCGCTCCGCTCGCCGGAGCGTTGCTGCTGGCAAAGCCGGGACTGAGCTGGTACGCGCTGTCGCTGCTGCCGTTCTTCTTGATCAACTGCTACTACGCGCGAAAAAATCAAGAGCGGGCGATTGCGAACGATTTTGCGGCGGTGCTTCTGTTCAGCTCTATCGTCTTTGTCACCTATAAAATCGGCGGGGGCAACGACTGGGGAGTCGCTTTGTCGCTGTTCTCTCTGAGTGTTCTTTACTTTGCGGGAACGGTCTTTTACGTCAAAACGATGATCCGCGAGAAGCGGAACAAAGTGTTTTACTGGCTGTCAGTTTGCTATCATATCATTCAAATTGCCGTGATGGCTTGGCTGTTCTCGCCCTGGCTGCTATTGCCGGCCGGCGCGCTTTTGATCCGGGCGATCGTTTCGCCCCGGCTGCAGCCGTCCATAAAAGTCGTCGGAATCTCGGAGATCGGCTATGCCGTGATGATGACGGCCACCGTTCTGTGCTTGTATCTGTGAGGGATCGCGTTGCTTTTCTGTCTGCGTTCCCATCGCTTGGCTGGACGCAAGGACAGGGCAAATTGGATTAGCTCAACCGGCAAAGGAGCACACTAAACTCCAATCGGGCATGCAGCTAATAAGAGCGGAAAGCTTGCCGATGGGAGGGAATGGCGATGAAGAATATTGCTGTTTGGAGAGCCCTCGCCGGAGGTCTCGCAGCAGCGGCCTTTGCACTCATTCAGTGGATGATGTCGTAGGACCAACTTGCACCACATCAACGAGCCTGTGGGCGTGATTGCCAAGGCTCGTTTTTCATTGGAAATACCTAGAATTCGGACTATTCCTTTTGTATAATGGTTTCTACATAATCCATAGGAGGCGTTCTTATGAAGTACACGATGATGGTTAGGGCTCAAATTCAAGGGGAAGACGCATAACTTGCCCTGTAAACTGCGAGCTTCCCCTGAAATGGGGAAGGGGTTTTCATTTTGGTGGACAAGGAACGGAACGAGCAGGATCGTTTGCAAACAGAGGGCGCGGAAGCTGCCGGTCCCGCCAGAGCTATCGGCCATTTGCCAGCGGTGTTGGCGTGGCTTGGCTTTCTAGGGTTTTTCAGCGTATTGAATGAAACGGTATTTACCGTATCCTTGCCGGACATCGCCAACCAATTTGGCATACCGCCATCCACCGCCAACTGGGTAACGATCAGCTTTGTCATTACTTTCGGGATCGGTTCGGCCATTTATGGCAGACTGGCCGATATGTACGGCGTCAAATGGCTGCTTGTCATCGGTTTGTGTATATACAGCGGAGGATCGCTGCTCGGTCTGTTCGCGCCATTTTCATTTCCGGCTGTCATTGCTGCCCGGTTTATTCAAGGCGCAGGGGCATCGGCCGTTCCCGCGATGATCATGGTCATGATCGCCCGCTATATCGGACCTGAAGATCGCGGGAAAGCATTTGGAATCGTAGGCTCCATGGTTGCTATGGGAGAGGGAATCGGCCCCGTCATCGGAGGTGTCGTGGCAGACACGATTCATTGGTCATTCCTTTTTTTGCTCCCGGTAGTAACGCTTGTCTCCATTCCTTTCTTTCTGCGGGTATTGCCGCACGAGCCTTCTCGCAAAGGGAAAGTGGATGTGAAGGGCGCTTTGCTGCTTTCGGCTGTGATGGTGATGTTTACCCTGTATACGACAGGATACCAATGGGGGTATCTGGCGGGGAGCTTTCTCCTGCTAGGGATGTTTGCCTTCTATATTCGTCGCGTGGAACAGCCGTTTATCGAACCATCCTTGTTTAGGAAACCGAGGTTTGTCAAAGGCGTTCTGCCGGGATGCATTTTGCTCGGGACTGCCGCAGGCTTCATTTCCATGGTGCCGTATATGATGAGAGACGTGCATCATTTGAGTACGGGCTTGATCGGGGGAGGAATTCTGTTCCCGGGTACCATGAGCGTAGCGTTTTTCGGTGTTGTTGGAGGGAGACTGGCCGATAGGCGAGGGCATCTGTTTGTATTGTCTCTCGGTGTGTTCCTGATCACTATGAGCTTTCTCGGCACAGCACTGTTTGCTGACCAAACACCGTGGCTTATGACTGGTGCACTGGTGCTGGCATTTGGCGGTCTGTCCTTTGTGAAAACAGCGATCTCCTCCAGTGTGGCAGAGACGCTGGAAGAACACGAAGCCGGCGCTGGCATGGGAATGCTCAACCTGGCTTGCTTCTTGTCAGAGGGGATCGGGGCAGCGATTGTCGGCGGCTTGTTATCGAATAGCCTGCTGGACTTCCCTTTGCTCCCGACAGTAGTGTCAAAATCGGTTGTAAAATCCCCAATATCAGCGGTTTAAAATTCCCCAGAAAAAGCCGACATACTCTCCGGGAGGAGAGTAAATATGGTGAAAAATGGGGAGTTTTTTGTGATCAAAGAAATGCGTCTGAAAGGTATGAGTATTACCCAAATTGCTGAAGAGATGGGACGGGATCGAAAAACGGTTCGAAAATGGCTCCTGAAAGATACGCCAGAGAGCTTTCCTACTCGCAAACCACGTCCCAGCAAGTTGGATCCTTTTAAGGATTTCATCTGTACTCGTATGGCGGAGGGCTGTCAAAATGCCCGCATCATCTTCGAAGAAATAAAAGCCCGTGGCTATACCGGAAAGGACACCATCTTACGAGACTTCATGAAGCCGCTGCGTCCCCACTTTCGTTCAAAAGTAACCGTACGATACGAAACGAAACCTGGACAACAAGCGCAAGTAGACTGGGGACATTTTCGAGCAAATGTCAACGGAAAACAAAAGCGTCTTTACGCTTTCGTCATGGTGCTGGGTTATTCACGCATGATGTATGTAGAATTTACCGAGGACGAAAAGCTGGAAACTCTCATCGGATGTCATCTTCGGGCTTGGCAGTACTTTGGGGGTGTCCCTCAAAGTTGTTTGTACGACAACATGAAAACAGTTGTTTCTGGTCGAGATGACAATGGTAGGGTGATCTGGAACGAGCGTTTCGCCCGCTTTGCCAGCCACTATGGGTGCAAGCTGCTGAGCTGCAAGCCCTATCGGGCTCGAACGAAGGGAAAAGTGGAGAATGGGGTGGGTTATCTCAGAAAGAACTTTTGGCCTCGCATCGGCACTTTTACCGGGCTACAAGATCTCAATCAACAAGTACGCTATTGGCTGGACACCGTTGCAAATTGTCGCCTTCACGGAACCACCCATCAAATGCCGAATGAACGATGGAAAGTAGAAGACCTCCAACCTTTGAACCACGTGCCTTTTGCTGTTGTGGACCGGCATTACCGGAAGGTGATGAGTGATGCTTATGTTTCTTTTGAAGCCAATCGTTACTCTGTTCCATGGGAGCACATCGGTCGAGTAGTAGAAATTCAAGATGAGAAAAATGGAGTCTTGCGATTTTATTGCAATGGCCATCTAATCGCTGAACACTCCAAACAGTGGGGGCGTCATCAGACCGTAAGCATAAAAAAACACTTCGAAGGAATTCGCACATCTACGAGCAAACCGGTTCCCCAACCTACACCTCGTTATATGGCGAATTCAACACCCGAAGTGTTGGAACGCTCTCTTACGGCGTATGAAGAACTGGCGGAAGAAGAGGTGACGCTGCAATGATCTTGCAAGAACGCCTGTTGGAAGCGTCCCGTCATTTTGGATGGATACGCATCCCCGAGATCCTCCACGATCACGCCGAAGAAGCATCCAAACACAACATATCGTATTTGGAGTTTTTGGACAAGCTTCTGCAGGAGGAATTAGCGGCTAAATACGAACGATTTTTGCATACAAGAACTCGATTAGCACGGCTTCCGTTCAAAAAAACACTAGACGAATTTGATTTCTCTTTCCAACCTTCCATTGATGAAAGACGTATCCGTGATTTGGCGACTCTAGGTTTTATTGAGCATCAGGAAAACCTCATCTTCTTGGGGCCACCCGGTGTCGGTAAAACTCATTTGGCCGTAGCGCTTGGTTTGGAAGCAATCAAGCAACGCTATACGGTTTATTTTATCACTGCCCACGATCTGGTACAGTCGCTTCAGACGGCCCATGGCAATCGCACGATTGCCCAAAAAATGCGGGCGCTCACCAAACCAGACTTGTTGATCATCGATGAAATTGGTTACCGCAAAATGGACGAAACTGCTGCTCACTTCTTTTTTCAGATTGTATCTGAACGATATGAAAAAGGTTCATTGATCTTGACTTCAAACAAATCGTACGGAGCCTGGGGAGAGATTTTCGGAGATACCATTTTGGCCACTGCGATTTTGGACCGACTGCTTCACCATTCCAGTACGATCAATATCAAAGGGGAAAGTTATCGCATTAAGGAAAAGAAAAAAGCAGGTTTCTTTCGACCGGAGCCTGCTGAAGTAAACAACCAGTAGCGACAAAAATGGGGAATTTTCAACCGATAGTTTTGGGGAAAATTAAATCGATATTGACAGTAGGCCAGCCTGCGGCATTCGTCTACAGCAATTTGCTGATCGTCTTTGCTTTGCTCGTGTTTGTTGGCCGAGTGATATACTCATCAGCATATGGCCGTAGACAAAGCTGACAAAATGATTGATTTTATACAGCGAAAACTGCTGTATGCGAAAAACAGCCGGATGCTTGTCCGGCTGTTCAGCCTGTAGACAAAGTTCCGTAAGGAACAGGGTCTGCAGGCTTTTTTGTTGAATATAGAACATGTTACGTTTTCAAAAGTTATTTTTTAGAGGTGGCATTATGCTTAATAAGCAAGAGGCCGAAGGGCGTTATCAGATATCTGCATTCTCGCTAGATGAGTTGGTGCCAGAAGATCATCTCGTAAGAAAAATTGAAAATGCAATCGACTTTTCGTTCATCTATGACTTGGTGGAAAGCCTCTACTGTCATGACAATGGCAGACCCAGTGTTGACCCTGTAGTCTTAGTTAAAATTGCTTTCATCCAATATATTTTTGGAATTCGTTCCATGCGACAAACGATTAAAGAGATCGAAACCAATGTTGCCTATCGGTGGTTTATTGGCTATGATTTCAGTCAGCCCATTCCCCATTTCACGACCCTAGGCAAGAACTATGTTCGCCGTTTTCGGGATACTCAACTCTTCGAGTCGATCTTCCTTCGAATATTGGAGGAGGCGGTTCATCATGGATTCGTGAAGCCTGATGTGCTTTTCATTGATGCTACGCATGTAAAAGCCAGTGCGAATAAGCATAAATACGTGAAAGAAATCGTTGAAGAACAAGCGAAGAAATATCAAGAGCTGCTGGACGAAGAAATCAATCAGGATCGTATTGCACATGGAAAGAAGCCCCTTGAAAAAAAGACAGAAACTTCGAAGAAGGAGGTGAAAGTCAGCACAACTGACCCGGATTGCGGATTGTTTGTAAAAGGGGAAAAGGAACGTGTATTTGCTTATAGTTTTCATACAGCATGTGATCGAAATGGATTTGTGCTTGGTGCCAAGGTAACGCCAGGCAATGTGCATGACAGTCAGGTTTTTGAGGATGTTTTGAATCAAGTGCGAAAGACGTTTGCACAGCCTCAAGCTGTGGCAGTGGACTCGGGATACAAGACGCCTTACATCAGTAAAACACTCCTTGATGACCAGATTCGCCCCGTTATGCCCTACACAAGACCACGCACCAAAGAAGGTTTTTTTAAAAAGCACGAATATGTGTATGATGAATATTTCGACTGCTACATCTGCCCGAACGAGCAAATCTTAACATATGAGACAACAAACAAGGATGGGTACCGTATCTATCGATCAAATTCTCAAGTTTGCCGAAGTTGTCCGTTCTTGAAACAATGCACGGAAAGTAAAGACTACACAAAGAGAGTGAGTCGCCACATCTGGGCTGATTACCTCGAAGAGGTAGACCACCTCCGGCATACCGAGGAAAACAAACAAATCTATAGCAAACGGAAAGAAACGATTGAACGTGTATTCGCTGATATGAAGGAAAAGCATGGCATGCGTTGGACGACCTTACGAGGACTGGAGAAGGTCACGATGCAGGCGATGCTTGTTTTCGCTGCCATGAACTTGAAAAAAATGGCGACCTGGCTATGGAAATCAGGTCGCCAAAAGGTGAACGATCAAAACACCTTCGGTATTTTCATCAAATTATTAAACAAACTCCCTCTGCTGTTCGTTCAGCGAGGGAGTTTGTCTGCAACCTGAACAGCCGGATGCTTGTCCGGCTGTTTTTGTTGTCTAGGCTCTGTTGCCGTATAGGGTTGATATTTTATTAAAATAAGAGATGCAACTAAAACGCTGCGCCTCTAACAGATATTGCCTCTGGATTATGCTAACTGCCTATATATTTGAATAGATGAATTCTGTTTTATTTGGTTAGATTGTAACTCCAATTAATTAAATCGTAGATTTCATCTTTAGGAAAAGGACTATCCAAAACAATTGTAATCCAATGCTCCTTATTCATATGGTATGCAGGCAAAATTCCTTGTTGACTCCTTAATAAACGATTTATTTCCGGGTCGCACTTCAGGTTAATTATATCGACTCTTCCTTCCCCTGATACACCTAATTTGATTCTCGGTACATTCATAATCACTCCATACCACTTGCCATCCTTGTTGTGTCGTAATACCGCATAATCTGGATACTTGAACCAAGGGTAGTCTGGCTCTGTGCCAAATTTCTCCTTTACATAAGTAAATATTTCTTCTCTATTTATCAAAAAAATACCTCCCGAAATACCTTGTCTGTCTTTCTGTTATACGAATAATTTTTGTCGCCCATAATTTTACTAATTTACAGTAAAACTTGACAGTCGCAAACTGTCATATGTCTCTGTCATTTCGTAGTTGTCGAGATACGCTGTAGTCACGCCTTTAAAGCGGTCTATCCATTGTTTCAAACGAGAATGGAGACTGTTGACATTTTAAAGGTGATACAAGCCAGAGCCTTTAACAGAGCCTTTGTCTAAAGAAATTTCGGCCCCCCTATAACTTTAGTTAGTCTACAGAGCAAGATTTTCGAACTAGACTTACATTGCCCGTTGTACAAGTTTTCTTATTCGTTGATGGAACGCCGTGTGCGCTGAAAGGCGCCCGCACGGTGTAGGCTCGTTCGAAAGCCATGCGTGGTATAAGGCGAGAATAGCGACAATCCTCCAGTGGTCGGTTGGATGCCAGAGCAAACGGCCGGTGGAGATCATTGGGTAAACAAGGAGGAATATCAGGACGGCTTCCATGTAGTAGTGAAAAGCACGAAGGCTGGCAGTGCATATCTCGTTCCCAGCGGCATACCCGGCGATGAGAACCGGATCCGACTGGCCGCAGTTGGCAGCACCGATGTGACCGCAGCCGATGCGGAAACGGTGATCACCATTGCCCCGAGGGAGACAAAGCTGACCCATGGAGGACAATACGTTCTCTATGCAATTGATCAACAGGGCATTGTTTCCCTGCCCACCCCGATTGTTTTTGCTGTTGACCTGGAAGGGCCCGTCTCGGAGGATGCCGAGACAAAAGCTGGAGGATGGGAAGAGACGGCGAAGATGATGGAGCCGAATATCGGTGGAGCAGCCGCGGTTTTGCCAGATGGTGAAATTCTGGTCGCTGGAGGCAGTATGAAAAAAACAGTGGTCATGTACGACCCGCGTCGTGAAAAGTGGACACAACTGGAAGACATGAGCGTGCCTCGGTACGGTCCGGCTGCAGCCGTACTGCCTGATGGCAAGGTACTGGTCGTTGGCGGCGACCCGGAAGGAAGGGGTACATTTTTAAAGTCGACAGAAGTGTACGATCCAAAAGCGGATAGCTGGACCGAAAGTATCCCCATGGAAATGGAACGGTTTAAGCCGGCAGCTGCAACGCTTGAGGACGGAAGAATTCTCGTAGTGGGAGGTTTTTCAAAGAAAGGCGTTCAAAAGTCAGCGGAAATATTTGATCCAGAGACCGAAGAATGGAGCAGCGCTGCAAACATGAATACAGGAAGGGAAGGTGCTGGCGCAGTTCTTCTTCCAACCGGAGAAGTATTGGTAATGGGCGGTATAGATGCGGCCGGCAACGAGCTGAAGTCCGCGGAAGTCTACGATCCCGACGCGGATTCGTGGACATATGCAAGTGATATGTATGAGAAACGATACAAGCCTTCAGCAGTCGCATTGAAAAATGGCAAAGTGCTGGTAGCAGGGGGGATTTCGGAGAGCTCGGCGGAAATATATGATCCCCGAACCGATACGTGGGAGTATACCGTTCCGCTTTCCAGCAGACGCTTGGAAGGAGTAGCTGCGCCTCTCCCGGATGGACGCGTCCTCGTAGCTGGCGGCTATGATCGGTCGGAATTGGCGACAGCCGAGACCTATGCGCCTCATCTGGAAGTAACGCTTTTGTTTGCAGAAGAAGTCACGCTTAGCAGAGATCTTGATGACGTCAAGGGTATGATCAGTTATTCGGTAGATGGAGGCCCTTACGAATCTTTGGGCCGGGACGATACGATTCAATTCTCCGCGAACAAGCTGGTGATTACCCTTGATTTGTTGCCAAACGGAAGCTATGTTCAGGTGAGGGTGGGGGAGGCGATTGTGGAGGATGAGGCCGGGAACCCAAATGAGGAGCAGTTGACAGACGAGCTGCGTTACTAAAACAGCGATTGCCTTCGCGACGAAACAATCCGCGCCATTATAAGCGAAAGCCCTCCTCGACAGAGAAGGGCTTCGCTTGTTCGCATCATGAATGTTTGTCCCGGGAAGGGTTTGTTTGCTCTTATGTTCCTTGTTTACGTGAGGATAATTGCCTTTGATTCGTAAGTCCATCATTGGGCGGCTTGGAAAAGCCGCCCGCAAGCATTGCAAATTAATCACAGTCGCAACCGACGATTACCAACAGGATGAACAGAACCAAAATCAAAGAAAAGTTGTCGCCAAAAATTCCGCAGCTGCTGGACACTCTGAATCACTCCTTAGCTAGGTTTGGAAAAAGCTTCAAAATAAGCTATGCGTGAGAAGAGTGTGGGGTAAGGGCGAATGCGGAGATTGATCAAAATTGGGTGCCGTGATGGTAGCCGCGGATTTTTCATCAAACCAATACCAGGAAGTTGATGAACACAGTGGCAGTACGCCTATTTGTACAGAATATCATCCCGTAGCGACCCGACCTTGGTCAACGCATCATCAATATCTTCTTCACTTACACCAAAATGGGCAAGGGCAGCATGCAAATGCTTCACAATGGCGTCAAAGTGAACCGGCTGCAGATTCATGCCTTCATGGGCCTTTGCCATCGATTGGCCCGAATATTGATTTGGCCCACCCAGGGCAAAGCTGATGAACTTTGTTTGATGCTTCCGCTGCTTCTCCATATCGGTGTTGGCAAAAAAATGGTTCACGGTATCATCAGCTAAAACCAACTCATAAAAGTAGTCAACGACTTTAGCAACTGTTTCTTCGCCACCGTATTTTTCGTAAAACGTTGCCATGATGAAACCTCCCTGGTAGACATAGATCAATGTAGGTATTCCGCAAATGACGAAAACTTATGATAGACTTTCGCAATAATCCTCTGCAAAACAGGACATCAAAGCGCTATCCAATCTCTTCGCCACTCTCTCTAAAGCCAAAAGGGCGCATACATGAACAAAGCCCTCCTCAAGCGAGAAGGGCTCTCTTCCTTTCATCATTATGTGTTGTTTTTTACCGTTTGTCCCCAATCTGTCCCAATTTTCAGATGAAACACAAGATCACACTTCATACAAAAGGGATTTTATACGAGCATTCCTCTTACAGATCGTAATACAACTCAAATTCCTTCGGATTCACCGTACGCTCGACCTCTTGAATTTCGCCGCGTTTCACGGCAATCCAGCTTTCGATTACCTCGCGTGTAAAGACGCCGCCTTCGAGAAGGAAGTCACAATCTCTCTCCAGAGCATCCAGAGCTTCAGCCAGCGACCCTGGCGCGCTCTTGATATCCACTTTTTCGGCATCGGACAAGTCGTAAATGTTTTTGTCGATCGGACCGTAGCCCAGCTCGCGAGGGTCCAGCTTGCGCTTGATTCCGTCCAGTCCGGCCATCAGCATGGCGGCGAACGCCAGATATGGGTTGGCTGTAGAGTCCGGGGTGCGGAATTCAATTCGGGAAGCCTTCGGTGTTACGGCCG
The DNA here is from genome assembly GCF_037963895.1 of Brevibacillus sp. FSL L8-0520. Lineage (NCBI taxonomy): Bacteria > Bacillati > Bacillota > Bacilli > Caryophanales > Paenibacillaceae > Brevibacillus > Brevibacillus sp. FSL L8-0520. The sequence continues at coordinate 4,381,995 of NZ_CP150171.1, read as the reverse complement.
CGACTGGAATGCGGACAGCTGCCGAGCGATTTCCTTTGGAAAACACCAGATTGACGGGTGCTTCGTAGCCGGGAACCAGCCGCTTGAACGAGTTGGTGCTCGGATTGGTCAGGGCTATCAATGCCGGCGCGTGATGCAGGATGCCTCCGATGTAGTGGAGGGCCATCTCGCTCAAGTTCGCATATCCGCCTTTTTCAAAAAACAGCGGCGTGTCGCCGTTAAAGAGGCTTTGGTGGACGTGCATGCCAGAACCGTTGTCGCCGACGATTGGCTTCGGCATAAAGGTGGCAGTTTTGCCATGCTTGGCAGCTACATTGCGCACGATGTACTTGAACAGAAGCAGGTTGTCTGCCGTCCGGGTCAGCGTGTCAAAGCGGAAGTTGATTTCGCCTTGGCCAGCCGTTGCTACCTCGTGGTGGTGGCGCTCGACTTTCAGACCCGCTTGCGACATCAGGGTGCACATTTCATTGCGGATATCCGCTTGCGAATCCGTCGGCTGAACCGGGAAGTAACCGCCTTTGTTGCGGACCTTGTAGCCAAGATTTTTTCCTTCCGCGCCAGTGTTCCAGTAAGCCTCCTCGGAATCGATGTGGTAGAAAGAGCCGGATGGACCGGAAGCATAGCGGACGTTGTCAAACAGGAAGAACTCCGATTCCGGACCAAAGTAGGCATCTGTTGCCACTCCGAGCTCCTGCAAATACGCTTCCGCCCTCAGGGCGATGCCGCGGGGATCGCGATCATAAGCGGACCCGTCGGGATTGTGAATGTTGCAGACGATATTCAATGTTTTGGCTTCGACGAACGGATCGACGAAGGCGCTGGCCGGGTCGGGAATCGCGACCATATCGCTTTCCTCGATGCCCTTGTAGCCTGTAAGGCTGGAGCCGTCAAAAGCGACGCCGTTGTGAAAAGTGTCCTCGTCGACAGCATAGGCAGGAATGGTGACATGGTGTTGGCGACCGAGCAAATCTACAATGCGGAAGTCCACATATTCAATGTTTTCCAGCTCAATGAGAGACAGAATTGTTTTAGCATCCATTCGAATCACTCCGTTCACGAATATTTATTAAGAATCCATTTTTAAACGTTCGACTTTCTTCTGTTTTCTATACTGAGGATTATAAAAGTTTACGAACGAGGCTGTCAAGAGGTTTAGTGACATTCAATGTTAGTTTTTCTAACATAATATTGCGGGGTGTTGTATCCGGTTCCTTTTTTGTAAAATATAGACGAACTATTTCGAACAAAAAGGGTGGAGGGATTTAGGTGAAGGTGCTGGTGTTGGGAGCGGGGGCAGTAGGCGGTTATTTCGGTGCCCGGCTCGCTGAAAAAGGGGTCGACGTCACGTTTCTCGTAAGGGAACGCAGACGGGAACAATTGAAGCAAAGAGGGCTGAGAGTACAAAGCGTTCACGGCGATATTCACCTGGAGCAGCCCCAATTGATTGTCTCGGGAGAAAAGGCAGGACCGTTTGATGTCATTTTGTTATCCAATAAGGCGTATCACCTGGATGACAGCATCGAGTCGATCGAGCCGTATGTAGGCGGAAATACAGTCATTCTGCCGCTTTTGAATGGAATCGCTCACATGGAGCGGTTGTGGGATACATTCGGTCGTGACCGGGTGCTGGGCGGATTGTGCTTCATCGAAACGACGCTGAACCCGGAGGGAGATGTCGTCCAGACAAGCCAGACGCACGACATGGTTTTCGGCGAGTGGGAGGGTGGAGGAAGCGAACGAGTCGAAGCGCTCAAACAGGCATTCGCCGGTACGAAAGCGAGCATTCGGGCCAGCGCCGATGTTCAGCGTGACATGTGGCAAAAATACTTGTTTATCACCACGCTGTCAGGAATCACGACATTGATGAATTCGTCAGTCGGTCCGATCCGCGATGCGGTGTACGGACTGGAGCTGACACGCCAGTTGGCCGAGGAAAGCGCAGCCGTTATGCGCAAGCTGGGAGCTCCGATCGACGAGGACGTTGAGGACAAGCAAATGGATACATTTATGAAGCAAGGCTATCGCATGAAGGCATCCATGCTGCGCGACATGGAAAAAGGCTTGCCGGTGGAAGCCGACCACTTGCAAGGATTTTTGATTCAGAAAGCAGACCAGCTCGGGATTGCCGTACCGATGCTCAAGGTTGTTTACAACAATTTGAAGGTGTACGAATTGAAGCGTGAAGCGGCCAAATAAGTTATAATGAAGGCAATACGCAAAATGGAGGAGGGGTAAACGTGGAAGTCATCAAGATTTCCCCCCGCGGCTATTGCTACGGCGTCGTTGACGCTATGGTGCTCGCGCTCAAAACGGCGCAAAACTTCGATCTGCCCCGTCCCATCCACATTCTTGGGATGATCGTGCACAACGCCCATGTGGTTGAATCGTTTGAAAAGATGGGGGTCAAAACGCTGGATGGCGAAGACCGGCTTGCCCTCTTGGATCAAATAGACGAAGGGACAGTCATTTTTACCGCGCATGGCGTTTCGCCGGAGGTGCGAAAAAAAGCTCGTGATAAAGGGCTGACCGTCGTGGATGCGACATGCCCCGATGTCACCAAAACGCATGATTTGATCCGTGAAAAGGTGGCGGAGGGATACCACGTCCTCTACATCGGCAAGAAGGGGCATCCGGAGCCTGAAGGGGCAGTAGGAATCGCTCCTGATCGGGTGCATTTGGTGCAGACCGTAGACGAAATCGAAAAACTGTCGATGCCGACCGACAGACTGATTGTCACCAATCAGACCACGATGAGCCAGTGGGATGTCAAACACCTGATGGACGCGATCATCAAGCGTTATCCGCAAGTAGAGGTCCACAATGAAATTTGCCTGGCCACGCAGGTTCGGCAGGAAGCCGTTGCCGAACAGGCAGGCGAGGCCGATCTGACCATCGTCGTCGGCGATCCCCGCAGCAACAACTCCAACCGGCTCGCTCAGGTAGCGGAAGAGATTGCCGGTGTGCCGGCATATCGGATCGCAGACTTGTCCGAGCTTGATCTGGAGTGGCTGAAAGGGAAAAAGCGGGTGGCTGTAACATCCGGGGCGTCCACCCCGACGCCGCTGACCAAAGAGGTTATCCAGTTTCTCGAGCAATACGACGAAACGAAGCCGGAGACGTGGGATAAGAAAAGAACGGTCAATATGAACAAAATCCTTCCATCGGTAAAGTAAAGCGCCGGCTTTCGTCAGGCGGCTGGCTCACTGCGGCAGGAGAGCCAGAGCCTGTCGATGGGGCGCGGATGCTGAAGACCTGCAAAAGACGAGCACTGTTGGCTCGTCTTTTCTTTGGTCGACCGCCAAACAGTTTGGCGAAAACCTGGTTTTCTTAAATCAGAAGGAGGACTCTATGGAGGGCAAGGTAGGGCGGCATATGAGCTTGTGTGCTTTGTATCTGTTCATCTATTACGGGTACGGGGCGCTTTATCCGCTGATTACTCAGTATTATCAGTCCATTCAGCTCACGGGAACCCAAATCGGCATCATCAGTGCAGTGACTCCTGTTGTTTCCATGGTCACCCAGCCGATTTGGGGAATGATCTGTGATCGTTTTCAGATACGAAAACCTGTATTGATGCTTGCGCTGGTCGCTTCGGGGTTGGTCGGTCTGCTCTTTCCGGCGGTTTCGACGTTTGCGCTCGTCTTCCTTATGTACGTCCTGCTCTCTATTTTCCAAAGTGCGCTGGTACCGATCTCGGACAGCATGGCGCTCGGCTATGCCAAACAACATCACCTCCAGTTTGGAGACATTCGCCTATGGGGTGCCGTCGGCTTTGCCGTGGCAGCGCTGTTGACAGGACTCGCTCTGGAGCAATGGGGTACGGGAAGCATTTTCGTTTCCTACTGTGCGGCGTCGCTGATCGCTGTTTGGTTTTTGCGAAATATTCCGGATAATACCGAATCGGCTCCGCGGATTGGCGGGAGCCTCCTTCAGGGCGTGATGGAGCTGATGAAGCTCCCTCGCTATGTCCTTTTTCTCATTGCTTCTTTCTTTATCTACGGAGCCATTAATGCGCACAACATCTGGTTTTCGCTGTACTACCAGCATATTGGCGGCTCTGTCGCCGGCATCGGGCTTGCCTTTATGCTCTTTGCCGGCAGTGAGGCGCCGTTCATGAAGCTGGCCAGTTTCTTTGTCCGCCGCTTCGGCCTGGAGCTGACGATTCTTTTGGCGGGGACTGTTTCTGCCATGCGCTGGCTATGGTACAGCTCGGCGCCGGGGACGACATTTGTGATCGCCTTCTTTTTCCTGCAAGGACTTTCCGTCGGCTTTTATTTGGCCACAGCTTCCCAATTTGTCAGGGACAACACACCGGCTTCTTTGCAAGTGACGGCGCTGTCTTTATTTGTGTCTATCGGGAATGGACTCGGGTCGATGACCTGCAATCTGGTCGGCGGCTGGATCAAGGACCTCTCGTCGATTTTGGAAACGTATTTGTTCTTTGGGATTGCGACTGCTCTAGGCTTGATTCCCTTGCTAGTAATCCGCTATGGGCCGTGGAAGCAGCCCCGGTTTGCCCAAAGCAGCCACCTCTAGCAAAGCTCTTCCGTTGCTAGAGCCATCCAGCGTGAAGGCTAATTGACGATCAAAGTCCCCTGGTAACCGATTTCCGGATAGCCGGGGGTATTGGAGATGAATGGAAATTGGCCTTCCTGCTCAGCCAAAAATTGCAGCGTTGCCGACTGGTTTGGCTTCAGATCGGAGGATTGCACGTTCAATTCGCGGATCACGAGATTGTGCGGGCGAATATCCGTATTGACGATCATCAGGGAGACGGTCTCTCCTTTGTTGACGGATAGCTTGTTGGGCAAGAAACCTGCATTGGAGATGGTTACAGTCTGCACGCGTTGGGCAGTCACTGGAGAGGCATACAGGCGGTACTGATGAATAGCCAGTAACCCCAGTATCAACGCCAACGCGATTAACGGATAGCGAAGCTGCCTGTACCGTTGACGAGTCATATCCCTTCAGCTCCTTTGCGTGTGCGGAATTCTTGGAGGTGTTACTATTATCCTGCCCTGGACCTCTTTGGGATAAACAAGAGAAGTGTTTGCGGCCGAAAAGCGCAGAGGAACGTAGAGAAGCAAAAAAGGAGAGCGGGGAGGCTCTCTTTTTTTGGTCAGGAAAGAGACTGAAAATCGCGGATCAAGGAAATGGCCATATACAATGCGATAGCCCAGATAATCAGCGCGGAGACGATGTTTAGCCCGCGGAGCAGTCTGCCGGAGGTGTCGAGCTTTCCAGCGGTTCTTCCGGCGATGGCAAGCGCCAGAAACCAGAGCCAGGAGACCAGGATGCAGGAGAGGGAAAAGGCCCATTTCAGCGTACCCGTATACTGAAGCGAGCTCGTTCCGATGACCCCGATCGTGTCCAGGATGGCATGCGGATTCAACAGGGAAACGGACGCGGCGAACATGATCTGCCGCTTGGGCGTGAAGCGCTCCGCTGCCTCTTTGTCCACAGCCGGGCGGCTGCGCCAGGTCATGAAGCCCATATATGCGAGGAAACAGACACCGATTGCAAACAGGATCATTTTCAGCCAGGCAAAGGTAAGGACGACCAGTGAAACACCGAGCACAGCCAGCAAAATAAGGGCGGTATCACAAAGAGCAGCCGTGATGACGACTGGCAGTGCACGCCAGAGAGTAGGCTGCAGTGCTCCCTGGTTAAAGACAAATACGTTTTGCACACCTAGCGGCAGTATTAAGCCAAGTGCGAGTGCGAAACCGTGCGCGATTGCTTCCCACATGCGGGAGCCTCCTTTGTATCCTTTTCATAGGTTTTAGCGTACGTGAAAAAACGGAGAATGTCTCCAGCCAATTGGTTTGCTTTGAGACCAACCAATTCGTAAAATAGCAACAAAACGAACTGTCGGAAAAGGAGGGGAATGCTGTGATGCTGAAGCTGGACTGGAAGCCGGACAAACATGCTGACCTGCCTGTTTATTTGCAAATCATCCAGTATATAAAGGAAAAGATCGCAAGCGGCGAATGGCCGGTTCATACCCGACTTCCCACGCAAAGGGCGATGGCGGAGGCTTGGGGGGTAAATCGCAGTACAGTGGTCACGGCCTTGGACGAGCTAAAAGCGGAAGGACTGATCGAGTCTGTAGTGGGAAGCGGAACGGTCGTAAGCAACAATACATGGTCCGTTCTCGCATCCGCAGCGCCTCCCGATTGGATGAGCTATGTACAGACAGGAGATCATCCGTCCAATATGCAGACGATACAGGACATCAACAAATACGAGAGTGATCCTTCCATGATCCGTCTGGGAACGGGAGAGCTGTCCCCCGACCTGTTGCCGCTCAGGGAAACGGAAGAGATCCTCGGTTCGCTGCGGGGACGCCTTACCCACCTGGGCTACTCGGAGCCAAAGGGCTGGCTGCCGCTGCGCAAGGCCGTCAGCGGCTATCTGCGGACAAGAGGGATTGAGGCGTCGCCCGCATCGATACTGATCGTGTCGGGAGCCTTGCAAGCCCTGCAATTGATCTCGCAAGGTATCCTGCGACAGGGCTCCGGTATTCTCCTGGAGCGACCTTCCTACCTTTACTCGCTATCGGTTTTCCAAGCTTCCCGGATGCGCCTGCTGGGGATTCCGATGGATGACGAAGGAATACGGCCGGAGTCTTTGGCCAGGCAAAAGCAGCTCCGGGATGCGGCTCTTTTGTATACGATTCCTTCTTTTCACAATCCGACCGGCACGCTCATGTCTGAAGACAGAAGACGTCAGGTCATGGCTATTTGCGAACGGGAGCGGCTTCCGATCCTGGAGGACGATGTGTACGGCGAGCTGTGGCTGGACGAGCCGGGACCGCTGCCGCTGAAAGCGCTGGACCAGAACGGGCTTGTCCTGTACACCGGGAGCCTGTCCAAGACGCTCAGCCCCGGGCTGCGTATCGGATGGATCGTCGGGCCGGAGCCGGTGATCGAGCGGCTGGCCGATGTCAAAATGCAGACAGATTACGGTGCAAGCGCTCTGTCCCAGTTGGCTGCGGCAGAGTGGCTGCGGGGAAATCGCTACGAGCAACACTTGAAGCGGGTAAGAGCGTCGCTGAAAGAGCGGAGGAACCTGACATGCAGTGCTCTTTCTCGCTGGTTTTCCGGCATTGCCGAATGGCAGGAGCCGCGTGGCGGGTTTTACATCTGGCTGCGCCTAGAGCAGGCGAGATCCATGCGGACGCTCTTTTTACGGGCGCTCTCCGAGGGAATCCTGCTGAACCCCGGATATGTGTATGACCAAACAGACAGTCAGCATATGCGTCTTTCCTACGCTTACGCAAGCGAGGAGGACCTGGAGCATGCGCTGTACCGGCTCTCGCAGTTATTGCGGAAGTAGCGGGTTTATCGCGGCGGGAAAAAGGGTAGGGAAATCCATACAAAAACATGTCGGGAAAGCCATTGCTGGGGGGATTCCATGAAAACAAAAAAACAGACAAGCATCGTGACAAATATCGTGATCATCATCGGAGTGGTGATGCTTTTATTGGCGGCTGTCAATGCGCTTAGTCTTTATTTGCACAACAGCAATGCCGTAGAAAAGTCGATCTCCGCTTTCGGGATGGATTTGGCCCGGAATGCGGCAGCACAGGTGGACATCGGGACGTATCAACGCTTCCTGGAAAACCCTGTGGAGGGCGAGGACTATTGGAGCATCCGGAATCAATTGGACGACATTCGCAAGAAAATGGGGGCAAAGTACATTTATACGATTCAGGTAGATGAGGCAGAAAACGTGAAGCTGATGATCGATGGCTTGCCCAAAGGGGAGCCGAATGCAGCCGAGATCGGCGATGAGGCTTCCACCTTGACGTACAAGGAGCTGGTTCCTGTTCTCAACGGGGGAACAGCCAGTCAGCCGATCGTCCATGATGCCAAATACAATGAGGACTACCTTTCTGCATTTGCCCCATTGGTCCAGTCTGGCAAGGTGGTAGGCATTCTCGGCGTCGATATTGATGCTTCGGCTGTCCAAGGCATCATCTCGAAGGTCCAATGGGAAAGCCTGCCCGCTACGCTTTCACTCAATTTGATTGTCTCCTTCCTCGCCGCGATCTGTCTGGCGCTGTTCATTCGCAGGAGGCTGCGTCCTCTGCGCCAAATCAGCGAAAAGGCCGGGGAAGTCTCAGCCGGAAAACTCGCGGAAGCGGATTTTGCCTATTCGAGAAAAGACGAGATCGGCCTGATTATGGATTCTTTTTCCCAGATGATTGCGCACCTCAGAGAGCTGATTGGCGATGTGAAAACAGCGGCTGGACAAATGGATCAAATGACCGACGAAATGGCCCGCAGCATGCAAAACGTAGAGGAACAGGCACTTGCAATCGGCACGGCGAGCAGCGAGATCGCGCGGGGGAACGAGCAGACGGCCCGGTCTGTCGAAGCCATCTCCGGGCTCAATGGCGAGTTGACGGATAAGATTCAAAACGTGAATCAACAGGTGCAAGACATGCAGCGCCTGGGCAGAGACGTTTTGCGGACAGGAGAAGAAAGCCGGCTGCAGCTAGAGTCCTTCCTGTCGCATTCCAGAGAAACGTCAGCCCAGCTCAGACAAGTCAATTCCGGTATGGAACGGCTGGTGCAAAAGTCGGCTGACATCGGCAGCGTCGTGACCACGATTCAGGAAATTGCCGGGCAGACGAATCTGCTCGCACTAAATGCGGCCATCGAGAGCGCCAGGGCGGGGGAAGCGGGGAAAGGCTTCGCTGTCGTCGCCCAAGAGGTGCGAAAGCTGGCCGAGAAAACCTCCGAAGCGACCCTGGTGATCCAAAGAAATGTGCAGGATGTCATCGGAGAAGTAAACCGGGTGACAAGTGAATTGGAATTGACGATGTCGAAGTACGAAGAGGAGTCCGAAAAGATCAAGGGCGTTTCTGACGGAGTATCCCGTCTGGCAGCCATCACGGACGCTTTGCAGATGGCTCTGGAGCAAGTCGTAGTCATTACGGATGAGATGAGCCGATTCCAGCAGTCGATTCGGCAGGACGTCCTTTCCGTGACCGCGGTTTCCGAGCAGACCGCTGCTTCGGCCGAGGAGGTCACCGCTACGATCCAGGAGGTTGGGGAACATATCCGGCAGGTTGCGAGGGAAGCAGAAGAGGTAGCAGTCCACATCAGGCAGCTGCGGCAAAAGACTGATATTTTTGTGCTGTAGTCATTAACGCCAAGCGGTATTGCATTGCGTACATCGATTTCAAAGCAAAGGGACATCCGGTCGTGGATGTCCCTTCTTTCGTGTTTCTCCCATCAATGATAAGGAAATTGGCTGGAGTACCCGCTGAACTGCTGATATGCCTGCTGCAGCTTTTGCTGCTCTTCTGCCTCCAGCTTGTACCAGCCCTTTTGGAACATCAGATTGTACATTTCCCGAGCGCTCTGGTGCGTCTCGTTCAAGATTTGCAAGAGGTCGTCGTACAACTGCTGATGGCTGGCTTCCCGTACGGCAACATTGAGGCTGTCAGTCAGGTATTTGCACGTGGCAAGGCCATCGTTGATAAAGTCCCGATCGTTCATCTGCGGTCCTTTTACCTGGGGGAGCTGTCCGCTTTGTGGATTGGCAATCTGATTTTGATTGGGCATCAGGTTTCCCCTCCCTTTACTGGGCCTGGTTTTGCTGTTGCTGCGCTTGGGCTTGTATCTGAGGGATGGAAGCCATCACCGCGGCGTTGTTGACCTGCAAATGGGTCAACAGCTTCTGGTAGTGCCGCTGGTGCATTTGGCCTGCTTTTTCCAAAGCCTGCTTCACTTCCGGATCGGTCGCTTGCTGGGCAAAAAAGTGAAGCTTTTTAAAGGCCAAAAGCTGCCATGACAGGGCATCCTTCAGGTAGCTGCAGTCCTTTGTGGTGATTGCGCGGGGAGGCTGGGGAATCGGCACTTGTGTTTGCTGCGGAGCAGTCATCATTGCAGGCATCGGTGTTCTCCTTTCATTAACCATGATGGGATACACACGTATTAGCATGGGGCAAGCCAAAGGGGAATATCCTTGCAGGAAGGAAGCAAAAAAAGGCTGGAAGCAGAGAACTGCCCCAGCCCTTTATTTTTCCAATTCGAGTTGAACCACTTTCAGATCGATGCTTGCGGGTGCGATGTTCAGACAATACGTCGCTTCCTCGTGAAGCGCTTGCTGAATCCGGTGAGCAAGCGGCTGCAGGGGAGTGCCGAAGGGCAGACGCAGCGTCAGGGAAACCTCCAGACGCGGCAAATCCTCAAACGTATAGACTGTTTTTTGCAGCTGCGTGACCTCGGGAAATCGGGCGCATGTAACCTGAACGATTTTTCGCAAAACCTGGGGATGAATCATGATTCGTCCGCCAGTAAAAGAAGGGTGGACGACGGTCGTTTCGCCGATCACTTCTTTTTTCGGGGAAAAAATTTGTTGGGCGGAGGCGATCAGGCGCTGCAGCAAATCCTTTTCCACCTCGACCCGCGGAATCGGGATCACATGCTTTCCCTGCGTCTCCCGGATGTAGCGGGCTGCTTCAATCTCCTGCTGGGGCTTGATCGATTCGATCGGGATGTAGCGGACAGGGTCCGGCAGTCCGAGCGCTTCGACGATTCGGGAGATCATCCGGCGGGAGGTGCCAAGGATCAGCAAGCGCTCCGGATTGGTCAGCGCGAGCGTCCGGCGCACTTCATCGGCGTGGTCCTGGTAGTGAAAAATGGCCCGTTTTACCGCCTGTATTTTTGTTTTTTCATATTTGGCGGAAGTCCCGGCCAGCTTGCGTCCCTGATGGATCAGAATGCCGTCGTCAATGATGGCGTCAATCCCCAGCTGATGGGCAAGCTGGAGGGCGCTCGTGCTTTTTCCGGTTCCGCTTGTTCCAAAAAGGGCGTAGATCTCCATGCATGTTCTCCTCGTTCGGTTCATTTCTACCAGTATACACGAAAGCGGGCCCCAGCGGAAAAGCCCGAGGGCTTATTGGTACTGGGCACCGAGTTCACGGGCCCGCTCGGCTGCGCGAAGAACAGCTGAAGTGATCGCTTGTTGAAAGCGGAACGATTCCAGCACCTCCAGGCCAGCTTGAGTGGTGCCTCCCGGACTGGTCACCTTTTTCCGGAGAAGGGCAGGTTCGTCCGTAGTGTGCAGCAGCATCTGGGCTGCCCCGAGCAGAGTCTGGACCGTCAGCTTCCGGGCCATCTCCCTGGAAAGGCCGGCTTTCTCGCCTGCACCTTCCATCGCTTCCACCAGATAGTAAATGTATGCAGGGCCGCTGCCGGACAGACCTGTGATGATGTCCAGCTCTTCCTCGGCAACGGTGTAGACGGAACCGATTGCTTCAAACAGCAGGGTGGCGAGCTGGAGCTGTTCCTTTGTGACAAAGCGGTTGGCTGCCATGCCGGTCGCCGACAAGCCGATGGCGGACGAAGTGTTGGGCATCGTTCTGACGATCGGGCAGTCGATATCGAGCCATTCGCCGAGGCAATCGGTAGAGACACCGGCGATGACGGAGATGATCAGCTGCTCCTTGCGTACCAATCCTCTCAGGCTTTGGCAGGCCTCGGCAGCGTCCTTCGGCTTCATCGCCAGGATCAGGATGTCCGATTGGGAAATCAATGTATGTTTATTGGAGCACGCGGATACGCCAAATTGTTCTGACAGCCATTGAAGACGATCCTGGTTGCAGCGATTGGTGATCAGCACCTGCTCCGGCAAAAGCAATCGGTTTTTGACGATACCGGCCAGCATGGCTTCTACGATGGAGCCTGCGCCGAGAAAGCCGATGCGCACGGTTTGAAGGTTGATGCTACTCATGCTGAATCCTCCTCTGTCTGCGCGGGGACCTGCCTGCCAGTCGCCTTCCCAGGCGGGCAGCGGTGCAGGCGAGCCCACTTGCAGCTGATTTGTTTGTATTAGCGGATCTGGCCAGAGCCGCGGACGACGTACTTGCTGGTCGTCAGGGCGGTCAAACCCATCGGGCCGCGTGCATGCAGTTTTTGAGTACTGATGCCGATCTCCGCGCCGAAGCCGAATTCTCCTCCGTCTGTAAAGCGGGTCGACGCATTGTGATAAACCGCAGCGGCATCTACACGGGACAGAAACAACTCGGCTCTCTCGTTGTCCGAAGCGACGATGGCTTCCGAATGCCCCGTTCCGTGGCTTTCGATATGCCCGATGGCGTCATCAAGACTGTCAACAGTGGCGACTGCCAGGGTCAGACTCAAGTATTCGGTATCCCAATCCGCTGACGAAGCTGCTGCCAATCGGTTCGCAAGAGCGGGGTGGAGCAACCGTGTCTTTTCGCAGGCGCGAAGCTCGATTCCGACTGAAAGCAGCTTGGCAAGCAGTCTGTTTTGCAAATCTTGCGGCCAGCTGCGGTGGACGAGCAGAGTTTCGGCGGCGTTGCACACAGCCGGGCGGCTTGACTTCGCGTTCAGGATGATCGCTTCGGCCATGTCGTAGTCGGCCGTTTTGTCGATGTAGACGTGGCAGTTTCCGACCCCTGTTTCCAGAACGGCCACAGTCGACTTTTGCAGTACGCGCTGGATCAGCGAAGCGCCTCCGCGAGGAATGATGACGTCGATCAAGCCGTTTGCGGTGCACAATAGATCTACAGCTTCATGATCCGGATAAGGCAGGTACTGAACGGCTTCTTCGGGGAGGCCGGATTGGACCAGCGCTTTGCGGATGCATTCAGTGAGCGCGAGGTTGCTGGAAAGTGCGCTTCGGCTGCCACGCAGGACGATCGCGTTTCCTGTCTTCAGGGCGATTGCCGCCGCATCGACAGTGACGTTGGGACGTGCCTCGTAGACGATGCCGACCACGCCGAGCGGGACGCGGATTTGCTCGATAACCAGACCGTTTGGACGAGTCCAGCGCTCCATGATTTCACCGACCGGATCGGTTTGCTTTGCGAGCTGATGCAGGCTGTCCACCAAATCCTGCAGCCGCTCAGGCGTCAGTCGCAGCCGATCCAGGTAGGCGGCGGGCTGACCATCCTGCTGGGCCTTGATCAGGTCTTGCTCGTTTGCCGCCAGGATCGCCGTCTGGTTTTGCAGCAGCTGTCTGCCTGCTTCGCAAAGGGCGGCGTCTTTGGCTTCCTGCTTGAAGCGGGCCAACTGGCGGGACGCTTCCTTTGCCAGCTTCATTTGCCCATACAATTTCTCTTTCAGGGCGCTCTCCATGGTTCTCATCTCCCTTTCCAATACGTCAGCGGCTACTGCCGTTTATTTGTCTTTCTAGGTTAAAAAGGCGGCTTCCGTCCATTGATCGCGGTGGATTACCGTACCGCTTGGCTTCGCCGGGTGATGCGCTGACAACAGGTCTTGCAATTCGCTCGCGTCATAACGGCTTACGCCTCTGCCGATCAGGCGGCCGTCGCAGTACACGTCGATCACCTCGCCCTGCAGGAAACTTCCGCTGACCTCCAGAACGCCTGCTATCAGCAAGCTTCTCCGCTTTTCCAGGACAGCCTCTGCCGCCCCGGAGTCAATCGTGATCCGGCCGCTGACAGGGGAGTGCAGGGCAATCCATTGCTTGCGGGTCGGAAGAGCGTGCAGCGGCGGTTCTTCCGGCTTGTGGCCGACGTACGTGCCCTTCCCTTGGCCGCGCAACACGGCAATCAGGTCGTCCGGCTCTCCCAAGCGCCCGATGAAGGTAGAGATGCCCAGATGATGGGCTGTTTTGGCAGCGATGAGCTTGGAACGCATTCCGCCTGTACCGAGCCGGGAAGCGCCACCGGCAAGCGCCTCCACGTCTTCTGTGATCGCAGGCAGGTGAGGAATGCGAACGGCGTCGTCATGGCTGCGCGGATCTTTGTCGTACAGACCATCCGTATCCGTCAAAATAAGATAGAGATCGGCGTGAACGAGACCGGCAACGAGCGCGCCCAGCATGTCGTTGTCGCCGAAGGTAAGCTCTTCCACAGAGACTGTGTCGTTTTCGTTGATGATCGGCAGCACGCCTTTCTCCAAAAGGAGCGACAGCGTCTGGAAAGCGTGTTGATACCGTCCCCGGTGAGAAAAGTCGCTGCGTGTAAGCAATATTTGCGCAATTGTGATCCCGTAGGACCCGAATAGCTGGGTATAGGTCTGCATCAGCAGGCTCTGGCCGATCGCGGCTGCTGCTTGTTTGGCTGCCAGCGTTCGCGGTCGCTGCTGATACCCCAGTCCCCGAAAGCCGCTCGCCACCGCGCCCGAGGAAACCAAAACGACCTGGTGTCCTGCCTCTCGCAGCTTGCTTACCGCGGAGACGAGCAGAGACATCTTGTACGGGTCGCAGCCTCCACCCGCAGCGGCAAGCGAGCTGCTGCCCACCTTTACAACCAGCCGCAATTTTCCCTTTTTCATCTCAGAGCCTCCTTGTCTAGAAAAATAAAAAACCCTTTCGTTCCTCGACATAAGGACGAAAGGGTTCATTTACCTTCGCGGTACCACCTTACTTGACGATAGGAGCACGTTGGATGCTCGGATATCGTCCAGCTCTCTTTCTTTGATAACAGGTGAAAGAAACCTGTCCAGGTCATCCCTGGCAGCTCTGGGGGTGGGTTCAAACCGTATCGCGGGCGAAATCTCTCAGCCGCTGAATTTCGCTCTCTGGTCCGGACATGCGATTTTACTAGTCCCCGTCATTGCAATCCGTATGCGCTTATTAATTCATAATTATTCGCATGGAGGGATAAAAATGTCAAGAGGGTTATTCAAATTGTTCGCTGCCGTACGCACCCGTTCTCGATTTGATTTCATACCGCTTTGTTTTTTTGTCGCGAACGAGCAAATACGTAATCGTCCTTTCCGACGCAAAAGAAGGGGAGGTGGCCTCGTTCACCGTGACGAGCAGCCCGTCTGCCGTTTTTTCCAAGCTCGTGTTGCCGGTCGAAATCAATACCGGATACAGGGCGGAGGGCCCTGCCAGATAGACCTTTCCCTTGACTATCTTAGTAGTCAGATTGTCGTACATCCGCTCAGCCAAGGGGCGAGTCCAGTAGCGGGAAAAATAGGAGACGATTTTCTCCCGGCTGTCAAAGCGGGAGGGAAGGGCACGATAGGTCAAGCCGTCTTCGCGGATCGGCTTTCTTTTGCTTTCCATCGCCGCAAAGTAAAGCTCCTCCCAGACGTGTTCAGCCCTGTTGAGGAAAATAACCGTATCGGCCTTGCTCTCCCCCAGTTTTTGTACAGCGATTTGTCTTTCTTGTCTTTGCGTCGTTTTGGCTTTTCCCTTCTCGTCCTGCGGTCCCGCATTGCAGCCAGCGAAGAGAGCAGCCGCCACAAACAGAATCAACCATCGTTTCATGCCAGCACCTCACTTCTCCTCACATGATTCTCTTTATCTAGCATGCCTGCGGGAGAGAACAGCCAATCGCGTTAACTTTTTCCTGACAGGGCAAGAAAGACCAGGTGAAAGAAACAGGAAACAGATAGGGGTTGTTTCCAACCAGTATTTACGGCTATCATGAAGGGAGTCATGCAGTTCGAATAGTTGAGGTGGATAATCATGTTTGGTTTTGGAAAAAAAGTGAAAAAGCTGGAAGGTACGGACGTACTGATCATTAAGACAGAAGAAGCAGCCAACCGGAATTTTTATCAGGTGGCCTTTCCCAGCATGTATGCAAACGATATTGTGAGCATGTTGAAAAAATTGGAGCGCTCTTCTTTCAACAAGCCCGAATACCTCGGTGAGATCGGCGGTTTTCGCATGGTTACCCACCTGGAAGCCATGATGGACATCACTGTCATGGACGAGGCAGACATGGAAGGGCATCCGGTGCAAATCCAGGACTTTGCCAATATTTTGCTGCGCCGTCTGGAAGCGCTGGAAGAGCGCGGCGTGCTGGGCGACAATGAAGATATTGCCTTTATCATGGGCGAATTGACCATGCTCAGAGACGGAAGCTTCATTCCGCAAGCCTAATGAACAGAATGCGGCAACAGTTGCATCCAAAAAGGAGAGTGAATTTGTTCACTGCTCCTTTTTGTTTTGTTTGATAAATTTGGGGAATTGCGCAAATTCCGATATATGCAACCAATAAGCCGGTTAAAACGTACTTAAACAGGGGACCTTCCTTCCCAGCGGCACATATGAGGAGGTACATGATGATAGAACTCCAAGGAGTTACCAAAAGCTACAACGGCTCGACAAAAGCGGTCGACAACCTTCAGTTGACCATTCCGAGAGGCGAGATATTCGGTTTTCTGGGGCCAAATGGCGCAGGGAAAACAACCACTATCAAAATGATTACGGGGATCACTCGTCCTGACCGGGGAACGGTGCTGATCAATGGAAAGGATATTTTGACCGATACAGTTGCGGCCAAGCGCCAGTTTGGCTTTGTACCCGACAGCCCGGATCTGTTTTTGCGGCTGAGAGGATTGGAATACGTCAATTTCATGGCGGATATGTACGAGGTTCCGCACAGCCTGCGCAAGGAACGGATCGAAGTTCTGGCGAAACGGTTCGACATGATCGATGCCCTGACCGATCCCATCCAGAGCTACTCGCACGGAATGAGGCAAAAAATCATTATCATGGGAGTGCTCATCCACGAGCCGGAAGTCTGGATTATGGACGAACCGCTGACCGGTCTCGATCCGAAATCATCCTATACCCTGAAAGAAATGATGCGGGAGCACGCCGACTCCGGAAGGACTGTGCTTTTCTCGACTCACGTACTGGAAGTGGCGGAAAAGCTGTGCGATCGGGTAGCCATTATCAACAAAGGAGTCCTGCAGTTCTGCGGTACATTCCGCGAGATGCAGGAGCACTTCCAGTCCGATGAATCACTGGAGCGCTTGTTCCTGGAGATGACCGATCATGAATAAGACCTGGCAATTGACAAAAGTGATGCTGAAAAACGGCAGCGGCTTTTTGGGAGGCAAAGCAAAGGACAGGTGGAAAAAGATTGCGCTGCTGCTGTTGGCTTGTCTCGGCCTGTTGCCGTTGATGTCGGCCTACGTCATGATTGCATCAGCGCTCTATGACGGCCTGAAGCTGGTCGGACAGGAAACGGTTCTGTTGGGGTTGGGGCTGGCTGCAGCCTGCTTGGGCATCTTTGTTCTCGGCATTTTTTACGTTCTATCCGTCTTTTTTTATTCACAGGACATTGAGCATCTGCTCCCTCTGCCGCTCAAGCCCGCTCAGATTATCGGCGCGAAGTTTCTCGTCACGCTTCTGTACGAGTATGCGACGGTGGCGATCCTTTTAGGACCTCTTTTGATTACGTACGGAGTCAAAAGCGGCGCAGGCGTCCTTTACTACCTGCACATGCTGATCACTTTTTTGGTGCTGCCGGTCATTCCTGTCGTCCTAGCCTCGCTTGTGGCGATGGTGTTCATGCGGTTTACCAACATCGGCAAGAGTAAAGACCGCTTCCGGCTGGTCGGCGGCTTGGTGGCCATCGCGATCGCGATCGGGTTTCAGGCAATCGTGCAGCGGGGGGCAAGTACGATTGAGAACGCAGAGCAGCTTCAGGAAATGATTTTGTCAGACAAAAATATGTTTTTGTCGCTCGTCACACAGATGTTTCCGACGAGCAGACTGGGCGCGATGGCTTTGGCAGAAGCAGGCACGTTAGTCGGCATCGGCTATCTTGGGGCTTTCCTGTTCATCTCCGCAGCCTTCGGAGCAGCGCTCATTATTCTCGGTGATCGGTTGTATTTGAAAGGCGTTATGGGCATTTCGGAAACGGCTGCGAAGCGCCAGCGGGCCAGTGCGGAAGAGTTTGACCGCATGACGGGAAAACGTTCCGCCTTCCTCGCCTACGCGATCAAAGAGTGGAAAACGCTGTTCCGGACACCTGCCTTTCTGCTCAACTGCGTGCTTTCCAGTCTCTTTTTGCCGTTTATTGCTTTTCTGCCCTTGGCGACACGCTCAGATGGCTTGTCCGGCCTTTCCGCATACGGGGAGATGCTTCAATCGGAGACAGCGGCAGGGATCGGCATTGCAATCGCAGTGGCCGCAGCCATGTTTATTACGACCACGGGGAGCATCTCTGTAACGGCAATTTCTCGGGAGGGACAGAACTTTTTCGTCAACAAGTTTCTGCCGGTTCCCGCTTCGGTGATCATCTTGGCAAAAATTGTACCGGGATGTATTTTAGGCGTTTTCAGCCTGCTATTGATGGAGGTTCTGGCGGGTATCGCACTGCAAGCTCCTGTCTCCTTTCTGCTCCTGTCTTTTGTGGCGGCTGTCCCGGGAATCCTGTTTATCAATCTGATTGGGATCATGATCGACCTGAACATGCCCAAGCTGGATTGGGACTCGGAGCAAAAAGCGGTGAAGCAGAACATGAACACGCTCATACCGCTCATCATCATGCTGGCTGTTTCCGGATTGATTTTCTTCTTTGTGATCCAGGGAGATGCCGCAAGCTCCATGGTTGCCGGCACTGTATGCGTCCTGTTTGTGATCGTGGACCTGATTCTGTATCGTATATTGATGAAAAAAGGACCAGGCTGGATGGAAAAAATCGACTGATCATCTGCAAGCTGTCACCGGGGGCCTCAGGGTCTCCGGTTTTTCTGTTTTCAAAACGATTCTTTGGAACTAACGATGATTGTACATAAAGCCGTTTATTTTTCCTGGTGATGGGCGAAAGGAACTATTTTTAGTTCCTGAAGACTACTTCTATCTGTTCAATTTTTCTGGCAATCTTTACAATTGTAGAAATGATTGGTATTTTTGTCTCGGGTCATATAGTGTTTTAGTAAGGGAAAATGCAACCATTCGGCTAGGTGGACCTGCCAAATGGAGAGGGAATAGTTGGCTTACATATTAGCTTAGCTTTAAAAATAATCTGAAAGGAGTATAGTATGCGCAAACGGCATTCTCTTTTCCTACTCATTGTCGCAATCCTGGTGCAGTCAGTTTTTGCTGTCCAGGCGGGGGCGGCGGAAACTTACTACGATGATATCAGAGGGCACTGGGCTGAAAAGGAGATCCTCTTTCTTGAACAGCGGGGCATATTCAAGCACGGAGGGAACCGCCACTTCAACCCGGACAAGACGGTGTCGCGCGGAGAAGCGCTGGCACTGGTCAACCGCGTTCTGGAGGATGTGTACGGAAGACTTGCAACCCCCGTCCCCCAGCCGTATCTGGATCATCGCTATCCGTTGAAAACGGAAATCGAAGGACTGGTTGCCAACATGCAGGTGTTGCTCGATGTAAACACCGGGTTTGTCAACGATTTCAGGCCGGGCGATCTGATGGTCTACAATCTGCATCTCGCATCAAATGGCATGCTGATGAAAAAACCGCAGAAAGTCAATCCCGAATGGTGGGTGCCTACGCCTTACCTGCAATATCCGATGTCGAGGGAAGAGGCGAGCATGATCCTGTTCCATGTGCTGTCGCCATACAAGCTTCGCATCGTCGAGCCCAAAATCAATGACGTAAGACTGTTTTATGACGGCTATTCCCAGTGGAAGCACAAGAGCAGCTACGTCGATACCGTTTCTCCTTATGCGGAAGCGATTCGGGAATTCCAACTGTTTGGCGGGCAGCGAAATTTTGACCCGTACTCCAACATGACCAGAGCCCAGTTTGCGGTTGTGCTCACCCGCTTGCATCATTTTTTGGAGGGGGACGCCAGCAAGCAGTTCAAGGAAAGCACGAAGCGGCAGCAGATCGCAGCCAACCTGCTGTTGACGGCGGCCAATCGGGCGTTTTTGGACAAAGATCAGCAGCGCTTGTCTTCCTATGTAAGCGAAGCTGCCATAGAGAGTCTGACCAAATTGCAAGCAGCTTTGCCGCTGCATAGTTACATGGCGGAATTGAAGCTCAAAAGGGACGAAAACAGTTCCGATAAATTATGGGTGACCGGCAAGTACGAGCATCGCCAGGTGGGACCCTATGAGCTGGAGTTCCTATTTGAAAAAGACGAATCCAATCCGTTTGGACATAAGATTACGTCGATTGCGTACAGAGAGCGGTAAGAAGAGAAGGGAAGGGAAGGGAGCAGCCGACAGAAACGTTCGGCATCCCTCCTTTTTTGATTGATTGTCCCAAAAGATGAAAAAGCGTACAGTCTTGCTGTTGCAAAAAATCGGCAAATGGAGATTGCAACGGCTTCTCTTTTCGATTACAATAAAAACTGAACGGTGATTCAGTGTCGGCTGAACTGCCAGACATCTCACGAAAGCGCAAGCAAAAAGTGGTGAGATGTTTTTTTACAAAACAAAAATGAATGAGCATTCATTCAAAGGAGACATGTAAAGCGGAATACAGGAATATTTTTGAACGAGTAGAAATCAGAAAGCAAGGATTTTTTGTTCAGACTATTTCGTATTTACCGCGAGATTCTAGTTTACATGAGGGAGGGTATTGGATGGAACGCAAAATTCGCAAAGCGGCTGTTCTCGGTTCCGGCGTGATGGGAGCAGGTATCGCCGCCCACTTGGCCAATGTGGGTATCCCTGTCTATCTGCTCGACATCGTGCCGGGTGAATTGACGGAAGAAGAGAGTAAAAAAGGGAAAACGCTGGCAGACCCTGCCGTTCGAAATCGGATTGCGCAAAGCGGCAAAGAGCGGCTGTTGAAGGAAAAACCGGCTCCGCTCTACGACAAGGCCAATCTTGAGCTGATCACCGTCGGCAACCTGGAGGATCACCTGTCCTATCTGGGTGAAGTGGATTGGATCATCGAGGTCGTCGTCGAAAACCTCGACGTCAAGAAAAAGGTGTTTGAAACGGTAGAAGCCCATAGAAAGCCTGGAACGATCGTCTCCTCCAATACATCCGGTGTCTCCATCAACGAAATGAGCGAGGGTCGCTCCGAGGAATTCCGCCGGCATTTCCTGGGCACCCACTTCTTTAATCCGCCTCGTTATCTGAAGCTTCTGGAGATTATTCCGGGGCAGGATACCGATCCGGCGATTGTCGACTACATGATGCATTTCGGAGAATTTGTCCTCGGCAAAGGGACGGTTCTTTGCAAGGATACGCCCAACTTTATCGCCAACCGGATTGGCACATACGGCCTCCAGGTCTCCATTCAGGAAATGGTTCGGCTCGGGCTTGGCGTGGACGAAGTAGACGCGTTGACGGGTCCGGCGATCGGCCGTCCGAAAAGCGCCACATTCCGCACGCTTGATGTCGTCGGTCTCGACACCTATGTGCACGTTGCAAACAACGTCAAACAAAAAAGTTCGGACGCGCAGGAGATCGCCGTGTTCGAGGTCCCGACCTTTGTCCTGGAGATGGTGGAGAAACGCTGGCTCGGCCAAAAAGCCGGACAAGGTTTTTTCAAGCAGGTGAAAACATCGGAAGGCAAGGAAATCCTTGCGCTGGACTACAATACGATGGAGTACCGCCCGCGGGCGAAGGCAAAATACGCTTCGCTGGAGGCGGCCAAGACAGCCAAAACGCTGCCGGAAAAGCTGAAGGCGCTCGTATACGGAAAAGACAAGGGAAGCGAATTTGTCTGGAGCGTCTTCAAAAAGGTCTTGCTCTACTCGGCTGAAAAAGCGCATGAAATCGCGGATGACATCGTCTCTGTCGACCAGGCGATGAAGTGGGGCTTCGGCTGGGAGCTGGGACCGTTTGAGACTTGGGACGCCATCGGGGTGGAAAAATCGGTGGCCCGGATGCGCGAAGAAGGAGAGAGCATCCCGGCACTGGTAGAGGAGCTTTTGGCAAGCGGAAAAACGTCTTTCTATCAAAAACAGGAGGGACGCCGGGCAGCATTCGCAATCGGCGGCGCCTATAAAGCCATAGAGGAGAAAAAGGAAAAGATCAACCTGGCCGCGCTCAAGGAGCAAGGCAAGCTGATCAAGAAAAACGCCGGCGCAGCTCTGGTGGATCTGGGCGATGGCGTAGCCTGCCTCGAGTTTACATCGCCGCACAACGCTTTGGGCATGGATGTCCTGCAGTTGGCCGGCTACGCCGTGGAAGAAGTGCAGCGCAATTTCCTCGGCCTGGTCATTGGCAATCAGGGGAAAAACTTCTGCGTCGGCATGAACCTCGGCTACGCCCTGATGGAAGCCCAGGATGAAAACTGGTTTGAGCTGGATATGCTGGTCAGCCGCTTCCACAAGGTAGGCAATGCGATGAAAAGCATGCACAGGCCGGTCGTTGCGGCTCCATTCGGGATGACGCTCGGCGGCGGAGTGGAGATCTGCTACCTCGCAGACCGCGTTCAGGCGTCGGCAGAAACCTATCTCGGACTCGTCGAGGTCGGCGTTGGCCTTTTGCCGGGGGGCGGCGGCACGAAGGAAATGCTGTTCCGCGCCATGGAGCACGTACCGGAGGGCGGCACTGTCCCGGTAGACCCGTTCCCGTTTGTGGCCCGGGCTTTTGAAGCGATTGCCATGGCAAAGGTATCGACCAGCGGCAAGGAAGCGATCAACCTCGGCTATTTGCGCTCCACTGACCGGATCAGCATCAATTCCGACCACCTGCTCTACGATGCCAAGCAGCTGGTGCTGGCGATGGACCGGGAAGGCTATACGCCGCCCAAGCCGCGCAAAATCCGCGTCATTGGAGAGAGCGGCTACGCCAATCTGCGCCAGAATATTTACTCGATGAAAAAGAGCGGGTACATCAGCGACCACGATGAGCTGATCGCCAGCAAGATCGCCTATGTGATGTCGGGCGGAAGCGTTCCTGCGGGCACAGAGGTGTCCGAGGAGTACATCCTGGAGCTGGAGAAGCAGGCGTTTCTGGAGCTGATCAAAACGCCAAAAACACAGCAGCGGATGCAGCACATGCTGACAAAGAACAAGCCGCTGCGGAACTGATCATAACGAGCTTTTGCGGGAGCGCGTCTGCACCTGTAATAGTGATAGGCAAAAGGGGAAGATCCCAGGAAGATCGCCAGAAAGAGGGGAAGAGCCATGAAGGAAGCAGTAATCGTCGCAGGTGCCCGCACTGCTGTTGGCAGAGCCAAGCGGGGCAGCCTGAAGGACGTTCATCCCGTTGATATGGGCGCTGCAGTCGTCAGCAATCTGCTCGGCCGGGTGCCGCAGCTGAATCCGGCTGACATCGAGGACATCATTATCGGCAACGCTGTTCCAGAAGCGGAACAAGGAATGAACATGGCCCGTCTGATCGGTTTGCGGGCAGGGCTTCCGACGAACGTATCCGGCATTACGGTCAACCGTTTCTGTTCATCCGGTCTGCAGACGATCGCCTATGCGGCCCATCAGATCATGGTGGGCGGGGCTGACGTAATCGTCGCTGGCGGTGTAGAAAGCATGAGCCTGCTGCCGATGACCGGTCACAAGGTAGCCTTGAACCCGACGCTGGTCGAGACCATGCCGGAGGCGTACATGGGCATGGGGCATACGGCCGAAGAGGTGGCGAAGCGCTACCGGATCAGCCGCGAGGACCAGGATGCTTTCGCACTGAGGAGTCACCAGCGTGCGGCAGCCGCACTGGCAGCAGGCAAATTCAGCGGAGAAATCGTCCCGATCACTGTCAAGTCGCATTATCTCGATGAAAATCACAAGCTGCACGTGCAAGAGCGCGTTTTTGATATGGACGAAGGAGTCCGGGCAGACACTTCGCTGGAAGCGCTGGCCAAATTGAAGCCGGTCTTCCACGTCAAAGGCAGCGTCACGGCAGGCAACTCTTCGCAGACGAGCGATGGCGCCGCGGCCGTTCTGGTCATGTCGGCAGAAAAGGCGGCAGAGCTGGGTGTCCAGCCGATCGCCAAGTTCAGATCGTTTACGGTCGGCGGTGTCGATCCGGACGTGATGGGGATCGGACCGGTGGTGGCCATTCCGAAGGCGCTGAAAATGGCGGGACTGAGCATTGCCGATGTAGACCTGTTTGAGCTGAACGAAGCGTTCGCCTCCCAGTCGCTGGCAGTTATCCGAGAGCTTGGCCTTGACGAGGAAAAGGTGAATGTAAACGGCGGAGCGATCGCGCTGGGCCATCCGCTCGGCTGCACAGGCGCCAAGCTGACCGTCTCCCTCCTGAACGAACTGAAACGGCGCGGCGGCAAATACGGCGTCGTGACGATGTGCATCGGCGGCGGAATGGGAGCCGCAGGCGTATTTGAAATGGTGTAGGCAAGCGCATTGACGTTATTCAATCGAAAAGCTAAAGGAGAGAATGGCAATGGCTGATACCAAAGAATTGATCCGCGGCGGCAGCTTTCTGATTGACGCAGGCAGCGCCGACTCGATGTTTGTTCCTGAGGAATACACGGAAGAACAAAAAATGATCGCCAAAACGACAGAAGAGTTCGTCGTCGGTGAAGTTCGCCCCCATTTGGAAGAGATCGAAAACCATAACTTCGACATCTCGGTCCGCCTGCTGAAGGAAGCCGGCGAGCTGGGCCTGCTGGGCGGCGACGTGCCGGAAAAATACGACGGCCTGGGTCTGGACAAAGTGAGCACGGCTTTGGTGACAGAGAAGTTTTCGCTGGCACGCGGCTTTGCGCTCAGCTACGGAGCCCATGTGGGCATTGGTTCCCTGCCGATCGTCTACTTCGGCAATGACGATCAAAAGCGCCGCTACCTGCCCGATCTCGCCTCCGGCAAACGTCTGGCTGCGTATTGCCTGACCGAGCCAGGCTCCGGTTCAGATGCGCTGGGTGCAAAGACGACGGCCAAACTGTCCGAGGACGGCAAGCATTATATTCTGAACGGCGAGAAGCAATGGATCACCAACGCAGGCTTTGCCGATGTCTTTATCGTGTACGCAAAAATCGATGGCGAGCACTTTACCGCTTTTATCGTGGAGCGCGAATTCCCCGGAGTGTCATTTGGACCGGAGGAAAAGAAGATGGGCATCAAGGGTTCCTCTACTCGCACTGTCATTCTGGAGGATGTTCCGGTACCGGTGGAAAACCTGCTGGGCGAGCCGGGCAGAGGCCATGTCATCGCCTTCAACATCCTCAACGTAGGCCGCTACAAGCTGGCCGTAGGAGCGGTCGGCTCCGCGAAACGGGCGCTGGAGCTGGCGACCAACTACGCAAAAGAGCGGAAGCAGTTCAAGACGCCGATTGCCAACTTTACGCTGATCAAAAACAAGCTGGCCAACATGGCGCTGAAAACATACGCATCGGAAAGCTCCGTGTACCGGACCGTCGGCTTGTTCGACACCGCTCTCTCCAGCCTCGGCGACAAGCAAGATGACGGGCGCGAGGTGGCGAAGGCAATCGCCGAATACGCAATCGAATGCTCAATCAACAAGGTGTTTGCTACAGAGGTACTCGACTACTGCGTGGATGAAGGTGTGCAAATCCACGGGGGCTACGGCTTTATGTCGGAGTACGAGATCGAGAACATGTACCGCGACTCCCGGATCAACCGGATCTTTGAAGGGACAAACGAAATCAACCGCATGCTGATCCCTGACATGCTCGTCAAGAAAGCGATGAAAGGAGAGCTGCCTCTGCTGCAAGCGGCAGCCAACCTGCAGGAAGAGTTGATGAGCTACTATCCGGAGGAGATCGAAGACGCACCGCTGGCTCAGGAGAAGCACCTGATCGATATGACCCGCAAAATCATCCTGATGGTGGCCGGTTCCGCCTTGATGAAGTATCAACAGGCGATTGCGAAAGAGCAGGAGCTGCTCGCTCTCGCGGCAGACATGCTGATCGAGCTGTACGCGATGGACAGCGTCGTCAAGCGGACAGAGAAAGCCATTGCCAAAAACGGCGTTGAGAAGGAGCAGCAAAAGCTGGATCTGACGACCGTTTACGTGAGCGATGCGTTTGACAAGGTTGAAGCATGGGCGAAGGAAGCGCTGGCTGCGATGGAGGAAGGCGACGATCTCAGAATCCGCCTCTCGATTTTGAAAAAGCTGACGCGCCGCACTCCGATCAACACGGTTCAGATGAAGCGTGTCATCGCTGATCGTGTCATCGAAGCCGGCGGATATGTGCTGTAGAGTCGGGGGAAGGCCATTTCAATGTAACAACATGCGGCGCTGACCACGTCGACTATTGGCAAAACAGAAGCAGATCACGAAAGGCTGCCTGGCCTGGTGATCTGCTTTGTTATGTTCCGGCTACTTTTTCTGCGTATATATCCGCTGTCCGAAGCGAGCCGCTCCATCGGCGGCTCAGCCCTTTCATCTCCTGTCATCCGCGCCTGTTTTCCGCTGACGCACTTTCGAAATGCCTCCATCGGTTATTTTGACCTCGACCTCAATCGATTTCAAAGAGTCTGGTGTCAAAGGAAGCACGCCCTCCTGATTCAAGTGATGCCACTCGCGGGGAAATTTTCGATAAAAGGAATGTCCCAATTCAAGCGTATCGATTCCCAGCTTCAGCCCGCGGTCATAGAGCGAGCGGACCTCGGCTTCAATCTGTCTGGCTGCATCCTTTTCCAAGAGCGCTATACGGGTTGGCTGAAACAATTGAGTCACGTAGCCCGTTGTCTTGATGGATATGCGAAAGATGGGACGGCCTTTTTCCAATCCCGGTATTATTTTGGGGCGTGGGGACTCCATCACCAGCAGAGCCGATTTTTTTCCCGACTTAAGAAGAGTCCGCCGCGTCTCTTTCTCCAGCCACCGTACGCCTGCGACCTGCTCGTGGGGCAAGCACCCCTTCAGCTCTTTGTTTTGCAGGAAGCAGATTCCGTTAATCTTCAACTGCGGAAGTGGCTTTTTGTTTTCGGTCCACGGTTTTTTTTCCACTGACAGGAAGGGAAGGCGGACTACTCCATTCGGCTCGTTTCTCTCGGAAATGACTCGAAACAATAATAGGGGCCGAATGTACGAAAATTGGCCGTAAATGTCTTTGGGGTCGGCCAGTTGGGAGTAAAGGACGGATATTCCCAGTATCGGCCTGGCGTTGAAGACGTCCTCAAGCGATTCTTTCGTGGCAAAGGACCATACGGAATAACGAAATTCTTGGTACCTGTCTAGCGCATCCATGACCTGATCAAACTTTCCGTGCTTCAAGGCCCGTTCAGTGAAAACAATGGAGTGCACGTGGCTCCATATGAGCCGCTGCTGAGTGGTCGTATAAATCTGATAGATGGCTGAAACGTAGGTGTCGCCTTCGCCTTTTGCAACGGAGACTGGTTCTCTCGTCAATTGTGTATTGCTTTCTTTTTTGGCGATGTTGGAAAAGCCGAGAATTTGCAGATAGACGACTACCTTGTGATTGACGTAATCGACTCCAATCGCATCGATGTAAATAAGCTGTTCGATATCCCGGGCGTTCCAGCAGCCGCCCAGCAGGATCGAAGCAGCCAACACGACGGCTATCATCCGCTTTGTTCGTTCCATCCTAAGAATCGTTCTCCTTGCGCGAAGAGCGTTTCAAAATGCTTGCTTTTCCTTCCCATAACCGCCATGGCATGCGAATCAGGACCTTGGCCATGTCTCGCAGGACAGGGGGAGAGAGCGGTGTCAGGTAGTAGACGCCAAAGGAACGGGAGTTGGCAAAGAAGAGGAGTACGCCAATCAGCGCCATCATGAATCCGAATATCCCGAAGACCGAACAAATGATAAGAACGGCAATGCGGAGGAGACTGAGGGTCCCGACTACACTCTGATTCACCATGGTAAAGGTAGCCATAATGGAAATGGCGATAATGACCAGGCTGCCGGGAGCAGTCAAACCGGCAGAAATGGCTGCCTGTCCGACGATCAGTCCGCCGACGACAGAGAGTGTTTGTCCGATGGCCATCGGCATACGCAAACCCGCTTCGCGAAACAACTCAAAAAGCAGAAGCATGAACAATGCTTCCAAGGCGGCCGGAAGCGGCACTCCTTGACGGGAAATCACCATGGTGGCGATCATGGTGTAAGGTAGCTGGTCCTGATGGTATGTTACCAATGCCACCCAAAATCCGGGCAAAAACAAGGCCGCGAACACACTGCACAGGCGAATGATGCGGACAAACACGACCATGTAGATCGAGGTGTTGGCATCCTCCGACGTGTTGATCAAATACGTAAAGTTGGCCGGTGCGACCAATGCGGTCGGAGAACCGTCAACCAAGATGGCAAAGCGCCCGGTCAACAGGCTGTTTACCACGAAATCGGGTCTTCCCGTATGCTCATACAACGGCAGAATCGTAAACGGGGTATCCAGCAAAAGCTCTTCCAGTTGGGTGCTTGTTACGATCCCATTGCTTTTGATCGAGGAGAGCTTGAGCCGGATTTCATCGACAAGCTTTTGGTCAATCGTGTGGTGAAGGTACAACAATCCGACCTTCGTCCGTGTCTGGCTTCCCAGAATGTACGACTCGTAATGCAAGAGCGGAGTTTTCAGCCTCTTGCGGATCAGCGCGACATTCGTCGTGATATCTTCGGTAAAGCCGTCGCGAGGTCCGCGAATGGAAACTTCCGTATTCGGTTCTTCGGGGGAGCGCTGCGGACGATTATCCGCATCTATGCTGTACAGTGCTCCCCACTCGTTGAACAAGATCAGCAATTTTCCCTCGAACACATGGTTTACGATCTCGTCTGCATTGGCCTGAGTCAACTTCCTTAGAAAAAAGGGGCGTTTCTGCTGCAAATCTTGCTCTTCGGTGATCTCTCCGGAGCGAAATAGTTCACTCATTTCCGGGAGGATGTACTCCATGAGGATATGCTTGTCACAAAGGCCTTCCGCATAGATCAGATATACAGTGACGTCTTGCAAATGAGGGAGCATGCCGTAGTGTTCCACAGAGACATCGTGGCAGCCTGAAAAAAGCTGGCGGATCGCTTCAGGACGGAGGCTGTCCAGATGGGGAATCTCACCCGGGGAATTCACTTGATCGGAAGGGTGCTCTCGCGTCTTATTGTTCATGGAGATCCTCCTTCTTGCTGGAGAGTAACGCCAGTAACGTAAGTGTCAAAGTCAGGAGCAAGGCGGCAATGAGCAGGCCGGGCAGCAAAAATCTGGTCAGTGACAAATAGAACCCGATATCGTCATAGGGCCACAATGCCAAACACATGCTCACCAGACAGGCGAAAACGAGGACCCAAACCCGCTTGCGGCCGTCCGGAAAATTGAATATCTCGACGAGCAAATAAAAGGCGAGAGATACGCGGATGAAAGCTCCGCTAAACCATTGATAGATACTGAGAAAATCGACGTGCTCGATATACAGGCCGATTTTCACCAGCCGCCATTCCTCAAAAGCGGGATAACGCAGCTTCGCCGCTTCTGCAGGTCCAAATTCGGTAATGGCACCGGTAAGCGGCCCGATTGTAAGCTATACCATGATGAGGCCAAGGATGGCCAGCCTCCAGAACGGCACCTTTACCCCGACGTGATGCTTGATCAGCAAGAGCAGGAATAATTCCGAAAATCCCGCACCAGCGTACACCATTCCCCTCAAGACGGGCTCCCACCCATACTCCAGTACGGGGAACAGATAAGAATAATCTTTGTACTGCAGGTTGGTGCTCATCACGAAAAAACCCAGAAGAACGACGATCGGCAGCAGAAAGACAGATACCATCGAGATCGAGCGTATGCCAAAGAGAGAGTTGATGAGACAGACAAGAGCAAAAAAAAGCGCATGAATAAACATAGGGGCTTGTGGAGCGAACGTAAGGTTCACCCAGGTAATCGTGTCTTTTATCGTGATTACGGCCAGTCCCACCACATACAAGGCCAACAAAAGAGAGAGAAACCGTGTGACACCGGTTCCGTACTTCCTTTTCATCCATACGAGCAAAGGCTCGTTCCCGGTTTTCCGATAAACGTAGGAAATCATCCAAATCAATAGGAGGTACAGCGGAACTACAGCGATAACAGAGATCCAGGCATCTCGTCTCGCTGCATCCAGAAGTATCGGAATGACAATCACGTGGTTCATCAATCCGTTGGAGAGCATGAGAATAAAGATCAACTGAATAAACGAAATGCCATTTTTCATAGGTTTCCCGCCAGACTTTTCCTGATCTCTCCTAAAGTATGAGCAATTGATGGGGGAGTATACGGCACCCCCGAAAGTTCCGTCCATGTGGGGGCGAAGGTTGGGCGCTGTCAGGACGTGCATATTTTTACAGCAGTTTCCTCACTCTATACGAAAGAATACATTTTTGCTCAAGGGTAGGATCTCATGAGAAATCTGCGAGACTGGCTGCGTGGCAAGAAATCGTTTTTACAACAGGCCGGGGATGCTCAGGTTAGACAACCTGGCTCACCTTCAGCAAAGCCCATAAGTACGAGTCTGTCGGATAATATGCTAGAACTTCGTAAGAGATTTCCCTTAACACCAGATTTGATCATTCGCCATATGGACAATCCTGTGACGAGAGAGCGGGCCATACTGGTTTATCTGAGCGGATTGGTGGATAGAAACGCGATTAACAACAACGTCATCCGGCCGTTTCTGGACAAGCGGCGGTCGAGAGAAAGCAGTATTTTCAATGTCCTTACAGTGGGGAACATGGATTTCATCACAGACTGGAATGACGTCGAATCCTCGATTCTGTTGGGGAACAGCTTGTTGTTCCTTGAGGGGCAAAGCAAGGTTTTCGTGATCGAAGCGCGCGGCTGGCCGCAGCGGGCTATTGAAGACCCCCAGTCCGAAGCATCGCTCCTGGGTGCCCACCAAGGCTTTGTGGAAACGAGCATACAAAATATAGCGATGATTCGCCGGTATATTCCCAACCGCGAGTTGAAAATTCAGGAGTATACCCTCGGGAGTAGAGGGATCAGCAAAGCCTCCGTTCTATACCTGGCTGACGTGGCAAAGCCGGAAGTAGTCAAAGAGATGGTAGACCGGCTTCAACAAGTCAATATCGACACGATCCTAAACACAGGGGAACTGCGGGAAATCATCGAAGACAGCAGGTACTCTCCGTTTCCTCAACTGATCACGACCGAGCGGCCGGATACGGCTGCCTCCCATATCCTGCAAGGGAGAGTTGCGGTCGTCGTGGACCGGACGCCCAAAGTATTGATTGGACCTGCCGGCTTCGTTACCTATTTCCAAAACGTGGACGACTATAATTTGCGCTGGCCTGTCGCTACCTTTATCCGGACACTCCGGTTCATGGCCTTTTTGGTTGCCACCTTTTTGCCAGCCTTGTACATCGCGGTTGTTTCCTTCAATTATGAAATCATCCCGTTGGATTTGCTGCTTTCTGTCGGGGAGTCGAGGGAACGCGTCCCATTTCCGCCGCTTTTGGAGGCGATGCTGATGGAGATTACGCTGGAAATGCTCAGGGAGGCGGGGATACGCCTGCCTGCCCCGATCGGGCAAACCGTCGGCATTGTCGGGGGGATCGTGATCGGCCAAGCCGCCGTACAAGCGGGGATTGTCAGCAACATCATGGTAATCGTCGTCGCGTTCACGGCGATTGCCTCGTTTATCATCCCCAATTACGATATGGCTTCCGCCGTCCGCCTGGTTCGCTTTTTGATGATGGGGCTGTCGGCCATGTTCGGCATCGTGGGGATTGTCATCGGCTTGATGGGATTGATCGGGCATATGATTGCGCTGGAAAGCCTTGGCGTCCCCTATGGGGCTCCGCTGGCGCCTGCGAGATTTGCCGATTGGAAGGACCTGATTCTCCGGATCCCCTTGTGGGATATGGAC
The DNA here is from genome assembly GCF_037963895.1 of Brevibacillus sp. FSL L8-0520. Taxonomy (NCBI): domain Bacteria; kingdom Bacillati; phylum Bacillota; class Bacilli; order Caryophanales; family Paenibacillaceae; genus Brevibacillus; species Brevibacillus sp. FSL L8-0520. Next base: position 4,350,614 of record NZ_CP150171.1, on the reverse strand, counting down.
AAGCGGCCGGTCAGCGCCAGAGCGGTCCAGACCAAAAGGCAGGGTACATCCGGCTCGGGGGAGGAAGGACAGTGAACCCATACGCGACCCGACAGATTACTGTCCTCCAATACATTTTTTTTATCCATGGAGCCCAGGTAGGAATCGGCATTTTGACCATCCCTCGCGATGTAGCGGAAATTGCCGGTACGGATGGATGGATCGGGATTATTCTCGGATGGCTTGCCGCGATTATGGCCAGCTTGATCATTGTCAACACGATGAAGAGGTATCCGGAATGCACCATCATTGACCTGATGCCACTATTCTTTGGAAAATGGCTGGGGAAGTGCCTGATCGCGGTGATTGTGCTCTATTGCGCATACGCTGCCACTACTGTGTTGGCCAATACGGGCGGCATCTTGAAGGTTTGGCTCCTGCCGCTCACTCCTTTTTATCAGATCATGATTTTGCTTTTGATTCCTGTTCTGTTTTTGGTCGGCAAAGGAGTAAAGACGTTGGCGCGGTATGCGGAATTGATTTTTTACTTAAGCCTATGGGTGCCGATCGCTTTGATCGTTTCTCTGAAGGAGCCTCAGTATCTGTATCTTCTGCCCGTTTTGAAGGAGGGCTGGGGACCTGTTCTGAAGGCTGTGCCAACCACGATTCTCTCCTTTTTAGGCTTTGAGCTGGCCTTTTTTCTGTACCCGCATCTGCAAAAGAAACAGTTTGCCGCTGTTGGAATTGTCATTGCCAATACGCTATCGATGCTTCTGTTTCTGTTCGTCACCCTGATTGCTTATGTCATCTTCAGCCCGGATCAAATCACAAAGTTTATCTGGCCTGTTTTAAGCATGTGGAAAGGGGTAGAATACCGGTTTCTGGAAAGGATCGACATCCTGTTTCTTGCTTTCTATCTGTTTATCATTTCGACAACCTGGATGCCGTACATGTACTTTACGGTTTTTGGAGCAGGCCGGTTGTTCAAAAAGTCCAATGAGAAAAAATACCTGCTTGGCTTTATGGCTTTGCTCGTAGCAGTGACAATGTTTTACACCCCTTCCTTTTTCGATATTCGAAAGCTGGGGGAAACATGGAGCAAAGCAGGGATGATTTTCGGATATGCTGTTCCCTTTTTCTTGTGGGGGTATGAGCGCCTGTTTCACAAATACCGGCAGAGGAGGATGCCATGATCCGGCGATTGCACTTCCTGATCCTGACAATGCTGTTGGCCATACTGCCGGGGTGCGCTGATTTGCGAAATCTGGAGGATGTCACCTTGGCGCTCATGGCGGGGATAGACCTGAGCGAAAAAAATGAGCTCTTGTTCTACGTATCAAGTCCTGTATTCAGCAAAGACGCGAAAAAGAAGGTAGAGGAGTACGGAGTAAGAGCCGATAGTATCCGCCAGTCGACCAAAAGGTTTGATGCGCTCGTGACGGCCCTGACGGTAGGAGGAAAAATCCAGTTCATCGTTCTGGGCAAGCGGCTGTTGCAGCATCCCGACTGGTTTTCGCTGCTCGACACTCTCTACAGGGACGGGCGAATGACGGTTAACTCTCGCGTCGTGGTAGTAGATGGTCCCGTGCATTCCGTCTTTCATTTGAATCCTGCGGATAAACCGCGGCTGCCACTTCATTTAACCCAATTGCTCGATACGGCCAACCGCCGGAATTTGACGGTCAAGACAACGACGCAGGAGTTTCACCGCATGATGGCTGAGAAGGGAATGACGCCCTCTATAACGGAGTTCAAAGAGCGAAATAGCGTTGTAGAGGTCATGGGTACGGCTCTGTTGGACCACCAAGGGAAATACGTCACGCTGCTCCTTCCCAAAGATACCATTCTGCTTCAGATTCTCATCCACAAATTGCAGGGAGAAATGACGCTGACAGTGCCGTTGCCAGGGCAATCAGATCAGCAGAAAGTAATCAAGCCGCGGGTCTCCTTCTTTGTGAAGGATGTAACCAGAACAGTAAAAACCGGATACCGCGACAACCGTTTTCGATTTGATGTAGAATTGCAAATGGAAATCTCCCTGGCGGAGCAAATGTTCCCGGTTGAACCGGCAAAGCAATACAAGAAACTGGAACAGTTGATTGAGAAGCAGTTGGCCCAAAAGTACGCCGACCTGATCAAACAATTTCAAAAACAAAAGGTAGATCCTGTCGGCTTCGGGGTGTACGCCCGGGCGTACCAGTACAAGGAATGGAAAAAGGTTCAGGATGATTGGCCGGCGGCATTTGCCAAAGCAGAGGTGCGGGTCAAGCCTGTTATCTCTATCAAAGGAATTGGCATTACGGAATAAAAAACTCTCTTGAGCCAGGCGGAAATGCCGGATGCGGCCAATCCGCCAAGCTCAAGAGAGGGCTCTTTCTGTTATCCGTAAATTAATAAATCGCTTCCCAGCCTGCAGGAGTGACGAACAGGCGGATCGCCTTGATCTTGCGGTCGTCCATCAATGTAAAGTAGTGGCGATAGTTCGGAGGAACGGAGATGAGGTCGCCCGGCTCCATTTCCACATCGAAGTAGCGGTCGTCTTTTCCTTTGATGGCAAAAATGCCGTGGCCGTCTACGCAAAAACGGCATTCGTCATCTGTGTGGTGATGCTCGTTCTTGAATTTGACCAGCAATTCATCCAGATTCGGTGTCTTGTCGGACAGGACAATGATGTCAGCGGTCAAATAGCCGCGGCGCTCGCTGATCGCATCGATTTCCGGTTTAAAAGCGTCGAGGATCTGCTGCTTTTCTTCATCGGTCGGGCTGTAGTTGCTCTTGAGCTGTTCGTCGAGACGGTCAACGCCCCAGTGCTCGTAAATGATTCCCTGCGTGTCCAAAAACGAGATGACACTCTCGCCGGTCAAATACTCGTTGTTGTCGTGAAAGCGTACTTTTGCCATGTTACAGGCCTCCTTGGGGTGGTTGTTTATGGAGCAGCCACAGCGGCTTGGCGAAGCTGCAGCCAGCGCGCGTGGTATTCAAACAGAAATTCAAATGCTTCCAGGTGCCTCTTCGCCGCAAAGTCGCTGTCGCCCCAGGCGTAAATGCCGTGGTTGCGGATCAGCACGCCGGGAACCTCGGGCGTAATGACTTTTTCGATGGCGGAAGCGAGCGTCGGAATATCGGCAAAATTCTCGACAATCGGGACGGTGATGCGGGCGTTTTCTTCCCAGATGCCGAGCCCCTTGATCAATTCCTGTCCTTGTATGGAAAAGGCTCGCTGGCCGAAGTACAGCTCAGAGATGAGGTTGTTCCAGACCGTGTGGACATGGAAGCATGCTTTTGCCGTAGGAATGACGCGGTAGACGACAGCGTGGACCAGCGTCTCTGCTGACGGCTTGAGTGCTGTAGGTTCTACCGGCTGAGAGTTGCCGTCTACGACCAGATAGTCCTCGGGCGAGAGCTTTGTCTTGTCCTTGCCGCTGGCAGTCACGGCAAATTGCAAGGGTTCGTCGCTCAATTTGATCGAAAGGTTGCCGCTGGTGCCGGGAAACCAGTCCCGGCGGGCAAAGGTCAGCTTGGCTTCGTCCAGGCGGCGAAAAGCGTCCAAGCGCTGTTCAAGTGTAATCGTCATGATGATGGTACCTCCTGCCTGCGTTTCAGCTCCTGCAAGATAGCGATGACGTCGTGGAACGTCGCAAACGACTTGAAGGGCAGCCCCAGCTCCTCGCTTTTTTGAGCCAGGAGCGAACGGGCAATGACAAAGTCGGCGATTTTGGCTCCGGCCAGATCGGTGATCGAATCGCCGATGACGACGCGGTAGTATCGCTCTGGATCGTAGCGGCGGATAATGGCTGTTTTGCACATGCCGCAGTTGTTGTCGCAATGCTCGTCGCACGTATGCGGCCAGGTAATCGTGATGCGCGGTCCGCTGAAGTCGCTGCCGTTGCAATAGATCGGCACATCGAGTGCAAACGGGGCAAGGATCGGCTCGACAAAAAAGTCAATGCCGCCGCTGGTGATCAACAGCTCGATGCCTTCCTCCCGGCAGAAGCGGACGAATTCGGCAAATCCGGGGCGAATCGTCGCCTCTTTGACGATGTAGTCTATGATCTCCTGCTTTTTCTCGGATGGGATCAGCTTGAACAACGCGCCGACACCTTCGCGGATCGACACCTTTTGGGTGAGAATCTGCTCGATCAACTCTTCCCGCTCAGGCGGAGCAAAACGTCGCATAATCGCGACAATATTGTCTTTTTCCGTAATTGTTCCGTCAAAATCGCAAAACAGCACGAGTGGCTTGGTCATCATTTTGTTCCCCATTTCTGCAAAGCCTGTGACAGTTCAGCAGATTCGGAGGAAGCGTCCTCCAGCGTTTGTCCTGCCACGACTGCGTTGATCGCTGCGACAAACGCTCGGGCGCCTGCCGTCGCACCACCTGGATGGCCGTGAATGCCCCCACCGGCATTGACCACCTGGTCCAGGCCAAAATCCTCGTACAATTGCGGGACAAGGCCGGGATGGATGCCCGCAGACGGTACCGGAAATGATTTGCGCAAAGTTCCGGTCGGTTCGGTCAAATGCTCCGCCAGCTTGAGCGCTTCTTCTTTGTTCAACGCCACATTTCCGTACGGCGATGGGAAGAGCACCAGGTCTGCGCCAGCCAAGCGCATCAGCTTGCCCAGGAGCAGCGGTGTCCCAATACCGTAGACGGGCGACGGATAGTAGGCTCCGGCGAGCGCCGGGTGGGCCATAATCGGCACCTGAACATCCGGGTCTGCAGCCAGTCGGTGCAGGGCATCGTAGCCAAAGGCAAGCACGTTAAACAGCAGGCAGTCTGCGCCGGCTTCCACAGCTCTCTTGGCACGTTCGGTCAAGTCGGTGACCGGCCCGGTCAGATTGGCCGCATACAGAACCGGTTTCCCTGTTTCCGCTTCTGTTTCCCGGGCAATCTGTTTAAACGCCCGGATTCGTTCCAGAAAGGGAGCACGGTCATCGGCAAAGAAAATTTCGTCATCTTTTACTAGGTCAACGCCGCCCAGAGCCTGTGCCCGAAACTGGGTTTTCAGATCGTCAAACGGCAGGCCGAGGCAGGATTTGAAAATGCTCATCAAGAGTGGGCGATTATGCGCTCCGAGCCGATCTCTGATGCCTGAGATGCCGTATTTCGGGCCGGGAAAAGCGGCCAAAAACGCTTCCGGAAACTGTATGTCAATCAGCTTGATTTTTCCGTCCATGGACAGTTTCCCAAAGACGCCTGTCAACAAGGACGGAATGTCAGCGGTAAAGTTGCGAACCGGGTAGCTGATCGTAATCAATCCGCGGCTTTCGCCGTTTTCCAGGGTATCGAGCACCTGGGCGCCGACAGCTTCACCCAAATAGGGCTTCAAATCTGCCTGCTTGGCTGCGGGCAGATCGGTCCAACTGCCGACAGTCATCCCGACGGCGATCGCTTCCGCCTTTTTTTGCAAGTCCTTTGCCTGAGTCAAATAGGTGACGAGGATGCGTTGTTCGCTCAATGAGGAAACCTCCTTTTCTCGCAAAAAAACCTCCCCTTCGAGAGGGGAGGCGCTTTCGTCCGATAACGTTTTCGTCTCCTCTCATCTCTCGGTTCAGGGTCGAAGTGGCAGACTTTCGTCGGCGGCTTCGACTCTCACCGTTGGAATTAGCACCGTTTCGCCCCCCTTGCAGGGTAAGCGCCGGTTGCCGGGCATCATAGGGCCAGTCCCTCAGCCAGCTCGCGATAAGAGTTTCATGTACAGTATGCATTTGACTTGCGATAACCCCATGATATGCTGTTCCTTTTCGGGAGTCAACCCTTGTTTTGAGCATTAAAAATTTTGCTGCAGGTGGAACTTTTTCTAAAAAAAGGCGTGGTATCAGGTGAAAGGGTGTGAAGGAATGGGAAAGGCAGGAGTGGAGGATGTGTACCGCCTGCACGTCAATGACATATACCGCTACCTCCGCAAGCTCACCGGCGATGCAGGCTGGGCGGAGGATCTGACGCAGGAGACCTTTTTCCGTGCCTTTCAGCACCTGGATACCTATCGGGGAGAAAAAGTGCGTCCTTGGCTGTTCAAGGTAGCGTACCACGCGTTTATCGACTGGCACCGCAAGCAAAAGCGCAGGCCTGTTCAACTGATCGACACCTTGCCTGAGCAGGCGGATCAGGCGGCGGTCAGTCCGGAATCGGCGGCACTGGCTAGGGAGACGGCGGCCCTCGTGCTGACTGTTCTCCGGGGGCTGCCGGAAAAACAGCGACAGGTGCTGCTGCTTCATGCGGAAAAGCTCAGCTATGCGGAAATAGCCGACGTCCTCGGCATCGATGTGGCCGATGTGAAGCGGTCGATCTACCGGGGACGATTGAAGATGCGAAAATGGTGGGGGGACGGTCAACATGGCGGATAACGGCAAGCTGGAGGATCATAAGCAAAAAAGCCGGGAGCGCGATCAGCTCCTTCTCGCTTATCTGCGGGGGGAGCTTGGCGCTGAGGAGACAGCGCGATTGAGGCAGCGTCTCGCAGACGACCCGGAGTATGCGGAGCGACTGGAGGAGCTTTTGCTGGGAGGCGGGCTGATGCAGACAGAACCGGAAGACAAAGCCGCGGATTTTTTGCCGGAGGAGAAGCAGCGCTCCATCATCCGCTGGGGAAAGTGGAAGAGCAGGCTGTCCAACGCCGCCTACACGGTGGGGATCTCGCTGCTGATCGGCTTTGTCCTGTTGTTTGTCAACTATTGGATTGGCCGGTCGCTGTATGAAGATATGTTTCGCGTCTCCAAGGATTTGGTGAATTTCACTCAGCCGGGGATCGTAGCAGGCAGCAGCGGCGCGCAGGTTGGCCTTTTTTATGGCAGCATTCAAATGGAGCTGCGCGAAAAGGTGGGGGGCGACCGTCAGCAGCCAGGGTATTTCGAGACTACGAATGTGTTTACCAAAGTATCCTCCCGCCCGGTATGGAACGACGGCGTTCGGAAGAAAAATCTGTTTTTCCTGTTCCCGCTTCAGACGAAGCTGCAGGAGGATACCTCTTTCAGACGAGAGCCCGCGTGGAAGACGCTTGAAATGCTGCCGGAGGGGACGGTATCGCAACTGGCGATTTCCTTTGACCGGTTTATGAGCCTGGAGGAAATGTACGCTTTCCTGGCTCCGTATAATTTGGACCTTACCTGGCTGGCCGTGGATACCGGACAGGAGGTGCTGCATGAGGATGCCAAAGAAGGCGTGCTGCTGCTTTCGGCCGGTGACGTCTGGGGTTTTTCCGAACATGGGCTGGACTATGGACCGGGACCGATTCAGGTAAATGGCGAAGCAGATCGCCGCACCCGGGCGTACGTGGAGGAGATGAAATACCTCGCCGAGCAGGAGAGGCTGAGCAGGTCGATCGGACAAAGCCTGTTCAACAGCAGATCAGGATTGAAGATCGACGAGCGCTATCGGTATTTGGAGAAAAACGGTATCAAAACGTACGGAATCGTCGTCACCGGTCCGACCAAGGAACTGCTCAAGCTGAAGCAGGAAGCTGCCATCACCGCCGCATTCTTAGGACAAATCGACTGGTGGAACTGGAATCGTCCGAGTGCAAGCGGACAGCAAAACAGCTGGTAAGGCCGAGGATCAGCCGACTGGCAAAAAACAAAAAAGAGTGTTGACAGCGTGCATAGCCGCGTGTATGATTCAAACTAATCAAAACAGCATACGTTGGATACCTTATCCAGAGAAGGTGGAGGGACTGGCCCGATGATACCCGGCAACCGACACAGCGCTTGCCTGTCAGCTAGACTGACGGCGCGATTACAAGCGATGTGCACGGTGCTAATTCCTGCAGAAGCAAAAGTATTCTGGAAGATAAGGGGGAGACGACACGCCTGCCGCGTGTACGTATACGACCTCTTTTCTTCGGGAAAAGAGGTCTTTTTGCATGTCTGGCTGCAAAAACGGCTTGATCGGAGGCGCAGCCTGCAACATACCGTGCGGAATTATCCCCTGCTGAATGGGCCGGGAAAGCCGCTGGAAAGATCCAAATCGATTCACGTGAGGGGAGAAACAAGTTATGGCTTATCGTGCTTTGAGTGAACAAGAAGCAGTACAGTATGTAAAAGAGCTGCCCGGCCTGTTTGAAGCAGGGGCTGTCCTGTCCTCCCGCGAGATAGGCGACGGCAACCTGAATCTTGTCTTTCACATCCGCGATGAAGCGACCGGCAAAAGCGTGATTGTGAAGCAGGCTCTGCCTTATGCCCGCGTCGTAGGCGAGTCGTGGCCGCTGACGCTTGATCGCGCCCGCATCGAGAGTGAAGCGCTGCGCATCCAGTACAAATACGTTCCGGACCTCGTGCCGCAGGTGTACCACTACGATCAGGAGCTTGCCTTGACCGTCATGGAGGATCTCAGCGATCACATCCTGATGCGCAAAGGATTGATCGAGGGGCGACGCTATCCAAATTTCGCGAAGCAAATCGGACGTTTCATGGCCCACACGCTCTTTTTCACGTCTGATCTGGGAGCGCATCCCTACGAGAAAAAAGCGCTTGTCGGAACATTCTTGAATCCGGAATTGTGCAAAATTACGGAAGACTTGGTGTTTACCGATCCTTACGAAAATGCGCCGACCAACAGCTTCAACCCGCTGATTCGGCGGGAAGTGGAGGAAATCTGGAAGAACAAGCCGCTCAAGCTGGAAATCGCCAAGCTGAAGTACGATTTCCTCACCCGTGCAGAGGCGCTGCTGCATGGCGACCTTCATACAGGCAGCATTTTCGTCACCGAAACCTCGACCAAGGTCATCGACCCGGAATTCGCTTACTACGGCCCGATCGGCTTTGACATCGGCGCGGTAATCGCCAATCTGCTCCTGAATTATGCCGGCCAGCACGGACTGGAGAAGGATGGAGGAAAGCGGGAGTCTTATCGCGAATACCTGCTTACAACTGTCGAAGACGTCTGGAACGAGTTCGTCTCCCAGTTCGTCCAGCTATGGCACAAGCAGGCGAAAGAGCGCAGCGCACATGTAGAAGGGCTCTGGCAGAGCTACGTGAAGCGGTTGATCCAGGATACGGCCGGGTTTGCAGGCTGTAAAATCCTTCGCCGCGTGATCGGGCTGGCGGGTGTCGCCGATCTGAACAGCATCAGCGACGAAAAAACCCGTGCCGAAGCGGAACGGCTGGCACTGCTGATCGGTCAGGAGCTGATCCTGAAGCGGGGCGGCATCGAAGATTCGACCGACATCACAGACATCGTTCGCAATGCGACAACAAGATTTGATCAGGAGGCAGCAGCGGTATGACCACAATTCATGAAGCATTCGCACCTGTAAAGTGGGAAGGAGACTCTCTTCTTCTGCTCGACCAGACGCGTTTACCGGTAGAAACAGTCTTTCTTTCCCTCCATACGTCTGAGGAAGTATGGGCGGCAATCCGCCACCTGCAGGTTCGCGGCGCCCCTGCGATCGGGATGGCTGCGGCATACGGGCTTTACCTCGGCGTGCGGAACAGCGAAGCGGCAGATTCGTCAGCCCTCTGGAATCAATTGCTCGAGCAGGCTGACTACCTGGCGACAGCACGCCCTACAGCGGTGAACCTGTTCTGGGCGATCGATCGGGTCAAAGCACGCGTCCAGCAGGAGGGAGAAAAACCGGTAGACGCGTTGAAAGCGGCGGTTTTGGACGAAGCTCTCGCGATACAGCGCGAGGATGCCGAAGTATGCCGGACGATAGGCGAACACCTCCTCACCTTGCTGCAGGATGGAATGGGCATCCTGACCCACTGCAATCCAGGGGCGCTGGCTACCGCCGCTTACGGGACGGCGACAGCTCCGCTCTATCTGGCCAAGGAACGCGGCTGGAACCTGAAGGTATACGCTGACGAAACGAGGCCGGTGCTCCAGGGAGCGCGGCTGACCGCCTACGAGCTGCAGCAGGCGGGAATCGACGTCACGCTGATCTGCGACAACATGGCGGCCATGGTGATGGCGCAGGGAAAAGTGCAGGCTGTCATCGTAGGAACCGACCGCGTAGCGGCGAACGGCGACGTCGCCAATAAAATCGGAACGTATGGCGTTGCCGTGCTGGCGAAAGCCCATGGCATCCCGTTTTACGTGGCTGCACCGCTGTCGTCTGTCGATCTGGAAACGCCGACGGGAGCGGACATTCCGATCGAGGAGCGTCCGGCGGAGGAAATCACGCACGGCTTGGGCAAGCAGGTGGCTCCGGACGGCATCAAGGTCTACAACCCGGCATTCGACGTAACGCCAGCGGAATATATAACGGCAATCGTCACCGAAACCGGCATTTTCAAGCCGGAAGATATCCGCAATTCCAAGCAATAAATCGTGGCTGTATAACAAAAGCGCCCTCGGGCGCTCTTTTTCACTTTTGAAGAAGGGGAGAGATGACATGAAGGTTATTCCGATAACGCAGCATGCAGCGTTGAGGCGCTTGGAGCTTGCCGATGCAGAGGAAATGTTCTGGCTGACCGATACCAATCGTCTCCATCTGCGCGAATGGCTTCCGTGGCTGGATATCGTCACAAACGTGGCGGATACCAGAAGGTTCATCTCTGCCACTCTGGATCAGGACAGCCGCAGGCAGGGCACCCATTTCGGGATTTGGTACAACGGTCGTCTGACAGGAACAGTGGGCGTACATCATATCGACTGGACAAACCGGAAGACGTCCATCGGGTATTGGCTCGGAGCCCAGTACACCGGGCACGGACTGATGACGGCCGCCGTCTCGGCCTATCTGGATCACTTGATCTTTGGCGAGTGGGACTTGCAAAAGGTCGCCATTCACGCCGCTACCGAGAACAAAAAGAGCAGGGCCATTCCGGAGCGCCTCGGGTTCAAGCTGGAGGGAATCCTGCGAAGCAACGAATTTCTCTACGATCATTACGTCGATCACGCCGTCTACGGCATGCTGGCGTCAGAGTGGCGTTGAGTCCTTCAGTTTTTTGCTGCCGATAGAAAAAGCTGGATTGACAAGAAATTTTGTGTAAACTACCATGAAGATATTGGAAAAGGGATTGCGTATATCGCATCCCTTTCTTTTGATCGACAGGGTCAAAGTCGTCCCTGTTGATAACCGGATTACGGAGGCTCCGCCACAATCATGGCGGAGCCAAGTTTTCTAATAGGATAAGGAAGGAGGGACGGACGGCGTGTATATTTTGCGGCAATTGTCCTGGTTTTTCAGAAAATATTGGAAACGATATACAGTAGGGATTGCTTTTCTGTTTTTGATTGATCTGCTCATGCTGTGGCCTCCCCGGCTGATCGGGCAAACGGTGGATCAAATCCGCAATGGATCGCTGACGACATCTGGATTGGCGACGACGATTGTCACGCTGCTTTTGATTGGCCTTATCTTGTACGGGCTCCGTTTCTTTTGGCGGTACCTGCTGTTCGGCGGTTCGCTGATGCTGGAGCGGACGCTTCGCGAGCGGCTGTTTGGCCATTTGACCCGGATGTCGCCGTCCTTTTACTCGCGCCGTCGTTCCGGTGATTTGATGGCGCTGGCTACCAACGACATTCCCGCAATCGAACAGACAGCAGGGATGGGCGTACTGACGCTGGTCGACTCCCTGTTCGCCACGCTGTTGACTTTGGCTGTCATGATGGTGGCCATCGACTGGCAGTTGACGCTGGCGGCACTTATTCCGATGCCGTTTTTGGCCTGGGCGACCGCTTATTACGGCAAGCTTTTGCACGACCGGTTTTACCTGGCACAGGAAGCGTTTGGCGAGATGAACGACCATGTGCAGCAGTCCGTCTCAGGCGTACGGGTCCTGCGGGCTTTTGTACAGGAAAAAGAGGATGTGGAGGCGTTTCGCCGGGTCAGTGAGAAGACGATGGAGCGGAATATCAGCGTTTCCCGGATCGACGCCCTGTTCGAACCGACGATCGGCATTATCATCGGCTTCAGCTTTCTCATCGGGCTTGGCTACGGGACCTACCTTGTCTTTTCCAGCGCGATTTCCCTGGGCGATCTGGTCGCATTCAACCTTTACCTCGGGCTGCTCATCTGGCCGATGTTTGCCTTTGGCTGGCTGATGAACATCCTTCAGCGGGGGAGCGCTTCGCAAAAGCGGTTGTCGGAATTGTTCGCCGAACGGCCTGACGTGGTGGACAGCGAAACTGTGGTGGAAGATGTTCCGGACAATACTGTCGAGGCGAGAGGCTTTACCTTCCGCTATCCGCAGGCAGAGAAGGACGCCTTGTCGGATATCAGCTTCATGCTGCACGAAGGAGAGACGCTGGGGATCGTGGGCAGGACGGGAAGCGGGAAGTCAACGCTTTGCCGGACTCTGTTGCATCAGTACCCGGTAGAGTCGGACGCCCTGTTTGTCGGAGGGAAGCCGGTAGAACGGATTTCGCTGTCTGCCCTGCGCGGGAAAATCGCCTACGTTCCCCAGGAGCATCTGCTGTTTTCCCGAACGATCGAAGCGAACGTCGCTTTCGGCTCGCCGCAGGCGACTACAGAGGAAGTGTGGCATGCGCTCTCCCTGGCCGAAATGAAAGGCGATGTAGCGCAATTCGCGGAAGGGCTCGGAACCATGGTCGGTGAAAAAGGGGTCACCCTCTCAGGGGGACAGAAGCAGCGCATCTCGATTGCCCGTGCCCTGCTGATGAACGCTGACATCCTCATTCTCGATGACTGTCTGTCCGCAGTCGATGCGAGGACGGAGGAAAGCATTCTTCGCCACCTCCGCGATGAACGCAAAGGAAAGACGACGATCATCACCGCCCACCGGCTCTCTGCGGTCCAGCATGCCCAGTTGATTTTGGTGCTGGACGAGGGCAGGATCGTGGAGCGGGGGACGCATGATGAATTGATGGCGCAAAACGGCTGGTATGCGGAGCAGTACCGCAGGCAGCAGATGGAACAAGACGTCGCGGGTTAAGGGGAGAGAGGGGAACGTGTAATGAACGGCAAACAAGTATGGAAGCGGCTTGTAGAGTACGCCATGCCGTTTCGCAGACAGATCGCAGGGGCCCTGCTGCTGCTCCTGCTCGGTACCGCCGCGGAACTGGCCGGCCCCTTTTTGGCAAAAGTGATGATTGACAATCACATTCTGGCGGTTCAGAAGACGTGGTATCGCTTTGAAAAGGAACCGCTTACCATTGAAGGAAACCAGATCGCGATCCGGCTGGCGGATGAGTATTACGTCCGGGAGGATTGGCTGTCGTCCTTGCCTCCGGACGATGCACAAAAGGCGAAAAAGACACAGGTCGTGACCGAGGGAACGACCTACTATATGCTGGACCGTGAGCTGTCCGAGGACGGGGAGCCGAAGCTTTTGCCGCTTCCGGCCGTCGAGGGAAGGGAGCGGGTCAAGGCGACGCTCGTTCGCTCGGGGCAGGAGGTTGATCAGGCGGAGGGAATCCGCTTGACGGCGGACGAGGTGAAGGCGCTGTACAGCAGGGAGATTGCGCCGATATTGCTTTTGGCAGGCGGCTATGCCTTGTTGATCCTGATCAGCGCGGCATGCAACTATACGCAAATTTTGACGCTGCAGATGACAGCTCAACGCATCATCCAGCGCATGCGGATGATTTTGTTCACCCACCTGCAGAAGCTGCCGGTCTCCTTTTTTGACAAGACACCGGTCGGTCAGATCGTCTCCCGCGTGAGCAACGATACGGAGGCCATTCGTGAACTGTACGTCAGCGTTCTGGCAACTTTTGTGCAGAACGGGGTATACCTCGTAGGGATTTTGATCGCGCTTTTTGTCCTGCAGCCGCAGCTTGCCCTGTTTTGCTTTTTAAGCGTGCCGTTGATCGTCGCGCTCATTATCGTTTACCATCGCTTCAGCTCGCGCTATTATGCGGTCATCCGCAGCAGGCTGAGCGATATGAACGCCACGATCAACGAGATGATTCAAAACATGACGATCGTCCAGGCGTTTCGCCGAGAGTCGGGGGTTCAAGAGGAGTTTGCCAAGGTAAACGAAGAGTATTTTCGGGTTCGTCTGAAGGAGAACAACCTGGAGTCGCTTTTGCTCAGACCAGCCGTTGATCTCATCTGGAAAATCTCTCTCACGGTGATTGTCTGGTATTTCGGCTCGACTTCGTTTCACAGCGCCATTTCGTTCGGCGCGCTGTTTGCCTTCGTCGATTACATGGGACGCTTTTTCGAGCCGATCAGCATGATTATGAACCGTCTTTCGCAATTGCAGCAGGCTGCCATCTCCTCGCAGCGCGTGTTTGACATTCTCGATACGCCGGCTGAAGAGGAGAAGGGAGGCAAGGCTATCGAGCGCCCGCGCGGAGAGGTAGTCTTTGACCGCGTTTCTTTTGCCTATCAGGGTGATCAATACGTCTTGAAAGATGTGTCGTTCACGGCCAAGCCGGGACAGACGGTAGCGCTGGTCGGCCACACCGGGTCGGGAAAAAGCTCGCTGATGAATCTGTTGCTCGGCTTTTATCCGGTGACGAAAGGGCGCATCCTGATCGACGGCATGGACATGGGCGAAATGGATACGCGGACGCTTCGCCGCCATGTAGGGCTGGTGCTGCAGGACCCTTTTTTGTTTACCGGCAGTGTCGGATTCAACATTCGCTTGTACAATGACAAGCTTACGAATGACGATGTAAAACAGGCGGCGGAGGCAGTCAGGGCAGATGAGTTTATACGCCACTTCCCCGGAGGATACGAAGAACCCGTCGTGGAGCGGGGGATGACCTTGTCTGCCGGACAGCGGCAGTTGATTTCGTTTTCCCGGGCGCTCGCAGCCGATCCGGCTATTTTGATCCTGGACGAAGCGACAGCGAGCATCGACAGCGAGACAGAGTCGGCGATCCAGGAGGCGCTGCACGTGCTTTCGGCGGGACGCACGACGTTTATCATCGCGCATCGCCTGTCTACGATTCAGCATGCCGACCAGATTCTCGTTCTGTCCCGCGGCGAAGTCGTCGAGCGGGGCACGCATGACGAGCTGATGGCGCAGCATGGCCTGTATCAAAAAATGTACCAGCTACAGCAGGGGCAAATCTCTGCTACAGTAGAACAATAGCGATTGATCTTGACCTTGCCGCCGGGTGAGGGGAGATTATGAATAGAGAGAGTGAGTGCAGGAGAGGAGAACGCATACATCATGTCTTCAACACGTTTTACCTTTTGGGTGCTGATATTGGTCGTAGTCATTGCGGGAGCCAGCCAGGGGCTGACGATTCCGCTGTTGGCCGTGATGCTGGAGCAGCAGGGAGTTTCATCGGTCGCCAATGGGTTGAATGCAGCCGCTTTGTATATCGGTATATTGCTTGTGTCACCCTGGCTGGAAATCCCGCTGCGCCGGATCGGTTATCGGTCGACGATTCTGTGCGGGCTGTTAATGGTGACCGCAGCCACCGTCCTGATTCCGGTGTTTTCCCATCTGGCGGTCTGGTTTGTTCTCCGCATGCTGATGGGAATCGGCGACTCCGGTCTCCACTACGCCAGTCAAATGTGGGTGACCAAAATCGCCGCTCCGGAGAGGCGCGGACGGGATTTGTCGCTCTACGGTCTGGCCTACGGCATCGGATTCAGCATAGGGCCGCTGGGGATCAACCTGCTTCCGATAGGATTTTGGGCGCCGTTTGCCGCACTGACCGTGTTGTATGCGGCAGCGTTTATTCTGCTGGCGCGCATCCGCAATGATTTTCCCGAAGAGATCAAGGCAACTGAAGCCGGTGTGAAAAAACAGAACAGATACACGACTGTATTCCGGTTAAGCTGGCTGGCGCTGATCCCGTCGTTTTTGTACGGATTTATGGAAACGTCTTTAAACGGAAGCTTTCCGGTTTATGCTTTGCGTACCGGCATTTCCATCGAGTGGGTATCGGTTATCCTGCCATCCTTTGTCGTGGGCAGCATCATTTTGCAAATTCCGTTGGGCTCATTAAGTGACCGGATCGGCCGGAAGCGGGTCATGTTTGCCTGTGCGCTCGTCGGAGCCGTGGCGTTCATCCTGTTCCCGCTCAGCGGCGACAACGTCTGGATGATGATGTTCCTGCTGGCGATTGCAGGTGCGGCTGTCGGTTCCTTTTACTCGCTCGGTCTTGCCTTTGCGACCGATATTTTGCCGGGTGCGATGGTCCCTACAGCCGGGATCATTGCCAGCATGAATTTCGGCGTCGCCAGCATCCTGGCCCCCAATGTAAACGGACTGTTGATCCAGCTCTGGGACCCGCGGAGCATCTTCTGGCTGATGGGGCTTTTGCTGTTCGGTTTTGCCGCTGCTTGCCTGTTTTTCCGCACGACCCGCTCTTCTCAGGAGACCGCGGTGGCGTCATAAGCATAAAAATGTGAAGAGAGGGGAAGCGTAGGGATACAGTCATCTTTCCCAGAAAGGGGTTTGCCTGATGATGACGCCCTGTGTTTTCAAGCGGGGAATGATCTGGATTCTGTTTTTTATCATCAGTCTGATCGTGATCCCGTTCTTTTCCGATGACACGCCATCCACGCCTGCTCCGACTGTGAACAATGCAAGCAGGTAAAACCCGGGCAAAAAGGACTCGTCTTTTTCCATAAAGGCGAGTCCTTTTCTTTTGCTTCGGCTTACGTACGTTTGCTGTCTCGGATGACATACGTCCTGGCAATCAGATCGTGCCAGCCTTGCTTTTTCCGGTTCCACCCTGCCCACAAATACCCCAGTCCCAGCGGCAGGGCAGAGAGAAATTTGCCCACAACCTCTCGCAGCAATACCTGCCCCAGCGTCAACTGGCTGCGGTGCTGGCGGGCATTGACCACGCGGATGCCGGTGATGAGCTTTCCGAGTGTCTGTCCCGTCCACCAGGTCAGCAGGATGGCATAGGCGAAGTCGAATACGATTTCCAGCAAGTCGATGTACGAAAAGACGTCCGGCCCGGCAGTGAAAGCCCGGCGGAGCGGATTGAAGATCAAAAAGCTGATGCCGGTGAGAAAAAGTCCATCCAGCAGAGCAGCCCCGACCCGAATCCAGAAGCCGGCAAACGCATAGCTGGCCTCCTGGGAGGCATCCTCGCTTCCGGACGGCTCGGCTCCTGCGAAGCCTTGGACAAGCGCGGTCCGTGCGGCGGCATCAGCGGAGAGCAGGGATTCGGGAAAATCAGCTTCAGACGACGATTGGTCCCGCATGGCGGACACCTCCATTAGAAATGGTTACGGGATAAACTGGTACAACAGCTTGGGCGTCGAGCCCTGCTGCAAAATGCGCTCAAGGCCGAGCGGATCAGGGTTGGACCAGTAACGCTGCATGCGGAAGATCAGATTGCCAAGCGATATGTTTTCGGTAAACCGAACAATCTGCGCTTCCGGCAGTCCAGTCAGGGTCAAGGCATAGCGGGTAGCATCCTCCAGATCGCCAAAGCGATCCACCAGTCCCAGCCGCTTCGCCTGCTCGCCGGAGTAAATGCGGCCGTCGGCTATTTGCAGGACGCGCTCCCGGGGGAGGCTTCTTCCCTTTACGATTACATCGACAAAGCGATCGTAGCTTTGGTTGACCAGCGTTTGGAAAATTTGCCGCTCGGGCTCTGTGAGCGGACGGGCAGGACTTCCGATATCCTTGAAGCGTCCGCTTTTGATCGCATACTCCTGGATTCCCAGCTTGTGTATGGCATTGCTGTAGTTGGTCAGGGTAAAAATGACGCCCAGACTGCCTGTCAGCGTATTGGGATTGGCGAAAATGGCATCTCCCGCTGTAGCCAAGTAGTAGCCTCCCGATGCGGCAGTCGAGCCCATGCTGACAACGAGCGGGATTTGGCGAAGCTCCTTGAGCTGCAGCAGGCGGCGGTGCAGTTCATCCGTAGCGACTACCTCTCCGCCAGGGCTTTCGATCCGCAGGACGACTGCCTTTACTTGCTCGTCCTCCTCGATGCGCCTGATTTGTTCGGTCAACAGGTCGGCCATCGGTGTGACAGATGCAGTGGAGCGCTCACTGGTGATCGTGCCATTGACGTAAAGCTGTACGATTTTGGCCGTACCGGAGCCGGAGACGACATGTTCATCCCAGGCATACTCGGGATGGTCGGTCAGATTGCGCATGCCTCCAAAGATGCTTTCGACGCCGATGCCAAGGACAAAAACAGCCAGTACAAGAAAGAGTGCCGTCCATCTTTTACGGTTCATGGAAAACCACCTCAGATGTAGCATTTGCTCTTCTCTTTCCGGTTACGCATGCCTGTCATTTCACAAACTCATGCAATTTTCTAAAAATTGCGGTACAATTGGTCATAAGACAAGAGAGAATATGTTCGGGGGGTACGGAAGCGTGATTATCCAAGTAACGGATTTGAAAAAAAATTACGGCAGCCTGCAGGTGCTCAAAGGAATCACGACACAAGTGGCGGAACGCGAGGTCGTATGCGTGATCGGCCCGTCGGGTTCGGGAAAAAGCACGTTTCTGCGCTGCTTGAATCAATTGGAAGAGATGACGGCCGGGCGCATCGTGATTGACGGCCACGACCTGTCCGATCCGAGGGTGGACATCAACAAGGTGCGCGAAGAGGTAGGAATGGTGTTCCAGCGCTTCAACCTGTTTCCGCACAAAACGGTTCTGGAAAACGTTACGCTCGCGCCGATCAAAGTAAAAAAGATGACCCCCGAGGATGCGAGAAAACAGGGCCTGGCGCTGCTGAAAAAGGTGGGGCTGGAGGACAAGGCCGATGTATATCCGGATCGCCTTTCCGGAGGACAGATGCAGCGGGTGGCGATTGCCAGAGCCTTGGCGATGAACCCCAAGGTCATGCTGTTTGACGAACCGACCTCGGCACTGGATCCGGAGCTGGTCGGAGAAGTCTTGACAGTGATGAAGAATCTGGCCAAGGAAGGCATGACGATGATCGTCGTCACGCATGAGATGGGATTTGCCCGGGAAGTGAGCGACAGAGTGATTTTCATGGATCAAGGCGTCATCATGGAGGAGGGAGCACCCGAAGCCCTGTTGTCCAATCCGAAAAACGAGCGGTTGCGGGCATTTTTGCGCAAGACCTCGGCATAGCGACCGGTATAAAAAAATCGGCCCCCGATAGAGAGTCCTGCAAAAGTCCACCTAATATCTGTAAACCGTAACCCTAGTGCCCTTAGGTACTGGGGTTTTAAGTATCGAGAATGTAGCTGTAGTGGGGAGAAGCATGTTTCCGATCTGCGCTCCGGTCTACGTCCTGCAAGGATGTGAAACTGTCCGCTCCACAGCGATCCCGGGGGAAGCGCAAAACGGCGCGCAGCTCCGGGGTTTACTCATAGATTGCGCTTCTGTTTCCCCGGGCTCGCTGTTCCGCTTGGCTGGACTCCGCCAGTCGCTCCGCCTGGAAACATGCTTCTCCTCCGAAACAGTAGGTTTTCAACAGGCTGAAACCCAATGCCCCTTCGACACTGGGTTTGTTGTACAATGAAAAGAAAACGAAAGAGTTGGAACCATTGCTACAGCCCTCTAAACAAATCACGGCATCCTTCCATGCCGAATTATATAAACTAATTCCCGCGGATCACCCTTTACGTAAAATCAATGAAATCGTAGATTTCACATTCATTCATGAGTTGGTTCGTTCCTCTTATTGTGAGCATTACGGAAGACCTGCTAACGAACCCGAACTCCTGTTTCGTCTATTGTTTTTACAAGTTCTCTACAATCTTTCGGATGAACGCATCATTCAGGAAACGCAGGTAAACCTCGCTTATAAGTGGTTTTTAGGTTTAAATCCAGAAGATCCCCTTCCTGACCCCTCTCAATTATCCCGCTTTCGTAATCATCGGTTAGGGGCCGGAGCCGTGGATGAGGTGCTTAAATCAGTTGTACGTCAGTGCATCGAAAAAGGACTTGTGAAGTCAAAGACGATCATCATGGATTCCACCCATACACTGGCAGCTTCACAAAAACAAAAGCCGCTTGAAGTACTGCGGGATGCGGCGAAGCGCTTATTCCGTGTTGTGGTGAAAAAGCATCCAAAACTCGAAAAGAAACTCCCACGGTTACCGGAGTTGAAGAAAGATCAAGAGGATGCTGAGAAGATCATGCTTCACTACTTGGCGGAACTTGGAGAGACTGTCGAGACTTTGTTACCCGATCATGAGGGTTCCATCTCGGAGAAGGTCAAGATCGCCAAGGCCATCGTGGAAGACGAACGTCTCCTCGCCAATAAAGGTATTATGTCGGCCATTGATCCAGATGCACGCTTTGGATGGAAGAGTAATACGAAATCCTTTTTTGGCTACAAAGAGCATATTGCCATGACCGAAGAAGAAATCATTACGGCTGTGGAGGTCACCGGAGGAAGTACGGATGACGGAAAACAATTCAAACAACTTTTGAACCAATCGCTTGACGTAGGAATAGAAGTACAAGAAGTGATTGCTGACACCGCATATTCGGGTAAAGATAACTTGGACGAGATGAAAGCCAAGAAGATTCAACCCGTCGTCCCACTAAACCCAATCGTACATAACGGAGGGCTAAGGCAAGAAGGTTTTGAGTACAACAAGGATGCAGACTTTGTTATTTGTCCGGCAGGACAACATAGTATCCGAAAGGCTGTCCAAGGAAGCAAGAGTGGCAAAAGTCGTTCTCTCGTTTTCTACTTCGATACGGAGAAATGTAAGACATGCCCACTTAGGGAAGGCTGTTTCAAACCAGGAGCGAAGAGCAAGACCTACTCCATCCGGATCGTGGCGGAAACCTACAAGGCGCAAATCGAGTTTGAAAACAGCGATACGTTCAAAGAACGTATTCGTCGCAGATCGATTATTGAGCACAAAAATGCTGAATTAAAAAGGTATCATGGGATGACCAAGGCCAAGTACCGTGGTCTCTTTCGTATGCGAATACAGGCAATACTTACGACTTTCGTCGTAAATGTAAAACGGATGATAAAATTGGCAGAAAAAATGCAGCCCGCCTCTTAAAGGAGAATGGGCTGCATTTTTCGTTAAAGTCCTTTTTTGTAAAAAATAGTGTGGGTTACCCGATCCGCAAACCTCAAAAGAGGTATTTTGCAGGCCTCTCCCGATACAGGGGGCATTTTTACTTCTTGTTCGCGTCTCGCTTGCTTCCTTTCACATCGAGCAATTGACTGACCGTAACGAACCGATAGCCCTGCCTCCGCAGATCGGTGATCAACTCCTGCAGCGCGGCAATCGTTTCCCGCTGATTCAGCCCGCCGTCGTGGAACAGGATAATGTCTCCGGGAGCCACGTCGTTCTTGACGCTTTTGGCGATGTGGGAAGCCGTCCGGGCCAAAGACCAGTCGCGCGGGTCGACCGACCAGTGGATGATGTCATAGCCGCAGGACTGGACTGCATTCATGACGTCATGCGTCAAGACTCCCCCCGGGGGCCGGTAATATTGGGCAAGCACGCCGGTAGAACGGAGAATCGATTTTTCCCCCAGCTTGATTTCTTCGTAAATCTCCTGCTCCGTCAATTTGTTCAAATCGCCATGATGATAGCCGTGGTTGCCGATTTCATGCCCTGCTTTCTTGATCCAGTGCATAATCTTGGGATACTTGTCTACTTGAGAGCCAAGCACAAAAAAGGTGGCGGGAACCTTGTTGCGGTGCAGAACCTCCAGGATGATGGGCGTGTATTTGGGATCGGGGCCATCGTCGAAAGTAAGGGCAACCACTTTGTTGGTTGTGTCGATCCGGTGAATCGGCTCATAGGCAGGAAGAGGGCTTCTTGCCGCATCTGTCGGCACCACCCCGAACAGCAGACAGGCGATGAAAGACAGAATGAACGCTCGATAGCGCAGAACAATCCCTCCTTCCAAAGTAACTATCTTTTAGCTTCACCCGCACAACTCAAATCATCCTGCCAAAAGAAAACAGCAATCAGCCTGCGAGCGGGATATGGTAAAATGAAAGGACTGTACATAGGAGAGGAGAGAATACGGTGGAACTCCGCGGTATTTTGCACGGGTTGACCCATCAGTATCACGGCAAGGATCAGCCTGTTGACTACTATTTGCAGCTGGGCGAAGAGAGACTGCCGTTAAATGAGCTGCTGGGCAGCGAAATAACGATCTCATTTCTGGGCGAGAAAAACTGTATCGCCTGTGGACGAAAAACGAACAAAACCTTTAACAGCGGATATTGCTATCCCTGTTTTACGAAGCTTCCGGAGAACGATCTGTGCATCGTCAAGCCTCACGAGTGCCACTATGATCAGGGAACATGCCGGGATGCCAGCTTTGGCGAGACTCATTGCATGATTCCGCACTACGTTTATCTGGCTGTTTCCAGTGATGTAAAAGTCGGCCTGACGAGGAAAAACAATCAGCTAAAGCGCTGGGTCGACCAGGGAGCCATTCGCGCGATCCCGATCGCAGAGGTACCGACACGCCGCATGGCAGGTGAGCTTGAATTCCATCTTAGCCAATTTTTGCCGGATAAGACGAACTGGAGAAAAATGCTCAAGGGCGATGTCCGCGAGGTGGACCTGCTCAGCCTCAGAGACGAGGTGTACGCGCATTTCCCGGACGAGTTCAAAGCCTTTCGCTACCGTGAGGACGAGTGGATAGACATTACCTATCCGATCCTTGAGTCGTTGGACAAGATCAACTCGCTCACATTGGACAAGCAGGAAAGCGTCGGCGGCAAATTGATCGGTGTCAAGGCACAGTACCTGATTTTTGAAAACGGCGTTTTCCAGGCGAGAAAGCACGCCGGCTATCAGGTGCAAGTCAGCGCTTCTGCATAAAGCGGCCGCTTTTCCTCCAGACTGAAACAAAAGACTGGAGGAGGCGATCGGCATGGCACCGGAGCGCATTGAATATACGGAACCGTTGACGGGTACCTTGGCAGAAGCAGCCCAGGCCGATCCGCTGGGCATCCCCTACTCGCCGCTTGCCAGGACGTGGCAGGCGAACCCCCGGGCGGAAGCAGATCCTGCCGAGCGGGGTACGGGGAATGTGGCAGAAACAAAAACGGAATAAAAAACGTCTAGAAGGAAAAAGGCAGCCAGACATGATCGGCTGCTTTTTTCTTATCCAAATAACTAGCCATTGGGGAAGGGAAGGGCACTTCATGCGTACATGGGCATTATCCGTCGCGACAGCGTTGCTGATCTGTGGAAGCGCTTGGGCCGGGTATATGGTAGGAACTGATGTGGAAAGCAAAAGAAACGAGGAACAGGCAGGCAGGGTCATAGCGGAAAACGAAGCGTTGCGGTCAAAGCTCCAGAATCAGGCTCCCGCCGCTGAAGCATCCCCTCCGGCAAACAGTGCTCAACAACCGGCTGAGGCGGCCGAGCAAAACGCGAAGGAGCCCGCTTTCATCGACCACGATGCAATCCTGGATGCTTTTCGGCGGACGGACGACAAAGGCGGAAGCTTTGAAATCACGGAAAAAGACAAGCAGGAAATGATGGCCGAACCGCGCAGCAGGGATTACAAATGGGTGCTGCGCACATTTGTAGAGAAAAAGCTCGGAAAAAAGCTGAATACCTTTCAGACGACCAGCCGGACGGTGAACCCGCGTATCCTGCTGGCAACCACTACGGATGGCACCGCGTATGAAATCGAGATGAAAAAATGGCCAGCCTATGACCAGATTTGGACAGTCGAGCGCTTTAACGGCATGTCCCCGGGAGATGTCGGTTCAGTCGCTCCGCTCTATCAGGCGGTGAAAAAGGAGGAAGTGCCCAAAAACGTGCAGGACTGGCTGGAGCCGCTGCTTGCCTCACCGGAATGGAAAACGGAATACTTGCGAGACGGGAAAAAAACGTATGTGCTCATCAAAACGTCGTCTTCGCCGACGGATTCGGTGGAAGTAGAGGATGTTTCGCTATGGATAGAGGAAGTAACGGTGAAGTACCAGACGTACGACTATGCAAACAGTGAAGACCGCTCGTTTGCAAACGATTACGCTTTGTTGGAAATTCCGTATGAAGCCAAGGACGGGGTCCAGTTTACGAAAACATTGTCGATTGTTCGGTAGACAGGCTCTTACGGACAAGTCTTGATCCGGCAGACTGGCGATGTGCCGTCGCGTTGTTAAGGGAGCCGTTTGATAAACGCGGGAACTGCGTTAAAATAAAGGAAAACACTGGGGATACAGCAAGCAGGTATTCGAGACACCATGATGCTTGATAAGAAAGCGAGGATATGCTCCATGACAATCAAAGCCTATCTGTACGACAAATGCGGCACCTGCCGAAAGGCCAAGCAATGGCTGAACCAACACAATGTCGCCATCGAGGAGATCCCGATCGTGGATGCCCCTCCGACAGAAGACGAGCTGCGCAGCATGTGGCAGGCAAGCGGACTTCCCTTGACCAAGTTTTTCAACACGAGCGGCCAGTTTTACCGCGAGCTCGGCTTAAAGGACAAGCTGCCATCGATGACGGAAGACGAGATGCTGAAGCTGCTGGCCTCCAACGGGAAGCTGATAAAAAGGCCGCTCGTCTCTGACGGAAAAACAGTTACGGTCGGGTTCAAGGAAGAGGAGTACGAAAAGGCTTGGGGGGGACGCTGACGATGCGTACCCCTTCCAGGCGCCTTGAACAGCTTTCTTCGGCAATCTTTTCCGAACTGGCCGAACGAAAAAAGAGCGTTGCAACGGGGCGTTCAGTGATCGATCTGAGCATCGGCAGCCCTGATCAGCCGCCAGCTCCGGAGCTGGTGGAGGCGCTGGCCGAGGCGATCCGGGAGCCGGGTGCGTTTGGCTACCCGATGAGTGACGGAACAGAGGAGTTTCGCCAGGAGGTGGCCCACTGGTATCAGTACCGTTTTGGCGTCGAGCTGGACCCGCGCTCGGAGATTCACTCCCTGATGGGTTCTCAGGACGGTCTTGCTCATTTTGCCCTGGCCTGGTCCGATCCCGGAGACATCGTGCTGGTGCCCGATCCCGGCTACCCGATTTATGCCGGCAGCGTTCATCTGGCAGGTGCGGAGCCATACCCCATGCCGCTGCGGGCAGAAAACGCTTTTTTGCCCGATCTGAATGCCATACCGGAAGAGGTGGCCAAACGCGCTCGCTTCATGATTCTGAACTATCCCAATAATCCGGTATCGGCGGTCGCGACGCTTTCCTTCTTTGAAGAGGCTGTCGCTTTTGCCAAGCGGCACGATGTGATTGTCGTGCATGATCTCGCTTATTCCGAAATGGCCTTTGACGGCTACCGGCCGCCCAGCTTTCTGCAGGCAGATGGGGCCAAGGACATCGGCATCGAATTCAATTCCTTTTCCAAAAGCTTCAACATGGCCGGGTGCCGCATCGCTTATGTGGTCGGCAACGCGGAGATCATCAAGCCGCTGGCAGTCGTCAAGTCGAATGTAGACTACGGCGTCTTCCTGCCGGTTCAAAAAATGGCTGTTGCCGCGCTCAGGCGCGACCGGGAAGCGGGGGAGGACAACACGGTTGCTTCAATTTATCAGGAGCGGCGCGATGTCCTGATCAAAGCCCTGCGAGAGGCAGGCTGGGTCATCGAGCCGCCCAAGGCGACGATGTTCGTCTGGGCAAAAATTCCGTCTGGCTGGAACTCCCGCGAATTCGCTTTTGCGCTTTTGGAGGAGGCTGGGGTCGTGGTCGTGCCTGGAAGCGCTTTTGGCGAGCAGGGAGAAGGGTACGTGCGGATCGCGCTGGTGCAGCCGCCGGACCTGCTGCGGGAAGCGGCCAAGCGGATCGCAAAAAGCGGCCTGTTGAACGGCAGAAGATAGCAAAACAGATGTATATCGTGCTGTGAAAGCGGAAAGGATACATCTGGCACCACAAAAACGACAATCAATTGAAAATGATTCCTACATTGTATTGACTATAAACAACAAGGTTGCTATGATGGAACATGTAGGTGAAAAAACTTATTCCAAGGAGGTTTTACATATGGCACAACGTCTTGTAGGTCTTCCAGCTCCTGATTTCACAATGGAAACAGCTCTGGGCAATGGTCAAGATTTCGGAAAGGTATCTCTCTCCGACTACCGTGGCAAATGGCTGGTACTGTTCTTCTATCCACTCGACTTCACGTTCGTTTGCCCGACTGAGATCATCGCGATGAGCGATTCGATCGAAGATTTCAAAGACCTGGATGCGGAAGTTCTCGGTGTATCCGTAGACTCCAAGCATTCCCACCGCGCATGGATCAACACTCCTCGCGATCAAAACGGTCTGGGCGGCCTGAACTACCCGCTCGCTTCCGACTTCCTGAAAACAACCGCTCGCGATTACGGCGTACTGGATGAAGAAGGCGGCGTAGCATTCCGCGGTCTGTTCATCATCGATCCGGAAGGCGTTCTGCGTTACCAAGTTGTAACCGACCTGAACATCGGCCGTTCCGTAGAAGAAACACTGCGCGTTCTGCAAGCTCTGCAATCCGGCGGTCTCTGCCCAGCTAACTGGCGTCCAGGTCAAAGCCACCTGACTGCGAAGTAAGCATCCGCATTGGAGCGCGATTGATCGGGGCAGCCATATAAAGCTTGCTCCTTTTACGAAAAAGGGTCTAACACAACCAGTTGTTAGGCCCTTTTTTTACAAAAAAGAGGCAAATAAGACGGGAAGATTGCTGTCTTTCTCGTTCCACGATCATTTGAAAGGGGTTGTTTTTGATGCGTTTGCGCGAAGAATTGCCCGATTTCCCGGGGATTACCGAATGGGTAAACGGTCAGGTGAGCAAAGCTGATTTGGCAGGAAGTCCCGTATTGATCCATTTCTGGTCCGTAAGCTGCTATATGTGCAAGGAATCGATGCCGCAAATCCTGGAGTGGCGCGACAAATACGCGGCGAACGGCTTGAAGGTGATCGGAATCCACATGCCACGCTCGGAGGCCGATACAGACATCCAAAAGATCAAGGAAACGATCGTCGAGCACAAGCTGACACATCCGATCGCGATCGACAACGAAATGAAGACCGTAGACGCCTTCCAGAATGAGTACGTCCCGGCTTTCTACCTGTTCGATGAAAACCTGCAGCTTCGCCACTTCCAGGCTGGCGAAAAAGGCTTGAACCTGGTGAAAAAACGTCTCCACCGAATTTTGGGGATTGAAGAGGATTCCTAGGCCCTCTGTCCAATTAATATGGAGTACCTGATTGAACCTGATAGGAGGATACGTGAACGATGGAATTTCCTAAACATCTTCTTTACAGCGAAGAGCACGAGTGGGTTCGTGTAGAAGGAAACAAGGCGTATATCGGCATTACTTCTTTTGCTCAATCCGAGCTGGGCGACATCGTCTTTGTCGAACTGCCAGAGGTGGGCAGCACGATTACACAGGACGAACCTTTTGGCAGCGTGGAATCGGTAAAAACCGTTTCTGAACTGTATGCTCCTGTCAGCGGGAAGGTAGTAGAAGTAAACGGCGAATTGGAAAACGCGCCGGAGCTGGTAAACTCTTCTCCTTATGAGCAAGCATGGATGATCGTTGTGGAGCTGTCTGACGAAAGCGAGCTCAAAAAGCTGATGGACGCAGACAAATACGAAGCGATGGTACAAGAGTAAACAACAACTGAAAGTGTGTATCAAGCCAAAAGGCTGGAGACTAATCTCCGGCCTTTTTCCTGTTTCGCAGGCATAAGAGCCCTCCTCTTGCTCCGTTGTACCCACTGGATTTTCATACTTTTGCTGCATGTAGCCTCTCCATCCAAATACTACCATATGAAAAAGAGACGATTGCAGAAAAAGGAATGTCCGGAGAAATAAGGAGGAGCACTGGTGATTCGGAAGCACTATTTGTTATTGATTCTGGCAATGATTCTTTGCCTGCCGCTGGCCACGTATGCAGCAGACAAGCCAAAGCCAAACATGCTGCGCGCAGATGAGCGAAATGATGCGATTTCGGGCGGAACAGCAAGAGCTGGGGCACCTCCCGACGAGCTGATGAGATTCAGGATCATGTACGCGACATATGCGGAAAGTATGTGGGACGGGCGGATACCGGGCCATTTGCACGGGGATGGGGACGACTTGGGCAGAGGCGGAGACGACCGGGGCAAAGGCGGAGACAACCTGGGCAGAGGCGGAGACGACCGGGGCAAAGGTGGAGACAACCTGGGCAAAGGTGGAGACGACCTAGGCAAAGGTGGAGATGACCGAGGCAAAGGCGGAGACCCGGAGCACGGTACTCCAGCCCATGAAAACACCCGCGCTCCTTTTGACCCCACAGCCAGCGATCATGACCCAAAAAGCGGCGACTCCGATGGGAAAGGCAATGAGTTGAAAGCAAAAGAGGGCAAGCCAGGCTTTTGGGACTGGCTGATCGGCGGAGCCTCCGAAGCGCTCGACAAAGGCTTGGAGCTTTGGGAGTCCACCGTGGACAGCGTAAAGGAAACAGTGAGGGACGCCATTGACACCGTTGTAGATACTGTGAAGGACGTCGTAACTACCGTCGTAGACGCGGTCGTCGATGCAGGAAAATGGGTTGCGGACCACTGGGAGGTCGTGTTGGTCACGACAGCAGGTGTCGCCCTCACCGTGGGCGGCGTGTTCTTTCCGCCGCTGCTGCCGTTTGGCGTCTCGATCCTGGTCGGCGAAGGGATTTCCGGTGTGATCGGGTACGCCTTTGGCATGCGCGGCGATGAACTGCTGCGGGAAATGGCGCTGGGCGGCGTACTGTCGGCAGCGGGCTTTGGGGCCGGCGCTTTAATTGGAAAGGCGGCTACGGCAGTCGCTCGCCTCAAACCGGTGGCAAATGCCCTTGGCAAAGCATCCGCTTTGACGAGCCGGGCTACCAGCGCTGTCCGGACCGCCGTTGGCAAAGGAGCGCAAGCGGCAGGGGCGGCAGCCAGATGGGTGCGGCAAACCTCGGTTGGCCGTGCCGCAGCCCGCTTGGGAACACAAGCAGCAAATGCGGTACGGTCGGCAACGAGCGCGGCAGGCAAGGCGGGGAATGCTCTTCGCAGCGCTCTGGCAAGCACAGCGAAGCAAGCAGGCGGCGCTCTGAGAGCTGTTGCAGCACGCATCGGGCAAACGCGCCTGGCCCAGAGCGCAGCGTCTGTAGCGAAGAATGTAAGAAGTGCTGTCAGCAGCGCAGGAAATGCTGTGAAAAACAGCGGTGTGTACCGGGCAGTGGCCAGCCTCGGACGAAATACGGGGAAGGGCATCGGGAAGCTGGCAAGCAACGTGGGAAGCGGCTTGCGTACCGTGGCGAAGACGACGGGCAGCAAAATGCAGTCCATCGTCCAGACCGTGAAAAAGACGGCACCTGTCCGGGCTGTCGCAGGGTTCACGAGAAAAGCAGGGACGCAAATCAGCCAGGGCTTTCGGCAAATCGGCAGTGCGATCTCCCGCAGTTTGGCAACGACAGTCCTGCGGAGCAAAACGGCGGGGGCTGGCGAAGGCTTTGCCGTCAGCGTGATGGATGACCGGGCGCGTGGGGAAAAGGTGGATTACCGCAAGGCGGTAATTGCTGCGGCCATCGGGGCGCTGCTGGTGACCGGCGGATCGATTGGACTAAACAAAGCGTATTCTACCGGGCAGGAAACGGCGCAGGCTGTGGTGAAGAGCAGTACTGAGCAGAGTGGATCAAAATTCTTGTTACCGATGGATTTACAGTATTTTTCTTCTAAGGGGACGGGTAACCTCACCTATGCCCAAAAGGTTGAAATGTTCCAAGCTAGAGCACAAGCTATTCGTGATACATTGCCAAACAAGTATAAGAATTACGGTAATGTTGCGGTGGCAGATGTGAATATTTCCGGACTTAAAACAGAGTTTAAAGCCCATAGTAGGATTCATAAGGAGAATGCCGACGGTTTTTCAACAGTAACAGGCGAGGGTCAATTCCCTGCAAAATCAGTAAACCAAAAAGGGGAAGTTAACGGTGAGGGGGCTTTTCCTAGGGATAATGACACTGAACGCAAAATTTTAGAGGATATAGCAAATCAATTAGGGAATAACAAGCAAGTTAAAGGCACAATTGATTTATTCACGGAATTACCTGCTTGCGGAAGCTGTTCCGATATTATTCTGAAGTTCAGACAAGAATACCCAAATATCAAATTGAATGTCTACTCAGGGGAGTTTAAAAATTAGAGAGGTGAAGATGCCAATGCTAAGCAGTTATAAGGAACTTGAGCAGTATATTATTGATGATTTTGAAGAGTTCCTAGATGAGGGGCTATCTTTATCGCAAGTAACGGAAAAATTGCTTGTCGAATATCACCGTGGGATTGTCAACAGTCAGGTTGAAAAGTTAGTTGTTTATCTGACAATCGCTCTTCTTTGTCTCGATAAAGGCTATCTTAGAGAGGATATAAAAGATGAATTGAATATCATGATTAGTGATATTGCATCAATGTCATTGAAGGAAGAGTTAGAATCCGAAGATATTACGAAAATTATGAACGGAGTTGAAAAATATAAAGAACAATTAGGGAATATATAGTATGGGGCTACCCAGTAAGGGTCTGTCAAGATTTTTGTGTAAACTCAATCAACCAATATATGAAAAGGTTTCATCCCCCTAATTGGGCCATTTTTCGAAACCAATAGAGTCAAGGGCGAAAGGCGAAGCGAACCCTTGACGCGTTGGTGGAGAGAAAGATAATCCCTTCGGGGATGAAGCCTTTCATTTGTTAACGGATGTACGGCTGTACCCGATCTTCAAAGAAAACGGATAGCTGTAAGAGAATCTGGCCCCAGTTCTGAACTCGTCCCGTCCACTTTCGTAGAACATCCATGGTTACGAGATATAACATCTTCAAAAGGGCATCATCTGTGGGAAACATGGCTTTTCCTTTTGTCACCTTTCGAAGCTGTCGATGATAACTCTCGATCACGTTAGTTGTATAAATCAGCTTTCGAATCTCTGGAGGATATTTAAAGAAAGTGGCAATCTCGTCCCAGTTATTCCGCCAGGAACGAACCATCAAGGGATATCTACTGCCCCAGGTTTGTTCAAACTGATCGAGTTCTTCCAACGCGGCTTGCTCCGTTGGAGCCTTGTAGATAGGTTTTAGCTCGGACGTGATCTTTTTGAGATCCTTATAGGAAACATACTTGATGGAATTTCGGATTTGATGGATAACACATTTCTGAATCTCCGTCTTCGGATAACATGCAGAGATGGCTTCTGTAAAGCCACGAAGATTATCGACGCTTGTAATGAGAATATCCTGGACTCCACGATTTTTCAGTTCGTTGAGGACATGCAGCCAGAATTTTGCCGATTCATTCTCCCCAATCCAGATCCCAAGCACATCTTTATGACCGTCAAGGTCAATACCAATGACCATATAGGCGGCTTTATTGACGATAGCTCCGTCCTGTTTTACCTTAAAGTGAATGGCGTCAAGGAAAACAACAGCATAAACCGCTTGCAAGGGGCGATTTTGCCACTCTTTGATCATCGGTACAATCTTATTCGTTACATTCGATATGAGCGTTGGTGAGACTTCGATGCCATAGAGCTGCTGCAGATGGTCTTGGATATCGCGTGTGGATACGCCTTTGGCATAGAGAGCAAGAATTTGATCTTCGATCCCTGTAACATTGGATTGATGTTTCTTTACAATGTTTGGTTCAAAATCACCCTCTCGATCCCGAGGGACTTGGATGTCGACATCCCCGTACTCAGAACGGACGGTTTTCTTGCTATACCCATTGCGACTGTTGGTTGTCCGCTTGTTTTTCATGTCATGCTTGGCGTATCCAAGAGAGGACTCGATTTCAGCTTCCAGCATTTCTTGGATTGTGTCTGCGAATAGATCCTTTAACGCTGACTGTACGTCGTCCACTGACTTCATGTTTTTCTCTTTGATCCACTGCTTGATCTGCTCTTTTGACATCATAAAAATCTCCCAACCTTTCTACTCCTAATTGTAGTTTAGAGGTTGAGAGTTTACACAAAATATTTTACAGACTCAACCAAAAAGGTCATGAGAGCTTTTACGCCCTCATGACCTTCTTTACTGCCAGCCATCAGCCATCCTATCCTCTACTCACCAAGCCTACAACTTAAACGAACGAATCGAATCGTACAGCTCCGTCGCCATCCGGGCGAGCATTGCGGAAGCTGCAGAGATTTCCTGCATCGAAGCGTTTTGCTCCTCGGCAGCGGCGGCTACCGTCTGGGTATTGCCGGCGGATTGCTCCGAGATCCGGGCGATTTCCTGAATAGCCTCGATCATCGTCTCCATCTGCTTGCTGATCTCCGCCATATACGATGAGACTTCATCGGTCTGGCCAAACAGCACGCGGGTCGACTGTGAAATCTGTTCAAAGGCTTGTCCCGTGGTCTGCACATACGTCATTCCTTCCTGCAAGACGTGAGATCCGTTTTGCATGGCGGCGATGACAGCGGTCGTGTCGCTTTGAATGTCTGTCACGATACGGTGTACCTGGTCGGCGGATGCCGCCGTCTGTTCTGCGAGCTTGCGGACCTCATCGGCAACAACGGCAAAGCCGCGTCCCTGTTCTCCGGCCCGGGCTGCTTCGATCGCGGCGTTGAGCGCGAGCAGGTTGGTCTGGGCGGCGATATCCGTGATCAAGGCGATCATCTGCCCGATCTCCTGCGAACGCTGTCCGAGAATGTTGACCACGTCGGAAGTGTGGGTCATCTGGCCCTCGATCAGATGCATTTGCTCAACGGCTTTGCTGGCCATCTGATTGCCTTCGGCTGCCTGATCCCGCACCGTGGAGGTAGATTCGGTGACGGTTTTTACCGCTTCCTCAATTTGCGAAATGTGGGAAGCGATCTGTGTGACGATTTCTGTGCCCCGTGAAGTCGCTTCCGCTTGTTTATCTGCCCCGTAGGCGATGTCCTGCACGGCTTCGGCGATCTGCTCGGTAGCCTGGCTGGTCTGCTGGGCGCTGGCGGTCAGCTGCTCGGATGTGGCCGCGACTTGCTCGGAGTGAAAGCTGACGCGCTGCAGCGTCTCGCGCAAGGTAGCGGTCATCTCGTTGAATCTGTTTGCCATTTGCCCCAGTTCGTCGGCTGTGTCCAATTGAATCGTTGCAGTAAAGTCTCCCGAGGCCAGCGACTGTGAAAGCCTGTTTGTTTTGTCGAGCTGTCGGGACAGATAACGGCTGAAAAAGTGAATCACCACGACCAGCACGAGAATTCCGGCGACGCTTGTCAAAGAGAGCTTCCAGAGAAGCGAGTTGACCGGTGCCAATAGCTCCGCGTCTGGCATCACGAGAGCCAGCGTCCAGTTCGTTTGGGGAATTTTGTGAAAATAAACGGTATTGCTGCCGTTTTGATCGGTAAAAGCAGCTTGCCCCTCAGGCTCGTCCAGCAAAGTACGGCTGATGGCCGCCAGTGAAGCGTTCTCGTCAGCGGAAATATTCGCTTTCAACAGCTTGGCGGTGTCGGGGAACGAAAGATAGGTTCCCTCGCTGTCGATCAAGAACGACCAGCCGGTTTCCCCGACTTTGATGTCAGAAACCATCTTTTGAATGCTTCCCAGCTCGAGGTCATCGGTAGTCACGCCCATCAGCTTGCCGTTTTGGTCGTAAAAAGGAGCAGTGACGGTGACCATGGCAGCCTTCATTTTTTCATCGTAATACGGGCGCGAAAAGACGTAGGGCTTGTCGGTAGACGCACCGTTTTTGTACCATTCCTGCCCCGTATAGCCAAAGCTCGGGTCATTGTATTCCTCGGTCATGGTGACTGTGCTTTGTGAGCGTTGGCCATATGTCGAGAAGTACTGGATAGCGGGGTCGTATTTGTACGGCTCCATAAAGATGCCCATCCCAAATGATGTCTCATGCAAAGGTACAGTCTTTTTCAGCAGAGCGTGCAGGTCTTGCAGCTTGTAGGAGGAAGGGGCGATCTCAATGGTCTTTGCCAAAGCCTCGGTCACCTTGCCATGGGATTCCAGTTGGCTTTCAATTCGCGCGCTAACCATGCCAAGCTCTTTGCGCATCTTCTCTCCGATTTCTTCAGTTAGGAGGGAATGCGCGGTAAAGGCCGACACGCCCATCACGAGTGCCAACGTCCCCATGATCACAGGGAGCATGATAGCTAGTGTGCGGGTACGAATGCTTTTAAATCGAAACATGATACCTCTCCTCTCAAAAAGGCGTCTCTATCCTATTCCCAATCTGTGGAAGCTTAAAACCGCCGACTCTAACCATTATACAAAATTGGCAGGATAGGCCTATTGTTGGTAAAATGTTCAAATTAGTCAGAAAACATTGGTCATCCCGGTCATTTTTCGCTACAATAGAAATACGTTCCAACCTTTGCAAACTGGTATGATTTTCGACTAGAGACAACACCTTCTTATACGCTACAATGCAAGAAAGACAAAAGACCGCAAAACTTTTTTGAGAAAGTTGCATTTGCGATTTTTACAGGGAAGGAAACAGAAATGCTTTGCGGTCGGGACTTTTGTTCCTCTGATGGACGAGGGAGAATGGTCATACGTTTTGTTTGGCAAAAAGGAGGGAGAGGCATGAGTTTTTGCTGTGGTGCCGGAATGATAGGCTCGATAGGCTCGGTTCGTCATTACAAGACGCTGGTTCACAACGTGCCGATCATGTTTTGTCCGGTTTGTGATAGAATAGAGGTTCACCCTGCTATTGAGGGAGAATACGAAATTTTGGTGGAATACGCACAAGGGGATCGGGCGCCGGAAGTTGACTTTGCCGATTTCGTTAGTGTTGACAATACATCCGAGTTGTTTGAGAATTGTACCATGACGGATGAAGCGGGCAGCTTCGCCGATGTGCTGAAGCAACAGATTGATATATCGCTTGATTTGCTGGGCGTCGCAAAAGAACTGAAAGACGACGACTGGCGTGAAGCGCTGATGCTCAGGCTCAAACGACTCAGTGATCGTTTGAAGCAATACAACCGACGGAAGGAAATGTCAAAGCGCAGCGCGTGACCTGAGTTGACGTGGGAGGCAGTGTAAATGTTTCATTTGAAAGGCGTGCATCACATCGCGTTAAATTGTCAGGATGTGGTGAAGGTAGCTCGTTTTTTTAAGGATATTTTGGAAGTCCCCATCCCGGAAGAAGACATCGAAGAAGGAGCGCCTATCTACTTTCAAATTGGCACTTACACACGGATTGGTCTCCATGCCTATGAGGGCGAGGAAGGAAAAAACGGTGTCGGGCAAGTGGACCATATCGCTTTTTCCCTGACCAGCCGTGCCGAGCTGGACTATCTGGTAGACAAACTGGAAGCGGAAAATATCTGCTACCGCGGACCGATTACGCGTCCGACCAGCTTCAACCTTTACTTTGAAACGCCGGACGGGCATCATCTGGAGGTCCGGCTGGATAAAGACGAGCTGGATGAATAGATATACGAGAGGCACCTTTGGGAGATGCTGCAGCGTCTCGCAACAGGTGCCTTT
Source organism: Brevibacillus sp. FSL L8-0520 (assembly GCF_037963895.1). Taxonomy (NCBI): domain Bacteria; kingdom Bacillati; phylum Bacillota; class Bacilli; order Caryophanales; family Paenibacillaceae; genus Brevibacillus; species Brevibacillus sp. FSL L8-0520. The sequence goes on along the minus strand of NZ_CP150171.1, from coordinate 4,315,513 downwards.
TTTGCATGCTCCACAAGACAAGCACAGGCCAATGGGCGTTTCCGTGCAAGCAAAAGCTTGTCGAGAAAAAGGCAAACCGTTTGACAGAGACCGACAGCGCTTCTCACCTCTCGTCAAAGGATTCGACTCTGGCTGCCCAGAACCTTGATGGGAGAAGGCGAAGGGGGCGACGGTGATGAATGGAGAAGGTTTGGATTCCTTGCTGGAACGGGTGGCTGGTCAAATACAAGGCAAAGCTTACTTGAAGGGCATCACAGGCGGCTGGGAGAGATGTGTGGGAATCGTCGCCGAGGATGCACAATCGCGGCATTGCCTGCGCTTTTCGCCGGGGGGAATTACCAGGGCAGGGTGGCAGGAGCCGGTGCACCTGGTGGTGAGCGGACAGGAGCGCGATTTGCAGAGACTGTTTGCCGGTGACGAGCTGCTCTACATCAGTGCCAGACAGTCTGTTACCATAAGAGGGCCGCTGCGGGACCAATTGAAACTCGATGCGCTGCTTCGACTCACGTGCTCGTGAGCGAAGCGGCGCTTCTTATTTTTCAGGCATGCTATAATATCCCAGGGAGGGGTACATGGCGTGAGGACAAGCATACTGGGGAAAACAGGATTGACTGTATCGAAGCTAGGCTTTGGCGCCATGCGCCTGCGGGCCATTAGCCATACGGAAGCGGATCGCGTGATCAATCATGCGCTGGATCGCGGCATTACATATATTGATACCGCCGCGAGTTATGGAGACAGCGAGGAGAAGCTGGGGAGCGCCATCAGCCATCGCCGTTCCGAGTATGTGCTGGCCACAAAGACGATGAAGCGCAGCTACGGGGAGGCAAAACAGGAGATCGAACAGAGCCTTCGATTGCTGCGGACCGACTATGTGGACATTTTGCAAATTCACTACGTGAACTATCCGCAGGAGTACCGGGAGGTCAGAGCGGCAGACGGCGCCATACGCGCGGCGGAGGAGCTGCAGTCGAAAGGATACATCGGGCATATTGGGATTACCGGCCATCGTCCTGAGCTGCTGGCCCGTTGGCTTCGGGATTATCCGTTTGCCACCGTGCTGTTTCACCTGAGCATGGTACAGCCCTTTGCCAAACGGGAGCTGATGCCAATGGCCGAATCGCTGGATGTCGGAATGATCGCGATGAAGCCGATCTCCGGTCCCTTTCTGTCGAAGGTAACGGAGTCGCTGCGTTATTCAGCCGCATCATCAGCCCATGTCGTGCTCTCCGGAATGCAGAGCATCGCCGAGGTAGATGCCAACATCGCGGCGCTGGAGAGAAGCGTAGACGCGGAGGAATGCGCCGCTCTGGAGGAAATGGCAGCGGGGCTGGATGAGCACGGCTGCAGACGCTGCAACTATTGCTCATGTCCCTTGGGGATACGGATTCCGGATACGCTGATTCCTTCGAGGTATCGCCAGAAATACGGGCTTTTGGAAGCGGGGGAACTGATGTGGCAGCAGTCGGCTGACAAGTTTGCGCAGTGTATGACCTACGAGCCGTGCAGGGAACAGCCGCTTTGTCAGCAAGCGTGTCCGTATCATTTGCCGATCCAGGCCGAAATCCGCAGGGCGATGGGGTAGTCTGCGAGATTGAGAAAGGATAAAAGGGGATATGGACAAGTGAGGACCTTTGTCATAAGCGATATTCACGGAATGTATGATGAATTTTGTGAAATGCTTGAACAAATTTCGTTTGACGCCGATTCTGACAAGCTGATTCTTCTCGGGGATTACATTGATCGAGGCTGCAAAAGCAAGGAAGTCGTGCAACGGGTGAAAGCATTGACAGAGCAGCAGCAAGCGATTGCCATCAAAGGAAATCACGATGAGATGTTCCTCGAGTTTCTCTACAGCGGCGAGCCGCAAAAGACGGAACGGTATTTGCGCAATGGCGGCAAAGCCACGCTGGAGAGCTTTTGCGGTACCGACTGGTTTCAAAATGAAGTGACGGACCAGAAGCTCCAGAGTGCCAGGGAGCATATTTTGCAGCACTATGCGGAGGAAGTCGCATTTTTGCAGCAATTGCCCTATTATTATGAGACGAAAGAGCATATTTTTGTGCATGCAGGCATCAATCCGGCGTACGAGGACTGGAGAGAGACTCCTCCCTACGAGATGATCTGGATCAGGGATGCCTTTTATCATCAGCCGGTGAAGGAAGCGCGAACGGTTGTATTTGGCCACACGACTTGCAGTACGCTGCACGAAAAGCCGGATGTATGGTTTGGGGAGAGGAAAATCGGGATTGATGGCGCTTGCGTGTATGGATCTCAGTTGAACTGTCTGGAAATCAAGCCGGATGGGTACGCGGTTCATGTAGTCCGGACCAAAAACCCTCCAAACCTGGCAGAGAAGCAATAAAGGCTGCAGATGTGGCTAGGGAGGCAGCGACGGTCTGTTGCTCTAATCCTTTGCTATTTTCCGCAGGTTCCCTGTTTCCTTGAATGTTGTTTTTCGACAAATGTCATATAATATAGGGAGTCTTGCGTTTGTGGGACGAGCCTTCACATTTTCTTCACACCTAAAAATTAAAATCTTGTAGCTTATTTGATCAAATGTGATATACTAATTGCAAATCAACGATGATTAGAAAACATGTTAACGGATAGATACGGGAAGGAGATCGTTCACACATGGAAACCAAGACGGTTCACAAGCTTGCTGACGTACTGGCTAATACAAAGGTGTATGCAAACTTGCCAGTCGCAAGGCTCGTTGAGATGGCGGTACAGCGCGGCGAAGGCATGATGACAGATAGAGGGGCGCTCAACGCGTTGACAGGTAAGTTTACGGGCCGTTCCCCAAAGGACAAATTCGTAGTGGACGAAGCATCCGTACACGATAAAGTAAACTGGGGCCCTGTGAACCAGCCGATTACCCCGGAAAAATTCCAGGTGCTATACCAGGACGTCATGGAATATCTGCAAACAAAAGAACTGTTTGTCTTCGACGGCTTTGCCGGAGCGGACGAAACCTACCGCCTGCCGATCCGGGTGGTCAATGAATACGCGTGGCACAATTTGTTTGCCCGCCAGCTGTTCATTCGCCCGAGCGCGGAAGAGCTGGCAGCCCATAAAGCGGAGTTTACCGTAGTATACGCACCTACCTTCAAGGCAAATCCGGAAGTGCACGGCACCAACTCGGAGACGTTCATCATCACCAGCTTTGAGCAAAAAACCGTTTTGATCGGCGGTACCGAATACGCCGGCGAGATGAAAAAATCGATTTTCAGCGTAATGAACCTGCTTTTGCCTGAACAAAACGTTCTCTCGATGCACTGCTCAGCAAACGTAGGCAAAGACGGAGATGTGGCTCTTTTCTTCGGTCTGTCAGGAACAGGAAAGACAACATTGTCCGCTGACCCGGACCGCTTCCTGATCGGCGACGACGAGCACGGCTGGTCTGACAACGGCGTGTTCAACATCGAGGGAGGCTGCTACGCCAAGTGCATCCGACTGTCCGAAGAAGGCGAACCACAGATCTGGAAAGCGATCCAGTTCGGTACAGTGCTGGAAAACGTGGAAGTCGATCCTGAGACTCGCGAGGCAAATTACGACAGCGACAAATACACGGAAAATACCCGGGCAGCCTATCCGGTCGAAGCCATTCCAGGGGCTGTAATCCCAGGTGTCGGCGGTCATCCGAATGTGATCATTTTCCTGACAGCTGACTCGTTCGGAGTGCTTCCGCCCATCTCCAAACTGACAAGAGAACAGGCAATGTACCATTTCCTGTCCGGATATACAAGCAAAATGGCTGGGACAGAGCGCGGCGTGACCACTCCGCAAACCGAATTCTCCACTTGCTTCGGTTCCCCGTTCCTGCCGCTTCACCCAGTCGTCTACGCGGAAATGCTCGGGAAAAAGATCGATGAGCGCGACGTGCAGGTGTACCTGGTCAATACCGGCTGGACCGGCGGACCGGTCGGCGTAGGAAAACGCATGAAGCTGTCCTACACCCGCGCAATGGTCACCGCGGCTCTGAACGGCGAGCTGGCCAAGGTCGACTATGTGGCAGACCCGACTTTCGGGGTGCAAGTGCCAACCTCTTGCCCGAACGTCCCGGCGGAAGTCCTGCTCCCGCGCAACACGTGGGCGGACAAAGACGCCTACGACAAGCAGGCCCGCGATCTGGCCAACCGCTTTATCGAAAACTTCCAGAAGAAGTTCCCGAATGCAGCCGAAATCGCTGCAGCAGGTCCAAAGGTTCAGTAAGACCGGGAGCAAGGAACAGGGAATAATGAATAGCGAACATGCGTGGCAACGCCGAGTCGGCAATGTGCAGGCAAAGGCGACCTGAAATCGCATGCGAGAAATCAAGCTATCAAGCGATACAGAGAAATATAGGATATTCCTGGGGCTGTCCCTTTGCATCGGTTCAAACTGCTGCAAGAGGGAACAGCCCTTCTTGAATTGCTTGCAATAAGTTGCGGTCGAAGAACCAAGCTGTAGAGATGAAAAAGGAGAAAACGGAAAAGGTCTTTGGGACACCTCCCAGGCGGAATGGAAAAAGCAAAACACGCTTTTAGCGTCCAACTCTGAGACCCCTCATCGTGTCTACTGCTTTTGGACGCGGTTTTGCTTTTGGAATGGAGCCGGACAGTTCAGCTCCCTCGCAGTGGCCCACCGAACCTGCAGCCGTTTTCTCCTTGTTCATCTCCACCACCAAAGCCCGGACCGCACCAAAAAACATATCCGCAGCCACTTTGAGAGCAATCCGCATGATTTCTCCAAAATTAGCCAAAATAAGCAAATGCCCGGTCAACGAGGTGATACTTTTTAAATATAATGATTTAAAAATTACAGATATGTTTCATTCCTTGATTTATAATTATTCTTATTATAAGATGGGTATTGAGAATGGATTGAGAATAAGTCAACTCATTTTTGAGTGTCATGGAGGGAAAAGAAAATGACAGCAGTACCGCATTTGCAGATAAAAAACCTACGCGCCAAGATTGAAGACAAGGAAATCATCAAAGGTCTCAACCTCGAGATCAAAGGCGGAGAAGTGCACGCGATCATGGGACCGAACGGGACGGGGAAATCCACCCTGGCTTCCACTTTGATGGGCCACCCGAAATACGAAGTAACCGATGGGGAAGTGATCCTCAACGGCGAAGACGTTCTGGAAATGGCAGTGGACGAGCGCGCACGCGCAGGTCTGTTCCTGGCGATGCAATATCCGTCCGAAATCAGCGGAGTTACCAACACGGACTTCCTGCGCTCTGCGATCAACGCACGCCGCGGCGAAGGCAATGAAATTTCGCTGATGAAGTTCATCCGCGAGTTGGACAAGAAAATGGGCGCCCTCGAAATGGATGAAGCTTTTGCCCACCGTTATCTGAACGAAGGCTTCTCCGGCGGTGAGAAGAAGCGCAACGAGATTCTGCAAATGATGATGCTGGAGCCTGCCATTTGCATTCTCGACGAAATCGACTCCGGTCTCGACATCGACGCGCTGAAAGTGGTAGCGAACGGCGTAAATGCAATGCGTTCCGCTGATCGCGGCTTCCTGATCATTACCCACTACCAGCGCCTCTTGAACTACGTCAAGCCTGACTTCGTACACGTGATGATGCAAGGACGAATCGTGAAGTCCGGTGGTCCTGAGCTGGCTGAACGCCTGGAGGCGGAAGGCTACGACTGGATCAAGGAAGAACTCGGCATCGTCGATGAAACCGTCAACGCAAACGTGTAAGAGAAGGAGGCAGCAGTGAGATGAGTGTAGATATACAGCTCCGCTTCGATTCCGAAGCGATCACCGAGTTCTCCAAGGCTAATTCTGAACCTGCATGGTTTTTGGAAAAGCGCTTGGCCGGTCTGAAGGCAGCGGGCGAGCTGCAACTGCCCGTCTTGGAGAAAACGAAAATAGACAAGTGGAATATCGATCAGTTTGTACCGTTCCAAACCTCCGGCAAAGTGGCAACAGCCCAAGAGCTGGACGATCTGGTCAAAGGACAAATCGATGCAGATAGCGTAAAAAGTCTGATCGTGCAGAAAAACGCATCCGTCGTTTTTCAGTCCGCAGACGAAGAGCTGAAGAACCAGGGCGTTATCTTTACCGACCTGGCAACTGCGCTGAAAGAACACGGCGAGCTCGTGCAAAAATACTTGGGCACTGTCGTAAAATATGATGAGCACAAGCTGACCGCGCTGCACACAGCAGTGGTCAATGGCGGCGTTTTCCTCTACGTTCCCAAAAACGTGGAAGTAAGCGTGCCTGTGCAAGCCGTATTTGAAGTGGCAGGCGATGATGCGCTTGTTTGTCCGCACGTGCTGATCGTTGCGGAAGCGCACAGCAAGGTTACTTACGTAGACACGTATGTATCCGGCGAAGGCAAAAATATGGTAGCAAACAGCGTTGTTGAAGTATATGTAGGCGCAGGAGCAACCGTGCAAGTCGCATCCGTGCGTTCTCTTTCCACCGAAGTGCACGACTACTCCTTCCGCCGCGCCAGCGTGGACCGCGACGGCAAGATGGAGTGGATCTTGGGCGAGATGAACGACGGAAACACTGTGGCAAACAACACGACCATCCTCCAAGGGGTCGGTTCTATCGCCGAGACCAAGAGCATCTCGGTAGGTACCGGTTCCCAGCGTCAAAACCTGACATCCCAAGTACAGCATATCGGTACTCATTCCGAGTCCGACATGGTCAGCAAAGCCGTCATGACAGATGAAGCGACCAGCATTTTGAACGGAATCACCAAAATCGAAAAAGGCGCCGAAAAGGCAAATGGCGTACAGGCTGAGAACATTCTCATGCTGAGCGAAAAAGCCCGCGGGGACGCCAACCCTATCCTGCTGATCGACGAGGATGATGTAAAGGCAGGCCACGCAGCGTCCGTAGGCCGCGTCAGCGAAGAGAGCATCTACTACCTGATGTCTCGGGGGATCACCCGTCAGGATGCAGAACGCCTGATTATCCTGGGCTTCCTGGACCCTGTCGTAGCCGAGATTCCGGTTGAAGAGGTTCGCAACCGGCTTCGTCAGGCGCTCGAAAGGAAGTTGGGTTAAATGAATGCCAAGGAGCTTCGGAAATACTTTCCCATTCTTCACCAAGAGGTAAATGGCCACCCGCTGGTGTATTTGGACAATGGGGCCACCTCGCAAAAGCCGATTCAGGTTATCGAAGCAATCGATGCGTATTACAAGGAGGTCAACTCCAATGTGCATCGCGGGGTTCACACGCTTGGAAGTCGGGCCACGGACAAATTCGAGGAGGCGCGCGAAAAAGTGCGTGCCTTCGTGAATGCCCGTGAAACGGCAGAGATCGTCTTTACGCGGGGAACGACCACCGCGGTAAATACGATAGCGTACGGCTATGCCCGCGCTACTCTTAAGCCAGGCGATGAAATTGTGACCACCGTGGTTGAGCATCACAGCAACTTCATCCCTTGGCAGCAGGCGGCAAAGGCTACCGGAGCTACCTTCAAATTCATTCCGCTGGCAGAGGACGGTACGATTACGCTGGACGCTGTCAGGGAAACCATAACCGACAATACGAAAATCGTAGCCATTCACCATATTTCCAACGTGCTGGGCGATACGACGCCGATCAAGGAAATCGCACAAATCGCCCACCAGCACGGCGCTGTCCTGTTTGTCGACGGGGCGCAAGGAGCGCCGCACACGAAGGTCGACGTGCAAGATCTCGATTGCGACTTTTACACGTTTTCCGCTCACAAGATGTGCGGGCCGACCGGGATCGGCGTGCTCTACGGCAAGCGCGAGCTTCTGGAGAAAACCGAGCCGATGGAATTTGGCGGCGAAATGATCGACTTCGTAGAGCTGTATGACTCTACCTGGAAGGAGCTGCCGTGGAAGTTTGAAGGCGGCACGCCGATCATCGCCGGCGCGATCGGACTCGGCGCGGCGATCGACTTTTTGCAGGAGATCGGCATGGAAGAAATCGAGCGCCACGAGAAAAAGCTGGTGGCGTACGCGATGGAGCAAATGCTCGAAATGGACGGAGTTTCCGTTTACGGCCCCAAAAAGGACCGCAGCAGTTTAATCACTTTCAACCTGTCAGAGGTTCATCCGCATGATCTGGCCACAGTGCTCGACAGCCACGGGATTGCCATCCGGGCGGGTCACCACTGCGCCCAGCCGCTGATGCGCTGGCTGAATGTCACCGCTAGTGCGCGTGCCAGCTTCTATCTGTACAACACCGAAGAAGAAGTGGATGTTTTCCTGTCGGGCTTGAAAAAGGCGAAGGAGTTTTTCGGCAATGTCTTCTCTTGATGATCTGTACCGCCGCGTGATTATGGACCACTACCAGAAACCGCGCAACCGCGGCAAGCTGGAGGAATCGGAAGGACTCATCGTCAATTTGAACAATCCGACTTGTGGCGACAGCATTTCGCTCTCTTTGAAAGTGGAGGACGGAATTGTCTCGGATGCCAAGTTCCTCGGAGAAGGCTGCTCCATCAGCATGTCATCCGCTTCGATGATGACGGACGCAGTCAAGGGAAAGCCTGTAGAGGAAGCGCTCAAGCTGGCTCAGCTCTTTTCCGATTTGATGCAGGGAAAAGAAGTCGACGATTCTGTCGATCTGGGGGACATCGAGGCGCTCTCCGGAGTAACGAAATTCCCGGCGCGGATCAAATGTGCTACCCTGGCCTGGAAGGCGCTGGAGCAGGGAATCAAGCAGGCTGGACATGAATAAATCGTAAGGAGTGAAATCACATGGCGAAAAAAGCCCCGGAAATACAGGAATACCAGTACGGCTTTCACGACAAGGACGTCTCCATTTTCCGTACCAAGAAGGGTCTGACTCGCGAGATCGTGGAGGAAATCTCCCGCATCAAGGAAGAACCGGAATGGATGCTGGAATTCCGCCTGAAATCACTGGAAATTTTTGAAAAGCTGCCCATGCCGAAATGGGGCGGCGATCTGGACGACCTCAACTTTGACGAAATCACCTACTACGTGAAGCCGTCTGAAAAAGCGGGCCGCAGTTGGGATGAAGTACCGGAAGAAATCAAAGCTACCTTCGACAAGCTGGGTATTCCGGAAGCCGAGCAGAAGTTCCTGGCCGGCGTATCCGCCCAGTACGAATCCGAAGTTGTGTACCACAACATGCAGGAAGACCTGGAAAAACTGGGTGTTCTCTTCTGCGACATGGATTCTGCCGTGAAGCTGTACCCTGACATCGTGAAGGAGTACTTCGCGACAGTCATCCCGCCGGCGGACAACAAGTTCGCGGCGCTGAACTCTGCTGTATGGTCCGGCGGTTCCTTCATCTACGTGCCAAAAGGCGTCAAGGTTGAAACGCCGCTGCAAGCGTACTTCCGCATCAACTCGGAGAACATGGGTCAGTTCGAGCGCACGCTGATCATCGTCGATGAGGATGCGTTCGTGCACTACGTAGAGGGTTGTACCGCACCGATCTACAGCACAGACTCCCTGCACTCCGCAGTCGTGGAAATCATCGTCAAGGAACGCGCTCGCTGCCGTTACACGACCATCCAAAACTGGTCCAACAACGTGTACAACCTCGTGACCAAACGTGCGGTTGCATACGCTGACGCCAACATGGAGTGGATCGACGGCAACATCGGTTCCAAGCTGACGATGAAATACCCTGCGGTGATCATGAAAGGACCGCGTGCCAAAGGTACCGTTCTTTCTATCGCCGTAGCAGGCAAAGGACAGCATCAGGACGCAGGTGCGAAAATGATCCACCTGGCTCCGGACTGCACATCCACGATTATTTCCAAGTCCATCTCTCGCGATGGCGGAAAAGTAACGTATCGCGGACTGGCTCAGTTCGGCCGCAAGTCGGAAGGCTCCAAGTCGAACATCAAATGCGATACGCTGATTCTGGATAAACTGTCCACCTCGGACACGATTCCATACAACGAAATCATGAACGACAACATCACGCTTGAGCACGAGGCGACGGTTTCCAAGGTATCGGAAGACCAGCTCTTCTACCTGATGAGCCGCGGCCTGTCCGAAGCCGAAGCGACTGAAATGATCGTCATGGGCTTCATCGAGCCGTTTACAAAAGAACTGCCGATGGAATACGCTGTCGAGATGAACCGACTGATCAAGTTCGAGATGGAAGGTTCTATCGGTTAACGCTTGCACCACAAGGGTTTCCGGCTTCCGAAACGGGCTTTGCCCCCATTTAGCCCATATTTGGTTTTGGACGCATTGCTCATATAGTGCGAGTGAATCGTCTTCAATCTTCTTTGTAACAAACAGATACGTGTCCATTGCGACCTCACGCTTGCGTGCCTGGTTGCGTGGGCACGTATTTTTGTTTGCACCATCCTCACGTTCCAGATGAAGAGCGATAAAAAATGAACCATTAGTTTTTTAGGGATTTACTTTTTTAAACAATTGGATGATACAATAGATGGAAGCGAGTCTCAGTACAGACGGAGGGACAGTATGTAAAGATGAACTACGATGTTCTCATGAGTCGAATTTATACATTTGGAGACCGAATTAAATCCTTGAATGGCGAGGTTTACGAGATCATTAAAAAACAACCCGCTTCGGATAAACAGATCAAGGATATTGAAGAGCAATTACATGTTTGCTTGCCGGGAAGTTTCAAAAAAGTTCTTTTGGAATTTTCAGCCCGATTCCGTTTCAGATGGTTTCTCCCTGATGAAATTGCATTACCGGAAAAGTTTAGAGGAATATTTTCCGGAGATATGCATTGGGATCTGTCTAAATTAGTTGAGTTAGAACAGGACAGACTAGAGTGGATAAGAGTGGTATTTCCTGACCCACATGATCCTTATGATGCTGTATGGCATGACAAGCTGTCTTTTTATGATGTAGGGAATGGTGATTTTCTTGCCTTTGACCTAAGCCAGGGGGAAGATCCTCCAATTGTTTATCTAAGCCATGATGGATGCACGAGTCATGGCTGCATACTTGCAAATAACTTCATTGACTTGCTTGATAGATGGTCACAACTTGGCTTTGTCGGAGGGGAAGATTGGCAGTGGATGCCATTTACTTCAGATGCAAAGAGCGGGATACTTCCAAACAGTACACAAGGGATTGAGTTTAGAAAGTTTTTGAACTTGAAACAACAAAATTGAACCTTCTTGGAACTTCCTTACCTTCAAACCCTGTCCAGAATAATAGGAATGTACAAGCAGCCCTCCAGCGGTTCTATCGACGGAGGGCTGCTTCTGTGTTTTCAAATCGTTAGGACAGGCCTGGTTCCGATGACCACAGTGGCATCCAGCTCCTCGGAGCTAGCTACCTGCGGTATCAGTCCGCTTTGAGCGAAGATCTCGACAGTCAACGGAGCCTGGCGCTGACTGGTTTCGACCAGCAGATGGCCGCCCGGTGCCAGCCAGAGGGGCGCTGTGCCCGCTACACGCCGCTGGATGTCAAGCCCGTCTGTACCTCCGTCGAGGGCCAGCAATGCCTCGTGCATACGGGCCTCTGGGGGTAGCCGTCTGATCGCCTCGGTGGGGACGTAAGGCGCGTTGGCGACCAGGACGTCGATACGTCCCCGGAGGTTGCCTGGGAGAGGTTCGAAGAGGTCTCCTTCGTATACATGGCCGCCAGCGGCGGTGACGTTGCGGAGTGCGCACCGGACCGCGACGGGGTCGATGTCTGAAGCGTACAGCTCGATTCGTTCCGAGGCTGCGGCCAAAGCGGCTGCCACCGCACCGGAGCCGCAGCACAGGTCAACGACGACAGCTTCCGGACGGACGAGCGCAGCGGCATGATGAACGAGAAACTCGGTGCGGCGGCGGGGTACGAAGACTCCCGGGTCTACGGCGATCCGCAGGCCGCAGAACTCTGTCCAGCCGATGACATGTTCGAGGGGCAAGCCGGCCGCCCGCCGATCTACCATGGCGGCGAGCGACGCCGGCGTTTGCGCTGCAGAGAGGAGCATCCGGGCTTCCTCTTCAGCAAATACACACCCCGCGGCCCGAAGCTTCGTAACGGCCATGGCATACATGGAACTGTCGGGGAAGAGAGCACTGTTCATCCATGGACCCGAGTCTGGCAGCAGTCTTGCTTCGTCTACATTTTGTAAAGACTCACTCTTCCCGCTTGTTTTGCTTTTCTTGCCCGATGACGCTTTTTTTGAGTCCAAATAGGTACCCCATTCCTGACTTGTTATTGTTTTATATAATGGTTTGTTCCAAAGTCTAACAGTTTCGTTTCAACGATAAAACAATATTTTTTATATTCGCTACTCTTTTAGCCTTTATGAAAGCTTACCAACGTAAGAATTTGTTTAAGCCGATACAGCAAACCAGGGAATTCTCAAAATGGTTTCATGCGGGTTTCTGGTTGTCACGGTTTCACTCAATGAATGTCCGATGCATATCATAGATGTGGGATCATCCGGGCATCATATTGGAAGGCTGTTAAACACGCAAGCAATTGCGTTTGGAAGAGGCTATGGGCCTCGAAGCTATGTTATAATGTAAAAGGGCCTGCAAGTAAAAGTCTGGCTATATCAAGAAATTCTACAAGCAAACAGACATGCTTTTGGTACAAACAGTCACGTCTTGCCAAGAGGTCCCGCCTGGTGCAGCATTTGCTGACCGGGTGGGTTCTTTCCATTGGAAAGAAAGCCTGGGCTTGTCTTGTAACAGATGAAGTCATCATTTTACGACTAAAAAGAACGGGGACGCACATATGTTGGTGGCAAGGCAACTGTACGACCACTGCTCCCGCTTGTTTGGCAGTGACGGAGAGCTCTATTATACGGAAAAGGCGGATACTTTGCTTGCCGTGTTTCCGCCTACGCGCGAGCGCGGCTGGTGGACATACACTACGCTGGAGCTGCACAGGAGTGGAGGAGTCGAGTGCATGCTCTACTCGTACCATTTTGATGGCGCTTTCATTTCGCACTTGGGTCGGGTCGCCGCCGAGGTCGCACGCCGCTGGGAAGAAACAGGCAGAGGACTTGCAAACGGGGATGTTTTCGCACTCGGCAAGCCGATCCAAAAGGGCTCGAGTCTGCAGTTTGTCCTCGCTACCCCCGCTGATTTTGAAGTAGAGGGGTTTGATCTCTTTACCAATGGCAGCGATGTAGTCTGGTTCAAAATGCTGCACGCGATATCCGGGTCGGAGGCAGAGTTTTTGAGCCGCGAAGGCTTGGCAGCTTTGGAGAGACAGTTTGCGGATGCTGAGGTCAACTCTCTGGATGTCATGCGTCCCCCTGTCATGTAAAGGGAGCGAGCAAAAATGAACGAAATTCGTATGCGGGTCACCGTCGTGGTGGAGCATCAGGGTGAGATTTTGGTGATCAAGGAAAAATGCTCAGGCCATCCCTGCTACAATTTGCCTGGAGGGGTCGTCGATTATCTCGAAACAATCCCGGATGCCACTCGCCGGGAAGTGTGGGAGGAAACCGGTTTGCTAGTCGAGTTTGACCGGATGCTATGGGTGGACGAGAGAATTGATGGCACCGGCAACGGGAAGCACACCATTGGCATTGGGGTGCTGGCCAGGCTGATCGGGGAGGACCAGACGCCAATCCCGGGAGGACTAGAGGATGAAGAGATTGAATGGGCGGGCTGGGTTCCGCTGGAGGAGTTCCGCTCCCTGCCGCTGTTCCATCCAGGCCGCCGCGAACAGGTGATACAGGCTTTGACAGAAACCGGCTATATGCCTCGCTATCTTGGCAATATGCTTTCATAGAAACAGCGGTCCTGTTTTGCAGCAGGGCCGCTGTTTCATGACAAGACAAGAATCCGAATGCCATTTGGTCCGTCTTTCTTACTAGAGGGAGTAGAGCGGAACGATGCATATACATACGTGGATTTTCCTTCCAGCGAGTGCGCCGTAAATGCCCCAGGCGACAGTGATCCTTCGGAATCGGCACCGCCCGACAAAAACATTCACCATTTTGAAACATTTTCCGTCCTGGTTCGTATGAACAATAGAGACATAAATGGAAAGGGGTGACAGGATGGATACGTGGGACATCATTTATCTTGTCTGCATGGGTACGGGACTTCTGTATACGTTGATAACGCTCTTTTTCGGGGATACCGTTTCGGACTTGCTAGGTCAAATCGATCTCCCGGTGCTGCAGCCGATTCTTTTGGTCAGCGCCTTGACAGCATTTGGAGCCAGCGGCTTTTTATTGACCCGGTTTACTGCCTTTTCACAATGGTTCGTCTTTGCGATAGCTGTAGCGATTGGGCTAATGCTGGCTGCTGCCGCTTACTTTGTCTGGGTCAAACCGATGGAAAATGCGGAGAGCTCGATCGGCTATTCGATGAAACAACTGGAAGGCATGGTAGGCGAGGTGTTGACGAGCATACCGGCTGAAGGGCTGGGTGAAGTATTGATCACCATGGTCGGCGGCACGACCAATCACATGGCGGCCAGCATTGACCGTGAAGCCATTCGCGAGGGAACGCGCGTCGTGGTCATAGATGTCCGGGATCACGTTCTGTATGTCACTCCCTTTCAAAATCCAATGGAAAAGGAGAGCGTGTGATGAGTATGATGGATTCGACCTTTTTCGTACCAGTCGTCGCTGTCGTCGCCGTCTTTGTCGTCTTGGGAATCGCATTCTGGGCCCGCTACAAGACAGTCGGCGCAGATGAGGCGATGATCGTGACGGGAAGCTTTTTGGGCAGCAAAAACGTCATGAGCGATGAAACCGGACGCAAAATGAAAATCGTCCGCGGCGGCGGCGCCTTTATTTTGCCAATATTCCAGCAAGCCAATTTCCTCAGCCTGCTGTCGCACAAGCTGGATGTATCCACGCCCGAGGTGTACACGGAGCAGGGCGTTCCGGTCATGGCCGACGGTGTGGCTATTATCAAGGTAGGCGGCTCCATTGAGGATATCGCTACAGCAGCCGAGCAGTTTATGGGCAAAACGGATGACGCCCTCAAGTCAGAGGCGCAGGAAGTCCTGGAAGGCTATTTGCGGGCCATCCTGGGCAGTATGACGGTAGAAGAAATCTACAAGAACAGGGAGCGCTTCGCCCAAGAGGTGCAAGCCGTTGCCGCGAAAGACCTGAAAAAAATGGGGCTCTCCGTGGTCAGCTTTACGATCAAGGATGTCCGCGATAAAAACGGTTACCTGGCAGCGCTGGGGATTCCCCAGATTGCCGCTGTGAAGCGGGACGCGACGATCTCGCAGGCGGAGGCGGACAAGGAAGCGCGGATTCGTCAGGCACAGGCCGAGCAGGAGGCGCGCAAGGCAGAGCTGTTGAAAGAGACGCACATCGCCGAGTCGGAAAAAGAAAAGGAACTGAAAATCGCTGCGTTCAAGCAAGAGCAGGACAAGGCGAAAGCTTCCGCTGACCAAGCCTACAAGCTCCAGGAGGCAGTCGCCAAGCAGCAGGTAACGGAAGAGGAAATGAAGATCGAGATCGTCCGAAAGCAAAAAGAGATCGAGCTGGAAGAGAAGGAAATTCTGCGCCGCGAGCGTCAGTACGATGCCGAGGTCAAGAAAAAGGCGGATGCCGACCGCTATGCTGTAGAGCAGGCGGCAGAAGCGGAAAAAGCGAAGAAAATCCGCGAGGCGGACGCGCTCAAGTACCGCATCGAGGCAGAGGCAAAGGCACAGGCCGAGCAGAAGCGTCTGGAAGGGCTTGCGATTGCCGAAGCCGAGAAGGCGCGAGGAAGTGCGGAAGCGGAAGTAACCCGCCTGAAGCTGGAAGCAGAGGCAGAAGGGAAACAGAAGCTGGCGGAAGCATTCGAGAAATTCGGCCACGCCGCTGTCCTCGACATTATCGCCAAGATGCTGCCAGAGCTGGCAGGCAAGATTGCCGAGCCGATGAAAGCGATCGACAAGGTAACGATCGTCGATGCCGGCGGAGGCCAGGGAGACGGCGTCAACCGCCTGAGCGGAAACGTCACCAAGCTGATGGCCCAACTGCCGGAAATGCTCAAGGACGTCTCCGGTGTAGATATGAATAAGATCATTTCCAGCTTCATGAAAGCAGATCAGACCGGCGGATACGCTCCGCCCGTGCAGACTGCGAAAAAAGTTCCTGTAGGCGAGGATACGAGCTCGATTGCGACAATCGCTCCACCCGATGCTGTCAGCCAACCACAAAGTCCGGGACAAGAGAAATAGCCTGATTTCTACATAAGCAGGATGGAGTATGGTTTTGAGCTGACCAGGCTGGACCAGACCGGACTAAACCAGAACAGACCAGATCGGACATAACCAGACACAAAACCAGACCGGAAGCTTAAAGTAGAGGCGAATCATAAAGCTGGAAAGTACGCTCCAAAAAGGACCCGCCCTCCCACTGGTAGAGCCTCAGTTCGGGGTCATCACCCGCCAATCCCAGTATCCAATAGCCCAATTGGGGGTAATGCCAGCCGCGGTGATCGGCCGCGGAGGGTACAGGCGGGGCAGTCGGGTGACTGTGCAGGACTCCGAGCCATTGCAGCTCTCGCTGTCTGATGATCTGCAGCGCCTGGAAAAAAGCGGAGCCGTCCCATCTGAAGGCATCGGTGGTGTGATGGGCGGAGGGCATCGGGATATGGCCGGTAATACTGGCTTTATGGCCCACCAACAGAGCAGAATACTCCAGAGGGAACGTCTCCTTGGCTTCGGCCAGGAGGCGTTTCGCTACTTTTCGGTCCAGACATGTTTTGGTATGCTTAAACCCAAAGGGTTCGCCTAGCAGGTCGGGAAACATAGAATATACCTCCTGGAGGTTGTCTATCCATGAATACGATTCATGTGGGAGTGTGCGGCTGGGGAGACCATTACGATCTGTATACCCAGGGAGTGCGCAATCAGGACAAGCTCTCCGTCTACGCAGGTCATTTTCCTATCGTGGAATTGGACAGCTCCTTTTACGCCATTTTACCACAGACTCACTATCAAACATGGGTGCGCGAGACACCCAAGTCATTTGGTTTTATCGTCAAGCCTTATCAAGCGATGACCGGTCATCAGCGAGGCGAAGCTCCGGCAGACCGGCGGGAGCTGTTTCGCCAGTTTGAGGAAAGCATTCAGCCATTGGTAGAAGCGGGCAAACTAAAGACGCTTCTGTTTCAGTTTCCGCCTTGGTTTGACTGCACGCGTGAGCATGTTCAATACCTCCGGGCTTGCCGTCAGACGATGGCCGCTTATCCGGTTGCTGTCGAGTTTCGTCACCAGAGCTGGTTTGAACCCCGTTTTCGGGAAAAGACACTGGAGCTGCTGAGGAATCTCGATGCGACACACGTCTTGTGCGACGAGCCGCAAGCGGGGAAAGGCTCTGTTCCTATCGTAGAGGCGGTGACCAATCCGTCCCTGGCTCTGGTGCGCTTCCATGGGCGGAACGTCTCGGGATGGGGTGATCCGGGCGAGGGACAGAAATGGCGAGATGTCCGCTACCTCTACAAGTACTCGGAGGAAGAGCTTGCCGAGTGGGTCCCGCGCATTCGCAGAGTAGCAGAGGAAGCGCAGGAAGTATGCATCCTGTTTAACAACAACTCCGGCGGAGACGCAGTGGGGAACGCCAAGCAGTTTATGAAAATGCTGGGTGTCGACCCTGTCGGTCTTAATCCCCGCCAATTGGAGCTCTTCTGACCCGTTCCGGGAAGGACGGGGAGGCGGAGTCTAGATCAGAGAGAAGGGTAGCACATGATTTATGCTTTGGCAGGCATGTTTCTCATTATCGGCCTGTTCGCTGGAGTCGTCGGCAGCATCGCCGGTTTGGGCGGAGGCATGTTTTTCGTCCCGGCGTTGCTTTATCTCGGCAACGTATATGCACCAGGTTCTGTCAGCCCGCAGATGGCGGCAGGTACGTCATTGATCGTGATTGGAGTGACGGCCCTGTCCTCCTCCGTTTCTTATATCAAACAGAAAAGAGCGGATATCCAAACCGCGCTGCTCTTTTTTTTGGGCAGTGCTCCCGGTGCTATTGTCGGTGTCTATCTTAATACATTACTACCAATAAAGGCATTTTCACTGTTGTTTGGCTTGTTTCAGCTCAGCATGTTTGCCTTGATGATGGTAAAGGACAAACTGAAGCCGCGCAGCGTGAACTGGGATGTCCGGCGGCGATTTGTCGATGCGGAAGGCGTGGAGTACGAATACGGCTACAATCGCTGGCTTGCCGTTTTTGTCGCTTTTTTGGTCGGGATCGTCTCCTCGCTGTTTGGCGTAGGCGGAGGGATTTTGATGGTGCCGGCGATGATGATCCTGTTTCGATTTCCGCCCCATATTGCCGCTGCCACGTCCATGCTGGTTATCTTTTTCTCCGCAATGGTCGGGTCGGCGACAAATATCCTGCATGACCATGTGAACTGGTTGTACGCGGCGATGCTGGCTCCGGGTGCATGGGCAGGAGGCAAGCTGGGGGTACTGGCGGCTAACCGGATGAAAGGGCAGACGATCGTGCTGGTGCTCCGCATCTTGATTTTGGGCATGGCGATTCAGATGATCGGGGAAGCGGTGACGAAGTAAATCGGGCTTGCAGGAAACCCAACGCAATAGACGTCATAGCGGAAAAGATACCAGAGAGAAAAGGGAGGGAAAGTCGTGGCGGACACCTGTACCTTGCATATTTTGCACACCAATGACGTGCACAGCCATTTTTCCAGCATGTCCCGCATTGCCACTTGTCTGCGGCAAAACAGACAGAGGTGGGAAGCGCTGGGAGAGCATGTATTGACAGTAGACATCGGCGATCACGCTGACCGGATGGATGTGAAGACAGAAGCCACATGGGGACGGGCCAATGTAGAAGTGCTGAACCACAGCGGCTATGAGTATGTGACGATAGGAAACAACGAGGGAATCACCTTTCCGAAAGAAAGACTGGATGCTCTCTATGAGCAGGCGACCTTTACAGTTGTACTGGGAAACCTGATCGATCCGGCAACCGGCAGGATACCGCCTTGGGCGGCCTCGCATGCCGTTCATGAGTGGGACGATCTCCGTGTCGGCATTTTGGGTGTCACGGCGTCCTTTCCCCCGTTTTACAAGCTGCTCGGCTGGGAATCCAAAGAGCCTCTCGAGCATTTGCGGGAGCAAGTGGCAGCCTTGCGTCCGAATGTAGACGTTATCGTTCTGCTGTCTCATCTGGGCTATCCCGACGACTGCAGGCTGGCCCGAGAGCTTCAGGGAGTGGACGTCATTTTGGGAGCCCACACTCATCATCAGTTGGAGCGGGGCGAACACATCAACGGCACACTGGTGGCGCAAACAGGCGTGTTTGGCCGCCACGTCGGACATGTGCGGCTGGTGTGGGACAGAGTGGCGAAACGAGTGCGAGAGGCATCTGCAGAGCTGCTTGTTTCCAGCGAGTATCCGTCTGAACCGGTATTAGACGCCCTCTTAGCCAAAAAACAGGAGGCGGCAGAAAAACGGCTCGATCAGACGGCGGTTGAGCTTTCGGTCAACCTGAATATCTCCTGGACGGAAGAAACGGCGTTCGGCTCGATTCTGGCCGCCTCGCTGCGAAAATGGACACAAGCAGAGGTGGGCCTGGCCAACAACGGCCTTTTGCTCGCTCCTTTGAAAAATGGAAGGGTGAGCTATCGGGATTTGCTTCACTGCGTACCCCACCCGATCAACCCGTGCGCTGTTTCGATAACCGGCGAGCAGCTTTACAAAGTGCTGCAGCAGTCGATCCAGCCGCAGACCGTGAATCGGGAGCTGCGGGGATTCGGCTTCCGCGGCAAGGTGACGGGATGGATGGGAATAGACGGTCTCCACGTATGGTATGAAACGGGGGACAGCCCGCGAATTTCAAGGGTCGAGGTCAACGGAGAAGCGCTGGATGCCGGACGCACCTATCGCGTAGGTACCATCGATATGTTCATGTTTAATCGAATGTTTCCCGAACTGGCGGAAGGGGCCGATGTCCGTTTTTACCTCCCGGAAATGCTTCGGGAAATCCTGGCCCAAACATTGGCTGATACGGAGCTGATTGCCGCGGCTCTCCAGCCTCGCTGGCTCCCCCTGGCGCCTTCCTGACGAAAAGCAGGCCGTGGAATAGGGCATGCTAACAGGGAAAAGGAGGGGGCAGCCCATGCGGTTTATCGATGAAGTATACGAGATGTACAAAGGGCACTTCAACGGCGACGAGGAAGACATCGTTGCGATTATCGTAGGTATTCTGGACGAACAATCCCATCAGGATCTCATCAAGCTTGTGACGGAGATGGACGAAGAAGAGCTGTTTCATATGCTGGCCACCTACATGATTGAAGTCATGAAGCGAAAGGTAGCGATGGATGACGAGCGTCCGCCCGTCTCTCTGATCCACTGATGACTGACACCTTCCGGCCAGCAATATCATAGGATGGTAGCGCGCCTACGTGAAGCTGAAAAGAAGGAGGAACTCACGATGATTGAGGTACAGCCTGTTCATTTTGCCGAAGGAACTGCCATCGCTGTTACGGTTCGCCTGCCGAAGACCACTCTGCTGGCGGTTACGACGGATAAAGGATATATCATGTGCGGAGCCCTGGATGTGGGTCTGTTGAATGAAAAGCTGGCTAGCCGGGAAATTATTGCGGGCCGGGCGGTCGGTGTCAAAACGATCGAAGAATTGCTGGACGCTCCGCTGGAGTCAGTCACTCTCACTGCCGAGAAGCTTGGCATTGCCGCCGGAACGATTGGGCGGGATGCGGTACGAAAAATGTTTTAAGAAGAAAAACGCCTTTGTCCTGGGGACGAGGCGTTTTTTCGACAAAATACAACAAAATCAGGAAAAAGAAATGTAGAAGAATCTTGAATCGCGGTATAATAGGGGTACTTTGAAAGAAAGGCGAAGAATGGAAATGAGATTACTCTCTATTCATAAATGTCAGCCTGGTGTCACGCTGGCTCGCTCTGTCTACGCGGAGAACGGAACCATCCTGGTAGGCGCAGGAGTAAGCCTGACACAGCGCATGATCAATCGGCTGATCAATATGAACATCACCAATGTATACATACAGGACAAACGGACAGAGGATATTGTAGTAGAGGCGCCCGTTTCGGAAGAGACACGGCGGGAAGCAATGGGGCTAATCAACGAGACATTCCGCGCTTCCCACCAAAGTCCCCAGAAATGGCAGCAAATGTTTTCAGACAGGCAGTTTGGCAGGCAAATCAGGCAGGTACTTGCGACAGTCGCAGATGAACTGAAGGGCAAGGACTCCGCCATGAACCTGCTGGCTGATGCCTGCGCGTTCGACCATTACATTTTCGCGCATTCATTTAA
Organism: Brevibacillus sp. FSL L8-0520; assembly: GCF_037963895.1. Classification (NCBI taxonomy): domain Bacteria; kingdom Bacillati; phylum Bacillota; class Bacilli; order Caryophanales; family Paenibacillaceae; genus Brevibacillus; species Brevibacillus sp. FSL L8-0520. The sequence continues at coordinate 4,294,380 of NZ_CP150171.1, read as the reverse complement.
TGTGATGCTCTATTCTACAGCCTTGGCCCTGAAATCCGATTTTGGGGAGAGAGAAGTGCTGGATATCGGCGTGGGAGGCATACTCCACGATATCGGAAAAATGTCGATTCCCGATGAAATTCTGAAGAAACCGGGACGCCTGACCGATGATGAATTTCAAACAATGAAAAAGCACACAGAAATAGGCTTTGAAATGCTGCGGCGCCAGGATGACATTCCGCTGTTGGCGGCACATTGCGCTTTTCAGCATCACGAAAGAATAAATGGGACAGGCTATCCACGCGGGCTGAAGGGAGACGAGATCCATCCCTACGCGCAACTGATGGCGGTCTGCGACGTTTTTGACGCGCTGACGACCCATCGCGTCTATAGACCGCCCATGCTGCCCCACGAGGCGATGGAGCTTTTGTACACAGGTGTCGAGACACTGTACGCCAAAGAATATGTCGAAAGACTTCGCGATACGATTGCGCTTTACCCGCTGGGATTGACGGTCGTGTTAAATACAGGTGAGTCTGGCGTTGTCGTGGACTACAACAAGGGGACACCGAGCAGACCGATCGTTCGCATCTTGTACGATGAGAGCGGAAGTCCCGTAGCAAATCCGTATGAATACGATTTATCCAAACGGCTCCACCTGATGATCGTCTCCTGCGACGGGCTGTTTTAGCGTCCGTGCCCGCCCGTACCGTTAGAGCCATTCCTTCTTTTTGAAGATCAGGTACATGACGATTCCCAGAGAAGCCATAAAGGCCAAAACGATATAATAGCCATGCGGAGATTTCAGCTCGGGCATATACTCGAAATTCATGCCGTATATTCCGGTCACAATCGTGAGCGGCATGAAAATTGTGGTCAATGCTGTAAAAATCCGCATGATATCATTGGCACGGCCAGCTACCGAAGAATGATAGGCTTCACGAAGGTTGCCGATCAGCTCCCGGAACGTTTCGAAGCTCTCCACGATTTTTACTGCGTTTTCCAGGATGTCTCCAAAATACTTCCGCAGTTTGCGGTCGATCAACGGCAGATCTTTTTTGTGCAGAGCATCGATCAGATCCCGCTGCGGCAAGAGCATTTTACGTGCATACAACACTTCACTCCGCAGTCCGATAATCTGGTGGAGCTGCGCCTTTTTTGCATTCACCAGGATTTCTTCCTCCAGCTTTTCGATCAAGTCCTCGATTTTCTCCACGACCTCAAAAAAACTCTCTACAATTTGATCCACCAGATGATAAAGAAAGGCATCCGGCCGGTTGACCTCTTCTTCTCTGATAATTTGCAGCACCCGCGGGTAAAGGCCGGTGTCGTGCTTTGCAACGGTGATGATATAGTGACCGCCGAGAAACAGATTGACCTCGCGCAAAAAAATATCCTGGTTCCCAAATTCCACACTGTTGATCACGATGAAGTAATGGTCCTCGTACACTTCCAGCTTCGGGCGCTGCTCCTCCTCGTCGATGCAGTCCTCGATCGCCAAGTCGTGCAGGCCAAAGAGGTGCTGCAGCACATCGAGGTCAAACAGCGAGGCATCGATCCAATAAAAGCCGTTTCTCGGCGGGAACTGGGTCTGTTCAATATCGTCAATCAGGGTGATCATTCCGTTTTGGACGAGACGAATCTTCATACGCCATACTCCTGCCAGGAATTGATGTATCGCTGCTTGCGCCAGACCGGACTTTTTGTCCTGCCTGTCTGTTCACACGCGGAAATACGTGGTGGATCAGAAAATCACAGGCCGAGCGCAGAGCCGACTCGCTCGGGGAGCGACGGTTTGGGTGCTCCGGGGTAGATCGTTTCATGGCGACGCCCTCCTCATCCAAAGGTTGTTTAGACCAAAGTATGAGGCTGCGTTTGTCCGTTAGCCCTGTTTCCAACAAGAAGGGGAGCAGATGAGTTTTCAGTGAAGCCGCTGAGAGAGCGTCTGTCCGGGCCGCTACATGGAATAGTGTGCCTCAGTTACCGGCTTTTGTTGCACGATGGGTTTTAAGTCTTCCTGAGTAGAGATTTTCGCTCTATTTTTTGAAAGCGTTAACATTGTGGACTGGTTTGGGATACAATGGTAGGGGTACGGCCGCACAAGAGAGGGAAGGAAGTCCTTGTTCGCTTGCGGAAAACGGTAAAATTTCTCGTCGTGCTGGGCATTTTTATCTAGGGAGGGCATACCAAACTGGAAAAAATTATAGTATAGTTACTGTAAATACAGTGAAAACGAAAGATTCCAAAGGAGACCATACAATGAGCAAGTGCCCGTTTTCCAGCTGGTTTGGCTTAAAAAAAAGCAAGCAGACGGAATCCTTTTTCCACGGCAAGATGGAAACAGGAGAAGTGATAATTGAATCAAAGTCTGAGCTGTTAAAGCAATTATCCTTGATTGATCTGACTGAGGATGATCTGGCCGCGGTAAAAATGCTGCAACCGCTCGTTGTTCAAAATATTGGCGATATTGTAAATTGTTTCTACGAAAACCTGGAAAAAGAGCCGTCTTTGATGGCTATCATTGATAAGAACAGTACGATTGAAAGATTGAAGGGAACGCTGACCCGGCATATCACGGAGATGTTCAGCGGAAAGATTGATCACAGCTATATTGAACAGCGCAGCCGAATCGCGGTCATGCATTTGAAGATCGGTCTGGAGCCGAAATGGTATATGTGCGCCTTTCAAAACCTGCTTGTATCCTTAATCAATCTTTTGGAGCGGGAAATCGCGGACAAGCGTGAATGTATCCGTGCGATTACCGTTGTCACGAAGATTTTAAACATTGAGCAGCAAATCGTGTTGGAGGAGTACGAAAACAAGCATGAACAAATAAGGCAGGAGGCCCAACGCAAGAAGGACGAGCTGCGGGTCGTCCTCTCCAACTCCGCCCATGAGCTGGCGGCAGTTTCCGAGGAGACGAGCGCATCCGTGCATCAATTGACCGAGCAGTCGCGGGAGGTGCTGCGTTATGCGGAGAACGGAACCGGTTTCTCCAACAAGGCTCAGCACCTCTCTGATGAGGGCAAGCAGAAGCTGGAAAATCAGCAGCAGCAAATGAAGCTGATCCAGCAAAGCGCTGAGCAGATCGCGTCGGAAATGCGGACACTGGAGGAGATCTCGGAGAAAATTCGCGGGATTGTAGATGTGGTCACGGCGATTGCCGAGCAGACAAACCTGCTGGCCTTGAATGCTGCGATTGAAGCAGCCCGTGCCGGAGAGCAGGGCCGCGGCTTTGCCGTCGTCGCCGGGGAAGTGAGAAAGCTGGCTGAACAGACGAAGCAGTCGGTGTCGGGCGTGACCGAGCTGATCGAAAAAACGAATGCGCAGACGGCCAGCCTGTCTGCTGTCGTGGCCGAAGTACGAGAGCTGGTTGCGTCTAGTACGACGATGACCAGCGAGACCAACCGGTTTTTCGATGAAATTCGCAGTGCTGTCACAGACAGCAAAGAGCAGAGCAGCCGGATCCAGCGAGAGCTTGAGAACTTTTTCCACGTGATGGAAGAGATGAACCATGCCGTTTCACAGGTAGCGATTTCCGCTGATCAGTTGTCGGAAATCACGGAAAATCTGTAGGAAACAAGCACACCTTTGCGGGTGTGCTTATGTTTGTTTCCGCAGTAACCGGTTGACGGTCTCCCTGCGCAAACCGAGGAATTGACCGATTTCTTCCTGGGTCAGCAGATCGGTAATCGGGTAATTTCCAATATATTTGCCAAACCACTCTGTCATCAGAGCCAGCTTCTCCTTTGGAGAAGAGGCAGTGAGCTGGTCCATGCGCTGTTGGGTAAACCGCAGCTTCGATTGGAGCTGGAGGGCAATCTCCCTGTATTTGTATGGGTCTTCCTCCAGGGACCGGTACCATTCAGCCGGAGTAATCACATCGACTTCACAGCTCATCAGGGCAACGGCAGTGCCATGGTACTCTTTTGCCGTCAACAAGGAATGGTGAGGTATAGTTTCTCCGGGCAAGATCAGGTTAAAAAGAAAGGGCGATCCGTCCTCTTGCAGGCGAACCACTTTCAAAAGGCCGGTCCGGAGATGAAACAGCGGCCCCGTCTCTCCCTGCCGAAAAAGAACGTCACCTTTGTTTAGTTTCACGCAAATCACTCCCTCCCCCCACCATACCACTTCGAAGCGGATCTAGTAAAATGTTTGCTTGATGAAAAGAAAAAGCTGCCCCACAGTCAGGGGGCAGCGCCTTTTCCGGTGCTCTCCGTTTCAGGCAGAAGACAGTCAGGCGAGATGCGATACTCTTTGCAGCCAGACAGTGGCGGCGAATAGACGTTCAAAGAGATGACCGGAGTCTGTCCGCCGTTGCGGATGGCGTGTATCTGTCCTTTTTCAATAAAGTACACTTGTCCAGATGCAACAGACATTGTTTCCTGTACGCTGACGTAAGCGGGGGCGCGGGAAGAGCCGGGGATGACGGAATGATTGATATTCATCAATTCACCCTGGAGCACGTATTCCCACCCAAACGACGAACCGTGGTCGTGAGGGGCGGACTCGTGGCCGGGCGGAAGGTAAATGAGAACGATTTCAACATCGTTCGTGCGAAAGAGGACTTCTCTGCCGTAAGGAAGTCCGTCGGAGGACGGCATGCAGGAAGCGAATGCGTCCGCACTGAGCGGGAGGCGGGACAAAACCTCCTTTATTTCACTGGGGGTTGGCTCAGTCAGTATAGCAAAGGCGTTACGAATTTCCTCTACAATCATTTGCATCCTCCAAAGCGTAGTTTTTCTCGCTTATCTGTATGTGTAAAATCGGGAAGGTGTGAAGGGAGACGACAAAATGTTTTTGCTGTTTTGACGTTTTGGCGTTGGAGAAGAGAGCAAACAGGTATATCATGAAAGAGAGACACAAATCGTGTCCATGCAGACGTTTGGGGAGGACGCCCCTGTCAAACAGTGATTTCTCTTTTCCAGCAAAGCAATGATGGATCAAGACCCGTGTATAAGGCAAAGGAGGCTTGCGCATGTCAACTGCCATAATCAGTGTACAAACGCCCTGAACAGGGGCGTAGGAGCTGAACCGTCTGACCGATCAGGGGGTTTAGCAGATAAAAACAAGAAAGTGGTACGTGTATGTAAATGCCTTGTCCGACCTTGGGTCGCGTATGGATTTAATCGCGTTTTCCGCGTTGATTTTTACTTTTGAAAATAGTGCGATGTGGCTGACCGCTTTTTTTCTTGCCAGACAAGTGGGAGGCCTTCTGTTCAGTCTGGCGGCGGGGGTAGTGGCCGACCGCTTTGACCGGCGAAAGGCAATGATTGCAAGTGATCTCGGCTCGGGCCTGGCGATCGCGGCTGTCGTCCTCTTTCCGCATCCGTATACGGTGGTGGCTGCCGCGTTTGTAAAAGGCATCCTGTTCAGCGTATTCCAGATCAGCTTTCGGGCACCGATGCCGAAGCTGTTTCCGGGAGAAGGGCTGGCTGCTGTGAACGGATTGATTGTACGGCTGGAGGCAGTGGCAGGAATGATCGGATTTGTCCTCGGCGGGGTGGCCAGCGACTTGTTCGGGCATATATGGGTCATCGGGTTTGACGCCGCCACGTTTTTTGCTTCTGCGCTTGTCTTGGTGCGGCTGCGGTGGGACAGTTATCCGGCAGCGACCAGACACAAGCGGCAGCGTGTTTCCTGGATAAAGGACCTGCAGGAAGGCTGGTCATATCTGCGGCAAAACGATGTCTTGCTTGCGGTGATAATCCTGTCTTTCTTCTGGACCGTCAGCGTGGCGGCGTACAACTATGGCCTTCCGCTGCTCGCTGAAATGTCGGTCCGATCCCACGCTTCTTTTCACGGATTGATGTGGTCGCTCTTGAGTGTCGGCACACTCGTCGGGGCGTGGCTGGCGCCGCGTCTTGGCTGGAAGGAGTTTTCGGCACTGAGCATCTCGTTGCTCGCGATGGCCATAGTCATCTCGCTCGCCTTTGCCGGGTGGCATCAGCTGATCATCCTGCTGCTGCTAACCGTGACCGGTGTGCTGGAGGGATGGCGGGAGGTGTTTCAGAGGACGATCGTGCAACAGGCGGACAATACGGTTCGCGGGCGTGCCTTGGGGATGCAGACACTGCTGAAGCGTGGAGGGTTTTTTCTCGGCTTTTTGCTGTCCCCGATGATTTTTCAGGCTTATGGCCTGTTTGCCATGGTTGCCGTTTCGCAGGCGGTGCTGGTGCTCGCGGTATCGGGTACGTACTTGTTTGCTCGAAAAAAGACAGGCCAGGGGTAAGGCTGGTCGCATGATAAAAAACGCTCGCGGGCTGTTGATTCGCCTGTGAGCGTTTTTCTGCTGGGAAAGAGTAACATTCCGTTTCATATGCTGAACAAACATAATTGACACTCTTTTTGCAATTGTATTACTATTTTAAAAACATCTTTGTATACAGAATACAGTTTTCATGTTTGGGGTGGGTTGAGCTTATGGCCAAAATGATCAAGCGGAGTGAGACACTCCAGTCCCAGGTGTACGAGTATTTGCGGGAACAGATACTGTTTGGCGGCCTAGCCCCGGGTCAGCGACTGATTGAAGAGAGGATTTGCGAAGAAACTGGCGTGAGCCGGAGCCCGATTCGAGAAGCAATCCGCCGTCTGGAAAAGGACGGCTTAGTTATCGTTCAGGCGCAGGGAGGCGTAACCGTCTACCAGCCCACTCCGGACGACTTTACTCATCTGTATGAGTGCCGTCTGAGTCTGGAGCCGACCGCAGCCATGTTTGCTGCCGAACGCAGGACTGAGGCGGAGGTAAGAGAGCTTCGGGACCTTTTGGAACGGATGAAGGAACTGAACTACCCCAGTGACTCTCGGCGCACGCACGAGTTGAACTTCACGTTTCACCAGCGCATTTCGGAAGCGAGCAAGAATCCGTACCTGACAAAAATCATGAATGAACTGAAAGTGTTGATCTCGTTTTACCGCAATGCCATCCTGGAGGTTCACCCTCGCCGGCCGGAAACGGTCATCTCCGAGCATCAGGCCATCGTAGAGGCGATTGCCCGGCAGGATGGAGAAGAAGCCAAAGCGAGAATGACAGAGCACATCACACGCGATTTTGAGCTGTGCATGGAAGCCGATCGAAAACAAGCAGATGATCAATGAGGAGGGGCCAATGACTACGACGAAGCCGCTGCAAGGCGTGCGTGTCCTGGAGCTGGGAACGCTTGTGGCCGCACCGTTTGCCGGTAAAATTTTCGCTGAATTCGGCGCGGAAGTAATCAAGGTGGAAACCCCGGAAAAGGGCGATCCCTTGCGCAACTGGCGGACGATGCACAAAGACACGTCTGTCTGGTGGTATGTGCAGGCACGCAACAAAAAATCAATCACAGTAGACATGCGCATGGAGGAAGGGCAGGAGATTATTCGCTCCCTGGCCCGGGAAGTGGACATCATCATTGAGAACTTCAGACCCGGAACGCTGGAGAAGTGGGGGATCGGGTACGATGTCCTCAGCGAACTGAATCCCGGCTTGATCATGGTGCGGATTTCAGGCTATGGCCAAACGGGTCCCTACCGCAACAAACCCGGATTTGGAAGCGTGGCTGAAGCCATCGGCGGCCTGCGCTATCTGACCGGCTACCCCGAACTGCCGCCAGTGCGAGTCGGTGTCGCCATCGGCGATTTGACCGCGGGGCTGTACGCCGTGATTGGCGGGATGATGGCCTTGCACGCGCGAGACAGGTCACCTGAGAAAAAGGGACAGATGGTTGATGTGGCGTTGTATGAAGCCGTTTTCAGCCTGCTCGAGGGCGTCCTGCCGGAATACGACTTGAAAGGGCTCGTCCGCGAAAGAACAGGGAGCACGCTCCCGGGAATCGCGCCGTCCAACACGTATTTGTGCGCTGACGGGAAATACATCGTGATCGGAGCAAACGGCGACAGCATTTTCAAACGGCTGATGCATGCGATCGGACGAAGCGATGTGGCGGAAAATCCGCGCTATGCGAACAATCAGGGACGGGCGGAAGACGTCGCCTACATCGATCAGGTGATCGAGGAGTGGACAAAGCAGCATACGCTCAAGGAAGCACAGCGGTTGCTGGACGAGGCTGCTGTTCCCGTCGGACCGATCTACAGCATCGAGGAGATCGTCCAGGACGAGCATTATCGGGAGCGCGGGATGGTCGAAGAAATTGATTTGCCCGACGGTGAAAAGGTGCTCTTTCCCGGCGTAGTGCCGAAGCTTTCCGAAACACCCGGTACCCATGAGTGGGTAGGGCCTTCTCTGGGAGAGCACAACGAGGAGATTTTCGAAAAGCTGCTCCAGCTGGACCCGGCCGTATTGGCCATGCTGAAGGAGAAGAGAGCGATATGACGAGAGATGTAACCATTCTGGAGGTAGGGCCGCGAGACGGATTGCAGAATGAGGCGGGGTTTATTCCTACGGAGAAAAAGCAGCAGTTGATTCGCATGCTGGCCGACGCTGGTCTGACAAGGATTGAAGCCACTTCGTTTGTCCATCCCAAGCGGGTACCGCAGATGGCGGATGCCGAAGAGGTCGCGAGGTCGCTGGCTGACATTCCGCATGTTTCGTTCAGCGCTCTCGTTCCCAACCGGAAAGGGTACGAACGGGCAGCCGGCTACGCACTGGGCGAGATCAACTGGGTGACTTCGGCAAGTCCGGCCTTTAACAAAGCGAATATCAACCAGACGATTGAGGAGAACCTGGAGGCGTTCCGCGAGCTGGTCCCGTTGGCTGGTGAATCGGGACGCTTGCTCAGGTTTTCCATTGCGACCAGCTTCGGCTGTCCGTTTGCTGGCAGAGTGGACCCGGATGTCGTGGTGCGGCTCGCCGAGCTGGCGCTTGATGCGGGCGCAGGAGAGATCAGCATCGCTGACACCATCGGCATCGCCGTCCCGGATGAAGTATTCTCGCTCTGTGATCGCCTGGTCAAAGCGGTGGGCTCTGAGCGATTGTCCCTGCATCTTCACGACACCCGCGGCCTGGCCTTGACCAATACGTATGCGGCATATACCGCAGGCATCCGGACGTTTGAGACGGCTGCAGGGGGCTTGGGAGGCTGTCCGTTTGCGCCCGGAGCTGCGGGCAATGTAGCGACGGAAGACGTCGTGTATATGTTTGAGAGGATGAAGGTAAAGACAGGTATTGAATTTTCAAAACTTTTAGACGCTTCGGAGTACGCCGTCAGCCTCTCGATGAGAATGCCGCTCGGGCGCATCCGTCTCGTAGAAAAGAAAGAGCAATCGACGATTGGCTTTTAAATAAAAGAGGAGGGTTTCGACCATGAAAAAGAAATGGATAGGAGTACTGACGGCAATCAGTTTGCTGGGAGGACTGCTGGCAGGCTGTGGAGGAGCCCCTGCGCAAAGCGGGGCCGGAGGCAGCGGAAGCGCTCCTGCAGCGAACAGCTCGCAAGGCGGCACGGCGGCGGCTACAGACGAATACCAGGAAGCGACGATTCGTCTGGCTTACAACCTGCCGCAGGATCACCATATTTCCAAGGGAATCGAGGAGTTTGCCAAAAAAGTAACCGAGCGCTCCGGCGGCAAGGTAAAAGTGCAGGTGTATCCTGCCGGCCAATTGCTCTCTGACAAAGAAATGAACCAGGCCATTTTGACAGGCGGCGTGGAAATGGGCGTCAACTCCACGACGCTGTGGGCATCTGTGGTTCCGGCAATGGGACTGTTCGACGTTCCGTTTGCGCTTCCGACCTCGTACGAATTGGCGGGGAAAGCGCTGTCCGGATCGGTCGGCGAGAAGCTGAACGCGGAAATGGAGAAGAAGGGTGCCAAGGTATTGCTGTTTGCGGACTATGGGTACGCGCAATTTGCAAACAGTGCACGTCCGTTGACCAAGCCGGAAGACTTCCAGGGTCTGAAGATTCGCAGTATCGGCCATATTCCGTCCGTGATGATCCAGGCGTATGGCGCGGCACCGGTCTTTATGGGAGCAGGCGAGGTTTACATGGCTCTGCAGCGCAAGACAATCGACGGTGCGACCTCTGGTACGACAGCGATGGTTCAGCGGAAATACGATGAGGTATCCAAATATTTAACCGTCGTCAACTACGCTTATCTGGAGTTCGTACTTGCCGTCAACAAGAAGTACTGGGATGCTTTGCCGCCAAAAACTCAGGAGCTGCTAACCACTACAGCCAAAGAGACGGAAGACTGGATTCGCCAGCAGGCTGAAGCAGAAGACAAGAAAACCGCCGACGAGTTAAAGCAAAAAGGAATGGAAGTCTACGTTGTGCCAGAGGCGGAACTTCCTGCGTGGAAGGAAGCGGCCAAGCCAGCCTGGGACGAGTACCTGAAAACTGCCGGCGACTTGGGCAAAGAACTGCTGGGAGATCTGCAAAACATCAAGTAAAGCCTGAGGCGAGGAGCAAAGAGGGGACGTTTTCATGAAATTTTTTCAAGTGTTGTATGGCTGGATCGACAGTTTGATCAAGTTCGGCGGAGTGATCGCCGGTATCTTTATCGTATTGGCAACGGGGATGACCTTTTACGAGATCGTCTCCCGCTCTCTTTTTAACGCGCCGACGATTTGGGCAACCGAGCTTACCATTTATGCAATCATGGGAAGCTGCTTCATCGGAGCGGCTTACGCGGTTCGGGTGGACGCCCATATCAAGGTGGACCTGCTGCTGCACAACGTATCTGCGTCCGTGCGCCGCTGGATGCTGATCGCATCGGCCCTGATCGGTCTTTTGTTCAGCCTGGTGTTTTGCTATTTGAGCTGGGAGCATGTCCAACAGTCGATGGAGCTGGGATTCACCTCCGCTTCCCTGCTTCAAATCCCGATGTACATTCCGGAAATGCTGCTGCCCATCGGCGGCGTGCTGCTCGGTCTCGCCTTCCTCTTGCAACTGGTTGACTACATTCGCGGACAGGAAGGAGGCGAGGCGTAATGGGATTGTTTTTTGCGGGAGGAATGGCCTCGCTGATGCTGGTAGGGGTGCCGGTCGCCTTCACTCTCGCGGTACTGGCGGCAATCGGCATGTACTGGTTCAACGGAGGGGCTCTCGGGCTTTCTCAAGTCCCTATCATTGCCTACAAGGCATTGGATGATTTTACGATGAGCGCCTTGCCGATGTACGTGCTGATGAGTCAAATTCTTTTGTTCAGCGGAGTCGGCAAGGAGCTGTATGAGATGGCAAGCCGCTGGCTGCGTCATTTGCCCGGGGGCTTGGCCCTGGCGACGCTGGTGTGCTGCGGAATTTTTGCTGCGATCTCCGGCTCCAGCGTAGCGACTGCGGTCACGATCGGGATGGTGGCGATCCCCGAGATGACGGCGCGCGGGTATGACAAAAAGGCGGTGCTTGGCCTGCTCGCTGCGGGAGGAACCTTGGGTATCCTGATTCCGCCGAGCGTGCCGATGATCATTTACGGCTCAGTCACTGGCGAATCTGTCGGAAAGCTGTTCATCGCCGGTGTCCTTCCGGGGATCTTGCTGCTGCTGATCTTCATGGGATACGCCTCCTGGAAAATGCGGCACATCAAGGAGGCGCCAGCGACCTGGGCAGAGCGCTGGCAAGGGACACGCAAAGCGATATGGGGGCTGATGATGCCGGTACTGATCATCGGCGGCATCTACTCCGGTATCTTTACCCCGACAGAAGCCGCTGCTGCCGGTGTCGTCTTCAGCGCACTCGTAGCCGGACTCGTGTATCGCAGCCTGTCCTGGGACAACATCAAGAAAATATTGCTCTCGACGGTGGCAACCAATGCGATGATTTTGTTTATCATCGTGGGGGCGATGCTGTTCGGCTTTATCCTGACATCGCTGCAAATCCCGCAGGCCATGACCGAAATGGCGACAAGCCTGCCTGTTTCCAAATGGGTCGTCTTCATTCTCATCAATATCCTGCTGCTCGTTCTGGGCTGCTTTTTGGAGACGGTATCCATTCTCGTCATTACGCTGCCGATCCTGTATCCGATCATCACAGCGCTGGGATTCGACCCGATCTGGTTTGCCATCATCATGGTCGTCAACATGGAGCTGGCGTTGATTACGCCGCCGGTCGGACTCAACCTGTTCGTGCTCAAAGGCGTAGACCCGTCGTCGCCGATATCCACAATCGTTCGGGGCGCCGCGCCGTATGCGGTTATCATGGTTTTGTTCATTGTGCTGCTCGCTGTCTTCCCGTGGCTGTCGCTCGGGTTTATCGACGGCGTGAAATAGAACGAGCAGAAATCCTCTGTACCTTATTGGTTCAGAGGGTTTTTGCTATGCAGGGGAAACAGACGGCAAAACGAAAAACAATAGGAACAATAGAAAAGCCGAGGAGGGTAAACAAGTGAGCAGATGGAAGGAAGTAAACCCGTCGCTTCGCACGATCATGACTCCGGGTCCGGTTGAGGTAGACCCGCGGGTATTGAGGGTTATGGCAACTCCTGTACTGGGGCAGTTTGATCCCGAATTTACCGATATGATGAATCGCGTGATGGAAATGCTGCGAGAATTGTTCTGCACTCGCAATCAGTGGGCGTATCCGATCGACGGGACTTCCCGCTCGGGGCTTGAGGCCGTGCTGTGCAGCCTGATCGAACCGGGCGACAAAGTGCTCGTTCCCATCTACGGTCGATTTGGCCATCTTCTGACGGAGATTGCCCAGCGTTCAGGTGCGGAGGTGCACACCATGGAAGCGCCGTGGGGCGAAGTGTTTGATGAAGAGAAGATCATCAGGGAAATGGACCGCGTCCGCCCGAAAATTGTAGCGATCGTGCACGGCGAAACCTCGACCGGCTGCATGCAGCCGCTAGCCCGGGTCGGACATGCGTGCCGAGAGCGGGAGGCGCTGCTCGTGGTAGACGCTGTGGCTACGCTCGGGGGATCGCCTGTCGATACGGACGGGTGGATGCTCGATGCGGTCGTCGGCGGAACGCAAAAGTGCTTGTCCGTTCCCGCTGGAATGGCTCCGATCACCTACAATGAGCGGGCTGAGCGAATTATCCAGGAAAGAAAAAGCGTGGAGCGCGGGCTGGCGGGGAATCTCTCTGAGCCGTCAGAGCGGAGGATCCGCAGCAACTACTTTGACCTGGGCATGCTGGCGCATCGGCACGATGGGCTTCAGTTGCCGGAAAAAGAATGTCCTGCACGTGTTGGCAGGTCTTGAGGCGGTGCTGATCCGCATGGGAGCGAAGGTTCATCGCGGAGAAGCTCTGCAAGCCGCGCTGGATGTATACGAAATTCCGTCATAACTCCTTTTTGGTTACGTATTTTTTGCGCCTCCCAGCCATAGGATGTACCAACTGGGAGGTGACGGGCGTGGCCGTGTTTCGACCCCGTCGGCGGTGGAGGAACCCGCTTTCTCGTTCGAAAGCGTTTTTTATCGCACTGGTCATTTTTTTGGCGATGAGCATTCAATTTTTGTTTTTTATCGAAAAACGCCTGGAACCGACGCTGAAGATTCTCGCAACCCAAAAAGCCGAGCAGTTGGCCAAACAAGCGATTACAGATGCGGTCACCAAGCGGATTGCCCAGCAAGGGGTAGATTTCAACCAGATCGTCAAAATTGAAAAAGACAATCAGGGGAGAATCCAGGCGTACCAGTTCAACTTCAAGGAGTATGCCCGGATCGTAGGGGAGACCACCTCCCGCGTACAGAACCGGCTGAGGGAGTTTGAAGAGGAAAAGGTAGACCGCTATATCCCTTTGGGGCTGGCGACAGGCAGCAGTTTTTTGGCGCAAATGGGTCCGGATCTGCCGGTGACGTTTGTGCCGATCGGATCTGTCAAGACGAAGCTGGAGACGGAATTGACCGAGGCCGGCATCAATATGGTCCTGGCAACCGTCTACATTTTTGTTGAAGTGGACTTGCGCATCGTGATTCCTTTTGCCACCGACCAGAAGACGATCACGACGAAGATTCCCATTACCCATTCGCTGATCATTGGCGATGTGCCTCAGTACTTGTACAACAATCCGGAAGGAAAGCCGGATGTGCCCAGACCGGAAGACGTATCCAGGCAGCCGTAAAAGAGCCAAACAGGCGGCTGCTACAAAAACGAGCACGTTCCCGTTGCTTCGGGGAGTGCTCGTTTGGGCATTTCCAAAACATGGAGGAGGAAGATTCCAGGGAGGAAACTGATAGAGGGAATAAAAGGTGTCGGTTCGTCAAGAATGTTAGGAAAACAGACGAACGGATGATGAAAGCGTGAAGGTTGCGATTATGGGCGCCGGTCTGTCAGGCTTGGCCTGCGCGATCACACTTGAAAAACACGGAATATCGCCCGCCGTTTTCGAAGTGAGGGAGCGGTTAGGCGACCGCTTTGTGAACGCTGAATCCATGCTCTCCATTTTGCAAAAGCCGATTACGGATCCGGTTGCCTTTTTCGCGGAGAAAAACGGCATTTACCTCAAGCCGACTGCGAGCATCCAAAGGCTGCTGGTGTTCTCGCAGAGCCAAAAGGCGGAAATCGAAGGAAGTCTGGGATTTATCAATTACCGCGGCAGACATGAGCACGCTTTTGAAAGGCAGCTCGGCCGGCAGGTAAAAAGTGCCATCCAGTACCGGTCCAAAGCGACATACGAGGAATTGCTGATGGAGTACACGCACGTAGTAGTCGCCACAGGAGACGGGGAGTACACAAGGAAAATGCATAACTTCCGGACAGACCTGACCGTGTCGCTAAAAGGTGCAATGGTAACCGGAGACTTTGACAGGTACACGCCTTGTGCATGGCTGGATTACAGCTATATGGAAAAGGGATACGGCTATTTGCTCCCGCTTTCGGACACGGAAGCGAACCTGGTCATGGCCTACCCCGACTATCCAGAGAATGACCGGCTTGATGTCGACGAGCGCTGGGGTTTATTTTACGAGCGGGTTTGCCGGGACCTGCGTCAGCCGCTCAGGATTACCAGTCACTTTCATGTGACCGGATACCCGATCGGCATCTGCCGCAGGGCGAGGATTGGCAATACGTTTTTTGTCGGAAACTGCTTTGGCGCACTGATGCCCTTCTTGGGATTTGGCCAATTCACGGCGCTGTTGACAGGCATATATGCAGCGTATGATATATGCGGCAAGGGCGCTTATGAAGAATTGACGCAGCCTTTACGGCGCAGTTACGAGAATTCACTGGTTTTACGCAGGGCAGTGGAGAGGCTGGACAATGAGGATTTGGACAGAATCGTCCCTGTCTTGGGAAGCAGGTGGGGAGAGAGCATTTTGCAGGGCAAATCTTTCAATGCTTTGCGCTGGCTTGCTTTTGCCTTGCGACCATGGATGACAAAGCGGTAGTTGCCGACAGGAGGGAAACTGCCGACTTCCAATAAAAAAGTGTAGTGCTTGTAAAAAAACGTGTTATAATGCAAGCAACTGATTATCCAACCTTCAGGGTAGGGTGAAATTCCCGACCGGCGGTGATGACGAACGCACGTCCGAGCCCGCGACTCGCCCATGAAAGATATTTCGTGAGCGACTGACTTGGTGAAAATCCAAGGCCGACGGTAAAGTCCGGATGGGAGAAGGTGGCTATAGTCTTTGGCTTTGTTTAAAAAACCGAGCACCAAAGGCTTCTTCTTCTATGCCCTGAAACTTGTTCAAGGGCATTTTTTATTGGGAAAGGGTGATGGCGACTCGCGCGACAGGAAGTAGGAGACATGCCTTGGTAGTCTCCTGGCTCGTGATTGCGGGCTGGCGGCTCGGCAGCAACTGAATAGATGACCTTCAGGGCAGGGTGAAATTCCTGACCGGCGGTAATGACGAAAGCAGCGTCTGAGCCCGCGACTCGCCCATGGCTGAAGCCATGAGCGACTGACTTGGTGAAAATCCAAGGCCGACGGTTACAGTCCGGATGGGAGAAGGTGCATGTGGCCTTCGTTTCTCTGTGAAAAAACAGAAAAACGAGAGGCTTCTTTCCCAATGCCCTGAAGCGTGCTTCGAGGGCATTTTTCATTGGGGAGGAGAGGAACTCATGTCAGGAAATGACTTGTCGTATATGGCGTTGGCACTGGACTTGGCGAGGGCGACAAGAGGACAAACCAGTCCCAATCCGGTAGTGGGAGCCGTTGTCGTCCGGGACGGAGCAGTCGTGGGGATGGGCGCTCACGTAAAAGCGGGTGAACCACATGCCGAGGTGCATGCACTGCGGATGGCTGGTGAGCATGCGAAAGATGCCGTGCTTTACGTCACATTGGAACCTTGCAGTCATCATGGGAGAACCCCTCCTTGTGTGAATGCGATCATTGAAGCCGGCATCAAGCGAGTAGTGGTTGCAGTGGCGGACCCGAATCCGCTTGTCGCCGGTACAGGAATCGCTCGCCTCAGACAGGCGGGTGTGGAAGTAACAGTGGGAGTGGGAGAAGCACAGGCGAAGAAGGCAAACGAAGTCTTTTTCCATTTCATCACGACGAAAACACCGTTTGTGACCGTCAAAACGGCAGCTTCGCTGGATGGGAAAATCGCTACGCATACGGGGCACAGCCGCTGGATTACGGGTGAAGAGGCCCGCCAGCAGGTCCATCAGCTACGGCGAGAGCACGATGCTATTTTGGTTGGG
The DNA here is from genome assembly GCF_037963895.1 of Brevibacillus sp. FSL L8-0520. Taxonomy (NCBI): domain Bacteria; kingdom Bacillati; phylum Bacillota; class Bacilli; order Caryophanales; family Paenibacillaceae; genus Brevibacillus; species Brevibacillus sp. FSL L8-0520. The sequence goes on along the minus strand of NZ_CP150171.1, from coordinate 4,277,934 downwards.
GTTCAGACAGTGCTCGCGGACGACCCTGAGCTCACGGCCCGCCAACAGGGAATAGCCAGGGGAAAGCAGCCGCTTCGTGTCATTCTCGACAACCAGCTGCGGACCCCTTCGGAAGCCCGCGTGATACGGGACGGCAAGGCGCCGACGCTCGTTTTCACAGCGGATGACGCACCCATCGGCAGGCAAAAAGAGCTCGAGAGCCACGGGGCCGAGATTGTGAGACTGGAAGGGCGCGTAACAGTCGAGCAGGTGCTTGCGGTGCTGGGGGAAAGAGGGATCACTTCTCTGTTTGTCGAAGGCGGAGCGGCGGTCAACGGCTCTTTTTTGCAGGCACGGGCCATTCAAAAGGTCGTGCATTTTCTCTCCTACAAGCTGATCGGCGGACAGGGGGCGCCTGCTCCCTACGGGGGACTGGGCGCAGCTCATATGGGGGAAGCCATCTCTCTGGCGGACGTGGATGTCGAGCCGATCGGAGGAAGCGATCTTTGCATTACCGGCTATCCGGTATGGCCGGATGGAGCCAGCGAATAGCGAAACGCGCAGGAATGCGGGCTGCAAATGATAGGAGGGGAAGCCGTGTTTACCGGATTGATTGAAGAAGTAGGTACAGTAGATTCCATTGCGGTCACCGAGCGGTCCAGCAAGCTGACGATACGGGCCGCGGCCGTTTTGGAGGATGTTCGCCTGGGTGACAGCATCGCTGTCAACGGCGTTTGTCTGACGGTCACCTCGTTTTCCGCGAACCGCTTTCAGGCAGATGTCATGCCGGAAACGTGGCGGGTGACGGCCCTGTCCAGCCTGAAGCCGGGGATGCGTGTCAACCTGGAGCGGGCGCTGCAGCTCGGAGATCGTCTCGGCGGCCATCTGGTCTTGGGCCACGTAGACGGCACAGGAAAAATCCTCTCCAAAAAAACGGACAGCAATGCGGTGCGATTTGCGATCCAGGCGAAACCGCACCTGCTTCGCTACGTAGTGCCGCGCGGCTCGATCACTGTAGACGGCATCAGTTTGACCGTAGTGGCCGTTGACGAGGAGAGCCTGTCCGTTTCGATCATTCCGCATACGCTCAAGCAGACCAATCTGCTGGAAAAACAGGTCGGCGATCCGGTCAATCTGGAGACGGATGTGATCGCCAAATACGTGGAGAGGCTGCTTGGCGGCAGGACTCCGGGCGAACAACAGAAAGCACCAGCAGGCCTGAACCTGGCTTTTTTGCAGGAACACGGCTTCGCTTAAGGAGGGAACAACGATGTTTCATACCATTGAAGAGGCGATTGAGGCTTTGCGAAGCGGCCGCCCTGTCATCGTCGTGGATGACGAGGATCGGGAGAATGAAGGCGATTTCGTTTGCCTGGCCGAAGCGGCAACGCCGGAGATGATCAATTTTATGGCAATGCACGGACGCGGTTTGATCTGCGTCCCTGTCACACAAGAGCATGCGGAACGCTTGAAGCTGGCTCCCATGGTGGAAGCAAATACGGATCGCCAAGGCACTGCCTTCACGGTCTCTATCGATGAAACTGGGACGCATACAGGCATTTCTGCGCATGAGCGCTCCCATACGGTGCAATCCATGCTGGACGAGAGCAAAGGCGCAGACGATTTTCGCCGTCCGGGACATATTTTCCCCTTGATCGCCAAAGCAGGAGGCGTGCTGAGGCGCGCAGGACATACCGAGGCAGCAGTCGACCTGGCCAGGCTGGCCGGAGCGAAGCCGGCTGGCGTCATCTGCGAAATCATGAACGAGGACGGGACAATGGCTCGCCTTCCGCAGTTGATCGAGATCGCCAAGCGGTTTGAGCTGAAGCTGATCACGATTGCCGACCTGATCGAGTACCGCATGCAGCATGAAAGATTGGTAAAGCGCGAAGCAGAGGCCAAGCTGCCTTCCGCCTTCGGGGATTTTCGCATTGTCGCCTACACCAATGAACTGGACGGCAAGGAGCATGTGGCGATTGTAAAAGGAGAGATTGACAGCAGCAAGCCCGTCCTGGTAAGGGTCCATTCGGAGTGCCTGACCGGGGACATATTCGGTTCGCATCGCTGCGATTGCGGCCCGCAATTGCATGCTGCCCTGCGCATGATCGAGGCCGAGGGCCGAGGCATCGTTCTCTACATGCGCCAGGAGGGCAGGGGCATCGGACTGATCAACAAGCTGAAGGCTTACCGGCTGCAAGAGCAGGGCTATGATACAGTGGAAGCCAACAAAAAGCTCGGTTTTCCCGCTGATCTTCGCGATTACGGGATCGGGGCGCAAATTCTGCTCGATCTGGGCGTAAAGCAGATGCGGCTGATGACGAACAATCCGCGCAAAATTCGCGGCCTTTCCGGCTATGGAATGCAGGTCGCCGAAAGGGTTCCGCTGCAAATGCCGGAGCATCCCGAAAATGAAAAGTATTTGCACACAAAACAGGACAAACTGGGCCATCTGCTCCAGTTTGCAGGGGAGTGAAGGATCATGAAACATTGGGAAGGAAATTTGATCGGAACTGGCTTGCGTGTCGGGATTGTCGCAGGGAGATTTAACGAGCTGATTGTCAGCAAGCTCGTCGGTGGCGCTCTCGATGCATTGAAGCGGCACGGTGTCGAGGAAGACGCGGTAGAGGTTGCCTGGGTGCCGGGGGCATTTGAAATCCCGCTGATCGCCAAAAAGATGGCGGAGTCCGGAAAGTACGATGCAGTCGTGACCCTGGGAGCGGTCATCCGCGGTTCCACTCCGCACTTTGATTACGTGTGCAGCGAATGCGCCAAAGGGGTAGCATCGGTCTCGCTGAATACGGGGATTCCCGTTATCTTTGGCGTACTCACGACCGACTCGATCGAGCAGGCGATCGAACGAGCGGGGACCAAGGCAGGCAACAAAGGTTGGGAAGCGGCTTCGGCAGCCATCGAAATGGCAAATCTGAGCCGGCAATTTGCTTGACATAGGGGTATCCTATACGGCAAAGCAAAAGCGGGGGCAGGCGCGAGGGCGCATCGTCCCCGCTTTCCTTTTGGATAATTTGACCAGGGATGGGCAAAGTAAGAAGGATTTTCCTGTGCACAGGGGGCGGGATCCATGGATGTAAAAGCGTGGTGGAGAAAGAACGCTGACAAGGTACTGACACGTCCCGGTTCTGGCCATTCTGCGAAAAGGCGCCCAAAACAGGCTGCACACAAGGTCCGAGCCTTGCTGCAAGCGCGAATGCAAAACGTGGATGATTTTACAGTTCTCCATCTGTCGATGAACGATGAACCTGTAGAGGTTTACTTTCTGAATACCTTGGTAGATGAGTCCAATATTTACGAGAGCATCCTTCTTCCTCTTCAGCGAGAAGACGGGCGCCGCCCTGTGCGAGCCCTCCCCTTGGGCCAGTTGGTCAATCCCGATGAGGAAATGAAGATAACGGACAACCTGCTGCGTGGACATACGATTCTCATCTTTCCCGAGCGGGACGAGGTGCTGCAGGTAAATACATTCAAAGCGCCGCACCGTACGATCAGCCCGCCGGAGACGGAATCGACGGTGCTTGGTCCGCAGGATTCATTTGTGGAAATGCTTGAGGTGAATCTCTCGCTGATTCGCCGCCGGATCGCAAACCCTGACCTGAAAATCGAGGTACATAGCATCGGGACTCAATCCAGAAACAAAGTAGCCATCCTGTACCTAGAAGGCATCGCCAACCCGGAAAATATCACTCGCGTTCAGGAACGAATTAAAAATACGGAATATCACGGCTTTGTCGGGATGCCGATTTTGAAGCAGATGCTGGAGGACAAGCCTTATTCGCCATTTCCCCAGTTTGGACTCACCACACGGCCGGACAATGCGGCGGCGGCTTTGCTGGATGGGCGCATTTTGCTCATTTTGAGCGGAAGTCCGGAAGCGGCCATTTGTCCCGCTGCTTTTTTCGAGTTATTCAGCAGCCCGGAGGATTTTTACAACCGCTGGTCGACAGCCAGCCTGCTGCGGATGATCCGTTTCCTGGGACTTTTCCTGACCGTTTTGCTCACTTCCAGCTATGTTTCGGTATTAACCTATCACCCGGAAATGCTGCCCCCGCCACTGCTGACGATTTTATCCGAATCGCGCAACAGAGTGCCGTTTCCGCCTGTAATCGAGGTGCTGATCATCGAGCTTGTCATCGAAATTCTCCGTGAGGCCGGAATACGCATGCCGACCAAAATCGGCCAGACGATCGGTATTGTCGGGGGTATCGTGATCGGGACCGCCTCCGTACAGGCGGGCCTTGCCAGCAATATCTTGATCGTTCTCGTGTCCGTCTCTGCTCTTCTGTCCTTTGTCCCCCCTAACTTCCTCATGAGCAATGCCATTCGGCTGGTTCGCTACGGATTTATTCTGTCGGCCGGGTTCTTGGGGATGTACGGACAAATGTTGATGCTTGCTCTGATGTTTGCCCACTTGCTCAATCTGACCTCGCTCGGTACGCCTTATATGAGCACAGGTATTCCACGCGTCTGGAGCGATGTCTTTAACAGTTTGCTGCGTACTCCATTTAAATTCATCGCATTTCGGAGCGGAATGGCGAACGCCAAGAAAAAGCAGATTTTTCCCATAGACGAGGAGTAGCCGATGGATAAAGGGAAGCTTGAAAAATTGAATCCGTTCCATGTCACGTTTTTGATCATCAACGTGATTGTGGGCATGAATCTGCTGACCTTGCCGCACAGCCTGAGCATGCTTGGATACGATCAATGGTGGATGCCGGTAGTGATGTGCCTCCTAGCACACTTGACGCTTATTCCCATGGTGGCTCTTTGCAGGCCCTGGCGACACTTTGTTTGTCATCAATGAAAAGCTTCTTGGAAAATGGCTTGGCTACGCAGTGAACGGTGTCCTGATTGTTTACGGCTTGCTCATGGTGGCGTCCATCTCTGCTGGCTATATCAGACTGGTGCAAACATCCATGCTGAATACGTCGACAATCACGTATCCGCTCTTGGGTTTGCTTTCGGTCATGATCTATATTTCTCTCGGGGGGATCAAAGCGATCGCCCGTTTTTGCATCTTGACCTTCTTTTTTACTTTTTGGATGCTGTATTACCTGCAGTGGGGGTTTCAAAAAGGGAACATCATGCATATTTTCCCGCTGTTTCAGGTAAATGTCATGGAGATCGTTGCAGGAGTCCATAATGGGTTCTTCAGTTTCCTCGGTTACGAGCTCATCCTTTTTTATTACCCCTACGTGCAAAAGAAGGAACAAGTCTTCAGGCACGCATCGATTGGGCTGTGGGTTGTCTGCGCTATCTATGTGTTCGTCCTCATTGCCAGTGTCAGCTATTTTTCGGTATGGCAGGTTACGCAAGTCGTTTATCCCATTCTGAATCTGTTCAAGGCCGTGGAGCTGTCCTTCATAGAGCGAGTGGAGAATCTCGGGATTGGCCTCTGGGTGTTTTTAGTTCTTTCAACAGGCGCTGGCTATCTGTGGATGGCGAAAAAAGGCATAGACCGGTGGAGGAGAAAAAACAGTGTCCTGCACTTGTACATCGCGACCATAATCGTATATTTCAGCGTCCGCGGTCCGCTTCCGATCCCCATGGAAATTTTATTGTATGGAAATGGAAGCATCTACTTTGCTTACGGGGTCATCCTCTGGCCGTTGGTGCTTCTGCTATTGCATGCCATTCGGGAAAAGCGGGGAGGAGACACGCTGTGAAAAGCGCGCGATGGAGAAGGCTGATGTTCGGGCCGCTGCTGGCCGTTTGTGCGCTGTCTGGAAGCGGATGCGCTCCCGAGATCGAGAAGCCGACGCTCGAAGATATGGCCCTGATCGGTGTCATGGGTATCGACTATGTCGACAAGAAGCATATGAAGGTATCCGTTTCTGTACCAGTACCCTCGGAGAAAGAAAAGGAAAGTACACAGTTGTATGCAGCGGTCAGCAAAATCCCGAGCGAAGCGACGATTATGCTGTCTAGCAAGGCGGATCGAACCATATCGCTTTCCCAATTAAGGGTGATCCTGTTTGGCGAAAAATTCGTCCGCGAATGGGGGCTTCGCGAGACGATCCTGGATTTCTACCGGAATCCGGCCGTCGGAGAGAATGTGGTCGTGGCTGTTGTGGGTGGCAAGGCGGAGGATGTCATCAAAGGCAAGTACGAAAACAAGCCGGAGATCAATACGTATCTGAACAATCTTTTGCGTCCCAGAGAGGAGACGGCGTTCACGTCCTTTGCCACGCTTCACGACCTTGTTTTCATGCTGACCAATCAGGTGAGCGATCCCGAGCTTCCGTATTTGAAAAAGGAAGATGGGGAAATCGTCATTTCAGGGGTTGCGGCTTTTCGGGGAGAGCATATGGTTGGTACCCTTTCGCAAAGGGAAGGGCGATTCATACAGATGGTAAAGGGACGCAGGCATCTTCCCTCCATCAGTTTCATAATCGAAGATGAATACGCTGCCGGAAAAAGGTCACAGCTAGTCTTTGATATTATCCGCTCCCATTCAAAGGTGCGCAGCAACGGGGCTCTCAACAAGCCAGTCGTGGATGTTGCGGTCGAGGTTCGCGGCATCCTGTTCGGGTATACGGGTGCGCGAAATCTGGAGGACCCTTCGGAGCGCAGTGAAATCACCAGAAAGTTAGGAGCGGAAATAGAAAAAGAGATCACATTGCTGCTCAAAAAGCTTCAAAAGAAAAAGTGGGACCCCGCAAGTATCGAAGAGAGCTTCCGGCAAAAATACCGCGGGGAGTGGGGCCGATCAATCGGTCTTGAGCTGTATCAGAAGGCTGAGTTTCGGGTAAAAGCGAAGGTGGAGATTATCGGAACAGGTACGATGAATTAGCGGTTTTGCGGCAAGCTAAAACAGACGTTTCCACTCTCGCCAGGCAGCAAGCAGATTTCGGCTGTTCCAGGTTTGTCCCTTGCCAAACAACGTCTTGGTCAAGCCGACAAACAGCGTCTGCTGCTCCTCCGTATACGGGTACCAGTTGATCTCGCGTTTCTTCTTCCCGGGGTCGTGGATGATCGAGACAGCATGGGTAAAGGCTTGCAAGCCTTCAGGGCCGCGATAGCGCCCGATGCCGCTCTGTTTGACACCGCCGAACGGAAGGTTGGGATTGGCGAAGCTGATAATGACGTCGTTGATGCAGACATTGCCGCTCTCGAGCTGGAGTGCGACTCTTTTTGCCTTTGCTTTGTTCTGTGACCAGACGGAGGCGTTCAAGCCGTAGGGCGTATCATTGGCGAGACGAATCGCCTCTTCCTCTGTGGAAAAGGTCATGATGGGCAGGATCGGGCCAAATGTCTCCTCCCGCATGATTTTCATCTCATGGGTTACGCCGGTCAGTATTGTAGGTGGCAAAAACATGCCGTCCTCGGAAAAGCTCCCGCCGAGCTCTGCAATCGCCCCTTTGGCCAGCGCCTCTTCGACATGCTGCCGAACGATGCCAATCTGCTGCGGCGAGGTCATCGAGCCGACTTCGGCCTGATCGGGAAAACCGTGACGCAGGGCTGCCGTTTTTTCTTTGACCAGGCGAAGGAATTCCGGGTAGACGCGTTCATGCACGTAGACGCGCTCAACAGACATGCAAACCTGCCCGGAGTTGGTAAAGGCACCCCAAACAGCGCCGTTTGCCGCCCGTTCGAGATGGGCGTCCTCCAGCACGATCATCGGGTCTTTGCCGCCGAGCTCCAATTCTACCGGGATCAAATGCTCCGCAGCCTGTGCCATGATCTTTTTCCCTGTGGCTACCGAACCAGTGAAAAAGATTTTGTCCGGCCGCGCCGCCACCAGCGCTTGCCCGACTTGTCTGCCTCCGTGCAGCACCTGGACGATGTGCTGCGGGGCAGGGACAGCCTGAAACAGCTCCTCGATCAGCACACCGACCCCGGGAGTTATCTCGGAAGGCTTCAAAATGACGGTATTCCCCGCAATCAGTGCCGAGAGAACCGGAACGACAGACAGTTGAAACGGATAGTTCCAGGGAGAGATGACGGCGACAACGCCCATCGGCTGGTAGTGAATAGACGACTTCTTCGGAGAGAGGGCGATCGGCGTCGGCACTTTGCGGGGTGCCAGCATGCGCTCCGCGTTTTTTTCATAGAAGCGGATGGTGTCTGCGGTCACGAAAATCTCGGTCATGTACGCTTCCAATGCCACTTTGCCGGTCGCCTCACTGATTTTTTTCGCCAGTTCTTCGCCATGCTCCACCAAATAATGGCGGAGGTTGCGAAGGTAGTGAACCCGCGCGGAAACAGGCGTGCTGCCCCAATGACCAAATGCCAGTCTGGCCCGTTCCATGGCCTTGTGAACCTCTTCAGGGGAGTTTTCCTGCAGTGTCCCCATCACTTCTCCGGTAGCCGGATTGCGCAGTGTGAGAGTGCCCATTTGCTTCACCTCGTCTTATGGGAGTCGAAAAGCATAGCCAGCAGCCGGGACAAGTCGCTGTCCAGTTTGGCGATCATTCGGTCTGCTTGCTCTGGTTCCATCAGCAGGGCCTGGAAGAACATGCCGTCCAGCGCAGTGTAGAGGAGATGTACCCATTCCTGGGATGGCGGCGGGGTGTTCTGCCCTTTTTCAGAAAGCAGTTTTTCCAGCATCCGCGAGATCAGGGTGTAAAGCCGTTCGCGAATCTCTCGGACAGGCTGGCGGAAGGCGTCGACGTACATGGCCTGCACCTGTAAGTCGTACCAGAGACGGTGGAGGTTGCGGTCTTCTGTCATAACCTTGCGCAAAAGCGAAGACAGGCGCGTCTGCCACCCGGTGACAGGACCCAAGATGAGATCTTCCTCCAGCTCTTGTAAAAAACGTTCCTTGTAACCGGAAATAACGGAGAGCAGCAGGTCTTCCTTGCTGGCAAAGTAATAGTGCAATATCCCGAGAGAGACTCCCGATTCTCGGGCGATATCCCGAAGCGAGACAGAGGCGTAGCCTTTTTCGGCGAGACATCGAGTCGCCTGTTCGATCAGATGGGCCCGCTTTGCTTCTGCTTTGGCCTGTGCACGGGGAGAACGAGTCATCAGATATGCACCAACTTTTTTGGACGAACGTCCAGTTTTTCTATCTTGATTGTATGTAGGGGAAATGTCCGTGTCAATGGTAAAAGGAAAGTTTGGAAAACGGAGGAACCAACCAATCGAACAAGCTGTGTCTGCATACTGGCAAGCAGCCAAAAGACGCGGGAGAGCAATTCCCGCGCTCATCTTCACCGCTTTTTCTTTTTGCTGTACATCTGCCGCTCCCATCGCTTCAAGTAAGGATACGGATCGAACGCCCACTCATTGCTCCCCGTGTCACTGTACATGCCGTAGTGCAGGTGGGGCGGAAACTTGCCGGAGGTGCCAGGTTTTCCATAGCCGGAGCTGCCGACGTACCCGATCACTTCTCCCGGCTCCACGATATCGCCCGGTTTCAAACCCTTTTTAAACGAAGAAAGGTGGGCGAAATAGTGATAGACGTTGCCGATGTCTCGCATGCCGATCCGCCATCCGCCGTAGCGGTTCCAACCGACGACTTCAATTACTCCATAGCCTGTGCTTAGCACCGGCGTGCCGTATCCGGCGAAGATGTCCGTTCCCTCGTGGATACGTCTGCCTCCCCAGCCGCGGGGATCGCCCCATGTACTGCGATAGCTGTATGTGTAGCGTTTCGGGATGGGAAAATGGTGGTCATCCAGATCAAGCCGCTGAAATTTCTCGAAGACAGAAGCAAACTGGTCGATCGTTTTCACAGCCCTGTCGCGTTTGTAATACGACCAGAGCCCGATCTTCCAATCCTCGCGGGTAAAGCCGTATCGAGACAGAAACAGGGTCATCGTAGTCAGCACGTCGACATCATTTTCCCTGTCTGCTCTGCCGTCCCCATCTCCATCCACACCCAGTCCGCCGAAAAATTGGATGGAAGCGGGAGTGGCATCCCGGTCGTCCGGGTTCAATGGTCCGCCCCACAAGGCAGGAGGAATCTCAATGGCTGTCAAGCGCTGGGGAGCTTGCTGCCGGTTGTCTTTTTGCCTTGAGCGTTTGTTGATGGAACGCTCGTACTGATCCACCGCCGCCAGATATGACCAGGGAATGCCGTATACGGATTCAAAGCGCTGAAACAGCGCCAGTCGTTCCTGATAGATGGGATCTCCTGAAGTAGCCGCCGGGACGGACAAAGCTGCCTGTGAAACAGGAGGCCATGAACACAAGGTTAAGAGTACGCACAAACTGATTTGCATCATCAGGCGAAACGTAGTCATGCCCGTCTCCCTCCAGCAGTATTCTCCTTTGTAGGTTCTGCCAGCACACTGTGATTATCCGAGATAGTTTTTGCCAGTCCCGGGAGCCAGAATGGGCCAACCCCGGGTTTTGGTGTATGATCGTATCAGAAGACAGAACGGAGGAAACTGGATGCAGACGATGATGATAAGAGGCGATCAGCCGCTGTTTTTCCACAAATTGCGTGGTCCGCTGCTGCGGTTGTGGGAGAAGGCCGGGATTGATTCTCTGGAGCAGGTGGAAGGTGCAGCGTGCAGCGGACTTGCAGGACGGGTTCGGGCGGAAGCAGAAAATCAGGAGGCCCGGCTGGGAGTTGCAAACCAGAAGGTCCGTCCGGGAGCTGCAAATCAAAATCAGGCGGTCCAGCCGCATAAGACGCATTTCGAGGCTTTTTTGCAGCGTGCCGAGAACTTTCGCACCACATGCCCACCCGACGTATGGCAAAAGGAAACGGAGGCGTTGCGACAGCTATGGACCGTGATAGAGCCGGAAGCGTGCAGAAAAAATGTGCAAATCCTCGTTCAGCCTTTGGTGATTCCGGCCAGATTGCCGGTAGCCGCTCTGCCCTTGCTGGATGGATGGAACGTACATGAGGACCCGCACATTCCGCCAGAACAGTTTTCTCCGCTTGTGCTGCTGTGGCTGCAGGAGACCGGGGCAAAACCGATCGGGACGATCAGCGGCAAGATAAAGCGCGTGGAGGCCGGAGATGGAGTGGCTGTCTTCTTTGCCGATATGAACGACCCTGCCGGCTGTGGAGAATCACGGACGGGCATTCCCGTGGTCCATGAATACCGCGATCACGGCGTTGAACATATTGACGAAGGGATGTTCCTCCTGCAGGCCAATCTGGACGACAGCAGTCCGGAATGGATGGCCCACGCCATGGAGCGTTTGCTTGAGGCGGGAGCCAACGATGTCCACTTTCTTCCGGTTACGATGAAAAAAAGCAGGCCGGGCGTATTGGTGCAGGTCTTGTGCTACCAGAGCAGACTGGAAGAGCTTAAATCTGTCTTGTTTCAGGAGACAACCACCTTCGGTATCAGGTATTTCCCCGTGGCCTGCCATCGGCTGGCAAGACAGTTCGCAACCGTGAAAACACAATGGGGCGAGGTTCCCGTAAAAATCGGGCTGCACCGCGGAAAACAGGTACAGTGTTCACCGGAGTATGCCGTTTGTGCTCAATTGGCGAAAGAAGCCGGCATCCCGGTGAAGCAGGTTTATCAAGAGGCGCTTTCGCTTGCCCTTGCGATGAAAGTACGCTGACGCGTGATGCTGCCAGCAGGAGTTCATCGGTCCGTGAAGAAATGGGTAGAGAGAGGTTTTTTTCCTCAAAAATCCAGCGGGGAGGCTGTACTATGAGCAAAAAGGTGCTGATTGTAACCGGTGACGCGGTGGAAGCTTTGGAGATCTTTTACCCCTATTATCGCTGCCTGGAGGAGGGGCTGGAGGCCGTCATCGCTTCGCCTGCCAAAAAGACGCTGCACACGGTCTGCCACGATTTCGAAGCCCACAGTGAAACCTATACGGAAAAGCCTGCTTATCAACTGGCCTCGCATGTGGCTTTTGCGGATGTAAATCCGGAGGAATACGACGGCCTGATCATTCCGGGGGGCCGTGCCCCTGAATATATCCGGCTGAACGAGCATTTGAAACCGATCCTGACTCACTTTTTTGAGGCAAACAAGCCTGTGGCCGCCATTTGTCACGGTTCGCAGGTGCTGGCGCTCGTAGGCGAGCACGTTCGCGACCGCGAGATGACTGCCTACCAGGCATGCCGCCCAGATGTAGAAGCGTGCGGAGCCATTTATCGCACGGAACCTCTGCACGTTCACAATAACCTCGTGTCAGCCCACGCATGGCCTGACCTTCCGGGATTCATGCGTGAATTCCTGCGCCTGCTCCGCGAGGCTTGATCGGAAGCTTGTGCATCCGTGGGCCTGCCTCATGCAGAGCAGTGGCAGCAGACATGAAAAAGCCTTGTCCTGATTTTGCGGACAAGGCTTTTTTGCTTCCGGATGTCTCGGACTTAAATGAGATCACATAGTGCCGACCAGCACCCGCAGTACGTTAGGCTGATCGGGAAGATCGCGGGTCCCTGCCCCGTAGCCGATGGCGTCCACGGTCATCGCCGGAAGCGGCCCGAACTGCTTGACCAAGGCGGCCGCAACCCCTGCTCCGGTCGGAGTAGTCAGCTCTTTTTGTATGTCTGTTTGGCGAAGCGGAATTCCTTTCAGCATTTCCATCGTCGCGGGTGCAGGGACCGGGTACAGGCCATGGTCACAGCGGACGTAGCCGTTTCCGGTCGGAACAGGGCCGCTGTACAACTGATCAATGTCCAGGTCTTCCAAAGCCAGGGCGATGCCGACGACGTCGACGATTGAATCCAGCGCCCCTACTTCATGAAAATGAACCGTATCTACCGGCACATTGTGAATTTTGGCTTCGGCAATGGCGATTTTCTCGAAGATCGCTTGCGCTCGGGCGGTCACACGCGGTGAGAAGTCAGCCTCGTCGATCATCGCAGAAATTTCTTTGTACCTGCGGTGATGATGATGTCCGTGATCATGGCTGTGATCGTGCTCGTGGTGGTGATGTCCGTGATCATGGCTGTGATCGTGATGATGTCCGATGTTTAGCACCGGCAATGTTTTCAGCGCTTTGAGCTTCTCCAGCTCTTCATCGATCACATCCAGCTTTAGCGAGCTGACCCCTTTTTTCACCACCGTCTTCCACTCCATGCGGAAATTCCCCAGCGGCAGCTTGCGCAGTTCACGTTCAATCGTTTCGCGGTTCGCACCCGCATCGACCAGTGCAGCGAGCAGCATGTCGCCGCTAATTCCCGAAAAACAGTCCAAATAGGCAATACGCACAGCAATCGCTCCTTTTATCCGGTACTCTTTTCCTGTATCATAAAAGGGAAAATATGTTCGTGTATGAGACAGGGGAATCTGCTGACCAAAGTGTACCATTTCCTCCAGCAGTCTGTCATGCCAAGGAGTGAGTTTTCATGTTGTCGTTTATTCATATAGCTGACGTCCACCTGGACGCGCCGATCCGTGCCATGTCCGTTTCTTATGAGCTGAGGCAGGACGACTTTCGGCGGACGATGCGGACGGTTCGGGATCTCGTGTTGGAAAAGCGGGCAGATGTTTGGCTGATCGCCGGTGACCTCATGGAGCTGCATGGCGGGAGAAGAACCACGGCGATTTTTTTGCGTGATCTGTTTGCCAGCGTGGCTCCTACACCGGTCTGTATCGCTCCGGGGAATCACGACCCGTGGCGGGCCGATTCCTTTTACCAGTCGTTGGAGTGGCCGGGAAACGTGTACTGGTTTACGCCGGAGTGGGGGGCTTTCGAATTTCCCGAAAAGTCTTGCGTCGTCTACGGATGGGGCTTTCCCCAGCCGCATGTGTACGAGTCGCCGTTGGCGGAATTCCCCGGAAAGCTGCCTGGCTACCGGCACCATCTGATGGTTTTGCACGCCAGTGTGGTCAACGGGGGAGGCGAGGAGCATCATCCGTACGCACCGGTAACCATAGAGCAGCTCGCAGAAACGGGAATGGATTACATTGCGCTCGGACATATCCACAAGCCTGCGCGCTTCGCTCATCCGGTACATAGACGGACGTTTGCCGCATACCCGGGTTCTCCCGAAGGCTTGTCTGTCAAAGAAAACGGGCCCCGTCACGTCCTGTACGGTGAACTGAATGAAGCGGGCGAGCTATTGCTTGAGGAGCTCCCGGTCCAAACGCGAATGATCGTGAGGCGGGAGATCGATATACAAGGGGCGGAAACGGTCGATCAAGTCGCCGACATACTGGAAAGCGGGCTGGCCGATGTGCAGGACGGGCAAATTTTGGACATCACCTTGACAGGGGACAGGCCCGTACATTTTACGCCAGCTACAGATGTGCTCGAAAAGCGCTTTTCTCGCTTTTTTGCCATCCGCATCACAGACCGGACGAGACCGGACCTGGATGCGGGCAAGCTGGTCGCCGAGGGCGGCATCTGGGGACGCTGGCTGCAGCGTCTCGCCGAAGAGGAAGCGGCTGCGGCCGCGTCTTCCGATGAACAGCGCCAGGCAGTGGCTCGCATGGCCATGAAAATAGCGCTGGAGCGGATCGGAGGAATGATCGGATGAAGATTCACGAGCTATCGATCAAAGGCTTTGGCAAATGGCGCGGAGCCGATTTTCGCTTCGCCCCGGGACTGAATGTATTTGCCGCTCCCAACGAAGCGGGAAAATCTACGCTGCTTCAGGCGATATTTGCTTCGCTGTACGGGCTGAAGCGGGATTATGTTCGTTCCGCCCGGTATTTGCCCGAGTACGACAAATACTTCCCGTGGCATTCGGGCAGCTACGAGCTTAGCGTTCTCTACGAGGTAGACGGCAGGCGCTATCGGCTTCACCGCCGTCTGGAAAAGGAAAGGGAACAGGCTCAGGTTTTTCTCGACCCCGACTGGACAGAGGTAACGAACCTGTATCAGGAAGACCGGCGCAAAGAACGAAACTTTCTTGAGCTCCATCTCGGCTTGACACGCAGCTTGTTTACTGACCTGACCTGGATCAGGAGAAGTCCGCTGGAAGCTTCGGAATACCTCCTGCCTTCGCTGTTTGGCACGAGCGAAGCTGATCCGGCGGTAAACAGAATGCTGGCAGCCCTGGACAAGGAATTGACGCTGATCGGAAAAAAGGAACGGGCGGAAAATACGCTGCTTGGCAAGGCAGGAGCGCTGGTCGCGCAAAGAGAACAGGAGCTGGCCGAAGCGGAAGCCGGCTGGGCAGCCGTTCAAACATTGACGCAGCAGATCGCCCACTGGGAGAAGGCAAAGCAGGAAATGGAGCGGACCCGGGAGCGGATGCGGCAGCGGCTTCTCGTCCTGCAAAAGGAGGAGCAGGCTTGGCAAAGGAGATGGCAGGACAGCTACAGGGAGCCTGATGAGGAAGGCTGGCCGCAGTGGGAAGCGACAGCCCGCACAGAAGAAGAGCGTGCGCTGCATCGCCAGGTTCAGTCAGTTTTGGCTGCCCAGGGGGATTGGGGTGAAGCTGAACAAGACAAAGGAAATGCGGACGTACCTGAAAGCGATGCTTTGGAAAAGCTGGAAGCGGCTTACCGGCAGGCATTGGAATTGCGGAAGGAGCGAGACGAGTACAAGGAGCAAGCCGACCGGTTGGCTGAAGCGGCGCTTAGGACCGCTCCGAGCCGTGTGGGCCGGGGGAAAGAGAAGCGGACCGGAAAAGTCCGTCTGTGGTGGACAAGCTGTCTGGCGAGCCTGGTCGTCGCCGCATTATTTCTGCTTGCGGGCAACGCTCCGGTCGGCTGGATCGCTGCAGGAATCTCAGCTGCATGTGCCCTTGCGGCTGCAGCCGCGAATCGGGGACAGACAAGGCAGAGAGAAAATCGTTCCGCCGGCAACGAGCACGAATGGCAAGCCTGGCAGGACAAGGCTGCCCGCTGCGACCAGGAGCTGCAGCAGCTTTTGCAAAAGTGGAATGCCGCTGACTGGGATGCCTTCCTGATCATGAGGGAGGAGCGGAAAAACCGCGTGCAAGACAGACAAGCGAGTCTGGCAGCGCAAGAGTGGAAACGCCAGGAGGAGAGAGCCCGCCTGATAAAAGAGTGGGGAGAAGCTTTGCGGGCACTGCTGGAACAAGAAAAGGCAGTACGCGAGCAGGAACGGACAACCCTTGAGCGCGAGGCCAAAGAGCTGGATCGGGAGCTCCTCGCAATTCGGGAGCGCATCGCCAGGGCATCGGGAGAGCTGGGCCAGCAGGATGAAGTCTCACTGGCAAAAGTACGCGGGGATTACGAGGAGGCGGTCGAGGGGCTGCGCCAACTGCAATTGAACCGGGAAGCGCTCACTCTCGCCAGGGATACGCTGCAGCAGACTTTACACGAATGGAACAAAGAGCTGTCACCCGCGGTCAATCGGATTGCCTCCGACATCATGGCCCAAATGACCGGAGGCAAATATGAGGAAGTCAGGCTGGACCCCCAGGAGAAATTTGGCATAAAGGTCTGGGACAAGCCGCACCAGCGAATTGTCGAGCATGATTGCTGCTCTTCGGGAACGCAGGACCAGCTTTACTTTGCCCAGCGACTGGCGCTTCACAGGCATGTCAGCCAACAGACGGAGCCGCTGCCCCTGTTTTTGGACGACCATTTTGTCCATTACGATCCGGAAAGGCTGGAGCGAGCCCTCCATACGGTCATGCGGCTGGCTGAGGAATATCAGATTTTTTTGTTTACCTGCACAGATCGGGAGAGCAAGCTGTTGCAGCCGCTTCTGCAGGGATCAGACCGCCACTGCCTGCATTCCTTGAGGGAAACGGCCAGCAGCGAGACGCAAATATAGGAAAGATACAAAAAGCCTCCAGACAGGAAAAGGTCCTTTCTGGAGGCTTTTACATGTATTACATTTTTTTACTTCAGTTTAATTCCTTGTCCAGCATCGTCAGGAACAAGCCGACATCGGTTACGACGCCGACGGTTTGGGCGGAACCGCGGTCCATCAGCTTGGTGACAACGGCAGGGTTGATATCCACACAGACGGTTTTGATCCAGCTCGGCATCATATTGCCTGTTCCGATCGCATGCAGCATCGTAGACAGCATGACGACCATTTCCGCGTCGGCGACCTGATCCGCGTATCGGGCCTGCGCTTCGATCAGGTCCATCAAGGTGTCCGGAAGCGGACCGTCATCGCGGATGGAACCGGCCAGCACGAAGGGCACCTGGTGTTTGACACACTCGTACATGATTCCGCTTTTCAAGGTTTGATCCGCTACCGCTTCCGCGATGGAGCCGGAACGATTGATCGCATTGATCGCCCGCATGTGGTTTTTGTGCCCGCCGCGGACCACTGATCCGGTGTCCAGGTTGACGCCGAGGGACGTCCCGAACAGCGCTCTTTCAATATCGTGCACGGCGAGTGCATTCCCCGAGAGCAGTGCATTTACATAGCCTTTGCGAATCATGTTCTGAAAAGCTTCCTGCCCGCCAGTGTGAATGACGACGGGACCGGCGACGAACACAATGCGACCGTTGCGTTTGCGAATGTCCCGCATTTCTTCTGCCAACTGCTTGACGATGACTTCGACACGGCGCTCCGAGCTTACTTCATTGTTCATGAAAGAAAATTCGGAGGAGCGTTCCTCTGTCGGTTGCAGGACGAGACGAACTCCGTTGCTGCCGCAAATGACATGATCGTCCTTTTTAATATCGCGCAGCTTGACGCAGTGAACCTCTTCGCCCTTGACCACAAGACAGGCATCCATCCGCTGATGCTTGGCCCGGACCCATTTGCCGTTCAGAAACACTTCGGTGGCATGATTGGTGGTAGAGTAAAAATCGTCAGGCACCACCTTGTCCTTTTCCGCCAGTTTGATCGTTGGAGCCTCTTCCCCGGTAGGAATCGTACAGCCGAGGTTGATCAGCTCGTTTAAAATCAGCTCGAGCTTGTCTTCCGGCAGGTTAAGAGCGATCTTGGCGACTGATTCGTCGTCTACCTGATCGCCTACGGATAATTCCAAAACGCGGTAACGCCCGTTGTACTGTACGACAGAAGCGTCGATTTGCTTGAGAATGTTATCGCGGATAATGTGTCCGCGCACCTCGATGACACGTTCCATGGTTGCTCCCTCCCCATTGTTGTCAGTATTGGTTCTTCTTAGTATATCGGTTGGAGGGACCGGCTAAAAGAGGATGCTGATAAACGGATAATTATACAGGTGTTGCCCCATTCCAGAGCAAACTCTATAATGAATGGAGAGACCCAAGTCCAATGAGGAGTGAGCCCTAATGTCGCAACGCAAGCCGGAGTGGCTCAAGATCAACCTTGTATCAGGAAAAGAACTGGCCAACTTCAGAGAATTAAAGCAAACGATGCGCAGTCAGACGCTACATACAGTATGTGAAGAGGCGAAATGCCCCAACATCCACGAGTGCTGGGCCAATCGAACCGCCACTTTTATGATTTTGGGCGATATATGTACGCGTGCTTGTCGATTCTGTGCGGTAAAAACGGGGCTGCCCACTGAGCTTGATCTGGCAGAACCGGAACGCGTTGCGGAGGCCTCGGAGCAAATGGGCTTGAAGCATGTCGTCGTAACTTCTGTTGCCCGTGACGACCTGGCAGACGGAGGAGCAACTGTTTTTGCAGAAACGATTCGCGCTATTCGCCGGCGCTTGCCACTTGCTACCGTAGAAGTGCTGATCCCTGATTTTATGGGGAACTGGGATGCGCTCAAGGTAGTGATGGATGCCCGTCCGGACGTCCTGAACCACAACATTGAGGCAGTTCGCCGCATGTCCGACCGAGTCAGAGCCCGGGCGAAGTACGACCGTACGCTGGAGCTTTTGAAAAAGGCAAAGGAATTTCAGCCTGACATTCCGACCAAGTCCAGCCTGATGATCGGTGTAGGCGAAACGTTCGAAGAAATCATAGAGACGATGGATGACCTGCGCAGCGTCGATGTCAACATCATGACGATCGGTCAATACCTGCAGCCGACTAAAAAGCACCTTTCTGTTGAAAAGTACTACCACCCTGACGAGTTCGTCCGCTTGAAAGAGGAGGGCATGCGTCGCGGATTTTCCCATGTGGAAGCAGGGCCGCTGGTACGCAGCTCCTACCATGCTCATGAACAGGCGAATGCAGCCAAAGCGACAATTGCACAAGCGCAATGATAAAAGAACCCCTATGCGAGCATAGGGGTTTTACGCATTTATCGGGAGGAGGTTCCCATACCTTGTTTTGCTTTGTTGGTACGATTGTTTTCGGTCGTCATCGTTGACCCTTTTGTGCGCATTTCTTCGCCGTCCACTGTTCCGCCCATCCGCTTGATCAAGGCGTCGATTTGACGAGTGTCTTCAGCCCTCGTAACCGGGCCGTTGGAAGTGCGGCTCGCAATTCGGGAAATCTCGTCAATGTCTTGTTGGTTGTCCGTTACGTACACTTTGTAGTAACGAGGAGAAACCGACATCGCGTTCATTCTCGCCTGATCCTTTGCTGTCCGTCCATCCGGGCCTTGCGTATTGAGACCGACGAATACTTCTTCGTCTGTCACCAGGACGGTGGAACGATCTACCCCAGGGCAGCTGACAGTCACATTGCCCACTGCACGGGCCAGTGCATCGCGATCCACGAAGACGTTATTGGCACCACCGCCAAAGCCTGTGCCATTCGCACCGCCAACACCGGCAGCTTGCATGTCAGCGCGATGTGCCTGGGCATAACCCATGTGCGGCATCGTGTTGGTCGCCATTGTACCAGCACCTTGATTGGTACGGTAAATCGACTGGTTGTTGGTACCGGCGCGATTCAGAGGGCGCATGCCATTGTCCGTAAAGGCGTTGTAGCTGTTGATGCCGCCGTTGTAGCCTGTATCCCCAAAGACAGTGCCTCGGGTTGTCCCGGCGGTCCCGTTCATGGTACCGAATCCAGTTCCGGTTCCGGCAGCCCCGAACCCGGTTCCGGCAGTACCGTTTCCGGTTCCGGCCGTGCCGAACCCGGTCCCGGCAATACCAGCAGGACGGTTGGCGTTAGTATACGGAAAGTTTGTTCTGGCATTGTCCGGCAACCCGGGTGCATTGTTGTAGACACCCGCTTTGTCAGCATTGAAAAGACGCGGAGCGGCTTGATTGACCGTAGTGCCGTTAGGACGATTGGCGTCAGGCGCAGCGTTGTTCGCACATGCGGAAGTCAACAGAGCAATACCTGCAACTGCTTGAAGCAACCAAGTTTTTTTATTCAATGGTTCCACCCCCTACAGCTAGGGTGTCCTCGGAGCTGGTCTCGTTTTCGTGGGAATTTTATCTCTCTCTGCAAAAAATGTGGTAAGATGGACGTAGTATGCATTGGTAAGGAGGAAGCGGCCTTGATTCGCACCCAAGCAGGCACTTATGAGGTCATGGAAGACAATCGCGACGGTTGGAATTCGGAAGCGTTTAAAGAGCGCTACAGCGACATTCTTGACAAGTACGATTATATTGTGGGCGATTGGGGTTACGGCCAGCTCCGCTTACGTGGTTTTTACGAAAGCACCAACCGGAAAGTGCCGTTTGAGCAGCGAATTTCCGCTCTGGACGAGTATTTGCATGAGTTTTGTAATTTCGGCTGTCCCTATTTTGTCCTGAAAAAGGTGAAAGCTACTCCATATACATCTGATCAGCAAGCAGATGATCGCGATGACCTCAGCGGGGATACCGCGAGGGAAAGTCAAGTGGACGATGAGATCTTTGTAGAGCGCAAAGAGCGCAAGCGCGTTCATCCCAGGCAGCACCGCGCAGAGCGAAATGACCGCAATCAGGGGCAGGGAGCGGGAGAGCGCAAAGAACGGGGAGACAAGCCTAAATACAGATCGGATAAGAACGCACGAGACGGTGGAAAGGATCGCCAAAAGCAAAGTCAAGGCCGCCCAAATCGGGAGCGGGACAAAGTCCCAACCGGGCAGGGCCAGCCTAAAAAAGAATAATGCGTGAAAAAGAAGAAAAAGGCACTGCCTCCTGAAAAGGGCAGATGCCTTTTTTACGTTTTCCATCAGTTATTTCAGACCGCTTTTTTGTTTCTATGTCATTGAGATTCTTCCACTCCGGAAACCGGCCAGTAGCCATACGGATAATAGTACGGGTAGGGGGAAGGAAACGGAGGATAGTATGGATAGAAGGGCTGGCGGAATCCAAAATGAAACGGAAAGACAAACGGAAAAACAAAGTCTATTCGAGGTCTCCTGCGTCTTCTCCATTGAACAGGATAAGCATACTCCTCCAGATACGCTTGATAATTGTGGGAGGGATAACCGGCAGAGGGATAGCCGGCAGAGGGATAACCGGCAGAAGGATAACCGGTCGAAGGATCAATTGGCTGCTGGTAATACGGTTGCATGGTGCGAATGACACTCCTCTCAAGGTTTCTATCTGTTTTCCAGTAGCAGTATACGGGGTATTCGCCCTGTCGGAGCATTGTCCGACAGAAATGGGCGGAAAAAACTCCAGTGCCGAAAGGACTGGGGATCAATAAGTATCGAATGTTAAGGGAATCTATCGTGGATGTGATTTCGCTGCTCGTCTAAAAACTGTTCCTTGTAAACGATATTTGCACGTCCCTCATGTTTTACGCTCTCCGACAGACGTTCGCTTCTCCGCTTCTTGTTTATTGTCAGCTCATAAACAATCCCGAAAACCATGAATCCTGCAAAAAGATACAGCAAAAAGGCCCACATTGGCAAGAGAGATTCCTCCTTTACCGGTCTGTATAGAATAAGACGAAAAAGTCGGAAAAATGTTTCCAGCTTCGTAAATAAAAGGGAGTAGATACGGAAACTGCTTTACTTATCTACCATAATTATATACTTACTTTTAGTAACGTAAAAACGCATTCAAAATCCCAGGGACATAGTCAGTAGTGCTGATTACATTTCGTACATAGTTCGTCTTCGGGGAAAAGCAGAGGAGAGAGAACGATGAAGTACCTGGTTTCGGTTATAAAGGAACGACGCTCTGCCAGCAAATTTATAAAAGGGCAGGAGATTTCAAAAAGGAGAACTGGATGACATTTTTGCTCTTGTAAAGTATGCTCCTTCCGCATTCAACCTGCAGCATGCCCATTACATTGTGGTAACGGACCCGCATTTGAAGGAAAAGGTCTATGAGGCCGCTTACCGGCAGTACAAGGTTCAAACCGCATCAGCGGCAATTGTCGTTCTGGGAGATACGCTGGCTTATGAGCAGGCGGGGCGGATTTATGAAGGACTTCTGCATCTCGGCGTATACAACCAACAGGAGTATGATCAAATGGTCAGGGAAACTGTTCAGTTTTATCTGGATCGCGGAGAGGTATTCGCGAGAGAAGAGGCCATCCGCAATGCCAGCTTGTCTGCCATGCAATTGATGCTGGTCGCCAAGGAAAAAGGCTGGGATACCTGCCCGATGATCGGTTTTGACCCCGAGGCGCTCCGAGAGGCTCTCGACATTCCCGAACGCTACGTGCCGGTCATGCTGATTGCACTCGGAAAAGAGGATACTTCCAGCCAGAGACCGAGGGGCTATCGCAAGCCGGTAGGAGAGTTTGTCACCTACGACGAAAGCCCGAAGTAAAATGCAGCCACAGAAAACGTTCATTCATAGAAAAACTGCACCCCATATGTTCGCAATCGCTGACAAATAGGTGCAGTTTCTTTTTTTGTGTTTTTTCAATCGTTCTGAAATAGCTCATCCAGCCAGCTTTACGCTGCTTTGGACTTGCTCAATCCGTCTGTAATGACTGCAATTGCGCCGTCTCCTGTCACGTTGCAGGCTGTACCGAAGCTGTCCTGAGCGATGTACAGGGCTATCATCAAGGACGTGAGCGTGGTGCTGAAGCCGAGCATCGATTCCAGGAGACCGAGCGCTGCCATGACCGCACCGCCGGGAACGCCCGGGGCGGCAACCATCGTGATACCGAGCATGAGAATAAACGGAAACATGACTGAGAAAGATGTGGACATGCCGTTCAGCATCATGACTGCCATAGAACAGGAAACCAGGGTAATGGTGCTGCCCGACAGGTGAATGGTCGCACACAGCGGGATTACGAAGTCGGCAATTTTATCCGTGACTTTGTTTTCCTTTGTTTGACGCAGGGTTACCGGGATGGTGGCTGCAGAAGACTGTGTCCCGATCGCGGTAAAGTAAGCCGGCATCATGTTCTTCAAAAGAACAAACGGATTTTTCCGTCCGAACTGTCCGGCTACAATGTACTGGATGACCAGGTAAAGCAAATGCATCGCGATAATAATCACAAACACCTTGGCGAATACAGACAGGATCATACTGACCTGCCCGCCATAAGTGAGGTTCGCAAAAACGGACAAGATGTGGTAAGGCAGCAGCGGAATGATCACCGAAGAGATCATTTTCTCCACGATCTCCCTCAAGTCAACCATGACCCGCTGGAGCGAGTCTCCCTTGATCACGGAAGCGCCCAAGCCAAGGGTAAATGCCAGCAAAAGTGCGGTCATAACGCCCATGATCGGAGGCATATCCACGGAAAAGTAAGGCTGGACAAGCGCTTCTTCCGGATTGGCAAACGTTTTGGTCAATCCTCCAACCTCCAGAATGTTGGGGAACAGCCCGGAACTTACAAGATAGGCGATTGTGCCGGCAATAATGGTGGAACCGTACGCGACAGCGGTCGTCAATCCGAGGAGCTTCCCGGCTCCTTTGCCGAGCTCGCCAATACCCGGCGCGATGAAACCAATGATGATCAACGGGATGGCAAAACCAAGAAAATTGCCAAAAAGCCCGCTGTATGTAGCCAATGCCTTAATGACTGCCTCCGGTGAAATGGAGCCGATCAGAATCCCCAAAATAATTGCGATAATAACCTTGGGCAACAGGCCCAACCTTTTCATGGCGTAAACCCCCTGTAGAACTGTTTGTTTAAGGTGAACACATATCCACGTGGAATGGATTAAAGCAAAAGTAACATAAACAGATGTTGATGTCAGTATAAACGGGAAAAATAATAATATTTAAAATATTTAGTGCAAATAAAAAGAACATGCTTTTTTTTGCATGTTCTTTTGGATCATTGACCGTTTTCTTGTGTTTCTTTTCGCAAAGGGTCTTTAGTCGCTGTCGCCCGCCCCTGCTGTGTAGATGATCTGTTCCAGAAACGCCTTCAATTCTGCTGCCTCTGTTTCATTCAAATTAAAGGCGAACTCCAAGTAGCCCTCTTCCTCCAGGTCATCGCTGCCGATGATGGCGGAGCGGCCGTTTTGTATGTTTATGACCAGCTTTTTTCCGTAAAAGCGATTCGTCGTCATGATGGCCAGATCGAAGCGGGTCGACTCAGCCATAAAGCTGACGAACCGGGTCTTCGTTTCCTCTGACTCGTCGTATAGATAAAACAAATCGTTGGACATGTTCTTCCCTCTACCTCCCGATAAGATATTGTTTTTGGGTGAGATTGTGCAATGCCCGAACGAACCGGATGGTTTTCGTTTTGGCACGCATGACGATCGAATCGGTTTCTACCAGGTCATCACCCAGGTAGCGGACGCCCTTCAAGAGCTCGCCGTCCGAAACGCCCGTCGCAGCGAAGATCGCGTCGTCCCCCTTGACGAGATCGCTCAGGGTAAGCAGCTGCTCGGGGTCCTTGAGCCCCATTTTGATGCATCGCTGGCGTTCGGCCTCGTTTTGAGGCCGTAGCTGTGCTTGCATATCCCCATCCAGGCATTTGATCGCAGCCGCGCTGATAACGCCCTCCGGAGCACCGCCGATCCCGAGGAAGAGATCGATACCCGTTTGCGGCATGCAGGCTGCGATAGCCGCACCGACATCGCCGTCGCCAAACAGCTTGACGCGAGCCCCTTTTTCCCTTACAGCGTTGATGATTTCCTGATGCCGCTCCCGCTCCTGGATGATGACGGTAACATCCTGGATTCGTTTGCCGTTTGCCTGAGCGACGACTTCGATCATCTTTTCTACAGGGTCGTTGAGATGAATTTTGCCTGCGGCTCTTTTGCCTACGGCCATTTTCATCATGTACATGTCCGGCGCGTGCAGAAGCGTGCCTCTGTCTCCGATCGCAACGACCGACATCGCGTTGTTGTGGCCTTTGGCGACGATGGTCGTACCCTCCAGCGGGTCTACCGCCACGTCTACCTCTGGGCCCGTTGATTCGGCATGGCCCAGCTTTTCGCCGATGTACAGCATCGGGGCCTCATCCAGCTCGCCTTCGCCGATGACGACCGTTCCCCGCATATTGATGGTGTCAAACATCGTCCGCATGGCGTTGGTAGCTGCTCCGTCCGCTTCGTTTTTCTTGCCGCGTCCCAACCAATGGGAAGATGCCAGGGCTGCCATTTCCGTTACACGTACGACTTCCAATGCCAGTTCGCGTTCCACTGTTTCAAGCTCCTCCTTGTGCCGCAAAAAACTCAAAACTCATTGTAACACAAAAAACCACAGGTTTTCGTGACAGCACGTACAATTTTGGTATACTGTTGGATGAAAAGAGGTGAGTCGAATGAGCAATTCCTACTTGCAGGAAGGGGAATTGGTTCTGGTTGTTTTACTCCTTACTTTTGTCATTACGATATGGTACGCAAAGCGCAAAAAACGGAACAAATAACCATTCGCAGAAAATGATGCCTCTTCCTCACTAGTTATTCCCAGTTTACCCGGGTTGGCTTTGCGCAAATATCGGAAGAGAGGCAGTATCGCATGAGGGGGATTGTCATGTACGACGTAAATACAAAGCGGATCGATGAGGTATTGGGGCATATGTCGCAAATGCTCGCGCTCCTGGAAACATTGGCATCTCGCAGGCAAGATGCTTTGCTTGAAGACAGGGTGGCGGTTGCAGCGATGGAAAGAGCCCTGCATCTGTCCATTGAAGCGATCCTGGACGTCGGCAATGCGCTGATTGACGGATTTATTATGCGCGATCCGGGGAGCTATGCGGATATTGTAGAGATTCTGCGGGACGAGCAGGTCATCAGTGACGAGCAGGCGCGCGTTTTGACTGAGATAGTCGAATTCCGCAAGTTTTTGGTCAATGAATACGCAAAGATTCCACACGAAGCGATGATTCCACTGGCCGCAAATGGTTTGCCTGTGCTGCGGCAATTTGAGCCGGCAGTCCGGGCCTATTTGGAAAAAGAGCTGTTTTAAGGGCGCTCGTGGATTTTATATACAAAACGATTTCTTTTGTTTACTAAAGTGGCTAAGTTCGGTACAATGGAGGAAAGGGCGGTGATACAATGAGTACCGAAAACACATCTACCCGCGACCAGATTTTGAGTATGCTAAAGGTGAAGGGGTCGCTTTCTGTCAGTGACATGGCCGTAGATCTGGGGATTACGGAGATGGCCGTACGGCGCCACCTGAACACCCTAGAGCGGGATAACCTGATCAAGTCGACGTTGGTTCGGCAGGCTATGGGACGCCCGACGAATGTGTATTCCCTGTCGCAAGAGGCTGATGAGCTGTTTCCGCGCAATTATTCCCATCTTACCTTGGATTTCTTGCGCGATTTGCAGGATATAGATGGAAATGGAAAAGTAGAAATGCTGTTCCGCCGTCGTGAAAACCGACTGGAGGAGGCGTATCGCAACCACGTCCAGGGGAGCCTGGAAGAGAGAGTGGCCAAGCTGGCTGAGCTGCAAAACGAAAAAGGATACATGGTAGAATGGGAAAAGGCGGATGAGGAAGGGCATTATCGCATCCGCGAGTTCAACTGCCCCATTTCACAGGTAGCCCGTGAATTCAACCAGGCTTGCAGCTGTGAGCTCTCTTTGTTCCGCCGGGTTTTGAAGGCAGATGTCGAACAGACCACCTGCATGGCCAAAGGCGGGGAGAAATGCGTGTTTGAGATTCGCGAAGCGAACAAAGCATAATCTCGGAAAACAACAACGACAATCATCCACTCGGTTTCGGGTGGATTTTCTTGCATAGAGGAGGATATTTTGTGAAGACATACCGAGGCTACTTGCTTGATCTTGACGGAACCATTTACCGGGGCAAGGAAGTCATACCCGGTGCAGCAGAATTCATTTTGCATCTGCGTAAGGCGAAAGTGCCGTACCTTTTTCTGACCAACAACTCGGCTGCCACATCGGAGCATGTAGCTTCGCGTCTGCAGGCCATGGGAATTGCCGCAGCGGCAGATGATGTGTATACCTCTGCCATGGCAACGGCTCATTTTCTGGCAGAACATGCCTCACCGGGCACGCCGGTCTGCGTCATCGGCGAGGAAGGCTTGCGAACGGAGTTGACGCGTCAGGGCTTCGTCTTGACAGAGGAAAAGCCGCATTACGTCATCGTCGGAATTGACCGGGCCTTTACCTATGAAAAACTGACAGTCGCCGCACGTGCTATCCGCGACGGGGCTACGTTTATTGCAACGAATAGAGATGCGGCCCTGCCTTCGGAAAATGGACTGTTTCCCGGGAACGGTTCACTGGTAGCCGCTGTTTCCGTCGCTTCCGGAAAGGAGCCGATTGTGATTGGGAAACCGGAGCCGATCATTGTCCGCCTTGCCCTGGATATGCTGGGAACAGCAGCGGAGGAGACCCTGATCGTCGGTGACAACCTCTTTACCGACATCGATGCAGGGGCCGGAAGCGGGATCGATACGCTTCACGTCCTGACCGGTTTTTCCAGTGCAGAGGATGCGCAGAACCATCCCAATCGTCCCACGCATTCGGCAGCCGATTTGTCGGAGTGGCTTCGCCGTATCTCCTCGTAGATCATTCGCAGAGTCGCAGCCTCATAGACAGGACTCTTCCTCCTGTTTTTGCCGATGGGCAATGCGGCTGGAGGCTGCCGCTGCGACTGCGCCTACCAGATCGTCTAAAAAGGTATGGACACCAAAGCTTTTGTCGTTTAACTGCTTCAGTTTCCCGTACTTCAGTTTGTCTACATAGCCGTAGTTGGTAAATCCGATGCTGCCGTACAGATTGACGATGGCCAGCGCCATCACCTCGTCGATGCCGTAGAGGGATTCATCAGTTTCGATAATTTCTTGAAGCGGGGAAAGAAGCTGCTTTTTTTCCGCAAGCATGTCCAATTGAATCCCGGTCATCAGCGCATTTTGCACCTCGCGTTTTCTCAGGACGGCGGCTACGCTTTCTCTGCAAGCTTCCAAGGTCAGATGAGGGAAGTAGTCCTTTTGCAGGAACAACACGATTTCTGCGATATCATCCACCTGTACTCCTCGCTGCTTCAACAGCTCCAGCGTGACTTCATAGCAGGTCATGCTGTTGAGCGGACTGTATTCTTTCATCAACCGGACCTCCTCGCACGCTTATTCGTGGCACGAAGGTAGTATTTACAAGGAAGTAGGCACCTATCCCGGTGTTCTGACATACCTTGCTTCATGAGAAGGTGTGCAGGGAGGGTTGTTCTGATGGAGTATCATACGATTTTGCAGGAGGCATACGGACTGTCTCTCGTCAACTACAGTCGAAGCGGAAACGCTGCGCGGTTGAAGACAGACCAGGGATTGTTCTATCTATATGAAGCTCCAGCTGTTTACAAATACAAAAACAAGTTCATTGAAAAGGTAAGAAAACATCTCAGCGGGCAAAAAGTGCTGAAGCCTCTTGCGCTGATCAAGACGGTCAAAGGCCAGCAGCACGTCGTCCACGACGACCAGATTTTGTATGTGTACCGGGGACTTAGGGAAACGGTTCCGGAAAATCAAGCATTCCAGTGCGGGCAGGCACTCGCCCACTTCCATCAGGGGACGGGATCGCTCAAAGGGGATAAGCTGTTTTTGCCCTACAGCTCGCTTGGTACCTGGCCTGCGATGTGGCGGAAAAAGCTGCGCCAGTACGAAGGATATCGCGATGATATGGACGAAGTTGATGTGGAGATCACTGCTTTTGACGAGTACCTCTTGACCAGCTACACCTATGTTCATCAGCTCGGAGAGACAGCGGTCCAATATTTGTACCACGCCGATTACGACAAAGTGGTCAAGGAAACATCTGCCTGCGGGAAAGTGGCGTACCAGAATTTTGAACAGGACTTCATTCTCTGGGACGAGGAAAGAGGCGCCCATCTGACAGGAGAGTGGAACTGGGTCTTGGACATGCGCTCGCGCGACATCGGGCAGTGGATCAAGGCCGAGGTCAAGCGCAGCGGATGGGAAGAAGAGCGGATCGCGAGCTTTCTCGACGGGTACAACAGCGTGACGCCCCTTTTGGAAAGCGAGTACGCCGTCATTTACGGTTTGATGCTGTATCCGGGGAGATTTCTCAAAGTGGTGGAAGCCTACCGGGAGCTGTCCCCCGAAGAGAAGCAGGAAGTCGACGGCAGCGGATGGCAGGAGCAACTGGATGAGGAACTGATAAAAATGGAAGAGGCGCTGCTAGCATACCCGGTGTTCATTCACCGGCGGTACGGCGTTTCGATTCCGCAAATTGATTGGTTGTGGAGGCCAGAAGATGAAGAAACCGATCGTGTTCGTGACGAGGCAAGTAGCGAATGAAGCAATCGCGTATGTAAAAGAGATAGCTACGGTCGACGTATGGGAGGAGGACCGTCCCTGCCCGCGGGAGATTTTGCTCGAAAAAGCGGAGCGGGCTGACGGACTTCTTGCCATGCTGACTGACCGGGTCGATGAGGAACTGCTGTCCCGGGCCAAACGGTTAAAGGTTGTGGCCAATATGGCGGTAGGATACGACAATATCGATGTTACGGCAGCGAAAAAGCGCGGCATCCAGGTAACCAACACGCCTGATGTGCTGACCGAGGCAACCGCCGATTTGACCTTTGCCCTGTTGATGGCGGCAGCCAGACGAATCACGGAAGCAAACCGCTTTTTGTTGGCGGGTCAGTGGACGTCGTGGAGCCCGACATTGCTGGCGGGGCAAAATGTATTTAATGCGACGCTGGGGATTGTCGGCATGGGGCGGATCGGGGAGGCTGTAGCCAGACGAGCCAAGGGCTTTGGCATGAGTATTTTGTACTGCAACCGCCACCGGAAGCCGGAAGCAGAGCAAGCGGTCGGTGCCCAGTATCGCGAGCTGGATGATCTCTTGAAACAGGCGGACTACGTCGTCATGCTGACGCCGCTGACTCCGGATACGGCGAAAATGATCGGGGAGCGGGAGTTTTCCCTGATGAAGCCGACGGCGGTATTCGTCAACGTGTCCAGGGGCGGTACAGTTGACGAAGAGGCGCTTTACAAGGCACTGGCAGAGAAAAAAATCTGGGCCGCCGGATTGGATGTATTCCAGAAGGAGCCGGTTCCGTTGGATCATCCGCTGCTCACACTGCCCAATGTGGTCGCCCTGCCCCATATTGGCAGTGCTACATATCAGACACGCATGGAGATGGCAAAGCTGGCCGCGGTCAATATCCGGGCAGTTTTGGAGGGAAAGGAGCCTGTTACACCAGTATGAACATCATGATGATCGCAGTCGTGATCGCAGTGGCAGCAATCGCGGCTGCAGCAGCGGTAGCCCTGCGTGTTACCTGGAAGCTGACTCATCCCCGCCGAAAGCCGGTGGAAAGCAGACCGGAGGAGTATTCGCTGCAGGCCTATGAGTCCGTCTCCTTTCCGAGCAGAGAGAGCGGGATAACGATTCGCGGCTGGTATATTCCGGCAGAAGGAAACGGGTTTGAGAAAAGCGACAGGACGCTGATTTTTTCTCATGGCTATGGACAAAATCGCCTGGAGCCTCATCTTCCCGCCTTGTCGCTTGCCGCCGACCTCGTCTCGAAAGGATACAATGTGCTTCTGTTTGACTTTCGCAACAGCGGGGAATCCTCGCCGGCATTGACGACGATCGGTCTTAGGGAACAGCAGGATTTGCTGGGTGCAATTGACTTTGTCAAAGAGACGCGGCCCGAACAAAAAATCGGCCTGGTCGGCTTTTCCATGGGGGCAGCCACCTCCCTGATGGTGGGAGGACTGGACGAGCGGGTAGAGACGATCATTGCTGATTCGCCTTTCTACTCCCTGCAGGAGTATCTTGAGGAAAATTTGCCGCAGTGGACAGGCCTGCCCCGCTTCCCGTTCAACTGGCTGATTTTGACGCTAAGCCCGCTCATGCTTCGGGCCAACCCCAGGCACGTCAGGCCGTATGAAGCTGTGAGACAGGCGGATAAGCCGATTTTGTTCATCCACGGAACGAAAGATGCGACTGTGCCGTGCTCCAACAGCGAGCAATTGTATCGGCTTGTGACTCACGAAGCTTCCCGTCTCTGGCTCGTACCGGGAACGGGGCATGTGCGGAGCTATCCGCATGATCCGGAAGCGTATATAGACCATGTGATCGATTTTTTGCGGCACGCCTGGAATAGCGAGGCGGAGACGAAAAGCTTCGCACATGCAAAAAAGCCCTCGCCGATCGACTGACCGGAAAGGGCTTTTTCAGCTTAGAATACTTGTTGTACTTCCTTCACGCCTGGAATCTCTTCCAACAGTGCGCGCTCAATCCCTGCTTTCAGGGTGATGGTCGAAGAAGGGCAGCTGCCGCAAGCTCCCATCAGACGAAGCTTGACAATGCCATCTTCCACATCGACGAGCTGTACGTCGCCGCCGTCGCGTTGAAGATAAGGACGCAATTTATCGAGGACTTCTTCTACTTGGTCGAACATGTTATCCATGGGTACTCACTCCTTTCATTCCTACCTCTATTATAATCCTCGTGTCAAAAGAAATCCATGACCGGTTCCCCGGCCGCTGCACTTTGTATAAATTGGGCGGCTTGCGCTCCGCGCGTGGACTTTTTGTTATGGCCTCATGTTATAATAAAACGGAAACGAAACAAATACGATGAGGGGTCTGGTGCCGTGAACGTATATGGAAATATTAAAGAACTGATCGGAAATACGCCGATTGTCGAATTGACGAAGTTTTCGCTCCCGCAGGGCGTCCGCTTGTTTGCCAAGCTGGAGTATTTCAACCCTGGCGGAAGCGTCAAGGACAGGCTGGGTGTCGAGCTGATTCGTGCTGCTGAGGAAAGCGGCCAGCTTCAGCCGGGCGGCACGATTATCGAACCGACTGCGGGAAATACGGGGATTGGCCTGGCTCTGGCGGCCGTCGGGACTGAATACCGCGTGATCTTTTGCGTTCCGGAAAAATTTTCCGAGGAAAAGCAAGAGCTGATGCGCGCACTTGGCGCAGAGGTCGTCAATACGCCGACCGAGCTGGGCATCAAGGGTGCCATCGCGAAAGCGCAAGAGCTGGCCGCAAGCATCCCGGGCTCGTTCGTCCCGCAACAATTCGCCAATCCGGCCAATCCGGACGCACACTACAAAACAACGGGACCGGAAATTTGGGAACAAATGGAAGGGAATGTGGATGTGTTTGTAGCGGGAGCAGGCTCCGGCGGTACGTTTATGGGGGCAGCCCGGTACTTGAAAGAGAAGAATCCGCAGGTCAAAACCGTGATTGTCGAGCCGGAAGGGTCCATCCTGAACGGCGGCGAGCCCGGTCCGCACAAGACGGAAGGCATCGGCATGGAGTTTTTGCCGCCGTTTATGGATACCGGCTATTTCGACGCGATCCATACCATCCTGGATGTGGAGGCCTTCAAACTGGTGAAGGAGCTCGCTGCGAAAGAAGGGATTCTGGTCGGCAGCTCTGCAGGTGCGGCCATGGCAGCGGCACTGCGGGAAGCGCAAATCGCCAAGCCGGGGACGAATATCGTTACCTTGTTCGCGGATGGAAGCGAACGCTATCTGAGTAAAAAAATCTATCAAGGGGGCATATAAGATGCGCATCAAAACGCGCCTGATTCACGGAGGAATCGAGGGAGATCCACACACAGGAGCAGTTTCCGTCCCGATTTATCAAGTGAGCACATACAAGCAGGAAGCGATCGGCCAGCACAAAGGCTTTGAATATTCCCGGACGGGGAACCCGACCCGGCATGCCCTGGAAACGTATATCGCCGAGCTGGAGGGCGGTGCGCGTGGACTGGCGTTTGGCTCCGGCATGGCGGCGCTTTCCACGATACTCTCCATGTTCAACAAAGGTGATCACGTGGTAGTCGGGGACGATGTGTACGGGGGAACATACCGCGTCATTACCCGCGTGTTCTCGCGTTTGGGCCTGGAAGCCACCTATGCGGATACGAGTGACGGAGCTGCTGTAGAAGCAGCCATTCGCCCGGAAACAAAGGCGATCATCATGGAGACGCCGACCAACCCGCTCCTGAAGGTAAGCGATATTGAGTCGCTGTCGAAGGTTGCGAAGAAGCATGGCATTCTGTTGATCGTCGACAATACGTTCATGACGCCGTATTGGCAAAATCCGCTCGACCTTGGAGCAGACATCGTCTATCACAGCGCAACCAAATACCTTGGCGGCCACAGTGATGTTGTCGCCGGTCTGGTCGTAACCAAGGATGCGAAACTCGGGGAAGAGCTTCATTTTCTGCAAAATGCGATTGGGGGCATTCTCGGTCCTCAGGACTCCTGGATTCTGCTGCGCGGCATGAAAACGCTCGGCATCCGGATGGAAGAGCACGAGCAAAATGCTCGTACACTGGCCGAATGGCTGGAAAAACGAAGCGATATTTCTCGGGTGATTTATCCTGGATTGGCCAGCCATCCGCAGCATGAGCTGGCGAAACGCCAAGGTCGCGGCTTTGGCGGCATGATCTCCTTTGACGTAGGAAGTGCGGCTCGTGCAGATGAAGTGCTGTCCCGAGTGAAATATTTTACGCTCGCCGAGTCTCTGGGTGCTGTCGAAAGCTTGATCAGTGTTCCGGCACGGATGACGCACGCCTCGATCCCGGCAGAACGCCGCGCCGAGCTCGGAATTACCGATGGCCTGGTCCGCATCTCTGTCGGAATCGAGGATGTACAGGATTTGATGGAGGATCTGGAACAAGCGCTCTCCAAGTGATAAGATGGAGAAAATGTGGAGGGGGCGGAAAGCGTGAGTGTGGAGATAAAGGTGTACGGTACAGAGCAGTTGTGTGCAAGCTGCGTCAATTTGCCTTCAGCCAAGGAAACGGCTGAATGGCTGCAGGCAGCGGTTGGCCGCAAGTACGGGAACGACAATGTCCGCATCACGTATAGCGACTTTCAACAGCCGGAGACAGAAGAAGACAAAAGCTGGGCGAAGCGCATACTGGAGGAAGATTTGTGGTATCCGCTTGTCGTAATTTCCGGGGAAATTGTCGGCGAGGGAAATCCCAAGTTGAAAAGTGTTTATGAAAAGCTGGAGAGCATGGGCTTGCAGCCTTTGGCTGCTCCTGTTGACAGCGATGAATAGATCAATGGTTTAAATAGCAGTAGGAAGCGGTCAGACGAGATTTACGGTCTGGCCGTTTTTTTGTTTATGGAAACGGAAACCGATCGTGCTGTTGAAATGTGAGAAGACGTTCGACAAATGGAAGGGATGCAGGAAATAAGGTAAAAGTAGAGGCAGAGATAGATGGAGATTGAGTTTTTCTTGCTTGCATCAATAGGTCCGGATGATTACATAGAGGAATACGCCTACGAAAGATTATTTGATTTCATCACGTTTGTTTTGCTAGGAAGGAAAACACAATGGCTGGGAATACTACCGCCTCCAGCTCAAGCCGGAAATGGTTCCGATGCAATACCGGGATGTATTGTTCATCAACGGAAGAGCGTATCAGGAAGGCTCAGACCCGTGGCCATCCGATGATAGAACCTATACCATACGAAAAAAAGTAACGGAATTTGCTGTTCCGCGCTTTGACCAAATGCTTGCGCAGGCAAGAGCGGACGCGCTGAAGCCGCGGGCCTGGGACTGGAGCCGCGACCTGATCCACCATCCGAAGTTTACCAAGCAGGTAGCTGCCTATCGGAAAAACAAGACAAGCAAAAATTTGAATGCCGTCTATCAAGCGGTGCGCAAGCATTATAATCTGAACCGCAAGCAAGATTCGGTCGAAGTGATCAAAAGCGTGCTGAATCATGTGAAATAGCAGATTTTTACCTCTTTGTTTTTGTTTCGTCATCCGTTTGTAACGAAAGATAAGGGGTTTCGTCCTATAGTTATGAATGTAACCATCACCAAGGAGGAAATCACAATGAATAACAAATGGATGAAGCCCGTTACATTCCTGCTGCTTGCCGGCGTAATCGGAGGTACTGGTCTGACGGTGGCCCATACAAAAGTAGCTCATGCGGACGCAGAGAAAGGAAAGCCGTTTGCAGCAGCAGCAGAACTGAAGCTGGACAAGAACACCTATGTCATCGACCAGAAATCTGCTGATGTCAACGGCGATAAAGTAGCGGACACGGTATACCTGGTAGGAGTAAAGGAAAAGGCGGACGATATATACGCCGCCGATATGAACATCGTGGTTCAGGACGGAAAGACAAAAGCCTACAGCAAAACCGAGATGAAGGACCTTGGCGGCTATGAGGGCGAGCTGACTCTGCTCGACTTTACGGGAGACCACGTCGCCGATGCCTTTGTCAAAACAGCGACAGGCGGCAGCGGAGGCATCTACAACCATGTCATTGCGACATTTGCGGACAACAAGGGGAAAGTAATCTTTGGCGAAGAAGAAAACGAAGGAATCCGCTACGAGGGCAAATTCGCAAACGGTTTTAAGGTGGAAGGAAAGGGGACCCATCTGCAGCAGCCGTTGACTCTCGATGTACAGGCAAACAAAGAGCTTTATCAGATGGCCAAGCTGTACGACAGGGACGGCAAGCTGCTGAAAAAAGATGACGACTTGTCCGTCTATTCCTATCCGTTCGGCTCGCTGCAGCCGATTGATATCGACAACAACGGAACGTTTGAACTGATGGGCGAGCAGCGGATCGTCGGGTTGAACAATACGGATACCGTTTCCACACTCAAGTCGATCTGGGGCTTTGGCAGCGAAGGCAAATGGGCACCATATGAAGTGGAATACTCCACCTTCCTCTTGAAGCATCCGAATGAAGCGATCAATGTCACGCCTGATGCAAACGAATAAGACAAGCTGCGACCTGCTCAAAAATCTGTAGCAGGCAAGAAAAAGACGCGGTGGCTGCCGCGTCTTTTTGCTGTTATCAAGTTGTTTTCTGAAACCAAGTTTTTTCTGTTACCAAGAATTTTTCCTGTTGCCAAATTGAATGAAGCCCGCTAAACCCATCTCTGTCTAACCCGAAATAAGCTGCCAGTCACTGTTCTACCCCTCCTGTTTTGTTCATATATATCGACCGACATGGACAAAGGGGGAGACGATGGAATGGAAGCGCGGTTGGCACGCTATTATCAGCTAAAAGAAGAGCAGAAAAAAATCGAGGAAGAATTGCAGGGGATCAGACAGGAAATCCTTGAAGAATACCCTGACGCGGGGTCCGTAATCCTTG
Source organism: Brevibacillus sp. FSL L8-0520 (assembly GCF_037963895.1). Lineage (NCBI taxonomy): Bacteria > Bacillati > Bacillota > Bacilli > Caryophanales > Paenibacillaceae > Brevibacillus > Brevibacillus sp. FSL L8-0520. The sequence continues at coordinate 4,241,938 of NZ_CP150171.1, read as the reverse complement.
GTGATTACAGGTTGGCGATCAGCTTTCAGGAAAGGCGCGAATATTATGACGACAGACTGTACAACGCCCTGCCTGAGGCTTCTTTGTGGAGGCTGGTGTCGAGAGCGGATGCAGGAAAAATATCCAGCTTGCTAAAGCTGAACGTCATCCATGAAGGAATATTGGAAGGGACGTATGAACTGAAACGAGTCCCGGTCGTAAAGGTTCAAAAAAACTGAATAAATGAGGCTAACCACGGAACCACTGGTGGATTAAACATTTAGGCAACTTCCAAAGAAATCATTGTAGGGTGACGGATTATTGGTAAAACCAAGAAGGTATTTGTTCTATAACGAATAATAATATTTGTTATCGAAAGCTTCCTGTGACACAAATAATAATGAAGGAGAAGATCGGATGGAAAAATTGATCGAGGATTATAGCCAAGACTATGCGCTGCTGCGAGAAGCCGTCGAAGGATTGTCTGAGGAAGAACTGCGTTTCCAACCTGGACCGGACAAATGGAGCATCCATCAGATTGTGATCCATGTGACGGATGACGAAATCCTGTCGACACATCGGCTAAGAAAAGTCTTGGCTGAGGACGAACCGCTTCTGCTATCATTTGATCAGGAAGCCTGGACGGATAACCTGGGATATGGACGGTTGGACCAAGAGCAGCATCTGCTCCTGTTCCAAAATCTGCGGGCCAGCATGTTGCCACTTCTGGAAAATCTGACTCCCAAGCAGCTTGAGCGGGTCGGGAAATATCCCGATGGAATGCGGTACACGTTCAAAGAGCTGCTTGAATTACGCGTCCAGCATGTCCGTGACCACCTCGCTCAGATCGAGCGAGTAAAGCAGGTATTCCGGAAAGATAGGGGATAACACGATACTAACAAAGAGCTCTCGTTTAACAACAAAAGCCGATCATTCTTCTTTATAAAGAAGACCGGCTTTTACTTTTTATCCATCCTTATGCCATTCATTTTTTGAAAATAGGTTTTTCTCGTCAGTCTGACCGGAGCGATGCTCCGGTTTTTGTGTCTTGCATGTCTGAAGCCAGTTTAAGAGAAAATGATGGCTGCAGGCAGTTGCAACTCTTTACTTCGCAGCGTATTTATTCGGTTTGTCCTTTCCCTTGCTGAAGAAAAGCATCCACCAAACCAGCAAATACAAGTAACCCGCGCTGACATACACAGACCAGACAGCACCTTCTTGCAGTTGACTGATCAAATGATTCAATTCATGGGTGCCCTCTGCTCTCCCAATGCTGTTGACCAAACTGACAAGAGGGACGGTGATTGCGAAGATGATAGCGACAATCGACGCGCTTTTCATTTTCTTTCGAGCAAGGCTCCACAGGCCCAAGGCTAATGTAGCAAACAAAAAAAGGTAATAAATCGCCCAAAACCAGGCAGGGAGGGTTACCATACTCATTTTTTTGCACCTCTTTCCATTCGACTCTCTTTACGATCGATGTCCGATACAAACAGGGAGCTATCCTGCACTGCAATTTCCTTGCATAGAGGATGGATCATTGCCCTTTCCTTTTCACATAGCTGAGATAAGCAACAAAAACAGCCGCAATGGAAACCAGCAGTCCGATTATCCACACGTTTTCCTGCTTTTCCCAAAAACCGCTTGGTTGGCTATTTTCTGGCGGGTCCGCGGTTACAGGTGTTCCCGGGCCGATGGCAAGCAAATCAACTGAGGCATCGGAGAGAAGCGTCGTTCTAGTACAGATATTGGTCGCCAGCCCGCCTGATTCACTGTAGTACGTATCCGGGTGGGCGTACACAAGATAATCATTGCCTGCTTGGAAGGCGATGCCGCAGTCGCCGTCTCCGCTGCCTGTTGCAACGAGAACCTGGGATTGATTCACTCCTTTCCACGTAGTGTTGACCTGAAATTGCACCTCATTACCATACTTTGCGGAAGTGACAGCTGTAACCGTACCTGCAAAGACGGCTTCGGCCTGTTCAAGCGCTTTTTTCGGAGCCGGAGGCTGGGCGCAGGAACAGGCATAGACACTCGACGGAGTGAAGACAAACGAAAAGAGAAGCAGGAGAGGCACCAATCCGAATGCAAACCACCTTGCCATACAATCACCTCGACGTAAAGACGCAGCAGCAGTAATGCACGTTACATAGACGAGGAAAAAATGTCATGAGTCAATCCCTCAAAGTCAGTGATCGGGGGCTTGCGGCAGGAGAAAACACGAAGAAGACAACTGAAGAACAGAGACGTGAACTACATGTTGAGAATAATAATCTCGATTTTGCCTATTTACAGAAGTCGAACAAAAAGTCATAATTTGATTATGTAATCGATATTTTGGTTAATCGATCAAATCGTTTAATCCACTTGTCTCGCTCCTCAGACCTGAGAGTTAGGGAGATGTAATATTGGGTGTCTGTTGCACTCCCATTCTCTAGATTCAAAGACGTTTCTTATGAAAAGGGGTAAGGTAGTTTATGTTCAAATCTCAACAGAGCAACAAGCATATGACAGTTATTGGACTTGCGCCAGTCGAGCGCGTTCTTGTGATGCTTACTCCACCTGTTTTGGGAATGATTCTAGGGTATTTCTTGCCGTCAATTGCTGATTGGGTTGCCGGATTGCCTTGGTTCCCACTTCAAGGTCCTTTGCAGTTGGTCGCTTCCTTTGATGAGAAGTGGGTGGCGATTGTAACGACTTTTTTAGGTTTGATTGCAGGTGTATGGCTCTCTGCTGTGGCGATAAAAGAAAGCCTTGTAATCGCTGTTTCCGATGATGAAGTAACAATGAAAATCAATGATGGTACTCAACGGTATTCCAAATCCGAAATTGCGTCGGTGTTTATTGACGGCAAGGAGCTTGTCCTGCTTGGAAATACCGGGCAAGAGTTAGCGCGCGAAGCTTATGAATCAACGCCTGCCACTATCGCTGATGCGTTTGTCAAGCACCGTTATCCATGGTCGGTAGAGGGGGACCCCTATGAGGCAAAATATCGCCTTTGGGTGGATCAAACGCCAGATTTGTCCCCAGCCTTAAACGCTCTTTTGAAGGGCCGCGAGCAAGCATTGCAAGAGAAAGACGTGGAATCGGCCAAAGAGATGCAACGCGAAGCTTGTAAATTTGGCATAATGGTAAAAGACAGAGGGAAGTTTCAGTACTGGAGAAACCTAAGCAAATAAACGAGGTCGATCAGGATGAGAACGAAAAAAACGGATGAAAAAAAATCTTTTATTTCCGAGGCCAGGCGCGCGCAAATCGTCGATGCGGCGATTAAGACCCTGGATGAGATCGGGTACATCCACGCCAGCATGGCCCAAATAGCAAAAAAGGCTGAAATTAGCACGGCATTGATCTCATACCATTTTAAGGACAAAAATGATTTGATGGACTATACATTAACGCAGCTTTTATCTGACATGTCCTCTTATGTTTTGGAACGTACGCAAGCAGCAACCACTCCCCGCGACAAGCTCCGCGCCTACATCGAAGCCAGTATTGCCTATCATGCCAATAAGCCTGAATACAATATTGCTCTGATTGAGATCGTCTTTCATGCGCGGACGGCTAATAATGTCCCCTATTATAAGCTGGACGACGATGAAGAGAATCCTCTGGAGAGCGAGCTGCAACAAATTCTGGTTGCGGGACAGGAGAAAAAGGAATTCGGCGAGTTCAATGTTTTGGCTATGGCAAGCGCAATTCGAGGAGCGATTGACGAATATATATTCAACAGGAAGCTGAACGGCAGTATCGATCCGCAGTCGTATAGTACCGAACTTGTGAATCTGTTCTACCGTGCGGTTTTAAGAGAATGAAGGAAAATTTCTTTGAACACTTACTGCACGAACCAGCGGCATCGGTTTTTGTATTCGTCTTCGGAAAGATTCCGCTGCTTTTCAATTCCGGTCAGGCTTACGAGGTCCGGACGATCCCGTACGGTTAGGGAGACGAGACCATACGGGGGCTGTCCAAATGCCTCGCCGAATGTAACGACTTCGATGACTACCTCGAAGGCCGGGAGTCTGGGGTCGCCCAAACGCTTGATGCCGGCGATTTTTCCGCAGCCAAAAGGCCTTTGAAGAGTGCTGCCGATCAACTCCAGGTAGCGGTTTAGCAGGGCGCCTTCGAGAAGCTGCTCGCGGCCAGGTGCGGGAGATGCAAATGAAAGCCGTACTTTCTCCGACGCGGCGGCGGCAGCTTGTAGCTGTTCTTGCCCAAATGCCGCGGCGGTAGTGTGAAGTGGCACTCGCTCAGATTCCGAAGCAGAAGTGTAATGCGGCACTCGCCCGGCTATTGAAGCGTCAATGTATCTGTAAGTAAATGTTACAGGGACCAACAAAAGGAAAAGGAGTGCATGTTTCATTGACTCACCTATACGGGGGAAGACTTTGCGTACGAATATGCCGTTAGTATGAGGAGACCATCAACAAACCATGCAGCAGAGCAAACAAAAAAGCCCTCGGCTTACGAGAACCGATAGGCTTTCTATTGCCGGGCTAGCCCAGATGTTTCTTGTACATCCAGAGAATGCCGCTTTTTATGACACGAGGCATCTGGCCGACCAGGGATACTTTTCCGAGGACGCCGAAGCCTTCTTTTTTACCCAGAGAGCCGAACATTCCCTTGTGCTTGATAACAGGCAGCGAGGCAGGATAATCTTCGCCTTTCATATCCTTTTTCAGCATGAGTGCAATTTGCTCTCCCTGCAGTTCCGCTGTTTGTGCGCTCGGCGCATAAGGAAGGCTCGCACAGTCGCCCACTACGTATACATTGGGGTAGTTGGGAACCTGGTGGTAGGCGTTCAGCTTGGCTCGTCCAATGTTATCCGTTTCGATCGGCAGCCCGCGGACGATCCGGTTTGCTTGAATACCTGCGGTCCAGACGATGACATCGCTCTCAACCGGTTCGTTATGGTTGTACACCACACCCGGTTCGACGCGATTCACATTCGCCATCGAGACCAGTTGGACATCGTGCTCAATAAACCATTGGGAAGCGTATTCTTGCAGCTTTTTGGAGAACGGGCTGAGAATGCTCTCGCCGCGGTCCACGATGCGAATGTTCAGATCGGCACGGCTTTCCCGCAGTTCGGAGGCAAGCTCAACGCCGCTAAGTCCTCCACCGACGATGGTAACCATACTATATGGGTTGAGGTTATTGATTGCCGCATACGTATTTCTTGTTGCGGCCATGGTCTGGATCGAATTGGTGAACTCTTCGGCTCCGGGAATATCGTGATAACGGTCTTCACAACCCAGTGCCAACACCAGCCAGTCATAGGAAAGCGTATCGCCGTTGTCAAAATTGACGATTTGTTCGTCCAGGTTCACTCCTGCTACTTCTCCGTACTTGATTGTTAAACGAGGATCGCTGGGAAAAGCGACGCGTACGGCCATTTCCGGCTCCGTACCTGCAGCCAGAGCGTAATACTCCGTCTTCAATCCGTGAAACGGCATCCGGTCCACAAGCGTGACAAAGACGTCATCTGGTAAATCAGGGGACAGGATGCGCTCAATAATTCGCAGACCCCCGTATCCTCCGCCAAGGATAACAAGTCGTTTCATAGAAGGTCTATCCTTTCTTCTGTCCGTTATTTTACAGCACCCACTCTATTGTTGTTCTCTTTCGCTTAAATTGCAAGCAGAATCTTTTTCCCAGATAACGGTGCACTTGTGTACTGAATTTTTCCTTGATAAGCGGTACAATAAAGAACGAAATACGAAGCCAATAACTATGGCAGGTGAGAAATAGATGAAGCCCTTAGTAGAATTTTGCGCGAGTAACGTTTCTTCCTATACAAAGCCAGTAATGGAAGCGCTCGAAAATGACCCGGAGCTGGATGTCGACGTGCTGGAATACGGCTGCCTCGGATACTGCGGCGAATGCTACATGCAGCCCTTTGCCTTGGTAAACGGGGACCTGGTGCAAGCGGAAACGGCCGATGAGCTGTTGGAAAAAATCAAAGCGAAGCTCAAGGCAGATGAAGAAGAGCAGGAGGACTTTCCCTTTTGAGCAATCGGGAAGGGAAATGAGCAGCTTCGTTTGACCTGTTGCGATAGTGAAGGGCTGTCCCCTCGTAAGTCTTTACGAGCGGGACAGCCCTTTTTCATTGCATGCGAGTGCTTTTTATAGGAAACGGCTACTCGCTGCCTGCGCTTGCTTCGGCTGCCCTGTCGCGAAAGAACAGCCTGGCGAACGGCAGATGGGTGACCAGCATAAATCCGAGGCACACTAGCAGTACAGAGAATATCGGCAGTGTAGTGAGGAGCGCACCCGATAACATGATGCCAGCCGCATAGCATGTATCCAGTACCGGCAAGGTCATGCTATTGAACAAACCTTGCTGCTCATACGGAATCCGCGTCTGTATCACTGAAAAGTAAATGATCGTCGCCACGATTTCAAACACAGCAGCCAGGACGAGGACGAAAAGGGTCCAGGTAAGCCCGAGCGGAAAGGCAAGGCCGGTCAAAAGGACAGCTTCCCCCAGTCCAAACAGGAAATAGACCCAGGTCAGGGAGTACGTCCGTGTCAGCCGGTTTACAACCCTGTCGCAGACAAGTGCTCCTGCGAGCGACCCCAACCCCTGTGCTGCCAGAAGCAGCCCCCAGTATTGCTGGGGATCTCCGTACAAGCCGGCAAGTGACAGCAGAAAGATCTTCAGCATTCCCAACAAAAGGGAATACCCGATGGCTGTCACGACAAAAGCAGCGATCATCCGGTCACGAGAAAGCAATCCGAAAAAGGCAGGGAGCGCCGAGAAAATCGCTTTTGTAAAGCCATTTTCGTTCTCTGCCTGCTTTTGGCTTTCCGCTGCCGGAAGCATGTAAAACAGAGCAAATGCAGCAAGTCCGGCAAAGGAGCAGAGCAGAAGCATCGTTCCGATGCCAAAAACGAGGATGGCCATGCTTGCGGCCAAGGGCCCGATGATTTTGCAGAGGCGCTCGATACCCATGATTGCTGCGTTTCCCTGAATCTCCAGCCCTTTTGGGATGACCCTGGCCCGCAAGGTGAGCGAAGCGGGAGACCCTGCTGTTTTCGCGATGCCGATGCCGAGCAGAATGAGCTGCACCTGCCACAGCGAGGATGACAGGGGCAAGAGCGTGACCAGGATGCTGTAAGCCGCGATATCCAGGGTCGTCACTCTTTTTGCGCCCCAGCGGTCAATCCAGGAGCCGATGATTGGACCGAGCAGGATGCCGGGCAGCAGTTCAATGACAATACTGAAGACAAATTCTTTCCCCAGTCCGTAGCGTTGGTGCAGAAACAGCGGGATAGCGGTAACCAGCATCCACTGCGTCCACTCCCACAGAAACAAGGCAGCGAGATAGCGTCGGAACATCTTTTCATTTTTTGCTATTTTCCAGAAAATCAATTGAGATCCCCCCAAGTTATGAATTGCCTAACCGGGGGGCTGCAACAATTAAGAGCGGCACGGTTCACACCTCCTGAACATTTGAAAATGTCTTACAATCAGTAACGTAACAAAAATGGCTGATAAAAACAAATAAAAAGACAGGACACCGGTTAAGGCGTCCCGTCTGTAGACTTCAACAGCGTATTCGTTTAGTGTTCTTTGACAACATTGTAGAAGGTGTCGCGTTCCAGCGCGCGTTTGCCGGCGCCCTTGATCAGCCAGACCAGCTCATCGACAGTAAGCGCTTGCTGTGTAAGCGCCCCGGCGGAGTGGCTGATGCGCTCCTCGATCAGCGTTCCGTGCACATCGGACATCCCCATGGTCAGGGACAACTGGGTCAGCTGGGTGCCGATGTTGATGAAGTAAGCCTTGATGTGCGGGAAGTTGTCCAGCATCAAGCGGCTGATCGCCATTGTTTTCAGGTCGTCGATAGCAGAGTTGCGGCGTTTGATGCCGGCTGTCGCTTTGATCGGCTGGACCGCCAGCGGGATGAATACCAAAAATCCGTTGGTTTCATCCTGCAATTCACGCAGGCGGAGCATGTGGATCACGCGTTCTTCCAATGTTTCGATCGATCCGTACAGCATGGTGGAGTGAGTTTTCATACCCATTTGATGGGCAGTACGGTGCACTTCCAGATACATATCTGTCGATGCCTTTTCCGGACTCATTTTCATGCGGTACCGCTCGGTCAGGATTTCCGCGCCGCCTCCCGTCAAGCTTTCCACTCCGGCCTTGCGCAGCTCCTCGAGCACTTCACGGATGGACAGGCCAGAGATGCGGGAAAAGAACTCGATCTCGGCACCGGTGTACGCCTTCATCGTGACATGCGGATACGCTTTTTTCAGCGTGCGGATGTTGTCGAGATAGTAATCAAACGGCACATGCTGGTTGTGGCCGCCGACGATGTGAAACTCGCGGATGCCTTCGTGGTAGCGAGTCTCTACATAGTGAAGCAGCTCTTCGGTGTTCATCGTATAAGCGCCGTCTTCGCCCAAGTCGCGGCGGAACCCGCAGAATTTGCAATGAGCCTCGCAGACGTTGGTCGGATTAATGTAGAGGTTTTGAATAAAGTAAACATTGTCTCCGTTTTTCCGTTGGTTGACCAGATTGGCAAGCTGGCCGATCGTCAGCAAATCAGTAGAATTAAAAAGGGTGAGACCGTCCTCCAATGTAAGTCGTTCACCGGCAATTACCTTGTTGGCCACTGTGGACAAATTTTTGTCCTGAAGAACAAGGGTGTCGAGTGCCATCATAAACACTTCCCTTCAGCTAGAATTACTCGCAATCCTGTGATGTTGTTCGAAAGGGTATCAGTCTCTGCCGGGCACTAAAAGCCAAGGAACACTCCTCCAGATGAAGCCTTCCGTTCAGCGAGAGCGTCCACAATCAGCGCCCCGTAAGCAACGACAATAGTTCTACTCTTCACATGAGCAGTCTGGTGATCTGTAATCAATGATTACCCTTTTCCTCACGATAACAAAAGCACCTATATTATAAACCTCTTCAGGAAGGGGAACAATATGAGAAGTTTTGAGAAGTATTGTTTGTAAAAATATAACAAATGTCGCCAAATTTCCAGATCTTTCATGGTTATAAAAGGAAAATTTGTTTGCCTAATGTCTTATCATCTTGTAAAATAAAGGTACGAAAGCCTTAATGATCTTTAGGAGGAGCTTCAGCAATGCGGGACGTTTTGCTTGAAAAAATTGAACTCCTTCGACAGCGTATGGTTAGTATGGGGTTAGAGTTTGGGTTGGATCATCCAGAAGTACTGGAATACAGCAAGAAGATTGATCAACTTCACAACGAGCTGAACCAAATGGATCATAATCTGTCCAAGGTAGGTAAAAAGAAGCAGTCCTACTGCTTTTATATTTTGGATAAAAAGGCCTATTTTGCATAAGAGGGGGCAACCCTCTTTTTTTGCTGCCTTTTTGGGCCCGCCAAAGTGCAGCGCAGTCTTGAGAGCACAGGTGCTTCTTCGGTATACTGTAAGGAGAACGCCGCATCATAGTAACAACGGCTGACAAGGAGGGAAACGAATGATTACCATGTCCGAGCAAGCCGCCCTGAAGGTAAAAGAAATGCTGGCGGCAGAGAACAACCCTAACCTGTTTTTGCGCGTAGGTGTCCGCCCGGGTGGGTGCAGTGGCTTTACCTACGGGATGGGTTGGGATCAGGAAATCAAAGAAGGCGACCAAACCTTTGAACAAAATGGAGTCAAGATTGTTGTCGACAAAGACAGCTACCTATATATCAAAGGCACGGAAATCGACTACAAGGAATCGATGATGGGCGGAGGGTTTTCCATTCATAATCCGAACGCGGTCGCTTCCTGCGGCTGCGGTTCTTCTTTCAAGACCGCGCTGGCTGAGGGGAAAGCGGAGAAGTGCGACGACTAAGGAAAGACAAAAGCTGAAACGAGAGACCTCCTTGGGCATATGCAGAAGCTGGATGCATTGCCCAGGGAGTTTTTTTTGTACCAATCATGCAGATCTATCTCTACGACATGTCCGGTTGGCAAAAGGAAAAGATCGGTCTTGCAGGGGAGGGGAATCTGAATCTTATGATCTACATGATCACAATGCTAAGTGTGGCGATTGTTTTTGTTATCTGGAGCTATGTGCTTTCGCATAAGTACAAATGGAACAGAATCACCTTGGTTCCAACCATCGTTACACTTGTTTTGCTATTTTACTTGCTGGGAAATTTTTTAAGAATGTAAAGGTTTCACGCGAGTCCGTTTTTTGTAGAATATCGTTTTGCTCCTGCAGTCTTATAACCTCTAAACGAAGACCTTACAGGACCCCTTGACTCTCATTGAATGTAGTGTTTGCGTCCTCCCGCAATACCAAGGAAAAGGCTACGGCCATGATATGCTTGCGCGTGTAGGGAAACTCCTGGCAGAGCGCTGCAAACAGGTTCGTCTGGGAGTGGTCACTCATCACAGGCGTGCTTTGAACCTCTATCAGTCGATAGGTTTTGAAGCTGTTGCCGAGTTTCACTATTACGTCATCGATCTCAAAGACATATAGAGAAAGGGTAGGGCGCGAATACGCGCCTTTTCCTGTTTCAGCAAGCCACCCCACGAGCTGCGATCAGCCTTTCGGCGGGGGCGCAGCAGCATGTAGATACTCCATCACCTCTCGATCTGCAACATAGCTGTCCACCAGCTTCACCTGTTTCTCTGTTACCTCGTAGGTCCAGTAGCTAGGGATCGTCATTTGGCGATTGTCGCCACCCTGAATCGTCCACATCCGTTCAAATGTAACGAGATAGCTGTCTCTCGTCTGCAGCTTGACCTTCGTTCGCAGGCTGGTGGTTGCCAGTGTCTCGGGTATTCCTTCGACACGGACTTGCCTGGTTTCACCTGTGCGGGCAGGAAACTCCGGCTGCTCCGACAGCGCCCGCTCAATCGCTTCCTGGACGGTAAACTCTCGATCCCGGTATAGCTCCTCCAATGCCTCTTCACCTCCTTGCAGCCCCCAGATGAGGATGTAGCGGCCGTCCCAGTTTTTCGTCAGACCGAGCCCAAAGAAGGGGCTCCATGCCGAACTCGTTCCCGATTCAAGCGCTTCTTCTTTTGGCGAGCCAAAATCGCTTGCATAGAACGTCTCCAGCTCGGCTTTTTTCTGCATGATCCTCTGTTCGTCTTTGCTTTCGATCTGGTATCGGGCAGCATAGAGGAAGCCGTGTTCAAAAGAGAGCGTCAGCTGTACCTGCTCGTCTCCCAAGGTGACGGGCATGAAGGCTTCTTGCAAGCCGTCCGCACCCAGGCTTTCAATTCCCCCAAGCGGCTGCAGTTCTCCCAATTCGGGGAAGAGCGCCTTTGCTTCGTCATAGGTCATGCCGAGCGAAAATACGCGGTAAAAAGCCAGTTTATCCGCTTCTGTCTGCCAGGCGACAGTCTGTTTGGGTGCTTCGGGCAGTGCAGGGGCTGGCGTCTGCTGGTGATTGGGCGTCGTCACAGGAGGAGAAACCAACTGGCTTGGATTTTCTTCCGGAAGCTGAGCGAGCGGACCGGCCCAAAGAAGGATGGCGGCCACTGCCGCGACGCCAGCTATGGCACATGTGCGGACAAGAAATCGTTTTTTTCCACTTTTAGCCATTGCTTGGGAAGCGAGCGTTCTTTGCTCCAGCCGGGACACTTCCTCCTGGGTCAGTCTGAGCGAGTCGTGTACCAGTTCCTTTCGTTGTTTCAGCTGTCGGTCAAGGATGTCCAATCCTGATCTCCTCCTTTCAGCAATTGCCTCAGCTTTTCCAAGCCTCGCGAAAGCCTGACCCGCACTGTTGAATCCTTCAGTCCCAAAAGCTCGGCAATGTCGGGCGTTCGCATCTCTTCAAAGTAGTAGAGCACAATGACTTCCCTGTATTTGGTCGGAAGCCCCATGACGTTTTGGACCAGCTCGTCATTTTGAAACTGCTGCATAACCTGCTCCTCGATAGACTGAGAGGAGCTCCTTTCAAAAAAAACGGAAGTAAAAAAAAGATGCCGATGATTCCATGATCGCAAATAATCCTTGGCGGTGTTTATGGCAATCCGGTAAAGCCAGGTCTTCGGATTGGCGTCTTCCCGAAAGGAATCAAATTTTTGAAAGGCTTTCACGAACACCTCCTGGGTCAAATCCTCGGCGATTGCTCTATTTTTTACATAGTAATAGGCTGTTCGAAAGACCAGGGCATGGTGCGTGGCCACCCACTCCTTGATGACCTGCTCTCTTCTCTTGGCTAGCGGTTCGAAGGGAATCACCTCCTTGCTCATTGCTTATTTGACGAAGCTGGGGGCAAGAGCGCTACAAAATCCTCCATTTGCATATTCGCAAAAAAGGAGTAGAATAAGAACAAATGTTCCTGTTGGAGGGTACCGGAATGGCTAAGAACATCGAAGACTTTTCAGGAAGTATGGAGATGGCAGTTTTGAAACACGCGTTGTCGCTGACGAAAGGCGGCGAGGAAAGCCCGGCGCTGCCTCTTGTTGGACGCCCGGTCGTGGACGAAGACGATTTTGGCGAAATGTGCTTCCGCGTCTACGATTCGACGCAGTACGACTACGCGATCACCGTTTCCTGGTTTCGCGAAACAGCCGGGGGACTGGGAGTGGTCGAGACAGCCTGGGGGGTCGTGCGGAATATCGATGTGGGACAAAAGAAATTCAAGCTGGTCAACGACTGGGAGGCGCAGTGGATCGGGGTTGAAGATCTGGTGCGCGTCGTTAAAACAAAAAGGGCGAGCTTTTAGGATGTACAGCTCAGTGCGTGGTTTGCCATAATAAGGAAGAAACTCGTGAAGTTGTGTCGAACTTGATTTGCGATCAAATCTTGAGGCTCACTCTCTTCTTTCGGCTCAGGGACAGCCCTTTCGCTGGAAGTGCTTTCCCGAAATGACCGTCTTCTATATCTCTCCTGTCGCAGAGCAGGGAAACATAGTAAAAGGTAAGGGCTTTCCTAGTTTTTGCCAAAGTTCACCAATCGTTCTCAGGTTCGTCAAGATTCATTCACAGACTGCCAGATTTTGGACGGCCTTCTTTCGCTATAATGAAATTGTAGAACTTGCAGAAATTGCATGAAAGAAGGGTGCCTTATGAAAAAAACGTGGGGTTTACTGATTTCGGCAGTGGCCATTTCCGCTATGCTTGCGGGCTGCGGAGGAGACAAAAAAGAAGCAGCGGCAGGAGGCGAACAAGCGCCTGCAGCAGCCACTGAAAACGCAATCAACATCGAAGCTAGCAACTGGAAGTTTAACCAGGAATCTTTCGAGGTGAAAGCAGGAGAGCCGTTCACGATCAACTTCAAATCGACTGAGGGCTTCCATGGGATCGGCATCGAAGGCCTGGATGTAGATATCCAAAACGAGGGCAGCAAAACGATGACCATCGACAAAGCAGGAGAGTACAAGATCTTCTGTAACGTGATTTGCGGACCTGACCACGGCAAAATGATCGCCAAGCTTGTCGTGAAGTAACAACTGGCCAAAGCGCCGGCAACGATTTGAATAACAAAACCCAAACACTCCGGCCGCTTTCGGTCGGGGTGTTTTTTGTTGATACAGCGCATTTGGCCTGGACGGTTGCTCGCAAAATAGTTTCAAAGATGCATAGAGAATACAGTCCCAACTGGAAAGGCTTATTTGTCCCGAAAAGACGAGCCTTTCTTTTTTTGCGAAAAAAAGGGTGACAGAATGCTATTGAGTAAATATAATCAAAACAGAAACTATTTTCACAATTCGGAAAAGTATATGTATGCATTTTCATGATTTGATTATTCACCACGAATTACCGGAAGGGGGGCAAGCACAAAAATGATTGAAGTGAAAAATTTGTACAAGTCGTTTGGCTCGCTTACCGTCTTGAAAGGCGTAGATCTGCAGGTGGGCGAGAGAGAAGTGGTAGTTTTGCTGGGGGCCAGCGGCTCGGGAAAAAGTACCTTGCTGCGATGTCTGAACTTTTTGGAAATGCATGATCAGGGGGAGATTCACGTCAACGGCCAGAGGATCGACCCGAAGACGACGGATTTGAACAAATTCCGGACAGAAGTCGGGATGGTCTTTCAGCACTTCAACCTGTTTCCGCACAAGACGGTCCTGGAAAACGTGATCGAAGCGCCTGTCCACGTAAAAAAGACTCCCCCCGACAGGGCGCGGGAAGAAGCGTACGCCCTGCTGGAAAAAGTGGGAATGAGGGACAAGGCCGACGTTTATCCGGACATGCTCTCCGGCGGACAAAAGCAGCGTGTCGCCATCGCGCGGGCACTGGCGATGAAGCCGAAAATCATGTTGTTTGACGAGCCGACCTCGGCGCTCGATCCCGAACTCGTCGGGGAGGTACTGCAGGTGATGAAGCAGCTGGCGAAGGAAGGCATGACGATGGTCGTGGTCACGCACGAGATGGGCTTCGCCCGCGAAGTGGCCGACCGGGCTGTTTTCATGGACAACGGGCAGATCCTGGAGCAAGGGGAGCCGGAGCATTTCTTTACCAACCCGCAGCAGGAAAGAACCCGACAGTTTTTAAACAGCATTTTGTAAAGCAAGGAAAGACAACGATAAAAGGGGGCATCACGATGAAAATGAAAAAGAAATGGACGATGGGGGTACTCTCCACCTTGCTTTTTGGCTCGCTCGTATTGTCGGCCTGTGGAACGTCCCAGAGCACGGGGGGAACAGCCGGGGAACAGGGGGCCAAAGACCCGAACAAGAAAGACTTTACGTACGCGATGAGCGGTGTGTACAAGCCGTTTAACTTTAAAGAAAACGGGGAGCTGATGGGCTTCGACGTGGAGATCGGGCAGGCGCTGGCAGAAAAAATGGGGATGAACCCCGTGCCGATCACCAACCCGTTTGAAACGATCATCCAGGGGCTGCAAGCGAAGAAATACGATACGGTCATCGGCAGCTTGACGATTACGCCTGAGCGGGAAAAAGCCGTTGCGTTCTCCAACGTATACTATCGCTCCGGCGCTCAAATTTTCGTCGCGGCCGGCAACGACTCGATCAAGTCAGCCGACGATTTGAAAGGCAAGCGAATCGGTGTCCAAAAGTCATCCAGCTATGAACAGCAGGCGCTGAAATTGACAGACAAAAGCAACATCACGACGTATGACAGCGATGTCACGGCATTGATGGATCTGCCGACAGGCCGCCTGGACGCGGTGATCACGGATCAGATGGTCGGCTTCCGCTACATGAAGGAAGTGCCGGACAAGATCAAGGATGTCGGGGAGCCGCTCAGCCATGACAATCAGGGGATTGCGCTGCGCAAGGACGATAAAGAGCTGCTGGAGAAGGTGAACAAGGCTCTGGACGAGATCATCAAGGACGGCACCTATCAGAAGATCAGCGAGAAATGGTTTGGACGCAACATTTTGGGAAGTGAATAACCCTTTCCGCGGCCAGTGGGCGTCTGTTACGGGCGCCCCTATTTTTAAAAATGGGGTGAACCAATATGTTTGACATCCTTTTGTCCAGCTATCCCATGTTTTTGGAGGCGACATTCTTAACACTCCGGTTAACGGCGATCTCCCTGATCATGGGGTGTGGCGTCGGTCTGCTGATTGCCTTTTTCCGCATCTCTCATTCCAAGGCGCTGCAAACGATTGCCCACGTGTATATAACGGTCATCCGCGGAACGCCCCTGATCGTACAAATCATGGTGCTCTACTTCGGGATAACCGAGATCGTCACGCTCTCTTCCTTTTGGGCCGGCGCTTTTGCGCTCGCCATTCACAACGGGGCCTACATTGCCGAGATTTTTCGCGGCTCTATCCAGTCCATCGACCGCGGACAGATGGAGGCAGCCAAATCGCTGGGGATGTCCTATCCGCTGGCGATGCGCCGGATCATCCTGCCGCAGGCATTCAAACGGGCCATCCCTCCGCTCGGCAACCAGTTTATCATCGGGTTGAAGGATTCGTCGCTTGTCGCTTACGTCGGGATGCAGGAGCTCTGGGGTACCGGGCTGGGCGAAGCGGCATCAAACTACCGGCAGCTCGATACGTATTTGGTAGTCGGTCTCTACTACCTTGTGCTGGTCCTCATTTTCACCTACGTGGTAAATCGACTGGAAAACCGCTTGAACACGGGGGCGGCAAAGAAAAAGAGCAAAGGCTATGATTCGGCATCTCAATCCGTGTGAGGAATGTCGGTACAATCGGGGTAAGGATGGGGAGTTTAGCCAATGGTACAGTCAATTGACAGGGCAATGGAACTTATCAATGTGCTTGTCTCCGATGAAACGAAGTCGGATTGGTCCATCTCGGAGCTGGCACACGCCACCTCTCTGCCGCTCAGTACGATTCATCGCATCCTCGGGACGCTGAGTTCACATGGATTGATCAGTCAGGACCCGGTGACCAAGCACTACCGGATCGGTTACACCTGGATGACCATCGGCATGCGCATGCTGGACAAGATCGATATTCGCGTCGTCGCAAAGCCGGTGATGGAGCGCCTCGCCCGGGAAGTGGAGGAGAGCATCTGCCTGAACATTCCGAGCGGCCTGGATGCCATTTTGATCGAAAAGGTGGAGAGTCCGCTCAAGCTGCGCGTGGCGGAGGATTTGGGCGACCGGATTCCGCTCACGATCGGTGCTCCCAACAAGACGATGCTGGCTCATATGCCGCAGGCGGACATGGAGCGGATCGTCAGCCAGCTGCTTCCTCGCCATCAGCAAAGCGAGTTTATCGAACAGTTGGCAAAGATCCGGGAAAACGGCTATGCCATCAGCTCTGGAGAACGGACGGAGGGAACGACGGCGATCGGCGCTGTGATCATGGGACGGAACCAGAAGGTAGCCGGCGCCCTCTCGATTAATGCCGTTGCTTTTCGCATCACCGACGAAAGGCTTCCCATGCTGATCGGGAAAGTCAAAGAGGCGGCGGAGGAAATCTCGCTGCTGAGCGGGAATAGATGACCCGAGCGGCAATATTTGACTCGAACGGGGACTGCATGGCGGAACGGACTTCAAGACCGGAACAAGTCTACACGACCGGGGCGGGACTGTATGGCGGAACAGGTCTGCAAGATCGGAGCAGCACAATATGACCGAAGCCAGTGGCCATATTTGGCCGCCTATTTTTTCACCATCATTCAGAAAATGATTCCATGATACGGAAAGTAGAGGGGTTCCATTATGGGAAATGCATGGAAATGGCAAACAAAAGAACAACTGATCGAGCTTTTGGGCAAGCTGGTAAGCTATCCGTCCGTCACGGGCTCTAAAGCTGAAATCGAGCTGGCCCGATTTGTCGCCGGAGAAATTGCAGCGCTTCCCTATTTCCAGGCCAATCCGGGCCATGTGCAGCTTCATCCGACAGGCGACGGCCGGTTTTTCGTCACGGCGCTGGCGAAAAAAGCGGAAGGGGTTCAGCCTACCGTTGTCCTGGTCAGCCACTTCGACGTGGTAGATGTACAGGACTTTGGCGAGTGGAAGCCGCTTGCTTTTGATCTCACCGCATTGACCGATGAGTATTTGCGGCACCGGGATGAGCTACCGCAGCATGTCCAGCAGGACCTGGCTAAAGGTCAATGGCTGTTTGGACGCGGCTCGATGGATATGAAAGCAGGACTGGCCCTGCAGATGTCGATGCTGGAGCGGGCTTGTGCCGGCGAGTTTGACGGGAACGTGCTGCTTTTGACAGTACCGGATGAAGAGGTGAACTCACTCGGCATGCGTGCGGCTGTGCCGGTATTGCTGCAGCTTGCCGAGCAGCACGATCTCGACTATCGCGCCTGCCTCAACTCCGAGCCCGTCTTCTCCACGTATCCGGGGGATGAGAACACGTACATCTACAGCGGATCGCTGGGAAAAGTGCTGCCCGGCTTCTACTGCTACGGCAAGGAAACCCATGTGGGCGAGCCGTTCTCGGGATTGAATGCCAACGCGATGGTATCCCGGCTTACATGCGAACTGGAGCTCAACACCGATTTTTGCGAGGTGGTGGAAGGAGAGGTCACGCCGCCGCCAACGAGTCTGCTGCAAAAGGATTTGAAGAAAGAGTACTCGGTGCAAATCCCCGACCGTGCCGTCGCCTTGTACAACATGTTCGTGATGGAAAAACCGATCGACGAGGTGACAAAACAGCTCCGTCAGCTTGCGGAGAGGACCGCAGACAAAATCGAGCGGGAGTACGCAGAGCGGGCGGCAATTTTCGCCAGTCTGAACCAGTCGCAGCCAATCTCGATGAAAGTAAAGGTATTGCAATACGAGGAGCTGCTTGCCTATCTCATCGGGAAAGTCGGACGGGAGCAGGTGGAGAGCATCCAGGAGCAGGTCATGGCAGGCCGAGGCGAGCTGGACGACCGCGAAGTGACGATCCGCCTGATCGACGAGCTCGGTCTGTTGTGCAAAGAGCTGGCGCCGATGATCGTGCTGTTTTATGCGCCTCCGTACTATCCGCCGGTCAGTTCGCGGAACGATCCGCTCATCCAGCACGTGATCGGGGAGGTCAGCGCCCGAGCCGCTGCAAGCCACCAGTTGGAGCTGAAGCACCAGCACTACTTTCCGGGTCTCTCCGATCTGAGCTACACCGGTCTCCCGGAAGCTGCTCAGGCCATCCAGCCATTGGTGGACAACATGCCGCTCTGGGAAAAAGGGTACGCGCTGCCGATCAAGGAGCTGGTCGCCCTGAATATGCCTGTGATGAATCTCGGACCGTTTGGCAAGGATGCCCACAAATGGACAGAGCGGCTGGATGTTCACAGTGCGTTTGAGGTGCTGACCGACCTGCTGCCGTTTGCGATCGAGCAGCTTTTGCAAAAAGGAAGCGACGTAAAAACAGGCTGACGCTTACAACTATGCTGCCGTCAAGAACAACGCTTCAAGCATCATACATGCTGGCAAAGAGGCAGGCTCCCGCAGACACCTCAGCGGAGAGTGATGTCCATCCCGCTACCTGCAAAAGGAAGAATGGGAAGGATCGCGGAGAAAAGCAAGTGCTCCAGGTTCGTTGAACAGGCGGGGAGCTCCGAGCCCTCCAAAAGGCAAAGAGCAAAAAGGGAGAAAAATGCGAGGGCCGGAAGAAGCCCATGCGTTTTTCTCCCCTTTTCGATGGAAGGAAGTCTGTTGGTCAGATTACTTTTAAAATTATTGCCCGGTCGGCAATATACGAGGGTTCAATGGCAAGTAAACAAGCGAGGGAGCAGGAGTTCCTTTGGGCCAAACGTAAACAAGTGAAGCCGGATGCTTGCTCACAAATTCCCGCGCGGCTTCCCCGGCCGACTGCAGGCTTGCATCAGCCCTACGCTCACGGTTTTTTCGGGAAAAGTCTCCTTTAAACCCGGTTACCTTTCCGGATGAAGGATCGACATCTACCGAGTAGGTGTCATCCCATATAGGAAGCTCCCGGTAAACCCCGGTGAACGTAATCCGGGTAAATGACGGTTCTTTTTCCACCTTGGCTATCTGCAGCATTTTCGTATCGGAATCAAGGTATGTTTCAAGAAAGGAGGCGGCAATTTCGGCAGCTTTTTCTGCGGTCGTTTTGGTATCTCCGACAGGGTGATGATTCACGTATTCGATTTCAACAATTTCTCCCGATGATTCCTTTGTCACGACTGTGACTGCGCTGTCATTCCCTACGGCCCAGCGATACTCTTTTACATGATTGATCCCATCGTTTAAGCGCTGCGGCTTGCCCCCAACCGCAATGCCAAAATCCGTTTCCAGCACGGCAGCAGCCTCCTCTGCTGTTCGGGCAATCAAGGGCTTTTCGGCAGGCACGATTTCCATCCGCTTTCCGAGCAGCCGGGAATGTTCCTGTCCGGACCCGGCTGGTTGGCCGTCCAGTGCATGTACATAGCCCATCAGGCCGGGATCGTAAACCATGGCCGAAGCGCCCGCCGGCGATTGTTCTCCGGTTTGACCGGCGTAGAAGAGCCTGAGTTTGTCAGCGATAAGCTGCTCGGCTTTTTCCCTGGGAATCGCCTTGGCCGGATCGGGAAACACGCGCTCGTCCGTCCATTTGCGGTTGCTGCTCGACTGCAGCTTTTGACCCTGATTGGAATTATCCAGGGTTACGACAAAGCAATCATCAAGAAACGGAACGCCATTCACCATTCGGGTGAAGACATATTGCCGCTTTGCCGGATCGGATAATGCCTCGATGAGCCGGTAATGCCGGCTCTCCCGGCCGATCATTTGCTGGAGGTACGCTGCCGCCGGATGATTGTCAGTCACTGCGCTGTCGGTACCGTCTCCGGGAGAATCTGGCAGGCTTGGTGCTGTTGCCGAAGGTGTGTTCCCGGATGCATTGCCCAAAGGAGAGATGGATGGTCTGCGGCTTTGGGGTGGCTGCGGATTTGCTGTTTTCCTTGAGGCGTCATCCAGCTCTTTTGTCTCAGTCTGCGAATGCTTCTGATCAGCCTGCTGCTTCTTGGGAGCCGCAACGGAGAATTCGGGCCCCTGCTTGTCATGTACTGAGGAGTGAGGAGTGGCCATCGGTATTTGTTCCGCAGAGGGAAAGGCGAGTACAGTCCCCAATGCGGCGACAAACAGAAAGCAGGCTGCTTTCAAGGCGAAGACAGCATACGCTTCGCTGCCTTTTGCCTGATCCATCCTTCTGGCTTTTTCGGCCAGCATCGTCTGCAGCTGCTCTTTGGCCTCTATTCTGGGGGCTGGAACGCGGCTGTTCAGTTCCCTTAATTGCTGGTGCAAGCTGTCGTTATTTTCCCAGTGCATTTACGACCCTCCCTCCGTGGCATTCCGGGCCGAGCTTCTTTTGAATGAGCTTGATGGCTCGGTGAAAATCGACCTTTACTTTCGCTTCGGAGATTCCCAATATTTCAGCCGTTTCCTTTACGCTGCATCCTTTGATGGAGCGAATGATAATGACCAGCCGGTACTTGGCCGGAAGCGCGAGGATCGCCTCTCGCAGTTCCCGCTCCTGTTCCTTTTCGGCAAACTCTTTTTCCGGCAGTCCGGTTTTGGCAGGCAGCCCGTGAAACCAGCTGTCGACGAATATTTGCTGAAATCGTTTCCGGCGGTATTGATCGATGGCGACGTGCTTGGCGATCGAGAATATCCACGTTTTGAGCGTCACGCGCCCGTCATAGCGAGGGAGCGCCTGCAGCACACGGGCGAATACCTCCTGCGTAATATCCTCCGCATCGCTTCGATTTCCCACAAAGTGATATAAAAAATAATAGATTTCCTGGTAATAAGCCTCGCAAATTTCGCGGATGCGCTGTTCGCAGCTTCCAGACATCCCGTTCCTCCTTTCAGAGACGGTGCTTGCCTCCAGGTAATGGAGAAGCAAGCACCGGCGCGGTTGCCTTTCTTAACGCGGAACGATCTTTCCTGTGACCGCATCCACAAATTCGAGCACGTCGGGATTGATCCGGGCTTTGTACACGAGAACGGGCTGATCTGCTTGCTTGGATTGGTTGATCGGATAAAAATACGTCAGCTCGAGCGGATGGTATTTGAGATATTCTTGCATGGCCTGTTCCGCGCTGATCGCGTTTTTGGGGTCGGGAAGAGTGAATTTGTCGCGAACGGAAGGGCCGATCAAACGAATGGGCTTGCCTGTATCGCTGTTGATGGTTACCTGAAACGCTTTCTCCACGAAAGGTATTCCGTTTGTCGCAGGATAAACCGCGAAGTTGAAATGCCCCTGTGGTTCAATGTACAAGCGAGTCTCCATCACAACGGTCTTGCTGTCTGGATCAAGGAATGGCTGAATCAACTGAACAGCAGCCTTTTTCGCGTCTTCCAGAGAAATTTTGCTGCTGGCTGGCGGCTGTACAGAATCTTCGCCGGTATCGAGTCCTGCGGAGAAGACCAGTCCGCTGGTTGGATCGACGGTTACGAAACGGTTCTCATTGTTTTTCGTCCACCTGTACTCTTTATAGCTTTTCCCCGCCGCAGAGCCGTTTTGTTCCGAAAAGGAAGCGCCAGCGAGTTCAAAGCCGAAAACGTTTTGCAAAATGGACGCAGCTTCTTCTTTGCTGCGGGCAGCCAGTGGCTGGCCAGGCGGAGCAACAGGTATATCATAAAAGAACTCTCCGGTGAAGCTCTTGAATTTTGCATGCTCAGTGTCCACCCAGGAGCCTGTCTTGGCATCCATGTACCCGGAGCCGACAACCTGATAGACCAGGCTGGGTGTTTTGTCAGGGCCGGTCAGACGGTAAAACGGCTTCATCATGTTGGTCATAGCTTGCTTGGCTTGTTCCGGGGACATGGCCTCAGACGGGCTCGGAAGCTTGGACGGATCAGGTGAGCCGTTCAGTGAGGCTTCGTTGGAAAACTCCACAACATTTCCTGCTCCATCCAAGGACACAAACACTTTTTTCTGTTCGACGGGGATGCGGTTGATCGATTTGGCGAACACGGCTCCATTCAGGCTCTTTGACGACGCTTCGTTGTATTGCAATTCCGCCAGGCTGCAGTCAACCAATCCCTTTTGATGAGCGGCAGTCAAAAACGCCTCCGCCTTTTTCTTTTGTTCGCCGAGTGAAAGCTCCTGGTCCATTTCATTAGCGCCGCTATCCAGCGAAAAGCTTTTGATCTCTCCGGTTTTCTGCATAAAGATGGTCATTTCCGGCAATTTTGCTTTTTCGGCTTTGCGGGTAATCACGACCGTGCTGCTGTCCGCAGCCATTTCCACTGTTTGAACGGGGAGCTCTTTCATGTAGGGCAGCAGCGTAGATAATTGCTCCAGGTTTTTTTGGATGACGTCATTCAAAGGGGCTGGGCTGCTGGCATAGACTGCCGTCGTCCCGGCAGCCCAAAGAGGGCTTGCGCTTAAAAGGCTTGCTGCCGCGATTGTCAGCATTGCTTGATTCAGCTTTTTCATGCTACGAACCTCCTAGGTTTTCTTTTCTCACCTGCGTTATTCGCATGAAACAGCAAAAGGTTACAAAATTTTTCCGGATTTGTTTGTTTTTATTCCAATTTTGCTGTTCGGGCAGACTGGCGCTCCATGAGCTGCTTCAGCTTTTCCTCCGTCGAGGAATCCGGAGCGGGGGTGTAGATGCTGCAGCGCAGATCGGCATCGCCCTGTACCTGCAGAGACGTCAGATGGAACAGCATTTTGCCTGCTTTGGCGTGCCTGAATTCAATCAAGACCTCCGGGGCAGAGCTCACCCGGCTTTGCTCCCACAGCGGATGGAAGTCGGGATGGGTCCTTTTCATCTCGTCGAGGAACTGCTCGTACCATTCGTCCTCTACGTACTGGCCGTAATACGCGCGGAAAATGGACAAAAAGCCGCTGACGAAGTGCTCCCAGTTCACCGCCAATCGGCGAAGCTCTCTTCTGGCAAACAGTAGACTGATGAGATTCCGTTCCTTGGCGGGAATTTGTTCAAAATCGAGGAAGACATGGGAGGCCGCCTGATTCCAGCCGACGATCTGGCAGCGCCTGTCCGAGATAATCGTCGGGCAATAGCGCAGCTCCTGCAAAATCCTTTGCAGCGACGGACTGATTTTGGGCTGCTCCTCCTGTGAAAGAATGGGTCCTGTTCCGCTCTCGAACGCGAGGGCATACAAGTATTTGCGCTCATCGACGGTCAATTGCAGGGCGTTGGCGATCGCATCGAGCACGGATGCCGATACGCGAATGTCCCGCCCTTGTTCCAGCCATGTATACCAGGTAAGGCTGACTCCGGCCAGTTGTGCGACTTCTTCCCTGCGCAGTCCTGGCGTTCTTCTGCGCTTCCCGGCGGTCAACCCGACGGACTGGGGCTGCACCTTGGCTCTCTGCGTTTTTAAAAAAGCGGATAATGCCTGCAATCTGGTCTGGTGGTTCATCATCGATCCCTGCCTTGTTTTAGTCGGTAAGGTGGTAGTTGTTATACTAGTATAAACGACAACTTGTAATAGGATAACGGGTGTGACAAGATTACTTCCAGAAAGACATTTTCAGGGAGGAATCAAACGATGGAACGAGTTGTGATCACAGGTATGGGTGTCATCTCGCCGCTCGGCAATGACGTCCAGTCTTTTTGGAGCAAGCTGATCCGGGGAGAGTCGGGGATCACGCGGATCGATACGTTTGACACGGATGGACATAAAGCAAAAATAGCGGGCCTGGTCCGGGATTTTGATGCCGAAGCGCGATTCGGGCGCAAGGAAGCGCGGCGGATGGACCGTTTTTGCCAGTTCGCCCTGGCGGCGGCAGAGCAGGCCTTTGCGGATGCCGCACTTGATCCGGAAAAGGTGGATCGGGAGCGGATGGGCGTATACGTCGGCTCTGGCATCGGGGGGATTCAGACGCTGCTGGAGCAAGAAGCGCTGCTCCAAGAGCGGGGACCTGGACGGGTCAGCCCGACGCTCGTGCCGATGATGATCGCCAATATGGCGGCCGCGATGATCAGCATCCGGTTTGGCGCTCACGGTCCGACAATGGCTCCGGTGACGGCGTGCTCCATCGGAAACACGGCGATTGGCGAGGCATTCCGGCTGATCCGGGCCGGAGGGAGCGACGTCGTCCTGGCCGGGGGGACGGAAGCGGCGATTACCGATATTTCGCTCGCCAGCTTTGGCAATGCCACAGCGATTTCCACCCGCAATGACGAGCCTGCCAAAGCGAGCCGGCCGTTTGATCTGGAGCGTGACGGCTTTGTCATGGCCGAGGGAGCGGGCATAGTGGTGCTGGAGTCTCTCACGCACGCGCTCAAGCGAAATGCGAGGATTTATGCAGAGGTCATCGGCTATGGAGCCAGCTCGGACGCCTATCATATGGTAGCGACGCATCCGGAAGGCATCGGGGCGTATCTGGCCATGAAAGCGGCGCTGAGGGAAGCGGGAATAGAGCCGCAAGAGGTCGATTTGATCAGCGCCCACGCGACGAGCACGGAGATCGGCGACAAGACGGAGACAGCGGCGATCAAAAGACTGTTCGGGGAGGCCGCCTACAATATCCCGGTAACGGCCAACAAATCGATGATCGGCCATATGCTCGGGGCGGCAGGCGGAGTGGAAGCGATCGCTCTGGTCAAGAGCCTCGGGGAGGGCGTCATTCCGCCGACAATCAACCTGGAGAACCCCGATCCCGCATGCGACCTCGACTACGTGCCCAATCGGGCGAGAAGGGCCGACCTTTCCATTGGCATTTCCAACTCCTTTGGCTTCGGCGGCCACAATGCGGTGATTGCGCTGAAAAACTTTGCCGAATAAATACATGTTTTTCCTCCGAAACGAGCATGGTAAAAAGGAGAAAAGCTGGAGGCAAAAGGAGGGATGTGCGTCCGTGGAAAAAAAACGGTACTACATCACGCTGCAGTCCGGCACGACAGTGGCCGAGATTCGGGATGTGAAAGGGGAATCCACCTACGATTTTGAAATCGAGGCATCCCCGATGGAAGCAGGAATGATGCGCGATTTGTTCGAACACTGCGCACATGGCGACTTTATGATGTGGATGCATGGCCACACGTTGTGGACCGACATGCCTGACAGGGACAATGACGAGTACGACGACAACCTCCGGGAGATTTATCGCATGATGTATCGTCTGGGGACGCCGAAGACGAAGCAGGATCTCGAACAGATGGGTCTGGTGAAGGCACTGGGGCTGAATCAGGACGAAATGCCGCAAGAGCTGAAAAATCCGGCTGCTGGCCAGGTGGAAGACCCGCCGCAAGGACCTTTGGAAGGCATTTTGGAGCGCTAGGACAAGACTTTACTGACAGCATGAAAAGGAGTGGTCCTCGATGAAATGTTGGAAAAGCAAGCTTTTGGCAGCAACACTTGTGATCGGGCTGGCGGTGCCGAGTGCAGCTCTGGCGATGGAAAGCCGCTCGGATGGATTGTCGCCCCAAACCAAACAGCAGCAGGAGCATGGTGAACACGGCGGGGGACATGGCGAGCATTATAAAATGAAGCGTCTGCATCATTCCCACATGGGGGTTCATCGCCAGATGTACTTGACGCTGCTCGCGGAAAAGTACACCCCGGAGAGCGCCGAAGAGTGGAAGGCTGCCCTGGCAGAACGCAAGCGGCTAAAAGAGGCCTACAGGGCGCAAAAAGCGAAGCAGCAAAACGATGCAGGGCAGCATCAGGAGCACAAAGAAGCGATGCACGCGTTAAAAGAGAAGTACAGGGACACTCATACAGAGTTTCACGCGGCGATCGAATCAGGGGATGCCGCGAAGATCAAGATCGTCCTGCCCAAGCTTTTGGCTGAGGTAAAAGAGGGAAACAAGCTGCTTGCAAAAAAACTGGAAGAAAAGAAAAACTAGCAGAGCCCGAACTCGCTTCGTACAATAAAATAGCGTATGGCAAAAAGGACGTGTCCCGTGCGCGTCCTTTTGCTTTTACCAGGAATTGCTTTTTACGAAGAAGATTGCCCTTGCAGAAGGCTGCGACATAGCTGAAAAAAGCCTTGCTAGCAAGCACAATACGTTCACATGGTCAGGCAAGGGGAGAGGAACATGAGCTACTTGATTTATCTGGTGGAGGATGAGGAGAATCTAAACCAGGTTCTGGCCTCCTACCTGGAAAAGGAAGGCTGGCAGGTGCGCTGCTTTTCCGACGGGAATGCAGCAAGGGCTGCGATCATGGAGGCGCCGCACCTCTGGATTTTGGACATTATGCTTCCTCATGTGGATGGATACCAATTGATTCGCGAGATTAAAGCCCGCCAGCCACATACTCCCGTAATCTTTATTTCTGCACGCGATGCGGAGCTGGACCGTGTCATCGGTCTGGAAATGGGCAGCGACGATTATTTGCCCAAGCCTTTTTTGCCGAGGGAGCTGGTGATTCGGGCCGGAAAGCTGCTGCAGCGGATCTATGCGGCAACGAGCCCGCCAGCGGCCAATCAGACAGCAGCGGCTCTTGGCCGGTCTGTGCGGATGCTGCCGCCTTACGAAATCGACGAAGGCTCCCGAATGGCCCGAATCGACGGGCAAAAGATTGAGCTGACCACCAAGGAGTTTGATTTGCTCTTGCTGCTGTCCGCTCATCCGGGACAAGCGCTGTCGCGGGAACAGATTCTGCTGCGGATTTGGGGAGAAGAATATGATGGCAGTGACCGCGTCGTCGACGATTTGATGCGCCGGCTGCGCAAAAAGCTGCCCAAGCTGCGTGTGGAGAGCATTTACGGGTATGGATACAGGCTGGTGGAGCGATGAAAAACTATCCGTTGGCTGTTCAAATTTGGCTCATTTTTGCCAGTATTACGCTGGGGGTGACCTTGCTGCTCGCGCTGCTGTTTCCGTGGGCGCTGCGCAGCTTCTTTACCAAAGAAATTTATGCGCAGATCGAAGCCTCCCAAGACGTATTCCTTGCATATGCGACCTCCTCCGTGGACGGCTGGGAGGACAAGGGGCTCTTGAAGCGGGAGCTGGAACGCCAGAATGTTCGGACCGTCACACATGTCATTTTTCGCGAAAATGGAAAGGTGATCGGCGGGAAGGCACTGCCCGAATCGCTTGTAAAGATGCTGAACGAGGATATCGGAGAACAACTGGCCGATGTCCAGCAATACGTTCGGCCTGTGGAGGACGAGTCGATCTACTACGTAATCCGGCGAGAGACGCTGGCCGGAAAGACAATCTATCTGGTCTCTTATGTTTGGAACTCGTATTTGAACGGATTGGTAAGTACCTTGTTGTGGCGGCTTATTCTCATCATGGCGGCGGTGCTGCTCATAAGCTGGCTTCCGTGCTTGTGGCTGGCCCGTTACTTGACCAGACCGCTGGTGGAGATGGAACAGCGGGTCAAGCGAATCGCCGACCGGGATTGGAGCGAGCCGTTCGTGCTGGAGCGTGCTGACGAGATCGGCCGTTTGGCGGGCTCCATCGAGCGGATGCGCGAACGGCTCGTATCGCAGAACGAGAAGCAGCAATCCTTTTTGCAGCAGGTTTCGCACGAGTTGAAAACGCCGGTTATGGTCATCCGCAGCTATGCCCAGTCCATCCTGGACGGCATCTTCCCAAAAGGAGATATACCGGGGAGCGTACGGGTGATCGACGAAGAGGCGGAAAGGCTGGAGGAGCGAATTCGGGGACTGCTGTACATAACGAAGCTGGAATATTTGGAGCAGCAGTCCTCCCGCAAGCTATTTCGCCTTGATGAACTGGTCGTAGAGGTGTGGGACCGGCTCAAGTGGAAGCGGACCGATGTCGACTGGAGCTGCTCTGCGGAAGCCGTGACCATATCAGGGGACCCGGAGCAGTGGAAGGTAGCAGTGGAGAACCTTCTGGACAACCAAATGAGGTATGCGCAGAAAAAAATCACGCTTGCTTTGGGACAAAAGAACGGAAATGCCGAGCTTCGCATCGGCAATGACGGACCGCCGATCCCCGAGGAAAAAACGGAACACCTGTTTAACCGTTTCAGCAAAGGGGAAAAGGGGGAGTTTGGCCTGGGACTTGCCATCGTCAAGCAGATCGTCCAGCTCCATCATGCGCGCATTCAAGTGGAAAACGGAGCCGGTGAAGTGTTTTTTGTCATTTCCATTCCCCTCATGAAGCGGTAGCGGCCGGGCTGGTAGTTCCGATGCCTAGTCGCTCGCAGCCTGCATATAGCGAAACAGGGTGTTTTCGTCCCATTCCTCTACGGCCAGGATGTGTTCCTCCGAACAGTTGGGGCACCAGCCGAGATGCAGGCAGCGATGTTGCAGGGCATCGGGCACGCCATTGCTCAGCTTTGAATCTTCGATCTCCCTGTACGGGCTGTAGTCCCCGTAGTAATCATAAAGCCGGCCGCTGTCATCCAGAGGATGGGAGCATAGCGGACATGCCTCGCGCAGATCGAGGAGACCGTTGCATACGGGACAGAGATGATCCATCAGGCGCATAACTCCTTTTACGTGTCTGGTTCTCTCCCTACTTTGCACAGGGGAAGCGGTGTCTATACAAAAATGCGAAAGGTCTGCTGCTTGCCGGGGAACCGGCAGCATAAAAAAGCTCTGCGGCCCTTCAACAGGGTGGCAGAGCTTTGATCTTGTCTACGCCTTGAAATTGTCCATGCTGGAGGAGTGGCCGGGCTGCAGCTTCGCATCCGGATTGATGTAGCCCACGGCGTTGTTCACCGCTGTCGGCGCTTCGCCGAATCCGACGGCGATCAGCTTTACTTTGCCCGGATAGGTCGAGACATCGCCTGCCGCGTAAATGCCGGGAATGTTGCTCTCCATCTTGGAATTTACGACGATCGCGCCCTTTTCCAGCTCGAGACCCCAGTTTTTGATCGGGCCAAGCGATGAGATGAAGCCGAAGTTGACGATGACGGCGTCTACTTCCAGTTCCTTTTCTTCTTTTGTGGTGCTGTTTACGAGTGTGAGGCGTTCGATTTTCTCGTCTCCGTGGATGGCTGAGATTTCGTATGGTGTTGTTACGTTTACTTTGGAGGACATGAGCAGCTCGACGCTGTGCTCGTGTGCACGGAATTTATCCCGGCGGTGGATGAGTGTGACTTCCTTGGCGATCGGCTCGAGCATCAAGGACCAGTCAACAGCAGAATCCCCGCCTCCGATGACGGCAACGCGCTGCCCTTTGAAGGAGTTTAAGTCGGTAACGAAGTAATGCAGATTGGTTTTTTCGTATTTGACGGCGTCTGGATGCTCTAACTTTCGAGGTTCAAATGCGCCGACTCCGGCGGTAATAATGACGGCACGCGAATAGTGTATGCCTTTGTCTGTCGTAAGCTCGAAGATGTTGTCTGCTTTCTTTTCGACATTTTCCACCTTTTCCTCAAGGCAGATCGTCGGATTGAATCGGGACAATTGCTCTTTTAGATTGTTAATCAAATCTTGCGCAAGCACTTTCGGAAACCCGGCCACATCGTATATGTATTTCTCCGGGTAAAGAGCGGAAAGCTGTCCGCCCAGTTGGGGCATACTTTCAATAATTTTTACGCTTACCTGACGCATTCCGCCGTAAAATGCAGTGAACAGGCCAGCAGGGCCTCCACCGATAATCGTAATGTCGTATACCTGCTCGTCCTTTTGCAGAAGATTCAACCTAAGCACCTCCGAAATATTCTGAAAGCATCCTTTCCTATTATACCCATACTTGAAAATGAAAAAAAGCAAAGAAAAGAACAGCGTAGGCAAATATGGCTTGCAAAACTTGTCGATTCCCCTTAATATGATCTTGAATGTAAAGAAATTGACACATTTTTTTTATCCCAGCGTTTGTGCCATTTTTCACAGATTGCCGCATAGGATGAGACATGGCAATAATTCCGTTTATTCATTGGCGATCAAAAAGGGAACCTTAAAGCGTAGCCAATCACGTGAAATTTCGCACAAACCTTCAGGGATTACTATCATTCATGAATGGAAGGGATATCCATGAGTACACCCAAAATCCTCATCCTCGGCGCCGGGTACGGGGGCCTGTTGACCACTCTGCACCTGCAAAAAAAGCTCAACTACAATGAAGCAGAAATCACGCTGGTCAACAAGCACAACTATCACTACATCACGACCTGGCTGCATGAGCCGGCTGCGGGAACAGCACCTGCGGATCATGCCCGCGTGCCTCTCGATCAAATTATTGACATGAACAAAATCAATTTTGTCAAAGATACCGTCCAATCGATCCAGCCGGAAGAGCGTACGGTTACACTGGATAGCGGAAACGTTTTGAGCTACGACTACCTCGTGATCGGCCTCGGAAGCGATCCGGAAACCTTCGGCATCGAGGGTCTGAAAGAGTATGCGTTCAGCATCCGCAGCATCAACGCTGTTCGTCAAATCCGCGAGCATATCGAGTACATGTTTGCGAAATATAAAAATGAACCGCATCGCACGGATTACCTGACATTCGTCGTGGGCGGAGCCGGATTTACGGGCATTGAGTTCAGCGGCGAGCTGGCTGACCGCATTCCTGAGCTGTGCCAGGAATTCGACGTTGACCCGAGTTTGGTAAAGATTTACAACATTGAAGCGGCTCCAACCGCACTGCCAGGATTCGATCCGGAACTGGTTTCCTACGCGGTCGATATTCTGCAGAAAAAAGGCGTCGAGTTCATGATCGGAACGGCGATCAAGCAATGCACGCCTGAGGGCGTAGTGCTCGCCAATGGAGAAGAAATCAAGGCTGCTACAGTTGTCTGGGCCGCAGGTGTTCGCGGCAACAGCATCGTGGAAAAATCCGGATTTGAAGTCATGCGCGGACGTGTCAAAGTAGACGAGTTCCTGCGTGCTCCAGGGTACGACAACGTATTCGTCGTCGGCGACTGCGCCCTGATTTTCAACGATGAAGGCCGTCCTTATCCGCCGACTGCTCAGATTGCCGTACAAGAAGGGGAAGCGCTCGGTGACAATCTGGCGGCTCTCATTCGCGGCGAAGTGATGATGCCGTTCAAGCCAGCTCTCCAAGGATCTCTTGCTTCGCTCGGAAAAGGCGAAGGAATCGGTATGGTCGGCACGAAAAAACTGTTCGGCACCTCGGCCGCACTGATGAAAAAAGCGAGCGATCTGCGCTACCTGTACAAAATCGGCGGCGTTGGTCTCGCTCTGAAAAAAGTGCGCCTGTAAAAGGAGAAACCTATGCGCCACGCCAGTATCCAGGTCAGAGGATTGATGACCCGCGAAGAGATGGAGCGCTACAACGCGCTGATGGACGTAGGCGCCTACCTGGAAGACCAGGGGCGCCACGATCTCGCCCATCATATTCAGCGGGAAGTGGACATACTCATCCTGCCAGCGATTGATCGTTTGAAGGAAAAGGGCCGCGAACGCGACCGGGAAAACCTTCGCTACATGATTGACAACGGACTTCTGGATGAGGACGACGATTGACCAAGCTAGCGAATAGATGACTCGAAGATGCCCTCGGCGAACCAGAAGCCGGGGGTTTTTCATTGGAGGAACGAGCCAAATGGGCCGGCTGTTACTTGAAATGCCTCACACGGAGCTTCCTTGTTTTGAAGACATCCGGGCTTGCGTTTCGGTGCCAAATCGTATGTTCCGAGCTGGCGCTGTACAACCGGTTTCGCTATACTGACGAAAGAAAGGTGGGAGACCGTGTGCGAAAGACGAATGTATGGCTGGGCGCCTGCGGAATTGTGATTCGCGGCGAAGAGGCGCTGGTCGTGAAGAAAACGTACGGGGGTCTCAAAGGACAGTGGTCCTTTCCGGCCGGATTTGTGGAGCCGGGGGAGACCGTAGATGAAGCCGCCGTGAGAGAAGTTTGGGAGGAGACTGGAATACGCGCGGAAATACGGCGGTTGGCAGCCGTCCGCTCCGGAGTCATCCGCGATACGATCAGCGACAATATGGTGGTCTTCTGGATGGATTATGTCAGCGGTGAACCGCGTCCGCAGGAAGGGGAAATCGAGGTGGCAGCCTTTGTACCGATCCGGCAGCTTCTGGAAGATCCGCTTTCCTCGACCTATTTGAAAATCATCCTGCCCACGTACCAGAAGCGAGAACAGAGCTTGGGCGGAGACGAATACCCGATCGACCCCGTTTTTCAATACACACGCTATAAAATCTTCTCGCAATCGTGAGTATACGCTAGATAACAGCCATTGTTGCCGCTTACATAGCGGTTTTTTTCTGTTTTTCCTCGCTTTTTTCAGTTGAAGAATGCTGTCTTTTTCTGATATAGTTAGACACATCCAAAAAATCAGAATTTTAAAAAATGTCGGTTATGCGAACCCGGCGCCATGGGAAAGGAGCGATCATCATGAGAAAAGAACAGGAACAATGCCCATACTGCAATGGACAAGGCTATTTTCAATTGCTGCTGGGTGGGACAGAAAACTGTCCGGGATGCGAGGGCTCGGGTGCCCACTCGGAGGAGATGTCCGCAGCTGCCGGCAATCGATGAGGGAAGTCTTTGAGAAGCCGATGAAAGTCGGCTTTTTTTGTGCGCCGCCAAAAGCGAGGCAAGCCCCAGTTTCCCAATTGACCTTATGCTTTGATTTCGATAGACTAGAAGCGATAACGGGCCGTCGGCTGCCGCGGTCCCATTTCTGTCGGAAGAGAGCAGGAGGTCTAAAAGCTCATGAGCTTGCTGCAATTTGTGGTGTCTGTTGTCTTGTTTGCTGTGCTTGGATTCGGGATCGGCTTTATTATAAACATGATATTGCGTACCACCTGGATGCCCGTCATCCTCGTCTTCGGAGTGGTCGTGGGCGCATTGATCTACAAAAACATCGTTCCCGGCCTTTGGGACTCCATCATTCTCGGCGTCGGCCTGATTGGAGCGGTGGCCAGCGGCTGGACGATCCAGACACTTCGGAAAAAAGGATATCGGATGTTTTAACTGACTTAGAAAGCGGACCTTACTCGGGTTCGTTTTTTCTTTTTTTAAAAGCGCTTGGAAAGCGGCTGCGGGGGAGAGAAGCATATTTCCAGTCCTGCGCTCCGGTCTTCGTCCTGCGAGGAAGCGCAGACTGTCCGCTACACAACGATTCGCGGGGGAGCGTAAAAGTGGCAGCCGCTTCGTAGCGGAATCAGGTTACGCTCCTGATTCCCGCGAATCGTTGTTCCGCTGGGATGGACTTCGCTAGTCGCTTTGACTGGAAATATGCTTCTCTGTAGCGGTTGATTTACGAATGATCAGGAAGCGGGAAAGACAGGACAGACAGGTAATTTTTGATATTATTTATGTACATGAAACAAAACGAATAACCCATTTAAGAGGACGCGAATAAGGAGGAGTTATGAAAAGGGTTATATCGATTGTAACGTTAACTACCTTCACACTCCTGGCAACAGGATGCTCAAATGATAAATCTACAGTCGAACGTAAAGGTCTTACAGGATTCGTCGTAGAGGCAGATTACCAAAAAAACAGACTTCTTGTAGTTGAAAGTGATGAAACAAAACAGGGTGAGGATTATGAAGCTGAATGGTACTCGTTGAACAAGGATGCGATAATCCTTGACAATAATAGTAATCCAGCTTTGTTTACCGATGCTGAAGTAGGGTCTAAGGTCGAAACGTGGTCAACTTCACATTCTTTAGAATCGTATCCAGCGTCTGCAGACCTGAGTAAATTGATAATTGCAGATGATGTGAAGCATCCTGATTCCCCCATGCTCCAAAAAACAGCCATACAAGCTGCTATCATTTATATAAAGAACCTTACAAATAGACCGGGAACGATCATTATCCAGAATGTGAGCACAAACGAAACAGAGTGGATCATTCAAATCTATCATTACATTTACAATGAAGAGAAGAGTTATAAGTTAGGAATTGATGCAACAACCGGAGAGGTCAGGGAGATCCAATAGTAGTAGTTCATCAATTCAGTGATGAGGGGCAGTTTTTCCTTACTTCTTAGACGAGACGATTCCCCACTTTTTTAACTTTCTAAGAAAAGCAACGAAAAACCCAACAGCTGTAGAGATGAAAAAGGAGAAAACCGCAAAGGTCTTTGGGACACCTGCCCAGGCTTGCGAGCAAAAGTGGAACGGCATTTGCGTCCAACCTGAGAGACTTCGAGGAATGGGCTGCTTTTGGACGCAGTTCCGCTTTTGCTCGCAAGCCGGACAGTATCCGCATCCAAGAAGTGTCCCACCGAACCTGCCGCGGTTTTCTCCTTTTTCATCTCCTCCACAACAGTCTGAACCAACCGTTTTTCCACCGATGAAAAGCCTCAAAAAAGAAACGCAAACCGCCCAAACTATCCCGAATATTTCAGCTTCTGGTTGAATTTGTGTATAGTTTCCTCCTCTCCGGGACAAGATTAGTAGCGAGAGGAGGTTTTTTACAGAATGAATGTGAAGCGATTGGTTAGTGTCATCGTTTTGGCTGTAACCGTCCTGACAGGCTTTGCGAGCGATGGATTGGGCTACAACGCGATCGGTGATCGATCTGTCCAGACCGCTTATGGAATCAGGGAAACCAGGGAAGGGCAGCAGGTCGTGAAAAAACGGGCTGTCTCCACCAGTTCATTTAGCCAGGTCATCGACAAAGCAGATGCGATGCTGGAGCAATATCCGAAAATCCGCGTTGTCGCTACCGGATACTACGCCGGATATGAATCAACGGGGAAACATCCGAGTCATCCATCCTACGGGATTACATATTCAGGCGTGAAGGTCCGTCGTGGCGAATACTCCACCATTGCTGCTGATCTGCGCGTGTTTCCACTGGGGACAGTGTTGTACATCCCCGGCTATGGTTACGGAGTTGTCGCTGACAAAGGAGGGGCTATACGCGGCAACAAAATCGACCTGTATTTTGAAACCAAGCAGGATGTATTCAAGCAGTGGGGGAAGAAGTCCGTAGACGTATACCTGGTCCGCCGGGGCGACGGGAAAGTAACAGAGGCGATGATGCAAGGGTTGAATGAAAAAGGGATTGCGGCGATGGCCGAACCTATTGACTAGTGTGATCGAAAGCAAACGAATGTGACTTTTAAAAAAGGATTTGCTTTAGCTATTTCAGCTGGCAAATCCTTTTTTCGCATGAGCTCTGATCAAAATCTTGCAGCGTTCCATGCAAAGCTTAGTTTCGAGAAGCGGGCAGCTTTTCGGCGAGCTCGGGGTGGATCAGGGAGACAAGACGCTCCAATCCGTCCAGGATACGCGGAGAGGGCCTGCAGTAGAGGCCTTCTTCCAAAAGGTGCACCTGCTTTTTCCGAATAGCCGCCATCTCTTGCCATTCAAGGCGATCAGTGATCATAGCCGGTTTAATCCTTCGAAGCTCAATGCCGCACCAGACTACGCAAATATGGTCGGGATTGCGTTCCAGGACCATCTCGCGGGTCGCTTTTACATTGGGGACGGAAAAATCGGCAAACACATTCATGGCGCCCGCGATCTCGCTTACATCCGTCAGCCAGTTGTCCCGGCCCGGGGTGTAGATCGGATTGGGCCACCACTCCCAGTAGAGCTTTGGCGTAGTTTCAGCAGCCAACGCTGTTTGCCTGATGGTTTCAGATCTTTCGACAAAGTGATTGGCAAGCCGCTCTGCTTCCAGGTGTCTGCCGGTCGCTTCCCCGACGAGCCGGATATCCCGCGGGATGTCGGTGAAACGCTGCGGGTTGAGGACGATATGGGGAATCCGGCGGGCAATCAATGCTTCCACATTCTTTTCCATTCCAGGGACACTGAGCGAAGCTACGACCAAATCCGGTTTGAGGGCTTCCACCTTTTCCATGTCGATGGTCAGGTCAGGTCCGACGCGAGGCAAATGCTGCCACTCGCCTGGCCAGTCAGAGTGATCATCCAGCCCCACCACTTCCTCTTTCAACCCCAGATAATAGAGAATCTCCGTATTGCTCGGACAGATGGAAACGATCCGCATAACCCTTCCCCCTCCGGTTGTGTAAAGATCAGACCAGGACAGATTTTTCGTCTCCTGGTCTTTCTGTCGCCTGCTTATGCATAGAAGAGACGATCGACGATAATGGCGATCACGATTCCCAGCCATCCGCCGATAAGCACCTCGATCGGCTGGTGACCGAGCAGTTCCTTCAGCTTCTGGGCCTTTTCCTGATTCGGACGGACCTTGAAGGTTTTCATGCCTTCCAGAAGGTGATTGAATTCATCCACCAGCTTATTCAGAACGACAGCCTGCATTCCTGCATGGCGGCGAACGCCAGCCGCATCAAACATGACGATGATGCCGATAATGGCAGAAATGGCAAACATGCTGCTGGTGAAGCCTTCGCGAATGCCGACTGCTGTGGACAGTGCGGTAACAGCTGAGGAATGAGAACTGGGCATACCGCCTGTGCTGAACAAAAGCGACCACTGCCACGTCTTGGTGGCAAAGTAAGTAAGGGGAATCTTGACAAACTGGGCAATTCCTATGGCAATCAAAGCCGCCCATAAGGGAAAGTTGTCAAATATCGCTGCCATAGTGAAAATCCATTCCTTTCTGCTGTGCACTTCTAGAGATTATTGTAACAGAACGGCGTTATGCTCATCCGTGAAGTTTTCGTTGGGATTTCGAGACAAGCCAATCTGTGTTACCATAAAGATGGAAGGTTTGAAACGGAGGCAACGCTTATGAGTTACCCCGAGCAGTATCTCCAGTTTATTGATTTGTTCAATAAAAAAGAATACTACGAGTGTCACGATCTGCTGGAAGAAATCTGGATGGAGGATAAATCCAACAAGTTCCTTCAGGGACTCCTGCAGATGGCAGTCGGGCTGTACCATTTCTCCGGCGGCAACATCAAGGGAGCGCGCTGGATGTTCGAAAACAGCCGCAAGTACCTGACGCCCTATGCGCCCAGGCACTGGGATCTGGACGTATCTGCCGTGCTTGCTTTTCTGAATGAATGCATAGCAGCACTTCCCGAGGAGAATGCCATCCCGTACACAGAGGCAAAGGCGATGCCGTTTCCTGACTTGCACCTGACGCTGGGCACGCGCTGAAAATCGGAAAACAAATGTGCCCATAATTGTATCCTATCACAGAGAAAGAAGGAAGAGTATATGAACGTCACTGTAGAAAAACGTATGGATGGGTGGAACGTCGCCTGCGACGAGCTGATCATTCCTCTCTGGAAAGGAGAGGAGATTGCGGCGGCGTATCCGGAGTTGGACCAACGCTTTGACGGCGGTCTTGCCGCGATGCAAGCGGATAAGGAGTTCAGCGGCGAAGCGAAGACAGTGGCTATTGTTCACACGATGGGAAAACTGGCGGCAAAAAAATTAATCATCGCCGGCATGGGCAATCCCGAGTCGTTTGACTTCGTTTCGGCACGGGCTGCATGGGGACGTGCAGCCAAGGTTTCCACGACGAAGGGGAAGGAAAAGCTCGTTGCGATCGATGTGCGGACGAAGGGAAGTCTGGAGCTGGACCG
Organism: Brevibacillus sp. FSL L8-0520; assembly: GCF_037963895.1. Lineage (NCBI taxonomy): Bacteria > Bacillati > Bacillota > Bacilli > Caryophanales > Paenibacillaceae > Brevibacillus > Brevibacillus sp. FSL L8-0520. The sequence continues at coordinate 4,204,380 of NZ_CP150171.1, read as the reverse complement.
TCTGGCTCAGGCGATGACAGAAGCGTTTGGGCTCGCTTCGTACCATTACGAGGGCTACCGTCAAAAGCCGAAGCGCGAAGCGGAACCGCTCAGCACCGTTCAGCTTCTGGTCGGCAGCGATGAGGAAGCCGCGACCGCTATGGTCGGCGTGATGCGCGGCGAGGCGCTGGCGCAGGGAACCAATTTGGCCCGCACGCTTGTCAACGAGCCCGGCAATTACTTGACGCCGACCGCGTTGAAGGACGCTGTCGTGGCTGTCGCCGAGCGCTACGGTATGGAGTATGAAGTGCTGGCAAAAGATAAACTGGAGGAATTGGGGATGGGCGGCGTTCTGTCCGTTGCAAAGGGAAGCGCGGAGGAGCCGTTCGTCGTCGCCGTCAAATACCAGGGCAAGGAAAACTGGGAAGACGTCATCGGTCTGATCGGAAAAGGCGTTACCTTTGATACGGGCGGTATTTCCATCAAGCCGGTAGCCGGCATGGAGGACATGAAATCGGATATGGGCGGGGCAGCGGCCATGATCGGGGCTCTGGAAGCGATCGGGCAGCTAAAGCCGAAAGCAAACATCCTGACCGTGATCGGCTGTGTCGAAAACATGCCATCATCAACGGCCTACAAGCCTGGGGACGTCATCACTACGATGAGCGGGAGAACCGTTGAAATCATCACCACCGATGCGGAAGGCCGACTCGTTCTGGCGGACTGCATTACATATGCCAAACAGAAAGGCGTTTCCTGCCTGCTCGACGCGGCTACCTTGACCGGGGGCATCGTCGTCGCACTGGGCCACTACTGCTCCGGTGTCATGACGAACAACGACGCTTTGGTGGGAGAGGTACTGGATGCTGCCGGCCAAGCGGGTGAACGGCTCTGGCAGCTTCCGACCTTTGACGAATACCGCGAGCTGAACAAAAGCCGTTTTGCCGATCTGAAAAACTCGGGCGGACGTTACGGTCACGGCATTATCGGCGGAGTCTTTTTGCAGGAGTTTGCCGAAGAGACGCCGTGGGCGCATCTGGACATCGCGGGCACAGCGTATTCTGCCAGCGCGAATGATATGAACCCGGCAGGCGGTACAGGCGTCATGGTGCGAACCATCGCCCAGTTTGTAATGAACCGCAGCCAGGCATAAGTACAGATACACGATCAAACAGCCAATCATAGCGGAATGAAGGAGGAAGTTATCCATGTTCCAAAATCCAAGCGATGAAAAACGCCGCCAGCTCCTGCAGGAGGCAAACACAATCGCAGTCGTAGGTCTTTCCGACAAGCCGGATCGGACCAGTCACATGGTAGCGGCAGCCATGCAGAGCGCTGGCTACAAGATCATCCCGGTCAATCCGGTGATCGCGGGAAAAACGGTACTGGGTGAAAAAGTCGTCGCCTCGCTTACCGACATCGACGAGCCTGTCGACATTGTAAACGTCTTCCGCCGCAGTGAGGATACTCCTCCCGTGGCCGAAGAAACGCTGAAGATGAAGCATAAGCCGAAGGCATTTTGGCTGCAGCAGGGCATCTCCAACGAGCAGGCGGCAGAGCAGGTGTCCAAGGAAGGCATCGACGTCATTATGGATCTGTGCATAAAGGTGGACCACGCTCTTTTACGCATTGGCAAGAAGTAATGGCTGCACAAAAACAACCGTGGAATGGTTTCGGCGAAGGAGTGAAGTCAGATGTTTTACAACAAGACAGCAGAGGCAAAAAATGACCGTGTCCCACCGAATCAAAAGGTGACGACCGGCTTCCCTGTATTGCATTACGGCGAAGTGCCGGAGTACACCGATCTTGCTGCGCAGTGGAGCTTCCGCATCTTCGGGCTCGTGGAAGAGGAAGTGACATTGTCGTACGAGCAGATGATGGCTCTTCCAAAAGGAACGACCACGAACGACATTCACTGCGTTACAGGCTGGAGCAAGCTGGACAACGTCTGGGAAGGCATCCCCGTAGAAGAGATCGTCAAGCTCGTCAAGGTCAAGCCGGAGGCCAAATACGTCATGCTTCACGCGGAGCACGGCTGGACAGCCAACATGCCGCTCAGCGACTTTTTGACGCCGGGCAATCTATTTGCCAACAAGCATAACGGCGAGGAACTGACGCCGGACCACGGCTGGCCGCTCCGTTTTGTCATTCCTCACCTGTATTTCTGGAAGAGTGCAAAGTGGGTGCGCGGCATCGAGTTTTTGGAGCGTGACAAGCAGGGCTTCTGGGAGAAAAACGGGTATCATATGTATGGCGATCCCTGGAAGGAGCAGCGTTTTGCGTGGGATTAAATAGACGTAGAAAGGAGGCGGAGAAACCGCCTCTTTTTTTTGAACCATAGCGGGACTTCTACTGTTCAATCCTCGGCCTCGTAGGATAACAGTCCGGCATTTTCACATCCGATACCTCAGACAGCTTCATCAAGTAATAACACTCCTCCCGCGACATGTGGTCGGCCATCAGCGGAGACAGCACGCCCAATACTTCATCCCGCAAGCGCATTTCCGTCAATTCATGCAAGAAGGATTGGAAAAGCTGAATCTCCATTTCTGCCTGGTGATGGAAACGGCTTAGCGCAGGAAAGCTTTGCAAATGGGTACGGAGATATCCGGCCAATTCAACGGCTTTTAGATAAAAATGTTCAAACTGCTTCGTAAAATGATGGCTTTTTTGCTTATAGTCATGTTCCACCATGTCCAGAAGCGAACTGATCGTAGCAGCATGCCCGGCAGCGTCAGACAGCCACAGCAGATGATAATGAACGGCATGAAAAGTGGGAGCTCCGCTTCCGGAAAGGACATCGTTCAGGATTCGTTCGTATTCCTCCAATTCGTTTACCATGTGGTTTAAAAAAGTGGGAGGCAGGCTGATCGCAATCTTTCCGACAAGATGCCGCTCCAATAGATGAAGCTTAAATTCACGCAATTTCTCCGTGAAGAGGCTCGCCTGTTGATTCAGCAAATGAATGTCCTCGCCAGAAAGATTTTGGCGTGCGTATTCAAGCAGCTTGTCAAAGGACTTGATAAAGTGGCTTGCTTGCTCAATCTCACGGGTCTCTTTTGGCGCCAGTGACTGATGAATAAACCGGGCATGATCGCCGAGTATTTGCAGCCAAAATCTATGTTCAAACATAATGTCACTTTGTACATCGACTTTGTTTTTCATGTCATTCCCTCCCTTTGCACACTTCAGGGTATGTGCAGGAGCCCAAATGTGTGTAAAGGGTGAACAGGGGAATCGGATGCACCCCGTGGAAGTGAGATTGGCCAGTTATCTGTTGTCTGTCTGCTTTGATGCAGCCGATTCCCGGTTTCAAGGGCAATTGAGCACGGCCAGTCTGAGGGATGCCGCGAACTCAATCGGAACCAGCTACCGACATCTGAACAGGGTCATCCGGCAGTTTTGCACGGAGGGTCTGATCGAACGCAGCAAAGAGTACATCCTGGTTGCGGACAAGGAAGGGGTAAGAGCGCTGGCAGGCGATAATATTTACGAATAGACACATGGCAATAGGCTTCAGAAGAGCAGGGCGGCGATCAATCATCATCCAGGGTGCAATCACGGGAGAGGAAAGCGTATGATATCGGGACGGATACTTGCAGTTCTCGCAGGTTCGCTGGTCAGTCTGCAAAATATTTTCAACAGCAAGGTAAATGAACGAGCGGGATCCTGGGCAACCACGGCGCTCGTATTAGGCATGGGATTTTTGGCTTCGCTTGTGATCGGTCTGCTATTTGAAGGCGCAGAGCTGTCTGTCTTGGAAAAGATGCAGCCCTGGTACTGGTTTAGCGGTTTGATCGGAGTTGGAGTAGTCATTTGTCTGGTGCAGGGGATCAGGCTGCTCGGCCCAACGTACGCCAGCTCGGTCGTTTTGTCAGCGCAGCTCGGATTTGCGTTATTGTGGGTCTCTCTAGGCTGGTTCGGTTTGGAGCAAGTCCCGTTTACTTTCAAACAGGTGGTCGGCGTGCTGGTCCTCGTCGGCAGTATCATCGTTTTTAAATTTGGCGGTAAACATGAGGCGCAGGAGTCGTCCAAGCAGCCAGCGTAGATGATCCGTTGAGCTTTCTCGCAGGCGATGACCTGTGTGCACATTCCGTTTTCGTTATCGGAAATAGCTGCCATCCGTTTGCCTCTTCTCCCTGGCGGTTGCGCTCAGGGATTTTTTATTGGGCAGGCGGGTACTGCCACTACAGCTTGACAGCGAACAGCCAGAGAATCACCCCAGCCACGGCAGCACCTAGCAGGAGCAGCACCGCCCATTTTGTGCTATTTCCCTGCTGCTTTGCTTGTACTTGTTCCTGACCCTGGTTCTTTTCTTGTTCCTTTGGTTGTTTCTTTCTGAACAGCAGCGGCAATTGAGAAGCGGCTATCGCGGCAATGCCCGAAAAAATCCAGAACCGCATCGTTTTCTTCGTTTCGTTGTCTTCCATGCTCTGCACCCTCCTAATAGCTTCAGTATGCGTCAAATGCCGGGAAATGTTGTAGGAGGAACGGGTTTGTCCAACCGAGTCTAAATTGACTGTATGGGCAGCATCGCTGCATAGAAATATTGCGTTGGGAAATTTTATGGTTAAAAAGGGTGGGCTCATGAAGATCAAGGATAGGGTTTCTTTATTGCTCGCCGTCAGCCTGTGCCTGTTGACCATCGGTTGCCGGACAGACCCCGGCCAGCAGCTAAACCAGCAAAGCGTCAAATCCCCGGCGTCTGCCAATCAAACGGCAAAACCCGTCATACTGATTGTCATTGATTCGTTGATGGACAAGCCATTGCGGGAAGCGATTCGGCAAGGCCGCGCCCCCGCTTTGAAGCATTTGCTAGCGAACGGGCACTACTTTCCGAAGGTCGTCAGCTCGTTTCCGACGATGTCCGTCACCATCGACAGCACTTTATTGACCGGGACATACGCAGATCGGCATCATGTTCCGGGCCTTGTCTGGTACAGCGGCAAAGAAAAGCGGATGATTTTCTATGGAAACGGCCCAAAGGAGGCCATGAAAATCGATCAGCCGCAAGTATTGATAGACTCCGTGCAGCAGTTAAACCAGGTTCAATTGAACAAGGAAACGAAAACGATTCATGAGGAGCTGGCGGAAAAGGGAAAAAAATCGGCGTCGATCAATGCGATTGTATTTCGGGGAAAAACGGAACACAGCTTGAAAGTCCCCGGCTGGATCTCAGCCGCCACTCATATGCCAGACGCATTGAACGTAACGGGACCTGAATGGCTTTCCTATGCGGCGTTTGCACAACTGGACCCGAACAACCGCCACGACCGTCTGTGGAAAAAGTACGGGATGAACAATGATTTTTCCGGTCATGACGTGGCCTATTTGATCACGAAAAAACAGCTTCCGCCTTTTACAATCGCATACTTCCCGGAGAATGACATGACCGTCCACAGAGGGGGCGTCGCCAACCTGGATGGGATAGCAAAAGCGGATCAGGCGCTGCAGGTCGCGCTTAACGCTTACGGCTCGTGGGATCGGGCGGTGAAGAACGCCGTTTGGATCGTTATGGGGGACAGTGCACAGAGCGCCGTGTACGACGACCGGGACAAAGCGACGGTCGACCTAAGACCGCTATTGGCTCCGTATCGGATCGCGAAAATCGGCCAACCGGTAAGGCCCGAGGATCAGGTTGTGATTTCCACCAACGAGCGCATGGCTTACATCTATGCGATTGATAAGAAGGTCCGGTTAGCCGACATCGTGAAGCGGCTGCAGGCCGAGGACAAGCTCGATATCATTGCCATGAAAGACGGCAAAAACGTGCGGGTTACTGCAGGCAATACCAGCGATCAGTTTTCTTATCGTCCCGGCGGAAGATACACGGATGAGTACGGGCAAACATGGACGATATCGGGAGAACCGAAGCTGGCGGATATTGCGATTGCCAATAAGCGGATCAAATACGGGAAGTATCCGGATGTTTTGGCGAGACTGTACGGTGCGGTGCATTCTCACGAAGGAAGGTATGTTGTCGTCACGATCAAACCCGGATACGAACTGGTCACGGAAAGCTCCCCCACTCATCTCGGCGGAGGAGCTCACGGTTCGCTTCATGAAAAAGATTCGCTTGTCCCGATGATTGTAGCCGGAACAGACACCCGGCCAAAAACGCTGCGCCTCATCGATATGAAAGACTGGATTTTGCAATTGGCAAATCGGTAGAGAACAAACTCCCTCGCTGCCTGGACAGCACAGGGAGTTTGTTTGAAGCATTACAGGCTGCTCGCCCCGCGACTGATTATGCCTTTGACGGATCACCCATAAACCAGGATATATACGTGCACCGCTTGCAAATCAGGATGGCTGCCTCTTTGTTTGCCCAATCCAGCCCGAAAAAGGTAGCTCCCCGCGAGTTTAACTGTCTATAGTCCTTGTCAAACGTGTCGTTTTGACAGCACGGACAAGTGAGAATCGTCCCGCCGATTTTATATTTCAAACCCATTCACTCCCTGTCATTTGATACATAAAAATACGAAATTACCCAAAAAAAGGTTTCAAAAGGAGGCGGTCTGTGTGTCGTGGCAGTGTCCTCAAAAGGAGCGGCTTCCTCCCAAAACAAGTGATTTGGGGACTGAAGCGGAGCTTTTTGCAAAAAAGCAAGCGGCCATAGGAAATCAATGAGTCCATGGCCGCATGCCGTTTATTGGTGCTTGTTATGTAATCGGTTCGAAATCTCATCCAGCGTGTGGATGATCAAAAAGAGCTGGTCGGAGGTAGCAGCCACCTGTTCAGCAGAAACAGTGGAAAAGGCTATCTGTTGGTCAATTTTTTGCAATTGGTTGGTAATCTTCAGCAGAGATTGATGGATATGTTTGGAGGAGGCATTCGATTTATCCGCCAATTTTCGCACCTCATCCGCAACGACGGTAAAGCCGCGGCCGTGCTCGCCAGCTCTGGCAGCTTCTATGGCGGCATTGAGTCCAAGCAAGTTGGTCTGCGAAGAGACTTCCGAAACGAAGTCGCTGAGCTTTTCGATTTCTTCGTTGTGCGTTTTCAGAACATCCATGGAAAGGGCAATCTCTTCATTGCATTCGGCAAGCTTTGAAGCCGACTCGGCAAATACGGAAGAGATCCGAACGGCTTCCTGTGTCGTGGTCGTAAGCTCTGTTGCCATTTGCTCCATTCGCTGGCGATATGCCAAATTTTCTTCCATGGTATCCCCGATGTACTGCTCGAGAATGATGGCAGAATCAAAGAAAACTCGTTTGCTAAGCGCGCGATAAAAGGCATGCCCATCAGGCAAAGCTTGGATTCTTTCAGCAAACAGGCGCAAATAGAGAGAGTATCCGCCCAGAAACCAGGAAGCGGACAACCCGATCTTGGCATGGATAGCGCCTATTTTTTGCCGAGTGTGTATATAGTCAGCATCAATGACGGTAGAAGAGAGAGATTCCAGGTACCGCAGTTGTGTTTTCTTTAGTCTGTCTACAGTACTGTTGGTACGAATGAGTTGGTCGAGAATCGAGTGTCTCTCCAACTCCTGATAGAAACAGTCTACGATCTCTTCCGAGTAAGTCTGAAAAAAGTCGCGATGTGAATGCAAAAGATTCAGATCGTCTTTTGTCAGGTCATAAAACGCGAGGAGTTGGCTCCATTTGTTCTCTAGCGTAACCATGATGTGTGCCCCTTTTAGAAAAATAGAAAAATATATTCTCAAATTTTACCAGAGTTGAAAGTAGGATGAAACCCAAATTTTTCATGCACGGGGTTGTCATTCCTTCTTCTCGAACTATTCCCGAATGTTTCTGATGCGAAACCTGATGGGTTTGGCACTGTGATTCAGCACAGTTTGGAGAATAAAATCGCAAGATCCGGGCATAATAAAAAATACGCTGTTAACAACCTTTTTCATCCCCCCGCTTTGGGAGAGGCCTGCAAAATACCTCTTTTGAGGTTTGCGGATCGGGTAACCCACACTATTTTTTACAAAAAAGGACTTTAACGAAAAATGCAGCCCATTCTCCTTTAAGAGGCGGGCTGCATTTTTTCTGCCAATTTTATCATCCGTTTTACATTTACGACGAAAGTCGTAAGTATTGCCTGTATTCGCATACGAAAGAGACCACGGTACTTGGCCTTGGTCATCCCATGATACCTTTTTAATTCAGCATTTTTGTGCTCAATAATCGATCTGCGACGAATACGTTCTTTGAACGTATCGCTGTTTTCAAACTCGATTTGCGCCTTGTAGGTTTCCGCCACGATCCGGATGGAGTAGGTCTTGCTCTTCGCTCCTGGTTTGAAACAGCCTTCCCTAAGTGGGCATGTCTTACATTTCTCCGTATCGAAGTAGAAAACGAGAGAACGACTTTTGCCACTCTTGCTTCCTTGGACAGCCTTTCGGATACTATGTTGTCCTGCCGGACAAATAACAAAGTCTGCATCCTTGTTGTACTCAAAACCTTCTTGCCTTAGCCCTCCGTTATGTACGATTGGGTTTAGTGGGACGACGGGTTGAATCTTCTTGGCTTTCATCTCGTCCAAGTTATCTTTACCCGAATATGCGGTGTCAGCAATCACTTCTTGTACTTCTATTCCTACGTCAAGCGATTGGTTCAAAAGTTGTTTGAATTGTTTTCCGTCATCCGTACTTCCTCCGGTGACCTCCACAGCCGTAATGATTTCTTCTTCGGTCATGGCAATATGCTCTTTGTAGCCAAAAAAGGATTTCGTATTACTCTTCCATCCAAAGCGTGCATCTGGATCAATGGCCGACATAATACCTTTATTGGCGAGGAGACGTTCGTCTTCCACGATGGCCTTGGCGATCTTGACCTTCTCCGAGATGGAACCCTCATGATCGGGTAACAAAGTCTCGACAGTCTCTCCAAGTTCCGCCAAGTAGTGAAGCATGATCTTCTCAGCATCCTCTTGATCTTTCTTCAACTCCGGTAACCGTGGGAGTTTCTTTTCGAGTTTTGGATGCTTTTTCACCACAACACGGAATAAGCGCTTCGCCGCATCCCGCAGTACTTCAAGCGGCTTTTGTTTTTGTGAAGCTGCCAGTGTATGGGTGGAATCCATGATGATCGTCTTTGACTTCACAAGTCCTTTTTCGATGCACTGACGTACAACTGATTTAAGCACCTCATCCACGGCTCCGGCCCCTAACCGATGATTACGAAAGCGGGATAATTGAGAGGGGTCAGGAAGGGGATCTTCTGGATTTAAACCTAAAAACCACTTATAAGCGAGGTTTACCTGCGTTTCCTGAATGATGCGTTCATCCGAAAGATTGTAGAGAACTTGTAAAAACAATAGACGAAACAGGAGTTCGGGTTCGTTAGCAGGTCTTCCGTAATGCTCACAATAAGAGGAACGAACCAACTCATGAATGAATGTGAAATCTACGATTTCATTGATTTTACGTAAAGGGTGATCCGCGGGAATTAGTTTATATAATTCGGCATGGAAGGATGCCGTGATTTGTTTAGAGGGCTGTAGCAATGGTTCCAACTCTTTCGTTTTCTTTTCATTGTACAACAAACCCAGTGTCGAAGGGGCATTGGGTTTCAGCCTGTTGAAAACCTACTGTTTCGGAGGAGAAGCATGTTTCCAGGCGGAGCGACTGGCGGAGTCCAGCCAAGCGGAACAGCGAGCCCGGGGAAACAGAAGCGCAATCTATGAGTAAACCCCGGAGCTGCGCGCCGTTTTGCGCTTCCCCCGGGATCGCTGTGGAGCGGACAGTTTCACATCCTTGCAGGACGTAGACCGGAGCGCAGATCGGAAACATGCTTCTCCCCACTACAGCTACATTCTCGATACTTAAAACCCCAGTACCTAAGGGCACTAGGGTTACGGTTTACAGATATTAGGTGGACTTTTGCAGGACTCTCGCTTTGGCGGGGGCTTTTTTTTGCTTTTTTACAGCAATCATTGTAACAATTACTTATTTAAATTTATTATAAAAAAGTATTGATTTTATTTTGAGAAGTGTTATCATTTGTTTTGTAAGAACAAACTGGTGAGGTGAATAGGTGATGAGTGCAAACAAGAACAACAACCTGACGACTAGCTGGGGTACTCCGGTCGGGGACAACCAAAATTCGATGACAGCCGGTTCCCGCGGTCCCACATTGATTCAGGATGTGCATCTGCTTGAGAAATTGGCGCATTTCAACCGGGAGCGCGTGCCAGAACGGGTCGTGCATGCCAAAGGCGCCGGTGCGCATGGCTATTTTGAAGTCACAAATGACCTGACAGCGTACACCAAAGCTGCTTTCTTGTCAGAAGTAGGCAAACGTACACCTCTCTTTGTTCGCTTCTCGACGGTTGCAGGCGAGCTGGGCTCGGCCGATACAGTCCGCGACCCTCGGGGTTTTGCCGTCAAATTTTACACAGAAGAAGGCAACTATGATTTGGTAGGGAACAACACGCCTGTTTTCTTTATTCGGGACGCGATCAAGTTCCCGGATTTCATCCATACACAAAAAAGGGATCCGAAAACGCATTTGAAAAATCCGACAGCGGTATGGGACTTCTGGTCTCTTTCCCCAGAATCCTTGCATCAGGTGACGATCTTGATGTCTGACCGCGGCATCCCTGCTACTTACAGACATATGCACGGCTTTGGCAGCCATACCTTTAAATGGGTCAATGCAAAGGGAGAGGCCGTCTGGGTCAAATACCACTTCAAAACGGAACAAGGGATCAAGAATCTAACGCCCGAAACAGCGGCTCAAATTGCCGGTGAAAACCCTGACTATCATACAGAGGATCTGTTCAATGCGATTGAAAAAGGCGACTATCCTGCGTGGAGGCTATACGTGCAGATCATGCCGCTGGAGGATGCCAATACGTACCGCTTTGACCCATTTGATGTGACGAAGGTATGGTCGCAAAAAGACTATCCGCTGATCGAAGTGGGGCGCATGGTGTTGAATCGCAACCCGGAAAACTACTTTGCCGAGGTTGAGCAAGCGACATTTTCACCCGGCACGCTTGTTCCCGGCATTGAAGTGTCTCCTGACAAAATGCTGCAAGGACGCCTGTTTGCCTACCATGACGCACACCGTTACCGCGTAGGGACGAATCACCAGATGCTGCCGATCAACCGGCCGCGCAACGAGGTGAACAACTATCAACGCGACGGACAGATGCGTTTTGATCAGAACGGCGGCGGCTCGGTGTATTATGAGCCCAACAGCTTCGGCGGTCCGACGGAGGCGCCCGAGCACAAGCAAACGGCTTATCCGGTGTCAGGCTTGGCCGACAGCGTCGCCTATGATCGGGATGACCACTACACGCAGGCCGGAGATTTGTACCGGCTGATGAGCGAGGATGAGCGCGCGCGTCTGGTTCAAAATATTGTGAATGCGATGAAACCGGTGGCAAAAGAAGAAATCAAGCTTCGCCAAATCGGACACTTTTACAAAGCGGACCCCGAATACGGAACACGTGTTGCCGAGGGACTTGGCCTGTCTGTACCGGAAGAAGTGAAATAAGACGGTCGGGACTGTCTGCTTCAGCCGTTTGGCAAAGCGGGAAATAACGAAGAGGTGAAAGACGATGAACCTTCAAAAGGTGCTATGTCCGGTCTGCCAATCGGAAATCAGGTATTTGAAGCACAGCATTATTTGTGATTGCGGCATGCGGCTGAAGCCAAAACGGAAACGGGCGTAGGCAAGATAGGCGCCTTTTGAGGGTGGATACGAGAGCAAAAAGACGCGGCAGCTTCAGCCTGCCGCGCCTTTGCGTATCGTGATTTGCCACTGGGCATCATCGGTTTGTTCGAAGGAGACGACCTGATGTCCGTTTTTGACGGCCCATCGGGGCAAGCTTTCTGTCGCTTGCGTGCAGTCAAAATCGATGATCAGCTCCTGTCCCGGCGCCAGCTCCCTAATGGCGCTTTCCGCTTCGACCAGCGGGAAGGGGCAAACCATGCCGATGACCTGCAAATGTTTTTTCATGCGGATTCTTCCTTTCTTAGAAGAGTATGAGGCAGTAAAAGCGTTGTGCCTGGCCGCAGCAAAACCAGTCGGCAGCAAAGCCGGTCGCAGCAATGCTAACTGCCAAAGCCCACGGCAGTCACAGTTTCGCGAGGGTAAAGCTTACGATCGTCAATCTGCTACCGATCGTCAAACCGCTACCGACTGGCTCGGGGCTGCTCCGCTGTTGGCTTTGCGTTTTCCGCGAATGATCACAAAATAGGTGGCAACCCAGGTGCCCAAAATGATGAACAAGGTGGCGACCCAGCCCTGCCAGGTGAACAGCGACGTGTTGACCAGCCCGTTTCCGATCGTGCAGCCGCCGGCGATACTGGCGCCGAAGCCCATGAACAGGCCGCCAAAGAAGTTGTTCCGGATCGTTTTGATGTCAGGCAGCCGCCAGCGGAACTCGCCGCTGCCCTTGGCAGCGACGTAGGAGCCAAGCGCGATGCCGATGACCAGAAATACAGCCCAGTCGAGAAATTTGATGTCGCCGGTCGTGATGTAACGCAAAAGGTTGCCGCTCGGAGTGGTAATGCCCAGTCCAAACATGCGGCCGGTAGCTTCGCTCATCGGCCATGCCGCAATGGCGATTACGCCGACGATCAGTGCGGTCACAAACGGATGCCAGCGTTTTTCAAACAGCAGATGGGCAAGCCCTGTTTTTCGCCGTTTCAACGTCGGTACGGCGAAGGACGGCTGGCGCAAATGCCTCCAGACGATCAGCCCGACGAGAACAGAAAACAAGGCGACGAGCACCCAAGGGGAAATCCCCAGAGTCGTATAGATAAACACATCCTCGCTCTTTTGTCCGGTCAAGGCATCGGAAGCCGGCTTTAAAACGCCCCATTTTGTCGCCACGGTCCCCAGCATGTAGGCGAACAGCGCGATCCAGCTGCCTAGTAGCCCTTCGCCCGCACGGTACCAGGTGCCGGTTGCGCACCCTCCGGCAAGGACGATCCCCAGGCCGAAGATAAATCCGCCTAGTGTCGCTCCGAGCCACGTGAACGGCACTTCCGAAAGCTGGATCAGGCCGAGGCCGGCCAGAGCGTAGACGCCGATGCTCTGAACGGCGATGGCAATCAAGACGGCGATGAACATGCGATTGTCCTTGACCAGAATGACATCGCGATAGGCGCCGACCACGCAAAACCGTCCCCGCTGCAAGACAAATCCGAGAGCGAGCCCGCAAAGAAGTCCCAATACAATTTTCGCTGCCATGTTCATCCTCCCCAAGCGTGGTGTTTTGATTGTAAATTATAAATACAGCAATTCCGATATGTCAAATATGAATTGTGTGGAAACTTGTTTTTGTTTCTTGCTTTGAACAACGCGTTGGAAAGGAAAACGGGCATAAGAAGAATCAGCGGTTTGCAACTTCGTCTGGTATACTATTCTCAATCAACAATCGACTCGGAAGTAGGTTGCTATCATGATCTTTTTTGAAGTCATTTTGCCCGTTCTGCTTATTTTTTTGAGCGGCTACGTCTTGCAGCGCATTTTCAAGCTGGATCTAAAACCGATCTCCACGCTTGCCATTTACGTTTTGACGACCGCCCTGGTGTTCCGCACGTTTTACAAAACCCCGCTGGATCTGCAGTTGTTTTACATTGTGATCATTTCGCTGCTGCTTCTGGCCGGATTGATCGTCATTACGCAGCTGACCGCAAGATTTTTCAAGTACGACAAGCAGCAGGAAAGCGCGTTGATGCTGTCGACGGCTTTCATGAACAGCGGAAACTACGGAGCGCCGATCATTCTTTTCGCGTTTGGGGAAACGGGCTTTCACTACGCCGTGCAAATCATGGTGTTTCATTCCATCATCATGGGCGTGTTCGGCGTCTATTTTGCTTCTCGCGGGGAAAATGGGGCGAGAACAGCGGTCAAGGCGGTATTGAAGCAGCCGTCCAATTATGCGGTCATCGTGGCCGTTGCGATGCAGCAGTTCCAGGTGGTCATTCCGGAGAGCTACTACCAGGCGATCGATCTCGTAGCGCAGGCGGCGATCCCTACCGTTATGCTGATCCTCGGGATGCAGCTGGCGAATGTATCGTCGAGCACCTTTGAATGGCAAAGCTTGAGTGTGGCCACCGTGATTCGACTGGTGGCCTCGCCGCTCCTGGCATATCTCATCTGTCTGTGCTTTCCGATTGATCCGCTATTGCAAAAGGTTCTGGTCATTCTGGCCGCTATGCCATCGGCTGCCACGACAGCGATGTATGCGATCCAGTTCAACATGCGCCCCCAATTCGTCTCCAGCAGTGTTTTGGTCACAACGTTGATAAGCGTGGGGACGCTGACGTTTTTGCTCAATATCATGCAGTAGGAAAAAAATGCCTGACATCCTGTCTGCGGCTATCGGCGGCGGGTTTGCTTCAAGCGTAAAGGTTGACATTTTACGTTTAACGTCTAAACTCGAAAAGTCTATCGTTGTTCACTTATAAAAATTGTTTGGGATTGTGGCATGCCTGTCCCGTGCTTCCCTCGCTCCGGCGGGGGATTTTTTTCGGACAAAAAATAAACTCCGCCCAAAAACTGCGGAGGTAGTAGGCATATGGCTTGCAGGCTAGCTGCTGAAAAAACCGCTGCTGGAGCGTTTCTTCTTTTTGTAATAGGAGCTGCCGTAGTAGGCATGCCCGTTTCCGTGAGGATGGCTGTGGCCTTTTCTGTGATGGTAATCGCTGCTGCTGTACTTGCGGTATTTGTGTGAATGAGTCGTTCCATGTTTGCCGAGCAGGTTGTTTAACAGTTTTTTAAACACGTTCATCACTCCCGCAGGTAATGGTTGCTCTATCCTTTACGATTGTGACGGCTGGAGGTTTCAGTCTAAATGGTATCCAGCTTGGCGACGGTCCTCTCGTTGTTCACATTTCCTGTGTTCAATGTGCTTTTCGGCTCGATCAGAATGACGTGGCATTCGCCTTCCGGTACGGACGGTTTGTGCTCCACGCCCTTGGGAACGATGATAAACTCGCCTTCCTCGACCCATTCATCCCGGTCGCGGAAATGCATCAGCAGTCTTCCTTTGACGACCAGAAAAAGCTCATCCTCATCTTCATGATGATGCCAGACGAACTCTCCCTGAAACTTGGCAAGTTTGATGTAGAAATCATTGAGGTCGCCGACAATCTTTGGACTCCAGTATTCCTGGAACAGCGCAAACTTTTGCGAAATATTGACCTTTTCCATCCCTGCACCTCTTTGGTTTATATTTGTCCACGTGCAAGTATGATTACGTTAGCCTTTTGATTATAGCACGCTGCTGATGTACCAAACGGGAGGGATTGCACTTTGACGAACAAAAACAGGCTGCCACAAAGGGCGCCTGTTCAGTTGTTTTTCGTGTATGCAGGTATCGGTATCGTTACGCTTCCCACGGCTGGATGATCCCGCAGGCCAAGCGCTTGCCGGAATTGCCTGCCGGCTGGGTGCGATAGTCGTCCGGGTTTTGATGGATGATGATCGTTTTCCCGATGATGTCTCTCACCTGGAACCGATTCGTGAAAAAGCTCATGCGGGCGTATCCATCGTTGGAGAACAGCACGGGAAAATCGCTCGCGTGATTGCCGTGGGGCTGATTCGTCGGATTCCAATGTTCTCCCGCCCGCTTGAATGGGTCCTGCGGATCGCCGATTTCGCAAGTGGTTCCATCATGTATATGGAAGCCATGGGGCCCGATTGGCTGTCGGCCCGCTGATCCCGGTCGGTAGGGAGGAAGGCCGGTTACTTCGACAAGAACGTCAGTGCCATAAGGAACTTCGGTAAATGTCACATAGCCTTGGAGATTGGGCGCCAAGGGACCCCCTTGTATCCAGGCAATCGCCCGGGCCGGTTGAGCGTGCACTTGCTCGGAATCCGCGACTGGATAGGGATAGGGAAAGCCCTGTTCTGAATAACTGTACATAACACTCCTCCACTTTCTGTTTTTGAGACTGCCTACTGTATCTTACGGTGAGCATAGGCATTGTGTTCTGGCTTTTGAAAGGTTGCCGATGATGACTGCCCGATTGTTTGCGATTCCGGTTTTGTCATGCTTCATCAGGAATCGAATGGAATACTTCTCACCGATAGATGAACAACTGCCATATGTCTGTCGATCAGAGAAAAAGGGTGTAGGCCCTGCGTTCTTCCTCAACCTAGGGCTACATGGAAATTGCCTGCTTCTCAAGCTTTTCAACGAGTCAATAGGACAGAAGCAACTGCTGGGAATTACACCCAACAACCTATGTTTTATTGCAGGTAATTTACCTACTATTATGATTAATCAGAAATTTAATGGCGGTAAGGGGGAGTCTGCTTGAGCAAGCTGGAATCTGCATCTTTATGCGCAAGGAAAGTTTCTTCGCTGTTATTGGGTCTCACTGTTGCTTCGACACTGGTCTTCACGTCAGCCGTTCCGTCGCTGACATACGCTGCATCGGCAACAGCAGCTTCAAAAACCGCAACAGGCTTTTCAGCGGAAAAAGCGGATTGGCAACTGGAGTATGAACAGACTTTTGCCCAACTGGTCAAAAAGGAATCGCTGGCCCGCTATTCCAAAGATTTGAGTGAACGCTCCTCGCTGGTGGGATCGCCCGGCAATGAGGCCAATGTAGAGTATGCCGTGCGGGAGTTGAAAAAGGCGGGGCTTCAGCCGGAAGTGAAGACCTATCATGTCTACATGTCCGTTCCCAAAAAGATTTCGGTCACGCAAACCTATCCGCAAAAACGCGAGCTGCAGGTCATCGAGAAGCTGCCCAAAGGGACGAAGCACGCAAACGAGATTGTGCCGGGATACAACGCATATTCACCCGCTGGCGAGGTGGAGGCGGAGCTTGTATACGCCAACTACGGCAGGCCCGAGGATTTCGAAGAGCTGGAAAAACGGGGCATTTCGGTAAAAGACAAGATCGTCATCACCCGCTACGGTGCCAACTTCCGCGGCGTCAAGCCGGAACAAGCGGCGAAAAGGGGAGCCGTCGGCATGCTGATGTACAGCGATCCGGCCGATGACGGGTACATAAAGGGACTCGTCTATCCGGATGGTCCATGGAGACCTGCAGACGCCATCCAGCGCGGAAGCATCCTGTACATTTTCCGATATCCGGGCGATCCGCTGACCCCGGGAGAGCCGTCAACGCCCGATGCCAAACGGCTCGATCCGGCTGATGCGGATTCTCTGCCGACGATCCCGACGACTCCGATCTCTTACGGGGAGGCACGTTCCTTGCTGGAAGCGATGGAAGGAGAAGAAGCGCCGGAGTCCTGGCAGGGAGGACTGCCGTTTACGTACAAGATCGGACCGGGGCAGACGAGAGTAAAGATTTCCCTCGACATCGATTACAAGCAGCAGCCAGTCAATGACGTGATCGTCCGCATTCCCGGGGCAAAATATCCGGAGCAAATGGTGGTGATCGGGGCTCACCGTGACACTTGGGTAAAAGGGACAAGCGACGATCTGTCGGGCTGGACGGCCACGATGGAGATTGCCCGCGTCCTCGGGGAAATGGCGAAAAAAGGCTGGCAGCCGGATCGCACGATTGTCCTGGCCGGATGGGACGGGGAGGAATACGGCTTGCTTGGCTCGGTCGAATGGGCCGAGGATGAGCGCGAGGAATTGACGAAAAACGCCGTCGCCTATATCAACATGGACGGATTGGGCGGTCAGTTCTTCGGCGCATCTGCGGTGCCTTCACTGAAGCAGCTCGTATACGAGATCACGAAAGAAGTAACAGAGCCAAGAAGCGGCATGTCGATCTACGATGATTGGTATTTGAGATCGGGACGCAAAGAGCCGGCGATTGGAAAATTGGGCAGCGGGTCGGACTACACTCCGTTTATCCAGCACCTCGGCGTGCCGTCGCTCGATATGGGGTTCGGCGCTGCTGGCGGGCTCTATCACAGCGCCTATGACAACCTTGATGCGATGGAAAGGTTTACCGATCCCGGCTATGAGCATCATGCTGCCGGTGCCCGTTTGGTCGGAATGACAGCGCTTCGCTTGGCAAATGCGGAAGTAATACCGTTCAAATACTCCGATTATGCGGCCGACGTTCGGGCAATGCTGGAGGAGCTGGCCGATAAAGGAACGCTCGGTGTCGATCTGTCTCCGGTGATCGCTCAGGCTCAGGAGTGGCAGGCTGCGGCCGCTGCACTTGAGGAGAAGGCGGCGAATATCATCGAAGACGGCGTAACCGAAGAGGAGTACGGCGATTTGGCAAAGCTGAATGCGGCACTGCTCCAGCAGGAGCGCGACCTGCTCAAGCCAGAGGGGCTGTCCGGCCGTCCGTGGTATAAGCATCAGGTATGGGCGCCGGGGCTTACGACCGGTTATGCGGCGCAGCCTCTGCCAGCCATCGCTGAGGCCCTTGAAGCCAATGATCCCGCGGCATTGCAAAAGGCGGCGGAGCAGCTGAAGGAAGTGTTGGCAAAGGCGGCAGAAACGGCTCGTTCGGTGAAAGAAGAATAGGCAAGCACTCGGGGGTGTACAGCCAAGAGGTCCGCGTGAATGCGGACCTTTTTCGTGTACCGAACCAATGTCGGGTGCGGAACCAATATCGAGTGCAAACCACTATCGAGTACCGAACCAATTTCACGGATACGCACATAATCAAGACGGTTTTGCAAACAGGGCCAGGTTCACTCGTTTGACAGAGAGAGCGGATGGTCCGTCACGGGTGCTTTGAACAAGACAAAATCGCCGGACCACATTCTTGAAGTGATCACGATCTTTTCCGTCCCTTGCTGAAAAAAATAACCCGAGCCTTCTTGCTGTAAAAAAGTCCAGCCCGCTTTGCCCATTTCTTCGATCAGCTTGTCTTTTTCTGCTCCTCTTTGGGCAGTAATGCCGTACCAGACATAGCTTCGTTCGGTTGCCAGTTTTCTGAACCGGCCGTTTGCTTCTCGCAATTGGGATACGACCGTCTGTTTCGAAACGGATGGAAAGGGCAGTTCGGGATAAAGAAAGGCAGGGCGGTCGGCAAAAAGGAGCATGCCGCCCAATAGACAAATCAGCAAAAAGAGAAAAACTGTTTTTCTCGCCATATGTTCGCAGCTCCATTCAATCGTGGTCGGGTCATGCGATAGAAATCTTTTTACCAGCGAACCATTTGAGAACATGAGTTCGTTTGTGTACAATGTAATTTATGATGCTTGGTTCACACGATCTCTAACTTTTATATACAACATGCTCGTCAACGGAGGGATGACAATTGATCGAAACCATCATGGTTCCATTGGACAGTAAAATGCAGCGGGTGCCCGTGCTGACTTCCAAACATCTGAAGGTGTACGGCTTGCTGATCAAGGGTACGGACATAAACGAGCTTGTAGCTGACAGAAAGACGAGACATATTATAAATGAGCTGTGTCGTCTCGGGTGGGTAAAGCCTCGTGCCGAGAGGAAATATTCTTCGCAGAGATATATCTGATTTTTCAAAACTGAATTGTTTTACAAAGATTCATGAAATTTTAACACATTGCAAGAAAAACGATCACATTTATCGGATATAATGGGGGTGAAGTACACAGGAAGCATCGAAAGGGGTAAATACTCTTGAATCTGGTGTTAACGGAAGTACAATGCAAGGAATGCAAGGCTCGGCTCACGGAGTATGAGATCGAAAACAACAACTCTGTTTGCATGGATTGCTATAAGGAGACTCAAGAAGATAATTAATCTGTTTGGATAGAAGGACCCGTCTTTGCGATTGCAGCAGAGACGGGTTTTCTTTTGCCGCGTCCATTCAAAAAGAGATTCGCCTGCATTTAAAATTTGCATTCACCATTGAAAACCAACAAATCTTTTCCGGCAGACCTCTGGATCAGCGCTTCCGACCCGTGGTTTTCGGCGAATTGTCTTTCCTCATCGGTTATCGGAATCATCCAGAGCAGGTTGACCGGGTCTTCTCCCATGTCCGGAAAAGAAATAGCAGGAGCATTCGCCGGTTGGGCGAGCAGGACAGATGTGAACCTCTCGTGAATCTGGCCGATTTCGCGGCAAGGAATAGTATGGCCGCGGGCGAAAAAGGTGAGGTATGACCAGGGCAGCGAG
The DNA here is from genome assembly GCF_037963895.1 of Brevibacillus sp. FSL L8-0520. Taxonomy (NCBI): domain Bacteria; kingdom Bacillati; phylum Bacillota; class Bacilli; order Caryophanales; family Paenibacillaceae; genus Brevibacillus; species Brevibacillus sp. FSL L8-0520. Next base: position 4,184,433 of record NZ_CP150171.1, on the reverse strand, counting down.
GTTTGCCCACTGATGTATTGCAGCATCTGCTTTTCGTTTTTGGCCAGCCACTCTGTTTCGCAGGCAAAGGCGAGCTCAAAGCGCCGTAGCTGCTCCGGTGTTTCCGTATACTGCTCGACCTTGGGCTGCGGCAGGATGGAGACGCCGAGTGTGACGACATAGGTGATCTCTTCCTTGACAATCTTGACCATCGCTTGAGGCGGCCAATGGCCACCGTCGATCGCGTAGTAGTTGTCGATCGGGCCCAGCTCTCGGGTGATGGCGTCAAGGTATTGCTGCTGCAGGTGCGTCCATGGATTCGCGTCCCAGCTTTGCCAAAACTGCTTGGCAGACTCTACGCGCTCATACAGTGCATTCGTCTCGGACGTTCCCAGCGGAAAGCACAGGTCCGACTCGCCGATGCAATCCCGGGCATAGGAAGGGTAGAAGGAACGTCCGTCGTCCGAAGGGCCGGCCCATCCGGGGATGACGCTGAGAATCTCCTCTTTGTAAAGAAGGGCGGCAGCATCGCATTCCTCAAACCAGACGATAGACAGGTGATCGGGGTCCAATCTTTCGGCACCTTCGGGATGGGCGCACAAGGCTCGCGGCAGCATCGGACCTTTGCCGCTTTCCATCGCCTCCAGATCGAGCGATTCCGGCGCTTTTTTGTAGTTTCGGACCCAGCAGGAGCGGATGCGGGCATACTCCTCGCCGGGGTAATCCCATAGGTAAAAGTAGACGCAATCGTCGTATTCTTCTACAAAGGCCTGGATAGGACAAAAGGGGGATAATTCCTCCAAAAGAATGTTTTTCATCTATTCACCTCAATAATCATGTTCTCCCAACCGATACATATATGGATTGATATACAACTTCAGGGTGGATATGGAAAAAGGATAGCACAGTTGTTGCGAAGGAAACAAATTTAGAAATAGTAAATCAATTTTCTGGAAGAGAGGGTTTGCCATGCAGCAGTGTACATTGTACGTTTCCATTCAAGATCGTGAAAGCGTAACGGATGCCATTCGGAAGGCGTTTTCCGAAAAAACGGTTGAAGTCTCAACAGATGGCCGGGCTGTGACCGTCAGCAGCAAAAAATGGTTCAGCAAAAGCACGATTACCTTCAATACGCTGAGAGAGGACCTCGATCCGGAAGCGTTTGACCAGATGAAAAGAGGGATGTACGGTTATTTTTCGCAGATTGAAACGCCTCATGTGCGTGTTCAACAGAAGCTGCTCATGCAAATCACGGCTCTCAATGTCGCAGTAGGAATCGTGTCGAGTGACGGGATCGACAAGGAAACGTTTCAAAAAATACTGGAGATTGCCCGAAGCGTGCATGGGATCGTTTTCCTCCCTACAGGCGAGATGCTCGACAAAGAGGGCAAACTCATTCTCGACACGGCAGGCGAATCAGAGCTGGAGGATTTTATCTTGACTGTCAGTGTTGATCTGATTGATGGACATATACACCCCACGCCATCGGGAGAGGCGCGCAAACAGAGAAGCATGCAGCTTCTCAGGGAGCAGGGAATCCCGGTGATTGATCACCTTCCTGTAATCGTCGGGGACGAAGATGCGGTGATCCGGACAAAGGATGAGATCGTCCAGCGAGCAATCGCACTGTGTCTGATCGCGGTTTATTCCGGCGGCATTGCCGAGAATGGCAATGTTGAGGAAGAGCGAGAGTTTATCGAGGGAATCATCGAGCAATACGGCGCGGAAGGATTCTTTACGGAAAAAGAGCGGGCCTTCCTGTACAACGATGCTCCCGACCGGACGGACACGATCCAGATGGTATGGATGTACGAATGCTACTGGGTGCTTCTATGGGCGCTCGGTTACGTGGAGACGCTTGATTTCCCATCAGACATTTGCGATGTGCAATCTGCCATTGACTGTCTGCGTCTCGCCGAAAACTACGATGCCTTCTACCAAAATGCGACGGTACGCAGCAAAACAGAAATCCTGGACCAGGCAGATTTGATATACCGTTACGACTGGGCATGTGTAGACGCGAGAATCAACAATCGTCCCGTCGCAGGCGGTTTAAACGACGAGGTGGTGCTGGAGAGGCACAGAGCGCTGAACTGGCTGGTGCGTTATATGGATGCCGACTGGGATGACGTTCAGATGGATACGTAAGGCAAGCCGTTTTTCGACATTTTGCTTCTATTTATAGAACATTTCTTGTCTATTTGCACAGACGGGCCGCTGCTGTTGTTTACTAGACGAATCGGCTGCTGCTGTCGGTTGAGCATGTTCTCTCATCGGGGTAAGATATGATCAACATCGTGTCAATAAAGTGATGGACGAACCAAAAAGGGAGCGTGCGACAGATGAACAACAGCCCGACGATGAAACAAGCATTGCTTGCGTATGTAGACGCATTCAACGCCGGTGACGCGGAACGTCTTCTCGCGTTGTTCGCTGAGGAAGCGACGGTGGAAGACCCGGTCGGTCTGGAGCCGAAGAGGGGACGAGCAGAGTTTGAGCAATTTTTCCGCTATGCCATCTCAGGCGGGGCCAAGCTCGAGCTGGTTGCGCCGCCGCGCGCTTCTTTCAGCAACCATGCAGCGGTCACCTTCATCGTGCACACCGAAATGGAAGGCCGTGCCGTCGGGATTCACGTCACCGATGTGATGACTTTCGACGAGAACGGAAAGATTGTCCACATGCGGCTTTTTGGGGACAGGATGACGTGCGTCCGGCGGATTCCCCCAACGCGTAAACTCCTCCAACACGTAGTCGAAGACATTGTCCGAGCGGATCGCAAATAGATTTGCAAAAATGATCGTCGGTTTTGAAGAATAGCATTTGGCAGGCAGCCAGGCTTGGATGTAATTCCGCCCGGCTGCCTTTTTTTTGCCGGCCCGATCAGCTTCATGAGCAGGAGCATCGCGTAGAGAAGCCTGTTTTTCCGATGCATCGCAAGAGTTTTCAGGTCTCGGAGCGATACGATTTTCCCATTTGTGCGCCCAGGCCGAAGTAATGGCGGAAATTGTAAATGAGCGGAGACCAGGAGGCAGGATCGATGTAATTTTCTCCGAGGACGATATCCTCTGAGGCGTGCACCTTGACTGCCTTTACTTCCACAATGGCAAAATCCGGGCTGTGCTCGGGCGTGCGGATGTTTACGACCTTGGCCTCTATCTGGAGCGGGCATTCGAGAATCCGCTTCGGCTCTACGGTAGCGGAAGGCATCGGCGTGAAGCCGGCAGCCGCAAATTTGTCCTTTTCATAGCGGAAGCCCATCTGCTCTTTATAGGAAGGAACGGGGTCCTTGCCGGTGAGCGGCGCCAGCAATTCTACCTGTTTCCACAGGGAAGGGTCGGGAAGATTGAGCACGCATTCGGGATGCTGACGCAGGTTCTCTACTGCTTTTCCGCCGTATCCGATGCCCATGACGATGCAGTCGCCGAGCGCCCAGGAAGAAGAGATCGGGCTGATATTGGTCGAGCCGTCTTCGTTTTTGGTTGTCAGCAATACGACAGGTGTGCCGTAATACAAAATGTTGGGCTGAATGCTTTTGTGAGCGAGTGCGTTTGTTTTCATAACCTACCTCCATCGTTTCATCATAAGACGAAACGATTATAGCAAGCAGATATTTCGGCAGGGATCGAAGTATGGAATTATTTCGGGAAAGCTTTTGGCTGAAGCAGGCTCTTGTAATGATCGCGATACGCCCAGAGCAGGAAGCATTGCAGAACAAAGACGATGATTCCCAAAGGAAGCAGCGAAGGATCGGCGAACAGGTGAAACGTCAAAATATTGACGGCAACCGGGGCCAGAATGACCAGTGATAAAGGCACGAAAAAATTCAGAAGCAAGCCCAGTCCGCAGACGATCTCCACCGTTTTGACCAAGACCAATAAATACCCTTGCAAAAACTCCATCGCTGGCGGACTCGTCGGAAAGATCGGCGGCTGTCCGAAAATAACGAGGTAGCCGTTGAAGCCTGCGCCTAAAAAGATAAGTCCGAGTAACAGGCGGCACAGCAAAATGGTGGTTCGCATGATCATGACATCCTTTCTGGAAGGAGATAGGATATGCCACCGGGTGTGTGACCGGGTGGTCAATAAGGAAAGTATAGTCCGTTTTGACCGGGTGGTCAATACAGGGTGTGAACACTCAATTTTGCGGGGCCAAGCAACGCTCTGGAACGAAGGGTTGCCATTCCAAGCAGCAATGTCATTGTCATCGGTACGGGGGGCCGTGTCTTTGAGGAGGCAGCACTTGTGCAAATTGCCGGGCAACAAAAAAGCCTCGAAAAACCGATGGTTCCGAGACTCCAAGTATTGATGATGTATGCTTATTCAAGCAGATGCTGCTTGAGTCTTAACAAGCGCTCGGGCTGGATGCTGCAGGCCTGACACAAATAGGTTTCCATGTCTCCGTACTCATTCAGAATGCCCTGACAAACCTCCTCCAAATAGTCCCGGCGCACCTCCAGCATCGGCTTTACCTGATCCGGCGAAACTCGAAACAGACTCATCCACCTGATAAAGGTCTCGATTTTTTTCATGCGCGGCCCGATGGCATCGTTTGAAAACAGGTAGTCTTCCAACACATTTTGATAAGGGACCCCGACGAGAAGCTGAATGACGGCGGAGACAAAGCCAGTCCGGTCCTTTCCTCCTGTACAGTGAATCAGCGCCGGCAAATTCCTTTGTTCGGAGAGATGCGTGATGATTTCGTTCAACTGAGCATGACTGTTAAAAGCCATGTTGTGATACATGTCCTTCATGATGTGCTCAAAATTGATCGTATTTGCTTGACTGACCAAAAACTTGAAAAACGCCAGGCGTGTAAATTCCTGGCTGCTGTCATAAAGAGATACGCGAATGACTTGGATCCCGTGCTGGGAAGTAATCCGGCTGGTCTTTGAACTTCGCTCGCGCGGCGTTCTTAAATCACAGATGGAGGCGATTCTCAGTTGCTTGAATTTTTCTATGTCTTTTTGCGACAACCGGGACAAGTCTGCAGAGCGAAACAGCACACCTTTCTTCATTACACCGCCGTCTGTGGTTTGAAAGCCGCCTGCATCGCGAAAATTATATACTCCGTCGAATGGAAGGACCGAACGTGGCTCCAAGGTTTTCATGAACATTTCCCCCATGCAAGCAGATGAAAAACGGGTACCTCCTGGAACGTTCTCAAAAAAATGTGCACATGTGATTGAAATGGTTTTTATGGTCACATAAAAGCCGGAAGAAAAGACTGCGACTCATACAGTCCCCGGTTTACTTCTAGGTACTGAGCGATTATGATAAGTATAATGACCATGTGACGAAAAGTCCATAAAAAGTCACACGATTGTAAAAGGGAGTTTGTCATGCCGAAATTCACCGAGCAAGAAAAAGAACAAGTTCGCCAATCTCTCTTGATAAAAGGCAGGGAATTATTTATTCAATACGGGCTGGCCAAGACCAGCATTGATGATGTCATCCTCGCGTGCGGAATTGGCAAGGGCACCTTTTATAAATTTTTTGCTTCCAAGGAAGAGCTTTACTTTGAAATTTTGAAGAATGAGGAGGAAGTCAGGGAGACGGTGCTAAGGGAGCTATTTCGAGAAAATCTGCCTCCAAAGGAATTGCTGGCTTCTTTTTTCCGCACCTCATTTGAACTGGTCGAGAAGAACCCCTTTCTTCAACGCGTTTTTCAAAATGATGAACATGAGCGGCTTGCCCGCAAGCTTCCTGAGCAAATGAGACAATTTTCACAGGAGAACACAGAGCGAGGCATCCGTGCAGTCGAGCTCTTGATCGAGCGCGGGGCGCTCCCGAAGGATGATCCGCAAGTCATCGTCGGCATTATGCAGGCTGTCATGATGATGCGGCTGCACAAGCAAGACATTGGCCACGAGATCTTTGCCGATGTGATGGATAAAATCATCGAGTTTGTAGCGGAAGGATTGACCCGAGAGAAGCAGCATGCGGAAAAATGATTGCTGTTTCCCGTGAAAGGGTCCAGCTACGCAAAAAGAAGAAGGTGACGAGGTGCAAACCATTCATTTATGGAGCCAGGACGAAGAACCGAACAAAGTCAAGCTGCTGAATGCGGCTCTGCTTGAGTTTGCCGAAAAAGGCTACACACTTGGCTCTACGAACCAGATCGTGCAAAATGCCGGCATCTCCAAAGGGATGCTGTTTCACTTTTTTTCCAATAAAAAAACGCTGTACCTGTATATCGTGGATGCTTGCCTTGATTACTTCCAGACTTACCTGAAGGGGCACATGCAGATGCGTTCAAGCGACCTGCTGGACCGTGTGGCGGAGCTTGGCATGGCGCGAATGAAGCTGTTTTTCGAGGAACCTTTGATCTACCGGCTGGCGGTCGAGACCTTTGTCCGGTACCCGGCGGAGATCAGGGAGGAGATTGCGGGGCGGGAGCAGCAGGTGTATGCGAGCTATTTGACGATGCTGCTTGAGGGATTGGACAGCTCCGTCCTCCGCGAAGGCATTTCTCCGGCGAGAGCGGCCGACTTCCTGATTACGGCTGTCGAGGCTTTGATTCAGAAGCACGTCCGGGCACATGTAAATCAGGAGGACAAGGGGCTGGACGCTCTGCAGCAATTTTTCGGCGAGCTGTCCACCTATATGGATATGGTGCGCTATGGACTGTACCGTTAGACGGTGAATGAAGAAACGGCTGTCTGGCCAAGATCTGTTGATCGATCTTTGCAGGACAGCCGTTTTTTCGCGGGTACGACAAATACCTTTTTGCAGTATATGAGCAATGGAGTCGGGGGTAACGAAAGGCGGTTGAAGTGTAAGAAGGTTATTGCTGTGCAGGGGGGTGGCAGAATGTGACGATGTTCCCTGTTTAAAAGGCTGGACCGAACAGGAGGCGTCATGCCTCTTTCTCTGACTGGCGATACAGGGCGGTGATGGCCTTTGCCTCTGCGATGACCTTCTCGCGCAGCTCGAGCGGCTCAATGACTTCTATGCGCGACCCGAGTCCGAGGACAATTTCACAAGCAGAGTCCAAAGTCTGAAATTCGACTTCGGCTTCGATCCACCCGTCGGCAGCGGGAGCGGTATGAATGACTTTGGCATAACGCTCCTGGCGAAAGCGGGACAAACTCGTTTCCACAAGCTTCACGCGCCCGGGATAGGTCGGCAGATTCGCCTTGAACTGCTCGGTAGACTGCTCCCAGTAACGGGCGAGGTCAAAATCGGCCGGCCGCTCAAAGGCTTCGTCAAGCATCCGGGCAGAAAGCAGGCGGGAAATCCGATAGGTGCGAACTTCGCCGTCCACCTGCGCGACCATGTACCAGACGCTTCGTTTTGCCACCAGTCCTAACGGCCAAACAGTTCGTTCCACAGCGGTTTCCTCTCTTTGGTAGGAGATGAACAGCTTTCGGCTCGCCCATACAGCCTCTTGTACAGCAGGGAGAAAAGGAAACGACTCGTCGGACTGGTGCCAGCCAGCTCCGTCGATGTGGATGAGCTGGCGAACAGCTTCGGCGTCACGGCGTGCTTTTGCCGAGGACGCTGCCAGCAGTTTTTGGAAGGCAGCCTCGAACCGATTTTTGAGGCCGAGATCGCTCAGCAGGCTGGAAGGATGCACAAGCAGCAGCGATTGAAGCTCCTCCGTCGTCATCCCTGTCAAATTGGTCCGGTATCCCTCCGACAGCGACCATCCGCCCTGTGAACCGCGTTCGGCAAAAACGGGGATTCCCGCCGCGCTTAGAGCCTCCATGTCGCGGTGAATCGTCCTTTCGGAAACCTCGAGCATTTCCGCAAGCATCCGGGACGTCAGCCGGCCGTGGTTTTGCAGCAGCAATAAGATGGAAAGCAATCGATCTGCCCGCAAGGAAAGTCCTCCTTTGATCCGAAACGGTTTTCCGGTTTTCATACCGGTTGCTTTTTTGATCATACCATTTTTATATGACAGGAGCTGTCATATATCATGTTCAGTAAGAACTTCAGTAGCTGGGACTGTCAGATGAGTACGGTCTCACCGCGCGGGACGGAAGCCGGCCGCACTGGGGCAAGTGCGTGGCAGAACGGGCTTTTGAATACTGGCCTTCTTTTTTTAGGAAAAGAAGTGTACAATCCATCATATAGTTAGAATATTCTGCATAAAAAGGCGGAGGAGGAGCAGATCATGGACTTTGACGTACATCGTTACCGGAACCACTTTCCTTCCTTGCAGCGGAAGGTTGGGGACAACTGCGCAGCCTATCTGGATGGCCCGGGAGGAACCCAGGTGCCAGCGCAGGTCATCGCCGCCATCGCCCAGTACTATGAGACAAGCAATGCCAATGCCCACGGCCCGTTTGTGACAAGCGAGGAAACGGATGTGATCGTGGAGAGAACGAGGGAGGGGATGGCCGCTTTTTTAGGGGCTGCTTCTCCCGGCAGCATTTCGTTTGGGGCCAATATGACCACGCTCGCCTTTTCTCTCAGCAGAGCGCTGTCGCGCCTCATTTCTGCCGGAGACGAGGTCATCATCACCGATCTCGACCACGAAGCCAATCGCGGACCATGGCAAACGCTGGCTGAAAAAGGAGCAGTCATCCACTCGGTCAGGATGACATCGGGCGGGCAGCTCGATATGGACCATTTGCAGTCGCTTCTATCCCCCAAGACGAAGATCGTCGCGGTCGGGTACTCATCGAACTCGCTCGGTACCGTCAATGACCTGACTGTAATAAGGGAATGGACACGGGCTGTCGGTGCCTGGATGATCGTGGATGCCGTCCACTACGCCCCGCATTTCCCGATGGATGTGGCGGCGCTTGATCCCGACTTTTTGCTATGCTCCGCCTACAAGTTTTACGGTCCCCACGTCGGTGTGCTGTACAGCCGTCCCGGATTGCTGGACCACATTCCGACCGACAGACTCCGGCCGCAGCTGGCGGAGGCTCCCTACCGGATCGAAACGGGCACGTTGAACTTTGCTGCATTGGCGGGGGTGAGAGCAGCCGTCGATTATATCGCTTCGTTTGGGAACGGTGAAAGCCTTCGCGAGCAGCTCACGAGCGGCATGGCGCTGATCCATGACCATGAAGAGCACGTCGCCCGTTACTTGTACGACAGGCTTTCAGCCTTGCCGCAGGCAAGTGTATATGGCCAGCCGTTTGGAGAAGGGCTGCGGGCGCCCACTGTTTCCTTCACTGTACAGGACGTACATACGGCAGACGTGGCGAAGGCTTTGGGCGAACAGGGACTGTTCGTCTGGGGCGGCCATTTTTACGCCATGCGCGTAGTCGAGACTCTGGGACTGGAAGATATGGGCGGGCTGGTCCGCGCAGGCATCTCCTTGTACAATACGGTGGAGGAAATCGATCGATTGATTGACTGTGTCGAGGCGTTGAAAAAGTAAAAAATACAGGATGCAGGCAGGCTTTTCTTCGGTTAAAGCCTGCTTTTTTTTTGTGCTTTTTTGTGTGCCGTTTTTTAGTCGAGCAGAAGAATAGCCGGACCGAGCAAAACAGGGAGTATCGTATATTCCTGCGAGAAAATGGAATGCTGTACGTAGTGGCATTGTGGCAAATCCGGTTTGCATGAAGGGAGGTACAGTGCAAAGTGATGGCGATGGAGCCGAGAGATTGCGATATGTCTCCGATGAAACTGCAGGTAGAGAGTGATTTGCAACAGCTAATCCTCGACATCCAGCACAGTTTGGTCTCGATGAGAGATGAAAATCACTGCGTTCTGGGAAACCTGGACCAGATCAAGCGGGGATTCTTCCAGATTGAATCGACAGCCGCTTCCTTTTATCTCTATTGTTACTTGGCGCCCTTTACCGATAAATACCCGGATTTATCCCTGACCATCCAACATCTGTCCAGCCGCAGACACGGCGCCTTGATCGTCATTGAGCGAAATGAGCCGCTCGACCAATGGATATACAAGGGGACACCGGTTGGGGCCACGGTAAGCAGCTCGCTATTGGAGTCCATTTTTTATCCCGGAAGTCCGCTGCACGATGGCGCTGTGCTGATCCAAGGAAACTCGATTGTCTCAGCGGGGAATGTGCTGCCTCTCTCCGACAACAATCTGGGTGATCCCAGCCTCGGTACAAGGCACCGCGCTGCCTTGGGATTGACAGAACGGAGCGACGCGCTCGTGCTCGTGGTTTCCGAAGAGACGGGAAGAGCTCGCTTTGCCTATCAGGGAAAACTGTACCCGCTGCCGACTGTGTAAGAACAATGCGTGCAGCGGGTTTTCGTTATGCCATCCGCCCGGCAGCCACCCCTTTTTGCAAAGAGGGGCGACAACGTATCACATTAATTCCGACTTGACATATATGTATTATATGATTTATCTTTACACATAATCCTTTTCGTCAACATGGCACGTATAGCGCGATGGGGAGGAATCGATATGGAATTTTATTGTCCCGCATGCGAGCAGGCATTCTCGAAAAAAGAGGAGATATGCAGTCATTTGACGTCCTTCTTTCAATCCTTGCACGGCAAAAAAGTGTGGCGAATCCGCTTTCTTCATCATCATCCGTATCACATTTACAGCGATGAGCAAATCCACGAAATGCTGCAGAAGCAGCCGTTGACGGTCACTCATGCCATGTGTTTGACAGATTTTGATTCCGACTTGTGTACGGGCACTGACTCCCTTGGCAAAACCGTTTCGATTTTTGACTAGAAGCTGAGATTTTCAGTGCTGGGAGAACCGACAGGTTTTTAGAAAGCCTGGACAGATTTCTGTTTCAGTCCAGGACGAAGACTGGCACGGAGAGTGGGCCCAGGCTTTTCTTCACCACAGCTTTTCTTTTTTAGCGGTTGGACGGGCTTTGGTGAAGGAGATGAAAAAGGAGAAAACCGCTCAAGGTTCGGTGGGACACTGCGGGGAGCTGTACTGGCCGGCTCCATTCCAAAAGCAAAACCGCGTCCAAAAGCAGCCTGCTCGGGAGAGTGTCCCAGAGTTGGACGCTTAAAAGCGTGTTTTGCTTTTTCCATTTCGCCCGGGAAGTGTCCCAAAGCCCTTCGCGGTTTTCTCCTTTTTCATCTCTACAGATGCTGGATTCTATCCAAAAAACCGTTCGGACATAAGCCCGAACGGTTTTGAGCGAGGCTGGCTTGAAAGAGGCTTGCTTGAAAGGAGGTTCGAATCAAAGAACCGCCGTCAACTTACCGGGATCAGGTTTGCCGCAGCCATAGACAATCAGAAGTGAGCCTGCTGAAAAACCTTGACTTGATTCTTTTGGCGCCATGAAATATCCCGCAAGCATTTTAAAGCTGGAAGAAGCCATTCTGCTCGCCAGAGAAGCCTGTTTCCAGTCGGAGCGACTAGCGAAGTCCCACCCAGCGGAGCAGTGATCCCGAGGAAACAGAATCGCAACCTATGAATCCGCTGCGAAGCTGCGCGCCGTTTTGCGATTCCCTCGGGATCATTGCGGAGCGGACAGTCTCCGCTGCCCTGCAGGACGAAGACCGGAGCGCAGAATGGAAACAGGCTTCTCTGCACCGCAGCCGCTAAAAAAGCATCCTAGCTTTGCAAACATTCTCTTACAAACGCAACTCGTTTGCTAGTCAAAAAGGGGCAAACCGCTAAGGAGCAATCAACCCCAAATCCTGCGCCTTCAGCAAAGCTTGCGTCCGGGAGGAAACCCCCAGCTTCCCGTAAATGCGGTTCAAATACACCTTTACTGTCCCCACGGTTAAATCAAGCTCTGCCGCGATCTGTTGGTTGGTTGCGCCTTGTCCCAATAGTCCGAGAATGACGCTCTCACGCTGGGTAAGCGGCTCCGGAAAACCGTCGGCAGGAAGGGCAGGAGGACTACCGGCTCGCGGCTTCCCTGCGGCAAACCGATCCAGCAGATTATTTACATAGTCCCAGGAAACTCCTTCCCACTCCTGGCGTTTCGCAACGATTCTCCGCTGTTTCCCGTAATCCCGCAGCAAGCGGGCCATCCTTTCTCCCTCGTCCAGGAAGCTGCGAATATAGCCGTTTTGCTCTCCGAGGGCGAGGGCTTCATGCAGGTAGCGGAATGCTTGCAGGCGGTGCCCCAGCTTATGATGGATCAGTGCCTGGAGAACCGGGATTTCCACCATGCTCAAAAGACAGCCATCGCGTTTGCCCAAAGGCTTGAGGGTTTCCAATATGCGCAGTGCATCGGTGGTGTTCCCTTTTGCCTCCAAAAGACGGACAAAAGTCAGATACTCCAGCTCCTTGTCCAGCGTCGGTTTATCCTGTGCGGACAGGTGAAGCAAGTCCATGACGCGCTCTGCCTCCGATGGATTGTCTTCCAAAAGATCGATCCGCGCCCGAAAGGCGTACAGAGAAGGCAGCCAGTGATATTCCGTCCATTCTTTCACAGTGACAATTGTTTCGTCGATCGCTTCTTTTGCAGAATCGTACTCGCCTTTTACCAGGCGCAAGCGGGCAAGCGTAATCCGATTGGGGACGAGCAATCCGGCCACCTGCTTTTGGAGGGCGATCCATTCCACCTGCTTCAGAAGCGTCCCGCTGTCTTCCTGCCTGTCCCAATCATAGTACCCTTCGGCGAGGGCCTGGACTACATACAGGTTGATCAAGGAATCCTGCCAACCGTGGGATTGGAGAATGGCAATGAATCGTTTGCCCACTTCTTCTGTTTGTGCAGAGAGCAGTCCCTTGAGTCCAAATGCAGTCCGCCTGATGAGCGGTTCACTCGTATTGAAATTCAGATTGTAAAAAAGCGGATTTTCCGGCAAGACGTCATAGATGAGATCGGCATGGGCGAACCATTCCTCAAAGCGACGCGTAGAGAACACGAGATTGGCTTTGACAAAAAAGATGCCGCTCCGGATTTCCTGACGCTGCTCTTCAGTGACATCCGCTATGCTCCGTTCCAAATCGTCCAGCAGCGGATCGACGCGGTCGAATTTTCCGACGACATTCAAGGTAAAGGCGTAGAGCAGCAGCAGCACGGGGGAAAGAGTCCTGACGGGTTCGGGAAACGCTTCGAACCAGCGGAGCAGGGTGGAAAATTCGCCTCGCTTCAGCACTGTGACGATATGCTGCTCCAGCCACTTGACCGCCAGCGCATAGTCTTTGGCGAGCAGGGCATGCTCGATGGCCTCATCCATCATCTGGCGTTCGGCAAAACACGCGCTTGCCCTCCGGTGAAGCTCGCTCCATGCCTGAGGATGCTTGATGAGCAGTTCCTTTTGCAGAAATTCCGAAAACAAATGGTGGTACCGATACCAGGTGCGTTCTTCATTTAGCGGGAGAATAAACAGGTTCAGAGTAATAATGCGCTGCAGCATGGCATGGCTGTCCGTCCTTTGCAGCACAACATCGCAGCTTTGAAAGTCCAGTCGCTGAAGCACGGAGGTTTGCAGCAAAAAGTCGTGAATATCCTCCGGCAGTCCGGAAATGACTTCGTGCAACAAGTAATCGGCGACATTTCGGTCATACCCGGACATCCGCTGCAACAGCCGGTCGTAGTTCGAGCTGGCCAGCAGGGAGATGGCAAATAGCTGCAGTCCCGCCACCCAGCCTTCGGTAAATCCGAGCAATTTTTCAAGCTCGCTCGAAGAAAGGGACAATTGCGCTACATCCTTGTAAAAATGGGCAGCTTCCTCCCGCGTGAACAGGAGTGAAGGAGCGTCAATCTCGTTATATTCGCCGCGCAATTTCCACTTTGCTGCAGAGAAAGGCAGGGCGGCGCGGCTGGAAAGGTACAGATGGATGTTTCCAGGAAGATATTCAATCAGGTAGGAAAGACTTTCATGGATCTGCTGATTCGCAATCACATGCAAATCGTCCAGAATCAAGCTGGCGTGATCCGGCAGCAAATCCAGCTCGTTGATCATGGCGTCAATCATCGTATAAACAGAGCTGCCGGAGAGCGAATCGAGCAAGGGAGTCATGCGCTCAGTCAACTGCGGGCAACAAGCGGAGGCGAGTGAGTAGGCCACGTATCGCCAGAACCTGCTGAGGTCATTGTCTTTTTCGTCCAACGATACCCAAGCCGCGCGGACGTTTGTGTGGAAAATCCATTGCCCTAAAAGCGTTGTTTTGCCAAAACCGGCAGGAGCGCAGATAGATGTCAGGCGGCAGTGCTGGCCGGTGCTGAGCATCTCCAGCAAATGTCCTCGGTTCACGGCTTTATCCTTGAATACAGGCAGGTTGATCTTCGTTTTTAACAGCACATCGGCAGGATTAAGCATGCTCCCTCCATGAAGGTGTTTTTCCAAGCGTCAACATGGATGAAAACCCTGAGTATTTCGGTTATTCCCATTATAGCCCATCTTCCCTGAGCAAAAAGAAAAACATTCGGGTCCGAGTAAGGCAAAAGATGATGCCAGCAAAACGAGAAAAGTCCCAAGGGATTCAATAGCTCGCCAAACGGTGGCGAGTTTTTGTTTTCACGTAACACTATAGGCCTCTGTGCCATAGGCTGTTGTATGGTTCAGATGCTGAGGTGATGATGTGAGACTTCCGTATAACCTGCCTGACTTTTTTGGTGCCTTGCTATCCATTGCGATCGGAATCGTCGTCAGCCTGGAGGCTTTTCGCCTGCACGCATATTCTCCCTCACAGTATGTCGGGGACCACACCCTGCCCGCCACCTTGGGGCTTCTGCTCATCACGCTAGGCACGGGATTGCTTTTTCATTCCTTTCGGGACAAAAAAGAAGAGAGGAAGACTGATGCAGAGAGTGGCTTCCGGCCAAAGAGCGTACTCCCTTGTCTTCTTGTGCTGCTTCTCTACGCGCTGGTGATTGACATTGTGGGATATGTGCTGGCTACCTTTCTGGCTTCCATTGCCTTGTTTCGCGTCATCGGCTCGTACAAATGGAGCCGTTCCATCGCGATGGCGATTGTCCTGACGGGGTGCTTGTACGCGGTTTTCGTGGTTTGGCTGAAGATTGCGTTTCCGACCGGATTCTTCTTTTGAAAGGTTGCTGCTTATGGATACCTTGCATCTTCTGCTGTCCGGCTTTGCGGAGGCCCTGACGCTGGAAAATGTGTTGATGGCTGCTCTAGGCGCTCTGGTCGGGACCTTTGTAGGCGTACTGCCCGGACTGGGGCCTACATCAGCTATTGCCATCCTGCTTCCGGTTACGGCTGTTCTCGAACCTACGCAAGGCATCATCATGCTGGCCGGCATTTACTACGGGGCCATGTACGGAGGCTCCACGACAGCGATTTTGCTGAACATTCCGGGAGAGCTGTCCTCGGTGCCGACCTGTCTGGATGGATACCCTCTGGCGAAGCAGGGGAAAGGCGGACCGGCTTTGGGCATCTCGGCTATCGGCTCGTTTGTGGCTGGAATCATGGGCGTGATCGGGCTTGTCTTTTTTGCTCCCGTCCTGGCGGATCAAGCACTCAAATTTGGCCCGCCCGAATACCTGGCCTTGATGGTGCTGGCCTTGACCTTGATGGTCAGCCTCTCCGGGGGTTCTTTTCTCAAGGCGTTCATCATGGGGGCATTCGGGTACGCCCTGTCACTTGTCGGACTGGGTCCTTCCACGGGGGTCCCCCGGTTTGATTACGGCAGCGCAAAGCTGGTCGGCGGCCTCGATATGATCAGCATTATCATCGGGTTGTTTGCCATCACGGAAGTATTGAAGGGAATCGAGGAAAAACGGGTGACGACGGTGATCGGCAATCCGGGGAGCGTTTACCCGTCCAAGGCTGATCTGCAAAAAAGCGTAAAGCCGATGGTGCGGGGAGGACTCGTAGGTTTTTTCCTCGGACTTCTGCCGGGCTGCTCGGCCGCTATTACGTCGTTTCTCGCCTATGATCTGGAGAAAAAGGTATCGAAACACCCGGAACGGTTTGGCCATGGGGCGATGGAGGGGGTAGCTGCGCCGGAAGCGGCAAACAACGCGACGAGCAGCGCCGGTTTTATTCCCCTGTTCTCGTTGGGAATCCCTTCTTCACCGCCGCTCGCCATTCTGTTGGCGGGATTGATGATTTACGGTCTTACGCCGGGACCCGTGCTTTTTGAGCAAAATACCACATTCGTCTGGGCGGTAATCGCCTCCATGTTCGTGGGAAATGCCATGCTCCTGGTGCTCAATCTGCCGATGGTCTGGCTGTGGGTCAAATTGACGAGAGTGCCGTATGGAATAATGGCCCCGATCATTTTGATCTTTTGCACCATCGGGGCCTATTCGGTAAGAAACAGCATGTTCGACGTCTTCGTCGCCTTTCTTTTTGGCGGGCTCGGGTACCTGTTCTCCACGTATAAATGGCCCGTGGTACCGCTGGTGCTCTGCTTCATCCTCGGACCGCTCCTCGAGGAGTCGCTCATCCAGACGGCGGCCATGTCAGCGGAGGGACTGGCGATTGTCCTGCAGCGCCCGATCTCATCGGTGATCCTTGTTGCGGCCGCAGCGCTGCTGATCATTTCTCTTGTGTTGAACAGGCGGACGCAAAAGAGGGTGCAGGAAGAGCGGGAGCGGGGAATAGACGTCAGCTAGATACACAAGTACGGGAGGAATTTTGGTTGAAAGCAGCCCATGTTTGGTTTCGCATCGCTTTTTCTCTCTTGATCGCAGTTGCCACGACGGCTTGCGGTGCCGGGCAGGCCCAGCCGCCTGCATCCCCGGCGGTTCCACAGCAGCCGGCCACAGATCAATCGGCTGGACAGTCGGAGCCCGCCTACCCGA
Organism: Brevibacillus sp. FSL L8-0520; assembly: GCF_037963895.1. Taxonomy (NCBI): domain Bacteria; kingdom Bacillati; phylum Bacillota; class Bacilli; order Caryophanales; family Paenibacillaceae; genus Brevibacillus; species Brevibacillus sp. FSL L8-0520. Next base: position 4,167,873 of record NZ_CP150171.1, on the reverse strand, counting down.
CGAGACAGATTGAATACATCGTCCCTTATTCGGCAGGAGGCGGGGTAGACCTGGTAGCCCGGGCTGCCGCCGACTATGTAAGCAAAGAGTGGGGCCAGCCCATCGTCGTGGTCAACAAGCCGGGAGGCGGCGGTACAGTAGGCGCGGAATACGCGCTGAAGCAGGCAAAGCCCGACGGATATACCGTATTGGCCGTCAATGTATCCAACACGACGATGCTGACTGCGGGGATGAAGGACTCCCTGATCACCAGTAACGACCAGATCTACACCGCCCGCATCGGGAAAGGAACGATGGCCTTTGCTGTGAAGGAAGACGCTCCGTGGAACGATTTTCACGCTTTCTCCCAATGGGCGAAGGAGAACCCCGATCAGTTGACCTGGACATCGGTAGGTCCAGCAGGCTTTTCAGCATTTGGCGTAGCTCAATGGTTTGACATGATTGACGCGGACTTTGCCAAGACGCGGATGATCGTGACAAAAGGGGCGTCCGACTCCGTTCCGAAGGTAGCGGGAGGCCACGCGGTAGTGGCTATCCATACGATCGGGGAAATCAACCCCATGCTTCAGGCGAAAAAAGTGAAGATATTGGCCGTCGGCGGGACAGAAAGAAGTCCGTTTCTCCCCGATGTACCGACTGCAAAGGAGCAGGGCATTGACGGACTGACCGTTTTCTGGTGGACGGGTGTGTCGTTCCCGAAAGGCACACCGGAAGCGGTCATCAAGAAGTGGGAGGCTGTCGTTGCCAAAATGACCAGTGACCCCGACTTTGTGAAAAAGCTGCACGAACTTCAAGTGGAGCCTGCTTACGCGGATTCGGCACAGTTTACGGCTGATGTTGAGAAGGAGACCCAGTATTATACCGATCTGGCTACGAAGAGCAATATACGGAAATGAATCTACGCTGCTGGTGGGGGACTTCCCTCCACCGCAGCCTCTTTTTTGGGGTGGTCGGACAGGCTTTGGTGGGGGAGATGAAAAACGAGAAAACAGCAGCAGGTTCGGTGGGACACTGCGGGGGGACTGGACTGTCCGTCTCCATTCCAAAAGCAAAACCGCGTCCAAAAGCAGCCTGCTCGGGGGAGCGTTTCAGTGTCTCCAGATCGTCAGAGAAGCCTGTTTCCATTCAAAGCGACTGGCACAGTGTCCTTATGCATTCCACCTGTTCTCCGCAAACCTCCACAGTTTTTCCCCCACTTTTCCACAGTTCTCAAAAACAAATCAAAATTTCCCCGACTAGACTAAAGCTGTGCCTAGGTACAAGACGAAAAATCGAGAAAGGTGGATGATAATATGTTTAGCAAAGCAAAAGTGGGAATCGCGCTGGGGGCGCTGGCTGCGGTGCTGAGTGCAGGAACGATCAACGGTGTATACGCTGCAACCAACGATCAGGCAACGTCTGTGCAAGCTGCAAACAAAGCCGACCAACATAAAATTGTGATCAAAGGCTTCAAGGGAGGCGAAGGAAAAGGCTTCTTCCTCAAAGGAAAAGGGCTGGATCAAAACGAAGACCTGCTGAAGCTCTTGAACCTCTCCGCAGACGAGTTGAAGGAGGCACTGAAGGCAGACAAGTCTCTCGCGGACGTGGCCAAAGAACAAGGCGTGTCTGTAGAGGATGTCGTCAAACTGATCGCAGAGCAGGAGGAAGCGCAGCTAACAGAGGCTGTGAAGGCCGGAAAGCTGACCCAGGAGCAAGCGGATAAAATGAAGGAAAACGCCGCTGGGCGCATCCAAAAAATGGTTGAAAGCACGCGCCAGGACAGAGGCTTCGGCCCACACGGCGGTTTCGTTTTCTTCAAGAGCGAAGAACTGCTGAAGCTGCTCGATCTCACCGCCGAAGAGCTGGATACAAAGCTGAAGGCTGGCAAATCTCTCGCAGACGTCGCCAAAACACAGGGCGTATCCGTCGAAGATGTCGTGAGCCTGATCGCCAAGCACCAGGAGGAGCAGTTGGCAGCGGCCGTGAAAGCAGGCAAGCTGACCCAGGAGCAAGCCGATAAAATGAGCGAAAACGCGTCTGAGCGCATTCAAAAAATGGTCGAAAGCACCCATCAGGATAAAGGCTTCGGCCCGCGCGGCTTCGGATTTTTCAAAAGCGAAGAGCTGCTGAAGCTGCTCAATCTCACCGCTGAAGAGCTGGAGACAGAGCTGAAGGCCGGCAAATCGCTGGCAGAAGTCGCCGAAGCACAAGGAGTGGATACGGATGAAGTGGTCGCCCTTTTGGCAAAACAGCGCGCAGACCAGCTTTCCGAGGCAGTCAAGGCGGGCAAAATCACACAGGAGCAGGCAGACAAGCTTCAGGCTAACCTGACAGAGTCCATCCAAAAACAGCTTGAGCACAAACGGGGAGAAAAGCCGGAGAAGGTCGTCGTAGAAAACTAAGCGCCTCCGCTTCCACACAACGAGAGCAGTTTCGGGCAGGTGAATCGATCACCTGCCTTTTTCAAATCTTTTTCAAAAAAAGACGTGCTTTAATTGGACCCAAAGACCTAATTGGAAGAGACAGGGATTTTTCATGCGGGTTGATTTGTCACAGTTTGGTAGAGAAAGAAGGAGGAAGCCAGTTTGAGGTCCAGCAAAATAAAAACGACCGCCGCCATCCTCGCGATTTTTGGCCTGTTGGCCGGATGCTCGCCGCAGCAGGGCGGCATGGGACAACGGGCAGGAGCCGCACAGAGGGCCATCCCGGTGGAAGTGAAAAAAGCAGACAAGGAGCTGTTTGGGCAAAAGCTGTCTCTCAGCGGCAGGTTGGAGGCGAAAAGCCAGGTGGCGCTGACATCAAAAGCGAGCGGCCGGATTACCCAGGTTCATGTAAACGTAGGCGACCAGGTCAAGGCGGGGCAGCCCATCGTGACGCTGGATGGCGAAGAAGCGAAAATCCAGTTGCAGCGGTCCCAGGCGTCTCTTCTCTCTGCGCAAGCGAGATACGAGGAAGCCAAGGAGGGGACTCCTGAAGAAACGGTAGCCCAGACGCAAAATCAGCTTGCCGATTCGCAAAACAAGTACGACGCGGCCAAAAAGGAGCTGGAGCGCACAGAAGCTTTGTACAAGCAGGGAGCCATCTCGGCGGCAGAATACGAAAAAGCGAAGGCAGCGCTCGACAGTGCCGCGATCAGTCTGGAAAACCAGAAGCAGAAGCTGAAGCTGGATCAAAAGGGACCGACCGCCGCTTCGCTCGCATCGGCGCAAGCGTCATTGAAGCAGGCCCAGGCCGATCTGGCACTGGCTCAGCTCAACGCGTCCAACCTGGTCGTAAAAGCGCCGATTGACGGCGTGATCGGTTCCCTTCCTGTTTCTGTCGGCGCGAATGTCGGCAGCAATACAGAGATCGCGCAAATCATCAATATGACGACGATGAAGGTGAAAACGCAGGCTACGGAAAGCCAGGTCGGTCTGTTCCAGAACGGCCAGGAGGTCGAGATCAACGTTCCTGCCGTTCAGCTCACGACGAAAGGAAAGGTGGCTTCTGTCAGTCCGCTGGCAGACTCGACCAAGTCGTACCCGATCGAAATCGAGATCGCCAATCCGAGTCTGAAGCTCAAGGCAGGCATGATCGCTTCCATCGAGATGACAGGCAAGCCGCATGATGCGTTGATCGTTCCCCGCGAAGCGATTATCTCCCGGGAAAATGAGGACTATGTCTACATCGTCCAAGAGCAGAAAGCAAAGCTCGTCCCGGTCAAGCGCGGAGAATCGGACGGGGAGCGGGTCGAAATCCTCGAAGGACTTTCCGGCGGTGAAGAGGTCGTGGTCAAGGGGCAGAACACGCTTGCAGACGGATCGTCTGTTGTCGTCATTGATCCAAACCAGTCCGCCGCTTCGCAGGATGCAGGCAAGCAGGAAAATAGCGGAAAGCGCCAGCGGGGCCCGCAGAATCAACAAAACCCGGAAAACCCGCAAAACGCACCGACAAACGGATCGGAAAATCAAGAGCGTCCGGCAAGACCAAAAGGATAGGTGAACCCCATGCATATCTCTGATCATTCGATTCGTCGTCCGGTGACCGTGATGATGGGCATTCTCATGGTCGTAATTTTGGGAATCCTCTCCTTGACGCGAATCCCGATCGATCTTTATCCGCCGATTGAAATACCGACTGTGGCCGTATCGACGAGCTACTCGGGGGTCGGCCCGAAAGAGATGGAAAATCTGGTGACCAAGCCGATCGAGCAGGCTGTGGCGACGGTTGCAGGCATCAAGTCGGTCACGTCCATCTCCCGCGAAGGCACGTCACAGGTCATCGTCGAGTTTGGCTACGGAACGGATATTGACGGGACCGTCGCCGAGATTCAGCAGAAGGTGGAACGGGCCAGAAGGTCGCTGCCGGATGATGCCGATTCCCCGACAGTGATGCGCTTTGACCCAAACAGCTCACCGGTATTGACTCTGGCTCTCTCCTCCGAGATGAGCGCTGACCAGCTGCGCTCTTTTGTGGATGAGCAAATCGTGCCCTATCTGGAACGGGTAGACGGCGTCGCGTCTGTGACCGTGTCCGGCGGACTGGAGCGGGAAATCACGGTCCGGGTCGATCCCGGCAAGCTGGAGCAATACGGTATTACGCTGGCCGACATCAGCCAGCAGCTCCGCAACCAGAATATCGATTCGCCGGGCGGCACCATCACAGAGGGCGGGACTACTTATACGGTTCGCTCTGTCGGCAAGCTCGCCTCTATCGATGACATCAAGAAGGTATCCATACCGCTGCGCGGCGAAGGCCAGGTATTTCTGGAGGATGTCGCACTCATCACGGATGGCTATAAAGCCGTAACGATCGAGAGCAAAATGGACGGGCAGCCGACGGTTACCCTTTCCATCATGAAGCAGTCCGGCACCAATACAGTTGCCGTCGTCGATCAAATCAACCAGGAGCTGGAGAAGCTGCAAGGCACTCTGTCCGCCAATCTGAAGGTGTTCAGCATTTCCGATCAATCTGCCTTTATTCGCGCATCGATCAATACGCTTGTCCACGATACGCTGATCGGGGGCATTTTGGCCATCTTTATCATCTGGTTTTTCCTGAAGAGCATAAGCAACACGCTGATCATCGGCACAGCGATTCCGATCTCCGTCATCGCCACGTTTGCCCTGATGTTTTTTACCGATATGTCGATCAACACGATGAGTCTGGGCGGGCTTACCCTTGGCATCGGGATGATCGTGGACGATGCCATCGTCGTGCTGGAAAACATTCACCGCCACCGGGAAAAAGGACTGTCCATCAAGGAAGCGGCTGTCTCGGGCACGAAGGAAGTGGCGATGCCCGTGATCGCGGCTACATTGACCACGGTTGCCGTGTTTTTCCCGATCGTCTTTGTCGAAGGCGTGACGGCACAGTTGTTTAAGGATATGGGCGTAACCGTTTCGTTTGCCCTGCTGGCTTCACTGGTGGTGTCGCTGACCGTCACACCGATGCTCGCGGCCAAATGGACGGCTTCACATGCGAAAAAGCTAAGTCACGAGGAAGCAGACGCGAAAAGCAGGCTGGTCCAATTTTACAAGCGAGTCCTGGCCTGGTCTCTCGGCCACCGGAAGAGCGTCATCGCGATAGGCCTCGCCTCGCTGGTCGCTGGCGCGGGGCTCGTACCTTTTATCGGCATGGAAGTGATGCCCACATCGGATCAGGGACAGGTCAACATCTCCATCTCCTTGCCGAACGGGACGGAGTTGGAAAAAACGAGAGAAGTCCTGACGAAAGCAAATGAGATCGTGTCACATGTCCCCGAAGCGAAGACGATCTTCTCCACGCTGGGCAGCGCCAACGCAACCCGCGGCGGCAACGCGAACAGCTCGGCGGCTTCCTTTTTGCTGATCCTGTCCGATTCGTCAGAGCGCAGCCGGACGACAGCAGAGGTCGTAGACGATCTGCGGAACAAACTGAACCGCTTCCCGGGAGCGCGCGTACGGATCAGCGAGACTGGCGGCATGATGCTTCCCGGTATGGGCGGACAAGGCTTTTCCGGCGGATCTTCGCCGATTTCCTACGCGCTGCGGGGAAATGATGAGGCGACCTTGAAGGATCTCGCCGAAAGGTTGACTGCCGCTATCAGCGAGGTGGACGGCATCCGCGAGGCGGACAATACGCTGGAGGAGTCCCGGCCGGAGATCCAGATCAAGCTTGACCGCATCAAGGCGGCTGGTCTCGGCATTACCCAGTCGTCTCTGACCAGCACGATCCAGACCGCCTTGCGCGATCAGGTGGCGACCCGGATGGAGGCGGGGGGAAGCGAGATCGACATCACCTTGAAGCTCGACAAGGAAGGGCAGGCCAGCATGCAGGATATCGAAAACCTGCTGATCACCACTCCGAAGGGAGAGGTTGTCCAGGTGAAGGATGTGGCGACCGTCGCCATTGCCGGGGGACCGCAAGCCATCCAGCGCTACAATCAGGCCCGGGTGGTCAATGTGACGGGGATGCTTGCTCCGGGAAGAGATTTGGGCAGCGTCGCCGAGGAAGTCAATCGAGTCGTAGCAAACTTCCCTGTGCCGCCCGGCTACGTCATCGAGCAGCAAGGGCAAAACCAGCAGTTGGATGAAACGACCCAGGGAATGATTCTCGCCTTTGGCCTCGCCGTGGTGCTTGTGTACATCATCCTGGCGGCACAGTTCGAGTCGCTCGTCTATCCGCTGTCGATCATGCTGTCCGTGCCGCTGTCTTTCTTCGGCGCGAGCTTCAGCTTGTGGATGACCGGACGGACACTGAGCATTCCCGCCTTTATCGGGATCATCCTTTTGACCGGGATCGTCGTCCGAAATGCGATCGTTCTGATCGACTTTATCAACATTCTCCGCAGGCAGGGGATGGAGCGGAGCGAGGCGATCCTGACCGCTTCGCCGATCCGGCTGCGGCCGATTTTGATGACGACGCTGTGTACGGTGCTGGGCCTCTTCCCGCTCGCCCTCGGGATCGGCGAAGGAGGAGAAAGCCAATCGCCGATGGCCACTGTCGTGATCGGCGGGTTGCTATTCTCGACAATGCTGACCTTGATCGTCATTCCCGTCGTCTACACGATTCTTGACGACTTCTCCGGCAGGCTGAAAAAGCTCTCCAACATCTTCCGGCCTTCGCGGAAGCTGAAAACGGCGAGCATCGAAAAATAGAATAGTATAATGAATAGATAACATGGACAGGGGTGGCATTCTTCGGGTGCCACCTTTCTGAAGCATCAGGAGGTGTGACGATGCGGATTTTGGCAGTAGAAGATGAACTCGCATTGCTGGAAGCGGTTTGCGGCGTTTTGCAAGAGGAGGGCTATCAGGTGGACAAGGCCGAGCGGGGCGATGAAGGGCTGCTGCTCGCCGAGCGCGGCATCTACGACTTGCTCATCCTGGACATCATGATGCCCGGTCTGGATGGCGTCTCACTCGTGAAAAAGCTGCGGGCAAAAGGACAGCTTACGCCGGTTCTGCTCCTTACCGCCAAAGACAGCGTAGAGTCGCGGGTCGAAGGTCTGGACGCCGGGGCTGATGATTACCTCGTCAAGCCTTTTGCCGTGGAGGAATTGCTGGCCCGCACGAGAGCGCTGCTGAGAAGAAACGGCAAGTATTCGGCCGACGGAGAAGTATCCTACGGGCCGATTTCGCTGAAGACAAATGAACACGACGGCTTCGTGGGCGAGCATCCGTTGAAGCTGACCGGAAAGGAATACGATCTGCTGCAGTATTTTCTTCACAACCGGGAGCAAATATTGACGCGAGATCAAATCTTCGACCGAATCTGGGGGATCGATTCGGAGGCGAACTACGGGATCGTCGACTTGTACGTGCATTATTTGCGCAAAAAACTGGCTGAGTACGGATGCGACAACTACATCCGGACGATTCGCAATGTCGGCTACATTTTGAAGGGACAAAAGGAGAATGTTTAAAAAGACGAGGATTCGCCTGGTTATTTTGAATACGATCGTGTTTGTGCTGCTCTTGAACGCGCTCGGAAGCGCGCTCTACTTCTCCATTCAGTACCGCTTGTTTTCACAGGTGGACAGAGAGCTGGTCCGGTCGGGCAAATGGTTCGTGCAGGTGCCGCCTCCGTTTCTGAAGCCGGAGCGCAAGCGGCTGCCCGATGTCGACAGGCGCATCGTCTTTTTGCTGTGGGACGACCGGGGCGGGCTGATCAGCAAGGATTACGGCGAATCGCTTGAAAATGGCGACTTGAACCTGTTCCACCCCGTAGATCGGAGCAAGGAAATCGAAAATGTGACGGTCGGCGGGCAGGTGTACCGAGTCTATACGATGACCACGGACAAGCGCGTCATCGACCGCGGATTCATCCGAAATGTCAGCCACATTCAGCTGATTTACAATCTGGAGCCGGAGATGAAGATGCTCGATACGCTCCTCTATGTGCTCGGAATCGGCGGTCTTGCCAGTATTTTGATCGCGCTGTTTGCGGGGCTGTTTTTGGCCAAGCGGGCGCTTGTTCCGATCCAGCTTTCCTGGGAAAAGCAGCAGCAGTTTATCGCGGACGCTTCCCATGAGCTGCGAACGCCGCTCTCCGTGATTCTGGTCAATCTGGAGAGGCTGTTTCGCTCTCCGGAGCGGACGATTGAGGAGGAGAGCGAGCACATTATGGTCAGCATTCAGGAGACCAGGCGGCTGAACAAGCTGGTCGGCGATCTACTGACCCTGGCCCGCTCCGACTCCAATGAGCTGCAAATCCTCAAGCAAAAGGTGGCCATGGATGAGCTGGTCCAAAAAAGCGTCCACACGTTCCGGCAGCTGGCTGTTGTCCGAGGCATCGAAATCGAGACGGACATCCAGCAGCCGCTGGAGCTGAACGGGGACCAGGAGCGGATTCAGCAGCTGCTCGTCATTTTGCTCGACAATGCGCTCAAATACTCGAATGAGCAAGGAAAAATTGCGGTGAGCTGCAAGCGGGAGGGGCAGGGCATTACCCTCGTTGTAAAAGACAACGGGATCGGGATCGCCAAGGAAGACATTCCGTACGTGTTCGACCGCTTTTTCCGCGCGGACAAGATGCGCTCCCGCCAAACAGACGGGACGGGGCTGGGACTGTCCATCGCCAAGTGGATCGTCGACGCCCACGGAGGGAGAATCCGCGTCGAGAGCGAGGAAGGGGCAGGGGCCACCTTTACCGTCTGGCTGCCGGCCAAACACGGATGAGGAAAAATGGCTCTATGCCATTTTGCAAAGCCGAGCCCGGCGGCAAATAAGGTTATCGACTGGATATGAGAGCATAGACAAGCCGAGTCTCTGCCATGTCAGCTTGTTCCCATGAGGAGCAAGCTTTTTATTTGCACATAAATAATTTGCATACAAACTTTTTGTGTACAAATCGTGTGAGCCTATGTTATTCTTTTCAAAAAGTTTTGGGAATGAACGGGAGGGTCATCATGGAGCGAATCGAGGACTGCTTTGGTTTTTTGTTGGGAAAGGCGTACCAGAAGGTTTTCCAGCTGGAAAAAGCGCGATTGAGCGAGTACGGAGTCACTCCGGTGCAATTTGTCTTGCTCCACGTTCTCTGGGAAAAGGATGGGCAAAAAGGGGTGGAATTGGGCAGCCGGCTCCGTCTGGATGGAGCGACGATTACAGGCCTCTTGGATCGGCTGGAGCAGATGGGCTTGATCGAGCGCAGGCCGTCTCCGACCGACCGCCGGACGAATTTGATTTACCTGACTCCGCGGGGGAGAGAATTGGAAAAGCCGCTCAACGAGATCAGCGACGAGGTAAACCGGGAGGCCATGTCCATTTTTCGGGAAGAAGAGCTTGCGATGTTGAAAAGCATGCTGACCAGGCTCGGATTGGAGAAAGAAGCGTAATCCATCGTCCGGATGCCCGGATGGCCTTTACGGCGAATGGACTGACTTTCGGTCTGCCGTAGGGACGGATAGATGGGCAACTCCGAGGATCGGACGCCTGAACGGCAAAGAAGCATCTTTTACAAGTGGGGAGAAGCAGATGGAGAAAAAGATTCACTATGCTTGGATTGTATTGTTTGTCACGTTTTTGGCTTTGCTGGCCGTCCAGGGCGTTCGCCTTTCCTTCGGCGCCTTTATCGAGCCGTGGGAGACCGAATTCTCGATGGACAGAGGCACGATCTCACTCATTTCTACGCTGAGCTTCATCGTATACGGCATATCCCAGCCGGTGGTGGGCAAGCTGGTCGACCGCTTCGGCGCTCGGATGATTTTGTCAGTCAGTGCACTGCTGGTCGGGATAAGCATCGCCCTGACGTATTTTGTGACCTCGCCGTGGCAGCTTTTTCTTCTGTACGGCGTGATCGCTTCGCTCGGAGTGGGCGGGGCGTCGAACGTGGCAGCCACCGTTGTGGTGACAAACTGGTTTCAGGAAAGGCGGGGCCTCGCTTTCGGGTTGATGGAAGCCGGCTTCAGCGTCGGGCAAATGATCGTTGTGCCAGCCTCGCTGTTTTTGATTCACTGGTATGACTGGCAGATGGCCGTCGCAGTATTGGGCGCGTTTCTGATTTTGATCGTCTTTCCCGTCCTGCTGCTTTTGCTGCGCAATCATCCTTCCGAAAAAGGTATCCAGCCGATCGGAGGCGACAGAGCTGCGGAAGGCACTGAAAACGGGACAGACGAGAGCCCAGGCGGCCAATTGGCGGAAAACGTGTTTCGCACGAGAAGATTCTGGTTTCTGATCCTGCCGTTTTTTATCTGCGGTTTTACGACGACCGGTTTGATGGATACCCACCTCATCCCGTTCGCCCAGTTGTGCGGCTTTTCCGCGGTCGTAACCGGGTCGGCGGTCAGCCTGCTCGCGGCCTTCAATACGCTGGGAACGCTGCTGTCGGGAGTGGTCGCAGACCGCTGGAGCAATAAAAAATTTCTGGCCCTCCTGTATGCGGCAAGGGCTGCAACTATCGTACTGCTGCTCGTGTTCGTCAGCGATCCCGAGCTGCTGCTGGTATTTGCCGCACATCCGTCTCTGTTGTTTTTGTTCTCCATTTCCTTCGGCCTTGTCGACTTTGCGACGGTCGCTCCCACGCAAATGCTGGCGACGCAGTACTTCAACAAGCAGTCGCTCGGCTTCATTGTCGGCTGGCTGTTTCTCAGCCACCAGCTAGGCTCCGCGCTTGGCGCTTACTTGCCTGGATTATTGTTTAGTCAGACTGAAAATTACAATATGTCATTCTACATTGCGGTGGTTTTGCTGGTCGGAGCTTCCGTGTTGAATCTTCTCCTTCCTGAACCCGCCCGAGTCAAAAGGAATGTCGCCTCGGAGAGCTAGAGGCTTGGAAGCCGGACATGCTCTACAGCCACAAAGAGTTGCAGAGCCCCTTTCTCAAAAAGGCGGCCTGCTCCGACAGTCTGCAAAAACAACACAAAAAGCCGGCTCCCCCCTCGATGCGGGGCGGAGCCGGTCTTCCTATTTGAAAGCATATGGTTTACGAACGAGCTTTTCCGTTTTTGTACGGCGATCTCTTTAGTCTTTAAACAACAGCGAAGCGCCGGCGATTCCCGGATGGGTCATCTCGTACGGATCGAGAATCAGATCGAGCTCTTCCTCGGTCAGAACATTGTGCTCAAGGCACAGCTCCCGCACCGATTTGCCCGTCAAAATCGCCTCGCGGGCGATGCGTGCCGCCACTTCGTATCCGAGGTGAGGGTTGACGGCGGTAATGACGCCCACGCTCTTCTCGACGTAAGCCTTCATCACTTCTTCGTTGGCACGGATGCCGTCCAGGCAGTATTCCTTGAATGCGCGGAAGGCGTTGTTCATGATGCTGATCGATTGCAGCAGGTTAAAGACAAGCACCGGCTCCATGACGTTCAGCTCCAGTTGTCCCGCTTCGGAAGCGAGGCAGATGGTGTGGTCGTTTCCGATTACCTGGAACGCCACCTGATTGACCACCTCGGCCATGACCGGATTGACTTTCCCTGGCATGATGGAGGAGCCTGGCTGACGGGCAGGCAGGGAGATTTCCCCGAGTCCGGCGCGCGGTCCGGAAGCCATCAGGCGCAGGTCGTTGGCGATTTTGGACATGTTGATCATGCACACCTTGAGGGCCGCGGACACTTCTGTGTAAGCATCCGTGTTTTGCGTGGCGTCGACCAGATCGGATGCGCCTTTGATCGGCAGGCCTGTGATCGAAGCCAGATGCTTGATGACACTCTCGATATAGCGCGGCTCCGCATTCAAGCCGGTTCCCACGGCAGTCGCGCCCATGTTTACTTCGTACAGATGCTGGCGGGAGCCGGAGATTCGCAGGATGTCCCGGGACAGCACTTTGCGGTACGCTTCAAATTCTTGGCCCAGACGGATCGGAACCGCGTCCTGCAGATGGGTTCTGCCCATTTTGATAACGCTGTCAAATTCTTTCGCTTTTTGCGAGAACGACTCCTGCAGGCTATCCATCGTCGCGAGTAGCTGGTCCAGCATCATCAGTACGGAAATGTGGATCGCAGTCGGGAAAGCGTCATTCGTAGACTGGGACATGTTCACGTGCGTATTCGGGCTGACCTGGAAGTAGTCGCCTTTTTCAAAGCCGAGAAGCTCCAGCGCACGGTTGGCGATGACTTCGTTGGCGTTCATATTGATCGAGGTTCCGGCGCCGCCCTGAATCGGATCGACGATAAACTGGTCGTGCAGATTGCCATCGATAATCTCTTGTGCCGCCTGAACGATCGCTTCTCCGATGCGGCGGTTGAGCTGGCCCGTTTCCATATTGGCAAGTGCTGCCGCTTTTTTTACCATCGCCATCGCCTTGATCAGCGATTCGTGGATTCGATATCCGGTGATCGGGAAGTTTTCCAGGGCACGAAGCGTTTGTACACCGTAGTAGGCGTGTTTCGGCACTTCTTTTTCGCCGAGGAAGTCTTTTTCTACCCGTTTGGTTACTGCTGTATCCATGTGTATACAACTCCTACAGGATATTTTTGATGTTAAACAACGTTGTTTACTTTCATCAAAATCGTAACATAGTTTCAAAGAAAGAAGTAGCTTTAAATCAATTGAACGAACGAATCGAAATGATTGTAGAACCCGATCAGTGTTGATAAGATGGGATAAATCTTTGTGAACAAGGAGGCGGACCGCATGCATCGGGTTGAGCTGCTGCAGGAGATCACGTATATTGACGGAATTACGATCATCGATACGTCGGGAACGATCCTCTTTTCGGTGAAATTCAACCCCCGCTTCGCATCCGGGAGCGAGAAGACGGATGAAATCGTCGGGGAAAATCTGTTTACTTCCTTTCCTATGCTGAATGAACAAACAAGTACACTCTACCATGCGCTGAAAACGGGGCGTCCGACTTTTCGCAAGCGTCAGGAAATCATTGATTTTACCGGCAAAAAAATCGAAACGACCAATGTTACGCTGCCGATCAAGACAAACGGGCGGGTGATCGGGGCGATTGAGCTGTCCAAGGATATCAGCAAGCGGGGGGAGCCGGTAGACGAGCTGATCGAACTGGACGCCAGCCTGTTCATACCAAGCAAAGCGGAGCAAGCGAATATCCAGCCGGAAGGAGCCAGATACACGCTGGACGATATCGTGACGGGCAACGAGCAAATGCTGGAGCTGAAGAGGCAAGCAAAGAAAATGGCTCGCGGCCGCTCGCCGCTTTGCCTGTTCGGTGAGACGGGCACGGGGAAGGAGCTGTTCGCCCAGGCGCTGCATCATGCAAGCGGCCGCTCGCACAAGCCTTTTATCGCCCAGAACTGTGCGGCCATTCCCGAAAGCCTGATGGAGAGCATCCTGTTCGGGACGAAGAAAGGCAGCTTTACCGGGGCGGAGGACAATCCGGGGCTGTTCGAGCTGGCCGATGGCGGCACGATTTTTCTCGACGAATTCAACTCGATGCCCCATTCCCTGCAGGCAAAATTGCTGCGTGTGCTGGAGGATGGCCTCATCCGAAGACTGGGGGACAAGCATGTCCGCAAAGTAGACGTGCGGGTGATCGCTGCCACCAACAAGCATCCCCGTCAGTGCGTCAAGGATGGACAGCTCCGCCCAGACCTGTACTACCGGCTGTGCGTGATGGCCTTGCACCTGCCGCCGCTGCGCGAGCGGCCCGAGGATATCGAGCTGCTCCTGCCCTATTTTATCAACAAGTACAACCATCTGATGGGCAAAAGCGTCCGCCACATCGCCAAAGGCGTGTACGAGTATTTGCAGATGCACGATTGGCCGGGGAATATCCGGGAGTTTGAATACGTCGTCGAATTTGCCCTGCAGCTCAAGGAAGACGGTGACGAAACGCTTCAACGCAGCGATTTGGAGCCGATCATGAACCACCTGAGGGACGAGCAGGCACCCGAACAGACAGCCGCTTCGGAAGGAAAAGCGTGGGGAGCAACAATTGGAGAGGATTACGGGGAAGTGACGGGAGCAGGCGAGGGCCAGGAAAAACAGGAGGCACAGGAAGCACAGGAAGAACAAGATGAGCTTGTGCCTCTCAAGGAAGCGGTCGCTTCTCTGGAAACGCGGCTGATCCGGCGAGCGCTGGCGAAAACAGGGGGAAATGTCTCGAAAGCGGCACTTTTGCTGAACATTCCCCGGCAGTCGCTGCAAAACAAAATCCGCGACTATGAAATCAAATAGCAGTAAAAACGGGGCTCCAATCGATTTTCTGCCAATTTTGCTTCTGCCCAAAAACGTACAAAGAAGTGCCCGAAAATTAACACGCTGTGCGAATGAAACTGGAATTTTCCTTTCGATAGATGGTGTATCCTCCCGAAAAAGGAGAGATGCCCGTCTTTTTTTTGAGAATATTCCACAAAATGGCTGGCATGGTCCTTGCTTTGAGAAGACGGCATCATTGCATTTGCAAACAAGGAGGATGCCTTCCATGATTATCGGAACGTTTAAAGAATTGAAGCCGGGGGAGTCGCGCGTCGTGCTTACCCCGACGGAAGTGGCCGAATTGACCGGCGGCGGCCACACCGTCCTGATCGGCAAAGGGACAGGCGAAAATGCCGGGTTTCCCGATCAGTCCTATGCCGAAGCGGGCGCCGAGCTGAGAGACGGCATGGAGGAAATCTACGCCGAAGCGGAGCTGATCGTAAAGGTAAAAGAGATTTTGCCGGAGGAATACCACCTGCTGCGGGAAGGACAAATCCTGTTTACTTGCCTTCATCCCGCTGCCAACCGGGAAGAGGTGGATGTGCTGCTGGACAAAAAGGTCATCGCCTTTACCGCCGAGGATACGCATCAGTACGGCTCTCCCAATGGAGAAGTGGCCGGAAAGCTGGGAGCGCTCTGGGGCGCCCATTATTTGCTTAGCGTGAATGGCGGGATGGGCAAGCTTGTCGGCGGCATCGGAGGCGTACCCGGCATCCAGGCGCTCGTCATCGGTGCGGGAATTGTCGGACGCAGCGCAGCCCATGTCCTCTCCTCGCTTGGAGCTCGGGTAACAATGATGGACGTGAATATCGGCGTCCTTCGGGAAGCGCAGTATTTGCTGCCAAAAGGGGTAGACACGATGTTTTCCAACCGGAGCAACATCCGCCAGGTGCTGCCTCACGTCGATTTGGTGATGAACTGCGTCAAATGGCCAAAGCACCGCAAGGACCATCTGATCACACGCGATATGCTGCAGCTCATGCGCAAAAAGGCGGTTATCGTCGACATTAGCGCAGACGTCGGCGGAGCAGTGGAGACATACAGACCGACGACGTACGAGGAGCCTGTCTATGAAGTCGACGGCATTATCCACTTCGGCGTCGACAACATTCCGGGCGCTGCCCCTCATACGACTTCGATTGCTTATGCGGCATCCGTATTTCCGCACATCAAGTCGATTGCCGACCACGGAGCGGACGAGGCAGCTCGTCGCAATCCGTATCTGCGCCGGGGATTGACGTCGTACAAAGGGATATTGACTCATGAGGAAACCGCTTTGATCCAGCAGCGCGAGCGTACGACAGCAGAAGAACTGCTCGGCTTGCCGGCGAAATAGCATTTACAAACAAAAGGAAAAAAGGGGGAAGTGCTGTCTATGGAGGCGACAGAAGCAGTTCATCTCGGCATCATTTCGCTGGTTCCCGCGACGGTCTCTGTCATTCTCGCGTTTTGGACCAGAAATACCGTGTTTTCGCTTGCAGTAGCCTGTTTTCTCGGCATCCTGCTGTCGGGACAAGGCCTGATGGGATTTCCCGCCTTGCTGAAAACCGCGCTCGGTACGACCAGCTTTTCCGGACTGTTGCTCCTGGAGCTGTTTATCGGCGTGATGATCGCATTTTTCCAGCGGACCGGAGCGATCCAGAATGTAACACTGATGCTGGAGCGCAGGCGGTTCACACGTGTGAAAACACAGCTTGTCGCCTGGTTTTTGGGCATGTTCGTGTTCTTCAGCGACTATTTCAGCCCGCTGTTTGTCGGCTCGACGATGCGCAATCTGGCTGACAAGGCGAGAATCTCCCGGGAAAAGCTGGCCTATATCGCCGACTCCACCTCGGCGCCGGTCAGCGTGCTGGTGCCGATTACGGGCTGGGCGGCCTACTTTACCGGCCTGCTGATCGGCGTCGGCACCATCGCCAATGAAGCAGACGCCATGTCCCTGTTCTTAAAGACCATCCCGTTCAACTTTTACGCCATCCTGTCGGTTCTCTTCGTCGGTTTGCTTGCGCTCCGCGTCATTCCGGAATTTGGCCCGATGAAAAAGGCGGAGAAACGGGCATTGGAGGAAGGGAAGGTGCTTCGCGACGGCGCAGACCCGCTGATGGGCTCGGAGCTGACCGACACGCCTCCTTACGAGGGAATCAAGACAAATGTGTTCCTGAATTTCATTCTGCCGGTGATCATCGTCATCTCTATCGCCGTCGGCACCTTTATGACCATGAAGTCGGCCAAAACGATGGAAGCCTTTTTGGCGGCAGCGGTCATACTCGGCATTATCATGCGTATTCAAGGGGTGCCGTTTGCCGACATCATGAAGACGGCGACAGCGGGGATGAAAGGCGTCATGCCGGCCATTCTCGTTCTGGCTTTTGCCTTTTCGCTCAACCAGCTCAGCAAAGACATGGGGACAGCCCACTACATCATTTCCGTCACGGAAGGCTGGCTCACTCCTCATTTGCTGCCGTTCCTGATTTTTATTACCTGCGCCGTCATTTCCTTTGCCACCGGGACCTCGTGGGGCACCTTCGCCATCGTCATGCCGCTGGCCGCTCCGCTCGCTTTCACCTTTTCCGGCGGAGAGGTTTCCATTCTGGTCGTCGCCACGATTGCAGCAGTCGCCGGGGGAGGCGTCTTCGGGGACCACTGCTCGCCGCTGTCCGACACATCGGTCCTCGCCTCCACAGGAGCGGCTTCTGACCACATCGACCACGTCAAGACGCAGCTTCCGTACGCGCTGACAGTCGCGGTCATCTCGGCTTTGCTGTATCTGGTGATCGGGTTTGTGTTTGTGTAGAGCGGGTGATTGCCGTTTGTGGGTAAGATCAAACAGTTAAATGCGCACCAAAAAAACCGGAGGGTATTCCTCCGGCTTTTCTTTTGGCAGGAAGAAAGCTGTGCATTGATAATCCAACACCCTCTCACAAATGTTCTCCTCATTTATATAGTCGAACGGAGCCAAGCTCCGGTTCATGAATTTTTTGCAAGGCACGTTGACATGAGCTGATCAAATGATTTAGACTAAAACTGAAAAAGTTAAAAGTATTAACTATTAAACGTTTTAATAAACTAGGGAGATGGTATAGCCTGCCATGGATGTAAAACAGTCACTATCCAAACAGTTTTCCATCATGATGCACAAGTTTATCGTGGCCTATGGCAAGGCCCTCGACCCGGATATTTCCGGTTCTCAGGTGTATATGCTGGAGATCTTGCAGGACGAGGGAACAAAAAAGAGCTCGGATGTGGCGGCACAACTGGAGATCAGTCTTCCAGCCGTTACGAATCTGGCCAACAAGCTGGTCAAAAAAGGGTATATCAAACGATCTGTCTCCGCAGAGGATCGCCGGGTAACGCTCCTCGAGATCACACCGACCGGGTCGGACGTTTTGAAGCGGATTCTGGACAAGTACCATCATTTGACGGAAACGCTTTGGAGCGGCTTTGCTCCCGAGGAATTGACGCAGCTTCTGCAGCACTACGAAAAAATGGTTGCCAACCTCAAGCATTACCAACCTGACAAGGAGTGAAATGACATGACAACACAACAACAAGTAGCTGTAATCACTGGTGCAGGGAGCGGCATGGGCCGCGCGACTTCGATCAAGCTGGCCGAGCTCGGCTATCGCCTGGTACTGGTCGATTTCAACGAGCAGTTCGGTGAAGAAACGCTCGCGCTCGTAAAGGAAAAAGGCGCAGAAGCGATCTTCGTAAAAGCAAACGTGGCCGAAAGCGCCGATGTGCAAAACTATGTCAATCAAGCGGTCGAGACGTTCGGCCGGATCGATGTCTTTTTCAACAACGCGGGAATCATCCAAAAACCGTACCTGTTCGCAGATATTCCGGATTCCGAGTTTGACCGCATTTTCGCCGTAAACACCAAAGGCGTGTTCCTCGGCATGAAATACGTCATCAAAGTAATGGAAAAGCAAGGCTCCGGCGTGATCATCAACACGGCATCCACGGCAGGCGTGAAGCCCGAGCACAGCCTGGGCGTTTACTCCGCTTCCAAGCACGCAGTCGTCAGCCTGACCAAGTCCGCTGCGATGGAATACGCGAAAACCGGCGTCCGCATCAATGCCATCTGCCCTGGCGGCGTAGCGACCAACCTGGTAGCCGGTTTTGAGCAAACGATCAAAGAAACCGGAAATGTTCCGGAAATCCAATTCCCGCGCATCGGCTACATGGCTGATCCGAATCAAATCGCGAGTGTGGTCGCTTTCATGGCTTCCCCGGGCGCGTCCTACATGACAGGCTCTATCGTCGTTGTTGACGGTGGTCTCACGCTGTAAGCGGCTGTTTCCGCGATCGAACACCATTTGTCAAAACCTGTTTATGCCAACTAGCCGAGAAGGCTGTCCTCCAAGCAGATGCTCTTGCTTGAGGGACAGCCTTCTTTTTTGGATGCATGGTCTTGCGGGGGGTGTACATGTATTACGAAGCTTGCGGCAGCGTACTGCTTTTTGCGAGTCCCAAATGCTCCTGCAGCGTTTTGCGGATCTCGGCCAAGTCCTGCTCGTCCAGCTTGTAGTAATAAATGTTGTTCTTGTACATGCTGCTGCCTTTCAACTGCAGCTTCTCAATATTGACGCTGCTTCCCTTGGCAAAATGATAGAACGCCTCCAGGTCAGACAGCCGCAGGTTCGTCTTCACATTGTCGCCCAGCGCCTCCAGCAGCGCTCCGTACTTGGTGACAGAGCCGAACGACAGCGTTTTGTGGAAGATCGCTTCCAGCACGAGCTGCTGGCGTTTGCCGCGCTCCATGTCGCTGTCTATTTTTCGGGTCCGGACCAGCGCCAGGGCTTCTTCGCCGTTTAACGTCTGCAGCCCTTTTTTCAGCTTGATCGCACGCGGCCTGTCTTTGCTGTCCTGCTCCGTAAACGTGATCGGAACATCTACCTCGACCCCGCCGAGCGCGTCGACGATTTCCATAAACGCCGTGAAATTTACTTTTACGTAGTAATCGACCGGGACGTCGAGCAGACCTTCCACTGTTTCCACCGCAGCGTCCACGCCGCCGAAGGCATGGGCGTGATTGATCTTGTCCTTTTTCTGCTCAACCGGCACGTATACGTAAGAATCGCGCGGAATGCTGAGCAGCTTCACGGAGCGGTCTTTTTTGTTGAAGGTCGCAAGCAGAAGGGCGTCCGTGCGGATGGCTTCCCCGTACTGCTTATGTCTTTGCTCGCTGTCATCGACACCCATGAGCAGGACAGAAAAGCTGTCTGCCAAAGCATCCTTCTTTTCCACACGCTTGGGTGAGATCGTTCCCCGCTGCAGCTCCTGATGGGACTTTTCCTCCAGCATGGCTGCCTTGCGGTACAGATCGACCGCATACCCGGTTGAGACGAACAGCAGGACCAGAATGGGGATTAGCAAAAAAACGATGCGACGCTTGCTCTTTCGTTTTCTTTTTAGATTTTGAGTTTGGTTATTTTTCACAATAAACTCCACCTCGATAGGATGTACACTGAGTGTAGACGATTTTCGACAAGATTTCGTTACAGGGGGGTAACAACTGGCAGAAAGGGGGCATTTTTTGACGAGTTTTTGTTTTCTTCTGAAAACAGGCAGGAAAAATGGCGAACAAGCTGTAAAATTAGGAGAGAGGTAATAGGATAAAGTACCGCGAATATGTTGGCATCGGCAGCACATGTCTGAACGGAAGCTTTCGAATCAAAATGATGAGGGAGTGTAGGACGATGAGCACAAACGAACTTTTGCAAAGTACCTTGCCGCAAATGCTGGAACAAACTTGTAAGCGCTTTCCTTGGCGCTGCGCCGTTTACTTCAAAGGACAGCAATGGGATTACGGGACACTGGGAGTGCTGGTCAAGAAGTTCGCCGCCGGATTGCACAGTCTCGGGATCGGGCAGGGAGACCGAGTGGCGGTCATGCTGCCCAATTGTCCGCATTACGTGGCAGCCTACTACGGCATTCTGCAGCTTGGCGGAATCGTCGTACAGGTCAATCCCATGGCGGTCCCGGCCGAGCTGGAGCATTATTTGACCGACTCGGGTGCCAAAGCCTTGATCACCTTTGCTCCCTTTTTGCCGGTGGTCGAAAAGGTAAAAAGCGCTGAAGGCTTGGCGGCGAGAATCATCGTTGAACTGCCTCCTACGGATTCGGAGCTTCCAGCCGGATGGCTCCGTTTTGAAAACGTCATGGCACTTGCCGAAGATTTGCCGGAGGTGTCCGTGTCTCCGGATGACATCGCGGTTCTCCAGTATACAGGCGGTACCACAGGGCGCTCCAAAGGGGCGATGCTGACTCATCAAAACCTGTATGCCAACGCCTATCAGTCACACATGATCATGGGAGGAGACGTCGACAATCCCGACCGGATCTTGACAGTGATTCCGCTCTTTCACGTTTACGGCATGACCGTTTGCATGAACATGGCCATTTTTGGAGGATCGCAGCAGGTCATGCTGCCCCGCTTTGACCTGGAAGAAGTGCTGCAGACGATCAAGGATACGAAGCCGACGGTATTCCCGGGGGTGCCGACGATGTACGTGGCGGTCAATGCCCATCCGCAGGCGGAAGAGTACGGCATCTCGTCCATTCGCCTCTGCGCAAGCGGCTCCGCACCGCTTCCGGTAGAGGTCATCAAAGGCTTTGAAGCCAAGACGCAGGGCATGATTCTCGAAGGCTTCGGCCTGACGGAAGCCTCCCCGGTCACTCACTTCAACCCGAGGGATAAGCGAAAGGCCGGGTCGATCGGGACGGCTATACCGTTTACAGAGTCCAAAATCGTCAGCCTCCAGGACGGCGAGACGGAGCTGGGGCCGAATGAAGCGGGAGAGCTGGTCGTGCGCGGTCCGCAAGTGATGACCGGCTATTGGGGAATGCCGGAAGAGACGGCGGCAACGCTCAAAGACGGCTGGCTGTACACAGGGGATATCGCCTACAAGGATGAAGAGGGATATTACTATATCATCGATCGGAAAAAGGATTTGATTATCGCCGGGGGCTTCAATATTTATCCGCGTGAGGTAGAGGAGGTCCTCTATCAGCATGCGGCGGTGCAAGAGGCTGTCGTCATCGGCGTGCCCGATGCGTATCGGGGAGAGACGATAAAAGCGTTCGTGGTTCCGAAAAAGGGAGTTGTCCTGACCGAAGAGGAAATCACGGATTTTTGCCGGGAGAACATGGCCGCCTACAAAGTGCCGAGAATCATCGAGTTCCGCGACGCCCTGCCGAAAACGGCCGTCGGCAAGATTTTGCGGCGGACGCTGCGGGAGGAAGCAAAAGGAGCAGGCGCGACGCAAGAATAAGGCTCAGGCGCGACGCAAGAATAAGGCTCAGGCGCGACGCAAGAATAAGGCTCAGGCACGACGCAAGAATGAATAAGGGGCAGACAGGACGCAAAAACGGACGGATAATCAGATTGGACGCAGGTGCTGCAACAGCCTTTTTTGTCCGCCCCAAGCTGTTCCAATACGAAACAGCGCTCCTTAAAAACAGAAAACAGAGGGCCGCCTGGGCATCCGGGCGGCTTTCGCTTTTCGTCATGTTTCACGCTCTTGCCCTCATAGAATGAGGCAAACGAGCAAAGAGGTGAAACAAGATCGACATGTGGAAAGCGGTTGTCTCCATCCTGACTGCCTGGTCGCTTGCCAATCTCAGCCTCTTTCCTGCGTTTGCGGGGGCGGAAACGAGCGGGGCAGTGCAGCAATCGGCCCAGGCGCAGCAAGACCCGCCTGCTCCGCAGACAGATGAGCCGATCACGGTCACGGTGGTGGGCGACATTTTGCTGGACAAGAACGTCGGAGCGCAAATCGAACGCTATGGGGTGGACTATCCTTTTGCCAAAACGGCCGAGCTGCTCAAGCAGGCTGATCTGACAGTGGGGAATCTGGAGACAGCCGTCAGCAAACGGGGATCGCCCGAGCACAAGGAATATACCTTCCGGGCCAAGCCGGAAACGTTGGCGGGCCTTGCGAATGCCGGCTTCGACGTCGTCAATTTGGCCAACAACCACACGATGGACTACGGAATGGACGCCTTTTTGGATACGATGCAGCATTTGCGCGAGAACGATATCGCTTACGTGGGCGGAGGAAAGGCGGAGGAGGAGGCGTTTGCCCCTTACATCCAGACGATCAAAGGAAAGAAGGTAGCAATCATCGGGCTGAGCCGTGTACTGCCCAATCAGAAGTGGTTTGCGGGGAAGAACAAGGCGGGGCTGGCTCACGCCTATTCGCGGGAGCCGATGCTCGGCTATGTTCGCAAGGCTGTGGCAGAGTCCGACATCACCATTGCGATCATGCATTGGAATTTGGAGTACAAGGACTACCCTGAGCCGTACGCCCGCCAGATGGCCCGTTTGCTGATCGACAATGGAGTGGATGCGATTGTGGGGTCCCATAGCCATTCCCTCATGGGGGTCGAATGGTACAAAGAGGCCCCGATCTTTTACAGCGTGGGCAATTTCGTCTTTACGACGCCGCGAAATCCAAAGGGCTCCGAGTCGCTGATCGTCACTTTGACGTTTGCCCAGAACAAGACAGACGGCAAGATCATCCCGGCTAAAATTGTAAATGGCCAGCCCGTTCCCCAGGCAGGAGACAATGCGAAAAAGCTCAGGGAGAAGGTTGCGAAGCTCTCGTATGGGGCAGGGGTTGACGAGGCGGGAAATATAACGAGGAAATAAAAGGCAACGAGTTTCGGTGAAAGCAAAAAAGGGTATCTCCTCTATTGTTATGTAGAGGGGAGCAAACCTGATGGATTCCTATAAACACTTTACCCTGCGCTTCTGGCTGATCTTTTTGTTTTCCGTCTCGACGTTTTTGATCGTGCTGAGCTGCGGCGCCGGCATCTATCTGGTGGTCAAGCAGGTGATGACAGATGACATCCTCGACATCAACCGCGCCTATAGCGAGAAGATGGCCCAGACTACCGATCTTATGTTTCAGAGTATGAAAAAGAATCTGGAGACGAGCGCCGGCGAGATCGCCCCTCTTCTGAAAGATCGCCAGAGGCTGCAGCAACATTTGAAGCTGTGGCAGGAAAGCACGTTGTTCTTCAATTCCATCTTGGTCGCAAACAGCAAGGGAAAGATTCTCGCAACGGAGCCGAGGATGGAAGTCGATGGGCGATTTCTGATGTCGAGCGGTGCGAGAGAAGCGCTGGAAAAGAAAAAAACAGTAGTGTCGCAGCCATATAAAGCGATTACGGGCAGACTGATTGTTTTGGTATCCACGCCTCTGTGGGACGAGAACGGAAATTATGCCGGTTTTCTGGGCGGAACGTTCTACCTGGAGCAGGACAACACGTTGCATGAGTTCCTCGGCAAGCATTTTTACGAAGACGGCTCATACTTGTACGTTGTCGACCAGAATGGCACGCTTATCTACCACCCGGAGGAGGAAAGAATCGGTCAAATGGTAGACGGCAACAGCGTCGTCCAAAAACTGATGGACCAAAAATCGGGCGCGGAGCGAGTGGTCAATACGCAAGGCGTCCCGATGCTGACCGGGTACGCCTATGTGCCATCCGCCAATTGGGGGATCGTTTCCCAGACCCCGGAAGAGGAGGCGCTGGCTCCAACCCTGAAGGTCGTCCTCGACATGTTTGGATATATCAGTCCCTTCTTCATTTTGCTACTCTTGATCTCGTTCTCTCTGACCCAGAAAATGGTCAATCCATTGCGCCAATTGGCCAACTACGCCAAAAGCGTGCGAACGGCGGGAACAGAGGTACAGCCGTTTCCGACGATCCCGACCTGGTACTACGAGGCCGAGCAGATCAATCACGCTTTTCAGCAGTATGCGGAGACGCTGCGCCACAAAATGAACGTGATCAAACGAGAGTCATTGACCGACCCGCTGACCGGACTTGCGAATCGCAGATACATCGAAAATACGTTGCGTCAGTGGACGGAAACGAAAAAACAGTTTTCGGTTCTTCTGCTGGACGTAGACGGATTCAAAAAGGTAAATGACGAATTCGGTCACCAGACCGGAGATGAGGTATTGCGCTTTCTCTCCCAGGCGATGAAGCAGCATGTGCGGAAAGGGGACATTTGCGGCCGCTACGGCGGAGAGGAATTTATCGTGCTGCTGCCGGAGACGAGTGCAGAAACGGCGTATCTGATGGCAGAGTCTCTGCGGATGTTTATGAGCGATACCGTCAGTCCCACGGGCGAGCCTGTGACAATCTCGCTTGGAGTGGGGACGATCGCTCCGCAGATCGATACAAAGACATTGCTGGCTCTGACTGACGAGGCCATGTACAAGGCAAAACAGGAAGGACGAAATCAGACGAAGCTGATGAGAACCATTGTGTAGCCGATCCTTAAAAAGCCCGCTCTTTGACGAAATTTCGTCAAGCAGCGGGCTTCTTGCTGTCAACATCCAAGAGAGAGCCGGTGCGACTCAAATCAAGAGGAATAAACAGAGACCTGTCCCAGTAATTATGTAGTATATTTCAGAAAATTCAAAACAACATAAGGAGAGATGAATGGTGAAACGCTGGTTTCCCGGACTTCTGGCGACGATTGTGTTGTCACAGGCAGGTATTGTATCGGCTGCTGCTTCCCCAGTCGGTCAGGTACCGTTTCTGAAACGCCCGTTTATCCCTGCGCAAGCATCCTTTGAGGTAAAGCAGTACGCATATCCGGAGACCAAGCCGATACAAGCTGGCAAGTTTGACATCCAGCACTATCCCCTTTACGACGAGGTGCTGTATTGGCTGGAGACGTGGGCGAAGCAGTATCCTGATCTCGTAGAACTTCAGTCAGCGGGGAAGTCACTGGAAGGCAGGGACATCTGGCAAATTACGATCACCAACAAAAAAACCGGTACTGCTACCAGCAAGCCGGCTATGTGGGTAGGGGCAAACCGGCATTCCGGAGAAGTGACGACAAGGGTGGCTGCGCTGCATTTTGCGCATGAACTCCTCTCCAAGTACGGGAAGGACCCTGAGATTACCCGCTTGCTGGATACCCGCACATTTTATGTGAGACCTGTTGAAAATCCCGACGGCTCCGAGCTGTACCTCAATACCATTCAAACCAATCGCTCCACCAATCGGCCCGTTGACAACGACGGAGACGGCATCATGGACGAAGATATTCTGGAGGATTTGGATGGTGACGGCTATTCCCGGCAAATGCGTCAGTATGTCGGGATGGGAAAGGGGGACTACATAAAAGACCCGTCTGACTCGTCCGGACGTTTGATGAAGCAGGTTGGAGAAGGAAAAGGAGACTATCGGGTATTGTCCGAGGGCATCGATAATGACGGCGACGGAAAATACAATGAGGATGGCATTGGCGGTTTGGACATTCACCGCAATTATCCGGAGAACTGGCGGCCCATGACGGAACAGACCGGGATGGGATGGACCCAGGGGGGAGCGGGAGAATATCCGTTATCCGAACCGGAGATGCGGTCAGTCGTCTTGTTTCTACTGGAAAATCCCCACATTTCGGTCGTAGAGACGATGGATACCACGGTGCCGATGCACCTGCGTCCCCCATCCACCAGCAAGAGTGAGGAGTCCATGTTTCCGGAAGATCTGAAGTACTATGAGCATTTGGACAAAAAGGGCCAGGAATTGACCGGCTATCCGTGGGCGGGAGACGTTTACTACACGTACCACACCCGCAGGGGCGGCTCGGAAGGGACACCGCTGTTCGGGCATTCGCCTGACTGGGGGTACTTTCAGTATGGAGCGATCTGGTACGGTGACGAGCTGTGGGGGAAACAGGAGTATGTCAAAGACTACAACAAGGACGGCAAGACCGATGAGCTGGATCAGCTATGGATGAATGATCACATACCGGAATTGAAGGGCAAGCTGTTCCAAAACTGGATTGCCTACGATCACCCGCAGCTGGGGAAGGTAGAAATTGGCGGCTGGAACCCGAAATTTTGGAACCAAAACGCTCCTGCGGGAAGCTATTTGAAACAGGCGGTCGAAAAACAAAGCAAATTCAATCTGGAGTTGGCCAAATCGCTTCCATTGCTGGTCGTTACAAAGACAGAGGTGAAAAAGAATCAGGACGGTACTTCAACGGTGAGTGTGACGGTGACAAATGAAGGCTTTTTGCCAGATGCGTTAAAGCAGGCATGGCTCGTCAAAATCGTGCGCAAAGGCTCCGCGAGCATCGAACTGGGGGATGGACTGGCTTTGGCCGACGAGAATACGGATAAAATCCAGGATGCCGGATTCTTTGGAGGCGCCTTGGAAGAGGAAGAGCGGACGAAAACATTTTCCTGGACCGTCAAAGGAAAGGGGAATGCCGAGGTGACCATTCGCTCGACCCGCGGCGGGACCGTGAACGTGGTGATACCTGTCAAATGAGACTCCCACGGCTAGAACCACAGGCTTTCAGTCGGCAATGTCTGTAAAGAAAGCACCAAACGAATGAGGGGTTGTCCAAAAAAGCAGTGAAGCTGCTTGACGGAAGAGCCCCTCGTCTCTTTTCGTGCGCCTACACCATCTTCACTTGGAAATGGTCAAGTCCATTTTTTTCATGCGCTCCTGTCAACAAATCGTTGCAACTTGCACAAGACCCCAGCCCGTCTGTTTCATTAAGAAGGCAAAGAGGCAGATGCCTGAAAAAAACAGGGCGAAGGAGGCAGCCATATGAGCACGATCCCCGCTAAAAGACGATGCAAGCGAGTACACCGGTACCTTTGGCTAAGGCTGCTGCTCACCCTGACGATAACAGCTACGATGCTGTGGCTTTTTTTCGCGTCGGCCCCGAGCATAAGAGCGACATGGCTTTGGAACACGGAGCTGATCACAGAAAAGGGTGAGGCCATCCTTTCTTTTGCCGAAGAAAACGACATCAACAGAATTTATCTGCACATCGATCAAAAGAATGTGCCGCCGGAAGCGTATCGCACATTCATCAAGGAAGCGAGCGCAAGGGATATACAGGTGGATGCCCTTGGCGGCGACCCTGCCTGGTCGCTCGTCTCCAGTCAAAAAAGCATTGCCTCCTTTATAGACTGGGTGCATGTCTACAACCGTGCTGCGGCTGAAGACGAGCGCTTCACCGGAATTCACGTCGACATCGAGCCGCATGTGCATCCGCAGTGGAAGCGTGACAAGGAAGCCTTGAAAAGCCAATGGATGGAAAACATGCAGCTTGTGGTCCAGGAGACGAAAAAAGATCCCGCTCTGCAGGTGAGCGCCGATATTCCATTCTGGATGAACGAGCTGCCTGCGAGCGAGACGCAGAGCGTCAGTGAATGGCTGATCGGGCAGCTCGATCATGTGACATTGATGGCCTACCGGGATTACGTGGAAGGCTCCAACGGGGTGCTGGACATCTCGAGCCGCATCCTGGACGAAGCAGGATATGATCGGCAAAAAGTGGTGGTCGGCCTGAATGTGCTGGAAAGCGACGAAGGGGACCGGACGACGTTTTATGAAGAAGATACCAAGATCATGCGAGAGCAGGTAAGCATACTCGAGACGCGGATGAAGAAATACTCCGCTTATGCGGGATATGCGATTCATGATTACGAGCAATGGGAAAAGAAAAGCAGGCGTGAAAAAGAACGGTCCTCAGCCAAGAAAACATCGGCGGAATCTGAAGAAAAGCCAAAGGAGGGCAAGAGTGCGGCCGAGGAAAAAACATAGTGTAGTGGAGATGCTGCCGGTAGAAACTCCCTGCAAATTAGGCTATGATGAAGGCAATCTTGAATGTGATCATGCAGCCAATCAGGCAGAACACATATGAACGTAAGCAACTCACGCAGTTTCCAAAATCGCAAGCGATTGTTGGAGACAGGAGAGGAGACGAGCAAAGTGAACCACATCCGTTATGAGCGCAGACGGTATACGAACGGACAGACACCGATCGAAGAGCTGAAACGCTTATCCGAAGCATTAGGCGGCCCTGCCATCTATATCAAGCGAGATGATCTGCTCGGGCTTGCAGCGGGAGGAAACAAGACGCGCAAGCTGGAGTACCTGGTGGCGGATGCGCTCAAGCAAGGTGCGGATACGCTGATTACCTGCGGAGCCGTACAGTCCAACCACTGTCGGCTGACTCTCGCCGCAGCAGTGCGGGAGGGGCTGCGCTGCCAGCTGGTGCTGAGCGAACCGGAAACGGGGGCTACAATCCCCAGGCGAGCGGCAATCATCTGCTCTTTCACCTGATGGGAGCCGAGAAGCTGCAGATCATTCCTGCGGATGGGGATATGCCTGCAGAGATGGAAAAACTCGCTGCAGCCCTGGAGAAAGAAGGACGAAAAGCGTACCAGATCCCGGTCGGCGGCTCCAGCGAGGTAGGGACACTCGGGTATATGGCTTGCGCCGAAGAGATCGAGCAGCAGGCATGGGAGATGGGCATTCCGTTTGACTATGTGGTGACCGCGACGGGAAGCGCCGGGACGCAAGCCGGACTGATCGCCGGTTTTGCCGCCCGCCAATCCTCTGCTTCCGTCATTGGCATCAATGTCAGCCGGGACCGCGAAACGCAGGAGAAAAAAGTCCATGAGCTGCTGCTCTCTACGGCAGAGCTGGTTGGACTGAAGGGAGAATGGCCTGCTTCGCTGGTTCGCTGCGAGGACGAATACGTGGGCCCCGGCTATGCGATTCCGACACCTGAGATGGTGGAGGCCGTGAAGCTGCTGGCCCAAACCGAGGGGATTCTGCTCGATCCGGTCTATACAGGAAAGGCCATGGCCGGTCTGATCGGGTTGATTCGCAAGGGAGCGTTTCGCAAAGAGGATCGGGTGTTGTTCCTGCACACCGGAGGGGCACCGGCGCTGTACACTTATGCAGATGTGTTCTTAGCGGAGAGATAAGGTATGAACAAGTCCGTAATCCGTAATAAGAGGAGAAATACGCCTGCCTTTTGTCGCACTCTCCAGAAGCCGACGCAATGATGCGTCGGTTTTTTTATCTCCTCTGCCGAAAACTGATCCATAAATGTAATGAATTACAAAAGATGGAATTTAAATAACGGTACGATACATACAGAACGAAAATAAGAAGATGAAGCACAAAAATGCGATTATGAAAATAGATAGAATGTAACATTTATGCAGGTTATTCATTGACGATATGTAAGGTTAAGAATTTTCTATTTTTTCTTATATTTACAGATAAGATAGAAATAGAAAACATACAGGGGGGATTTTCGTGAGTCAAAAAAAGTTGACTACCGTGCTGGCGTCCATGCTGCTCCTCAGCATGTCGCTTGTCGGCTGTAATTCGCAAGGTACAGCTCCTGCTCAGAACAACCAGTCGGGCGGCAATACCGCATCGTCCGGCGGCAGCAGCAGTGGGGGCGGCGGGGGCGGCGAAAAGATATTGATCGCCACGCAAAGCCCGCTTTCCGGATCACAGTCCGCCATCGGCGATGCGATCAAGACCGGAGCCGGATTTGCCATTGAAAAGCGGAAAGAGGAGTTCAAGCAGCTCGGCTTTGACTTGCAGTTGTTCCCTCAGGACGATCAGGCTGACCCGAAAATTGGCGTATCCAACGCGGAAATGCTCGTAGCCAACCCGGATGTTTTGGGTGTAGTCGGCCATTTCAATACGGGCGTAGCGATCCCCTCTTCCGTAAAGTATGAGTCGGGCAGTCTGGTCATGGTATCTCCGGCAAACAGCGGGGTTACATTGACGGAGGAGGGCAAAAAGACCGTTCACCGGATCTGTGCCCGCGATGACGCCCAAGGTCCAAAAGGAGCCAAGTATGCCAAAGAAGTGCTCGGCGTGAAATCCGTCTTCCTGATCCACGACAAGACCGCTTACGGGCAAGGGCTGGTCGATCAGGTAAAAGCGCAGTTCGAGAAGGACGGCGTTCAGGTACTGGGCTACGAAGGGGTAAACCAGGGCGAGAAGGATTACAATTTCGTCGTGAATACGGCCGTCGCCAGCAAGCCCGACATGATCTATTTCGGAGGCATCTATCCGGAAGCGGGCATCATCGTGAAGCAGGCGAGGGAAAAAGGATATACCGGCATGTTTATGGGCGGGGATGGCATCGATTCCCCTGACTTGATCAAGATCGCCGGAGCCGCAGCCGAAGGCGTCTATCTGACTGCTCTGGCTGGAGACGCGAAGCAGTCCGAGGAAGGCCGCAAATGGGCGGAAGAATATGAAAAGGTAATGGGCAAAAAGCCGGGAACCTATTCCGACTACGCATATGAGTCGGCCAATGTGATTCTCGACGGACTGGCAGCCGCCATCAAAGAGAACGGCGGGAAAAAGCCGACCCGCGAGCAGGTTCTGGAAAAGGTCCACAGCACGAAAGATTACCAGGGCAAATTCGTAAAGGTCACCTTTGACGAGAAAGGCGACAACGAGTTCGCGGATGTCTTCATGTACAAGTTTGAGAAGGAAGGCACGAAGTTCATCGGAAAAATCGAATAGGAGAGTTATGCAAGAGGGGTTCTGCAAATTTGACAGAGCCCTTCCTTCCTGTCTATTATATACCCATAGGGGTAAGGGGATTGCGCATGCAAATCCTCCTTCCCAGCAAAAAGATCGGCCGGCATAGGTCAGGAGGAAGCCAAAATGAAATACGGAGACAATGTGAAAAACCGCCTGAAACGGGTAGAGGGGCAGGTCCGGGGAGTCCTCAGCATGATGGAAACAGACAAGGATTGCAAGGAGGTCGTCAGTCAGCTCTCGGCCATTCGCTCGGCTGTGGACAAAGCGATCGCCTTGATCGTGGCGGAAAATTTGGCGGCATGCATCAAGGAGGAGCTGGCGGAAGGCAGGGATACCGATCAAGTCGTGCAGGAAGCGATTCAACTGCTGGTCAAGAGCCGATGATGCACTCGGTCTTGACAGCAAAACGCGGCTTACAATATACTAATAGGGGTAGGGGTATATAACGATTGGGAAGCCAGTCTGTTTTTTTGATCTCATAAATACCCCTGTAGGTATAATGGGAGGAAGGAGTTCAAAAATGGAAGCTCAAAAGCAGACGACCATGGTCGTATTCAGCGGTGATCTGGACAAGGCGATGGCCAGCTTCATTATCGCAACCGGAGCTGCAGCCATGGGAAACAGGGTAACGATGTTCTTCACCTTCTGGGGCTTGAACATCTTGCGAAAAGAGCAGCATGTACCGGTGCAAAAAGGATTTTTGGAGAAAATGTTTGAGCGGATGATGCCCCGTGGTCCCGGAAAACTGGGGATTTCCAAGCTGAACATGGGCGGAATGGGCCGGACGATGATGAAGCACATCATGAAGAAAAAGAACGTGGCTTCGCTGCCCGAGCTGATCCAGCTTGCCAAGGAGCTGGATGTGGAGATGATTGCCTGCACGATGTCCATGGACGTCCTGGGAATCAAGGAAGAAGAGCTGGCAGACGGCCTGAAATTTGCAGGAGTGGCAACCTATTTGGCGGAAGCCGAACAGTCCAGGGTCAATCTGTTCATTTAAGCGAAACATTTGGAGCCGTACGTGTTTGAAAGCAAAGAGTGCCGGATCAAAAGGGGAAAAAACATCCAAAGCCGTTTCATAGAAGGCTGATTTCCCTGGTGGCTTCTTTCGGCATTTTATATACCTATATGGGTATATGCGTATATAAAGCATGTGATCCTGACCTGCCAAAGCGGGATGAGAAGCAGGCAAGCAGCGAGGATTTTGCTGAAAAACGGGATGAAACAGGTCAGCCATTTGCGCAACAGGCATGTCAGGATGGACAGGAGCAGTGAAAAAGTAGTTTTGCCCGCATTCAAGCTTAAAACAACCAGGAGGTGATTGATATGTCAGCAGGAGCAATAAACGCAATTCAACTGAACGAAAAGGTGGAGCAGGGTGTTTTCCTGCTCGATGTGCGCAATCCGGAAGATTTTGCGGACTGGAAGATCGAAGGGAAAGAAGTGCGATCTATCAATATCCCGTACTTTGATTTCCTTGACGACAACGAAAATATCTACGGACAGCTTCCCGCTGACGAAGAGATCGTCGTCATTTGCGCCAAGGGCGGAAGCGCCAAAATGGTGGCCGATCTGCTGGACGAGAAAGGCTTTCAGGCGAGCTATCTGGAGCAAGGCATGCAGGAGTGGAGCCAGTTTTACCGCCCGGTGACCGTCATGGAGGACGACAACCTCAAGCTGATTCAGGTAAATCGGCTGGCAAAGGGCTGCCTGTCCTACATGTTGATCTCAGGAGGCGAAGCGCTGGTCGTCGATCCCAATCGGCATATCGAGGAATACTTGTCGCTAGCCGAGCAGGAAGACGCCGCCATCAAATACGTCCTCGATACGCATCTGCACGCCGACCACATTTCGGGTGGCCATGAGCTGGCCGAAAAAACCGGGGCTGTCTACTACATCTCCTCCAGCGAGATGCAGGGCTCCGAACTCTCTTATGAGCCGCTGGAAAAGCAGGGCATGCTGGAAGTCGGCCGTGCCGAGGCAAAAATTCTCGCTGTTCCTACGCCCGGACATACCCCGGGGAGTGTCTCCGTATTGGTAAACGATCGCTACCTGCTCTCCGGCGATACCATTTTTGTCGGCGGCCTCGGCCGACCCGATCTGGGCGGCAAGGCGGCAGAGTGGGCGCAAGCCTTGTACGACACGGTGTTTACCACAATCGCTTCCCTGCCGGACGACGTGCTGGTGCTGCCGGCTCATTATGCCGAAGCAAGCGAGATTCGGCGGGAGGGATATGTGGGAGCGCCGCTCGGAGAGATCCGCGGAAACAACGAAGTGATGCGGACGGCAAACCGTGATCGATTTGCGGAAAAAGTCGCTCATGCCGTCGGAGCGACGCCTCCCAACTACGAGGAGATCGTCGAAATCAACCGCGGAGCTGCCAGTGCATCTCCGGAAAAGGCGACAGAGCTGGAGATCGGGCCCAATCGCTGCGCCCTTCACCACGGTTAAACCATTGTCAAGAGAACAAAACCAGGAGGCTGCCAAGGAGGTCATATTCATGATAAACGTAGACGTATTTGTAGATGCAAAAGGATTGTCCTGCCCGATGCCAATCGTCAAGGCGAAGAAAGCGATGGATGCGATGGAAAGCGGGCAGGTCATGCAGGTGGAATCCACCGACAAGGGCTCCGTCAACGACTTTCAGGGCTGGGCTCGTTCCAACAGCCATGAGGTGTTGAAAACGGAAGAGGAGGGTGGAGTATATCGGATATTTGTGAGGAAAGGCTGAGGCGAATAAAACAATTCGGGGGCCGGCTTCCGCCATAGTGTCAGGGGAAGCCGGCTTTTTGCAGCCTGTTTGTTTCATCGTTGCCGATCCATCTTTTCTGTTGATAGCGGAAGTCTGAAAATTATTTTTATGGAGAATAGTTTGTGTTGATTTTTTGTTTCAAAGTCGTATAATGATTGTAAAATGGCAAAAGATACCTGCGATGCTCATGATTGGATGAGCTGATTCATACTGGCTGAAATAGGTATCGCTTACAACAACCACTTGTGATAAAGGGTGATGAAGCCGTGCTGAGCGGAGGATTGCTGCGAATCCGTGAATACTTGCAAGATATAAAGCCGTCCGAGCGGAGCGTGGCAGAGTACATCCTGGAGCATCCGCGGGAGGTCATCCGCATGTCAGTCAAGGAGTTGGCGGAGCGGAGCAACGCCAGTCCAGCCGCGATTATCCGCATGTGCAAAAGCATGGGCCTGGAAGGCTTCCCGGAGCTGAAAATACGCATCGCGGCCGATCTGCAGTCCCCTTCCGCTGGAGAGGACGAGTACAAGGAAATCCGTCCTACCGACGACATTCCCACCCTGATCGAATCCGTCACTGCCAATCACATTTTCTCCCTGCGCGAGACGATCAAGGTTCTGGATCCAACTGCCGTCGA
The DNA here is from genome assembly GCF_037963895.1 of Brevibacillus sp. FSL L8-0520. NCBI lineage: Bacteria > Bacillati > Bacillota > Bacilli > Caryophanales > Paenibacillaceae > Brevibacillus > Brevibacillus sp. FSL L8-0520. Next base: position 4,133,579 of record NZ_CP150171.1, on the reverse strand, counting down.
GCAGGCGGTTCGGGCCATGTATCGGGCACGCCGGATCGACTTTTTCGGAGTGGGCGCATCCCAGTTGGTCGCTCAGGACGCGCAGCAAAAATTTTTGCGCATCAATAAAATGTCGACGGCACACGCCGATGCCCATCTGCAGATTACTTCCGCTGTCACGCTGACGGACAAAGACGTGGCTGTCGGCATCTCCTATTCCGGGGAGACCCGCCAGGTTTTATCCGCGATCAAAAGGGCGAGGGAAGCGGGAGCAGTCACGATCGGCATTACGAAGTTCGGGCAAAATTCGATGTCGGCGCTGGCAGACATTCACCTGGCCACGGTTTCATCGGAGGCAGACATGCGCAGTGCCGCCACTTCGTCCCGCATTGCCCAACTGGCTGTCATCGACATGCTGTTCATGGGGGTAGCCGCGCAAAGCTATGACAAGGCTGTATCCTCATTGCGAAAGACCCGTCAGGCAGTGCTTGCCGAGTTTCGCACCGATTAGGCAAATCCTATTCAGAATATTGAGACTATATTACCCTGCATATCCGCCGTTCTTTGACTAGCAGATCTGCCGCATTGGCGCTTGTTCAGTCAGCCAGCATACCGTACCCGTGATCCCACTCTATTCGCACTACAGACCGCAGGCAATACCCATACCTTATTGGCAATACATTTTTAATAGATAAATGGAGGGGTCTGCATTGAAACGAAAGAGGAGCTTTTCACTTTTTTTGTCGGCACTCTTGTCTGCCGCCCTGCTGATTACGGCCTGTACCGGTCAGCAGGCAAACACTGGCGATCCGCAGAATGCGAAGAACGATTCTGAGCAGATCGTACTGAAAATGGGGTACTACTCCGATCCTCCCACGCAGAAAAAAATGGAGGAGCTGCTCGCGAAGTTCATGGAGAAGCACCCGAATATCAAGATCACGACAGAAACAGGGCCTCATGCGCAATTTTTCCAAAAGCTGAATACGCAGATAGCAGGCGGCAATGCTCCCGATCTGTGGCTGAGCGACGGGGTGAAGGTGTTTGAATTCGCCGAGCGCGGCGCTGTCAAGGACTTGCGCGAACTGATCGAAAAGGACCTCAGCAAAGAGGAGTACTACGGCATGGACGCCAACAAAGGCCCAGGCGGCGAGGTTTGGGGTGTTCCGCAGGGAATCCAGATCGGGGTGCTCTACTACAACAAAGCCCTTTTTGACAAGGCGGGCCTCAAATACCCGGATGCCAACTGGACGTGGGATCAGGTGAAGGAAGCGGCCGAACTGATGACCATTGACGCTTCCGGAAAAAATGCCAAAGATCCTTCCTTTGATCCAAACAAGGTTTCGGAGTACGGCTTCACCATCTTCAGCAGTCCGGTCGGGGTGAGCCGAGGCTGGTTCCCGCTGATGAAAACGTTCGGCGGCGGTGTGCTGGACAGCAGCCTGCAGAAGGCCGTTCTCGACACGCCTGAAAACAAACAGGCGATCGAGTGGATGGTAGACGGCATGAAGCGGGGGATTTTCCCTGATCCGGTCGACCTGCAAAGCTTCCAGGACCCGTTCAAGCCTTTCCTGAGCGGCGTGTCCGGAATGCAGATCGACATCTACGCCGCGCGGGTAAAAATGCGCGAAGCCGGACTGAACTTCGATGTGGCGCCGATTCCGGCAGGACCTGGGGGCAAACGCTTTGCACCGAGCATCGTCAACTCCTGGGTGATCAGCAAAACGGCCGACGAGAAAAAGACCCAGGCAGCCTGGGAGTGGATCAAGTACTGGGCGACGGACGACGAGGCGCAGAGGGAGTGGGCGTCGCTTGGCGAAGCCATTCCGGTCAAGAAAAAAGTGGCCGAGGAGGTCCTCACTTCCGATACTTCGCTGAACGCGAAGGTTTTCTTGGACAGCATGGAATTCGCCGGTTCCCTCGATGCCAACGCTGTATTTGGCGAATGGCGCAAAGCGTTTGACGAGTCCATGTTCCCAGCGTTTTCCGGCGAGGAGAGCGTCGAGCAAGGCTTGAAAAAGGCCAATGAGGCCGTGCAAAAGGTTCTGGATGGATTCTACAAGAAATAAAAAACGCTTACGGGGGATAGGCAGACATGAATCAAAATACACAACTCACTGGTGAATGGAAAACCGATGAGCGGCCTGTACCAAAGCCCCGAAAACGAAAGCGGCTCGACAGTGAGGGGAGATGGGGGATTTTACTCATCTCCCCGTATCTGATTCACCTGATCGTCTTTGTCGCGTTCACTTCCATCGCATCGCTGTACATCAGCTTTACGGACTATGACATGCTGAATCCTCCCGAGTGGACGGGACTGGCCAACTACAGCAAGATGATCGACGATCCGCTCTTCTGGAAGGCGCTGAAGAACACGCTCTACTTCACGATCCTGCTCGTTCCGATCAAGACAGCGCTCGCTCTGGTGCTGGCTGTCGCGCTGAATCAAAAGCTGAAAGGCTTGAAGCTGTACCGGATCGCTCACTTCATCCCGGTCATCTCGTCCTGGACGGTTATCGCCTACGTAGCTGACTCGATTTTCAATCCGCGCTTCGGCTGGGCCAACAGCCTGCTTGTCAGCCTGGGACTGGAGCCGAAAAACTGGCTGGCCGATGAGCAGCTGGTCATTCCCGTTCTCGTCGCGGTGGCGATATGGAAGGGCGTCGGCTACATGATGGTGCTGTTTCTGGCCGGTTTGCAAAACGTGCCGGGCGACCTCTACGAGGCAGCGGAGATCGATGGAGCCGGACCCTTGCAAAAGTTCTGGCGCATCACAGTGCCCCTGATCTCGGGGACGACCTTTCTCGTGCTGATCCTGAGCACGATCAGCTCGTTCCAGAGCTTTGAACAGATTTACGTCATGACGGCAGGAGCGGTCGATGGCGTGGCAGGCGGTCCCAACAATGCCAGCCTGGTGCTGATGCTGCACCTGTACCGCGAAGGCTTCACCTTCTTCCACATGGGCTACGCATCCGCGATTGCCTGGGTGCTGTTCCTGATCCTGTTTGTCTTTACATTTATGCAAATGAGACTGCAAAAACGCTGGGTCCACTACGATTGAGGAAAGGGGGCAGCCACATATGAGCATACGTAAAATACTCGCCTATGCCGCTATCGGAATCAGTTCGGCCATCATGTTCATTCCCTTCCTGACAGCACTGTTCAACTCCTTGAAAACAGTGGGCCAATTCAACAAGTATCCGCCGGAGCTGTTCCCCGATCCGATCAAGTGGAGCAACTATTCGGAAGTATGGGAACTGGCCAATTTCAGCACCTATACGTTGAACAGTCTGACGGTGTCGGTGCTCTCCATCCTGGGGGCGATCCTGTCCAGCTCGATGGTAGCGTACGCTTTTGCCCGGCTTCAGTTTCCATTCCGGGATACGCTCTTTATGATCGTGCTCGGAACGATGATGATTCCCGGCGTCGTCACGATTATCCCGCAGTTCATCATCTTCAAGCAGCTCGGCATGCTGGATACGCTGATGCCGCTCTGGGTGCTGGAATGGCTGGGACAGCCCTTTGGCATTTTCCTGATGAGGCAGGCGTTTTTGGGAATTCCCCGGGAGTACGAAGAAGCGGCCAAGATCGACGGCTGCAATCCGTTCCAGATTTACTGGCGGGTCGCCCTGCCGATGTGCAAGCCGTCGCTGGCTACGCTCGCGATTTTCACCTTCATGGCGAAATGGAACGAAATCCTCGCTCCCGTCATCTACATCACGACCCGGGAAAAATACACCCTGCCGGTCGGCATTCTGTCGTTAAAGGGGCAGTGGACAGGGGGGAACGACCAGTACCTGGTGGCTGGGGCGTTGATCAGCCTGATCCCGATCCTGATCGTATTTCTGATCGCCGAGAAGTATTTTGTGGAAGGAGCCAGAAGCTCCGGGCTGAAGTAAAAGCTGGCTTCCAAATGAACGGAGGAGCAATATGGAATATCATCCGTGGTCGTCAAAATGGCTGGACGCCGTATGTCAGCTTTGGAATGAGCAGTGCGGCGACCGTTTTCCGATGAGACCCGAGCTGCTTCGGCAGAACAGCCTGGATGATCCGCATCTGCTGCCGGAGGGCTCATGGGTTGCCGTAGAGAAGGAAAACCAGCGCCCGGTCGGTGTCGTGATCGCCAAGAAATGGAGCGAAGCAGATCCTGTCACATGGGGAAAAGGCTCGGGCTGGATACAGGCTCTCCTGGTGGACCGGGCTTGCCGCAGGCAGGGGATTGGCGCAGAGCTGCTGAAGCGGGCGGAGAGTGCGCTCTTTCAGCAGAACGTCGAGAAAATCAGCCTGGGGAGCGATTGGTGGCACTATTTCCCAGGTGTTCCCGACGAGGAACAGGAGACGATGCGCTGGGCAGAGAAACGGGGGTACATCGCCGGGAAGCAGCTGTTTGATTTGATCTCCTCGCCGGAGGAAACAGCGGGTAACCGGTCAGCATCCGGCGTCGGGCAGCCTGCGACAGGCAAGGAACGGCCAGCATCCGGCGTCGAGCAGTCTGTGTCCGGCAAAGAACGGCCTGCGTTCGGCACCGAGCTGCCCACCTTTGCGGAAGTCACGTTTCGGGAAGGCAAGCCCGAGGACCGCGACGCGCTGATGGCCTTTTTCAACAGATGCTTTCCCGGACGGTGGGAATACGAAGCGCTCTGCTATTTCGAAAAAGGAGGCACCGGACGGGAATTTGTCCTCGCGGAGAAAAACGGGGCGATCATCGGCTTTTGCCGGATCAATGATGCCCGTTCGCCCATTATCGCCCAAAATGTGTACTGGGCTCCGCTCTTTGCCGACGAACTGGGCGGGATCGGCCCGCTCGGCATTGATCCGCAGGAGCGAAAGTTCGGATACGGGCGGGCGGTTGTCGAGGCGGGCATATACTTCCTTCGGCAGCGCGGAATTGAGCGGATTTGCATCGACTGGACCGACCTGGTGGACTTTTACAGAAAGCTGGGCTTTGAGGTGTGGAAGGGGTATCGCAGCTACTCCAAAATCTTGAACGTGGGGTAAAAGAAATCAAGGGGACACTTCCACCCAAGACTCTGCAAGGAAGCCAAGCTGCAGCAAAGCTGCCTCAACAACGGTTGAGGCAGCTTCTTTTTTCTGCGGCACGGTACTCAGATCATTTTACGCTGAAAATAAACGAATCCGGACAGGAAAAACGCGATGAAGCTGCCCAAAATGACGATGAACAGCGTTTCTGGCGGCACGCCCAACACCCCAGGTTCGGCTTGTTGCGCCCCCGAGAGCATGGCAATCATTGGCTGCGCCCACGGGTACCACGGGCCGTATTTCTCGGAGTTGACCAGCAGGATGTTCGGCAGCGTGAAGATGGCGCTTACCGCCATCGGTGCAGCGAAGCTTGACCAGGCCACGGAGACGGCGAGCTGCAGCGCAGCCAGCGGCATGCAAGCCACCCACCCCCCGACGAGGCTGCTGACAAGAATATCCCAGGGAACAGCTGCCGAGTAACCCTTGACCGTTCCGACCGCCAGCAATCCTGCGAGCAGAAGGCATTGGGTCAAGAGCAGCAACCCCATCACCCAAACGAATTTCACCACATAGACGGTACCGCGGGAAACGGGCAGCGCAAGCATCTGCTTCCATCCGCCGCCGACATGCTCGTAGCGGCAGACGAACGCAGACAGTACCCCGGTCAGCAGCGGCAGAAACAACAGGCCGTGAGGGGCCGCCATCATAGTGTACGTCATTCCCCATGCCATCTCTTCCATCTCTGGAGTGATTCGCATCCCCAATCCAAAGATCGTGGACAATGCAGGACTGACGAATACCAGCAGCCAGATCGGCGATTTCCGCAATTTCAGCAGCTCAGATCGGAAAAACCTCCACATGGCCTAACTCACGTCCTTTCGGATGAAATGGATGAGACCGATAACGTAAATGACCAGCCCCAGGAGCAGGCCCGGTCCAGCCGAATAGAAGGGTTCGTTCCACTGATTTTCAAGGTAGAGCCATTTCAGCGGAACCCAATCACCCACCGCTGTCCCGAACAGGCAGAGGACAGAGAAAAGAACGCCTGTCGTCAACGGAATCGCCTGATTTTTGATCGTGATCGAAAGCCAGGTTTGCAGTGCGGCAAAGGGCATCGCCGCAAGGAATGGCAAATACGACTTGACCAGCAGCGTGACAAGCGGAATATTGGTGCCGTATCCGAGGGCGATGCCGAGAACCACTGTGCCGGCTGCCAGCAATGTGCAGGCGCACACCAGAAGCGTGCAGAGCAGGGTGAACTTGCAGGCAAAGACGCACCACTTCGATACGGGCAAGGCCAATGTCTGTTTCCAGGCGTTCGTCTGGTGCTCGATGCCCGCAATCATGGAGGCGACAATCGCAATCCCCATCAGCAGGGTCGGCACCGAAAGCTGGTGCACGTTTCCGATAACCGCCCCCCACAGATCGTCGGCATACCGCTTGGTCAAGTAATCGTACCGGAGGAAAAAATTTAGTGCCTGCAACCCCACAACGCCGAGCGGGCCGAGCGCGATCAGAAGCCAGATCCCTTTGCGGCGGATTTTGAGCCATTCGGATGCCATCACTCCCCGCATCATAAGCTGTCGCCTCCACCGGTCAGCTCGAGGAACATGTCTTCCAGAGAACGCTTCTCCTCTTCCACCCGATACACGGAAATATCGTTGTGCACAAGAAGTTTGACCAGCCGGGCCAGCTGCTCGTCGGATTCGTGAGGCAGCAGCAGCCGATTTGCATCGGTCAGCTCCCATTCCGCCTGGATTCCACTGGCAAGCAGCATCTTCCATGCGGCCTCGCCTTGATCGACGCTTATTCGGATACGGGAGCCCGAGTGCTGCCTGAGCGCTTCGATCGAATCCTGAAAAATCAGCTTGCCCTGGGCGATAATGCCGACCTGCGTGGCCATCTGCTCTACCTCGGACAATAGGTGGCTTGATACCAGAACGGTCATGCCAAGCTGCTTCGGCATGCTCTTGATCAATTCGCGCATCTCCAAAATGCCGGAGGGGTCCAGGCCATTCGTCGGCTCATCCAAAATGAGCAGCTCCGGCGAGCCAAGCAGCGCCGTCGCGATGCCGAGCCGCTGCTTCATCCCGAGGGAAAAGCCCTTGACCGGCCGCTTCGCTTCCTTCGTAAGCCGCACGACCGACAACACCTCGTCGATCCGGGATCGCGGCACATCCAGGATGCAGCGTACCGCCTCCAAATTTTCATAGGCCGTCAGGTGTCCGTAGTAGGACGGATATTCGACCAGCGATCCGACGCGCCGCAGCACCGACAGCCTGTCCTTTTGCAGATCGCGTCCAAAGATCCGCACGGTGCCGCGAGTCGGCCGGATCAGGCCGAGCAGCATCCGGATCGTCGTTGTCTTTCCCGCGCCGTTCGGCCCGAGAAAGCCGTAGATTTCACCTTGGCCGATCCGCAGGTCCAGCCGATCGACGGCCATTTTATTTCCCAGCTTCTTTGTCAATTGATTGGTTTCGATTACGGCTTCGCTCATGACAGTTCATCACCTCAATACCGGATTGTAGCGGTGCGAGGTTAAATCCACGGGAGAGCGAAGGTTAAATTTCGTTTAAGCGCAAGCCGGCAATGGCCATTCGAGTTCCACCACAGTCGCTTTTGACCTCCCACTTGAGCTGCATTTCTTTCAGCATCAGCTGCACGATCGTCAGGCCGATCCCGGCTCCCTGGTTCAGCGACTTGCCGTTCATGCCAGGCCCCCGGTCCTCAAGGCGAATGGCTGCCTGTCCGCCCTCCGGCTCGAGCCTGACGGAAAGATAGCGGCCGGTCCGTGCATGCCGGAGTACATTTTGCAGGAGATTGTCCAGAATGCGTTCGATCCACATCGGGTCGACCCGGCATACGACAGCCGATTCCGGAAGCTCCAGCTCCACGGTAAAGCCCTTTCTTTCAAAGGCGGGGTACCAATGAGCCAATATCGTCCGCAGCAGCCGGACCATGTCGGTTGGCTCCGGACGATACGGGTATTTGCCGGCTGACAGCAGCGTATAGGAGAGCAGGTTGTCGATCAGCTCAGCCAAATAACCGATCTTGTGGTCGATCAGCTCGACTGATTGCATCCCTTGCTCACTGAGGTTTTCTTGTTTGAGACTGTAGGCATGGCTTCGGATGGATGTCAGCGGCGTACGCAAATCGTGCGACAGGTTGGCGATGAGCTGTCGCCGCAGCTGCTCTTCTTCCTGCTCCCGTTTCCGGCCGAGCTCAAGCTGCCTGATCATCGCGTTGAACGCCTGCTCCAGCCTCCCGATTTCGTCCGGATTGTTCACCTCGATCGACTTCGGAATCCCGTTTTCGGTCGGAGACGTCATTGCTACCTCCAATCCGAGCAACCGTTTGCGCAGCCGATAGATAAAGATCCAGGAAATGAACAAAAACAGGCAGAGAATGACCAGAGCGACGGCGATAAAGAGATGGTCCCGTTTTTCCGAGAGCTGCTCGCTGCTCGTCTGGATCACGGAACGGTCGACCTGAAAAACCATAAAGCCTTTGTCCCGACTGTTTCCGATAAAGGCTACCGTCGTGAATGGATCGGCATCGTAGTGCTCCTTCATGAACTGAATCGTATAGGACGGTGTCCACTGATCGGGGATTCCCAAGTCCTTTGGAAGCGCAAGCCGCGTCTTTCCCTGCGCATCGACCCAGAACACGGAAGCCTGCTCGTATTTTTCCTTCAGCTCGGTCAGTCTCCGGCTGATCGCTTCGTCATCGGCACCGGCAAGCTGCCTGGCTTCCTGATGCCACATCTGCTCCAGCCAGACCCCGTTTCGATACATGTTCGGCTCGTCATCGCCCAAAAGCACCGTATTTAGCGCAATTGACAGCAGCGGAAACAGTATCGGCAGAAGCAGTATCGCCAGCAAAACAATCAGCAAGTATGTAAACAGCAGCGAATTGCGGAATTTCATAGCTTCACCCGGTAGCCGATGCCTCGAATCGTCTCGATCAGGACCGGAACGCTCGGATCGAGCTCGATTTTTTCGCGGAGGTGTCGGATGTGCACGTTCAGCGTTTTGTCTCCTTCGATGTACGGTTCGCCCCAGACCGCCTCATAGATTTGCTCCTTGGTCAAAATTCGGTTTGCATGCTTCAAAAGGTACATAAAAATCTGCAATTGCTTCCCGGTCAGTGCGATCTCCTCGCCCGAACGACTGTCAATGATGAGGTTCCCGCCGATATCGACCGTGATATGACCGAGCTGCAGAGCTTGCGAAGCCGCCGAACCGTAGCGCCGCAGCAGCACCTCGACTCGTGCTGCCAACTCGTCGGGGTGAAACGGCTTCGTCAAGTAATCGTCGGCGAACTGCAGCCCTTGCAGCTTGTCGTCTACCGCCGTACGAGCCGAAAGCATCAGGATCGGGAGGTGCGGCGCTGTCTTCTTCAGTCGCTGTCCGACGGTAAAGCCGTCCAGGCCGGGCAGCATCACGTCAAGAATAACCAGATCGGCAGCTTCGGCGTATTGCGCCGCACGGTCCCCCGACGTCAACCAGTTGACCGCATATCCCCTTCTGGACAAATCTTCTTTGACCCAGGCACCGATGTCGGCATCGTCTTCGATATATAAAATGCGTTTGTTCAGCATAGTAGCTTCCCCCGTCCTTTATCCGTTTGCGGTTTCTCATTTCATTTCCTTGAGGCATGTTATCTGACGACGTTAGGATCGCTCCTTTCGTTCGTCCTAAGATGCTGTTGCATTCTTTTAAAAAGTACCAAAAAAACAGACGGACGTCATATCTCTCGTACGCATGGTTGCGCCGTATACAAACCGTCCCTGCCTACCAGTCGGCGCTTCCTTCATGTACAGGCAGCGGGAGTTTTGCGAGATTGCCCAACTTCTATCATAGCAAGTACGGTTCAGCTAGTAGAAGGGGCAGGCCTGAAACACGGCAGCGATTTGCTTTCATACCGGAAAGCGGATTGTTTGACGCAAATTTGTTTCGGAATAGGGGGTGTAGCCTGTGAAAACGTCCAGGGGAGCGGATGAAATGCCGAGAACAAGGGGAAGGGCTTTGGAAGACAAAGAAGGCAGTTGCACAGCAAAGGACGAGTAGCAAGGAGAAGGCCGACGAGGATGGGTCCCGTCAGCCGTTTCCGTTTCTATCGGCAGTGCTGCCTCTAGATTTTCGTGAGCAGCAGTGCTAGCAGGGCGCTTCTTTGCGCAAGGTGGTCAATGACGACATGCTCGTACTCGGCGTGGGGGCCGTCACCGACCGCGCCCAATCCATCCAGTGTCGGAATGCCGAGAGCCGCAGTAAAATTGCCGTCGCTGCCTCCGCCTACGGAAGCTTCTGTCAGGGTGAAGCCAAGCTCATCTGCACATTGATTGGCAAGCGCGAACAAGCGGGCCGTTTGTACCGTCCGCTCCATCGGAGGACGGTTCAGTCCGCCGTCTGTTTCCAGCTTGATTCCCGGCAGTTTTGGCTTGGCCCCGTTGATGGCTGCCTGCACCCGCTCTGCCTCTGCCATGCTGGAAATGCGGACATCGATGTCCAGCCGCGCTTGTTCGGCGACGACGTTGGACCGGCTGCCCCCTGAGGCGATCCCGACATTGACGGTTGTGCCTTTGGCGTAGTCCGTAAGGGCGTGCAGGTTCAAAATCTGATGAGCCATTTCCTCAACCGCACTGATGCCGTCCTCGTGATGGTTTCCGGCGTGGGCGGCTTTGCCTGTAATCGTCATCGTAAACTGACCGACGCCTTTTCGCGCTGTCTTCAGTGCGCCCGAGACCGCGACGGCAGGCTCGGGCACAAGTGCCGCAGCGCTTCTTGCGGCTTCTTCCTCGATCAGCGAGCGGGAGGTGTCGCTGCCGGTCTCTTCGTCGCTGGTCAGCAGAAAGACGACCTTCTTGTTCAGGGCTATGCCCAGATCCTTGCAAGCCTTCAGGGCCCAGAGAGCTTGAATGATGCCGCCCTTCATGTCAAAGATGCCGGGGCCGTACGCCTTGTTGCCCTCCAGCCGGTACCTGAGCCTGCCGATGTCCCAGACCGTATCGATATGGCCCATGATGAGGATTTGCTCGCTCCCGTCGCCGTATTGATAACGTAAATGATTGCCGGTTTTCTCCATCGGGATGACCTCGGCGGACAGCCCCAGATGCTGGCGGAACAGCTCCTGGAAAACCTCGCCGCAGCGGTCTACCGCCGCTTTGTCGTGCGTGGGCGACTCTGCCCGGACGACTCGCTCCAGATCGGATAAAATCAAGTGTTCTCGCTCTTTCAGATAGGACTGGATGGATGGCATGACATTCTCCTCCTTTAGGTTTGTTTAGCTAGGCGCGATCAGCCGGTACACTTTTCGCGGCCGTCCGCGGCTGGCCGGCGCTTCTTCTCCGGTAAGCTCGGCGAGGCCGTTTTTCTCCAGATCGCTTAAAATGCGGCGGGCATTGCGCTGCGTCATCCCCAGCCATTCCGCCGCCTCAACGGCACTGATGCAATTCTGGCCCAAATTTTTTTGTACGGAGAGGAGCTTGTTGTAGGTCGTGATCGTGACGCCGGCCTTGCGCAGCAGCTGGTTCATTTCCTTGTTCTCCGTCCGGTATTGATAAGTGATGCTGTCCGGGGTGTAGAGGGGGCCTTCCATCACTCCCTCGTCATTGACGAGGATCGCGTTGGAGACACCTGTCTGTTTGGCGTGGAGCAGCGCGAGCTGGGCATTTTTTTCCGCGGCAAGAGCAGTGGCGCCGAAGCCGACACCGATGTGCGTAGGCAGATCGGCGATGAGCCAGATTCGCTCCATCAGGGCAGACGGGGGAAATGTCCGGTTGTCCTCAAACGAGCCCCGGGTAGAGAAGACCAGATGCTTTCCGTTCCCCAGAGGCACGACGGCACCCGCCTGCGCTTCGACGTAATTGAGAATGGTTTCCTGCAGCTTCAGCTCCAGGCGATGAACCTCGTAAATTCCTTTGTTCTCGCCGATCAGCTTGTCCAGGCCGTCGACCACCACCATTTGAACGGCGATTTGCGACTTTTTGAAGTGCAGCGCTTCTCCTTCCTGGCTGGCCATGTCCAGCATCGTGCGGATCGCCACCCGGTCGTGAGTGATCCGGTACACAGGGATTTCCCTTGCCTTTAATTCATCATAGACAGAGCTGATGCAGGTAGCGCAGGCGTCGACCTTTCCTTGGGAATAAAGTCCCGTATGAAAGGCGATCAGCTCCATGGAAGGCATGAAGCCGGAATAGGAGAGCAGATGCAACTGGTCACAGGGAAGGCCGAGATCGGCGCACATTTCCCGGAACGCCTCTGCTGAAATGGTATCAAAGCTGACGCGCTCCAGACGTCGATGGTCCCGGTACACCAGCTCAAGCAAGACTCTCGTCAGACTCGAGCCCTGGAGCTGGGGAAAGAACGCCTTTTGCTTGCGGATCTGCTCTTTGGCGATCGCGTAAGGGGCCTGGCCCGAAAACAGCCAAATATCGACCGAGTCAGCCGCAGCATGGACGATTCCGCTCGCTTCTGCGGCATTTTGATAGACATAAGGAATGAACTGCATGCGGTCCTTGTACTCTTCACCGACTTCGCAGATGAGTCGGACGGAATCCCGGGGGCCGACAACCCCGACTCGGCTCATCATGACTCATGGGCGCACAGGGCGCAAAGCGCAAGCGTTTTCACGGCGATGGGCAAAACCTTCTCGTCGATGTCGAAGCGCTCGTTGTGATGGCCGGCAGCCAGCGTCGTTCCGAATGCCAGATAGGAAGCGAGACCGCCTTTTGCCTGGACTCGTTCCATCATGTAGGTGGCGTCCTCCGAACCGGATGTCTGGAACTGATCTACTACAGATACAACCTCGGCTACTTTTTCGGCCTGGCTGCGGATAAACGGAAGCAGCTCCGGACTGGGGGCACATTGGTTTGCCTTCCCTACGATCCGGACATTCGACTCGACTCCGTACATCGCGGCGGCACCCTCGATGATCTCCATCGCGCGGGCGAGCGTATATTCATTCACCTCGCTCGTCTCTCCGCGCGTTTCCAGCTTGAAGAAGGCGTGATGGGGAATGATGTTGCGGCCGCTGCCGGCATGCAGGACGCCCACGTTGACACGTGAGTTGCCGCCGCTGTGCCTCGCGATCGAGTGAAGGTTCAGGACGGCAGAGGCGGCAGCGAGCAGGGCGTTTTTCCCGTCTTCGGGATGGCCTCCGGCATGCGATGCCACTCCGGTATAGGTGACATCAACCTTCGTCGTAGCCAGGTAGCCGCTGGTTCCGCAGGCTACCTCGCCGAGCGGCACACCGATGCCGATATGGCAGGCAAAAAAGCGGTCGACATCGTCGACAACGCCTGCATCCACCATCGATTTGGCTCCCCGGACGCCTTCTTCCGCCGGCTGGAAGATCAGCTTGATTTTGCCTCGAAGCTCATCCTTTAGCTGACTGAGAACATAGGCCAGCCCCAGCCCGATGGTCGTGTGGGCATCATGACCGCAGGCGTGCATCATGACAGGGTTGACCGAAGCGAAGCCTTCTGCCGCAGGAATGTGATCGGGCGCATCCGATTCCTGCAGGTCCAGCGCGTCCATATCGACGCGAAAAGCGACCGTGGGCCCGGGGCGGCCTGTGTCGAGAATGCCGACGACTCCGGTGAACCCCCCGGAAAAATGCGGAAGCCATTTGGCGATGGCTCCTTGCTCTCGGGCACGCTGCTCCTGCTGAGCCAGAAATGACTCGTCAGGCACGCCCATTCTTCCCTCTGGATGGATGACCTCCGGGCCGGCTTTTACTTCATAGCCCCAACCGGACAAGCGGTCGGCAACAATGCTGGCCGTGCGGAACTCCACCCAGCCCGATTCAGCGTACTTGTGAAAGTCGCGGCGCCAGCTCAAGAGTGTGGGAAATAACTCTTCTACCAGTCTGTTTACACCTTCAACCATATGCGTCTCCTTTTTGCGGCGTGCTATTTTAGGAATAATTTAGGAATTACTCCTTAATTCAAATGAATTTCTCTGCTGGAAATGAAAATCCTTCCAGTAAATTTTATTTTATTAGAACAATTTAGAATATTTTTAGTTGACACAAAGCTGAACCGACCCTATAGTTTTTAATTAAGGAATCTTAAAGGAATATTTCCAAAAAGAAGGAGGAGAGATAGGTGCAGGACGTCTTTTCCTACATCGAACAAAACCGGGAGACTTACATTGGCTGGCTGCAAGACATCTGCAAGCAACCGAGCGTGGCGGCGCAAAACCGCGGCATGAAGGAAACCGCTGATATGGTGGAACGTTTCGTCCGCGAGATCGGCGGAGAGGCGGAGCAATTGGAAACGTCCGGCTATCCGGTCGTCTTTGGACAATTCAAGGGCGAGAGCGAACGGATTTTGTCCTTTTACAACCATTACGATGTCCAGCCGGAAGATCCGCTCGATTTATGGCATTCACCGCCTTTTGGCGCGGAAATCCGGGATGGGTACATGTATGCGCGGGGAGTGGCGGACAACAAGGGCAATCTGATGGCCCGCCTGGCTGCCGTCCACGCTTGCCTCCAGGTACGGGGCAAGCTGCCTGTAGGAGTCAAGTTCATCGTCGAGGGCGAGGAAGAGATCGGCAGCGTGCATCTGGAGGAATTCGTGGAAAAGTACGCGGACCGGATCGGAGCCGACGGTTGCGTCTGGGAGTTTGGCTATAAAAACGCTGACGGACGGCCGCAGATCAGCCTCGGGGTAAAAGGGATGTGCTATGTGGAGCTGATTTGCCGGGGAGCCAACACCGACCTGCACTCCGCCAATGCGGCGATAATCGAAAACCCCGCCTGGCGCCTGCTCTGGGCCTTGAACACGCTGAAGGGACCGGATGAGCGTATCCGCATCGAAGGCTTTTATGACAAGGTTGCGAGTCTGAGCGATGACGACCAGCTCATGCTGGAGCAAATGATTTACAACGAGGAAGACACGCTGGAAAAGCTGGGGCTGAAGTCCTTCCTGCTGGACCTGAAAGGAATTCCGCTCAAGGAAAAGCTGATCTTCCAGCCTACTTGTACCGTTTGCGGCATCGTCTCCGGCTATATCGGCCAAGGCTCCAAGACGGTCCTGCCGGCAGAGGCGAGGGTAAAGCTCGATTTCCGGCTCGTACCCGATCAGGACCCGCACGAAATACTCGCACTTTTGCGCAAGCATTTGGATGAGCACGGATTTTCGGACATCGAGATCCAGTCGTTCACGCTGGAGCATCCGGCCCGTACGCCGCTGAACAATCCGCTGACCCGCGCTGTCGTGAATACCTCCAAGCAGATTTACGGAATGGAACCGACCATCATGCCGATGTCGCCGGGAACAGGCCCGATGTACATTCTCTGCCAGCATCTCGGCATTCCCGCCGTATCAGTCGGCGTCGGCCACTTCGCCTCCAACAACCACGCTCCAAACGAAAATATCAGCATCGATGACTACATACAGGGGATCAAGCATATCGCCGCGATTCTAGAAGAGTTTGCGAAGGAAGTGTAGCAAGGAACAAGGAACAAGGAGGTAGCGTGAAAGTAAATCGAAGTGCCGTATGTATCGGAAATACCGGAAATACCGGAAGTACCGGAAGTACCGGAAATACCACATATCCACAAGAGCAACAAGCGCAGCAGGAGGCGAAAACAACGCAGTAACGAAAAAGGAGGCGTTCGTCATATGGGCCAAACACCCGCTTTGTACCAAACCTCCGAGATTCTTGCCAAAGCAAGCGTCTTGAGAGAGCAAATCGTGGCGTGGCGGCGGGACTTTCATCAAAATCCCGAGCTCAGCTTTGAAGAGAAGCGCACCTCGGATATTGTCGCAAGCCACCTGGAGAAGCTGGGGCTGGAAGTAAAGCGAGGCCTTGGCAGGACAGGCGTTGTCGGAATTTTGCGAGGAAAGCAGCCGGGAGCGACGATTGGCCTGCGGGCTGATATGGACGCCTTGCCGATACACGATCAGAAAGACGTCGCGTACCGCTCCACGGTAGACGGCAAAATGCACGCCTGCGGCCATGACGCCCACACCAGCATGTTGATGGGAGCAGCGCAGTTCCTCAGTCAAGTGGAGCGGCCGGAAAAGGGAAATGTCGTCTTCGTGTTTCAGCCGGCCGAGGAGGGAGGCGGCGGCGCCCAGGTCATGATCGAGGACGGGTTGCTTCGGGAGACAGGCATTCAGGCGATGGCCGGACTGCACGTCTTTCCGGGGGTGCCTGTGGGCCGAGTGACGGCTGTCAGAGGCGTAGGCTGTGCCGCTGCAGACACGATTCACATCCGGGTCATCGGTCGTGGCGGCCACGCGGCGCATCCGCATCTGGCAGTCGACTCTGTCGCTGTCACTGCGGAGGTTATCTCGGCGCTGCAGCAGATTGCCAGCCGCCACGTGGATCCGCTCGATCCGATCGTGATTACAATCGGCAAAATTCAGGGAGGGACGGCGAGCAATGTGATCGCCCCGGAGGTAGAGCTTTTCGGAACAGTCCGTACGCTGAATCCGGCGCTTCGGGAACAGATGCCGGAGCGGATCGAGAAAGTGATCGCCGGCGTTACCCAAGCCTTCGGAGCGACCTATGCGTTTGATTACGAGTTCGGGTACCCGTCGATTTTAAATGACGACGGCATGGTGGATCTCTTGCTCAAAACGTCCGATGACGTTCTGGGACAGGGCAAGTATCAGCTCGTGAAGCCGTCCATGGGTGGAGAAGACTTTTCCTACTACACCCATCATGTGCCGGGCGTATTCTTCCGCCTGGGTGTGGGCAACGAAGACAAGCGCACTCAATATCCACTGCATCACCCGCTGTTCGACATCGATGAAGACGCGCTTCCGATCGGCGTCGCCATGCTGTCGGCGTTTGCCTTGAATTACTTGAGGCAATAGGCGGGAGCCACTTCAGAGTATCCATAAGGGGGAAACCAGACATGAAAAAACGGATTGCAGGCTTTGGTCTTGCAGCGATCCTTGCCCTGTCAGCGGCCCTGGTCGGCTGCAGCAGCCAATCTGGCGCGCCGGCTCAACCGTCCGGGAACAAGGAAACGGCACAGCCCGCTGGACAGAACGGAGAAAAAGTGCTGACGATTGCCAGCGGCAGCGACATCGTCACTTTTGATATTCACGATCACAACAACACGTCGACGGAAGCTGTGCACGTCAATATGTTCGATTATTTGGTGCGAAAGGACGCCCAGCAAAAGGTGCAGCCCGACCTTGCGACCGAGTGGGAGACGGTAAACGACACGACCTGGCGCTTCAAGCTGCGTCAAGGCGTAAAATTCCACAACGGCGACGAGTTCACCGCCGAGGACGTCAAGTTCACGCTGGAGCGTGTAGCCACGGACAACAAGCTGCTGGAGTACGGAAACTACAAGCAAATCAAAGAAGTGAAAGTAATCGACCCGCATACGATTGAAATCATCACCCACGCGCCGGAACCGGTCCTGCTGAACCGTCTGTCAAGGCTCGGCTCCGGCATCCTCCCATCCAAGTACATCAAGGAAAAGGGCTGGGACGAATTCCTGAAAAACCCGGTGGGAACAGGCCCGTACAAGCTGGAAAAATGGGTGCGTGACGATCGCCTGACGCTGGTGAAAAACGATGAGTACTTCGGCGAAAAGCCGAAATGGGACAAGGTCGTTTTCCGTTCCATCCCGGAAGATGCGACCCGTGTCGCGGAACTGCTGACAGGCGGCGTCGATATTGCCGTAAACATCCCGCCGAGCGATCTGCAGCGCATCAAGGACAACGACGGCACCGACACGAAGCAAGGACCGACCCAGCGCGTCATGCAGCTCACCCTGCGGCTGACGCCGGGAACGGTCACCGAGAATCCGAAGGTGCGTGAAGCTATTGATTTGGCTATCGACAAGCAGGCGATCGTCGACAACATCCTCGCCGGCGGAGGCGTGCCGACCCGCACCCGCGTGACTCCGGGCAACTTTGGCACCAATCTCGACCTGTACAACAAGACGCTCTACGATCCGGAAAAGGCGAAGCAGCTTTTGGCGGAAGCCGGCTATCCAAACGGTCTGGAGCTGACGCTGAATGCGACGAGCGGCCGTTACCTGAAAGACAAGGAAACGGCAGAGCTGATCCAGGCGATGCTGGCCGAGGTGGGAATCAACGCCAAGCTGGAGCTGCTGGAGTGGAGCAAGTTCAACGAAAAGTACAAAGCGAAAAAATTTGATGAAGTGTTCATGATCGCCTACGGAAACTCCATGTTTGACGCGTCTTTGGCGTTTGACCGTTTGACTACGGAGCGGTCCAAGGGCGAGTCGGATTACAGCAACCCGGAGCTGGACAAGCTTCTGGCGGACGGAGAGAAGAACATGAACATGGAAGAGCGTGAAAAGCAGTATAAACAAGCGCAGGAAATCATCGCGGAAGAACGCCCGCACATTTATTTGTACCAAATGAATGCCAACTACGGTGTGAGCGACCGCATCAACTTTGAACCGCGTTTGGACGAAATGCTGTTCGTCGATGAAATTACACTGAAATAAGAAAAAGGTGAAGCGAATGGGGTCTCCACTGGCGAGGCCCCTTCCTGTTCCATGACCGACAGCTTGATGAACCTGTTTAGCAACTCGCAAATGATTTCGGGAGGTGACACCGTGAGACAGTATTTGTTGAAGTCGATTCTGCAGATTGTTCCCGTGCTTTTTCTGATCTCGATCATCGTCTTCGTGCTGGTGTACGTTACCGGAGACCCGGTGTCTCTGATGCTGTCCGATACGGCGACGGACGAGGATCGGGAAATCCTGATCGCTGCGCTGGGGTTGGATCAGCCGATGCACATCCAGTATTTCCGCTTTCTCGGCAACATGCTGCAGGGGGACTTCGGCACATCTTTCCGCTATGACATGCCCGCCCTGCCGATTGTTTTGGAGCGTCTGCCGGCAACCTTTGAACTGGCGATTGCAGCCATGATCGTCGCCACGGTAATCTCGATTCCGCTGGGCATTCTGTCCGCGACCAAGCGAAATTCCTTTTTGGACATTTTCGTTTCAGGCGCTTCCGTATTGGGCAAGGCAATGCCGCATTTTTGGCTGGGAATCATGCTGATCCTGTTGTTCGCCGTCGAGTGGAAGACCTTGCCGGTATCGGGAAGGGGTTCATGGGACCATTTGATCCTGCCTGCCTTTACACTCGGGACGGGAATTGCTGCGGAGATGACCCGCCTGATTCGTTCCAGCATGCTGGAAATTTTGGGGCAGGACTACATTCGCACAGCGAGAAGCAAGGGGCTGATCGAAACCATTGTCGTGTACAAGCACGCCCTGCGAAATTCGCTTATCCCCGTAGTGACCATCATGGCTTTGCAAACCTCTACCCTGATCGGCGGCACGCTGATTACGGAGACGATCTTTTCCTGGCCGGGAATGGGACAGCTAATCATTCAGGCAGTGAATACCCGCGATATGGCCATCGTCCAGGCCGCTGTTTTTGTCGTCGCCTTTTTGGTCATCGTCAGCAACATCCTGGCAGACATTTTATACCGCGTGTTGGACCCGCGCATCAAGTACAACTAAACGGAGGTGAGCCGTATGTCTCTTCCCCTGGAATCGCAAACAGCACAAGCAGGCAGCGTCGGCCAGGCGGTCAAAAAGCCGGGGCAGCTCCGCCGTTTGGCCCGCATGCTGTTGAAAAGCAAAACAGGAACAATCGGACTTTTGATCGTCATCGTCGTCGTATTTATGGCCGTCTTCGCCAGTGCGATCGCTCCTCATGATCCGGCCAAAACCCAGGCAGCGCAGCGCCTCAAGCCTCCCATGTGGATGGAGGGAGGCTCGCCGGCAAATCCGCTCGGAACCGACAATCTGGGGCGCGATGTGCTCAGCCGCATCATCTACGGCTCGCAGGTTTCCCTGATGGTCGGGGTGTGTGCCGTCGCCGTAGCGGGCGCGATCGGGGTCGTACTGGGACTCGTCTCCGGCTACTTCGGCGGGATCGTGGATAATCTCATCATGCGGACGGTCGATTCGTTTCTCGCCATTCCGAATATTTTGTTCATGCTGGTGATTTTGACCGTCCTCGGGCCCAGTCTGACGACCCTGATCCTCGTCCTCGGCTTTACCAACTGGGTCAAGTACGCCCGCATCATCCGCGGTGAAGTGCTCAGCGTCAAGGAACGCGACTTCGTCAGAGCCGCCCGCACTGTCGGCGCAAGCGACGGGCGAATCATTTTTACACACATTTTGCCCAACGTTATCTCCTCCTTTATCGTCGTCTCTACGTTGAGCGTAGCCACGACGATCATCGCGGAGGCCTCGCTCAGCTTTCTCGGCTTGGGGATTCAGCCGCCGACTGTCTCCTGGGGCGGCATGCTGAGCGACGGCAGGCAGTACCTCGCTACGAGCTGGTGGGTGGCGACCTTCCCCGGTGTAGCGATTACGATCACGGTTTTGGGCATTATGTTTCTCGGAGACTGGCTGCGCGACATTCTGGACCCTCGCATGAAGGCTAGAGCGAAGTAAGGAGGGGAGACTCGATATGGAAGCAAACTTGCTGGAAGTGAAACATTTGCGGACGCATTTCAAAACTGAGGACGGCGTCGTTCCCTCCGTAAACGGCGTCTCGTTTTCCGTAGCCAAGGGCGAGACACTTGCCATCGTCGGCGAATCGGGCTGCGGCAAAAGCGTTACCTCCCTCTCGATCATGGGATTGGTCGCCCCGCCTGGCGAAGTGGTGGGCGGAGAAATCTGGCTGGAGGGCCAAAACCTGCTCGCTTTAAGCAAAAAAGAGCTTCGCAAGCTGCGCGGCAACAAGCTGTCGATGATCTTCCAGGAGCCGATGACCTCGCTCAATCCCGTGTTTACGATCGGGAACCAGCTCGGAGAGGTATTTCGCCAGCACAGACAGATGGACAAAAAGGAAGCCCGGGCACACAGCGTCGAAATGCTGGATCACGTCGGCATCCCCAATGCGGAAAAGATCGTCGATTCCTTTCCCCATCAGCTTTCAGGGGGTATGCGGCAGCGCGTCATGATCGCCATGGCGCTGGCCTGCAATCCGGCCCTGTTGATCGCGGACGAGCCGACGACCGCCTTGGACGTGACGATCCAGGCACAAATTCTCGAGCTGCTGAAAAAGCTGAACAAGGAGTTTCAAACCGGAGTCATTCTGATTACGCACGATCTCGGTGTCGTAGCCGAGATGGCGGATCGAGTCGTGGTGATGTACGCGGGAGAAGTGGTGGAGCAGGCTGACGTCTTTTCCCTTTTTGCGGAGCCGAAGCATCCGTATACAAAAGGGCTGCTCGGTTCGCTGCCGAAGCTGGACGAAAATCGGGAGGAGCTGGACTCGATCCCCGGCTCGGTACCGAATCCGCTCGACATGCCGGGCGGCTGTGCGTTTCACCCGCGCTGCCCTGCCGCCACAGAAGAGTGCAAGCAAAACAAGCCGCAGCTTCAAGAGGTGGCCCTGAACCATCTGGCACGCTGCTTCTACGCGTAAAGGAGGCACATAGCAATGGACCAGACGAAAGAACCGCTGTTGGTGGTTAAAGGGTTAAAAAAGCATTTTCCCTTCAAGAAAGGCATGTTTTCCAAAGAGACAGGCTACGTACGGGCCGTAGATGGCGTCGACTTTACCGTGTACCGCGGAGAAACGCTGGGAATCGTCGGAGAATCCGGCTGCGGCAAGTCGACCACCGGCCAGATGATTTTGCAGCTGCTGGAGCCGACCGAAGGGGAGATTTGGTTTGAGGGAAAAAATCTGTCCACTCTCGGCAAAGCCGAGGTCCGCACTTTGCGGCAGCACCTGCAAATGATTTTTCAGGACCCGTATTCCTCGCTCAATCCGCGGATGCGGGTGGAAGAAATCGTGGCCGAGCCGCTGCGCGTACACGGCACCCACAAAGGAAGCGAGCTGAAGGAAAAGGTTGTGGAGCTGCTGCGCCTTGTCGGGCTGGATGCCCACCATATGAGCCGCCACCCGCATGAATTCAGCGGCGGGCAGAGACAGCGGATCGGCATCGCGCGCGCCCTCGCCTTGAATCCGAGCCTGATCGTCTGCGACGAGCCGGTATCGGCGCTCGACGTGTCGATCCAGTCGCAGGTGCTGAACCTGCTCAAGAAGCTGCAAAAGGAGCTAAAGCTGACCTACATTTTCATCGCCCACGGCTTGCCTGCCGTCAAGCATATCAGCGACCGGATCGCGGTCATGTACCTGGGCAAAATCGTGGAGCTGGCAGAGCGCGACGAGCTGTTTGCAAACCCGCGCCACCCCTACACGGAAGCGCTTCTGTCGGCTGTCCCGATTCCTGATCCGACGCAGCGAAAGGAACGGATTGTCCTGCAGGGCGATCTGCCGAATCCGGCCAATCCTCCGTCCGGCTGCCATTTTCACACCAGATGTCCGTATGTGCAGGATGTGTGCAGACAGACTGCGCCGACACTGACAGAAGGTGCTGCAGGGCATTTTGTCTCCTGCCATTTCCCGCTTGCTCAAAGCCAGGAAGGCGTTATGGGATAAAACTGGCATTTGTTTCACGAAAAAAGGAGGTGCCCCGATGTCTTTGGCAGACAGAAGGGGCCTTTTTTCATCAAGTAGAGACTGAGTGGTCATCCGGAGATTTGACTTGATGATCGAGTTCATGCATAATAGCCATAAGCTTAATTTCCGATTTGCATAATCGGAAAGCGGGGGAACCACTTTTTCCGGGGCGAATCGGCAGCATATCTGCCGTAGGGAACCATCTTTCCCGAGTCCGTCAGCTAACCTCGTCAGCCTCAAGATGGGTCAAAACAAGCATTCCGTGTCAGATCATTCCGACGTGGAAAACAATTCGGTTTTTTGACCCTATGCTTTTGCAGGGTCTTTTTGTATTTTTACAGGTACAGACCCTGCATTGGGAGAGTCCTGCAAAATACCTCTGTTGAGGTTTGCGGATCGGGTAACGCACAGTATTTTTTTTTACAAAAAAGGACTTTAACGAAAAATGCAGTCCATTCTCCTTTAAGAGACGGGCTGCATTTTTTCTGCCAATTTTATCATCCGTTTTACATTTACGACGAAAGCCGTAAGTATTGCCTGTATTCGCATACGAAAGAGACCACGGTACTTGGCCTTGGTCATCCCATGATACCTTTTTAATTCAGCATTTTTGTGCTCAATAATCGGTCTGCGACGAATACGTTCTTTGAACGTATCGCTGTTTTCAAACTCGATTTGCGCCTTGTAGGGTTCCGCCACGATCCGGATGGAGTAGGTCTTGCTCTTTGCTCCTGGTTTGAAACAGCCTTCCCTAAGTGGGCATGTCTTACATTTCTCCGTATCGAAGTAAAAAACGAGAGAACGACTTTTGCCACTCTGCTTGCTGCCTTGGACAGCCTTTCGGATACTATGTTGTCCTGCCGGACAAATAACAAAGTCTGCATCCTTGTTGTACTCAAAGCCCTCTTGCTTCAGTCCCCCATTATGTACGACGGGGTTTAGCGGGACGACAGGTTTAATCCCCTTGGATTTCATCTCGGCCAAGTTATCTTTACCCGAATATGCGGTGTCAGCAATCACTTCTTGTACTTCTATTCCCACGTCAAGCGATTGGTTCAAAAGTTCTTTGAATTGTTTTCCGTCATCCGTACTTCCTCCGGTGACCTCCACAGCCGTAATGATTTCTTCATCCGTCATGGCAATATGCTCTTTGTAGCCAAAAAAGGATTTCGTATTGCTCTTCCATCCAAAGCGGGCATCTGGATCAATGGCCGACATAATGCCTTTATTGGCCAGCAGACGCTCATCTTCCACGATGGCCTTGGCGACCTTGATCTTCTCCGAGATGGAACCCTCATGATCGGGTAACAAAGTCTCGACTGTCTCTCCAAGTTCCGCCAAGTAGTGAAGCATGATCTTCTCGGCACCCTCTTGATCCTTCTTCAACTCCGGTAACCTCGGGAGTTTCTTTTCAAGTTTTGGATGCTTTTTCACCACAATACGGAATAAGCGCTTCGCCGCATCTCGCAGTACTTCAAGAGGCTTTTGTTTTGGCGAAGCTGCCAGTGTATAAGTGGAATCCACGATGATCGTCTTTGATTTCACAAGTCCTTTTTCGATGCACTGACGTACAACCGATTTGAGTACCTCGTCTACGGCTCCGGCTCCTAACCGATGATTACGAAAGCGGGATAACTGAGAGGGGTCAGGAAGGGTATCTTCTGGATTTAAACCTAAAAACCACTTATAAGCGAGGTTTACCTGCGTTTCCTGAATGATGCGTTCATCCGAAAGATTGTAGAGAACCTGTAAAAACAGCAAGCGAAACAGGAGCTCCGGCTCGTTAGCTGGTCTTCCGTAATGCTCACAATAAGAAGAACGAACCAATTCATGAATGAACGTGAAATCGACGATTTCATTGATTTTACATAATGGGTGATCCACGGGAATCAGTTTATATAATTCGGCATGGAAGGATGCCGTGATTTGTTTAGAGGGCTGTAGCAATGGTTCCAACTCTTTCGTTTTCTTTTTATTGTACATCAAAACCCGGTGTCGAAGCGGCACTGGGTTTCAGCCTGTTGAAAACCTACTGTTTCGGAGGAGAAGCATGTTTCCAGGCGGAGCGACTAGCGGAGTCCAGCCGAGCGGAACAGCGAAGCCCGGGGAGACAGAAGCGCAATCCATGAGTAACCTTCGGAGCTGCGCGCCGTTTTGCGCTTCCCCCGGGATCGCTGTGGAGCGGACAGTTTCACATCCTTGCAGGACGTAGACCGGAGCGCAGATCGGAAACATGCTTCTCCCCACTACAGCTACATTCTCGATAATTGAAACCCCAGTACCTAAGGGCACTAGGGTTACGGTTTACAGATATTAGGTGGACTTTTGCAGGGCTCTCCATTGGCGGGGTCTTTTTATTTTCAAAAATACAGCGAAAAGAGGGGATGCGAATGGCAAATGCGGTTGTCTTTGAACGCGTGCGCAAATCGTACGGCTCGACGACTGTGATCCCGAATCTCAATCTGGAGATTCCCGAGGGGAGCATCACAGTGCTGGTCGGGCCATCCGGCTGCGGCAAGACCACGACGATGAAGATGATCAACCGGTTGATTTCGCCAACATCGGGGACGATTACCGTCGGCGGAAGGAATTCGGCGGAGGTCGATCCGGTCGCGCTGAGGCGGAGCATCGGCTATGTGATTCAGCAGGTCGGCCTGTTTCCCCACCTGACAATCGCGGAAAATATTTCGCTGGTGCCACGGCTTCAGGGGGGAAAAGGGTCGATTGATCACAAAAAGGTCGATCGCCTGCTCCATATGGTCGGCCTGGCCCCCGACCGGTACCGGGACAGATACCCGTCCGAGCTCTCCGGAGGCCAGCAGCAGCGGGTAGGGGTAGCCCGGGCGCTGATGAGCGATCCGCCGATCATTCTGATGGATGAGCCTTTTTCGGCGCTCGATCCGGTTACCCGGGAGCAGCTGCAGGATGAGCTGATCCGGCTGAACCAGGAGCTGAACAAAACAGTCGTTTTTGTCACCCACGACATGGATGAAGCGTTGAAAATCGCCGACCAGATCGTGGTCATGCAAAACGGGAATGTGATCCAGCAGGGGACGCCCGATCACATTTTGCGCCATCCGGCCAATGATTTTGTCCGGGAGTTCATCGGGGAAAAACGGCTGCAGTCCCACCTCGGGCAGCTTGTCCAGGATGTCATGGTCACGCAGCCGGTTACCGTCTCCCCGGGCCGAGGGCTGGCGGAGGCCGTACAGATCATGCACCGCAAGCGGGTAACCGGGCTGATCGTTGTCGACAAGCATGGGAAGTACTTGGGCATGGCGGATACGGCGGATATTCACAAGCGGTACCCGGATGAATCGCTGGCCATCCGCGATGTGATGCGGACAGACACCATGACGCTTTCACCCGACACCCCGCTCGCGGATGCCATCGGCTTCGTGCAGGAAGCGCCGTACGGGTACGTGCCGGTCGTCCGCCAAGACGGGACGTTGGCAGGCTTGTTGACAAGGGCCAGTCTGGTCGATGTGCTTGCACGGCCATACTTGGATCAGGAGAGGAGCGTGGCGCAATGAGTGAAGTGATTTCCGTAATGGCAGACCGCTGGCCGGATATTGTGCAGGCGAGCTGGGAGCATATCGTTCTGTCTGTCGTCGCGTTGTTCTGGGCGATTGTAGTTGCGGTGCCGACAGGCATTCTGCTGACCCGGTACCGGAAGCTTGCCGGTCCGGTGCTGGCCGTGATCTCGGTCTTCCAGACGATTCCCAGTCTGGCGCTGCTCGGATTTATGATTCCGCTGTTTGGCATCGGACCGATCCCGGCTGTCATCGCGATGGTCATTTACGCGCTGCTGCCTATCGTCCGCAATACGTACACCGGCATTTTGGACGTCGATTCCTCGCTGCTGGAAGCAGGGCGCGGCATGGGGATGACCAAAGGCCAGATGCTGCGGATCGTAGAGCTTCCACTGGCCCGCCCCGTCATATTTGCCGGGATTCGCACGGCTACGGTCATGACGATCGGAGTGGCGACGCTCGCGGCGTTTATCGGGGCAGGCGGCTTGGGCGACCTGATCCTTCGCGGGATTGCCATGGTGGACACGGGCATCATCCTGGCAGGTGCGGTGCCGGCTGCGCTGCTGGCGGTCTTGTTTGACCTGATTCTGGCCTGGGTAGATTGGCGAGTGACGCCAAAAGGATTGCGCATTCGCCACTCGCGTTA
Source organism: Brevibacillus sp. FSL L8-0520 (assembly GCF_037963895.1). NCBI lineage: Bacteria > Bacillati > Bacillota > Bacilli > Caryophanales > Paenibacillaceae > Brevibacillus > Brevibacillus sp. FSL L8-0520. Next base: position 4,106,998 of record NZ_CP150171.1, on the reverse strand, counting down.
GGCCGCTTTATCCAAATAGCTGATTTTTGAAGACTTGAACACATCAGGCTTTTTGGGGTTTTTCAAATAAACGGTTAATGATGAAAGGGGAGGATCTTGTGAGAGCAGGATGGCTGAGGAAAGTTGGAATGGGCGTGTTGGCATTGTCGATGATGGCTGTGACGGGCTGCTCGGTTCTGACCGGTACAAAAGCGTCTGATCAGGTGACTGTGGTGGGGAAAAATTTCACGGAACAAGATATATTGACGAATCTCGTAGGTATCATGCTGGAGAAAAATACGGACTTAAAAGTCGAGACAAAGCCGTTTTTAGGCGGGACCGATGTAGCTTTTAACGCCGTCAAAGGCGGCAGTGCAGACCTGTATGTAGAGTATACGGGAACGGGTCTGGTCAACATCATGGGACAGGAAGCGATGAAGGACCCTCAAGAGGTGTACGACAAGGTAAAGGCAGATTTTGCAGAGAAATACAAAATGGAATGGCTGGAGCCGATCGGGTTTAACAACACCTATGCCCTGGCGGTGACAAAAGAGACGGCCGATAAATATAAGCTGAAGACAATCTCTGATCTGATCCCGCATGCGCAACAGCTCACGTTCGGAACCGAACAGGAGTTTCTCGAGCGCTCGGACGGCTTGAAAGGCCTGGAAAAATCATACGGCCTGAAATTCAAAGGTACGAAATCAATGGACGCCGGTCTTAAATATAAAGCAATCAGCGAAGGGAACGTCGATATCATCGATGCCTTCTCGACAGACGGTCAGCTCGTGAAGCACGATTTGGTCATTTTGGAGGACGACAAGCATTTCTTCCCGCCGTACTTTGCCGCGCCGCTCGTCCGTCAGGAAACGCTGCAGAAGCATCCGCAGATCAAGGAAGTGCTGAGCAAGCTCGCCGGGAAGATTGACGACAAGCAAATGGCGGTGCTCAACGCGCAGGTGGATGTAGACAAGAAGAAGTCGCGGGATGTTGCGGAAGCTTGGCTGAAGGAGCAGGGGCTGATTCCTTAAAATGAGGAAGTCGGCATTGGCTAGATATAGTGTTGGTTAGAGATGGGTAGCCGGGAGCTGTTCTCCTGGCAGAATAAAATGAAGTAGACCCGGAGCAAAAAGGTTTTGAGTAAGCCGGTTTTCACCACATTGCGTGTGAAGCCGGCTATTTTTTTGTATGAGGCGAAAGCGCACTTCATTCGTAACCGTTTCAAAGGGGTTTTTCCAATAAACTGTATAGACTGTTATCGGGTTGAATAGACAGGATATTGCCCAAGCGATGGGATAAATGTCATTTTTTGTCCGCGATTATGGTATAATCAAAACCGGAACATACATTCTCAAAGAAGGAGGAATCGACTTGTTGATCTCTGTTGAATCGATCACTGTGATTCGAAGCGGCAAAGCTGCCATTTCTCGGCCATCCTCACACGGGCGAAGGCAGTTGTCATAGGAATACGCAGACGGCAGGGGCATTAGGCCGACATACGTCCAAACGCAAGGTTAGAGGAAGCTCATCTTTCGCTGGAGGGAGTGTTCATAGCTCTTTCGTAAATCGATTTTTTCGTTAGTCCGTAAATCCATATCGGGTGACTTGCAAGAAATCACACACGTCAGCTTCTGTTCAGCTCCGGAACGTTTCCATATACAATCCCCAACATAAACCCCACTCGATGTTTGCATAGGTAGAGTTGATCGTCTTCCCTGTTTCCTGATCGATGATAGGAACCTCTGATTTTGAAATAGTAGGGTACCAGCTTTACGGTATCAAAAGGAAAATGGATCGTTGCCCGGTTTCCCATATGCATAGGGAATGTATGTCTATGGCGGTGAAAGCCATTAGGCGTTTGGGTGCCAAAATACCTTGTTGAAATTTGGTGAATTGAAAAAAGTTATATTTTTGGTTAAATATGGTATACTGAAATGGTCTGATATGCTGATCTGCAATACACATTCTATCAATATTACTGTTTTTATTCTTCCAAAGAGTGATCTTCGTACGGCAGCACTATCAAAATTATGTAGGGAAAGGTTGGTTTATATGTGTGGAATTGTCGCAATGTTTTCGAAACAGGCTCCCATCACTGCGATTGCTGTCGAACGTGCTACTCGTCAACTCTCCCATCGCGGACCTGACCGGCAAAGTATCTGGCTGTCCGAAAGCAAGCGAGTCGGATTGGGTCACGCTCGCCTCAGCATTATTGACCTAGAGACTGGAGACCAGCCTATTGCGAATGAAGATGAACGGCTTCACGTTGTCGTAAACGGTGAATTCTACGATTACGAGCGAATTCAGAGAGAGTTAGTCAAACGGGGGCACCGGTTGCGAACACGCTCTGACAGTGAGATCGCGTTGCATCTGTACGAAGAGAATGGACTCGGATTTCTTGAATACCTGCGCGGTGAATTTGCCCTGGTGCTTTGGGATGAAACCGAGCAACGCCTGTTGGCTGTGCGAGACCGTTTTGGGATCAAGCCGCTTTTTTACACAGTACAAGATGGGGTTCTATACGTCGCGTCGGAGATGAAGGCGCTGTTTGCAGCAGGAGTACCCGCGAAGTGGGATCATGAATCCTACTACCAGCACTTGTTGTTTTACAAGCATCTGGACCGTACGTTATTCGAAGGTGTTAACCAGGTTCCACCCGGCCACTACCTGCTTGCTACGGCTGATGGAATACAAATCAAACAGTATTGGGATCATCACTATCCGCTGGCAGACGCGAATTCTCTGCCACGCAGCGAAGAAGAGTACATCAGTGAAGTAAGGCATGCACTGGACGAGAGCATCAAGACACGGATGCGGGCCGACGTACCCGTTGGATTTCATCTCAGCGGAGGCGTTGATTCTTCAACGGTACTTGGGATGGCTGCCAGGCATCGGACGGACCCGCTGCAAGCATTTACCGTTTCGTTTTCGGATCATGCCTATGATGAAAGTGAAGTAGCGCGTGAGACGGCGGCCCATGTAGGGGCGGATTTTCATCTGATTCCGCTTGATCATACCGATTTTGCCGATCACGTAATAAAGGCCGTTTGGCATGCGGAAACGATTGGGATCAACATGAACGGCGTTGCCCGCTATTTGAAAAGCAAGGTACTCCACGAGCGGGGGATTCGCGTCGTGTTGTCGGGGGACGGCGCTGATGAATTGTTTGCCGGATACATATTTTCCCGATTGGATTTGCTGCTCGCCGGACTGGAAGGCCTGAGCGAAGAGGAGAAGCTTCGCAAACTGGACGAATTTTTGCAACATAATCCCTCTTTTAACCACGTTTCGATTCGCAGCTATCTCAACCAGTCATTGGATTGTTTCAACCAGACACTTGGATACACACCCGCCTGGATCCAGGCTGTGCATGCAAGCCGCATGCCGTTAAAACAGCTGCTCTCGCCCGATTTCGGAGCGCGCTTTGCCGAGTACGATCCGTATCGTGAATTTGTGAAAAAGCTGGATGTAGAAGGACAGTTGGCAGGGCGAGATCGCGTCACTCAAGTTCTTTATACGTGGAACAAGTCGATTCTGCCTAACCAGATCCTGTTTGCCGACCGTCTGGATATGTCTCATGGAGTAGAAGTGCGAATGCCCCTGCTTGATCACAAATTGTTTGAAGTGGTACGAAACCTTCCTGTATCGATGCTGATAAATCGGTTCAAAGAAAAGTATGCTCTTCGTGAAGCGGCGAAGCCCTACCTCACCCAGACCGTCTACTCCCGCCCCAAACAGCCGTTTAATGCTCCTCCTTCCACATTGGAAACGGACAACAAGTTGTTTCAGTTGACTCAGGATATGTTGAGAAGCAAGGTCATGGACGATGTTCCTTTCTTTGAGAAAAAACTGATGATCAAGCTGCTCGACCAACTCCCGCACATGGATAAAAGCCAACGCGTAAATGCAGATACCGTTCTGCTTCTGGTGCTCACCACATGCATTCTCCAAGACCAATACGTAAATAGCAGCAGTGAATCTTTGTCAAGAAAATCATAGAAACAAGGAGACGCGAATGGGGAAACTACGAGAGTTTTACAAGTCTTTTCATCCAATTGTCCACACGTTGTTACTAGGGATCATCCTGGTATCTGTAGCAAGAGGCATGAGTATCCCCTTCCTAGCTATCTATCTCGCCAAAACGACTGATCTGGATCCGGCACAGATTGGATTGATCATAGGGGTCGGTGCGATCGCCGGTACCTTTGGCGGCTTTATCGGAGGCACACTTTCCGATTTTATCGGCCGTAAAAAAGTGTTGATCGGCACGCTCTATGTCTTTGCTCTGGTTTTCTTCGGGTTTGTTTTAACCACGAATGTCCTGTTGATTTTTGTTTTGAACATTTTGCTGAATCTATGCATTTCGTTTTTCGATCCTGTGTCCAAGGCATTGATGGGCGATGTCACTCCACCGGAAAAACGGCTGCGACTATTCTCGTTCCGTTATACTTCGGTGAACATCGGTTTTGCCATTGGTCCGCTTCTCGGTACCGCTTTGTCCACCATCGATGACCGGGTGCCGTTTTTTGTGGGGGCGATTCTTTACCTGCTATACGTCCTCATTCTGCAATTCAGCTTCAAATACTTTGCCTATGAAGATATTCAAACAAAAGCGGAAGAGAAGATAACCATTCGGAGTGCTGTTCATGTCATCCGCCACGATAAGGTGCTGGGATTTTTCATCCTGGGCAGCATCCTGACGATGGCGGTAATGGGCGAGATGTCTGTTACGCTCTCTCAATATTTGAAAAATAGCTTTATCGACGGGGTCCGGTTATTTGCGATCTTGATGAGTATCAATTCAGTAGTCGTTATTTTGTTCCAATATTCGCTGACAAAATGGGCGGAACGGTTTACGCCGTTGATCAACATCGTGATGGGAAGCATTCTTCTGGCCATTTCCGAGGCAGGCTTTGCGTATTCCGGCAGCTGGACGTTTTTTATCATATCCATGATCGTTTTCACGCTTGGAGAAATATTGATCGTCCCGTCTGAATACATTATCGTCGACCGCATTACGCCCGAAGGAATGCGTGGCACGTATTACGGAGCGCATACCTTTAACGGATTTGGCAACTTCATCGGCCCGTGGTTTGGCGGAATTCTGCTGGCAGAATACGGCGGCATTGCGATGTTCAACACGTTTGGACTGATTGCATTATTGAGTATTTTCTTCTTTTGGCGTGGACAAAAAATGTATGAAGTCAGAAGGGGCAATTCCGTCACTTCGATGTAAGGCCTGTTGAAAAGAAGCGCATTTCAAACGTCTTCAATAGGAGGTTGTTCCGCCATGCACGATCAAAATGTGGATGTGTCAGTCCACCTGCAATCGGTTGTCCGCCATGGTATTCCGAAAACATCCGGGGAGCTGAAAGTAGCAGCTTTGCACAAACCTGTTCACGTGTATCGGGACCACAGAGGCGTGCCTCATATTGAGGCCCGGACAGCAGCCGATCTGTATCTGGCACAAGGGTTTGTGACTGCTCAAGAACGCATGTGGCAGATGGATATGTCGCGCAGGCTAACAAGCGGGCGGTTGTCGGAAGTAATGGGCTCCTCGACGGTAAACTCGGATAAACTGTATCGCAAGCTTCAACTAAAAAGAGCCGCCGAGGATTCCCTGACCCAGTGTTCGCCAGCGACCAGAAAGATCCTGGACAGTTTTTCCCAGGGCGTGAACGCCTACCTGCGTCAAGCTGTTGAAGAAAACACGCTTCCGCTCGAATGCAATCTGCTGGGGTATCAGCCGGAGTTCTGGACGCCGATTGATACGCTGTTGATCGGCAAGCTGCTGGCAGCGAGCCTGAGCGAAAATATGAAAGCGGAAGTGTATCGCCATCTTTTGCGAAATCAAGTAGGCGATGAGTTGGCCAAACAACTTTGGCCTGTCTATCCAGCTGACGGCTTTATCACGATTTCCAGTCAACACACCGGGGGGAGCACTGTTTCCGAAAAGGAAGCTGATTTGCCCATAAACATTCAGATGGAATTGAGGAGTTTATTGCAATTTTTCACGGGATCAGGCGCCGTTGCCGGTTCGAACGGGTGGGTCGTTTCCGGAAAGCTGACGAAGAGCGGAAAGCCGCTCTTGGCGAACGATCCGCATCTCGGTATGGATACGCCGTCCATCTGGTTTCAAACTCATTTGCATCTGCTGGCTGAAGAAAAAACGTTGAATGTGATCGGGGTGACACTGCCCGGGGTACCCGGTGTCGTGTTGGGGCACAACGACTCCATCGCCTGGGGGGTAACGAATGCAATCGCGGATACACAGGATTTATACATAGAAAAGTTTAACAGCGACAATCCGCATCAAGTGTACCAGGAGGGCAAGTGGGAGGACGTTACCGTTGTTCGCGAAGTGATAGAGGTAAAAGGTGAGGCAAGCATACCCATGGAAGTGCGAATTACCCGTCACGGCCCTGTTTTGACAGACCACACTCCAGAAGTCTCAAAACGGGAAGAATACGGATTGTCTTTGCGATGGACGGCGTACTCTCCGGGCAGAGAGATCGAGGCGTTTTTGGAGATGAACAGAGCGGAGAACTGGGAGCAATTCAAACAAGGTCTGCAAAAAATCGTCTCTCCGGCACTAAATGTGTTGTTTGCCTCCAATGACGGCACGATCGCATTCAAAACCGTTGGAGCAATACCGATTCGTGCCAAAGGGGACGGACTGGTTCCCGTGCCCGGTTGGACGAATGAATTTGAGTGGAACGGGTTTATCCCTTTTGAGAAGTGTCCCGAAGTGGTAAATCCCGAGGAAGGATTTATCGTCGCGGCTAACAACAAAATCGTCAATGACTCCTATCCGTATCTGATCGCCCATTCATGGGATGCACCGTATCGGGCCAACCGGATTGCCAAGGTCCTTCGCGGCAGCAAAGAGTTTTCATCAGAAGATATGCGTCGTCTTCAAGCGGACCTTTTCAACGAACAAGCGACAACCTTGCTGCCTGCCTTGCTTGCATTGTTCAATCAGGTGCAGCTCACAGACGTGGAGCAGAAAGCGTTGCAATTATTGCAAGAATGGAATTATCAAGACGAGGCCGAGCAGGCAGCCCCCCTTATGTATCACTTGTGGTTCGATCTGTTGCGAAAACGATTGTACGAACCGAAATTGGGACCTGCGCTGTATCAACTCATGGCAGATGGCACCAATGTGACAGACGCCATGCTGCTCGAAGCGGCAGCGGGTCGCGAAAACGACTGGATCAAACAGGCGGGGGGAATCAAAGAACTTGCCATCAGTAGCTTTATCAGCGCTGTGCAGCAAGCGGTTGACTTGCAGGGCGAGAACCCTCAAGCGTGGAGGTGGGGCGAATACCATCGAATCCGCTACACCCACCCGTTGGCAGCTGTCATGAAATCTCTCGGGATTCCGGTAGAGGAACCGGATATTCCCATGGGCGGCAGCAGACAAACCGTGTGTCTGATGGGTTTTGACGGATCGGGAGTCGTGGGATACGGCGCTCCGTGGCGTCAGGTTGTCGATCTGTCCGATCTTGCCGGCAATTCCTTTGATATTGTCGCACCGGGGCAATCGGGCCATGTTTTTAGCTGCTGGTATTCCGATCAGGCAGTCCCCCATGCCGCTGGAGAACTGTGCAAGCAATGGTTCGCACCAGAAGAGTACCGAAAAGGAGACCTGCTGGTCCTTCATCCATAATCGTGAGGAGAGAAGGGCCAGGGTCTGGCTGTGCGATCAATTACCAAATTTTGCATAAAATTATAAAATTTGGAGGTCATCTGCAATGCGGCCATTCATGTCCGAAGAAACGCTTATGTATTCTACCATGGTAGAGATGCTGCAATCGAGAGCAAACGAGCGACCCAACCAGGAGGCTTACCGCTTTTTGCTCGATGGGGAATTGAACGAAGAGAGCATGACTTTCGCAGAATTGGACCGGCGGGCAAGAGTGATTGGAGCCAAGCTGCAGCACATGCAGGCGGGTGGGGAGCGCGTTCTGCTGCTATATCAACCGGGGCTTGAGTATATCGCTGCCTTTTTCGGTTGTCTCTATGCAGGAAGTATAGCTGTACCTGCATACCCCCCGACTTCTCCTCGGCTCATACCGAGGATTCACGCCATTGCTATGGATTGTCAGGCAAAAATCGCACTCACGACTTCAAAACTGGCAACGAATTTCAAAGAGAGCTTTGCCGCGCTCCCGGAAATGAACGGGGTAACGTGGCTGGCTACCGATCAAATAAGCGGAATCAGTGAAAATGATTGGAAGACCCCTGATCTGAACGGGGAATCTCTCGCATTCTTGCAGTATACCTCGGGTTCTACCTCTACTCCCAAAGGAGTGATGGTTCGTCACGGAAACCTGCTGCACAATTTATCTGCGATAAAGGAAAGTTTCGGAATTACCTCGGAGGACCGCGGCGTTATTTGGCTGCCGCCGTATCACGATATGGGACTGATTGGTGGAATTCTTGAGCCGTTATACGCAGGCTTCCACACAACGCTCATATCTCCGTTCGACATGATGCAGCGGCCTCTGCGCTGGCTGCAAGCCATTTCCCGTACGGCCGCTTCTGTAAGCGGCGGTCCCAATTTTGCTTACGAACTATGCGTCAAGAGGATTACAGATGAACAGAAAGCGGAGCTGGACTTGAGCAGTTGGGAAGTGGCCTTTAACGGCGCGGAACCGATTCGCGAAGAGACGATTGAGCGTTTTGCCGAGGCTTTCGCACCTTGCGGATTTAAAAAAGAGGCTTTTTACGCGTGCTACGGATTGGCTGAAGGTACGCTGTTCGTCTCCGGTGGAAAACGGTTAACACTTCCGGCCATCCAAAAGTTCGACAAGGAGGCGCTGACGGACAATCGGGTGCTTGAGCAGCCACCTTCATTTGACTCCGACACCAGTCAGGCACTGGTGGGATGCGGACAATCGGTTTCCGATCAAACGGTGTGCATTGTTCATCCGCAGACGCTCAGAAAGTGCGGGGCTGATGAAATCGGCGAGATATGGGTAGCCGGGCGAAGTGTTGCCGGCGGTTACTGGGGAAATGAAGAGCAGACTGCTGCTACGTTCAACGCATATCTGTCGGACAGCGGAGAAGGGCCTTTCCTCCGTACAGGCGACCTCGGCTTTTTGCAAAACGGCGAGCTGTTCGTAACCGGACGATTGAAGGATTTGATCATTATTCGCGGTCGCAACTACTATCCGCAGGACATCGAATTGTCAGCACAGAAGAGCCATTTTGCCTTGCGACCGGAATGCGCGGCATTTTCCGTCCAAGTAAACGGGGAAGAAAGGCTCGTCATTGTTTCCGAGATCGATCGTCATCACCGACAGGTTGACGTCGAAGAAGTAACCAGCTGCATCCGTCAGGCCGTCGCACAGGATCACGGGGTGCAGGTTTACGCGATCCAGCTTGTCCGTTATGGCAGCATTCCGAAAACATCAAGCGGAAAAATACAGCGCCGCTTATGCCGTGAAATTTACCTCCAAGACCGATTCCATGTCATCGGCAGCCACGTATTGGATGACGAACCATTCGAAGAAACGATAGACCCGACGGTGAATCGCGATGCTTTGTTGAGGATGGGACCGGAAGAACTCCAGACGGAACTGAAAGCGTATCTGGGCAATATCATACCGCGCGTCTTGCAAATCTCGTCCTCCCAATACGATGCCGGTCAGCATTTGAGCACGCTGGGAATGGACTCGGCGCGAGCGATGCAGCTCCAGTATACGATTGAAACAGATCTCGGGATCGTCCTGAATCCGACAGAATTGTTTGAGGTGGAAAGCTCGACCAAACTTTCAAAGCTGTTGGCGGAACGCTTGAATGGACATCACCAAGTGATCGCGAATGCGAGCAAGGGTGAAGAGGAGGAGTATTACGTGCCTCTCTCGCGCGGTCAGCAGGCACTTTGGTTTATGCATAAGCTGGCGCCGCACAGCAGTGCGTACAACATCAGCAAAGCGGTCCGCATAAAGGGGCAGATGAATGTTCCCGTACTGATCGAATCGTTCAACGAACTGGTGAGCCGGCATGACGTACTGCGAACAGCGTATCCCGCACTGGAGAACGGACTGCCGCTTGGATACGTGCGCAAAAACATCGAAGCGAACGTGAAAATTGAGGATGCATCCACTTGGGATACGATCACCCTGCATCAACGCATGGAAGAAGAGGCGCACCGACCGTTTGATCTGGAGAAAGGGCCGCTCATGCGCGTGCAGCTCTTTCAAACAGCTCTGGAGGATCACGTTTTGTTGTGGTCGTTCCATCATATTGTGATAGATCTGTGGTCATTTGACCTGTTGTTTTCAGAATGGAGCCAGTTGTATACGAAAAAAGCCGCAGGAGAAAAATCGTACCTCGAGCCGGTATCCGTACGGTTTGCCGATTATGTGCTCTGGCAAGAGAACATGCTTGCTGATCGCGAGGGAGCAGATCAATTCGCGTACTGGGAAAAAAGGCTGTCAGGAGAACTTCCGATCCTGAACATGCCAACCGATCATCCGCGGCCGCTTGTTCAGACGTACAATGGGGCTGCCAAAACCATTCGACTGAATGGGCAAACGACAGTTGCATTGAAGCAGCTCAGCAAAACGTACAAAACTACCTTGTATACGGCGCTGTTGGCCAGCTACGCTGTGCTGTTGCACCGTTACGCTGGTCAGGATGACTTGATCATCGGCTCCCCGATGGCAGCCAGATCCCGGTCGGAGCTGGTAAAACTGGTTGGCTATGTAACGAACCCTGTACCGATCAGAGTTGATTTGTCAGGAAATCCGGACTTTGTCACCTTGTTGAAAAAAGTGCGCGGGATCGTATTAGAGGCGTATGCGCACCAGGATTATCCGTTTGAAGTGCTGGTAGAAAAACTGCAGCAGGAACGGGACGCCAGCCGTTCACCGATCTTCCAGACCGCGTTTGTCATGCAAAATGTGGGCGGCAGTTACAGGAGACTGGCTCCATTGATCGCTGGCGGTCAAAAGGAAGGAATCGAGCTGGGCAACCTTCTTCTGGAACCAGTAGAGCTCAACGAACAGGCAGCTCCATTTGATCTGACGATGACGGTCGTCGAAGTAGGTGATGTTCTCTCGATTGAGCTGAAATACAATACCGACCTGTATGAGGAACCAACGATCGATCGTCTGTTAAACAGCTATGCGACGCTGTTGACCGAGATCGCAAATGATCCGACCCAGCAAGTCTCCACGCTTCCGATTCTGTCGGCGGAAGGAAAAACACATCTCCTGGAAATGCACCATCCAGCGGCTGCCTTTCCGAAAGAGCAGTGCATCCATCAATGGTTTGAACGCCAAGCAGCGCTTCATAAAGGAGAAACTGCGGTTGTTTGCGGAGACGAACGGATTACCTACGGTGAATTAAACAGCCGGGCAAACCAATTAGCCCATCATTTGCAACAGGAGGGGATCGGTCCGGATGATCTTGTCGGGATCTCCGTAGAGCGGTCCATCGAGATGATCGTGTGCATTCTCGGTGTGTTAAAAGCTGGCGGAGCATATGTGCCTCTTGATCCGGCCTATCCAAAAGAGCGCTTGGAGTTCATGCTGAAAGATTCGGCAGTCCGTATTTTGCTGACCCAGAAGCGACTGTTATCCGATTTGCCAAAGAGCGATGTAAAGACTTTGTGCGTAGATTCCGATTGGGACGCAATCGCTCAAAACAGCAGCGAAAATCCGGCAAGCGGCACAACACCCGATCACCTGGCCTACGTCATCTATACGTCCGGATCGACCGGGAAGCCAAAAGGCGTGCTGATTCCTCATTACCAAGTCATCCGCCTGTTCCAAGCAACAGAACCGTGGTATTCGTTTACGGAGCAGGACGTGTGGACGATGTTCCATTCCTATGCCTTTGATTTCTCCGTTTGGGAAATTTGGGGAGCATTGCTTTACGGCGGACGCCTGGTGATCGTTCCTTATTGGATCAGCCGCTCGCCAGAAGAATTCTATCGAGTGCTTGTCAAAGAAAGAGTGACGGTTCTGAACCAAACACCTTCGGCCTTCTCGCAATTGATGAAGGCGGAAGAGACGATCGGCATGTCAGACGATCTCGCTCTGCGCCTGGTGATCTTCGGCGGTGAGGCGCTTGACATTCCGTCGCTTGGTCCCTGGTTTGATCGTCACGGCGACAAACGTCCGCAGTTGGTGAATATGTACGGGATCACGGAAACAACCGTTCACGTCACGTATCGCCCGCTCTCGAAGGCGGACGTGGATAAACAGGCGAGCTTCATCGGGCAGCCGATCCCGGACCTGCGAATCTACATCCTTGATCAGCAGCTTCAGCCTGTGCCGATTGGGGTGGCAGGAGAGATGTTTGTAGGAGGGGCGGGTGTAGCACGGGGGTACCTGAATCGCCCGGAATTGACGAAATCAAGATTTATTGCGAATCCGCACAACGAATCGGAAATCCTGTATCGAACCGGTGATTTGGTTCGTTTCCATGCCAACGGAGACATCGAGTATTTGGGTCGCATCGATCACCAGGTAAAAATCAGGGGATTCCGAATCGAGCTGAATGAAATCGAAGCGGTGATTGCAAAGCATCCCGAGGTACGGGACAATATCGTATTTGCCCGAAATGATTTGCACGGGGAAAAGCATCTGGCAGCGTATGCAGTGGTCGCGCCAGGCAGCTCCCTCGGTTCAGCGGATTTGCGCCGTTTTCTCCAGGAGAGACTTCCCGCTTTTATGGTGCCGTCCTCTTTCTATCTGCTTGATGCACTGCCGATGACAGAGAACGGCAAGGTAGATCGCAAGGCACTGCTTGCTATTTCACCATCAAAACCGGAATCGGAAGCAGTCTATGTGCCGCCTGCCACCGCGGAAGAAGAGATTTTGGTTTCCGTATGGGAAAACATCCTTCACGTACAGAAAATCGGCATCGACGATAACTTCTTTAATCTGGGCGGCGACTCGATCCGCAGCATTGCCATCCTGTCTCAGGCGAGGGAACGCGGGTTGGATTTATCCATACAGGATCTCTTTCAGTATCAAACGATTCGTGAATTGGCTGCAGTTGCGAAACGGGTTCAACAACATGAAGAAAGTACAGGTGGAAAAGAGCCATTCGGACTGATTTCTGCGGAAGACCGCCTGTTGATTCCGCAACAGGTGGAGGACGCTTATCCGCTGAGCATGACACAAGCGGCATTCGTCTATCACAGCGAGATGTCGTCCGATTATCAGGTCTATCTTTCCAGTTATCGCGTACGCTGCCTATTCGACCAAGCCGCTTTGGAAGAGACCCTGCAGCAAATGGTTCAGCGCCATCACATCTTGCGCACGTCATTTGACATCAGCCATTTCAGTCAGCCGCTTCAATTGGTATACAGAGAAGCTGCCATATCTTTGCACGTAGAAGACCTGCGGCACTTGTCCCATGAGCAGCAGCAGGAACACTTGTCTGCCAGACTGGAGCAAGAGCGGAAAACACCGTTTGATTGGCAGAAACCGGGATTATGCCGTTTTTATGTCTGCCGTTATTCTGATGAAGAGTTCCAGTTGGTGCTGATTGAGCCGTTCCTGGACGGTTGGAGCGTCGTGTCCCTGATCACCGAGCTGCTCACCGATTACGCTGCATGGGTTACGAATGGACAGCGACCCGAGAAAGCGCCTTTGCAGAGCTCCTATCGCGATTTTGTGGAGCTGGAGCAGAAGACGCTGCAATCGGAAAAAGCGCGCCGTTTCTGGAACGAAAAGTTGAGTGACTGCGTAATCACACCTTTATACCGTTGGCCTAAATCTGAAGCCAAACAGGACAACAGCAAAGGCCGCATCTGGGTTCCGCTTTCTGCCAAAGTGAGCGAGGGATTAAGAAATCTGGCCAATACCACAGCCATCCCGTTGAAAAATATCTTTCTCGCCGGGCACCTCAAGGTGTTGAGCATGCTGACAGGACAGACGGACGTGATCTCCGGTTTGATCGCAAACGGGCGTCTGGAGCATACTGACGGCGATAAAGTGCTCGGAATTTTTCTAAACACACTGCCGCTTCGGGCGGAGCTGTCGCCAGGCACCTGGATCGATCTGGTGAAGACGGCGTTTGATTCTGAACGGGAAATACTGCCCTATCGGCGATATCCGCTTGTTCAGCTGCAAAAAGAACACAGCTCGGGTCAGCCGTTGTTTGATGTAGTGTTCAACTACACCCATTTCCATATCGCAGAGAGCTTGCACAGCGTGCCAAATGTTGAAATCATCAATGCCGCGCAGTCCGATTACACCTATGTTCCGCTGACAGCGCAATTTACGGTAGACATCAACACGTCACAGGTTTTGTTCGCGCTTGATTTTGAAACGGATGAATTAACCGAAGATCAGGTGGAAACAATCGGACGCTATTATCAAAACGTCCTGGAGGCAATGGCGGAGAATCCGTTAGGCCGTCACGAGATACAATCCTTCCTGACAAAAGAAGAGACGGATAAGCTGTTGGTCGAATGGAACAGCAGGCGTGCGGACTACCCGGTGGACCAACTCTTTCATGCGCTTTTTGCAAAACAGGCAGGAAAGACGCCAGAGAAGCCCGCTGTTGTTTTCGACGGCAAGGAATTGTCTTACGCGGAATTGGAGCGGAAATCCAATCAACTCGCTCGCTTTTTGCAAGCCCGCGGAGTCGAACGTGACGTCTTTGTTGGTTACTTTGGGGAACGCAACCTGGAGTGGGTGATCTCGATCATGGCAATATGGAAGGCCGGTGGCATTTATGTTCCGCTCGATCCTGCCTATCCGAAAGAACGCTTGACGCACATGATCGAAGATGCAGATTTGAAGGTACTGCTTACGTACGATCGCTTGCTTGGCGTGTTTCCAGAGAAGAACAACATTTCCCTATGCTTGGACAGAGACTGGGAGACAATCGCACAAGAGAGCAGCGAGCCGGTAAGCGCGAACGGGAAGCCGGAAGATGTCGCCTACGTCATTTACACATCAGGTTCTACCGGAAAACCAAAAGGCGCGATGGTAGAACACCGAGGAATGGTAAACCATCTCTATGCAAAAATCGATGACCTGGGCATGACAGAGGCGGATCGTGTAGCGCAAAACTCGTCCCAGTGCGTCGACATCTCCGTGTGGCAGTTGTTTGCCGTGATGTTGACCGGAGGCCGTGTTGTGATTTTGAAAGACGAAGTCGCCTTTGACCCGTCACGACAGCTCGATGCAATGGCACACCTCCAATTGACGATTGTGGAAACGGTCCCTTCATTGCTGCGGGCGATGCTGGAAGAGATCGCGTTGCGCGATTTTAAACAACCTGATTTGTCTTCGCTTCGCTGGATGATTCCAAACGGCGAGGTGTTGCCGCCTGAATTGTGCAAAAGATGGCTTGGTTACTACCCGAATGCCTATCTCATCAATGCATACGGACCTACGGAGTGTTCCGATGATGTGTTGCATCACTTTATCAAAGAACCTCCGGGAGAAGAGGTGGCGACAATTCCGATCGGCCGACCCATCGCCAATATGCAGATGTACGTCCTGGATAAAAATAGGCAGCCGGTACCAATTGGGGTAGCTGGAGAGCTGTACATCGGTGGAATTGGGGTGGGGAGGGGCTATCTGAATGCTCCCGAGAAAAACGCCCAGACGTTCCTGGAAAATCCGTTTACGCAGGACGACAACCCTCGACTGTATAAAACCGGTGACCTCGTTCGTTACCGTCCGGATCGTTCTTTGGAGTTTCTGGGACGGATCGACTATCAAGTGAAAATACGCGGTTTCCGTATTGAACTCGGAGAGATAGAGACACTGCTCGGCAAACATCCGGCAATCGAGCATGTAACCGTGGTTGCACGTGAAGACGAACGAGGCGAGAAGCAATTGGTTGCCTATTTCGTTGCCGCAGCGGGCATGAAACCGACGAAAGCGGAGCTGCGCGATTTCCTCTCGC
Source organism: Brevibacillus sp. FSL L8-0520 (assembly GCF_037963895.1). Classification (NCBI taxonomy): domain Bacteria; kingdom Bacillati; phylum Bacillota; class Bacilli; order Caryophanales; family Paenibacillaceae; genus Brevibacillus; species Brevibacillus sp. FSL L8-0520. Next base: position 4,091,128 of record NZ_CP150171.1, on the reverse strand, counting down.
AAGAAATTCCGGAATATATGATCCCGTCGTCGTTTATGCAGCTCGAAGAGTTCCCGCTGACGCTCAATGGAAAAATTGACCGGAAAGCGCTGCCGTCCCCTCTGACAGATGTCGAGGAAGAGCAATTTGTCGCACCGCGTTCAGAACTGGAACAACAGCTTGCTTCGATTTGGGGAGAGGTGCTGGGATATAAGCGAGTGGGTATCCGTGATCACTTCTTTGAGCACGGTGGCCATTCCTTGTTGGCCACACAGTTAATTTCCCGGATTCGCAAAGCGTTTCAGATTGAATTGCCACTCCGGGCATTGTTTGAAGCTCCGACTGTAGAGCAACTGGCCGAGCTGGTTCAACAGGCGCTGGCTCCTCAGAGCGTTCAAACCGAGCTGGCTGATTTGCTCGAGCAGATTGAAAATCTATCAGATGAAGAAGCAGAGGCTTTGTTGAGCCAGTTGAAAGAAAAGTAAATCCATTGCGTATGCGATGCCGGAGGTGCCAGGATGCGTTTGGAATCAAAAGGCAATGATCGCTTGGCTGAACTATCCCCAGCTAAACGAGCTCTACTCGAAAAAATGTTGGAAAGCAAACGACGTGAAAATTCTGCGGGCGAACGAATTCCTGTTCGCCCGCAGGAAAACGCCATTCCGCTATCATTTGCCCAGCAGCGGCTGTGGTTTCTGGATCAATATGAACCGGAAAGTCCAGTCTATAATCTTTGCTACGCGATCCGTCTGACAGGCAACCTTTGGATACCGATTCTGGAGCGATGCTTTCAGGAGATTCTTGATCGTCATGAGGTATTGCGGACGACTTATTCCGTTGTGGATGGAGAGCCGATACAGGTGATCAATCCGCCTGTTCCGGTGAAGATACCGGTGAAATCCCTTGGAGCCTTGTCCGAACAGGAAAAAGAAGCAGAAGTACAGCGGCTGGCTCGGGAGGAAGCGCAAAAGTGCTTTCACCTGACGGAAGATTCCATGCTGCGAACGACCCTTCTGCGCCTTCATGAGACGGAGCACATTCTGCTTGTTACCATTCATCATATCGCTGCAGACGGGTGGTCTCTGGGTGTTCTCGTTCATGAGATGATGCAGCTCTACACTGCCTTTTATCATGAGCAGGCTTCACCTTTAACACCTTTGCCGATTCAATATGCCGACTTCGCCCATTGGCAACGGGAGTGGGCAAACAGGCAGGAATTTCAAAGACAACTGGATTTCTGGAAACAAAAACTGTCGGGAAGCTTGCCCGTTTTGCAACTTCCGACAGACAGACCACGCCCGACCATACAGACGTTTCGAGGTGCTGTTGAACGCTTTTCCCTGTCGCACGAGCTTGCCCACTCTCTCCGGGATATAAGCGCGCAGTCGGGGACGACGTTGTTTATGACATTGCTCGCGGCGTTTAAGACTTTGTTATTCCGCTATACGCAACAGGACGACATCCTGGTCGGCACTCCGATCGCCAATCGAAACAGGAGTGACATCGAAGGATTGATCGGCTTTTTTGTAAACACGCTTGTCATGCGGAGTCAACCGTCCGGAACAGCAACCTTTCGCGAATACCTTGCCCAGATACGCGACGTCGCTCTGGAAGCGTATGCCCATCAGGACGTGCCGTTTGAGAAGCTGGTAGCGGACATTTTACCCAGCCGCCTTTTGAGTCATTCTCCCTTGTTTCAAGTGATGTTCATCTTGCAAAACGCGCCGATGTCCGAGATGAAGCTGCCCGAGCTTGACGTGGAACACTTCATTCTGGATAGCGGAACGACGAAGTTCGATTTGACTTTTTCCTTTACAGAAACAGCAAACGGATTGAACGGATCAGTTGAATACAATGTCGACTTGTTTGAAAAGAAGACCATTGAGCGAATGATCCGTCATTTTGAAACACTGCTGATGAGTATCGCAAGCAACCCGGAGCAAACGTTATCCCAGTTGGGCATCCTGCCGGATTCAGAGCGGCGAACAGTGCTGGAGGAGTGGAATCGGACAGAGAACCGAGAGCTACAAGATCCGGGGTGCACCCATGAAATGGTTGAGCGGCAGGCGGTGAAAACGCCAGATGCGATTGCCGTGGAGGACGAAACGAGACAGCTTACCTACGACGAGGTGAACCGGCGTGCCAATCAACTGGCCCATTACCTGCAAAAGTCGGGTGTTCGGCCGGATTCACTCGTAGGGATATGCTTGAATCGCTCAGTCGATACGGTTGTGGCCGTGCTTGCGGTGCTGAAGGCCGGGGGAGCCTATGTCCCGATCGACCCTGCCTATCCCGCTGACCGAATTGCCTACATGCTGGAAGACAGCCGGGTGTCTATCCTCATCTCGCAACACAGAATTGCCCATGAGCTGCCGGCCTATGACGGCCAATGCGTTCTCATCGATACGGACTGGGCAGCAATCGCACAACAGAGTGATTCCAATCCGCACTGCTTGGTGAAGCCTGAAAACCTAGCTTATGTGATTTACACATCGGGTTCGACCGGCAAGCCAAAAGGTGTGATGATGGCACATAAACCGCTCGTCAACCTGTTGTTGTGGCAGATGAAATCGTTCCAAGACCCGAAGCCGGCCAGAACGCTGCAGTTTGCTCCCCTCAGTTTTGACGTCTCTTTTCAGGAAATCTTCTCAACGTTATGCTCGGGCGGCACCCTTCTGATGTCGGAAGAAGTGCGGCAGGATCCGGTAAAGCTGTTGAAGTTTTTATCCGGGCAGAAAGTGGAGCGGCTGTTTCTTCCCTTTGTCGCACTGCAACAACTGGCAGAGTCGGCCAATGTCCGAGAGACGGTACCTGAGCGGCTCCGCGAAATCATCACCGCTGGCGAGCAATTGCAAATCACCCGGCATATTAGCGGCTGGCTTGGAAAAATGAAAGGGTGCCGTTTGTACAACCACTACGGACCATCGGAAAGCCATGTGGTAACCAGCTACACCTTGCAGGGAGAACCGGAGGAGTGGCCTGTCCTGCCGCCAATTGGACGGCCGATTGACAACGTACAAATTTACCTGCTCGACCAGCATCTGCAGCCTGTGCCGATTGGCGTGCAGGGAGAGCTGTATATCGGTGGCACGGCACTCGCCCGTGGCTATTTGAACAGACCCGATCTAACCCTTGAAAAATTTGTTCCACACCCGTTTTCTACCGATCAGACGGAGCGCTTGTATCGCACAGGCGATGTAGCCCGCTTTTTGCCGGATGGGACGATTGAGTATATCGGCCGGATCGATCACCAGGTAAAGGTGCGCGGCTTCCGAATTGAGCTGGGAGAAATTGAAGCAACGCTTGGACAGCATCCGCAGATCAGGGAGACAGCCGTGGTTGTACGAGAGGATGTTCCAGGCGACAGGCGTCTGGTCGCTTATGTCGTGACCGAAGCAGGTGCTTCCTATTCCACCAAGGAACTTCGCGGATTTCTGCAAAAGCGGCTGCCGGAATACATGATTCCCGGCACTTATGTGCAGTTGGAGGCTCTTCCACTGTCGCCAAACGGAAAGATCGACCGGCGTGCACTGCCTGTTCCTGATTACGCAAATAGGAGCATGGAGCGAGAGTACGTACCCCCTTCGACACCGGAAGAAGCATGCGTGGCCAAGATCTGGAGCGAAGTGCTGCGTACAGAGCCGATCGGTCTTGGCGATAACTTTTTTGAATTGGGCGGTCACTCGCTGCTCGCCACACAAGTGATCTCAAGACTAAACCATGCATTCCGGATGGAAATTCCGCTGAAGACATTGTTTGAAGCTCCTACCGTCCGCGCCTTGGCTGAGTCCATTGCCCACGCCCGGCAAAAACGGCAGGAAAATGATGCACCCCCGATCCAGCCGGCGCCGCGTGAACAGGAAATGCCGCTTTCGTTTGCCCAGGAGAGGCTATGGTTTTTTGAGCAGTTTGAGCCGGGGACGGCCACGTACAACATTCCGGGAGCAATTCGCTTGGTTGGTGTGCTCGATGTTCATGCATTGGAGCGCAGCTTTGCAGAAATCGTGCGCAGACATGAATCACTTCGTACCGTTTTTTCGGCATCAAATGGCAGACCGATTCAAACCGTCCTCCGGGAAATGAAAATTCCATTGGTGACAGTCGACTTGCAACAGCTTCCGGCCGACCGTCGGGAGAGTGCCTTGCGTGAGCTGATCAAAACAGAAGCGGCGCTGCCATTTGACATCACGCAGGGGCCACTGCTTCGTACCACTCTTGCAAAGCTGGGGGAGACCGAGCACGTTCTGCTGATCACCATGCATCACATCATTTCCGACGGGTGGTCGCTCGGTGTATTCATTCGTGAAATGGCGGTACTCTATGACGCGTTTTGCAATCAGGCCTCTTCACCGCTGCCAGACCTCGATCTGCACTACGCCGATTTTGCCTATTGGCAGCGGCAGTATCTGCAGGGAGAAGAATTGGAAAAACAACTTGCCTATTGGAAAGGAGTCTTCCAACAGGAGCCTCCCGTCCTGCAGCTTCCGACCGACCGGCCTCGCCCGGCATCGCAAACATTTAACGGAGACGCCCAGCGCTTCGTTTTGGGAAAACAACTGACCGATGCACTCAAGACACTGTCTGTCCAGTCCGGAGCGACCTTGTACATGACCCTTCTTGCCGGTTTTAAAACGTTGCTGCACCGCTACAGCGGGCAGGAAGACATTGCAGTGGGTTCTCCGATCGCAAACCGGAATCGGAGCGAGTTGGAAGGGATGATTGGTTTTTTTGTCAATACACTGGTGATTCGCAGTCAGCCGAACAGTGTGATGTCGTTCCGTGAATACCTGGACCAGGTGCGTGAGGCAGCCGTCGGTGCTTTCGCCCACCAGGACCTCCCGTTCGAGCGGTTGGTAGCGGAGCTCGTACCGCAACGAAACAGGAGTGCCTCCCCGCTGTTTCAGGTGCTGTTCGTATTGCAAAATACGCTTGCATCAGACTTGGCATTGCCGGGACTGACAATGGAGCAACTAGATGCTGAAAGCGGAACTGCAAAATTTGACCTGACCCTCTCCATGCGGGAATCAGGTGATGAACTGATCGGCTATCTCGAATACAACACTGACCTGTTCAACCCAGATACAATTGCTCGCTTGATTGGACATTTTGAAACGCTGCTCGGGTCTATTGTCCAAAATCCGGACTACAAGCTTCACGAGCTGCCGCTGCTTACAGACAAGGAACGCCACCAATTGTTAATGGAGTGGAATCAGACACAGACGGACTATCCATCTCTTAGTTCGATCCAGCAGGTATTTGCCGAGCAGGTTGCCAAGGCTCCTGACGCAATCGCACTTGTCTGTCAAACAGAACAAGTAACTTATGATGAGACAAACCGCCGTGCCAATCAACTCGCCCGCCACCTCGTGAAGCTGGGTGTCAGAAGGGGAGAGTTGGTCGCGGTCTGCATGGATCGTTCCACAGATCTGATCGTCGCATTTTTGGCTATTCTCAAAGCGGGAGCAGCTTTCTTGCCGCTAGACCCTACTTATCCGAAAGAACGTCTGGCCTACATGCTGGAGGACGCACGCGCATCCGTTTTGATCACGGGTGGGAAAAGGGAGGATGTTCTGCCTTGGCAGCATCTTCGCGTGATTGACCTTGATCGAGACAGGCAGCAGATTGCCAGCGAAAGAGAGGAAGACATCGATACCGGCACAACTGCTGACGATCTAGCCTACGTCATGTATACGTCGGGCTCTACGGGCAAACCGAAAGGAGTTTGCATCCCTCATCGCGGAGTCATTCGCTTGGTGAAGGGGAACGGCTATGCCTCTTTTTCGCCGGAAGAAGTCTTTCTGCAATTTTCTCCCGTTTCATTTGATGCGTCCACGTTTGAAATCTGGGGCAGTCTCTTGAACGGCGCCCGCCTGGTCCTGTACCCAGGCAGCAAAGCGTCTCTGGAGGAATTGGGAAAAACGCTGCGGGAGCATCGGGTTACGACCTTATGGCTGACGGCGGGGCTGTTTCACCAGATGGTTGACCAGCGTCTGGATGATCTCATCCATGTAAAACAACTGTTGGCCGGAGGAGACGTCTTGTCCGTCTCTCACGTGAAAAAGGTACTGGAACACCTGCCCGGCATTAAGCTGATCAATGGATATGGACCTACGGAAAACACGACGTTTACCTGCTGCTATCCAGTGACAGACGGGAGTTTGGTTCAAGGATCGGTTTCGATTGGAAGGCCGATCGCCAATACGCGCGTATACATTTTGGATTCGTATCTTCAGCCGGTTCCGGTGGGAGTAACAGGCGAGCTCTACATCGGCGGAGACGGCTTGGCCAAAGGGTACCTCAATCAACCGGAGCTTACCTCAGAGCGATTTGTTTCCCATTCGTTCGATGCAAATATGGATACCCGTTTATACAAAACGGGCGATCTTGCTTGCTATCGCCCGGACGGAAACATCGAATTTCTCGGGCGGGCAGACCAGCAAGTGAAAATTCGGGGGTTCCGAATTGAATTGGGAGAAATAGAAGCTGTCTTGGATCAACACCCCGCTGTGCAGGAGAGTGTCGTCCAGGTATGGCAGGGAGAGAATGCCGATAAGCGACTGGTGGCTTATTTGGCTATTCCGCAAGAACCAAAGCCGGGCGTTGGCGAACTGCGTGCCTATCTCCAGAGCAGAGTGCCTGAACATATGATTCCTTCCTTGTTTGTTCTACTGGACGCTTTTCCGCTAACGTCAAACGGCAAAGTGGACAGAAAATCACTGCCGGCCCCTGATGAATCACAATTCGCACGGGATCGGGAATGGGTTGGTCCGCGTACACCTGCCGAACAGTCCCTGGCGGAGATTTGGTCGGAAGTGCTGGGCGTCCAACGAATAGGGGTTCATGACAATTTCTTTGAAATCGGCGGCCACTCCCTTTTGGCGACGCAAGTCATTTCGCGGATATCCTCCCATTTTGGGGTTGAGGTCTCTCTGCGAACGTTTTTTGAACAACCCATCATCGAACATCTCGCTGCCCTTGTCGATAACCGTGATCGTTCAGATCGACGGATTCCAGTGAGGCCGCTGCACTCACCCGCAAGGGAACTGGCCCCGCTTTCCTTTACCCAGGAGAGGGTATGGTTTTTTGAACAGATGGAACCGGGAACCGGCGTTTATCACATTCCAGGGGCGATTCGGCTGAGTGGGCAGCTTGACATTTTTGCATTGCAACGGGCCTTTGGGGAAATTGTTCAACGTCATGAAGCGCTGCGGACGACATTTGTCGAGGCAGATGGTCACCCGATGCAGAAGATTCTTCCCACGATGAATATTTCTGTACCATTTTCCGATTTGCGAAACCTTCCGGAGGAGTTGCGAAATAGGGAAGTGGAGCGGCTGGCCAGTGAGGAAGCGGAACGTCCATTTGACCTGGCTGCCGGGCCGCTGGCACGGTTTCGACTGCTCCAGCTAGAGGATCGGGAATACGTGCTGTTGTTTGCCTTGCACCATATCATTTCCGACGGCTGGTCCATCGACATCCTTTTCCGTGAATTCGGTGCACTGTACGAATCTTGCGTAACGCGCAAAAAACATGCTCTTCCCGAGATGACGATGCAATACGCCGATTATTCCGAATGGCAGCGGGATTGGCTGCAAAGCGAAGAACGCAAACGGCAGCTCCACTACTGGAAAGGCAAGCTGGGCGGGCATCTTCCGGTCCTGCAGCTCCCGACAGATCGGCCGCGGCCGGCGGTGCAGACGTTCCGGGGGGCATCTGAATCATTTACATTGTCAAAAGAGTTCACGGATACACTCAGTGCGATCAGCCAACGGGAAGGTGCGACTCTGTTCATGACACTGTTGGCGGCATTCAAGACGCTGCTCTATCGTTACTCGGGCCAGCATGACATCCTGGTAGGGACGCCAATTGCCAACAGGATGAATCGCGATTGCGAGAGTGTTATCGGATTTTTTGCCAATACGCTTGTATTGCGATCGGATTTGTCCCATGAATTGTCCTTCACACAGTTGCTGGCCCAAGTCAAACAAACGTCCATCGATGCCTACGCCAATCAAGAATTGCCGTTTGAGAAACTGGTGGAGGAGCTCCAACCGGAGCGTACTTTGAGCCACTCGCCTCTGTTCCAGGTGATGTTTGTGCTGCAGAACACGCCGAAGACGGATGTCGTCCTGCCAAACCTTGCGTTTGTTCCTGTTCAGGCGGAGACGCGGGTCAGCAAGTTTGACATCACCTTGTTCATGGAACAGACGGATCAAGGGTTGACCGGCAGCTTCGAATACAATACCGATCTCTTTGACGCAAGCACGATTCAACGCATGATTGGCCACTACCAAACACTGTTGGAAGGCATTGCTATGGAACCTGGCTGCCAGATTTCCAAATTGCCGCTTTTGACCGCGACAGAGCGTCATCAGCTGTTGGTTGAGTGGAACGATACAAAGGCGGAGTATCCGGAAGACATGTGTTTTCACCAGCTGTTTGAAGAACAGGTGGAAAAGACGCCCGACGAGGTAGCAGTCGTCTGCGGAGATGTGCGGTGGACGTACAGGGAATTGAATCGGCGGGCCAATATGCTAGCCCGCTATTTGCAAAAAAACGGTGTTGGACCGGAGCAGCTCGTTGGGATCTGCCTGGAACGCTCCGCGGAGCTGGTTTTGGCCATCCTTGGCATTCACAAGGCGGGAGGCGCCTATGTACCGATTGATCCGGGGTATCCGAAGGAGAGAATCTCGTTTATCGTGAGCGATGCGAAACCGTCGCTGTTGTTGACACAAGAGCGGTTGTGCAGCGTTCTGGAGCCGGGAGAAACAACCGTGATCAATCTGGATGCGGATTGGGACATCGTGCAGCAAGAGAGCGACAGCAACCCGGTTTGCATCGCAACGCCGGAAAATCTGGCCTATGTAATTTATACTTCGGGTTCAACGGGAACGCCGAAGGGAGCCCTAATCATTCATCGGGGACTGGTCAATTATTTGCACTGGTGCAAAAAGGCATATCCGGCAGAAGAGGGCACGGGTGCTCCTGTTCACTCGTCCGTTGCCTTCGATTTGACCATCACGAGCATGTTTGTGCCACTGATCGCGGGAAGAACCGTGATGATGCTCCCCGAGACGGCGGGAGTTGAGGGATTAGGGAATCTCCTGAAGGAATCGGAAAACTTCAGTTTGGTGAAAATCACACCGGCTCATATTCAGCTCCTCAATCAACAGCTATCGCCTGACCATGTAAAAACATGCACCAGATCGCTCGTCATCGGGGGAGAGAACTTATTGGCAGAGACAGTTGCCTTGTGGCGCAGGCATGCCCCGGGGACCGCACTGTTTAACGAATACGGTCCGACAGAAACCGTAGTAGGTTGTATCGTTTATCAAATACCGGAGAATATGGCGGCTACCGAATCGGTTCCGATCGGTCGTCCGATCGACAACATGCGCGTGTATTTGTTGGATTCAAACATGCAGCCCGTACCCATTGGCGTTCCAGGAGAAATTTATATCGGTGGAGCGGGCGTGGCACGTGGGTACCTCAATCGCCCCGAGTTGACGGCTGAGCGATTCATCGAGGACCCGTTCTACCCAGAACAAGGTTCGCGTCTTTACAAGACAGGGGACTTGGCTCGCTATCTGCCGGATGGCACTCTGGAATATTTGGGGCGTACGGACCACCAGGTGAAAGTGCGCGGATATCGGATAGAACTCGGAGAAATTGAAGGGGTGCTGAGTCAGCATCCCGCTGTAAAAGACAACGTCATTGCCGTGATGGCTGACGGCAGCGGAGAGAAAAGCTTGGTTGCCTACGTGGTGATGAACCCGGACACCCGATCTGCCCATGTGGAACTGCGGGCGTATTTACAGGAAAAACTGCCTGTGTACATGGTTCCCTCCCATTTTGTCACGCTGGATGAATTGCCATTGACGAGCAACGGAAAAGTTGATCGGAATGCCTTGCCTTTACCGGAAAGAAGCGGGACGGAGCTGGAGAGCAGCTACATGGCTCCACGAAATCCGGTGGAAGCAAAACTGGTCACGATCTGGGAAGAGCTGCTGTCGGTAAGCCCGATTGGCGTGTACGACAACTTCTTCCGCCTGGGAGGCCATTCGTTATTGGCGGTCAGGTTGTTTGCGCGAATAAAGGAGGAGTTCCATCAGAACGTCCCGTTGTCCGTTCTTTTTAAAGATCCTACGATCGCCCACCTGGCGCAAATGATCAGCCAGTCAAAAACAGAAATAGGCCATTCTTCGCTTGTTACCATACAGCCCAACGGTTCGCATCTGCCTTTCTTCTGCGTCCATCCGATTGGCGGAGGTGTCTTCTGCTATCAGCGTTTATCCGGTTTGCTAGGCAGTGAACAGCCGTTTTACGGATTACAGTCCAGGGGCCTTGCAGATGATCAGGAGCCGTTAAGCGGTGTGGAAGAGATGGCGATCCATTATCTGGAACAGATTCGATCGGTTCAAAAAAGCGGGCCGTACGTTCTCGCAGGCTGGTCATTTGGAGGAATTGTTGCGTATGAGATGGCGTATCAACTGCGGGAGGCGGGAGAACAAATCGCTGCCTTGATCTTGATGGACAGCTTTGCCCAAGCATACCGCAAAGACGCTGTACATGATCAGGTTACCGTGCTTGCAATGTTTGTCCAAGATTTGCTGGGCATAACAGCAAAAGAGATCCCCGGCTGGTTCCAATCGTTGCGCGATATTCCGATAGAACAGGCGATCCATACGTTGATGAACACCCTGATTGAACAGGAACTGCTGGGACAAAGCACATCATTTGAAGAGTTCGCGAGACTTTTTCGAGTATTCCAAGCCAACTGGACGGCCTACCGCCACTACGTGCCGAAGTCTTCCGGGCAGCCTATCATTCTCTTTACATCAGGCGACCGGGATGAGGGAGTCACCGGTATTTACAGCAGCCCGTCGAACGGGTGGGAAGAGGTGACAAACGGTGAAATAGAGATTCACGAACTCCCCGGCAATCATTTCACCATCCTGCAATCGCCCGGCGTTGAACAGATTGCCCAATCCATTGCAACTACAATGCGGAGAATCCATGATCGGAACTGGCTGCCAATGAACAGGTGATCGCCGTTGTCCATTCTTTCCCTCGTCGGGAGGAGGTAAGTGCACGATGAAGCAAGATCTTTCAGAAGAGATGACGTCCACCGGAAGAATCGGATGGTTGGAACGAAAATTACGAATACAGTCCAGGTATAAACAGGTAGAAGCCTTGCTAATTTCGGTGGGGGGGTAAATCGTCCATATGAGTTTTTACACGCAAAGCAATCCAGTCAAACATTCACTGGAACCCAAGATGTTAGGGAGAGGCAGTTCATATGGTACGTTCGGCGAGTTATTGCAGGGCGTTTTGGAGGAAGACAATTCAGATTTTCTCGTTACCTTTCCGATCAATCGTTATGCCCATGCATTGTTTGTTCCCGAGCCGGAAAGCGACACCGTATCTGTTTATCCGTCACACAAGCAGAAATCACGCAGACTGGCAGAGATTATTCTGGACCATTTTTCATTGCCAAAGGGAGCCACATTAAAAATCTCCGGCAACATTCCCATCGGCAAAGGATTGGCCAGCTCTTCTGCTGATCTGGTGGCGACGGCCAGAGCGATAACCGACTGCTATTCCCTCCATCTGCCTGTGACACTCCTCGAAATGCTCATTCGGCAGATCGAACCCACCGACGGTGTGATGTATCCGGGAGTGGTTTCCTTTTACCACCGGAGGGTACAGCTTCGCGAGTCAATCGGTGAGCTTTCGCCGCTTACCATCGTCAGCATTGACGAGGGGGGCGAAGTGGATACCGTTGAGTTTAACAAGCTGCCAAAACCGTTTACAGCAGCAGAAAGACAGAAGTATCAAAGCCTTCTGGATACCATCACCATCGCCATTCGGCAAAATGATCTGGCTTCCGTGGGGAAAGTATCGACAGAAAGTGCGCTTCTTAACCAGAAACTTCGGCCCAAGAGGACGCTTGATGCCATGCTGAGCATCTGCGAAGAAATCGATGCGCTTGGCGTTTGTGTAGCGCATAGTGGTACCTGCCTCGGACTTCTGCTGTCACCTGAGAGCAGCCGCTATCAGGAGCAATTGACAGCGGCCGGCGCACTTCTGGAGAAAGTGGCCGGCGAAGTGATGATTTATCAGTCGTGGTCTTATAAGGAAGGATGGGACAATCATGCTGCGTTCAACGATTATTGATGCTATCGGACAAACGCCGTTAGTGAAACTTCGCCTGGACGAAAATGCGATAGGCCCGGTATACGCAAAGCTGGAAATGATGAACCTGTTCGGGATGAAGGACCGGGTGGCAAAAAAGATTATTTTGGAGGCAAAACGGGACGGAATTCTGCCTGACGGGGCTCCGATTATTGAAAGCTCCTCCGGAACAATGGCCTTGGGTGTCGCTCTCGTAGGAACGTATCTGGGACACCCCGTTCATATCGTGACCGATCCGCGAATCGATTTGATCACCCTTCGAAAACTGGAATCGCTCGGATGCCAGATTCATGTTGTGGAAAAGATGACCGGCCGGGGTTGGCAAAGTGCCCGCCTGGAACGGCTGCATGACCTGTTGGAACAATATCCGGGAGCCTTTTGGCCCCGCCAGTACGAAAATCCCAACAATCCGCTGGCGTACGCGGCATTGGCGAAGGAATTGCTTGATGACATTGGCAGAGTGGACATTCTCGTCGCCTCCGTTGGCAGCGGCGGTTCCTTGTGCGGAACTGCCCAAGAGCTGCTCAAGTACAATCCGGAACTGCGGGTAGTGGCCGTCGATTCCGTCGGCAGCGTCATTTTCTCAGCCGGATAATCCGAAGCGGCTGCAGAGCGGATTGGGCAACAGTCTGGTGGCGCCCAATGTTAATCACGAACTGGTTGACGAAGTTCACTGGCTCAGCGACGAGCAGGCCTTCACTGCGACGCTGGAGCTGGCCAAACACGAAAAGGTCTTTGCCGGAAACAGCTCTGGTTCCGTATATGCGGTGGCCCGCTGGCTGAGCAGCCAAGTATCGCCGGAAACAAACATCGTGGGGATATTCCCCGATCGGGGAGACCGTTACTTTCAAACCATATACGATGAACAATATCGTCGGGATAAGGACATCAACTCATCCGTACCGCTTTCTCAACCGGCCAAGGTATCGTATGAGAGCGTGGTGACCTCCTGGTCGTACGCAGCGGTCAAAAGGGGGAACAGACGTGAAAAAGCTCCTGCTCTTCGTTGAGTCAAATACGACAGGTACGGGCATGATTGCTCTGAAAAAGGCGCAAGAGCGGGGCTTTTCCCCCGTTTTTTTAACAAGCAAGCCGGAGAGGTATGCGGGTCTGGCGGAAACGGGATGCAGGGTTCTCGTATGTGACACCAATTCCTTGGACGCATTGCGAACCACGATTAAAAAAGAGCTACCCGCAGACCAGATAGCCGGGATTATGACGACAAGCGAATTTTACCTCGTCACGGTTGCGACGCTAGCAGAAGAGTACGGTTTGCCCGGCAATCCGCCGGAAGCCATGCTTGTTTGTCGCAACAAGGCGCAAACCCGGTTGCGATTGGCAAAAGCCAATGTGGCTCAGCCGCGATTTGCGATTATTCGTACAGCCAAGGAAATCCCTGAAACGGTGAAGGCGATCGGTCTGCCGTGTGTAGTAAAACCTACCGATGACAGCGGTTCAAACGATGTAAAGCTGTGCAGCGGTTTCCTGCTATCTGGCAAAGAAGGTACGTTGCAAAAAGTAGAAGGGGTTGAGGAGGTCCGCAGCATGCCAGGCATACGGAATGTGACGATTTCCGCAAGAGCGGGAGATCGGGTGTATATACCGCAAAATGCGTACCATCGCTTGGGATATGTAATAGCTTCCGGCGGTACATATGCGCAGACCGAGTATCGTTTACAAGAAGCGGTAGACAACATCGTGTTTACCGTGAAGGAACAGGTGGAAGCGAGTTGGAGATGATGATGAGAAAGGGAAAACTATTTATGCTTCCTTACGCAGGGGGAAGTGCATCTGTATATTTGAGCTGGAAAAAACACCTGCCTGCGGAAGTCGAACTCATTCCCATGGAGCTGCCAGGCCGAGGAAAACGCTATAAGGAGCCCCTTATTGATTCCGTGCAGAATATGATCCCAGTTTTACTGGAAGATATCACATCACATGAATTATCCACTTCATACGCCATTTTCGGACACAGCATGGGAAATCTACTCGCACTGGAGTTGGCCAGAGAGCTGGCGAAACAAGACCACCCCTTGCCTGCTGCATTATTTTTATCCGGCAGAAATCCCCCGCATGTGAGAGAGCCCTGCAAAAGTCCACCTAATATCTGTAAACCGTAACCCTAGTGCCCTTAGGTACTGGGGTTTCAATTATCGAGAATGTAGCTGTAGTGGGGAGAAGCATGTTTCCGATCTGCGCTCCGGTCTACGTCCTGCAAGGATGTGAAACTGTCCGCTCCACAGCGATCCCGGGGGAAGCGCAAAACGGCGCGCAGCTCCGAAGGTTACTCATGGATTGCGCTTCTGTCTCCCCGGGCTTCGCTGTTCCGCTCGGCTGGACTCCGCTAGTCGCTCCGCCTGGAAACATGCTTCTCCTCCGAAACAGTAGGTTTTCAACAGGCTGAAACCCAGTGCCGCTTCGACACCGGGTTTTGATGTACAATAAAAAGAAAACGAAAGAGTTGGAACCATTGCTACAGCCCTCTAAACAAATCACGGCATCCTTCCATGCCGAATTATATAAACTGATTCCCGTGGATCACCCATTATGTAAAATCAATGAAATCGTCGATTTCACGTTCATTCATGAATTGGTTCGTTCTTCTTATTGTGAGCATTACGGAAGACCAGCTAACGAGCCGGAGCTCCTGTTTCGCTTGCTGTTTTTACAGGTTCTCTACAATCTTTCGGATGAACGCATCATTCAGGAAACGCAGGTAAACCTCGCTTATAAGTGGTTTTTAGGTTTAAATCCAGAAGATACCCTTCCTGACCCCTCTCAGTTATCCCGCTTTCGTAATCATCGGTTAGGAGCCGGAGCCGTAGACGAGGTACTCAAATCGGTTGTACGTCAGTGCATCGAAAAAGGACTTGTGAAATCAAAGACGATCATCGTGGATTCCACTTATACACTGGCAGCTTCGCCAAAACAAAAGCCTCTTGAAGTACTGCGAGATGCGGCGAAGCGCTTATTCCGTATTGTGGTGAAAAAGCATCCAAAACTTGAAAAGAAACTCCCGAGGTTACCGGAGTTGAAGAAGGATCAAGAGGGTGCCGAGAAGATCATGCTTCACTACTTGGCGGAACTTGGAGAGACAGTCGAGACTTTGTTACCCGATCATGAGGGTTCCATCTCGGAGAAGATCAAGGTCGCCAAGGCCATCGTGGAAGATGAGCGTCTGCTGGCCAATAAAGGCATTATGTCGGCCATTGATCCAGATGCCCGCTTTGGATGGAAGAGCAATACGAAATCCTTTTTTGGCTACAAAGAGCATATTGCCATGACGGATGAAGAAATCATTACGGCTGTGGAGGTCACCGGAGGAAGTACGGATGACGGAAAACAATTCAAAGAACTTTTGAACCAATCGCTTGACGTGGGAATAGAAGTACAAGAAGTGATTGCTGACACCGCATATTCGGGTAAAGATAACTTGGCCGAGATGAAATCCAAGGGGATTAAACCTGTCGTCCCGCTAAACCCCGTCGTACATAATGGGGGACTGAAGCAAGAGGGCTTTGAGTACAACAAGGATGCAGACTTTGTTATTTGTCCGGCAGGACAACATAGTATCCGAAAGGCTGTCCAAGGCAGCAAGCAGAGTGGCAAAAGTCGTTCTCTCGTTTTTTACTTCGATACGGAGAAATGTAAGACATGCCCACTTAGGGAAGGCTGTTTCAAACCAGGAGCAAAGAGCAAGACCTACTCCATCCGGATCGTGGCGGAACCCTACAAGGCGCAAATCGAGTTTGAAAACAGCGATACGTTCAAAGAACGTATTCGTCGCAGACCGATTATTGAGCACAAAAATGCTGAATTAAAAAGGTATCATGGGATGACCAAGGCCAAGTACCGTGGTCTCTTTCGTATGCGAATACAGGCAATACTTACGGCTTTCGTCGTAAATGTAAAACGGATGATAAAATTGGCAGAAAAAATGCAGCCCGTCTCTTAAAGGAGAATGGACTGCATTTTTCGTTAAAGTCCTTTTTTGTAAAAAAAAATACTGTGCGTTACCCGATCCGCAAACCTCAACAGAGGTATTTTGCAGGACTCTCATGTGAAGAGCAATTTTTTACGACATGTTTTGTCTGAGCAAGAGCTGGTGCAAGAGATCCTAAAATTGGGGGGGACTCCGCCAGAATTAATGGAAAACCGCGAATGGCTTGAACTGTTTTTGCCGATTATCCGCTCCGATTATAAGCTAGTAGAGACCTACCAATTCAAATGGGATGCACCTCTCGATTGTCCTTTCATGATCTTCAACGGAAAACAGGACCTGCTTATTGATGCGGGGCAAATCGAAGAATGGAGCCGATTTACATCGAGGGAGTATTCTGCTGCTTGGTTTGAGGGAGATCATTTTTATATCCATGACCAGGCGGAGGAAATATGTCGGCAAATGGTGCGGCATCTCGGTGCCCCCACATCTCCTCTGCACTGACAATCGAATGGAAAATGGGCCAATTTGGTGGCCCCAGGCTGTCGAGAGAGTCTCGGCAGCTTTTTTTATGCCCGTGATGCAATCAGGTGTGAAAACAAAAAGTGACGAGATAAGTGTGCAAAGAGACGGGACAGTTATGCCCGCTTCTAGTTTGAAAAAGCTATGCAAACATACAAAACTCATATGCAAATGTGCATAAACGCAAGTGCATCCTGTTGTGATGCGATTTTTGTTCGTCGCTTGAAAAGAGGTGACGCGTTCGGATTATGCGTTTTTACATAAAAAGCAAGACCGCCTTGTCATATTGAAACAGCAGAAGTCTGAATATTCTTATCCATTTCCGGCGAAACGCTGCCCCGAGCCTATCGTTGGCACACTCCTTGCGTTATGAGCTTCGCATGAAATGATTTTTGATAGCGCTTACAAGTCATCGGGAAAGGGGGCGGGAGGTCGTTCATGAGAGCGGCTGCAGGGTACGGCATGCCTCATCAAATAACTTTGAAAGGAAGAGGTGTATGAACGCTATCGTAAAAAAAGCCTGGGGATACCGGCATATCGTCTTGGTCGTGCTATGGCTGCTGTACATTATCAACTACTTTGACCGGCTTGCGGTACTTACCTTTTTGCCCTTCATTCAAAAGGACTTGAATCTCACACCTGTTGAGCTGGGGCAGCTCGCATCCGTCTTTTTCTTTGCGTATTCGCTGGCACAGGTGACCGCAGGATTTTTGGCGGACAAATTCGGTCCGAAAAGAATCATGAATATCGCCATCATCGTCTTCACGCTTGTGACCGCACTGACTGGCGCCGTGAAGTCTTTTGGTCAGTTTCTGGCATTGCGGATCGGACTTGGACTGGGAGAAGGGCATCATTTTGCCCCGGCGTGCCGGACGATCAACAACTGGTTTCCGATTGCGGAGCGCGGGCGTTCCGTCTCCTTTTTTGCCACCTCCTGGGCTGTCGCTCCCGCTATCGTACCGGTTTTGATCACAAGCATCTCGTTCTACTTTTTTGACGGCTCCTGGCGCCCTGTCTTTTATCTGCTTGCGATACCCGGTCTGATCGGCATATGGGCCTTGTGGTACTTTATCACCAACACGCCAAAGGAGATGCTGGAAAAGGGGAGACTCAGCCAGGAGGAGTACGCCCATATCATGGATGCAAATTCAGCCAGTTCCGTGGAAGAGCAAGCTTCCGCTGAGAAAAAGGCGGATAAAAAAAGCAACCGGATTTTTCTCCAGGATGGATATTTCTATGTTTACACAGTCTTGTTGTTTTGCCAATGCGCCGTTTATTGGGGCACGACTACCTGGCTCACGACCTTCCTTGTTCAACAGCATGGCCTGAATCTGAAAGAGATGGGCTTCTTTGCTTCGGCCCCTTATATCGTCGCCTTTTTTGCGATGATGCTGGGGGGCTGGCTGATGGACAAGGTCATGCATCGGATGAAGCCTGTCGCGCTGATCGCCTACATCGGCTGCATTCCGGTCCTGTACCTTCTGGGGAGCGTAGAAAAGGGACAGACCGGCTTGCTTTTGCTGATGCTGCTGCTGGCTGGCTTTTTCGTCAACCTGAACTTTGGCACGATCTATGCCTACATCCAAAAACGCTACCCGACCGAGGTGGTCGGCGGAGCGACCGGCCTTGCCAACGGCATCGGACAAATGGGCTCATTCGTCTCGCCGCTTGTCGCCGGCTATCTGGTGGTTGTTCAGGCTGACGGGTCGCAGGATTTCAGCCGGGTATTCCTCTTCTTTTCGCTGACGGCCGCTGTCGCTGCTGTATGCGCTATGATCCTGAAAGAATCCAAGGTGAAAGCGGCAGAGACCGGAGTGAGGAAAGAAGCGGAGCAGGCGGTTTGAGTGTACAGGCGGCTTGCGGAAGCAGGCAGTTTTGCAGAACAAGCCATAGAACAAGCCATATGGAAGAAACAAATGAACTGGAATAGTAGATTTGGCAGTAATAGCGGTTTGAGGCGACAGGAGCGGCTTGCAAGGCCCAGAGAGAAAAAGACCGGAGAGGATGGGAAGCAATGGAAAGAGGGAATGAAAGAGAGAACACCGTAAGCGGGAGCGGGTTGGAACAGGCATTTTCCTTGATCGACGAAGCGGATGCCGTCGCTTTCTTGCAGCAATTGATTGCGATCAACAGTGTAAATCCGCCGGGGAACGAAACGGCTGTAGCCGAAGCGATCAGGCGCAGGCTGACAGCCGCCGGCATACAGGCAGAGCTGGATGAAGTTGAACCGCAGCGGGCCAATCTGCTGGCTGTCTTGAATAAAGCGGATGCATCCCTGTCAAAAAAGGTGCTCGTCCTCAGCGGTCACCTCGATACGGTTCCGACCGGGAGTATCGAGTGGGAGCATGAGCCGTTCGGGGGAGTGCGGGTTGGAAACAGACTGTACGGACGAGGCAGCACGGACATGAAGGGCGGCGTCGCGGCCATGGTGCTTGCGATGGAGTATTTGCATCGTGCCGGAATTCGGCTCGGAGGAACCTTGCGCTTTGCGGGGACAGTGGGAGAAGAGGTCGACTGCCTCGGGGCAAAGGCAGTTGCAAGTCGGGGGCAGATCGATGATGCGACAGCGATGGTGATCTCCGAGCCGAGTAACAATCAACCGTTCATCGCGCACAAGGGAGCGCTTTGGCTGGAAGTAGCGACGTACGGCAAGACAGCTCACGGCTCCATGCCTGATCAGGGGGTCAATGCGATCATGGCCATGGCGAGATTCATCCATAAGCTAAACAGCTATCGTTTCAGCTATCAGCCTCATCCGCTGCTGGGCGGACCGACGATGAATATCGGAGTGATCCAGGGAGGCGTAAAAACAAATGTCGTGCCAGATCAGTGCACCATGATGCTGGATATCCGCACCGTTCCTGGACAAAGCCATCCGGAGATCATCGATGGACTCAACTTGCTCTTGGAACAGGTATGCGAACCGGCCAATGCCCGTTTCGCCATCCGTGCGGTGAACGATCTGCCGGCAGTGACAACCGCTGCGGAGGATGCGTTTATCAAGCTTTCATTGGATACAGCCAAGCAGTATTTGGGCCGGGAGTCGACTGTCAGAGGCGTCAATTACTACACCGATGCATCTGTCTACGGACCCCGTCTGGACATTCCGATCCTGATTTACGGCCCCGGAGAACCGACGATGGCCCATCAGCCGGACGAATGGATAGAGGTAGACAAATACATGGAGGCGATCCGCTTTTACATGGGACTTGCGGTCGCATACCTGGGCATTTCCAAAGATCAATAAGGCAGGAATGAAAATTGTAAAAATTTATTCTATTCTGTATAATGGTGGGACAGAAGCGATGTGCCTCCTCCCGCAACGGTCCGAAGTGTGATCGTTGGGGGAGGTATTATGTATTCCTGCGCTGTTTCTCGATCCCGGAGAGGAGGGGAAGCGTGACGCTGCAGCAAGCATGGAATACCTCTTTTGCCGCAAGCCCGCAGTCCGCATGGAGAGATGCTGT
Source organism: Brevibacillus sp. FSL L8-0520 (assembly GCF_037963895.1). Lineage (NCBI taxonomy): Bacteria > Bacillati > Bacillota > Bacilli > Caryophanales > Paenibacillaceae > Brevibacillus > Brevibacillus sp. FSL L8-0520. Next base: position 4,071,025 of record NZ_CP150171.1, on the reverse strand, counting down.
CCGAGGCATGCAGGAAGATGTGCTGTTTATTCTCGCAGAAGATGGCGCTACTGTATCGGGAGCCGTTTGGAAAACGAATCCGGGTCGGGTCGTTTCTGTCGGATCGTCGCAGGCCGAGGAGATTGAAGCGCGTGAAGCCGAGTGGAACGTGCACGAGATCTGGGTATTTGTCGATTCAGCCGGCACGATTCAGGGATGGATGAAAACAATTGACCTGTATCGCCATTTTTATCAGGTGTATAAGGAAAGGCAGGCGTACTATTCACTCGAGCTGGAAACCGTGTTCAACACCAGCTACGATATGTTTTACATCTCGGACGGTCAAGGAATCACGCAGCGCGTAAGTCCATCTGCCGAAAGAATTTACGGGTACAAACCGGAAGATTTGGTCGGGAAAAGCATTTATGAGCTGGAGCGGACAGGCGTATTTCGACCGTCTATTACCCGATTGGTGCTGGAGAGGAAGGAAAAGGTGCAGGTCGTGCAGACGACAGGACTTGGCGGCCGGCTGATGGTCGTCGGTACGCCGATCAAGGACGAGCAGGGAAACATCATCCGCGTCGTCAACTTTTGCCGGGACATCTCCGAGGAAAGGCGGCTGCAGGCCGAGTTGGAGGACGCCCGGGAGCTGCTTGAGGGCTACAAGCAGGAATTGCGCAAGCTGAGTGAAATGACCGCAAAGGAAGCGGGACTGATCTACAAGAGCGAAGCGATGAAACAGGTAATAACGCTTGCCGGAAAAATGGCCGAGGTGGACTCCACCGTGCTGATTCTGGGCGAATCGGGAGTAGGCAAGGAAGTGGTCGCCTCTTATATTCATCAAAACAGCCACCGGCGGGACAAGCCGTACATCAAGCTCAACTGTTCGGCGATCCCGGAGCATTTGCTGGAATCGGAGCTGTTTGGCTATGAAAAGGGCGCGTTTACCGGAGCGACAAAAGAAGGAAAGCCCGGCTTGTTTGAACTGGCCAACGAGGGGACGCTGTTTCTCGACGAGATCGGCGAGCTGCCCCTTTCGCTCCAGGTAAAGCTGCTCCGCGTGCTCCAGGAGCATGAGCTGGTTCGTATCGGCGGCACCAAGCCAATCAAGATCGACGTCCGCATCATCGCCGCCACCAATCGCAATTTGCAGGAAGAAACGCGGCAGGGGCGCTTTCGCGAGGATTTGTACTACCGCCTGAATGTCGTTCCGGTCCATATTCCCCCTTTGCGGGAGCGTACCGACGATATCCTTCCACTGGTCATCTTTTTTCGGGACCGCTTTACCAAGAAGTACAAAAAAGAGAAAACCTTCTCGCAGGAAGTGCTGGATTGCCTGCATCTATACCGTTGGCCAGGCAATGTGCGGGAGCTTCAGAACATCGTGGAGCGTCTGATCGTCATCACTGATCAGGATGTGATCGAAGCGCATCATCTGCCGGAGATGCTTCACTACGTCCAGCCTTCTGCGACAAAGGTAAGCGTAACAGATATTCTTCCGTTGAAATCGGCTGTAGAGCTCCTGGAAAGACAGCTTCTGGGGATGGCGAAAGAGAAGTACGGCACGACGACCAAAATGGCAGAGGCGTTAGGAGTCGATCAATCGACCATCAGCCGGAAGCTCGGAAGATGGAAGCTTTGAAATGAAAATCGAACCTTTAGATGGAGGGCCGTGGACTCAATGCACCGGCTTTTCTGCTCCGTAGCCAGCATAAGATGGCTGAAGAAAAGGATAGAAGGAAATTCCGGAAAGTAAAGAGAAGTTAAAAATTTGGAACACCGCAGTAGAGAGAGGAGAAACGAAATGACAGCACATACGGCAGGAAAGATGATCGGGTTTGTGGGTATCGGGGTGATGGGCAAAAGCATGGCCGCCCATCTCATGAAAGCAGGGTATGAGGTGCTCGTGTACAACCGCACCAAGCAAAAAGCGGAGGAGCTGTTGGCGCAGGGAGCCGTATGGAAGGATCAGATTTCGGAGCTGGCTGCCGAAGCGGATGTCATTATCACGATGGTAGGATACCCCAAAGACGTAGAGGAAGTCTATCTCGGAGAAAAAGGAATTGTCGCCCATGCAAAGCCGGGCAGCTACCTGATCGATATGACCACCTCCAAGCCGTCTCTGGCGCAAAAAATCTATGAAGAAGCCAAAAAACGCTCTCTGCATTCCCTGGATGCGCCTGTATCCGGCGGAGACGTGGGGGCCAGAGAGGCCCGCCTCACGATCATGGTAGGCGGTGACTCGGAAGCGTTTGCGGCGATGGAACCGATTTTCAAACTGATGGGAACCAACGTCATCCTGCAAGGGGGCCCCGGAGCCGGTCAGCACACGAAGATGTCCAACCAGATCGCGATCGCTTCCAATATGATCGGGGTCTGCGAGGCCATCGCGTATGCCAAAAAAGCAGGGCTCGATCCGGTAAACGTATTGAAGAGCATCGAGGCGGGAGCGGCAGGAAGCTGGTCTTTGAGCAATCTGGCTCCACGCATGATCGCAGGCAACTTTGCCCCCGGATTTTATATCAAGCATATCATCAAAGATATTTCGATTGCGCTGGAAGCGGCAAAAGAGATGGGGCTTGCGACGCCCGGCTTGGAGCTGTCCCTCTCGCTGTACCAAGAGCTCGCGGAACAAGGTTTGGAAGACAACGGCACCCAGGCGCTGATCAAATGGTACGACAAGCATTTTGGTGAGAATGGGTAAGTCTCGCTGTGAATAAATAGACAAATGAAAGAGGGCCCGAGTCGTGCAGACGAAGGGCTCTTTTTCTTTTGGTAAGACACTTTTTGAACAAGGCAGAGTAAAGGCGGGGGTAACGGTGAAGCAACAAACATTCCTTCCGCACGTGCAACATTTTTCCTCCGCCAGCGTCAAAGATAGACCAACATTTTGCTGACACGTCAGGAGGAAAACAGATGTGAAAAAACGCATTGTTGCACTTTGCGCGGCTGCTGCACTTAGCTGGAATGCATGGGCTGTTCCGGGGCAAGCAGCCAGCTTCGCTTCCATTCAGCCTTACATCACCGACTATAAAATCGGATTTACAAACGGACAAGCGCTGGTCACCAAGGCCGTCTATGACGAGTTTTCCAAAGTCGGCTTCTATTACACCGTAGTGAAAAACGGGAAGAGGGGAATCCTCGATGCCCGTACCGGAAAGGAGCTGACTCCGCCAATCTGGGACGATGTGGAGATTCCTGAACAAAAGCAGATTGCAGTGGTTCGCAATGGCGGATGGTTTCAATACATCGATCTAGCCAAAAAAAGCGTCTCGAAAAGCAAGTACGCGGGAGCACATACCTTCTTTTTGTCTCAGGCCTATCCGAGCATTATTTTGATGCAGGGCCAGACCTCGATGCTGCTCGATCCATCCGGCCGGACCCTGATTGCTCCGTTCGCGGGAAAAATCGAGTTTGCCGATTTGTCCAAGCCGGGAAAGAACGGCGAGGAAGAGACGACACGGTACCTGGTCACCACGACGGCGAAACAGCTTACGGTCTATGATCCAGTAACGGTTAAGCCGATGTTTTCCCTGCCCAAGGCGACCTTGGCTCCGAGCGACGGGAATCGAATGCCCTATTTCAAAGTGATCGTCGGCGGCAAATACGGTCTTGTCGATGTAAACGGGAAGTACGTCCTGCAGCCGCAATACACAAGCGTCCAAATGATGGGCAGCAGTGGTTTTTTTCGCGTGCAAAACCAAAAAGGAAGCGGCTTGTGGAAGGATGGCCGGATGCTTGCCGAGCCGCAGTACGCCGAGGTCAGAGTCGAGCATGACATGGCAGACGGTTATGTAGTGCTGCAGGGCGATCTGGAGACGTACCACTCCATTTCATCCGGTACCTCCTTTTCATTGAAGAAAGGGGCCAAATATTTGCATGACGGCTACGTTTTGGGGCAGGACCCGACAACCTCCCGTTACGGAGTGAAACGGATCAGCGGTGAAACGGTAGTGCCGTTTGAGTATCCGCGCCTGGAAGGGGTACCGGCGATGTGGCTCTTGGTTCGCTCCGATGGCAAAAAGGGCATCCTGCGCGCAGCGTGGGGAAAACCGGTAAAAGAGCCGGATGCCTGGTTTGATGCGGTGACGACGCTCGGGGGATACGACCTCGTCAGTGTTACGGACGGGAGCAAGACCGGACTCTATTCGCAGCAAAAAGGGCTTCTCGTCCCGCCGCAGTCGGGCACAATCGTCCGCTATGACTCAAAATTCGGGCGCGTGCTGGTCCAGGGACCGGACGGATCGACGCGCGAATACCGGCCAGACGGCACTTCGCAAGACACGGCTGAGCCCAAACCGCAGCGGCTGACGGATGCCCTTTCCTTTATTTATAAGCCTGGAGAAGGAGTCTTTCTCGTGGACACAGCTAGCGGCAAGCCGATCAGCAGTCACGCTTACCAGGGGGCCAATGTGGCTGCAGGCGGAAAACTCGTCGTGGCCTTCAGTGCCGGAGAAGCCGACCTGTACACGGCGGAGGGGACACTGCTGACAGCGGATGTCAAGCTTCCGGCAACCCATTCTCCACAGGAAGGGACGACAGTAACGCTCTTTCCGTCGGGAGAAAGCATGTATGCAGCCGGGATGAAAAAAGGGACACAGCAGCAAGCGTTCATCCGCGTAGCGGGCGGGGCAATAGAAGCGCTGACAGATTTTGTGTATCGCAGCGTTTCGATTCAGCCATGGGGGGATCGGCAACTGATCGCGCTGCAAAGGGCTGATGGCAGCTTTGATCTTGAGGTATTGGCGAGCGGACAGATTGCAGCCAGGCTGGAGCAAGTGCAAAACTATCGGCTGGAAGAATCGCAGTCCGGACTGTTTGTCCAGAAATCGGGCGGATGGGACGTCTACTCGGCCGATTTGAAGCAGATGACGAGTGGAAGCTACGGCCGGCTTGAGGTTTTGTCCACGTACAGCGGTGCGAAACTCGTCACGTATCGGGACAAGAAAACGGGACTTCTCGGCGTGCTAAGCAAAGACTGGCGGACAGCCGCTCCTCCGGCGTATGAATCGATCAAGCCGATGGATCAGGTGTTTCCGATGCTTGGCGTGGAACAGCTTCCGGCACCATTTGTCTTTACGACCAAGGACAAGTTTGGCTATCTGGACGCGAACGGCGCCGAGCTGTTTCGCACCGCTCTTTTGACCAAACGGCCGACAGTCACGTATCAAAACGTAACCGCCCAGCCATTTCCTGCCTACCAGCAGATGCTTCAGAGCGATCCGCTGAAGCTGGTAGATTTCGGCAAGCCGTACAAGTGGGATCGCGAACTCAGCGGAGAGGCGAACTTCTTTGCCAATCTGGCCTTGTATTTCGACCTTCCGACCGGTTCCGGGAAGCGGGAAGTGCTGGCTTTCCTGACCGGAAAAGGAATTCTGCAGCCAGATCCCGCCCGTACGGATTTTGCGGGAACCGACTTTTACGCACTGATGCATAATGTCGTCCAGGGAACGAGCGGCAAGTCGCTGACCCAGCAGCAGTTGGTAGATTGGGCGACCAAACGCGGGCTTGTGCGTGAGCGGGGCGGCCATTACCAGGGAGACATCTATGCGGATTATCACCAGTTGTTTTTCCAAGAGCTGCTCAAAGCCCAGGCCGGAAAAGGCAGCTACAAAGCAAAGCCTCTGGCCCTTTCAGCCCTCGATGAATCCCAGCGAAGCATGCTGAGCACGCGGATCATCGTAAACGGCAGGGCATTCGAACAGCTCCCCGTCCCGCTGCCGAGTGTCGAACTGGACCGCCATCTGAACACATTGATCCAGCAGTACAACAAGCATGCGGCTTCCCTGCTGCAAGCAGCGGTAAAGCAATTATAGAAAGCAAAAGTCCGTCTTGTGCATGTGAGCATAGGACGGACTTTCTTTTAGATCCGGACAGTCAATTCCCAGAGCACCGTACCCTGAGCATTTTTCTCCCTGTTTCAATCTCCTTCATCAAAGCCAGCCTTTTCTCCCAAGACCTTCAATTTCGAAAGTTGAAAAAAGAAAGTTGACGATGCTATACCCGACTGTTACTATCAAATTAATAACATGGTTGGAGAAATTAAATGAGGAAATATGGTTCTTTGACGTTTTCTATTCCATCTTCCCACATTGCCTCCACTAGTTTTTCAGGTTAACCCATTATTTAATACCATCAGTGGATTAATTCTGTACTGTTGGTCCTTCCTTTCCACACATACCATTAAGACAGAGTTGGTGATTAGAAATGAATTACAGCACATTGGTGGAAGAATACCGCGGTGGAGTGCTGGAGAATATCCACTTTGGCGTCATCTGCGGCGTAGACGAATCAGGAAAAGTCATCTTGTCCGCGGGCAGCGAAGAGCATATGACGTTTCTCCGCTCGGCGGCAAAGCCGTTCCAGGCCATCCCGGTCGCCAAACAGAAAATCGACGAAAAATTCGGGCTGACCAGCCGTGAAGCCGCCCTTTTTGCCGCTTCCCATCGCGGCGAGACGTATCATATGGAAGGATTGGAGTCGATCCTGAAAAAAACCGGCATTTCGGAAGAAGAATTGCTGACCTGCCCGACCTATCCGCTCAACGAAGAACCGAAGTTCGCCTGCCTGCGCGAAGGCGTGCCGAAGCGCCGTCTTTTCCACAACTGCTCCGGCAAACACCTGGGCTTTCTCGCCCTTTCCAAAGAGATGGGCTATCCGACAGACAGCTATTACGATGTCAGCCATCCTGCCCAACAAAGCGCTTTGGAAGCGTTTGCTTATCTGGCTGAGTATCCAAAGGACAAGATTGGCCTCGGCGTTGACGGGTGCGGCTTCCCTGTTTTTGCCGTGCCGCTCGTGAACATCGCCAAAGCGTATTTGAAGCTCGCTTGTCCCGATCTGATCGCGGACGCAGAAACGAGAGAGGCAGTCGTGAAAATTACCGGATGGATGTCAGCCAATCCCGACATCATCGCGAGCCACAATTTCGTTTGCACAGCGCTGCTGACCGATCCCAACATCATTGCCAAAGGGGGCGCGATGGGGGTATACGGCTTTGGCCTGAAAAAAGAACGCATCAGCTTTGCCCTGAAGGTTCTGGATGGCTCTGAACTGGTGTGGCCGCTGGTAATCGCCTCGATTTTGGAGCAGATCAACTACGAGAACAAGGACACCATTGAACGCCTGCGTGCGCTGGTGCCAAGCGAGATTAAAAATGACAACCATTTGGTCGTTGGCGAAAAGCGCACGGTGTTTCAGTTGGAAAAACGATAAGACGATGAGGGCAGCATGATACGTGAACCTGTTGCCTGAATAACGCCGCAAGCTGTCTGCATGCCGCTTGCATGACCAGGCAAGAAGAAAGGGATGGAAGAGGATGGACATTTCGGTTGGACAGCAGCGGGAGATGGAAGTCACGATCCGCCTGCTTTTCCAAGACTCGCCAACAGAGCACCTGCCGTATGCGCTGCGCCCGCACATGAAAGCGAAGGGAGCTGTCACCTGGTTTTTTGGCCGCGGAGAAGAAGGGCATGAGCTCATTATCGGACTAGGGGAGCGGGCGCGTTTTGACCTGGAGGCATTGCGCGATGCGGCGGGCAATGCGGGTCGGGCCGCGGAGAAGGAAAGGGTTACAGAAGCATGTGTGACGTTTGATTCGCTGGAGCCGCTGTTTGCTGCCGGACTGGACCGTCATAGCGCCGTCACAGCCTGGACAGAGGGCTGGCTTCTCGGTACATATGTGTTTGACCGGTATTTGTCAAAGGCGCAAGAACGGAGTGTCTCTATGCTGCATATCGCTTGTCCGGGTGCAGAAAAGGCGGAGCAGGCGATCGAATGGGCCCGTATCCGTGCAAAGGGTACATGCTTTGCCCGCGATCTCGTGAATGAACCGCCCAATCAGCTGACGCCGGTCTCCTTTGTCGAGCGGCTGCAGAACCATTTCGCCGCACGAGACGTGGATGTGACGGTTCATCGCGGGGAGGCGTTGGAGCGTTTGCAGATGGTTGGCCTGATCACGGTTGGCAAAGGCAGCGTCCATCCGCCGGCTATGGTGGAAATCCGATACTGCACCGACCCGTCCCTGCCGCTGACCGCGCTGATCGGAAAAGGAGTCACCTTTGACATGGGCGGCATGAATGTCAAGGCCGGGCGGGATATCAGCGACGCCCGCATGGATATGGGCGGAGCGGCTGCTGTCGCGGGCGCGCTGGACATCCTCACTTCCGTAAAGGCAAGGGCCAATCTGCTGGTGCTTCTGCCGATCGCAGAAAACGTGCCGGACGGCGGAGCCTTCTTGCCATCGGATGTGATCCGCTACCCCAACGGTCTTTCTGTGCAGACGGCCAATACGGATGCAGAGGGGCGTCTCATTTTGGCCGATGCCCTGATTCACGCCGACAGGCTGGGAGCCAAGCAGGCAATCGATATTGCCACGCTGACGGGGAATGTCGGGGAAGCGCTCGGCTTAAAGCTGGCCGGTATTTGGGGAGATTCCGGGATGACTGCCAAGCTCATCGCGTCAGGTAATGACTGTGGAGACAGACTGTGGCCGATGCCGTTGGTAGACGATTACGAAGAATTGCTGAAAAGCGACTATGCCGACATGACCAACATCAGTCCGATCAGCTACGGTGGAGCGATTGTCGCCGCGTTGTTTATCCGCAGGTTTGTGGCCGCCGGCATGAAATGGGTGCACATCGACATGGCTCCCCCTGTACAGGCGAAAGCCACCGGAGGCTATCGCGTCATGGGTGCCACCGGATATGGGGCGAGACTGCTCGCGGACTACGTGCTCGCTCAATAGACGGGCAAGGCAGAATTGTCAACCAGCAGCGCGGAAGATCAGCCCTTGGCGTTGCTGTTTGTCATCGAAGCGTTTTACAATAACAGGAAAACGGACGGGAGGATACCGTGCTATGTTGTTGGAAGTCATCGCGACCTCTGTAGAGGACGCCAAACGAGCGGAAGCGGGAGGAGCCGACCGGCTCGAGCTGATCACCGGGATACTGGAGGGCGGCGTAACCCCGAGCTGGGGCTTGATCGATGCTGTGGTCCGGGCCGTATCCATTCCGGTCAATGTGATGGTGAGACCGCACAGCCAGTCGTTTGTGTACACGTCTGACGATTACCGGGTCATGCGCGAAGACGTGCGAATCATTCGCGAGCTCGGCGCAGCAGGTATCGTCACCGGCATGCTTGCTCCTGACGGCCAGATCGATACGGAAGGGCTGGAAAGCCTGCTGGATCAGGCGAAAGGGCTGGATGTGACATTCCACCGCGCATTTGACGAGGCGGCTGACCAGTTGGAGGCCGTGCGGCTGTTGATGCGTTATCCGCAAATTTCGCGGATTCTCACCTCCGGCGGACAGAAAAGCGCCATCGATGGAGCGGAACGGATTGCCGAGCTTGTCCGGATGACCGCTGGGGAGCATTTGAGCATTTTGGCCGGAAGCGGGCTGGGCCTGGCAAACATCGCTGATTTCGTCGGTCGTACGGCTGTAACGGAAGTCCATTTTGGCACCGGCGTTCGGGAAGCCGGAAGCGCGCTCAAGTACGTAGATCAGGAGAAGGTAGCGGCTGTCAAACGATTGATTGCGGCAAAGTCATAACCAGGGAGCAGAGGAAGCAGCAAAATCGAAACGGCTTTTTCCCGGGCCCCGGTTCATAATTTGGCAACACATCATATTTCATAGAGAAACATGCGATACAAGGTCCTCGCCCAAGTTTAGGGAGAGGGCTTTTTTTGCGAAAAACCGAAAAGAATGGCAAATAGACGAATCTGTGAAGTACATCACATCTTACGTTTTTCGCCTCCTCTATAATCCGGAGTAAGAAGTGATCCATAGGGGAGGTATTGATATGTTTTGCTATCAATGCGAGCAAACACCGACAGGCGGTTGCAAAACGGTGGGAGTATGCGGAAAGACTGAGGAGCTTGCCAGTATACAGGATACGATCATTTTTGCGCTCAAAGGGATTGCGGCATATGCAACGCATGCCCGACAAATGGGACACATCGACCCGGAAGTGGACGGCATTACACAGGAAGCACTCTATTTTACTTTGACTAACGTGAATTTCAATTTAGATGAACACTTGAAAATGGCAATGAAAGTGGGCCGTGCAGCCATTCGCGTCATGGAGCTGTTGGATCAGGCCCATACGAGCCGGTTCGGCATCCCTCAGCCCATCCGCGTTTCGCAAAACAAAATCGAAGGAAAGTGCATCGTCGTGACCGGGCACAACCTGTTTGCGCTGGAGGAGCTGCTGAAACAGACGGAAGGAAAAGGAATCAATATCTACACCCACTCGGAGATGCTCCCCGCACACGGGTATCCCGCCCTCCGCAAGTACAAGCACCTCAAGGGAAATATCGGGAAAGCGTGGTTTGACCAGCGCCGGTTGTTCGAACAGTTCCCGGGTGCGATACTAGCCACGACCAACTGCGTCATGCCGATCAAGGGGACATATGCCGATCGCTTCTTCTCGTATGATGTGGCCGGACTCGAAGGCGTTACCAAAATTGAGAATGACGACTTCGCGCCTTTGATCGAGCGGGCACTCGCATTGCCGGATGCGGATGTAGAGTCGGATCAGACGCTGCTGACCGGATTTCACCATGAGACCGTACTGGGTATTGCCCCGGAAATTCTCGACGCCGTAAAGGCAGGCAAAATCAGCCGCTTCTTCGTCATCGCGGGCTGTGATGCTCCCGGAAAAGGCGGAGACTACTACCGGGAGCTGGCCACTTCTTTGCCGGCGGATGCGGTGATCATGACCACATCCTGCGGCAAATTCCGCTTTAACGATGTCGATTACGGCAAAGTACCGGGTACGCAAATCCCTCGCTACATCGATCTGGGGCAGTGCAACAACTCCATCTCGACGGTCAAAATAGCCGGCGCTTTGGCGGATGCGCTGGACTGCGAGGTCAACGATCTGCCTGTCAGCATCGTCCTCTCCTGGTTTGAGCAAAAGGCGGTAGCGATTCTCTTGGGGCTGTTCAGCCTGGGAGTCCGCGACATTCGCATCGGACCGAAGCTGCCCGAATTCATCCAGCCCGGGGTATGGGAGGTGCTTCAGAATTTGTTTGGAGTCAAAGCAATCGGAGAAGCACAGGCAGACCTCCAGGATATGATGGGACAAAACGTTTCGTAAGCCTGGTCTGGAGAACAGTTGCGCCAAAGAGACATGCCCGTTTCAAAACAGGCTCCCTCCGGTCTGCCGGCCCACATGACGTCAGAAAAGCTCCGAGCAGAACAGGCAGGCAATTATGCTTGGACCTATCACATTTCATCCGAAAACACCTTGCAAAAACCATGCAGGGAATTAACCAGAGACAGAACGTCCGGATATCATCAGGACGTTCTTTTTCATTGTTTTAGAAAATCCCTTTCTCGCAAATGGGATCGTATTCCAAAAAATGAGAAACGGACAGAGCGAACTGGAGCGCAGAGAATGCGAGTTGATGCGGTTTCCACGCAAAAAGCCTTCGTCTTTCTTCCACGTCCCGTTTGGCATGCGGTTTGCTACATGGATGGGTACCATGGACGAAACACGGAGGTGAACAGCTTGCAATATCCGTTGTCTCCAGACGTAAAACCGGAATTTTGCACCACGGGCTCTTACATGCGGCTGCCGGCACAAAGGGAGAACGCCAGAGTAGCCATCGTCGGTCTGCCCTTTGATACGGCTGCGTCTTTTCGCGTAGGAGCCCGCTTTGCCCCTCAGGCGATCAGACAGGCTTCCATGCTTCTGTTTCCGTATCATCCCGTTCACAAGGTCTTTCCATTTGAGGACACAAGAGCTATCGACATCGGGGATGTGCCGGTGATTCCGCACAATATCCATCGCAGCTACGACCGGATGGAAGCCGTCATGCTGGACTTGATGGCCAAAGGGATCGTACCGATCGGACTGGGAGGCGACCATTCCGTCACACTGGCCACATTGCGCGCCGCCAAAAGGGTGTGGGGGTCAGTAGCGCTGATTCAGTTCGATTCCCACACCGATACATGGGATACGTATTACGAAGAGAAGTACTGGCATGGCTCTCCGTTTATCCGCGCCCACGAGGAAGGGCTGCTGTTGCCGGACAAGGTTTTTCAGATCGGCATCCGCGGTACGCTGAACCACCCGGGTGACCTGGAAGCCAGTCTGGAGCTTGGCTATCACGTGATGACGACCCAGGAGCTGCGCAAAACCGGAGCCGCCGAAACGGTGAGAAAGATAAAAGAAGCGATTGGAGATACTCCCTGTTTTCTCAGTTTTGATATTGATTTTGTCGATCCCGCCTATGCGCCCGGGACAGGAACGCCGGAGGTCGGAGGATTTACAAGCTTCGAGACGCTGGAGCTGATCAGAGGACTGACGGACTTGAACTACATCGGCTTTGATCTGGTGGAAGTGCTGCCGCCCTACGATCCGGCCCAGACAACATCGCTGCTCGCGGCGACGCTCATCCACGATTTTGCAGCACTTGTTGCCCTGCGGGAGAAGCGGCTGTTGGCAGCGGGGGAGATGGCGGCAGATGCCGAGTAACGACAACAAGTCCCCTTGCGGACAGTGGCCGCAAGCCTTTGTGGATAATGGCTACAAGCATCGTCACTTAGGTAATCAAGCACACATCAGTAATACGAGGAAAGGTGGGGCATGCAGATGTTCAATCTGAAGATGTACATGGCTGGCGAGTGGGTGGATGCGGAAAATGGGGAGACTCGGGAGATTGTCAATCCGGCCACAGGAGAAGTGATTGCACGGGCGGCAGAGGGAACGGAGGAGGATGCCAAAAAAGCGATTCGCGCGGCACGAGAAGCATTCGACAGCGGGAGCTGGTCCGAGCTTGCGGCTGCAGAGAGGGCGCGGTATTTGTTCGCCATTGCTGACAAGCTGGAGGAACGCGCTGAGGAATTGGCTGCTTTGGAGACGCTGGACAACGGCAAGCCGCTGCGGGAAGCCCGCTTTGACGTGGCGGATGCGGCCGCTTGCTTCCGCTATTACGCCGGAATGGTCACCAAGCCTGACGGACAAACGTACCACGTCGCGGACCCGGTACAGGCGATGGTCGTGCGCGAGCCGGTCGGTGTCTGCGGACTGATCGTCCCGTGGAACTACCCGTTGCTGATGGCTGTTTGGAAAATCGCCCCCGCGCTGGCGGCCGGAAATACGATTGTCTTCAAGCCGTCCGAGGTCACGCCTGTTACGGCGATCAAGCTGTTTGAGATCATCGAAGAAGCAGGGGTGCCAGGCGGTGTGGCCAATCTGGTCATGGGACCGGGCCCTACGGTCGGACATGAGCTGGCCGCAAGCCATCTGGTAGACAAGGTTTCCTTTACGGGAGGCACGGCGACCGGCAGAAGCATCATGACTGCGGCTGCAGGCAACATCAAAAAGATTTCGCTGGAATTGGGGGGCAAGTCGCCCAACATTGTCTTTGCCGACGCGGACTTTGAGACAGCCGTAGACTACGCCTTGTTCGGAATCTTCGCCAATCAGGGGCAGGTCTGCTCGGCAGGCTCCCGGCTGCTTCTCGAGGACAGCATTCACGACCGCTTCGTCGAGCGGCTGGTGGAGCGTGCGAAAAAGATACGGGTAGGAGCGGGAGACGAACCGCAGACCGAAATGGGGCCGCTGGTAAGCGAGGCTCACATGGAAAAGGTACTGCGCTACATCGAGTACGGAAAAGCGGAAGGAGCGACACTCGCCTGCGGCGGCAACCGTCTGACAAATGGCGGTTTGGAAAAGGGCTATTTCGTCGAGCCGACGATCTTTGTCGACACGAGGCCGGACATGCGAATCGTCCAGGAAGAAATTTTCGGCCCTGTATTGGCCGTGCAGCGCTTCCGCGATGAAGCGGACGCTATCCGCCTCGCCAATGACACCGTCTACGGCCTCGCCGGGGGCGTCTTTACCCAGGACGGAGCCAAAGCGATGCGGGTCATCAAAAAATTGCGGGCAGGCATCACCTGGATCAACTGCTACCACCCCACCTACAACGAAGCCCCCTGGGGCGGCTACAAGCAAAGCGGAATCGGCCGCGGCCTGGGCACCTTCGGCTTCGATGAATTCACGGAAGTGAAACAGATCAATGTGAATTTGCAGGTGCAGCCAGTCGGCTGGTTTGAGAATTAAGGAAAAAACAGTGAGACACACGTAAACGGACTGGATCAGAATTAGAGAAGGCACGTCAGGGAACGCCACCCCTGATCCGACTTCCTGAATGATCTAAAAAAACAACGAAACAATCCAAAGCTGTAGAGATGAAAAAGGGAGAAAACGCGAAGGTCTTTGGGACACCACCCAGGCGGAATGGAAAAAGCGGAACACTCTTTCAGCGTCCAACCTCTGAGACGCTGCCTTGAGTAGGCTGCTTTTGGACGCAGCTTACGCTTTTGGAATGGAGCCGGACAGTAACGGCTTCCCGCAGTGTCCCACCGTACCCTGAGCATTTTCTCCCTTTTTCATCTCCTCCCCAACAGCCCTACAGGCATTTCCAATCTCGCCAAAGAAGCTTTCACAGGCTATTTCTCAAAACCAAGGAAGGATTCCAACTCCCAGCCGGGGAATTTCCCCTCATTGGCAAAACATTGGCTGTCAATCAGACCACCAGGTACGGAAGAGAATAAAGGAGGAGCAGGCCACATGAAGAGTTTGCAGGAGAAGCTGGAGACGATCATCGCTGCGGCCGGCGGACAATGGGGAGTGGTAGTGGAAGAAATCAACGGAAGCTTCTACTGGGAACACAACACCACGCAGACTTTTGCAGCCGAAAGCATCATCAAAGTCCCCGTCATGGCAGCCGTTTTCGATGCCGCCAGCAAAGGAAAAGTCCGCCTTGACGAAACGGTACTGATGAAGCAAACGGATCAGGTCGCAGGTTCCGGTGTCATGCAGCATCTCACACCTGATACGCATTACCCTGTGTACGATCTGATCACCCTCATGATCATTCAGAGCGACAATACCGCGACCAATATGCTGATCGACCTCATCGGCGAAGATCAGGTGCGGCTCACAATGGCAGAGCTTGGCATGCACGACAGCTGCTACAGCCGAAAGCTGATGCTGTACCCGGCGGACAGTCCGCCCAACAACATGATTACCGCTGGTGACATCGCCCGGATGCTCAAACGGCTGGCAACAGGAACGTTTCTTGGCGAGCATGCCTGCCGCCAGATGATCGGGATCATGAAAAAGCAGCAGGTGCGAAATGCGCTGCCTGCCCGGCTACCCCGCATCGAGGAGGGAGTGTCGGACGCCGCTGCCGTGTGGGAAATGGCCAATAAAACCGGCTGGGACACAGGCCGCCAGCACGATGTCGGCATCCTGTTTGCAGGCGGAAAAGCGTACTCCCTGACAGCCCTGTCGGAGAATGCTCCCCCGGATGCCTCCCTGCAGGCGATGGCCGCTATCGGATATGAAGTGTACCGCTGTGCGGTGAGCTGACCATAGAGAGCGAGTACAGAAAAAATCCCCAGTTTGCTTGGGGGTTTCTTTTTTGGGCAAAACATGGTAATGTATGGACGGTTTTCATCTTAGTGAAAAAGGCAGGAGAAAGAAAAGTGTCACGAAAACGTCGGACAGGTGCAAGCTTGAACAGTCCGCAGCGCAAAGCAGTCGAATACGGCATGCTGCTCGTGGGTTCCTTTGTGCTTGCCACCAGCTTCAACCTGTTTCTCAACCCTAATCAGCTAGCATCGGGAGGAGTATCGGGCCTCTCTGTCATTTTGTACCATCTCTTTCACTGGCCGCCGTCCATCGTCCAGTGGGCGCTGAACATCCCGCTGTTTTTGTTGGGCTTTTGGCTTTTAGACAGGCAGTACAGCATGAAGGCGGCGGTAGGCTCTATCGTCCTGCCGTTGTTTGTCGCGCTGACCAGCCATCTTGAGCCGCTTACGGATAACACGCTGCTCGCCAGCATTTACGGCGGGATGGGCGTAGGGCTCGGGATCGGCATCGTCTTCCGGGGCCGGGGCTCTACAGGAGGATTTTCCATCGCTTCGCAAATCCTGCACAAGTACAGCGGCATCAGCCTGGGCGTATCCGTTGCTGTCTTTGACGGCTTGGTCATCCTGCTAGCCGGTTTTGTCTTTACTCCCGAAAAGGCGCTGTATGCCTTGATTGCCCTGTTTGTGACCAGCAAAACGATCGATATCGTGCAGATGGGCTGGAATACGTCCAAAGTGGCGTACATCATCTCCGATGAAACAGACAAGATGCGCGAGGCGATCTTGTTTGATCTGGACCGGGGCGTGACGCTGCTGGACGGCGCTGGGGGGTATACCGGCGACGAGCGCAAGGTGCTGATGGCCGTGGTGAGCCAAAGCGAGGTCAGCAAGCTGAAAATGCTGGTGCGCTCTGTTGACGCTGAAGCGTTTATCATCCTGTGTCCGGCTCAGGAGGTATTAGGCGAGGGCTTCCGGGCTGTGTAGCGGGCATGTGGAGCCGTGGCCTATTGGTGAACGATGTCAGCTTTTGTGTGAAAGCACCAAACAATGAAAAAAGCGTTGCATCCAACAGTTGGATGTATCGCTTTTTACTTTTACAGGCATATCGTGGGGCTCGCGTGCACATTTTTCAAAGACAGCCTCATGAAAGTGATTGGGAAAAGCACAGCAGAGCGACAAGCCTGCAGGAAACCCTGTTTCCATGCTACAATAAACAAAGGAAAATGTCCGGTCAGGGGAGGAATCATGATGACAGAACAGGCATTCATGCAAAAAGCGATTCAGATGGCGTGCGAAAACGCGTCGTCCGGCCACGGTACCCCCTATGGTGCCTTGGTGGTGAAGGACGGCCACATTATTGGAAGCGGTGTCAACGAGGTGACAGCCACCAACGATCCTACGGCTCACGCCGAAATCCTCGCGATCAGGGAGGCGTGCAAGCACGAGAACAGCATCAAGCTGGAGGGCTGTGTCATCTACGCGAGCGGAGAGCCGTGTCCGATGTGTTTGGCCGCCATTTACTATACCGGGATCAAAACGGTCTACTACGGCTATTCCAAGGAAGAAGCAGTGCCTTTCGGATTCAACTCCGGGGCGATTTACGAGCAGATTGCGCTGCCGATGGAGCAGCGTTCGGTCCAGATGAAAAAGCTGGAGAATGATCAGTCGGAGCCAAACCCGTTTGTCATCTGGGAGCAGACACAAGGGAAGCTGGACTGAATGGCTTGCCTGCCTGATGCGACAACATAGATAAGCTCGTGCTGCAGGCATGCGAGACAAACAAAAGGAGTTCATGAGCTACAACCCCTTGGTCGCAGCAAAATGGTCAAGGGGTTATTTCTTGTTCAAAAAAGGAGAGTAGGGATAGCTGCTTATCCGAGTGCTTCGTCACAAAAATGTCGCACATCGCGGGTCCTGTACTTTTCCTGACTTTACGTTATAATAAGTTTAGTAAAATGACTGTTGGCAGGGAGTGAACGATTCGTGTATAAAGCGTTGGTGGAATCCCACGTTGGTGGCTGGGAAGTGGCCTTTGTCCTTCTGATCATCGGCTATATCCTTTACCGTGCAGGAAAAGAACGGGTAGCAAAAATTCTACATATGATTTTGCGTCTGATGATTGTGATCATTGCTGTGTCCGGCATTTGGATGCTGTTTGCGTTTCGTGCGGGCGACTGGCTGTACTACGTCAAAGGCCTTCTCGCGCTGATTGTCTTTGGACTGATGGAAATGTCGCTGGGCCGCGCGCGCCGAAACGAAGCGAGCATCGGCTTTTTCGTCGGGGCGCTGGCGCTGATGGTCATCGTGATTCTGATCGGATATCGGGTAATCGTGTAAATAGTGTTTTGCAAGGAGACAGGCCAATTCCTACAAAGGGATTTGGCCTTTTTATATGCCAAGAAAACCGGAGAGACGATGTTTTTATTCCCCAATTTTTCTTTTTGGAGAAATACTCCACTTTATGATAACATATTGGAGGAATCATTCGTTTTTCTGCGCGAAGCAATAGCCAAGGAGGTAACCGATGACAGAATCAACAGCAGACAGGGGAGAATGGACGACAACGAGTACAGGCAAAACAGCCACACTGCTGGAGATCAACAGTCTTCTTCCTTCCTACACCAAATCCGAACGCAAGGTAGCGCAGTACGTTCTGGCCCATACCGAAACCGTTATTTATGCGTCGGTCATTGATTTGGCGGAGAAGATCGGGGTGGGGGAGACCACGGTTTTGCGCTTTTGCCGAAAAATCGGTTTCCGCAGCTATCAGGAATTTAAGCTGGCACTCGCCCAGGAACTGGCAAATCCGTCCCAGCATTCCCGCGATGAGGTGACCAAGGAAGATTCATTGCATGCGATTGCGCAGAAGGTTGCCGCTTTTAACGTCCAGTCGATTCACGATACAGACGCCCTTTTGGATGTCGAACAACTAGGGCGCTGCGTACAGTTACTCATAGAGGCGAGAACGATTCATTTCTACGGGGTAGGTACCTCGGGGGTGACAGCTCTTGACGCCAAATACAAGTGCCTGCGTATCGGGCTTCGAGTAGACGCCTTTTCCGATGCGCATTTGCAAGCGATGGCAGCATCCACGCTGGAGCCGGGCGATGTGGCTGTAGGCATATCTGTATCGGGCAGTACAAAGGATACGATTGACGCCCTGAAACTGGCGAAAGAAGCCGGCGCCTCCGTCATCTGTCTGACTCATTACCGCCGGTCCCCGATTACGCAGCATGCCGATATTACGCTCTTGACCGCCGCCAAGCAGGGGCCGCTGGAGGGCGGTTCGCTCGCTGCGAAGATCGCCCAGCTTCACGTGATTGACGTACTGTGCACAGCGGTATCCCAGAAAATGAGCGACAAGGCGTTGACCTACAAGCAGAAGACAGCCAAAGCCGTATTGGATAAAGTGTATGAGCCAGCCCAACCGGGCAAAGGCAAACCATAAAATGAAAGAGATTGGACAGGTGACTTACATGAAGTGGAAAATCGTTGAGAATTACGAGGAGTTGAGCGCGGAGGCAGCCAGGCTTGTCGCTATGCAGGTCAAGAAAAAGCCCGACTCTGTGCTCGGACTGGCTACGGGAAGCACGCCGGTCGGCATGTACAAGGAATTGGCTCGTATGTATCGCGTAGAGAATCTGGACTTTTCCCGGATTACCACCTTTAATCTGGACGAATATGTCGGACTGTCGGTCGATCATCCGCAAAGCTATCATGTCTTCATGCAGGAGCATTTTTTCCGCCACGTAAATCTGCTCCCGGAGCATACTCATATTCCGAGCGGAGACGCCTCCGACCTGGCGACGGAATGTACCCGATACGAGCAAGCGATCAAGGCTGCAGGTGGAATCGATGTGCAAATCCTGGGGATCGGGGGGAATGGCCACATCGGGTTTAATGAGCCTGGTTCTGCGGCTGACTCCCGGACGAGAGTCGTTCAGCTCGCCCAAAGAACGATCGAAGACAATGCCCGCTTCTTTTCTTCCATCGAGGAGGTCCCGACAGCAGCGGTATCCATGGGAATCCAGACCATTCTGGAGGCCAGGAAGATCGTGCTTTTGGCCAGCGGCGAATCCAAGGCAGAAGCCGTTCACCGCATGCTGGAAGGAGAGCCGACAGCGGAAGTGCCAGCGTCCTTGCTCCAGCAGCATCCAGACGTGGTCGTCATCATGGATCGGTCGGCTGCCAGCCGTCTCAGCGCCGAATGCAAGGAAACCGAACACGCCCGTCTGTAAGGCGTGTTTTTTGCTGGACACGAAATGCAGAAGGCAGAGGGTTGTTCACCAATTCGTATCGGATAACCCTCCGGCGATTATGCTATACTGGGAATGGTAACAGGAAATACAAGCCATATCACGCAAAGGAGCTGATCCTGATGAGTACAAACGAAGCGCTTCTCACGTTGGAAGGTTGGTATACGTATCACGATTTCCGCAAGATCAACTGGGAAAAATGGAAGAAGGCGACTCCGGAAGAGCGCAATGCAGCTGTGGACGAGCTCCAAGGGCTCCTGAAAGCATGGGACGCAAACGAGCAGGAGCAGGCAGGCAGCACTGCCGTCTATTCCATCCTCGGACACAAGGCCGATCTGGTGTTCATGTTCCTTCGCCCGACCATGCAGGAGTTGGACGCGATCAAAACCGCCTTTAACAAGACGAAATTTGCCGACTTCACGGAAGTGGATTATTCCTACGTATCTGTAGTTGAATTGAGCAACTACGTACATAATCCGGGCGAAGATCCGAAATCCAACCCGCACGTCCGTGAGCGGCTCTATCCGACCTTGCCGAAATGGGAGCACATCTGCTTCTACCCGATGAACAAAAAGCGCGACGGACAAGACAACTGGTACATGCTGACCATGCAGGAGCGCGCGGAAATGATGCGCTCCCACGGCATGATCGGCCGCAAGTACGCAGGCAAGGTCAAGCAAATTATCGGCGGTTCCGTAGGCTTTGACGATTGGGAATGGGGCGTCACCCTGTTTGCCAACGATCCGCTCGAATTCAAGCACATCGTGTACGAAATGCGCTTTGACGAAGTAAGCGCGCGCTACGGCGAGTTTGGCAACTTCCTGGTGGGAAATCGCGTGACTGCGGAGTCCCTGCAGGCGATGCTGCAAGTGTAAAGAGGCGCCATCACGAAGGCTTCTGACCAACAAAACCAGTGCAAACATACAAAAATCTACCGCTGCAACGAGCGGTAGATTTTTTATTTTTCCAAATTAATGGTAATATAACTAATGATGTGTAAATTTGGGAAGGGGTTGTATGGCTTGAAAAACAAAAAACAAACCTGGCGGCTCACGGCCGGACTGTCAGCGGCTGTGTTGTTGGCGTCGCTGCCTTTGCCCGCGGGAGGAGTTCTCGCGGCTGGGAGTACGGGGGCTGCTACTGCAGCAGCGGAAGCTGACACGGCAAGCTTAACAAAAACGCAAGTAATGGATAGGGCGGGGGAAATTGTCAGCATTCCGGCTGAGTTTACATTGGAGGGAGCCTCCCTTACAAACAATCATAGTCTTCCGCCAACTTGGAATCTCAGGTGGAAAAGTGAAGGTGATGAATCTAAATATATCCATATGGAGATCGATGCCCGAACAGGTACGCTCATTGAGTACTCGAGAGATACCGGCAAATCAAAAAAAACGGGCGGGAATTTGGTAGAGGAAGAAAAAGCTCTGGGCTCAGCAAATGGTTTTTTAATCCGAGCCTTGCCAAAGGAAGAATGGGAGAATCTCTCGGAACCAAATGAATTTGGGTTGAATTTCGACTACTACTATGATTCGGCACAGGAACGGGTCTATACCTTCACCCGTATGCATGACGGCATTCCATTTATCGAGAACGGCGTTCAAATCGTTACAGACCGAGCCGGCGTAGTTGTCAAATACAAACGATACTGGACGGATGAGCCTCTTCCTGAAGCAAAAGACATCCTGGCGGAAGAGGAGGCAGTCAAACGTCTGGCTGAAAAGACGAGGCCGTCACTCGTGGTTGTAGATTTGCCTTCTCGTAGGAGTGGCTTTAGCTTTGACGAACACGATGCTTTTTATGAAAAGGGAGAGGCGTACAAACTCGTCTACGGCTATCTAGGCAAAGACCCCCGCTATCTGGACGCGAAAAGCGGCAAAATGCTGAACATATGGGGAACGGAAGCAAAAGACTATGAGATTACTCCGCTTGGAAACACCATCAGCAAGTCAACGGGAGAAAAATCGATAACGCAGGCAGAGGCGAAAAAAATCGCGGACGATCTGCTGAAGAAGCTTCCGGGTTCATACCGGTTTCTGCAATTTAGAGGGGGCAGCTCCGCCCAAAACCTAGAGCAAGTAGTGGAACGACACGCAGGTATGGAATATGTGCCCGCAGATCCGCAAAAGGAAAAGACCGAGAAGGTGACAGTGATTATTAGCCCTAAAGGCGAACTGCTCCAATATTATAAAGAGATAAATTCAGAAAGCAAAAAAGTTGACAAGGCAATTTCCTATGAACAAGCGAAAGAAATTGCCCTTCAGATGGTGAAGACCTTAATGCCTGAACGTTTGGGGGAACTGTATCTGATCGAACGAAATCCTCCTTCCGATCAAGAGGTCGAGGAGATACTGGCAAGTGGGAATCGGAATTATGTGTTCAGTTACGGTTTACTGATCGATGGCATCCCATTTGATCCTCTTTATCTTGATGTCAGGGTAAAACCTGGTACAGGGGAACTGGTGGAATTTGGATTTCTACAAGACGCAAAACCGCCAGCCACCCTCCCAGCAGCAAAAATCGACCGGGAAGCAGCAAAGAAGATCGAGCAGAAGAATCAAAAAGCCATGCTCACTTACTTTCTGCCGGAGAATTGGATGGATAAAGCCAAACGTGGAGAGAAGCAAACACCAATGCTCGTCTACCGCTACATAGGCGATGAAGGACTCGTAGATGCGGTCACCGGCGAATGGATCATTCTGGATAAACAGAGAGAGAAAGAAAGCAAGGGCCGAAAATAAGCGGAAAAAGAACCGATGTATCTACGGCATGAGGTACGGCATGAGGAAAGATATCCATGACAAAATCTCTGTTTTTGCCAGATGAATGGCAAAATTGATGTGAACAAAATGAACAAAACGTAAAAGTCGAAAGGAGTTGGACGAAGTGACGAGAAAAAAGCAGTCCTGGAAGCTTGCAGCCGGGCTGACTGCAGCCGTGTTGATGACGTCATTGCCTTTACCCGCAGGAGGACTTCTGGCAGTGGGCAGTACCGCATTTGCGGCAGAAGCGAAAACGGGCGGGATGACAAAGGAAGAAGCGGTCAAAAAACTGCAAGGCTATGTATCCATCCCGGGTGATTTCAAGCTGGAGCGGGCTACCTACCTGGACCCGGAAAGAGAATCCTTCTATGATCGCCCATCCTGGCGCCTGAGCTGGGATGATGGGAAAGAAGGCGGTATTTACGCGACGATCGATGCGAAGACAGGCGTTTTGCTGGACTACTCGAAATATACGGAGCAGCGGGAAAAAGGGGCAGGGGAAGCAAGTCTGGAGGAAGAAGCCGCTCTGGCAAAAGCGAAGGAGTTCATAAAAAAGGTAGCGCCAAAAGATGAGCAGCGGAAGCTCTCCCAGCCGAATGAATACAAACAGCTGCTTCCTTACTACTATAGTTTGGGAAGTGAACACACATTTGCATTTACGCGGGTGGAAAACGAAATACCCTTCCTGGAGAACGGTTTTCAAATCGTCGTCTCCCAGGACGGGGAGGTAGTAGAGTATCACAGGTTGTGGAGTGACGAGGCGCTCCCGGACGCAAAGGATGTGCTTGGGGCAGCGGAAGCAGAGAAGCTGCTGGCGGAACGGACCAGCCCTTCTCTTGTGTTTGTGGAAAAGTCATCACTGACCAGGCAGCCCCTTCAAGACCGGAGTCAGTATCAGCTAGTCTATCGCTACCTGGAAAGCGACCCCCAGTTTTTGGATGCGAGTAGCGGCAAAGCCTTGAACCAGCGGGGCGAGGAAGCGAAGGAATCCGTGTTCAAGCCACTGGGTAGCGCAGTCCGCAAGACGGACGGTGAAGATCGCGTCATAACCAAAGAAGAGGCGCAAAAAATAGCCGACCAGGTGATCAAGCTTCTCCCCGGCTCGTATCGTTCCGATGGCAATCGGGGCAGCGGAAGCAGCACAGGACCTGACGGAATCGAACGGCGCAACTGGAGCTTTGATTACACTCCGCTTCACACCCAGGAGAAAAATGTGGAGCCGGTCAAGCTTCGGATCAGCGACCGGGGAGAGCTGATCGAATATTCCAGCAAGGAACGAGGTTTTCGTGCAGAGACTGGCAAAAAGATCGAAAAAGCGGTTTCCTACGAAAAAGCGAGCGAGAGTGCCCAGCAACTGGTGAAAACGCTGCTTTCCGACCGCCTGGGCGAAATTTATATGATTGATCGCACGCCTACGGAACAACAAATCGAAGAGCAACTGGAACGTGGTCAATACTACTACATTCCGTTTGGCTGGATGAAAGACGGCATTCCGATCGAGCATGCCGAGTTTGAAGTCGTGGTCAATCCTGAGACGGGTGAAGCGGAAACGTTGAACCTTCGCGGGGAAGGCTATCCGAAGATCGAGAGCCCGACAGCTGCCAAGATCGACAGGGAGGCGGCCAAAAAAGTAGAGCAAGAGCAGCAAAAAGTGTTGCTCACCTACTATCAGCCGCAGGCGAACTACTACAGAGCAGCGCCGGACAAACAAAAGCCGCTTCTCGTCTACCGCTATGTAGGGGACCGCGGCATGGTGGATGCAGTCACTGGTGAATGGCTCAGTCTGGACAAGCAGCTTGAAAAAACGAAGGCGAGCGACATTTCGGATCATCCTGATCGGGAGGCATTGCAATTTGCCGTTCGTTTGGGCCTGTTTCCGGTAATCGACGGGAAGGTTGAGCCGGATAAGGAGGTGACCCGAGGCGAAATGGCCGTCATCGCTTCCCATCTCATTGAGCGCATCGAATTTCACCGTTCGTACAGCCTCTCCAGCGACGAGGGGCGACAGCCGTATCGCTTTGATGATGTCGATCCAAAGCATCCGCTGTACGGCGTCGTCCAGAAGGGAGTTCAGACCGGTCTCTTCGCCAAGAAAGGGAGCAGATTCGAACCGGATCGTCCGATTACCCGGGCGGAGGTGGCTGAATTCGTAGCACGCCTGCTGGGATACGGCGACCTTTTGGATAAAACGGACATCTTTTCTGCCCCATACGGAGACGTAGAGAAAAACGCTGTTCCAGCGATAGCGCTCGTCCATGCGTTCGGGCTTCTGGGCGAAAAGGGGAAAGCCGATTTTAAGCCGAACGGGACGCTTACCAGAGCAGAAGCGGCCAGGCTGGTTCAGAAGCTGATCGAACTCAAGAAAGACTACAGATAGAGAAAAATAGCTGGCTTCGGTCAGATGGATGACTGCCGATTTTGCAAAAGAAATCGGCAGTCTTTTCCATGTTTCTATCCGAGACGGAAGGGAGGGATCGTTCTTCCATCGATATCTGTAAAGCCGTATTCCTCTGCCAGCTCCCCTACTCTCACGATTTGACCGCTTTTTTGCTTCACTTCCGGGTCACCTGCCAATGCGCAAATGGCACGCCCGATGTAGTGAGGAGTTTCGGTGTTCTTCAATTCCTCGACAGCTTGCCAATGGTCTGCGTCCGTGTTGAACGCGGCCAGCACAAGTTCTGTTCTCATCCATCCCGGAGAAACCGCGACAACGGCGATGTTGTCAGCCTGAAGTTCTGTTGCCAGTCCGTAGGCCATTCGGTTTAACGCGTTTTTTGCTAAATCATAGTAAAAATGTCCAGTGTATTTGTGATCGTCCCAAAACGTTGTATGCACGATCAGACCTGATTGGCGCCTTCGCATAAGCGGGACGGCGAAGTGGTTGGTCGCAAGCTGTGCCCGCACACCTGCCTGAAACATGTGATCCCAATGCAGCAAGGGCAGCTCCCAAAAAGGCTGATATTCGATAGCCAGCTCGTTCCCGCCCCACACATTATTCACCAGGATGTCCAATCGTCCTTGCTCCTGTTGGATGCGGTCAATGACAGCTTCTGTTTCTTCGTCGTTTGTGTGGTCGCAACGAACGGCAAATGCGGTTCCTCCATGGGATTGAATTTCTGCTGCAGTGTCGTCAATTGTTCCCGGATAGTTTTGCGTAGATTTTCCTCTGACACTTCTCCCGGTGACATACACCGTCGCCCCGGCTTTCGCCAGTTCCACCGCAATTCCTCGTCCGGCGCCTCTGCTTCCCCCCGTGACCAAAGCGATTTTGCCTGTCAATGGATTCATGGAACAGATCTCTCCTCTCGATTAACCTTGCGTAAAAGCAAGTCATGCCTCTATTTTTGCAGGCCAATATGACATCTGCTGTCTTGATTGCCAAAATTTCAGTTGGCTTCTTTGCCCTAGGGTTGTCCCTCTTTTCAGCTCCTTTACGAAAGCCCCGGCAGAGGTGCAGATGAAACCTGAAAGCACGGCAGAAGACTTTCCTGCCTCACGATGCTACAAGAAGACTGCCACCACCCAATCCGAATCCATTGCAGTCATCAACATTTCGTGTAAGATGGGGAAAGGAGGGGTGCCCATGTCTATTCGGCTGCGATTGCTGCTTTCCTATACAGCCATGCTTTTGATTACCGTGATTTTATTTGTCGCGGCCGTGTTTCTCATCGCCGTGGCGGTGACAGGGGACGTCAGGCATGTACGCGACCTGTACACGAGCCGCTATGCCGTCATGCCGTTGACCGAGCCGGAGGAGACCGTGTCTGTAGAGACCAAGTTTCTCGGCAAGAGCGACCCCGAGCAGCTCCTCGACGCGGCATTTTTGCGGGAGCTCGAGCAGCGGTTGGCTCCTGTTCAGGCGGGGATTCTCGTCCGCAAGGGCAGCGAAATCCATCACGCGACGCCGATGCTGCAGGTGCCAGGGATGAAGGCGGCGCTTCCGCCCTACGAATTCGGCAACCTGCATGTACGCGACATTTTGGAGACGGAGGGCCGCTTTTTTTCCTACGTCAAGTTTGATTTTCACTTTGCCGACAAGACAGAGGGCGGCGTTTACGTAATGAAAGAGGTAAGCCCTTATGCGGAGCTGACCCGCAGCCTGTTGCCTGTCTTGATCCTGTTTTTGCTGTTGATGCTTGCGCTGATGAACGGCTTGCTGAACTTCCTCGTCTCGCGGAGCATTATCCGGCCGCTGTACCGGTTGAAAACGGCAACGGAGCAAATCAGGGACGGCGAGCTGGATTTTCATATTGAGCAGTCCGGCCGCGATGAGATCGGCCAGCTCTCCCAAGCCTTTGAGGATATGCGAAAAAAGCTGAAGGAATCCGTGGAGCTCCAGCTGCAGTACGAGGAAAACCGCAAAGAGCTGATCTCCAATATTTCTCACGACCTGAAAACGCCGATCACCTCCATTCTCGGATATGTAGAAGGGATTCGCGACGGGGTGGCGGACACGCCGGAAAAGCTGGAAAAATATCTCGATACGATCGCCCGCAAGGCAAAGGGTATGGACCAATTGATCGACGAGCTGTTCCTGTTCTCGAGGCTGGATCTCGGAAAGCTGCCGTTTACCTTTGAACGCTTGGACATCGGACGCTTTCTGGAGGATTACGTAAGCGAGCTGCGATTTGACCTGGAAGAGAAAAATGTGACGGTCGAGTTTGAACGGCAAGGGTCAGCAGTTTCGGCAGCCCCATCAACGCCCCCGGCGCTCGTACTGGCGGACCGCGACAAGCTGAGGCGGGTTCTGGCCAATGTCGTCGACAACAGCTTGAAATACAATGACAAGCCGGAAAAGCGGATATCCTTTTCGCTGCAAGTCGATACTGGACAGGTGCGAATCGAGATTTCCGACAACGGTCCGGGAATCGATCCAAGAGCGATGCCGAATATTTTTGACCGGTTTTATCGGGCGGAGCAGTCACGTGGTACGGACACGGGAGGGAGCGGCCTTGGTCTGGCCATCGCCAAGCAGATCGTCGATGAGCATCGGGGCACGATCAAAGCGAGCAGCATTGCTGGCGAAGGAACGGCCATCCTGATCACCCTGCCGCGTGTAGAGGGGGCAGAAGCATGACGAAAAGCATTCTCGTCGTTGAAGACGATAAAAGCATTGCAGAGCTTCAACGTGATTATTTGGAAATAAATGGGTTCCGTGTGGATGTGGAGCACTCCGGCAGCGCTGGACTTGCAAAGGCGCTGAAAGGCGACTACGATCTGATCATCCTTGATGTCATGCTGCCCCATGTGGACGGATTCGAGCTTTGCAAGCAGATTCGTACGAGCAAAGACATCCCGATCCTGCTGGTCACGGCCAAAAAAGAGGAGATCGATAAGATCAGGGGGTTCGGTCTGGGAGCAGATGATTACGTGATCAAGCCGTTCAGTCCCGGAGAACTGGTGGCCCGCGTCAAGGCGCATCTGGCCAGGTACGAACGCCTCTCGGGCGGAAGGGAGCAGCGCAGCGACGAGATCCAGATCAGGGGTTTGCGGATCGACAAAGCGTCGCGTCGCGTCTTCGTCAACGAGAGGGAGGTGCCTTTTACCACGAAGGAATTTGACCTGCTGGCGTTTCTCGCAGCCAATCCGAATCGCGTTTTTAGCAAAGAATATCTGTTTGAACGCATTTGGGGACTGGATTCCGCGGGTGATATTTCTACCGTGACGGTCCATATTCGCAAGCTCCGGGAAAAGGTGGAGACCGATCCCTCCCATCCCCAGTATATCGAGACGGTCTGGGGTGCCGGGTACCGGTTTACGGTGTAGGAGAAGCTTGTTTAGAAAATGTTTCGACCCGCTTAAGGTTTTTTTAAGAACTGCTTTAGAACGGGTTTAGATTTGCTCCCTATCCTGAGGAGGAACGAGAATCCTCTGGAATGGAAGGAGCGTTACCACATGAAAAGAAAAGCTTCGCATACAATCACCGGACTGCTTGCCACCGCTGCAATTGGTACGTCTGTTCTGATACCTGTTCAATCTGCCTGGGCAGCGGCCAACTTTGCCGATATAAACAAAGCCGGGTCTTATCAGGCTGCAGTGAAAACGCTGGCAGAACAGCACGTATTCGAAGGATACGGTGCTGATCTGCTCAAGCCGCAGCAGGCGATTACCCGTGCCGAGCTGGCCAAGTTGGCGGTGGCGGCATTCGGTCTGCCGACAGGTCAGGGAAGCGCAGCTTTCACCGATGTAGGAAGCGGCGACTGGTTTCATCCGTACGTGACGGCTGCTGTCTCCGCGGGCATCATGAGCGGAGACGAAGCAGAATTCCTGCCTGATCAACCGCTGACCGTCAGTGAACTGGTGCATGTCGTGGCGAAAGCAAGCAAAACAGATAGAGCGGCCCTCCAGAAAATCCTGGGCAATGCGCAGTCTCAGGCGAAAGCATCCAGAGCCGAGGCGGCTTATCTGGTGGTCGAGGCCAAGCGTACGGCCCAGCAGGCCCAGCAGGTTCAGCAGGCAGCCGAGAACAGAGTGACGAGCATCGAAGCGCAGAACGTGATTACGCTGGTCGTGAAGTTCGCGAAGCCTTTGCCAAAAGAAGAGGTGGAGCTGGAAGCAGCGAAGAAAAACTTTGTCTTTGACAACGGCTTGACCATCCGCAATGTGCCGCAGCTGATGACAGGCACTGAAGCGACGTATATCGTGCCGACCACCGTTCAGAAAGAAGGAACCACCTACACATTGACGTACAAAGGGAAACAGGCAGGCACATTTGAAGCCAATCCGGAGAAGCTTGCCCTCCGTTCGACCCAGCAGGTTACAAGCGACACGTTTGAAGTGGAATCCAGTCTCGAAGACGGCGTCACTGACTACGGAAACGTCATCGTAGCGTACCGCAACTCTCGCCCGAATCCGTTCGCTCTCGACGAGAACAACCAGTACAACGGAAAAACGTATGAAATTCTCTCCTCGATGCGGGATATATCCGTCACGATCACGCCAGAGGGCGGCGAACCGATCAGAGCGGGCTACGTTCCTTTCACGCAAGCAACCGATGGCCGCCAGGCGCCAAAGTTCCGACTGCCTGACGGACAGAAGCTGAAGCCGGGCACCACGTACACGGTGACAGCGGATTGGGCGACGCTGCAGAAAAACACGTTCGTCGCAACCGAGAAGGCGCCGCTGACGATTGAAGAAGTGAAGGCTGCGGATGAAAAAACGCTGTCTGTCACCTTGGCCGAAGATCCGAAGGACGAGCTTTTCGCCTTGCGCAGCATTACGCTGACAGCACCGGACGGTACCAAGCTCACTGCCGATTACAAGCTGACAAGCCGCAAGGGTCAGGTAGGGACATTTGAATTGAAAGACGGAGCGCTTGAAGCGGGCACGACATACGAGGTCGCTCCTGCAGGCGACTGGGCGATTGCGGATAGTGTCCGTGTAACGCTTGAATAGAATGTTGATCTCCCGCACAAGTTTATGAATTCTTTGCCGCGAGAGTCTCTCATGAGGAGAGACTCTCTTTGTTTTGCACGGCGTTTTTGATACTGTATTAAGAGGAAACAAGCTCTGCCGGACATGGCCGGGAAAAGGGACAAGAACAAAACAAAGATGACCAACCAAAGAAGGACGGAACAGCAATATGCCTTTAAAAATTGGATACCGAACGATAAAAACTGCAATTGGTACGGGAGCGGCGATTCTGATCGCTCAGCAGCTGGGCCTTTCTTTCTATGCCTCGGCCGGAATTATTGCGATTCTCTGCATTCAGGTGACGCGAAAACAGTCGTTTCGGACAGCGATCAACCGCATACTCGCCTGCCTGCTTGGATTGGTGGTCGGGGTTGCGCTGTTTGCCCTCCTCGGGTTTCAGCCTGTGGCGCTGACGCTTCTCATCCTCGTCTTCCTCCCGCTGGCTGTCCGCTTTGGCATTCAGGAGGGCTTCGTGACCAGCATGGTCGTCCTCTTGCATCTCTATTCTGCGGAGCGGATGGACGTGCCCGTCATTTTAAACGAGCTTGCCCTCGTTACGATCGGCGTTGGTGTTGCCTTGCTGGCCAACCTCTACATGCCCAGCCTGGAAAAGGAGCTGAAGGGCATGCAGGCGGCTGTGGAGAGGAACTTCGCGACCATTCTGCAGGAGTTCTGCTTTTACCTGCGCCACGGCCAAAGCGATTGGGACGGGCGCGAGATGATCGAGACCGAAAAAATGCTGGAGGAAGCAAAGCTGCTGGCCTGGCGCGATGTAGAGAACCGCATCGTCCGCAAAGAGGAAGACACCTACTACGAGTATTTCGTCATGCGGGAAAAACAGTTTGAATACCTGGAGCGGATGCTGCCGATCGTATCGACACTCAGCGTGCAAGTGCCGCAGGGGCATCAAATCGCGGATTTTCTCGACCACCTGAGCCATTCCATCCATCCGGGCAATACGGCGTACCGCTTCCTCGACAAGCTGCAGGTGATGCGCGAAGAGATCCAAGAGGCGCCGCTGCCCCAGTCGAGAGAAGAATTCGAAACCCGCGCGTCGCTCTTTACCTTGCTCCGGGAGATCGAGCAATACTTGTATATCAAGCACAAGCTGGGCAGGAAAAGCCCGGTGAAGAGGAAACAAGATGGGTATTAAAGGGTGTAAACGACGTGCGCGTATGGAGTATTTTTCCGTATGCGCACGTCTGTTTATTTGTATTAGGATTTGCCATAACGCTTCAACCAGTTTCGAGTATTTTTACAGCGTTGACCAATACCATACGAAAACGATTAATCCCATAAGATCAAGAAATAGCGTTGCATACATAGATGCGTTGTTGGCTTTTCTCTTCATTTCGATCAAAGCTAATAGAAGAGACAAAAAATAGAGGACGATGAGGACATACATAAGCCATCCAGCAAGTAGCCAGTTTAAGTGAGTCCGTTCCAGCCAAAGATACGAAAGGAATCCTCCATTCGCCAGCAAAGCAAGAATAAATGAAAGATTGATTTTTTTCACGTATATTCTCCTCTCTATTGGGGGCTGTCAAGATTTTTGTGTAAACTCAATCAACCGATATATGAACAGGTTTCATCCCCCTAATTGGGACATCTTTTTCGGAGCCAATAGAGTCAAGGGCGTGAGGCGAAGCGAACCCTTGACGCGTTGGTGGAGAGAAAGATAATCCCTTCGGGGATGAAGCCTTTCATTTGCTAACGGATGTACGGCTGTACCCGATCTTCAAAGAAAACGGATAGCTGTAAGAGAATCTGGCCCCAGTTCTGGACTCGTCCCGTCCATTTTCGCAGAACATCCATGGTTACGAGATATAACATCTTCAAAAGGGCATCGTCTGTGGGAAACATGGCTTTTCCCTTTGTCACCTTTCGAAGCTGTCGATGATAACTCTCGATGACGTTAGTTGTATAGATCAGCTTTCGAATCTCGGGAGGATATTTAAAGAAAGTGGCGATCTCGTCCCAGTTATTCCGCCAGGAACGAACCATCAAGGGATATTTACTGCCCCAGGTTTGTTCAAACTGCTCAAGCTCTTCCAACGCGGCTTGCTCCGTTGGAGCTTTATAGATGGGTTTTAGCTCGGACGTGATCTTTTTGAGATCCTTATAGGAAACATATTTGATGGAATTTCGGATTTGATGGATGACACACTTCTGAATCTCCGTTTTCGGATAACATGCTGAAATGGCTTCTGTAAAGCCACGAAGGTTATCGACGCTTGTAATAAGAATATCCTGGACCCCACGATTTTTCAGTTCATTGAGTACATGCAGCCAGAATTTTGCCGATTCATTCTCCCCAATCCAGATCCCAAGCACATCTTTATGACCGTCAAGGTCAATACCAATTACCATATAGGCGGCTTTATTGACGATAGCTCCGTCCTGTTTTACCTTAAAGTGAATGGCGTCAAGGAAAACAACAGCATAAACCGCTTGCAAGGGGCGATTTTGCCACTCTTTGATCATCGGTACAATCTTATTGGTTACATTCGATATGAGCGTTGGTGAGACTTCGATGCCATAGAGCTGCTGCAGATGGTCTTGGATATCGCGTGTGGATACGCCTTTGGCATAGAGGGCAAGAATTTGATCTTCGATCCCTGTCACGTTGGACTGATGTTTCTTTACAATGTTTGGCTCAAAATCACCCTCTCGATCTCGAGGGACTTGGATGTCGACATCCCCGTACTCAGAACGGACGGTTTTCTTGCTATACCCATTGCGGCTGTTGGTTGTCCGCTTGTTTTTCATGTCATGCTTGGGTATCCAAGAGAAGACTCGATTTCAGCTTCCAGCATTTCTTGGATTGTGTCTGCGAATAGATCCTTTAACGCTGACTGTACGTCGTCCACTGACTTCATGTTTTTCTCTTTGATCCACTGCTTGATCTGCTCTTTTGACATCATAAAAATCTCCCAACCTTTCTACTCCTAATTGTAGTTTAGAGGTTGAGAGTTTACACAAAATATTTTACAGACTCTCGTGAAGCCAATGTGCAGAAAATTTGATCTACTGTACATCAACCCCAATTAGGCCTTCCAATTCCGTATCATATTATTTTACGAACGCCAGTATACCGGTCTTACGCTCCCCCAATGATACCGCCTATAAACGTTCACAAGACTGCCAGATTCCAGCACAACAAGAGGAAGTTTGATCGAGATGGTCGGAGATGGGAGCAATGATTGAACTTAACTAGGAACGCCTTCGGTTCGAGGAGTTTGGATTTCAACAAACCGCATTGATTCTGGATTAAGGAGTAAGTTAAAGACTGACTACATATCTTTCTGAAAATTAAGAGGTAACTAGAATTTTCTTCTTTATTATATCCCATCATGAGACAATACCTGAAGTGTAGCAACAAAAATCATTAGAGCCATTGGTTTTTTATTCAAAAGGGCGGACCAAACAGCGAATCGTAGTAGTTGTAAATGGATTGTAGTGGTATTTTTGGGAGATTCTATTATAAACTTTAGGACTAACTAATTAGGATTACAAAGGAGAGAAAACTGTGAAGAAAAGATATATGATAAGTTTTATTGCCTCTATTCTTATGATTATTTCTTCTTTAATAAGTTTGCTTCTAAGATTATCTATGTCTTTATCTATCGCTTTACCAACCCTTTTATTAGTGGGAGGAATCTGCTTCTTTATATCTGCCTTCGTATCCATGAAGAAAGAAAAGGAATAGACGAGTTTGATCGCGGAACAGAGAGTCGGAGAGCATTTGCCACAGTTCGATATACCCCCAGTCCACGATGTCCCCCATATCCATATTTCACCAAGCATCCTCTCTGTACGGCTAGAATTGCCGCCAAGTATCCACAGGATCTGTGATTTCTTCTTTTGCAGCAATTACTCCCTACTTAATTGAGCCATCCACTTCCCCAAACCCCTAAATTTTCGCAATGGTTACCATTGCGATTTCTCATTTTTTCATAAATTTCAACTATGATACTGTAAAGCAAAGAACATCGAGAGAGGAAAGGAGTGCTGCGCGTTGTTGCCATTTCGCGTCATCAACCAGAAAACGACTGAACAAATTTTGGACATGGCCCGCGTCATCGAGACGGTGGAACAAGCCTATACGCTGAAAGCCCAAAAGGAGGCTACCCTGTTCCCCATGGTTTTCTACGAATTCGAGCCGGGCAAAGCGGATATGGACATCAAGTCCGGCCATCTGACAGGCGCCAACATTTTCGGATTGAAGCTGGTCTCCTGGTTTGGAGAAAACACGGAGAAGAATCTGCCCCAGCTGATCGGAATGGTCATGGTGCTGGACAGCCGTACAGGCGCTCCGCGGGGAATCCTCAGCGGCGAGCATATCACATGCATGCGCACGGGTGCAGCCGGGGGGATCGGCGCCAAATACTTGGCGAGACCGGAGTCGGAGCATCTGCTGATCGTCGGCAGCGGTCATCAAGCCCCTTTTCAAATCCTGGCCACGTTGATTGCCATGAAGCATGTAAAAAAAGTATCTGTATACAACGCCCGCTCCTACGAACGGGCTGCTGCGTTTTGCGAAAATATCCAGTCCAGGCTGCTCAAAATGGTCGCCTCCCAGTTTAAAGGACAGGATGATCTCTTAGGCGAGTACACCAAGCGCTGTCAGATCGAATTTGTTCCCGTAGAGAACATCGAGCAGACGACAAGAGAAGCGGACATCATCATCACCGCTACATCTGCCCGTCAGCCGTTGATCCGGAAAGAATGGGTAAAGCCGGGAACACATATCACCTGTGTCGGAGCGGATATGGAAGGCAAGCAGGAGATCGATGAGCATTTGTTTGCC
Organism: Brevibacillus sp. FSL L8-0520; assembly: GCF_037963895.1. Classification (NCBI taxonomy): domain Bacteria; kingdom Bacillati; phylum Bacillota; class Bacilli; order Caryophanales; family Paenibacillaceae; genus Brevibacillus; species Brevibacillus sp. FSL L8-0520. The sequence continues at coordinate 4,036,419 of NZ_CP150171.1, read as the reverse complement.
GCAGCCCGCGTTTTTGTAGATGACGTCACGCAATCGGTGAACGTTGGAGAAATGGAGATTCCCGTAAAGAAAGGCGTCGTTACGAAAGAGACAATCGTAGCGGAAATCGGCGAAGTGATCCTGGGCCGGACAGCCGGACGGACGTCGCCTGAAGAGATTACGATCTTTGACAGCACCGGCATCGCCCTGCAGGATTTGCTGACCGCCAAGCTTGTGCTTGAGGTGGCGGAAAAGACGGGTGCCGGTACGGTAGTCGAACTCTAAGAAAAGGGAGGAGCAAACAAAAGATGCAGGTAAAACCGTTTAAAGTCGAAGAGTGGATGAATGAATATGAAATGGATGCGGTCTACAACATCGCCGAGACATGCGTGGATTCTCTGACCGTGGAAGAATTGATCCGCCTGTCGGATGAGCCGGAGCGCTTTTTTGGCGAACTGGCAAAAATGAAGCTGACGTACGGTCATATCGAGGGATCGCCGGAGTTTCGCTCGCTGGTTGCGGGTTTGTACAAAACGATGAAGCCGGAAAATGTCATTTCGATGAACGGCGCCATCGGGGCCAACTTCCTGCTGCTTTACTCACTCGTGGAACCGGGGGACGAGGTCATCACCGTACATCCGACCTATCAGCAGCTGTACTCGGTGCCGGAATCGTTCGGGGCACAGGTGAAGCTCCTCGGGCTGCGTCCGGAAAACGGATTTTATCCCGATCTGGGTGAACTGAGAAGCATGGTTAGCCCGAAAACGAAGCTGATCTGCATCAACAATCCGAACAACCCGTCCGGCGCGCTCATGGGCGAAGAGATGCTGCGCGAAATCGTGGAAATCGCCCGCAGTGTGGATGCCTATCTGCTCTGCGACGAGGTGTATCGCGGACTGCATCAGGACCCCGAGGTCGTCGTTCCGTCCATTGCGGACCTGTACGAGAAAGGAATCAGCACAGGCAGCCTGTCCAAGGTGTTTTCGCTTGCCGGCCTGCGTCTCGGTTGGATTGCGGGACCGCTTGCCGTGATCAAGGAATGTGTCAAGCACCGCGATTACAATACGATCAGCTGCGGCATGATCGACGACGTCCTCGCCGTGCATGCATTGAAAAACTACGACAAGATCATGGACCGCAACCTCGGAATCGTCCGCACCAATCTGCAAATTCTGGACGACTGGGTGCAAAATGAACCGCTTATCTCGTATGTGAAGCCGCAGGCCGGGACGACAGCGATGCTGAAATACGAGCTGGACATCCCGTCCGAGGAGTTTTGCATCGACCTGTTCAAAACGACCGGGGCCTTCTTGACGCCGGGAAGCTGCTTTGACATGGAAGGCTATGTGCGGATCGGCTACGCGTGCGCCACAGACGTGCTGCGCGACGGTCTGGCAAAAGTATCAGAATATCTAAGGGCCCGCCGCTAAGTGCTGGCCCTATAAAAATACAATTGATTGCATAAATATAAAAATGTTATTATTAAAAAAAGTTTAGGGAGGGGAAACTGCTTATGGCGCAACCAGAAATGAACACCAAGCCTTCGCTTTCAAAGGTGAAAGAAATAAACGTTTTCGTCTTGCTCTTTGCCGTGCTGGCGATCGCGGTCGTCTTGACCTATCTGATCCCGGCGGGCGAATACGGACGCGTGGACGTAAACGGCAGAAGCGTCGTCGATCCGCAATCATTTCAATTCATCGAATCATCTCCGGTAAAGCCGCTTGGACTCGTTAACAGCGTCCATACCGGCATGGAGGAAGCGGCGGGCATTATCTTTTTCGTTTTGATTATCGGCGGAACCTTCGGTATTTTGACAGCAACCGGGGCGATTGAGGCTCTGATCGTCACGCTCTCACGCAAGCTGCAAAACCAGGAAAAATGGCTGATTCCGATCATGATGTTCTTCTTTGCCATGGGGGGATCATTGATGGGAATGGCGGAAGAAACGATTCCGTACATAGCCATTATGATACCGCTGGCAGTCGCTTTGGGATTTGACGCGATCACAGGGGCGGCGATTGTCCTGGTAGGCGCCTCCGTCGGCTTTACGTCGGCGATCATGAACCCGTTTACGGTCGGGGTAGCGCAAGGCATTGCCGAGCTTCCGACGTTTTCCGGGGCGGCGTACCGCATTGCCATTTTTGCCGTAATGTACATCGTCTCGGTCGGATTTGTCTACCGCTATGCGATGAAGGTGAAAAAGGACCGCTCACACGGGTTCTTCGGCAATTTTGAGGGGAAAGACGCCTCGGAGCTGCTGCGCGGCGATATTGTTCTTACGACGAGACACAAATGGATTCTCGGCTGTTTTGTGGTCAATTTTGTCGTTCTGGCCTTCGGCGTAATCAAATATGGCTGGTATATTACAGAAATTGCCGGACTGTTCCTACTCTTGGGAATTGTCATTGGGTTAATCGGGAAACTCTCGTCCAACACGATTGTAGAATCATTCATGAAAGGAGCCTCCGGCGTAATTGCAGGGGCGCTTGTGATCGGCGTTGCCCGCGCGGTCGTGGTCGTGCTGAACGAGGGCCACATTCTCGATACGATCCTCTACTATGCAGCTGCGTTGATCAATGAGATTCCGGCGACGCTGACCGCGTTTGGCATGCTTGTGCTGCAAACAATCATCAGCTTTATCGTGCCGTCCGGCAGCGGAATGGCCGCCTTGACGATGCCGATCATGACACCGCTCGCCGATCTGGTGGGCGTGACGAGACAAACCGCAGTGCTCGCGTACCAGTTTGGGGACGGGATTTCGAATATTTTCATCCCTACGTCCGGGTACTTCATGGCGGGCCTGGCAATTGCCGGGATTCCATGGATGCGCTGGATGAAATGGATCCTGCCGTTGATCCTCCTTCAGTACGGCATCGCCATTGCCGCAGTAGTCGTGGCCCAGCTGATCGGCTACGGGCCGTTTTAAGAAACATTGGAACAGGGGGATGTTTCGCGGACCAGCGAGCTTCCTGCCTGCATCATTTTTGCTAGGAGCGTGATTGTATGACTAGAGCCTTGTGCACTCCAGAACTCGCCCAATGGGCTGTCGGCCACCGCCGCTACCTGCACCAAAATCCGGAGCTGTCCGGGGTGGAATTCGAGACTGGCGAATACATCAAAAAATGTCTGCAGGAGCTGGACATCGAAATTCTCGACTTTCCCGCACCGAGCGTCGTCGGCTTTTTGAAAGGAACCGAAGGGAAAAAGACGATTGCGCTGAGGGCTGACATCGACGCGCTGCCAGTTCTGGAGGAAGGCGAGAAGGATGGCTATATTTCCAAGCGCGAGGGCATCGCCCATGTCTGCGGCCATGACGGACATACGGCCGTGCTGCTCGCCGCCGCCAAATGGCTGTCGGAAAACCGGCAGGAAGTGAAGCCGAACGTGCTGTTTTTGTTCCAGTCCTCGGAGGAAATGCTGCCGAGCGGGGCGGAAAAACTGGTGGCCCAGGGAGCGGTCGACCAGGCGGATGCGGTCTTTGGCCTGCACCTCTGGCAGCCGCTGGAGAAAGGAAAGATCGGCATCACCTACGGCGCGATGATGGCGTCGGCGGACGATTACCGCATCGTCATCGAAGGAAAGGGCGGGCACGGCTCGATGCCGCATGAGACCATCGATCCGATCTACATCGCCAGCCATGTGATCGGCGCTTTGCAGGGAATTGTCGGACGCCGGATGAACGCCATCGAGCCGGCGGTCATCTCTGTGGGTAAAATCGAAGCGGGGACGACGTACAACATCATTCCCAACCAGGCGGTCATGTCCGGCACGTTCCGTTCGCATTCGGAAGCGACCCGCCGGGCTCTGGCGGAAGAAATGAAGCGGACCGTCGAGGGAATCTGCGCCGCTTTCGGAGCAAAGGGGACGCTGGAGGTCGACTGGGGCACGCCGCCGGTGGTCAATGACAAAGAGATGAGCCAGTTCGTGGAGCAGGTCGTGACAGAAAAGCTCGGAAGCGAGCTGCTTGTTCATGTCGATCCGGTCATGGGCGGCGAAGACTTCTCCCACTACTTGCTCAAAAAGCCGGGCGCCTTTGTGTTTGTCGGCATGAACGGCGAAAAGAGCGCCTATCCGCATCATCACCCTCGCTTCGATATCGACGAAGACGTGATGCCGACAGCGATCAATCTGTTCATTCAACTCGTCAAGCAGTTTGCATAAGGACTTGCCGACAAAGGTGACCTAATAGGCTCGCCCGGCCGTTTGCACAAGGAGTTTGCCTAAGGAGGTTTTTACAGGATGCTATCCGTTTCATTTTTCGATATTGTCAAAGCGCACAAGGATTTGCAGGGCCAAGTGACGAAGACGCCGCTGCTGCGTTCGGACGCTCTGTCCGGGGCAGCAGGCGCGGACGTGTGGCTCAAGCTGGAATGCTTGCAAAAAACAGGCTCGTTCAAAGTCAGGGGAGCGCTGAACAAAATCGCTTCCCTGAGCGAAGCAGAGCTGGCCAAAGGCGTTATCACCGCTTCTGCGGGAAACCATGCGCAGGGCGTAGCCTATGCCGCGTCCCTGAAAGGCGTATCCGCCCTGATCGTCGTGCCAAAGACGGCTCCGGAGACGAAAAAGGCCGGAATCAAGAAGTACGGAGCGGAACTGATCGTTCACGGAGACAACTACGATGAAGCAGAGGCGCATGCATACCAGCTAGCGGAGGAAACGGGCAGAACCTTCGTGCACGCATTTGAAGACGACCAAATCATCGCCGGTCAAGGGACGGTCGGACTGGAAGCGCTGCTGGAGGAGCCCGATTTCGATACGATCATCGTTCCGGCTGGCGGCGGAGGCCTGATCTGCGGGATCGCGACCGCAGCCAAGGCGATCAATCCCGCGGTGAAGGTGATCGGAATCCAGACCCATGCGTCGCCGCCGTGGTACTATTCGTTCCGGGAAGGACGCCTGGTCGATGTGGAGTACAGCGACTCGCTTGCTGACGGCCTGCACGGCGGCATTACCCAGGGCAACCTGGATCTGGCGCTGAAGATCGTGGACGACATACTCCTCGTCGAAGAAGAGCACGTCGCACAGGCCATGCACTGGCTGGCAAAAGAGCATCACCTGATGGTCGAAGGCTCGGGCGCAGTCGGCGTCGCAGCCCTGCTGCAAGGGGCCGTTTCGGGCATCGCGGGCAAAAAAGTGCTGACGATCGTCAGCGGCAGCAATGTGGACGCAGGCAAGCTGGCAAAGCTGATCGCGAGGTACGAATAGGATGACGCGGATTCGGTCCATCGACATTTACGCGATTGCGCTGCCGTTGATCCGCCCGTTTATCATCGCCTACGATACGTTCCGCGAGATGCCGACGATCCTGGTCCGGCTGGAGACAGACGAGGGAGTCGTAGGATACGGCGAGGCTACGCCGGACGAGCATGTGACAGGGGAGACCTACTGGAGCACAATCGAGGTCATCAAGCATCATCTGGGTCCGGCTGTGCTTGGAGAAAACCCGTTTTCCATCGAGCGGATTCACGACAGGATGAACCAGAAGGCAAAGGGAGTCCCGGCGGCCAAGGCAGCGATTGACATCGCCTGCCACGACCTGATGGGCAAGCTGGCGGGCCAGCCGCTCTACCGTTTGCTGGGCGGCCCTTCTCACGACGAGCTGGTCATTCCTTATGTCATGAGCATTCAGCCGCCGGAGGTCATGGCCCAAGAGGCCCAAGCGGCTGTCGCCGAAGGGTACGGAACCTTGAAGCTGAAGGTCGGGACGGACGTCGCCTCAGATGTTGCCCGGGTGCAGGCCGTACGCCAAGCAGTCGGGCCCGATATCAGGCTCCGGGTCGACGTCAACCAGGGCTGGGGGTACGCCGCCGAGACCTTGCAGGCGCTGAAGCATATGGAGGCGTTGGGCATCGACTGGATCGAGCAGCCGGTTCACGCCGACGACCTGGACGGCATGGCCGATATTCGCCGAAAGACGGCGATCCCCGTGATGGTTGACGAAGGACTTTTGGGAGACAAGGAGATGCGGCAGATCACCCAGAAAAATGCCGCAGACTGGATCAACATCAAGCTGATGAAATGCGGCGGTTTGTACCCGGCAGTGCGATTGAACCACCAGGCGGAAATGGCGGGAATCCGCGTGCAGATCGGTTCGATGGTGGAGTCGGCCGTCGCCACCGCGGCGGGAGCGCATCTTTCGCTGGCAAAGAAGAATATCTGGTCCAACGAGATGGTCGGCCCCCGGATGTTTGCCAAAGACGTGGCGGATTTCCCCGTTTTCGGCGACCGCATCCGGCTTGGCGAATCACCGGGGCTGGGAATAGCAGTAAACGAAGAGACTGTTGCGTCTTTGATGCGCATTCACGTGAAATTGGCATAGCATAAATGGGCTCCATCGGGTACACTTTGGGGAATAAGGAATGAGCGTTTGACGCCTTCCAATTCGGACAAAGCGAGTGTAGACGATGGAGCTTCGTAATTTAAGGACCTTTCAGGTCGTCGCCGAACATTTGAATTTGACCAAGGCAGCCGAGCATCTGGGCTACAGCCAGCCGACCATTACCCTGCAAATCAAGGCGCTGGAGAGGGAGCTGGGCCATTCGCTGTTGAACCGGGTGGGAAAGAAAACATTCCTCACCCCGGCAGGCAAGGTGGTCAGGCAGTATACGGAGCAGTTGTTTTCCGTCATGCAGCTGATGGAAGAAGAGCTGAACCACCTGAACAACCCCTTTGGCAATCTGGTTGTCGCCGCTCCTGAATTTTACTGCACCCAGTACATGCCGCACATGCTGAAGTCATATCTGGAAATGCATCCGCAGGTGAATCTGCAGGTCATTTCCTGCAGCAGCCAGGAGGCGCTGCGCAGGGTGAACAACCATGAAGCCGACATCGGCATCATCGCGGGAACATGCGATCTTTCGGATATTTATGCAAGTGTGGTGGATCTGGAGGAGTTCGCGCTGGTCGCTACGCCGGAAATGATTGCCGGGCGCAGCTTCTCCGAGGTGCTGGAGCAGTATCCGTTCCTGTCCTACCAGGAGGGCTGCAACCTCGACGGGTTTATCAGCCAGTGCCTGGCGGAGATCAACTACTCTCCCCAATCCGTCATCAAGTGCACGAGCGAAGAGACGATCAAGCGGTCGGTGCTCAATCACACAGGGGTCGCCTTTCTCAGTACCGCGCTCATCCAGGCGGAGCTGCGTTCCGGAGCGGTAGAGGAGCTGCACCGTTTTTCCCGGCGTGCCGAGACGTCGATTATTTGCCTGAAGCGGCGAAAGGACGAGGCGGCGATTGAGACCTTCGCCGAGCTGGTGACCGATGTGTGGCAAAGCGTTCGGGAAAATCAGTAGGGCTTCGTATAACGTAAAAGAGCATCTCATCCAGAGATGCTCTTTTCAGCGTCTTTGGGAGTGGGTTTTGGGGCGGGGCAAGGTAAGATCAGGTCAGGTAAGGTAAGCTAAGCTAAGTTAAGCTAAGCTAAGTTAAGCTAAGTTAAGCTAAGCTAAGTTAAGCTAAGTTAAGCTAAGCTAAGTTAAGCTAAGCTAAGCTAAGCACTGACAGCTAGCCTGTTTTACCGTAGTCCATCGAGAAAATCCCGCACTGCCCGATAGAAGCCATTCGGGTCATCAGAGTGGACACCGTGACCGCATTCTTCAAAAACTTCAAGCTTTGTATTGGGCCTGCGGGAAACCATAAGCTTGGCCTGATGAATATCCATGACAAAGCTTTTTTTTCCGTGAATAAGCAAAATGGGGCAAGTAGAGGACAGCCAGTCTTCCCACCAGACACCATTTATGTTTTGTGTAGAAATATTCATCCCTCTTAAGTCGGAGCGAAATCCCCAGCCCTGTTCATCCTCAAACACGCTTTCCGAAAAGTAATCAATGGCTCTAACCCCTGCGCGCTCCAATGATGCTCTCAGTTCCTCCAGTGACGCGGAACGGCTGGGGAGCTTTTCGGCAAAGGACATGTCGGCATTGATCTCGACACCGATGTCTTCCACAATAACGGCTCTGACGAGTTCAGGATAACGTGCAGCAAATTGATAGCCGTTTACTCCGCCTAAAGAATGCCCCAGTATGGTGACAGGCTGTCCGCCAAGCTCCGTGTCAATAAGGCTAAAAATATCATTCAGGTAGCTTTCTCTGGAGTAATCCAGATCGGGAGAGTGCTCACTCCAGCCATGTCCGCGTTGGTCCAAACCGATCACCCGCCAACCCTCGATTTTGGAGGCGAAGTCTGAGTAGGTTCTGGCATCGTTCATATGTCCGTGCAGCATCAGTAAAATTTCTTCACCCTCACCCCCGAAATCAAGGTATGAGAGCTTCATCTTTCCCGATTGAAAGTACTTTCTTGTTGGCAATTGATTGTCTTTTGCGTGAAGCATTTCCTTTCCTCCCTTTCCCATCCGAATTGAACGAAATTTGATGGCAAGTCAACTGTAACGGATAATAGTGACAACTTTTGTCATGATTTAAAAATTTGTGTACAGCTATTTGGCATATCGCTTGACTCTGCTTGATAACGAGAAATGTGCGATAACGTAAGAGCTCTTCCCTGCGATCCATGGAGCTGTTTTTGTCCCTACCGTCATATACATCTAAAGAGTTTGACTATTCAGCCTATGACAGGTATAATTTGGATAACTTTGTTAGTTAAATTAACTAACTCTTTGGTGGTGAATGGCAAAGCGTGCGTTCTTCAAAAAGAACAGGCAGCAGCAAGCTTGTCAAAAAGTGGAACAAGGAAGAGATATTGCAGCAGGTCATTTTGCATGGACAAATTTCCCGCGCCGACCTTTCCAAGGAGACGCAGCTCAGCCGTCCGTGTGTGTCGGCCCTCGTCGATGAAATGATTCAGGAAGGCCTCCTGCACGAGGTAGGCATGGGAGACTCGCGCGGCGGCCGCAAGCCGATTTTGCTCGAGTACAACTATCAGGCATACGCGATTGCCGGGGCTGTGTTCGAAGGCTCCACGCTGGATATGGCAGTAGCTGATCTGAAAGGACGGTTTTTGGGGCGTTATCAGAAGCGGCTGTCACAGCCTGGAAACGGGGAGCTGGTGATCGAGGATTTGGCCCAAGGGCTGGAGCGGCTGCTGGAGGAAAGCAGTCTTCCCGCTGACCGGCTGCTCGGGATCGGTGTCGGCCTGCCCGGCGTTACCCAGCGCGGGAGCGGTACGGTCAGCTTTTCGCCCAGCACAGGCTGGATGGGCTCGCCAATCCAGAAGACCATCGAGGAGCGCCTCGGGCTGCCTGTTATCATCGACAACGACGTAAACATGATGACCCTGGGTGAGTACGTCCGCGGCGTCGGGGTCGGCCACAGCACGGTCGTCTACATGTATGTAGGCACCGGGATCGGCTCCGGCATCATCCTGGACGGACAGTTTTACCGTGGGAGCCGGGAAGCGGCAGGGGAGATCGGCTTCATGATGATCGGTCCCGCCAATTCCAGAAAGGACGGAGCGTCGGGTGTTTTCGAGACGCATTATTCCGCTCCCGGCATCGCATGCAAGGCCAAGGGATTTCTCTCTGACCTTCAGGAAGGGTCGAGTGTCATAAAAGAGCTGATTCGGTACGCCGAGAAAGGACACGAGGAAGCCGTCCGACTTCTGGACGAAGTGTACCTCAACTGGGCATACGGAATAGCCAATATTGTCAGCATCCTGAACCCGGAGCTGTTGATCCTGAGCGGGGAGATGGTCCATATCGATGATAAAGGGGTGAAGCGGATTTCCGATTGGCTAAGTGAGTGGGTGCCCGTAGCGCCTCGTCTGGAGAAGGCTGCTCTTGGCGAACAGGCGGGCTTGATCGGTGCCGTCCACAGCGTTTTAGAGGCGTTCCCGTCCACGAGACTGCTGGACAGGTAACAGAAAAAAAGGGGGAGTTTGTTTTGAAACAGTCCAACAGCACACTGAAAAAATGGATGCGAGGCGTGTTTGCCAGCTCGCTGGCCCTGACGGTTGCGGCGTGCTCCGGCGGCGGACAGGAGGCGAAGCCGGCAGACAGCAACAATACTGGCGGGCAGCCGTCCGGCGAAGCGAAGCCTGCCGAACCGGAAGGCGACCAGAAGCTGATCATTTACACCGCACGCGACAAGAACATCTTCGAAATCGTCCTGCCCAAGTTCAATGAAAAGTATCCGAATATCGAAGTGGAGACGCTGGAGATGGGAGCGCAGCAGATTCTGGAACGCGTACGCGCCGAAAAAGCCAATCCGCAGGCCGATTTCTGGTGGGGCGGCACGCAGTCCGCTCTGAGCACGGCGGCGGATGAGGGCTTGCTGGAGCCTTACAAGCCGACGTTTGCCGACAAGATTCCGGATTTGTACAAGGACCCGCAGGATCGCTGGTATGGAGAAATGCTGCTGCCGGAGGTCATCATGTACAACTCCGAGGCGCTCAAGCCGGAGGAAGTTCCGCAAGACTGGGATGAGCTGATCGATCCCAAGTACAAGGATAAAATCGTAATCCGCAACGTTCTGCCATCGGGAACGATGAGGACCATCTACTCTGCCATGATCTACCGCCAAGGACCAGACACCCCGGAAAAAGGCTACGAGTGGCTTAAAAAGCTTGACGCCAACACCAAGGAATACACCCAGGACCCGACCAACCTCTACCTCAAGCTGGACCGCCAGGAAGGCGTCATCTCTCTGTGGAATCTGCAAGACGTACTGATTCAGAGCAAACAGAACAACCATCCATACGACTTCGTCTATCCAAAGAGCGGGGCACCGATCCTCGTAGACGGCGTCGGCTTGATCAAAGGCGCGAAAAACGCGGACGCGGCCAAGAAGTTTTACGAATTCCTGTTCAGTCCGGAAATTGCCGCCCAGCTTGCCAAGGAGCGCTTCCAGTTCCCGTCCCGCACGGACATCAACAAGGACGATCTGCCTGACTTCATGAAAAACCTCGAGCTGAAGCCGCTGGAGCTGGATTGGAAGGTCATGGCGGAAAAAGAAAAAGAATGGATGCAGCATTGGGACGAAAACATCAAAGGAAAAGGAAAGAAGTAACCGGTTTCACGGACAGCGACCAGACGGGGAGGCACACAAGTCGCTCCGTCTGGCTCTTGCATAGAGGTGGTCTTTATGCGATCACTTCCGGACCGGGCCCATTTTTTTTAGGGAGGACACCTGATGAGCAGCGTAACACTGGATCACGTACACAAGCGATTTGGAAAGGCCAAAGGGGTAGAAGATGTCCACATTCATATCGAATCAGGAGAATTCTTCACGTTTTTGGGCCCCAGCGGCTGCGGGAAGACGACTACCCTCAGAATGATCGCCGGCTTTTACTACCCGACGGAAGGGCGCATCTCGTTCGGCAGCCAGGATGTGACGATGCTGCCGCCCAACAAGCGCAATACCGGGATGGTTTTCCAAAACTACGCCCTGTTTCCGCATATGACGGTGTTTGAAAATATTGCCTTTGGCTTGCAGGTTCGAAAAATGGCGAAAGCCGACATCAAAGAACGCGTGGAGAGGATCATGAAGCTGGTCCGTCTCGATGGGTACGGAGAACGCCGGATCGACCAATTGTCTGGCGGACAGCAGCAGCGTGTCGCTCTCGCCCGTGCCCTCGTCATCGAGCCGCAAATCCTGCTGCTCGACGAACCGCTGTCCAACCTGGACGCGAAGCTGCGGGAAGAGACCCGTTATGAAATCAAGCGCCTGCAAATGGAGCTGGGCATCACCACCATTTACGTGACGCACGACCAGGCGGAGGCGATGTCGATGTCAGACCGCATCATGGTCATGAACAGCGGAGTGGTGCAGCAGATCGGCACGCCGCACGAGATCTACCACCGGCCGGTGAACCGCTTCGTCGCGTCCTTTATCGGCGAAACCAATCTGTGGGAAGCGACAGTGACAGGAATTGAGGGCCAAAACGTCTATGTGCAGGTGACGCCCGACATCTCCCTGTGCGGCTCCTTGCAGCAGGCATCCCCGCAGGTTCGTTTGGCGGTCGGAGAAAAGGTAGCGCTTTCGATTCGTCCCGAAGCGGTTCGGGAAAGTGCGGGAGCGGACGGTGAGAACGTGGTGAGAGGAACCGTGGCGCTTGCCGAGTTTACCGGTGCATGCGTCAACTACGTGACCAGCGTCGGACCCCACCAGTTGAGGAGCATGTTTATCAATGAAGGAAGCGCTGTCAAACAGCCCGGGGAGGCCATTTCCCTGCACATTCCAAAGAACAGCATCTATTTTGCCGGATAAGGAGGAAAAGCGATGAGAGCAGAGCTGCAGCCAGGATCGGCACCCGCAAGGCGAATGTCGTTTACCTCTTCGCCGGCATTTGTGTATGTACTGGTTTCGCCGCTGTTTTTGATCTTGCTGGCGTACGTCATTTACCCGCTCTGGGAAACGTTTGTCGCCAGCGTCCACATCGATGGCGAGACGACGTGGAAAAACTACGTCCGCTTCTTCAGTCTGGAGCATACGGCCAATCTGGAGGCGTTGTGGACCAGCATTTATATATCCGTCCTGAGCGTCATCAGTTGCGGAATTGTCGGAGTGACGATGGCTTTTTTGCTGGAGCGCTACGAATTTCCGGGGCGAAAAATCCTGTCGGTGCTTGCCTTGGTGCCGATGGCCCTGCCGCCGCTGATCGGGGTGCTCTCGTTTACGTTTTTGTACGGTGAGAGCGGCATTTTCCCACGGGCGTTCAAGGAATTGTTCGGCCTGGCCCAAGTGCCGTTTTCCTTGAAAGGGATCTGGGGTGTTGTCGTCGTTCACACCTTTACGATGTACACGTATTTCTTCATGACCGCGTCGGCGGCGATCAAGGGGCTTGACCCGTCTCTGGAGGAAGCAGCCGCAAGCCTTGGGGCAGGGCGTTTTACCGTTTGGCGGAGAGTCATTTTGCCGATGCTCACCCCTGCGCTGGTCGCCTCGTCCCTGCTGGTGTTCATGATTTCGATGGCGTCCTACACGGCCCCGCTCATCTTCGGAATCGACCGGACGATGACGATGCAAATATATCTCTCCCGAACGAATGGAGACCTGGACATGGCGGCGGCGCAATCGACGATTTTGTCGATCGTGTCGGTAGCCTTCCTCCTGTTGATGCGCTGGTATCAGGGAGCGCGGAATTATCAAAACCAGAGCAAGGGCGTCAGCGTGCACAGAACGGAAATCAAAAGCAAGACAGGCCGCTATATCTCGATCGTGCTGGCTTTTATCGGCATCGTCATCCTGATGCTGCCCATTTTGGTGCTCGTTTTGATTTCCTTCTCCGTGGACGGCACGTGGACGGTCCAGATATTGCCGCCAAAGTATACGGTGGATCATTATCTCGACTTGTTTACCGACAAGAAAACCTGGCGTCCGATCATGAACAGCTTGGAGCTGAGCGCGATTGCCACAATCGGGATCGTCCTGTTCGGGGTGGCGGCAGCCTATGCGATGGTAAGGCTGCGTTTTCGCGGAAAGACATTGCTGGACGTCCTGATTATGCTGCCCTGGGCACTGCCTGGGACGGTCGTGGCGGTCAACCTGATCGCAGCCTTCAGCGAGCCGACCGTGTTCAGCTTCAACCAGGTGTTGATCGGCACCTTCTGGATTATCCCGCTTGCCTACTTTGTCCGCCATCTGCCGCTCGTGTTCCGTTCGACGTCGGCTACGCTGATGCAGATGGACCCGTCTGTCGAAGAGGCGGCGCGAAACCTGGGGGCTACGTGGTGGTACAGCTTCCGGCGGGTTGTCTTTCCGATGGCGTTCGGCGGGATACTGGCCGGGACCTTGCTCGCGTTTGTCCAGTGTATCGGCGAGTTCGTGGCATCTATTCTGATCTTTACCCCGCGGACTACGCCTCTTTCCGTGGCGATTTTCCAAAAGATGTACTCCTTTGAATTCGGTACGGCATGTGCATACGGCGTCTTGCAAATCGTCGTGATCATCATCGTGCTGTTCGTCTCCAGAAAACTGACCGGCGACAAGGCGGGAACGGCGGTTTAAACAGGCAAGATGCCTAGCAAGTCCGCCGTCAACTGTTGGCGCTTTGATTACTCGTGCATTTCCGTTTTGCTTCTATGGGTCAATCCGTGGCGACAGCATGAACTCCCCTGCATGAAGGCCATGATTGATAATGCAGGAATTTCCTGCAGATAGATCATCTTACAGAGGAAATGGAGGAGGGTTCATTGAAAAAGGGGACTTTTGCCAAGCTGTTTTCCGTCACTACAGCCGTCGCGCTGGCCGGCAGTCTCGTCCTGCCGCTGGCGCCCCAGACCGCTCATGCCGACCGCGGTGTCGTCGACCTGTGGAAAGCGATCAAGCCGCTGACCACGATTGCCAGCGCCATGAACACAGGCGCGCATCCCGACGACGAGCACAGCGCAATGCTGGCGTACCTGTCGCTGGGCAAGGGAGTGGACACGTCCAGCATCATCGCCAATCGCGGCGAAGGCGGACAGAACGAGATCGGCAGCGAGCTGGGCAATGCGCTCGGCATCATCCGCACGAGGGAGCTGCAGGAGGCGTCCAAGGTCACCAATGTGACGCTGGGCATCCTCAGCGAACAGATTGATGATCCCGTCTACGATTTCGGCTTCTCCAAAAGCCCGGACGAGACCCTTTCCAAATGGGGAGAAGAGGAGGTCTATGAACGGCTGATCCGGAAAATCCGGGAGCTGAGACCTGACGTAGTCATTCCCGCTTTCCTGAACGAGCCTTCTACGCACGGACATCATCGCGCCATCAATGTCATCACGGTCAGAGCGTTTGAGGACGCAGCCGACCCGAGCGTGTTTCCCGAGCATCTGGCCCAGGGGCTTTCGCCGTGGCAGGTCAAAAAGCTGTACGTCCCGGCGTCGGCAAAGGACTATGACGTCAGAGTGCCTGTAGGCGAGTATGACGAGATTTACGGAGCCTCGTATCTGCAACTGGGCGAGGAATCCCGGTTTATGCACAAGAGCCAGGGGATGGGGCGGCACTATGATGAAGGCCCGAGCTACAATTACTACAAGCTGGAAAAGTCGGTCGTCCCGGAGAATACAGGGAACACAGCAAAGGAAAAAGAACCCGATTTCTTTGAAGGCATTGCCTATACATTTGACGATCTTGCCGAGGAAGTGAAGAAAGCCGCAGGCGGTGGCAAGCTGGCAGCGGAGCTGTCCGCGCTGCAAAAGGATGCCGACCGGGTGATCGCCGCCTATCCGAGCTTCGCCAGGGTGGCAGAAGAAGTCCACGCGATGCTGGCCGACGTCAGGAAAACAAAGGCGGTTGTGGAGGCATCCGGTCTGGAGCGTGCAGTGAAGCAGGATGTGCTGCATCGGCTGGAGGTAAAAGAAAACCAGCTCAGCAAAGCGAGTGCGGAAGCGTTGTCGCTCGTAGCCAAGGTGCGCCCGGAGACGGGCGAGCTGGTCGCGGGACAGACGGCCAAAGTAACCGTAACGGCTTATAATGGCGGCCAGGTGAAATGGAGTCAGGTGAAGCTGAGCTTGCATGTCCCGGAAGGATGGAAGGCGCGGGCAACAGGTCCGACCAGCGTAAACGGTCTCGGATATAACCAGACGGCAAAAGCCGAATTCGAGGTGACGGTGCCAAGCAACGCGTCTTTGTTCCAGCCGTATCAAGAGCCTTTGATCACGGCGGATGTTGCGGTCACTGCCTTTGAAACGGCTTCTGTCACTCACGTCGTTCCTGCTGACGCGGTGGCCGTGCTGCCCGGCTTTGCCCTGTCGGTCAGCCCGGGCGCGACCGTGCTGAATACGCTCAAGCCGGAAGAGCCGATCTCGGTCAAGGTGACAGTCAAAAACTACAATCCGGGAGCAGCCAATTCCGCCATTTCGCTGGAGCTGCCGGATGGCTGGTCTGCTGAACCGAAGTCCGTGCCTGTTTCCTTCGCGGCCAAAGGTGAGACCAAATCGGCAGCGTTTACGGTGAAGCCGGGATCTTCGGTAAAGCCGGGCCAATACAAGGTAACGGCTGTCGCCCGCGGAAACGGAAAGGAAAGCCGCCAAGGCGCCCAGGTGATCCGCTATCCGCATATCGGCACCACATACTTTGTCCAACCGGCAGAGGTTGCGATCCAGGCCTTTGATCTGAACGTGCCGGAGGGCTTGAAGGTCGGGTACGTCTCCAGCGGCTTTGACAACATCGACCAATACTTGCGCCAAGTCGGGGTGGACGTCGTTTCGCTCAGCGCCAAAGACATCGAATCGGGCGATCTGAGTCAGTACGATTCGATCGTGCTGGGCATCCGCGCCTACGGATTCCGGCCGGAGCTGATTCCGAGCAATGCCCGCCTGCTCAAATACGTGGAGGACGGAGGCAACCTGGTGGTGCAGTACCACAAGCCGGAAGACAAATGGAAGCCGGAGCTGGCGCCGTATCCGATCACCATCGGGACGCCGCTGATCCAATGGCGCGTGACGGACGAGAATTCCAAAGTGACGATGCTGGCGCCTGAGCATCCGATCTTCAACACGCCCAACAAAATCACGGACGAAGACTGGAATCATTGGATTCAGGACCGTTCCGCCTACAATCCGTCCAAATGGGCGAAGGAATATGTGGAGCTGATCAAAAACGGCGATCCGGGCGAGAAGGAGTTTACCGGTACGTTCCTCACCGCCACATACGGAAAAGGGACGTATACGTACAGCTCGCTCGTCTGGTACCGTGAAATACCTGCGCTGGTGCCGGGGGCGATCCGGCTGTTTGTCAACATGGCCAGTCTGAAGCAATAAATATACAGCAAGCGATCGCAAAGAAAATGCGGGATACCCGACGCAGACAAGAAAGGCGAGAGAAGCGGGAGGCTGCCGTTTGCCGGCTGTCCTCCCTGTTTCCAGCCTTGGGGAAGCTTTAACCGAAGAACGTATATCCTCTAAAAAATAAAGAAATGGCCGGAAGGAGAAACACCGATGGATACCAAAGAACGGATCTTTCAGCAGGAGGGGGACCACTTCCCTGGAAAGACGTATGTCGAAGCAGTATTGGAGCCAGCCTTTACGGAAGCCAAAACCCATCTTTTGACGCCGATGATGGCGATCAACAAGGCCCATCTCATCATGCTTCGCGAGCAGGAGCTGATCACGGATGGAGAGGCCAAACAGATCGCCCGTTCGCTGCGCGGCATCGATCTGGAAGAGCTGCGTCGCTCCTCGTACACGGGACAATTTGAGGATTTGTTCTTTCAGGTGGAGAGCAAGCTTCTGGAGCTGGCGGGTGACGTCGCGGGCAATCTGCATCTGGCCCGCAGCCGCAATGACATGGGTGTCACCATTTATCGCATGGTACTGCGCGAGAAATTGCTGGTGACACTATCGTCAGCTATCGCCCTGAAAGAGCAATTGCTCCGGTTTGCAGATGAACACGCGGAAACGGTCATGATCGGGTATACGCATACACAGCAGGCTCAGCCGACGACCATGGCCCACTATATCATGGCCGTGGTCGATTCGCTGACGCGGGATATCCGCAGGCTGATCAGCGCGTATCGGACCTGCAACCGCAGCCCGATGGGGGCCGCAGCACTGACGACGTCCGGTTTCCCGATCAGCCGGGAGCGGGTGATGAAGCTGCTGGCCTTTGACGAGCTGGTAGAGAATGCATACGATGCGATCGGAGGCGCCGACTATTTGGGTGAAGTCGCTACGGCTGTGCAGCTGGCATCGATCAACCTGGGACGTACCGTTCAGGATATGCTGCAGTGGTGTACACAGGAGTTTGCCGTATTGAAAGTGGCAAGCCCCTATGTACAGATCAGTTCGATCATGCCGCAGAAGCGAAATCCCGTCTCTTTCGAACACATGCGGTCCC
Source organism: Brevibacillus sp. FSL L8-0520 (assembly GCF_037963895.1). Taxonomy (NCBI): domain Bacteria; kingdom Bacillati; phylum Bacillota; class Bacilli; order Caryophanales; family Paenibacillaceae; genus Brevibacillus; species Brevibacillus sp. FSL L8-0520. The sequence goes on along the minus strand of NZ_CP150171.1, from coordinate 4,018,732 downwards.
TGCTGTCGTCGGCGGCTGGCAACGCCAGTACCGTTTTGACGATGATGCACAACACTCCGTTCGGCGACATCGTCGATACGGAGGACGACATGCAGCCGTACGCATGGCGCAGCCTGTCTGTCCTCGATCAGATGTACCGGCTGATGGCCTGCGTGGTAGGGACGATGGACGTCAACAAACAGGGCTTGCTGGAGCGGGCCAAGGGCAGCTTTGCCACGGTAACGGAGCTGGCTGATACCCTTGTTCGGACGGACCGCCTGTCTTTCCGCACCTCCCACCACATCGTCAGCAGAGTGGTAAAAGAAGCGATGGCACGCGGACTTCGGGCCGATGAGATCGGGCTCGATCTCGTTCAGGAGGCGGCACAGGCCGTTATCGGAAGAAACATGAGTCTGACCGAGCAAGAGCTCAGGCAGGCGCTTGATCCCGTTCATTTTGTGGCGATCCGCAAGCTACCCGGGGGTCCCAGCCCAGATGAAATGAGACGCATGATCACCCATCGCAAGCAAGAAGGCCAAACCGACTCGGCCTGGCTTGCAGCGGAGAAGGAAACAGTTCGGCAAGCTATGAGCTATCTTGATCAGATCACGTCCGAATGGAGTGAAGCATGATGACCGTGACACGCATTCCCCTCTTGGCCGTAGACGGCGGGGGAACAAAGTGTCTGGCCGTATTGGTTGACGACTCGCAACAGATCGTGGCTACGGGTCGTGCGGGCTCCTGCAACTACCAGGGGATTGGCAAAGAGCTGGCAGCCCGGGAGCTGGAGGCGGCGATACGGGCAGCGCTGCAGGAAGCCGGAGTCCGGCAGGAGACAGCGAGCGCAGACGAACCTCCATCGACTCGCCGCTCCAGCGATCGCCAGACTCGGGAGAACAGCCCTGCGCTTGGGAAGGAAACGCTGGAAATTGAATGCGCGGTGTTTGGACTGGCCGGACTGGATACCGAATACGACCGGCGCGTGATTACGGAAATGGTGGTTGCCGTCTTGCAAAAGCTGCAAGTACATGTGCGCCATTTGCTGGTGGAAAACGACGGCTTCGCCGCCCTTTTGGGGGCCACAAACGGGGAGCCGGGAATTCTCGTCATTGCTGGTACCGGTTCGATCGCCTTCGGTGTCAACAAGGCTGGCGAAACGGCCCGATCAGGCGGTTGGGGCCATCGGGTCGGAGACGAAGGGAGCGGCTACTGGATCGGCAAACAGGCCGTTACGGCTGTGCTGAGGGCAGCGGATGGACGCGGAAGCCAGACTGTACTGACAGACCTGCTGCTGCCGCATATCGGTCTTGCTCACGTAGAAGAGCTGTTTAACTGGACATACGGTTCGGAATACTCCGTCGACAAGCTCGGGGAGCTCTCTCTTCTCGTCAGCCAGGCAGCCGACCGTGGAGACTCTGTTGCCCTCGGCATTTTGGAGAGGGCGGGAGAAGAGCTGTTTCTTGCGGCCAAAGCAGTGATGGAGCGGCTGGGCATGGGCAGAGAGCCGTTCAAAATGATCCTTCAGGGAGGCGTCTTGCAAAACGATGAGCGGGTCCGTTCGATCGTCATGCAGCGAATCCGCTCGGCGGCTCCCCAGGTTGTGATCGACAAGGCTCAAAACGAACCTATTTACGGTGTAATCGCCAAAGGATTGGCATATCTCAAAGGGAGAACCGAGAGACATTGAGGTGAAAAGCATGAAACGATGGATGTTTGTGTTTCCCCATCCCGACGACGAATCTTTTGCATGTGCCGGAACATTGGCAAGGTGCCGGGACGCTGGACATGAAACGTGTCTCGTTTGCGTCACGTCCGGCTGCAAGGGGCGTCCTGGTCCGTTTCCCATCAACTGCCGGGAAGAGCTGGCCCGGCATCGGGAGCAGGAGCTTGCGCGTGCAGCCGACGTTTTGGGGATCGGAAAGCTGGAGCTGCTCCGTTATCCGGATGGCGGATTGTCAGCAGTGGAGCCGGAAGAGCTTGCAGAGCGCATTTGCCAGTTGATCGTGGATTGGAAACCAAACGTGGTAGTCACGTTTCCGCCGGACGGCGTGACCGGGCATCCCGATCATATCGCCGCCTCCAATGCTACCGTTGCCGCAGTGGAACGGGCGGAACAGCAACTGCAAAACGGGGAATACCCCTCGCTCTATTTCGTATCCATTCCGCATTACTACGACCATTGCCCCGACAAGGGACCGAGGCCGGCCGTCCCCATTACAGGAAAGGTGGACATCACGCTATACCGTGAACAAAAAGCGGAAGCGCTGCGTGCCCATCAAAGCCAGGAATACTCGGTCAATCGGGCTTATCCGGGCGTAATGAACGGAGACAGCAGCGTAATCGGTTGTTACGAATACTATACACTGGTGCGAGAGAGAGGCAGGGCCGTCACTCCGGTTTCCCCCGAGAAAGAGATTCCCTTGATCCACCTGTAGACTTATACTAAGGGAAAACAAATTGGTGAAGGGGGAGCGGGCTAATGAAGACGATTGGATTGATCGGCGGGATGAGCTGGGAGTCCTCCGCGGTGTATTATCGTTTGCTGAATGAGGCCGTAAAGGCGGAAAGAGGAAATTTGCATTCTGCCAAATGCCTGCTGTTCTCCGTTGATTTCGCAGAAATTGCGCATTTGCAGCATCAGGGAGAATGGGCGGAACTGGGCCGGGAAATGGTGCGTGCAGCCCAAAGACTGGAGGCCGCCGGTGCCGATATGATTGTGCTTTGCACAAATACGATGCACAAGGTCGCGGAGAAGATCGAGACACAGGTCCCGCTTCCCTTTATCCATATCGCTGACGCTACGGCTCACTCCATCAAGGCTGCCGGTTAACGAGAGTGGGCCTGCTTGCCACCCGTTTTACGATGGAAGAGGAGTTTTACACGGGAAGGCTGAGGGACAAGCACGGCTTGGACGTGCTCATTCCTTCTGCGGAGGAACGGGAAGCCGTGCATGAAATTATTTACACGGAACTATGCCAGGGAGTAATCCGGGAAGAGTCGAAAGGCAGGTATCTGGAAATAATCCGACGCCTGATCGAGCAGGGGGCCGAGGGAATCATCCTGGGCTGCACGGAAATCGGCCTTTTGATCGGGCAGCAAGACTGTGCCGTGCCCGTTTTTGACACCACCCGGATTCACGCGGAAGCCGCTGTCCGCTACGCTCTCGGGGACGATGCCGAATAAAAAGGAGGGGATGACGCAATCCCCTCCTTTTTTGTGGCAGCCGATTATGGAGAGTCCGCGTTTTCGACCTGTTCGAAAAGCGGCTAAGGCTTTGCTGACCTTATCCGGCAGCTTATGTAACCGATTTGGAGTGTTTTTTGGTATGGGCGATCGCTGTCTGGATATAGGCAGTCAACGTATCGATAAACGTTCGGGCTGCAAATCCCATGTATCTGTCCGAACGATGGACGATACAGATGTCCTGGCAAGGCGTCGGATCCAGAAGCGAGATGATCGCGATCTCTTTTCGGTTGAGATTTTCCAGCAGCAGTCGGGGCAGTACGCATGCACCGATCCCCTGCTCCACCAGTGTGAGCAGAGAGGACAGGGTGGTCGTTTCGATATGCGGCTGCAGACGGAAACCTTCCTGGAGACAATAACGGCTGATCACTTGCCTGACTTGATGATCCGGGGGAAACATCACCATTTTCAAGTGCTGCAGCCCGGCAAAGGGGATCGCTTTTTCCTTGGCGAGCGGGTGGTCTGCACGGATAGCCAAGGCAAATTCTTCGTGAAATAACGGCAGCACGGTCATTCGTTCAGCGGGGGGAGGCGTGGTCGTGACGCCAATGTCGATAGTGCCGCTGATGACCTGCTCCAAAACCTTCGTGGATTCGATGACGGATAAAGACAATTGCGGGTAGGTTCGGTGGAATTCCACAAGCAGAGCATCAAAGAGAAGATCCGCATCTCCGGGCAGAACCCCGATCGTGAGCGTTCCGCCTTGCACATTTTTCATTTCGGCAATGGCGTCGCGGGCATAGGCAAGATGGGAAAAAACATGGCGGCTTTGTTCCAGCAACACTTTCCCTGCTTCTGTCATCGCGATTCTTTTACCCATGCGATCAAAGAGCGGGACGCCTAACTCGCTCTCCAAAAGCTTGATCTGTTGGCTGAGATTGGACTGTGTGGTGCAAAGCTTCTCGGATGCCCTGGAAAAATGCATCTCCTCGCAAACAGCGATAAAGTACTCCAATTGTCGCAGCTCCATGTATCCCTCTCCCCGCAGTTATCATCACTTTCAGTAATCATTATAATCGGAAACTGGCGATTGTAGAGTTTTTTTGAAAAGGGTACAGTTGTTTTGACAGGAAGCACACAGTCAATAACGGAGAATGAATGGAGGAATGGTCTTATGTCTCAAAACATTGTCAACACCGCAAAATCTGTTCGGCAAATCGTCCTGCACCAGGTTCAATCCATCCCCGAGGAGCTGTTCGATGCTCAACCTCCACAGTTTACCAATACGATCAGATGGAATGTCGGCCATATCGTCTTTTGCCTGGAATCCTTTCTCTCCCTGGGCTTCCCGGACACCTCGCGCCTTCCGGAGTCGTATGCTGCCTTGTTCAATACGGGGACGAAGCCGTCCGATTGGACCGCTGAGCCTCCAACAAAAGAAGAGCTTGTCGAGCACTTGTCCGAGCAGCTTGCCCGCATCGCAGAGATAGCCCCCGGCAAGCTCGAGGAACCGCTGAAGTCGCCGGTGGAAATGGGACCGCTCCGTTTTACGACAGTCGGCGAGGTCGTGAACTTTGCCATCGTCCATGAAGCGATGCATTCCTCAACCATTTCCAGCTTGCTGAAAGTCGTGCAATACGGGAAATAAACGCAAGAAAACGCTTGGATGGTCTCCAAGCGTTTTTCCATGTCATGTTCATATGCTTCTATAACGAATGGACGTGTTGCCTAGACCTCGGAAGCATGGATCTGTTGCTTTAAATCCGCCATCCGCTTTTTTCCCCATTCATACATCATCTCGACGATCGGCAGCAGCGTCATGCCGAGCTCAGTCATGGAGTACTCGACCTTCGGGGGAACTTCCGGGTAAACCTCTCTATGAACGATCCCGTCTTCCATCAGCTCGCGGAGTTGATTGGTCAACATTTTATGGGATATTTTCGGAAACAGCCTCTGGAGGTCGCTAAACCGATGCGGCCCCTCAACACCCAAGTGCCACAAAATGACGACCTTCCATTTTCCGCTGATGATGGACAGTGTAAGCTCCTTTTCACAATTGAAATCGCCATTTTTGAGCTTTTCCTGAATTTCTTTTCGCAATTTGTCTGACATCGCTTCCTACGCCTCCTTCTCCAATAGTAACATTTTTGTAACCATCGAACAAAAAAGTGCATGCTTCCCGCCATGGGCAAATGACGATAGGATGAGAGTATCTTTTGAACACTTGTTCACGATCAAGGAGGACATTATATCATGGCGAAAAAAGCATTGCTTATCATACCACCAGACCGTTTCAACGAGGATGAGCTGTTCAGACCGAAAGAAGAACTGCAAAAAGCCGGTATCGAAGTGACCGTTGCCAGTACAAAAACGGGTGTGATCACAGGAGACAACGCGGGAAAAGCGGAAGCCGAGGTCATCTTCTCGGAAGTGTCGGCAAGCGACTATGATGTCGTAGCGGTGATTGGCGGTTCCGGAACCATCGACCATCTGTGGGGAAACCAGGAGCTGATCAGCTATTTGAAACAAGCGTATGACCAGAACATTCTCGTTTCCGGCATCTGCGCAGGTTCGGTAGTGGTCGCAAAGACAGGCTTGCTTTCCGGGCGCAAAGGTACGTGCTACCCTGTTGACGTGATGATCTCCGAGCTGGCTGCAAACAACGTAGAGTACGTAGCCGAGCACGTTGTGGCACACAAAGACGTGATTACGAGCGACGGTCCAGACGGAGCTGTGGAATTTGGACAAAGCCTGGTGAAAGCATTGGCCTAAGCTGGCTAGTCCAGGTTTGTGTCGAAATCCGGTTAAAAACGTAAAGACTGTCTCCCGAAAACCAGATAAGGCAGCAAGCTATCGGCCAGCTTCAAACATGTTTGTGCATGTTTGGGGCTGGTCTTTCTTTAATTGGTCAACTAAGTTACAATAAAAAACAACAAAAACAAAGTAAAAACAATTTCTTAATACTTGATTCACACGTGATTTACAAACAGCCCGTATCATGAGAGGTGATGAAAGGTTCTGAAAAGAGAGGGAGAGGTTCATATGAAGCGTTGGTTCCATCCTTTGCTTGCGTCCTTGTTGCTGCTTCCTGTCGCCGCAGGTTGCGGTCAGGCTTCAGGGACACAAACACAATCACAGCAATCCACAGTCTCTGCAGGAGGTGCAGCATCAGGTTCATCCGAGCTCACCGTCTACACGGCATTAGAAGACGACCAGATCAAGTCGTATCTGGAATCCTTCAAGCAGAAGCACCCGGAGACAAAAATCAATATCGTCCGCGATTCTACCGGTGTGATTACCGCCAAGCTCCTGGCGGAAAAAGACAATCCGCAGGCTGACGTGATCTGGGGAGTAGCGGCTACCAGTCTGCTGGTGCTGGATCAGCATGGCATGCTGGAAGGGTACTCGCCGAAAGGAATCGAGCGGGTCGCTCCCGAGTTCAAAGACACGCAGGAGCCGGCCCATTGGGTAGGCATAGATGCCTGGGAGACTGCGTTTGCTGTGAATACGGTTGAGCTGGCGAAGAAGAACCTCCCCATTCCGCAGTCCTACGAAGACCTGATCAGGCCGGAGTACAAGGGAATGATCGTCATGCCCAATCCGGCATCGTCGGGCACCGGCTACCTGACTGTTTCCGCCTTGCTCCAATTGAAGGGCGAGGAAGAAGGCTGGGCCTATCTGGACAAATTGCATGAAAACATGGCTGTCTATACCCACTCCGGCTCCAAGCCGGCAAAAATGGCTGCTTCCGGCGAGTACCCGATCGGCATTTCGTTTGGCTACCGCTCCATTACCGAAAAGCAAAAGGGAGCGCCGGTCGAAATCGTCTTCCCGAAAGAGGGCTCGGGCTGGGATGTGGAAGCAAACGCCCTGGTGAAAAAGCAAACGATCAAACCGGCAGCAAAGCAATTTCTGGACTGGGCGATTTCTGATGAAGCGATGAAGGAGTACAACAAGAACTTTGCCATCGTCAGCGTCAAAGGGGCAAGCAGCCAGATTCCGGAGGGCTATACGGTCGATCCGCTGCAGCAATTGATCAAAAACGACCTGAAAAAATCGGCTGAGAACCGCGACAAGGTGCTGGCTGAGTGGGAGAAGCGTTTCAACCAAAAAAGCGAGCCTGCGAACTAAGAGGAGTGCGAACATGACACAATCCTATTTATCCATCCAGGGCGTGAGCAAGCGTTTTGGATTGTACACCGCGCTCGAGCATGTTTCCTTTGCCATCAGCCAGCATGAATTTATCTGCCTGCTCGGCCCCAGCGGCTGCGGAAAATCAACGCTGCTACGGATTTTGGCCGGACTGGAGCAGCCGACGACAGGCCGCATCGAACTGCACGGACAAGATATTACCACCCGCCCCCCGGCGGAGCGGGGAACCGCGATGATGTTTCAATCCTATGCCTTGTTCCCGAACCTGACCGTTGCCGAGAACGTCGCGTTTGGCTTGCGGGAGAAAAAATGGATGCGGACCGCCATCAAGGAAAAGGTGGCGGAGGTACTGGCGATGGTCGATCTGGAGCAGGCGGGAGGCAAATATCCGGCCCAGCTCTCTGGCGGTCAGCAGCAGCGAGTGGCTTTAGCCCGGGCCATTGCGCTCGCCCCCGATGTGCTGCTGCTGGACGAGCCGTTGTCCGCGCTGGACGCCAAGGTCCGTCAAAAGCTCCGCCGCGAGATTCGGCGTCTTCATGAAGAAACAGGCATGACTACGATCATGGTTACCCACGATCAGGATGAAGCTTTGACCATGGCCGATAAAATTGTCGTGATGGACCACGGGGAGGTGGTTCAGATCGGGACGCCGGAAGATGTGTACAATCGGCCGGGCAGCCCGTTTGTCGCCGATTTCATCGGAGCGATCAACTTTTTTGAGGGAACCCGTTTTGTCGGTCATCTCCCGGATGCAAACGCGCTTTTGGCGATTCGTCCCGAGCATGTTCGTCTGCTGGATCACGAGACGGAGTGCGGTATCCCTGCCGTCGTCGAAAGCGTAGAGTTCCGCGGTTCGTTTTACCGCTTGTTTTTGCAAGTGCAGGATGAGCAGGAAGCAACAATTCCTCTTCGCCTGACGATTGATTTGCCTGCCGCATCGGCGCAGCGAATGAGAGTAAAGCGTGATCAAAAGGTACTGCTGGAGCTTCCCCTGGAAAAGCTGCTGGTATTTGAACGGGACGCTTGGAAGGGTGCAGGGTGAGGAAAATGGAGACATTGCTGCACGCAAAAAGGGAAGCGGACAAGGCCAAGCAGGAGGGGACCCGTGAAGACCTGCGCATGGATGTGGACAGCAGCGCCCGCAATAGCGCCAGCAAGGAAACGATCTTCGATGCGGGGAGCCAGGGGAAAGCGATAAAGAGGGGCGGGATCGACAAAGCCTGGCAAAAGGGCGTCCTTGCCTTGCTCGTTATGGTCCTGGGGGTCGTTGTGCTGTGGCCCTTGCTGACATTGTTTGTCCGAGCCTTTTGGGACGAACAGGGACGCTTTGCAGGCCTTTCCAATTTCATCGCCTATTTTTCCACACCGTCGCTCGTCCAGTCTTTTACCAATACGCTGTACATCTCTTGCATGACGACGATTTTGGCGGTTGCGCTCGCTTTTTTGTTTGCCTACGCCTTGACACGCACCAGGATGAAGGGCAAGGCGTGGTTTCGTTCCATTGCTCTCTTGCCGCTGTTTGCCCCGACGATGATGCACGGGATCGGGCTTACCTATCTCTTTGGCAATCAAGGGTTGATCACGACCGGAATTTTCGGGCTGCTGCCGTTTTCCTGGGATATGGAGCTGTACGGTGCCACCGGGATCGTGCTCGCGGAAATCGTCTACGTGTTTCCGCAAGCCTACCTGATTTTGGCCGTCTCGCTGGCCTTTGCCGACTACCGCCTGTACGAGGCGGCAGATACCCTCGGAGCGCGAGGCTGGCGAAAGTTTTGGACAGTTACCATCCCCGGCGTCAAATACGGCTTGATCAGCTCGGCTTTTGTTTCGTTTACACTGTCATTCACCGATTTTGGGGCGCCCAAAGTCGTAGGCGGGCAGTATTCCGTATTGGCGACAGATGTGTACAAACAGGTGATCGGCCAGCAAAACATGACGATGGGAGCGACCGTCGGCCTTTTGTTGATCGCGCCTGCCCTGCTGGCCTTTGTCGTGGACCGGATCGTGCAGCGAAAGCAAAACGCTGCTGTCACGTCCAAGTCGCTGCCCTATCAGATCAAGGAAAACAAGCTTCGTGACACGCTATTCTTTCTCTATTGCCTGGGAGTCACCAGTCTGCTGCTGCTCTTGATGGGAGCGGTCGTCCTGGCGTCGTTTATCAAGGTATGGCCGTACAACCTGACCTTTACTCTCGGCCATTACGACTTCTCGCAGGCAGCGGGAGCGGGGATGGAAACCTTGTACAACAGTGTGAAAATCGCCCTCTGGACGGCCGGAATCGGGACAGTCTTCACCTTTGTCGCGGCTTACGTCCTGGAGAAAATGCAGGTATGGAACAGGCTTCGCCAGGCAGGCTACTTTTTGTCCGTGCTGCCGCTCGCTTTGCCGGGCCTGGTCATTGGGCTTGCGTACATTTTCTTTTTCAACAATCCGGCGAATCCTTTGCACAGTATGTACGGAACGATCTGGATACTGGTGCTGGCCAATGTCGTTCACTTTTTCTCCGTGGCCTTCATTACGGCCACGACTGCACTGAAAAAGCTGGACCCGGAATTTGAAGCGGCTGCGGAATCGATGGGAATTCCCCAGTACAAAACATTTTGGCGAGTCACTGTGCCGCTGTGCCTGCCCGCTATCATCGAGATGGCTGTCTACTTTTTTATAAATGCGATGGTCACGATCTCTGCGGTGGTTTTCCTCTACGCGGCAGACTTCAAGCTGGCCTCCGTGGCGATCGTCAATATGGACGATGCCGGAGACGTTGCCCCGGCTGCGGCCATGTCCGTTCTGATCGTCGTGATCAATATCATTGCCCGCGGCTGCGCAGAGTGGATTTCGTTTCTTTTGAAAAAGCGGACAAACAAATGGCAGGAAAGATAACGTGTAAAAACATGCTGTCCACAAAGGCATTGCATCCAGCAGCGCCGTTCGGTTGACAGGACTTATATGTACGAGATAACGCGAGAAAGCTGGTGAACATGTGTTGAAAGCAGTTGTGTTTGATTGGGCGGGAACGATGATTGACTACGGTTGTTTTGCACCGCTCGCTGTATTTATCGAGGTATTCAAGCGACGGGGGATCGATGTCACGCCGGAGGAGGCCCGCGTGCCGATGGGCTTGCTGAAGCGCGATCACATCCGGGCGATCTGCCGGATGGAGCGGATTTGCACGCAGTGGGAAAAGCTCTACGGCAAGAAGCCGGACGAGACGGATGTGGACGCTCTGTATGCAGAGTTTGAGCCGATGATGGTTACCGTCTTGGAAAAGTATGCGCTGCCGGTCCCGGGAGCGGTGGAATTGGCAGAGCGGCTGCGCGAGCGCGGCTTGAAGATAGGCTCAACGACTGGTTATACCGCCGAAATGATGAAGATTGTGGCAGCAGCAGCCCGGGAGCGAGGATATGCGCCAGATGCGATTGTCGCTTCCGACGAAGTTCCCGCTGGCCGGCCGGAGCCATGGATGTGTTATGAAAATGCAAAGCTGCTGGGAGTCTATCCGATGAGCGCAATGGTAAAGGTAGGAGATACCGTAAGCGATATACGGGAGGGCAAAAATGCCGGCATGTGGACGGTCGGAGTCGTAAAAGGCGGGAGCGAGCTGGGCTGGTCGCGTGAACAGGTGGCAGCAGCCGATCCGGTCTTGCTTGCACAAAAAGCCGCAGAAGCAGCAGAGCGATTCAGACAGGCGGGTGCACACTTCATCATTGATGAAATCGGCAAATTGGACGAGGTGCTGGATGAAATCGTAGATCGTCTGGCGGGTGGTGAAAAGCCATGACAGCCAAGAAAAGCAAACTGCTCGCCAAAACAGAAAGCGGACCGGATAATCCATACCTGCTGCTGACGCCGGGACCGCTGTCCACCTCGCCAAGCGTCCGTGCCGCCATGCTCCGAGACTGGTGCACCTGGGACGACGATTACAACCAATTGGTCCAAAGCATCCGCCGCAGGCTTGTTTCTCTGGCTGCCGCGAAGCCGGACGGCTATACGTCTGTCCTGATTCAGGGCAGCGGAACCTTTTGCGTGGAAGCGGTGATCAGCTCGGCTGTCCCAAAGGACGGCAAGCTGCTTGTATTGACTAATGGCGCCTACGGAGACCGCATCGCCAAAATCGCAAACGTGCACGGGATTCCGATGGCGAGGATGGCCTTCGGGGAAATGGAGCCGGTGAACCCGGACAGCCTCGCGGAAAAGCTGGAACAAGATACGGCGATTACGCATGTAGCCGTCGTTCATTGCGAGACGACGACGGGGATGCTCAATCCGCTTGAACAAATGGCGCATGCCGTGAAGCGTTTCAACAAGATCCTGATCGTCGATGCGATGAGCAGCTTCGGCGGAATACCTCTCGACACGGCAGAGCTGGGGGCTGATTTTCTCGTCAGCAGCGCTAACAAGTGCATCCAGGGCGTCCCCGGATTTGGCTTTGTCATCGCCAAAACGGCGTCGCTAGAGGCGTGCAAAGGACAGGCGCGCTCCCTCTCGCTCGATCTGTACGACCAGTGGGAAACGATGGAAAAGCAAGGCGGAAAGTGGCGGTTTACCTCTCCGACCCACACCGTTCGGGCTTTTTATCAGGCGCTCGTGGAGCTGGAGCAAGAGGGAGGCGTCGGAGCGAGAAACAAGCGCTATGCGGACAACCAGCGCCTGCTCGTTGAAGGAATGGAGGGCCTCGGCTTTTCCTGTCTGCTTCCGGCTCGCTGGCAGTCGCCGATCATCACCTCGTTTCGCTATCCCGATCACCCGGAGTTCCGCTTTGAAACGTTTTACGAACGCTTGAAACAGGCCGGGTTTGTCATCTATCCGGGGAAAATTTCGCAGGCGGAGACCTTCCGCATCGGGAATATCGGAGAAGTGTACGCCGAAGACATCGACAGATTGGTCCAGGCTGTTAAAGCCAGTATGTATTGGCGGTAAGAAGAGAGAGGCGGCCGTGGCCGCAATAAGGCAATGACTTGGCGAGGCTCCAGGAAATCGGCGGGACAGGGCCAGGAATCCTTGATTGTATCGCCCAATTCCTCTACAATTCTCAGAGAGGGGAAAAATGGAACTGAACGGGTACGATTCAATCGCGAGAGGGCCAAGGACGGAGAAAGGCTGTGCTGGCTTGTCTCGCAGAATCTGATAGAACGGGACAACATACAAAAAGAATTTCCGGATAAATGGTAGAGCGGGGCAGGGGGCGTAACGGCGTGTCGTTGAACGGAGAAGAACGGAAAAAAATCATACTTCAGCTGCTGGATGCACAGGGCAAGGTGCGCACCAATGATTTGGTGGAGGCGCTGCAGGTGTCTTCGGAGTCCATCCGTCGCTATCTGGAAGAGCTGGAGGCGGAAAAGAAGCTGAAGCGCGTGTACGGAGGGGCAGTGAAGCTGCGGCAGGAGAGGGCTGAGCCTTCCCATCTGTCGCGAGAGGTGCTCAGAGCCGAGGAAAAGAAGCGGATCGGACGAGCGGCGGCAGCTCTGGTGCAGGATCAGGATACGATCATTATCGATGAAGGAACGACGCCATTGCAGATGATCGAATTCCTCGTGGATAGAAAGGAGCTGGTCATTATCACCAGCTCGGTCACTGCTCTTTCCATGCTCGTAAGCTATCAAAATCAGGGACTTCTGTCCGCCGAGCTGTTTTTTCTCGGAGGCAAAGTGAACGCCAAGCACCACCGCGTTGCGGGCCCCTTCGCCGAGAGCATGATGAGCAATTTCTACGTGGACAAAGCCTTTTTGTCCGTTGACGGCATCATGATGGACAGGGGGATCACCTGCTACGAGCTGGAGAGGGCTTTGCTTGCCAAGCGGTATATCGAGCATGCCAGTGAAGTGATCGTCATGGCCGACCATTCCAAAATCGGTACGAGCACCCTGTGCCAGGTGTCCGATCTGTCTGCGATCGACATGGTGATCTGTGATGAAGCGGCGCCGGAGGAATGGTTGTCCGACCTTGAGATGAACCGTGTAGCATGGATAAAAGCGGAATAACAGGTAAACGAAATCAAAGAGACGTGGTATCCTGAAACTAGGAGACTTCGTCTTTTTCTTTGGGCCACGAACCGCGATGGGAGGAAGAGAGATGATAGACAGACTGGACCATCTTGTGCTTACCGTAGCAGATGTAGAGGCAACCTGTGCATTTTATGAAAAGGTGCTGGGCATGACGGTTGTGACGTTTGGCGGTGGGAGGTTTGCGTTGCAGTTTGGACGGCAAAAAATAAATCTGCATCAAGCCGGGCAAGAGTTTGAGCCCAAGGCTAACAAAGCTGTTCCGGGTTCTGCCGATCTTTGTTTGATCGCTTCTGTTCCGCTGGAGCAGGTCATGGCACATCTGGAGACGTGCGGAGTCCCGATATTGGAAGGGCCGGTAGACAGAACGGGTGCTGTCGGGAAGATCCGCTCGGTCTATTTGCGCGATCCCGATCAAAATTTAATTGAAATATCGGTTTACATAGAGGCCTAGCTGCAGGTCATTCCGATCACAGCAGGACAGACAGAAAGGAACGGCTTGTAACCGGGGTGGAGTATGATCGTCCCAGCTCTATTACCCATGTTTTTCAGGCTGCATGAAATGGAGGCTTGAATCAAATGGCGGACGGAACAAACAGGAATATGGACAAAACGATTGCCGAAGTGGAAGCGGTACTGGGCAAGCACAGGCCGGGAATTATGGGAGAACAGGATTTCTCCCGTTTCGGCGTACTGGTCCCGCTGGTCAGAGGGGAAGATGGGCAATTGTGTGTGCTGTTTGAAAAACGGGCTGCAACGATGCGCAGACAAGCCGGGGAAATCTGCTTTCCCGGCGGCCGGATCGACCCGGAGGATGCGTCCGAGTGGGATGCCGCACGCAGGGAGACGAGCGAGGAGCTGGGATTGCCTCTGGAACAAATTCATTTCGTCGGCATGCTCGATACGCTGGTCACCCCTGCATCCTGTATATACCCCTTCGTTGGATTTCTGGATTCCCTTGAGGAGCTGCATCCGAATCCTGCGGAAGTAGGCGAAGTGTTTTTGGTGCCGCTGGCAGAATTGCTTGCAACAAGCCCTGATATCTACCAGGCGAAAATACGGGTCGAGCCTGGCCCGGATTACCCCTACCACCTCATACCGGGCGGAGAAGACTACCCGTGGCGGTTTGGCTCTGTCTCCCACTACTTCTACCAGCTTAAGGGACGGGTCGTGTGGGGGATGACAGCACGGATTCTGACTCATTTTATCGATTTGCTGCGACGGGCAAAAGAGCAGGAATGACCAGAGAGGAGCGAGCATGTATGTGGACCGGCAACGAAGTGACAAGCAAACTCGGAATCAAACTGCCGATCATCCAGGCGGGGATGGCGGGAGGAACGACGACTCCGCAGCTGGTTGCAGCCGTCTCTCAGGCTGGCGGACTGGGCACGCTGGGAGCGGGCTATATGAGCGGCGAGCAGATTCGCACAGCGATTCGGGCCATTCGCGAACTGACCGACAAGCCATTTGGCGTCAATCTGTTCATTCCGGAAGAAGAGACAGGCAAAACAGTCCCGGGCGAAGCAGTCCGGCAGATTATGAATGAAACGAGGCGCCGTCTGGGCATCCCCGAGGACCCGGAGCTGGGAAAGGTAGCAGAGCCGTTTGAAGAGCAGATGGCCGCTGTGCTGGAAGAGCGGGTGCCTGTGTTCAGCTTTACCTTTGGCCTTTTGGACAAAAGATGGATGGCTGCGTGCAAGCAGCGCGGAATCGTCGTCATCGGCACAGCCACGACAGTACGGGAGGGCGTGGCCCTGGAAGCGAGCGGCGTGGACATGGTGGTTGCCCAGGGAAGCGAAGCAGGCGGGCACCGCGGCTCGTTTTTGCCGGATTCGCCGGACAATCTCGTCGGATTGATGGCGTTGGTTCCGCAAATGGCAGACCGGCTTTCCATTCCGGTCATTGCCGCTGGCGGCATTATGGACGGCAGAGGAATCGCCGCTGCCTTCATGCTGGGAGCGCAGGCCGCTCAGCTGGGAACAGCGTTTCTGTTGACGGAAGAGAGCGGCGCCCATCGCTTGCACAAGCAGGCGGTGCTGTCGGCCAGTGACGAGGCAACGGTCCTGACCACGGCCTTTTCCGGAAAGGCGGCCCGCGGCGTAACCAATGAGTTCATGCAGCTGCTCGCCCCGTACACGGAAGAAATCCCGGCGTATCCGGTGCAAAACGCTTTGACCCGCGATATCCGCCAAGCGGCATCCAAGCAGGAGAGAAGCGAATTTCTCTCGATGTGGGCCGGGCAGGCCGGGGCGCTGGGCAGAGCGATGAGTGCGGAAGAGCTGGTGCGCAAGCTGGTGGAAGAGACGGAAGAATTGTTGGGGAAGCGGTGAGCCACCCTTTTTTGAGCTGTCAGCCGGCGGCGGATGCAAAATTGTAAGGATGGTGGCCGGTGTCCCGAAAGTCTCTCGGGTTCTCACTGTTGGACCTATCGGGCAAGGATTTATCGGACAACGAATACACGAATGGCTTCGCCGATTGACCAGGCGAAGCTTTTTTCTACTTTGTAAAAGTCTAATTTCGCTAACGCGATAGAGGGTGAAAGTATAAGTGCAACTAAGACCACGCCAAAAAGCTTGGCGTAGCCAAGTTTTCTAATTCCCTGCCGGCAAATCCGGCATACTCTCAGCCATCGGTCAATTGTTTCGCGGATGGTTATTGGTTACAATGGATTCGTTCTTGTGGACAGATTTACGGGAGACAAAGGAGACAAAGTCGATGAAAAAATGGCTCGGACTTATTCTTGTAGCTGGATTGGCCGTTTCGGCAGCGGCTTGCACGCCGGTAGAGAAGGCACCGGAGGCAGCCATGCAAGTGAAGCCGGTCGATTTATTTGCAGGCGATGCGCAAAAATTCAAACCGTTCTTGGGACTGATGTCCGGCGCGGTTCAAGTAAAATATCGCGGAAAGAGCAACGAGATCAAAACTACGCTGGAAGTATGGGAATACGGCAAAAAGACGCAGACCCTCGGAGAGCTTGGGGAAAGCATCAGGGACAAAGATGGAAAAGAGGGCAAAGAAGAGCAATACAGCTTTGACGGGGAAGCGATCTTTTCCGTAAAGGGCAGCCAGGGAGAGGACCCGAACAAGACGCATTATGAAATCACGGTTGCCCTCACCGATAAAAACGGCTCAACCAGCAGTCAGCTTGATTGGGTCGTGGATGCCAAGCAGGTCGCCAGCAGTCCGATCGAGCTGGCAGAAGAGCTGAATTTGCAGGAAGGCGAGCGTGCCGCGGTATGGGGCATGCAGGCGACTGATGAACAAGTCATCAAGACCGTTGATTTTACACCGGAATCATTAAAAAATGCGAAATGGGCATTGCTCGTTTTCATGTCGGCCGGGTCTGAGGAAACACCAGCGCCGTAGAGTTTTTTCCCCCTGTTTGTAAAGAAATTTCGACCTACCTGCCAAAAATTTTCAAATCTATAATGATCGTACAAAGGCAAAATCAGGAAAAAAGGGGGGTCTGAAGTGAAACAGGCAATGAAACATGCATGGAAACAGGCGGGAGCCCTGTTGTTGATGTCATCGATGCTGGTCGTCGCCGCCTGTAGCAGCGGCGGCGGTGCCAGCACAAGCACACAGCCGCAGGCGCCGGCAGGTTCGACGACACCTGCCGACAATTCTGGAAGCGCTGTCAAAAAGGAAGTCACCCTTTCGCTCAGACATACGCAAATCAAGGAGACCAGCAAAACAAGACTGAAGATTCTGGAAGATGTCGTCAAAAAGACAGAAGAAAAAAATCCGGGTCTGAAAATCGAGCTGGAAGGCATGGATGAAAACGTCAACCGCGATCAAAAGCTGAAGGCGGAGATGGCGGCAGGGAATCCGCCGAAAATCTTCGAGATGTTTGGCGGAGCCGATACGAAGCTGTACGTCAAGGCAGGAAGACTGCTTGATTTGACTGACTTTCTGGTCGAATCGGGCTTGAAAGACAAGTTTGTCAACCTCGAAGAGTTCACGGTCGACGGCCGCGTCTACGGTCTGCCGATAGGCGGGTACGCCGAAGGATTTTTCTACAACAAAAAGCTGTTTGCCGAGCTGGGTCTCAGCGTCCCGAAGACATGGGATGAATTTATCGCTGTAAATGAAAAGCTGAAGGCAGCGGGAAAAGTGCCGCTTGCCCTGGCGGCCAAGGACGGCTGGGTCAACGCGATGCTGTTCAACACGATATTGGAACGAAATGCCGGGATGCCGGCCATCGAAGGGCTGGTCAGCGGCACCCACAAGTGGACTGATCCGGAAATGGTGAAGGCACTTTCCGACTATGCCTCCCTGGTGAATGCCGACTACTTTACCAAAGGGGCGCTCGGCTTGCCATACTCCGATCAGGGAGCCCAGTTCCTGCGCGGAGAGGCCGGCATGGTCTTCACCGGAAGCTGGGATGCCACTCGCTACAGCGGCGACGAGGCGGGCGATCTGAAAGGGCAGATCGGTTTCTTCCCCTTCCCGGCGGTCAGCGGAGGAAAGGGCGACCAGACCTCGATCAACGCTGGTTACTCCAACGGCTTCGGCTTCTCCAAAGACCTGACCGAGGAGCAAAAACAGATGGTCTATGCCTTTATCAAGGAGCATTTCAACGAAGAGGTGCAAAAACGGATGCTGGTCGAGGATCGGGTGCTCCCGTCGATGAAGCTGAGCGATCTGTCCGGTGCCGATCCATTGATTACCGAGGTCATCCAGACGATCAACAACGCCAGCAGCACCTGGAGAGCGTATGATGCTGTCGTGCAGCCGCCGGTCAAGCTTGCCGTGGAAAATTCCCTGCAGGAGCTGATCGGCAAGGTGAAAACGCCGGAGCAGGTAGCAGAGCGTCTGCAAAAAGAGCAGGACAAGGCCAATCAGAGCAAATAAGCATTCCAAAAGGCCATAAATCAGCATGAAAAGAGGAGCCACTTCGCCCAGTCAAGTGGCTCCCTCTCTTACCCGATCATGCTTACTGGTGAATATGGAGGCATAAAATGAACAACGTGTTGACAAGGCCGTGGCTTTTTCTTATGTTTTTGCTACCAGCAATTGGGTTGTACGTTGTATTTATGGGAATTCCGCTGGTACAGTCTCTCTATTACGCCTTTTTCCAATGGGACGGCGTGACGGAGATGACCTTTGTCGGACTGGACAACTTCGCCGGGCTGCTCGAAGATGAAGTATTTCGCCGCTCATTTTTCAACAACGTGTCCTTTATCCTGTTCAGCACCTTCATCTCCATGCCGATCATCGTGGCTGTCGCTCTGCTCTTGAGCCAGGTGAGACGGTTTCAAACCTTTTACCGTACCGGCGTCTTTCTCCCGACCGTCCTCTCCACGGCGGTGGTAGGGGTCCTGTGGCTTTACATTTACCATCCGGACGCAGGGCTGCTGAACAATTTTCTGCGCCTGCTGAAGCTCGACTCCCTGACCCAGTATTGGCTGTCGGATCCCAAGTGGGCGATGATCAGCGTTTTGGTCGCCAATGCCTGGCAATGGACCGGTTTTTACGTCGTGCTGGTGCTGGCGGCGATACTGGGAGTGCCGCGTGAGCTGACGGAGGCGGCGGAGATTGACGGGGCCAATGCCTGGCAAAAAACGTGGTTTATCACGCTGCCGCTGATCCGGCCCGTCCTGGTGGTCATCTTCTTGCTCAATGTTTCCGGCTCGATGAAGGCGCTCGACATCATCATGGTGATGACAGAAGGCGGACCGTTCCAGACGACCGATGTGCTCGCCACCTACATGGTCACGAAGGCATTCCGCGAATACGAATACGGCTATGGAAGCGCGATTGCCGTCGTGATCTTTCTGCTCACGCTGCTGTTTGCCTGGATCATCCAGCGGGCCAACAAAAAAGAGCAGGAGGTGGAGCTCTGATGCGCACCTGGCTGTACCGCCGGAATGTCATTCCCCACATGCTTTTGACTGTATACGTCCTCGTCACCTTGTATCCGCTCGTCTGGCTGGCGATCTCGTCATTGAAGACGCAGCGGGAAATTACAGAAAGCCCCTGGGGACTGCCGTCGAGCTTTCAGTGGCAAAACTACGTGGAAGCGTGGAAGACGGCGAAAGTGAGCACGTATTTCTTCAACAGTCTCTACATCAGCACAGTCTCCTGCATCTTGATCGTCATCATCGGCTCGGCGGCGGCGTTTGCCATCACGCGGATGAATTTCCCCCGGTTGAGCAACTGGGTCTATCAGTTTTTTCTGCTCGGTCTGGTCGTTCCGGGCGGGGCGCTGCTCATCCCGCTCTACCGGCTGCTGCAGGAGATGAAGCTGATCGACACGCACTTGTCCCTGATTTTGATCAACGCCACATTCGCTCTGCCCGTCACGATCTTTATCCTGTCGGCTTTTATGAAGGCCATCCCGAGGGAGCTGGAGGAAGCGGCGATTGTAGACGGCTTGGGCGCGTTCGGCTTGTTTGTGCGGATCATCCTTCCGGTGACGATGCCGGCGATCGTGACCGTATTTATTCTCAACTTTATCAATGTGTGGAACGAATTCATCATGGCACTGCTGTTTCTCTCCAAGGAAACGCTGCGGACCCTCCCTGTCGGCATGTCCGTGTTCAAGGATGCGTTTCAGACAAACTACGCGCTGCTGTCCGCGGCGGTCATGTACAGTGTCGTGCCCGTCGTGATCGTGTACCTCTTTTTGCAGCGAAAAATCATTGAGGGGGTAACGGCGGGCAGCGTGAAAGGATAAGCCGTATGCTGCGTAACCTGCGCCATAAATTGATTGTCGCGTTTATCGGATTTATCATCATCCCGCTCTGCCTGCTCGGGGCAGTCACGTATGTTCTCTCGCAAAACGCCATTCAGCAGCGCTACGGCGAGCATACGGAAGAGACGCTGAAGGCTTTGGGCAGAAATCTCCAGTACGTTTTATCGGAGATTGGCAATGTCTCCGATGCCGGGATCACCAGCCCTGCCCTCCAGCCGTTTCTCACGGCCAACTCAACCTCGCAGGCCAACGAGCTTCTGGAGACGAACGAGGCGGAGATGGCACTGCGCCGCGTTTTTTTCATCCACCCGGCTGTGCAGTACGTAGCGTTGTACCGGCTCGATGGGCGCATGTTCAAAACGTTTCGCCCGCAGGGGCAGACGATTCCGTACGAGACATTTATCCATCATCCGATTGTCGGGCAGGTCATCGAGAAAAACGGCCACCCCGTGTGGATAGGTCCGTATGAACAGCCTGATCTGAGCGCAAACGACAAGGTATTTACGCAGGTGCGTCTCGTCAAGGACATGAACAACTTTGACGACAGGGCCATTCTTCTGATGGAAGTGAAAATAAACGAGCTGCACCGGATGTTTTCCCAGACGCCGCTGTCCTATCGGCAGAACGGCCGCTATCTGATCGCGAACAAGCAGGGGGCGGTTCTGTACGATTCGCGAACGGAGCTGGGCGGCACCAACCTCTTGAGGTCAGCTCCGTTTCAGCCGGATCTGGAGTATCAGAGCTATCGGGGCATGCTGCAGGACGAGGACAGCCTCTTTTCTGTCTACAAGCTGCCCGCGAGCGAATGGTACCTCGTTTCCGTCGCTTCCTGGGCGACTGTCTCCCATGACAGTACGACGATTGCCCGCTGGGTCGGCGGGGTCTTGCTGCTTTCCCTGATCGCCGCACTCCTTTTCAACATGCTGTTCGTCAACAGAATCACCCAGACGATCATTCAGATCGTGCGTTTGATGAAGCGGGCCGAGCGGGGGGACCTCACCGTTCGGGCAAAGCCGTCCGGGGACGACGAGCTGACGAGGCTGGCCGGAGGGTTCAACAGCATGGTCGGAACGATCCAGCATCTGCTGGAGGAGGTGAAGCGGGAGCAGGAGCGAAAAAAGCGGGCGGAGCTTGCACTGCTTCAGGCACAGATTCACCCGCATTTCCTGTTTAACACGCTGGAGTCGATCAATGTACTGGCGATCCAGAATGAAGGGCACAGGGTAAGCCAGATGATTTACCGGCTGGGCAATATTCTCCGCATCAGCATCAGCGACCGGGAGCACATCCCGATCAGGCGCGAGCTGGAGCATTTGCGCAGCTATCTGGAAATTCAATCGTTCCGGTTTGAAAATCTGTTCTCCTACGAAATTCAGATACCTGTTCATTTGTATGAGTACTCGATCCTCAAGCTAACCCTGCAGCCGCTCGTAGAAAACAGCATCCAGCACGGCTTCGAGGGAATCAGCCGGCCCGGATTCATCTCCATTACAGCGGAAGAGAGACAGGACTCGATTGTTCTCACTGTCCGCGACAACGGCAAGGGAATGACCGCAGACCAACTGGCCCTGCTGGCTGAGTCCGGCATGAGGAAGCAAGCGGAAGGGCAGGCAAAGGGGGCTACAGACGGCCGTCTGGCGAGGGACCGGAACGCGGAAAATGTCTCTTTGCAGGGACGCTCGGACCGCCGGGGCCTGGGCGTGGCCAACGTCGCTGACCGGATACGGATTTCCTATGGAAGGGCGTACGGACTCTTTCTGTGCAGCATGCCGGGCGAAGGGACGACGGTGCGGTGCGTGATTCCGAAGTACAGTCAGGAGGAGTTGCATGAGGCTGAACGTCATGCTGGTGGATGATGAGATTCATATTCTGAAAAATTTGAACATGGTCATCCCGTGGGAGATGCTGGATATGCAGGTCGTCTCCCTGGCGCAAAACGGGGCCGAAGCATGGGCCGCCTTTCAGGAGCATCGGCCTGATCTGATTTTGTCCGACATTCGCATGCCGATCATGGACGGAGTCTCTTTGGTCAAGGAAATTCGCGACGCGGGAGAGGCGTGCGAGGTGATCATGCTGACGGGCTTCACCGATTTTGAGTACACCCGCTCGGCGATCCGCTACGGTGTCAAGGACTACATCGTCAAACCGATCAACTATCAGGAGCTGCATGAGGTGATCGAGAGGGTAGGCGGGGAAATCCGCCAGCGCAAGCAGGCCCGCTTGCTGGAGGAAAAAGTGTGGCGGGAGTTTACCGAGCTGGCCAAGCAAAAGTACTTGTTCGATGCGCTGATGGGGCAAGCGGCAGGGCATAGCCATTACACAATCACGGGGAAAACGCAGACGTGGGGGGAGAAATATGCAGTGTTCGTCGCCGATCTGGACGATTACCCGCAGCTTGCTCGTCACTGGAGCCATGAGGAACGCAACCTGTGGAATTTTTCCGTGCAAAACGTGCTCCGCGACAGCTTTTCCTCGGTTGTGGGAAAAGAGAGTGCCTTGGTCCTGACAATGCGCGAGGGCGAATGGTGTTTGCTGGCGTTGAGAGAAAGTCCACTGGAGGAAGCGGAGATACGCTCCTGGGCAAGCCGCCTGCAAAAGGCCGTCTCCCAACACCTCGCTTTCTCGATCAGCGTCGGCTACTATACGGAAATTGTTGCCGTGCCGGAGCTTTCCGCTGTCTACCAGCAGATGAAAAAAGCGATTCACTTCGATCTCGCACGTCACGAGAAGGCGATTTTTGCTGTAGAGCCGGAGACATCGCAAGAAAGCGCCACCGGGTACAACTGGTGGAGTCTTCTCGAAGAGCTGCTGTCCGGTTTGAAGCGGCATGACCTGGCCTCGATCAAGCGGACGCTTTCCCGCATGCGAGATGACCTGCAGCCTACGTCCAGATATTCGCTGACGCGGACGGAGCAAATCCTGCGCTATTATCTGCTCCATCTGGTGCGGGAGATGAAGGACATGCAGATTATCACCGGACAGCTTGAGGAGCTGGTCTGGATGAAGCTGGAGCGGGCGCAGGGGATCAGGGAGCTTTTGCAGGTCATTCATCAGGTCCTGGAGGACAGCATCCGGGAAAGCGTAAAAAAGAAGACCGGCGACGTGCTGATGATCAGGGCGATGGAATACATCCAAAAGCACCTCACCCGGGATTTGGGCGTAGAAGAGGTGGCCGGGCATCTCGGCATCAGCTCCAGCTACTTCAGCCTTTTGTTCAAGCAGCATACGCGGCTCACTTTTGTCGAGTATTTGACACAGCAGCGAATGGAGCGTGCCCGTTTTCTCCTGTCCATGAGCGGAAAAACCATTCATGAAATCAGCCGGGAAGTGGGCTATCCGGACCGGCGGTATTTTTCCAAAGTATTTCAAAGGAACACCGGACTTACGCCGTCGGAATACCGCGAGCAGGCAGCACAAAAAGAATGAGGGAGTGGAGCGAAATGAGAACGATCGGAGATTTGAGCTTGCGAGAAAAAATCGGACAAATGCTGGTGTGCGGCTTTGACGGCCACCAACCGACGGACGGGATTCGCGACTTGATCCGGCAATACGGGCTGGGCAACATCATCTACTTTAGCCGCAATGCCGGCTCGGTAGAACAAGTGCACAGGCTTTCAAGCGAGCTAAAGCAGTGGGCGGCAGAGCACAGCGACATTCCGCTGGGCATCGCAATCGATCAGGAGGGCGGGATGGTAACCCGTGTGACGAACGGAGTCACGCCCTTGCCGGGAAATATGGCCATTGGAGCTACCCGGGATGAGTCTGCCGCTTTTGAATTGGCCAGGATTAGCGGAAGTGAACTTCGTTTATTAGGCATAAATATAAACTTTGCTCCCGCAGTGGATATCAACAATAACCCGCTCAATCCCGTGATCGGCGTCCGCTCCTACGGGGAAACGCCGGAGCTGGTGAGCAGGATGGGGGTTGCGGCGGTTCGCGGCTTCCAGTCGGCGGGGATCGCGGCGACGGTGAAGCACTTCCCCGGACATGGGGATACGAGCGTGGACTCGCATTTTGACATACCAGTTCTCCCGCTTGATCGCAAGCGCTTGGAGCAGCTGGAGCTGGTGCCGTTCAAAAAGGCGGTGGAAGCGGGAGTAGACATGGTGATGACAGCGCATATCGTGCTGCCTGAAATCGAGCCGAAGAAGCTGCCGAGCACGTTGTCTCCCGCAGTCATTACCGGTATTTTGAGAGAAGAATGGGGCTATGACGGCATCGTGATTACCGATTGCCTGGAGATGGACGCGATCGCCGCTCATTACGGTGTGGGGCCGGCTGCCGTCATGGCAGTCGAAGCAGGAGTCGACCTGATCATGGTCAGCCACCGGTACGACCGTCAGCGGGAAGCGTTTGAGGCCCTGCTGCAAGCCGTTATAGACGGCAGAATCTCTGAGGAGCGCATCGACCGATCCGTCACGAGAATCTTGCGGCTCAAGCAGCAGCGAAAGATGGAGGAGGCCATGCTTCCCTGGGAAGCTGTCGAACCCCGGCTGGAAGCAGCGGAAGAGCGGCGGACTGCCGAGCGGATCAGCGAGCAAAGCATCACGGTCGTAAAGGATGAAGGGAAGAACCTGCCGCTGCGGAGAGGAGCGGACACATGCGTCATCTGGCCGGTGGTCAGGGCGGCCAACGACGCGGACGAACGCTACGCGGACAAGGAGACGCTCGCTTCTTACCTGAGCAGTATGGGGATGCAGATTGTTGAAAACGTCGTAGCGACGAACCCGACACCCGAAGAGATCGCACAGGCAGTCGCCTCCAGCAAAGGCTTCGGGCAGGTCATCGTCGCCACGTACAATGCCGCCTTTTTCCCCGGGCAATCCAAGCTGGTCGACGAGCTGCTCGCCGTCCACGGAAAACGGCTGATCGTCGCAGCCATTCGCAATCCGTTTGATTACTCCCTCTTTCCCGAGGCGGGGACGTATGTATGCAGTTATGAAAGCAGACCGCTCGCCATGCAATCGCTGGCACGGGTGCTCACGGGCCGCGTTTCGCCGACGGGAAAGCTGCCGGTCACGCTGTCGACAAACTTTGCCTTCGGCTGGAGAGGGTAGTTGCGTTACAATAGAGGAGGACAAGGATCGATGAACGAATTTCAAGTCAGAGCGATTACACCGGAAGACAGGGGATGGCTGGCGGGCTTTTTGGAACAGCAGTGGGGCAGTCCGCAGATGGTCTACGGGGATCAAGTGTACCATTGCGACCAGCTTCCTGGTTTTGTCGCCCTGTACGGGGAAAAGACAGCGGGCTTGGTTACGTATACAGAGACAGGGGATGGCTGGCAGATCGTCTCCTTGGACAGCCTCCGCGAGGGAATGGGGATCGGCAGTGCCCTCATGCTCGCGGTAGAGCGGGCGGCTATGCAAAATGGAATAAAGCGGATATGGCTTTTGACGACCAATGACAATCTGAACGCGCTGCGTTTTTATCAAAAGCGCGGCTACGAATTGGTCGAGGTACGGCGAAACGCTGTGGAGCAGGCGAGAAGGCTGAAGCCCTCTATTCCCGTGATTGGCACGGACGGCATCCCTTTGCGAGACGAGATCGAGCTGGAGAAGCCGTTGAAGCTGGAATAACTGGTAAAGCTGGAACAGCTAATGAAGCTGGAGGAACCGTTTAAGCCGGAACAGCTGATGAAGCTGGAATACCCGGCGAGGCTAGGGCAAACCGTTTGCTTCCCCGTCAGGCGCAAGTCGCTCACAAGGCAGAAATCGTCTCAACACTAGCAGCATACGCATGGAGGGATACACAATGTCAGATAGATTTGCCCTGCGGGGAAGGGTGGTAGCGAACGGACAGGACATCCTGGACGGACTGGTCGTGGTGAATGGTACTGCCGTTGAGTATGCCGGAACGGCAGACGGGTACGGAAAGGAATGGCCGGAGCAAGTGGAGCGGGTGGAGAACGGCTTTATTTGTCCGGGGTTTGTGGATATGCATATGCACGGGATTGCCGGCAGCGACACGATGGACGGGACTCCTGAAGCGCTGCAGACGATTTCCCGTGCGCTGGCGGGCTATGGCGTCACTTCGTTTTTGGCGACCACGATGACCGCTCCTTATGCTGATTTGGAAAAGGCGATCCGCAATGTGGTGGCAGTATCTCGGCAGGGAATGGACGGAGCATCCATCGTCGGAATTCATCTGGAGGGGCCGTGGATCAACCCGAGGTACAAAGGAGCGCAAAAAGAGGAAAATATCGCAGTCCCCAAGCTGGAAGATGTTCGTCGTTTGCACGAGCTGGCCGATGGTCTTATGAAAGTAGTGACGATCGCACCGGAACAGCCCGAGGCGACCGAAGCGATTCAATGGCTGAAGGAGCAGGGGGTCGTCGTTTCCGCCGGGCATACCGGCGCCAGCTTCGACCAGGCAGGGAAAGCCGTGGAGAGCGGCGTCTGCCACTTCACCCACTGCTTCAATGCGATGACGGGTCTGCATCACCGCGAGCCGGGAGTCGTCGGCGCGGCCATGTACCACGAGCAGCTGAGCACCGAGCTGATCGCTGATGGCGTGCATGTGCATCCAGCCGTTATGCGGATTTTGTACCGCGTCAAATCGGCGGCGCGGCTCGCGCTGGTCAGCGACTCCATGCGCGCGGCCGCATTGGGCGAGGGCACGTACGATCTCGGCGGACAGGAAGTGCATGTCCGCGGTGCGGAAGCCCAACTGGCAGACGGTACCCTGGCCGGGAGCATCCTGACGCTGAACCGCGCCGTGCAAAACATGGTCGTGCTGTCGGGAGTGCCGCTTGCAGAAGCAGTGGCGATGGCATCGGAAACGCCTGCCAACATCCTTGGGCTTGGCACGCAGAAAGGAAAGCTGCAAGCCGGGTTTGACGCAGATCTGGTCGTGCTTGGGGACGATTTTGAAGTGCAATCTGCTTATGTAAGCGGAAGGCTTGTTTATCGGGTGCAAAAGTAGAGTGACTGGGCGCTGTTTCCCTTTCTGCTTGGTAAGAGATTGCAGTCCAGTGATTAGCTTAATAGATAACAGTGAAAGACCGCCTAACTTATTAAGCTAAAGGCGGTCTGTTTTTGGGTAAAAATAAACTTTTAGATTTATATATTAACATTAGTCCAATATAGCCTAACTTCGAATGAGTGAAAAAAACAAGACTTGTGCATTCTTGATTAAGGCTCTATTTCGTTTTCAGACGTAAATTGCAGTAGTGTCTGGGCAAAGGTTTCAAAAATCTTATAAAGGCTACTTTATACTCGGAGGGATGCGCGAAACGACTGAAATTGCAAAATAATGACCAAATATGGATTATTATGTAACATTCTCTCTTTTGCAACGTTAATGTAAATAGGAGGTGGTATCTACTATGTAATAACAATATGTTAGAGAATTAAAAAATATTAATTACGAAAGGTGGTAGCAAGATTAATGAAAAAATTTTTATCGTTAGGTTTAGCTCTCTCACTTGCGGTTGTTGGTAATTTTACTTTAATTGAAGGTGCATCTGCTAAAATATGTGACAACGACCCTACGTCAAGTTCAGGTTGCACCCATAATTACGATGGTTCTTGGACCTATAAAAGTGGCCAGTCAGGTAGTTATAACAAGGATCATCGCGTAATTTCAGAGCGAGGAGGTACTTGGTATGAATGGGGGATGGGGAGTCTACCAGCAGGACGTGCAACATTAGAAGTATACTTAGCAAATGCTGATTTCACAAATAGGGAAGCTATGTACTATATATTGCACCAAGGTTTGACATATGAGGAATATGTTGGTTCAGTCAATCAATATTCAGCTAGATCGGGTTGGAATGAAGTGGGGACCATGAGGCTAGATTCGGGTAAGACATGGGTTATTTTATATGGTAAGGATGAGAGTGGAAGATCAAATACCCAAACAGGTGCTGACGCTGTTTCTCTGTGATAAAAACGAATATAAATGAAAGGGAGGTTTTAACAGATGAAAAAGAAATTTGTAGCCATTCTTGCAACTTCCTTAGTAGGTCTTGGATTGACTGGATTTTATACACTGAAAGGGACTGCTGTTTATTGCACAATAGAAATGCCTAATATTGCAGCGTAAAAATGCTCAAAACAAATACAAAAAAGGCACTTGTCAGCATCAATAATTCCTCCTACCGTTAGGTTTGGGACAACTTAGCGAAGGAGAATGGAAAGGATGCTGAAAATGCCTCAACAACACTATATCAGGTTTTTACGCGAAGTAGAAGGATGCTCGGTAAACGAGATTGCAGGACGCGTAGGTGTTCACTGGCGGACTGCCAAAAAATATGCCGATAAAACCGATTGGAATGCCTCGATGACAAAACGAAAGGGCAGAAGTCCTGTCATGGGTCCATTTATGGAGATCGTCGATACCTGGTTAGAGGAGGACCGTTTGGTCCCCCGTAAGCAGCGACACACAGGTGTGCGCATTTTCCAACGTTTGCGCGATGAGCATCAGTTTACAGGTGGACAACGTACAGTATTGGCCTATGTGCAGAGACGAAAAAGTGAAATGGAACTGGACCGTGCCAAAACGTACGAACGGCTTGAACATCCACCGGGTGAGGCACAAGTGGACTTTACAACCATTGAGGTATGCCGAGATCATCGATTGGTCACATACAAACTGCTGGTAATGTCTTTTCCGTACAGCAATGCCGCTTTCGTCTATCCGACACCAGCGGAGAATCAGGAATGCTTTTTGGAGGCGATGAAGCTGTGCTTTGAACAAATGGGAGGTGTTCCTCAGCGAATCTGGTTTGACAATCTCTCCGCTGCCGTCGTTCATATCGAGAAGCAGGGCGAACGGCAATTAACGGATGGCTTCCAGCGATTCTGCGCTCACTACCGGTTTGAAGCTGTCTTTTGCAACCCATACAGTGGTCATGAGAAGGGGCACGTGGAGAACAAATGCGGGTACTCCAAGCGCAATTGGGCAGTGCCGATTCCCATCTATGAAAGCCATGAACAGTTAGTTGCCTACTTCGCCGAGCAAGCTAGCCGTGATCGTGGTCGTCAGCATTATGCCCTAAATCGTTGCATCGCAGATCTATGGGAGGATGATCGCCGTAAATTGCTTACCTTGCCGGAGCATGGATTTGAGGCTTTTCGCTTGGGTGCTGCAGTGGTGAATAAGTATGGAGAGATTCGGAAGGATGAATTGACGGTTCCGTTGCTGGGGATGGCAACGCCAGGCAGTGAGGTACTGATCCAAACGTTTTGGGATCGCCTTGTCATTCTAAACGGCCAACACCAGCTAATTCGGGAAGTACCCAGACCTTATACGGGACGAAATGTAGACATTCCGTGGTCACAAGTATGCGCTGGATGGCTGAAAAAACCACGTAGTGTAACGC
This sequence comes from Brevibacillus sp. FSL L8-0520, assembly GCF_037963895.1. NCBI lineage: Bacteria > Bacillati > Bacillota > Bacilli > Caryophanales > Paenibacillaceae > Brevibacillus > Brevibacillus sp. FSL L8-0520. The sequence goes on along the minus strand of NZ_CP150171.1, from coordinate 3,989,397 downwards.
ACTCGCAGTTTCTCCGTATGCTACCGGAGATCTTGCAAGGGTATGTAACCGTGAAGGATCTAACAGAGCGAAAAGATCGTCTTCAGGCAATGTCGCACTGGTGTGATATTTACACCATCGAACAGATTCAAGAGGTAATTGCTCTACTAGGCCAAGACACACCGATTACGCGCATCACGGCCGTGCTAGGCGTAAAATATGGCAGTCGTGACCTCCCTGTCACGTGGGAGGAGACGTTGTCCCCTCCGGGAACTCGCGTAGAAGGTTCTCTCCAACGCTATGATCAACTTGTGGGGGTGAGCTGAGATGCCGACGGCATTGGGAGATTTGTGCCGACAACTCCGATTGGCGCATGTCGTGGACTACGTATCCGTTCAACAGAATGAGCAGATTCGTAGCATTGTGGAGCAAATCCTTGTTGCGGAACTGGACGGCCGCCGCCGTGCCAAGTTAGGTAAGCTTGTTCAGCAGGCGGGGTTCCCGCATATTAAGACTTTCGAGGGGTATGTGTATGACCATATCTCTTTCCCTAGTGGCAGTAGTCCGGAGCTGCTCCAGGAATTGGATTGGCTCGAACGCAAAGAAAATTTACTCTTAATGGGTGCCGTCGGCACAGGGAAAACCCATATGGCAACGGCACTGGGCGTGGAGGCTTGCCGCCGGGGCAAGGCGGTACAGTTCTACCGGGCTTCCGATTTGGTTTCTGTACTTCAGGAAAAATTTGTGGCGGGAACACTCAGCCGATTTCGCGAGAAATTGAAAAAGATAGATTTACTTATTCTCGATGAAGTCGGCTACGTGCCGTTCAGCCAAACCGGTTCTGAGTTATTGTTTAACGTGATTGCGGATTGCTATGAGCAACAGAGTGTGATCGTTACATCTAACCTGGAGTTTGGCCAATGGACATCGGTGTTTGGAGACACGAAGCTCACGTCGGCGCTCGTTGATCGTCTGGTACACCACGCTCATATCCTCTCATTCACAGGTGAGAGTTTCCGCTTCAAACAGGCAATGGATAGGATTCCTTTGTAGTTTCAAACGGCTGGCAAGTGCTTAGGCAATTTTGGCTGCAAAGCTGAGCATTTTCTACTTGCAAAACACAACTGCAGCGGAATCTACATCAAACGAAAGTAGTCAACAATACTCTTCACTTGAGGCGAACTCCACTAGTCATTCCTTGGTTTCCGTTCAAAATAAAATGCTGAATGCAATTGATCATTATCAAAGTGCTACAGGTTCTTACAGGGCTATACTGACGCCAATTGGCGTGGATGAGATAGTAGATTTTGAGGTTTATCGGGGAGCAAATCCTCGAAGCCATGTCAAAGTAATGGACAACAAGAGCAAAGTACTTAAGGAAACAGCTTTTGACGGAAACATGTTCATGTCGATTAATCATACCAATAAAACATATTTACAAAACAAAACAGCAACTCAACAGCAGACTGTGGCACTCGGCCAAAACACTCCTCGCTCATATAAAAATGATCAAGGAGAATTGGTATTCGTAAAAAGGCAGGACCCCGCTTTCTCAGGGGTGGCAAATGATGTATTATTCCCTCAAGACTATGCGTTTTGGTTAACACCTGACAATCATAAAGTAGTAGGAGAAGAAAAACTGTTAAATCGTACTTCAATCGTCATTGAAGGGGAGCATGACGATCCAATTTTGGCTGAAAAACATCAATCTACCCATTTTAAAATGTGGATAGATAAAGAAACGGGAGTATTGCTAAAATTAGTAGAGACAAATAGTATAGATGAAGTTACGAACTCCATAGAAGTCCTTTCTATCGAATTTGATAAACAGCAAGATGTTTCATCCTTGTCCAAAATGCAAGCTGTTCCTTCTGACTATAAAGATGTTTCGAAAAAGTTGAGGGATCGTGAAAATAGAGAGCAGAAAAAATCCGAGAAGGAAAATGAAAATTGAGTACGGAGATCATTTAGTAGGGCAGTTCCAAAAGTCTATCTGATGTAGACGAAAGGGACTGCCCTTTCTTCAGTGCGTAGGAGCTAGGCTTCCCTAAGAGTAGTTAGCCAGTTTTTTAAATCAAAACTACATACAAAAACACTTTTAATCCACGCTTTGTTTTTTCGTTGATTCACTACTCCTCTCCCTCCAAACCTGCTCCAGCCCCATCACAATCATCGTCCCAAACAACAGCCCGTTGCCCAGCGTATACCGGATGACCGACGGCAGCTCCTGAAAGACAGACGGCGGGAAAAACATCGAGCCTACACCAAAGAGCAGGCCGATCCCGATGATGGTCAGGCGGCGCTGGTCGAGCTGTGTCTGGACGAGCGATTGCAGGCCGATGCCGACCATCTGGACAAAGGAGGCGAGTACCGCCGCATACGCGACCGGGCTGGGAAGCATGGTCAGCAGCCGGATCACGCCGGGGAAGAAGGCAGCAGCAGCCATGATCAGGCAGGCCAGGAGAAACGGAATGCTGCTCCTTTGACCAGTGAGCCGAACGAAGCCGGCCGAGCCGGATAGAGGCACCATTCCAACTGTCGAGAAAAGGGCGGACAGCAGATGGGAAAAACCGCCGACTACCGAGCTGCGGGAAAGCTCCGCAGGCTCCAGTCCGGGCGTTCCCGTTTGCACCTGCTTCATCGCCGCGATGCTGGCAAAGGTGTTGGACAGCAGGATCATGACGATCAAAATGCTGGATGCGGCCATGCCTGGATCCCACAGCGGAGCTCCCCAGGCGAGCGCTTCGGGAACCTGGAGCAAGGTCTCGGCGGGGGCCGGATGCTTCCAGATGCCCGCCAGGTAGAAGGCCACACAGCCCGTCAGGATACCGATCAGAACCGCATAGCTTTTCACCCAGCCCTTACCGTAGATACGATCTCGTCGGCTTTGAAATAGGCCTTAAGCACACCGGGCAAAAAGCCGTACAAAGCGCCTCCGATCAGTGACGCCAAAACTACGAGCGGAATGTGTATCCATGGAGACATTTCCGGCAGATAGACGGCCACCAAAGCACCGGTCAACGCGCCGATATACAACTGGCCTTCCGCCCCCATGCTGAACACGCCGCTTTGAAAGACGACGACGATCGCCAGACCGGTGAAGACGAGAGGAATCATCCGGTTGAGAATCGAACCGAAGCTGAACAGCGTCGTAAATGGTTCGATCAGCAATGCTTGCAGCGCCGCGACAGGCTCATCGCTCACGAGAAAGATGACGAAAATACCGATGACCAGCGCCGCGACAATAGCCAATAAGATACCGAGGAGATCGAGGTATACTGCACTTCGCTGATTCATGTGGCACTCGCCCTCTTTTCTTGCTTTTTAACGCCCAACATGTAGAAGCCGATTTCTTCTTCGGTCAGGCTCTCTGAATTTTCCAAAATAACGGCCAGCTCTCCATTGTAGAGAACCCCGATCCGGTCGCTCAGGCTCATCACTTCTGACAGGTCGGCAGAGACGAGCAGGACCGCTGCTCCTTCGTCGCGCTTTTTGACGATCTCCTTGTGGATGAACTCGATGGAGCCGATGTCGACGCCTCGCGTCGGCTGGGCGGCGATCAGCAGCTTGGGATTTTTGGAAATCTCCCGGGCGACGACGATTTTTTGAATGTTTCCGCCTGACAGTGCCCCCGCCAGCGTATCGCGGCTCTGGGTGCGAATATCAAATTCCTGGATCAGCTTGTCCGCATGCTCATTGATTTTCTTTTGATTGAGAAAGAGACCGCGTCGAAACGATTTGTCACGATACAAATCCAGGATCAAATTTTCCTTGATAGAGGAAGTCAGGCAGGCACCTCTGGTCTGTCGATCTTCCGGAATGTGGCCAATCCCGATGTTGCGAATTTCTTCGATGCTTTTTCCTGCCAAATCTTGGCTGAGAAAGGTAATGCGGCCCTTGAAGTTTTTGCGGAAGCCGGTAATGACTTCGATCAATTCAGTCTGGCCGTTTCCTTCCACACCGGCGATGCCGAAGATTTCACCAGCTCGCACCTGGAAGGAAATATCGTTCAACACCTGCTTGCCCGTTTCTGATACATAGCTGACCTCATCGAGTGAGAGAACGGTCTCTTTGGGCTTGGCGGGCTGCTTTTCGACCCGCAACAGCACATCCCGTCCTACCATCAAGCGCGAAATCTCTTCTTTGGAGGTTTCGGAGGTAATCAGGGTAGAGATGGTTTTTCCTGCACGCAAAACCGTGATTCGGTCGGAAATTTCCATGACTTCATTCAGCTTGTGCGTGATAAAGATGATCGTATAGCCTTGTGACACCAGCTTCTTCAAAGATTGGAACAGTTCATCCGTTTCCTGAGGGGTGAGGACCGCGGTCGGCTCATCGAGAATGATGAGCCGCGCTCCACGGTACAAAACCTTCAAGATTTCTACGCGCTGCTTCAGGCCTACGGAAATGTTCTCTACTTTGGCATTCGGATCGACCTTGAGGCCGAACTCTTGAATCAGACGTTGCGTTTCCGCGATGGCTTTTTGATGGTCGGACAGGACACCCTTTGTCGGCTCGGAGCCGAGCACGATGTTTTGGGCGACAGTGAAGGAGGGGACCAGCATAAAATGCTGGTGCACCATCCCGATTTCGTATTTGATCGCATCTTTTGGACTCTTCAGAACGACTTTGTCGCCCCGGTAAAAAATATCCCCTTCGGTAGGGCTCTCAAGACCGAACAAAATCTTCATCAGTGTCGATTTTCCTGCACCGTTTTCGCCTACAAGTGCATGGATTTCGCCTTGTCGGACGGAGAACGAAACGCCTTGATTGGCTTTTGTGCCATTCGGATACACCTTGTGTATATTGCGCATTTCCAGCAGGTCAGCCATGGCGTACCTCCTAATTCATCTTGATTAATCTTGTTTAATCTTGATTTCTCCGCTGACTACTTTTACTTGAAGCTCGTCCATCTTGTCGCGGATTGCTTGCGGAACATGCTCGTTGTACAGATCGTCCTTCGCCAGGCCTACACCTTCTTCGTAAATACCGAGAGACTCGTTTTGGCCGAATGGCAGGTCGCCTTTTTTGTACAAATCGATGGCGCGGTAGATCGAGTTTCCAACGTTTTTCAGCATAGAGGTAAGAACGTGACCCGGTTGTACCATGTTTTGGTTGCTGTTGACACCGATTGCATATTTGCCGGATTCTTTAGCCGCTTCCAGACCGCCGATACCTGCAGGACCAGCAACGGTGAAGATGATGTCAACGTTTTGGGAGTTGTATTGGGCCAGGGACAGCTCTTTGCCTTTTGGCGCATTGTTGAAGTCGCCGACAAAGGAAGAGATGACTTTTACTTCAGGATCGATAAACTGTGCGCCTTGCTCATAACCAGCTTTAAAGTCGTTGATGATCGGAATGTCCATACCGCCGAGGAAGCCGATGGTTTTATCCGGGTTGGCCGCTTTCAAATCTGTGCTCGTAGTTACATCGCGGCAAAAGCGCCAGCCAGGAAGGAGCCTTCGCGTTGGTTGTATCTCACAGAGTAGATGTTTGGCACATCGGTAATGGTTTCATCAAAATAGATGAACTTTTGCTCAGGATAACGCTTGGCCAGATCGATCGTCGTTTCTTTCATTTGGCTTGTCCCAACGACAATGACCTCGTATTTTTTGCTTGCGACCATGGATTCCAGACCGGTAGGCCAGTCGGATTGGTTAGCTCCGCCTTGAACGGTTTTTACTTCGATGCCCAGCTCTTTTTCCGCTTTGTCCAGTCCTTCTTTCGCGGAGTCGAAGAACCCGCTGTCTCCCAGGTTTCCGCTTACATAGTAGCCGACAGACAATTTCTTTTCTGCCGATGCATCTGTTTTTGCATCGCCTTTGCTCGCCTCTTTCGGCTTCGCAGCGTTGTCAGCTCCGGAACCTCCGCCGCAGCCGGTCAAGGCCATGGACAGAATCAAAAGACTTGCTCCAATTTTTCCCAACAGACTTTTCTTCATGTTGTTTCCCCCATTTTTTATATGAAAATTAGTGAAACCGATGGAATTATTCCGGCTGCAGGAGCTGCAATGCGAACGCTTTCACTTCATCCAGCGTTGGCATTCCAGCCTGTGCGCCAAATCGGGTAACGGCAAGTGCCGATACTTTTCCGGCAAAGCGGACGGCCTTGTCCAGTTCGTAGCCGATTGACAGGGCGTAGCCAAGGCCAGCGTTGAAAGCATCGCCGGCGCCGGTCGTATCCATGACCTGCACATGATGGGCCGGGACGGATACGAGATTTTTCCCCGACTCCTTGTACACAGAGCCTGCTGCGCCAAGTGTAGTGACCACACAGCGGGGACCCATTTCCAGGAGGGCATCGATTGCTTTTTCGAGGCCGTCTCCATAAGGGTCAATACCGGTGAGCAGGTAAAGCTCGGAGCGGTTTGGCGTCATGTAGTCGACAGACTGCATCAGGCCCAAAGGAAGCTTTTGAGCAGGTGCTGGATTCAAAATGACGGTTTTCCCGTGCCGCTTCGCCAGCTGTGCCGAAGCGACTACTGTCTCCAACGGTATCTCCAGCTGGAGGAGGACCAGATCGGCAGCGGCAATTGTCTCCTCGAGTCCTTCGATATTCTCGGGCAGGCAAAGTGCGTTTGCCCCAGGAACGACGACAATGTGATTGTCATCGTGAGCAATCATGATAGAAGCAAGACCAGTAGGAGCATCGGAAGTCTTGGTCACGCGCTTGGTGACGACCTGGTTGTCTGCAAGCGACTGTGTCAGCGCTCCTCCGAAAGCGTCGTCACCAACCATTCCGACCATGACGGTATGCGCTCCCAGCCTGGAAGCGGCTACGGCCTGATTCCCGCCTTTGCCGCCGGGGATGAAGTGAGCCCTGGTGCCTGTAATGGTCTCTCCCACTTGTGGAAAACGGGGAGCTTCGACGACGATGTCCATATTCAGACTCCCGATGACCACAATGTTTGGTTGTCTCATGGTGTTTTCATGTCCTTTCTCGTAGAGCCTCTTGCGATCAATTCCACATCGAATTCATAGATTTGATTGTCAACAGCCACTCCCTCGATTTTTTGAATCAATAAGCGGGTCGACAATGCTCCCATGTCATAAATCGGCTGAGAGATGGTCGTCAACTCCGGCTCGGTAATTACGGTCAGCTCGATGCCGTCAAAGCCGCACAGGGCGACTTGATTCGGAACGGACAAGCCCATTTGCTGCAATTTTTTCAAAGCCCCGAGCGCCATCAGGTCATTGCCGGCAAAGATGCCGTCCACGTCGGGATGACGGGCCAGCAGATGTTCGACGGCCTCCATCCCTCCGTTGATCCGGAAGTGGCCGGGGACCATCAGGCTCGGGGTAAACCACTCAAAATGACGGACGGAGTCCTCGTAGCCGAGCAGTCGCTCTTTTCCTGTCGCCGTTTCCTGCGGTCCGTAGATGTGGGCGATTTTTTTGCACCCGATCTCCAGCAGATGGCGGACAGCCAGGGTCGCTCCCTCGTAATTCTTGGAGCGGACGACATAACAGGAGGCTTTTGAAGGAGCACGATCGAGAAGGACGAGTGGAATGCCGGCTTCGTTCATGGCGCTGATATCGGCCGCCTTCAATGAATGCGTGGCAAACAGAATGCCGTCAACATACCGTTTTTTCAGCACGTTGATATACGTTTGCTCTTTGCCGGAATCGTTGTCGGAGTTGCAGATCAGTACGGTATACCCGTACAAACGAGCGACGTCTTCCACTGCACGGGCCAGCTCGGAAAAAAACGGGTTGGAAATATCGGGCATGATGAGTGCGATCGTTTCCGTTTTTTTGCTGGCCAAGCCTCTCGCCACTTTGTTCGGTTCGTAGTTCAACATTTTGATGGCCTGCTGCACGGCCTGTTCCGTTTCTTTGTTGACGTAACCGTTCTTGTTGATGACACGGGAGACAGTTGCTACCGAGACACCGGCGAGCTTAGCCACATCTCTAATCGTTGCCAATCAGCACCATCCTCTTTGTAATCAGGATTGCAATGAAAAACCGATTACATATTGATGAAAAAGGGTGAAAACCTAGATTTTTCAGGCGTTTGCGAGTGTTTTTGATCATTGTGTGTAACCGGTTACACATCGGATAGGTCTAATAGTAAGCGATTAAGGATAATCTTGTCAAACATAAGATTCAGAATTTTTTGTTTCCATTATTTAGAAAATTTATGTAAATCTCTCCTCTGGCAAGGATGGAGTCCGACAGGGAAAACGATCGGACTGATCGGAATCAAAGGAAACGAAGGGATGAGAAGCGAAAATGGAGAGAATGAGAAACAGGCGATGTTAGAAAGCGGGGAAATCAGAGATGAATATTGTTGTTGTCGGCAGTCTCAATATGGATCTCGTATCGCACGTCCCTCGCTTGCCGAAAGCGGGGGAAACGATTACGAGCACATCGTTTCAAACCATTCCGGGAGGGAAGGGCGCCAATCAGGCTGTAGCCGCGGCAAGGCTGGGCGCTAACGTGCATATGATCGGAAAGGTGGGCTGCGATACATATGGGGACATGCTGCTGGAAAGCTTGGCTGATTCACTCGTAAATACAGGAGGCATCGGGAGGGAGGGGACGACGGGAATGGCCTTGATCAACGTCAGCGGCCGCGGCGAGAACAATATTGTGCTTGTTCCGGGCGCCAATGGCATGATGGGAAAGGCGGACATTGATCGGCACATACGGCTGCTGGAGGGCTGTGACGTTCTGTTGGTTCAACTGGAAATCCCGCTTGCAGTCGTGGAATATGCAGTCAAACTGGCGCATGATAGGGGCAAACTGGTTGTTTTGAATCCGGCTCCCGCCCAATCGCTGTCGCCTTCGTTTTTGCGGCATGTCGATACGGTCACTCCCAATGAAACGGAGCTTGAGCTTTTGTCGGGAATGCCCGTAGAGACGCTGTCCGAAATCGAAGCGGCTGCGGAAAAGCTGCTCGGACTAGGTCCGAAGCGTATCGTTGTGACGATGGGAGAGAAGGGGGCGCTCATCGTCAATGCGGATGGAGCGACACACATCCCCGCCCTTAAAGTGCAGGCGGTGGATACGACGGCTGCGGGGGATTCCTTTACGGCAGCCTTTACCGTCGGAATGGCAAAGGGGATGACCGACGAAGAGGCGGGCACATTCGCCAGCAGGGTTGCGGCGATTGCCGTGACCAGGCACGGAGCGCAGCCTTCCCTGCCGACCCTCGCGGAGGTGGATGCCCTGCAGGCAGAATAAACATGAAAGACAGGGAACGGCTGCAGCGGCGCCACCACAATGGAACGCTGCAGCCAGGTCCAAGGACAGGCAGCGTAAATTAAGCCTGCTGATCCAGCAGCTCCATCACCCAGCGGCACCAGTTCAGCTCCTCGCGCATACTGCTAACTCCCCTGCTCAAGAGGATGTATTCGCCGAAATACGGTGAACCGTGGTCTTGAGGCGTACCGTCGCAAGCAAGCTTCAGCTCTTCCAAAAAGGTTTCATACATGTTCAGTTGTTCCAGGCAATGGGCTTCTCTTTCTTCAAACAGCTTTCGAGCGGTGTTGCGGTCAGTCAGCCAGAGGCAATACGTTTTCAGAAACAGCTCGTCGCGCAGGACCGGCTCGGAGGTGGACTGGGTCAGCCACTCGCGAAGTGCAGTCCGCCCTTTTTCTGTAATGGAATACACTTTCTTGTCTGGCCGATCTGTCTGCGGAACCCGCGTAAATTCCAAATAGCCCTCCTGCTCCATCTTGGCCAGCAGAGGATAGATTTGACTGTGTTTGGCCTGCCAGAACGGTTGCAGTTGGAGCATCAGGTCATAGCCGGAGCTGGGTGTACGCGCTACCAGTCCAAGCAATCCATACGCCAGAGTGTTCAAGGGTGTACCCTCCTGATTCCTATTAATAGCGTAATTATATAAAGAGAGGACAGGGGTTTCAACCGAGCCTTGAGCTGTTGAAAGCCTCTTTTTTTGACGTTTCGCTAAATTGCTGGTAGTAGTGTGTGTAAAGAATGGATAGGTTATTTTCAGCAGGTGGGCCGCAAAGGTCACTGAGCATGCTCTCTCGCGTTCTTGCAGGCCGAAATATAACCCTGGCCGGGTATCAGTTCCTTCGGTGTTTGAAACAATAAGGGGGAACATCAGGAGGGATGGCAGCATGGCTTGGGTTTATTTGGTGATTGCGGGATTGTTTGAAGTCGTTTGGGCGATCGGGTTGAAATACAGCGAAGGGTGGAGCAAGCTGGTGCCGAGTGCAATTACTGTAGTTGGCATGGGCATCAGCTTTTACTTTTTGTCTATGGCACTCAAAGCGCTTCCAATCGGGACGGCATATGCGATTTGGACGGGCATTGGCGCGCTTGGAACGGTCGTTGTCGGCATGATCGCATTTGGGGAGCCGAGCAATATCATGCGGATCGTCTTCTTGCTTTGCATCATTGCGGGGATTGTCGGATTGAAGCTGACAGCCGGAGGGTGATTGAACGGTCGGGAAGCATTTTTCTTCAGGAGCAGCAAGGTTTTCTCCTGTCGGCAAAAAAAGTTTGCGCAACCTTTCGAAACTGTTTACAAAACGTGTCATACACGATATATTTACCTAGATTGGTATGAGCAAATAGACATATTGTGAGAAGATGACCGAATGAAAACGATGATAAATCTGGAATCAATTGAAAAACACTTTTCCGGTTCTGTCGTGGTTCCGCCACTCTCCCTTTCCATCCAGGAAGGGGAATTTCTAACGCTTTTGGGGCCAAGCGGCTGCGGGAAGACGACACTGCTCCGCATGATTGCCGGCTTTGAGCAGCCGACAGCGGGGGAAATTTACCTGGACGGCAAGGCGCTGACCAGCATTCCTCCCTATCAGCGGGACATGAACATGGTTTTCCAGCAATACGCCCTGTTCCCCCACATGAATGTCGAACAGAACATTCTGTTTGGACTGAAGATGAAGAAAGTAGAGGCGGCGGAGCAACAGCGGAGGCTGGAGGAAGTGCTGCAGTACACGCAGCTTGTCGAGCTGCGCAAGCGTACGCCGAAGCAGCTCTCCGGAGGGCAACAGCAGCGGGTGGCGATCGCGCGGGCGATCGTGAACAACCCGAAAGTGCTGCTGCTTGACGAACCGCTGGGAGCACTGGATTACCAGTTGCGAAAAAGCTTGCAGCTTGAGTTGAAAAATTTGCAGAAAAATTTGGGCATTACATTTATTTACGTAACGCACGATCAAGAAGAAGCGATGGCTATGTCTGATCGCATCGCCGTCATGAACAAAGGGCGGATCGAGCAAATTGCCACGCCGGCAGAAATCTACAATCATCCCAAGACGCTGTTCGTCGCTACCTTTATCGGGGAGAACAATATTTTCAGAAGCGGCGATGCCAGCATTGCGGTCAGACCGGAGAAGATCAAGATCTATCCGAAAGATTCCGAGCTGGACAAGCATCGCAAAAACGGCACGATCACCGATATGGTTTTCCTCGGCAACATGAGCAAGCTGTTTATCCGCCTCGAGAGCGAGGAGATGACGGTGCTGGCTCATGAGTACGCGACAGAGAGCCGGGGCTGGCAGGCAGGGGATCAGGTGGCGATCGGATGGTCGCAGGCAGACGAGGTGATGCTCACTTGAAAAACGGAAAGCAGTTGAAGATTTTGGCGCTGCCGGCTTTCGTTTGGCTGGGGGCGCTCTTCGTCTTGCCGATGTTGATGATTACTGCGCTGTCTTTTATGAAGCGCGGAACATACGGGCAGGTCGTCTATGAGTTTACGCTGAACAACTACGCCCGGATGATCGATCCGCTCTACATTCAGATTTTTTTTGACACCTTTCTCGTAGCGGTGCTGACAACGGCCATTTCTCTCGTGTGCGCCTACCCGATGGCTTACTACATTTCCCGCATGGATCGGTCTGCCCAGAAGATCTGGCTGCTGCTCGTCATGATCCCGTTTTGGATCAACTTTCTGGTCCGTTCCTACGCCTGGGTCATCATCCTGCGTTCGCAGGGAGTGATCAACACGTTCCTGCTCTCGACCGGATTGATTCAAGAGCCTTTGCCCTTGCTGTACAATTTCGGCTCGGTGATGGTAGGGATGGTGTACACGCTGCTGCCGTTCATGGTCCTGCCGATTTACGTTTCGCTGGAGCAGCTCGACAGGCGGAAGCTGGAAGCCGCCTACGATCTGGGCGCAACGCCGTGGAAGACGTTTTGGCACGTAACCCTTCCCTTGACGAAATCGGGTGTCATTACCGGCTCGATTCTGGTCTTCGTCTCCTCGATCGGGATGTTCGTCGTGCCCGACGTGATGGGCGGAGCGAAGTCCGCGCTGATGGGAAACGTCATCCAAAATCAGTTCTTGTCAGCTCGTGACTGGCCGTTCGGGTCTGCTCTCTCGATCGTCCTGATGCTGCTGTCCATGGTGTTGATCTACCTCTACTACCGCGCGGTCAACGCCGCCGAGGCAAAGGAGGGGACGGCATGAAAGCGCTGAGACATCGTACAATGGCCGGATATTCCTGGGCCATGCTCGTCTTTTTATACTTGCCGATCGCTGTATTGATGCTGTATTCGTTCAACGACTCGCGGATCAATGCTGTCTGGTCGGGCTTTACCTGGAAATGGTACGTATCCCTGTTTGACAACAGGCAGGTCATGGAGGCTTTGTGGAACAGCCTGAGCATCGCCTTGATCAGCAGTGTGCTGGCGACTGTGTTTGGCACCGCTGCCGCGCTTGCGATGAAGCACTACTCGCTCAGATGGAGAAGCGTGTTCAACGGGCTGACCTACTTGCCCATCGTTATCCCGGAAATCATGATGGGTCTGTCTCTGCTGGTCTTGTTCAGCCAGATTCATCTCGAGCTGGGCAAACTGACGCTGATCATGGCTCACGTCACCTTCAGTCTGCCGTACGTGATCGTCATCATCAACACGCGGCTGGCCGACATGGGCAAGGAGCTGGAAGAAGCGGCGCAGGATCTGGGCGCGACTGCGTGGGAGACCTTGCGTCACATCACGCTGCCTTTGATTTCACCCAGTATTATCGCCGGGTTTCTGATGTCCTTTACCTTGTCGCTGGACGATTTTGTTATCTCGTTTTTCGTAGCGGGTCCCAATTCGACGACCTTGCCGCTGTACATCTACGGACTGGTCAAACGCGGTGTATCTCCTGAGGTAAACGCCCTGTCGACGCTGCTGATCGTCTTTACTGTACTGCTCGTTGTTGCGGCTGAGTTGTTCCGCCGCAAAGATTCCAAGTCGCTCACTTTTTAAGTGGACATACACCCAAACAAAAGACTGGAGGTTGAAAAAGAAAGATGAAAAAGTGGAAATCCCTGATGATTGGCGCCGTGGCCGCCGCTCTTGCCGTTACTGCCGCAGGCTGTTCTTCTTCTTCTACCGAAGAGGAGCAGGTGCTGAATATCTACAGCTGGGCAGACAACTTCAATCCTGACGTGATCAAGGACTTTGAACAGAAGTACAACGTCAAGGTAAACTACGATATTTACGGCAGCAACGAAGAAATGCTGGCGAAAATCCAGGCGGGCGCATCCGGCTACGACCTGATCCAGCCGTCGGATTACATGGTAGCCACCATGATCAAGCTGGGGCTTCTGGAAGAACTGAACAAAGAAAATATCCCGAACGAAAAAAATATTGTTTCTACCTTCCAAACGCCGCCGTTCGACCCGGGCAACAAGCATTCGCTCGTCTACACCTGGGGAATTACGGGAATCGCGTACAACAAAAAGTACGTGAAAGGCGAGATCACCAGCTGGCAGGACCTGTGGAATCCGGAGTACAAAGGCCGTGTCATCATGCTCAACGACCCGCGTGAGGTCATGGGCGTCGGGCTGATCAAAAACGGGTTTTCCAACAGCACCAAGGACAAGGGCGAGCTGGAAAAAGCATTTGCAGACCTAAAAACGCTTTTGCCGAGCGTAGTCGCTTTTGACACGGACAACATCAAGCAAAAAATGATCGCAGAGGAAGCGTGGATCGGTACAGTCTGGTCCGGCGACGCAGCGATCATCAACGGCGAGAACCCGGATGTCGAATACGTCGTGCCGAAAGAGGGCGCAACGATCTGGGCAGACACCCTGGCAATTCCGAAAGGCGCCAAGCACAAGGAGCTGGCGGAGAAGTTCATCAACTACCTGATGGACCCGGAAGTAAGCGTGAAAAACTACGAGTGGATCGGCTACAGCAATCCGAACGAAAAGGCCTATCCGCTGCACAGCGAAGAATACCGCGCAAACAAGATGATCTTCCTGGATAAAGAGGACATGGCTCGCGCAGAGTGGCTCGTTGACGTAGGGGATACCCTCCAGGAGTACGACCGCTACTGGACAGAGATGAAGAGCGGCCGCTAAGAGACGAGTGGCTTCGTTGTACAGGATGGGACATAAGGTTTGACAACAGCAGCAGCCGAGCAGAAAATTTGTTTTCTGCTCAGGCTGCTTTTTTCGTTGCGCGATAAAATTGTGAAAAATATATGTTCCTTCGATATTTTCTGGATATTTAACGGCATCTGTGAGATAGTGAAAGGGAGGTGACAAAAAATGGGAAAAACTTCAGGGAGAGCAGCGGGGTTTATAGAAGCAAACGGCACGTCTTTTTACTATGAAGCGTGTGGCGAAGGAGAGCCTCTTCTATTGATTCACGGTCTCAATTTGGACACGCGGATGTGGGCCGAGCAGCTTTCCGCCTTTTCCGAGCGGTATCGGGTCATCAGCTTTGACCTGCGAGGGATGGGACAGACACCGAATGCAGAAGAGCCGTTTACCCTCTACGATGATGCCAGAGCAGTGCTGCAAGGACTCGGGATAGCCGCGGCTCGCGTTGTCGGCCACTCCTTTGGCAGTGTAGTCGCACAGGAGCTTGTCCTGGCCTACCCGGAGATGGTGAAAAGCCTTGTGCTCGTATCTCCGACCTTGACAGGGTATCCGCGGTCTGAGCGAAGGATGCAGGATTTTGCCCGCTTTGTCGAAATCTATGAAACAGGTACAAAGGGAGAGACCGTAGAAATGTCGGCCCGGATGTGGTTTGACGGGCCAGGACAAGCAGCACGGGATGAAAGCCAGCAGGCGAGAGCAAAGTACCTCCAAATGACAGCGCACGCTTACGATCTGCCGCAGCTGAAAAACCCGCCGCTCTGGCTTGCGCCTCCTCCGATTGAGCGACTTGAAGAGATCGCTGTGCCTACGCTGGTGATCGCTGGGCAGAAAGATTACGAAGACTTCCAAAAGATGGCGGAGGAGCTTGAAGCGCGGATTCCAAACGCTGAAAAAATCCTTCTTCCAGACTCGGCCCATCTCCCGCCAATGGATCAAGCCCCTGTATTTAACCGGATTGTCCTGTCGTTTTTGGAACAGGCACGACAGTAATGAGCTGTTTCAATCGGCCCATCTGCAGCGTTTTGCAGGCGGACAAGCATGCAGTCAGGCAGTCAAGCATGCCGTCATCCTTTGGTCCGGTTGGCAATCAAAAAGTCAATAAATGTCTTTGTAATTCCGTTTATCGTCGCGTCTTTGTGGTAAATCAGCTCAAAATTCCGATTGATATGCGGCAGGCTCAGCACTTCCACTTCCTTTAAGTCAGCCGCTGCTACTTCCTCCTGAATCGAGAAACGCGGCAAGAAGGCGATTCCCAGTCTCTGCTTCACCATGCGTTTGACCACTTCGATATTGTCCGCTTCCATCACAACATTGTTCTCTAGCTGATAATGGCTGAACGCTCCATTGACCAGCGTCCAGTCCAGAGATCCCCTGTTAAACAAAATCAGCTTTTCTCGCGACACGTCCTCAAGCGTAACTTGTGTTTTGTTTTGAAACGGGTGATCCGGATAGACAGCCAGCACCATTTCGTCAGGCATGAGCTGGACCCGCTTGATTTGGGGATGATTCACTGCTCGCGCGATCCCGAACGACACCTCATGGCGCAGCACCATCTCCAGGACTTGATGGGAGTGACCCGTGAAAATTGTCAGCTTGATCTTGGGGTAGAGCTGCGTAAATTTTTCCACCAGCTCTGGCAAAATGTAAAAAGCGGCCACGAATACAGCGGAGATGACCAGCTCGCCTTCCAGACGGCCGAATGAACGCTGGATCGCCATCTGCCCGTCCTGCAGCGATTGCAGTACGCTCTTGGCGTATGGGAGAAAAACATCCCCCTCCCGCGTGAGAAAAACGGTATTGCCGGAACGCTGGAACAACTTGCAGCCCAGTGTGTTCTCCAGCGCTTTGATCCGCATGCTGACGGTCGGCTGTGACAAGTACAAAAGATCGGCTGTTTTGCTGAAGCTGCCGGTTAGTGCGACAAAAATAAAAGCTTCGATTTGCTCCGCATTCATGTTGAACCCCTCATTGAAAATGTTAATAACGCATATGGCATTATTCTATTGGATTCGTGCGAAAAAATACATTACTTTGAAAGGGAGGATGGCTGCTTGCCGCAAGCGGCCAGGGAAACACCGTTACTTATCTAACTGAAGGAGGATAATTGAGATGAGCGTAGCTTATTTTAACGGTACATTTGTTGATTCAAACGATCCGGTGGTTCCAATAGATGAGAGAGGACATCAATTTGGCGATGGCGTCTACGAGCTTATAAGGATCTATAATAGCAAGCCGTTTATGCTGGAAGAGCATCTCGACCGGCTGTATATGAGTGCAAAAGCGATCGCATTGCCGTTTGACCAGGAGCGCGAGAGCTTCAAGGAGATCATCTTTCAGTTGATCGAGCGAAGCGGTCTGGACAATTTGGATGTCTATATGCAAATTACAAGAGGCATGGCTCCGCGCAATCACCTCTTCCCGGATGCGCCTGTTTCAATTTCGATGACAGCCAAGCCTTTTCGCAGCATCCCGCCAGAGCTGAGGGAGAAGGGAGCAAAGGCAATCCTGCATCCAGACGAACGCTGGATGAATTGCTATATCAAATCGCTCAACCTTTTGCCGAATATTTTGGCGAAGCAGGAGGCGCACAAGGCAGGCTGCCTGGAGGCGATCCTCCATCGGGATGGAAAGCTGACCGAAGGAACCAGCACCAATGTATATGTCATCAAGGATTCCCGTATCCAGACCACGCCGCTGTCCCGCCATATTCTCGCAGGGATTACGCGAATGGCTGTTCAGAAAATCGCTATGGAGGCCGCAATACCCTTTGAGGAGAAGCACGTGGACATCGAGGAGCTGTACGAGGCAGATGAAGTGTTCATCACCAGTACAACCAACGAGGTGATGCCAATCGTCCAGGTTGGCGACAAGCTTATTGGAGATGGACAGCCAGGGCCGATGACCCGGTTGCTCCAGCGGCACTTCCAGGAATTGACGACGACAACGGTGTCTGCTGACGCATAACGATCTAAACGAAGCACTCCGGATGGTCGATTTGTTGAAAGAGCCTGATATACCTGCTCGGAAAGGAACGATAAGCGATGAACATCGTAGATTTTCACTGTGATGCCCTTTATAAAATGTGGAAAAGCAAGGAACCTCTTTCATTCAGGGATTCTGCTGAGCTGCACACCAATCTGGAGCGTTTGAAGCAAGGGAGGGTAAAGCTTCAATGCTTTGCCCTCTACGTGCCGCCGCAATTGAAATCCGAGCAGCAATTTCAAGCAGTGCTGGACCAGATCGACTACTTTTACGAGGAGGTCCTGAAGCAGCCCGAGATGAAGCACGTCAAGGAATGGGCCGACCTCGACACTCTGGGGGACGGCGAGATCGGGGCGATGCTGACGCTGGAGGGCGTGGATGCGATCGGCAATGATTTGAAAAAGCTTCGCATCCTGTTCCAACTCGGCGTGCGTTCTGTCGGGCTGACCTGGAATTTTGCCAACCTGGCCGCCGATGGCGCATTGGAAAAGCGAAATGCCGGCTTGACAGCGTTCGGTAAGGAAATCGTCCGCTTAAACAACGAGCACAAGGTGCTGACCGACGTTTCCCATCTGTGCGAGCAGAGCTTTTGGGATGTCATGGAGCTGGCGGACTATCCGATCGCCAGCCACTCCAACGCCAGGGCGATTTGCGACCATCCGCGCAACCTGTACGATGAGCAGGCCAAAGCGATGTTTGACAAGGGCGGGATGATCCATATCGTCTACTATCCGCATTTTGTCAAGAAGGGCGGGCAGGCGACGATCGATGACCTGATCCGCCATATCGACCACTTTTGTTCGCTGGGCGGTGTCCGCCAGATCGGCCTTGGCTCCGACTTTGACGGGATTGAAAGCTTTGTGGAGGGGCTGGAGCATGCAGGGATGATTGACAACCTGCTCAACGAACTATTGAAGCGTTATTCAGAAAGCGAAGTGCGGGGCTTTGCCAGCGAAAACTTCCTGCAGCGGCGCCCGCGTTAACGAAGAGCAGACAGAGGGGCTTTTGGATATGAATCGGAAAAAAATTCGCGATCGCGGCATCGTCATCGGGAAGCTGCCGACCGGCAGGAAAAATTGCTTGACGGATGTGGAGGGCGTCCTGGTAGGACATGTGACGCTTGATTATTCGCTGGAATCGGGCGAAGGGGAGTACGTCTGTACAGGAGTGACAGCGATCCTTCCGCACAGCGGCAGCCTCTTTCGCGAAAAGGTGACAGCAGCAAGCTATGTGTTCAACGGCTTCGGGAAGACGACCGGACTGGTTCAGGTAAACGAGCTGGGGGTACTGGAGTCGCCGATCATGCTGACCAATACGTTTTCCGTACCGGCTGTCACCCAGGGGACGCTCAGCTACATGCTGGAGCAAAACAGCGAAATCGGCGATACCACGGGGACGGTCAACATCGTCGTGGGAGAATGCAACGACGGCCATCTCAATTCGATCAGGGCGTGTGCAGTAAAGCCGGAGCATGCGATCGAAGCGATCAGACGGGCGTCGGCGGAGCCAGCGGAGGAAGGGGCCGTCGGCGCTGGAAAAGGAATGGTCTGCTTTGGACACAAAGGCGGGATCGGAACCTCCTCGCGGCTTATCCGGACGCAAGAGGGGGAGTACACGGTAGGCGTACTCGTGCTGAGCAACTTCGGCAAGCCCGAAGACTTCCAGTCTGAGCGGTACGAGTGGCTCCGTTCGTCAGGGGTCCGCCCGCTGGACAACCCGCCGGACGGATCGATCATCATCGTGCTGGGCACGGACGCGCCGCTCAGCGACCGCCAACTGCTCCGCGTGGCCAAGCGGACGGGCATCGGACTGGGCCGGACGGGCAGCCATTACAGTCACGGCAGCGGCGACATTTGCATCGCCTTTTCAACAGCGCATAAAATCCCCCATGCAGCGGAGCAGATAACGGAAGCGAGGACCCAGCTTCGCGAGGACCACCCGGTAATGAATCAACTGTTCGCCGCAGCCAGTGAAGCGACGGAGGAAGCGATCCTCAATTCTCTTTCTCAGGCCGTCACGACGACAGGGAGAGGCGGCCGGACGATTTATGCGCATCCATTCGCCGAACAGGGGGAATAGCCGTGAGTGCAGGCCAGTGGCCGCTTTTTGAGGAGTATATGTCCCGCAAAATGGAAGAGGAGAGAATCGCAGGGGCGGCGGTTGCCGTCTCCCGGCATGGAGAGCTGCTGTTTCAAAAAGGCTTCGGCGTGCGCGATCTGGAAACGAAGGAACCGGTCACGCCGGATACGGTATTTGGCATCGCATCCGTGACGAAGTCCTTTACGGCGATGGCGGTCATGCAGCTGGCAGAGGAAGGGAAGCTGTCCATCGAAGATCCGGTCAACGCTTATTTGCCGGAATTTTCTCTGGCATCGCTAGAGGACACCTCCAGCGTCTGCATTCATCATTTGCTGAGCCACACGACCGGCCTCGCGCCGATTCGCCGCAGAGAGGAATTGTGCAGGCTGTCGGACCATCTGGAGTACCTGGCCGGGGAGCCGCACGAGCTGCTGGGCAGACCGGGCGAGTATTTCAGCTACTGCAACGACACTTTTTTGCTGCTGGGGCTGATTGTCGAGAGAGTGACAGGGCGCCTGTTCCGCAGGCATGTGACCAGCAGGCTGCTTGACCCTTTGGAGATGAACCGCTCCACCTTTAGCCTGGAAGAGGTGAAACGGCTGTCCGACGTATCGGTTCCTTATGTCAAGGATTCGGACGGCAATGGCCTGAAGAGGGCGGACTGGCCCCTGCTGGGCAATTATGAGGTAGGGGGAGGCATCCGCTCCAATGTCCGGGATTTGCTCAAATACGGTCAGCTTTACATAAACGGCGGATATTGCCAGGGGGAAAACATCGTCAGCGAGGCTTCGCTCAGACGGATGTGGCACCCGGTCCACAAGATCGGCAGAAACACGTACTACGGGTACGCGCTGAAGTCGACTCTAGGCCGGGAAGGAATGACGCTTGTCGAGCACGGGGGCTCGCAGCCGGGCGTTTCGTCCCACTTCGGCTTTGTGCCCGAAGAGGGAATTGTCGCGGTCGTCTTGACCAATGTCGCGGATGTGCCCGTCCGGGATTTGTGGCTCGCTGCTGTCCGCAACGCCCTGGGCCTTCCGTTGGAGCAGCAGGAGAAAGAGCCGGAATACGAGGCATCTGTCGAGGAGCTGGAGCGCTTTGTGGGCACCTATGCCTGCGCGGAAGGCAGCAGCGTACGTATAACCTTTGCAGGCGGAATGCTGCAAGCGGAAATGGCCGGCGAACAGTTCGCGCTTCGGGCGAGTGACAGCCGTACGCTGGTCATCCGGAAGCACGAGATGCCGCTTCCGTTTTTCTGGAAAGAGGGAGAAAAAGCATGGGCTGTTCTCCTTGGTTCTCGGATGTTGACGAGAAAGAAATAGCGGTTCGCATGGGCTTGTTCGCATGCGGAAACAAGACCTCTTTGGAGGGCGAATGCAGGCACGAATGCTCTGTAGTCCGCTCTTTGAAGGGGTTTCTTGCTTTTATCAGGCGTGTTCGTTATAATGGGAACAAATGTTCTTGTGTGGTGGTGACATCATGAGAAGCGAATTGGAGCGATATTGCCAGCGGCAGCAGACGGTCGAGCTGATCTACTTGAGCCGCTCCGGCGAGACGACCAAGCGAGCTGTAAATATTATTGCGGTAAACGGAGACCGGATAAAGGCGTACTGCTATACCCGCCGCGCATACCGGGTGTTTTGTCTGGCCAACATCCTGGCAGTTGCACCTCGCGACGATCAGGCAGCGGGCATGTGAGGAGGCCTGTCTGTTTATTCTGGGGAACCTATGCGTAGGCACGGTCATCCGTGTGCAGAATGTATGGTATATGGTATGGTAAATACGGCTACATTCATCTTTGCGACTACATTCATTTACTACAGGAGGCACATCGTTATGATTAAAAAAATTGCTACAGTGGCTGTTTACGTGGCGGATCAGGCGAAGGCTCGCGAGTTTTGGACCGAGAAGGTGGGGTTTGTCGTACATCGAGACGAGCCGATGACCCCCAATGCCTCGTGGCTGGAAGTCGGTCCAGAGGGAGCCGAGTCGCATCTCGTCATCTATCCCAAAGCGATGATGCCCGGATCTGAGCAGATGAAGGCCTCGATCGTATTCGAATGCGAAGACATCGACAAAGCCTATCAGGAAATGAGCCAAAGGGGCGTAATCTTTTTGGAGGAGCCAAAGAAAATGGCCTGGGGCAGCTTCGCCCGGTTCAAGGATGCGGATGGAAACGAATTTCTCTTGAAAGGCTGATACCACTGTTGCTCTATCGTTCTGTGACTTGCGGCAGCATGGCGGGTGCGGGCATTGCGTAAACCAGCATTGCGTGAACCAGAACTGCAACTCGTGCTATACTGTTAGGACAGGTAGAAAATAACAGAACGGAAGGAGAGCGATGGAGTGGAGATCTTTATTGGCGTACTTGTCGCATTTGTGCTGCTCATCGGATTTATGTCGCTAGCCTTTAAGAAAGAAGGACCTGGAAGACGTCATGCCTCCGGAGGAGACTCAGGCGGAGCCACGTCGTTTTACAATGACAACGACAGAACCCGCGATTCCGACAGCTCCTGGGGAGACGGAGGGGCCAGCGACAGCGGCGGGGGAGATGGCGGCGGCGGTGGCGGAGATTAGGCCAGTGAAAAAATTTCTGGCTGCCGATGGAAGCTGTCAGGCATCCGTGTTACAATGATTGGGAAATCATGACGTACGGATCGGGGAACCGGTCTGAAAGGAGAGATGTTTTATGGTATGCATGATGATTGTCGAGAAGAGCATTGCAGCAAGGGTCACAGGAAAGATCCTCCTTTCAGTCGGGCAGTAACCGTTCTTTAAGTGAGGATTTCCTGTGGCCGGTTTTGGAAAGACATCCAAATCAAAACCGAATGCAGGAGGAATCCGCACGTGAACCAATATCTAAAGTCTTTGGGCTGGAACGATTTTTTTGCCGGCCATGTTTCCCCTTTTATCGAGCAGGGATTTGAAGTAGGGCGTATCGCTCTTGAACATAAAAGGCTGTATCGGATTTTGACCGAACACGGCGAGCTGTTGGGCGAGGTTTCCGGAAAGCTTCGCTATGAAGCCGCTGGCCGAGAAGACTACCCCGCTGTGGGCGACTGGGTAGTGATCAGCGCCCGGCCTCATGAACAAAAGGCCACGATTCACGCGATTCTGCCGCGCAAAAGCAAGTTTTCCCGAAAGGCTGCCGGCGAAGGCGTCGAAGAACAGATCGTCGCTACCAACGTGGATACCGTTTTTCTCGTGAACGCTCTAAACAACGACTACAATTTGCGCCGCTTGGAACGCTATCTGATTTTGGCTTGGGAAAGCGGAGCCAGTCCCGTGATTGTACTGAGCAAATCCGATCTGTGCGACGACCTGGAAAACAAGATCGCCGAGGTAGAGTCAGTGGCAGTCGGAGTGCCGGTCCATGCGATCAGCTCGGAGCAGGGAGAGGGGCTCGATGCCTTGGCACCGTATTTGGGAGAGGGGAAGACAGTCGCTCTTCTCGGCTCTTCAGGTGTGGGGAAATCCACCTTGATCAACCGCCTGTCCGGAAGGAATGTCCAGCTCGTCAAAGAAGTACGCGAGGGAGATGACCGCGGGCGGCATACGACGACCCATCGCGAGCTGTTTCAGCTGCCTGGCGGCGGCCTGATGATCGATACGCCGGGGATGCGCGAGCTGCAGCTCTGGGAGGGAGACGAAGGCTTTCGCGATGCCTTCGACGACATCGAGACGCTGGCCGCCCAGTGCCGCTTCAGCGATTGCCTCCACGCCAAGGAGCCCGGCTGTGCGATTCGGCTGGCGATCGAAGAAGGCACACTGGATCGTTCCCGTTTTGACAGCTACCGAAAATTGCAGCGAGAGCTGGCCCATCAGGCGCGCAAAGAGGATGCCAGGATGCGGGCAGCCGAAAAAGACAAATGGAAAAAGATCAACATGGCTCTCCGGCAAACGAAGCCAAAGCGGTAGCCGTCTGCCGCGTCTGCAATCACAATCGGATCGGTGCCTTTTACACACCGGATCACATTGGCCCCCTTTGCAAGGCAAGGGGGTTTTTTCTATGTATGGCCGTTTCATTTTCAGCACGGGCTCGTGCTTTTCCTGAATTCCAAAAAATACGCTTGCCCCTTTCATAGCGGATATGATAGATTTGTCAGTATCAATTGAACATAGCTGATGACTCGTATAATTTTGGGAATTGGCCCATGAGTTTCTACCGGGTGACCGTAAATCGCCTGACTACGAGTGAACGAGCGACCAGGAGTTAGTCCTTTACCCGTAGCGGGAAACAGCCTCCTGCTGTCGCTTGCACGTTTTCGTGACCCCTGAAGGGATGTGCCCGGAGGGACAGGTTTCACTTGGAGTCGGTTTGAAAGACCGGCGAGTGGACTGTCTCGTCTGGGCTTTTTTGTTTCCATATAGATGAAAAATGGATAGGAGGAAATCGTGTGAAAGAATTGCAAGAGCGAATCATTCGGGACGGGCGAGCGCTGTCCGAAACTGTATTAAAGGTGGATGCTTTTCTTAATCATCAGGTTGATGCGGAGCTGACGATGAAAATTGGGCAAGCATTTGCGGATCTTTTCCGTTCGGAGAAAGTGACCAAGGTCCTGACGGTGGAGGCGAGCGGTATTCATTTTGCTCTTGCAACGGCGTATGCGCTGGGGGTTCCATTCGTTTACGCGAAAAAGAAAAAAGCGGTGACACTCTCCGATGACGTGTACTCTGCGCCTGTCTATTCCTTTACCCGGAAGGAGAACTACCAGATCAGCATCGCCAAGCAATACCTCAGCGCAGAAGAGCGCGTCCTGATCGTGGATGATTTTCTGGCGACAGGAGCAGCTTTGGTTGGACTGACACAAATCGTCGCAGATGCCGGCGCTCACCTCGTCGGCGTGGGTGCTGTCGTAGAAAAAAGCTTCCAGGAAGGAAGAGGATTGCTGGAGAAAGCAGGCGTCCGGGTGGAATCGCTGGCACGGATCAAGTCGATGAAGCCGGGAGAAATTCATTTCGTAGAGACAACGCCGGTTCACACATCCTAAAAGCACCACATGATACATGCTGCTGTCGTGATCAATCGCGATTTACAGGTACTGTATAGCGAATCAACATATCCTGCGCAGTCAATAAAGGAGAGGAGTTACGTTCATGTTGTCCAAACAAAAAACGCTCACGCTGGGCATGCAGCATGTGCTGGCGATGTACGCCGGAGCGGTCATCGTTCCTCTGATCATCGGGGATGCGCTGAATTTGACCCCGACGCAGATTGCATACCTGATCGCCGCTGATTTGTTTACCAGCGGGATTGCGACACTGCTGCAGGTGATCGGTACGCGCTATACCGGCATCAAGCTTCCTGTCGTTCTGGGCTGTACCTTCACAGCGGTCGGACCGATTATCGCCATTGCGTCGTCCAGTAACCTGGCCACGGCCTATGGAGCCATTATTTTATCCGGATTATTTGTCGTGCTGGCCGCTCCGCTGTTCGGCAAGCTGCTTCGGTTCTTTCCTACCGTTGTACAAGGTTCCGTGGTTACGATTATCGGGTTGTCGCTGATTCCTGTGGCAATGAACAATGTGGCCGGAGGAGCGGGCAATCCCGATTTTGGACATCCGCGCAATCTTCTCTTGGCACTGGGGACACTGGTTGTCATCCTGCTTGTCAATCGCCTGTTTAGTGGCTTTATTCGCGCTATTTCAGTGCTGATCGGACTTGCAGCAGGCACGCTGGCCGCGTACTTCATGGGAATGGTCAGCTTTGAAAGCGTGGCATCCGCTTCCTGGGTGAGCGTCGTTCAGCCGTTTTATTTCGGCGTACCTGAATTCAATATCGTTGCCATCGTGACGATGATTCTCGTCAACATTATCAGCATGGCGGAATCAACAGGAGTTTACTTCGCATTGGGCAAGGTGACCGATAAAGAAGTGACGAAGCAAGATGTCGTCAAAGGGCTGCGCGGGGAAGGCGTGGCGATTGCGCTCGGCGGTATTTTCAATGCGTTCCCGTATACGGCCTTCTCGCAAAACGTAGGGCTCGTCTCGCTGACCGGCATCAAAAGCCGCGACGTCATGATCGGTGCTGGCGGAATCCTCGTCGTGCTGGGACTTTTGCCGAAGCTGGCCGCCCTGACGACGATCATTCCCGACCCGGTGCTCGGAGGAGCGATGATCGCGATGTTCGGGATGGTTGTAGCGTCCGGCATCAACATCCTGTCCCGCGTGGACCTGCGCCAAAACGAAAACCTCCTCATCGCGGCCTGCAGCATTGCTGTAGGACTCGGTTCCGCAGCAGTTCCAACGATGTTTGACCAATTGCCGAACATGCTGAAAATGCTGATGCAAAACGGCATTGTCACCGGTTCGTTGACCGCGGTTATTTTAAATATCGTGCTCATTCATACGAAGAAAGAGAACAGGCAGCCTGTTCCGGCAGCCTCGACTGTTCCAGAGGTGTGAATTTATTTTCGTTTCAAGAAAAAAAGATGCTCCCATGGTTTTACCAATGAGGAGCATCTTTTTTTCTTGGGACAGAAGAACGTGTGAAATTGGGAAATTACCCAAAAAGGGAATTCTTGGAGGTGAATTTAGGGCTAAATAAGTTCGACATTTTTTGTTCATTGCTCGAAAACCCAAACAGAAATAAATACCGTAGCATATTATCTTCTTAATAACAAATAACCCGTAAAGTAGCACTGTTTTTGATTGCCTTAAAATCAATGATAATTTAGTCAATTTCCATTAATGTTACTTTTTTGTAACCAAACATTACCTTTATTTTACTATTATGGGTTTTGGATATAGCTCACAAAGAATTGTCGAAGTGGCTTACTTCTTAGGTTATTACATCAGCTTATTAAATACAAATGGTAAGGAGGTGGCCATCTGGAAATATATCTAGTTAGGTTTTCTTGTTTTTAGATATCACCAAGTGAAACTAATGGCAAAAAAGTAAGGGACCATCGATCAAGACTTTTTAGTAGGTTATTTGTGTAAATAGGTAATTGCCTTAGGGTTAAGTAGAAAGGGGATTGTTAAAATGAAAATGTGAATGTCAATCAAAATGTTGACCACCGTGCTCATCAAAAAATTGACCACCATGGCAAAAATCAATCCACCCGTCGGGTGGGTAACTTTTTCATGATCACGATCTTTGAATGCTCTGCTTAAAGCGATAGCTGTCTCCATTCATTGCAAAGATATGGGCACGATGGGTAAGCCGATCAACCAGGGCTGACGTCATTTGCTCATCTTTGAAAATCTGTGTCCATTCCGTAAATTCCAGATTACTGGTAATGATCATGCTTCCTTTCTCATAGCGGGCCGCACAAAATTGGAATAATAACTCCGCCCCGGTCCGACTCAGAGGGACAAACCCGACTTCATCCAAAATAATCAAATCTGTTTTCAACCATTGCCTCTCTAGCTGGAGGATTCGCTTTTGGGACTGAGCTTCCATAAGCTCGTTACATATTTTAGCGGCAGTCCAAAACTGAACGGAATAGCCATGATGGCAAGCTTCCTTCCCGAGTGCAATGGAGAGATGAGTTTTGCCAGTGCCAGAGTTTCCGATAAACATGATGTTCTCTGCCTTTTCGATGTACTCACAACGAGCCAGTTGAAGCAATTTGGGCTTATTGAGGGACGGAATCGCCGAGAATTCAAATTGATCGAGCGTTTTCATAGAAGGGAATTTGGCGTGCTTGATGCGACTCGCGATTTGGTTAGCATCCCTTTGCTGAACTTCTTGCTCTAGTAGGGCTAAGAGGAACTCCTCGTAGGGAATTTGCCGTTCAGCAGCATCATGGGCGATTTCCTTATAGACACGTTTAATCGCAGGTAAGCGAAGGCGTTTCGCGTAGGTTTCAAGCAGGAAACTCGTACTCAATGAACCACACTCCTTTTCTGTAACAAACGATTGTACTGGCTAAGATCTGGGGCCTTTACCTGAATACGTGGAACAGAGCTATCCTCCGCCAACGAGAGTTGGGGCAAACGGTGTTCCGGCAATGTTCGCTGAAACAATAATTGCCTTACGGCATCATACTGGAACATCCCTTTTTGGCAGGCCTCCCCCAGTGCTTCTTCGACGAGAGAAGTATCGAATTCACGGTGCAAAAGCAAGAGTCGAACGAACTCCTTCATCCCTCCTGGTCGGTTACGGCACTTGTCCAAGAACTTTTGGTAAATGGCGGGTAATCCTGCCTGATGCAATGGTCTAGCATAAAGAACTGCTCCTGGGCGAATAAGAAGTAAATCCAGATAATGATCGTATTGCAAAATCTCCTTTCCTTTTTCCAAGCACCGCTCATGCGTCGCAATCAGGCTTTTTCCGTGATACACCTCAATTTTTTCAGCAAATACTCGGCAAATAAGTTGGGTCGATGCATAGGAAACCGGGACGGAATAGGCATTTTTTTCAATGTGGATCATGGATAGCGTATTGCTTTTCACGGGTACAACACGGAAACAATCCAATGGCCGTGGAGGCAATGGAAGCATGATGGGCAACTCTTGAACAAATGCTTCTCCAACCGTTAGGGAAGACCGGGGAACGGTTGTATTCTCGTAAGAGATACATTTTTCGAGGAGGATTTGATTTAGCTCCTCCAGAGAAGAAACACTAGGAACAGGTGCAAAAAATTGCCTCTGGGCAAACTGTACGAGGTTTTCCACTTGGCCTTTTTGATGCCCTTTTCCCGGATCACAGAAATAGCTTTCAAACAGGTAGTGGGCACGTAGCTGAATAAATCGCTCTTGTTCCTCGCGATTTTTGCCTTCCAATACCTTCTTAACGGCTGTTGTCAGGTTGTCGTATGTGATGACTTGGGGAACAGCACCGAAAAATTCAAAAGCATCTACATGACCTTGGAGAAGAGCCTCTTGCTTCTGATGAGCAAATGTCTTGATGAAAATCTTTCTGCTGTATGTGCAACGCATACAAAAGACTTGAACCTTCACTTGTTTCCCTTGTAAATGAACCGTAACCTCACCCCAGTCAAATTGGGCAAATCGCCCTGGCGGGAAATCAAGAGGGACAAATGCTTTAGGAGGAGAAACCCGCAACTCTCTGACGTAGCGTCGTACAGTAGATTCACCGCCGGTGAATCCATGTTCGTCAACGAGTCTCTGGTAAATACGTTTGGCAGTATGACGCTGCTTCGGGGGAGCCTGTTCATCTTGACGCAGCCATTCCAAGATGATGGGCTTGACAAAATCAATGACTGGCTTCGGCTTCGGTTTTGAAAGCTGGTATACAGGGATTTCCGTTGATGTCAAGGCTTTTCGTATCACTTGACGCGAGTAGCCAGTTTCGCGAGAAATTTGACGAATCGACTTCCCTAGCAGAAAGTGTTGTTTCCTGATAAACTCATAATTAGCCATCTGAAGCATTTCCTTTCCTCCTATATCTTGTTGTCTAGACAACTACAAGATACAGGAAAGAGGTGCTCAGGTGGTCAACTTTTTTATGAGCGATGTACCACTAGGTGGTCAATTATTAGATTAGCATTCACATGAAAATTGGAAAAATTAGTTTGACGATACTACTTACCTCATTTTTTGTCTTAATATTTAGTTCATCAAGTTTTGCCAAAACAAAAGAAGGCGGAGATTCTTTTCTATCACACTTTTACCATCCAGACTGGGGGTACAAAAATATCTATTATACAGTACATACTATTGAGGAATATTATGTCTATACAAAATATGATGAAGTTGAGTTGGATCATCATCATGCAGTAGCTATCGGCAAAACTAGCGGATACCCCTATAGTCTGGAACTTTATGTTTCAGGAGTATACAAAGATGACGCTGGAACAATTGGAAAAATTAATGCTTCTGATTGGAGATGGAGAGATCGGTTAACAGATTATATAACCGATCGTGGTGAAACAGTATATGGCGGGGGGAATACAAAAACTTTTTATAGTACCGTAACCGACAGGCCAAAAGTTACTTTTACCAGTGGTGCTGTTGCAGATGGAATCTATTATGGCAGTACAGATGAAATAAGAATGTCGTTATATTAAAAGGAGTGACAAGTATGAAAAAGACGTGGGTTTTGCTCTCTGTGGTTGCCGTTGTGTCGCTAGGCAGTATCTCATATTCATTAGCAAACATTGAATTAAATGACCATGATAAAGGAACTGAATTCGCCAAGTATTACAAAAAAGCTTTGGAGAAAAATAATGATAACAAAATCACTATAGATACCGAATCCGAAAAAATCAGCCAAGATGAACTAACAGATAAACTAGCAAGGTACCAAGCATATTCAAAAGCTTTTGGCATCAAGCTAACTGAAGAAGACGCTATGAAGAAATTAGAAGAAAGAACAGTTCTTGCGGAATATGCAAGAGAACATGATATTTACCCTACAGAAGAAGAAATTAAAAAGCATATCAAGGAAATGGCTGATTCCTATAAAGAGCATAAATATGATGTTGTTGCTGGTATCATTGAAGGACTGGATATTACCGAGGATGAGTTCTTCTTTGAATTCTCAAGAGACGGTTATGAAGAGGAGTTGGTACGGTTGAACATACTCAACAAAATAAAGTCGGAGAATGAAATGTTAGATGGGGAGGATGAAATCGAGTATCACAAAAGGATGTTAAGTAAACTTAATGATTTGATAGAAGAATTAAAATAGATCATAATGCGAAGCCCCTTAGAACAAGGGGAGCAATCAGTATGTGACTTCAACAGTTTCAAAGGTGTAAACGGACAACGCTCCAATTGGATAAGCAGAAACAAATACGAACACACAAAAAAGATACGAAGGGTGCCCCGCCGTGAAAACACGGATGGGCACCCTTTTTTTGAGCCTTTCATCTGTATGGATGTTCTCTCTCCTCCAAGAAATTTACAAACGCTTTGACCACGGAAATCTCCAGGGATTCGTTGCGAAAGATCATCCAGGTTCTGCGGACGACGGGGACGCCATCCTTCGTCGTGCAGCGGGTGACGTACAAATCTTCGTTGGGGTCCAGCAAAATGCTGGGCAGGATCGCATAGCCGAGGCCGTTTATCACCATTTCTTTGCAGGTCTCCATTTTGTCTACCTCCATGGAGATCAGGGGCGGGTCAGAATAGCGTTCATGCCACCAGTTGTCGATCAGCTTCTTTAAGGAAGTATCCGTGTTGTAGTAGATGCGGGACAGATTGGGCAGGTCCTCGATGTCGATTTCGTGCTTGGAAACGATGAAAATTTCTTCGTCCATCAGCAGCTTGCGCTGATCGGGCCAATTGTAATCGCCGCGAATGATGCCGAGATGCACTTTTTGCTTGTAGACGGAGTTGATGACCTCCTCACTCCATCCGGAGGTAACGTTAAATTCTACATCGGGATACTGCCGGTGGAAGTCCTTCAAGATAGATGGAAGCTTGTAGCGGGCAAAAATGCTGGAAACGCCCAATCTCAAGGTTCCTTGCACTTTGTCGCCCATGTTTTGCAGGGCTTCTTTTGTCTTGCGCAGATGAAGCGTCATGTCGCGGGCGTATTTGACCAAATGCTCACCCTGCGGCGTGAAGGTAACGCCTCTTCTGCTGCGATAGACGATGGTAATGCCAAACTCCTGCTCCAACTGCTGCAGCCGGTAAGTAAGCGCCGGCTGCGAGATGCGAATTTTCTCCGCAGTTTTGGTGATATTCTTTTCGTCGTACAGCGTCGTTAATATGACCCAATCTCTGTCATCCATATGGTTCCAACTTTCTTTCAATAAAAAAAGTAGTGAAATTGGCTAAAAACGGAATGGAAAAACTTATCGTTAATTGTACAGAAAAGTCATGAATGATCAACATTCTTTTTTCAAACGAAAAACAAAAACATAAAAAATACTTATGGATCTTTATAAAAAATAAGTATTTTTTTTATTGCTTTTCTTTGGCTACTATTGTTGTAGAGTTAAACGAATATTCATTCTCTTTAATCTGTACTATCATGAAGGAGTTGGAACAACAGATGTACGTTTATGGGCAAATCTATCGAATCCCAAGCACGTTGGTGCGCGGGGGTACCAGCAAGGGGCTCATCTTGCGTACGGTTGATCTCCCCAAAGACCCGGTTGCCCGCGACCAGGTGATCCTGAAAGTGTTCGGCAGTCCCGGAAACAACCAAATCGACGGGATCGGCGGGGGAACGCCTCTGACGAGCAAGCTTGCGCTCATCGGACCGCCTGCCAGCCAGGATGTTCACATCCATTACACATTCGGGCAGGTCAGTCTGGAGAAAAAAGTGATTGATTACCATGTCACCTGCGGGAACATGGCGTCGGCAGTCGGGCTGTATGCGGCTGAAGAAGGATACGTGGAATTGCAGGAGCCGTTTACACGAGTTCGCATCTTCAATACCAACACGAACAGAGTGATTGAAGTGGAGGTCCCGGTCGTAAACGGGCAAATCCAGTACGAGGGGGACTTTTCCATCGCAGGAGTGTCTGGCACCGGAGCGAAAATCATGGTGAATTTTCTCGATACGGGGGGAACCTTTTCCGGCAGGACCTTGCCCACTGGAAATCCGATAGACACCATCGCATTGGATGACGGCAGAAAATTCCCGGTGACGATCATCGATGCGGCCAACATCCTCGTGTTTGTTTTGGCACAGGATGTCGGAGCGACCGGAACAGAGCTGTCCAAGGACCTAAACGGAAATGCCCGCTTGCTGGAAACGCTAGAGAAGATTCGCGTAAAAGCCGGAGTGATGCTCGGAATCATTGAGGATGAAACGACGGTCACCCCTGCGACACATGCTCTGCCCAAGATCGCGATGATATCCGCAGCCTGTGATTATCAGACCGAGGACAAGCAAATGGTACGGGCGGACAGCCTCGACCTTTTGGGACGCTATCTTTCCATGGGGACGCTGCACAGGGCTTTTGCAGTCAGCGGTTCCATCGCTTTGGGAGCGGCCGCGAACATTCCGGGCACCCTGCCGAACCGGTTGGCGAGGGGCACGGAAGCCGGCCTTCGGATCGGCCATCCCACAGGGACTTTGTACGTAGAAGCGCAGGTAGAACGAGAGGGGGAGGACTGGAGTGTGAAGCGGGCCGCCGTTGGACGGACTGCGAGAAGGCTGATGGATGGGTATGCCTACGTTCCGGTCTCGTCTTTGACAAGCGTGGTTCAAGCGTAGCGGCGAAGGGACGGGGGTTTCCCCGCCTCCGCAGAAAACAGTCGGCTCTTTGCAGACGACTGGAAGCGGTTTCAGCATGATCGGTTCAACCCCGATTAGTTTCATTATGATTCATCAATACCCTTATCCCGATTTGGTTTATGAGGAGGACTGACATGAAACGAACAGCGATCTGTTTATCGCTTACACTTGCTCTTGCCTTTAGTCTTATCGGCTGTTCCAGCCAACCGTCGTCTACGGCTGGCGGTTTGACGGAAGGCTACCCGAAACAGCCCATCGAGATGGTCGTTCCTTTTGGCGAAGGCAGCGCAAGCGACACATTTGCCAGAAAATTCGCCGACTTGCTGAACAAGCAAACGGCTCAGCCGGTTCAGCCGCTCAACAAGGATGGCGGCGGCGGTCTCGTCGGACTTCTTTACACATACAAACAGAAGAATGACGGATACACCCTATTGGAAATCACGCCTTCGCACGTCATTGCCGATGTGCTGGGAAAAGGGAAAAACATCAAATTGATGGAAGATTTCGAACCTCTTGCCCGGATCCAGAGCGATATTTACCTGCTGTCCGTACCGGCAAATAGCGGGATCAAGGACTTCGACGACCTGGTAAGGCAGGGCAAAGACAAGGAAATATCCTTCGCCGGCATCAGCCCGGGGGGGCTGGGCGACTTGACATTGAGCGCTCTGGCTGATGCCACCGGAATCAAGATCAAGTTCATCCCTTACAAGTCCGGTTCAGAGGTCAAAGCGGCGGTTCTGGGCGGAGAAGTCGACGTGTACTTCGACAAGCTGATCTCAGCGGTGTCATACATCCAAAACGAGAAGGTAAGGCCGATCGTCGTGCTGCATGATGAACGGGTGACGCAAATCGAAGAGTTGAAGGACACCCCGACAACGGTGGAAAAGGGGATTGATTTGACGATAGGCTCCTGGCGCGGATTTGCCGTAAAAAAAGATACGCCAGCCGAGGTGAAGCAGTATTTGATCGACAAAATGAAAGCGGTTTATGAGACGGACGAGTACAAGGAGTTCGCCAAACAAAATTTGGCAGATATTCGCGAGGGGTTCCTCGGCCCGGATGATTTCAAAAAAGAGTGGGAAGAGCAGTATCAAATTTTTGACAAAATTGCCCAAAAAACCGGGCTGAAAAAGTAGGATAAGCGGTTTTCCGCCGCTCTTCTTCGGAGGTGACCATAATGGGAGAAATCGTGTTTCATGTTCTGCTGATTGGAGCAATCGGCTACTTTTTCAAAGAGTCGCTTTTCATCGATACGGCGCGGGCCAGCGATCCGATCGGCCCGGCAGGTTTTCCGCAAGGCATTTTGATCCTGGCGATTCTGCTAGCTCTTTTCTCGTTTTTCCAGACAATCCGAAAGAGAAAAAAGAGTACCGGGGAGCAGCATCGGCCGCCTGAGCTTTCCAAGGAGTTTGTCGGGCTGCTGGTCAGCATCGCCGCCTTCGTGCTCGCCGTGGATATCATTGGCTTTCTGATTGCCTGCTTTCTTCTGCTGCTTGTTCTTCTCTTGCTGCTCGGAGAAAAAAAGGTGGGAAAGGTAGTCGGCCTATCGGCGGTCATTTCGATCAGCTTTACGCTTTTGTTCGGCAATCTGCTCAGTGTTCCGCTGCCAAGAGGAGTGGAAGCGCTCAAAACGCTGAGTTACTACATCTACTGAGAACGGGGAGAATATCATGGACATCAATTTATTTGCCGAGGGTCTGGCGACGACCTTGTCCCTTGGCAATTTGGCACTCATCCTGCTGGGCATGCTTCTGGGAGTGCTGTTCGGGTCGCTGCCCGGCATCAGCTCCTCCATGGCCATCGTGCTCATGCTTCCGTTCACCTATTACATGGGAATCATTCCCTCTATCATCCTGCTCGTGTCCATATATGCAGGGGCAGCGTACGGCGGCTCGATTACCGCGATCCTGTTCAATACGCCGGGCACTCCCGAAGCGGTCGCCACAACGTTTGACGGTTATCCCATGGCCAAACAGGGCAAAGCGGGGCGGGCATTGGGTTTGTCTATCAGCGCTTCTGCTTTTGGCGGTATCTTTTCCGTATTTGTCATGCTGTTTCTCTCTCCGCCGCTGTCGCAGGTGGCACTCAAAATCCAGAGCGCCGAGTATTTTGCTCTCGCATTTTTAGGCATAACGGTCATTTCCGCCATCGGTTCGAAAAACATGACAAAAGCGCTGATTTCCGGTTTGCTCGGGATTGCAATTGCGATGATCGGGATTGACCCAATCGTCGGCACGGAGCGTTTTACGTTTGGCCAGATTGAGCTTTTGAACGGGATCGAGTTCATTCCGATCATGATCGGCGCTTTTGCGCTGGGCGAAGTGCTGAATCAGGTGGCGGAGAGAGCAAAGACACAGAACTTTACGACCACCGAAAAAATCAAGCTGGAAGGGTACAAGCTCAAAGATTTGTTCGTCCATAAGTGGTGCGTGTTAAAAGCCTCCGTGATCGGGACCTTGATCGGAATCCTGCCGGGGACCGGCGGTTCGATCGCTTCGATTGTGAGCTATGGAGAAGCGATGCGGTCCAGCAAGAACAAAGAGAAGTTTGGCAATGGAGCAGAAGAGGGCGTGATCGCGCCGGAAGCAGCCAACAACGCCGCGGCCGGCGGAGCGATGATCCCTACGCTGGTGCTCGGGATTCCCGGGAGTCCGACCACCGCCGTTATCCTTGCGGCGCTGACTCTTCAGGGCCTGCAGCCCGGACCGCAGCTGATGACGGAGCAGCCGCTGATGCTGTACTGCATTTTCTTTGCGATGCTGATCGCCAGCGCCATCACGTTTATCGGTGGGCGCGTAGGCGTCAGAAGCTTCGGTCTGGTTCTCAAGCTTCCGTATTCCATACTCGCCTCGATCATCATCGGCTTGTCCGTCATCGGTTCGTACGCGGTTTCCAACAACATGTTTGAGGTGTGGCTGATGCTCGCGTTTGGACTGATCGGGTATTACATGAAAAAGTACGAATTCTCCCCGGCTGCGCTGATTTTGGGGTTAGTTCTGGGAAAGATGATGGAGGAAACCTTCCGTCGGCAGCTCCTGATCACCGACGGAGACTTCACTTCTTTTCTCACGCAACCGATATCGGCGGTCATCTTGCTGATGGCTGCAGTGTCGCTGTTGTACCCGCTTCTCTCAAAATCATTTTCACTCGGGCAAAACAAGCGTAAACCCCAGGCAACTGAAGTGAAGTAAATGGGCTTCATCGCTGCCAGGACATGCCTATAAGCTGTCAGCCAACTCATCCAGGCACCGGATCACCGCTTCGGACACCTCTTCCAGACGGGAGAAAGCTGCTTGTGCCTCCTGGTGTCTGCCTTCCTTTACATGGAAGAAGATAGAGCGTACCAGCTCGTGAAATTGGCGATGCGGCTCCTCGAGCTTTCGGAACGTTTCCAGAGAGCCGAGCGAGCCGTTTTCTTTGGCCGCGTCGTACCATTTCCCCAAACGGCATTGGTGATGGTTGACCAGCTCATTTTCTTCGATCTGGTGATATCCGAGCATGAAGTTGTAGAGCCACCACTTCCACAGCAGGTGATCGGTCTTGACGATTCGCAGGTAGTGCTTGTCCCGCAGGGAAGAGGTTTGGCTGATGCTGAGTTTATGCAATTCGTTGACAGCGACGCCGATGTCGTACACGTTCTGGCCAGCGGTGGACACATTGGCTGCGATCAATTCCATGTTTTCCTGAACGCTGGAGACGCGCCTGGTTATGTCGGAGGTGGCGGCGGACTGTTCTTCTGCGATGGCCGCGATATGTTCCGTAGAGCGGCTGACCTCTTTGATGCT
The DNA here is from genome assembly GCF_037963895.1 of Brevibacillus sp. FSL L8-0520. Taxonomy (NCBI): domain Bacteria; kingdom Bacillati; phylum Bacillota; class Bacilli; order Caryophanales; family Paenibacillaceae; genus Brevibacillus; species Brevibacillus sp. FSL L8-0520. Next base: position 3,953,153 of record NZ_CP150171.1, on the reverse strand, counting down.
CTCCACAATCAGGTTGAATAGCTGAATGGCCTCCCTTGTATGGGCGACTCTTTCATCGATCTGTCCGGTCATCCGCTCAGCCGTTTGGCCTACCAGATTGGCATCCGACTGAACATTTTGAATGGTGGCGGTGATCGTTTGGACGGAGGATTTTGTCTGTTCCGCCAATTTCCGGACCTCCCCGGCCACGACCGCGAAGCCCCGTCCTTGTTCCCCCGCCCGCGCTGCCTCGATCGATGCGTTGAGGGCGAGCAGATTCGTCTGATCGGCGATGGAACGGATCATCTCCACGACCTGGGATACTTTGTCAATCGACTTTTGCAACTGGGCGATTTTCGCTTTGGTTTCGTAAAATTCTTCTGCCATGGCCAAAAAGCCGATGAGGGAGGAGGCGATAATTTCCTTGCCCCTGTCCGCTTGTTCCATGGCGGACAGGGCATTTTCCGCTACCTCGGCTGACGATTGGGCCACCTTTTGAACGGACAGGGAGAGCTGCTCCGCAGCGGTGCTCACATTGCCAGCCTCGTCGGTGGTGCGGCCGAGCCTGTCCAGTACGTGTTTGATTTTATCGATCTGCATGACGAGCTCCAGCACATTGCCCAGCCGGTCAATTACCTTGAAGTCGTTGTCCGCCTGATAGGATTCCAGCACGATTTGAGAGTCGAGCGTTATGACCTTGAGCAGTGCGAGAAGGGCGTCAGACAGCTCCGCGGGACGTTTGGCGTAAGCGCTGACGATGGCTGGCACCAGATGTTCGTAGACACGCAAATACGAGCCCATGTACCACTCAGGGGCCAATCCGATTTTGCTATGAATGACACCGATTTTTTCCCGGCCGGCAATATAGTCCTCAGTCAGTTCTCCCGTGGCGAGCGATTGCAAGTAGCGGCGAAAAGAACCGGACAGCCGCTCAATCGTCGTGTTTTGGTCGATGATCGACAGAAGCTCGGGAAATTCGCCCAGCATGCGGTAATGCTGATCGGTAATGACAGGCGTTACCTCCTGCAAGAGTGGCTGCAAGCGACGGATCATCTCCAGATCGTGATTGGTCAGATGCAAAAATTTGACCTTGCTCTCAATTCGCTCGGGGGGCTCCACGTCGCTATCCTTGATCGGGAAGGCTCTGCTATTGGATGCGATTGAATTCGAATGTTTCCATAACATGAAAAATACCTCCGCTGTCGTAAAAATGACCTATTCCTGACAAGGAGATAGGCCGGTTTTTACACTGTTGTCTCTCACCGTTTTATTTGTGGGGAAAAAAGCTAATAAAATAGTTCTTTTGAACTAGTCTACCATGGATGACAAGCGGGAAAAAGGAAATTTCTCATGAATGGGAAGATTTTGCCACTAATTAGTCCGTAGCGTCTGGTATTAGTCAAAAAAAGTCATGTGAGGCTTGGTTTCCCGGTAGTAAGCCAGCCGATCCTCCCTGGTGCCGGTATGCAGCTCAAACTTGTGGCCATCCGGGTCTGTAAAGTAAATCGACAGCTTGTCCCGCTCATCCCGCTCGCGCCCGGGCAAAATGGCAGCACCCGACGCTATGAGATGATCTTTCCACTCTTCAAACTGGTTCTCCTCCACAGAAAAGGCGATATGTGTGTACGACTGGTGAATTTCATTGCGGGGGATGTCTGTCTCTTCATTTAGGGCGAGCCACAGGCCGTTTAAGTCAAAGTAGGCCAGCTTTCGGCCACGGACAAGCAGCTTGGCTCCAAGTGCGTCCTGATAAAAGCGGATGGAACGCTCCAGGTCGGAAACAGAAAAAAGCAAATGATTGATACCTTGCAGTTGCAACATGCGAATCCAGCCTTTCCAATAGGTTTGCTTCTGCTATTGTAACTGGGTGAACGTGCAGAAAGCAAAAAGACACTCCTGACTTATGCCAGGTCGGAAACGCGCTGATTATCGGTTGTTTCCTTGCAAAAAGCTCTTGGGTCTCTGGGAAAGGCAAAGGGCAGACCGCCACGGATCTGCCCTATTTTTCAGGCTTGCTGTCCTTGCTGTTGAGACTGTGTCTGGATCGTCGATTGCACCTGGGAGACCATCGTTTGCGCCTGGGCAATCTCTTCGGAAGCTTGCTTGAGTGCTTGCTCCGCCAATTGCGGGTTGGCGGCGGACTGTTCAATCGCCTGCGTAATTAGCGTTTTGGCAAGAGTGGCGGATACCTCCGCCTTTTTCAATTGGTCGGTGTTGATTTGTGCTGGCACGAGCACCATTCCTCCTGTTCGTCATCATCTGTCTCATTTAGATTGTCCGCCCGGAGGAAAATTATGTGGCATGACAGCAGCACAACCGTGCAGAAGGACAGATGCATACCTTTAAAACAGGAGGTGTTTGCGGATGAACAAAGCATGGATACGGGCGATTGCAAGGGCCGAGGATTCGTTTTGGACGATCGTCTTTTCGGCCAGGAAGCGAATCGGGGAAAGAGGAGTTTTGCTCCCGGAGCGCTTCAATTCCAAGGTAAAAATCAAGCGGTACTTGCAAAAAAGCATGTCTGCTTGTCTGGCGGAGCGAGTGATCCGGAATCTGCAATTGAGAAGGATTGGGGGACGTCTGGCCATACCCGTAGGGGACGGAATTGGAGCGCCGCCCATTCTCAAAAAGAAATTGCTCTCTCATGCAGAAGGCAGGGTGACGATCGCCGTCTGGTTTGGCTTTGACAAGGACGACCGGTTTTTCCGCGTGTATCAATTGCGCCGAAACGCAAAGGGACAATGGATTGTTTACGGACGCCATCCATTGGACTATCCGTTCAACCGATCTTTTCGAAAGGTATCGACGGGCTGCTGCTCTGCCTGTATCAATTGCGCGTAAATGAGCGGCAGCGGTCTTCCTGTACTCGCAAGCGAAACCTGCCTGTATCGGGGTGAAAAAAGCAGTCTTCCCGGGATGCAAGGGGAAGGAAATGAGGAGGTGGTAAAGATTTTACTTGCTTTTTTACATAAAAACATGTATATTATTGAATTGTCGCCTAGGTGCGACAAAATCAGACAAAATGTGCCCTTAGCTCAGCTGGATAGAGCGTTTGACTACGAATCAAAAGGTCGGGAGTTCGAATCTCTCAGGGCACGCCATTTGCCTCAAAAAGCTGGTTTTCCGAAAACGATATCTTTTCGGGAACCTGCACCACAGTCAATGTCGGGAAGTAGCTCAGCTTGGTAGAGTACTTGGCTTGGGACCAAGGGGTCGCAGGTTCGAATCCTGTCTTCCCGACCATCGAATTTCATACGTGCCGGTATGGCGGAATTGGCAGACGCGCGCGACTCAAAATCGTGAGGGAAACCGTGGGGGTTCAAGTCCCTCTACCGGCACCAATACATATTGTTTGCAAGGTGGGAAACAGTGATCAACTCCTGTTTCTCATCTTTTTTTTATCGAATATTTTCTGTACACGGCTGGTCGGCAGGGAGATGATCCGCTGCCTTTTCAGGAGCGCTTTCGACTTGAGCAGCTTCAGGTAGCAGGCCGGATGTGGGCCAGGACATCGTTCATGATGGCGGGCAGCGTTTTTTGTCTTGCGCACAATAACCTCTTGATATAGGCTTTCTCCGATTTTTTCAAGTATTTTTGCGGTACCTTGTTTATGGCTCTCTTGATATCCTGGGGAGACAAGGCTTGTATTTTTTCAACCATTTGCGAAACCAGTGAACGTTTGTCCGATGTGAAGCGTTTTAACCCGGCTGGAATGCGCAACTGCTTTTTTCTTCTGTTGGTACGGGGAAAGAGGGCCCCGCTTCTCTGCGGTCGGCGCGCTTTTTTGGTCTTCCACCTCTCCGGCGATCCAAACAGAGCAATGCCGTGATCGATCAGGTACCAACGGTAGCGATCATCGGCTTGATTGCGGTATAGAATCAGGTTTCGGTTGGTCCGATCCGGATTCATGATCCAGGCATCGAAAACCGCAAGCTGAGCCAACAGGTCTGATTGATGGACATGCTGCTCCGGGTTCCGGTGAACCTCTGGCGAAGCTTTCTTCCACGGGATCACTTCCTTTGCCGTGGCTTTCAAGGAAACAATCCCCCGTTTTTTCCATCCTCTTCGCCCTTTTACTCTGATCTCCTTTACCTTGGCTGCGGGGAGTCCGACAAGCTTGGCAAGCTCCGCTGCGATATACTCGTTTGCGAGCAGAATACGATAGTTTTTCCGCTGTCTGGTCACCGGGAATTTAAAATACCCCTGCGTTCCCTCTCGGTTTTTCACGATCCATATTTCTCTTCCGTATCTGTTGCGAAGAACCTTTTTGAACTTCCATTTCCATCGTCCCACAATGGTCCTCCTGAAAACATAAGTTTCATACAGTGTATGTGACGAAAGGTTATTTGGAGGTGAAAAAAGAAGGAAGGCGGCCAATAAGGGCCGCCCAAAATCGTTTGCTTCCATTTTTTCTTGTCGAAAAGGAGTTATACCCAGCCAAATGCATAGGCAATCTGTGTCGTTGCATACGTGACCGCAATGGCGATGCAAAGCGGAATGGCTGCCGAGAGCACCGTCCATTTGACGCTTTTTGTTTCTTTGTAAATAGTAAACAGCGTGGTTCCGCAAGGGTAGTGCAAAAGCGAAAACAACATCATGTTCAGCGCCGTAAGCCATGTCCAGCCGTGTGCCAGGAAAATATTCTTGATGTTCGCCGTGCTTTCCAGATCGACCATCGCGCCGGAGGAGAGATAGCCCATCAGGAGGATCGGCAAAACGATTTCATTGGCAGGCAGGCCGAGCAGAAAGGCCATGATGATATAGCCGTCCAGTCCGAGCGCGTGAGCAAATGGATCAAAGAACGAAGCCATATGTGCAAGGATGCTGGCATCTCCTACCGTGATGTTGCCCAAAATCCAGGTGATCACCCCTGCCGGTGCCGCAACAATAATCGCGCGGTTGAGAACACTCAGCGATTTGTCCTTGGAGGCGAGGAGGACGGTTTTCAGAATTTGCGGCTTGCGAAACGGCGGCAGCTCCAATGTATAGTGCGTCGGTACACCGCGCAGCGCAGTCTTGGACAAAATCCAGGAGACGGCAAGCGTCACGACGATGCCGATCAGTACCATTCCCATCAGGACCAGAGCTGTTACGAGCGTGGTGTACTGACTGGCGACGCCTGCAGCCATAAAGAGGGAGGCCAATAGGATCAAGGTAGGCCATCTGCCGTTGCAGGGAACGAAGTTGTTGGTCAGAATCGCGATCATTCTCTCGCGGGGCGACTCGATGATCCGCGTCGACAGAATCGCAGCCGCATTGCAGCCGAATCCCATGGACATGGTCAATGCCTGCTTCCCATGGCCCCCCGAGCTTTTGAACAAGCGGTCCATGTTAAAGGCGACTCGCGGCAAGTATCCGAAATTTTCCAACAGGGCGAAGATCGGAAAGAAAATCGCCATCGGCGGAAGCATGACGGAGACGACCCAGGAGGTCCCGCGATACAGCCCCAGAACCAGAACGCCGTACAGCCAATCCGGCGCATGAACAGCCTGGAATCCGGCAGTCAAATAGTCTTCGATTACGCCAAAGAAAGAGGCTAGCATCGAAGAGGGAACGTTGGCACCAGCGATCGTCAGCCAGAAGACCACGCCAAGAATGGCCAGCATGATGGGAAAACCCCAGATGGGAGAAGTCACGATGCGGTCGAGACGATACGTCTGCTCCAGCCTTTTTTTGTCCTCGTACTTTACGGCTTCGTGGCATATGGAATGAGTCGCTCTGTAGATGTCGCCGACGATCTCGTCACGGATCGACTCTCCGTTTGCCAGCCTTTGCGCCATTGCATAGAGAGCATCTAGCGAATCCGGTTTTTCAGTGGCAAGAGGCGTTCCCAAGCTGCATCACCTCCCCGGCTTCCGCCGCTGGAGCGCCCGCAGGCGACTTCAGTGTGGAGATGAGATCCGTGTCGCCGTCTAGGAGGCGAAGCGCCACCCAGCGCGGAGGAAACCGGTTCCCTAAAAGGCGGACAACGTGAGGCTCCAGCATTTTGATTTTTTCCTCGATCTCCCGGCTGTACACGATTGGCGCAGGCTCAGGGATCAATTGTCCTGAAGCGACTTGCCCGACTTTTTCCAGCAGTCCGTCGATGCCGATTTTTTTGCGGGCCGAAATCGTTGCGACTGGTACGCCAAGCCGTTCCTGGAGCTTTGCGACATCGATGCGCACGCCCAAACGCATGGCTTCGTCGATCAAATTGATGCAGAGGACGACCCGATTGGTCATTTCCATTACTTGCAGCGCAAGATTGAGGTTACGTTCCAGCGAAGTCGCATCCAGGACGACAACAGTAACATCGGGCTGTTCCAGAATAATATAGTTTCTCGCCACTTCTTCGTCAGTGGAGTTGGAATACAGTGAATACGTGCCGGGAAGATCAATGATCCGATATGCCTGGCCTTGGTATTCAAAATGGCCGGCAGCCATCGTGACGGTCTTTCCGGCCCAGTTTCCCGTATGCTGGGACAATCCGGTCAGGGCATTGAACAGCGTGCTTTTCCCCGTGTTTGGATTTCCTGCCAGAGCGATTGTTTTTTCCATCATGTGATTACACCTCCAGCAATTCTGCGAAGATCAGACCGCTTTCCTCTTTTCTGAGGGCAATCGTTGTATTGTTTACGCGAAAGGCAGTCGGGTCTCCGAGCGGGCTTTTTTGCAGAACTTCCACCACGTTTCCGGGGACAAACCCCAGATCGAGCAATCTTCTGCGAAGCACCCCTGTGACTTCCAGCTTTGTCAATCGGAGCTTGGTGCCGGTTTTCGCGTCGAGCAAACGGATTGGTGATGACATGGACACCTGCCTCCTTCTAAATAAAAGGCAAATTGCTTCCTCTTCCTTACACTATGAGCAATTGTCTATATGTTTCTCTTTAAAATTTAGTATAGACCAATATTTTTCGCTCAGCAACAAAAAGTTTACCGAGTGCAACTTTTGGGCCGGGTCTTCTCCGTCATGCGTAAAATGGGGCTGCGAGCAGGGCCGCGAATGCTCATGAATGATACAGTCGCGGACGACACCTTGCGCGAATTTTGCTATACTGACAAAAGAGGGTTTATTGATGAGGGTGGTGTGTTGGATGGGTCAGAGCGAAATGCAGGAAGCATGCGATGATACGTGTCAAGGGTCGGAGGCTTTGGACGCCGCAAGACTTGAGGATAAAATGATAGATGATCAAACGGCTGTTGATTTGGCCGATCTCTTCCGCGCACTGGGAGATCCGACGCGGGTCAAAATCATTTACGCGCTGCTGCAGCAGGAATTGTGTGTCCACGATATTTCGACGGCATTGGGGATGGGGCAGTCGGCTGTATCCCATCAATTGCGGTATCTGCGGAATTTGCGGATTTTAAAGCGGCGCAAGGTGGGCAAGACGGTCTTCTACTCGCTGGATGATGACCATATGGAACAAATTTTTGTTCAGACCCTGCAGCATCTGAAGCACGAATAAGCAAAAATAGCAGATGTTTTAGGAAAACTCGGTATCTGCCGGGTTTTTTTATTGGGGCGTGCCCAGCAAGCCGTTAATTGCTAGTTGGTGAAAGTCCAACCGAGGCAGGAGCCAAGTCACCTCGTAGCTGACAGGCAACTGGTGGAGAAATCCTAAGGTTGAAGCCCTGTGACAAAGTAACTCGAAAGAGTGCGAGCAAATCAGCAGGCCGTAACATAAAGTGAATCCTGCAGCCTCGTTAAGAAAGACCACCGAGAGGTGGACAAAGGGAAGCCGAGCTTGTTTCATATGGGCGAAGGCCAAGGACGGTGTGGAGAACTTGGAATACAGCACCTATGAATCCCTCGGGGTATGGGGAGCGGTATGTTGAGAAAGTAGTTAACGGAACTGGGGAGACCCTACTCTGCACGCCCCGTCAGGAGCGTAAAACGGAAACCTATAACCGTAAGGGAAGTGGTGGATGGCAGAGAGGGAGTCGGAGGGGTTCATAGTACCGATGAACATAAGGACAACACAACCTTATGGAGGGAAGGAGCCCTGCTTTGTTCACGGGTCGAAGGAGGTAAGAGTGAGTGAATGCAAGTAAACTTGCTAACTACACCGATGTAAAAGCTCGACAACTTTGGACAACCCTATATCTTTGTGCCAAGGCAAACTCAAAACGGCGATTTCATGCCTTGTATGACAAAATCTACCGCCCGGATATTCTAGCGACAGCTTGGAGGAGAGTAAAAGCAAATAAAGGGAGCGGAGGAATCGACGGACAATCCATCGCACAGATTGTGGAGGAGTATGGGGAGAGCCGTTTTCTTAACGAGATCTATCTAGATTTAAAAGAAAAGCGGTATCGTCCACATCCGGTTCGTCGAACTTACATCCCTAAACCGGATGGCAAGAAACGTCCACTCGGCATCCCGACGATCAAGGATCGGGTGGTCCAAATGGCTACTAAGCTAGTCATTGAACCGATCTTTGAAGCTGATTTTCGGGACTGTTCTTATGGCTTTCGGCCAGGAAGAAATGCTCACCAGGCAATTGCACAGATACGCAAAGCAAGCAAGAGGTGTTATTGGGTCGTAGATGTTGACATTAAAGGGTATTTCGACAACATCAACCATGAGAAGTTGATGAAACTGGTCGAAATGAGAATCAGCGACAGACGTGTTCTGAAACTTATCCGACAATGGCTGCAGGCTGGGGTCATGGAAAATGATCAATTCCATGAAACAGAACTGGGAACTCCGCAAGGAGGGGTAATCTCGCCTCTTCTTTCAAACATCTATCTAAACTACATGGACACCATTTGGGAAAATCAATTCTCCCATCTTGGCACACTTATCCGCTATGCGGATGACTTCGTTATCATGTGCAGAACCAAACAAGAAGCATTGGAAAGCATTCAAGTGCTGATGGCTATTCTAAACAAGCTGGAGCTTAGTCTCAGTAAAGAGAAATCTAGACTCGTTAATATTTGGGACAATTCCACTGGGTTTGACTTTCTTGGGCTGCACCATCGCAAATTCCCCGTGTTCAACAAAGGGGGGAGCAAGGTATTTGCTATGTCTCATGTACCAGCTAAGAAAGCAATGAAGGAAATGAGACGTAAAATTAAGGAATACACTGCACCAAGGAACAAACTGTTTCTGTCTCTAGAAGAGCTAGTGAAAGGGCTAAATCGCAAGCTAAGGGGGTTCAAGAACTACTACTTCATCTCGCCCATCGCCAAACGATGGGCAAGACGGATAGACTGGTATGTGATTGAACGCCTTACAATCTTCTGCAACAAGAAAAGAAGCAAGCGGAATAAACATGCCGGAAAGCTGAAGGTCATACAAAACACGCAGGGTAGTTTATTGAAATTAGCCGGATAAAGTAAGCCGAATGCCAAAGAAAGAAGAACATCGGAAAGCCGTATGAGGGAAAACCTCACGTACGGTTTGATGAGGGGGAGCTGAAATGAGCAAGGCGACCATACGGTCGCCCGAAAGTTTCAGTTCTCTACTCTACAAAAGGAAAGGACATGCACTCAAAAAAGCTGACGAGGCTATTTTGCGAAATCTTGCCATGGGAGAAAAAAGGGTGTTGACTTTTCGGACGATGGAAAAATATGATAAGGGTGAGATTTCAAATATGAACAATTAATCATATGTTGGGGTGTTGGAGATGTCCAGAAAACCTGGTTGTTGTGAGCCCCTGGTCCAGTCAGAGACGCTTGTCAAGGCAGTCTCACACGGAAGTGAAGCCGCTCCAGGCTCACAGTCTGCCTCATGCTGCAGTTCACATAGTCATTCGCACAGTCATCACGATGGGCATCATCATCATATGCACGATGGGGAAAAAGGTCCGGATGCCGCGGTAGCATCGGCCGATATCCAGGGGGACGGGCAGCGAACTGTCTTTCGCATCAGCGGCATGGATTGCGCAGACTGTGCCCGCGGCCTGGAAAAAAAGGTAGGGGCGCTCGCGTCTGTCTCTCAAGTGGTGGTCAACTTCGGCGCTGCCAAAATGACTGTGCTGCACGAAGAGAACGCTGAGGAGGCGATTGTTCGGACAGTCAAACAGGCCGGTTATGACGCGGTACTGGAGAAGGACAAGAAGCAGCTGGAAAACAAGAGCTTCTGGCAGCAAAACAAGAAGGCGTGGTCGACGCTGATCTCCGGTTCCATTTTTCTCGTGGCGTGGACGCTTGATCTATGGGCCGGGATTCCGGAGACCGTCATCACCTTGCTGTATGCGGCAACGATTGTCATCGGCGGCTTTCGCATTGCCAAGAGCGGGATATACGGCTTGAAGTCCAGGACGCTTGGCATCGATTTTTTGATGACGATTGCCGTTCTCGGCGCTGCGGCTATTGGTGAATGGGCAGAGGGGGCGGCTGTTGTCTTCCTGTTTTCACTTGGGGAGACACTGGAGGCGTATACGATGGATCGGACGCGTCAGTCTCTCCGCAGCCTGATGAAGCTGGCGCCGGAGGAAGCGGCCGTCATAAGGGAGGGGCGGGAAGTAAGACTTCCTGTCGAGTCGATCCATGTAGGGGAGATCGTCCTCGTCAGGCCCGGCGAGAAGATCGCGATGGACGGTACGGTCATCGAGGGTGTTTCCACGGTCAATCAGGCCCCGATCACAGGAGAATCCGTGCCGGTCGAAAAGAACGCAGGTGACGACGTCTTTGCGGGCACGATCAACGAGCAGGGCGCGCTGAAGATCAAGGTAACAAGGCGATTTGAGGAGAATACCTTGTCCAAAATCGTCCATCTGGTGGAAGAAGCGCAGGCGCAAAAAGCTCCATCGCAGCGGTTTGTGGATGTGTTTTCCCAGTATTATACGCCGGCAGTGATCGTGGTCGCCGCTTTGATCGCCGTCGTTCCCCCTTTGTTTCTGCAGGAGCCGTTTGAGCTCTGGTTTTACCGGGCACTGATGATGCTGGTAGTGGCTTGCCCGTGTGCGCTCGTCATTTCCACGCCTGTTTCCATCGTGTCTGCGATTGGCAACGCAGCCAAACACGGCATTTTGATCAAAGGCGGGGTCCATCTCGAACGGCTGGGCGCGATCAGCACCATCGCATTTGATAAAACGGGAACACTCACAGTTGGGAGGCCAGAAGTGACAACCGTCATCCCGCTGGAAGGAAGAGATGAGGCTGAGGTAATGGCCATCGCTGCTTCTCTGGAAGCGATGTCCGAACATCCTTTGGCAGCTGCGATCCTGCGGCGGGCACAGCAAATCGGAGTGAGGCCCATGCCGATCAACGGTTTTACATCAGTGACGGGGCGCGGTGTGCAAGCGACTGTGGACGGCAACGACTACTATCTGGGCAACCCACGCTGGTTCCAAAATGAGCTTCATTTTGCGCTCGACTCTGTACAGTCGAGAATCGAGGCGCTGCAGCAAAAAGGTCAGACACTGATGCTGCTTGGTTGCGGACAGCAAGTCATCGCCCTGATCGGATTGGCTGACCAGGTGCGGGAGGAGAGCGCTTCGGTCGTCGCCAAACTCCGGCAGCTGGGCATAAAACAGGTAGCGATGCTGACCGGGGACAACAGAGGAACGGCCCATGCCGTAGCGGAGCGGTTGGGGCTGACCGCGTACAAGGCAGAACTGCTCCCGGCCGACAAGCTTTCTGCGATTCAAGCGTGGCAGTCCACCTCGAAGGGCGTAGCCATGGTGGGGGATGGAGTCAATGATGCTCCGGCTCTGGCTGCGGCAACAGTGGGGATCGCGATGGGCGGAGCCGGCTCGGATACGGCGATGGAAACCGCCGATATTACACTGATGGCTGATGACTTGTCCAAGCTGCCATACGCGATTGGCCTCAGCAGGCGGACGCTTCGCATCATCAAGCAGAATATCGCATTTTCTCTGCTCGTCAAAGTTGTCTTTCTGCTGATGATTCTGTTTGGCTACTCGACGCTCTGGATGGCTGTGCTCGCCGACACGGGAAGCTCGCTGATCGTGATTGCCAACGGCATGAGACTCCTGCGCTCAAAGGATGGAGGATAAGACCGCGCCGCTTGCTGGAAAAACGCCTCGTATGCAGCGAGGTCGTCTTGCCGGGCATTTGGCCCATCCGCATACGATAAAAGACAGCAGCCGAAAGCAATAGCAAAAACAAAAGCCACCTTCCTGAAATACAGGGGTGGCTTTTGCCGCTTCAAAGGAATGGCTTATACACCTGCCAAGCGATCGCAAAATGCTTTTGCGTAAGCCGGCAAATCGGGCGGACGTCTGCTGGAAACAAGATGTCCGTCGACCACGACTGGTTCATCCAGCCAAATCGCGCCAGCGTTTTCCATATCGTCGCGAATGCCTGGCGTCGAGGTAACCCTGCGGCCATCCAGGATTTTTGCGGAGATCAAAACCCATCCTGCGTGGCAGATCTGTCCGATCGGCTTTTCCCGTTCGTTCATGCGGCGTACAAAAGCGAGCACTTCCGGATAGCGCCTCAGCTTGTCGGGCGCCCAGCCGCCAGGTACCAGCAGACCGTCGTATTCGTCGATGTTGATGTCAGCAAAAGCAAAATCCGCTTTTGCAGGCACGCCGTATTTGCCCGTATAGCTTTTGCAGCTGACGGGACCTGCCAGATGAACGACTGCTCCTTCCTCCTGCACTCTGTAAATCGGGTACCACAACTCCAAGTCCTCAAATTCTTCATCAACCAGGCATAAAACCTTTTTACCTGCAAGCCGCATCGAAAATACCTCCCCCAAGCGATGTTTCTGTATGCCATTATACATGAATCAAAATCAACTTGCGCTGTTCTTTGCAGGCTTCCCTTGCTCAGCAGGAAAAAAGGGGGAGGTCATTCCCCCTTCTGACCGGTGCTTCCATTTTTCCACGGCGGATCGCCATATTGGTGAAGCTTTTGAGAAGCCTTGTAGAACAGCCACGGGATCAAGATGGACAAAACCGCCCCGAAAAATGTCAAATAAGGCGGCAGAGTACCGAATATCTTTCTGAGCATAAACCGATCCTCCTAACGGATTTCCGTCCTGTTCACCGACCCTCCATTGCGGATGTAGACAACGGCCTTCACTTCAATCTCGCTGGAGGCAAACAGATTTCGGCCGTGGTCCCAGTCCTCTTTGAGTTGCTTCCACAGATCAGGATGGGTTTGTTTTACATATGTGCCCAGTTCCAACACGTCGGTTTTCATTTTCTTCTGCACTTTGCGGATGGCATCATGTGAAAGCCTTTCAATCTCTGCCGCGATTGTCTTTTGAAGGTTATCCATGATGCGACTCTCCATAAAGTCCAAGCGCTCGAAGGACTCGGCGATTACGCCCTCGCATTCGATGAAAAACTGAAAACGCATGCGTTTTTTATCCCGGACGTCGGCCTTGATCGTTCTTTTCGTTCCCTGAATATTGAAGATCACGAGATTGTCTTTCACTTTGGTTTTCAGCAGCCCTCCCTGGACGTTTCCCAAGAGAAAGTTCAATCCTTCCGTCTCCTCCTCTCCGAGAAAGCCGATCATCTTGTTTCCCTGGCCTTGAAATACGGCAGCGCCTGCTACTTTCACTTCATTGTTGGCGGCGACAATACGCGGGAGGACAAAGCTGAACTCGTTGATCATATCTTCATGTACTTCCCCCAAGCGAACCTCGGGGATCATGCGTGCTGTGCGGTCTGTATTTTCCGCAACAGAGTTGATGTAGAGGGAAGGGAGCTTTTCCGTTTTCGGTTTTACCTCCAGGACAGGCTTGGCCTTCCCTTTGGAGATCATGACCTTGCTGGTCCTCCTCAAATCAGGATCGCGCAAGAAGTAATCGAGAACATCGCCAAACGTATTGGGCGATTTCGCCACTTCCTCGGAGACGATGACAACCTTTAAATGTTGATAAAACGGTGAACGGCTTGTCCGGACAGCCAGCTCACGCGAGATTTCGAACAGAGAATCTCCCTCAGACGTCAGGTTCTGGAACGGGTCGCCCGTGCTGCTCTGGCTGCCGCCTCCTCCTTGCGAGTTTGAGACAAGTCCTCCCGGAACGACGAATTGATGCGTAACGAGATACCGCCGTTTCCCTTTCGGTTTGTCCGGAGCCTCCTTTTCTGCCTGTCTTTCCATCTCTTTGGAGGACGGCAAATCAATTCCAACGCCGACTACAAAGCCGCGTTCCTCGATTTGTACCTGGTCCCAGCAGCCGGAGAGGAGGGAGACGGATAATACCGCCACTAAAAGGCGAGCCGAGCTTTTACTCATCTCCCCGCACCCCCCTCCATTTGGCGATCAGCAAGAGAAGAATCGGGACCAGGTAAGTGATGAATATTCCAAAATAGACGAGCTGGTCCCCCAGCGAGAAAAACTGAACCAGATTTTGCGGCCAAAGCGAAATCATGTAGACCAGAGGGGAGATGATCAAAAGCCAGGTGAACTTTCTGACGTTCGGGAAAATCGATCCCAGGTTGAAAATCGCCAGATCGAAAAAGACCGTGCAGGAATTGAAAATCGTCATGATCCAGATGGTGAAAAAGAGCGACTCCACACGTTCGATAAACCCTCCGGGCACTTCGACGTCTTTGGCCAGTTCAATCGTCGGGTAGGTCAAGTTTTTCACCACCTCAGCGGAGAATACGCCGATGACAAAAATGTAGATCGTCAGGTACAGGAAAATAGGGATCAACAGTCCTTTCACGACGGCCTTGGGAGCGTCCTCGGCCCGGGTCATCAGCAGCGTATAAAAAAGGACGACCTCGTAGCCGGAAAACGACAGATTGACTTCTTTTGAGCCTTGCAAAAGGGCACCTAATCCGGTAGTGAACAGCGGTCTGACGTTATCCAGCTCGAGCATTTGGATCGAATAGAGCTGCACAACGGCACTGATCAGCAGCACAATCGGAAAAAACAGCATGTTCAGCCGCAGCAGGGCGATCCGTGTGCCAGCCACAGCATATTGAACGATCAGCAAGAAAGCGAGCGTAATCACTTCAACAGGAGTAGTCGTAAACAAATACTGCTTGGCGATATTGCCGAGAGCCCTGGCTTCAAAAGAAACAAACAGCAGGAAGTAGATGCCGACAAGAAAAGTAATGACCTGTGCGACGGGCCGGCTTACGATCAGGGACGCATATTCAAAAAAAGAGTTTGCGGGAAAGCGACTGGCCAATTTGCCCAGCAGCCAGCCGATCACCGAAGCCACCAGACCGGAGATGAGGATCGAGATCCATCCGTCGATCGAACCCGTCTTGGCAGCCAGAGTCCGGGGGAAAGTGAGAATGCCCACCCCGATGACGACATTGGCGACAATAAACACCATCTCTTTTTGTCCAATCTTCTGATCCGCGTAGGGTAAGGTGTTCATTGCGATCTCCCTGCTTTCATGCGGGTTTTGTCTTTCGTTTGCAGCATGTCCGGCCGTTTTTTGAAGAACGTGATAGGAGCGCGCAGGATGTAATCTTTCCAGTCGGAAACAAGCTGCGGAGCAAGTGGTGCCAGGTAGGGCACACCAATGCTGGTCAGATTGGTGAGATGGATGACGATGAGGATAAAAGCCAGAACCACGCCGTAGAGGCCAAACATGGCAGCGGCAAGCATGGCGCCAAAACGGATCATCCGAAAAGCGATGGCCAGATTATAGGAAGGAATGGCGAAGGAAGCGATCGCAGTAATCGCCACGACAATGACCATGACAGGGCTGACGATCCCGGCGGAAACGGCTGCCTCGCCGATGACAAGCCCGCCGACGATGCCTACCGTTTGTCCGATCGGCTTTGGCAGACGCAAGCCCGCCTCCTGCAGCAGCTCCATGGTGGTTACCATGATCAGGGATTCGACGGCAGCCGGAAACGGAACGCCGTCCCGGGTGGCGGCGATGGAAAAGGCGAGATCCGAGGGAATCAGTCCCGGATGAAAGGTGACCAGCGCGATATAGAGGGCTGGAGAAAAGACGGCCAGATAAGAGGCCAGGTACCGAAGCACCCGCGCAAGCGAGCCTACCATCCACCGTTCGTAAAAATCCTCGGGAGAATGAAGCATGATGCCCAGTGTAACCGGAGCCAAAAGCACCATGGGGGTACCGTCCAGGATGATGGCAACACGCCCCTGAAACAGGGCCGATGCGACTTTATCCGGACGCTCCGTGTTTTGTACTTGCGGAAACGGCGACAAGAAATTATCCTCGATCCATTGCTCGATATAACCTGACTCCTCCACCTGATCGATGTCAATGGTGGAGATGCGCCGTTTGATTTCGTTTACGATATTCGGATGTGCGATGTCTTCGATGTATGCGACGATCAGGTCTGTTTTGCTCCGCCTTCCGACAGTAGTGGCGTCAAAACGAAGCTTGGGATCCCGCACACGGCGGCGGATGCGGACTATATTGTCCCGGATGTTCTCGTTGAAGCCGTCTCGAGGTCCGCGTACGAGACCTTCCGAAACAGGTTCTTCGATGCCACGCGTCTCCCAGCCCCTGCTGTCAATCAAAATGGTTGTATGGGAACCGTCCACGAAAAAGGCGGTATCTCCCACCAGCATGGCGTCCAGGACTTCCTCCATGGTGGTTCCGGTTTTCACCTCAATAATGGACAGCACTTCATTGAGCATAAAAGCCATGATATCTTCGTCGGGTGCCGGGATAGCTTTGCCGGCGGGAGACATCAGCAGCTGTATATGTTTTACTACCTTGTCGTGAACGAGCTCGCTGTCTACCAGTCCATCGATGCAGGCTACAGCGCAAGCCCGTCCGCTATTGTCGATCAGAAATGGACGGATGATCAGGTCTTGCGGGTTCCCCAGGCGCTGTTTGATGATATCGAGATTTTCCTGCAAGCTTTCGGAAAGCGGAGTTTTATTGGAAGCCTGTTGATCAGAATGGCTGCTTTGCTGTTTCCGGCGAGATGCTACTGCTTTGTTTTTCCATTTTTCCCATACTCTGCGAAACAATCGGATTCGCCCCCCTCCCTTACAGGAAAAATGTGAAAGTTCTTATTGGGATTTTTTCCAATCTGCAGGAAAGTATGCGGGGCTGTCCTGAAGACAGATGCGTTTTCCTCTGTTCTCAAACAGTTCCAATGGAAACTTTCGCGCAAAAGAATTGATCAACCGGGGGAGGTATGATACATTCGGCATGGTAGAGTAGGAGAATGGAGAGGATGGTACAGGTGCAAAGTCACGTCATGGAGCGGGCAGCAGATTTCGCCCAGCTTGCTGATCGACTGGAACGGATGGCGTCGTCTATTGAAGAGACAAAGGACGATGCGACACCGGGGAAGCTGCTTCAGCTCGCGGAGAAAACACGCGGAGCGGAGTTGAATATCGCATTTTGCGGCCACTTTTCGGCCGGTAAGTCTACAATGATCAATACACTGTTGGGAGCCAGTCTCTTGCCTTCCAACCCGATTCCGACCAGTGCCAATGTTGTCAAAATCCGCGGCGGCGAAAAGGCGGCGCGTGTATACACGCATAATAACGGCGTGCTGACCTTTGACCCTGACACCGAAATGGAAAAACTCAAGCAATTTGCCGTCGACGGCGATACGGTTGAGTGGGTGGAGGTCTCCTATCCGGGGACTATGCTCAATGAGAAGGCCAGCTTGCTTGATACGCCCGGAATCGACTCTACGGACGCGGCTCACAAAATAGCGACAGAGTCGGCTTTGCACTTGGCGGATGTCGTCATTTACATGATGGATTACAACCACGTGCAGGCGGAAGAGAACTTCAATTTTACCAAAACGTTGAAAGACCGCGGAAAGCCAGTTTATCTTGTTATAAATATGATTGACAAGCATATCGATTTTGAACTCGATTTTGACAGCTACAAGGAGAGCGTGGAAGAGGCTTTCGCCACGTGGAATATTGAACCGGACGGGATCTTTTACACGTCGCTGGCGGAGCCTGATCACGAGGAAAACCAGTACGAAGCATTCCGGGCGTTGCTGGAGCAGCTGATCGCGGACCGCGAAAAGCTGGTCAGCAAAACGGTGGCGGACGCTGCCGAGCATTTGATCGAGGAACACGTTCAAGTGCTGCGCAGACAGAACGCTGCCGAGCGCCAGGAGTTGGAAAACAGGCTGGATGAGCTGCAGCTGCCCGCTTTGGACAGCCGGGATGCCGGTCGGGTAAAGAACGCCTTGCAAACAGCCGAGGAAGCAGCAAGCGAACTGGCGAGCCGGGTGGACAAGGCGCGCAAACAGATGGAAAAAGAGCTGGCGGCGCTGCTGGACAATGCCCGCCTCACCTATTACAGCACGAACGAGGCAGCGGAACAGTATTTGGAAAGCCGCAAGCCGGGCTTCAAGATGGGGTTGTTCTTTTCCGGGAAAAAGACAGAGGAAGAGCGGGCGAGAAGATTGGACGTACTGCTTGCAGACTTCCGCGAAAAGGTAGCGGCCAATCTCGATTTTCACTTCAAGGAGCTGCTCAGCAAATTTCCGGAGCAATTCGATCTGCGTGACGAGGCTTATCATGCCGCAGTCCACGCCACGACGATCGAGGTAACAGCCGAATTTCTCGCCTCCCACGTAAAGGATGGGGCGAGTACCCGCGAGTATGTCATGAATTACTGTTCGGACATTTCGAACGGTATCAAGACAGAATACCGCCGTGCCGGATTGGGCTTGATCGACCAGGTAGCAGCGCTCATCAGGAAGCAGACCGAACAGGAAAGCATGGCGCTGCAAAAGCAGCTCGCGGTGCTTCGTGAGCTGATGCAGATCCACACCCGCCTGGGGCAGCTTTCTGCGATGGAGCAGGCTGCACGGCAACGATTGCAAGCGATTTTGCGTGAAGGAGCGTAACTTTCAATCATGAACCAGCTAAAAGACAAACTGATCGCTGCGGCACAACGTCTGCAGCAGGCAAGCAGGGAGATTCAGTCAATACCGGGGATGCAGGCGCAAGCCGAGACCATGCTGGAGCGAGCCGAGCGCTTGCAGGCCAATCGTTTTACCGTCGCCCTGTTCGGAGCATTCAGCGCAGGGAAATCGTCGTTTGCCAACGCCTTGATGGGAGAGCTGGTCCTGCCGGTTTCGCCGAATCCGACGACGGCGGCGATCAATAAAATCATGCCGCCGACAGAAACGCATCCGCACGGCACGGTTCGCGTCGTGCTGAAAAGCCGGGAAGCCGTAGAGCAGGACGTCATTCGCTCGCTTGCGATTTTTGGCCTGGCTGCCTCCGATCTGGAGGAAGCGTTGGCAGAGCTGAACAAAATCGATGTTTCCAGCATCCCGCCGACGGCCAAGCCGCATTACACGTTCTTGAAAGCGGTCACCAAGGGCCTCGGCGAGATGTCCGCTCACCTGGGCGGCGAGCTGCTCGTCGACATGAAAGCCTTCAAAGGGTTTGTGGCAAAAGAAGAAAAGGCTTGCTTTGCCGAATATATTGAACTGTTTTATTCTTGTCCGCTCACCGATCAAGGGATCGTGCTGGTGGATACGCCGGGGGCCGATTCGATCAACGCCCGCCATACCGGTGTCGCCTTTGAATATATGAAAAATGCCGACGCGGTTCTGTTCGTTACGTATTACAACCACGCCTTCTCGCAGGCGGACCGCGAATTCCTGCTCCAGATGGGGCGTGTCAAGGACACATTTGACATGGATAAGATGTTCTTTCTCGTCAATGCCGCCGATCTCGCGGCTTCCGAGGAAGAGCTTGCCGGGGTTGTTGCCCATGTGGAGAAAAACCTGTTGAGCTGCGGCATTCGCCATCCGCGCATTTATCCGGTTTCCAGCCAGACCGCCTTGCTGGCCCGTATGCACGAAGCCGGGAAGCTCGCAGGCTCTGCGGAAAAGGTCTACCGTCAGCGCACAGGCACGCCGGAGGAGGAGCCGCTCGCTCCTGCAGAGGAAGCCCTTCGCCTGTCGGGCATGGCCGTGTTTGAACAGGATTTTCTTCGCTTTACGCTGGAAGAGCTGACGCAAATCGCTGTCAATGCAGCGATGGGCGAAATACGCCGGGCACACACCACCCTCGAAGAATTCATCCGCATGGCAGAGGCTGATGAATCGGAGCGCGACGCCAGAAGGCAGGCAGCCACGAAGGCTCGCGAAGCGGCCCTGGCTGCTGTGGAAGGCCTGTCGATTGCCTCGGCGGAACGCGATTTGCTGAAAGAGCGTGAAGAGCTGGTGTACTATGTAAAGCAGCGCCTGTTTTTCCGCTTTAATGAACTGTTTAATACCGCCTTTAACCCGGCCGTACTGAAAGAGGACGGCCGCAATATGAAGCAGGCGCTCCAAGGCTGCCTGGGCGATCTGCTCCGGTCGATCAGCTACGATCTGGCTCAGGAGCTGAGAGCGACGACCTTGCGTCTGGAGAAGTTTCTGGGCAAGCAGGGAGTGGCTCTCGTGCAGCAGTGGCAGCGGGACGTTCAGCAGTACGCATCCGGCTTGACGCTGGCGCCTTATCAGCCGCGAAAGGTGGAAACCTTGTCGTTTGCCGATGAGCTTCCGGTCTCTCTGGCAAGCCTCCAGCCATCCTTGTCGCTGTTCCGCAGCGCGAAAGACTTTTTTGAACAGGATGGCAAGGCCAAGCTGCGCGAGGATTTGGAAAAACGCCTGCAGGAACCGGTATCTGCCTACCTGAATACAGGAAGCGCCCAAGTAGGCGAGCAATTCGCGTCGCTCTTGACGCAAATGGTGGCCGAAGAACGAAGCCGCGTGGCCGGCCAGGTGGAAGCGTACTTCACCGGCATCTTTGCCGCTTTGGACATGAATCTGGACATAGATGAGCTGAAGGCCAAGCTGGAGCGTGTGGCTGCTCTCATAACAGCGGAAGAATAAAGTTTTTGATAGAGACTTTGAAACAGGAGAGAAGAAGTCAGGGCGATGGCGCGGAAAAAGCCGTCCCCTGACTTTTTTGCGCTGTCCCAAAAAAAAAGAAAGCCTTAGCCCCAAGCTCTCCAAAGCGGACCGCAAAACTGTCGAATTGCGCTCGCACGCATTTTCATTCTTTTGAAAAACGGGTGAGGATATTGAAAAGATCCTTCTTTTCTTCTCATCCCTGATCTACCCGCAAAAAAGCCAGGAATAGACCAACCGCTGTAGAGATGAAACAGGAGAAAAAAGCGAAGGGTCTTTGGGACACTACCCAGGCTCGCATGCAAAAGCAGAACCCGCATTTGCGTCCAACCTCTGAGATGCTGCCTGAATCGGCTGCTTTTGGACGCAGGTTCCGCTTTTGCATACGAGCCGGACAGTCAAACCTCCGAGAAGGTGTCCCACCGAACCCTGAGCGTTTTCTCCTGTTTCATCTCCTTCACACAAAGCACGATCTACTGGCTTTTCCGCGCCTCCCACTCTTCCCGCAAAATCCCCATCTTGATCGCATCGTAATACTCGCCGCGAACAATCCGCGCTTTCCGCACACGGGCTTCCTCAATCATCCCGCAGCGCTCAGCCAGCCTCATCATCCGCTCATTGCCGGACCAGGTGCCAATCCCCAACCGGACCGTATCCATATGCGTAAACAAATAATCGATCCACATCTGGAAGGCCTCGCTGCCGTAGCCGTTCGACCAGTAGCGGGAATCGTAAATGACGATGCCGATTTCAAACCAGTTGGTCACCTCCGACACCCAGTAACGCCCGACACTGCCCTTGAGCTCGCCGTCGATTTCGATGATCAGCTCGTGGCGGGGCAGTGTCGTGCCGACGACAGAGAGCGCTTCCTGATGTTTCGGCAGGTTGCGGTATTCCTCCAATGTCATCGGATCGGGATCTTTGTATGGGCCGTTCCAGCGGAGATGCTCGCGATCTTCGGCCTCGTAGGTCCAATAGTACATCGTGTCCAAATCCTCTTTGCGTATATCGCGCAAGGTTACTTTTTTTCCCTGAAGCGTTATGTTCATCGGATTCTTCCTCCTGATGAGATGATTTGATAGACTAACTGTACAAAAAATCTGTGCTTGTCGATAGTGACAGTTTGAAAGAATATGATAGGGACAATAGATGATTCAGTAGGAAGAACGAAAAGGGGGAAACGCACGATGAACATGGCTCCTGTTTTACATGTAAGTGGAGACCAGCCCCTGTACCAGCAGCTTTATGCCTACATCAAGGGAGAGATCGTTTCCGGACATATTCCGGCTGGCTTCAGGCTCCCTTCGATCCGGCAAATGGCGGTGCTGGCCGGCGTGGGGAAAATCACCGTAGAAGCTGCATACCAGCAGCTGGTGGCGGAAGGCTACCTGATCAGCAGGGAGCGAAGCGGATATTTTGCCGCCGACATCGAAAAATGGGTGGAAGCGGAGGCAACTGGGACGGCGCCGATCATGCCCATGCCGAAGGAGTTAAAAAAGAATAAAGGGGAGCATCTTTCGTACCGGTACAACTTTCACGGGTCGGTCGTGGACACGGAGCATTTCCCATACGCACTGTGGCGCTCCTGTATCCAGGAGGCTTTGCAGCGGTACCCGGAAGACTTCGCGTTTTACGGAGACGATCAGGGGGAGTGGGAGCTGCGGTTGGAGCTTGCCCGCTATTTGAGGAGGGCTCGCACGCTCATATGCGAGCCGGAGCAAATCATCATCGGAACGGGGCTGCAGCAGGCCCTCAGCTTCCTCAGCCTGATGACAAGAGACACTCACCCTGTCGCGGCCGTAGAAGACCCCGGATATGCCGACGCCAGAGTGGTTTTTCAGCATCACGGCTTTACGCTCGCGCCCATCCCCCTGGAGGAGGACGGCCTGTCGATCGAGGCGCTGGAAAAAAGCGGAGCCCGCATCGTATACGTGACGCCGGCCCACCAGTACCCGCATGGAATGGTTATGCCTGCCGCCAAACGGCTCCGTCTCCTGCAGTGGGCGAAACAAACCGGCGGCCTGATCATCGAAAACGACTACGATGGCGAATTTCGCTACAATGCAAAACCGACCCCTTCGCTGCAGGGGATGGACCAAGCAGGCACGGTTGTTTACATCGGCAATTTTTCCAAAGCGTTTTCTCCTGCGCTGCGGATGGATTATATGGTGCTTCCCCCTATGCTGCTGCGCCGTTATCTGGAGGAGTTTCAGGCGTATCCCTCCCCGGTTCCTCGTCTGCAGCAGCGGGCGATGCAGTTGTTTATGGAAAAAGGGTACTGGGAGAAGCACGTCAGAAAAATGCGGACCTTGTACCAGAGGAAGCATCAGCTTTTGCTGCAGGCGATTCACACGCATATGCCGCCGTCTGTCGCGGTGCTTGGCCATTCGGCAGGGCTGCATATTCTCCTGGAGGTAGATACGACGCTTACGGAAGCAGAATTGATTGGGGCAGCTGCAGAACGAGAGGTGCGGGTCTATCCCACTTCCCGCAATTGGCTTTCATCCCAGGCTCCGCCTCGCCCGCGGATCATCGTCGGATTCGGGGGGATGAAGGAGGCGGACATCGAAGAGGGGATCAGGCGGCTTGCGTTAGCCTGGTTTTCGTAAAAGAGCATTTGGCAGGCAAAAAAGCCCCTTGGTGCGAGAGGCTGCCAAGGGGCTTTCAGGGAATACCTATTCCGTTACTTTTTGATAGCTGTCAAACTGCTCTTCGATTTCTTTCGCCGGTCTCTGCGTCAACAGGCTCACTACGACGATGGCGAGCAGACTGACGGCAAATCCCGGGATCATTTCATAGAGGAGATCTTTCAGCATATCGGATTGCGTCCAGAGAATAACGGTCGCTGCACCCGCCACCATACCGGCCAGCGCCCCCCATTTGTTCATCCGCTTCCAATACAGGCTGAGCAGGATCAGGGGACCAAAGGATGCGCCAAATCCGGCCCAGGCATATCCGACCAGATCGAGGATCGTATCGTTCTTGCTGTAGGCGAGAATCAAAGCGACCAAGGATACAATCAGAACAGACAGGCGACCGACAAAGACGAGCTCCTGATCTGATGCTTCGCGGCGGAAGAACGTCTTGTAAATATCCTCGGTCAAGGAGCTGGAGGTTACCAGCAGCTGGGACGAGATCGTACTCATGATCGCCGCCAGGATCGCTGCCAATAGGAAGCCGGTGATCAGAGGATGGAACAAAATTTTCCCCAGTTCGATGAACACAGTTTCCGGATCAGTCAGTGCAAGGCCCTTCTTGGAGTAAAAGGCGATGCCGACCAGTCCTGTAAACATCGCGCCCACGATGGAAAAGATCATCCAGCCCATGCCGATGAAGCGGGCCTTTTTGATTTCTTTTACCGAGGAAATCGCCATAAAGCGGACGATGATATGAGGCTGTCCGAAGTAGCCAAGTCCCCAGGCGAAGAGTGAAATGATTCCGAGCAAGCTGGTGCCCTTGAAAATATCGAGCAGTGCGGGATTGATTGCATGGATTTCCGTAAACGTAGGACCGATGCCGCCTACGTGGAAAATAGTGACAAGCGGTACCAAAATAAGTGCGATAAACATGATCAATCCTTGCACGAAGTCAGTCCAGCTAACAGCGAGGAACCCGCCGAACAATGTGTAAGCGATTACGACAACAGCGACGATCCAAAGGCCCGTGTGGTAATTCAGATGGAATGTGTTTTCAAACAGTACGCCGCCGGAGACGAGTCCGGAAGAGACGTAGAAGGTAAAAAAGATCATGATGACCAGCCCGGATACCAGACGCAAAATGCGGGAGGCGTCCCCAAAGCGGTTTTCCAAAAAAGCGGGAATGGTAATCGAGTTGTTCGCCACTTCTGTATAGGTTCGAAGGCGAGGGGCAACATACAACCAGTTGGCATAAGCACCCAGCGTCAGCCCGATGGCTATCCATGAAGCGCTTATTCCTTGGGCAAACATGGCCCCCGGCAAGCCCATCATCAGCCAGCCGCTCATGTCGGAAGCGCCGGCACTAAGCGCCGTGACAGCCGGACCGAGCGTTCGTCCGCCCAACATATAGTCGGTCAAATTGGAAGTGCGTTTGTAAGCAAAGTAGCCGATGAGCAGCATGCCAACCATGTAGACAACAATAGAAGAAAGAAGCTGCAGGTCCATTTTTTAGCACTCCTTGATCATTTTTAATAATTGTAAACAAATTGTGAACGATTTATACTTTACCACGGTCATGTATAAAAATCTACTGCTAAAATCAGAAGATTCGATAACGTAAGCGCTTAAATTTTTTTTATCGAGAAAAGCCTAGAAAGTCTGTACCGATCATCTTGTGACAACGCTTCTTGTAATTTTTTCCGCCGGGTCGGTTTCCATGAGAAAGAGACAAAAGAAACCTGCATCGGGTACGCAGGTTTCAAGTCCATACTGGTTTTATATTCGCCCCGCAACGGTTCGGTTCGGGTCATCAGCCAAGAGAAATCGATGCTCGAAAGCAGGCTCGCACAGGCTCCTTAGCTTTTTTTACTGCACCTGGATTTGTCCGTTCGTATCCAGCGAGACGTTAAATTCCTTCACCACCTGCGGTTCCTCGCCTGGATTGTTCAGGTTTTTCTTCAGGACCTTGAATTTTCCGTCGCCGGTCAACTGGCCGGTATATTCAACGCCGAACAGGTCCGATTTGTAAAAGCTGAAGCTGGCCAGCTCCGTTTTTTGCAGCTCTTCTGCCAGCAATGTCCCGTCACCGCTGAACATCGCTTTGCGCAAAGGCTCAGACGATTCGTATTTCTGCTGCAGGTAGCTCTTCAATTGCTGTGCGATCTCGGATTCTGCCAATTGTTTCCCCGCTTCGACGACCTGCTTGCCAGCTTCAATCGCTTGTTTTCCGGTCTCTACAGCCTGCTTTCCGGTTTCTATCGCTTGCTGGGCAGTCTGTACCCCTTCCGATACCTCGGAGCAAGCGGTCAGCAGCAAGCTGCTGAGCAGGACGATCACCATTTTGCGCATGTGAGGACTCTCTCCTTTTCTGTCGAATATTTATCTTGTGAAGCTCTTTTGCGCCTGACACTCCTTTCAGCATTGTAACATAGACGGACGGGGAAATGAGTCCGACTCTGGCCGGAGATTCACCTTGGTCCAAAGGGAAAGCCGCGCTGGACTTATGCCCCTTCTGGCACACGAAAAAGCGCTGTTTCGTTGTCTCCACTTTCTCCGCTCCCGCATATGCTATGGTATGAAACAAAGCTGTTCCGAAGACAGGGAGGAAACAACGATGCAGGGGAAAGTCAAATGGTTCAGTAAGGAAAAAGGCTACGGTTTTATTGAACGAGACGGGGGACCGGATGTGTTTGTCCATTACTCCGCGATCAGCGGCTCAGGCTACCGCAATCTGGAGGAAGGCGAGCTGGTTACGTTTGAAATCGTCAATGGCCAGCGCGGTTTGCAGGCGGCCAATGTAACCCGCGCCACCAACGGATAACCAAAACAACACGCAAATGAAAGCCGGTTGTTCCATCAGGAGCAAACGGCTATTTTTATGATCCGCGTCCAGACTTTCGATTTGCTGTGGTCCCCTGCGGACGTTCCGCGCTCTTTTGAATTCACCAGTCCTCTGCTATAATGATGATGGTTTTCTTGGCGCGTGAGAAGCGGCATTTGTCATGACCAGATTTTGAAAACGAGGTGGCTTATGAAGGCTTATTTGGAACTGCTTCAAGATATATTGGACAATGGTGTAAAGAAAGAAGACCGTACAGGCACAGGGACGATCTCCGTCTTCGGAAGACAACTGAGAATGGATCTTCGGCAAGGATTTCCGCTTTTAACCACAAAAAAGGTGCATATGAAATCCATTATTCACGAGCTTCTCTGGTTCTTAAGCGGGGAGACGAACATTCGCTATTTACATGACAACGGCGTTACGATCTGGGATGAATGGGCGGACGAAGAAGGCAACCTGGGGCGAGTGTACGGTGCTCAGTGGCGTACCTGGCTTGGTCCAAACGGACAAGTCGTCGACCAGATTGCAAACGTCATCGAGCAGATTCGGACCAATCCCGATTCTCGGCGTCACCTCGTCAGTGCCTGGAACCCAGCCGAGGTGGAAGATATGGCGCTGCCGCCTTGCCATTACGCGTTTCAGTTCTATGTGGCGAATGGCCGCCTGTCGTGCTTGTTTAACATGCGGTCGGTGGACACCTTCCTCGGATTGCCGTTTAACCTCGCTTCGTATGCCCTCCTGACCCACATGGTAGCGCAGCAACGCGATCTGGAAGTAGGGGAGCTGATCTGGACAGGCGGGGACGTTCATATTTATTCGAACCATTTGGAGCAGGTCAAGCTTCAGTTGACGAGAGAGCCTTATCCTCAGCCGACGTTGCAAATCAAGCGGAAACCGGACTCTATCTTTGATTATAAGTACGAGGATTTTGAATTGGTTGGCTATCAATCTCATCCCGGCATCAAAGCACCAATCGCAGTGTAAGAGAGACAATTTGGGAAGGGAGGGATCGGTATGATCAGCCTGATCGTCGCCCATACGCGCAATCGCGTAATTGGCAAAGACGGGGCCATGCCTTGGCATCTGCCCAATGATCTGAAGCATGTAAAAGAAATTACGACCGGACAAACCATCGTCATGGGGCGAAAAACCTTTGCTTCCATCGGCAAGCCGCTGCCATACCGGCGCAATGTCGTTTTGACGAGGAGCAAAGACTTTTTTGCGGAGGGCGCAGAAGTCGTCCATACCAAGGAAGACGTGCTGGCTTTGGGCGATGTGATTATTTTTGGCGGAGCCGAGCTGTACCGCCAGTTTTTGGATGTCGTCGATCGGATGTATATTACGGAAATCGATATGGAAACGCAGGGCGATACGTTTTTCCCCGAATGGGACCGGGAGGCTTTTGAGCTGGTATGGAGACGGGAAGGCGTCGTAGACGAGAAAAATCCTGTACCGCATACGTTCTTACTCTATGAACGGATCCGGAGCTAAATAAAAGACAATCGCGTAAAAAGGCGTCTGTCCCTATGTGGATATGGCGCTTTTTCCTTTGGGCAACCATAAGCTAGAGATGAGGACTTTTCCGAGAAAGAAGGTGTTGCCACAAGTGGACAAACGAATCGGCATCTTGGTATACCGGGGAGATAAAGGTTATGGAAATCCGGCTTTTTTGCGTCGTCTCGTGGAAGAGGGGACGTCAATGGGAGTGGAGGTCTTTGTCTTTTCCCCTCAGGATGTAGATAGGATATTCCACCAAATCAGGGGCTATGAGCCATACGGTGCGGGATGGAAGTGGAGATGGCGCGAGTGGCCGGACATCGTCATTGACTATTATCGCTATTATCCGTTAGCAAAGCATAGGCATTACTTGCCCATTCGAGAGGGGAGCATCTTTCGCTTTGCGAACAATCGTTTCGCCAACAAGTTCCGCGTCCATCAGATCCTAGAGCAGGAACCGGAGGTGTACCAATGGCTCCCGGAGACAGTGCCGTTCAGCAAGAAAAATCTCAGTGACATGATCAAAAAGCATCCTCGTCTGTACCTTAAACCATCAAACGGCACTGCAGGCCGAAGCATTCTGCGGATTGAGCGAAAGGGAGACCGCTTTCTTTTGTGCGGACGGACCAAAAAGCAAGGACAGAAGAACGAGATTCTGCCGAACACAGCCTCCTTGACTCAGCGTATCAAACAGTGGGTGGAGCAGGAAAAGCGGGGAGACGAACATTTTTTCCTGCAACAGGGGCTTGACCTCGGCTTGCTGTCTGACCGAACCGTAGACGCCCGCCTGCTGATTCAAAAAGACGGGCAGGGAGTCTGGCGGACGACCGGTATGGGAATGCGTGTCGGGCCGGCTCACTCCTCCACGTCGAATCTGCACGGCGGGGGTACGGCTTTGCCAGCTGGCCAATTCCTGTCCAGCCGCTTCGGGGTGGACCTGGCCGAGATCATCATACACCAATGCCAGGAGCTGGCCCTGGTCACCGCCGAGAAGCTCGAAAGCCATTTTGGTCAGATGATGGAGTTTGGCTTTGATCTGGGGATAGACACAGAGGGGCGCGTTTGGATCATTGAGATCAACCCCAAGCCGGGACGGGACATCTTCCGTAAGCTCGGGCAGCTCAGTCGTTACCGGCAAGCAGTACGCCGGCCGCTGGAATACGCCTTGCACCTTTTGGAAAAGGATTCGCTTGTTTCACAATAGGCATAATGAAAAGTAATAGGTTGAAAAAATCGTCATGGGAGAATGCAGCATGTACGGACGTTCCAGAGTGTATCAGGACGTCCGTATGTGCAAAAGATCCGTCAGGAAAGGAAAAACATTCGGGCAAAAATGGACAAGCTGTCTTCATTTCGGGACCGATACCACGCATAATTAATATAGAAAAACAAAATGGAGGTGTCAGGAAATGATGGAGTCATTTCGCATTCCTGTCGACGAAGAATTGGTGATTCGGGGAGATTTTCATGCGCAGGAAAAGGACGCAGGACAACCGCTGTTGATTTTCTGCCACGGCTTTAAAGGCTTCAAAGACTGGGGAAGCTTTCCTTATGCGGCAAATCGGTTGGCGGAGCTGGGTATGGCTGTGGTCCGGTTCAATTTTTCCTGCAACGGTGTGGGAGAAAGCGGAACAGAGTTTGTTGAGCTCGAAAAATTTGGGCGAAATACGTATGCTCGTGAAATCGCTGACCTTCGGGTACTAACCGAGTGGCTGCACAGCGAAGCTTGCCCGTTTAAAGCTGCGTTTGACAGGGAGAAGCTGTTTGTCATGGGACATAGCAAGGGGGGGGCTGACGCCATCCTGTTCGGGGCGAACCATCCGCTTGTCAAAGGGATCATCACATGGAACGGCACGGCTGATGTCGACCTGTTCGACGCCAGACTGCGACAGGAAATTGCCGAAAAGGGAGTCGGATACATCGCCAATGCCCGGACCGGCCAGCAGATGCCGATCACAAAGGCAGTCATCGACGATGTCGACCAAAACCGGGAAGCGTACAATCTGCTTGCCAAAGTGAGCTCCATGGAGCAGCCGCTCTGCATCATTCAGGGAACAAAGGATTACGAACGCCTGGTAAAAGGGGCCAAGCGTCTGCAGGAAGCTGCCAAGGACGTCCGTGTCCACTGGATTGAGGAGGGGGACCACACGTTTAACACGCGCCATCCTTTCGCCGGTCCAAGTCCGCAATTGGAGAGCGCGATCGAGCATGCAGCAGCCTTTGTCCACGCCCTGTGTACATAAGCAAAAGCCGCGAAATCACGCGTTTTCTTTCCCTCTGGGCTATGGTATACTGAATAGCGTCATAAAGATAAATTCAGTGACAATTCTGAAAAATGAAGAAACTCATGGGGTGGAGAAACGATGAAACCAAACGTATGCTTGTACGATACGACTCTCCGGGATGGCACCCAGGGAGAGGGCGTCAGCTTGTCAGTGGAGGACAAGGTGAAAATCGCCCTCCGTCTGGATCAGTTCGGTATCGATTTCATCGAAGGCGGCTGGCCGGGGAGCAATCCAAAGGATATGGCTTTTTTTGAGAGAATCAAAGAAATTCCCCTGCAGCACGCAACGATAACCGCATTCGGCAGCACCTGTCGTCCGAATGTGCCTGCAGCCGAGGATGAAAACCTGCGGGCGCTGCTCCAAAGCGGCGTGAGTGCCGCAGCGATCTTCGGAAAATCATGGGATTTGCATGTCACAGACGCACTCAAGACGACCTTGGATGAGAATTTGCGCATGGTTGCCGATTCCGTCGGATTTCTTAAATCAAAAGGACTGACTGTTCTGTTTTTGGCCGAGCACTTTTTTGACGGATATAAAGCCAATCCGGTTTACGCTCTGCGCGTACTGGAAGCGGCGGAAGGGGCGGGAGCTGATTGGATCGTGCTGTGCGATACAAACGGCGGCAGCTTGCCCCATGAAATCTATGAAACAGTAAAGACGGTAAAAGGGAGCCTGCAGACGCGGCTCGGCATTCACCCGCATAATGACTGCGAGCTGGCCGTCGCCAATGCGCTGGCTGCCGTTCAGGCCGGAGCGGAGCAGGTGCAGGGGACGACAAACGGCATCGGGGAGCGCTGCGGCAATGTCAACCTGGTATCCGTCATTCCCAATCTGCAGTTGAAGATGGGATACCAATGTGTCGAGCCGGAGCAATTGCAGCAGTTGACCAAGCTATCCCGCTTCGTCGCGGAGGTAGCCAATATGGCAATGCCGAACAATCAGCCGTTCGTCGGCAACAGCGCGTTTGCCCACAAGGGCGGAATCCATGTAAGCGCCGTGCTGAAGGACCCGAAAACGTATGAGCATATCGACCCTGAGCTGATCGGCAACAAGCGGCGCGTACTCGTCTCCGAGCTGTCGGGACAAAGCAACCTGCTCGCCAAGACTGATGAGCTGGACATCGATGTGGCGCTGGATAAGCAGGAAGCGCGAGAGATCATCCAGCGGATCAAAGAACGGGAATTCCAGGGCTACCAGTATGAAGGAGCAGAAGCTTCTCTCTCGCTGATGCTGCTCGATGCCGGAGGCAAGCTGGAGCAATTGTTTACTCTGGATTCCTTTAAAATTTTGATGGAAAAGTCAGCGGACCGGTCGATTCTGTCCGAAGCGACTGTAAAGCTGCATGTGAACGGACAGTTGGTTCATACCGCCGCCGAAGGAAACGGCCCTGTCAACGCGCTTGACAATGCGCTCCGCAAAGCGTTGGAAAATCACTTTCCTTGTCTGTCCGAAATGCATCTCACCGACTACAAGGTGCGTGTATTGGACGAGAATGGCGCCACCGCGGCAAAAGTCCGCGTGCTGATCGAATCAGGCCGCAAAGGGGAGAAGTGGAGCACTGTCGGCGTCTCGACCAACGTGATCGAAGCGAGCTGGGAAGCGCTCGTGGACAGTATTCGCTACCTGTTGTGGAAGGAAGGCTGCGAGCTGTCCGAACCGCAGGAGCAGGCAGAAGTCCGTGCGGGCATCGTCAATCACTAGTCTCTGACGAGAAGAATATAGAGCTTATTGTGAAGTCTATCAAAGCGATAGGCTTCTTTATTTTGAAGAAAGGTTATCTGACCCCGGCTCCTCAGTGATCTCCCTCTCCGGAATTCCTCTATGCTGATCTATTTGTCCGCCTCTTCGCATAGATTTGTAGCAAGAATTCCTATCTTTCAAAATCAAGGGAGGGGGATTGGGATGAAAAAAGCGTGGAGTGGGAATCTGATCACGCAGATCATGGTCGCATTTGCAATCGCTATCATTGTGGGGATCATCGCAGGCACGAGCGCGGAGACCGTCAAGCCGTTGGGAGATTTATTTTTGCGTTTGATCAAGTTCATTATCGTTCCGCTCGTGTTGGCTTCACTGGTCACAGGTGTTTCCAGTACGGGAGATGTCAGAAAGCTGGGGAGGATGGGCGGCAAAACCATTGCCTATTACCTGGTGACGACCGCTCTGGCTGTGATCCTCGGTTTGATCATCGCCAGCCTGATGTCGCCCGGAGCGGGACTGGAGCTGAAGCCGGAGGAGGCCAGGGTAGAGGCCAAGGAGACTCCGGGAATCATCGACACCCTGCTTGCCATCATCCCGACCAATCCGTTCGCCGCACTTGTACAGGGCGACATGCTGCCCATTATTTTCTTTGCGATTTTTCTCGGTATCGGGATTTCGCTGGCAGGAGAGAAGGCGCGGACCGTTCAACTGTTTTTCGAGCAGTTCGCCGAAGTGATGTACAAGATTACCGGCATCGTCATGCGATTTGCTCCGATCGGCGTTTTCGGACTCGTGGCGCCGATCGTCGGGAAATACGGTCTCTCCGTATTGCTGCCATTGTCCAAAGTCATTCTCGGTGTCGCGATCGGCTGTTTGCTGCATGCCGTGATTGTCTATTCGCTGAGCGTCAAGCTTTTTGCCGGGATGAAGCCGCTGCAGTTTTTCAAAGGCATTGCTCCTGCCGGGATGATCGCTTTTTCCACCTCCAGCAGCTCGGGTACACTCCCCATCACGATTCAAAACGTGGAAAGCAATCTGGGCGTCTCCAAACGGGTAAGCAGCTTCGTCCTGCCGCTCGGAGCGACGATCAACATGGACGGTACGGCGCTGTACCAAGGTGTATGCGCCCTGTTTGTCGCCCAGTTCTACGGGATCGATCTGTCTTTTGCCCAGCTGCTGACGATCGTCCTGACGGCTACGCTGGCGTCGATCGGAACGGCAGGAGTGCCGGGGGCAGGCTTGATCATGCTGACAATGGTGCTGACCTCCGTCGGGCTGCCGCTGGAGGGAATGGCGCTGATCGCTGGGGTGGACCGGATTCTCGACATGTTCCGGACCTCGGTAAACGTCATCGGGGACGCTTCTGCGGCAGTCGTAGTTGCTTCCTCTGAGGGAGAACTGGAGCAAAGCGTCCATGTCTGAAGCGTGAAGATGCCAGAAGACAGACATAGAAAAGGAATCTGACAACACGGATCAAAAAAGATTCTCACGAAGCACAGAAATCACCGTTCGAAAACGGTCGCCCGTACACAACAAAAGCGCCGCTCCCCAACGGATACGGCGCTTTCGCTTTGGACACATATGCTTACGACTGCTTGCGCATACCGCCCAGCTCTTCGACGATGGCAGTCATTTCATTGATGCTGAAGCTCGCTTTCTTCTGAACCATATTGTACAGGTACAAAAGGTCTTCGTAATGCTCGAGGTCAAAATCCTCCGGCCGCATAACGGCGGTGTTGGCCATGTTCAGCTTCGCTTTGATGCCTTCGATGATCGTAGCCAGGTTTTCTTGCGTTGGCAAAGTCAGGTCTGCCATGGGCTATTCTCCTCCCTGTATCGGAAATGGGCGTCCGTCGCACAATTTCCGTGAGATATACATCAATTGGACTTCCGGTTTATTTGATCAGCTGGCCGCGGGTTACACCCAATTGGTTGGTCGCTTTCAGCGAGCGCCATACGTGGGAGCCGCTGACTTCGCCGCGCAGCGCTTGGCGGTACAGGCGAATCACTTCTTGCACTCGCTCCGGCTCTTCCTCCAAAAATTCGATCCGGTAGCTGCCTACGCCCAGCTTGGTAAATTCGCTCAAGTACTCGGCGCCAGACTGGTCGATGGCGTTGTAAACGGTATTGCGGCAGCCGGTATCGACACGCACCGGATGGGAGAAGCCGACCCGGTCGCGCAGCGAAACGCGGGAGGTTTCGCAAGGCGTTCCGCAGTTGGTATGGTCGGTGCCGGGACTGAGGAACGTGCAATATACGCAGTGCTCGGTGTGGAACATCGGCAAATGCTGATGAATGACCACTTCCATCTTGGACGCGTCCGCGTTTTCGAGGAGATCGACCATCTGCTGGATGTTCAGGTCATAGGAAGGCGTTACCATCTCCAGCCCGCAATCCAGGAACAGCTCGACTGCCTTATGGTTGGCGATATTGAGCGAAAAATCCCCGATCAAGGGAATACCCAGCTCGTGTCTGCGGGCCATGTAATAGTGAAGCGCTCCCGTATTTCGCACAAGAATGGCATCAGGCTGGCTTCTGGCGATCAGGGCGAGGACCCCGTTCTCGTCAGGCATGTGGATGCGCATTGTTGCGATTGCGATCTTTTTGCCATAGCGATGCGCCAGTTTGACCGCATCCGGGTACTGCTTGACGAATTCAAAATCGGCGTACAGGAAATCGACGTCGGTCTGAGCAGCGGCTTCCACTTGCTCAAGCGAACGGCAGAGAGCAGTCAGCTTCGGTTTTTCCACTTGGCCGCGCTCTTTTACATCTGCGTACGCGTCAACAGTGCGTTTTTGATAGACGGGCGGCTTGGTCCGCAGGAAGAGCAGCTGTTCGACAGCTTCCCGGCGCATCCGGTTCAGTTCGCTGACAGGCACGATTACCTCGCCGTCGAGTGCTACCGTCAAATCTGCCGCTTCGAGGCGGTAGATCGTGCCGCCGAGGCGTCCGAGCTGATCGAGCAGCAGCTCTGCAGTCAACGGGCGCTTTACGGCTGCTTCCAGCGGTATCTCCGATTGGCTCGTGACGGCGTTGTTCGCCATTTTGTCCACCCACGTGACAGACAGCTTTTCCCCGAGCTTGCCGCTCACATGTACGCTGAGCGGGAAGGTCCGGTACGGCTTTTCCGTTTCAAAGGTTTTGCGCAGACGTTTGTCCAGCTCCGGATCGCTCGTTTTCCAGACGCGGTCGCCGACATGAATGCGCTGCAGCTTGACGTCGTTTCGTCCCATGACGATCTCGTAGAGCCCGCTGTTTACTTCGCCCTCTACTTTTTTGCCGCGCTGGAGCAGATCGTACACGCGTCCGCCCTCTTCCTTCTGGGTCGGATCACCAGCGTCAAATACGATTCCGTCGCCGCGCTTCAATGGTGAAGACAGCTCGACGAGAACAGCGTTTTTGAGCACCTTCTTGACGGTTCCGAGGAAGACGCCGCGGCTTTTCGGGAAGCTGCCGTCCAGCAGGGTCTTGTTGTTGGTTCCCTCCAAAAAGCCGTGCGTAAAGCCGCGGGAAAAGCTTTGCTGCAGCTCCCGGATGTCCTGCTCGCTCACAGAGGCGTCCTGTCCGGCAAAATAGCGGTCGATGGCGGCGCGGTATTTGCTCACAACATTGGCCACGTATTCAGGCGATTTCAGCCGGCCTTCGATTTTAAACGAGGTGACGCCCGCTTCGATCAGCTCCGGTACCAGCTCGATCGCGGCCAAATCCTTTGGTGAAAGCAGGTAGGCGATATTGCCCATCTCTTTTTGAACACCGTCGACGATCAAATCGTACGGCAGACGACAGGCTTGCGCACACTCGCCGCGGTTTGCGGAGCGGCCTCCCCACATTTCCGAAGTCAGGCACTGACCGGAGTACGATACGCAGAGAGCGCCGTGGACAAATACCTCCATCGGCAGCTTCGCTTTTTCGCCGATGACTTTGATTTCCTTCAATGAGTTTTCCCGTCCCAGGACGACGCGCTCGATCGAGAACGGCTTCGTGAATTCGACTGCCTCCGGCGAGGTGATCGTCATCTGGGTGGACCCGTGAATCGGAAAATCAGGGGAGATTTCACGAATCAGCTTGACCAGCCCCAGATCCTGGACGATCAGCGCATCCACGCCGGCGTCAATACAGGCCTCGACCAGCTTGCGGGCTTCGTTCATTTCATCTTCAAAAACGAGAATGTTAAAGGTCAAGAAGCCCTTGACTCCATACATGTGCAAAAAAGCCATAATCTCCGGCAGTTCCGCCATCTGGAAATTTTCGGCTCTTGCCCGTGCGTTAAACTTCTCCACACCGAAAAAGACGGCGTTTGCTCCGTTGGCGACTGCAGCCTTCAGACACTCCCAGTTTCCTGCGGGCGCCAAAAGTTCAATATCTTCACGTTTGATACCATTTCGCATTTGTGTATGTTACCTCCAAGGTCAAAAACAGGCTATCTTCATCATCATAGGGAAATGTCCCAGTCTCCGCAAGGAAAACCTCGATCCAATGTGCGTTTTCAAAAACTTCCCTTTCCGTTTGTACCGACAGACTATTTTTCAGGGAAGAGTCAGACAATTGTGAAGAGCCGAGAGTATCATGCTGATTGTAAAAACATCCTGTTCCAGTTGCTTATCATTATGGTGCCTGCCTGGCTGTACAAAGCATATGGTGGGACAGGTCCGTATGAATCTGTTGAAAAACGGCATGGAAGCGATGCAGCATGGCGGAATGGCGGAATTTTGGAAATAGGAGCGAAACGGCAGGACAGGGATGTGGTTGTTTCCATTAAAGACGAGGGAAAAGGCATGACACAGATACAGCTTGAGCAGGTGGGAGCTCCTTTTTATTCGACACAGGAAAAGGGAAATGGACCGGGGCTGATGGTGAGGTGCAGAATTGTGGAAACGATAGGGGGAACTTGACCTGTGTATGGGGGAACGGGGGCAGCTGTCAATGCCGCCAGTATGAGAGAAGGTCCGGACGTCAGATGTTATTCTGCGTCCAGGCCTTCAAAAACAATCGAGACCTTCTCTTCCATGATTTCTTCCAACGCCCAGGCACCTTCGTTGCGTACCCAATCGTAAAGCGCATTGTAGTAAATATTCTCCAGCATGTTGGCTGCCACCAACGGATTGAAGCGCGTTTTCAGCCGGCCTTTTTCCTGCGCTTCCTCGATCAGATCGGCAAACAACTGGCGCAGCTCATAATAGACGTTTTTTTCGTTCTCCAGAATCTTTCTGTGCTTCATGGAGGACTCTACCAGCACTTTGATGAAGTCGTAGTTTTGGATATTGACCTCATTCATGATTTTGTAGATGCGAAGTACTTTTTGCTTGCAGCTATCCCCGTAATCCCACTCTTCCCGGCGTTCCTCGATTTCATGCAACCGCTCATATCCCCAGTTGGCGAGGATTGCTTCCTTTGACGTGAAATGAAGAAAAATGGTTCCGCGGGCAACATCCGCTTCTTCAGAAATCATGTCAATCGTGGTGGCTTCAAACCCGTGCTGTTTAAATAGTTTGATAGCGGCATTAAAGATTTTTTCGCGCGTTTCCCGCTTCTTTCGTTCTCTGCGTGTCGTCAAAAGGAAGACACCTCCTTTTTGGTTATAGAAGATTATAGCACAACTAATTCCTGCAAAAAAATTCCTGATCGTCGAAAAAACAAAAAAGAGGGGCGAAAAAAGGATAGACTTCTCACGATACCGGATGTATATTTATATATCATAATGAATATTTATTATGCCATAGATGACTGTGAGAGCATGGAGTGGGGGAGAGTAAAATGGTTGTCACCAAAGCGATAGCGGTGCGAAAGGCAACGATGAAAGACGTAGATCAGATGCTGGAGATTATTAATCAATATGCACAACAAGGACTGATGCTCCCGAGGACAAAATTATCGGTTTGTGAACATTTGCAGTCGTTTGTTGTCGCTCACGACGGCGAATCGGTAGTCGGCGTGGCGGGGCTGCATATTTTGTGGGAGGATCTGGCGGAGATCCGTTCTCTGGCCATCGCGGAGCGGGCAAAGGGATTGGGGGTAGGCAAACAGCTGGTGCTTCACTTGGTTGATCAGTGCCGGGACCTTGGCATCAATCGGGCATTGGCTCTTACCTACCAGAAGGAATTCTTTGAAAAGTGCGGTTTTCATATCGTCGCCAAGGAAACGCTGCCGCAAAAAGTATGGAAGGACTGCATCAATTGCTCCAAACTTCCTATGTGCGATGAGATTGCCATGATTTGCGAAACGGCTGTGTAAACAAAAGAAAAAGAGTTTCGAGAGAGAAGAGTCGTTGGGTGTGAGGTGTGCCGCTCTCTGCTGCTTGCATGGTCCAATCCGTGCCGGCGGTTTAGAGAACGGTGCAACCTGAAACCGGCGGCTCTTTTTTGCCTTGCAGCTGAGCGGGATTGTCAAAACATGAAAAATAGTCATTTTTTCGTGAACCGGTTGGCTCACTCGCGCGTCTAGACTCATGTAGATGAAATTGTGGACAAAGGAGGCTTTCCCATGTGAACAGCGAACCGAGCATGCTGCAGGATGTCCTGCTTGCAAAAAACGGCGACAGAGATGCTTTCGGCAGGCTGGTTGTGGCCTATGAGCGGAGACTTTACGGTCTGGCAAAAATGTATCTCAAACGCGACGAGGATTGCGCTGACGCGATACAGGAAGCGATTCTCAAATCGTATCGTGCCCTTCGCAGTTTGAAAGAGCCTGCATATTTCAAAAGGTGGCTGTTTCGGATTCTGATTCGCGAATGCATACAATTGCTGCGCATGCAAAAACGGATGCGGATCATCCAGTCGGGATTTTGCGGTGAAACCGTGGTTGGTCTGCAAGAAACGGTTGCATTGAAGGAGGCCGTCGCCGGATTGGATAACGATCTGCGCGTTGTCGTCCAGCTTCATTACTTCAAGGATCTGCCCGTCAAACAAATCGCTGAGCTTGTAGGTGTCCCGGCAGGAACGGTAAAATCCCGCCTGCACCGGGCTCGCATGATTTTGGCTGAAATTCTCGAATCCCCCGATGAAAGAAGGATTGATTATGACCCGATTATCAGAGGGGAGCACTGGCGCAAACGCTCTGCTCCCCTGCCTATCCCCGTACCGAAGCGAGTCGTTCAAGCATCCATGAGGATTCTGTTGAAGCACTTGAAGGGCCGGGACATTCATGAACAAAGAACAGACGGGGGGTGCCTGCATGCCCTTTAGACGAAAAGAAAAGCCGAGCATCGGCAAGAAAGGAGCCTGGACGAGTGATTTTCAAACTGGACCGGCAGGATCATCGCAAGGTCAGGAGCCTGCTCCCGGCAACGGAGCAGATCTACAACAGAACGGTACATGCAATTATCGATGGCGTAAACAGAGGGACGATTTATGTTGACGACCTGAGCCAGCCGAAAACGGCGCTGGTCGATGTCACGGGAATCAGCTCCTTATTCATCGGCGATCCGCACAATCAGAAATTTACTGCCCCTCTCCGGGAGTTTATCGACACAAAGCTGAAAATCGACACCTACGAATCGTGCGGAGGCACCTATTTCATCGCGGTATTGAGCGATGAAGCGTGGGAAAAAGCCATTGAAGAAGCAATCTCACACAGAGACTACGAGCCGGATTTTGAATGCTACTTCACGTTTCATCCCGATCGCTTTTTGGTCGCGAAGAGCAGCTTCAAGCCATTGCCAGGCGGGTATAGCGCGAGGAAAATAGACGCTGCGGTGATCGAAAGAGATCGGGACGAGTACCTGTCGAACGCGATTGCGGAATTCTGGTACTCGGTCGACGATTTTCTGAAACAGGGTCTCGGGTATTGCATCATGAAGGGCGACGAGGTCGTCAGCGCGTGTTTCTCCTGCTGTGTATACGGCAAGCACCACGAGATCAATGTGGAAACGTACAGGGAAGAAGAGAGAAGCCAAGGGCTGGCGACAGCAGCATGCGTCTTGTATTTGGAGCACTGCCTGCAATTCGGGCTTACCCCGCATTGGGCGACAATGGAAACGAATGAGGCGTCCATCCGGTTGGGAGAAAAATTGGGGTTCCAATACGACTCCAGGCTAAAGACGCTGGAATTCGAGTTTTGAAGAGCTGCCGGGAACGTATCGATTGTCTGAAAGAGGAAAAGAGTAGATGCCAGTTGCCTCGGGTTTACGGAGCGGCTGGCATTTTTTGCTGCTTTCTCCGGTTGCATTCCTTGCTTGCCGATCCCTTATTTAGGAAAAATGGTATGCCTCTGTGACATGTTTTCTGGTACTATGTTCTTACTAGTCATAAAATTTGAAAATATCTACCGGAGAACAAGAGAGACAAGGGGGCAACTCTATGAAACTGGGGGCTCGGATGTTGATTGCCTTGCTGTTGGCAGGAATTGTGCCGCTGACAGCTGCGGGTGTATTTGCCTATTCGCAAACGAAGCAGGAGCTGTTGGAGGGGAGCGCAGCCACACTGGAGGCGCTTCGCAACAGCAACAAGGAACAGGTGGAAAACTATTTTCGCGAGCGATCCAAGAACCTGGAGACACTGGCTGCATCCGGCTCGGTGATTGATGCCTTGCCTGCTTTTGAAGCCGTATGGAAACAGGGCAGGGAAGCCCCCGTTTATCAGGAGGTAGAGGAAGCGCGGGGCAAGGAGTTGAAGATGGAAGTGGCGAGATACGGCTTCGCCAATGCGTATTTGCTGAATGACAAAGGAGAAGTCGTCTTTGAGACAAAACCGCAGGCTGATTTTGGCACGAATCTCCTCAGTGGGCCATATAGTGGTACGACATTGGGGCAGACGGTGGCAAAGGCATTCAAAGGCTTGAGCCTTGAACTGTCAGATGTCAGCCGGTATGAACCGTCTGGCGGCGCTCCGGCCATCTTCATGGCAGTCCCGATCTTTGATCACGGCACCGTCATCGGACAATTGGCGGCAGAAGTCCCGCTCGATTACATATCCCGGCAACTGAACAGAAGAGAGGGACTCGGCGCCACTGGGAAGGTGTATTTGATCGGACAAGACAAACTGATGCGGACTGATCTTGGCGGCGGGGAGCCAACTCTGTTGCAGGTGAAGGTCGACACGGAGATTGCCGATCAGGTGTTGTTTTCCAATCAGACCGCTGCTACCGTGCAGTCGACAGACTATCGCGGAGAGGAAGTGCTGGTATCGTACGATCAGGTGAAGGTGGGCAAGCTGACCTGGGCGATCCTGGCGGAAATGGACATGACGGAAATTATGGCCGGACCGAACAGTATCCGCAATGCCATTTTGCTGTTCAACGGAATCGTCCTGATATTGGTGGTGGTTATTGCGTCTGTCACCGCTGCCTGGCTGCGCCGCTCTTTTGCCGGAATGCTGCTGGTAGCCAGAAGGATCGGGCAGGGCGACTTTACCTGTGCTGTTCCGCCTGCTCTTTTGAAGCGAAAGGACGAATTGGGAGAGCTGGCGCGATCGCTGTTTGCCATGCGGGATCAGCTGAGCGACATTTTGATCCAGGTCCGGCACGCCTCTCATTCGGTTGCGGAGTCGGTACGGGAGATCCACGGAAATACGGGGGAAATTTCCTCATCCAGCGGGCAAATTGTGCAGGTCGTCGACCATGTGGCAGCATCTGCAGATCGACAGGTCGACAAGCTGGCGCGCACGTTGCACTTGGCAGAGGATTTGACGGCAACGGTCTCGGGCGTAACGGGACACGTCGAGCAGGTGGCGATCTCCTCCAGGGAGATGAGAATTCACGCAGAGGAAGGGCGGCAGGCCATCGAGGCTGTCGTCAGCAGCATGGATCAGATTAACAGAGCTGTGGAAGCGACGACACAAGTCATTCACGGACTCGAGCTGCGCTCACGGGAGATTTCCAAAATCATCGCAGCGATTACGGAGATCGCCCGTCAGACAAATCTGCTCGCGCTCAATGCCAGCATCGAAGCAGCGAGGGCAGGCGAGCACGGCAAGGGATTCGCCGTCGTGGCCAATGAGGTTCGCAAGCTGGCAGAAGGTACGAATGAAGCCGCCCAGCAAATTGTCGCCATGATCAGCGACGTCCAGGCGAGCACGACTGCCGCTGTGGAGAAAATGGCCGAAGGCACGCGCACCGTCAAGGACGGTTCCCGTACAGCCCGTCAGTCCGGCGAGCTGTTTCAGCGAATCGAAGAGAATATCCGCAGAGTCTCCTCCGAAATGGAGGGGGTTCGGCAGGCTTTTGCCAGGATCGCTCCAGAGGCCCAGCAAGTCGTTGCAGTCGCACAGGAAGTATCCGCTGCCTCGACAGAAGCGGCTGCCGGTGTCCAGAGCATCTCCGCAGCGGTGGAAGAGCAGAGCGCAGCCATGGAAATGATCGCGGCTTCAGCCGATCAGCTCTCTGCACTTGCCGACAGACTACGAGAATCGCTGGCAGCCTTCCGGTTGGATGCGAAAAATTAAGAGACCCGCTGCGGTCTCTTTTCTCATTCAGGGGAGGATATCTCTAGCAAAATGTTGAATCATAAGGACGATGGAGTTTCGGGTCGGAGGGAACTAGCATGCAGAAACTAGACTGGGAACTATACCTGCTACCGTTCGAACAAGCCGTGGAAGAGATCAAGGTTAAGCTGAAAAACATCCGCAACGAGCTGCGGAAGCGAAAAGAGCACTCTCCTATCGAGTTCGTCACCGGTCGGGTGAAGTCGGTCCCGAGTATATACAACAAGGCAAATCGCCTTCAATTTCAAATCGATGAAAATATTTGCTGGGAGCTCCGGGATATAGCAGGAATCCGGATCATCTGCCAGTTCATTGACGATATTCCAGCTGTGGTGGAAATGATCCGGCGCCGCAAAGACATGCGGATTTATTTGGAGAAGGACTACGTGTCCAGGCCAAAGGAGAGCGGGTACAGAGGCTATCATCTGGCCGTAGCGTACGAGCTGATGACAGCCCGGGGGCAGGCGGTCATCCCTGTGGAAATCCAGATTCGCACACTGAACATGAATTTCTGGGCGACGATCGAACACTCTCTCAACTACAAATACGAAGGAATCATTCCCTCCGCGATCCGACAGCGCTTGATTGAAGCCGCCAAGGCGTCATCCAAGCTGGACAGCGAGATGAACAATATCCGCGAGGAAATCAAGGAGGCCCAGGTGGAGTTCACCGCCAAGGAAGTAGCGATGGAATCGCTGATTTCACTTGTGGAGCTTGATTTGGACGTGGACGATGAGGAAACGGGAGAAGGCATGAAGACCAAAGAAGGGAAGAAACATCTACATGACGACGATGAACTGGCTGCAGGAAGTTGAAAAGCGAAAAGACGACCTGATTTCCACGACGCAGGGATTTTTGCGGATCAAAAGCTTGCTGGACCCATCCACAGCACGGGAAGGGGCTCCTTTCGGCGAAGGCATCCGTGAAGCGCTGGACTTTGTGCTTGAACAGTGCAAGCAGGCAGGAATGACGGTAAAGGATGTCGGCGGCTATGCCGGTCATGCGGAGTTTGGCCAGGGCAGCGAATTGATCGGCGTGCTCAGCCACGTGGATGTCGTTCCAGAAGGGGACGGCTGGACTTCGCCGCCATACGCTGCGGAAATTGTGGACGGGAAGATCGTCGCCCGCGGAGCGATTGACGACAAAGGACCGACGATTGCGGCGATTTTTGCGGCGAAGCTGGTCAAGGAATCCGGTCTGCCGCTGTCCAAACGGGTCAGACTCATTTTTGGAACGGACGAAGAGTCTGGTTGGCAGTGTGTCAAAACGTACTTTGAAACCGAAGAGATGCCGACCATGGGCTTCACGCCGGATGCCGATTTTCCTTTGATATATGCGGAAAAGGGACTGACAGACCTGACTGTTTTGCAAACGCATGAAGCGTTCCTCGGGCAGCAGCTCCCGTCGGCCGACAGCCCGGCAGCTCAGCTTCTGGAGCTTGCCTCTGGCAGAAGGATGAACATGGTGCCGGACAAAGCGGAGGCCAGATTGTTGCCGATGGGCATGGGAGCCGAGGAATTGATTCAAGCATACGAGGCGTATTTGAACGATTCGGGCATGAAGGGCAAGGCCGAATGCTCAAATGGGCATGTGCTGCTCCATATGGAAGGCGTCTCCGTCCACGGAATGGACCCTGGCAAGGGCGTCAATGCAGGCACCGAGCTGATTCATTTTTTGGGAACACTGACGCTGGATGCCCGAGCGGATCAATTCGTCCGCTTCACCGAGCAGTACCTGTATCGGCAGCATTACGGCGAAGCGCTCGGCATCTCTCATCATGACGAGGAGATGGGACCGCTCACGCTGAATACAGGCGTAATTCAGTATGAGGCAGATGGCGATGCCCTGTTCCAGCTCAACATTCGCTATCCTCACTCCTTGCCGTTTGAAAAGTGGAGCGCCATTTTCAAGGAGCGGATTGCCCAGG
This sequence comes from Brevibacillus sp. FSL L8-0520, assembly GCF_037963895.1. Lineage (NCBI taxonomy): Bacteria > Bacillati > Bacillota > Bacilli > Caryophanales > Paenibacillaceae > Brevibacillus > Brevibacillus sp. FSL L8-0520. The sequence continues at coordinate 3,909,187 of NZ_CP150171.1, read as the reverse complement.
CTGCATTCGTGTTCGAGGTGGTCGAGCATTTGCGCCCTCACCGGGTAGACCCGAATCATCCACTGGTGACGACTTTGCAGCGGGTTTACACGGAGCAGACCGGACTGGAAGCGGGAATTATCGCGATTGGCGGCGCTACTTACGGCCGTTCGCTGGACGTAGGCGTTGCCTTTGGCCCGCTTTTCCCCGGCCGTCCCGACTGCGCGCATCAGCGGGATGAATACATTCTCATAGACGATTTGATCAAAGCGACGGCTATCTACGCTCAAGCGATTTACGAGCTGGCGAAATAACCGGAAATGCAGGCGGTTCGAAGCAGCATGCACGCATGCAGCCGAGCCGCCTGTTTCATCCCTTTTGCGAAGCCAAAAAGGGGCATTCTGACCGTTTTGTTGTGTTTTTGAAAAGACTCCTATACTATAGGGAGACAGAACCAGCGCTCGTCGCTGAAAATGAAGGACGGATGCCGTTATCCGCTCGTCAGGCAGGGATGGCCGACAGACGGGGGAGGGCGGCTTCCTTTGAAAAGGAAGTGAGCATCATGACAAAGACATTTGCGTCGTTTGGCTTTCGCCCGGAACTGATGCAAGGCATACAGGATTCGTTTTACAAGGAACCGACGCCGATCCAGGCTGAAGCGATACCATTGATAACAGAGGGCAAGGACGTCATCGGTCAAGCGCAGACCGGTACGGGGAAAACAGCGGCTTTTGTGCTGCCGATCCTGAATCGTCTGCAAGCGGGCAGGAAGGATATCCAGGCTGTGATCCTTACGCCGACGCGTGAGCTGTCAATCCAGATCGCCAAAGAGGCTGAGAAGCTTGGCAAGCATATGGGTGTCAACGTTCTTTCTTTGCACGGCGGCACGGATATTGAAAAGCAGCTGAACAAATTGAAAGAAACGGTTCACATCGTCGTGGGAACGCCGGGACGGGTACTGGACCATATGAAGCGGGGCTCCCTGCACTTTGGCCGCATATCCACGCTCGTTCTGGACGAGGCCGACAAAATGCTGGAGATGGGCTTTCTCGAGGATGTCGAGCAGGTCATCGTGAACACGCCGCAGCAGCGTCAGATTCTTCTTTTCTCCGCCACGATGCCCGATCTGGTGAAAAAGCTGGCGCAGCAGTTCATGAAGCAGCCGCCGCATATCAAGATCGAATCGAAGCAAAAGACGGTTGAATCCATTGAGCAGTTTTACTATGTGGTCAACCAGACTGAAAAGACGGATGCGCTGGTCGATCTGCTGGAGCAAGAAAAGCCATATCTTTGCATTGTGTTTGCCAACACCCAGGTGCGCGTGCAGCAATTGACTGCGCGGCTTCAGGAAAACGGATTTTCGGCAAGCGCGCTGTATGGAGACTTGTCGCAAAACAAGCGGGAACAGCTAATGAAGCAGTTCCGCGATATCAAATTCCAGTTTCTCGTGGCTACCGACATCGCGGCGCGCGGGCTGGATGTGGAAGGCGTCACTCATGTGATCAACTACGACCTGCCAAATGACGTGGAGAGCTACATCCACCGCGTCGGACGGACGGGACGGGCCGGACAAAAAGGGAAGGCGATTTCGCTCGTCTCTCCTCGCCAGAAAAGCATGATGATCCGGTTTGCAAAAGCGACAAAGGCGTCGATCGAGGAAAGGCTGCTGGTAGTCGGACGCCATCTCGACGCGGGACGCCGCGAGCGCGCCAAAGAACGTGAAGCGTATTTTATTGAACTGCGCGAGCAGAAGGCAAAGGAAGAAGCGAAGGAAAAGGACAAGCAGATCGCTCCGGTCCGCGAAGCCATCAAAAAGAAGACAAAGGTAAAGCCGGGCTACAAGAAAAAGCTGGCTCGCGAGCTGGAAGAGCTGCAGACCAAATACGAAAAAAATCGCCGCCGCGCAGAAGCGATCGCTGCCCGCAAGGCAGGGAAATCGGGTGATGCGGGGAAAGCTGGCGGCGCTGGCAGATCCGGAAAACCGGGCGGAGCTGGCAGCCGTGGCGGAAACCGCTCAGGAAATTTCGGCGGGAAACGTCCGCGCGGTTAACAGTCGACGGGTAGAAGCAAAAGCACCCAGCGTGCCAGCCCAGAGTATGTGGCTAGCCTAAGTCTGGGGCAATTGATGCCGAAACAGCCTTAGTCCTGAATTTGCAGGGGCTAAGGCTGTTTGCTGTACAGATATTCTGGCAGCAGGATACCTTTCTGTTTCCAATGTCGGTATCATTTTCGTCACCTCAATCATTTGATTTTTTGATGGATAAGGGCGGCCAGAGACGAAGCGGACATAGGGCAGGTGGTCTTTGGATTCCATTTTGCGCATGCGTTTCCCAGCTTGGCAGGCCAGATCGTTGATCGCTGCGAATAATCATTGTCTGCTGGAGCGAAAAGAGCTGCGAGATTTTTTGAAAGATAATCAATTGGCTGACAGAGTGCTGGTACCCGAGGACGGAGAGCGCTTTTCATTTTCGCAAGCCGGGCCGCAGGTCCGATTTCCTCTCCGCCTCTTGACGGATTTCCAACTTGGTTTCATCTGGTAATGTAGTCATCGACAACGATTGACGCAACCGCCTCAGGATGACCAGGAAAAGGAGTCTGTCATGAAGAGCTTATTATCCGTGCAATCTTTTCGGTTTTACAGCTATTTTTTATGTTTGTCCTTGATCGTCTCAACCCTGATTTTGCCTAGTCAGCATGCTTCTGCGGCACAGCAGGCGATTTCCGCCGAGCTGCAAGCCAAGCTTGATGAGATCGATGCCTACATCGATGATGCCGCCGCGAAGCTGGGTGCCCCCGGAGGCTCCATGGTGCTGGTAAAGGACGGGCAGATTGTCTACAGAAAAACATGGGGAGTGACCGGAGACGGGAAGACGGCTGTGACGGCACAAACGCCGTTTTTGCTCGGTTCTCTCAGCAAGGGTCTTACTGCCTATGGAATCATGCTGCTTGTTCAGGCCAATAAAATCGACCTGGATGCGCCTGTCCGGCAATATTTGCCTTCGTTTACGCTAGAAAGCGAAGAGGACGCCGCGAAAATCACTGTCCGCCAACTGCTCACGCAAACGAGCGGGCTTGGTACGGAATCCGGCATGAAATTTGCCGACCAGGGAGCGGACGACAGCGAAGCAGTCCAGCGATATGTTCGTGAGCTTTCTACGGAAGCCACCACCGCACGGCCGGGTGAACGGCACCAGTACAGCAACGCAAACTACGGGATACTCGGAGCGCTGATCGAACGGATTTACGGCGTTTCGTTCGAGGAGTACATGGATAAATCCGTATTCGAGCCGCTTGGCATGTCCAACGCTGCAGCCAGTGTCCGGCAAGCCAAAGAAAAGGGCTGGATGTCCGGTTACCGCTCCTGGTTTGGTCTGTCTGTCCAAAGCGACATCGCATATGACAACGGGGGAGCTCCTTACGGGTACATTGCGGCAAGTGCCGAAGACATGGGACATTATCTGATCGGAATGCTGCAGCCGGATGCCGTGCTTTCTGCCCGCTACACCAGGATGATGATGGAGCCTGCCGTCTTGACAAGAGCCAATTCACAGACCTCTTACGGCTTCGGCTGGAGGATCACGCCGCTGGCTGAAGGCGGAGAACGCATCTGGCATGCAGGCTCAACCCCCGATTATCGCTCGGAGATCATGCTGCTGCCCGGGGAAGGATGGGGAGCCGCCATTTTGACCAATCGCAACAATTCGCTGGAGGAGATCAGGCTTACGCAAGTAATGAACGGGGTCCAGCAGATTTTGCTGGGAAAAAAGGCGCAGCCCGTAACCTTTTCAGTGCCGATGGAAAGATGGCTGTTTGCAGTTGTTTTTCTCGTCCTGCTCTTGGTAACGGCAATGGTGGTCTACAGATTGTTCCGAGTACGGCGGAAGTCAGGGAACAGGCGGATATGGGCCGGGCTTGCAACAGTCTTTATCCTGCTTGCCGTTCTCTTGCTGCCGGTGCTCCTGTACGGATTGAATGTGACCTGGCATACCTTTTCACTTTTTGTGCCCGATATGGCTGCTTTGGCTGTCGGATGCGTCGTTTTGCTTACCGCAAGCGGTCTTTTGTCAGTGAAAATGGCAGTGAACGGCTGAATCTAGTTCTATAGATGCAGGGTTTTCCTCTTACCCTAAAACGGGTACAATAAATAGAAGTACCAGAAAATATCGGCCACTTTGGACCTGGGTCCTGCTCAGGGGACAAATCAGGGTATGAGGAGAAAGCTGTCATGACTCAACTATTCTGTGAACAATGCGGTTTGCCTATTCCGGCGGCTGAATCGGCATGCCGTTCGTGCACACAGGAAGAACTGGATGAGTATCGGGTAGTTCGCGAGTATCTGCGAATGAACCCCAACTCCAATGCGATGCAAATCGCCAACGCAACCGGTATTTCCGTATCCAGAATCCTTCGTTACATAAAAAACGGCTCCTTGACGATGGTAAACGACGGGCCGAATCGGCGGAACCGCTAACAAAAACCCACCTGCGGGAAGAATCTGTGCTCCCGATGCAGGTGGGCTTTTTTCTTGCTAGCTGGATTACAGCCAGCGCAATCCCTTGGGATAATGGTTTTTCAGTTGTCCGTCAGCCTGCTTGCCCCAGCCGATGGGGAAGCCGTCCACACAGACCAGAGTCCAGCCAGCTTCTCCTTCCCGCGATAATGCTTCTCCCTTGAGATAGCGGATCAGGTCAGGATCGGCTGCAGAAAAGCTGGCGACGCGTGCTGCTGCCTCCGCACATACTGCCAAGGCGAGAGCGTGTGAGGGCTCCAGGCGATTTTTTTTCAGCGTTCCCAGGTGCAAGCCGGCCCGGTTGATGCGAAGGCCGTCCAAATCCAGTCCGGGTCGCGGGGTATAATAAAGCTGGTCGCCGAAGAGGAGAAGGGCAGAGTCGTCGGCGTACAGATCGCCAAGGTTCGGCAGGGCTTCCCGGACAAAGCTCTGCCAGATTGCGACCGCTTCCTTTTTGCCGGCAAAAGAGGCAGGTTTTGCTTTTTTCTTCGGACGGCTGCGGGACAGTTCTGCCGTGTCCGTTTCAGCCGACTTTCTCAGCTTGGCGACAAAGTGGCCTTCCCCTCGCAGTTTATGGGGCCAAAGGCGTGCGGCCAAAGACACATCCTGCAAGGACGGGTCGGCCCACTTGGGCTCGCCGGGCGAATACGAGTCTGCGGAAGGAAGCGGGATCATGTCAAACTCGGGATGGCGCTGTAGAAAGGCAGCCAAGGATTGCTCGTTTTCCAAAGGGGCGAACGTGCAAGTCGAATAGACAAGCGTCCCACCGGGCTTCAGCATGGCGCTGGCCGCATCCAAAATATCCAGCTGCATGAGGTGGCACTCCGTCACTTTTTCCGGTGTCCACTCCGCGACTGCCTCCGGGAGCTTGCGAAACATGCCCTCGCCGGAACACGGCGCGTCGACCAGTATCCGGTCAAAGAACAGCGGGAATCGCTCTGCCAGCCGCTCCGGTGTTTCGTTGGTCACGATAGCGTTGGTGATGCCCAGCCGCTCGACGTTTTCCGAAAGGGCCTTGACCCGCGACGGGTGAATTTCATTGGCGATCAACAGCCCGCTCCCTTTCATGGCCGCAGCCAACTGGGTTGTCTTGCCGCCCGGAGCCGCACATAGGTCGAGTACTGTTTCGCCGGGGAGCGCCTCCAGTGCTTCCGCAGGGGACATGGCACTCGGCTCCTGCAAATAGTACAGACCGGCTGCGTGGTAAGGATGCTTGCCGGGACGATCTCCTTCCCTGTAGCAGAAGCCATTTGGACACCATTCCACCGGCTCCAGGGAGAAGGGGGAGAGCGACAGGAAATCAGCCGGCGCAAGCTTCAACGGATTGATTCTGAGGCCGTGGCTCGCAGCCTCTTCATAGCTCGCGATAAAGGCTTCGTATTCGTCTTGCAATAGCGCCTGCATACGTGCCGTAAATGCAGCGGGCAAAGGGTTTTTCATGGTAGCCTCCGATGTCAGATTTTGTCTGGCCCTAAGAGGAAATTGGTGAATCATGGCGAATCCATTTGAAAGTGAGGTGAGAACAATTGAAAGAATCCCGTGCGGAAAGGTACCGCTCTCGCCGGCGCAACGATTCCGAAGTAAGCCGGTTTTGGATCATGGGTTTGCTCTTCTCACTGCTGGTACTCGCCTTTGAATTTTTGTTTGAGATTCCTGCCGATGCCACTTGGCTTCAGGAGATGGAAATGGCATTGTTCAGCGCGAGTTTTACTCTGCTTGCCTTTTATCTTTTGGGGCTGACGTTTGTTTTCTCGCGCCAGCAGGAGGCAGGCAAGGTAAACCACCATGTGATTATTTACGCATGGCTGGGGGCAATTTTGTTTCATCTGTTCTTGCTCATCAGCAACCTGGCAAACCAACATGTATACAAAGCAGGAATCATTTTGTTTTTGGGGCCTTTATTTTTAACTGTTTACCATTTTATCACGTACCTGTCCGCTTTGCGCGCCGCAAGACAGGAACAGGAACAAGCGACGGCCGCCTCCTATGAGCGCGCGGCTTATCAACTGATTCTCGAAGGTACCAAGGTATACGGTGAAATCAATCGGCTCAAAACCGCCTATCCGGAAGTGGAGCAAATGCTGCGGGCCAATGAATTTTACGGCAAGCTGGAGAGATACGCCCTGGAGATGCAGCAGTATTTGCAGACGAAGCAGTTTACCCGCAAGGACGTGGAAGTGCTGGAAGGCCATTATTACTACCTGGAAAACCTGCTTCTTTTGGCCAAGCAGCATCCGGGAATTATGGAATCGCGCGCTTTTGCGCACCGGGAGAGCCACACACGCTAGCCAGAAGAAAAAAGAGGAGAGTGACGTCAATGTTCTGGAAGAAAAAGAAGGACGAAGCCCAGCAGGAAATAGCTGCGACCGCCGTAGCACTGCAGGAGCCGGATGCGCGGGGAGACCGCGAAGAAATCAAGCGAGAGCTGATGGCGGTTTACGAGCAAATGGGCGCGATCATTCATCAGCATGGCGTTGTAAACGACCAGCACGGCTCCCTTGCCGAGCTGGCAAACCGGATGGAAGGCATTATCGCGAAAATTCAGCGGATCAGCACAGAGTCCGAGGAGTCGGCCGACAACCTTTATTCCCGCGGAGAGCGTTTGACGAGCATCTGCATGCAGTCCGTAGAACGGGCAAATGAAGGCAAGCTCTCAATGGCAGAGGTCGTCTCGGTGATGAGCGTGCTGGAACAGCAGTCTGCCAGCACGTCCGCATCCATGGGCCGTCTCGAAGAGCGTTCGTCGGAGATTACCAGCATCGTTCAAGTGATCAGCGATATCGCCAATCAGACGAACCTGCTGGCTCTCAATGCAGCGATTGAAGCCGCTCGCGCAGGCGAACAGGGAAGGGGTTTTGCGGTCGTGGCGGACGAGGTTCGCAAGCTGGCAGAAATGACAGCCAATTCGACCAAAAACATTGCCGAGCTGATCGGCAAAATTCAGGAAGAGACAAAAGAAGCGATCGCCAACAGCGAGAAGAGCGGCAGTGCGATCCAAAAAGGCTTGTCGACAAGCAAGGAAGCGGCTGAAAAAATGGAAAGCATCGTATCCGCCCTGCGGGAAGTGAGTGAAGAGACGGCGGGTGTCATGGAAACGATCCAGCAGCAAAAGCGCTACACGGACGAAAACAATCTGCAGGTCCAGGAAGCAAAACGGGCTCTGGAGCAGATGAATGAGGCGCTGCGCCATCACGTTCAGGAAGCGGGAGCAGTCGACAGGCAGCTGGAAGCCAGCTACCAAGACGTAAAACGATTGCTGGCTGAATAAAACAGCGCAAGCAAGTGAGCAAGTAATTATGTAAGGAAAAACCTCTTTGACAAAAAACGTCCCTCAACCGGCTGAAACAACCGGTGCAGGGACGTTTTTTTATTAGGTCGGGGTACCTGAGTGCCGGGGTACCAGGGTGCCGGGGTACCAGAGTGCCGGAGTATCTGAGTGCCGGGGTACCAGGGTGCCGGGGTACCAGGGTGCCGGAGTATCGGAGTGCCGGGGGACCGAAGTGCCGAAGTGCTAATTCGCCGGGAGCGGCTTTTCGGACATATAGCGGTATATAGGGATACGGTCACCTTTTTGCACAGGGAGGTAGCTGTTCGTCACGAAGCTGTCCACGGACTCCGGCTCCAGCGCGAGCGCAATAAAGTTGGCGAGCGGCTGGTCCATCGTAAATACGTAGCTGCCGGCAGGAAAGGTCACCTGCTCCTCAGTGACCCAGGTCTCCACCCGGTTGGGAAAACGGCCGTTTTCAAGGCGAGCCTGTACCTTGTTATCCGTGACAAGATAGCTTTCTACAGGGAGAGCAGCAGGCTCGGACAATGTCGCGATGTTCACGCCCAGCCGCTCCAGCCGGTCAGCGATATGGTGATAAGCGGGAGGCATCAAATAGGCAGTCGGCCTTTTCCTCTCCAGGGTCGGATAAGCATTTGTCGCGCTCACCCACGCAACCGGGATGGAGACGCGCTTGGACTGTGCCAAATCAATCACATCCAGTGAGTAACCGGTCATTCGTTTGTTTTCGCTAGTGACGACAATCCGGTCGTCGTCATCAGCTTTTTTCCCCTGCTCGATCAACCGGCTGCGTGATCTGGCGACCGTCTGTTTTATTTTTTCTGCATGTCGGGCTGTGGCCTGGATAAAGGCGGCATGTGTCGTCACCTGTCCATATACACGGCGTTCAAAATCGGCCCGGCCGATGCCGATTCCCCTCGTCTCCACCAAAAAGGAAAGGCTGTTTTTCAATCCGAGGGCATTGCGGCCGATTCGCGTTTCCGTACTGCCTTCTGTCGCGATAATCTGCCCGTCCTTGTTCTGGGATAACGTGTAGTAGGGGTGATGCGTCAGTTTGGCCTCATCCAGCGCTTTTTCAACTTCCGGCAGCAGCAGTTGATCGGACATGCTCCGCAGTTCTTTTGGGATGTTCAAATTTTTGGCCGAAGAGATCAGCACATCATAGGAAGAAAGCGCTCCTTTTTTCCCTGTCTTCGCCAGGGAAGCGGACGTGACGCCATACTCATGAGCGTCCAGCACGACATCGGGCCGGAAGCGGTCGAATGCCTTGTGGATCGCCTGCACCTCGGGGTATTCGGCCTTCATGTAATCGCGATTGGCATCTTGACCGACAGCGATCGTTCTTTGAAACCGGTAGGACCCATCGGGGTTGATTCGCGGAACGATGATTACATGTACCTGGTCCAAAAGGTCTTTTCCCAGATGTTCTGTTGCCAGCCATTGCGCGATGACCAGAGCGGACTCACCTGAAGCGGGCTCATTGCCGTGAATTTGGGCCTGGAGCCAGACGATAGGTTTTGTCTTGTCAGTTTGGACCTGGTCAGGCTGGCGGGACAGGATCAAAAGCGGAATGTCCCGACCTTCGAGGGATTGCCCGATGATTTCCAGGCGGACGTGAGCGTACTGACTGTCCAGCTTCTTGACGAACGCCATCATTTCTTCCTGACTGGTAAAGGCTTGGCTGGCCTTTTGAAAAGCAGGCGTATCGAAAGAAACAGAAGGGACGGGAAAAAGCGGGGCGATTGACCCGGGCTGCACGTAAACCTCTCCGGTCCCAAAATAGGGGAGAGGCTCTTTTGGCTCTTTGGCTGAAGGTGCTGCGGCAAGCGTCGGATGTGATTGGATTCCCCAAGCTGCCGGCGGGCAGGCGGCCAAAGAAATAAAGAAAAAGACGAGGGCAGCAGAAATAATTTTGTTTGTCATGACATCCCCTCCGTGTCGAATGTAATAGTCGCTTTCCCTACATCTTTATCAGATTGCAAGGCATTTCATCATGGTACTTTCTAATCATATTTGATAAATAATGGAGGAAATGCGAAGATAATGTGGAACCTATTACATCATGGCGTGGCAGTTACTCCGAAAACAGAGCGAGCGGGTTCGCAAACTTCTGAGCAAGGGGGATTACATGACCAAGGTAAGAAAGTCCGTATTGTTTTTTCTCGCATTGCTAGTCTCACTCGCAATGCCCCCTTCCGCCTCAGATGCTTTTCAGTGGGAAAAGCCGACGATCAAGGAAGAGTCTATTTCGGTAAGCGGTGGAGCTTTGAAACAGAAGATCTACCAGTTTAAAAATGGTGACGTGTTTCGCATGTACAGGCTGGAAGGGCAGATCGACAGCAGTCCGTATGTGCTGTCGGTGCCGTTTGCAGGCGAAGGGTCAACCTTTCGCCACGTTCTGAGCACGGATAATAATGGCCAGATCACGCGGGTATGGAATTTGCTCTCTTTGGCGGAGACAAATGAATTGCCGCTGGTTCCCGGCTTTATTGAATCACCAAGTCGTTACTTCTGGGTCGCCTCGCCGATTGTCTACAATCCTCTGGGGAGAACGACAATCGAGGAAAAAAAGGAATTGGCTCTGCCCATTGCCGTGAAAAAAGAGTGGTATCGCATGCATCTGGAGGTACAGCTCCCGGTAAAGGCGGGAATGGTCAGCGAATGGTGGATCATGGAGTCCAGCTCCCCGCTGGTTCCCTGGGATAGTGAGCCGACAGCCAATCTTTGGCTGGGAGTCGATCTCTCGGATAAGGCCAAGTGGTTGTACGACGGCTATTACTACACGAGTCCGTCTACATACGTTCCCTACACCGTCAATGCGTTTTGGCGCAATCCGGAGAACTATGTAGTCCGCTCCTTCCTGGCGAATCCAACCAGCAAAGCGGCGCAAAACATGGCCTACGTCATGCTCGATACCGCTGTCCGCAATCAGGAAGCGGAAGGGCACTGGAAGACGTATCCACAGTCCCAGTGGCTGGCTGACGATTACGGGATCCCTGATGGCTTTTACGATACGCGGTTTAATACCGGAATGGCCGAGCTGCTGCTTGATGGCTGCAAAAAGTATAATGAGAGTGAATTTTGTGAATCGGCCAAAAGGTACGCCCTGTATTTGCGCAATCACGCCAGTCAGTATCACTACGTAATACCCGGTCCTACAGATGGATGGCTGGTTGCCGATTACGCCCACCCGACACCGCATAAGCCGACACATGTTTCGCTCAACCACCAGTTGGCGGAAATTAACTTTTTGTGGAAAATGTACATGCAATTTCAAGATCCGGCCGACCAAGCGCTGGCAACAGTGATGCTTCAGGGAGTCACCAATCTGGGAGAACGATGGATCACGCAAAATGGAGATCTGCACTACGCCTGGTTCCCTGATGACACCTTTGGCAGACCGGATTACCCTTATCTGACCTACAATGATTTGCGGGAAACCCAGCGACTCTATCGGTCGCTTTACGGAACGGAACAGCCCGTAATCGCACAGCTGATGAAAAGCAAAGAAATGTGGATGGCAGCCAATAAAGTTGTCAATCCATTTCAGTAACAAAACGCCAAAAAAGGTGCCGGTCGCGGCACCTTTTTTTATGGCTGGCACGGGCGGGGCCGTTCTTTCTATCCTTTTTTCAGCACAAACAATGTCAAAAAGCTGAGGGCCTCGCGCAATTCCGCGGGTAACCGATTTGCCAGCTCGGCAGGTACGCCTTCTTTATAAACGGGTTCTTCCTCCAGCAGGACATAGCCATTTTCGCTGGCCAGTTGCTTCGCTTCCCACGGCATCATCGTGTTTTGGATCGTCGCCTCCCCGTACAGGCGGCGATAGCTGTGTCCCCGTGGTCCTGCCGTCGGGCCGAGTATGCCGAGGAGCAGGATGCCCCCCGGTTTGAGCAAACGATGGAACTCCAGGAGTGCAGCGAGTGGCGAAGGCGTGAATTCCGTCACGTTAATGCAGAGAATCCCGCTGAAGGTTTGATCGGAAAAGGGAAGGCTGGACACATCCCCAGTCTGAAAGCGGACAGCTATTTCACCGTTTTTTGCCCGGTCATTTGCCCGGTCTTTAGCCAGGCGAATCATTTCCCCGGCAATGTCGACTCCTTCCACAGTATAGCCGCTTGCGGCCAGCTTGCAGCTGGCGTATCCATCTCCGCAACCAGCGTCCAGAACAGGTCCATTTTCCGCGTGGACATAGCGGGTAAACAGCGGCAGGATCGTCCTGCGGCTGCCCGTTTCCCACATGGCTTCGCTGCGCTTATGCCAATCCGCCGAAAATTGGTCCCATTGCTCTTTTGCCATTTCACTCCATTGTGTCATTCGTATAGTCCTCCTTACCTTTCAGCAAGCATTTTACGCTTCATCCCTTGTTTTTCATCTATCCGGGCAAATATTCCTGCATCGTACCGGAAGACGCTGATGATGCGCACTTTATTGGAGAAAAGCTGTTGCGCGTTTTCGCGTTGTTCCGTGTTCTTGCGGGAGTAAACGCTTTCCATGTACTCTCAAGATAACAAACAAAATCATCCCAATCATGCAAAAATTTGAAAAAGTCGGAGGGGTAGGCAAATGAGCAACACCGATTTCTTTCCCATTCAGGACTGGGATTATGTGGAGTTCTATGTAGGAAATGCGAAGCAAGCCATGCATTACTTCACCAAGGCCTTCGGATTTCAGGCTGTGGCCTACGCAGGGCTGGAAACAGGCTCGCGGGAAAAGGTTTCCTATGTATTGAAACAAAAACATCTTACGTTTGTCTTGTCAGGGGCGCTTACTCCTGACAGCCCGATCAACGCGTTTGTGAGCAAGCACGGGGACGGCGTAAAGGACGTGGCTCTTCGCGTGGACGACTGTGAGCAGGCGTATTGCGAGGCCGTTTCCCGCGGAGCCGTGCCGGTCATGGAGCCGACCGAGTTTTCCGATTCCTTCGGCACTGTGAAAAAGGCAATCATCGGCACCTACGGGGACAACATCCACACCTTTGTCGAGCGGAAAAACTACAACGGTCCCTTCCTCCCGGGCTACCAAGCGTATGAATCTCCGGTTCAAGGAGAAGAAACCGGGCTGATCGGGATTGACCATATCGTCGGAAACGTGGAAGTCATGGACGAATGGGTGGCCTACTACCAAAAAGTCATGGGCTTCACGGCCGTGCAGAACTTCAGCGACGATGACATCTCGACCGAGTACTCCGCATTGATGTCAAAAGTGATGCAAAGCGGCACGGGGCGGATCAAGTTCCCGATCAACGAACCGGCCGAGGGGCGCCGGAAGTCGCAGATCCAGGAATTTCTCGAGTTTTACAAAGGGCCGGGTGTGCAGCATATCGCCCTGTTGACCAACGATATAGTAAAAACCGTTTCCGCACTGCGGGCAAATGGCGTGGACTTCCTCTACGTACCGGACACGTACTACGAAGAACTGAAGGAGCGTGTCGGAGAGATCGACGAAGACATCGAAACGCTCCGCAACCTGCGGGTGCTGGTGGACCGCGACGATGAAGGATACCTCTTGCAGTTGTTCAGCAAGCCGATTGTAGACCGTCCGACCCTGTTCGTAGAAATCATTCAGCGAAAAGGGGCGCGCGGCTTCGGCAACGGAAATTTCAAGGCGCTGTTTGAAGCGCTCGAGAGAGAACAGGAGCTGCGGGGCAATCTGTAAGAAGCGGCTTGGCTTTCTGTCCGTCGACAGCTATGGCTGTTGGCGGATTTTTTTGTGCGTCAATTCAGTCTAGACTGACGATTTGCTTGACCGCATAAGCACTCCGTGGCGATAATGATAACAACAGACTGGAAGAGGAGCGACAAGGATGAATTTGGCCCTCATGATCCCCTTGGCAGAACGAACTGCCGTACTGGTCGTAGCTGCCTTGCTGTTCACGCGCGTCAAAGCATTTCGCAGCCTATTAAACCAGCGAGCCACTTACAAAGACAAAGCAGTCATGGTTCTCATCTTTTCCGGAATTTCGATTTTAGGCACGTACAACGGCATCTGGTACCAGGACGCGATCGCCAACTCCCGCGTGATCGGCACCATCGTGGCGGGCCTTCTGGCAGGGCCGTGGGTAGGTCTGGCGACTGGGCTGGTCGCCGGCATTCATCGCTACACGCTTGGCGGCTTCACCGATCTGGCTTGTGCCATCTCCACGATCAGCGAAGGAGTTTTGGCCGGCCTTTTTTACAGGTTCCGGCGGACGCGGGAAATTCGCTGGACGACGGCAATGGCCGTCGGATTCGTCGCAGAGTGGATGCAGATGGCGATCATTTTGCTGGTGGCCAGGCCGTATGCGGATGCCCTGGCATTGGTGAAGGCCATCAGCGTGCCGATGTCGGTGGTGAATGCGCTCGGGATCGCCGTCCTGATCATCATTATCGATCTGGCAAAGACGGAAGAGGACCGGATTGGCGCTCTTCAGGCTCAGCGAACGATGCAGGTCGCGGACAAAACGCTTTCTTACCTCAGACAAGGGCTTACCTATGAGTCAGCCAAGCGCGTCGCCGAGGAAATCCTCCGCACGACCAGAGTGGCGGCCGTGGCGATTACGGACACGAAGACGGTCCTTGCCCATGTCGGCGCCGGCTCCTCTCATCATGTGGTCGGGCAGGAGATTACCACAAAAGCGACCAGGGAAGTGCTGGAGACCAAGGAAGTGAAGATCGCGGGGACAAAAGAGGAGATCGGCTGCCGGGAAAACAACTGCACACTGCGCAGCGCCATACTCGTACCGCTGATGCGCAAGCGGGGAGAGGTAGCCGGTGTGCTCAAGCTGTATCAGGATCGATCCCGCAAGCTGTCGGCGGTCGACCTGGAGCTCGTTCGCGGGCTGGGCAACCTGATCTCGACCCAGCTCGAGCTGGCCGATCTGGAAAAGCAGGCCCGTCTTTTGGCGGATGCCGAGATCAAGGCGCTGCATGCGCAAATCAATCCGCACTTTTTGTTCAACGCGCTCAATACGATTGTTTCCTTCATCCGCTTTCGCCCCGAGCAGGCGCGGGAGCTGCTCATTCATTTGGGAGAATATTTCCGCAAGAATTTGCACGACAGCGGTGGTTTTGTGACGCTGGCGGAGGAGCTGGAGCACATCGAGGCTTACCTCGCGATCGAGCGGGCCCGCTTCGGCGAAAAGCTGAAAGTGGAATATGAAATCGAGCCGGGCGTAGACCGCTATGTCGTTCCCGGGCTCGTCCTCCAGCCGCTCGTGGAAAACGCGATCAAGCACGGACTGTTGCCGAAGCGCGAGGGAGGCGTCGTCAAAATCAGCGCCCGCTTGAAGGACAAGCAGGTATTGGAGCTGAAGGTTGCGGACAATGGTGTGGGCATGGAAAAGGACCCGTTTGTCCCGCCCCCTCCGGCCCAGGACGGAAAACGCCGGCTGTCCGGCATCGGGCTGTCCAATGTAAGGAGCCGTCTGCAGGCCATCTACGGCCAGCCGTACGGGATCGTGATCGACAGCAAAAAGGGGCTGGGAACGACTTGTCTCATAGAATTGCCTTTAGGAGTGAAAGTTCATGCTGAAAGTGTTCATCGTGGATGATGAAGCCCCGGCAAGGGCAGAGCTTCGCTATCTCCTGGAACAATTTTCGGATGTAGCCGTCATTGGAGAAGCAGAGAGCGGGGAAGAGGCGCTCGAGCTTATTCCCGACGCGGAGCCGGATGCCGTCTTTCTCGATATTCACCTGCACGATCGCGACGGCGTCGATGTAGGGCAGGATTTGCTCGAATTGATGGTGCAGCCGCCCGTCATTATTTTTGCCAGCGCCTATGAGATCCACGCGGTCCGGGCTTTTGAGACGGAAGCGGTGGATTACATCGTCAAGCCGTTCAGCGAGCATCGATTGGAGAAAACGATCAACCGTGTCCGAAAGCTTCGTCCGCTGCCGGGAAGCGAAGCGGCCCAGCAGCCGTATCTGGAAATGCAACTGCAAAGCTTGCTCCAGACCGTACTTCAAGATCAGCAGCCGCGCCGGATACCGGTGGAGCGCAACGGGAAGATCATGCTGATCGATCCCAACGATATCGTCTACGCTACGGTGGACGGCCGATACGCGAGCATACATACGGAAGAGGAGCAGTACGCCACATCCTTTACCCTGCAAGAGCTGGAGAGCAGGCTGTCGCCCAAACAATTTTTCCGGACGCACCGGGCGTTCATCGCCAATCTGTACCGCACTGCAGAGCTGGTTCCCTGGTTCAAGGGAGCGCTCTATCTGGTCATGCAGGACGCTCAGCGGACGGAAGTCCCGGTAAGCCGCAATGTCGTGAAGGAGTTGAAAAAACGGCTGGGATTTTAGTTCCAACTTACTTTTTTTACTTTGACAAAAAAGCATGTATCCGGGAATATGGCTTTTGCTGCGGCAGCGGCCACTTGCCCGGATACATGCTTTTATCCTTTTATTGACATGGATTCCGTTATCTTTCTACATCATCTGGAAAGCCCAAAATAAGGCGGACAATGCCAATAATCCCGCCAGCCAGGTGAAGCTTTTCCGTGTCCACCAAAATAGCCAAATAGCCCCGATGCCTGCGATGATCAACAGAAAAGGCTCATTGCCCTTTTGCCACCAGGAAATCAGCAGAGTGGGAACAAGTCCAAACAGTGTAGAAAAGACGCTTTCATGAGCCGTTTCGTTTCAACCCTGCATTTTCTCCTTTCGTGCTCGATTTTTTACTGTTCAGACAATTTTTGTTTTTTTGATGTACAACCGTGTGATAGGGTAGGTTGAGGTCTTATTCCTCATGTTCCTATTCATCATTTTACAAGGGGGAGAAAGGAATGAAAAAATGGCTTCTCTCAGTCCTGATCTGGGGCGGGGTTGCTGCGCTGGGGGCAGTTGCCTTCGGCTTTCTGGCCCTGTCACGCGGTGAATCCGTCAACTCGTTCTGGCTGCTGACAGCTGCGATCTGTTCGTACGCTGTCGCGTATCGCTTCTACAGCAGGTTCATCGCCCGGAAGATCATGGGACTCGATGACAATCGGGCTACACCTGCAGAAGTGAATAATGACGGGAAGGACTTTGTTCCGACCAACAAATGGGTCTTGTTCGGGCATCACTTCGCGGCCATCGCCGGTGCCGGGCCGCTCGTCGGACCGACATTGGCCGCGCAAATGGGCTACCTGCCGGGGACGATCTGGATTATCGTCGGGGTCGTCATCGGCGGAGCGGTACAGGACTTTATCATCCTGTTCGGCTCGATGCGGCGCAATGGAAAGTCGCTTGGCCAGATTGCCAAGGAAGAGATCGGTCCTTTTGGCGGGGCGCTTGCCCTGATCGGGATCGTAGCAATCATGGTGATTTTGATTGCCGTATTGGCCATGGTCGTTGTCAATGCGCTGGCTGAATCGCCATGGGCGACATTTACCATCTTTATGACGCTGCCGATTGCCATTCTGATGGGGCTGTACATGCGGTACATTCGCCCCGGGCGAGTCATGGAAGGCTCGCTGATCGGACTTGTGCTTCTGTTCCTGTCTCTGTGGTGGGGACAGGCGGTCGCTGAATCTCCTACCTGGGGACCTGCGTTTACCTTTAGCAAGGTTCAGCTCGCCTGGATGATTATCGCTTACGGGTTCGTCGCGTCTGTCCTGCCTGTCTGGCTGCTGCTGGCGCCTCGCGATTACTTAAGCTCGTTTTTGAAGGTCGGAACGATTGCCGTTCTCGCTGTAGGGATCGTGCTGACGCTGCCGCCGCTGGAGATGCCGGCTCTGACGAAATTTATCGACGGAACCGGTCCTGTCTTTGCCGGAAACCTGTTCCCGTTCCTGTTTATTACCATCGCCTGCGGAGCCGTCTCCGGTTTCCATGCGCTCGTCTCTTCCGGTACAACTCCGAAGATGATTGCCAAGGAATCGCATGCGCCGATGATCGGCTACGGCGGGATGCTGATGGAATCTGCTGTCGCGATTATGGCGATGATTGCGGCTTGCGTACTGACACCTGGTGTCTACTTCGCCATTAACTCGCCGGCTGCGGTAATTGGGGTGGATGCGGTCGCCGCCGCACAGACGATTTCGAGCTGGGGCTTTACGATCACTCCCGATGTGATTACGACACTCGCACAGGACATCAACGAAAAAACGATTTTGTCCCGAACGGGCGGAGCTCCTTCGCTGGCCATCGGGATGGCGACCATTTTCTCTACGGTGTTGGGTGGAAAGGCTTTAATGGCGTTCTGGTATCACTTTGCGATCTTGTTTGAAGCCGTTTTCATTTTGACGACAATCGATGCTGGTACGCGTGTCGGACGCTTCATGGTTCAGGACATGCTGGGCAATATTTTCCCGAAAATGAAGCAGGTAGACTGGCTGCCGGGGAACCTGATCGGCTCCGCCGTCATCACGGCAGGCTGGGGATACTTCCTCTACCAAGGGGTTGTCGATCCGCTGGGCGGAATTTATACCCTGTGGCCGCTGTTCGGTATCGCCAACCAGATGCTGGCTGCAATCGCCTTCGTTGTCGGTACGACGCTCATTATCAAAATGGGCAAGGCGCGGTACGCCTGGGTCACCTTGCTGCCGATGGTTTGGCTGACGTCAGCTACACTGACCGCTGCATGGCAAAAGCTGTTCCACGCCGATCCGAAGATCAGCTTCCTGGCTCACGCAGATGCATTCCAAAAGGCGCTTGATGCCGGAACGCTTCCTGCGGGTGTCAAGACAGTGGAGGCAGCCCAGAAGATGATCCTGAATGACCAGATTGACGCTGCCGTCTGCGCGATTTTCATGGCGATCATCATCGGGATTATTGCCGACGGGATACGGCTGTGGATCAGCATTTTGCGCGGAAAGAAATTCGAGCTTCACGAATCCCCGTACATTCAATCCAAAGGGGACAATTACTACGACGGCAAAGGACATTCCATCGCATGAGAAAAAGGTGGAGAACGATCAAAAAGTCCCTTCGTCAGATCAGCTCGATCATCAAGACCATCTTCGGCATGCCGGACTACGATCGTTATCTGCAGCATTGGTACCAGACCCACGCCAAACCTGGGTACTTTCCGATGACGGAAAGAGAGTACTATATTTACGCGCTGCGTGAGCGCTATGAAAAAGGCGGAGTGACCCGCTGCTGTTAGCTGCTGTCGCTCATCACTGCCGGTAGCGGTTGCTTGCCAGCGCTGTTCCTTACTTACAGATGTTCCCTGCAGCATCCTGCAAGACCAGACGGGAGGCCAATCAACAGGCCTCCTATGACTTTTTGCCGGGCTTTCATCAGGTGGACAGCAGGGTGTATCAGCAGGGAAAGTATGGTACACTAGAGGCAAAGTCAAGATGTGGGTGGCGATACGTGTGCATGCAACAACCTTGGAGGCACTCAAGGACCTCGCTCTGGATTGTGCCAGAAGCGCGGGAGAACTCAGTCTCAGACGAATGAAGCAGCCTTTTACTGTCGAATATAAAACATCCGCTTCAGATCTTGTCACAGCTGTGGACAAGGAAGTGGAGAAGCATGTTATCGATGCGATTCTGCGCCAGTATCCCGAGCATGGCATACTGGGCGAGGAGCGAACGTTTACGGGAGATCCCGGCGAGTATGACACTTTATGGGTCATCGATCCGATTGATGGAACGACCAATTTTGTTCATCAGCAGATCAACTTTGCTGTTTCCATTGCCGTTTATCACAAAGGGGAGGGATTGATCGGCGTCGTCTATGATCCATCCCGGGATGAGATGTTTCACGCAGTAAAGGGGCAAGGCGCTTATTTGAATGGCCAAAGACTGCGTCTGGAAAAGACCGTTTCCTTGGAGGAAGCTTTGCTTTGTACCAGCGTTTTCTGGAACAAACAAGCGGAACAAATGGGGATTGACCTGATCGTGAAAAAATTGGCCGGCAAGGTGCGAGGCATGCGTCTGCTGGGCAGCGCTGCCCTGGAAATGGCGTACGTGGCGGCAGGACGACTCGACGGGTATGTCAGCCTCTCGCTGAACGCCTGGGATTTTGGAGCGGGGAGAATTCTGGTAGAAGAAGCAGGAGGCAAGGTGACCACAATGGACGGGAAGCCGTTGCCGTTTGATCGGAAAAGCAGCGTCATGGCTTGCAACACGACGTTTTACGAAGAACTACAGCACTACATCCAATCGGAGCAGGACGCCGATCCTTCCTGATTCCATCATACTGCTCATAAAAACTGCCTGTCGGGCAGCTTCAGCCTGTAGACAAAGTTCCGTAAGGAACAGGGTCTGCAGGCTTTTTTGTTGAATATAGAACATGTTACGTTTTCAAAAGTTATTTTTTAGAGGTGGCATTATGCTTAATAAGCAAGAGGCCGAAGGGCGTTATCAGATATCTGCATTCTCGCTAGATGAGTTGGTGCCAGAAGATCATCTCGTAAGAAAAATTGAAAATGCAATCGACTTTTCGTTCATCTATGACTTGGTGGAAAGCCTCTACTGTCATGACAATGGCAGACCCAGTGTTGACCCTGTAGTCTTAGTTAAAATTGCTTTCATCCAATATATTTTTGGAATTCGTTCCATGCGACAAACGATTAAAGAGATCGAAACCAATGTTGCCTATCGGTGGTTTATTGGCTATGATTTCAGTCAGCCCATTCCCCATTTCACGACCCTAGGCAAGAACTATGTTCGCCGTTTTCGGGATACTCAACTCTTCGAGTCGATCTTCCTTCGAATATTGGAGGAGGCGGTTCATCATGGATTCGTGAAGCCTGATGTGCTTTTCATTGATGCTACGCATGTAAAAGCCAGTGCGAATAAGCATAAATACGTGAAAGAAATCGTTGAAGAACAAGCGAAGAAATATCAAGAGCTGCTGGACGAAGAAATCAATCAGGATCGTATTGCACATGGAAAGAAGCCCCTTGAAAAAAAGACAGAAACTTCGAAGAAGGAGGTGAAAGTCAGCACAACTGACCCGGATTGCGGATTGTTTGTAAAAGGGGAAAAGGAACGTGTATTTGCTTATAGTTTTCATACAGCATGTGATCGAAATGGATTTGTGCTTGGTGCCAAGGTAACGCCAGGCAATGTGCATGACAGTCAGGTTTTTGAGGATGTTTTGAATCAAGTGCGAAAGACGTTTGCACAGCCTCAAGCTGTGGCAGTGGACTCGGGATACAAGACGCCTTACATCAGTAAAACACTCCTTGATGACCAGATTCGCCCCGTTATGCCCTACACAAGACCACGCACCAAAGAAGGTTTTTTTAAAAAGCACGAATATGTGTATGATGAATATTTCGACTGCTACATCTGCCCGAACGAGCAAATCTTAACATATGAGACAACAAACAAGGATGGGTACCGTATCTATCGATCAAATTCTCAAGTTTGCCGAAGTTGTCCGTTCTTGAAACAATGCACGGAAAGTAAAGACTACACAAAGAGAGTGAGTCGCCACATCTGGGCTGATTACCTCGAAGAGGTAGACCACCTCCGGCATACCGAGGAAAACAAACAAATCTATAGCAAACGGAAAGAAACGATTGAACGTGTATTCGCTGATATGAAGGAAAAGCATGGCATGCGTTGGACGACCTTACGAGGACTGGAGAAGGTCACGATGCAGGCGATGCTTGTTTTCGCTGCCATGAACTTGAAAAAAATGGCGACCTGGCTATGGAAATCAGGTCGCCAAAAGGTGAACGATCAAAACACCTTCGGTATTTTCATCAAATTATTAAACAAACTCCCTCTGCTGTTCGTTCAGCGAGGGAGTTTGTCTGCAACCTGAAACTGCCTGTCGGGCAGTTTTTTTATTTTGCCTCCGTACCATTGGAGAAGCGGTTATAAAAGGTAGGGGGAAAGTCAACAATGGAGGAAAAAAGGAGATGCCGCATGATTTTCTCGAGATCATGGAAAAAGCGGAAGCTCCGCTCAGGGGGGCACTTGTCTTCCCTGTCTTTTCAGCCCGGCTCAGACGAGAGGGGACTGACGCCGCTGTCTTTCGAGCTGGAAAGCAATTTGCACATTCTCCGAAACATTTTCGCCGATTGCACGGATGTTCTTTTTCATGATTTTTGGATAAGTGGAAGCCGGAGAGCCATCCTGATCTACATCAATGGCACCGCCAATCAGGAGGAACTCAATCAACAGGTGCTGACCCCCTTGCTGGAGGGGCGGAGGAGATCGGCCGGGTCCCCTTTGTTTCACGGGATCATCCCCGTAGCCTCCGGAAGCGAGATCGGGACTATCGAGGAGACCGTCAGACACGTCATGGACGGCAATCCTGTCATTTTGACGGATGGAGAAAACACTGCGACCTCGGTCGGATTAACCAAGTGGGAGACGCGCTCAGTCGAGGAGCCTATCGCCGAATCTGTCGTTCGCGGACCAAGAGAAGGCTTCGTGGAAACCGTAGAAATCAACACCTCGCTTTTGCGGAAAAGATTGCGCACTCCGCTTTTGAAGATGAAGTCCTACAAATTGGGGAGCATCTCCCATACCGAAGTGGTAATCGCCTACCTTCAGGGAGTCGCGGAGAAAGCGCTGGTCGATGAGGTGGAAAAACGTTTGCGCAGCATACGGATCGACGGGGTATTGGACAGCGGAGATTTGGAGGAGCTGCTGCAGGACAACCCGTATTCTCCTTTTCCGCAGCTTCTGTCGACCGAGAGGCCGGATATTGCCTGCTCTCAATTATTGGAGGGCAGAGTCGTCATCCTCGTCGAGGGCTCGCCGATCGCCGTGGTGGCTCCGACGACCTTTTACTCCTTTCTGCAATCTCCCGAGGATTATTACGAGCGCTATTTCTTTGGCACCGTGATCAGGTGGCTGCGCTATCTGTTCTTGTTTATTGCGCTGCTTGGCCCCTCCTTTTATGTGGCAATCGTTTCTTTTCATCAGGAAATGATTCCGACGGCGCTGCTTTTGACGATGGCCAACTCCCGGGAGCTTGTTCCATTCCCTGCGTTGTTGGAAGCGCTTTTGATGGAGATCACCTTTGAAGCGTTGCGGGAAGCGGGTGTCCGCCTGCCCAAGCAGGTCGGGGCGGCGGTCAGCATCGTAGGTGCCCTCGTTATCGGGCAAGCGGCGATTGAAGCAGGGCTCGTCTCTTCGCCGATGGTCATGGTTGTCGCAATCACTGGCATCGCGTCTTTTATCATTCCTCATTACACGCTTGGAGTGGCGATCAGAATTCTGCGTTTTCCGATCATGCTGCTCTCCGGCATTTTTGGCATTATGGGGCTGATGCTGGGACTGCTGATGCTGCTCACGCATCTGTTTACCCTGCGATCCTTTGGCGTCCCGTATTTAAGCCCGCTTGCGCCGTTAAACCTGCAGGAGCTGTCCGACGTGATGGCGAGAGTGCCTCTCTGGATGACGGATGCGTCGGTGGATGAGCACAGGGGCAAGAATACAGGCCGCGATCAAGAGCCCGATACTACCTAGCAGGTAGGCAGAAGGAGCGGCGAAGACGAGGATGAAAAAGGCTGTCGGATGAAGGAGGAGCGGCAAGGAGTGAAGGTGTACCGGTTGCTTGGAGTCGTTCTTCTGCTGCTTGGCTTGACCGGTTGTTGGGATCGCAAAGAAATTAATGACATCGCGATTATTACTGCAGCGGGTGTCGACCTGACCGAAGACAAAAAGGTAGAGCTATCGGTCCAGCTCTATGTCAATCACGCGGGCAGACAGCAGGAAGAGGCCGACCAAACCGTCGTGCAATCAGCGACAGGCATCACTCTGGCCGACGCGGTAGAAAGTCTGCAGGACACGCTTTCCGCACAAGTTTTTTGGGGCCATACGGAGGTGTTTATCTTTGGCAGGGACATCGCAAGAACGGGAATTGAAGGCCATGTCGATTATTTTTTTCGGCAGCCGGGTCCTCGCGGGCTTGCCTATTTGTTCGTGAGCAGAGGCAAGGCCAAAGATATTTTGAAGCAAAAGCCGCCGCTTGAGAGAAGCAGCTCCAAGTCGCTCGAAGAGATCGCCAAGGCCCAAAAAGGTGAAGGCGTGACCTTAAAAGAGCTGGCCCAGATGATGGAGAATCCGGCAAAAGTATCGATCATTCCCCTGGTGGCAACATTGCCGGAGCAAGATGGCGGGCCAGTTCCCTACATCTACGGAATGGGCGTGCTGAAAAAAGGGAAGTGGGCGGGGCAAATGGACGAGAGGGAAGCGCAAGGGGTGCTGTGGCTTCGAAACAGGATCAAATTTGTCATGATCACCATTCCGATCGAAAAGCATAAGGGATATGTTTCTCTGAAGATGGTCAGGGGCAGGGCAGTTCTCAGCCCGCAGGTCAAAAACAGCAAGTGGTCCATGCAGGTCAAACTGCACGCCGAATACGATGTCAGACAAAATACGACGAATCTGAATATGACCATACCGGCAGATGTCTCCATCGTAGAGTCCTACGCCGCCGCATATACTCGGTCGGTCATAAAAGCTTCCCTGAACAAAGCACAGAATGTCCTGCATGCGGACGTGTTCGATTTTTCCGGCGTCTTTCATCGAAAGTACCCGCAGGAATGGAAAAAAGCCGTAGCAGATTGGGAACGCACCTTCTCCGAGATCGAGGTGGACATTCAGTCGACAGCCGAAGTGCTGCGACCCGGGGTGTCCAATCCCCATCAATAAAAAAGGGGCTGGGGCATATTGAAGTGGGTGGGTGTAGCCGCGCTGACCGTTTTGGCACTCGTGCTTGCATGGTACGAGCTTCCGCGGTTGACGGCAGAAATGAAGCGGGAACGAACCGTATTTTTGGTCATCACAGTGACAGGATGGGGGCTGGGAAGCTTGCTGATTTTTTTTCCGGAAATGCCAGGACTGACCCAGCTCGTGGATTTCCTTTACAGACCGCTTTATCCCTTGATCGGGAAAGGGTCCGGTAACGCAGGGGAGTAATGGACATGCTGGATCGAGGCAAAATTTCTGTTCTGCAAATGTGCCTGTCGATGTATTTGATGGTCGGGGCTACGGCCATTCTTATCATTCCGGCGATTACAGCGAAGGAA
This sequence comes from Brevibacillus sp. FSL L8-0520, assembly GCF_037963895.1. Taxonomy (NCBI): domain Bacteria; kingdom Bacillati; phylum Bacillota; class Bacilli; order Caryophanales; family Paenibacillaceae; genus Brevibacillus; species Brevibacillus sp. FSL L8-0520. Next base: position 3,884,495 of record NZ_CP150171.1, on the reverse strand, counting down.
GCAAAGCAAGACATGTGGATTTCTCCCTTTTGGGGGTCGCTGTCCGGTTTTTTGGCTGTATGGCTGGCTTGGTCGCTTTACAGGTTGACCCCCGGCAAATCGATCATTCAAACCGGAGAGGCGGTTCTGGGACCCCGTTTGGGAAAGGCAGCTGCTCTTCTGTACATTCTTTTTTTGGTGCACGGAGCAGGCCTGATTGTCCGTGAATACGGCGAATTTATCGTCGGTACGATCTTGCTGAAAACGCCGATTGTGGTCGTGATGGGCAGCATCGTGCTCACGGCAGCATTCGCAGTGCGCTCCGGGATCGAGGTGTTGGGGCGCTTTTCTCTCTTGCTCGGTCCGCTCTTTGGTCTCTTTTTGATCGGGATTGTTTTGCTGCTCATTCCGCGGTATGAGCCGACTCATATGCTTCCCGTTATGGAGAACGGGCTTAGACCTTCCCTGGCTGGTGCCGTAACGCCGTTAACCTGGTTTATGGAATTTCTCTTTATTTCCTTTCTCTTTCCGCATCTGCGTGCAGAGGAAACGCATAAAGCGTTGAGAGCGGGGATGTGGGCCGTTGCATTGATGCTGGTCACGATGGTCATCGCGAATCTGTCCGCTCTGTTTCTGTTTGGAGAAATAACCGGAAGGATGTTTTTTCCGGTCTTCAATGCATCCCACTATATCAGCATGGCAGAATTTTTGGAGCATCTCGATGCCATGGTAATGGCGCTGTGGGTCATGGGCGGTTTTTTTCAAATCTCGATGTGGTACTATGTGACCGTTATCAGTGTGGCTCAATGCTTTCACCTTTCGGATTACCGGCCGATCGTCTATTCCGTCGGCATTCTGATCATCGTGTTCAGCTTGTGGCTTGCTCCGGGATTCGCTGATCTGATCAATCTGTTTACCACCTCTGAGCCGTTTTACTCGGCGACCATGCAGATTTTGCTTCCTGCTCTGACCTTGATCATTGGGCTGATCAAGCGGCGGAGAAGGCCACTTTCAGCAGAAGCCGAAAAAGTGGTGAACCGAAAGGGAAATGGCTAAAGCGATGTGTCACGGGAATACAACGACGGGGGACTTTCCGATCCAGGAAAAGATCTGCGTCGTTTTCCTGATGTCAGGAAATCGGGCCACTCCCTTTCTGGCCTGTATAATCCTCCACTTTTTAACAAATAGTAAACAAAGAGATGGAGTACAGCATAAAAAATAACTAGGAATGACAAGGTTGACATATCATTATTCTATATAAATTTAACAATTATAAAAAGTAGTTAATATTTTTAATAAAAGTATATTCGAGAAAACTGTGATATGATTCATACGATAGTTGTCTGACATCTGGGAGGGACATCAATGGACGCAACTGTGAACTCACAGCAAGGGAAACAAAAACATCCTCCAGGATTGTATTTGTTGTTCTTTACGGAGCTTTGGGAACGCTTTAGCTATTACGGCATGCGCGCCCTGTTAACCCTGTATTTGACCACAGCGCTGATCAGCGGCGGACTAGGCTTTGAAAAGGGCTTGGCGTTGAGCATCTACGGCTTGTTTACCGGTGCCGTTTACTTTACGCCGATCATCGGCGGGTATTTGTCGGACCGGTATCTCGGCAGAAGACTGGCGATTACCATGGGCGGTATTACCATGGCAGTGGGGAACTTTCTTCTGTTCGCCGTACAGAGCACAACTGGATTGTATCTGGGCCTTGTTCTCCTGATTATTGGAAACGGTTTCTTCAAGCCGAATATCTCTACGCTGGTCGGTGAGCTTTACCCCGAAAATGACAAGCGCAGGGATGCCGCGTTTACGATTTTCTACATGGGGATCAACGTGGGAGCGCTCTTCGCACCGCTGATCTGCGGCTATTTGGCGGAGGAGCACTTCAAGACCGCGCTGGACGGTGTGGAAATGTACGGCTTCAAGTACGGGTTTTTGGCTGCCGCCATCGGGATGGTGATCGGTCAGATCGCTTTCAACCTGCTTGGCAACCGCTACCTGGGGGATATCGGCAAACAGCCGCTCGGAAAGAGTGAAGCTCCGGGGCAGCAGGAAGCCGCCAATCGGCCGCTCACCAAGAAGGAGAAGCAAAGAACCGCCGTCATCGTCATTTTGGCCTGTTTTGTCGTCTTTTTCTGGGCAGGATTTGAACAGGCGGGGAGCTCTTTGACACTGTACACAGACCTGTTTGTCGATCGTACCATTGGCGGCTGGGAGGTTCCGACCTCTTGGTTTCAATCCTTGAATCCGTTGTTTATTGTGCTTTTGGCACCCGTTATCTCCATGCTGTGGGTGAAGCTGGCCAACAGCAAGCGAGGCGACTTGAATATTCCTACGAAGATGGGACTGGGAATGATCCTGCTCGGTCTCGGGTACATGATTTTGCTGCTGGCTGTCATGCAGACCGGAAGCGACGAAAACAACATCCTGACAAAGTCAAATATTATGATTATTGTGTTGACCTACCTCATGCATACGCTCGGTGAGCTGTTCCTGTCTCCTGTCGGGCTGTCGATGGTCAGCAAGATCGCTCCGGTCAAACTCGCCTCGCTGTTGATGGGCGTATGGCTGGCAAGCTCCGGAGTGGCAAACATCCTGGCCGGCCAATTGGCCGCTTTTACACAGTCGCTCGGATACTTTGAAGTGTTTGATATCATCGGTTTGATGGCGATTGTACTGGGGCTGGTGCTCCTGCTCGTATCGCGCAAGCTGGTACGGATGATGGAATAACCTCATACAGAAGAAAGGACAGCTCGGGAGGCGGGCTGTCCTTTTTTGCTGTCTTCTTGTCCTTATCCGATTTCGATCCCGTGTGCGGCCAGCGTCTCCCGCAGGGCCCGGGCCATCAGGTCGTATCCGAGCACATGAGGATGGAGGCCGTCATCGGCGAGCTCCTCCCGCAAAGTGAGACCGTCTTCGTCAGTCATGTGCCGGTGGTAGTCCACAAAGATGATGTTTTCAGCGCGTGCGTATTCCTGCAAGGCTTTATTGATGCTGGCGACCAGCTCGTTTCGCAAGCTGTTTTTGGCGTAGCGCTCCATCCGGGTCGGAAGCAGGGAACAGAGAATCGGAGCAATCCCGTTTTCTCTGGCTTGCGTCAACATGGCAGCCAGATCGTCGACGATTTCTTGCTGTATGTGCTCCGGCTGCTTGCGGTCCTCTGGCAGCCACTCGTCCAGGGCCCACGTGTTATTGATGCCGAGAAGGATGATCGCGTAAGCAGGGCGGAGCTGCACCACATCAGCGGCAAACCTACGCAGGGCAAAAGCGGTCGTATCTCCGCCGATTCCCCGGTTGACTATGACACGGCCCGCACCGCCGAAATAGGTGTCGACGTCCCACCAGTGCGTAATCGAGTCCCCGAAAAAGACAAAATCAATTTTCCTTTGGTGATGCAGCAAGGCCTCATTGTGGAAATCAAATTCGTTGCGGCGTCTGTCGGCCGCAGCCTCGATGCCAAACAAGCCGGGCTTGAGCAAAGCTGGTCTGTTTTCTTTCACGTTCATTCTTTCCCTCCGATCCGAGACTAACGGGAGCTTCCGCAAGCTGTCCCCAGTTGCAACCGCACCTTCGCTATTTGAAAACGACAGATGGTGAGTAATGGCTTCAAGTCACGCACTTCCCTATCCTATCATGAGGTTCTGCCCTGTTTTGGCTTTTCCTGCTTGTGGTGCCCATAGGTCAGGGCAGCAAAAAAGCGGGCTTCCGGGGAAGCGCCGCATGTGGTCAGAAAAAGACCGCCCGTTGAAAGGGGGTCAACGGACGGCAATGGAGGACGATATGTCCATCGTAGGGTCTGACACCTCCCATCATAGGTTTTTCATGTTAAGAACAAATAGAGAAACGATAAAGGCTTTGTTAATTTTTTGGAAAGGGGAGGTCTGGAGCCTTTTTTGGCCTGATTTTTTGTCTTGTAGACGAGCATCCATACGAACAGGGAGACTCTCTCATATTCTGTGAAAAGGAGCGGCGTCGCCATTTCTGACGCCTGCTTCAGACAATCACAGAGGAGGCCATGCAAATGAGCGGAGGTTTTCACAATAACAATTTCATCTGGATCATCCTGATCATTGTTTTGATCTTCGCGTTCCTGGACGACTAATTTGTAAAAAAGAAAGAAGACCCTGCTTTCCAAGGAAGCGAGTCTTCTTTCTTTTACATAGACGATGCGGGAAAGCTATCACAAGATAACAGAAATCAATAGCTTGCACGCAGCGAATTATTTTTTCAAATGCTGGAGGAACTGGCGAGTCCGCTCTTCTTTCGGGCTCGCAAACAATTGCTCCGGCGCACCGCGCTCGACGATCACGCCCTGGTCCATAAAGATGACTTCATCTGCCACTTCGCGCGCAAATGCCATCTCATGCGTGACGACCACCATGGTCATCCCTTCGACAGCCAGCTCCTTCATGACCTTTAGCACTTCGCCGACCAGTTCGGGGTCGAGCGCGGAGGTAGGCTCGTCAAACAGCATTACTTTCGGGTCCATGGCGAGAGCGCGGGCGATCCCGACACGCTGCTGCTGGCCGCCGGATAGCTGAGCAGGGTAGTGGTCGAGCTTGTCAGCCAGTCCTACCTTGGACAGCAGCTGCGCCGCCTTGCCTCTTGCGGTCTCCGGTTTTTCTCCTTTTACGGTGACGGGGCCTTCCATGACATTTTGCAGCGCCGTCATGTGCGGGAACAAATTGTAGCTTTGGAAGACCATCCCGGTCTGCTTGCGCAGCTTCGGGATATCCGATTTTGCGACTTTGCGGGAAAAGTCAAGCTGGACATCGCCGATTTGCACGCTGCCCTCGGTCGGGATCTCCAGAGCGTTCAGGCAGCGGAGCAGCGTCGTTTTGCCGGAACCGGACGGCCCGATGATGACGACGACCTTTCCTTTCTCTACCGTCAGCGAGATGCCCTTGAGGACGTGCAGATCGTGAAATCGTTTATGAATGTTGCTGATAGTTATCATGCGTATGCTCCCCTCTAGGCGACGTAGCGGTCAAGCCTGTGCTCGATGCGATCCTGGATCGCCGAGAGTACCAGACAGATCAGCCAGTAGATCAGTGCCGCTTCTGAGTAGACCAGGAGCGGTTCATACGTAGCCGCTGCGATCTCCTGCGCTTTGCGAAACATCTCGGGAACGAGGATAGCCGCAGCGAGCGACGTATCCTTTACCAAGCTGATGTACGAGTTGGACAGAGGCGGGACAGACACGCGCGCCGCCTGCGGCAGGATAATGCGCACCAGCGCTTGCCGATACGTCATGCCGAGTGAATAGCCGGCTTCCCACTGTCCCTTTGGTATGGACAGGATCGCGGCCCGGACCACTTCCGAAGCGTAGGCGCCGACATTGAGAGAGAAGCCGATCACCGCTGATGGGAACGAATCGATCGTAACGCCGATGCTGGGCAGACCGAAAAAGATGATGAACAGTTGCACCAGCAACGGCGTTCCGCGAATGATCGAAACGTACGTGCGGGCGACGCCCACCAGCACTTTGTTGCCGGAAATTCGGGCCAGCGCCGTCAGGATGGCGATGACCAGCCCGATGGCGAACGAAATCAGGGAGAGGGACAGGGAGTACGTCAGAGCGCCTTTCAGAAGCGGCCAAAAGGAGCTCTGCGCAATCTCTACCCATCTGTCAAAGCGTTCCGGGTTGCCAAACAGGTTACTTAGAAACATCTGCACCAAACCATTTCTCGGAGATTTGTTGGAACGTACCGTCTTTCGTCATATCGTCAAGCGCTTTGTTGACCGCCTCTACGAGCTCGGTGCTGCCTTTGCGGAACAGAAAACCGTTTTTCGCCCCGTCCGGATGCTTGGCAATAATCTTGATCGGGGTATCCGGCTTTTGCTTCAGAAAATCGAGCAGGGACAAGCCGTCATTGATCGTGACGTCGACACGCTTGGAGACAAGTAGGTCGATCGCTTGGTTGAAGCCCTCCACAGCGACGATCTCTGCGCCGTTTTGCTTGGCGATGTCTGTCAGATTGCTGGTCAAGGTTTGCGCTGCTTTCAATCCTTTGATGCTGTCAAAGCCAGTGACGGTGTTGTTGTCCTTATGTGTCACCAGTACAGCAGTCGACACGGTGTAGGGGTTGGAAAAATCGTATTTCTCCTGACGATCCGGGCGGATGCCGACCTGGTTGGCGACGAGGTCAAACCGCTTGGAGTCGAGGCCGGCGAACATGGCATCCCACTGTGTTTCCTGGAAGACCGGTTCCACCCCGAGACGTTTGGCCACTTCGCTGATCACTTCTACGTCAAAACCGGTCAGCTTGCCGGATTGGTCGTGGAAAGTAAAGGGGGCATACGTCCCTTCCGTACCAATCACCAGTTTCCCTTCGGCTTTTACTTTATCCAACAGGTTTTGTTCTGCCTTTTGCTCGGAAGGGGCCTGTGCAGGAGCAGGGGCCGGAGCGGCGTTATTCGTTGTCGAAGCAGTGCCGGACGAGCCGCATCCCACGATGCCAAACATAAGAGAGGAGATGAGTGCGGAAAACAATAATTTTTTCATAAATAATCCCCCACTAAACCGATGTGATTTGTTTAGAACATACTAAAAGTCTTTGCCTGTTTTGTCAATAAAGAAATCAGCTCTAAAGGGCTGCGAAAAAGCGTCGGCTGTCAATCGGTTCCATCATGCAGAAGAAAAGTGGCAGATCTCTTCTCCGACGGGAAAAGAGACCGTGCCACCTGGTCAAGGGCAATGAGCTTACATGGAAATGTCCTCGCCAAACCATTTTTCCGAAATCTGCTTCAGCGTGCCATCCTTATGCATGGCATCCAGCGCTTTGTTGATCTCCTCGATCAGTTCGTTGCTGGTGCCTTTGCGGAACATGAAGCCGCAATTGAGGCCTTCTTCTTTGACTTTGACGATTTTGATCGGGGTATCCGGCTTTTGCTTCAGGAAGTCGAGAACAGACAGGTTGTCGTTCAGCACCACATCGACGCGTCTGCTTGCGATCAGCTCGATGGCGTTGTTGAAGTTGTCCACCGCGACGATTTCGGCGCCCAGCTCGCGAGCCATGTCGGCGTAGTTGCTTGTCATCGATTGCCCGGCTTTGAGGCCTTTGATGTCAGGAAAATCCTTTACCGTCTCGTTGTCTTTATGAGCGACGAGCACAGCGCGGGAAACGGAATACGGGGAAGAAAAGTCGTATTTCTCCTGACGGTCGGGACGAATGCCGACCTCATTGGCGATCAGGTCAAACCGCTTGGAATCGAGTCCCGCAAACATGGCATCCCATTGCGTCTCCTGGAAGACCGGTTCTACACCAAGGCGCTTCGCTACTTCCGTAGCCACGTCGATGTCATAGCCGGTCAGCTTGCCGGACTGGTCGTGGAAGGTAAAGGGAGCATAGGTGCCTTCTGTGCCGATCACCAGTTTGCCCTCGGCTTTTACTTTTTCCAACAGATTTTGAGGAGCAGCCGCCGATTGGTCAGGAGCTGCGGATTGATTTGGGTTTGCAGGCGCTGTAGAGTTGCCGCATCCAGCAATTCCGAGCAGTAAAGTCGAAATTAATGCTGTGAAAACAAGTTTTTTCATCGTGAATCCCCCACTAAGTTGATATGATTTTATGGATTCATACTAAAAGCCTTTCTTCTATTTGTCAATGAAAAGAGTGCGAGGGAGAAGAAAAGCACGGACAAGGTGAAAAGGAACAGAAACTCCCTCTTCTAAAAAGGATGTCCATTTGATATCCTGTTATAAGTCTACGAGACGCGAGAGTTCGGAATCCCCACCTCTCGTAAAACAAAACTAGGGGAGAGCAGTCGATTGCCTAAGGTCTGTTCTTATGGAAGCCGCTCTCCTGCATTTCGCGTGGAGGCGGCTTTTTTGCGTAGGTGAGCAGGATCGAGGCGGGCTGATTGCTCTTCGCTTTAGGAGGAACTGATCCGATGAATTTTCCACCGGAAGAGAAGCGTTTTCTCTACCTGACAGCGACGTTCATGACGTTGCTGGTTGTTGCCAACATCGTTTCGGCAAAGGTCATTGACCTGTGGGGCGTGATTTTGCCAGCCGCGGTTATTGGGTATCCGCTGACGTATCTGTTGACAGACGCGATCAGCGAGCTGTACGGGGAGGCACGGGCGCGCCAGGTCGTCTACGCAGGCTTTTGGGCCAACGCTCTGATGCTCCTCTTTGTCCAGGCGACGATTCTTCTGCCTCCTGCCGGCTTTTGGCCGCTCCAGGAGTCGTACGAATCCGTCATGGCTTCCTCCGCGCGCGTAGTCATTGCCAGCATGCTGTCCTATTTTGCCGCGCAAATGGCTGACGTCAAGGTCTTTCATTTCATTAAGCGGCGAACGGGGGAGAAGCATTTCTGGCTGCGCAAAAACGTATCGACTGCAATCAGTCAGTTGCTCGACACATCGATCTTTATTGTCATCGCTTTTTACGGGACGATGCCGACAGATGCCTTGCTGCAGATGATCATGTTTCAGTATTTGGTGAAAACGATGATTGCCGTCGTGGATACGCCGTTGTCCTATCTGGTCGTCAAAGGAGCGAGAAGGCAGCGAGCTGTCTCTGGCTTGGCCGGTTGAAGCGGGGAAAAGGCACAAGGAGCTTCCCGATCACGCAACAAAGCTTCCCGATCACACACAATAAAAATGGAAAGGACCGATGAAGGAAATGGCAACAGTGGAGCACAATCACAGCAAGTACAACAGCATTCGTTTTGATACACAGGATGAATCGGCGATTCTGGTCGACATTCTCGAGACGATTCCGTACGAATATGTGGGAAAGCGTACCGAAATCATGATGCCTACGAATGAATTTACATCTGTTTGTCCGTGGTCGGGTCTGCCAGACTTCGCAGACCTGAAAATTTATCTCGTGCCAAATGAAAAGCTGATTGAGATGAAGTCGCTGAAGTACTATTTGACCTCGTACCGCAATGTCGGAATATATCAGGAGCATGCGACGAACCGGATATTAAACGATCTGGTGGCGTGCTGCGATCCGCTGTACATGCGCATCGTCGCCGTCTGGAATGCGCGCGGCGGCCTTGGAACCGAAGTGGTAGTTGAGTATGTGAAGGAAGAAGCGTAAAATAAGGACGAGTATCATTGCCCCCGTTCGTTTTGCACGGGGGTACTGTTATATATGAACATCACTTTGTCGTCATTATTTTTGTCGCAAATAAAGGAGAAGAACAGCATGCTAAACGATTGGCGGATGTATACGGATGCGAGCGGCCAGGACCAGAATCACATGGGCTGGCATGAAGTATTGAAGGAAATCGCCCAGTTGAACGGTACGTCGAGGACGCTGGTCCATGCCGCATACGGCGATCATGTCGACCTGGTGGTAGCCGGCGGTAATCAGGGCCAAATTCTGGTCCAGTGGAAAGAGCATGAGCCTGAGGCGCGCCATTACGTTTTGACCGCCGACAAGCCGGCCGGAACGATGAGCACCTTGACGATCGAAGGGGCGGATGTTTCTTTTCCGGCTTCCTGGTGTATCGAATTGGAACAGGCCATACCTGTATTGGGCGATCTTTTGCGTACCTGCGAAAAAGGAGAGCCGTCGGGACTGACCTGGATATCGGTGGAGATGTAGCAAGGGAGGCACTCATATATGGAAATATCGCTGCTGCTCCAATCGATTCTGCTGATGGCGGTGATCATTGCGATTGGAAGTGTGATCGGATATCGTCAACCGCTGACGGGGGAATCCCGTCAGCTCATCATCACGATTATCGTCAACGTGGCTATGCCGTGCATCATTTTGGACGGGGTGTTCCAGACGCCGATCGACAGCCAGACGATGACGCAAATTGTTATCATTTTTGGTATTTCCGTACTATTGAATTGTCTCGGCATCCTGCTCGGTTGGCTGGGGGCGCGGACCTTGCCTTTGCCGGAAAAGAAACGGCGCGAGATGGCGATTCTCTCCGGATTGGGGAATACGGGCTTTATCGGACTCCCGCTCTGCGCGGCGCTGTTCGGGCCAAAAGGCGCGCTTTTGGCAGCCGTATTTGATGCGGGGGTGGACGTCGTGATGTGGACCGTAGCGGTAATGATGCTCCAGGAAAAAGGGGCCTTTAGTCTGAAAGGCTTGAAGGCGATGGTCAATATTCCGATGATCGCCATCGTTCTCGGACTGGGAGCGGCCATGGCGGGATTCATGCCTCCGGAGCCGGTCAAGCATCTGGTCGGCACGCTGGCAAAGCTGGCTTCTCCGCTTGCGATGATGTACATAGGGATGCTGCTGCCGCTGCTGCTCAGGAAAAAGCCCCATTTCTCACTCCCGGTTCTGGGCATGCCGCTGACCTTCAAGCTGATCGTCTTTCCGCTGTCCGCTGCTTTGCTGCTGTCCGTTCTCCATTTGGATGGGGAGATTACCCGTGTCGCGATCATCCAGGTAGCGATGCCGACGCTGACGATGGCATCGATCCTGTTCGCGCGATACGCGGCAGATGAAGAGATGGGGGCGATGACGACGGTTTTTTCGACCCTGCTGGCCCTCGTTTCCATCCCTGCTGTCATCATGGTGGGTAATTTTTTCTTGCGATAACGGGCACTCTCCTTCATGAAGATTGTTTTGATTGATTGTGAAACGTTTCATGGCGATACACAGTCAAACAAGGTAAACCGGCTGTATTAATGGAGGAATTGAACATGAGAGGAAAACGTGCAATCGCTTGTTTGATCGGGCTTCAACTTTTGATGGCAGTACCTGTGGGCGCTGCGGGGAATGCATCCGGCAACGCAGCCGCCAGTCCGGCAAGCAACACACAAATTTCCGTAAACGGGCAGGCTTTGCAGTTGAAGCAGCCAGCCATCATCATCGACGGCCGTACGTATTTGGCGATTGAAGACATGGCGGGCATCCTGCAAGCAAAGTGGCAAGCCAGCAACAATCAAAAAGAGGTCGCTGTCACTCTGCCTGACGGAAAGACTATCTCCTTTCAGATAAACACGAAGCGGGTCGCTGTCGACAACAAGTGGTCGGAGATCGACCAGGGCGCGATTCTCCACAACAAGCAAATGTATGTGCCGCTCAGATGGATGACGGAGAAAAGCGGGTACGAGTTGAAATGGAATCCCCAAACGAGGACGGTGGAAATCGTGGCGCCAGTGGGAAATGAAGAGTTCAAGCAAGTGGACCTCGCTTCGCTGAGCGAGGACGAAAAAGCGTTTGTCCAGCAGGTAAAAGGGACGCAGGGCGTGCATCAAAAGGGTGATTTGTACGTGATCGCCCGCGGTCAGGCGCCCAACCCCGGTTACGGCATCGAAATCGTGAATACGGAAATGAGCTGGGAGCAGCTGAAGGTGTACGTGAAGCTGACCAAGCCGGAGCCGGGCCGGATGTATGCGCAAGTGATTTCGTATCCGTTTATCGTGGCCAAGGTTAAGCTGCCGCCGTATACAACGCTGCTCGTGCTGGATGCCAATACGAAAAAGCCGTTGTTTGAAGGGGCGCAAGGGATGTAATCCGGAATTCGGTCAAGCAATGGGTGTCAGAGCAGGCGATTGCCCCACACGGGATCAGCCGGCCTGGCCCTCTTTTTTGAAGCGAAAGCCGACAGGTTTGCCGTATTCAATTTAAGCGGCTGCCCAGTTGTCTTTCCAAAAAGAGTCGTGTATAGTGAAAATATTGGAAAATGCTCATCCTCAGGAAGGAGGTGCAGGTACGTGTTTGGAACCGTTCAAGCTTGGTTTGTTGTGGAAACCAGCAGTATGACACATGATTTTTTGCTCCAAGGGGGAAGTCTGCCCTTTTTTGGTCATACAACCGAACGGAACAAAACAGGCGTACCCTGCATCGATACTTGCAACCGCAGGTGACAAGGCGAACTGAATCATAGTTCGTCAACCACCTTATCTTCTACACGCAACCGATGCCGCAGGTTTATGCCTGCGGCTTTTTGCTGTTTTCATTTACATTTCAAGTGAGCCGACCTGAGGAGGAAAAAATCATGATCGTCGTTTCTGCACAGAACATTCATAAAGGCTATGGAGCAAACCCCGTACTGGAAGGGGTAACGCTGGAGATCAAAGCAGGAGAGCGGGTCGGCTTCGTCGGCCCCAATGGAGCGGGAAAAACTACGCTGTTCAAGCTGTTGGCCGGATTGGAGCAGCAGGATCAAGGAGAGCTGTTTAGGGCAAAGGGAAGTGTCTGGGCCTATTTGCCGCAAAACCCGCAGTACCCGGAAAATTGGACGGCACAGGACGTGATCGCCAGCGCTTTTGCGGATGGTCTCCGCTTGCAGCAGGAGATCCGGGAGCTGGAGCGGCAGATGAGCCTCGTGACCGCAGAGGACCGCGATCTGGAGCGGCTGATCCATCGCTATCAGCAGAAGCAGGAAGCTTTTGAGCAGTTGGGCGGATATACGTGGGAGGTCCGCATGGCGCAGGTGATCGAAGGCTTGGGCATCGAAGAGTGGCTGCTGTCAACGCCGTTCGTACAGTTGAGCGGCGGAGAGAAAACGAAGGTCGGCCTTGCCAAGCTGTTGTGCGAGAGAAGCGATGTGCTGCTTCTCGATGAGCCGACCAACCATTTGGACGTAGACGCCATGGAGTGGCTGGAGGGCTTTCTCAAAGACTACGCAGGGACAGTCCTGTTGATCTCCCATGACCGTTTTTTCCTCGACGCCGTCGTCACGTCGATTTACCATGTGGACGGGGGCGAGGTGGAGCATTATCTGGGCAATTACAGCTATTTTGTCACGGAAAGGGAAGAGCGGCTGCTCCGCCAGTTCGAGGCTTACCAGGAGCAGCAGAAAAAGATCAAGAAAATGCAGGAGACGATCAAGCGCTTGAAGGAGTGGGGAAATCGTTCTAATCCGCCGAATGAAGCGTTTCACCGCCGCGCCAAAAGCATGGAAAAAGCGCTGGCAAGGCTGGAGCGGATCGAACGTCCGCGGATGGAAGCAGAGCGGATGGGACTGTCCTTTCAAAAGACGGACCGCAGCGGCCAGGATGTCCTAATCGCTTCCGGACTGTGCAAGTCATACGGGGAGAAATGCTTGATGAATGGGGCCGATCTGCTGCTCCGATACGGTGAAAGAAAAGCTCTGCTTGGCCCTAATGGCTGCGGGAAATCGACGTTTATCAAAATGCTGCTCGGGGAGGTAGCCCCCGACAGCGGCACAGTCAAAGTGGGAGCCAGCGTCAAGGTCGGATACCTTTCACAGCAAGCGCTGGAAGGCGATCAAAAGCAGAGAGTGATCGACGTTTTCCGGGAAACAGCAGCCGTCTCCGAAGCGGAGGCGCGCCACCGTCTTGCCCGCTTTCTCTTTTACGGCGAGCATGTGTTTAAACGAATCGGCCAATTGAGCGGCGGAGAGCGCATGAGACTGCGCCTTGCCCAGCTTGTGCACCAGGAGATCAACCTGCTCATTCTCGATGAACCGACCAACCATCTGGACATCGAGGCGCGCGAAACGCTGGAGGAAGCGCTGGCTGACTTCCGCGGGTCCTTGTTCATCGTCTCGCATGACCGCTACTTTTTGCAGAAAATGGTAAACGGTGTTTTCTGGATCGAGGAAGGCAGGCTCATGCACTATGAAGGCACGTTCCAGGAGGCGGTCGAAAAGAGAAAGCTGGAGAAAGAAAAAGAAAAAGAGCGAGAAAGAGGCTCTTCGAGACAGGGCCGTCCAGGAGCGTCGGCGATAAAGGCGAATGAAGAAGCGAAGCCTGGCTTGGGCCAAACACCAGGAGCAGGAGCCAAAACCGAGAAGCAAGACACGTCCGCGATCGCTACCGAAACACGTCCGCTTCCAAATGAAAATACGATGCCCGAAACACCACCCTCTATGGCAATTCAGCAGCCATCGCCGCAGTCTTCTCCCAAGCGAATCAATACGTATAAGCTGGCGGAGCTGGAGCGGCGGATCGAGACTCTGGAAGCAAGACGGGATGAATTCTTGCAGCTTTTGTCGCAAGGCTCCGATGACTATACGCAATTGATGGAGTGGCAGTCCGAGCTGGAAGCAGTGGAGGCAGAAAGAGAACGGCTGTATCTGGAATGGCTGGAGATGCAGGAAGGCTGACTCCCTGATTCGGAAGAGAAGGGGCTTGTGAGTTCCCAGGTACGGAATCCATTTGGTTCCGTACCTTTTGCAACCTTTTGCCATACGTGCTGTAAGAGAGATTTGGAGAGGGGGAATGCATGTGTGGTATTCGCTTGACTTACATCCTCTTCAATTATGCTCACAAACAATAAAAAGCAAAGCACATTCCCGAAAAGGACGGCTTTGCTTTTTATTGTTTTGTAACTAATGAAATTCAGCCTGATCACGCTTCTGCCCGCTCCGGCAACCGGTGGTACCTTGTCCGGAACAACACCAGCATGATGACCATCAGCACCCCTCCGATGATGAACGGCCCGCTGGCAAACCATCCGTAGACGGCGCCGCCGGCGAGCGGACCGAGGATGCGGCCGAGACTGTCCATCGAGCTGATCGCGCCGCTCGTTACGCCCTGGCCCTGTGAGGTGCGCTGTGTAATCATGGCAGTTCCGGTCGCCCGAATCATGCCTTGTCCGGCTCCGAACAGCGACAGTGTCAAAGCCAGTGTCCAGAAGCTGGCGGCGAGCGGAATCGTGAAGAAACCGATGCCGTACAAGGCAAGCCCGATCGTCAGGACGAGCGGCTCGCCCAGCCGCTTCACCAGTCTCCCGATCAGTCCGCCCTGGACAAACGCGGAGATGATCCCCATGACGAGAAACATGTACCCGAGGTCCTTCGAGGTAAATCCGTACAGGTGATTGATGTAGAGGGCAAAGGTGGTCTCCAGGCCGGAAAAGGCAAAGGAGACGACAAACATGATGCCGTACATCAGCGACAGGGGACCGAACAGGACGGAGAAGACATTTCCCTTTTTTTCGCGTGTTTGCCCTGTCCGCTTTTCCTTTGGCAAGCTTTCCGGGAGCGCGAATAAGATGATAAGGAACGTCAAAAAAGCCACACCGCCCGAAGCAAAAAACGGAACGGAGAAACCATACGGACTGAGGAATCCGCCGATCGCCGGACCGAATACAAAGCTCAGTCCGATTCCGGCGCCAATCACCCCCATGCCTTTGGCGCGTTCATCGGAGGGAAAGACATCGGCCACCATCGCGGTTACGGTCGGCAATGCGGCAGCCGAGACGATGCCTCCAAGAATCCGGTATGCAAGCATTTCTGTATAGGTATCCGCTATCCCGAACAGGATAAACGTGATGGAAAAGCCAAACAGGCCAAACGAGATCAGAGGCTTTCGTCCGATGCGGTCCGAAAGCGCCCCCCAGATGGGAGCAAACAGCAACTGCATGACGTTGTAGCTGGCGAACAAGATTCCGATTTGCAGGGAAGAAGCGCCAATGTTTTCGGCAAAGTACGGCAAAATGGGTATGATGATGCCGAACCCCAGCATGGTGAGGAAGGCGATCAGAAACAGTAAGGGGAGGTACTTCTTTTTCACAAACACTTACCTCTTTCCGGCAAAAAATGTGATGCTGTTTCCACCTTACGTGAACGGTCGGATGAAGTCAAGCAAGCCCAAGGGACGAGTGGGCCAAGACATGGTATACTGTTGAAATGACATGAAATCGTCATAGGAAGAGCAATCGACGTAGGAGTGTTGAATGATGTCTACCGCCATGATGGTATACCTGGCCTGGCAAGAGGATGACTGGCTGGATGAAATTCTCGACCGCTTCAGCGAGGTTCGGGCAATGGTCCCCAACGCCAAGACGTTTCGCTTGCTGAAGGAGGAGAAGGATTCGCAGCAGATCGACCGATATGTCATCGTCCTGAATGCCGCCTACGAGCAAGAGGAGTGCCGCCAGTTTTTGCAGCAGTGGGAAGCGGACGGCCGATCCGCCCACGACTCGCTCTACATCGTAGGGTTGAAGCCGGATGAACAGGAAAGCTGGCAACGTGCTTATCCGCAAGCGAACATTATCGTGATTACGGGATTTGCTGTCGAATTCGACTACGATTCCGTATTGTCGCAGATGGAATCCGATCTGGAGGGATCGCGTTGAACGGACGTGAAGGATTTGACCTGCAGTCTTTTTTGCGGCGGTTTAGCCTCTTCATCTATACCGGAGATCCGGAAGGTGATCTGATCTTGCTCGAAGATGAGATTCGCGAGCTGTACCAGCTTGGCATGATCGAGAAGGAAGAAATGTTCGAGGCTCTTGGAGCGCTAAAGCAGCACTACAAAAAACGGATATAGCCCTTGCTGCCTGCAACCGCCGCTTTTTTTGCCCTGCCTGCAGGAAAACGGCCATTCACTTTCGGATCATAGGAGCGTTTGTTGCGAGAAAGAGGATTCGGTATGGAAGAGCCGAGTCCTCTTTTTTGCTTGCTGAACATATCTTCAGAAAATCTTAAGTTTTTTCCTCTCTTTTTGCTAAGGAATTCCGGGTAGGATTAGGGCAGTGAGAGGAGTGACGGAAAGATGAAAAACACGTATGAAAGAGTAGGGTGTCTGGAGCCGATGCTTGCGCCGATTACCGACAAGCTGGTCTTTGCCGCCCGCTTCCTTTCTTCTCCGCAGACTGTGGGCAGCATTGTCCCAAGCTCTCGCCAGCTAACGGAACGGATTTTGTCACCTGTGGACTGGGAACGTGCTGCCGCTGTAGCGGAGCTGGGAGCAGGAACAGGTGTTTTTACAGACGCGATTCGAAAGGCAAAGAGAAAGGATTGCCAGGCGCTCATTCTGGAGCAAGATGATACCATGCGGGAGAGGCTTGTCCGCCGCTACCCCGATCTGCTTTTCAGCGATGACGCCAGGAAGCTGACACAAGCGATGGAGGAGCACGGCATGGGGCAGTTGGACGCGGTGATCAGCGGCCTACCCTTTGCCAACTTTCCTCAAGGGCTTCGCGATGAGATACTGGATCAGGTGGAGGCTGCGCTGAAGCCGGGAGGCGTCTTTGTGCAGTTTCAATACTCCTTGCAAATGAAAAAGCAGCTGGAGAAACGCTTCGGAAGAGTGGCAATCCGGTTTGTGCCGTTTAACTTTCCATGTGCCTTCGTTTATGTATGCCAAAAGAGGGGGGGATAAGTCATGGAAACGGATATGATTACCAGCATGGTTGCCCAGTACGGGTATCCCGCGCTGTTTCTCTCCCTGTGGCTGGGGATCGTGGGAATGCCGATTCCCGACGAAGTGATCGTGATGACAGCCGGAGCGATTACGGCTCAGGGCTGGCTCCAGCCGGTTCCGGCGTTCATCGCGGTCTATCTCGGAGTCGTCTCGGGACTGTCGCTCGGATATTTTCTCGGGTACCGGGTGGGAGCGCCGATTCTGCGGTGGCTCGCGCGAAAGCTGAACGGAGAAAAGTACCTGAAAAAGGCGGAGGGGCTGCTTGAGCGCTACGGGAATGGCGCGATATGCCTCAGCTATTTTTTCCCCGTCATTCGCCACGTCGTCCCTTATCTGGTCGGGATTCAACGGATGTCGCTGCGCCGCTATGCACTGTACTCGCTGCCTACGGGCTTTGTCTGGACGCTCAATTACTTCATGGCCGGCCGCCTGTTCGGCACTCATCTGGAATCGATCACAGAAGGTGTCCAAACCTACGGGTGGATTACTTTATGTGTGCTTGCGCTGTTCGCGGGGCTGTACGTGGTAATCCGCCAGCGCAAAGGGACACGCGTGTTTTGGGGGCAAAAGGAACAGTAACAGGAGGAAGAGATTGTGGAAGAGATAACGATTCTGGTCGTGGATGATGAGGAAGAGATCCGCAATCTGATCGCGATTTACTTGCAAAACGAAGGCTACCGCGTGCTGAAGGCGGCGGATGGTGTGGAAGCGCTGGAGATGCTGAGGCGGGAAGAGGTTCAGCTTCTCATCCTCGACGTGATGATGCCCCGCATGGACGGAATCCAGGCGTGCCTCAAAATCCGCGAACAGCAGCATCTGCCGATTATCATGCTTTCGGCCAAGTCCCAGGATATGGACAAGATATACGGGCTCAGCACCGGCGCCGACGACTACATGACAAAGCCTTTCAATCCGCTGGAGCTGATCGCTCGGGTCAAGTCCCAGCTGCGCCGTTACCTGAAGCTGAATCAAGTGAGCGCACTGCGGGAGGACGAGCTGGAGATCGGCGATCTGCTGATCAATACGGCTACCCGCGGGGTCAAGGTCAGCGGCCGGGATGTCAAGCTGACGCCGACCGAATTTGCCATCCTGGAGCTCCTCGCCCGTCACCCGGGAGTCGTCTTCAGCACGGAGCATATTTACGAACGGGTATGGAAAGAGTCCTTTGGCCAGTCAGACAACACGGTGATGGTGCACATCAGGAAGCTCCGCGAGAAGATCGAGGAGGATACGCGCAAGCCGAGGTACATCAAGACCGTTTGGGGAGTTGGATACAAAATTGAGAACGCTTTTTAGGTGGCTGTCGCCGATTCGCTGGATCAAGACGGCGTACAGGTGGACGAAAACGGGGTTCTTTTTCCTGGTGGAATACTGCGAGCGGAGTCTTCGCTTCCAGTTGATCCTGACCTTTTCCTTTTGCATATTGGCAGCTGTTCTGGCGTCCTCTGTTGTCAATTTGCTGACAGAGGATATGTACCGCAGGCCTTACGTTGATTACAGCTACAGCATGGAGTCCATGGACTGGGAGACACGGG
This sequence comes from Brevibacillus sp. FSL L8-0520, assembly GCF_037963895.1. Lineage (NCBI taxonomy): Bacteria > Bacillati > Bacillota > Bacilli > Caryophanales > Paenibacillaceae > Brevibacillus > Brevibacillus sp. FSL L8-0520. Next base: position 3,865,929 of record NZ_CP150171.1, on the reverse strand, counting down.
ATCTGGCGAGACGAATCCAGGAAGGGGAGGTTGAAGACAACCAGTACCTCCAGGAGCTGATGAATCGCGCGCAGGAGCTTCGCGGCGTGCAAATGCTGCTGGTCGATCTTGACGGCAAAGTGCTGATGAAATCGTCGAGAGCGACAGAAAGCCAGGTTGATCTCTACTCGGTGATCAGCAAAGCGATGGAGCTTCGCAGCGGCCAAAATTGGCAGGGGGAGCGCCAGGAGTTTACGGCATTTTACCCGGTTGAGCTGAACGGACAGAAAGGGTATGTGATCGCCCGGGGAATTCCGGAGGCCACGATTCAATATCAGGTCGAATTTAACGGCTTTGTGCCGTTCTCATTCGTTTTGGTCTTTTTTTATCTGTTTTACCGCTTTACAAAGCGAAAGACCGGATACATCGAAGAGCTGGCCGCGAGCTTGCTGGTCATCTCGCAAGGCAAGCTCGATCATCGGGTAAACGTACGGGGTGAGGACGAATTGGGTTCGCTTGCGCGGAACATCAATCGCATGACAGAAGAATTGCAGGAGAATATCGAGCGGGAGCGGCGGGCTGAGCGGACAAAAGCCGAGCTGATCACGAATGTCTCCCACGATTTGCGGACTCCGCTCACATCGGTCATCGGGTATTTGCGGCTGCTTCGGGACAACGCCGGAAGCGAGCAGGAGCGCAGCGAATACACCCGGATCGCGTATGAAAAAGCAGAGCATTTGAAGCGGCTCGTGGAGGACTTGTTTGAATACGCCACACTGAGCGGGCAGGGTGTCCAGCTACATCGGCAGCATGTCAGCCTGACGGGGATGCTGGAGCAGCTAGTCGAAGAGTACGTGCCTTTAGCGGAGGAGCAGCAGCTGACGTTTTGCAAGAAGCTGCCGGCGGATCGCATCTACGTGAGCGTCGATCCGGAAAAATTTGTCCGCGTGCTGGAAAATCTGTTCAGCAACGCGATCAAATACGGGCACAAGCCTGGCAATATCGACATCTCTCTTATGAGAGAGGGAGAAGGAGTAAGACTGACGGTCGCCAACAAGGCAGACGATCTGTCCAATGAGGATCTCAGACGCATGTTCGAGCGTTTTTATCGGGTCGAAAAATCCCGTTCGCGGAAAACGGGAGGAACGGGATTGGGGCTGGCGATTGTCAAAAGCATCGTGGAATTGCACGGAGGAAGCATCCGGGCAGAGCTTCAGGAAGGGATTCTTTCCTTTCACATCTGGCTGCCAGCGGATGCTCAAGAGGCGCGGTAATCCGCGTCTTTTTTCAATTCCAGCCAAAGCTGTCAAACCACTGATTGTTCTGAAAGTTGGCGATAGCCTGTCGAACATACGGGATGACGTTGTCCGGCAGCTCGCCTGTATGGGCCCAGCGCAGCTCGTCGCATTTGTCCGGCTCAGCATTGACGATGGAGCCTGTCCATTTTTCTGCAGCGAGAAAAAAGTCGATCCTCTCGTCCAGCGACTTGCGGTGCATGACGCCGACGACGCGCAAATCCTCCGGGGCAATCTCGATGCCTGTCTCCTCCCTCGCTTCGCGAATGGCGGCAGACTTCACTTCTTCGCCGCCGTCGAGATGACCGGCAGGGACGCTGTAGTTGCCATCCTCGTAGCCCGTGTTGTAGCGGCGCAGCAGCAGGATTTCGTCACCACGGAGCAGAAACAGATGAACCGCTGCAGGCAGTGTGTAGCGTTCTTTTTTCATGCCAGTCTTCCTTTCTTTATTCCCTGGAATCATGGGTAGGTTGATGCGTTTCCGCCGCTTTTTGCTTCAGGTACTTGTCCCTACGGCGCAGAGCAGGCGAGGTGACCATGGCGTACAGCAGCATGCCTACTCCGGCAAGGCCGAGAATGATCCCGATAGTCAAGTATCCCATATGCATGAAAATGCCCTCCTTTTTTCAGCCCCAGGCATGATTGTCTCCTTGAACTGTGATATAATTTGATGAGTTGTTTTTGGCAAGGGAAGAAGGTATTTCAGGCGATCTGCCGGCTTGTGCCGGACGCTTGGATCACCCCGAAAATCTCACATAAAAACGCAGGGAGGCTCCACTTGATGACTCAGCACACGTCTGTTGATCAACTGGCAATCAACACCATCCGAACGTTGGCGATCGACGCGATCGAAAAGGCCAATTCCGGTCACCCGGGCATGCCAATGGGTTCAGCGCCGATGGCTCATGTTTTGTATAGCCGTTTTATGAAGGTGAATCCGCGCAACCCGCAGTGGGTTGACCGCGATCGCTTCGTGCTTTCGGCCGGACATGGCTCTATGCTATTATACGCGATGTTGCACCTGATGAAATACGATGTTTCTCTGGAAGACCTGCACAACTTCCGCCAATGGGGAAGCAAAACGCCTGGGCACCCTGAATTCGGGCATACGCCTGGGGTGGATGCGACCACGGGTCCACTGGGACAAGGGATCGCGATGGCTGTCGGCATGGCGATGGCCGAAAAGCATATGGCGGCTGTCTACAACCGCGAAGGCTTCGACATCGTCAACCACTACACGTACGCGATCTGCGGCGACGGCGACCTGATGGAAGGCGTGTCCAGCGAGGCATCTTCTTTGGCAGCCCACCTTAAATTGGGCAAAATGATCGTTCTGTACGATTCCAATGATATTTCTCTGGACGGAGAGCTCTCCCTGTCTTTCTCGGAAAGCGTGGCGCAGCGCTATCAGGCGTACGGCTGGCAATACCTGCGCGTCGAGGACGGAAACGATCTGGCCGCGATCGAAGCGGCAATCGCAGAGGCGAAGCAGGATTTGGATCGTCCGACGCTGATCGAGGTAAAAACCGTCATCGGGTACGGAAGCCCGAACAAGAGCGGCTCCAGCAAATCGCACGGCGCTCCGCTCGGCAAGGAAGAGGCGGCATTGACCAAGCAGCAGTACGATTGGAAATATGAAAATGAATTCCACGTACCGGAACAGGTAGCCGATTTCTACAGCAAGCTGGCAGAGGCGGGAGAGCAGGCAGAAGCGGCTTGGCGCGACCGTTTTGCCGAGTATGCCAAAGCATATCCTGAACTGGCCGAGCAATTCCGGACGGCTGTGGAGGGCAAACTGCCGGCTGGCTGGGACAGCCAAATGCCTGTTTACGAGGCTGGTGCGAAGCTTGCTACCCGCGCGGCATCCGGTAGCGCGATCAACGCCCTGGCGAAAACCGTTCCATTCCTGTTCGGCGGATCGGCTGACCTGGCGTCTTCCAACAATACACTGATCAAAGAAGCAGGCAACTTCCTGCCGGGTACCTACGAAGGCCGGAATATCTGGTTTGGAGTCCGCGAGTTTGCGATGGGTGCTGCTTTGAACGGGATGGCCCTGCACGGCGGCCTGAAGGTATACGGTGCGACGTTCTTCGTCTTCTCCGACTACCTGCGACCTGCTATCCGCCTGTCCGCACTGATGAAACAACCAGTCATCTACGTCTTTACGCATGATTCCATCGCGGTTGGCGAAGACGGCCCGACTCACGAGCCAATCGAGCAATTGGCGTCTCTGCGCGCGATTCCTGACCTGACTGTACTGCGTCCGGCTGATGCTGTCGAGACGAACGAGGCATGGAAATACGCCGTATCCCGCACTGACGAGCCGGTCGTACTGGTCCTGACCCGTCAAAATCTGCCGGTCATGGCTGAAACGCTCGAAAAAGCGGCAGAAGGCGTAAGCAAGGGAGCCTACGTGTTGGCCGATGCGCCAAACGGCCAGCCGCAGCTGGTCTTGATCGCGACCGGTTCCGAGGTGTCTCTGGTCATGCAAGCCCGCGAAGCACTGGCAGAGCGCGGCATTCAGGCTCGCGTCGTTTCCATGCCGAGCTGGGAGCTGTTCGAGCGCCAGCCGCAGGAGTATCGCGACGCAGTCATCCCGCCTGCTGTCAAAGCGCGCTTGGCTGTCGAGATGGGCTCTCCGCTCGGCTGGGAGCGCTATGTCGGCGACGGCGGCAAAGTGCTCGGCATCAATATGTTCGGGGCGTCCGCTCCGGGCGAGCGCATCATGAAAGAGTACGGCTTTACTGTCGAGAACGTGGTGGCAGAGGCGGAAAAGCTGCTCAAATAACGAGAATCATACGAGGCTGATTAAACTCTTTTTGTACATTGCAAAAAAGGAGGCAGTCCCTTGTGTCTAAACAGACATAGGGCTGCCTCTTTGATATTGAAACGAACCGAATCATATAGGATTGCAGTGCTTTTTGTACAACTTTCAACTATTCAATAAAGTAGTACATGATCTATAGTTTTCTTCTCCACCAATTCATTTAACAGTCGTTCCCGAACCTGAAACATTCAAGAAGCTTTATTTTGCATGTGCCAGACCCGCCTTTTCTTCCTGGGTGATCACAAGCCCAACCTTCCATTCACATTCATGCTTCTTAGCCAAATCTAGTCATTAGAGTTTATTTCTATATGTTGAAAACGGAATTACTATACAATAAGCTATTTTAATATGATTGAACTATGATTAAACTATTCGAGTCTTGCTATCTGATTTGAGAAAATCAAGTTGCAAGGTAAAACTTTTCTTCCCCTTGGCTAAACAAGGAATTTATTACCTAAAAAATTTTTTTGTTGCATAGTCATGAAGTAAAAAAATACTGACTAATGTAGACAGGAAACTTTTTTTGTTCCTATCCGTCTAAAAAGGTGGGAGAGAAAGAACTAGGAGGTCAATTATGGCAGCAAAGGCTAGACAACGGGTTAAAAAGAAAAATAAGATGCTATTGTTTGCCGTTTCCTTTGTCATTTTTTTGTTTCTGAGCGTTATTGGAGGCTACTTCTCCCTGCTGTATGCAGGGGAAAAAATGATCGATACAACGAAACTCGAAGATCTGAAAGCTGAACCGTCCATTATTTATGACAAAAACGGTAAAGAAATGATGAGCCTGGTAAGACAAAAAAATAGTGACTACGTTCCTTTTAGCCAAATTTCACCAATGCTGATAGATGCTTTGTTATCCGTGGAAGACAAACGGTTTTATGAACACAAAGGGATCGACATGATTAGGATTGGCGGGGCCATTATCAATGATATTCAAAAAGGATCATTGGCTGAGGGAGGAAGTACGATTACTCAGCAATTGGCTCGAAGAGTGTTCCTTTCTCTTGAAAAAACATTTTGGAGAAAAACGAAAGAAGTAAGCATAGCTATTGCACTGGAACGCAACTACTCCAAAGACCAGATTCTGGAGATGTATTTGAATCAGATTTACTTTGGAGAGGGCGTGTACGGTGTAGGAGATGCAGCTAAATTATACTTTGATAAAAAGCCTTCTGATCTAACAATTTCAGAAGCAGCAATGCTCGCAGCCATACCGAAAGCTCCGTCTACGTATTCTCCATTTGCCAATCCGGAAAAGGCAAAGGAAAGACGGGATACCATTCTGCGATTAATGTACGAAGATGGGCACATCACGAATGAGCAAAAAGAAAAAGCGCAAGCGGAACCACTCCCAAAAGAGCATAAAAATACAACGGAAAATAGCTCAAAAAACGTAAATCGGGCATTTATCGACTACGTCTTCCGGGAAGCAGAAGCCCGCTATAATGTCACAGAAGAAGAGCTTTACCGCGGCGGCTGGTCCGTCTATACGACATTGGAGCCCAATATACAGGACGCGATGGTCAAGGCGTACGCAAACGAGAAGAACTTCCCCAAACCGGGACCGAAGCGTGCTGTGGAGTCTGCAATGGTCGTCGTCGACGCCAAGAACGGAGGCATCGCCGCATTGATGGGCGGCCGCAATTACACGGCCAAGGGCTTTAACTACGCGACAGACATGGCCCGTCAGCCAGGTTCGTCGTTCAAGCCGCTTGCCGTCTATGCGCCTGCAATCGATACGGACATCCACAAATGGAACGCGCACTCTATGCTGTCCAACAAGCGCCAGAGCTTCAACGGCTATGAGCCGCGCAACTACAACGGAAAGTACAGCGAATCCATCAGCATGATGAGGGCGCTGATCAATTCCGACAACGTCCCGGCCGTCTGGCTGCTCAACGAGATCAGCGTGAAGACGGGGATGAACTACATCGAGAAGTTTGGCATTGAGCTGTCGCCGGATGACCGCAACCTGGCCATCGCCCTCGGAGGATTGAGCAAAGGTACCTCCCCGCTGAAAATGGCCCAGGCGTACACCACCTTCGCCAACGGCGGGGTGATGGCCGAAGCGCATATCATCGAGAAGCTGGAAAACAAGCGGTCAGGTGTGGAACACGTCTTTGAAGCGAAAGAAAACCGGGTACTGAAGCCGGAAGCGGCATGGGAGGTTCACACGATGCTGGAGCGTGCCGTCCAGGAAGGTACAGGACGCGCGGCAAAAATCTCCGGTCGCCCTGTAGCCGGGAAGACAGGTACGACGCAGTCCATCGCTGGAGACAGCGGCGTAAACAAAGATGCATGGTTCGTCGGCTATACGCCAGAGTACGTAGGGGCCGTCTGGATGGGCTTCGATCCTGAAGACAAACAGCACTTGATGCGGCAAGGAAGCAGTTTGACCGCGAAAATGTTCTCCATGGTGCTGGGAGAAGGCCTGAAAGGCGTCAAGTCCCGCGGCTTTGAGCCTCCGGCCGGTATCCAGAGGCAGCAGGAGGAAGAAAAAGAAGAAGTCCTGCCTGTGCAGCTCGCTGCCGACATGACGCTGGATGAAGATAAGCTGAAGGTCGTGCTCAGTTGGATCGGCGGAAGCCCGGATTACACGTATGATGTTTACCGGTTCACAGACAACCCGGAAAACCGGGAGAAGGTCGCATCGGGATTGCGTGAAATGTCCTATGTAGATACGCTGAACGGTCCGACGATGTACAAATATATCGTAGTTCCGCGCGATGCGGACGGCGAAGAGAAAACGCCGTCCAACGTCGCCGAAATAAACATGAGCCAACTGGAAAACCTTTTGCGGGAAGGCGAGCATCATGATGATGGCCAGATGCAGGACGGTGACATTCCGATTGACGGAGGCATGGATAACGGCGAGTGGCCTGGACAGGGCAATGGCAACGGAGGTAACGGCCAAGGCAACGGTAATGGCGGAAACAACGGCAACGGAAACAACGGACAGCCGGATGGCCAGCCGCCTGTGGCGCCGCCAGACATTGTACCGCCTGGGGAGGGGGACTCGCAGTCTCCGCCCCAGGGAATCGAGCTGCCGCCTCCTCCCGACCAGGGCCAGCAGCCGGGTTCTGACGGTTTCAACGGCTAGAATGCAGACACTTCCAAACAATTGACGCTCGTACAACTATTTTCACGTCATGGCACACGTGGTACAATACATGTAAATCGGGAGACAGGAGGGACTGTCCATGAAAGACTTCACACAGGAGAATTTACAAGTATTTTTCCGGGAAAAGCTACGTGGTGCCAAAGTGAACTTTGAACGTGCTCTCGACTGTAAACACACCGATTTTGACGACCTGTACCCATATATGAATGAGCAACCGCAGTTCTTCTGGTACAAACGCTATGTCGCTTGGTCGGAGCTATTGACAGTCGTTCGGTTGGCGGAAGAGCTGGGGATCGAGTGGAAGGATGAATTCAACGAGCAGCAGGTAGAATTCATCACCGGCAAGGTTCTGCAGGGCAAAGTGCTGGATCAATGGCATCCAGAGACCGAGCCGGAGGAAACCCTTAGCAACGTGGAAGAATAAGTACTGGTTGCAGCTTTATAAACAACAAAAGCAATATCCTTATAAATGAAGTACGCGCTCTCACAACGGGAGCGCGTCTTTTTGTGTGGAGCGTGCCCAGCAAGCCGTTAATTGCTAGTTGGTGAAAGTCCAACCGAGGCAGGAGCCAAGTCACCTCGTAGCTGACAGGCAACTGGTGGAGAAATCCTAAGGTTGAAGCCCTGTGACAAAGTAACTCGAAAGAGTGCGAGCAAATCAGCAGGCCGTAACATAAAGTGAATCCTGCAGCCTCGTTAAGAAAGACCACCGAGAGGTGGACAAAGGGAAGCCGAGCTTGTTTCATATGGGCGAAGGCCAAGGACGGTGTGGAGAACTTGGAATACAGCACCTATGAATCCCTCGGGGTATGGGGAGCGGTATGTTGAGAAAGTAGTTAACGGAACTGGGGAGACCCTACTCTGCACGCCCCGTCAGGAGCGTAAAACGGAAACCTATAACCGTAAGGGAAGTGGTGGATGGCAGAGAGGGAGTCGGAGGGGTTCATAGTACCGATGAACATAAGGACAACACAACCTTATGGAGGGAAGGAGCCCTGCTTTGTTCACGGGTCGAAGGAGGTAAGAGTGAGTGAATGCAAGTAAACTTGCTAACTACACCGATGTAAAAGCTCGACAACTTTGGACAACCCTATATCTTTGTGCCAAGGCAAACTCAAAACGGCGATTTCATGCCTTGTATGACAAAATCTACCGCCCGGATATTCTAGCGACAGCTTGGAGGAGAGTAAAAGCAAATAAAGGGAGCGGAGGAATCGACGGACAATCCATCGCACAGATTGTGGAGGAGTATGGGGAGAGCCGTTTTCTTAACGAGATCTATCTAGATTTAAAAGAAAAGCGGTATCGTCCACATCCGGTTCGTCGAACTTACATCCCTAAACCGGATGGCAAGAAACGTCCACTCGGCATCCCGACGATCAAGGATCGGGTGGTCCAAATGGCTACTAAGCTAGTCATTGAACCGATCTTTGAAGCTGATTTTCGGGACTGTTCTTATGGCTTTCGGCCAGGAAGAAATGCTCACCAGGCAATTGCACAGATACGCAAAGCAAGCAAGAGGTGTTATTGGGTCGTAGATGTTGACATTAAAGGGTATTTCGACAACATCAACCATGAGAAGTTGATGAAACTGGTCGAAATGAGAATCAGCGACAGACGTGTTCTGAAACTTATCCGACAATGGCTGCAGGCTGGGGTCATGGAAAATGATCAATTCCATGAAACAGAACTGGGAACTCCGCAAGGAGGGGTAATCTCGCCTCTTCTTTCAAACATCTATCTAAACTACATGGACACCATTTGGGAAAATCAATTCTCCCATCTTGGCACACTTATCCGCTATGCGGATGACTTCGTTATCATGTGCAGAACCAAACAAGAAGCATTGGAAAGCATTCAAGTGCTGATGGCTATTCTAAACAAGCTGGAGCTTAGTCTCAGTAAAGAGAAATCTAGACTCGTTAATATTTGGGACAATTCCACTGGGTTTGACTTTCTTGGGCTGCACCATCGCAAATTCCCCGTGTTCAACAAAGGGGGGAGCAAGGTATTTGCTATGTCTCATGTACCAGCTAAGAAAGCAATGAAGGAAATGAGACGTAAAATTAAGGAATACACTGCACCAAGGAACAAACTGTTTCTGTCTCTAGAAGAGCTAGTGAAAGGGCTAAATCGCAAGCTAAGGGGGTTCAAGAACTACTACTTCATCTCGCCCATCGCCAAACGATGGGCAAGACGGATAGACTGGTATGTGATTGAACGCCTTACAATCTTCTGCAACAAGAAAAGAAGCAAGCGGAATAAACATGCCGGAAAGCTGAAGGTCATACAAAACACGCAGGGTAGTTTATTGAAATTAGCCGGATAAAGTAAGCCGAATGCCAAAGAAAGAAGAACATCGGAAAGCCGTATGAGGGAAAACCTCACGTACGGTTTGATGAGGGGGAGCTGAAATGAGCAAGGCGACCATACGGTCGCCCGAAAGTTTCAGTTCTCTACTCTACAAGGAATCGGTTGGCTCTTATACTTTTCTCAGCGTCCAACCTCTGAAACACTTCTTGAAATCGCTGCTTTGGGAAACGGCTTTCGCTTTTCCTCCCAATATTTGCAGCGTAACATTCCCATGCAAGCCCCGTCCTACTCAATGAAGCCAATGATAGGTGACCCCGCGTGTCTCTTCCTCCGGCCCTGCCGCCAGGACGTAAGGGCCCGGATTAGCCCATTGCGATACGGGCGGTGTTCGGTCGGAGATGATGACCTCAGTTCCTGTCGCGGCGAATGTGTACAGCTCCTCGACATCCGGATTGTGCAGGCGGATACAGCCCAGCGACATAGATTTTCCGATGCTGTCAGGCTGATTGGTGCCGTGAATCGCATAGCCGTCCGACTGAAATACGAGGCCGCGTGAACCGTATATATGGTCATGACCCTCGGGGCGGTTTATCTTTTTTTGAATCGTAAAATACCCCTCCGGCGTGCTGCCGTTTTTTCCGATGCCGATCGGATATCGTCTGACGACGTGCGGGCCGCTGGCAAGCGTCATCGTGTGCCCAGCCTGATGAACCTGAATCTGCAAGGGCTGAAGCGGGATGAAAGGCTCGGGGTAGCCCTGCAAGGGAAGGACGTTCTGCATGCTTTCCCAGGCCGATTCCGGGCGAAAAAGAGCAGGATAGTACGGCCAGGCCGTCAGACCGCTCGCGGGAGTCGGGACAGGCACCTCCGGCAGCGAGTTGGCCGGGTACGAACCGGCGAGACGGTCCAGTGATTCAGGCAGGTAGCCTTTTTGCTGATACGTACGGTACAGCGCATTCCGCAATATCAGCACCTGCTCCAGTGCCCGCTGTTCCTCTGCCAAGGCCGACCGGGCATTTTGCACGGCAGGCTTGTCCAGACAATCGCAAGCCTGATCGAACCAGACGTCCTGCAGTACCGTCCGGCTGACAGGGTCGTAACGCAACAGGCCGCGCACCTCAGCAGGCCGATAAAACAGAAGCGGAGTAAACAGCGGTGCTCCAGCCACCTCAGGAACAGCCAGCACGATGTACGGCTGCTTCAAGGAGGGACGTCTTGCGGCCGCATAGGCTTCGACTTGACTCCGCAATTGCGAGCGGCTCACATTTCCCGGGACCGCAATCACTTCGACATGGGGCCGCTGCAGGTGAGCAGGCACAACACTCTCCGGGGAGGCGCTCTCCTTCGGCTCGGTGAGCGGACTTGGCGAATAGACAAACTGTCCGAATAAAAAAAGCAGGGAGGCGAGCAAAAGGCGCGTTGTTCGCTTCCACATGGTCCTTCGACGTTTCCGCAGCAAATCATGATACGCATCCCGGAGCTGCTCCGAGAAATCATCGGCAGGCAGGTGCAGCCCGTGCCGATACGCCTCCAGAGCCTGGTCCTCGTTTCCCAGGCGCTCCCGTTCCATTCCCAGGTGGTACCACCCTACAGCCAGGTCTGGATGGTTTTCAGTGAACCAGCGATAGAAGGAAAGGTCGGTCCGATCTGGATATGTAATATGGTATGAACTTTTTTCCTGGAGAAATTGAACCTTGTTCACGAAAAACCCTCCCTATTGGAAATATCGGCCAGTTCAGGGAAAATGGTGAGAGGGGGCGAGAAAATGATCTATCTGCGAACCATCTACTTGCTGAGAGAACGCTTTTTGACAAAGACAGGCTATCCGTTTTCACTGCCTGCCTACCGGGAGCTGGAGCGCATCGATCTGACAAGCAGTGTCACGTTTTTGGCAGGGGAGAACGGCTCAGGAAAGTCCACTTTGCTGGAAGCAATTGCGTATCAATGCGGGTTTCATACGGCCGGAGGCTCACGCGCGAACTCCTACCACGTCGATCGGGCGGAAGCGGCATTGGGTGATTATATCCGCCTTTCCTGGATGCCGAAAATGACGGACGGATTTTTCCTCAGGGCGGAGAGCTTTTATCAGTTTGCCAGCCATATCGACGAGGCAGAGCGCATCGAGCCAAACGGTTACCGTGCGTACGGCGGCCGTTCCCTGCACGAGCAGTCGCACGGGGAGTCGTTTCTTTCGCTGTTTGCAAACCGTTTCAACGGAAAGGGCATTTACCTTTTGGACGAGCCGGAGGCGGCATTGTCCCCGATGCGGCAGCTAGCCTTTCTGTACCTCATGATGGATTTGGTGAAAGAGGGGGCGCAATTTCTCATCGCGACACATTCGCCGATCCTGATGGGCTTTCCCGGAGCGACGATTCTAAGCTTTGACGAATCGCCGCTGGCGGAAGTTCGCTACGAAGAGACGGAACATTACCAGTTGACGAGAAGGTTTTTGGAGAATCGCAAAGCGTTCTTGGAGGAAACAAAACCGGATTAAAACATAAACATGCTGCAAATTCAACCGCCCTGCACGTCGCAAACCACGCGAGAAAAATCAAGCCGCTCCAGTGCGTCCTGCTCAATCCAGAAGTAGAGTCGGCCCACGTCTTCCCACATCATGCCGGTTTTGTCGTCTTCCGAATCCACCTGGAACAAAAGACGCCACTGCGAAGCGCGGGCCAGCAAATCCTCCTCGCTTTTCCGGTCTGCACCCTCAAGCAGGCGAACGCAGTGGACCTGCATGTCTCCCTGCATCGCGTCGGGGCAGCCCAGCAGACGGTTTTTCATATCATCGGGATGCTGAAATTTCTCGTCGAAGCGTCTGCCGAAAACATCCCAATACAGATCATAATCCTCCCGGTTAGTGCTCCAGCTCATGCCAAGCCCGGCGATGTCTGCCGACTCTCCGGGAGGAATCGTCCATTCTGTTAAAAACGATACGGAGGCGGGGGAGAAGACGGCTTCGGGATCGCAATCCTCCAGCTCTTCGGGCGGCGCTGTACGAATCAATTCGATACCGGCAGTATCAGGTACGTAAAGAACCTTTGCCGTTTGATGGGTATCGTAAAAACCTTTGACTCCATACATGGCGGATGCGGCGTAGAAAAACAGCAGCAGGCCCTGCTTGGGCAAGATCGGGTCAGCCAGCGGCGGCAGCTCGGCGAGATTGATTTGGGCGATAAAGGAGAGCGGATAGGACCTCCAGTACGGCCAACTCTCCCCGGCCGGTAGATCCGGCATGCCGCCGATTTTGGAAGCGCCAGAGGGGAGTGCATGCTCGTCCGGGACTTTCTGTGTGAATATTCGGTAAGATGGGCGGATCAACGGCTCGAATTTGTCGGCGTAAGCGTCAAGTCCGGATTCACGAAAGAGCGTGAGAATCTCGTGTTTCATCTTCATACATCCTTTCGGGGATAGGTAGATGCTCCCTTATGAGCAGATCCTCGCCTATGGGGAAGCGGCACTAACGGCTACTCTTTGCTGGACCGTTCCTTGAGCAAGTGGATGAGCATGTCCAGTTTCTCGTTTCGCGCCTGATCGTTTTTCGTCTTGTCCTTCATAAACCGGATGATACAAATCAGAAAGTATAGAATAAATCCGAACGATGCCAGCGTGATCAGCACGGGAATGAACGTAACAAGCGTAGGGACTCCAATAGTATGCATGTCTTCTCTCCTTTTCTCTGCATAAAATGGAAAATTGCTTCCATTATAGCATTTTAAGAGTTATGCTCCAAACGCCATATCGCTCTGCCATATAAAGAGGGGCAGCCTGGTTATCATCCAGACTGCCCCTTTTCACTATTAGCTGCGAAAAATCGCTTCGGTCCGATAGATTCGTTGACCGCGGGAAGAGAATCGCTCTTCGTATTCCGTCATCACGTTTTCCTCGGCCAGCGCCGATTGGTGCAGATCAAAAGTGATGTTGCGCAATTGAAAACGTTCGTTTGAAAACTGATTCAGCGAGAATTCAAACAGCTTCTCGTTGTCCGTTTTCAGGTGAATCTCCCCGTTTTTCTTCAATACCTGCTTGTACGTATTCAGGAAGCTGGCATAGGTCAGGCGGCGTTTCGCATGACGGGTTTTCGGCCAGGGATCGCTGAAGTTCAGATAGATGCGGGAGACTTCTTCAGCACCGAACAGGTCGGGAAGCAGCGCAGCGTTGTACTGGACGAAAGCCAGATTGGGAATCTCGCGCTTCTCGGTACGCTGTGCGGCACGGAGAACAACCTCCGCCTTCAATTCAATTGCAATGAAGTTGATGTCAGGGTGCCTCTCGGCCAAGGTGTTGATAAAACGGCCTTTGCCGCAGCCAATCTCGATATGGATCGGATGATCGTTTCCGAACCGTTCCTTCCAGCGTCCTTTCATGCCGGCAGGGTTGTCCACAAAGGTGGGATATTCGCGCAGGGCTTCTTCGGCACCTGGAATGTTACGCAGTCGCATAGGAACCTCCTTCAAACATAGCTCCTATTACTTTACGCCGTGTCGGGACAGGTTGCAAGCATGCAAATCATCCAAATAGACCAGTTCCATTTTTGACCTGCGAGCCTGCGTATCAAATGGGAAAATCTATGAGGTGAAATAGGCCATAAGTCGCAAAATACATATAAAATCCCGATTTTCCGCAGGCAAAAATTGGACCGGAATATTGGTAGATGATGGGGAGATAATTGACTGAAAATTTGACGAGATTCCCGCCGCTATGGGAACGAATGTGTCAACTGGAAATACGGGCCATTTGCGTTTGGCTGAGGTGGAAAGATTTTGGGAATTTAACAAGCTGTGGGGCGATGATAGAGTAAATGGCAAGCGAATAGTCAGCCAATTTGTTGACAAATAGGGAGGATGAACAGCATGAAACTTCGCAAATTACTCGTAGGAATTCTACTAGGGTCCGCTCTGGGCTTTACCGGAATCGTAGCACCAATGCCAGGAAACCACGAAGTAGCGGAAGCAGCATGGAGTCAGTCCCGTGCCGACAAAGTTATCAATACAGGGAAGCAATACCTTGGTACCCCGTATAAATTCGGCTCCAAAAGCAGCACGACTCGCACGTTTGACTGCTCGTCATTTGTGCAGCGAGTTTACAAGAAAGCCGTAGGGAAATCTCTTCCGCGTACTTCTCGTGCCCAAGCGAAGGTAGGAAAGAAGATTGCGAAAAGCAACCTGAAAAAGGGAGACCTGATCTTCTTCAAAGCGAGCCAGTATACAAAATCCACGCGCATCACACATGTAGCCATCTACGCCGGCAATAACAAGCTGTTACATACCTACGGAAAACCCGGGGTAACGTTCTCTACGTTCAAGGGGACTTCGTGGGAAAGAAGATTCGTTACTGCTAAACGCGTCTTGTAATCTCTACTATATCAATACGTGTCATTTGTCAAAAGGTTGCGCTAAGTCCAATTACACAAAATTTGTAAAAAGAAAGCTCTTGCCGGGGCTTTCTTTTTTTGCATGCAAAAATATTTTTCTGAAAATTTTATCTTTAGCTCTTTGACGCATAACTAGTTCGTGGTATAAATAGGATAATCTCTTTTGAAGGAATTTCTGCACCAAGAATAGTTCTATGAAGTAATTCATTCTGCAAATCCTGGGATGGGAGTGGATCCATGTCTTTTGAACAGCTCGTCAAGGAATCGTTTACCCAGTTGTCTTCCGGACAGAAAAAAGTAGCCGAGTACCTGCTGGAGAACATCGAGAAGGTAGCCTTCTATACAGCTGTACAGATCGGCAGGGAAGCAGATGTCAGCGAAACGACCGTGATCCGTTTTGCTTATGCGCTCGGATTCAGAGGTTTTTCCGACATGCAGGCGGCGATCCAGCAGTACGTTCTGGAAAGCAGCTCTTCCCGGTATGCAGAGCCCGCGCCGCAAGCGGGAGAGGAACCGAACATTTTTACACGGGTTATCGAACGGGACATTGTCATCCTGAGGCAAACGCTGCACCAGCTTAACCAGCAAGACGTCTGGAGAGCAGTGGACTGGCTGCTGGAGGCGGATCAGGTGCTGGTCGTCGGGTATCGTGCGTCCTATGCGGCGGCCCACTGGTTTACTTTCATGCTCGGGATGATCCGCAAGAATGTGCTCCTTATTCCCTTCAGCGGCGAGACGGAGGAGAGAATCGTCAGTCTCACGGAAAAATCAGTCGTCATGGTCATCTCCTTTCCGCGCTACACGAAGGACAGCATCCGGGTGGCGGAAGCAAGCAAGCGGATGGGAGCGAAGATTATCGCCGCTACGGATCGGCTCTTGTCTCCGGTCAGCCGCATCTCCGACATCGCGTTCACGACTGACATCAATATCGAATCCGGCCATTACTCCAATGCATCTGTCATCAATCTGTTAAATCTGCTGCTTGCCGGAATTGAAGAGAAATGCGGCGCGAACAACCAGACGAGAATGAAACAGTTGGAGCAGCTTTATTCCAACTGGGGCACTTTCGAGGAATAGTTTCCGATCTCAAAAAGGAGGAGAGCGCTTCTTCTTTTTTGCGATAAATAGACTGCCAATTCAAAATATTAAAAAGAGAGAGGGGTTTGCATGAAGAAGAAATGGTTGTCTGGTTTGTGGGCGGTCTTGTTGGTCCTTGCGCTTGGACTGAGCGGCTGTTCCCAGTCCTCATCCGGTACAGGGGGACAAAAAGAATTGGTTGTAGCGTTTGACTCCGACGTTCCGACGATGGACCCGCACATGCACAATGAGCCGAATGCGATCACGACCAACTGGCATATTTTCGACTCGCTGCTCTTTCTGTCCCGCGATTTGAAAATCGAGCCGGGGCTTGCGGAGAGCTATGAACAAAAGGATGACACGACGTGGATTTTCAAGCTGCGTCAAGGCGTTACCTTTCACAATGGAGAGGAATTCAATGCAGACGCGGTCAAGTTTTCTCTGGAGCGGGTGCTGAATGAAAAGCAAAAAAGCCCGCAGCGCGGCAACATCAGCGCCATTTCTGCCGTGAATGTACTCGATCCGTACACGGTGGAAATCAAGACAAAGGAGCCGTACAACTTGCTGCCGCATCGCTTGTTCTACCTCAGCATCGTCCCGCCGAAATACGTACAGGAGGTGGGGGACCAGGAATTCGCGCAAAAGCCGGTGGGGACGGGACCGTACAAATTTGCAGAGTGGGTCAAGGGAGACAAGATCGTTCTGGAAGCGAACGAAAATTACTTCAAAGGCGCACCGAAGATCAAGAAGGTCAGCTTCCGCGTCATTCCCGAGGTAGCGACGCAGATCGCGGAGCTGCAGAGCGGAGGCGTGGACATCATTCGCATGGTGCCGCCGGACATGCTCGCCCAGCTCGAGGGCAACCCGCAGCTCGCTGTCACTTCGACACCTCTCTTGCGGGTCTACTATATGGCCTTTGACACGAAGAAAAAGCCGTTTGACGACGCCCGCGTAAGACAAGCGATGAACTACGCAGTGGACATTGACACGATTGTGAAAAAAGTGCTGGCCGACAAGGCTGTGCGTACACCAGCGGGAGTGAACCCCAATCACTTTGGATTTGACGAGAGCATCAAGCCGTATCCGTACGATCCGGAAAAGGCAAAGAGCTTGCTGAAGGAGGCGGGGTACGAAAACGGTTTTGAGACGGAAATCCATTACTTTACGCCGGGGATCGGCCAGCAGATCACAGATGCCGTCATTTCTGATCTAAGCAAGGTCGGCATCAAGGCGAAAGCAAAATTTTACCCTGAATCCAGCTCGTTTGTGGAAAAACAGCGGGCGGGCGATCTGCCGTTCCGCCTGGGCCATTGGGGCAGCTACTCCGTTTACGATGCGGATGCGATTCTTCAGCCGATGTTTGACAGCAAGGGAGTATACGGCAAGTACTTCAACACGCCACAACTGGATGCATTGATAAACGAAGCGCGCTCGTCTGTCGACCAGGACAAGCGCAAAGCGCTTTACAGTCAGGCACAGCAATTGATTTACAAGGAAGCGCCGTGGATTTTCCTGTTCTCGCCGATGGACAACCAGGCGTACAATGCGAAGCTGCAGTTCCAGGCGAGGGCGGATGAACGCATTTACGCCTATGAAATTGACTTCAAGGAATAGCCGGGGGGAGATTCTCCCCCTTCATCTACCGGAAAGGAGGGAAGTGCAATGGGAGGATTATGGAAGCAATGCTTGCGGATTGTCCTCGTCTTGTTTGGCATCTCGACAATCGCATTTTTTCTCATCCATTTATCGGGGGACCCTGTGCTCCTGATGCTGCCGCCGGAGGCAACCCAGGAGGAGATCGATGCATTTCGCCATCAGATGGGCTTTGACAGACCGCTTTCCGAGCAATACGTCAACTTCCTGGTGCAAGCTGTCCAGGGGGATTTCGGCAAGTCGCTCAAATTCCACCAGCCCTCGCTCGATGTCGTTTTGGAGAGAATTCCGGCCACGCTGGAGCTGACGCTGTTTGCGACTCTGCTCAGCATTGTCATCGCCATTCCACTGGGCATCTACTCGGCGGTCAACCGCAACTCTCTGTCGGAAAACCTCGTGACCGTCGCCGTTTTTCTCGGACAGTCGATGCCGATCTTCTGGACCGGGATCATGCTGATGCTCCTGTTTGGGGTGAAGCTCCACTGGCTGCCCGTTTCAGGGAGAGGGACGTTTGCCCATTTGATCATGCCGGCCTTTACGCTCGCGGTGTGGGTCGCTCCGACAACGCTCCGGATCGTCCGCTCCAGCATGCTTGAGGTGCTGCAGCAGGATTACATCCGGACCGCCCGTTCCAAGGGGCTTGCAGAGAAGGTGGTCATTTATAAGCATGCCTTGAAAAATGCGGCGATCCCGATCATTACGGTCATCGGGTTTCAGATCGGGAAGCTGCTGGGCGGAGCCGTCGTGACGGAGACCGTCTTTGCCTGGCCGGGAGTCGGACAACTGGTCGTCAAGGCGATCTACACGGCTGACTATCCGCTGGTGCAGGCATGTGTCGTTATCCTGGCGCTGATCGTGGCTACGATGAATTTCAGCGTCGACTCGATGTACCGCTATCTGAATCCGAAAATCAAATCTGGCTAAGCGAGGTGATTGCGATGAGCAGCGCAGGGTTGCAAACTGCTGCTGAGCCGGTATTGGAATCCCCAAAACCGGCCGTGCCCGAATGGAAGCGGAAGTACCGGAAGTTTGTGAAAAATCCCATCGGCATCATAGGGCTGGTCATGGTTTTGCTGATCACCTTCATTTCGATCGCGGCACCGCTGTTGACCAGCCACGATCCGATCGAAGTCAATCTGGAGGAAAAATTGCAGCCGCCGGTCTGGCAGGAGGGCGGCACGTGGGAGCACTGGCTGGGAACGGATGAGGTCGGGCGCGATGTATGGGCTCGCCTCGTGTACGGTTCGCGCGTATCGTTGTCGGTCGGATTTTTTGCCGTCGTGATTTCCTTGGCACTGGGAACGGCGCTGGGGATTCTGGCCGGGTATTTTCGCGGCAAAACGGATTTTGCCATTTCCACCGTAATCGACATCATGATGGCGTTTCCCTTTATTCTCCTGGCGCTGGCGACGATAGCCGTTATGGGTCCGAGTCTTTTGAACATGATTCTCGTCCTCGGCCTGACAGACTGGACGCAGTACGCGCGTCTGGTCAGAGGTGATGTGATCAGTCTGCGGGAGCAGGAGTTCATTCAGGCGGGGTACGCGCTGGGAAGCCGGCACTGGCGGATTATTTGGCGGCATCTTTTGCCCAACTGTCTGCCGTCTGTCATCGTGCTGGCCACACTGGCCATGGCCCGGGCCATCCTGATGGAATCGTCGCTCAGCTTTCTCGGACTCGGTGTCAGCTCCCCTACACCTAGCTGGGGGTTTATGATGAGTACAGGCAGGCCTTATATCGCGACGGCATGGTGGCTGGCGACGCTGCCGGGCATCGCAATCCTGATCACAGTCCTCGGCATCAATTTGGCAGGTGACCGCATTCGCGATATGCTGGATCCGAAGGTCGATTAAACACCAGCAGCATAAAAAGGAAGGGAAGGAATTCCACATGAAAGCTGAAAAGGTTGTTCTCCGCAAAATGAGCATGACGCTGAAATCTCCGTTTCAAACGAGCTTCGGCACGCAGATCGTCCGTGATTTTATTTTGGTTGAGGTGCATACCAAGGATTTCGTCGGGTACGGTGAATGCGTCGTGTCCGGCGAGCCGCTCTACAGTGAAGAGACGGTCGGCACGGCATGGCATATGCTGGAAGACTTTCTCCTCCCGATGCTCTTTGAAAAGGGCGAGATCACCCACCCGGATGAGGTCGGGGCACTGTTTGCTCCGATTCGTCGCAATAATATGGCAAAATCGGCTCTGGATGCCGCCTATTGGGATTTGTACGCAAAAGAACAGGGCATTTCGCTGGCAAAAGCGCTCGGGGGGACAAAAGACAAGATCGACGTCGGCATCAGCCTGGGAATCGAAGCGGACATCAACGATCTTTTCCGCAATGTGGAAAAGTATCTGGAGCTCGGCTATCGCCGGATGAAGATCAAGATCGCTCCGGGCAAGGACGTCCAGGTCATTCGGGCACTGCGCGAGCGCTTCGGCAATATCCCGATGATGGCAGACGCCAACTCCGCGTATACGCTGGAGGACGTGGACATTTTGAAGCAGCTTGACGAATTCGACCTGATGATGATCGAGCAGCCGCTGGCTCACGACGACATCATCGACCACGCCACTCTGCAAAAAGCGCTAAAAACGCCGATCTGTCTGGATGAGAGCATTCACTCCTACGACGATGCACGCAAGGCAATCGAGCTGGGCAGCACCCGGATTATCAATATGAAGGTAGGGCGAGTCGGCGGGCTCTCGGAAGCAAAGCGCATCCACGATCTGTGCCAGGAAAAAGGCATCCCTCTGTGGTGCGGGGGCATGCTCGAGTCCGGGATCGGCCGGGCGCACAACATCGCCGTGACGACCTTGCCGAACTTCACGCTTCCCGGAGATACCGCAGGCTCTTCCCGTTACTGGAAGGAGGATATCATTTCTCCAGAGGTGGAGGTGGACGCTGACGGAACGATTGCCGTCCCGGACCGGCCTGGGATCGGCTATACACCGGTGCCGGAATTGATTGAAAAATACACAACAGCCAGCAAGGTTGTGACGAGAGGGTAGGACAAATGAGTGTAAAAGCGGTTTGCGACTATCTGAGAGAGTGTCAGGCTGACATCGTCCGGACATATGAAGAGCTTCACGAGCTGGCCGAGCCGAGCTGGCAGGAAGAGAAAACCTCGCAGTACCTGGCACAGCGGCTGCAGGCGGCCGGGCTGACTGTACGGACGTACCCTGGCCATTTTGGACTGACCGTGGATATTCCGGGCGAGGAAGAGGGAGTCGTCGCGCTGCGGGCTGACATGGATGCGCTTGTGCAGGAAGTGGACGGAGTGGTGCGTCCGAATCACTCCTGCGGACACGACGGACACAGCACAATGGTCCTCTACGCCGCCCTGGCCTTCGCCGCAGCGGGTATACGTCCGAAAAAGACAGTCCGCTTCCTCTTTCAGCCGGCGGAGGAAAAGGTGGGCGGAGCGCTGCAGATGATGAAGGATGGGGCGCTGGAAGGCGTCGAAATGCTGTTTGGCGTCCATGTCCGGCCAGTCATGGAATTGGCCAACGGTACGGCTGCTCCCGCCATTTTGCATGGTGCCAGCGCGTCGATCCACGGCACCATTTCCGGGCTGCAAGCGCACGCTTCACGGCCGGAACGCGGGAAGAACGTCATCGAAACGGCATCTATGCTCGTTCAATCGCTGCAAAACATCCGCCTGGAGGCAGGCTGTCCATTCTCCGTGAAAATGACACAGTTAGCTGCCGGCGGGGATACCTCCAATGTCATTCCGGACAGGGCCACCTTCAAGCTGGATGTGCGGGCGCAGACCAACGAGGGCATGGAGGAGCTGCAGGAAAAGCTGAAGCACACTATGCAGCACGTAGGGAGTCTGATGGGAACCCCGATCGAATGGAGCATTCCCGGTGCGGTTCCAGCCGCAACCTTTAACGAACGTGCAGCAGGAATGATGCGTGAAGCGATCTCGCTCGTATTGGGGGAAGAGAACATTGCCGGACCTTGCGTTTCCCCGGGGGGAGAGGACTTCCACTTTTACACCTACCACAATCCGGGGCTGGCCGGAACGATGCTCGGCCTGGGATGCGGCCTGGCCCCCGGCTTGCACCATCCTGACATGTCCTTTGACACAAAGGCGCTTGTCGCCGGAGCGCAAATATTGGCGACATCGGTGCTGATGGCCGCCAGCGGAAAGGAAGTGTGAACATGCAACCGATCCTTCAGGTAGAAGACTTGCACATCTCCTTTCGGGGAGAAGATGGCGACCTGAACCCGGTGAGCGGCATCGATTTTCGCGTCCATGCGGGAGAGACGCTGGGAATTGTCGGGGAGTCAGGCTGCGGAAAGAGCGTTACTTCTCTGGCGATCATGGGGCTTTTGCCAAAGGGGATCGGCCGGGTCAGCGGAGGGCGCATTTTGTTTCAGGACAAAAGCATTGCGGACATGAGCCAAACCGACCTGCAGAAGCTTCGCGGAAATGAAATTGCGATGATCTTCCAGGAACCGATGACCTCGCTCAATCCGGTGTATACGATCGGCGAACAGCTCGGTGAACAGATCCGTCTGCACCTCGGCCTGGGCAAGCGGGAGGCCCGGGAGAGAGCGATTGAGATGCTCAGAATGGTCGGGATTCCCCGTGCGGAGGAGATCGTGAAGGAATACCCCCATCAGCTGTCCGGGGGGATGAGGCAGCGCGTCATGATCGCCATGGCGATGTCCTGCGATCCGAAGCTGTTGATTGCCGACGAGCCGACGACAGCCCTCGATGTGACGATCCAGGCGCAGATTCTGGACCTGATGCGAGAATTGAAGGAAAAGAGGGGTACCTCGATCATCTTTATTACCCATGACCTCGGGGTAGTCGCGGAGATGTGCGACCGGGTGGTGGTCATGTATGCGGGACAGGTGATCGAGGAGGCTGCTGTCCGGGAGCTGTTTCAAAATCCGCAGCATCCCTACACCAAAGGCTTGATCGCTTCGATCCCGTCGCTCCACCAGCAGCAGCGCCGGCTGAACTCTATCCGCGGGACAGTGCCTCACCCATCGGCCATGCCGGGCGGCTGCCGGTTTGCCCCGCGCTGTGACTATGTTCGCGACGAATGCAGCCGGATTCCTCCGCTTCTTGGCGTGGGGGAAGGACACAAGTGCCGTTGCTGGCTGGTGAAGGAAGGAGGGGAGGAGCATCGTGGAAGCTTTGCTGCAGGTACGTGATTTGAAGAAGTATTTTCCGGTGAAAGGGAAATGGTTTCAGCCGACGACCCATGTCAAGGCAGTAGACGGCGTCACCTTTTCCATACAGAAAGGAGAGACGGTCGGCCTTGTCGGCGAGAGCGGATGCGGCAAGTCGACCACAGGGCGAGCGCTCCTGCACCTGCTGCCTCCGACCGGGGGAGAAGTCATCTATAATGGAAGGAATCTGACCAAGCTGTCCACAAGCGAGCTTCGTGTCCTGCGCAGGGAGCTGCAGATCGTTTTCCAGGACCCGTACGCTTCGCTCGATCCGCGGATGAAGATACGGGACGTCCTGCTCGAGCCGTTGGAGATTCACGGCATCGGAACCAAGCAGGAGCGATTGAAAAAGGTGGAGGAAATCCTGGAGATCGTCGGCCTTGGCGGTCACTATGCCAACCGGTATCCGCACGAATTTTCCGGCGGACAGCGTCAGCGGATCGGAATCGCCCGTTCCCTGATTCTGCGGCCTTCCCTGATCGTCGCCGATGAGCCCGTATCAGCGCTGGACGTCTCCATTCAGTCGCAGATTCTCAATCTGCTGCAGGATTTGCAGGAGCAGTTTGACCTGACGTATCTGTTCATTTCGCATGATCTGAGTGTGGTCAAGCACATTAGCGACCGGGTCGGCGTCATGTACTTGGGCAGGCTGGTGGAGTTCGCTCCAAAGGAATCACTCTATTCGGCTCCTGCTCATCCGTACACGCAGGCATTGCTGTCGGCGGCGCCGGTAGCCAATCCGGATGCCAGGCCCCAGCGGATCATCCTCAAGGGAGATGTGCCCAATCCGGCGAATCCTCCGAGCGGCTGCGCTTTTCATACGCGCTGCCCGCATGTGATGGAGGCGTGCAAAAGTGTCAGGCCTGAGCTGGCGCCGGTCGATGGGCAAGGGCACTGGGTTGCTTGTCATTTGCATCAGCAATAGGCTTGGAACAGTACGCTTTCATGGATAGACACGGGAGAGGGTGCCTCCGTTTTTTAGAGGTGCCCTTTTGTGTTGTGTTCTCTGTTTCCCTTCTTGAGGTTGGTTCTTGGGACTGCTTCTTGGAGGACATCGCTTTTGGGCTTTTCACGCTTTATTGGAAATGCACTTAGGACAGGCTTTGGTGGGGGAGATGAAAAAGGGAGAAAACGCTGCAGGTTCGGTGGGACACTTCTTCGGAGCCAGGTCTGGCCGGCTCCATTCCAAAAGCGGAACCGCGTCCAAAAGCCGCCCATTCATGAAGTACCTCAGAGTTGGACGCTGAAAGCGTGTTCCGCTTTTTCCATTCCGCCTGGGTAGTGTCCCAAAGACCTTCGCATTTTCTCCCTTTTTCATCTCTACAGCTTCAATGGTTGTTCGGGTGTTTCTTTGAGCGAATCAATGAAGTGGAGTAAAATCGTCCTCGCAGCTTTAGACTGTCTTCTGATCCGAAAGCTCTGGAGGGCTCAACCTAAAGAAGGGAGTGCCAAGATGCGGTGCTCTATGCCGCTTCAGTACAATTAATATGCTTCTGGACAATAATGACTTGGCGTTATTTACATCCCTGGCCTTCCTCAGCTTCTTGTCATTCCTTCCCTCTCTTGCCTTGTAACCCTCCATGACCTTCATGAACATGCCTTCAATCAGTCTTCTTTCAAAAAGCCAGACAAAAGGCAAACAGCAGTAGAGATGAAAAAGCAGAAAAAACACGAAGGTCTTTGGGGCACCAGCCTAGGCGGAACGGAAAAAGCGGAACCGTTTTTAGCGTCCAACTCTGAGACGCCCCTTTGAATCGGCTGCTTTTGGACGCGGTTTCGCTTTTGGAATGCAGCCGGACAGTCATGTCCCGCAGCAGGTGACCCACCGAACCTGTAGCGTTTTTTCTGCTTTTTCATCTCCACCACCAAAGCCCCGGACAACGCTCTTTCCTAACGAGCCAAAAATGAATGAATGTACATTCACCAAAGCTGTGATATATTCAAGGAGAAAATTTCCTGAAATGTGAAACAGGAGGTTATGAAAAGTGGACGTGAAAGCAGGCGACGTGTTCAGGTGGGAAAGGACGTTTCGTGAAGAGGAGGTTTTGCAGTTCGCGGAGCTGACCGGCGACAAGGGAAGACATCATGTGGAACGTGATGAAAAAGGGCGGCTGATGATTCACGGTTTTCTTACGGCCAGTATCGGAACAAAGCTCGGCGGCGATATGAACTACATCGCCCGAGAATTGGTCAGCGAGTTTCTGAGGCCTGTCTTTTCAGGAGATACCGTCTCATGTGAAATGACCGTGACCGAGGTAACGCAGCAGGAAGGCTACAAGCAGGTTTCAGTGAAGCTGATCTATCGCAATCAGGACGGAAAGGAAGTATTGACGGGAGCAAGCCGCGGAATTATACGGGACTGACATGCAGCCCCCAAAATCGAATGATCGGGACGGAATAGGCATAGGCATAGGCAAAGATTGCCCCCCACATACAGCAAAAACAGGCTGAGCGTTGGAAAAGCCCCCAGCCTGTTTTTGGATGATAGGTTAGATCTTCAAAATAGCGCCGTTGCTGGCGTTGGTAACCATCTTGGAGTAGCGAGCCAGATAGCCGGTCTTCACCTTTGGCTCAAATTCGGTCCAGTTGGCCTGACGGCGAGCCAGCTCGTCAGGGGCTACATGCAGTTGGATGGAGCGATCCTCCAGATCGATGCTGATGATGTCGCCGTCCTGGACGAAAGCGATCGGACCGCCCTCCGCTGCTTCCGGAGAGATGTGGCCGATGCTGATTCCGCGGGAGGCGCCGGAGAAACGGCCGTCGGTGACGAGCGCCACTTCCTTGCCCAGTCCCATGCCCACGATCTGGGAGGTAGGGGCGAGCATTTCAGGCATGCCCGGACCGCCTTTTGGCCCTTCGTAACGGATGACAACGACGTGGCCTGGCTTGATCTTGCCTGCAGCGATACCGGCAAGCGCCTCTTCCTGCGAATCAAAGCAGATGGCAGGTCCTTCGTGCCGCTTGATGGACGGATCGACGCCGCCGGTTTTGATGATGGAACCCTGCGGAGCCAGATTACCGAACAGAACAGACAGTCCGCCTGTTTCGCTGTACGGGTTGTCGAGTGTGCGAATGACCTGCGTATCCGTGATTTCCGCGTCAGCGATATTTTCCGCCAGCGTTTTGCCGGTCACGGTGATGCGTTCAGGATGCAGGGCGCCCGCCTTTTTGGACAATTCCTTCAAAATGGCGGAGACACCGCCCGCATTGTGGCAGTCCTCGATGTGGTAGTCGGATGCCGGAGCCAGCTTGCACAGGTACGGGATGCGCTTGGCTACCTCGTTGATCCGCTCCAGCGGATATTCAAAGCCTGCTTCCTGGGCAATCGCCAGCGTATGGAGAACGGTGTTGGTGGAACCGCCCATTGCCATGTCGAGGGCGAATGCGTCATCGATGGCTTCCAGCGTAACGATATCGCGAGGCTTGATGTCGCGAGCGATCAAATCCATCAGTTTTTGGGCCGATGCTTTGACCAGCTCCTTGCGTTCCGGAGAAACGGCGAGAATGGTTCCGTTGCCAGGCAGAGCCAGTCCGAGAGCCTCCGCCAGGCAGTTCATCGAGTTGGCGGTGAACATGCCGGAACAGGAGCCGCAGGATGGACAGCCGAATTGCTCGAGCTCGTCCAGCTGTTTATCGTCGATCAGACCGGCCTGGTACGCTCCGACTCCCTCGAACACGGAGGAAAGCGAAATGGACCGGCCGTCGCTTGTTTTTCCGGCTTTCATTGGGCCGCCTGTCACGAAAACAGTAGGAATGTTAACGCGCAGTGCTCCCATGATCATGCCGGGGGTGATTTTGTCACAGTTGGGGATACAGATCATGCCGTCAAACCAGTGAGCGGCCACGACTGTCTCCAGACTGTCGGCGATCAGCTCGCGGCTTGGCAGGGAATAGCGCATCCCGATATGGCCCATGGCGATGCCGTCGTCTACGCCGATTGTATTGAATTCAAACGGCACTCCGCCCGCTGCGCGGACTGCCTCTTTTACGATCTTTCCAAATTCCTGCAGGTGGACGTGACCGGGAATGATGTCGATGTATGAGTTGCAGATCGCGATAAACGGTTTGTCGAAATCCTCGTCTTTTACGCCGGCTGCACGCAGAAGGCTGCGGTGCGGCGCACGGTCAAAGCCTTTTTTGATCATGTCGCTTCGTTGTCTGGCCACTTGAAAAACTCCCTTCCGATTGAAACGATGCCTGTTTATTTTGAACTATCTTATCACTTTTTCATAAATAGAAACAACCGTAAAAGTCTGAACATTCGTTCAGGAAATAGCTTTTTGGGGCTTCAAAAGTAGCGCCGGTTACCTGTTTATAACAACGGAACTGGTGAAAAAGAAAGTACTTTGTTCTACAATAAGGTACATGAAATAAATAGAGCTGGAGTGAACAGGATGTGGGAAGAACTAAAAACGATCTGGGAACAGGGAACTGAGGAAGAACGACAAATCCTGGAGCTTGCCGTTCAGGCGATCCGGCAGCGCAGGGAGCGGGGAAGCGCGTTTTTGTCCGGCTTTCTCGGATTGAAGGGCGATTTCGTCGACGAGAACACCTATCGCTTTGAACTGCCGTTGACTGTGTTTACGCACAACTCGCTCGGTGTCGTCCACGGCGGGATTTTGGCTACGCTCATCGATTCGGCGATGGGGTCGCTCATTAACCGCTCCCTTCCGCCTGATCAATACGCCGTGACGACTGAACTGAAGACCAATTACCTGCGTCCGGGAAAGGGAGAAAAGCTGCGTGCGGAAGCCAGCTTCATCCATCGCGGACAAACATTGGTGGTCATGGATGGCAGGGTGTACGACGAACGCGATCGGCTGCTGGCTCACGGGACCGGGACGTTCATCGTCCTCAAGCGAAAGAGATAGGCAGTCTGTACACAAAAAAACCTCTATACGCAAATAGCGGATAGAGGCTTTCGGCCGTGCAGCGCAGCCACGTGCACCAGGCGAGGCGCATGTTTTTTACCCAATGGCTATGAGGCCGCTGTATTGGGCAATGTAGTCCAGCATCTTGCGGGAAAGTGGAACGATAAACTCCATGTTCTCCCGTTCGGTAATTCCGGAACGCGTCACAATCCGGGCCCATTTTACGGTGAGCTTGTAGTAGTCCGAGCCAAATTCCGAGCGGATCAGCTCGCTTTTGTGGCGGAAAGTAATCGGCGCGTTGTCAAGCTTTATCGGAACCATGCTGACGATGTCATGCAGGAACAGGTGATACGTCATATGAGGCTTGAAAAACACCAGCTCCTTGCTGGTTACGGAACAACCCAGACTTTTGTTCAACTGGGTCAGCATCAGTTCGCCTTCCAGATTTTTCAGGCGAATAAAATCGCTGTTCATGTCTTTTCCCCTCCTTTGGCGGAAGCACTTGCCCGGATGCGCTTTTGCAAAGACCGGGCAGCCCCTTCAAAACACGGGTGTCTCCCTATCATAGGGATGAACCGGGTCCGGATGCAAGGGTAATCAATGGATTTACAGAAAAGAAAAGGAGAGACTCCCATGATCGAAATAGCCAAAGAAGCAGCAAAATACGCTGGAACCTATCTGCAGGAACGTTTTTTGCAACAGCTCATCCCCGATGAGGAGCTTCACAACGACGTAAAGCTTCCCGAAGACAAGGAGAGCGAACGACGGATCATTGAGGTTTTGCATAAGCATTTTCCGGACCATACCATTTACTCCGAGGAGATCGGAATGGTCGAACGCAAGGAAGACTATCTCTGGATCGTGGACCCGCTGGACGGTACAAACAATTATTTTATCGGCTATCCGTATTTCTCTATCTCTCTTGCCCTGCAGTACAAAGGTGATGTGATCTTGGGCGTCGTCTACAACCCGGTGGCCGGCCAAATGTTCTGGGCGGAAAAAGGCAAGGGAGCGTTCCTCAACGGGAAACGGCTGGAAGTGAACAAACGCGACGATTTGACCCGGGCAGTCGGGACGTACATCCGGGGACGCAACTCGGTCACCAAGGAGCAGGAGCTCGAATTCACACGTCCGTTCGTGCTCGGCACGAAGCGGCTTTTGCGCAACATCGCGCCTGCTCTGGACTGGTGCCTGCTCGCCAACGGGTGGCTGGACTACATCGTGATGCAGCGATCCAGCATCATGGATGTGGCTGCTGGCATTCTGATCGCGCAGGAGGCTGGTGCCCTCGTCACAGATTGGAACGGAGAGACATATCAGCATGAAGACTTCGACAAAGAGCGTCTGCCGTCGCTAGTAGCGAGCAATGGCGTGCTGCATGAAAAGGTGCGGGAACTGATCTTGGAGTAGCGGAAGCGCAACCTTGAAAAGGGAAGCAACGTTGCTTGGCAGCCGGGAGACAGAAAGCGAACGGGCAGGTTAACTGGGTTTGGAGGAGTCCTCTTGTTTTTTCGGGTCATGTATGAAATTTTTGTCATCCTGCTGGTCATCACGTATGCGATTGTCGTCTTCGCCGATCCGGCCAGTCATCCCCGGTTGACCGAGGAGTTTATGAATCAGGCAGACGTCATCCTGATCAGCTTTTTGGCAGCGGAATACGTCATCCGCCTATGGCTGGCCAAAGATAAAAAGAAATTTGTCATCAGCAACTGGTTCGATCTCGTCGCCATGATCCCGCTTGATCATTATTTTTATCTGGCGCGCTTCATGCGTATCCTGCGCCTTGTCAGGATATTGAGAGCTTCTCCTTTTCTCTGGAGCATGCTGAAATCCAAGCCGATGCAGCGGGTGATTGGCGTGGTCACCTTGATTATGCTGTGGAGCTCGGGTGCCATTTACCTGCTGGAGGCCGGCATCAACGAAAATATCGTTCATTTCGGCGATGCTCTATGGTGGTCCATCGTCACGACGACGACAGTCGGATACGGAGACATCTCGCCCGTTACGACGGGGGGCAGAATCATGGCTACGATATTGATGGTCACCGGTATCGGCACTCTCGGCGCTCTGACCGCAAACTTCGCCCATCATTGGACCGAGTTTCAGGAGGGGAAAGGGCAGACGCCGGAGGAACACGCTCATGCGGAAAAGAAGATGCGCGCGCTTCATCAATTGCAGCAAGTCGAGCAGTTGACGCAAACAGAGTATGAATCGATGATGAAAACGATTGAGGAGTTGTATCGGGAAAAGAACGGGGAGGAACGTTAGTCGGGAAGCAGGCAACGTAATAGCCAGCCAGCGGACTTGGTCCAACAGGCAAATGGTGGACAAGAAAAAGGCATGGCGCACAGGGCGTCATGCCTTTTCTTCATGTAACTTATTCTACAACTGCTTCGACAGTATCCATATCCCAGTTTGGCTCAGTGGTGAGCGTTTCAACAAAGGAGCGGAAGAAGCCTTTTTTGTCAAAAGCTTCGATTGCTTTCGGATCTTTCTTCAGAGCTTCTACAGTCAAAGAAGCGTCTTTTCCGGGGATGTCATACTTGGTCGCTTTGCCGAAGTTGTACGATACGGTTTCTGCTTCCAGACCGACAGTCAACGGCTTTTGGGTTTTGTCAACCGCGAACGTTACGTTCAAAGCGCTCTTTTGGCGAATAGGCAGTTTTGCCTTGTCGATGTTGAAGTCCAGGGTCCAGTTCACACCGTGGAAGCCTTCTTCCTTCAGCAGCTCGACGACTTTATCAGGCGTATAGACTTTGCCCTCTGTTTCCAGCCATTGTTTTGCAGAAGCAATGCCAGCTGTTACCGCTGCTTCGGCAGTAGCGCGCTTCTCGGCTTCTGTCGTTTTCTTCGCGTCAGGAGTCATTTCTTCTTCCAGTTGTTGAGTCAAAACCATCAGGTCGACAGCGAACGCTTTTACGTCTTGGTTGGCAACAGCGTCATTTGCTGTGTAGTAGAACATTTGAATCAATTCTTTTGTGTCCAGAGTGATGGCGATGTGTGCCGTTTCCACTTTCTCGCCGTTAGGCAGTGTGACGGTTTCTTTGCCCAGGTCTTTCACATTGGACAGCTTGTAGCCGTATTTGGAGATGTACTTCTTCGTGAAGTCCATCGTCAGTTTGTTCATTTTGTCCTGGTAGTCTTTCAATTTCGCCGGATCGATGGCTGTTTCGCCAGCAGCGCCGAGTCCGGTCGAGTTGTCGATTTTCAAGTATTTTTTATCCAACGAAGATTTTGCATACAGATCGCTTCCGCTTACGATCAGCTCCACGCCAGCTTTTTTATCGCCAGCCCAAACGCCTTTGTCCCGCAGCAGCTTGTCGTCGTTTACTACGACGTCCATCTTCGCGTTCTGAAGATCGAGCTGGGAACCTTTTACGGTTACTCCTGCTTTCAATGCATTCAGTACGGCGATGCTTTCAGCGTCCGCTGGTTCGCCCAGGGCTGCTGGCAGCTTGTCTGCGTCACCAACCAGTTTGAGTGAACCCTGGTAGTCATAGTTGGGTTTATCGAGCGATGTAACGACGGCGTCCCGCACCAATGACGCTTGACCTGAACAGCCTGTGAGAACAAGCCCCAAAGCAAGCAGCAGGGCACTCCCCTTTTTCCACATGAAGTGTTCCTCCTCTATCATTCATTTCAATTTCCACATCTTGTATTACGCATGAGCTGGCAAAAGGTTTCTCATTATCTAAAAAAAACTCAACAGAGCAAAAACAACGGGGTGTTTCGTGGTAAGATTGTAGAAAGCGAAAGGTTATGCTAAGAGGTTATGCAAGAAAGGACGTTGCAACATGTGGTCGTGGCTTCACAAGCTGATGAGTTTTATTCGCGGAGACGAAAGTGAACAACAGGAACAAGGGCATACAGAGCAATACGTTCGTCCTTCAACAGGAGTGTCTGGCGGCAAAGTGCAGGCAAGAACGCGGAGCATTTACCCCAGAGAGCGGGAAATCCAAGAGACGGACGAGCCGTTCCGCAGAAGGAAACAGCGACAATTTAAATTTCCGGTCATACCGGATGAAAAACAGACCGAAAAACGGACAGAGCAGGCTCCGCCGACAGAAAATCCGGCAGATGCCGTGGCGAAAAGAAGGGCTGAGAGAGCGCGCGCGACTGCGGGAAAAGGTGAACCGGAGCGGCGGCGTGCAACAACATCTGACAGCAATGAACAGACCAGACAGGCGGAAGAGGCCGTTGATACGGTAAGCCGGACCGCCCAGCCTTTGGAGACCAAGCGCCCCTATAAACCTTCAGAGGTCATTTCACCTGTGTTTGGAAAGGTGACTGCTGAGACAGAGGACGCTGATCATCGGATACATACGACAGCCGGAGTCCATTCTTCCCGGGAGCTGATCAATGAACAACAGGCGAGGATGCGGGAGCTGACTGCCTCAAGCCACGCGGAAAGAGCAGAAGCGGATGACCGGTCGGAAGCATCTTCCGACCTTGTACTGGAGATGAACAGCGAGCCGGTGGTACAGCTTCCTGAAAATGAAAAGACCGAAACGGTAGTGAGCGAAGCCGCAGATATTCGGGTGGAAGACGGCATGCAAGAGGAAGAATCGTTTGCTCACAGCGTCCATAACCGGGCGCAAGCGCCGCACTTTTTGGACGTT
This sequence comes from Brevibacillus sp. FSL L8-0520, assembly GCF_037963895.1. NCBI lineage: Bacteria > Bacillati > Bacillota > Bacilli > Caryophanales > Paenibacillaceae > Brevibacillus > Brevibacillus sp. FSL L8-0520. The sequence goes on along the minus strand of NZ_CP150171.1, from coordinate 3,833,615 downwards.
GACAACGCTGGAGGTCAACCTGCCGATCCAGCAGCCTCCGGCCACATGCAGCCGGCAAGCACTGGTCAGCCGGGAGAAGAGTATAGCGTGACTGTTGGCGAGATGCTTGAAGCAGCAGCTGCACTGGACGAGGCGGAATTTGATTCAGGCGAAGCCGAGGATAATGGCGTGCGGGCTGCAGTTGATTCAGATGCGGAAGGATTTGCTGAAAAGCTGACCGCAGAAGAGCCAGTGGCGGAGGAGCCGGTTGGAAAGTTGACTGTGGAGGAGCCAGTGGCGGAAGAACCGGCTGAAAAGCAGACCTCAGAGGAGCCAGCGGCAGAAGGATCGATTGAACCAGCCGCAGTAGAACCAGCCTCGAAGCAATCGGGAGAAGAACAGCCGATTGTCTCTGTATCGAATGCCGGCATGCCGTTTATCGGGAAAGAGACCAACGCGGAACAGAAGGAAGCGGAACAGCCTGTAGAGGAACAGACTGCGCAGGAGATGAGCGCTTCTCCCCGGGCAACGATTCAGCCGGGTCTGGAAGGCAGCCGTTCCCAGGAGAAGCGGGAAGAGATCGGCTCCGCAAAAGACGAGTCTGTGAACAGTTCTTCGCAAAGCGTTCCGCCGCATTCCTTTGCGAATCCAGCCAACAATTTGCAAGGGGTCGCGCCAATTGCTTCAGCAGCCGAGTTGGCGGCCAGTCTGGCTGCATACGCTGCGGAAAAAAGCGAGCCGTCATCCGCACCGCAGAAAGAGACAAACGAAGCAAATCCACAGCAGCGGCAAGCTGCCGATGTCACCCCACAGCAGGGGCAAGTTGCCGTCGTCAACCCACTACAGCGGCAAGCTGAAGTCGTCAACCAACAACCGGCTCCGCAACCGGACGAGCAACCGTTATTGCCGTATGCGAGTCCGTCCCTTGAGCTGCTTGCCCCATCGCCAGAGCAGGATGACGATGACGACGAGCATACGCAAATACAGAAGCTGCTGCTGGAAGAGACGCTGAGCAATTTCAACGTAAACGCACAGGTCGTCGGCATTGTGAAAGGTCCTTCGGTGACCCGTTTTGAAATACAGCCTGCGCCAGGGGTGAAGGTGAACAAGATCACCAGTTTGATCGATGACATCAAGCTCAATCTCGCTGCCAAAGACATTCGGATCGAAGCTCCGATCCCGGGACGGAACGCTGTCGGCATCGAGGTCCCCAACTTGAAAAGCCAGCCGGTGCTGATCAGCCGCATTATCGGGTCCGAGAAATTTTTGCAGCATTCGTCGCCGCTGGCTGTTGCCCTGGGTATGGACATCGGCGGAGAGCCGATCGTCGCGGACATCAAAAAAATGCCGCACGGCTTGATTGCCGGTTCGACCGGTTCAGGAAAGAGCGTCTGCATCAACTCGATCATTGTCAGCCTGCTGTATAAGGCGACACCGGAGCAGGTGCGTCTGCTGCTGATCGACCCGAAAATGGTTGAGCTGGCTCCGTACAATCATCTGCCCCATCTGGTTACGCCGGTGGTGACTGACGCGAAGCAGGCGACGGCTGCGCTCAAATGGGCGGTGGAGGAAATGGAAAAACGGTATGCGCTGTTTGTGGATGCGGGAGTGCGCGATATTGACCGCTACAACCAAACGACGGATCAGCCGCTGCCGTACATTGTCATTGTCATCGACGAATTGGCCGACTTGATGATGGTTTCCCCTCAGGATGTGGAAGACTGCATCATCCGTATCGCACAAAAAGCGCGTGCATGCGGTATTCATCTGCTTTTGGCGACGCAGCGCCCATCCGTTGATGTCATCACCGGGAACATCAAGGCAAACGTCCCTACGCGTCTGGCCTTTGCCGTCTTTTCTCAGGTGGACTCGCGGACGATTCTCGACCAATCGGGAGCGGAGCGCTTGCTCGGGCGGGGCGATATGCTCTTTTTGGAAAGCGGAACGACACCGATTCGCCTGCAAGGAAACTATGTGACGGACGAAGAGATCGAGGCCGTCACCCAAGCGATCAAAAGGCAGCGAAAACCGGCGTACCTGTTCAGCAAAGAGGATTTGGAGCAGCAGGTGCAATCATTCGATATGGGGGACGACCCGTTGTACCACGAGGCACTGCTGTATGTTGCCGATCAGGGACAGGCTTCTGCTTCGGCGCTGCAGCGCCGTTTCCGCGTAGGCTACAACCGGGCGGCTCGCCTGATTGAGATGATGGAAGCCGACGGCTATGTAGCCGGACAGAGCGGCGGAAAGCCTCGCGCTGTGTTGATCACGCGTGAAGACGCTGAAGCGTTGACGGAAGGGACATCGCTGTTTTAGCAAGTTCATCAGGGGGCCTGGTGGCCGGGATGTTATTCTCGGTAACAGGCCGTCTTTTTTTATTGCATGGTTGCTCAAAGCGATTGTTCGTTGTATTCTGAAAAGTATGAGAAAAGGAGAGGCGGGGATTGCGATGGATTTGGTCCAGAAAAAATATCAACGCATGGATGAGCATACCGTCCTGTTTAACGAGGAGTATTACCTCCGCGTCATGAAGCTGTCCATAGACGGCCTGGATGCTGCTGCGAGAGAGGAGCTGTTTACGCATCTCTACTCCTTCGAAAGTGCTGACATCGAGCTGGAAATCGATATTTCGGAGGAGGAGCAGGGCAAGTGGTACTTGCAGCTTCTCGTCCCGCATGTCCTCACCTTGCCAGAGGCGGCAAACAAGCGCTTGACGCGGGGAGAGGAACAACTTGGCGAGCATCTGTCTGGACAATCTCAGGCGGCTTTCACTTTTCGTCTGGCAGAGGAGGAGCTGTATCATTACGTGAAGAGGTACAATCCGAATCTGAATGTGACCGCATGACCTGCATGATCTGATGTGGCACAGCTTTTTAACTTGTTTGGGGCTAAATCCTTGGGGGCTTGCCCCTTTTTTGTTTTGAGAACGGGGCCGGGGCGGGAAAAGCGTGTTTTTCTGCTTGGCTCCGGGATCCGTTTGCATAAGAAGTGTGAACTGTCCGCTCCGGAGCGTTTCGCGGGGGAGCTGCCGGCTTGTATGTACAAAGTGGAAAAGGAGCTGCTAGTCTTGCGCAGCTCCTTCGTTGTTTATGAAACACTTCTTTTTCCTGGGAAGCAAAAGTGATCATTTAACTACAATAAATTCTTCATGATTGAAAATCATTGTAGTTGCTGTACGTCCTTCCGCTGTAGTGCCTGACAGGGCTATTACAACGCCTTTCTCATTTTTACTCGTATCCCCCTCCATAACAACACGGAGCATGTTATTGCCGCGGAAGGTATTCGGTCCGGAACGCACTCTTAGAAATGCACAGTTTCCTGCGGGTATGGTAACCGTTCTGCGGAAAATTCTAATCTCTGGGGGTAGATGGGTATGATTGTCTCTCTCGACAAACATGAACCGATATATTTACAGCTGAACTAATGTTCGAAATGTTTTTTAGCCCGATTTGTAGAAACTTTATTACCCCCCTGCTATTCCGACGGCCGCGGCCCATATCGCGGATCATACAGGCTCTTCACCCCTTTCGCGAAGACTGTTCTTTGTGAAAGGGGTTTCTTTTATGTCCTTCTGAAATGGACACTTGTCTTTATGGGGTAAATAATTTAACCTATACTCATGCAGTTTGTGATCGTTATACACAGATGGAGGAGTCGGAGATGAAAGTTGCCAAATTTGGCGGGACCTCACTGGCGAGCGCCGCACAGATAAAAAAAGTATGCGAGATTGTCAAGTCGGATGAAGCGAGAAAGCTCGTCGTCGTTTCAGCACCCGGAAAACGGTACAAGGAAGATACGAAGGTTACCGATCTTCTCATCCGGTACGCGGAAGCGCGTCTGCAAGGCCAGCCCGCCGAAGAAGTTCAAAGCCGGATCATCGGCAGATATCAAGACATTATCCGGGAACTGGGCTTGCCAATCGAGGCGGCGGAAGAGATCGCCGCACAGCTGAAAGAGGCGCTGCACTTCATACCTGCCGAAGATCCCGGCCGGTTCATGGACAGGGTAAAAGCGGCGGGAGAGGATACGTGCGCCAAGCTGGTAGCCCGTTACCTGCAAAGCCAGGGCAGGGAGGCTGTCTATGTAAACCCCAAGGATGCCGGTCTGGTCGTGACTGGAGAGCCGGGGAACGCTCATGTATTGCCTGAAGCGTATGAAAAGCTGCGCAGTTTGAAAAGCCAGTCCGGGATCGTGATTTTTCCGGGGTTTTTCGGATTTACGCCGGCGGGCGAGCTGGTCACCTTCTCCAGGGGAGGCTCCGATATTACTGGCTCCATTCTGGCTGCAGCCGTGCAAGCGGAGCTGTATGAGAACTTTACCGATGTCGACTCGGTGTATGTCGTGAACCCGAGTCTTGTTGAAAAACCGAAGGAAATCCAGATCATCACCTATCGGGAGATGCGAGAGCTCTCCTATTCGGGCTTTTCCGTCTTTCACGAGGAAGCTTTGTATCCGGCGTATCAGGCGGGTATCCCCGTCTGCATCAAAAATACGAATAATCCGCAGGCACCAGGCACCATGATCGTCTCAGAGAGACCGTTCCACGAAAATCGGGTATCCGGAATCGCGGCTGACAAAGGCTTTTGCAGTATTTATGTGAGCAAGTATTTGCTCAACAAAGAGATCGGCTTTGGCCGCAGGCTGCTGCAAATCTTTGAGGAAGAGGGTCTCTCGTACGAGCATACGCCGTCGGGGATTGACAATATCTCCGTCATTTTGCGGGAAAAGGATTTTACCCCGCAAATCGAACAGCGGGTAGTGAACAGATTGAAACAGGAGCTTCAGGCCGAAGACATCATCGTCGAGAGAGGCCTTTCACTCGTCATGATCGTCGGCGAAGGCATGCGCCGTTCCGTGGGTACTTCGGCGCGAGCAACATCCGCTCTCGCCAGAGCCAAGGTCAATCTGGAGATGATCAACCAGGGCTCCTCCGAGGTCAGCATGATGTTCGGCGTAAAAGAGGTAGATGCGGACAGGGCCGTGATCGCGCTGTATGAGGAGTTTTTTGCCCAGTCCGAAGAGGCATTGGCAGACATGGCCGTGACGCTGAAAGCTTGAGCAAGGACGTTTGCAGAAACGAGCCAGGCCATACAGTCGATTTGTTCAAGGTCGTCCGAAAATAAATAACAAGCCCCCTTCAGAAACTGATGAGAATCGAATCGGAGGGGGGATTTTCTGTCCAGGACAAAAGAAACGGGATGGGAAAAAAGTATCGGTCAAGTTTTCCTCCTTCCCGCCATACGATTGTACTAACTATATAAATGGTCTTGTGTCGATAGGTGTAAGTACGAAGGCGGAGCGGCGATAGAGCTCACCAGTTCCCTGCTAAACGATCGGGACAAGACGGAGGTAGATCCATTTGCATACAAGGCGACAACCGCCAGATTTGGCCCGCAGTCTCTCAGTTACGTGATCATCGCCGAGCAGGAGCAAAAGCGGATCGCGGAGCTTTTGCGGCAGGCTGTGACCACCAAAAGCGAAAAGTCTCAAAAAGAGACGAAAGAATCAAAATGAGTCAAATATAGTATCGTTTTGATTCTTGTACGAAAAATGAAACCGTTCACTGCCTCCCCTCCTCCATGGCATGAGAGTTGCACAGAAATAAGCTCTGAATAGTCGATTCAGAGTATCGAATCAGAGCATCGATTCCAACCAATCGACTCAGCAGCAATGGAGCATTCCTTTATTGCGGGTAAACAAGGAGGAGAGAAATCATGTCAATGGAAACGGGTATTCGCTATTTTCTTCAAGAAACAGGGAACCAAACGATAGGCCGACCGCGAGAAGCGGCGACATTTTTGGATGAGGCCAAAACGCAGGAGGTCATCCGGTTCCACCGCTCCATTCACGGCTACAAGCCTGCTCCGCTTCATTTCCTGAAACACCTGGCTGAGCGTCTCGGCGTGAGAGCCATTTTTATCAAAGACGAATCCTACCGCTTTGGCCTGAACGCCTTTAAGGTGCTCGGAGCCACTTATGCGATCGGCAGACATTTGAGCGCCCGGTTGGGGATTCCGGTCGAAGAGGCGAGCTTCGAGCTGCTTCGTTCGGCTGAGGCAAAGCAAAAGCTCGGAGCCGTAACGTTCGTCACTGCGACCGATGGGAATCACGGCAGAGCGGTCGCCTGGGCAGCGCAGCAGTTGGGACAAAAAGCAGTCGTCTTTCTGCCAAAGGGATCGGCAGAGCAGCGGGTGGAAGCGATTCGGCAGACAGGAGCCGAGGCGCATGTGACAGATGGCAATTACGACGAAGCTGTCCGCTTGTCGAGAAAAATGGCCGAGGAAAACGGCTGGCAGGTCGTCCAGGATACCGCATGGGAAGGCTATACGGACATCCCGCGATGGATTATGCAGGGCTATACGACGATGGCCAGGGAAGCGCTGGAACAACTCGAGGAGTCCGGAGAGCCTGTGCCGACACATGTTTTTCTGCAGGCGGGGGTTGGCTCGATGGCTGCAGCCGTGCATGGCTATCTGCAAAGCTGTTTGGGAGATCGGAGGCCGGCCACCATCATTGTCGAGCCTCATACGGCAAATTGCTTGTACCAGTCGGCACAGATAGGCGACGGTGCTCCGCATACGGTAGACGGTGATCTGGAGACGATTATGGCCGGGCTTGCTTGCGGAGAACCGAACCCGATCGCCTGGGAGATTTTGCGCGATCATGCCGCAGCTTTCGTGAGCTGTCCCGATTGGGTAGCGGCGACCGGGATGCGAATGCTGGCAGCTCCCCCGGGAGATGACCCCCGCATCATTAGCGGTGAGAGTGGAGCGGTAGGACTCGGCTTGCTTGCGGAAATCATGCGGTCAGGTGAGCTCTCTGCGCTGCGGGAACATCTCGGGCTGGGCAAAGACTCGGTGATCCTGCTCTTCAGTACCGAGGGAAATACGGATGCGAAACAGTACGAAGACGTCGTATGGGGCGGAAAGTATCCACTTGTTCCAGATCCTTCTTGTGCCTCCCGCCAGCTATAATGGAGGGAGACGGAAAACGAGAGGGGATGCGCTGTGTCATTGCGGGAAATAGCCGACTCGGTTCAACAGATTGCGGAGGCAGTCGCGTCCGTATTGCACGTGGAGGTAGAGATAGCTGACCATCAGTTGCTGCGAATCGCCGGTACAGGCAAGACTGAGCCGGGCAGATTGCAAGCGATGGCCGGAGAAGATTTTGTCTACCAGGCAGCGCTCAGGACGGGTCAGCCTGTCGTGATCGACAGCCCGGGTACCGATCCGCTCTGTCGTCCTTGCATGCATTACGGGAATTGCGCGGAAACCGGGGAGATTTGCTGTCCGATTCGGGTGAACGGGATTGGCGTGGGAGTGATCGGGCTGCTCGCCTTTGATCAGAAACAGCGGGATCGGCTTTTTTCCGATGTGGACTCCATTTTGCTTTTCTTGCAAAAAATGGCAGAGCTGATCGCGATGCAAATAAAAGAACATCAGATGTATCGGGAGCAGCAGCTTGCCCTGGAGAGACTGCAGGCGGCTATGCAGCAGGATGATGCGTTTGCCGAGATAACCGGAACCAGCGCCGTAATCACACGGGCGAAAGAGATGGCAAGACGTGCGGCAGAGAGTGATTCCACCGTCCTGCTTCTGGGGGAAAGCGGCACGGGAAAGGAATTGTTCGCACGAGCGATTCACAAGGCCAGTCCCCGCAGAAACGAACCGTTTGTTTCTCTCAACTGCGCCGCCATTCCCGATACTTTGATGGAGAGCGAGTTTTTTGGATACGAAGAGGGGGCGTTCACCGGAGCCCGCAGAGGAGGAAAAAAGGGACTGTTTGAAACGGCTGACAAAGGGACGATTTTCCTCGACGAGATCGGGGATATGCCGATGCATTTGCAGGGCAAGCTGCTGCGTGTCCTGCAGGAAAAGCAGGTCGTCCGCGTGGGAGGAGAGGGCCAGCCCGTCGGTGTCGACGTAAGAGTGGTGGCGGCGACCCATCGCGATCTCGCCCAACTGGTCAGAGAGGGCGCCTTCCGGCAGGATCTGTATTATCGTCTGCATGTCATCCCGATCCATCTGCCTCCGCTAAGGGAGCGCAGGGAAGATATATTGCCTCTGGCCCACCTTCTTTTGCAGAAAAACGCTGCACGTTTGGGAAAACAGCTAAACGGCTTTACGCCGGAGGTACAAGCCAGGTTCGTCCAGCATGACTGGCCCGGTAACGTACGGGAGCTGTCCAACGTCGTCGAGTATGCGTCCACGATGGAGCATCGCTTGTTCATTTCTCCGGAAAATCTCCCCGCCACGTTGTGGACAAGCCCATCTGCTGAAGGCAAGGCCCAGCCTGTCGTCGGGCCGGGAGAAGGCTCAAGCTGGAATCTAAAGCAGATCGAGCAGCGCACAATCAGGCGGGTCATGACTCACCTGGAGAGAGCAAACAGGCCGAAAGAGGAAGCGGCGCAGCTTTTAGGGGTCAGTCGGGCGACTTTGTTCAGGAAACTGAAAGAAATGAGAATATGTGAACGGTCTCACAGAGATCCATAATTTGGTATATTTTTGGCTCCGCCGCCATTTTATGCTATGATAGCTTTCGAGGAAATTTTGAAAATCGAAAGGCGGGGTTGCCGGTGAAGCTAAGAGAGATCTGGGAATGGGTCCGTTCATTGGCATTTGCGCTAGGACTTGCGCTTGTGCTCGGCATTTTTGTGTTTCAGCCGTTCAAGGTAGAAGGGCATTCGATGGACCCAACCTTGCAAGATCAGCAGCGAATCTATGTATCGAAGCTGTCCCATACGTTTTCGTATTTGCCGGACTACGGCGATATCGTGGTAATTGACAGTCGCGTGGATCGAGAGCGCAGCTTTCAGGATGACCTGGTCGGCCATCCGCTCATCCATCTGTTTTTGGGAAAAGAGAACGAAAATTTCATGTATGTAAAGCGTTTGATCGGCAAGCCGGGTGACGTCATCGAGATTAAGGACCATCAGCTCTATCGAAATGGCGAGAAGCTGAGTGAGCCCTACATCAAGGAAAAGATGGAGGGAGAAGACGGGAAATGGGCCGTGCCGGAGGGCCACATCTTCGTCATGGGAGACAACCGCAACAACAGCCTGGACTCCCGCGAGATCGGCTTTGTCCCGTTCGATCATGTCATCGGCAGCAAAATAGAATGGAAGGTTGGAAAGTAAAAGGGTTGCCATTTTGGCAGCCCTTCCCTTGTCTGACAGAATTTCTGCCGGCAAAGCCGGATTGCGAGGAATCCCATGCAGGGCATAACCCAGCTAGTCTCACGGAACAGGAGGAGATCGCATGACGACGCTTTTGATCGCGGACCGGGACGCCAATGAACGGACGGGCATCAGTTGGCTTGTTTCCACATGTGCCATCCCCTTTGACGAGGTTGTCACCGCCGGGACGGCTTCCGAGCTGTTCCGCGTCCTCGAAGGAACAAGGCCGGATGTCGTCTGCGTCGAGCTGGACATGGTGTCCAAGGAACAGTGGGAGCGACTGAAAATGCTGACCTCCCAATACCGGCCGACAGTCATTGTAACAACAGCGGAGGCCACCTTTGAGCGCGCCGTACAGGGCATCGAGCTTCACGCCATCGACCTGTGGGTCAAGCCGCAAACTCCCGAGCATATCCGGCGTGTCCTGACCCGCTGCTGCCAGGACAGGACGGTGGCCCGAAAAGCAAGCGAAGTGCAGACTGACCATTACGGATCGGCGGTATCGTACCGCAGTCTGTTTTTGCCTCTGGAAACGCCGGGAAGGGGACTTCAGCTGATGCTGCTGCAGCTCGAGGAGACAGCGCGGCACGGGGATTTGCTGACATTTTTGGAGACATATCCGTTTCGGGACAAGCCTGCTCTTTTGCCGCTGAGCGACGTGATCGTCTGTCTTTTCGATCTGAAAAACGAGGCGCCTCTCGCTTCGCTGCTGGAAGTAGGAAAACGGCTGCTGATGGACTGGGAAGCGCAGCATTCGGAGTCGCTTTCGCTCGTTTTGTACGACGCCGAGGATCAAATGCTCAGTCTGCACCAGAAGTACAGGTATGCCGTCGAAGCGCTGGACATCCGCTTTTTCAAAGGATACCGGCAAATATCGGTGGTGGAGAACAAGGTGAACTGGGCGGTCATCGATCCTTTTCTGACTCCGGCGGAGCAAAGGGCGTGGATTGACATGCTCCACGACGGCGACCGCGAACAGGTGAAGCAGTGGATGTACCGGCAGTTCCTTCATAAAGAAGAGCCGTATCCCGAGCCGGGGCTGCTTCGTATCCGCCTGACCAGCATTTTGGCCCAGGTGAGAAGATTTATGAAGTCTCACTGTCTGGACGAAGGAGCGCTGGAGGATTGGTATCACCGCGTATTCGATACGATCTTATACACGCCGGTGCTCTATCGGATCGTCCAGGAGCTGCTTTTGTTCATCTACGAGCTGCTCGATTCCGCGACGACGAATCGCGAGGGAGCCCGCCTCGATATTATCGAGCAGGCCATCCGCTACCTGGAGGAAAACTACGCCCGCGCCGATTTGCGGCTGGAGGAGGCAGCGCGGCATGTGGACCGCAGTCCCGCCTATTTCAGCTCGCTTTTGTCAAAGCGTCAGGGAGTGTCCTTTCGCCAGATGCTGACGACGATACGCTTGCGCGAAGCAGAGCGGCTGTTATTGGAGACGCGCCTTTCCATCCAGGAGGTTGCCGAGCGGACAGGCTTTGTAAACGCCAATTATTTTAGCAAGATTTTTAAGGAAAAGCGGGGGACAACCCCTCGTTCGTTTCGAAATCAAAAGAAAAGCAATAAATCGTAAATTTTTTTCTTTTTCTGGTTGGAAGCGCTTCCGGTTATCCGAAATCTCCGAAAAAACCGAAAGGAAATCGAAATAAGGATGCCTGTTTTTCCCCGATTGGTCTCTTCTATACTACATATACAAAGACCTATTGGGGAAAGGGCAGGTGCAATGATGACGAAGACACAATCGATTCAAGAGTTGATCCAGCAATATTCAGGTACAAAGCTTCATGCCAAGGGATGGGTACAGGAAGCGGCGCTTCGGATGCTGCTCAACAATCTGAACGAGGAAGTGGCGGAGCGCCCTGAGGATTTGGTCGTGTACGGCGGCATTGGCAAGGCAGCCCGGAACTGGGAATGCTTCGATGCAATTGTCGAAACATTGAAAAACCTGGAGAGCGACGAAACGCTCCTGATCCAGTCCGGCAAGCCGGTTGCCGTATTCAAATCGCATGCGGATGCGCCGCGCGTGCTGTTGGCCAACTCCAATCTGGTGCCGCGCTGGGCGACCTGGGACCACTTCAACGAGCTCGACAAAAAGGGCTTGATGATGTACGGACAGATGACCGCCGGCAGCTGGATCTACATCGGCAGCCAGGGAATTGTGCAGGGGACGTACGAGACATTTGCCGAGTGCGCCCGTCAGCATTTCGGCGGTACGCTGGCAGGCACGATCACAGTAACTGCCGGTTTGGGCGGTATGGGAGGCGCTCAACCGCTCGCGGTATCGCTCAATGGCGGGGTGAGCATCAACATCGAAATCGACCGCACACGCATCCAGCGCCGTCTGGAAACGCGCTATCTCGATGTGATGACAGAAAGTCTGGATGAAGCGATCGAGATGGCGAAGGAAGCCAAAGCGGCCAAGAAGGACCTGTCCATCGGTCTTCTGGGCAACGCCGTAGACGTCCTGAACGAAATGCTGCGGCGCGGCTTCATCCCCGATGTACTGACTGATCAGACGTCCGCCCACGACCCGTTGAACGGGTATATTCCGGTCGGCATGACGCTGGAGGAAGCGGCAGCACTCCGCAAGGCTGATCCGAAAGCGTACGAGGCGAAAGCGGTGGCGAGCATCGCCGAGCATGTCCGCGCAATGCTGAAGCTGCAGGAGCAGGGTGCCGTTACCTTCGACTACGGCAACAATATCCGTCAGGTGGCGAAAAACGAAGGCGTGGAGGATGCGTTCCGCTTCCCGGGGTTTGTACCCGCGTACATCCGTCCGCAGTTCTGCGAAGGCAAAGGTCCGTTCCGCTGGGCGGCGCTCTCGGGTGATCCGGAGGACATCTACAAGACAGACGAAGTGATTCTCCGCGAGTTTTCCTATAACACGCACTTGTGCAACTGGATTCGCATGGCCCGCGAAAGGGTGTCCTTCCAGGGACTTCCGGCGCGCATCTGCTGGCTGGGCTACGGCGAGCGGGCACGCTTCGGCAAAATCATCAACGACATGGTGGCCCGCGGCGAACTGAGCGCTCCGATCGTGATCGGCCGCGACCACCTGGATTCCGGCTCTGTCGCTTCTCCGAACCGGGAAACGGAAGCGATGAAGGACGGCAGCGATGCAGTTGCGGACTGGCCGATCCTGAACGCCCTGATCAACGCGGTAGGCGGAGCAAGCTGGGTATCCGTCCACCACGGCGGCGGCGTAGGCATGGGGTATTCGCTGCATGCCGGCATGGTCATCGTGGCTGACGGAACGCCGGAAGCAGAGAAGCGCCTGGAGCGCGTCCTCACGACCGACCCGGGCATGGGGGTAGTCCGCCATGTGGATGCAGGCTATGATCTCGCGGTGAAGACAGCCAAGGAAAAAGGCGTCAAAATCCCGATGCTAAAGGAGTAAGCGCCATGAACAACAAACCTGTATGGATTCGCCGGGCCAGCCAATTGGTGACGCTGGCCGGCGGTTCTGCCGCACCGGTGACAGGCAAGCGAATGAATGAGCTGGGAATCATCGAGAACGGCAGCCTCTGGATCGAAAAAGGCCGGATTGAAATGGTCGGGACGGATGAAGAGCTGCAAGCGGCGTATAAGGGGCGAGCCCATGAGGCAGAAGTCATCGACGCGTCCGGCAAGCTGGTAACGCCGGGTCTGGTTGATCCTCATACCCATCTCGTCCATGCCGGAAGCCGTCAAAATGAATTCAACATGCGCTTAAACGGCGCTACTTATATGGAAATCATGAACAACGGCGGGGGCATTCACGCGACGACAGCCGCGACCCGCGCTGCTGATCACGCGACCCTGTTTGCCGAGAGCAAGAAGCGGCTCGATCAATTTCTCCTCCACGGGGTCACGACCGTAGAAGCGAAAAGCGGCTACGGCCTCACTCTCGAGGATGAGATCAAGCAGCTCGAAGTGGCACAGCAGCTGGACCAAGCGCATCCGATTGACATCGTCAGCACTTTTATGGGAGCGCATGCCGTCCCTCGCGAATACAAGCACGATCCCGATGCTTTCGTCGAGCTGGTGATTCGCGAAATGCTTCCCGAAGTCGCCCGCCGCAAGCTGGCAGAATTCAACGACGTATTCTGCGAGCGCGGAGTGTTTACCCCCGAGCAGTCCCGCCGCATTTTGGAAGCAGGCGTGGAGTATGGACTCAAAGCAAAAATTCACGCCGATGAAATCGAGCCGTATGAAGGAGCCGAGCTGGCTGCCTCCATCGGCGCCGTATCGGCTGACCACCTCCTGCGCGCTTCTGACAAAGGCATTCAAATGATGGCAGAAGCGGGCGTCATCGGTGTCCTCCTGCCGGGGACCGCCTTCTTCCTCATGGCGGAGTCGGCCAATGGCCGGAAGATGATCGACGCGGGAATGGCCGTAGCGATCTCGACGGACTGCAATCCAGGCTCTTCGCCGACTGTTTCCACGCCGCTGATCATGAATCTGGGCTGCCTGAAAATGGGCATGACCCCTGCGGAGGTATTGACAGCCGCGACGATCAATGCGGCCCACGCGATCAGCCGCGGCGGGCAGATCGGCAGTCTTGAGCAGGGCAAGCAGGGGGATGTAACGATATTTGATGTGCCTGATTACATGACCCTGCAATATCGATACGGCATCAACCACGTTCACACAGTTGTGAAAAAAGGCATCACGGTAGTAAAAGAAGGACGGTTGGCGTAAAGCGTCATAACCCGGTCCAGAATAGAGAGTGCGAGGGGGCACTCTCTCCTCGATTGGGTGATGGCAGGCAGCCTGTGCCGTTTGAAAAAGAGAGATAGCAGTTATCTGGATAGGAAAAGGGAGAGGGACCGACAACTCAGCCAGAGGAGGACCCTTATGGACTATCATCCGCAAAACGGGCTTGCTGCAGAAACGAATCCGGCCACTGCTCCAGCTACGCCGGCCAATGTATGGAAGTTTCTCATTTTCAGCTTGATCGGCATTTTTATGTTCTTTATCCCGATAACGGTAAACGGAAATTCCTCCATCCCGCTGGACCATATCGTCACCTGGCTGCGGGGCACTGTCCCGGGCGTCATCCCTCTGTATGCTTTTGTGGTGATCCTGCTCGGAGCGATCTATCCGTTCGCTACAGGCACGTGGAAGAAAAACAAGGTGAACATTGTCTTTTCCTTTCTCAAGGTGCTGGGTGTGATCGTAGTGGCTCTGATCTTCTTTCAGATCGGACCAGCCTGGCTGATGGACAAAGACATGGGGCCGTACCTGTTTGAAAAGCTCGTGATACCGGTTGGGCTGGTCGTTCCGATCGGTTCCATTTTCCTGGCTTTGCTGGTCGGCTACGGCCTGTTGGAGTTTATAGGCGTACTGGTTCAGCCGATTATGCGTCCCGTATGGAAAACACCAGGCCGCTCCGCTGTCGATGCGGTGGCCTCGTTTGTCGGCAGCTACTCGATCGGCCTGCTTATTACAAACCGCGTCTTTAAGGAAGGCAAGTATACGGTCAAGGAAGCGGCGATCATTGCCACCGGCTTTTCCACGGTTTCTGCCACATTCATGATTGTGGTGGCGAAGACGCTTGATCTGATGGCCTACTGGAACCTTTATTTCTGGGTCACGCTTGTGGTTACGTTTTTGGTGACGGCTGTGACCGTCCGCATCTGGCCGCTCAGCAAGATGAGCGACGAGTATTACGATGGCAAAGGGGACCCGGAAAAGGCGGTGACCGGACGCAGGCTCCAGCATGCCTGGAGCGACGCGATGCACGCCGCCCAATCGTCGATGTCGCTTGGCCAAAACATCTGGGTGAATCTGCGCGACGGCTTTATCATGACGATGGGCATCTTGCCTTCGATCATGTCAGTGGGCTTGATCGGCATGGTGCTGGCCCAGTTCACGCCTGTTTTTGACTGGCTGGCCTATTTGTTTTATCCGGTCACGTGGCTGCTGCAGCTTCCTGAGCCGTTCCTCGCGGCCAAGGCATCCGCGATCGAAATCGCCGAAATGTTTTTGCCCGCGCTGATTGTGACCGGAGCGCCCCTGATCACCAAGTTTGTGATCGCGGTAGTCTCTGTCTCGTCTATCCTGTTCTTCTCCGCCACGATTCCGTGCATCTTGTCTACGGAGATTCCGATCAGCATCCCGCAGCTGATCGCGATCTGGCTGGAGAGGACGATTCTCACGCTTGTGTTTACGACCCCGCTCGCTTATTTGTTCTTGTCGTAGGACCGTAAGAAAACAGAATGACCGCAAAGAAATGAGCACAGGCTGGTTGCACTTGTAAAAGAGGCAGCCAGCCTTATTTTTTCAAGGCACGTGTACATGCGATTGGTTTTCAACCGCTGGGAGAGCTGTAGCCGGATTAGCCATATGGAGAAGGTTCATGATATTCTTGCTTTACATCATGCAATCTACAACAGGAGGACTCGATGAAGAAGCTGAAAAAAATACTGAAGAACAAATTCGTTTTGTGTCTGCTTGTGCTGGCTGCATTTGTCTACATAAACAACAGCTCTCTGTTTACAAAAGCGAGCAATGAAGCTCCGCTGCTGCTGGCCCATCGGGGTATGGCCCAAACCTTTCATATGGAAGGAATTACAGGCGAGACGTGCACAGCGGAGAGGATTTACGAACCGGAGCACCCGTTTCTGGAGAACACGATCCCGTCTATGGAAGCGGCTTTTCAGGCTGGAGCCGACATTGTCGAATTTGACGTTCAGCCCACCAGAGACGGCAAGTTCGCCGTTTTCCACGATTGGACGCTAGGCTGCCGGACCAACGGACAAGGGGTTACGCGCGAGCATACCCTGGAAGAGCTGAAGCGATTGGATATCGGGTACGGCTACACAGCCGACCAAGGAAAAACATATCCGTTTCGCGGAAAGGGAATCGGCTTGATGCCGTCGCTGGAAGAAGTGCTGAACCATTTTCCCGAGCAATCGTTTTTAATCCACGTGAAGAGCAACGATCCGACCGAAGGAGAGCAGCTCGCCGCCTTTCTCTCTGGATTGCCCGCCAGCCAATTGGAGCGGTTGACTGTGTATGGCGGAGATGAACCGATAGCGGCCCTGAAGGAAGGCTTGCCCAGCGTCAGAGTGATGTCGAAAGCAACGATGAAAAGCTGTCTGATCCCTTACATGGCTGCAGGCTGGACAGGCTACGTTCCAGCCGCATGCGAGCATACGCAGCTGCATATTCCCGAAAAAATCGGCCCTTGGCTGTGGGGATGGCCGACTCGTTTTCTGGAGCGCATGGATAACGCCCACACACGCGTTATCGTGGTGGGAGGAGACGGAAGCGACTTTTCAACCGGATTTGATACCCCCGAGGATGTAAAGCGGCTGCCTTCCGGCTATACCGGCGGCATCTGGACAAACCGGATTGACCGAATCGGTCCTCTCTATTAACAGAAATAATTTGCGGGGAGTGCGGCTCCATTCAGAGCAATTGACAACGGTTACACGATCTGCTTAAATCAAACTAAGTTAATACGAAGTGACGGAGAGATGGAGACCCACTGTTGAATTCCCCGATGAAGGGGAGTTTGCAAAAGGTGGGTTTTTTTCTGTCTGCAAGCTGTTTTGCAGTAAGATGGAAATGATCGATGCATCCTAGTTGGAGGAAGGACGTTATCGGAAGAAAGGTGGATCTTGATGAATTTTAACGGCCAAAAAATACTTCCTGCTGCCCGCCATATGAAGGATTTTGATCATATTTTGGAATCCCCCTACGAATACGGGGTGTTTCTGGATACGCATATCGCGCAATTGAAAGGCTTGTATGACATGGCAGAGAAACATAAGAAGAAAATGTTTTTGCATGCCGACCTCGTGCAAGGCTTGAAAAACGATGAGTACGCCGCGGAATTTCTCTGTCAGCAAATCAAGCCGGCGGGATTGATTTCAACCAGGTCGAGCGTCATTTTAAAAGCGAAGCAAAAAGGGGTATTGGCGATTCAACGTATTTTTTTGCTGGATACCAATGCATTGGAAAAAAGCTATTTGCTTTTGGAAAAGACGCAGCCCGACTTTATTGAAGTCCTCCCGGGCGCCATGCCTGCGATCATAACAGAAGTGTTTGAACGAACGAAGATCCCGATCTTGGCAGGGGGACTGATTCGAACGATTGATGACGTGAACATGGCCTTGCAAGGGGGAGCTTCGGCTATTACCACCTCCAATCGGAAGCTTTGGGAGCATTTTGCTCCGAAAGGCTGAGGTGCGTTTCGGAGCTTTACAAGGCGGACGTTGTCCAAAAATGGTCGCCTCGTCCTTTGGTACAGAGGCATTCGCGGCCCTGGAAAAAGCTGCAGAAATGCAGCCGGGATGGAAACGAGCGGTAATTGCAGCTATGGCTTTTATCGGAAGGCATATTATGTTATATTATTGTATAAGTTAATATTTCGTCTGGAGAATCGGAGAGACCTCAATGCATTATAGTTTAGCTATAGTGTTCGTTGGGGTCTCTTTTTGTTTTTCTGTACAACCTCGGGAGGGAATGAAATGGCAGAGACATTTTCAAGTGCGCAGAGAACAAAGAGATTGGAAGAAATGAACAATCAGCTCTTTGACCTCGTGGTGATCGGAGGAGGAATTACCGGAGCGGGCATTGCCCTTGACGCGACAACGAGGGGCATGAAGGTTGCCCTGGTCGAAATGCAGGATTTTGCTGCGGGAACGTCCAGCCGTTCGACCAAGCTGGTCCACGGCGGCCTGCGCTATCTGAAACAGTTTGAAGTGAAGATGGTTGCGGAAGTCGGACGGGAGCGGGCAATCGTGTACGAAAATGGCCCTCACGTGACGACACCGGAATGGATGCTGCTGCCGATCCACAAAGGCGGGACCTTCGGCAAATTCTCGACATCCATCGGCCTGCGAGTCTATGATTATTTGGCCCAGGTGAAAGGCTCAGAGCGCCGGAAAATGCTGAATGCCCAGCAGACTTTGGCCAAAGAGCCGCTGATCAAGCAAAAAGATTTGTTGGGCGGAGGGTATTATGTAGAATACCGTACAGATGATGCCCGTTTGACCATAGAGGTGATGAAAGAAGCCGCCGAGCGCGGGGCGCTGCCGGTGAACTACGCCAAGGTTGAGGAATTTTTGTACGAAAACGGCAAGGTGAACGGCGTCAAGGTCGTCGATCAGCTGGACGGCACCGAATACAAGCTGTACGGAAAGAAAATCGTAAACGCGACAGGACCTTGGGTAGATACGCTGCGGGATCGGGACAACTCCAAGAAAGGAAAATTCCTGCAGCTGTCAAAAGGGGTGCATCTCGTCATCGACCAAAGCCGCTTCCCGTTGAAACAAGCTGTCTATTTTGACACGCCCGACGGACGCATGGTGTTCGCCATCCCTCGCGACGGAAAAACATATGTAGGGACAACCGATACGTTCTACAAAGAGGAGATTTCCCATCCGCGGATGACGAGTGCCGACAAGCAGTACTTGCTTGATGCGATCCGCTATATGTTCCCTGCGCTCGATATCAAAGACGAAGACGTCGAATCAAGCTGGGCAGGCGTTCGCCCGCTGATTTACGAAGAAGGAAAATCCGCTTCGGAAATCTCGCGCAAAGACGAAATTTGGCAATCCGATTCGGGATTGATCACCATCGCCGGAGGGAAGCTGACGGGGTACCGGAAAATGGCCGAGATGGTCGTCGACATGGTCGCTGATTTGCTGCAAAAAGAAGGAAAAGGGACATTTGGACCTTGTGCAACGAAGCATATGCCTATTTCCGGCGGAAAAGTGGGAGGCAGTGCGAGCTTGCCCGCCTTTATCGAACGGAAAACCGAAGAGGGAACGAGATACGGCTTTACCCGTCAGCAAGCAGAGCGGCTGGCCCGTTTCTACGGCTCCAATGTAGATGAACTGTTCCGCTTAGCCGAAGGGCACGCCCGGGAGGCCGCGGAGTCCGGTCTGCCGCTTGACTGGTTCGTTTCGCTGCGCTATGCGATGGAAGCGGAAATGGCAGTGAAGCCGGTCGATTTCCTCATCAGACGGACGGGTGCTCTGTTCTTCCGGATCAACGAAGCGAAACAGTGGAAGGATGCCGTGGTCGCGTACATGGCCAGCCATCTGGGGTGGAGCGAATCGCAAAAAGATGCGTATCTGCAAGAGATGGACATGCATATGCACGATGCGGTCACGCCGCTGGAGGCGTAAAAACTTCAGGACACCATAAAAGACAACGGAACGAAAACACAAGAAAAAACCACGCGCTTGGCAGGTTCCTATGCGGAACGGTTGCCATGGCGCGTGGCTTTTTTTTTATCTGTTGAAGCAATAGGGAGCTGAGCGCCACGGGGCGGTCAAAAAGAGGCTTCCTTGGAAGCGGCTCTGCCCGACACCGCAAGCTTGATCTTTTTTCGCTGAAACAGGTTGTTGCTGATCAAAGCCAAAATGATCAAGAGCGTTCCTCCGGCATCGTACATCGTGATCTGATAGCCTTGCCAGACGGAGATCAGAAAAGTGGTGACCGGAACAAAGTTGATAAACAGGATGCCGTTGATCGGTGTGAGCAGCTTGACACCCGCGTTCCAGCTGAGCAGAGCCAGGATTCCCGCGACTCCGATCATGAAGCCAAGCTCGTAGCCGACGGAAAATACCGACTGGAGCGATGGGGCGTGCAGGACATCCAAGGCTGTCAGCAGCAGGACGATCACCAGGGAGGTCCCGGTTCCCAGCACGCAGCTCAAAGTCGAATACCGCAGCACTGACCACGACGCGAAGTGGTTGCCCCCGATCGTATAGATCACCCAGCCCAGTACGCCGAGCAATATCAGCAGGACAGGCAGCAGGCTGTCTCCCCCCAGGAGGAAGGAGCGGAAGTCGCCCTTCGTAATCACCAAAAAGCAGCCGACCAGGGCGAGGGCGATGCAGCCGATGGTAAACGGTTGAGGCTTCTGGCCTTTATACATCCACAGCACGAGTACGGACAGCATCGGCATGAGCGCTTCCATGACGGATGCGAGGATCACTCCCGAGGTGCCCAACTGGTTTTGGCCCCAGAAGACCAGCAAGTTGTATATGGTAAATGCCATGGTCCCGAAAAACCAGAGAGAGACTCCGCGGCCTTCGAGACGCAGTGCTTGTCTGCCTTCCTTGATCCAGAGAAAAACAAGCAGCAGCAGGGAAACAACCGAATAACGGATAACGGAAAAGTAAAACGGGTCCAGATGGGCAAACGCGCTTTCTGCGACCGGAAACATGGCGCCCCACGCCATGCTGGCGATCAGGCAGAGCAAGGCCCCTTTCATGATGTGCTCTTTGTTCATAGGTGACTTCCTTTCGCAATTCACTTTCGCTAACAAATTTTTCACGATGAATATCATATTCCGAAATTACCATCATGTAAAATGATTGAAAATGATGAAATGTATCATTGTCAGTGATACAATGGGGGTGGAAGATAAGCGGCGGAAACATAGAAAGAGGGAGCGAAAATGGAGATCAGCGATCTGCGGATTTTTCAGGCTGTGGCTGAGCTGGGCAGTGTCAGCAAGGCGGCGAAAGAATTAAATTACGTACAGTCCAATGTGACAGCCCGGATTCAACATCTGGAGCTGAAGCTGGGGACCGAATTGTTTTATCGGCATCGCAGGGGAATGAGCCTCAATCCCGAGGGGAAAAAGCTGCTGGGGTACACGCAGAAGATCCTGGCGATGATGGAAGAAATGAAGCTCGCCTTTCAGGACGAGGAAGACCCGTCCGGTCCGCTCCTGGTCGGCTCGGTGGAAACTGTCAGTTGTTTGCCTGACATCTTGTCCGCCTATCACAAAAAGTATCCGCGCGTAGATTTGTCGCTGATGACCGGCGTCACGGAGCATTTGATCAGGGACGTCCTCCAGTACGAGCTGGACGGGGCGTTTGTCAGCGGTCCGGTCCAGCACCCGGAGCTTGTCCAGGAGCCCTTGATCGAAGAGGAGCTGGTCTTGATCGCCAGGGCCGAGGATGGGCCTGCGTCGCTGGAGGAATGCAGCACAAAGCCGCTCCTTGTGTTTCGCTCCGGCTGCGGCTACCGCTCTCGTCTGGTTCATTGGCTCGGCAGCCAGGGCATTGCGCCGACGAAGATCATGGAGTTCGGGACGCTTGAGACGATACTGGCCGTCGTCGCATCGGGGCTGGGCGTTTCGCTGGTTCCGCGGCCGACCGTGTCACGGTTGGAGAGAGAGGGGAAGATTCGCTGCTTCTCCATACCCGAGGAATATTCCACGGTCTCGACCGTGTTCATCCATAGACGGGACTCGCACATGACGGGAACGATGAAAAAATTTCTGGAGACGATTCGGGCGCTTCACGCAGGATGAGCCGTTCGTACAAGAAGCGATGATAAGCATGAAAACGGATGACAAGCATCAAAAGCGGCGTTCCATACGCGGCATTCAGGGCCGATGCGATTGCGCGCAGCACCGCAAGGAACGTATCGGCCCGCTTTTTGTCTCCTGGGGCAGCCGCCTCGTTCAGCAACGGTTTCATGCAGGAACCGTCTTGTATAGCAACCGTCCCGTGGAGCAGCCGTCACTTGTGTCCCAGGGTGTACAGCCCTGTTCAAGGAGAGCACACGGAAAGCATATTCGAAGGGCGCAGCGCCTTTTTTTGGAATCGCCATTGTGCTACACTATCAAGCGAGATACATAAAACCGATAGAACGGGAGGAAATCGAATGGCAACGCATCTTGCTGATACCACCGTCTTAAACAACGGAATCAAAATGCCCTGGCTCGGCCTCGGCGTGTGGAAAGTGAAAGAAGGGGATGAGGTGCAGCGCGCGATCCTGTCGGCTATCGAGACCGGCTACCGCGCCATCGACACCGCTGCTGTTTACGGCAATGAGGCTGGCGTGGGCGATGCGATTCGCGACAGCGGAATTGCCCGCGACCAACTGTTCATCACGACCAAGGTATGGAATTCCGATCAAGGCTACGAGACGACGCTGAAGGCGTTTGACGAAAGCATGAAAAAGCTGCGCCTGGATTACCTCGACCTGTACCTGGTGCACTGGCCGGTACAAGGCAAGTATCTGGATACGTGGAAAGCGTTGGAAAAGCTGTACCGCGACGGATACGTGCGAGCGATCGGAGTCAGCAACTTCCACGTGCATCACTTGGAGGATTTGAAACAGAACAGTGAAATCGTCCCGGCCGTGGATCAGGTAGAGTACCACCCGCTCCTGACACAAAAAGAGCTGCTCGCTTATTGCAAGGAAAACGGCATCCAGATGGAGGCGTGGAGCCCGCTGATGCAAGGCAACCTCGACCAGCCGGTGCTGGTGGAAATCGGACAAAAATACGGCAAGTCTCCTGCCCAGGTAATCCTGCGCTGGGATCTGCAAAACGGTGTCGTGACGATTCCAAAATCGGTCACGCCGGAGCGCATCCGCCAAAATGCCGACGTGTTCGACTTCACGTTGACAGCTGAAGAGATGGAGCAAATCAGCCGCCTTAATCAAAACAAGCGTTTTGGTCCGGACCCGGATAACTTTGATTTCTAGCATAAACGACGAACGCCCCGACCTCTGCGAGAGCTGTCGGGGCTTTTTGCTTTCTGTACGGCAGAAGGCTCGTCTAGCCTTCCTTGGCTTCGCTCGTCCGATTTTGGATACTACCGTTTATAGGAGCGGATGCGGCGGTACTGGCTTTTGTCCTTCAGCTTCAGGAACAGGGAAATATCGGGCCGCAGGTTGGCTTCGATGATCCAGACCCGTCCCGAAGAATCCAAAGCCATATCCAAACCGTACACCCTCTGATTGGCATAGTAGGTGCTTAGCTGCTTGGCGGCTGCGACCGCCACCGCTTTCAAACGCTGAATCAGTTGATCGGCAGAAGCGGATCGAAGCGATGAGAGCTGTATCGCGGAACGCAGCGGCAATACTCTTCCTCCGCTCCGCTTGATGTTGGTGATAATATAGCCGGCTCCAGCCACCTTGGCGAGCATTCCGGTCACGACCCACGAGGAGCCCGAACGGCGCTGGACCATGACACGAATGTCAAACGGACGGCCGTTGACGCGGGCGAGCGAGATTCCTTTCTGCACCAAGTACTGCGACTTGATCCGGCTGCGGATGTAGCGGTAGGTGGCTGATTTGCCGCGAATCGTACGTTTGCGGCAGCCGCGATGGACCTTGTAGTGGTTATCTCCCAGGCCGGTGATCAGGATGACACCGGCACCGCCGCTGCCTGCGATCGGCTTGGCAATAACTTTTCGATACTGTTTTAAAAAATGGCGGAGCGCATGCTTGGAGAAGAGTCGGGTGCGCGGAAGAGTAGAGGCCAAGCGGGAATTTCGACGCAAGACACGGTATTTTTTCAGCTTTGACTCATTGTATTTACCCACGAGCGGTCATCCCTCCATGAGCTGAAGTTATGGTTTCATTCCTTTTCAATCTATGTTTCTATCAGCGAATAGCGATGGGGAGATGTCCACTCAGGGGAAAATTAGGTGGATGGCGCACTTCAAGGCGCACTTCAAAAGGAATGGCCGCGTTGACAGCCTGACAGGACGCGTCACATTCTGCTCTTTACTCTTCGCCGCTTTTTTTCGTATACTTAAAAATAGAACCTCATTTCATCAGGTGAAACGTACGGAACCGATTTTAATGAAGCAGGTGGAACGAATGGAAGAACAGAAAGCTAACGTGCGAGCCGTAGAGCGGGCGCTTGACATCCTGCTTTGCTTTACGGATTCAACCGACTTGGGGCTAAGCGAGATCGCCGGGCGGTTGTCGCTGCATAAAAGTACGGTACACCGCTTGCTGGCCACTCTGGAAAACAAGGGATTTTTAATACGCGACGCTCAGACGGAGAAATACCGCCTTGGATTTCGCTTGTGGGAGCTGTCCGTGAATCTGGCGCATTCCGATGACCCGGCCACCCTTTGGCTGCCGGAGATGGAGCGTTTGCGGGATGTCGTCGGGGAAACGATCAGCTTGTATGTCCGCGACGGCAATGAGCGGATTCGCATACAGGCAGTGCAGAGCAACCAGGCTATCCGGAGGGTCGCGCCTATCGGGGCACGCATGCCGCTGTCAGTAGGCGCATCGAGCAAGGTTCTGGTGGCATACGCGGAACCGGCTGTCAGGGAAGAAGTGCTAAGTGACCCGCTTTGGCCCGAATCGATCGACCGCGACGCATACCTGGAACAGCTGGAGCAGATCCGACGCCAAGGCTTTGCCACCAGTGTCGAGGAACGGGAGCTGGGAGCAGCAGCAGTAGCCGCGCCGATTTTTAACCGGAACGAAAAATTGGTTGCCGCGCTGGCGGTATCAGGTCCCTCCAACCGCCTCACGCTGGAAAGAATGATGGAGATTGCGGAGCCGATCATGGAATCCGCTTATCGCATGGGAAAAATGTTAAAATGAACAGGGAAAAGGGCGGCCCCTCAAGCAGGTTTTTCTACTTGGGGGATCGCCCTTTTTTCATTGCTTTCCACTCGTCCATGAGCAGATTCCAGAACGGTTTGACCGCGTTTTCCGCAAGGTAGTGCTTGCCCCGGCTTTTCACGTACTGGCACATCTGCTGGTAATAGTCCGGATCTGATAGCTTCCTGTAGCACTTGAGAATGTCGTGTTCGTCTTTGACAAAGAGCGGATACTTTTCTCCAAGCAGATGGATGTTGCCGACGGTTTTGGTGGTAAGCACAGGCACACCGAGCGCCATGTACTCCAGGACGCGGGAAAGATACGAATGAGACGGATTTTTGTCTGATGTGTTGTCGTAAATCAGGGCAAGGCCAATTCCGCTTTGCAGAATCATCCGCTTTGTTTCCCACATCGATTTTTGTCCGTGATTCCGCACACCTCGGGAACGGAGCAGCTCGTGAGCCTGTTTCCGGTAACGGATCACGATAGACGGGTAGAGCACATTGAGCTTTGCCCCCGGAAATTCCTTGCGAATCAGCCTGATGGCGTTCACGGCCGTTTCTAGTCCGTAACGGGGGCGAAGCACCCCGGCCATAATCAGGTCGAGCGGGGGATTCGGCTGCGGCTGGGGGTCCTGATCACCGGAATATCCCTCCACGAATTGAGGGAGGACCTGAATTTTGCGATCCAGCTCCCGAGCGGAATACCTCGTTTTCCGTTCCAGATATTCGCGGTAGCGCCTGGCATTGGGCACGGTTTGAAAAAAGACCATGCGGGAGTTGTCGAACAAGTGATTGACCTTGTTCATGATGATCGGGTCGTTCAGATTGTAGTGAATAGAGAGGAACAACAGCTTTTTGCCCAGGGAAGGCTTCTTTTTGATAAACTCGCGAGCCTGTGTCCGGTTGCGAATAAAAATAAAGTCGTAGCTGTGCTTCTGATCGAGACTGATAATTTTGCTGTTCAGCTCCGCGGCTTGATAAAAGCGAACATGGCGAAAGCGAAAGCCCCCCATCCCGTTTACATATCGAAACGGCAGGACGCAGTGCAGGACAAATCCCTCGCGCTCTTGGGCAGGGAGCCGTTCCACTTCCCGGTCAATCGCCTGGAGCATGATGAAAAACTGCAGGACATTCCCTTTTGGCTTGAATTTTTCTAGGTGGCAGGAAAAACAGATTTTCACGAAATTCTCTCCTTAGGTTCTCTCTCTTACAAGGTATGCAAATGCCTGGAGAGCGGGGAAGAGAAATTTTTGAGCCGGGTGGATGATGAGAGGGAGAGGGGGAAGTGAGGAATGGTTGACTTTAAAATTAACTCAAGTTAATTTATTAATATGAGTTTGTATTTATTTGCGAAGGAGCTGCTCCCATGGAACGAAGCATTCCGCTCAGGGAATGGAAAAAAGCGAAAACGAAGCAAGCACTGCTGCATGCGTGTCTGGAATTGATCGGAGAGAAATCCTTCCGCGAGGTGTACGTCGAGGAGATCTGCAAAAAAGCGGAGATTTCCAAGGTGACCTTTTTCAAGTTTTTTCCCCAGAAGGAGGACCTGCTGATTTACTACATGCGGCTGTGGGTGACCGATCGGCTGCTGGAGCTGGCCGATTCGCCCAAAAGGGGGCTGTCGGCGCTTCGTCACGTATTTCAAAAGGTGGATGAAAACGCGAAGCAGCATCCGGGTATTATGCTGAGCCTTATCGGTTTTTTAACTGAGGTGAAAATGCATCCATGCATGCCGGAGCTGACGGAGGCGGAACTCCATTTGTACTATCCCGGAAAGGAAGAACAGGCGGGTTCGCTTGTTCCTCGTCTCGACGATTTGTTCCGCCGTTGCATAGAGCAGGCCATGGCTGATGGCGAAATTGCGGCTGATGCGGATGTAAATGACCTGGTTATGGGACTGCACACGATCTTTTACGGTGCGTATTTGACCGCCCACATCTATCAATCGCAGGATTTTCTCGGATGTTACGAGCTTCATGCCAAACTTTTATTCAGGTAGGTGATCCAGATGGGGAAAATTTTAGCGGGGCGGTATACGGCAGAGATGGAAGGGCCGTTTGTCGTGTTTGTCATCGGATTGCATGTGAACAACTGGCTTGCCGTGAATCAATGGCTTCCTGTCGTAAAGGCGATGAATGGCATGCTGCAAGAATTGTATCGAAACAAGGAGCTGGGCTTTCTTGACGCCGCCTTTTTCATGAGCGCACGGGGCCCTGTCCAGATTCAGTATTGGCGCTCGTTTGACCAGCTGGAGCAGTATGCCAGAAGCGGGGAGCTGCACCTGTCTGCGTGGAGAGATTTCAATCAAAAGGCGGCAAAGTCGGGAGGGGTCGGATTTTTTCACGAAACGTATTTGGTGGAGGCGGGAATGTACGAGTGCATGTACGTAAACATGCCTGTGTATGGATTGGCCAAAGCCGGTCAGCACGTCCCGGCCGTAGGCAAAAGAGAAACCGCCCGGCGCAGGCTGGGAGGCGAAAATGCTCCTGCCGTTCCGACGCCGGATGCGTAATCGTTGCCAGTGTCCGTCTTTTTTTGGTCCAAATCGAAAGCGGACGTCTCGAAAGGGCTTATCGCATATGGGAAAACAGCGGCGGACTGGGGAGAGGAACGCAGTCCGCCGCTGTTGCGCCTGTCGTTTTCAACTATTGTTCCACGTTACATCGAGGATGTTAATCTTTTGGTTGCCGTGGCGACTTGATGATAAGCCGTCTTTAATTCTTCTATCGCTCTCGAATTGTTTGAGATTTGAGCGGTGATTGCTTCGATGCTCTGCATCATCAAAGATACCGATTTTGCGATATCCGTCAACTGAACCGAAATGGTTTCCGCCGACTGTTTGCTGGATGCCGCCATGTTCCGGACTTCATTCGCAACGACCTCAAAACCGCGTCCGTGTTCACCGGCTCGGGCAGCTTCTATAGCGGCATTTAGACCTAGCATATGGGACTGAGAGGCAATTTCTTTGACAATTTTCGTTACGGATTGGATACTTTTTACCTGATCGGTAACTGCTTCAGATTCAATATTCAACTTGGTCATCTGGTTCAAGATGAGCTTTGAGGCATCCAATACTTGATCCGTGCTGGCAGTCATCTCCTCGACCATAGCCATCAATTCTGCGGTACTTTGCTGAAGAACTGATTCACGTTTTGTGATATCAGTAGCCACCTTGACGACTGCTTCCACTTTGCCATTCTCAATAACAGGCATATAAGTTGCTTCCAGCGTCAGCTTTCGTCCATCCTTCGAAATCCGTACGATCTTTTCTTGGGATGCTCTCCCCTGACGCAAACCATCCCACAAATTTACATACGCTTTGCTTGATGCATATTCAGGCAAGCAAAACTGGCTGTGATGGAGGCCGACAATTTCATCGACCGCATATCCCATTGTGGAAGCGAAAAGTTGATTCGCCCAAATAACCCTTCCTTGCGTGTCAAACCTGATCATGGCTAAATGATTTTGAATCGACGATAAAATAGCGAATTTTTGATCGGTCACGGTTTGCATGTATGGAATTTCCTCTCCCTGTATATCAGTAGTTGGTTCGCTCGCAACTGCTTTCATTGCTGGATTCCAAGAGCTATTATCGCCTGATGCTCTGAATAAATTCTAAACAACTTGTAAACGGAAAAAACCGGAGCTCTCAATCGCTCCGGTTTTTTTCTACTGCCGTGCATGGTCGCTAATACAATTCGAATCCATGCTGCTTCCGTTTACTCGATCTTGCTCCATGGACAGAAGCGACACGGCTCCGCAGGTTTTCCGTGTACATTGGCTTCGCCAGCTCGCTTTTGGGCCTCTACTCGTTTTACTTGCTTTGCCAAAAGTCCTGCGGTTCCCGATGCTGACCGTCAGGCCACTTATCCGATCATCAAAATCTCGCGAATGTCCTGTTCCGTCAGGGACGACAACGCGGCCTCACCAGGCTTGACCACTTCCTCGATCAGATGCTTCTTTTTCTGTTGAAGCGCGTACATCATCTCTTCCACGGTCCCTTGGGCGACGAGGCGAATGACTTGGACGACATTCTTTTGGCCGATGCGGTGGGCACGGTCGGCTGCCTGTTCTTCCACAGCGGGATTCCACCACAGATCATAGAGAATGACGGTGTCCGCTCCCGTCAGGTTCAATCCGGTGCCCCCTGCCTTTAGCGAGATGAGGAACAGGTCTCGTTCACCCTCGTTGAACCTGTTGCACAGCTCAATCCGCTCTGCCGCTGGCGTTTTCCCGTCCAGATAAAAAAACGGCACTCCCTGACAGCCAAGCTCCCTTGCGATCATTCCAAGCATTTCGGTAAACTGCGAGAATACCAGAAGCCGCTTTCCCGCGCTGCGGCATTCCGCGACAATTTCCAGCAGCTGCTCGAATTTGGCCGAGCTTCCTGCGTAGTCCTCGATGAAAAGGGCAGGGTGGCAGCATAGCTGACGAAGACGGGTCAAGCCAGCCAGAATTTTGATCCGGTTTTTATCAAAGGTCTCCTCGTTCAGATGCTTGAGTGTCTCCTGCTGCAGCTTGGACAAATAGGCGACGTACAGCTTTTTCTGCTCCGGAAGCAGCTCGGAGGCTTGCAGCGACTCGATCTTGTCAGGCAGCTCCTTCAGCACGTCCGCTTTCACCCGGCGCAGCAAAAAGGGACGAACTCGCTTCGCCACCGCTTCCCTCGACATGTCGTTGAATGCCCGTCGTCCCGGAAACAATCCGGGGAACACCGCATCGAAGATTGACCACAGCTCCTCCAGCGAGTTTTCCATGGGTGTTCCGGTGAGGGCAAAACGGTACTTGGCCTGGAGCTCTTTGACCGACTGCGCCGTCTGTGTGGCGTGGTTTTTGAAGGCCTGCGCCTCGTCCAGGATAAGCGTATGAAACGACTTTGACGCATACAGCTCGACATCTCTCCGCAGGAGCGGATACGAGGTAATGATCACATCTGCCTGGGCGGCATCCCGAATCTTCCTGCTGCGCTCTGTCTTGCTCCCGTCCGCGATGACGGCCTTTATTTCCGGAGCGAATTTCTTCAGCTCGTTTTTCCAATTGTACATAAGCGAAGCGGGTGAGATGATCAGCGCTGGGAGCTGCCGGCTTCTGATCTCCGGCAGTACGGAGACGAGAAAAGCAATGCTTTGCAGCGTCTTTCCAAGCCCCATATCATCCGCGAGAATACCTCCGAAGCGGTAGTGGGCCAGCGTCTTCAGCCATTGGAAGCCGTACTTTTGATAGTCCCGAAGCACAGATGCCAGACTGTCCGGCACAGGGAAATCGAGATTGTCCGGATTGCGCATGTTTTCCAGGAGATGGCGGAACGATTTGCCCAGCTTGACGGCATTCCCTTGTCTGTGGGAATCGATCAGATGAAGCCCCCGGGCTACCGGAACGCGGAAGTCCGAGCCTTTCAGCTCTGCAATGCGGATGCCCATGTCGTCGATGAAGCGGCCGATTTCCCGAAACGCCTCATTCTCCAGCGGTACAAACGCTCCGTCCGGCATCCGGTAGTATTTGCGCTTTTCCTCGATGGATTGGAGCAGTTGGCGAATGTGCGACTCCGGGATCCCGTCTATATCAAATTTGAATTCCAGCCAGTCGGTTCGTTCATCCAGATTCACCGTTACCTTTGGCGGAGTGTACCCGGTATGCAGTCTTGTTTTCACGGCAGAGGTGGCGTATACCGTCAGCAGCTTCTCCAGCTCGGGAACGACGTGGTACAGAAATTCGTACTGAGCGTCCTCATCCTCCATGAAATAGCCGCTCTCCGTCCTGATAAAAGGGGATTGCTCCATCAGCTCCAGGATTCGCCGCTCCTGCTCTCCGTCCCGCATGAGGATGCGTTCGGCGCCGCGATGCTGCCCGTCTCCCTCCAACGGATTGATCACAATGTCGCCGTATTGAAACTCCAGACCGGCGAGCAGTCGATCCTTTACCCGGTCCAAATACAGCTTGGCTTTCAGTTGTGTTTGGATGATGCGCTCAGAGACGGAGCGGGCGATGCTGACGCTGCCGAGCTTCATCAATCCGGGTGCGACCGTAACCATGAATGGCTCCATCTGTCCTGCCGGAATCAGGATTTGCCGCTTGCGGGAAGCCTCAAGCATTTGTTTCAGCTCCGCCAGTCGCTTGCACTGGTCGGCTGGCAGCTTGATCAGCTTCCCTTCGGAAAGAACGACTCCGTACGATTCCATCACGGTGATTAAATCCAAGCCCTGGACGTCCAGTTGAAAGCTTTCCGAGTCGGCCTGGTCGAACGCAAAGCAAAGCGGGATCAGCTCATCGGAGATGTGGACTCCTGCGAATGCTTGCTCTTTGTCCATCACCTGCACGTTCGGGGCGGACGTGAGCAGGGGAAGAAGCGACTCCCACATGAAAGGGGGAATGAACAGCATTCGTTCGCCGCTTTTGTTCCTCGTTTGCAGGAGGTACGCGCTCACGGTTTCGCGGTACAGCTTTTCGTTGTGAAAAATGTGAATCAGCTGTCTGATGACGGCATCGTCTTCTTTTTGAAAACGGTGAAGCTCAGGGTCGTAGGTGAAGTGCTTGGAAAAGACGAACGGTTCTCTGCGCTCGATACACTCGAGGAACTCCTTTATTTTCTGGACGACGTACAGCCGTTTTGGCCCGACCTTGAGCTCGATGCCGAACATCTGCTTGCGGTAGCCGTACAGGACAGGCTTCAGAGTGAAAGACACATCGAGGGCTGTCCGGGTATCAAAGAGCGGCCGCACATGATTCGGGCGGGTCGGTTTTTCGCCGAACAGTCCCAGAACGCGGTTGGTCAGCTGTACATCTCCCGCAGAAATCCCGGAGGAGGGCTGGGTGGCAGAGAAGCGGGGTTCCCGCTCTCCGGAAGTCCCCGAATACGGATTTTCCAAGGCTTCTGATCGCCGTCCGGCCCCTTGCGAGTAGCGATTCATGAGCTCGTTTTTCTCCATATCCTCGATGCCGTGCAGGACGGCGGCAATGTGCTGGCAGAACTGATCATAGGAACCGAGCGAGGGACAGGTGCATTCCGCCTCTACGTTCCCGTCCGGATGAAACTCGACAGCGACCTTGTAGCTGCTGCCTGTTCCTTTGACCGTGGCTTCATAGACGGAAGCTTCGGGATCGTATTGCGTAAAAGTTACTTTTCTGGCCCGGTAATACGCTTTTCCTCTGTCGGAAGAGATCCGGCCGCACAAAGACGTGATGATCCCTTTAGTCAAATGAAAGCCCATGGATTTAATCCTTCCTCGATAAAATAGTCCTGTCTCTTATGATAACACACAAGAGAGCCCCTCTGGACTGAGTACCGGTATCGATACTGAGCCAGAGGGGCGAGTGGGGGATCAGGCGTATGTTTGTCCAGGGTTTAAAACGTAGGCAGGTTGTCCAGATTGTTCTCCTTGATTCCGTCCGGCTCGCTCCGCAAAATGTCACGGCCGTATTTGTGGAAGACGTCGACATGGGCAAGCTGACCTGCCTTTGCCTCCTGCAGGGCTGTCACATAGTCCAGCTCCCGTCCCGTATTTGTCTTGAAAGCGATCAGATCGCCGTCGTCATTTTTGCGGACGGCAACGATGCTCTCCTTTCCATCGGCGGATAGCGGCGCTCCTGTCCCACCGCCATTCTCCTGCCGGGCCTGCCGCTCGCCCTCTGCCTTGTAAGCGGCGTAAATCTGTTCAAAATCTCGTTGGTCCATTGCGCAGTCCCTCCTTTTTTATAGGGTGCCTTGCCAGGGAAGGAAGATACATTCGTTTTGCGCTAGAAAAAGAGATCGTGTATGAAGCTGATCAAAAAAATGAAAAAAACAATGCTCGAAATGATGCGAGTCATGTCGACCCGAAATTGTGAAGGCTCATAATCGCGCTTAGACAAAGCAGTGCGAGGATACAGAGCGGTAAGCCCTGTGATCGCTAAAAAGAAGAGGTAAAACAAGAAATCGAAAATAGACCCCATGGATAAAATCACCACCCGTTACTGGTCATTTACGGATTGGCTCGGGAGACGGTTTCACAGTCCATGAGTGACATTCTATCAAAGGGTGCGGTTTGTAAAAAAGGCAAATATTGCAGCAGCAGCCGTTAGCTCGCGCAGGATGGGGAAGCCGGTTGCACAAAAAAAACAGGCAGAACACCGTCTAAGACGATGTCTGCCTGCTATGGGTGGGTGCTGTAATGGAAATATTGGGTAAAGCTTATGCGTTTACCGGTTTGCCTTCGTCGAGAAGCTGACGCAGAACGGTTTGCAGAATACCGCCGTTGCGATAGTAGTCTACGTCAACCATGCTGTCGAGGCGTACGATTACGTCGAATTCGAAGCTGCTGCCGTCTTGGCGAGTCGCTTTCACTTTGACGCGTTGGCCAGGCTGAACATTGTCAGAGAGGCCGAGGATGTCAAAGGTTTCGCTGCCATCGATGCCGAGAGACTTCCAGCTTTGACCGTCTGCGAATTGCAGCGGCAGTACGCCCATGCCTACCAGGTTGGCGCGGTGGATGCGCTCGAAGCTTTCTGCGATAACAGCCTTGATGCCGAGCAGGAAGGTACCTTTTGCCGCCCAGTCGCGGGAAGACCCTGTACCGTACTCTTTACCGGCCAGAACAACCAGTGGAGTACCGTCTGCTTGATATTTCATGCACGCATCGTAGATGGACATGACTTCGCCCGTCGGCAGGTATTTGGTTACCCCGCCCTCGGTGCCAGGTGCCACTTGGTTGCGGATACGGATGTTGGCAAACGTACCGCGCATCATGACATCGTGGCTTCCGCGACGAGCGCCGTAGGAGTTGAAGTCTTTGCGTTCTACGCCGTTTTCTTGCAGATAGCGGCCAGCCGGGCTGGTCGGCGAGATGTTTCCGGCAGGGGAGATGTGGTCAGTTGTGACAGAATCACCGAACAGCGCGATGGTGCGTGCTTTCAGTACTTCGTCGATGTGACCTGCGTCTCCAGCCAGGTTTTTGAAGAATGGAGGCTCCTGGATGTAGGTGGATTTTTCATCCCACTCGTACAGATCGCCTGTCGGAGCGTCGATTTTGTTCCACTCTTCGTTCTGTGTGAATACTTTTGCGTATTGTGCACGGAACAGCTCCGGATTCATCGCTTTGCCCATTGCTTCGTTGAGCTCTTGCGGAGTTGGCCAGATGTCTTTCAGGTAAACGGGTTGACCGTCGTTGCCGATGCCGATCGGATCTTTGGTCAGGTCGATGTTCACGTTGCCAGCCAGCGCGTATGCGATAACGAGCGGAGGAGAAGCGAGGTAGTTCGCTTTCACCTGAGCGTGAATACGGCCTTCAAAGTTGCGGTTACCGGACAGGACAGCCGCTACAGTCAGATCGTTGTCAGCGATTGCCTTGCTGGTTTCTTCCGGCAGCGGACCGGAGTTACCGATACAAGTGGTGCAGCCGTAGCCGACGACGTTGAAGCCGATGGCGTTCAGAGAGTCGATCAGACCAGCGTCGATCAGGTATTGGGTAACGACACGGGAACCTGGAGCCAGGGAGCTCTTCACGAACGGAGGCTTTTTCAGGCCTTTTTCAACCGCTTTCTTCGCCAGAATACCTGCGCCCAGCATAACGCTCGGGTTGGAGGTGTTGGTACAAGAAGTGATTGCCGCGATAACGACGGAGCCTGTTTTCAGGGTCGCAGTTTCACCGGTCGGATAGGTTACTTGCGCTTCAGCAGCGATTTTCTCTTCGGACAGACCGAAGCCGCCTTTTTCGATTGGCGTACGCAGGCTTTCGTTGAAGGATTCCTTCATGGAAGTCAGCTCTACGCGGTCTTGCGGGCGCTTCGGACCAGCCAGGCTCGGTACGACGGTGGACAGATCCAGTTCCAGTGTTTCGGAGAAGACAGGATCTGGCGTGTCGTCTGTACGGAACAGGCCTTGTGCTTTGGTGTAGGTTTCCACCAGATTGATCAAGGACTCTTCACGGCCGGTTTGACGCAGGTAGTTGAGCGTTTCCGCGTCTACCGGGAAGAAGCCCATGGTCGCGCCGTATTCAGGAGCCATGTTCGCTACAGTAGCGCGGTCAGCCAGCGAGATGTTGGACAGGCCAGGACCGTAGAACTCTACGAATTTGCCGACAACGCCTTTTTTGCGCAGCATTTGCGTTACAGTCAGTGCCAGGTCGGTAGCGGTAGAGCCTTCTTTGAGGGTACCGGTCAGCTTGAAGCCGACGACCTCTGGCGTTACGAAATAAAGCGGTTGGCCGAGCATTCCTGCTTCTGCCTCGATACCGCCAACGCCCCAGCCGAGTACGCCCAGACCGTTGATCATCGTGGTGTGGGAGTCGGTACCTACGAGGGAGTCAGGGAAAGCGACGAGCTCGCCGTTTACTTCGCGGGTAGCGATTACCGATGCGAGGTACTCCAGGTTTACCTGGTGAACGATACCGGTCGCAGGAGGAACCGCACGGAAATTGTCAAAAGCGGTTTGAGCCCAGCGCAGGAAGCGGTAGCGCTCCTGGTTGCGTTCAAATTCCAGCTTCATGTTGTTATCGAGAGCTTTGTCGTTTCCGAAATCGTCAACCATGACGGAGTGGTCGATAACGAGATCAACCGGTACGAGCGGGTTGATGCGCTTCGGATCTCCACCGGCGCGCTTCATGGCGATGCGCATAGCGGCGAGGTCTACGACAGCAGGAACACCAGTAAAGTCTTGCAGGACAATACGGGCAGGCATGAGCGGCACTTCTTGATTGCCGTCGCGTCCTTTTGTCCAGTTTGCCAGTTGTTGTACGTGTTCTTTGGTAATGGCGCGGCCGTCAAACTGACGAACTGCCGCCTCCAACAGGACTTTGATCGAGAATGGCAGCTTGGAGATCTCGCCGATTCCTTGTTCTTCCAGGCCTTGCAGGCGGTAGTATGCGTACGCTTTATCGCCCACTTGCAGGGAAGACTTCACGTTGTAAGCATCGTGTGTAGCCAATGTGCATAACCTCCCTAATTATTTCGGGGTTTCATCTGGTGAAACATAGTTTCGTTTCTTCATTACGAACCTATTATACTCGATTTGTTTCCCCGCTTCTACCCCAAATTTCATCCTTTATACACAAAATCACTCGGAAAAAACACGATGCCGCTTTGACGGTAGAGCTAGGAAAAATAACCAGACTCCATGTATTATCCCGTTTACATTCCGTTTACATTCATGCGGTATCGTTTCTCCATGCATAAAACCGGATGGGAAGTGAAACGAACGGGAAAATCGCCGCATTGCCAAAGAAATGGTGCAAGGGTGTTGGGGGACTCAAGCCGAAAGCTTTAGGAGAGGAGAAATCATTATTTATGGAACAGACACATACGCAAACGAAGACAAAAACAGGAAACTGGCGCGCTTTTTACGAGCTGATCAAACAGACCAACCCGTCCAAGCTGAAGTTGGGCGTGGCCTTGTTCATGAGCATCGCCACGACGCTTGTCAGTCTGGTGATCCCGCTGTTTACGCGAAATCTTGTGGACAGCTTTACGCTCGCTTCGATCACCACCGGACAGATTGTGCTGCTGGCCGTGGCCTTCATCGCCCAGGCCATCGCAGGAGGGCTGTCCATCTATCTTTTGAATCACGTGGGGCAAAGCATCGTCGCCGCTCTCCGGGACAGGCTGTGGAAAAAGCTGCTCGTCCTGCCCGTAAGCTATTATGACAACCACCGGACCGGGGAAACGATCAGCCGGATGACGAATGATACCGGAGTCGTAAAAGGGCTGATCACGGATCACCTGTCCAGCTTTTTCACCGGGATCATCTCCATCATCGGTTCGGTAGCGACGCTTCTCTACCTCGACTGGCAGATGACGCTGACGATGCTGATTGCCGTTCCGCTGTCACTGCTCATTTTGGTCCCGCTGGGGCGGCAGATGTACAAAATATCGAAGGGACTGCAAGACGAGACCGCCAGCTTCACCACCATCATGAATCAGGTGCTGTCGGAAATCCGTCTCGTCAAGGCATCCAATGCCGAGCCGCACGAGTACCAAAGCGGCAAGCGGGGAATAGAGAACCTGTTCCGTTTCGGATTAAAGGAAGGCAGAGTACAGGCGCTGATCGGTCCGCTCATTTCGTTTGTCCTGATGGTGCTTTTGGTCGTCATCATGGGATATGGAGGAATGCGCGTTTCCACGGGCGCTTTGACGGCAGGAGAGCTTGTCGCGTTTATTCTTTATCTGGTTCAAATCATCATGCCGCTCGGGCAGTTCACCCAGTTCTTTACCCAGCTGCAAAAAGCGATGGGTGCGACAGAGCGGATCATCTCCACGCTGGAAGCCGATGAAGAAGACCACGCTTCGGGACGGCCGCTGGAGGATGCGGGGCTGCCGATCCATATCGACCGGGTGACGTTTGCCTACGAAAACGGGGAGACCATTCTCGACGATGTAAGCTTTCGGGTCGAGCCGGGGAAAGTGACGGCGATCGTCGGACCGAGCGGCAGCGGGAAGACGACTTTGTTCTCCCTGATCGAAAGGTATTATCAGCCGACTGGCGGAACGATCCGGCTCGGCGACAGCCCGATCAGCGACTATACGCTGTCGTCGTGGCGGAGCAAAATCGGTTACGTGTCCCAGGAAAGCCCGTTGATAGCAGGGACCATCCGGGATAACATCTGCTACGGAATCTCGCGTCCTGTCAGCGAGCAGGAGTTGAGGCAAGCTGCTTCGATGGCATACGCCGATCAATTCATCGACGAGCTGCCGGAAGGATATGACACACAGGTCGGCGAAAGAGGCATGAAGCTGTCGGGCGGACAGCGTCAGCGCATCGGCATCGCCCGGGCGCTGCTGCGAGACCCGCAAATCCTGATGCTGGACGAAGCGACCTCCAGTCTGGACAGCAAGTCCGAGATCATCGTACAGCAAGCGCTCAACAATTTAATGAAGGGACGCACGACGCTCGTCATCGCCCATCGCCTGTCTACGGTTGTAGATGCCGATCAGATTGTCTTTCTGGAAAAAGGAAGGATCACCGGAAAAGGAACGCATGAAGAGCTGCTTGAAACACATGCGATGTATCGCGAGTTTGCCACGCAGCAGCTGCGAATGAAACAGGAGGTGTAGGCAAATGGCCAAATTGCTGGTTGTCGATGACGATCCGCATATTCGCGAGCTGGTCAGGGTCTTTTTGCAAAACGAAGGCTTCGATATTCTGGAAGCACCCGACGGTCAGGAAGCCTTGGCTGTCATGGAGTCGGACCAGGCGGATCTGGTTATCCTCGACATCATGATGCCTCGTATGGACGGATGGGAGCTATGCCGCGAGCTCAGGAAGCATTACGACATCCCGCTGCTCATGCTGACAGCCAAGGGAGAGACTGCGCAAAAAATCAAAGGCTTCGAGCTTGGAACAGACGACTACCTCGTCAAGCCGTTCGAACCGGCCGAGCTCGTGGTTCGGGTCAAGGCGCTATTAAAGCGGTACCGGATCGCCGCCTCTCACACGGTACAGGCCGGTACGCTGCAATTGAACCGGAAGACATTTGAAATCGGGATGGGCGGCCAAAAGCTGACGATTCCTCCCAAAGAGTTCGAGCTGTTGTTCAAGCTGGCCAGCTATCCGGGCCAGACCATCTCCCGCGAGCAGCTGATCGAGCAGATTTGGGGCTTTGACTTCGAGGGCAATGAGCGAACCGTCGATGTTCACATCAACCGCCTGCGGGAACGCTTTCCCGAGCCGGAGTGCGGCTTTCAGATTCGCACCGTTCGGGGGCTCGGGTACCGACTGGAGATCAGGCCATGAGAGTTCACCCGCACAGGAAGGCGATATGGCTCAGAGTCCTTGGCGTCATCGGCTTCGTCATCTACATCAATCTTTGCTGGTCTGCTGCGTATTGGATTACGCAAGGCCTGTACCCGAAAATCGGGATCGAGCCTTCCGAGTTTGTCAGGGGACTGGTCAACTCCTTTTTGGGCTTTCTCATCTTTTTTTGCTCTATGTTTCTTCTTTCACGGCTTGTCAGGCCGCGGCATGTGGAGCTTTTCCAACTGCTGATCGACGCATTGAAACGGATCGCCAAAGGGGATTTCAGCGTCAAGCTCGATATCAAAATGGAGCACCAGTGGGGGCAACTCGTCGAGAACATCAACCATATGGCGGAGCAGCTGAACGAAATGGAGCAGATGCGCCAGGAGTTCATCTCCAACGTCTCTCACGAAATCCAATCTCCGCTGACCTCGATCAGCGGCTTCGCCCGCGCCTTGCGAAGCGAGCATCTCACCCGCGAGGAACAGCTCCATTATCTGGATATTATTGAAACGGAAAGCAAGCGCCTGTCAAAGCTGAGCGACAATCTGCTGAAGCTCACATCGCTGGAAGCGAGGCAGCATCCGATGGAGCGGAAGCGCTACCGTCTCGACGACCAGCTTCGGAGCATCATCCTGGCATGTGAGCCGCAGTGGCTGGAGAAAGGCATCGAGCTGGACGCAGAGCTGGAAAAAGTGGAGCTCGTCGCGGACGAGGACATGATGAGCCAGGTTTGGACCAACCTGCTCGGCAACAGCATCAAATTTACTCCCCCGGGCGGTACGATCAGCGTCCGTGCCCAGAGAATAGGGGGAGAGGTGGTCGTGCAGATTTCCGATACCGGCATCGGCATTTCAAGGGAGGATCAGGAGCGGATATTCGAGCGGTTTTTCAAGGCGGACAGATCGCGGAATCGGGCCGTTGGGGGCAGCGGACTTGGCCTTTCCATCGTAAAAAAGATTGTCGATTTGCATCAGGGAAAGATTGCCGTACAGAGCCGGCCAGGCGAAGGAACAACCTTTATCATCACATTCGCGGAGGACAAGAAAGTCCCCTCTCTTCCTTAAAAAGAAGGGGACTTTTTGCAATGCTCGCCGTGCGCTCAAGCTCCGATATACCTGGCATGGAGAGTGCGGGCCAGACTGACGTCATCCGTTCCTTGCACGAGCACCCGCCCGTCTGGAAAGACGACCAGCGTGTGCGGGTCTACGTGGAAGCGCAGGAGAAACTTGTTGCGTTCCACCTGGCCCAGCGGGGAAAGCCGTTCAGCGACCACATCCAGATCAAGCGACATATTGCCGGCAGGGGAGATTTGCACCGTATCCCGGCCGCACAGGGAGACGGCTTGGCCCTCTTGCGAATCCGGCTGCAAAAAGGAGAACTGCCGCTGGCCGCATGTCGGACAGTCATCGCGACGCCCGTTCGCCACCTTGATCTGGTGGTGGCGATTGTTCCACAAGTCGAAATGCTCCAGATTGGGGTTTAGCGCATCGGTGTCCCCGACCAGGATTTTGAGCGCTTCTGTCGCCTGATAAGAGGCCACGATGTGAATGATCGGGCCAATTACCCCGGCCGTATCGCAGGTCGCCATTTCACCCGGATTGGGCGGCTCCGGAAAGAGACACCGCAGGCAAGGCGTCACGCCCGGGCGAATGGAGGCAAACGTGCCGGTCGCGCTGACCGCTCCGCCGTACACCCAGGGAATGCCGTGTTTGACACAGACGTCGTTTACGAGATAGCGCACCTGGAAGTTGTCGGTGGCATCCAGCACGAGATCGACATCGGCGAGCAGAGACTCCGCATTGTAGGCGGTCAGGTCAGCCACGACAGGCTCGATCGCGACTTCGGAATTGATCCGCGTCAGCTTGGCGTGGGCTGAGATGGCCTTGGGCAAATGCTGCCGGGCATCGTCCTCGTCGTAGAGCATTTGCCGCTGGAGGTTGCTCGGTTCCACAAAATCGCGGTCGATGAGCCGGACAAAACCGACGCCTGCGCGAACCATGTGATTGGCGGACACCGTACCCAGCGCTCCCATGCCGACAATCGCTACACGGCTTTGCGACAGCCGCTCTTGTCCCGCGCGGCCGATAGGAGGAAACAGGATTTGACGGGAATAACGCGTATTCACGGTAGGTTAGCTCCTTTCCACGTCATCCGGAAGCGCTGTCGGGTTCCAAGGTCCTTGCTGATGGCCCTTCCACTCGCTGCCGTCCTCCCAGATTTCCTTCTTCCAGATCGGTACGATCTGCTTCAACCGCTCGATCGCGTATTCGCCAGCCTCGAAAGCCGCTTTTCGATGCGGCGTCGCTACGGCAGCGACCACCGCGATCTCCTCGATGGCAAGCTCGCCGATCCGGTGATGCATCGCCAGCTTCGTACCCGGCCACCGCTCTTCAACCTCGGACGCGATCTGCTTCATTTTTTCCACTGCCATTGGCTCGTAGGCTTCATAGGCAAGCAATACGGTACGCTGGCCGTGCGTGAACTCCCGGACGGTTCCGACAAAAGCGAGGACAGCGCCGGCATGCGGATTGGACACGAGCTTGACCAGTTTGTCAGCGCTCAGCGGTTCGGTCGTGATGGCAAAACGAGGGTCCTGACCGCCGCTCACAGGTGGCAATATGGCGATTTCGTCTCCGGCCCGGATGGCCGTATCCGGCTTGGCATACTCTTGATTGACGGAGATAAAGCAGCTGCCGAGCAGGGAGGACAGCGCAGGGTATTGGCTGGATGCGGCTTGCAGCAGGTCCTGTACGGTTGCTCCCTCCGGCAGTGTCAGTTGTATCGTTCGCTCGCCGGCCAGCTCGGCCAAACCGGCAAATAAAAGGACAGATATTTGCATGTAGCACTCCTCGTTTCCCAAGGGTTATTTATAGGAAGGAAAAGCTTCTCTCTACTTGTGACGATAACATAATTGCGCCTAACTGCCAAATCAGAGAGCGACTTCTTGCAGATTCCCGATTGATTTTCTACAGTGCT
Organism: Brevibacillus sp. FSL L8-0520; assembly: GCF_037963895.1. Taxonomy (NCBI): domain Bacteria; kingdom Bacillati; phylum Bacillota; class Bacilli; order Caryophanales; family Paenibacillaceae; genus Brevibacillus; species Brevibacillus sp. FSL L8-0520. The sequence goes on along the minus strand of NZ_CP150171.1, from coordinate 3,792,451 downwards.
GAATGTAAGGTTAGATTATCGAAAAAGAAGGGCATTCCCAGGCGGAAAGCAAATGGGAGGAAGAAATGAACGACGAATTAACGCATTTTAACGATCAACAACGGGCCAAAATGGTGGACGTCTCCGAAAAAGAGGTAACCAAGCGGGTAGCGGTGGCTGTCAGCAAAATCACGATGAAGCCGGAAACGCTGCTGCGCATTCGCGAGGGGCAGATTGCCAAGGGGGATGTATTGGCTGTCGCACAGGTAGCCGGAGTAATGGCTGCGAAAAAGACGTGGGAGATCATCCCGATGTGTCATCCGCTGCCGCTGACGGGCATTGACATCCGCTTTTCGTATGCGGACAAAGCGACATTGGATATCGAGGCAACCGTCAAAACGACCGGCAAGACCGGCGTGGAGATGGAGGCACTGACAGCCGCAAGCGCAGCCGCGCTCACCGTTTATGACATGTGCAAGGCCATGGACAAGGAAATGGTAATCGGGCCGACGTATCTCCAGAGCAAAACCGGCGGGAAAAGCGGAGATTTTTATCGGAGCGAGGCGTAAACATCAGATGAGTCGACTATGGAATTCCTATCCGCGCAGCATCCGGCTTCTGGCCGTTGCTGCCGTTATTCATTCTACGGGCATGGCCTGTATCTGGCCGCTGGTGACGATCTACATCCACGATTTTCTCGGGAAGCCGCTCACCGTAGCGGGTGTTCTTTTGATGCTGAATCAGGGAGCGTACCTGATCGGCAGTCTGACAGGCGGGGTTCTCTTTGACCGCTGGGGGAAAATGCGCACAGTATACGCCGCGACAGCGGGAGCGGTAGCCGTAGCTGTGGCACTGGGCTTCACAACCAGCTTTCATACGTATACGGTCTTGCTGCTTTTGAACGGATTTTTCTCCGGCATCATGTTTCCTGTGCTCAATGCCCTGATCGGCCTCTTGTGGCCTGACGGCGGCCGCAAGGGCTTGAATACGGTTTATGTGGCACTCAATATCGGGGTAGCGATCGGTTCCGCCTCGGCGGGAATGCTGGCGAGCATTTCCTTTGCCTGGACTTTCTTTGGAAATGCGGCGCTGCAGCTGGCAGTTCTGTTTCTCTTTATCTTTTTGAGCCGCACGGTCGATCTTGAGCGCGGTCAGGAAAAAGAAGGCCGGCTCGTGGCAGCGTCGGCGAAGCACACAGAGGAAGGTGAGGGGGCACAGCTGCCTGCCGCGGGATTGGCGGAGAAGGCCGGCGGATCAAAAGGGGCCGCGGCGGCAATGGCGACGGATGCCGCTCAAGCTGCCGGTCGCCCGATGGCATGGCTAGCGCTCGGTCTGTTGTCGGCAGGGTTGTTGGTCTGCTGGATTATTTACTCGCAGTGGACGACTGTGCTGTCGGCGTATATGCAGTCGCTGGGCATCACGCTCAGGGAGTACAGCCTGCTGTGGACGCTGAATGGTGCTTTGATCCTGTTCGGGCAGCCGTTTATCTCCTGGGTGATCAGGCACTTCGCCCGTACGCTGAAAGCGCAGTTGCTGTTAGGCGCCTACGTCTTTTCGCTCTCCATGCTGATCTTGTCTCAGACGACGGTGTACGCCGGTTTTTTCGTGGCCATGTTTGTCATTACACTGGGTGAAATGCTGGTGTGGCCTGCCGTCCCGACCATCGCTGCCGAGTTGTCTCCACCGGGACGTGAAGGGTTCATTCAAGGCCTCATCGGGGGCGTAGGCTCAGGAGGACGCATGGTCGGCCCGCTGATGGGCGCCGTGATCTTTGAAGCGCTCGGAGCAAATGGGATGGTCTACTTCATGGCTGCTTTGGCTTTGGTCGCTGTCGCTTGCTTTACCGTGTACACGTCCTTTGTAAAGCGTCCTGAGATGAAGGCAGCTCTGCCTGCTCCGGAGAAGCTCGGGTCATGACAAGCAATGCTTGGACGGATACTCGTAGCTGTCAGGCGAAGACCAGCAGGCTTTCAGCCGAGGCCGCTCAGGCTGTCAGTCGAGGCCCCTCAGCCTGTCAGTGAGGCTCCTCAGTTTGTCAGTTGAGGACCGCCAGGCTGACAGTTGAGGACTGCCAGGCTGTCTAACGAGGCCCTGCAGGCTGCCGGGCCAGCAACAGCAAAGCAGCCCGGGCCATGGTTCGGGATATTGTATTGACACTCCCAACCTGCTCAAGTAGTATAGTAGACATTCAAAGTAAATAGGTTGCTGTTAACTTATCCAGAGAGGTGGAGGGACTGGCCCGATGAAGCCCGGCAGCGGATCTTGCAGGATATTCTGCAGATGCTGTGCCAATTCCAGCAGGAGCGATCCTGACAGATAAGAACGTGGAGACGCACGATCCGCCCCTTTTTCTGTTCAGGAAAAGGGGCTTTTTGCATGCCTGCTTCGATGTCTGGATTATTTTTGCGAAAGAAAGGATAGAAAGCCAATGCGCATCCAACCATCTGCCATGGTGGACCGACTGCCGACGCAGTTTTTTGCCACGCTGGTAGCGAAAACAAACAAGGCCATCGCGGCCGGACATGACATTATCAATCTTGGACAGGGCAATCCCGATCTCCCGACACCGCAGCATATCGTGGAAGAGCTGAGCGAGCAGGCCAAGCGCCCTGTCCATCACAAATACCCGCCGTTCAGCGGCAGGCTGGAGCTGAAGCAGGCCGTCGCCCACTGGTACAAGGAAGAGTTCGGCGTGGAGCTGGACGCGGAGGAAGAGGTAGCCATCCTGTTTGGCAGCAAGACAGGTCTGGTTGAGATTTGTCAGGTGCTGCTGAACCCCGGGGACGTCGCTTTGGTGCCCGATCCAGGTTATCCGGATTACTGGTCCGGCGTGGCTGTAGCTGACGGCCGCATGGTCATGATGCCGCTCAAGGCTGAAAACGCGTTTCTTCCGGATTACGGCCAGTTGAAGCCGGAAGATTTGGAAAAAGCCAAGCTGATGTTCCTCAATTACCCGAACAATCCGACGGCGGTCAACGCTCCGGTGGAATTTTTTGAAGAGACCATCCGCTTTGCCCGCAAGCACGAGATCGTCGTCTGCCATGATTTCGCCTATGGTGCGATCAGCTTTGACGGCAAAAAGCCGGTCAGCTTCATGCAGGTGCCGGGGGCAAAAGAAGTAGGAGTGGAGTTTTACACCCTGTCGAAAACGTACAACATGGCCGGCTGGCGCGTCGGGGCTATGGTCGGAAACAAGGAGCTCGTACGGCTGGTCAATTTGATTCAGGACCATTACTTTGTCAGTCTCTTCGGCGCTGTGCAGATGGCGGCGGCAAAAGCGATGACCGGCTCGCAGCAATGCGTACATGATCTCGTCTCCGTCTACCAAAGCAGGCGGGATGTGCTGTTCGCCGAGCTCCACCGGATCGGTTGGCAGGCCAAGCCTTCAGAGGGCTCGTTTTTCAGCTGGCTGCCTGTTCCCGAAGGGTTTACATCGGTCGAGTTTTCCGATTTGCTGCTGGAAAAGGCTCATGTGGTGGTTGCGCCTGGCGTCGGTTTTGGACCGACGGGCGAGGGGTATGTGCGCGCGGCGCTTCTTTCCAGCGAAGAAAGGCTGGCGGAGGCAGTGCGAAGGATTGAGAAGCTGGGGCTGTTTGCTCGGTAAGCTTGTTGGCGGGCTTCGGGTTATCTTGCTCCTTGTCCAGGGGCCGCGGTGGGGAGAAGCCTGGAAACAGGCTTCTCCTGCGATTCGGGGTGGCACAACAGGCTGAATCAAGCAGGATACTCACGGATAAAGCAGGCTTGATTCGAAATGATACTCACGGATGCCAAAACATAATGACGGCAACCTTTTCAAGAAAGACAGCCTTATTTTTCGTGTATAGCGGAAGCCATACTTGCAACATAAAGCATGGCTTCCCAAGCAAAAGGCCCGGAGCTATGATCGCTCAGGGCCTTTATGATGGCTTGATGGAATCAGGTGATACCCCAGGCCAGCTTTATGGACTAGGCGGGATCGGCGGTTGCCAGTTCAAGTCTATGTACCGTGTTTCGATGGTTTGCAAAGCGAGCTTCAGCTTTTGCGGAGGCTGCTCCATTCCTTTGACAATCAGGGTTTGGACCAATACGACCCCTTGTCTGAATCTTCCATGTACGTCTTGGCAAAATCGGTCCGAACGTCGAAACGCTTGCCGTTTTCGTCATACAGATTCCAGTAAGGGAAGCTCTCCAGTTTTCCCAAGCCCTTCAACTCGATTATCCAGACGGGCTCGAATTTGCCTACAAAAACCCGTCCCACCGTACTTTTGCTTTTTCTCCTGTTTCTTACCTCTACAGCCCGGTTTACCACCCAAAAGAAAAGCAGGAAACATCTGCACAAGCATCGATACCCCCAACCAAAGTAGTCGCGAGTAAAATCCGACGATTTCGACCGAGCCATCGCTCGACATAGCTAAAACCTATTCCGCCGATAGATTTGTGAGATTGGACTTATGACGGCCGCAGTGATAAAACAGGTATAAGCGAAATCTAGGGGGAACCGAACATGGAATATTCATTTTCCAAATCAACCAGCGCACTCAGCTCCTCGGCCGTGCGCGAAATCCTGAAGCTGACACAGGGCAATCAAGTATTGTCTTTGGCAGGCGGCCTGCCGGCAGAGGATTCTTTTCCAATCGAAGAAATGAGAGAAGCCTTCAATCGCGCTCTGGATCACGGAGCAAAATCGCTGCAATACGGCTTGACTGACGGGTACATTCCGCTTCGGGAATGGGTTTCGTCCCGCATGAAACAAAAGCATATGAATGTTGGCGTAGAAAACATGCTGATCACTACCGGCTCCCAGCAGGCCGTCGACTTGCTCTGCCGTGTCTATCTGGACGAAGGCGACGTCGTGCTGGTAGAAAATCCAACGTATCTCGCGGCCGTGCAACTGTTCCAATTTCGCGGCATTCGAGCTATTCCGGTGGATGGAGATGCGGAAGGCATGGATATGGAGGACCTTGCCAGAAAAATCGCACAATATCGCCCGAAGATGGCCTATGTCATTCCGACGTTTGCAAACCCGACAGGAAAGGTTTGGAGTCTGGAAAAACGCTTGGGACTGCTGAAACAATGCCGGGAAAACAACATTTTGATTCTGGAAGACGATCCGTACGGGGAAATCCAGTTCGACGGCGAGGCGCCTTATCGCAGCATTTTTTCTCTCGATGAGCATCCGGACGGATCGGCTGTCGTCTACACCAGCACCTTCTCCAAAATCGTCGCTCCGGGTCTTCGAACGGGGTGGGCGATTGGAGACAGCCAGGTGATTCAGATGATGGTAAAAGCCAAGCAGGCAATCGACTTGCAGTCCAGCACAATCGACCAATTTGCTCTGTATGAGCTGCTGTCCCGGTTTGATTTGGAAAGCCATATTCAAAAAATCCGCGACTCGTACAAAGAGCGGATGGAGTGGATGCACGAGCTGCTCTGTCGTCAAACCAGCGGCATGAAGTGGAATAAACCGAGAGGCGGAATGTTCCTCTGGGTAGAGCTGCCGGAGCATGTACACTCCGAGAAGCTGCTGGCGCAGGCTGTCAAGGAAGGCGTCGCGTTTGTTCCCGGTATCCCGTTCTACGCGGACCAGCCTCAAACGAATACGATGCGCCTCAACTATACGCTGCTGGATCGGGAACATACCGAACTGGCGATCAACCGCTTGGGCAAAGCGTTTGCGGAGTACAGCCAGCTAGTCGCTCACTAGCGATAAATGAATACGTGGATCGAATAAAACAGGGTGTCCCGAAGTCTTTGACGACGGGGGCACCCTGTTTTTTGCAGCCTCGGTTATTATTCTTCTGTTTCCTCCAACGTGCAGATCGCACTCGGCCGCTTGATGCGGAGCACGACACACTCATAGACGCGGAACAGGCTGTTCATTTGCTCGTCTCCGAGGAAGGACGTATCGAAGTCTTCCGCAATAGCCAGGTCAAGGTTGTGACGGCCGGTTGCGACCAGGACGCCGGATCGGCCCTTGATGGTCGGGGATTGGAAGACGCCGTCGGTGACCAGATTGCGGACGTGCTCGATTTCCAGTACATTCGTTCCCTTGTGTACGCGGTGCAGAAGCGAGTACAGCTCAGGGGAGACGACCAATGCATATGGACCGCTGTGTCCCATCTTCAACAGCTTGTTGCGCGCTTCCACGATGTCGGCAAAGGCATTGCCCGACTCCATCCAGTCGCTCTTCAAGTGGGTGAGACGCCCCTTCACATTCATCAAGCCCGGCAGGTCCAGACCCGGGGAGCCGTTGAAGATCAGGTCATCCTCCATGAGAGCGCAGCCGGCTGCCGCATTCGCAGCGGCACTCATATCCAGCGGCATACCCAATGTCCGGGCTTGGGCCACATCCCGCCAGTACAGCATGAAGTCTTTGTACAGGATGGGAATGGTCAGGCTGACCCGTTTGCTGGGCTGGGTCATTTCCAGCGATTCGCCGCGCAGGTTCAATCCGCCAAAGCGGGACTCGTCGTAAATATCGTTGGTAATCGTCTGAATGCCCTCACCGAGCGGGCCGTAAATATCGAGAAAGCGGCGGCCAACCAGCTGGCGTCGCGCCATATCAACAACGGTTTCATCCAGTTGCTTCCATTCATCGTGAGTCAAAGGGGAATCGGGATATTTGCGGAGCTTGTCCATTCCACATACCTCCAAATCGTTTCTGTTTACCTGCCGGAATCTGCAAGCAAAGTTTAAAACATGCCTTTTAAGCTGCCTACAGTCAGGCCCTTTCTGCCTGTTTTGGCTGCTGGGGCGGCAGCAGTCTTGCCGGTATTGGCAACTGCCGGAGAAGAGGAGGCTTTCAGATGATCCACCTGGTGGATATCGTATCCCTCGTCATGATCGGTCAGGTCAGGCCGGTGCACATCCGAGAAACGCTCGCTTAGCGCTGCCATGATTTCCTTTACGCGGAGGTAGTCCTCCTGGGTGGATTCGCGCATGCTGTTTAGGAGCTGGCGGGTTTCCTCGTCTTTGAACTCATACAAAGATAGCTCCAGATGCTCGCGAAAATTGTGCAAGCCGAACCGTTCGAGATTGATGTCGGATAAAAGGCGGGACAGTTCGCGGTCGCTGAGCTGTTCCGCTTTTTTTGCCTCGTCGAGCGAGCCTATGTAGGGAATCAGCTCCTGCAAACGGCCGAGGCGCTGTTCTTCTTCCTCCAGGATGTGGTGGTAGTAGAGTCGCGTATGCTCGTCCTGTGCAGCATCGATAATGGGCTGGATAATCTCCGCAAAGCGGTCGATATAGCCCCTGGTTCGAGAAAATATGGCGTGCAGTTGTGACATTTCTTGCACCCGACGCCACCTCCTTGCAGGTGATTTGTTTCATTATAACGTTGGAAAAATAAACCGGGCAACCTTTATCTGCATGTATCTCCTAGTTTGTGTCAGTCTGAAAAACTTATCATGGAGAGTATTGTCAAAGCTAAATGGGAATGATAATATTTATCAATAAGAGTGATATTCATTATCAATTAGAAATGAAAGCCATAGATATACACAACAAAAGTCGATAAACCAGGTTAGGAGGAAAAAACATGTCATCTATTCTCGTCATTGGCGGAGACCGCCTCGGAAATATTGTAGACTTTTTGGAGGAGCAGGGTTTTACCAATATTCATCATGTGACGGGGCGGAAAAACTCCCAGACCGGCGTAAAAATCCCTACTGGCATTCACATGATTTTGGTGCTGACGGATTTCGTCAACCACAATCTGGCCAAGACCGTAAAAAGTCAGGCAAAGGAGAGGGAGCTGCCGATTCTCTTTTGCAAACGTTCCTGCTCGGCGATCGCGAAGGCTTTGGTTCAGGGAGCATAAATACATACCCCCCGCTGTGGAAAGACTACAGACTGATATGTACACCAAACGGGGGAATGAAAGGTGAAGCAAAACAAGCTTGACGAATTGCCGATTGCCAAACTGTCCGAGCAGCAGCTTCAGCATCTGCGAGCAGCGGAAGAAGAGATCACCAAAGAAGGCACAGATGTCTACCTGATCGCTTTTGAAAAACAGGCCCCGTCCCAGTGACGGGGTTTTGCTTTGAAATTGGCTCCGCCAGGCCGAGGGCTCCGACGGAACGGAGCCGGGGACTTGGCGGGACCTTTCCTCTAAAACACAAATTGATCCAACTGCTGTTTCAATGCATCGATTCCGATGGCAAATCCAAGGCATTGGCTGGACTGGATGATAAACGCGTTTAGCCCTACGACTTCTCCATTCAGATTGATCAAGGGACCTCCACTGTTGCCGGGATTGATGGCGGCATCGGTCTGGAAAATTTCGTCATACATTCGTTTGGCGACATGGAGACGGCGATTTTTTGCACTGATGATGCCCGCTGTGACGGAGTTTTCCAAACCGAGCGGTGAACCGTCTGTTCCTGTAGGAGCAAACATCTTTGCCGTTACCGGTAAAAAATGGCCCGCACTTTCACCGTACGCTGCTTCTTTTTTCCTTGGGTCGTCCAAGCCTCTGCCTCCACTCGCTCCAACAACAGCAGGGCCAAATGCCGGCGTTCTTCACGCGCAGCCTGCTGCCATATCCATTTCCAATCTGTCCATTGCCGCCAGTCGATTGCTCCGGGAGCAAAGAAAGCCTCATTTCCACCCGAAGACATCTCCTGCTCCAACCGCCTCAAGTCCTGCTGCCTTGCTGCGAGCTCCTCCAGCGTAATCACGCCTGCCTCATACGCTTTCATCCAGCGCTGCCGTTTTTTGGTAAGCTGCTTGCGATCATCGGCAGCCGCTGTAGAGGACCTGCACCTCTCCTGAACGATGCGGCGAAAGACCGAGCCCATTTCCTCTTGTGCAGAAGAAAGCTGCCCAAGCACCTCGTCCTCCAGCCGGTCTTCCCGGAGTGCAGGCGCCTGACAAATGCCGTTGGCTCTGTTTTTGCACAGGTAATAGATGTGACGATACCGCTTTCCGCCGCCTTTGCGGATATCTGCTGTTTTCCCGCGCATCTCGGCTTTGCAGCGGGCACAGTATAACAAGCCGGAAAAAACAAACGGAGAGGAAAGGACTCTCGGATGCGTTCTCTGCCGCAGCCCCATCCGTTCCTGTACCTTGAGGAACGTTTCCCGATCGACAATCGCCGGATGGGCGTCTTCAACCAGAATCCATTCGTCCCGCTTGTTCTGCTGTCCGCCAGCTTCCGCGTAGTTCCAGCGAAGCGCTCCGTAGTACACCGGATTGCGCAGCAGGCGAGTCACCGTGCTGCCGCTCCATTTTCCGCCATGCTTGCCCAAATGTCCGTCCCGATTGGCTTTCTCTGCAATCTGGCCAGGCGTATAACCGGAAAGGTATTGCTGATACATGCGGCTGACCACTTTGGCTTCCTCGGGATGGGGTATGAGCTGATGGTGATGCAGCATGTAGCCGTAGGGAGGAGGACCGCCCGGGCGTTTTCGTTCCCGCGCCATTTGCTCCATGCCCAATTTGACCCGCTCTCCGAGGTTTTCCCGCTCCCACTGGGCCAGGGCGGCTACCAGTGTGATAAACAGTCTGCCGATGGCTGTTGTCGTATCGTACACCTCTGTACAGCTTTTAAAGCGGACACCGTATTTCTCAAAATCCTGAAGCAACCGGTACAAGTCGAGAACAGACCGGGTGAGCCGATCCAGCCGGTAGACCAGGACGACATCGATGCTTCCGGAACGAATGTCGCCGAGCATTCGCTGCAGGGCCGGCCTTTTCGTATCCTTGGCGCTGAAGCCCTCGTCAGCATAGATGTTGGAAAGCGTCCAGCCCTGCGAGCTGATGTAGGCAGTCAGCCGTTCTTTCTGAGCAGCCATGGAAAACCCGTCGGAAGCCTGTTCTTCCGTACTGACGCGAATGTACACAGCTGTCCTCATGGCATCAACCTCCCGGATAACGGATTGCTAGAGTTTACAAGCAGGCCGGGTTTCCTATGCCTGGACAGCTGAAAGTTTTTGCCGGGGAAAATAAAAAGCCCGCTGCGATTCGTGACGAAAACGCAGCAGGCGAGAGGGATCTGTTGGGGAGGCTACATCCACTTTTGCCCCCATTCGTGAATGGAGTCGATCACTGGCCGAAGATCCTTCCCCTTGTCGGTCAGCTCGTACTCGATACGGACGGGTATTTCCGGATACACTTTGCGTTCCAGAATGCCCTGCTCCTCCAATTCCTTCAATCGCTCGGAAAGCATTTTATCGCTCATGTGCGGAACCATTTCCCGGATATCCTTGAATCGGACAGCCCCGCGCAACAGCACGTTGATAATCAAACCGGTCCATCTCTTACCGAGAATATTGATAGCTCCTTCGTATTTGGGGCACGTCTGTTCATTCCCAAATTCTTGACCCACGATGGTGTCACCTCTGTGGTACATCTTGTTTTCCTCTTTATTGTAGCATATCAACTTGAATAAAGTAAGTAACACAATGAGACCTGGTGCCTATATTGTTTTGTCCAGAGTGTCCGGACTTATGCAAGCGCTGGCGATAAAAAGGGCGATGGCCCGTTTCCAGCCCATGGGTCTCCACTTTTTTCATTTCAACATAGACTATTCGAGAACATAGACGGAGGGTGGGTCTTGATGTCAAAAAAACCGGTAATCGGTATTCTTACGTGGAGAGAAGGGAAACGGTTTGGCGAGCCGGGATACTTGCGAAGGCTGGTGACGGCAGGAAAGCGAATGGGGGCAGAGACGTTCCTGTTTTCCCATCAGGATGTGAATACGGCTGAGAAAAAGATCAGGGGATTCGTTCCGGCAAAGGGAGGCGGGTGGGAAAGCCGCCTGTTTCCGTGGCCAGAGGTCGTCATTGACCGGTACCGAAAAAGGGAAGACGCGTACATGCGGCTGCGTCATGGCGGGGTGTTTCAGTTTGCCAACAGTCCGTTTGGAAAGAAATGGAGGGTGACTGAGCTTTTGGCCAAAGACGATCGGGTCAAAAGATGGATTCCCGAGACGTACGTGTACGCGAAAGGAAAAGTAAAGGCGATGCTGGACCGCTATCCGATCGTCTATGTAAAACCGGGCAATGGGACAGGGGGACGCAGCATCGTCAAGATCTCGCAGGCAGGGAAACACTTCCTCATTCAGGGGAGAGATCGCCGGCTGCAAAGACGGAAGGCTAGCTTTGCGACCAGGGATGGCGTGGAGAGCTGGATTCAAAAGTGGGTGCGGGAGCAGCGGATTCGAGACGGGAACTTTCTCGTGCAGCAGGGGCTCGATCTTTCGCTGGTGCCGGGCCGCGTCGCTGATGTACGCCTTTTGATCCAAAAAAACAGCGCTGGAGAGTGGGAGGTGACTGGCTCTGGAGTACGCCTCGGGGAGACGGGCAGCTCCATTTCCAATCTGCACGGAGGGGGGAAGGCCATTTCATTCCAGTCGTTCGTGGGCAAGCGGTTCGGTCCGGAGCGGACAAAGCTTATCCAGCAGGAGTGCCACCGGATGGCCCACGAGATAGCGTCTGTCCTGGAGGAAAAATTTGGGCGGATGATGGAGTTTGGTCTGGACGTAGGGGTGGATGTAGCCGGAAGAGTCTGGCTGATCGAAGTAAACCCCAAGCCGGGCCGGGAAATCTTCAGGCAGATGGGGGATACGCGCACGTATGAAGAAGCGATCGCCCGCCCCGTCTCCTTTGCGCTTCATCTGATCAACTCCGGACAGGTGCAGACGAAAGGCGGTCGAAAAAGGCGGGAGCCAAACCCGGAACGAAGCGGTGGAGACCCCCCATGACGGTTTGCCGCTATAGCAACAGGCGGTGAACCAATGCTGATGACCCATTCACCTACTTTTGTCTCCGAAGAGTCACCGAGCCGCAATGGATGCAGCTTGCAATCCGCATCAATCTTGATAACAGCATAATCGCGGACGCGATCAGCCAGTACCCGCTTCGCCTCAAAGACACGCCCATTGTATAGTTTGACAAGGATGGTACGCGATTTTCCGATGACGTGTTCGCTGGTCAGGATATACCCTTTGGGATGAAAGAGAAAGCCGGAACCGTAACTCCGCTCGGAAGCAAAGGGCGGATCATCGGAGACCAGACTGCGAATCAGGTCTTCTACGTTGTTGGTCTGATGATTATCTTCTGTGACGATGGAAACAACGCCGTCCCTTACCCGTTCGATAATGGGAACGAAGAAGTTGAAGGGGTGCAAACTGTTGCTCGCGGGGTATTTGGCTCTGGCATAGTTGTTCCACTTTTTACTTTTCACGTCTCTCTCCCCCTAAAGCAGATAGGTATGTATCATCTTATGGCGAGTGCGGAGGTATGGGACGCCCAAATATAATCAGTGGGATATATCAATATTTTTAATTGATATAATAAAGAATTAGCATTGGTATATTTATAAAGGAACACTTATAATTGGGTAAAGAATATTTCGAACAATACAAGCGATTTCGCAATATACGGAAACCTTCCGTTTCCAGAATTGACGATTTCGCGGCGGAAACATGGAGATGCTTAGGGTATTGGAGGATGTAGAGAGATGGACGTAAAAACAATCATACTCGGTTTTCTGAATTATGGTGAAATGAGCGGCTATGACATAAAGCAGGCTTTTTCAAGCAGCATCGGCTTTTTCTACGATGCCAGCTTCGGCGCGATCTATCCGGCTCTGCGCAAGCTGGAGGAAGAGGGCTATGTGACCAAGCAGGAAATCATTCAATCGGGCAAGCCGAACAAGATTTTGTACCGGATTACAGAAGCGGGCAAGGCGACATTCAACCAGGAGATTCAGTCTGCAATTTTGCCGCCCGTTCTTCGTTCCGATATGCTGGTAAAAATTTTCTTCGGAAACAGCCGCACCGAGGCAGAGCAGAAAGAGCTGATGGAGAGCTGTCTGGAGCTTCAGCATAACATGCTGAAGCAAAGCCGGGACTCGTACGCGAAATTGCAGGACACTTTTGACGATTATCAAAAGTTTTGTTGGGAATATACGATTCATCACCTGGAAATGACGATTTCTTTCCTGGAAGAAAAAATGCCGGCTCTATTGAAAAAGGAGCATGCGTACATGGCTTAAAAGCCAGGAACCCAAGTGAAGGACCCCCAATGATGCGTGCTCAGAACAAATAAAAAAAGCGAAAGGGCCGTATAGACGCCTTTCGCTTTTTCGTGTTTTATTTCAGGTTTTCCGGATTGAGGCACTCCAGCTCAGGTACGACAAAACGGCCGTCCTTGCGAATCAGGCGGTCATCAAACCAGATTTCACCGCCACCCCACTCAGGGCGTTGGATGCAGACCAGATCCCAGTGAATGGAGGACTTGTTGCCGTTAAACGCTTCGTCATAGGCTTGACCCGGCGTAAAGTGGAAGCTGCCGTCGATTTTTTCGTCAAACAGGATGTCCTTCATCGGATTTTGGATATAAGGATTGACGCCAATGGCAAATTCCCCGATGAAACGGGCGCCCTCGTCTGTGTCGAATACTTCGTTGATCTTTTTCGTATCGTTGGCGGTCGCTTCGACGATTTTGCCATCCTTGAAGGTCAGCTTGATATTGTCGTATGTAAAGCCTTGGTAAGGAGACGGCGTATTGTAGGAGATGACGCCGTTGACAGAGTCGCGAACAGGTGCGGTAAACACTTCCCCGTCCGGAATATTGGCTTCCCCGGCGCATTTGATCGCAGGAATGCCTTTGATGGAAAAGCTCAGATCGGTGCCAGGACCTACGATGCGGACCTTGTCGGTTTTCTCCATCAGTTCGACGAGGCTGTCCATCGCCTTATCCATTTTTCCGTAATCCAGCGTGCAGACATCGAAATAGAAATCTTCAAAGGCTGCCGTGCTCATGTTGGCCAACTGGGCCATCGAAGCGTTCGGGTAGCGGAGGACGACCCATTTTGTTTCAGGAACACGCACATCCAGTACCGGGCGCGTGTGCAGTCTGGAACTCAACTGGATCTTGTCGCCGGGAACATCAGCGTATTCATTGATGTTGTCGCCGCCGCGAATGCCGATGTAGACGTCCATCTTCTTCATGAAGGACACGTCAGCCTCGCGCATGATTTCCAGTTGCTTTTCATTGGTGTGAAGAAGCAGTTCACGCTGAATCGTAGGATCGATCAGCTGTACGAAAGGATTGCCTCCTGCTGCATACACTTCCCTGATGACGGCGCGAGTCAGTTCGGAAACAGAACCGACGGCATAGATGAGAACGTTTTCACCGCTTTGTACGCGGGTCGAGTAATTGACCAGAACATTGGCCAGCTTTTCCAAACGGGGATCTTTCATGGGTGAGTGTACCTCGCTTTCAGTAGCGTTCATACAGTATTGTAACATGAGAAAATCTGGCTTTGCCAGAAACCGCTATGCAAGCGATAAAAAATTTTTTTCTAACTCGTGAAGAAAAGAAAAAAGCTACCCGTCGACAGGGCAGCATGCGTATGAAACGCGCTATTCAGGATCCGGTCCTAATATATATGCAATCATTGGCCCTTATGTTCCACTAGTGCTGATTAATTGTCACAAGAGCAGCCGACAATTACCAACAGGATAAACAGGATCAACACCAGAGTGAAGTCGTCAAGGTTGCCGTTAAAGATGCTACTCATTAAACATCCTCCTTTGTTTGTTAAGCGTCAGTGCTTACATCCATAACATATGGGTTTTCGCACAATGCCGTAACAAGGGCAAACGCCCATTTTTCCGAAGTATATTATTCTGAAAACATGGAAAAGCTAGAGGATACGAAAGTACGACGCGAAACGAAAGGATGGCATTTGTCATGCGCAAAGCCTTGTCCGGCATGGACCATTATTTTTTGGAACCCGTTTTGATCAACGTGGGAGAAGACTTCAAATCGATTGTGTGGAAAGCGCAATACGATATGGATTTTAATACGGAGTGTCTGTTCTGTTTTTCCGAAAAGATTACCGGGTACCGGGTCGAAGATGAAGCAGGACGCTCCGGAAAAGTCGCAGTCTGTCCCCATTGCGAAAAAGTGAACGCCATTTACGCTTGAGTAATCCAGGTAACTTTTCCCGCTGCCGCTAAGAAAAAAGGGGGAAAGGTTTAGCCGGGGGGACCATGCTCGCAGAAGGGCATGGCGAAATGGCGGCAACAACAGGTTTCATCGAAGATCCGGGAGCATCAGCCCCTGATCGGGCAAAAGCGATGTCTCTTACAGGGGCATCGCTTTTGCTTGTGTCTGCCACTCTATCCACCATGTACCACCCCTGTTTTAGCAGGATTGAACCCTGTTAAATCGAATACGTAAGGGAGCATACATAAGGCAGGATAGAGGTGAACACATGCACAAGAAATGCAGCCGCTGTGGGAGAGACATGGAGATCATGCTGCGAAATGTCGTGTACCGGAAAAGGGTCAAAATCTTGAATGTACCGGTGCAAGTCTGTCAGAATGATCACTGCTCCCATTCCCAGGTCGTCGACGTAGTCAAGGAAGACCTGAAAGAATTGATGGAGAACCTGGGCCAGTATCCGGAGCGGCAGAACATCGAATTTGAAGACGTGTCAGAACTCTCTCATTTGCTGGTATTGATTGCGAACCAAGAAGAGGATGCTACGGTTCGGCAGGCTTTGGAAGAGCGGGTAAATGAACTGTTGGACCTGTTTTTGCTTGCGCAATCGCTTGGGGATCAGGAGTGGATGCGAGAGCTCCGGCAGCGTTTGACCAAAATCATGATTTGACTGTGGAGAGTTGTCCTGTTTGCTAGGACGGCTCTTTTTGTTATCGCTTCAAAATGCGGAAAGAATGCTTTTCGATACGGAAAGAATGCATCGCGATTGTGGGCTGGCGGGTGCACCGGAAGCATGGACTTCCGCATTTCTTTTCCGTATACTATGAACCACATAGGAGTGATGAGAGGAGCGATACGCCAATGTCAGTAAATCAGCTTCATTCCCTGGAGGAATTGGACCAGTTTGTGTCGGAAACAGGCAAGCGCCTGCTGTTCAAGCATAGTACGGTCTGCCCGATCAGCACGACTGCCTACGAGGAATTTCAAGCATTTTTGCGTGAACAGGACGTGCCGTCAGCGGTTATTCTCGTGCGGGAGGATCGTCCCGTATCCAATGCCGTTGCCGAGCGTTTCGCGATTACGCACGAGTCCCCGCAGATTTTTCTGCTGGAGGACGGCCAGGTCAAATGGCACACATCGCACTGGAAAATCACCAAAGCTGCGATAGCCGAAGCGATTAACGGGTAAACCAAAAACGGGTTGGCATATGGCGCCAGCCCGTTTTTCTATTCGGTCAAACGTTTCTCTCAAAAGCTATTCCCAGTACAATTCCAGTTTGTCGCCCGCCTGCAGCTCGCTATGAAAAGAAGCGGGCTCTCCGTTTATCAGCATGACGAGCCTGGTGAGGCCATCCGTCGCCGGTTTTTCCAGCGAGACGTCAACATAGCGGAAGACATCGCTGAATACGGGCGCGGCAGGCTGTGTCGCCTTTACGGTAATGATCGCACCGTCCTCTACCCGTTCGTGCTGCTCGGCAGGGCGGCCATTCATCGTAATCGACAGGGAAGAAAGCGCGATCGATACGGGAGTGCCGTTGAAGTGGACGGTCATCGACTCCTGCACCCATTCCTCCGGCGGAATGACGTCGCGGATCGCCGGCAGCTCGAGCGGCTCCTCCCGGAAGATCAGCTCATCTCCAGGTCTGACAAAGTCGCTGAGAGAAGCTGCCTTGCCGTTTATCTCCACGACTGTCTGTCGGGATGACAAGGAATACTCACGGCCGTTTACGCTGAATTGAACGGTTTCGGCGGCCGCGTCGGCAGATGCCGCAGAAAGCATGCCGGATTCGCGCAAAACCTCTTCTACCGTTCGCGGCAAACGGATGACAACCTCGCTCCGGTCAGCCAGCTCGGCGTCTAGCGGATGGGGCTGGCCATTCACCAGCGCGATTGGGCCCAAGGAAAGCGGCTGGCTGTTTACGGTCAGCTCCAGCGTATCCAGCTTGTCCATCAAATCGATCACTTGAGCCTTGGCGTCTTCTCCGTCTGATCCCGCCTCTGCCACGATCCGGTCGCCTTCCATGATCGGTGCGTCCAGACCGCTAGCCTCTCCGTTTTTCATGATGACAGGAGCGGTTCCATGCCCGCCGGGGATCATCTTCATCCGGCCGTTGACGGTCAGGGTGATCGCCATTCCCGGACGGCCATGCAGACGGCGAATATCCAGACCGGCAG
This sequence comes from Brevibacillus sp. FSL L8-0520, assembly GCF_037963895.1. Classification (NCBI taxonomy): domain Bacteria; kingdom Bacillati; phylum Bacillota; class Bacilli; order Caryophanales; family Paenibacillaceae; genus Brevibacillus; species Brevibacillus sp. FSL L8-0520. The sequence continues at coordinate 3,775,362 of NZ_CP150171.1, read as the reverse complement.
CGATCAAAGCGTCACCGACGGTCATTTTCCGCAGATCGAAGATGCGGATGGGACTGTCGTTGACGGTGACGGTTACGTACTTCACCGGATGCCGCTGTGCAGCGACCGCAATCCCTACTGGCGTTACGAATTCCGGTCCGTTCAGCAGCGGATGCTCGCCGACAAATTGGCGGATGGCATCCGCTCCTCTGACCGCGACTCGCGCTGCCGGCAGCCCGAGTGCCTCTGCGACCCGTTCCGTCAGCTTGGGTGTCAGGCTGCCGCCGCCGATCAGCATCACGGCTTGCGGAGGCTTGCCGTTGAGCTCGAGGATCTTCATCGCGATTTTTCCGGCGAGATGGTTGATCTCCTTGTCGATTGCTTTTACGATCTCTTCGCTCGGCAGCGTCTGTTCAAGTCCGAGAATATCCGTGAACGTAATCATCTCGGAGCCGGTGAGGGCGCGCTTTACTTCCTCGGCCATCGGGAAGTCGAGCAGGAATGCGTTCATGAGAGCATCGGTAATTTCGTCACCGGCGACGGGCACCATCCCGTACGCGGTAATCGCTCCCTCCTCGGTCAAGGCGACGTCAGATGTGCCGGCGCCGATGTCGACAAGCGCGATGTTCAGCCTGCGCATCGTGACCGGGATGAGGACGTTGATGGCAGCGATCGGCTCCAGCGTGAGCGCCTGCATGTCCAGTCCGCAGCGGTTCAAGGCAGCCAGCAGAGAATCCACGACGACACGTGGCAAAAACGTCGCAATCACGTCTGCACTGGCTGTTTCACCGCGCTGGTCGATCAGGTTGCCGATCAATTCTCCATCCAGAAAGTAATTGACCACGCTGTACCCGACACAGTAATAGCGAGTCACGTCCTGTTCATTCAGCTCCTGGGCCAACTGTGCCTGTGCCTCCTGTACGGCGGAAAACTCCAATGTCAGGACATCGTCACGGGCAATGGCTGCGTGACGCGACAGATGAATGTCCATCCTCACGCGCTTTGTCCGAAGCGAGCGGCCCGCCGCAGCGACAGCTACCCGCTTGAGCGGCCCGTGCTTTATTTCCAACTCTTCTTTTATTTTTCCGATGACTTTGGAAACGGCGATCACATCGTGTATTTGACCGTCCAGCATCGAGCGTTCGTCGTGCTCGCGGACGGTGCAGTCAATCACGCGAAATTGTTCTCCACAGGGTTCCACGATCAGCCCTACTACGCTGCGGGTTCCGATATCCAAAGCAAAAATCAGCTCTTCTGACGATGATTGTTCATGGTCTGACAATGGGATGTCACTCCTCTTACCGGTGGAAATTCCGGGAAATGAATGTGTATGTTATTCGACTCGAAACGGGGAGAATCCTGTCGAATCAAGGAATCTTCTTATTCCTACAAGAAAATTTTGAAAACGCTATAAAATACTTTACAATTTACTTTCGCGCTTTTTGGCGCTAAACTGCTGACAAAGGGGTTTCGATCCATTATAATAAGCCTAATTTATTTCAAAAAGCCTACAAACTAGAAGAGAAAAGGAGAGTGGAGACGAATGGCACATGATCCAATCGAAACCATGCGCAAACAGATAGACGAGATCAACCTGGAGATTCTCGCCTTAATCAACAAACGGGCAGCTCTTGTCCAAGACTTGGGGAAGGAAAAGCTGAAGCAGGGGATCAATCGTTTTGATCCGGAGCGCGAGCGCGAAATGTTGAACCTGCTGGTGGAAAACAACAACGGACCTTTTACCGACAATACCATCCGTCACCTCTTCAAACAGATTTTCCAGGCTTCCCTCGACTTGCAAAAGGACGACAACAAGAAAGTCCTGCTTGTGAGCCGCAAGAAGCAGCCGGAGGACACCGTACTTACCATCAAAGGAGTAGAGTTTGGCGGAGGCGAACCGCTTCTGATCGCCGGACCGTGTTCGGTCGAAAGCTATGAGCAAGTCCGGGCAGTGGCGGAAAACCACGTCAAACGGGGACTTCGCGTATTGCGCGGCGGCGCGTTCAAGCCTCGCACATCGCCTTACGACTTCCAAGGCCTGGGTGAAGAAGGCCTGCAGATTCTCAAACGCATCGGCGACGAATTCAACCTCGTCACCATCAGCGAGATCGTGACGCCTGCCGACCTGGAGATGGCAACCAAATACATCGACGTGATCCAGATCGGCGCCCGCAACATGCAAAACTTCGAGCTGCTGAAAGCTGTGGGACGCCTCAATCATCCGGTTTTGCTGAAGCGCGGCTTGTCTGCGACGATCGAGGAATTTATCTACGCTGCCGAGTACATCTTGTCCGAAGGCAATACCCAAGTCATGCTCTGCGAACGCGGTATTCGCACGTACGAAAAAGCGACCCGCAACACGCTGGACATCTCCGCAGTGCCGCTTTTGAAGCAGGAGACGCATCTTCCTGTTTTCGTAGACGTCACTCACTCTACCGGCCGCCGCGATCTGCTCCTCCCTACGGCCAAGGCAGGTCTCGCTGTGGGAGCAGACGGTGTCATGCTGGAAGTCCATCCTGACCCGGATGTGGCCCTCTCCGACGCCAAGCAGCAGGTCAACATTCCGCAGTTCAACGAAATCGTGGATCAATTGCTTGCTTCGGGATTATATAAGGAAGCAAAGATTGCCGTAGAAAGATAAACCGCAAGCGGATAACTGAAACTGGATGCACCAAAAGAGCTTTCCCGATTGCGGGAAAGCTCTTTTTGAAAGCCGACACGCTCGAAAGCAGCTATAATGGAAACCTCCCCGCTAAAAAAGCGTATAACTAAGAGAAACAAAGGGGGGACGAGAAATGCTTGCAATGAATGCAGCCATGATTGTTTTTACGCTTTTGATTCTCGCATCTCTCGCTATAGCCGGCTACAAGGCATTTGTCCGCAAGCAAAGCATTTCTCACAGCTACACCCCGTTTGATTATATTGCCGGCCAGACGAACGTGGAGTTTCATGAGGAAAAGGAAGAGCAGGAAGAACACGCCGGTCAGGGAGACGGCTTCGATAAAAATGAACGTTCCAGGCGGTTCCGGGTGTAGCTGGGACATCCTTTCATTTGACGAAAAACCTCGCAACCAGTAAGCTAAAACATAACAGATGGACTTCGGGGGAAGGAGCATGTTTATGAGTGAGCAGGGCCATTGCTGTTCGTCAGAGCGGTCGACGCCGCGGGCAGACAAGATCAAGGCAAATATGATCTCCCGTCTGAACAGAGTTGAGGGACAGGTTCGCGGCATTCGCGGCATGGTGGAAAAGGATGTCTACTGCGACGATATCCTCAACCAGATCGCCGCCGTTCAATCTGCGCTGAATGCCGTCGGAAAAATACTGCTGGAAGGGCACATGAAAAGCTGTGTCATGGAGCGGATCCAACAAGGCGACAACGAAGTGATCGACGAGCTTTTGAAAACGATGAATAAATTGATGAAATGACGGGGAGCCGTGTCCGGAAAACAATTGCAACCGGACACTGCTTGTCGTATCATAGGTGCATACATTTATGAAAACACTATGAAAACCATAAAATGGGGAAAGTGAGGGTGTGTGATGCCGGTAACTATCTATGACGTGGCTCGGGAAGCAGGGGTCTCCATGGCGACAGTGTCCCGAGTCGTTAACGGAAATCCGAACGTAAAACCGCTGACAAGGAAAAAGGTCTTGGCTGCCATTGAGCGCCTCGGATACCGTCCCAATGCAGTCGCACGCGGTTTGGCGAGCAAGAAGACAACTACGGTCGGTGTCATCATTCCGGATATCTCCAGTTTGTTCTTTTCCGAATTGGCACGCGGGATCGAAGACATCGCGACGATGTACAAATACAATATTATTTTGTGCAACTCTGACCAGCGCCTGGAGAAAGAGCTTCAATTGATCAACACCCTGTTGGAAAAGCAGGTGGACGGGTTGTTGTTCATGGGAGCGGAGATTAAAGAGGATCACCTGCAAGCTCTGACTTCTTCCTCCGTCCCTACGGTGCTGGCAGCTACGAGAGACGCCGACAACACGCTGCCTTCGGTCACGATCGATCACTTCCAGGCTGCTTACGATGCCACCAAGGAATTGATCGACCACGGACATGAGCGGATCGCCATGATTACCGGGCCGATGAACGACCCGCTTGGCGGCTTGATGCGCTATCAGGGCTACAAGCGTGCGCTCGAAGATGCGGGTCTGCCGGTTGATGACGCATTGGTCACGCAAGGCAATCTGTTTTATGAGTCCGGCTTGCAGGCAACAGGCCAATTCCTCACACTGGAGAAACGGCCTACGGCTGTGTTTGCGGCCAACGATGAGATGGCCATCGGGGCAATTCACGCGGCGCAGGATGCCGGCCTGAACGTTCCCGAAGACCTCGAGGTGATCGGTCACGACAACATTCGATTGGTCGAAATGGTGCGTCCTCGCCTGACCTCGGTCGTACAGCCGATGTATGATATCGGTGCCGTTGCGATGCGACTGCTCACCAAATACATGAACAACGAACAAGTCGACGAGCATGTCGTTTTGCTGCCGCACCGGATTGAGTATCGGGAAAGCACCAGGCCGCGAGTGACAGCTACGAGCTAAGGCTGCATCACTGCAGCAAGAGGAGGACAGCAATGAGAATCGGAATAATCGGCGCCATGGATGAAGAAATCGCCTTGTACATGGAGAACATGACAGGGACGACTGCTTCTGAAAAGGCGGGGATCACATATTACGAAGGCGAATGGGAAGGCAGTACAATCGTCCTGTGCAAATCAGGCGTGGGAAAAGTAAACGCTGCTGTTACCACGCAAATCCTGATCGACCAGTACAAGGTGGACAGCGTCATTTTTACCGGGGTAGCGGGCGCGCTGCATCCGGAGCTGAACATCGGCGACATTGTCGTTTCGACAGACTGTATCCAGCATGATATCGATGTGACGCCGCTCGGGTTTGCGCCAGGGCAAATTCCGTTTACGGAGAAATCCGTCTGGGAGGCAGACCCGGGCTTGATCCATCTGGCAGTCAAAGCGGGCAAGGAGCTCGAAGCCGGTGTTCAAGTCACGACCGGCCGTATCCTCTCCGGCGACCAGTTCGTGGCCGACCGCGAAAAGGTACAGCAGCTCCATCAGCAGTTTGGTGCCCATTGCACCGAGATGGAGGGGGCTGCGGTCGGACAAGTATGCTCGATGAACGGCATTCCCTTTGTCGTCGTTCGGTCGATGTCGGATAAGGCAGATGGCTCTGCACACGTCAATTTTCCGGAGTTTACCAAGCTAGCATCCGAGCGCTCCTACTCTATGGTCCAGCGTATGCTGAGAGCGATGACACCCGCAGTCATCGTGTACTCGACGAAAAACTGCATCGACTGCGATATGGTGAAAAATTGGCTGACCGCGAAGGGACTTGCCTTTGAGGTGCGCGATGTCATGACCAGCCGGACGTTCCAGGAGGAAGTAGAACGTTTTGGCTTCATGGGAGTGCCGGTCACCGTGGTCGGGGACAAGGCAGTAAAAGGCTTCCAGCCAGCAGAGCTGGAAAAATTGGTGGACGGACGTTCATAATCGTTTCGACAGTGAAAAAACCGGTCTCTGAGAGGCCGGTTTTTTGTATATGCGAAGGTGAAATTCCTCATTATTCTTGCGATTTGGTCAAATTCAGTCTCCATCTGTGATCGGCGCGTACATTTTGGCTCTCTCCAGCGTCACCCGATTTTTCTCGGTGATTTCGGCTCGGCGGGGGATCGGCGGAAACGGGGTGTCGAACAGCCTGTCCGGAAGCTTTTCTTCACTCAGAGGCTGCCAGCGGGCAAGCCAATTAACCGGCAAAGGCCCGTCTGCAAGTGGTTGATCGCTCATCTCGCTCCACAACAAGGTCCAGGCCCTGGGAACGACCCGCCAGATATCATAGCCGCCGCCGCCGACTGCGATCCATTTTCCGTCGCAATACTCATGGGCGAGTTGATGGGCCAGACGCGGGATTTCCTGATAAATCCTCATGGAGCAGGAAAGGTGCGTAAGCGGATCGTAAGCATGGGCGTCACAGCCGTTTTGTGTCAGAATGACATCCGGTTGAAAGCCTCTGGCCAGCTTCGGAAGCAAATCCCGATAAACATCGAGGAACGAATCGTCCTCTGTAAACGCATCCAAAGGGACGTTTACCGAATAGCCGTATCCGCTTCCATCTCCGCGTTCCGTCAGGTTGCCGGTACCGGGAAACAAGTACTTTCCCGTTTCGTGAATCGAGACGGTCAGGACGTTGGGATCGTCGTAAAAAGCCCATTGCACCCCGTCGCCATGATGGGCGTCCGTGTCGATATAGAGGACGCGCGCATTCCAATGCTTGCGCATATAAGCGATTGCCACGGAGCAGTCGTTGTAGATGCAAAACCCGGAAGCCCGGCCGCGGAAAGCGTGGTGCAGACCGCCAGCGGGATTGAACGCATGCTCGGCACGGCCGGTCATGACAGCGTCTACCGCTTGCAGCGTACCGCCGACGATCCGGGCGGAAGCTTCATGCATTTGCGGAAAACAGGGAACATCCTCCGTCCCCAGACCATAGCTGGCTGCTGCAGGCAGTTCTTTGTCGCTATGTCCCTGTTCGCGAACAAAATCGATGTAGCGCCGGTCGTGCACCAGCGCCAGTTCATCATCCGTGGCCATCCGCGGAGGCAGGATATCGGCGTCAGTCAGTAAGCCATAAGCGCTCATCAGATCATGGGTCAACAGAAGACGGCGCTGGTTGAAAGGGTGTTCATCATTGAAGTAATACTGGGTGTAGTCCGGAGAGTAGATCAGACGAGCGTTGCGGCTCAATGGCTGGTCCCTCCTTCCCCGGGCGCGATGACGGTGAAGCCATGGTCGCGCAGCTTTTGGACGATCGGGCGGGGGTCAATGGTTTGAGCGCGAAAGACGAGACTTTTCTTCGCCGGCTTGGACCCGGGGAAAACGACGATGCTGGATACATTGACCTGGGCTTCCCGGAACACCTGGCTTACTTCCGCAAGCATTCCCACGCGGTCGTCCACCTCCACCTCGATGTGCGAGCTCGGCTTGTTTACGCCAAAAAGCTCGATCAAGCTGTTGAACAAATCCGATTCCGTGATGATGCCAACCAAGCGGTTTCCTTCCACGACGGGAAGCGACCCAACTTTGGATTCGTAGATCTGCACGGCCGCATCCTCGATGAAATCCAGCGGATGGGCAGTGAGGACCTGGCGCTTCATAATCTCGGAAACGGGCTTGCCAAAAATGGTCTCGTCGTCTTTTTTCGGCAACAGAATGGAAGGGAGGGCTTCCCGCAGGTCGCGGTCGGAAAGAATGCCGACGAGACGTTCCTGTTCTACTACGGGCAGGTGTCGAATCTTATTTTCACGGAGCAGCTGCAAGGCTTCGCCGATCGTGGTCGTCGGACTTGCGGTGATGACCTGTCTACGCATAATGCTTTCGATACGCATGAAAGATTATCTCTCCATTCGTAATTGAGATCAAAGCTGACAGAATCTCGTAAAGCAGTGATGCCAGGAGCTAAAATAAGAAACGATTCTGAAACCGCATGGCGTCAAAGGCAGCCACGCTCTCCGGCGGGACGCGCTTGCCGATGCGGGCCATCAAACAGTTTGCCGGATGCGAGCAGATTTCCGGATCATCCGTAGCCATCCAGACCATTCCGGCGCTGCCCATCACTTTCTCCATCACTTTACGGTACTGCCACACATCTAGGCCGGTTCCTTTCAAATCCCAATGCCAGTAGTACTCCGTCGTAATGACGATATAATCCTCCAACGCGTCATCCGAGAAAGCCACCTCCAGCAGGGCTTTGGCCACGCCTCCCGCACGGATGCTCTGGCTCACTTCAATCGCTCCGAGCTCCAGCAGATCAGGGAGCCTGGCCTGGGACCACCTCTCCATCGGGTCCGGATAGAGAAAGGTAGCATAACCGAGCACGAGATCCCCGTCCCGGACGAGTACGATGCGACCTTCAGGCAGTGCCGCGATCTCCACCAGCGCTTTGTGCTGTTCTTCCGGTATCCGAAACGCCTTCAGGCCATCGTCAAATCGCATAGCCGCCAAACGATCCGCTGGAACGGGGCCCTCCACCAGCAGGCTTTTGCCGTTTATTGCGACATGCTTGGAGTAGTATCTCTTGATGTGTTCCATTCGGTCACCTCCCGTAGTAGGAAAACAGAGATGGCAAGCAAGCTACCATCTCTGTTGTGTGTTTCTCATCTCTAGCTGTATTCAGTTTAGTTCGCTGTTACGCTGTTGGATTGTGACGATTCTCCGTAACTATTTACGGCTGTGACATAGTATGAGCCGGCCACATCTCCGGATTTGTTGATATAGCTGGTACCCGTCACCGTGTCGATCAAAAGGAATCCGCTCGCAGGATCGGGACTGTAGTACACGTTGTAGGCAATGACCTGTTCACTGCTGCGGTTTGCCTTCCATTGCAGCTTCCAACCATCGGACGAGGTGGACATCGTCAAGGATTGGGGAGCAGAGGGCGGAGCATTGGAAGGCTGCTGGCCACCATTGCCTTCGTTCGTCTCGCCGGTTGGCGGTACCTGTACATCCGGCGGAATAGCATCAGGCTGTCCGATACCGTTTGGCGGCACGGGAACCTCCCATGTACCGGCAGAGGAGTCGGCAGAAGCGATCGCAGAAGGCGATGATTCTTGTCCGCTGATATCCACAGATGTGATGTAGTACCCGTTCAAGCCGCTGCCGCCTGCGTCTGTATAGGTAACGATTGCAGGATCCTTGACGGTAGCGATCTGCACGAAGCCCACTTGCGGATCGGCCCGATAGACCCGATAGCCGAGGAGATCAGCTTCTCCGCCGGATTGCCAGCTGAGAACCGTCTGATTGCCCGATTTGGAAGCCTTGACGTTGCTCGGCGGAGCGGGCGGACCACCCGTTTCCGTCCGGGGGTCTTCTTTCTCAGGCAGCCGCTGATCCCAATCCGGCGGCTTGGCTGAAGTCTTCCTGTTCTTGTCCGTGACCTCGAGCACTTGCTTGCCGTCTGGTGCCGGGTCTGGTGAACGGAAGAAAATTCCTTCTGTCACGAAATCGTCCGGCGTCCCTTCCTTGGCCAGATAGCGGACATTGTTGTATTCAACGATTCGTGCCCGTTGATGGGCATCGTCCACTTTTGTCGGGACAAACTGGCGATTAAACAGATCGGTTATCAGATGCCCGGCTTCTTTCGACAGCTCGCTCGGCAAAAGGCCCGACTTGCTGTCTATCGTAGCGCTGACGATCCCGGCCGGTTTTTTGAAAGTGGCATCCGGCGGCGACAGCTCGGGATACTTTTCGCCGATTTCTTTAATGATTTTGCCCCAGACGACCATCGGCACGTACTTGTCCTTGTCAGGCATCGGATACGGCTCATCGTAGCCGACCCATACGCCCAAGGAGACCTCAGGGGTATACCCGACAAACCAGAGGTCATTGGAATTGTTGGTCGTTCCCGTCTTGCCTGCTACATCTACCTTGCGCGGCACGTATTTGCGAATGTGGTTGCCCGTCCCGGCATTGACGACGGTGCGGAGCATATCAGTGATCAGGTATGCTGTTTGTTCACTGTACACCTGCACGGGCTGGCTTTCGTGACGATAGACGATTTTGCCCTGGCTGTCCTCGATCCGGTCGATGAGGTAGGCATCGACAAACGAACCGTGATTCGCAAAGGTAGCATAAGCATTGGTAATTTCTTCGACAGTCAAACCGTAGCTCAGACCGCCGATAACCCCAGTGGCTGCGTAATTGTCATTTTCCACCAGTGTGGTTACGCCCATTTTTTTTACGTACTCCAGAGCGGTCGGGATTCCGACTTTCAGGTAAGTCTTGATCGCCGGGATATTCCACGATTGGCGCAGCGCTTCTCTGGCGCTTACCACGCCCTGGTATTTGTTGTTCCAGTTCATGGGCATGTGCGATCCGTTGCGCCCGTCAGCGAGGACGAGCGGCGAGTCGTCGATCGGTGATCCAGGCTGCAGGATTCCCAGCTCAAAGGCGGGGGCATAGGCAGCCAAAGGCTTCATCGCCGACCCCGGTTGACGCGGAGCAGTCGCGTGATTGGTCTGCTCTACCTTGAAGTCGCGCCCCCCGATCATCCCCAGAATGGCGCCGGTTTTGTTGTGGATGAGCATTGCACCCACTTCTTCCAGCGCGTTTTCAATCTTTTCTGTCTTCCCGTTGGAACGGCGGATGGTGTAGGTCCGGTTTTGGCCGAAATTTTTCGGATCGGCTGCGATTTGCTGCATGAACTTGTATACATCCTTGTGAATCGTGGTATATACCTTGTAGCCCCGTGTCAGGATGTCGCGCCGTTTTTCTTCGACCAACTGGCGGTATTCATTGCGGCCGACTGTTTCCTTGTCGCGCCCTTTTTCTTTCAGATCGGCATCCACCAGTGCCCGTGCTGCGCGTTCCTCGATGTCCATCATCAGGAACGGGACCTCCCTGTAGGCCTGCTTTGTGGGCGCGGCCAGGCGGGGAGTGAGATCAGTCTTGAGGGCCTCGTCGAACTGTGCCTGTGTTATGTAGCCGTTCTCCTGCATGCGCTCGAGCACCATTTTCTGGCGGTCCTTGCCGCGCTGGTATCCTTCGCTCGTAAACGGTGTATACATCCCGGGGTTTTGAATCATTCCCGCCAGGTAAGAGGCCTCTGCCAAATCGAGGTCCTTCACATCCTTGTTGAAAATCCCTTTGGCAGCTGCCTGAACGCCGTAAACAACAGAGCCGTTCACGTTTTTGCCGAGATAGATTTCATTCAGGTAGGCTTCCAGAATCTGATCCTTGGAAAACATGCGCTCGATGCGGATCGCGGTGAAGATTTCGCGAACCTTCCGGGAATGGCTTACTTCCTGGGAGAGGATCGTGTTTTTGACCAGCTGTTGGGTGAGCGTGCTGCCTCCGGTTACGACCGGCTGGTTGGTAAAGTCCTGATAGGCTCCCCGCAGCGTGGATTGCAAGACCACTCCTTTGTGGTGAAAGAAATTTTTGTCTTCCGTCGCAATGACCGCATTGATCAGATGAGGCGATACTTCCGACTTTTTCACCAAACGCCGGTCGCCCTCGGCTGCACGGAGCGGACCGATCAGCGTACCGTCATTGTAGTAGGCAAAGCCGGTCAAATAGTTGGTGAAAATTTTCTCGGCCAACTCTGCTTTGCTGCGTACAGGCTCGTCCTTCACAAGGGCGGCAACGTAGCCTGCCAGAATTCCTCCTGCCAAAACGCCACCCATGAGTCCTAAGAGAAACAGGCCCGAGACGATCAGCGTCACCATTCGTCTGCGGCCTCGTCGGCGTTTTTTCTTTGTCGATTCAGAGGAAGAAGTGTGGTTGTTCGACATGATCTACGACCCCCTAGCATCCTGATTATACCATAGGAGGAACCGCGAGGATAGCGGGTCTGAGTTGACACCGTCGGGGCGTTATGCCAAAATAGCCTTATAATTTTTTGCGAGTAAAATGCAAAACAGCGTCGAACGGCGACAGTAGCAAGTGACAAGCGGATGAAAGGGAAAGTGGCATGGATCAGCCGGACGAAAGTGGCGGAGGATTCGGGCCGATTCCTGCAGAGAGCTGGTGGTCGGTGAAAATCAGCCCCTTGCACGTTGCGAATTACACGTCGGGAGCTTGCCGGTTATGCCGGACGGTGCAGGCCGTTATCCTGTATTCGAGCGGAAAAAATGAGCATTCTTCATTTTTTCAACTAGGGTGGTACCGCGGGTTCAATCTCGTCCCTATTTTGGGGCGGGATTTTTTTGTTTTTCACAAACTTATTTGAATAGGAGCTGTAACAGTGATGAGCAGTGAGCAAATCAATCAAACCAACGAAAAATTCACGCTGACGGAAGCGCAAAAGCAAGAGGTGGAGCGTCAGCTGGCGATCATTCGCCGCGGCGCGATGGAGATCATCCCGGAGGAGGACCTGCGCCGCAAGCTGGAGCGTTTCGTCGTTACGGGCCAGCCGCTGAAGGTGAAGCTCGGGCTCGATCCGTCCGCCCCTGACATTCACGTGGGCCATACGGTTGTCCTGCAAAAAATGCGCCAGTTCCAGGAGCTGGGCCATACGATCCAGCTCGTGATCGGCGACTTTACCGGCCGGATTGGCGACCCCACCGGAAAATCCGAGACCCGCAAACCGCTCACCGAGGAACAAGTAAAGGAAAACGCGAGAAGCTATGTGGAGCAATTCGGAAAGGTGCTCGATGCCAGCCGTGTCGAGGTCAACTACAATTCCAGCTGGCTGGCTCCGCTGACATTCTCCGAGGTTGTGGAACTGGCAGCCAAGACGACGGTTGCCCGCATGCTGGAGCGGGATGATTTTGAAAAACGGTACAAAAGTGAACAGCCGATTTCCCTGCATGAATTTTTTTACCCGCTGATGCAGGGATACGATTCCGTAGCGCTTCAAAGCGACGTCGAGCTGGGCGGTACGGACCAGAAGTTCAACCTTTTGATGGGACGCAACCTGCAAAAGGAATACGGTCAGGAACAGCAAGTGATTCTGACGATGCCGCTCCTTGAGGGCCTGGACGGCGTGCAAAAAATGTCCAAAAGCTTGGGGAACTACATCGGCGTCAACGAACCGGCCAACGAAATATACGGGAAAGCGATGTCTGTGCCGGATGAGCTCATGCTTCGCTACTACGAGCTGGCTACGGACATGAGCAATGAGGATCTGGAGGCGCTCCGGGCAGGGCTGGCAGACGGCAGCGTTCACCCGCGCGATGCGAAAATGAATCTCGCCAAGACCTTTGTCCGGATGTACCACGGAGAGGAAGCGGCGGAAGCGGCGGAGAACTACTTCAAAACCGTATTCCAGCAGCGGGCGCTGCCGACGGACATTCCGGAAGTAAAACTGGACGCAGCCGCGTATGAAAATGGCGAAGCGGGTATCGTCAACCTCGTCTTTGATCTCGGACTGGCAGACTCCAAAGGGGAGGCACGCCGGATGGTTCAGCAAGGAGCTGTCAAAATCAACGAGGAAAAAGTGGCGGACATCAACGCCAGTGTGAAGCTTGCAGACGAGATGGTCGTTCAGGTCGGCAAGCGGAAGTTTGCCAAAGTGAAGCTGGGGTAGTTGAAGCGTATCATAGAATGGTTAGAGAGCTCCTGCGTTGTATTCCAAAGCACAGCGCCGGGGCTTTTTTCTTCGGGTCAGCTAAAACGAGGAATCGGCAAGGTCGCCGTGGAAGAGAAAAAGGGGAGTCCGAAGACTGTCGGAAATGGGAGTGGAAACGCATGGTGAAACGGCTGATCGAAGACTACGCAAATGGAAGTGAAAAGCTCCGCAGGTCCATCCACGGACTGACTACAGAGGAAATGAGCTTCAAGCCGGGGCCGGAAAAATGGAGCATCCACGAGATCATCGTACATATTTGCGATGCGGAGATCGTAGGCGTGCAGCGGATGAAGAAGGTATTGGCAGAAGACCGGCCGCTCCTGACCGGGTATGATCAGGATGCCTGGGCGCGTTCTTTGGGTTATTCGCAGCAGAATGCCGAGCGGGCCTTGCAGTTGTTCCAGTTGCTGCGTGAGGAAATGGCGTCTGTACTGCAGCGGGTGAAGGATGAAGAGTGGGGGAGAGAAGGCATTCACACCGAAGCGGGTCCGCTTTCGCTGCTGCAGTTGTTGGAGCGCTATGTCAACCATGTCCATGACCATCTGGCACAAATTGAGCGGGTAAAAGCGGCATATGCCGCCCGTTAGCCCTTAAATTCGGAAAGCACTTCTGTAAAGGCTGCGGAGAAAACAAAAAGAGCAGGCCAGTAATGGCACTGCTCTTTTTTTATCCGAAAGATTAACGGCTGTAGAACTCAACGATCAGAACTTCGTTGATTTCAGCAGGCATTTCTTCGCGGTCTGGCAGGCGGTTGAACGTACCTTCCAGTTTGTTGTCGTCGAACGTGATGTAGTTCGGCAGGAAGTTGCGTGCTTCCACAGCATCCTTGATGATTTGCAGGTTGCTGGATTTCTCGCGAACGGAGATCACGTCGCCTGGTTGTACGCGGTAAGAAGGAATGTTAACTTTTTTACCGTTTACCAGGAAGTGGCCGTGGTTAACGAGCTGACGAGCAGCAGGGCGAGTTGGAGCCAGGCCCATGCGGTATACCACGTTATCCAAACGGGATTCCAGCAGTTTCATGAAGTTTTCGCCCAATACGCCAGCCATTTTACCGGCTTGCTCGAATGTGCGGCGGAATTGCTTCTCGCTAACACCAAACATGTGGCGCAGCTTTTGCTTTTCTTGCAGCTGGATACCGTATTCGCTCAGTTTACGACGGTTGTTGTGACCGTGTTGACCTGGAGGAAAGTTGCGTTTAATGTCTTTGCCTGTACCATCCAGGGAAATGCCCAGACGACGAGCCAGTTTGTGACGAGGACCTGTGTAACGTGCCATGTTTTCATTCTCCTTTAAGTTGGATTCGCAGGTGTTTACTTCCGCGAGGCTAGTTTCGTCTTTAGCTACACGAACTTCGGACGGTAGCATTTCCGCATCGTGCTCCTTGGCAGGAGTTCAGCCGCAGCCTGCAAGGGACGAAACTAAGAGGGTCTACCTCCCGTTTTTACCTACAATCAATGCCACCCTGTACACATACAATCAATATTATCTTTTCTTTTAGGAGAATGTCAAGAAAAAATGGGGAGTTGCCTTGTTTGCAGCACGCGGCTGTCTGTCTCTTTTGCCTCTATTTTCTTCTCGCCATGTCCTCTTTCAGTGGCTCTCAGAATCGGGGATTCTCGTCCAGCTTGCTGCGCACCTCCAGGAATCGCGAAAAGGCGATGGCTGCATCGGCCCGGGAAACGGTGTCCTCCGGATGGAATTCCTGGCCGCTTTTCATGATGCCCAGCGAAGTGACAATCACGATGGCCCCACGATTTTTTGACTTGGCGATATCGGTTAGGTCGGACTGGAACATGTCCGAGTAATCCGCCAGCTTGCGATATCCAAGCGCCCGTACCAGCATGTCGGCCAGCTCTTCACGGGTGATTTTCTCGTCCGGCCGCAGCGAGCTTACATTTCTGTCCAGAAGCCCGCGGTCAACCGCAGCCTCTACGGCAGCAAAATACCTGGATGTATTGGCCACATCGGCAAAGCTTGCCTTGCGTTCCAGTGAGATGCCAAACATCCGTCCCTGGTTCAGGCTGATCATCAGCATTTCGATCATTTCACCGCGCGTAATCTCTTTTTCCGGCATAATCTTTCCGTCAACAAGGGAGAGCGCATCGTACTCGTACATCAACAGCAGTTCCTTCTCGGCCTTGTGTCCATCCAGATCGGAAGGCGGAGTGCGATGCAGTTCAATCGTTTTCCCCGTCGCCGTGCTGCGCCATTCCCCGGATAAGGCATCGAGGAAGTACCCTTGCTCAAGCGGAGTGGTCGTCATGCGGTAGACCAGTTTGGCCTTTCGCTCCGGCAGAGGGGCGATTTCGACACCACCCTTTTGTTCCAGCGGTTTTACCGGGAGCTGCTCCAGCATGTAAACAGCTTCCGGCTTCGCTTCTTTCAGCCAGGCTTCTGCTGCTTTGTCGGCTGAGATGTGATCGCCGAGCCGGGATGGATAGCTTTCCCGTCCAAAGTCGAGGTTGAATGACATCAGCTCGCCGCTTTTTTTGTCGTAGATAAGATGGGCCGATCCCGAAGCTGCCGCTATGCCGTTTACCAAGCGGAGGAAGCGTACGGTGTAGGACGTGTCCGGCTGCTGTTCGCCCGTTTCTTCTTGCGGCGGATCGAGATAAAGCCGGTTGGCCCAGGTGGGCGCGAATTTTTTCAAGTCCTCAATCGCTCTCTTTTCGATTGCTTTTGGATTCGTCTCTTGTTTTGTAGCGGCCGCCTTCAGGGTATCAGGCAAATTGGTGTAAAAGCTGTACACATCGCCGGTGATGGCATCGACCGCAGCCGAAGCAAAAACCTGCTTCTCTTTATTTTCAAAATCGAGATTCCAGACTGGCCTGTTGCTGCGGTGGTCGCTTTCGCTGTAATTGGCAGAGCGAAGTGCATAGCCTTTCAGCCCAAATACCTGATCGACCAGAGAGACGGCTGCATCCTGACTGAGCGGTTTTCCGGCATTGCGAGGCGACAACGGCTTGCTGCTGGCCGGAACAGGCTCTTCTTCTGGCTTTGCCGGTTTCAGCTGGGGCGTCAAGAGAGTGCCGTCCGATCCGTCCAGAAACAGTTTGAAGGGATTGTCGTAGGCCAGGATCGGCTTATCCCTGTTTTCCCCTTGGGCTTCCCAAGGCACTACGTAGGACAGTGTGGGCTTCAGCGCTTTTTGGAAAAGCTCGGCCGCCTCTTCGGAAGATATCATTTTGCCAGGGCTTTCAAAGGTGACGTCATCGTTCCAGGAAACCGAGTAATTGGTCACCTTTCCAGAGGAGTCAACGGTAATATCCACAGAGTTGTCCGGGAACGGAATATCGTCCACGAGACGGACAAAGCGAAACGCATAGGAAGCGTCTGCATTCAGCGGAGTTTTTTGCACCGGCTGATCGTCATGGTACAGTCTCGTCTCCTTCCATTTCGACGGAACGTTGGCGGAGAAAAACTCCTCTGCTTTTTTCCGGGCGTCGTCATACGAAATGCGGTTGGCGTAATCAGGCTTGGATGCGTTCCTGTTGTACGATGAAAAGGACGTCAATTCTCCCGTGTCGGCGTTGATGCCCACACTGTAGGAGTGTTCGATTTCCGCATCGTTCTTTGATTTTTTTACCCAGTAAAACGTCCATTCCGGAAATGCCCGCCAGGGATCGGCAGAGCGGAAGGAGACGTTGTTGAGCTCCAGGCCGGCGGTCGAGACAAATTTGCCGGCAATTTTCATAGCCGCGTCTTTCGAGATTTTTGCCTTGCCTGATTGCGCCGAAGCAGGCTGGCCAGCCGACCCTTTGGAAGCAGGCATGGCAGGAGAGGCTGCGCTGGCCGCGTTTGCGTCTGCGGGCAAAGCTGCTCTCGTCTCCCCGTAAGCAAGCGACCCGGGAGCCAGCAGGCTGGCGGTCAAGAGAATCGATCCGGAACGGACCAACAGTGTTTTCATAATTTATCCCCCCAAGTTGTATCTGACATCTTGCCACTACAACATCTGACGCAGGGAAGAGAAGCGGCGTTTCAATAGATTGGAAGAAAAACAAACGGAGGAGGGGAAAAATGGGAATTTTGTCCTGGTGCAAAAGCGAATCGTTATGGAATTGCAAACATTCATCTTATATAATAAATAAAGAGTTGTGAATACAAGCAGTACGGCTGAGGAGGAAACGCATTGCATACTGTCATCTACCTCGTTCGCCACGGAGAAACAGATTGGAATCTGGCTCGCCGAATTCAAGGCCACAGTGATATTGCCCTTAATGAATCAGGGAGGAGCCAGGCTCAGAAGGTAGGTGTCCGCTTTCGCGGTGAGACGATTCACGCCGTTTACGCCAGTGATTTGGCCCGCGCACGGGAAACAGCCCAGTGCATCGCCGAGAATGTCGGCTGCACCGTTTCCACTCTGACTACCTTGCGCGAGCGTTGCTATGGAGAGTGGGAAGGGCTGACCTATGAAGAAATCAAGGTCCGTTTTGCAAATATGGACGAGACAGCGTGTGGAATAGAGACGTTTGAGGATATGCAGCAGCGCGCGGCTGCCGCGTTGACCGAACTGGCCGACCGCCATGCGGGAAAAGCGATTGTCGTCGTTTCT
Source organism: Brevibacillus sp. FSL L8-0520 (assembly GCF_037963895.1). Taxonomy (NCBI): domain Bacteria; kingdom Bacillati; phylum Bacillota; class Bacilli; order Caryophanales; family Paenibacillaceae; genus Brevibacillus; species Brevibacillus sp. FSL L8-0520. The sequence continues at coordinate 3,757,730 of NZ_CP150171.1, read as the reverse complement.
CACGGCGGGCTGATTAACAGCTTCCTGCACGGTGTGACAGGCGGCCAGCAGGGAACAGGAATCACCCGAATCGACAATACGGGGATCAACGTGTTTCATTACGTTGACCGGCGATGGGAAGTAGTTACAGTAAATGATACGGACCATTTGGAAGACTGACAAAAAGTGGAGAGAGGGAGTATTGCGTGTCAAGTAAAATGTTGGGGAAGTTGGAAACGGTCTTTTCCTACATGGCCCACTTCATGCTGCTATCCTGGCCGGAAAAGCGCCCGGGCATTCTATTCTTGACAGATTCAGCCGGAATCCTGGTATCGTTCATGGAAATGCAGGTCGGCCAATCCTGGAATCCCAACAAACTCTGCCTCCAGGCGGGCAATAAGCTCATCGACGAACCCCACTCTCCTGTCTCCCAAGCGTTGCGTACAGGAGAGATTTCCGTACAGAAATCCGGAGACGGCGATTTGGTTTGGGGAGCGTTTCCGTTAAAGGAGCATGACGGCCGTATCAGAGCGGTGATTGGCATGGTCGCGCCTCAACAGGAGATCGAGTTCGAGCTGGCTTCGTACATGAGGGGGCTGGAAGCGTTGATTCGGATGGGCTATGACGCATATATTCAGCATGCGACGAGCGACATCATCATGAAGCTGAACCGCCATGAGAGTACGAAGGACCTGCTGGAATGCTTGATTCATCAAATTGCCGAAATCATCCAAAAAGGCAGCGTATCCGCTGTAAAGCTGACCGAGGTCGGCACCCTGATCGTGCCGGAGTATTTTACGACGCAGGCAGTGGATGGAAAGGGATGCCACATTACGCAGTTGGCTGCGCGTTTTGCGGGAGTGCCGCTGACCCCCTCGGTGGAGGATGGCTATCGCACCGTCATCCTGCCGATTACTTGTGAAGGAAGACCGCTGTACGCCCTGTTTTTACATCTATCTCCCGAAGAACGAGAAACGTATGACGAGCGGGACGTAGCATTTCTGCAAGAGGTAGGCGAAAAGGCGAGCTACGCCCTCAAAAGAACGATGGTAGCCGACGACTTGCGAAGGGATGCGAGCAAAAAAGATCTGCTCTATCAATTGATGACCAAGATCCAGGCGTCAATCGATGTAAATGACGTACTGAACGAAATCATCAGCAGCATCCGATCCTTGTATCCGCACGCCGTTGTTGACCTGTTCCTCACCGTCGAAACGAATGCGACGACACCGGTTAAGCCGCTCTCCTTCCAAGACGAGGATTGTTCCACAAGCACACGCGCCTATCTGGAAGGAAGCCTGGTCATGGACTACGAGGAGCGGGATGGAGTCACGGTAGCCGTGCTTGCCGCACCACTGCTAGGCAAACAGGGCATTTACGGGGTATTGCAGTTGACTACGGACAGGACCGTTTTCTTAAGTCCACATGAGACGGAGTATATCTCGATTTTGGCTGAGACGGCGGGAAAAGCTTTTGAAAACGCCCAGTTGTATCAGCAATCCCGCAATCTTATCAGAGAATTGCGTTTGATTAATGAGATGGCCAGACAGCTGAATCGAAGTCTGAATTTGCAGGAAATCCTCGACTTTGTAACCAAGATGCTGCTGGAGACCTTTTCTACCGAATTTTGCGCCATTTTACGCAAGGAGCAGGGAAAGGAAACCTTTGAAGTGATTTCTTCTTCCCATCCCGAGTGTCAGGGGCGGATTATCCAAGCCGGAGAAAAGCCGATTTCCGAAATACTATCAAGCAAGCAGGCCCTGCTGCTCGTACAACCTGGCTCCGGGCCGCTGTCCTTCTCCTTGCTGCCTTGTTCATCCGTGACGCCGATTGCGTCCCTGATGGGTGTTCCGCTGGTCGTTGAAGGCGAACTGGGAGGCGTCCTGATCGTTGCTGATTCTCGCCATCATTTCTTTAGTTTTGACGATTATAAGCTTTTGGAAATTTTCGGACAGCACGCCAGTTTAGCCATGACCAATGCCATGCTGCATAACGAAGTGGAGCGGATGGTCATCACAGACAATTTGACCGGGCTGTACACGCGGCGCTATCTGAATGAACGCGTCCGGGCCTCTCTCGAAAAGGATGGCTTTGGCTCGTTGATTCTGATGGATATTGACTATTTTAAAGTCGTCAATGATACATACGGCCATCAGGTAGGGGATGAGGTTTTGATCCAGGTCGCCAATCAGATCAAAAGCCATATCAGGGAAAGCGACATCCCCGCGCGCTGGGGAGGAGAAGAGCTGGCGGTCTATCTGCCCCGGGTAGACAAGCTCACTGCACAAGCGATCGCAGAGAGGATTCGCTCTTTTGTTGAAAAAGAGACTTCTCCAAAAGTTACGATCTCTTGCGGTCTGGCCAAGTGGAGCAAGGAACGAAACAGCGATATCAGTGTGGAGTCCCTGTTTTATCAGGCGGATATCGCTTTATACGAGGCAAAAAACAAAGGGAGAAACCAGGTTATATTAGCGTAGGAGCCGTCTGGGCTCTTTTCTTTTGGAGAGACGACGGGAAACAGGAGGGCTACAATGACGACAGAACGTCCAAACAGACAAGCGGCGGAGGTGGCAAAGGGGGTCTATTTATTGGAAATCCCCACCCCGTTTTCCGTTGGTCCGGTGAATCTATACGTGATCAAGGGAGAGCGTCTGACTTTGGTTGACACAGGTCCGCTGACGGATGAGGCGTGGGAGACTTTCGTAGCGGGTCTGAAGTCAATCGGCATCCGACCGGAAGAGATCGAGCAAATCGTCCTGACGCATCATCACGTGGATCATTGCGGACAACTGGAGCGGATTCGCCGGGTATCGGGCGCATCTACTCTCGCTCATCCGCTGGCCATTCCGTATGTAGAGATGGACGAGGACTTTTTATCCTTTCACGACCGCTTTTTTTATGATCTGTACAAAGAGAGCGGCGTACCGAACGACAAGCTGATCATCATTCAAAAGTACCAAAAGCTGATGATGACCTTCTCGGAGCGAAGCCGCATTGATGTACCGCTCAAGCACGAACAAACCGTTCCCGGCCTTCCCGGGTGGCGCGTTTTATACACGCCGGGCCACTCCCAAAGCCATCTTTCCCTGTACAGGGCGGAAGATCGGGTCATGATCGCAGGCGATCACATCATCAAGCGAATCTCGTCCAATGCGTTTATCGAACCGCCCCGCGATCAGTCGGCGGCGCGTCCGCTGACCCTCGTCCAGTATCGGACTGCTCTGCAGATGTGCGCGGATATGGAGATTGATTTGGCATTGTCCGGACACGGGGAGCCGGTTGTGGGCCACCGCGAGCTGATCTTGCAGCGCCTGCAGAGAAATTGGGAGCGGACCGATATGCTGCGGCACTTGCTCGCTGAAGGGGAAAAGACCGCGTATGAGCTGACCGCCATGCTATTCCCCATCCTGTATGAAAAGGAACTCCCTTTGACGCTATCCGAGACGTTGGGACATATTGATTTGCTGACGATCCTGCATCAAGTGGAATGCAGAAAAAAAGAGGGGGTTCTCTATTACTCGTTGTGAGTGAATGAAGGTAAAGGGACGCTCTCCGGCTGCCGGATCTCTCAAGCAGAATATCAAGCAGAATAAGCCTTTTCTTCCTCGGAAACCCTAATGGCGACGAAGAGGAGGGACGAAGATGCGCAAAGGATGGAGCATCGTGATGCTTGCCCTGCTTTGTGGAGGCCTGACCGGCTGCAATCAGATGGGGGTCAAGCAAAATGCGGATTCCGCTTTTGAACAGGTCCGTGACCGTTTTTCAGAGCAGCAGGCTTTTGCTTTTCACGGCACGACCAAGCTCGTGACAGGCGATACCGCCAACGGCAACGTAGTCAGTTTTTCCGGACGCAAAACAGGCGATGACATGCTGATGAGAGTCGATTTTGCCGTTCCCGAGCAAAAACAGGCGAAAAGCGTGTCGCTGCTGAGCAAAAATGAACAGATTTACGTTCGGACAGAAGGAAGCGCCGGTTGGAAAAATACAAGCGGCCAAGACACGGTCTTTCGCCAGGAAATGAACAACTGGGATCCAGTGTTCGCTATGGAGCAGATCAATCAAATGAAGAAAAGCGTACTGCCCCTGCAGGATCGCGCCCCAGAGGATGACATCGAAGCAGTGCGGATTTTGATGGACTCGACGAAACTGAAAAGCTGGCTGGCGGAGCAGATGAAAAGTCAGGCGAGCGCCCGGACCCAGTCTCATGCCGGCGGCGCTGCTGTCTTGCAGACAGAGGCAATTCACCAGCCTCGTTTGAAATACGCGTTGACGCTCTCGGACGGAACATGGAACCGGCCGCGGACGGGAGCCACGATACAGGCGACCGAACCGCCAGTGGACGAGATCATTGACCAGATGGAGCTGGAAGCGGAATACACCATTTACTACAACAAAAATACGAAGCTCCCGACCAACATGACGATGTCCATACGCTCGGAATACGATATGAATGACCAGCGAGTCCGCGAGTATACGCAGGTGGAGACATACCTCCAAAACTACGGACAGGCCATTCCGGTACCAGACCCGACTGCGGCGGGGGCCACAGGGTAATTGGCTTTATGCGGGCAGCTTTCCGTATACGTTCACTCTTGTGCAAGAAGGGAGAGTGGACGTTTTTTTATGCGGACAAAAAGATATTCAGCCGGTAGTGTCATACGATCGCAGCTGTTGCAATAGGGATGGCATAGTTTAGCTCGCCACCGCCTTCGGGAATATCGTATGTAACGATTGACGGGACTTCAGCGTATTTCTTCATGGAAAAGCTTTTGGTCCTTTCCTTCGAGGTTGAAAATCTTGTGCCCTCTGCTCTATAAGGACTGCGAAAAGAAGGGCGGCAGGGAAAGTGTGACCAACCAGAACTGTCGGATAAATCGTTGTAGTGCATGCAGGTTTCCTCTGTCATACTTTTATCATACTTGAAATTTCTGCAGGAGGAATCCTGGAAAACTTTGTCGAACTACTAACAAGACTATCTTTTTATGGCGAATGGTCTGTAAAATGAAGTAAGATACCTCCTCTGCGACCTTCATCGGAATGGCGGAGCGAGGAAAGGGGCAGGCAGAATGGACCAGACCAAATTGCGCATTTTGTCTGCAGCAGCAACCCTTTTTGACCAAAAGGGGTACCATGGAACCAGTGTCAGACAAATTGCTGAAGCAGCCGAAGTGAATGCCGCCCTGATTTCGTATCACTTCAAAGGGAAACAGGGTGTTCTCGAAAGGCTGATTTCTTACTACTTTGAAACCTTGTTTCAACAGCTGGAACAGCTCGAGGAGAGCGAGAAAGACCTTCTCCCGATGGAAAGACTGGAAGGGGTCATCCGGCTTTATGTCACATTTCAAAGCGAGCACGCGGCAACGACAAGGCTGATCCAGCGAGAGCTGAGCGTGGAGTCGATGTTGGCCCGTGAAGTGATGACGCTGTATATTAGCCGCTGGAAACACGGAATCGCAAAACCGATCGAAGAAGGGATTGCGGCCGGCGTTTTTATGCCTGTGTCTGTGGAACACGTCCTCTTGATGACAGCAAGCCAATTGATATATCCTTTTCTCCATCCCCAAACAGTGCGGGAGGTTTACTATCTGGAGCCTGCTTCGGCAGAATTTGCAGAGTGGCTGCTTGCCGAAATCATGCGTTCTTTGCATGGATGGCTCTGTTTGCCTTACAATCAGCAAAAGTAAAAACAGCTTTGCCTACAGGGAATTTTGACGCTAAGGGGTTGTCCTAACCGTGAAGAAGAAATGGATCCTGCTCTGCCTTGCAGGAATGATGTTATATAGCCAAGCGGCATTGGCCGCGCCTTTCCCGGATAAAACGGATGCAGTCGTACAGGACGCAGGAAAATATACGAAACCAGAGGATCAGAAGAAACTTACAGAGGCAATCAAGCAGCTGCCGGGTACATACAAGGTCGTCGTCGTCGAAAGCACGCAGCCAGAGGCGCAAAGCCCAGACGAGTATGCACAGAAGCTGTACGACAACTACAATTTGCCGGAAGATGCGATGATGATTGTGCTGGATATCAATACCGAACAGCTCGGTGTTTATGCCGGTCCTGCGCTCCAGGCGAAGGGTGCCAGCATGACGATGCTGCATGACAAGGTGACGGCTTACTATGAGCCCTTTCGGAATCAAAAGGATTACTTGTCCGGCATCCAGACGTTTCTCGATGAGGTTGCCGCTGAACTAGACAGACAGCAAAATCAAACGCAGCCTGCCAATAACCCTGCTGCAGATGAAAGCACGCAGGAGGAAAAAGCCGAAAAGCCTGCTTGGGCCAAGCTTCCTTGGTGGTTGTACGCCATTGGGGCCGTCTTTGCAGCTTTGTCTGTCGGTCTGATCTACGCGATGATCAGACGCCGGGCCATTTTTGCCCAAGTGGATGATGTAGAGGATTGGAAAGACGAGCTTGTCGAGAAAATCAACGTAATGGAGATGGACAAGCCGCTTCGCCGGGCTTCCGGAAAGACGGAAGAGAAGTACATGTTCCTGGCAGACCGCAAAGAAAATCTGCTGCGAAATCGCATACCGGATGTCGATATGATGATACTTGACGCGGAGGAAGCATGCGACCGCTTCCGCTTCAAGCTGGCCTTGGGACTGCTGGACGAGGCGAGAGAGACGTTGACCTCCATCGAGCAGGAGCTCAATGACTTAAAACAAGACACCGTCAAAGTGGTAACGACAAAAAAAGAAAGCAAGCTCGCTATCCCGGAAATCGGCAAACAACTGGAGCAGGTGGAGCGCCGCCTGTCCGATCTGCGTCTGGAGTACGGATTGTCGTTCCATGAGCTCAAGGCCGGACTGGATGAGGCCTACGCCATTCGCACCCGAATTAAAGAAGTGCGGGCAGACGGCGACGATGTCGCTGCGTACGATCTTACCTTGAAAGCGCAAAAGATTTTGGGCAGGATCACAGATGCGATCGATAGCATTCCGAAATGGAACGAGCGTATCCGCAAAGAGCTTCCCGAAGAGTACCGCCAGTTGGAGGAAGGAATTGCACAAGCGGCAAGGGACGGATACGATTTGAACCGAAGTGTGCTGGACAACTCTCTCCTGCAGGCAAAGCAGCTCATGATGGCTGCCAAGGCTGCTTTGGAGGAAGGGAATCTGGAGATGCTGGAGACCCACGTGAAGGCATTTGAGGTTCTGCTTGACTCGACCTGTCAAAGTATCGAAGAGGCCATCCTGACCGAGCGAAATGGAGCCGCCTCCGCTCAAGTGGCAGCGGCTGCTTCCCCGACTGCTTACCCGGCTGAAGCAGAGTCGATGGAACCGGAGATTATCGGTTTTGACATAGAGAGATCTGCTGTCTCTACTGGTCACCAAGAGAAGGCCGGCCAAGAGAATACGATCGAAGAACATTCAGAGAGGGAAGGCAGTACACAAGCGGCTCCTCCAATCAGCCAGGAAGCACTTGAGACGATGGCTGCAGCAGCACCTTCTGTCGAACCGGATGTGGCCCGTTTGCAAACGGAGCCGGAGATCATCGGTCAGGTTTTGCCTCCGGTACAAGAGATGCGGGAAGAACGGCCTTTTGCAGGGGCTGCCAATGAAATAAGCGGCGCGGAGCGGGCAGAGCTGTTGAACAGTGCCGTTGACAGGAAAAAGGACAACGCCGCAGCTCCCAAGCGTCAAGAACCGGACTATGACGAGGACGACGAGGAATACGAGCTCGTGATCCCGAAAATGGCTTCGGATTGGCAGGAAGAAGAAGCGGAAGAAGAGGCGGAGCGCCTGGTGATCGAGACCGAAGACGAGGCGTTGGATGAGCTGGAACGCATCTCCAATGCATTGGTCCGGATTCGCCAGCAGATTAAGCGAAGCTATTTGCCGGGTGTACCGGAGCATTTGAAGTACTTGTTTGAAGACATTGTGCAAATTTTGGCCCGCATCCAGGCAGTTATGGAAACGTATCGCTATGACATCGAGGAAGTCGCGATGCTGATCAACGATGCCAATGAGTTGCTGCTGGAAACGGAGCGTTTGGCCGAGCGGACGATTTCCGACTGCCAGCAGGCGGAGGGGGCCATCCAGTACACCAATCGCTACAGAAGGCAAAATCGGCAGGTAAACGAACTTTTGACAAAGGCCGAACAGGCATTTCGCCAGCTGTTGTTTGCCGAAGCGTTCCAATTGGCTGAAGAAGCCCGCCTGATCGTGGAAGGCGATCCGGAAGAGACGGAAACGCGCTGGCTGCTGCGGCGCAAGAAGAAGGGGTGAAGCAGCTTGCTCCTGCCCATTTTCCTCCTCGCCGGCGGGATCTTGCTGATGATCCAGCCGCGAACCAAGCGGTGGCAAGCGCGTTTGCTCGCCCACTTCAACGGAAATGAACAAAAGGTCAAACAGAGAGCAAACACCTTCTTTTTGTTAGGGTTCGCGTTTATCATGGCAGGACTCGCCTTATTGTATCGTGTGACAACATGATAATCGCAAGAAACACGGCTTCGCCTTTCAGTGGCGAAGCTTTTTTTGCGCGGTGCCCATATTCTCAATGCGTACAAGCGGAAAAGAGCGGTTTGCACACAAAAAAAAGAACGTCGACTGTTGGATCGACGCCCATCTAGAAAGATAAAGGGAGTAGAGGTGTGAGAATCGGAATCCTACTGCTAGGGGGAGTAGAAATCCATTCACTCTTCTTCGAAAAAGAGTACCCACAAGCTAGTTTCCCCGTATAGAAAAAGCCTAAACCTCTTCGAGAAAAAATTGTAGAAATTTTATCCGCGTTTCTCCAGCGCAGCTTGGGCACTATGCGTACCAGCGACATATCCCGAGGAAAAAGCGATGGTAATGTTGTATCCGCCCGTATGAGCATGGACGTCCATCACCTCTCCCGCGAAGAAGAGTCCCGGCATCAGCTTGGATTGCATCGTCCGTGGATCGATTTCCTTGACGCTGACACCTCCACCGGTAATAAACGCTTCCTGCAAAGAAAGCGTGCCGGTGATCGTCAACGGAAACGCTTTGATCAACTGGGCGAACTCTCTCCACTGCTGTTTGCGCATGTGGCTCAGCGTCGTTTCTTCGGAAATGCCCGCCATGGACAAAAGAATCGGGATCAGTCTGTCCGGCAGATAGCCTTTGCAGACGTTTTTCACAGCCTTTTTGGGCTGCTCCTCCAACAAGCGCCAGCTCTCTTCGGCAACTTCGTCAAGATGCTTGTGAGGCATCAGGTCAATCGTCAGAGGGAGCGGGACCTGGCCGTGTTTCTTCTGGGTGACGGAGACATAGTGTCCCAGACGCAGGGCAGCAGGGCCGGAAATGCCAAAATGGGTAAAAATCATGTCGCCTTCCTGCGTACTGACCTTCTTTTTCTTTTTCGGATCATACAAAGTCAATTCCACTTCGCGAAGCGACAAGCCCTGCAGCGATTTGTCCCGGATAAAGGAATCGGCAGCAATCAGCGGCACTTCGGTAGGATACAGGTCGGTAATGGTGTGACCGGCATCCCGCGCCCATTCGTAGCCATCTCCAGTAGAACCTGTCTGCGGAACGGAGCATCCGCCTACCGCGATTACCACACAGGGTGCTTTCAGATGCTCGCCGCTTTTCAATAGCACGCCGTCCGTATGGCCGTTCTCGTACAGCACTTTCTCCACGGGACTGTTTAAGCGAAGCTCGACACCCTGGTTTTTGATCCGCTCGATCAGAGCGTTCGCCACCGTCACAGCTTTATCGGTGACGGGAAACATGCGCCCGCGGTCCTCTTCTTTTAAGGCAACGCCCAGCTCTTCAAAGTACCGGATAATGTCCTGATTGTTAAATTGAGAGAGTGCGCTGAACAGAAAGCGTCCGTTTCCGGGCATTTGCTTGATCAGCTCGTCCAGCTCCTTGGCATTCGTAACATTGCAGCGGCCGCCTCCGGAAATGATCAATTTGCGTCCGAGCTTGTTGCCCTTCTCCACCAGACAGACACGGGCCCCCTGGGAAGAAGCGGCAATGGAAGTCATCAGTCCGGCGGGACCGCCGCCAATGACGATGACATCGTAGTGACTAGCCTTCATCAGTTCTCGTCCTTTTTTCTTAGGGTATGATTGTACGTCTATTGTAGCACAGGAAAAGGAGCGAGCCTATTTTGCCCCGGCAAGCCTCTCACCTTGCAGCACGTCTTCAAGGGAACGCTTTTCCAGAATGTAAGAGGCGGTCGACTGCTGCCGGCAAATCCCGGTTACGATGTACCCTTTGGAAAAGTAGTGAGTGAACAGCTCGCGCGTGGCTTCCCGCCAGGCAGCGGCTGCTCCCATATCCGCCTGTTTGACGGCCTGGAAGTGCGCAGGAACAGGAAGCGACAAGCGCTCCTCCGATTGATCCAGATGTATTCCTGCTGGCTGCACGACACCGTTTTTCTCCTGATAGAAAAGGACGGCCGGAAGCCCGCTGGCGTCAGGTCGAACGCTTTTGCCGGCGTGGTGCTGCATGACGCGGTCGCTTGCGATATGCCAATCCAGTAAAAAACGGTCGGTCGGCAGACCCCGGTTCATATCATCTGCCAGTTCTCCGTAGCAGTTTGGAATATAGCGATGAACCACGCCGCCCAACTTGACCAGATTCAGGTAGGCATTGACCGTCTCAAGCGGGTCGTAGGTCCAGGTAATCCTTCGGTAGCCCTCCGCCAGTGCTTCGCTGCGCTGCATCCATTTCATCTGCACCCCCAGGCCTTGCTTCCGGTATTCAGGCAAAAAGCCGAGCATATGCGAGCAGAGATGCAGCTCCTGATCCGTGTAGCCGGGAAAGCTGTAGAGAAAGCCGATCATGCGGTCGCCGTCGAAGGCGCCAAGAAACAATCCGCCGAATTTGGCCAGTGTCAAGGTCATATGGCTAGGAACGACAGATGATTCGCTCCAGACTGCACTCTCCAGTTCCTCCAGCTTTTCCAGATCCGTTTTCTCTGCCAATTTTCGAAAGGTAATATTCATCGGCGTGCCTTCCTTTCCATTCCGTATCCATAGCATGTGACAGTTAACCATTCGCTCCGGGAATTCGGGATTCCTGCACATCGGGTGTTGCAGTACGGGATGGCAGGTTGCATCCCGGCAGTCCCTGATCAATAATAAAAGGGATGTACGAGAGAAGGGGGTACTGGTATGGAAAACCAGTTTCAATGGAACCTATGGAAGCGACTGACGGAAGCACCGGGCGTATCCGGCTTTGAAGGGCCTGTGCGCGCGATTATGCGGGAATACATAGGAGCATATACGGATGAGATTGTTCATGATCGTCTGGGAAGCATGTTTGGAGTCATGCGCGGCAACGAAAATGGACCGAAAATTATGGTCGCCGGACATATGGATGAGGTCGGGTTTATGGTCACCCGCATTTCGGAAAAAGGATTTCTGTCGTTCCAGACCGTTGGCGGCTGGTGGGGACAGGTTCTGCTTGCTCAGCGGGTACAGGTGATTACGCCGCAGGGAGCGATCGAAGGGGTCATCAGCTCGATCCCGCCGCATGTACTGAGCGACGACCAGCGCAATCGCCCGATGGATGTCCGCAACATGTACATTGACATCGGGGCCGATTCCCGCGAGGAGGCGGAAAAAGCGGGAGTTCGTCCGGGGCAGCAGATCGTTCCGGTATGCCCGCTCACCCAGATGGCCAACCCGCGACGGATCATGGCAAAGGCGTGGGACAATCGCTACGGCTGCAGCCTCGCTGTCGAGCTGGCCAAAGAGCTTCACGAGCATCGCGATCATCCCAATGTAGTCTATGTCGGAGCGACCGTGCAAGAGGAAGTCGCGGGTACACGGGGGGCCAAGACCGCGGCCGGCATGATTGACCCGGACCTGTTCCTGGCGGTGGACGCCAGTCCGGCGGGCGACATTCCCGGAGTAAGAGAAGGCGGAGGAAAACTAGGCGGCGGCGTTCTGATGCGGCTGTATGATCCGATGTACATCATGTCGCCCAACCTGCGCGATTTCCTCATCTCTGTCTGTGAAGAAGAAAACATCCCTTACCAGATCTACATCGCCAAAGGGGGCACCGATGCGGGCGTCGTCCAATATCATGGCACAGGGGTACCGTCTGCGGTGATCGGCATTCCGTCCCGCTACATTCACAGTCATGCGGCAATCATCGACCGGGATGACTATGAGGCAGCGAGGAAGCTTCTCTTTGCCGCTGTAAAGAGGCTTGATAAAGCGACATATGAAAGCATCCTGCCGCGATAGGGAAGGAGGAACAGGACGATGCAGGCCATAACCCTTTATGTAAAACAGCAGGGTGAACAGACCTCGTACGAGTACAACATTTACGATAACAAGTTTTCGCCGAGCAATCTGGCTGTGCGGAAAGTGTTGATGGCCATGCTGGAAAGCGTCCGTCAACGCCTGACCCATCTGGAAATCGAGTACAATGATCAGATGCTCGCTGACAATTGGGGGGCAAAGCGTTCTGCGGAGTGGCTGGTTTTTTTGGGGGCGACGCGAGACAGCATACGCGAAAACCGGAGCGGCGATGTGATTGTCAGCAGACAATTTCGGGCTCCGATGACGGCTGAGCGGTATGATTTCTTTTATACGCTGACCGATATTTCCACGTTTCCGCATTATCGGCTGCAGGAGAACGAGACAGACCGGATTGTGTTCTACTTCTCCCGCTATCTGCAGCTCATCGCGCCGCAGGAGGAAGCCGAAGCTTTTCTCGCAAAGTTGGAGGAGCTTCATCTTCCTTATAAATTAGTTCGTTTGGATTAAAAATTCCCGATTGCCAGCCCGGCGTCGAAAAACAAAAGCCATTTAGCCGTTTCCTTTGGCCAAATGGCTTTCTTTATGCTCAAAGCAGCAAAAGAGTATGGATTTCGCACATCCATTCAACTGCTGACGCGATGGATATAGGGCATTCCGTTTTTATCATGAATCCGGTCAATCATTTCAGTGACTCGCGAGATGTGGTGAGCATGGAAGAAGGTTTCTTCTGTCATGCACCGAAAAAAGGCAGCCACTACTTCCGGGCAAAATTGTGTACCGGCATTGCGAATAATCTCGTCGCAAGCTTTGGAATAGGAGAGCCCTTTTCGGTATGCGCGGGAGGATGTCATGGCATCAAACGAGTCTGCGACTGCGGCCACCCTTGCCAGCAGCGGAATTTCCTCGCCCGCGAGCTGATCAGGATACCCTTTTCCATCGTAGCGCTCATGATGATGGCGTGTTATGCATAAAATGGCGTCAATTTCAGCGGAGTTTTGCCTGCCTGCATCGGCGTACAGCCTTTTCAACAAAGCCTCGCCGCGTATCGGATGAGATCTGATAATTTCATACTCTTCATCTGTCAGGCGGCCCGGTTTTAGCAGTATGCTGTCCTCAATGCCGATTTTGCCAATATCGTGAAGAAGTCCGCCTGTGTACATCGTATCCAACGTTTTTTCATCCAGGTTCATGCTTTGGCCGATGACCCGCATGTAAAAAGCGACTCGCTGGGAGTGGCCCGATGTATACGAATCCCTTTCCTCCAAGGCGACGGCCAATGTTTTCAAAATGCCTTGATTGGTCTCCGCGAGCTGTTGGCCGCGCAGAGTGGAGCTGAGCAGCGCCTTGTCCTTCCGCTTCGTGTTATAAAAAAGAAATGCGGTGATCAGATAGCTGCCAAGAACCAATAAAACCAGTAAAGATTTCAACAAGGAAAGCTGATGGTAGAAGTCCGACTCGGCTGTGGTCAGGCTTACATGCCAGTCCCACTCGGGAAAATACCGTGCTACGGCGATTTTCGTGTCGCGCGTCTCGGTAGTCGGGTCCAATGACGGGTATGTAATAACGGTTTTTCCTTTATGCAGCACTTCACGAACAAGTGTCCGCCCATCAGCATCGGACAATTGAAACATGTTTTGCCCTTCCAGATGCGGGTGCACGAGCAAGTTGCCTTGCGAATTAAAGACGATAAAGGCATCTCCCGAACTCAAGGTCAGCTCCACATCGTTGGTATTGCGGGTTCCGTCCGGGAGCCTGGTTCCGGCCAACAATTTCTTGGCACTCTCTTGAGCCTCTGTGCGAGTTATCGAGTTGTCTTTGACCCGTTTGTCAAACAAGCTCAGTATCTGGAAGACGGAGTTCAACTGTCGGTCCATCGCTTGTACTTCGTTCTGGTAGTAGAGAAGCTTTGTCTGGGAGTAACCGAAGAACACGATTACGGAAAAGATGATAGGAAGCAACATAAGGAACAATGGATAAAGGCGCGTTATGGTCGTTTGCGTCGTTTTCGAAGGCAAGGCGCTACGTCCTTTCCGCAATTTGGTATTCTTCCTCCTCATAATAGGCGAAATCGCTTTAACCTTCAATAAATTCACGAATAATGTCGAAAAAAATAGAGGAAGGGATGGTGATCGCCATCCCTTTCAAGTCATGTAGAAGGGCGGTTTGGTCCCTCCAGTTTTTTATTCCCGTACCCCGGCTGATCATTTTGCACGGAACGAGGCTGTCTGTTGTCTTCGCTTCGTACCTCTTGGTTATTGGAGAAGCGCTTTTTCGATTCGTCCATCATGACCTCCTAGAAAATCCACTGCTGGCGGTTAGATGCCCGCCAGCGTGCAAACTGTCGATCCTGGATGTTGTCCTCAGCCTGTATGAGCAGAGAAGACAGGGGGATGCGCTGAAGCAGTTGCACCTTTTCCTCCTGAATGGGGGGACCATCTTGTTGTGTCCGTTCATCCATCTTTATTTGACACGCTCCTTTTTAGGCATAAAACGGGACTGGATCGGCCCTGCGGCCTCGCTTCCCTGCTTGTGACGCGGCATGGCGTAGAGAGCGAACAATCCCATAACGACAGCGAGAATGATTGTCGTAATGGCGTACACCACCCACGGATAGGGGCTCTTGACCCCGCCCAATCGCTCTACGAGTGTGCCGCCAACAGTTGTGCCGATGGCGGTGCCGATACCCGATACAAAGTTGGCAATCCCGAAATACGCCCCCAGCCATTCCTCTTTGGCAAAGTGACCGACGAGGCTGTCCTGCACAGGCATCAGAAGCATTTCCCCGATGATGAACAGGACGGCAGCAGCGCTCAGCGTGGCAAAGCGGTCCGCGAACCCGATGCCGAACAAACCGGCGCCTATCATCAGGATTCCCGCAACGAGCGATAAATACGGATTGATTTTCAGAAGCACAAAACGGGAAATCAGCCCCTGAAGCAGCACCACACTTACGGAATTGATCGTCCAGATCAGCCCGATCAAATGAGCGGAATGCAGCACGTACTCGCCGCGCAATGGCAGCACCAGCGTGAACTGGGCATAAAAGGCCCAGATCAATAGAGAGAGTCCGGAAAAGAGCAAAAAGCTCCGATGCCGGAAAATATGCCGGTACTCCGATAAGGGCGTGCGTTTGCAATCAGGTCCGACGCAGCGGTCGTTCGGCAGGGTAAACAGGATGCCGGCAGCAAGCAGCAAAAAAACAATCGAGGCCAAGACAAACGGATACAGATCCTTGGTGGTCATCCAGGTGATCGTCAGGCCCGCGATGATAATGCCGAGGTGAGCGAAAGTCCCTCTCCAGGAAAAAGCTGCGGTCCGCTGGGTGTTGTCTACGGTGTCAGCGAGCAATGCTTTGATTGTCGGTGCCAGAAATCCAACTCCCAGTCCGTTCACACCTGAGAAAAACAGCAAGGCGGCGTAGCTGTCGCTGTAGTGGTAGCCGAGCATCGCAACAGCCTGGAGCAGTGCTCCCGCCAGCATGATCGAGCGCCGGCCGAGACGGTCGGACAGAGGACCTCCCAAAAGGCTGCCCGCCTGATACGCGATACTGCCGACACCGAGAATGATGCCGACCTGTCCGAGAGAGAGGGCACGGGCTTTTTTTAGGAAAATGGGAAAGATCGGCACGATCAGAAAGGAGGCCAGGTGCATGAAAAAAACCAGGACGAGCAGCAGTGCAAATATTTTGTTCCGCCATAGCTTTCCTGCCGCAACGGTCATAGAGCCGCCTCCTCTTTCGTTTCGGCAATCTTCCCCTAGTATGCATGTTCCCGTAGCCAGTCTATGCACCCGAAAATAGGCGAGAGCGGAATTGAAGGGATAACAGGCTTTCGTCCAATCCAACGGGTGCCTCTCGACATATACCTATACTGTAAAAAAACTGTGGGCATACATGGTGCAAGGTTGCGTCAACAAGGAGGGACAAACGTGAGAGGCTTTTTTGCAAATCACGAAGGGTTTGAAGTAGTGATTTGGATTCTGGTGATCATCTTTCTCCTCTCCATTTTCTTCGACGAAGGGATCGATTAAAGGTGAGTGCATACCGTCCGATTCGCCGGTTAAACCGCTATTACAAAAGAAATGACGGGTTTCGATCCTGGGTTAAGGCTAATGAACAGTGGTTTCGGGAAAATCCGGAAGTATTCCAGCAGGTTCTGCACAATCCCAATATGGTCAATCTGTTCATGGATCTGATGATGATGAACTCCGCGCAAATTCAAAAGAGACTTCGGCGAATGAGGGGACGAGGGAGAAGAGGCTGAGGGCTGCATACAAAAACGGCGTGTCGCTGGCGGCATGCCGTTTTTGCGTGTGTGAGAGCCGTTTGGCTGGGAGCCATATAGCTAGGGACATATAGCTAGGGACATATAGCCTTTCATATTTGTCCAGCCTCCGGCGTAGGGATAGACTAACGCTGTCAAGCCGGAGGGATGGAGATGGGGCAGGTCATTTTAACCTTTTTTGTGGCGTACGGCATTGTGGTCGGCGGTTCCCTGTGCGGTGGATTGGGCGCTTTTTTAAATGAAAAGCCGCCGCTCTGGTCCATTCATGATTTGGCTGACCAATTGAAAATATGGGGCCTTGTAGGTGCCTTGGGCGGAACGTTTGACTCCTTTTTGCAGATCGAAAAAATCCTCGCGGGCAATTTTTCGCCTGTGTTCAAACAGCTTGTCATGATCGTTGTCGCCTTCCTCGGGGCACATATGGGGACGATTTCGATTCAATGGCTGGTCCAGGTGCGTTCATGAAGGTTATGTTGTGGAAGCGTTACGTAGCTCTCCTGCTCATAGGCGCCATTCTCGGCGGGTCGGGAATGCTGTTTATTTACGGCAGGGAAATGGAGCAGATGATGCTTGTCAAGCGCAGTCTGGAACTGCTGAACGAAAAGCTGATGGAGGAAAATCAGAGCTTGAAGCAGTCGGAAAAAGTGGCCCGGAGAAAACAAGAGGTGGTCATCGATGAGATTCGGGTCACCGTCCTGGATTCAAAGCTGCATGAAACGATTCAACTGCAAATGACAAGGCAGTTGGAAAAAGACTTGGCTTCCCTGAAAGGAAAAAAAGTCGAGCAGGTGGCAGAAGTCCAGGAGATGCTCCATGAAATGCTGCGGAGAAGAGAGTACATCATCGAAGGAACGATGGTCGAGGTGCGCGTCAAAACGGTGGCGATCAGCCGGATTCTCCACTTGTTCGTGACTGCTGAAGTAAAACGCGAGGATATATGAAGATCGGGAAATCTATTTTCGGCAGCGAAACTTTTATTGCGACCCGCCGTATAAAAGGTACAGAAGCTTCTCACTGCATGAAAAAGCAAGGCAATCGATGCGTTGGTAAGGGGAGAATGAGTCCATGTCAATGTTTAAAAAGCTGTTGGCAAGCGTAGGTATCGGGGCTGCCCAAGTAGATGCCCGCCTGGAGAACGATTCGTTGATCCCGGGAGAATGGGTAAGAGGTGAGGTCCACATCACAGGTGGCGATGTTGCACAGGATGTGGACGAAATTTATATGTACGTCGTCACGCATTATGAGCGCGAGGCAAATGATCGCAAGGTAAAGGAAGAATGCACGCTCGGCAAGTACCGTCTTTCTGAACGGTTCGTGCTGAACCCGAAGGAAAAGAAGGTCATTCCGTTTTCCTTCCAGCTTCCGTACGAGACTCCGCTTACGATGGGACGGCAGCCTGTGTACCTGCGTACCGGACTGGACATTAAAAATGC
Organism: Brevibacillus sp. FSL L8-0520; assembly: GCF_037963895.1. NCBI lineage: Bacteria > Bacillati > Bacillota > Bacilli > Caryophanales > Paenibacillaceae > Brevibacillus > Brevibacillus sp. FSL L8-0520. The sequence continues at coordinate 3,739,847 of NZ_CP150171.1, read as the reverse complement.
CATCGATCCGGGAGATTCAGACTTCATCGAGGTTCGGCCGCATCCGCTGATGGAAAAAGTGCTGGACGCGATTCAGTCTCTCGGCTTTCAATTATTCAAAGTGGATTGCGAATACAATCGTCATCTCGGGCGCTCTTACCCATTTGTGCAGGAGTTTGAGTTCCGTCCGACAGGCCCCTACCGCAGCCGACTGGAGGAGCTGGAGGCCGTCTTTTATTTGAAGGAGGGAGAACTGGAGGTTCTTCTGGAAATGGACAAACGAGCTCGCGGTTTTCTGGGAGCCTTTCAGGAAGCCTTCAATCTGGACGAACGCTACGCCCGTTTCCGGCTGACCCAGGCTGATTTGCATCGACCGGTCTCGGCGATTGCCGAAGGGATCGAAGAAATCATCCGTCGGAATATTCACTAGCAAAAGGCCAAGCCACGCTCTGAAAAAACCAATACGCATTTGACAAAAACACGCGGGAGTGTGAACGGCACCCCATTTGTTAGGCACAGCTAACATTTGGAGGTGCAGTTCAATTCCCGCGTTTTTATAACGATATGGGAGCTCGCCCACGGTCTGCCCAATCAATCATCCATGAAGAAGCGAACGGTTTGCAATCTTTGCTAACAATCTTCCGAACATCCGACAATCGAGAGCAGAATAAACAGCACCAGAATAAGACCGATACCGTTAAACCCGCCGCTCTTGAACAGACTACTCATGCAAGCATCCTCCTTTGTTTGAATGGGTTCCCTGCTATCGTATTTACGGGCGGGCCTTTCGGTGTTAGGGCGACTACCCATTTTGGGCGACAGGCCGCAGACTGGATCATTCTCAAGAACAATTGCTATTCTATTCGAAATATTATTGACAATGTTGAATCCCTTGACGTATGATTCGAAGTAATTGCATAGAGCGGATGACGATTGTGGGAGAGACCGGACCGAAGCGCCCGGCACCGAAGGAGCAAGTCCCAAAAATCCTTGGGAAAGAATCTCTCAGGTACAAGGTACCACAATTGGACGCACCTCTGGAGAGAGCGAACAGCCACCCAAGGGGAAGACTCCCGTGTCAGGAGTTAAACTCTCAGGTAAAAGGACAGAGGAGAGGTAGATTACGTGCTATCTATCTTTCCCCTGTCCTTTTTTGCGTTCGGGAAAGATGGGAGCCAAGGGAGGAATATCGATGAGCTTGCAGGATCACGACAAGGAAATTTTTGAAGCGATCGAAGCGGAACGCCAGCGCCAGCTCGGGACGCTGGAGTTGATCGCATCGGAAAACTTTGTGAGTCAGGACGTTTTGGACGCCATGGGATCGGTTCTGACCAACAAGTATGCGGAAGGCTATCCCGGAAAGCGGTATTACGGCGGCTGCGAGCACGTGGATGTAGTCGAACGCTTGGCGATCGAGCGGGTATCAAAGCTGTTTGGAGCAGCCTACGCCAATGTCCAGCCTCACTCCGGCGCACAGGCGAACACGGCCGTGTTCTTTTCGCTGCTGCAGCCGGGAGATACCTTCATGGGAATGAATCTGTCGCACGGTGGCCATCTGACGCATGGAAGTCCGGTCAGCCTCTCGGGAAAGTGGTTTAATGTCGTGGCATACGGGGTCCGCGAAGAGGATCACCTGATCGATTATGACGAAGTGGAAGCGATTGCCCGCCGGGAAAAGCCGAAGATCATCATCGCAGGCGGCAGCGCCTATTCGCGGACGCTTGATTTCGCCCGCTTTCGCGAGATCGCCGAGCAGGCAGGAGCAAAGCTGATGGTAGACATGGCTCATATCGCCGGCTTGGTGGCGGCGGGCGTGCATCCTTCGCCCGTTCCCCATGCTGACGTCGTGACAAGTACCACGCATAAGACGCTGAGAGGACCGCGCGGCGGCATTGTGTTAACGAATGACGAGGAGATCGCAAAGGGCGTAAACAAAGCGATATTCCCAGGTATTCAGGGCGGGCCGCTGATGCATATCATAGCGGCAAAGGCAGTCTCTTTTAAAGAAGCGCTGCAGCCCGAGTTCAAGAGCTACGCGGAGCAAGTGGTGAAAAACGCAAAGGCTCTCGCCGAGACCTTGCTCGAAGAAGGAGCGAGACTGGTTTCGGGGGGCACGGACAATCACCTGCTGCTTCTCGACGTTCGCGTCTTCGGACTGACAGGAAAGGAAGCGGAGCGGCTGTTGGAAGAAGCGGGCATCACTGTCAACAAAAACACGATTCCGTTTGATCCGGAAAGCCCGTTTGTCACCAGCGGGATTCGCATCGGCACTGCCGCTGCCACCACAAGGGGCATGAAAGAAGCGGAAATGAAGACCATCGGACGATCGATTGCTGCTGTTCTGAAAGGAAAAGGAGATCCGTCCGTTCGAGATACGATCAGTCAGTTATGTGCTGCCTATCCGCTTTACAGTCGCGCTTCAGTTTTGCGCTGACGGAGGCTGGCGATGATTTACAAATTGAGCAACCCGGCGGAAGTAAGCGAATTGCTTTCTGCAGAACAGTACATGGCGTTTGTTTCAGAAGAGTAGGAAGCGGCTCCTGCGGGAATGGTGGAACGGACAGGTCCTTTATGGCATAAACCATAAGGGGCCTGTTCTTTTATTGTCTATTTTTTGATTTGCATGTATAAGCCGGGATTTTTCTGACAATACTGCGACTATACATAACCGCAAGGAGGAAAAAATGGAATGAATTTACTGGAGAAAACTAGAAGGATTAACGTCATGCTGCAAAAGACGATGGGAGGAAGCGGGGTAGGGTATCATGATCTGGCTCGGCTGCTGGCCGATGTGATTGGCGCGAACGTCTACATCGTGACGGCAGACGGGACGATTCTCGGAAACGGGGTTCGGGAGGATTTTGGCATCGGACAGGGGCAGGACGGCCGGTCAGGCGCAATGCTGCCATACGGCTACAATCAAAAGCTTTTGGAAGTCAATCAGTCTCTGGCCAATGAGGGGGTACAAAGCCCGTACAGCATGGTACCAGAGGAGCTGTTGCCGCTCTTCCCGCAAATGATGACGACCATCGTTCCGATCAACGCAGGCGGAAGCCGTTTGGGTACCCTCGTATTGCTGCGGGCTTACGGCACTTTTGAAACAGAGGATCTGATCCTGGCCGAAATCGGGGCAACCGTAATCGGCATGAAAATTGTCCGTCAGCGCACGGAACAAATTGAAAATGAAGTTCGCGACAAGACCTTTGCCAAAATCGCGCTTTCCTCCCTTTCCTACAGTGAGCAAATCGCCATCGAAAAAATCATGGAACAGCTCGATGCCAAAGAAGGCCTGCTCGTCGCAAGCCAGTTGGCCGATCAGGCCGGACTGACCCGTTCCGTCATCGTCAACGCGCTCAGAAAGCTTGCCAGTGCAGGTGTGCTGGAATCCCGTTCTCTCGGGATGAAAGGGACCTACATCAAAGTATTGAACGACAAATTCCCGTCCGAATTGGCGAAGTGGAAGACGTCCTAAAGCGAAAATGCCCAATCCAATGCGGATCGGGCGTTTTTCTTTTTGCAGGTGATGGAAAGAGGCAGGAGGGGAGCGTGTGTGCCGGGCGCGCAGAACGCTCTGAACGCCCCGAACGCTTTGAACGCTCTGAACGCTCTGAACGTTCCAAAGGCTCCAAACGCCCCAAACGCCCCAAACGCCCCGAACGCGCCTGCCTCCCTTGCCCCGGTCAAACAGACAGCGTGGTTTGCGGTTTTTCTTGCTCCTGCTGCTTTTTGGCACCTTGCTGAGCCCATAGCGGATGCTGCTCCGCCTCCCTAAAGTGGCGAAACAGGATCAGACTCATCCCGAGCAAGCCGACAGCAATTCCGCCGACGAGAAGCAGCGTACCGGCTTCCAACATCTTTGTTTCAAGCAGGAATGAGCAAAGGGCATAGCTGACCGGACCGAGTCCGATGGACATCGTTGTCAGCAAAGACATGACTCTGCCCAACATGTGGGCGGGGACGATGGTCTGAATGTAGGTAATCAAAGGGATGTTGGTCATCGCCATCGTTATTCCCACAAGCAGCATCATCGACAGACCGAACGGCAGAACATGCATAAAGGAAACGGCAAGGATGCCTGCCCCCATCAGACCGAGGAAGAACGGAAGCAGCAGAAAGCGTCCGCGAAAGCCATTGCAGGCGCCGGTAATGACTCCGCCAATGATCGTGCCGACTCCGAGAGAAGTGCTCAGAGAGCTGTAAGCATTGCTGTCCCAGCCCAATTGCTTGACGAGGAGCGGCAGCCCCATGTTGACAGGACCTGAGAACATCATGTTTACGACCAGCGAGGTTCCGAAGATGATCATCAGCACCGGGATGGTTTTGGCAAAGAGGATTCCTTCAAAAATCTGCCGGAAAAAGGAGGGTTCTTTTGTTTGGCGTGAGGTGTCAATTTCCTCTGCCGGCTCCAGACGAAGGGTAGAAATGATCAGTGTACCGATGAAAAAGGCGGCTGCCATGACAAGAAAGGTCGCGGGATAGCTGGTCAACCGCATCAAGAGCGCTGCCGTGAGCGGACCGCCGACAAGGCTGATCTGCTGTGCGATTTCCATAAGGCTGTTGGCGGGAGCAAGCTGCTCGCGGGAGACGACAAAAGGCAGGACGCTGCTTCTCGCAGGCCAGAAGAAAGCGTCGACGGTACCGAACAGGAAGGCTGTGAGATACGCGGCATAAGGCAGCCAATGACCGGTTTCCTGCAGCAGCAGCAAGCCGAAGGCACCCAGGACAACTCCGCGGGCCAGGATGGAGCCAAACATGATCCACTTTCGGTTGTACTTGTCAGCCGCGACGCCCCCCACCAGCATAAAGAGCAGGCGCGGGATGGACATGCACATCAGTGTCGTCCCGAGAACCGCTTCTGATCCGGTCTTGTCGACGATAAACCAGGACAAGGCGATAAAAAAAGCGCCGTCAGCCAACGCTGAGATCAGATTGCCGATCCAGAGGCGGAGAAACTGGCTGTTGCGCCAGAGAACCGGATTAGGTGACGGAGTTGCCGTCATCGTCATTGGCGTCAGCCCTCCTGCTAATTTTTCCGACTGTCGTATCGTTGATAAATTCATAGCCGTCCGGCAGCGACTCGTCTTCCGCTACGTAAACGCGTTCATTCGTCATGAATCCGACGTGGACGAAATAAAATACTTCATTCGTATCTTCGATTTCCCCCGCGGCAATCCGGCGCAGGTGTCTTTCCTCAATATCGCCCAATTCCTTCAGGAGCTCGCGGTATTTGTCCAGCCATGCGTTGATTTCATCCCGCGGGCCTTTTATCTCGCCATTGCAGCCAAAAAGCGGCGGCCGTTTGGATTCCTCGGCAAAGTACAGGAAGCTCTCTTCCGGAGCATTGTACAGACGGGTTATGCTGCTGCGAAGATGGTTCAGCATCGTTTCCTGCATCAGCACGGTATCGTTTTTGAGGGACGGCAAGAGGGCGTCGCTTACTTTGAAGTCGTATGCTTTGGAGCGATAAAACTTTTGCACGATCCCGTTTTTTTCTTCCGTTCGAACGACTTCGATGAAGCCGTGATGCTCCAGCTCTTTCAGATGATAGTGCACCTTGGAGGGAGAGAGGGAAAGCTGGGTAGCCAGTTGCTTGCCGGTCTGTTCTTCCCGGACCAGCAGGTTGATGATCTCCATCCGAAGGGCGTCGCTGATTGCTTTCAGTTGCTCCGGGTTTTCGATGACCATGTAACGTTTCAAACGTAATCCACCTTTCAATGTGAAGTGAACGTATGTTATTTTTCAAACGTTCAAATTTTATTGAACGTATTGTAACAACAGAATGACTGGTAGCGCAAGAGGATTCTGCTTTTTTTCACAAATAGTGTTACAATACGGAAAAAAACGGTGAAAGGACAAGAGTAGAGCATGTCATCGATTCTTAAACACCCCGTCTTTCGCCGTCTATACGCGGCACACATCATTCACATCGTCGGAAATGAATTCACCTTTATCGCGGTTGTGGGTCTGCTGCAGGATCTCAGCGGCTCTGGCCTGTCGTTTGCGGCCGGTACGGTTTTTCGGATGCTGCCCTATGTAATCACGAGCTTGTTTTCAGGGGCACTGCTGGAAAACTGGGACAAGCGAAGAGTGATGATCATCGTGAATTTTTTGCGGGGGGTCCTGGTCAGCCTCTTTTTCTGGATCACGACACCCGCGTACCTATGGGCCGTTTTTTTGCTGTTAATTCTGGTCAACGTCTGCAGCGCCTTTTTTCAACCGGCCATGCAGGTAGCCATCGTCCAGTCGGTAAAGCAGGAGGACAGACTGCAAGCCAATTCGCTGTTGCAAGGAACGACGTCCTTTCTGATTATTGTCTGTCAGGGAGTAGCTGCGTTTTTGGTCTATTATTTTTCCTACCGATTTAATTTTCTCCTCGACGCCGCCTGTTATTTCGTCTCGCTGTTGATCCTGTTAAAGCTGCCGTCTCTCAGCGGCACGGAGATGAAAACGAGCATCGGCTTTTTCACGAGACTGCGGGAAGGAATTGACTATATCCGCACGGTTCCGAAAATCAAGTCTGTGCTGCTGTATCAAATGGCGGAACGAATGCTCGGCGCGTATTACATCATGCTGATGTTCCATATCTTGCAGGAGCGCAAAGAAGGCTTGTACGTCTTCGGTCTGCTTGATATACCGCTGGGACTGGGGGGAGTATTGGCCGGTGTTGTCGTGAGCAGGTGGGCAGACCGGGCCGGAGAAAAGGGAGTCAATACTGCGCTTGGCTGGGCCTTGGTAGCCATGAGCCTTTCCGTCTACGGGATGTTCCATTCAGGGCCTATCCTGGTGCTTGCGGTGGCCACCCTGTTTTGCGCTTTTGCTTCCTTCAGCTCTTCGATCATGGCGGTGACTCGTCTGCAGCGCTTGACGGATGCGGAATTTCTGGCCAGGGTCTTTTCGATCAGGGAGATGCTCACGATGGGGAGCTTTGCGGTGGGCTGTCTGATCGTAGGCTACGGCGCGGAAAAAGCAGGGAGCTCGCTCGTTTCCACAGGTTTGGCCATTTTTGGAGTGATCGCCGGGCTGATTTGGCTTCTGGCAGCGCGGAGCCTTAAAGAACAGAAAAAAGAAGCAGTATAGCAGTTGCACATTCTCCTATCAGGAACACCTTTTTTGCATGATCGGCGCAAAAGAGGTGTTTTTTGTTCCCAATTAATCAATTTATATATTTTAATAAACATACTAGTTGAAAATGTATGTATTATAAATTAAAATGGTTGAAAAAGTGGAAAAAAGAGGAGATGCATGTGAAGGAACTTTGGAATCATTCCGGTTTTCGCTGGTACTGGACGGGATTGTTTTTGTCCTCGCTGGGAAATTCGTTTGGCTGGATGGCCCTCTCCTGGTTTGTGATGAAAAAGACGGGCTCGCCTGTGGCGATGGGGGGCGTCGTTCTTGCGTTCATGCTTTCATCGGTCGCGGCAGGTCTCGTCGTCGGGGTGCTGCTGGATCGCTTTAACCGGCGCAGACTCATTATTTGGGACAACATTTTGCGCGGCTTGATTTACATAGCGCTTGTCCTGGTGCTTCAGTCGGATTCGCTGCCGCTGTGGACAGTTTATGCCTTGATTATCATGGCGGGGCTGCTCTCGCCGCTCAGCAGCTCGGGAGCACAGGCGCTTCTGCCCCGACTGGTTCCGGACAAAAATCTGTTGGTAAGAGCAAACGGCTTGATGGAAAGCCAGTGGCAGATGACCGGTTTGTTCGGACCGGCCCTGGCAGGAATGTTGATCGCCTTGATCGGAGAGAGCATGGTCCTTTTGGTAGATGCATGTGCCATGTTCCTATGCGCGTTTTGTTTTTACCGCATTTCTGCTGAGTCGCTGGATGATGCTTCTCAGCAAAGCGCTGCGGGCAAGCCGGGGGAATTTTTTCGCTCGCTTGCAGCCGATATTTTGACCGGGTACCGCTTTCTTTTTAAACGGTCACAGCTCGTTTGGCTCATTCTGTTTACGTTTTTCTTCAACATGGCGTACGGCCCTGTCGAGGTTGCCCTGCCGCTTTATGCCGATCAGCTTCTGAAGGGAGGATCGCTTTCGCTCGGTCTGCTGTGGTCGGCGCTGGCAGGAGGAGCGCTGCTCGGTTCCGTCCTGTTCTCAGCGGTCACCTGGAGGATCTCTACCGGCGTCACGCTCTCCTCGATCATTGTCCTGTGGGGAATCACCACGCTACCGCTGGCTTTCTTTTCGCGAACAGATGTGGCCATTATCGCCATGGGGTTGGCAGGGCTGAGCTTTACCCCCTACAACATCATGTATCGCAGCTATTTGCAAAAAAACATTCCTTCTGAAATGCTGGGTCGTGTCTTGACGAGTGTGAGGACCATTACCGGAACGGGGATGCCGGCGGGGGCCGGCATCTCCGGTGTGCTGATTCCGCTGCTCGGATTGCAGGGGCTTCTCGGAGCTGCGTCTGCTGCTTGTATCGTAATTGGACTTTTCGCCTTCCCGCTTCTGCGGGGGCTTGATTCTTCCGGGCTACTTGCGGTTCAGGAGGGGAGCGGCCAAACGCTTCAGCCCGCTCGGCAGGAGGAGATAAAAAAGGGAGAGCAGGTGTAGGCGGCGGGGCATGGCTGCTTCATCCCGCTTGCGTTTGACAGCGCGGAGAATAAGCTTCGCCGTTTCCTCCGGAGTGAGCAGATAACGGGCGACCTTTCCCCGATAAGCGCCTGACTGATCGGCCCGATTTAAAAATGGAGTGTCGATTGGGCCGGGCAGGACGCTGGTGACGAATATACCGGTGTCAGCCAGCTCGTGGCGAAGCCCTTCGCTAAACCGATTGACGGCTGCCTTGCTGCCGGCGTAAACGGCCGCTTTGGCTGTTGCGACTTGTCCCGCCAATGAGCCGATATTGACGATGTGTCCGGAGTTTGCCGCCAGCATCAGAGGCAAGAGGGCGTGGGTCATGTAAAGCAGGCCCGATATATTGGTGTCTACAATCTGTTTGATTTGCTGCAGGTCCATATCTGCAAAAGGTGCAAACAAGGCTGTGCCGGCATTGTTGTACAAAAGATCGCACGTTCCGTAGTTTTGTTTGATCCAGTCGGCGAGCTTGGCACAACCGTCGGCGTCGGTGACATCGAGCAAATAGCAGCGGAGGTTGTCCGGGTTCCCCAACTGTTCGCGCAGGGCTGTCAGTCCTGCCTCCGATCGCCCGGTGGCAATGACCTGATCGCCTTGTTCGAGATGCAGACGAGCCAGCGCCCCGCCCAGTCCTCCCGTAGCGCCGGTGATGACGACAACTTGCCGTTTATCCATGAATACTCACCCTTCGATGGTTCTTTTTAGCAAACAGGTCAATCTATATATGGAAAGTATAAGTGGTTGGCATGTGGTGAAGGATAGCCCCTAGGGGGTGAATATACATGCCAGTAGTAAAGTGCAGTGTAGCCAACTGTGAGTATTGGAGCGAGGGCAACAACTGTAATGCCGACATGATCATGGTGGAAATCGACGCGCACGCGGATGCGAACTTTAAAGAAGAGTTTGCAGGCGAGTACGGCCATGACAGCGAGCACAAGGACAAGGCAGATACTTCTTCCCAAACCTGTTGTCACACCTTCAAACCGAAAAAAACAGCAAAGAAGTAAATCCATCGTAGCAAGGAAAAAGACGTATCCCACGGCTGGTGATACGTCTTTTCCTATTCCTTTGCCTGTCGCCCTCGGGCAAGGGGGCGGCTCAGACGTCTACTTTCAGCTTAGCTATGATTGCGAGCCGAGGAGGCGTTTGATCGGCAGCGACTCCACCAAGGCATCGACCTGCTCCCAGGAATGAACGCGGTGGACAAGCTCAGGCAGAGTTCCCTGATTGTACGGGGTATCAAACAACAGGATAGGAATCTCCAGCGCTTCGGACAACTGGAGAGCATTTTCCAAACGGTCCTCAAGGAACAAGTCCACGTTCCATCTTTGGGCAGCGGCAAGCTTGTCGTGAGAACCGATCAAATCCAGCTCATGAAAAGGAATTCGGTACCGGGAGAACCAATTGAGCGTGACTTCCCGGTGGCGCGCCTCCCGGGCACTGATGTAGATCAGGCGATGGCGGTTGAACCAGCTACGCAAGATCAGATCAGCCGTTCCATGCACAGGGGCTTCATCGTACAAACGTTCACCATGCTTGTCCAGCCAGTCGGCAAACGCTTCATCACTAATGCCGTAGACCTCGGCCAGGTTGTAGACAAAACAGTCTTCGTACCGCAAATGTTTGCCAAAGCTCTCGTTCATCATAGGCACGATACTGCTAGGTTCCGTGACCGTTCCATCAATATCAATGCCAATTGTTAGGGTTCTCTCTGGTTTCATCCTCTCGCCTCCAGTTTAAATTGTACACCCAAGGCAGAGAATAAGGCTACTTCCTTCACCACAATCCTTGTAAAAAGGGGCTGAGCTTAACATGGCGTACGACGAAAACGAGCGTATGAATGCTGAGCGGAAGGAAGCAGACAACGGGCCCGCCGAAATGGTGGATCAGCGGGACACGGAGTTTGCTGTGGACAGCTGGATGGGTGCTGTGTTTAACCCTGACAGCAACAATGCCAAGCGGAACATCGATTACGACCCGCTGACACGCACCGAGCGGTACAATGGGGAACAGCAGAATGCCAACCTCGATGGCGACCTGACCCAAGCGAGGGAGGAAACTGAACACCCCCATTATACAGTCGAGCGTTCGGCAAAGGATTACCAGACTGAAACGGCGGCCGAAATTGCGGAGCCGATCCGTGGAACCCGCCGATCTGCCGAAACCAAGGCAGACCCTGAAAACGGCGCGAGCGGACTTGGAATGACGGGGCTTGGGCTATCCATCCTGTCACTCTTTTTGCTTCCGTACCTGATCGCGCCAGTCGGCTTTGTCCTGGGTTACCTTGCTTATCGCCGAGATGCCCGTACTCTCGGGACGTGGGCGATGATTATCGGGGTTGTAGCTGTTCTTGGCGCTTTGATCGTGTACCCCTATTACGTCGCCCGGTAGTCCTGTTTGACCGCCTCTCCCTTGGGAGGGGTGTTTCTTTTTTACAGGGGTGCAATGTACGCTCCCAGTATGAACGGAATTATTTATAGAAGGATGATAAAAATGGAGTCAGAGCCGCGAGTACGGCGTCACGAAAAACCTCGGCTCTTTGAATGCGGCCTTCGGTAAGCAAACCGTAAGCGCCCCCACGGTGGTTGCTTCCGGCAGTGCCGCTCCACTCGTCGATCACCGCAGACAGTTCGATTCCTTCCCGTTTTATACGATCCACGGCTGCACTTGGGATGGGAAAAGCAAGGCCCTTTCCGATCGAAAGCTGTTCTCCGTTCCAGGCGGCACATACGGAGATCAAATACCATTGGTTGGTATGGACACTGTCAAACGTAAGGCCTCCTTCTAATCCCAATCCGACAAATCCTTCACCTGCTTCGAGCCGGGCCGCTTTTGCCCGATTGATGGCGCCTTTGATCGTTTCTTCCTCGGATAGAGGCTGTCCGGATATGCCGGATGAAACGGATAGGCACACCGGTTCAGAGCCGGTAGCCATCCGAACCGCCTTTACCTTCGCTTCGTTTTTCGTGCCCAAAGCGTATTTCAGTGCGGAAAAATCCATTTGAACTACCCTCCACATGTATCGGTTACGGGTAGTATACCATGTCCCACGAAAGGATGTTCTGTGATAACATGAGGGGAGAAGAACGACGAAACGAGAGAGGAACCTGCGATGAAATTTACCAAGATGCATGGGCTGGGAAATGACTACGTCTATGTCAATTGTTTTGAGGAGCCCCTCCAGCAAGTCGATTTGCCGGAATTGGCCCGGAGGGTAAGTGATCGAAATTTCGGCATCGGCGGGGACGGATTGATTTTGATTATGCCTTCCGATGTGGCGGACTTTCGCATGAGAGTGTTCAACAATGATGGCAGTGAAGCCAAAAACTGCGGCAACGGGTTGCGCTGTGTCAGCAAATACGTCGTAGACCACGGTTTGACCAACAAGGAGTCGTTTACCGTGGAGACACTGGGGGGCATCGTCACTCCGCGTGTCCGGCTTGGTGCAAACGGCAGGGTGGAGCTGGTCACGATTGATATGGGAGAGCCGCGGTTTGCCCGTTCCGCGATTCCGATGACGGGGAATCCGGATGAACAGGTGGTGGAGTATCCGCTCACGGTAGAGGGACGGACGTTTCCCATGACTGCCGTTTCGATGGGCAATCCCCATGCCATCCTGTTTGTAGAAGAGCTCAAGGAAGAGGATGTAACCGCATATGGGCCGCATATTGAGCGGCATGAGTGGTTTCCGGAGCGGACCAATGTCGAGTTTATTCAGGTACTGAATCGGCAGGAGCTGTTGTTTCGCGTGTGGGAACGCGGTTCCGGCGTGACGCTTGCATGCGGGACCGGGGCATGTGCCGCTGCTGTTGCCGCGAGTCTCAGCGGAAAAACAGACCGGACGGTAACCGTTCACTTGGCTGGCGGAGATTTGCTGATCGAGTGGCGGGAGAGCGATAATCGCGTCTATATGACCGGCCCTGCTACGGAAGTGTATCAAGGTGTGTATGGAGAACCGCTTCCGATGGTGGGAAGCGCAGAATAATTTGCGAATGACATGATACATGCCAAGTAAAGAATCCCGCCTTCAGCGAAAAGCCGAGGGCGGGATTTTGAATGGAAGAACCTGTTGGTACGTACGACTTTTCTGCTGGAACGATGCTGGGACGACTTGTCAGTTCCGCATCAAAGTCCTACCTGCTCCGACCCGCCGCTACTTTTACCGCTGCCTGATGATCCGGGTCGACCTGATTGTCTTTATGGCGAAGGCTGTTTGGGAAGTGGATGTCAAAATGACCGTCGAAATCATTGTCCGCTATGTATTCCATGCTATGCGGCATAGAAGTCATGGAGGCGGCCAGCTTCCTTCCCTTTACTTCGACGAGTACCGGACGGACGCTCCAGGAATAGGTCCCGCCCCATACCTCTTTGATGATCGCCGCGTCTTTTGCCGTCAGCGGCTCGGTATCCGAGTGGAATGCGCCGATGGTCCGCTTCACCTGAAAGCTTTTGCCGGTGTAAAAATCGGTTACTGTGGCGACAGCATTGATCGGAAACAGGTATTGTGCGGCTTCAAACCAGTCCAGATATTCGCCGTAGGATGCGCTCGGAGCAGAAGTGACCGGGATATGGTGAACGGGGATTTTTACGACTTGCCCGACTTGCAGGAAATCGTTTTCCGACAGATTGTTCACCCGCAAAAACTCGTCCCGGGGAATCCCGTACGCAATCGAGACCGTCCACGGCGTATCCCCTTTGACAACCGTGTAGGAAGTCGTGGTTACCCAAGGCTTGTCCTCGGCGGCAGGCGACTCTGCACCAGGTGTCTTATCGGCGGGTGTGGCCGATGTACTCTCGCTGCCCGCCGAAGAGGGGGGCGTATCAGTATGTTTCTGTGGAATGACCAGCTTTTGCCCAATCCACAACTCGGTCGTCTTCAACTGATTGGCATCCACGATGGCTTGAATGGATACTTGAAAACGATCAGCAATCTTCCACAGCATGTCCCCCTTTACGACCGTGTAGACAGAACCGGTTTGGGGAGCAGATGGATTCCCGGATACAGGGATCAAAAGCCTTTGTCCGACGAGAAGGTCTGTGCTTTGCAGTTTGTTGGCCTCGACAATAGCGGAAATGGTTGTACCGAATTTTCCGGCAATTTTCCACAGGACATCGCCGGATTGAACCGTGTATACCGGGGAAACTGGCGGTATGTAAAGAGATTGGCCCACGAAGAGCATGTCCGACTGTAGTTGATTGACCTGTTTGACCCAGGCAACGGTAACACCGTACCTTGCTGCGATATTCCCCAAGGTATCCCCGGCTTTGACTGTGATCGTCTGAGCGGAAGCGCTGGCGGCAGGAAGAAGTGAGAGCGCCAGGAGCGAGCTGATGGTCATGCGTTTCCAAGCTGTGCTGAACATGGTGTCTTTCCTCCTTGATGTTGAGCTCTTGTTGTGAAAATAGTGTAACAACAGTGTATATGGAGGAAACAGCTTCTTGCATTGGATAAATGCTTCCCCGATTGGCAAACGTACCCAGATCGTGAAAACAAAAAATGCGTGAAAGTCAGCACAGACAGTGCGTCCTTTCACGCTAACGGAAATCAACGATACGGATTGTCACCCGTTGTACACCTCATTTAGATAGGCTGTTTCTGCTTTGTCGATCTTCGCATGGTTCATTTTTGTCAGCTCCGCTTGAAGTCTTTTCAATTCGGCTTCCATTTTGCGGATTTTCTCTTGCATTGCTTGTGCAGTCATGATGATTTCTCTCCTCTTCGTTGTCTTTTATCTAAATTTACTGACTATTTTAACGAAGGGGCAGCCGCCTGTAAAGAGCACTTTGGGAATGTAAGCGCTTGTAACTGTGACGGTTTCTTGACGATTAAAAAATAATTGATCGTAACAGGCAGGCCGTCCATCTTGCCATAAGTCATGAATGCTTTCCCTAACAGCCTCTCGCTAGCTTCCGAAAACAGGTACTGACCGCCCCCAAAACTGGGGAAAGTAAAGAAGTAGCGAGCTTCTCTCTATGTGGAAAGAAACAAGTCGTGTTATGATGAAAGGTAGACTTTGGGCAATCGCCAAACAGGAAGGTGTGGACTGGTGATTTATTTTGATAACAGCGCCACGACCCGACCGCATCCTCAAGTGATTGAGGTGGTCAAACGAGCGATGGAAACTTACTTTGGTAATCCCTCTTCGCTGCATCAAAAAGGGTTGGAGGCAGAAAACGTGCTGAAGCAGGCCCGTCTGGTAGCCGCTCAGTACCTCGGTTGCAAACCGTCGGAGATCCTGTTCACTTCTGGTGGAACGGAAAGCAACAACGCCGCAATCAAAGGAGTGGCGTTTCAATATCAGGGCAGGGGCAAGCATATTGTGACGACTAGCATCGAGCATCCTGCAGTGTACGATGTATGCAAGCAGCTTGAGAGCTTCGGTTTTTCCGTCACTTTCCTGCCTGTCGATCGCGATGGACGGGTGTCCGTCGAAGACGTCAAAAAAGCAGTTCGAGACGATACGATACTCGTGTCTGTCATGCATGTAAACAATGAGCTCGGGACGATTCAGCCAATCGCCGAAATTGGAGAATGGCTCAAACAATTCCCGAAAACCTTGTTTCATGTAGACGCTGTGCAAAGCTTTGGAAAGCTTCCGCTCCGTGTCAAAGAGTGGGGCATTGACCTTGCGAGCATTTCGGCTCACAAATTTCATGGTCCCCGTGGGACAGGGATTCTCTTTAAACGCGAGGGTCTGATCATCCAGCCGCTGCTGATGGGCGGGGGACAAGAGGGCGGTTTCCGGTCGGGAACCGAAAATCTTCCGGCGGTTGCCGGCATGGCCAAAGCGATCCGCATGTTGGCGGAGGAAGGAAAGCGCGATGCTGATCGATTGAGCGAGTTAACGCGATATTTGCGGGAAGGCCTTTCAAGCATATCTGGCTGCGTGATCAACACTCCCGCAGAGGGAAGTGCCCCGCATATCGTCAATGTCTCGTTTCCCGGAATGAAGGCAGAGGTTGTACTCCATGCCCTGGAGGAACGCGGTTTTCTCGTCTCTACGAAATCAGCCTGTTCGTCCAAAGCAGATGAACCGAGCAGGGTGCTGACAGCGACCGGAATGGACAGAGAGCAGGCTTTATCAGCGATCCGGATAAGCCTGGGAAGAGAGAATACGGCGGAAGAAGTCGAAAAGTTCATTGCTGCCGTGAGGGAAGTCGGCAGCATGCGCTCATATATGAAAGAAAAAGTGTAACGATGCAAAG
This sequence comes from Brevibacillus sp. FSL L8-0520, assembly GCF_037963895.1. Classification (NCBI taxonomy): domain Bacteria; kingdom Bacillati; phylum Bacillota; class Bacilli; order Caryophanales; family Paenibacillaceae; genus Brevibacillus; species Brevibacillus sp. FSL L8-0520. The sequence goes on along the minus strand of NZ_CP150171.1, from coordinate 3,724,083 downwards.
GAGCGGACAATGAATTACGATGTTATTTTAATTCGATACGGCGAATTGGCCCTGAAAGGCAAAAATCGCGATTTGTTTGAAGAGGCGCTGGTGCGCAGCGTGAAAAGTGTATTGCGTTCCTTTTACAAGATTAAGGTTCGCCGCAATTACGGCCGTATGTATGTGGAGCTTCACGGAGAAGACTCCCAGGCTGTCATGGAACGCCTGAAGCGGGTATTTGGAATCTCTTCCTTCAGTCCGACGGTTCAGGTAGAGCCGGATGAAGAGCTGATTAAGGAAAAGTCGCTGGAGATGATCCGGCAAATCCAGCCGGAGCCAAGGACCTTTCGCGTGGAAACGCGGCGTGCCGACAAGCGGTTTCCGAAAACTTCGATGGAGGTCAGCCGGATGGTGGGCACGCATATCTTGCGCAATCTCCCTGCCATTAAAGTAGACGTTCATCAACCGGAGGCAGTCGTCAATATCGAAATCCGGGCTGAGGGGACGTACATTAGCTGCCAAACCATCCCGGGACCAGGCGGCTTGCCAGTAGGGTCCGGCGGCAAAGTGCTGCTGCTTCTGTCTGGCGGGATCGACAGTCCGGTCGCAGGCTGGATGATGATGAAGCGGGGAGTTACGCTGGAGGCGATCCATTTCCACAGCCCGCCGTTTACCAGTGAACGCTCGCTGGAAAAGGTGCGGGATCTGGCCCATAAGCTGACCAGATGGGGCGGAACTGTTCGGCTGCATGTGGTTCCTTTTACCGATATTCAGACGGCAATCCGGCAAAACTGCCCTGAAGACTACATGATTACGATTATGCGCCGCTTTATGATGAGGATTTCCGAGCGAATCGCGGATGACAACAACGCTTTGGCCTTGGCAACAGGGGAAAGCCTGGGGCAGGTTGCATCCCAAACACTCGAGAGCATGAATACGATCAACGATGTCGTATCCATTCCGATTCTGCGTCCTCTGATTGCCATGGATAAATCGGAGATCATGGACATTTCCAGAAGGATCGATACGTATGAGCTCTCCATTCTGCCTTTTGAGGACTGCTGCACGATCTTTACACCGAAAAAACCTGTCACGAGACCAAAACCGTATATGGCAGAGCGCTTCGAAGAAAAATTGGACGTGGATGCGATGGTCGAAGACGCAGTCAAGCGCACGGTGGTTGAAGAGATTACATCCAAACCTCGCGAAGTGATCAACGATTTGTTTTAGTTTTTTGCGTAAGCGGGTTTCATTAAATATGTGGAGACGAAAATCGGGGGGAGAACGATGATTGTCCGGTATGAACGCAATGGCAAGGTTAAGCACGGCTGGATGGTGGAAGAGGAGCAAAAGGTAAGGGTGATCGAGGGCGATATTTACAAAGTCCAGTCAGCCAAGCCCATTATGACCGGTTTGGAGCTGCCGCTAAGTGAGGTAACCCTGCTGGCCCCTTGTACGCCGAGCAAGGTCGTTTGCATTGGGGTAAATTATTTCGATCACGCTGAAGAGATGGGAATGGAAACACCCGAAGAGCCGTTGATGTTTCTAAAACCGTCGACGACGGTTGTAGGGCCGGGCGAACCGATTATTTATCCCCGGTTAAC
>NZ_CP150171.1:2092500-3715000 GCF_037963895.1 Brevibacillus sp. FSL L8-0520 | reverse complement strand
CGAAGGTTCGAGTCCTTCATGGCTCACCAGTTTTTACAATCGATATGCGGTCGTGGCGGAATTGGCAGACGCGCTAGATTCAGGTTCTAGTGGTGGCAACACCGTGGAGGTTCAAGTCCTCTCGACCGCACCATCAATTCGATACCATGCGGACGTAGCTCAATTGGTAGAGCGTCGCCTTGCCAAGGCGAAGGTCGCGGGTTCGAGCCCCGTCGTCCGCTCCATGATGCGTATGCAGGTCTCTCACCCGTTCCGGGTTTACCCTCGTGGTAATACACGAAGTAAAGCTCGGGTACTTCAGATCTGGCTGCGCATAGAAGAAATGATCGACGAGGAGTTGCCAGTGGAAGCGAGCCCCGTCGTCCGCTCCATACATCATGTGCCCTTAGCTCAGCTGGATAGAGCGTTTGACTACGAATCAAAAGGTCGGGAGTTCGAATCTCTCAGGGCACGCTTTTCTATTCCTCAAATAAAGCAGCTTGCGTCATGTTTCGCTTGTGAGGCCATAATTCAATAAACAATCGGGAAGTAGCTCAGCTTGGTAGAGTACTTGGCTTGGGACCAAGGGGTCGCAGGTTCGAATCCTGTCTTCCCGACCATGATTTTTGCCGGGGTGGCGGAATTGGCAGACGCAACAGACTTAAAATCTGTCGGGAGTATCTCCCGTACCGGTTCGAGCCCGGTCCTCGGTACCATCGTTGTTATGCGGGTGTAGTTCAATGGTAGAACTCCAGCCTTCCAAGCTGGTCGCGTGGGTTCGATTCCCATCACCCGCTCCATCAGATAGAAGAAACAGGCACTTATTGAAGTAAGTGCCTGTTTTTTTATGCTCTCATTATAGATTGATACCTGCGATTGAATTGAATTTATTAAAACCGGTAACCCGACCAATCTCTATATAAATGAGCTAAATAAGTCTTTTGGCCCAGATTTTTCGACCATCGACAATATGTGAGGAGTTCGACAAGGTCAATGGACTTTGTCGAAAGTTGTCTTAAGGTTTGGGTAGTAGAAACATATGTTTTCGTGTAGAGTAGGGTCTAGATCGCTTACTCGAAAGGTAAACGGATCTCTTGCCTCGCCCTCTGTCATCAGAGGGCATTTTTTCGCTTTCGATAAAAAGCTCGTTGTCCACACGAGCACGTCTCTGTTGTAAAGGGGAGCAGCTTCGTCCAAAGCGATCTAAACAGCCCGAACATGACAAACAGGTGAGAATGAAAAAGCTTCTTTCGAGCAAACCTCGAAAGAAGCTTTGTTTATGCCAAAGGCAGTGTAACGATAAAACGGGTGGACTCGCGGGTAGATTCGCAGGAAATCGTTCCATTGTGCTTCTCGATGATGTTTTTGCAGATCGACAGACCAATCCCGGTTCCATTTTGTTTCGTCGTAAAAAAGGGCTGAAACAAGCTTTCCAGGATGTCTGGCGGAATCATTTCCCCGTTGTTTTCGACCGAAAGCTGTACCATGCCATTCTGACAAGCTGACTGAACCCGGATCATCTTTTCGGGTCTTCCCTGGACAGCGTCGATAGCATTGGTCAAAAGATTAACGACGACTTGCTTTAACCCTTCTTCATAGCAGCTCAGCATACAGGGCTCAATCTGTTTTTCAAACCCGATATTTTCAGCCAGAAGCCGAGGTGTAATGAGAAGCTCTACCTCGTATAGCAAATGCTCCACATCAACCGTCTTAAAGATTTCATCCAGGATTGGCTTCTTGGAAAAGCTGAGAAAACCGGTTATTTGCCGATGCAGGTTTTCAAATTCATGCATGACCACTTGGATATAGGACTGGAGCTTGTCCTGGTCGCGAGTCGATTCGGCGATCAGCTTCAAGAAGCCTTCGATGGCACACAACGGATTTCGGAGCTCATGTGCCATATTAGCAGCAATCTTGCCCAACATGGTCAATTTGTCGTTATGCAGGAAGGAGATCGTTTCTTCCTTTTTCACAAGCTCTTTATTAATCAGTTGTTCAAAATGGTAAACAGCCCAAAAAATGCTTTCATCCATGGCCTTCCCCAACTGCGTTTCGAGGTAAATCATGTGTTCAGTTGTCAGCGACCACTTGAGCAGCTCCGGCTTGATCACACGCCAAAAGACATTTCGATACAGCTGATAGGTGCGTAAGATCGACGAAAACGGGTACTCCTGGGAACGCAGCCATTCCCCCATTTCCAGACACCAGGTTTGCATATCCTCTTCGACATTTTCAACCAGATAACGTGCCAACAATACGGTACGCTTCTCCGCAAAATCGCGAGGGATCGTCAGCGGGGTTTCCATGCTCAAAACGATCTCCTGCAACCATAGCGTAGTGATGGTCGGCCCCATATCCAGAATTTTTTGTGAAACGTTTTGAAGGTTCAGAGAGACAGTTTCCACCATATCTTATCCCACCCCACTCATATCGTACGGAAGGATGTCCAGAAAAACAAGGTATATATCTCCTATATTGCGTTGAAAATTGTTTTTTTATGGAATTTTTGTTCAACAAAATCCGAGTATTCTCGTCTTTATTCGGGAATAGAAAAGCGCTCATGAGGGGGCATCTGGGAGCATAGAGTAAGAAGGACAACCGTAAATCGGAATCGTCGGGCGGGGGAAGGGCGAAAAAGAAGTCGGTTAGGGGAAGAGCAAATAGAAGTCGGTTAGGGGAAGGGCAAATAGAAGTGGGTAAGGGGAAGAGCGATGGAGGGGCAATTTTGGATTGGCTTGCTGCAAATTTTTCTCATCGATCTGGTACTCAGTAGTGACAATGCCGTTGTTATCGGGATGGCTTGCCGGGGGTTGCCGCCAACAGAGCGAAAAAAAGCCATTTACATAGGAACAATGGGAGCGATCGTGCTTCGTGTTCTGCTGACCGGGATGACGACCTGGATGCTGGACATCCCCTTGGTAAAAGTAGTAGGAGGAGTTCTGCTTTTGTGGATCGCCTGGAAGCTCATGTTTGGCGATCAGGAGGAACCGACGGAGGTGTCCTATAGCCAAAATGTCTCGCAGGCAGTCAAAACGATTATTCTGGCGGACTTTGTCATGAGTCTCGACAATGTGTTGGCGGTAGGCGGCGCTGCTGACGGAGACTTGCTCTTGATCTTGATGGGATTGGGTATGAGCATACCACTATTGATGTGGGGAAGCTCGCTGGTCGCGCGTTTGATTAACAGATTTCCCAGCTTGTCCCTGCTCGGCGGCGGGGTACTGGCGTACACGGCCACGGAGATGTGCCTGGAGGACCCTTACGTTTGGAAGCTTCTCAATCCGTTGCTTTTAAATCATGCGTGGATTCCATTTTTGGTTGCGGGCGGCATCGTCGCATTCGGGCGCTACTGGAGAACGACTGGCTGAATCAAGTCTTCCTCCGGCAGCAGCCCGGTGTTTTCTTCAAGCAGGATCGGGCATACTACGAATACAGAAATACACAGCTAGAAAGGAACCGATTTGGAGATGAACACGGGCATCTTGATCTTGTGGGGGATTTGGGACGAGCTTTATCAGCGCTGCACCAGGCTGCGATATATTGAAAAAGGCAACAATATCTTTCGCATTGTCCGCATGCGCTACCGTGGTGAACCGCTCGTCACCTCGGATAATCGCGTCATTTCAAAAGGCGATCTGATCTTAAAACTGCATATACACAATTACTACTTCGCGACCCTCAGCAAAGGCGTAAAAGATGACCTCAGAGTGGCTTTGCTGCTCAGGCAGCAAATCATGCGTTCACTGCCGCAGCTAGCCAGTTACCTCAATAATATGGAAGAGAGGGACGAGATCAAAGGAATCGTCGGAACAACAACCCTGAGCAAAGGGGTAACCCCTTTGGGCTTCTCCGTTTCCAATGTGCCGATGAGCTGGTTTTTTCGATACAAACGCTGGTACCTGAAGCTGATGATTCGATTTATTCATCCGGATGGAAAGAAAAGGATGAAAACATGGGATCAGGACGTCCCGTTAAAGCGGGTGTACATGTCCAAGGAAGAGCTGTTGCGAAGGTATCTCATGCAACAGCCCGAACGAGCAGGTGATACGGTATGAGCGCGAAGCGAATCTTGCTCGTTACCGAAGAATGGGCGGGAAGCGGTCACCGCATGGCCGCCGAAGCACTCGCTGAAGCTCTGATAGAGCTGCGGCCCACAGCTTATGTAAAAGTAGTGTCGGGCCTACAAACAGCAAGTCCGGCGTTGCGGGAAATCTCCCGCTTTTTTTATCTGCACATGCTCCGGTACAACCCCGGATTATGGCAAAAAATGCATCGCAACGACAAAAAGTGGGCGGCCGTGCTTAACAAACCGCTGGCAGTCTGGCTCTCCAGAAGAATGGTTCGGGAATTGATCGATCGGGAAAGACCTGATGTTGTCGTTGCTACGCATGCGTACTGCTTTTCCGCGCTCGCTGAAGCAAAGCGGAAAGGGGCCAAACCCTATCAGCTTGTTGGTGTTCCCACCGACTTTTGCGTCCATCGATTTTGGATTCATCCAGAGACGGATGCTTACGTAGTTGCCCATGAACAACTGGCCGATCCGATTCGGGCAGATCGTCGGCTTGAGAGAACACCTGTACTGGAGTATGGCATTCCGATCCGCCGCACTTTCCAGTCGTCTGCCCTCCAGGATAAAGCTTCCTGGAAAGATCAGCTTGGCCTGGGCCCCCAGCAGTTTACTGTGTTAATAAGCGGAGGTGAAGGGGGATATGGCTCGATGGAAGAGGTGATTCGCGTTTTGATGCGCGAGCCGGAGCCTCTCCAAATCGTTGTGATTACAGGAAAAAATCACTCTCTTCAGGAGAAATTGGTCAGGCTGACATCCTCATGTCCGCCTGTTCATAATGTCATCGTCAGAGGATATGAGCCCGAAATATGGAAATGGATGTCTGCTGCGGATGTGTTTCTTACCAAACCGGGTGGAATCAGCATCGCAGAAGCCCTTGCAGTCCAAACGCCCCTTGTCTTGTTTCAACCGCTGCCAGGTCAGGAATGGCGGAATTTGTCCTTTCTTCTCAAGCACGAAGCTGCTTTTTATGCACGTACGACAGATGAAATCAGCCAGATCGTACGGCAGCTTCGATACTCCCCTGCAGAAAGAAAGGATGTGAGCCAAAGAATGGCTTCCTTGAGCAAACCGAATTCGGCAGAGCAGATTGCGAAATATCTGCTCCAGCTATAACGCTATAAATTGCCAGTGAAAATCAAAGTGACAGAATGAATGAAAGAGGGGGTCAACAGACATATTAAGCTTACAACCAACGAGGAGGTGATTACAGATGGCAAACAACAACGGTGGTTCCCGTAACAACCTTCTGGTACCGCAAGCTAACCAAGCTCTGGATCAACTGAAGTACGAGATTGCTGCTGAGTTCGGTGTTCAACTGGGAGCAGACACCACTTCCCGTCAAAACGGTTCTGTTGGAGGAGAGATCACTAAGCGTCTCGTTTCCTTCGCTGAACAACAATTGGCTGGTCGTGCATAACCAAATAGGTTGAATGTCGGAAAGGCACCATAACGGTGTCTTTCCTTTTTGTTAGTATTTGTAAAATTTTTACAGTTCGCTTTTTTAAAAGCGTGGGATTAAATGCCTGCAGTTGGTTGACTCTATAGGTGCTAGGAGGTGAATCAGATGACAGTTGCATCCCAAGTGAAGCAGACGCTGGCAAGCTTAAAGGGAGCTCAAGCGAATCTGGAACAATTTGCGCTCAGCACCCAAAATCAGCAAGCGAAGCAGTTGTACACACAAGCTGCACAGCAGACAGAGTCGATCGTGACCAATCTGCAGCAGCGCGTTACCGAGCTTGAAAACGAGGAGCCTCAATACAAAGGCTTCTAAGTACCTTTCAGGAAACAGGAGAGGGGCTTCTCTCTCCTCTTCTCTAGTACATGAGCGGGAGGGTTTATGCGTGCCCGATTGGTTAAATATCGCACTGCGCTCACTCGGAGCTGTGGTCTATCTGTTCATCCTGACAAAAATTATCGGCAAGCGTCAAATCAGGCAATTAACGTACATTGAATACATTGTCGGCATTACGATCGGCTCTATCGCCGCCTTCATGGCAACAGAGATGGACGGCCCTATCTACCACAGCCTGATCGCTTTGACGGTGGTAGCAATCTTTCCTGTTTTGTTTGAATGGCTGGCTTTAAAGAGCAAGGTTCTTCGGGATTTTTTTGAGGGAAAAGCGACGATCTTGATCAAGGATGGCAAGGTGTTGGAAGACAACCTGAAAAAAGAGCGGTGGACCTCTGAAGACCTGATGGAGCAGCTGCGAATCAAAAATGTGTTTCGCGTGGCCGACGTCGAATTTGCAGTGATGGAGACCAGTGGAGAATTGAGCGTGCTTTTAAAATCGCAGCATCAGCCAGTGACCCCGCAGCATCTCGAGCTTGAGGTGTCGCCGGCAGAGGAGCCGCAAGCAGTCATCATGGACGGGATGATCATGGATGAGCCGCTGTCGAACATGGGCTTGAACCGTTCCTGGGTACGGGCTGAGCTGCAGAAGGCCGGTGTCGCCCTGGAAAATGTCTTTCTCGGCCAGGTTGACAAAGGCGGTCAGCTATACCTCGATCTGTATGACGACAAAATCAAAGTGGCTGAGCCGCAGGCGTTGAAACTAACCTACGCGCAGTTGAAAAAGTGCCAGGCCGATCTGGAAGTGTTTGCGCTGTCTACGAAAAATCAGCAGCAAAAACTCGTGTACCAAAGAGACGCTGAAGAACTGCAAAAGGTTATGGATCAGGTCAAGCCGCTGCTGACAAGATAGGGAAGAAGGGAAAACAATGGCGGATCAAAAAAAGAAAAAGCTTACCCCCGTCCAGCAGGAGTATCAGCAGTTAGCCAAACGTCACGAGCCCCCTCGCCCTTTGCTGCGCAATTTTACGCGGGCGTTTTTCACAGGGGGGATTATTTGCCTGATCGGGCAAGGCATTCAGGAGATGTTTATCCGGTACTTTGACTTTACGGAAAAGACGGCCGGAAATCCGACAACAGCCGTGCTCATTTTTCTGTCCGCTCTTTTGACAGGGCTCGGTGTATACGACCGGATTGCACAATGGGCAGGAGCCGGGACAAGCGTTCCGGTAACCGGTTTTGCCAATTCGATTGCATCAGCCGCTATCGATCACCGGAGCGAAGGCTTTGTCCTGGGAGTGGGCGGAAACATGTTCAAACTGGCGGGATCGGTGATTGTGTTTGGAGTTTTTTCCGCATTCGTGATCGGGATCGTGAAAACGTTGATCAAAATGGGAGGATAAGCCATGCGACAAGGGCATCAAACATGGGTGTTCCCTTCGAGGCCGGTCATTCTCAGTACGGCTGCCATCGGCGGTCCTTTCGAAGCAAAAGGACCTTTGGGAGAGGATTTTGACATCACGCATGGGGACCTCATGCTTGGACAAGACAGCTGGGAAAAAGCCGAAAAAGTTCTGTTGGAGGAAGCTTGCGACAAAGCATTGGAAAAAGCAGGCCTGCAAAAGGAGCAAGTCCATTTCTTGCTTGCAGGCGATCTGATGAATCAGATCATTACGTCCAGCTTCTCTGCCCGTACATTGGGTATCCCCTACATCGGCCTGTTTGGAGCTTGCTCGACAGCGATGGAAAGCTTGGCGCTTGGTGCGCTATTGGTAGACAGCCAGTCAGCCGACTACGTATTGGCTGCTACCGGAAGCCACAACGGGGCAGCAGAGAAACAGTACCGCTACCCAACCGAATACGGTTCGCAAAAGCCGCCTACAGCCCAGTGGACCGTTACCGGAGCAGGTGCAGCTGTTGTGGGAAACAAGGGGAGCGGGCTGCGGGTTCATGCCGCGACGATCGGCCGCATCGTCGACATGGGGCTGAGCGACCCGTTCAACATGGGGGCGGCGATGGCGCCAGCAGCACTTTCGACGATTGAGACTCACTTCCGCGATATGCGGCTCCCGCACGATCACTACGATCTCGTCGTAACGGGAGATTTGGGAAAGGTCGGTCACCAGATCCTCTCGGAGCTTTTGCCGAAGCATAACGTCGATATTCCGCTGGATCGGTACATCGACTGCGGCAAGCTTATATACGGAGACAATCCGACTGTCTGGTCGGGAGGGAGTGGCTGTGGCTGTGTCGCTACGGTTACATACGGACATCTGTTGCGAAGGATGAGAGAAGGCGAATGGAAACGCATATTGGTCGTCGCTACCGGCGCCCTTTTGTCACCCATCTCCTATCAGCAAGGGGAAAGCATTCCCTGCATTGCTCATGCGGTCGCCATTGAAGCAGAGCATCCGGAGGAGGGGTAGCATGACGTTCCTGTGGGCATTTTTGGTGGGAGGCACGATCTGTTTGATTGGCCAGTTTCTGCTCGACGTCGTCAAATTGACGCCCGCTCACACCATGTCCTCTCTGGTCGTAGCAGGAGCTTTGCTCGATGGATTCGGCTTGTACGAGCCGCTTGTCAAATTCGCCGGAGCCGGGGCCACTGTGCCGATTACCAGCTTTGGCAACGCTTTGGTTCACGGAGCCATGCAGGAAGCGGAAAAACACGGGATTGTCGGCGTGATTACCGGCATATTTGAAGTGACGAGTGCAGGGATTTCGGCGGCGATCGTGTTTGGATTTTTTGCGGCGGTCCTGTTCAAACCAAAAGGATGAAACGAGAAGCATGGGCTTGAGCGATAGACGGCATGTATTGGCAAACATGCCAAAAACCTTGAATTGAACCTGATCTTCTCTCCCGATAGAATGGGGGCTTGAGGAGGGGGATATAGGTGTTTCAGAAAAAAAGCGGGATTGCCCTGTTTTTGTCTGTCCTGGTCGCTTTCTTGCTGGCTGTTCCGGCATCTGCTGCTCCCGTGCTTAAAAAGGGAAGCAGGACCGGTGACGTCTGGGATTTGCAGTATCGTCTGCAGGTGATAGGCCTGTATCAAGGGCCTTTGGATGGAATATACGGAAGCAAGACCACCCAGGCAGTCCGCCAGTTTCAAAAAAAGTACGGGATGCCTGCAGATGGAATTACAGGAAAAATGACATGGAAAAAGCTGAAGAAAGTTACCGTAAATCGATCCGAGATGCAAATGCTGGCCCAATTGGTTTATTCCGAGGCAAGGGGCGAGCCTTATGTCGGACAGGTGGCCGTTGCCGCAGTCGTCATGAACCGCTTGCAATCCAGCAATTTCCCCAACAGTATTCAAGAGATTATTTTTCAGCCTTATGCCTTTACGGCGATTGACGACGGACAATACTGGCTGACACCAGGGAAGACGGCATATCGAGCCGCTTATGAAGCGGTGCGAGGATGGGACCCATCGGGCAATGCCCTGTTCTACTTTAATCCCAAAACAGCGACTTCCAAGTGGATCTGGTCCAGACCTCAGATTAAAAAAATCGGAAGCCATATCTTTGCCAAATAATCGATAGTGATTGCTTTCGTACAGCTTTTCTTCTGATAATCAGATCAAGAAGTGGAGCGATATCAGCATGATGAGAGCCTTTCTGTCTGTCATTTCCGTGCTCATCATCCTCATGGCCTCGCTTGTTCCGGTTCACGCCGAGCAGGCTGATCCGCCAGTCTACATTTATATCAATTTGTGGGAGAACAAGCTGTACCTGCGGACGGATAAGGGGGAAGTACTAGCCTCTTACCGCATAGCACCGGGAGCTGTCGATACGCCCTCGCCCATAGGCCTGTTCACAGTCACGAAAAAATCGCTGAATTGGGGCGGCGGATTTGGTTCTCGCTGGCTGGGAATCAATGTTGAATGGGGGACGTACGGAATTCATGGGACAAATCGCCCTGAGCATATTGGACGGTACGTCAGTCATGGATGCTTCCGGATGAAAAACAAGGACATCGAGAAGCTCTACCCGCTTGTAAAAGTAGGGACCCCCGTCATCATAGACGGGCCGATCATGGGGCATGAAAGGCTAACTTATCGGGTATTGGTTCCGGGGTCGCGAGGAGCATTGGTCAAGCTTGTACAAAATCGATTAAAGGCGGCGGGCTATTACAATGGTCCCGTGCATGGTCATTTTGACAAACATTTTGAAAGGGCCGTTTTTCGCTTTCAAAAGAAAGAAGGCCTTGCAGTGACAGGGCAGATCGGTCTGGAGGACCTGGTCTATTTGGAGATCGTCGAGTGAGTGGAGTTGTCCGACGAGTAGATGAATCTACGATGTGGGCAGCTCCTTTTTTACTGCTGCTTTCGGTTCTTGTATACCAACAGAGGCTGGCAATCATTGAGGGTTGTTTTCTGAATATTTTCCTTTACAATAGTACAAAGAGATTTCCAGCAATCGACTACAGGAGGTTGATGATGAAAAAGATGCTGATTCTAGCCTCGCTGGCAGCTGTCATTTTCACGGGCATGCCAAAAGCAGAGGCAGAGACAACACGAGCAAACCTACCATACACCGATGTAGCCGGACATTGGGCAGAGAAGGACATTCAACAATTGTACATAACAGAGGTAATCGGTGATGCCAAGAGTTTCCGCCCAGACGATCCGATCACACGGGCAGAATTGATCACAATGTTTGTAAAAGCCAAAGGAGTCCAGCCAGCAGCACAGGAGGCATCACCCTTTGCGGATATTCCTTCGGGCGATTGGCTCGCGCCATATGCCATAACGGCGTATCGACTCGGCATCGTTCATGGAGAGTATTCAGAGGGAAAACTCGTTTTCAAGCCGGACGAGCTGGTAAGTCGAGAAGAGATGGTGTCGATGCTGATACGGGCAATGGGCGACAGCGGCAAGGTGAATCAGTTGCCTTGGTCCTCCGCGATTCAAACACTGCAGCAGTATCCGGATGGACGCAGCGTGGAAGAGGCTTATCAGCGGTCATTTGCATTTGCCCTGCAAAATCGGTTGGTGAATCCGTACCAGGATGGAAACCTGCAGCCACACCATGAAATAACGAGAGCGGAAGCTGCGACCTATACCGCTATCCACCTTTTGGAAAAAGGAGAAGAACAAAAAGCTCCTACAGGGACTCCCTTCACAAAAAAACTGACGGTTGAGACGACGGCATATACATATCCGGAGGACAAAGCGGAGGCGCTTTCTTATCTGGAATTCCCATTGCGTGTAGGGATTGTAGCCGTGGATCCTGCTGTTATCCCGCTGGGTAGCCATTTGTACATTGAAGGCTATGGGTATGCCGTCGCGGCTGATATCGGGAGCGCGGTGAAAAATAATCGCGTGGACCTGTTTTTCTCTTCGCGGGTGGAAGCCTTGAACCACGGGATTAAAGATGGCGTGACTGTTTACGTCCTCGACTGATAGATTTACCTTTTGCAACATATTTTCCCATCCATTCACTCATACTAACGGTGAAAGGATGGGGTTTTTTTGTTGGGCTGGATACTAATTGGACTCTTCGTATTTATTGTGCTGCTTGCCGCAACGCCTGTACGTATTTCCCTTTACTATGGCAGGGTCAGTGAAAACGATCACCTCGTCGTTGAGGTTTCGGCATGGTTTCACCGGATCCGGCGCAAATATGAGCTGCCGGTCGTGATGGTAAAACAGACGGAAAATGGCCCCGAATTGAAGGCAAAAGTGGAAACGGTGAGACAGGAAGAGAAGACGGCAGAAACGGTAAGAGGTGTAGGGAAGGATCAACTGCAGAAGTGGAAACAGAATTATCAGGTCATACTGGAACGCTTCCATGATTTTAAACCGGTTCTTAAGCAATTTGCCAAGCAGATTCGATGCGAACGGCTGGAATGGCACACTGTTCTGGGAACGGGCGAGGCTGCGGAGACTGGTGCGCTCCTCGGAGCGGTGTGGGGAGTGAAAAGCATTTTGATCGCGCTTTTCTCACACGCCATTTCTTTGCGGAGCATGCCGCGGCTTAGTGTGCAGCCTGTCTGGAATCAACCGGTCATTCGCACCCAAGCGAGGTGCATTCTCCACTTTTTCCTCGGCCATGTCTTGGTAATGGGGCTCCGTCTGCTGTTTCGCTTGAAAAAGGGGCGTGTCCACAAATGGGAGACGAGTCCCTCCGGGGCGTAGGAAAAGCGTACATGGCCTGTTCTTCTTTTGGGCAAGCTACTAGTTGTAAACAGTTTGCGCAAAACTGCATTTCACCCCAGTAAGGAGGAAATGATATGGCAGACCATCCCATTCAGGGTTTAATGAAGACCACCATGGAGAATTTAAAACAAATGGTGGATGTGAATACAATTATTGGAGATCCGGTGGAAACGCCGGATGGAAGTGTGATTCTGCCGATCTCCAAGGTTGGCTTCGGCTTTGCGGCAGGGGGCAGTGAGTTTCAATACGAGCGCGATCATCCGGGTGTGATCGGGCATCCTTTTGGCGGCGGAAGCGGGGGCGGCGTATCGATTACGCCTGTTGCATTCCTGGTCGTGGGCAAACAGGGCATCCGCTCCATTCCTCTCGAAAATTCCACTCATCTGTATGACCGTATTTTGGACAGCATCCCTCAATTCGTGGAGAAAATGCAGGGGATGTTCGGCAAAAAGGAAGAGGCCCCGGTCTCTTCGACTACCATCGTGACCAATGTCGATGAGCACGATCTGGAAGAACTGATTGAGCGAAGCTGATTGTTGGGGCATGAGGCAAAACGAAAAAGACAGGTTGGCCGCGCGGGGGCACACCTGTCTTTTTGTTTGGGATATTCACCACAACTGATTGATGATCAAGCCCGTGTAAACCGCTTGCCGGTAGAAGTGATTGGGCAAAAGAAACGAGGAGAATGCTCGACCCGAAGCATCTTCTTCGTTGAAGCCTGTCAAATTGGCGGGGGAAGCCGTCCTCCATTTTCCCGTCTCCCTTTCGACCAGCTGAGACACCTTGGATACGTCTTGTACAAAAGCAGAAAAATCGCGCTCGACAGAACGGGTCAGCGTCTCCTCGTCCAATTTCAACTGACCGTTGGGAGCAATGTGCAATCCGTAATCAGCAAGCCCCGATTGAACACTCCGGGCAATCTGCTCCAGTGATGCAGGGAGTGTGGTCGTGAAAAGGTTCGGCCTTTCTTCTACGAAAGCATGCAAGCGATTATAACGAGTCACCAGTTCCCGGGTTTTCTCCAGCAAGAGTTCGCTGTCCGGCTGGATAACCAGGGATGCTTTGCCCGGCTGGAGCAGGGTTGCGGCGACCTTTCCAGAAAGCTCCACCTGGTTGAAGGGGGAGCCGCTACGCGTCCCGTCCAGATCGTATTCGGCATCGGAGGCTTTCATAGCGACCTGATCGAGTCCGAGAGTGCGAACCACGGCCCCGTCTATATCGCGTAGCTGAAAAGCATGCTTTGCCCCCGTATGACTGGAGCGGAGGACCATCCGGCTCATCGTCTCTGAATATTCGATTGAAGCAGCCAGATCTGCCTGATGGATGACACCTGCCAAACGCTTAAGCAATTGTTCATGCGAATCGTCTTGCTTTGCCTGGATGGCGAGGATGTTCTCCTGTTGACCGATCGTCAGGGAAAACGTATACACGCCGGGGGGCAAGAGGGAAGGGCCGCTGCTTTCAGCCATGATTCCCCGATTTGTCTGCTGCGTTGCCAGGCGGATGACATCCAATTGGTAGCTGCCCGGCTCTGCCCCGGGGGCGGCTTTTGCCTGAGCGCGTTCCGGGTGGGAGCTCACTGCAACTCGCGCGTGCAGCACACTGTTTCTTCGCGAAGGGTCAAATTGCTTGGCAGCCTGGCTTAATTCGGCCGTATAACGATATAGCTGGGAGAGGGAGTCAGCCATGTCTGTCATCCATTGCTGTTGGCGCGTATAAAAGGGCTGCAGGCTGTATCCGACAATGGGCTGGACAGGACCGCTCAATTTGGCTTGAATCATCTGAAAGTGGTATGGACCCACCCGCCTGCTGTACGGAATCTGGCTGACCTGTGCTAGACGCACACCCATCTCCTCCTTTCACTTGCGTTTCATCTCCCTACCATTATAAGGCAATCCTATTCCATTTCAACAAGCAAGTCACCCGTTTCGATCGCATCTCCCGCTTTTACATGAACGGCTTTGATTTTCCCGTCCATTGGCGCTTGAATGGTGGTCTCCATTTTCATCGCTTCGCTGACCAAAAGATGCTCTCCCTTGCGTACCTTGTCGCCTGCTGTAACGAGAACTTTCAAGACTTTGCCCGGCATGGACGCGCCGAGCTGTCCGGGATCTTGCGGGTCGGCTTTGCGGCGGGCCAGCTCAGAGACCTTTGCAGCGTGATCGCGGATGAAAATTTCCCGAGGTTGGCCGTTCAATTCAAAATACATGATGCGCCGTCCGTCCGGATGCAGCTCGCCTACGGCGACAAGCTTGATAATCAGCGTTTTTCCGCGCTCGATCGTGATTGCCGTCTCTTCTCCCGGACGAAGGCCGTAGAAGAAGGTCGGGGTATTGAGCACGGACAAATCGCCGTATTCCTTCAAGCTTTGGTCATATTGCAGGAACACTTGCGGGTACATGATGTAGGACAGGACATCCAGTTCTGTCGCCTCTCGCCCGATTTTCTCTGTCAGTTCCAACGCTACCTTGTCAAAGTCTACCGGTGCCAGAAGCTCTCCCGGACGAGTCGTAAAGGAGTCGCGTCCTTTCAAGACAAGCGCCTGCAGTTCTTTCGGGAATCCGCCCGGAGGCTGTCCCAGGTACCCCTGGAAGAACTGAATGACAGAGTCGGGGAAATCGAGCCGCTCGCCTTTTTCCCAGATGTTTTCTTCGTTCAGTCCGTTTTGAACCATGAACAGCGCCATATCTCCGACTACCTTGGAGGACGGTGTGACCTTGACGATGTCGCCGAACATCTGATTGACAGTAGCGTACATCTGTTTTACCTCGTCCCAGCGGCCTTCCAGTCCGACAGCTTTCGCCTGCTGCTCGAGGTTCGTATACTGGCCGCCCGGCATTTCATGGATGTAAACCTCGGTATTGCTTGCTTTCATTCCGCTCTCGAATCCTTGGTAGTAGGGGCGGACATCCTCCCAGTAATCGGAAAGCTTGTTGAACGCGTCGAGGGATAGACCCGTATCCCGTTCGGTATGCTCGAGCGAAGCGATCAATCCGTTCAGGCTGGGCTGGGAAGTAAGCCCCGACATGGAGCTGACGCACGCGTCGACGATATCGACGCCGGCTTCAATCGCTTTTACGAGCATCGCGCCGCCGTTTCCGGACGTGTCATGCGTATGCAAATGGATCGGGATGCCGATCTCCTGCTTGAGAGCCCGCACCAGCTCGTAGGCTGCGTACGGCTTGAGCAGTCCGGCCATGTCTTTGATCGCGAGGATATGGGCTCCTGCCTTCTCCAGCTCCTTGGCCAGATCGACGTAATAGCGCAGCGTGTATTTGGTCTTCGATGGATCGAGAATGTCGCCGGTGTAGCAGATCGCCGCTTCGGCCACCTTGCCCGAATTGCGGACGGCTTCGATCGCTGTCTGCATGCCCGGCAGCCAGTTGAGGCTGTCAAAGATGCGGAAGACGTCGATGCCGTTCTCGGCGGACGCTTTCACGAAAGCGTGAATCACATTGTCCGGATAGTTGGTGTAGCCGACCGCATTTGCGCCGCGCAAAAGCATCTGGAACAAAATGTTGGGAATGCGCTGACGAAGTATTTGCAGACGCTCCCACGGCGATTCTCTGAGGAAGCGCATCGACGTGTCGAACGTGGCCCCGCCCCACATCTCCAGGGAGAAGAGGTCTGCTCCCAGCTTGCCGGTCGCTTCAGCGACAGCTGCCAAATCGTACGTCCGGACGCGAGTCGCAAACAGCGACTGATGGGCGTCGCGGAAGGTGGTGTCGGTTACGAGCACGCGCTTCTGCTCCTGAATCCACTTCACGAGGCCGTCTGCGCCTTCGCGCTCCAGAATTTGCTTGGTTCCGTCCGGATACGGCTGGGCAAAGGGAGTGCGCGGGATGCGCGGCGTATCGAAGTGCGGCTTCTTGTCCTGCGTGGACAGCCCCGGATAGCCATTGACAATCGTGTTGCCGATGTAGCTTAGAAGCTTGGTGCCGCGGTCTTGACGTCCCGGGAAAATGAACAGCTCCTGCTTCGTATCGATGAAAGACGTATCGTATTGTCCGCTGAGAAAATCGGGATGCGTCACTACGTTTTCCAGGAACGGAAGATTTGTTTTGACACCGCGGATGCGGAATTCCCGCAGCGTTCTGAGCATTTTCCGGGCGGCCTGGTCAAAAGACGTGCCGTATGTGGAGATCTTCACCAGGAGCGAATCGTAGTACGGTGTAATAATCGCCCCCGGATAGCCGTTTCCGCCGTCAAGCCGTACCCCGAAGCCTCCGCCTGAACGCCATGCCAGCAAGCGCCCGGCGTCGGGCAGGAAGTTGTTTTCCGGGTCTTCTGTCGTCACCCGGCACTGTATCGCGTAACCGCTCATCTTGATCGCTTCCTGGGAGGCAATGCCAATTTCCGGATCAGACAGGCTGTGCCCTTCGGCAATGCGGATTTGCGCCTGCACGATATCAATGCCTGTGATCAGCTCGGTAATCGTATGTTCCACTTGAATGCGCGGGTTTACTTCGATAAAGTAAAATTGACCGTCGGGCGTGAGCAAAAACTCGACCGTACCCGCGTTGGAGTAACCGGCTTCCTTCATCAATTTCAAGGCAGACTGGCAGATTTCCTCGCGCAGCGCATCATCCAGGGAAAGGCTTGGCGCGACTTCGACCACCTTTTGATGGCGGCGCTGCACGGAGCAGTCCCGTTCGAACAGATGCACAATATTGCCGTGTGCATCGCCGAGAATCTGCACTTCAATATGCTTGGGGTTTTCCAAATAACGCTCCAGATACACCTTGGCGTTGCCAAAGGCGGAGCGAGCTTCGGAACGGGCCCGGTCCAGAGCATCCTGGAGCTCATCCTGGCTTCGCACGATCCGCATGCCGCGGCCGCCTCCGCCAGAGACCCCCTTGATGATTATCGGATAGCCGTGCTCCTTGGCAAACAAAAGGGCTTCCTGAAGGGTTTCGATCGGCTCGGGTGTACCCGGAATAACGGGAATGCCTGCTTCGATGGCCATTCGGCGCGCTTCGACTTTGTCTCCAAACTTGTCGATCAAAGTGGAGGAAGGGCCAATAAAGATGATGCCTTCTTCAAGACAGCGCTGGGCAAATTCCGCATTTTCCGCGAGAAATCCATAGCCCGGGTGAATCGCATCGATATCGTTGCGCTTGGCAATTTCGATAATGCTCTCAATGTCCAGATAGGCTTCAATGGGACCTTTTCCGGCGCCTACCAGATACGACTCGTCCGCCTTGAAACGATGGATGGACACGTTGTCTTGCTCGGAATAGATCGCTACAGTGCGAATGCCCAGTTCAGTTGCTGCGCGGAAAATCCGAATGGCGATTTCCCCGCGGTTGGCGACCAGCAGCCGGTTGATTTTTCTCTTTGTCATGGTTTCTCCCCCTTTTTTACCCTAAGCACTTGTAAAGTGAATATTATATATAGAGTAAATATACAAAATTGCAGATACAGAAACACCTCTTTTTTTCTGAAATATCTTGAAGTAGGTGTAAATATTCATGACGAGAATCCTGCCCGTGTTCGTATATGGCTCTCTGCTTCCCGGTTTCGGCAACCACAATAGGTATGTCAAGCCTTACCCGCATACGCTTCAGCCTGCGATAGTACGGGGACATTTGTACCATTTTTCTGCCGGTTATCCCGGCTTGCTGCGGGGCGAATCGGGGACTGTGAAAGGAGCGCTGCTCACATTTTCCAAAGACGTCTATGAAGAAGCACTGGCCGGACTGGACGAGCTGGAGGACTATTTCGGACCAGGCGACCCTCGCAATGAGTATGAACGGGTGGAGGAAAGTGTCATGAAAATGCCTGGAGGAGAAGAAATCCGGGCATTCCTCTACAGGTATGTAAAGGAAGACTGGGCCAGACGGGAAGGGATTTACATTCCGTCGGGAGATTGGGCCGGGTTTATCAAAGACAGGCAGAGGGACAGCAGGCAGGGTGAATAGCAGCTACCGGATTTGCCCAAAATGGTAGGGAAAGGAGGGGACCCTGCCATGGACTTTTTGCAAAAGACCCCGGCCGAAATTTGGCGCATGCTGATACCGCCTGCAAACTGGATGTTTTGTGAAGAGATGCCAGAGGACGAGCTGATCTTTCATTATCGCGATTCGATTTACTTTATCAACGAGGACGGATCGGTGCTGGCTCTGCCGAAACCGGCGTGTTTTGAACAGCTCGATCTGGAAACGCTGCTGGAATGGCTGGCAACGTCGGAGGAGACTGTCGATTTCGACGATAACGGGGAATTTGATTACGGCTTTGTACTGAAGCAGATGGGATTCGTCGTGCCGACCCGCAGGCCCCGTGAAACAAGTTCGTTTCAAATTGAAATCATCAACACGGTTCTCCCGCAATCGATGTGCACGCGCTACGAGCTGAAAAAAGTAAGCTTTATATTAGCGCTGTATCACGCCCTCATGCGCTGCCATGAGCTGAACAGGCGGAGCGGCTGGGAGTACGAGCACGAAATCAAAAGCATTACCAAACTTGAACAAAATCAGATCGGCGGATTGCGACTGAATCTGTAATTTCCCTGTTTCCATAGTGAAAATCGTAGAAAAATGAGGTATGATTGAGAAGGTACATAACCTACTATCATTTTGTGAGGAGGAAGATTTGATGACATCTGCAGTAGAACGCCATGGCGCATTTACCTTCAAAGGCAACCCGGTTACCTTGCTCGGACCTGAAATAAAGGTAGGGGACACCGCTCCTAATTTTACCGTATTGGCTAACAACCTGACCCCTGTGACTCTGGATGATTCCAAAGGCACTGTACGCGTGATCTCTGTCGTTCCGTCTCTGGATACTGGCGTGTGCGACGCGCAAACCCGCCGTTTTAACGAAGAAGCTGCAAAGCTGGACGGCGTAACCATCCTGACGATCTCTGTCGACCTGCCGTTCGCGCAAAGCCGCTGGTGCGGTGCTGCCGGCATCGACAAGGTGCAAACGCTGTCTGACCACCGCGACCTCTCCTTTGGTCTGGCATACGGCGTAGCGATCAAAGAACTGCGTCTTCTGTCTCGTGCAGTCTTTGTCGTGGATGCAAACGACAAAGTCGTTTACGCAGAATACGTTCCGGTTGTCGGCGATCATCCGAACTACGAAGCTGCGATCGAAGCAGCCAAAGCGGCGAAGTAATCGATTCCCGCCAACATTTTTGCGTCTACTGTCAAAAATACCAGCCTCCTTCCACGTGAAGGAGGTTTTTTTATGGAAAATGTTGTTTGCCCCTGTATAATAAATGAACAAATCATAACGCGTCTACATTCAGGGCAGGCAAAGAACGAATAGCCGCGAGGAGTGAGGGAAATGAGGCCAGATAAATTAAAGAGAGGCGACGAAGTCCGAGTGATTGCCCCGAGCAGAAGCATGGCGATCCTGTCGCAGGACGTGAGAGAGCGGGCGCAAAAAAGATTGGAATCGATGGGCCTAACGGTAACGTATGGAAAACATGTGGAGGTTTGCGACGAGTTTGTTTCCAGTTCAGTCGAAGAGAGGCTGCAAGACCTCCATGAAGCGTTTGCCGATAAGAACGTAAAAGGTATTTTGACAGTGCTGGGCGGATTCAACAGCAATCAGCTGCTTCGCGGCATCGATTATGAGTTGATCCGAAGCAACCCCAAAATACTGTGCGGGTACTCGGACATCACGGCACTGTCCAATGCGATCTATGCCAAAACAGGATTGATTGGCTTCTCGGGCCCTCATTTCTCCACATTCGGAATGAAAAAGGGAGCCGAGTACACGATCCGCCTCTTTCAAAGCTGCTTGCTGGAGGGGGAAGCGGGGGCGGCTAGAGAAGCCGAAGCGGGACCGCTCCAAATCACGCCTGCCTCTGAATGGAGTGACGACGAATGGTATTTGGATCAGGAAAATCGCAGCTTTATCCCGAATGAGGGCTACCTTTTGATTCAGGAAGGAGAGGCGGAAGGGACACTCATCGGCGGCAATCTGTGTACGCTCAATCTGCTGCAGGGTACAGAGTACATGCCTGACTTGCAAGGAGCGATTCTGTTTATCGAGGACGACCGGGATGTGTCTCCTTCGACGTTTGACCGGGATTTGCAATCATTGATTCATCAGCCGTCCTTTTCCGGCGTGAAAGGAATCGTCATCGGCCGGTTTCAAAAAGCTTCGCAAATGACCCGGGAAAAGCTCGTCCGGATCATCCGCAGCAAACCGGAGCTGGCAGCCATGCCGGTGGTCGCCAATGCTGACTTTGGGCATACCAGTCCGATGATCACGTTTCCGATCGGCGGCAAGGCCAAAGTGACAGCGAGCAGCGGTCAGGTGTCACTTTGGATAAAGTAGGTTGCCGACAGACCGGAGCCTTGTCAGCAGTACAGATCGCGTCCCCCGCGAAGCTGCAAATACGCTTCCTTCAGCCACGGATGGATCACTCGAAGCTTGGTGCGCTGCGCCCATAAATAGTCAAGGTAAACGAAGGCGGCGTCGGCCAAGCGAGGATCGACATGGAATTGCTCAGCCAATCGAATCGCTTCTTTGGCGACTCGCTCGGTATGCTCGGCAATATGATCAAGCTGGTGGTAACGAAGCAGCGAAAGAGCGTCTTGTCGGACGTTTCCGCCAAATGGAAAGTTCTTTATCCATGTGGAAAAGCTTTTGTCCATTTTCATCGACTCCTGAAGGTTTCTCCTCTGTATAGGGATAGAAGACCCGGTCTTCTGTGCATTGTTTTCATATTGCGATACAATTGGAAAACCGTGGGGGTTTAAAAGGGCTTTCCCACATCAGTGGCCTTCGACAGGACGCGCACAGCTGTTTTTGATATACTGGCAGGAGTTGAAGCGACAGAAGGTGTGACTGCATGTTGGAAGAGCTTTTGCAAATAACAGCCGCCAAACGGCATGAAGGCATGACCATCCGCGACGTGCTGCAAAAAGACTTCGGCGTCTCCCGGCGCTTGCTGGTCAGGGCGAAGTACCAGGGGGATATTACGCGAAACGGTGTTTCCGTCTATGTGACAGAGCGGTTGAAAGAGGGAGATGTCGTTCGCGTACTCGTCCCGGCCGAAGAAGAAATGCTCGCACCCGAACCGATGGACTTGAATATTCGCTACGAGGACGAGGACATTTTGGTCATCGCCAAACCGGCGGGACTCGTCGTCCACCCGACGGGGAATCACAGCAGCCATACACTGGCAAACGGCGTGGCGCACTACTGGCAGGAGCGGGGAGAGCAGCGGAAATTCCGTCCGGTCAATCGTTTGGACAAAGACACGTCAGGACTGATGATCGTAGCCAAAAACCAGTGGGCGCACGAGCAGTTCAGCCGTCTCCAAAAGGAACGCCAGCTGCACCGATACTATATAGCCATCGTCGAGGGTGTGTGCGATGAGACAGAAGGTGTCATTGACGAGCCGATCGGTCTTCGCGACGACTCCATCATTGCGAGGGAGGTTCGAGCGGATGGCCAGCAGGCCGTAACCCGTTTCAGGGTCAGGCAGCGGGGAGCTGGCATGAGCCTGGTGGAGCTGAAGCTGGAAACGGGACGAACGCATCAGATCAGGGTCCATATGAGCCATCTGGGTTATCCGTTAGCAGGCGATGACATGTACGGGGGGAGCAGAGCCCACATCGGGCGGCAAGCGCTGCATGCAGCGAGGCTCCATTTTGCCCATCCTCGGACGGGACAGGAAATGGAGTGGACGGAGCCGCTGCCGGAGGATATGGCCTTGCTGTACAGGACGTTTTTTGCCGGCGAGGGACTGGCATGAAATAGCTGGAGTGAAAAACGTATAGATAAAACCGTTTATAGAAAAAACGCTTTTGCCTCTGGCAACCGAAAAGCGTTTCCGGTATGATAAATATACCAATGAAAAAACAGTGAGCAATGGAAATTGCTGGTCGTCTGCGGAGGAATTCCCGCAAGGTCTTCTTCGTTAGCAGACTGAGCCCAGCGTACGTCAATAAGCTTGATCGGGTGCCCGCGAAAATGGATGATACCGTTTTCGGGCTCCTTGCTTCAGCTTGTTCGTATGCTGGGCTTTTTTGCTTTCATTTGCTTGTCTGAAGCCGGGGCTGGGGCCCGTAGGAGAGGAGGGAGAGCATGTGAAGCTGGTATCGTATCGAATGCAAGAACAGCAGGCGTGGAGAGCCGGAATCTTGCGGGAGGACCGCATCGTAGACATCGCCTCCAGCCTGGCGGGGGCGCCGCCGGGGATGCTGGAGCTGCTGGATGAGTGGGAGAGGTGGATAGAGCCCTTGCAGCTTCTGTCACAACAGGCTGGGACTCCTGCCGAAGGGCAGTCTTTTCCTTTAGAAGCTGTCTTGCTTGGATCGCCGCTGCCTCGTCCCCGAAGCTTTCGGGATTTTTACTCGTTTGAAGCGCATGTCAAGACGGCTCGCGCACGCCGCGGGCTGGAGATGATTCCGCAATGGTATCATTTCCCCGTCTTCTATTTTTCCAATGCAGCCGCCTTTGTCGGCCCGAATGCTTATGTGAAAAAGCCAGCGACGACCAAATGGCTCGACTATGAATTGGAGCTTGCCTGCGTAATCGGCAAGGAGGGCGTTGACATCCCTGTCGAGCAGGCGGATCGCTACATCGCCGGTTACTGCATCCTGAACGATTGGAGCGCACGCGACCTTCAGCGGGAGGAGGTAAAGGTAGGGCTGGGCCCGGCAAAAGGCAAGGACTTTGCCACTTCCATGGGTCCGTGGCTCGTTACGCCAGACGAGCTCGCCGATGTTTGCATAGCCGGCGAGGAAGGCAATCGCTTTGCGCTGACGATGGTCGCAAGAGTGAACGGCATCGAGCTGTCCCGCGGCTATTTTCAGGACATTCACTACACGTTTGCCCAGATGATCGCCCGCGCTTCCGCTGATTGTCCGCTTTACCCCGGCGATGTCATCGGTTCGGGTACAGTCGGGACGGGGTGCATCCTCGAGCTGGGGACGGAGCGCCACCGATGGCTGGAAGCCGGTGACGTGGTGGAGCTGGAGGTCGACAGGCTCGGCGTATTACAAAACATCATTTCCGAATAGGAGGGTTCGCAATGGCATTTTACCACCGCTTGGGTGAGATTCCGAAGAAGCGGCATACGATGTTTCACAAGCCAAACGGGGAGCTGTACCGGGAACAGGTCATGGGAACAAAAGGCTTTTCCGGCATTCAATCGATTTTGTATCACCATCATCCGCCGACCCAGGTCCGCTCGACGAAAAGGGTTGCCGACGTAAAGCCGGAATATGTCGAGCAAGCCGATCTCAAGCATCAGCATTTCAAGACGTTCGATGCGCCGGCAGGAGGCGACCCTGTTTCGGGCAGAACGTATTTGTTGGGCAATAGCGACGTCGTGCTCGGCGTTTGCGTTCCTACAGACGAGATGAACTACTTTTACCGGAATGCGGACGGGGATGAACTTCTGTTCGTCCATCAGGGAGAAGGAGAGCTGCAGACGATTTTCGGAACGATTCCGTACTGCCCGGGAGATTATTTGGTGATTCCGATCGGTACCACCTACCGGATTGAAATGAAGACGCCGAGCCGATTCCTCGTCATCGAATCCCAGAACGAGATCGTTCCGCCCAAGCGCTACCGCAACGAGCACGGGCAATTGTTGGAACATTCGCCGTTTTGCGAAAGGGATATCCGCGTGCCGGAGAGGCTGGATACACATGTAGAGGAGGGCTCCTTCGAAGTTCGGGTCAAGCGTCAGTCCACCTTATACAGCTACATGTTTGATTTTCACCCTTTTGATGTGGTGGGCTGGGATGGATATCTCTATCCGTACGCGCTCAGCATTCACGATTTTGAGCCGATCACCGGAAGGATTCATCAGCCGCCGCCTGTTCATCAGACCTTCGCCGGGCAAAATTTCGTCGTCTGTTCCTTTGTGCCGAGACTGTACGACTATCATCCGCAGGCGATTCCCGCCCCTTACTTTCACAGCAATGTAGAAAGTGACGAGGTGCTGTATTACGTCGACGGCAATTTTATGAGCCGCAAAGGCATCTATGAAGGGTCCATCACGCTCCATCCAATGGGCATTCCGCACGGGCCCCACCCGGGGAAAGTGGAAGCGAGCATCGGCAAAAAGGAGACGAAGGAGCTGGCGGTCATGCTGGATACCTTCAAACCGCTGTATGTGACGAAGCAGGCATTGGAGATCGAAGACCCGGACTATATGAACAGCTGGCTTCCACCTGTGTCGCCGGAGTGAAAAGGGGTGTTTTTTCGTGGAAATCGACATCAGCGCAATCGAACGACAGGACAAATACAAGCTGCTGATCGGCTGCATCGTACCGAGGCCGATCGCCTGGGTGACCTCGATCGGCCGAGCCGGTGTCCTGAATGCGGCTCCGTTCAGCTATTTCAATGTGGCGAGCATTGAACCGATGATGGTTTCCATTGCGGTCATGCGCAAGCCAGGCAGTGTCAGAAAGGATACTGCTCGCAACATCGCGGAAACAAAAGAGTTCGTCGTCAATATGGTGGACGTCTGCAATGTTGACGTTGCCAATGAAACCTCTGCCGACTTTCCTCCAGAGATAGGGGAAGTGGATGCGCTCGGGCTGGCCACCGAGCCAAGTGCGGTCGTACGTCCGCCCCGGCTGGCCGACTCTCGCATCCACTTTGAGTGCAGGCTCCATCAAATCGTCACACTGGGCGATCCTGTCACGTCCGACCTGATTATCGGCGAAGTCGTTCACGTCCATGTGGAAGACCGTTTGTACCAGAACGGGAAAATCGACATCGAAGCCTTTGCTCCTGTCAGCCGTCTGGCAGGACAATCATATGCCAGGCTGGGTGAGCTTTTTGAACGTCCGCGGCCGGTGTACCAATCGAATAGCAAGTAAAGACCGTCTGCGGACGGTCTTTATTATTTGGAGCGTGCCCAGCAAGCCGTTAATTGCTAGTTGGTGAAAGTCCAACCGAGGCAGGAGCCAAGTCACCTCGTAGCTGACAGGCAACTGGTGGAGAAATCCTAAGGTTGAAGCCCTGTGACAAAGTAACTCGAAAGAGTGCGAGCAAATCAGCAGGCCGTAACATAAAGTGAATCCTGCAGCCTCGTTAAGAAAGACCACCGAGAGGTGGACAAAGGGAAGCCGAGCTTGTTTCATATGGGCGAAGGCCAAGGACGGTGTGGAGAACTTGGAATACAGCACCTATGAATCCCTCGGGGTATGGGGAGCGGTATGTTGAGAAAGTAGTTAACGGAACTGGGGAGACCCTACTCTGCACGCCCCGTCAGGAGCGTAAAACGGAAACCTATAACCGTAAGGGAAGTGGTGGATGGCAGAGAGGGAGTCGGAGGGGTTCATAGTACCGATGAACATAAGGACAACACAACCTTATGGAGGGAAGGAGCCCTGCTTTGTTCACGGGTCGAAGGAGGTAAGAGTGAGTGAATGCAAGTAAACTTGCTAACTACACCGATGTAAAAGCTCGACAACTTTGGACAACCCTATATCTTTGTGCCAAGGCAAACTCAAAACGGCGATTTCATGCCTTGTATGACAAAATCTACCGCCCGGATATTCTAGCGACAGCTTGGAGGAGAGTAAAAGCAAATAAAGGGAGCGGAGGAATCGACGGACAATCCATCGCACAGATTGTGGAGGAGTATGGGGAGAGCCGTTTTCTTAACGAGATCTATCTAGATTTAAAAGAAAAGCGGTATCGTCCACATCCGGTTCGTCGAACTTACATCCCTAAACCGGATGGCAAGAAACGTCCACTCGGCATCCCGACGATCAAGGATCGGGTGGTCCAAATGGCTACTAAGCTAGTCATTGAACCGATCTTTGAAGCTGATTTTCGGGACTGTTCTTATGGCTTTCGGCCAGGAAGAAATGCTCACCAGGCAATTGCACAGATACGCAAAGCAAGCAAGAGGTGTTATTGGGTCGTAGATGTTGACATTAAAGGGTATTTCGACAACATCAACCATGAGAAGTTGATGAAACTGGTCGAAATGAGAATCAGCGACAGACGTGTTCTGAAACTTATCCGACAATGGCTGCAGGCTGGGGTCATGGAAAATGATCAATTCCATGAAACAGAACTGGGAACTCCGCAAGGAGGGGTAATCTCGCCTCTTCTTTCAAACATCTATCTAAACTACATGGACACCATTTGGGAAAATCAATTCTCCCATCTTGGCACACTTATCCGCTATGCGGATGACTTCGTTATCATGTGCAGAACCAAACAAGAAGCATTGGAAAGCATTCAAGTGCTGATGGCTATTCTAAACAAGCTGGAGCTTAGTCTCAGTAAAGAGAAATCTAGACTCGTTAATATTTGGGACAATTCCACTGGGTTTGACTTTCTTGGGCTGCACCATCGCAAATTCCCCGTGTTCAACAAAGGGGGGAGCAAGGTATTTGCTATGTCTCATGTACCAGCTAAGAAAGCAATGAAGGAAATGAGACGTAAAATTAAGGAATACACTGCACCAAGGAACAAACTGTTTCTGTCTCTAGAAGAGCTAGTGAAAGGGCTAAATCGCAAGCTAAGGGGGTTCAAGAACTACTACTTCATCTCGCCCATCGCCAAACGATGGGCAAGACGGATAGACTGGTATGTGATTGAACGCCTTACAATCTTCTGCAACAAGAAAAGAAGCAAGCGGAATAAACATGCCGGAAAGCTGAAGGTCATACAAAACACGCAGGGTAGTTTATTGAAATTAGCCGGATAAAGTAAGCCGAATGCCAAAGAAAGAAGAACATCGGAAAGCCGTATGAGGGAAAACCTCACGTACGGTTTGATGAGGGGGAGCTGAAATGAGCAAGGCGACCATACGGTCGCCCGAAAGTTTCAGTTCTCTACTCTACAAATCAAGCACAACCTTGGGCTTTCGGCACATAAACTGTGGTGGACCCAAACGGGCACAGATATACAGAGGAGGAGTCTTTGTGCAATTTTATTACGATGACAAGATGCCGCTCAGGATTCTGGACGAGGGAGACTTTTGGAAGCAGCAAGAGAACGAGCATACCGTTGTGCTTCGGGAGCTTGCGCCCAATCTGGAAACGCCGTTCGTAGAGGCACTGATGGCGTGGGAGCAGGCTTTTGCTCAAACGCAAGGCATGTTCGTACGATACATCGAAGTTGTCGTGAGGTCGGGCAATCAGGTGAGCGCTGAAACGCTGCACCAAATCAGGGAGCTGGTCACATTCGCGATGCAGCAGAGTGAGCAGTTTATCCAGCTCCTTAACCAAATAGGGGAAACAAGTGCACCGTATCGCAACAATCCCGTAGCCATAACTGTGCTCAACCACATTCGCCGGGAATCGGAATACTTTATCGGCATTACGCAGGCCCTGCTTGCCAATCAGGTGATCTGACGACGAGTCGTTTTATTCGAACCCCGGGTAATGGGATACGGCGTCTTTTCGAAGGCTGCGGTCGTATTCTCCGGCTGTTCCGGAATTTGCCGGTGTTCCGTACGGTGTGGCGTTTGGTTCCATGCCAGGGGGGAGAAGGACGTTTTGCTGGTAATACATGCTTCGGTCGCTATCCAAAACAGCGTTTGTCCGCATCTGTCCGGGCGACTCATTTGCAGGCGTGCATCCTGCCAACATTGCAGCCAGAAACATGATCAGAAATGGCATCGAATTCACCTCAGTTGTAGAGTGGTCGTAGCTTTGCCATTTCATACGCCAAACGGGGTCCGACCGCGTCCTCCGTCCCGGGACGGAGGACAAATCCCCCCAGGGCCAGTTTTGATCGGCGTTCCTTTCGGGTATCTTGGAGATACAAACGGAAACGGATACAAAGAGAGGAAGGAATGTCATGATGGAAAGACGTCTATATCGATCTCGTTACGACAAGCGACTGTTTGGTGTCTGCGGGGGAGCGGCCCGTTTTCTCGGGGTAGATGCTACATTGGTGAGGATCGGTGTGGTGATCCTGACCTTGTTTACAGGTGTGCCGCTTCTGATTTATTTTCTCCTGGCCTTGCTGATGCCAAAGGAGCCGGTTTGGTCTTACAGCCATGATGGCTGCGATCCTTTTGACCCGATGTTCGGACGCGGCTACGATCTGGACAGTGAGATCGAACGGCTGGAAAAACGCGCACTGGTCCAAGAGGTGCATCGCCTGCGCGCGGAATTGGCCAAGTGGAGAGGGATTTAGACGACAACTTTTTTGCCTTTCTGCATACGATGTAAGGTAGAGTGCAGCACTTACATAGGGAGGGAAAGGCAGTGTATCTCGGCGTGTTCGACATGAATCAGCGTCTGGAGCAGACCCGCAAGGTACTGCGGGAGAAACAGCACTTGAAGAAGCTGATTGAAGAAGATATTCGCGAGCTGGAGAAAGACGTAAAGAAGCTGGAAGAGTTGACCAGCACTACTGCAAACAGCGTCCGCGCATAACGCAAAAAGTGGCTCCGCCTGATCAAAAGGGGGCCACTTTTTTTATGCCTGTTATTGCTTTGTTAAAATCAACGGACCGTCAGCTGTGATTGCAATCGTATGCTCATACTGTGCCGACAGCTTGCCGTCACGTGTACGCGCCGTCCAACCGTCCTCGTCGATTTTCACATGATACGTCCCCACGTTCAGCATCGGCTCGATCGTAATTACCATGCCTTCTTTCAAGCGCGGCCCGCGGCCTGCCGGACCGTAGTGGGGAACATACGGCTCTTCGTGCATTTTTTGCCCAATGCCATGGCCGGTAAAGTCGCGAACGACCGAGTACCCTTGCTCCTGGGCGTAGGTCTGAATCGCATGGGAAATGTCGCCGATCCGATTGCCCACGACTGCCTGCTCAATCCCCAGGTACAGGGATTTTTCCGTGACCTCCAGAAGCCGTCTCGCTTCTTCCGAAATATTGCCGACAGCGTAGGACCAGGCGGAGTCGGCGAGCCAGCCATTGCGGTTGACGACCATGTCGATCGTGACAATATCTCCATCCTTGAGGGGCTCTTTTTTAGGGAAGCCGTGGCAGATAACATCGTTGACGGAAGCGCATGTCGCATATGGATAGCCGGAATATCCCTTTTGTTCGGGAGTTACGTTATGTTTTTTCAGAAATCCCTCGACGAATTGATCGATTTCCCAAGTCGTGATGCCCGGGCGGATCAATTTGGCCAACTCCCGATGGCAGGCAGCCAGAATCTCGCCTGCTGCTCTCATCTGGTCGATTTCTTCTTGGTTTTTGAGAATGATCATCGGTTCGCTCCTTCATAAAGTAAGTCTTTCTCTCTATAGTGTAGACCTGTTTGCCGTCGATTGCCACAGTCAATTCCGCATGGTAGGATGAGGAGGAAATATTGGAGACGGGGGGACTTGACTTGGACAAGTTTGAAGCACATTTGGCGAATTACCAGGCTCATGTGAAAGAAGACATCGAGAAAAGACTGGCCTTCATCCGTGAGCAGGTGGACGGACCTGGCCTGGGCGGTGCAGTCGTCGGAATTTCCGGGGGCATCGACAGCGCGGTGACAGCAGCGCTTTGCGTCCGTGCACTTGGGCGGGACCGGGTCATCGGCGTATGGATGCCTGCCTATTCACTTCCTGTCCACGAAGAGGATTCCCGCAAATTGGCAGAGGCAATCCAGCTCGATCTGTTTACGGTGGATATCGGTCCGGCGTATGATGCCATCCTGCCTGCTATTGAAGGTGTGCTGAAGCTGGACGATAAAACCCGGGGCAATACCAAAGCGCGTTTGCGCATGACGACGCTTTATGCGATCGCCAATCAAAAGGGGTACCTGGTAGCAGACACCTGCAATCGCAGCGAGGTTCATGTCGGATACATGACCAAAGGCGGCGACGGATTGGCTGACTTTAACCCGGTTGCCAGCCTGACCAAGCACGAGATGCGGATTCTCGCCCGTGAACTGGGGGTTCCCGAATCCATCATCGTCAAGCCGCCTTCTGCAGACCTGTGGGAAGGACAGACGGACGAACAGGAAATGGGCTTTACCTACGAGGAATTGGATCGGCTGCTGATCACAGGAGAAACAAATCCGGAGGCCAAGAAGCGCATCGATTACTTGCACCGAATTTCGGAGCACAAACGCCGTCTGATGCCGGAGATCTAAACATTGATTCTTTGTCCGGTTTGTACGATAATGAAAGGTACGCGCAAATCTTTCTAGTAAAGAGGTGGAACAGATGTCGACAACTGAACTGATGCTGAAAACGTCACTGGAAGGACGCGTTCTTCGGACCTTGCAAACGCACTTCCGCCGTCCGAACATCGTCCTTGTCCGAGAAAGCCTGGGTGCTAACGGACTGTCCCCTGAACAGGTAGAGGAAACTCTTCGCTTGCTTCAAGAAGGCAACCTGACCGTTGCTGAAATCATGAGCCAATTGCGGGAAAAGGGCTTTTTTGGATAATCTATGCCGCATGAAAAAAGACCGGTCTGACGATAGAGTCAGTACCGGTCTCAGCCTGTAGACAAAGTTCCGTAAGGAACAGGGTCTGCAGGCTTTTTTGTTGAATATAGAACATGTTACGTTTTCAAAAGTTATTTTTTAGAGGTGGCATTATGCTTAATAAGCAAGAGGCCGAAGGGCGTTATCAGATATCTGCATTCTCGCTAGATGAGTTGGTGCCAGAAGATCATCTCGTAAGAAAAATTGAAAATGCAATCGACTTTTCGTTCATCTATGACTTGGTGGAAAGCCTCTACTGTCATGACAATGGCAGACCCAGTGTTGACCCTGTAGTCTTAGTTAAAATTGCTTTCATCCAATATATTTTTGGAATTCGTTCCATGCGACAAACGATTAAAGAGATCGAAACCAATGTTGCCTATCGGTGGTTTATTGGCTATGATTTCAGTCAGCCCATTCCCCATTTCACGACCCTAGGCAAGAACTATGTTCGCCGTTTTCGGGATACTCAACTCTTCGAGTCGATCTTCCTTCGAATATTGGAGGAGGCGGTTCATCATGGATTCGTGAAGCCTGATGTGCTTTTCATTGATGCTACGCATGTAAAAGCCAGTGCGAATAAGCATAAATACGTGAAAGAAATCGTTGAAGAACAAGCGAAGAAATATCAAGAGCTGCTGGACGAAGAAATCAATCAGGATCGTATTGCACATGGAAAGAAGCCCCTTGAAAAAAAGACAGAAACTTCGAAGAAGGAGGTGAAAGTCAGCACAACTGACCCGGATTGCGGATTGTTTGTAAAAGGGGAAAAGGAACGTGTATTTGCTTATAGTTTTCATACAGCATGTGATCGAAATGGATTTGTGCTTGGTGCCAAGGTAACGCCAGGCAATGTGCATGACAGTCAGGTTTTTGAGGATGTTTTGAATCAAGTGCGAAAGACGTTTGCACAGCCTCAAGCTGTGGCAGTGGACTCGGGATACAAGACGCCTTACATCAGTAAAACACTCCTTGATGACCAGATTCGCCCCGTTATGCCCTACACAAGACCACGCACCAAAGAAGGTTTTTTTAAAAAGCACGAATATGTGTATGATGAATATTTCGACTGCTACATCTGCCCGAACGAGCAAATCTTAACATATGAGACAACAAACAAGGATGGGTACCGTATCTATCGATCAAATTCTCAAGTTTGCCGAAGTTGTCCGTTCTTGAAACAATGCACGGAAAGTAAAGACTACACAAAGAGAGTGAGTCGCCACATCTGGGCTGATTACCTCGAAGAGGTAGACCACCTCCGGCATACCGAGGAAAACAAACAAATCTATAGCAAACGGAAAGAAACGATTGAACGTGTATTCGCTGATATGAAGGAAAAGCATGGCATGCGTTGGACGACCTTACGAGGACTGGAGAAGGTCACGATGCAGGCGATGCTTGTTTTCGCTGCCATGAACTTGAAAAAAATGGCGACCTGGCTATGGAAATCAGGTCGCCAAAAGGTGAACGATCAAAACACCTTCGGTATTTTCATCAAATTATTAAACAAACTCCCTCTGCTGTTCGTTCAGCGAGGGAGTTTGTCTGCAACCTGAGACCGGTCTGACGATAGAGTCAGTACCGGTCTTTTTTCATGTGAAAAACGTCCAGACGCATGTTCGGTTCTGCAGCTTGCGGGCTTTGTTTTACGGAGTGGATGGCCCCCGCGCAGGAACACGCCGCGCACGCTTGCGACGGTACCATTGCAAAGCGGAGTACACCAGGAAGTAGCTTCCGATGGCGACGATCAGCCCCATGACGGCACTTCCGGTAAAATAAGCCAATCCTTTTTCCTTCATCCAGACCAGCCAGCCCGCGACCGATTCATTGTTGTGTTCCAGATGCTCCTGAAGAGGCCTGCCCACGATCGAGTAACCCAATTGATAGTTCAAAACCATGAAGATAGGCAAGACCAGCTTGCCGATGACGAAGCCGATCAGTCCGGCAGGCAGGCTGCAACGGAACAGTTTGACCAGCGGAAAGAGCAGGAGAAATGCCAGACCAAAGGTCGGCAACGTAATGAACTCGACGAAAATACCAACGGAGAATCCGCGAGCCACAAAGGATGGGGCTCCCTTCATCCGGATGAGCTTGTAGTACTCGTACTTCATTTTTCGGAAGATTTTTTTCCACATGCCGGCTTGTCCCTCGTTTACCAGTTCAACTCATTCAACTCATTATAGCGAAAAGGGACCAAGAAAGCCACGGCTGACGTGCAGTTTTTCGTCATTTTTCTACAGCAATTTCCAAAATCAGGGAATATGGTTGGGCGAATGTTTGTGCCTGAGCTTTGTTTTTGGCATAATGAGGGAGTAGTTTATCCGGTGTTGAAATGTGGTGTCTTGCATGGAGGAAATCGTAACATCGTTTGGCGGATATATCACACACTATGGTTATGGAGCCTTGTTCGGCTTGTTTTTTCTAGGAATTCTCGGAATGCCCCTTCCGGAGGAAACACTGCTCGTCTTCTCGGGGTTTTTGGTGTCCACAGGGCAGTTAAAGCTCGTTCCCACCTTTATCGCTTGTTTCTTGGGGTCGATCTCCGCGATGACGTCAGCGTACTGGATCGGCAGAACCTTGGGCTTTTCCTTTATCGAGCGGTACGGGAAAAAGTTGGGACTGGGCTACTCCCTGTATAAAAAAACGGAAGGATGGTTTAACAAGGTAGGAAAATGGGCGTTGCCGCTCGGTTATTTTATCCCTGGTGTCAGACAGTTTACCGCGTATTTCGCCGGGATTACCCGTCTGCCGTTTCCGACCTTCATGCTGTACACCTATTCAGGTGGGCTGTTTTGGAGTGTTTTATTCGTCACACTCGGGTGGCAGTTGGGCGAACGCTGGGACGAGCTGTTCAATCTCATTGCCAGAAACCTGGCGATCTTCTTCGTAGCCGTATTTGCCCTGATCGCCGCATGGTCTTTTTGGCGCATGCGCAGGGCACAGTCAAAACCGAAAAGGGGGAATCACACTTGAGCGAAGAGCAACAAGACAACCGCGGTACGGGTGAGAACCTGCCGGCAGTTCAAAAGTCGAGAGAATTGGTTCCCATCGAGCTGCCTGAACAGCACCAGCGCTTTTACGACAAGCTGAGAGCCAAAATCGAGGCGTTCATTCGGGAGCAGAGCGGCAACGAAGCGGTGGCGAAATACATTTTGCTTGCTCCGGACCTGTTTGTTTTGCTGGCGCGGCTGCTGGTCGACAAGCGCGTCGGTCTGCAGGCCAAGGCTTTGGCCGGAGCTGCCGTCGCTTACTTCATTTCACCGATCGATTTTATCCCGGAGGCGATTACAGGCGCTTTCGGACTGCTGGACGATGTCGTGTTCGCCGTTTATGCGCTGAGAAAAATACTCGTGGATGTCGACGAGAGCATCGTGAAGGAGCACTGGAACGGAGAAGAAGACTTGCTCCGCGTCATCACCAAGGTCGTCCGTTCTGCAGATGATCTGCTGGGCAAAAAGCTGGTGAAAAAGATCGAACAGACACTGTTTCGAAAAAAATAAAACGAGAGGTCCTATCTATGAAATATTTGCTTGATTATCAAGAGGGAGAACGGGTTGTCGCGTTTTGTCTGGTGAAAAGCAAGGAAGCGGGGGTCGCCAGCAACCAGAGCGAGTACCTCAATCTGGAGCTGGGAGACCGTTCGGGCACGATCAGTGCCAAGCTGTGGGATGTCACACCCGAGCTCAAAGAAGAGATTCAGGTTAAGTCCGTCATCAAAATTGATGCCGCTGTGCAAAGCTACCGGGGGAAAAAGCAGCTGGTCATCCAGCGGGTCCGGCTGGCGACAGCATCGGATGAGGTGCAGATGGAATCTCTGGTGCCCGTCTCACCCTTCCCTGCAGACGAGCTTTGGGACAAGCTGATGAAAGCGGTCGACAGTCTGAAAAGCGATACGCTGAAGACCATCGTCACGGAAGCCTTGAGCGACCCGGAAACGGCAGAAAGACTGCGTGCTTTCCCGGCTGGCGTGAGAATGCACCATCAGTACTATCACGGGCTTCTGGAGCATATCGTCTCGCTGCTCTCCGCAGCGGAGAGGCTGCTCCCGCTCTATCCGCAGGCGGATCGGGATGTGCTGGTGGCGACCTGCATTCTCCACGATATCGGCAAGCTGTACGAGCTGTCCGATCCGATCGCTCCCGAATATACAACGCCCGGACAATTGATCGGCCATTTGGTGATGGGAGTGGAAATCGTCAGCGGCATCTGCCGCAAACACGATATTCCGCTGGGGAACGCGGAGGTGCTTCACCTGAAGCATTGCATTCTCAGTCACCACGGCGACGTGGAAAACGGCTGGGGAAGCGCCGTCTCGGGAAAAACGCCAACGGCCATCCTGTTCCACCACCTCGATATGATCGACAGCAAGATGAACGCGCTGGGTCAAACGTTGAGTGACATGGAAGACGAGGAGTGGGCCTATTCCGCGGTCGTAAAGAGGAAAATCTGGCGAGGGTATTGATGCATGACAGCCTAAAAAAGTACCGTCTGCTTACGGCAGGCGGTTTTTTGCGGAAAGGCTCCTATTTTCATAGATCGAAAGCAGTGTGACTATTTCCTTATCTGGAACGTAATACCAAATAGACGTGATCAATAAGGAGGAGCTTTCATTGAAAAACGGAAGTAAAACATTGGTGGCGCTGATTGCGTGCTCGCTGCTCGCTATGCCGGCATGGGCTGCGGAAAAACAAGAGCGGCCGTTGATGACGACACTGCTCAACAAGCTGGAAGATCTGCCATTTCAAGCCCAACTGACAATCACCGGCGTGCGTGATGATATTCCGCTGCTCAAAAATATGAGGGTAGGGACGATCTCCCATCAAGATAATACATACACCGTCACCTTGTCCAATGCGGGCAAGACGGAACGGAGCGACGAGAAGGCAACTGCTACCATCAAGGTCAAAGAGGATGGAGAATTGATCTCCTTAAAGGCGAAGGAGCCGGATGCCG
Organism: Brevibacillus sp. FSL L8-0520; assembly: GCF_037963895.1. Classification (NCBI taxonomy): domain Bacteria; kingdom Bacillati; phylum Bacillota; class Bacilli; order Caryophanales; family Paenibacillaceae; genus Brevibacillus; species Brevibacillus sp. FSL L8-0520. The sequence continues at coordinate 3,679,708 of NZ_CP150171.1, read as the reverse complement.
CAAGCGGAAAATTGCCCGATTTGTACGGAGATAAAAAGCTGGTAAACGATTTTGTAAACTACCGTCTCTCTCCCGATTTTACGGCAAGCTCGTTTGCGGTGTTGGGCATCGAGGACGGTCAGCACGAAAACAAAGCCATCTGGTCAGTCTATCCTACGATCAACGGCGTTCCGTTACAGAAGAAAGCAGCGGAAGTGGTCGTGAACGGAGACAGGGATATTGTGTTTGTCAAACGGGAAAACGTAAAGCTTCCGAATCAGTCCTCGGTCGATGATCCGCGAAAAGCGGTTCCGGTCCAAAAAGCGAAGGACGCTATCGCAGAAAATCTGAAGCTGGAGTTGGTTTACGATGAAGAAAACGGGAGCTGGCTGTACCTGCCGCGCACGGTAGAGGCGGTCAACGCTTTGACAGGAGAGCCGGTGTCTCCCATGCGCACAGTAAAGGAGGAGCAGGTCGAGATAAACGGTCAGGCTGACCTGTCTGCTTGGCAGGATAGCTTCAAGCTGGAGCGTGTTTTGAAAGCCGAGCTTCAGCTCCCCTCCGTGCCCGTTGATATTGGAGAGGAAACAAAGACAGCCGCCGAGAAAAATGGCAGATGGGATGCCCCTGTAACAAGGGCCGGCATTCACGCAGTTTTTGATAAAGAAAAGAAAGGCTGGACGATCAGTGTCGACGACGAAGCACGGAAAGAACGCGAGGAGCCGTTATCGGATCGGGAAGCAAGCAAAATGGCTGTCAACTTTGTTCAAAACGCATTGATTTCCGGAAAAAAATCTTTTCTCGTAAAAGAAATGAGTCTTTCTGCAGAACGGCCAAAATGGGCTGAAAAGTCGAAGGACTACCGGGAGTACACATACGCTTTCCACGAGGTGTTTGCCAATGGCGCAATAGGCTTGCAGCCGCTGTATACGATTGTGGTCGATGCGGATAGAGGCGGGATTCGCTCAGTAGAACACAAGATGACCAAACGTCCGGAAACAGAAGAAAAACTGGCGAGCGTCAAAGGAAAAGCGGCAACAGACGCAATTTTGCGCGACCTGGAGGTATCCCTGTACTATATTTATCCGGAATACGGAGGGCAGACCCCTTCGCTTCCGCAATTAGTCTACCTGCCGGTTAATATGGAAACTCTGGCGCTCAACGCCCAAACCGGAGAGCCGGTAAAACGCGTGCCCAAAGAGAAGCAGACAGACCTGGAGAAAGAGAAAGGGAAAAAGAAAAAGTCAGAAGAAGAGTAGAAAGCAGCGAAAAATTGGCGGGAGAGCGGTACGATTTCGCGCTGTTTACAGTGAGGGGGAGGATAATCCCCCTCCCTTTCTTTTTGTAGGCACAAATCTGCCCGTAAAAGGCCAGCAAGATATTTTCTAATCAGTCAGATTGGACAATCGGGGCAATCCGTAGTAGGATTTTTTTTATTCGTGTCGAATACCTTTGTGATTCCCATTTGTTTGGCGGTTGTTTTGCCAAGCGAACTAGAAGGAGAAAGTATATGAAACGGCCAACCTATACCCTGTCGAGTATCGTTAAAAAGGTGTTTCGGTCAGGCGAACGCTCGCTTCCTCGCGAAGAAATCTGTGCGCGTTTGAACGAGACCGGACTGATTTCCCTTCTGGACATGGATGCAGAAGCGCTGCTGGCCAAAGTACTGCAGATGGAACAGTCGCCTGTGCGCATCGGGCGGACAGAAGCGATCGTGGAGGTAACGTACCAGCCCCATCAACTGTTTGATCTGGCGTATCGTTTTTTGCGCGATACCCAATCGCCGAAAACGCTGGAACAGATCGTAGCTGAGCTGCGTCGACAAACGCAGTTTGGATGGAATCAGATCATGCGGATGCTGCAACTGGAGCGCGATCTTCGCTTCGTCCAATATCAGGGGGATGTTCGCTGGTTTTTGGCCGATTGGACATTGGCCAACGATCAGGTGTACCAATTTTGCCGCAAAAATGGCATTGCGCAAATATCTGTTAGGTCGCTTACGCATTTTCTGGAGCTGGAAGCAGAAGTGCCGCAGGGCTCCGTTTTTTTGTCCGCTCTGGACGATCGGTTTCGCACAGATGAGGAGACGCTTCACATCATTGTCCGCGAAGACATCACCGATTCTGAGGAAGATGATGCCGATGCCGAACCAGACGGCGAGCAAGTGGAATGGGAACTGGAGAAAGCAAGCGCCGAAGCAGCTCCCACAACCGCGCAAATCGAGCAACAGTCTGTAAACCAAGCACCTTCAGAACAATCCGAAGTGCGGGAAGAAATTGCTGCATCACCTGCCAAAGCACCCGATGAGCAGCAAGAAGCGCCGCCTACACGACAACATGAACAACATGAACAACTACAATTTGAGGAGGAATTGCCAATGAACGCTGTTCAAACTCAATCTGCTTATCAGGAGGCCAAGGAAATGCTTCGCCTGGCCCTGGACCGTCTGCAGGTCCGCAATCAGGAAATGGCTCAGGAGGTTGTTGCCCATTTCCAAAAAAGCAATATGCAAGCTATAGAAGTTCTGATGAAAGAGAAACATAAAAATGAGCAACTCGCACTTGGCATTGAGCAAGTGCTGAAAGCCAACGATCAGCAATGAGTGATCTGGAGGCCAAGATCCGGTTGGAGGTTAGGTTTGCCTTGCTGCGCGACATTATCGCGAGTTATCGGATTCGCCTACAGGAGATGGAACGGAAAGTTGTGGAGCTGTTCGCCGCCAATCAGTTGGCGGCCATATCCGAATGCATGGAGGAACAGCAACGCATAGTCAGACTGATTCGCAAGCTGGAGCAATTTATCAAGGAGTGGGAATCAGTCCAAGACGCCGGCATCTCGCACGAACCAAAACGAGAACATACGAAGACCTGAAATATGCGGTAGTTATAGGGGGATTGCGCTAGATCCCTGCGCATGCCGCGACGGGATAGAAAGGAGATCCAAACCCCTTATGTCTGTAGGAAGAAACGAACTGTGTCCCTGCGGTAGCGGGAAAAAATACAAAAAATGCTGCGGTGTCGTAACACCGATTACGGAGCTCCGCAGCCGCCATGAACAAAAGCTCCAGAAGGAGTACGCCGGCTGGGTAGAGCGGCTGAATCACTTTGTCAGCGGACAGGTGAGCAGCGATGCCGTTCAGGAGCTGCGTGCCCGTTTTGCCACTGAAGTCGGTCTGTCCGGGGAGAGCGTCATGAGCCCGGAGTGGACGGCGCACTTCTTCAACTGGCTTGTACTGGACGTCAAGACGAACGGCGACACGCCGATTGAAAACTATCTCAAGCAGCACGGGCGCCGGATGGAACCTGATCTGCGCCGTGCGTTCTCCCGTCTGAATCTCGATGTTTACGAGATCGTGCAGGTAGACCGTGACGCGCTGACCGTTCAGCATCCGTTGCGCGGCGACGTCCGATACGTCATCAGAACAAATACATTGCAGGTTGAGCCGGGGCAATTGATTGCCGGCCGCCTGCTTTCGCTCGGATTGCGCGATGTGCTGTTCACCGGCAGCATCGTCCTGCAGCCTCACCTGAAGCCGGCGCTGCTGGAGTGGCTCAAAGCCCATCCCGAGATTTCCAAAGCGGCAGACGACAGCGCCGAACGCACCTACACCACTGCCTTCTATCGCTTTATCGTACAGTTTGGCGCGGAAGAAACTCCCCGGAGCGTGCAGGGCATGGTTCGGCGCGTTTATCAAGTTCCGGATATGTCCCGCCTGCAGCGGATGATTGAATCGCATCGAATGCTGGAGCTGAAAAAGCGGGAGGGCTCTCGCGAGATTTGGGTCTACGCCCCGCGGAAGGAAGAACATCTTTTTACAGCGTTAAAGGACACGCTGCTGGAATTGTATGAGGTTCAGGCGGAAGTTCTGATCCAGGACGGAACAGTCTTGTTGGAAGGGTATGCTCCCCAACTGGATGAGCTGGCAGCACTCTTGCAGCTCCCGCAAAGCTCCGGGGAGGAAGCGATCACAGCTCTGTCCTCGACGGGAGCAAAGCTGACCAAAGGAACGCTGTTCATCACAAGTCAGCCTACGCTGCCCTCCAAAGTGCTGCAATGGGCTGTCCAGACGTACTTTACGGAAAAATGGCTGTTGTCCGCGAACGACGCACTGGACGGTCTCGCACCGGTCCTGGTCGCTGCATCTGACAATGAGACGATGCAGGACAAGCTCCACAAGCTGGTGGAGCAGTTGGAAAAAGACAACAAGCTGGGTCAGGGCGTTGCCCGGTTTATCCGGGTGGAGTCGCTCAAATCGCGCCTGGCCATCGCAAACGATGATTTGCATATCGCCGGCTTGCTCTCCAGACCGTTGATCGAGGGATTGCCTGAGAGCGTCTATACGGTTCAACCGGAGCGTTTGGCTGATATCCACCAATTTGTTCAGGAGATGACCGAAGGCAAGTCTGAGGCAACGGTGAAAAAGTACGACGAGGTCATGACCAACTTCCGCTCGTTTGTACGGAGCGCCTTTGGTCCCGGATTTTCCTGGGAGCAATTCAGACGCGAGGACCTGGCATACTTCCTGGTTCACGACATCTTTACGCGTGTGGATGCTTCGACGAAGACGCTGGCAACCAATCTGCTGTCGGTTTTGACCGCTTTCTTCAAATGGCTGGACAAACAGCATCAGACAACGCTGACGCCGGTCATGCAGCCGCTTTTGGCAGAATTGAAGGATACGCTTCCTGAAGCATACCGCTACCGGACTTTGCTGGAAAAGGATGCACATCAGCGGCTGTTTGGCAGCGAAGAGAGCTTCCGCACGGTGAAGGAAGAGACAATGGTTCTGGAAGAGAAAACAGCGGAAGGCTGGTACGTCAAAAACAGCAAGGGCGATCGGGTACTGCTCACGCTTCCGGCAGAGGATGTCCTGCAGCTCGCTTCCGACTGGCTGATTTCCGGACTGGTCGGCCAAACCGGTGACGATACATGGAGCTTGATCGGAACACCCGAGCTTTATCCGCCTGTTATCGGCCAGCTTATGGGACTCAAGCAGCGAGTTCTGGTATAAATAAAACAACAACCCCGAGGCTATCCTGGTCAAGACCCCATTTAGTGGACAGTAAGAAAAAACCCGACCGTTAGACCGACAGCTGACGTCTGAATTCAACAGGCGTCAGCCTTTTTAATTTTCGTTGTGGTCGACTTTGGTTGTAGAATTGAATATATTCCTCAATTCGCCTTTGTGCCTCATCCACACTTCGGATATCATAAGGGTAGAGCCCTTCCGTTTTGAGATGCGAGAAGAAGCTCTCCATCGAGGCATTATCATAACAGTTGCCTCTCCGAGACATGCTGATTTGGGCGCCAACCTTCGGCAACATGTCGTGGTAAGCGTAGGACGTGTACTGGAATCCCTGATCGCTGTGAACGATCAGTCCAGTCACGTCTTTCGTCTTTTTAAAGGCTTTCTCAAAGGTCCGTAGGACCAACTGATTGTCGTTGCGAACTCCAATGTGGTAAGCCACAATCTCATTATTAAACAAATCCTTAATAGCAGACAGGTAGAGCCACGTATCCGCGACACGATACTGTGTGACATCGGTTACCCATTTTCGATTAGGTGCATCCGCTTTGAAATTCCGCTGCATCACATTCTCAGCGACTCGTCCACCTTCGGTTGAAGCATAGTGACCTCGATATTTGCGGCGTATTCGAGAACGGAGCTTCATTTCTTGCATCAGACGTAGTACCTTCTTATGGTTGACCCATACCCCGTGATCTCGTAAGAGAAACAGCTGGGTTTGTCGATACCCATATTTACCATCATACTTCTTATAAACTACTTTGATGAGGTCTTTCACGGGCTTGTCCCGGTCCGCTTGTTGCCGTTTCAAGTATGCATAGTATCCACTTCTTGAGACTCCAAACAGCTTGCAAAGTTCACTAGTCGTATACTCACCAGCTACTTGCTTGATCGCCTCATACTTATGGGCTGCACCTCCCGCATCCAGATTTTCAAACACTTTTTTAGCATCGAGTTCTCTCGTTTTAGCTTTTTAACATATCGATCTTGATCAACATATTCTTCACGTCTACCTCGTTGATCCATCAACCCAAATTCGCCTAACTGTTTATATTTTTTCATCCATACTTTAAGCCGGTGGCGGTCCGGAATCCCCAGATGCTCCATGATTCGACGGTATGTCCATCCTTCTTCGATATGCAGTCGTATGGCTTCCACCTTTAATTCGTGAGAATAACTTCTAAACGTTTGCCCCTTTTTCACCATAAAAAATGCACCCCTTAAATTTCATCGGATTTACCAGGGGTTTAATCCAATGTCCATTCTAAGGGGTGCACTTCAATCCGAGCCCGGGGTTGTTGTTTTTTGCTTACGCAAGTCTGCGTAAATTGTTTGCGCTGGAATCTTGCGTTTATACCGTCTTGTTCCAGCTCGTAATTTCCTTGTCGCTTGGCAAAAGAAGACCAAGTGCGCCGATCAAAGGCATGAGCGAGCACACCGTGATGACAAAGGAAATGCTCTGAAGGTCAGCCAGGTAGCCGAGTACGAGAGCTCCCATGCCGCCCATTCCAAAGGCAAGGCCGATAATCAGGCCGGAGACGGTGCCGATGCGGCCGGGCAGCAATTCCTGTGCGTACACGACGGTAACGGAAAAGCTGGAGAGCATGACAAGCCCGCTCAAGAACAGGACAGGATACGTCCAGATTCCGGATACATACGGCGTGAGCAAGGTCAATGGAAGCGAGCCGAGCGTGGAGAGCACGAGCAAGTTTCTTTTTCCAAAGCGGTCAGCGATCGGCCCTCCCATGAAGGTTCCAATCGCTCCGGCGAGCAAAAATCCGAATACGCAAAGCTGTGCGCTGGCGTACTCCATCCCTTTGACATCCATTAAAAAGAACTGGTAAAAGCTTTGATAGCCCGCGTTCATCCAGGAACGGACACTGACGATGAGCACGAGCAGGCCAAGAGCGATCATCCGTTTTTGTTTAAAGCTGTACGCTACAGCCTCCTGCACGGCTTTCCTCGCTCGCTGCTGTCCCTGGTACCAGATCGCGACGTAAACCAGGACAGCGCTGGCTGCAGCCGCAGGAACAAGGAACCACATCGCACCTGGCTGGCCAAGCGGCTGAAAAATGAGGATGGTCATCAGCGGGGCCAGAGCCTGGCCGGCGTTTCCTCCCACCTGAAAAATCGATTGGCCGAGCCCGCGTCTGGGACCGGAGGCATGATGCGCGACCCGGGACGCTTCCGGGTGAAAGACAGCAGAGCCGATACCGACGCACGCGACAGCCAACAGTACCACGTAATACTGGTCGGCCAGGGCCAGGGCAAGCATGCCCAACCCGGAAATCAACAGCGCAATCGGAGGCATATAAGGGCGGGACTTGCGGTCGGAGACATAGCCTACGACTGGCTGAAGCACGGATGAAGTAAGATTCACTACAAGTAAAATAATGCCTACCTGCGTGTACGTCAGTGCCAAATTGCTCTCCAAAATCGGCAGCAAGGCGGGAATGACGGCTTGGATACTGTCGTTCAGCAGATGAACGAGACTAATGGCAAACAACATGCGATAAACCGTCGGAGCGGCGCTGGCCGCTGGGCTGGCATTCAAACTGCCGGTCTGGGCACTCATATCTTCCTTCATCTCCGTATTTTTTTGCTATTTACTGTAGCACTGTTTTTTCCGAACGTCATTACTGTAAGGTCAGCATATAGCATGCAAAAATAGGAGGATGAGAAACAGAAGAGCGGCACACACTATTCCCTAGCCGAAAAGGAGGGGTAGCATGGAAAAGAAGTCGAATGATCTAAACGGCAAACAGGAAAGTCACACGCGCCATGGCGGAGACGCTCACCGTTCTACACAAAAAGAGCCTGAGGGCCCCGTACAGGGCTTCAGTCAAGCGCCACACGGCAAACAGTAAAAGCGGGCTCCCTCATCGACACAGATGGGGGAGTTTCGCATGATCGGAACATTTTTCTACAAAAGCGGACATGAATGTGCTACAATACCTTAGTCAGTATTTTACCAATGGAAGAAAAACTTAGTGCTTATTGTCGAAAAGCACTTTTCTTATTTTCAGAAACATTTCCATACAATACCAAGCGTTTTCGCTGACAAGGAGATTGATGCACATGCCGGATACAGTCGGAAAAACGCGTACTGTTGCTCATAAGACGAAGAAACCAGTCCGCCGCCGCAATCTGCGCAAATGGTTGATGTTCTTTACTGTTTTTTGCTTGCTCCTGATAGGGGGAGTTGCCGGGGCGATCTACTTGAAAATTGACAACGCCCTCGATACGGTGACCTCGCCGCAGGACGGCTATGTGTCGCCTGCTTCTGTAAATATTGATCCTACATACCATAATGATAAACCTCTTTCTCTCGTAATTCTGGGGAGCGATAGCCGGCCTGAAACAGGCTCGATGAATACGGACGTGATGATTGTAGCGGTTGCCAATCCGACCACCAAAAAGGTGACAATGGTTTCTCTGCCGCGCGATACACGTGTAAAGATTCCAGGATACCGCGATTACCACAAGATCAATTCGGTCTTTGCCAACGGCGAGGCTGAGCGCCGTCAAGCCGAACGAAAGAAACAAATACCGACTGAAGACGGGATTTCGTTGACCAAAAAAACGTTGACCGAGCTTTTGGGCATCCCGATTGATCACTACGTAGCAGTCGATTTTGACGGCTTTAAAGCCGTTATTGACGAACTGGGCGGAGTGGAGGTCAACGTGGACCGCAAGCTGGTCTACGACGATCCGACCGATAACACGCATATCAACCTGAACCCGGGCGTTCAAGTGTTGAACGGCGAACAGGCCCTTGGCTATGTCCGCCACCGCCACGACAACCGGGGAACGAAGTACTATTCCAGCGACTTTGACCGCAACCGCCGCCAGCAGGAAGTCATCGCCGCAGTGATCAACAAGGTAGGCTCGCTGGAAGGCTTGACCAAAATTTTCAGCATCATGGATGTCGGAGCCAAGCACATACATACCGACTTGTCCAAGGAGCAGATCAAAGGGCTGGCTTATGATTTCAAAGGCTTGAATTCCGCTTCCGTGACGACTCTGGACAACGGCGCCTACTGGCAAGGAAGCTACACGTTCCTGCCAAAGGAGAACCTGAATTCGATACGTGCCGCGCTGCAAACGGAGATGGGGCAGACGGAAAGCATCGTTGCGAAATTAAACGACTCTCCAATTCTTGCGGCCGGGGACGATTCTTATGCCAGCAGCAAGCCTCGCACGACAAAGAAAACGAGCGAGTCGGCCGCTTCATCGCAACCGGCGAAGCCAAAGAAGGAGCAGGCAGCCAGCAAGCCGAAAGAAACGCAGCCTGACACCGCAGAGGCGGATGAAACAGTCGCGCCGCCGCCTGACATTATGGCGCCTGACGACAACCAGCAGAGCGGGCAGACGACTCCGACACCGGACGCCACCACTCCAGGATCGGGTGCGACGCCAGGCAACGGATCGACGCCGCCGCCGGATATTGTTCAACCAACGCCCACTCCTGCTCCAAGTCAGGAAATGACTCCACCACCAGCAGGGGAAGGCGAGAAAACGACCTCCTGATCCATAACAAAATGACAGAGGAACACCCGAGATGTCGGGTGTTCTTTTTTCGTCGATGCCGTATTTGGAAAAAGATTCATAAAAAAACTTTTTGGATAAATCATTGCAAAGTGGTTTAAAAACACCAAAAGCATGGTAAAATAATAATATGCTGAGAAGACAGATAAATCTGATAAATGAAACGGACAGGGAGGGATTTGGATGACAATTTTTCTGGTCAACCTGTTTCTGGTGATCGCGTTCGTGTACCTGATCAGCCGCCAACAAAACGAAGAAATCATATATGATGAAGATTTTTTTCTCCAGAACCCCTCAGCCCTTGAAGAATACCAACAGATGCCCATCGACTTCCAACAGGCGTTCTTTCGCAAACATAAGGACTGGATCAAGGAAAAATACATGCGCGGCGAAAGCTACGTGCTCGCTTTTTGCCCCAACAAGGAAGTAAGGCGTGCCTGGCTGTCGGAATTCGTCAATAACAAGGACTTGAACAATACACCCACCCCTTCGCCATGAAGGGGTTTTTCGTTGATCCCCCCGGCGTGGTATACTTCGGATAGGAACGTAAGTGTGCAACAGAAGGAGTAGACAAAATGCTGCAAAGACTGATTGAACTATGGGACCAAAACATGCCGGAGAACGGTATGATCCATGATGTGATTTTGCGTTCGGAGCATTCCTTGCTGGAAGACGAAGAAACCAAGGAAGTAAAGCTGATTATTGCTCCAGCCGAAGGGGAGCAGCCGGCTGCGTCTGTTTTTCTCTACGAGCTGGAGCCGGGAAAAAGCTGTGAAGTGGAGATCGAGCTGGAATACCCGGGCCTTGACCTTTCGGAGCAGGGTGAACGCTTGTGGGAGCAGGCGAGAGAGATTGTAGCAGAGGTGTCCCTATCGGAGAAAAAGCGATTCCTGGCCCCTGGCCAGTTGGCAGAAGCCACCTTTATCCTCGACTATCATTTCGTCGTGGAATGCTCCGATGAAGAGGGGACCGAGAAGATTATCAAGCAAGCGGCCAGCGATTTGGGAAAATTGCTGGGGCTGTAGGGGGAGGTCGGACAGAATGAAGAGAAGGAAAATGAAAGGAGCGTGGAGAATTGTATTACGCAAAGAAATGAATGAGCATTCATTCGGATGGTGAGGAGTGAGCTGATATGGCGATCAGACGGGTATTTGAACCGATTCAGATCGGGCAGTTGACGCTGGACAATCGGGTCATGATGGGATCGATGCACGTCGGCCTGGAAAGGCTGGAGGGGGGCGTTCAGCGGCTGGCCGCTTTTTATGCCGAGCGAGCAAAAGGCAAAGTGGGCCTGATCGTAACAGGCGGAGTTGCAGTTCTCCCTGAGGGCGGCATGGGTGAAGCGTACTGCAATGCGTATGCCGACCATCATGTCGAGCAGCTTGGCCATCTTACGCAAGCCGTACATGCGGCAGGCGGCAAGATCGCGATGCAGCTTTTCCATGCGGGCCGCTATGCGTACAAAGAGACGACCGGCCTGGAACCGGTCGCCCCGTCCCCCCTGCAAGCGCCGATCAACCGGACGAAGCCGCGCGAGCTGAGTCCGGAAGAGATCGAACGGACGATTCAGGCGTTTGCCGATGCAGCGCTTCGGGCCAAACGGGCGGGGTTTGACGGTGTCGAGATCATGGGATCGGAAGGATATTTGATCAATCAATTTCTTTCTCCTGTCACGAACCATCGCACTGACGAATGGGGAGGAGACTTCGAGCGCAGGTCGCGATTTGGCATCGAAGTGATGAAACGGGTCAGAGGGGCAGTCGGAGAGGGCTATCCGGTCATTTTCCGCATGTCCGGTCTCGACCTCATACCCGACAGCACCACGATGGAAGAGACGCTCGAGTTCGCCAGACAGATCGAGGCTGCCGGAGCAGATGCGCTCAACGTCGGGATCGGCTGGCACGAATCAAAAGTCCCCACGATCGCCATGATGGTACCGCGCGGCGCTTATGTCTGGGTCGCCAAACAGGTCAAGGAAGCCGTCAACATTCCGGTTATCGCCAGCAATCGCATCAACGATATCAGGCAGGCAGACGCAATCCTGGAGGACCAATATGCGGATATGGTTTCGATGGCAAGACCGCTGCTGGCCGACCCGGATATCGTGAAGAAAAGCATGGAGGGCAGATTTGACGAAGTCAATACATGCATCGCCTGCAACCAGGCTTGCCTGGACCACATCTTCGAAGGCAAGACAGCGTCCTGTCTGGTCAACCCGATGGCTGGCAGGGAAGAGGAGTGGAAGCTGGCGAGTGCGCCTGTGAGAAAAAAAGTAGCTGTTGTGGGAGCGGGCCCGGCAGGTTTGGAAGCGGCACGAGTTCTCGCCGAGCGCGGCCATCAGGTCGTCGTTCTGGAAAGACAGACACAGATCGGCGGGCAGCTGACATACGCGGTTCAGGTCCCAGGCAAATCCGAATTTGCCGAAACATTGCGATATTACCGAACAAAGCTGCGCCTGCTGGGTGTAGAGGTCAGGCTTGGTGTCGAGGCAAGCGCTGATCAGCTTATCGCAGAAGGGTTCGATGAAGTAGTGATTGCTACAGGTGTCATCCCTCGCATTCCGGAGCTTCCCGGCATCGATCTGCCTCATGTAGTCAGCTATGCGCAGATCTTTGAAAAGAAGGCAAGCGTGGGGAGCAGGGTCGTGATCATCGGAGCAGGAGGAATCGCCTGCGACTTGTCCCATCTTTTGGCGGAACCCGCCCAGCTGTCCTCCGAGACGATGAAATATTTGCTGGAGTATCGGATTGTGGAGCCAAAGCAGCTGCAGCGGATGCAGACAAGTCCGAGACGAATCTCGATACTGAGGCGTGGCAAGCATGTGGGAACAGGACTGGGCAAAACGACCCGCTGGGCTGTGCTCGCCAATTTGAAAAGGCAGGGAGTGGAAATGCTGACGGAGGTGGAGTACCGCGAGATAATGCCGGAGGGCGTGCGGATCGTCCATCAGGGGGAAGAGAAGCTGCTGCCGGCAGATACAGTCGTGATCGCGGCCGGAAACACGCCAAACAATCGTCTGTATGAAGCATTGCGGGAAAAGCTGCCGGTCCATCTGATTGGCGGCGCCAGAGAGGCAGGAGAGCTGGATGCCAAACGGGCCATTTACGAGGGAGCGGCGATCGGCAGGAATATATAATCCATTCGCACCATAATAGAATATTGTCGGCTTTTAGGATCTTTTGTCGAATGACTATCATTTGTACATGTTTTTTAGCAAAATAAAAATGTGCTGTTCAAATCAATTTGAATGGGGGCTCTCGCCTTGATGAATCAAAATGGCATCTTATTGGGAAAACGTCATTTCTTGCACTCTACCGAGCGGGTTGTAAAAGTGGAGGGATGGACGTTTACAATAGCCCCGGGTTTTAAGGTGATTGCCGGCGGCAGTGCCAATCCGCTGCAAACGTTGATCAGCATTTATCACGAAACCGAGAAAATCGCACAACTTGTGCTCAGTCATAGACGCTGCGATTCGGATCTGTCTGTCCAGGCCATCTCCAGTGAAATTTGTCTGGAAATGTCGCCCGCGACTCGTACGGTCAACGTAGCAGTGAAACAATAGGGCACCCAGGCAGGGTGCTTTTTCACTATCCTGACCCTATTTTCAGACAGGAGATGAGGCAAATGAAGTTGACAGAATGGAAGCTGGGGGAGTTTTCCCTGACCTGGCTGCGAGGCGGCCTGACACAGTTGGATGGCGGTGCGATGTTTGGAGTGGTGCCAAAGCCTCTGTGGAGCAAGCGTTACCCAAACAACGAGCTGAACCAGATACCGCTCCGGGCTGATCCCATTCTCCTGCAAGCGGGCGGGAAGCGCATCCTGATCGAATCGGGAATCGGGAAAGATCGTTTGACCGAAAAGCAGAAGCGCAATTTCGGATTGCAGGAAGAATCAGAGGTGCTCGAGTCTCTGCAAGCGGTTGGACTCTCTCCGGAAGATATTGATATTGTATTAATGACCCACATGCACTATGATCACGCCAATGGACTGGTATCGGTCAAGGACGGCGGCCAGTTGTCCTCCACCTTCCCCAGGGCCGTTATTTACGTACAGGAGCTGGAGTGGGAGGAGATGAGAAACCCCAACATCCGTTCCCGCAATACATACTGGGAAGAAAACTGGCGTCCGATCGAGCAGCAGGTGCAGACCTTCGGCTCCGAGCTTTCTGTCATCCCGGGTGTCACGATGCACCATACAGGGGGACACAGCCAGGGACACAGCATTGTCAGAATGGAAAGCGGGGGCGAGCTTGCCCTGCACATGGCTGATCTGATGCCGACTCATGCACATCAAAATTCTCTGTGGGTGCTGGCTTATGACGATTACCCGATGGACTCCATTTTTGCCAAGGAAAAATGGGTCAAACAAGGCTTGAAGGATGGAGCGTGGTTTACCTTCTACCACGACGCCATCTATCATGCGGTAAAGTGGAATGAGCAGAACGAATTGATCGGTCAGATCAAAGTGGAAGCATAAAGACGTGCCATTGCGTTTCAGAGCCGGGGAGATGCCCCGGCTTTCTTGCATTTTCATCTGTCCGCCTCCGAGTTTTTCCAACCTTATCAAATAATCGAACATCCTCATCGAAATTTTCCATAATCAAAAAGCTTCAAACTTGATTGACGAATCAAGTGCCGCTCACTACAATAAAAAAAAACTTACGGAACTGTTCGGAATTGGTAGAAGAGCAGAACACCTAGAGGAGAGAGAAAAATGAGTAGGGTCAGCGCAATGTTTCGTGAGTTTCACCCGATTGTCTGGTCATTGGTGGTCGGGACGGTATTTGTACGGGCGGCCAGCTCGATGAGCATGCCCTTTCTGTTTCTGTTTTTGTCCAACCATACGGATATGGACCTCGGGATGATTGGACTGACGATTGGTGCCGGTGCGCTTGCCGGAACAATCGGAGGATTTTTCGGGGGAACCCTTTCGGACAAGTTCGGACGGCGCCGGGTCATGCTCGGTGCCCTTTATGTATGGATGCTTGTGTTCGTCGGTTTTGCATTCGGGAAAAGCCCGCTTTTGTTTCTGCTGCTCAATATTATCGGCGGGCTCTGCCGTTCTTTTTACGAGCCTGTTTCCCAAGCGCTGATGGCGGATGTCACTCCGCCGGAAAAACGCTTCCGCGTCTTCGGACTCCGCTATACGGCGATCAACGTCGGGGTCGCGGTCGGGCCGATACTGGGCGCGATGCTGGCCATGACTTCCGCCGCACTGCCGTTTCTCGTAACGGCGGCCATTTACCTGGTGTACGTAATCAGCTTGCAAATGATGCTGAACGTGTTTGGGATCAAAAAGATCGAGGGGCAGAAGAAGGAAGCCGTCAGCTTTCAGCGAGCTTTTGAAGTCGTGGTCAAGGACAAGGCCTTCCGCCTGTACATGGTGGCTGGCGTCTTCGGGGCGATCGGCTACTCGCAGATGTCCTCTACCTTGGCAAAGTACGCGGAAATGTCTGTGGTTGACGGGACGAAGCTGTTTGCGATCCTGATGAGCGTAAACGCGATTGTCGTCGTGCTGATGCAGATGCCGCTTATGCGCTGGTCGGAAAAACGGACGCCGCTCACCAGTATCGTGGTCGGAAACGTGGCCTATGCGCTGGGGGATGTAGGATTTGCTTTTGCCGGTTCGTGGAGCGTGTTCATCATCGCCATGGTCGTCTTTACATTGGGTGAAATCCTCACCTTTACCGCATCTGACGTGCTGATTGACCGCATGGCCCCGGAGGATATGCGCGGTACGTATTACGGGGCCAAGAGCTTCAGCAATCTGGGGCAGTTCATCGGTCCGTGGATGGGCGGCATTTTCCTGGCTACTTTGGGAGGCAGCGCTTTATTCTGTGTCGTCGCCGCTTTTTCCTTGACCAGTACAGCCTTCCAGTGGGCTGGACAGCGCGCGTACTTGAAGCAGAGCGGGAAAGCGCTCGATGCCGCGCGAGTCCAGGCCTAAAGGGAGCGGGGAGCGAAGTTATTCCAACGCCTGCAGGATCCGGTCGGCAATCCGCTTGTAGCCCGCTGCGTTCGGGTGAAAATGATCCGTATACAAATAAGCTTGCTCCTTGTTTACGAACAGGTCATAGGTCGGCACGACCAGCACGCGGGGATAGCGAGCGGCAATATCGGAAGCTGCGCTGTTCCAATCCAGGACAGGCTGAATCGTATCCGCTGCTGCTTCGGTGTCTCCAAACGGGTTGTACAGGGACGCATAGACAATCGTTGCATCCGGGTTTGCTTTTCTGATTTGCTTGATGATCTCTTCAAAGTTGGCCGTCAGCCGTTTTGTGGCTGCGGCCAATTTTTTTTCATCGAGTTCCTCCAGCTCTCCGGACTGCTTGAACAGATCGTTCCCGCCAATGGTAAAGAAGATGAGGTCGGAGGCTGCCAGCTGGCTTTGCACCTGCTTCTGAGACAACTGGGCTACGAGGGAGGGCGATTCTTGCCCGTTGATAGCCAGATTGGACAGCGTGATCTTGTTGCCGCTCTTTTTTTCCAGAGCTTGCCGCACAAGTCCGATGTAGCCAAGCCCGTTGGCGTCACCGACACCTCTTGTCAACGAATCACCGAGCCCAACGATTTGCCGGACTCCTTCTGCCGGGACCAGAGTAGGCGGCTTTGCCTCTTTTACAGGGCCGACTGGGCCTTCTGGAGCAAGCTGGCTCGGGTCAAGAGCGAGCACAAAACCAGCCGCCAGCAGCAGCATCGAGGCCAGCGAGAGAAGTCCAAACACGCGCCATAACCATTTGCCGGAGCTTTGCATGGGTACCTCCCGTTTCGGTATTGAATCGTGTTGCATGGTATAATGTGACAGTAAACATATATTTTGAGTGTACCACAACAGACCCTTTTTTGCCCAAGCAGGGGCAGTTGACAGGATAGGAGGTGCAGCTATTTGACGGAAACGGTATTGTCAATCAAAGGGCTACGCAAGCAAATGGGAGGAAAGCCGATCATCAAGGACATTTCCTTTGACGTATATGCGGGTGAAGTATTTGGCTTTCTCGGGCCAAACGGTGCCGGCAAGACCACGACTATCAGGATGCTGGTCGGGCTTGCGTCGGCAGATGCGGGAGAAATTCACATTGGCGGCATCTCGCTGCACAAGCATTTTCCCCAGGCAATCGCTCAAGTGGGATGCATTGTGGAAAATCCGGAGCTGTACAAGTTTATGACAGGCCGGGAAAACCTGGAGCACTTTGCCAGAATGAGCGGCGGCATCTCGCGTGAGCGGATTGAAGAGATTGTCCGTTTTGTCGATTTGCAAAGAGCGATCGACGACAAGGTAAAGACGTATTCGCTCGGGATGCGGCAGAGGCTCGGGATCGCTCAGGCCCTGCTTCACAATCCGAAGCTGCTGATCCTGGACGAGCCGACCAACGGCCTCGATCCCGCAGGAATTCGCGAGCTGCGCCAGTTTATCCGCAGACTTGCCGAAGAGGAAGGGCTGGCTGTCTTCATTTCCAGCCATTTGCTCAGCGAAATCGAGATGATGTGCGACAGGGTAGCGATCATAGGCAAGGGCAAAGTCATTTCGGTCGGACTTGTCAAAGACTTGATGGAACAGTTTGGCGATCAGGTGGAATGGAGCGTTTCTCCAGAGACGACAGAGGCGGCCAGCCGTATCTTGCGTGCTCTTCCTTTCGTCGAAGAAGCCGTGGCATCCAAGGAAGGCCGGATCATGTGCAAAATGGACACCGAGCGGATCGCAGAAGCCAATCGGACTTTGGTTCTGCAGGGCATCGCCGTCCTGGGCATCGCCGCAAAAACAGTAACGCTGGAGGACCTGTTCCTCGCGCTAACGACAGAAGAAGGGGGAGCAGAACATGGGCATGCTGGACCTGGTGCAAAATGAGACCATCAAGATACTGCGCCGTCGCCGTTTTCTCGTCATTCTGCTCATCCTGGCCATTCTGATCCCGATTTTTACCTATGC
Source organism: Brevibacillus sp. FSL L8-0520 (assembly GCF_037963895.1). Taxonomy (NCBI): domain Bacteria; kingdom Bacillati; phylum Bacillota; class Bacilli; order Caryophanales; family Paenibacillaceae; genus Brevibacillus; species Brevibacillus sp. FSL L8-0520. The sequence continues at coordinate 3,662,229 of NZ_CP150171.1, read as the reverse complement.
CCAATACAGATCCGTTCTCACTGCCCAAGAGCAGATGGGAACAAGCGACTGGAGAGCGCTGCTTCAACAGAAAATCGTCGACACGCAAAACCGGCTTGCCTCCAGCCGATTGCCGGAGGAATGGCGCGAGTTTCTGAAAATCACCGTGCAACAGCAGCAGTATTATCTGGATCACGACATTAATCCGATGGCTCCGGGGGCTCCGACGTTTGCCCGCGGCTTTATGGATCAGGCGATATCGCTGTTTCTGCCGATGATCATCGTAGTGCTGGCCGTCGACCTCGTATCGGCGGAATTCAGCGAGGGGACAATCAAGCTGCTGCTTACCAGGCCCGTCAGACGCTGGAAGGTGCTGACCAGCAAGTATGTGACACTTTTGCTGTTCACTTCGCTCACAGTGCTGATGACCCTGATCCTGGCTGCGCTGATTTCAGGAGTGGTGTTTGGCTATGCAGGCTGGGACATGCCGGTGCTGACAGGCTTCGAAATTGCCGGAGGAGAGCTGGAGACTGCCGGAGTCTTTGCGCTGCCGCAATGGAAGTACCTGCTGATGCAATACGGATTGGGCTGGTTTGTTTCGGTAGTAGTGGGAACGATCACCTTTATGGGTTCGGTATTGGTCCGCAGCGCGGCCGCAGGTATGGGCATTATGATGGCCGCATTGATCAGCGGGGCGATTTTGACCCAGATGGCCTCCTCATGGGAAAGCGCCAAATACTTGTTCGTCGTCAACCTGCAGTTGACCGATTACCTGGCAGGGACGCTGCCTCCGATCAAAGGCATGAGCCTGCCGTTCTCACTGACAGTGTTGACAGTATGGGGGGCGGCATCGCTCGTCGTTGCCTATGCTGTGTTTATCAAGCGGGATGTGACGTCGTAGACGGATTGGTTGGGGGGTGCTTGGGCCAATAACGAGACTGTGCTTCAATAACCCGAGCAGAGCCGTTTTGATAGAGCAGGGATTTGAGAGTGAGGGTGATGCCTCACTCCCCAAAATAAAAAATGGCCAGCCAACTTCTGCTGGCTACCCTCATATAACGAAAGACGCGGGAGCGACTACCCGCGTCTTTCTTACTGCCATGTGATTTGCTTTGACGCTTCCACAAGCTGATCCAGTGTAACCCCGTTTGCTGTGACAACGACGTACAGCGATTGATTGTCCGGTTGGGCGTTGAAGTGTACGGCGTGCTGTGCTGCGGCTTCGCCCGCGTTTGCCTGTTTGTCAAAAGTAACCGCAATGGCTTGCTCTGATTGAACGGTAAACAGTTGGGTCGCGGTGAAGGTGCCAGGGATGGACAGACTCCGTTTCCCGTGTTCATTGCGAACCACTTCTACCTTGATCCAGTCTTTGTTTCGCTTGTACTCAGATGTCAAACGAATGACCTTTTGACTGGTTTGCGATTCGTATTGAGCGGAAATCGCATGCAGAGAAAAACCTTCAGGCAGCTGTCCTGCCTGGGGTACAGGCATATCTGAGGCGTGTGCCGCCGTCTCTACATCAGAAAAGCTGGAAAGGGTAATTTCCGACTTTGCCATAGTCGAGACAGCAGGTCCAACGAGCGCAGGTGCGTGCTCCGCGGCAGGCTGTCCTGCTTCGTCGGCATTCGCGTCCAGAGCCAGTGCGCCTACAGGCTGATTGGCCAGCGCTTTGTTCTGTTCGTCCGCTGGAACGCCTGCGACCGGGTTGTGCTGCCCTGGCTGATTTGGCGCGGCTTCCGCATTGCCTTTCGCTTTTGGCTGATCTGCAGGAGGCTTTCCATTTGCATTGCGGGCAGCGATTATCGGCCGTTTGGGTTCGGGCGCTTCATTTCCTTCCGGTTTTGCAGACTCCTTGGCAGACTTCAGCTCGCCGATTTTCTCAGCAGGTACATCCATGGCAATCTGATTGCCAAAAGCCGATTGGTTTGGGCCACCTGCATTCCCATCGGGTTGTCCGGCTTTTTCCTGAGCAGGTGCTGCTTTACTTTCAGGCGGTGCTGCCTGGATTGACTCAGTTGAACTGCCGCCGAAGGCCTGAGTGCCTGATTTTGTGTCCATGGCCGCAGAAGCCGGGCTGTTTGCAGCGGGAGCGGAAACGATGGCGCCTTGCATATCGGCTGCGCTGGACTCCGCTTTCATGCTGATTTCCTGGCTGCTGTTTTGTGTTTGCTGGAAGCCGATCGCACCGACGACAAGCAGGATAGCCGCGGCACCAACCCATGCCATCGAAGAGATGTTCGGTCTGAAGCGGCGCGGCGCAGCCGGTTTGACGACAAGGGCTGCAGCGGCTTGGGGAGTAGACTCTTGTCCGGTCATCTTGTATATCGCTTGCATAATGTTGTCTTCCAATTGCGCCGACGGCTGAGGAACCTCTTTCAAGAACTGCACCTCCTCGCCGTTTGCAAATTGTGCTTCGATCCAGACCATGCACTCTTCACATGTTTCGATATGGAAAAGCGTGCTCTCATTCGTGGTGTCTTCCCAAGCTTTTCTAAATTCCTGGCAGTTCATGTACGAGCCCCCCTTCCTTGCGTGAAAGTAGTTTGGCCAGTTCCTGGCGAGCGCGCAAATATCGGACGCGGGCTGTCGACTCGGCGATGCCGAGCAGCGCAGCAATCTTTTCGAAAGGATATTCATGCGTACAGCGCAGCACGATGACCTCCCGATACGAATCAGACAACAAGGCAAAAGCCTCCTCGATTTCCCTGCGCGTTTCCTTGTTCATGAGCGACTCCTGGGGAGATTCGTCGCGCACCTGGGAAGGGACGTAGGCCAGTTGTTCGTCAGAATCATGGAACTTGCGCCGTCTGATAAAATCGATTGTCTTGTTGCGTGCGAGCGTATGCAGCCAGGAGGAGAATTGACTGTCCCCCCGAAAGGTGGAGAGTTTTTCATACGCTTTGACGAAGACCTCCTGCGTCAGGTCTTCCGCATCGGAACGATTGTTTACCATTTTGTAGATAAACACGTAAATCATGTGCTGATACCTTTGGATCAACTCCCGGTATCCTTCAATGTCGCCCTGGAGAATCCGCTGAATGATTTCGGCGTCGGATTGCATCGAATCTCCGGCCTCCTTCCCTCTATGTGACGCTGGCATATGCTGAAACGTTTCAGTCCAGCGACTCTATTTCTATCACATCGTATTTATATCCTTGTTCTACCAGAAACAACTGGCGATTCATAGCAAATTCTTGCTCTCTCGTATCCCTGGTGACCAAGGTGTAGAAATGGGCCGTGTTTTCTTTTTGTTTTGGCCGCAGTATTCTGCCCAGCCGCTGCGCTTCCTCCTGCCGCGAGCCAAACGTACCGGATATTTGAATCGCGACATTGGCATCGGGCAGGTCGACCGCAAAGTTGGCTACCTTGGAGACGATCAAGCGCGTAAGATCGCCAGCCTTGAAGCGCTGGTAGAGCGACTCCCGTTCTTTTTCCGGCACTTTTCCGGTAATGACAGGGATGTCCAGCAGCTGTGCCATTTGCTCCAACTGCTCCACGTATTGACCGATAATCAAGACCCGGTCATTTCCGTGGCGGTCGAGCAGCTTTCTGACGACATCGAGCTTGCGGGGGTTTTCTGCAGCGATCCGGAACTTTTGTCTCGCTCCGGCATGGGCGTAAGCCTCCCGCCACTTCGTCTCAAAGGGCAGACGGATTTCCTGGCATGTGGCACCGGCGATCCACCCCTGCTCTTCAAGCACTTTCCACGGCATCTCGTACTTTTTCGGGCCGATCAGCGTAAAGACGTCCTCTTCTCGTCCGTCTTCGCGGACAAGCGTAGCGGTCAGTCCGAGCCGGCGCGTCGCCTGAATGCCTGATGTGACGCGAAAAACGGGAGCGGGCAGCAGATGCACCTCATCATAGATGATCAATCCCCAATCCCGCTTGGAAAACAGCTCCATGTGCGGAAAGTCGCTTTCTGCGTCCGGTCTGTACGTCAGAATCTGGTATGTGGCTACAGTCACGGGCTTCACTTCTTTTCGCTCGCCAGTGTACTCTCCGATCATGGCGGGATCAAGGTCTGTCTTGTCCCGTAATTCGGAAATCCACTGCCTGACAGAAGTGGTATTGGTGGTCAGGATCAGGGTTGCTTTTTGAAGCTGGCACAAAGCTCCCAGCCCGATAACGGTTTTGCCCGCCCCGCAGGGGAGCACAAGCACGCCGCTGCCGCCCAAGGCCGATCCGGCGGCATGAAAAGCATCCACCGCTTCCTGCTGGTATCCTCTCAAGGAAAACGCCTTTCCGGAAGCCGTGGTCGGTAAAAGGGAAACAGGGCAATCCTCGCCGCTTGTATAGCCTGCCAGATCCTGTACGGGATACCCCAGGCGGATCAATTCCTGCTTGATCAAACCGCGTGCGTACGGCTTGACCGGATACTCATGCTCTTCCCGATGCTCCTCCAACAATGACGATATCGAGCGATAGCTCGTCAGCTCCTGCAGCAGCAGGGGATCGTCGCCGGTCAAAAGAAGTTGATCCGCTGCTTTTTCCAGACGAATAAGTCCGTAGCGCTTCATCGTCTCATGAATCTCACGGACAATCGTAGAAGGAACTCCGTATTTACTATACGTGCCAAGCACCTCGGTTACCTGCTCAGGGGCGATATGGGCCGCTGCGGCATTCCACAGGGAAAGCGGCGTAATGCGGTACGTATGGATGTACTCGGGGCTTTTGATCAATTCCGCAAAGCCTGCTAACGCCTGACGCGCCTCATTGAACAACGGGTGCTGGGCTTCCAGGAGAATGGTCCGATCGCTTTGCACAATCATCGGCAAATCGGGACGGTACGACAACTTCTTCACCTCGCCGATTGTATGTTCGTTTAGCACCATGTTATCACATCATGATATAGAAAGAAAAACCGCCTTTTCTCAGTGGAAAAATGCTCCAGTCCTTGTTGGCGCAGTGCCGCGGGGAAACTTTTGGGACTGTGTGGGTTACACTAACCCGAAGAAACCCCGATGAAGGAGGAGAGACGGCATGGACGTATGGGGGAACGTGTTCAATCTGTTCCTGATCGTAATCCTCGTCCTTCTCAACGGCTTTTTCGTCGCAACTGAATTTGCCGTGGTCAAGGTGCGGGAATCGCGCATCACGCAGCTGGTGGCAGAGGGCAACAAAAGAGCGGGGAATGTAGAGCAGGTGCTGGACAATCTGGATGCTTATCTGTCGGCCTGTCAACTGGGAATTACCCTCGCGTCATTGGGACTGGGGTGGCTTGGAGAACCTGCCATCGCCCATCTTTTGCATCCGGTCTTTCACTATTTCGGAATGAACGAGGCCCTCGTCGGCAGCATTTCCTTTATTATCGCTTTTTCCATCATTACGTTTTTGCATATCGTCCTCGGCGAGCTCGCTCCCAAATCGCTCGCCATCCAGCGGACCGAATGGGTAGCCCTCCACGTGTCCAGACCGATCCAGTTGTTTCATAAGGTCATGTACCCGTTTATCGCCTTTCTCAATTGGTCGGCTGCAAAAATTTTGAGTCTGGCCGGCATCACGATGGAGCCGCACCAGGAGGCGCACACGGAAGAAGAGATCAGGATTTTGGTCAGCGAGAGCCACAAAAGCGGACTGATCGACCAAACCGAGCTGATGCTGGTCGACAACATCTTTGATTTTTCAGAAACGATGGCCAGAGAAATTATGGTCCCGCGTACAGATATGGTCGTGCTCAATCTCGACGACTCCCTGGAGGAAAACATCAAGCTCGTCCAGCACGGCCGGTTTACCCGCTACCCGGTGGTCGACGGGGACAAGGACCACGTCGTCGGCAGCCTGCATATCAAGGACCTTTTGACCAGCCTGCTGGAAGGCAAGAGCAACAGCCTGGAATCGATCATGCGCCCGATTTTGACCGTCCCGGAGACGATCTCGATCAGCCGTCTTTTGACCATGCTGCAAAAACAGCGGGTGCAGCTCGCCATCATCATCGACGAGTACGGGGGAACGGCGGGGCTGGTTACTCTGGAGGATATTATGGAGGAGATCGTCGGCGACATCCAGGATGAATTCGACGATGAACGGCCCGAGGTGGAAAAAAAGGACGGCCAGCTTTCCTTTGACGGACGAATGCTGCTGGAAGAAGTAAACGACTATCTCGACCTGGATCTCGATGATACAGAGGTAGACACACTCGCCGGCTGGATTTACATGCAGATCGACCATCCGCCGCGAGTCGGGGATACGGTGCGGCATACCGGCTATGAATTCGTCGTCGGCGAGGTCGATCATTACCGGATTACGAGGGTGCTGGTAAAAAAAGTCGCGAAGGAAGCGCCAAAAGAGCAGGAAGGCCAGGAGGAGCCGGTTCCAAACGGCTGAGACAAAGCGTTTGCGATAGTTGCGGCAAAAAATCTTTTCATCCGAAAAAATTGTGCTATAATGGGACACAAGTTTAGCTTAGCAGAGATTAGAGGAGGAAGTTCAGATGAGAAAAGCAGTATCTTTTTTACTATCCGCATGTTTATTCGCGGGGCTGACAGCCTGTGGCAACCAGCCGGAAGCCGCAAGCACCGGTTCGGCTACGCCTGCTGCGGGTGGTGAGCAAGTCGTCAAGCTCGGGTTGACCCAGTTTGTGGAGCACCCGGCACTGGACGCGATCCGTCAGGGGATTGTCGACGGACTGAAGGAATCCGGCTATGAAGATGGAAAAAACGTGGAGCTCGATTATCAGAACGCCCACGGTGATATGAATAATACGGTCTCGATTGCGCAGAAGTATGCCGGCGACGGAAAAGATCTGGTGATAGCGATCGCTACGCCATCCGCGCAGGCAGCCGCCAAGGCGATTACGGACAAGCCGGTCGTCTTCAGTTCTGTGACCGATCCGCTGTCTGCCCAACTGGTCAGCAGTCTGGAAAAGCCTGACAAAAACGTCACAGGCACCTCCGACAAGGTATCCATGGAGCAGCAGCTGAAGCTGGTCAAAACCTTCCTGCCCGAGCTCAAAAAGCTGGGCGTTATTTACACGACTTCGGAGGTAAACTCCGAGGTACAGGTAAAGGAACTGGAAGAAGCGGCGAAAAAAGAGGGCATTGAAGTAGTCAAGGCCGGCATCTCCCAGCTCTCTGAAGTACAGCTTGCAGCACAGGGGCTTGCCGGTAAAACGGACGCCATGTTTATCCCGATCGACAACACGGTCGTATCCTCGTTTGAAGCGGTACTGGGAGCAGCGGAGCAGAACAAAATCCCGGTATTTGCCTCCGATACCGACACGGTGAAGCGGGGAGCAGTGGCTACGTACGGCATCGACTACTATCAAATCGGCAAGCAGACCGGTGAAATGGCTTCTCGCATCCTGAAAGGACAAAAAGTCGCTGACACACCGGTAGAGGTTTCCAAACAAGCTGATTTGTACATCAATGAAAAGGCCGCGGAAACATTTGGCCTGACTGTGCCCGAAGCGCTCAAATCACAGGCGAAAGAGATCGTGAAGTAAAAAGAAGAGAGCGCCAAGCTCTCTTCTTATCTTTTTTTCAAGGATTTGTATCACTTCCCCCGAAAGCACCAGATTACAGCTTTCCAACCTGTTTTAATCATGGTAAGATTAAAAAAATTTCAAATGGGGGTTTTGATACATTATGAGAAAAAGAAAGTCTATCCAATTGGTCCAGAAAATTCTGTGTCCTTTGCTGCTTTTGTCCGTTGCAGCATGTGGGCAACAAAGTACACCGGCAAACAATTCTGCCCAGCCATCTGCTCAGACGCCGGCAGAAGCACCAGCACCTTCTCAGGAAACCAAGCAGGTAAAAATCGGTATCGCCCAGTTTGTGGAGCACCCTGCGCTTGACGCGGCACGCGAAGGTTTTATCGAACAGATGACAAAGAACGGATATGAAAAAGACAAGCAAGTCGTGTACGATATCAGTTCGGCACAGGCGAGCATGGACACAGCGATCCAAATCGCCCAGAAGTTCAACTCCGACAAGGTTGATCTCATCCTGGCGATCGCGACTCCGACCGCTCAGGCTTCCGCGCAGACGACCCAGGACATTCCGATCCTGTTTACAGCGGTGACCGATCCGGTCGAAGCGGGCCTGGTAAAGGCGATGGATAAGCCGGGCGGAAATGTAACCGGTACGTCTGACATGAACCCGGTGGAAGAGCAGCTGAAGCTGGTAAAGGAACTGAAGCCTGACGCCAAGACAGTAGGTGTCATCTACAGCTCCGGCGAAGTCAACTCCAAGGTGCAGGTAGACGCAGCCAAAGCCGTTTCCGAGAAGCTCGGCCTGGCGATACAGGAAGCAGCCGTAACGAGCGCGACAGAAGTGAAGCAGGCGGCTGAATCGATGGTAGGCAAAGTAGATGCTTTCTACGTTCCAACAGACAACCTGGTCGTCTCTTCGATCTCCGCTGTTCTCGGTGTGGCCGAATCGCAAAAAATCCCGGTAGTCGCCGGCGAAGAGAACTCCGTCAAAAGCGGCGCGATCGCAACCTACGGCATCGACTACACAAAACTGGGCGCGCAAACAGCCGACATGGCCGTGAAAATTCTCAAGGGCGAAAGCAAGCCTGCCGACATGGCTGTAGAAATGCAAGCCGACATGAAGCTGGTGCTGAACAAGAAGGCAGCAGAAAAAATGGGCGTGACAATTCCGCAATCCATGCTTGATCGCGCTGGCGAAGTGATTGAGCAATAATCGTAGGAGGATATTATGAATCTGGCATTACACGGAGCAATCGAACAGGGCTTGTTGTTCGCGATCATGGCCCTGGGCGTATATTTGACCTTTCGCATCTTGAACTTTCCCGATCTGACCGTGGACGGCAGCTTTGCACTGGGCGGGGCGCTGGCAGCCAGACTAATCATCGAAGGAACGAATCCGTTTCTCGCTACCCTGATGGCCTTCGTGGCCGGAGGGGTAGCGGGCATCTTTACCGGAGTATTGCACACGAAGGGCAAAATCAACGGTCTGTTGGCCGGGATTCTGACGATGATTGCACTTTATTCCATTAATCTTCGGATCATGGGCAAGGCCAATTTGCCGCTTCTGCGCGAGGACACGCTGTATACCTTTGTGAAAGATCTTGGGGTGCCCAATCTCGCGGTGGGAGGGGTCGTCTTTTTCACCGGGGTTGCCCTCGTTTTCCTGATCGGCATCCTTTTGCTGAAGGCTATTATCGACTGGTTTTTGCAAACCGATCTTGGACTTGATATCCGCGCAACCGGAGACAACTCGAAGATGATTCGCAGCTTTGGAGCCAACACGGATACGACAACAATTATCGGGCTCGGCCTGTCCAATGCGCTGGTCGCAGTTTCCGGCGCCTGGGTCGCACAATACCAAGGCTTTGCCGACGTAGGGATGGGGATCGGGATGATCGTCATCGGTCTTGCCTCCGTGATCGTCGGGGAAGTGCTGTTTGGCAGCTCGTCGATCTTCCGCGCTACGCTCGCCGTTATCCTCGGCTCAGTCGTGTACCGTCTGGTGATCGCGCTTGCCTTGGACGCGGGGCTCAATCCGTCCGACATGAAGCTGATTACGGCGCTCATCGTAATTATCGCGCTGACCGTTCCGGCGGTTGCAAAAAGCGTCTGGAAAAGGCAGCCGTTCCGGGCGACGAAAGGAGGGAGAGGCGATGCTTAAAATTTCACGTGTACGCAAGGTGTTCAACGAGGGGACAGTCAACGAGAAAATCGCTCTGCGGGAAATCAATCTGAACGTCACTCCCGGCGAGTTCATTACGGTTATCGGCAGCAACGGAGCGGGGAAATCCACGCTGATGAACATCATCTCCGGCGGACTGATCCCGGATACCGGCAGCGTCATCATCGACGGAAAAAACGTGACAAAGCTGGGCGAGCACAAACGGGCCTCCTTTGTTGGCCGCGTGTTTCAAGACCCGATGGCGGGGACTGCGCCGAATATGACGATCGAGGAAAATCTGGCGATCGCTTATGCGCGCGGAAAGCGGCGGACACTTTCATTTGGAGTGAACAACCGGAAGCGGGAGCTGTTCCGCGAACAGTTGAGGCAGCTAGATCAGGGGCTGGAGAACCGCCTGAAGACAAAGGTAGGCTTTTTGTCGGGAGGTCAGCGACAAGCCTTGAGCCTGTTGATGGCTACCTTTACGGAGCCGAAGATCTTGCTGCTTGACGAGCATACGGCTGCGCTCGACCCAAAACGGGCTCAATTGATCGTCGATCTGACCCAAAAGGTCGTCGAGCAGTACAAACTGACCACCATTATGGTCACCCACAACATGGAGCAGGCGCTCAATATGGGGAACCGCCTGCTGATGCTGCATGACGGCGGGATCATCCTGGACATTCCTCAGGAGAAGAAGCAAACGATGAAGCCGCAGGATCTCCTGCGGGCCTTCGAACAAGCCCGCGGCGGAGAGTCCTTCAGCGAGGACCGGTATCTTTTGTCCTAGGGGTGTCATGCTGAGCCTGCATTCAAAACGAATACACGGGCTAGTTACGAACCGGAGCCTTCCCGACTAAGCGGGGAGGCTTTTTCCATGCGGCGAAGGAAAACGTTTTGGATCACAGCACCGATCAGAAGCAAGGCCGTCGCGATGGTGAACAGGACGGCTCCGTCGAAGTGCAGAAACAGAAAGCTGCCGGCAAGCGGGCCGAGCGTGCGCGATATGTCCCAGTGCAAGCCGTACACGGCAAAGTACCTGCCCCGCATCGCGGCGGGAGCCATTTTGGATACCATCGTCAGCATATGGTTCAGGCCGATGCTTTCTCCCATGACGAACACCAGTTGCATACACAGCAGCAGGATAATGCTGTCGGCATTCCCGTAAGTCCAGGAGACTGCGGCGAAGCAGATGTAGGAAAAGACCACCAGTCGGCGGGGGGAAAAGCGCTGAGTAGCTTTCACCAGCCAAAACTCAAGCATGATGGCCGAGATGCTTTTCGTCAAAGCGAGCCATGCCAGCACATCGAGATAATTGGCGAAGCCGTTCTTCAGATGAAGCTGCAGGTTCGTCTCGGTTTGGGCATAGAAGAAGCTGATCGGCAGAGCGAGGACCATCATGGAAAGCACAGCGCGATGGGCGCCCACTTTGCGAAACGAGATTTGCTCGTGTGCGCTCGCGCATTCTTTTTGCCCCTGATGCTTCGTTTCCGGCACCTTCCACCAGATGACAGCAGCATACAGAAACAGCGAAAGACCGGTGCAGACAAAGGCAAGAGCAGGTGCCGTCTGATAGACCAGAACGCCCAGAAGAGGGCCGACGGAGGCTCCGATATAGGTTGCCGTACTCAAAAGGGCAAAGGCCTCTGTCAACTGCTTGGCCGTCATGCTGTCGGCCAGCACGGCCCGGCTTGCCGGGATAAACAGAGAACGGCCGATGCCGTTTAGCACGTACAAAAGGGCAAACGCTGCGAGCGAGCCTGCCGCGGCCATTCCGAGCATGCTGAGGCCTTGCAAAAGCAGGGCGAGCAGCATGATCGGCTTACGGCCGTACCGATCGGTTACGCCTCCCGCGATCAGCGTAAAGAGAATGTCGCTTGCAGGCTGCAGCCCGATCACGAGCATAATCAAGGGGATGCTTCCCCCGATTTTTTCGTGCAGGTACAAAATGAGAAACGGCGTTATCATGCTGCGGGACAGCTCCGTCAGCAGCTCGCCGAAGAGCCGGACCCAGAGGATCACAGGGTACCTGGAAAAAAGGCGTGTCGCTTTCTCGTTCATATCTGGTATCCTTTCTGTAATGATTTTTGGGTTGTTCCCGATTGTACGGGGAAAACACCAGGACAAAAAGGGTACAGATTCGGCCCGTTTTTTTTCATGTTTTAGGGGGACTATCGCATGCTTTTGTTCGAACACTACCATCGGCTGTATTCATTTTTTCGGGAGCAAGGCGTATCCCGCCCGATTTCCATCAGTCTGGAGCAGGTCGCATCTCACTTGTGCTGTACGAAGCGAAATGCCGCGACAACGGTAAAAAAGCTGCAGCAACGGGGATGGATAGACTGGCGGCCAGGAAGGGGCAGGGGCAATCAGTCGACGCTGACCTTTCGGCTGCAGCCGGGGGATGTCGTGCTCTCCCTGGCCCAGGAAATGATTCTTCGCGGAGATATTCGCGACGGACAAGAGCTTGTAGCCCTTCACCAGGATGAATGGGAAGGACTAGGAGAGGCGTTTGGGCGTTGGATGGACAGCCAGTTCGGGCTGCATGTCCAAAAAAGCCACGGCAAGCGGCTCGATATGCTGCGGCTGTTTGCGTCAAGACCGCAGCCGATTTTGGACCCGGCCAGACTGCTGATGCGTTCAGAGGCAAATCTGGTGCGTCACGTGTTTGACGGACTCGTCCGCTTTGATCCCGCATACAAGACAATAGATCCAGGAATTTCCTTTTATTGGGAAGTGGATAATGGCGGCACAGCCTATACGTTTTATTTGCGCAAAGGCGTACGGTTTCACCATGGCCGTGCCTTGACAGCGGAGGATGTGCGCTATTCCCTGCTCAGGCTCGGTAAACAGGCCTCCCCGCATCGGTGGATTACCCGCTCGATCCGGCAGGTGGAGGTCATTGATTCATACGTCGTAAAAGTCATGCTGCATCGTCCGGATTTTCTGTTTCTTCATGCCCTCAGCAAAGAGTACGCTGCAATCGTTCCGGAGGATTACACGGAGCGTATGGGGGAGGAGTTCGGTAGGATGCCGGCAGGCACGGGTCCGTTTCGGATCGTCCGCAACGACGATTCGATGCTGGTGATGGAGGCGTTCGAGCCGTACTTTGGGGGCAGGCCGTTTCTGGATCGGATCGAGCTGTGGCAGGTGCCGGAACGCGAGACTGCGCCTGAGCTCGGGCAAGCAGACATCCCCCGAATCCTGTATGCTCCCGGCGAGGCTGGCGTTGACGGCGAGACCATGCGAGCTGACTGGCAAACCGTTTACAGGATCGAGCAGTGCTTTCAATACCTGGCTTGCAATGCAGGCAAGCCGGGGCCGCTCCAGGACGATTCACTCCGGGAGGCGCTCGATCTCATTATCGACCGTCCGGCGATGCTGGCCGAGCTGGGAGGGGACAGACAGCCGGCTGTTCATTGGAGTGGAAGTCAGGTCAAGCCTCCAGAGATTGAGCGTCCAAGGGAAGAGCGAATTCAGCAGCTCCTGCGTCAAAGCGGCTACCGGGGCGAGACGCTCAGTCTGTTCACGATGCCCGAATACGATCATGTGGAAGATGCGGAATGGCTGCAAAAGCGCCTGGGGCGATACGGCATCAAGCTGGCGATCCATTATGTCGAGCCCGAAGTGTTGGCGAGCCAACAGATGCGCGGGGCTGATCTCATCCTGGACAGCGCCAATATGGATGAGCGCGAGCACCTGTCACTCCTGGAATTTTTATTTGACGATTCGGCTGCGTTGTCTCATTTTCTCTCGCCTGGGTTTGCCGATGAGGTGATGGAACGTGTTGAGAGAGGGTGTGCCGCAGCAGATGAGGAGCAAATAACGCAAAAAATGCAGGAGCTGATGAAATGGATCGCCAGCCAGCGCCTGTTTTTGCCTTTGTACAGCAATCGGATCGAAGCTATGGCGGACTCGAGGCTTGGCGGTATCTCGCTTGGTGCATACGGTTGGCCGGATCTTTGTCGAATTGTGGTGAGAACATAAAAAAATGTCACATTTTTGTATGAAACCGCTTTCCTCTTTCATCGTATAATTAGGAAACGATATAACAACAAGAATCAGCGTCCAAGAGTTCGAGGGAGGATATAGAAGTGTATACGAAAACGGAAAAGGACAAACATATTTTGTTTGCATCCATTCGCCTCATAATCTGCGTCGGTCATGCAGATGGTTATATAGGAAACAAAGAAGTGAGCCGAATCCATGAGCTGGTCAACTCGGAGCACTTTACGCTGAGAGAAAGACAGATTCTCATGGACGATATGGATTACCCCAAGCAGCCGGAAACCATCGTCAAGGACATGGTGGACCTGTCTCTGCCGGAGAAGCTCGGTCTGCTCCGGCAGTTGTACAAAATCGCCCTGGTCGATCAAAAGCTTTCGCTTGCGGAAACGTTGGAAATTAGACGAATTTCCTGCTTGTTGGGAATCTCCGAAGAAAAGCAAAAACAGGTGGAAGAATGGATCGTGGAAGGGATTCAATGGCGCGACCGCTGGAAGGAGATCGTCGGCGAATAAGTCCGTGAGTGCTTGGAAGCAGTTTTTTCTGGTGTGAAATGGGAATAGCTATAGAGGCGTGCAAACCGGTCTGCGGTTTTTTTGCACGCCTCTTTTTTCCCGGACAAAAGGTCTTTTTGGTACAATAAGGAGAAGACAGCCTGCCAGAATCCGGACGCGGCTTGCCGGAACAAAGAAATCATGGGCAGCAGCGTCACGAAAAGGGAGGATATGATATGTTGCGAGTATTGTTGACGAATGATGACGGGATTGAGGCTTTGGGCATCCGCAAACTGGCTGAAGCGCTTCTCGCCTTGTCCGATGTAGAGATTTTTGTTGTAGCTCCCGCCGAGGAAAGAAGCGGCGTAGGACACGGCCTGACCTACCGCAGTGCGCTCTCGCCTAAGCCGCATTCCTTTTACGGACTGCCGGTGACCGCGTGGACGATCGACGGAAATCCTGCCGACTGTATCAAGGGCGCCTACCACCTGTTGTTTGAGGAAGGCAAAAAACCGGATATCGTTTTTTCCGGGATCAATGTAGGGACAAATCTGGGACGGGACATTTATTATTCGGGTACCTGCAGCGGAGCGAGAGAAGCCGTTATTTTGGGCATTCCGGGCGTGGCTCTCTCCTATGACAACTGGACCGACCAGGACAATTACGGACAGGTGGAGGAAATCATTCGCCCGCTTTTGCAGTTGTTTTGCGATCAGGCAAGAGAGGATCGACTGGCTCCCGAAGTGTTCTGGAACGTCAACATTCCGCATTTGCCGCCGGAAGAAATCCGCGGAATCGTCCCTGCCGCACTGGCGATGAACCACTACGAAGACAAATACAATCAGGAAGCAGAAGGCTACTGGCTGACTCGCGAATACCCGGACAGAAGCAATCCTACACCTGAAGAAGACTACTATCTGGTGAAACGCGGATACATCGCGGTAACCCCGGTACATATCGACGCGACAGACCGGACACTGCTCGATAAAATGCTGGAGTGGCCGATTGTAAAGCAGTCGGGCAACGAAAAAAAATGACGGTTCACGAGTCCTTTCGTCCCGCTTTGATCCCCGATCCGAAGCGGGTATCGCCGACATCCGATACCCAGGGAGAGGTGCTTGATTCCGCGGTTTATTCCGATCTGTATCATTTGGCAGAGACAGAAGGATTGCCCTACTTTGCCCGAATGTCTGCGGCTGGCGATGTTGAGCTGTTCCTCGTCTTCGAGAGCATTGACGCCTTCAGCGAATCGACACGGGACGCTGTCTCCGTCGAGTTTAAAACGTATCGCAACAAGTTCTTGGCTGTCATCTGGACGCTCACTGATCCGCTCGATCCGTTGGGCTTTCCGCTGTCGTTTGACATCAAGCGAACTGAGGACCGCGGCATGGCGTTGCGGATGCTGGAACAAGCCGAGGTTCCCCTGCACTATTTGGCCTTTGAAGAGGGACGGCTGACGCATATTTATACGGAGGGGATTACGTTTTCGCCAGAGGAAGCGAGACAAGCGCATGCGATGGTGGAAGCATTGTTTTTCGACAGGGCTGACGAGCTTCCGCATCAGGCCGAGGTACAGGAAGCAGCGGAAGCGCAAAGCGTTCCGCTCTCTTTCCTCTCGGATGCAAAGCTGGAGGAAAAGGGAACGGCCTACTTGATCGACTTTATGCGATTGCAGGACAAACACGGCGCAGATGAAGCCCAGCATTTGCTGATGAGCACCGTCCATCAAGCTGTATGGGTGATGCGGCGCCATGCCAGAAGCGAAGTCAGGGAGAGGTCTTTTACCGTGTGGGCAGCCGAACATGATGGGCTGCTGAGACTCATCGTGACACCGGAGATGTCAGACTTGTTTGAGGTGGTTCATCTGACTGAAGATGAAGCCAATCCTTTTTCACGCTTTCTCTTTACGTTGCCGGAATTTCTTTCGACAGAGGATGCGGTGCCGCTCAGACACGGAGCTTATCCTTTGATTCGCATGGAAGCGGGGCGACTCTACCATCTGGAGCTGGATGAGACGAGTGCGGAGCGGCTAGGAGCTATCTTTGACAGGCTGTATCCGGGAGAGCTGAATCCGTACGAGAACGTGTCGGAGTAGTTTTTTCGGAAGGGCACCCGCATGACGACTGACGATTGTGGAACGAGCATTCTTTCGTGGAAAAACGGGAAAAGAAGTCACCATTCAACAAAGGAAAGTTTAGACATCATTGCGAAGAGATATAGACAGATTTTCCATGGAAGGGTGAGGAGGATGTTCACAGTACAACCTGAGGGATTTGAGGCGATTTCCGACTGTGCCCGTCGGTTTCAGGAGGATGTGGAAAAGCTCGCAGAACGGTTTTCACTAGAGGTAGATGGCCGCTTTCCCGCCATGGAACTGCATGTCCATCCGCGCTTGCAGGCGACGCTGGAATACGCCCTTTGGGGGGAAGCGGGAGTGGTCGCTGTCAAAGGGAAGCTGAACGCATTGACGGACGATCTGGCCGATTGCAAAACAATTTCGGTTACGATGAAGTTTTCGCTGTCCTGTGACCCGCAGACCGATATCGAGTGGTTGAAGCAGCGAATCGAAGAAATCCTGTACGGGGAAGTGGAGCTGTTTTGGCACAGACCGCCCGCAGGACATATTGGACATATAGAGCTGACCATTGCTTTTCAGGCCGAGCCCGGTGCGAGCAGGATGAACGAATACGTACGCTGCGTTCTGGGCATCGTAACAGGAAAGATGATGGCCGCATAAAGGCTCCCCGTTCGTGCGGGCGGGCTTTTTTTGTCGACAGGAATTTATGAAAATGCACCTATCGACATAAGTGCAACGAAGGCTTCCCCATAAAGCTTGGCGAGGCCACGTTTTCAAATGCGATGTTGCCAAGAGGAGGAATATGTCGATGCGTCTTTTTGTGGCTCTGGATATTCCCGATGACGCTGTCCGCTACATTGCGGGCGTGCAAAAACAGGTGAAGAGCCTGATCAAGGCAGATCGGTGGCAGTCACTGCACAATCTCCATCTCACCCTGCATTTTCTCGGAGAGGTAGGAGAAAAGCTGGTGCCAGAAATCTGCAAGGACATGGATATTGTCAGCGAAATTATTTCGCCTTTTTCTTTGCAGGTCGGAGGCTTCGGCGCATTTCCCCACGCAGAACGTCCCCGAGTCCTCTGGCTCGGGCTTCGCGGACAGACAGACCCGCTCAGACAGCTTCATTTGCTGTTGGGCAAGCGGTTTGATCTGCATCCCGGCCTGACCTATGACAAGAAGCGATACAGCCCGCATATTACGCTGGCAAGAGGCCCCAAGGTTGGCCAGGAAGGGGTGCCTCTAGCGGAATGGAACGAACGACTCCTCTCCTCGGAGCCGCCCGCCTGGGAAGTGACCCGTTTTCACCTCTACCAGTCAGAGCTGCGGCCGGATGGGGCGGTACATACGATTATCCACACGAGCACGTTTGATAAAGAACACGGCAAATAATCGCCATCCGATGAATAAACTGGTAGCAAGAACGATGGCTCAAACCGTGCCAGACCAGGGAGAGCCTGCCAGAAAGCGGTGGGAATCGGATGGGTGAGTTCACGACAGGCATGTTGTATCCACGCAAATATGAACCAAAGGTATTAATCGCCCTGCCCAAATCGAGGCAGCCTTATTTCCATAGGAACATCAACCGGGACTGGAATGCCTTTTTCCTGCGGGATGAGTGGCTTGAGACAGCCCATACCCTGCAATTTATTCTGAACCTATCCCGTCAGTGTGTCCCGCTCCTCTGGTTCCATGACGCCGAAGACAACGGATGGGGGTATCGGCTCTTTGACGCGGGCTTCGAGGTGTCGTCGGCGACAATCAGCTATTCGCTGGATGCAGATATGGCGGAAGCGGAATTTGCCCGCCTCTACCCCCACATAAACCTGCATGAGGCCATAACCGAGAGCGAGGACGTAAGGCAGATGTACGATGACATTCTGGACAGGGTCGCAAGGTCCGACCAGTATCGAAGGGAAGTAAGCAAGGGGATTAAACGGGCTTGTCCGCAATGCTTCAACCGGATTGTCGGTCCCAAGCAGGTGCAGCAGCTTCGTTCCCTGTTTGATTTGCAGCTGCTGACGGATTTCGATGATGAGACAGGGGCGTCGCTTTTGTACGATTCAGTCGATTTGTTCAAGGAGATTTTGGGCATCGAGGAAATGGTGTGGGTCAGCTATTCCTATTTGGCGAGCGGCGGTCAGAAATAAGGGAAGGACGTAGTCATGCATGAAAAGATGACCCCGCAACTCTGACGGAGAAAGAAAAAATGTACGAACATGCAAAAACAGGCGGAGTCCGGCGCTTCGCCTGTTTTTTATTCGCTTCGCCGGTCCGGGCCCGATACCAACTGCCCCTGTACGATCCGTCGTCCGTCCTGAAAGCGGACCGGTATCGAGTGTCCGCTTAAAAGAACAGGAGAATCAGATACCTGGAAATGAAGGTGAGCCTCGCTGGAATTTCCCGAGTTGCCGCAGAGCCCGATCAAATCGCCCGGCTGCACACAATCGCCGACCTCGACGCAGACAGAGTCTTGCTTGAGATGGGCAAGCAGGCTGTATTCGCCAGCTTCGTGCTCCAGGATGACGTGGTTGCCGGCAGGCTGTGTCTCGTTTACCGTTCCGACCGGAGTGTTGTCTGGTATATGGCTTACGACTCCTACGACTTTTCCAAAGGCCGGTGCGAGGATCGGCTGCCCGAACGCGTAATAGCTCTCATTTGCCGCAGGGTCGCCCGTAAAGGTGCGGCCTTCTTTCATCACGAGGAAATCAAAGGCGTATCGTTGGTTCGGATAGGCGTAATGATAATTGACCAGCTCGTTATGGCCTCCCCAGTACGTGAGCCACTCTCCGGCAAACGGAGGAACGAACACGGTACGGGTAAGCATGCTGTCAGTCTCCGGATGTGTCTCGAGGTGCAAAATGACGAGGGAGATGATCGTGCCCTCCTCGTCAAAGGCAGCGGCCAATCCCTTTTCTCCCGATCCGTCTACCCAGACATATCGTTTCGCGTGCTCCAGAAGTATGGTAGATTGCAGCTTGTAGCGATCTACACCGCGGTGGAAGTCTTCTCCCAGCGAGCGAAGCTCAGCGGCAGAGACTCTTTTGCGAAAAGCGGGGCTTGTCTGCGCGTAAATCTGCTCGTATTCCCCCTGCAGAAAGGCGAGAGGGAGCTGTTCCGGCGTGTAGCAGAAAGACGATTTCTTCCGTGTCATTTTTACTTTTTCCATGTGGAGAAGATCTCGTCCACATCGAGCAGCATGATCAATTTATCTTGCACCCGGGCAATCCCGTTCAAAAACTTCCCATCGACTCCACTCACGATCGGAGGAGCAGGCTCAATCAGCGATGCCGGTATGTGCATGACCTCTGAGACCGCTTCGACGACAATGCCAATATCGAGCCCGTCCAGCTGCAAGTCGACAAACCGGCTCTCTTCCGTGAGCGGAAGCGGCTCCAGGCCAAACATCGTCCGCAGGTTGATGATCGGCAGGATGCGCCCGCGCAGGTCAATCACGCCTTCGACGAATGGGGGAGACTTGGGAAAACGGGTCACGGGCAAAGGCTTGATGATTTCCTTTACCAACGAAATCGGTAAGCCGTAGTACTCTTTTCCCATTTGAAAGAGAATGGAATGAACCGTGCTTCCTTCTGTGTTCCAGTCCGTTTCTCCGTGTAGTTTCACCGTTTCCATTACCTGGTCCCTCCCGAAATCCTTTTGCAATCTATACCCTTATTGTACCACGGTCAAACGGGATCGGGAGGGAATTTTTCTCAACTCCGTGCCTTACCAGGAAAACAGACCCAGCGAGACAACAACGACGAGCCCGAGGCTTACGCCAAAGCTGAGGAATACATTCTTGCTGAGGGCCATAACACCCAGACAGACGAGGCTGGCGATCAGCAGCAAGGGCTGAATGACAAAGCTGCCGGACTGCACAAACAGAGAAGGAAAAATGAGGGACGCAAAAATGCCCAAAGGAATAAAGCTGAGACCGTTTTTTAAGCGGGGTGAAAAATGCTTGCTGGGCAGGCGGAGAAACGCCCTGCGCGAAATATAGGTGAGCACGCCCATCCCCAGAAACAGCAAAAGGGTCTGTGTCGTCATGCGGATTCAACTCCTCTCGTCTCTTCGGCGGCAGTCTGATCTCCGTCTTCCTGTGTCGGCCAGAAATACCCGATGGCAAAGGCGAGGCATCCGGCGATCAAAACCGGCAAGCCATTTGGCACTACAAACGACAGGAAAACAGACGCCGCCCCGCACAGCAAAAAGGCAAAAATGCGCAGGAGCGACGATAGCTGGTAATAGGCGAGGGCGAGGAACATGGCCGTAAAGCTGAAGCCGAGTCCGAGCGAAGCCGGATCGGGTATCCAGGCGCCCGCTGCCGTTCCGATCCAAGTACCGCCGCACCAGCCTGCGTAAAGGGCAACGCTGACGCTGAGAATATATGGAACATCGCTTTCGCGGTGGCGAAAACGGTTGAGTGTGAGCGCGTACTGCTCATCCGTGAGAAAAAAGGCGAGCCCGTTTACTTGAGCAGTGGAAAAACGCTGGTAATGAGGCGAGATTGACAAGCCCATCAGAAAGTGGCGCAGGTTTAACAGACAAGTAGTCAAGATGATGGCCCAGACGCTTGCCTGTTCAGCAATGAGCGAGCTGCCGGCAAATTGGGAAGCTCCGGAGTAGACAAGCACAGACATCGCGATGCTTTCCCAAGAGGTAAGACCGGCCTGCCCGGCCAGCATTCCAAAGATGGCTCCGTAAATGATGTAGCTGGCGGTGATCGGCAAAGAGTCGATCAGGCCTTCCTTCCAACTGGACGTTGAGGGGGATGCGTTTTTCATATTTGCAGCTCCTTTCCTTGTTGCAGAACCTCTGCAATGATTTTCATGCCTCGATCAATTTTTTCCGAGCGCTCATGGGTAAAACAGAGACGGATGTATGGCTGCTCGGCCTCCCGCAAGAGAAACATGTCGCCGCAGGTAAAGGAAACGCCTCGCTCCAGGCATCTGGCCATCAGCTTGCGCGGGTTGATCTCTTCCGGCAGGGAGACCCAGAAGTAGAACCCGCCCTTGGGTCGCTCATACCGAATTCCCAGCGGGCTGAAGCGGTCCAGATGACTTTCCATGATGGCCGCCTGTTCACTGTATTGCAAGCGAGCGTTTTCCAGATGCGGCCGTAGAGCGCCGTTTCGCAGGTATGCAGCCAGAGCGAGCTGGCCCAGCGTATTTGTAGTGATAGACAGCTCCTTCATCCGGGTGAGCAGTTGGGCCAATTTGCGGTTGGCCGCCACCCATCCGATCCGCAGTCCGGGGAAGAGCAGCTTCGAGAACGTGTTCAAATATACGACATGGCCCGAATGATCCAGCGCTTTTAAGGCGGGCGGGGGTTCTTTGTCGAGATGGAGGTGACGGTAGGCATCGTCCTCCACGATGGGAAGCCCGTATTTTTCGCTCAAAGCCAGCAGTTGCTTGCGCCGGATGGCCGACATCGTCCATCCGGTCGGGTTGTGGTAGGTTGGGACGGTGTAAAGAAATCGCGGCCGGCAATGGCTCAAGATCCTTTCCAGTACATCTACCCGCAGGCCGTCCGCATCCATCGGGACCGGGACAACCTGCATCCCGAGCGATTGAAAAAGCTGCAGCGAGCCGAAGTAGGTGGGCATTTCCGTCAAGACGAGATCGCCAGGACGCGCTAAAAGCGAAGCGATCAGGTAGAGTCCTTCCTGCGAGCCGCTGGTGATGACCACCTGCTCCGGCGAGGAAATCTGTTCCATGTCCATCCAGCTCACAAGATGCTCGCGAAGTTCCGGCAGCCCCTGGACAGAGGTGAAGTAGTAGGAGTGAAGCTGCTCTGCCGTACTTTTGACGTAATCGGGGAAGCCCGACGATTCCAGGGTGTGCTTGCCGCCATCGCCATGGGCAAAGTTGATGATATCCGGGTATTTGTCCGTTACGCCCAGAAGCTCAGCCATGTGAGAGGGAGCAGGGGCGAGCGTGCCGAGCGTGTGATAATGCCAGTCGATCCTCGCGGGGGCGGGAGTAAGAGCCTCCACATAACGTCCGCTGCCCATCCTGCTGGCGATGATCCCTTCCGCCTCCAGCTCTGCATAAGCCCTGACGATCGTGTTGCGGCTGACTCCGAGCTGCATGGCCAGCTTTCTCTCGGGAGGCAAAGGGGAGCCAATTGCCAGCTCCCCGCTTAAAATTTGATAGCGCAATTGATTGTAGATCTTTGTATAAAGTGCTTTGCGCCCCATGCTGTCGCCTCTTTTTCACCAGTCTATTGCTCAATACTATACGCTCTTCCAAAAATAAATAAAAGAGCCAATTTTCAATCTATAAAAAGCCAAAAAACCGGTCAGGCCAGTGGCTGTGCCGGTTTTGTGCGCTTCGCTTTGACAGCGGACAGTCCTTACGGGTCCCGCAGTTCATGTAAAGAGATGCCTTGTTCCAACGCAAATTCAAAGTCGTCAATATCGTAAAATTGGACGGGGACGACGTATTCCAGAATGCGGTCCTGAAAATCAGGCTGGTCTGTGACAAGTGGAATTTCAAACCGCATCGCGGTAAGCAGCAGCTGTGTTTCCACCGGATCAAACAGTTCGCCCCACATCTCGTTGTCATCCACCTTTACCACATGCAGCGTGACACCGTTCGGAAATGTGAAGGGAATCGTCGACCAGGGAGCGATCAACCCTTTTTCCAGTCGTTTGCGGTTAAACGGATCGTCAAAAAACTGACTCATCTCTCGCATTACCCTTCGCACGTGAAAATCATCGTCTGGGTCCGGCATAATCGGTTCGGGACTATGAATGAACTCTTCCAGCTCGTAGATTGTCGACGAAGGGATATAATAATCTGCAGGTTGCGAAGGAGCCATCAATTCCCCGTAGATGGCCAACATGATCGCTTCGATAACGAATTGTTTCGACATTTCGACAACCCTCCTCGTTACCATCATACTGAAATAAGAGGTTGACAACAACCCTGGACAGGCATAGGATAGGGATTGTTTTTTTACCCGGCAAACGTGGCACACTACTCACCAACAGGGGGGCGCAGGCATTGTTGGATGCAGGATTTTTTTCGGCACTGTTGCTTATTATTACGATTAACATAGTATTGAGCGGGGACAATGCAGTCGTGATTGCCATCGCTTGTCGAAAGCTGACGCCGGCGCATCGGAAAAAGGCGATCTTTTGGGCGACCGGTCTGGCTATTATTGTGCGCATTTTGGCGACAGCACTTGCTGTTTACTTGTTGAAAATTCCTTATCTGTACCTGATCGGCGGGCTCATTCTCGTCTGGATCAGCTACAAGCTGCTGCTCGAGGATGACGGCGAGGAACAGATCAGCGCAAGCGACAGCCTCGTACAGGCAGTCAAGACGATCGTGATTGCAGACGTCATGATGGGACTGGACAATGTGCTGGCGATTGCGGGAGCGGCTGGCGGCGATCTGGTCCTGATCATTCTGGGTCTTGTCATCAGCATTCCCATTATGGTTTTCGGAAGCCAGCTGATCCTGAAGGCTATGGAACGGTTGCCTTGGCTCGTTTACATCGGCTCCGGCATTTTAGCCTGGGCGGCAGCCAAAATGATTTTTGAGGAAAAAGTGGTAAAGCACTGGGTAGAAGGGCTGAGCGGAGTGGAGACAGCGATCAAAATAGCGATCGTTGCGGCCGTGTTAGTGCTCGGGTTTATTCAGCGAAAGCGAAGCGGCGGCAGTAAACCGGCAGAGCAGGCCTGATGTTTGTGGCTGCAAAATAGAAAAAGCTGGGACGTGGAGCCCAGCTTTTTTGTATTTTCTTGGAATGCTGCAATATGTAATGCGTACCAGCACAGACAGTTGCACCGGCATTGTTCAAGGCGACAAAAGAGCTGTCAGTCTTTCCTTGCTCACACCGAATCGACAATCGTAATGCTCATGAAGTCTTTGCTGTACAGGTCCATCTCATAGGGCGCGGCCACGGGAGAGCCGTCTGCTTCCCGGAGAATCCGGATCGTCGGCCGGTTTACAGCCAACGGGTTCACTGCAGACACGACACCGATCTGCCCAGTATTGAGAGTGACAGTCGAGGCGATCGGATATATCGCGACATGCTGCAAAAACAGCTTGACCAATTCCAGATCGAACATGCTGTTCCCGGCAGCAAACAGCAGCTCAATCGCCTCGCTCGGAGAGTAGCTGTCCCGGTAAGGGCGCTTCGAAATCAGAGCATCGAACACATCTGCGATCGCCACTATTTGCGCGTATTCATGGATTTGCTTGTCGGCCAGTTGGCGCGGATAGCCTGTTCCGTCGTAGCGTTCATGATGCTGAAGAGCGCAGTGGGCAGACAGGAGCGAGATGTTGTACTGGTTCCGCAGCAAATTGAAACCATCCTCGGTGTGATAGCGGATCCGCTGCTTCTCCTCGTCATTCAGCCTCGTCCGCTTGTTCCATAATTCTTTTGGCAGCTGGGTCATCCCGATATCAAACAGAAGCGCGCCAATTCCCAGCTCCATCAATTGCTGCTGGTTGTACCCTTTGGCCAGCCCGATAATTCCGGCGAGCACGGACACATTGACGGCGTGATGAAAAAAGTACCCGTCCAAGACATGCAGGCTGCAAAGGTTGACCAGGATGTCGCGGCGGCTGCTCAGATCAGTCAGGATTTCGCCAAAAACCTTTTGAAAGGCAAGTCCCAAATCAGGGACAGAGGTGCGCCGCTTCAGGACGGTGTTCTCCATTAAGCCGGTCATGGTGGCGTAGACGGCATCGACTGCGTGTTTGCGCGTTTCATCTCGAATGGCGTCTTCCGGGACAATGTCATCTGTATGCTTGTCTTCGATATAGAGAATATCAATACCCATGTTGATCAGGCGCTGAATGTACCGATCCGTCAGTTGGACACCTTTTCCCAAAAGGACATTGCCATTTTCCAAAAAGATCGTTTTGGCGATGATTTCTCCCGGCTTTGCAGAGTGGATGCTTACTTTTCTCACAAATGAGGACTCCTGTCTCTTGGCTTACATACAAAAAGTTCTGAAAGAAGAACCAGTTTGAATAGTAAAAATATAGCACAAAAGACAGGGTGTTCGAAACCTGTTTGTCAGAAAAGGAGGACTTTTTATCCGTGAAAAAAGACGTGTTTTTTACTGTCCGGCTGTCAGATTGCGGTCTGAACGAGTAAACCAGCGGAAGGGATTGAGAGACCAGCGGGGTTGATGCCTGTCCAGCCGCTCCTTTCTGCGTGTCAACCGCTGCTGCATCAAGTCCATTTCAAAGGTGACCCGCCTCATTTCAAGACGCAGAGACTCCTGCATTTCCTCGATGTCGGCCATTTTTTGCAGAATGGTGGACTGTAGCTGGTTCATCGTAGAGAGCTGGGCCAGCTCCTGCTGAAATTGGACGATGGCCTCCGATACGGTCATTTCCATTTCCTGTACGGAGTGCGAAAGCGCATTTGGCCCGGAAACAGACAGAGCCTGTCCGTCAGCGGCAGCCACCTCGCTTTCCGCAGCCATGCACTCCGGAATTTTGCCTTCCTCTATCATTTGTCGCTGTATCTCGCGCAAAGAGTGGTTTCCCTCGTCTTTTCTCTGCTTCACCTCACTCAGCAGGGCAAATCCAGCCTCGCTGATCAGGTAGTGACCCTGCGGATTTTTCAGCCGCTCCTGAGCCGGAACGAACATTTCCAGCCAATTTCTCAGCGTCCGCACATGAACATCCAATCGATCTGCGACTTCTTTGGAAGCCATCCAAACTTGCACATCCATTCGAATCACTCCTTTTCCCCTTCAGGTATTCCCGGTGGCCTCATTATAGCACCATTTTTTCCCGGAAAAAGCTTGTCGACAAAGGTTCTAAAAACTAGTGCTAATTCGGCTAATTCGGACAGGCTGACGCACTTTGTCGAGACACATAATGACCCGGACAGGCGCGTAGAATGGAAGGGATACACCCGGTAGAAGGGAAGGCGGTCTCATGCAGCCAGTCATCCTTGTCGTCCTGCTGAGTGCCGCGGCGGCAAGCAGCATTGGCGGGTTTTTGCTCTGTTTGCGGTCATGGTCCGAAAAGTCGCTCTTTGCAATGATCAGCGCAGGAGCGGGCTTGCTTCTGGCGATTACCCTGCTTGATTTGCTTCCCCATACACTGCATGTGGGAAGCGGGCGGGTGATGCCGTTTGTCCTGATTGGCTTTTCCTGCTTGTTTTTGCTCGATTGGATGGGGCATGCGGGTGAAAATAACACGAGAGCGATGGGGTCAGCCCGGATCATCGGAGTTTTGTCCGGATTTTTGCTTCACTCGTATGTGGAGGGAATCTCGATTTTGGCAAGCTTCTGGATGGACGAGCGACTGGGATGGTCCGTGCTGTTTGCCATGCTTTTGCATAAAGTGCCGGATGGGGTAACCGTTGCCTCCTTGCTGCTGGCTGTCACGCGTTCGCGGAAAAAGGCTTTTTGGGGAGCGGCGGGGCTGGGGGCGGCTACTCTGGCAGGGGCCCTGAGTTTTCAGATCGCGGAGCCTTTTTTGCAAGAAGGCTGGGTCCCTGTGATGATGGCGCTGACAACAGGCGTTTTTCTCTACGTCTCGGCCAGCCATCTGGTGCCGTTTATCCTCCACGAGCGAAAAGGAGGACAGGGACTGTTCTTTTTTGCCGGGATGGTGGCTTATCTTTTGCTGATGACATTTTTTCACAGCAATGCGCACCTGCATGCATAAACACGTTTCCTGCTTGTTAGTCTAAGAACATGCTTTTTGCAGCATGTATCGATCTTCGAAAGGAGAGAAGGAAACGTGGAGAACAAACAGCCTATGTCCGATACGGAAGAGATGGCAAACATGCAGGCGGAATTCCCGGCAACCGGAACACCGCTGAATCCCGTCGAAGAGGCTTGGGCGTTTACCAATTCCGCTGCCGCCCCTGTCGATGACCTCGCTCGAGCCATGCAGCAGGGAGAGTAGCCTTTTGCTTGGCCCCTTTTGCGTGTTTTGTTCCTAAATTTGCTCGTAACCGCAGACAAGATCGGTTATAATGGCAGGGAAATACGTAGGAAGGGGCCGATACATAATGAATACCATGCTTGCAGGAAAAAATATCGTGATCATGGGTGTCGCCAACCACCGCAGCATCGCCTGGGGAATCGCCCAATCCCTGAGCAAAGCGGGAGCCAATCTGATTTTTACGTATCAGGGAGAGCGCCTGCGCGAAAACGTGGCAAAGCTGACGGAAGAGCTGGAACAAGAATCGCTCTTGATCAACTGTGACGTGACCAAGGACGATGAAGTAGAAGCCGCTTTTGCCCAAATCAAGGAAAAAGTCGGCGTCATTCACGGCTTGGCGCACTGCATCGCGTTTGCCAGAACGGAGGAGCTGGAAGGCGAATTCGTCAATACCTCCCGTGACGGCTACGCCCTTGCCCAAGACATCAGCGCATACTCGCTGGTCGCTGTCGCCCGCGCTGCTCGTCCGCTGATGACGGAGGGCGGAAGCATCGTAACGTTGACGTACCTCGGCGGCGAGCGCGTGGTGCCCAATTACAACGTCATGGGTGTGGCGAAGGCCGCGCTGGACGCTTCTGTTCGCTACCTGGCGGGCGATCTGGGCAAAGAAAACATCCGCGTCAATGCCATCTCTGCGGGTCCGATCCGCACACTCGCGGCAAAGGGCATTCGCAACTTCAACAGCGTACTGAAAGAGATCGAGGAAAGAGCGCCGCTGCGCCGCACCATCGATCAATCAGAGGTAGGGGACACGGCATTGTTCCTGATGAGCCATCTGTCCCGCGGAATCACCGGCGAAATCATTCACGTGGATGCCGGCTACAACATCATGGGCAAATAAAACACAGTTTCACCCCCCGAAACGACGGACACTTTCATCCGATATCGGGGGGTTTTTTGTCGTTTGTTTTTTGCCGTTCGTTTATTG
Organism: Brevibacillus sp. FSL L8-0520; assembly: GCF_037963895.1. Lineage (NCBI taxonomy): Bacteria > Bacillati > Bacillota > Bacilli > Caryophanales > Paenibacillaceae > Brevibacillus > Brevibacillus sp. FSL L8-0520. The sequence goes on along the minus strand of NZ_CP150171.1, from coordinate 3,634,230 downwards.
TTGTTCGTTTATTGTTGTTCGTTTTTGCGGTTTGTTTTTCGGCATAGAGATTCTTTTGGCTGTGGTTTTTGCCTGAAGTCGCTTATGGGGTAGTTGCCATCCGTTTTGCACTTGGATCGCGGCGGCTTGTGAAATCAGTGCCACTCGTGCTCCTTTTGCCACTCCTGCAAAAAGCGGCAGAATGCATTGGCTGCCGGAGTGAGAAGGTGGTTCCGGGAAAGCGCGATTCCCGTAATTTTGGTGAAAGGCTTTTTCAGCCGGACGACGGCGATGCGGGAGCGGGGAAAGCACTTGGCGACCCGATGGGTAAATAGGGCCACGCCCATGCCCTCTTCGACGAGTCCGCAAATCGTTTCAACCTGACTGCTCTCGACAATGATGGTCGGCGTAAAGCCGGCCTCTTCGCATGCGTGCTCACAAATGTTGCGCATGAAATGGCTTGCCTTGATCGCAAGGAAGGGCTCGCCAGCAGCTTCGCTCAAATCGATTTTTTTGCGCTGGGCAAGCGGATGATAGTGGCTTGTCACCAGCACCAATTGGTCCTCAAGCAAGGGAAGGAAGTGAATGTGTTCATCCGTATCGTGATGCAGGGAAAAGGTAGTGAGGGCCAGGTCAATGTCCCCGGCATGCAGCCACTGAAGAAGATGGTCGCTGGTCGCTTCGCGTATCTCCAGATCAATTCCGGGGTAGGACTTGCGAAAACCGGCGATAGCGGGGGTCAGTCCGAGATAGCCGAGGATCGGTACGGCTCCGATCGTGACCTTCCCCCGCTCCAGTGTCCGGTGGGCTTGCATCGCTTGCTTGACACGCTCTACCTCCCCGATGATCCGCGTGGCGTATTGGACGAATTCCACGCCTGCAGGAGTAGGCTGAATGCTGCGGGTGGTTCGTTCAAAAAGGACGATTCCGAACTCCTCCTCCAGCTTTCTGATCTGTTGGGAGAGGGCAGATTGAGAGATGGAAATTGCTTCGGCGGCTCGTGAAAAATGGCGATGCTTCTCCACGGCCAGGACATATTCAAACTGGTGGAGTTCCATAGGGCAAGTCTCCTTTGATTTATTAGTCCTAGTTATTAACTGTATCGGAAAGATCGATTGAACGAATAAACAAATATTTTGTAAATTTGGGACAAATCAAATTCACTCAAAAGGAGACAGACAGATGCAAAGAAAGCTTACCTTTGATGTCGCTGTAGTGGGAGGTGGCGCGGCCGGTGTCGGGGCAGCCGTAGGGGCGGCTCAGACTGGGGCAAGGACGATCCTGATCGACCGCAACCCGTACTTTGGAGGTGCGGCGACTCACAGCTCTGTATTGACCTACTGCGGTTTTTTTACGCAGGGAGAGCCGCCTGAGCAAATTGTCGGCGGCGTTGGCCAAAACGTCCTGAACCACCTCGCCCGCTTGGGCATGTATGAAGGCCCGAGGCGAACAGCGCGTACAGGAACCGTAATCGTTCTGCTCGATCCCGAAGTGACCAAGCTGGCGCTGGACCGCTGTGTGACGGAAGCGGGGGTGGAGCCTTTGCTGCACGCTCAAGTGATTGGAGCGGAGACGAGCGGAGGGAGGATTTCCGCCATTCAATGCGTGGATCATGCCGGTATGTTCACGATTGAAGCATCCGCTTTTGTCGATGCCAGCGGGGAAGGCGATCTGGCCAGTCTGTCGGGAGGGGAAGTCATCTTTGGAAACGCGGAAGGCCATTTGCAGTCAGCCACGCTGATGATCCGGATCGGCGGAGTAGCAGCTGACGCGCATGCTCATCCTCTGCAGGTAGAGCAGGCCGTTCTGAAAGGAAAAGCGGATGGAATCGAGGGGCTGACCAAGGAGCTGGGAACGATCGTCCGCATGCCCGGAGGAAATCAGGATGTACTCGCAATCCTGTGCGATGAAGAGGTAAACGGACTGGAAGCGGGCAGCATGACCAAGGCTGAGCTGTCCGGCAGACGGCAGGCATGGGCTTATTTGGAAGCATTCAAAAGGTACCTGCCCGGTTTTGAAAGCGCCTACTTGGTGCAGACTGGCCCGCAGATCGGTATCAGGGAGACGAGACATATCGTGGGGGAATACACGCTGACCGGGGACGACGTGCTCCAGGCGAGACGGCAAGCCGATGCAATCGCCCGCGGCGGCTGGCCGGTAGAGCTGCACCCGGAACCGGGAAAGCCCAACGTCTGGCATGAGATCAAGGACAAGTCTTTTTACGATATTCCACTCCGCTCGCTCAAGGTCAAAGGCGTTGGCAATCTGTGGGCCGCAGGCCGGATCATCGATTGTGATCCGCTGGCGTTCGCTTCCGCCCGTGTCATGGGAACGGCGTTTGCAACGGGACAGGCTGCGGGTGTGGCAGCGGCGCTTCACGGACAGCAGGACGCAAGTGACTACCAGTCGGTACGCTCCGAATTGCTCCGCCAGGAAGCGATTTTATAAAAAAACATACTGTTAATGCGTTATAGTTAGGTAAGTAATAAATTTAACTCTACTAAAAAAGTTTGAGAGAATGAAATGGAGTGATACAAAATGAACGAACGAAGATGGCAGATGGGCGTTTTGCTCATCGTATGGATGGCTTTTCTCTTCTCTTTTGTGGACAGGCTGTCCTGGCCGCCGATCATGCCGCTCGCTTCCCAGGATCTGGGGCTGTCCAAGGCAGAAGCGGGCAGCTACATGACCGCCTTTTACATCGGCTACGTGATCACGCAGCTGCCTGGCGGATTGCTCACCGACCGGTTTGGCTATCGCAAAGTGCTGCTGGGCTCGTTTTTCGTTATGGGTCTGTTTACGGTTTCGATGGGATTGATCAATAGCTATCATACAGGCTTTGCTATGAGGGTCCTGGCCGGACTTGGTTCAGGGGCGGTATTTTCCGCATGTGTGCGGGCCATCTTTGACTGGTTCCCGGCAAAGGGACGGGGAACCGCGATGGGCTTTTTTATGACCGCCTCCTCCCTGGGGGTATCGGTAGTAAACATGTTTGTACCGACAGTTGCCAACAGCTATAGCTGGAAAACGGCCTTTTTCGTAGCTGGTGCTTTGCCGCTGCTGGGACTTGTTCTCGGATACTTTTTCCTGCGGGAAAAGACCTCTGCCGCCGAGCAGCGGGCACAGGCGGAATCCTCTGCTGCGTTCTGGAAAGACGTCGCCCATTTGTTTAAAAACCGCAATCTGATGGTTACCGGATTCGCCGGATTTTGCGCGATGTGGGCCACATGGGGCACGGCAACCTGGGCCAACACGTACATGAACAAAGGCTTGGGCATCTCCCTCGTAGAAGCAGGTGTAATCATGTCGATTTACGGAGTAACCGCTCTACTGTGCAAGCCGGTCATCGGGATCTTGTCGGATGTGTTGAAGGTAAAACGGAAAACCTTGCTCTTTATCGTTCTCTTCTTGTTTGGTCCGGTGCTGATGTGGTTTGCGATGACAACTAGTGCCAGCATGCTCTATGTGGTTGCGGCGATTCTCGGCGTGGCTGCCTTTGTCTACAGCCCGATCATGAACAATTACATCGGCGAATTGGTCCCGCGCCGACTTGTCGGGACCGCGACAGGCTTTGTCAACACGATCTGGCAGCTGGGCTCGCTCATCTCGCCGCTTGCCGTCGGCGCCGTACTCGATGCGACAAACAGCTATTTCTTTGCATTTTTAACGCTGGCGATCGGTCCCTTGCTAGGGGCGTTCATCATCCTGCTGGTAAAAGAAGAAGCCGCAGCCGACGGGCTTGAACCGGGACAGGCCAAACGGGCTGGTGCATAATTCCATGATCGATAAGGTTTTGGCAAGCATGCCTACATTGTCCCTGCTGTTTCCGAAGGCCACTGTGGCTCTTGCAGATTTGACGCACATCAGGTACTACAGAGAAGGAGAGATCCACCTTGGCTTGACTGTCGACCATGAAGTGAATAGGCAATCCATTACGTACAAGACCCTCGAAGGGGGGCAGTCGATCCGCCAGACAGTCCCGCGAGAGTCATCCCGATTTGGCATCGCGTTTCACGCTATAAGCGTGCCTGTCAGAGATGAGGAGGGAGTGCTGAAGGGAGCCTTGACGCTGATCCTCTCCAGTGACCGGGAAGAGAGGACAGCCGTCTTGTCCGAGGAGCTGGCTGCGTCCGTCGAGCAAATGACATCGTGGGCGCAAAATATAGCGGCTACAGCTCAACAGCTCGCCAGCTCCATTGTAGAGATCAACACCAACTGCGAGACGGTGGTCCATGCCGTCGAGGAGAATGCCAAGGTCGTGGATATCGTCCGCTCCATCGCTAATCAAAGCAATCTCCTGGGGCTGAATGCATCCATCCAGGCAGCCCATGCCGGCCAGCACGGCCGCACCTTTGGCGTCGTGGCGGGAGAGATCCGAGCGCTTGCAGAACAGTCTCGCCATTCCGCTGAGAATATTTTGCAAGGCATGAACGATATGAAGCAAAAGGTGGCGACGGTGCTGAAAAAGGTGGAGGAAGAATCGGCCGCTACGCAGGAAATGGCCGCGAGCATTGAACAGATCAATGCGGCCTTGCTGTCGCTGGAGGAAATGGCAAACAGGCTGAAAGAGCTGGCGAAATTTCAATAACGGCCTTCAATAACGGCCTATAATAAAGGCCTTCCAACAGCCTTTAATAACCTCCCGCGATGAATAAAAGGCTCCCGTCATCCGCATGCTAGAAGCAAACATGCGGAAGGGAGCCTTTGCCTTGTTTCCGATCATTACGAATATGGAAGAATTTCTGATCCACATGGGCGGCGGCATCGACCGTTTATCGGCCCATTTCGGAGATGAACCGGGAGGGCCTGGTTTTTCGTCCGAAGCGCTCGCGGGGGATTCCGACACTCAAGGAGTATCTGGCCCTTGTAATGGCGACGTACAGTAATCTCCGCTCTTCCTCAAGGGCGGCATTGTTTCCTTTTCTCACGGCGTCCAGCGCGTATTCATGAGGAAGGGAGCCTTCAACGAGATCAGGCAGAAAGACGTGGTCGAACTCCAGTCCTTTTGCCCGGTGAATGCTCAAGACGTGTACTCCTTCCCCAGGGAGTGGCTGAACCTCGCGCCACTCCTTTTCCTGTTGGACCATCCGGTCGATGTACTGGAGAAATCCGCCTACGCTATCGTGTCGTTTGGCTGCCGCAATCAGCTGCTGCAGCTCCTCGCTCCAGCGTTCCCGGCCGCCATCCCGCTCTTTTGCCCGCTTTTTCAGGTAATCCCGCAGCTTGCCGTCTTCGCATATGAGCTCCAGCGCCTGGGCCGGCGGACACGAAGCGCAGGCTGCCAGTATCTCGGTGATCGTTTTCAAAGCCTTGCGTTGAAACGGCTTCCAGTGGTTCATTCCAGGCAGCACGTGCAGGATCGGGACATCCTCCAGGATCGCTCGACTGCGAACAGCGTTCCACATCTCCTGGGAAATATAGAGCGTTGGCAGAATTTCTTTCAATGCCGCCGAATCGTCAGGGTCAAGCGACAAGCGCAAGTAAGCCAGTGCCCAGCGAACGGTTTGCCGCTGGTAGAACGATTCCTCCTCCTGCGAGTAGTGAAAGGGAATGCCGGCTTCGCTCAATCTCTCCAGAATAGGGCGGGCTGACTCATTCGTCCGGTAAAGCACCGCGCATTCTCCCACTGGTGTGCCTTCGCGGATGCGGTGGCTGATCTCGTCTACGATCCGGGCCGCTTGCTCCTCTTCGTCGTCCGGCTCGAACAGATACGTTTCGCCTTCTTCGGAGTGAAAGGAAAGGCAGTCCTTTTGCCAGCGGGCCCGATTGTGGCCGATCAGCGAAAAGCCGAGCCCGACGATAGCGGAGCGGGAACGGTAGTTCACTTCCAGTGTAATTGTTTTCGCCTGGGGAAAATCTTTTGTAAAACCGAGTATGTATTGCGGGTCGCTCCCGCGAAAGCCGTAGATCGACTGGTCGTCATCGCCGATCACGCACAGGTTGTTCTGCGGCGCTGCCAGCAGCTTGACCGTCTCGTACTGGATGCGGTTGATGTCCTGAAACTCGTCGATCATCACGTGCGTGATCCGTTCCTGATAGCGCTGCAAAATGTCGGGGTGATGGCGGAGCAGCTCGTAGCAGCCGATCAGCATGTCGTCGAAGTCAAACCAGCCCGTCCGTCTTTTCGCCTCTTCATAGTGAGGATAAAGGAGCTGGGCCAGCCGTTCGGCATCATCGTTTGCCTCCCGCAATCCGGCTTGCTGGGGCAGGAGGTATTCGTTTTTCCAGCGGCTGATGACCGCCAGCGCGTCCATCACTTCATTTTCTTTGCGCGGTCCGATTTCCGCGTGCATGTTCATTGCATTGCTTTCGCGCAGGAGCCGCCACTTTTGCCAGTCCTTTTTCAGCAGTCTTTGCTGATCCCAACGCTCCGGCTGATGAAACAGAAGCATCCGGTAAAAAATGCTGTGGAACGTACCGGCAACAAGCTCCCGGGCCTGCTGCGCAGGGAGCTGGCGGGCCAGCCTGTGCTTGATCTCTTCAGCGGCCTTTGTCGTAAACGTCACGACCATGATCTGCCGTGGAGAAAGGCCGAGCTCGCGGATGAGATGGGAGGTTCGGGCCGTCATCACACGCGTCTTGCCGCTGCCTGCACCGGCCAGAATCAAAAGCGGCCCGTCGGTCGTAAGCATGGCCTCCCGCTGATGGGGGTGAAGCGGCTCGTCGTGGCGCTCAGCCAAATGCTCGATCGCCTTTTTGGGCACCAGCCTTTTGCGAAAAAGCGCCGGTTTGGGCTGAGCCGGGGGAGGGACTGTGACCGAGCCTGCTTCATGGATGGATCGCTTCTTTGGCAGGCGAAAGGCCCCTACTGTGATCGTGTCGTCTTCCTCGTCAGTTTGGCTCGCAGGAACTGCGGCGTCGTTTTGGAGGGTGGAAGCGACATTCGCAGTGGCGGAAGCGCCGTTTGCGGTAGCGGGAGTTCCGTTGGCAAAGGCAGAAACGCCATTCCCAGCGGTGGAAGCTCCAGCAGAAGATGCAGATTCAGCAGGCTGCGAATCAGCGCGTCCACGAGTCCTCGCACCATTATTGTCTGCTCCAGAAGTGGCGGCAATATCTACAGCCCCGCCAATAGCGGCTGCCCCTGTGCCCGAATGAGACAGCGCTTCCGTTGCCGCTGCCGTTTCCAAAGAAGCCGCAAAAGCAGCCTGAATGGCAGGCGGAGCTTCTGAAACGAGCCACTCGGCTGGAGGCTCGTCCAACGCTTCCCAATCGCAGGTGCTGCCCTCCGGATGCAAAAAGTGCGGATCAAAGCTTACACCGGCATACAGCCGAAGAGGTGCGCCGCATCGCAGACAGCGCACTTTTTCGCGCCGGGCGGCCAGGCGCCAAGCAGCAATCATCGAATATGTATCGGGTTGCAACCGGATCAACCGGTCGTCTAGCTGTGCAAATTTCATCATGACACCTCGAATGGAGAGGGTGTTGCGGATCGCTTCCGCACAATGAGGGAAAGAAGAAGTGCCCCCTGCGGGCAGGGGACACTTGCCTTATGTGTGTGACAGGTCAGGACTGGGCGTGCAGCAGGTAGTTGTCTTCGCTATCATCTGCCACCAGTTCTTCCTCGCTCAGATAGGAGATCCCGACTCGCGTGATACGGTGGTTCTCCAGCTCGGAAATCGTAAAAATGTAGTTTTGGTACTGCACCGATTTGCCTTCGGCTACTTCTTCATTCAGTTGGCTGTAGAGCCAGCCGGCAATCGTGTCTACCTCATCCGAGTGAATTTCTACAGATATATAGTCGTTCAACTCCGTCAACAGCGTTTTCCCGGACACGGACAGCTCGTTATTGGAGCTTTCGATGTCAGGACGCTCATTCTCGTCGAATTCATCCTGAATGTCCCCGACGATCTCCTCGAGGATATCCTCCATCGTGATCAGTCCGGCTGTTCCGCCGTACTCGTCGATGACGATCGCCATTTGCGACCGCCGCTTTTGCATGAGCCGCAGTACATGGCTGATTTCCATGGATTCCGGCACCGTCAAGAGCGGGCGGAGGAAATCCTTTAAATCGGCCTTGCCGTTGGTCAGGGCAGACAGGTAGAAATCCGAGATGTGGACAAAGCCGATCAACCGGTCTTTGTCTTCATGCGCGACCGGGAAACGCGAGTGACGGGAATCCCGCATAATTGCCAAATTTTCAGCAAAGGTATTGTCGTCGTACAGACAGACCATATCGATGCGAGGGATCATGATTTCCCTGGCGAGACGCTCCGAAAACTCGAAGACGTTGTCCACCAAAGCCATCTCCGTCTGATCGATATGACCGCTTTTGTGGCTTTGATTGACCAAAAGGCGAATCTCTTCTTCGGTATGCGCCAAATCCGTTTCAGTCGCAGGCTCAATCCCCAAGCGGCGGATAAAAAAGTTCGCCGTTCCGTTGAGCACCAAGATCAGCGGGTAGCTGAGCTTGTAGAAAACCATCAGCGGTCCAGCCGTCCAGAGAGAGGCGGCCTCCGCCTTTTGAATGGCCAGCGACTTGGGAGCGAGTTCTCCGAAGACGATGTGCATGAAGGTGATGATTCCAAAAGCGATCGCCAGCGAAACAGGGCTGACCAAATAGTTCGGCAGACCGAGTGAAACCATTACGGGTTCGACGTATTGGGATATAGCCGGTTCGCCAACCCAGCCCAAACCGAGCGATGCCAGGGTAATCCCGAGCTGGCAAGCCGACAGGTAGGCATCCAGCTGCTTCGTTACCTTCTGCGCATAGACAGCGGATTTGTTCCCTTCGCTCACCAGTTGGGCAAGACGGGTTTGACGCACTTTTACCAGCGAGAATTCTGCTGCTACAAAAAAACCGTTGAGCAGTACCAAAAACACAACGAGCAGCAGATTCAGAAGTATCTCCCCTATCGGACTCTCCAAGAAAGTCTCCACCCTTCCGCCGATGGGCGAAAGGAGGAGATTCACCTCCATTTGTTATTCTCGTTTTGCGCTTTCCTTTCAATGTACGAAAGCAAAGAGGGAAACATTCGATTTCATTATTAAAGGATAGTATACCAATAACGAAAGCAAACAGTCAAAACCATCCGATTTTATCCTGCAGTTTTGAGCAATTCCATACATACGCGGATTTCAGGGGACATAAAGATAATCGAGTAACCCTGTCCCTGGAGGCGAGAAGAATGGAATGGGTACAGAAGGGAGCGGCGATCCTTTTGGGGAGCATCGGGATAGCAGTCGGGGTAAACCTGTTTCTCGTCCCGCACCATTTGATGGACGGGGGGATGATCGGGATTGGCCTGTTGGCGACCTATTTTTTTCAATGGCCCCCGGGCCTGGTCATGATCGCTTGCAGCATACCTGTTTATGCGATGGTGTTTGCCTATGATCGTCCGTTGTTTTTTCAGAGCTTTCACGGAATGCTGATCGAAACGTTAATGATTGACGTATTTGCCCCGCTCAGAGCGTGGAATAACTGGACGCTCCCGACATCTGCGGTAATCGGAGGAGCGCTGATCGGAGCGGGGACCGGTCTCATGCTGGCGTACCAGACCAACACAGGGGGAACCGATCTGATCGCACAATTTTTGGCGCGGAGGTCAAAGGTGCCGGTAGCGTTGTATATCTTGATGATCGACGGAGTCATTGTCTCTATTTCGCTTCCCGCAATCGGGATCGAGCGCGCTGTTTTTTCCATGTGCACCATCATCGCAGTGGCCATTTTTACCCACGGTTTTTACAACATGCGATTCAAGAAGCCTCCATATGTCGTAATCGGGCCGCTCGGCAGGGAAGCTGGGCGCAGATGGAGAAACTAAGAAAAAACAGGAAGAAACGAGGGAGACAGATGGCACAGCATACGTTGGAGATGATCACCGAAACAGTCGGATACTTTCCCGGCAGCGTCAACATCGGGTTTGTCCAGGGAAAAACAGGCGCGATCCTGATTGATTCCGGGCTGGATACCCAGACAGCCAAAAAGATAAAGAAAGGGCTGGACGCGATCGCCCAGCCGCTAAGCGCAATTGTACAGACTCACGCCCATGCCGACCATTTTGGCGGCAATGCCTATCTGTTATCCTGTTGGCCAGCGGCACAGGTATACGCTCCGCCGCTGGAGGAAGCGATCATCCGCTATCCGCTGCTGGAGCCGATCTACCTGGGCATGGGAGCGCAGCCGTTGGATGAGCTGCGCAACAAATTTTTGCTCGCCGAAGCATCGCGCGTCGACCACCTCTTGCCCACAGAAGGCCGCGTAGAAATTGATGAGACCTGCTTTGAAGTCATCCCCCTTCCTGGACACAGCTGGAATCAGGTCGGATTGGTCGTAGACAGGATATGTTTTAGCGCCGACAGTTACCTCGGCGAAGAGACATTGAAAAAGCACAAGCTGCCTTTTTTGGTCGATGCTCACGAAACCCTGCTAAGCTTAGTCAAGCTTTTGGAATCGAATTACCGCGGCTATTTGCCGGGTCACGGGCCATACACCACCTCTCCGGAAGCGGTTTTGACGCAAAACATTCATTGTCATCGCAGGCTGTACGGGATGATCGAAGAAATTTTGTCGGAAGAGCGGACGCTGGAGCAAGCGCTGGCGCTCGTCTGTGAGCGTTTACAAATTTCCATTGAGAACGCGACGAGCTACGTGCTCTACCGTACCGCGCTGATGGGCTATTTCATTGGGTTGTTAAAGGAAGAGCGGATCCGGTACCGCTTTGCCGCAAATCAGTGGCTGTGGGGGAAACATGACGGCCTCGATAGGTAGTCCCCGATTTCAGCCAGCTTGTGCTCGGCGGCTTGGCGTATTTCCTTGGGAATAACGGAATACTCTTCTTGTTCGGTATGAAAGATCAGTTTTGCCTCAAGATAGGGGTGGCCCAATTTGACGGTCATCTCACCGGTGTGGGACGGCTTGCTCACAGGATTGGCGGGAATGCGGAGAAAATAAGAACTGCTGGTAGCGGAATCGTAAATAACGACATCATAGGTGGGGGTGTCCCCGCCGGATGGGGAAAAGCCCTGCTGCCGCAGCATCTTGTCGACAAAGGAAAGCGGCTGGACGACACCGGTCAGGTTTTTGCTCTTTAACCGCATGGACATCCTCCTTGGCATATGTAGTAAAAGCGTTTTGCCTAATCATATGTAGGGGAGTTCGGATTCAGAATGACAGACAAGGGGAAAGAAGGAGAGAAAACTTCCATGAACAAACGAGCGGATTTGCATACACACACCCGGGCTTCAGACGGCACATGCGAGCCGCATGAAAACGTGCGTCTGGCCGCCGAAGCGGGATTGGCTGCCGTGGCCATTACGGATCACGACACGGTTGCCGGCATTCCGGCAGCATTGGAAGCAGCCGGGCAGTTGGGACAAGCTGTTGAAGTCATTCCCGGCGTCGAGGTGAGCTCGCTGGCGCGCGGACAGGACATCCATGTGCTGGGGTATTTTATACCGTACGAGGACCAGGCTTTTCTCCAGAGGCTGTCCGGCCTGCGCGATACAAGACATGAGCGAAACAAGCTGATGATCGCCCGCCTGCAGGAGCTGGGCATACCGATCACGCTGGAAGGAGTCTACCGGCGCAAGTCAGGCGAAGATAAAAACATCGGACGGCCGCATATCGCGGAGGAGATGATCGAGCTGGGCGTGGTTCAGTCGATCGACGAAGCCTTTGCCGTTTATCTGGGGAAAGAGGGAAAGGCGTACGTCAACCCGCCGCGGATTACCCCTCAGGAGGCGATCACGCTGATCAAGGAAGCAGGCGGCGTCGCTGTGCTGGCCCATCCCGGGCTGTACGATGACGACGAGCTTGTGCAGGAGCTGATTGCGTTCGGTCTGGATGGCATCGAGGTGTGGCACCCGGACAACAGCCAGGAGCAAAGGGAGCAGTATCAGCGCTGGGCTGAGGCGCATGGTCTGGTCATGACCGGCGGCTCGGATTTCCACGGCTGGCGCGGCGAGGAGCCGTTTCACGCGATGCTTGGTACGCATACCGCGCCATATGATGCGGTGGAAAGGCTGCGGGAGATTGCGGGTAAGCGGAAGAGGCAAGGGGAGTAGCGGCTTGTAGTGCTGACTTGAGGTACAAAGTTGTAGTACAGATTTGAAAAAAAGGAAGCCCCGCATCGGATGAGGATTCGTCCGTAAGCGGGGCTTGTTTTGTTTTGGGATCAAAGCGATTGTACGGATGCCAAGCTAGATCGCTTTTTCCATCGCGATGTGTTCAATTCCGGCTTCTTCAAACACTTCTCCTGCAGGAGTGTAGCCCAGCTTTTCGTAAAAGCGCTGCGCGTGGGTCTGTGCATTCAGCTTGAGGCGCTTGAAGCCTTGGCGGCGGGCAGTTTCCTCCATAGCGAGCATCAGCAGGCGTCCGAGCCCTGTGCCTCTCTCGCTTTGCAAAACAGCTACCCGCTCGATTTTGCCAACCTCGGGTGCGTACGGACGAAGACGGCTTGCTCCTACAGCCTGTTCTTCCTTATAAACGACAAAATGGATGGTTTCGGAGCCGATGCGGTCGTGCGAGTCAATCTCGATTTCCTCTGGAACCTGCTGCTCTTTAATGAAGACAGTGCGTCTTACTGAAAGAGCGTCTTGCATTTGCTTGTCAGTCTTGACCTCTTCGATTTGGTAGGGGCTCTTGGTTGAGGAGCTAGCCTCATGCGAGTCGTTCTTTTGGATTGGATTGTCTGTTTCGTTTGTTTGGTGGATTTTCGGTTCAGTCAATGGTTTTCTTCCTTTCATAGCGCTCGACGCGATGCAGTATCAAATCAAAAAGGAAAGGCCCTTCCGCAGCAGGGAAGGGCGCAAGGGGGAGGCCCCCATGTTTATTTTTTCAGCAGGAACGTCTGGTACACGCTCCAGATGCCGTCTTCCAGCTCGTAAATGAGATGGAAGCGGTCCACATCGGAGGTGAGGTCAAACTTGACCATGCTCAATTGTCCGGTAATGTCGCGCAGCTCATCATTGGAGAGGTCCCGGCCAATCGTGAGATGCGGTACGAATGCATACGTTTCCTTTTCTTGCACAACCTTTTCTACGATCTTGGCGTGGAGCTGTTCAAACGGCTCTTTGTTTTGGACCGCCAAGTAAATGACGTTGTTGGTCGGATGGAACGAAGAAACCCGGTGGAAATTGGCAGTAAAAGCTTCCGTGGAATTTGCAACCAGCTCCAAATGGCTTACCAAATGAGGCAGCTGAGATTCGTCGAGTTCAAATGCTTCTTTCAGGCGAATATACGGCGGGATCAAAGAGTAAGCTGGATCGTAACGTTTGCGGTATGAGTTGGCGACTTCTTGCACCTTGCTGGATGGAAATACAACGATACTGTACTTCATGTGAATCCCTCCTCTTTCGTTTCTATACAGCCCATATAGCCCATGGAAAAATCCAATAAACTTATTTTAACAGAAAATTCTCCATTTGTGTAATCTTATGCGTCAGCCTGTATATTCCTCCCCGCTCGGGACAGACTGTTAAGGAGCAGGGAGGTGCTATATTCAATCGTGAAAACAGCTATGATGATCATCTTCATTTTTCTCGTTCTTCTGTTGCTGTCCCTCCTTACCTTTTCCCTCATCACCGCAATCCGCAAAACCGAATTCGACGAGGCGTTGGTCTCCCCGGGAAAAGAAGAAGGTCCTCAGGAAGAACAGACAAGGTAAGTTTACCCGAAAAGCGCAGGAAGAATGCGCCGCAGGTTGGCTTGCCAATAGCCCCACGTGTGGTCACCCGCAAAGGTCTCATAGGCCAGGGTGACCGTTTTTGTTTGCAAAATGTCGCGCAGCGCTTCGTTGGCCTGGAGCAAATCGAGGGTGCCGCGGCTCGTCTCTACCGCCGTTTCTTCGAGTCCAACCTCAAGATAGACATGCAACGGTACGGGGAAGTCGGACTCCTGCACCCGGCGGTTGAGGGCGGCGTCCATAGCGGCGGACTGGCAGGCCACCTGGCCGAAGGTATGAGGATAGGAGAGCGCTGCAAACAGCGAGACGACGCCTCCCAAAGACTCGCCCAATAGCGTGCGGGCCATGCCCAGCGGGTGGGTGGAGTAGCGGCTGTCTACGGCGCTGACGACTTCGTCCGCGAGAAAGCGCAGGTACTTTTGGTGTTCCGCCCCGTCCGGGTGGTAGCGGGCGTAGCGGCGTTCTTTGTCTACGGGAAGGAAAACGGAGATGAGATTCGGGATTTCCTTTTCCCGGTGCATTTCCTCAAGCAGAGTGGCGAGACGTCCCATTGACAGGTAGTCGTCGCCGTCCTGGACATACAGGACCGGATAGGAATAGAGCGGGGAATATCGCTCCGGCAGGTAGACGAGGAGACGCTCCGTCGTCCCCAGGTGTTTGCTGGTGAGGATCAGTTCGTCAAGTGCCACTGCGTTGTCCTCCTTTGGGGTGTTGGTTTTACTGTAGCAGAAAGGGAAGGGGGAGGAAAATAGCTTTTTGGGTTGTGGGGGAAGAAGCGGGTGAACCTGCTGGGGGGTGGGTGTTGGAAGGTGAAATTGTTGGGGGTGGTTTTCGTATTATACAGTCGTGTGGGGGGCTGGAGAGGCTGGGGGTGTCTGGGGGAGAGGTGTTTTTTGCGGGAGTAGGGGGAGGAGGGGAGCCTATCGGCTCCTTGGTTTGGATGGAGGGTGGTGTGGGGTGGTGTGGTGTGGGTTTCGACCTTGCGGCCGAAGATTGTCGCAATTTTGTCACCTTGTGATACTATGTAACATAGGTGACTTCACTTAATGGTGGAAGGGGTTGTCTTACATGAAGAAGCAAGTACACAGCAGCGAAGTCAGAAAAGCCGCATTGGATCGTTTGGCAGAGCGCGGTGTGCGCGTAGAGGATATCGCGGAGATCGTATATTTGATGCAATCGCCCTATCATCCTGACCTGACCATGGAACCGTGCATCGAGAGCGTAAAGGCTGTTCTGGAGAAAAGGGAAATGCAGCATGCCATCCTCGTGGGCATTGAGCTGGATACATTGGCGGAAAAGGGCCTATTGTCTGAGCCGCTGCAGTCGATTATCGCCTCCGATGAAGGCTTGTTTGGCTGCGACGAAACCTTGGCGCTCGGTTCGGTGTTCGGGTACGGGAGCATTGCGGTAACGACGTTTGGACATTTGGATAAGCATAAGATTGGTGTGATCAAGCGGCTGGATACGAAGACATCCGGTGGAAAAGTGCATACGTTCCTGGATGATTTGGTCGCGAGCGTGGCGGCGAATGCCTCGAGCCGGATGGCTCATCGGTTGAGAGATGAGCAGGAGCAGGCGGAGGTGCTTGCTGCGGGGCAGATTCGAGTGGAAGGCAAGGCTGTGGATGAGGCCGGGTGACCTTTAGTTGTACCTGGTTGATAGGTGTGGTGGAGGGGCATCCCTATCGGGATGCTCCTTGATTTTGCAGGGTTTTTGATGGTGGTAAAATTTTTTAAAAGAAATTTTGTTTTTCCTCTTGAAATCGGAAAAGAAATCCTGTATATTAAAACATGTGATCGACGTCCGGTGCGATTCGGGCCCTTAGCTCAGTTGGTCAGAGCGGTCGGCTCATAACCGATTGGTCGTAGGTTCGAGTCCTACAGGGCCCACCATTGAACGTATGTGGTGAAGTCACAATAGCAAATATCCCATGATCCGGTAGCTCAGTTGGGAGAGCACCATCTTGACAGGGTGGGGGTCGCTGGTTCGAACCCAGTCCGGATCACCATACATAAGACGTCAAAACCCTTGAAAAATCAAGGGTTTTTTGATTTTTCATTTTGTGGTCGGGACAAAAAATGGGGGTGAAAACGCCTTGTGGTCACAGAATGGTCACAAGGGTTTCACCCCGTATTATTTTGTACCAAACAACATTTTACCAAAGTTTTTGGCAGTTTCCTTTTGCATGCTGGGCAGCAGATGGCTGTACGTATCCAGTGTCATCCGTGTGTCTGCGTGGCCGAGGCGTTCTGCAACGATTTTTGGATGCACACCTTGCTTTAAAAGTAAGGTAGCGTGCGTATGCCTTAAATCGTGAAATCGAATCACTGGCAAATCGGCTTTTTTTATAAGCTGCCTAAAAGTACGTGTTACATTACTTGGATCTATAGGTGTACCCAAAGGTGTACAATTTACGAGATCCTGGGGTCTGTCAAGATTTTTGTGTAAACTCAATCAACCAATATATGAAAAGGTTTCATCCCCCTAATTGGGCCATTTTTCGAAACCAATAGAGTCAAGGGCGAAAGGCGAAGCGAACCCTTGACGCGTTGGTGGAGAGAAAGATAATCCCTTCGGGGATGAAGCCTTTCATTTGTTAACGGATGTACGGCTGTACCCGATCTTCAAAGAAAACGGATAGCTGTAAGAGAATCTGGCCCCAGTTCTGAACTCGTCCCGTCCACTTTCGTAGAACATCCATGGTTACGAGATATAACATCTTCAAAAGGGCATCATCTGTGGGAAACATGGCTTTTCCTTTTGTCACCTTTCGAAGCTGTCGATGATAACTCTCGATCACGTTAGTTGTATAAATCAGCTTTCGAATCTCTGGAGGATATTTAAAGAAAGTGGCAATCTCGTCCCAGTTATTCCGCCAGGAACGAACCATCAAGGGATATCTACTGCCCCAGGTTTGTTCAAACTGATCGAGTTCTTCCAACGCGGCTTGCTCCGTTGGAGCCTTGTAGATAGGTTTTAGCTCGGACGTGATCTTTTTGAGATCCTTATAGGAAACATACTTGATGGAATTTCGGATTTGATGGATAACACATTTCTGAATCTCCGTCTTCGGATAACATGCAGAGATGGCTTCTGTAAAGCCACGAAGATTATCGACGCTTGTAATGAGAATATCCTGGACTCCACGATTTTTCAGTTCGTTGAGGACATGCAGCCAGAATTTTGCCGATTCATTCTCCCCAATCCAGATCCCAAGCACATCTTTATGACCGTCAAGGTCAATACCAATGACCATATAGGCGGCTTTATTGACGATAGCTCCGTCCTGTTTTACCTTAAAGTGAATGGCGTCAAGGAAAACAACAGCATAAACCGCTTGCAAGGGGCGATTTTACCACTCTTTGATCATCGGTACAATCTTATGTGAACGGCACTGTTAAAATCCTCAATAACGGCACTTGAAAATTCCCCACTTTCGGCAGAAAATCTCTCCCTGGAGGAGAGAAAATATGCTTAAGAATGGGGAGTTTTACTTGATCAAAGACATGAGACAAAGAGGAATGAATATCACACAAATTGCTGATTCATTAGGGAGGGATCGAAAAACAATTCGTAAGTGGCTGAAAAAGGATGAGCCTTCGAAATACCAACGATCTGTTAAAAAAACAAGCATTCTCGATCCATTTAAACCCTATATCAAAGCGAGAATGGAAGAAGGCTGCTTCAATGCTGTCGTTTTGTTTGATGAGATCAAAGCCCAAGGTTATCCAGGGCAAATTCGGCTCCTTCGCTCATTCATGGAACCATTGCGCCCGGTTGTTAAGACCAAGGCAACGCTCCGTTATGAAACGGCACCCGGAAAGCAAGCGCAAGTAGACTGGGGACATTTTAAGGTAGAGTGGAATGGTGGATATAAACGGCTGTACGCCTTTGTCATGGTTTTGGGATACTCGAGAATGTTGTATGTGGAATTTACAGAGAATGAACGGCTTGATACCCTCATCGGCTGCCACTTGCGTGCCATGCAATACTTTGGCGGCAGACCGGAAACATGCTTGTATGACAATATGAAAACCGTCATTGTCGGTTACGACGATCAAGGGCATGTATTGTGGAATGAACGATTTTCCCAGTTTGCAAGCCATCACGGTCTTACGCTGCGACGCTGCGCTCCCTACCGTGCACGAACAAAAGGGAAAGTGGAAAATGGAGTAGGATATGTTCGCAAGAACTTTTGGCCTCGGGTGCAGACGTTTACCAGCCTTCGTGACTTGAATCAGCAAGTACGTCATTGGTTGGATACGGTGGCTAATGTACGGGTACACGGCACCACGCATGAAAAACCAGTAGATCGATGGAAACACGAACAGTTGAAGCCACTTAACCCGATCCCATTCGAAGAGGTAGAACGCCATACTCGAAGAGTATCGAATGATTCACTCGTTTCTTACGGAGGAAGCCGGTATTCAGTCCCCTATGTTTATGTAGGTCATACGGTAGAAGTACAAGATCTCCAGAATGGCCATATCCGGATCTATCAGGGCAACATGATCATCGCTGAACATCCTAAAGCTACTCGTACCAAGCAAGTCATAACCAATAAAAAACACTTCGAGGGGATTCAAAACCAAATTGGCGCGAAGGCTCCCCAACCTATGCCGCGTTTGGTTCCCAATCCAAGCCCCGAAGTGGTGGAACGTGATTTGTCTGTCTATGAGCAGTTTGCTGACGAGGAGGTAATCGTACAATGATACTCCAGGCCCGTTTAGAAGAAGCCTTTGTACAGATGGGATGGGTACGAATCCCGGAAATTATTCACCACCACGCAGAAGAAGCTGCTGCTCAGAATATATCGTATTTGGAGTTCTTGGACAAGCTTTTGCAAGAAGAAATCATGGCCAAGAGGGATCGGTTTATCCGCATGAAAACGCGATTGGCTCATTTACCCTACCATAAAACGTTGGAGCAATTCGATTTCAGTTTCCAGCCCTCCATTGATGAAAGACGGATTCGTGATTTGGCAACCCTCCGGTTTGTACAACAACAAGAGAATCTCATTTTACTTGGTCCGCCAGGGGTCGGCAAGACTCACTTGTCTGTTGCTTTGGCTCTCGAAGCTATCAAACAAGGGTTGACGGTTTACTTTACAACTGCTCATGATTTGGTTCAGACGCTCCAGATTGCTCATCAAAACAATAGCATCAAACAAAAAATGCGAGCATTTATAAAACCGAATGTACTCATCATTGATGAAATTGGATATCGCAAAATGGATGAAACCGCAGCTCACTTTTTCTTTCAAATTGTATCAGAACGTTATGAATCCGGCTCAATTATCCTTACTTCGAACAAATCCTATGGTTCGTGGGGAGAGATATTTGGGGATACAGTACTTGCTACAGCCATCCTTGATCGATTATTGCATCACTCCCACACGATCAACATTAAAGGGGAAAGTTATCGCATAAAGGAGAAGAAAAAAGCAGGTTTCTTTCGACCCGAGTCAACCGAAGATAAAACAGAATAAACGGAATTTTGGTCGCCACCCGCCCCCCTCAGAGGGGGCATCATTCAGACAAACCTATTGCCTATAATGGGGAAAATTCGAGTGCAGATAATGGGGAATTTTCATTTGCAGTTGACACTTATTCGTTACATTTGATATGAGCGTTGGTGAGACTTCGATGCCATAGAGCTGCTGCAGATGGTCTTGGATATCGCGTGTGGATACGCCTTTGGCATAGAGAGCAAGAATTTGATCTTCGATCCCTGTAACATTGGATTGATGTTTCTTTACAATGTTTGGTTCAAAATCACCCTCTCGATCCCGAGGGACTTGGATGTCGACATCCCCGTACTCAGAACGGACGGTTTTCTTGCTATACCCATTGCGACTGTTGGTTGTCCGCTTGTTTTTCATGTCATGCTTGGCGTATCCAAGAGAGGACTCGATTTCAGCTTCCAGCATTTCTTGGATTGTGTCTGCGAATAGATCCTTTAACGCTGACTGTACGTCGTCCACTGACTTCATGTTTTTCTCTTTGATCCACTGCTTGATCTGCTCTTTTGACATCATAAAAATCTCCCAACCTTTCTACTCCTAATTGTAGTTTAGAGGTTGAGAGTTTACACAAAATATTTTACAGACTCAATTAGGAACATCTTTTTCCAGAGCAAACAGGGTCTAGGGTTGTAAGGCGAAACGAACCCTTGACGTGTTGGTGTAGAAAAAGATAGTTCCTTCGGGGATGAAGCCTTTCTTTTATTTATTAGCTGATGTGTGGTCATATGTGATTCCCAAAGAAAACAGATAGCTGCATGAGAATCTGTCCCCAATTCTGGACTCTTCTCGTCAATTTATATAGGGCATCCATGGTTACGAGATGTAATATTTTGAGAAGTGGATCGTCTATGGGAAAGACGGATTTCCCTTCGTTACTTTTGTCGGTGGCAACTTTCAATAACGTTAGTTGTATAGATCATCTTCGAATCTCTGGAGGATATTTGAAAAAGGTCGCAATCTCATCCCCAGTCGGTGCTCCAGGAGCGTACATTAAGGGGATATACTCGCCCAACTATTCATCTTGTATTAAATACGAAAGCTGTTGATTTTCATTTTAAGGAGGGATCATTGGAATAGAACTGTTCATCTTTTCGGCTGGCAACCTCGATTTTGTCAACGAACAGCACGGGGAGATATGGACTGTTTCGGCTGAGAGAGTGGGAACTACGTGGACCTATCGTTAGCATCCAATTACCTTCAAATCTCGACCTACTAAATACCTATTTTGAAAGCCTTTGTAAAAGCTTTTCGCCATCAGATAACCGGAGGTTCTCCTTTAAAAAGCCCTCAATCTCATACAATTTTGCGGGTCTGTATCCTGCCCCCCCACAACCGCATGAGTGATAAGCAAAGCCGTGTTTAAAAAGAATCTCAACCTTTTTCCATTGTTTTTTACCACTTTGCCGAGGGGCTTTAAAATCATGTCCCATGTTATTCATTACAGTCCTACATTGTGGACACAAGACAGAAGCGGTTTTATCAGCCTCATTTTTCAAGTCAGAAACTGGCTTCTGCTTATAAGATTTTCTACATTTGAAACATGCGTAAATAATCTTGTAGGGACCTGATATCGCGTATCTGCACAAATTAATCACCTTCCTTTGAGTTAATATAGAAAGAGCACTATCGAGTGAGACGCTAAATGCTGCTGAATCTTTTAAGAATCCAAGCGTAAATGTTCAATGAGAAAATCTCCCTGGTCTACCGTCATTACGCTCTTTTCTTTAGTGAAATCCCAACCATTTTGCAGGGCATATTTTATTAAACTGGCACATGCACTCGGTTTACAAAGGTTGGTTTTCCAGTTTGTTGACCAGGAAAATGATAGTAAGACATGCGCTGTTTTTGTTCTGTCGGGATAAATAGTAAATCTAATGATATCGTTGTTAGGTGTTTGGTCAATAACACAATGAAATAAAGAACCATTAACTTCTATCTTCTTTACTTCCTTGGCAAACGGCTTAATAGAGTATTCCCCCTTATAATCTCTAGGCAATATTTTATCATACGGGAAATTGGTGGGATTTTGTTTTGGATTAAGTTAACAAACCAATTGATGGGATAAACAAGTCGATTGAAAAGATAACAGAGACGGTTGACAAGATGGTTCTACCCTTCCATAACAGCTTCATCGAAGACTTTTCTATAATGCTGCAAATCAAATTGATCAGCTAATGCATTAACCATATTCCAAAATTCATATTCATCGAAGCCCTCAAAATCCAAGACGATAAAATGTGCGAGGTTATGGAATGCGTGAGCTATCCGAAAATTCCGGTGGAAATTTTCTTCGCTGAATTGCCCAGTGTTCTTAATATCTAGTAGAGCCTGCGAAATGAGTTTTTTATATGCCCGTTTCTTTGCTTCAGTCATAGGATCATCTCCTCTATCAGTTTAAATAATACAGTTGTATGGAAAATCCTGCAAAGAAGAGTATTCTCACAATCGAACTCATAAATTGAGAGTGATAGAAATATTGACTCCAAACAACAGATTAACTTTTCAGCCCATTACAGCTTTCAATCGGTACGATCGGCTACAATAACCCTGGTAAAGAAATCTAGGCTATATGGCGGAGCAAATCTCGTTACAACTTTTATCAATCTAGGGCTCTGTAGATGCACGTAGCAGTAGTCCCCTCCGTGTTTTTTGTTTTAAAGATGTATAAAATTATCAAACGCTTCTGGAAATCGCTTATAATAATGACATTTGATAAACCAATGATCGAGGGGGAGTATTGTGTTAAAGCGAATGGCCGGAAAAGAAGAAGAAACCATTCGAGCATTTGCAAAAGAGATTGTAGATGCAATTGCAGAAGGCAACTACGAAGAAATTGCTCGCAAAGTTGATGATATGCGGGATTGGGACGTAGAGTTATTAAAAGAGGTCATCGAAAATTTTAAGGAAGATAATGAGTTGGAACAGATCGATAAATTTGAGGTAGAGTGTACCTTCAAGCCTGTCTATAAAGATGGCAGTGTTTACAAGCAAGAATCTTTTTACCACTTTACTGATGGAAGCGGACTTTCATACGAATATGCATTGACGACAGATGGCGAACCAAATGACCTAACCCTGAGTATCGAGTTTCACTATGAGGGTGACTATATGAAAGTCATATTCGAAAGCGGGGTAACGGTACTTTGATGGTAAACGAGTTTAGAAGATCACTTAATTTGTGAATAGATCAATAAGGATAATCCATCGAGGAATAAACCTTCCCTATGATTGACCCATTGTCCTTCGAATACAGTCATATACGTGCATGTCATATACGCCTCCTGCAAAAGTACATTAAGTTGTCGCCTCACAAAAAGAATCACACAGGTAACCACATTCATGGTCTTTACAAAAAAAACCAAGCCCCTCCGCAAAAACGAGTTGACATTGCTACGAAAACGTATTAAATTGAATTCAAACACTTACTACGAATTCGTACTAAAAAGGAGCTCCCGGTATGCATAAGCTATACGATCTTTTTCTCAAGACCGGTTTGCGCCCTTTCGCATTCATGACCGACATGCTGCAGCTTGAACAGAAAGTGACTCGTTCGGATCTGGCGACGCTGCTTATTCTGCTCTTTCGGGGGGACCTGACGATGACGGAATTGGCGGCCGAGATGGGGGCGCCGCTGAGTTCGATGACCAGTATTGCCAAGCGGCTTGAGCGAAAAGGCTATATCGCCCGAGCGACATCTCCAAAAGACCAACGGGTCAAGCTCGTCATGCTGACACAAGAGGGTATCCGACTTGCGAAAGAGTGGGAGCGCATCATGCTGGGGATGCTGGGCAAGCTGGAAGCGGCGTTTACGCCGGAAGAACTGGAGCAATTTACGCTGCTTTCGTATAAGGCCATCAAAGTCTTCCAAGACGAGGAACCTGTAAAGCTTGAGGAAACAAAGAACCGTCCGGTAAAGATCAAGATCGATGAGTGACCGATTCAACCGGACTCTTCTATTTCACAATTACTACGAAATCGTACTAAAAGGGGTTATGGATATGAGAATTATCATTTACACGGGCAAGGGTGGCGTGGGCAAGACGAGTATAGCCGCGGCGACAGCGGTGAAAATGGCAAAGCAGGGGAAACGGACGCTTATTCTCAGCACGGACGCGGCACATAGTTTAGGGGATTCACTGGCCGTGCGGATCGGGCCGGAGCCAGTCCCAATCTGCGAAAACTTATGGGGGCAGGAAGTGAACAGCCTGCGGGAGACGGAGAAAAATTGGGGAATTGTCCAAGGGTGGCTGACCGCACTGCTCGACAAAGCACAGCTTACCGATATTGCTACGGAGGAAATGCTCGTGTTTCCTGGCATGGAAGAGCTGTTCAGTTTATTGCAAATCAAGGAACACGCGCAAAGCGGAAAATATGATGTGGTCGTCGTTGATTGTGCGCCGACCGGAGAGACGCTGCGGCTGCTCAGCTATCCCAATGTCTTGAATTGGTGGCTCGAAAAAATGTTTCCAAACGAACGCAGGCTGATCAAGCTCGTTCGGCCGGTCGCCAAGTTCATCAACAACGTAGAGCTTCCCTCGGATGATGTCCTTGACAGTGTTGAGCAATTGGCGCGCAGCCTGGAGGAGCTGCAGCGGATTGTTTTGGACCCGGAGATGACATCGGTGAGACTGGTGCTGAACCCCGAGAAGATGGTGCTTTCCGAAGCGAAACGATCCTTCACGTATCTGAATTTATTCGGGTTCAATACGGACGCAGTCATCGTGAACCGGGTGCTGCCGAATGAGGCAGGAGAAGGATTTTTCGCATACTGGCGGGACCTTCAAAGGAAATATGAAGAGGAAATCGTTATGAACTTCCAGCCGCTGCCGATTCTCAAAGCGCCCATGATGCCAAAGGAAGTCATCGGATTGCCTGTTCTCGAAGAGTTGGCGGATATCGTTTTTAAAGATCAGAATCCTTCCACTATTCTTTATCGAGGCAGAACAGAAAAGATCCGGGAAGAGGATGGAGGAATGGTTCTGGAGCTGTCGATTCCTTTTGTGGAGAAAACGGATTTGGATTTGACGCAGACTGGCGACGAACTGACGGTACATGCAGGTGCCTACAAGCGGAAGGTGATTTTGCCAAGACCGCTTATAGGCCGGCAGGTGACAGGTGCGAAGTTTTCAGAGGACCGGCTGCTCATCCGTTTTGGTAAGCGAAATATGGCAGAAGGGAATGAAGGGCAATGAGAAGCGACGAGCTTCAAATAGAACGGCTGTTGGAGCATCTGAAGCGACACCAGGCGGGGAAGCATGCAAGAAACACCGTCAAGGAAGGGCTGCTGGCTTCCCGTGCGGTCATCGACAGCCTCATTGACTTGTTGGAGGAGCCAAGCCGCACTCCATACGCACGCAAAATTGATATTTCATAAATCGGGAGAGGATGAGGAACAGATGGTGAGTGGGGTCAAACGTCATGTCGGGCTTACACTTGTGCTGACCGGACTGTTTCATACGGTCTTGGGGCTGATTGGATTTATGAATCACCTGCAGCCAATGGTTGCCGAGGGTCTATGGGATACGGTGGGGAGTGGGCAGTGGGAGCGGGCAACCGCATTTTGGTATCTGATGCTCGGCTTCGTGCTGATTCTTCTCGGCTATACGGTGGATTGGCTCATGAAAAAGAAAGGGATTGCCCCGCCTGTTTCTCTCGGATGGATGCTGTTTGCCATCTGCTTGATTGGGATTATCGTGATGCCGACTTCAGGTTTTTGGCTTGGTTTGCCTCAGGCGTGGCTTTTAACGCGAAAGTGAAAGGTTACGATTCACCGGTCGCCAAATCAAATTAGAGGGTGCTAAGTGGTGGAACACAAGCTTGATTCGTCGTTACGTAATGGCTGGAAAGCCTACGCCCACTTTACAAAGAGGTCAGGATGGGCGGCTTATGCGGGTTGCGTCTGGGCCCTCCTGTATGCGGTCTTTGTCCGATTCTATCAGGCTGCGGGAGGAACAATCGGTCTTTCGGCTCCGATTGTTGATCCCACCGGCGGCATATACAAAGCAAGCTATGTCGTGGGTGTCATTATCATGTTGTGTGGATTTGTCTTGTTAGGACTCGTTAAACCTTGGGGGAAGGTTGTCCCTTTATGGATGCCATGGATCGGCGGAGTCAATGTCTACCGAGGATTTCTGTTATTCCCCACCCTTCTCTGCTCTGTCTTTTTAATCGCTCATGGAGCAGCCGGAATCATTACAAGAGTCCTCTTTTTGGCTGGCTTCATAGACTTGAAAATGCCGACATTTAGCGATGAAGTGGATATGCGCATCGATGCATTATGGGACTTGTTCGTTTACCAACCATGGTTTTTCATCATGGGAGTATTGTCTGGCTTGTCGGCAGCGCATTATGCACAAGCGAGAGATGTTTCGCTTTCTGCTTTGAAACGCGGCACACTGATTTTCCTGTTTTTAACATGTCTCGTTACGGCGATTTTTGCAGCAGCCATCGTGTTTGACTTTGTGGATAAATTAAGCTTTTTTTAAGGCGTTCCTTCCCTAGGTGTTGCGTAATAGTCTTTGCTTGTGCAGACGATGACATCTAAGCTGATCGGGAACACAAATGTTTTTATGTCCTTTTATCACAAGTTCTATGGAGGTGTATGGACATGAATTGGCATGACATTGCCTTGGTAGTAGCTGGAATTATCGGAAGCGGCGTGGCGCTGGTTCACGGCATTTTGACTCAACGGCTCATGGTCAGGCCGTTGGCGAAAGCGGAGTCTTTATTTGCCGAGGCAGAAGTCAGATGGATCGTGTCGTGGCTCTTGCAGTTCAGCACGTTCAACTGGTTTCTTGGCGGGCTCGCTTTGATTGCTTCCATCTGGTTCGGGCCGGACGCAAGGCTCGTGACGGGCCTGCTCGTTGGCAGCTCCTACCTGTATGGCGCTTTCATCAACTGTAAGGCAACGCGCGGTCGTCATCCCGGCTGGATGCTCTACACGGTTGCGCTCGGTTTGATTGCCTTCGGCGTCAACGGATCGGGCGGTTGAGCCGACTTTCACAAGAACCTGAAAGAATCCCCGACCAACGCAATATTTGTCACAAATCCATCCTTTCGATTCGTCTTGTTTGTAAAAAGAATGGAAGGGAGAATGGGCATGAGAAAATATGATGCAGCGGTAATCGGCGGAGGGCTTTCCGGATTGACAAGTTCGATTTATTTGGCAAAAGCAGGTTTATCCGTCGTTCTGTTGGAAAAAGCGAATCAATTGGGCGGTCGTTCCGTTACGGTAAAAAAGAATGGGGCCATGCTGAATTTGGGTCTTCATGCGCTCTATAAAGGAGGGGCCGCCGAGGAGGTGTTAAACGAACTGGGAATCCCGGTCAAAGGGGGGATCGTGCCCGCAAAAGGCGGCATGGTGTGGAATAACAAGCTTTACCGACTACCTGGAAATCCTTTCGCGATTCTCACATCCAAATTGTTATCTGCT
This sequence comes from Brevibacillus sp. FSL L8-0520, assembly GCF_037963895.1. Lineage (NCBI taxonomy): Bacteria > Bacillati > Bacillota > Bacilli > Caryophanales > Paenibacillaceae > Brevibacillus > Brevibacillus sp. FSL L8-0520. The sequence goes on along the minus strand of NZ_CP150171.1, from coordinate 3,607,673 downwards.
TCCGCCAAGTTGGAAATCGTTCAATTTGTGGCACGACTGGCAAAAATCGATCCAAAGGCTTTGCCGCCGATCAGTTTTCGGGAATGGGCGGAAAAGGAAATAAACGATCCGATGATACGGCACCTCATTTACGCTGTCTGCAGAACCAATACGTTTGTGCCATATCCTGAACTTCTCTTGGCTGCTCCCGGAGTCAGAAGGCTGCAGCTCGTTTTTAAAGGAAATCAAGTGATATATGTCGATAGAGGGTGGGGCCAGATGGTCGAAAGTCTGCGGCAGGAGGCGATCCGGGCAGGAGTTGCCATTCTGTGCGGAAAACATGTAGCCGAGATTGAGCATGACGGGAGAGTGAGGCAAATTCGCTTTCATGATGGCGAAACATTGGAAATCCCATATGTCGTTGTAACGGCAGGACCGGGCGAAACCTGCAAGCTCGTTAAAAACGCCGAGCACACATCGCTCAGGGAGTGGCGGGATCGGGCGAAACCAATTTATGCTGCATGTCTGGACGTCGCGCTCCGCAAGCTGCCCTACCCCGATGATCCAAAGCGCCATTTCACCTTCTTCCTGGATCAACCGATCTTTGTTAGCACCCCATCTGCCATTTCCGATGCAAGTGAGGACGGTTCCGCCATTATTCATGTGTGCAAGGATATCGGCTTTGGCTCTGATCATCCCAAAAACGACGAAAGTCATTTGGAGCGGGCTTTGGACTTCATTCAGCCGGGATGGCAAAAAGAACTTGTTGCAAGGCAGTTCTTGCCAAAAATCACGGTTGCCCATGATTTTGATTCCATCGATCGCTTCGGCAAACGCTACGGCCCTTCTGTCTCAGAGGTGCGCGGTTTGTACGTTTCCGGGGATTGGACGGGTCAAAGCGAAGTATTAGTCGATGCGGTTTTTGCCAGCGCGAAGCGGGCTTCCGAGGAGATTCTGCGAGAATACAACAATGCGGAGGGGCATGCAAACGGTGGAAGTGGAAGAGCTGTATAAAAGTCTGGGGCCTTCGCTGATTTCTCTTGCTTATCGTATGATGGGCAGTATGATGGATGCCGAAGATATCGTTCAAGAAACGTTCCTTTCGATAGAAAAGGTTCCCGCCGATACGGTTAGGAATGCGAAGGCTTATTTGTTCAGGAGTGTGAGCAACCGGTGCATAGACCGGTTGCGGGCGCAAAGCAAGCATCGTGAAACATATGCAGGACCTTGGCTTCCGGAACCGATTGTGAGCGGGGGAGACGGACAAACCGACCCTTTGGAAGGATATATTCGGAAAGAAACCATTTCGATGGCCTACTTGCTCTTGATTCATCAGCTTTCATGGACCGAGCGGGTTGTATTCCTGTTGCGAGAGGTCCTGCAATTCGAATATGAGGAAATAGCGGAGATCGTCGACAAAAGCAGTACGAATTGCAGGCAAATATTTCGTCGGGCCAAAAGGAGCTTGGGCAAAATTCCTCAAGTGAACGTCGGCATAGAGCGAAACACCATCCATTTGATTGAACAGTTTGCGCAAGCCCTTTTGAGTGGGGATATGAAAATACTGCTCGAAACGCTAACTGCGGACACGATCCTCTATATGGATGGTGGAGGCAAAGTGAAAGCCCCCTTGCGTCCGCTGTTTGGCCATGATCGAATCGCCCGTTTCTTTATCGCTATTCTTCCGGAGTTCCCTCCGGATTTCTCTTTTACGCTTCGCGAACTGAATGCCCAGCCCGGATTGGTGTTTTATGCAGGCGAGCAGCTCTTTGCTACGATTTCTTTCGATATTCAGAATGATCGGATCGTGAACATGTATGCTGTTTTGAATCCCGATAAGTTAAAAAGTCTCACGCGTTTTGTCAGCAATCCTATATAGGGGACCGCTAAATGATTAAATGTATCTCTGGGCTTCTATCATTAGATGACCGAGTGATATACACAGCAGAATGGAGAGTACGTTCTTAATCATTGGAGAACTCTCTGCGGACGTTCAATTTTTGGGTAAAGCCTATGTGAAACAAAAAGATCGCCCACGATGTTGCGGGACGATCTTTCTTTGTTTTTAGCGGCATCGTAAGGCTATGTGGCCCTTATACAGAACGAGTTACGGTGTTTGTTGGATTTTGATTACCTATGAAATGTTTCGGAATCCTTGAACAGAAATATGCGGATGATAACAATTTCGTCTGTAAGCAGGCAGAAAAGTTGCTTTCAAGAGTAGGTTAGTGCATTAGGGAAGAATAGAAGCACATTTTGGCAAGTGCCTAGGACAGAGAATTTTCAAAAAAATATAGTGTAATAGGCTCACATAAATTTTTTATAAAGGAAGTGGCCCTATTGCCAGGATTTGAAAATAAGATATGGGGTTTTCGATATCATGATTTTATCAGAGACCCATGTTGTTCAAGGGTTTGGGGACAATGTGTTCCTTGTCCAAAGAGAAGATACAATGACCTTTCATTCTATATTGGATTTAATCATCCAGCGGTAAACCGATCTGCACAGGCAACGATCTATTCATGTGCAGTACCTGCTGTACAGGCTGCCTATAGTATTTTAACTGGTGCATGTGCTGCTGCTGGTGGACCTTCGCCTGCTTGTGCCGCTGCAGTGATTGCTGCAATTCCAGCCGCTAACAACGCAGCAAGAACAACGTTTAGAACATGTATGGCTAATACAGATGTACCAGAAAGTTTGTATAGGCAAGTCAATATAGGAATCTATCATAGGAGAACAACTCTCTAATCCACATTAACAACACAAAACACCTCCTAATCATAGGAACCACATGCGATTAGAAGGTGTTTTCCATTTGCTTCTACTAAACAGCCGTTACTTAATATTATCCAACACACTTTTCATAACCTGCGGCGAGTCCTGGCGATCGAACAAGTTATACCGTTCCTTAACCGCTTGATATACCTGCATGAGCGCTTTCTGGCTCTTGGTTTTCCGGTATTCCTGCACGAGCTTTGCAAAGGAAGGGTGCCGAATCACATCGTTTCGCCAGTCCCACACACGCGGTTTTAGAACTTCACGCCGCACTTGTTCGACCATCCCGATCAACTTCGGGCCAAGATCGGCACTTAGCTGAGCTGCTGCTTTTTTCACTTCAGGACGATCGAGCAACATGACACCGTCGGGAAGGGAGTAAAGGGGCTTGTTATTCACATACAAGAATTCTTGAGAGCGATTGGCAACAGCCTCTGACAGACGGTCTTGTTTGACTTCGAACTGAAAGTACTCCCGCTCTGTCCCATTGAATTTGCTCGGGAAAAACAAATAAATGAAATCGAAGACGCCATGATAGTAAAACTGCTGATCCGGATAAATGTATCCTTTGGCATCGACTTGAAATCCCGGGAGGCCCGCCTCGATGGCCCAGCGAACTGCTTCGCTTTGGCTGTCCTTCGGGGCAACACTGCCCTTGTAAGGTCTCGCGTTTTTGTATATGCGATACAACGTGTCCGCAACAAATTGCTTTGTAATCGATTGACTGTTCCATTCCTCCGGCTTTACAAATCCGGCCTGAACCAGTGCTTTTATGCGCGAGTCAAGCTCAATCTGCCCCCGTTTGTTTCTGAATTCCGCATATTGTTCCCATTTTTCGGATGCTGCCAGCTTGGCGATTTGCTGTTTTATAGTCACGGGGTCGTAGCCTGCGGGGTATACAGGTTCTAACACCCCTATGTGATTAAAGAGCTCGAGCAAATATCCGTTTCTGGATAAATACATTTCATCTATCATAAACGAGCGAATGGAATCAGTGCCGTATAGATCTGCTACAATCTCGTATATATCCATCCGGTTTTTTTCTACAAGAGCAGCATCATATGGATTTTTGACCTGCAGGGAATCTTTCAGAAGGGAATAAAGCAGTTCCACTTCTTCCAGTGTGTTGATAGTGGGCATCTTGTAAGTGACACGATATGTATGCGTCCCTGATGGAGCTGCTTGAATGGCTGGCACGAATGAACCAGATAACAGCATGACGGTGATCATGGAAGCCAGAATGCTTTTTTTCATCGGTTTTGGTTCCTCCCTCTTTTATCCATTACGAAAACGCTTCATTGCATGCAAATGTTTCCTTTTTCTTCCTATTTTTCTCACGGAGCTTGCGTAAAGCGTCGATAAAGCTGTTCACTAAAAACGATTCGTTGGGTTTGAGAGGATCTGACCTCCATGATCGTGAGCAACTGCCAGACTGATCAGTTTGCTTCATCATCCTTCGAAAGACGCGCCATGATTTCGCCCCATGGAGCTTTGCCCAGAACCTTGAATCCTAATTTTTCATAAAGAGTAGCAGCTCCTTGGTTGTCAGGGTGATAGGCGACCATGATATCTGTGGTATCAGGCTTTGCTTTTATTCTGGCAATGACCTGTTTCATGGTTTCCATTCCGTAACCTTTGCCTTGGTGACGGGAATCGATCATCAGCCGATAAATCCAGTATTGCGAATCGTCAGGATCAATCCCAAACATCACAAATCCAACCATGATTTCATCTTTGTAAACGGCTAGTGTTTCGAAATTCGGTAAAAATTTTGACTGTGCCAAGGAATACAGATTTGAGGCGATAAATTGTTTTTGATCTTCACGGGGCTCTAACTCAATGCATTCTTCCCAGTTTTCAGCAGTTACTTCCTTGAGAATAAGATTCATAGCGATATCTCCTTTTGCTTCGTTTAGGAAAATTATACCATACCATTATACCCCATTTACAAAAAAAAGGTGTTCTTTAATAGCTCGAAGAACACCCTAAACCCTATAATTTAATAGCTTTAAAGCAAATGCTATCTAAGTTTGTGCTATTACTGTTGTTTAATCCTTCCCTATTCTTGAAACGACTATTCAATATCAGTTTTCAATTCATAGTGAGTTATTAACTCAAATTCACCAAGCACAGTCGATCCATCTACATCATAAAGAGGAATTGTACGGACATCACCATTATCGCCGTTTTGCTCAATTGCCTCTTCAATTGATGAAACATTTGGTGTCAAATCATCAGCTCTAACATATCCTTTAATCCCATTAGTGCCAACTGCAGAAATTAAATCGGGTTCCTCACCGATTGTATATTCGGATAGTGCAGAACCATAGGTCTCGCCGTTACTGTTTACATCATATTCTGTTTTTAACATCAAATCATCTATAACTTTTGCAATTTTGGTTGATTTACCCAACACCTGAATTGGAGATTTATAACCAGTGTATCTTGTATATCCATCTCCATTATAGAATTCAGCTCTACTCTGGGCATAATACTCTCCTGAAGTGGTTGTTCTAGGGGAGTACACATAGATTCCAGAGATCTTTGAATCATTATATGTCATAGAACTGGCACTTCTCAATTCACCAGCTGAATTAAACAAACGAGCTTGTCCGGCCATATAACCTACTGGCACATTTGTACCTATTGATTTGACGAAGGCAACTGCTTCTACGGTTGGATGAGTGTTGTCATTGCCAGGAGGATTTCTATCCCACACCATAGATTCAAAATAATACTCATAACCATGAATTTTAGGCGTTTGATAGGGATCAGAGTAAGTGGCGGCGGATGCTGGCGTTGACATCAAAAACATTGACAGTGCACCGATCATTATGAAATTCCGAGTACTTGTCTTCCTTTTCTTCATTTTTCTTTTCTCCTCCCATAATTTTAATACTGGATTATGTTTAGTTAACATTAATCCCCACCCGAATAATAAAATCTAAATTCGCCGATTTTAGTTTTGCCATCAGATTCATACAATGGGATTGATTTGTAATCGACAGATTTCATTGATTCTTGATAAATAATTGCTTCTTGAGGTGAAGAAGCGGATGAATCCAAATCGGCGGCCTTTACATATCCGACAACCCCGTTTTCTCCTATTGTCCTAATTAAGCTTGGTTCTCGTGTTGGTCCATAAGGATATGGTCCATGTCCATATGTTTGTCCCTCTGCATTGACAGGATAGTCTGGAACCTGTTCTTCAACTACAGGTATACTATTTGCAAGAGAAGTTGCCTCCACACTAGAATTTTTAGTAACTAAAGTAGGTATACCGATTATTAAAGCGATCGAAAATATAACTCCCACAAAAGACTTTATTTTCATCTTCATTTCAAATACACACCTTTCTTCGTTAGCAGTTAAAGTAAATGTTTGCACGAAGGATGAAAGTAGTAATAGCTTTAACAGCGTGTAGCACCAAATATACACAACTTAAGATTAGACCAAAGCATTGTATTGTCTTTTAGTTGTAAATAAGAGACCGCTGACACGCGAGAATCCTTAGTAAATAACGATAGAATAATCTGTAATAAATTGCAGGGGAAATCTAAATAAATCCCTTTAATGTAATATTACACCAATTCCCCTGAAAAATTGTGTCGAAATTTCTGGTTCACAGAAAGTTCGAATTTAAGTATCATTCTTCCTGTCTAAAGTTTTGTTTTTTAAGTTGCTTTGTTCCGTGGGAACAGATTTTAGTCATAAAATTAGTTAAATAGACGTCGATTAATGAGACAAAAATGACTATACTAGTACGGTCCCTTTATTTTTTGACCTAACTTGTATTGAAGAGAATCCGTCTCCGATTAATTAGTGCTATCAAGGATATAAAGCCTCCACTGGCCTTTTTTACTACAAAACCAAGATTGTTACTGGTGTCGGCATTCACTGTCTAATATAATCGGACCTTACCCTCGGTTACTATATGATTAAATAACATTAAAGGGTAACATCACAATAGAAGAAGAATTTTTTAAATCATTTCCCAGTTAATCGCTTAATAGGTCTCAGTAAATGGTAGAAAACCTATTTGTACAGAATATCTTCCCTTATGCGATTCGACTTTGCTCAACACACCGTCAAAATTTGTTGAACTTACTACAAAGTGGGTAAGGGCAGCGCTCAAATGCTTAACAAATACATCAAAGTGAACCGCTTGCAGATACCTCCCTTCATGGATCTTTGCCATCGACTGGTACTGTTACTGAATTGGCTCACCCAGGGCATAGCTGATGAACTTTGATTGATGCTTTCGTTGCTTCTCCATATCGGTGTTCTTAAAAAAGTTCACGGTATCAGCTCTTTTTCGAAAACAACAGAGTCAAGGACGTAAGGCGAAGCGAACCCTTGACGTGTTGGTGGAGAAGAAGACAATCCCCATCGGGGATGGAGCATATCTTTTATTTGTTAACGGATGTGTGGTCGTACTCGATCCTCAAAGAAAACAGATAGCTGCATGAGAATCTGGCCCCAATTATGGACTCGTCCCGTCCATTTACGTAGGACATTCATGGTTACGAGGTATAACATTTTGAGAAGAGCATCGTCTCGTCTGTGGGAAAGATGGCTTTTCCTTCGTTGCTTTACGAAGTTGTCGATGGTAACTTTCAATAATGTTCGTTGCATAGATCAGTTGAGTCCGTATAATTGTGTAAAAACGGAATCTCTTTTAAAAAATGAAGAGAGCCATTTCAAAAACCCTCGGTTAGAATGAAGTTTGCGGACACCATTCCTGGAGAGGAGTTTTTGTTATGGCTCAATATCAGATTACTGTAGATTCGCAACTTTTGCAGCAACTTTTTCTCGGAAATTCGAAGGATTCGGGGGTGGCCAAACTGTTGGAATCGGTATTGAATCAGGTGTTGCAGGCCCAAGCTACGGAACAACTGTCTGCGGAACCGTACGAACGTACAGATGAACGCCAAGGTTATCGGAACGGTACATATCCCCATCAACTGACAACGCGGGTGGGAACGATCACCCTTCGGGTGCCACGGATTCGAAATGGAAAGTTCTCGACAGAAATGTTTGCTCGCTATCAGCGAAGTGAACAAGCCTTGGTTTTAGCCCTCATGGAAATGGTGGTGAATGGGGTATCAACTCGAAAAGTTTCGCAAATCACGGAGGAACTGTGTGGAACCGAGTTCTCTAAGTCAACTGTTTCCGATCTGTGTAAACGCCTGGATCCGATTGTAACGGCTTGGAACAACCGAAATTTACGAGAGAGCTTCTATCCATTTCTCATTGTAGATGCCCTCGTTTTAAAGGTTCGTGAAGAGAGGCGTGTACGCTCTCGTGGCGTAATGTTGGCCTACGGGGTCAACACAGAAGGCTACCGAGAAGTCCTTGGACTGATGCTTGGAGATAGTGAATCAGAGGCCAGTTGGAGTGAGTTTTTTAGCTGGCTGAAAGATCGAGGCTTGCGCGGCGTAGAACTCATTGTGTCCGATCAACATGGCGGGCTCGTACGAGCCATTCGAACCCATTTTCAAGGGGTGACGTGGCAACGGTGTCAGACTCATTTTATGCGAAATATCCTCGTTGCCACGCCCAAGCAACTGCAGGAGGAATTGTATCCCCGTGTTCGTGCGATTTTGGATGCTCCTGATCTAGAGACGGCACGGTTATTGTTGCAACAAACGGTGGAAACGTATGAGGCCAAAGCTACAAAGGCAATTTCGGTTTTGGAGAATGGTTTTGATGATGCCACAGCCGTTCTTCTGCTCCCCGAAAAGTACCGTAAACGTCTTCGGACAACAAATGGCATGGAGCGACTCAACGAAGAAATTCGCCGACGAGAACGTGTCATTCGCATTTTTCCTAACCGTGAATCGGTTATTCGCCTGATCGGAGCTTTGCTTATAGAGATAGACGAAAAATGGGCAAGTGGCAAAAAGTATCTCGATATGGCAGAGTATTTGGAATGGCGAGAAACTCAGGCAACAAAAGCGGTGTCTAAAGTGACGCGCATTGGCTAAGTTATTTCTCTAATCGAGGGGAATTTACACACAAAGATGGACTTGATCCATAGATCAGCTTTCGAATCTCTGGAGGATATTTAAAAAAGGTCGCAATCTTATCCCAGTTGGTGCGCAAGGAGCTTACCATCAAGGGGGATTTACTGCCCCAGGTTTGTTCAAACTGATCGAGTTCTTCGAGTACAGCTTGCTCCGTCGTCCTGTTTTACTTTAAAGTGGATCGCGTCTAAGAAGCATAAACCGATTGCAAAGGGCGATTTTGCCACTCTTTAATCAGGGGAACGATTTTGTTCGTGACATTTGAAATGAGTGTTGGTGAGACTTCGATCCGTAAAGCTGCTGCAGATGGTCTTGAATATCACGTGTGGATACGCCTTTTGCATACATTGCGAGGATTTGATCTTCGATCCCTGTTACATTGGACCGGTGTTTCTTTAAAATGGCAGGTTCAAATTCTCCCTCACGATCACGTGGGACTTGACTGTCCACCTCGCCATACTCGGAACGGACAGTTTTTTACTGTATCCATTACGGCTATTCGTTGTTTGCTTGTTTTTCATGCCATGCTTTGCGTATCCAAGAGAGGACTCCATCTCAGCTTCGAGCATTTCTTGGATCGTTTCAGCAAACAAAATCTTTTAGAGCTGACTGTACGTCGTTCACAGACTTCATATTTTTCTCTTTGATCCACTGCTTGATCTGCTCTTTTGACATTATAAAAATCTCCCAACCTTTCTGATACTAATTGTAGTTTAGAGGTTGAGAGTCTACACAGAATATTTTAAAGACTCCACCTGGGATAAGATTGCCAACTTCTGTACATATCCTCCTAAGACTCAAAAGCAAATCTAGGGACAGCTCTCCCCTCCCTAATCGCAACTTTCTATCATTCCTCAAGTTTCCCTGCTAATTAATAGCATTTAACAATCCATTTAATAGCAAACATTTAATTCTATATATAATAGTGATACACTATTACCAGCCTGTAGACAAAGTTCCGTAAGGAACAGGGTCTGCAGGCTTTTTTGTTGAATATAGAACATGTTACGTTTTCAAAAGTTATTTTTTAGAGGTGGCATTATGCTTAATAAGCAAGAGGCCGAAGGGCGTTATCAGATATCTGCATTCTCGCTAGATGAGTTGGTGCCAGAAGATCATCTCGTAAGAAAAATTGAAAATGCAATCGACTTTTCGTTCATCTATGACTTGGTGGAAAGCCTCTACTGTCATGACAATGGCAGACCCAGTGTTGACCCTGTAGTCTTAGTTAAAATTGCTTTCATCCAATATATTTTTGGAATTCGTTCCATGCGACAAACGATTAAAGAGATCGAAACCAATGTTGCCTATCGGTGGTTTATTGGCTATGATTTCAGTCAGCCCATTCCCCATTTCACGACCCTAGGCAAGAACTATGTTCGCCGTTTTCGGGATACTCAACTCTTCGAGTCGATCTTCCTTCGAATATTGGAGGAGGCGGTTCATCATGGATTCGTGAAGCCTGATGTGCTTTTCATTGATGCTACGCATGTAAAAGCCAGTGCGAATAAGCATAAATACGTGAAAGAAATCGTTGAAGAACAAGCGAAGAAATATCAAGAGCTGCTGGACGAAGAAATCAATCAGGATCGTATTGCACATGGAAAGAAGCCCCTTGAAAAAAAGACAGAAACTTCGAAGAAGGAGGTGAAAGTCAGCACAACTGACCCGGATTGCGGATTGTTTGTAAAAGGGGAAAAGGAACGTGTATTTGCTTATAGTTTTCATACAGCATGTGATCGAAATGGATTTGTGCTTGGTGCCAAGGTAACGCCAGGCAATGTGCATGACAGTCAGGTTTTTGAGGATGTTTTGAATCAAGTGCGAAAGACGTTTGCACAGCCTCAAGCTGTGGCAGTGGACTCGGGATACAAGACGCCTTACATCAGTAAAACACTCCTTGATGACCAGATTCGCCCCGTTATGCCCTACACAAGACCACGCACCAAAGAAGGTTTTTTTAAAAAGCACGAATATGTGTATGATGAATATTTCGACTGCTACATCTGCCCGAACGAGCAAATCTTAACATATGAGACAACAAACAAGGATGGGTACCGTATCTATCGATCAAATTCTCAAGTTTGCCGAAGTTGTCCGTTCTTGAAACAATGCACGGAAAGTAAAGACTACACAAAGAGAGTGAGTCGCCACATCTGGGCTGATTACCTCGAAGAGGTAGACCACCTCCGGCATACCGAGGAAAACAAACAAATCTATAGCAAACGGAAAGAAACGATTGAACGTGTATTCGCTGATATGAAGGAAAAGCATGGCATGCGTTGGACGACCTTACGAGGACTGGAGAAGGTCACGATGCAGGCGATGCTTGTTTTCGCTGCCATGAACTTGAAAAAAATGGCGACCTGGCTATGGAAATCAGGTCGCCAAAAGGTGAACGATCAAAACACCTTCGGTATTTTCATCAAATTATTAAACAAACTCCCTCTGCTGTTCGTTCAGCGAGGGAGTTTGTCTGCAACCTGATAATAGTGATACACTATTACTTAGGTTATCATTTATGCAGAAAAGGTGTGTGAATAGGTCGCACCCTGGCTTGCTATGGAGCCTAAGCAGTAGGCCTACATCTTTTCTTCAAATATTAGCGAGGTAGGACGGTAAACATGAGCGACAGACAAACCAAAACAGACGTTATCTTAATTGGTGCCGGAATCATGAGTGCAACGTTGGGAACACTGCTGAAAGAATTGATACCGGATTGGAACATTACAGTGTTTGAAAAGCTTGCAAGCCCAGGAGAGGAAAGCTCTAACGAATGGAATAATGCAGGAACGGGGCATTCAGCGCTGTGCGAGCTGAACTACACCGTCGAGAAACCGGACGGATCCATTGATATCAGCAAAGCTGTAAAAATTAATGAACAGTTTCAGGTTTCAAGACAATTCTGGTCTTATCTTGTAAACAGCAATCTGATCCGCAATCCGCAGGACTTTATCAGGCCGTTGCCTCATTTGAGCCTGGTGCAAGGTGAAAAGAATGTATCGTTTCTCAAAAAACGTTTTGAAGCGCTGTCAAACAATCCCCTGTTCAAAGGGATGGAATACTCCGAAGACCCTCGAAAACTGATGGAATGGATTCCGCTAATTATGAATGGGCGGGTATCGAATGAACCGATTGCGGCAACAAAAATCGACTCTGGAACAGATGTCAACTTCGGTGCTTTGACACGGATGCTGTTTGACCATCTGAAAAGGAAAGACGTCGATATCCACTTCAAGCATAATGTTGATGATATTAAACGCAACCGCGACGGCCTGTGGGAATTGAAAGTGCGAAATCTCGACAGCGGCACCGTTGAACGCCATACGGCCAAATTTGTGTTTATTGGCGGCGGTGGAGGAAGCCTGCCTTTGCTGCAAAAATCCGGTATTCCTGAAGGGAAACATATCGGAGGCTTCCCGGTAAGCGGTCTGTTCATGGTTTGCAAGAATCCGGATGTGATCGAGCAGCATCATGCCAAGGTATACGGGAAAGCCAAGGTTGGCGCGCCGCCAATGTCTGTTCCGCATCTGGACACAAGATATATCGACAATAAAAAATCGCTGCTCTTTGGGCCGTTTGCCGGTTTCTCGCCGAAGTTCCTAAAAACCGGTTCGATGTTTGATTTGCTCGGTTCCGTAAAACCGGATAACGTCCTGACGATGCTGGCAGCAGGGGCAAAAAACGTTCCCTTGACCAAATACCTGATCCAGCAAGTGATGCTGTCCAAGGAACAACGCATGGAAGAGCTGCGCGAGTTTATCCCGAACGCGAAAAGCGAGGATTGGGATATTGTCGTAGCGGGCCAACGTGTGCAGGTGATCAAAGATACGCCTACTGGCGGCAAAGGAACGCTGCAATTCGGTACGGAAGTAATCTGTGCAGCGGATGGCTCGATCGCCGCGTTGCTCGGCGCTTCTCCGGGGGCTTCTACCGCTGTTTCCGTCATGCTGGACCTGATGAAAAGATGCTTCCCGCAGCATATCAATGAGTGGGAACCGAAAATAAAAGAAATGATTCCTTCTTATGGTATATCCTTATTGGAGCACCCGGAACTTATCCGTGAAATTGATTTTTCCACAGCGCAGACGCTTGGTCTGCACAGTGAACTGGCTCTCGTCTAGCAGACGGTCGAAAAATAGAAGGAAAGAAACGGCCTTTGTCCCGAATTGCATGGGGTGAAAGGCCGTTTCGTTTTGCCTGCAGTTTTCGGCAACAGGTTGAAGGGTGGCAACGGGGGTGAAGGGGTTTTGAACAGTCCCCCAGCTATCGTGCCCAAATGATTAATTCGCCTGGCTGACATTACCTGGAGAAGGTGCAAAGACCGGGGCTAATCTCGAAGGGTGCAGCTTGCGGTCAAGTCCAAAAAATTCGCAGAAATTCATAATCAGCGGGTTCCACTTCTCGGGATCGATGTAGTTCTGCTCGCCAGTCATCAGGATTCGTTCATCGATATGAACGCGGATGATTTTGACCTCAATCGCTTTTAGCGTACTGGGCATCCCGAAGTCATGGACCTGTTCTACTACGGCCTCCAATTGCACCGGGCACTCAGCCACGCGCGGCGGCCGGACGAGGTCCGAAGCTTGCGGCGTGAGCTGGGCCGCTTCGAATTTGTCCGGTTCAAATCGGTATCCCACTTGAGCCTTGCGCTCGGGTACAGGATTTCGACCGGTTAGCAGGGCCAGACGGTCTACAGCACGAACGAGCTCGGACGAGGGCAGATTCAGCACACATTCGCGCTCGCGCAACAAATTCGCAACGGTTTGGGATGAACTGCTCATTCCGAGCATGCACGATTGATTCAGCCACCACGCTGAAGACATAGGGGCAAGATTGGCGGATTGGTCCTCATTTACTGTGCTGATGAGTACAACCGGGGTTCCGAAATAAAGAATTTTTGGCTCAACGACTTTGTGCATCATCGTTCTCCTCCCGCTATGAAATGAATCACCAAGTTTTCGATGTCTCCGATCAAGAGACCTATCCCCAATTATAAACACTGCCTATTTCATTATTTTGCTGTTTCATTTCGATGGAACGCTGCACGACTTCACGTGTTGCGCAGGGGGAGGAGGGACTGAAAAAGCGCCCGCGAGAAGCCTACTCTCCATTCACCCAAACTTCCTCCGAATCCCGCCGAGAAAAGCCTGAACCGCCGGAGCCAAATAACGATTCCGCATAAACATCAAATAAACGGTCCTCTCCAATGCCGGGGAATCAATCGCCTTCCACACGATAGACGGGTCCGTCGATTCAGCCAAATAATTTTCGGGAATAATCGTGACGCCCAAATTTTCCCTCACCAAGGTCAAGGCAGTCTCAAACCGTTCAATCTCAAACTTAATGTTCGGCGTCACCTGTTCAATGGAAAAGGCTGTTACAATATCCTCCCTCGTCTGAAAACCTTCCGTGCTAATGATAAAGGGCTCACTTTCCAGCTCGTGCAAAGAAACCGTTTCTTTATGCGCCAAAGGATGATCCTTGTGCAGCACGAGCACCAATCGTTCATCGTACAACGGGATCGATTCGATATCCTCCTCATGTACATACTGGTTCGTAATGAGCAGGTGCGTATGATACTTCCGCAGCGACTCTTTCACAGCCTTTCCGCCCAGCACTTCGATCAGCTTGATGTTGATGGAAGGATAACGCCCTTGATACTCACGGATCACTTTCGGAATCCAATGCTTCACCGACTCGATGATGCCGACAATCAGCTCGCCGCTGCCGGTGAGCTTTACTTCTTCCATTTCCTTTTTCAACATATCCATTTGGGAAAGCAGCGAAATCGCTTTTTTATAGAAAATCTTCCCAGCGTCCGTCAGCTCCATTTTTCTCGTGTTTCTTTCAAGCAGGGGAGAGCCGACCTCTTGCTCCAGATTTTTGATGGCGTTGCTCAGCGAAGGCTGTGAAATATGCAGCTTTTGCGCGGCTTTGGAGTAGCTCAGTTGATCGGAGACGGTTACGAAATAATACAATTGTTTGATATCCACAATAATTTCCACCTCTATTTATAGCTTGAAACTATAAAATTATTTAAATTATATATTAGAAATAATAAGTATGTCATTATATAATCAAAAAAACACATATACTTAAAAGGTTCAGAAAGGATGAAAAGATTGCCTACGAAAGTTTCAGCTGATGTATGGACCGGCCGGACTGATCATACGGAAAGAAGAAGCAGTTTTCGCTACCACCAGGTTGTGGAATTGGTGGATCTGGATCAATGGCAGCCTTCCGCGGACAACACATGTGCGATGATTGGGTTTGAATGTGAGGAAGGAGTTCGGCGCAATCAAGGACGAGTAGGCGCAGCCAAAGCTCCGAACGCAATTCGGCAAGCGCTTGCAAGCCTTCCCTGGAAGCTGCAGGAAGGCAACCGCATCGTCGATGTCGGTAATATTCGCTGTGAAAATGAAAAGCTCGAAGAAGCCCAGGAGGAATTGGGCCAGGCAGTCTCCGATATTTTGTCCAAGTCGGCGGTGCCGATTATTTTAGGCGGCGGACATGAAACGCTGTATGGCCATTATTTGGGCGTCCGCAAACACACCGGAAAAGAAGCTTCGCTCGGAATCATTAATATCGATGCTCATTTCGATTTGCGCTCCTATGAAAGCCAGCCTTCCTCCGGGACGATGTTCCGACAAATCCTGGAGCATGACAAAAACAGCCGATATTTTGTCCTCGGGATCCAGCGTTTCGGCAATACGCAGGAGCTGTTTGACAAGGCGGACGAACTCGGTGTCCGGTACGTGTATGAAGAAGACATGACCGCTGAACAGATGGACGACATTATCTCCGAGCTAAAAGAATTCATCGAAAAACACGATCATGTCATGCTCACGCTTTGTACCGATGTGTTGAATGCGGCGTTTGCGCCGGGAGTGAGCGCTCCGTCGCCTTTCGGATTGACGCCAATGGTTGTCCGCAGCTTGATCCGCACCGTTGCCACTCATAAGAAAACGCTTTCTTTTGACATTTGCGAAGTGAATCCGGTTTTGGATGAAAACGGCAGAACGGTAAAATTAGGTGCTTATCTGACAAACGAAGCCATCATGGGATTCTTAGGGGGACACAACGATGACGTTGGCACTTAATCAAGTCAACACGATTTTTCTCGCAGTATCTCTGCTCGTATTGGGAACCTTCCTCGTAAAAAAGGCCGGATTCCTGCAAAAGTTCTGTATTCCCGCACCCGTCGTCGGAGGGCTGTTGTTTGCGATCATCGCAACGGCCTTGAAGGCGACAGGCGTTTTGGAAATTACCTTGGATACTTCCCTGCAAAGCCTGTTCATGCTCACGTTCTTCACGACAGTAGGACTGGGAGCGAGCTTCAAGCTCATCAGACTGGGCGGCAAGCTGCTCGTCATTTACTGGATTGCATGCGGATTCCTCGCTTTGATGCAAAACGTGATTGGCGTCTCCCTGGCTTCGCTGTTCGGCATTCATCCGCTGATCGGGATGATGGCAGGCGCGGTTTCCATGGAAGGCGGACACGGAGCGGCAGGTGCCTTTGGACAAACCCTCGAAGACATGGGGATCCAATCCGCACTGGCCATCGGGATTGCGGCAGCTACCTTTGGACTTGTAGCCGGAGGATTGGTAGGCGGACCGACTGTCAAGTACCTGGTCTCCAAATACAATCTGAAACCGACCGAAACAGAAGAAGGAACGGCGAAGGTAGAAGAAAAAGTCGAACCGATTACGACAAACGTCTTCTTCATTCAGGTACTGCTCATCACGTTCTGTATGGCATTGGGAACGTATTTGGGCGAGCTGTTCTCAACGGCAACCGGTTTTGTTCTTCCCGGTTATGTAGGAGCGATGTTTGTGGCGGTTATCGTGCGCAACATCGTTGACAAATTCAAACCGGCAGCTATCGACATGAAAAGCATCAATCTGATTGGCGACGTGACGCTTGGCATCTTCCTGTCTATGGCACTTATGAGTATCAAATTGTGGGAAGTGGCCAGCCTTGCGCTGCCAATGCTGGTGATCGTGCTGGTGCAAGTTGTCTTTATCGTCCTGTTCGGTGCCTTCGTTTTGTTCCGGCTGCTTGGCAAAGACTATGACGCCGCGGTAATGGTCGCAGGGTTCACAGGACATGGACTTGGAGCTACACCGAATGCGATGGCGAATATGGCCGCGGTGACCGAGCGCTTTGGGCCTTCGCGAAAAGCTTATCTGGTCGTCCCGATTGTGGGTGCCTTTCTGATCGATGTGTTCGGCATGCCGATCATTATTACGACGATCAATTTGTTCAAGTAAATTGCACGGTAAAGTCCTTCCACGCTGGAATTGTCCGGCTGGAAGGATTTTTTTGCTTGCAGCAATGCTTTGGAGAGCGGGGAGAGCCTTCTTTTGGGCCCTCCAACGTTGTATGTCCTTTTATAACCTGGATGGGGCAAGGATTTCGTTTTGAGAAAACAAGCTTGAAAGGAAAATGGAATTCGGCAAGAATGAAATACAGATAATACCATAGGAAGGGAATTTCGAGCTGCTCGCGGTTGTGCCAGCAGCAAACAAAGGCAAATGTTATAGGACGTGACGCAGATGATTGAAGTAGCCGCGGCAATTATAGGAAATGAACAAGGACAGATATTGATTGCAAAGCGCAAAAAGGGAAAGTCTCAGGAAGGAATGTGGGAATTTCCCGGCGGCAAAATCGAGGAGGGCGAAAGCGTTGAGGCTTGCCTGAAAAGGGAATTGCTGGAGGAAATGAAGATCGAAATCGATCCGTACGAGCCCTTTGCCGTGAATGACCATCGATACGGCTCCACACATATTCGTTTGATAGCATACAAGGCGCTATACGTTGGCGGTGAAATCGTTCTGACAGATCATGATGAGTTTCGCTGGGTGCATCCCAGTGAACTTCATGAGTATCCGTTTGCGCCGGCAGATCTGAAGTTTGTGCAAATGCTGCAGGAGACCGTATAATCGCTTGAAGGCCAAAATCCCTGGCTTGTTTTTTTTACTAAAGAAAAAACGCCTCCAAAACAGGCGTTTAATTAAGGAAAGCTATGCTACTTGGTCAGCCACTCTTTTACGGACAAGGTAGAAGAACCCGATTTGATCAAGGGATCGGCGTTCCCGATGGCAATGGCTTCTTCCAGCGATTCCGCCTTGATGAGGTATGCTCCGCCTGAAACATCGCTAAAAGGTCCGTATAGTTCCAGGCGGTTGTTTTGCTTTAATTGTTCCAAATGTTCGTAATGTCCCGGAATGTCGGCTGAATTGAAGCTTTCGGTTCGATTCGTTATGAGCAAATATCGGTTCATGGTTTCTCCTTGTGAAACAGTTTTTAGCGTTATTGTAACACAAGTTTCTCAGGTTTTTGCTGGAGAGCTTGAGACAATGGTTATATATTCCAATCGCCAAGCATGATGCACCTTGTAAAAAAACCGGTTCGTTAACATGTCATTGAGGTTCAGGAATCTATTGAATGTGGTAGAGTCTATCAGTCTGTTTTATTGGCTTTTCCCACTCGGATGGTATCGAGGATGGCATACTGCTGCCGTGAATCTCGGGATTACGAGATATAACCGGCACCGGTGCGGTCTATGGACAGCTTGCAGGAGCATACGATGGAATGTCAGGAGCCGCCAAGGGTGC
This sequence comes from Brevibacillus sp. FSL L8-0520, assembly GCF_037963895.1. Lineage (NCBI taxonomy): Bacteria > Bacillati > Bacillota > Bacilli > Caryophanales > Paenibacillaceae > Brevibacillus > Brevibacillus sp. FSL L8-0520. The sequence continues at coordinate 3,589,272 of NZ_CP150171.1, read as the reverse complement.
TCCAAAAAATGGTTAAATAAGGAAATCATATCGATACTTAAGTATGGTGGTTTGAACATTGAAAATACAATACGTTCAAAAAGAAGTGTTCCTCGGCAATCAAAAGTACTTTTGTCTCACAGTTGATACGGTCAATCTGTATTCATGCGAGTTCGACAAGAATATGTACATGATTTTCGGGGATCAGCGGGCATTGCAGGAGCTTGCTTGCATTTTTCTTCTCGCCAGTCAGAATAGAGACAAAATCATTTATTTGCGCCATACGGATAAGTTTCTGCCCGAAGATTTGCATTCGTTTTCTACAAGCGACAGAAATGATGAATTGGTTTTGCTGCACCATTCTTTGCAGGCGAACACCGGACTCTGGAAGGACCTGAGGGAGCGGTTTCGCACCCAAAAAGGGAACAAGAAAAGCTATACCTGCAACCCGAGAAGGTTTGCCGATCTCGGTCATGACGATTATCAAAAGTTTGCCTTCGCAGAAAACAAAGACAAGATATTGGTCAAAAGCAAATATGAAACGCTGTTTTTGATTGGCAGCAAAAGCGTATTTGAAGTGGCTTCCGGCTTGTTTGAGCCGCTTTCCAGAGCTGGTGCAGGAGAATATCGAAGAAATGGCGGACACGCTCATGTGCATCTCGACATTTTTACAGGAAAGCACCAGGGGTTATGCGTCGATTACTACGACAAGGCATTATGGAACAAAAAATAATGGATTCAGGGAAAGGTAGGAAACCGCACAAATGTCAAATCTGTTGAACGAATTAGCCAATGCCGAAAGCAAAACGCTGCGCCCAGAGATTCTCGAACAGCTTAAAGTGATTTCCGGCAAGATTGTCGCCTGTGACCCTCTTATTTCCCGGCATACCCCATTTGAGAGGACTATTCAGCCAGGTGCGTACCCGGTCATTGCCTGGTGGCACGAGGAAGAAAACTGCATCGCAGGAGCTGAACTGAAGCTTTCCGAGTCCCGGCCGGTTCGTTGGGAAATGGCTACAGTGCCTGGGCAGAATGTAGAAGAACTGGAAGAGGGGTATATATTCGGCTACCCGGTTGATACGGGCCTCGGATGTTTTGCTGATTTAAAAGCGATCGAGAAAATGGACGAGCTGGAGGAAAAGCTGCAAAGCGAACGCGGCGAGGATTTTATCAGCTTATACGACGACCTGATCGATGACTTGATGACCGAGCATGACGATGAATGGTGCAATGCGGTTACAGACGAGGATGCGGGACTCAATGTAATTATTTTTCGCTCAGGATACGGAGACGGCTTTTACGCTACTTATTGGGGGATTGACGAAAGCGGAAAAATTGTTTCGCTCGTAACCGATTTCCAGGTCATCTAACAAGCGATTGAAATAGAGAACAAGCTCGCTTGGCTCAAACAAAATGGCTACCAAACATTGTTCCTCCATTAGTAACAGCGACAAACGACATGAGCAGTCGCGTGATGAAAGGAGAGTCTTCGACAGAAAGCAAAGAAAGGAGCAAGTCTATGAATTTTCAACTGAAGGAAGCCATTGAAATTCTTGAGCGAACGCCACAGGCTTTGGAGCATTTCTTGTCCGGTGTATCCAATGGATGGCTGCAATGCAATGAAGGCGAAGGAACCTGGAATGTCTCCGAAGTGATTGAGCATCTGATAGAAGGAGAAAAACACAATTGGATACCGAGACTGGAATTTATGCTTCAGGAAGGAGAGGGGAAACCGTTTCCCCCGTTTGACCGTTATTCGCACTTGAATGAAAAGCTTGAACGATCGATTGAACAAAAGCTGCTGGAATTTACAATGATCCGAATGCAAAATATCGCCAAACTAAAGGAGCTTGTTGAACCGGAAGCGCATCTTGAGGTGACTGGCTCTCACCCTGCATTCGGTACAGTGAAGGTCCGAGAACTGCTGTCTACGTGGGTTGTTCACGATTTGACACATATAGCGCAAATCGTACGGGTAATGGCTGAAAGGTACAGAACGGACGTGGGGCCTTGGAAAGAGTATTTGGGCATATTGAAATAGCGAATTGCCTGTAAACGTGTAAGGACTGGAAAAAGGTCGTTCCATCAGAGAAAATTAACTTTCGATAGCAGACATCCTTTTGAAGCTGGTCTAAGCTAGGCTTGCCCGTTGTAAAGTCTTCTTTTCCGTTGATGGAACGCCGTGTGCGATGAAAGTCGCCCGCACGGTGTAGGCTCGAACGAAGCTCCTCGCAAGAAGAAGGAGATAAGTCGAGAATAGCGAAGAACCAGCGCCCATTTCAAATTTGCATGTCTTTGGCGTAACAAAACGCGCAGACGGTTCCGTAGTTGTCTTTTTAACCTTTGCGGAGCCTGCCGGTGCTGCCTCGGTTGCCTTTCAGTACTCTACAGACCAGGATACATGGGTAGATGCAGAGCCAGACAGACCTGTTACGTCCACAACAAGCTACCTGAACATCCGGCTGCCCGATCGTGCTTCCGGTTTGTATTATTTCCGAATCATCGTCGAAGAGGGCAAGCGTGCTGGAGTATCCAATGTGGCGAGTGGAAATATTTAGCAAAATCAGGGAGCAGCCATCAACGGCCCTCGGGGTAGCCCGGGGGTTTTTTCGTATTTCTCGAAGAAGATAAAAAAGGAAATTTTATATTTATTGAAACATTTTTTGCCAATTAATCGTAACTATAAGTAGAGATACCCAAAAACTGGAGAAAGCGAGGGAGAGAGAATGAGAGAGCTTCATGCCGATGTTGTGATTATTGGCGGGGGAACAGGCGGATGTGCAGCAGCTCTGGCCGCAGCCAAATCAGGAAAATCAGTCATTATGACGGAGGAAACGGAATGGATTGGCGGCCAATTTACCAGTCAAGCAGTGCCGCCGGATGAGCATCCCTGGATTGAACAGTTTGGCTGTACGCGCAGCTATCGCACATTCCGCAACAGTGTCCGCGATTATTACCGCAATCACTATCCGATGACGGCCGAGGCGAGAGCAATTCCCAATCTGAATCCCGGCAATGGCTCCGTCAGCCGTCTCTGCCACGAGCCGCGGGTCGCTCTGGCTGTTTTTTATCAGATGCTCGCTCCGTATATAAACAGCGGGAGATTGACTGTTCTGACCAACCACAAGCTTCATTCCGTCTGTGTGGACGGCGATGAGGTGCTGTCCATCGTTGTAGAAGATACAAGGCATCATGAGCAGATCGAACTCGCGGCTCCCTATTTCCTGGACGCTACCGAATGCGGCGACGTGCTTCCTCTGGCAGGCGTGGAATATGTGCTCGGAGCAGAATCGGTGGAGGAGACAGGCGAGCCAAACGCCGTCGTCGGTCCGCCGCAGCCAAACGATATTCAGGCATTTACGTACTGCTTCGCCATGGATTATCTGGAGGGTGAAGACCATACGATTGAAAGGCCGGAAACCTACGGCTTCTGGAGAAGCTACAAACCGGATTTCTGGCCGGACAAGCTGCTTAGCTGGACAGGCTCCAATCCGCGAGACACCACGCAAGCTGTACGATATGAGCTGTTTCCGGGAACCGAGTATTTTCCGTTATTCACGTATCGCCGGGTAGCAGACCCCAAAAATTTCCGGGACGGCTTGTACAAAAGCGGGGTTTCCCTCGTCAACTGGCCGCAAAATGACTACTGGCTGGGCTCTATCATCGATGTACCGGAAGAAGAGCGGCAGCGCCACCTTTACATGGCTAAGCAACTGAGCATGTCGCTTCTGTACTGGATGCAGACGGAGGCTCCTCGCCCGGATGGAGGACAAGGATACCCCGGGCTGCGTCTCCGCAAGGATGTCGTCGGAACAGAGGACGGGCTTGCCATGTACCCGTATATTCGCGAATCCCGGCGGATCAAGGCTGAATTCACTGTACTTGAGCAGCATGTCAGCGCGGCATGCCGTCAAACGGGGAAGGCGGAACCATTCCATGATTCCGTCGGTGTGGGGAGCTATCGCATCGATTTGCATCCGAGTACCGCAAACCGCAATTACGTCGATGTCTCCACCTATCCATTCCAAATTCCGCTGGGCAGCCTCATCCCGGTGCGCGTGAACAACCTTTTGCCTGCAGCGAAGAACCTCGGCGTCACCCACATCACCAATGGCTGCTTCCGGCTTCATCCGGTGGAGTGGAACGTCGGCGAGGCTGCCGGATATTTGGCGGCATACTGCCTCGAATACGGCCTGACCCCTCGTGCTGTCCGCAATACGCCTGCGGAGCTGCAAAAGTTCCAGGCATTCTTGTATTCGGAAGGTGTGGAGTACTTCTGGCCGACGATGTACGCGGTGTAGACGAGGATCAGCGAGTGGTTCAGCGGTAAACGAACTGGCAACGCAAATAATCCCGATCAAGTCTTCCGAGTCCGGTATTGCGCCGGACTCGTTTTTTCATTAATAGGGAACCGGAAGGATAAAAGATAGAAGTATGAGAAACAGCCAGATGGCCTCTAGTGCCTCGGATTTTGAAACGGCTTGAAACGGTGGGACTCATTGGTCTTTTTCTGCAATGGGGGATAGAGGGAAGTGCAGTCGGATTAGAGTAGGTGCTTCAGTATTTTAATAGGAGAGGGGGAGCCGTACAAATAGCCTTACCTGTCCTTGCCATCCGTGAACATTCTTACGAGCTGCACAGATGCAATTAACGATAAAATCCAGGCAATGGCCGCCAGTCCGCTGTCCAACGAATGGCCTGTTGTAGCACTTGCCAGCGAATAGATCGCAACGGTCCCAAAAAGAACCATCAGCATTTTTAAAATTTGCATGAATCCTCCTATTTTTGCGGGAATCAGGTACGAATCATCCTGTTTGGATTAGATAGGGAAGCGACCCCGTTTAGCAGACCGCGATGTATTTACTTGCGTTAACTCACTGTTTTTTTATTATTTTACAAAAAAGGAAAGAAAGATACAAACTGGACCTAAGAAAAAAGCTGACACTTTCGAGAGTGTCAGCTTCCGTCTGGCGGTGACATGGGCAGTCTGGCCGTCCCCAAAGCCTAGCGAACTCGTATAGCTTATTTGCCGTCAATGATGGGAACAAGCCCATCCATCTTGATTTCCTGAAAGTCGATTCTCTCCGTGTCGACCTGGTAAGCATCCTTTTTCGGAACAGAATATGTGCGAATGAAGGAGCCGTTTTGAAAAATTTCATTGTCGTAATTCAAGCCGTCTACTTTCAATACGGTTTCTTCCGACAATGCCTCTCCTGGCAGCAGCACATGCAGCTTTTGATCTTTGTAGTAAGCCTGGAGGATTCGGCCGGTCTTGTTTCCAAACGGCGCTTCCAGCGGGAATTGCCCGCTTCGCTCCAGCGTAAAATGGCCTGTTTTCATTGTTGAAACGGTTGCACCATCAAACTTCAGAGACAGCTTTTGCGGAACATCGCCATAGTACAGGGAAGGAATCATATCCAGATAGAAGGAGTCAGCCATATGTCTATACCCCTGAATGGGGTTGCCGTCAGTTGCCGGCTTGTACTCCCTTCCCTGGTCATCCACCAGACGGGGATTGATCAAGCTTTGGAGTTCAAAGCCTTCCTTCGTTTTTGCCTGCAGATGTACCCGCGTAAGGGTCGGCGTCATTTCTATTTCTTCCATGGCGAGTTCGCGAAGCAGGTCCTGTTTCCCGAGCTGGGGCTGGTTGTTCGTAGCTGTCGGCTGAATGCTTTTCTTTGCCGAGACGACTTCCTCCGGCAAGGGCAGGGGGACTTCCACGAGGACCTCTTCGCCATTGTGGGATTGTTTCACGAGCTGGATGGGCAGAACCGGGTTTGGCTGTTTCAAAAGCGCATCCATGTCGTCGTCATCCATCATGTATCTCGACTTGAAAATAAGATAGTGGGTACCGTCGATTTGCTTCCATTCGTAGGACGTGCCACCTGTTTTCCCGATTTTTCCAATAGCGGTAGTCAGTTTTGCAAAAACGAAATCCGCTTTTTTCTCTTCATCATTTTCGCTTGCGACGTCGTCGATGATTTTCCCCGAGATCAGCATCGTGAAAATGACCCTGCGGTGGTCGATCATCGCTTCCTTGACCTCAACGGTATAACCGTTTTGCTCTTTTTTTACCGAATGCAAAATGGGGTAGCCGTTTCTAAGGGCATTGGCAAAACCTTCGTCAGGGGCCAGCCATTCGAATTTCGCCGTTGACTGGATCGCGTTGTTTTTTACGAATAGGCCTCCAAGGCCCAGTGGATTCCACACGGCTATTACCAGCGCACAGGAAACGGCGGCTCCGGTCATCCAAGCAGCTGTTTTCCACCGGAACTGCCGGTTTCGCTTTTCCACTTTATCCATCACTTTGGCTTCCAGCTCGGACAGGCGGAACGGATATTTTTGACGAAGCTCCTGCTTGGCTGATTCGGCAAATTCTCTCCATACACGATCTTCCTTCATCTTCCGGCCTCCTCGGACATGATCTTTCTCAACTGCTTTCGCGCCCGGCTCAATCTGGTCCGGACAACCTCCTGCGACACGCCCAGGATGTGGGCAATCTCCTTGATCGTCAAATCCTCGTAGTAGTGCAAGATGACGACCTGCCGATACTTGGGGGCAAGAGACATGACCACTTGAAAAATGTCTTCCCGATGCAGCCTGTTTTCCACTTCCTCCTCGACGCTGTCTTTGGCGTCCTGATCCAGCATGCTGCCCAGACGCTCATCCACCACCGTCCAAATATGGCGGAATGACCAGGAGCGAAAGTGCTTTTTCGCTTCATTCATGGCAATCTTGAACAGCCAGTGCTTGATGTCGCCTTCGCCGCGAAAGGAATCCAGTGCGCGATACGCTTTGATAAATACTTCCTGTGTGATGTCCTCCGCAACCGCGTGGTTTTTGACCGTCAGGCAGAGCAGATGGTACACCTTTTCCCCGTATTGCTGCATCAGCCATCTGAGGGTCGCTTCCCGGCTTCTCGTGAGCGTGATCGGCAGGGCTTCCAAGTCGTTCAATTGTTTCACCTCATTTATTGTTCCTACCAAGATTGATCCGGCTGAAGCAGAAAGTGTGACAAGAAACTTCATTTTTATCAGGGAACGAAGCCGGGATCGTTTGTCTCCATTTTTTTATTGATTTCCGTTCAACATTTCCGTTTCATTTTACAGACAAAAAATGTCGCACGGTGAAGGAGAATGTAGATGAATCTAGAAAATCTAATGATTAGGATAGATTTTCCAATGCCGAATACTCGAACAGAGGGGAACGAGATTGTTGCATGCACGATTAAAAGTCGCTTTGATCGCCAGTTGTTTTTTGTTTTTGCTGCTGCCGCCATCTTGGGTGCGGGCGGCTACCCATATCGAGGTAGCTGTTGATCAGCTGAATATTCGCAGTTCTCCGGGTACAACCTCCCAAATCGTCGGAACCATCACCAAAGCTACACGGCTGCCGATCATCAAGCAGCAGAAAGACTGGACACAGGTGAAGCTCACGGATGGGAAGACAGGCTGGGTCATCAATAAATACGTCAAAATGATTGAAATTCAGCAACCGAAATATGTTAAGAGCAATGTAGACATGCTGAATGTTCGGGCCGAACCGAATGCGACGGCACAAATTTTGCAAATCATCGACAAAACCTGCGTCTATTTGCAAACCAAAAAGCAGGGAGATTGGGCACAGATCAAGCTGTCTGACAAAGTGAGCGGCTGGGTCAATGCACGTTTTCTAACGGAAACGTCTGCTCCTGCCCCCAAACCGGCACCTGCTCCTGCGCAGCCGCCTGCGACCACGCAACCACCGGCTTTATCGCAGAATCCTGCGACCATGCAACCGCCAGTTTTTTCGCAGAATCCAGCAGCACCGCCGGTGCCAACGCCAATCCCGGCGACGACGCAGCCGCCATTGACGACACAGACTCCTGGTCCGTGGGAAGCACCTGTACCGTCAACAACACCTGCTGTCCCGGCTGCTCCGCCATCCTCATTTACGCCAAGCAATGGACAAGCCTCCGGCACGATTATGCTGTCGGAAGGCTATGTAATATTTAGCGCGCCGGATTTTCTAAGTCCCGTGATCGGCCAGCTAAATGCCGGCACGGCCATCAACCATTACGGATATGCGGATGGCTGGTACAAGATCAGCTTCAACGGCGTCTATGCCTATATTTTCAATCCTGTTGCAGGAGGGCAGCCTGGACAGGGACAGCCGGTCAGCACTCCAGGGGCCGGGGTAAGCACTCCGAATCCGGCGGGACAAGCTCAGGCATCGATTCGCGTAAAAAATCCCGACACGAATTTACGGTCTGGCCCCGGAACCGAGTACGCCGTCATTGGAACCGTTCAGCCCGGTGAAGTATACCCAATCGTGCAGACAGCAGGAGACTGGTATGTGATCCGTCGCGGCGACAATACGACCGCCTATATCGCAGGTTGGGTCGTTGATCGCATTCAGCCGGGAGGCCAGCCGGCGAATGGAACGAACGGCCTTGGCGTCGGATACAACCACGGCATGGTCGGAAATGAGACCGTCTACATCTACCACACACATAACCGCGAGTCGTGGCGAAATGTGGCCAGAAATACACAGGGCAGCTCAGTGGATGACCCCGAGATCAATATTACACTGGTCGGAAAAAGGCTCGGTGAGCTGCTGCAAACAAGAGGCATCCCCACGATGGTGAACCGGGACGACTTTGCGCAAAAGCTCGCGGAGCAAAAGAAAAGCTATTCGCTTTCCTATTCGGAATCGTACAAAGCTGTAAGCGCAGCTGCTGCGACAAGTCCGTACCTGAAATACATTTTCGATATTCACCGCGACAGCGACGAGCCTCGCAGCAAGGTTGCCATTACGTTGAATGGCAAGACGTATTCGCGCATCTTGTTTGTGATCGGGACGGCCAATCCGAACTATTTGGAAAACAAGAAGCTGGCGGAACATCTGCATGCCCGTCTGGAAGCCTCGTATCCCGGCTTGTCGCGGGGAGTTATTCTGAAAGGTTCAAACCAGGGGAATGGCGAGTACAATCAGTCCATTTCCGGGGGAAGCCTGCTTTTGGAATTTGGCGGAACGAACAACACATTGGAGGAGTGTTACAATACGGCAGAAGCGTTTGCCGATGTGTTTTTCAATTACATGCTGGAATCCCAAATCGCTTACCACTAAAAGCACGATTCTTTTCGCAGCATCTGCGGAGAGAATCGTGCTTCTTTTTGCAAGCTGTGAAAATCGTTTGGTCATAAAGGTCAGGGTGTTTACAATCTGCCTGCAGCCAAGCGGCTCTGAGGGTTGCTTGTCGGTCCAGGTGGGTACGGCTATCAGGAGGGTTAAACAACGGCAAAGGCTTCAGTCCAACTGACCGTACTCCTTTACGCGACGCAAAGTGTCTTTCGGGACGAAGAACTCGGCCTTTCCGATGATTATTGTGGAAGCCCTCGGGCCAGAATGGGAAGCCCAGACACCGACAGAGGGAACTCCCAACGGGGAAGGCGCTGCTAGGCCACGAAAGCCTTGGATATTTTTGCAGACAGGGGGGAACAATTTTAGGCAAAACGAGCTGGTGTAAAATGGAATTCAGCCGGAAATGGAGCACCTGCCATGATTTCATTTTTTTTGACTCTGACACGCATGCTGAAAGGCTTGCTGCATGCTTTCAAAGAAAAAGATTTTCAGGTTATTTTTACGCTGGTCGTCCTTTTGCTGCTGTCTGGCACTATTTTTTATCATAATGCGGAAGGGCTTTCCATTCTCGATGCTTTGTATTTTTGTGTGACAACCCTGACGACAGTGGGGCATGCCGGCTTTATTCCGCAAACGAACGAGGGAAAAATATTTACCATGATCTACATTTTTGCGGGAGCGGGACTCACCTTCAGTGTTGTCGGCCGGATCGCCATCGGAATCTACCTCTCCCAGCGAGACAGGAGCAAATAATCTGGGGCAGACGGACCTCATGGCTTTTACGATGAGGTTTTTTCTGTTTCATCTACAGGGGTTGAACGGAAAATCAATGCTCGTCCAAGAGAATTTCCCACCCCCTATTGAAAAGGGAAAAGTAATTCTTGTACACTGTATGTATCAAATTGCAACATGGAGCATGGTGATATGTTGCGCAAAAGAGGGGTTTTTCTTGACTCGTATCCTGGTAATTGCCCCGTATCCGGGGATGCGCGATGTTTTTCTCGAAGTAAAAGAGGACATGCCAAGCGGCGCTCAACTGGATGTGGAAGTAGGCGACCTGTACAAAGGCTTGGCCTTGGCGAAGAGCCTTGAAGAGAACGGATATGACGTGATCATCAGCAGGGGGGCGACCGCTCGCCTGCTCCGAAAGCACTGCAATCTGCCGGTGGTGGAAGTGAAAATATCCGGCTACGATATTCTGCGGACCTTGACGCTGGTCAAGGGCTACACTGGCAAAGTCGGCTTGATGAGCTACCTGAACACGATCCAGGGCGCCGATGCGATCGGAACGCTGCTGGATATGAACCTGACCTTTTTTCCCATTGATCAGGAGGAAGAAATCGAAAACGGCTTGAAGCTGGCTCTGGCCCAAGGCGTCCAGGTGATTATCGGCGACGTGATTTCCACCTCGATGGCAACGAGGATGGGCTTGCAGGCGATCTTGATTACCTCGGGAAAGGAATCGGTGACAGAGTCGATTTCCGAAGCAGTGCATATGGCGTATTACACCCGGCGCGAAAAAGCGGCGCGGCAGCGGATGGAGGCCGTGATTCAGCGCTTTCCGGAAGGCATCGTTGCCGCTGACAGGGAGGGACGCGTCTTCGTCTTTAACCAGCAGGCAGAGGAATTGTTCGGGATCAGATCTGAGCATGCGCTGGACAAACAGATCGAAGAGCTTCATCCGCTGTTGAATTTGGACAGCGTGTTGAAAACAGGAGAGCGGTCTGCAGAGGAAGTAGTCTCGTTAAACGGTGAAAAAGCGCTGCTCACCAAACAAGCGCTGCTGCTAGATGAGCAAGAGGACGGCGGGTTTGCGGTCATTTCATCCGCACGCCGGATACAGAAAGCGGAGTCGCAGATTCGCCAGTCCATCACGGGCTTTGAGCACCGGGCCAGCATGCATTTCAACCAGCTTGTGGCAGGTTCGGACAAAATGAAAGAGACGCTGAAAATAGCGATACAAGCAAGCCAAACCGAATTGCCCGTGGTGATTTACGGGGAACCGGGGACAGGCAAGCAAAGTCTCGCCCAGGCGATCCACAATGCGGGACGTCGAAAGGACTTTCCGTTTGTCTTCTTCAACTGCGAGGCCTATACGGAGGAGCAGCTACCTCTGGAGCTGTTCGGGAGCGAAGGAGCGCTGATCAAGCGCGGGGCGTTTGAAATGGCCCATGGCGGCACCCTGTTCATCGACGCTATCGGCAAGCTGCCGCTATCTGTGCAGGCGATGCTGTTCAATGTCCTGCAGGAAAACAAGGTGAGCCGAATCAACGGTACAACACCGATACCCGTCGATGTTCGGGTTATTTGCGCCAACGGCCGAAACTTGAAGAATTGTATCGAGGATGGCAGCTTCCGCGAAGATGTATTTCACCTGATCAACGGGTTTTCCCTCGTGATTCCGCCGTTGCGCGAGCGAAAAGAAGACATCGACGACCTGGTTCGCTGGTTCATCGCTTCTTTCAATGCCCGATCCGGGAAACAGATCGTCGGGGTGCGCCCGGAATTGCTTCATTTGTTAAAGAGGGCCGACTGGTACGGCAATATTCAGGAATTGAAATCAGCCGTTGAGAAAATGTGCCATGCTGCAACAGGTCCTTTCATCGAGCGGATGGAAGCGGAGCATATCGTAACCGAGCTAGACAAAACGGCAGACGCCCAATCGCTGGGAAGCGGGATTGACATCAGCGGAAAAACACTGGAGGAAATCGAGCGGGAAGTGATCTGGCGCGTGCTGCAGGAAGAGGGGCAGAACCAGTCGGAAGCAGCAAAACGACTGGGGATCAATCGGTCGACACTGTGGAGAAAATTAAAGCAAACGACAAGCGAATAGACGGAAATCTTCAAAAAGCAACGAGCAGATAGCTTGTTGCTTTTTGTTATGGGAATCATCAGTTTTCTTAAAATGTTGCAAAATGAATCGAAGAATCGAAAAAATTAGTATTGAATTTTGCAACTAATTCGTGTATTTTAATTATGCAACACATGAAGTTGTGCGAGGTGCTGAAGAGGTGATCGGCTCGAACGGGTGCCATGCAGCAAAGAGGTGATTGTTTGATTGGCTAGGATAGTCGTTATCGCGGACGATTTGACCGGAGCAAACGATACGGGTGTGCAGTTTGCAAAGAAAGGCTTTCGGACTGTATCGCTGTTTGATCCGTCAAAGCGTCAAAGCGGACAAGCAGCTGACGTCTGGATTATCAACGCGGAGACCAGGTCGCTTGATCCGGCGGAGGCATATGCAAAAAACAAGGAAATGGCGGCACATTTGCATCTCCATACCATTCCCTGCGTCTACAAGAAGATCGATTCAACCCTGCGCGGGAATGTGGGGATTGAAATCAACGCACTCATGGATGACGGGCCGTTCGATCTGGCGGCGATTATTCCGGCGTATCCGGCCAACAACCGGACGACGATCGGCGGTTATCACTTGGTCAACCAGGTTTTGCTCGAAGACACCGAGTTCGCCCGCGACCCAAAATCGCCTGTGAATGAATCGCATCTGCCGACTCTTTTGGGCAAACAAACGAGCCGGGCGGTGGGACATATCGATGTAAGAACGGTTCGCGGCGATCGCGACAGGCTGGTTGCTGCAATCAACAGTCAACATGCAGCGGGCTTGCGGCTGATCGTTTTTGACGCCTTTGACCAGTCGGATATGCAAAAGGCGACAGAAGCACTGGTTGCTTCCGGTAAGCGCGTGCTGTGGGTGGGCTCTGCGGGGCTTGCCGATGCATTATCCAATGAGCTTGCCCCCCGAGGAAATTTGAAACCGCTTCAATTTACAGACAAAGGGGAAAGCGTTGCGATTGATGCTCCTGTTTTCGTGATTGCCGGAAGTGTAAGCGCTATTACGGCGGAGCAGATTGAGGTACTGAGGGGCTTGCCGAAGTTCCGCATCGTGACGGCCGATCCGCTGGCTCTATTAAACGAAGAGACTGCTTATCAGGAAAGGATGCGGGTAGAAGCAGAGATCGTATCAAGCATTGACGATCAGCTTGTGCCCGTACTGAGTACAGATTCTTCCGAAAGCATGCGAAGGGCAGTTGCAGAGTGGATGGAACGCACGGGAGAAAGCGGTTTTGCAGTCGGCAACGCGATCGCGGATTTCCTGGGAGAAGTGGGGAAAAGCGTGTTTGCCAGGCGCATGCTGAGCGGATTTGTTCTCACCGGCGGCGATATTGCCTACCGTACCTGCCTGCACCTGGGTGTAGAAGCACTGCAAATCGTAAGTGAAGTGGAAGAAGGCATTCCGCTTTCCGTCATCATCGGCGGTTTGGCGGACAAGCTGCTTGTCGTGACCAAGGCAGGAGCATTTGGCAATCGTTTTTCCTTGGTGCATGCCGTGGAAAAAATATACAAAACGACTTTGATAGAGGGGGAATAGAAGAATGAAAAAAATGTTTAGCACGCTGGTCGTCTCGACTATGGTTCTTTTGACCGCATGTGGCGGCGGAGGCAGCGAGGCAAAACCTGCTGACAGCGGAAATGCCGGCGGACAGCAAGCAGCCGCTTCGGGTGAAGCAGTCACTTTGAAGGTAGGTCACACGCTGGCCGACACATCCCACTACCAGGTGGGTCTGGAGAAGTTCAAAGAACTGGTAGAGAGCAAAACCAATGGCTCCGTCAAGATTGAAACCTTCCCGAACGGTGCGCTTGGCGGAGAGCGCGACATGATCGAGGGTCTGAATGTCGGCTCCATTGACATGGTCCTTTCTTCGACTGGTCCGATGAGCGGTTTTGTACAGGAAGTAACGGTTGTGGACCTGCCGTTCCTGTTCCGCGACGCTGATCATGCACACAAAGTGCTGGATGGTGAAGTGGGAACCGATTTGCTGGCGAAGGTTGAAAGCAGCATGGGTGTGAAAGCGCTTGCTTGGTGGGAAAACGGGTTTCGCCACGTCACCAACAACGCCCATCCGGTCACGAAGCCAGAGGATTTGAAGGGCTTCAAGATCCGTACGATGGAAAACGACATCCACATGGATTCCTTCAAGGCGATGGGCGCACAGCCGACGCCGATGGCTTTCACCGAGCTGTTTACGGCTCTGCAGCAAGGAACGATTGATGCGGAGGAGAACCCGATTCCGGTTATCATGACCTCCCGTTTCTACGAAGTGCAAAAGCACCTGTCCCTGACTCGCCACTTCTACTCTCCTTCGATCCTGATGATGTCGCAGGCCAAATTCGATGCGCTTTCGCCAGAACAGCAAAAGGCGATTGAAGAAGCGGCGCTGGAAGCAGGGAAATTCGAGCGTGAAACCGTGGCCGAGATGGAGAAGCAGTACTTGAGCGAGCTGAAGTCCAAAGGCATGGAAATCGTGGAAAATCCGGACCTGCAACCGTTTGTTGATACAGTGAAACCCGTTTACGAAAAATACGAACCGCAATTCGGCAAAGAGCTGATCGAGAAAATTCGCAATACTCAGTAAGGTCTGGAGATTGATGGAGGCGGATAGGGGGACCTATCCGCCGATTCATAAGGTGGGGTGAAGTCTTTTGCAGGCGATAGTAAAAGCGATTGACGGTGTAAACAAGGTGTTGCGTTACGCAATTGCATTGCTTCTGGCCGTGATGACGGCATTGATCGTATACCAGGTGGTTGCGCGCTTGCTGAGCGGTTATATCAATATCGATATCCCCCGTTGGACGGAGGAGCTCGCTCGCTACGCAATGATTTGGCTTGTGTTGATTGGAACATCTCTGGCTGTTCGCTACAGTGCATTGATTGGAGTGGAGGCAATCGCAGAACGCCTTCCCGCCCACTTGCAAAAGGTGCTTCGTATCATTGTATTGCTCGTTTCCATGGTCTTTTTCGTCGTCTTAATCGTGTATGGTTTTCAAATGCTTGCCCATGTTGGAAAACAGCTTTCCCCAGGTTTGAAAATCCCCATGACCATTCCGTATGCATCGCTGCCGATTGGCGGAGTGTTCATGTTGCTAAATTCGATAGCGGTTCTGATCGAGGTGGTCACCGGAAAAATGAACCGCGAATTTTTCAAAGGAGCTGAATAACGATGGCAGCTGTCATGATGATTTCGCTATTGGTGCTGCTCCTTTTGAGCGTGCCGGTCGCTCTGTCTATCGGCCTTGCTTCCACGGTCGCTTTTATGAACGACGGATCGATGCCGCTCATCGTTTTGATCCAGCGGATGTTTGCCGCACTCGATTCGTTTCCGCTGATGGCGATTCCCTTCTTCATCCTCGCCGGTTCGCTGATGGAGTCGGGGGGTATTTCCCGCAGGCTCGTCAACTTTGCCAATTCGCTGGCAGGGGGAATGACGGGAGGCCTCGCAGTGGTAACGGTCGTGACGGCCATGTTTTTCTCCGCGATCTCCGGTTCCAGCGCGGCGACTACTGCTGCGATCGGCTCGATCCTGATTCCGGCGATGGTGAAGAAGGGATACGACATCCGCTTTGCCGGAGCGACACAGGCTGTATCCGGAGAGCTGGGGGTCATTATTCCCCCGTCCATTCCGATGATCTTGTTCGGTATTTCCGCTGGAGTGTCCATCGGCGATCTGTTTATCGCGGGATTCCTTCCTGGGATCATGATCGGCGGCTCGCTCATTCTCGTATGCTGGTACATTTCCAAGCGGCGCGGCTACAAAGGCGAGACGGGCATTACCTGGTCGCATCGCTGGCAAGCGTTCAAAGAAGCGCTGCTTGCCCTGTTGATGCCGGTCATTATCCTGGGCGGAATTTACGGGGGGTTCTTTACACCGACAGAAGCGGCAGTGATCGCCGTCCTGTATGCATTGATCGTCGGCGTGTTTGTGTACCGTGAAGTCAAATGGAAGCAATTGGTGGAGATTTTCTCCAAGTCGGCAATTACGACGTCGATCATCATGATTATCATTTCCGCGGCAGGAATGTTCGGTTGGATTTTGACGCGCGAACAGGTGCCGCAAAAAATTGCCGCCGCGTTTACCGCTTTTTCCGACAATCCGATTATCTTCCTGGCCTTGATCAATTTGCTGCTGATCTTTGTCGGCATGTTCTTTGAAACGTCTGCTTCAATCATCATTCTGGCGCCGCTGTTGACGCCAATCGCCGTTCAGCTTGGCATTGATCCGGTTCACTTCGGCATGATCATGATCGTCAATCTGGCGATGGGGATGGTAACGCCGCCGGTAGGAGTGAACTTGTTTGTCGCCTGCCAGATCGCCGGGATCAAGCTGGAGGAGCTGACGAAAGCGCTCATTCCGTTCTTTATCATGCTGATCGTCGACATTCTGATCATCACCTATGTACCGGCGATCTCCACTTGGTTGCCGAGCTTGTTGAAATAACGACGTAAGTTCAAAGCGGGAGGCGCATATTTGTACCATGAACTTTCCAAAAATGATCAAAATCAGACAACGATTCACGGGACCAGTCGTTGCGGACATTGACGGAACCGTCAGCAAGCAGCTCGACAGCGCAGGGCTGAAGCAGAATGTCAAGCCGGGGATGCAGGTAGCCATTACAGCGGGCAGCCGGGGCATTGCTAACATCCAATTGATCATCCGGGCTGTCGTCCGCGAGCTCAGGCAGATGGGAGCTGAACCGTTCATCGTGCCGACGATGGGCAGCCATGGAGGCGCGACGGCAAAAGGACAGGTGGAAGTGCTGGAGAGCCTGGGGATAACGGAGGCCTTTTGCGGAGCGCCGATCCGTTCTTCGATGGAAGTGGAGCAGATCGGCCAGACAGAAGAGGGCATGCCGGTTTACGTGGACAAGAACGCTCTGGCAGCGGACGGGATCATCCTGATGGGGCGGGTAAAGGTGCATACCGATTTCAAATCGCCGATCGGCATTGAAAGCGGATTGATGAAAATGGCCGCCATCGGGCTTGGAAAACACAAGCAAGCCTTGCTGATCCACAGTCACGGGGTGACAGGCATCCGCGACATCATGCCCAAAGTGGCGCGGGTCATGCTGGCCCGTACAAAGATTCTTTGCGGCATCGCCATCGTGGAAAATGCGTTTGAACAGACGGCGCTGATCGAAGCGATCCCGACGGCACAGATTGAAGCCAGGGAGCGGGAGCTTTTGGCAGAGTCAGCGGCCTTGATGCCAAAGCTGCCCGCAGAAGAGATCGACATTTTGATCGTGGATGAAGTGGGCAAGAACTACAGCGGCACGGGAATGGACACGAATATCATCGGCAGGCTGCGGATTCAGGGGACGCCTGAACCCCAGTCGCCGCGCATCAAGTACATCATCGCCAGCGATCTTTCCGAGGCGTCGCACGGCAATGGGCTTGGCATCGGCCTGGCTGATCTGACCACGCAGCGTTTCTTTGACAAGCTTGACTTCAAAGCGATGAATGAGAATGTCATCACCAGCACATTCCTTGCCCGGGCGAGCATTCCGATCGTGCTCGAAAGCGACCGGGCAGCGTTAGCTGCAGCGCTGCGCGCCAACTGGGGCGTAGAGCCGGAAAAAGCTCGCATCATGCGGATTCCGAGTACACTTCATCTGGAGTACCTCTACGTATCGGAGGCGCTGCTGCCGGAAGTGGCCGAATTGCCGCATGTGGAAGTGGTGGGAGAATTGGCGGAGCTGGAGTTTGACGATCAGGGCTACCTGCCAAAAATGCAGCACCATCCGTAAGATCAAGCAAAAAAAGAGAGGAGTGTACGCCATGCAAGCACAGACTGGAAAAGGCACCACCGTGTACGGAAACTATATTGACGGGAAATGGCAAGTAAATGATGATATGTTCGCCGTGATGAACAAATATACGGGAGAAGAGCTTGCTCGTGTCAGCAAAGCGTCAAAGGAAGACGTGGAGAAAGCGGTAACGAGTGCTCTTCATACCTTTCATACGAAAAAGCTGAGTCCGGTGGAGCGCTATGAAATTCTCATGCGCGCGGCGGACATCATCAAAGAGCGCAGGGAGGAGCTGGCCCTGATTCTGGTCGCGGAAGTAGGCAAGGTCCTCAAAGACGCGCGGGGAGAGATCGATCGCGGCATTCAGACGTTGATCGCTTCTGCGGAGGAGGCGAAGCGAATCGCTGGGCAAGGCGTTCCGCTCGGCCAGCCGGGAAATGAAAACAAGATGGCCTTTACCGTTCGGGTACCGGTGGGGGTGATCGGAGCCATCACTCCGTTCAACTTCCCGTTCAACCTGACGGTGCACAAGGTCGGCCCTGCTCTTGCGGCGGGCAATACGATTGTGCTGAAGCCGGCGGAAATGACGCCGATCATCGCCATGAAGCTGGCCGAAATTCTGGAAGAAGCAGGGCTCCCGGCGGGCTTTCTCAACGTGGTGAACGGATTTGGTCCGGAAACGGGTCAATATTTGCTGGAGGACGAGCGCATCGCGATGTTTACCTTTACAGGCAGTCCTGGTGTGGGACGCCACATCAAGAGTACGACGGGCATCCGCCGGGTCACGCTGGAGCTGGGTAACAACTCGCCCAACATCGTCCACCGGGATGCGCCAGACCTTGGCAAGGCAGCCGAATTGTGCGTCACACGCGGCTTTTCGAACGCCGGGCAAGCCTGCATATCCGTTCAGCGCGTTTACGTGCACCGCGACGTGTACGACAGCTTCGTGGAGCAGGCGGTCAAGGTCGCTCACTCGCTCAAGGTGGGGGATCCGACCGATCCGGCGACAGATGTCGGTCCGATGATTTCGGAAAAAGAGGCGAAAAGGGCAGAAGCGTGGATCAGCGAAGCCATCGCACAAGGGGCAAAAGCGGCATGCGGAGGAAAGCGGGAAGGAGCGGTTCTTTACCCGACCGTACTGGTGGATGTAACGCCTGAGATGAAAGTGGTCTGCCAGGAGGTATTTGCTCCGGTAATCAGCATCATTCCGTTCGACGACATCGAGGATGCGTTCCGCCAGGCAAACGACAGCAGACTTGGACTGCAGGTCGGTCTGTTTACAGCCAACCTGCAGCTGGCGATGCGCGCTGTCCATGAACTGGAGTTCGGCGGAGTCATCATCAACGACGTATCGACATACCGTGCTGACGTGATGCCATACGGCGGAGTGAAAGACAGTGGCATCGGCAAGGAGGGCCCGCGCTGGGCAGTGGAGGAAATGACGGAAGAGCGGGTTGTCGTGATCAATCTGTCTTAATCGACAGGGAAGAGGAGAGAAGCGGGTATGAGACATACATGGGAGTTCTTTTCTACAGAGCGGATCGTATACGGGAATGGCTCGATTCGCGAGCTGGACAAGATTTTGCAGCGGATCAAAGCGAAAAATGTTTTTTTGATCACAGACCCCGGCATCAAGGGGGCGGGGATCGCCGATAAGGTGCTCCGTCTGTTGGAAGAAGCGCAGTATCAGGTGGTCGTTTACGATCAGGCTGTTCCGGAACCGCCGATCCAAACGGCGATCGATTGCTATGAATTTGCCAAGGCGCATATGGATACGGACGCGATTATCGGTCTGGGCGGCGGGAGCAGCATCGACTTGGCCAAAGTGGTAGCGCTGCTGATGGCCCATGGCGGACATCCGTCCGATTACTTTGGCGAGCACCGCGTGCCCGGCCCCATCGCTCCATTGATCGCGATCCCGACTACAGCGGGGACCGGTTCGGAAGTGACTTCCGTTGCCGTATTGGCTGACCTGGAAAACAATCTGAAAATCGGCATTTCGGACAACTATTTGCGCCCAGCGGTAGCTTTGCTCGACCCCGAGCTGACCGTCGGCCTGCCTCCGTACGTGACTGCCTGCTCTGGCATCGACGCGCTTTCGCATGCAATCGAAGCGTATACGGCGAAGGATTTTCGCTACATTCGGGCGGAAGGCGAATTGCTGTTCCAGGGATCGCTGCCGCTTGCCGACGCACTGGCGTATAAAGCCATCGAACTGATCGCGAAAAATCTCGTCCTGGCGGTTCAGCAAGGCAGCAATCTGGAGGCACGCGGAAACATGCTGCTCGGCAGCCTGCTTGCCGGCATGGCCTTCTCCAATGCGGGAACAGCGGCTGCCCACGCGCTGGCATATCCGATCGGCGGCTTGGTCAAATCGCCGCATGGTGAAGTGACCGGATTGCTCCTGCCTTATGTCATGGCGTACAACACAGACGTGGAACAGGAAAAAATGGCCAAAATCGCGCTGGCGTTCGGGGTGAACCCGGCAGGCAAGACGGAAAAGGAGTTGGCAGAGGTGGCCTGGCAGGAAGTATTCAAGCTGGTCGAAGCGATCGGATTGCCGACCCGCCTTTCCCAGATCGGCATTAAAGAAGAGGATCTGGCCGAGATCGCCAGCAAATCGCTCGGCATCAACCGGCTGATCCGCAACAACCCCCGTGTGCCAACCCAGAAAAGCCTGGAAGAGCTTCTGCGCAAAGCGCTGTAGCGGCGACTTTTGAAAGAACGGAGGAAAACGGCTATGACGATCAACAACAAGCCGATTATCGCGATCACGATGGGGGATGCTGCCGGGGTAGGTCCGGAAATCATCATGAAGGCGCTCCGGGATCGAGCGATTTACGATGCGTGCCGTCCATTCGTGATCGGCGACGCGAAAATGCTGGAGCGTGTCAAAGGAGTCGTAGGCTCGGACCTCGTCGTGCGCTCGATCTCATCTATTGAGAAAGCCGCGTTTGAACCGGGCATTGTCGAATGTCTGGATTTGGATCTGCTGCCTCACGATCTTCCGTTCGGAGTTGTTTCGGCGGAGGCTGGCAACGCTGCCTTTCGCTATCTGGAAAAGGCCATTTCGCTTGCAAATGAGAAACTGATCGATGCGATTTGCACGGCGCCGTTAAACAAGGAGGCATTGCACAAGGGCGGTCATCTTTATCCGGGTCATACCGAAATTTTGGCGGAATTGACGGGGACGGAAGATTACTCCATGATGCTCTCCGCACCGAAGCTGAAAGTGATTCACGTGACCACGCACATCGGACTGATCGACGCGGTGAAAAAGATCAATGCAGAACGTGTCTACAAGGTGATCAAGCTGGCCCATGAGACACTGCAAAAAGCAGGCTATGCCCAGCCGCGCATCTGTGTCTGCGGCATCAATCCACATGCGGGGGAGAACGGCTTGTTCGGCTACGGCGAGGAGGAGGAAAAAATTGTTCCCGCTGTGGAAAAGGCCCAGCAAGAAGGCATCCAGGCGGTGGGGCCGCTGCCTGCGGATACGCTGTTTTTCCGGACGGTGCGCGGCGATTTCGACATCGTGGTGGCGATGTACCACGATCAGGGCCATGGTCCGGTAAAGGTGCTTGGATTGGAGGCGGGCGTGAACATTACAGTCGGCCTGCCGATTATCCGTACCAGCGTGGATCACGGGACTGCCTTTGACATCGCCGGAAAAGGCATTGCCGATGAGCTCAGTTTGAAAGAAGCGCTTCGGCAGGCGATCGAATTGGCGCCGAAGCGCGTATAAAGTGAGGAAGCAGATAATGCACCAAACGAGACAGCAGTCGAGATGACCCTGCTGTCTCTTTCCATACCGGAGGTGGAATGTACGGTGAAAGACAAAATTGTGATAACGAGAAAAATTCCCCAGCCAGCGCTTGAACTGCTGCAAGCACGAGCTGAGGTATACATGTGGGATTCTGAGGAAGAGCAAATACCGCAAGACGTGCTGCTGGGGGAAGTACAAGACGCGGCAGCGATCTTCACCAATGTATCCGATTCGATCAATCGGGCGGTATTCGATGCATCTCCGTTCTTGCGCGTGGTCGCGACGATGGCGGTAGGCTATGACAACATTGATGTGGCGGAGGCGACCAGGCGCGGCATTCCCGTCGGCCACACCCCTGGCGTTTTGACGGAAACGACCGCCGACCTTACGTTTTCGCTGCTGATGGCAACGGCCCGACGCATACCGGAGGCCGACCGGTTCGTGCGGGAGGGCAGGTGGAAGAGCTGGTCCCCGATGCTGTTGACCGGACAAGACGTATGGGGGGCAACGATCGGGATCATCGGCATGGGGCGGATCGGCGAAGCGGTAGCCAGACGCGCCAAAGGCTTTGACATGTCCATTTTGTATCACAACCGCAGCCGCAGGCCGGAGGCGGAAGCAAAGCTGGGGTCCCGGTACTGTGAACTGGAAGAATTGCTGCTGGAGTCGGATTACGTCATCCTGATGGCCCCGGCGACAAAAGACACGCGAAGGCTGATGGGAGAGCGGGAGTTTTCGCTGATGAAGCGCAGCGCGATTTTCATCAACACGTCGCGTGGCACAAACGTGGACGAGGAAGCCTTGTATAAAGCGTTGAAGGAGAAGCGGATCTGGGCGGCCGGACTGGACGTTTTTCAGACTGAACCGATCAGTACGGACCATCCGCTATTGGAGCTGGACAATGTAGTGGTTGCCCCGCATATTGGCAGCGCCAGCATCGCGACGAGAACAAAAATGGCGATGGCGGAAAACATTTTGCGCGGTTTGTCCGGGGACCGGTTGCTGCATACAGTGAACAGCGAAATATATGGAAGGTAGATAAATAGAAGTCCCTCCCATGTGCGATCAGGGTCAACCGACTTGCTCGGCTTCGGGAAAAATGAGCGTAAACTTCGTTCCTGCTCCAGGCTTGCTTGCCACTGTCACCGTCCCGCCCATGGCGTGTATCACTTGATAGGAATACGTAAGCCCGAGTCCGGTACCGTTTGACTTCGTGGAAAAATAAATGGAGCCGAGCCGTTTCATCTGGCTTTCAGTCATGCCGATGCCGTTGTCTTTGATCTTCAGAACGACGCGGTCCTCCTCGGACGACAGCCTGAGGATCACTTTTGCGTCGGAGACCTCCGAGCACGCTTCGACCGCATTTTTAATGAAGTTAACCAGCACCTGCTTGATTTCGTCCGGATTTGCCAGAACAGGTACCGGACTGTCGGGAGCATGGACCTCCAGCTCGACATTGTGCATGTTGGCGTACGGAGACATCACCTCCCGAATCACGTAAAGCTGCTCAGAGAAGTTGATTACCTCATGGCGGGCGGTCAACGGTTTGGAAATGGAGAGATACTCCGAGAGAATGAGCTCGGTCCTTTGAACCTCGCCGAGGCAGATGTTGATGTACTGTTCAAGCTTGGGCAGATGTTTATGGTCTTCTTGAATCAGTTTTAAAAAGCCTTTAACCGCTGTCAGCGGATTTCGCACCTCGTGAGCGAGGGAGGCCGCCACATGGCTCATTGTTTCGATTTTCTCGTTTTGAGCGTGCCTGATGAACATTTCTTTATCTGCTACGGATTTTCCAAACAAAGTAAGCAGGAGCCACGTGCCGAGCGAGTTTTGCATCGGTATGACGATCAGGTGGTAGGCGAGGTGCTCCTTCACGTCGTTCGGAAAAAAGGAGTACGTAAGCACCAAGGGAATAACCGAAAAGGCAATTCCCGCCAGAAAGGTAACAAACGTTCTGCGGTAATTCGCTTTGTACAATTTGTAAAAGAGAAGGGATAAAGAGAAGGTGCAGGCCAAGATGATCATCGCGACCGGCATTCCTTCCCCGCCTAGGTACAACCGGTAAATGACAAATTCGACGAGAAGGATAATGCCTGTTTGGACACCGCCGTAAACCAGTCCAAAAAACATGATGACGTAGCGAATATCGAAGATGACTCCGTCTACGACATTGGATGCAAAGGTCATGGCGAGAAACAGACAGAGTGAACTCGTGAGGAGAATAAAAGTCTGGCTGTAGTTTCTGATTTTATCGCGGTAGTAGATATTAAATGCGACAAAAGGGATTAAAGCGAAGAAGATTTGCAGGATAATCTCTTTTAATAGACTCATTTAGCATCCCCATCACAGATTGTCCGTTGTATATTTCTTACTATTTCGACATTTCTTCCCTAAACCCTTCGAGGTCCCCCCTGTTGATTCCTTGCGCTGATTGCGGTTAAGGAGAAATGCAAATGAACAATGAACAAGGAAAAAAGCCAGGTGAGTCCATTTCCCCCTTTCCCGGCGGGAGCGTCTCAACTGGCTATTTGTTTTATGGCTCGACATGGTGCAAATCTCTTTTTTAGTGCTGACAGATGTTTGACTTGTAAACAACTGTTAGAAAAGCGGATCCACTGATTCGATCCCGTACCGGGAAAGTGCCTTGACCGCGGACTCATACATTCGCTGCTTTAGACGCTCTCCTTCCATGACGCGGACCCGCTTGCCCAGGAAGCGAAGCTTGGACAAAATGTATTCGCTGTCGTCAGCGAGAAAAGTAAGCCTGATCCGGTACGTATTCGTCTGATCCAGATACTCCACTTCCTTTTCGAAACAGGAGAAGGCGTACAATATCCTCGACAGCTCCCGGTTGTACGAACGGACGACCTCGATGACAGCCGTTTCCTTGCGCGCCTCCAGAGTGGCTTCGATTCTCTCTCTGATCTCAGCTGCCTCGCCTGGATCTACCGGCTCCTCGCTGACAGAAACGATGCTTTGCAGCCTGGTCGACATATAGGCTTGATAGCGGAAATGATACCAGAGCAGATACCATTCCTTTTTGACCATCGAATACTCCAGCTTATAAGGAAGGCCCTTATGTCCCGTGTTTACCCGGCCGTTTTTTGTCCGGTACGTCATGCGGATTCCCTGATTCTTTGCCAGAATGCGCCGAAGCAGTCTGAGAAGAGGGTGGTAGACGTGCCGCTCCTTGCTTTTTGCCTTTTCTCCAAGGCTTTCCGTGAAGGCAACCGTCTCTACCGGCTCCAGAAGGGATTGCAATTTGGTTCGCGTTTCCGGGGCAAAAGCCGCTTCTGCCGACGGGTGGGCCAGCATTGCTTTCAGCCAGGATCGCTCATGGGCAGTGATGGGCAAAGTCCCGTATTCGTCCAGACGGGAAATGAGCTGATAATTAAAGATTTTCTCGAAAAGGTTCATAATAGGACTGAATCTCCTTCCACTCCGCAATAAACTCCCGCCGCAGCCGCACAGGCTCAAGAACCTCGCAGCTCGAACCGAAGCTGCGGAGCCAGGGCTTGATCTCCGTTGTCCCGTTCACCGTGATCTCGTAAATAAACCAGTCATCGTTTTCCTCGGTAATCGTGCCCCATTGCCCCTGGAGCAGGACCCGCTCCTTGACGAAATCCGGCTGCTGTTTGTCCGGTCTGAAAAAGCGGACCTTGACCTTTACCGGCGCACCCGTGTCGACGAGCCAGCTCAAGCGTGTTCTCGCCTTCAGTTGAGCGAGCTTTTGCGCAAACTCCGCTTCCGGCACCTCTTCGCTCTCCTCGACCTGCGTCAGTCCTTCCACTCTGTATTTCATGATCCCCTGGCGGTAGTTATTCCCGAGAAGGTACCAACGGCCATATTGATGGTCATACACCACCTTCAAGGGCAGGACGTGCTCTTCTCTGCCTTCTGTCTCCCTTTCAAAGAGGGGATTCGTATTTTGGGAAGCATAGCTTTTTCCCGTTTTAGGAGAAAAGTAAAGAAATCTGACCTTCCGGCGGAGACGGATTGCCTGGAACAGGGGAAACAAGTGCGCCTCGTCCAAAATGCGCGAGTAGTAGTGATATTTGTACAAAAATGAATCGGTGACAGCAAGAGGAAGCTCTTTTTGCTTCAGCGCTTTCTTCAAGGTGTCCCGCAGCAGGTACCCCTGTACGGAAGGAACCTGGGTGTTTGCCATCACATCTACAAAGTCATACAGATCGAGCAATTCGTCGTCCGTAAGCTGGGCTACCAGATCGTTGTATACACGATAGCGGTAGGGCCGTCCGCCAGCCTCCCTTTTGATCACGCCGACCTGCTCCAAATACTTCAAATCGGAGCGAATGGTTTTCTCGTCGGGAAGAGAAACATCGGCAGGCAGTTCATCGCAGCAAATGTCCATCAGCTCTGCAGCTGTCAACGCCTTTTCCTGAAGGGCAGCAACGATGAGAGACAGCCGGTGGCTTTCCGATTCTTTCAGCGACTTGGCCCTGTACAAAAACAACAGGATCGGGTCTGACGACTCATAGTAGCTGAAGCGGAGCATGTCTGCGAATTCCGTTCCCTGCTTTTCCGGAAGCTCCGCATGGATCGTCTGCACGATTTCTTTCAGCCGCCGAAGCGTCTTGTCAAAGGTATGGACGGAGATGCCGAGGCGCTCCGCAAATTGCTGGCGGTTGTAGGCGCCGCTCGTAAGCACCAGCATTCGCAGGAATTGGATTTCTTTATCAAAGCTCTCTTTCGCCATGGCAATACCCCGTTTCCGCTTAATCGTCCTTTCTCATTTTACCAAACAGCGAAAAATGGTCAAAATGGAAAAGTTTCTCTCATGTCGTAATACTTTTGCCATGTTCGCGGGCATAAAAATAGGCGATGATGAATGTGCGAGGTCGACGCCGCACGGCGGCGCCCGCGAAGATCAGATCATTGAGGCGCTCGGATGGGTTACTTCGCCTTCTAAGCGATCGGTCGTTGGTTCGAGTCCAACTCCTGTACACGTACAGGATAGCTCAGTTGGTAGAGCAATCTGTACCTATCCAACCTTTTCCTCAATGATCCCTTTGATAAATAAGATGAAGCGAGGCGCTTGAAAGGGCTACTTCGAAAAATATGGGATTGGGATTGGTATTGAAAGGTTGCCCAAGAGCGGCAGCCGGTGCCTTTTCACCTCTTTCCTCGCTTCCTTTTTTACGCATAAGGAGGGTATACCCATGAGCTTTGCCAAAAAGGTATTCTCCGGAATCAAGCCAGCTACATACAACAGCGACGGATACCCCGCATTCAAGCGTTCGGCAGAAGAGCAGTACCTGCAGACGCTGTTGACCAATACATTGGGACATACGTTTTACGCCGATACACAACAGCTTTTGGATGAAGCCCAGCAGCTCCACCATGAGATGGCCAAGCAAAACCCGCAGTTCATGGCAAAGGCAATCGTTTTTGCCCGCAACGAGGGATTTATGCGCTTGCAGCCGTTGTTTGGCCTGGCTGTCCTGTCGGGCTACCGCCCAGACCTGTTTGCCAAGGTGTTTCTTCAGGTCGTTCGTATTCCTTCCGATTTGTCCGATTTTTTGACGATCCTGCAAGGCATGGGACGAGGGGAAGGCGGAAGGGCGGTCAAGCGGCAGGTCAACCGTTTTTTGGCCGGAGTGTCGGAGTATTGGGCGCTCAAATACAACGGCCGTGGCCGCGGCTACAGTCTCGGTGATATCATCGCCACCGCGCATCCAAAGCCGAAAGACGACAAGCAGCAGGCGCTGTTCCGCTATTTGCGCGGACATGAGACGAACCTTACGCTGATCCCGCAGGTGGAAGCATTGGAAAAATTGAAGCAAGCGGAGTCGGAGGCGGAGCAGATTCACTGGATCGAGGCAGGGAGGCTCCCTTATGAAACGATGACTGGGGCTATCAAGCCGTCCAGGGCCGTGTGGGAAGCGCTGCTTCACCAAATGCCGGCATTCGCTCTCCTGCGTCATCTGAATGCGCTGGATCGGGCAGGTGTTTTTGAGAGCAAAGAAAGCCTCGCCTATGCGGTGAAAAGGCTGACTGACCGCCAGGCGCTGGCAAAAGCAAAAATCCTTCCGTTTCGCTTTGCAAAAGCATTCAATCAGGTAGACCATCCCGAGCTTCGCGATGCGCTCAGGGAAGCGGTCGAGCTTACCTTTGACAATCTTCCCGAGCTGGGCGAGCATACCGCGATCTTCCTCGACATCTCAGGCTCGATGGACGGGGAGTATTTGCAGATAGGCTCTGTATTCGCACTGGCGCTTTTCAAAAAAACGAAAGGGAACTCCTTGTTCTGGCTGTTTGACACAGATGTGCATGACGCGAAGCCTTCCCGGCACGACAGCATCTTGAGCCAGGCGGAGCGAATCCGCGCCAGAGGGGGGACCGATACGGGAGCCCCCGTGAGGAAGCTGATCCGGGAGCGGAAGCGGGTCGACCAGATCATCATCATAACCGATGAGCAGCAAAACAGCGGAAGCCCCTTTTATCTGGAGCTGCAAAAATACCGTTCGAAAATAAACCCGGAAGCAAAAGCGTTTATCGTCGACATTGCTCCGTACCGGCATGCCATGCTTCCGCCGGAAATCAAGGACACCTACTACATCTACGGCTGGAGCGATCACGTCCTGGCTTACATCGCCCAGACCCTCCAGGGGTATGCCTCCATGACGGAGCAGGTAGAAGCGCTGGAGATAGAGGACGGAAAGTAGAGTAGAGGCAGATTTGTTCACAGCAGATGTTCGGCCATGGACGTTTGGTCTGTGGCCTTTTTGCGTATCACGGGCGGCGCCGCCGGAAAGGAACCGGTGGCTGAAACGATCCAGCGGCTGCAACCATCCACTTTCCCTAAAGGAGGTTTATATGGCTATTGTTCAACTGAAATCTACAAACCCGCAGTTTTCCTTTCTGATCAAAAAGAACCCGCAAACCGGCGTTTTGCTCCGGTCGATCCGAAAGGGAATGGCGTACGGCTGGTACACCGACCCGACCACTTTCAACGTGTACTTCAAGGACGCGGACAATGAAATTTCCTACAAACGGCATGAGCAGGAACAATTCGAATATTTGAATGTGTCGCGGTACAACACGCCGCTCTTTCCGTTAAATGCGATAAACGAGTTTTTTTCAGCACCGTTAAAAGTGCATGACGAGCGGGACATAGAAGGCTATGAACACGCCTTTTACATCCACATGATTCATATTGAAAAGCTGCGGTATATCGAGTTTTTTGCCAAGCATCTCAAGGAGTTTGCGTTTGCCGTCGAGCATCGGGCGCATAAAAGCTATGCGCTGACCATCACGACGCGCAAGAGCCTGCATCATCTGCTGCATACGACAAGTGTGCTGTGCCTGTTCTTGTCCATGTTTGGCGAAGAGTATATCGACATTTCCGACAGCATTCTCGATAAGTACACGAGGAGCATCAACCTGATTGACGCGCCGTTTTATATTCGCAGCCTGTTTGTCCGAAACTTCCTGTCCTCGCGGGACCGTTTTCAAACATACAAGG
The DNA here is from genome assembly GCF_037963895.1 of Brevibacillus sp. FSL L8-0520. NCBI lineage: Bacteria > Bacillati > Bacillota > Bacilli > Caryophanales > Paenibacillaceae > Brevibacillus > Brevibacillus sp. FSL L8-0520. Next base: position 3,560,317 of record NZ_CP150171.1, on the reverse strand, counting down.
CAGAGCTGGAGAAAACGGGCGGCTGCGAGATCCGGTTTGCATTTGGAAGCACCGCGCTGCAACGCCGGAACTACATCGAAGGTTTGCTGCCCTTCAACAAGTCGATTGTCGATGTAGGCTGCGGGGAAGGATTTTATGCACTGCGGTTCGCCGGGAAGATAGAAGGCAGCTATTTTGCGATTGATACGGATAAAGAAGCGCTCGCTTCCGCAAATCGCAAGGCGCAGGCAAAAGACATCGATAACATCGCGGTATTCGACTCGCTTGACCGCTTCCTGGAGGTGTACAACGGAGAGAGAGTTGACGTTATCCTGACAGAGGTCATCGAGCATATGGCCGAGGATGAAGCCGGGAAGCTGATTCAGTCTATCTTGAGGCATATCGATTTCGAGTACTTTATCATCACGACGCCGAATGCAGATTTCAACCAGTTTTACGAGCTGGATGGATTTCGCCATGACGACCACAAGTGGGAGATGGGAAAAGACGCGTTTCAGCAGTGGTTCTCCAATGTGATCAAAGGGGTCGGGGTAAACACGGAATTTGTAGACATCGGCGACGCGGTAAACGGCACTCACACGACGCAGGGCGTCATTGTCAGGAGAAAGGAGGCTTGAATCCATGGAAATTCAAACGAAAGTCCACACTATCCTCATGCTGATCGGACCGACGGAATGCGGCAAGACGACGTTTGCCAGGGAAGTGCTCATTCCCGGTCTGCGGTTTGCCGACGAGACGAAAAACTATCGGGCAAATGTCCAGTACATCTCCTCGGACAGCATTCGCCAGGAGCTTCTGGGAGCGGATTTGGACAAGTACGACCAAGTCATGCTGGAGGCGAGCGAGCAGGCGTTTCAGCTCTTGTATGACAAGCTGAGAGCGGTGACCTCCTACCCGATCAATGCGGAATTCGTCGTGCTCGATACGACGGGACTGGCCGACGATTTTCGGGCAAAGGTGAAGGAGATTGCCAGCCAGAATCACTACAGACTGGAAGCAGTCGTGTTCGACTATCGCAACCGGGAGGATTACTACGCTTCCGAGCGGTCCAAAAAGCTGATTACCAGCCACATTAACCGGTTGAAAAGAGATGTCCTCGGCTCGCTGGCAAAGGAAGGATACGAAAAGATCCATCGGGTGCGGGCAAAAGACTTTTACCGGCCGGCAGAGGGCAAGGTCCATCCCGACTACCGGGTTGTGATCGAAAACAGGGAAGAGTACCTCGGGACAATTCTGCCGCCGGATGGGCGCTATATTATCGTCGGAGATGTCCATGAGTGCGTACAGGAGCTGCAAGGACTATTGCTCGCCTACGGCTACCGGATCGAGGCGGGCAAGCTGATCGCTACGGAGAAGGTCCGGGATACGAAGATCATTTTGGTCGGCGACTGGCTCGACAAAGGAAAAAACACGAGAGAAATTGTAGCGTTTTTGTACGCGAACCGGGAGCATTTCCTGTTTGTCACGGGGAATCACGAGAACTTTGTCGACAAGTATGTAAGGGGAAAAATAAAGGGAGCCGACCAGGAGCTCGTCCATTCGTATTTCGATTCTACGCAGGTGTTTTTGCAGGATGCGGAACTTTTGGAAAAGTTTTCATGCCTGCATGCTCTTTCAAAGCCGTTTTACAGATTTATCGGGGCAAACAGCCCTTCTTTCATCGTGACCCATGCGCCGTGCAAAAACAAATACTTGGGGAAAATGGACGACCATTCGGTTCGCCGCCAGCGGAATTATCGGATCGATCGGGAAAAACCGCTGGAAAACCAGCTTGCCTTTCTGCGGCAGGAAGCGGTGAAAAACCACCCGTATCACGTATTTGGACACATCGCGGCGAAACAGGCGTTTCGCATCAAAAACAAGCTGCATATCGATACAGGCTGCGTCCACGGCAATGTCCTGACCGCCGTCAGTATTGCACACAAACCGTTCTTCCGGTCATATAAATCCGGCCGGGCTGTCCTGACCGAAGAATTGCAATTGCTGTTCCAGGAGGAGCAAAAGGTATCTGTCGACGAATTGCAGGAGGAGGAAATCCGCAGGCTGGATTACTGCTCGCGAAACCGGGTCAATTTTATATCGGGTACAATGTCTCCGGCGGACAAGGACGAAGCGGCAAATGAATTGGAGTCTTTGAAGCGCGGGCTGCAGTACTTTGAAGGGAAAGGGATTCGGCACGTCGTTTTGCAGCCGAAGTACATGGGCTCCAGATGCAATGTGTATCTGCACAGGGAGCTCGCCCAGTGCTTTGCGGTCAGCAGGAACGGCTATAAAATCACGCAGGTCGACCTGACGGAGATTTATGAGGGGCTGCTGCAAAAATTCGGCGGCTACATGGAGCAAAACGGGCTGCAAATGCTCATACTGGACGGGGAGCTGCTTCCCTGGAGCGCGATTGGCGACGGCCTGATTCAAAAGCAGTTCAGACCGATTGAAAAGGCGTTGGAGGGCGAACTTGCCTTTCTGCAGCAAAATGGCTTTGAGGAAGCCTTTGGAAAGCTGGTGGACGAGTACCGGAACAGCGGATTTGAGCAAGACCAGTTCCGCAGCTCCAAGAGCGAGCTGAGTCAAAAATACGGGGCGAGTGTCTATCAAAATTACAAGCATCTGCACGACATTTGGGAGACGTATGTTCCCTTGGACGTCCATGTGAGCGCCTACCACACGTACAAACAGCAGCTGGAGCTGTACGCCGGGGACGGGAAGCTGGAATACAAGCCGTTTTCCTTGCTCAAGGCGGTATTGGAGAATGGACAGGAGCAGCTTCCGGACTGGAAGACGTCAGAGATGTACAGCTTTCTGTCGGATGACGACTTCCTCTTGCTCGATCTGGCTGAGCCGGACAGCGTGGAGCGGGCAGAGCGGTTCTTCGCCAGATTGACGCTGGAAAACCGGATGGAGGGCGTCGTGATCAAGCCGGAGGAAGCGACCAGCAGGGCCGTTCCCTATCTGAAGGTCCGCAATCCTGACTACTTGTCGATCATCTACGGGTATGACTACCGTTTCCCTCACAAGTACAGGAAGCTGCTAAAACAGAAAAACATCGGTCAAAAGCTGCGGACATCGATGAACGAATACGTGCTGGGACAAAAGATGCTGGCAATTCCGTTCCATGAGATCACGTCTGACAATGAAGCGTATAAGGAAGCCGTTGCAAATCTGTTGTTTGAAGCGGCCAAGGAAAAGGAGATCGATCCGCGGCTGTGAATAGGACGGGGGACGTGACGTTCCAGCCGGTCCCACCCGTTTTCATGCAGACCCATCCGTTCTCATACGTTCCCATCCAGCGGCTCCCTCTATCTCCATTCACCAACAGGAGGAGAGGGAGCCGAAAACATATGTACTGTGACTTCAAAGCATTTTTTTCGTCTATTTACTGAGCAAGTGAATAGCATTTCGTGCAAACCGCTCACTCATTCGGAAGGCTGCCGTCCAGGTGGAGGCATGTCTTTTTAGAGCGAATACTGGAGGGGACCAAAAGGAACAGAGGACGAAAAGCGAAGTCTTCTTGCAGTCATGGAAATTTTCCTGAAGGCAAGGTCGGAAGCACTGAATATGGAACAGTCGGTACAGGAGGAACCAGTTTGAAAAACACGGGAAAACTCGAAATTTTTGTTTTGGCCGCAGCTATCCTGATCGGCGCGTGGCTCGTAGCCAGAGCGGCAACCGGAATTGCCGCCTACGGCGATTCGGAAACGCATAACACCGCTGAAATCGCCGGAGCCGTCGTTCGTCTGGAGGCAACGGTGAACGAGATGATTCAAGCCGAAGAACCGGAAGTCATGGATCAGAAGAGAGTCAGAAAATACCTGGGGATCAGTGAGCAAAATTTGACGGAGCTCATTCATGGCTCCGACTTTCCGTATATCAAGATCAGAGGGGACTATTTGTTTCCCAAGAGCGCGGTGGATGAGTGGCTCCACGATAGGGCGAAGGGACGATCATCTTTGCTTCAGTATTAGGAATCGTTTTTATCTTTCTATAAGTTGATAGGACGAGGGAGTAAGGACAAAAGTGTTCGTACTCCCTCTTTTTTGAATGGCCTCGATAGCTCCGGTTTTTCTGCGACTTTTTCCCTATTTGCGGAAAATCAATTGATTGCGGGAAGAAATTCCGCTACGATTTAATAGATAGAATATTCAAACAATTACTCTGGCAACTTGTCTTGTGCTTGTGAGAACATCTGAAAACGAAGGTGGGACCAGCATGAAAAATGAATCGTTGGACAAGCCGTTAACAACCGAAGAAATCGGCCAGATGCAGAGTCATATTTCACCTCGTGAGTTTGGCTGCAGGCAAAACCCTCCTAGTGTCGATGTCTTTGAATCTGCTCTCTCTTCGTCAGAAGAACCCAACCCACAGCAGCAAACACAGACAACCCAATCTGTCTCCCGCAGAGAGTTTCTCCACAAAACAGCCCTGCTTGGCTTGGCTGCGGCTGTTCCCGGAAGTCTTCTGACCATCGGTTCTGTCATGGCCGAGGAGGCGGGGGGAATGGAAGGAGCAAAAGCCGCTGCGGCAGGCATCGGTGAATGGATCAAACCAGGCGGAACGATCGTCGACGTACCGGGTGTGAAAGTCGGCCAGATGCAAGATCTAAAGGCGATGACCGGCTGTACCGTAGTCGTGCTGGAAGAGGGCTCCCCTTGCGGCGTAGATGTACGCGGCTCAGCCCCCGGCACACGGGAAACCGATCTGTTGAACCCGATCAACATGGTGGAAAAAGTAAACGCCATCGTGCTGACGGGAGGAAGCGCCTACGGACTGGATTCTGCGAGCGGCGTCATGCGCTATCTGGAGGAGCAGGGCATCGGCCACAATGTGGGGGTAGGTGTCGTTCCCATCGTTCCGGCAGCGGTCATCTTCGATTTATCGTTCGGAAGCGCAAAGGTGCGGCCCGATCAAAAGATGGGCTACGAGGCAGCCAAAAAAGCGAGCAAAGACCCGGTCAAGCAAGGAAATGCAGGAGCGGGAACCGGGGCGACAGTAGGAAAGCTGGCAGGAGGCAAACGGGCGATGAAAGGCGGGCTTGGCTCCGCATCCCTGCATTTGCCGAACGGCTTGGTCGTAGGCGCGGTCGTCTCCGTCAACGCCGTGGGAGAGGTGCGCGACCCCGTTACCGGAGAGATTTTGGCCGGCGCGCGTGACGACAGCGGCAGGATTCGCGACGCTCTCTCCTGGATGATCGAGCAGAGCTCTCCGCCTGTCCCGAGCGGCACCAACACCACGATTGCGGTGGTCGCAAGCAATGCCAACCTGAACAAAACGCAGGCGAATAAAGTCGCGCAGATGGCTCACAATGGACTGGCCAAAGCGATATTCCCCGTACATACGATGAGCGACGGGGATACGGTTTTCGCAGTTGCGACAGGCGGTGTCGATGCATCTGTCAATCTCGTGGGAGCATTGTCCGCGGAGGTGCTTGCCGCAGCGGTCGTCAACGCGATCAAAGCGGCGGAAGGGGCAGAAGGGCTCCCGGCCTATCGGGATCTTCGGAAATAGAGATGGAGATTATGACTTCCTGTCTGATATAGTAAAAAATGAAACATCATCTAAATCAGGCAGGGGTTAGCGAAAATTATGTATAGAATTGGTGTCGTTGGACCGCCTCCTTCTGTCGAGCGGATACTGGCTGTAGCCAACGAATTTGAACATGAGATCGAATTTGTTCCGATAACGTACGGGGATGCAAAAGAAGTGAGCGGCATTGTTCAGGAGCGCAATCACGAATTTGACGGATGGTTTTTCTCCGGACCCATTCCGTTCACGATTGCGAAAAATGTGCTCAGCCCCGAGGCCAATATGGTCTACTGCCCGCCTACCGGCTCCAACCTGTACCGGAGCTTTATTCAAATGTCGATCGACCGGGATGAAGCCGTGAAGCGAGTCTCGATTGACATGATCGAGTCGGAGGGGCAGTTTTTGCAGGAGCAGTTGTCCGAACTGCAGATACCGGAAGAAGACACGCACGTGATGACCTACGACGAGCATTATGACGCGCAGGCAGTCGCGCAATTCCATCTGAAGGTCTGGAGGGAAGGGAAGACCCAGGGCGCTTTTACTACATTGATGACCGTGGAAGAGCTTCTTCGCGAGGCAGGGGTTCCTGTCTACCGCATTTATATGACCAAGATGGAAATTCGGCAAGCAATGAAGATGGTCATCGAAAGAGCGAGGAGCTCCTACTTCAAGGATACGCAGATCGGTGTCGAAATCATTGAACTTGAGCAGTTTGACACGATTGTGGAAAAATCAACGGCCCGTTTTCATTTACAGCATCTGGAATTGAAGATCAGGCAGCTTTTGCTGCTGCTGTGCGAAAAGCTGGACGGTTCACTTATGGCAAACGGCAACGGCCGCTACCAGATTTTCAGCTCCCGGGGAGCCATCGAGCGGGAGATTGACATGCTGCGCGCGACCTTGCAGCAGCTCTCCCTGGAGGCGGACGTTCCCGTCGCAGTGGGCATCGGGTTTGGCGAGACCGCTTTTTCCGCCGAAAGCAATGCGCGCAAGGCGGTTCAGCATGCAAAAAACAGGGACGGATACGGGATCGTGATCGTCCAGGAAAACGGCGTCATCGTGGAAGCGGCAGGCGAACCGGAACAAATCGCTTATGCCTATCGCTCCAATGACAAGGAGCTTTTGGATAAATTAAACAAGGCAAACGTCAGCATCAAAACCTATAACAAGCTGCAAGCGTTGGTGCAGCGCATGGGCTGGAGCACATTCACGACTTCAGACATCGCCACGTACTTGTCGATGACGGTACGGAATGCCCAGCGGATCATCGGCAGCCTGTGCGAATACGGACTTGCCGAGTATAAGGGAGAAGAGCTTCAGGCTGTGCGCGGACGTCCGAAAAAAATATACCAATTAAAAAAGTAGCGATAAAAAAGATGAGCAGGCCAGTTCTCAAGAGAGGACTGGCTTTTTGTACGGAAAGCGCTTGCTGTTTTGTGAGAAGTCGAACAATTCTGTTGAAAAACATTTAACAAGGCTATATAATTCATTTAACGACAATTTCTCTATTTATTCGCATAATGAAAAATATGCGCAGAATTCACGAAGAAAGGGGCGCTGGCTACCGCTTTCGCAAAAAGAAAGTGCTTACATTGGGGCGGCTGCAGACTGAACACTCATTCGGTTTCGTTGCCGGCTTGCTTTACACATACATGGAAAACGAGTGACTTACCAGGACAGAAAGACACGGGCCGAGGGGGATTGTTCAATGCAAGCGCAAACGCAGCAAGCAAAGTCAGAGTTTCAGGAGCAAAAGGGGACAGGCTTATTGAAATGGGTGGAGCGGATCGGGAACAAATTGCCGAATCCATTCATGCTCTTCCTCTATCTGATCGCCATTTTGTTCGTAGTGACAGCCGTTTTGTCGTTTTTCCACATTACAGCCGTAGACCCGATCAAAAACGAGGAAGTTCAGGTAAAGAATCTGCTCAGCCAAGAGGGGCTTCAATGGCTGCTGCCCAATATCATTAAAAACTTTTCCGGATTCTTGCCGTTGGGATCGATTCTGACGCTGATGCTGGGGGTCGGATTGGCAGAGAAGGTCGGTCTGTTGGAAGCGGTCATCCGCAAGATGTCTCTGCGGGTAAATGCCCGATACGCAAGCTACCTGGTTGCCTTTATCGCTTTTTTCAGCCATGTCTCGTCTGATGCTGCCTTTGTCATCATGCCCCCACTCGGTGCGCTGATCTTCCTGGCTGTAGGACGTCACCCGGTAGCGGGACTTTTGGCTGCCATCGCCGGTGTCGGGTCAGGTTTTACAGCCAATATGCTGATCGTAACAACAGATGTGCTGCTTTCCGGGATCAGCTCGGAAATTTCGAAGTCGGTCGACCCGAACGTGACGGTAAGCGTTTTGGACAACTGGTTTTTTATGTCGGTATCCGTTTTGCTGCTTTCCGCCATCATCGGCTTTATCACCGACAAGTTTGTGGAGCCCAAATTGGGTGTTTACCAGGGGAGTGCGGAGAACAAGCTGGAGGACCTTTCGGCTGAGCAAAAGAAAGGGCTTCGCGCGGCAGGAGTTGCAGCGCTGGTGTTCATCGCCGTACTCGCCATTCTGGTTGTGCCGGAGGGCGGAATCCTGCGTGATCCCAAGCAAGGCACGATTGTTCCGTCACCGTTTATTTCAGGGATTGTCCCGGTCATTCTGCTGTTCTTCTTCACCGTTGCCATCACATACGGCATTAAAGTGGGCGTGATCAAGAAGCAAAATGACATTCCGGCCCTTTTGACCGATCCGATCAAGGGAATGGCCAGCTTCATCGTCATGGTTTTCCCGCTCTCCCAGTTTGTCGCCATGTTTAACTGGAGCAATATGGGCAGCTTTTTGGCTCTGTTTATCACCGATTTGCTCGAAAAAATGAACATGACAGGAGCGCCCGTCTTTATCGGCTTGATGTTTTTGTCCGCATTCCTCTGCATGTTCATTGCCAGCGGCTCTGCGATCTGGTCGCTTTTGGCGCCGGTCTTTATCCCGATGTTCATGGCGCTAGGGTTCCATCCGGCTTTCGCGCAAATCACATTCCGGATCGCTGACTCTGCCGTGATTCCGTTCGCGATCGTGTCGCCGTTTATCCCGCTGTTCCTTGGGTTCCTGCAGGAATACAAGAAGGACGCCCAGCTGGGAACGTACTATTCGCTGATCATGCCATACCCGATCGCTATATTCATTCTCTGGACACTGCTGCTGGTCGTCTGGTATTTCCTGGGCTTGCCAATCGGTCCTGGCGTCTATCCGAGAATGTAACGCAAAAAAGGCTCCAAGAGAGGACAGGAGGAATTGACTATGCTGGATTTGGTTTCATTGCGAAGAGATTTTCATATGCACCCGGAAGTGGGATTCACGGAATTTCGTACGGCTTCCAAGGTCGTGGAAATACTTGCTTCGCTTGGCTTTGATGTGATTTACGGCCCAGACGCAATGGATGGCGGTTCCCGCAGGGGATTGCCGTCCGCGGACGTGCTGGAGGCTGCTTACGAGCGGGCCTTGCGGGACGGTGCAAACCCGCAGATCGTGGAGAAAATGCGAGGCGGCTACACAGCCGTGATCGGGGTGAAAAAAGGAAAGCAGGAAGGGCCTACCGTTGCGTTCCGGTTTGACATGGATGCGCTGCCTGTCCTGGAAAGTACGGACGCGGACCACCTCCCCCAGGCAAAGGCATTTCGCTCCCGCTATGAAGGAAACATGCACGCTTGCGCCCATGACGGCCATACGACGATTGGACTCGGGCTTGCCGAAAAACTGGCGGACGGCAACTTTTCCGGAACCGTAAAGCTGATTTTCCAGCCCGCCGAAGAAGGTGTCCGCGGCGCTTACTCGATCGTTCAAAAAGGGATGCTCGACGATGTCGATTATATTTTCTGTCACCATCTGGGGACCAATGTCCCGCTTGGCGAGGTGCACGGAGCCTCTTTCGGTTTTCTCGCTACAACCAAGATGGTTGCCCATTTCCACGGGGTACCGTCCCATGCTGGAGCCTCTCCGGAAAAGGGCAAAAACGCCTTGCTTGGAGCCGCTACCGCTCTGCTGAACATCCATGCCATTCCGCGCTTTAGCACAGGCTCAACCCGTGTGAATGTGGGTGTATTGGAAGGCGGGACGGCAGCCAATATCATTCCGCAGCATGCAAAAATGATCGTGGAAACCCGTTCGGTGTCAGAAGAAGTGAATGCCGAGCTGGAACAGCGTGTCCGCAATATCATCGCCCACAGCGCAGCCATGCACGAGCTGGAGCACGAGATCGAAGTGATTGGCGGCGCCATCCCGATCAACAGCGATCTGGACATGGCTGAGCTGGCGATCGAGGAAGCGAAGCAGGTCGAGGGCTTCACCGCCTTCAAGGTCAGCGACAGCAATGCGATGGGCAGCGAGGACGCCAGCTTCATGATCAAGCGCGTTCAGGAGCGCGGAGGAAAAGGGACGTACATGGCGATCGGGACGGATATTCCCGCACCTCACCATCACCCCAAATTTGACATCCAGGAGGAGATTCTCCCGCGCTCCGTAGAGCTGTTGCACCGCATCGCCAAACGTCTGTTGACGTGAGAAGCCGTTCTATCGGACACTCCCCGAATCCTGCAGCTGCGAATAGAAAGGATGTTTCTTTATGCATACCCAACGAATTTCGGAAATGATTGAACAAAAACGCGATTTGTTCATCAGTGTGAGCGACAACATTTGGAGCTTTGCCGAGACGCGCTTTGAAGAGTACCAATCTGCCGAATTGCTGGCGCAAACGCTGGAGAGCGAAGGTTTTCAGGTAGAAAGAGGCGTAGGCGGCATCAAGACGGCATTTATCGGTAGCTTCGGCAGCGGCGGTCCGATTGTCGCCATTTTGGGAGAGTTCGACGCCCTCTCAGGAATGAGCCAAAAGAAAGGGCAGGCGGTGCAAGAACCGGAGGTACCGGGAGGCAACGGGCATGGCTGCGGACACAACCTGCTCGGTACGGCTTCTCTGGCCGCTGCGGTTGCTGTCAAGCAGTACATGGAGGAGAACAATCTCAAAGGCACTGTCCGCTACTACGGATGTCCCGGCGAGGAGGGGGGCTCCGGCAAAGCCTTTATGGCCCGCGCCGGACTGTTTGACGACGTCGACTTTGCCCTCTGCTGGCACCCGATGGGCTACAACAGCATCATGGCGATCGAATCGCTGGCCAATTACCAGGTGTACTTCAAATTCAGAGGCAAAAGCTCGCATGCGGCAGCAAGCCCGCATCTGGGACGCAGTGCGCTGGATGCCGTAGAGCTGATGAACGTCGGCGTCAACTACTTGCGTGAGCACATCATCCCGGAAGCGCGCGTCCACTACGCCGTGACCAATACGGGCGGACTCTCTCCGAATGTCGTGCAGGCCTATGCGGAGGCGCTCTATCTGGTGCGTGCGCCAAAGGTTGACCAGGTGCAGGAAATTTATGAGCGGGTGTGCAAAATCGCCCAAGGGGCAGCGCTGATGACCGAAACCGAGGTAGAGATCGTGTTTGACAAAGCGTGCTCCAATGTGGTGCAAAACAAGGTCATGGAACAGGTCATGTACCGCAACTTCCAGGAGCTGGGCGTCCCCGTGCATGACGAGGAGGAGCTCAAGCTGGCCAAGGAAGTTCGCGCCACGCTGACTGAGCAGGAGTTAAACACCTCAGTAAAAGAATTTCCGGACGGGCCGGACGTCGATATGGTGACATGGCTGAATCCGTACAACGGTGAAACGAGCCCGCTGAACGGCTCTACAGACGTCGGTGACGTCAGTTGGATCGCGCCTACCGCACAGTGTACGACGGCCTGCTTCGTGAACGGGTCGACGCTGCACTCCTGGCAATGGGTGTCGCTCGGTGGTACCTCCCTGGGCCATAAAGGCATGCTCCATGCCGGAAAGGTGCTGGCCTCCACGGCAGTCGACATGCTGAACAATCCGGAGCTGATCGAACAGGCCAAAGCCGAATTGCAGCAGTGTTTGGGCGGAAAGCCATACAAATGCCCGATCCCGGAAGGTGTGCAGCCATCCGTTAAAAAGTAAGCGAGCGTGATTCGGACAATTTGCAAGGTCAAGACGATGAGAAGCCAGCGGTTTCTCGCCGCTGGTTTTTTCTGCAGGCGAATGCCACGGATAAAAAGCAGAAATGGCAAGAAAATGATTGAGAATCTTTTCCTGTTGCGATAGTCTACTAGAGTGCCCATCTATGCACAACAAGAGAAAGAGGGTCTGAATGAAAAGAAAGAAAATTCAGAAATGACTCTTTAGACAAAAGGAGGACAAGCAATGCGCAAGGGGAAATTGGCGCTGAAAACCTGTCTGAGCGTAGCTATCGGGCTTACGCTGTTCAGCAGTGCTGCTGCTGCACAGCCCGCTCAGGCAAAAGCCGCCGGGAATTCAGAAATCAAAATCACGCTGCTCGGGACGTCTGACATCCATGGACGTTTCATGCCGTGGGACTATGAAATCGATGGTCCAAACAACAACGGAAGCCTAACGCAATTATTTACGATGGTCAAACAAATTCGCGAAGAGAATCCCAACACGATTCTTCTGGACGCGGGAGACTGCATCCAGGGAAATTCGGCTGAACTGTTTAACAGCCATCCACAGTCTCCGATGATGGTTGCGATGAATGCGATGAAATACGACGCGTGGGCATTTGGCAACCACGAATTCAACTTTGGACTGGACGTGCTGGAAAAGATCAGCAGCCAATACGACGGGCCGCTGCTTGCGGGCAATATTTACAAGGAAAACGGCGAGCGCTTCCTGCCAGCCTCCACGATTATTGAAAAAGCTGGGGTAAAGATCGGCATTATCGGGATGAACACCCCGATGATCGAGGATTTTGAAAAGGGAACCGACCACCTGAACGGGCTTGTCGTTAAAAATCCTGTCGATGAAACGAAAAAGGCAATCAAGGAGCTTGAAGGAAAAGTAGACGTCATGATCGGCCTGATGCATATGGGGCTGGACAACGAGAACGGGAAACCGGGGACCGGCGTGCGCGACATTGCCAATGCCAATCCCGAGCTGACCGCCATTTTCGCCGGCCACATGCACAAGCTGGTGAAAAGCGAAGAGGTAAACGGCGTACTGATCACCGAACCGGACAAATACGGCACGCATCTGTCCCGCATCGACCTGACGTTTGCCAAGCAAGGCGACAAAGTGGTGCTGAAAAGCAAGGAAGCGACAGCGCTGCCTGTGAAACAAGCAGACGGTACCTTCGTCGAGTCCGATAAGGCATTGGAAGAAACGCTGAAGCCTTTCCACGAGATTGCCCGCGCAGACGCCAATGTCGTCGTGGCTGAGCTGAAGGGCGAAAATATGGTGCCGAAAAATGAGATTGAGGGCATCCCGCAGGTCCAAATCCAGGAGACGCACCTTGCCGACTTCTTTAATGAGGTCATGCTCTATTACAGCAAGGCCGATGTCGTCGCTCACCAGATCGACAATGACAAGGCCCGTCTGGATGTAGGGCCGATCAAGAAAAAGGACATCGCCTTCAACTACCAGTACGCACTGGGCGAAATTACCGTGTACGAAGTAACAGGCAAAGATTTGAAGGACTACATGGAATGGGCGGCTGGCTACTTCAATACCGCTCGTCCGGGAGATGTGACGATCAGCTTTGACAAGACGCGTCGTTCCTCCAAATACAGCACCAACGACTTTTTCGGCGGAGTGAAGTACGAAATCGACCTTACCAAACCTGCCGGAAGCCGCATCACCAACCTCCGTCGTCTGGACGACAAGCCGATCAAAGCGGAGGATGTGCTCAAGCTTGGCATGAACTCCTACCGTATGGACGCACTCATCGCGAAGGGCGGCGCTTTGGAAGGACGGAAGTTCAAACAGCTCTGGTCGTCCAAGGATGAGAGCGCATTTGGCGAAACAGGCGGAACGATTCGCAACCGCACCATCGCCTATCTCAAAGAAGTGAAGAAAGGCGTTTACGAGCCAAAAGCATTGAATTACTGGAAGATTGTCGGCGTGGACACCACTGCGCCTGAGCGTGCCGATGTCGTTGAGCTGATCAACGCCGGAATCCTCGGGGTGCCAAAGACAGAAGACGGCAAGTACACCAACGTGGCTTCGATCAACATCAAGGACCCGGTAACAAAAGAAGAGATTGCGGAGCTCTCGCAAAAGGCAAAGGTGAATGCAACCGCGTTTGCCAATGTGAAAACCAAGGGAGAGTTCTATCAGAAGCTGAATCAAGCGAGAAAGACTGCGGCTGCTCAGGCAAAGCCAGCAGCGAAGTAGGGAAGAAGAGGCAGGGAATATACAGGTTAGGCTTATGCAAGAAGCAAGATAAGCATAGGTCAGGCAAAAAAGCAGCAAGGCTTTTATAGAAGAAGCAGCCCGTGAAAAAACTCGGGCTGCTTTTTTTACATTCCCGTTCCTTCCCCATATTCTTTTTATAGGAAGTATCCAAGTATGTATGGTATCTTTAGTATAAAGCGAACGATTTTTGTCCTCTGGGAGGTGACGCTGTGGAGTTTTCCTTGGATATGACACTCTTGCTGCTGGCAATGGGCCTGTCGGGATATCTGGTTGCACATCTGCTATGCAGTCCGGTAAAGCCGCTGGGATGGGTAGCTTGTTTGGAAAAGGGAATAGATTCGCAGCCGCCAAACGAGATTTCGGTTCGCCCCGCCGTGCATCCGAGGATGCTCTGGGTGCGGCGAAAAAAGCCTCCCGAGGAGCAAGGGTCTTCCAGTGACGATGCTGATCCGCTTTCCTTCTTGTATCGAAAAGACATTTGCAACGATACGAGGAGGAATTCCGAATGTATACCTTTGTTCAACCTGTCATTGATTTGCTGGCCTCGCTGCTGAATGTGATCTTTCAGTTTGCGCAGGATTGGGGAATTGCGATCGTTCTTTTGACACTGTTTGTGAGAGGACTGCTTTTTCCGCTCAATCTGCGGACGGCCCGCCAGACGATGCTGCAGGTCTTGATTCGCCCTGAGCTGAAGCTGCTTCAGGAACGGTACAAAGACGACCAGCCAAAGCTGATGCAAGAGACGATGAATCTCTACCAAAAGGCGGGAGTCAAGCCGCTGTCGATGTTCACGACGGCGATAATGCAGATGCCGATCTTCATGGCGATGTACGGACTGTTTTTGACGCATGGAGCGGCGATGTCCTCTTCCTTTATTCCCTGGGTTGTCTCCTTTGCCCAGCATGACGCGTGGCACATCCTGCCTGCGCTTGCCGCTGGACTTACCTTTTTGACCGGCATGATTCCGTTGACTGGTGAAATGCTGACAGACACGCCTCTGATTCAACGGGCCTTGACCTCGCTGATCATGGTCGCCTTCTTCTTGATGATTCTCTGGAAAGCGCCTGTCGCCTTGGGCTTATATTGGACCACCGGCTCCCTGTTCGGTTTGCTGGAACGCGGTTTTTATCGAACCAGATTGGGGAAAAAGGTACTGATGCGGGGACGAGCCGAGCTGCCGGCAAGCCAAGAATAAATATTTATACGCAAGCAAACCCTTGAGACAGTCTCAAGGGTTTTTGTTTTTCTATTGTTTTCCCAGCTTCAGCACATCCCACGCATTTCCCCATTCCTTCATCGCATCGAAGACGGGGCGAAGCGTTTGGCCTTTTTCGGTTAGCGCGTATTCCACATGCGGGGGGATTTCCGAGTAGATCGTCCGGCTGATAATCCCTTCTTCTTCCAGCTCCTTCAGACGCATGGACAGCGTCCGCGGGCTGATCCCCTTCAAGGAGCGCTGCAGTTCTCCAAACCGCCGCGGACCATAGAACAGTTCCCTTAAAATGATGAACGTCCATTTCCCCCCGATCACGTGCATTGTTTTTTCAATCGGACACGCTTTTTGATTATATTCTTCAGGCATGAACATCCCTCCGCTATCTTTTTGAATAGTAACTATAAAAAATATCCGTACTTTTATAATAATAGCACTTTCATTATTATAGTGAATAATCATCCTGAAGCAATTGAATGGAGGAAAAAAGCATGAAAGCTGTTGTCTTTGGAGGTACGGGGTTTATTGGAGGGCATGTCGCGGAACAACTGCATCTGGCTGGACACCGCGTGACGGCAGTTGTCCGCAAGACCAGCAACACCGCGTTTTTGGACAGCTTGGGGGTCGACGTCGTTCGCATCGATTTTTCAGATCCAGCCGCCATAGCAGACGTGATGGCAGGAAATGACGCAGCGTACAATTGCACAGCCGACGCGAAGCTGCACACGCAAATAAGCATGAATGCCCCGGTGGAAATTGAGTTGACCCGAACGCTTGCGGAAGAAGCGGCCAAGCAGGGCATTTCCCGGTTTATTCAACTCAGCACAGTGGTCATCTACGATTTTCAAAGCAACGAACCGATAGACGAGTCGTATGTGTCGAAGCCGGAGTACCCGATACAGCGGCTGGGGATTGAAAGGGAGAGAGTCGTCGGGGAAGTGGGACGAAAAACCGGAATGACGACCGTGGTGCTGCGGCCGGCAAGCACAATCGGCGTCCGGGACACTACCTCGTTTTTCGCCAGACTGTTTGCCGCACATGCGCATGACCGCTACCCGATGATCGGCGAGGGGGCTGCACAAGTTTCGCTGGTAGATACCCGCGACATCGGCCGGGCGATGGTCTGGCTGGGTACCTTCCAAAAGCAGCCGCAAGATGACGGCGTCTACCTGCTCAAAGGATTCGATACAACGTGGCGTCAACTGAAGGAAGCGATGGACCTTGCCGCAGGGAAGACTGCCAAAATGCTGGAGCTGCCGGAAGCATTGACCGAAGATGAAATGGCTGCCTATGGGTTGAGTCCATTCGCCGTAAAGACAATGGCGGTAAACAGAATCTGGAAGGACGACAAAATACGGAAGCTCGGCTTTGCCACAAAGTATTCGCAAACGGATGCGGTCGAGGCGGAGGTGAGGGATTTGCTTAGTCGAAAACGAACTTCAGAAAACAGCGGCATTCTTTAAGGAACTGGCATAGGCCATTTATACAGACATAATCCGAAGGAAGATTCCGAGTCAAAACATCAGTATAAAAAAGATTTGGGTACAGGAAAAAAGGGTGACGTACCTTCAGAAACAGAATCGTACGTTTATTCGGTGATGAAAATACATAATGTAAGATATTCATTCTTCAAGGTATAATGAATAGATCCAGCATCTGTAACTCAATCCTACATTTATCTGAAGTGAATAGACAATCAGACGATTCATCAAAATGGAAATGCTAAATAAAGGAAAAATGTTGCAACGGACATACTTTCTAAAAGGAGTCTCCATGATCACCAAAATCAATTTCACCGAAACCGATACCGTCCAAAAGCTCTTCGACCTGCAAAAAGCCGCATACCAGGTAGAAGCCGAACTGATCAATTTTTTTGAAATCCCCCCGTTGAAAGAATCATTTCAAGAGTTCCAGCAGTGCGGCGAGGAATTCTTGGGTTATTTTATCGATAACAAACTTGCAGGCGCCATTTCCTATACCATAGAAAATGAAGAACTGACGATCTGCAGAATGGTTGTGCATCCGGCTCATTTCAGAAAGGGAATTGCCCAAAAGCTGTTGGTGGCGATGGAATTGCAGAATGCAAATTGTTCTGCTTTTAAAGTAGCGACCGGCAGAGAAAATACCCCTGCCAAAAATCTGTACGAAAAAAATCATTATCAATGGAAGCGGGATGTTGAGGTCGCACCTGATGTTTATATCAGCTTTTTTGAAAAAGCAGGAAAGAACTAAGGGCTGGATGGCCTGAGCCTGTATCTGCAACGCGCTGCCATGTTTGTCTGAAAGTCAAGGCACTATTGGATGGCAGGACGATAGATTCCAGAGAAAGCGAATGGAAAAAATGGTATGACGAGTATATACAAGCTGTCGGGAATGTAAGGGAGGAATATGTTTGATCTATGAAATGACGGTTCAAGTTCGTGTTCCAGATATAAAAGAAGGACAAAAGTGGTATCAAACACTGCTCAAAAAGGAACCCGACTTCATCCCTCACGAAGGATTCGCAGAATGGGAGCTTATTCCCGGATGTTGGCTGCAGGTGGCGGAAGGTGCTCCCGCTGATGGCAGCGGACCTATTCGCTTTGGCGTTGCAGATATCGAAGCGGAGCGGGACAGGCTAAGAAGGGAATTGCATATCGAGAGCTTTGAAATCTGTTCGAGAAAAGAAGTTCCTGTAAAATGGGGGACTTTTTCCGACCCCTGGGGAAATCGGCTGGGGTTCTTCGAATACTTGAATGAGACAGAGAAAAAGGAACGCATAAAAGCTATTTTAGGAAAATAAAAAAATCTGCTCACAGGTCCCAATAAAATGGAAACGCTCCAGCATCGCCTCCGTCTTTTAAAGAAGGGGGGAAAAACATGCTTAAAAAGATTTTTTTGATAGCCGCTGTTGCCTTGGCTGTAATGCTCGTGGCCGCCTGTTCTTCGGAAAAGACAAAACCGTTGACAACCCTGTCGAGCTACGGAGAAATATCCAATCAGGCGAGCACAGAAGAAGCCAAGGTGGAAATGAATACAGAACAACCCAGCTACTCCGCTTCCATTGACAAGGTGACGTTGAAAATCAAAAACGACGGTCCTACTACGTTGACATTTGGGACGCCTTTTACGCTTGAGAAACGGGAGCAAGGAAAATGGTACGTGGTCCCAATGCGCTCCGATATCGCGTTTACGTCCATTGGTCTTCTTGTCGAGCCGGGAGAAACGCGCGAGGACCAAATTAGCATGAGTGACCTTGACTATACCTTGACCAAGGGAGAATACCGGGTTATCAAAAGCTTTTCCGCAAATGAAAAGGAAATCATTGTGGCTGCCCGTTTTGAAATCGAGTAGCTTCGCGGCAACAAAGGCATGGGATGAGCCGCAATACCCTCGGGCGCAATGGCAGAAACACAGGAAGTGTAGTACGATGGGAGGATATTCCACAGGGAAAAGGTGATAAAATGAGCGCCGTATTTCGTGATGTGATCTCCACCGAACAACAATTTATGAAAGAGCTTCGCGAGCCTTTGGGAAATCCGAGCTCACTTGCGGCAAACAAAGTGGTTCACGCTCTTGACCGCCATTGCCGCGAGTTTATATCCAAGTCCCCCTTCCTGGCGATGGCTACCTCCGATGCAAACGGCCATTGCGACGTGTCGCCGCGTGGCGATGCACCCGGATTTGTCCTCGTGCTGGATGACCATCATCTGTTTATTCCCGAACGCCCGGGCAACCGCCGGATGGATTCCATTCAAAATATTATTGCAAATCCCCACGTCGGCCTTCTATTCTTCATTCCCGGACTGGGGGAAACGCTGCGGATAAACGGTAAAGCGGTTGTTTGCCGCGATCCGGAATTGCTTGAAAAAACCGCAGTAAGCGGCCGGACTCCCATGTTTGGCATCGGGGTTGAGGTGGAAGAGGTGTACGCGCACTGTGCAAAAGCCTTCATCCGCTCCGGTCTGTGGAATCCGGATTCGTGGTTGGCCAAGGAGCTGCTGCCTTCCGTCCCGAAAATGCTGGCAGATCACTCGAAAACCCCAAACTCTACGGCAGAAGAGGTAGCAAGCCAACTGCAAGACAGCTATAAGAACCGGCTTTACTAATGGCTGGGTACTGTGTCATAGAAGGTGTGCCTTCATTCACCATTTTTTGAATGGTAGCAGCAGTTCTATAGGTTGCATGCCTCATCGAGATTCGGTGAGGCTTTTTTGCGTTCGTAGACGCATGGCCTGTCGATTGAAAGAAATGGTGAGCGAACTCCTGAAAATGGAATCGGCAATTGCGTATCCAGATACGCCCATGATACCCTTTTAGGATAATGTTGCGACAATGGAAACTTCCAAATCGGTGCATCGCTTTAGAGCATCAAATGGAGTGTTCACACTATGCATGGAAAGGGTCGTGGGATCGATGGCCATTTATATCGCGCTTTTGCGAGGGATTAACGTAGGCGGCAAGAATATGATCAAGATGGCGGAGCTGAAGCGTACATTTGAAACAATGGGCCTCGGCCGCGTGCGGACGTATATCCAAAGCGGCAATGTTCTCTTCGAATCGGAAGAGGAGGAAGAACCGCTGCGCGAGCGGATTGAACAGGAGATAGCTGCAGCCCAAGGTTTGTCCGTGAGTGTCGTTTTGCGGACGGCTGAGGAATTGAGACGGATTGCCGCGAGCTGTCCATTTTCGGAAGCCGCGCTGGAGAAAGCGGAGGAATCGGCAGAGGGAGAAAGCCTGTACGTAGGCTTTTTGCTCAGGGAGCCTTCACGGGAAGGGATGGAACGCTTGGCCCCCTACAAAAATGAAGACGAGCAGTATTACATTGCAGGCCGCGAGATATTCCTATTGTTCAGTCGGAGTGTTCGCAATTCCAAGCTTTCCGCGAATCTGCAGAAGCTGGATGTCCCGGTGACGGTCCGCAATTGGAATACGCTCAACAAGCTGGTCGCATTGGCAAATGAGATGGAGGCCTAGTCGGATGATGATGGACCGGGTGGATGCCGCCGTTCAAAATAATATCGCATGGTGCGGGACTGTTTGTGATACGCACGGGATTGCCCAAGCCGCTCACAGCCACGTCTGGGGAGTGCTTTCGAAGGCGCCTGCTTTTTATCCTGATATCATCTCTTCGAGCAGAAATGCAACAACTGCCGATGTACAAGCCTTCGCGGGGAAGCGAGACATTTTGAGCATTAAAGACAGCTATGCGAATCTGGACTTGTCCCCTTTTGGTTTTGACATCTTGCTTGAGGCAGAATGGATATACCGCGACTCGATTTCGGTTAGTCGACCAGCTCGAGCTTCATGGCGCTTGATTGCCACCGAAAAAGACCTGATGAGCTGGACGCATGCCAATGGATTGCAAGACGTGATCAAGGCTGATCTATTGAAGCAAACAGCCGTGAAACTATTCATGCACGAAGAAAAGGGTGAAATCTCCGGTTTTATTGCAAATCTGGCTGCGGGTGTAGTAGGGATTTCCAACGTCTTTACTACGGATCATGCCAATGAAGGTCTGTGGCTGGATATTGCAAGCATAGTGTCGGCTGAATTTCCGGGAGTGCCAATGGTGGGATACGAACGAGCGGGCGACTTGTCGGCGGCTCTACTATCCGGTTTCACATCGATAGGATCGCTCCGTGTGTGGGTGAAATCATCATGAGAAGGCTTGCGTGCTGTTGTACCGTTTTTAAGTGGAAATGAACAGAAGTTTTATCCGATTGCAAACGCAGGAAACAAGCTGATAACTGCTGCATGCAAATGACGTGTGCCTCTCCCGGTACACGTTGCGGCGCTGCATGGCGGTAGTCGGACTACATGCCGTATCTTGCAAAATCGACAGTCGTGCGGGTAGAGGTTGACCGTTAAGGGGGTTAACCTCTTTTTTCGTAGAATGCATAATACCGGTATGAAAAAAGAGCGGTTTAGCCGATATAATCTAGGAGTGCCGAAATACCCCCGGCACAGGCATTCAAAACATCCGTCTCTATGCTAACTAACAACACGAATAACAGGAGTGATCGACCACGTGAAGGAAGGACTTGCCCTGACTTTAAAAAATATAGCCATTCTTTTATTTTATGCAGCATACACGCTTGTAAAGCTCTTTTACTTTCAGATACTGCCCTACGCTTTGCATTTTTTGATCGACATCACGGCGCTCTCGATGACGTATATTGTGGTCCAGCCCACCTGGATCAAAACATTTCGCAGACTCCGCAAATGGGTGACGTACGCGATTACGGGCATAGCGATGGTTATTTGCGGCCTGTGGACAATCGAGCATTACTACCTGTTTGGCTCCCAGCTCGGGATTGAGCTGTACTACATCCCGATTGTCCTTGCCACCTTGTTTTTGTCGACGACAGCCGGACTGATCGTCACCGGAATATCCAATCTCATTTTGCTGCTGGTAAAAATTCTCGTAGGCAGCTTTCAGGCTGACTACCTCATCGAGATGTGCCTGAACATCCTGTTCACGGGATTGCTCGTTTATTTGATTCGAACTGTCGTGAATCTGCGGGACCAGGTGGCCAACAAGCAGCATGTGCTGCTGCAGAATTCCCGCGATCTGGTGATCGGGATCAACCGGGAAGGCATTATTGATGTTTGCAACGCAAGCATGCTGCAGTTTCTCGGGGTAGGGAAGGCAGATGTTACTCAGCAGTATTTTTGGGAAGTGGAAGAAAAGCTGGGTGCCGAGGAAAACCAGGCGGTGGAGGCGATCTTTTCGCTCTTGTACACGGAAAAAACGGCAGGATGCAGGGAGTTGGAGATTGTTAAAGGCGGGAAATCATACACGTTCAGCGTCAATACGTATCATTTCAAGGACGATGGCTTTATTAACGGAAGGATTCTCGTATTGTCCGATCTGACAGAGAGAAAAGAAATGGAGCGGGAGCTGGAGAAGAAGGCGACGGAGGACAAGCTTACAGGGCTGCACAATCGCGGGTATTTTGAGGCGAAATTCAAGGAAGAAAAGCTTCGCTCCGAGAGGTATCACCACCAGCTTTCGCTTATCTTGATCGACCTTGATCACTTCAAGCGGATTAATGATCAGTATGGGCATCTCGCGGGGGATGCGGTTCTGCGAGAGACAGCCCGGTTCATCCGTTCCCACGTACGCGAAACGGATTGTACGGCCCGCTATGGGGGAGAAGAGTTTGTCATTCTTTTGCCGGAAACAGGAGAAGAGGAGGCAATGGAAGTAGCGCAGCGGATTCACCAAGGGCTGGCCGATCGAATCATCTGCCACGAAGAGAAAGAAATTCGGGTAAGCGCATCGCTGGGAGTGGTGACGAGCGAAAGCAGCTTTGATCTGTCCGAGCTTTTGGGGCTTGCTGACAAAGCCCTTTACCAGTCGAAAAAAAACGGACGCAACCAAATCACCTCCGCAAACAGTTTACGGGAAAAGGAACAGTATTTGGAGCCAGAAAGGTGAATGAGGAAATGTGGAACCAGGAATTCATCGCCTTTCCAATCCGCCGATGAACAAATGAATTGTGGAATTGATTCAGCGCAGCATGGAAAGACAGCGATGGGGGGACCTCGGCAGCAAAAGCTCGCGGGGTCTTTTTTTTGTTCCATTCTCCCTATTTTGCAATGCTTACTTCTTCCTGCTTTTCGCACGGCCTTCCTTTTGCCGGCTATTCATTCCCCTGTTCAGAGCCCGTCCGGTCGTTCCGCCGCCAACAGCTTGCTGCTGCTTCGTAGAGCTTTGGATAGCCGCATTCGTTCCGCATGTACTGTCTTTTCCACTGCCGCTGGCCACCTGCGTAGCTGCTGCAGCCATGCTTTTCTTGTTGCGGCGCTTGGCGACCTGATTGTTGATCACGATGACGAGACCCTCGTTGTCCCGTTTCTTCTTTCGCTTTTTGCTAGGTTCAGACTGTTTTCCTCTCATTCCGAGATTTCGCGCGCGACCGTCCGCTCCGACACTTTCCTGTTGCTGGGTATTGGAAGAGTCGATCGCGGCGTTGTTTCGTTCGTTTCACCGATGGGATCAGTCCTTTTTTGGTGAAGTTTGTATACAAAATGCGGCTGAATCAGAAAAAGTGTGGGACAAATGGCAGGATCGCCAGAAAATGCGCGAGAGTCCTGTTGATAGGAGGACGGAGAACAAAGCAAAAACGAGAACAATGAGTCAAAGGAAGGAAGGCACAAAACACGGGGATAAAAGACCGCATTTACAACGTAACAATGTTATGTTACATTATCTTCAGGAGGTGTTCCAAATGGAACCAGGACTAATCTCCAAAAAAGAGCTGCTGGAGCTGACAGGCATTTCATACGGACAGCTCTATAGATGGAAACGAAAACAACTGATCCCGGAGGAGTGGTTCATCCGCAAGTCCACGTTTACGGGCCAAGAGACGTTTTTCCCCAAAGACAAGATATTGATTCGGATCGACAAAATCTTGAATATGAAAGAGGATTTGTCCCTGGACGAACTGGCGGATATGTTTTCGCCCAATGCAGCAGAGCTGTCATTGACGAAAGAGGATTTGATAAAACGAAACATTGTTACAGAGGTTTCGCTGAATTTTTATCTGGAACAAACAGGAGACAGCAGTCCGTTTCCTTTTGAACGGATTCTGCAGTTGTTTGTACTGGATAAAATGCTGAAAACCGGCGAAATGAGCCTGGATGAAGGGAAGATGCTGCTTCAGATTTTTCAGGATCACTCTGCCAGCCTGGAAGGCAAAAAATTCGACCTGATGTTTGTGCGAAAGCTGGGGATATCCACTTTTTTGCTGATCGAAAGCGACAGTCGCGTATATCTTGAAAGAAACACAAAAATCGTGCAGCGGCTAAACCTGAATAGCTGCATAGAAGAACTAAAACTACAGATTGGGTAACGGAGGTTGGCAACGATGGATAATCAACAGCGTAGCAGTATCAATATCAATGGGGCAGGAACGGCGACTGGAGGCTCCGTCGACGAAGTGAAAATAAACGGATCGGGTACGATAACAAGCGATCTGGACTGTGCTTCATTCTTTTGCAACGGGACTTCCGACGTCCGCGGAAATGTAAAGGCTGAGCGGATCAAAGTGAATGGCACAGCCTCTTTTCAGGGGAATGTAAACGCCGGAAAGGTAAAGGTATATGGCACCTGCGATATTGAGGGCAATTTGACGAGCGGTGAAGTGCTGGTGAGCGGCTCTTGCGGCATCAAGGGGACGGTGTCCGGGGAGAGCATTGAGATACAAGGTTCGGTTTCGATTGCCCATGACTGTGAGGCGGAGTCTTTTCGAGGACTGGGCAGTTTTTCGGTTGACGGGCTGCTGAATGCGGGAACAATCGACATCGAGCTGTACGGAAAGGCGCGCGCCAAGGAAATTGGCGGCGAGAAAATAACGGTCAAACAAGGGAGAAGGTTTGGCATCGGCAAGCTGATCAGATCCTTTTTCGCTGGGGCCCATGAACTGCACGCAGGTACCATCGAAGGAGACGAAATCTATCTGGAATATACGCGAGCCAAAGTCGTCAGAGGAAAAAATGTTGTGATCGGAGAAGGCTGCGAGATCGATGAGGTGGAGTATACAAGCGACCTCAAAATTTCGCAAGACGCGAAGGTGCGAGGCCACAAAAAGATTTGACGCAAGCTGCCTCTCTTTGCGATTTTGCCGGTATTTTTTCCGTCGGGAACGATCGATAGGGGCCCATTTTCCACAATTTGGACCTATAAAAGGAAAGGCAGCTTGGCCGATAATAGAAGTAAGGAATGACAATTCCTCGTAAAATTGTTCTGGGGATCAAAGACAGCCAAACTGTGCAGAGGCTGTCTATTTTTTTGCCCGGAAGTGGGCCCGTTCCATTACGAACGGGCCTGCTGCACTTCCCGCCAGGCCTTTTCCGCCAATTCTTTCAATACCAGCGATTGCTGCCAGCGGTCCGAGATTTCTTCCGCGGGCGTAGCGAGGTATCCGTTCAGGGCAATCGCATAGGGGACAGGCCCTAGTTCACAGACGAAAGGAAGCACATCTCCCTGCCTTGCTTCATCCAGCCAGCAAGCCATGCCCTGCTTCCACCATTGCATATAGTGCTCCGTCATCGGATGCTCGCCGCCAGGTCCGATGTCTGCTTGTATTTGCTGGCCGTTGGATACTCTGCCGTGGATGCAGGAAGTCCGCTTCAGCAATTTCTGAAAGCACGCTTCCGCCTGAGGATGGGGAACAAGCATCTCGCCAGCCAGGACGTAATGAGACAGATCGATGGTAAGGCGAAGGTCAGGCAATGCTTCCGCATACTCGACCGTTCGCAGCAAATCCTGTGTAATCCGTCCGCGGTGCGTTTCCACAAAAACAGGAATCCCATGGTTTTTGCCTTCGCGGATGATGCCCTTGAGCCGGTTGATCGCTTTTTCGCCTACGACGAAGGAATCCTTGACTTGCGCATTTACGTAGCTGACGCCAAACTGTTTAGCCTTGCGCAGAAACGCCGCAAATTCTTCCGGCTCCTCCGGGAAAGCTTCGACGCCGAATTGCAGGTTGTAATGGTCGAGCAAGCTGCGCCAGAGGCCTGCTTCTTCAGGGGCAGGCAGTCTCCCCATAATGCCGCCGTAGCCTGCTTCCGCAATTTTCGCAAGCTTTTTTGCGAGGGGCCACTCGCCGTTTTCATCGCCGATCCCGCGCATAGCCCACCATGACTGGTGAACCTCCAGGCGAGGAGGAAGATGGTGAGGCCCGCACATACTTTGTAAGAAGTTCATGTACATTCTCCTTCGGTAGAAATGGATTTTCCAGAGACAATGTGGTAAGAGAGACAAAAAAACAGAATAGGAAAAGAAACTGACTACTTGGAAAAATGGGATTGACATCCGGCGGAAAAACCTTTACGTTTTTATTAGACGTCCATAGAGGTATATATTCCAACATGAACATATCATAATCTGAAACTCGCATTCTTTCAAGTGAATAATCGATCGAAAATAGATGTTCATGGATTTACTGGAAGGATGTACCGACAATGACGCCAGCAACGTTCTATGTGAGACGACAAGGAGGAGAAAAGCGGATGACACAAACGTATCTGCCGGGATCTGAGCGGGGCAAGTACATGCGTTACGACACGGCTGTAATCCTGAAGCGATTTTACCTTTGCGAAAAAGAGCTGGTCGTAGGCGAGGCAGGCTGGATTCCTGGCATTCCTTACTTTGACATGAAAACGCTTCTGCCCAAAATATTGTGGGAAGACGCGATGACTGCAAATGCGCTGCGGGAACGAGTGTTTGAACTGCGTTTCCCAAGCCGGATTCTTGAAGTGGGCGAGGACCAGCAGCTGATCGACCTTATCCGGAAGGCACGCTCGGCACCGAATGCGCTAGCCTTCCTGTCTTCGCTGGCACATGTCTTCAAACCGGCGCTTCTCCAGGCTTACCAAACCTATCTCCGCTTGGCCGATCATATCGGTGATGGACCGACCTACCGCTTCATGAATCTCGCTGTGGAAGAAAAACAAAGGCAGATTCGGGAGATCAGTCTGTTGCTCGAAAGAGAGTCGGCTCGTGCCGATCATACGGATCGAGTCCTCGCCGAACAGTGGACAAATGAGATCCAGGAGCGCTTGCAGGCGATGGGCGGAATCGGCCTTGATGCGCCAGTGGCAGAGGCTGAGCAAAAAGAGACAGCTTTGGGAAATCAGCCCGCAGCAGCCGGCGAGTCCGCCGAAGCGCTCTCTCATGCGATCCCCTTTGCCCCGATGGAAGTGCCCGCCAGAGATGGCCGCTTTATTCATGTGCGCTTCTACTGGCCGGACAATGTGGACCCGTCGTTTCCTTACGGAGAAGGCTTCCGGCTACAGCTTCGGAGCGCCGTCAGCCATCTGAACGAGATTTGGGCGGTGGAAAATGCGGGACATGTCCTCTACTCGTTTGCCGGGGAGCTGGGATGGGAATTTATCTATGACGCCGCGCGCTGGGTCTACGACGAGAGCAGACATTGCCGGATGGGCTATGAGCGGCTCCGATCATGGGGATTTGAGGAAGCGGAACTGCCGCTTGGCACGTACATTTACGACAGCTGCAAAGGACAGGACCCGATCTACCGGCTCGGCATGCTGTTTTACTTTGAATCGAAGAACATCGGGAAAAAGCTGGACAGAATCAAAAATTTCGAATCGATGAATGACCGCACCAGCCAGCACGACATGGACTTCGACTGGGCCGATGAGACGATCCACACGAGCTATGGAAAGACGTGGCTGTCTGCGGCACTGAAAAAGCGGGGGCAGGACCCGGATGATTATACGGAGATCAAGGAAATGTGCGAAAGCATCGTCAAGCGTACGGTGGAAACGGCTACAGCCGAAGAAATTGAGAAAATCACGGAGATAGCCAACAGGATGATCGCAAAAGGTAAGGCTGCCCAGTAGGAAGGATCGCTACCCAAACATAGAGGAGTTGAAGAAAATGGCTACATTTACGGTAGAGCAAGTTGCCGCAAAAATTCAGCATACGCTGGTAACCCCCAATGCTTCGGAGGCAGATATCAAACGAGTTTGCGAAGAATGCCTGACCTACGGATTTGACGGGGCGATGATTCAGCCGGTGTGGATTCCCCTCGCCAAAAAACTGCTTGCGGGCAGCAAAGTAAAGGTATGTACGGCATTTGGCTACCCGATGGGCGGAGCTACCACTTTTACAAAGGTGGCAGAGGCGCGCGACGTGATTGCTGCCGGAGCAGATGAGTTTGACTTCATGCCGAACTACGGATTGTTCAAAAGCGGGCGTTACGACGAGTTCGCTCAGGAAATCGCTGCTGTCGTCAAAGCGGCCGAGGGCAGAGTGGTCAAAATCATGCTCGAATTCGGGATGCTGGATGAGGAAGAAAAAATAAAAGCCGCTACGTTGGCCAAGGAAGCGGGCGTCACCTACTTGAAAAATTCCAGCGGCTGGGGACAGGGCGGCCATGCCACGGTGGAAGACATCCAATTGCTTCGCCGCATCGCCGGCACACAGACACGGGTAAAAGCGTCCGGCGGGATTCGCACTTTTGAGGATGCCGTAAAAATACTGAACGCAGGCGCGGAGTTGATCGGGACCAGCGGAAGCGTGAAAATCGTCACGGGACAGGGAGAAGCAAGCACGGTTTATTAAAGCGAGGCCGTCTGCCCTGTCGATTGGTCAATGCCGACATAGCCATCCTATGGCAGGGAGCAGGGCTTCTCCCAAACTGTAATTTCAGACTCTTTCGATCATTATTTATTTTGACAAAACAGAAAACAGATGTATATCATGGTTTATAGACGTCAATATACGTTTATTACCTTTACTCTGATGCCAAAGGAGAAGAGAGATGGAGACACAAGGGCAAAAGCATATCGTCGTCATCGGCAGCTACAATGTCGGGTTTATCTGCAGCACGCCGCGAATGCCCGTTTGGGGAGAAACGATATTGGGCAGCGGATTCTCTGTTTGTGACGGAGGGAAAGGCTCCAATCAATCCGTTGCGGCAGCAAAATTGGGAGGCTCTGTTTCTTTTATCGGCTGTGTCGGGGATGATCCGTATGGGAAATCCGGCGTCGCCATGCTGCGAGAAGCGGGGGTCAATGTGGATGAGGTCTCCTTCTCACAGGCTGCCCCGACAGGTGTGGGCTTCGTCTTCCTGAATCAGCATGGAGAAAATTGCATCGTCGTCGATCCGGGAGCAAACCACCTGCTTTTGCCCGAGGAATTGGAGACGAAAGCGTCCATCCGCCGCGCCGATATTCTCGTATTCCAACTGGAAAATCACTTGGATACGATCCGCAAAGGCATGGAGCTCGGCCGCAAGTGGGGGAAAACGGTGATCCTCAACCCGGCTCCGGCAACGCCGGATTTGGACGATTTGCTCGCGCTGTCCAGCATCGTCACTCCGAATGAATCGGAGCTTCTGATCCTGCACGGCCTCGATCCTGCTGCCGACCTGACGGACGTGGAGTGTGAGCGTTTGGCCCGGCTGCTTTTGGAAAAAGGCCCGGAAGCGGTCATTGTCACCCGAGGGGAGAAGGGTGCGATGGCTGTGACAGCAGATGAGGTCGCATCGATTCCGGCTCCGAAGGTAACCGTGGCAGATACGACCGGAGCAGGCGATTCCTTTACAGGGGCATTGGCTGTCGCCTTGTCGGAAGGCAAGTCGCTTGCGGAAGCCGTGCGGTTTGCTTGCTGCGTCGGCGCCTACTGTGTGACCAAGGAAGACGTCATACCTGCGCTCCCCACGAGGGAACAACTGGATGATTTCATCAAGACGTTTGAATAAATGCCATTTTTGAAAACGCTTTAAATGGAAGCGGGATTGAAAGACGAGGGGAGGGAGCCAGATGCCGGCACTGCTGAGTCTGCAGAAAATCGAAAAAAGCTTTGGAAGCAACCAGATTTTGCACCAGGTAGACTTTCACCTGCAAAAGGGACAGGTTCACGCCCTTCTCGGGGCCAATGGAGCCGGAAAATCCACGTTGATGAAAATCATTGCCGGGGAGTACACCAAGGATGCGGGAACCATCCGGATCGAAGGCGAGGAGGTGCACATCCTGAGTCCAGGTCACGCCAAACGCCAGGGGATCAGCGTCATTCATCAGGAACTGAGTCTCGTGCCGGAATTTACGGTTGCAGAAAATGTGTACCTCGGCAAAGAGCCGGCACAAGGACCGGGATCGTTTCTTCTGTCTCGGAACGAAGCCGTTCGGAAGACGAAAGAGCTGCTCGACAAGTACCAGATTGAGCTTGATCCGCACCGCAAAGTCAAAGACCTCTCGATCGGACAGCAGCAGGTGGTCGAAATCTTGAAGGCGATCTCGGAGGACTCCCGCGTCCTGGTCATGGATGAGCCGACGGCGACCTTGACCGCAGCGGAGACCAATCAGCTCTTTGAAGTGATCCACTCCCTCAAGTCAAAAGGGATCGGGATTATCTACATCTCGCATCGCCTCGATGAAATCCAGCAAATTTGCGACTGGGTCACGATCCTCAAAGACGGCAGAAAAACAGCCGAGGGGCCGATCGCGGAGTTCGGCAATGAGCGGATCATCGAATGCATGGTAGGCAGACAGATGGATCATTACTATCCGAACACGAAGCACAACCCGGGCGAAGTCGTTCTCGAACTGCAGCATATACGGAAAAACGGAGTCCTGCGCAATGTCTCCGCCACCTTCCGAAAGGGAGAAATCGTCGGGATATTCGGACTCTTGGGAGCCGGACAGTCAGAGCTGATGCGGATTATTTTCGGCGCAGACCGGGCAGATGGGGGACAGCTAATTTGCAAAGGCCAGGCGGTCCAAATCGATTCACCGCGTACCGCGATGAGCCACGGAATCGCGCTGGTGACCGAAAACAGAAAAGAAGAGGGCCTGGTGCTGGAGCTCGGATCGGATCAGAACATGACGCTGACCAGCATGGAGCAATTCTCCGGCTACGGGCTTCGCAACCTCGGAAAAATCAAGGAGATCGCCAAAGAGTACGTGGGGAAATTGAACATCAAGCTGTACGCCCTGCATCATCCGGTCAAGCATTTGAGCGGGGGAAACCAGCAGAAAGTGATTCTCGGCAAATGGCTGCTTACCTCCCCGGACATTATTCTTTTGAGCGAACCGACGAGGGGAATCGACATCGGGGCAAGGTCGGAGATCTACCACTTGCTCGACCGGCTGGCACATGAGGAAAAAGCGATTGTGATCGCGTCGAGTGATGTGGATGAAATCCTTGGACTGTGTGATCGGGTCTTGATCATGTTCCGGGGAGAAATCATCGCAGAGGTAGATCAGGCCGATGCCAGCATCGAACTCCTCATGGAATATGCGTCTGGAGCCCGGCAAACAACGGGGGTGGGGGGATGAACATGATCAATAGCACAAATCCGGTTGCAAGCAAACCGGCGGTAAACAGGCTCAGTTTGATTCAGCAATACGGCATGTTTTTTATCCTGATTCTCGTGGCAGCGATCTTCACGATGCTGACACCAAACTTTTTGACGCCGTCCAACCTGATCAACATTTTAAGACAGGTATCGGTAATCGGCATTGTGGCAGCCGGTCAAACGCTCGTCATCATCACGTCGGGAATTGATTTGTCGGTAGGCAGCATCGTCGGCCTGTCGGGAGCGGTTTCGGCGGGAGTTACGCTTGCCACAGGAAATGCGTTTCTGGGAATTGCCGCCGGGCTGTTGACGGGGATGGTATTCGGGGTGGCAAACGGTCTTTTGATCTCCCGCCTGAAACTGACGCCCTTCATCGTAACATTGGCCTCGATGACGATGCTGTCCGGTTTTACCCTGATCTATACGGGCGGAAATCCGATTTTGGTGACAAACCCGGTCTACAAATTCATCGGGCAAGGCTACGTAGGTCCGATCCCGTTTCCTGTCGTCGTTCTTTTGCTGGTCTACGCCATTCTTTACTTCGTCCTAAAGCGAACGGTTCACGGCCAGTATATTTACGCCATCGGCGGCAATGAAAAAGCTTCCTTGCTCGCGGGGGTGCGGGTAAACCTGCACAAAACGATTGTGTACGGAACATCGGGATTGCTGGCAGGTCTGGCCTCCGTCATCCTGACAGCGCGTTTGTCATCGGCGACACCTGTCGCGGGAACGGGGTATGAGCTGGACGCCATCGCCGCGGTCATCCTGGGCGGAACGAGTCTGTTCGGCGGCAAAGGAAGCGTGGTCGGGACACTGATCGGGGTCCTGCTGCTCGGGATACTGACGAGCGGAATGAACCTGATCAACGTCTCTCCGTTTTACCAAAATGTGGCAAAGGGGTTGATCGTCCTGTTGGCAGTCATCATCGACCGGATGATCAACAAAGAAAAACAATAGCTCACAGAAAATGGCCAATAAATTGAGGGGGGAATTTTCATGAAAAAATGGATGTTTTCACTGGTAGCAGCGACGCTGATGCTGACAGTTTCGGCGTGTGGTTCGTCCGGTACAACTGGAGCTCCGGCCACGGGATCGGGCGGCTCCGCGCAAGGCGGCAGTGCGGGCGAGGGCAAGATCAAAATCGGCTATGCGATCAACACTTTGAACAACCCGTTTTTTGTCGCCGTAAAAAATGGAGCGGAAAAAGAAGCGGAAAAGCTGGGCGTAGAGCTCGTGGTGGTCAATGCAAACGACGACCTGGCCACACAGCTGCAAGGCGTAGAGGATTTGATCCAGCAAAAGATCGACGTCCTCATCCTCGATCCGGTGGACAGCAAAGGGACCATACCAGCCGCGGAAGCAGCGAATAAAGCCGGGATCAAGGTGATCACCACGGGACGCGAGCTGGAAGGCGCCGAAGTCGTCACGCATCTGGGCTATGACGAGGTCAGGCATGGCATCGTCGCAGGCGAATTCATGAGCAAGCAGCTGGGCGGCAAGGGAAATGTCGTGGAGCTGCAAGGCATCATGGGCACAAACGTGGCACAGGATCGCAGCAAAGGCTTCCAGGAGGGTGTAGCGACATCGCCGGACATCAAGATTGTCGCATCGCAGTCGGCCGACTTTGATCGGGCCAAAGCCATGACTGTCATGGAAAACATCCTTCAGGCCAATCCGGAGATAAACGGCGTCTATGCGGCAAACGACGAAATGGCGCTCGGTGCGGTACAGGCGATCAAAGCGGCAAACCGCACAGGCATCATCGTCGTATCCAATGACGGTACAGCCGATGCTCTTCAGGCGATAAAAGACGGCGACATTGCCGGGACAATGGCCATTTATCCGAACCAGTACGGACAAAAGGCAGTCCAGATCGCCAAGAAAGTAGCCGGCGGCGAATCCGTGGAAAAGAAACTGGAGCTCCCCTCTATTTTCGTAAGCAAGGATAACGTAGAAGAAGCGATCAAGGAATCTCAAAACTAATTGGAAACGAGGAGCGAAGAACAATGAAAAAAGGTACAATCCTGAACCGTGAGCTGAATGAAGCGATTGCCTCGATGGGTCACACTGATTATATGATCGTCTGCGATGCCGGTTTTCCGATCCCAAATGGCGTAAAGCGCATTGATTTGGCGCTGAAAAAGGATGTGCCCGATCTGGAAACCGTTCTCTCCCTGATCGCCGGAGATTTCATCGCAGAAAACATCTACGTCGCCGAGGAGGTCGAAACGAACAATGCGCCTCTGTACAACAAGCTCAAGGCGATGTTCCCCGGCGTAGAAATCGGCACGATGGAGCATCAAAAAATATTGAGCGAGATGGCTTATAAAGCGAAGGTGATCGTCCGTACAGGTGCATTCGATCCATGGGGCAACGTCATCCTGCAATCCGGGGTGAGCGTTCCGCAGTGGTTTGACAAGCCCGGCATCGTTGTTCCCGATTATTACAAAGACAAAATGTAAGGTGTGCAAACCTGGCAAGCTGGGGGTTGTCTTGAAAAAACAGCGGGATAAAAGTATAGTAAATGAGAATAAGTTGGATAAAGGGTGAACCCAGTGATCGAAAAAACAGGTCCGGAACCGATTTATATTCAAGCGAAAAATTGGATTCGGGGAAAAATTGCCAGCGGCGAGTGGAAGGCAAAGGAGAAGCTGCCGTCGGAATCGGATCTCGCAGCCACATTGGGAATCAGCCGGGGTACCATCAAACAAGCGATCAAGCAGTTAATCACAGAAGGCATTCTCGTCCAGATACACGGGAAGGGAACCTTTGTCGTAGGCGAGCAAATGGAGTATCCGTTGGCGGAGAGACTGATTTCCATCGCCGAAACCATGATCGAAAGTCACAAAGACTTTACGACCAGGCTGCTCGGACTGGAGACCTCCCCAGCCGATCAAACCGTAAGCCGGTTTTTGGAGTTGGACCCATCCGGACAGGTTTATCATCTAAAGCGGCTGCGTTTTATCGAAGACACGCCGGTTGTCTTTTTGGAGAACTTTTTGCCGAAACAACTCTTCCCCGGCTTCGAGCAGAACAACTTTGAGGAGAAGACGTTGTTTTCCATAATCGAAGATCGCTACAAACTGAGAATCTCCTGGGGAAAACGCTCATTTTTGGGAAAAGGCGCTGACGAGAAGATCGCGGAAATGCTGCAGATCGACAAAGGAACGCCGATTACGTTCCTGGAGCAGACCATTTACACCGAGGACAATGTACCGATCGAGTATTCCAAAGTATGGCTGCGAAACGATCAGATCAAGCTGACCTCCATTCTGAAAAGAACGCAGTAAGTATGAACGGCTTGCTTCAGGGGAAGCGAGAAAATGCTCTCATCACGAATGTCAGCCAATTCAAGACCGACACAAAGCAAAGCCGTCGTCGATTCGTTGCAGGACACCATGCTGACGAGCAAAAAGAGCAAAAAGCAAAAAACGCTTCAAAAGAAAGCAAGACATATGTTTGCAAAGAGAAGCTGGAGGCTGACGTCAAAAGCCTCCAGTTTTTTATGCGGCCAACCTTTGATTAAGCATCCTTTAGTCCGCTGCTTTTGGATGCGGTTCTGCTTTTGGACGAGGTTCCGCTTTTGGGGCGAAGCCGGCCAGTCTACATCCGAGAGGTGTCCCACCGTACCTGATTGCTTTCTTCTATTTTCATCTCCACTGCCAAAAGCCTGAACGACTGCAAACAAAAAAACGCGGAAAATGGCTCCGCGTCCGAATCTTCATCTTACAGCTCATTCAACGAATACTCTCTTTCTACTCTGCAAATCCTCGTCACGTACTGCTCATACCATACCTGTTTCCCTTTTTCCTGCGCCACCAGATGGTCCTCGTTCTGCTTCCAGTTGCGAATATCCTCCAGCGACTGCCAGTACGAGATCGTCACTCCGAATCCGTCCGCATCGCGCGTGCTTTCCACGCCGAGAAAGCCCGGCTGGGCAAATACCAGCTTCTCCATCATTGCGGCCATCTCTTCGTACCCCGTATTATCCGTTTGTGTCCGTTGACTGGTGAAGATCACAGCATAGTAAGGCGGCTTCGGCGTCTTTGCAAATGGCCCCATTTTACCCCCACTCCCTCAACGGGTATCTGTTAACAAGTATAGCACCCGCCTTTTTTTCTGTAACCTATTTCTCCACTGACAGCGATTGTCAGGGATGAGTGGATATACTCGAAAAAGCTCCGGGTATCAGATCTCTATGGGGCGGAAACCTTTTTGCCATACAAAACACTAACGATACGAGGGGGACTTTCAAAGATGAAACCAACCGACTTGCACTACGAATTTTACGTATTGGCAACCCCAGAGCAGGTGTGGGACACGCTCGTCTCGCCAGATGGGGTAAAAGCCATTTACGGGGGCTGTGTGACCGAGTCAACGTTCCGTGAAGGAGACCCGATCCGCTATATCGGCCCGGGCGCAGACGGAGATAAAACCATCCACGTCTACGGCGTCATTTTGCAGTGCGAGCAGGCCAAGACGCTCAGCTTTACCCACTTTGTCGGCGATTCCTACCACTCCGGCCAGGAACGGTACGAATCGCGCATCACTTATCGGCTCGAACCGGCCGGCGCGTCCACAAAGCTGACCCTGACCCATGACCGTTGGCATGAGAATGATCTGTCATACGATAACAGCGCGAAGGCATGGTGGATGATCCTCAGCAGCACGAAGACACTGATCGAAACAGGTAGGCCGCTGGCATTTTAAAAGTCGGTTTCGCCATCGGAAACAGTGCTGTAACCCAGCGCCGCAGTCGCTCCTTTAATAATAAAGACTTTCCGTCCACTGGCATTTTCGGCACATGCGGGAAAGCGGGGTCTCCAGAAAATCGTGATCACATGCTTTTTGGGCAGTCCCAAGCTGCGCGCGGAGTGCGGCTAAAGCCGACTCCAACCGCTTGATTTCAGCACGCAGCTGGCCGGGATCACGCAGTTTTCCTATATCGGCATCCCGCTTCATTTCCTGTCCGTCCCTTTGTACAGTTGTCCTCCCTGCTCGCGGAATTCCCTGGCTTTTTCCTGCAGCCCCTCGTCGATAGCCGCATGGACCGAAAGCTGGTTGTCTCGGGCGTAGGCGCGAATATCCTGGGTGATTTTCATGCTGCAAAATTTGGGGCCGCACATTGAGCAAAAATGGGCAGATTTTGCCCCTTCGGCAGGGAGAGTCTCGTCGTGATACTCGCGTGCCCGCTCAGGGTCAAGCGAGAGGTTGAACTGATCGTTCCAGCGGAATTCAAACCGCGCCTTGGAAAGCGCGTCGTCGCGAAGCTTGGCTCGCGGATGTCCTTTTGCCAGATCGGCGGCATGGGCGGCGATTTTGTAGGCGATCAGGCCGTTGCGCACGTCCTCCTTGTTTGGCAGGCCGAGATGTTCCTTCGGGGTGACGTAGCAGAGCATCGCGGTGCCAAACCAGCCGATCATCGCGGCGCCGATAGCGGACGTGATGTGATCGTAGCCGGGAGCGATATCGGTCGTGAGCGGGCCCAGCGTGTAGAATGGCGCTTCGTGGCAAAGCTCAAGCTGCTTATCCATATTCTCTTTGATCTGGTGCATCGGCACGTGTCCGGGACCTTCGATCATCACCTGCACATCATGCTTCCAGGCGATCTTGGTCAATTCCCCAAGCGTCTCCAATTCGGCGAACTGGGCTTCGTCGTTCGCATCGTCGATGGACCCCGGCCTCAGTCCGTCACCGAGCGAGACGGAAATGTCGTATGCCTTCAGGATTTCGCAAATCTCTTCAAAATGCGTGTACAGGAAGTTTTCCTGATGGTGGGCCAGGCACCAGGCCGCCATGATGGAGCCGCCGCGGGAGACGATTCCGGTCACCCGATTGGCGGTCAGCGGGATATAGCGGAGCAGCACCCCTGCGTGGATCGTAAAGTAATCCACTCCCTGCTCGGCCTGTTCGATCAACGTATCCCGGTAGATCTCCCAAGTCAGCTCCTCGGCTTTGCCATTTACTTTTTCCAGTGCCTGATAAATCGGGACAGTACCGATCGGCACGGGACTGTTGCGGATAATCCACTCCCGGGTCGTGTGAATGTGTTTTCCGGTGGAAAGGTCCATGATGGTGTCGGCTCCCCAGCGGGTGGCCCACATCATTTTTTCCACTTCTTCACCGATGGAGGAGGTGACCGCGGATGTGCCGATGTTTGCGTTTACCTTCACGTGAAAATGACGACCGATAATCATCGGCTCCAATTCCGGATGGTTGATGTTGGCCGGCAGGATCGCGCGGCCGCTGGCGATCTCGGCTCTGACGAATTCCGGCGAAACTCCTTCGCGGATGGCGACGAATTCCATTTCCGGCGTGATGATGCCGCGGCGGGCGTAGTGGAGCTGTGTGACGACGCTGCCTTTTTTGGCCCGAAGCGGCTTGCGGTCATTTCGGGGGAAAACAGGTACTGCTTCAAGCTGCTCGGCGCTTTTGAAGC
This sequence comes from Brevibacillus sp. FSL L8-0520, assembly GCF_037963895.1. Classification (NCBI taxonomy): domain Bacteria; kingdom Bacillati; phylum Bacillota; class Bacilli; order Caryophanales; family Paenibacillaceae; genus Brevibacillus; species Brevibacillus sp. FSL L8-0520. The sequence goes on along the minus strand of NZ_CP150171.1, from coordinate 3,523,066 downwards.
CGTTATCGACAGGCTGCACCGGGCGTCCCGCGTAGGATTCCGTATCGTTTCTTTCCGCAATCCAGGGCTGCCGCAGGGAAGGCAGTCCTTTTTGAATGTCGGCAATGTAGTCGGTCGCCGTATACTCGCCGCTGGTGTCATAGACGCGAATGGGTGGGTTGGGAATTTCTCCGTACATGCCCTGGGATGGCGAAAGCTGGATTTCCCGCATCGGGACGCGAAGATCAGGCCTGCTGCCGACCTGGTACACTTTGCGGCTGCCAGGGAAAGGCTGTACAGCCGTCAGGTTGAGGGAAGATGCGTGTGGAATGGACATGAAAAAAACCTCCTTGTCATGGTTGCACGCGGCATGAACCCTGATGGAGGCGGAAGAAGACGCGTCTGCATGACAAAAACAAAACGCCGCAAAAAAACTTGCGACGCCAGACGCGAGAGCAGACAGGAAAGGGACGCAAGCATACGCAGTCCTCTCCGGTCTATATAAACATTCCTCCGCTGGCATTACCCAGTTCAGGTTCAACGGTCGACGACAGAGTAGCCGTCCTCTCAGCCTGGTCATCCCCAAGCTCCCGTGCATCATTGTTTAGAAATAGTTTGTTGTTTCCACCATAGCATAACTACTTTTTCCCAATTGTTCAAGAGGTTTTGTCGCAGCAGGAGGAAAGACATCGTGCAAAGCTTTGTCCAGCTTGTACCATTGGTCCATTCCCACCGAGGAGAGAATCGCGTCTCCATCCTCTTGCTTATAAGAGTCGAGATGAAACTTCGGCCCCATCGTAAACGGCTTGAGATAATGCTCTCCTTCCCGCGTTTCCACGTACATCATATACGCGTAGTCTGAAACCTTGTTGGCCGTTTCATATTCAAACTGCAAAATGAACAGCGAATCAGCCGTTCCCGTTAATTGCTCCACTTTTTCGCTGCCGGAGATCCAATCAACGACGGCAATCTGCTCGGTTTTATCCGAGTACAGGGAGAGAAGCTCCGGTTGCGCTTTGATGGAGTCTTCCCGGTAGTGATGTACCCATATGGCTTTCCCTTTTCCTGAATGAAAAAGCGATTCCAGCGCCGCTCCCGGGTGGGGCGCTTGTTGCTGTGAACACCCGCAGATGAGTGCAGATAGACAAAGGATGACGAAACGGAGCACGTGAGTTCTGGAATTCACTGCCATGATACTGCCTCCCTAACCCCGGAGTTAACCCCCGTTTTTGATGTGATGCCGCAGCGACATGCTTCCCAAAGTACGAACCCTCTCAATATAGTAAACGAAAAAGAAGAGGGAAACGTTTCAAGACAAATCCAACCATCTATAGGATAATCAAATGATTTTAATATAAATAATTGAATTGAACTATTGGTTTGCCGCGGCTATCCTTACGGGTAAATCCCGGAAAGGAAGTTGAGAGCGATATGAATCCGCATGAAGTGAAGCAATGCTTCCCGATTATGAATGTCCCGATCTACGGGAAGCGGCTTGTATATTTGGACAACGCAGCCACTGCCCAAAAACCGGTTCAGGTGATTGAGGCGCTGGAAGCATTTTATCGGATGGCAAACGCCAACGTTCACAGGGGAGTCCACTACCTGGGGGCAAAGGCGACAGACATGTACGAGGCGGCGAGAGAAAAGGTCCGTGCTTTCATCCGCGCAAGCGAAGCGGCCGAGATTGTTTTTACCCGGGGGACGACGAGCGCCTTGAATCTGATCGCCAGCGGATACGGCCGTTTGGTCCTTTGCGAAGGCGACGAGATCGTCATTTCATTGGCCGAGCATCACAGCAACCTGATCCCTTGGCAGCAGGCGGCAAAAGCGGCCGGGGCAACACTGAAATTCATTCCCTTGCAGGAAGATGGGACGATAACGCCGGAAGCTGTCCGTTCAGTGGTGACCCCACGGACTAAAATCGCAGCACTCCACCATATATCCAACGTCTTGGGAGATGTAGTACCGCTCAGAGAGATCGCCGGCATCGTCCATGCACACGGAGGAGTTTTGGTTGTCGACGGTGCGCAGGGAGCGCCTCATTCACCAGTCGATGTGGGGCAGATGGACTGCGACTTTTACGTTTTCTCCGGTCACAAAATGTGCGGTCCTACAGGAATTGGAGTTTTGTACGGGAAGCGTCCATTGCTGGAGCAATTGGTACCTGTTGAGTATGGAGGAGAGATGGTTGAGTCGGTCGATGCCGAATGGGCGTCGTGGAAAGAGCTTCCGTACCGGCTGGAAGCGGGAACCCCTTTGATTGCGGGAGCGATTGGGCTGGGGGCTGCGATTGATTTCCTCGCTCAAATCGGCATGGAGAAGATCGAACGGCATGACCGCAGGCTGGTTGGCTACGCACTGGAGCGGTTGCAGGAGCTCAAAGAATGCAAAGTGCTGGGGCCGCTGCGGCATCGGACGTCCATCCTGACGTTTCAACTGGGGGAGATCCATCCCCATGATCTGGCTACCGTGCTCGATGCAGAAGGGATCGCCATCCGTGCCGGTTACCACTGCGCACAGCCGCTGGCGAAATGGTTTGGACAAGCGGCGACGGCACGGGCCAGCTTCTATCTCTACAACACCGAAGAAGACGTAGATGCGCTGATCCTGGGATTAAAGAAGGCGCAGGACTTGTTTCGCCGAAATAAATAAGACGGAGTGCCTAAAAAGATTCAGTGTCACGGATTTGGAGAGGCAAGCACGATGCTTAAAAAAGCACCATGAAGGAGGAAGGGCAGACATGCAAGTGTATAAAACAGTGACCATAGCCGGATCGGATTCCAGCGGAGGAGCGGGTATTCAGGCCGATCTCAAAACCTTTCAGGAGCTGGGGGTTTACGGGATGTCGGCCTTGACGACGATTGTCGCGCAAGATGAAAGCTGGGGCCATCATGTTTTTCCGGTTGAACCGGACACGGTAGCAGCGCAGCTACGAACGGCACTGGAGGTGATCGGAGCGGATGCTTGCAAGACAGGCATGCTAGGCTCTATCCGGGTCATCGAGCTTGTGGCCCAAGCAATCGCCGCGAGCGGCATTCAAACGATCGTTATCGATCCCGTCATGATTTGCAAAGGCGTCGATGAAGAACTGCACCCGGAAGTAAATGAGTGCCTCCGCGAAGTGCTGGTTCCGCTGGCGACCGTCGTGACGCCCAATCTGATCGAGGCGGCCAAGCTGAGCGGCATGGCACCGCTGCAATCTGTGGAAGAGATGAAGGAAGCGGCCAGACGCATTCACCGGCTCGGTCCGTCTTATGTGCTGGTAAAAGGGGGAGGGCGGCTGCCGGGAGACAATGCGATTGACCTATTGTATGACGGCAGCAGCTTTGACATTTTCGAAGTGGAAAAGATCCGCACGACAAATACGCACGGGGCGGGCTGCTCCTACTCTGCCGCAATCACCGCGGAATTGGCAAAGGGAAGGTCAGTGCCAGAGGCAGTTGCGACCGCAAAAGCGTTTATTACCGAGGGCATCCGTCACTCGTTTTCCTTGCGCTCGTTTGTCGGACCGACCAATCACAGCGCCTATCGGCAATCAAAAGGCGGCAACTGACCAAGCGGGGCACCGTCTCTGCTTTCCATGTGTTCATTCGCTAAACCAATCCTTATCATATCGGATTTGGAATTGATGCTGCCTGCCAAAATCGCTACCTTATAGCTAAGGGCCCTTGTATTACATCAGGAGAGGAGGAGAGAAAAGGATGGCGAAAGCTGTGTTTTATCATGCTGGATGCAGTGTATGCGTCGATGCGGAACAGGCCATTTTGCCGTATCTCGACCGTACCAAAACCGATGTGGAAACCATTCATTTCGCCCAGCATCCGGACAAGCTGGACGAGGCGGAAAAACTGGGAGTGAAATCTGTGCCTGCACTCGTATTGAACGGTACGGTGTACCATATCAACTTCGGGGCGAGCATGGCGGATGTCCGAAAGGCTGTTGGCAAGTAAGAAGGCGATATCGTAGGCAGCAGCACCCATTTGTTCATGGCTCTTTACTCACCTCGTTGATAGAACCTCTTGGAGGCGTATGCTCGCGCATTACGCCTCTTTTTTTATGAAAGTGTAAAGCCGCTGCAAACCTGTCTATCGTTTAAGGGTGGGGCGATTGCGGTTACTCCATCCTTTTGGCAGTCCCGATCAGGTTTTCGAGGAAAACCCGCGTGGCGGCGCACATATATTTGTCCGCCCGGTAAATGATGCCGATCTGGCGGGTGATCGGACTGGCGAACGGGACGGCGGCAATTTTTCCATTCTGGATAAAGTCGACGTATGGTTTGGGCAGGACAGTGACGCCGATCCCGCTTGCGACCATATTGACGATCGATTCCATCGTAGTCATCTCAAAGGAAGGCTTGACGGAAAAGCCGGCAGTTTCGCAATGCTGATCAATGAGCTGTCTGAGATAGTAATTTTGCGGAAGAAGGACAGAAGGCGTCTCTTTTAACACCTCGAGCGGAGCGGAACGTTTCTCTGCCAGTGCATGGCCGGACGGAACCACGAGGCACAGCTCCTCCTGCACCAGCGGCAGCGTCTCGAACTCCTCGTCCTCGACGGGCAAAAAGACAATGCCCATATCTAGCTGGTTGTCCAGCAGAGCGGAGCGGATGTCTCCCGTGCGCAGTCCAAGTACGGACAGCTCGATATGGGGATACTGCCGATGAAACGCGAGGATGGCTGGCGGCAGCAGGTAATTGACGACCGTCAGGAGTGCGCCGATGGTCAGCTTGCCGCGCTGCAAGCCCTGCAGTTCCGAGATGGCGGCCCGCGCCTGGGACAGTTCATGGAAGACGCGCTGAGCATGTCCGCGCAGGATGCGGCCCGCTTCCGTCAAGGCGGTTTTCTTGCCGATCCGGTCAAACAGCGGGACGCCGATCTCCGCTTCCAGAGCGCGGATTTGCTGGCTTAAAGAGGGCTGAGAAATCCCGACCTTTTCTGATGCTTTGGTGAAATGCAGTTCCTGTGCCACGGCCAAAAAATACTCCAATTGCTTTAATTCCATCGTTCTCACCGCTTTCTATTCATAGGTAAATCCAATTGAAATAATAGTAATGATTGAATTGATCAATGTATATAGAAGCTTATAATGAAGGTGACCATGTGTCCAGTGCAAAATCGTAAACAAAAAAAAGAAACGGGTAGGGAGAGGCCTGCAAAATACCTCTTTTGAGGTTTGCGGATCGGGTAACCCACACTATTTTTTACAAAAAAGGACTTTAACGAAAAATGCAGCCCATTCTCCTTTAAGAGGCGGGCTGCATTTTTTCTGCCAATTTTATCATCCGTTTTACATTTACGACGAAAGTCGTAAGTATTGCCTGTATTCGCATACGAAAGAGACCACGGTACTTGGCCTTGGTCATCCCATGATACCTTTTTAATTCAGCATTTTTGTGCTCAATAATCGATCTGCGACGAATACGTTCTTTGAACGTATCGCTGTTTTCAAACTCGATTTGCGCCTTGTAGGTTTCCGCCACGATCCGGATGGAGTAGGTCTTGCTCTTCGCTCCTGGTTTGAAACAGCCTTCCCTAAGTGGGCATGTCTTACATTTCTCCGTATCGAAGTAGAAAACGAGAGAACGACTTTTGCCACTCTTGCTTCCTTGGACAGCCTTTCGGATACTATGTTGTCCTGCCGGACAAATAACAAAGTCTGCATCCTTGTTGTACTCAAAACCTTCTTGCCTTAGCCCTCCGTTATGTACGATTGGGTTTAGTGGGACGACGGGTTGAATCTTCTTGGCTTTCATCTCGTCCAAGTTATCTTTACCCGAATATGCGGTGTCAGCAATCACTTCTTGTACTTCTATTCCTACGTCAAGCGATTGGTTCAAAAGTTGTTTGAATTGTTTTCCGTCATCCGTACTTCCTCCGGTGACCTCCACAGCCGTAATGATTTCTTCTTCGGTCATGGCAATATGCTCTTTGTAGCCAAAAAAGGATTTCGTATTACTCTTCCATCCAAAGCGTGCATCTGGATCAATGGCCGACATAATACCTTTATTGGCGAGGAGACGTTCGTCTTCCACGATGGCCTTGGCGATCTTGACCTTCTCCGAGATGGAACCCTCATGATCGGGTAACAAAGTCTCGACAGTCTCTCCAAGTTCCGCCAAGTAGTGAAGCATGATCTTCTCAGCATCCTCTTGATCTTTCTTCAACTCCGGTAACCGTGGGAGTTTCTTTTCGAGTTTTGGATGCTTTTTCACCACAACACGGAATAAGCGCTTCGCCGCATCCCGCAGTACTTCAAGCGGCTTTTGTTTTTGTGAAGCTGCCAGTGTATGGGTGGAATCCATGATGATCGTCTTTGACTTCACAAGTCCTTTTTCGATGCACTGACGTACAACTGATTTAAGCACCTCATCCACGGCTCCGGCCCCTAACCGATGATTACGAAAGCGGGATAATTGAGAGGGGTCAGGAAGGGGATCTTCTGGATTTAAACCTAAAAACCACTTATAAGCGAGGTTTACCTGCGTTTCCTGAATGATGCGTTCATCCGAAAGATTGTAGAGAACTTGTAAAAACAATAGACGAAACAGGAGTTCGGGTTCGTTAGCAGGTCTTCCGTAATGCTCACAATAAGAGGAACGAACCAACTCATGAATGAATGTGAAATCTACGATTTCATTGATTTTACGTAAAGGGTGATCCGCGGGAATTAGTTTATATAATTCGGCATGGAAGGATGCCGTGATTTGTTTAGAGGGCTGTAGCAATGGTTCCAACTCTTTCGTTTTCTTTTCATTGTACAACAAACCCAGTGTCGAAGGGGCATTGGGTTTCAGCCTGTTGAAAACCTACTGTTTCGGAGGAGAAGCATGTTTCCAGGCGGAGCGACTGGCGGAGTCCAGCCAAGCGGAACAGCGAGCCCGGGGAAACAGAAGCGCAATCTATGAGTAAACCCCGGAGCTGCGCGCCGTTTTGCGCTTCCCCCGGGATCGCTGTGGAGCGGACAGTTTCACATCCTTGCAGGACGTAGACCGGAGCGCAGATCGGAAACATGCTTCTCCCCACTACAGCTACATTCTCGATACTTAAAACCCCAGTACCTAAGGGCACTAGGGTTACGGTTTACAGATATTAGGTGGACTTTTGCAGGACTCTCGTAGGGGAGGTCTTTTTTTGAAGCCGTTCGGGTATTTGCCCCATACAGAGACAGAGCGTAAAGAAATGCTGGCGTTTTTGGGTTTGCAGCAGACAGAAGGACTGTTTGACCAAATTCCTGCCGAGATCAGGCTGAAGGAGCCGATCCAGATCCCGCAGGCTTGGTCGGAGCTGGAGCTGACCAGACAGTTTGGACGGATGGCCGCCAGAAACAAAAATACCGAAGAATATGTCTCGTTTTTGGGAGCCGGCGCTTATGAGCACGCGATTCCGGCAGTGGTTGAAGCCATCGTCGGCCGCTCGGAATTTTACACGGCATATACGCCTTACCAGCCGGAAATCTCGCAGGGCATCCTGCAGGCGATTTTTGAGTACCAGACGATGATTTGCGAATTGACCGGAATGGAAGTATCCAATGCTTCTCTATACGACGGTCCGACAGCGATGGCAGAAGCGGGGATGATGGCTTGTGCGGCGACCAAGCGAACCAAATTGCTCGTCTCCAGGGCGGTTCATCCGGAATACCGGGAAGTCCTGAAAACATACGCTTACGGCCAACGGCTGGAGATCGTGGAAATTGGCATGGGGGATGGGCTGACAGATTTGGACGAGCTGGGAGACCGGATGGGTGATGACATCGCCGGATGTATCGTCCAGTATCCGAATTTTTTCGGCTGCGTGGAACCGCTGGAAGAGCTGGCTGCTCTCACGCGTCATTGCGGGGCGCTGTTTATCGCGGTCGTCAATCCGATTGCGATGGGAATTTTGGAGCCGCCGGGTTCCTTTGGAGCAGACATCGTCGTGGCGGGGGGACAGCCGCTTGGAAATTCGCTGTCATTTGGCGGGCCTTATCTCGGCATTTTGGCGACCACCCGGGCGCTTGTTCGGCGGATGCCGGGCCGGATCATCGGGCAGACCACGGACCTCGACGGCAGACGCGCTTTCGTCCTTACCCTGCAGGCCAGAGAGCAGCATATCCGCCGGGAAAAGGCGACCTCCAACGTCTGCTCCAACCAGGCGCTCAATGCTTTGGCAGCGACCGTCTACCTCAGCTATATGGGCAAGCAGGGGCTCTGCGAAGTAGCGAGACAGTGCATGCTGAAAACGCAGTACGCGATTGAGCGTCTCACCTCCATCAAAGGAGTGGAGCGATTGTTTTCGACAGCCGTTTTTCACGAATGTGCGTTCAAGCTGCCGGCATCTCCTGCGGCAGTGAACAAAAAGCTTCTTGAGCACGGAATCATCGGCGGATACGAGCTGGCGAAAGACTACCCCAGATACGAAAACAGCGTTCTGCTTGCCTTTACGGAGGCGAGGACGAAACAGGAGATCGATACATTAGCCGAGCGATTGGAGGCTGTGCTATGAGACAGGAAAAAGATCAGCCGCTTATTTTTGAATGGTCCCGGCCAGGCCGGAGCGCCTATAGCTTGCCAAAGCTCGATGTGCCGGAGCTGCCTGTGGAGGACATTCTGCCTTTGCCCTACATCAGAGCGAAGCGGGCCGAGCTGCCGGAAGTGAGCGAACTGGATGTCGTCCGGCATTATACGGCTCTGTCCCGCCGAAACCACGGAGTTGACAATGGTTTTATCCCGCTTGGCTCCTGCACGATGAAGTACAACCCGAAGCGAAATGAAAAAGTGTCCAAGCTGAGCGGATTTGCGTCCATTCATCCGTACCAGCCGGAGGAGACCGTGCAAGGGGCGCTGGAGCTGATGTACCATTTGCAAAAGGAGTTGGAGGCCATCACGGGGATGGACCAGGTCTCGCTGCAGCCGGCTTCGGGAGCTCAGGGAGAATGGGCAGGCCTGCTGATGATCCGGGCCTATCATGAGTCGCGCGGGGAAAAGCGGACCAAGGTGCTGATACCGGACGTATCCCACGGTACAAATCCTGCCTCGGCTGCCGTCGCCGGGTTTGAGAGTGTCACGATTGCCTCCAACGAGTACGGCGAGGTCGATCTCGAATCGCTCCGGCAAGCGGTAGGGCCGGATACCGCCGCCCTGATGCTGACCAATCCGTCTACACTCGGTCTGTTCGACCGAAACATTCTGGAGATTGCCCGCATCGTCCATGAGGCAGGGGGACTGCTTTACTACGACGGAGCCAATTCCAACGCCATCCTCGGCTATGCCCGTCCGGGAGACATGGGATTCGACGTGGTGCACCTGAACCTGCACAAAACCTTTACCACCCCCCATGGCGGCGGAGGGCCGGGGGCGGGACCCGTCGGCGTCAAAAAGGAACTGATTCCGTTTCTGCCCGTACCGATCGTAGAGCGGGACCAGGACCGCTACCGGTTGAATGCAGACAAGCCGCAGTCGATCGGAAAGGTCAAGGGGTTCTACGGAAATTTCGGCATTCTGGTCAGGGCTTATGCGTATATGCGCACGATGGGACCGGATGGACTGAAGCTGGTGACCGAAAACGCGGTACTAAACGCCAACTATATGATGAGAAAACTGCAGCCGCACATCGAGCTGCCCTACGACAGGACGTGCATGCACGAATTTGTCCTGTCAGCAAGGCAGCTCAGGAAAAAAGGGGTGCGGACGCTGGACATCGCCAAGCGGCTGCTCGATTTCGGCTATCACCCGCCGACAATCTACTTTCCGCTGAACATCGAAGAAGCGATGATGATCGAGCCGACCGAGACCGAAAGCAAGGAGACGCTGGACCAGTTTATCCAGACGCTCATCCGGATATGCGAGGAGATTGAGAGCAGCCCGGAGACTGTACAGGAAGCGCCGCACACAACTGTGGTGAACAGGCTGGATGAGGCGAAGGCAGCCCGCAATCCGATCCTCCGCTATCGGAGAGAGGAAGAAAATGGACGGGAGGGTTCGGTTTTGCGGTAAAAGGCGACGAGGCTGCAAGCCAAAGGCGTGATGGAATCGAGGAAACAGAAACATAGCGTTATGGCAGAAGAAAGAACCATAACGTCATGCTCGGAGAAGAAGCAACAGACGTGCTCGGAAAGGCAAGCGATATGCTAGGAAAAGCAAACAGTGCGAAGGCAATTAAGCTTCGCACTGTTTCTTCCTTATGTGATTGAGGAAGGTCGAAAGAAAACACATTGACAACAGATAGTATAGTGTCTAAACTAATGAATAGAAAAATTTGGCATATCCCTGGCGACAACAAACAATATGGATGAGGAGAGAATGGTCCTGGAATATTTTTTTGCATAATTTGTTTAGTATCTATACTGTATGGTAGGTCGGTGAAACGGCGAAATGAAAACGGAAATAATCAAGAAAAAAGAAGGCTCAAGCCGAAACCTTTTTTACATGCTTATGGCCATTTGTCTCGGAGCATTCGTGTCACATTTCACAGCAGGCATCGTCAACGTGTCGCTCCCTCGTTTGACGGAAACCTTCCATGCGGGAATTGGCACTGTTCAGTGGATCACGACCGGGTATTTGCTGGCTGTCGCTTCGCTTTTGCCCGTGATGGGAAAGCTTGGCGACCGCTATGGCCAACGCCGCATTCATAATCTCGGCTATGTTTGCTTTACGATAAGCTCGGTTTTGATCGCCTTTTCGCCGAATGTGGCCATCCTGCTGCTGCTGAGAGTGTTGCAAGCGGCCGGAGCTTCGATGTTCCAGGCGACAAATATCGCGTTGATCACTATGTATATGCCAAAGGAGCGGAGAGGCCGCTCGCTCGGAATTGTCAGTACGGCTGTAGCGCTTGGAGGGATGAGCGGTCCCATTGCGGGAGGCATGATCGCTCAATGGCTGAGCTGGCAGTGGTTGTTCCTGATTCACGTTCCCATTATCCTCTTTGCGACTTGGCTTGCCTTTCGCAGCATTCCGAACCAGGAACCGGAGAGAAAGCCGGGCACTTTTGACGGCATGGGGGCGGTTCTCTTTACCGCCGTCATCGGCATCGTCATCTTGGGCGTAACCCAGGGCCAGGTGTGGGGCTGGGGATCGCTGGGGCTTGTTTCGTTATTTGTCGCAGCTCTTGCCGCGCTGGTACTTCTGCTCTGGTGGGAGAAAAGGCAGGCTCACCCGTTTTTGCCCTTGCCGGTATTCAAAAACGCCGCGGTGACATCCGGCCTGTTCATCACGGGAAGCTCTTTTTTGCTCGCCAACACGATTTTGGTCGTCTTGCCGTTTTACTTGACCGGGTTGATTGGAATCGTTCCTCTTGAAGTGGGGTACGTCATGGCCGCCTATCCGCTCATACTTGCGGCTGCAGGGCCGTTTGCGGGGGCACTCTCGGATCGGTACGGCTCCCGGCTGTTCCAGTTTCTCGGCTTATGCGGCATGGGCGGAGGTTCTTTGATCCTGACGCTGTGGCTGGAGCAGCTTTCCATGCTGGAGATTGTCCTGACGCTTGCGTTGACAGGCTTTGGCATGGGGCTGGTAACGTCCCCGAACAACAGCTTCATTATGAAAAATGTCGCTTCCCACTACGTGGGTACGATTGGCGGAATGGTTGCCCTGATGCGAAATGTCGGGATGGTTTTCGGTGCGGCACTGGGCCTCGGGTTCATGAATGGAGTGTCCTTCGATGAAAAAGCACAGGCGATGGGTGCATTTACAAGCGTGTTCGGAATCAACGTCGCTATTTTTGTTTTGAGCATTGCGGTATTTGGATACGGCTTATTTTTGGACCGGAAAACCAAGGGAAGCCAAAAGCAAGAGACAAACCATTCTGTTTGACCCAAAACGGGCGCCTTGACACGGAATGGTTTAGAAACTAAAGTATGGGTATGAGAGAACAGCAAATTTTCCCACCCGAAAAAATGAATACAGGCAGTCAAAAACTGGGGCGCGTCATTTTGCAGCTTCAACGACTCGAGCGGCAGCCTCGAACGTTTGGGGAAGCGGGCGTGCTGACGCCGAGCGAAATTCATACAATCGACGCCATCGGCTGTGAGGGCGGCATCCTAATGAGTGCGCTTGCGTCCCGCCTCGGTGTGACAAAAGGTGCCGTGACCCAGCTCGTGACGCGCCTGGAAGCCAAGGCGCTGGTTACAAGGACGACACACCCGACAGATTCCAGAGCGGTGATGGTCTCGCTGACGGAAAAAGGGAAAGTGGCATATCGCATCCATGAGGAAATGCATCATGAATTTTATCAACAGCTTCGCCTGCAATTGGATCCTGACGAGATTGCCGTATTTGAAAAATGTTTAGATAAATTGAGTGAGCTGCTGCGTGACTAGTTCTGCATTAGGCAAAGGGGAAACCGTTATGAGACAGATTGAAGTCCTGCCCTATGACGAAGAGTGGGCGGCATTGTTTGAAAAAGAGAAGGAGCTTTTGCAGGGCATATTCTCCGAAGAACTGGTCGCGATCCATCACATCGGCAGCACTTCGATCAGAGGAATGAAGGCAAAGCCGATCATTGACATCATGCCGGTCGTAAAAGACATTGAGCGGATCCATCTGTATAACGACTCCATGCGAATGGCCGGATATGAGCCCAAAGGGGAGAACGGGTTGCCTGGCCGCCGCTACTTTCAAAAAGGAGGCGACCAGCGAACACACCACGTCCATATGTACCAGCAAGGCCATCCCGATATCCACAGGCATCTTGCCTTCCGCGATTACGTAAGCAGCCACCCCGATGCAATGGCTGCTTATGCAAGCCTCAAGGAAGAGCTTGCCAAAAAATTCCGCTATGACAGCCAGGCGTACGCAGACGGCAAAAGCGGACTTGTGCGACAGATCGATGAGGCAGCTCTCGCTTGGTATCTAAACAGAACAAGTTAGGGTGGTGGTATTTTGCTGAGGCAACCCAATGAGAACCCAGTCGGTCCCGTCTCTCCATCCATCCATGAACCGATCACTTATTCGAGAAGCAATTGATAAAACGCCACATCGTGGTATTCCCCGAATTTGTACCCCACCTGACGAAAAACCCCCACTGGCTGAAACCCAAACTTGACGTGAAGCTGAGCGCTGGATTCATTGCCTCCGGTGATTCCCGCGACCAGCGCGTGGTAGCCAAGTTCTTTCGCCGCCGCGATAAGCTTTGTCATCAACAGCCCTCCGATTCCCTTTCCATGATGATCATGATGAACGTAGACAGAAGATTCCGCTGTCTGGTTGTACGCGGGCTTCTCCCGAAACGTGCCAAGCGACGCATATCCTACTACCGATCCGTTTTCTACTGCCACCAGCAAGGGGTGCTGCTCGTCGTATTTTTGGAACCATTTCTTTCGCTGCTCGAGCGTCTGTTCCACCAGGTCGAACGTGGCAGGAGAAGTCCGTACGACGTGATTGTATATTTCCAATAGGACGGGCAAGTCGTGTTCGGTTGCTTTTCTTACGGTAATAGAAGACATGCTGTTCACCACCTGACGAATTTGAGTCAATTATATGTCAGGTTTTCTTACATGAACAAGAGAAAAGTTTCCTAAGCTTTGGACTTCCCAGATTCAGGGACAAAAAAATGGTGCCGTTTTAAAGGGGATTGCTAATGATTGGAGAATAACATACTTATTGATTTAATAAGTATATAGAACGCCTGCGTTAAATCGGCAGACTCCTCGCCCATAGTTTGCTTGCTGCCGTTATTTATACTGAATCAACCCGATTCCCAAGCCAACAGGGTCTGCCAGATAAGCCAGGTAAAACTCGTCGAACTCCATTTTATCCCGGACTATTTTGGCTCCGCTCTCTACCGCCTTGGCCAGTGTATCGTCCAGCGAGTCCACCTCGATGACAACCCGTGTCCCGTGCGGATAATCGCTTGGACCGAGTGCAATGCCGCCATGAATTCCGGGCTTGGTATCGGAGCCAGTCGTGACTTCGCGATAGTCCCAGTGAGGTTCTGCAATTTTCCAATCAAATACGGATGAATAGAACGCTGCTGCTTTTTCAGGGTCTTGGCTGTTGAATTCAAACAAAACGACTCGTGCCATTCGTGCGCCTCCCATTGTTTGACAAGTTGTCAGAGTATTCTTCAAATCCATTGCAATTCCTTCTTGGAGATAGGGGCTTTTTTTCTCGGGGTGGTGAGTTGTCCGCCCGAATAGTCGAAAGCTGTCCGCTCGCGTAGTCAGTAAGTGAAGTTTCATGGAGGAGGATATTATGAATTTTCATGTGCTTTCAGTCGTGACCAGCAAGCTTTCAGACATGAAGAGGTTTTATACCGAAGTGCTCAGGCTTCCATTAACGTCGGAAGACTCCGCATCGTTTGCAGTAAAGGCAGGCAGCTCGCTCCTGCGTTTTTCCGAGTCGGCGGAGCCCGCTTTCTATCATTATGCGTTTGCGATTGCCAAGCCGCATTTTGAAGCGTGCCTTCAACGAATAAAAAAGCACCAAGGCTTGCTGCGAGACCGGGATGGAGAGGAACGGATGACTTCAGTGATCTGGAAAGGAAGCCAGATATATTTCGAAGACCCGGAAGGAAATATTGTAGAAGTGCTTTCCTTTGAGGAAGAGGGAGCCGAAGGAGGGTGGCTGCGCGTTCAGGAGATTGGAATGCCGGTCCCGGATGTAGCTGCCTTTGCCGAGAAGCTTTCCGTTTTGGGCAGCGAATTTGAAGCGGAAAGCGATACATTTCGCTTTTTCGGTGATCGGCGTGGGGTATTGGTGCTCGTAAAGCAAGGACGTTCCTGGTTTCCGACCAACCGTCCGGCCGCGATTCATCCGATCATCGTGGAGGTGGAGCAAAGGAGCGGAGAAAGTGAAGGAGAAAGAGGTCCATTCACCATCGAGCAACCCGAGCTTGGGTATACGATTACGGTACGCTAAGCTAATCTAAGCGGATTCTATTTGCGGAGAAGCGATCCGATCAACAGCATACCCGCACCCGGAACTTGTGCCGGGAGAGGTGATCCATTTGCATTTCCAATCATTGCCTGCTATGGATCGCTTTTTGCGCCTTATGCTCATCCTCCGGACGGACAAAAATTTCATAGGTAGTGGTGCGGTCGGTACGGGGGAACATTACACTAGAAGTATCCAAACCCAAATGATTGATGTCATTTGGCGATTTTGTCCGGTAGCTGATACCGTGAGCCTGCAATTTTGCCGCGGCTTTGGCATACGCTTCGGTGCCGACCGCTATATGCACCAGGCACTTGTGTCGAGAAAAAAACCTGGAAAACAGACCCATTCATAAATGCCCCCAATCCCTTTATTTTCCAAAAGCGAAGCCGTATACTTATATCAATGATTTTAGCTGAAGAGAGGGAAGCCTACCAATGAAGTCTTTTTTGCTGATCGGTTGGTTGATACTGCTTGCAGGGGCAATTCTTTCGCGTGTCAATCCCAGGTTCAGAAGCATCCGGTTAATCGGGGACGGTGCCTTTCCGTTTCTTTTGTACATCACTGCCCCTGATTTGTGGCCGCTCTGTCTGGGCCTGTTTTTCCTCCTGTACGCCGCGGAAATCTTTCGAATGTATCGAGAGCAGAGGAATTGATCCTCCTTGCGTCTCTGTCCAGCCTTCGCTGTCAGATTTTCCTGTCTTCCGGAATTGGTCCTGATTGTATTCGTCGTATCTCCTGTTTGAAAATATTCCAAATGAGCAAGATAGATCTCCTATTTTATGAAAAGAAGCGAAAAAATAAAACTGACCGCAAAATAGCCGGCTCCCGCCCAAAAAAACGGACCGTGGGGGATCAGCCGCGGCTGAAACGACACGTCGTCCTGTCCGGTTAGCTCATACATCCCTTCGTTCTGCCCGCCTTCGACCTTACGAATGTATGATTCCTGCCTCCGCCAAGAAGCAAAAAAACGCTTGCAACTGATCCAGAAGGCGGTAAAAAATTGCCCCTGGATGACGAAAAGCACGCCCCATGCCATCAGCAGCAGAAGAGAAGCGTAGCAGAGGCCGTCTGCGAATCCGCCAAGCGACAGCGGGGAGGGAGAGAAAAAGCCAAATGCCAGAGCAAAGAGGGGAGGACCTGCAATCAGCGACGCCATTTGCCATCCGGAAGACCAATTTGCAGTCGACATGCGATCTCTCCTTATAAAAAAAGATGTAGGCAAGCTGAATAGATTCAGCGCATGTAAAATATTACTGTATTTTCTGAAAATAACTTGACTGACAATTCTAAAAAGTTGTATTTTATCTCTAGTATATCCTACCAAAAGATGGAACGTCCATCAAATCGAACAATGGGGGGCACTATGAGACGAAAAAAGAAAGGCTTATCCTTAGTCATCGCGTTGTTGATGGCGTTTACTGTGGCCGGATGCAATTTCAACTCCGAACAGACAAATACGCAGACACCGGCGCCAAATAACGGCAATCAAACCGCTGAGCCAACCGCGGGGAAAAAGGTACTGCGGATTTATGACTCGGACGAGATCCCGACGCTGGATACCGCTCAAGTACACGAAGATGTCTCGTTCGCGGTCGTGAACAACACGATGGAGGGCTTGTATCGCAGAGACGCGAACAGCCAGCCGTATTTGGCGATGGCGGAGAAGCACGATATGTCCCCGGACG
Organism: Brevibacillus sp. FSL L8-0520; assembly: GCF_037963895.1. Classification (NCBI taxonomy): domain Bacteria; kingdom Bacillati; phylum Bacillota; class Bacilli; order Caryophanales; family Paenibacillaceae; genus Brevibacillus; species Brevibacillus sp. FSL L8-0520. The sequence continues at coordinate 3,506,551 of NZ_CP150171.1, read as the reverse complement.
GTCTGGTACATACCTTCAAGATTCGCGAAAATGCCAAATGGAACAATGGCGAGCCGGTAACCGCACATGACTTTGAGTTCGCCTGGAAAAAGGTATTTCAGGCGGCCGGCCACTACAGCTTTATGTTCGAGACAGCAGCGGTCCTCAATTCTACTGCGATTCTCAAAGGAGAAAAGAAGCCGGAGGATCTCGGTGTAAAGGCATTGGATGACCGCACGCTGGAAGTCAAGCTGGAGTACCCCAACCCGCTGTTGAATCAGCTTCTTTCCTTCCCGACATTCTTCCCGCAGAAGAAGGAGTTCGTCGAGAGCAAAAAGGAGAAATACGGCCTGGAATTCGACACGGTGCTGTACAACGGCCCCTTCATGCTGACGGAATGGAAGCACGATCAGGGCTGGAAGTACGAGAAAAACCCGAACTATTGGGATAAAGACAAGGTCAAGCTGGATCAAATCGACGCCTATGTCGTAAAGGATGTCTCTACGGCATTGACTCTGTATGAATCGGGTCAAATCGACCGGGTGGAGCTGACTTCTTCCTTCGTGGATCAGTACAGGGACAAAGAGGGCTTCCTGACGATCAAGGACCCGTCTATCCGTTTCTTGCGCTTCAATCATACGCATCCTGCACTGGGCAATGTGAACATTCGCCGGGCAATCAACCTGGCCTGGGATAAACAGGGACTCACGGATGTCATTTTAAACGACGGTGCTACCCCGCTATATGGCATGGTTCCCGGTGGATTCTTCTTCTCGCCCGAAGGAAAGGATTTCCGACAGCTCAATGGCGATATCAACAAAGGGACGGTAGAGCAGGCACAGGAATTCTGGAAAAAAGGATTGCAGGAAACAGGGCTCAGCGAAGTGAAGGTAGCGCTTAACCTTGCCGATACAGATACGCAGAAAAAAGTGGGCGAATACTTAAAGAACCAGCTGGAGAAAAATCTCCCCGGCTTTACGCTTGAGCTGAAATCAGTACCGACCAACCAACGGCTTGAGCTCGAAAAGGCGGTCAATTACGACATCTCGCTTTCAAGCTGGGGACCGGACTACAGCGATCCGATGACCTACATTGACATGTGGGTGACAGGCGGCTCAGCCAACCGGATGAAATACTCAAATGCAAAGTACGACGAAATGGTAAAACAGGCCAAGATGGAGACCGATATGTCCAAGCGCTTCCAGATGATGCTGGAGCTGGAGAAGATGCTGCTTGATCAGGACGTGGCTGTCGCGCCTGTTTATCAGGAAGGGCTTGCAGTATTGCAGCGGCCGACGGTGAAGGATTACGTCGTTCTGCCAACAGCGCCGAGGTACAACTACATGTGGGTGGATATTGCAGGGCAGTAATTGACGGTATCATTATCCAATGACCAAAAAAAGAGGATCGCATTTGCGTATCCTCTTTTCACCTGTAAATCACGGGAGAGCATAACCCTCCCGTTTTCCGATTTTTTGCGAAGCGGACAGCCAGACTGAAGATGGGGTGAACAAATGGGAGCTTATTTGCTGAAACGGGTTGGATACATGCTGGTGACGCTGTTTATCATTGCAACTGCTACTTTCTTTTTAATGAAGACGCTCCCCGGCACACCTTTCACCAATGCCGACCGGTTGAATGAGCAGCAGTTGGAAAACATGAAGGCCAAATACGGACTGGATCAGCCGGTTGCCATTCAGTACGTTCGCTATTTGGCCAATCTGGTCCAAGGCGATTTGGGCATGTCATTTAAATTTATGGGCAGAAGTGTAAACGAGGTGATCTTTGAGCGGATCGGTCCATCGGCGCTGATCGGATTTCAGGCGCTGATCGTGGGGACGTTTGTCGGGCTTGGGCTCGGGGTTGTCTCAGCGCTCCGGCATAACAGCATCTGGGACTACACCTCGGTTACGCTGGCTGTGTTGGGGATGTCGATCCCCTCCTTTGTCTTTGCCGCTCTTTTGCAGTATTACCTGGGATTGAAATGGGGCTTGTTGCCGCCGGCTCTGTGGAAGGGGTACGAGTACACCATTTTGCCGACTCTTGCGCTTTCGGTTACGGTAATCGCTACCGTCGCCAGGTTCATTCGGACGGAAATGCTGGACGTGATCAGTCAGGATTACGTCATGACTGCCCGGGCCAAAGGCTTGTCCGAGACGGGTGTAATCGTAAAACACGTCCTGCGAAACGCCTTGATTCCCGTCGTGACGATGCTCGGACCGCTCGCCGTCAACATTATGACAGGGACGCTTGTGATCGAGAAGATCTTCTCTGTTCCGGGTCTGGGCGAGCAATTTACGCTGTCCATCGTCGTCAATGATTACAGCGTAATTATGGGGATTACGCTTTTTTACAGCTTGCTCTTTATCCTGATGGTTTTCGTGGTGGACATCCTGTATGGTCTGCTTGATCCGAGAATCAGCGTGAGAGGAGCGAAGGCGAAATGAGTGCTGAACTGGGAAAAAACGAATCGACTCTGGTGTCGCAAGTACATAGCCATTCGTCTGTCTTTCCGCCTGCCGAAGTCACGGATGACCTGTTCGTCCATGAACCGCTTGACTCTCGGTTGCAAGAGCAGGTATCGGGCCAGACCGTTTCTGTTTGGAAGGATGCCTGGAGACGGCTGCTGAAAAACAGGGGAACCGTTATTGCGATGTGCATCATCGTCCTGATCACACTCTTGGCATTGATCGGACCGCAGTTGTCTGGACGACCCTACGACGAACAAAATCTGACGTTTTCCAACCTGCCGCCCAAGGTAGCTGGCCTGGAATGGCTCGGTTTTGACGGGAAGGATGCCAAAGGAATCGATCAATACGAGGCAAGAGGGATCACCGAGCACTTTTGGTTCGGAACGGATGAATTCGGGCGGGACCTCTGGACGCGTGTCTGGAAGGGGACGCAAATATCGCTTACAATCGCCCTTTTGGCGGCACTGCTTGATTTGTTCATCGGAGTGGCCTACGGCGGAATCTCTGCCTTTTACGGCGGAAAGATCGACAATGTAATGCAGCGCATCATCGAAGTGCTCGTAGGCATACCAAACTTGATCGTGATTATTTTGTTCATCTTGATCCTTGATCCGGGGATTTTCTCCATCGTTCTGGCTATGATCGTGACCGGCTGGGTCGGAATGGCCCGTGTCGTACGCGGGCAGATGATGCAGATCAAGGCGCAGGAATTTGTGCTCGCTTCCCGGGCCCTTGGCGCTTCCAACTCCCGATTGATCGTCAAGCATCTTTTGCCAAACGCGGTCGGCCCGATCCTGGTCACACTGATGTTTACGATTCCGACTGCCATCTTTTTCGAAGCGTTTCTCAGCTTTATCGGGCTGGGCTTGCAGCCTCCGCTTGCATCGCTGGGCGTCCTTATCCAGGACGGGTACGTGTCCATGCGTTATTTCACCTACAAGCTCGTTTTCCCGGGCATTGTGATCAGCGCCTTGATGATCAGCTTCAACCTGTTGGCTGACGGACTGAGGGACGCGCTTGACCCGCGCATGAAAAAATAGCCGGAATAGAAGGGAGACAAACCATGTACGAACCGATCTTGTCCGTAGACAATTTGCACGTCTCGTTTCATTCCCAGAACCGGGTGGTCAAAGCCGTCAGGGGAGTCAGCTTTGCGCTGCAAAAAGGGGAGACGCTGGCGATCGTGGGAGAATCCGGTTCAGGCAAATCAGTGACAGCGAAAAGCCTGATGCGGATGCTGCCGGCCCAAACTGCCAAAATAACGGAGGGCGCCATCCGCTATGACAATCAGGATGTGCTGTCCTTTTCGCCGCGCGAGCTGCAAAAGCTGCGGGGCAAAGAGATCTCCATGGTCTTTCAGGACCCGATGACATCGCTCAATCCGACGATGAAAATCGGCCGCCAAATCATGGAGGGGTTGGCCAAGCATGAAAAGTTGACGAAGTCGGAGGCAAAGCAAAAGGCGATTCAGATGCTGGAGATGGTCGGGATTCCGCAGGCAGCCGAGCGGATCGATGCCTATCCCCATCAATTTTCCGGAGGAATGCGACAACGAGTCGTCATCGCCATCGCGCTCGCCTGTCGACCGAAGGTGCTGATCGCCGATGAACCGACAACGGCTCTGGATGTCACCATTCAGGCGCAAATTCTCGACCTGATGCGCGGACTGCAGAAGCAGACAGGGACGTCTATCATCCTGATCACGCATGATTTGGGAGTCGTGGCCAATATGGCCCAGCGAGTTGCCGTCATGTATACGGGAGAAATCGTCGAGATCGGGCCTGTCCATGAGATATTCACGAGGCCGCTGCATCCCTACACGAAGGGATTGCTGCAATCGATGCCCCGTCTGGACGCGGACCGCTCCGAGCCGCTGGTGCCGATCCCGGGGTCTCCGCCCGATGTGACCAGGCTGATGGGTGGATGCTCTTTTGCCCCTCGCTGTCCCTATGTGATGCGGGTGTGCCATCATTTTTCGCCCCAATCGACGAGCCTTGGTCCGGAGCATCAGGTTTCCTGTTGGCTGCAGGACAGGCGGGCAGAGGAGATGCGCCGCTCCTTTTGCTCATGAGTGCAAAAAAGCGAGGGAAACAGAGCAAACCCTATCGGTTCATTGCAAAATCCTGATCTTGCCGAGGAGCCATTTGCAAAAAAACGAAAAAACGGCCGTTTTTGAAGGTCTATGCGGAATAGCCGGATTCGGAGAGTTCCATTTTTTGTGATACAATAAAGACATCTCAAAAACGGAAAGGATCAGGATACCAATGGTTCCGTATAGGAGCGTATGGAAACGTTATGATCTCTCCTACACATAGCGTCGCAGCATGTCGATCGTCACTAGGGCGACTCAACCTGCTGCGAAAGTGAGGAAATACGTATGGAACGCTGTCTGTATGTCAGAAGTTCCTCAGTGGTCGGTTGGGCGCTCAAGCCAAAACCGATGACATTGCGAGGAATTAATGATGAGGAGAGCAAAACCGTTACGACAACAGTTTGCACAGCTTAGTTTGATTTTGTTCGGATCTTGTTTATTGGCATTTGCGTATTACCATATCAACTTCCAAAACCACTTGTCGGAGGGCGGATTCGTAGGCTTGGCGCTTTTGGCCAAGTACGGCTTTAATCTCCCGCCGGCTGCGACGATGCTCGTCCTGGACATCCCGCTTTTTATCATGGCGTGGTTGCTGAAAGGACGCCAGTTCATCTGGAACACCATACTTGCGTCGCTTGCCTTTTCAGGCTTTTATGAATTGTTTGAACGATTTTCGCCTATCGTAATCAATTTGAGTGACTATATGCCGGTCGCCTCCCTGCTTTCCGGGGTGTTGACTGGCCTGGCAACAGGGATTGTTCTGCGCTTCGGCGCTGCTACGGGCGGGGATGACATCATGTCTGTCCTGCTCAGCAAATATACCGGTCTGTCGATCGGGACGATCTTTCTCCTGTTGGACTGCATGGTGCTTAGCCTGTCGTTCCTGTATTTGCCGGTCAAAGAGGTGCTGTACACCATTTTGGCGGTCTTGATCGCCAGCAGGGTGATTAACTGGACGATTGGAAAAGGAACGACGGAGGAAGAAGAGAACGTCCATGGACCTGTCCGGGGCGTTTCGACAAGCCACCGATGAGTTTTGACGAAAGCGATAGAAGTATCCATTTTCCAATCTGGATCCGACAAGCGACAGGAGGGCCTCCTGTTGCCAAGCGAAAAGACCCGAGGGTTATCCCCGGGTCTTTTTTTGGCTGGGGATACTGCAACTTTTCAATCCACAGCCGTAAACGTAACAAATAGACATGTACCAGCAATCTGGGCAAGTGCCCCAGAACGTGTCATCGGTAGGCGAATACCTTAACAGAGGAGAGGGAAAACTGTCTGCAAGGAAATGCAGTCAGCGGCGAGAACTGCCTTCGACATCTATTTAAATAGGAAACGATAAAATTACCGGAGCAAATGAAGCATTCAATTGCCAATAAAAATCATTCTCATCGTTGACAGATAATGATTTTCATTATACGATGGTAATGATAATTGATCTCAGTGACGAAGCGATTGCTTTGCTAGTCCTTTTTGCGGGAGGGTGCCATGCGTTATCAAATCAATGGTTACACAGACATGTACACGGTGTTGGCAAATGAACGTAAGGTGGGCGGTGCCGTAGAGGCGGGCTTGATTCGCCTGCGGACCGGTGAAGAGTTCACCAATGCGGTTCTGACGCGGCTTGAAATGTCTGATGCACAGTTTTGTTCGCTTGGCTTTGTCACCCAGGAAGGCAAGCGTCTGATTGTCCATGTGAATGATGTCAGCATGGTTGCAGATGCCGTACATATCAACGTATGTGATCTGAAAAACGAAGTCATGAGGGCGGAAAAAACTGCTGAGCGACTCAAACGGCTGAAGCGGCTATGCGAACTGAATGAAGGCAGCTGTACGCCGACATTCCGCGAAGAAGCACTCCTTCTGGCGGAAGATATCGGGATGGAACTGGCCAGAGGTCATGTCGATTTGTCGTTCCTCCCGGATACGGAAAAAGCGAAAGTGGTGCGAATCGCCTAAAACAAAATTCAAGGCGGCATGTATGAAACAGCGTACATGCTGCCTTCTTACGTTTTGGAAACAGGAGTGAAGGAAAACATGATCAGCTTGCATGATATTGCCCGAACATTAGAACGAGTACGAGAGAAGAAGCCACTCGTGCATAATATCACAAACGTGGTGGTCACCAATTTTACAGCCAACGGATTGCTTGCTCTGGGGGCTTCGCCTGTCATGGCATATGCCCGCGAAGAGGTGGCAGACATGGCCAGACTTGCCGGGGCGCTCGTGTTGAACATCGGTACACTGAATCAGCCGGAAGTAGAAGCTATGATTATTGCCGGGAAGGCAGCCAATCAGCAGCAGGTGCCGGTTATTTTCGACCCTGTGGGGGCTGGCGCGACTTCGTACCGGACAGAGACAGCCAGACGCATTCTGCAGGAGGTCAACGTTTCTTTGCTGAGAGGCAATGCGGCCGAGATTGCCCATGTCATCGGAGAAAACTGGACCATCAAGGGTGTGGATGCAGGGGAAAGCAATGGGGATATTGTCGCGCTGGCGAAAAAGGCCGCGCTGCATTGGAAAACGCACGTGGTCATCACCGGACGGGAAGATATCATTACGGATGGCACTGCCGCGTATCTTATCAAGAACGGTCATCCCATTTTGACAAAGGTTACCGGGACGGGGTGTCTGTTGACTTCGGTGATCGGCGCTTTCGCTTCGGTTGAACAAACCCTCTTGACAGCAGGAGCAGCGGCTCTGGTCAGCTACGGGGTTGCAGCCGAGCTTGCCGCGGAAAAAACAGAGGAAAAAGGCCCTGGCAGTTTTCAAATTGAATTTCTGAATCAACTGGCGATGGTGTCATCGGAAGATATTTTGCGGTATGGTGCTGTGGCTGTTGCGATGTAGGGCCGTTTCGAGGAAAAATTTGCGCATTGAGCATTTAGATCGAAAGAATGAGGCGGGTACACATTGGATGCGATCGACTTACCGGATCATGGATGCAATGTAGCTGTATTTTTTCAGCGTGTACGACAGAAGCTTTTGCTGATGCTCAGACAGTGACAGAAAAACAAACTCCACCTGATCTTGTTCGAGCGGGCGAACGTAGTATTTGGAAATGCCGTGCCTGACGATCTCTTTGTTTAGTCTGGCGGCGATTCCCGCGTCGGTACGTATGTGTATTTCCACTGGTTACTCTCCCTCCTTGACCACAAAATAGCGTACCAGAATCAGGCAAAGAAAAACGTCGGACATGTGACGAAAAAAAGTCCGATCTGTTACCAAGTTGTGTACCTGAACGTGCAATTTCGAATTGTGAAAAATATCCGACTGCCTTGCCTTTGTCTAGAGAAATTCGCATCAGATGAGAAATCGCGTACAGATGGCTGTCAAACATGCGAGAAGTGGAAGGGAAAAAGAAGGTATTGAAATAACTCTTGTTTTATGATATAGTCATTTGTGTCAAAACGGACAAACACAATGTGATTTGGTACTGGATGGATGTCCGAGTGGCCGAAGGAGCACGATTGGAAATCGTGTAGACGGGGATGACTCGTCTCGTGGGTTCAAATCCCACTCCATCCGCCATCTTGCTTAAAATGGCCCGTTGGTGAAGCGGTTTAACACAGCAGCCTTTCACGCTGTCATACAGGGGTTCGAATCCCCTACGGGTCACCATAACTCATGCGGTCGTGGCGGAATTGGCAGACGCGCTAGATTCAGGTTCTAGTGGTGGCAACACCGTGGAGGTTCAAGTCCTCTCGACCGCACCATATGCGGACGTAGCTCAATTGGTAGAGCGTCGCCTTGCCAAGGCGAAGGTCGCGGGTTCGAGCCCCGTCGTCCGCTCCATGATGCGTATGCAGGTCTCTCACCCGTGCCGGGTTTACCCTCGTGGTAAAACACGAAGAATTGCTCGGGTACTTCAGATTTGGCTGCGCAAAGAAGGATACTCGACGAGGTATTGCCAATGGAAGCGAGCCCCGTCGTCCGCTCCATATATATGTGCCCTTAGCTCAGCTGGATAGAGCGTTTGACTACGAATCAAAAGGTCGGGAGTTCGAATCTCTCAGGGCACGCCATTTATCCCCCCAGCAAGGGGAGGTACCTCGGTTGATCTGATAGCCTTTTGCGAAAGGCATGATTCATTTTGCATCGGGAAGTGGCTCAGCTTGGTAGAGCGCTTGGTTCGGGACCAAGAGGTCGCAGGTTCAAATCCTGTCTTCCCGACCATCTTTGTTTTTTTTCTCGAATAGTTGGCTACTATAAATAGAAGCAAGATCGTGCGGGTGTAGTTCAATGGTAGAACCCCAGCCTTCCAAGCTGGTCGCGTGGGTTCGATTCCCATCACCCGCTCTTTTTCATTTATGGCGGTCGTGGCGAAGTGGTTAACGCACCGGATTGTGGCTCCGGCACTCGTGGGTTCGATTCCCATCGATCGCCCCATTTGTCAAACAGCAAAAAAGCCCAGTGTTTGTCCAATTGGACAGCCACTGGGCTTTTTTGCTGGGATTACATGCTTTTCTCGCTCAAAATGGCTGTGGTCGAACGCGCTTGCTTCAATCTGATTTGCGGGACGATGATCGCGAGCATGATCAGCGTGACGCCGGCCCATCGCAGTCCGGACACCTGCTCATGGAGAACGAAGCTGGACAAGAGGACGACCGTAGGCAATTCGATTGCACTGAGAATCGTCGCTACGCCATTGCCCAGACGAGGAACCCCGATCGCAAGGCAAAGAATCGGGATGACCGATCCAAAGCAGGCGACCAGCAGAGCGTACGGAAGCAGGCCGTCCAAAAGCCTGCCATTGATCAGGAAGGCAGGGGGGTACACCAACGAAAGCAGAATGGCTGCCAAACTGATGGAAATGGCGCTGCGCAAATAAGGATTCATGTCAGGGACGAGCCGCCCGCTGAAAAAGATGACCATCGCAAAGGTGGCGCCTGAGAGCAGTCCAGTCACGAGTCCGTACAGACTGACGCTCTTCAGGCTGTCTATGCCGAGTCCGCTGGCAAGCACCGTCCCGATGCCGAGCAGAACAAGAGACAGCCATTTTTCACGAGTCGGCCATTTCCGGTCTGCGATCGCTTCGATCATCACGCCAATCCATGTAAATTGAAACAACAGGACGATGGCGAGCGACGCGGACACTTGACTGACCGATTGATGATACAGAAAGCTGGTCGCGGCCATCATCACGCTGACAGGCAGCAAAATGAACACATAACGCCAGCGAAAGCGTTCCCTGGATAAAAAGAAGGCGACCGCGATCATGATGAGACCGCCAAAGATTAATTGGCTGCTGCTCATTTCATAGGGGGAATATCCTGCGTGAAAGGCTGCTTTCATGATAATAGAGAGGATTCCGTAGCTGACAGCTCCCGCGAGAACGAGAATCACGCATTTCCAGTATGACATTAGTAAACTTCCTTTCTTCTGACTAAACAAATAATGATGGGACCTATTGTACTATAGAAGCAAACTTGATACAATAAAAGTTTATACCATGCTTTATCGTGATAATTAGGTAATAAACTGCTTAGTTACCATGGTAGCGCAATGAAGGGTTGATCTCCTTTTTGAGCTTCCTATAAAGAATGTACATAGATAGATAAGTTGCTCTTCTATCGTTTACACTGAAGAGAATGAGCGAGGAGAACGAAACAGAAACAAATGGGGGCAGGTGTGGATGAAACAAGGAGTCTTGTACGCAATCGGGGCCTATTTTATGTGGGGAATGCTGCCGCTGTACTGGAAGGTTTTCGAGAAGATGGGAGCCTGGGAGATATTGGCCCATCGGATTATCTGGTCAGCCGTGTTTGTCGTAGCCCTGCTGTTTGTGACAAAAAAACTGCGCTATTTGAAATCGTCGGTAACGGAAGCGAAAACGTGGATCGCTTTGGTGCTGAGCTCGTTAATTATCAGCGGCAACTGGCTGATCTATATATGGGCAGTCAACATCGGCCATGTGATGGAAACGAGCCTGGGCTATTACATAAATCCGCTGCTGAGTGTATTGTTCGGGGTTTTGTTCCTTAAAGAGCGCATGCGCCTGGGGCAATGGATCGCTATCGTACTTGCGGCGATAGGGGTTTCCGTCATGACTTTCCATTACGGAAAGGTTCCGTGGGTAGCTATTTTGCTCGCGCTCACGTTTGCCCTGTATGGATTGGCGAAAAAAACCGTCAAACTCGAGCCCATGATGAGTCTCGCCTGGGAGACATTGTTTGTAGCCCCGATCGCTTTGGCCTACGTGCTTGCACTTCAGGTAAACGGACAGGAAACCGCCCTTTCACTGGAAGCTTGGCAAATAGTCTTGCTGACCTTGGCTGGGGTTGCGACAGCCCTGCCGCTGTATTGGTTTGCCCAGGCAGCGAAGCGATTGCCTTTGTCAATGGTCGGCTTCGTTCAATACCTCTCGCCAACTATCACGCTGCTGATGGCCATTTTCTTGTTCCATGAACCGTTTACCCAGACCCATTTGATCAGCTTTGGCTTTATCTGGAGCGCATTGGTCGTATTTACGATCAGTTCGCTCCGAAGCAAGGGAACGTCAACAGCTCCCGCTCCAAACGCAAACCTGGCTTTCAAAAAGAAAGCATAACAACAGAAAAACTCCCGGCTTCCTTATATAGAGGAGGCCGGGAGTTTTTGCTATTGCCTTTATTTATATAGCTAGTCCAACACTTACGCTTTTTGCAGCTTGCGATACGCTCCATGATTGGTCGGACCAACGTATTCGTTCAGCTTGAAGGAGTGGCGGATCGCTTCCGTGATAAACTGCTTCGCTACGTTAACGGCATCGCGAACCGATTGTCCTTTTGCCAATTCGGCGCAGATCGCCGCGGAATACGTGCAGCCTGCTCCGTGCGTATAGGTGGTATCGATGCGTTCGCCTTCGAGGATGTCGAATGTACTGCCATCATAGAGCACATCGATTGCTTTTTCATGCTGCAGCTTGCCGCCGCCCTTGACCAAAACATAGGCCGCGCCTTTGTCGTGAATCCGCTTGGCGGCTTCCTTCATGTCGTCGACAGTCTTGAGCGCGCCCATCTGGGACAAAGCCCCTGCTTCATACAGGTTAGGTGTGACGACGGTCGCACGCGGTACCAGAACGTCACGCAAGCAGTCCGCATTTTCCGGATGGAGCACCTCGTCTGCCCCTTTGCAGACCAGGACAGGGTCAACGACTACGTTTTTCAGTTGATACTGTTCGATTTTTTTGGCAGCCAGCTCGATCAGATCCGTTGTTCCGAGCATGCCGGTTTTTACCGCATCGACACCGATCCCGGAGAGGACCGTCTCGATCTGCTTTTCCAGGGTGCCGAGGTCGATCGGGAACACTTCATGGAACCAGGAATTATGCGGATCCTGCGCGACGATAACAGTCAAGGCAGTCATCCCGAATACGCCCAGCTCCTGAAAGGTTTTCAAGTCCGCCTGAATACCTGCTCCGCCGCTTGTGTCAGAGCCTGCGATGGTCAATGCTTTCTTCATGGTCATGGCTTTCGTCTCCCTTTGTATCCGCTACGATGGTAGTAGGGGCATCTCTGAAATCTTCTTATCCTTATTGAAGAGCAAATGCACAGCGGTGTCAATAAGGGTGACACGCAAAAAGCCGCTTTCCCTGTGAGGAAGAGCGGTTCAAAAAGGTGGACGGTCAAACCATGGCCACTTTATGTATGTGTTAGACAGATGCGACGTGATGGAAAGAGAAGCTGATGGGAGCGGCCATTGCTTTTGACCTTGTGCTGGCCAGTTTCTTGGCCTCTTTCGCTGCTTCAAACATGCTAGGAGCTTTAATGACTTCAATCCATTGACGTGTAGCTGTTTCAAACAAAAAGCGATAGATCCTCATCTTCACTCTGCCCTCTCGTGTTTTTCTTGCCTGCTCCTATTATATCAGCGAACTGGAATGATTTGGTTACAGGAGTGTTACAAGTTCTTGAATTTGGTGTGTACAAAGGGTTAATTTTATTTCACGAAATAAAATCGTTACATTTTTCCTGCTCCTCCGTCTATATACAATGAGATGATTTTTCCAAATTTGTAATAGCAAAAGAGGTGTACACAGAAGATGGCCAACGGAATGGGTGAATTGACGGTCGAAAACGTCAATCACAGCTATGGAACCGGGAAAATCAAAGTCCCTGTCCTCTTTGACATCAATATCCACATAGCAAAAGGGGAGTTTGTCGCGCTGTGCGGGTCTTCAGGATCGGGAAAATCGACACTCCTCAACCTGCTGGCGGGATTGACCAAACCGGAAGAGGGCAAGATTTTCGTCAATAGCGAGGAAATCTCCCGTTTTAACGAGAACGAGCTTTGCTTGTTCAGGCGCAAATGCATGGGCTTTATTTTTCAGTCCTACAATCTATTGCCGGGTCTGACCGCGCTGGAAAATGTGGAGCTTCCCTTGATTTTTGCAGGTGAGAGCAAGAAAAAAAGACGGATAAGAGCTGCCGAGATCCTGGAGAAAATGGGGCTGGAAGGCCGCCTGGATCACCGCCCCAACGAGCTTAGCGGCGGGCAGCAGCAGCGTGTCAGTATCGCCCGCGCCCTGGTAAACAACCCGAGTATCGTGCTGGCTGACGAACCGACTGGAAACCTGGACAGCAAAACAGAGCAGGAAATTCTCGACTTGATGAGGCAGATGAACCGAGAAAGCAATACGACATTTATTATCGTTACGCATGAGCAGGAAGTGGCCGAGCAGTCCGACCGGGTGATTTACCTACAGGACGGAAGAGTCGTGCAAAGGCGTACAAAACCGGCGTGATCGAGGGTATGAGGTGAAACAAAAGTGAAATTTATAGACTCATTTCGGATTGTATGGAGAAACCTGTGGCGCATGAAGCTGCGAACAGCGCTTACCTCGGTTGGGGTCATGATTGGTACGGCAGCGATTGTCGCGATGATTGCCCTCAGCTTGGGCTTGAAGGCAAATGCTGTAAAAAGCCTGGAGAGCTGGGGGAACTTGACAGAGCTCGACGTGGAACCGGCCTTCTACATACCGGAAGAAGACAGAGTGATTCCCGACGACGAACGAAAAAAACTGAATATGGCGGCTGTTCAAGAGTTGAAAGCGGTCAAAGGCGTAGCTGCGGTCATGCCGATCAAGCGCATCCGCGGCGAGTCCAAGCTGAAGGTTGGCCGAAGGGAAGGGTACATCGAGCTGGTCGGTGTCGACGTCCGCGAATCTGCCGCATACCGGAAGGACGAAATTGAAAAAGGAACCTATCTTACGGGAGCGCCTCAGGAGGTTGTCGTTTCCTATTACGTTCCGCGAGAGATGAGGGACGTGGAAAAAGAAAAGCGGGAAGCCCGAATGAGGAATGCCAACAAGAGTGGCGGCGGAGGAGGGGAAGTATACTTCTCTCGGCGAGGTGGTGGCGGAGGAGGCGAAGAAGGCCCGGCTCCATTCGACATGGTGGGCAAGCCGGCAACGATTACGCTGACTCGCGAATACCGGATCGACGATGAATTGAAGCTGGAGAAAAAAGACGTCAGGGTGAGGGTCGTCGGCCAACTGCAAAAATCGGAGAATTTCCGCTACGGAAGTGCGGTCTACGCTCCGCTCAGCCTCGTAAAGGAAATGAACGACTGGCTGAACCGCAGCAGGGGCGAGGAGTTTGGTGACACCAGCTCAAGGCGCTCGCGCGATAAAAATCAGGACGAGTTTGTATTCGATGAGATTACAGTCAAGGTCGAGTCTCGCGAAATGGTCGAGAGCGTCGTATCCGATTTGAAAAAGCTTGGCTACGAGGTTTGGTCGCCTGCCCGCGAACTGGAGCAGATCAACAAGTTCTTCTTCGTGATTCAAATGATTCTCGGCGGGATTGCAGCCATTTCTCTTCTGGTCGCTTCCATCGGGATTGTAAACACAATGATCATGTCCATTTTGGAGCGGACCAAAGAAATCGGGATTATGAAGGTAATCGGAGCCACCGTTTACAACATCCGCTGGCTGTTTTTGATGGAGTCGGGCTTCATCGGTCTGATTGGAGGCATGACCGGTCTGGGACTTGCCTGGGGCGCCGTTGAATTGGTCAACTATTTCGGCAAAGCAGGCGGTCTGATGGACAGTCTGGGCTTTGGCGGCGGAGGAGAGGAAATGACCACGTTGGCTGTGATACCGACATGGCTGGCTCTGTTCGCCATCGGATTTGCCTTTATTATCGGTTTGTTGGCGGGCATTTTCCCGGCCATTCGCGCGTCCCGTTTGAGCGCATTGCAAGCGATTCGATCTGAATAAGGAAATGTGGGGTTACTTACGATGAGCAAAAAGAAAAAGTGGATCATCATTTCTGCCGTTCTCGTGCTGTTGGGCGGCGGAAGCGTGTATGGTTATACGAAGTTTACGAGCAACGAGGCGGCATCGGAGCAGCCGCAGGAGGAACCGCCTTCCTTCCCGACTGCGGCAGTAGAGACGGGAGAAGTAAGCAAAGCCATCTTCGCTTCGGGGACAGTGGAAGCCAAGGCCCGTGAAGAGGTGAAGCCGGAGCTGAGCGGAAAGGTCGAGAGGGTGTTCGTGCAGGAGGGACAGCGCGTTTCAAAGGGCGATCCTCTCTTTAGCATTGACGGCGAGGACGCTGCCATTGAGCTGCAAAAGCAGGAATTGAACATCATCCGGGCGCAAAAGGATTTGGCCGAGATCAAAAATAAAAAGGACAAAATTCTCTCTGACAAAACCGGAAAGATCAAAGAAGTTTTGATCAAGGAAGGCGATCAGGTAACGCCTGACACGATTGTGGCAAAGCTGGTCAACACGGATTATCTGAAAATCAAAGGGAAATTCACGGCATACGAGGCCGAACGCTTTAAGGTAGGCCAGCAGGTGAAGGTATTTCTCGTAGCCTCTCTCTCTTATGTCGATGGAACGGTTACGAAAATCGACCTGACCGGAACCAAGGAAAAAGGTGTCGGCGGCGTGCATGACGTAGAGGTGCTCGTGAAAAAGCCGGGAGCCATTTACGTTGGGGACATGGGCGAGGTGCAGTATACAGATGCAAAAGGCACGTTGTACGCCAGCCAGATCGCCACGCCATTCGAGAATCCGGATGACATCGATCTCGTAGCCGGTACGCATGGAAAAGTGGGCAAAGTCGAGATTGAGAATGGCGACGAAGTGAAGGCAGGACAGCTCATTGCAAAAATGGACATGACCTCCGTCGATCTGGAACTGAAGGAAAAAGAACTGGCGCTGAAGGAGTCCCAGCTGACGATGGAGCAAAAGCGACGGGACATCGCAAAAAAACAAGTAACGGCGCCAATCAGCGGGGTAATTACCAAGCTCAATGTAACGGCAGGCGAAACACCTGACTCGGGCAAGCCTGCTGCGGTCATCATGGATACGAGCGCGGTTTACTTTATCGCGGCTGTGGACGAGCTGGACATCCCGTCGATCAAGGTAGGGCAGCACGCGGAAGTGTATGTCTCGGCTTTTGGCAACAAGCCGTTTACAGGAAAAGTAATCGAAGTGCCAAAAGAAGGTACAAAGGAAGACAAGACGGTTCGATTTGCTGTGAAAATCGAACTGTCCGATACGAACGAGATGAAGCACGGAATGACCGGGGACTGCGATATTTTCGTAGAGAAGAAAGAAAATGTGCTCCGACTCCCCATGCAGGCTGTTGAAGTCCTGGAAGAAGGGAAAGGACAGGTCATGGTGAAAGATCCGGCGTCCGGAGAACCGACACCGAAAGAAGTGGAGATTGGGATCGAAGGATCGGAATTTGTTGAGATTAAGAGCGGGCTTGCAGCCGGAGATGAAGTTTTGATGATGCTCGGCGGAGAAATGTAGCCGGAGCAGGCTGGAGCGAACCGCAAATAAAGGGGAAACCGCCCGATGTCTCTATTCATGGACAGCCGGGCGGTTTTTTATGAAATTATGAAGGAAACAAGATTCTCTCTATTTCGGCCCGCAAGCTTTTTAGCGGATTGCCGATCGGCCGCCCGGTGCTTGCTTCGAACAGCTCGGCAGCAGGAACCATGGACAATTGGGCCACGGAAATGCTCTCCGGCTCCCCTCGCTTGGCCAATACTTGCAAGCCATGATAGATGGCTTCGCGGTATTCCGCTGTTCGTCCGCTCATCAGCAAAGGAAATGAGTCGGGAACGAGCTCTGCACGTACGTCTGTCTCCGAAGAACGCACGTGTGCGAACGAATGGTAACGCGCCATGGTCCCTTTGATCGTAGCAGGGTTTGAAAAAAGCAGACGGTGAGAGCCGGAGGAGCTGGATACGTCGTGGAAAAATGGTTCGTCCAGCTTGATGATGGGCAGCTCTACACAATTTTCATCTTCAGGCTGCATGCCTGCAATGTACTGAGTGCAAGTAATGAGAATCGCGTCCACGCCGCATGCGGCGATCCATTGCAGCTGTTCCCGTATCTTTGCTCTCGACGCCTCGTCGGGAAAATGTCCCGAAAGCTCTGAGCGAATCAGGACGCCGGGGTCGACAAAATGGGTCAACGCCAAACCGTCGATACACAAACCATCAGAAATGAGGGCGATATTGGAGTGATGGGCGTGCAAACAGCCAAGGCGCATCAGGAAATCTCCTTTTCAAATGGTTTGACAGCAGCCACTCTGATCCGTTTGTAGTCGATGACCCAAGAGCCGTCGTGAAACAGATGAGGCTTGAGCTCTTCGGCGATGTCCCGATATGCGGCCTTTTTTTCGCCAGCGGACATCCCGGTGAAGAAGGGGGAGCAAAAAGCGTTCAGCCAGTGAAGAATGCCGTTTTCTCCGTCAGGCAGGGGAGTCGGGCGGTCAAAAAGCTGCGCACAAGTGACAGAGAAGCCTTGATGCTCTAATATAGTGGAATAAGTGCCAATACTGGGAAAGTACCAGGGCATTCTTTCAGATGCATCAATGCCGGCTGAGCTTAGCACGATTCGGATCTTTTCGATAACCGTTTCCACATTGCCGGCTCCGCCAAACTCGGCGATGAAGCGCCCGCCGGGACGAAGCGCAATCCAAATGCTTTCAGCCACCTTCTCGGGCTGCTTCATCCAGTGCAAGGCGGCATTGGAAAAGACGGCATCGAAGGTTTCGGTTGTACGATAAGTATGAGCGTCCGCAACATAAAAAGGAAGATGCGGATATTTTTTTCGCGCGGCATCGATCATTTCTTCAGAGAAGTCAATTCCGGTCGGTTTGGCCCCCATGCTCGCCAGCTCATGGGACAAGTCGCCCGTCCCGCACCCGATATCGAGGACAGACTCGCCCGGTTTCGCTTGAAGCCAATCCAGGATGCCTTTGCCAAAGGCGGAAACAAAGCTCATTTTCGTGTCGTACAATTGCGAATTCCATGAATGCGTATCAGTCATGTGAACCCCCTCCTTGCTTTGTTTTTAACAGCAAAAAGGGTATTAGTCAAATCTATAATAAGTATAAAAGTAATAGGAAATTTCTATTTGCATTTGCGAAACAATGCCTTCAGGCAGACGATAAGGGAGGATGAAGGATGGAACCAGTTGTTTTGCGCGGGCATCATTTGCTGTGTGTCCACGGTTTTCGCGGAATGGGATACAGTCCTGACTTTGTTGTCAAAATGGGGGAGATTGTAGAGAGAATCCGCGACAATGAGCAAGACTTTCCGATTCAAGTCGTAAAAGGATTCGATGAAACGTGTCAAGTCTGTCCTCATAAAGGATCGACGCGCTGCGAAGCGGCTCCTGATTCGGAGGAGCATGTCCAAACGCTGGATCAAAATGTGTTTCGGCACCTGGGAATCACGCCAGGGGAGGTTTATCTCAAGTCGGAACTCGTGCAAAGGACACGCGAGAGAGTATCCCCAGATGATTTGGCCCATTTATGCGAGGGGTGCTCGTGGTTATCCTACGGTGTCTGCAAGGAGGGAATAACCGAGCTTCGCAAAGGAAAAAACCCTGAACCTTCCTAATTTTTTCTGACGTGCTTCGAGGATTTGGGAAAGAAAGATCAGGGAGGGAACGGCAATGACGGAGGAAGAGTGGGGCATCCTCTACAAACTTGGCTTTCGCATGGAAGAAGGAAAAGTGAAACATCTCAAGCTGGGAGTCGTAAAAGAAATTGAGGATTTTTCGGGTTTTGATTCACTCTCGGAGTTGGAAGCATTCGCAAAGGAATGCTTGCGGACCCGATGCCTCGTAAACAAGCAGACGAAACGCGATAAACGGCAAAGGGGTTGAACGGATCGTGGAGCTTGAAGATCGAGTGACACTAACCCGTAAGTTGGATGAGGTAAGGAAATGGGAATCAGACCAGAACGATCTGTGGTTTTGGGAAAAGCTTGGGCGCCTCCCCTTTGTCTTTCTGGACCGGATCACGCCAAACGTGGTGCGGGACAAACTTGGCACAGCCGTCGACGAACTGGTTGCCTTTTTGGAGAACGGAGGGAAGTACCTGGTACGTGAGCGGGATATCCACACCCGCTTTCAGGAAGCGTTCCCGAGGAAGGACGAGCAGTCGCTAGAAACGCTTCCGATCAATCAGCGTCCACTCGCGCAAATGGATAAAATCGCCGCAGAGCTGAGCGAGTCGCGTGCCACCTTTGCAGCCGTACAAGGAGCCACCACAGGCTTTGGCGGCATCTTTACGCTTGCAATCGACATTCCTCTGCTGCTGGGCACCTCGCTAAAGGTACTGCAGGAGATGGCGATTTGCTACGGCTATGATCCGCAGGACAAGCGGGAGCGGCTGTTTATTGTCAAATGTCTGCAGTTCGCTTCCTCGGATATTGTAGGAAAGCAGGCGATCCTGGAGGAGCTGTCTTCTTTCGACAATCCTTCCAAAGAGCGGGATGTACTCTCTCAGCTTCAGGGCTGGCGAGAGGTAGTGGTGACCTACACGGAAAATTTCGGGTGGAAAAAGCTGTTTCAGATCGTACCGGTCGCGGGAATGCTCTTCGGCGCTTATCTGAATCGCTCGTCTGTCCGTGACGTGGCGGAGACGGGCATGATGCTGTATCGCAAGAGAAGGATTCTCGAGCGGCTTGGCACGGAGGCGTAGCTGTAGTGTGAACAAAAGCCCAAATGGCCGAATCGGCCGAACAAATTGCCCAGCCAAACGCCGAACCGAATTATTGAACCGATTTTCTGAATTGCAACCGTCCAGATTAAGTGATGCTGCCGCTCCTACGTCGTCTCCAGCTCCTCGGCGGTAATGGCAAAGATCAGGTGATCCTCCCATTTACCGTTGATTTGCAAATAGCGAAGCGACAGTCCTTCTTCGCGAAATCGGTTTTTCGCAAGAACCTTGATCGAGCCTGTATTGCGCGGCATGACCGCAGCTTGAACCCGGTGAAGCTTTGCTTCGGTAAACGCAAATCGGATGACTTCTCCTACTGCTCTGGTCATTATTCCTTTGCCGTTATGAGATTGATCGAGGAAATAGCCGAGTGTAGCGTTTTGCCAGGCTCCGCGCACGATATTGGAGAGGTTGACGCGGCCGACGAGGGTTTGATCAGGGCCGACGAAAATGCCGAACGAATAGCCTGTCCCTTCGCGAAAGCTTCGCTCTGCCTCCTCCAACTGCTGGTACTGCGCTTCAATTGTGTAAAAAGAAGCGGGGCGGATGGGTTCAAAAGGCTGCAGAAATTGGTGGTTTTGTTGCCGCAAAGAGGCCAGGGCAGGGGCATCGCTTGCAGACAAGGGACGAACAAGAAACGCAGAAGGTGCAAACATCTTCAGGTTCAGCCTCCTATTCACATATAGGGTGGATGGAAAGTTTAGCATGAATCAGGACTGTTGAAAAGAGGGAAAAGGGAGTCGCTGACAATGCCGTCCAGCAGGAGCGGCCCACTCTCGATTCAACAGTTGCCACCGGGTACGGAATTTGGTACAGTACAGGGTAAGTAAAGCTGAACAATTGCATATTGCCTTCTAAATAGAGGCGCGCTGCGGATGAGTACTTCTTTTCATCAGGAATGGGGAAAGGGAAGAGGAGAAAAGGCCAAAGCGCCGAAGTTCTGGCCGCATCCCCATTGGCGGCAGGGCTGGGGTGCTCGTGAATAATGATCATCCTGTCATAGGAGAAGTTTCTCTTATGGAGCGCTATTTACGTTTGCTTGTCCGGTATCAAAAAGCAATGAGTATAGCGTTTGCACTCATTGCTTTTTCTACATTCATTTCAAGAAAAGTGGAGGAGAAGTACTGTGAACATGATGGATGCCAATGAAATTATCTCGTTTATTCAAAAAAGCGAAAAGAAAACGCCTGTAAAGGTATACCTCAAAGGGGATTTGGACGGCATCGACTTCGGTCCCAGCGCAAAAGCCTTTTTGAACGGCGGCACGGGAGTCGTTTTCGGGGAGTGGAAGGAAATCCAGCCTGTTCTGGAGCAGCATGCGGATAAAATCGCGGATTATGTAGTGGAGAGCGACCGCCGCAACTCTGCGATTCCGCTTTTGGATACAAAAAACATTCAGGCACGCATTGAGCCAGGCGCAATCATTCGCGACCAGGTGAGCATCGGCAACAACGCCGTCATCATGATGGGAGCTTCCATCAACATCGGAGCCGTCATCGGAGAAGGCACCATGATCGACATGAACGTCGTCGTCGGCGGACGCGGAACGATCGGGAAAAATTGCCACATCGGCGCAGGTGCTGTCATTGCCGGCGTGATCGAACCGCCATCTGCGTCTCCGGTCGTTATCGAAGACGATGTCGTGGTAGGAGCAAATGCGGTCATTTTGGAAGGGGTTCGCGTCGGAAAAGGCTCCGTTGTAGCCGCAGGAGCTGTCGTTATCGAGGACGTTCCGCCGAATGTGGTAGTAGCTGGTACGCCCGCACGCATTATCAAGCAAATCGACGAAAAGACACGCTCCAAGACGGAGATCAAGCAGGAGCTGAGACAGCTGTAAGGGAGAGGGTAGGCATGGACTGGCGTTCGCTTGATCAACAATACATCGTCTCTACGTACAAAAGACTGCCGATCGCTATCGCCAAGGGCGAGGGAAATTACCTCTACGACACGAATGGCAAGGGATATCTCGATTTGTTTACCGGACTTGCCGTAAACGTGCTCGGCCACTCTCACCCGCGGATTATTCAGGCCCTGCGGGAGCAAGGGGAGCAATTTTTGCACATCTCCAATATTTTCCTCAATCCCCCTGCGATCAAGCTGGCGCAGAGGCTGATCGAGCATACCATCCCGGGGAAAGTCTTCTTTACCAATTCCGGAGCAGAAGCGACCGAGGCGGCTATCAAGCTGATTCACAAATGGACGGCTGCCGAAGGTACGGGACGCTCAGGCATCGTGGTTCTGTCCAACAGCTTTCACGGCCGGACATTGGGAGCTCTTCGCCTGACCAGACAGCCTCACGTCTATCAGGATTTTCCTCAGCCCGATTTTCCGGTCTATGAGCTGAAGGCAGGAGACATTGATCAGCTTCGCGCTGTCTGTGAGGAACGCCGTCCTGCTGCCGTTTTGATGGAGCCGGTGCTGGGCTCGGGCGGTGTCGTCCCTCTGGCTGAAAGCTATTTGCAGGAAGTGGCGGCGATCTGCCAGGCGACAGGCACTTTGTTTGCAATGGATGAGATTCAGACAGGAATGGGACGGACAGGCAAATTATTCGCTTTTCAACACGCTGCTGTGACACCGGACCTCATTCTTTTTGCCAAAGGAGTAGGGGGCGGGCTTCCGCTCGGGGGTGTCATCGCAGGCGAAAAACTGCAAGACTTGTTCAAGCCGGGTGATCACGGCACCACGTTTGCGCCGTCACCGCTCTCTGCCGCCTTGGGGAATGCAGTTCTGGACGAACTGTTGGACGCAGCGTTCCAAAGTCAATTGCAGGATGTGACGCAATACCTGTGGGATCGTTTGGAAGATCTGCGGGCAGCCTTTCCTGAGCAGCTGCAATCGCTTCGCGGAAAGGGAATGATGGTGGGAATCCCGCTCTCGGTTTCACCGGAGGAAGTAAGCCGGCTTCAGCAAAATTTGCTGGAGGAGGGGATTTTGGTCGATGTTACGCAAAAAACCATTGTCCGTTTGCTCCCGCCGCTTACGCTGACCCGCGGAGATGTCGATCGTTTTATGGAAGCCTTCACCCGCGAAATGAGCCAGTTGGCGGCCGGAAAGGAGGCGTAGCAGCGTGAGTGTTTCGACGTTTGTCCGTATCCGCAGAGATCTGCATCAAATTCCCGAGCCCGGGTTCGCGGAGTTCAAGACACAGCGTTACCTGCTCGATTATCTGGAGCAGCTCCCTGCAGAGCGGTTTGAGCTCAAGACATGGAAGACAGGCATTCTCGTAAAAGTGGCAGGCCGCAATCCGAAAAGAACGATCGCCTGGCGCGCGGACATGGACGGGCTTCCCATCACGGAAGAGACCTCCTATCCATTCCGCTCCAGGCACGAAGGGTATATGCACGCATGCGGACACGATATGCACATGGCGATTGGCCTCGGCATTCTGACGCATTTCGTCCATCATCCCATTGACGACGATCTCCTCTTTATCTTCCAGCCTGCAGAAGAAGGACCTGGCGGAGCCAAGCCGATGATGGAGAGCGAGGAGTTTGGAGAATGGCGGCCGGATTGCATTTTTGCCCTGCACATCGCTCCAGAGTATCCCGTAGGCCATATCGCGACAAAGCCAGGCATTCTGTTTGCCAACACATCCGAATTGATGATTGATCTGGTCGGAAAAGGCGGACACGCGGCATTTCCGCATAAGGCAAACGACATGGTAGTCGCGGCAAGCCATCTGGTGACCCAGCTGCAGTCGGTCATCTCCCGCAATATTGATCCGCTGGATTCGGCTGTCATTACGGTCGGGAAGATTGAGGGAGGTACGCGGCAGAACATCATCGCGGAGAAGGCAAGACTGGAAGGGACGATCCGGACGTTTTCCACCGATTCCATGACCCGGGTGAAGGACCGGATTGAAGCCCTGGTCAAAGGGGTGGAAGCGGGATTCGAGTGCAAGGCCGAGATCGATTACGGCTGCGGCTATGCTCAGGTGTACAATCACGAGGAAATGACCCTTCAGTTTATGGACTGGGTGAGGGGAAATCTGCCCGACGTCACCCTTGTACACTGCGCGGAAGCGATGACCGGTGAGGATTTTGGCTTTTTCTTGACCGAAATTCCCGGATTCCTGTTCTGGCTGGGAGCGGATACCCCTTATGGACTTCACCACTCCAAGATCGAGCCGGATGAGCAGGCGATTGAAGTCGCCATCGACGTAGTGACCCGATATTTTACATGGCTCTCCGATCAGCAGGCATGACCGGATAAAACATGTGGATAAAAGCAGGAAAACGACCTCTTGGGGGTCGTTTTTCTATTGTTTGGACATGATGTGACGTGCCTATTCCCGCCAAGCAGGCCATAGCTGTGGATGATGTGGATTTTGTGGATATCGCAGAAAAAACTTCGCGGGGCACCACAACTATTTGCTTGCTTGGGCGTATAAGAATATGGAAAGAAACACTGAGGAAAACAAGCGCTGAAGCGCAACGATACTGGAGGATTGAGTCATGAAAAAAAGGTGGTTGTCTGCCCTGTTGGTGCTGACGGTTGCAGGTGTAGGGAGTACGGCCTTGGGCGAAGGCGCAATGCGCATTTTTCTGAGCGGCGAGCGCATTGTAAGCGATCTGCCCGGGTCTACGGCTTCTTCCATGGAAGAATTGGTGAATCGCTTGGGTGGATTCACAGAGTACGATCAGCGCTCGGGCAAAATGGAAATTATCAAGCCTAATGTGAATGTGCTTGTTCTTGAGGGAGTTCAGCAAAGCCGCAATAAAAATGTCGTCTTCAGCAACCCGATCAAAGGGTACAGCGACAAGGATGTCCCTCGCACGTTTAACGTCTTTGTCGAAGTAGACGAAGCCCCTTCGGCAAAGGATTTGCGCATGCAAGTAGTATTGATTGGACCGGATGGAAAAGAAGTGGAGCAAAGTAAAGTCTGGAAATTCTCAACTCAAAACGGAAACAGCTTCTACTTCTCGGAACCGTTTGTCTCCACCAAGCTTGAGCAGTACGGGACCTACAAAGTGCAGGTGCAGATGAAAACCGAAAAGTTTGATCAGTATGTAACAGTAGGGGAAAACAGTTTTTCCGTGGGCAGATAAAATTATCTGGCTTGGATGCGTTTCCACATGACTTGTTAACGTGGTATAATGATTACAAAACACAAGTTTTTTCATAATCCGCAAGCAAGTACATGAGAGAAAGGAACGATGGGAGCGAATGGAGACAAATCCCCCGCGGTCATCCACCGACATTGACGGCCCGAGTATAACCATTGCCTGGCAAGATGAGCATTCGATCTTGGCCGAATGGCAAATGACAAAAGAGTTTGAGCAGGAAGTCGAGCGAAAATTCGCGATTCCATTTGCCGAACTGCCATTTGTACTCCGCCTCTTCGATGTGACGGACCGCAACGAGATTCGTAATGACGGCACAGATCTGTATACAGACTTTGATATTAACCACCGGTCTTCAGAATGGATTCTTTATGGAGTGACACAGGGACTGAGATACTGTGTTGATCTGGGGATTCGGATGGTTGATGGCAGATTTTATTCGCTGTCGCGATCTCAACTGATTTGATCAACGTACGCATAAGGCAAGGCTCTCCTTTGGGAGAGCCTTTTTTTGCATTCGCTAAGGGATATTTCTCTGTTTGTCCAAAAGGCGCAGAGCGACAGCGAATACAGCCCAGGCCGGCATCGGTTCATCCAGCTTTCCGAGCCATTCCGGTGAGGTGATCAAGCCTTCTTTTAATGCGCGCAGCCCCAGCTCCTGCTTCCACTCGGGGACGGACTTCTCTTCGGGGGCAAATTGATCGTACTGTGTCAAATGGTAGGTGCGTATCAGGTTGGTCAATTTTTCGGCGTACGCCGGATCCGTTGCGTAGCCCGCTTTTTGCAGCTCCTGTGCGGCTTCGGTGGGAGTGGATGCGAGGATGACACGCTTATACGCGGGCCGAAGCAAAAACGAAGCGTGGTCATCGATGGACTGTTGATAGGAATAGTAGGCTTTGAAGGCAGAGGGGCGAATAACCGTCTGGCCATTTTCCACCTCCCGGGAGTTGACCGTGACAGAACCGGCTGGTCCGCTTCCTTTGATCCCGAACAAATTATAGGAGTAGCGGCCGGTTGCGGCATCGGTTGGAACGTGCTTGCCCCAGCCGGATTCCAGAATGGCCTGGGCAATCGTGATCGAGGGGAAGATGCGATGCGTCAGATAAGATTGGCGGGCTGGCCCGGCTACAAAATGGATAAACACTTGTTGGTCCATCGGGCATTCCTCCCAAAAGAAGGGTTGTGCTCTATTTTTATGAGAAAACAAGCAGAGCGGGGAAGGCTGCTGTCTCTCCTTTTAGAAAGAGCGGCAAATGTGGACAAAAACAGCCAGAAAATAAAAAACAGCCGGGAAATGCCGGCTGCTGCTGCTCCAGGCGCTTTATGGCTTGCGCGGCTGGAAATATTGGATGCGGTTGTTAAAGAGGTGCAGCTCTGCTTTAAAATTGCGTGCAAGATAACGGCAAAATTCATTTGCCTTGCTCTTGTCGCCATGTGTTGCAGAGTCCGGCAGGGAAACTTGAATGTAAGAATGTTCTTTACCATTTTTCTCTCGTTTGCCAACTCCGATGATAATCGCCTTGTGAGTGCTCGGATCTTTGCCGCGAAGCAGCAGCCAGGAATCCTTGCCCTCGGGGCGTTCATCGATGACATAAGGGAAAGCGGCATCGGCGTAGGACCAGCCGAGTTGTTCACCGGTTTTTTTGGTCATGTCGACGTAGCGCAGCAATTTTGCTTTGACTTCATCCAGAGATGCTTCAGTGGCTGTAGAGCCATCCACTAAATATATGTAGGCCGACTGCAGATTCACGTTTGCATTCACTCCTAGTCCCGGGAATCTCCTGCGTTAAGTGTAGCATTCCTGCCACTCTTTGGCAATGAATCATTCCCAGGGGGAAAACAATTGCGAGTTTTTTCAGAAAAGTGTAAAATGTATATACCATTTGCAGCGCGTTACAGCACTAGAGAACGACAAATGGATTGTGGAGGGAAGATACCATGCAGGAGGTTTCCATTCGAAATGTCTATGAAGCATTAAATACGATGCGCGCCATAGATGTGGTCAACAAGGAAGATTGGGAGCGAGCGGCAAAAGAAGCGGAGCTGGACTCCTCCGTACAACTGAATATTCTATGGATCATTTATTGCTACGAAGGCGTGCGCGTAACGCAAATCGCGGAGTGGACCTTCTGGCATCCGTCTTCCATTGTGATCCACATCAAAAAGCTGGTGGAAAAAGAGATGGTCTACATCGAAAAGTCAGAGCTGGATGGCCGGGTTGTCCATGTCTATCCGACGCGCAAGGGCAGAGAAGTGATCGAGACAAGCAGGCAGCGGGTCCCTTCGATTTTCCGTCTCACCTATGCGTTGGAGAAGCTGGAAGAGAGGTACAGTACAGCTGTTGTCGAGCTCTTTTTTGAGTGTCTGTCTTTTGTCGCGCAGTCGCTGCACGGATCGGAAAAGGTCCGGTGGATTCAGGAAGGAGAAGACCGGGTACCCAATCGGCAATCCATGATCATCTGACTTCGCCCAATATTTGGCAGGTTGAAATGTAAACTGGAAATTGAGCGGAGATTGTGTTACACTAATAAAGAATCCGAATATTTAAACAATGCTCGGATCATTACACTTGGAGGAGGGATTGCTGATGGAACGCTATGACCATTTGTACGACGTCGCCGAGAATGCACAGGTTCGTTTTTTCGGTTTTGTCACAGAACGGACTCGCCACGACTTCGGAATCGTCTATACGAACAAGTTTTATGGAAAGCCGTTGGTCATCTGTATGCAGACTGGGCAATCTACCCTTCTCGGTTCAGAGGATGCCGTAAACCCGGAGTACCTGAAGAAAATCTTCCGCTTGGATTGTTCAGATGAAGCAGAAATGCTCTCCCACTTTTTCCAGGAGCATTTGCCATCGTTGCCCTTCGAAGAAAACCAGTATTAACGGATGAGCAGAAGTTCGCTTCTGCTCATTTTTTTGTGCGGTGAGATGCAATCATTGCCTTCCAGAAGAGATGGCGCTTTCATACAATTGCCTTGTCACATGCTATTCTTGGAGAAGAGGAGGGAGCAAAATGGAGTGGTTTTCCCATACATGGTCTGTAGAAAAGCCTCGTGCAGCGATGGTGCTGATCCACGGAACAGGCGAGCATCATGGCAGATATCAACATGTCGCTGACGAGTTAAATCGGTTCGGAGTCGAAGTAGTGACAGGGGATCTGCCAGGGTGGGGCCGGTCTGCGGGCAGGAAAGGGCATATCGACAGCTTTTCGCAGTATTTGGACGCGGCTGGGGCGTGGGTAGAGACGGCCTTGCAAAAAGCAGGACAGAAATACCCGGTATTCGTTTTTGGGCACAGCATGGGCGGCCTTGTCGCGGTGCGCCTCATCGAGCGCTTTGCGGAGCGAAAACGACTCGCCGGACTGATTCTCACGTCTCCATGTCTCCAACTGAAGGTGCCGGTTCCACAGTGGAAGGCCAGGCTGGCTGTTTGGTTGGATAAGAGCTGGCCTACACTGCGAATGGCGAGCGGGATAACGCCCGAGATGGTTACGCGCGACCCGGAGGTGCAAAAGGCTTACATAACAGACCCGTGGCAGTATCCAAAAGTAAGCGTGCGCTGGTACCAGGAGCTACATCGAGCGATGGGGGAAGCTTGGGAGGAACGAGGCAGCCTTTTGTTGCCGACTCTTGTGCTGCAGGCCGGTGATGATCTGCTGGTCGACGCGGATGCCGTGGAGCGATTTGCGGCTGATTTGCCGGAAAAAGCTGTATTCCGGCGCTTCCCCGGAATGCGTCACGAGCTTTTGAATGAGCCGGAGCGGGAAGATGTGCTCTGCTGTATCGTAGAGTGGATGAAGCAGCACGGACTAGAAATGTGACATACTAATAGAGGTTAAAATGTGTATTTTTTCGATTGACTCCTCCATTATGACGTATTAATATAAAGGTACGATCATGAATGAGCATCATCTTTTTGCTGGCGTGTAGGATATATGACATGCTTGTGCGACAGCAATATGAGAGTCGGAGGGGTTTGCGCAATATGGGGACTATTATTTGCCAAAGCTGTGAGTCGATCATCGAGCATTTTGAGAGCAATCAGGTAAAGACGCTGTATGGCATGTGCAAAGGCGAATGCAAGCACGCGGAAGCGACGAAACAGAAATAAGGCGAAATAGATAGAACACGGACGCTTGTCGAAAGCGTCTGTTTTTTTTGACAATGATTGGCGAATGAAGGATAATGGGAAAGAGAGAAAATAGTTGTAAGAGGAGGAATTGTTTCATGAAGCGAGGACGCATCCGGGGACTGATGGCGGCTGTCTTGCTGACATCTTCCCTCTGGGGCGGTACATCGGCTTTCGCCGCAAATGAAATCCGAGTCGATGCAAGTCAGCCTTATATTGCCCGTGTAGGCTTTGACATTTCTACCGATTATGCCGTGTGGATGTTGAAGAATGAAAACACCATTACTCTGTATGACATCGATGATCAATCCGAAACCAAAATTGGGGACAAGTCCTCTGGAAAGAAAAATCCGGTGGTGGACGGCAAGTATGTTGCCTGGATTGACGACCGCCACGGAGGAGACGATGTCTACCTCTACGATATTGACCGAAAAAAGGAAACCCGGATTACGAATGGAGACGCCAAACCGTCTCAACTGGATCTTGCGGACAATATGATCGTGTGGACAGATAGTTCAGACGACAACATCTACCTCTACGATATCAAGGCAGGGGAAGCAAAGCGTGTTTCTACCAGCGGTCGAGCGAGCAACCCGACTGTTTCCGGCAATTACGTTGCTTGGGAAGACAGAAGAAATAAAAATGCCGATATCTACTACTACGACATTAAAAAGGGTCGCGAATACGCGGCTGTTGAAGAAAAAGGCGATCAGACCAAGCCGTCGATCTCCATGGATCAAATCGTTTACGAGAATGACAACGGCAGTGATACCGATGTATACCTCCACGTGTTGGGGACCACTCGGGATAAACGATTGACGACTGATTCTGAAGACGATAAAGTGCCGCAGATCTACGATGACAACTTCATCTTCATTAACGATGGGACCCTGTACTTTGGCGATGTCGACAGACCAAAGGACATAGACGATATTGCCAGAGACGTTTATGACAAAATTCCGCCTCGCATGGCCGGCGATTATGTCATTTTCACCAAGAGAGATCGCGATGACAACCTGAGTCTCTATATCTATGATACAGATGAAGAGGACTTGGTCCAGATCGGCGGAACTGCCGGCGAACCAACAGAGCCGGATGGCGATGACAGATATATCGTCTACATAAACGAGTCGAAGAAATCTTCTAGCGTTGTTTTGCACGATCTGAAAACGAAAACGAGCAAGGTGATCAGCAAATCTGACTCCGAGCCAAACCGTCCGCTTGTCAGCAGTCCTTATGTAGTCTGGTATGACGACGATGAGGAAACGCTGATGGTCTACAACATACGGACTGGCAAGCTGAGCAGAGCTGTTGACGAAGACGATACGCCACATGAGAGCCTGTACGAGCTGGAAGGGAAAAACCTGCTGTGGGTAAACGAGGGCCGTCGTTATGATGTGATCCTGACCGACCTGTCTACAGGTGATTACGAAGAACTCGAAACGCTTAATGATGAACCTCTTTATTTGGATGTCAATGAAAACTATGCGATGTGGGTAAAAGAATCACGCTCCGGTGATAGCACCGTTGTCTTGTACGATATCGACCGCGGACGGGATGAGGATATCCGCACTGACGTAAAAATCAAAGGAGCAAGCCTTGGTGACGAATTTGTCGTCTGGAGCGAATACTCCAATTCGACAAGATCGTATGACTTGTACTATTACGACATTGACCGCGAGCGCACCAATCTGGCAGCCCGTTGGACAGAAAAAGACCAGATCGAACCGCAAGCCTCGCGTGATGTTGTGTTCTTCCTGGATAATCGCAATAGCAAAAAAGACACTGACTACGCCTTTGAGTTATACGACATAGAGGATGATTCCTATCTGGATGAAATTTGGTCGGAGGATGCTGATATTGAGCAGCCGCGCATGGGCGGGAACCGACTTGTCTGGATTGACAACCGAGGCTCTACACCAGCTGTTTACACGAGTGAATTCGCCAGCCCGCGTGATGATGACGACGACGATGACAACGGTGGCGAGCAGCCGGTAGATTACAAAGATTACAACTTCATGAAGGCATTGGATGACAATACTCTCCTGAAGATTTTTACCAGCGGTGATCTCGATAAAATGTACTTCGTATTCAATACAGGCACAAGCAAAGAGAAGCGTCTGCCTGTCGAGGTTGCATTAGATGACTATAAATTATTCTTAACCATGTTGAACGACTCGGACTACGATACAGTAGTCATCCGTGTGTTTAACTAATGTATAATAAATCAGGCGTTGGGGTAAGTGCCTCAACGCCTGTTTTTTTTGCTCTCGCCAATAGAAGAAGTCGTGTTTTTTTAGTCAGCTTTTCCTCAGACAAAAGTAGGGGTATGTGAGCATTAATGCCACCAGGAAGAGAAGGGCAGCCACATACGCAGGGATCAAATGAATAAAGTCCGTATATCCAACTGCGAAATGAATGCCAATCCCGGATGCGAATCCAGGCAGACCTCCCAGAAACAGCGTCCACCAGACCCAGGACTCTCCCTGTCTGAATGCCCACAAGCTGATCAACAGCACCGCGATTCCGACTGACAACAGGGCACCGCCAAATCCGGCCCGATCATGGGCGATCACGGGGATCAGCTTCTCATTATAGGCCTGCAAAACCTCGGGCGTAGCACAAAGAAAGGCCAGATCCTGTGGGACAAACACACCGGTAATCCCGATGATGGAGATAATCAGTCCAGCTCCGGTCAACCCGCAGCCGATAATCACAAAGAACAATTGTCCCCACAGTGAGCGGCGCCAGTCACGGTCATTTTTGACTTGGGCGGGCAGAGAAGAGAGCTGTTTGTTTGCAGGTTGCCTTATGGCCAACAGGAAAAACGGGAACAGCGACAGAGACAATACAGCATGCAGAATATCAAAATAACCGTAGCCAATGTAGAGAAAGAAGCTGAGAAAGCCAACTGAGCCGGAAACGAGCAAGACCTGCTTAGCCCAATGAAGCTGCCGGCTAAGGCCGAATCGGGAAAGCTGGAAATAAATCACGCCAATGGAAATCATTGTACCCGCCAGACTAACCCTGTCATGGGACATGAAAGGGAGAATTTGCGGGTTGAGAGCCTGGAGCTCGGACGCTCTCATGCCCAGGAAGGCTTCATCATAGGGAAGTACGACAGTTGTCAATGCTACCAGGAGTGCGAGTAATCCCCCGATCACCATGCCGATCCCCAGCAGCGAGCCAGAGAACCATCCAGTGAACTGCCCGGTGAATTTCCGAGGAGCACGATGGCTCTCGACGGTTGGTGAATCCGGCTCGGACAACTTGCTGTCGGCAGAAAGTTCAGCAGTCCGAAGAGGATGATTGCTTTGCCAAATGGCTTCATTGATTCGTTTTGGCAGGCCAGGACCGGAATAAATCAGTCCGCTGTGAAGCTGCACAAAATCGGCGCCTGCCGCGAATAAAGCCAGAGCATCGTCTGGCTCGATCACGCCGCCGGAACCGATCATAAAAAGATTCGGGTAACTTTTTCGAATCCACTGAACCATCTGGATGCTCTTTTCCCTTGTTATGCCCCCTGTCAAGCGGCGTGGGGACAGCTCTTGCGGCGGCTTTGTGTCTTTGGCTTCAGACTGCGGGACCGATGTTTTGCCAAAAGCAGATGATGGGGAAATGCCACCGGCGATTGCAACACCTTTTATCCCCGCGCGAATCGCCGGCAATAGCAAGCACTCGGCCTCGACCTTGGGCAAGTCCGGTGACAGTACCAGAAGCAGCGGGGCCTTTGTTGCCTCTGCGAGCAAAGAGAGATGCAGGTTCCATGCAGTCTCATCCCACCCATCCAAAAGCTGTTGACGTGTATCAAGCGTAAAGAATCCACAGTAAGGCGATAGCTGTTCAATCATTTCAATGCGCTCCTGAGCCGCTTCAAGCGGAGAGGACCCAGGGGCGAATGACAGCCGGCAAGCCAATGGAAGCGAGCGATGTCCGCAGCGCTCAAGCCGCTCGGCCAGCTTTGCCGCCCCCATGTTAGCCAAGGGAGCTGGATACGAGATAGACTCGTCTGCCAATAACCGCTCGATGCCGCCGGATTCATCAACGGGATTGCGGGTGACGGGACCCAGTTCTATATAGCCGAAGCCGAATTGGGAAAGGGCGGATAGCCCCCGGGCATCGGTATCGAGCCCGGCCCCCAAGCCAATCGGAGTGGGAAAGGAGACACCCCAATGCTTTCTCGAAAGCTCGGCGGGAGGCTCCATATGTCCCATCAGTTCGATGAGTGAGGGACCGCCCGGGCATTTTGCCAATGTGCCGATAGCGGTCAAGGTCAAACGGCGTGACCGCTCTGCGGGCAGTGTAAACAATAAGGGGCGAAACATCGTGTGATACGACCAATCCGGCATAATGGTTTCCTCCATCTATACCCACTTTTCCCTATCATATCAAATGCTGACTACATACAAAACGCGAATGGCCTCTTCCGAATTGACCTTCGAGACAAAAAAAGCCGACTCGCGTAGAGCCGGCATTTTGTAGGTTATCCAGAGATAGCTGTTTGACGTTTTACGACCTTGACCGTTTTCAGTGACTCGTCCTCAGGGCCTTGAACAGGAAGGCCGACACGAATGTTCTCCTTGATGTAGGCGATGTTTTCCTCTGTAATCACCTCTCCGGGCAAAAAGATCGGAATACCGGGAGGATAAACCATGATAAATTCGGTGATTACCCTACCTGCCGCTTCCGCCAAGGGAACAGTCTCCGTCTCCGCGTAAAAGGCATCGCGCGGCGTCATGGACAGGACCGGGATGTTCGGCAGCGAAATGGTCGGCTTTTCTTCTGCCTGCACATGAGCAAATTCCACAGACAATTCTCTTAGCGCATTCACCAGAGTGCGAATCGATTCCTCTGTATCGCCAGCGGTAACAAAGCAGAGGACATTGTACAAATCGCTCATTTCGACCTCGATGTTGTACTTCGAACGGAGCCAGTTCTCCACTTCCCAGCCAGTAATCCCCAGATCGCGAACGTGAATCAAGAGCTTGGTCGGGTCCATGGCAAAAGTCGCAGGCGTACCGAGAATTTCCCGACCGACGCAGTGAATCCGCGGGATCTCGTTAATCATCTCTCTGGCTTTGTTGGCCATCTGCATCGCTTGCTCGGTCAACATCCGACCGTTAATGGCCAGGTGCTGCCTCGCCATGTCCAGAGATGCGAGCAGGATATAAGAGGTCGAAGTCGTCGTCAGCATGCTCATGACGGTCTTGACGCGATCGACATCGACCAGGCCTTCGCGAACATTCAGGATAGAGGTCTGGGTCAAGGAGCCTCCCAGCTTGTGAACGCTGGTCGCTGCCATGTCGGCACCGGCTTGCATCGCGGAAATCGGAAGCTCTTCATGAAAATGAATGTGGACACCGTGTGCTTCATCCACCAATACGGGAATTTCATAGTTATGCGCAGTACGTACGATTTCTCTGAGATCGCCCGCAAAGCCGAAGTATGTCGGGTTGATGACGAGGAGAGCAGCCGCATCGGGATGCTGCTCCAGCGCTTTTTGAACAGCTTTTACAGTAATCCCGTGAGATATCCCCAAACGCTCGTCCATCACAGGATGGATAAAAATCGGAGTCGCTCCGGCAAAAATGATCGCCGCCATGACTGATTTGTGAACGTTCCGCGGGACGATAATTTTGTCTCCCGGATTGCAAGTGGCCATAATCATGGCCATGATCGCGCCGCTCGTTCCCTGAACGGAAAAAAAGGTATGGTCAGCTCCGAAAGCTTCGGCCGCCAGATTCTGGGCTTCCTTGATCATTGCCTTGGGATGGTGCAAGTCATCCAGAGGAGCAATATTGATGAGGTCAATCGAGAGAGCGTTTTCCCCGATGAATTCACGGAATGTCGGGTGCATGCCCATGCCCTTTTTATGACCAGGGATGTGAAATTGAATAGGATTTCTTCGGGCGTGCTCCAACAACCCGCTAAACAGAGGAGTACTCTTTTGTCTCATATGATCGCCTCACTTTGCAACAAGAATAAAAGGGTAAAAAACAAACAAATTGAGTATAGCAAAAAGGGGGGGGAAAGCAAGTTCATTTTTTTGATATTTATCTGTGGCGGCAGGAGTTCTCCCTTTTGGCCGAGAAGTGAGTGAGAGAGGTGACGCTTATGAAAACAAGAGTGACTGAGCTGCTGCAGATCCAGTACCCGGTCGTACAAGGCGGGCTGGCTTATCTGGCGTATGCCGAATTGGCGGCTGCCGTCTCCAATGCCGGCGGTCTGGGACAGGTAACAGCAATGTCTCTTCCCTCTCCGGAGGCTTTGCGTGAAGAAATTCGGAAAACCAAGGCCTTGACTGACAAGCCGTTTGGTGTGAACTTTGCCATTGGCCAGCATGGTCGCCCATATGAACACATGCTGGAGGCTGCTTTGGAAGAGGGGGTCCGGGTCATTTCCATAACCGGAGGAAATCCCGAGCCGCTCATTCGCCGAACGGACGGCCTCGATGTGAAAAAGCTCGTGCTTGTCGCCTCAGTCCGTCAGGCGCAAAAGGCAGAATCGATCGGCGCAGATGCGGTCATGGCCGTAGGTCAGGAGGGCGGCGGGCACCTGGGCAGAGATGACATCGGCACGTTTGTCCTGATCCCGCGCGTCGTTGATTCGGTGCGTATCCCTGTACTTGCCAGCGGCGGGATCGGAGACGGCAGAGGAATTTTGGCCTCTCTCGCTTTAGGAGCAGAGGGCGTAGAGATGGGGACCCGGTTTATCGCGACCAAAGAGTGCGTCCATGCTCATCCTGCCTACAAGAATGCTTTGATCAGAAGCACAGAGCACGATACCCAAGTAATCAAACGGACGTTGGGGACTCCTGCGAGGGTAGTCAGAACACCCGGGTCAGATCTCATTTTGGAAATGGAAAAAAGCAGTTCGGACTATGAGCATTTGAAGCCGTACATCAGCGGTGAGCGAAACCGCTTGTTTATCCACGAAGGAAACGAGCAGGAGGGCTTCGGATGGGCAGGGCAAGTGATCGGATTGATTGACGATGTCCCGAGTGTACAAGAACTGTTTGACCGAATGTTTCAAGATATACAAGGCAAGCTGGCTTTTCTCAACAACAGTGCAGGTCGTTCCTAGTGGTTTTCCTTAGTGTTCCCGGTCGCACCCGATTATGTGTCCGAAAAGCAAAAGAACAGGAAACCGCTTTTTTAGAGAAAGCGGACCTGTTCTTCTGCATATACCTAAACTACATCCTCATCAAGCGAGTCCCGTTGTACGCAGCTTGCTCAGATTGTACAGCTTGGTCAGGACAGAAAAGGTAGCGTCGAGCTTTGAAAGCAGTTTGTCTCCATCCGCAAGGACAGGATCATGGCGATCGATATTGATGCCGCACAAAATTTCTGCCTTTTTCACTTGTTGCAGTCTGTCGATCAGTTGCAGTACGCCTTCACATCCCAACACTGCTTGAGGAGTGCTGCCCGGCTGCATGTGATCGGGGGACCAGCGAAAGTCGTCAGGTACCATTTCGAGGATTTCCTCCAGGTGTTCCTTCATGGACCGGCTGATCTCCTCCTTGAAGGGAGATTCGTAAATCACTGCATACCAGACAAACAGATGAGTGCCCCACAAGCCTACCTGAAAGTGAGGGTGTTTCTTGTATCCGCGTTTGTCGCCAGCCCAGGCAACCCATGTATCTTTTGGCGGGTTTACTGTTCTGCGCGCGTGCTTGGCGACATGGTAAAACATCTCTTCGCCAGTTGCCAGCGAGAGAGACGGAGCGAAATGTTGTCCGAGGGTCTCCAGCTTGGGACGGATCAGCTCCTTGATCCCTTCCATTCTGTTGTCCAATCCCTCAATGGCAAACACATCAAAATCATTCTGATGAAAACCGGTAAAAGAATTCGTCATCACGACCACCTCTCATAGCACGATCTGTAGCAAGCAGCCCGCTGGGAAACAGGCAAGTATCTTTGTCAAAAGAGCTCAGAACCCCCCATATAATAACATAAGATTTTAGGAAAAAACATGCAGGGAAACGAATAGCAAAAGCTGCAACAGAATAATATGATATACCACTCACTCCCGTAAGCAGTTCTATTTACTGAGTATTCTGTGAATGGGAGGGATCTGATGCAAGACGGGAAGGAATTGGAGTATTGCAATTTGTCTGTCTGGTTTGACCGAAAAACCTTGTATGCGATGCTGCAGTTTCTGGTCAATGCAGGAGCAACTGTCACTTGGAAGGAAACCAAGGAGCACTTTCATTTACTCGTGTGCACCCAGGACGGCAGAGCAGAATGGAGACTTCAACGCGTCAACGGTGTCTACAGATGGCAGCAACCTGATTGTTCAGTCCGTGACACCCGGGTGGCCTTGATACTCTACCGCTTTATCCAGAAGGCAAAAGGACATGTCGTTGTAAAAATGCTCCATGAAAGCGGGTTGCTCATAAAGCACATTCGGTATGGAGAAGCCGTCAGAATCGTGGAGATAAAAGGAGCTGAGAAAAAAGTGATCTACGAAAAAGCTTGCAGTGTAACCATGGATCAGGTGATTGCCGCCCTCAAACGTCGTGATGCAGAGGAACGAATACCGGTTTTGCGTTTGGAACTCGATTATGAGTTGGCTACCCTGTACGATGCTTTGCATGCCAAGGATACGGCTCAGATTCGCAGATCGACCGAACGCTTGAAGCAGCTCCGCAAGGAAATGCTGCTGCTGGAAGCATAGGGAAAGCCAACCTAAGAAGCAGGCCAGTGAAACGTTAACAGCTTTGCGATTACACGAAAGCATGCGAAAGATGCGTGCATGAGTGGAGGAAAGAACAAAAACGATGAAGGTCGCACATGTGAATAGGGAATGAAAAAAGCGGCATCTCATATCGAGAGTGTCGCTTCAGGTTGCAGACAAACTCCCTCGCTGAACGAACAGCAGAGGGAGTTTGTTTAATAATTTGATGAAAATACCGAAGGTGTTTTGATCGTTCACCTTTTGGCGACCTGATTTCCATAGCCAGGTCGCCATTTTTTTCAAGTTCATGGCAGCGAAAACAAGCATCGCCTGCATCGTGACCTTCTCCAGTCCTCGTAAGGTCGTCCAACGCATGCCATGCTTTTCCTTCATATCAGCGAATACACGTTCAATCGTTTCTTTCCGTTTGCTATAGATTTGTTTGTTTTCCTCGGTATGCCGGAGGTGGTCTACCTCTTCGAGGTAATCAGCCCAGATGTGGCGACTCACTCTCTTTGTGTAGTCTTTACTTTCCGTGCATTGTTTCAAGAACGGACAACTTCGGCAAACTTGAGAATTTGATCGATAGATACGGTACCCATCCTTGTTTGTTGTCTCATATGTTAAGATTTGCTCGTTCGGGCAGATGTAGCAGTCGAAATATTCATCATACACATATTCGTGCTTTTTAAAAAAACCTTCTTTGGTGCGTGGTCTTGTGTAGGGCATAACGGGGCGAATCTGGTCATCAAGGAGTGTTTTACTGATGTAAGGCGTCTTGTATCCCGAGTCCACTGCCACAGCTTGAGGCTGTGCAAACGTCTTTCGCACTTGATTCAAAACATCCTCAAAAACCTGACTGTCATGCACATTGCCTGGCGTTACCTTGGCACCAAGCACAAATCCATTTCGATCACATGCTGTATGAAAACTATAAGCAAATACACGTTCCTTTTCCCCTTTTACAAACAATCCGCAATCCGGGTCAGTTGTGCTGACTTTCACCTCCTTCTTCGAAGTTTCTGTCTTTTTTTCAAGGGGCTTCTTTCCATGTGCAATACGATCCTGATTGATTTCTTCGTCCAGCAGCTCTTGATATTTCTTCGCTTGTTCTTCAACGATTTCTTTCACGTATTTATGCTTATTCGCACTGGCTTTTACATGCGTAGCATCAATGAAAAGCACATCAGGCTTCACGAATCCATGATGAACCGCCTCCTCCAATATTCGAAGGAAGATCGACTCGAAGAGTTGAGTATCCCGAAAACGGCGAACATAGTTCTTGCCTAGGGTCGTGAAATGGGGAATGGGCTGACTGAAATCATAGCCAATAAACCACCGATAGGCAACATTGGTTTCGATCTCTTTAATCGTTTGTCGCATGGAACGAATTCCAAAAATATATTGGATGAAAGCAATTTTAACTAAGACTACAGGGTCAACACTGGGTCTGCCATTGTCATGACAGTAGAGGCTTTCCACCAAGTCATAGATGAACGAAAAGTCGATTGCATTTTCAATTTTTCTTACGAGATGATCTTCTGGCACCAACTCATCTAGCGAGAATGCAGATATCTGATAACGCCCTTCGGCCTCTTGCTTATTAAGCATAATGCCACCTCTAAAAAATAACTTTTGAAAACGTAACATGTTCTATATTCAACAAAAAAGCCTGCAGACCCTGTTCCTTACGGAACTTTGTCTACAGGCTGAAGCGGCATCTCATATCGAGAGTGTCGCTTTTTTTGGTTTTTGCTCCTGGGCATCTTTTTGATCGTTATGTTCGTCTTTTCATTTGAATTGGCCCAGGCAACAGATGTACAATAGAGTAGGATTTTTGGGCCCCTTGCGCCACTAGAAAGGAAGAAAATGTTACATGGTAGATCTCCTATCGCTTGCTGAAAACACGCCGTTCTTGCTCCTGGCCACCCTCGGGCTCATCCTCTTGTTGTTTTTGCTCCTGATCATGCAGTCGGTTCGTATCAACCGTCTTCGCAAATCGTTAAATCGCTTGCTGAGCGGTACAAATGGGGCTAATTTGGAGGAAGGCATGCATCGTCTCTTTGACGAGATGGATGATGTGAAAAAACGGCAAACGGATCAGCAGTTTTTGCTCAATCGCCTGTCACAGCGCATTGCCGGACAGTGCGGAAATGTCGGGGTTGTCCGCTACAATGCGTTTGATGACATCGGCAATGACCTCAGCTTTTCCTTGGCAATCATCGACGATTCCCAGAATGGTGTGGTTGTTACCAGTATTTTCAGCCGCATGGAGTCCCGGGTCTACGCAAAGCCGGTCGAACAGGGCAGCTCGCCTTACCATTTGTCAGAAGAAGAGCAGACAGCGATCAGAAAAGCAATGAATCAAATAGCTGGAAGCCCTTCTGGAACGGAAATAAAACAGGAAAATTAGCGAGTATCCGGCAGAATAGGTGAGTTCTTCTTGTGTCAGGATAAAATTCAACGGATATTCGGCTTTTTTGCGAAAATTCATCCGCTTTTCGCTCAAGACTTTTTACTGCCTCTGTAGTATAATAAAGGAGTCAAGGTTGGCTTTAAATACGAAAAGTAGGTGATCCGCCTTCAATACCCAAATCGATTTTCGATTCGCGGGGCAAGGCCAGGTTCTACAACGTTCCTTCGTTGACACCTAGCGTATCTCCTCATTTGGCAACCGTTTTCGTCCAAACGATCCAGGTAAACCAAAAGAATTGAGGAGATATTTATGGCACAGCGTTTAGCAACAAACTACGCCAAGGCCTATTTTACGATGAACGAAGAAGAGTTGAACCGATTCGTCTCTCTCTTCACCAATGAGCACATTTCTGTCGAAGTGAAAATTTGTGAAAACGGCGATCGGGACGTTTTGTTGACGGACAAGAGCGGTGCGATTCAGTTGACATTCCACCGCTTGGGCAACCGGTATTCCTGTGAAAGTTCCTACCTCATTAGAGATATGCATCTGGCTAATGCCATGCGGAAAGCAATGAAAACGTTTCGAGGCCACGGGATCGTCCATCGGATTTATGACGGATTTACAGTCGTCTATCATTACGACGAAGGTTCTGTCGTAAGCATCCAGGAGGTTTCCGGCGACGAGGAAGTGTCCATTTTTGAAAATACCGCCCCTCATGCCGCAAAGGAACTGGAAGAGCTGTTCCGGCAGACGGGAAGCGAGTGTGAGATTGACTCGATCCGGCAAGAGACGGATAGATGGCTGGACTTGCGTAACTGGGCGAAGCATGCTGCCCCGGAAAAACTTGGCATGATCGACCTTCGTTTGTGCGCATTGTCACGTCGTTTGTTTGAACTGGAAGCCTGAGAAAACTGAAGATTTTCTGCATGAAATGGGTGCTGCGGCGCCCATTTTTTGTTTCCCATGATTTTCTTTCATAAAAAGTATTGTCAACTAGGCCGAAGCATGGTATGTTTGTTTTCGTTGGAAACAGGATTAGGAACCAGGATTCACTTTAAAGGGTGGATAACAAGAGGGAAACCGCCCCCGTTAGTGAATGACGCAGGTCCTAGCGATGTTTAACATTACACTTGCTAGGAAGGGGGAACCGAAAGATGGAATACTCGACTTTCGGAAGACACGTTGCCGTTGACACATGGGGAGTTCAGTTTGACTTGTTGAACGACGCAGAATTTTTGAAGAAGGAAATGATTGAAGCTGCTGAAAGCTGTGGTGCCACTGTACTCAGTGTGCAAGCCAAGCAGTTTTCTCCTCAAGGGGCTACCGTTCTGGTTCTTCTCTCGGAAAGCCATCTGTCTATTCATACCTACCCAGAGCGTGGATTTGCGGCTCTGGATTGCTACACCTGCGGTGAGACCGTAGACCCGCAAGTTGCCATTGATTACCTGGTTTCTGTATTGCGGCCAGAAAAAGTGTACGCAAAGAAACTGGTTCGCGGTACAGGCGAATTGCAAGTGGTTGAACCGGAAATGAAACCGGCCCAGGTGGCAAGCAAGTAACGATTGGAAAAAGCCAAGAGGTGCGGAATATGTCCGCACCTCTTTTGTGTCAAAAATTGCCCGGGTTTAACGGAACGGAGCGGTTATCGTACGGCCGACATCCCGCAGCAATACGGTAAAATCGTTTGCGGCGTTTGCCAGATTTCCGGTTACCGTATTCGGCCCGGAGGTAACGGCATTGGTGGTGTTCGCCAGGCCGTTCGTCACGGTGTTGCTGATGTTTTGCACCCTGCTGTACATGTTGTCATCTGAAGTGACGCGGATGTTGAGATTTGGTGCGGCAGCCCGCGCAGCAGAGTGAACCTGGCGTTC
The DNA here is from genome assembly GCF_037963895.1 of Brevibacillus sp. FSL L8-0520. Taxonomy (NCBI): domain Bacteria; kingdom Bacillati; phylum Bacillota; class Bacilli; order Caryophanales; family Paenibacillaceae; genus Brevibacillus; species Brevibacillus sp. FSL L8-0520. Next base: position 3,464,891 of record NZ_CP150171.1, on the reverse strand, counting down.
GATGGCTTGCCTTTGCTGCATATCTTGAGCGCCAAAACGGGTCCTGACGCCGATAATGCAATCGTTCCCGTACACGGCTGCCGTTGCTCCTTCAACCCCGGGAACATTGTCTGCTGCTTGCGCCAAACGATCTGCGACATCGCGGTTAAATCCTTGGGCAGTAAAGCCGTTTTGATAATTGTAGGCACCGTAGTTGTTTGCTCCGAAATTGTTTGCGGTGCCGTTGTTAGGCTGCGCATTGTTTTGCAGGTTAGCTGGACGCTGGTATGCCAAATTGTTTGTTTGGGTACCTTTATTTTGATCCGTGCCTGCATTTGCACACCCGGATACAGTTGCCAGCACCATTACGCCAACAAGAGAATACGCCCATTTATTCATGGGGAGCCACCTCCTTCGGTTAGTATGAGCCCGCATTGCACTCGATACTCAGGAAGGGGCTGGATGTCAAAACACCCCATTGTGCCATTTTTCTCTACCTGTTAATATGGAAGGTACGCATACTAGAGGAGGTTTACATGAAGCGTCTTGACATACGCAACATCGCAATTATTGCACACGTCGACCACGGTAAAACGACATTGGTGGACAAACTGTTGATTCAATCCGGTACATTCCGCAGCAACCAGCAGGTTGAAGAGCGGATGATGGACTCCAATGACCTGGAGCGGGAGCGCGGAATTACCATTCTGGCAAAGACCACATCCATTAAGTACAACGAGTACACCATCAACATTCTGGATACTCCTGGGCACGCCGACTTTGGCGGCGAGGTAGAACGGATTATGAGCATGGTGGACGGCGTTCTGTTGATCGTCGATGCTTTTGAAGGATGCATGCCGCAAACTCGCTTTGTATTGAAAAAAGCGCTGGAAGCAAAAGTGACGCCTATCGTCGTGGTCAATAAAGTGGACCGTGATAATGCACGTCCGCAAGAAGTCATCAACGAAGTTTACGACCTCTTTATTGATCTCGACGCAACCGAAGATCAACTGGAGTTTCCGATTGTATACGCATCCGGATTGCAAGGGATTGCGGGTATGGAGCCGGACAAACTGGAAGGAAACCTTCGTCCGCTGTACGAGACGATCATCGAGCACATTCCAGCTCCGGAAGCGAACTCCGAAGAGCCATTGCAGATGCAGGTTACGATGCTGGACTACAATGACTTCCTCGGCCGCATCGGGATTGGCCGTATTTACCGCGGTGTGCTGAACGTAAATGACACCGTTGCCCTGGTAAAACGGGACGGCTCGGTTAAACGGATGCGTGTGCAAAAGCTGTTTGGATTCTCTGGCCTGCAGCGTGTTGAGCAAAAAACGGCAAAAGCCGGTGATATCGTTGCCATCGCCGGTCTCGAGGATATCAACGTAGGGGAAACTGTCTGCCATACAGATCATCCGGATCCATTGCCGCTGCTGAAAATTGACGAGCCGACCCTGCAAATGACATTCCTCGTCAACAACAGCCCGTTTGCCGGACGCGAAGGCAAACACGTAACTTCCCGCAAGCTGCGCGACCGCCTGATGGCCGAGCTGGAGACGGACGTATCCCTTCGCGTAGACGAAACGGATTCTCCGGATGCGTTTATCGTATCGGGACGCGGTGAGCTACACTTGTCCATTCTGGTTGAAAACATGCGTCGTGAAGGCTTTGAGCTGGGCGTATCCAAGCCAGAAGTAATCGTGCGGGAAATCGATGGCCAAAAGATGGAGCCAGCCGAACGCCTGATTATCGACGTGCCGGAAGAATACACCGGTTCCGTCATGGAAACGCTTGGCCAACGCAAAGCTGAAATGGTCAACATGATCAACAACGGCTTTGGCCAGGTTCGCCTGGAATTCATCATTCCGTCCCGTGGTCTGATCGGCTACCGTACAGAGTTCTTGACGATCACACGCGGATACGGCATCATGAACCACTCCTTTGACAGCTACCGTCCGCTCGTTCCGGGCAGCGTTGGCGGACGCCATGCAGGCGTGTTGATCTCCAATGAAACGGGAACGGCCACCACGTACGGTCTGATGTCCGTCGAAGACCGCGGCATCATGTTTATCCAGCCGGGTACCGAGGTATACGAAGGAATGATTGTCGGCGAGCACAACCGCGACAACGATCTGACCGTAAACGTCTGCAAAGAGAAGCACGCGACCAACGTCCGTTCGGCAACGAAGGATGATACCGTGAAAATGAAAACGCCTCGTCTCTTGACGCTCGAAGAGGCGCTGGAATATCTGAATGACGACGAACTGTGCGAGGTTACCCCGCAATCCGTTCGTTTGCGTAAAAAGTATCTGACCAAATCGGAGCGCGAACGCTACGAGAAGCAAAAACGCTATGCGTCTCAGTCTTGATTTGCAGAGGCAAACGCAATTTTGTCTGGCATGACATACTGTCCGGATACGAAAGTAACCATGCAAAAAGCCGCCTGGTAAAAGGGCGGCTTTTTCATTTTCTCAGCAAGAAATTGCTTCGGCCAAGAGGCAAAAAACATCGCAGGCATTCACCCGAGACCAATGTGTATGAACTGGTTTGCCCCTACTGCAAATACTGTTCGATCAGCCCGGTCAATTCTTCCGGCTTCACCCGCGGATCAATCCGCTTGACGACGTTTCCTTCACGGTCGACCAGAAATTTGGCAAAATTCCATTCAATGTCCTGGTTTTCCTCGTTGGGGGCGTGCTGCTTCAGATACTGATACAGGGGATGAGCATTCGGTCCGTTTACATCAATTTTGGCAAACAGGGGAAAAGTCACTCCGTAATTTCGATCGCAAAATGCCGAAATTTCTTCAGCCGTACCAGGCTCCTGAGCGCCGAATTGATTGCACGGAAAACCAAGTACGACCAAACCGCGGTCACGATAGCGCTCATATAATTCCTGCAGTCCTTTGTACTGCGGAGTCAGCCCGCAAGCACTGGCAGTGTTGACGATCAGAAGCAGGTTGCCCTTGTAGCGGGCCAGTGTCGTTTCTTCACCAGCGATGGTTGTGACGGGGATGTCGTAAATACGCAAGGATTCCACCTCTTTCAAAGAGTTGTGATCCCGTCCACTATACCACGTCAAAGGGGAGTCATTCCAGCCTGCCGGCTAAAGCAACTGTTTGATAATCGTCATTTCGACCTCGGACAAGATGATTTGCTGCACAGATTCCGACCCTTTTCGTGCGGTGCTTTGCAGGATGCGTACAACTCCCTCCGGGTTTTGGGCGATAATCGTGCGGATCTCCCCATTCCCGCTCTTTCGCCGAGAATCATGCATGACAGAATAACCGAAGCGCTCCTGCAGAAACTGCAGGCTTGCCTGTACCTGAGCGTGCTTCATGCGAACCCCTCCCGACCGCTTCTTTTCTATTGAACGTATGAAAAAAACAGGACGAGAATGCATGCCAGTCTGTCAACCTGCAGTCACAGCATTTTGACAGGTTTCAAGGCAACTGATAAAGTGATAAGGATGGGGTAAACCAGTGCAAGAGCCTCTGGGAAACATCATTACATACGAGAGAAAATACGGGGGAGAATTCGCTGGTTTGCGAGCGCTTACCCGAAGCAGTATGGCCGCAGGGCAGGAGGGTTAAAGATGGAATGGTTTGAGGTTGTTTCTACCTATGCTCCTTCTTCAACGGAGGGACTTTCGGCTTATGACAGCTTTCGGATGTGGGCTGATCATAACCGGGTGTGGATCATTTTTGTACAATTGATACTTGTCTATTACATGGGATTTGCCACTCGTGTGCGAATGCCCATTTTAAAAACAATTTTGCTTTACGTACTGCTCTTTATCGGCGCTCTGATCTTTGGCATTCTGGATGTGCAGCTGCCTGTGAAAAGCGCTCTGCTCGTAGCGATTGCCATCCTGGTGATCGTCAAGGTCAGAATCAAGCCGGAAGGAAGCAGCAGAAAGTGAGGGGGAGCGCACGTGAAGCGTGAGGATGCATTGGCCAATTGGCTGCAGATCAGGATTGTTGCGGATGCTCGTCCGGACGATCGCTCCGCCGCTGATACTGCCGCCTTTTTTGAGGCCATTCTCAAAGAGGATCATCAGGCGAGCAACCTGACCTACGAGGCAAATGAAGACAGCTACGTGGTTTCCGTTCTATGCAATCAAGAGAAGGTCGAACGGAGATACGATCGTGAGGAGGCAGAATCCCTGCTGAGGGCAATCGAGCTTGAACCGCGATACAATGAATCATAATCACTGTTCTGAAACAAGATGGCTCCGCCTTGCATGCTGAAGTGCACCCCTTAGAATGGACATTGGATTAAACCCCTGGTAAATCCGATGAAATTTAAGGGGTGCATTTTTTATGGTGAAAAAGGGGCAAACGTTTAGAAGTTATTCTCACGAATTAAAGGTGGAAGCCATACGACTGCATATCGAAGAAGGATGGACATACCGTCGAATCATGGAGCATCTGGGGATTCCGGACCGCCACCGGCTTAAAGTATGGATGAAAAAATATAAACAGTTAGGCGAATTTGGGTTGATGGATCAACGAGGTAGACGTGAAGAATATGTTGATCAAGATCGATATGTTAAAAAGCTAAAACGAGAGAACTCGATGCTAAAAAAGTGTTTGAAAATCTGGATGCGGGAGGTGCAGCCCATAAGTATGAGGCGATCAAGCAAGTAGCTGGTGAGTATACGACTAGTGAACTTTGCAAGCTGTTTGGAGTCTCAAGAAGTGGATACTATGCATACTTGAAACGGCAACAAGCGGACCGGGACAAGCCCGTGAAAGACCTCATCAAAGTAGTTTATAAGAAGTATGATGGTAAATATGGGTATCGACAAACCCAGCTGTTTCTCTTACGAGATCACGGGGTATGGGTCAACCATAAGAAGGTACTACGTCTGATGCAAGAAATGAAGCTCCGTTCTCGAATACGCCGCAAATATCGAGGTCACTATGCTTCAACCGAAGGTGGACGAGTCGCTGAGAATGTGATGCAGCGGAATTTCAAAGCGGATGCACCTAATCGAAAATGGGTAACCGATGTCACACAGTATCGTGTCGCGGATACGTGGCTCTACCTGTCTGCTATTAAGGATTTGTTTAATAATGAGATTGTGGCTTACCACATTGGAGTTCGCAACGACAATCAGTTGGTCCTACGGACCTTTGAGAAAGCCTTTAAAAAGACGAAAGACGTGACTGGACTGATCGTTCACAGCGATCAGGGATTCCAGTACACGTCCTACGCTTACCACGACATGTTGCCGAAGGTTGGCGCCCAAATCAGCATGTCTCGGAGAGGCAACTGTTATGATAATGCCTCGATGGAGAGCTTCTTCTCGCATCTCAAAACGGAAGGGCTCTACCCTTATGATATCCGAAGTGTGGATGAGGCACAAAGGCGAATTGAGGAATATATTCAATTCTACAACCAAAGTCGACCACAACGAAAATTAAAAAGGCTGACGCCTGTTGAATTCAGACGTCAGCTGTCGGTCTAACGGTCGGGTTTTTTCTTACTGTCCACTAAATGGGGTCTTGACCAATGCTTTGGCGGGGCCCTATTTTTTATTTCTGCAACTTTTCCAAGGTTGCCCTCGTCTGTAACTGTGCCCAGGGCATTGAGGGAAAACATGGAAAGGGGAAGTACATCAATGAAAAAATACATGACCAGGCCCGTGCTGGCAGTTGTGGCTGCCGCTACGATAATTGGGGGCGTAACGCCGCTGCTGGCCAATGCCAGTACAACCGGAAGCAGCAGTGCGATCAAGGTTGTCATGAATGAAGAAGGCAAGCAAGTGACTCGCTACAATCTGAAAGAGCTGGCAACAAACGATCCGGCCACGCTCAATCTGTTGCTGAAAACGCAGGCAGATCACTTGTATATTGTAGTGGACAAACTGAATCTCGACGTAAAAATGCAAACGTACATTGAGCAAAATGAGGCGGAGTGGAACCGGATTTACAAGGAGTACTATTCCGATATTTACCTCGAAGTACGTTTTGACGAAACTGAGCAGGGCTTTGTCAGCCTAACTCCAGAGACAAAAGACAGCACCACCTACCTGAAAGGTGAAGTAACGGATGAAGTAACCAAAGTCGTGGTTGTCAAGCCAAATGGCGACAGCATCGAAGTCGTGCCAACGGCCAACGACAGCTTTTCGGTGAGCTTTGCGGCCACTGTGAGCGCGACTCCGCAATACGCGACAGTGAAAGCTTACGTCAACGACAAACTGGTCGATACCCGCGAAGTGCGGATCAACTCGGGAACTGTTGTAGATTCCGATGTTTTGATTCATACGCAGGCTGTTTTGGATAGCAAAAAGGGTGAATTGAAAGTAAACGGCATTGTAAACCTTACGGCAGGCAAAGTAGTCGTGACCTATGACGGAGACAAGAGAGGCGCCGGCGTGAAAAAGCTGTGGGACGGTGTCGGCTCCTATTCAGTCACCATGAAGGATGTAGAGGCTGACAAAGGGAAAGTATTGATTGAGGTGTACAAGGACGGCAAGAAGCTTGATTCGGAATCCGTCGATCTGCTTGTTGTCAACAAGCCGGATAAACCGACCAAGCCGGAAACGCCGAAGCCTGCCCAATACAAAATTACCGGAACCGCCAAGCTTGACGCCAAAGATAAGGAAATTGAAGTAGAAGGGGAAATCGCAGGATTCTCCAAAAACCAAAAAGCGAAGCTGTATGTAATCGCTCCGGACGGCAAAAAACACGAGGTCAAGATAGACGATGACGGGGAGTTCGAAGTGGAGCTCTCTTACAAAAATCGTTCTTACAGCGCCAAGTCCGTCCATCTGGAAGTAGTCGTTGACGGGAAGGTCGTAGCACAAGCTGACATTCCTCACGGTACGCCAGTAAACGAAGTTGATGACGATAAAGATAAAGATAAGAAAAAGAAGGACAAAGACAAAAAGCATCCGAACGGAAATGCGTATGGCTACTGGAAAAAGCATGGCCATGACGATGACGGAGACGATGACGATAACGACGATCGCGACAACGACTAATCCGTTGCATTCTTGAGCGGCCACGAATGGCAATCTTCTTTCTGCTCCGGGCAGCTTGCCAATCATTCCATTTGACTAGGGCTGACGGTAGGTGGAGACATAATCCATCAGTTGGCTGATGTAGTCCCCGATGATGGGAATCGAGAGGAATTTGCTCAGGACGGAACCGAGAATGGCCAGTACGATGGCTGTTCCGATCGTCAGTCCCAGGCCCCGTGCCAGACCTGCCAGGAAATTGATCCAAAGCAGCTTGCGCGGGGCTGTATAATTTTGAATGACATCTGCCAGACGGATATCCTCTAAAAACATGGCGATTTTGTCCATCCGGTCATTTAATTTGCGTGCCTCCTGAATTTCTTCGAGGAGCTGGTCAATCTTTGACAACAGGCGGTCTGTGGGGCTTTGTGACATCTGGTTTCTCCTCCTGTCTCCTATGGTTACCAGTTAAGTAACAGTGTAGGGAAAAAAAGGGGAAGAATCAAGCGCATGCCGGAAAGGTTTGCCTATCTCTTCCTTGGCGGGTACAATAGACGTACAAAACTTACACAAGGAGGCTTCGGAATGGCTGAGACCGTATCCCAAACGCTTTCGGAGGAACTGTTCGGGTTGTTGCAGCAGGAGCGGTTTATCACATTGGGCACCATTGACCATGAGTCTGGGGCGCCATCGCTCAGCTCGCTTTCCTGGACGTTTGCGGCATCGCCGCAAGTCATCCGGTTTGCGGTAGACAACCGTTCACGCATCTTGACCAATATCGCCAAGCAGCCACAAGTGGTTCTGCATTTGATTGGTGCTGGCTCTTCTTATGCCATTAACGGAAGGGCTGTATTGAAGAGTGAGCGGATGGAGGAGGTTCCCCTGAAGCTGGCGATGGTGGAGGTTACCATTGAGGCGGTGCGTGATGTCATGTTCTACGGTTCCCGTATCTCCGTAGAACCGCAGTATGAAAAAACATATGATAAAAATGCGGCGGCGAAGCTGGACAATCAGGTGATGACAGCACTGCGCAAAGCGGAGTAACAGAGAAAACGGGTGAAAACGAAGAGGAAATATCTGTTGACAATCACTCGATATTTCCGTTAGTATTAGGATCAACAAATTGAATAGCAAACTTCTTATCCAGAGAGGCGGAGGGACTGGCCCGATGATGCCCGGCAACCAATTTTCCTGTTAACAGGACGATACTGGTGCTAATTCCTGCAGAGCAAATCATGCTCTGAAAGATGAGAAGGGTTTGCTTGCGGCGACGTAAACAAAGCCTTCTTTTCAAAAGAAAAGAGGGCTTTTTCATGCCCTCAACATCAAAGCAGAGGGAGAGATTGCTATGCATCTGGAAACGAAACTGGTACAGGCGGGGGTAGGTCGTGATACGATCACGGGCGCGGTAAGCTTCCCGGTTTACTATGCGACCGCTTACCGCCACCCGTCTCTTGGTCAAAGTACCGGATACGATTACACCCGTACGGCCAATCCGACACGCAAGGTGCTGGAGGAGGCGATCGCAGAGGCCGAGTGCGGTGATGCCGGTTTTGCCTGTGCTTCCGGGATGGCAGCGATTCACACAGTCATGGGACTTTTTTCTCAAGGCGACCATTTGATCGTTTCGCTTGATTTATACGGTGGGACATACCGTCTTTTTGAGCAGGTCCTTTCCCGCTACGGGCTCCAGTTCAGCTATGTTGATCTGCGCGATCTTCAGGCATTTGCGGGCGCGATCCGTCCGGAGACAAAAGCCGTTCTCATCGAGACGCCGACAAATCCGCTGATGCAAATAACGGATATCGCTTGCGTAGCCGGGATCGCCAAACGAAGCGGTTTGCTGACCATCGTGGACAATACCTTTATGACGCCGTACTATCAGCGTCCACTGGAGCTGGGGGCAGATCTGGTGCTCCATAGCGGGACGAAATATCTTGGAGGCCACAATGACGTGCTGGCTGGCCTGATTGTGACAAAAGGCGCTGAGTTGTCTGAAAAGGTCCGGTTTTTGCACAACTCCATCGGTGCAACCCTCGGCCCACAGGATTGCTGGCTGCTGGTCAGAGGCATGAAGACGCTCGCTTTGCGTATGGAGCGACATCAGAGCAATGCTCTCCAGGTTGCGCGCAAACTGCGGGAGCATCCGGCGGTCACCGATGTATTCTATCCGGGATTGGACGATCATCCCGGCTACGAGATTCAGAGCAAACAGGCGACCGGTTACAGCGGCATGGTGTCCTTCCGCGTTCGCTTCTCTGCTCAGGTGGGGCCGTTTTTGGAAAACTTGCGCATCATCTCTTTTGCGGAGAGTCTGGGAGGCGTCGAGTCTTTGTGCACGTATCCGGCGACACAGACTCATGCCGACATTCCGCAAAAAATTCGAGAATACGTCGGGGTCTGTGATCGTTTGCTGCGATTGTCGGTAGGAGTTGAACATCCGGATGATTTGATTCATGATTTGATACAGGCTCTCGATGCAAGTCTGGTAGCGGAAGGGTGTAGACGATGAAATTTGCCACGAAACTGCTTCACGGGACATCTTGTTTCGATCCGGTGACCGGTGCGGCATCCACGCCGATTTACCAGGCATCTACGTTTCACCAAGCGGATTTGGACCGTCCGGGCGCATACGACTATGCGCGGTCCGGCAACCCGACCCGGCATGCATTGGAAGAGGCGATTGCCGTCCTGGAGGGCGGTGCGCGGGGATTTGCATTTGCTTCCGGCATGGCCGCGATTTCCAGCGTGTTTATGCTGTTTTCCGCGGGCGATCATGTTGTCGTGGCAGAAGATGTCTACGGCGGAACGTATCGCTTTTTGACCAAAGTGTTGTCCCGCATGAATATTGACGTTACGTTCGTGGATACGACCTGCGTAGAGGCAGTGGAGAGAGCCGTCACTCCTCGCACTCGCGGGATCTACCTGGAGACACCTTCTAATCCGACGTTGAAGGTGACAGACATCGCAGCTGTCTGCCATATCGCAAAGGCCAAGAATATCATAGTCATTGTCGACAATACGTTTCTGACCCCGTACTACCAGCGTCCGCTTGAACTCGGAGCAGATATCGTCATCCACTCAGCGACGAAGTTCATCGGCGGCCACAGCGATGTCGTTGCAGGGCTGGCTGTTACCAAGGATGCTGAGCTGGGTGAACAGCTTTACTTTATCCAAAACGGCATGGGAGCGGTACTCGGAGCGCAGGATTCCTGGCTGGTGATGCGCGGGCTGAAATCGCTGAAAGCCAGACTGGATGTAAGCACCCAAACAGCGGAAAAGATCGCTCGATGGCTCGCAAATCATCCTTCCGTTGCAAAGGTACATTATACGGGACTAGCGGGTCATCCCGGCCACCAGCTCCAATCGAGGCAGGCGAGCGGCCACGGAGCCGTGCTGTCCTTTGATGTGGGCAGCAGAGAGCGGGCGAAGGCTTTGTTTGATCGGGTTACGCTTCCGATCGTAGCGGTCAGTCTCGGAGCCGTAGAAACCATTCTGTCGTATCCGGCGATGATGTCACATGCCGCTATGCCAGCGGCAGAAAGAGAGCGTCGCGGTATAACGGACGGATTGATTCGCTTATCCGCCGGACTGGAAGACGCTGACGACCTCGTCCGCGACCTGGAACAGGCGCTTGAAGGTGTAGAGGCCGCTTTATCTGAAAGCAAAAGCAAGGCATTCTCCGGGGCATAACCGGGAGAATGCCTTTTTATTGAGGAGCTTTTTACTGCCGGTTGACCGGTATTTTGCGATTTCCTTCCGGTTTTGCGTTGCCGCTGTTGTTCAGGCGTTGTTCGTTTTCTCTGGATGGCGCTTCCTCTTTCATTTGAACATCGCGAGGGGCTTGGGGAATGATGCGTCCGACAATATCAGCCAATTCTTCCGCAATACCCGCCACGGGCCGGCCTTTTTGCATATCAGTGGACATTTCCCGCAAGCGTTGAACGATGTCGGGATCGGCCGTTACGAGCGCAGTGGCGCCTTGGGGATCTTCCTTCAAGGCTTCTGCCACTGTATATTTGATGACCCCTACTTCAGGGCGATCCAGGTGGGCGTTGACGTCGATGCCGATAACAGCCCATTTGCCCAATACAACAGCGGTGGCATCCTTTACGTTTGGTACACGGGTGGCCAGTTGAACCAGCCGGTCTGCAGTAGCTTGTGACGATTGGTTATAGCCAGGGGACGGTGCTGTTTGCTGTACGCGCTGCGTTTCATCTGCCCGTTTCCCGGGCTGCGGTGCTGCTTGATTCCCGGGAGGCTTGTTGCCAGACATGCAGGCGGAGAGCAGCAGGCTGACACTGAGTACAAGTACGGCTGTCCGCTTCACGGTCATTCTCCTTCGCTTCTTAAGTTGCTCCCACACAAGTCATGCATGATTATCTGTATTTTGTTCTCCTGTCCACCTTTTCATGCGGGACTCGTCTATCTTCACTCTTGCCGACATAGACTGTAGTACATCACGTCGCGGCTACTGAGCATCCCACCCGCAATTGCATAGGGTATAACAGATGGGTAATAGGAGGCGAGATTTTGAAGAAAATCTACGTGCTGGACACCAACGTACTCCTGCAAGATCCACGAGCGATGTTTTCCTTTGCGGATAACGAAATCGTCATACCCGCCGTGGTGTTGGAAGAAATTGATTCCAAAAAGCGCTATATGGACGAGATTGGCCGCAACGCTCGTTATGTGTCGCGGCTGTTTGACAGCTTTCGCGAATTGGGGCATCTGCATCAAGGCATCCTTTTGGAAACGGGTGCGCTATTGCGCGTCGAATTGAACCATTCCTCGCTTGCCAAGCTTCAAAAGCAATTTACGGAAATGACCAATGACAACCGCATTCTGGCGGTAGCGCTTAACTTGCAGGAAGAAGAAAACCTCTTGCCTCAACCACGCCCTGTCATACTCGTCTCGAAGGATGCCCTGATGCGAGTGAAAGCTGATGCGCTTGGACTGATTGCCGAGGATTTTCTTTCGGACCGCGTCGTCGGCGAGTATTCCCACATTTACAGTGGTTATCACAAAATGCAGGTTGCCCCGGAAATCATCAAAAATTATTACGGCAGCCGAAAGTTGTCACTTTCCACCTGTTTTCCGCAGCAGCGTTTTTATCCCCATCAGTTCCTGGTGCTGAAGGATGAGTTGAATCCGTCCATATCGGCTATCGGGAAGGTTGACATCGATGGAAAGAATCTGGAGATGCTGGTCGCTGACGACGATCCGATCTGGGGAATCAGGGCCCGCAATGTCCAGCAGCGGATGGCTTTCGAATTGCTCTTGCGAGAGGATATTCCGCTGGTGACGATGACAGGAAAAGCGGGTACCGGGAAGACCTTGCTGGCATTGGCCGCGGGGCTTTTGCAAATTGAAGATTTGCAAACATACAAGAAGCTGCTTGTAGCAAGGCCAATCGTCCCGTTGGGGAAAGACATTGGCTATTTGCCCGGTGAGAAGGAAGAGAAGCTTCGTCCCTGGATGCAGCCGATTTACGATAATTTGGAGTATTTGTTCAATACAAAACGCTCCGGTGACCTTGACAAAATATTGGCAGGGATGGGCAGCATTCAGGTAGAAGCGCTGACGTATATCCGCGGGCGTTCCATTCCGGAGCAGTACATTATCATTGATGAAGCGCAAAACCTGACAAAGCATGAAGTGAAAACCATTTTGACTAGGGTGGGGGAAGGGTCGAAGATCGTATTGATGGGAGATCCCGAGCAGATCGACCATCCATACCTGGACGAGAGCAACAATGGACTTACGTACGTGGTGGAGATGTTTAAGGATCAGAAACTGGCTGGTCATATCCGCTTGGAAAAAGGGGAGCGCAGCGTTCTGGCACAGCTTGCGGCAGACTTGCTGTAAGTGTGCATAGTGCAAGCGAATCCGGACATACTAGGATTGTCGAACCCGATGATCCATGAATCAAAATCGGCGAAAGCCTTCCAGGAGGCGAAGAACCGTGGATGGTCATGATCACGCTCTCGATATCAATCGAACTGGCGGACACCGTACTCTTTAGGTAAGACAAACTCTGTTACGGAGGTTGAGGAGCTAAAGAGAATAATCGGTACTACCCCATAGCAACGGGTTCGACACGGCCGCTCCCAATTTGGGAGCGGTTTTGATTTATGGCTAAAAACGCGATCAGCAATCTTTTGGTAAAAAGATAGACAACGAATCGACAAATAAAGTGCTTTTTCGATAAAGGGAATATATGGAATATAGTGAATATATAGTAAATAAGGAGGTGAAAACAATGAAAAAACTGGCTGGTATTCTACTCGGAGCAGCTCTGGTTTTTACGCTGTCCTCTTCAGTCACGGCAAATTCGGAAGCTTGCGCTGGCTGCAAAGCGCCAAAACCTCATCCGGATTGCGTATGTCTGAATGGTGGTCCACAATGGGCCTGCCCGTGGTGATTTTAGTTCTGAATATTCAATCAAATACTTAATTTCAGCAAGGTCGAACTGCCATAAACTCTTAGCCACCTCTCGGGTGGTATTTTTTTTGACTTCCTGTCAGGCAAAAGAAAAAGCCCGGTATCCCGGGCAAACGGCTAAGCTTGATTTTGCAGAGCTTTTCTCAACAATGTAACCGTGCTTGCGTGCATGCCTTCATGGTACAAGCTGAATAAAAACATGCCCCCAAATGTATCGATTTCGGCTTTTCCGCGAAGGTTGAACGGGCTGGGAAGCTTTTCTTCAAAGCGATCGGCAAACTCTTTTTTAATCCGTTCCGTTTGCTCTGCCAATTGTTGGTTCAATGTTTCCAGGGTAGGAAGCTCCCCTTGCCAATCGGCAGGTTTTGTGCCGGGGCCGAACAGGGCCGCATAAGATTCGGGGAGGTGCGGAGCTTTTCCCCCGTAGAGCAGAGCATCCTGGGTAAATAAAACGTGGCCAATATTCCAGCGGATATTGTTGGAAAACCCTTCCGGCACAATGTCGGCCTGCTCTTCCTTCGTTGCCTGCAGCGTAGCAAGCGTAAGACTGCGGACTACATCGTAATGATCCCAAGCATGTGCAATGTTCATTCGCATTACCGCCTTCCATCTTCGTATCCATACAAAAAAATGTTACTTGAAATTGTCGCTGGTGAAAATATCCGAATGTGCTATGGTTGTCTCTTTCCCCATAAAGATGAAGCAAGGGGGGAGTGAAGCATGGTTACACTGGATACATCTATTTCTTTTTTGATTTACATCACGGCGGTTTCCAGCGCGGCCGCAGGGGTGACAGAGGCTGTCAAATCGGTCGTACCTTTTCTAAATACAGATTACGAAGCAAAAGAAGACAGGCTGGAGGATCACAATCATGCTGCCCGGCTTTCCCACTACAAAAAATTCCTGAATTTGCTCATCTCTGTTGTCGCAGCCGGTCTGATTTTTGGTTTTCTCCGGCTAGACCCGGCTTTGATTCTAGTCGGTGCCCCATCTGCTTTTGTAGAGAACTCCTGGCAGTTGGGTACGTGGATGTGGGGAATCGTCGCAGTCTTCGGCTCTCCGTTTTTTGCGTCGCTCCTAAAAATTCTCGAGTGCTGGAAGCATAATATGAACGGAAACCATATCCCCAACAAGCCGCGGCAAAAGGTGAGCGGCCCGAAGCAATAGGAGGCATCCTTTTCCCTTTCCCGAGTGCCGTACGCTCTATTGCCCCTTGCACAGCTCTTGCGATAAGATAGCCTTGTGCAATTTTGAGAAAAAAAGGGAGAAGCAGGCATGAGAAGAAAGTACGGACTTTTGGCAATTTGCTTCCTGCTGACAGTCTTTCTGCTTCAGGCGTGCGGATCGGCTGAATCGGCAAAGGGAGGATTGTCCGCCGCATTTGATCCGGAAAATCCGCAAGAATACGGCATTCGCGGCATTTATTTGGGACAAAACGTCAAAGAGGCGATGGACGTCCTGAAGCCGGCAAAGGCCGATTTTATGGATGCTGTGACGAGAGAGAGCTATACGTTGGACCAAATGGCTTCCGGAGCCGGTACCGTTGTCATGGGATTGCTCCTGGTCGACGATACCCAACTGATAGTCATGGTGAAGCAAGGTGTCTTGAAATCGATCGCAGTCGGAGGCGTTCCTCCGGAAAAAGCCGCCCAATTTGCCACGAATCGCGGATTGGCTGTCTATGACAGCTTCCAACGCTTGCAGGAGCTGTATGGCCAGGCGAAGCCCGGGCAGGAAGTGTCGCTTCAAGGAAGCAAGTACAAGGCGCTATTCAGCATTCACGATGACAAGGTGATCGGTTTTCGTTTCGATACGATTGGCGATTGACAGAGATGGGATACAACGTTCGCAAACAGCCATGCGTGCATCCTTCGGGTAGCGTATGGTTTTTTACACGTCTTTGTCCTGCCAGAGTACAGAGATGTTGTAGGCCCGGGCAATTCCGTCGATTAACTGATCATGGGCAGGATCAATCAGGTACAGATCAGCCGGCGTGGAGGGAATGCGCCCGAGGATAGTTTCCTTCATTTGTTCCAGCGCCGCCCATTGATCCTGATCGTCACCTGCGGATACATCAAGCGAAAAAAATGCGACCCGATCTGCATACAGGTAAGTATGGCCTTCCTGGCTTTCAAACCCGATGTCATCCAGGTGAATGATTTCCGTGTCGGGAGGGAGAAGCCAAAGGGAGAATTCCTCTCCCAG
The DNA here is from genome assembly GCF_037963895.1 of Brevibacillus sp. FSL L8-0520. NCBI lineage: Bacteria > Bacillati > Bacillota > Bacilli > Caryophanales > Paenibacillaceae > Brevibacillus > Brevibacillus sp. FSL L8-0520. Next base: position 3,449,294 of record NZ_CP150171.1, on the reverse strand, counting down.
CATCGAGGCTTTCGTCAACAGCTCGTTCAGCTTTTGACGATCATGCTCGCCTTCAACGATGAGCAGCTGTCCATCGCGGTCAAACACATTGACATTGTCTCCGATTTTATGTATGACTTGAGCATAGAATCCGGGAAGCTTGCCGGCCGGGGCTTGCATTTCAACACCGAACATTCGTTTCATCGTCATCACTCCACTTTACGCCGTTTTCTTTCATCGTATCATAGTTCATAAGGAGGTTTCACATGAAAGAGGCCAATATGAAAATCGAGAGCTTTGCGCTTGGACCGTTTCAGACAAATGCGTATGTGCTGACCCATCCGGAAACACAGGAATGTATCGTCATCGATCCGGGAATGGAACCGGAACCTCTTCTTCGTGCACTGGAAGGCAAAAAGGTAGCGGCTGTGCTGCTGACCCACGCCCATCTGGACCATATCGGCGGTTTGAATGCTGTCAGAGCGTTGACAAAAGCGCCTGTCTACATCCATCCTTTGGAGAGTGAATGGTTGACGAATCCCGACCTGAATGGTTCCAGCCGCTGGAATTTGCCGGAACCGATTATTTGTGAGCCAGCCGAATATGAATTGGCCGATGGACAGATGCTGGAGCTTGCCGGTTTTTCTCTCCGCGTTCTGCATACACCGGGCCATTCCCCGGGAAGCTGTTCGTTTGTCATAGGGAAACATTGTTTTGGCGGCGACGTGCTGTTTGCCCAGAGCATCGGCAGAACGGATTTGCCAGGCGGCGACTTTGAGACGCTGATGATCAGCATTCAAGACAAATTGTTTGAACTGGATGACGATACGATCGTCTACCCGGGACATGGCCCCAAAACGACGATCGACGCAGAGAAAACCTTCAATCCATACGTAACGGGGATGCTTCGATAGAGCGCCCCACGGAAGCGAGTGGAAGGACAGGAAAACAAAAGGAGTTTACTGACACATGAGAAAAAAATGGTGTTCACTGGTGATCGTCGTTGCGCTTGGCTGGGGAACAGTTGGATGTGTCCCGCAGACAGGAAAGACCGATCAAACCACAGCAGCCCCTGTCTCTTCCGCCGCGGCTCAAGAGCCGGCTGACTTACCTGCTGAGGCACCTGCAGACAAACCAACTGACCAACTAACAGACGAACCAACAGACAAACCTGTAGACGAGCCAGCAGATGTCTCCACGGAAGAGTCCGGCACCAACCATGCAGCGGGACTATCGGCACCGCTTTCCCGTTTTCCGGAGCAGCGCATTACGCTAATGGCTGTAGGTGACATCATGGTGCATGACGAACAACTGGAAGCCGCTCTTTTGCCGGATAAAAAAACCTATGATTTTGCACCGTCATTTGCGTACGTGAAACCGATTTTTCAAGAAGCCGACTGGTTGATCGGCAACCTGGAAACGACACTCGCCGGGCAAGAGCTGCGCTATTCCGGTTATCCGATGTTCAATTCCCCGGATTCTTTGGCCGATACGCTAAAACAGCTCGGTTTTACCGCCCTGACGACAGCCAATAACCATTCCATGGACCGAAAAGAAAAGGGCGTGCGGAGAACAATCGATCAGTTGGATCGGGTCGGCTTGCTCCATACCGGAACGTTTCGGGACGAAGCAAGCCGCAATGAGCCGCTTATCTTGAACAAAGACGGCTTTACGATGGCGCTGCTCTCGTACACGTACGGGACGAATGGCATTCCGATTCCAAAGGATAAGCCTTACCTGGTCAATTTGATCAATCCCGATCTGATCAAGGCAGACATCGCGAAAGCAAGAGCAGCGGGTGTCGATCTGGTCGCGGTCGCGCTCCATTTTGGAAACGAGTACCAGCGCATGCCAAACGCCAAGCAGCGGGAGACTGCCGAGCTGTGCATCAAGTTCGGAGCCGACCTGGTGCTAGGGGCGCACCCCCATGTCGTGCAGCCGTATGAATGGAAGACGGTGACACTGGAGGATGGGAGTACCCACACCGGATTTATCGCCTATTCACTGGGCAATTTTATTTCCGCCCAACGCCGGGATTACAAAGACGTAGGAGTGATCCTGAAGCTCACCTTGTACAAAGGAGAATCAGGAGAAGCCAAAGTGGAAAAAGCGGAATGGACGACAACCTATGTTCATTATTATCGGAAGAATGGAAAACGTCATTATGTCATTTATCCTGTACCGCTCGCTGTTTCAGCCATGGAGCAAGGTCAGAAGCCGCCTGTGCTTGGCAAGGAACTGGCCGATTTCCTGAACCGGCTGCAAAAGGAAATGGATACGCATCTGAATTCGATGAATAAACAGACGAAGGCCAGCTAGGAAGCTGGCCTCAGCCTGTAGACAAAGTTCCGTAAGGAACAGGGTCTGCAGGCTTTTTTGTTGAATATAGAACATGTTACGTTTTCAAAAGTTATTTTTTAGAGGTGGCATTATGCTTAATAAGCAAGAGGCCGAAGGGCGTTATCAGATATCTGCATTCTCGCTAGATGAGTTGGTGCCAGAAGATCATCTCGTAAGAAAAATTGAAAATGCAATCGACTTTTCGTTCATCTATGACTTGGTGGAAAGCCTCTACTGTCATGACAATGGCAGACCCAGTGTTGACCCTGTAGTCTTAGTTAAAATTGCTTTCATCCAATATATTTTTGGAATTCGTTCCATGCGACAAACGATTAAAGAGATCGAAACCAATGTTGCCTATCGGTGGTTTATTGGCTATGATTTCAGTCAGCCCATTCCCCATTTCACGACCCTAGGCAAGAACTATGTTCGCCGTTTTCGGGATACTCAACTCTTCGAGTCGATCTTCCTTCGAATATTGGAGGAGGCGGTTCATCATGGATTCGTGAAGCCTGATGTGCTTTTCATTGATGCTACGCATGTAAAAGCCAGTGCGAATAAGCATAAATACGTGAAAGAAATCGTTGAAGAACAAGCGAAGAAATATCAAGAGCTGCTGGACGAAGAAATCAATCAGGATCGTATTGCACATGGAAAGAAGCCCCTTGAAAAAAAGACAGAAACTTCGAAGAAGGAGGTGAAAGTCAGCACAACTGACCCGGATTGCGGATTGTTTGTAAAAGGGGAAAAGGAACGTGTATTTGCTTATAGTTTTCATACAGCATGTGATCGAAATGGATTTGTGCTTGGTGCCAAGGTAACGCCAGGCAATGTGCATGACAGTCAGGTTTTTGAGGATGTTTTGAATCAAGTGCGAAAGACGTTTGCACAGCCTCAAGCTGTGGCAGTGGACTCGGGATACAAGACGCCTTACATCAGTAAAACACTCCTTGATGACCAGATTCGCCCCGTTATGCCCTACACAAGACCACGCACCAAAGAAGGTTTTTTTAAAAAGCACGAATATGTGTATGATGAATATTTCGACTGCTACATCTGCCCGAACGAGCAAATCTTAACATATGAGACAACAAACAAGGATGGGTACCGTATCTATCGATCAAATTCTCAAGTTTGCCGAAGTTGTCCGTTCTTGAAACAATGCACGGAAAGTAAAGACTACACAAAGAGAGTGAGTCGCCACATCTGGGCTGATTACCTCGAAGAGGTAGACCACCTCCGGCATACCGAGGAAAACAAACAAATCTATAGCAAACGGAAAGAAACGATTGAACGTGTATTCGCTGATATGAAGGAAAAGCATGGCATGCGTTGGACGACCTTACGAGGACTGGAGAAGGTCACGATGCAGGCGATGCTTGTTTTCGCTGCCATGAACTTGAAAAAAATGGCGACCTGGCTATGGAAATCAGGTCGCCAAAAGGTGAACGATCAAAACACCTTCGGTATTTTCATCAAATTATTAAACAAACTCCCTCTGCTGTTCGTTCAGCGAGGGAGTTTGTCTGCAACCTGAGGCCAGCTAGGAAGCTGGCCTTTCAGCCTGTAGACAAAGTTCCGTAAGGAACAGGGTCTGCAGGCTTTTTTGTTGAATATAGAACATGTTACGTTTTCAAAAGTTATTTTTTAGAGGTGGCATTATGCTTAATAAGCAAGAGGCCGAAGGGCGTTATCAGATATCTGCATTCTCGCTAGATGAGTTGGTGCCAGAAGATCATCTCGTAAGAAAAATTGAAAATGCAATCGACTTTTCGTTCATCTATGACTTGGTGGAAAGCCTCTACTGTCATGACAATGGCAGACCCAGTGTTGACCCTGTAGTCTTAGTTAAAATTGCTTTCATCCAATATATTTTTGGAATTCGTTCCATGCGACAAACGATTAAAGAGATCGAAACCAATGTTGCCTATCGGTGGTTTATTGGCTATGATTTCAGTCAGCCCATTCCCCATTTCACGACCCTAGGCAAGAACTATGTTCGCCGTTTTCGGGATACTCAACTCTTCGAGTCGATCTTCCTTCGAATATTGGAGGAGGCGGTTCATCATGGATTCGTGAAGCCTGATGTGCTTTTCATTGATGCTACGCATGTAAAAGCCAGTGCGAATAAGCATAAATACGTGAAAGAAATCGTTGAAGAACAAGCGAAGAAATATCAAGAGCTGCTGGACGAAGAAATCAATCAGGATCGTATTGCACATGGAAAGAAGCCCCTTGAAAAAAAGACAGAAACTTCGAAGAAGGAGGTGAAAGTCAGCACAACTGACCCGGATTGCGGATTGTTTGTAAAAGGGGAAAAGGAACGTGTATTTGCTTATAGTTTTCATACAGCATGTGATCGAAATGGATTTGTGCTTGGTGCCAAGGTAACGCCAGGCAATGTGCATGACAGTCAGGTTTTTGAGGATGTTTTGAATCAAGTGCGAAAGACGTTTGCACAGCCTCAAGCTGTGGCAGTGGACTCGGGATACAAGACGCCTTACATCAGTAAAACACTCCTTGATGACCAGATTCGCCCCGTTATGCCCTACACAAGACCACGCACCAAAGAAGGTTTTTTTAAAAAGCACGAATATGTGTATGATGAATATTTCGACTGCTACATCTGCCCGAACGAGCAAATCTTAACATATGAGACAACAAACAAGGATGGGTACCGTATCTATCGATCAAATTCTCAAGTTTGCCGAAGTTGTCCGTTCTTGAAACAATGCACGGAAAGTAAAGACTACACAAAGAGAGTGAGTCGCCACATCTGGGCTGATTACCTCGAAGAGGTAGACCACCTCCGGCATACCGAGGAAAACAAACAAATCTATAGCAAACGGAAAGAAACGATTGAACGTGTATTCGCTGATATGAAGGAAAAGCATGGCATGCGTTGGACGACCTTACGAGGACTGGAGAAGGTCACGATGCAGGCGATGCTTGTTTTCGCTGCCATGAACTTGAAAAAAATGGCGACCTGGCTATGGAAATCAGGTCGCCAAAAGGTGAACGATCAAAACACCTTCGGTATTTTCATCAAATTATTAAACAAACTCCCTCTGCTGTTCGTTCAGCGAGGGAGTTTGTCTGCAACCTGGAAGGCCAGCTAGGAAGCTGGCCTTTTTTGCGTGCAAGGGGGATTTATTTTTTTCCGAAGCCAAAGGGGAAGTTGACCTTCAGCTGCAAACGGAGTTCTTCATCCATCATGCTGATCCCCTGCACCTGAATGTTCGGGGAGATCAATTCCGGATAAAAGCCGAGGTCGTACTGCTTCTCCATCTCTTCAACAGTGGAGGAAGGCAGGGCAAAGCCGTCGAAATACAATTCATTGATCTTAAATTTCAACTGTTTCGGCGAAACGAGCTCATATGATCCGACGAGCCGAAGCTTCATGTGATCGTATTCACCTTCAACGATGAGCTGATTGTTTTCAAATTGAAAACGAGACTGTTTGAACAGGTCGTTTTTACTCATCAGAAACTGGTTGAAATCATTCTGATTGATCGTCAGCGTGTGAAGGAACAGCCCTTCCGACTGGATTCTCTCCGGTGTCGCCAGCTCGGGAATTTGGAACATGACGGTCGACAACTGGGTAAAGAAGGTTTGGAAGGCGGGCAGACCGCGTTTTTGCCAATCGACGATCAAATGGTCCATCAGCGATTGCACGCTGGTTGCATCTCCAACCATTTGCAGGTTTTTTTCTTTTTCCGTCTGGACGGCCAGCATTTCGGCCAGCTGCAGCTCGTATTGCTTGCGCAGGTCTTGCAGGGCCGTCAACCGTTCCAGCTTGTCTGCTTGCAGAGCTGTCATCTTGGCGCGTTCTGCCTGAAATTTTTCCAGGCGCGAGATATCCCGCTCATAGAGAAGCTGCAGGAACTCAAACATCAACAGAAAATCGTTGAAATTCTCGGCATCAAACAGAAGTGTCAGAAACGACACTCGTTCTCCCATGTAATAGGCTCTGGCGACTTCACCAGCATGTCTCCTCATCGCTTCGATGACTGCCTTTTGCCGTTGCATGTCCAGATCGAGACGGGCTATTTCCCCGCTCAGCTTTCCTTCCTCCTGTTTGATCAGGCCCAAGGTTCTTTCCAGTTCTTTTTGTGTAAAGTGCTGCTGCAGGATCAATTGTTCCAAAGGAGGCGCTTCCTGGGCAAAAGCGGTAAGCGGAATCGCGGCCAGCAGTAACACGAGCAAAATTTTACGCATCTCTTCACCTTTTGTTTCGTAGCGTGATTGGAGCAACTAGCCAAATACGCTCTCACCACATTGTATGATCTCTTTTCGTATTATAGCCTTAGTTGGCGGAATTTGGATAGCAGGAGAAGTGAAGATGACGACAATATCCAGAATTTACAAGGAAATAGAGAGCCATCCGGAGGGGGCAATCCCGTTTGTCCGCTTCATGGAGCTGGCGTTGTATGATGAAAGCGAGGGCTATTATACAAACAGCCGCCCAAAGATCGGAAAGGAAGGCGATTTCTTTACAAGTGCATCTGTGCACCCGGTTTTTGCGGAGACCTTGGCTGACGCGGTGGCAGAGATGTGGGACGCGGGAAAATGGCGTTCGCCTGCTCTGATAGAGATCGGTGGCGGGACCGGGGCATTGTGCAGCGGCATGCTTGCTCGATTGCAGGAGAGCTCTCCGCATTTGTTCGATTCCATCCAGGTCGTCCTGATCGAAGCAAGTCAGTATCACAGGGAGCTGCAGAAACAGGCGCTGTCGAAGCGGGGGCTGCCCGTCCGCACCTATCAAAGTCTCGAGCAAGCGGCAGCATCCGAGAGCCTGCAGGGTGTCGTGTTCTCCAATGAGTGGCTGGATGCTTTTCCGGTACATATCGCTGAAAAAACGCAGAAGGGCTGGCAAGAGGTATGGGTCACCAAAAACGGCGATCAATTGGCAGAGTGCTATCGGGACCCGATCCCTCCGCTGGCCCGTTACTTGGCCGAGATTGACAATGGATTGCCCATAGGCATGCGGGTGGAAGCCAATCTCGGAATCGAGGAGACATTCGCACAACTCTCCCGGCTGCTCCGTTCTGGATACGTGATGACCATCGATTACGGCGACTTGCAGGAGGAGCTATACCATCCGAGCAGAAAGCGGGGGACGCTGATGTGCTACCGCCGTCACCAAGCCGATGATAATCCATACGAGCATGTCGGCGACAAAGATATTACGGCGCATGTCAATTTCTCCGCGCTGATCCGCGCAGGGGAGCGGGAGGGATTTCAGAAGGTCACGTATATGCGCCAGGATCAGTTTCTGATCAGGAGCGGGATACTGGAAAAAGCGGTCAATCATACGGACAGAGATCCGTTTACCAGCCAGGCGATGAAACGGAACAGAGCAATCCAACAGCTGATTTACCCAGGGGGCTTGGGCGGGATGTTCCGGGTGCTGGTGCAAGCAAAAGGGGAGGTTACAAGTCACGGGTTTCGTTTCCAAACAGCAGAAAAGTACGGGGAGAAAAGATGACGGCAGCGTGAAGATGCCAAGAAAAAAAGATGCTCATCAGATGTGAGCATCTTTTTTCTTACAGAAACGATTGAATCATCATGGAGTGCTCTTGCGGTCCTACCGGCATCACGAAGAACGTGTAATAGGTGAACCCAACGAAGGAGACAAACATAAAACCGAAGAAGATGTTCAAGTATGCCCGCTCAGTCAGATTCATGTAGCTGAGCGCCACAAAGAATGCGGTCAGGCCGAAGAACAACAGGGCCATCGGGTACAAGCCAGCCCAGAACGACATCAGCGCGATTGCGATCGTCCAGAAGCCCAGTACGCGATACATACGATCCATCTGTAATCCCTCCTTTTGCAGCAAGTCGGCAATATTTACAAGATTCCTTCCCCATTATATAGGACAGGAGGAGACGTGTAAACGGGAAGGTATGACGGTTTTTTGACTGTCTTGGTAAATGCTGCTGGTTTAGCTAATCAACCGACATTTGGCAGTCCAGCTCGGGTACGCGGACTACCGTGTAATTGCATGAGCGGCAGCCGCTCAGCATCGATTCGTCTTCTCGTAACTCAATTTGCCCAAAGTATGTTTCAAATATTCCCGTCAACAAGGCGTTATGCATCCTGCATACAGAGGAAGGATAGCGCTTGGCCGTTTCGGAAAAGGTGCAATTGAATACGCGAAAGCGCAAACGTCCGTCCTGGAGCGCTTCGATGTCAGGCTTCAAGCCTTGGGCGACGACCAGCCGGTGTATATGCTCCAGCTTTTCTTCAAAGGAAGCTTTGTTTTCATCTAAAGGGAACTCCTTCAAGGCGCGTTTCGCCATTTCCGTTCCCATCCGATAGCCCATCTTGGTTAGCGCAGCTTCCCCGGCCTCGCCGAGTGAAAGGATGCTTTCTATCGCTATGTCCGCCAAGAGGCGGTAATCTCGCGGAGGAAATTGCAGGCTGACCACCTGATCGGAAAGCGAATATAGACGGCTGGGACGCCCGCCTTTTCCGCTCTTGTCAGAAGCTGAGCTGAGCAGATTGACATCCTCAAGCTTGGTCAGATGAAGACGGGCTACATTGGGATGGATCGAGAAGTGTTCGGCCACGTCTTGAACGGTAACGGGCTCCCTGCTGTTGGAAACGTACTGGTATATTGAAAAACGGGTAGAATCAGCCAAAGCGCTTGTAAGTTTCTGAGCATCGCATTCCATACCGTTCTCCCCTTTCCGTTGACAAATTACATTAAGTGTATCCGATTTTTCTTCGATTGTTAAGGTAAGAGTGTGCAGCCGATGGGTTTTAGCGCTGTCGATTGCCGTTATATCTAATCGTATTTTTTAGATTTAATACTATTGACATAGTGTTAATACCACATTTATAATCCAAAGTAGAAAAGGTTTTTTTATTAGCTTACTTTTAGATAGCTAATTATGCGATAGATGAGATGGAGGGTTATAAGATGGCTGTTGCAGAGCGTACACGTACCCAAAAATTGACTTTTTTCACGTATCCGAGCTGTACTTCCTGTCGGAAGGCGAAGGCATGGCTGGCGGAAAACGGAGTGAACTATGAAGAGCGTCATTTGTTTAAAAATCCGCCCACATCAGAAGAACTGCTGGAGATCATCAAAATGACAACGAACGGGTTGGATGAAATCCTGTCTACACGCAGTCAGCGATTCAAAAATCTGGATGTGGACATCAACGATATGTCTGTGAGCGAGCTTTTGGAAATGTTGAGCGAAGAACCGCAATTGCTGAAACGTCCGATCTTGACTGACGGCGAGAACCTGATCGTCGGCTTCAATCAATCTGCTATGAAAAACCTGCTTTCCTAATTCGAGGAGAAGGGTAGCCCCCTTCTCTTTTCTCTTTTTTCAGAGGGGGTTACAATGGGGAAAACGAGCGAGAAAGGGTGGAGACCGGGTGGAAACGATTCGGGTAGAAAAACGGGACGGCATCGCGACAATCACTTTTCATCGTCCAAAGGTACATAATGCGATCAGTCTGGAAATGGCAGAAGAGCTGCAGCAGGCAATCGAGGACGCTTCGGCGGATAAGGAAATCAAAGTAATCATTTTCACCGGGGAAGGTGCGAGCTTCGTCTCCGGCGGGGATGTGAGGCAATTCATCGCTGCTCGCGGCAAGGAGCAGGCTCTGCCCATCCTCAGCAAGGTGGCGGATGTGCTCCAGGCAGTGGAGACTGCAAAAAAGCCTACGATTGCCATGATCAATGGACATGCGCTCGGCGGGGGCAGTGAATTTGCGATTTCCTGCAACTTTCGGTTCGCCAGTGAAACCGCAGTGCTGGGCTTTGTGCAAATCGGGCTCCATATCACGACGGGCTGGGGAGGAGGCTCGCGGCTGCTGGACAAGCTCCCGGAGTCCAAAGCACTGGCCCTCCTGTTGACAGGGGCAAGACTCAGCGCCGAAGAAGCGAAAGGCTACGGACTGGTGGACCGCGTCTGCCATCCTGAGCGCCTGCGCGAGGAGACGGAACAGTTCGCCGCGGCAATCGCCGCCCGTCCCTTGGCCAGCATCGAAGCATATATGGACATGCTCGCCTGGAAGCGAAAAGGGTTGTCACTGGCGGAACGCACGCGCCGGGAAGTCAGCCAATGCGCCGAGCTATGGGGAAATGACGAGCACGTGCGTCTTGTAGAGAAATTTTTAGGCAAATAGAGAATAGGAACTCGCCAGCTCCGCTCCCGTTTAAACAATTGTGTGCTTGGACATACTTTTTCTAGTAGAAAACGATTCTACCAGAGTAGGAAAAAGCATAGGATGGAGTACATCATCCTTTTAAAGGTAACGGGAGGGACTTCATACATGGTAGCTTCCAGACAGGACGCATGGACTGAAGATGACGATCTGGTGTTGGCGGAAGTCACCCTACGCCATATTCGCGAGGGCGGGACGCAGCTTGCTGCTTTTGAAGAAGTAGGGCAACGCCTTGGGCGTACGGCGGCCGCATGCGGATTTCGCTGGAACAGTTGTGTGCGCAAAAGATATGACGCAGCGATCGTGATAGCGAAAAACCAGCGGCAGCAGTTGAAAAAGATGGGACGGCTTACTTCTGTCCAAACAGAGGTAAATGGAGAGGCACAGCTTCTGAGAAAACAGCAATCGCCGGTCCAGCAGCTCTCGCCAAGCGGCTCAGCCGAGGAGCAGATTGAAGCAGTGATTCGGATGCTGATGAATCACAAGGATTTGGTCCGAAAGGTACGGCAGCTTGAACAAGAGTTGGAAGGAAAGGTTTTGGAGATAAAAGAGTTGAAGGAAGCGCACGACAGGATGAAAAAAGACTTGGAACAGGTCCAGGGAGTCAACGAGGATTACAAAGCGTTGGTTCAAATCATGGAGCGTGCACGGAAAATGGCCTTCTTGAATGAAGAGGAGCCCGTGAAAGCCATTTTCAAAATGGACGAGAACGGGAATTTGGAGAGGGTGGAAAAATAGACCCGAAAGTCTGCAAGGGACAGCGAATCATGAAAAAGAAGCGGCCGCATAGCCGCTTCTTTCGTTTTTCAAACCCCGTCAGTCTTGAAGTCCGACACCCTCTGGGAGCCATACATAAGGGTTTTCGCCGCGGTCACGGACCGGGTTGTACTTGACCGGAGTAAAACCCATCTTCAACCAGAATTCATCCGCACGACAGCGGGAGTTGGTCTTGATCGGGGCACCGAAGCTCTTGGCATGGTTCACCAGAGCAGTACCGTAGTCCTTGCCGCGATAATCCGGAAGGACCTCCAGCTTCCACAGCTCGTAGTAATCCTGAGCGGGGGCAAAGTATCGATCGTACTTGCCGTCGATTTTGTAAAGGCTCATCCGCGCCACCAGCAAATCATTGTCATAGATGCCGTAGAAAGGAGATTCGGAATCGTTTTCCACGATGTTCGCCTCCAGGTCTTCCTTCATCGAAAGCTCCTCCAGGCCAAATTCGCGGAATCTTTGAAACTCCTCCAAAGTCTTGTAGTTGATGTTTAGACGTTTTACCTCAAACATGAGTAAGCCACTCCTCTCACGCGCTTTGCCTTGCCATAACATTACTTATCATTATACACAAAATCGGTTACATCTGAGCGCATTTTCTCCTTTTGTCCCATCTGTTTGCAAAAAATGTTTTCGTCTCCATGGAAAAAATTTAAATTTCAACCTAGAACTATGTCATATCTCATGGCAAAATAGAGAGAAGCAAAACAATTTCGACAATCGTCCGGACGAGTTGCAAACGGTTTCACGGTGCCGGCCGATTGGTCTTGGAGAGGAGCGTTGCCATGCGAAAAGTATTGATCGCCAATCGCGGGGAAATCGCCAGGCGGATTATTCGCACCTGCCGGGAGCAGGGGCTGGGGACGGTAGCGGTGTTTTCAGACGCAGACAAAGATCTTCCCTTTGTCCGTGAAGCAGACGAGGCCGTACATATCGGCCCGCCACCGGTACCGCACAGTTACCTCAATGTAGACGCCATCATCGCTGCGGCCAAACAGACAGGGGCGGATGCCGTTCATCCGGGTTACGGATTGCTGTCCGAAAATGCAGCGTTTGCCCGCCGCTGTCAGGAGGAAGGCCTGCTCTTCATCGGTCCATCGCCAGAGGTGATCGCCCAGATGGGAGATAAATTGACGGCTCGAAACGTGATGCACAACGCAGGAGTCCCGATCGTACCAGGCTGCAAGGAACCCGCGCAGTCTCCTGACGAGGCGGCGCAGCTGGCTTCGGAGATCGGGTATCCGGTCATGCTGAAAGCGAGCGCTGGCGGCGGAGGGATCGGCATGCAGATTTGCCGTGACGAAGCCGAGCTGAGGCAAGCGTATCAATCGGCAAAGGGCAGGGCAAAGGCGTACTTCGGCAACGATGCGATGTACATTGAGCGCTATGTCGATGAGCCCCGTCACATCGAAGTGCAGATCGCCGGGGACATTCACGGAAACGTTCTGCATATTCTGGAGAGAGAGTGCTCGATCCAAAGAAGACATCAGAAGGTACTGGAGGAAAGTCCTTCTCCCTTTTTGGACGACGATACGAGAGAGAAGCTCTGCAGCGCAGCGGTGCAGGCAGCACGTGCTGTAGGCTACACCGGTGTCGGAACAGTAGAGTTCATCGTCGATGGAAACAAACAATTCTATTTTTTGGAAATGAATACACGCCTGCAGGTAGAACACCCTGTCACGGAGGAAATGACCGGACTTGATCTGGTCGCCATGCAGCTGGCTATTGCGAGAGGAGAAAAACTCTCATTTGCTCAGGAAGATATCAAGGCGATCCGGCACGCGATAGAGCTGCGGGTCTATGCAGAAGACCCGGTCACGTTTATGCCTTCGCCGGGAACGATCACGCTGTATCAGCCGCCGCAGCTGGAGGGCGTCCGGATCGACGACGGTGTGGAAACAGGGACACAAGTGACTCCGTTCTACGATCCGATGATTGCCAAGGTCATCGCTTCCGGAGCGGACCGGAGCGAAGCGATCAAGCGGGCGAAAGCGGCAATGCAGCAATTTGTCCTCACCGGAATCAAAACCAATATTCCATTCTTGCTGGAGGTACTCGAAGACGAGCAGTTCGTCCGGGGAACCTATACCACTCGTTTCATCCAGGAACGGAAACAAAAATCAGTCTAAGGAGTGCGAGCAAAATGAAGAATGTAGCAGCAACGATGGCAGGAACAGTCATCAACATCCTGGTGCAAAAAGGCGATCAAGTCAAAGCCGGTCAAGATGTGATCGTACTGGAATCAATGAAGATGGAAGTGCCGGTTCAGGCGGAAGCAGACGGCGTTGTTGCCGAGATCAAAGTCAACAGCGGCGATTTTGTCAACGATGGAGATGTGATCGTCGTACTGGAATAGAATGGGGCTGCTTCTAAACTGAGCGCCCGCTAGGAAAGGGGGAGCGTCCATGCAGGTACAAATTGTCGAGGTCGGACCGCGCGATGGACTGCAGAACGAACAAAAAGTGCTCTCCGCTCCGGAAAAAATCCGGCTGATCGAGATGCTGGCGGAAGCCGGACTGCAAAGAGTGGAAGCGAGCTCCTTCGTAAACCCGAAGTGGATTCCCCAACTGGCTGATGCGGGAGAGGTTTGCCGCTCGCTTCCGCACCAGTCACGCGTGAGGTACAGCGCCCTTGTTCCAAACCTGAAAGGGCTGGAGCGGGCGCGGGAGTGCGGCTTGACCGAAGTAGCCCTGTTCATGTCCGCATCGGAGACGCACAATTTGAAAAACATTAACAAGTCGATCGAGGAGACCTTTCCCGTCCTTCGCGAGACAGCCAGGGAAGCATTGGCCTTGGGCATGCGTGTCCGCGGCTATGTGTCGACGGTGTTCGGCTGCCCCTACGAGGGAGAGGTTCCCCTGGACAACACCCGCAAAGTCACGAATGAGCTGATTTCGATGGGGGTCTATGAGGTCTCGATTGGCGATACGATAGGAGTGGCTACACCCCTGCAGGTTCATCAAGTTTTTGCGGCGCTTGTGAAAGATGTTACGACTGAGCGCTTGGCCGGTCACTTTCACGATACCCGCGGTACTGGTCTGGCAAATGTCGCCGCAGCGCTGGACGAGGGCATACGGATCTTTGACAGCTCGATCGGAGGGCTTGGCGGCTGTCCATATGCGCCGGGGGCATCTGGAAACATTTCGAGCGAAGACCTTGTTTACATGCTGCACGGGATGGGATACGAGACAGGGGTCAGCCTGGAGAAGCTGGTCGAGGCGGGAGCGTATGTCCAGCAGCTTTTGGGACGCGCCCTGCCATCCAAGGTGCTCCAGGCCGCCTTGGCCCAGTCGCACAGAAGACAACCCGAATCCCGGGCAGAAGGAGGCAAAGCATGACTGTCTTGTATGAAAAAGAAGGACTGATCGGGATATTGACGATAAACCGCCCTGAGGTGTTTAACTGCCTCAACCTGGACACTTTGCTCGCGATGCGGCAAACGGTTGCCGAGGCAGCCGTGGATCGGAGCGTGCGTGTGCTGATCGTCACCGGAGCGGGAGACAGGGCTTTCTGCTCCGGGGCCGACCTGAAGGAGAGGCGGTCCATGACTGATCTGCAGGTACAGCATTACATCAGAACAATCCGCGACACGTTCAGCGAGCTGGAGCGGATTCCCAAGCCGGTAATCGCAGCCATCAATGGCATTGCCCTTGGCGGCGGCACGGAGCTGGCTCTCGCGTGTGATTTGCGTGTGATGAGCGAGACAGCCCAGATGGGGTTGACGGAAACGTCCCTCGGGATCATTCCCGGCGCGGGCGGAACACAGCGGCTTCCCAGGCTGGTCGGCAAAGGAGTGGCAAAGGAGCTCATCTTTACGGCCCGCCGCGTAGCTGCCGGGGAAGCGCTTGCCATCGGACTGGTGAATAAGGTGGCGGCTTCCGATCAAGTCATGACGGCTGCCCTGTCGCTTGCCCGCGAGATTGCCGAAAATGCCCCGATCGCCTTGGCCCAGGCCAAGTATGCGATCGACTACGGTCTGGAGACTGACCTGGCTACGGGGCTGGCCATGGAGAGCAACGCCTATCAGGTATTAATCCCTACCCGTGATCGGCAGGAGGGACTCGACGCCTTTAAAGAGAAGCGAAAGCCGGTGTATCGCGGCGAATAAGAGGAGGTAGTAGGCACCCATGAGCAAACAAGCAGAAGACATGCTGAGAGAACGCATCGCCCAGGTGGAAAAGGGCGGAGACGAAAAATACCATGCCAAGCTGAAGGAGCAGAACAAGCTGTTTGTCCGTGATCGCTTGAAGCTTCTGTTTGACGACGAATTTCACGTGGAGGACGGCCTGTTTGCCAACTTTATGGCTGGCGACCTGCCGGCAGACGGAGTCGTTACGGCTATCGGGAAAGTAAACGGACAGACGGTCTGCGTCATGGCGAACGATTCTACGGTAAAAGCAGGCTCCTGGGGTGCCCGGACGGTCGAGAAAATCATCCGCATTCAGGAAACGGCGGAGAAAATGCGGGTGCCGCTGTTGTACCTGGTCGATTCCGCAGGGGCACGGATTACGGACCAGCTTGAAATGTTCCCGGGCCGGCGGGGGGCAGGTCGAATTTTTTACAATCAGGTAAAGCTCTCCGGCAAAATTCCGCAAATCTGCATCCTGTTTGGACCTTCCGCTGCCGGAGGCGCCTATATCCCGGCGTTTTGCGACATCGTCATCATGGTCGACAAGAATGCCAGCATGTATCTGGGGTCCCCGCGGATGGCCGAGATGGTGATCGGAGAAAAGGTGACACTGGAAGAGCTCGGCGGTGCCCGCATGCACTGCTCTGTCAGCGGCTGCGGAGACGTACTGGCAGCCAATGAAGGAGAGGCGATTTCTGCCGCTCGCCGCTATCTCGGCTACTTTCCTGCCGACTACACGGCCAAGCCTCCGGTTGGGGCCGCCAAGTCGCCTCGTCCAGACGCGAAAAAAATCAGCGAGATCGTCCCGGAGAATCAAAATGCTCCGTTCAACATGCATGAACTGATCGACGCGTTGGTCGACGAAGGCTCGTTTTTTGAGGTGAAGAAGCTGTTTGCGCAGGAACTGATTACGGGGCTTGCCCGTCTCGATGGCAAGCCGATCGGTATCGTGGCGAATCAGCCGAGGGTAAAGGGAGGCGTCTTATTTGTCGATTCGGCTGACAAGGCGGCGAGGTTCATCACGCTGTGCGACGCCTTTCAAATCCCGTTGCTGTTTTTGGCGGACGTACCGGGCTTCATGATCGGCACGGCGGTCGAGCGGGCCGGCATCATCCGCCACGGAGCAAAAATGATATCCGCGATGGCGGAAGCGACGGTTCCGAAAATTTCGGTTATCGTGAGAAAGGCCTACGGAGCAGGACTTTATGCCATGGCCAGCTCTGCTTTTGAACCAGATGCCTGCCTCGCGCTGCCGGGAGCGCAAATAGCCGTAATGGGGCCGGAAGCAGCGGTGAATGCTGTCTACAGCAACAAGATTCAAGCCATTGAAGATCCGCAGGAACGGCAAGCCTTTATCATGCAAAAACGGAAGGAGTACCAGGAAGACATCGACATCTATTTGCTCGCTTCCAATCTGATCGTGGACGCGATCATTCCTCCCGAAGAGCTGAGGCGGGAGCTGATTGCAAGATTTGACGTTTATGCGAACAAGAAGCAGATTTTTTCAGAGCGAAAGCACCCCGTTTATCCGGTGTGACCATTTCGCCCGCTGGTCGTCCCAAGAGGGATGGCCTTTTTTATTTCGGCAGGTGAATATTTTTTTGACAATTTCGATCTTTTTACGTAGGAATAATTGATCATTGCCAGCAACTTTGGTATTCTTGAAATAAGTATTGATTAATGTAGGTGAACAAATGCAGCTTCAGTCGATACCACTCCATTTGGTTGTCATAGGCGGCGGTTCTGTAGGGCTTTTATATGCGTCCAGGTTGCTGCTGAGCGGGCAGTCAGTCACACTCGTCACCCGCACCCGCGAGCAGGCGCAGCTCTTGACGCAAGCAGGAGTAACCCTTCGCCAGCTCGACGGAACGATGCAGAAGGCTTCAATCCGAAGCAACCCGATGGAAGACGGTTTGCCGCAAGGAGACCTTTACCTGCTGGCGGTCAAACAGTCGGATCTTGATGCGATCCTGCCTGATCTTCGCCACCTTTCTGCTGCATCGCGGGTATTGGCCCTCCAGAACGGCATGGGACATTATGAGAAATTGACACAGGTGCTTGAAAGCCGTCAGTGTTTTTTTGCAAGCAATACGGAAGGAGCGCGCCGGCTGTCCCCTGTAGAGGTCGAGCATACCGGAACGGGACTTTTGCGCATAGGTCCTTGGACGGAACAGGATGAGCGCGATCCGATCTGCAACGCGTTCGTAGAGCTTGCCAACCGCTGTGGTTTTCAGGCCGTTTATGAGGATACGATAAAACCATTCGCCTGGAGAAAGCTGCTGGCAAATGCCTTGATCAACCCGTTGACAGCTCTGTTCGAGATGCCAAACGGCATGCTGCTTGAATCCCCGCACACCGTGACATTCATGAAAGAACTGTTTTGGGAAGCCGCGGCCGTAGCGGAGCGCTGCGGTGAAAAAATTGAAGAGCGAGATTGGCAGGAAGTTGTAAAAATTTGCCGAAATACTTCCCGTAACATTTCCTCAATGTTGCAAGACATCCGGCGGCGGAATCACACGGAAGTAAACGCTATCAACGGTTATCTCGTTCAAAAGGGGAGGGAAACCGGAATACCCGTCCCGATGCATGAGACATTGCTGCGCGCCGTGCTTCTGAAGACAGACATGGTGAAGGGGAAGGGAGAGGCCGCCATTGACCTTTTTGGGTAAGCTTTGGTCGTTTTTTTCAACGACGTGGACCTATTTTTGGGCGACGTTGACCGCGTTTCCTTTTCTTGGATTCCCACTGGCGTACTTTTTGGTGTATCTGTGGAAAAAGGACCGGCGTTTGGCCGGACGCTGGGCTGTAAATATCACGAATTTTTTGCTCATTCGTGCCGTTGTCGTCGCGTATAGCGTAATTTGGCCGGAAGCGCTGTCTGCGTGGTGGTGGATTACCGGATTTTTTCTCGCGGCCATTGGACTCATCGGCTGGGTTCAAATCAGGCTGAAAGGTAAGCTGTCGCTGTTGAAGGCGAGCTTCTCGGTTTGGAGACTGTCTTTCCTCCTGTTTGGACTGGTCTACGTAGTGCTGTATACAACCGGGATCTTTAAGACGATGGGCGACGTATAAACACTCGCGGCACCGATACATATACCAATAAAGAAAGAAGGTAGGATTTATGAGGCTTCCCATCGAATCGATTGGGCATAAGATTCGAATGATTCGGAAAGAGCGTGGCTTTACCCTGGAGATTATGGCGAACAAAACAGGACTGAGCAAGGGCTTGCTCAGCCAGGTCGAACGCGGCATTTCTCAGCCTTCTCTTGATTCCCTGTGGAAAATCACGAAGGCTCTGGAGGCTTCGATCATCCATTTCTTCGAGGACATCGACCAGAAGCAGGTCCACGTTACGCGAAAGCCGAAGCGCAGACAGATGGTTTTTCCCGAGTCAACAGGGACGTACGCGTTATTGTCTGCGGGGGGAAGCTCAAAACTGGGTATGTTGGAAGTAAAGCTGCAAAAAGGCGAAATGGTAGTGGACAAATTCGTGCAAGGCGAAGGAGAAGAGTGCTTTGTCGTCACGAAGGGAACGGTTACCGTGCGATTCAACGATGAAGAGCACGTACTGGAGGCCGGCGACAGCATCACTTTCGACAGCACCAAATCACACAGTGTCGAAAATACGGGCGAGGAAGAAGCGGTTCTGATCTGGTCCGTCACTCCGCCGCAATTTTAATTGCATACAATGGCAATTACACTTTGACAACCCATTACGGCGGGTTGTCTTGTTTTTTTGGGGGAGGGGGGCATGGTATAATTTGCAGTGACATGGAGTAAGAAAGGTGAGCTTCTATGAATGTTGAATGCGTATCGCTGCCGTTGGCCAACCGGCTGGCTCATGATTACCAGCTGGGAAACGCCGACGCGCTGCGTTTTTTTACCTACCCCCCGTACCAGATGGAGTCGTACCGGAAACGGCTCGAGTGGCTTCAGAACAATGAGATTCCCCACAGAGACAAACTAGCTGATGGGCTGCTTGCCTACAATCAAGCGATCGGCAATCATCAGCGAGCGATGGAAGGGATCGAAAAGCTGCGAAAGCAGGGTACTATGGTTGTGATCGGCGGCCAGCAGGCTGGTGTCCTTACTGGCCCGCTGTACACGATTTACAAGGCTGTCCATCTGATTCAGGCTGCAAGGCAGCTTTCGGCACAGTTGAATGCAGAAGTCGTTCCTGTGTTCTGGATTGCCGGCGAGGATCACGACATCGATGAGATTGACCACACATTCTGGCTCACCGATCAAGAGACAAAGCTGCATAAGGAGAAAATCTCCCTTCCGCGTACGGGACGCCCTTCGGCCAGCAGTGTGCCGCTGGGACGTGCGGAGTACGAGGCATTCATGGAGAAGCTGTTCGCCAATTTGACAGAGACGGAGGAGACAGCGGCGATCCGCAGGTGGGTGGAAGAGGCTGCTGCATCGTCAAAAACCGTCGTCGATTGGTTTGCCCGCCTGATGGCCAGTTTGTTTGGCAAGCACGGCCTGATTCTGGTCGAATCTTCTCTCCCTTTTGTCAGAGAGCTGGAAAAGCCGGTTTTTACGCAAGTTTTGCAGCGAAATGAGGAGCTCAGCGCGCTTGTAGCCGACGCGGCTGGCCGTTTGGAGAGTGCAGGCTACCCGCTTCAGCTGGAGGTGGGGGGACAGGAGGCGAATCTCTTCCTGTATGAAGGAAAGGATCGTTTGCAGCTGCTTCGCCACGGAGATCGCTTCGTCACCCGCCGGGGAACGTATACCCGCGAGGAGATGATTGAGCTGGCCGAGACAGATCCCTGTCGATTCAGCTCCAATGTAGTCACCCGCTCGCTGATGCAGGAGCATCTCTTCCCGACCTTGGCTTTTGTGGCTGGCGCGGGGGAGATTGCTTACTGGGCGTATTTCAAGGAGGTGTTTGCCGCTTTTGGCAAGCAGCTGCCGATCGTGCTCCCGCGGGTCTCCGTCACCCTGGTTGAAGGGGCGATTGCCCGCTTGCTGAAAGATTTCGACCTGCCCATCGACAAGGCGCTGGCTTCGTTTGCCGCGTGGAAGGAGGAATGGGAAGCGAGCAGGGGAGCCCATCCCTTGACGGACCGCTTTCAGCATGTCCGGGAAGCCATGCAGGAGCTGTATCAGCCGCTCGTCAGCGAGGTTGCACTCCTGGAGCCGGGAATGGAGCAGTTGGCGGAGAAAAATGCGGCTCGTCTATTGGAACAGGTAGACTTTTTGGAGCGGCGGCTAGTTCTGGCGCTGGAGCAGCGGGAAGATATCGGGAAGCGGCGTCTGTGGAGGCTGGAAGCGGCGCTGAATCCTGCAGGAGGATTGCAGGAGAGGAAGCTGTCGATTATCCCGTTCGTAAACAAATACGGTCTGTCGCTTGTCGACCGGCTCGTGGAAGCGCCCCTCGTCCACGATGGCAGCCACCAGGTTGTCTATCTGTAAAACCGGATAACATGAGTGAAGCCGCACCGTTTGTGATCGGGTTGCGGCTTCTTTTTTTGTGCTCCCGGAAATGAAGGGTCTGACCATGCACCATGGAAAAACTTTCTTGCCGTTTTGTTGGGATTTGTCGAAACATTTCATGCATATAAACGTCATACCTTTTGAACAGGAGATTTTCTCCGAAAGGTGGTCAAACTTTTCATGCGAGGCAAGAAAATGACGACAGGCAGATGGGTGTTGACCGTTGCTCTTTCTGTTACCTGGCTGCTATCCGGTTTGGGAGCAGGGGGACAGACGGCCGAGGCCCGCATTAGCGATCTGGCAGCCAGCAGCGGTACCTTCGTGGATACCGAGCGGCATTGGGCCAAAAAAGAGATAGCAGAAGCGGTAAGCGCACGATGGGTTCAAGGATTTCCGGATGGAACGTTTCGGCCGGAGACACCTGTTTCCCAGGAGCAGTTCATGGCGCTGGTTGAGCGCATGCTGCCGCCATTTAACGGACACGAAGCGGATGATTTCGCGCAGGACCTTTACCTGAAACCCGTGAAGGGCCGCTGGTCGGAAAAAACGTATAAGCATTTGCTGCCAGCTGGCATACTGCCGAGCGGAAAGCCTGAGGAGCCGCTGACGCGCGTTGAGGCGGCAAGATTGACCTTGGCTGCGCTGGGTAAACAGTCAGAGGGAGAAAAATACCGGGGTACGACGTCCCGCTTTTTTAGTGATGTATCAGTGGACAATGAGCATCAGGTAGTGATGGTGTATCCGATCTATAAACTAGGCGTTATGGCTGGTTACCCGGACGGGACGTTCCGCCCGAATGACAAAGTCAGCAGGGCGCAGGCGGTGGTCCTCCTGAACAGGATCAGGGAAGCGCAGGAGGAGCTGTACCCGGGGAAGGTAACCGAGGCGGAGCGCCAGGCGATGACAAAAGCGGTAGACAGCTTTGTCACAACCGTTATGGACAAGGAAAAAATCCGGCGATACGACGATCTGGTCAGCTACGTACAAAAAAACAAGCTGCCCGTCAGTGAAAAGTTCCTGCAAGAGCACTTCTCGTTTATGAAATACGACGTCTATGATTTCATTCGCTTTCCGCGTTTTGACGAACTGATTTACTACGCGAAAATCAGCGAGGGCAAGTACCGGATGACCGTCCAATACTATTCCGGAGAGCTGGGCGGCAGTGTAGACAGGACGTTCTATCTCGCGTCCACGGACGGAAAGGACTTCCGGTTGATCGGAAAAGACGAGTAGCAGGGACTGCCGGAAAGGCGGAAAATTTGCTGCCCGTTTCAATAGAACGGGACGAGCGAAACGATGATGATACGGTGGCAGCAAAAACAAAGATTGATTACACGTGCTCGTTTGACGGTTGCCAGACTGTCCTGCAAACTGGGACGGAGTAAAGCCGGAGAACAAGAAAAACAGCCATTCCTGCTCAAGTTTGACAAGCAGGGAACGGCTGTTTTTTGTTTCGGAAACGGCTGTTTTTTTGTTTGGGAAATGAATCGTTTTTACTATCATCTTTTGGACTGATACCTATTCACATGCCCATTGTTTATGTCGAAGCCCGCTCCTTTGCCATCAGGTTATGAAGCTTTTCGCTGCCAGTTTTCCCATATCAGGAGAACGCCGGCAATCACCAGCGGATAAAGCGCCGACCATCCGAGAAAAGGATAAAGCCCACCGGTAACGATCAGCGATGTCCAGGCAGCGATACGTCCATACCGGCTGTTCTTCAAGAGTCGGACACCGGCAAGACAGCCCCCGATATAGGTGGCAAAAAAAGTCGCGTTGGGAAACTGGATGAGACGAGCGAGATCAATCCAGCCCATGGCAAGAACGAATAGAACCATGAAAAAACAAATCGATAAAAAGAGCAGTCCGCCGACCGGCGTCCCGTATTTGGAATGGAGACGGCCAAACCAGCGCGGGGCCGTGCCTTCCTGAGCCAAAGCATAGGCAATTCGGGAAGCGGCGCTGATATACGCATTGGCCGCAGCGACGCAGATAAACAGGGCCGTCACACTGACAATCCACCCTCCGATCGGGCCAAACGAAAGCTGAACCATCACGCTCAGAGATGCTTCCGACCGGCCTTCGCCATAGCTGTGGGTAGCAACGGTCATAAGGGCAACGGCGAAGTAAAGCAAAGCGACGATGCATGCACTCCACAGGACGCCGCGGACCGCGTTTTTCTCCGGATCGACAAACTCCTCGGAGAGGTGTGTCACCGCTTCCCAACCGATAAAGCACCAGAACAACAGGCCAGCCACTTGCACGACACTCAGCCAGCCATTCGGGGCAAATGGAGTAAAGTGACTGGCAGAAGCATGGGGCAGCGCGGCCAATACCGCGATCACCAAAATAGCCACGATCAATGAAACGACAACCGTCTGGACGCGGCTTGCGACTTTCAGGCCAAATACGTTCATGAGGACGACAGAACCAAGAATCAGTCCTGCAGCGAGATACACTTGAAGCTGGCTCCACTGCAAAAGGACAGCGACATAGTGGGACGCTGTGACAGCGACGATCGGGGCGCCAATCGGAACCGACAACAGAAAAAACCAGCCGACCATGTTTCCATAGCGGTCTCCGAAAGCCATCCTGACGTAAGTGGAGACGCCACCTGAGCTAGGGTGTCGGGCGGACAACAGCCCCATGGTGATGGCCATCGGCAGTACGAGGATGGCCATGAACAGCCAGGCGAGGACAGAGGCGGGGCCGGCCATTTCTGCCGCCATCCCGGGGATGAGCAGCACTCCCGAACCGATCACGGCACCGATATACAGGGCGACGATATGGGGAAGCGACAGCGTTTTCGCCAGTCCTGACGTGTGAGAAGTCGAGTTTTTCATGTAAATTCCTCTCCCGAAAGCTATTTATTTGCTGGTATTTGAAGTGTAGCATAGACGTTATCATCGGAGTTATCTATAATATTCGATGATGAGAATCGAAAAAAACGATTTAATAATAAAGGGGAGAGCCCGATGGATACCCGTTATTTGCAGACCTTTCGCGAAGTGGCGAAATGGCACAGCTTTACCCGAGCGGCTGAAGTGCTTGGTTATGCCCAATCCAGTGTTACGACTCAGATACAGAATCTGGAACAGGAGTTTGGCGTCACCCTGTTCGAGCGGTGGGGACGAAAAATCAGGCTGACACATGCCGGAGAAGTGCTGCTGGAATACAGCGGGCAGCTGCTCGGACTGCTTGATGAGGCGAAGGCCCAACTGAGTGAAGAGGCTCAGCTAGCCGGCACGTTGACCATCGGGACAGTGGAATCTCTCGCCGCTTTTTACTTGCCCCCCTATTTGCAGCAGTTTCGCCGCGAGCAGCCGCAGATTCGGGTGCTGCTCAATCCGGGGATCTGCTACGAGCTCCGTCAGGGTGTCAAGGAGGGCACTTACGACTTTGCGGTTGTACTCGATTGGCTGCAATCCCACCCCGACTTGGAAAGCGTAAATCTCGGAGAAGAAGAACTGGTCGTCATTGCATCTCCCGAACATCCGCTGACTTCGCGAAAACGGGTTGAAGCGAGTGACTTCAATGGCGAACAGTGGATTTTTCCCGAGGCGGGCTGCAGCTATCGGTCGATGATCGAGTCAGTCCTGCGCGACAGTGGAGCGAGCTTGGAACCCTCGCTCGAGTTTGGCAGTCTGGAAGCGATCAAGCAATGTGTGGCATACGGGCTGGGAATCGCACTTGTCCCGATGATCGCTGTGGCCGAAGAGGTGAAAAAGGGGACGATCTCGGTCTTGCCCTTTACGCATCCAGACATTCGCGTTTACCGCCAGCTCGTATACCATAAAAAGAAGTGGATGCCGCGAGCGATGCGCCACTTTTTCAATCTGTTGACCGAAGGGATGCCTGCCCGTGAGATCTAAATGGCAAAAACAAAGCGGAATAGTTGCTTTTTTGGTTATAGGGTTATGGAACGGATAGGAAAAACAAAAATCATGTGGTAAGATAAATCATAGTTTGTTTGTAGAAGAAGGAGGTTCAATCCGCTCATGAACATGGTTTCTGAAAGCATCGTAAAAGATATGGCGCTTGCGCCGAATGGCCACCTGAAAATCGACTGGGTAAAAGAACATATGCCCGTCCTCAACCGGATCCGCGAGCGCTTTGAAAAGGAAAAGCCGTTTGCAGGCCTGAAAGTAGCGATTTCGTTGCACCTGGAAGCAAAAACCGCCTACCTGGCGAAAGTGGTGCAAGCCGGCGGTGCCGAGGTAACCATCACCGGTTCCAATCCGCTTTCTACACAGGATGATGTTTGCGCAGCGCTTGTGGAAGACGGCATTCGCGTCTTTGCGAAATACAATCCTTCCCCGGAAGAGTACAAAAGCCATCTGATCAAAACGCTGGAAACGCGTCCGGACCTGATCATTGACGACGGTGGCGATCTGGTGACGATCCTGCACAGCGAGCGTCGCGATCTTCTTTCCCAAGTGCGCGGCGGTGCCGAGGAAACCACGACAGGAATCCTTCGCTTGAAAGCGCTCGACAAGGAAGGCAAGCTGGAATTCCCGATGGTTGCGGTAAACGACGCATTCTGCAAATACTTGTTTGACAACCGCTACGGTACAGGCCAATCCGTATGGGATGGCATTAACCGGACCACCAACCTGGTCGTCGCTGGAAAAACGGTAGTTGTCGTCGGCTACGGCTGGTGCGGCAAAGGCGTTGCGATGCGTGCGAAAGGTCTTGGAGCGAAAGTGATCGTCACCGAGATCGACTCTATCAAAGCGGTAGAGGCGTACATGGACGGATTCGAAGTCATGCCGATGAGCGAAGCGGCCAAGCACGGCGATTATTTCGTCACAGTGACCGGAAACCGCGATGTCATCCGCAAAGAACATTTTGAAGTCATGAAAGATGGCGCGATTCTCTCCAACGCCGGCCACTTCGATGTCGAAGTGAACAAGGTTGAGTTGGAAGCGATGTCGAAATCCAAGCGCACCGTTCGCAAAGACATTGAGGAATTTGTCTTGGCAGATGGTCGAAAAGTGTATCTCCTGGCCGAAGGACGTCTGGTCAACCTGGCTGCCGGTGACGGCCATCCGGCGGAAATCATGGATATGACCTTTGCCCTGCAAGCCGTCTCTCTCGAATACGTAAACAAAAACTACGAGTCTATCGGCAAACACGTGCTGAACGTGCCTTACGAGCTGGACGAAATGGTTGCCCGCTACAAGCTGGAGGCACTCGGCATCACAATCGACAAGCTGACAGACGAGCAAAAAGCATACTTGGACAGCTGGGTCGAATAATTTCGCGAAACGCGTCTTTTCCCGGTAAAAAAATCAACGAAAAATCCTGCTTACAAAAGCAGGATTTTTTATTTATAATAGCAAGTAGGTGACCGAGTGGGGAAAAGTGGGGGAAAGTGGAGGTCAGCGGAAGGAAAGTGGGGGACAGGCCGTGTTCATGGGTGAATACCAACATAGCATCGATGAAAAAGGCCGGTTGACGATCCCTGCCAAATTCCGTGAAGGCCTCGGGGCTTCCTTCGTCATTACCCGCGGGCTCGACCAATGTCTGTTTGTCTATCCGCCAGAAGAGTGGAAAGCATTGGAGGAGCGGCTGAAGACGCTGCCGTTCACCAAAGCGGATGCTCGCGCCTTTACGCGGTTCTTCTTTTCCGGAGCGGCGGAATGCGAGTGGGACAAGCAGGGAAGGGTAAATATACCACCTACTTTGCGCGACTACGCGGCGCTTCAAAAAGAGTGCGTCGTCATCGGTGTATCCAATCGGGTAGAGATCTGGAGCAAGGATCGTTGGGAAAATTACTTTGCGGAGTCGGAAGGATCTTTCGCCGAGATTGCGGAGAAGCTGGTGGATTTTGATTTATAGGAATCGGAGAAAATGCGGTGCGTCGGAACCATTCAGGTGCACCCGTTGAATTAGGAGTGACGGCTTTGTCCTTTCATCATGTAACTGTATTGCGAGAAGAAGCCGTTGACGGACTGAACATCCGGCCGGATGGCATTTATGTGGATTGTACGCTCGGGGGCGCCGGGCACAGCAGTCTGATCGCTTCGCGGCTTGCGCCAGGCGGACGATTGATTGCGGTTGACCAGGATGACTGGGCGCTGGATAACGCGAAGGAACGTCTTGCACCCTACATAGATCGGGTAACGCTGGTAAAAAGCAACTTCCGCCATCTGAAAGAAATTGTGGCTGAGCTGGGCCTCGATGGTGTAGACGGCGTTCTGTTTGATCTGGGCGTGTCCTCTCCGCAACTGGATGAAGGAGAGCGCGGATTCAGCTACAATGCCGACGCACCGCTTGACATGCGGATGGACCAGCAGGGAGAGCTTACCGCCTACGACATCGTCAACGAGTGGGACGAGCAGGAGCTGGCCCGAATTATTTGGGAATACGGCGAAGAAAAATTTTCCCGGCGAATTGCCCGGCAAATCGTTCAAAGGCGGCAGCAGGCCCCTGTAGAGACGACGGGGGAGCTGGTGGAAATTATTAAAGAAGCCATCCCGGCCGCAGCGCGCCGTACTGGTCCCCATCCGGCCAAGCGGACGTTCCAGGCGATCCGGATCGCTGTCAATGACGAGCTGGATGCCTTCCGGGATGCGATCGTGGATGCGATCGGCATTCTGCGTCCCGAAGGTAGAGTGAGTGTGATTACGTTCCATTCCCTCGAAGACCGGATCTGCAAGCAGGTTTATCAGGATTTTTCCAAAGGGTGCATTTGTCCCCCTTCCTTTCCTGTATGTGCCTGCGGAAACAAGGCCACGGTCAAGATCGTGACCAGAAAGCCGATCCTGCCGTCAGAAGAAGAGCTGGAGGCTAATCCTCGGGCGCGTTCAGCCAAGCTGAGGGTCGCTGAAAGGTTATAGAAAAAGAATGCGGCAAAAAATTTGAGACGCTCGCAGCCAGAGCAAAAGGAGTGAGACCGAGATGAGCTACTACTACCGGAGTAATCTCGCGGTAGAACTGGAGGATTCGCCAGGTTCCGTCACCAAGAAGAAAACGAAGCGGACTGTACGCATCAAACCGTCTATACCAACCAAGGAGAAGCTGATGTATCTGTTTTTTATCACCCTGGTTGTCATAGGTGTGGGGATGGTTGGTGT
Organism: Brevibacillus sp. FSL L8-0520; assembly: GCF_037963895.1. Taxonomy (NCBI): domain Bacteria; kingdom Bacillati; phylum Bacillota; class Bacilli; order Caryophanales; family Paenibacillaceae; genus Brevibacillus; species Brevibacillus sp. FSL L8-0520. The sequence continues at coordinate 3,421,373 of NZ_CP150171.1, read as the reverse complement.
TCGTTATTCGCAAATCTCGCAGTACAACTATGAAATACAGCGCCTGAAGAAAGAGATCAGAATAAATAAGGAAAAGAACACCAGTCTTCAGCTGCAGATCGAGCAGCTCAGCAACCGCGATCGGATCATCATGGAAGCGGAGAGAATGGGAATGGTGTACAATCCGGAAGCGGCTCATCTGGTAGGTCAATCCAAAGAAGCTGCAAAAAAGGACGGGAAAGGAAGCAAAGCTGCGAGTCAAAAGAAACAGCCATAACCCAAGCACGGGACAGCAATGAGCTCTGTAGAAAATGTTACTTGCGCAAGTGAGTAACATTTTTTCATAATGTCTTCTGAATAAAAAGACTGTTCGAATGCAGATCCGCCGGCTTCGTCGAACATGATTCGACGGAAGCTTTTCTTTTGACAGTCGGTTTTTTGATATGCAATGGAATATCCTTGGTTTGGAGTGAAACAAAATGGAACTGAAACGGCGTGTGAATTTGCGCATTATCCTCCTGGCCCTGTGTGTAATCGTACTGTTTTCCTCGCTCACGGTACGTCTTTGGTGGATTCAGACGGTGGAAGCGACAGGCATTATGGAAATCGCGCAAAAGCAGTGGGATCTGGAGAAAACGCTGAAGCCAAAGCGTGGAGCCATTTTGGACAGGAATGGGGAAATTTTGGCCTATGAGGGAAAGGCGTATGATGTGAGCGCAAGGCTCAAGCCTCGCGATGACAGGGATCAGGATGTCGTGAAAGATCCTTATTATACTGCACAGGCGCTTGCGCCCATCCTGAATGCCCCTGTAAATGAGCTGTTGCGAATCCTGACCAAGCCAAATCAAGTTGTTGAGCTGGGAAGATACGGAAAAAAGATCAGCGAAAATCAAAAAGTCGGCATTGAAAACCTGCAGTACCCCCAGCTCCCAAGCGGAGAAAAAGTGAAGACCAACCAACTCCCGGGGATTATTATTACCGAAACGACACGTAGGTACTACCCGAACAATAGCTTTGCAGCGCATGTCCTCGGCTATTTGGACTTCTTTGAAGAGGAGGCCAAAATGGGGATCGAGCTCCAGTTCGACAAAGAGCTCCGGGGCGAAAAGGGAGAGATGCATGTAGTCACGGACAAGGTAGGCTACCAATTGCCGGATGGCGAACGGGAGTACAAGCCGGCCAAGGACGGCATGAACATCTACCTGACGATCGATAAGACGATCCAGGATTACGTGGAGCAAGCGCTCGACAAGGCCGAGCAGGAGTACAAGCCAAAAGGGGCGACTGTCGTGGTGGCGGACCCGCAGACCGGCGAGATTTTGGCGATGGGCAACCGGCCGCAGTTCAATCCGAATACGTACTTTACCGGGATTACCAACTTTACGAATCACGCCGTAACCACCATGTTTGAGCCGGGCTCTACATTCAAGATTATTACACTGGCGGCAGCGATCGAAGAAGGCAAATTCGATCCGAACGCATACTATCAATCCGGGACGTACAAGAAATTCAAGCCGCCCATCCGCGACCACAACCAGGGGGCGGGCTGGGGCACCATCTCCTTCCTTGAAGGGGTGCAAAGATCGAGTAACGTCGTGTTTGTCATCATGGGATACGACTACCTTGGACCTGAGCTTTTGAAAAAGTACTTTGAGAATTTCGGGATCGGCAAGCCGACAGGCATCGAGCTGCCGTACGAGAAGAAAGGGATTTTGAACAACCTGCTGAAACCGGCTTCCCAGCGCGACATTGCCGTTACCACTTTTGGGCAAGGGGTGGCCGTCACCGCGATCCAGCAGGTGGCAGCGGTAGGAGCCATCGCCAACGGCGGCGAGCTGCTCAAGCCGCACATCGTAAAAGAAATGCGCGATCCGGTGACGGGAGCAGTCGTCAAACGCAGCCAGCGGGAAGTGGTCCACCGTGTCGTAAGCGAGGCAACCGCCCAAAAGACTCGTGATGTTTTGGAAACGGTCATTACCGGAGAGCATGGTACAGGGAAATCGTACAAGATCGACGGCTACCAAGTCGCTGGTAAAACAGGGACAGCGCAAAAATACGATGACCATGGAAGAATCATGGAGGGACAGCACTATATCGTCTCCTTTATCGGATTTGCTCCAAAAGACAACCCTCGTTTGCTCGTCTACGTTGTCGTAGATGATCCAACAACGAACGAAGATTATCGTACATGGGGGACAAAATTTGTAGCGCCGATCTTCAAATCCGTCATGGAGCGCAGCCTCCAGTACCTGCAGCAAAAGCCGGATGCGGTAGGAGCCGAGAAAAATGCCCAAACGGTGACGGAGCAGGCCATTGCAAAGGCAGAGCAAGTTCGCGAGGTCAGCATGCCCAAGCTGGTCGGGATGTCTACAACAGCCGCCAAGCTCAGGGCAGAGCAGGACAACATCACGGTCAACATCATGGGAACCGGGACGAAGATTGTCAATCAATACCCGGCTCCTTATGAAAAAGTGGTGCCCGGATCGACGGTCACGCTTGTAACAGACCGAATCGAAGGTTCAAAAATGCCTGATTTCAAAGGGAAATCGCTGCGCGAAGTCATGGAGTTCGCATCGCTGATGCAGCTCAAGATCACCTCGTACGGCGCCGGCTTCGTCACGCAGCAAAATATTCCGCCAGGTACAGCGTTAAAAGGAGGAGAGCAGCTTCAGATTACTCTCCAGCCGTCATCCGGTCCGCTTTCTCCGGCACTGCAGCCTGGTCAAGGCGTGGTGCCAGGAACGGCAACAGATCCGGGCGGAGCCCAACCGGACGCAAATTCGCCTGATGGCCAGTCCGGTGCAGCGAACGCTGCTGGAGGGCAGCCTCCACCAGGCTCTTCGCAAACAACAGTGCCTGGTAACGGTACACCTCAAGGCGATAGCGGGAATACGACCGTACCTGGAGTTCCCCAGACAGGTACGACAGGGAGTGGCAATCCCGCTTCGACGACAGGGACATCTGGGACACCGGGAACGTATCCACCGGTTTATCCGCCAGGTGCCGTGCAATCGGGCACAGGTATCGCCCCGGGAACACAAGCTGTTCCGACTGGAGGCTATTCCGGCTATCAGGGCTATCAAGGCTATCCGGGGCAACCTGCCGGTGCGGGACAAATGCCGGTCGGAACAGGCCAAAGCTTGCCGCAGGGACAAGCAACCTGGCAGTATCCCTACCCAAACAATACTGTGCCGGGCACACAGCAGATTCCCGCAGGGCCGCCTGCTGCTCCGGCCGGATCGACAACCGCACAGCCATAGGTTCTAACCTGTCCCCCCTCCGAATAGGGTAGGAATGAGACAACCTGTGTCATAAGGGGGGACTCGCTGTGCGGGTATCCAATGTAACCGTGAGACGCCGCATTTTTGTCGCATTGGTTATCGGAATCGTGTTGTATACGGCTCTGATTACGAGGCTAGGCTACGTACAACTGGTCAAGGGGCCGGAGCTCCAGGAAAAGGCGTTGAAGCTGTGGAACCGCGACATCAAATACGAGCCGAAGCGAGGGCGCATTCTTGACCGCAATGGCAAGGAGCTGGTGACAAACATCAGCGTTCCTTCCGTGGTTGCGATTCCGGTTCAGATCAAAGACCCGCATGGGACGGCGAAGCAGCTGGCAGTATTGTTGGGCCAGCCGGAAGACGTCGTTTACAAGGGGATTATGAAGAAAGAGAGGATCAATCGCGTTCCAGGCGGCAGGAAAATTTCTGAAGAAAAAGCGCGGCAAATCCAGGAGTTGAACCTTCCGGGCATTGTCGTCGTAGAAGATTCCAAACGCTTCTACCCAAACGGGACGATGGCAGCCCATCTGTTTGGTTTTACGGGCATCGACAACCAGGGCTTGACCGGACTTGAGCGGATATACGACCAGTTCCTGCAAGGCAAAGAGGGATATGTATCCTATCTTGCCGATGCGACAGGACAAACGATGCCGGGCGGGTCAGAAGAATACGTAGCGCCGGTCGACGGGATGGATATGTACCTGACCATCGACAGTCAAATTCAGTCGTTTATCGAGCGGGAGCTGGATGAAGCGATGGTTGCATATCAGCCGGACGATGTACTTGCGATCGCAATGAACCCGAAGACAGGCGAGATTCTCGGCATGGGCAGCCGCCCAACCTACCATCCCGAAAAGTACAGGGATTATCCAAGCGAAATCTACAACCGGAACCTGCCGATCTGGAAAACGTACGAGCCCGGTTCCACCTTTAAGATCGTAACACTGGCCGCAGCTCTCAACGAAGGTGAGGTCAAGCTGGACGAAAGCTTCTTTGACCCCGGCTACATCATGGTCGCGGGCAAGCGTCTGCGCTGCTGGAAGCGGCAGGGGCACGGGCAGGAAACGATGCTCGAAGTCGTGGAAAATTCCTGCAACCCCGGCTTTGTCACCATGGGGCAACGCCTGCAAAAGGAAAGGCTGTTTGAGTACATCAAAAAATTTGGATTTGGCCAAAAGACGGGCATTGACCTGATTGGAGAAGAGAACGGTCTTTTGTTTAATCTGAATCGGGTAGGACCTGTTGAACTGGGTACGACCTCATTCGGGCAGGGGGTCTCGGTGACCCCGATCCAACAGATGGCTGCTGTTTCGGCGGCGATAAATGGCGGGAAGCTGATGAAACCGTTCGTCGCCAAGGAGTGGCGGGACAGTGTTACGCATGACATCGTCGGCCGGACGCTGCCAACGGAGGTTCGTCAGGTGATCACTCCCGAGACTTCTGAAAAAGTCCGCTACGCCCTGGAAAGTGTCGTGGCCAGAGGAACCGGAAAGAACGCGTACATCGAAGGCTACCGCGTCGGCGGAAAAACCGGTACGGCGCAAAAGGTGAGGGACGGCAGGTATGTAAACGGCGAGTACATCGTGTCTTTTATCGGCTTCGCCCCTGCAGACGATCCCCAGATACTCGTCTATTTCGCAGTCGACAACCCGAAGGCGCTCGCATTCGGCGGACTGATTGCCGCGCCCAGCGTGAAGAACATTTTGGAGTCGTCCCTGCAGCACTTGGGCGTACCCAAACGCAAGGACGGGATCGAAAGGGAAGTAAACAGGGCGCTTGGCGACAAGAGCTACCTGGAGGTGCCGCAGATGGTGGGGCTCTCCCTGCGCGAGGTGGCAACGACCTATGATCAGCTGCCGCTCGTTGTCGAAGGCAAGGGGTCACATGTCATCCAGCAATCGCCTGCGGCCGGAGTCAAAATCGAGGAAGGCTCAAAAATTCGTATCTACCTTGGTGACAAATCAAGCGATTAGCTATAAAATGAGTATTCGGAGCGGAGCGGAAGAGGCTTGTACACAGGTGCTCACCCTCCGCTTTTGTAGAATTTGCTTGGCTTTTGTCTATAATAGGGAAAGAATGGGGTGCCAGTTTTATGTTGCTTCGGGATCTGCTTGCTCCCTTGTTGCCAGTGCATGCTACTGGGGATGACAGCATCGAAATTACAGGAATAACAGCAGATTCACGCAAAGTAAAGCCCGGCTTTTTATTTGTCTGTTTGACTGGCTTTACCGTGGATGGACATACGTTTGCAGCGCAGGCGGTGGAAAAGGGAGCCGTGGCTGTGTTGGCTCAAAAGGATGTGGACGTGCCAGCAACCATTGTTCGGGTTCCTGATACCCGTCGGGCAATGGCGATGCTGGCTGACCGCTTTTACGGGTCCCCGACGCGTGAATTGAAGGTGATCGCGGTTACGGGTACCAATGGAAAAACGACCACGACCCATCTGATCGACAAGATTTTATCTGATCAGCAGAAGCGTACCGGTTTGATCGGCACCATTCACATGAGAATCGGCAATGTCACCGAGGAAGTAAAAAACACGACGCCGGATGCGCTGGAGCTGCAGGAAAGCTTTCGCCGCATGCGCGATATCGATACGGAGTACGCCATTATCGAAGCGTCTTCCCATGCGCTGGAGCTGGGCCGCGTCCGCGGTTGCAATGTACATACAGCCGTCTTTACCAACTTGACGCAGGATCATCTCGATTACCACAAGACCATGGAGAATTACCGCCACGCCAAGTCGCTTTTGTTCGCCCAACTGGGCAATGAATACGATCCGCAGCGGATGAAAACAGCCGTGCTGAATGCGGATGACGAGGCGTCCGGCTTTTTTGCCACCGTCACACCGGCCAGGGTCATCACGTACGGTATTGACAACCCTGCTGACATCAGAGCGGCGGACATTGAGATCAGCACAAAAGGGACGACATTTGTCGCCCATACGTTTCAAGGCTCTGTCAAACTGTCTTTGAAGCTGATGGGCAAGTTCAACGTCTACAATGCGCTGGCGGCAATGGCGGTCGGATTGGCCGAAGGAATTTCGCTAGAGGCGATCAAGTCCAGTCTCGAACAGGTGCAAGGCGTGAGTGGGCGGTTTGAGTCCGTTGATGCAGGGCAGCCTTTTGCCGTGCTCGTCGACTATTCGCACACGCCGGACAGTCTGGAAAACGCGCTTGTGACGATCAAGGAATTTGCCAAAGGAAAAGTGTTCTGCATCGTCGGCTGCGGCGGTGACCGGGATAAGACAAAGCGCCCGATTATGGCGCAAATTGCAACGAAATACGCTGATCTGACCGTCTTAACTTCAGATAACCCGAGGTCCGAGGACCCGCAGGCGATTCTCGATGACATGCTCGCCGGTCTGAAGAAAACCGCTCCACACCGTTACACTTCCATCGTGGACAGACGGGAAGCGATCGGGCATGCCGTATCCCTTGCAGTTGATGGCGATGTGATCCTGATCGCCGGAAAGGGCCATGAGACGTACCAGATCATCAAGGGCGAGGTTTTGCCTTTCGATGACCGGGAAGTGGCAAAAGAAGCTATCAGAGGGCAGAAGAACGAATAGAAGCACATATTCTTGAATAGCATCAGAGAAAGGAGGGTCGGGCATGTTCGCTGACAACGTACTCCTAGTCACGATCGTAGCCGCGTTTCTCATCGCCGTACTCATCGGTCCCTTGTTCATCCCCGTCCTGCGCCGCTTGAAATTTGGGCAGGCGATCCGGGAGGAAGGACCACAATCCCATCAGAAAAAAGCAGGGACCCCCACGATGGGGGGGACCATCATTTTGTTGGCACTCATATTCACTGTGCTTAAATTTGCCAATGCCACCATCGAAGTTCTCTTTTTGATGCTGGTCACGATTGGATACGGATTGATCGGTTTTTTGGATGACTACATCAAAATTATCAAAAAGCGCAATCTGGGACTGACTGCAAAACAAAAATTTGCCGGCCAAATCCTTTTAGCTATCGGTGCCTATTATCTTTTGCACCTGATGGGTCATGACACCTCGCTCCATTTGCCAGGCACTCCCTGGAACATTGAGCTGGGAGTATTGTACTTTCCGTTCCTTTTGTTCCTGTTGGTCGGTACCACCAATGCCGTCAATATTACAGACGGTCTCGACGGACTTTTGGCGGGGACAGGAGCGATTGCATTTGGAGCTTATGCGATCATTGCCTGGTTCAGCCAGAATTACGATACAGCCATTTTCAGCGCCTCTGTAGTCGGCGCGGTTCTCGGATTCCTCGTATTCAATGCTCATCCCGCCCGCGTGTTTATGGGCGATACCGGCTCGCTGGCGCTTGGAGGAGCGCTGGCAGGCATTGCGATCATGACCAAAACCGAACTGTTATTGGCGATCATCGGCGGCGTCTTCGTCGTTGAAACCTTGTCTGTCATCCTTCAGGTTGTTTCTTTCAAAACGAGAGGCAAGCGCATCTTCCGCATGAGTCCGCTGCACCATCACTTTGAATTGACGGGCTGGTCAGAGTGGCGCGTGGTCGTCACGTTCTGGCTGGTGGGTATTTTCTTCGCTGGATTGGGCGTCTACCTCGAGGTGGTGACTCTGCGATGAACAACTATCAAAATCAGCACGTCGTCGTTCTGGGCATGGCAAAGAGCGGTGTAGCGGTGGCCAAACTGCTGCACCGCTTTGGTGCGCATGTTGTCGTAAATGACCAAAAGCCGCGCGAGGAAGCGGCGGGCGCGGACGAGCTGGAAGCGCTCGGCATCGAGGTGATCTGCGGCGGCCATCCGGATGATTTGATTCACCCGGGAGTAGCGCTTGTGGTGAAAAATCCGGGGATTCGGTACGAGGCAGCGCCGGTAGCCAAAGCGATCGAGCTGGGCGTTCCGGTTGTGACGGAGGTTGAGCTGGCTTACCAGGTCTCCCAGGCGCCGATTATCGGAATTACGGGGTCCAACGGGAAGACCACGACAACCACTTTGGTCGGATTGATTCTGCAGGAAGCGGGGATCGACGCTCTTACAGGGGGCAATATCGGAACCGTTTTGTGCGGCCTTGCCCAAGAAGCCCGTCCGGATCAATGGCTGGTCGCCGAGTTGAGCAGCTTTCAGCTGATGGGGACGCTTTCGTTCAAACCGAAAATCGGCGTGCTGATGAACATTTATCCGGCACATCTCGATTATCATCATACGATGGACGAGTACAAGGCAGCCAAATGGAAGCTGTTTGCCAACCAGACGTCTGACGACATCGCCATTTTGCCTTACGACCAGCCGGATGCTTGGCCTGCGGATGAGGCTTTGCGAGCATCGGTTTATTACTTCAGCAAGCAACAGCCCGTTCCGCGTGGCGTCTGTGTAGACAATGGAGTCATCGTCTACGTAGACGCAGCGGGGGAGCGGGAAGAAATTTTGCCGCTGGACAGATTGTCTGTGGCTCATTTGGACAACGCGCTGGCGGCTGCATTGGTCGGCAAGCTGGCAGGCGCGGGCAGCGAAGCAATCGCCAAGGTGCTGTCTAGCTTTGCCGGAGTAGAGCACCGGATGGAATTTGTCGGGACCGTGGCAGGAGTCAAGTACTATAATGATTCCAAGGCGACGAATTCGGAGGCTGCTTCGCGAGCGCTGCAGGCTCTGTCTGAACCGACGATCTGGATTTGCGGCGGATTGGACAGAGGTGTCACTTTTCACGACCTCATTCCGGTCATGCAGAAAAATGTCAAAGCTGTGATTGCCTTCGGCGAGACGGCACCGATATTGCTGGCTCGAGCCAAAGAAGCAGGAATCAACAGGCTGATCCATGTCGATACTGTGGAAAAAGCCGTTATTGCCGCTTCCGAGGCAGCCGTGCCGGGTGACGTTGTCCTGCTGAGTCCGGCATGCGCGAGTTGGGATATGTTTCCTTCATTTGAGGTGAGGGGGAGCATGTTTAAGGACGTTGTGCATAGACTTAAAACAAGCCTAGCATAACGCCTTGTCCCTGCACTGTCTCACCAAATGACTATCATCTCGGGACGGCGTGAGAAAGGAATGACTTTGCACGATGAGCAAGGTACGCTCTGCCCCCGATTTCATGATTATTTTTGCAACACTTTTTTTATTAGGAATTGGCATCGTGATGGTGTACAGCGCAAGTGCCATCGTTGCAACAAGAGCGCCCTTCAACGATCCGTATTTTTTTGCCAAGCGTCAGTTGATCTTTGCTTTGCTCGGGATCACCTCGATGTATTTGATGATGAATATCGACTACTGGGTATGGAAGCAGTGGGCCAAGCTCGGCTTCATGATCAGCATCGGCCTTTTGATCGTCGTTCTGATCATCGGGATTGAGGTAAATGGTTCAAAAAGCTGGCTTGGTCTGGGAGCGTTCGGGATTCAACCGGGCGAGTTTGCCAAGCTGGGTGTCGTCGCCTTCCTGGCGCGCTGGCTGGCAGACAATCAAAAACAGATCGTGCTGTTTCGGACAGGTTTGGCCCCGGCACTGGCGATCCCTGTTGTCTGTTTTGGCTTGATCATGCTGCAGCCGGACCTTGGCACAGGGACTGTACTGATGGGGACGGCGGTCATGATGATTTTCGCCGCAGGAGCCAGGATCAGCCATTTTGTCGGCCTCGGCTTGATTGGTGTCGCCGGTTTTGTCGGGCTCGTGCTGTCGGCTCCTTACCGGATCAAACGGATCACATCGTTCCTCGATCCCTGGCAGGACCCGCTGGGCACAGGCTATCAAATCATTCAATCGCTTTATGCGATCGGCCCCGGCGGCTTGTTCGGCCTGGGGCTCGGACAGAGCAGACAAAAGCATTTCTATCTGCCGGAGCCTTATAATGACTTTATTTTCTCGGTCATCGCCGAGGAGCTTGGTTTCATCGGCGGGACACTGGTGCTGCTCGTATTCCTTCTGCTTCTGTGGCGAGGCATGCGCACGGCCATTACGGCGCCCGATCTGTTCGGCAGCCTGCTGGCGCTCGGGATTATCGGCATGATCGCCATTCAGGTCGTGATCAACGTCGGCGTCGTTACCGGCATGTTTCCGGTTACCGGAATCACCTTGCCTTTTCTCAGCTACGGCGGGTCATCGCTGACGCTGATGCTTACAGGGGTAGGGGTATTACTAAACATTTCGCGTTTTTCCAGATGAAGAGGGGAAAACGGCAAACTTGGGTGAAGGTGATTACTATGCGTGTTGTCCTCACGGGTGGAGGCACAGGTGGACATATTTATCCGGCGCTTGCGGTGGCGAAAGAAATTTCTCGCCAACAGCCGCAGGCTGCCTTTTTGTACATAGGCAGTAAAAAAGGCTTGGAAGCACAGCTCGTTCCACGGACGGACATTCCGTTTCAATCAGTCGAGATCGCTGGTCTGAAGCGGAAGCTGACTTTCGATAACGTAAAAACACTGTGGAAATTCATCCAGGCTGTCTCTTTATCCAAACGGATGCTGCGCGAGTTCCGGCCTGATGTTGTCATCGGCACGGGCGGGTATGTGTGCGGCCCGGTTGTCTATGCTGCGGCTCGTCTCGGGATTCCTACGGTGATTCATGAACAAAATGTCGTACCGGGTTTGACAAACAAGTTTTTGGCCCGTTATGTCGATCGCGTAGCTGTCTCGTTTGAGGAGTCGCTTTCGTTTTTTCCTGCGGGAAAAACAGTGCTGACCGGCAATCCTCGGGCCACCGAGGTGATGCATGGAGATCCGCGGGCGGGAAGAGCTTTTCTCGGTGTAGGCGAGGACAAGCGTGTGGTGCTGATTTTTGGCGGAAGCCGCGGAGCAAGAGCGATCAATGAGGCGACGTTGGCCATTGTACCGCGCATGCAGGAGTTTCCCCGCACCCATTTTGTCTACGTGACAGGTGACGTTCACTACGATTCCATTTCGGCTGCATTGAAAGAAAAAGGGGAGCAGCCCCGCAACCTTTCCGTCTATCCGTTCGTCCACAATATGCCGGACTTGCTTGCAGCCGCCCACTTGATGGTAGGCCGTGCCGGGGCATCAAGCCTGGCTGAGCTGACAGCGTTGGGCGTGCCCTCCATACTGGTTCCGAGTCCGTACGTTACCAACAACCATCAGGAAAAAAATGCGCGCGGACTGGAGAAGCAAGGAGCTTCCATCGTTATTTTGGAAAACGAGCTTAGCGGAGAGAGGCTGTTGGAATCCCTTTCTGCCATTTTGGGAAGCGAGGAGCGGTGGGCTGCGATGCAAAAGAGCTCTCGCCAGCTTGGAATGCCTGATGCCGCAACGAAAATCTATCAGGTGCTAGGGGAGCTTAAAAGGTAGAAGGGTCTTTTTTGGGCGACTGTCACGCCAATATGGGCGATCGCATAGTATGGAGCAAACACGTGATAAGGCCTAGGTCCGACCTAGCATGTGTATCAGGAGGTTCACAAATGAAGCAGATCATAGATGAATTGAGGCAGGCGGATATTGGAAAAGTGTGGACCGATGAACCTCTCGCCAATCATACCACTTGGCGGATTGGGGGTCCTGCTGATTTGTTAATCCAGCCCAAGGATAAGTCAGCGTTGTTGACAGCCTTGAAAATCATCCATCGTCATGATATTCCTTGGAGTGTAATCGGGCGCGGCTCCAACCTTCTGGTGAGGGACGGAGGGATACGCGGAGCCGTGCTCAAGGTGGCTGAGGGCTTGAGTCACTGCGAATTCAGGGGCGAAGAGGTGTGTGTGGGTGCCGGATATTCCATGATCCGCCTGGCGGTGGAGGCAGGCAAAAAGGGATTAACAGGTATGGAGTTTGCGGGAGGCATTCCTGGTACAGTAGGCGGGGCCGTCTACATGAATGCGGGGGCGCACGGATCGGATTTGTCACGTATTATCAAAGAAGCCGAAATCCTCTTTGATGATGGTGAAGTCAAAGTGTTGAACAACGAAGAACTGAGCTTCAGCTATCGGACGTCCCTTTTGCAAAAGCGCAAGGGAGTTGTTTTGGAAGCCCGCTTTGGGCTGCGCCAGGGCGACCGCCGAGAAATAGCTGCTACACTGGCAGCCAACAAGGAGCGGCGCCGCATCACGCAGCCGTTGCAAATGCCTTGTGCCGGAAGTGTTTTTCGCAATCCGCCTGGAGACCACGCCGGCCGTCTGATCGAGGCTGCAGGCCTGAAAGGATTTCATTACGGGGGAGCTCAGGTTTCCGAGATTCACGCCAATTTTATCGTCAATCGGGGAGGCGCTACGGCTACCGACGTCCTCACCTTGATTACGCACATCCGCTGCACGATCAAAGAAAAGTTTGGCGTTGATTTGCATCCGGAGGTGTTGGTGGTGGGCGAGGGGTAACACGGAGGTGAAAGTTTGGATACTTTTGCGATCGAAGGCGGAAGACCTCTGTCTGGTTCGCTTCGGGTCCAAGGAGCCAAGAATGCTGCCCTTCCCATCCTCGCCGCGTCGATTCTCGCGGAAGGGCAATTTTATATCTATGATGTTCCCCACCTCAAAGACATCGAGGTGATGCTGAAAATCTTAACTGCACTGGGAGCCAGGACAAAGCATGCGGACGGAAGTGTCGATCTGGATACGACCTCAGTTTCCGTGTCGCATGTCCCTGATGATCTGATGGGTCAAATGCGTTCTTCGATCTTTTTGGCCGGACCGCTTCTGGCACGTTTGGGCGAGGTGACCATCTCCCGGCCAGGCGGCTGTTTGATTGGAGAGCGGCGGATCGACTTGCATCTGGCCGGCTTGACAGCGCTGGGAGCAAAAATCGAGGAAGCAGAGGGCTATATTACGTTTCGGGCAGATCAATTGTATGGTACTAACATCTTTCTCTCTTTCCCGAGTGTGGGGGCAACAGAAAACATCATGATGGCTGCTGTATTGGCCAAGGGAACGACACGTATCTGCAATGCCGCCAGGGAACCGGAAATTGTCGATTTGCAAAACTTCCTGAACGCCATGGGTGCACGCATCTGCGGCGCCGGAACGGATACGATCGAGATCAACGGCGTTACCAGGCTGCGTCCAGTCAGCTATCGGATCATCCCCGATCGGATCGTAGCGGGCACTCATCTCCTGGCGGTCGGAGTGTCAAAGGGACACATTGAACTGACCAATATCATCCCCGAGCATCTCACCGCATTAATTGAGGTCGCCCGTAGCTGTGGTGTTGAAATCAAGACCTACCATGATATAATGGAAGTCAAGAGCACAGGCAACCCGCTTGCCTACGAACGGATAATTACCTCTCCGTTCCCCGGTTTTCCGACCGATTTGCAAGCGCAGTTGATGGTGTTCTTGGCACAGGCAACAGGAACAAGTGTGATCAAGGAGACGATTTTTGAAGGAAGATTCAAACATGTGAACGAATTGGCGCGAATGGGCGCCTCCATTTACGTCGACCTGGGTTCCGCGATTATCCGCGGCGGAAACAAACTGTCAGGTACGAGTGTTGAGGCAAGTGACCTGCGGGCAGGTGCCGCACTTGTTCTGGCGGGATTGGCGGCGGAAGGCACGACCACGGTATCGCAGATTCATCATATCGACCGTGGTTACGAACGGCTGGAGCTGCAGCTGCAGCAGCTGGGTGCCCGCATTTCCCGCGTGTCGATATAGACAAGAAGAAAGTGAGCGGCATATGCTATGCCGCTTTCCCTGTTTTGTATGGTGGCAGTTATTTATAGGATTGCCATTATTTGTGAGGTGATTTGCCGGAAAGCAGGTCTCCTTGGATACGGAACAATCGTGTATCAGTGCTCGGCGCGTGACACGCTAGCGTAGTGAGGAAGGGTTGAGTCATGGCGGTAATCGAAGAACGCATTCCGCACGTTAAAGAGCAGCGTCCGCGGCGCAAAGGAAATCGCAAGCTGGTTGTTTTGCTCGTCCTGTTTTTTTTGATCGTATTGATCGTCTTGTTCATCCGCTCGCCGTACAGCAAGGTTCAGGAAATTCAGGTGTATGGAAACGACATGTACTCGAGCGAGGAGATCATCGCTCATTCCGGTTTGACACTTGGCATGCAGTTTTTGAATGTGTGGGAAAGCCAGGTGCAAAAAGCGAGCAAGCCTTTGGAAGGGGTGAAAACCATCTCTGTGGAACGATCCTTTCCCGGCGTAATTCGCTTGCATGTAACCGAATTCAAACGTGTGGCGTTTTGGAATGGACAGGATGGCAGCAGGGCTCCGCTCCTGGAGAACGGGAAAGTGCTCAGACAGGTGGATTTTTCCAAACGGATGGTGGACAGGCCGCTAATCAGTTCATGGCCAAATCCCGAAATGCTTCCGGACTTGGCAAAAGCGCTGGCGAAGCTGTCTCCTGCAGTATTGGGGGAGATTTCCGATATCGCCCTGACGCCGACGATTTATGACAATCAGCGGGTCACTCTGTTCATGAGGGACGGAAACGAGGTCAGGAGTGTCGTGTACAAGCTGGATACTATGCTGAACTGGTATCCGACAATCGTGCAGGAGCTGCCAAAAGGGGTAAAAGGGGTTCTTTCGCTGTTTGAGCAGCCATGGTTCGTACCGTATTCGAATCCTGGGGCGCCCATTCAGCTTCCTGCCGGTGGGTAATAGCCCCAATCGTTTTAAGTATGGGTAAAAGGGGTAGCTGCAAAATGGGTCGTCGTCATAAATTTAACTTGTACCTCACTCTCGTCACTTTTTGTACGGGTTTTCTTGTGGCAACTTCGGTCGAGACGACCAAGCTGTTGCAACGGGAACGCTTGAACGACCAGCAATTTCAGCAAGAGACGCAATTAACCGAGCGTATTCTGGCTGAAAAGGAGCAAAACCGGCACCTGGAGAACCAGCTGCTCGATTTGCAGCGGCAGGTCGGAAAGATCGAGGAGGCGATGGCGCAGCGAAAATCGGAAGGCGCGAGCATACTCAGTCAGCTCGAGGCAGCGAGGATGATGGCCGGGGTTGTACCCGTAGAAGGACCAGGGCTCGTTGTAACCATGCAGGACAGTCAAAATGCCGGAAGCAGCATGGACGTCGCGAATTACATCGTTCATGAACAGGACGTACGGCTGGTTGTAAACGAGCTGCGTGCCGCCGGTGCTGAGGCGATCAGCATCAACGGACAACGGCTGGTCAGCAATTCGGCCATTCGCTGCGTAGGTCCGACCATTATTGTAAACGGGATCAAGTCGGCGGCGCCTTTCGTCATCTCCGCGATCGGAGAGCCAAATACGCTGGAGGCAGCCTTGAATCTCCCGGGCGGCGTAATCCAAACGCTGCAAGACTTTGTACAGATTGATGTTTCAAAAAAAGAAAAAATCAAACTGCCAGCTTATGTAGGTGACGCCAAGACCAAACATTCCTAGGTGAAGGAAGCGTTTCTCATGTTGCAAAAAAGCCGTAAAATCACATTTATTCTTGCCATTATTAGTGCTATCATAGGGGTTATGTTGACCGTACAGCTCAGAAGCAGCCTTCATCCGGCACATAAGGAATCACGCAGTATAGCGGAATTGCGGACGTCGCTTCAGAAAGAGCTGGAGAAGCACAAAAATCTTCTGGCTGACATCTCCAAATACAATCAGCTTTACTATCAGTATGAGACCGCCCTCAATGAGGATGAGAGCCTTTCTGTCATGAAAGAAGAGCTGGCGAGAAACCGGAAAATGGCGGGAATGGTCAGCGTGGAAGGCGAGGGGATCATACTTCGGGTCGTTGATGCCCAGGTGAATCCTGCGGAAGCGGGCCTCGACGGAGGGATGACCGAGCCGGTAATCGGAGGCTATACGATTGACGATGAAGACCTCAGATGGCTCGTCAATATTCTCTTTGCCAACGGTTCTCAGGCAGTGTCCATCAATGGGCATCGAATGGTGGCAACGACACCGATCCGTTATGTCGGCAATGCGATTCAGATTGATACCAGGACGATTCAACCGCCTTACGAACTGAAAGCGCTCGGGGAGCCGGACGTGCTGCTGTCGGCGCTCAAGCTGGAGGGTGTGGAAGAAAACTTTCGTCTGGCCAACAAGGAGATTATCGCAGAGAAGCGGGACAAGCTGATCATACCGGCTAATCGGGAGCAGCGCCCCATCCAATACATGAAACCAGTCAAAGAAAAAGGAGAATCCTGACATGTGGCTCCCGCTTATCGGACTCATCGTTGGCATCGCTGTCGGATTTATGCTGGATTGGCGCGTGCCTCAAGAATACAGCAGCTATTTGTCTATCGCCCTTCTGGCTGGTCTGGACACGATTTTCGGGGGAATCCGTTCCTATCTGGAACGCACGTTTAATGTTCGCGTTTTTATGTCCGGTTTTTTCTTCAATACGCTGTTTGCGGCCGGACTGGCATTTATCGGAGGCTTTCTCGGCATCGACCTCTACCTTGCCGCGATTGTTGCTTTCGGCGTGCGTTTGTTTAACAATTTGGCGGTGATTCGTCGGATAGTCCTATCCCGTTGGATTAACCAGCAGGAATAGAGAATCACTCGAAATTGGGAAGAAGGTCATATTTTTACAAAAATTCATGATCAAAAAAAGGGAATGGTAGTCCTGTGTTGAATAAATTACGCAGATGTATTCACATTATGACGACAAAAGACGTAGCAAGGGAGGTGTCACAGGTTTGGTAAGCAATGAACTCATCGTCAGCCTAGATATTGGAACTTCCAAAGTTCGCGTCATGATCGGCGAAGTAAACAACGGTTCCATCAACATCATCGGAGTCGGACAGGCACACTCGGAGGGTATCAAGAAGGGTGTGATCGTCGACATCGACCAAACTGTGCATGCCATCCGGGAAGCTGTTGACCATGCTGAACGCATGGTTGGGGTATCGATTGATGAAGTATACGTCGGTATCACAGGAAACCACATTGAGCTGCATGAAACCCAAGGGGTTGTCGCTGTATCCAGCGAAGACCGTGAAATACGAGATGAAGACATCCAGCGAGTTATTCAGGCAGCAAAAGTTGTTGCCATACCGCCTGACCGGGAGATCATTGAAGTCGTTCCGAAAGAGTATATCGTCGACGGGCAGGGCAGCATAAAGGACCCGAGAGGGATGATTGGTGTCCGTCTGGAAATGGAAGGCACGATCGTCACAGGCTCGAAAACTGTCGTACATAATATCGTTCGTTGCACGGAACGGACAAATCTTCGCGTAGCCGGAATTTTTCTGCAACCGCTAGCCTCGAGCACGGTAGCTCTTTCCAAGGATGACAAAAATATGGGGGTCGTTCTGGTTGACATCGGTGCGGGTTCTACCACCATCGGTGTATTTGAGCAGGGAAAACTGGCAGCAACGACCGTGATTGGCATCGGGGGCGACCATATTACCAACGACATCGCTTTAGGACTTCGGACCCATACGGATGTAGCTGAACGCGTGAAGACGAAAAATGGTTGCGCTCTGATCGACGAAGCGTCGGAGGATGTAAAATTCAAGGTAACCCGTATTGGCAGTGATGTGGAAAAACAGTTTACTCAGGTGGATTTAGCCAATATCATTGAACCGCGTGCAGCGGAGATTTTTAACCTCGTGGAAGATGCGGTCTACAAGCTGGGTTTCCATGATGAGGTTGCCGGCGGATACGTATTGACTGGCGGAACGGTTGCGATGCCAGGCATGCTGGAGTTGGCAAAGGAAGAACTGGATGCGCCGGTGCGCGTCGCGATTCCTGATTATATCGGGGTTCGAGACCCCGCCTATACAACAGGCGTGGGTTTGATACAGTACGCTCTGCACCAGTTGGAGCGTCGCAGCGTGCGTACAGCTCCTCCGTCGTTTAAAGGCGGGCCGAAGCCTGCAGCCGTTTCCAAGCCGAAAGAAGGCGGCGGTTTGATGGAAAAAGTGAAAAACTGGTTCAGCGAGTTTATATAACCGCCTGTAACCTCAAGACTCCGAATACGGTGAATCGGCTGATGTTTACGAACATTGCCCGCGGGGAAGTAGTCACTTGCGGGCGATGAACCGCACAACCAACCGGCTTCACCACACAGAAGCTTTTCTCATGTTGAATTGGGGAGGACTAGCAAGATGCTGGAATTTGATATGGACATGGAATCCTATGCGCGAATTAAAGTGATTGGTTGCGGCGGTGGCGGTAGCAACGCGGTTAACCGTATGATTGCCGGAGGTTTAAGAGGAGTAGAATTTATCACTCTGAACACTGACGCGCAAGCTTTGCAACTCTCCAGTGCTGATATCAAGCTGCAGATCGGAGAAAAACTGACTCGAGGACTGGGAGCAGGGGCAAATCCGGAAATCGGAAAAAAAGCCGCTGAAGAAAGTGCCGATCTGATCGAGCAAGCCCTGCGTGGGGCTGACATGGTATTTGTAACGGCTGGAATGGGCGGCGGTACCGGTACCGGTGCGGCTCCTGTCGTAGCTGAAATTGCCAAAGAGCTGGGCGCTCTGACAGTCGGGGTCGTAACTCGTCCGTTTTCGTTTGAAGGACGGAAGCGTTCTACACAAGGCGAGCAAGGGATCGCTGCGTTGAAGGAAAAAGTCGATACGTTGATCGTCATCCCGAATGACCGCCTGTTGGAAATCGTGGATAAAAATACACCGATGCTGGAGGCGTTCCGTGAAGCGGACAACATCCTGCGTCAAGGTGTGCAAGGGATATCGGACTTGATTGCTACTCCAGGTTTGATCAACCTGGACTTTGCTGACGTTAAAACGATCATGACCGAGCGCGGTTCCGCTTTGATGGGGATTGGCGAAGGCAGCGGCGAAAACAGAGCGGCTGAGGCGGCTCGCCGTGCCATTTCCAGTCCACTGCTGGAATCATCCATCGATGGTGCCCGCGGGGTTCTGATGAACATCACGGGAGGGACAAACCTCAGCTTGTACGAGGTAAACGAAGCGGCAGACATCGTTTCATCTGCGGCTGATCCGGATGTAAACATGATTTTCGGTGCGGTCATCAACGAGGATTTGAAAAACGAGATCGTTGTAACGGTAATCGCTACCGGCTTTGAAGACTACCAGCGGCAAAACACAAGCACTGGACAGCGCCGGGTGCAACAGCCTGTTCAGACAGGCAACCGCCCGACACCTATCTCCAATACGGGAGCGAGCCGTGCGAAGGAAGAGGAAGAAGAGAAGTCTTTCTTCTCGATGAGCAATTTGGACAATCTGGACATTCCTGCCTTCCTGCGCAACCGTCGCCGCAACAAAAAGTAAATTCGCGTTTTGGCAAAAATATGACCATTAGAAAAACCTTGTTCCATGACGGAGCAAGGTTTTTTGTTTTGCGTGCGTGGCGTTATTTATCCATAGTCTTTTCCGGTTCTTCCCCGGTACGAATGTGTATGGCCGTCGTCAAATGTCGTTACGCCAGAAAAATCGTGGTAATGTCCTCCACCGGGAAGTGGGATCGGAGGGCCGGTCCATCCGCGGAAGCGGTGAACATGCCCGTCATCATAGGAGGTGACGCCTTCATAGTAATGCAAATGTCCTCTCCCTGTTCCTTGATAGGGAGGGGAGGTTCGGCCTCGGACTTCATGGCGATGACGGTCGTCTACACTTGTCAGTGTGGAATAAGAGTGGATATGACCCGGGATATCGCCAAAGCGGATAAAGTCGATGGCATGGCTGTGAGAGGACTGCTTGTTTTTTCTGCTCAAATGGAAGCTCCCTGCCTCTCTGATGGGTTTTATACATCAGATGCTGAGAGCGCTGTTTCGGAACCGGGGATTCACCCAGAGGACCCAAAATCTTCTACAAAAAATCCGAAAAAACACGGTCAAGAATTGACAGACTTTACATACACATTGATATATACTGGCCTTGGTCGGAAGGGATAGCGGCCAGAGATAGGTACGACCCTCCGGGGAGGCCGGGAGCGGCCTGGTCTTTTCGGGATCGGGGGTGATAGCGGAGTGATCGTCTATCTCGATATCATTCTACTCCTCAACTTTGCCATTGATACCTTGCTGCTTTGGTTTACGGCATATTTTCGCAAAGAGCGGGTGCGGTGGTGGCGGATTTCTCTGGCATCTTTGTTTGGGTCAACCTATCTGGCCTTCTTCTTTTTCCCAGCTTTTGCACCGATGTATCAGTGGGCTGTAAAATTGCTGTTTTCCGTCATCATGCTCTGGATTGCCTTTGGCCGAAGGAGGCTGCTCGGTTTTTTGCATAATTTGGTCATCTTTTACTTTGTGGCCTTTGTCTTCGGCGGGGGAGTGTTTGGACTCCAGTATTTTCTTTCGACGCAAAGCGAGGTCGTAAATGGACTGGTCACTGTCCACAACGACGGTTTCGGCGTCAGCTTCACGCCTACTCTCGGCATCCTCTTGGCCGGCTTCGTGCTCGTTTTCTTCCTAAGCAGGCAAAGCTATGGGGCTATTTCGCAGCCGCGACGGATCGAAGCCTTTCTCGCAGAGGTAAGGGTGAAGCTCGCCGGTGAAACCGTCTTGTGCAGAGGTTTGGTCGACACGGGAAACCAGCTGCATGAGCCGATTACCCGTACGCCTGTCATGATTTTGGAGAGCAGTCTGCTAGCCCACATCCTGCCGGAAGCTCTCGCCACGCTTATCGAAAAAAGCGAAGGAGCGGTCAATCAGATGGACGGTGTGTGGGAGGAGCTGCCGCCTGCGTGGCAGTCTCGTCTTCGGCTTGTTCCGTATCGCAGCGTTTCCAGCGGGATGAGCTTTCTGATCGCGCTCAAACCGGACGAAGTGCTGATCGTGCAGGACGGCAAGCGCTATGTGAGCGAGAAAGTACTGGTTGGTCTCAACCCGATTCCATTGGCAGCAGACGGGCAATACCAGGCCATCGTACACCCTGCGATGATAGAGACCCCTTTCCAAGAAGAATACGCAGTACGCGAACAGGAGGGCTAACGAAAATGTATGTAAAACTTCGCCTACAATTACAACTACTCTGGTACCGTTTCCTGCTGTGGACTGGTGCACGAGCCGAGGAAATTTACTACATCGGCGGAAGCGAGGCCCTTCCTCCGCCACTGACCAGAGAAGAGGAAGAGATCTTGCTTGGCAGATTGCCTTCCGGCGATCCCGCTGTACGGAGCATGCTGATTGAGAGAAACCTGAGGCTGGTCGTTTACATTGCCCGCAAATTTGAAAATACCGGGATCAACATCGAGGATCTGGTCAGCATTGGCACCATTGGGTTGATCAAGGCGGTGAACACCTTTGATCCCGAGAAAAACATCAAACTGGCTACCTATGCCTCGCGCTGTATTGAAAACGAGATTTTGATGTACCTGCGCCGAAACAACAAGATCAGGTCGGAGGTTTCTTTTGACGAACCGCTGAATATTGACTGGGATGGCAATGAGCTGCTGTTGTCGGACGTCCTCGGCACCGAAAACGACACCATTTACAAAAACATCGAGGACCAGGTAGACCGCAAGCTGTTGAAAAAAGCACTCGATAAGCTGACAGAGCGGGAGCGCGTCATCATGGAGCTGCGCTTCGGCCTCACGGGAGGCGAGGAGAAGACGCAGAAGGATGTTGCCGACCTGCTTGGCATTTCCCAGTCCTATATTTCCCGTCTGGAAAAGCGAATTATAAAACGGTTGCGAAAAGAATTCAACAAAATGGTCTAACGCATATTTTCCCAATCGAGGGAGATACTGTTCCTAAACCGTGCCAGAAAGTGGTCCCGCCACTCTCTCGTCCGGGTACGCGTCAGAACGCGGCCTTTCAAGACAACCGGGTTAGGAACTTTTTTCTTGCTTCGAGGAGGGAAAGACGTGACGCGCAATAAAGTAGAGATATGCGGGGTAGACACCTCTAAGCTTCCCGTGCTGACCAACAAGGAAATGCGGGAGCTGTTCGAACGCTTGCAGGGCGGGGAACTGCCAGCGCGGGAAAAGCTGGTCAACGGCAACCTGCGATTGGTGCTGAGTGTCATTCAGCGTTTCAACAATCGAGGAGAGTACGTTGACGATCTGTTTCAGGTAGGGTGCATTGGACTGATGAAGGCCATTGACAACTTCGATCTCGGGCAAAACGTTAAATTTTCGACCTATGCCGTGCCCATGATCATCGGGGAAATCCGCCGCTACCTGAGGGACAACAACCCGATTCGCGTTTCACGGTCTTTGCGGGATATCGCCTACAAAGCGCTGCAAGTGCGGGACAATCTGACCAACAAGCATTCGCGTGAGCCCACCATTATGGAAATTTCCCAGGAGCTCAATGTTCCCAAGGAAGACGTCGTATTCGCGCTGGATGCCATCCAGGACCCGGTTTCTCTGTTTGAACCGATCTATCAGGACGGCGGCGATCCGATCTACGTGATGGATCAGATTAGCGACGAGAAGAACAAGGACGTCATCTGGGTTGAGGAAATCGCGCTTCGTGAAGGAATGCAGCGTTTAGGCGAGAGGGAAAAAATGATTCTCTCGATGAGATTTTATGAAGGGAAGACGCAGATGGAGGTAGCCGAGGAAATCGGCATCTCGCAGGCGCAGGTCTCCCGTCTGGAAAAAGCGGCGATCGCCCATATGCAAAAACACGTGCAATCGTAACATTATCAGTTTGTCCAAGCCCTGCGGAACGGCACTGCAGGGCTTATTCTTTTGCGCCGGATTTCGGACATAATCGCCCGCCTGCTCATATAATGAAAGGGAAGGGGAGAAAAGTAGGTGAGGAGCAGATGGTCAAGATTTCAGATTTCCAGACCAAAGAAGTAGTCAACATCTTGGACGGCAAGCGGCTTGGACAGATATCCGACCTGGAAATAGACCTTCGCCACGGGAGGGTAGAGGCCATCGTCGTCCCCGGACCGGGTAAGTTTCTCGGATTTTTTTCATCGGGCAATGATTATGTCATCCCTTGGCGCAACATTGTGAAAATCGGGAAAGACGTTGTTCTTGTGAGAGTAGAAGAGACGCTTCGCGTAGACGTGAAGGGCAGCACCGAGGATGAGTACCGCTCGTAGAAAGGCATAAGAGAGCCTTTCTTTTCTTTTGGGCTATGGTATCATTAGCCATAGAAAAGAGAGTCCAGCATGCGAATGGACAACCCGGTTTTTCTACGGTTCTATCACGAAGGAAGAGGTGGCGGCATGAACGAACCATTTGTTGGACATACAGGGAAAGCAGGGCTTCGGCTGGAGGAGTGGGAAAAAGCGTTTCCCGGTCTTGTCGCAGGCTTTACCACACGTTCCGGCGGGGTAAGCGAGCAGCCTTACGGATCGTTTAACATGGGGCTGCATGTCGGCGATAGCTCCTCCCACGTGGTAACCAACCGCAAGCGGCTTGCCGAGGAGCTGGGCATGCCCTTCGATGCGTGGACCTGCGCAGACCAGGTGCATGGCAACCGGGTATGCGAGGTAGTGGCAGGAGGGGCAGGCAGAGAAAGTCTGGAAGACGTCATTGCAGCCACGGATGGGCTATTTACAAATAAACAGGGAGTCCTGCTTGTGTCTTTTTACGCAGATTGCGTGCCGCTTTTCTTTCTGGACCCGGAGACGGGGGCGATCGGGCTGGCTCACGCCGGATGGAAAGGAACTGTTTCGCGTATTGCCGAGGAAATGGTGCGTGCTTTTGAGCGCAACTACGCAGCAAAAGCGGCAAACATGAAAGTGGCGATCGGCCCGGCAATATGCGGGAACTGTTATGAGGTCGATGAGCGGATTATCGGGCAGGTACGGGCAGCCGCAAAAAATTGGTCGCCAGCAGTGTCCCCGCGTGAAAATGGGCGCTACCTGCTGGATTTGCCCAGACTCAATCAGGAAATTGTAACGGAATGCGGAATATTGCCCGATAACATAATACGGACCCAATGGTGTACAAGCTGCCGTACAGACCTGTTCTTCTCCCATCGGAGAGAAGCGGGACCTGCAGGGAAGACGGGAAGGATGGCCTCCTTTATCGGATGGCGGGATCGTTGAAATAGATCTTTGTTTGGAAAGGGAGTCGGAAGAAGTTATGACGCGGGAACAGGAATTGCTGAAAGAAAGATTGGACCGAATCGAAGAGAGAATAGCGGCTGCCTGCAGCCGTTCGGGGCGCGACCGCAGCGAGGTAAAGATCGTCGCGGTTACGAAATATGTAGGTGCCGACACCATTGGCGATTTGCTCAAGGTCGGCGTCGAGCACATCGGCGAAAACAGGGTCCAGGATGCCCTGCCCAAATACGAGCAATGGGGAGAGCAGGGAGTTTGGCATTTTATCGGCCACCTGCAGACAAACAAGGCCAAAGAGGTCGTCGGCCGCTTTTCCTATATTCACTCTCTGGACCGCTTGTCCCTGGCCCGGGAAATAGAGAAACGGGGAGAAGCGTTGAATCTTGTCGTTCCCTGCTTTTTGCAAGTCAATATTTCCGGGGAAGAGACAAAATTTGGCCTTAGTCCCAATGACGTATTGGCTTTTTTGCGCGAAACCAGTAATATGAAACATATAAGGATCGCGGGATTGATGACCATGGCGCCTCATGTCGAAGATCCGGAAGAGGTGCGGCCTGTATTTCGTGGTCTGCGAGAATGGAAAGAGCGGATCAATGAATGGAAGTTTCCGCATGCGGAAATTACAGAGCTGTCGATGGGCATGTCCAACGACTTTGAAGTAGCGATTGAAGAAGGAGCTACATATATTCGGCTAGGCTCGGTTTTGGTCAAGCCGGACTAATCGACCATTCACGAGAGGAGGATTGCTATGAGCGTTATGAATAAAATCAAAGGGTTTCTGGGATTGGAAGACGAGGAATACTTCGAAGAGACGGTAGTAGAGGAACGCGAAGAGCAAGAGCCTATTGCCAGACGACAGCCTGCAGCGCGTGCGAACAATGTCGTTCCTTTTCAGACACGGGAGAAGGAGGGAATCCGTTTGATCCTCTGCGAACCCCGTCAATACAGTGACGCCCAAGACATCGCTGACAACCTGCGTCACCGCAGACCAGTCGTGGTCAATTTGCAACGGGTGGAAAAGGAACAGGCAAAACGGATTATCGACTTTCTCAGCGGCACCGTCTATGCGCTGAACGGCGATATCCAAAAAGTCGGAGACTACATTTTTGTTTGCACACCCGATCATGTTGACATCCAGGGTACCATTTCCAGCGTGGTGGAAGAATAAAAGTGTTTGATTGAACGGAAGCGAAGTTTGGATGAGTAACATGATGCTTGTTACTTTGAAAAGGATAAAGGGTGAGTGAATGACAGCCATTCTGTTTACGATCATTGATTTTGCCTTTACGGTTTATCAGTTTATGGTGATTGCGTATGTCCTCATGTCGTGGGTGCCTCAGATGAGAGATACGGGAATCGGGCAACTGCTGGAGCGGCTGGTGGAACCGTATTTGGCTCCGTTTCGCCGGTTCATACCGACGCTCGGCTTCATTGACATATCTCCAATCGTAGCGTTGATCGCACTGAATTTTGCCCACAGCGGATTGAAGACAATCCTCATTAAACTGCTGTATATGTAGGAGCCGGTCACATGAGTGTATACGACCATTTTCGAAAAGAAGAACTTCCCTTTGTGGAACGGGCGCTGGAAATGCTGACGCTGGTAGAGCGGAAGCAGGCCATGCGCCTTACTGATTTTTTGGACCCGCGGCAAGCGGCCATACTGAAAAGCTTGACCTCGCAGGTACAGGACGTCTCGGTTACCGCAAACGGCGGCTATGAAGGGGCAGAGCGGGTTCGTGTAATGCTGCACCCTGATTATCTGACCCCCGAGGCGGAGGAGTTTCGTTTGACCTTGCTGCACATCGCCGCTGATCAGCGGTTTAAGCGGCTGGAGCACAGGGATGTGATGGGAGCCTTGCTCAATGCAGGCCTCAAGCGGGAGAAATTCGGGGATATGATCGTGGACGAAAGCGGCTTGTTTGCCGTCGTTGCAGAGGAAGTGGCTGACTTTGTCCGCGTTCAAGTGACCCATATTCACCGTACGCCCGTTTCGTTTGAAAAAGTGGAGTGGGCCTCCTTTCAGGCGCCGTCAGAGCGTTTGACCGAAAAGACCATCACCGTTCCCTCACCGCGAGTGGACGCGGTAATCGGCGAGGTGTACCATCTGTCACGGGCCAAGGCGGTCATCCCGATCCGTGCCGGCCGTTTGAAGGTCAATTGGAAGGTGGTAGACGATCCGTCCTACCAGCTAGAGACGGGAGATATGGTTTCCCTCGCCGGTTTTGGACGCTTCAAGCTGCTCGAAGTGGCCGGAGCTACCCGCAGTGGAAGGTTACGAATGAATGTCGGCTTGGTTACATAGAATCATAGAAGGGCTTAAAAAATTGCAAAATCCGGCAGGAAATGATGTGGAAGCTGTCGAAAATGTCAGTACGATTATCGGAAGAAGTGGGGGGTACATGTGCCTTTAACGCCGTTAGATATACACAATAAAGAATTCAGCACAGGATTCCGCGGTTACAACGTCGACGAAGTAAATGAATTTCTGGATCAGATCATCAAGGACTTTGAGCTTCTGATCAAGGAAAAGAAAGAAATGGAAGAGCGCATCGCCATACTGAATGAGCGTGTGGATCACTATAAAAGCCTGGAAGAAAACTTGAGCAAGTCCATTCTCGTCGCTCAGGAAACGGCCGAAGACGTGAAGTCAAACGCAAGAAAAGAAGCTCAGTTGATCCTGAAAGAAGCGGAGAAAAATGCAGACCGGATCGTCAACGAAGCGTTGGCGAAGTCTCGCAAGATTGCAATCGAGATCGAAGAGTTGAAGAAACGGGCGTCTGTGTACCGGATGCGTTTCCGTACGCTGCTCGAAGCCCAATTGGAGATGCTGGAAAACGGCGCGTGGGACGATATCGAACAAGCAGATTCGTCTTCCGCAGTGCTTGCCGAATAATCCATTGACGCCAGGGCTATGATGGTACTATAATTTATTGAAACTTTTCTTTACAACTATACACTTACTGACAAACGATGATCGGGACGAGTAAGCGATCGAGCGCAGCTTAGAGAGCCGGTGGACGGTGAAAACCGGACTGCTGCTTGCCGCTGAAAATCACCCGGGAGTTCAATAACCGAAAGACTGCTGGCTGCGTCGTGCGGCGGTCGAGTAAGTGAGCGCGTCATTCTCGTTACGAATGAATCAAGAGGAACAGGGCTTGTGCCGGTATATTTCGGCTGATTTCTGTTCAATCAGGGTGGTACCACGGGAGCTTTCTCTCGTCCCTACAGGGGATGAGGGAAAGCTTTTTTATATTTTTCTGTAGGAGTGAATCAGACAATGGATTATAGCAAAACGCTGGCACTGCCAAAAACAGACTTTCCGATGCGCGGGAATCTTCCGGCCCGCGAGCCTGACATGCAGGCAAAATGGGAAGAGCTGAATATTTATGAAAAAGTGCAGGAGCGGACAAAAGGACGCCCCAGCTTCATTTTGCATGACGGCCCTCCTTACGCGAACGGCGACATCCACATCGGCCATGCCTTGAATAAAGTGTTGAAGGACTTTATCGTCCGCTACAAATCGATGGCGGGCTACTGCGCTCCGTACATTCCGGGCTGGGATACACACGGCTTGCCAATCGAGCAGGCAATCATCAACGCCCAAGGGCTGGATCGCCGCAGCATCGAGGTAAATGACTTCCGCAAACGCTGCGAAGAGTACGCCTGGAGCTACATCGACAAGCAGCGCGACCAATTTAAGCGCCTCGGAATTCGCGGTGACTGGGAAAATCCGTATGTGACCCTGCTGCCGGAGTACGAGGCACGTCAAATCAAGATTTTTGGCGAAATGGCGAAAAAAGGCTACATCTACAAAGGGCTGCGCTGTGTGTACTGGTCCCCGTCATCGGAGACTGCGCTTGCCGACGCCGAAATCGAATACAAGGACAAGCGCTCGCCATCCATCTACGTCAGCTTCCAGGTACAGGATGGAAAAGGCAAGCTGGATACGGAAACAGGTGTCGTAATCTGGACGACCACGCCTTGGACGCTGCCAGCCAACCTGGCGATCTCCCTGCATCCGGAACTGGAGTACAACGTAGTCAAAGCCGACGGACGCAAATTCGTACTTGCGGGCGGACTGTTGGAAGCGGCCAGCAAGGAAATCGGCTGGGAAAGCGTAGAGGTGCTGGCAACCTTCAAAGGGCAGGAGCTCGAAGGCGTAGTCACCAAGCATCCGTTCTACGATCGCGAGTCGCCGATCATCCTTGGCGAGCACGTAACGCTCGACGCCGGTACGGGCTGCGTTCACACTGCTCCGGGTCACGGGGAAGACGACTTCGCTGTCGGTCAAAAATACGGCCTTGGCGTACTGTGTCCTGTGGACCACGAAGGAAAAATGACCAAGGAAGCTCCCGGCTTCGAAGGGTTGTTCTACGAAGATATCAATAAGCTGGTCACGGAAAAGCTGAATGAGACAGGCGCACTCTTGAAGCTGGGCTTCATCACTCACTCGTATCCGCATGACTGGCGTACGAAAAAGCCGGTCATTTACCGTGCGACAGAACAGTGGTTTGCTTCGATTGATGCATTCCGTGAAAACATGCTCGAGGCCATCAAAAACGTGAAGTGGATTCCGCACTGGGGAGAAACCCGTTTGGCGAATATGATCGCCGACCGCGGAGACTGGTGCATTTCCCGCCAGCGCGTATGGGGTGTGCCGATTCCGATCTTCTACTGCAAAGACTGCAACGAGCCGATCATCAATGACCAAACGATTGAGCACATCTCCGAGCTGTTCCGCAAAGAAGGCTCGTCCGTCTGGTTCGCTCGCGAGGCTAATGAGCTGGTGCCAGAAGGCTTGTCCTGCGGCAAATGCGGCTGCACGGAATTCCGCAAAGAAACAGATATCATGGATGTATGGTTTGACTCCGGCTCCAGCCATGAAGCGGTATTGAGAGAGCGTGGACTGGGCTGGCCGGCTGACATGTACCTGGAAGGCTCCGACCAATACAGGGGCTGGTTCAACTCCTCGCTGTCCACTGCCGTTGCCGTATACGGTACAGCACCGTACAAAGCGGTATTGAGCCACGGCTTCACGCTGGATGGAGAAGGGCGCAAAATGTCGAAGTCGCTCGGCAACACGATCGTTCCGCAGGAAGTCATCAACAAGCTTGGCGCGGACATCCTGCGTTTGTGGGTAGCTTCGGTCGATTATCAGGCTGACTCGCGCATCTCTGACGCGATCCTCAACCAGATCGCGGAAGTATACCGCAAAATGCGCAATACGTTCCGCTTCCTGCTGGGGAATCTGGACGGCTTCGATCCGGCGAAAGACCGCGTAGCCTACGAGCAATTGAGCGAGCTGGACCGCTATGTCCTGGCCAAAGCAGCGCAAGTAGTCAAGCGTGCGCGCAAGGCTTACGACGAGTACCAGTTCCACACTGTCTTCCATGCCGTTCACAACTTCTGCGTCATCGATCTGTCTGCTTTCTATCTGGATATTTGCAAAGACCGACTCTATGTGGAGGCGCCGGATAACCTTAAGCGTCGCGCAGCGCAGACTGTCATGTACGATTGTCTGATGAGCCTGGTCAAGCTGGTGGCACCGATCCTGCCGCATACAGCAGATGAGGTATGGAGCTTTATCCCGGGTGTGACAGAAGCAAGTGTTCAGCTGACTGACATGCCGGAAGCAAATGAACAGCACTTGGGCTTTGCAGCGGAAGCACTCAGCAAATGGGATGCGTTCCTCGCAGTACGCGATGAGGTACTGAAGGCTATGGAAGAAGCGCGCCGGAACAAAGTATTCGGAAACTCCGTAGACGCCAAGCTGGCGCTTTATCCGCAAACGGAAGAGACGGCAAGCGTACTGTCTTCGATGGAGGATCTGGCCGACCTGTTCATCGTTGCCCACGTTGACCTGCATCCGTACGGAACGCCTGCTCCTGCGGAAGCGGCTGCATTGGAAGGAATCTCTGTCGTGGTAGCTCCTGCTGACGGTGTAAAATGCGAACGCTGCCGCGTCGTGAAGCTGGATGTCGGTGCCGACAGTGCACATCCTTCCATCTGCAAGCGCTGTGCATCCGTTGTCAACGAACACTATGCGCATGTAACGGAGTAAGAGGTCCTTTCATCGGTCAAAAAACAACTGAAAATCGACGAATGAAAAGCAGTTTTTGTCAAAGTCGCCCAAGTCGTCATGACTTCGGGCGACTTTTTGGTGCGCCCAGCATGGGCGATAGCTATAGGGTGAAAGTCCCGAACGGGGGTTGGCTGTACCAACCGTTAGCTCAAGGCAAGGGTGTCGACCGCGAGGTCGAATCTGAAGGAAGCCGGCGGCAAAATCCCGACCTGAGGTACACGAACCCAATTTGAGGCTGTTGTATCCGGGCGAGTCTGCCAAACAAGACAAAGCCCCATACAGCCAAGGGATACAGTAGTAAACTTGGGCAGGTACATGGGATGAAAGTTATCGTTCTTACCTGGGGAGGTCTGCATGAAACGCCTTCAACTGTTGGTAACCGTCTCCGTAAGGAGACGCTGAACATGCAGAAGTCAGCAGAGGCCATAGTACCCGAGTAGAGGACGCTTGAATGGGGAAGGGCCGAACATCAAGTCAGCATGCGATCCATGTCTTTTGATACGGTACGTCGAAGCAGAATTCTGTCAAGGAACTACTTTTGAAGAGCAGGGGTGAAGCCCCGAGGGTACAAAAGAGGGCTGAGTATCGTACAGCAAGCACGGAGTCCGCATGTGCGAAGGAAGGAACATCATTATGGATTTGCTGGAAAAAGTCTTATCACGGGAAAACTTACGGATGGCACTCCAACGAGTGGAGGAAAACAAAGGTGTCGGTGGAGTCGATGGTGTTTCAACCGAACAACTACGCGATTATCTACGTGAACACTGGCAAGCCATCCGCGAGAAGATGGAAAGGGGAACCTATAGACCTTCACCTGTTCGCAGAGTCGAAATCCCGAAACCTGACGGTGGTGTAAGGTTATTAGGCATTCCCACCGTGGTAGACCGCTTTATTCAGCAGGCCATCCTCCAAGTGTTAACGCCGATCTTCGACCCCACCTTCTCGGAATCTAGCTATGGGTTCCGTCCAAAACGTAGCGCTCACATGGCAGTAAGGAAAGCGCAAGCGTATATCTCCGAAGGATATCGTTTCGTGGTGGACATCGATCTAGAGAAATTCTTTGATCGCGTAAATCATGATATTCTAATGAGCCGTGTGGCTCGAAAAGTTCAGGACAAGAGAATTTTAAGACTGATTCGTTCCTACTTGAATGCGGGGATCATGATAAATGGCGTCTGTACAACATCAAGTGAAGGAACACCGCAAGGTGGGCCGTTAAGCCCACTTTTGGCAAATATCCTACTTGATGATTTGGACAAGGAACTCGAAAAGAGAGGCCACCGTTTCTGCCGCTACGCAGACGATTGTAATATCTACGTGAAAACAAAACGGGCAGGGGAACGAGTAAAGAAGAGTATTCAAAACCACTTGGAGAAGGTACTAAGGCTAAAAGTAAATGAGGAGAAAAGCGCGATAGACCGACCATGGAAACGAAAATTCTTGGGCTTTAGTTTTACCTTTGCAAAACAGACAAGGATTCGCATCCACCCCAAATCCCTCCTCAAGCTAAAAGAGAAAATCCGCACGATCACGAATCCGGTGTGGAGCATCTCGATGGAGAAGCGGATTGAAAGAATAAATCAGTACCTCATGGGCTGGATTGGATATTTCGCCCTTGCAGACGCGAAGGGCATTCTACAATCCATTGAGGAATGGACAAGGCGCAGGCTCCGTCTTTGTTTGTGGATGCAGTGGAAACGCGTGAGAACCAGATATCGAGAACTTCGTTCTCTTGGCATATCTCACGTAAAAGCCATTGAAATTGCAAATACCCGCAAGGGTGCATGGCGTACCACAAAATCTCCGCATATACACAAAGCCCTCGGCATTGCCTACTGGCAACAACAAGGGCTGAAAAGCTTAGTGCAACGATATTCTCAAATTCGTCAAGCTTGGTGAACCGCCGTATACCGAACGGTACGTACGGTGGTGTGAGAGGACGGGGGTTAGTCGCCCCCTCCTACTCGATTTATCCCTCCGAATAGTGTTTTTTTCTCCATGACCTTTACCTTGATACGGTTGGCGTATTTGCGGCCGGGGTTAATTTGAACAGCGAATAGACATACTACCCTTCAGAGATAACAAAGGAAGGACGGTGTCATACGTGGACGAGCAGAAGCTGGCGCGCTTCAGGGTAAGACTTCTGGAGCAGAAGAAGGAACTGGAGGATCGGGTGCAGGACCACTATGGAATGCGCGAACCGATGTCTACTTCCCTACAGGAATTTTCCATGTACGATAACCACCCGGCCGATATCGGCAGCGAAATGTTTGAGCGGGAAAAGGATCTTGCCCTGGACAGCTTGGACAGGGAAACACTAAAGGAAATCGATCAGGCGCTGAGCAGAATGGAGGAAGGCACATACGGCATCTGTACGGTATGCGGACAGGACATACCGGAGGAGCGTCTGGAAGCGTTGCCTCAAGCCCAGACGTGCAAGGAACATGCACCTGCTCCGAACCTCAACGAATCGCGTCCAATCGAGGAAGAATTCCTCCAGCCGCCATTTGGGCGGACTTCTCTGGATGAAAAAGAGGGACAAAACGGCTTCGACGGCGAGGATGCCTGGCAAATCGTCGAGGCGTGGGGAACCTCCAGCACGCCGTTTTCCTTCGTGGATAATGACAAAACCGACTACAAGGAAATGTATATAGAAAGCGACGAGCCAGACGGGTTTGTCGAGGCTGTGGAGGAAATCGGATATACGGATATTCACGGCTATCACGGGCCGGACAGCGTCAAATTCATGCGCAGCGGAACGTATGAAGAGTACATGCGCAAAGGCGAAGGAAAAGGGCAGTTCTTGAATTATGAAGATGCCTTGGAAGAAAGAGCGGAGCGGGAAGGGCGAAATGATTTGATGTAAATCAGGAGGACTTTCATGCAGATCGCACGCGTTGAGACGTATCCCTTGCTCTACACGCTTGGGCAGCCGTATGGGGACGCAAATGGGTACAAAAAATACCGGACCTGTTTCCTGATCAGGATCATTACCAACTCCGGCACCGAAGGCTGGGGTGAAGCGGTTGACTGGCTGCCCACACTGGAAAAAGGCTTTTCCGAGAGGATCATTCCTTATTTGCTTGGAAAGCGGGCGCCAGACCGGTTGTCAATCGTCTCCACCATCGCAAAATGGCACCAGCGTGCTGCCGTGGCGGTGAGCATGGCTCTGACTGAAATTGTGGCAAAAGAGGCAGGCTTGTCACTGTGCGAACTGTGGGGAGGTGCCTTGCATAGCTCTATTCCGGTTTACGCCTCGTTTCAATCGTACAGCGATAGAGAAGACTGGCCGCTCCATTCAGTCCGCCTCGTCGAAGCCCAGATTCACAACGGTTTTCGCATGGTCAAAGTGAAAGTCGGAGGCAGGTGCTGGCAGGAGGACCGGAGGCATATTGAACGACTGAAGGCCTCCATTCCGGAAAGTGTTCAGGTGGCTCTGGATGCAAACCAAAGCTATGATCTGGCGACTGCCCGCAAGTGGGAGCAAGTTTTTTCTCGCTATGGAAATTGGTTGTGGATGGAAGAGCCGATGCCGATGGAAAGGACCGAGGAGTATGTGAAGCTTCGTGCAGCTCTTTCGGTTCCTTTGGCAGGCGGGGAGAATTTGATTAGATGTAATCAATTTTTACCTCTGTTAAAAAATGGGGCTGTTGACTTGATTCAACCTGACCCCGTTCATTCGGAAGGCATAGACAGCTATCGGGAGAACCTGACGATGGGCCGAAATTTTGGGCATCGGGTTTCCCCCCATGTTTACGACGGCTCCCTGGCCCGTCTTTATGCCATCTGCTCACAAGCTTGCTTGCCTGCCTGGAGCAAAATGGACGGAGACAAAATCGAGCCTGTCGAATGGGACGTCATGGAGAATCCGTTTACGGAATTATTCCCAATAAAGCTTCAGGGAGGACTGGCTGTCGTCCCTGATGGCATCGGTATTGGTGTTGAACCGGATTGGAGAATTATAAACGCATTGCGCTGGGACGGCAGCGCATACGTGTAAATACGGGGAGATTGGACATGGCGCAAAACACAAAAAATCTGGTTGGTTTAACCGGCATCCCGCTGGTCATGGTGCTGGGCAATTCAATGCTCATCCCTGTATTGCCCACGATGAAATCCAAAATGGATCTGACTGCCTTGCAGACGAGCTTGCTGATCACTGCTTTTTCGATCTCTGCGGGAATTGTCATTCCGCTTGCGGGCTATTTGTCAGACCGGTTCGGACGCAAGATCGTCATTATCCTGTCGCTCATCCTCTATGGTGCAGGCGGCTTGGTGGCCGGTCTGGCATCGCTCTGGTGGGACAATCCGTACATGCTTATCATGCTGGGTCGCGTAATGCAGGGGGTTGGAGCGGCAGGAACAGCTCCGATCGCGATGGCGATGGCCGGAGATTTGTTCAAAGGCGCCTCGGAAAGCCGGGCGCTTGGCTTGATGGAGACGTCCAACGGGCTTGGGAAAGTCCTCAGTCCGGTTTTCGGCTCGCTCCTGGCGATGATTGCGTGGTATATGGTGTTCTTGGCTTTTCCCATTATTTGCGGAGTGGTTTTGCTGCTGTTTCTGTTTTTTACCAAGGAGAAAAAACAGGAAAAACAGCCGATGCCGGTTCGCCAATATCTGCAGTCGATTGGGCAAGTCTTTCGGCAGCATGGGCGCTGGTTGATTCCGGCCTTTTTTATCGGGAGCATCTGTCTGTTTACGCTTTTCGGGGTCTTGTTCTATCTGTCCGACCTCCTGGAAGAAAAGTATAAAATCGACGGGCTCTTGAAAGGCGCATTTTTGGCGGTTCCCCTTTTGGTGATGAGCATCACAGCGTACATCACCGGATTGATTATCAAGAAAAAACTAGGGCTCATGCGCCTCTTTGTCATCATCGGGATGTTCCTGCTTGCCACTTCCTACGTTATCGCCAATTTTGTAAAAGGTGCTTATGTATTGACGGGCGTTCTTATCATTGGAAGTGTCGGTACGGGATTAATCCTGCCCTGCCTGAACAGTATGATCATCGGGGCTGTAAAGAAGTCAGAGCGGGGGATGATTACCTCATTGTACAGCGGTGTCCGTTTTATCGGTGTAGCCGTCGGACCGCCTGTGTTTACCTGGCTTTTGGATAGGTCAAGAAGCGTGATGTTCCTCTCGATTGCGGGGCTGGCTGCACTATTTGGGGTGGTGGCGATCTTCTTCTTGAAACCGAAGCAAGCAGGGGATGCTGCCTCGGAGCAGCCGTCGGAAGAAGAGGAGGAAAGCGCCAAAGAGACAAAGGCGATGGAGCAGGTAGCGGAGATTCTTGGCATCCATCGGGAGAGCGAAGAGGACAAACGACGCGTGGAAGCGATAAAAAGGTTTGGATTCGATCCAAACGATTTAATGGACGCCTTGTTAAAGAACAAAGGGACCAAAAACAAGGAAAAAAGCTGACAGGCATCCGCCTTTTTAAAGGAGATGCCTGTCTCTTCATGTTTTCACATTCGCGGAAAAGGGATGGCGCCTTGCTTGCTCAAGCGTCAACGGATAGAAGTCATCATACAAATATCGGCTAAACGGTTTTTGCCCTTTTACCGCTACGGGTATTTCCTCAAACCAAACGGCTTCTTCCACATCGGTTCCGGTTGGGAGATCCGCAAGATGCAGCACCCGGGCTATGTAGATATCCTTTACGATTTCACCGCCAACCGTGTACTGACCGATCCTCTCGATTGCTTCCAGGACAGCACCCGTCTCTTCAAAGGTCTCCCGGACGGCGGCGGACAGGCTTGTTTCACCGGGCTCGACTTTTCCCCCGGGAAGTTCAATCCCTCGCGTCCGATGACGGGTAAACACCAGCTTTCCTTGCCAAAAGGGGAAGACGAGGACGTGCTTGGCGGTACGCTGGCGAAAGACGGCAGGATCAAAGGTAAGGGTAACCGCGAAGCCGAAGTCATCTACGAATTCATGCATGCTTCACTGCTCCTTCAGTTGGAGTGAAATGTGCTTTACTGCCTTCATCGCCTGACCTGCCGCCAAAGACAGGCTGCCATAATCCGCACCGTTGGTGACATCACCGATCGCGTAAATCCATTCTGTCCCTTTGACCTGCTGATAATTGTCTGCCGGCAGATAGCGGGAATTTTCTTCTCCCAAAAGGCTGTCTAACCCGTCAACATTGCCGTGAACCCCAATTCTGGGCAAAATGCGATCGACGCTTATTGTTGAAGGCGTATCCGGACGAAAGGAGCGAAGGGACAAAACAGCTTTTCCATCCCGCTCCGAGCAAGCGGCGACCTCCGTTTCCCACAGAATCGTCAGCGAAGGAAGCGTGGAAAGTCGTTCTCTCCACTGGGAGCGGGCCCGCATGTGGGCGCTTCTCACCAAGAGGTGAACCGTCCGTGCATAGCGGCTCAGATTGTAGGCGCTCTCCGCTGCACGATCGCCTCCGCCGATGACGGCGATGTCCATTCCGGTGACTGCTTCCGCCTCGGCGGTAGTGGAAAACCAGGGGGCCAGTACCTTGGAACAATCCGCGAGGGCAGGAATCTGATTAGGGCTTACGCCTGTCGCAACGATCAGATAGTCTGTCTGATAGGCCGTCCGCGTGGTTGTTACCTTTCGCTTGGTGGGATCGACCGAGGTCAGCGCTTCACCAAACCGGACTTGCAGGCTTCGAAGCACTTTATGACTTTGCAGCTCTTCAAGAAGGTTCGTTCCGTCCGCGTAAATATGCGGAGGAAAATCCCAGATTTCATTGTGGATTTGCGCCAGCTGGCCGCCCAACCGATCCGTTTTCTCGATCAGAATGCAGGACAACCCGAGCCGTTCGCACCAAATGGCGGCCGACATTCCCGCTATGCCGCCGCCAGCGATAAGTACCTGAACATGTTCCACACGAGTCCCCCTTTCCAAAAAGAGACTGCCAAACGCTCTCTATATATATGCTTTCTATGATGATCCAGACAGTTTTAGACTACCCCTTTCGACGGGCGAGTGCAAGAGTGTTCTGCCAGGCCGGGATCAAGATGTACAACCCGTAGGCAAAGACCACCCAGACCGAGAAGGAAAGCACCTGCTCATCACTCATGTGCGGG
Source organism: Brevibacillus sp. FSL L8-0520 (assembly GCF_037963895.1). Classification (NCBI taxonomy): domain Bacteria; kingdom Bacillati; phylum Bacillota; class Bacilli; order Caryophanales; family Paenibacillaceae; genus Brevibacillus; species Brevibacillus sp. FSL L8-0520. The sequence goes on along the minus strand of NZ_CP150171.1, from coordinate 3,384,192 downwards.
AAGAAGAGAGTGTGATTCGAAAGGGAGATGCTGTCCAGCATTAGTCCTACGGCTGTGCCAAGCATCCCGAAGCGGACGAGGCCGTACTTTGATGGATCAATCAGGTGGTAGGAAAGGCCCACCAAGTAAAGAGCGATGGCCGTGACAGCTTCCAGTCCGAGAAAGACGGGGAAAAACAGGTCGTGTGTCACACTGACAAGTACGTGATGGCCAAAGTAACGGAAAAATAACGTGACCAGCAGCCAGACTATTGCGCCGGAGACAACCGGAGTGACCCATTCGCGTGTTGACAGTTTCATCGTGATTCGGCTCCTTTCCTTCCAACAAGAAATGAAATGACATGAGCGAGGTCGGCATACGCCTGATCGGCATCAAAGGTGGGCGACAGCAGCGCCTGCAAGGCGAGTCCGTCAATCCACGCATTGAACAGAGGGGCCCAGCGTTCGGCTGGAATATCAACAGGTGTACGCTCCCCCGCGAATTTTTTGACAATCTCGCCAAGCGCTTGATTTTCCTGGTCCTGCAGCAGGGCCAGCTCGCTGCGCAATGAGTCCTGATAGATACCCGCAGCGATCAAGGAGAAATAGACGCGATGATACGGAGAATCATGGGTACAGCGGCTCCGGGCGGAAGCGAGCGCCTTTTCCAAAATGGCTTCGCCTTGGCCGGCATCTGCCAGAAGGTCATGCCAGGAATCCTGACACATTTCTTTAATCAACTCGAGAAGCAGTTGTTCTTTGTTGCGAAAATGGTAGTACACCGTTCCTTGGGTAACGCCTGCTCCCTCGGCCACAGCTTTCAAGGTAAGGGCCTGCATCCCGTGGCTTGCGATTACCTGACGGGCAGATTGGAGCAATTCCTGACGAGAGATGACGTTCGGTTTGGCCATATACTCACCCTCTTGACATTGATTAGTTAGTTGAATGACTAACTCTATTGTGATTTTCATAATAGGAGAAAAAAATGGCATCGTCAAGCAGCCTTCACCAAAGTTTTACAAAAATAGACCCGGGTATGGTAGAATGAGACATAATTTTACAAGAACAAAAACTTCTCTGTCTTTTCGAGGGAGTGACTGGATGTTGGGGAATACACAAAAGAACGGAGTGCCGACGGCAAAGCAGAGGCGGACCAAGCGGAGCAAAAAGGGTCTCAAGCTGTGGCTCATGTTGACCGGCAGCATGCTTCTGCTAGCAGCCATCATCGGCGGGGGATATGTCCTCTCCAAGCTGGATGACACGCTGACGGAGGTAACCGAGAACCCGTACAAATTGCCGGATCAGCCCGTAGTCGAACAGCATTACGAAGAAAACAAATCGCTTTCGATCCTGATCATCGGGACGGATACACGCCAGAACATCGGCATGCTGAATACGGATGTTCTCATGCTGGCTGTCGCTGATCCGGATGACAAGAAGGTGAGCATGGTCTCCATTCCGCGGGATACGCGGGTAAAGGTGCCCGGCTACCCGGAATACCACAAGATCAACGGAGTATTCGCCATTGGAGAAGGGCTGAGGCAGCAGGCGGAGAAAAAGGGAGAGCCTGTGACCGAAAACGGTGTGACCATCCTGAAAAAAACGATGGAGAGCATGTTTGGCATCCCGGTCGACCACTATATCCTGCTTGATTTTGAAGGCTTCAAGGCCGTTATCGACAAATTGGGAGGAGTCGAGGTAACTGTCGACCGCGAGCTGGTCTACGAATTGCCGCGCGGGGGTGTTTACCGGACGCTGAGGGCTGGCAAACAGGTGCTGAATGGCGAGCAGGCTCTCGGCTATGTCCGCCATCGTATAGACAGAAGGGGTAGCAAATACGATTCAAGCGATTTCGACCGGAACAGGAGGCAGCAAGAGGTGATCAAAGCCGTTACCGACAAGATGACCTCTGCTGATGGACTGACGAAGGCCCTGGCTGTTTTGGAAACAGCCGGCAAGCATGTGAAAACCGATTTGTCGAAGGATCAAATCAAAGGCTTGGCCATGGATTTCAGCAAATTCTCTTCGAAAGACATCGTTTCGCTTGACAACGGGGCGCTGTGGGATTCCCGCCTGCTGTATACGCTGTGGCCGCGGGAAAACATGAATGAGATCCGCCGCATTCTGCAAAGCGAGCGGGGCGCTCAATCCGAAATCGCGATGAACGACGCTGCGATCGCGGAGGTAGCCCGTGCGGAGCCCCGCAAGCCTTCCGGGGGAACAAAACCGTCCACCGGCAGCGGAAGTCATGCAACTCCGGCTAAGCCGCCGTCCGCAAAGCCGGACTCTGGCTCAACCAAGCAGCAAACGAGTCCGCAGCCTCCGAAGCCCCCAGGTGATATGCAGCCGGATGTCAATACTGCACCGGGAGAAGGGCAAGGTGGTGCGGTTCCTGTTCCGGGAGGTGAAGGTCAGCCTGCGCCGGCAGACATGCCGCCTCCCGACATTGTCAATCCGCAGCAGTGGGTGCCGAGTCCGCCTTCAGCGGGAGCCGACAACGGTCAGACCGGATAGACCGAGGCTGCATTCGAGAAGCGAATAACGAGCATATGGGAAACGGGGGCAGGAGACTGCTCCCTTTTTGTGCTTTCCATCCGCTCGCAAGGAGGGAAGCGGATAGTGTAAAATGAACGGGAACAAGCTTTTCAACAAAACCTGTACAAATAGCATAGGGAGAACGAGGAAATGAAGGTTGTCATAGCAGAAAAGCCGGACCAAGCCATGAAACTGGCCGGCCCCTTTACACATAGAAAAAAGCAGGGATTTCTTGAGATCGCCCCCAATCGCCTGTTTCCCCAGGGGGCGCTCGTCACATGGGCGATCGGCCACATCTGTGAGCTCGTTCCCCCGGAAGCGTACAATCCAGCCTGGAAAAGATGGACACTGCAAAGCCTGCCGCTGATTCCGGAGACGTTTCGCCATCAGGTGACACGGTCCAAAGCCAAGCAGTTTGCCATCATCAAGCAGCTCCTCAGACGGTCTGATGTTCGTGAAATTATCCACGCCGGTGATGCGGGGAGAGAAGGCGAGTTGATCGTCAGGACCATCATCGAACAGTGCGGCGTGAAAAAACCGATGAAGCGCTTGTGGATTTCCTCTCTGACCGAGAAGGCCGTTGTCGCGGGCTTCGAGTCGCTTTTGGACGAAACGGAGACGCAAAACCTGTATCAGGAAGCCTACAGCCGCTCCTGTGCCGACTGGCTGATCGGCATGAACGCCTCCCGTGTCTACACGATTCTGCTGAAGAACAAGGGGATCAACGATGTATTTTCAGCGGGGAGGGTTCAGACCCCGACACTTGCGCTGGTCGTCAAGCGCGAAAAGGAAATCGCGAACTTCAAGCCCGAACCGTTTTGGGAGGTGCTGGCCACTTTTCAGATCGATGGCAAGAAGTACGAGGGCGTCTGGCAAAAGGACGGGCAGTCCCGCATCGACCAGGCGGAGATGGCAGAGCGGATCGCCGCCTTTTGCCGCGGGAAGTCAGCCTCTGTAAAAGAGGTGAAGCAGGAACGGAAGGAGTATTTGCCGCCCTATCTGTTTAATCTCTCGGCATTGCAGGCAACCGCCAACAAGCTCTACAAGTTCTCGCCGCAAAAGACGCTTGAAGTGGCACAGAAGCTCTACCTGAAAGGATATCTTTCCTACCCGCGCTCCGATTCCAGCTTCGTCACCACGGAGGAGGCGCGGACCTTTCCCGATATTCTCGCCAAGCTGGCAAAGCAGCCGGCGTTCAGCGGCTATTTTCCGACGCCCAAGACATCGCTTGCAGGGAACAGCCGCTACGTCAATCAGAAGAAAGTGACGGACCACTATGCGATCATCCCGACGGAGCAGGTGCCGAACGTCGCGAAGCTGCCTGATGAAGAGCGCAAAATTTACGACCTGGTGGCGCGCAGGCTGATCGCCGCCCACTGCGAGAGCGCATTATTTGACTATACGACCGTGCTGACGCTGGTGGAGGGACGGGCAGAGTTCGTCAGCAAGGGAAAGGTTCAGGTGCGTGCCGGTTGGCGAACCGTGTTGTTTGACCAGGAGAAGGACGGCGACGATGAGATTTTGCCGCCGCTTGCAGAGGGCGAAGAGGGCAGCGTGCACAAGGTAAAGGTAAAGGAGAGCAAGACGCAGCCGCCCAAGCGATACACGGAAGGCCAGTTGATCACCTTGATGAAAACGGCGGGCAAGCATTTAGACAACCAGGAGCTGGAAAAGGTCCTGATGAAGACGGAAGGCTTGGGGACGGAAGCGACCAGAGCCGGGATCATCGCCATGCTGAAGCAGCGCAAGTACATCGAGGTAAAACGGAACCAGGTGTTTGCCACGCAAAAAGGCATTCTCTTGATCGAAGTGATTGGAGACAAGATTCTGGCATCCGCCGAGATGACGGCGCGTTGGGAGCAGCGTCTGGCCGAGATTGGCCAGGGACAGGCGTCTGCCCAGGCGTTCATGGAGCAAGTGCGAAAATTGTCCCATAAGATCGTCCAGGACGCCGTGGAGCAATCGAAGGAATGGAACCTGCAGGACTACGATGTCCAGGCCCTGCCCAAACAGGCTTCGCGATTCAGACTCGGCAAAAAGGTGGCCGCCTGCCGGGTATGCGGCGGAGATCTGGTAGACAAGGGAGATTTCTACGGCTGCAGCAACTACCAAAAGACAAAATGCAGCGTGACCATCTCCAAGCAGATCATGGGCAAGAAGATTACCGAAACCAATGCCAAGAAGCTGATGGAGCAGGGCAAAAGCAACAAGATCAAGGGATTTAAAAAAGGACAGGAGAGTTTTGACGCCTATCTGGTTTGGGACGAGGAGGAGAAAAGAGTGAAGGTCGAACAGGACTCGTAATACTGGCGCTGAAGCCTTGAATGGGTGATCGGGGAGCGAAAAGAGTTTCTCTGCCCTGAGTCCTATCGTTTTTTGAAACTTCTTTTGTACTCATCCGTACCTATATAGAGAAAGAGGTACAGCGTCTAAAGTTGTATTTCCAAGTTCCTTATCCGAGGAGGAAAAGACCTATGTCCATTTTTAAAAGACTTCGCGACCTGACCATGTCCAATCTGTATGCGCTTATAGAAAAAGCGGAAGATCCGATTAAAATGACCGACCAATACCTGCGTGACATGCAGGAAGACCTGGCGGAAGCGGAAAAAGCGGTGGCTGCTCAGATCGTTTTGGAAAAGAAATTCAAACAACTGTATGAAGAGCAGGAAGCCCTGGTGAAAAAACGCGATGAGCAGGCCCATGTCGCAGCGCAGGCGAAAAATATCGACCTCGCTCGCCGCGCGCTGGAAGAAAAGAAAGCAGCCGAGCAAAAAATGGCCGAGTACAAAACAAGCTATGAGCAAAACAAGGCTGCTGCCGATATGCTGCGCGAAAAGCTGGAAGAAATGCGCAAGCAGATTACCGAGCTGAAAAACAAACGGGAAACATTGGCTGCACGCGTGAATGCCGCCAAAGCGCAAAAGCAAATCAACCAATCGATGTCCGGGTTCGACTCCAGTACTGCTATGGCCGGGCTGAAGCGCATGGAAGAAAAAGCGATGCAGCTGGAAGCAGAAGCGGAAGCGAGCGGAGAGCTGTACAAGAAACAATCCTCTCTGGACGAAGAAATTGCCAAACTGAGCAAGGATCAGCAGGTTGAAGACGAGCTTGCTGCGCTGATGAAAAAATACGAGGGGTAAGCCGCCTGGGCGGTCCCCCTTTTTTCGTCGCAGGAAGTAACGAAATGATGCGTAATGGACCGATAGTACAACTATTGAAGCCCGTGTCCCCTTGGGCACTGCGTTCAGCCAAGGCTTGGCAAAGCCGGCTTTCTATCAGCAGAGACGGTTGGAGCCGAGGGAAAGACGAAGGCACGGGATTTTCCGGATTGAATGAACTTGATGCGTGGGGGGATTGTCAGTGGCCTGGAGAGAAATTCTCGCCATGCTCGTTTGGACGGGAGCAGGGGCTATCTTGTTGTTTGTGCTCATGTGGATAGATTCCTTGTTTACCAGATACAAAGATTTGACGGAAATGAAAAAAGGCAATGTGGCCGTCACGACGAGATTTGTGATGAAGCTGTTTGCACAGGGATACATTCTGTCGCAGTCGATTGCGACATCCAATGACCTGTGGGAAGCGCTGCTCGTCTCGGTGGTATCTTTTATCATCTTGTTCATTTTGGAATTTGTGGTGGAAAGGCTGTTAAAAACGTTTACAGGCCTGGATCTGGATGAAGGCACCCAGCAGGGAATGGTAGCGTATGCGCTCCTGGCCGGGTCCTTTCATGTCGTTGGAGCATTGATTTTGGGGGCCTGTCTGTAAATGGTTAGATTGAGAGGGGTTCACCAATGAGTGTATGGAAGAGAATCCAAAACATCTTTGCCAAGCATGAGCCTCCTCATGAGGAAGAGAGCTTGCTTGCGATCGGACCGGGAGATGTCATCGAAGTCTCGCTGGAGACCTATCAAGTGACGGGCAAGACCCGCAATCTCAACCGGAACGCTGTGATGCTCACTTTGCAGGATGGCAATCGAGTGCGCTACTTTTTGATTGAAGAGCGGGAGCGGACGGTTTATCAGCTATATGACGTCATTGACGGGCGGCTGGATTCAGTGGATGAAATCCCGAGCACGATTGAATTGGACGATGCCACCTACCATCTGGAGGAGCAATTTTCCGGAAAGGTGACGGCGACGGGAAGCACAGCGTTCCAATCCTCGGGGGAGCAGCATATTTGGCAGTTCCAATCAGATGACCGGCGGCTGCTCAGAATCGAGTGGCAAGACGGACGCATTATGCTGTATGAAGGGGAGAGCATCCTGCCGGCCGACGTGCAGATTATTCGCGGGACGTAAAGGGGGAGAGACATGCGACAGGCACTGTATAAAGCGATCAAGCTCATCCTGGTCCCGGCCCTGTTGCTGCTTGCCTTGTCAGGGTGCAACACCCAATCAGTAGGTGAAACCTATCCGCTGGAATCTGTGATTTCCAAAGACGGAAGCCAGACCTCCCGCGTTTACCGCGCTGAAAATAAAACGGTGCCGGAAGTGGCCAAGGAGTTGTCCGCGCAAAGAGAGCCGGACGAAATCTCCAAAGAGGACGAGAAACACATGTTTCTGGTCTACTCGGATGAATGGTATCATTTGCAGCAGGATGAGGCCAAGCCTTCAGATACGCTCATCGAAGTGGACAGCAAGGAATTTGTTCGACAAAACTACAATCCGTCCTTCCTCGAAGGGTACATCCTTGCAAGCATCCTGAGTGATCTGTTCGATGGCCACAAAAGCTATCCGGGTACGTACCGGGGCTACACGACCAAGGAAGTGTACAAACCGTCAGGGACGTACCGTACACCTACTGCAGAAGAGATAAAGAAGGCTCCGCCGATCACAACGCAGGGAACCGGCAGCATCATCAAACGGGGAGCGAAAGGAAAAGATACGACCGTCGGCTCCGAGGGCAGCATCACCAAGAAGCCGGTGGATACGTCTTCAGGCTCGAGCAAGAAAGGAAAAATTACCCGAACCTCAAGCAAGGGCAGCAGCATTTCTGACAGCAGCTCCAGCAAGAAGTCGTCGATCTTTTCCACGCCCCGAAGCAAATCGCCGCCGCGTACGAAGGTAGGGGGCTACGGACGAATAACCAAGAGAAGATAATCCGTATGAGAAAGATCCGCTTTCAGAAGCGGGTCTTTTTTGTTTGTACATACATGCAGGATTTCCAATCGTAATCGCATGCATTTTTTCATCATCAATAACTGACGGAGAGGAACAGACATTTCTTCTCCTAAAGCTGAGAGGCGGAGAATTGGACGCATTGACCTGTGACCGGAACGATTGTCATACGCAAATAGACGATTTTTATTTACGCGAATCGGGCGATTGCCCAACACCGGGCATGGGTAATTGTCATAGAGTGGTAGTGGTTAGTCAAAGACCTATCCCCAAGGAGGTTCCAGCATTGTACTCCCAGTACCGAGTCTATTATCCGTATGTCAGCCCGTTTGATCCTTGCCCTCCGCAACGAGTGAAGACATATGTGGTTCCGCCGCAGCTATTTATTCACTTCCAACCTCCCAATTTGCCGCAGTTTTCACCTCGTGAGGCGCTATTCCACGGCACACTGTGGCCAGAGCTGTACAGCCCTTATGAAGGACGCGGCGACAGGAGCGAAGGGAGGAGAAAAAAATGAATGAACCAAAGCCTGTTGACGAGCGATACTACCAACTATTGCATCAACTGCAGGCACTCGATTTCGTCTTGGTCGAATTGACGCTCTATCTCGATACACATAGCAATGACGCTGACGCGCTGCAGCAGTTCAACCAAATATCCGAGGAGCGCTGGAAGGTTGCTTGTGAATTTGAAGCAAGCTACGGACCGCTGCTGCAATTTGGTCTCAGTTTTTCTGGTTACCCGTGGCAGTGGAACGACACGCCTTGGCCCTGGCAGGTATAAAGACGAGGAGGAGAACACATCGTGTGGGTGTATGAAAAGAAACTGCAATATCCTGTCCGCGTGAGCAAATGCGATCCGCGTATGGCAAAATTCCTGCTTGAGCAGTACGGGGGCGCGGATGGTGAACTGGCTGCGGCTCTCCGCTATCTGAACCAGCGGTACTCGATTCCTGACAAGGTCATCGGCCTATTGACAGATATCGGGACGGAAGAGTTCGCTCATCTTGAAATGATCGCGACGATGGTCTACAAACTGACGAAAGACGCTACGCCCGAGCAGCTGATAGAAAACGGGCTTGGCGATCATTACGCCAACCACGACAAGGCATTGTTTTATCAAAATGCATCCGGCGTCCCCTGGACTGCAACCTACATCCAAGCCAAGGGCGATCCCATCGCCGACCTCTACGAAGACATCGCCGCAGAGGAAAAAGCGAGAGCGACCTATCAGTGGCTGATCGATATGACCGATGACGTGGATTTGCAGGACGGTCTGAAATTCCTGCGTGAACGGGAGGTCATTCACTCGCTTCGTTTCAGGGAAGCAGTGGAAATACTGAAAGAAGAACGAGATCGGAAAAAGTTTTTCTAGCCCGGGGCCACCGTGGTCAAGACCCCATTTAGTGGACAGTAAGAAAAAACCCGACCGTTAGACCGACAGCTGACGTCTGAATTCAACAGGCGTCAGCCTTTTTAATTTTCGTTGTGGTCGACTTTGGTTGTAGAATTGAATATATTCCTCAATTCGCCTTTGTGCCTCATCCACACTTCGGATATCATAAGGGTAGAGCCCTTCCGTTTTGAGATGCGAGAAGAAGCTCTCCATCGAGGCATTATCATAACAGTTGCCTCTCCGAGACATGCTGATTTGGGCGCCAACCTTCGGCAACATGTCGTGGTAAGCGTAGGACGTGTACTGGAATCCCTGATCGCTGTGAACGATCAGTCCAGTCACGTCTTTCGTCTTTTTAAAGGCTTTCTCAAAGGTCCGTAGGACCAACTGATTGTCGTTGCGAACTCCAATGTGGTAAGCCACAATCTCATTATTAAACAAATCCTTAATAGCAGACAGGTAGAGCCACGTATCCGCGACACGATACTGTGTGACATCGGTTACCCATTTTCGATTAGGTGCATCCGCTTTGAAATTCCGCTGCATCACATTCTCAGCGACTCGTCCACCTTCGGTTGAAGCATAGTGACCTCGATATTTGCGGCGTATTCGAGAACGGAGCTTCATTTCTTGCATCAGACGTAGTACCTTCTTATGGTTGACCCATACCCCGTGATCTCGTAAGAGAAACAGCTGGGTTTGTCGATACCCATATTTACCATCATACTTCTTATAAACTACTTTGATGAGGTCTTTCACGGGCTTGTCCCGGTCCGCTTGTTGCCGTTTCAAGTATGCATAGTATCCACTTCTTGAGACTCCAAACAGCTTGCAAAGTTCACTAGTCGTATACTCACCAGCTACTTGCTTGATCGCCTCATACTTATGGGCTGCACCTCCCGCATCCAGATTTTCAAACACTTTTTTAGCATCGAGTTCTCTCGTTTTAGCTTTTTAACATATCGATCTTGATCAACATATTCTTCACGTCTACCTCGTTGATCCATCAACCCAAATTCGCCTAACTGTTTATATTTTTTCATCCATACTTTAAGCCGGTGGCGGTCCGGAATCCCCAGATGCTCCATGATTCGACGGTATGTCCATCCTTCTTCGATATGCAGTCGTATGGCTTCCACCTTTAATTCGTGAGAATAACTTCTAAACGTTTGCCCCTTTTTCACCATAAAAAATGCACCCCTTAAATTTCATCGGATTTACCAGGGGTTTAATCCAATGTCCATTCTAAGGGGTGCACTTCACCGCACAGGTGGGCTCTTTTCTTTTGAGTTGAAACAGCTATGTAGCCCGAGGTCACTGGAAATAGCTGCTTACGATGTAGAGATTTTCCATAAATTTTCTCCTCGTTCAAGATGCAACAATTTTAAGTGATTCCCTCCAATCAAAACGGTCAAAACGATTTTTGTACGATGATGACGAAAAAGAGCTGTTTACTCGACAAAAGAACAAGCGATATGTTTGCAGCGTTCGACAGTTTTTGTCTGCCACTTCCGCTATGATTGCAATGGTGATTGATCCGTAAACAGTCTTCGTGGGATAGGAGAGAAGAACTACATATGGGAATACGACAGAAGGGAGCGATGTACGGTGCTCATTCAACCAGTTCCAATCCATTCACAGTCGAAGTCCGATTCTCAGGAGAGCCCGTGTCCGTTTGGCCACAACAGAATCTTGACTGCTGTAAAAAGACCTGACGCCTTCTGTGTAAAGTGGGAAATAGGCGCAGCCCGGCTGCGGATGATTGCTTCCTACCTGCAGGCTGACGAACAAGAAGTAGCCCAAGGGCTTCGTGTGTACGATGCCACGAATCTGCGAATAAATGGCAAACCTCCTCATCCGATCAGAGAGATTTGCGTGCAGGCGGATACAAGGGAAACTGTTGTTGATCGCTTGCGCCCGGGTGGAACGTATCTCGTTGATTTCGGATTATTTCACGATAGACGATTTTGTCCTGTCCTGCGCTCGGAGCCAGTGACGATGCCAGCGAGGAATCAGATGTTTTGGCAAAGACTGCATGCGGGAGGCAGCCGATAGAGGACAAATTCATTTCAAGCAGTAAATCCGCCGTTTTGTTCTATTGGCCGGAAAATCGGAATAGAGTAAACGTACGCTTCTTTCCCGGGGGTTCCGGATGATTGTGCAAACAAGGAGGTACCGTGGATGAAGGCTGTAATCTTGGCGGACGGAAAGGGCGAAGAGCTCCTTCCATTGACCGTGCGTACTCCAAAAGCGATGGTACCGCTATTGAATCGCCCGTGCATGGAGTACACGGTCGAGCTCTTAAAGCAGCATGGCATTACAGATATTGCCGTTTCGCTAGAGTACCTTCCCGAGCTGGTTCGGGATTACTTTGGCGACGGTTCCCGGTTCGGCGTTGCACTTACCTATTTTGAGGAGCAGAGGCTGTCTGCAGGCGATGAAAAAAATCGGCAGAGCCTTGCGGAATTTCTGAATGATACAAGCGTCGTCATTCGCGGAGACATCTTGACCGACTGCAATCTGTCGGAAGCCATTGGCTTCCATCGGGAAAGGCGTTCGATGGCGACTCTGGTGCTGTCTGGTGACGAGTCTCGTTTACAAGGTCTCCACGTATGGACAAATCGGGAAGACAACGTAACAGGGGTTGCGGAACAATCAGTCGAAGAAGGCAGTTTTGCCTTGGGTACGGGAATTGTGTTGATAGAGCCGGAGATTTTTTCGCTGCTTGAGGATGAAGGCGAACTAGCGGAACCGGAACAGCTTGTTCACTCGCTTTTCCAACAGGGAATCCCTCTGAGCGGTTATGTCATGAAGGCGTATTGGTCGAAAATACACTCGCTGATGGAATACAAGCAGGTTCAATGCGATCTGCTGGACGGCAAGGTGGACAGGGCTATCCCCGCGAGGCAGCTGGCTCCCGGAATTTATGTGGAGGGAGATCTTGCAATCGATGCCTCTGTGAGATTGGAAGGACCGCTCCTGATCGGAAAAGGGGTCCACCTGCAAACAGGGACATCGGTTGGGGCTTACTCTGTCATCGGGAGCCGATCTGTCGTAGCAGAAGGGTCAGCATTGACACAAACGATCCTCTGGGAAAACAGCTATATCGGGATGCAAGCGGATGTGTCGGGCAGTATCCTCGGGAGAAACACAAGCATCGGCGATTGCGTCCTGCTCGGGGAGAACACAGTCGTGGGGGATGGTTGCCGCATCGGACGCGCAGCCAGTGTCAAAGCCGGTGTGCTGATCTGGCCCCACAAAGGAATTGAGGAAGGAGCAACGGTGAACCATACGGTTATTTTCGGCAATACGCAGCCGAGGAGGTTGTTTGACAGCCAAGGCATTACGGGGATAGGGAATGTTGACATAACCCCGGAGTTTGTTTCCCGACTGGCTGCTGCCTACGCCTATCAGCTTCCGCCGGGGAGCCGAATAGCGCTTTGCGCTTGCGATCATCCATTTGCTCAATTGCTCAAGCATAGCGTCATGACCAGCCTATGTGCAGCAGGGATTGATACAATCGATTTCGGTGTCGGTATTGCGCCTCAGCTTCGCTATGGTGTACAAAGCCTTTCCTGCACCGGCGGCATCCATATCCAGATGGCAAAGCAGCATGGAGAAAAGCAGGTAACGCTTCGATTTGCGGATCAAGACGGACTGCCCATCAACCGTGAGATGCAGCAAAGCATCGAGTTGTCATGTAGACAGGAGATGTACGCTCGTTCCCTGGGGCGCTTGGGTCAGTTGCATGTGGAGCATCGCGTTTGGGATGCGTATAAACAGGCATTGTTTATGCAAGTCGATGGCGGAACAATCAAGCACAGGGGATATACAGTGCTGGTTGAATGTGAATCCCGTTTTTTGCTTAGCCTTTTATATCCTTTATTCACTGAACTGGGAATGACCGCTTTGGTTGGCTCGATTGCCGACGGCGTCAGCAGCTATCAGGCGGATATGGGCGTACGGCTTCTGCAAAGCGGGGAAGCGCTCGAGCTGTTTTCCCATACGGGCGAGCGGTTGACGGAGGACCAGCTTGCCGATCTGCAAATGATCTTTAGCGAGACGAGAAGCGAGGGAACCAATGAGGCCCGTTTCCATCCGAAGCTGGATGCTGTCTACATACTCATGTGCATCGTAGATTACCTTTGCAAAAAGGAGCTTTCGCTGGCGGATTTGGTTCTTCAGAGACGGGCTGCGCTCCGTTTGCAGTGAGGCAAAAGATAGCCGGTTGTCCATGGTTATCAGGGGGAAAATCGCGGCGTAAAATGTGGGAGGAAGGAAATCTGCAGCCTTTCCATTTTAAATGGATCCATAAAGGAGACGAGAGAAATGAAGCAAGAGAGCTGAGGTGAAACAATGTGACTGCAATACGCTTTGGCACGGACGGCTGGCGAGCCATCGTAGCTGATGAGTTTACGATGGAAAATGTACGGGTCGTGGCCCAAGCCATTGCTGCTTATACGAAGGGAATCGGTCAGGAGGAGCAAGGCATTATCATCGGTCATGACACCAGGTTTTTGGGTAGACGCTTTGCACTTGCCGTTGCCGGTGTCCTGGCCGCCAATGGCATTCGGACGTATTTGGCAAACGAATCCGTCCCGACGCCTGTTGTCGCTTTTGGAGTCAAGCATTTTGCCGTCAGCGGGGCGATTATGATCACGGCCAGTCATAATCCTCCCGAATACAACGGCATCAAGTATATACCCGATTACGCGGGACCGGCAACGCCGGAGATTACCGAGAGACTGGAGGAGGAAATTCAGCGCATTCAAAACGGGGGAGAAGTGCTGTCGATCACCCCTGAGGAAGCAGTAGCCCGCAGGCTTCTTGAAGTAATTGTGCTGCGTCCCCACTACGAAGCCCATCTGCGTCGCATGATCCATTTTGACAAGATGAGGCAGGCGCATCTTCGTGTTGTGGTCGATCCCATGCACGGTGCCGGGATTGGCTATGTCAGCCGCATGCTTGCAGAAGCAGGCGTAGAAACCTGCGGGATTCGGGAAACAGCTGATCCATTTTTCGGCGGACAGCTGCCCGAGCCAAAGGATCAGCACCTTTCTTTGCTCAAGCAGGAGGTCATCAAGCAGAAAGCGGCATTGGGACTCGCCAATGACGGCGATGCGGATCGCTTTGGCGTCGTGGACCGGTTCGGCCAGTATTTGACGCCCAATGCCATCCTCGTTCTGGTCGCCTATCATCTCGTAAAAAACAGGGGGCTTCGCGGCAGAATCGTTCGGACGGTCGCTACTACTCATTTGCTCGATCGGTTGGCGGAGCGTTACGATCTGGAGCTGGTGGAGACGCCTGTCGGGTTCAAGTACATCGGTGCCCAAATGATGCGAGGCGACGTGCTGCTGGGCGGAGAGGAAAGCGGGGGTGCCAGTATTTTGGGTCACATCCCGGAAAAGGATGGCGTCCTGATCAACCTGCTCTTGGCGGAGATGTGTGCGTGGGAAAAGAAAGGCATCGACCAGACGCTGCGGGACGTGTATGACGAAATTGGCGAACTGTTCAGTACGCGTATGGACATCCGGTTGCCGGAGAAAACGCCTTGGCTGGAGCAAATCAGGACCGTTTCTCCTGCAAAAGTGGGACCTTATGCTGTCACAGGCGTGAACAGAATGGACGGGATCAAGCTCTTGCTCCAGGGAGGACACTGGGTCCTGATCCGCCCGTCCGGTACAGAGCCGCTTTTGCGGATTTATTGCGAGGCAGCGAGTGTCGGAGCGCTGAACAAGATAACGGAAGCCATCCGCGAGTGGTTTTCGTAGCCAGCAACGCGTAGAATCGGCGGCCCTTTCACTTTTTCCGGTGAAAGGGCCTTTTTGGTGCGCCCAGCATGGGCGATAGCTATAGGGTGAAAGTCCCGAACGGGGGTTGGCTGTACCAACCGTTAGCTCAAGGCAAGGGTGTCGACCGCGAGGTCGAATCTGAAGGAAGCCGGCGGCAAAATCCCGACCTGAGGTACACGAACCCAATTTGAGGCTGTTGTATCCGGGCGAGTCTGCCAAACAAGACAAAGCCCCATACAGCCAAGGGATACAGTAGTAAACTTGGGCAGGTACATGGGATGAAAGTTATCGTTCTTACCTGGGGAGGTCTGCATGAAACGCCTTCAACTGTTGGTAACCGTCTCCGTAAGGAGACGCTGAACATGCAGAAGTCAGCAGAGGCCATAGTACCCGAGTAGAGGACGCTTGAATGGGGAAGGGCCGAACATCAAGTCAGCATGCGATCCATGTCTTTTGATACGGTACGTCGAAGCAGAATTCTGTCAAGGAACTACTTTTGAAGAGCAGGGGTGAAGCCCCGAGGGTACAAAAGAGGGCTGAGTATCGTACAGCAAGCACGGAGTCCGCATGTGCGAAGGAAGGAACATCATTATGGATTTGCTGGAAAAAGTCTTATCACGGGAAAACTTACGGATGGCACTCCAACGAGTGGAGGAAAACAAAGGTGTCGGTGGAGTCGATGGTGTTTCAACCGAACAACTACGCGATTATCTACGTGAACACTGGCAAGCCATCCGCGAGAAGATGGAAAGGGGAACCTATAGACCTTCACCTGTTCGCAGAGTCGAAATCCCGAAACCTGACGGTGGTGTAAGGTTATTAGGCATTCCCACCGTGGTAGACCGCTTTATTCAGCAGGCCATCCTCCAAGTGTTAACGCCGATCTTCGACCCCACCTTCTCGGAATCTAGCTATGGGTTCCGTCCAAAACGTAGCGCTCACATGGCAGTAAGGAAAGCGCAAGCGTATATCTCCGAAGGATATCGTTTCGTGGTGGACATCGATCTAGAGAAATTCTTTGATCGCGTAAATCATGATATTCTAATGAGCCGTGTGGCTCGAAAAGTTCAGGACAAGAGAATTTTAAGACTGATTCGTTCCTACTTGAATGCGGGGATCATGATAAATGGCGTCTGTACAACATCAAGTGAAGGAACACCGCAAGGTGGGCCGTTAAGCCCACTTTTGGCAAATATCCTACTTGATGATTTGGACAAGGAACTCGAAAAGAGAGGCCACCGTTTCTGCCGCTACGCAGACGATTGTAATATCTACGTGAAAACAAAACGGGCAGGGGAACGAGTAAAGAAGAGTATTCAAAACCACTTGGAGAAGGTACTAAGGCTAAAAGTAAATGAGGAGAAAAGCGCGATAGACCGACCATGGAAACGAAAATTCTTGGGCTTTAGTTTTACCTTTGCAAAACAGACAAGGATTCGCATCCACCCCAAATCCCTCCTCAAGCTAAAAGAGAAAATCCGCACGATCACGAATCCGGTGTGGAGCATCTCGATGGAGAAGCGGATTGAAAGAATAAATCAGTACCTCATGGGCTGGATTGGATATTTCGCCCTTGCAGACGCGAAGGGCATTCTACAATCCATTGAGGAATGGACAAGGCGCAGGCTCCGTCTTTGTTTGTGGATGCAGTGGAAACGCGTGAGAACCAGATATCGAGAACTTCGTTCTCTTGGCATATCTCACGTAAAAGCCATTGAAATTGCAAATACCCGCAAGGGTGCATGGCGTACCACAAAATCTCCGCATATACACAAAGCCCTCGGCATTGCCTACTGGCAACAACAAGGGCTGAAAAGCTTAGTGCAACGATATTCTCAAATTCGTCAAGCTTGGTGAACCGCCGTATACCGAACGGTACGTACGGTGGTGTGAGAGGACGGGGGTTAGTCGCCCCCTCCTACTCGATTGAGTTGCCGACCGTTTTGGCGTTTTGCTAGAATCAAAAGAAGCTATCTTGGTCTCGTTCGACCCGCCCAATAAATCTTGTCTGGAGGAACGAGTGGATGCTTTTTTTGCATCAGACTGCCAAATGCCAGCTTTTTACTCATGAAAGAAGTGGACACATGCGCATTCATCGGGATGTATTAACCCCCTTTTTGCAAACGGTAAAAATAGAAAGTCGCTCACCGGATGATCCTGTGGTCGTTCTGTCGACCCCCTATCCATGGGAATTGGTCGGTACGGGAAATTATGCGGCCGTATTCGGACATCCCGATTATCCCGACGTCGTCGTCAAGCTGTACGCACCGGGACGGCCGGGTTGGGAACAAGAGGTCGAGGTCTACCGGAAACTGGGGGAGACACGTTCGTTCCCGGTATGCTACCAGGCGGAGCCGCACTATCTGGTCTTGAAGCGGATACGCGGCATTTCCTTGTACGATTGCTTCCGCTACGGGATTCCCGTCCCTCCCCAGGTGATCGAGGATGTGGAGGAGGCGTTGCAGGAGGCCCGCTCGAAAGGCCTGTTTCCACATGACGTTCACGGCAAAAACGTCTTGATGGACCGAGGCCGCGGCTATTTGATTGACGTCTCCGACTACTACAAGAGCGACAAGCCGGACAGCAAGTGGCGTGATCTGCGAAAAGCGTACTACCGGTTTTATTTGCCGTTTATCAAAGACCGCGGCTGGAAAATGCCGCTCTGGCTTTTGGAAGGAATCCGAAGAGGGTATCGCTATTACAAAAAGCTGTCCAGGCTGCTGCGAAAGTAAGTGGCCGAGAGGCGAGATTGTTGAGCTATTCCACCTATGGTACAATAATATTTTGACGTGAATCTTTTGCGGCTGTCTGTAGTCGGGACTTAAGGAGGACTTCCATTTATGTACTTTATCATCGCTGCCGCCATTATTGCGCTTGACCAGTGGACAAAGTCTCTGGTGGTAAAACATATGGAGCTGGGACAGTCGATTCCCTTGATTCAGGATGTGCTTCATTTGACATCTCATCGCAACACGGGAGCGGCTTTCGGCATCCTTGCGAACCAACGAATGCTGTTCGTTGTGATCACGATCGCGGTCGTGGTCGGCATTTTGATCTCGCTTATTCGGATCGGCAAGTCCCAACCGCGTGTTTCACTTGCGCTTTCGATGGTTTTAGGCGGAGCGATCGGCAACTTTATTGACCGCGTCACCACAGGGAAAGTAGTTGACTTTGTCGATGTGACCGTGATCAACTTCCCGATTTTCAACGTAGCCGACATGGCGATTACCATCGGTGTGGGGCTGCTTTTGCTCGATGTTCTGCTGGATAGCAAGCGCAAGGCCGTTTAATGGATAAACGGATATTGACGGATACTAGAGTGACTACACCAGAGGAGAGTATCATGGACGATTTGGAGCTGTTTGAAAGGTATGACTGGGTGGCAGAGCCATCGGATGCAAAAGAGCGCATCGATAAATTTATTACCGGGCAAAACGAGGAGTGGTCCCGCTCTCAGGTGCAGGCCTGGATCAAGGAAGGCCGAGTCTTTGTAAACGGAGAGCCGATCAAAAGCAACTACAAGCTGTCTGCCGACGATGAGGTGACGCTGCGCGTACCGCCGCCGAAAGAAATGGAGATCCAGGCGGAGCAGATGGCGCTGGATATTGTTTATGAGGACAGCGATGTCGTGGTCGTCAACAAACCGCGGGGCTTGGTCGTCCATCCGGCACCGGGACACTATTCGGGGACATTGGTGAACGGCCTGCTTGCCCATTGCAAGGATTTGTCCGGGATCAACGGCGTCCTCAGACCGGGTATTGTCCACCGGATCGACAAGGACACGTCGGGACTGTTGATGGTGGCAAAAAACGACAAGGCGCATCTGTCGCTTGCCCATCAATTGAAGGAGCATACCGTAGACCGCAAGTACGTGGCGATCGTACACGGGGTCATCCCGCACGAGATGGGAACGATTGACGCGCCGATTGGCCGTGATCCGAAAAATCGCCAGCAGATGGCAGTCGTCTTTGAGAACAGCAAGCCGGCCGTGACTCATTTTGTCGTGCTGGAACGCTTCAAAGAGTATACACTCGTTGAGCTGAAGCTGGAGACGGGCAGAACCCATCAAATCCGTGTACATATGAAGTACATTGGCTACCCGCTGGCTGGAGATCCGAAGTACGGACCGAAGAACACGCTTGATCTGGATGGACAAGCGCTCCACGCCAAAACATTGGGCTTTGACCACCCGCGAACAGGGGAGCGCCTGCAGTTCGAAGCGCCGCTGCCAGAAGAAATGGTCGATGTGATCGATTATTTGCGGCAAGCGTAAAGCGTACGATTGGAAGGGCTTTTTCAAGATGATCACAGTAACGGAGGCAAAGGTATGCTGCGAAGACTGGCACATGTCACGCTGTACGTGAGGGACTGCGAAGAGGCGCTGCAATTCTACACGGAAAAGCTGGGCTTTGAGGTGCGGATGAGTGCCAAAATGGACTCGGGAGCCTGGTGGCTGACGGTCGGACTCCCGGGGCAGGAAGTGGAAATTGTGCTGCACGACCCGACGCATTGGCACGATCAGGAGACGGCGGAACAAATGCTGGCCCTGGTAGGGAAAAATCCGATGTGGGTGTGGGAGACGGATCGGTTTGACGAGACGTATGCGACATTCCGCGAACGGGGAGTGCACTTTGTCACTGAGCCGCGTGATCAGATGTACGGGCGCGAAGCCATTTTTGCCGATCTGTACGGAAATCTGTTTTTGTTGATGGAGCCAGCCTTGGTATAGGTGTCACATAAAAGCGATGCGATTGGAAAACGCTAGGGATTGAGAAATCATTTCCCTGGCGTTTTTTGTTTGGGAGGTAACAAAAGACAGCCGAAATGCGTCGTACGATTGAACAAGAATGAGGGAGGCAAATGCGATGCGGAAGTGTGTTTCCATCCTGTCCGGTATCGTTTGCGCAGCAGTTGTGCTGTTTGCTGGCAGCGGTATCGGCAGTGCAGCCGAACAAATCCTGACACCTGAGAGAATATTTGAGGCGAGCGTACCTGCAAGAGTGGCGTTTACCAGCAACGCGCAATTATGGCTGCTGGACGGCAGTGACCCGAAGGCAAAACCCAAGCAGATCACGACAACCGGTGCAGTGGAGATTGCAGGATGGTCGCCAGACGGAAAATGGCTGTTTTACTTGCACAACCAAAATCCGGCTGATGCTTCATCCGGAAATGTTCTGTGGGCAGTGAAAGCGGATGGATCCGGAGCCTTTCAGGTGGACCCGCGCCGGGTTCTGGAGAAACCGAAATGGGCGAGTGATGCAAAGACCTTTGCATACATGGTTCAATCCACTCAAACAGGTGGTCCAGACAATGCCTATTCTCCCGAGTTCGTCGTGGCAAGACTGGATGGGGAGCGGGTACAGAAGCTGTTGGAGCAAAGGCGGGAGATTGAGGATTTTGCCTGGCTGCCGGATGGAAAGCGTCTGCTTGTGTCTGTTCCTGCTGCAAAGGGGCGTCCTATTACTTTGGAGTTGACCGATCTTGCAGGGAAAAAGCTGGCCGCCTATGCGCTGGGGGGGCCGCCGAATGTCGAGGAAGGCATCTATCCGTATTCGGCCGAAGGACTCACATTGTCCCCTGACGGCAAACGGGTGGCCTACTATGTCCGGGTTTCATCGGGCTCACTGTCGGCCGATGGCGTAAGCATTCAGCTTTTTGACCTGACGAAGCCGGACCGAAAGCCGGTCGAGATCGGGGTGGGGCTGGCTTATCCGGAATGGTTCTCCTGGTCGCCGGATAGTTCCCGATTGGCTTTTATCGACGGGAGCGGACGCATCGCAACGGAAAACAAACATCTGACCCTTGCAGATAAAGACGGCAAGATTGTACATGCAGGACAGCCTGGCAAAGTGGACGCCCTTCCGCGTTGGCCCGAGAAAGCAGCGGACAGCTTGTATTTTGCGAGAGGGTTTGAAAATGCGAAATGGCTCGGGAATTACGATCCGAAACAGCTTCTTATCTCCGGACAACGAATCTGGATGCGAGATACGCAAGGCCGTGCGCTGCCAGTCACCAAGGGACCCGAGGGTACAGCCGATACGTATCCCCACCCTTCTCCAGACGGAAAGCAGCTGATCTTTGTCCGATTGGATGGAGATGAGCATGGCTCTGTCTACGCTCGCACAACGGATGGGCAAGAGAAAGAGCTGGTTCGCCATGTGACGGGTGACCCGGGATACTATGCGAATTATTTGCCCGAATGGGTGGGAGTTTACTGGATTCAATCTGAGTGAAATGATTCGAGGAATATGAAAAAGTGTTGACACCTTGCCCGATTCATGACATAATGTGTTCTGACGAATCGAGAACCTTTAAATCCAGTCCCGTGAGGCTGGCAAGGGCACGGATACAAGCATGGACAAAAGAGAATGGGGCTCTGCCGCTTTTCTTCTGTCATGCCCAGTGGCTTCTTGTCAACCGGCAAGAAGCTTTTTTTCATCTCGTCAAATATGTCAAGCTGTCAGTCGGGGGAGGAAATACACATGATCAACAAAAGCGTGATTATGGATGAAGCTGCGATCCGTCGGGCTTTAACCCGGATTGCCCACGAAATTATCGAACGCAACAAGGGCGTGGAAGACTGCATCGTCGTCGGCATCAAGACGAGAGGGATTTACCTTGCAGAGCGATTGGTTGAGCGGATCGAACTGATCGAAAATGTAAGAGTTCCTGTCGGACAGCTGGACATTACATTTTACCGGGATGATTTGCAGCACAAGTCCGAGGACGCCGTACTCCACGGTTCCCAACTGCCTGATGAAATTACTGGAAAAACGGTGATTCTCGTCGACGACGTGCTCTTTACCGGCCGTACGGTGAGAGCGGCGCTGGACGCGCTGATCGACAACGGGCGTCCGCGCATGATTCAATTGGCCGTACTGGTAGACCGGGGCCACCGCGAGCTGCCGATCCGGCCGGATTTTGTAGGAAAGAACGTTCCGACCTCGCGTAGCGAAATTATCGATGTACAGCTAGCGGAAGTGGACGCCATGGACATGGTGACCATTCGCCAGTTGATCTAACTGCATACACCTCTTTAAATGGCAATCCCGTGAGGTTGCAAAGAGGTACTTGCTTCCCGTCTTTCGATGGAAGGAGTATGCCTCTTTGCGCCTCTCGCAAAGAGGTTTTTTAGTAGACAGAAACGTTATACACGCACAGGGGGATATCGAAAATGAGTCAAAAAAACTTTGTTGATGTGCACGAAACGCCGCCGATCTCCAGGCTTTTGCCGCTCAGCATTCAGCACCTGTTTGCCATGTTCGGTTCGACTGTACTGGTGCCGATTTTGACAGGCCTGGACGTGGCGACCGCACTGTTTACCAGCGGGATCGGGACGCTTCTGTTCCTCTGGATTACAAAAGGAAAGATTCCAAACTACCTGGGCTCTTCCTTTGCCTTCATCGGTCCGATCATCACAGTGAGCCAGGCTTACGGAGTCGGTACTGCACTGCTCGGCTGTCTGCTCTCAGGCCTTGTCTACATCATCGTGGCGGCCATCGTCAAGAAGGCAGGTGTCAAGTGGCTGGATCGGGTACTGCCACCGGTGGTAATTGCGTCGGTCATCGTCGTAATCGGACTTAGCCTGTCTGTCGTCGCTGTCGATATGGCGACAAAGGTAACGGTAGACGGACAATCGCACCTGTCCTTGACCTCCATAGAGATTTCGCTCGTAACGATGATTGTAACGATTCTTGCGGCAGTGATGCTGCGCGGATTTTTCGCCCTGATTCCGATTCTGATCGGGATCATCGTCGGGTATCTTTACACCCTGCTCCGCCATCCCGATTTGATCGACCTGAACAAAGTGGCTGAAGCAAAATGGTTTGTCGGCTTCTCGGGGATGTTTCACGATCACTTCAAATTCGGCGAAGTTGCAGCTGTAATCGGCAATCCTTCCGCATGGGTTGCAGCGCTGATCATTGCGCCGGTCGCATTCGTGACACTGGCAGAACACTTGGGTCATCTGCTTGTTACGAGCAAAGTCATGGACCGTGACCTGATGAAAGACCCCGGCTTGCACCGCAGCCTTTTGGGTGACGGGATTGCGACCTCTCTGGCCGCGTTCATCGGAGGACCTCCGGCGACGACGTACGGCGAAAACATCGGAGTTCTGGCAATCACTCGGGTCTACAGCCGGGTCGTGATCGGACTGGCTGCTGTCTGTGCCATCCTGTTCGCCTTCGTCGGCAAAATCAGCACGCTGCTGATGACCATCCCTACACCGGTGCTTGGCGGCGTCTCCATTATCCTGTTCGGAATCATCGCCGCCCAAGGATTGCGCATGTTCGTCGAAAACAAGGTCGACTTTTCCAACAAGCGCAATATGATCATCTCTGCCGCGATCCTCGTAACCGGGATCGGCGGCTACAAAATAAGCTTCGAAGGTGCTACCTTCTGGCAGGCATTCCTGCACAATCTGACGATTGACAACATCGCCTTCGCTACCTTCCTCGGGATCATCCTGCACGTGATTCTCCCGGGGAAAGAATCGGCGATGGGGGAAGCTCACCGCGAAGCACAATCCTGACACGTTCCAAATTCCTTTAAAACAGTCCCGTGAGGCTGGCAAGGAAGTAGGGCGCTGTTTGCCCTGCTTGTCGAACGAAGCGAAAAGCTTCTTGCCTATGCCCGCCTCACGCGGCAGCTTGGCAAGAAGCTTTTTTTGCACACATCTACAGACGGTTTGGAGAAATCGGAAATAACGGAGGGATTCGAGATGAGTAACATGCGGCATCTGACTGGAATCAAGAATTTGTCTAGAGAAGAGATCGGCAGCCTTTTGGAGCGTGCGGATTTCTGGGCAAAGAGTCCGGGCGTGCAATCAGAGGTGTTGCGGGGACGCTTCGTCGCCAACCTGTTCTTTGAAGCAAGTACGCGGACCAGATTCTCTTTTGAGGTAGCCCAGAAGCGGCTCGGTGCCCATGTACTGAACTTCATCCCGGAGACCTCCTCCACGGTAAAAGGGGAAACCATCCTGGATACAGTGCGAACACTGGAAGCGATGGGCGTGGAAGCAGCGGTCATCCGGACTCGCAAGGACGGCCTGTTTGAAGAGCTGGCTGATCAGGTAGAGCTCCAGCTGATCAACGCCGGGGACGGTACGAACGAACACCCGACGCAGTGCCTGCTCGATTTGCTGACCATGCAGCAGCAATTTGGCAAAATCGAAGGGCTGAGCGTCGCGATCATCGGCGACTTGCGGCACAGCCGCGTCCTCGGCTCGCATCTGCACGCTCTGCCGAAAATGGGCGCCCATCTGCTGCTTGCGGGACCTGCGAGCATGATGCCGCAACCCCAGCTCGTCCCTCATGGAGTTCAAATCGTCGAAATCGACGAAGCCGTCAGGACGGCTGACGTGGTCATGATGCTGCGTGTCCAGCTCGAGCGGCACACCTCCTCGCTGTTCATATCCAAGGAAGAGTATCATCTGGCCCACGGACTCACGCTGGAGCGAGCACGCATGATGAAGCCGGGAGCGGTGATCATGCACCCTGCTCCAGTGAATCGCGGAGTGGAGATTCACACGGATCTGGTCGACTGCGAGCGGTCGCTGATCCATAAGCAGGTGACCAACGGCGTAGCGGCACGCATGGCCGTCATGGAAACATTACTGAGAGGGAGCGATGTGAAATGGGAATCATCCTTGGCAACGGCAAACTGATCAATCGGACGGGAGAGCTGATCCCCGCAGAGGTGCTGGTCACTGACGGACGGATCACGGCGATAGCGGAAAAGGTAGACAGAGCCGGACACGAGTGGATCGATTGCAGAGGCGGGCTCATTTCCGCTGGCTTCATCGATGTGCACGTCCACCTTCGCGAGCCTGGCCTGGAGCAAAAGGAAACGATCGCGACCGGAGCGAATGCGGCGGTGCGAGGCGGATTTACGACCATTGCCTGCATGCCGAATACCCGGCCCTCCATCGACAGTGTCGAGACAGTCCGCTACATCCACGATAAGGCACGCGAAGCAGGTGCTGCCCGCGTCCTCCCTTACGGCGCAATTACGATCCGCCAGCTGGGCAAAGAGCTGACCGATTTTGCCGGATTGAAGGAAGCAGGGATCTTTGCCCTCACAGACGACGGCGTAGGCGTGCAATCGGCCGGCATGATGAAAAAAGCGATGCAGGAGGCGGCGGCCTTGGGTCTTTCCATCGTCGCCCACTGCGAGGACGACACGCTCTTGCCTCCGGGCGGCGCGCTGCACGACGGCGTTGTGGCCGCCCGCCACGGACTGCCCGGCATCCCGTCGGAGTCTGAGTCGGTCCATGTGGGACGCGATATTCTGCTGGCCGAGCAGACAGGCGTTCACTATCACGTCTGCCACATCAGCGCCAAGGAATCCGTACGGCTGGTCCGCGACGGCAAACGCGCCGGAGTCAACGTCACCTGCGAAGTGACTCCGCACCATCTGCTTCTGTGCGATGAAGACATCCCGGAAGATTTGAATACGAACTGGAAGATGAACCCGCCGCTGAGGTCCCGGGACGATCGCGCGGCGCTGATCGCGGGTCTGAAGGACGGCACGATCGACATCATCGCGACGGACCACGCCCCGCATACGGCAGAGGAAAAGGCAAACGGCCTGGAGCGGGCGCCGTTTGGCATCGTCGGTCTGGAGACGGCCTTCCCGCTGCTGTACACAAACCTCGTTCTGACAGGCGAGCTTACATTGAAACAACTGGTCGATTTTCTCACGGTGAAACCGGCTGACTGCTTCCGGTTGCCATACGGACGCCTGGAAATCGGAGCGCCGGCCGACCTGACCGTGATTGATCTGGATACAGAAAAAGAAGTAGACCCCGATACGTTTGCGAGCAAAGGCAAAAACACGCCGTTTGCCGGCTGGAAATGCAAAGGATGGCCTGCAGTAACACTGGTTGACGGAAAAATCGTTTACCGCCAAGCGTAAAAAAGGAGGAGCGAAGATGCGAGCGAGACTGATTTTGGAAGATGGTACGGAATGCGTCGGAACGGCGTTTGGAAAGGTGAAGGAAACATACGGTGAAGTCGTGTTCAACACGGGCTTGACGGGCTATCAGGAGGTATTGTCCGATCCGTCTTACTGCGGACAAATCGTCACGATGACCTATCCCTTGATCGGAAACTACGGGATCAACCGCGACGACTTCGAAGCTGTACGTCCGTATATCCACGGATTTGTGGTCAGAGAGCACTGCGACGAACCGAGCAATTGGCGCAACACCAGCACCCTTGACGAGCTGCTCAAGGCGTACGACATCCCGGGAATCGCCGGGGTGGACACGAGGATGCTGACACGGAAAATCCGCTACCACGGAACGATGAGAGGGCTCATCACGACGAGTGACGCTCCGCTTTCCGAATTGCTTGATTCGCTGCGCAGCACGCCGCTCATGACCGATCAGGTGGCCCGCGTATCGACCAAGAGCGTTTTCAGCTGCCCGGGGACGGGACATCGCGTGGTGCTGGTCGATTTCGGCGCAAAGCACGGCATCCTGCGTGAGCTGACCAAGCGCCAATGCGATGTGGTCGTGGTGCCGTACAACGTGACCGCCGAGGAAATTCGCCGCTTGCAGCCTGACGGAATCCTGCTCTCCAACGGCCCCGGCGATCCGAAAGACGTCCCGCAGGCGATCCGGATGATCAGCGAAATACTCGGAGAATACCCGATCTTCGGAATTTGTCTGGGCCACCAGTTGTTCGCGCTCGCATCCGGGGCGGACACGATGAAGATGAAATTCGGGCATCGCGGAGGCAACCATCCGGTCAAGGAAGTCGCCACCGGACGCACGTATATCACCTCGCAAAACCACAGCTACGCGGTGAAGGAAGAGTCGATCGCCGGAACCGGTCTGACGATTACGCATACGGCTCTCAATGACGGAACCGTGGAAGGGCTGAGCTGCCCGGAGAAGCGGGCCTTCTCGGTACAGTACCACCCAGAGGCCGCTCCGGGTCCATATGATTCGGGTTACCTGTTCGACCGCTTTATCGAAATGATGGAAAACGCCAAGGAGGAGAGTTCGCATGCCAAAACACGCTGATTTGAAAAAGATTCTGGTTATCGGTTCCGGTCCTATCGTGATCGGGCAGGCGGCAGAGTTTGACTACGCAGGCACGCAGGCTTGCCAGGCGCTGAAAGAGGAAGGACTGGAGGTCGTCCTGATCAACTCCAATCCGGCCACCATCATGACAGATACAAATATGGCAGACAAGGTGTATATCGAGCCGATCACGCTTGAATTTGTCACGCGTGTCATCCGGCAGGAAAAGCCGGATGGTCTCTTGCCGACGCTCGGCGGACAGACAGGCTTGAATATGGCGGTAGCCCTTGCCGAGGCAGGGGTGCTGGAAGCGGAGAACGTCAAGCTCCTCGGTACCAATCTGGATTCCATCAAACAAGCGGAAGACCGCGAGCTGTTCCGTGCGCTGATGAAGGAGCTGGGCGAGCCGGTGCCGGATTCCACAATCGTCAGCACGGTCGAAGAAGCAGTCGATTTTGCCAACGAGATCGGCTACCCGATCATCGTCCGTCCGGCCTACACGCTGGGCGGCACCGGCGGAGGCATTTGTGCGGACGAAGAGAGCCTTCGCGAGATTGTCGCCAGCGGTTTGAAATACTCGCCGATTACGCAATGCCTGATCGAGAAAAGCATTGCCGGCATGAAGGAAATCGAATACGAAGTGATGCGCGATGCCAATGACAACTGCATCGTGGTCTGCAACATGGAAAATATCGACCCGGTAGGCGTGCATACGGGCGACTCCATCGTTGTCGCGCCTAGCCAGACGTTGTCGGACCGCGAGTACCAAATGCTCCGCTCCTCCGCGCTGAACATCATTCGCGCACTGGGCATCGAGGGCGGCTGCAATGTGCAGTATGCGCTTGACCCGCACAGCTTCCAGTATTACGTGATCGAGGTCAACCCGCGCGTCAGCCGTTCTTCGGCCCTGGCCTCCAAAGCGACCGGCTATCCGATCGCCAAGATGGCGGCAAAGATCGCGATCGGCTACACCCTGGATGAGCTGCGCAATCCGGTTACCGGACAAACGTACGCTTGCTTCGAGCCGACACTCGACTACGTCGTGAGCAAAATCCCGCGCTGGCCATTTGACAAGTTCCAATCGGCCAACCGCAAGCTGGGCACCCAGATGAAGGCGACCGGAGAAGTGATGGCGATCGGTCGAACATTCGAGGAATCGATCATGAAAGCGATCCGCTCGCTGGAAGTGGGCACCTATCACCTGGAGATGAAAGGCGCATCGGAAATTGCCGAAGAAGAGCTGACGGCTCGCCTGATCGCTGCCGACGACGAGCGGCTGTTCCTTCTGGGAGAAGCGCTGCGCCGCGGATGGAGCCTTGAGAGACTTCACGACTTGACCAAAATCGACTTCTTCTTCCTGCACAAATTCCACAAGCTGGTGGCATTCGAGTCGGAGCTGGCTCAAGGTTTGACGGAAGAAAAGCTGTATACAGCCAAGCGCCTCGGATTTACGGACAGGAAAATCGCCGAGCTTGCGGGGCAAACCGAAGACGAGGTTCGCGCACTCAGAAAGCAGCACGGGTTTACGCCGGTCTTTAAAATGGTAGACACCTGCGCGGCTGAGTTTGAGGCGTCAACGCCTTACTACTACTCCAGCTACGAAGTAGAGGATGAGCGCATCGAGACAGGCAAAAAGCGGGTGATCGTGCTGGGCTCGGGTCCGATCCGCATCGGACAGGGGATCGAGTTTGACTACGCGACCGTACACGCAGTATGGGCGCTGCAGGAAGCGGGCTACGAGGCGGTCATCATCAACAACAACCCGGAGACGGTCTCCACCGACTTCAACACATCCGACCGGCTCTACTTTGAACCGCTCTACATCGAAGACGTAATGAACATCATCGATGCGGAGAAACCGGAAGGCGTGATCGTCCAGTTCGGCGGTCAGACGGCGATCAATCTGGCAGACAAGCTGGCAGCCCGGGGGATCAAAATCCTGGGAACCAGCCTGGAGAACATCGACGCAGCAGAAAACCGGGAGAAGTTCGAGGCTCTGTTACGCAATCTCAACATCGCCCAGCCGCCCGGAAAAACGGTCACCTCGGTACAAGAGGCAGTCGTGGCTGCGGAAGAGCTCGGATTCCCGGTACTGGTCCGCCCGTCTTATGTGCTGGGCGGACGCGCGATGGAGATTGTCTACAACAATGACGAGCTGCTGGAGTACATGGAAAAGGCCGTAAAGGTAAACCCGGATCACCCGGTGCTGGTCGACCGCTACATGGTAGGGACCGAAGCCGAAGTCGACGCGATCTGTGACGGCGAAAACGTCCTGATCCCGGGAATAATGGAACACATCGAACGCGCAGGGGTGCACTCCGGCGACTCCATCGCGGTTTATCCGCCGCAGTCTCTGTCAGATACGATCAAGCAGGAACTGATCGAGATGACGACCAAGCTGGCCCGCGCACTGCAAATCAAAGGGCTGCTCAACATCCAGTTTGTCATCTACAAAAACCAGCCGTACGTGATCGAAGTGAATCCGAGATCATCCAGGACCGTGCCGTTCCTCTCCAAAGTAACCGGCATTCCGATGGCCAACATCGCGACAAAGGCCATCCTCGGCCACTCGATCACAGAGCAAGGCTTTACACCGGGCTACCATCCGGAAGAAGCGATGGTTTCCGTCAAAGTGCCTGTCTTCTCCTTCGCCAAGCTGCGCCGGGTAGACATCACGCTCGGACCGGAAATGAAATCGACCGGGGAAGTCATGGGGCGTGAAAGCACCTTGGCCAAAGCGCTTTACAAAGGGCTGGTGGCTGCGGGCATGAACATCCCGACTCACGGCTCCCTGCTGGTCACCGTGGCAGACAAGGATAAAGAGGAAGCGCTGGGTATCGTCAAACGCTTCCGCATGCTCGGGTTCAAGCTGCTGGCTACGGCAGGGACAGCCGACTATCTGGAGCAGGCAGGTCTCCCCGTCACCCGCGTGAACAAATTGTCAGAGGGCACACCGAACCTCTTGGACATGATTCACAGGGGCGAAGCCAACATCGTGCTGAACACCTTGACCAAAGGCAAGACGCCGCAGCGCGACGGATTCCGCATCAGACGCGAAGCGGTGGAAAACGGGGCGGTATGTCTCACCTCGCTGGATACGGCGACGGCACTTCTGCATGTACTGGAGACGATCACCTTCTCCACGGAGGCCATGCCGGCGCAGCGCTCTGGCGCGCAAGTTGCGGTAACCGTGTAAGGGAACGGTAAGCTTGAATGAAACGGGATAGAAAAGAGGAGAGTAGTGTGCAATCACAACCAACAGATGTTCGCGAGCGGATGATCGTAGCGCTGGACTTTTCCACCAAAAAAGAAGTAGAGCAATGTCTGCAGCGCCTGGATGGACGGGTCCGCTATGTAAAGGTGGGAATGGAGCTGGCATACGCGGAAGGTCCAGCAATCGTGCACTTCCTGAAAGAGAAGGGCCTCAAAGTCTTCCTCGATCTGAAGGTGCACGACATTCCCAACACGGCCAAAGGAGCGATGCGAAGCCTGGCCCGCCACGGGGTAGACATGGTCAACGTCCACGCAGCAGGCGGCACACAGATGATGGCCGCTGCACGGGAAGGCCTGGAGCAAGGAACGCCGGCGGGCGCTGCACGCCCGCTCCTGATCGCAGTCACGATGCTGACATCTACGGGGAAAACGACGATGAACCAGGAGCTGGCTATTCCCGGGAATGTCGAGGATGTAGTCGTACACTACACGATGATGACGAAGCAAGCGGGCCTCGATGGGGTCGTTGCCTCTCCTCTGGAGGTCCCCGTGATCAAACAGGCAGCGGGCAGCTCGTTTATTACCGTGACTCCGGGGATACGGCCGCTCGGTTCGGACAAGGGAGACCAGACCCGTATCACGACACCGGAGAAGGCTTTTCAGCTAGGCAGCGATTATCTGGTCATCGGCCGGGCGATCACGGGTGCGCCGGACCCGGCGGAAGCATGGGAAAAAATCGTGCAAGAGGCAGAAGCGGCACGCATCTAGCGCGCATGGGGGAGGAAAAGCAATGATGACAAATACAAAAACTACTGCCAAGGAAATCGCGGGCAAATTGCTGGAGATCGGGGCCGTGCATCTGCGGCCGGATCAACCGTTCACCTGGACGTCGGGGATCAAGTCTCCGATTTATTGCGACAACCGGATCACGATGTCCTACCCGACTGTTCGCCGCCAGATCGCGCAAGCATTTGCGAAAGCGATCCGCGAAAAGTACCCGCAAGCGGAAGTGATCGCGGGCACGGCGACAGCTGGCATTCCGCATGCGGCTTGGGTGGCGGAAATTCTCGATTTGCCGATGATCTATGTTCGTGACAAGGCAAAAGGCCACGGGCGTCAAAATCAAATTGAAGGCGCCCTCCACAAAGGCCAAAAAGTAGTCGTCATCGAAGACTTGATCTCGACAGGCGGAAGCTCGCTGAAGGCGGCCCAGGCTGTAGCGGAGGAAGGAGCCGAAGTGCTTGGCGTGATCGCGATCTTCAGCTACCAATTCCCCGACGCTTCGGGGCTGTTCGCGGAAGCCGGCATTGAGGCAAGCACCTTGTCCAACTATACGGCATTGCTGGAAGCTGCCAAAGAGAACGGAGTTATCACTGCTGATCAGGAATCCATTCTCGCCGACTGGCGCAAATCGCCCAGAACCTTTTTTTCTTCCTGATCGCGTGTAGCACGAAGCAGAGGGACAACAGATCATCACGCTTGTGCAAAAAGCTGCGGATTTTCCCGCAGCTTTTTGCTGTTCAGACGAAAGAGGGGCAGACAAGCTATAATAGTGGTATCAGGCTTACGGGGGAAAAACCGAATCGGCAAACCATAAGGAAGAATAAGCTTGATCAAATATTCGTTCAGTTACCGACAGGAGGCATACGATGCAGACAGATGTAACCAGGTTGATCCAATCGCACCGCTCCATCCGCAAGTACACGGACAGACCGATCCCGGACGACGTGCTTGCGGATATTTTGGCAAGCGCCCAGTGGGCTCCTTCCTCGCACAACGTTCAAGCCTACAGCATTGTCGTCGTGCGTTCAGCGGAAAAGAAAAAACAGCTGGCCCAGCTATGCGGGGGACAGAAATGGGTGGAGACATGTCCCGTCTTTCTTGTGTTTTGCGCTGATTTCTACAAGTTGAAGCTGGCGAGCGACATGCACGGAAGCGAATTTTTGGCTGACGAGGTGGAAAATATGCTGGTGGCCGCCGTAGATACGGCATTGGCAGCGGAAAACGCGCTAGTCGCCGCTCGTTCTCACGGTCTGGGCGGAGTAATGATCGGCGGAATACGCAATCAGCCGGAGGATGTCGCCCGCCTGCTTAAGCTTCCTGTGCTAACCGCTCCGATCATGGGCATGTGCCTGGGCTATCCCGATCAAGACATGGAGCAAAAGCCAAGACTGCACAAGCGTGCGGTCATCCATGAAGAGGAATACCGGACGGAGCATTTGCCGGAAGCGCTGGAGGAGTACGAAGCGGTTTCCGCCGAATATTATGCCCGCAGAACAAGGAAAGATCATGCGGAAGGCTGGACCAAACAGATGGCCGATTATTTGCAAAAACCAAGGCGTCCGCATCTTGGCGACTTTTTAAGGAAGCAGGGATTTCCTTTGAAGTAGGAGCCGAGATCAGCCAGGGGGAACGGAAAAAAGTGCCCAAAGTTTCGCAGTAGGAAACCGGGCACTTTTTGTTTGTCAATTCTTGACAATGCTTGGTATGCTAGTAAGATTAATGGTGTTTGCATTATCGGGATTGGAGATGACAGTTTGTTGAACCGGGAGCTTTTACAGCCTTCTTTGGCGAATGGAGAGATACGTGTAACCAAATCTTACGACATTGATCGTTTTTTTTATCTCGGCTTTTTCGGCGGCGTGCTGCCGGTCATGATTTTGGGTACGAGAAATGCGATATGGCTGCGGTGCAGCAAGAAGATGATCGCGATGCTGCTTGGAACCAGCTTGCTTCTTTGCGGATTGAAGCTCGCTTACGTCGCCTGGACGGGAGCCGACAGCGTAGCGCTTCTGTCACGGATCATGGGCGTCGCCCTGGCAGTTGTCTATCGATACGCCCAACGAAAGCGCTACAAGCTGCATTCCGTCATCATCGGTGAGGATCAGCCGATTTTTTGGTGGGGACTGCTTGCCGTGGTGGCCGGAATCGTATTCGACAGTTGGCTGGTGACGATGGGGAAGGGGATTCACGATGTATTTGATCAGGGATGACAATAACGTAGCCTGGCAGGAAGCCATGCATTTGTACCACATGGGGCGCTATGAACAGGCAAAAGAAAAATTCATGCCGTTTTTGGCAACCAGTCAGGAGGACGGTCAGCTGCTGTTCTTCGTAGCCTATTGCTCTTTCAAGCTGGACCAGCTGGACGAAGCCGAGACGTTTGCCCGCGAAGCTTTGCGCGTCGGCTACTTCGGGGAAGAGGTATACTCGCTGCTTGGTATTATTTGCAAGGCAAAGGGCGCTTACGCTGAGGCGGAAGAATTTTTTTTGGCCGGCCTTGCCAAAAATCCGCAGGACGGCGATTTGCTCGCCCAATACGGGTATTTGATGCTGGTCACCGGTTACGAGGAAAAGGCGAAGCTGTTGATGGCTGAAGCGATGCGAGTCGACCCGGAAAGCGAAGTCGTCCTGCACTACCATTACCATTTTTTGCGGGCGTACGATGAGGTCGAAGCCCAGCAGGAAACGATCCGAAAATACAACGAAATCGCCGGAAGTGATGTTGACAAGCTGCTGAAAATGGGGCTGGCCGCACTGGATCGGGGAAATTATCGGGAAGCCCGGGAGTGTTACCGGCAGGCCTATTTGCTGGATCCCGGCAATGAACCGCTCTTGTATGCGATCGAAGAAATCGACGAGATCATCCATCCGGTCTTTTTCCCGAATCGCTTGATGCAGAAAACGGGCGGGCCGGTCGTCTGGTGGATTTGTTTTATCGGGGCCGTTTTTCTTTTCGGCAAGCTAGACTGGGAGGGGGCTGCGGGAGTCCTCGCCATGGTCTACGTCCCTTTCTGCATATATACATGGATCTCCCCTTTCATTTACCGGGCAGTGCGAAAATGGGGGCGCTATCGGTAAAGGCCCAGCCACCTGAGCGGCTTGCTGGCTTGATAGCCGAGGTAATAGAACAGCTCGCGAAGAAAAAAAGGAGCTTTTGTCTTCAGGCTTTGATAGGCTGAGGTGGGCGTCGGCGAGGAGTATGCCTCCATCCCCAGGTCGTGGGCCATGGCCAGAGAGCGTTTCATGTGCAGCGGATCGCTGACAATCGTAAAGCTGCGCCAGTTTGCGGTACGGGCAACCTCGAGTGCGAATGAAAGGTTTTCTTCCGTAATAGTAGAGCGGTTTTCCAACAAAATATCGGCAGGGTGCACCCCATGCTTGATGGCGTAATCGCGAGCCACCTCGGATTCGGCTTCGGCGCTGTCTGCGCTTTTGCCGCCTGTAAACAGGATTCCTTGGACATACCCGTTCTGGTACAGCCAGATAGCGTGGTCGATCCGTTCCCGAAACACCGGGGAAGGCTGCGAATCCCAGACGGCTGCTCCGAGGACGATGGCCGCATCTGTCTTTCCCCAATAGCGGACGGAGGCAAAGGACCAAATGCTGTAGGCTGCGTGAGACACCGTCAGTAGAACAAGCAGCGACAACAGCAATAAAACGCGGGTAGATCGCTTTTTTTTCATTTTCATGAAGAACCCCCAAGTGGAAACCGAAATTCCGTGAAAAGGAATGAAATTGTACAAATGCCGGAAAAAAGAGACTTGTCCGTCAACAAGCGGGCTGCAAGTCTCTTTTTTGCTGCTTATGAATACAATCCACCCGTATAGATGGCTGCCAATGTTTTCGCGATCTCGTCCAGTTGAGCTTGATGTTCTCCCCGAACGATTTCCCAGAGGTACATTTCATGCGAGTAAAACCAGCCGCGTGCGACCAGCTCCGGATCAAGTCCGGTCCGTGCCAAGCCGTTCTGCTGGGAATAGGCGATGTCCTGGGCAATTCTGTTGATGAAGCGCTCGCGGATCTCGGCCCATTTTTGCGAAGCAGAGGCCGAGACGCCAATCGCCTCTCCAAATACCTGCAGCATCTTGCGCTCAGACTCAGCCATTCGTAAAAAGGCAGTCGTCTGGTACAGAATAAGCTCTTCAGCTTCGGCGCGGGAAGCGGGTGTAAAGGGAAGCTCTGCAATACTGTAGAATGCCGTCATGACATCTTCCATCAAAACGATCAGGAGGTCATCCTTGCCTGTAAAGTGGACATAGGCGGTACCGTATCCTGTTTTTGCCCGCTTGATGATCTGGGAGATCGTCGCTTTGTGGAAGCCTTCCTCGCGAAATACTTCTTTGGCTGCTTCCAACAGCTTGTGCCGGGTGTGCAGCGAACGCAAATGGCGTCCATCCGTTACGCTCTTTGTCTCTTCCACAGCACCGCCCTCCTTTACCAACTAGAATACAGGGAAATAAGGGAAAAAGGAAGAGAGGCGGACTCCAAAGCAAACTAATTCAAAATATTGACACTATGTCAACTTTTCTGTAATCTTGTGCTAACAACCGATACGAAGGAGGTTTTCCCTTGAAGGAATCTGCGTTTTCGCCCAC
Source organism: Brevibacillus sp. FSL L8-0520 (assembly GCF_037963895.1). NCBI lineage: Bacteria > Bacillati > Bacillota > Bacilli > Caryophanales > Paenibacillaceae > Brevibacillus > Brevibacillus sp. FSL L8-0520. The sequence continues at coordinate 3,348,756 of NZ_CP150171.1, read as the reverse complement.
GGAAGAATTTGCTCTGGAGCAGGACAATCGCGATGCTCTGGGTCCTTTTCGCGAAGAGTACTACCTTCCGCAAGGTATTGTCTACCTGGATGGAAACTCGCTTGGGATGTTGTCAAAAAGGGCCGAGCGTACCCTCATGGACTCGCTGAACGATTGGAAACGGATGGGGATTGATGGGTGGACACAAGGGGAGCGACCGTGGTTTTACCAGGCGGAGAGGCTGGGGGCTTGTCTGGCGCCGCTTGTCGGAGCGGATCCCGATGAAGTGATTGCAAGCGGTTCCACAACGGTCAATCTCCACCAGTTGGCGTCCACCTTTTATCAGCCTGAGGGGAAACGGACCAAAATTCTCGCCGATGAGCTTACCTTTCCCTCGGATATTTATGCCTTGCAAAGCCAGATCAGGCTGCGTGGACTCGATCCGCATGAGCATCTGGTCTTGGCAGCCAGCCGCGATGGCCGCTTTCTGGAGGAGGACGACATCATCGCTTGCATGACTGAAGAGATCGCCCTGATCGTCCTCCCCACTGTTTTGTATCGAAGCGGACAGCTCCTCGATATCCCGCGATTGACGGAGGAAGCGCACAAGCGGGGAATCATGATCGGCTTTGACGGCTGTCATTCGGTCGGTGCGATTCCGCATCGATTCAGCGAATGGGATGTCGACTTTGCCTACTGGTGCAACTACAAGTACCTCAATGGCGGGCCTGGCAGTGTTGGCGCGCTGTACGTAAACCGGAAGCACTTCGGGCGGTTGCCAGGACTGGCCGGTTGGTTCGGATCGGACAAAGAGAAACAGTTTGATATGGAGCTGAGCTTTTCGCCCGCGCAGACGGCTGGAGCGTACCAGATCGGGACGCCGCATATTTTGAGCATGGCCCCCTTATTCGGAGCGCTGTCCATGTTCGAGGAGGCGGGAATAGACCAGATTCGCCAGAAGTCCTTGCAGCAGACTGCCTATTTGATGGATCTGCTTGATGAGGAGCTTGCGGATCACGGCTTTGTCATCGGAAATCCGCGAGAGGATGCGAGGAGAGGGGGACATGTCAGCCTGGAGCATCCGGAAGCGGCCCGCATCTGCAAGGCTTTGAAAGATAGCGGGGTGATTCCGGATTTTCGGGCGCCAAACGTGATACGCCTGGCACCAGTAGCCCTGTATACCTCATACCATGATGTATGGCGTGCCGTCCAAATCCTGAAGCGGATTATGGAGGAGCGGACGTATGAACGTTACGAGAACAAACGCGGCGTGGTCGCTTGAAGCACAATAAATCTGCCGGAAACGCAGGAGAGGAGCTGCCAGGAATATGAACTGGATTGACATATCGCGTCCGCTCGCGCCCGGTGCCCCTACATGGCCTGGCGATACGCCGTTTCACTACGAGGTGAGCTGGCCGAAATCCGAGAGCGGCTCTGTCAATGTAGGCAAGCTGACGATGAGCCTGCATACGGGTACACATGTAGACGCTCCTTATCACTTTGACGATGACGGGAATAAAATTCTTGATTTGCCGATCGAGATTTACATCGGTCCGGCTATAGTTCTGGATGTGTCCGGGAAACAGAGCGTCGGAGCCGCCGATCTGGACGGTATCGATCTGACAGGGGTGGAACGGCTTTTGCTCCGTACCGGCTCGTGGCCCGATCCTGGGCGTTTTCCTTCTGATATCTGTTATCTCCGCTCTGATCTGGCTCCTTTTTTAGCGGAGCAGGGCATTCGCCTGATCGGTGTCGACGTCCCGTCGGTCGATCCGCTGGACAGCAAGGAGCTGCCGGCTCATCACAGTCTGCACGCCTGCCATATTCACATTTTGGAGGGGCTGCTGCTGGATCATGTAGAGCCGGGACAGTACGAGCTGATAGCCCTGCCGCTGCCGCTCGTCCAGGCGGACGGAAGTCCTGTTCGTGCCGTATTGCGCCGTTTAGCACAGGGAAATGAATAAGACATCGCGGAGCCGGATGCTTTCGGCCATGCTGCTCGCTGTTACTTGAAAAAGGGGAGGAAAAGCCGTTGACCAGAGAGCTGTCGGATTACGAGAAATACATTCGGACAGAGGAACTGCTCGGGTTGCAAAAGCGTGAGGATGAGTTGGCGTGCGCGGATGAACTGACCTTTCAGGTGATTCATCAGATCGCGGAGCTGCATTTCAAACTCGTCATGCAATATCTGCAAATGGCCAAATCGGCGATGGTCGCAGGGGAGCCTGACAAGGCAAAGGAACATCTGCACCGCGTCAATCTCCACATGAAGCATCTGCCGGAAGTATTTACGATGGTCAAAGTGATCAGTCCGTTGGATTACCATACCATACGGCTCGCGCTCGGGAGGGGCAGCGGACAGGATTCGCCGGGGTTCAATCAGATCCTCCAGTTTGGCCCGACCCTTTGGGAGCCATTTGAAAAGCTCCTGGGCGAAAAGGGACTGTCTCCTCTCGACGTGCACAAAGAGCCCACGGCACATCTCGCCTTGTATCAGCTGATGCAGGAGCTGATCCAGTTTGACGAGGGCTTCCAAAGCTTTCGCTATCAGCATCTGCAGCTAGTGCGCCGGATGATCGGCCTGGAGACAAACAGCCTCAAGGGGATACCGGCCCAAGCGCTGCAGAAAGGGGTCCGACACGAGTTTTATCCGGTGTTATGGAAGGCGATCAGCGAGTTGACCGACTGGACCGGCTCCAGCTACAATCCGCGGCCGCTCGGCGAGTAATCAGCTTCTCTCGAATGGAAAAATGTCTCCATTCGAGAGAAGTTTTTTTGTCAGTGGAGAAGCTTCAAGTCTTAAAGCGGGTGATAGTGCTACACTTTCCCCTGTTCTCGTACTTTGAACCAACAGGCATTATTTTAGTGAATTTTCAGAAATGTATCGAGCGTTCCTCCATATATTTAAGTAGACAACTCCACACAAGTCCAAAAAGGGGTGAAAATAATGGGGGAATCCGGGAAAAGCCGGGCATGGGAAGCGTATCGGTATCCCATCCTTTTGTTGGTTGCGATCCTCATCGGCGGCGTGATAGGGTGGGTGGCCGGACCGAAGGCAGATGTGCTCAAACCGTTTGGCGACATTTTTATCAATCTGATGTTCACCATTGTCGTGCCGCTGGTCTTTGTCAACATCAGCAGCGCGGTAGCCAGCATCGCAAACTTGAAGCGGCTGGGAAAAATCCTGGGCGTGATGCTGGCAGTCTTTGTCGCTACGGGTATCGTTTCATCTGTGCTGATGATCGTCGGAGTTTCGCTTGTTCCGCCGGCTGATGGTGTTCAAATCGAACTCAAAGCACCGGACGAGCTGAAGCCGCTGCAAACGGGAGAGCAGTTCGTAAACGCCTTTACCGTGCCCAATTTTAGCGATCTGCTGTCGCGGAAAAACATGCTGGCACTCATTGTCTTTTCGATCTTGTTCGGCCTTGCGGTAAGTCTTACCGGAGAAAAAGGGAGGAGGGTAGCAGACGGCCTCTCTCTTTTGTCCGAGGTAATGATCAAGCTGATCAAGCTGCTGATGTACTATGCTCCGATTGGGCTGGGTGCCTACTTTGCCACGCTCGTCGGGGTATTCGGGCCGGAGCTGTTAGGTTCGTACGCCCGGGCGATGTCGGTGTACTATCCGATTGCAATTTTGTATTTCTTCCTGTTCTTCACGTTGTATGCGTATATGGCAGCAGGCAGGGGAGGTCCGGGAAAGTTTTGGCGGGCAGCCGTCTCTCCTGCCGTCACTTCGCTTGCGACATCGAGCAGCGTAGCGACCATTCCAGTCAATCTGGAAGCGACGGCCCGGCTCGGTGTGCCAAAGGACATCCGCGAGATCGTCATCCCGCTCGGAGCCACTGCCCATATGGATGGTTCCTGTCTGAGCGCCATTCTGAAAATTTCATTTCTGTTTGGCTTGTTTCAAATGCCGTTTCACGGGTTTGAGACATACGTGACAGCCATTGTCATCGCTGTTCTGAGCGGTGTGGTCATGTCTGGCGTCCCGGGCGGCGGCTTTATCGGGGAAATGCTGATCGTTACGATGTACGGTTTTCCGCCGGAAGCACTGCCGATCGTCGCGATGATCGGAACGCTGGTCGATCCCCCTGCGACGATGGTGAACGCTACCGGGGATACTGCCGCCAGCATGCTCGTTTCTCGCATCCTCGAGGGCAAAGGGTGGATGAACAAAGCATGAATCCCGGAAATTCCATTGAGATCATGAAAAGGTGCATCCCTTTTGCGAAGATGCATGGCTGCGGCAACGACTTTTTGATTATGGACAATCGGCAGGAAGAATGGGAGGGCAAGGAGCTCGGAGCAATCGCCCGTCGGCTGTGCAATCGGGAAACGGCATTGGGAGCTGACGGATGCATGTGGGTGGAGAAGTCCGACGTTGCCGATTTTTCCATGCGTTACTTCAACGCAGATGGCAGCGAAGGGGAAATGTGCGGGAACGGGGCCAGATGTATTGCCCGTTACGCCTTTGAAAAAGGGATTGCGCCTGCAGCGATGCGGTTTGCTGCCAAAGACGGCCTGTATCATTCTCTTGTGGAAGGTCGATGGGTAGACGTGTACTTTCCGGCAATGGACAGGGCTGACTTTTTCCTGAATCGCCGTTATGAAGCCATGGATGGAGCTCGTCAATACCATTTTGCCGTGGTCGGTGTGCCGCATACGGTCTGGTTTGTCGCGGATACAGAAGAGATGAGTGACGAGCAGGTATCAGCCTGGGGAAAAGCGATCCGGTACGATCACTCGATCTTTCCTGACGGCGTCAATGTGAACTTTGTGCAAATAGCTGACGAAAACAAGCTCAAGATCCGGACGTATGAGAGGGGAGTAGAGCGAGAGACGCTCGCCTGCGGCTCGGGTGCGACGGCCAGCGCAATCACGTCGTCGTTGCTCGGTCTGGTCGCGTCGCCGGTAACAGTCTTGACCAGGGGAGGAGAGCTTAGGGTTTCCTTTCGCCTTGAAAACAATCTGGTCAGAGACATCGTTCTCGGAGGACCGACGAGGTGGGTAGCTTCCGGGTACCTCTTGCCGGAAATGTGGATGTAAGAGGAAGAGCGGTTTATAGATCGAGTTGGGATAACGAACAGGCTGTGACGGTTAAAAAGTTGTTAGAATGACAAACAGACTGCGAAGGTGAAACGAAAAGAAGCATGCTTTCCACCAAGCCGCCAAGCTCTGCTCAGGAAAGAATTTTGCAGAGCGCTCCCGGTCGGCTGCCTGAGGAAAACATGCTTCTTGTTTATCAAACGCTATTTGCCTGCCGGTCCAAATGAGCTGTCGCGATAAACCGGCTTGCCTTCAAATAAGGTGAGCAGAACCTTTGTCTCATTGATCTGGGTCGCCGGGATCTCAAACAGATTTTTCTCCAGGACGACCAGGTCGGCCTTTTTGCCGATCTCGATGGAGCCAGTCTCGTTTTCGAGGAAATTGGCATACGCTCCTTCGATCGTAAAGCTGGCGATCATGTCAGCCAGCGTGGCTCTCTCCTCCGGCCAGAGAATGTCGCCGGGATCGGTAGAACCGTGCTCCGCCCGAGTGACGCCGCGCTCGATGCCATCCAGGGGAGAGAACTCCTGCGTCACCGGATAGTCGCTCGAGGAGGCCATGTGTACCCCGGCGGCAATAAAGCTCTTCATCGGGTATTCGCGGTCAGCCCGTTCCTGACCGAGGTACGGTACCTGGATGTCTTCGTAATAGCCCGGTTCTTTAAAGAACCAGAACGGCTGAGGAACTCCGATCACTCCCAGAGCCTTGAAGCGGCTGATATCCTCCGGCTTGACAAGCTGGAGATGGGTGATGAGATGGCGGGAGTCGCGTTTGCCGTTGCTTTTTTGCACCGCTTCCAGTCCGTCCAGCGCAATCGAAGTGGCCGCATCTCCGATGGAGTGAACATGAACCTGAAAGCCTGATTTGTCGATGGCCGCTGCCATTTGCTTGTAGCTGTCCGGCCTCCAGACAAGCTCGCCAAGTGAATCAATATGTTCGTAAGGCTCGGACAAATAACCTGTGCTGCCTTCGATTACGCCATCCATAAAGATTTTGACACTGTTTGTCTGGTAGAGCGGTCCTTTGTTTTTCTCCCGTTCCTTAATGAACTCCTGGAGCTGTTCCGGCCCTTTTCCGGGATCAGCCAGGAAGGAATTGCGGAAACGCATGGTCAGCTTGTTGTTTTCCTCGGCTTTTTTGTAGGCGGCCAGAACGTTGGGACCGCCGATCATTGGCTCGTGGGCTGTCGTGACACCGCGTTCTGCTGCCATTTCCTGATAGGCCAGGATGCCATCCATATACTGGTCGACAGTAAATTCGGGAACCACGTCGGCGATCAGATCAACGGCTTTTTCGCGGAGCGTCCCCCATGGTTCGCCCGTGGCGTCATCCCGTTCGATTACGCCGCCCTCGGGATTTTTCGTATCCTTGGTAATGCCGGCGAGCTCGAGTGCTTTTGAATTTGCCCATACAGAGTGAACGTCTTCCGAAGTGAGCACGACGGGAATGTCCGAAATGACATCATCGAGCATTTTTTTGCTCGGCCCTTTGCCCGGGATCAGCGGGTTGCTCCAGCCCATACCGGTAATGACTTTGGCATCGGGATGCTTTTTGGCGAATTCGCGCACGGCCTGCAAATATTCATCCACCGATTGCTTGCCGTACAGATCGACAGAATGAATTTGCTTGACCGTTTCGCTGGCGTGAGTGTGACTGTCGAAGAAGCCGGGCAGCACCATTTTTCCTTTCAAATCGACGACTTCGGTCTTGGGGCCGGCATATTTTTTCGCATCGGCATCGGTTCCGACAAAAAGGATGCGCCCGTCTTTGACCGCGACGGCTTCCGCCCAGTTGCGGTTTTTGTCCACCGTGTAAACGGCTCCATTTTGCAAAATCAGATCGGCCTGCTTGTCCGCAGGCAGAGGTGCAGCATTTGCGCCATAGCTGACCAGGGAACCGAGCAGCAGCAGGCTTGCCAGAAAACAGGTTGTCCGTTTCACGCGTCATCCACCTTTTTACTCAAGTTTAATTTCCGACCAAATCCGGTCATACTGCTTGGCGGCATCCCCGATGTCCACCATGTATTCCCCTTTTGCCAAGTCCTCCTTCGGCGGATAGACGGCGGGGTCTTCCAAAACGGCCTTGTCGATCAGCTCGTGGGCGGCCAGGTTCGGATTCGCATACGGGTAATGTTTGGAGATTTCGGCGCTGATGTCCGGGCGAAGAATGAAGTTGATGAATGTCTCTGCCGTTTTTTTGTTTGGACTGCCCTTGGGAATGACGAAATTATCCTGCCAAAGCTCCATGCCTTCCTGGGGCAGTATCGTTTTGATCGCCGGATTTTCCTGACGGGCTAGCGAAGCCTCGGCACCGTAGACGATGCCGGCCGCCACCTCGCCGGATACGAGCAGCGTCTTCGGGCTGTCGCTGTCAAAAGCCTTTACGTTGGGCATCAATTGGCTGAGCAGCTCTTTCGATTTTTCCAGTACGGCGGGGTCCGTCTCATTCAGTGACTTGCCCTGCATTTGATTGGCGATGCCGATCATCGAGCGGGCGTCATCGAGTACGACCAGCGATCCCTTCAACTTTGGGTTAAGCAGATCCCGGTAACCGGAAATGGGGATGGAAACCTTGTCCGCATTGACCGCAATCACGACATTTCCCCACATGTACGGCACAGAGAAAGCCCCCTCGGGATCAGAGGAGCGTTTCAAAAACTCCGGACCGACGTTTTTGATGTTGCTGATGCTGGAGTAGTCCAACTTTTCCATCAATTGCTGTTTGCGCATCAAGTCTACCATGTAGTCGCTCGCGACGGCAAGATCATAGCCCGAAGAATTGACAGACAGTTTGGCGAACATTTCCTCGTTCGAGGAGTAGGTACTGATATTCACCTTTACGCCGTACTCTTTTTCAAATGCCTCCAGAACACTTGGCGGGATGTACTCCGACCAGATAAAGAGGTTGAGCGATTTGGACAATCCTGCCTGGCTGTCTCCGCCCGCTTTGGCAGCTTCATTTCCCGACGAGGGAGCGCCATTCCCCTGGACCTGCTGACCCGGCTGGACAGAGCTGCTTCCGCAACCAGTCAATCCGGTCAACAGAACCAGAGCAGCGACTAAGATGAGCATGAACAGGCTTGTCCGCTTTTTCTCCATCATGAGAGGTTTCACCTTCGTTTCATGTAGGATTGATGAATCGGAAGAAACGTACCCGATCTGTATTTAACAAAGATCGGGACAGCGGCAACAGCTGCCAATCCCGATCTTTTTCTATATCTCAAGTTACGTACTACGATATTTGCCTGAGAGGGGCAGTCTTCTCAATCACATCCCAAGTCATGCCGCGAGCCTTTAACCGCTCTAAAAAGGGGAGCGGGTCGATCAGCTCGGGCGGAATGCAGCCGGTCGTGGTCAACAATCCTTCAGCGATCATGTCGACAGCGACGACCGGCGGGATGCCTGTCTGCCAGATCGTTGCTTGAAATTCCGTCTTGTAGTAAACCTCATCGTGATTGGCGATCGTGTAGACGTAAACTTCTTTTCGCTTGTTGTTCTTCTTGCCTTTGACGAGTGCGCCGACGGAGGAGTATCCGTGGATTTTTCCGGCGAGATCGGCCGGTTTCGGCATGGTCGTCACGACTACATCGCGCGGCGCTACCTTGACGCCTTTGACCTCGATCTCTTCGTCGCTGTCCAGTCCCAGATAGCTCAGCACCTTGAGGGTATTCACAAAGTCGGGATGGAGGGCGTACTTGAAGTCCACGTATTTGCACCCTTTTGCGCGGCCAATCGTCTCGCCAAGAGTGGTCGCTTCTTCGTGCTCCACGTTGTAGCAGTCCAGCCAGCCGATCGGCTCGGGGAATTCGAACTCCTCTTTGTTGGCAAAGGGAGTAGGCAAGTATTGTTCACCCTTGTCAGCCGTCCAGAAGTTCGGTTTGGCCAAACACTCCTGAATGGCTGTCTGCGGACTGAAGAAGGAGCAGAAGCCGTCGTAGTCGACGACGGAATTGTCGCCGTCGCGAATCAAAATCTCATCGACTTCGTCCAACTGATCCACAGCGTACCGCGCCGCGATGTTGGAGAAGCCGGGATCGCACCCAAGCCCCATGATTCCGAGAATGCCTGCCGCTTTGAATTTATCGGTCCAGGCTAGCTGCTTGCGGAGCCATTGCGGGCCGCTGGAAGCCGTGTCGATATAATGGGTTTTCGTGTTCAGGCACGCTTTCATCACTTCAAAGTTGTTTTCCGGCAAGCCGATATGCAGCAGTACGTCAATGTCAGTCAAAATAGATTGGACGCTCGATACATCGCGTGCGTCGACACGTTTTACCTGGATTTCCACATCCGTCTCCCGGCGCAGCTCGGCAGCCAGCTCTTCAGCCGGGCCGATCGATATATCTGCCAGCACCAGTTTTTGCAAATACTTCGATTTCACGATTTCACACGCGCTTACTTGTCCTACACCGCCAACTCCTAAAATAGCGACTCGCATAGAGTCCTCCTTCCATTTTTGGAAAACGTTCTATCTTCGCATTCGAAACAGCCATTTTTGCAAATGCAGATCGATCGTAGCAGGAAATACCGCGACTTGTGTCGCAACATCGATTGGTTCACGCGGACGAAGTCTCATCCAAACACCCTCCTTCTGCACACGGGCAGATCATAGTAGAAACCGAAGCTAAGTGGGACGATCGTGGATCAAAACAGGCAGCAGCCTACTCAAAAAAAAGCACCTCCTTCCTGCTGAAAAAGTCAGAGTGGAGCGTCTTTTATTCATGTATATTCGACGCACCCGACGTCCCATGCGAATGGAAAAAGGGAATTATACTCTGACTTTTCTGAAAATATATGCAAGAATGATACCAAATGACCGGCTGCTTCCTGTGCAGTATGAAGGAGCATCGGCAGTACCATTATTCTCACTATTGAGAAAGCAAAAACCAAAACAAAGTGCTGGAAATGTCTGTTGGTGCGCCATCACCTGCATGAGAACACCTTATTAAAAATGAGAAACCTTTCTTTTCAAAAATGAAAGGAATTGTCCGAAGATGAAATGTCGGAAATATCTGGTTGACGGCTCAAACCGAATTCCTTACAATGTTGCCAACAGGAAAATACTGTTCTTATCCAGAGAGGCGGAGGGACTGGCCCGATGAAGCCCGGCAACCGTCACGCAGTTTGTGACAAGGTGCCAATTCCTGCAGGACTGATGACAGTCTTGACAGATAAGAAGCGGGAGTACGTCCATTCCGGATGCCAACCTTCTTCTTAACGGGAGAAGGTTTTTTATTTGTATGATCAAATGTTTTTGAGTTATCGCAACTTCATAACTTCTTTCTTATCCAGAGAGGTGGAGGGACTGGCCCGATGAAGCCCGGCAACCGTCACGCAGTTTGTGGCAAGGTGCCAATTCCTGCAAGACAGCAGCAGTATGTCTTGGCAGATGAGAAGGAGGCCCCCTGTAGCTCGCGAGCCTTCTTCTTAAACGGAAGAAGGCCTTTTTTATGTTTGAAATGAGAAAAAGAGGTGGAGTACATGAGTGCAAGTGTGGTAAAAGTAGGATTGCTTGGCGTAGGGACGGTGGGGGGCGGCGTCTTGAAAACGATCCGCTCTCAGCAGCAAAAGCTGTCGGACAGGTTGGGCAGACGTGTCGAGGTGGTCAAGGCGCTGGTCCGCAATGCGGAAAAGCAGCGGTCTGTACCGATTGAGAACAATCTGATCACGACCCGGTTTGAAGAAGTGCTGGCGTCGGACGTGGACATCGTCGTCGAGGTGATGGGCGGCGTCGAGCCGACATACGGCTATGTCCGTGCACTGATTGAAAAGGGCTGTCACATCGTCACCGCGAACAAGGAGCTGCTTGCCAAGCACGGAACGGAGCTGGTGCGGCTAGCCAATCGGCACGGCGTTCAGCTCGCGTACGAGGCCAGCGTAGCCGGAGGGATTCCGATTCTCGGCGTGCTGCGCCAGTTTCTCCGGACTAATGACATCGTATCGGTCAGCGGCATTTTAAACGGGACGACGAATTACATCCTGACGCGGATGGAACAGGAAAAGCTTCCCTACGCCGAAGTGCTGAAGCAGGCGCAGGAGCTGGGCTACGCCGAAGCGGACCCCGCCTCGGACGTAGAGGGCTGGGATGCCTTGTACAAAACGTACATCCTCGCCCAGCTCGTATTTGGTGAATCGCTGCCGCTGCATGCAGCCGAGAGGCAGGGGATTGAAAAGCTGCATCTCGGACAGATCGGCCTCGCCCGCGAATTGGGGTACCGGATCAAGCTGCTGGCCAAGGCTTCCAAGGCCGGGGGCGGTCTACAGCTTTCCGTCCGTCCAACGCTTCTGCCGCTGGATCACCCACTCGCGCAGGTGCAGGATGCCTACAACGCCGTGCAGGTGTCGGGCAATATCGTCGGCGACCTTTTGTTCATGGGCAAAGGGGCAGGCGAGCTTCCGACAGCAAGCGCTGTGGTGGAGGATCTGGCCTATTTGCTGACCCAGCGCTTCACTCCTCAGCCGGTCTGGCAGGAAAGCGAGCCGGCAGGCAATCGGGAAGCCGGGGAGAAGCGGTGCTTTTGCTATCTGGAAAGTAAAGCGTTGCGGGGAACGCCTGATCAAGTCACGCATTTTTTGGATCGGGCAGGAGTTCTCGTGGAAAAACAGCGAATACAATATGACTGGGCGAGCGTCTTGCGCATCGGCATGATTGCCAGCGGTTTTGCAGAGGAGCACAAGAAGGCGCTGCACCGCGATTTCGGCATCAGGGCGGAAGAGTTTCCCGTGTTGTGAGCGGAGACGGCCCAATGCTTCGGGATATAGACCGCATCCGGTTTCACCCCTAATAGAGGAGAAAAAGGGTGCCCGTATCCCGCGGTAGAAGGAGGAAGCTCATGGATACAAAGTATGTGCTCGCAATCGATCAGGGGACGACCAGTTCCCGGGCCATCTTGTTCGACAAGCAAGGAAGCATCGTCGGGATGGCCCAGAAAGAATTTCCCCAGCTCTTTCCCCAGCCAGGATGGGTAGAGCACAATGCCCTGGACATCTGGTCATCGGTCGTCGGCGTAATCGGCGAGGTTTTGGCCAGCCACAATGTTTCGGCGCAGGAAGTGGCAGCCATCGGGATCACCAATCAACGCGAGACGACCGTGGTGTGGAACAAGCATACCGGAGTGCCCATCTATCACGCAATTGTCTGGCAGTCGAGACAGACAGCGGGAATTTGCGAAGAGCTCAAAAGCAAGGGATACGACCCATTGTTTCGGGATACGACCGGTCTGCTGATCGATGCTTACTTTTCGGGCACAAAAGTAAAATGGATTCTCGACCATGTGGAAGGCGCCCGCGCTTTGGCGGAGCAGGGCGACCTCCTGTTCGGAACGATTGACACGTGGCTGATCTGGAAGCTGTCCGGCGGCCGGGCGCATGTGACCGACTATACCAACGCGTCGCGCACACTCATGTACAATATTTTTGATTTGAAGTGGGACGATGAGCTGCTGGCTCTGCTCGATGTCCCGCGTGCGATGCTGCCTGAGGTGAGAAGCAGCTCGGAGGTGTATGCGGTAACCGACAAGGATTTGTTCTTTGGCGTCGAGGTTCCGATCTCGGGGGCGGCAGGAGACCAGCAGGCCGCTTTGTTCGGGCAAGCCTGCTTCGAGCGGGGCATGGCCAAAAATACATACGGCACCGGCTGTTTTTTGCTGATGAACACCGGAGAACAAGCCGTTCGCTCCGAGCATGGCTTGCTGACGACGATCGCCTGGGGCCTTGGCGGAAAAGTGGAGTACGCGCTGGAAGGGAGCATTTTTGTCGCAGGCTCTGCGATCCAATGGCTGCGGGATGGCCTGCGCATGCTCAAAACCTCGGCAGACAGCGAACGCTACGCAACGGCTGTGTCATCCACCGAAGGCGTCTATGTCGTCCCGGCTTTTGTGGGCTTGGGCACTCCTTACTGGAACAGCGAGGTCCGCGGCGCGATTTTTGGACTGACCCGGGGAACCAAAAAAGAGCATTTCATCCGGGCCACACTGGAGTCGCTGGCGTACCAAACCAGAGACGTGGTGGCAGCCATGGAAGCAGATGCCGGCATTCCGCTGAGCAAGCTTCGCGTAGACGGCGGTGCCGTAGCGAATCAGTTCCTGATGCAATTTCAAAGCGATATTCTCGGTGTCACCGTCGAGCGTCCGCGCGTACATGAAACGACGGCGCTCGGTGCCGCCTATTTGGCCGGGTTGGGCATCGGTTTTTGGAAAAGCAAAGAGGAGATTTCGCACAATTGGCAGGTTGAGCGCTCATTCGAGGCGAGACTGGAAGAGACGGAGCGCAGCAGGCTATATGCCGGTTGGCAAAAGGCTGTCCGGGCTGCGGCAGCATTTGTGTAAGCATTTTCATTGACAGTTATTGAAAACTATGGTTATACTTTAGAAAAGTTGATCGTGCAGCACGAAAACATACGGAAATACGGTTAGGCGGAGAAAACGGAGAAAACCCTTACCCGTAAACACATTCCTTTTAAGGGGAGGAGTGTGTTTATATACGTAAGGGTTTTCTTTTTATTCATTATCGTCAAACTATTCGATCAACAGAAAAATGAACACGAATAGAAAGAGGGGTCTGACAAATGGTGAAAAAGTGGCTGAATGTCGTAGCGACCGCGGCGTTGTTGTCGACGGTGGCAGTAGCGGGGTGTTCCTCGGGGGATACGGGCTCATCCAGTACGGGCCAAGGAGAAGCTGGCGGGGGTTCGGGTGCCGCAAAAGAACTGGGTCAAATTGCACTCTACTCGCCTGAGACACCTGATATGACCAAAGAAATTGGTCAGAATTTTGAAAAGGCTTTCAAGGGCTCGACCGTTAACATTCAGTACGCCGGCACCAACGTTCTGGTGAACAAGATGATTGCCGAAAAGGACAATCCGATGGGGGATGTCTGGTATGGCGGAGGCGGTTTCCTGCCGTTTGAGTCGGCGAAGGACAAGGATATTATTACGGCCTATACGCCTGAAGCGATCAAGGATTGGCCGGAAGTGCGCGACGGGATCAAAATCCGCGACAAGGATTGGAAATGGATCGGAGCAGAGGTGTTCGTCCTCGGCTTTGTTTACAATACCGACCTGGTAAAACCGGAAGAAGCGCCGAAAACATGGGACGACCTCTTGGACCCGAAATGGAAAGGCAAGCTCCAAATGCCGAACCCGGCAGCATCCGGAACAGCCACGCTTACGGTTCTGAGCCAACTGATGGAGCGCGGGGAGGAACCAGGCTGGGAGTACTTCAAAAAATTGGTCGATCAGATGAGCGCGATGCCTGACTCCGGCTCGGCGCCCGGAAAAGCGGTAGCCAAAGGCGAAGCCCATGTCGCGATCGCATTTGACTTCATGGCATACGAAATGAAGGCAAAGGGGGAAAAGGTGGACTTTATCGTTCCTGAGAAAACTCCTGTCATCGTCAACCCGGTATCTCTTGTCCAGGATGGACCGAACCCTGACGGCGGCAAAGCGCTGATCGACTACCTGTTGTCCAAGGAAGGACAGCAAACGCTTGCCAACTGGTACCATATCCCGATTTCCAAAGAGGTTGAATCGAAAACGCCGCTCACGCTGGAAAAGGTCATCCCGCATGCACAGGAGCTCGACGTAGATTGGGTCGTGCAAAACTACGACCGCGTACGCAACGAATGGCGGCAAAAATTCCAATAAGGAGGTTCTTCCATGGGGTCGGTCAGAATTGAGAACTTGCACAAATCGTTTAACGGAATCGCCGCATTGGAAGACGTCAGTCTGGACATTCGGGAGGGCGAGTTCTTCGCCCTTCTCGGCCCGTCCGGCTGCGGAAAAACGACGACTATGCGCTGCGTGGCCGGGTTTGAAAGTCCCACATCCGGCAAAATTTTTATCGGGGACCGCGATGTCAGCAACGTCCCCGCCAACCAGCGCAATTGCGGAATGGTTTTTCAAAGCTATGCGCTGTTCCCTCATTTGAATGTATTTGAAAATGTCGCCTACAGCCTGCAGGTGCGCCGTTTCTACCAAGGCGGCTTCGGCACCAAGCTCGCAGTCCTCGGCAATATGCTCAATCGGAAATTGGGCAGGGTGGACAAAGAGACAGAAAAAAAGGTGAGAGATGCACTGGATTTCGTAGAGTTGGGTCATTTGGCCGACAGGCTGCCAGGACAGCTTTCCGGCGGCCAGCAGCAGCGGGTGGCGCTGGCTCGGGCCTTGATCATGGAGCCGGCTGTGCTGTTGATGGATGAACCGCTCTCCAACCTGGACAAAAAGCTGCGCAACAGCATGCGGGTCACGATCCGCCGGATTCAGCAAAAAGTAGGAATTACGACGATCTTTGTCACACACGATCAGGAAGAGGCCATGAGCATGGCTGACCGGGTCGCAGTTATGCAGGGAGGCAAGCTGGTGCAGGTGGACATGCCCACCGCGCTGTACAGCAATCCGGGCTCCACTTTTGTAGCGGATTTCGTAGGCTCGTCCAATATTTTCAAGGGCAAGGTAAAAGGAACGGAGGCAAGCGGTACAGTCATTCAGCTTGAAGGTGGGCAACTGCTCACATCGGCTTTTTCCGCGAAACGTGAAGATGTAGAGGTAATCATTCGCCCTGAAAGCATTCGCCTGGCTGCCGGAGAACCGGTCGATGCAGGTGATAAATCGATAGAGGGTACCATCACCATGTCTACCTACCTTGGACCCAGCATTCGCTATGACGTACAGGTCGGAAACATGCAGATCGAAGTGGACAAGACGTTTGAAGCAGGAACGCCGCTGCTTCCGCCAGGCACAAAGGTCTATCTTTCCATCGATCCTCATCTAGTGGTGATCCTATGAAAAAGCGATTTCTCGAATCATTGAGCGGGTTTACGGTCCTGAAATGGTTTATCTACTTGTTCTTCTTCCTGTTTCTCCTGGTTCCGTTGTTCTCGATTTTGCTCGTCAGCTTTACCGGCCAGCCGATCAACCTGTTCGGCAGCCTGGTCAGCCAAAAAACGCTGGCAAAGACAATCGAGAAGCTGTCCAATGTGTCTCTGGAGGCCTACTCCTCGCTGTTTGAGGGCAAGGGCTACTTTGATGCCCTCCTGAACAGCCTGAAGCTGAGTACCGGAGTAGCACTGCTTGTGACCATCGTTGTCATTCCGATTGCGTACGCCTTTGCGCGGACGAAAATGCCGTTCAAAGGACTTTTTGCCACACTGTGTACAATTCCTCTGGTCGTACCCACGTTTATTTCGTCCTATGCTTTCATGCTGATGTTCGGAAAAACGGGGTGGGTCAATCACATCTACCAAGCATTGGGCGGGGAAGGCGTGCTTTTTGACATCCAGTCGATGCTCGGGATTGTGCTCGTACAGGTCTTCTACTTCTTTCCGTACGCCCTGTGGCCGATGGTGGCAGCCTTCAAGATCAGCGACCTGACCTTGGAAGAAGCGTCGCAAAACCTCGGTGCCCATAGTTGGTACACGTTTATGCGAGTGACCTTGCCGCTGGCGATGCCGGGGATCGTTTCGAGCATGCTGCTGATTTTTACCGTCAGCTTTTCCGACTTCGGGACACCGATTATTTTGGCGCCAAAAGATCTCAACCTGATCGTGGTCGAAGCGTATCGGGAGATGGCCGGCTTCTTCAACTGGGCAGGTTCCGCGGTATTGACCGTCATCATGCTCCTGGTCGCAGCCTTCTTCTTCTGGCTCCAGCGCCTCGTGATCAAGGGAAAGGAATACGGCACGATCTCGGGAAAACCGACTCGCCAAAAAATGAACGATCACAAGGGCGTAGTCTCCGTACTGACCACCTACTCCTTTTTGGTCGTACTGATTCCCGTACTCGGTGTCGCATCCATCTTCCTGTCGTCGCTCGCGACTACATGGGGACGTCACGCATTGCCGGACGGCTATACGCTCAGCCACTATCTGACGATTTTCAGCACGTCGCATAAAAATATTCTAAACAGTCTGGTTCTTGCCGGCGGAGCGCTGGTCCTGAGCGTGGTGATTGCCACCTTCGTCTCCTACTTTGTCGTGCGTCGCAACTCCGGGGGACTTGATTTTATCTCGTCCATTCCGCTGATCGTACCGGGCATCTCGCTGGGAATCGCGCTTATCCAAACGTTTAATACCGCTCCGTTGAAGCTTACGGGAACAGCGATCTTGCTCATCATCGCCTATACGATCAGGCGAATGCCGTACATGATCCGCTCGACGATGAGCTCGATGATGGCGATTCGCAAGGATATCGAAGAGGCAGCGGTAAATATGGGGGCATCCAACCTGCTCGCCGCCGTGACCGTGATCGGACCGCTGATGCTGCCCGGCATTGCAGCGGGTGCTATCCTCGTATTCGTAACGGTGATCAAGGAAACGAGCATTTCCCTGCTTCTGGCCCCGACAGATTGGGCGCCGATGAGCCTGGCGGTATTCCAAAACCTGCTGCGGGGTGAATACTACACCGCGTCAGCGATGGCGATTCTGATCATTGCGATCGTCATTGTCCTGCAGTACCTGGCGAAAAAATTGACCAAGGATCAACTGTACTAAGGAGGAAAGGCAGTGAAGGGGTTTATCTTCGACCTCGACGGTACGGTGTATCTCGGAGACCGCCTGATCGAGGGAGCAGCAGAAGCGATTCAGGAACTAAGGAACCGCGGGGACAAGGTCGTGTTTCTGTCCAACAAACCGATCGCGACCCGTCAATCCTACGCGGAAAAGCTGACCAAAATGGGAATTCCCACCACAGTGGAGGATGTGCTGAACTCATCCTTGATCGCAGCCAGATACCTTCAGCAAGTGATGACTCCGACAGATAAAGTACTGGTGATCGGCGAGCAGCCGATTCGAGACGAGCTGCGCGCGCACGGCATACAGATGAGCGAAGACCCGAATGAAGTGTCTTATGTCGTTCTCTCTTGGGATCGACAGTTCACGTATGACGGATTAAACGACTTGTATCAAGCCGCCATTCGCGGGGCCAAGGTGATCGCGTCCAACCCGGATCGCACCTGCCCGCTGGAGGATGGCCAAATACCCGATACCGGGGCCTTCATCGGGGCACTGGAAGGCGCGACGGGAAGACCGATTGATCTGGTGGTCGGGAAGCCTTCTCCGATAGCAGCCGAAGCGGCCGTACGTCACCTCGGTCTGGACTACCATGCTTGCTACATGGTAGGGGATCGGCTGGAAACGGACATCAAAATGGGGAACGATACAGGCATGAACTCCGTTTTGGTCTTGACCGGAATTTCGACCAGGGAAATGGCCGAGCAAAGCGAATACAATCCGCGGTACATTTTAAATAGTATTAAAGAAATTGTGAATCTTTAGACATGCGATGCTATAATGGGAGCAACCAAGCACCATATGGAGGTAGCGGATGTATCCTATTGTAGATCTGGTCGAGTATGAAACCATTGCTGCCGTCCAATCCGAAGCCGATTTGGATGACGCACTCAGAAGCAATGTCAATATCATCTTTCTGTTGACCGGTTCCATTTTTAACATTCAGGAGCTTGTCGACAGAAGCAAAGCAGCAGGCAAACAGGTGTTTCTGCATATGGAATTTATCGAGGGGATCGCACCGGACAAGAGCGGGGTTGCCTATGTGGCAAGAAACATCGCCCCTACCGGTATTATTTCCACGCGAAGCAACCTGATCCGAGTTGCCAAGGAAATGGATCTGATGGCGATTCAGCGGATATTTTTAATTGACCGAAATGCGGTAGTCAAAGGAATCAGGGTAGTTGAGCAGAGCGCCCCCGATGCTGTCGAGATCATGCCGGGTGTGATGCCCAGAGTCATCCGGGAAATGACCGAGCTCACTCCGCTGCCGATCATCGCGGGCGGCCTGATCGGAACCAGGCAGGAAATCGACGAGGCACTGGCGGCTGGCGCCCTGGCCGTGTCGGTCGGAACAAAAGAATTTTGGTTTTCACCTGAATAGGAAAAAGGGAAGAGATGAGGAGATACCCCTTTGGAAAGAAGGCATGTCTGCATGGCAGGCCGATCTTTTCATGGGGGTTTTTTCGTTGATCAAAAACATCCGGCACGAAGCCGGAGAGGAGGCAACCAGTGGGTAACCGATTTTCAGCACGGACCAGACAGGAACTTCTGCAGCAAATGTCCACAGATACGCTTGACCTGCTCGTCATCGGTGGAGGTATTACCGGTGCCGGCATTGCGCTTGATGCGAGCAAACGCGGACTGAAGGTAGGCTTGTTGGAAATGAACGATTTTGGTTCCGGCACGAGCAGCCGGTCGACCAAGCTGATTCACGGAGGTCTGCGGTATTTAAAGCAAGGGGAAGTGCGGCTGGTTCAGGAGGTGGGACGAGAGCGGGCCATTCTGTACAAAAATGCCCCTCATCTGGTGATCCCTGCACCGATGCTTTTGCCGATCTACAAGGGAGGGACCTACGGCTACCTGGCTTCGTCTGTCGGCTTGTACGTGTACGACTGGCTCGCCGGAGTGGCGCGGAAGGAACGGCGCAAGATGCTGGGGAGAAAGGAAACACTCTCGCGGGAGCCGCTGCTCAAAACGGAAGGGTTAAAAGGTGCGGGCCTGTACTTTGAGTACCGGACGGATGACGCCCGCCTGACGCTTGACATCATGAAAACAGCCGTTGGATTGGGCGCTACGGCCGTTAACTACGCGAAGGCTGAACAATTTTTGTACGACAACGGCATGTTGAAGGGGGCGCTCGTCACAGACCGGTTAACAGGCAAGAGCTACCCGATTCATGCCAAATATGTCGTCAATGCGACTGGGCCATGGGTAGATGGCGTACGGCAAGTGGACGGCTCCCTGCAAGGCAAACGGCTCTATTTGACAAAAGGTGTTCACCTGGTCGTATCGGCGGACAGATTGCCGGTCAAGCAGGCCGCCTATTTTGATACGCCGGATGGACGGATGGTTTTTGTCATTCCCAGAGGAAGGATCACGTACATCGGCACAACGGATACGGCCTACGAGCATTCCATTGACCATCCGCGCACGACAGAAGAGGACCGGGATTATTTGCTCCGTGCCGTAAACAGCATGTTCCCGTCCGTCAGGCTGGAGCCGGCAGATGTCCACTCCAATTGGGCCGGGCTTCGTCCGCTCATTTACGAGGAAGGAAAGGGACCGTCGGAATTATCCCGCAAGGATGAAATTTTTCACTCGCCTACCGGATTGATCACCATCGCTGGCGGCAAGCTGACGGGCTTTCGCAAGATGGCGGAAAAAGTGGTCGACACGATCGCCCACAAGCTGAAGGAGAATGAAGGCAAGGAGTACCCGGCTTGCTCCACCGACCGCATTGTCATCAGCGGAGGGGAACACCATGGATATGAAAAGTACGGGGATTGGAAAAAAGAGATTCTTCGACAGGGAATCGAGCTGGGAGTAGAAACGGAGATAGCGCAGGAGTGGATCGATACTTTCGGTAGCAACACATTGAGCATTTACAAGCGGATTTCCGAGGGCTCACCCACCCGGGAACAATTGCTGGCGGCACAGATCAAGTATGCAATCGAGGAAGAAATGACCGTCCAGGCCGTTGATTTCCTCCGACTGCGTACGGGATGGACCTATTTTCAACTGCACAAGGCCGAGGAGCTAAGAGAGCTTGTCGTCCGGCTGATGGCACAGGAGCTGGGCTGGAGCGCTGCAGAGGCAGCTCGCCAGAATGCCGAAGCGCAAAACTACCTGCATTCGCTGAAAAATCTCCCGCGAAATGAGCAGGACCTATCCGATCATGTTGGGGAATCAATTGACTTTTCCCAAAAATCAGGTACTATTTTTTGAAACGATCATTATGAGGACGTTCAAGAAAAGAGGGCGGATAGGATGAAACTTTCGTTTGATCACCTCGTTCACTTTCTTTACAGACCACCCCTGGAGGCTTCTGATCGGCTGAAAAAGGCGGGCTTTCATACAGTAGCGGGGGGACGGCATGAATCGTGGGGGACTTACAACAGCCTCAGCTATTTCGGCTTATCCTACGTGGAGTTTCTCGCCGTAGAATTTCCCGATATTGCCGCGAGTGCAGAGAATCCGCTCGTCCGGCAATTGGTTGCCGAGGCGACAGTCGGCGAAGGAATGGGGCAGCTTGCCTTTCGCGCAGATGAGATCGAGCGGTGGGCAGAGCGCTTTGAACAGCGCGGATACCAGGTGACAGGGCCGTTGCCTGGCAGCAGAAAGCGGGAGGACGGCACGTTCATTCAGTGGAAAATGCTTTTTGCCGAGGGGGCCGAAAAGCAGCGCCGCATTCCCTTTCTGATCCAATGGGATGAGTCAGATGAAGCCAGAGTGAATGACTTGACCAGACGAGGGATGATCGCCCCGCATGAAAACGGCTCACAAGAAATCGCATACATTGCGCTTGCTACCGGCAATTTGGACGAAGCGGCCCGCGACTGGCAGGAGTGGCTCGGTCTTGTGGCAGGCGAAGAATTTGCGGACGAACGGCTGCAAGCCAAATGCCGGCGCATCCAATGCGACGGGGCCGATCTGCTGCTCTGTCAACCGATGGGAGCCGGTGTCACCAGGGATGCGTTGTCCACCAGAGGGGAACGTCCCTTTCTCATCCGTTTTGCAGGTCCCGGCTCCAGCGTGCACAGCGCAGGAATTTTCGGCGGCAACTACGAGTGGTCGTCCATTTGATGCGAAAAAGAGCAGTTCCCTGGTTTTCCGCAGGGGACTGCTCTTGTTTTTTTGGAAGCACGTGTTTTGTTACGATTCCCGGACAGGATTTTTGGTAAATTGGCGATACATGTAGAGCATCGCCAGTCGCCACGGAACGATCATGCCATACGCCAAGACGAAGAACAGGCCGGCTGTCTGCATGACTGAAAACGAGTCGTTGACCCACAGCTTGATCACGGTCCGGATAACGAGCAACGCCAAAAGAATCATAAAAAACGCTTTGGATCGTTTCAAATATACGTCCTGCCCGACAATTTCAAAACGGGACGTCATAATCAACGGAATGGAAAGAATCATCCCTGCACCAAATGCAATCACGTGGTAGATCAGCGGTGTTGCCGTTTCCGGAAAATGAAACATGGCAAAACCGGTTGACATGAACAATGGCGGCAGGATTATCCGGCGTGCGGAGACCGGCTTTTTCTGTCCGCGGAGTCGCAGAAAGATAACCGCGGTAGCCATGAGTAACGGGATAAGCATCCCGAGAGCGGTCGTTGACAGGATGTGCATGGAAATGCTCCTCCTTACTCCATGATGGTACTAGTTTACACCATTTTTTAAAAAAGAGGAAAGCGCTCTTTTCCATTTCTGCAAGCAATCGCAGTCAGACGGGTGTCAGGCGACTGCAGGCTCATCCGTCTCGCGGACGTCGAGTTTGTGCTTCTTGCTATACACCATCGTCAGCGCGGCCATCAGCAGCGTAACGGAGCCGATCCCGAGCATGTAACCGGAGACGCCGAACAGATCGAGGCAAATCCCGGTCGTTCCCAAAGCGACGAGAAAGAACCCGCGGTCAAGCATCCCTTTGAAGGAGAAGAACCGGCCTTGCTGGTGCTCTGGCAGCCGGCGCTGAAAAATCGTCGTGGTCACGGGGAAAAAGAAAGCGACGGTAAAGCCAAAGACGCCAAATGAAGCCAAGACCATGAACCGGCTGTCTGCAAACGACATGCCGTACTGCGAAAGGGCAAAAAAGAACAGCAAAACAGTGGATGCGGCGATCAGGTTGCGTCCGCCAATCCAACGCTTGGCAAGGAGTCCGCCCGCCAAAATGCTCATGCCCTCTACCGTATAAATCCAGCCCATCAGCTCGGGACTTTGCTGGATTTCGCTGAAATTGAGCACGAGCAGGTTAAAGCCGCCGAGAAACAGCGTAATCAGGCCTGTGTTGAGCAAGGCAACCATCAGCGCAGGGTCTTTCTTCGTCACGGTCAGCACCTCGCGGAATTCCACCTTTTCCTGTCGCTTGCGGGAATCGACTGCGGGGATACGCAAAAATCTGGTGACAAAGGCCAGAGCCAGATAAGCCGCGAGCGAAAACAGGTAGAGCTGGGATAAATCCATGTTCGCGACGAGTATGCCGCCTACGGCTGTTCCGCCAATCCGTGACAATGTCGAGAGGTTGAGGTAGACGCTGTTTGCCTTCAACAAGTCAGCCGGACTGAGGATGGCTGGCAGGGAAGACTGCACGGTCGGAAAATAAAAAGCGGCAGAGACCTGCATGATGACCAGGGAGACGACCATCCATGAAAGGGAGCCGTAGTAGATCGCAGGGAGCATGCATATCGGACTGAGACAACGCACGAGGCTCGCATAAAGCATGATCTTTCCTTTGTCGTAACGGTCGATCATGACGCCGGCTTTTGGTGACAAGAGAATGCTGACGATCAGTCCGCTCATCAGAATCAATCCCTTGACCGTGTCGGAAGGGATCATGTGCTGCATGAACTGGAGGTTGGCGATAATGGAAATCCACATACCGGCACCAGCGATCACTTCTCCGGTCATTAGGAGGAGAAAGGTACGATTGCGCCACAACATCTAAGCCACTCCTTCTGCCTATTCAAAATTTTTTTATTAATTGGATTCACACAGTATAGCATTTGCCCAAAATTTTGTATATTGATTCCCGGCTGTCGTATGCGCGACGGAAAATGGGGAACCCTATATTTGTCAAAAGGGAAAAGGGTGTTCCTCTGTGAAACGAAAGCGAGCTTTGCTCTTATTGGTGGCTTACGGTTTTTCAGCTACCTTGGCGATATTTTACGGATTGGTGGAAAAACGCAGCCTGTTTGCCACCTTTCTCTTGTTTCACTTGCTCGTTTGTCTGTTGGTGCCGCTGTTTCACGGCATGTGGGAAGAAAAGCTGTCCGCACAGTGGAAGCGGGCATGGGTGCCCTTTGATCAAAAAGGAATGCTATACGGTCTGGGCCTAGGAGCGATGCTCATGACGGGAGTGATGGCGGGGACCTGGCTCTTGATCAGCGGGGGAATAGTGAACGCCAGTCACGTCAAATACACGCTAAATGATTGGGGAGTGACACCTGACTGGCTTCTCCCGTTTTCCCTGTATTTGGTCGTTGTCAATTCCTTGTTGGAGGAGCTGCTCTGGCGCGGCTTTGTTCTGGAGCGTCTGCTGGATGCGCTGGCCCGGCCTGTCGCTGTGCTGATAAGCGGTTTTTTTTACTGCTTGTATCATCTCGTCGTCGGAGTCATTTTGTTTGGATTGTTATGGGGAGTGCTGATCACGGGACTTGTGTTTGGAACGGGCCTTTTGTGGGGCTGGCTGAGAGGATTGTTCCCGACCGTTTACGCGACCTGGCTGAGCCACCTCATGGCCGATTTGGGGATCATTCTCGCACTGCACATCTGGGTTTACTGAATTGACCATAGGAGGGTGCCGAATGCTCAAGGATTATGAAGAACAACGGCTGCGGAAAAGGCTGCTCTCGGCTCTCAGACAAAACGGAGAACAGCCTTTGCTTTATTTTGATACATATGGATATACGCCTGTGAATGCCTTGCTGGCCTACATCCGCACGTTAAAAGGCTGCAGCGGTGTCACCCTGAACGACATCCGGCAAGTGGTCGATCACGATCCGGAGCACCGGATCGACTGGGATGGCGGAGCGTTGATCCGCGCTACGTACGGGTTTTTGCCAGGTCCGAAAAAATGGGGCGAGGAGGTGGAGCCGCCGCCGCAGCTGTTTTATGGTACGCATCGAAAGCTGATCCCGCAAATAGCCGAGGGAGGACTCCTGCCAATTGCAAACGAACATGTGCAGTTGGCTGCAAGCCCGGCCGATATCGGTGAGGAGCAAGGTACACTGGTCTTGCTTGCAGTCAGTGCCCACGATGCATGGCAGCAAAAGATACGCTTTTATCAAGGCTCGGAACGTTATTTTTTTGCCGAGGCCATTCCTGCTGCTTACTTATCCGCATCGGTGCTGCCTGAGCGCCGCTGACTGCGCTCATCGAGCCGGCGAAGCCTTTCGGCGATTACATCCGACCGGTCCCGCTGTGTATGTTTATGTAACAAAAATGTATTGAACAGATCGCTTTCGCTGTCAAAATGAAGGCCTCGTTCTTCGCAACGCTTCCGGCAATCGGCCAGCAAGGCCGGGTCGGCAATAGGCAATCGGATGCTGTGATAGGGACTGTTTTGCTTCATCTCAGCAAGGAGCTGGCTGAGCGTTTGGATGGTTGCATCCGGGTCCAGGCCAAGCGACTGGACGTCGGTCCTCTCTCTATTGAGGATCTTGATCGCGCTGTCCATCATTTTGATGGCTCCGGCAAAATTCCCTCTGCGCTGGTGGTAGAGCGACACGGCTACTTGAATCAAGCCGACCCAAACCGCCCTTCTTTCTCCGGGAGGGCTTTCTTTCCAATATTCCTCCAGAATTTCGTGGCATTCAAAATAATCCCGTTCGGCATGGAACTGTATCAGGTATTCCAGATAGGGTTGGGGGTACATAACGATGACCTCACTCTTTTGTTTTCCGTTTTCACTATGTACTATTATAGAGGAGGATACATACAGAAAACGAGGTGCAGGAAAGAAAATGACCAAAGAAGAAATTCTTGCCATTCTGGAAGAGAAGCAATTGACAGATGTGATTGAACTGATACAAGATGCGGAAACGGGTGATCTGGAGGAGCTGGAGCTGGTTGAGAGTCTGGGGCTTCTCTGGGACGAGACGCTGAACCGGGAAGTGCTCCAGCTGCTTGAGAGCATGGGGGTTTCGATTATTTACGTGACCGATGATGACGAAGAAGGCGAGGAAGACGAAGGCGCTGATTGATACATGAAGAAGAACCAACCTTCCGGTGGGGGTTGGTTCTTCTCTTTATTCTTTACTTTTGAGTCCAAACCCGATTCTTGTTCCGGGTGGGAGGAAATTTGTCGCCTTTCCCCAGTTCGATGATCATCGGGTCCTGGACACTCGCTCCAGTCTCCCCGATTTCCATGTATACGGCGTTTTTCGGAGACTTGTCTCCCTCGTGAAAACGGCTGCGCTCGCCCATCTATATTCCCCTCTTTCCATGCGATGTAATCGTCACGCTTAGTATTTCATACGGCAGCGTGGTTCATCCTGATTGTTCATGTTGACGATACATTCAGAATTGATTTACGATTGAAATTAAATGATATACGGGGAGGTTGCCACGTGCTTCGCCTGTCTTTGCAAAAGGATTCCAATGTTTCGTATCACGAACAATTGTACCAGCAGATCGCAGCGGCCATACGCAGCGGTGAATTGCCGCCTCATGCACAGCTCCCCACGGTTAGAGAACTGGCGGCACAGCTCAAGGTAAACTACAACACGATTCGCAGCGTGTACTTGCGGCTTCAACAGGAGGGCCTGGTCGACTCCAGGCAAGGAAGAGGAACGATTGTCAGCAATGTTGTCAATGATCCCCTGCTGACCCGCAACCCCGCCCATCTAGCTTTGCTGGCCAAAGAGACGATTCACAAAGTAAAGGCTATGGGGTATTCGATGGAGGAATTCACGCGGGTGCTTTCCGTAGTGATGCATGAGATCAATCAGTTTCCCGTCCTCTTCATCCGTTTTACAGAGCTGGAGCTGGCCGAATATTTGCGTTTGGTCCAATATCACTTGCCCAGTGCGATGGTGGAAGGGCGAACACTGGATGACTTTTGGGATTGGCTGGAGAAAGAAGGAGGACTATTGTGTCAGTATAAAGCAATTGTCACGCATCCTTCGGTCAGCGCCAGAGTGAAGCAGGCGTTGCCGCGCGAATCACCGCCGATTGTCAGTCTCGATTTCATTCCGGACCCGACTACCGTGATTCCTGCCATGGAGGCGTACCCGCGGCAAACCAAGGTAGGTCTCATTTGCGCAACCCTCCGTGGAGCCGAAGGAATGATCGCCGATCTGCATAATGCCGGTATTACCCACTTGGATTTGCGAACGATAGAAGCCAATTCCCCGGACGTATTCGAGCTGATAGCCCATTGCGACGTCGTTTACATCTCCAAACCGGGCTACATGACCCGGCCGCATCTCCTGACGCTGCCCAAGGTGAAGGAATTTCAGGAAATTCCTGACCACCACGGGATCAATGAGCTAAGGAAAATCGTCACCCAGTAAAAGCCAACGGAGATGAAAATTTCATGAAACAAGCGAGCTGGATGCTGCTGGGAGCCGTTTTTTTATGGGGCCTGACGGTCGTCCCGGTAAAATGGGCCATGGAAACATTGCACCCTTTTTCCCTGATGTGCATGAGACTTCTTACAGCCGGACTCATTCTTTTTTTCTTTGCCAAACGAAACGCCAAAGCAAGGCGTCATGCTGGCGCCCAGCAAGAAGGACTTATCATTCCCTGGAAGCGAATGGCCATGCTTTCATTTACCGGTGTCGCGGGATACTTTCTCTGCAATTTTTCCGGGATGTCTCTTACCAGCGGGGTGCACGCCAGCATGATCGCTGCGATGCTGCCGCTCTTTACACTCTCGCTCGCGGCTCTTTATTTAAAAGAGCGCGTTACAATCTCCCAGTGGCTCGGCCTGCTGATCGGAATGGCAGGCGTACTCATGATCACACTGCAATCTCAAAGCAAAGCCAGCTTCTCGGTTTTGGGGGATTTGCTCGTTTTGGCTGGCGAATTTGTTTTCGCGATCTATGTGATTCAACAAAAACGGCCCGCAGGGGAAGAGAAGATGCCGAGCGAATGGTTTACCTGCCTGACGCTTTTGATCGGAGGAATCATGGTGATTCCGTTCGCCCTGGCGGAGGTCTGGATGTACGGGCCCCCTGTTTTTAACGGAAAGACCTTTGCCTGCTTTCTCTTCCTGACGCTCGGCTGCACGGTTTGTGCCTATAGTTTGTGGAATCAGGCATTGAAGACAGTGTCCGCAGCCCGGGCAGGCATCTACCTGAATGCAACACCATTGATCAATGTGGCGACGGCTATTCTGTTTCTTCACGAACCTTTGACCGCAATGACTGTGCTGGGAGGTTTTCTCGTTCTCATCGGTGTGGCCTGGGCGGAGCGAAATAAACAAAGGAATTCCCCGGCGGAACCGTTTCTCGAGTCAAAAAGCCTCTAGCGCAGCGCGTAGGGCGGATGCTCATTTTCCCATTGAATAGATACATGTACCGTGCCGAAGCACTCCCCTCGACATATTTTGTAACTGTACCAAGTGAAGAGGGGGTGAAGCGAGTGAGCTGCGGATGCAAAAAGTCTTACGGCCATTGCTATCACAAACAATGCTGCAAAAAGAAATACTACAAGAAAAAATGCTATTACAAACCTGTTTATAAGTACGACTGCCATAGCTATAAAAAAGGGTATGGTGGCGGCTACGGTCACGACTCCTCTTCCTCCAGCGGTGGTTACGACAGCCGCTATTAACAGAAATAACATGCTTCCCATTTAAGCGGGAGCATGTGCTGACCGCCAGCGGTCATACCTCCAAATGTGAAAGAATGCGATCCGTCTTTCACCAAAAGCGCCGACAGAAGCTGTGTGTACACAGGTTTTCTGTCGGGCGCTTTTTTTGTTGTCAGACTGTTTTATTTTTTGAAAAAAAGAGGATTGAAGGCATTCAAAACGAAATGAACATGGAAAGGGTTGGAAAGGAGCGGTCAAAGCCATGTTGACAGGGATTACGGTAGTCGATTTTTCGCGCCATCTTCCCGGACCGTTTTGCACCATGAGACTGGCTGACCTGGGAGCAGAAGTGATCAAGGTGGAGACGCATCCGTCCGGAGACCCTGGACGGGCAATGGGACCGAGAATCGGGGAGGCAAGAGCAATCTTTCTTTCTACCAACCGAAATAAACAAAGCGTGGCACTCAATCTTCGTACGGGGAAAGGCAAAGAGCTGGCGTATGAGTTGGCCAGGCAGGCCGATGTAGTTGTCGAAAGCTTTCGGCCCGGAGTAATGAAGCTCTTGGGCCTTGACTACGAAAGACTTTCCAAAAGCCATCCCTCCATCATTTACTGCTCCCTTACCGGGTATGGACAGAGCGGCCCGATGCATCAGCTAGGCGGGCATGATCTCAACTTCCAGGCCGCAAGCGGACTCCTTGCTGCGATCCGCGGCGAGGACGGAAAACCGGTGGCTGCAGAGGTCCCGATTGCCGATTATGCGGGCGGCATGTACGCATCCGAGCAAATCTGCGCGGCATTGATCAGGCGGTACCAAACAGGCCAGGGAGCGTATCTGGACATTTCGTTGGTTGACGCATTGTCCTCCTGGATGGGCATGCACGTCCTTTGCGCCCAACATGCACGGGAAGAAGAGATGGCCCGGTTTTTTAAAGGTCGCCTTGCCTACCAGATCTTTGAAACAGCGGAAGGAAAGTACGTCGTTCTCGCGGCCCTCGAGGAAAAGTTCTGGCTCAATTTCTGCAGGGCAGTCGGCCGCGAGGATTGGGAAGACCTGTACGGGGCGGGGCTCGACGAACACCCGCATGTGTACGAAGAAATGAAAAAGCTTTTTCTATCAAGGACACAGCCCGAGTGGGGGAAACTGGGAAGCGAGGTGGACTGCTGCCTGACTCCCGTAGAGGAGATAGATACTTGGCTGGATAGCGCTTTTATAAAAAACAGACAACTGACGTTTACGCTTGAAGCAGGAGAATACGGGGAGAGACTGCAGGTTCGCACCCGAGCCAGTCTTTCTGACAGGGACGAGCCGGTCCGGGACCTATCGCCTCCGCCAGGTTATGGAGCGAATACCCGCCAGGTACTGACGCAGAAGCTGGGGCTGTCGCTTGAAGAGTTGGCCCAATTGGGAAGGGACGGAGTCATTTTCGTTTGAATACTAGCATAAACGGAGGTTTTGTGAATGAATGACCAACAGACACTTCCTCTCTATACCGAGCTTCATGAGGGGGTTCTGACTATTGTGCTGAATCGTCCGCGCGTATTGAACGCGATGACGATCGAGATGTTTTCTCTCCTGAAAGATGCGATTTCCTTTGCGGCTACCAAGGAAGAAGTAAGAGTGGTGATCTTTCGGGGAGCAGGCGGAAATTTTTGTTCCGGCGCCGATTTAAGCGTGCTCAGCATGCTGAGTGAATCAGATCAAGCCCATCAGGCGCTGACCATCATCAACGACTTTCTGCTGCAATTGCATCATATGCCCAAACCTGTGATTGCTGTTGTGGAAGGCGCGGCGGTAGGAGCAGGACTAAACCTTGCTCTCCATGCGGATTTTGTCCTGGCTGCAAAGGAGGCCGTGCTTCAGGAACCGTTTGTCCATATCGGATTGACTACCGACTTTGGCGGCACGTATTTGTTGCCAAGGCTGGTCGGTATGGCCCAGGCAAAACGACTGGCCTTGCTGGGAGAAAAAATCAGCGGAAGCGAAGCCGAGAAGATAGGGTTGATCTACAAGGCAGTCGATGCAGCGGCTCTTGAACAAGAAGCAAACCAGCTTGCGAAAGTCCTGCTGCGGATGCCGAAGCTGGCGTGGGAGACCACCAAAATGGGATTGACAGCATGTCTGGAGCTCAACATGGAGGAGGCTCTAGCCTGGGAAAAACAGCAGCAGCCCAAACTGATCGCCCATCCAGAGTTTCAGACGGTCATCCGCCAGCGGCTGAAAAAAGAGTAAAGCGCCAAGAGAGTTTTTCATCAAAGAACGGGCCTTTCAGGGGAAATTATCCATTGAGAACAGGGCATACCTATGGTAAAGTAAATAACAACAAGATCCTGCGATGTTCGTTAGGCTGTATATGTTTCTAACCTTATACGTATTTTCTGGGAGACAGAACTTCACGCGGATGTCAGGCCCACCTCCCTGTATGGGACGCATGGGAAGGCAAAAACGTGGACGGGTCGCCCACCTGTGTGAGCACAGGTTACAGAAACATTAGGTCGGACGGCAGAGCGGGGGATTTTTTTGTCCAAGCCTGGAAAGCAATTTCCATTCCTATGTGGCAAAAATTGTACATAAAAAACCTGAGGCCTCGTCGCTTCAGGTTTTTTTGTTATTCGTGATGTGGGACGCTATTGGTTTTTGGAGGAATTGGAGCCTCCTGAAAAGCTGCTGCCGCCGCCTCCGTTATTCCCGCCGGCCATGTTATGGCCTGCGCCTTGATTTTGCTGATCGCCATTGTTCACGATGGTCAGCGTCTGCTCCAGGTCCTTGCTGTCCTTTGCATCCTGGATGATTTGGTACATTTGCAGGAAGTTTGCTTTCTGGCCCTCGGGAATGCCTTTGATCCGAACAGTCAGCTCTTGGGGACCATTCTGCTGCTGATTGCCGCTGTTTCCCCCTTGGTCTTGACCGCCGCTGCTGTCGCCGGTTTGGTCCTCCAAAAAGCTGAGGAACATGGAGTCGTCCTGATCTCCGCCACCCTGCTGCTGTGATTGCTGTCCTTGTCCCTGCCCCTGTCCGCCTTGCTGCTGTCCACCTTGCTCAGGCTCGAACAGGACGCTAAATTCATTCAAGTCCGTCTGGATGATCCCGATGACGTTCATCCCGATCCTCCTTAGCTGTCAAAGTCGTGTATCAACCCGGGTGTCTGGAATGGTGGACACCGCGGTGCTGCAAGTAATTATGGTAGAAATACTCCACGATGGAGATGGCAAAAGCGGTTAAAAATATTCCCGAAAGACGGTAGGGCACTGCAAATAGGGCACAGCTCAGCCAGAGAAGGGCAAAGGCGAGCCCAAAATCGGCCGTACTGGCGAATGTGTTGTTTGTACGCGGAAGGATAAACAGATCCCCGGCCACATAAGAGATAAGACTGATGACTACGCTGGTGACGAGCGCAAATGAGAGTGACGTTCCCGACCACATTAGCCCCGGAACGGCAATAATCCCGTTTGAGAGGAGCTTTATCAAGATGCTCAAGAACGAACACCTCCTTTCATGCTCTTAGTATGATCCTAGGTAGTCTTGCTATTCGTATCGCGGAAATTCGATTTCAACCGGCGCACGCTGTTCTCGTCAGGTGTGACATAAAGAGTGCGCTGCTGCTCGTAGATGACGAATCCGGGCTTGGCTCCGCTAGGTTTTTTCACATGCTTCACCAGTGTGTAATCGACCGGAACCTGACTGCCGTTTTGGGCTTTGCTGTAATAGGCAGCGAGCAGTGCCGCTTCTTTCAGTGTTTGTTCCGAGAAATCTCGCCCGCGGATCACGACGTGGGACCCGGGGATATCCTTGGTATGAAGCCATGTATCACCCGAGGACGCCAGCTTGTTGGTCAAGTATTCATTTTGCTTGTTGTTTTTGCCTACCAGGATTTCCACACCCTCTGAGGACGTATACGTATCCAGCTCGGGGCGGTGGTCTTTTTTCTTTTTGGCCTGACGCTTTTGCCTGTTGCGGATGTAGCCCTGCTCCGCCAGCTCTTCTCTGATCTCTTCCGTATCCTGTACAGTCGCATGCTCCAACTGAACGAGCAGGCCGTCGAGATAAACAATTTCTTCTTCAGCCTGCGCGATCTGTTCCGCTACAATGCCAAGACTGTTTTTGGCCTTGTTGTATCGTTTATAGTACGCCTGCAAGTTTTCCGAAGGCGTTTTTAGGGGATCGAGCGGGATGCGGACGACACCGCCATCCTCGTCGTACCAATTGACTGTTTCCAGCACGGTATCTCCGCGTTTCAGCAGATGCATATTGGCCGTGATCAATTCGCCGTAAAGGCGGTATTGCTCCGCTTCCTGGGCATCCACCAGGGTTTGCTCCAGCTTCTCGATTTTTTTGACGTTTTTGTTCCGTTCATTGGTTACGAAGCGGATCAGATCGTGAACCTTTTGCTTGACCGTATCCCGCTGTGCCTTTCCTTCAAAATAACCCTGCAGGCATTGGCTGACGGTGGGAAAGGAAGTGATGGCAGCATCTTGAAGATGTGTCAGGGAAACGACGTGAAAGTATGTTTTGTCTTTGGCCACGGCCAAATGAGGGACGTAGTCGTGTCGGGCAATGTCTTGCATCACTTGCGAAAACGCTTGCCACAATGCTTCGCGGGTCGGCAGGCCGGAGCGGTGAACGATTTCTTTTGCGAGCAGGGGACTCATCCCCGTAAATGTATCGACCAATTGCTTATCGAAACGGCCGCCGTTCCAGTTAAACAGCGAGATAAACTCCTGCTGGGATACAAGCAGGGGATTTTTTTTGTCCTGACCGGGCGGAGCGACATACGTTTTGCCTGGAAGCACCTGCCGATACTGGCTGATGGCAAGAGTCACATGCAGCGCACTGTCCAGGATTACACCGGTCGCCGGGTCGAGCAGGATGATGTTGCTGTGTTTTCCCATGATCTCCATTACGATCCGCCTGCGCGTCGTATCGCCCAGCTCGTCGCGGGTACGGATATCCATATGGACGATCCGTTCCATATCGACCTGCTCAATCGATTCGATCAATCCGCCTTCGCAATGCTTTCGAAGGAGCATGCAAAACATCGGGGCCTCCATCGGATTGGTAAAATCCTCGGTAGTCAGATGGAGGCGGGGGTAGGTCGGGTTGGCAGAGAGCAGCAGCTTGCCCGTTTCCCCCTGCATTCGCAATTGCATGACAATATCGCTGTAATGGGGCTGGTGGATTTTGGCAATCCGTGCGCCCTCCCATCGTTTTAATTCTTGTACAACGGCACGAGTCACAACACCGTCAAAAGCCATTTTCTTCACCTCTAGCTCTTAAAAAATACAAAATACGCTGTGAACGGTTCATGACCTCTTCTCATAAATAAGGATGATTGTCGCCTAGCGTCAGACACAGTGTAACATATTACCCCCTTGGACGGTATTGGAAGCGTGGGCGGCTTTGGTTGACACTGCAAAGAGTTGTCTCCTATAATGAATTAACGATTTTACGACAGTGGAAGTGATATCCATGGTCCGAAGCATGACTGGTTATGGCCGAAAGGAAACCATGTACGGGGCTTTCAGGTTGTCCGTGGAGATGCGGGCTGTCAATCATCGTTATGCGGAAATCATCGTTCGACTGCCGAAAGCCTACGGTGTACTGGAAGATCCGGTTCGCAAGCTGGTGGCCGAATACGTCCGCCGCGGGCGAGTAGAAGTGATGATTTCGATCGATGAGGCGGCATCCAGCGAGGCAGAGTTTCAAGTAAACTGGGACGCCGCAGAAAAGTACGTCAGGGCGTTGCGTGAAATGAACGATCGGTTTTCTCTCAGCGAACCGTTGGCAGCAAAAGATTTGCTGCAACTGCCGATGGTGATTTCCGAAAAGGAGACAGTAGCGGTAGAGCCCCAATCGTTCTGTGAGCCGCTTCTGGAAGTGACGAGAGAAGCCGCGAAAGACCTTCTTTCGATGAAACAAAAAGAAGGACAAAAGCTGGCGGAAGATATCAACAGTCGGCTTGCCGACATTGTCTCCTGGACCAGAGAAATCGCCCAGAGCGCTCCTGTCGTAGTGGAGGAGTACCGAGCCCGGTTGCAGCAGCGTGTCAGTGAATGGATGCAAGGCGCACCGTTTGAGCTTGACATGCAGCGGCTGGCGCAAGAGGTTGCCTTTTTCGCAGATCGAAGCGATATCAGCGAAGAGATCACGCGTCTGGAAAGTCACTGCACGCAGTTTTCAGAGCTGCTGAAACAGCCGGAAGCAGTTGGGCGGAAGCTCGACTTTTTGCTGCAGGAGATGAATCGGGAAGCCAATACAATAGCTTCCAAGGCCAACAACCTTTCCATTCAACGGTTGGCCATCGAGATCAAGACAGAATTGGAAAAGATGAGAGAGCAGGTTCAAAACATCGAGTAGCGATGAAGGGGTGGACGGTGCCGTCATGGCCATTAAGCTTATTAATATCGGATTTGGCAATATCGTCAACGCCAACCGTATTATTTCCATTGTCAGTCCGGAGTCCGCGCCGATCAAGCGGATCATCCAGGAAGCGCGAGACCGCAACATGCTGGTGGATGCTACATACGGCAGAAGAACAAGGGCAGTGATCATCACCGACAGTGATCATGTCATTTTGTCTGCTGTCCAGCCGGAAACGGTCGCGCAGCGGCTGACGAATAAAGACGATGAATCGGACGAATAAAGCAGGAGTTGAATTCATTCATGAGCGATAGGGGTCTCCTTCTGGTTCTCTCTGGACCGTCAGGCGTAGGGAAAGGAACGGTTTGCAAAGCTCTTCGGGAGCGCATGCCGGACCTGGTCTACTCTGTTTCTGCCACGACGCGTTCGCCGCGTGCGGGTGAAGTAGAGGGAGTGAACTACTTTTTTACGAGCAAGGAAGAATTTCGCCGGATGATCGAGCAGGACCAGCTGCTCGAATGGGCAGAGTACGTAGGAAACTACTATGGAACGCCGCGCAGGTTCGTGGAAGAGACCTTGGACAGCGGGCGTGACGTGATCCTGGAAATTGAAGTGCAGGGAGCTTTGCAGGTTAAGCAAAAGTTCCCGCAGGGGACGTTTTTGTTCCTGGCTCCGCCGGATTTGGCCGAACTGGAAAATCGGATCGTGGGCAGAGGCACGGAGTCAGAGGAAACCATCCGTCACCGCATGGAAATGGCTCGCACCGAGATCGAACTGATGGATCAGTACGACTACGTAGTAGTAAATGATCAGATTGAATGTGCCTGCGAACGTATTCAATCGATCATTACAGCCGAACATTTAAAGAAAGAACGTCAAATCCACAAGTTTCGCAAATGGTTGAAGGAGGCTGAATGAATCATGTTGTACCCCTCGATTGACAAGCTGACCGCAAAGGCTGAAAGCAAATATACGCTGGTGACGATCGCTTCCAAGCGCGCCCGCCAAATCCGCGAGAACAGCGCTGTGCAGGTGGATAAGCCAAAGTCCAAGAAGTTTGTTGGCCAAGCGCTGGAAGAGCTGATCGAAGACAAGCTGATCCACGATACGATTGATTCTCGGAAATAAGCGGACCGTTAACCGCGTACCTCGTTACGAAACAACCTCGCGCAGGTTGTTTTTTTTCGGACTGGAGATACCCACCTAGAGAGGAGAGATATGGATGCTTCCTTTGACAGGCAAACAAATCGTATTGGGTGTTTCAGGGGGAATAGCCGCTTACAAAGCTGCAGCGCTAACCAGCAAGCTGACCCAGGCTGGGGCTTTGGTGCGTGTCATCATGACCCAGAACGCCGCAAAATTTGTACAGCCGCTCACCTTTCAAGCGCTGTCCCATGGGCCGGTGTATACAGATATATTTGAGGAGCCGGAACCAAGCGTGATCAGTCATATCGATCTGGCGGACAAGGCGGATTTGGTGCTGATCGCCCCGGCTACAGCCAATGTGATCGGAAAAATGGCCAACGGGATCGCCGACGACATGCTGACAACCACTGTGCTCGCCACGAAAGCGCCGGTCATGCTGGCACCTGCGATGAATGTAAATATGTATCATCATCCGGCAGTTGCACAAAACCTGCAAAAACTGACCGATTTCGGCTATCGCTTCATCGAACCGGGCGAAGGGCTGCTTGCCTGTGGTTGGGTCGGGAAGGGCAGGCTGGCCGAGCCGGAGGAGATCGTAGAAGCGGTTATTCGCTTTTTTGCTGAGCAAACACGGGAAAAGCAGGATTTGAAAGGGAAAAGGGTGCTCGTAACCGCCGGCCCGACGCGAGAAAAGATCGATCCGGTCCGTTACATCACCAATCATGCTTCGGGCAAAATGGGCTATGCGATCGCCGAAGCCGCTCAGGCACGGGGAGCAGATGTCGTTTTGGTCAGCGGTCCGACACATTTGCCTCCGCCCGCCAGAGTAAAGCTCGTACCGGTAGAATCGGTGCAGGAAATGTACGATGCGGTCATGGCTGAACTGCCGATCAGCGACATTGTCATCAAATCAGCCGCAGTCTCCGACTATCGGCCAAAAGTGGTGCACGAGCATAAAATGAAAAAAGGAGAGGGGCCACTCGTCCTGGAGCTGGACAAGGCACCCGATATCCTCAAAGAGGTAGGGCAGAGAAAGGAAAAGCAGTTTGTCGTCGGTTTTGCCGCAGAGACGCAGGATCTGCTGCAGCATGCAAAGGGGAAACTGGACAGAAAAAATTTGGATATGATTGTAGCAAACGATGTCTCGCTGGAAGGCGCCGGAATGGGCAGCGACACCAATATCGTCACCCTGTTGACAAGGGAGGGAGAGCAGGTGGCGCTGGACAAATTGAGCAAGCGGGAAGTAGCGGATAAATTGCTTGATGCGATCTTGCTCAAGCTGGACCATCAGCCTCTGCCCGAAAAGCTATGATCGCCCGTGTCATTGTAGATGTTCCCGTAAACCGGACGAACCGGCCGTTCGATTACCGCGTTCCTGAGTGGCTCGTGCCGCTGATGAAAACGGGCAGCAGAGTCATCGTTCCATTTGGCCCCCGCAAGCTGCAGGGATATGTCATCGGCTTGGAGGAAGCGGCCGAACAGGGAGCAGCTGACAAGCTGCGGGACGTCGAACAGGTTCTCGATGATCAACCGCCGCTCTCAGACGAGCTGATCAGACTGGGGGAATGGATGTCGAAGCAGTACCTTTGTCCATGGGTAACTGCTTTGCAGGCGATGATTCCGGCGGTATTGAAGGGGAAGTCGGAGAAATGGCTGCTCGCCTCAGACCAGTTGGAGGAAGAGATGTGCGGCCGCTCTCCGCTGCTGTGGGAGCTGTTCAGACGAAAGCAGCTGCCGCTTGCCGAGGTGGAAAAGCACTTTCCCGAAGAAGCCATGCTCGTGCCGGGGTGGATTTCGAGCGGACTTCTCTCCACAGGCTATCAAGTAACCGATCGGGTGACCCGCAAACAGCAATCGTTTGTCCGCAGTTTGCTGACTCGCGAGGAGCTTGCGGCAGCGGCCGAGAGCCTGCCGGCCCGGGCGGAGCAGATGCGGCGGGTTCTTCAGCTGTTGATCGAGCAGGAAGGCCAGTCCTTCTCCGTAAAAATGCTGCAGGAAGAGCTCGGGATTACCCGCTCTCCATTGAAAAGCCTGGAGAGCCGAGGCTGGATCGCGATCGAACAACTGGAGGTATACAGAGACCCGTATGCGCACAGGCGTTTTGCGGCAGCCCAAAAGCCCGTCTTTACCGACCAACAGGAGCATGTCCTGCAAGCCGTGCAGCTGTCGATCAAAAAAAACGAGTACGGCGCCTTTCTTTTGCATGGAGTGACCGGAAGCGGCAAAACAGAAGTGTATCTCGAAGCGATCGAAGAGACGTTGGCCAGAGGGCGGGAAGCGATTTTTCTGGTGCCGGAAATCTCGCTGACTCCGCAAATGGTGGAGAAATTCAAGGCCCGATTCGGCAATGAGGTAGCGGTCCTGCACAGCGCCCTGTCCCAGGGAGAGCGGTATGACGAGTGGCGCAAGATCATCCGCAAAGAGGTAAGCGTCGTCGTGGGGGCCCGCTCCGCTGTTTTTGCCCCGTTCCAAAACGTCGGGCTGATCGTCATCGACGAAGAGCATGAAAGCTCGTACAAGCAGGAGGAGACGCCGCGCTATCATGCGAGGGAGGTCGCCATCTGGCGGGCCAAGGAAAACAACGCCGTTCTTCTCATGGGCAGCGCGACACCTGCCCTGGAGACCTATGCGCTGGCCGAACGGGGCCGCTATACGCTGCTTTCGATGCCTGACCGCGTCGGAAACCGCCCGCTTCCCCGCGTTCACGTCGTCGATATGAGAGAAGAGCTGCGTTCCGAAAACCGCTCGATGTTCAGCCGTCAGCTGCATGAGATGATCGGAGAGCGGCTTGCGCGTCAGGAGCAGATGGTGCTGTTTTTGAACCGCAGGGGTTTTTCCACATTCGTCATGTGCCGCTCCTGCGGCTATACGCTTCGTTGTGTCCACTGCGATATTTCGCTTACCTACCATCGGACCAATCACACGGCTCGCTGCCACTACTGCGGGTATACGATCAAGCAGCCGAGCCACTGCCCGGAGTGCCAGAGCGAGCATATCCGCTTTTTTGGAACGGGAACGCAAAAGGTCGAGGAGGAGCTGGCTCGCCTGTTTCCCGGGATCCGGGTGATCCGCATGGACGTGGATACCACCTCGCGAAAAGGGGCGCATGAAGAGCTGCTCCGCAAGTTTCGCACCGGTCAGGGAGATGTGCTGCTCGGTACGCAAATGATTGCCAAAGGGCT
The DNA here is from genome assembly GCF_037963895.1 of Brevibacillus sp. FSL L8-0520. NCBI lineage: Bacteria > Bacillati > Bacillota > Bacilli > Caryophanales > Paenibacillaceae > Brevibacillus > Brevibacillus sp. FSL L8-0520. Next base: position 3,309,787 of record NZ_CP150171.1, on the reverse strand, counting down.
TGATTTTCCCCGCGTCACACTGGTCGGCGTCATTGCCGCTGATACGTCGCTCTTTTTACCCGATTTTCGCGCCGCCGAGAAGACCTTTCAGCTGCTTACCCAGGTAGGCGGACGCGCCGGACGCCACGAATTGGAAGGGGATGTGGTGATTCAGACCTATACCCCGGAGCATTACAGCATCATGCACGCGACAAGGCATGACTACCCTTCTTTTTATCGGGAAGAGATGCTGCAGCGCAGGCGCACTGGCTATCCGCCGTATTTCCGGCTCGTGCTGATCACGTTTTCCCATGAGGAAGTACCGGTCGTCATCAAAGCAGCACATCTGGTCGCCGATTATCTACGTCCCCGGTTGGCGGAGACGACGATTTTGCTGGGCCCTGTCGCTTCGCCCATTGCACGCGTGAAAGATAGATTTCGGTTCCAAATCATGTTAAAATATCGTGATGAATCGCGGCTGCCGGACCTTTTGGCCCAAGCGACATCCGCATTTGAAGAATGGAACAAACAGCAGAAGGTACTGATGACGATTGACGTCGATCCGTACGTACTGCTTTAGGGAGGATAAACAACAAATGGCTATTCGCACAATTGTCAAACACCCAGATCCAATCCTGCGGGAAAAAGCAATCCAGGTAAGAAATTTTAACGCCAACCTGCACAAGCTGCTCGATGATATGGCGGAAACGATGTACGATGCTGACGGAGTAGGCCTGGCGGCGCCGCAGGTAGGCATTTCCAAACGCGTCATCGTCATGGACTGCGGCGACGGTCTGATCGAAGTGGTCAATCCGGAAATTATTGACCACAAAGGAGAGCAGTTTGACTATCCGGAAGGCTGCCTCAGCATCCCGGGACTGCGCGGGGATGTCCGCCGCCACAAATGGATCAAGCTGCGCGGACAAGACCGCAACGGCAATGTCTTTGAAATGGAAGCGGACGACCTTCTGTCCCGTTGTGCCCAGCACGAGATTGACCATCTGAACGGCGTTCTGTTTATTGACGTGGCAGACCGGGTTTATACGGTAAATCCGGACGAGGAAGGGGAATAAATCGAATTGAAAGACGTGCGCATACTCTTTATGGGAACGCCCGACTTTGCCGTTCCCTGCCTGGAGGCACTGATCGCAGACGGGTATACGGTTGTTGCGGCCGTCACCCAGCCTGATCGGCCTGTCGGACGCAAACAAGTGATGACGCCGCCTCCGGTGAAGGAGGCGGCTTTGCGGCATGGCATTCCCGTGCTGCAGCCGGAGAAGATCAAAGCGCCGGAAGCGCTGGAGGAAGTGCTTTCGCTTCGCCCTGATCTGATCGTCACGGCTGCATACGGGCAAATCCTGCCCAAGCAATTGCTCGAAGCACCGGGATTTGGCTGCATAAATGTCCATGCGTCGCTGCTCCCGAAATACCGGGGCGGCGCTCCCATCCACAAGGCGATCATCGCCGGGGAAAAGGAATCGGGCGTAACGATCATGTACATGGTGGAAGCGTTGGACGCAGGCGACATGCTCTCCAAAGTCACCGTCCCCATCGAAGAGCGGGATACAGCAGGCACACTGTTTGACAAGCTGTCGGCAGAAGGCGCCAAGCTGCTGGTGAAAACACTTCCGGGACTTCTGGCCGGAGAAATCGTGCCTGAGCCGCAGGATCACGAGCAAGCGACGTTTGCTCCGACGATCAAGCGGTCCGAGGAGAAGGTCGACTGGACCAAAACAGCGGAGGAAGTGTACAACCAGGTCAGAGGATTAAACCCATGGCCAGTTGCTTTTACAACGTATCAAGGAAAAAACTGGAAAATATGGTGGGTAGAAAAGCATTCTGCGACCAGCCAAGGCGCCGAGCCGGGCACGATCATCGCCCTCGAGCAGGACGGCTTGGTAATCGCTTGCGGCAGCGGGGCGGTCAAGCTCACCGAATTGCAGCCGGAAGGGAAAAAACGGATGAGCGCTCTCGACTTTTTGCGGGGAGCGGGCGGCAGCTTGGAAATCGGCACAAAGGTAGGAGAATGACAAGTGGCAAAAAAAGGTGCGCGTGACATTGCCCTCGATGTCTTGAACCGGGTGGAAGAACATCAGTCTTACAGCAATTTGGAGCTTAAACACGTCCTGAACCGAGAGGAGTTGCGCGCTCCCGATGCCGGGCTGGTGACGGAGCTGGTGTATGGCACGATCCAGCGCCGACTGACGCTGGATACGGCGCTGGATCGTTTCATACGGGGCAAGAAGGTGCAGACATGGGTGAAGAATTTGCTTCGCCTCAGTCTATACCAGATTCGCTTTCTCGACCGGATTCCCGATCGGGCGGTCGTCCATGAAGCGGTAGAAATCGCCAAGCGGAGAGGACATCAGGGCATCGCCTCAATGGTAAACGGCGTTTTGCGCAACGCTCTTCGCAGTCCCGATCTGTGGGACAAGCTGGGCAGCGGTGATGACGCTGCACGGCTTTCGATTGAACAATCCCATCCGGAATGGCTTGTGCGCAGATGGGCGGGGCAATACGGAATAGAAGAGACGAGGCGGATTCTCGAAAGCAACAACCGCCCGCCGCGCACTTCCATTCGGGTCAATACACTGAAGTCCACGAGAGATGAGCTGCTGGGCAAGCTGAGGGAGCAGTTTTCAGCAGTCGAGCCTTCCGTCGTCAGTCCAGACGGCCTTGTCATGGAAGGCGGCCATGCAGCCGGGACAGAATGGTTCCGCCAGGGATTGTTCACTGTTCAGGACGAAAGCTCTATGCTTGTGGCCCCTGCGCTCGCTGCCGATCCGGGCATGCGGGTGCTTGACGCCTGTGCGGCGCCGGGAGGGAAAACGACCCATATCGCTGCGCTGATGCAGAACCGCGGAGAAATCATCGCAAGTGATGTGCATCCCCACAAGCGCGATCTGATTGCCCAAAATGCAAAGCGACTGGGGATCACCATTATCGAACCGATTGTTTCAGACGCCTTGCATCTAGGCGAGAAAAACCTGGGTACATTTGATCGAATCCTGCTGGATGCCCCTTGTACAGGCTTTGGCGTGATTCGGAGAAAGCCGGATCTCAAGTGGAACAAGACGCCGGATGACGTCAAAGCAATCGCGGAGCTTCAGTACAAGCTGCTGGAAAGCGTAGCTGCGCTGCTGGCTCCGGGAGGTTTGCTCGTATACAGCACGTGTACGATTGAACCGGAGGAAAATCAGCTAATCGTTCAGCGATTTGTGAAAAATCACCCGGCTTTTGAGCTTGATCGAACGCTTGCAGACGACCTGCCAGCGTCGGTTCGCGATAAAATCGACACTACTGAGGGCTTTGTTCAAGTATTGCCGCACCACTTTGAAAGTGACGGCTTTTTCATCGCCCGATTGAAACGAAAAGCGTAGCAAACAAGGGGGTGGCATGCCGTTTTCCGGATAAGCCGCTCCCTTGCCGTTTGTACTCGGATGGAATGGTTTACACTAGGAGAAGCGATGCATTTTGCGTTGTGCCACCGATTTCTTGTTTGATGCGACAGACAATGCAGGGTACAATGATAAGATGACGATTTGCACCAAGCTAATGACTTGAGGATGTGAAAAGAAGAATGCCACTGACTTCCTATACGAGCGAAAAGCCGCTCATTTACAGTTTGACACCGGACGAGATGAAAGAATGGCTCGTCGAAATCGGAGACAAGGCGTTTCGTGCCCAGCAAATTTTTGACTGGCTGTACGTCAAGCGCGTCCGTTCCTTTGAAGAGATGACCAACCTCTCCAAAGACCTTCGCCAAAAGCTGTCCGAGACTTTCCGGATCGAAGCGATGGAAGAGATCACCCACCAGACCTCTCAGGACGGAACCGTCAAGTTTTTGTTCAAGCTTGTCGACGGTCACGCCATCGAGACCGTAATCATGCGTCACAGCTACGGCAACAGTATCTGCGTGACGACCCAGGTGGGCTGCCGGATCGGCTGCACGTTCTGCGCATCCACGCTGGGCGGATTGAAGCGCAACCTGGACGCCGGCGAGATCGTCGCCCAGGTGCTGATGGCGCAGCGAAAGCTCGATGAGGAGGGCGCACGCGTCAGCCACGTCGTCGTTATGGGGATTGGCGAGCCGTTCGAAAACTTCGAGAACCTGATCGCCTTTCTGCGAATCATTAACGACAATCGCGGCCTGAACATCGGGGCCCGCCATATTACGGTATCCACAAGCGGAATCGTACCGAAAATTTACGAGTTTGCCGATCGCGGCGGACAGGTCAATCTGGCAATTTCGCTGCACGCCCCGAATACGGAGCTGCGGACCAAGCTGATGCCGATCAACCGCGGCTTCCCGTTGGAGAAGCTGCTGGAGGCATGCCGTTACTATATCGCCAAGACGGGCCGCCGCATCAGCTTTGAGTACGGCCTGTTCGGCGGGACAAACGATCAGCCCGAACATGCCGAGGAGTTGGCCGATCTGATCGGCGACATGCTGTGCCACGTCAATCTGATTCCGGTAAACTATGTGCCGGAGCGGGATTACGTACGGACTCCGCGAAATGAAATCTTCCAGTTCAAAAACATCCTGGAGGACAGGGGCATCAACGTCACGATCCGGCGCGAGCAGGGAAGCGATATTGCTGCTGCCTGCGGACAGTTAAGAGCCCAATATGCGAAAGAAACCGTGGGGTGATTCCATGGAAATGGCAATGAAATCTCATGTCGGCTGCGTACGCCAGGTCAATGAGGATTTTTACGCGTGCATAGCCGATGTGAGCGGACGTGTGTTAGCAGTCGTAGCAGATGGAATGGGCGGGCATCAGGCTGGCGATGTTGCCAGCCGCCTTGCCGTTGAGCGAATAGTAAAAGAACTGCGTCATCTGGAAACAGGGCTGGATCGGGAGGACGAACGGGAGAAGCTGATGAACGCTCTTCTGCTCGCCAACGACGAAGTCTATCGATACGCGCAGGAGCACCCGGAATGCAATGGCATGGGAACGACCGTCGTGGCCGCTTTGCTCGGGCCGACAGGGGTCGTAACCGCCCACATCGGGGACAGCCGTCTGTACCATTTTCAAAACGAAGAGCTGGTGCAGAAGACAGAGGATCACACCCTCGTTCACGAGCTGTTGAAAAGCGGCCAGATCACTGCGCAGGAAGCATCTGTTCACCCGCAGCGCAACGTAATTATGAGAGCGCTTGGCACGGAGCCGGACGTACGCATCGACCTTGGCCAGTTTGAGTGGTCGGAGGGCGATGTCGTTCTGCTGTGCTCAGATGGTTTGACAAATAAGGTGCAGTACGCATCTTTAATCGATTGGCTGAAAAAGCCGGTATCCTTGCAGGATCAGGTGGACGGTTTGGTTCATCAGGCCCTGGAGGCAGGCGGCGAGGATAATATCACGTTGGTGGCCGTTCGCAATCAGGCAAAGGTTGACACCGTTCAGAAAGAGGGGTGAGAGAGATGGAAGGTCAACGACTGGGGGGACGCTACCAGCTTGAAGCCCGCGTCGGTGGAGGCGGGATGGCGATCGTGTACAGGGCCAAAGACTTGGTTTTGAATCGACCGGTAGCTGTGAAAGTGCTCCGTTCGCAATTTGGGACGGACGAAGATTTCGTCACCCGTTTCCGCAGGGAAGCTCAGGCGGTGGCAAGCCTGTCTCATCCCAATGTAGTCGGTGTCTACGATGTGGGACAGGATGGCGATACCCATTACATGGTCATGGAATACGTGGAAGGGTATACGCTGAAAGAATTAATAAATCGCAACGGGGCTATTCCGGTTGAGGATGCCGTGGAGATCGCAGCGGAAATCTGTGATGCATTGGACCATGCGCATGCCAACCAGATTATTCACCGCGACATTAAGCCGCACAACATTTTGATCGGGAAAAACGGCCGTATCAAGGTAACGGACTTCGGCATTGCGAGAGCCGTTACTTCAACGACGATCACCCATACAAATTCGGTGCTCGGTTCCGTTCATTACTTTTCGCCTGAACAGGCGCGTGGCGGCATTACGGCTGAAAAATCGGACATCTACTCGCTCGGCATTGTGCTGTATGAAATGGTGACCGGCAAGCTGCCTTTTTCCGGTGAGTCACCGATCTCCGTCGCCCTGAAGCACCTGCAGGAGCCTCTGCCGGAGCCGCGTCAGGTTAATCCAGCCATCCCGCAAAGCGTGGAGAACGTCATTTTGAAGGCATTGGTCAAAGACCCGACCTTGCGTTACGGGTCGGCTCGCGAAATGCTGGACGATTTGGAAACGTGCCTGTTGCCAGAGCGGCTGAATGAAGAAAAAATCCAGTTCCCTGTTGACGATGAAGCGACCAAAGCCTATCCCGTCATTACGCAGGAAATGCTGGAGGGACAAGGACGGACAGGAACGCCATCTCGCCAGGAGGCCGAAGAGGAGAAAGCCAAACGCCCATGGTGGATGAAAACGGCCCTGTGGACGGGAGCGGTCGGATTGTTCTTCGTTCTCGCCTTCCTTGGCTTCAATCTGGTCATGGAGCTGTTTCCTTCTGTACCGGAAGTAGACGTGCCGCTAGTCCAAGGGAGCGAACGGACGGCTGCGGAACAGGCGATCCGGGCGGCCAAGCTCGTCCCCCACGTTGTGGAGGAAGCCAGTGATACGGTAGAGAAGGGAATGGTCATCAGCCAGGACCCGTCACCGCCGATGAAGCTGAAGGAAAATGCCGTCGTCACGCTGTATGTCAGCACTGGACAAGAAGCGATCAAAATGCCGAATCTGGTCGGGACGGTTCGGACAGTCGCAGAAAATGAACTGAAGTCAAAAGGATTCAAAATAACCGACAAGACGTTCACGGAAAAAGAGTCGGATGACGTCCCTGCCGGTGAGGTCATCAATCAATTCCCGCCGGCTGATCAGGAGGTCGTGCCCGGCAAGACGGAAGTCCTCGTGGAAGTGAGCAAAGGAAAGGCACAGGTAACCATGCCCGATGTTCGCGGGTATACGCTGGAGCAAGCGCGGATAGAGCTGTTCAAGCAAGGTCTTTTGATCGATGAAACAGCGATCAAAGCAGAGTCGTCATACCTGTATGGCGAGCCCAACAGAGTGATTCACACCCTGCCGTACGATCCGGGGATGAAGGTTGAGAAGGGCACAGCCATCCCGGTTACAGTCAGCAACGGGCAATACCCGGCAGATGCCAAGATCACCAGCACCCCGGTTTACGTAGAAGTGTATCCGGGTGAGGGAGAAATCCCGGTGAAAATCACTGTCAGTGACGCCCGGGGAGACAATCAGGTTGTCGTAGACGAGAAAATCACGGAAAGCAGGACCTTCGATGTTCCCATTGTCCTGTCTCCGAAGAAAAAGGCAACGATCAAGGTCATCCGCGCCGGTGTGGAATTATCTAACGAAGAAATCAGTTACGACAGTATTATGTACTAAGCAGTTGGGGGGACATGAATGCCAGAAGGACGGATCGTCAAAGCGTTAAGCGGGTTCTACTATGTGGACGACGGCAACCGGGTTTACCAATGCCGGGCGCGAGGGTTGTTCAAGAAAAAAGGAGCCAAAGTAAATCCGCTGGTCGGGGATTGGGTCGTGTACGACCCGACCAGTGAGACGGAAGGATATGTCATGGAAGTGGGGGAACGGACTAGTGAGCTGGTTCGTCCTCCCATCTCCAACGTGGATCAGGCAGTCCTTGTTTTTTCCATGGTCGAGCCTGCTTTCACCTCCTTTTTGCTGGACAAGTTTCTCGTGCATACGGAGAATGCAGGCATCGATTCCGTAATCGTACTTTCCAAGGCAGACAAGGCTTCGGAAAGCGATGTGGAGGCGATCGTTCGCAAGTACGAAGCGATCGGCTACCGCGTCATCCCTACCTCGACGAAGCAGGAGCGCGGGATTGATTCGGTGCGGGAGGTGCTTCGTGATCGTATCTCTGTTTTTGCCGGTCAGTCCGGTGTGGGGAAATCGTCCCTGATCAATGCCTTGTTCCCTGGCACGAGTCTGCAGACAGGCGATATCAGCCAAAAGCTGGGGAGGGGACGCCACACAACCCGCCACGTAGAACTGATTCCGCTGGAGGGCGGCGGTTATGTAGCGGATACGCCGGGATTCAGCTCGCTTGAATTCATCGGAATCGACGAGCTCGATCTGGCTGAGGCCTTCCGTGATTTTGCCGCTCTCAGCAGCGAGTGCAAGTTCCGCGGCTGCCTTCATGTCAGCGAACCCTCCTGTGCCGTCCAAAGCGCTTTGGAGGAAGGCAAAATCGACCTGGAGCGTTACGAGCACTACAAGCAATTTCGGGAAGAACTGAAAGAATACCAACGGAGGAACAAACCATGGTAAAAATCGCCCCCTCAATCTTGTCCGCAGACTTTGCCCGTCTGGGCGAGGAAATCCGCGATGTTGAACGCGGAGGCGCGGATTGGATTCACGTAGATGTAATGGATGGACACTTTGTTCCCAACATTACGATTGGACCTTTGATCGTCGATGCGATTCGTCCGGTGACGACGCTGCCTCTGGACGTCCACTTGATGATCGAAGAGCCAGACCGCTACATCCCGCAATTCGCCAAGAGCGGAGCAGACTGGATCACTGTCCATCAGGAGGCTTGCCGTCACCTGCATCGAACGATCCATCTGATCAAGGAGCAGGGAGTAAAAGCAGGCGTTGTCCTGAATCCGGCTACACCGGTCTCGACCATTGAACCGATGCTTGGCGACCTGGACATCGTTCTGCTCATGACGGTCAACCCGGGGTTCGGCGGCCAAAAGTTCATCCACAGCGTCGTGCCGAAAATCAGAGAGCTGCGCAGGATGCTGGACGAGCGCGGTTTGGGGCACGTCGAGATCGAAATTGACGGCGGGGTAAACCCCGAGACAGCCAGGCTGTGCGAAGAAGCGGGGGCGACAGTCCTCGTGGCTGGCAGCGCGGTGTTCAATCAGGCGGATCGGGCAGCGGCCATTGCTGCGATTCGCGGGTAAAAAAGTGCACGAAAAAGACCGGGACATCAGCTCCCGGTCTTTTTGCATACTTGATGATAAGAGTATTATGGCTGGTTCGAAGTCACATACGTACCTGCAATCAAATCGTGAATGGCGCGTTTGTCTTCGCGAACGCCCACCATGATGGCGCTGACGATGGCCGCAATGCCAAAAGTAAGACCGTATACGAGTCCCATGCCGACAATCAGGCGAAGCAGCATCGTGCCGATGCCGACCGGGCTGCCGTCTACTTTCACAATGCGAACCCCGACGATTTTCTTCCCAACCGTATAGCCATACCAAAATACTGGCAGCAGCAGGGAGTAAAGGGTAGAGATCAGATTGGAGACGAGATTGTCCTCCAAGCCTCCTGTGATCAACCAGGTGAGAAGGATCAATGGAACACCAATAATAATTCCATCAAGCAAGTTTGCACCTAGGCGTCGCCAAAAACCGACAGGGTTAATTGGCAATGGTTTTGCTGTTTCCATGTTGTCACACTCCTATATTTTTATCCTATTATATGCACAAAAAGGAAAAATTACAAGGTTGTGAACAATCTTGCCAGGAGAGCGATTTTTTGTGGAATGCTGTCGATTTCGACGTGCTCATGGGATGCGTGGGCACCATCGCCATTCGGTCCCAGACCATCGAGTGTGGGCGTCCCGACTGAAGCGGCAAAATTTCCGTCGCTGGTGCCCCCTACGCCTGTTTCCGTCAAATCGAAGCCTTCCAAACGCGCTTGTTCGCGGGCATGGAAAAACAAATGTTCCGTCCCGGCTGTCCGCTCCATCGGCGGTTTCGGGATGCCTCCTTCGACGATCAGCTCGGCACCAGGCAGGACAGGCTGCAGCTGGTGCATCAAGCGGGTAATCCGTACCGCTTCCTCTGCTGTAGACACCCTTACATCAATGACCGCTTCTGCATAATCCGGCACGACGTTGCTCACGCTGCCCCCTTGGATGGTTCCGACGGAAAGGGTGGTACCAGCCTCGTAATTCGTCCAGGATTGAATCGTCAGCACGTGATGGGCCAATTCTTCAATCGCATTGATTCCTTTGGCATGGTCATTCCCAGCATGTGCGGCCCGGCCCTTGACCTTCAGCAAAAATTCTCCGCCGCCTTTTCGGCTTGTCTTGAGGGAACCGTCACCGGCTGCCGGTTCGATTACTAGCGCGCACCGGCTCCGTTTGGCCTCTTCCTTGATCAGCTCCTCTGAAGACAGGCTGCCTGTCTCTTCGTCCGTATTCCAGAAGAAAACGAGCTTGCGGGAGAGGGGCAGCTTTTGCTCGATGATGGCCTGCAATGCGTAGTAGCAAAAGACAATTCCCGCTTTCATATCGTATGTTCCCGGCCCGTAAACCTTGCCGTCCTCGATCCGCCACGGCTCGCGGCTCAAGCTGCCAATCTCTTTGACCGTATCGAAGTGACCGAGAACAAGAATTTGCTCCTCGCCCTCACCGTATTCCACGCGCAGCTGGTCTCCGTACTCATGTTGCGGATATGTATCCACCCGGCAGCCGAGGGCCCGGAAACGGTCGGCAATGAATGCGCCTACCCGATCTACGGCCTCCTTGTTGTGTGTAGGCGACTCCATTTCCACATAACGGCGAAGCTCCTCCAGGATGTCTGGCAGCTGATCGCGGAAGTATGCTGTCCAGTTCGCAGTCATATTCCATCCTCCTGTGATTGTATGTTTGTTTTTGATCCTATTCATTATGCCAGAAAGCGCTGACGAATGATTCTTTTTTTCTGTAAATTTGTTCATTATCTATCATCTTTTTCATTTCGCTTTAAAGTGAAATGGAGAAAAAGAGACAAGCTCGTACCGAAACAACAAGAACCAGCTGTCATGAATCGCGGATCAGAAATGATGTCCATATTTCTATGTGAATTTTATAAATATTCAGCGAAATAATTTTAGTATTGATTAAAATACTCATTTCATTGTATAAATATTAGTTGTTGGGCAAAGTTCTTTTTATTCCTTGTTACAAACAGTTTTGCACTTATGTTTTTTGTAAAACGATTCAACAGATACAAGATGACGAAGGGGGATTCATCATGAAAAAATCTGCACTCGCTTCACTTGCACTTTCTTCTCTTTTGGCTGTAGCCGTACTGGCTGGCTGCGGCACAGGAAATCAGCCGGGCACTGCACAGCAGCCTGCAGGCCAGGATTCTGCCGGACAAGCCGCAGGAGGCGGAAAGAAGCTGGTCATGGCTACATCTGCTGACTACAAACCGTATGAATTTCACGATTTGTCCAGCGGGAAGGACGAGATCGTCGGATTTGACATCGACATTGCCAAGTACATTGGAAAAGAGCTCGGCTATGAAATCGAAGTGGTCGACATGAACTTTGACGGACTGGTACCGGCGCTTCAGACCAAGCGCGCCGATTTCGTCATGGCAGGCATGACCCCAACGCCTGAGCGTCTGCAGAACGCCGACTTCTCGACGATCTACTATGATGCGAAAAATACGATTGTCGCCAAAAAGGAGAGCAATCTGACCAAGCCGGAGCAGCTTGCGGGCAAAAAGATCACCGTACAAACCGGCTCCATTCAGGAAGGTGCGGCCAAGGAACTGCAAAAGACCATCCAAGGTCTGGAGATCGTTTCGCTGAACAAAACCGGTGAGATCGTGGAAGAAGTCAAAACAGGCCGTGTGGATGCAGCGATCCTGGAGGATACTGTAGCCAAGGGTTATGTGGAAGCGAATCCGGAACTGCAGTTCACCACCATCCAAAGCGATGAGGTTAACGGCTCCGCTATCGCATTCCCGAAGGGTTCTCCGCATGTGGAAGAGTTCAACAAGGTGATCAAGACCATGCAGGAAAACGGCGAGATGGACAAGCTGATCAACAAATGGTTCGGCCAATAATCAGCTGACAGAAGGGCCTTGTTCCCGGTCTAGACAGCGCAGTTTTATTCGAAAAGGAGTCGAAAGGGCATGAGTTTGGATTTTGCACAAATTGTGCCCTATATCCCCTTTATAGTAAACGGGATAAAGGTCACATTACAGGTAACACTTCTGTCGGTCGTGTTCGGTTTTATCTGGGGCTCCTTGCTGGCACTCATCAAAATTTCCAACATTCGTCTGCTGAAAGGATTTGCGGTCGCATATACGTCTGTCTTTCGCGGCACGCCGCTCATCCTGCAGCTGACGTTCGTCTACTTTGCCACGCCGCAGATTACAGGCTACAACATTTCAGCGTTTGAAGCCGCCGTTTTGACTTTTACGCTCAACTCCGGGGCGTACATCTCCGAGACGATCCGCGGCGGAATTATGGCCGTAGACAAGGGGCAATGGGAAGCTGCCAAAGCTCTCGGCGTTCCGTACCGCAAAATGATGACGGATATCATTTTGCCGCAAGCAGTGAAAAACATCCTGCCTGCATTGGTAAACGAAACGATCGCGCTCTTGAAGGAATCGGCACTTGTATCTACGATCGGCCTTGCGGACATCATGCAGAACGCCAATATCGTCAAAGGGACGATCTTCCGCTACTTTGAGCCGTACCTTCTGGCGGGCTTGCTCTATTACGTCATGGTCATGCTGCTCACTTGGGTGGCGCGTGTGCTGGAGAGGAGGATGAGACGCAGTGATTAAGATTCAGAATGTGAGCAAGTCTTTCGGCTCGCTCGATGTTTTGCACGACATCTCCACTGAGATCGGCCGCGGTGACGTGGTGGCGATCATCGGTCCATCCGGCTCCGGCAAATCGACGCTCTTGCGCTGCATGAACCTGCTGGAGACCCCGACAAAGGGAACGATCGTCATCGACGGGCAAGCCATTACGGATCCGAAAGCGGATGTGATGCGCATACGCCAAAAGATCGGCATGGTGTTTCAGCATTTTCACCTGTTTCCGCACATGAGCGTGCTGGACAATCTCACGTACGCTCCTGTCAAGGTCAAGGGACTCTCCAAAGCGGCGGCGGAAGCCAAGGCAAGGGAGCTGCTCGCTCGTATCGGGCTGTCCAACAAGGCGGATGTCTTCCCGAATCGTCTTTCCGGCGGACAGAAGCAGCGGGTTGCGATCGCCCGTTCCTTGGCGATGGAACCGCAAATCATGCTGTTTGACGAGCCGACATCGGCGCTCGACCCGGAAATGGTCAAAGAGGTATTGGATGTCATGAAGGGACTTGCCGATACGGGGATGACAATGGCGATCGTGACGCACGAGATGAATTTTGCCCGCGAGGTCGCCGACCGCATCTGTTTTCTTGACGGAGGAAGATTGGTGGAGGATGCGCCGCCGAGCGAGTTCTTTTCGAATCCCAAAAGCGAGCGGGCCAAGCAGTTTTTGGAAAAAATGCTGTAACAACGAGTGGTTTTTACGCTTCGGAGCCTTGGGGCTGCGAAGCGTTTTCTTTTTTGACAGACATTCGGCCTTGGGCTAGAATCAGGTTGAGCCGAGTAATTATTGGTGTATTCTGCTATTTATATTCGGTATTGCCTTTTTACAAATGAAAAGGGAGTGTAGAAACAAATGTCTAGGCAACGATTGCTTATCTTGCTGGAAATGGCGATGATGACAGCGCTCGCTCTTGTATTCAGCGAGATCAAGGTATTTCAAATGCCGCAAGGGGGATCTGTGTCCCTCGTGATGGTGCCGATCGCGCTGCTCGCGGTGCGTCGCGGCCTTTTGCCGGGAGTGACATGCGGTATCCTGGTTGGTGTACTGCAAACCTTCTTTGGCAGCGGTTACGTTCATCCGGTCCAGCTGCTGCTCGATTATCCGGTCGCATTCGGCGCTCTGGGACTGGCAGGGCTTGTCCGCCTGTCTGCGATCGAGAAGCGTACGAACAAGGTTATGGCTCTGTGGAGCGTCCTGTTCGTCGGCGTGATCGGACGGTTTGTCTGTCACTTTCTCTCCGGGGTGATCTGGTTCGGCGAATATGCGCCAGAGGGCATGCCGGCTGCGCTGTACTCCTTCGTCTACAACATCACCTATCTGCTCCCGGAAATGATCATCACAGGGATTGTTTTGACCGTCGTCATGTCGGGTGCGCCTCAGCTTTTGTTCCCGGTGCGAAACAGACTGGCGTAACGAAGCTTTTACCAAAGAAACACGCATATTGGCGGCTGGTGCCGCATAGAGTATTCAGGCAGCGAAATGTTGCCTGAATTTTTTTTGTTTCGACAAGGTGAGACACATGTTTATCCCAGAGCGGAATAAGATGTAATATGCACGTTTCGAAAGAACGCCCGAAGGAGGTGCGGCATGAAATGGGATTGCGCTCCTTTCGCCTGCGACAGGGGGGCGCCTTGCGACGTGTTCTCGGGGTGGCATTGGCTGTCGGAGGTATTACCATTCTATTGTACTCGGCACCTCCATGGGTTTGGTATAGCCTGTTGGCGGTAGGACTCATCGGGGCCGGCTGGTATTTGTATCACAAGAAGTAATTTCGGTAAGGAGGGGTAGTCATGCGGTTTTACACCATCAAGTTGCCGAAGTTTATAGGTGGCATGATTCGCGCTGTCATCGAGGCATTTAATAAGAAGAAATGAAGGCAGCGGTCTCCTTCAGTCGAAGCAGGGGAAGCAGCAGAAAAGCAAAAAAGCACCTCGTGGGTGCTTTTTTTACTGATGTTCGGTTGAAACGCGAAACTATACGCGAGTTACCAGACCGGATTTCAGCGCTCGAGTGCTTACATAAACGCGCTTCGGTTTACCATCTACGAGAATGCGCACTTTTTGTACGTTAACACCCCATTTGCGGCGATTTGCGCGCATGGAGTGGGAGCGAGCGTTACCAGTTTTGCCAGAACGGCCAGTTACAAAGCAGCGACGTGCCATTACGATCCACCTCCCTCAGATGCATATAAACGGGATACTTTGTTTTGTTTAGATAATACAAACACTTGCTTATCTTAGCATACGCCCCTGTCAATTGCAATACTTGACATGAGGAAAAGCCATTCTCCTTCTGTTTTGGGGGTCATTCGACAAAACGCTTCATTTCTACCTATTGATAGTGTAAAATTGGGAGAAGCATGGAAATGCATTGGGTTGCTGCTTCTTCAATCGAAGAAGTTCTTTTGACAAGCGGCATTTTTTGTACACGCACTTTGCAATAGGTGAGTGGATATCGGAGCAGATCTATGCGGTATGGATGGTGGCAATGTCGTACATGCTTACTGGTACGGTTACTGTTACAATAGACGGCGATGCCGTTTGAAAAAAGGAGGAGTCCTTGCATGACAGTGGAAATGAGCACACCTCTTGGTAAAATCGATGTGACAGAAGATGTGATCGCGCGGATCGCTGGAGGCGCCGCCATGGAAGTGTTCGGCCTGGTCGGCATGGCTTCACGCAAAGCGCTCAAAGACGGAATTGCCGAGATGCTGGGCAGAGACAACCTCAGCAAAGGGGTAGTCGTCCATAACCAGAACGGTGAAGTCATTCTGGACATGCATATTATCGTCACTTACGGCGTGAAAATTTCTGAGGTTGCCGGCAATGTTCAAAGACGCGTTCGCTACACCTTGGAGCAGATGGTAGGCATTGATGTGACAGCAGTTAATATTTTTGTACAGGGAGTCCGTACAGACAGGGATACGTAAGGAGGAACATCAGTTGGTACATACGCGTCTTGACGGCGTGCTGTTTAGCCGGATGGTTTATCTGGGGGCGAGGCTCCTGTCCAGCAACGCCAAAGTGGTGGATGGATTAAACGTCTTTCCCGTTCCAGATGGTGACACGGGGACAAACATGAATTTGACGCTCACATCGGGAGCAGAGGAACTTGCACGAAAGGAATCTCCCAAGATCGGAGAGTCTGCGGCCGCTCTTGCCAGAGGTCTGCTGATGGGAGCGAGGGGGAATTCCGGCGTGATTCTCTCCCAGTTGTTTCGCGGATTCAGCAAAGCGGTAAACGGAAAAGACGAGATTAACGCCCGCCAGTTTGCCGAAGCGTTAAAGGCCGGAGTAGATTCCGCCTACCAGGCAGTGATGAAGCCGGTTGAGGGCACGATTCTCACTGTAGCCCGAGAAGCGGCCGAAACAGCTGTACGGACGGCACGCACGACAGACGATGTTCTCTTCGTCATGGAAAGAACCTATGAGCAGGCCCAGGAGACGCTGCTGCGCACACCCGACATGCTGCCCGTCCTAAAGGAAGTAGGCGTGGTGGATTCGGGCGGACAGGGACTACTCTTTGTATACGAGGGCTTCATCCGTGCGCTTCGCGGTGAAACGGCGGATCAGGTCAAGGAAGCGAAGCCATCGATTGCTTCGCTCGATATGGAAGAACTGGTTCACGAGCACCACAATGCACAAGTCCATATGAAAACAGAGGACATTCATTTTGGCTACTGTACAGAGTTTATGGTTTGGCTGACGCATAGCACGGAAGCCAACAAAAAGCCGTTTTCAGAAGCGGCATTCCGTACCCAGCTCGATCAGATGGGGGATTCTCTGTTAGTCATCTCTGACGATGATATGGTCAAAGTACATATACATGCCGAGCACCCCGGCAGCGTGCTCCAATACGCACAGCAGTTTGGCAGCCTGCATCGGATCAAGATCGAAAACATGCGGGAACAGCACGGCAACATCCTTCGCGAGGAGGAGCGGAAAGCGGCCGCACAGGTGCCTGCTGAAACTGCTCCGGCAGCAGCCGCTCAGCCCTATGGATTGATTGCTGTTGCGGCTGGTCCTGGACTGGCCGATATTTTCCGCAGCATGGGTGTTCACGTAGTCGTGGAAGGCGGCCAAACGATGAATCCGAGTACGGAAGACTTCCTTTCCGCGATTGACGGGCTGCATGCAGACGAGATTATTATTTTGCCGAACAACAGCAATATTGTGATGGCGGCGAAGCAGGCGGCCGAGCTGACGGACAAGTCCGTTACGGTTGTTCCGTCCAAGAGCATTCCGCAGGGGATGGCTGCGCTGATTGCTTTTAACGCAGGCGCGTCTCCGGAGGCCAATCAGCAGGCAATGACTGCTTCTATCGAACAAGTGAAAACAGGCATGGTAACCCATGCGGTTCGCGATACGAAAATGGGCGATGTCGAGATCAAGCAGGGAGACTTTATCGGCATTGCTGAAAAAGAGATCGTCTCATCCGGCCCGGATATGATGGCGATCGCAAAGGAACTGCTGTTCCAGCTTGTCGATGACGAGACTGGCATCGTGACGATTTTTATCGGGGAAGGCGCTGAAGAGAATCAAGCGGACGAACTCGCACAGGCGTTGGATGAAGCTTTCCCGGACGTGGACGTGGAAATCCACGAGGGCGGACAGCCGCTTTATCCGTTTATTTTCGCTGTAGAGTAGTCATAGAGGGCTGCGCTTTTGACTCGCTTCCCTGGAGAGGAGTTGTGTAGATGTCCATTGTGATCGTAACGGACAGTGCGGCTGACATCGATTCCGAGCTGCGGGAGTCGCTCGGAATCGTAGCAGTTCCGCTGAAGGTGATGTTTGGAGAAGAAACGTATTTGGACGGGGTCTCCATTACATCTGCCATGTTTTTTGAAAAATTGAAGCATACGGATGTGATGCCGACCACATCTCAACCATCCCCGCTCGACTTTGCTGAAACGTACAAACAAATTCGGGAGCAGCACGGCAAAGATGTCCAAATCATCGCCATCATGCTCTCCGGTTCGCTCTCAGGTACGTATCAGTCTGCCGTCATCGCACAATCGATGATGGAAGAACAGCTTGATATCACCGTCATTGATTCGCGTAAAGCTTCATTTGTTTACGGCATGCTCTGTGTCGAAGCGGCCAAAGCAGCGCGCGAAGGGAAGAGCAAGCAGCAGATACTCGACATGATCGATCGTTTTCTCGATGAAGTGCAGGTCTATTTCATCGTTGACACGCTGGAGTTTCTGCAAAAGGGTGGCCGCATTGGCAAGGCTTCTGCGGTCATCGGCTCCTTGCTTAACATTAAACCGATTCTGACCTTGGACCCTGCGGGGTACGTAGCTGCTTTTGACAAAGTAAGAGGGACCAAAAAAGCGATCGCCCGTGTGAAGGAAGCATTGAAGGAATACGCCTCAGACCAGCCGGTGAAGGTAGCGATGCTGCACAGCGCCGTACCTGATCAAGCGGCGGAGCATTTGGCGGCGATCAAGCAGGAGTTTCAGGTGACCGAGTCTTTCTTGCTGGAGATCGGCCCGGTAATCGGTACCCATGTAGGCCCGGGATTGCTCGGATTTGTGATGGTAAAAGAATAGACGTCCTTTTCGAAAGAAAAACCTCCTCGTGTGCTTCGAGGAGGTTTTTATACGGTCCTGTGCTCTCCCGGTACATGTTGCGGCGCTGCATGGCAGTTGCGGACCATATGCTCTGGAAAACAGGGGGACTGTCATTTACACGATGAGCATGTTTGAAAAAACAAGGAGGGTGTATTTGCATGCTGGCGACAGAGCGTCTTGTATTTCGTCCGTATACAGCAGAGGACCTGGATTTTTTGATGTCGATGACAGGTGATCCGGAGGTGATGCGGTATATCGGTCAAGGGAATGTCTGGACCAGAGAACAGACCGCCGAACGGCTGCGCATGTGGATGAACCGCTATGAAGAGGAGCAGGGGCTTGGACTGATGGTCGTGGCAAGGAAGTCTGATGGTGAACTGATTGGGTACGCAGGACTTGTTCCCCAGCTCGTCGATGAGCGCAAAGAGACAGAGGTTGGGTATTGGATCTCGAGAAGGCATTGGGGACAAGGCTATGCGTCCGAAGCTGCCCTGGCCTTGCGGAATTTCGGCCTGTCTCATCTGGGAAAAAAGCGGCTGATCTCGCTCATCCAATTTGACAATCATAGCTCAGTGAAGGTAGCGCGGAAAATAGGCATGAACTTTGAACGTGAAATCGTGTTCAACGGGAAAAGCATTGCGCTGTATTCTCTAACGCGGCAAGGCTGAAAGTGCCTAGCCTCCCCATCAGTTTCTATACCAAGTGATTCGCTTTATAAATGTCTGCCCGACGGCTCTCCATGTAGATAAACGGGTACTGCTCTTTAATCCGCTTGACTTCTGACAGATCCAGCGTGACGATTCCCAATTCTGGGTGTCTCAAGCAGACGCCACCCGAACTGTCTCTTCTGCCTGTTTCCCTTCCCATACCGGGATGAGGTTCTGCGCTACCAGCTCAATCAGCCTTCTCCGATACGATCAATTACCTTCACCCCGCGATAGTACACCTGCCTGATGTCCTCTTCGGAGGTTATCTCCAGTCCAGGCACACCTGCTGTCACCAGAAAATTCGCTTCCAGTCCCTTTCCCAAACTGCCGTAACGCTTTTCCTTCCCAAGGACCATTGCTGGATTGCGGGTGATGAGCGAGAGGATCTCGTTTTCCCCATACCCTTGCTTTTGCAAAAGCTTCATCGCAGGCTGGGCGATGGCCATCAGCGTCTCCGGCCCCTTTAATTCCCGATCCGGAAAAGAAAGCCAGGAGGCCTGCTCGTGTGGAGGCAAGTAGGCATCGGTAGAAATGGCGGTGGTCACCCCGGCCTGAACCAAGCGGCTGATTTGCTCCGGGGAATTCGGCAGTTCATGTGTGCCGCCCAGCGGAGTCGCGACTATTTTTATGTTCTTTTGGGCAGCTTCGATAATTTGCTGCTCGGTAATCCCGTGAGCGTGATGAAGCACATCCACTCCTGCAGCAAGGGCCATACGGATCGCTTCTTCGCCGCCGACATGAACGCCAATCGATTTGCCCGATCGGTGGAAAGCATCGACGACCCGGGTCAATTCGCTCTGTTCATAAATGATCTCGCCCGCCCGAGGGACCTCCTCCGGCTTGAAATTGGCCGGTGTGGCGTTGAGAAACAGATTCTCTCCCGGGTATTCGCTCTCGCCCGCCAGCACTTGTACGATCTCAGGGGCAGCTAAGCGCTCCCTCTCGACCGGATGGGGGCCGGTAGCCGCAGTAAAATGAGCAAGCTGCGAAAATCCAATCGAGATACTGGACAGAGAAAAGCAGACATCGATGGGCACAAAGGAAGCGAGACGACGATAAAAAGCGAGGTCGAAGCCGCACTTTGGATGCCCGCAAATTTGTTCCCCAAGGGCCGTAATCCCGCAGGACAGTGCCTTGAGCAGAAGCGACATGCCGGCGGCTCCATGTGTTTCTTCCGTTACCGGAAACAGTGATCCGGGAGCGAACTCCAAAAGGTGGGTATGGCAGTCCGCCAGCGAAGGGGCAATGACCCAGTCCCGGCAGTCGAGCAAAGCCACTCCATTCGCCCGATGCTCTACCCAAAGCTTCTCCCAGGGGCCAATGTCAGCGATCAGCCCGTTTTTCACAAGCATGGCTCCGTCGTTGATACTGCCTTTTTCGGTTACGGTCACCAGCTTCTTGGCCCTGATCATATACGTTCCGCTCATGTTTACACCACCCAAGGCGTCACAAAGTATCCGATCACAAAAGCAGTGACGAGCCGCATGAGCATGCCGATGACAGCGGCTGCCATCGCTTCACGCTCCGTCAAGTCGGAATGGGCCGCCCATGTCGCAGGAACCTGTCCGAAGATCACTGACAAGGGCAGTCCCGAGGAGGCGAGGACAAAGGAACCGACAGCAAGGCGCGGGTCGATGCTCGCGGCGATTTTTTGCAGCTCAGCCATCGCCAGCGTGGGACTGGCCAAAAGGGACAGCATGCCTGTCGCAGGCTCGATGCTCAAAGCGGAGAGCAGCAGGGTAAAAGCGTTCTCGATCGGTTGCCAAACGCCAATGTATTCCAACAGGCCGATGACCCCAAATACGACAGCAACCGCGGGGATAATGACCAGCAAGAGCAGTTCCGTTCCCTCTTTGGCAGCGTCAAAGACCGTTTTGAGGTAAGCGGTGCCGGGAGTAAAACGCGGAAGCTCCTCCAGCTCTACTGTCCGGGTATCCCGGTAGATTGTCTTCGACAGAAGCCAGGGAACGAGGATCAGCGGGACAAAGATCGAGAGCAGTACGACCGGAAAAACAGCGGCTCCGGTGGCGGCGAGAGCGATCAGTCCGATCATGAACGTGGCGAATGATTGCTGGGACTGAATCATCGTGGCGACAGCGATTTTCTGTTCCGCTTTTGTCGCTTTTGCCCGCATCAGGATCGGACCGGCGATCCGCCCGGCGGCATTGATATCACCGAGAATATTGTAGACACTCGGGATAATGACGGCAGGATTTATGGACAGCCATTTCATGACAGGAGCAAATACGCGGAACAGCGCATCTGTAAACCCGAGCCGTTCCAGCATCCTTCCGACGATGACGCTGACAATGACGGCAATTCCCACTTCCCCCGTGAGGAAAATGTCGACAACAATCGGAAATACTTTTTTGATAATGGCATCGAACAGGCCGGCCAGCGCATGCGGCCAGAACAACAGGGAAGCCAGAGACGACAAAACAAGGAAAATGCCGAGATATTCCACGCCTGTCCATTTTCTTCTTCCGGAGTCCTTCCGTTCGCTCATCTTGCTCGCTCCTTTCCTGGTCAAATCGCGCTTGCACAATCATGCTCCGTGCTGCAGTATATGAGCTGCCGCAGGAATGGGTGATGGCCCAGTTTCAATGAGAGGAACCTGTAGCGCTTTCAGAGGCGGTAAGATAAAATGAGAGTGAACCTTTCAAGGTGGAGAACCCCTTTGCATTCAGGAGGAGAACCGGGTGAAATATAAAAGTGTATTTGACATTATCGGTCCAGTCATGGTCGGACCTTCAAGCTCCCATACAGCCGGTGCTGCCCGGATCGGGCGGATAGCCCGCAAGCTCTTTGGCAGACAGCCGAAAAAAGCGGAGATCACGTTTTACGGTTCCTTTGCCAAAACGTATAAAGGGCATGGCTCCGATGTCGCGACAGTCGCGGGCATTCTTGATTTTGATACGTTTGATCTGCGGCTGAAGGACTCCCTGCAGATTGCCAAAGACCTGGGTATCGATATTGTGATCAACACTTCCGAAGAATTGACCGGTCACCCGAACACTTCGCGGATTCGCTTGAGCGACGATGAGAAGGATGTGGAGGTAGTCGGTGTTTCCATCGGGGGCGGCAAGATCGAGGTAACCAAGCTCAACGGCTTTGCCTTCCAGCTTGGCTTCGATACGCCGACACTGATGGTTTTGCACGAAGACCGCTTCGGAATGATCGCCGGCGTAGCCAAGGTGCTCACGCAGCATAAAATCAACGTGGGACTGATGGAAGTCTCCCGGCACGACCGCGGGTCACGCGCGCTGATGGCGATCGAGACGGATTCTGTCGTCCTGCCAGAGGTGCTGGAGGAAATCGGGAACATCCCGTATATTTTTGATGTCTCACTGCTTTCTTTACAGTAAAGCGGGAGGAGAGGAGTGAACAGGACATGTTTCGCAACGTAGCAGAATTGGTAGAACTGGCTGAGTCCCAAGGGAAAAAAATTTCGCAGGTGATGATTGAGGCGGAGATGGAGGTTTCCCAGCGGACTCGCGAGACCATTTTAACGGATATGTACACGAATCTGGACGTGATGGAAAAAGCCGTCCGGCGCGGACTGACGGAAGACATCCGTTCGCACAGCGGACTGACTGGCGGCGATGCGAAAAAACTGCAGGAGTACATGCGCACAAAGCCGTTTCTGTCTGGCCCCACCCTGCTCAATGCCGTCTCCATGTCGGTCGCTGTTAACGAGGTAAACGCGGCGATGGGCACGATTGTGGCTACGCCGACGGCAGGTGCTTGCGGAATTGTGCCAGGTACCTTGTTTGCCGTATCAGACAAGCTGAAGCCGACGCGCGAGGAGATGGTCAACTACCTCTTTACTGCCGGAGCGATTGGCTACTGCATTGCCAATAACGCGTTTATTTCCGGTGCTGCCGGCGGCTGCCAGGCGGAAGTGGGCTCGGCGACCTCGATGGCTGCCGCTGCGATTGTCGAGATGGCAGGCGGTACGCCGGAACAGTCGGCTCAGGCTGTCGCCATCGCCCTGAAGAACATGCTCGGTCTCGTTTGCGACCCCGTGGCCGGACTTGTAGAGGTTCCCTGTGTCAAACGGAACGCGATGGGGGCCGCGATCGCAACCGTAGCTGCCGATATGGCGCTTGCAGGGATCAAGAGTGTGGTGCCGACTGACGAAGTGATTGAAGCGATGTACCGGATTGGCTGCTCCATGCCGACTACCCTCAAGGAAACAGCACAGGGAGGTTTGGCCGCGACGCAGACCGGACGCCAGATCGAGGCCAAAATCTTCGGTGTGCAGCTGGAGAAAAAGTAAATGAACGAATGGTACGACGCGCCCGTCTCGCTCTTGCATGGGGTAGGCGAGGAGAGGGCCAAAGCTTTCGCAGGTTTGGGCATTGAGACTGTGGGGGAGCTGCTGGAGTATTTCCCGAGCCGCTATGAGGACTACCGCGTCCGCGATTTGACAGAGGTGAAGGACGGAGAGAGGGTAACGCTGGCAGGCACGGTCTACGGCGAACCCTCTGTTCGCTTTTACGGCAAGCGAAAATCGCGTATCTCCGTCAAGCTGGTCATGGACAGAGTGGTGGTGACGGCGGTCTGGTTCAACCAGACATTCGTGAAAAGCAGGCTCTCTCCGGGAAAAGAAATTCTCGTGACCGGAAAGTGGGACAAGCACAAGCTGCAAATCACCGTCAGTGAAATGACCGAAACCGACTCCGACCGGGCACAAAAGAGAGGGGAACTGGCACCCATTTATCCGCTCGGCGGAGATGTGACCCATACGCTTTTGCGAAAAACGATCCAGCAGGCGCTTCGCCAGTACGGCGAGCAAATCCCGGAGATTCTGCCGACCGATATCGTCAGTCGCTACCGGCTCATGCCCCGGCCTGACGCGATTCGGTCGATCCATTTTCCGCAGGATGCCGAGAACGGACGCCAGGCGCGGCGGCGGATCATGTTTGAAGAGCTTTTTTTATTCCAATTGAAAATGCAGGCGCTCCGCCGGATTGCCCGGGAGCAGACCGAAGGGACGGCTCTGCAAATTCCGATGGAGGAATTGCGCACCTTTGTGAAGTTGTTGCCGTTCCCGCTGACGGATGCACAAAAGCGGGTAATCAAGGAGATTCTCACCGATATGCGTTCGCCGTACGCAATGAACAGGCTGCTTCAAGGGGACGTCGGCTCGGGAAAAACCGTAGTCGCGGCCATCGCTTTGTTTGCGGCAGTCAAAGCGGGTTTTCAGGGCGCTTTGATGGTGCCGACAGAGATTTTGGCTGAGCAGCACGTCCAGTCGCTGACAGGGCTTCTTTCCCCGCACGGCATCCAGGTGGCGCTGCTGTCCGGCTCGCTTACAGCCAAACGGCGTCGCGAGGTGATCGGAGCCTTGCAGATGGGCTTGATTGACGTCGTTGTCGGGACTCATGCCCTGATTCAGGAGGATGTGTTTTTCTCAAAGCTCGGCCTGGTAATCACGGACGAGCAGCATCGCTTCGGGGTGGAGCAGCGGCGCATTTTGAGAAACAAAGGCCTTACTCCCGACGTGTTGTTCATGACGGCCACACCGATCCCGCGCACGCTGGCGATTTCCGCCTTCGGTGACATGGATGTCTCCACGATCGACCAGATGCCGGCGGGGCGCAAGCCGATCGAGACTACGTGGAAAAAGCATGAGCAGTTTCACCAGGTGCTGGAGCAAATGCGAGAGGAACTCGTGAAAGGCAGGCAGGCGTATGTCATCTGCCCGTTGATCGAGGAGTCGGAAAAGCTGGACGTGCAAAATGCGATTGACGTTCATGCTCAGCTCTCGCAGGTATTTCCTGAGTACGGGGTCGGTCTTATGCACGGGCGCCTGCCAGCAAAGGAAAAGGATGCGGTGATGCAGGCCTTTCTTTCCGGGGAGTATGCGGTGCTGGTTTCGACGACCGTGGTAGAGGTAGGGGTAAACGTCCCAAACGCGACATTCATGATCATTTATGATGCGGAGCGGTTTGGGCTTGCCCAACTGCATCAGCTCAGAGGCCGTGTTGGCCGCGGCTCGGAGCAATCGTACTGCGTGCTGATCGCCGATCCCAAATCGGAGATCGGAAAAGAGCGGATGCGCGTTATGTGCGAAACGACAGACGGTTTCGAACTGTCGCGCCGCGATTTGGAACTGCGCGGTCCCGGCGACTTTTTCGGGACAAAGCAAAGCGGCTTGCCTGAATTTAAGGTGGCCGATCTGATGAGCGATTTCAAGGCATTGGAAGTGGCTCGCCAGGAGACGGCTGCTTTGGTAGAGAAGGAAGAGTTTTGGAAAAACAAGGAATACGTCTGGCTTCGCAGTTATCTGAAGCGGGAAGGTGTTTTGGACGGGATCGTCTTTGATTGATCGTCGTCAGCCAAAACGTCCCGGACAGAAGGCAGCTAGACGACTGCGCCTTTTCGAGTGAATGGACTCGGAAGGGCGTTTTTTGTTGGAATGAACTTTGTTTATCGAAGGATCAAACAAGCGGGACAGCATAAGATGAGTTGTGATGCTAGATGAGTTGTGATGCTGCCAACTCAAGCCAATTCCGCTGTAATTCCCACCAGTCCCGGCCGTATGGCTGAAACGAAACACGCTTTCCTACGTCTTACAGGGAAATATTGTTAAGAAGTCAAAGGAGCGAAATCATGGTTCAGATGAAACGCTTACAGGCATTCGCGCTGCTTCTCGCAGGCACATTGCTTTTAACCGGATGTGTTCCTGCCGCAAGCACAGGCACACCGCCATCCGGCAGCGGCGGAAATCAACAGCCGGAATCACAAGCGCCACCTGGGAGTACAACTCCGGGGACAACCCCGAATTCCTCCTCCGGGCATCCGCCAACGCCTTCCTCCGCCGAGTGGAATCCAGCAGAGATTCCGTTTGACTATGCATCGATGAAAGCAGATGTTGTGATCCGACTGGATGAGGAGCCGGTACTGCAATCTCCGATCAGGACTCCGGTTGGTAGTGGACCGCAGACATTTACGTTGTTCTTTCGTCAGGCGATGGACCGAAGCAGTGTGGTAGAAGCGATTGAATCGCGGATAAAAGAGAAGGCGTCTGCCGAGGAATGGTTTATCGAGCCCGACCTGGAGTTCCGTTGGGTCCATGATAAACAGCTTCACCTCCGGGCGACACCCAGGACGAGAGTACAGCCGGAAGACGGAATAAAGGAGTATGTATTGGATGTAAAAGGCGCACGCACCGCCAGCGGCCATGTTCTGTCGGAACCCCCTGGCTTCCTGGCTGTTGTTCTTGCTCCCAACCAATTGTGGAAGGTGAGCCTGGATGGAAAGGTGCGGGAGCAGATCAGCGGGTATCCCGGCTCGTATCATAGCGACTCTTTTCTCGACCCTGAGCAGCGATATCTGCTCTTGAGGCGGTATACGGAATATTGCGAATGCGACGCGCGGCATCCCCTCCTGTACGGGATCTATGACAGGCAGACGAACGAGCTGACTCGCTATCCAGTGGAGCTGACCACCAGTTACCGGGGGGAAGGCGCATTTGTTGCCGACCGGCGCGGCTTTTTTTATGCGGCACCGCAAGAGGGGCAAAACATGCCTGTCAGTGAAACTGCGGTTCCCGTCGAGATAGGGGAATTCGTTCACGGAGCCGACTTTAGCCATGACCGAAAAAAGCTGATCATGGCTGTTGGGCCCAAAGACCAGGAGCAAAATCTGGACCTGCTGCTGCTGAATCTGGAAACCGGAGAAAAGCAGCGGTTGACCGGTGCGCTGAAAGGCTTTGTGCCTATCGATGAAATGTACGGAGATGTCATCCCCATTTCCTTTGATGATGACGGGCGGCAGTTCACTTTTGCGATGCGGCAGAGCCGTAGTTCCTTCGACCAATTGCGTTACCGCTATGACTGGAAGACGGAAAAGGTCAGCGCGTGGAACCCGCCTGTTCCGAGAGATGCTTGGGCTGGCTATACGCAAACCGATGACGGGATGTATCAGATGTATTGGAATGCGGGGCTGTTTAAAGGAAAGGAGCACCTGATGGATTTCCAGGGAGAAGGGTTGTGGCTCCCAAACAGTCACCGGTATTTGTTTGCGAGACATAAAGAGAACGCGGAAGGGCACGCGGTCGCGATGGACATTATGGCTTTTGACGCTGACCAGCGAAAGACGGACACGTTGATCACAGACCTCTCCTTCGGAATCAGCTTTATCGGTGCAAGCGCTGACGGTCAGTGGCTGTACTTGCTGAGCAGCGGCGACCTTCAGCCGCACTGAGCAGGAAAGCCTTTCCCAGATGGAGACAGTTTGGTAGACAGCGCACCTCTTATGTGAAGACCAGCTTGAATTCTGCAAGACGAGAAAAACGGTCGGCAAGTGGAATTAGCGGATGGTGCTATATTCGCTAATTCCACCACCCGGCAAGCATTTTGCAAGCACGAGAGTCTCCACTTTCCTTTTCTTCCCGGCTTGCGTTTCCTTGCACCTTCATCTTTTGCACCATTATCTTTGCTTTTGGCGTATAACTCCGTTCAGTCAAGTTTGCGTCCAGCTTTTGTACTCGCGTGCCAGCATGGAGAGGACAATCAGCGATTCGTACCGATCGTTCGTTTTGAGACACTCCCGCAATTTTCCCTCCATGATAAAGCCTTCCGACAGGTAGAGCTGAAGCGCTCGTCGATTTTCCTCCTTGACGTCCAGCCAGAGGCGGTTGGCCCCCCACTCGTCAAAAGCCAGCCTTTTGATCTCCTGCAGCACCTTGCGCCCGTATCCTTTTCTTTTTTCGGAGATGGTAATCCGCATGAATTCGATACTCGCGTGCGGATTGGCCAGTCCGGCCAGGATCACGTATCCCACGCTGTTCCCCTTCTTCGCATCTTCTACAATCAAATGGCGGATATCCGGGTTTGCGAGAGACTGCTCATGCCGCGTGCTCTCCCACGGCAGGATGTAAGCGCGGTTTTCCTCCATCTGTTCGGTTTCGTATACATACGGTATATCTGCCAATGCAGTGGGACGCAGACGAATGTCCATCCTTTTCTCCTTTCTGCTCGTGAAGCTCCTGATCCGGCTTGCTGCTCGTTACGGGATGTCCATCCGGGCGCTCCACCGGTTCCTTCGCTTTTGATGCTTACTAATTTCTCTCCTGTCAGGCGACTTCCTTCAATTTCCAGCCCTTTTTTAAAAGTACATGGTATAAAAGCGAACATCTGTTTGCTATAATAAGAACAGAAATGAAACGGGAACATTTGTTCCTATTCAGGGGATGGTTGTAATGGCTCATGACAACAAACGGATTATTTTTCTCGCTGACATGCAGAGCTTTTATGCCAGTATCGAAAAAGCGGCTCAGCCGAAGCTGCGCGACAAACCGATCGTCGTAGCAGGCGATCCCGAACGAAGAAGCGGGGTGGTCCTCGC
Organism: Brevibacillus sp. FSL L8-0520; assembly: GCF_037963895.1. Classification (NCBI taxonomy): domain Bacteria; kingdom Bacillati; phylum Bacillota; class Bacilli; order Caryophanales; family Paenibacillaceae; genus Brevibacillus; species Brevibacillus sp. FSL L8-0520. The sequence goes on along the minus strand of NZ_CP150171.1, from coordinate 3,281,601 downwards.
TGCTTGCCCGATTGCCAAGTCGTACGGCGTCACCACGGCAGAAGCCTTGTGGCAGGCTCAGCAAAAGTGCCGCCATCTGGTCGTGGTTCGCCCGAGGATGGAGACCTATATCCGTGTGGCTGTACAAATTACTCGCATATTCGAGTCGTTTACCGATCTGGTGGAGCCGTATTCCATCGACGAGCAGTTTTTGGATGTGACGGGAAGTGTCCGGCTGTTTGGAGGTCCGTGGAAAATCGCAGAGGAGATCCAGCGGCGCATCCGCTTGGAAACAGGAGTACATTCACGGGTCGGTATTGGAGAAAACAAGGTGCTGGCCAAAATGGCGTGCGACAATTTCGCCAAGAAGCGGGAGGAAGGCATTTTCTGGCTGAAGCGGGAGGAGCTTGCAGAGACGCTCTGGAAGCTGCCGATTGAAAAATTGTTTGGAGTAGGCTCGCGGATGAAACGGCATTTTCATCGCATGGGCGTATACCAGATCGGGCAGCTGGCGCAGCTCTCGCCCGCTGTGTTGACCCGGCGCTGGGGCGTCAATGGGGAGGTGCTGTGGCGTACGGCGCACGGCATGGATGACTCGCCCGTTTCGCCTCGTACGCATGATACCCAGAAGGGGATCGGTCACCACATGACGCTGCCGCGCGACTACCATACAGCTGCTGACATCAAGGTGGTGCTGCTTGAGCTGTGTGAAGAGGTATGCCGCAGGGCCCGCAGCAAAGAGCTGATGGGCTGGGTGGTATCGGTTGGATGCCGGGGAGCCGACTTTGACGTGCCGACAGGATTTGGACGTCAGCTCAAGCTGCCGGAGCCGACCAATGACGCGATGACGCTTTACGAAGCTGTCTGCCGCCTGTTTGACCGGCACTGGCAGGAAACCCCTGTTCGCAGCGTCGGCGTCAGTCTGGAGCAGCTGGTGCCTGACAACGTGGTTCAGCTCAACCTCTTTACCGATACTCAGAAGCAGCGTTCACTTGCCCGAGCTGTAGACGATATCCGCAATCGCTACGGAGCGGATGCGATTTTGCGTGCCGCTTCCATGTCGGGAGCCGGGCAGGCTCGTGAGCGTGCTCGCAAGATCGGGGGGCACTATAAATGACGGAGAGGCAGGACGCTGAGGAAGAGCAAGAACTGGTCCGCTTGTACGTGTTGTTTGGCCTGTTGTTTCGGGTTGCGATGGTCGATATGGGAAAGGGGCGGACCGTTCCCTTCAAAATTTCGTACGACTGGTTTTTTCAGGAGCTGTCCCGCTGGGCAGAGCGGGAGCATCATCAGTTGCGGCGCCGGCTTCGGCAGATGGGCTGCATTTTGCTGACGGCGACCCGGCAGGATGGCACCTATGTGGTACAGTACCGACATCGCGGATATGTCAGGGAAGCGGTCTATTCCATCGAAGTGCTTCGCTCCGAGTGTCAGGAATTGGCCCGCTCCTGGATGACGGCAAGGCCGAAATCCTTTGCGGATGAACCGCGAGCAATGTTTCAGAGGCGAGAGGAAGAACAAGGCGCAGTCAGCAAAGAGGAGAGAAGGACATGAGGGAAAAGCGCGTTTCCAAACGGGATAATTTGTTTGTGGCAAGCCGTTTTGTGCTGCCGGAGCACCGTGAGATGTACATCAGGATCAAAGCGGAAGAGCTTCGTTATGTGCCGCCTGGGCTCGACGAGGAGCAGATGGCTGAAATAAGCGGGCGTATCTGGGAGGCACTGCAAACAGGTCAGGGTGTCGTGCTGACGTATTACGATGGAAAAAGTGCTTGCGGTTTGGCGGGGAAAATCGCCCACGTCGATCAGGCATTAAAAAAGATAAAGCTGCACACGGATAAGAAGACCGTCTGGATTCCCTTTTCCAGCCTGCTTGCGGTAGAGTTGGAAGCGATCTCCTGAGAGAGTCTGTACATGGACTGCACGACTCCAGGGCATCCTGTGGATAAAATCGAAGGGGATCAATTCCGTGAGACAAACGGCCATTGCCACTCTGACGGCATGGGGAGTTTTGCTGACGGGATGCGGTGCAGCAGCGCCGCAAACCGAACAATCCCAGCCTGTTCCAAGCAGCGAGCGACTAAGCAGCAAGCACCCAAGCAGCGAACAATCAGCGATTCCGGCACCGCTGGCCTTGCATACAAATACAGCCAGACCCGCTCAAGCGATGCTGGATATTCCCGTTATCGCGCAAAATCCGGAATTAAAGAACGGCTGCGAGGTGACGAGCTTGGCGATGCTGCTGCAGCATGCCGGTCATTCCGTAGATAAAATGACACTGGCCCGGCAAGTTAAAAAGGAGCCGGAACCGATCGTTCAGCAAAATGGCGATATCAAAAAATGGGGGGATCCGGCTGAAGGCTTTGTCGGGGATATGACAGGAAAGAAAAAAGGCTTTGCCGTCTACAATAAACCGCTGGAGGAACTGCTTCGGCATTATATGGGGGAGCGGACGGTCAATCTGACTGGAGAAAGCTACGAAACGCTGCTGGACAGTGTAGCCGCAGGGTATCCCGTAGTCATATGGGCGACCGGAGACTTTACGCCGCCGACTGAGTGGGAGTACTGGGACAGCGACGGCAAACAGATCGTGGTTCCTTTTGACGAGCATGCCGTACTGCTGGTCGGATACGATGAGACTTACGCCTATGTCAACGATCCGCTGACAGTAAAAAAACAGCGGAGAGTAGCTCACCAGGCGCTGAAGAACAGTTGGGAAGCATTGGGAAAACAAGCGGTCACCTATCGGTAAAAATAGGGAGGACAAGGACAAACAGCGAAAAACAGCGGCCCGCGGTGAAAAGTTGTGTGCGGTGACGAGGGAAGGGTCTTAAAAACGATAAGCGGGGAAAAACCGGATTTTTTCGCAGATTATTGTTCAAAACGCATTTTGCCAGAAGGGAATGTTTCCTTGTATCGTTAGAATGTCTTAACTGATCAAACTTGATGGGAACCAAAGGGGATTGTACATGTTAGCACAAGAAATGGGTGTCATTTTCACGAAGCACGTGGGGCACATGACCGCCAAGCGCTGGACTGACTTTATCCAGCAGTTGGAGAGCAAGGGGCTGTACGTCGTGATCGAGACAGACACAAACGGGCGAGTGATGAGCCCTCTCGGCGGCCTGATGCCAATGCCATGCAAAAGTGAGACGCTCCAAATTTTCACGTCCGACGAGCTGCAGCAGCGGGGGTTGCCCGTCGGCCATCACATCGTCACAAAGAGCAAGGCAAGCGGAAACCTGACGACATAAAACCGCAAGCCAAACAAAATCGACAAGAACGAACCTTTCTTCACCGAGAGTCGGCTGGGGAAAGGTTTTTTTGCGCTCAAAAGAAAGCGTTTACTCCATAAAAATATCCTTGCCAACAGAAAAAAATAATCAGGTAGTTCAAATTACATAAAAAAGAAAAGGAATTAGGTAAAAATTAGCGAATAATTAGGGATAATGGAGCTATTTGTCAAAAGGACTCTTTGTGAATAGTGAGTCTATTTACCTAAATAGATGATCGGGCTGGTTGTACAACCAGCTGGCGTGTCCGTTTGAAGAGGGTGCAGGGTACGATCATTTTAATCAAACATGTAAGGAAGGTAAGACGATGGAGAGCATAGCAGAATTTATTGAAAATCGACGATTCTACCACGTATTCCAGCCGATTTGTCACCTTCCGGAAAAAAAGGTTATAGGATATGAAGCGCTGATTCGCAGCGTATCCCCTATCGGCCCTGAAGCATTGTTCCAAAAGGCGACTGAACAGAATAAGTTATTTGAATTGGATACCCTGTCTATTTCACAGGCATTGACTGTTTTTTTCATGCCCCAGCAGAGGCAGGAAAAAAGAGAGTTTCTCTTTGTCAACATTTATCCGTCTACGATCGTGGAGGATCAGTTTCCGGCATTTATTGATGGCATCATGAGCAGGTTTCGTCCCAATCTGAGCAAAATTGTTCTGGAAATCAACGAATCCATCGTAGAGCGAAAAATATGGCTGAACCCGCTGTTTACGAGAAGAATCGCCATGCTTAGAAAGATCGGCTTCAAGATCGCGCTGGATGACGTCGGAGAAGGAGCGACAACCTTTCGCAAGATTGTCGAGATCTCCCCTGATTTTATTAAAATGGACAAGTTCTTTTCAGATGGCTTGGCCCATTCAGGAAAGAAACAAAAAATCGTACAGCTTTTGGTTGAGTACTGCCGGGATGAAGCTGAGCTTATTTTGGAAGGGATTGAGCGCGAGGAGGATTTTTGCTGCGCCGCGAGCCTCGGCGTAAAAACCGGTCAGGGCTACTACCTCGGGAAACCGGGACGACTGAATCAATATTCATGAAAAGTGTACATACTGGAGGAAATATGTGATGAGTGACAGAAACGTGTATTCCCGGAAAGCGACGCTTTCTCTACGAATCTCGGAATTCGAGGTTCCGCCGATGCAGGATCTCTTAATCGTAGGAAGAAAAGCCCCCATTGGGCCAGAGGCCGTCAGGCGGATGGCAGAGGCGCTTTCGCCGGAGCAATTTACTTTGGTGAAGATAGATCATCCGAGAATTGAGGCTGTCCTCATCCGAAATTCGCTGATGCAGATGCTGGATAGAGATGTGTTGATGAACATTATTCTGGAGGAAGCAGAAAACATGATCAGCGATTCGATGGTTCTTCGCTCTGAGTTGAAAATCGCTGTTTCTGTTCAGCGCGAGGTGGATCTGTCATGAAGGTCTCCGAAATCATGACTACTTCCGTTCACACCATTACGTCGGGAAGAAGTGTTTCCTATGCGGCGGAGCAAATGAATGAATGGAAGATCGGGTCGCTGATTGTAGTCGATCACGACCAGGTACAGGGAATCATCACTTCCCGGGATGTCCGATCATCCCATCCCAATCGGATCGTAGCAGATGCCATGACTCCCAATCCCGTCACGATCAGTCCCGATCACGACATTTGGGACGCCTATCGCATGCTCACGGAGAATCAGATTGAACGGATTCTCGTCATGGACAAGACAGAGATGAAGGGGCTGGTGACTCGCGAAGAAGTGATGCGAAAGCTGGCTGAGTTCATGGATTCGCATACAGGCTTGTACCGGGCTCCCTATATACAGTACATTGGAGAGGAGTTCCTCAAACAGCGTCAGCCGTTCCACCTGATTTTTGTGGACATAAACGATTTCGGTCGAATCAATAAAGAATACGGCCATCCATTTGGCGATGACGTGATTCGGACTTTATCTCAACGGCTTTCCGCGCTCGCCAAGGAGAAATACGACTATTTGTGCCGGTATGCTGGCGATGAATTTGTGCTGATATCGTTAGCGGATCAAGAGCAAGTAGAGGAATATCTCGAGGAGATCGGACGGCCAATGGTGCTTGAAGGAGTATCCATATCGGTTGCTGTCGGACATGTGGACGGATGCAAGGAGCCGGATTTTTTCAGCCATAGCTTAAAGGAGCTGCTGCGAAAGGTGAGTCTGATCTCGTCGTACAATAAACAGTTCAAGGAAGAATATGCGGCAAGTATAAACCGGTAGGGGCGGGGAGAGGAAGAGGGGATTCGATCTTTTTCAAGAAAATGGGCCTGTTTCTTTACATAGAAAACACCAATCCAAGGCAATGTTGCCTGACTTGCCAGCAACCTACGAAGGAAATTCCCGAGCCTTTTTCATATAATAGAACCATTCACGTACTATGCCTCCGGCTATTGATTCAATGGCTGGAGGATTTTTTTTGCTCGTGTGAACTCTGTATATTTACATAACTGGAAAATGGATGAAAAGTCGATTTGTTTCGCTATAATAAAAGAAAATGACCTAAGCCATATGGCCGAGGAGGATTGTAAGGTATGAAGCGCTTCAGATGGTTTCCGGGAAGCAACAAAGCCAGTTGGTCAATGTTTGTTTGGACCGCCGTGTTGGCTGTTGGACTTGGCTTCTTTTGCGTTCAACCAGCAACTGCGGAAGAAACAGCGAGTGAACTGGAGAGTCAGCTTCGTTTAACACCAGACTACAAGCAATATAATTACGAACAAGAGATTACAGCCATAGCCATGACGGAGAAAAAGGGCGATTTGGTCCAGGTCGAGATGTCCATCGACAATTACGGTGAGAAAGGAGAACGACTGGATATTCCTGTGAAAACCGAAGAGGTCGACGGCCAGTATGTCTCAAAGGGTGTCTTTTCGACGGGAAGTCGAATCACTTCTTATAAGCTCGTGTACAAAATCGTTATGGATGACGGAGAGCAAAAGTGGTTCGGACATGCGAGCAAAATGATCCAAGTTGACAATATGCCGCCCATGAATCCTTCTGTAGAGTCCATCTTTAAAATTGAGCAGAAGGAATATTATAAGGTAGGCGAGCCGATCAAGTTTACTGTCTATACACCCAATAAAGGTAAACTCGTATCCGAGCCGAAGTTTATGTTTTTCTTTAATTCTGTTGATCAATCACAGCCTGTAGAGGAATTGGAGACTGAGTTGGATCAAAAAAACAACCAGTACGTGACGACGGGGACGTTTACTCCAAAAATACCGGGAGTTTACAAGCCATTTTTCTTTGCGGGTATGGAGGACGAAGAGACAGGCGAGACAATTGAGGCAAGCGCCGTCACCGAGTTTACCGTCGAGGACCATGACAAGATACTTGTCTCTCTCAGTCCGGGCACAGCGACCATGAAAGCGGGAGACGAAATTTACCTGGTAGCCTACTACAAGATCGGCAAATGGGAGGATCATAAAATCTCCTGGAATTACAAGGCAGAGGAAATTACGCGGCAATACGACAAAAAGCGGGGAATCCAGAAGGTTGTGATCCGCTTTGTCCCCAAACGAAAAGGGACGTTTACGTTTGAAGTGAAGGTAGAACAAGAGGACGGCGAAAAGCGGGGAGCGGCGAGTGCGGTGATCCGCGTCACGGAATAGAAAAATGGAGTCGAAAAAGCACTGCACATCAAAAGGAGCAGTGCTTTCTTTTTGCAAGGGCTTCGTGTTCCGACATGTTGTGTCAAATAGAGAGGAATTTTTTCAAAAAAGAGGAAAATCGTGTATAATGGTCGGGTAATCCCAAATACAGAGATGGTGGAGGTTTCACGAATGGATCGAAAGCGGCTTGAACCCATGGGAGTGGGGGGCTTATTGGACCGGAGCTTTTCGGTGTACCGCCAACATTTTACCACGTTTTTTCTGTTGGCACTAATCCTGTTTGCTCCGCTGCTGTTGCTGCAGGAGGTACTGCTCAATGACGTAGGCAGCATGCCGCTGTTGGTATCGGACGATGATTCGAGCAGTTTTGAAGAGTTTTTGCAAAACCGTTTTATCCAATCGGATGAGGCAATGACGGACGACATCGGGAAATTGCTGGTGTATTTGCTGTTGTGGCTGCCGCTGAGTATCCTGCTGGTCTATCCGCAGCTGCAGGGAGCGACGCTGCTTGTTACTCAGGCTGCTGTGTACGGGGAATCGATCTCGCTGAAGGCTTCTTTGAAGCAATCATTTGGAAGGTTCTGGCCGATGGCAGGAAGCACGGTCGTCTATATGTTGATTGCAATTGGCATTATGCTCGCGTTTGGCGTGGCTATTTTTCTATTGTCGATGCTGGGGATTGGCATTGGCAGCTTGTTTGAGTTTGACGACCCGAATCCGGTTGTCATCGTCATCTTCGCCATCTTGGCCTATCTGCTGTTTTTGGTCCTGATGATTCTGGTTCCCGGGTATTTTCTCCTGCGCTGGGCGTTTTTTCTGCCGGTTGTCCTGGTGGAACGCGACGGGATCGGGATCGGACGGAGCTGGAGGCTGACGAAGGGGAACTTCTGGCGGTTAGTCGGGCTGTACCTGGTGCTCATGGTCATTTATTCGATTTTTTCAGGGGGCATTCAGGCCCTTCTCATGGGTATATTCGGCATATCCGTTTTGGGACAGCTGTTGATGGTTCTGTTCACATGTCTGTTGACTCCGTGGATGATGATCGTTTACTCGCTTGCCTATCTCGATCTGAAAGTACGCCACGACGGAACGGATGTCGAAGCGCTGCTTCAGGAACAGACAGAACCGGCATTTACTGCCCCGGGGGCGGAAGATAGGCCATGATCGATTCGGAAATGCTTACCCAAGACAAGGAAAGGCTTGCGGACATTCTGGCCAGAGACGAATTTGGGGAAGTAAAAAAGCAGGGGAAGAGCTGGCTGGATGCCCTCTTCGAGGAAATCCTCGATACGATTGCCCGCATGCTGCAGTCGGCTGATGTCAGTCCGGGGACGGCAAGCGTGTTGTCAAAGGTTATCGTTGCCGCGGCTGTGATTGGCGTCATCGTTTTTCTTTTGATCTGGTGGCGGAGAATGGTCCGCAGGGGCCCGGCGGAGAACCAGTTGCTCGCCCGAGAAGAACGGATCCGCACGTATGCCGATTACTTGCGCGAGGCAAAAGAACGGGGACAAAAAGAAGACTGGCGCGAAGGTGTGCGCTATTCTTTTTTGGCTCTGCTCAGTTTTATGCAGGAGCGCTCTTGGGTTCGGATTGAGAGCTGGAAGACAAATTGGGAGTACCTCGATGAATTGCAGGCAAGGCAACCCGAGTGGGAAACGTTCTTCCGCACACATGCCCGTCTTTTTGAACAGGTTTGGTATGGAAGGGCCGAGCTTGCTCCGGCTGCTTTCTGGGAATCGCTGAGCGAATTGGAGAGGAGATTGCACGGGGAGGGAAAACATGACGAACGCCGCTAAATCAAGACTGGTTCTGGGAGCGGCGATCCTGCTTTTCTTAGTGGCGGGAATCATGCTGCTCAAACCGTCGAGCCAATCGTATTCTGCCTATGTCTCCTTTTCTCCCAACCCCAATGGAACGAAGGCAGTAATGGAGCTGCTGGGACAAAAACGTGAGGCAATCAAGGAATGGAGAAAACCGACGGGATTCCTTCCGGAAGGAACAAGCCAGGCCATGCTGCTTGTAGAACCATATAGCTTGCAGGAGGAAGAACAGGAAGAGCTCCTGCAATGGGTGGAAAAAGGGAATGACTTGCTCATCTTTCAAAGGGAGCCGGAAGGATGGGAGGATGCCGACCTAAGCGTCAGTCTGGTTGGAGGCTACGAGTCGGAACAACGGCGAGTAGAAAGCTCGCTGCTGAACAATCCCGGCTTCGGACAGGCAGATACGGAGTGGAGAATCGATCCTGCGGATGGAATGGAGCCGCTGCTCTCTGACCAGGAGGGGATTCTGGCGGGGCGGAGCCGGGTGGGAGAAGGGACAGTAAGCTTGTTTCTCGTCCCGGAGTGGCTCACGAACGGCAAGATAATGGAACATAACCACTTTGAATTGATCTGGCCGTACCTCCAGGGAGACTGGAGCGTTTTTTGGATAGATGAGTACCATCACGGCTATCAGCAGAGACCGGGAATCCTGGCGATCTATCCGGACTGGCTGATTGCCAGCCTGGCACAGCTCGCCATCGCTCTGCTGCTCTTTATCTGGTGGAAGGGGAAACGCTTTGGCCCCGTCTATACGCTTAGAGAATGGACAGTTCGTCGTGGAGATGAAACGCTTCTGGCGATTTCGAGCTGGTACGAACGGCGACGGCTGGCCAAGGACGCTCTGCAGATTCGGGAGGCGTACCTGCGTCAGTTGCTTGCGGACCGATGGGGATTGCACAAAGGCACGACCGATTACGAAATCGTCCGGGTAGCTGAAAGCCACTGGACAGCGCAAGAGGCCGGCAAGCTGAGCCACGCTCTCGCCCGGCTGGATGACGCAAAGAAAGACCGGCACTACACGGCGAAACGGCTGGTAGCCGACAGCCGGCTTTTAGATGATGTGACCAAGCGATTGGAAAAGGAGTGAAGCAAAACGTGCAGCAATTGCTACAGGAAATGGAGAAGCACGTATTCGGACAACGGCAAAATATCCGCCTGCTGATTACCGCCATGCTGGCTGGAGGCCATGTTCTGCTGGAGGGGGTGCCCGGCATCGGGAAAACCAAAATGGTCCGGACCCTTTCACGGCTGATTGGCGGTGAATACAGAAGGATTCAATTTACGCCTGACCTGATGCCGAGCGACATTGTCGGAAACGTCGTTTTCAATATGCAGCAAAACTCGTTCGAAACCCTTAAAGGACCGATTTTTTCCAATCTGCTGCTGGCGGACGAGATCAACCGTACCCCGCCAAAGACACAGGCAGCGCTGCTGGAAGCAATGGAAGAGCGCCAGGTGACGATACACGGGGTCACTTACGAGCTGCCGAATCCGTTTTTTGTCATGGCTACCCAAAACCCGGTTGAGTACGAGGGGACCTATGTATTGCCGGAAGCACAGTTGGACCGGTTTTTGTTCAAGCTGCAGGTAGATTATCCGTCACAGGAGCAGGAACTGGAGATATTGAAGCAGCATGTTCCGTTCTTTGCCGAAAAGAAGGAGAGCGAAACGGTCGTATGCGGAATCGAGGAGATTGTTTTGCAGCGGCAAAAGCTGGAGGACGTAGTGGTGGAGGAGCAAATTCTCGCCTACATCACGACGATCATCCGCAAGACGCGGGAGACAAAGAGACTATTGCTGGGAGCCAGTTCGCGTGCAGGCATCGCCGTACTCATGGCAAGCAAGGCATGGGCTTTGCTCGATAACCGGATGTATGTCACACCAGACGATGTCAAGGCTGTCGCCCGTCCAGCCCTCCGTCACCGGCTGATTGTGGCTCCACAAGTGGAATTGGAGGGGGGAAACAGTGACCACATCATCGACGAAACGCTCGCGGCCATTCCGGTCCCTCGTTAACAGGCTGCTGGAAAATGGCGTGCTGCCCACCAAGAGAATGATCATCCTGCTCGGGTGTGGTGCTGCAGTCGCTGCGGCAGGCTCGCTGGCCGGACTCGGTTATGCGCTTTTTTGGATGTACAACGCTTTGCTGCTGTTGGCGAGCATCGCCGACTGGTATACGATGCCCCGAGCAAAGAAGATCGCAGCGGTTCGCAGGCTGCCTGAGCAGACCGACATCGGCCAGGAACTGACGGTGTCAATCGAGCTGGAGAACCACAGCGGTCAACCGATCCTGTTCCGATTGCGAGACGATCTGCCCATCTCCTTTGACCGCCCGGAAGCGGTAGAGGGCATTCTGAAACAAAAGTATGAAACGGTATCGTACACAACGCGAGGAAACGAGCGGGGATTGTTTACGCTGTCCTATTTGTATTTGCGCTATCAGGGAAAAATCCGGCTGTGGGAAAAGCAGGCGAAAATCCCCTGTGAACAAAAGATCAAGGTGTATCCGGATCTCACCGCCGTCCGGGGCTATCTGCAGTCCCTTCAGGACAGCTTGATTGTGGACGGGAAAAAAATTCTCTTGCGTACGAGAAGCGGTACAGAATTTCATGCGATCCGCGAATATGTGCAGGATGATGATCCACGCTACATAAACTGGTCTGCCTCAGCGCGGAGCAGGCGTCTGATGACAAACCAATACCGTCCGGAACAAGGCAAAGTGCTGACGATTCTCCTGGACTGCGGGCGGATGATGGGCGTCGAGCTGGAAGGGAAGACGAAGCTGGATTTGACCATCGAATCGGCGCTCACCTTGGCTGCCGTTGCGTTGAAGCAGGGAGATCAAGTAGCGTTGCTCGCTTTTTCCCACGAAATCAAAACGTATGTGCCGCCTGGCCGCGGGCTCGCCCACCTGCATACGCTCGTCGAAGCGGTGTACGATCTGCAAAGCGATTTTGTCGAATCCAATCCTCTGCAGGCACTGGAGTACCTGCATCGGCAGCAGAAGCGGCGGAGTCTGATCGTCCTCTTCTCCGACATGGAGAATTACTTGCTGGAGGATCAATTGGGAGCATACCTGTGGAGACTGCGGCGAAGTCATTTGCTGCTGCTGCTCTCGCTGGCTGATCCGCTGCTGCATGAGTGGAGCAGGACGGAGACCAAAGACAGCCGTCTGGCGTACATCAAGGCGCTGGCGCAGCGCTTCTGGCTGGACCGCAAAGCGTTTCAACAAAAAATGATCGGCGCGGGCATCCAGGTACTGGACATTCCGGCCGATCAATTGACGCTGACTGTTGTAAACTCTTATTTGGACATCAAGTCGAGAGAAGCGCTCTGACCGCTGCTGCGGCGATGGCGGTACAATCCGTAGAGGTACCAGCCGGCCAAGGCGAGGAGCGTCAGCACGGCCACACTGTACTTCGCCTCCAAAGAGAGCGAAGACGGAGTAATGTACCCTTCGATGATCCCGGCGATGACAAACAGCGGCATCGTGCCCAGCAGCAACTGTGCGGATTCCTTCGCTGCCTGCAAAAACTGAAATTTGCGATGGTAAATGCCGGGTACAAGGAGCCGATAGCCCATGTGGAGTCCGGCTCCTCCGGCAATAAAGATGGCCGTCAGCTCGATCACGCCATGAGGCAGGATGTAAGCCCAGAAGGCATAGCTGCTGTCAGCCTGGCTGTAGACAGATGCCAACGCTCCGACCAACAGGCCGTTGAAAAGCAGCAGGTAAACGGGGAACACGCCGAGCGTAATGCCGCTGATAAAGGCCAGAAATGCCACCTTGATGTTATTCAGCATGATCGCGGTGGACATAAGCGGACTGTTGATGGCATCATGGCCTTCTCCCAGTCGGCTGGGATCGATTTGGGCAGCCATTCCCTCCGGCAGCACGTAATACAGATTCAATGGATCGACCATGACTGCTGCAAAGCCGGAAATTCCGCCAATGGCAAACAGGAGCCCGGCCAGGCCGATGAACCAGATCCGCTTGTGCACCAGCGAAAACAGATGGACCCAAAAAAAGCGGGACAGCTGCCCGAGACTGCTGGACTGCTGTTGATAAGCGATGTTGTGGGCCCGTGCTACCAGTTGGTTTAAATAGCGGGTCACCTCATCGTTTGGATGGTAGGTTCGGATATAAGCCAAATGGGCGGAAGCTTTTTTGTACAGAAGCGTCAGACGGTCTATTTCCACCGCCCCGATAGAACGGGGGCGCTTTTGAAAGTGCTCCAGCAAGCGGTCGAGCTCAGCCCAGGTTGCTTTGTGCGCCTGCCAAAATGATGTCAGATTCACGAAAAGGGCCTCCTTTCAATTTTTTCATAAAGAGTGTAGTGTACAGGAAGGGTGAAGCACCGGCATGAATGAACAACACATACCAAACCAGGCGGGACGAGAAGTTGCCATCGTCACACCGGAGCACGTCCAGCTAAGGTTTCAGACAGCCGGTCTCGGTAGCAGGGCGGCTGCTCATCTGATCGATACAGGGCTGCTTCTCTTGGTTAATATTACTGTATTTATTTTGTTTGGCATAGTTGTTTTTGGAAATGGAGAGGATATTTTCCTGGAGTCGGAGAGCTATGCGATTGCCATTATAATGATCGCGCTGTTCCTGTTCAACTTTGGCTACTTCTTTGTCTGGGAATACTTTCGAGCCGGTCAGACGCCTGGCAAAAAATGGATGAAAATCCGTGTGATTCAGGAGAATGGTCAATCACTAACGTTTTTGTCAGCGGTGATCCGCAATCTGTTTCGGATTATTGACAGCCTGCCGACCGGCTACTTGCTGGGAAGCATCGTTTCGTTTTTTCATCCGCGAGACAAGCGGATCGGCGACCTGGTGGCAGGGACGATCGTTGTGGTCGAGGAAGGCGCGGCCCGTACCCGTTTTCGCGGACGATGGGGCAGACAGGTGGAGAGATGGAAGGCGGAAGCCCCGCCGGTACTGCTCGACGAGCGGCAAAAGCGGGCCATTACACGTGAGGACTGGAACCTGCTGGCAACCTTCGTAGACAGACTTCCCTCTTTGTCTGAGGGGAAACGGATTGAACTGGCCATGCAGATTGTTCGCCGCATCTGCACGCGGATCGATTGGCCGGATGGACAGGCGGCGGAAGCGCATCCGGTCGGGTTTGTCCTGCGGCTTCATGAGCAGCTCAAGCATGAATGGATGATCGGAAGATAAAGATCAGGACGATGGTCCTGATCTTTTGCGCAAAGAGGTGTCGAAAATTGTTTTATGATATAATAAAACCTCATTCTTTGTCACACGAAAGGAGGGGGAACTGATGAGCGACAAAATTTTGTCCGCATCGTCGTCACCATCCACAACGTTACATGCTCCCGATCAAAGCAAGCAGGGAAGACGGAAGCGCAACGGTTTGTTTAAAAGCTTGTTTCAAACGCTAGCGCCCCGCTCGGAGGAGAAACGCTCAGCCGTTCCAATCGTCCTGGCTGTTGTGCTGTGGGGAGGGCTGGCTTGGGCCGGGTACGCTTTTGCCGTACATACATTGGACAAGCAGCAGCAGCTGGTCAGCCAGCAAATTCAGGCGATACAGACGCAGAACGCTCAGCAAATGAAGGCGATGGAGGAGCAGATCGCACTGGTTCAAGATGAGATGAAGCAGGTCCAAAGCGGGCTTTCCAACATCGAGGAGGAGCTGCAGCTCACTGGAGAGACGCTCGGCGGAAGCAATAAGACGAAGCAGGCCCTGCAGGATCGGATCGATCAATTGAACAAACAACTGGTCGATTTGAAAGCTTCGCTGAAAAAACTGGAGGATGCGGCTCGTGCTTGGTAAGATCCATCGCTTCTTTGCGTTTCTGCTCGCTCCAGCTGTCGGCTTTTTGCTGGCGTTCTCCCAGGCCAATCCGGTAGACAAGCTGCCTTACGAAGGGTTGGCATTATCAGCAAAGGCCGCGAACGAGCAGGTGGCCATGCTGCAGGAGCAAATGAACGAGACGAAAGATCTGCTTCGCAATACGGAACTCCTGATCGAAGACATCCGCGAGCAAGCCACCAAGGAAAAAGAAGAGTACGAGAAGCAGAACCAATCGATCCACAACCTTCTGGAGGCCAGCAAGTCGCAAACGCAAAAATCGGCGGACGTCTTGGACAAGCTCCTGGCCAACATGCTCGGCAACCCGATTGGCCAAACCTTTGGCAAAAATGCAACGGTCAAGGTCTACTCCCTGGAGGAAGCAGGCTATCGGGGGTACATGGCCAAAGTCCGCTTAAACAATCCAAATGCCCTCAAGATGGTGCTCGCGGGCGATTCGGTCAAAAGTCGCGGAGAGACGACGAGTCACGCAGCCCGACGGACTGGCGCCATACTGGCGATCAATGCAGGGGGCTTTATGAGCAAAGGCGGATATTTGACGCCGATTGGCACAACGGTCGTTGACGGCAAGATTCGCACGTTTTCCAATAATACGGATTTGAGCTTCGTCGGCTTTAACAAAAACGGGCGACTGGTGGGAGGAAAGATTTCCTCTCAGGCTGAAATTACCAAGAAGGGCATTTTGCAAGGGGCCAGCTTCCTGCCGACCCTGCTCCAAAACGGCAAGCGGATGACGATACCGAAGCAATGGGCGAATACACGTCAGCCGCGGACACTGATTGGTCACTTTGACAATGGCGACTTGCTGCTGATCGTCATCGACGGCCGGCGCAAGGGGTGGAGCAACGGCGTAACCTTGGAAGAGGCTCAGCGGAAGCTGCAGGAGTTTCACGTCGTGGATGCCTATAATCTGGACGGCGGCGGCTCCAGTGCCTTCTTCTACAACGGCAAGCTGCTGAACCGTCCATCCGGAGGCAAAGAGCGGCCGGTATCTAGCAATTTGGTCATCTTGCCGTAACAGTGATGGGAAGACAGACGAAATCCCTTTCTCGCAAGCAGGAAAAGAAGGCTTTTTCTGCAAACGAGAAAGGGTTTTTTTCGTTCTGACGTCGTTCCGGCTGTCCTCTCCGGGTGGATAAGACTTTCTCCACGTTGACTGGTCGGAATATTCAAAATTATAATGAAGCTAGGCAATACATAGACGGGAAGGAAAGGATGAGGAAGGTGAAAGCGACGACGAAGACAAAGCTTCAAGCAATCGTCTCTTCGGCAGCTTCTTTTTTGCTGCTGGCTGTCCCCATGCAAGCCAAGGTCCCGGGCATTCCCGAGGGAACGACGGGCGCGACGAAAGGAATCGTGGCGGTATCCCATCCTGCAGCCGCACAGGTGGGCAAGGATATCCTGCAGCAGGGAGGCAATGCGGTGGATGCCGCTGCCGGTATTCAATTGGCGCTAAATGTCGTCGAACCGCAAATGTCCGGCATTGGCGGCGGCGGCTTCATGATGATCTACCTGAAAAAGGAAGGAAAAATCACAGTCATAGACAGTCGGGAAATGGCGCCGAAAGCAGTTGATCCGAAGCTGTTTTTGGATAAGGACGGGAAGCCGGTACCTTTTGAAGAGCGTCATACCAACGGAAAGGCAGTGGGGGTTCCGGGTACCCTGCTTGGACTGGATACTGCTTTGAAAAAGTACGGAACAATGAAGCTGGGAGAAGTGATCGATCCAGCCATCGCGTTGGCCGAAAAAGGAGTGCCGGTGAACTGGATCACCGCCCAGCATATTGCGGACTCTGCGGAGAAGCTCCAAAAACACGGTACGGCTGGCCGGGTGTTTGTTCCGGATGGCAAGGCGCTGAAGCCGGGAGAGCTTCTGATTCAGCCGGAGCTGGCCAAAACGTTTAAGCTGATCAAGGAAAAAGGGACCGATGCACTTTACAAGGGCGAGATCGGCGAGGCTTTGGTCAAGGAGGTCCAGCGCACAGGCGGAGCCATGACGATGCAGGATCTGAAAAATTATGTGGTAAAAGAACGGGAGCCGGTGAAGGGCACTTTCCGCGGGTACGAGGTAGTCTCGATGGCTCCGCCCAGCTCTGGCGGTTTGACTCTGATCCAGATTTTGAAGCTGATGGAGGGCTTCGACAACAAGAAGGACGGCCCTCTTTCTGCCGCGTATCTCCATCGGCTGATCGAAGCGAATCATTTGGCGTATGCCGACCGGGCTGCTTATATGGCGGATGAGGACTTTTACCCGGTGCCGAAAAAGGGGTTGATCCATGATGAGTATATCAGTGAGCGGAGAAAGCTGATCAACCCGGAAAAGGCAAGCAGTGATGTGAAGGCGGGAGACCCATGGCGGTACGAGGGCAAAAAAGCGGTGAAGGCCATGTCTCAGGTCGAGGTGTCTCCGGTAAAACAGACTACGCATTTTGCGGTCATGGATAAGTGGGGCAATCTCGTTTCCTATACGACTACGATCGAGGACGTGTTTGGCAGCGGCATCATGGTCCCGGGCTACGGCTTCATGCTGAACAATGAACTGACTGACTTCGATGCTGTTCCCGGAGGGGTAAACCAGGTAGAGCCGGGGAAACGGCCTCGTTCCAGCATGACGCCGACGATTGTGCTCAAGGACGGCAAGCCGTTTATGGCGGTCGGATCGCCAGGCGGCTCGACGATCATCGCCTCCGTCTCCCAGACGATTTTGAATGTGCTGGAACACGATATGCCGATCCAGGAAGCGATCCTCTCTCCACGGATTTTCTCCAGCAGCTATCCGACGGTCAGTTGGGAGGCAGGCATTGATCAGGATGTGATCCTTCAATTGATGGGGATGGGGCATGCGTTCAAGGCACAGCCGGAAAACATCGGAAACGTGCAGGCGATCATCTACGACCTGGAAAACGGCAGGATGTACGGCGGAGCCGACAATACCCGTGAGGGAACGGTGCTGGGCGTAGACGCGGTCGCGTATACGTCTGCCGAGCCGCCCGCCCCGAAGGAATCGCCAAAAGCAGCCTTCCAGATAAAGGTAAACGGAAACCTGTATCCGTATACGGCAGATCAACTGGCTTGGTACAAAGGCGAGCCTTACGTCCAGGCCGATAAACTGCTGCTCGGCTTGCACGCAAAACCAGGTTCCTTCCAGAGCGAGCAGGCCTTCATCGACGGACGCGCTTTTCTGCCCGTCAAAAAAGTAGCAGAGGGGCTAGGATTTACGGTGACGTGGGATGCCAAGGAAAAAGTTGTCTCCTTGCAAAAGCAATAGGAGATAGAGACTGGATTCCGACAGGACCAAGCAAAATGAAAAGCCAATGGGGAGCTCCAAGACTGGGCTCCCTTTCTTCATGCAAAGAGAGCAGGGGATGCGTGCGAAATAGGAGAAGTAGTTTACCGACAACCAAAAAAAAAGAAAGAGGAGTGCGAGATGAAAAAAGTTCTGGTATTGGGTGGGACGCGATTTTTTGGAAAAAGGCTGGTAAAAGGTCTCGTTGATAGCGGTTATGACGTCACGATCGCCACCAGGGGAAGGCAAGCCGACCCGTTTGGAAACGAGATTGCCCGTATGCAGGTAGACCGGAATGATCTGGATTCCTTGAAACGCATCGGAAGCTCTGAATGGGAGCTGGTCTTTGACAGTCTCTGCTACACGGGAGCAAATGCGAGCCACATTGTGCAAGTATTGGAGGGGAAAGTAAAGAGACTCGTCGTCACTTCCTCAAGAGCTGTGTACGAACACTCTCCGCTGATCAGGAGGGAAGCTGATTTTGACCCGTATTCATATCCGATCACAGCCGGTACGAGAGAAGAGGTCTCCTATGAAGAGGGAAAACGGCAAGCGGAGGCCGCCTTGTTTCAAAAAGCCGGCTTTCCGGTGATTGCCGTCAGATTTCCCATCGTTTTGGGTGTGGAGGATTATACCAAGAGGCTGCATTTTTATGTGGACCAGATACGAGCTCAAAAAGAGATCTATGTCGGAAACCCGCATGCGAGGCAATCCTATATAGACGCGGACGAAGCGGCCCGGTTTCTGCAGTGGGCTGGCGAATCCGCTCAGGCTTGCGGGCCCTACAACGCTTGTTCTGACGACGCATGGACACTTCCCCAACTGCTCGGTGCAGTCGAAGACGCAATCGGCAAACCGGCCCGAATCTTGACCGGCGGTACGGCCGAACAGCTGTCTCCGTTTGCGATCCCGGATTCCTATGTTCTGGATACGGGCAAAGCCCGGAGGGAAGGCTATGCGTTTCGGTCGCTCTCTGATTGGCTTGTGCCTTTGATTCAGCGCTTGGCGGCAGAATAAAATGAGTCGCGGCAGCCAATTGGCCCGTTACGTTCCATTCTTTTCATACGTCTTCATACATGGTAAGGTAGTAAAGACACTGAAGACTGTATTTGTCTTGATGGAAACCAGGAGGCATAACCGATGAAAAAGCAACCAACAGTCATTCTCGCTGTCGCAGCCGCACTTTCCGGCGCGCTTCTGGGAGGATGTGAAGCTCCGGATGTCAGCACGTGGATCTCTGGATCAGGCGGACAATCGACTACGGCACCGGAAGGACAAGCGACAGGAGAAGAGACGACGATTCCAGAAGCGCCATCTATCGACTGGAATGCCATTCCTGAGACATTTGTCCTCGCTCCGGGAAGCGAGAAAGCACTGCCTCATGGAGAAGGAGTCACGTACCACATTTCTGCGCCAGATGTGGCAACGGTATCGCCGGATGGCAAGCTGGCCATTTCCGAGCACGCAGCGATCGGCTCCAAGGCAGAGGTAACCGTAGAATATCAGGGGCAAACCAAAACGGCTCAAATTACGGTGAAATCGTCGCTTGCTGAAACCATTATGATGGTAAACAGTGTTCCGACTGTAACCAATCCTACTGATCTTGCAGTTGTTGTGAACAAGCAGCGCTCGCTGCCTGTCGATTATATCCCGCCAGGATTAACGGAACCAAACGTCCCCTTCCCGTTTTCCGGCAAGGCTGAGAAAAAGCTTCTCCGCGAGCCCGCCGCTCGTGCTCTCGAATCGCTGTTTGCCGCCGCGGAGAAAGACGGAATCCAGTTGTACGGCGTGTCGGGATATCGTTCCTACCGGACGCAAAAATCGCTCTTTGACGGCTACGTAAAGACGCAGGGAGCAGAGCACGCTGCCCGTTACAGTGCCAATCCCGGCAAAAGCGAACACCAGACCGGGCTTGCCATGGACGTTTCCGGTGCCGATTCCCGGACCAGACTGGAAGAGCCGTTTGCCGATACGCCGGAAGGAAAGTGGCTCGCCGCTCACTGTGCAGAGCACGGCTTTATCATCCGCTATCCAAAGGGCAAGGAAGAGATCACGGGCTATGCGTATGAACCGTGGCATTTGCGGTATGTAGGAACGACGATGGCCAAAGAAATCATGGAAAAGGGCATCACGCTGGAGGAATACTTCCAGGATGCTGTTGCTGTGCAAAGCC
Organism: Brevibacillus sp. FSL L8-0520; assembly: GCF_037963895.1. Lineage (NCBI taxonomy): Bacteria > Bacillati > Bacillota > Bacilli > Caryophanales > Paenibacillaceae > Brevibacillus > Brevibacillus sp. FSL L8-0520. Next base: position 3,261,591 of record NZ_CP150171.1, on the reverse strand, counting down.
AATCGTAAACAAACAGGACCAAATCGCTTCAAGGAAACCATCCGCCAGGTAGCTGCTATCTGGCGGTATTTTTTGTGCGCCCAGCATGGGCGATAGCTATAGGGTGAAAGTCCCGAACGGGGGTTGGCTGTACCAACCGTTAGCTCAAGGCAAGGGTGTCGACCGCGAGGTCGAATCTGAAGGAAGCCGGCGGCAAAATCCCGACCTGAGGTACACGAACCCAATTTGAGGCTGTTGTATCCGGGCGAGTCTGCCAAACAAGACAAAGCCCCATACAGCCAAGGGATACAGTAGTAAACTTGGGCAGGTACATGGGATGAAAGTTATCGTTCTTACCTGGGGAGGTCTGCATGAAACGCCTTCAACTGTTGGTAACCGTCTCCGTAAGGAGACGCTGAACATGCAGAAGTCAGCAGAGGCCATAGTACCCGAGTAGAGGACGCTTGAATGGGGAAGGGCCGAACATCAAGTCAGCATGCGATCCATGTCTTTTGATACGGTACGTCGAAGCAGAATTCTGTCAAGGAACTACTTTTGAAGAGCAGGGGTGAAGCCCCGAGGGTACAAAAGAGGGCTGAGTATCGTACAGCAAGCACGGAGTCCGCATGTGCGAAGGAAGGAACATCATTATGGATTTGCTGGAAAAAGTCTTATCACGGGAAAACTTACGGATGGCACTCCAACGAGTGGAGGAAAACAAAGGTGTCGGTGGAGTCGATGGTGTTTCAACCGAACAACTACGCGATTATCTACGTGAACACTGGCAAGCCATCCGCGAGAAGATGGAAAGGGGAACCTATAGACCTTCACCTGTTCGCAGAGTCGAAATCCCGAAACCTGACGGTGGTGTAAGGTTATTAGGCATTCCCACCGTGGTAGACCGCTTTATTCAGCAGGCCATCCTCCAAGTGTTAACGCCGATCTTCGACCCCACCTTCTCGGAATCTAGCTATGGGTTCCGTCCAAAACGTAGCGCTCACATGGCAGTAAGGAAAGCGCAAGCGTATATCTCCGAAGGATATCGTTTCGTGGTGGACATCGATCTAGAGAAATTCTTTGATCGCGTAAATCATGATATTCTAATGAGCCGTGTGGCTCGAAAAGTTCAGGACAAGAGAATTTTAAGACTGATTCGTTCCTACTTGAATGCGGGGATCATGATAAATGGCGTCTGTACAACATCAAGTGAAGGAACACCGCAAGGTGGGCCGTTAAGCCCACTTTTGGCAAATATCCTACTTGATGATTTGGACAAGGAACTCGAAAAGAGAGGCCACCGTTTCTGCCGCTACGCAGACGATTGTAATATCTACGTGAAAACAAAACGGGCAGGGGAACGAGTAAAGAAGAGTATTCAAAACCACTTGGAGAAGGTACTAAGGCTAAAAGTAAATGAGGAGAAAAGCGCGATAGACCGACCATGGAAACGAAAATTCTTGGGCTTTAGTTTTACCTTTGCAAAACAGACAAGGATTCGCATCCACCCCAAATCCCTCCTCAAGCTAAAAGAGAAAATCCGCACGATCACGAATCCGGTGTGGAGCATCTCGATGGAGAAGCGGATTGAAAGAATAAATCAGTACCTCATGGGCTGGATTGGATATTTCGCCCTTGCAGACGCGAAGGGCATTCTACAATCCATTGAGGAATGGACAAGGCGCAGGCTCCGTCTTTGTTTGTGGATGCAGTGGAAACGCGTGAGAACCAGATATCGAGAACTTCGTTCTCTTGGCATATCTCACGTAAAAGCCATTGAAATTGCAAATACCCGCAAGGGTGCATGGCGTACCACAAAATCTCCGCATATACACAAAGCCCTCGGCATTGCCTACTGGCAACAACAAGGGCTGAAAAGCTTAGTGCAACGATATTCTCAAATTCGTCAAGCTTGGTGAACCGCCGTATACCGAACGGTACGTACGGTGGTGTGAGAGGACGGGGGTTAGTCGCCCCCTCCTACTCGATTGTCATTGCACAGAGAACTGCTCCCAAACAAAAAGACGCGGGAAGGACGGACAATCCCCCGCGTCATGCTCTTTGCATGTTTTTTGAATGGTTTCCCGGATAAATCCAGGCAGCCAGGACTCCCGGTAATAACAGCTACTGTCTTCCCGTAACTGCGGTCAAAGACGGCTGAGAGAAAGCGGTCTGCTGCTGGTACGATCTTTGAAGCAGCTCGCGTTCCATTTGATCGCAGTAAGAGATGACCTGCTGCAGCTGCCGGATAGCCGTATCATGTCCTTGCAAAGCCTGTTGAATCATCCGAACGGCCTCAAATTCACGCGCAGCAAGCTGTTGCAGAGTGGCTGCGTTTTGCTGTTCCTGTTGGAGCATTTGCCGATACGTATTGCTCGCTTGCATCGTTTGCTGAATCATTTGCTGAGCGATTTGCTTGCACTGAGCGATTTCCTGCTGAGTATGTTGCAAATTGTGCATCTTCCCAACCTCCTGATGATCGTTATGCCGTACCATCATAGGATGAGCGAAAGGAAGAGGATTCATTACTCGCTTGCAATTACTTGGGCAGACGGATGCTTCCCAGCGGCCAGTAGACAAGCTCGGCCCGTCCCACGACATGATCAAGGCTGACAGGCCCGATTGCACGGCTGTCCATGCTGTTGTTACGGTTGTCACCCATCACGAAGATATGTCCTTCCGGAACTGTGATCGGTCCAAAATCTTCCGTCAGCGTGACACCTTCAGCAGCAGCTTTTAATTTGTTGGCTGTCAGGAACGGCTCGTTGACAGGCTGGCCGTTTACGTACAATTGGTCGTTTTTCGCTTCTACCGTATCGCCGGCCAGGGCGACGACCCGCTTGATCCAATTTTCCCCCGAAGCATCCGGGTGAATGATGACGATATCACCGATTTGCGGGTTCTTCAAATAGAAGATGGCCTTGTTGACGATGACGCGTTCACGGTCGTGCAGTGTGCTTTCCATGGAGCGGCCTTGTACAACATAAGGCGCCATGACAAAGACATAGATAAAAGCGGTGAGTCCGCCAATCAAGACAAACGATTTTACCCAATCAAGCAATTCTGTTTTCCACTTGGCAGCACGTTCAATTTGTTCCATAAGCAATCTCCCATGTACAAGTTTCTCCGTCGGCATATCTTTGTATGTAGCGGGTCTTCTCACGTTTTGGGGAAAAACCGACAGATGTTCTTATTATACATGCTTTCAAAGCGAAGAAGAAGCCGGATTCATGGAAATCGGTGGGAAATGGGACTTGCCTCCTGTTCACAAATTCGTCACCATTAAACATCTTGCCATGTTTTTCATTATGAAGTAATATGACATTGCAAATTAGTTTTACAGTAAAAATATTAAATCATAAACGCATTGTCCACTCTCGTATCAACCTATTTTCAGGCGGGTACATAAATGCGCAGAAACTATCGAAATACTTGCACTATAAAACCAAACGCTATATAGTTTTATAGTAAAAGTATTTACTTTCTGAAAATGGGTGATGATGTGAGCGAAATGTCTCGCGCTGTTCAAATCGAGGAACTGGATCAAGCCTTTATCGAGATGGCCCGTTACTTTATCAGTCACTGGCTATTGGATGAAGATGAGGTTATCAGTCCAAAACAATTCATACTGCTCCGTGTCCTCTACGACAAGCAGCGCAGTACCGTCTCGGATCTCGCAACTGTGTTACGGCAATCCAACAGTGCAACGACGATTGCTTTGAATCGTCTGGTGAAAGCCGGATACGTCAACAGAATTCGCGATGAACAGGACCGGCGGGTTGTTTGGGTAACCGTATCCGATAAAGCGATCCCCTTGATCGAACGGTTGCTATGCAAGCGAAGGAACCTGATGAAGGGCTTGTTGAAGAGCTTGAGCGACGAAGAGCTTGAGCAGTTTGCAACCTATTTGCGAAAAATGAAACAAGGCCTCGAGGAATGAAGGATCGCGTTTGCCTGTTGGGCAACCGGTATCGCGTAGCATAGCGGCTAAGAGATATTTCATGGACAGCGTGAAAAGACAGGAGTGTATGAATGATGAAAAAAATGACAACTCTCATGCTCGGAACCATGGTGCTGGGCGCAACGCTGTTTACGAACGCTGCATTTGCTAAAGAAGTAGCGACTCAACCTGAAAAACCTGTATTTGGAAACGGCCAAGGCGGCTGGATTAACATGCCATTGGAAGATCAAACGATCACCATTACCAATAAAATTGACAGCAATGCTGCGGCTAAAGGCTGGGTAAATGCCCCTCTGGAAGATCAAACAATCGTAGTCAGCGACCGGGGTGCCTTCGTAGCACCAACACAAGGCTGGGTAAACATGCCGGTAGAAGACCAGTATGTCATTTTGGAGCGCGGTCAGGCGCAAAATGTTCAGCCGACAGGTTGGATTCAAATGCCGAAGGAAGACGAAACAATCGTCATCTCTCCAGTTGTTAGCCAAGAAGCTGCACGCACTGGTTGGGTAGCTGCTCCGACAGAGGACAATACCATCGTCATTTCCAGCAAAGGTGCTGACACTGGAACTCGTTCCGGCTGGGTATGGTCCGCTCCTGAATCCGATAGCGATAAATAAGGAACAGTCCAATAAATGAACGCGAAAAAGCAGTCTCTTTCCACCGGGAAGAGGCTGCTTTTTTGTTTAGGTATGTGTAATCGGTCCGAGCTGCCGGTCTTTAATAAAAAAATTTTTATTGACTTGCAAGGGTTGATTGCGAACAATAGAAGGGAGTCAGAAAATTGAAAAAGGGGTGAACGTATGAGAGATCCGCGTTTGGAGGAATTGGCGCGCAATCTTGTTTCTTATTCTGTCCGTGTTCAGCCGGGAGAAAATGTACTGATACATGCGGTAGGCCATACGCCTGAGCTGGTTCAGGCGATCATTCGGGAGGTGTATCTGGCAAAAGGAAACCCGTTTGTTCAACTGGTCGATCCGAAGATCAAACGGGAGCTCGCCAAAGAGTGTACAGAGCAACAGCTGACGCTGCTGGCGGAGCATGAGACAGCCTTGATGAAACAGATGGACTGTTATATCGGGATACGCGCAGGCGACAACATCAATGAGATGGCAGATGTGCCGGCTGATCGGATGAGTATGTACTCGCGTCTTTACGAGCTGCCTGTCATGGATGTCCGGGTGCCTGAGACAAAATGGGTGGTGTTGCGCTATCCGAATCCGTCCATGGCGCAATTGGCGAACATGAGTACCGATGCTTTCGAACAGTTTTACTTCCAGGTGTGCAACCTTGATTACAGTAAAATGAACGAAGCGATGGATAGCCTTGTTGCGTTGATGAACCGGACAGATCGCGTTCGAATCGTAGGACCAGGCACTGATTTGCGTTTTTCCATCAAGGACATCCCGGCTGTCAAATGTGCCGGATTGCGCAATATTCCCGATGGAGAAGTGTACACAGCGCCGGTACGGGATTCCGTAGAGGGAGTGATTACGCATAATGCGCCGACTCCGTACAACGGATTTACTTTCGAACAGGTCTGCCTGCATTTTGAGCAGGGCAAAATCGTGAAGGCGACAGCCAACGATACGGAGCGCTTGAACGCTATCCTGGATACAGACGAGGGTGCGCGCTATATCGGAGAGTTTGCGATCGGCGTAAATCCGCTGATCCGAAATCCGATGAAGGACATTCTGTTTGACGAAAAGATTGACGGAAGCTTCCACTTCACGCCGGGCCAGTGCTATGACGAGGCGTACAACGGAAACAAATCCTCTGTCCACTGGGACATGGTATCGATCCAACGACCGGATTGGGGCGGAGGGGAGATCTGGTTTGACGATGTTCTGATCCGAAAGGACGGCCGGTTTGTCATTCCGGAATTAGAATGTCTCAACCCAGAAAACCTCAGCTCCTGATCGGCAACCGTTATTTTATAAAATCGCGCATGCGCTGTTCAGCAAGCACAGGGTCCATGTCAACCTGAAACAGCATATGCAGATTGCTGGTGGCAGCCACCGTTCTGCGTGTGGCACTGTACAAGGTCGGTTTTGCCTTCTTGATCAAGGTCATGATCTCTACGACGGGCGGGATTACCTGCTTGATGCGCAGCAGCCCTTGCAAGTAACGGACTAGTTTTTGAATCGTGGCGGTTTGATCGTTATCAGGCAAGTGCTCAATCATGCTGTAAAATTCACGGATGATGATGTGTTTTACTTCATGGGGGCCTTCCATGCTGGTCGTTTTCAAAACAGGTCACCTCGTGTCAGTAATGGAAAATGGGAAGGTACTTAAAAAAATCGTACTTTCTATCTACCCGCTGATCATGTGAAATAAACACGCGGAAGAACCCGATTTGAAGCGTCGGGTTCTTTTTATCGATGCTTGTATACGGCTCGTTCTTCGGCTGGGATACGGACCCGCAGCAGCAGCCAGAGATTGCAGATGGTAAAGAACATGGCTGTAACATAGGCGGAAAAGGTCAGCGGCAGTGTGAAAAGCTCGATCGTCACGATCCAGTAGTTGGGATGCCGGATGTAACGGTAAGGGCCGCGTGTAATCGGGGGAGCGCCGGGAAGGATGATGATCCGCGTATTCCAACGTTTTCCGAGAGTCAGGATACACCAGTAGCGAAGAGTCTGCGCGAATAGAAAGAGCGAAAAAGACAGGGGCCACCAAGGGGCAGGCATGCCTTTTCGCCAGATGCCCTCGGCCAGCAGCGCGGCAAAAAAACCGACATGTAGAAATACGATGTACTTGTAATGGTCAGCACCGACTTCATACCCGCCAATCGAACGCAAATACCGGGCATTTCGCGAGGCGAGCCTGAGCTCCAGAAGGCGCTGGAGGACAACAGCCATATAGACAATCAGGAAAAAGGACACGGCCTCACCTCGCTTCCAGCAGGATGAATTCCGAGCTGAAGCCGGGACCAAGGGCAGCTAGCAGGCCTTGTTCTCCCTTCGACCACGGCTTCTGCAAGCTTTTTTCCAGCACAAAGAGGACGGTAGGGGACGACATGTTTCCGTAATCCCGCAGAACCTCTTCTGAAAACCTGATCGAGTCAGCGGGGAGCTGCAATGCTTGTTGGTAGGCGTTCAGCACCTTTGCGCCGCCCGGGTGGAAAATAAAGTGCCTCAGCTTCTCCACGGTTGTGCCGAGGGGCGCAAGAAAGCTCTCCAGCTCTTCTCGCATGGATTTGTGAATCAGGGTGGGAATATCTCTGGAAAAGACAACTTTCAGTCCCGGGTCGGTCACTTCCCAGCCCATGACATCGAGCGAATCGGACCACGTCCTGGAGCGGGCAGCGCAAAAATGGAGCTGCGGCTGATCAGAGACGCCTGTATGTACCACTTCATCCCCTTCGATGAGCACAGCTGCAGCGCCGTCCCCGAACAGGCAGGTGGCGACCAGATTGCTTTTGGAAACGTCCTGGCGAATAAATGTCAGGCCGCACAACTCCACACTGAGCAACAGGACCCGGCGCTTGGGGTAGGCGTTGACATATTCGCAGGAGCGGGCGAGTCCCATCGCTCCGCCCGCACAGCCCAACCCCCACAGAGGAATGCGGGTGATGTCAGAGCGCAGTCCCAGGCGGTTCAGCAGGTGGGCATCGATACTGGGTGTGGCTATACCCGTACTGGATACGAATACAAGGCAATCAATATCGTCTATTCTGCAATTGCTGTTCTCAAGGCAGCGTTTCGCCGCCTCGGCACCGAGAGCTACAGCGTGTTGTATGTACAACCGGTTTTTTTCGGCAAAGCTGTGGTCTTGTCCGAACCATTCCAGCGGCATGCAAAAGTGCCGCTTGCGAATCCGGCTGTGGGAAAAAATGCTGATCAGCCGGTCGATGTCCGGAAAAGCATCCTGGAACAACAGGCGGGCAAAGGCCATCGAAGCCTCTTGCGTCACTTCATAAGCAGGAACAGCGGTAGCAGCAGCAGTAATCCGCGCCAGCGAGCTCACCTCCTCTAAAAGGTAAGTAGTTCCATTTTTCCCTACCGCAAGGAATACATTCGTGACAGGAAGCAAGCAAAACAAAAACAAGCCAAAGCCTGGCAACGACCAGACATTAGCTTGTTTTGCAATCCGCAGCCAAGATTCCGCCAGCAGGTATGTTCCTATTTGTTCCAGCAACAATAATTGCGGATCATGATGCGGACATATTCACAGAAGTTTCTGCCGGTGCGGAAGACGACTTTCTGACAGCCTTTTTCACCAAACCGTATTGAAACACTCCGGCGATCAGCAAGAGCAGACCGACGATGGAAAACCAGTACGCGCCGCCGATATTGCGAAACGCGACGGCTCCGGTGGACGGACCTATCGTACCGGTGATTCCCCAGTTCGCGCCGAAAATGGAAAAGTATCTCCCTCGGAGCTCCGCTGGTGCCAGTACGGAGATCGCCTTTTGGATCTGCGGGCCATAGAGCATCTCGCCAATCGTAAAAATGGCTTCGGCCACTACGAGCAGCCAGAATACTGGGGCCCAACCGTAACCGAATCCGACGCATCCGAGCAGCAGGTAAGCGGCGAGAATAATTCGCTCGGGCGGGAACCGATCGGCAAACCTGGCAATGGCGATTTGACAGCAGACGACCAGTACTCCATTGATTGTCATCAAGGTGGCAAATACCGTCAGGAAGTCGTCAAAGCGAGTGCGCAAGTGCTGCGGCAGGATAATTTCCACCTGCGAGTACAACAGTGAGACGGGGATTGCGGCCAATGTCATCCACAGCAGGGTGGTATGCTCCCGCAAGCGGAGCTTCGGCGCTTTTGACACGTCCTCTGGCTGCCCCCCTTTCTGTTTGCCGGATTCCCTTCTTTCCTTGGGGAGTGTCTCCGGGATTTTCCACATGATCAACAGACAATAGATCATGAGCGTCGCCGAGCAAATTCCGAAGGCGATAGCCGGGTTGATCTTGTAAAGCGTGACCCCGATAAGAGGGCCTGCGGCTGCTCCGAGGTTTAAAGCGGTATGGAGCAGGGCGAACACCTCGCTGCGCTTTTCTTCCGGGACGACGTCTGTCACCTGGGCGCTGGCAGCAGGCCAGAACAAAGCGGCTCCAATTCCATTCAGGATGGTTAGAGAAGCAAAGGCGATCAGGGATTCGGCCCAAATATAGCCCGCCATCGAAATCGACTCGATGACCAGAGCGGCCACCATCAAAGGCTTGCGTCCATAGCGGTCGGCAAGTCCACCGGCGTATACGCTGGCCACGATGCTGGTGAGAGGCTGAAGGCTTGTAACCATTGCTGCTACCAGAAGATTCCCATCCATCCGATCGTACAAATAGAAAGCGAGAAAAGGGCGAAGCATAAAACCGGCAAACGTTGTCAGGATGGTTCCGATCACGCGTATCCAAATCGTGGTATCATAGCGTGAGATGATGTTCTGCAGCCAAGCCATGCGACAAATTCCTCTCTTCCGATAAAAGGTTATTTAGTAAGACATAAGTATAAGGGAGCGTCTATTGAAAAGAAAGGAAATTGTTTCTGTTGGCAACTTTCAGAGATTTAAAAGCTATAAAAGAGCTTTGACGGATGCTTACTCCTGTGTTTCTATAGGAAGTAACTGCATTATCGCAGGAAGACCAGATCCCCCAAGGGTAGAATAAAAGGAGACAGGGTACATGACAGATCGCTTTCGAGACAGCCTCGGCCACAACCTTCATCGCGTAGGCCAACTGATCAGGGAAGAGACAGCCAAAGCGCTTGGGCCGTTTGGCATAACTCCCGAGCAGTGGCAACTGTTGGTTGCGACCGCACAGACGGACGGGCTCACTCCCTCGGAATTGGGAAAGCGGACTTTGCGTGACAAGACGACGATATCGCGCATTTTGCCCGGTTTGCTGAAAAAAGGCTGGCTGAAAACGGAGCCCCATTCCCAGGACGCCCGAAGCTACATCGTAAAAATGGAGCCTGATAAAGTGAAGGTCATAGAAGAAACATTGGAGGCAGTACGGGACCATTTCACGCAAAGCGTATTTGCGCCATTTTCGAAAGCTGAACAAGACATGTTTCTAAGCATGGTGGTAAGGCTGAGGGACCACCTGGAGAAATGATGGTTGCATATGCAATATCCTTTTGTTACCCTAATGGTTGTATATACAATTAGTTGGGGTGAGAAGGATGAAATTGACCGTACGAAAGGCAGACGGACCGGGCTGGCTGATGATCGCCGAAATGGTGGAAAACGGGCTTTACAAAGTCGTCACGGAGCGTTGCGGCGAAGACCCTCCTTACGCTACAATCCTGCAGTTCTTGCACCGCCTGCCAAGGCTTCTCGACCGGATATGCGGAGTCGAGGCGCTCGAAATTCAGCCGAGCCGCGTCGTTTCTGCCAAGCGTGCAGCACGAGCGGCCAGCAGGGAGATGGAGGCGGCGAGGAGAAAGCAGTTACCCGGGAAGTCTTTTCAGATCATCAGCCAGGAGCTGGAGAAGGCGGCGGAATGGAAGCGGGAGGTCACAGAGCTGACTCTCTGGGTCAAACCGGGCAAAAAGAGAACGGCCATAACGGGGGAGACACTCAAGGGAATGCTTGTCGTCGAGGTGACAGGATCTCCAAGGGACAGCCAGACACACGATGAACTCCGTGCCTTGTTAAAGAAGAGGTTTCACGCATATGACAACGATATTGAATTGGTCGAAGGCTACGCCAGCCAGCGCAAGCTTTACCGGATCACGCACCGCCGCTGATTCCTGCTGCCGAGTCCAGGCAGCAAAGGGGGAAGTCAAAGAAAAAAACGGCATGCTGGCAGCCGGGAAATAAAAAGTGAACAACTGGCAACACTAACACTCGTACCCTAGGCGGACGGGTATTTTTTTATCCTTTCAGAAAATAAGGATCGGGGCCGTTTTAACGCATCATTTTTCATTTGTCATCTGTCTTTACAAAAACTTAACAATTTCTTAAAGAAAAAAATACACATTTGTCCTTGTTTTTAAATTTACCTTCACAAAGTTGTTCGATATAATCGGTGAGGCGTTAGTTATTCAAAGGAGTGACGACTGATCTTATGTTAAAAAGCAAAAAGCACATCTTCTTTGACTTGTTCGAGCAGCAAATTGCCAATGTCCACAAGGGAACCCATCTGTTTTATGAAATGATCGGGAACTACCAGGACTTGGAATCCAAAGTAAAAGAAATCAAGTCGGTGGAAAAAGAAGGGGACGAGATCGTTCGCCGGATTATGAATGAATTGAACTCTACCTTTATCACTCCGCTGGAGAGGGAAGATATTCACCAGTTGGCCCATACGATGGACTCAATGATCGACTACATCGACGGCGTAGCAGACCGGATGTACTTGTACCAGGTGCGCCAGCCAGATCCGCGCGTGCTTGCACAGGCCAACATTTTGGTGAAATGCTCGGCGAAGCTGATCGAATTGATCCGTACGCTGCGCAAACTGGATCATCAGGTCGTATCCAAATACGCTGCCGAAATCAAGGAATTGGAACATGAATCCGACTCCAACTACCGTAAAATGGTTTCTGATTTGCTCAACGCTCCTAACGCTGATCCGATCGAAGCGATCAAGCTCAAGGAAATTTACGACAAACTGGAAGACTGTGCCGACTTTGCCGAGGACGTATCCAACCTGGTAGAAGGGATCGTGCTGAAGAATGCCTAGTCTTTCCCCGGATATGATTATCCTGATCCTCGTTGTGATCATGGCGCTTAGCTTCGACTTTATCAATGGATTTCACGATACCGCTAACGCCATCGCGACTTCAGTGTCTACCCGAGCGTTAAGCCCGCGCACGGCTATCATTATCGCGTCGTTCTTAAATCTGATCGGGGCGCTCACGTACACAGGGGTAGCGAAAACGATCGGAGGATCGATTGCCGACCCGTTCCAGTTGGAAAACGGATTGGTCGTCGTGCTTGCTGCATTGACGTCAGCCATCCTGTGGAACCTGATCACCTGGTGGTTCGGAATTCCCAGCTCCTCCTCGCATGCGCTGATTGGCGGGATCGCTGGGGCAGTCGTAGGTGCTGCTGGCGTCGGTTCCATTAACATGGCAGGCTTTATCAGCATTGTACAAGCCTTGATTTTTTCTCCATTGATCGCATTTGTCGTTGGTTTTACCGTAATCAAGATCATTTCGGCGATCGTAGCCAATATGGCGTATCATCCGACGAACAAAGGTTTTCGGATGCTGCAGGTCGTAGCTGCCTCCTGGCAATCCTTTAGCCATGGAGCCAACGATGCGCAAAAAACGATGGGGATTATTACCTTCGCATTGATTTCCGGTGGATTTATGACGCCGGAAAACGGTGACTTCTCCATTCCTCTCTGGGTCAAAATCTCCGCTGCGGTGGCGATGGCACTAGGGACATCTGTCGGCGGCTGGCGGATTATCAAGACGATGGGCGGCAAGATCATGAAAATCAAGCCGATCAGCGGCTTCTCTGCAGACCTTTCGTCGGCGATGATCATCACCATTTTTACGGCGTTCAAGCTGCCGGTCAGTACAACGCACGTAATTACTTCCTCGATTCTTGGCGTAGGTGCCTCCCAAAAGTTTTCAGCTGTTAAATGGGGGCTTGCCGGAAGGATTTTGGTCACATGGGTAATCACGTTGCCGGCTACAGGTTTACTGGCTGCTGCCTGTTACGTGGTGTACGATGTGTTCCTGTAAAAGGAATTCGTTTATAGCGTTCATAAATAAAATGCCAGCGTCCTTTCCTGCCGTACGGGGAAGGACGCTTTTTGCTGCCAGCAAAGTTATGACGGACGCGTCAGACGCGCCCAAAAGCCTTGTTTCGGTTTGATGGTGACCATGCGTATGGATGAGATGGGAATATACGCGAGAGACCCGTCCGTCATCTCCAGAAGAATGCCGTCTTCGCTGTAATCGTAGAGCCGCCCCTCTTCAAAGGAGGATGTACCAGCGGAAATCATCGCCGGTGCGAAGTGAACCCGGACATCCCTGTCGAGGTAGTCCTCCAACATACCCTCATTCATATCAAAACACCCGCCTTGTTTTTTCCTCAGTATGCCCATCTTTTCGACAATTCAGACGCAGGTGCCCCGAAAGAAAAGCCACCGCTCGTTGGAGGGTGGCTCTGTCATTCTGTTTCTTATTCTGAAGTATTGTGGGACTGGATGGACTGTCTGCTTTTTCTCGCAAACACGATCAGCAAGATAATGCCCACCGCGATTAGAGAAAGGCTGACCAATTGGGCAACGCGCAATGTTCCGCCGATCAGGAGAGAGTCTGTACGCATGCCCTCGATAAAAAAGCGGCCGATTGAATACAGGACCAGATAGCTGAACAATACTTGTCCGTCAAAGCGTTTGAAGCGGTACAGCATTGCCATCAGGATGGCGAAGACGAGCAGGTTCCACATCGACTCGTAGAAGAACGTTGGGTGGTAATACTGCCCCCCGATGTACATCTGGTCGCGGATAAACGCAGGAAAATGAGCCATGTACTCCGCAGTTGCCGGTCCGCCGTGCGCTTCCTGGTTAATAAAGTTGCCCCAGCGGCCGATCGCTTGCCCCAGAATGACACTGGGAATCATCGCATCCCCCAGCAGCAAAAACGGCAGGTTGTGCTTGCGGACATACCAGGCACCGGCGAGAACGCCGCCGATCAAGCCGCCGTGAATCGCCAGCCCTCCTTCCCAAACGTAGAAAACGGAGAGGAGATTGTCTTTGTACTGGTCCCACTCAAAAATGACGTAGTAAGCACGAGCGCAAATGATGGCAGCGGGAATGATGAGTACGACCATGTTCAGGACGTGATCAGGATCTATGCCCGAACGCTTGGCATTGTAGCGGGCGAGATACGTGCCCAGAAAAAACGCAAACCCCATAATGATTCCGTACCAGTGAATATTGATGGGGCCAAGTGATAATGCTATCGGATCAATCATGTTGTATTCCTCCTTGCCTCCAAACATCTCTGCACAGTATAGCACAAATCGCATGCGCAGTTCCAATTGTGCAGATGGCAACAGCAGGCAGCCTGTGGACCGCCGCACTTATGGCTTTTGTTTCAGAAAGGCCAGGATCGAATCAAGGGAAGCACGCTTCTGGTCATGGACGGCAGCGAACAAATCGCCGAACTTTTGCAACCGTTCGGGAACCGTATGGACGGTGAAATCAGTCGGGTGGATATGGGGAACCTCTTCCCAGCGAAGCGGTGTGGAAACGGTCGCTTCCTTGCGGGCCCGCGTCGAATAGGGGGCGGTCAAGGTCTTTCCCCGCCAGGGCTGCAAGTAATCGATGTAGAGCTTCGTGCCCCTGTTCTTGACCAGGCGCTCCAATGTGATCAGATCAGGCCGCTTTTCCGCCAGGTAGGTCGCCAAGAAATGCCCGACCTGTCTCGTTTGTTCAAATGTATAACGACGTTCGATCGGAATGTAAATTTGCAAGCCCGATGCGCCAGAAGTCTTGACGACAGAGGGGAGCTGCAAATCGTCCAACAGCTCCTTCAAAAGCATGGCCGTTTCGGCGACGGGAGCGAATTCCGGTGTAGACGGGTCAAGGTCGAAAACGAGCTCAGTCGGTATCTCGTCTCCCGCCAGGTGAAACGAGACGTGCCATTCCAGTGCCGCCTGATTCGCCAACCAAACAAGAGTCGCCGCATCATTTAAGAGGGGATAAGCGGTATTTTCCCATACGCTGGAAGCGATCCAGTCCGGAGCGTACTCAGGAATGTTCTTTTGATAAAAATGCTTGTCGTGGATGCCGTGGGGATAACGGATAACAGTTAAAAGGCGGTCTTTCGTATAAGCCAGAAACGGAGAGGCGACCTCCATTAAATAACCGATGTAATCCCATTTGGTGACGTTTGCTTCCGGCCAAAGCGGTTTGGTTGGATTCGTAATCGTCAATTCCTTGCCCGCAACGGCAACGGTAATGTCAGCAGCTTCAGTAGGCAAGACAAATCCCTCCCTCTGGGACTAGTGCTGCCCCTACTTTTCCCGCATTGGCCAAACATATGCAAGCGAGGCACCTGCATATTTTGGAAACCCGAGTAACATAATACGGGTAGCTTACCAACAGTTGGTGAATCGTATGAAGCATACTCGTCAGTCAAAGAAGGAACAAAATATTGCCCAGTTAAACGAAAAAAGTCTGAGCGAGCTGGAGTCTTTTCCCGTTCGTTCTTCTTTGGAAGAGAACATTGAGATTCTTGAACATCTGTTTCAGGATTGCTCGGATTTTGTTCTGCGTGAGTTTCAACTGAAAGACAGTGTTCAAGCTTGTGCGGTCTTTGTAGATGGCTTGATTGATACGCAATCCGTTAATGAAGCACTGAGGGCGCTGATGATCCTGAAGGGTGGCCGGGAGAGCATCAGGAGCATCGAGCATGAAGTTCTCCCCGTCTCGCAAATTTCCGAGGTCACGAGCTACAAGGATTTTCTGTCGGCTGTGCTTGGGGGAGATACGGGAATTCTCGTAGACGGCAACGACATTGCTCTCACGCTCGGGATTCGCGGAGCCGAAAAACGTTCCGTAAACGAACCGGAAGGGGAAGTTGTCGTACGGGGGCCGCGGGAGGGATTCATTGAAAATATCCGGACGAATACGTCCCTTCTCCGGCGGAAGCTGAAAACGCCCCGATTGAAAATGAAATCAATCGTCGTTGGCAAGGAGAGCAATACGAACCTCGTCGTTTCCTATCTGGAAGGAATAGTAGACCCTGCTTTACGGGACGAGGTTATTTCGAGAATCGAGCACATCGAGATCGACGCGGTTCTGGAATCGGGTTATATCGAAGAGATGATCCAGGATAATGCTTTGTCGCCATTTCCGCAGGTCCAATATTCGGAAAGGCCTGATACGGTTGCAGCCGCTTTGCTGGAAGGGCGGATTGCTATTTTTGTCGACGGGACACCAATGGTCCTGATCGTTCCGACTACGTTCTGGATGATGATGCAAGCCAACGAGGATTACTATGAACGCTTTCAGATGGCCACACTCGTCCGCTGGCTGCGCTATTTGTTTTTGGCTATTTCTCTTGTTACACCGGCAGGCTATGTAGCGATTTCGACCTTCCATCAGGAGATGCTCCCAACCACTTTATTGCTGAGCATCGCGGCAGCGCGGGAATCCATTCCGTTTCCGGCGATTGTCGAGGCGCTGATCATGGAGATTTCGTTCGAGGCCCTGCGCGAAGCGGGGATTCGATTGCCGAAAACAGTAGGGCAGGCAGTCAGCATTCTGGGGGCGCTTGTCGTAGGACAGGCTGCCGTCCAGGCGGGAATCGTTTCGGCACCGATGGTAATTGTCGTTTCGATCACGGGAATCGCTTCCTTCACCGTGCCGCATTACAATGCATCGATCGCTTTGCGGATGCTTCGTTTCCCATTGATGTTTGCCGCCTCCTTTTTGGGAATATACGGCATTCTGGTCGGCATTCTTCTGATTATGGGACACATGGCAAACCTTCGCTCGTTTGGGGTGCCGTACCTTTCCCCGCTGGCGCCGATGTCGATAGGCGACTTCAAGGATGTGCTGATTCGTGCTCCTTGGACAATAATGGAGAAACGCCCAAGCTTTACGGGGGTAGAGGACGAAAAACGCTTGAACACAGCCTCGATCAATAAGTCCAGACAAACGAGCGATTGAGGAGGCTAAAATAAACAGAAATAACCGGGGGAGTGGTACTGTGAAAAGGAGTTCCCGCTTCAAAATTGCTAGTATCATCGTCATCCTGATTCATTCACTGCTGCTTACGGGATGCTGGGATCGGGTAGAAGTGAACGATCTGGCGCTCATCCTTGCTTTCGCGGTGGATAAGGAAGAGGACGGCTTGTACCGGATGTCTGTACAACTCCCCCTGGTCAGCAGTCTCGGAGGTCCTTCCGGCGGTGGTGGAGGGACCAGTGGAGACAAGAGCTATTATGTGGATTCGGCTACCGGAAAAACACTCCGGGAAGCGAACAACGTTTTGCAGTCAAGGATGAGTCGAAAGCTTTTTTACGCCCATCATCGGGTGATTGTCATTGGCGAGGAGACAGCCAAATCAGGGCTGAGAGAAATACTTGATGTCATCGCCCGTTTCCCGGAAAACCGCCTGACAGCATACATGGTCGTGGCGAAAGGGAAAGGCTTCGATCTTCTCAAAGCCCAGCCTCAGTTCGAGAGATTTTCTGCGGAAGCGATGAGAGAATTGATCAAAATGGTGGGTGTTACCGTTACGGTAAAAGACATTGCGCAGATGTTGAATACACCTGGTGTCGATGCGTATCTGCCAGTATTGGCAAGCGTTGATTCCAGACCAAAAGGGAAATCAAAGGAAATCGAGCTGATCGGTTTTTCCATGTTTCGCGATGATCGGTTCGCTCATTTTTTAACTTTGGAGCATGCCAAAGGGATTCGATGGTTCCAACCGACTTTCTATTCGTACGCTACGGATTTTGATATCCGAAAAAACAGGGAGATCAGTGTTCAAGTAAATCAAGGTAGGATGGAAATTACACCGATCGTCCGTAATGGAAAGGTTCATTTTCAAATAAACGTCCACGCGAGAGCGGCAATCATTGAAGATCACAGCGGTACCGATTGGGGAAACTCGAAGAATTTGCGCATGCTGGAAAACAAGCTGGCTGCCAACATAAGCGAAGGCATACGAACAACCCTTCAGGAAATGGTGAAAAACCAGAGCGACATAGCGGGGTTGGGACTGGTGCTCGCAAGAAAATATCCTCAGCTATGGAAAACATCGTTTCGCGAAAACTGGGACAAGCATTTGAAAGCAGTGACATTTGAGATTCGTACCAGAGCGACTGTTCCAAACATCGGACAAACCACAGAGAACCTAACCAAGGAGGAGATGAGATAAAATGAACCTGATTTTTGCAGGGATTTTTCTCCTTTCCTTCTCTTTGATGGCAATCCGTGACATCATGTTACAGCATCACCGTTCTTCAAAAATGAGAGTGGTCATCTATCTGCTCTATATCGCAACGCTGTGCCTGTTCGTCGCTGCGTTTTACCAGGTTGATATCTTCAAGCCCTTTCAAAACACGATCAGTGCTTTCGAGTCAAGGGTTAAAGCATGGATGATGAGCCTTTACTAAGGGGGCAGGAAAATTTGCAAGTCAAACAAGTGATCAACCATCGCCAGATCGCCTGGCTGACGAGCGGTGTGATTATGACAGGGGCCGTTGTCAGCCTTCCGCAGCAACTGGCGGTCGTGGCCAAAAACGATGCCTGGCTGTCCCAATTGCTGCCTGTCATGTATACGGTTCTTGTCGCCTATGTGTTTGAAAGGCTCATTCGGGCTTATCCGGGGAAGAACATATTTGAAATCTTGATAGAGACCAGAGGGCGTGTTGCCGGCAGCCTGTTTAATGGAATACTGCTGCTTTTTTTCTTGCTCATCCTTTTGCGCGATATAAAAGGAGTCGGTCATTTTCTGCATCTCAGTTTGCTGAGCGAGACCCCGCTGGAGATTATTCTTCTCGTCTTTGTCGTGGTTCTCCAGTATTTCGGGCGGTCCAGCATGGAAGTGGCGGCTCGGGTAAATGAGATGTATTTCCCGATGTTTTTTATACTCTCTTTCTCGATGTATTTTATCTTGTCCAACGAATATGATCTTCGACGACTCGAGCCGATTATGGACAGCAAGTTTGTCGCGTTGCTGCTGAGCAATTGGATGTCAGGGGGGTTGTACGGGGATATCTTTGTTTTTGGCGCTTTTTTGCATGCCATTTCCCAATCCCGGTTGTTTTTTTCGGCGGTTAAGCACGGGGCGACGATGGCCGGCTTCGGAATAATGCTGATCCTGATTATTCAACTGGGTGTCATGGGATACCTGATCACAAGCCGCTTGAATTATCCCGTATATGTTCTCGTTGAGCAGATCCACTTGACTGACTTCCTCGACCGGGTCGAGGTGATGCTGTTCAGCATCTGGTTTCCCGCTTTCGCGATTAAAGTGGTCATCACCTACTTGACCCTACTGATCGGGATCGGGACGTTGACCAGAAGGGAGGACTATACGTATTGCAACGGGCCGTTTGGCTGGTTTGTCCTGATCCTCAGCATTACTACCTTTCAGCACATAAACGACGTGAATAACTTCATCGGCTTTGTATTGCCTGTACTTGTTCCGTTGATCCAATGGCCAATGTTGCTATTGCTGTTCTTGTCCGCACGGCAAAAGGCAGGAAAGAGAGCAGGCTCGGATCAAGGCAGCCACCCTCTCCTAAAGAAATATCGCAGATACACACGATTGTGGTGGATATGTTTTGCCATATGCACGATTTCTCTTTTGATCGGTTCATTTATAGAGCCCTTTTATGGGGGATGGGGAAGAGTTTTCGGTGCCGTTTACTTTTTTGGATTTTTGGCGGCGTTTATCTTCTCTTATTTGGAACTGCAGTCCCTGAATCATATCATGGAGCGAGCAAAATCAATCGCGAGAAGGGCTTAGAGAAACAGAGCTTGAGCTGTCGGAAAGAGCCGGTTTTCACCAGGGCAAGGGTGGAACCGGCTTTACACTTGTACGACCTTTGCAATCCTGGGATTGCTCAAAATGATTTGACTTTTCCATGAAGTGGATTTACAATCTTCGCCAATACTTGTTTGCTCGTAAGTATGCAGCCAGCCTCTTCTTGCCTGATGATCTCGCAACGGTTTGATTGCCTGATTCATGCGAAACGGGAACATGAAACCGATCAATATGCAAGGCTGCCCAAAATTTAGACTGGAAAGGTGGTTCCCGTTCGTGTCAAAAGAACCCTGTGACGCAAGCGCAAACCAAAATCAAAAATCGAGCTTCCACCATTACATTCAATCCCCGGAAATGCAGGGGAAGCTGTACAAGCGAACGTTGCTTATCGTTGTCATTTCACAAATTTTCGGAGGAGCCGGCCTTGCAGCCGGGGTAACGGTCGGAGCGCTGCTCGCCCAGGATATGCTCGGAACGGACAGCTTTGCGGGGATTCCTGCCGCGCTGCTCACCCTTGGTTCTGCAGTAGCCGCGATGCTGGTCGGGCGGCTCTCTCAGCGTTTCGGACGTCGTTTTGGACTCGCAGCAGGATTCTTGAC
This sequence comes from Brevibacillus sp. FSL L8-0520, assembly GCF_037963895.1. Lineage (NCBI taxonomy): Bacteria > Bacillati > Bacillota > Bacilli > Caryophanales > Paenibacillaceae > Brevibacillus > Brevibacillus sp. FSL L8-0520. Next base: position 3,241,632 of record NZ_CP150171.1, on the reverse strand, counting down.
TGGTGGCGTAGGTGCGGTTGGGGTAGTGCTTGCGGCTGTTGGTCACAATATATGGCTTCTTTTCGCTTCACTGCTGCTCTATGGTGCAGGCACGGCTTCAAACCTGCAAGCACGCTATGCAGGGACGGACTTGGCTAAGCCGCAACAGCGGGCAACAGCAGTCAGTATTGCAATGGTGTCCACTACTTTCGGTGCGGTTGCTGGTCCAAATCTGGTGGAGGTAATGGGGCGATTCGCCGCCTCGATCGGAGTTCCGGCTCTGGCAGGTCCTTTCATTCTAGGTGCCGCCGCGTTTATTCTGGCAGGGCTTGTATTTCTGACCTTCCTCCGTCCGGACCCATTCGTTGTAGCCAAGGCAATCGCTGATGCACACAAAAAGGATCAAAGCCCGGCTGCGAAAGAAAGCTCGCTCGTATCCGCAAACACCCGGGGCATTATTGTCGGGGCGACTGTCATGATTTTAACCCAAATCGTTATGGTCGCGATCATGACGATGACACCTGTTCACATGAAACACCACGGGCATGGGCTCAGTGAGGTAGGGTTGGTCATCGGCGTTCATATTGGCGCCATGTACCTGCCGTCTCTTGTGACCGGTATTCTCGTTGACAAGGTGGGACGAGTGGCGATGTCATTTGCGTCTGGGGCGATTCTGCTTGCAGCCGGGGTCCTGTCGGCTGTCGCACCTGCAGATTCCATGCTGCTGCTCACGATTGCTCTCGCTCTGCTCGGGCTTGGCTGGAACTTCGGATTGATCAGCGGCACAGCGCTTATCGTAGATGCAACCAACCCGTCTACTCGGGCAAAAACGCAAGGTACCATTGATGTCCTGGTTGCTTTGGCGGGGGCTTCGGGCGGAGCATTATCCGGCATGGTCGTAGCGTATTCCAGCTACGCGGCCCTTTCGCTTGGCGGCGGCGTTCTTTCACTGCTGCTGATACCAGTTGGCATTTGGTACCATAGCAAACATAAAGCGGCCAAATCTGAGAGCATGTCGCTATAAAGCGGAGTGGATTCATCCCCGGCTATTTCCTGCAGCTTGCGGAACATACCAGAAAAAATGGAATTGGCCGACTGGACAAGCTGCCTTTTTTCCTCGACGCTTTGCTTTTCCCGTTAAAATGAGTTCCGCAATGATCAAAGGTACAGAGCGGCCCGTATGCCCGATCATCAGGTATTCAGGTAACAAAGTTTGAGGCCGGTTTTGCGGAAGCGGTGCCGGATGTTCAAAATCATATGGTAAATGCATAGGGAACCGTACATGGTGCAGTTATCTATGCGTTGGTTGACCACGCATTTTCGGTTGCCTGTAACGCGTACGGAAATACATCCTTGAGGCATCTCCACCACTATTCAGTTTATGGAATCAGCAAAGCCGGAGACAGAATCGTTGCCCGTGCGACGGAGGTTAAACGAAACGTTCGTACAGGATTCTATCGGATCGATAAATGTCACGAGGAAAATCTGATAGCTACGATGGAGGCAGTGTCATATCGGAAGGACCACTACTTTGTAGAACTTGATGAACAGAAATAAATAAAGGCAGTGCAAAGTCTGAGGCTATCCTTTCTGTCTTGGGCTAGCACTGCTTTTTTTCGCAGCAGCCAAAAACGAGTGATTCAAAGCTGTCTCCGTTTCTAAGAAAAGAACCGCTTTTTTGTGTTCTGCCCGCATCATGCATTTGAATGGCCGAATGTGGAGATGTTGATGGTAAGAGGTACGAATTAATCCTTTTCATGAGGTGAAAGGATGCATCCAATCATTCCGATGGAACCGATCAGCTGCGAAACAATCCCCGAAGGGCCGAACTGGATAGCCCAGGTTAAATGGGATGGGGTCCGAATTGTTACCTACTTTGACGGACAGGAAACGCGTTTGTTCAACCGGAGAAAAAATGAGCGGACAATCCAATTTCCGGAGCTTGCTGACATACAAACATACTGCAAAGCTCGCTCCGTAATCCTGGATGGAGAAGTCATCGCATTAGGGTCTGACGGAAAACCGTCATTTCATGAAGTGATGCGGCGGGATGGCATTCGGCGACCGGAAAAAGTCAGTCAGGCACAAAAAGCGGTTCCGATTACCTACATGATCTTTGATGTGATTTTCCTGGATGGCGAGTGGATTATCAATCGTTCGTTGCGTGAACGCATGAGCCTGCTGTCGGAAATCATCATGCCGAATGAGCACGTCCAATTGGTTCCTGGCAATGACAATGGCCAGGCTTTGTATGATGTTATCCAGCAGCATGGGATGGAAGGCATAGTCATGAAAGATCTGAACAGCAAATATGTCATTGGCGGCAAAGAGAAGCAGTGGCAAAAGAAAAAATATTACCGGGACACCATCGCAGTTGTTGGGGGAGTGACACTCCGCGATAACATCGTAAATGCCCTTCTTTTGGGGTTGTATGATCAAGAGGGGCATTTATTTTACATTGGCCATGCGGGAACAGGCAGATTCACTCAAAGCGACTGGAGGGCCCTTACAGAAAGGATAGCGCCTTTGACGCAACAGAATTCACCCTTTGCCAACAAACCATCGAGAGTCAAAGGAGCTGTCTGGTTGACGCCAAAGATCACGGTGAAGGTCCAATTTGCCGAGTGGACAGAGGGATACACACTGCGACAGCCCAGTATTCAAGCGGTTGTTGATGTACCTGCTGATCACTGTGTTTTGGAGAGTTGAAAAATTGACCAAGGCCAACATAGTTTCCCCCCCTCTACGATCATGGGTCAGACTAAAACTGTTTCTGTAGACCCACACGAACCGGGTCTGATACGATGAAGATCGCTTGAAATGGATTGTATTGGAGTGGTTCGGATGGATGTTTACGCAAATTTAAAGCAGGGAGAACGCGGGGTGTGGATCAGTATCGCCGCGTACATTTTCTGTTCGATCATAAAAGTTGTCGTTGCCTTGTTTGCCGACTCGGAGGCGCTTCTGGCTGACGGATTGAACAACACGACGGATGTGATAGCATCCATTGCTGTTTTGATTGGACTTCGAATCGCCCGCAAGCCGCCGGATAAAGATCATCCCTACGGGCATTTCCGGGCAGAGACGATCTCTTCGATGGTCGCTTCCTTCATTATGTTTGCGGTCGGAATTGAAGTGTTGACGAGGGCCGTGCCATCCCTGTTCAATCCGGAGGTGCAGGCGCCCGATATGGTGGCTGCATGGGTGGCGCTGGGCTCTGCTGTGGTGATGCTGGCTGTTTACCGTTACAACATCCGTTTGGCCAAATTGATTGACAGTCAAGCTGTAGCTGCTGCTGCGCAGGACAACCGCTCCGACGCATGGGTGAGCATCGGTACTTTTGTGGGGATTGCCGGGGCCCAGTTCCAACTCCATTGGCTGGACCCGCTGGCAGCGCTTGTAGTCGGCGTGATCATCCTGAAAACTGCGTGGGAGATTTTCAGAGAAGCCGCCCACCGTCTCACCGATGGATTTGACTACGGTGAATTGGAGGTCCTGCGTAACACGATTTCACAAATACCCGGTGTCGCCGAGATCAAAGACATCAAAGCCCGATACCTGGGAAGCAGTGTAATCGTCGACGCCGTTATTCATGTCGATCCGGACCTGAATGTGTTGGAGAGCCATGTCATTACAGAAGAGATTGAGAAACACATGAAGGAAAAACACAAGATCGGGACCGTGCACATTCATATTGAGCCGGATGAACGGCTGGCCAGATAAACAAGGGCAGAGACGGGTCAGGACGTTTCTGCTTTTTTTCTGCGCAGTTTTTTTGTTGTCGTTGTCGCGGCGGTCGGCTTTTCGGGGCTTTTGCGTTCGGGCTTGATTCCAGGCTGCTTCTTGACTCCTGCTGGAGGGGCTGGCGTTGGATGCGGCTCCAATTTTGCCGGAGTGGCCTGATCTCCAGTCGCCGCCAAGCTTTCTCGGAGCGCCTGCATCAGATCGACGACGTTGGCGCGCGGCGCAGCGGGAGCCACGGCAATTTCTTTTCCTTCCTTTTTCTTTTCGATCAGCGCCTGCAGGCTGCTTCGATACTCATCTTTGTACTTGCCCGGCTCAAAAGCTGTCGTCATATTATTGATCAGCTCGGCAGCCATCCTCAGTTCATTTTCCGCCAGCGCCACATCAGCTTCTGGAAGCGCAGGCACCTGAGCTACCGGGCGCACCTCATCAGGATAAAAGATCGTTTCCATCATGATGCAGTGCTCATAGAGGCGAATGACAGCGAGACTTTCCTTGTTTCTCATGGTCACCCGGGCTATCGCGATTTTTCCCGTTTCCTTCATCGCTGCCCGCAACAGGGAGTAAGCCTTGTCCCCGGTTTCTTGTGGCGAAAGGAAGTAGCTTTTGTCAAAATAAACCGGATCAATCTCGGTCAAGTCGACAAAATCTACAATTTCGATGGCTCTGCGCGTTTCGGGAGTAATGGCTTCCAGATCCTCGTCTTGAATAATGACGTAATTTCCTTTTTCATACTCAAAACCGCGAACGATGTCTTCGGCACCCACTTCTTTTTCGCAATGCGGACACATTTTCGTATACCGGATCGGTGTATGGCATTCCTTGTGAAGCTGGCGAAAACGGACATCCCTTTCTTCAGTTGCAGTAAACATTCGCACAGGTATGTTGACCAGTCCGAAGCTGATCGACCCCTTCCAGACGGTATGCACGAAAATCCCCCTTTTTTGCTCTTGTTACGTTAGTATCCGCATGTTTTGATCGGATCGGGTAGGGAAAAGAAGGCGATTTGCGCCGTTGTGGGAGCAGCGCTTTTTTCCATAGAAAAAGCCAGCCTTCGCTTTCAGGCTGGCCTGTTTGCTTATTGTCCGTGCTTGACGATGTCCGATTGATCTGCTGCGGACTGCATGAGGCGAGCTTCTTCCTTGCCTGTTCCTGTCCGGTCAGCGCGTGACTGAGCCGCTGCAGCCTCCTGCTTTTGCTTCGATGGAAGTTTTTCAGCCATGTTTCATCCCTCCAGTACACGAAACTGGCGTTAGTGTGCCCTGCAGACAGAAAAAAAAACCTCACCGCAAATGCAGTGAGGCAGCAGTCCATCTCTCCCTGTTCGGGAGCGGTGGCACGGAATGCTCCTATCAGACACGCCGTGCGCGAGTAGGAACTGCTTTTCAATTATGGGAGAGGAGAAACCGGAGGAAGAGCTTATGGGGAAACGTAAGTCTTCTCCGCGGTTGTCAGCGACACCGTTGCGTCGCTATCCATATTCTTTTCCAGTGGAGGTGCGTTTTATTCAGCATCTGCGAAAAAATTTTCCATCTGAATAATTTTACCGGCCTAGGCCGTTGTGATAGTATGAAATCATTCTCAACCAAGAGGAATAAAACCAGACTGCAAAGGTGAATGGCTTATGCGCGTAATTTCAGGTGAACACAGGGGACGAAAGCTGGTGGCGGTGCCCGGAAAAGGGACCCGTCCGACTACTGACAAGATAAAAGAGTCCATCTTCAATATGATTGGTCCTTATTTCTCGGGCGGAATTGCTCTTGATTTGTACGCAGGTACAGGCGGTTTGGGGATTGAGGCGTTAAGCCGGGGAATCGAGCGATGCGTATTTGTGGAAAGGGATCCCAAGGCCTTTTCCGTCGTCAAACAGAACGTAGCCGCCTGCCGGCTGGAGGAGAGGGCCGAGCTGTACCGTAACGATGCGGGCAGAGCATTAAAGCAGCTCTTTAAAAGGAAGATCGCCTTCGATGTTGTTTTTCTCGATCCACCTTATGCCCATCAGCATATCGCCGAGGAGATCATGCAGATGCAGGAGGGAGGACTGCTCGCGGAAGGAGCCTGGATCGTCGCCGAACACGACAGCGCCATCCGCTTGCCCGACGTGATTGGCGAATGCTGTCTTGACCGCACGTCTACATATGGTGAAACGACGATTACCATCTACCGCTTCGAACCGGGCGGCCCGACGGATCAAAAGCAGGAGCAAGAGCAAACGGACGAACTTGAACCAAAAGCTGCATCGGAAAGTGACCAGCAGCCGGAATGATTCTACAACTACGCAAAGGGGCAGGAAATCTATGAGGATTGCCGTATGTTCGGGAAGCTTCGATCCAGTAACGAACGGACACCTCGACATCATAGCGCGAGGTGCCCGGATATTCGACAAAGTAATCGTTGCTGTACTGAATAACTCGCAAAAGCAGTCGTTGTTTACCGTAGAGGAACGGGTAGAAATGCTGGAGCTGTCGACCGCACACCTGCCTAATGTCGAAGTCGATTCCTTCAGTGGACTTTTGATGGACTACATGCGCAAACAGAAGGCAAGCGTTATCCTCCGCGGTCTGCGCTCAAATGCGGATTTTGACTATGAAATGCCAATCGCGGCGGCCAACAAAACGCTTGGCGAGGATGTAGAGACGATGTTTCTTTTGACCAACCCGCAGTATGCCTACCTGAGCTCCAGCATCGTCAGGGAATTGGCCAAATACCGCGCAAGCGTTAAAGGGCTGGTGCCGCCCCCGGTAGAGGATGCGCTGGCGAAAAAATTTGCCGGCAAGTGACACCTTCTCCGTTGATTTCTTGCCTCCGGTTTATTGCGGCTTGTGGCCTTTCGTGCCGCGCAACAAAAAGCTGAGCAGCAGCAGAACACACAGGAGAGCTCCTGCTGCGAGGCCGGAATGAAGCAAGGAATCCCACCAGCTCACGACAGGCACGCCGGAGGTCGTCGGCATAAACACCGGGACGTCTCTTTCGGAAAACCAGGTAGAAGCAGCCGTTAACGGTTTCCAGCAGAAAAAGGCCAGTAAAGCGGAGAGGCCGGCGTGAATGACCCGAGCGATCAGATACGGAGCAACGCGGATGTCCGTTTCGCTGAGGATGCTTGCCACTTGAGCGTGCACGCTGAGCCCACCCCACGAAATAATGGCGCTGGCAACGACCGCTTTCCAGATCATAGGTACGGAAGAGCTGACGACGCTCACTCCTTGAGCACCCAGCGTGACCTCAAACAAACCGGCAATAATTCCGGAGGAGAAGGCCGAAGGGACGCCCAGAGGACCGAGAAACACGGCGAGCAGACTGCTTAAAAATCGGGTCAGCTCAATCGTGGCGAACAACTGAATCAGGACGGAAAAGACGATGATAAACCCGCCGATCATCAGCAAAGTATGGAGGGCTGATTGAACCGCCTCTCCCATTAGCCGCCCGAATGGCCGACGGTCCCGAATACGGGCCCGGTGCATCGCCTGCAAGGCTCGAAGCGGCAGGGGCAGGCGATTTTTTTCCAAAGGTCTGCTGGATGGGGCAAAAGGCGAGTAAAACCGGTATATCACCCCCAACAGCAAAGCGGACGCGTAATGGCTGAAGGCGAGGACAAAACCGAACTGTTCACTGTGGAAAAAGCCTATGGAGACTGCCCCGATGACAAACAGGGGGTCGCCTGTCGTCGTGAACGAGACCAGTCTTTCTCCTTCTGCCTGCGTTATGCTTCCTTGTTCCCGCAGTCTGGTTGTCAGCTTGGCTGCGACCGGATACCCGGAAGCGAATCCCATCGTAAGCACAAAGCCGCCCGTCCCCGGAACGTTAAAGAGGGGGCGCATCAAAGGCTCTAACAAAACGCCTGCGAAGTGGACGACACCTACGCCCATCAGAATTTCAGACAATACGATAAATGGCAAAGTGGATGGGAAGACAATCTCCCACCATACTTTCAAGCCCCGGATCGCCGCCTCGAAGGACGTCTGCGGATGGGAGACCAGAATGATGACCAGAGCGATCGCTGAACAAGCGTATAACAATGTGAGAATGGGAGAGCGGCGTGTCATGGCTACCTCCTGTCCTGCAGCTAGATAGTACATGTCTACGTGAGGAAGGACAAAACTATTCGCCTGCGTTGTTTGCATGAAAAGTTTGGCGATCGGCCACATACGCTTGAAAAGGGGGATGTGGACATGGAAAAGAGAAGGAAACCAAAGATAGGGCTTGCCCTGGGATCGGGGGGCGCGCGGGGATTTGCCCATATCGGCGTCCTCAAGGTATTTGAAGCCCATGGCATCAAGATCGATATGCTGGCGGGAAGCAGTATGGGCAGTCTGATTGCGGCAGTTTACGCCAACGGCATTGAGCCGCATATGATGGAAAAGCTGGCCCTCAACCTGAAGCGCAAGCATTGGCTCGATCTGACGGTACCGAGCCTTGGCTTTGTGACGGGCGAGAAAATCAAGCAATTAATTCGGTTGCTGACACACGGGAAAAGAATTGAGGAACTGCAAAGGGAGCTTGCCATCGTGGCGACAGACATCGAGACGGGAGAGCGGGTCGTGTTTCAGGAAGGCCCGGTCGATCAGGCTGTCCGTGCCAGCATCTCCATTCCGGGCATTTTTGTACCGGAGCGGGTGGACGGAAGGCTGCTGGTGGACGGCGGGGTCATCGACCGTGTCCCCATCACGGTCATCCGCGACATGGGAGCTGATCTGGTCATCGCCGTTGATGTCGCGCTGTTTGATACGCCGATGAAAGTAACGACCATTTTTGATGTCATCGCCCAGACAATCGACGTGATGGAGCGGGAGATTTTGCGCCATCGAATCCTCTCAGCCGATCTCGTAATTCGCCCCGATGTTGGACACTATAGCAGTATCGCGTATACAGGAATAGAAGAGATTATTGCGCTCGGAGAACAGGCGGCACTGGAATACGTAGACAAAATTCAGGAAATGATCGCGAACTGGGGGCAGGAGAATGAGTGAAGAAAGAATAACGACACACCGGAGTGCCAGTGGGCGAAACGGCTTTGCCCGCTGGCTGATGGTTGTAATCCCGGTTGCCCTGGGGTTGTTATTTTTTGTACCTACGCCGTATTATGTTACAAGACCTGGCTCTGCCATTGAGCTGGCCCCGATGATCGATGTCGAAGGCGGGGAAAAAGACGAGACCGGTGCCTTTATGCTGACGACCGTGCGGATGGGAGAGGCCAATCTTGCCTGGTATTTGTACGCGCAGCTCTCCCCGGATGCCGAGCTGATGGAAAAAGAGCTGGTTGTCGGCAAAGGGGAAAGCAACGAGGACTTTACCAGACGCGAGCTTGCGGTCATGGACAACTCGCAAAAAATTGCGGAGGCTGTCGCTTTCCGGATGGCGGGATACGACGTGAAGGTGGAAAATCAGGGCGTCTGGGTGATGGGCACGGTTGACAACATGCCGGCCAAAAATGTGCTGAAAATAGGGGATGTTATCACCTCAGTAGACGGGAAGAAAATGTCCCGAAAAGAGGACTTGCTCGGGTATTTGTCAGAAAAACGCAAGGGGGATTCCGTCGAGATCGAGTTTACGCGGGACGGCAAGAAGCAAAAGCAGACACTGGTTCTCGATCAATTGCCCCAATCGAAAAATGCCGGGATCGGCATCCGGCCCGAAGACAAGCAGGAAATTATCGTGCCCAATCGGGTGACGATCTCTTCCGAGGGCATTGGAGGCCCTTCCGCCGGGTTGATGATGACGCTGGAGATATATGATCAGCTCAATACGGAAATGGATCTGACCCGCGGCTATCAAATAGCAGGGACGGGGACGATTTCGCTCGACGGCACTGTGGGACGAATCGGAGGAATCAACCACAAAATTGTCGCTGCAGACAAGGCAGGAGCAGAGATCTTTTTTGCACCGCAGGATGATCAGGGACCGATCTCCAATTACGAGGAAGCGCTGGCTACGGCAAAACGAATCGGAACCTCGATGAAAGTAGTGCCAGTCCGTACAGTGGAGGATGCACTTGTTTACCTTCGTTCTCAGCCTCTGAAAAAATCTTGAGCGGACTTGCTGTCAAGGAAAAATGGTTGACAAAGAAAAACCCAGATTATATAATCATCCTTGTTGTGCATGAGGTGAAAAGCCGTGAATATTAAAATTGTAGACTTGGATCATCGCAAAGGGGAGCCGCTGCCATTTCGACTTACGTTGGATGCGGACGAGCTGAAGCGCCGTCATCACGAAATTCGCAATCTGACGCCGGTAGAAGTGTCGGGCGAAGCGACCAAGCTCGGTGACCTGTACTACGTCAATGGAAACATGAAAGCCGATGTCGATTACGTTTGCGCCAGATGTTTGAGGCCGTTTCGTCAGCATACGGAGGTTCCGTTTTCCGAAACCTTCGCCTCTGAGGAATCACTGCTCGCAGATGAGGAAGACAGTGATATCATCCCGCTCGAAGGCGATGAAATCGAACTGATTCCTTTGCTGCAAGAGGATTTTTTGTTGGACATACCCGCTTTTCCTCTCTGTGAGGATGATTGCAAGGGCTTGTGCCCGACCTGCGGCGTCAATCGGAACGAGCAAGCGTGCGGCTGCAAAAACGAGCGGATCGACCCTCGTTTGGCCGGATTGGCTGACTTTTTCAAGGACGGAAAGTAAACTTGTTTTCAAGATGTGACGACAGATCTGATGGTCTGCGCGTCTCATTTTTGAACGGATGGCAAAAAGCGTTTCGCCTATTCCATCCACCCTATAGAGCTTCTTGAGCATTTACCAGTTGAAGGAGGTGTAAGGAAGATGGCAGTACCTCAACGGAGAACTTCCAAAACCCGTAAAAGAATGCGTCGTACGCACTTCAAATTAGAGATTCCTGGCATGATCAAATGCGATAATTGTGGCGAATACAAGCTCGCGCATCGCGTTTGCCCGAGCTGCGGACACTACAAAGGTGTGAAAGTGTCGAAGTAAGAAGAGCAAGGTGAGAAATCACCTTGCTTTTTTTATTTTGTTTGGCTGTTGGAGTGGGGAGTATTGCATAGAATGAAGCTTGTATAAGTCATTGTAAGTGTTTAAAAGGAAAAATGAAATAAAACGCACCTAAATGACTTGATTTCACTTGAAATTGCTGAAAATAATGCATACAATGAAGCAAGGAACGATGCAAATCCATTACGGAGTTGACTTGTGTGTACCAGGAAGAACGATTGATGGCGATTCTTCGCTATCTGGAGCAGCATGAGCGTATCGGCGTCCAGGATATCGTAGAGCAATTCAAGGTTTCACGCGATACGGCGCGCAGAGACATCCTCAAGCTGGAGGAGCAGGGGTCAATCGTCCGCACCCGTGGAGGGGCGATCCTGCCCGGCTCAGCAAGACAAATCCGCTCCTATCAGGAACGGCTTCAGCTGGAGTCTGAGGGGAAACGGGCGATAGGCATGCTTGGAGCGCGTTTTATCCAGGACCGCGAATCGGTGATGATGGATGCCTCCACTACGGTTCGCTTCGCAGCGGAGAAGATGGAATCCAAGGATAACGTGGTCATTACGAACTCGATTGATATTGCCGCGGTTCTCGCCGACAAGGGCAATGTCTCTGTCAAGTTGCTCGGAGGCGATCTGGATCTCGAGAACCGGTATGTGTACGGTCCCCGAGCGGTGCAAATGCTCTCCGATTTTCACGTCAACAAGCTGTTCATCGGGGCTTGCGGAATCACAGTGCATGGCTTGTTCTCGTGGTCTGAGGAGGATGGCTTGATCCTCCGGGAGATGATGCGCCGCGCGGACGCGATCTACGTGCTTGCCGACCACTCCAAATTCGGCGTCCAGCTGCTGTATCGGGTAGCGGGACTGGAGCGCATCGATGTCGTCATTACGGACGAAGAACCTGCCGAAGAGATTCAGGATGCCTTGCGGGCCAACAATGTGGACTGGATTCAGGCGACCAAGCACTTGGCTAAAGAGGATGCAACCGAATAGTGAAACGGGATAAACTTTGCCGGGCCGGCGTTATGGCAACAGCGTGACGGCAGGCAAATTTATCAAAGGGGAGCTCCTGATGGTCGGGGCTCCTTTTTAGTTTTTGTATTTACATTGCTCGACCGGCGATGGAAGCCGGATTTTCTTTCAGGCGAAGGTCTTTGCTTCAAAATGGACCTTGGGGAACCATTCCCCTTCAAAAATCACAGGTCTATGGTCGTTTTTTTGCCGCAACCCCTGATCTTTACTTGTAATTGCAAGCATCCTCCCTTATACTTTGGTTGGTACCTGGTATTAAAAACAGCTCGTAAACATATGGATGCGAATAAAGACGCACTGGGGGTGTTGAGCATCGCCCGCTTGCCAAAAAAAGACCGCCAGAATCGTCTGGTGCAGTTTCTGCAGGAGAATCCTTTTGCCACTGACGAGGATCTGGCTGAGTTATTTCAGGTCAGTATTCAAACAATACGGTTAGACCGTTTGGAACTTGGAATACCGGAGCTGCGCGAGCGTATCAAGTCCGTTGCCGAAAAAAATCTCGACCCGGTAAAATCGCTTGGGATCGATGAAGTGATTGGCGACGTGGTTGACCTTCAACTGGACGTACAGGCAATCTCTGTACTTGAAATTAAAGAAGAGCATGTTTTTGCTCGGACACAAATCGCTCGAGGCCACTACATATTTGCGCAAGCCAATTCACTGGCAGTCGCTGTCATCGATGCCGATGTGGCTTTGACCGCGACTGCACGCATTCGCTTTGTCCGCCCGGTCAGACTGGGCGAAAAGCTGGTAGCCAAAGCGGTCGTACGAAATCGCGATGGCGATGAATGCAAGGTTCGCGTCGAAACAAAGGTGCAGGGAGAGCTCGTTTTTACAGCGACATTCCGAGTCGTCGGGATGTCAAATGTCAGCACGAGAAATATATGAGCAAACAAGGAGGGACACGGATGCGAATCGCATTGGATGCGATGGGAGGAGACAACGCTCCGCGAAGCGCTGTACTGGGCGCATGGGAGGCAGTCAAAGAGAATCCGGCTTTAACGGTGGTGCTGGTGGGAGACGAGGAAGCCATACGGCGTGAACTGCCTGGAGAGCTTCCGTCCGGTTTGGAAATCCACCATACGTCGGAAATCATTGAGGCTGATGATGAACCGGTGCGGGCCGTCCGGCGAAAAAAGGATTCGTCTCTCGTCGTAACGGTGCAGCTTGCCAAGGAAGGCAAGGTAGATGCTGCGATTTCGGCAGGAAATACGGGTGCGCTTATGACAGCCGGACTTCTGCTGTGCGGAAGAATGGAAGGAATCGAACGGCCTGCGCTTGCTGCCTTTATCCCCAACATCAAAGGAAGGGTCACGTTGGCGCTTGATGTTGGAGCCAATATGGACGCCAAGCCGCAGCATCTCTATCAATACGCAATCATGGGAAGCCTGTACGCGGAAAAGGTGCTTGGCTTTGAACGTCCCCGCGTGGGGCTGTTGAACGTCGGGACGGAAGAAGGCAAGGGAAACGAGCTGACAAAAGCCGTTTACGGAATGCTCGTGGATGCCGATTTGCATTTCATCGGAAATGTGGAGTCCCGCGATGTCATGCAGGGCGAGTGCGACGTGCTTGTTTCTGACGGCTTTGTTGGAAACGTGCTGTTAAAAGCAATGGAAGGCACGGCAGCGACAATCTTTTCTGTCTTGAAGCAGGAATTTACTTCCAGTTTGATTAATAAAGTAGGGGCGGCTATTCTAAAACCGGGTCTGGTCCGGTTCCGCAAACGGATGGATTACGCGGAATACGGAGGAGCACCGCTTTTGGGATTGCGGCGACCAGTCATCAAGGCGCACGGCTCGTCAGACGAACGAGCGGTCAAAAATGCGATAGCCAGTGGCGTACGTTTCGTTTCACAGGATGTGAACGGGTACATTCAGGACGCCTTGCAGAAAAATACACCGGGAGAAAGTGAGTGAGAACAGATGAAAGGAACGCGTTCGGTTGGAATTTTGGCGACAGGCTCCTATACACCTGAGAGAGTGCTGACCAACTTTGATCTGGAAAAAATGGTGGAAACCTCGGATGAATGGATCGTGAGCCGCACGGGTATCCGGGAACGCCGCATTTGCGGACCGGAGCAGGCTTCTTCCGATTTGGCCCTGGAAGCCGCGAAAAAAGCGCTGGCCAAAGCGAATATCAGTCCGGAACAGCTTGACATGATTATTGTGGCTACGGTTACGCCTGACACGATGTTCCCATCGACAGCCTGCATCTTGCAAGAAAAGCTGGGGGCGAAAAAAGCGGCGGCACTGGATGTTTCGGCTGCGTGTACCGGATTTTTGTACGGGATTGCAACGGGAAGCCAGTTCATCGCCAACGGACTGTACCGTTATATCCTCGTCGTAGGGGTGGAGACGCTCTCCAAAATCACCAACTACAAGGACCGCAATACATGCGTTTTGTTCGGAGACGGTGCAGGGGCTGCGGTACTCGGACCGGTCAAGGATGGTCTCGGGTTCCAGGCATTTGAGCTGGGGGCAGACGGATCGGGCGGCGCACTTCTGTCTCAACCGGCTGGCGGTTCCCGAATCCCGGCTTCCGCCGAATCCATTGAAAACAATCTCCACTACATTTCGATGGCTGGCGGAGAAGTGTTCAAGTTTGCGGTGCGTGTCATGAACTCCGCAACGGAAGCCGTGCTGGAAAAATCGGGTGCCTCCAAGGAAGACATCGACCTGCTGGTGCCGCATCAGGCAAACAAGCGCATCATTGACTCGGCGATTCAACGCTTCGGCCTCTCCGAAGATAAAGTGGCCATTAACCTGGACCGCTACGGAAACATGTCTTCCGCATCGATCCCTGTTGCGCTGGACGAAGCGATCCAGGAAGGGCGGCTGAAGGAAGGAGACAACGTGATTCTCGTCGGCTTTGGCGGCGGACTCACCTGGGGTGCGACTTTGCTTAAATGGTCGACCCAAGAAGCGGAAGGAGGAGAAAAGTAATGGGTAAGGTGGCATTTGTGTTCCCGGGACAGGGGTCTCAATTTGTCGGGATGGGCCAGGCGCTGTCGCAACAGTCAGATGCCGCACGGCGCATTTTTGAACAAGCCGATGAAGCGCTCGGTTTTTCCCTCTCTCGTCTTTGCTTTGAAGGTCCGGAAGAAGAGCTTCGCCTGACGGCCAATACACAGCCGGCCATTTTGACGGCAAGTGTAGCCGTACTGGAGGCGCTTCGGGAAAAGAAAGCGGATATGAAGGTTGATTTTTATGCGGGTCATAGCTTGGGCGAATATTCTGCGCTGGTGGCGGCAGGAGCCCTGTCCTTCACGGACGCGGTGAAAGTCGTACGGGCACGCGGCCAGTTCATGGAGGAAGCCGTTCCAGCAGGCCAGGGCGCCATGGCAGCCGTTCTCGGGATGGAGCGCGGAGCCCTGCATGCTGTTTGCGAGGAAGTCAGCGGTGCCGGGAACCCTGTCCAACTAGCCAATATGAACTGCCCTGGACAGATCGTTATTTCCGGATCGGCTGAGGGCGTAAAGCTGGCAGGCGAAAAGGCCAAAGCAGCCGGAGCCAAGCGGGTACTGCCGCTTAACGTAAGCGGACCGTTTCACTCCAGTCTGATGCAGCCTGCGGCCGATAAGCTTCAGTCTGTGCTCGCAGAAGTCAGCGTACAGGCTGCTTCTGTGCCGGTAGTGGCGAACGTCTCGGCTCGTCCTGTTTCGGATGCGGGAACCATTGTGGACAGCTTGATCCAACAGGTAGCGGCCCCTGTATTGTGGGAAGATACCATTCAATGGATGGTCGAGCAGGGGGTCACAACCTTCGTTGAGGTAGGTCCAGGAAAAGTTTTGGCAGGCTTGATCAAAAAAATCGCCCCGGCCGAGACGAAAATCGTCTCCGTACAGGATATGGAATCGCTGACGGAGCTGTTGAACGGAGGTATCCTATGATCACAGGAAAAACGGCGCTCGTTACGGGTGCTTCCCGGGGAATTGGGCGTGCGATCGCCTTGACTCTGGCTGAAGCGGGAGCCAATATCGTGGTGAACTACTCAGGCAGTGAAGCGGCTGCGGCCGAAACCGTTGCCAAGGTGAAAGAGCTGGGCCGCGACGCGATTATGGTACGGGCGAATGTAGCCGATGCCGAAGAAGTAAACAATATGTTTAAAGAGGCTTTGGATCACTTTGGAACCATTGACATCCTCGTCAACAATGCGGGAATTACCCGCGACAATTTGCTGATGCGGATGAAAGAAGAGGAATGGGACGATGTGATCGCGATCAATCTCAAAGGCGTGTTCAACTGTATCAAGGCAGCGACCCGCCCGATGATGAAGCAGCGATCCGGCCGGATTATCAACATCACGTCCGTTGTCGGTGTGATGGGCAATCCGGGCCAGGCCAACTACGTGGCCGCAAAAGCGGGCGTGATCGGACTGACGAAGACCTCTGCGCGTGAGCTTTCCTCCCGCGGTATCACGGTAAATGCGGTCGCTCCCGGTTTTATCGATACCGATATGACCGCCGCTTTGCCGGAAGACGTGAAATCGTCGATGCTGGGTCAAATCCCGTTGGGCCGTTTCGGACAGGCCGAGGACATCGCCCGCGTCGTTCTGTTCCTGGCTTCAGATGCTGCTGGCTATATGACCGGACAGACGCTTCACGTTGACGGCGGTATGTACATGTAACAAAGAGCCTGCTAGTTTTTCATAGGCTCATCCACTATAATTACGGGGAGAGGGGGTGAAGCAAAATGGCAGATACATTTGATCGTGTGAAAAAAATCATCGTAGATCGTCTGGGTGTAGATGAGTCCAAAATCACTTTGGAGGCTTCTTTCAAAGAAGATCTTGGTGCTGACTCCCTGGATGTTGTTGAACTGGTAATGGAACTGGAAGACGAATTCGATCTGGAAATTTCCGACGAAGACGCTGAAAAGATCACTACTGTTGGTGAGGTTGTTTCCTACATAACAGCTAACAAGTAGTTCCATTCAGTGGAAGTCCCGCATGGTCGGGGCTTCCCCCTTCCTTTCTCCATTTCCGATCGCAGTTCAACCCCTAAAAAGCAACAAGGAAGCGTATGGCTGACTTCATTATAGAGGTGATACCTTATGAAACGCAGAGTGGTGATTACCGGCGTTGGCGTTGTTTCGCCGCTTGGCAATGACGCGACGACATTCTGGAATAGCTTGCTGGAAGGAAAGTCGGGCATTTCACCGATTACTTCTTTCGATGCCTCTGACTACCCGACGCAAATTGCAGGGGAAGTCAAAGATTTCAATCCAGAAGACTATATGGATAAAAAAGATATTCGACGTACAGACCGATTCGTTCAGTTTGGACTGGCTGCTGCCAAGATGGCTGTGGAGGACGCCAAGCTGGAAATCACAGCTGAAAATGCCGAACGTGTTGGTGTATACATCGGATCAGGCATCGGGGGGCTCAGCACTTGGGAGGAGCAGCATCAGGTGCTGCTGGAAAAAGGGCCGCGCCGCGTCAGCCCGTTCTTTATCCCGATGCTTATCGCGAATATGGCTTCTGGAGCCGTGTCCATTCAATACGGAGCCAAAGGGCCTACTTCCAGTGCGATTACCGCATGTGCGACTGGAACGAACGCGATTGGCGACGCGCTTCGCCTGATCCAATACGATCAAGCGGATGTCATGATCACCGGGGGCGCAGAAGCGACGATCCGTCCGATGGCGTTTGCCGGCTTTTGTTCTGCCAAGGCTATGTCTACGCGAAATGACGAACCGACGAAGGCCAGCAGGCCGTTTGACCGCGACCGCGACGGATTTGTCATGGGCGAGGGTGCGGGCGTGCTTATTCTCGAAGAGCTTGAGCACGCGAAAAAACGCGGGGCTACCATTCTCGCAGAGGTGATCGGCTACGGCATGAGCGCGGACGCCCATCACATCACCGCTCCATCACCGGGAGGCGAGGGTGCTGCCCGCTGCATGAAGAACGCACTGAGAGACGCAGGTATCGAACCTTCCGAAGTGGAGTACATTAATGCACACGGTACTTCCACGGGTCAAGGGGACATTGCGGAAACGATGGCGATCAAGGAAGTGTTTGGCGAGCATGCATACAAGCTTGCAGTCAGCTCGACCAAATCGATGACGGGGCACCTGCTCGGTGCAACAGGCGGGGTAGAAGCGATTGCAACGGCGTTCGCGCTCCGTGATCAAATCTTGCCGCCGACGATTAATCTGGAGAACCCCGATCCAGAGTGCGATCTGGATTATGTACCGAATGAAGCACGCAAGGCGAAGGTGAATGTGGCCCTTTCCAATACGTTTGGATTTGGCGGTCACAACGCAACCATTATTTTAAAGCGTTACGAGGCATAAATGGTCCCTGCTCACAAGAAGAGTAGGAAGTCTTCGGGGATGGTGGTGAGGGTGATGAATTTCGCCGAGCTGCAAGAAACCATTGGCATCCGGTTTCGCGACGAGAGTGTTTTGCGGCAAGCGTTCACCCATTCTTCTTACGTCAACGAGCAACGCGGCAAGCGTATACAGGATAACGAGCGGCTGGAGTTTCTCGGCGACGCTGTCCTGGAGCTTACCGTTTCCCAGTTCCTGTATAAAACTTTTCCCAAGATGAGCGAGGGCGAAATGACCAAGCTTCGAGCAGCGATCGTCTGCGAGCCCTCACTCGTAAAGTTTGCTGAGCTGCTTCGCTTTGGTGAGCTCGTTCTCTTGGGAAAAGGGGAAGAATTGACGGGTGGCCGGCAGCGGCCCGCTCTGTTGGCAGATGTGTTTGAAGCATTTATCGGAGCGCTTTACCTGGACCAAGGTCTGGATGCGGTTTTCACCTTTATGGAAAAATACGTTTATCCGCGCGTGGATAAAGGGGAGTTTACCAACCTGACGGACTTCAAGAGCCAGCTCCAGGAATTTGTTCAGCAGGATAACCTGGGTGAAATCAACTACCGCATATTGGAAGAAAAAGGCCCTGCTCACAACCGTGAGTTTGTGTCCGAAGTGCTTTTGAACAATCGGTCGCTGGGTGTTGGCACAGGCCGTTCCAAGAAAGAAGCGGAACAACAGGCAGCCGCAAAAGCATTGATTCTACTCGGTGCCAAGTAATACGGAAAATGAGTATGAAGGAGAGTGAGGAAGCGCCTGTGCTTGTCTCGCTCTTTTTTCATATGGTTTGTAGAAGCGTACAGCAAAGGCTCCATCTGTCAGGACGGAGAAAGATACCGCTCGATTGCAGTTATATGGTACACTATAAAGGGAATGTCCTAGAAAAAATCTTGCGCTCCTGTCCCAGGCAGGAGCTTTCTTTTAGAACGCTATTCAAGTAGTGACAGTTTCTTTGTAGAGCTTCAAAACAGGAGCTTTTTTGGTAGGAGGACCATTCGTATGTATTTGAAACGCCTGGAACTGGCAGGGTTCAAATCGTTTGCAGACCGGACAGAGCTTGAATTTGTCCCTGGTGTCACCGCTGTAGTCGGACCAAACGGCAGCGGCAAAAGCAACGTCTCGGACTCGATCCGCTGGGTGCTCGGCGAACAGAGCGCCAAGTCTCTTCGCGGAGCCAAGATGGAAGACATCATTTTTGCCGGCAGCGACTCGCGAAAACCGGTAAATTATGCAGAAGTGACCTTAACGCTGGACAATACCGACAGGTCTCTCGACGTGGAGTATTCGGAAGTATCCGTGACCCGTCGGGTGTATCGTTCGGGCGATAGCGAATATTACATAAATAAACGAGCGTGCCGGCTCAAGGACATTATGGAGCTGTTCATGGATACCGGGCTCGGAAAAGAAGCATACTCGATCATCGGACAAGGAAAGATCGAGGAAATCCTCAGCACGAAATCCGAAGACCGCCGCGGCATTTTCGAAGAGGCGGCAGGGATCGTCAAATACAAGAGCCGCAAGCGGGAAGCAGAGAAAAAGCTGGATGAAACGGAACAAAATCTCGTTCGTATTCATGATATTGTCAGCGAGATAAACGAGCAGGTCGGCCCTTTGAAAGAACAGGCCGAAACCGCACGTACCTATAAGCAATTGCATCAGACACTGGTTGAGCATGAAATCTCCCTTTACGTACAGCAGATCGAAGCCGCCCATGCGAAGTGGGAGGAAGCGGGAAGACGCGTCCAGGAGCTTCAGGAAGAGCTGGCCGGACAGTCGGCGCAGGCAGCCTCCAGAGAAGCCGATCTGGAGAAGGCGAAGTTTCACGTCAGCCAGATAGATGAATCGATTGAGGAGTTGCAGCAGGTTCTCTTGACCGTCAGTGAGGAGACGGAAAAAGTAGAGGGGCAGCGGGAAGTGTTGAAAGAAAGGCTGCGCAACCTGGCAGCCAATCGCTCGCAAACAATCGAGCAGCTTCACCGCATTACGGAAAAGCAGCACGCCGTGGAAGCGGAACTAGAGGGAGAGCTGGCCCGCAAGGAAGAGACAAGCAAGCGGCTCTCGGAAGCCCAAGCTGCCCTGCGCGAGGCGGAGAACCAGTTTTACGCCATGGTCCAATCGCTGACCGACGACGTAGAGCGGCTAAAGGGCGACTACTTTGAAAAAGTAAACGATCTGGCCAATTTGCGAAATGAGATTCGCCATCAGCAGCAGCTACTGCAGACAGGCCTTGCCCGTGCAGAAAGACTTTCGAGCGAGAAAGAGCGGCTTGACCAGGAGGAAGCGACCCGGATCGGAAAAATCGAAGAGCTTCGGGGGCAGCTTCGGGAGATCGAAGCGGCACTTGAGGAGACGCTGGCCCGCTACAAGGAATCGCTCGAACGGATTCGCGAGGGACAAGCCCGGTTGGAGACGGCCCGGCGCGAGCTGAGGCAGGCGGAGCAGCGCAAAGAAGCGATCCGTTCCCGCTTGGATATGCTCAAGGAAATGCAGGCTGACTTTGCCGGCTTCCAGCAAGGGGTAAAGGAAATATTGAAGGCCCGGGAACGCGGATTTCAAGGCATTCACGGCGCCGTGGCGGAGCTGGTTGTCGTACCGGAGAAATACGAGACAGCGATGGAAGTGGCCCTTGGCGGAGCGCTGCAAAACGTCGTGGTGGAAAATGAGGCTGCCGGCCGGGCTGCCATCGCTTATTTGAAGCAGCACAACGCGGGACGAGCTACCTTTCTCCCGCTGGATGTCATCCGTCCGCGCAGTCTGCAGCCGGAGGACAAGCGCCTTCTCGGCAAGGAGGCGGGCGTCGTCGGCATTGCCAGCGAACTGGTTTCCTATGATGCTGCGTATCGGACCATCGTAGAGTCACTGCTGGGAAATGTGATCGTGACAGAGTCTCTTGAACAGGCGAATCGCGTAGCCCGCACGATCGGGTACCGCTACCGGGTCGTGACTTTGGAAGGGGACATCGTCAACGCCGGGGGTTCCATGACGGGTGGCGCCTTGAAGAAAAACTCGACGAACCTGCTGGGGAGAAACCGTCAGGCTGAAGAGCTGGAAGCGCAAATGACCCAGATCGAAGAGGCCATTATTGGGCATACTACACTGGTGGAAAATGTAACCAAAGAGCTGCTTCAGATCGAGCAGGAGCAGGAGCAGCTGCGCAATCAGGGAGAACAGCTTCGCCTCAAGGAGCAGGAAGTGAAGGTCATCCTGCAACAGACAGAGGGAGAAGGGAAAAATCTCTCCGACCGGCTGCTCGTGGTCGATCAGGACATTGCCGGTTACGAACGGGAAATGAATGAAGCCCGCAAAAAGCTGGAGGAGCTGGAAGCAGCTCTCGCCCTGATGACGGAGGAAGAAAAAGCGCTGTCGGACCAGATTGCCGCTGCGGAAGCAAAGCGTCAGGAGCAACTGGAATCAAAAGAAGAGATGAATCAACGGATCACCAGCTTGAAGGTGCTGGATGCGCAGGTGAGCTCTGAGCATCAATCCCGCGTCGAGCAGGTAGAGAGATTGGAAGAGCAAAAGAAGACCCTGCAGCGCGAATGGGAAGAGCTGAATAAGACACTTGCTTCCTACGACGAGCTGGAGGCGACGAACGAAACAAGCAGTGCCGAGCTCGACCAGAAGATCGCCGAGCTGCGCCAGGATAAAGAGCGAGTCGCTTCGCTGATCCAGGAACGCCGCAGCGAACGCGCGACTCTGTACCATCGCCAGGAGCAGGTGGAGCTGGAGGTAAAAGAGATCCGCAAGCGGCTCAAAGCATTGGAAGACAGCCTGCATCAGGAGGAGGTCAAGGTCAACCGCTTTGACGTCGAACTGGATCACTTGTTGAATAAACTCTCCCAAGAGTACGAAATGAGCTATGATCTGGCCAAGCAAAAATATCCGCCGCGCGGCGAGATTGAAAGCGAGCAGCAAATCGTCAACCGCTTGAAGAAAGAAATTGCTGCGCTCGGTACAGTAAACCTCGGCGCGATTGAAGAATACGAACGCCTTTCGGAGCGACAGCAATTCCTCAGTGCCCAGGAAGAGGATTTGAATGAAGCCAAAGCGATGCTCTACCAGGTGATCGAAGAAATGGACCAGGAGATGTCCCGCAGGTTCAAGGAGACCTTTGACGCGATCCAGGAGCAGTTCCGGGACGTATTTGTCCAGTTGTTTGGCGGAGGCCGGGCCGATCTGGTATTATCCAATCCAGACAGTCTGCTCGATACGGGCATTGACATCGTCGCCCAGCCACCCGGCAAAAAGCTGCAAAATCTCGCCCTCCTCTCAGGGGGAGAACGCGCACTGACAGCGATGGCCCTGCTGTTTGCCATACTCAAGGTCAAGCCGGTGCCGTTCTGCGTGCTCGACGAGGTAGAGGCTGCGCTGGACGAGGCCAATGTCAACCGCTTTGCCGAATACATGCATCAATTCAGCGGTCAGACACAGTTTATTTGCGTGACTCACAGGAAAGGCACCATGGAGAGCGCCGATGTGCTGTACGGTGTCACGATGCAGGAGGGCGGCGTTTCCAAGATCGTTTCCGTCAAGCTGGAGGACACGCGCAAATATATCGAGTCGGCTTGAGAAGCCCGATAAAGCCAGTCATGTAAAGGCATGGCGCTTTTACTCAGACAGAAAAGGAAGATGAAGATGAGCTTTTTTAAACGCTTGCGGGATGCGATTGTACAAAAATCGGAAGCAGTCACGCAGAAGTTTACAGACGGATTGGCCAAGACCCGAGACCTCTTGGTGGAAAAGGTGGAGGATCTCGTCCGTCGCTACAAAAAAATCGATGAGAACTTCTTTGAAGAGCTGGAAGAAATTTTGATCACCGCCGATGTCGGGGTCAATACCGTCATGGAGCTGATCGACGAGCTCCGCTCCGAGGTTCGCAAGCAAAAGATCGAAGACGCGATGGACTTGCAGCCGATCTTGTCCGAGAAGCTGGTTGCCCTGCTGAAAAATGACGATTCCATGGACGCGGGCCTGAACATCGAGGACGGCCGCTTGAACGTCATCCTGTTTGTCGGCGTCAACGGCGTCGGAAAGACGACGACGATCGGGAAGATGGCGCATATGTTCAAGCAGCAAGGCAAAAAAGTGCTGCTGGCAGCCGGCGATACATTTCGCGCAGCCGCCATCGAACAGTTGGAAGTGTGGGGAGACCGCGTAGGCGTGGACGTGATCAAGCACCAGCAGGGAGCCGATCCCGCGGCCGTGATCTACGATGCAGTGCAGGCGGCAAAATCGCGGGGAGTGGACATCCTCCTGTGCGATACGGCGGGACGTTTGCAAAACAAAGTAAACCTGATGGAAGAGCTGAGCAAGGTCCACCGCGTCCTGCAGCGGGAATTGCCAGGAGCGCCGCATGAAGTGCTCCTCGTGCTCGATGCCACGACGGGACAAAATGCGCTCTCGCAAGCGAAAACGTTCGGAAAGTCTGCCGGCGTGACAGGGATTGTCCTCACAAAGCTGGACGGTACGGCAAAAGGCGGCATCGTCATCGCGATTCGCAACGAATTGAACATCCCGGTGAAATACGTGGGACTTGGCGAGAGGATGGACGACTTGCAGCCGTTTGACCCGGAACAGTTTGTCCACGCCTTGTTCGCCGGACTGATCGCGCAGGAGACAGAGGGCGAGCAGCAGCCGGAGGCTTGATCTTTCGCGTACAGGAACCGTAATTGTTGTTCCAAAAATCTTGTCAATAAAAAAGCTTGACAGTACATGGGGAATTAGGTAGTATAGGTATCGTGCTGTAAAGGAAAAAGTCTTTACAGGATGATTCGAGTACCTCTCAGCAAAGGATTGGTTACATGCTCGAAAAAACCAATCAAGTTAATCTCTTGTTTGACTTTTACGCACCGCTCCTCAAGGGCAAGCAGCGCGAATATCTGGAATTGTATTATCTGGACGATTTGTCGCTGGGCGAAATTGCCGAGATGCACGAGGTCAGCAGACAGGCTGTGTACGATCACATCAAGCGGGCAGAGAAACAGCTCTTCGAATACGAAGACAAGCTGCGTTTGTCGGCCCGGCATGAACAGCGGCAGGCTTTGCTGAACCGGATGGAGAGCATCGTCGAGGGACTTGCGGACAGCGGAGCGAGAGATGACTTGATGACTTTGCTCCACCAACTGTCAGAGATGGATTAGGAGGGCTCGTATGGCGTTTGAAAGCTTAGCCAGCCGGCTGCAGAGCGCATTTGACAAACTGCGCGGCAGAGGCAAGATCGACGAGGCCGTCGTCAGTGAGGCGATGCGCGAAGTCCGTCTGGCCCTGCTGGAAGCCGACGTCAACTTCAAGGTCGTAAAGGATTTCGTTGCTCGCGTAAAAGAGCGGGCAGTCGGGCAAGAGGTGCTCAAGAGCCTCACTCCCGGCCAGATGGTCATCAAGATCGTCAACGAAGAGCTGATCGAATTAATGGGCGGAAACGTCGCCCAATTGGCCGCGTCTCACCGACCGCCAACAGTCGTCATGATGGCTGGTCTGCAAGGAGCCGGTAAGACGACGACGACTGGCAAGCTGGCCAAGTACTTGCAAAAGCAAAATCGCAAACCGCTATTGGTTGCAGCCGACATTTACCGTCCGGCAGCCATCAAGCAGCTGCAGGTTTTGGGGGATCAACTGAACGTTCCCGTTTTCTCTCTGGGTGATCAGGTAAGTCCGGTCGAGATCGCCAAACAAGCGATCGACCATGCGAAAGCCAATCACCTCGACTATGTGATTATCGATACGGCGGGCCGGCTGCATATTGACGAAGCGCTGATGGAAGAGCTGAAGCAAGTGCGCGAAGTAGCCAGGCCGGACGAAATTTTGCTCGTAGTCGACGCGATGACAGGTCAAGATGCCGTCAACGTGGCAGAGAGCTTCAACAGCCAGTTGGAGCTGACGGGCGTGATTCTGACCAAGCTTGACGGCGATACGCGCGGCGGTGCAGCCTTGTCCGTAAAAGCAGTGACAGGCAAGCCGATTAAATTTGCCGCGATGGGCGAAAAGCTGGATGCTCTGGAGCCGTTTCACCCGGATCGCATGGCCTCCCGGATTCTCGGGATGGGCGATGTGCTCAGCCTGATCGAAAAGGCGCAGGAAGCCGTCGATGAAGAGAAGGCCAAAGAGATGGAACGCCAGATGCGCCAAGGGGAATTTACGTTTGACATGTTCCTCGACGCCATGCAGCAAATGCGCAACCTCGGACCTTTTGAGGACCTTCTCGGCATGATGCCGGGAATGAACAAGATGAAGGGCTCCGTAAAGGTGGATGAAAAACAGATTGCCCGTGTCGAGGCGATCGCCAAATCGATGACCAAAGAAGAGCGCTCCAACCCTGAGCTGCTCAACGCCAGCCGCCGAAAACGCATCGCGGCAGGCAGCGGGACAACGATTCAGGAAGTAAACCGGTTCATCAAGCAGTTTGACGAGATGAAAAAAATGATGAAGCAGTTTACCGGCGTCGCGGACAAGATGAAAAAGAAGGCGAAGAAAAAAGGCTTCGGACTTCCGTTCATGGGCAAA
Source organism: Brevibacillus sp. FSL L8-0520 (assembly GCF_037963895.1). NCBI lineage: Bacteria > Bacillati > Bacillota > Bacilli > Caryophanales > Paenibacillaceae > Brevibacillus > Brevibacillus sp. FSL L8-0520. The sequence continues at coordinate 3,216,113 of NZ_CP150171.1, read as the reverse complement.
GGCGGCAATCAGGGAGGAAACAACTTCCCGTTCAATTTCAAGCCGCCATTTAAATAAGTGGGATGATCTCTTCGCCTCTTTTTGCAAAAGCAAGGGCGGCGATGGTTCAGATAAGCATTGCCAACGCATAGTTGATTGCGTTGATCCATATAGGAGGTGAACAACATGGCAGTTAAAATCCGTCTGAAGCGTATGGGTTCCAAGAAAGCTCCATTCTACCGTGTAGTTGTTGCTGACTCCCGTTCTCCGCGTGATGGCCGTTTCATCGAGGAAATCGGTTACTACAACCCGGTTGCTCAACCGGCTGTTGTGAACATTGACACTGAGAAAGCGGTGCAATGGATCCTGAACGGTGCAGCTCCGACTGATACCGTTCGCAACCTGCTCTCCAAAGCAGGCGTTATGGCGAAAGTACACGAAACGAAATACGGCAAGTAAGCCGTTCATCTGGAGGTCCGATGATGAAAGCACTGGTCGAAACGATCGCAAAGGCTCTCGTCGATCATCCTGATGAAGTTCGTGTCAATGCGGTGGAGAAAGAGCGCACGCTCGTCTACGAACTGTCGGTGCATCCCGATGATATGGGGAAGATCATCGGCAAGCAGGGGCGAATAGCGAAGGCTCTTCGCACTGTCGTGACCGCCGCATCTGTGCAAACGGACAAGCGGGTCACGGTTGAGATTGTCTAGGAAAGGCTGGGAGGTGTCCCAGTCTTTTTTCTATAGGTCCAGATGTCGACTAGTCCTTACGGGAGGAAATGGCAGACGTGCTCACGATCTTACGTACGGTCCAGGTGAAAATCGTTTTGACCGAAGCGTCTCGTGCCGCGCTAACCGAGCAGTACCAAAGGCAGCTTCGCCAACAGCAGGACGAATGGCAGCAGTGGGAGTTTCAGGCGAAAAAGCTTTTGGCTGATGCCCGCAAACGATCGGCAGACATGCTGCAGCAGGTACAGGAAAAAATTTCGCAGGAAGAGCGCCGCCGCCAGGAAAAGCAGGAGCATTTGCATGTACAGATGAGGCTGGTGGAAACCTTGCCTGCGGGTGCGGAATTGGACTATATGACGGTACAAAGCCCGGTTCAAATTGAAATTGGCGACGTTTGGGAAGAAAAAATGTCAGGAACGGTAATCCTGATAAAAGACGGTGTCGTTAACGAGATTAGAAACGGACCGCCGACTAACGGGTAAACAGCCGTGCTTCGTCACTGCTTGTACTCGAAACACAGGTTTTCGCGAACCGAAAGGAGGAACCGCATGAGTGAAAAGCGTTTCTATACCGTGGGAAAGCTGGTAAATACGCAAGGGCTGCGGGGAGAAGTCAGGGTCATTTCCACGACTGATTTCCCTGACGAGCGGTTTAAAAAAGGCAGCGAGCTGTATTTGTTCCACCCTTCCTTGGACAAGCCGATCACGCTTAAAGTAGCGACCCGCCGTTCCCACAAGGATTTTGAAATCCTTAGTTTTGAAGGGTACTCGTCTATCAACGACGTGGAGAAATACAAGGGCGGCGAACTGAAAATCCCGGACGATGCCCTGCTGGAGCTGGAGGAAGACGAATTTTACATACACCAGCTGGTAGGCTGTCTGGTGGTGACAGATACGGGAGAAGAGCTGGGAAAAATCGTCGATGTCCTCCAGCCCGGTGCCAATGACGTATGGGTCGTAAAAGGGAAGCGCGGAGAAATCCTTTTGCCGTATATTGACGATTGCATCAAGGAAGTCGATATTGCCGGCAAACGCGTTGTCTGCCACCTGATGGAAGGCTTGCTGTAGAGGAGGACAATGGGTGCGAATTGACATATTGACACTGTTTCCCGAAATGTTCGAAGGAGTCTTGGGGAGCAGCATTCTCGGCAAGGCCAAGGAAAAGGGAATCGTGGACTTTCACGTGACAAACTTTCGGGAGTTTTCCGAGAGCAAGCACGGTACCGTGGACGATACGCCATACGGCGGCGGCGGGGGCATGGTTCTCAAGCCGGAACCGTTGTTTCGGGCTGTCGAGGCAGTAACCGCTGAGGCGAAGCCTCGGGTTATCCTCATGTGTCCGCAAGGCAAGCCGTATCGACAAAAGCTGGCGGAGGAGCTGGCCCGTGAAGAGCACCTGGTGTTTATATGCGGGCACTACGAAGGCTATGACGAACGCATCCGCCAATATCTCGTGACCGATGAAATATCGATCGGCGACTACGTGCTGACAGGTGGCGAGCTGGCTGCCATGGTCGTCATCGACAGTGTCGTCCGCCTCCAACCCGGGGCTTTGGGCAATGAGAGCTCGGCTGTGGAGGATTCCTTCACCACCGGATTGCTGGAGCATCCTCACTATACGCGCCCGGCTGAGTTCCGCGGGTGGAAGGTGCCTGATATTTTGCTCTCGGGCCACCATGCCAATATTGTTCGCTGGCGGATGAAGGAATCCCTGAGGAGAACAAAAGAGCGCAGGCCCGACCTGCTGGCTGCTATGGAAATGACCGAGGACATGCAGAAGCTGCTGCGCGAGCTGGAACAAGAGGAAAAAAATTCGGGCTTGTCTAAGGAATAAACCTTGTAGTTTGCAGATCAATATGCTAATATACTTCTTGTGGCAATTTTGCCCGCTGACTAAGGCGGTCCGCTACTCGTATCCCGGTTTTCATGCCGGCTATTGATAGACGAGTAAGAACGTCTGATCGGAAGGAGGGAATTGAGGATGAACCAAGTAATTCGTGAATTGGAAAAAGAGCAACTGAAACAGGACATTCCTGCGTTCCGACCTGGTGACACTGTTCGTGTTCACGTTAAGGTTATCGAGGGTCAGCGCGAGCGTATCCAGCTGTTTGAAGGCGTTGTGATCCGCCGCCGTGGTACAGGTGTCAGCGAAACCTTCACTGTTCGTAAGATTTCTTACGGCGTAGGTGTTGAGCGTACGTTCCCGGTACACACTCCAAAGATCGACAAGATCGAGGTTGTGCGCCACGGTAAAGTTCGCCGTGCGAAACTGTACTATCTGCGCGATCGCGTTGGTAAGGCAGCCCGCATCAAGGAAATTCGTCGATAATAGCAAGTGTTCGATAGAAAAGGGGTCTGGCCTGCTAGCCGGGCCTCTTTTTCCATTGCAGAAGAATGGAGAAACCCTATTTCGGGGAACATACCGGCAGAAGCGGAGGGATCGAAATATGAGCGAAGAAGTCGCCTCCAGCCGAGCCAAAAACGAGACATGGGAATGGCTCAAGGCACTAGGCATAGCGATCATTTTGGCGTTTATCATCCGAACGTTTCTGTTCGCCCCCTTCATCGTAGACGGTGAATCGATGGAGCACACTTTACATAACAACGAAAAATTGGTGGTCAACAAAGCTATCTACTATTTCTCCGAGCCGAAGCGCGGCGATATTATCGTTTTCCACGCTGAGGAAAAACGGGATTATATCAAGCGGGTTGTCGCGGTAGCGGGAGATACGGTCGAAGCGAAAGATGACCAGTTATTGATAAACGGGAAAGTCGTAGACGAGCCCTACTTGGCCCAAAATCGCAAGGAAGCGGCGGAGAGGAAGATTCCGCTGACTGAGGATTTCGGCCCCTTCCAGATCGGCGAAGGACAAATTTTTGTGCTTGGCGATAATCGCCTGAACAGTCACGATAGCCGCGCCATCGGCCCAGTTGGGCTGGATCGCGTGGTGGGACGTGCCGAGTTTGTATTTTGGCCCTTCTCCGACATACGGGTAACCCGTTGATCGGACGAATATGTATGACAAAAAGGCAGGTGAGACGTCATGGCCATTCAGTGGTTTCCCGGACATATGGCAAAGGCCCGCAGACAGGTTACGGAGAAGCTGAAGCAGATTGACGTAGTAATCGAACTGCTTGACTCCAGGCTGCCGCTATCCAGCCGCAATCCGATGATCGACGAGATCGTGAGCGATAAACCGCGGCTGCTGCTGCTGAACAAAGCCGATTTGGCAGATGAGAAGGTAACGGAAGAGTGGGTTCGATACTTCCGGGAGCAAAACCTCCGCACCCTACCGATCGATGCACTGAGCGGGAAGGGTGTAAACAAGCTGCCCGAAGTCTGCAAGGAGCTGGCAGCAGATATGCTGGCCAAGCGAGCGGAGCGCGGCATGCAGGCCCGAGCGATCCGGATTATGATTCTCGGGATTCCAAACGTGGGGAAATCCTCGCTGATCAACCGACTGGCCAAGCGTGCCGTGGCGCAAACGGGTGACAGACCGGCTGTTACCAAGGCGCAGCAATGGGTAAAAATGGGCGACACCTTGGAGCTGCTCGATACGCCAGGGATTCTGTGGCCGAAGTTTGAGGATCAGATGGTCGGTCTTCGGCTGGCAGCGAGCGGCGCCATCAAGGATGAATTGATCGATTTTACGGAAGTGGCGCTCTTTGCGATCAGCTACATGATGCACTATTACCCGGAACGCTTGACAGAGCGGTTCAAGCTGAAGGAATTGCCCCAAGACCGGGTCACCATGCTCGAGGAAATCGGCAAAAAGCGCGGCTGCCTCATATCAGGCGGAGAAATCGACTATGACAAGGCAGCCGAATTGTTTTTGCGCGACCTGCGGTCAGGCAAATTGGGGACCGTTACGCTGGAGCGCCCCATCGATTGGGAAATGGAAGAACCGATCGGCAAGCCGCAAGCCCTCATTTAGGAGGCTTACAGATACACACCTGTCTATCCAATGGGTAGACGGGTTTTTTCGTAAATACATAGCGTAAGGTGATGGAATCAATGAATCTGGCCGAAATGTCGATAAAAGAAATACGGGATCTGCTAGAAAAAATGGACGAGGTCCCGAAAGATTTTTTACAATTGCTGAAAGAAGATAAACGAAAAGGCGTGCATGACCTTGTGCGCCACATGGAGCAAGCCAAGGCCAGACAGGAGAAGCTTGCCTGCCAGTGGGAGGAGATGACCACGTTTGAACGGTCGCTCCGGGCTGAGGGATATGAGCATCTTCTCGGCATCGACGAAGTAGGGCGAGGACCTCTGGCGGGGCCCGTAGTGGCTGCGGCTGTCTGTTTGCCGCCAGATTTTTACCTGCCTGGTTTGAATGATTCGAAAAAGTTGCCGGCTGCGACGAGAGAAGCATTTTACGAAGTCATTGCATCCAAAGCGGTTGCGGTCGGGATTGGCATCGTATCCGCCGAACGCATCGATGAGATCAATATTTTGGAAGCGACGAAAGAAGCGATGAAGCTGGCTATCGCAGATGCTTCGCTTGCCCCGGACGCTTGCCTGATCGACGCTGTTCAGTTGAAGGATCTGCCCTACAGGCAATTGCCGATCATCGGCGGAGACGGCAAAAGCGTCTCCATCGCGGCGGCCTCGGTCGTCGCAAAGGTGACACGAGACCGAATCATGGCAAAATACGCAGAAATCTATCCGCAATATGGCTTTGAAAAAAACGCTGGCTACGGTACGGCGGAGCATCTGGCGGCTCTGGAGCGCTGCGGTTCGACCCCGATCCATCGGAGGACGTTTACCGGGGTAAAGGCGCAGGCCTGACGCTCCGGCACCGGGCTTGCGATATAGGAGGCATGACATGTTTTCCCCTGCGCAAATGGTACAATCACTCATGCAGCGCACCGGCGCTGCGGCTCCCAAACCGATTGAGTTTACACCTGGCCAAGTATTTACAGGAGCGGTAGTGAGGACATATCCAGAAAATATGGCATTGGTCCAGATCGGGGGGATGCAGGTCCAGGCAAAGCTGGAAGCGAATCTGGAAGCAGGCCAGCGAGCCTGGCTTCAAGTCCAGCCGACCAGCGGTGTCATCACACTGAAGGTGCTGAACTCTCCGCAGGGTGGAACGGTCGCAGATGCATCCCTCGAAGGCTTGATGAGGTCTCTGGGCTTCGCGGAAACAAAAGAGAACCGAGCGATCGTCCAAGCACTGGTTTCGTCAAACCTTCCTGTAAATCGGGATGCTGTACAAAGCTATGCTGCCGTGACACAGCAGTTGGGAGCGGATCAGGGGACACTGGATGCGTTCCTGCTTGCCTTGAAGCGCAATCTACCGGTGACGCCCGACTCAATTGCAGGCTTGAAAGCATTTCTGTCAGAAAAGCCGCTCGCTCAAGTGATACAACATTTTTTGAACCAAGCCGACAGCTTTTTGCAATCTGAGGAACAAGGGGCGAATCGCTTCTCGCAAGACGGAAGCCAAGCAAGGCCTTCAGGCGGCAGTGGAGCGGGAAATGCGGCTGCCGATCTTCTGAACGCCCAGCTTCGGATGATTGTCGGACAGCTCCGCGATAAAGTCGCCAAACTGCCAGTCGCTTTGCCACATGGCGATGTGTCCGAATCACCGCAGCCAGCGTCAAATTCTGCAGCTATGGCCGGCCATGCAAAAGGAGCGGCGACTGGGCAGTTCGGCGAGCAGCAGTTGAGGACGCTGACAGAGCAGGTCTCGAGGTCTGGGAATCAGCCATTCAGCCAGCCACGAGCCGGAGGTCTGACCACTGCCGCCGACCAGCCTGCGGGCATATGGCAAGCGGAATCGAGCGGTACAGATACCGACAGAGCAGCATCCCTCCAGTCCTCGCAAACTCCGCGAAATGACCACCCGATTTTGGAGATGTTTCGTCAGTTGGGGCTTTCCCACGAGCGCGATGCGTTGGGACATGCGATGAAGGGTGCACAAGAAGCTCAGAGGCAACTGGAGTCTGTAAAGTCCCTGTTATTGCAGCTTGCCTCCAGTTCGCAAAACGGCATGCCTGCAGGTCTGCGCGATGCGGCAGACACTCTGCTGCAGCAAGTCACCGGACAGCAGCTCATGCTCGCACAGCCCTCCAATCAGCCGTTTGCACAAGTGGTCATGCAAATCCCTATCCGGACAAACGATGGCGAGGACACGGCCTATGTACAAATCGAGTCCAAGAAAAAAGGCGGAGGAGAGCTGGACCCGGAAAACTGCCGCCTGTTTTTCCATCTCGATCTAAATGCGATGGGCACGACCATGCTGGATGTCGGGATCGTCAACCGAATTGTGAATATCCAGGTGTTCAACAACAATGATTGGGTAGAACCGCTCGTCCAGAACATGCGAGAGGGTCTGGCTGACCAATTGCAAGGCATTGGCTATCAGCTCTCCTCCATGAGGGTACAGAGCATCCCGGACGCGGACGCGAAACGGACGGCCCCCCGGCTGGGCGGTAATAGTGGATACATGCTTGCAGACTACAAGGGGGTAGATTTTCGCGTATGAGCACCCCTCCCTTTGAAAGAGAAAAGCGAAAGCAAGCCGTTGCATTGCGTTATCAGGCTGGCGTGATGGAGGCGCCAACCGTTGTGGCCAAGGGCAAGGGCTACGTGGCGGAAAACCTGCTGAAGGCTGCCAAAGACAGCAATATTCCGATTCAGGAAGATCCATCACTGGTAGAAGTGCTGGGCAAACTCGATCTGAACCAGCAAATCCCTCCCGAGCTGTACCAGGTAGTAGCGGAAGTCCTCGCTTTCGTCTACCGTCTGGACAAAGGAGGGAAAAAGTTGGGGTGAATGATGCACGCCGTGAACTGGGCCATCGAGGCGAGCGCATGGCGGAAGCGTATTTGCAGCAAAAAGGGCTTCGGATCGTAGAACGGAATTACCGGACAGCGAGGGGAGAAATCGACCTGGTTGCTTGGGACGGGGATGTTCTTGTGTTCGTCGAGGTTCGTACTCGAAGCGGCCTGAGATACGGCTCTGCTTTAGAGTCAATTACATGGCAGAAGCAAAAAAAGCTAAGGGAGATGGCGCTCACGTACATGCAAGCGAAGATGATTTCGGTGAGACAGTTTCGCTTTGATGTAGTGGGGATCCAGTATCATACGGGCAAAGCGAACGATAGGGCCAATATGGACATTACGGTCCAAGCACCAGTCATTACCCATGTCGAGTATGCCTTTTAAAACCGAAAAACGGGCGCCAAATAGGCCGCCTACTGGGGATGCGTCTAAAGCAGAGGGCCGTTTGATCGCGTACTATGTACTGTACTCGACGCGATGAAACTCCTCCAAGCACCATCTCTTGACCTTCCGGCTTCGCCGGGGGGTATTTTTTTGTTCCCCTGAGCAGAGCATTCATTCCGCAACGGTCACTCCCTGTCCTTTGGAAAGGCATAATTCTGCTGTTCATAGCTTCCCAATCATTTCTCCAGTCATGGTCCTGGTAGAGAAATCACATCACGATCTGAATTACACCGGCAATTTATGCTCCGCGTAATAATTCTCGGCAATGGAGCGGCATTTGGCAAAATATTCCCCAGCGACATCCTCATCTTCGATCAAATCGGCAAGAATATCGGAAACAAAATCAAGGCAGTATGACAATGGCCAATGAAAATGACGGTTGTTCTTCATGATCTCTCCGTAATGCTTGAGGTAATTCTCCAGGAATACCGCAAAGACAAAATGATCCAGCAAATTGTTTTCCAGCAAGTATTCCCTTAACCCCATTTCTTTCACAAAGCTGTCAAACTGCCAGAGCCCCTCTTGGCCACATCCGATGCCGCCGCGAACGGCTGCGAGCTCCAAAGTTTCAGGACACCAACCGTACATTTTAATCAGTTCCTCGATATCCTGATATTCTGACACTTCGTGATCCATGTCGTGCCATTTTATGTACTCAGTGTAATAGGGGAGGTTAGCGACTGATAGCTTGGACAGATAAAAGGCTGCACTTCGTCCAGCAGGATTTTCTTCATCGAGCCAAACAGGTTTTGAGGATTTAACAAGATGTATCAATGCTTTGTGATAACGGATTGCCAAGTCCTCCAAACGAAAATCAAGAATCGCCTTTTCCCAAAACGCCGGTTCGCTGATTTCCTCCCCGGCCACGATGATTTCAAGGGAATACATATCATTTTGCGTCTTCCCGATATAGGGGATAAAGTCATGAATAAGTTTTTCAATGGCATGCGAGTATGTATCGGGAGTAGAGGTTTCTTCTACGTTCAGTGTAACAGTATGCGAACGGTATTTTTCCTCATAAGCGAAATTGAGCGAAATCAATGGGAACAACTCCTACTGGTAAGAATCGTACTAAGAAGTGGAGAGAGTTATCTGTAAAAAGGAAGACGAGCTTCAGTCGGTTTGCATACTTTAGTAGCTTCATTAAGCATATTCCATTATATTGGTTTTGAGGAAGCGTTATGAGGTTCATGAATGGAAGAGGCGGTGGAGATAGTCATTTTGATTGCTAGGAAGCAAATTACGGTATGCCATCTCAATCGAAAACAGTGTGTCCGGTTGGGAATGAAAATGGGCTCAATTCCAATATTATCACCAAATTGATCAAAATGAGAAAATCATTGAACTGCTTACGAAAAAAGCAAAAATGGCAAGGAATGACGTGGATCAGAAGGACGAGGGACGAAAAATGATCGAAACCATTCAAAAAGCGCTCAAAAGAATAGAAGAAGAGCATCAGGTACGCATTTTATTGGCTGTGGAATCAGGGAGCAGGGCATGGGGGTTTCCGTCTCAAGACAGTGACTACGACGTGAGGTTTGTGTATATCAAACCCCTTGAGTGGTATCTGTCTATCGACGACAAAAGGGATGTCATCGAGGAACCGATCAATGATGTCCTTGATAGTAGCGGTTGGGATATCAGAAAGGCTTTAAAGCTGTTTCGAAAATCGAATCCGCCGCTCTTGGAATGGCTGAATTCCGATATTGTCTATCACGATGCGTACGGTTTTAAAGAGGAGATGCTGAATATTAGGCATCAAGTATTCTCTCCAAAGTCGTCCCTCCACCATTATCTCAGCATGGCCAAAGGCAATTATCGGGATTATTTGCAAGGCGAACAGGTCCGGATAAAGAAATACTTTTACGTGCTTCGCCCTCTGCTGGCATGCATGTGGATCGAGAAATACAACACGAATCCGCCCATATTGTTTCAGGAATTGCTCGATGATTTGCTCGATGATTCACAGATAAAACACATAATCGAGGAATTGCTGAAAAGAAAGATAGCGGGAGAGGAGCTGCATCTGGAAAAGCGGATCGATGAATTACATCTGTTCATCGAAGAGCAAATGACACATTATACGGATTACGCAGCTTTGCAAAGGAGCGTCATTGCCGATCCAACACAGCAGCTTGATGAACTCTATCGCAAATATTTGAAAATCGTATGGCAGTAGGGCCTGCTGAGTTATAATAAACTGATTGACTACATGATGGTGCACTTGAGGTGAAGATATGGATGCAGTTGTGTTTGATCTGGAGACTACATTTACATACGAAAAGGGGCAAACTCCCGAAATTATCGAGATTGGTGCAAGAAAAATAAACTTATCTGATCCTCAGTCGGCACAGATGCAAACATTTCAGTGCTATACACATCCAGAGATAAGAGGAAAGATCGGCCTGAGAACAAGAAAGTTCATAGGGATGAAAGAAGCGGATTTGCAGCGAGTAGTACCGTTTCAGCAAGGCATTCGGCAGTTCATCGATTGGCTCGGTGATGACTATTATTTATGTTCGTGGGGAGGGGATGACAGACTACTATTCGTTGAGCATTGCGCGAGATACGGGATTAGCTTGAACTGGTTGAAAAATTATAATGATATTCAACCGGCGATCAGCCAGTACTTGAGCGGGCGCACACAAATGAAGCTGAAGGACGCTGTCCTGCAATCGGGACTGGAGGTTCAGGGAAGGCTTCACTCCGCTCGTTCCGACGCGATCAACACGGCAAATTTGTTACTGAAACATCGCTCTTACGTGCAGCTTGACAGGAATACGCCGGAGGAGAACTATTCGATGTCGTGTGCTCTTTACTGGAAATGCAGAAGATGCTCTAAAGAAAAATACTACACAGCTTTTTCCGGTTCGAAACGCTTTTGTCTGGATTGTACAGCCAGCAGGCAAGAAGTGCATAGCTCTTCGCTGACAAGGGAATAGTCGTAAAAAGAAGGCTCGATCGTTCATCTGAAAAGCATATAGTGTTGAAACAACTTGCAAGGGAAGTCGGTTTCAAGTTTTTCTTTCATCCCAAACAACCGAAACCGGATGGAACTCAAACGAAGAAAAGGATTGCTGAGAGTTTAACAGCAATCCTTTGTCAATATGTTTTAACCGATATAAAGCTGAGTGTGCCGCAAAAAGGAGCAATTCACTCAACGAAGGAAAATCAGAGGATCCTTGGTCGTCGAGATACGACGCACAGCAAACATGCCTTGCCTCTCCCCAGCCAGACCAGGATACGTAGATAACGCCATTTCATAACCGGCCTTTTTTAACATGGGAAACATGTAAGGGCGGTGATAGCCGTATGGATAGGCGAGGATTCGTACAGGTTTGTTCAGGTGCTGCTCCAGCATTCGCTTTGACTCGATAAACTCATTCCGTACCTCTTCCGCCTTCAATTTCAACAGATTTGGGTGGCTAATCGTGTGCGACTGAAAATCTATCAAACCGCTTTCCTGCATTTCCTTAATCTCATCCCATGACAAAAAATTCGGTTTCCCGATGGAGGAAGTGACGAGGAACACGGTAGCTTTTATTTGATATTTTTTCAAAATGGGAAAAGCAGTGGTGTAATTGTCTTTATAACCATCGTCAAATGTTAACAAAATAGGCTTGGAGACCGTCTTTTTCTTGTCTTTCCACATTTCGAGCAATTCTGATGCCGTAATTGGCTGATAGCCCATTTGCAAGATTGTTTTTACTTGTTCCTCAAAAGTAACGGGGTCGACACAATACATGTTGTCTTTATTATCCACGATGGAATGGTATTCCAAAATGGGGGTGGAAGCAGAATCCGTTTCCGCAGGAGAAGGTGAAAAAGCACATGCAAATTGAAGAGCGACTAATGAGACAATGAGGAGCCATTTCTTTTTCATCATATTTTTTCCTTTGTTTCTATCAATTTTTATGCTGATCCTTAGTCGTACCTCTCGTCTTCCTCTCTTGTTTCCCCTTCGACGATCAATTCCAACTCAGTCTCAAAATTTAAGACGAGTTCGCCAGGCAATCGTTTCAAAATCTGTTCCATCTCGGGGAGCCGAACAGCTTCGTCAAGCGACTTGGGCGCCTCTTCCAGGCCTGCGAACCAGTCCCGAATCTCATCTATCAAAGCGTAGAAGGAGGCCTCAAATTGATTTGCATCTTCCTCTGCGTCATCCTCCTGACTTTTCTTTAACCGGTCCCAGTTTTCCAGCATCACGCCGAGTGCCCTTTCAATCGTCGTATCCATTTGTTCAACTCCTTTCACTTTAATTTCCAGCTATTATTGTACCATCGCTTATGGCTGCTGGAAACTTATTTGCCAGCCCCCTCTTACTTTTTCTACAGTGGAAGCAAGAGGTGATGCTTGTCTATGTACGCACGCAGTTTTTGCGGAACTGTTTACGGGATCAACGGCATGCTGGTCGCTGTTGAAACCGATATAGCTAATGGTTTGCCCCAGTTTGATCTGGTCGGCTTAGGGGGATCAGCTGTAAAAGAATCGCGCGATCGCGTCAGGGCAGCGCTTCGCAACTCCGGCTTCGAGTACCCGATGCAGCGAATTACAGTCAACCTTGCTCCCGCTGATCTGAGAAAGGAAGGCTCCGGATTTGATTTGTCTATCGCAATGGGAATCCTGCTGGCGTCCAAACAGATTCCACAGAGAAGAGAAGCAATTTTGCTGCTGGGGGAGCTGGCATTGGACGGCTCATTGCGGCCGGTCAGCGGTGTTTTGCCCATTTTGCTGCAGGCACAGGCGGAAGGCTTTACACATGTGATCCTGCCTGAGCAAAATGCAGCCGAGGCGAAATTGGCCGAATTGACCGTTCTGCCGGCTGCGAGTTTAAGCGCTGCTGTAAAGTATTGGTCAACGACCCTCGAAGCGCCGGAGGGAGTTGAAGAGAGGTCAGATGACAACTCTGCCCGGCAGTCTTTACCCGACTTCTCCTCGGTTTACGGTCAAACTTTTGTAAAGAGGGGACTTGAAGTGGCTGCCGCCGGCTTTCACAATGTGATGCTCATGGGCCCTCCAGGCTCCGGAAAGACAATGCTGGCAACATGCTTGCCGTCCATCATGCCAAAAATGAATCTGGATGAATCGTATGATGTTACAAAAATTTACAGTATCGCCGGGCAATTGACGGATAAAAGAGGACTCATCCAGGAGCGGCCATTTCGCTCTCCGCATCACACAGTGACGACGGCAGCGCTTGTCGGCGGAGGAGGCCATAGCCCGAGACCGGGGGAATGCAGTCTGGCTCATGGCGGCATCTTGTTTCTCGATGAAATGCCCGAGTTTTCACGGCACGTATTGGAAGCGCTTCGGCAACCGTTGGAAGCGGGAGTTGTGACTATCGCCAGATCGCGGCACGTTTTTACGTTTCCAGCAAGGTTTTTGCTGATATCGTCGTTAAATCCTTGTCCGTGCGGCTTCTACGGCTCAAAAGACCAGCGTGAATGCACGTGCACACCGCAGCAAATTTACAGATATCGCGCCAAGCTCTCCGGCCCTTTGCTCGATCGTATCGATCTTCACCTAGAAGTGCCAAGAGTCCCGGTACAGTTGCTGAACGAAAGGAACGCAGCTGAAAGCTCCGCTGAAATTCGCCTTCGAGTAGAAGCAGCCAGAGCGATCCAGAGCAAGAGGTTTGCAAATCGCCCTGCAGCACCGTTCAATAGCGCAATGAATGGAGAAGAACTGCGTCGTTACTGCAAACTGGACAAGGAGGGACAGGAGCTGCTCCAGATGGCTTTCGACACGCTGGGGCTGAGCGCCCGAGCCTACGACAGGATCGTAAAACTGGCCCGGACAATAGCGGATTTGGCGGGAGCGGTAGATATTGGGTCCGCGCACGTGGCGGAAGCAATCCGCTACAGGGCGCTAGATCGCAATATCGCTGTTTAACGAGAGTTTTGCGGATGGGAAAGCATCATTGATTTCTCCTGCTACATAAAAATAACCCTCTTCAGATGAAGAGGGTCGAGGGAAAGAAACGGACTGCAAACTCGTACAAAAAGCTGCATTCTCGTCCGGCCCCAATATTTACTGGCCGATGATAATGCGTTCCTTTGGATAGTGATACGTAATAATGCGATCGTCTTTTTTGAGGAAGAGCAACAGGTTGATGATCCCGATCCGGCCGATGACCATCATGACAATCAATATCATTTTTCCGGCACCGCTCAGCTCGGGGGTGATTCCCATAGACAGTCCTGTCGTTCCAAAGGCGGAACACACCTCAAACAGAACCTGCGGAAGCGGGAGCTGCTCAATCCACATCAGCGACACAACCGCTGCGATGACAAGTATGACGGCAACGAAGAAGACGATGAACGAACGAATGATGTCTTCTTCGACCAGTTCCCGGCGGAAGACCTTTACGTCTTTATGGCCTCTCATATATGCGACCACTGTAGCGACGAGAACAAAGAAGGTGGTCGTCCGAATCCCGCCCCCTACACTGCTTGGAGAAGCCCCGATAAACATCAGGCCAGCCAGGACTACTATCGTAGGGGTGGAAAGGAGGCTGCTATCCATTGTGGATAGCCCGGCACTTCTCGTTGTCACCGACTGAAACAAGGAGTAAAACAGTGATTCATGCCAGCTCTTTCCTTGCAAGAAGAAGTCCTTTTCAAACAGGAAAAAGAGCAATGTCCCAACAACAATCAAAGAAAAAAAAGTAACAGTCGTAATTTTTGTAAATAGAGAAAAGGCAAATCGTTGCCCTACTCGTCGATGGGCAAAGTAGTTTCTCAGCTCGATCAGAACGGGAAAGCCAACAGCACCACAGATGATCAGGCCCATTGTGATGGATTGCAGGATATAGTCGTGGGAAAAGTCCTGCAGGGAGTTTCCGTAGATGTCAAAACCTGCATTGGTAAAAGCGCTGACGGCGGCAAAAAATCCGTAGTAGTAAGCCTCGTACCAATCTTGGTGATAGCCTGCGATCAGGAAATAGCTGCCGAGCAAAATGGTCCCTACAAGCTCGATTACTACGGCGAGTACGATGATGTTGCGCATCAATTCAACCAGGCCGGCCAAGGTTGGGCGATTGTGGTCGGTTGCGATCCACTTGCGGTACTCCAAGCCAATTCGTTGCCCCAGCATCATCCAAAAAAAGGTTCCCAATGTCATAATCCCGATTCCGCCAACTTGAAAGAGCAGCGTAAGCAGAATAATCCCCTTTTGATTAAAGACCTCATGAATCGTAATTACGTTCAGTCCGGTTACGCTAATGGCGCTGGCTGCAGTAAACATGGCATCGATGAAGGAGAGCCTCACACCTGGAAGGTGGAAAAACGGCAGCCATAGCAAAATAGAAGCTACCAGCACACTGCATAAGTACAAAAATACGATGATTTGAACGGAACTAAATCTTTTTTTGTTATAGGTGAGTGTCAAAAAAAACTGCCTCCTGACCATGATTCATACCGGTAATCATACCGGAATCACAGACAACTTGCAAAGCTAAACAGATTGGCTGATCTCCTCAAAAATACTGCGGCGTTTGGTGACGTAAAGCAGAACCAATGCTCCCAGTCCAAACAAGAAGAGAGCCAGGGCGTCGATCTGCAGAATTCCCGTGTTGCCGACAGAGATGAGTTGGCGCAGTCCCTCCACTGCATAGGTCATCGGCAAAAACGGCTGGATAAAGGAAAAGAGGCCAGGCTCCAGTTCGACCGGATAGGACCCGCTGCTAGAGGTGAGCTGCAGCATTAATACGAGAACAGCAGCAAATCTTCCCACATCATTGCCGAGTACAGACAACAGCATAAACAAAATGGCAGTAAAGCACAGTCCGATCAGAATAGCAAAACCGTAAAGCAGGAGAGGGGGGAGCTCCGTATGGACACCCAGTCCGGCATGCAGGATGAACACCGAAATGATCGCCTGCAGGATGCTGACCGAAGCCAAAGCAAAATATTTGTTTGTGATATAAGAAAGCGGTCGTTTCGGCATCGCATATACCTTCTTGATATCGATCACAAAGAACAATACCAATGAGCCTACCCAGAGCGAGAGCGCGAGGAAGTATGGAGCAAAGCCGGTGCCGTTATTCGGCACGGGATGCAGATTTTGCTCAACAGCGACGACTGGGTCGGCAATAACCTGAACTCGCTGATCGGCCTTCCCGTCCTGCTTGGCCATGCCTGCTGCTTCTTGGAGCTTTTGGGTCAGCTCATGCTGCCCGCGGGAGATTTCTCCCAGACCGCTGCTTAGTTTGTCGGCTCCATCCATGAGTCTGGAATTCCCCTCCTGCAAACGGGAGAAGCCTTGGCCAAAGGTCTGTAAACCATTTACCAGGGCCGTACTGCCCTCCTGCAGCTTGTGGATATTTTCAGACAAGCTTCGCAGTTGCTCTGGCAGTGAAGCGAGGGCGGCATCGTTTCTCAGTTTGCTCGTAAGGCCGTTTATGCCGCTATGAATACGGTTCAGCGCCGCCTGTAATTGATCGGTTTGTTTTTGAATACTCTGGTCAGCCTCATTCAGTCTGGAATGGGCACTAGCCATATCGGCTCTAAGCTGGTCGACCGAATTCTTAGCCTGCTCCATATCATCCCGTACGGTTTGTCGGTAGCGTGAGGCATTTTCCAGCGCATTCAAGGCCCTTTTTCCCGCTTCAGAATTCTTCAGCTCGGGATGCGAATCGAATAAGCTGACAAGAGAATGATTGAGTTCGTCCATAGCTGCCTGCTGCTTATCCAGTGCTGTATTGACTGGAGCCAGTGCATCATCGCGCAATTTGGCTGCAGATTGAGCGCTGGTATTGATAGAGTCAGCGACAGCTGCTATCGCCTGGCGACCGTTGCGCAGCTCGCGGATTGACGCTTGTGCTCCTTCAGAAATCACATCCAAATCACTTGACAGTTTTTCAGATGACGAGACAAGGGACTGCAAGCGCTCCGCTGTTTTTCCGATTGCGGCAGATGACAGTCCGGCCACTGTGTCCAACCGTATGATTCCGTTTTCCAGTTGATTGGCACCTGTCGACAAATCAGCAAGTCCAGAGGACAATTTTGCCATCCCTGAATGAGTTTCCTTTAATCCGGCTGCCAACGCATTTGCCCCGTTTAGGGCCTGGTCGGTTCCAGCGGCAAGTGCAGCCGATCCATCAGCCGCTTTTTGGAGGCCTTCTCCGCCTTCCATCAAGTTGTCAAATACCACTTGAAGATATCGTGTGGTCAGCTCATGCTGGAGCTGTTTTTCTACAGTTTCTGCGATGGTTCTGGAAATTTTTGCTCCCAGCATGTTTGCACCTTCGTTAATGCGGTACTGAAGCTGAGTCTGTTCTGGAGCAGAAGTACCTGCACTATACGCTTTTGCAGTAAAATCCTCAGGGATCACCAACAAGATAAAATAGTCAAGCTTGTTGATCCCTTCCTCACCTTCGGCCAAGGAAACTTCCTGCCAATTGGTTTTCTCATCGGCAATCAGTTTATTCGTCAAATCTTGTCCGAGGGTAACCTTTTTGGCGCCTTGGACCATCCCTTGATCCAGATTGACGACGGCCAAGGGAAGCTTGTTGACAAGCTCGGTCGGATTCCAAAAAGCCCAGAGATAGAGAAAACTGTACAACAAGGGCAGAATCATCAAGCCAAGTACGGACCTTCTCAGTAGGTGTGAGGACCACATCTCTTTAATGTCCTGTAAAGCAAGCCGAATTCCATTCATGTCCAAATCCTCCGCATCAATTCCTTCGCAATTACAAATACAATACGAATAATGTATCACCAAAACAGGTGAGGGAAAACCAAAAAAGAGTGCCCCTCTTCATGAAGGATACTCTTTTTTTGAATGTCAGGGCTTGAGCCGATCTGATTCGGCATCGGATTGACTTCCGATGGATTCATCTTCCGACAGAATCTCGTTAAGCTCGCCGGTGTCTCCCTTGGCGTTGATGACCTCGACCAATTGCTGCAAGCCATCTGCGTCATCCGCGTAATCATGCCGCTTTGTCCAAAAAGGCTCTTTCATCTTTGGCCTCCTGTCGTTTCCATTTCCAATAGAATGCACCGTGTCCTCTGATAATATGAGGAGATGCTCCGGGCATACTGTAGAAAAACACTGTAGCAGGAGGATTGCATGTCCAAGAACAAAAACATCGATTTGCATAAGCAGAGCAGCAAGGGCAAGGCGGCCGAAGTGGCTCCGCAGACCGAGCCCACATCCAGGGAGCACCAGCAAAACAAACGTTAATAAACGAAGGATTAGGCACCGCAACATGTGAAACGTGAACGAGTGAAGCGACAGTATGTAAAACAGCGACATGTGAAACTTGGAGTGACATCATAACGTATTAGTAGAAAGACGACTTAGTTTAAACAAGCGGGAGGGTGCGAGGATGATCGTTACAACAACGAGTACATTGCAAGGGAAAGAAATCGAGGAGTATCTCGATATAGTCAGTGGGGAAATTATTTTAGGCGCCAATGTTGTCCGTGACTTCTTGGCAGGGATTACGGATATTATTGGCGGCCGAAGCGGGGCATATGAAAGCAAGCTTGCAGAAGGAAGAGAGATGGCACTGCGTGAAATGAAAGACAGGGCACGTGCTCTCGGCGCGAATGCTGTCATCGGTGTCGATCTCGACTTCGAAACCCTCAGAGAAGGCATGATGATGGTAATCGCCACCGGAACAGCGGTCAGAGTCAGATAAGCCTTACTCTCAGTGCAGGAATCGACGCATCATAAACGCCAGCAGTAACCCCCAAAAAGAAGAGGAAGCCGGACAGCAGGAAGGTCCGGCTTCTTTTTTGCTTTACTCTGCACATTGAATCGGACTATGCTAATGAATAGAAGGAATATTTGGACAGAATGGACCAAAAACTGAAAAAGAGAATTGAGGAGTGATCCGTATGACAGTACAAGAGACAATGGCGGCATTAGCAGACAAAATAAACGCGAATCCGGCCGGTTTGGAAGGACTGCGGGCAGTCTTCCATTTTCAGCTCAAGGACAGCGGTCTTTTCCAGATAACCTTTAGCGAGAACGCCGTAAGTGTGGTCGAAGGTGGTCCGGACGAAGCCGCTTGCATATTGGAGATGTCTGATTCAAATTTCATCAAGCTGGTCCGGGGGGAATTAAATCCAACGATGGCCTTCATGATGGGAAAGCTAAAAGTGAAGGGTGATTTGGGGTTGTCTCTCAAGCTGCAGTCGATCCTGCAAAAGTATCAATAACCTCAAAAAAATAGGCAATCAAACACCTTGAAAACGGGAAAACATCCAAGTCAAATTTCTGGAAAACCGGATTCATTTCCGCAATTGACAGAAAAATACTGGTCAATCGCTGAAGGGCTGATATAGAATAAGACAAATGAACCAGGAGCCAAAAGAGGGAATTATGCGCCATACGTGTACATTTTTAGCGATCATCAAGGAAACGGATGAAAAAAGCGTTCACTTTGACTTTTATCACGTCACGAAACGACCGCCGACATCCAGAGAGCTGCTGAAGAATGCTGTCACACTGCCTCGCCATTACTTCGATTATCTCTTGTACAACGGGGTACTGGAAGTGGAGAGCAGCGTCCTTTATCAACCGCTGGAAGCCCAGCCGGCAGCCATCGGGATGAACATTCGTTCTCTGGGAAGCTCCGTTTTATTTGACATGTGTTTCTCGCCGCAAACCTACAAGCTCTGGCAAAATGCAGATATGATTCTAACCGATATTTCACTGCCGGCCGATATTTTTGAGGAGTACGTATACCGCTTGGGCGCGATAAGCCGTTTTCGCTATTTGGGACGGGTGGATGACCCTGTCGTTGCTACACAGCTCGGCGAAAATGACATGATTGAGTTTAAGCGGGATTTTCTCCTTTCCAAAAGCGGCATTATTAAAACGGTAGTAGCCTTTGCCAATTCCAATAACGGCAATCTGTTTTTGGGCATATCCGATGAGGGGGAAATCATCGGAGTAAACCATGAAGTGGAACAATATGGGGACCCAGACAAGTACGTTCTGGCCATTACACAGTACATCCAGGACAAGACGGTTCCGTTTTTGACTCCGTTTCCCAAGATTACAGTAAGAAAAGTGCAGGACAAATATGTGGTCGCCATTTTCGTGGAAGTGGGCTCAGAATTGGTATGCGGCTTGGATAAGAACAACGAAAAATTCGTAGCCATCCGAACGAACAATCGCTCTGTCGCAGTCAAAGATCCACACCAGATTGGGGAAATCTACGTGAAGCGTAAATTGGGCAGCGAAATCAGCCGTCGATTGGGGCTTCTGTGAGTGTGTTGACAGAAAAGCGAACACGATGGGGAGGTACCTGCATGAAGGGGAATTTGCGTACGTATCTGTTCCCGGTACTAATGGCCGGGTTACTCTTGGCTGGGTGCGCAGAAAACACGAATGGACAACCAGCTGACATGAAAAAACAGATGGATAACGAACTTGGGTCGGTTGAAAAGGTTACCGTACTGTCTACGGATGGTGTAGAAGTTCCGCTGGAATTGCAAAAGTTTCTCAAGGAATTGCCCGAGCAGGGAGGAGACCTGCACAAGTCTGATCAAGTACTGACCCGCGATGAAATCAGATATACCCTTGTTTTGTACCGGTCAAAGCAGGCTCCGTTGGTTGTCGAAGTGGGAGAGCAGGCCAGTCAATATGGAGAAAATACATACCGGGGACAGGGTGCCGTGAAGCTGTACCAATGGATTTACCGTCAGGCTGGAGTCGGCTTGCTGTCGGGCACATACAAGAATGCAGTGCTTTCTGCTGTCGATCTGAACCAAACAATGTCCTTGGATAATGGACAGACAGAAATGGTCCAGCAGACGTTTTTAGCGGCAGAACCACTCATAGAGAAGGAAAAACGGCAGTATCCGCTACATCCGTACTATCAACTGAGGGTAGACTCCGGGGAGAGAATGCTGGACGCGACTTTGCTTACACCAACGATGATTGCCATTCCGTTCGGACGGGAGACCCAATATTACCGGATTCAAGGTTCGCTGTTTTCCAAGCTGACCCAATGGATGCCTCCCCGGAAAACGACCGATGATTCTTTTCAGCAGCTTTATCAAGCCACTTCGATACGCTTGATCGCCACTGGGGACGAGAAAGTGCCAGCGTTGGAAAAAAAGCCGACAGAGACTACAGTTGAGCAAGGAATGGCTCATCAATGTATCCGCCTGTTAAAAAACAGCGTCGCCCTGACAAAAGTACCTCAAAATGTAGGGAAAGAAAGGTTTCAGTTAACGTTTTTGGTAGGAGAGAAAAATCATACCATACATTTTTTTGACGACTATTTCCGTTACGAAGGGAAATGGTACTCCCAAAACAAGCTTGATGAAGAAATGATCCGGCTCCTCGGAGCAAAAAAGTAAGAGCCGAATTTCATGAAGTTCACCTCATATGGTCAGGATAAAAGAGAAGAAACCGATCATGACACTACCACTTTTGCGAATTTTGTCGTAGAATAGTCATGTTGCACTGATAGTGGCAGTTTTTATCATGCGCAAAAAGCGTTTGGCACGGTTGGACTGCCGATCTTTATCTGCCATAGGAGGATGGAGAATGAACATTCATGAGTATCAAGGCAAACAGATACTTAAGCAGTACGGTGTAAAAGTTCCTGAGGGAAAAGTTGCTTTCACTGTCGATGAAGCGGTTGAAGCGGCAAAAGAGCTGGGCACAGCGGTTGTTGTGGTGAAAGCGCAAATCCATGCAGGTGGCCGTGGTAAGGCTGGCGGCGTGAAAGTTGCGAAAAACCTCGACGAGGTTCGTACATACGCCCAAGAGATCCTCGGCAAAGTTCTGGTGACTCACCAAACCGGTCCAGAAGGAAAAGAAGTAAAACGCCTCTTGATCGAACAAGGCTGCGACATCAAGAAAGAATACTACGTGGGTGTGGTAGTTGACCGTGCAACGGGTCGTGTCGTTATGATGGCATCCGAAGAGGGCGGTACTGAAATCGAAGAGGTTGCAGAGCGCTCCCCTGAGAAAATCATCAAAGAAGTAATCGATCCGGTAACTGGTCTGACTGCTTTCCAAGCACGCAAACTGGCTTATGCCATCAACATTCCAAATGAACTCGTTAACAAGGCTGTCAAGTTCATGATGAGCTTGTATCAAGCATTTGTTGACAAAGATTGCTCCATCGCTGAAATCAACCCGCTTGTTGTTACCGGCGACGGCGAAGTTATGGCACTGGATGCCAAGCTGAACTTCGACAGCAACGCTCTGTTCCGCCACCCTGACATCCAAGAGCTGCGCGATCTGGACGAAGAAGATGAGAAAGAAATCGAAGCTTCCAAATACGACCTGTCCTACATCGCACTCGATGGAAACATCGGCTGCATGGTAAATGGTGCGGGTCTTGCCATGGCAACCATGGATATCGTGAAATTCTACGGTGGCGACCCTGCCAACTTCCTCGATGTAGGCGGCGGCGCAACGGAAGAAAAAGTAACGGAAGCATTCAAGATCATCTTGAAAGACCCGAAAGTAAAAGGGATCTTCGTCAACATTTTTGGCGGTATCATGAAGTGCGATGTCATCGCAAATGGTGTCGTGGCCGCTGCCAAACAAGTGAAACTGGATCGTCCGTTGGTTGTGCGTCTGGAAGGTACCAACGTCGATTTGGGTAAAAAGATTCTTAACGAATCCGGTCTGAACATCGTGGCTGCCGAGTCCATGGCAGATGGCGCTGAAAAGATCGTAGCGTTGGTAAAATAACAAACATTCCCTGACGTACAGGTTCGAAAGGCCATATTTTCGAGCGGTATCTACACGTGATGAAAAAGGTGGGAAATATACGCGATGAGTATTCTTGTTAATAAAGACACGAAAGTCATTACCGTAAATATTACTGGTGCAACGGGTCGTTTCCATGCACAAGGTGCAGTCGAGTACGGAACAAAAATGGTCGGCGGCGTAAACCCTGGCAAAGGCGGCATGGAAGTCGATGGCATTCCTGTATTCAACACTGTGCAAGAAGCAGTGGAAAAGACAGGCGCGACCGTTTCTGTGATTTACGTTCCGGCTGCTTTCGCTGCTGACTCCATCATGGAGTCTGTAGATGCAGGTCTTGATCTGGTAATCTGCATCACCGAAGGCATCCCTGTTCTGGACATGGTGAAAGTAAAACGCTATATGGAAGGCAAAAAGACAAAACTGATCGGACCAAACTGCCCTGGCGTTATCACTCCGGGCGAGTGCAAGATCGGTATCATGCCAGGCTACATCCATAAGCCAGGTAAAGTGGGTATCGTTTCCCGTTCTGGTACCTTGACTTATGAAGCGGTCCACCAAACCTCTACCCGCGGCATCGGTCAATCTACCGCTGTAGGTATCGGTGGAGACCCTGTAAAAGGCATGGAGTTCATTGACGTTCTGGAAATGTTCAATGAAGATCCGGATACCGAAGCAGTAATCATGATCGGTGAAATCGGTGGTACAGCCGAAGAGGAAGCAGCAGAATGGATCAAAGCCAACATGAAAAAACCGGTTATCGGTTTCATTGGAGGTCAAACAGCGCCTCCAGGAAAGCGCATGGGCCACGCTGGTGCGATCATTTCCGGCGGTAAAGGAACAGCTGCTGAAAAAATTGCCAAACTGGAAGAGTGCGGTGTTCGCGTAGCGAAAACCCCTGCAGTAATTGGCGAAACGCTGGTTGAAGTACTGAAAGAACGCGGACTTCTCGAAAAAGTAATGAGCAACTAAGCAGGATTCCTGCTTTAGCCATAGAAAGGACAGGCCTTGTGCCTGCCCTTTCTTTTTTTGGTGCGCCCAGCATGGGCGATAGCTATAGGGTGAAAGTCCCGAACGGGGGTTGGCTGTACCAACCGTTAGCTCAAGGCAAGGGTGTCGACCGCGAGGTCGAATCTGAAGGAAGCCGGCGGCAAAATCCCGACCTGAGGTACACGAACCCAATTTGAGGCTGTTGTATCCGGGCGAGTCTGCCAAACAAGACAAAGCCCCATACAGCCAAGGGATACAGTAGTAAACTTGGGCAGGTACATGGGATGAAAGTTATCGTTCTTACCTGGGGAGGTCTGCATGAAACGCCTTCAACTGTTGGTAACCGTCTCCGTAAGGAGACGCTGAACATGCAGAAGTCAGCAGAGGCCATAGTACCCGAGTAGAGGACGCTTGAATGGGGAAGGGCCGAACATCAAGTCAGCATGCGATCCATGTCTTTTGATACGGTACGTCGAAGCAGAATTCTGTCAAGGAACTACTTTTGAAGAGCAGGGGTGAAGCCCCGAGGGTACAAAAGAGGGCTGAGTATCGTACAGCAAGCACGGAGTCCGCATGTGCGAAGGAAGGAACATCATTATGGATTTGCTGGAAAAAGTCTTATCACGGGAAAACTTACGGATGGCACTCCAACGAGTGGAGGAAAACAAAGGTGTCGGTGGAGTCGATGGTGTTTCAACCGAACAACTACGCGATTATCTACGTGAACACTGGCAAGCCATCCGCGAGAAGATGGAAAGGGGAACCTATAGACCTTCACCTGTTCGCAGAGTCGAAATCCCGAAACCTGACGGTGGTGTAAGGTTATTAGGCATTCCCACCGTGGTAGACCGCTTTATTCAGCAGGCCATCCTCCAAGTGTTAACGCCGATCTTCGACCCCACCTTCTCGGAATCTAGCTATGGGTTCCGTCCAAAACGTAGCGCTCACATGGCAGTAAGGAAAGCGCAAGCGTATATCTCCGAAGGATATCGTTTCGTGGTGGACATCGATCTAGAGAAATTCTTTGATCGCGTAAATCATGATATTCTAATGAGCCGTGTGGCTCGAAAAGTTCAGGACAAGAGAATTTTAAGACTGATTCGTTCCTACTTGAATGCGGGGATCATGATAAATGGCGTCTGTACAACATCAAGTGAAGGAACACCGCAAGGTGGGCCGTTAAGCCCACTTTTGGCAAATATCCTACTTGATGATTTGGACAAGGAACTCGAAAAGAGAGGCCACCGTTTCTGCCGCTACGCAGACGATTGTAATATCTACGTGAAAACAAAACGGGCAGGGGAACGAGTAAAGAAGAGTATTCAAAACCACTTGGAGAAGGTACTAAGGCTAAAAGTAAATGAGGAGAAAAGCGCGATAGACCGACCATGGAAACGAAAATTCTTGGGCTTTAGTTTTACCTTTGCAAAACAGACAAGGATTCGCATCCACCCCAAATCCCTCCTCAAGCTAAAAGAGAAAATCCGCACGATCACGAATCCGGTGTGGAGCATCTCGATGGAGAAGCGGATTGAAAGAATAAATCAGTACCTCATGGGCTGGATTGGATATTTCGCCCTTGCAGACGCGAAGGGCATTCTACAATCCATTGAGGAATGGACAAGGCGCAGGCTCCGTCTTTGTTTGTGGATGCAGTGGAAACGCGTGAGAACCAGATATCGAGAACTTCGTTCTCTTGGCATATCTCACGTAAAAGCCATTGAAATTGCAAATACCCGCAAGGGTGCATGGCGTACCACAAAATCTCCGCATATACACAAAGCCCTCGGCATTGCCTACTGGCAACAACAAGGGCTGAAAAGCTTAGTGCAACGATATTCTCAAATTCGTCAAGCTTGGTGAACCGCCGTATACCGAACGGTACGTACGGTGGTGTGAGAGGACGGGGGTTAGTCGCCCCCTCCTACTCGATTCCCGGGTCCAATGTTGTCAAATCAGCTCATGTTTTGTTATAAAAGCTCCGACAAACGTCGACTACTAGAAAAAACGCATATCCAGGTTTTCTAGAGTGACTCTCTGTCTCTTTGTAAAATTAATGAAAAAGGGGCTCAAGGGAGAGTGGAGAAGGGATGACACCTGTCGGAAACGAAGAAGAGATTGCCTGGTATTGCGGGCTTGTGGGCATTCCGGGGCTGGGAAGAAAAAGGCTTCGAGAGTTATATGAGAAGCATGGGTCATTTACGGCAGTGGGCAAAGGGTGGCGTCAGGTTGCGGCAGAAGCCGGATTCCCCGTCAAGCTGATCGGAGCGGGAGTAGAACGGCTGAGCGGAGTGCATTCAGAAAGACGTCTGACTTTTTTAAGACAAAACGGTATCGGTGTGATCGGATGCTGGGAAGAGGTGTTTCCTCCTCTGCTGCGAAACATTTCCGATCCCCCGCTTGCACTCTTTTACAAAGGAAATATCGAATTGATCGTCGGGCCTGCGATTGGCATTGTCGGGTCCAGAAAGCCAACGCCCTACGGCCGGGCCGCTTGCGCACAACTGGTCAAGGAGCTTTGTGGCGAAGGTCTGGTTATCGTCTCCGGTCTTGCTCACGGGATTGATGCAGAGGCGCATCGGACTGCCCTGCGGATGAAAGGAGCGACAATCGGCGTATTGGGATGCGGCATCGACGTCGTTTACCCTGCCGCCCACCGTCCCTTGTTCCGAGAGGTTGAATCCGCAGGCCTGCTTGTCTCCGAGTATCCGC
Source organism: Brevibacillus sp. FSL L8-0520 (assembly GCF_037963895.1). Taxonomy (NCBI): domain Bacteria; kingdom Bacillati; phylum Bacillota; class Bacilli; order Caryophanales; family Paenibacillaceae; genus Brevibacillus; species Brevibacillus sp. FSL L8-0520. The sequence goes on along the minus strand of NZ_CP150171.1, from coordinate 3,189,781 downwards.
CGGGTGTGCCGCCGGTACCTGGCCTGTTTCCCGAGCGCAACCGGATTATCAGCGGTTTAAGTGTAGGGACAGTGGTCGTTGAGGCGGCGGAGAGGAGCGGGTCGTTGGTTACAGCGGATTGTGCGCTCGAGCAGGGGCGAGAGGTTTTTGCTGTGCCCGGACCCATATTTTCTGAGGTAAGCGCTGGGCCGAATAACTTGGTGAAACAAGGTGCAAAGCTAGTAACAGGCATTGAAGATGTTCTCGATGAGCTGCCACCTTATTGGAAAGCGGTCATTGCGAGCAAGAAAAAGGGTTCGGGTGCTTTCGCGGACGAGAAAGTCGCACTGGATGACGAGGAACAACGGCTTTTTCAGCATATCCGCCACGAACCGATCCATATGGATGAAGTAGGCCGACGTCTTTCCGGGGCTGATCAGGCCTGCTTGTTTCGGACATTACTAAAGCTGGAAAGTAAAAATGTGATTGCCAGCCTACCGGGAGGATATTATGTGAGACGATAGTCACTTTCTCCCGGAATCGCTGGAATCCTCCCGAAGCCTTCATGCTTCAAGTGTTTGACAAATCGGATAAGCATATTTAATAATAGGGGAGATTCCTTACAGAAAGGGGAGGAAAAAGATGGCTGACACGCTAGTGATTGTCGAATCCCCGGCGAAAGCAAAAACAATTGGAAAATATTTGGGAAGCAAATATATAGTGAAAGCGTCCATGGGCCATGTACGCGACCTCCCAAAAAGCCAAATGGGCGTTGATGTTAATCAGCAGTTTCAACCGAAATACATAACCATTCGCGGCAAAGGCGACGTTTTGAAAACCTTGAAGGACGCTGCGAAAAAAGTGAAAAAAGTCTATCTCGCAGCCGACCCGGACCGCGAAGGGGAGGCCATCGCCTGGCACCTGGCTCAATATCTTGGCCTTGATATGAACCAGCCTCTGCGGGTTGTTTTCAATGAAATCACGAAAGACGCCATCAAGGAGGCTTTCAAGCATCCTCGCCATATCAATATGGACCTGGTGAATGCCCAGCAGGCGAGACGAATTCTGGACCGTCTCGTCGGCTACAATATCAGCCCGATACTTTGGAAAAAGATCCGCAAAGGATTGAGCGCAGGGCGGGTTCAAACTGTCACTGTCAAGATGATTGTGGATCGGGAAAGAGAAATTCAACAGTTTATTCCCGAAGAGTATTGGACGATCAGCAGCATGTTAATCAGCAAAGGAAAAGTTTTTGAAGCCAAATTTTACGGGATTGGCGACGAAAAAACAGAGTTGAAGTCCGAAGCCGACGTCAAACAGGTGATCGAGCAGATCGGCAATCATCCTTACCTGGTGAAAAAGGTGACCAAGCGGGAAAGAAAGCGAAATCCGGCTCCGCCTTTTATTACCAGCTCGCTTCAGCAGGAAGCGGCTCGGAAGCTGAATTTCCGAACAGCCAAAACGATGAGGATTGCCCAAGAGCTATACGAAGGGATTGACCTGGGCAACAAAGAGGGAGCGGTAGGTCTAATTACCTACATGCGTACGGATTCCACGCGAATTTCCGTGACTGCTCAAAATGAAGCAAAAGAGTACATCCTGGAGAATTTCGGTGCAGACTACATATTGACGGAACAGAGAACACAAGCGAAAAACGAGAACGCTCAGGATGCTCACGAAGCGATTCGCCCGACTTCCGTGCTGCGGACGCCCGACCAGTTGAAAGAGGTCCTCAGTCGGGATCAGCTCCGCTTGTACCGCTTGATCTGGGAGCGCTTCCTGGCGAGCCAGATGGCTTCCGCCGTTTTGGATACGATGAGTGTGGATATTGATGTAAACGGGGTGACCTTCCGCGCCACCGGCTCCAAGGTAAAATTCCCCGGATTCATGAAGGTATATATAGAAGGAAGCGACGACAATAAAGAGGAAGAATCATTCCTGCCTCCAATTGAAGAAGGAGAATCCCTTGAATTGAAGGAGATCGAGCCCACCCAGCACTTCACCCAGCCTCCTCCGCGCTATTCGGAAGCAAGGCTGATCAAGACGCTGGAGGAGCAAGGAATCGGACGTCCTTCCACTTATGCTCCAACACTCGAAACCATTCAAAAGCGTGGCTACGTTGCCTTAGAGGAGAAACGCTTTCTGCCGACAGAACTCGGAGAGCTCGTCGTTACCATGATCGAGGAGTTCTTTCCGGAGATTGTCGATGTTGAATTTACGGCAAATATGGAATCGGATCTGGACGGAGTCGAAGAAGGTATTGCAGATTGGGTAAAGGTGCTGGACCAGTTTTATCAAGACTTTGCAAAACGGTTGTCAGTCGCTGAAGAACAGATGGAAGAAGTCGAGATCAAAGATGAAGAATCAGACGAGTTCTGTGAGCTGTGCGGAAGCGTCATGGTTTACAAGCTCGGACGTTTCGGGAAGTTTCTCGCTTGCTCCGGGTTCCCGGACTGCAGGAATACCAAGCCGATTGTCAAAGAAATCGGCGTAAAGTGCCCAAACTGTGAAACCGGATCGATTATCGAACGTAAATCCAAGAAGAACCGTATTTTCTATGGATGCAACCGATATCCAGACTGTGATTTCGTCTCTTGGGATAAACCGATTGCACGTCCTTGCCCGAAATGCAGCAGCCTGCTGGTCGAAAAGAAACGCAAGAAGCAGGGCGTCAGCGTGGTGTGCACCAATTGCGATTACCAGGAAGAAGCAGATTCCTAAGCGGATTCCTGAGAACGTATGGAGGATAACAGCATGACAAAACAACCGTATGTAACTGTGGTCGGCGCCGGGCTTGCAGGAAGTGAAGCAGCCTGGCAGATCGCCGAATCGGGTGTACACGTCAAACTGTACGAAATGCGCCCGACAAAGCAGACGCCGGCCCATCATACCGATAAATTTGCCGAACTCGTTTGCAGCAACTCTTTGCGTGCCAACTCGCTGACCAATGCAGTAGGCGTGTTAAAGGAAGAAATGCGCCGATTCGAATCTGTCATCATTGGCGCTGCGGATAAATGTGCCGTACCTGCTGGCGGGGCGCTGGCAGTCGATCGGCATGAATTTGCCCAGTATGTGACCGACGCTGTGCGGAACCATCCGCTGATTGAAGTAATGACAGAAGAAGTTTCAGAGATCCCGGACGGTATCGTCGTAATTGCGACGGGACCGCTTACCTCGCCCGCTTTGTCTGAAAGGCTCAAGTCTTTGACAGGAGAGGAGTACCTGTACTTTTACGATGCAGCTGCTCCCATTATTGAGAAAGATTCCATCGACATGGAGAAGGTCTTTGTGGCTTCGCGCTATGACAAAGGCGAAGCCGCGTACCTCAACTGCCCGATGTCGGAGGAGGAATTCAACCGCTTCTACGATGCCCTGATCGAAGCCGAGGCTGTTCCGCTCAAGGATTTTGAGAAGGAAATTTTCTTTGAGGGCTGCATGCCGATCGAGGTTATGGCAAAAAGAGGCCGTCAAACGATGCTGTTTGGCCCGTTAAAGCCTGTCGGACTGATCGATCCGCGCACCGGAAAACAGCCGTATGCGGTAGTGCAGCTTCGTCAGGACAACAGTGCGGCAACCCTTTACAACATCGTCGGATTCCAGACGCATCTGAAATGGCCGGAACAAAAACGCGTCTTTTCGATGATTCCAGGTCTAGAGAACTGCGAGATCATCCGCTACGGCGTCATGCATCGGAATACGTTTATCAATTCCCCTAAGCTGTTGAAGCCGACCTATCAGTACAAGGACCGGGATACACTGTTTTTTGCGGGACAGATGACTGGTGTGGAAGGTTACGTAGAATCGGCCGCGTCGGGCTTGCTTGCTGGACTGAATGCTGCCAGACTGGCAAAAGGCGAGGAATTGCTCGTACTGCCTCCGGAAACGATCATGGGCAGCATGGCACGCTACATCACGACAACCGATCCAAACAATTTCCAACCGATGAATGCCAACTTCGGGCTGGTGCCGGAACTCGAGAAGCGCATTCGCAATAAACGGGAGAAAAACGAAAAGCTCGCTGAGCGGGCGCTAGACACAATTCAGAATTTTACACAAAAACGACACAAATTAGGTTGATATCAGATTTTTGGCTATGTTACTATATAGGTGCCTTTGAGGAGGTGCGCGTCAGATGGACAATTCACAGCAAATATCCACGGAAATTGATATGTTTGTGGACTATTTGCGTGTCGAAAAAAACGCCTCTACTCATACGGTGAAGCATTACGTGGCAGATATCAGCGAATTCGTCGCCTTTATGGAACAGCACCAAATCCCTGTATTTGCTGCTGTTTCTTATTTGCACGGCCGCTCCTTTCTCGCTCATTTGGCTAAAAAGGGTCTATCGCGGCGCAGCATCGCCCGCAAGCTGTCCAGTTTGCGAAGTCTGTACCGTTTTTTGTTAAGGGAAGGTCAACTGGCGCAAAATCCGTTTCAATTGGTATCGACACCAAAAGTGGAGAAGAAACTGCCATCCTTCCTGTATCCGAACGAAATCCAATCGTTTTTTGACCTGCCTGACACTTCGACCCCACTTGGCATGCGGGATCGGCTCATTTTCGAGCTGTTGTATGCAAGTGGGATTCGCGTGTCGGAGCTGGTAACACTAACATTGGAAGCGGTAAACCCAAGCATGGGGATTGCTCTTGTTTACGGGAAGGGTGCGAAGGAGAGATATGTTCCAATCGGCAGTTATGCGTGCGACATTCTTCGGCAATACCTAGATAATGGAAGGAAGAAGCTTCTTGCCGGCAAGGCTGACCACGGGTACCTTCTTCTCAATTATCGCGGGGAGCCGCTCTCCGACCGCAGTGTCCGCCGTATCGTCGACAAGCATGTGGAGGCCCACGCGCTCAATCTGCGCGTATCGCCGCATACGTTTCGCCACACATTTGCTACCCATCTCCTGAATGGAGGTGCGGATTTGCGTACGGTGCAGGAACTGCTTGGTCACGTCAATATTTCGACAACCCAGGTGTACACGCATGTGACCAAGGAACGGTTGCGCCACGTTTACGACGCAGCCCATCCACGTGCGGGTCATTCCCGTCCAGGATCGGCCGGAAGTACATAAGCGGGAGGAATCTGCAATGGAACAGTTTCATGCTACTACAATTTTTGCCATACACCATAACGGAGAAGCGGCCATGGCTGGCGACGGTCAAGTCACGTTCGGCAACAGCATGGTAATGAAGCACGGCGCTAAAAAAGTAAGACGGTTGTATCGCGGTGAGGTGCTGGCCGGTTTTGCCGGCTCGGTAGCAGACGCGATCACCCTGTTTGAAAAGTTTGAAGCAAAGCTGGAGGAGTACCACGGCAATCTGCAAAGAGCTGCTGTGGAACTGGCAAAGGAATGGCGAATGGACAAAGTCCTCAGGAGATTGGAAGCGATGATGATCGTTTGCAACAAAAATAATCTGCTTTTGATCTCTGGAAACGGCGAAATCATCGAGCCGGACGACGGTATTCTAGCCATTGGGTCAGGAGGAAGCTTTGCGCTTGCTGCAGGCAGGGCGTTGAAACGGTATGCGCCGCATCTGAGTGCGAGAGAGATTGCCGAAGCTTCTTTGCGGACAGCTGCTGAGATTTGCGTATTCACCAACGACAATCTCGTTGTCGACGAGATGAAGTGAAAGGAAGGGAGGACTCCTGGTGCTGAGCCTTGAACAATTAACCCCGCGTAAGATTGTAGAGCATCTGGACAAATACATCGTCGGACAAGGTCAAGCCAAAAAAGCGATAGCCGTGGCCTTGCGCAACCGATATCGCCGGAACATGCTTCCTGAGCATATGAGGGATGAAGTCATACCGAAAAACATCCTGATGATCGGGCCGACAGGTGTGGGGAAGACAGAAATCGCTCGCAGGATTGCCAAATTGACGGGCGCGCCTTTTATCAAGGTCGAGGCCACCAAATTTACGGAAGTCGGATACGTAGGCCGTGACGTAGAGTCGATGGTTCGGGATTTGATAGAGGCAGCAATCCGCACTGTAAAACAGGAGAAGATGGAATCCGTAAAGGAAAAGGCCGAGAAACTGGCCAACGAGGCCATCGTAAATATCCTCGTTCCAACGCGAAAGCAGCAGCAGTCATTTAAAAACCCGCTGGAAATGTTGTTCGGAGGCGGACAACAGCAACAGCAATCATCTGAACCCGAGGACGTTTCCATTGAACAGCAGCGACGTCAGGTTAAGTGGCAGCTGGAGGCTGGACAACTGGAAGATCAGATGATTGAGATCGATGTGGAGGACCAATCCCCCTCCATGTTTGATATGTTCCAGGTTCCGGGTACAGAACAAATGGGGATGCAAATGCAGGATATGTTGGGCAATCTTTTGCCGAAGCGGACGAAGAAGAGAAAATTGCGAATTAAAGATGCACGAAAGGTATTAATTCAGCAAGAAGCGCAAAAACTGGTGGATATGGATGAAGTCACGCAGGAGTCGATTCGGCGTGCCGAGAACCACGGCATCATCTTTATTGATGAAATCGACAAGATCGCCGGCAAGGATGGGAGAGGCCCCGACGTATCGCGTGAAGGTGTGCAGCGAGACATCCTGCCCATCGTGGAAGGCTCTACCGTGATGACAAAATACGGTCCCGTAAAGACTGACTTTGTTTTGTTTATCGCAGCTGGCGCTTTCCACATCGCCAAACCGTCCGATTTGATTCCGGAGCTGCAGGGACGTTTTCCGATCCGGGTCGAGCTCACCAGCTTGCGGGTGGAGGATTTCGTCAGGATTTTGACGGAACCGAAAAATGCGCTGTTGAAGCAATACATCGCTCTTCTCGAAACAGAAGGGATTCGGGTCGATTTTACCCCGGATGCCATTTCGGAGATTGCCCGATTGGCCGCAGAAGTGAATCAGTCAACCGACAACATCGGTGCGAGACGGCTTCACACCCTGTTGGAAAAGCTTTTGGAAGACCTTTCTTTTGAGGCCCCTGACATTCATCTGGATGTGGTGCAGATCACGCCTGAGTATGTGCGTGAAAAGCTTGGCTCTATCGTTGGCAACAAGGACTTGAGCCAATACATCCTATAAAACATACGATGGTCAATTATTGACTGGGAGGAAACCATAATGGATCTGTTGTCAAAAACAAGAAGAATTAACCGTCTGCTGCAAAAGTCAGCGGGACACGCGGTCAATTTTAGTGAAATGGCCCAAGTATTAAGCGATGTAATTGAAGCAAATATTTTCGTGGTCAGCCGCAAGGGAAAACTGCTCGGTTTCTCGATCCACCAAGAAGTGGACAACGAGCGCATCCGTAAAATGCTCGAAGAACGCCGCTTCCCTGAAGAGTACAGCCTTGGCTTGCTCAAAGTGGAAGAGACGTCCGCAAACCTGGATGTGGACAGCCCGTACACCATTTTCCCAGTGGAGATGAAAGAAGTATTCCGCACAGGCTGGACGACATTGGTTCCGGTAATGGGCGGCGGTGATCGACTCGGTACCCTGATCCTTGGACGCGTCAACAACCCGTTTGTCGACGATGACCTGATTCTCGCAGAGGTAGGGGCAACTGTCGTCGGTATGGAAATTTTGCGTGAACGTTCCGAGGCAATTGAGGAAGAAGCACGCAGCAAAGCAGTTGTGCAAATGGCGATCGGTTCCCTGTCTTACAGTGAACTGGAGGCTGTTGAACATATTTTTGAGGAGCTGGAAGGAAAAGAAGGTCTTCTTGTCGCTTCGAAAATTGCAGACCGCGTGGGCATTACCCGTTCTGTCATTGTAAATGCACTGCGGAAGCTGGAGAGTGCTGGCGTGATCGAATCCCGTTCCTTGGGTATGAAAGGGACCTTCATTAAGGTTCTGAATGAGAAGCTGCTTCCAGAACTGGAAAAGCTGAAAACTTCATGACATTTTTTTGGCTCCAGGTAAGCGGGCTATGCAAATAAATAGGTTTCAAATGAATATATAACGGGAATAGGTAAGGTGTAGCTAAACGTGCTACACCTTTTTTCTAGGTATTTGTACCTAGGTATTTGTCGAAATTGGGGGAATTAAATCGAAACGGTCAAAAATTATTAACTAAAAAAGCTAGTTTATTCAAATATATGTAAGGTTCTTTTACAATTTTCCATCACACTAACAAAAATAGGGAGCATCAGGGATTTAGTCCCATTGAATCATTTTGTCACAACTTGTGAGAATAGGGCTTTTTTCGCCATAGCAGTTTTGCTATGATTGAGTCGTATTCTTGTGTCGAATTAACAGGAAAAAATGGAATATTTGTGGGAATGGAGCGAAAGCCAGATTGGGGGAGTTTGGAAAAAATGCTAGTCAGTAACCATTTAGGAATCTTGGAGCGATCTTTGGACGCCGCTATGCTTCGACAAAGAACGATAGCCAACAACGTCGCTAACATTGACACCCCGCAATTTAAGAGCAAGCAGGTTGTGTTCGAAGACCTACTGAAACAAGAGATGAATGGGGCTTCAGGACAACAAAAACTGCAGGCGTATCGTACTAATGCCCGGCATATCCCGTTTGCCGACAGCGGTTTGAATGTGGTGCCGAGAATTGTCTCCAACCCAGAGAACTTCGTTCAAAACAATGGCAATGACGTGGATCTTGAGTTTGAGATGAGCGAGTACGCCAAAAACCAGATCTGGTACAATGGGTTAACCCAATTGACTGCAGGGCATTTTCAAAAATTGCGCAGCGTAATTGAAGGCGGAGGTAGATAAGAATGAGTTTGTTCCAAGGGCTTGATACAAGCGCTTCCGCTCTGACTGCAAACCGGCTCAGACTGGATACAATTGCAGCGAACGTGGCCAACGCAAATACGACCCGCGCTACATTTGTAAACGGGGCTTGGCAGCCTTACAAAAGAAAAATGGTTGAGCTGTCCCCGAAAGCGCCCAGCCAGTCCTTCGACAGTGTACTGCAAGGAGCGATTGGCATGGTGTCCGGCAGAACGGAGCAGGGAGTGAGGGTAACGTCCATTCGCGAAGACAATACCCCATTTAAGCGGGTATACGATCCGACACATCCGGATGCGGATGCGGACGGATATGTTCTGATGCCGAATGTGGACATGATGAAGGAAATGGTCGATATGATTTCCGCATCGAGAGCTTATGAAGCGAACGTTACCATACTGAACGGTGCGAAGAGCATGATGATGAAAGCACTGGAAATCAAGTAGGGAAAGGAGTAAGAACGGATGGATATTAACGCGCTTTCCCGGATTGGCGGAGTGCAGCCTCAAATCCAGACCAAGACCTATACGCCGGATGAGGTAAGCAAATCATTCTCAGCGTATCTTTCCGATGCACTGAACCAAGTCAACCAGGCCCAGGTAGAATCGGCAAATTTGGCAGACAAGTTTGCGATGGGACAAGTTCAGGATGTCCATCAGGTCATGATTGCAGGGCAGAAGGCCTCTGTCATGCTGCAAATGACCATGCAAGTTCGTAACAAAGTCATAGAATCCTATCAGGAAATCATGCGCATGCCACTTTAATGTTTTGGCGGTATCATTGGTGAGGTGAACCATGAACGAGCGTCTAGCACTATATAAAGATCAAGCTTTGGCGAAATGGAACCAGCTGCCTGCTAAACAGAAATGGATGATTTCCGGTATCGCGCTGTTTTTGCTCATATCACTTGGCCTATACATATACATCGCTTCTCAGCCGGTGTACAAGCCGTTATACGACCAGCGGTTAAGTGAACAGGAAATCGGGATCATCAAGCAGGAACTGGAAGGAAAGAAAGTTCCATTTCGAATTACAGACAACGGCACAAGTATAGAAGTGCCAGAAAAAATGGCTCAGGATGTCATAGTTGACTTGGCTGCACAAGGGATCCCCAGCGAAGCAGGCATCAACTCAGAAATATTTTCTAACACCCTGGGAGTAACAGACCGTCAGTTTGACGTGATGAAAAAAGAAGCTTTGCAGCAAGAACTGAGAAAAATGCTGGAACGGGTAAAAGGTGTTCGCACCGCGCAGGTAATGATTACTCTGCCGCAGGAAAGCGTTTGGGTGACGGAGACACCTGATAGCGCGACAGCTTCGGTCATCGTTGATGTCGAGCCCGGAACCAGACTGGATCAAAAACAGATCAACTCCTTGTATCTGCTTGTTTCCCGCAGCGTACCCAAGCTGTCGCCTGAAAACATTACCATTTCCGACCAGTACTCCAATCTGCTGGAGCGAACTGACGGCAGTGAACCAGAAGGAAACCTGACAGCTTACGAGCAGCAAGAGAAGATCAAAGCAGATGTGGAAAGAAAGATCCAGCAAAATTTGTACACGCTCTTGGGCACGATTATGGGCAGAGACAAAGTCATTGTTCATACCTTTATCAGCATGAACTTTGACAAGGAAAACCGTGTTGAGAATCTGGTTGAAGCGCCAGACAAGGAAAACAACGAAGGACTTATCATCTCATCGCAAAAATTATCGAAAACCTTTAGCGGCCAGGGCGCCCCTCCCGGAGGAATCGCGGGAACGGGAGCGAACGACACGCCAGGCTACCCGGGCAGTACGCCGCAGGGCAACAACAGTCAGTATGAAGAACTGAATGACACGATCAATCGGGAAGTCAACCGGATCACCCGCAATATTTCAATGAGTCCCTATAAAATCGATGACATCACGATCAACGTTGGGGTAGAACCACCCGAAGGCGGACAGCTCGACGAACAAACTATCGACAGTATCAAGCAAGTCCTTCGCAATGTGGTTCGCGTTACGTTAAGCGACAAAGGCATAGATTTGACACAAGAAGAACTGGACAAGCACATCTCTGTTCTGCCGCGTCCATTCTCCGGAAAAGTCGCAGTTGATGGTTCCGGAAGTCTGACTCCTGCCCTCTTGTATGGTACGGGTGCTGTAGCCTTGCTGGCTCTCGGAGCGGTTGCCTACCTGATCTACCGCAGACGCCGCCAGGCCAAACAGCAAGAAGAGGAAGTCGCAGATGTCATGTCGATGCAACCGACGGAGGTACCCGATTTAACCTATCAAGACGATACAGATCAGGCAGTGGTGCGGAAACAACTGGAAAAATTGGCGCGCAGCAAGCCGGACGAATTCGTTGTTTTGCTTCGTACTTGGTTAGCTGAAGATTAAGGAGTGAAAGCAAATGGCTCGCGGCGCAAAAGAATTGTCAGGAAGACAGAAGGCTGCGATCCTGCTCATCTCTCTCGGGCCGGAAATCTCCGCCCAGGTGTTCAAGCACCTCAGAGAGGACGAGATCGAGCAGCTCACGTTGGAAATTGCCAACGTTCGTAAGGTAGACGCGGATGAAAAGGACAAGATCTTGGCAGAATTCCATCAGATAGCGGTCGCTCAGGAAGTCATCTCTCAAGGCGGAATTACGTACGCCAAGGAGATCCTGCAAAAAGCACTTGGCGAGACCAAGGCAATGGACATCATTAACCGCTTGACAGCAAATCTTCAGGTTCGTCCATTCGACTTTGCAAGAAAAGCGGACCCAGGCCAGATCCTGAACTTTATCCAAAATGAGCATCCGCAAACAATTGCGTTAGTTCTTTCTTATCTGGAACCTCAACAGGCAGCGATGATTCTCTCCGCGCTTCCTCAAGAGAGACAAGCGGAGGTAGCAAAGCGCATCGCCTTGATGGACAGCACGTCACCGGAGGTTATCACGCAAGTGGAGCAGGTTCTGGAACAAAAACTGTCAGCCACCGTTACTCAGGATTATACCCAGGCTGGTGGTATCGAAGCGATTGTCGCTGTTCTTAATGGTGTAGACAGAGGTACAGAGCGGACGATTCTGGATTCTTTGGAAATACAAGACCCAGAGCTGGCAGAAGAGATCAAAAAGCGTATGTTTGTCTTCGAGGATATCGCTACTTTGGACAACCGCTCCATTCAGAGGGTTATCCGCGATGTGGAAAATGCAGATCTCCAGCTTGCGCTTAAAGTTGCCAGCGAAGAAGTCCGTGAAGTTATCTTCCGGAACATGTCCAAACGGATGGCAGATACATTCAAAGAAGAAATGGAATTCATGGGACCTGTCCGTCTGCGTGATGTAGAGGAAGCGCAGTCCCGTATCGTCGCGATCATTCGCCGCCTGGAAGAAGCGGGTGAGATCATCATCGCTCGCGGCGGAGGAGATGATATCATTGTCTAGGATTATCAAGCTGTCTCACTATCAGACATCGGACGAATCTTTTCTTCTCTCCGTGAAGTCTACACACATACAGACGGTTGAATCGGATGAAAGGTTGCAAGAAAATCTACAAATTGTAAAAAATGCAGAAGAAGAAGCCGGAATGATTCTCCAGGATGCGGAAGAAACCGCGCAGGGACAGCTTCGCGAAGCGATGGAGCAGGCTGAAAAAATTCGGCAGGATGCCCTTGCGGAGATTGAACAGTGGTGGGAAAACAAACGGCAGGAAGCAGCTGTGCTTTTTTCCGAAACCGAAGCACAAGCCCGAGAACAAGGGTTTCAAGCCGGTCTTCAGGATGGCAAGCAGCTGGCATGGGAGGAAGAGCGTGAAAAGGTAGAAGAAGCTCGGAATCTGTTGGAGTTTGCCCACCGGGAGAAAGAGCGAATCATCTCTGAAGCTGAACCGTTCCTGGTGGAGTTAAGCCTGGAAATTGCAAAAAAAATTATCGGCAATGAGTTGAGCGCATCTCCGGAAGCTGTCCTTGAGATCGTAAAAAATACGCTTCAGCGTTCGCGGGTGCACGGTGAAATAACTGTCTGCGTCAATCAGCGTCACTTTGACTTTGTTCAGCAGCACCGCCCGCAGCTGCTTGCGCTTTTGGATGGACAAGCAGAGATTGCGATTTACCCTGACCACACGGTAGATGAGGGCGGCTGTGTCATCCGCACCCCGCTGGGCAGCGTGGATGCCCGGATTGATACGCAATTGACAGAAATCAGACAAGCGCTGCTGGATATTGCCAAGGGAAGTGACGAGGCATGACTGTTCTTGATGTAGGCAAGTACAGACATATCCTGCAAGGAATAGATCCGGTACGCGTCAATGGAAAGGTTACCCAGGTAGTAGGGTTGACGATCGAATCGCAGGGACCGGAGGTTAAGCTCGGAGAAATTTGCCATATCTATGCAAGTCAAAGCGAGGAACCGATTGCAGCAGAAGTTGTCGGCTTTCGAGACAATAAAGTGCTGATGATGCCGCTCGGAGAACTGACCGCAATCGGGCCGGGCAGTGATGTTGTTGCGACTGGCCGCTCTCTCCACGTCAAAGTAGGCCCGGAAATTCTCGGCCGAATTCTCGATGGGCTCGGCCGTCCGCTCCAGGGCAGCCTTCCGCTGGGCCTTGCTTCATATCCTACATCGAACATGCCGCCAAATCCGTTGTTGCGGCCGCGTATTCAGGAGCCGCTTAGTGTCGGAGTGCGGGCGATTGATGGATTGTTGACAGTCGGAAAAGGTCAGCGCGTAGGGATTTTCGCCGGGTCTGGTGTCGGTAAGAGTACATTGATGGGCATGATCGCCCGCAATACGACAGCCGACATTAACGTGATCGGATTGATCGGGGAGCGCGGGCGCGAGGTCATGGAGTTTATCGAACGCGACCTCGGTGAAGAGGGGTTGAAAAGATCGGTCGTCGTAGTCGCGACTTCGGATCAACCCGCTATGATACGGATCAAGGGTGCCATGATCGCGACCTCGATCGCCGAGTATTTCCGGGATCGCGGGCTCAATGTCATGATGATGATGGATTCAGTGACTCGCTTTGCTATGGCGCAGCGCGAGATTGGGCTGGCCATCGGGGAGCCACCTGCGACTCGCGGTTATACGCCTTCCGTCTTTGCCATGCTGCCAAAGCTGCTGGAACGTGCGGGTACAGCAGACAAGGGAAGTATTACAGCCTTTTATACTGTACTCGTTGATTCTGATGATATGAACGATCCGATTGCCGATGCTGTTCGCGGAATTTTGGACGGGCATATCGTCCTTGACCGGAAAATCGCCCACAAAGGCCACTTTCCGGCGATCGATGTGATGGCAAGCGTCAGCCGGGTGATGAACGAAATTTGTACAGACGATCATCTGGAGGCAGCCCGTCAGTTGAAGCGGTATTTGGCTACCTATAAGGAAGCAGAGGATTTGATCAATATTGGAGCATACAAGCCGGGCACGAACAGGGAGATTGACCAGGCGATTCGTTACCGAGATGTGATCAGAGATTTTACGATGCAGGGCACCCATGAGCCTTCGGATCTCCAAAGTGCCATTAAGGCGCTGACAGCTCATTTCGGGGGAGTGAACTAGTGTGAAGGTGTTCCAGTTTCATCTCCAGAAGGTTTTGGATGTGAAAGAAAAAGAGAAGGAACAGGCTGAATGGGACTTCGGCAAGTCAATCCAAAGAAAGAATGAAGAAGAGTGGAAGCTGGGGCAGCTGCATGAGCTCCATGAAGAAGCGACAGGGATGCTGCACTCCGTTCAAGCCGAGCCTGTCAGTGTTGCACACCTTATGGAGATTACGCGGTATCGCCAGTCAGTCGAGCGTTCTATCCACAACCAGAAGCAAATGGTGTATGGATGCGTACGCGAAATGGAACGGTGTCAAATGCTCTTGACAGAGCGCATGAAAGAAACGCAATTGTGGCATAAGCTCCGGGAGAGGGCCCATGGGCAGTATCTCGAGGCTGAAAAACAACGGGAACAAAAAGAGATGGACGAAATTGGCACGCAGCTCTATCTTCGCAAAAGCAACTGATGGAGGTTCACTATGGAAGAGATCCAAGAAGAACGGGAATACAGCAGGTGGGAATGGTTCTTTTACATGATTGTCATCCCTGCTCTGTTTGCCACACTCCTTGGGGGGGTCTTTCTCAGCTTTCTGGGTGTCAACGTCTTGGGACAAGTGCTTACATGGGCAAACAGCATTCCCTACGTGGAAAAATTAGTTCCCGACGATTATGCGGCAGGCGATGGAGAAGCACCAATGGTAGATAAGGGAAAACAGGTACAAAGCCTGCAGGAAGAACAAGCAAAAAGCCAGCAAACCATCGCCAGCTTGCAAGGAGAAGCAGAGAAGAAGGACGCCACCATTCAAGCGCTGGAGAAACAAGTTCAGGATTTGCAAAAAATGATCGAGGACAAGCGGACGACAGAGGAAGAACGCCAAAAGCAGTACCAGGATTTGGCGAAGCTGTATTCTACGATGTCGCCGAAAAACGCGGCTGCCATCGTAGAGAATTTAAGTCTGGAAGAAGCCGTTACGGTGATGAAGAAGATGAAGGCGGATCAGCAGGCGAACATTTTGGCCAAAATGGACCCGAAAAAAGCTGCTGATATCTCGATCCTGCTGAAGGACTCGGTTGTAAACAAAGACGACGACATCGCAGCCTTGCAGGAGAGAGTTCAAGTGCTGACAAAAGCGCTGAGCGAAACGAGGAAAGATACGACCAGCTTGGACGCGCTTGTTCAGACATTTTCACAGATGCCCGCCGAGGATGCGGCCTCCATTATCCGCTCGCTCATGGGGACCAATAAGAACCGTGCAATCTCGATTTTGGCGGGCATGTCCAATGACAAACGGGCGTCTATCCTGGCGGCCGTAGCCAAGGAAGACAGCAAAAAGAAAGAAGATGTAGCAGCCCGAATTACCAGCGAGTTGCTTCGATAAGCGGAGAAGAGCCTAAAGCTTGTTCGCTTGTCGTTTTCCATAAGCAACAAAAAACAAGAGGAGGTGACAGAGATGAATGTAGCCAATGTCGCTGCGCCAGCAGTACCCGCTTCGGTAGGAACATCTGCAAACGGTTCAGCCATTCTGACGGGGACGGCTGGTCAGCAACTGCCTGGGACTCTGGAGAATTTGTTTGCCATGCAGATGATGTCAGCTCTCGAACAATTAGAGGGAATGGAGGATGCTGTCATTCAGGTTGAAGCGGACGGAATGGACACAGAAGACCAGGAAGAAATTGCTGAATTGCTAGCCATGCTCCAACAGTTGTTTGCAACGTCGCAGTCCCAGAGCCATGACATCGTCAATTCGTTGGAAGCAAAGACAAAAGAGCTGGCTGACATGATGAACAAGCTTCCGAAGACAGCGGTCTTGTCTGACAGTCAAGTTCAGAACTTGCTAGCTACGTTCACTCAACGGGGACTTTCCCAAGCAACAGCAGAAAAGCTGGCCAATTTTATGGCGGCGCTCAACCAATCCAATGAGACTATGCCCCAAGGCCTTGTGCCTGCTCGTTCAAAGGAACAGTCGACTGCGGCGTATATGTCACAGCGGACAAACCTGATGTCGACGATGCAGCCGGTGCGCGTGTCACACGCATTGTCCAGCTACCAGGCCGAGGCCGGTGTGCAGGCGAAAACAGCCGCTCCAACCAGCCAGCAGCAAACGGCAGATTTCATGATGGAGCCAGACGCCAATCCTTTGACTGCACAACAGAACAATCCGAATGTGCAAACGTTTGGGCAAAAAGGAAATGTTCCGACTGGCGGCCATCCAATCCACGCGAATCAGTTCAGCCAGCAGGTGACACAGTTGTTTGTGAAGCAAATGAAGCTGACGCAAGTGGACGGGGTGCACGAGGCAAGGCTGATCTTGTATCCGCAGTCTCTCGGACAGGTTGACGTCAAAATCACTTCCCATAACGGGATGATTACCGCTCATTTTTCCGCGGAAACAACCGCCGGAAAAGAATTGCTGGACAACCAGCTGCCTCAGCTGCGCGCTGCATTGACGCAGCAAGGACTGCAAGTCGACCGTCTGGAGGTAAATCAGCAGCAACAGGCTGGAAGCTTGCCATTTCAGCAGCAGCAACGCGAACGCCAGCAGCAGCAAAACAATGAAAATCAGCAAAGCGACAGGCAGGACAAAGCTGAATTCTCGCTCGATGCTCTTGTAGAAGGCAGCGATGAGATCAGTAAAATCGGTTATTCCGGCTAAGGAATAGGACAAGGAGGAACCGCCATGCACTCGTTTAACGTCGGGCAGACCTACTTTCCTGTCAAACCAAGCCATACCGTACCTGCACGTTCAGGCAGTTCTGCGACAAACGGGAAAGCCTTTCGCGACTACCTGACGGAATCTGTTGAGAAAGCCAAGAGGTCTCAGGAGATCACTTTCAGTCAGCATGCGTTGAACCGTTTGAATGAAAGAGGAATCAGCCTGGATGAGACCAAGATGGACCGTCTGGCTGGCGGCGTCAAAAAGGCTGCCGACAAAGGCGCAAGGGAATCTCTGATCATGATGGACAATGTAGCGTTCGTGGTCAGCATCCAGAATCGGAAAGTGATTACTGCCGTAGATGACGGACGAATGAAGGATAGCGTTTTTACCAATATAGACAGTGCTGTGTTTGTGTAACGAACGAGGGCTGGACCTCTTCGGAGGAAGCCTGCGGACTGCCGACTGACTGAAGCAGTCAATTACTGAATATTATCGAGGAGGAATCGCATTATGCTGCGTTCTATGTATTCGGGCATCTCAGGTTTGCGCGGATTTCAGACAAAACTAGATGTGATCGGCAACAACATCGCCAACGTGAATACCGTAGGCTTCAAAAAAGGACGCGTCATGTTCCAGGACATTCTCAGCCAGAACATCGCGGGAGCGACAGCGCCAGCAGATCAGGGAGGGAAAGGCGGTACAAACCCGATTCAAATCGGTTTGGGGTCGCAAATGGCTTCAATTGATACTGTCTTCTCTGCCGGCAGCCCTATGCAAACGAACCTGCCAACCGATTTGTCCATTGAAGGCGACGGCTTCTTCATGGTAACGCCCGACGATGGCACTACTTTCTACTATACGCGGGCAGGGAACTTTACCCGGGATTCGCAAGGATACTTGGTGAACTCCCAGGGTCTCAAGCTCGTAGACAGCGGTGGAGGAACCATTCAAATCCCGCAGGACACCTACGTTTCCTATTCGATTGGAAAAGATGGGGTGGTCACTACGGTTGACGCGCAAGGTGCTTTGGACACGCCGTTCACTATTGGCGTCATGAAATTCAACAATCCGGGCGGGCTCAAAAAAATCGGCAATTCCTTGTATGAAAATACGAACAATGCTGGCCCATTCGATGGTGCTCCTGATACGCCGATCACAGCTGCTCAGGCTCAAGTAAGCATCATCTCCGGACAGCTGGAAATGTCCAACGTTGACCTGTCCGAGGAATTCACCGAGATGATCGTTGCTCAGCGCGGATTCCAGGCAAACTCCCGGATCATTACGACATCTGATACGGTACTGGAAGAACTGGTGAATCTGAAACGATAATGTGTAAAGGGGACCGGGGAGTGAAGCTGCTTGCTTCCTCCCCCCTACAACCCGAAAGGAGCGGCAGATGATCCAACTAACCCGATTCAACGGCGCACAGTTTTACTTGAACGCGACGCACATAGAGACGGTGGAGTCCACTCCCGATACGGTTATCACCTTGCTTACGGGGAAAAAGCACATCGTGAAAGAAACGGCAGAGGAAGTGATCGCGCGGATCCTGCGTTTCTACCAGCACGCGTTCCCGGCGTTTACACCGCCGCGCATGCCGGAAGACGATTCCATTGAATAGCGGGAGGCGCAAAAAATGTTTCAAAATCGCTTGTTTAACATGGCCCTTATCATCATTATTGCGATATCGCTTCTAGGAGTCATATCGTTCGTGCTCTGGCAAACCTATCTCTCCCCTGCAGCACAATCAGCAAGTCATGACGAATCCAAAGAGGTAAAGGCTCTTTCGGCCAAGGAAATGCAAGAGTACTCGGTTGACACTGGCGAGATTACCACAAACCTGCTCTCCAAAAACTACATCATCGTTCGTTTCACCATCACTGCGGACAGCAGCAGTTCCAAGGAAGAGCTGGAGCAACGCCTGCCTCAGGTGAACCAGATTATCATCAAGACACTAGCAGGTCTGGAACCCGATGACATCAAGGGAACAGAGGGAATCAACAAGCTGGAAGCCAAAATCATGAACGAGATTAGCGCATTGATGCAGGAAGGCAAAATCGTTCAGGTAATCACAACGAAACAGCTCCTATCTTAACAAATGATGAATGAATACATAGCAAGGGGGTGACGACAGATGGCCGAGGTTCTCTCACAAAGTGAGATTGACGCGTTGTTGGCAGCACTTTCTTCCGGAGAGATGGATGCCAACGAGCTGAAAAAAGAAGAGACTGAGCGGCGGGTTAAAGTATACGACTTCAAGCGGGCATTGCGATTTTCCAAAGATCAGATTCGCGGATTGACGCGTATCCACGAAAACTATGCACGGTTGTTGACGACATATTTTTCAGCTCAGCTTCGTACCTTCGTGCAAATAACAGTTGCCTCCGTCGACCAATTACCGTATGACGAGTTTATTCGCTCCATTCCGAAGATGACGATTCTCAATATTTTTGAGGCGCCACCACTTGAAGGCCGAATGGTTTTGGAAGTGAATCCAAACATCGCATACACGATGCTGGATCGACTCCTTGGCGGGCAAGGAATTATCCCCGACAAAATGGGGGCACTGACAGAAATCGAGACAACCGTGATGGAGCGCGTGTTTGGAAAGGCATTGGATACCTTCCATGAAGCGTGGAAACAAATTATCGAGTTGGACCCGTATTTGGAAGGGCTTGAAATGAATCCCCAATTCATGCAGATCGTTTCTCCGAACGAAATCGTGGCGGTTATCTCCTTTAGTACAAAAATTGGAGATACGACGGGGATGATCAACCTGTGTCTGCCACACGTCGTGTTGGAGCCAATCATGTCGAAGCTGTCCGGACAGTACTGGTTTTCCAAACAGAAGAAAACGAGGGATGAAGAGGAGCGATTGCGGGTTGAGGAGCGGGTGAAAGCAGCCAGCCTGCCGATTATCGCGGAGTTGGGTACCGCTACCATCACCGTAGGAGAGTTTTTGCAGCTTCAGGTCGGTGATGTGATCCAGCTCGATCATCTCGTCGATAACAAGTTGAGAATTAAAGTGGGAGATCAACTGAAGTTCCTGGGACAGCCCGGCACGCAAAAAGGTCGTGTTGCGGTGCAGATCGACGAAGTCCTTGAGGAAGGGGAGGAAATGAATGAGTAGAGACATGCTTTCTCAAGAAGAAATTGACGCGCTGCTGCGAGCAAACAATTTGGTAGAAGAGGAAACGGAACAACAGAGCGTGCCAGATGTGGCCGACTACCTGTCGGCGTTTGAGCAAGACGCACTTGGAGAGATTGGAAACATCTCTTTTGGCAGTGCAGCAACGGCTCTCTCTACCTTGTTAAGCCAAAAGGTGGATATTACGACGCCTACTGTTTCGATGGTTCAAGTCAGCGAGTTGGAAAAAGAGTTTCCCATGCCGCATGTCGCAGTTCACGTAGAGTATACAGATGGCTTTAAAGGCGTCAACCTGCTTGTCGTCCGGATGGAAGATGCGGCGGTTGTAGCCGATCTGATGATGGGCGGGGATGGTCGCCCGAGCACGACGGAAATGTCCGATCTGCATATAAGTGCAGTTCAAGAGGCCATGAATCAAATGATGGGGTCTGCAGCCACGTCGATGTCTACCATTTTTAATCAACTGGTAAACATCACACCGCCAGGGATTGATGTGATGGATCTTGCGCAGGGGAAGGGCGGAGACAGCTTCACGGAGGATGACACCCCGCTGGTCAAAGTCTCATTCCGTTTAAAGGTAGGGGAGCAAGGAGAGCTGATCGACTCCAATATCATGCAGCTCTTGCCGCTATCCTTTGCGAAGGATATGATCGGACGTCTGACTGGCGCATCAGATGCGGATGCCGCTGCTGCAAGTCCTGCTGAGGAAGCTCAAGCGCCCTCTGCTCCTAGTCAGCCGGCTGGCCACACCGAACCAACGATTCCGGCAAGTCCAGCCACTCAGCCGCCAGCAGCAGCTGCACAGACACCTTATCCAGAACAGCCGGCACAAGCGCCGCACCCTGGTTACGCACCACCGCCGATGGGTTATCAGGCTCCGCCGATGTACCAGGATCCATATGGTCAGCATCCTTATCCACCGGCTTATGCGTACCCGCCGCAATATGTCCAGCCGCCGGTTCCACACGCTCCCCAGCACTTTGGAGCACAGCCGATGAATGTTGCCAATGTGAAAGCAGCGCAATTTTCTCCGTTCGGTGGCGGTATGATGGCTGCACCTGACGAACAGAACCTGAATTTGCTATTGGACATTCCTCTGCAGGTGACAGTCGAGCTTGGCCGTACGAAGAAGCTGATCAAAGACATACTGGATCTTTCCGCCGGATCGATCATCCAACTGGACAAGCTGGCTGGTGAGCATGTAGACATTTTGGTAAACAACAAATTGATCGCCAAAGGCGAGGTTGTGGTCATCGACGAAAACTTCGGGGTTCGCGTAACCGACATTATCAGTCCGATTGACCGCGTTTCGAAATTGCAATAACAACGGTAAAAACGAGGAGGAGCTAATCCATGTCTAACAAAGTTCTCATTGTTGATGACGCAGCATTTATGCGCATGATGATTAAAGAAATTCTGTCTAAAAACGGGTACAGCGTCGTCGGAGAAGCAAGCGACGGAGCACAGGCAGTAGAAAAATACAAAGAACTCGGTCCTGACCTGGTCACCATGGATATTACCATGCCAGAGATGGATGGAATCTCGGCACTGAAAGAAATCAAAAAGATTGATCCGAATGCTCGTGTCATCATGTGTTCTGCGATGGGGCAGCAGGCAATGGTAATTGACGCCATTCAGGCTGGAGCAAAAGATTTTATCGTGAAGCCGTTCCAGGCAGATCGCGTATTGGAAGCGATCAAAAAGACGTTGAGCTAATGATGAAACTCCGGGACACAAGGGTGCGGCTCATCTGGATTTGTTGCCTGCTGTTGTTGTTCGTCGCTTCCCTTCCGGCTCAGGCTTTGGCGGAGAGCAGTTCTGTCGCCGATGCACTGAAAAAAGGCACGCTATCGACTGATGGGTCCGCCGGTCCACAGGAACCGGCACCCATTCCAGGAAGCGGGTCTGGCAGTATGTGGGGTTACCTGATACAGGTTATTTTCTCACTGGGCATCATTCTGGTTCTCATCTATTTGTTGCTGCGTTTTTTGTCAAAGCGTCAGGTTGGAATGGCACAAGGGCCGATTAAAGTCATCAGTATGGCACCGCTCGGGAATGGGAAGTCGGTCCAAGTGGTAATGATCGGAGAATCATTGTACGTGCTCGGTGTCGGTGAAAATGTTCAATTGCTTCATCACATACCGGCTGGAGAGGAAGCTGACCTGATTTTGGCAGATGCAGAAATAAAAGGCGCGCTGCCATCGCCGCTGAAATGGCTCCCATTTGGCGGCAATCGAAAGAACAGTGACGAATTTTTCCAGCCTTCCGATGGGCAAGGTCGTACGTTTGAAGAAATCCTACGAAACCAGTGGGGAACGGTAACAAAACGCTCGGAACAAAATGTCCGCTGGATGGATGAGCAAGGTAAGGACAGAGGAGATTTGGGATGAAACAAATACTGCAGCTGCTCGTGATTGTGCTCGCATTGCTGGTCATACCGGATATGGCGGCAGCAGCACCGGTTCAACCATCATTGGTCCCTACGATTGACTTGAAAATTGGGGGCGGAGCTGGTACGCCGCAGGAGACTTCGACAGCCATTCAATTGCTGTTGATCTTGACAGTTCTGTCCGTAGCGCCTGCCATTTTGCTGCTCATGACCAGCTTTACGCGAATTGTCGTCGTATTGTCGTTTGTCCGCAATGCATTGGCAACTCAGCAAATGCCACCAAACCAGGTATTGATCGCACTCGCTCTGTTCATGACCTTTTTTATCATGTCCCCGACATTGGCCAAGGTAAATGAGACGGCTGTCCAGCCTTTTATGCAGGGGCAATTATCGCAAGAACAGGCGTTTGCGGCTGCGGTCATCCCATTCAAGGAATTTATGGCCAAACAGACACGTGAAAAGGACCTGGCGCTGTTTCTGGAGTTTGCAAAGGCAGAGCGGCCGAAGACAGTACAAGATATTCCGCTTACTGCATTGGTTCCCGCTTATGCGATCAGTGAACTGAAAACAGCATTTCAAATCGGTTTTATGATTTTTATTCCGTTTCTTGTCATCGATATGATTATTGCAAGTATTCTGATGGGAATGGGGATGATGATGCTTCCCCCGGTGATGATCTCACTCCCGTTCAAAATTTTGCTGTTCATCATGGTCGATGGCTGGTACCTGGTAGTCAAATCTCTTCTGACCAGCTTTTAGCGTACGAGAGGAACCCGGCCAAGGAGGGTAGAGCATGACACAAGAGTTACTTATGAGAGTTGCCCAAAGCTCTGTCTATACGATTTTGCTGATCGCTGCTCCGGCGCTGGGCGTAGGTCTGCTGGTAGGGTTGATCGTCAGCATTTTTCAAGCAACGACACAAATTCAGGAGCAAACGCTCGCTTTTATTCCCAAAATCGTCGCCATCCTGGTCACCATCCTGGCTGTCGGCCCTTGGATGCTGCGAATCATGCTCGAGTTCACCATGGGGATATTTGGGAATCTCCACAAGTTTGTCGGGTAACCAATGACAGCCTTCTTGGTTCACCTACCTGTGTTGTTGCTTGTATTTGTCCGCCTGACCGCTTTCTTCGTATCGGCTCCGTTTTTCTCGATGAAAGGCGTGCCGAATCAGTTTAAGATCGGTTTGGCTTTGTTTATGGCGGTCATCAGTTTTGGTTCTGTCCCGGTTCAAGGGGCAATCCCGATGGATTTGACATTTATCCTTTACGTCATCAAAGAGGCATTGGTCGGCGTCATATTGGGCTATATTTGCGAGTTGATGTATGTCACTGTCCAGGTTGCGGGCGGGATCATGGATATGCAAATGGGGCTGGCTATGGCCAACGTCATCGATCCGCGGACCGGTGCGTACGTTCCGCTTACGGGCCAATTCAAAAACGTTTTGGCGATGCTATACTTTCTGAGCATGAATGGACATCATATGCTCATTCGCGGAATCATCAAAAGCTATCAAGCCATTCCAATCGATGCCGTATGGGCTGCTTTGGGCAGCGAACAGGTCATGTGGCTGGCGGTAAAAGTATTTCGGGAAATGTTTCTAAGCGCCTTTCTGATTGCTACGCCGATAATCGTTTCATTGTTTCTGGTAGACCTTTCTCTTGGTATTATCGCCAAATCAGTCCCGCAATTTAATATTTTTGTTGTTGGATTTCCGATCAAACTGCTGGCAGGCTTTCTTCTGTTAATCGTAGTGATGCCTGCATTTCTCCTGACGTTAAGCAGTTTGTTCGAAAAAATGTTTCGATCGTTAGCGGAGATGATGAAGCTGCTCGGAGGAACAGGATGAACCGAATAACTTTTTTGTACCCTGTCGACCTCCAATACTTCAGCGGAGAGAAGACAGAAAAGGCAACTCCCAAAAAGAAACAGGATGCCCGTAAAAAAGGGCAAGTGGTGAAAAGCGCCGACTTGTCTCCGGCGCTTAGCCTGATGGCAGCGTTTCTCATGCTCGTCGCTTTTGGTGCAACTATGTTTCATTCCTTTGAAAACCTGATGAGAGAGTCCCTGATCACCTTTGCGACGTGGCAAGTAAATGAAGAAAACCTGGCAATCATTATACGGAAGGTTGCCTGGGAAGCAGTCAAGATTGCCGGGCCAGTGCTCGCCGCTGTTTTTTTAGTTGCCCTCTTTGCAAACTACGCCCAGGTGGGGTGGCTGTTTACGACAGAGACGATTCAGTTCAAACTGGAAAAATTGGACCCTATCAAGGGGGCCAAACGAATGTTCAGCCTCCGTTCATTGGTGGAGCTGGCCAAATCGCTTTTAAAAATCAGTACAGGCATACTGGTTGCCTACATGATCTTGTGGGATGTGCGAGATGAATTAATCAAGCTCTCCATGCAACCGCTGGAAGCGACGCTCTCCTTTGCTGCAGCGGAAGCTTCCAAACTGGGACTGCTAATCGGGCTGTTGCTTCTCATCTTGGCTATTTTGGATTACTTGTATCAACGATATGAGTACGAAAAAAATCTGCGAATGTCCAAACAGGATATTAAAGACGAATACAAACAATCAGATGGTGATCCCCTCATTAGAGGGAAGATTCGTGAGCGTCAGCGCAGCATGGCAATGCGGCGCATGATGCAGGAGCTGCCGAAAGCCGATGTAGTGATTACCAACCCGACTCACTTTGCGGTTGCGATCCGCTACGACAGCAATGAGATGCACGCGCCGACAGTGATTGCCAAAGGGCAAGACTACATGGCATTGAAGATTAAGGAAATTGCAAAGAAACACCGTATTGTAACGATGGAAAACAAGCCTCTTGCCAGGGCTCTACATAGCCAGGTGGAGATTGGTCAGCCGATACCTGAAGAATTGTTTAAAGCGGTTGCCGAGGTTCTCGCCTATGTATACAAACTGCAAGGGAAAGTGAAGTAAAACAAAGAAGAGAGGAGGACTAACGGTGGGATTAAAGATGAAAGAGCTAGGTACGGTCTTGTTTGTCATTAGTATCGTTGTCATGATGGTGATCCCACTGCCTTCCGAGTTGTTGGATCTGCTTCTCATATTGAACATCTCCCTTGCCTTGACGATTTTGCTAGTGTCTATGTACACGCGGGAGACATTGCAGTTCTCCATCTTTCCTACAGTCCTGCTGATTACGACACTCTTTCGACTGGCTTTGAACGTCTCGACGACGCGAAACATTCTTTCGCATGCCGAGGGCGGAAAAGTTATTGAAGCGTTCGGCAGCTTCGTCGTAGGCGGCAATCAGGTCGTAGGTTTTGTTGTTTTCCTGATCCTTGTCATTATTCAGTTTATCGTGATTACAAAAGGCTCGGAGCGCGTTGCCGAGGTTGCAGCACGCTTTACCCTGGATGCAATGCCAGGGAAACAAATGAGTATTGATGCGGACTTGAATGCCGGGATGATTACCGATACAGAAGCTCGGGCCCGTCGGAAAAAAATCGAAGACGAGGCGGATTTCTACGGCGCGATGGATGGTGCCAGCAAGTTTGTGAAAGGGGACGCCATCGCCGGTATTATCATCTTTATCGTGAATATTATCGGCGGATTTATCATCGGCATGGTGATTCATGACATGAGCTTTGCCGAGTCCGCTTCTAAATTTACAACGATGTCCGTAGGTGACGCGCTTGTCAGCCAAATCCCGGCGCTGCTCATTTCGACTGCGACCGGTATCATCGTAACGCGCGCAACGTCTGGAGACGGACTGGGCGAAGATATCGCCAATCAGCTATTCAGCTACCCGCGCCTGCTGTTTATCGTGGCCGGTGGAATATTCCTGCTTGGCTTGCTCACGCCCATTGGTCTGGTGCCTGTTGTTCCGATTTCCGGCTTGCTCGCTTTTGCCGGATGGAAAATGACGCGGAAGCAAAAGGTGGCCTGGGAAGAGACGGCTCAACAAGAAGAAGATCAGCAGCTGGAAGAAGTGCGCAGTCCAGAAAGCGTCGTCAACCTGCTTCAGGTCGATCCGATCGAATTTGAATTTGGCTATGGACTCATTCCGCTTGCGGACAGCAAGCAGGGTGGTGATCTGCTCGATCGCGTCATTATGATTCGACGCCAGGTTGCCTTGGAACTTGGCATTGTCGTGCCGGTCATCCGCATCCGGGATAACATCCAGCTTCGCCCGAATGAATATGTGATCAAAATCAAGGGGAATCAGATTGCGACGGGAGAAATCCTGCTCGATCATTATCTCGCCATGAGCCCGGGCTTTGACGATGATTCGGTCGTCGGGATCGAAACCGTTGAACCTGCGTTTGGTCTTCCCGCTTTATGGGTAACAGAAGAAAATAAGGAGATTGCTGAACTTTCCGGATATACGGTTGTGGACCCTCCATCTGTTGTCGCCACTCATTTGACCGAAGTGATCAAGCGTCATGCTCATGAATTGCTTGGACGTCAAGAGACGCGGGCACTGATTGACAATGTTAGAGAGGTGGCACCGGTTCTCGTCGATGAGCTGATTCCAGGCTCTCTGTCGATCGGCGAAGTGCAGAAGGTGCTGCAAAAGCTTCTGCGTGAAAAAGTCTCGATTCGCAACCTGACAGTCATTTTGGAAGCATTGGCTGATCATGCGATGTACACAAAAGATCCGGAAGTGTTGACCGAATACGTGCGTCAGGCGATGTCGCGCCAGATCACCCTGCAATATACGGAGCCGGGACAGCCGCTCCGCGTCATCACCGCCGGACCAGGATTAGAAAAGACGATTTCCGAGCACGTAGAGCAGACTGAGCAGGGCAGCTACCTGGCTATCGATCCGGAAACATCACAGCGCATTTATCAGAATATGTCAGCGGAGGTTAGCAGAATGGTCAATTCGGGACAGCAGCCGATCATTCTCTCATCGCCTGCCGTCCGCATGTATCTGCGTCAGCTCATGGAGCGGATGATGCCGGATGTTCCTGTTCTGTCGTACAGCGAGCTGGAGCCACATGTTGAAGTGCAAAGTGTAGGGATGGTGAACATTTCGTGAGAGTAAAACGATACATAGTCGATTCCATGCCGGAAGCACTTGACAAAATTCGTGTTGATCTAGGGTCCGAAGCCATCATTCTCAATTCCAAAGCAATCAAGACGGGAGGCTTTCTCGGTTTTTTTGGAAAGCAGCAAATTGAGGTGGTCGCGGCTGTCGACGACAAAGAATCCGAAAAGCAAAAAAGCTCGGCTGCGGCCAGACAGCGGACCGTTCCCGCCAGACCTGTAACGACCGGCACGAGCACTGCCCAGCGAGCCTATCAGTCTATTGCGGCAAGCTCCCAGACCAAAAGCCAGGGCATTGGGAGCCAGCCGCTGTCGGAAGACGCTGCACCAGTCCTCTTCGGCAAGCAGGATACACGTGAGCAGAGGGTGGAGGCGGAACGTCACGGATCAGACAATCTTCTGAAAGAGCACCACCCAGAAAAAGAACCGATAAAAGAATTGATGAAAGAACCAATGAAAGAACCAATGAAAGAACCAATGAAAGAACCAATGAAAGAACCGATCCAACCCCGGAACTCGAAAACCGACTCGCCCCCGTCGGCGAGTGAGCAGAGCGATCAGATCGCACTTGAGGTCCGCAGCATGCGGCAGATGTTTGAAAAGCTGTTGACCAATGATATGACACAGCAATTGCCCCAGCCGGTTCAAGCGGTGAGAAGCCGATTGAGGCAGCAAGAGGTAACTGAGGAGGCTGCAGCGCAGGTTATTCAGCAAGTCATTCTGGAGTGCGAGACTGATTGGGATGATGCCAAGGCCTCGCAGGTAGCGGAGGAATTGATCGCCAAGCGTCTCGAAAAAGCCGTAAAACGACCTGCGTGCATTGAGAAAGACGTGCGGTATGCTTTCTTCTTTGGACCGACTGGCGTGGGAAAGACGACGACCATCGCAAAATTGGCGGCAGCCTGCATGTTAAAGGAAAAGCGGAAAGTCGGCTTTATTACGGCAGACACATATCGGATTGCGGCCGTTGAACAACTGAAGACGTACGCAAACATATTGAATGTACCGTTTGAAGTGGTTTTTTCTCCGAAAGAGATTCCGCAAGCGATGGAGCGATTAAGCGGGTGTGATCTGATCTTTGTCGACACAGCGGGAAGAAACTACCGAAATGACGAGTATGTGCAAGGGATTCGCGATTTGGTGGTGGCAGATCAAAACAGTCTAAACTTTTTGGTACTGAGTCTCACGTCCAAATACAGCGACATGAAGACGATCATCCGCAATTTTGACGATGTTCCGGTTTCCCGGGTCATTTTTACAAAGGCGGACGAAACGGATGCCTATGGGGCCATGCTAAACGTAGCGTTTGAGACGGAGCTCTCGATTTCTTATGTGACTACGGGCCAAAATGTCCCGGACGATATTATCGTGGCGACCCCCCGACTGATAGCTAACATGATAATGGGGGAATGAATCGTATGCATGACCAAGCAAAACGACTTCGTGAGCGAATGCAGCAGAATTCGTCCTCCCGGCAGACGCGGTTGGTTACGGTGACGAGCGGCAAAGGGGGAGTAGGGAAATCCAACTTCAGCCTGAATTTCGCACTTGGCTTGCGCGAAAAAGGGCACAAGGCTATCCTGTTTGATGTCGATTTGGGACTTGCAAACCTGGATGTACTGATGGGAATTACGCCAAAGCGTCACCTGCTGCATTTGATCGATCAAGAGGCAACAGTCTGGGACATCATGGAGACAGGACCCGGAAATTTGGAATTTATCGCGGGAGGTTCAGGGTTTACCCAAATTCTTCAGCTCGACAACCACAAGCTGGATATCCTGTTTCAAAAGCTGGAACCGCTTCACGGCTACGCCGATACGATTATTTTTGACACCGGGGCGGGCATCTCTCAGGAGTCTTTGCGATTCATGCTGTCTTCGGATGAAGTGATTTTGGTCACGACGCCAGAGCCGCCGGCTATTACGGATGCGTATGCTGTAATTAAAATGATTCACTCCCGCAATCCTCAGACGAAGGTACGCCTTGTCATTAACCGGGCAACGTCGGATCGTGAAGGACAAGCCACTGCGGACAAATTGAGCATGGTAGCCAAACGATTTCTGGATATGGAGATAAGCAAGCTCGGCTATGTCATGGATGACGATCATGTCACAAAGGCTGTAAAACAGCAGCGTCCGTATTTCCTTGCCTTTCCGCAATCGCAAGCTTCCAAAAGCATCAGAAATCTGGTAGCTGCATATCTCGGGAGCGCTGGAGCAGCGGGTTCCGGTTCACCAGGAGGTTTAAAAGGTTTCTTTAAGAAGCTGAAGGGCTTCATCCCATAATACAACTAGACTTCGGAAGGGAGCGATGGCGGATGAGTACTATTCGTGTTCTCGTCACAGATGATTCGGCATTCATGCGTAAGGTTATTTCTGACATCCTGCAAAGCGACCCTGAAATCGAAGTAATTGATCGTGCGAAGAACGGACTTGAATGCGTGGAGAAGGCTGCCAAGCTGAAGCCTGATGTAATCACGCTGGATATCGAAATGCCGATCATGAATGGCTTGGAAGCTTTGGAACAGCTAATGAAGCAAAGTCCTGTTCCTGTAGTGATGTTGAGCAGCTTGACCAGAGAGGGCGCAGAAGCAACGATTCGAGCGCTTGAGCTCGGAGCCATCGATTTTGTTGCAAAGCCATCCGGGCCGATTTCACTTGATATTCACAAAGTCGGCGATCGTCTGATCGAGAGAGTGAAAGCTGCCTCTCAAGCCAAGAAAAGAACGAATAAGTTTAAGCTTCATGCAGAGAGTACTGCTTCCCCGTTCCTGTTCGCAGCCAAGGCCACGGAAGACATTGTGCTTGCACCCCGGCAGGCATCGACTGAAATGCCTGTAAACAGAGCTGCATCCGGTTCGGCCAAGCTTGTGGTGCTGGGAACTTCAACCGGAGGCCCCAAAGCACTGCAAACTGTTCTGACAGCATTGCCCAGTCAGCTCCCTGCTCCGATAGCAATCGTGCAGCATATGCCAGCCGGTTTTACAAAATCGCTGGCACAGCGTCTGGACTCTCTCTGTGCGATCCGCGTAACAGAGGTAACAGACGGAGAATGGTTGGAGCCCGGAACCGCGTACATCGCACCTGGCGGCTATCATTTTGAAGTTGTACAAACGAACGGAAGACTGCAGGCCAAACTGCATCAGGAAGAGCCCCGAGGTGGTCACCGTCCTTCTGTCGACATCCTTTTTGAGTCTGTCAGCCGATTGACAAAAGTAGACAAATGGGCAATTATCATGACAGGCATGGGAAATGATGGGACGAAGGGCCTGATCAAAATGAAGGAAATAGGTCCTGTAACGAGTATTATCGAGGATGAATCGACATGTGTCGTGTTCGGGATGCCGCGTGCGGCCATCCAGGCAGGCCTCGCTGATCATGTCGTGCCATTACACAAAATTGCAGAAACACTCTGCAAGCTGCTGCACTGATTTTGGGAGGTGGAACACCCATGGACATGAATCAATATTTGGACATGTTTATTGAAGAGTCAAAGGAGCACCTGCAAGCGATCAATGCGAACTTGCTCGTTTTGGAGAATGATCCGGAAAGCACTCAGATCGTCAACGAAATATTCCGTTCCGCGCATACGCTAAAAGGTATGTCGGCGACAATGGGTTTTGAGGATATGGCGAGTCTGACCCATGAAGCGGAAAATGTGCTGGATTTAATCCGAAATGACAAGCTGAAAATCAACAGCGATATTATGGATGTGATTTTCCAAAGCGTTGACCTGATTGAAGGCATGGTCATGAATATTATGGAAGGCGGAGATGGCTCGGCAGACGTGTCACAGCCAGTTGCTAAACTGCGGGCAATCGTATCGGGGGATTTTTCTGCCATTGCGAATGTGGCAGCCCAGGAAGCAACTGCGTCAGTCGAGCAAGTCGCTGCTGGCGGCTCCGAAGACGGCAACCGCGAGTACGATCTGGACGAGTTTTCTCTTACGGTTTTGAAGCAATCGAAGGAAGCGGGCAACAACCTGTTCTGGATCAAAGTAACCTTGCAGGAGAACTGCCTGTTGAAAGCAGCCCGTGCGTATATGGTTTTTGACCAGCTGGAGTCGATGGGGGAAGTGATCAAATCGACACCTGCGGTAGAGGATTTGGAAAACGAGCGCTTTGATCTTTCCTTCGAAGTAGTCTTTGTCACGATGGAACCTTTGGAGAAAGTGAAAAAAGCAATCAGTAATATTTCGGAAATTGAGGAAGTGCTCGTAGAACCAGTTGAAATGAAGGAAGCAGGAAAGCAAGCCAAGCAAGCAGAGCAGCAGGTAGCTGCTGCAGCCGCTGCGCCTGCAGAAGTCAAAAAAGCCGAAGGACCCGCACAGAACAACACGGCCGTGAAAAAAGTGACGGCGGGCGGAAAAACGATCCGCGTAGACATCGAGAGATTGGACGTCCTGATGAACCTGTTTAGTGAGCTGGTTATCGACCGTGGGCGTTTGGAGCAGCTGGCCCGCGAACTCGGCAAGAGCGAGTTGCAGGAAACCGTTGAGCATATGAGCCGCATCAGTGGCGATTTGCAAAACATCATTCTGACGATGCGCATGGTTCCGGTCGAGCAAGTATTCAACCGTTTCCCTCGGATGATTCGCGACCTGGCAAAAGATTTAAACAAAAAAGTAAATCTGGAGATATATGGCGCGGAAACAGAGCTTGATCGGACGGTCATCGATGAAATTGGCGATCCGCTTGTTCACCTCCTGCGAAATTCGCTCGATCACGGTGTGGAATCTCCAGCCCAACGAAAGCAGGCTGGCAAGCCGGAGGAAGGAACGATTCAGCTTCGTGCCTTCCATAGCGGAAACCATGTGTTTATCGAAGTAAAAGATGACGGTGCCGGCATTAACAAAGATAAAGTTCTGAAGAAAGCGATTGAACGGGGCATCGTAAATCCGGCTAACGCAGATTCCTTGAGCGACAGGCAAATCTTTGAACTGCTGTTCTCGTCAGGCTTTAGTACCGCTGAGGTCATTTCGGACATCTCGGGACGAGGAGTCGGGCTCGACGTAGTGAAAACGAAGATTGAGTCCCTGGGCGGAAACGTAAGCGTCGACTCTGTTCGTGGACAGGGAACGACATTCCTGATCCAGCTTCCGCTCACGCTCTCGATCATCTCGGCCATGCTCGTTCAGGTTCAAAACGAGAAATACGCTGTTCCACTCAGTTCTATCATTGAAACAGCGGTATTCCGCAAAGATCAAATCATGATGGCGCATCGCCAGAAAGTCATTGATTTCCGCGGAAGAGTGGTTCCTCTCGTTTCGTTGCAGGAAATCTTCCAGATTCCGGATAACGGAGCGGACAAAGATGACGAAGTAGCAGTCGTAATCGTCCGCAAGGGTGAAAAAATGGCCGGACTTGTCGTCGATTCATTTATTGGCCAGCAAGAAATCGTCCTGAAGTCACTCGGCAAGTACCTGGTAAACGTGTTCGCCATTTCTGGGGCAACGATCCTGGGAGACGGACAAGTAGCGCTGATTATCGACTGCAACGCACTGATTAAGTAAGAGGAGGGCAGCCGTATGCTCGAGCAAAAGGAAATCATCGGAGAAGTAAAAGTCATCGTATTTCGCTTGAAAGACGAAGAATACGGAGTTGATGTAAATCAGGTCAAATCGATTGAGAAATTGGAGCATATTACCCGCGTTCCGCGAACTCCGGCATTTGTCAAAGGGGTAATCAACCTGCGCGGAGTTGTAACGCCGATTATCGACCTGCGCAATCGCTTCAGTCTGGAAGAGACAGCGTATACCGAATCGACGCGGATTATTATTGTGGCGGTTGGTGAACTGGAAGTAGGCCTGATCGTAGACGCGGCTAATGATGTGATCGATATACCGGTGAACGCGATCGAACCGCCGCCGGAGGTTGTCGGAGGAGTGGAGGCCGCCTACCTGCGCGGAGTGGCCAAGCTGGAAAAACGCCTGCTGATCCTGTTGAATCTGGATAAGGTGTTGAGCAACGAGGAAATCAAACAACTTGACTCCTTTGAGGGATAAGGGATGGAATACTTTACAAAGTTTGGCGATTTTCAATTTGACGTACTTCGGGAAGTAGGGAACATTGGCGCTGGCAACGCGGCTACTGCACTTTCCAAACTGATACAAAAAGAAATCGACATGAAGGTGCCGCAGGTAAAAATTATTCCCTTTGACGAAGTAGCGGACTGCGTCGGAGGTCCAGAGGCGGTCGTTGTTACTGTCTTTCTTCGGGTTGAGGGAGATTGTCCGGGCAACATGTTTTTCATCCTGGATATGGCTTCCGCTCGGCACGTTCTGCAGCAGATTATCGGCGAAGTGAAGGATGTAGAAGAATGGACAGAGTACGAGGCTTCCGCTCTTCATGAAATCGGCAACATCCTCACCGGTTCCTACTTGTCTTCGCTGGCTGATTTTACGAATTTGAATCTGCAGCCATCCGTACCGGCTCTGGCGATCGATATGGCGGGGGCCATTCTCAGCTACGGACTTTTGGAGCTGGGACAAGCAGGGGACTTCGCGCTCACTATCGATACGGCTTTCTTTGAAGGCAATGAACAAGTCCAAGGTCACTTTTTTCTGATCCCTGATCCCGAATCCTTAAAGACATTATTTCGATCATTAGGAGTACCGTTCGATGGAGATTATTAAAATTGGGATGGCGGACCTCGGAGTTGCAAAATCTCCTGACCGATTACGGACTACAGGGTTAGGTTCATGTGTGGGAGTCGTCCTGTATGATTCTGTACATAAAGTTGCCGGGATGGCCCATGTCATGCTGCCTGAGTCCTCTCTCGGAAAAGGCGGGGAGATCGCGATCGGGAAATACGCCGATACCGCTATCCCCCGTCTCATTCAGGACATGAAGCTGGCTGGAGCATCGACGACCAACATGGTGGCAAAGCTGGCCGGCGGAGCTCAGATGTTTGCATTCCTCGGAAAGAGTGACTCGATGAGGATCGGACCGCGAAATGTAGAGGCGTGCAAAATGGCACTGCAGCAGGCAAAGATAAAAGTAGTTGCCGAGGATACAGGAGGAAATTGCGGGAGGACCATCGAGTTTGATGCGGCTACGGGTCTTCTGCAAATTCGAACCGTCAATCAAGGTGTGAAGGAAGTATAGGTATGCTGGGTACGATGTGGGTGAATACAGGGTTCGGAGCACTTGCTTCTGTCATTACGTTTTTTACGGCTTTGGCCGGAAACGTCTGGCTGGTTTCTTTGGAACGCGCCGGTTATGCATTTATCCTTTTTTTTCTTGCAGCTTTCCCGATACGTTGGCTCGTTGCTAAAATCATGGGCTCTTTCCAAGCCCCTGAGACCATGGTTCCGGCAGAAGCTGCCGAGGGGGGCGTCCCCTCGGCTTCCGGAGAGCCGGATGATCCCCAGGGAGACGGTGAATTTATACCGCTGTCTCTGGACCAAATGGGGAGCGCTCCTCTGGCGCATGATCCCACCACCGTTGCAGATGTTGTGAGGCGTTTAACTGATGAGTAAAGGTTGGTGACGAAATCGTGGCACGGCTAACCAATCAAGAAAAAGCAAGGCAGTTTGACAAATGGGTATTGTGGAAAGAAGAAGGCAGCCGGGACGCGGAGGTGGATCTGGTCACACAGTATCTCCCGTTAGTGGACAAGGTAGCCAACAGGCTTGCGATCAACCTTCCGAATAATGTGGACAAAGATGATCTGATCAGCTATGGCCGCTTTGGTTTGTTGGACGCGTTGGCCAAGTTTGATCATACCCGCGGGCTTCAGTTTGAGACGTATGCGATGTGGCGGATTCGCGGTGCCATGATCGATGGTTTGAGGGAGAACGATTGGATCCCCAGGACGGTTCGAGACAAGGCAAAGAAGATCGAAGAGGCGTATACGCTCTTGGAGCAAAAGCAACTGCGAGCGCCGACTGACTCCGAGGTTTCTTCTTACCTCGGCATTTCGGAGAAAGACTTGCAGCAGGTCTTTTATGAAACTTCACTCGCCACGATGATTTCTATAGATGAAGCTGTGGGGGAAGAAGAGGAGCAAAAGACAGCAAGGCATTCCTACATCGTCGATGAAGTGACACCGCGTCCCGATCAGGTGGCTGAATTGGCAGGCCTGAAAGAAGTGTTGACCGCCGTCATCGACAAGCTGCCGGAAAAAGAGCGTCTTGTCGTTTCCTTGTTTTACTTTGAGGAGCTGACCTTGTCGGAAATTGCAGATGTGATGAGCTTGTCACCCTCGCGTATCTCGCAGCTTCATTCCAAGGCGATATTTCGTTTGCGTTCCGCACTTGCCAGATGGAAGTCTCAGCTTGTCTAAAAGATAAATAGCTACAAATAGAAGATACAGAAAATGGGAGAAGAGGGCCCATGGTTTGAGAGGGGTAGAAAGATGGAAGCGATAGGAAACTACAAGCTCGAAGTCAAAATCTCTCAGGACAAACTGGAAGCCGGGATCATGTTGGTGATTGCCGACCAGGAGCTAGGATCGCAGCTTCGCATAACGGAGACAGAAGTGCGTGAAGTATTGCGACAACAAAAAATTACACATGGAATTCTTGATCAGGTCGTCCAAGAACTGTGCAGCAACCCGGCAAAATTTGTGAACACGTACGTTACGATCGCGAACGGAACTGCTCCTGTTGCCGGGAAGGATGGCGAGATCGAGTACACCTTTCTTGAAAAAAATCAAGACGAAAAACGGCCAAAAGAGCTGGAAGACGGACGGGTTGACTATTACAGCATTACGAACATTCCCAATGTGGCTAAAGGGCAGCTGTTGGCGCGGAAAACACCCCCAGTGCCCGGAATAGCGGGTATTGCGGTTACCGGAGAGCCCATCGTTCCTAAAGCCGGCAAGGAAGCTGTGCTGAAGCTCGGCAAAAATGTGGTGTTGAATGCAGAGAAAACGATGCTGTATTCAGCGATAGACGGTCAGGTTTCCTTTACGGACAATCATAAAGTGAATGTATTTCCTGTGTTCGAAGTCAATGGTGATGTCGATTTTAGCGTCGGGAACATCGATTTTGTGGGAACGGTGGTCATTCGCGGTAACATTCCGACTGGCTTTCGGGTGAAGGCATCAGGGGATATTCGCGTCCTCGGAAGTGTCGAGGGCGCCGAATTGGAAGCCGGAGGTTCGGTTGAGATCAAGAGTGGTATTGTCGCTCAAGACAAAGGACAAGTAATCGCCGGCAACAACGTGAAGACGTCATTTATTCAAAATGCAAATGTCACGGCAGGCAATCAAGTCCTGGTTTCGCAGAGCATCATGTTCTCCCAGGTGCGGGCGGGAAAGCAAATTATTTGTAATGGTCCAAAAGGAATCATTATTGGCGGCACGCTTCAAGCTGGAGAAAAAATAACGGCTCGTGTGATAGGCAATACGAGTGCAACGCCTACGGTTCTGGAGGTTGGCGTCAAGCCGGAGCTGCGTCTGGAATTGGCATCGATCAATAAAGAACTGCAAATTGTGTATGAAAATTTGCGCAAAACGGATCAAGGGCTGGGCGTACTAAACCAGCTCCTGCAGGTAAATGGCGAGCTTTCTCCGGAAAAGAAGACCATGCAAATCAAGCTGGCCAATACAAGGCTGATTCTGGAGAAAGAAGGAAAACAGCTCGAAGCTCGCAAAAAAGAAGTGGAAGCGGAGCTGGAGGGAGATTCACCAGCCGCCATTGATGTGTATTACACGATGTATCCTGGCATTAAAATGGTATTTGGCAAACTGGTCCGGTTTATCAAGCAGGAGTTTGCACGTACCCGCTTTCTCGTCGTTAACGGAGAGATCACGACTTCCACTCTCGTCTGAGCATAGCGATACGGAAAAAGGAGATGGCCCTGATGAGTCTCAAAACGGTTGAGTTACAGGTGGCACTGCCGCGAACCACTGAGGTTGGGCGCATTCAGGAACAATACCAGCATCGGCTAACCAACGAGCAGCATCTCCTGCAACAAGAGCAGAAAGGGATAGACCAACAAAAAAGTCAGCGTGCAGCAGAGGTCAACGAGACAGATAAAAACCAGCTGAGGGATAAAGAGCGACAAGACCAGCAGGGCAGCAAGGAGTCGGCGTTGGAAGCCTCTACAAAACAGGCGGCACAATCTCCCGGAAATGGCGGCACCGCATCTGGGGAAGTGGCGATGCGCGACCCTCTTCGCGGACGTTACATCGACATATCCTTGTAACCTTACCATCAAGAAGAAAATGAAGGAAGTATAGGTGACTACAATGAATGGGTCTTATTATATTTTGGCAGGGGCAGGGGTGGCAATCATGGTGCTGGCCCTGCTGTTTTCTTCCAGACGTTCAAAAAGGGATCGCATGCCAGCCGCTCCACAACTGAATATAGAGGAAGTGGAGGCAACGCTCCAGCGTTTTGTCCTGCAAATCAAGCAAGAGAAAGAAGCTGAGAGTGAAGCGTTCTACAAGTCGAATGCACAACTCAAGAAAGAACTGGCTGATGCGAAAGGGCGACTGGACAAAGTGGAGCGGGAATTGGCTGAACTGCGTACCGCCCGTCGGCAGCCGGCAAGTCCAGACCAGCAGGAGTCCTCCGGAGAGGCGGCGGATGTGCTTTCCATGCGTGAGCGCTATCGGCGCGTATTCGAATTGATGCAAGAAGGACTGGGGCCTGACGAGATTGCAAAAAGGCTGGGGGCAGGCAGAGGAGAGATCGATTTGATCTTGTCATTGGCCAAGCCGCGGGAGGCAGGAGCGGCCAATGAATAAGCGCGATATCTTTTTTGGATTCGGGGCCGGTCTCCTCGTGGCAGCATCGATTTTGGGAATTACAACACAAAAGGAAGCCCCGGGAACCCACCAGTCCTTGACGAAGGAACAGCTGGAGACAGCTGCAGAAGAGCTGCAACTGGTCGTTCTTTCTAAGGAAGAGTTCAATCAGCTGCAACAAGAAAAAAAGATTGAGCTCCAACCGCTGCCAACCCCGCCAAAGAAGCCTTCTGCCCCTGTTTCATCGACACCGGATCAGCCGCAAGCGGGAAAGCCTGAGAAACCCGAAGCAGCACTGCCGCAAGCGCCGGTGAGAGCAAAGGAACCAAAAAGCGAGACCTCGGTCATGCCCACTGCCGAAACCGCTGATCCAAGCAAGCCGCAGCAGCCTGTTCCGGCGGATAGTTCTCAGGTGTCCGTGCCGACAGAGCCCTTGCCAAAAGAGACGAAGACGATCCAGATTCCATATAAAGCGACGGCGGAAAGTGTCGAGCGCACATTGGTGGACGCAGGGATTTTGGAACCCGACAACCAGTTTGTAGAAACGTTGAAAAAGCAGAACAAACTCAATCGCATACGTGTCGGCACGTATCAGATTCCCCTCGGGGCAAGCGAAGCTGACATCGTGTCCATCATCGCGACGCCTCCGAAAAAGTGAGGCGATTTTTTTTGCGGGAAATGGGATTGGTTTCTTGCAATCGTTTAGGTCATATGATATATTCATTAACGGTGTTGAATTCGCACGTCCACCAATTCCGGCAATGGTGCTGCCAGATTGGCAGTTTTGTTTGGAAAATGCGGTGAGGCGGAGGTAAGCACAAAAAAACCATTTTTTAAGGAGGTGTGAAAATATGGCAGTGATTTCGATGAAACAGCTCCTCGAGGCTGGTGTACACTTCGGTCACCAAACTCGCCGCTGGAACCCGAAAATGGCACGCTATATCTTCACCGAACGTAACGGCATCTACATTATTGACCTGCAAAAAACCGTGAAAAAAGTTGAGGAAGCGTACAACTTTGTACGTGAACTCGCTCAAAACGGCGGAAAAGTGCTCTTCGTTGGAACGAAGAAACAAGCACAAGAATCCGTAAAAGAAGAAGCAATCCGTACAGGCCACTACTACATCAACCAACGCTGGCTGGGTGGTACGCTGACGAACTTCTCTACGATTAAAAAACGTACTGCTCGCCTTGCTGAGCTGAACCGTATGGAAGAAGACGGTACTTTCGCAGTTCTGCCGAAGAAAGAAGTTATCGTTCTTCGCAAGGAAAAAGAGCGTTTGGAAAAATTCCTGGGCGGTATCGCTCACATGGAAGAACTGCCAGACGCGCTGTTCGTAATCGATCCGCGCAAAGAGCGCATCGCAGTAGCAGAAGCTCGCAAATTGGGTATCCCAATCGTTGCGATTGTAGATACTAACTGCGATCCGGATGAAATCGACTACGTGATCCCAGGTAACGACGATGCCATCCGCGCTGTTAAGCTGCTGACTTCCAAAATGGCTGACGCTCTGGTTGAAGGCAACCAAGGCGGCGAACAAGCTACAACAACTGCGTAAGCAAGTGTATGAGGGTGGACTGAGGGTTTCAGAACCCCGTCCACCCTTTTTAACACCTATACTTAGATTCGACTTTCCCAAGGAGGTTCTACGATATGGCAATCAGTGCACAAGCGGTGAAAGAACTGCGCGAGCGTACAGGCGCAGGGATGATGGACTGCAAACGCGCTCTCGAAGAAACGAACGGTGACATGGAAAAAGCGATTGACCTTCTCCGTGAACGCGGAATCGCGAAGGCTGCGAAAAAAGCGGGCCGCATCGCAGCAGAAGGCTTGACTTCCTGCGCTGTAGCCGGCAACGTTGCGGCAATCGTGGAAGTAAACTGTGAAACAGACTTCGTAGCGAAAAACCCTGAGTTCCAAGAGCTGGTGAAGGACATCGCTGAGCACGTTGTATCCCAACGTCCTGCGAGCGTAGAAGCTGCTCTGGAGCAGCCGTTCAAAGGCCAAGGAGAAACTCTCGGCCACATGATCAACGAAAAAATCTCCACCATCGGAGAAAACATTTCCTTCCGTCGCTTCTCCATCCTGGAGAAATCCGATAACGGCGTGTTCGGTAGCTACCTGCACATGGGCGGCCGCATCGGTGTTGTAGTCGTCCTCGAAGGAACTACAGACGAAACGCTGGCAAAAGACCTGGGTAT
Organism: Brevibacillus sp. FSL L8-0520; assembly: GCF_037963895.1. NCBI lineage: Bacteria > Bacillati > Bacillota > Bacilli > Caryophanales > Paenibacillaceae > Brevibacillus > Brevibacillus sp. FSL L8-0520. Next base: position 3,149,477 of record NZ_CP150171.1, on the reverse strand, counting down.
GCACGCAGCTGCATCCAACCCGCGTTTTGCCAACCGTGAGGAAGTATCTCAAGACGAGATCGAGCGCGAGCGCGAAGTACTGAAAAACCAAGCTCTGGCTGAGGGCAAACCGGCAAATATCGTAGAAAAAATGGTAGAAGGCCGCCTCTCCAAATACTTTGAAGAGTACGTAATGGTTGAGCAGCCATTCGTTAAAGATCCAGACAAAAAAGTTGCCGCTCTGCTGAAAGAAAAAGGCGCTACTTTGAAGGGCTTTGTCCGTTATCAAGTGGGCGAAGGCATCGAGAAAAAACAAGAAGACTTTGCCGCTGAAGTAATGGCGCAAGTTAATAAACAGTAATGACCGTAAAAATAGGGAACACCTGCGTGTTCCCTATTTTATAAGAGCAGGCGGATCGCCGCTAGGCACGTATTGCCCGGTGATCGGAAAAGTCGCTCGGCTAGCTGGGAGGATTCCGGTAAAGCACAGAGAATGTTTCATGAATGGAGGCCGTTTCACATGCCACTTCCTGCCTATAAACGGGTTGTGTTAAAGTTGAGTGGGGAAGCTCTGGCGGGAGACATCGGGTACGGGATTGACCCGAAGGTGATTTTCTCCATCGCCAACCAGATTAAGGAAATTGTAGAATTGGGAGTACAAGTTGCAGTTGTTGTCGGTGGTGGAAATATCTGGCGCGGACTCTCAGGCAGCTCCAAAGGCATGGATCGGGCCACAGCCGATTACATGGGGATGCTTGCAACCATTATGAACTCGCTCGCTCTGCAGGATGGATTAGAAAAAGTGAACGTCCCGACTCGTGTACAAACGTCCATCGAAATGAGGCAAGTAGCCGAACCATACATACGCCGCAGGGCAATACGCCATCTGGAGAAACAACGAGTGGTCATATTTGCCGCAGGTACGGGGAATCCCTATTTTTCCACAGATACGACGGCTGCGTTGCGGGCCGCCGAAATCGAAGCTGAAGTCATTCTGATGGCTAAAAACAAAGTAGACGGTGTCTATTCCGCTGATCCGAGCATTGACCCAACAGCAGTGAAGTACGACAAGCTCACGTTCCTCGAAGTGTTAAGCAAGGGTCTGGGCGTAATGGATTCCACGGCATCGAGCCTCTGCATGGATAATGACATTACATTGATTGTCTTTAATATTTCTGAAGAAGGCAATATTCGTCGCGCCGTTATGGGTGAAAAGATCGGAACATTGGTTAAGGGGGAATAATACATGCCGCAAACCGTATTGAAAGATATGGAAGAACGTATGAGCAAAGCCATCAGCACACTAAAAAAAGATCTTGCCAGCCTGCGTGCGGGTCGTGCAAACCCGGCCATTTTGGATAAGATTGTGGTGGATTACTACGGAACACCGACACCGATCAGCCAATTGGCTAATATCAGTGTGCCGGAACCGCGCATGCTGACCATCCAGCCATGGGATAAGTCTTCCTTAAAGGAAATTGACAGAGCGATTCAGCAATCCGACCTCGGTTTGACTCCTTCCAACGACGGGACAATCATTCGCATTGTGATCCCGCCGCTTACAGAAGAGCGCCGCAAGGAATTGGTCAAGGTAGCGAACAAGAGCGGGGAAGAAGCGAAAGTAGCGATTCGGAACATCCGCCGCGATGCCAACGATGACATCAAAAAGCTGGAAAAGGGCGGAACGATATCCGAAGATGAGTCCCGCCGCCATCAGGAGACGATTCAAAAGGCGACTGACAAGTACATCGCTGAAGTCGATAAGATCGTCAAGGAAAAGGAAAAGGACATTCTGGAAGTTTAATGCATGATCCCCCTCATCTGAGGGGGATGAATGTCTATATCTCTCATTTTGGGGGAACACTTTATGTTAGAACAACTCGCGCGCAAGTTGACTCGAAAAGAAAAACAGGGGTCATCCGTAGAGTTTGACAGCTCCGGACCAGTCCCGAACCACTTGGCCGTAATTATGGACGGGAACGGACGCTGGGCCAAAATGCGGAATCTTCCCAGGATTGCCGGACACAGGGCAGGGATGAAGACGGTAAAAGAGATCGTCAAAGCATCCGATGAAATTGGCGTCAAGTATTTAACCATGTATGCATTTTCTACCGAGAACTGGAAGCGACCCAGAGAAGAAGTAGACTTTTTGATGAAACTGCCGCAGGAATTTTTGTCGACAGAATTGGAAGAATTGATCGAACGCAACGTTCAGATTCGAATGGTCGGCAGCAAAGACGAATTGCCTGCACATACGCTGAAAGCGCTGGAAACAGCGGAGGAGCGGACGAAGCAAAACACGGGGCTGCAGTTGATTTTTGCCCTTAATTACGGGGGACGAAAGGAAATTGCCTTAGCAGTAAAAGATATAGGTACCCGTTTGCAAGCGGGTGAGATCGACCTGGAACAATTGGACGAAGAGATGATTTCCCGACATTTGTACACGAGTGACATCCCAGATCCAGACCTGTTGATACGCACCAGTGGAGAACTTCGTTTGAGCAACTTTATGTTGTGGCAGCTGGCCTACACGGAATTGTGGTTCACCGATGTGCTTTGGCCCGATTTTACCAGGGAACATTTATATCAAGCGATTGCTGAATACCAGGGCAGAGCTCGTCGCTACGGAGCGGTATAAGCCGAGAGGTGGAATCAGTTGAAGCAGCGGATCATTACAGGCCTCATTGGTGGGGCAGGCTTTTTGTTATTGGTTTATTTAGGGGACCATTGGTTCTCGTTGCTCGTATTTTTCTTGGCCGTTATAGGCCTTTTTGAATTTTTGCGGATGGCAAAGGTTCAACCGCTGAGTGTGGCAGGGGTACTGGCGTATCTGCTCATGATCAGCCTGTTGTGGCCGTCTCTTTCCTTTACGAAAGAGACAGGAGTCATACTGCCTGATCTGGTACTGCCCGTAACCCTTCTTTTGCTTTTGTACGCGGTCTTTCGGAAAAATCAGTTTCACATTGAACACGCCGCCCTTGCATTGGTGGGGGCGTTATACATAGGCTATGGCTTTGCCTATATGGCTGCGCTGCGCAATTTGCCAGACACAGGGCTGATGCTTACAGTTCTCGTTATCCTGGGAATATGGGCAACAGATTCAGGAGCGTATTTCATGGGAAAAGCCATCGGCAAGCGGAAGCTTTGGCCTGCAATTAGTCCGAACAAAACGATTGAGGGAGCCGCAGGCGGCTTGCTTGCGGCTGTTCTTGTCGTTATGGCAGTAAACGTATGGATTGGCGGAATCTCTTTGGACAAGGCGCTGATCATTGCCCTCGTCAGTGGGATTGCGGGTCAGCTTGGCGATTTGGTTGAGTCCGCGATCAAACGTCATTTTGAAGTAAAAGATTCAGGACAAATCATCCCTGGACACGGGGGAGTTCTTGACCGTTTTGACAGCATGATTCTTGTCTTTCCGGTTTTGCATTTGCTGGGCATTGTCTAACGGGAAAAGCCATATAGAAAGTATATAGAGGGTGAAGCGTTTGAAACGAATATCGCTCTTGGGCTCAACAGGCTCCATCGGCAAAAGCACGCTCGACGTGGTGTCTCAACATCCGGAGGAGTTTAGCGTAGTCGCGATGGCAGCCGGGTCCAATATCGAACTGCTGGCTGAACAGATCGAACAGTTCAGGCCGGAACTGGTCTCTGTAGGAAACGCTCAAGCGGCCAAAGAATTGCAGGGACGTCTGGGGAACAGCCGGGTCGAGATTATGTACGGAGAAGCGGGATTGGAGGAGACGGCGAAGCATGCTGAGGCCAATTTCGTAATGACGGCAGTGGTCGGAAGCATCGGAGTTGCGCCTACACTCGCTGCCATAGAAGCTGGCAAGACCATCGGTTTGGCCAACAAGGAAACGCTTGTCAGCGCTGGCCATATCGTGATGAAAGCAGCCAGGGACAGAGGTGTGCAGATCATTCCGGTCGACAGCGAACACTCGGCAATCTTTCAGTGTTTGCAAGGGGAGCGTCGCGAGGATATCGCCCGCATCATTTTGACAGCTTCAGGCGGGTCATTTCGCCATTTGAGCCGGGAGGAGCTGGCCGATGTGTCTGTGGAGCAGGCTTTGCATCATCCGAACTGGAGCATGGGCTCCAAAATCACGATCGATTCGGCGACGATGATGAACAAGGGCTTTGAGGTCATCGAGGCTCATTGGCTCTTCGACCTTCCTTATGAACAGATCGAATGTGTTCTCCATTATGAGAGCATCATTCACTCTATGGTAGAATACAAAGACCGGGCTGTCATGGCACAACTGGGTACGCCCGATATGCGCGTGCCGATCCAGTATGCGCTGAGCTATCCGAAAAGAATGCCGCTTGGTACGGAACCGCTCGATCTGGTGAAGAGCGGCACGCTTCATTTTGCACCAATGGATTTTGACCGCTATCCTCTGTTACAATTGGCGTATGAGTGCGGAAGAGTAGGCGGGACTCACCCCACTGTATTGAACGCTGCAAATGAGGTGGCTGTAGACAGCTTTTTGCGAGGAAGCATCGCATTTCTGGAGATTGAAAAGATCGTTCGCCAAACGTGCGAAGCCCATCAGGGCACGAGTCATCCTTCTCTGGAAGAAATTTTGGCAGCCGACCAGTGGGCACGCGATCAGGCTGCGAGCTGTCTGGGCGTTAACAAGCGTTAAAAACGGAATGAAAGGTGGCTGTTCTCTTGCCTTTTCCCAACTTGGATTCAGTGGAATCAATTCTCGCGATAGTCATCGTGTTCGGTGTACTTGTCTTTGTGCACGAGCTTGGTCATTTTCTGTTGGCAAAACGGGCCGGCATTTTGTGCCGGGAGTTTGCACTTGGAATGGGACCAAAGATTTTTAGCGTAAAGCGAGGAGAAACAGAATACACACTGCGGCTGCTGCCGATTGGCGGGATGGTACGCATGGCGGGGGAGGACCCTGAGCTGGACGTTCTGAAGCCGCACATGGAAGTGACCTTGGAGCGAGATCCGGTGGGGAAGGTAACCCGCATCCTGCTGGATGGCCCAAATGGTGAAGGCAAAGGTGCGGTAACAGGTACAATTGTCGATTTCGACCTGGAGAAAGCATTGTCCATCGTTCTGGAAACAGACGGAGAACAACGCACTTTTTCGGTGCATCCGCAAGCCCAGCTCGTAAAAGACGGTCATGAGGTGCAAATCGCCCCGTTGGACCGCCAGTTTAAAGGAAAGACGGTTATGCAGCGCTTCTGGGCAATCTTTGCGGGCCCTGCTGCAAACTTTTTGCTCGCTTTCGTGTTGTTTATCGTCATCGGACTCGTTTATGGAGTACCTGTAAATGAGCCCGTGCTGGGCGAGATCATCCAGGGAGGACCGGCAGCACAGGCGGGATTGCAATCAGGAGACAAGGTTATTACGATTCAGGGACAGCCTGTATCGACATGGAGAGAAATGGTGGAGATCGTCAGCAAATCGCCGGACAAGCAACTGGAAATCGTTGTTGATCGGGGAGGACAGATGATCAATGCCATGGTCCATGTCAAGAACGAGGAGAATGTCGGGAAGATCATGGTGGGCAACGCTGTCACCTACGCTCCGGGGCAAGTGCTTCAGTATGGCGGAAAATCGACATACGAGTTTACCACGATGATTTTGACGAGTATCGGCATGCTCTTTACAGGTTCAGTGGGATTGAACGATCTTAGCGGACCAGTCGGAATCTTTAAGATGACCGGCGAATTTGCTCAGCAAGGCTTGGCGATCCTGATGAAATGGGCAGCTGTCCTGAGTATTAACCTGGGACTGATCAACCTGCTTCCTTTGCCTGCTTTGGACGGAGGCAGACTCGCCTTCCTGCTGATCGAAGCCCTGCGGGGAAGACCGCTTGATCCGCATAAGGAAGGGATGGTACACTTCCTTGGGTTTGCCTTTTTGATGTTGTTGATTTTGGTTGTGACATGGAACGATTTACACCGATTGTTTACAGAATAAAGCAGTGTTCACAGGCTGTTTGACAAACATAAAGGATGGTGCCCTATGTACAAGCGTGAGGAGACCAAACCGGTATTTGTGGGAGGCGTACAAATCGGCGGACAAAAAAGTGTTGTCATTCAATCGATGACAACCGCTGATACGCGGGACGTAGAAGGGACGCTGGCACAGATTCAGCGGCTCTATGACGCAGGCTGCCAAATTGTTCGTCTGGCGGTTATCAACGAGGATGCGGCCCGTTCCATCAAAGCGATTAAAGAACGTTCTCCACTCCCGCTAGTGGCAGATATTCACTTTGACTATAAACTGGCGCTGATCGCCCTGGAGAGCGGAATTGACAAAATCCGCATCAATCCGGGGAATATCGGTTCAAAAGAGAAGACGAAAGCGGTCGTGGAAGCATGCCGTGAGCGCAATGTTCCGATCCGGATCGGGGTGAACTCCGGTTCCGTGGAAAAACGGCTGTTGGAAAAATACGGCTACCCATCTCCGGAAGCAATCGTGGAGAGCGCAATGGATCACGTGCACATTCTGGAAGAGCTCAATTACGACAACATCGTCATTTCACTGAAGTCTTCCGATGTTCCGACCATGATCCAGACGTACTCTTTGATGGCGCAGAAGCGCAATTATCCGCTGCACGTCGGAGTGACCGAAGCCGGGACACAGTTCTCTGGTAGCATCAAATCCGCTGTCGGGATCGGTACAGTGCTGTCAATGGGTATCGGCGATACGATCCGGGTTTCGCTGACCGCTGATCCGGTTGAGGAAATCAAGGTAGCCAAGCAAATTTTGCGCAGCCTTGAGATTGTGAACAACGATCCGGTCGTAATCGCTTGCCCGTCTTGCGGACGTTGTGCGATCGATCTGATCGGACTTGCAACCAAGGTGGAGGATGCTGTTTCTACACTCAAAACACCTTTGAAAATCGCCGTAATGGGATGCGCGGTAAATGGTCCCGGCGAAGCGCGTGAAGCGGACGTAGGTGTTGCCGGCGGTAATGGCGAAGGCCTGATCTTCCGAAACGGCGAAATTGTACGGAAGGTAAAAGAAACGGAATTGTTCGAGGAATTGATGAAAGAAATCAATGAAATCGTGGAAGAGAAAAAGACCACCCAGGTCGGCTAGACCCTCTGCAACGTGAAGGAGGACACGTGTGTGTTAAAGCAAAGTCAGATGTTGATTCCTACTCTGCGGGAAGTCCCGTCGGATGCGGAAATTGCCAGTCATAAACTGCTGCTCCGTGCAGGCATGGCGCGGCAGTTAGCTTCAGGCATTTATACCTATCTGCCGCTTGCGCTCAGGACCCTGCAAAAAATTCAGGCAATCGTTCGCGAAGAAATGAACCGGGCAGGCGGACAGGAATTGCTTATGCCAGCCATGCAGCCGGCAGAGCTGTGGCACCAAACCGGCCGCTGGGATGTGTACGGGCCGGAGCTGGTACGCTTGAAAGACCGTCATGATCGATCTTTTGCACTCGGCCCCACTCACGAAGAAGTGATTACGAGCCTGGTCAGAGACGAGATCAACTCCTACAAAAAACTGCCGATCAATCTGTATCAGATTCAGACGAAGTTCCGCGACGAGGTCCGCCCTCGCTTTGGTCTGATCCGCAGCCGGGAGTTTATCATGAAGGATGCGTATTCATTCGACACGACGCAGGAAGGGCTGGATAAGAATTTCCAAGCGATGTACGATGCCTACACACGCATTTTCACGAGGGTAGGTCTGAACTTCCGTGCAGTGGAAGCTGACGCGGGAGCGATTGGCGGAAAAGGCACCTATGAATTTATGGCGCTTTGCGATATCGGTGAAGATACGATCGCCTATTCGGAAAATGGCGACTATGCAGCCAATCTGGAAAAAGCGGAAGTGGTGTACAAGCCTGCAGCGAAGCCGAAGGGAGATACGCCGGCGGTTGAGAAGGTGCACACGCCTGATGTAAAAACAATTGAACAGTTGACGCAAGCTCTCGATGTTGAGGCCAGCCGGATTATCAAAAGTCTCGTTTACCGAGTGGATGAGAAGCTGGTCATGGTCCTGGTACGCGGGGATCACGAGATCAACGAGGTGAAATTGAAAAATCTGTATGATGCTACCCATGTCGGCTTGGCTTCAGAGCAGGACATTTTGGCGGCGATTGGAACACCTGTTGGCTTTGTCGGGCCAGTCGGTGTAGACCAGGAGAAGCTGGAGATCATCGCCGACAACTTTGTTCAGGATGTTGCCGACGGCGTAGCTGGTGCCAACGAGAAGGACTACCATCTCGTTCATGTGCAGGCTGGCCGCGATTTTACCGTCTCCCGCTATGCTGACCTGCGGAACATTATGGAGGGAGATGAATGCCCGCGCGGCGGCGGCTTGATCAAGTTTGCCCGCGGCGTGGAAGTGGGGCACGTCTTTAAGCTCGGCACGAAATACTCTACAGCCATCGGCGCGACCTATCTGGATGAAAACGGCCGAAGCCAGCCGATGATCATGGGCTGCTACGGCATCGGCGTGTCTCGTACACTGGCAGCTGCGATCGAGCAAAACAATGATGAACACGGGATCATTTGGCCTGTGTCGATCGCGCCGTTCCACGTCCATGTCATTCCGGTAAACGCCAAAGTCGAAGCGCAGCGACTGATCAGCGAGGAGATTACCGAAGCACTGGAGGCAGCCGGTGTTGAAGTGCTGTATGATGATCGTCCGGAACGAGCCGGCGTCAAATTCAAAGATGCGGATTTGATCGGACTGCCGCTTCGCATTACCGTTTCAGACAAGGCCTCAGAAGAGGGGCTGGTGGAGGTGCGGGTGCGCCGGACAGGCGAAACGCATGAAGTGAAACGAACCGAACTGGTATCGTTTGTCAAATCGCTTCTCGCCCGTGTGGACAGTACAGGTGCGGAACTGTTTTAAGTCCTAAAATCAAGCAGGAACTTGCACGGATTTTGTCGAATTAGTCGGGGTACGCCCCCTTGTGATGGGGGAGTATCCCTTTTTTATTTCTTTTGTTCGCTCCTTGCGAAAAAGGGAGACATTTTCGGGTAAGATCGGGAGATTGAGGTGGAAGAGACCGTGAATCGGTTACAAGAACAAAAACATCGCTTCTCACTGTTGGTTAAGCAGATGGACCTGCCAACTGATTGGGTGGAGCGATTTTTTCTTGATGCACATATCGACAAATTGGAGCTGTATCGTCAAAACAAGGAATGGGTCTTTCATTTTACACTTCCTCGCTTGCTTCCGGCTGATGTTTTCAAGGCGTTTTCCGAGCGGCTCAAGCAAACGTTCTCGCATCTGGCTTCGGTGGACGCCCGTTTCCGTTATCACGAGCAGCCATCCGTAGAATTTGCCGTTCAGGAATATTGGGATGTACTGCTCGCAAATTTGGAGCAAAGCCTCAATTCGTTGGCAGTCACTCTGCGTACGGCGCGCAAGCAGGTAGAGCAGCAGGAAGTCAAAATTTACTTGCCGACGGAGATGGCCGTAGAGATGGCCAAACGCAAACGGGCCGATAGTGAATTGGCGTCGTCGTTTGAAAAAGCGACAAGCTGTGTTCCCCGTTTTGCCTTTATTGCAGAAGAAAGCGATGAGGCGTACAAGGCCTTTGTGGAACAGCGCGAAGAAGAAGAACGTGCGCTGGTCGAAGTGGTCATGAGTGCTGTCCAGCAGGAGAAGGACAGCAAGGGAAGCGACCAGACGGAAGCAATCACTACGTTGATGATCGGCTATGACATCAAGGATGCGCCGATTCCGATCTGCGAAATACAGGAAGAGGAACGCCGTGTCGTGATCCAAGGTACGGTGTTCAATGTTGAGGTCAAGGAGCTGCGTAGCGGCAGACATCTCCTGACGTTCAACGTAACAGACTACACAGACTCGTTGACAGTCAAAATCTTCTCGCGCGACAAAGAGGACGTCAAAATGCTGGAGGCGCTCAAGGACGGCATGTGGGTGAAGGTTCGCGGAAGCGTCCAGCACGATACGTTCCTGCGCGAATTGGTCATGATGGCCAATGACGTCAATCAAATCGAGCAGGTAAGCAGGAAAGATACTTCGCCGGAGAAAAGGGTGGAGCTGCACTGCCACACGCCGATGAGTGCGCTTGATGCCGTCGCATCGGTCAAATCTCTCATTTCAACTGCTGCCAAGTGGGGACACAAAGCGATTGCCGTAACGGATCACGGTGTTGTACAGTCCTTCCCGGAGGCATACAGCATTGCCAAAAAGAACAACATCAAATGCATTCTCGGCATGGAGGCGTATGTCGTAGAGGACGGTGTCGACATCATCTACAATTTGACGCCGGAGAGTGATTTGCCGATCGACGAAAAGACGGAGTATGTCGTATTTGATACCGAGACAACCGGGTTGAACGCAGCCGAACATACGATTATCGAGATCGCCGCCGTAAAAATGCGCGGTCTGGAAATTGTGGACAAATGGACAGAGCTGATTGATCCACAGTTGGAAATCGGGCCCAAAACGACAGAGATCACAGGGATTACCAACGAGATGCTGCGCGGAAAAGACACCCTGGAAGTTGTCCTTCCCCGCTTTAAAGAGTTTGCCGGCAATGCAGTGCTCGTCGCCCACAACGCGGAGTTTGACAAGAACTTTATCAATGCCTGCGCAAAGCGGATCGGCATGGAGCCGTGGAGCAATCCGTTTTTGGACACTCTGCCGCTGGCCCGCATGATGTATAAAGGGATGCGAAACTACCGCCTGGGTACGCTGGCAAAACGCTTCAACGTTGAATTGATCAACGCTCACCGCGCTTTGGACGATACTGTCGCATTGGCGCACGTGTTCCAGTATATGCTCAAAGATATGCGAGAAGCCGGGATTCAAAGCCTCATGGACCTCAACGAGCGGAGCAATGCCGAAGTCGATTACAAGAGCGGAAGACCGTTTCATGCAACCATTTTGGTCAAAAACAAAGCCGGGCTGAAAAACTTGTACAAGCTGGTCAGCAAATCCCATGTGGAAACCTTCTACCGGGTGCCGCGCATCCAGCGGAGCCAGCTCGTAAAATTCCGCGAAGGCTTGCTTATAGGGACCGCTTGCAAAGACGGCGAGCTGATGCAGTCGATTCTGCGCGGGAAATCGAGGGAAGAGTTGAAAGAAGTGGCAGCTTTTTACGATTACCTGGAACTGCAGCCCATCGCCCATTACGCGCCGCTGCTCAGAAATGAGGAAATTCCCTCGCTGGAAACGATGAAAGGCTATCACAAGATGATCGTGGAAATCGGGAAAGAGCTGGGAAAACCGGTGGTGGCGACCGGGGACGTTCATTTTCTCAACCCGCAGGATGATATTTTCCGGGATGTATTCTTGCTCTCGCAGGGCTCCCACGATGCCGGCAACCAGCCGCCGCTGTATTTGATGACGACCGATGAGATGCTGGAGGCTTTTCAATTCCTCGGGGAAGATATCGCCCGCGAAGTGGTCATCACCGCCCCGAATGAAATTGCCGACAGTATTGAAGAGGTCTCGCCGATCCCGGATTCGCTGTACACGCCGATCATCGAAGGGGCCGATGATGAGCTCCGTCAGATGTGCTATGACAAGGCCAAGAGACTGTACGGAGATCCGCTGCCTGAAATTGTTGAGAGTCGGCTGGAAAAAGAGCTGACGAGCATTATCAAGCACGGTTTTGGGGTCATTTACCTTATCTCGCAGCGACTCGTGACCAAATCGCTCTCTGACGGCTATCTCGTCGGATCACGTGGATCGGTCGGTTCATCCTTTGTTGCGACCATGTCCGACATTACCGAGGTAAATCCGCTGCCTCCGCATTACCGTTGCCCGGAGTGCAAGCACAGCGAGTTTATTACGGACGGTTCGATCGCTTCCGGTTTTGACCTGCCTGACAAGGAATGTCCCTCCTGCGGGCATAAGCTGGCAAAAGACGGACAGGACATCCCGTTTGAAACGTTTCTTGGCTTTAAGGGGGACAAGGTCCCCGATATTGACTTGAACTTTTCGGGCGAATACCAGCCGCGGGCGCACAAATACACGCAAGAGCTGTTCGGTGTGGACTATGTGTACCGTGCGGGTACGATCGGCACGGTTGCGGAAAAAACAGCGTACGGCTATGTCCGCAAATATGCGGACGAGCGAGGAATGACTCTCAGAAATGCAGAGATTGCGCGACTGGTAAACGGATGTACCGGGGTAAAACGGACGACCGGCCAGCACCCGGGAGGGATTATCGTCGTACCGTCCTATATGGAGATCGAGGATTTTTGCCCGATTCAGTTTCCGGCGGATGACAACGAGTCCGAGTGGAGAACGACGCATTTTGACTTCCACTCCATCCATGACAACCTGCTGAAGCTCGACATTCTTGGACACGATGACCCGACCGTTATTCGGATGCTTCAGGACTTGACCGGAATCGATCCAAAAACCATTCCGCTGGATGACAAAGCGACGATGTCGATTTTTAGCTCGACAGAAGCGTTGAATGTAACGCCGGAGCAGATTCGCACGAACATGGGGACACTCGGTATTCCGGAGTTCGGTACGAAGTTTGTGCGGCAGATGCTTGAGGATACGAAGCCGACGACCTTCGCCGAGCTTGTGCAGATTTCCGGTCTTTCACACGGAACCGACGTCTGGCTGAACAACGCCCAGGACCTGATTCGCAGCGGAACGTGCAGACTGCCGGAAGTTATTGGTTGCCGGGACGATATCATGGTTTATTTGATCTACAAAGGTCTTGAGCCATCCCGGGCCTTTAAAATCATGGAGTCGGTCCGTAAAGGAAAAGGGGTTCCCGAGGAAGATCAGGAAGAGATGCGCAAGAACAATGTGCCTGAATGGTATATTCAATCTTGTCAAAAGATCAAGTACATGTTCCCGAAAGCGCATGCGACCGCTTACGTCATGATGGCTGTCCGCATCGCCTATTTCAAGGTGCATCGCCCGCTTGAATTCTACGCGACGTACTTTACGGTACGCGCTGACGACTTCGACATTCCGTTGATGGTAAAAGGTTCCTCGGCGATTCGCCAAAAGATCGAAGAGATCGAGGGCAAAGGGCATGACGCACAGCCGAAAGAAAAGTCGCTCTTGACTGTTTTGGAGATGGCTCTCGAAATGGTAGAACGCGGTTTCAAATTTGCCAATGTGGACTTGTACCGCTCGGATGCCACCAAGTTCCTCATTGACGGCGACAAGCTGATCGCGCCTTTCAATGCCTTGCCTGGGCTTGGTACGAACGCCGCTATCGGGATCGTAAAAGCCAGAGAGGAAGGGGAGTTTCTGTCCAAAGAGGACCTGCTCACCCGCTCCCGCATTTCCAAAACCATTCTGGAATATTTGGAAGAACAAGGGGCGCTTCAGGGATTGCCAGAATCCAATCAGCTCTCCCTGTTCTAAAAAATAGGAGAGGGTTTGGCGACCTTCCCAAGCCGGTTCGGACAGGTTTCATAGCCGCGGTTGTCAACAAAGGGCTGTTATGCTATAATTTTTTTGGAAATACTGGTTATTACGAACGCAGATCGAGAGTGGGGAAACCCACTCTTTCTTTCTGGCTGAACTTAATGCTTCATTTGACAAGGAGGTACTTGCTTGAGCAAGGTAACAGACATCGTCACCGACCTGGTAACTCCCATTCTCGACGAGCTGGGTCTGGAACTGGTTGACATCGAGTACAAAAAAGAAGGCAGCAACTGGTTTCTGCGCGTGTTCATCGACAATGAAACAGGAAGCATCGACATCGATGACTGCGGCCTTGTCAGCGAGCGGCTAAGCCAGCGGCTGGACGAAGTGGACCCGATCCCGACCGCATACTTCCTGGAAGTATCTTCACCGGGAGCAGAGCGTCCTCTGCGAAAAGAAAGCGATTTTCGCAAAGCTGTTGGCAGGCACGTACATATCACGACAAAGGAGCCGATCGAAGGCGAAAGCACTTTCGAAGGCGAGCTGATTTCCTTTGAAGATGGTAAGCTGACAGTGAAAGAGCAGAAAAAAACGCAAGTCATTGCACTGGAGCAAATTGACACAGCCCGAATGGCGATTGTCTTTTAATACTGTGGTCTGTGGGTAAAGGAGGAGGCAACGAAAATCATGAACGCCGATTTTATCGAGGCATTGGAAGCCATTGAGAGAGAAAAGGGAATCTCCAAAGATATACTGATTGAGGCAATTGAAGCTGCTCTCATTTCGGGATACAAACGAAATTTTAATTCTGCCCAAAACGTACGTGTCGACGTCAATCGTCACTCGGGGCAGGTTCGGGTTTTTGCGCGCAAAACCGTTGTGGAGGAAGTGCTTGACCCGCGCTTGGAGATTTCCTTGGAGGCATCACAGGAGATCGACCCCAATTTCCGCCTGGATGACATCGTCGAAATCGAGGTAACCCCGCGGGATTTTGGACGCATCGCTGCGCAAACGGCGAAGCAGGTGGTTACCCAACGCATCCGCGAAGCAGAGCGCGGCTTGATTTACAGCGAGTTCATCGAACGCGAAGACGACATCGTGACTGGTGTTGTGCAGCGTATGGACCAACGCAACTACTACATTGACCTGGGAAAAGCGGAAGCGGTCATGCCGATTACGGAAAAAATGCCGACTGACGATTTTAAATCCCAGGATCGGGTAAAGGCATACATTATCAAGGTAGAAAAGACCACAAAAGGACCGCAAATCGTCGTGTCCCGTACACATCCAGGTCTGCTCAAGCGTCTGTTCGAGCTGGAAGTGCCGGAAATCTACGACGGTGTGGTTGAGATCAAGTCGGTTGCCCGCGAGGCGGGAGACCGTTCCAAAATTGCCGTTCATTCCATCAATCCTGACGTCGATCCGGTCGGCGCTTGCGTAGGCCCGAAAGGTCTTCGCGTTCAGACAATCGTGAACGAATTGAAGGGCGAAAAAATTGATATTGTCCGCTGGTCGGAGGACCCGGCTGAATACGTGGCCAACTCGCTGAGCCCGGCAAAGGTGCTCCATGTAGAAGTGAACGCGGCGGAAAAAGTAACACGGGTGATCGTTCCCGACTATCAGCTTTCGCTTGCCATCGGAAAGCGCGGACAAAACGCTCGTCTCGCCGCCAAACTGACTGGCTGGAAAATCGACATCAAGAGCGAATCTCAGGCAGACCAAGAAGGCATCGTCTATCCGAAAGCGGAGGAAGGCGATGAGGGGGCGGATTGGGTATAACCATGAAGCAAAAGAAAATCCCTTTGCGAAAGTGCATCGTTTGTCAGGAAATGTTTCCAAAAAAAGAACTGGTACGTGTCGTACGTACGCCGCAGGAAGAGATCATTATTGATCCGACCGGAAAGGCGGCAGGACGCGGGGCGTATGTTTGCCGTCAGGAGAGCTGCCTGAAGCCGGATACATTTGCAGCAGGTAAATGGAAAAAAGTGTTGGAACGAGCCCTCAACATGTCTGTCACCCAGGAACAGTACGATGCGTTTCGTGAAAAATGGCTGGAGATGATGGGACAATGATCCCCAAGGCAGCGCAAATGTTGGGATTGGCGATGCGGGCCCGCAAGGTCATTACCGGAGAAGGATTGGTCGTCGAGGCCGTTCGGAACGGAAAAGCCAAACTGGTGCTTCTCGCTGCCGATGCCTCTGCCAATACATCCAAAAAAGTGCAGGACAAGTGCGCCCATTATGGTGTGCCGTGTGTATCAGCAACAGACCGCTATGAGCTTGGCCGTGCAATCGGCAAGGATGAGCGTGTAACGATTGCCGTAACAGACGGAAAACTGGCGGAAAGTATACAGCGTCTGCTCACCTAATTCAGAAGGGGTGATCTCATGAAGACACGCGTGTATGAATATGCGAAGCAGCACAACATGAGCAGCAAGGAAATCCTCAATTTGCTAAAGAGATTAAATATAGAAGTTGCAAATCATATGAGTATCATGGACGAACCGATGGTCAAAAAGATTGAAGAGCATTTGGCCAAATTGCGTTCGGGAAGCGGGAAACAACAAGAGCAGCAACGTTCTTCCGGACAGCGGGAGGCAAAGCCCGCTAAGACGGAAGAGAAGAAACGGGATGAATCCAAAGGACAAACACAACGAACCGGACAGTCGAATCAACAGCAACAGCAGCATCGCCGCAATGACCGTCCGGGAAATCAAACTGGCAGCCGACCAGGTGGACAACGACCAGACCAATCACGTCCACAGCACGGAAAAAATCAGGGGAAGAATCAGGAGAGAAAACCAAACGATATGAGAAGTCAACCAGGGAAACCGCTTGATCGCAAACCAGTCAACCAGCAAGAGCCAACGGTGAACGAAAAAGATGATGTACGCACGGGCGAGGATTTTGAAGAAAAGGTAAATATCCCGAACAAGGTAAGCTTGGAAAAACGGGAAAAAATCAAAAAAGCCCCAGGACCAAAGAAAACCTTTGAAGACAACAAGAAGAGCCAGCCGTTCAAAGGCGGAAACAAACGCCAGGACAACCGCAGGCATGGCGGCCAGCGCGAACAGCAGCAACAGCGTCCTGTTCTCGAGCCACCTAGCAAAATTACGTTCACTGAATCTTTGACCGTAGGAGAGCTGGCGAAGAAGCTTCGCAAGGAACCGGCGGAAATCATCAAAAAGTTGTTTAATTTGGGCATCATGGCTACGATTAACCAGGATCTCGATCGCGATGCCATCGAATTGATCTGTTCGGAATACAATGTGGAAGTCGAAGAAAAAATCGTCATCGACGAAACCAACTTTGAAACGATCGAAGAAGTGGACAATCCGGCAGATATGGTGGAGCGTCCGCCGGTCGTTACGATCATGGGTCACGTTGACCACGGAAAAACGACACTGCTTGATGCCATCCGCTCCACGAACGTAGTGGCAGGCGAAGCAGGAGGCATCACGCAGCACATCGGTGCATATCAGGTCGAGATTAAAGGCAAGAAGATTACCTTCCTCGACACGCCTGGCCATGCAGCCTTTACGACCATGCGTGCGCGCGGTGCGCAAATTACGGACATTACCATTCTGGTAGTTGCTGCAGACGACGGCGTAAAACCGCAAACCATTGAAGCGATCAGTCATGCCAAGGCAGCAAAGGTTCCGATTATCGTCGCCGTGAACAAGGTCGACAAACCGGAAGCCAATATCGACCGAATCAAGCAAGAGCTGACCGAGTATGAGCTGGTAGCAGAAGAATGGGGCGGAGATACGATCTTTTCTCCAATTTCCGCTAAGCAGCGCCAAGGTATCGAAGAGCTGCTCGAGTACATTCTGCTCGTTTCCGAAGTGCAAGAGCTGAAGGCCAATCCAAACAAGCGGGCCCGCGGTACCGTCGTGGAAGCCGAGCTGGATAAGGGACGCGGACCTGTAGCGACTGTCCTCGTTCAACACGGTACCCTGAAAGTCGGAGATCCGATTGTCGTCGGTTCCGCCTTTGGACGCGTTCGTGCCATGGTAAATGACAAAGGACGCCGCATGAAGGAAGCTGGACCGAGCACGCCTGTAGAAATTACCGGTCTGAACGACGTGCCGCAAGCCGGGGACCAGTTCATGGTCTTTGAAGATGAGAAAAAAGCGCGTGCAATCGGGGAAGCCCGTGCTTCCAAACAGCGTGAATCCGAGCGCCGCGCAAACACTCGCGTATCTTTAGACGATCTGTTCCAGCACATTCAAGAGGGCGACATCAAGGAGCTCAACCTGATCGTCAAGGCTGACGTTCAAGGTTCTGTCGAGGCTCTTCGCGGCTCTCTGGAAAAAATCGATGTCAACGGAACGCGTGTAAAAATCATTCACACAGGCGTAGGTGCGATTACGGAATCCGATATTACGCTGGCAAATGCCTCCAATGCGATTGTGATCGGCTTCAACGTACGTCCGGAACCAAACGCGCGGAGCATGGCTGAGCAGGAGAGCATTGATATTCGACTGCATCGGGTTATTTACACCGTGATTGAAGAAATTGAACAAGCACTGAAAGGCATGCTGGACCCTGTCTATAAAGAGTCCATCATCGGCCAGGCAGAAATTCGCGAGGTATTTAAAGTGTCCAAAGTGGGCAACATCGCAGGCTGCTATGTTACAGAGGGCAAGCTGACCCGCGATGCCGGTGCTCGTCTGATCCGCGAAGGCGTCGTGATCTACGAAGGAAAGCTGGATACGCTGAAACGCTTCAAGGATGACGCCAAAGAAGTTGCCGCAGGCTACGAGTGCGGACTTACGCTGGAGCGCTACCATGACATCAAGGTTGGCGATGTGATCGAAGCCTTCGTCATGGAAGAAGTAAAACAATAATGATTGCGGGTGCGCGGATTCAATTGTTTCTGCCTGCCTGCCAAAATCTGAAAGAGAAAAGGGCCATTGTCAAAAGCGTTCTGGGAAAACTGCGGAGCAGATTCCATGTCTCCGCGGCAGAGCTGGCCTATCAGGAGCAGTGGCAGCGTGCCGAAATTGGTATCGCTGCCGTTGCCAATGAAATGTCCTTTTTGGCAAATCAGATGCAAGCGATGATACGGCTGGTGGAAAACCATCCCGGTGTGGAGTTGATCCAAGCCGATACGGAATACTACGAGTAGGAAGCCAGCGGAGGTGATAAATATGAACAAGACACGGATGAGCCGGGTTGGCGAAGAGATCAAAAAAGAGCTGAGCATCGTTTTGCAGCGCGGTTTGAAGGACCCTCGCATCGGGTTTGTGACCGTTACGGATGTAGAGGTGACAAGCGACCTGCAGCTTGCGAAAGTATACGTCAGCATTTTTGGCAGCGAAGAACAACGGAGAGACTCTCTGGCTGGGTTGCAAAAAGCGAAGGGCTACCTGCGCACAGAGATCGGAAGACGGGTAAAGCTCCGTCATATACCGGATTTTGTATTTAAATTGGATGAATCGATTGATTATGGCAGCAAAATTGAAACCATCCTGCGTGAAATCTCCACGGATGGAGAAAAAGGGGACAAACAGGATGAGTAATTACAACCGTTCCTTGGAGGAAGCGGTCAGCTTCATGAAGAAGCATGACCGTTTTCTGGTTCTTTCCCACGTCAATCCGGACGGGGACGCCACGGGCTCTGCGTTGGCCGTCGCCCAGATGCTGCGTGATCTCGGCAAAACCTTTGTAGTCATCAACGAAGGCGAGACACCGGCCAGATTTTCCTTTTTGCCCGGATTTGAACAGATTCGCAATGTATCGCAGTCACCGCTGGAGGAGTCTTTCTCGGCGGTGATTGCTGTCGATTGCGCGGACCGCTCTCGCATGGGCAATGTCGAGCATCTCTTTGCTCAGGATGTGCAACTGTTAAACATCGATCATCATCCGACCAACGACGAATTCGGCACATGCAATGTGATCCGGACCGATGCCGCTGCGACTGCGGAAATCCTGTACGATCTGGCTGTAGCCGGCCATTTGCCGTTTCAAGCGGATTTGGCGCTATGCCTCTATACCGGCCTCTTGACCGATACAGGGGGATTTCGCTATTCCAACACCACGCCGCATGTGATGGAGAGTGCCGCCAGTCTGCTCAAATATGGCGTTAATCCGGGCGAGGTCGCTGAGCGTTGCCTCGAAGTGATTACACTCGGGCATGTGAACATTTTGCGCCAAGCGTTGGGCAGTCTGAAACTGTCATTCCAGAACCAGGTTGCCTCTGTTTGCGTCAGCAGACAGGATCTGGCCGAGGCGAATGCCGACCGCGAAGACGCAGGCGGCCTTGTGAATTACTGCCGCAACATCGAGGGTGTCGAAGTCGGCATTTCCTTCGTGGAAGCGGAGCCGAATGTGGTCAAGGTGAGCTTGCGGGCGCGCAGCTACGTCAATGTAGCCGAGATAGCCAAGCAGCTCGGTGGAGGAGGCCACGCCAAAGCGGCGGGATGTACGCTTCACGGATCATTGGACGAGGTTCGCGATCGAGTCTTGGCCCTGCTGGGGGAAGTCATGGGAGTGAAGGACAATGAGTAAGGTCCACGGTGTCGTGGTGATCGATAAACCGGCTGGCATGACCTCCCATGACTGTGTGGCACGGGTACGCCGGATGTTTGGAACCAAGAAAGTCGGTCATACGGGTACACTGGACCCGGAAGTGACCGGTGTCTTGCCGATTTGTATCGGTAATGCGACGCGGCTGGTGGAGTATTTGCAGGAGCTGCCGAAACGCTATGACGTCATCATGCGGCTCGGCTCCTCGACAACGACCGAGGATGCTGGCGGTGAAATAGTCGAGCACAAGCAGGTCGACCCGCATGACGTTACACAGCAGAAAATCGAGGAAGCGTTCCGGCAGTTTTTGGGTGAAATCGAGCAGATCCCGCCGATGTACTCCGCTGTAAAGGTAAACGGGAAACGTCTGTACGACCTTGCACGCGAAGGAATTGTGATTGAACGGAACGCGAGGAAGGTAACCATTTACGAGCTGGATTTTCACCAGGTAAAAACGGACGGCGAGTTTGTGGACGTTTCCTTTTCCTGCACATGCTCAAAAGGAACGTATGTCCGCACTTTATGTGTTGACCTTGGGCGTGCTCTGGGGTATCCTGCCCATATGAAGCAGTTGCGGCGAGTCAAAAGCGGTCCGTTTTTGGAAAAGGAAGCGATACCGCTTGAGCGGCTGGAAGAAGCAGTCCAGACAGGTGAGGATATAACGAAGCACGTTATTCCGATCTCCCATGCGCTGTCGTTCCTACCGCGGTATGAAATCGCCCCCGACCGAAAAAAAGCGGTGCTGAACGGACTGTCGACCGCTCTCCCGGGTCTTGCGGCTAAAGAAGGTACGCTGATCTGTCTTTTTTCGGGAGAACAGCTTCTGGGAATCCATCGCGTCTGCCTTGGACCCAAGGGCCTTTTTGCAAAGGCTGAAAAAGTCTTTCCTCCTGAGGTGTAACCGTGAAAACGATATCCTTGACTTATCCTTTGCCAAAAGATTTGCTACCTGTCCCCTGCGCGGTCGCTCTGGGGTATTTTGACGGTGTACATATCGGTCACAGGCGGGTAATCCAGAAAGCGATTGACACAGCCAAGGCAAATGGATGGAAAAGCGCTGTGATGACATTCGATCCGCATCCGCGGGAAGTGCTGGGACAAACCGGGTACAGCCAGTATCTTACCCCCCTCCCGGAAAAGCTGGAGCAGCTCGAGAAGATGGGCGTCGACCTGGCGTACGTCATTCGCTTTGACATTTCCTTCGCGGCTGTCTATCCCGAGGACTTTATCGAAGAATGCTTGCTGCCATTGGGGTGCCGTCATGTCGTTGTCGGCTTTGACTACACATTCGGTCAGCGGGGGATGGGAACGGCCCAGACTCTGCAGGAGCTTGCCAGAGGCAGATACGGCGTAGACATCGTTGGCCCGGTCAACCGCCTAGGCGAAAAAGTTAGCAGTACGGTCATTCGCGAATACCTGCACCATGGAGATGTGGAACAGACCCGGCACTTGCTGGGACGTCCTTACAAAATCAGCGGTGAAGTGGTACACGGGGATAAACGCGGGCGTACCATCGGTTTTCCGACGGCGAACGTACGCGTCTCAAGTCCTTATCTGATCGGCAAGAACGGAGTGTACGGTGTCCGGTTTACCGTTGGCGGACAAGTATATCAAGGTGTCATGAATGTCGGGATCAAGCCGACATTTGAATTGGAGAAGAAAGAAAAATCGTTGGAAGTGCACATTTTTGACTTCAAACGCGAAATCTACGGGGAAAAAGTAGAAGTAGAATTTTTGTTCTTCATTCGGGATGAACAAAAATTCTCTGGGGTTGAAGCCCTGATCGCGCAAATCCAGCAGGATGTACAGGTCGCCAAGGAAAAATTCGCTGAGGGAAATGCATGATTCGTCTTTGCTTTTAGCGGGCCTGTATGCTATAATTCATAACGTTGCAGAAAAACCGCAGCTTGGTTGTCCGATTCTCACCGACGGCAAACTCGGCTGACGGGGATAAAATGTAGGAGGTGAGTCAAGATGGCTTTGTCTCAAGAACGTAAAGCACAGCTGATCCAAGAGTTCCGCACTCATGAAAATGACACCGGTTCTCCGGAAGTTCAGATCGCTATCCTGACAGAAAACATTAACAATCTGAACGAGCATTTGCGTACGCACAAAAAAGATCACCACAGCCGTCGTGGTCTTTTGAAAATGGTAGGTCAACGCCGCAACCTGTTGGGCTACCTGCGCGAGCTGGATGTTACACGTTATCGCGAACTGATCAATCGTCTTGGTCTGCGTCGCTAGTTCGTATCAGGAGAAAAAAGCGGGTTCATCCCGCTTTTTCTATTATCTAAAACCGCTGCCAAAGCTGCCCATTTAATTTTGATGGCGGCAGGAAATAATACATACAGGTAGAAAATGATTGTGTATCGTGCACAATGAGGTAAAGGAGGACTGCTAGCAACATGGAGCAACAATTCCGTACATACGAGTTTGAACTGGCAGGCCGCAAACTGACGCTGGAATTTGGCAAAATGGCAAAGCAGGCGCAAGGTTCGGTCTTGGTTCGATACGGCGATACGGCTATTCTTTCTGCCGTTACGGTTTCCAAAGAGCCGAAGCCGCTTGACTTCTTTCCATTGACTGTCAACTATGAGGAGCGTCTATACGCTGTCGGAAAAATCCCCGGAGGGTTTATTAAACGGGAAGGACGCCCGAGCGAGAAGGCTATTTTGGCCAGCCGTCTGATCGACCGTCCGATCCGTCCGCTGTTCCCTGAAGGATTCCGCAACGACGTCCAAGTGGTAAACACCGTACTGTCGGTGGATCAGGACTGCTCTCCTGAGATCGCAGCCATGATCGGAACGTCTGCCGCCCTCTGCGTTTCCGAGATTCCTTTCAACGGGCCGATTGCCGGCGTGATCGTAGGGCGTGTAGATGGTAAGCTCGTCGTTAACCCTACTGTTGAACAGATGGAGAAGAGCGACATTCACCTGGTGGTAGCAGGAACGTATGATGCGATCAACATGGTGGAAGCAGGAGCAGATCAGGTTCCTGAATCAGTCATGCTGGAAGCGATCATGACCGGTCACGATATGATCCGGAAGCTGGTAGAGTTCCAGAACAAGATCGTAACTGAGATCGGCAAGGAAAAAATGGTTGTGGTGCTTCATGAGGTAGACCCGCAGGTCAATCAGGCTGTTCGGGAATACGCTGAAGCGCGTCTGAAAGAAGCGATTCGCATTGAAGAGAAACAGGCTCGTTACGACGCCATCGATGCGATCAAAGCGGAGACCAAGCAGCATTTCGCCGAAGCAAATCCGGAGACTTATGCGGAGCAAGAGCGGGCCATCGACGAGGTTCTCTACAACATCGTCAAGGAAGAGGTACGCCGCTTGATCACTGAAGAAAAAATTCGCCCCGATGGACGAGCTCTGAACGAAATTCGTCCGCTGTCCAGCGAGACGAACATCTTGCCGCGTACACACGGTTCCGGACTGTTTACGCGCGGTCAAACCCAGGCTCTCAGTGTCTGCACCCTCGGCGCGTTGGGCGACGTGCAAATCCTGGATGGCCTTGGGCTGGAAGAGTCTAAACGCTTTATGCATCACTACAATTTCCCGCCGTACAGCGTAGGGGAAGCACGTCCGCTTCGTCCTCCAGGCCGCCGCGAGATTGGTCACGGTGCGTTGGGTGAACGCGCAATTGAGCCGATCATCCCATCCGAAACCGAGTTCCCGTATACAATCCGACTTGTATCGGAAGTAATTGAATCGAACGGTTCCACCTCGCAGGCCTCGATTTGCGCCAGCGTACTTGCTTTAATGGATGCCGGTGTGCCGATCAAGGCACCTGTAGCCGGAATTGCCATGGGTCTGATCATGGGCGAAGACGGAAAAACCTTCTCTATTCTGACAGACATCCAAGGGATGGAAGACCATCTGGGCGATATGGATTTCAAAGTCGCAGGTACCGAAACAGGGGTTACTGCGATTCAGATGGACATCAAGATCGCCGGCATCAACCGTGAAATTCTGGAGCAAGCGCTGGAACAGGCAAGAGAAGGCCGTTTGACCATTCTCAAGCATATGCTCAGCACGATTTCCGAGCCGCGCAAGACGCTGTCTCCCTATGCGCCTAAGATTCTCACGATGCAAATCAATCCGGACAAGATCCGCGATGTCATCGGACCTCAAGGCCGTATCATCAACAAGATCATCGATGAGACCGGGGTCAAAATCGATATTGAACAGGATGGCCGCATCTTTATTGCATCGGTGGACCACGACGCAAACCTGCGGGCAAAACAGATCATCGAAGATCTCGTGCGCGAGGTAGCCCTCGGACAAACATACCTGGGAACTGTGAAGCGCGTGGAAAAATACGGTGCATTCATCGAGCTGTTCGCTGGAAAAGAAGGGCTCTGCCACATTTCCCAGCTGGCTGAAGAGCGCGTAGCGAAGACAGAAGATGTCGTATCCGTTGGCGATAAAGTGATGGTAAAGGTCACCGAGATCGACGACCAAGGCCGTATCAACCTGTCCCGCAAAGCTGTTCTGAAAGAGCAAGCGGCGCAAAACGCACCAGTACAAGCAGAATAACGGGTTAACCGTTTCCCAGAAAAACGTCATGACGTTTTTCGCAGACAAAGGCTTCGTCACTCGAAGGACTCTTCGCGTACGGAAGCTTTTTCTTTTTCCTTCTATCTTCCCGGCTCTCCTCATACATTGGACAAAGAAGGACTTGTACGTGTGAAAGCCGGGAGGGGCATGTGGATGAACAAAGCAGTGACATTTCGGATCCTGTTTACGGTAGGCTGCGCCGTATTGCTCGCACTGACCCTGAATTACAGACCGATCGATCGCTATATAGAAACGGTAAAAATCAAATCGATAACGGCCGACAAGCCGATTGCGGGTGGGCAGGAGGATGAGCTTCGGAAGAAAATCGACGAGTGGAAGCAGGGGAGGGAGGAGGCGCCGATCAATGCGAAGGTCGACCGGGTGTGGCGTGCCATTCCGGGATATAACGGATTGGCTGTGAACGTGGAAGCCTCCCTCGAAAAGCTGAAGAACGCGCAGACAGCAGGCCCCGGAGCGCTTGTCTTCGAAGAAATCCCTCCCGCCATCTCGCTGGAACAGCTGGGAGCCCATCCGATTTATCGCGGAAATCCGCAAAAACCCGCTGTTTCTTTTATGATCAATGTTGCTTGGGGCAATGAATATTTGGATACGATTTTGGATACGTTGGACAAACACGGCGTGAAAACGACTTTTTTCCTGGATGGCTCCTGGGTGAAGCGGTACCCGGAGCTGGCCAAAAAAATTGCAGAGCGCGGCCACGAGATCGGTAACCACGCCTATTCTCATCCGGATATGGCAAAAATCGGCGTGGAGCGGATGAGGCAGGAAATCTCAAAAACCCAGGAAGTGATTCAAAAGACGCTGGGAATAAAACCGGTCTTGTTTGCACCTCCTTCCGGTTCCTTTAATCAATCGGTGGTCAACATTGCTCACAACGAGTTTCAGATGAAGACCATTTTGTGGACGGCAGATACGGTCGATTGGAGGAAGCCGCCAGTGGGCGAGATGGTCAGTCGCATCGAGGCCAAGCTGGGCAACGGTGTTCTGATTCTGATGCACCCAACGGCACCTACAGCTGCAGGATTGGATAAAATGATCCAGGACGCCAAGAAAAAAGGCCTGATGCCGATGCCGGTTTCAGAAGTAATTTCCAGTAAGCGGCTGCGATGACACCCCCTTTATTGTGAGAATAGGCGAATTTTGTTATAGTAAAACTTGTTTGCAAGCAATCAAACGAGCAAAGGATGGAATAGCAACCGAGGAGGGTTTATGTGATACAACGATATACATGTGAGAACGGGCTCCGCATCATTACGGAGAAAATCCCATCCGTACGTTCAGTGGCTTTGGGTGTATGGGTCGGAACCGGTTCCAAGTTTGAGACGGAACGGGATAACGGAATCTCGCATTTTCTTGAACATATGTTCTTCAAAGGAACGACGAACCGTTCAGCAAAGGAAATTGCGGAAACGTTTGATGAAATCGGAGGGAATGTAAACGCCTTCACCTCCAAGGAGTACACGTGTTACTATGCGCGCATCCTCGATCAGCATGCGCCGATCGCCCTGGATGTATTGACGGATATGTATTTTAACTCCGTATTTGATCCAGAAGAGCTGGAGAAGGAAAAAAATGTGGTCATCGAGGAAATCAGCATGTACGAGGATACTCCAGACGATCTGGTCCACGATTTGATTGCAAGGGCAAGCTACGGGGACCATTCGCTAGGATATTCGATTCTCGGGACGGAAGATGTGCTGCGCTCTTTGAAAAGAGAGAATTTGCTCGATTACATTGATGGTCATTACCTCCCTTCCAATACCGTCGTGACGGTGGCCGGAAATTTTGACGAAGCATTGATTGAGGATATCAAGCGCAGATTTTCTTCCCTGCAGCGAAATGCAAGGATGAAAGAGGTACGGACGCCGGAGTTCCAGGGACGCTCGATTGCCCACCATAAAGCAACGGAACAGGCACATTTGTGCATTTCCCTGCCAGGCTTTCAGGTAGGCCATGAGGATACCTATTCACTGATCTTGTTGAATAACGTGCTCGGCGGCAGCATGAGCTCCAGGCTGTTTCAAGAAATTCGTGAGGAACGCGGCCTGGCTTACTCGGTGTACTCGTATCATTCATCTTTCAAAGAGGCAGGTACATTCACCATTTATACGGGAACCGCACCGGAGCAGGTTGGGCAGGTTTTCGATATTGTCGCCAATGTGCTTCGCGATGTTACCGAACATGGAATTACCGAGAAAGAACTGAAAAAGGGCAAGGAGCAGTTGAAGGGCAGCTTGATGCTCAGCCTGGAAAGCACAAACAGCCGGATGAGCCGCCTCGGCAAAAACGAATTGCTGCTCGGGCGTCATCTCAGTCTGGATGAGATTGTCGCGAAGATCGACCGTGTTTCGCATGAGTCCGTCCTTTCAGTCGCTAGACAGCTGTTCCGCTCCAAGCTGGCCATGGCCATGGTAAGTCCATTGGACGGTTTCCCCGACAACGTTAGAAGCGATATTCTCCTGTGAAAAAATCCGGCATAGACCGGATTTTTTTTCGTATAAAAGTAGAAACGAATAACCTTGACGAGCCCCGGAATGGCGGGTCCGTAAAGGAAGCGGCCACTTCATAGAACTGGCTTGAGAGGCGGTTCAAAATAAGGGGGATGGAGTGCATGCGTTTAAGCGAGATGAGCGGCAAGGAAATCATCGGGTTGGACAATGGGGAGCGATTGGGCGTGATCGGCGACTCTGACCTGGAGATCAATACCGAGACAGGAAGCATCCACGCGATTATCGTACCGGGTGGAAGCTTTTTTGGTTTCGGAAAGAAGCGCGACGACATGGTCATTCCCTGGGACGCCATCGTCAAAATCGGGCCGGATATGGTGATTATTCAGGTAAATAAAAATCAGTCACAAGCTTTGGAAAAATAGGCGCTTTAGTCACCGAACCGGATACGGCCGAATAGGATGGGGTAGACGTAACGCTTTCCGTTATCTTTTTCACACGGAAAAACCTTTGCGTTTCGATCGTTTAATGCAGTAAAATGTGTGGAAAGGGGAACGCAGCATGCTAACGGGCAAACACGTTGCCTTTATCGGCGGCGACGCACGCCAGTTGGAAGTGATCAAGCGTTGCATTCAACTGGATGCCAGTGTCACGCTGATTGGCTTTGACAACCTGGAAAGCATCTTCACCGGGGCAACCAAAAGACCATTAACATGCGATGTGTTGAAAGACGTTGACGCCTTGATTCTTCCCATCGTCGGGTCGGATGACAACGGCTATGTGGAAAGCATATTCTGCTCTAAGCCGCTGCAGCTATTGGATGAGCATGTAGCGAGTCTTCAAAAGCACTGCATTGTCTACACGGGTATGGCAAAGACATATTTGAAGCAACTGCTTGCCGCCCAGCAAATTGAGCTGGTGGAACTTCTGGATCGTGATGATGTGGCCATTTACAATTCGATCCCGACCGTAGAGGGAGCCTTGATGATGGCCATCCAGCATACAGACATCACGATACACGGTTCGCAGTCCATCGTGCTTGGTTTGGGACGGACAGGCATGTCCATGGCGCGTGCGCTGCATTCGCTGGGAGCCAGAGTTCGTGTAGGGGCAAGACGTCAGGAACACATAGCACGTATTTTTGAAATGGGGCTGACGCCCTTTCATATGAGCGAATTGAAACAGCAGGTGAACAATGCCGATTTTATTTTCAATACGATCCCGAAGCTTGTACTGACAGCGGAAATCATCGCCCAAATGCCGCAAACGGCATTTATTCTTGACCTCGCTTCCAAACCGGGGGGGACTGATTTTCGCTATGCCGAAAGACGGGGAATCAAGGCTTTGCTTGCACCCGGATTACCCGGTATCGTCGCACCCAAAACAGCCGGACAGATTTTAGCCCAAACCTTGTCGCGTCTTATCGGGGAGCAAACGATCACCAGGGGGAATCAGCATGGGTAAACTTCAGGGAAAGACGATCGGTTTTGGACTGTCTGGCTCACACTGCACGTTTGAGGAAACCATGCCGCAAATCAAGCGGCTTGTGGACGCGGGCGCCCGTGTCGTTCCCATTGTTACGAATACGCTCCTTACCACTGACACCCGTTTCGGCACATCCGAGAGCTGGCAAAAGCAGCTTGTGGACATAACCGGGGAAAAGCTGATCACAACGATCCCGGAGGCGGAGCCGCTCGGACCATCCAAGCTGTTGGATGTAATGGTGATTGCTCCATGCACGGGCAACACGACCAGCCGCCTGGCAAATGCCATCACGGACAGCCCCGTGCTTATGGCAGCCAAGGCTACGATGCGAAACTTGCGGCCAGTTGTAATAGCGATCTCGACCAATGACGGATTGGGTTTGAACGCAGCCAATATTGCAAAGCTTCTGGCGGCGAAAAACGTCTATTTTGTGCCTTTCGGACAGGATGCTCCTGACAAAAAACCTACCTCGCTGGTAGCTCGTATGGAACTTATTTTGGAAACGTGTGAGGCTGCGTTAGAAGGCCGACAATTGCAACCCTTGTTGATAGAAAGATACCAATACTAAAACCAGTACTGTTTGAGCGCGATTAGGAGGAGAGTAGAAGATGGCGAACCAACTGACCTACAACGTTGCTGTGGTCGGTGCAACCGGCGCAGTCGGGCAGCAGATGATCAAAATTTTAGAAGAGCGGAATTTCCCAATTAAGCAGTTGAAGCTGCTTGCTTCCAGCCGTTCGGCAGGCAAAACGGTCATGTTCAAGGGACAAGAGATCGTTCTGGAAGAAGCGACACCGGACAGCTTTGCTGGAGTTGATTATGCCCTGTTCAGCGCAGGCGGAGCGATCAGCAAAGAGCTGGCTCCTCACGCTGTGCGCCACGGCGCAGTCGTAATCGACAACACAAGCGCTTACCGGATGGACCCGGAAGTCCCGCTGGTCGTTCCGGAAGTGAACATGGATGCCGCTCTTGCCCACAAGGGGATCATTGCCAACCCGAATTGCTCGACAATTCAAATGGTAGCCGCTTTGAAACCCCTTTATGATCGCTATGGAATAGATCGGATCATCGTCTCTACTTATCAGGCAGTCTCCGGAGCGGGCGCGTCTGCCATTCAAGAGCTGTTGACGCAGTCCCGTGACGTTTTGGATGGCAAAGAACCGGAGTGCAAGGTGCTTCCGGTAGGGAAACTGCCTGTTCATCATCAGATCGCGTTCAACGCTATTCCGCAAATCGACGTGTTTACGGAAAACGGATTTACGTATGAAGAAATGAAAATGGTGAACGAGACAAAGAAAATCTTCGGGGACGACAATGTGCTCGTATCTGCTACCTGCGTTCGCATCCCGGTTGTATATGGACACAGCGAAGCTGTCTATGTAGAGCTGAAAGAGGAGTACGATCTGGCAGAAGTAAAATCGCTGCTGGAAAAAGCTCCCGGCGTCGTATTGACCGATGTACCGGAAGAGCAGCGCTATCCTTTGGCTACGGATGCGGCAGGCAAACTGGATGTGTTTGTAGGACGCGTACGCCGCGACCTTCATCATCCAAGAGGACTGCACATGTGGATTGTGTCCGACAACCTGCTCAAGGGTGCTGCTTGGAATACAGTACAAATCGCTGAAGAACTCATCAAAGCACGAGCATAGGGGAGAGGTTTGTGAAAATTCTCGTCCAGAAATTCGGTGGATCTTCACTGACAACAGAAGATTGCCGGATCAGGGCTATTACGCATATAAAAAGAGCAATCGACGAAGGCTATGCCCTCGTCGTTGTCGTGTCAGCGATGGGGCGCAAGGGCGATCCCTACGCGACTGACACATTGCTGCAGCTCATTCGCAGCAACGGGAACGGTTTGCCCAAAAGAGAGACGGATCTGTTGATGCACACGGGTGAAATCATCTCGGCAACGGTCATGTGCAGCATGCTGAATGCCGAGGGAATACACGCGACGATTTTGACAGGCGGGCAGGCGAATATTGTCACCAGCGATGATTTTACTAATGCGCAGATCGAGACGATTGAACCAAAGCGAATCTTGCAGGAGCTGGAAGCCGGGAAAGTGGTTATCGTTCCCGGTTTTCAGGGACGGACGCCGGATTGGGAAATTACGACGCTCGGCCGAGGAGGAAGCGACACGACGGCAACAGCTCTAGGCGTCGCGCTCCATGCCGAAATGGTAGACATTTTCACTGATGTGAACGGAATCATGACGGCTGATCCACGGATTGTGGATGAGGCCCAGCCGCTGGCGACGGTTACGTATTCGGAAATCTGCAACATGGCACATCTGGGGGCGAAGGTTATCCATCCGCGTGCTGTCGAGATTGCCATGCAGGCAAATGTCCCCATTCGTGTCCGATCCACTTTTTCGGATGATCCAGGTACACTGGTTACCAACCTTTTGGAGATTGGTCGAATGGGGTACACTGTACATGATCGGCTGGTCATGGGGATCGCGCATGTCCCGAATATTACGCAAATCAAAGTCGCCAACAAGGATGGCCGTTACGATACGCAGCTGCAGGTATTCAAGGCGATGGCCAAGAATGACATCAGTGTCGACTTCATCAACGTGAATCCGTTGGGTGTCGCGTATACGGTCCATGATGAAATGGGAGAAAAGGCTTCCCGCATCTTGACGGATATGGGATACGAGCCTCAGTTATTGCCGCATTGCGCAAAGGTCTCTGTAATCGGTGCGGGGATGACGGGCGTTCCCGGTGTCATGGCTCAGATTGTGGAAGCTTTGACGCACGAGGACATTCCCATTCTGCAGTCTGCTGACTCCCATACGACCATTTGGGTTCTGGTGCACGAGGAAGACATGGTACGGGCCGTTCGCGCCCTGCACCATCAATTCCAACTGCATACCGGACACTTATAGCAGCTATGACATTATACATGTGAGAATAGACAGAGGAGTTGGGGGCAGTGGCACGTTTTGGCCGATTGGTTACCGCGATGGTAACTCCTTTCAATCAACAACTGGAAATCGATTATGAACAAACCGAGCGTCTTATTGATCATTTGCTGGCCACCGGGACGGATGCGGTAGTAGTAAGCGGGACAACGGGCGAGTCGCCGACGCTGTCCGCCAGGGAAAAGCTGGATTTGTTCAAGCATGTCGTGTCCTATGCAAAAGGGAAATGCCATATTATTGCCGGTACAGGCAGCAACAATACGGCGGCGAGCATCGAGTTTACGAAAGAGGTTGAAAAGATCGGCGTTGACGCAGTCATGCTCGTCACTCCGTATTACAGCCGTCCTTCCCAGGAAGGAATATATCAGCACTTCAAGGCTCTTGCCGAGTCTACCAAGCTGCCAGTCATGCTGTACAATGTTCCCGGCCGTACGAGTGTAAACATGACAGCAGAGACTACTCTCCGGCTCGCGCAGCTGCCCAATGTGGTTTGCGTGAAAGAAGCATCCGGCAACCTGTCTCAAATGGCATCCATCATTGAGCATGCGCCGGAAGGGTTTGAGCTGTACAGCGGGGATGACGGGTTGACACTTCCGGTACTGTCTATCGGGGGCGTAGGCATCGTCAGCGTGGCCAGCCACGTGGTAGGTGCACAAATGTCCGAGATGATGTCCGCGTTTTTCCGTGGAGAGCATGCACAGGCAGCGGCTATTCATCGCAAACTCCTGCCTGTATTTGAAGGCTTGTTTGCCTATCCCAGCCCAGGACCGGTCAAAGCGGCCCTGGAGAAGCTCGGAGTACAGACCGGTGGCGTTCGGTTGCCATTGGTCGATTTGACCGAAGAAGAAAAAGCGTTTGTCCATTCGCTGTTGGGATAAACAGCGAACCAAAAACGGGAGCCGCTCCAAGGCTCCCGTTTTGCTGTTTCGCTTCTGTTCTCAGACCAGCAAGGGACTGAACATCCAGTGAAGGAAAAGAACCAGCACTCCCAGACTGATGTTGATCCAGCCGAGGAGCTTTGCGGCTCGTCGTTCTCTCTTCATGTTTGCCGCCCGGTAAGTCTCGGAGTCGATCAGAAGGACGAATATGCCGGTAGCTATCGCCAGAAACACTACATAGTAGATGTACCCGAGATGCAGGGAGAAACTCATGTATTGACCTCCTAACCCAGCCTCATTCCGACGCGGCGTATTGTGGTCGTAAAGTTGATCTCCACATCCAACTCCTTAAATTTCTTCCGCCAGTTTTCTTTCGTTTTGATGTGGGTATTCCAGTAATCGGGGAGCTTGGCCCGAACGTGCTCTCCAAAGCCGAATATATCTGATCCGTTCTTTTGGGTCATGGCAAGAATATTTTTAATGGTGTTTTTGCCACGGTCCGATACTTCGGCAGAGATGTCTTTTAACAGGCCTGGCTGATTCAAAGACCGGGTATTTTTTGTCTTTTCAACGATATCAGCTTCCACGTGGATAAAGAGCTTGATCTTTGGCTGTCCATGATCCAGTACGGCGTCAATTTGCGCGTCGCGAGAGCGGGAGCGGACCAATACGCTTCCCGGTTGGCCGGGGACAGGAGTAAAAGCGGAATAGCCTCCTTGTTTGATTCCCATCACTGCCATATAAAACCCAATTTCTAAAGGCTGGAGAACCCCGACCATCCGATCTCCTTGAAAATATGCCATCCCCGAGATTTCGGTGTTTTCATGCCGTTTTACTTCAACGACTGGCAAAAACGGTTCTTGGCCCAATTTGGAAGAGGCGCTCCAAAATAGGCCGAGGAACGCTCGTGGAAACTTGCCCAGAGAAACGGCGTTTTCCATCATGGCCGAAAGATAGAGCGTAGGGATGCGTTCCAGTTGCGGTGAGCTCTCCATGACCTTTGAGGCTCTGCCATTGGAGATGATCATCCATGCAGTACGGCGTACTTCAGGATTTCGGCGCAAATAATCGTTAAGATCGCCAAGACCTTTGCGGGCAACTTCATTGCTGACGATAATGACTCGCAAATGACCGAAAAAAAGTCGATCCGCAATTTCTTGCTGGAGGTTCAGGATCGCGTCATCCAATGTATGACCGACGGTGCTGACGAGCCAGACCGGCTTTTGCGAACCGTTGCTTCCGCTTTCCGGCCCGAGAGGAATTCTTCCCGGTACAGCAATTTGTGCCGTAATCTGGATCAGCTTTTTGTTCGGCTCCGGGAAGATACCGGTCATATGGTTTACTTCGGATTCATGCATCTGTTGGTTATCTTCGGATACGTCAATGGCGATTCCGAGAATGTTGGCTCTCGTCTCGATCTCGGTTCTGTCCCAGCATCCTGTCAGAAAAGGCAGGAGCAGAGCGAGTATCAAAACGATATTAAGGTGTTTTTTGTGCGTGTTCCCGATCATGTTGATCCTCCCTTTTCTTGCGTAAAATCGCGATAATCAACAGGACTGCGGGGTAACCGATGGTGATGATGAGGCCGCACAGACCGATTGTAAGGATAAATCGGTAGGTATCCATAACATTTTGCGGGACCATGGCCAGCACGAAGATGACCGGCAACAGAAACAGCGAAAACATCTTGTGATCTCTGAGGCGAAGCAGATTGCTCAGCGAATGGATCGTAAAGTAGTAGGTGGAAAACAGAGTCGTAAATACACCCGTTACCCAAACAGCGAGAAACAAAATATCCAACCGCTCCAGGACATTGGCCGGGAGAGAGGTCATTCTGGCCAGTTCAAGGGTGGGCCAAATGAGCATCTTTGTCTCCTCGGCTCCAAAGATCGCCACGCTGGCAATCACGATCAAGAGGTAGAGACCGCCTGAGACGATAATCGCCAGCACACAGGCGATCGATGTTTTCGCCGGATGGCGCATGGATGGAATTATCATGGTAACGATAAATGAACCTTGAAACAGGGCTGCAATGGTCAAGCTGCCGTAAAACCACTGGCCTTTGTGAATCGGGGCGATGGGCTGCAAATTAATCAACTCAGCGTTTTGCAGCGACAAAGCGACAATTAATAGTCCCGGAGCCAGAATAAAAGGCAGGTAGAAGAGATGGATGTAAGAGAATGTGCTCAGGTCGTTTCGGCAAGAGATCGCCGCTAAGGCAAGCATGACAATGACAGTGACCTCCAATGTAGTATTTCTGAGCACAGCAGTACCACGACTTCTCCGAATTCTCGGGCTGTCAGAGCAGATAAGACGGCAAAAAAGAAGATAATCGCGACACTCCCGATCCTGCCTATCCAGACACCGAGAATGTCTTCGCTATAGTGAATGATCGATTTGCGAGGAAAGCGTTTCCCCAACGCCGCCAGGATACCCAAGGAAAAAAGGGCGATCATGGTTCCGATAAAGGTAAGGAGCGGGGCGCCGGTATCTACCGCTTTTACGGCGATGACCGGCAAGGAAAGAACCCCGACTCCGATGATGGTGCTGATCAACACGGCTGCAGCCTGCAAAAACGTAATTTCACGTGGAGTCTCCATCCGAATCCTCCCACCTCCTATTTCCGACAGAAACCGGATCAAGCGTATTATGTGGTCTGGGCTCGATTACCTGGGATTTTGTCCCTGTCCGATTGGGATCACGAGGGTGCAAGAGTTCAGGACGCTTGCGGGAAAGCCAAAAGGGACCACGCACTGCCGTATCCTTCATTCCCTGCCATTGCCCAGGCACGAGAGGACTCATGTAAGGTATCCCAAAAGACCGCAGAGAAAGCATGTGGTTTACGATCAGAATCAAGCCAACCATGACCCCATAAAGCCCAAAGATTCCCCCCAGGATAATCAGCGGAAAACGAAGAAGTCGCAGGGCCAGAGCCATGTCATATGCTGGTGTGGCAAACGACCCGATGGTAGTAAGAGCGATAACAACGACGGTAATCGGGCTGGCAAACCCTGCTGATACGGCAGCTTGTCCGATCACAAGCACTCCGACGATCGACAGTGCGCCTCCGACCTGCTGAGGCAGCCTGATCGTCGCTTCCCGCAAAACTTCCATGGAGATTTCCATGATCAGCACTTCTACGAGGGACGGAAAAGGGACCCCTGCGCGACCACCGGCAACAGCAACGGCGAACTCGGTCGGGATCAACTCGGGATTGAAAGAAATAACAGAAACATATAAAGATGGAAAAATTAAGGAAAACAGAAGGGCTACCAGGCGCGATAGCCGGACAAAGCTGGATAGCACGAACCGTTCGGAATAGTCATCGACAGATTGATAAAATTGGCTGAACACAGCTGGGGCTATCAAGGCAAAAGGGCAGCCGTCGACGAGAATAATCACTCTGCCTTCCAGCAAGTTGGCCACACATTTGTCCGGGCGCTCCGTATTTTGTATTTGCGGGAACGGTGAAAAATGGTGATCTTCGATGAACTGTTCCAAATAGCCGGAATCGATCACGCCGTCGATGTCAATTCGCTGCAGTCTGTCTATCACCTCTTTAGCGAGTGCAGGATTGCACACATCCCGCAGATAACAGACTGCCACTTTCGTCTTGTCCTTCGACCGATCTGAACGGTTTTGACGAGCAAATCCACGGAAGGAAGCCGGTTTCGCAGGAGGGCAAGATTCACGCCAAGGCTTTCGATAAAGCCTTCCCGGGAACCGCGGATCACTTGCTCCGTTTCGGGCTGACTGATAGCACGGTGCTCGACTTTGCTGGAACCCGAAATGATTGCTCTATCGAATCCGTCGATGATAATCACGACTTGACCGGACAAAACCTGCTCGACCAGGGAGCGAATCTCATGTTGGGTAGATACGTTCCCTCCGATCAGGATGTCATTTGTGATCATGGTGAGCAATTCATCTTTATCAACAATTCCGTTTTCATCCTGCGTACCGTTTTTTTGGAGGAGCGGACGCAGGATGTCTTCTTTCATTTCCCGTTGATTCGTAAGGTGCTCCAAGTAGAGTAGTGCTGCCGGAAAGCGGCCAAACACATCAAACCGACGAATCTTGAAGTCGTCGGTGTCTCCAAATGTCTGCTTCATGTAAGCGAGCGTCTCTTCGAGATTGGCGGTTAACCGCCGATTGTCAGCGAAGGAAGAGCCTGACGTGGCCTCGGGAGAAGAGAGCTTCTGAGTCTCTTTCCTGTACTTTAGCCTCTGCCACACAGACATGCGGGCCACCTCCTTTTCGGCAAGTTATCCTATAGTCTGTCAGATTCCCGCCAATTCATTCTGGTAGGTGCTCTTTTTTATTCTGGAAAATGACTTTTCCGGGTGGTTGTTTTTTCTTGTGTTCCACTTTTCGATTCGGGTATAATGAATCTAAGTGATTTGGGGCGGTTAATTTGAGTGTGAAAGACAACTAAATATAGGAGGTTACACGTTTTGGCAAAATCGAATCACTCTGTTCTCATTTTCGCCCTGGGCGGAGTAGGCGAAATTGGGAAAAATATGTACGTAGTCCAATGCGACGATGAAATTGTGGTCATCGACGCCGGATTAAAATTCCCAGAGGAGGAAATGCTGGGAATTGATATGGTAATCCCGGACATTACGTACCTGGAGGAAAATCGCGACAAAGTTCGCGGTATTATTGTTACGCACGGACACGAGGATCACATCGGCGGACTTAGCTATGTGCTAAAACGTTTGAAGGTACCGGTATATGCGACAAAATTGACGCTGGGTCTGATTGAAGCAAAATTAAAAGAAGCGGGTATTCTAAACGATACAAAGCGCATTTTAATTAACAGCGACTCGGAAGTTGATTTCGGGAACATGAAGGCGACGTTTTTCCGCGTCAACCACAGTATCCCGGACAGCGTAGGCGTTTGTCTGGAAACCCCTGAAGGATACGTAGTGCATACGGGGGACTTCAAATTTGATCAGACACCGGTAAACAATCAACAGGCTGATTTGGCCAAGATGGCCATGATCGGTGACCGTGGCGTATTATGTCTGCTGTCGGACAGCACCAATGCCGAGCGGCCCGGTTTTACCGGCTCGGAGCGTTCTGTCGGTGTTGCGATCAAGGATGTGTTCAGCAAAGCGGAAGGACGGATCATCGTTTCCACTTTTGCATCCAACGTTCACCGGATTCAGCAGGTAGTCGATGCTGCGACCGAATATCGTCGCAAGATCGCTGTCGTGGGCAGGAGCATGCAAAACGTCATCCATATCAGTAAGGATCTGGGGTACCTCAACGTGCCTGAAGGTCTGTTCATCGATACGGATGAAGTGAACAAGCTTCCTGCCGAGCAAGTAGTCATTTTATCCACT
The DNA here is from genome assembly GCF_037963895.1 of Brevibacillus sp. FSL L8-0520. NCBI lineage: Bacteria > Bacillati > Bacillota > Bacilli > Caryophanales > Paenibacillaceae > Brevibacillus > Brevibacillus sp. FSL L8-0520. The sequence goes on along the minus strand of NZ_CP150171.1, from coordinate 3,111,989 downwards.
GGAAGTCAAGGGGAGCCGATGTCCGCGCTCACTCGTATGGCCCGATCCGCCCATCGGAAAATCGATATTCTTCCAGGGGACACAGTAGTAATCGCAGCTACACCTATTCCTGGCAATGAAAAATACGTAGCACGCACCATCGATCAATTGTCCCGGATTGGCGCTGAGGTGATTTACGGCGGGCACGGTCCGAATGGCGCTGTGCACGTTTCCGGTCACGGCAGTCAAGAAGAGCTTCGTCTGATGTTGAATCTCATGAAGCCAAAGTACTTTATCCCGATTCACGGCGAGTTCCGCATGCTGAGAATGCACGCCATGTTGGCAGAACAGGTGGGAGTTCCAAGTGAGAACATTTTCCTGTTGGACAACGGTGACACAGTGGAAATCTCCGGGGGAAAAGCACGGTTTGGGCCAAAGGTCAACGCTGGCAATGTCTTGATTGACGGCCTTGGTGTCGGCGATGTAGGAAATATTGTTCTTCGGGACCGCAAATTACTGTCACAAGATGGAATTCTGGTAGTTGTCGTTACACTCAGCAAACAAAATGGTACGATTTTGTCCGGTCCAGACATCATTTCCCGCGGATTTGTCTATGTTCGGGAATCTGAAGAGCTGTTGGACGAGGCAAATCGCATCGTCACCCAAACACTTGTAAAATGCATGGAAGAAAATGTGAATGAATGGTCTTCTTTGAAAAATAACGTCAAGGAAGCCTTGGGCCGTTTCTTGTACGATCAAACCCGCCGTCGTCCAATGATCTTGCCCATCATCATGGAAGTTTAAAAATGCTTTTTTCTTACAAGCGACATCCGAGCCGAAAATCCTGTTTGCACAAGGGTTTTCGGCTTGTTTTATTTTTCTTGAAAAGCCTCTTTACTGCAGCGAAATTAGTGGCCCTGCACTACTTGCCAAGGCTTTTGCCCTGCTCTCCTTATTTTTATTTTGAAAAAAATGGAATAGCACGGTAAAATGAACCAATCCCATGCCCGGGATGTAATTCCCAAGTTGCTGACAGTCCTGGATTGAAACAATCACGAAGCGTACAACGTCACATTACATGCTACACGTATTTCTTGAAGGTTCTTCCCTTATATGTGTTTAGAAGCAAAGGAGAGCGATCATATTGAAAACGAAGATCATTCCTCTGGCGATTGTAGCCTGCTTGCTGGTACCCTCATCCCAAGTGTGGGCCGAATCTGCCATCGTCAAAAAAATGAAAGAAACGGATCAAAAACAGCTGGCCGAAGAACGAAACAAAGAGTGCACAATGGGATGCCGGACGACGAGGGGATGGTCCCATCAGATTGGACCCGATTTTTTCGCATATCCCGACATGGCTAACGGTGCTGAGCTTTCACCCGATCAACTGTATCTTTTGCGGCGGTTGAACGATCTGTATCTGCAGCAAACGAAAATACTGCAGCTTGTCTGGGAGCAAAAGGTTTCCGCTCCCTACTCTCAGCAGAGAGAGGAAATAAAGGGGATTGTGCTCGACATGTTTGCACGTGTCGGGTCAATGCAGGACGTTTCTCCGAATGAAGTGAAGATCCTGCAGGAGGCTGTCCGCGTCGCAAGCAATCTGCACCTCTGGGACGACCTGCGAGAAGAGTGGGTGGAGGACAGGGATATCAATTTTGCTTACCAGTATGCAGAAGGCGTAGAGAAAGCTCTCGACCGTTTTCGGGAGGACATTTACAAGTACCGGGACCATATCCCTGGTGGACATTTTGCCCGCTTTGAATGGGGGCACGCTTTTACGATGAATGTCCTTAAAGATTTTCATAAGCCGTTGGCATCAGCATACCCTGAGACTGTACACGCCTGGACCGAAAAATATACAGTGAAATTTTTAGATGATCTGCAAAAAGACAACACAGCGAAGCTGGATGAAAGATTACAGGCTGTTCTTTCGATCTACAACACTTACAAAGCGATGCCTGGAACAGCAGGGAAAGGCAGTCTGTCTTTTTCCCTGGGAGACAGAATCATTGAAATGATCAAAACCAATAATCAGACGATCACAGAGAACGAACGATACTACCAGGATTATGCCATCTCTCTTGGAAACCTATATGAGGTCTCCAAGCTTCCAGATATCGCTGCCGACAAGAAAAAGGCGATGAAGCTGCAGTGGTACCGTTCCTTTATGGAGGGACTTGGCAAGCTCGATGTCCCGGCTGTCTACAAAGGGAATTTCTATTGGTATGTTAACTATTTGGTTGACAATGACTTGAAGCTGTTCAACGCAGAATTTCCAAATGAGCGGAAGCTGCTGGCCAAACAGCTGCTCACAAAACTGAAGGAAGAAAAAAATCCGGAAAACAAGGCGGAATACAACCAAACAATCGCCAAGCTGACAAAGCTGGCGAACGGTAAATAAACGGATTGTCTTCCAAAGCTTGCATCTTTTCTCCTCCTGCGACCCATACTATCACAGACAGCGAAGGAGGAGGATTCATGCAAAACAGACAAAGGCCCGATTATTTGAATCGCCCCCCTTTTGGGAGCAATCAGGAGGCCCCGCAAACCGCGCCGACAGAACCGCAACAGCCTGGCCAGCCTCCGGGTGCAGAAGATCCGAAAAAGCGTTTGCTCGACTCCATCACGCAGTTGGGGCAAACCAATGTTCCTCAACTGGAAAGCAATATTTATTGTTTGACGATCATCGGACAGGTGGAAGGTCACATCCAGCTGCCGCCGCAAAACAAGACGACGAAATACGAGCATATCATTCCGCAACTGGTTGCGGCAGAGCAAAACAGCAAAATTGAGGGAGTCATGGTGATCTTGAATACGGTCGGGGGAGATGTAGAGGCAGGCTTGGCGATCGCGGAGATGGTCTCTTCTCTCTCGAAACCGGTCGTTACACTGGTCCTTGGAGGAGGACACAGTATTGGCGTGCCAATCGCCGTCGCTGGCGACTATTCCTTCATAGCAGAAACGGCGACCATGACGATTCACCCGATACGCTTGACCGGCCTTGTGATCAGTGTCCCGCAAACCTTTGAATACCTGGATAAAATGCAGGATCGAGTCGTCAGCTTTATCGCCCGCCACTCCAGGATCACAGAGGACCAGTTCCGCGAGCTGATGCTGAGGACAGGCGAATTGACGCGGGATATCGGCACCAATGTCATCGGAGCAGATGCGGTCAAGTACGGGTTGATTGACGAGGTAGGAGGGCTCGGCAAGGCTTTGAAAAAGCTGAACGAGCTGATCGAAAAAGCCCGGAACGGAGAGAAGGTGCTGCAGTGATTTTCTATTCCGTGGTCCCGATGGAAGTAGTGTTCGAAGGGATGGATCAGGTAGAGAAACAAGTCCTGCGTGAGCTCCCGATGGGTGAGGCGACTATGGTGGTTGAGCAAACAGGTCCTTACGAGGGCAAGATGGTTCGCCTGATCAGTCCCAATCCGCAGGACTATCTCAACCCGGCGTTTGCACCCGGTCAAGTGATTCGTTTTCGGCCGGAAGGTTTCGGGCAATAAGACCTGTATTTCTATGAATTTCCTGTGTTATACTAGATGTGGACAAACAGCAGCCGACCTACAAACGGCTGCCTTTTTATACGTCCGGACTTTTTTTGAGTGATAGATGAGTGATGGAAACGAAAGAAGGGAGGCATGCCACCTGAGTAGAAGAGCAAAAAGACAGTCGCAAACGGCAGTTGCCTCTGTTGTCAAACTGGAGCTGCTGGGACTGGTCATGATCGTGCTTTGTCTCATCGGACTTTTGGAAAGCGGCTGGCTTGGAAAGAACATTCTCGCCTTTTTATTCCGCTTTTTGGCCGGGTCGTGGGATTTTACCATCCCATTATTGATCATGGGGCTGGCCGTACATATGATGTTTACCCGAAAACCGCCGCGGATGTCGTTGCGCGTTTTTGGATTGCTGCTCATACTTGTCGCTGTTTTGACCTGGGATCACATGTTTTTGTACAAGCAGGTAACGGCTGGAGGAACGTTTTCCGATCAGAGCATCATCCGCGTCACCTGGGATCGGATCTGGCTTGACCACAGCCAGAAGGTGTCGACGACCGGAGTCGGCGGCGGGATGGTGGGGGCGGTATTTTTCGCTCTATGCAATGGTCTCGTCGGGCCGATCGGTACCGGATTGATTATCGGCTTTTTGATTTTGGCCGGAATCATGTTTTTGTTCAACCTGTCTTACGTGGACATCGCCATTTTTGCGAGAGACAAAATCGCTCTGCTGTATGCCAAGATGAAAGATTCGGTCAAAGATTCTGTTCAAATGCTGCAAAATGAAAGCGAAAAGCGAAAGCAACTGGCTGAAGAAGAGCGCGAAGCGAAGAAAGCCAAGGAAGCGCAGATGGCAGCCGCGTCGAACGCAACACAAGCCTTTGATGCCGGCAATGCTGACACCTCCGGGGACAGCCAGCCTGGAACAGGCGGAGAAGAGCAGACACAGCATGCAAGCGCACCGCTTATTCGCGATTTTGCGGAAAGGCTGGTGACCGAGCAGGGAAGCGAGGCGGAAGAGGAAGCGATTGCAACTCCTCGCACGAAACCATCGGTTGAGCGCGAGATTACCTTTTCGCTTGAGGGGGACGAAGAGATCTTTGGCACGCTGGAGGAGGAAGGCGCGCAGCCGAGCGTTCCTTATGTGCTCCCCAGCATTCAGATGCTGACCCGACCAAAGGCGTACATTCCAGGCAAAGATGTCGATCATACGTCCAACGCGAACAAATTGGTGCAAACGCTCAAAAGCTTCGGGGTCAATGCGATCGTCTCCGAGGTTCACCGCGGTCCGGCCGTTACCCGTTATGAAGTGCAGCCTGCAACCGGGGTGAAGGTGAGCAGGATTGTCAGTCTGACAGACGATTTGGCGCTGGCGCTCGCTGCCAAGGACATTCGCATCGAAGCGCCTATTCCGGGAAAATCAGCGATCGGGATCGAAATCCCGAATTCCGAGGTTGCGGTTGTCTCGCTTCGAGAGGTGCTGGAATCGGCCTCTTACCAGGATGCCTCCGCGAAATTGACGGTTGCCCTCGGGCGCGATATATCTGGCGAGCCGATCGTTGCCGACCTGACGAAAATGCCGCATTTGCTCGTCGCAGGCGCTACGGGCAGCGGGAAGTCTGTATGTATCAACGGGTTGATCATGAGTATTTTATTCAAAGCAAGCCCGGACGAAGTAAAGCTGATGATGGTCGATCCCAAAATGGTCGAGCTAAACGTATACAACGGCATCCCGCATCTGTTGGCACCGGTAGTCACTGACCCGCGAAGAGCCTCGGTTGCGCTGAAAAAAGTCGTGGCTGAGATGGAGCGGCGGTACAATCTGTTCGCCAAGACAGGCAGCCGCAACATTGAGATGTACAACCAGCAGGCAGAAGGGGCTCCACTTCCTTACATTGTCGTGATCGTGGACGAGCTGGCAGACCTGATGATGGTCGCGCCCGGTGAGGTGGAGGATGCGATTTGCCGTCTCGCCCAGATGGCGCGTGCGGCGGGGATCCATCTGATCATCGCTACGCAGCGCCCGTCAGTAGATGTCATCACGGGATTGATCAAGGCGAATATCCCTTCCCGGATTGCCTTCGGCGTATCATCCATGGCCGATTCCCGAACCATTCTGGATATGGGCGGTGCGGAGAAGCTCCTCGGACGCGGAGACATGCTCTATTTGCCGATGGGCGCTTCCAAGCCGACCCGTGTACAGGGGGCCTATGTTTCTGACAAGGAAGTAGAGGAAGTAGTAACGTTTGTCAAGGAACAGCAAGAGGCACGCTACCAGGAAGACATGATTCCGGAAGAGACAACAGAAGACGCGCAGCCGGTAGTCGACGATGATATGTACGACCAGGCTGTCCAAGTCGTAGTAGAGGCCCAGACGGCATCGGCTTCGCTTCTGCAGCGCAGACTGCGGGTTGGGTATACACGTGCGGCCCGTTTGATTGACATGATGGAGGCACAAGGCGTCGTGGGGCCTTACGAGGGAAGCAAGCCGAGAGAAGTGCGTTTGCCAAGGCCCACTCCCGAGAGCAACATTTCCTAAAATGAACATGATTTTCATAAATGTACCTGCGGGGCGCAGAGACGAGACGATCGTCAGAAAACTGTCATCTAGTCAAAAAAATTGGCTTGCATGATATTCGCCCCTAGGGTACAATTTTTACGGGATTGAAGGAAATTGTTGTTATCCTCTCTTGATTTCAAGAGGTCTGACGTCCTACCTATTCGAATAGCTGAGGAAGCAGGAGTGGAGGAAGATGAGCATCAAGGGGAATTTCCGTTCGCTTTGTCTCTTGGTAATGGACAAGATCAAAAGCGACATCGATTCCGGGAAGCTAAAACCCGGTGAACGTCTACCTTCCGAAGCCGACCTTTCCAAGCAATTGGGTGTGAGCCGAGCGACGCTGCGGGAAGCTCTTCGCTTGCTTGAAGAAGAGAAGATTGTCATTCGGAGACACGGTGTGGGGACCTTTATTAATTCTCGACCTGTTTTTTCAGGTGGAATTGGGGAACTCTTTAGTGTGACGGATGCAATCGAACGCCAAGGCTATGTTGCCGGCACAACCATTTTGCGTACGGCTTACGGCGAACCTGCGGAGGAAGAGCGGAAAAAGCTTTCTCTCAATCCGGGAGAGGGCGTTCTCATGGTAGAACGGATTCGCACGGCAGATGGGGAACCGGTGGTCTACTGTTTTGACCGCATACCCGCCCATCTGGTACCTGGAGGCTATACGGAGGGTGGAGAATCTATTTTCAAGTGGCTGGAGTCCGTGACCGGGATCCGCATCGCTTATGCGATTGCCGATATGGAACCGCTCGGACATTGCGAAAAGGTATCTCCCCTGTTGCAGTGCAACAAGGCGACGCCTCTCTTGCTCTTGAAACAGATTCACTACGACGAAAGTGAACGGCCTGTCTTGTATTCACACAATTACTTTCGGGCCGACAAATTTCACTTTCACGTTGTACGCAGACGGTTGTAACACGTGAGGGAAACCTCACTCAACAATTTCATCTCATTAAAAATAGGGGGTATTCTGACATGAAAAAGGTACTTTCTGTCCTGTCCGTGGCAACCCTTAGCCTGTCTTTGGTTTTGGCCGGCTGTGGAAGCAAACCAGAAGGACAACCAGGTGGTGCTAACCAAGGTGGAGCAGAAGGGGGAGCCCAAGGCGGAGCAGCGCCTACTGCACGCATCGGCATGGTTACCGACGTGGGCGGGGTAAACGACAACTCCTTTAACCAAAGTGCATGGGAAGGGCTGCAAAAACTGCAGAAGGACCTGAACCTGCCGCAGGACAACGTAAGCTACCTGCAATCCACCTCTGATGCTGACTACATCCCGAACTTGACTCAATTTGTAAAAGACAAGTGGGATCTGACTTGGGGTATCGGTTTCGTTATCGGTGACCACGTGAAGAAAGTAGCTACTGAAAACCCTGACAGCAAGCTCGCTATCATCGACGCAGAAGTAGACGCGCCAAACGTGGAATCCGTTCTGTTCAAAGAGCATGAAGGTTCCTTCCTGGCTGGTGTCGTAGCGGCGAAAATGTCCAAGAGCAAAAAAGTTGGTTTCGTGGGCGGTATGGAAATCCCAGTAATCAAGCGCTTTGAAGTTGGCTTTGAAGCTGGTGTAAAAGCAGCTGATCCAAGTGTTGAAGTAGTAAAAGTATACACGGGTGCATTTGACAAGCCTGACCTCGGTAAATCTACTGCATCCCAAATGTACGGCCAAGGCGTAGACATCATTTTCCACGCTTCCGGCGCAACTGGCGATGGCGTGTTCAACGAAGCAAAAGACCGCAAATCCAAAGGCGAAAATGTTTGGGTAATTGGTGTAGACAAAGACCAGTCCCTGACATTTGGTGATGAAGTAACGCTGACTTCCATGGTAAAACGCGTGGATGAAGCTGTTTACCGCGTATCCAAAGACGTGATCGATGGCAAATTTGAAGGCGGAAAAATCGTATGGCTCGGTCTGGCTGAAGACGGTGTAGGCCTGGCAGAAACCTCGAAGAAAAATGTGCCTGAAGACGTATTGAAGCTGGCAGATGAGTTCAAGCAAAAAATCGTTAAAGGCGAAATTACAGTACCAGAAAAGTAAGAAGACCTCTAAGACTGCACACGGACAAGGCTAGTTCGAGCGACTAGCCTTGTTCTTTACCTTCTACACTAGACCCACAAAAACGGGGGGAACATGGTTGAAACCTGTACAGACTGTTGTTGAAATGCGCGGTATCACAAAGCGCTTCCCCGGCATTATTGCCAATGACAACATCAACCTTGTTGTGAAAAAAGGGGAAATCCACGCCCTCCTGGGAGAGAATGGCGCTGGCAAGTCCACACTGATGAATGTTTTGTTCGGTTTGTATCAGCCTGAAGAGGGCGAAATCCTCATTAACGAGAAGCCGGTGAAAATCACCAGCCCCAGCGTAGCGAATGATCTTGGTATTGGAATGGTTCATCAGCATTTTATGCTCGTAGAAAAGTTTACGGTTACAGAAAACATTGTATTAGGAAATGAACCGAAATCCGGGTTACAGATAGATATGCAGAGTGCCATCAAAGCAGTCGAGAAGTTGTCCAATCAATACGGCTTGAAGGTGGATCCGCGAGCCAAAATTGAGGATATATCCGTGGGGATGCAACAGCGTGTAGAGATTTTGAAAACGCTTTACCGCGGCGCCGATATTCTGATCTTCGATGAGCCGACAGCTGTGTTAACCCCTCAAGAAATCGTGGAACTGATCGAGATTATGCACAACCTCGTCAAAGAAGGCAAAACGATTATCTTGATCACCCACAAGCTAAAAGAAATCATGGCTGTCTGTGATACGGTTACCATCATCCGCAGAGGAAAAGTCATCGATTCCGTAGGGGTAAAGGATACAAATCCGGACGACCTTGCGGCAAAAATGGTCGGTCGTGAAGTTAACTTCCGTGTCGATAAGAAGGAAGCAAATCCGAAAGAAGTCATTTTGTCTGTGGAAAATATTACGGCGATGGGCAACAGAGGCGTCAATGCGCTCAACAGCATCTCGCTGGAAGTAAGGAGCGGGGAGATCCTCGGCATCGCGGGTGTCGATGGCAACGGGCAAAGTGAACTTATCGAGGTATTGACAGGGCTGCGGAAAGCCTCCAGCGGACGTGTGCTGCTCAAAGGTCAAGATATAACGAACAAGACACCGCGCGTCATTTCGGAGTCGGGCTTGTCGCACATTCCCGAAGACCGCCACAAGCACGGTCTTGTCCTTGACTTCCCGATGAGTGAAAACATGGTGCTGGAAACGTATTTCCATCCAGAGTTCAATAAAAACGGCTTCCTGGACTACGCGGCAATAGACAAGCATGCGAGCAAACTGATCGAGGAGTTTGACGTGCGGACACCGAGTATTCACACCCCTGCACGGGCTCTTTCCGGGGGCAATCAGCAAAAAGCGATTATCGCCCGCGAAGTGAACAAGGATCCGGATCTGTTGATTGCAGCTCAGCCTACACGTGGTCTCGACGTTGGAGCCATCGAATTTATCCATAGACGTCTGATTGAACAGCGGGACAAAGGAAAGGCCGTCTTGTTGCTATCCCTGGAGCTTGACGAGATCATCAACGTTTCCGACCGGATCGCGGTCATTTACGAAGGCCAGATCGTCGGCATTGTTGATGCGAAACAGACGGACGAGCAAGAACTTGGCTTGATGATGTCTGGTGGAAAACGAATGCAAGGAGGCGGCAACGGTGAATAGAGTCATTGCCATCTTTACCAAGGAGTCGTTCCTCGTACCGGTTGCTGCCATTATTCTGGGCCTGTTGACGGGCGCTGTCGCCATGCTGGCAGGCGGTTTTAATCCAATTCAGGCATATGCGTCCCTGGTTGAAAAGGTATTTGGAAGCTCTTATAACTTTGGGGAAACGATTCGTCAGATTACCCCGCTGATCTTTACAGGTCTCTCCGTGGCATTTGCGTTCCGGACCGGTCTTTTCAATATCGGTGCCGAGGGGCAATTTATTATCGGGATGATCGCTTCTACGGCAGTAGGGATTTCTTTTGATCTTCCGGCGTATATTCATGCTCCGCTCGCAGTGATTGCAGGTGCTCTTGCCGGGGGACTGTGGGGCGCTATCGCGGGATGGCTCAAGGCTGCGCGAGGCGTAAACGAAGTGATCACGACAATCATGTTAAACTGGATTGCCTTGTACTTTGCCAACTACGTTGTCAAGGCGTTTTACCTTCAAGAAGGCCAGCAGCGCTCGGAAATGATCAAGGATTCGGCGTCTATCTCTTTTGCATGGCTTTCCCAGATGTTTGACAGTGCCCGCCTGCATTGGGGGACGTTGCTTGCGATTTTGGCCGCGGTATTCTTTTATATCCTTCTCTGGAAGACAAAATCGGGCTTCGAGCTCCGCGCTGTAGGGTTAAACCCGCATGCTTCGGAATACGCGGGGATGAATGTGAACCGCAATGTGGTCAATGCCATGTTCGTTGGCGGCATGTTCGCAGGTATCGGCGGAGCGTGCGAGATTTTGGGCGTATTCCATTACCAATCGATTATGGCTGCACAGCCCGGATACGGCTTTGACGGTATTGCGGTAGCGCTGATCGGAGGAAACACCCCGCTTGGTGTCATTTTGGGGGCCATTCTGTTTGGAATGCTTACATTTGGAGCTGCCGGTATGAAATTCGGTGCAGGGGTACCGGTCGAGCTGATTCGGGTAGTAATCTCCTCTGTCATTTTCTTCGTTGCAGCGCATGGAATCGTCAAGTTTTTCATTAAGCCACTTTTACAGAAGAAGGAGGGTGGAAACTGATGGATTGGGGAGTGATTATCGGCAACCTTATTCATGATACCATCGTGTTTTCCACTGCCTTGATATTCGCCGCTCTGGGCGGTATGTATTCGGAGCGATCCGGCGTGGTGAACATCGCGCTGGAAGGGATGATGGTCATCGGCGCCTTTACCGGTGCAGTGTTTACTTTCTTTGCTCAGGATTCATTCGGCTCATTGGCTCCTTGGATCGGTTTGGTGGGAGCGTGCATTGCCGGAGCGCTATTCGCTACGCCGCACGCGGTCGCTTCTATCACGTTTAAAGCCGACCAGGTCGTCAGTGGTGTCGCCCTCAACTTTTTGGCAACAGGTCTGTCTGTCTACCTGACCAAGATCATTTTCAACGGTGCAGGACAAACGACGACATTGCAGCAAGTATTCAGCAAGTGGCACATCCCGGTGCTCAGCGACATTCCCATTTTGGGACATGCCATTTTCGAAGGCTACCCGACCAGTTATATTGCCTTCGCACTGGTTGCGCTTTCCTGGTATCTGCTGTTTAAAACGTCATTCGGGCTTCGCCTGCGGGCGGTCGGGGAACACCCGCGTGCTGCCGATACCGTTGGGATCAACGTAAAACGCATGCGTTACACGGCTGTTATGATCAGCGGCGCTTTGGCAGCTATGGGTGGAGCAACGATTGCGCTTACTACCACCAGCAACTTTTCTCACAATACCGTGTCCGGACAAGGCTTTATCGCCCTTGCCGCTCTCATTTTCGGGAAATGGCATCCTGCCGGCGCGATGGGGGCTGCCCTGTTCTTCGGGGTAGCGCAAGCGATCAAATCGCTGGTTCAAATTTTTGGTCTCACCAAATACGTCCCGACCGAAGTGATTTTCATGCTTCCATACATTCTCACCATCCTGGTGTTGGCTGGTGTGGTTGGACGCTCCAGCGCTCCTGCCGCATTGGGCAAAGTGTATGATACCGGATCTCGCTGATTAACATTTTTTGCGTCTGGAACCTGCTTTCTCCCCTGTGCGATAATGTGTACGAGTTTGAACGCATAGGGGGGAAAAAGATGACTCGCTGTGTACATACTAACAGCCCTCGTCTTATCAGCAGGCTTCTGGGCGCTTTTTTGCTTGTGACATCTTTCACGATAACCCACAGCATGGATGCTCATGCCCAGACATCACGCCCCGTCATCTCGATGATGATAGATGGCAAAGGGGTGCTCTCCGATGTACAGCCTCTTCATCAGAACGGACGCATTTTGGTTCCAATCCGCCTGCTTGCGGAGCACTCGGGCGCAGATGTTTCCTATGATCCGGATACACGCCAGGTGACCTTGCGGGATGGAGCCCATCAGGTGGCTGTGTTCCCTGAAAGCAGAGTGGGATATGTAAATGGAAGCCGCAAAAAGCTGGATACAGCACCCGTAGTCAGAAATAGACGGACACTTGTACCGATTCGGTTTGTCAGTGAATCCTTGGGATACGAAGTGACGTGGGACCAACGGGCAAAAGTGGCGAAGATTTGGACAAAGCCAGTCGCCGAAAATGAAAGGAAGCGCTTGGAGCGAGGAAACCCGTATATCGTCCAGGCTGGAGATACCTTGGAGACGATCGCCAAGCGGCATGGTACAAGTGTTTCTGCAATTCAAGGCAACAATGCTGACGACGCCGGGTATCTGCTCACGGGTCAACTGCTGTTTTTGCCGGGTAACGCGAAAAAGGCAGTGAACCCTTTGTCTGCCGCGGTGGACCATTCTGTGCTGCTCTCGGAAAGATACGTCTTCCCATTTGACAGCAAAAGCGAGTATCAGCCATTTGGAGACAGCTTTGGCTTTGGGCGGGAGTGGACAGAATCAAACTCGGGAACAGTCCGCTCCCATGAAGGAATTGACATCATGGCACCACAGGGGACGCCTGTTTACAGCGTAGGAGACGGCGTGATCAATCGGATCGGCTGGAACACTTATGGCGGGTGGCGAGTCAACATCACCGATGAAAACGGGAAATACCGGATGTACTACGCCCATTTGACAGCCTATCCGCCTGATCTGAAAGTAGGTTCGACGGTCAGACCCGGGCAGTTGATTGGATTTGTCGGCACGACAGGCTATGGACCACCTGGGACAGATGGCATGTTTCCGTCTCACCTGCATTTCGGACTGTATCGGACTGCAGACGATCGGGCAATCAATCCGTACTACTACCTGCAATACTGGGAAAACAACAAGGTTGATTAGCAGCTGATTAGCAAAGGAAGCATTTGGGGCAGACTACCTGTATGGAAGGACTTCAACCATGAGGAAGAAGGAGGACACCATATGTGGACATGTCCCTACTGTGGCGGGAATCACGGCTTGCCTTTTCATGACGGTCAGCTGGACGGCATGCTTTGTCTGGAACCCGATTGCGGGCGATTTGCAGAAAGCGTTTCAGACCACGACGATCTCAGTGAATGGGACGCCACGGATTTTTAGTGCATGATTAGAGGGAGCGCCAATCGCTCCTTTTTTCTTTTCCTTTTTTTCGGTAAAGTGGAAGCATAAAGGAGGTAATCCGATGCAGATTGAATTGATCGAATTTTTAGACTTGATTCCGTACGGGATTGTTTTGGTTGATCGGGATGGAATGATTACCTTTGTCAACACGGCCGGTTCACAGCTTTTGGGACTGAAGAGAGAAGAGATTGTGGAGCGGCCGATCAGCAGTATTGCCCCCGGCTCTGATATGCTGCAGGTCATGAGCCAGGGACGACCCAGTTTACGCAGAGAGATTCGCTATGGCGAAAAGCTTTTTCTCGTTGACCGCCTCCCTTTCTCTGTTGCAGGAGAAGTGGTAGGTGGCATTTCCATTTTTCAGCCTCTGGGCCATATGGCAGACAGCCTCGGAAGGTGGACCGAACAAGAACGCGAGCTGCATCAGTTCAAAGAGCTGGTCGAGCAGCTGTATGACGGAATTGTCATGTGTGACAAAAGCGGGATCATTACGATGATCAATCAAAGCTACTGCGATTTTTTAGGCACGACGATTGAGGAGGCGATCGGACGCCATGTTACGGAAGTGATTGAAAATACGAGAATGCATCTCGTCATCAAGAGCGGCAAACCCGAGATAGACCAGCTAATGCGGATCGGTGACAGGGAGATCATTGTAAGCCGTATGCCGCTGAAGGAAGGGGAGGAGACGGTAGGCGCATTGGGCAAGGTCGTATTCAGCGATTTGCGCGAGCTGCGCAGTATCGTGGAACGCTACAACATCATGGAGCGAAAGCTGGACTTTTACCGTCAGGAGCTAAAGCGGATGATGGGAGCGAAATACTCGTTCGCCCATATTTTTGCCGAGCACCCCCTCATGAAAGAAGCCGTCCATCTGGCCAAACGGATCGCGCAAACGAAATCCTCGGTATTGATCCTCGGTGAGAGCGGGACCGGTAAGGAGCTGTTTGCTCATGCAATCCATGAAGAGAGCAGCAGGGCGGATGGAGCGTTCGTCCGGGTAAACTGTGCCGCCATCCCAAAGGATCTGATGGAAGCAGAGCTGTTCGGGTACGAAGACGGAGCGTTTACCGGAGCGAAAAAAGGAGGAAAGCCCGGCAAGATTGAGCTGGCAAACAATGGGACGCTGTTTCTCGATGAGATCGGGGACATGCCTTTGGATATGCAGGCGAAGCTGCTTCGCGTCCTGCAAGAAAAGGAAGTGGAGCGGATCGGAGCGACCAGACCGGTCAGCGTGGATATTCGCGTCATCGCGGCCACCCATCGTCCTTTGGAGAAATTGATTCGGGAAGGCAGCTTTCGCGAGGATTTGTATTATCGACTGAATGTCTTCACGATTAACCTGCCGCCTCTCCGGGTGCTCGGACTCTCCATCATTGCGCTGGCCCATGAGCTGATCAAAAAGCTGAACAACGAGCTGTATACCGATGTGACAGGCATCAGCCGGCAGGTGCAGGAGATTTTTTTGGCGCATCGTTGGCCGGGCAACATGCGGGAAATGAACAATGTGCTGGAGAGGGCCGTACAGTTGGCGGAACAGGGGGAGCTGGAGGTGGAGCATCTGCCGCCTTATTTGCTGGACAGACAGGTGACTGTTGACAGTGAAAATGCTTCGTTTGACCTCGAGGCGGAGGTGGCCAAGACGGAAAGACGCGTGCTCGAAGCTGCACTGGCTCACTGCGGCGGAAACAAAGTCCAGGCAGCCCAACTGCTAGGCATACATAGGGCAAGCTTGTACCGGAAGCTGGAAAAGCACCGGATACCCAACGAATGATCGTCGCAAAAACGCAACATGTCGCAAAGTTGAATCAAGAATGTGTCGCAAAAATGAAACATTCAGATTCAAGAAAGCGATCAATTCTGCTCCTTTCCACTTGGCACAAAGGTTGCAAATATTCTGAATTGCAAACGGTTACAAGTGTGGAAGGAGGACCTATGCTAACAAATCTGAAACTCGACAAAGTCGCTTTGATTACAGGGGGGGCAAGCGGGATCGGGCTGTCGATCGCAGAAAAAATGTATGCCGCGGGGTGTCAGATCGCCATCGCTGACATCGACGAAAAGAAGGCGCGGTCTGCTGTTGACTCCATGGAAGCGAGGGACAGCCAAAAGAAAATCGCCATTCAGGCGGATTTGTCCAACTTCGCTTCGATCCGCGAGATGGTTGCTGTTTGCCAAAAAGAGCTTGGCGCTGTCGACATCCTCGTGAACAATGCCGGCTTCCAGCATGTTTCTCCGATTGAGACGTATGATCCTGCGACGTTTCAAAAAATGATTGAGGTCATGCTGGTAGGACCATTCGTGGCGACACAAGCCGTTTTTGCCCAGATGAAACAGCGGGGCTGGGGCAGAATCATCAACATTTCCTCGATCAATGGCAAAATCGGTGCTCCGTTTAAAGCCGGTTATTGTTCTGCAAAACACGGGATTATCGGACTGACGAGAGTGACGGCGATGGAAGCGGCAGACTCAGGTGTGACCTGTAACGCCATTTGCCCCGGGTATGTGGATACGCCGCTCGTCCGCAATCAATTGGCTGATCTTGCAAAAAGCTACCAGGTACCAGAAGAAGAAGTGCTCGAAGAGGTGATTCTCAGAAACGTGCCCCAGCACCGCTTGCTGGAGGCGGGGGAAATTGGCGAATTTGCGGTATTTCTCGCATCTGACCAAGCTGCGGCAATCACCGGTCAGGCCATCAATATCTCGGGCGGATATGTCATGCACTAATAATTTTGGGTAAGAGGGGGACTGGCAGCAGTGAAAAAGGCAAGATGGTGGTTTACGTTGGCGATGGTACTTGCCGTGGGGGCAGCGGGATGCGGACCGCAGCTGGACCAATCTTCAGGCGGTCAATCCGGCGGGCAGACGCAGGCGGGAGCAGCACCCGGCAGCCAGAGCTCCGGGGGAGAGTTCAACGTCGGATTGGCGATTTCGCTCAGCGGCGGAACGGCCAAGTTCGGGGAAGCGGTCAAGCGGGCTGCCCAAATGGCGGTCGACGAGTTTAACGAAGCGGGCGGAGCTGATGGCAAGAAAGCGAAGCTGATCGTGTACGATGACGAGGCCAAACCCGAGAAATCGGTTGAGATCGTTCAGAGATTGATACAGCAGGACAAAGTGGTCGGCTTTGTCGGGCCTGCCAACTCCGGAAATGCAAAAGCCCACATCAAGTTTGCTCAGGAAGCCGGGGTGCCGGAGATCATCCCGGTCGCGACGGGAACGACCATTACCCAGACCTATGAAAAGGAGGACAAGAACTACATCTTTCGGGTAGCGCCCTATGACAAGGGGCAGGTAGAAACCATCCTGAAGTGGGTCGTGGAAGAGAAAAAATTGACCAAGATCGGTCTGCTGCATGATACGACCGGTTACGGGCAGGGCGGCAAGACGGACGTGGAAGGCGTGCTGAAAGACAAATACAACATGACTTTGACCGCAACCGAGTCGTTCCAGGTAAACGATACGAACATGGAGGCGCAGTTGAGCAAAATGCGCGATGCACAGGTTGAAGTCGTGATCTTTTACGGTCTTGCCCCGGAGGCGGCTCAATATTTGAAATCCCGGCAAAAGCTGAACTACTATCCGCTGACGGTCGCGTCCTGGGCGATGGGGGACCCGACAGTGAAAGAGCTGGTGGGAGATCTGGTCAACAAGGACGTTTACATGGTTCAGTCCTTTACGATCGATCAAAGCGCTGAATCAAAAGCATTTCACGACAAGGTGGTAGCCAAATACGGCGAAGACATCTTCCCGATCGCATCGGCTCAAGGGTACGATTGCATGCAGCTGATCCTGCAGGCCGTCAAGAAAGCGGGAACAGACCCGAAGGCGATACGGGACGCTATCGAAAATATGACCGGCTTTACCGGCATCACGGCGATTGGGGAACAGCCGTTTACAAAAGAGAATCACGAAGCGTTGACCAGCTCCAATATGTTTTTGGCGACCTATAGGGACGGCGTAATCGTCAAGCCTTAGCGCTTCGAAGTTCTCTTGACGACTTCGTGGCACGGAAGATCTGGAGAGGAGGTAGTGTTATTGCTGCAAGCCATCGTGAGCGGATTGATTCTGGGGAGCATTTACGCGATTATTGCCCAAGGCTATTACATTACGTTTGTGACCAACCGGACGATGAACTTCGGCCAGGGAGACTTTCTGATGCTGGGCGCTTTGGTGGGATTGACAACATTGGGTACGGTGACTTCTGCAGGAATGAACCTGTTTGTATCAGTTCTCGTCACGATGGTGGTCGTGGCAGCGGCTATGGCCATGCTTGGCTGGGGGCTGGAGAGGGGAGCGATTCGGCCCCTCGGCCACGTTTTGTCCGTGGGCTGGATTCTCAGTACGGTTGCCGTTTCCTTGATGATTCGCAATATTGCGATGCTGATCTGGGGGAGAAATGTGATCCCGTTTCCGTCCCCTTTTGGAAATGAGGTCTACCGATTTGGTTCCGTGGGCATCACCAAGCACGAGATCTTTGTCGCGATCTGTGCCATCGTCATCATGGCCTGCCTGTTTTTCTTCCTGAACCGATCGCTGCTCGGAAAGGCTCTCGCTGCTGTCGCTTTCAACCCGGATGCCGCGTCGCTGATGGGCATTAACCCAAGGCGGATGGCGGTACTCGCCTTTGCTCTCTCGTCAGCGTTGGCCGGCGTCGGCGGCATCCTGGTCGGACCGATCACCAATACCGCGTTTTTCATGGGAGCAACACTCGGTTTAAAGGCTTTTGCTGCTGCCATTATCGGGGGATTGACCAATCCGCTCGGAATTTTGATCGGCGGACTGCTGCTCGGGGTCATCGAGCAGGTATTCTCTCTCTACAGTTCTGCCTACAAGGATGCCAGCGCGTTTTTGCTGATCCTGATCGTCCTTATTTTTATGCCCCAAGGATTGCTCGGAAAGAAAGTAAAGGAGAAGTTTTGATATGAAAAAGTGGCTCCTTTATCTCTTGATAGCGCTTGCCTTGTACTTCTTTCCCTGGCTGTTTCCCAGCTCGTATTACGTGCATATGGCCCAAGGCTTCCTCTACACCTATATTGTCGTAGCCGGACTCAATCTGCTTGTCGGCTTGTCTGGCCAGCTTTCATTGGGGCATGCCGGATTTTATGCCATAGGCGCCTATGTCACCGGCCTTTGCACTGTAGCCGGGGTGCCGTTTCTTCTCAGCTTGCTGCTAGGGGTCCTGATTTGTGCCGGAGCGGGCGGACTCGTGGCAATGCTGTCGCTCCGGGCCAAAGGGCCGTATCTTGCAATGGTGACGATCGCCTTTGGTTTGCTCGTGGAGATTGTAGCCAATCGCTGGGTAGAAGTGACGGGTGGACCGGCAGGCTTGTATTTGCCGGAAGCAAAGCTGTTTGGACTTGGTCTTGGAACGGTGTCTTACTACTGGTTCATTGCTGTCATAGCGCTTGTCGTCACCGTTTTGATCGACAATCTCTTTACCTCTCGATATGGCAGAACATTCCGGGCGATGGGGAACAGTGAAGTAGCTGCGGCCACAGCAGGCGTACACGTCCGCAACTGGAAGGTGCTGGCGTTTGCAATCAGCGCCTGCACGGCCGGTCTCGGAGGAGCGCTGTTTGCGTTTCAAAATGCGTATTTCAACAGCGATACCTTCACCTTCGACAAATCGATTCTGTTTCTTGTCGGCGTCATTGTCGGCGGTGCCGGTACGAGACTGGGACCGCTGGTCGGGACGATTGTCATTTTCCTCCTGCCGCAATGGGTGCAAAGCTTGTACAATTACCACCTGCTGATATTCGGCGGAATTCTGCTGCTTAGTCTGATCGCCCTGCCTGAGGGGATCGTCGGGGGGATCCAGCGCATCTTCAAACAAAGGAACCAATATTCCGGCACACCTTCGCTACCTGCTCCTGATTCGGATGGGCCGAGCCAGATGGGCAGCCGGGACGGAGCCGATTTAAACGTACAGGCAGCGGTCATGGAGTTTGACGGATTTCGGGCGGTGGATGCCATCGATCTGCAGATAAAAGGCTCGGAGGTAAGAGGGCTGATCGGGCCGAACGGGTCGGGCAAAAGTACGACTGTCAACATGCTCTCCGGCGTCTATGTCCCAACCAAAGGGAAGCTGTCGTGGAAGGGTGTGGACGTAACCAGCTTTCCGCCTCATCGGATGGCTGCCGCCGGGATTACCCGAACGTTTCAAAATCTGCAGCTTTTCCACGAATTGACCGTACTGGAAAACGTGATGCTCGGCTTCCATCTCCACTACCGGAAGGGCTTTGCCGCCAATATCCTGCATACGCCCGGCTTTTTGAGAGAAGAAAGCCATTTCCGGGCGGAAGCGATGCGTCTGCTTCAATTTGTCGGCCTGGCCGAAAAAGCGGGCGAGCAGGCGGCAGCGCTCTCCTACGGTCAGCAGCGCTTGGTCGAAATCGCCCGTGCACTCGCCACCAAGCCCGATCTTTTGATCCTCGATGAACCTGCGGCAGGAGCCAGTCTGTATGAGGTGGACAATATCGTTCGGGTCATCCGCAAAGTGAAGGACTCGGGGATTGCCATTTTGCTGGTGGAGCACCATATGGAAATCGTCATGAACGTCTGCGATACGATCACCGTGCTGGACTTTGGGAAAAAGATTGCAGAGGGCGATCCCGCTTTCATCAAGAACCATCCACAAGTCATCGAAGCCTATCTGGGCGGGGAGGAGGTGACGAAGCTTGTTGTCGGTTAATAACGTTCGGGTTCATTACGGGATGGCCGAAGCACTGCGTGGGGTCAATCTCCAGGTCGCGAAAGGGGAGGTCGTCGCTCTGATCGGGCGCAACGGCGCGGGCAAGACAACGCTGTTAAAAGCGATTACGGGACTGGTAAAACTGCGAGAAGGGGAGATTCATTTCCAAGGAAAGCGGATATCCGGCATGCCTGCTCATGAGATCATGCGTCTCGGCATCGGCCATGTACCGCAGGGGAGGCAAGTATTCGGAGACCAGACGGTGGAGGATAATCTCATTCTGGGGGCGTACACAAAGATCAAACAGCAGCCACGTCAGGTTCGCGAGTGGCTGGAGCGGGAATACACCCGTTTTCCAAGACTGAAGGAACGCGCGAAGCAAATGGCCGGGACCTTGTCCGGGGGAGAGCAGCAAATGCTGGCGCTGTCCCGTGCGCTGATGTCGGATCCCGAGCTGCTCGTCCTGGATGAACCGTCAATGGGGCTGTCGCCCTTATACGTGAAGCTCATATTGGATACGGTGACACAGCTTCGCAGCGAAGGCAAAACGATCCTTTTGGTAGAACAGCTGGCTGCCGCTGCCTTGGCCATTTCAGACCGGGCCTATGTCCTCTCCTCCGGCCAGGTGGAAATGAGCGGAGCTGCCGACGAGCTTTTGCATGACGAAAAAGTCGTACGCACCTATCTCGGCGCATAATGTAAGAAAAGCAGCAAAAGGCGGATTGTGTAAATGCCGCTTTTTGCAGGGCAAACCGCCCGGCCGTAGCTCCTGCTATTGCCGGGTGGGTTATTTTCAGGGAGTGATCTTTGCTGAACCCCCTTCCAATTGGTTACAATAGAGGGGAGTAAGTCGACGGAGAAGGGAGTTTGGCCATGAGCGAAAGCGTAAAGGAAATTTCATTTCATACCACCGCTTTGAACGGTATAAACGTACATATCATGCCTACAGCCAAATTTAAGACAACGACAATCGTGACCATGATCGAACAAGAGCTTTCAGAGGAAACCGTCACGAAGACGGCTCTGCTGGCGATGGTGATGAAGCGGGCAACAGCCCGATTTCCGGAGACCAAGCAGCTTCGTGAGCATCTGGATTTTCTTTACGGAGCGATCTTTGATGTGGACGTTGTGAAAAAAGGCGAGCGGCAAATCCTCCAGATCTACATGGAGGTCCCAAACGAGAAGTACCTGTCCCAGGAAAACGCTCTTTTGGAAAGCGCGATCCGCTTTGTGGGCGACGTGCTGAGCCGTCCCTATCTGGAAGGGAATGCATTCGCGGAAAAATACGTTGCACAGGAAAAAGAGACGCTGCGCAAGCGGATCGAAAGCCTGATCGACGACAAGATGAAATACGCCAACCAGCGCGTGACGGAAGAGATGTGCCAAGGCGAGCCGTTTGCTCTCCTGGCCCAAGGGCGGACGAAGGATCTTGCCGGCATCAGCGGCGAAAGCTTGTACGCCCATTTTCAAGAGCTGATGAGCCACAGTCCGATCGACATTTTTGTAGTCGGAGACGTGGAGCAAAAAGAGGTTGAGGCGGCAATCGGCAAATTCGTTCAGCTTGACCGCAAGGATGTCAAGCAAATCGGGCCGACCAAAGCAAAAAAACAGGTTGCCGATGAGCGTGTCGTGATCGACAGGCTGGAAGTAAATCAGGCCAAGCTGAACATTGGCTGCCGTACCCAGATCAGCTATGCGGATGAAGACTACCCGGCGCTGCTTGTGTACAACGGCGTATTGGGCGGCTTCCCGCACTCCAAGCTGTTTGTCAATGTGCGCGAAAAGGCGAGCCTCGCTTATTACGCGGTCTCCAGACTGGAGAGCCACAAGGGTATCATGATGATGATGTCCGGGATCGATGTGAAAAACTTCGACCGGGCTGTCACGATTATCAAGGAACAACTGGAGAGCATGAAGCAGGGAAATGTCGGTCAGGAGGAGCTTGAGCAGACGAAGGCGACACTCTCCAACCAATTTCGCGAGCTTCTGGACAGTGCCCGGATGATGATCGACTTTGCCTATAACGGCGTGATTAGCGGACGCAAGCGGCATCTGGAGGAGTTGCTCGCCCAGATCAACGGGATCACCGTCGAGGATTTGAAGCGGGTAGCGGCACAGGTGGCCATTGACACGATATACTTGCTGCGGGACAAGAAGGGAGATGCCTGATATGCAGACGACCGTATTTGAACAGCTGAATGAGACTGTCTACGAGGAAAAGCTACCAAACGGACTGGCTGTCTATCTGGTGCCCAAGCAGGGATTCAGCAAGACCTACGCTGTATTTACGACTCGTTACGGCTCGATTGACAGTCACTTTCGCTTGAAAAACGGCGAAGAAGTGCATGTTCCAGACGGGATTGCCCACTTTCTGGAGCACAAGATGTTTGAGAAGAAAGACATGGATGTCATGCATGAGTTCAGTAGAAATGGTGCCTCGTGCAACGCATTTACCAGCTTCAACCGGACCGCGTACCTGTTTTCTTGCACGGAAAACCTTGACCGCAATCTCAATCTGCTGCTTGATTACGTGCAAGAGCCGTATTTTACCGAGGCCAGCGTAGAAAAAGAAAAGGGCATCATCGGTCAGGAAATTACGATGTACGACGACAATCCGGATTGGAAAGTGTACATGAACCTGTTGAAAGCCATGTACCAGAAGTTCCCGATCAACATTGAAATTGCCGGGACTATCGAATCCATTTCCCATATCACCAAGGATACGTTGTATCAATGCTATGAAACGTTCTACCATCCTGCGAACATGGTGCTGCTGGTAGTCGGTTCCTTTGATCCGGAAACCGTGATGAAATGGGTGCGCGACAACCAGGCAGCGAAAGAATTTCCGCCAACGCCGGTCATCGAGCGCTTGTTTCCGCAGGAGCCGTCTGCGGTCGCCAAAGAGCGCATAGAATTTCAGTTGCCGGTAGGCTTGCCCAAATGCCTGATCGGCTATAAGGAAAAAGCAGACGGTCTGACGGGAGAGGCCTTGTTAAAGCGCGACCTGACCACTAAACTGGTATTGGACATCGCGTTCGGCACCAGTTCTTCGCTCTACCAAAAATGGTACAACGAGGGGCTGATTACGGAGAGCTTTGATTTCGACTACAGCGGAGAAAAGGAGTACGGCTACTCCATTATGGGAGGAGATACGCCTGATCCCGACAAGCTCGCGGCACAGATCAAAGAGGGAATTCGCCAATTGCAGCAGGCTGGAATCAACCAGGAAGACTTTGAACGGGCGAAACGGAAAAAAATCGGGCTGTTCCTCCGTTCGCTCAACTCGGTTGAATTTATCGCCAACCAGTTTACCAGCTACAAGTTCAACGGGAACGAGCTGTTCTCCGTGGTGCCGACGCTTGAGTCGATCACCCGCGAAGACGTAGAAGCGCGCATGAAGGAGCATTTTGTTCCCGAGCAAATGGCTGTCTCGATTGTTCGTTCCGCTTCGCCACAGGAGTAGTGAAGGTTTATGTACAGTACGCCGCCATGGGCATTGGTTACGGGAGCCTCCGGCGAGATCGGGCAGGCGATCAGCCTGGCTCTCGCCGAAAGAGGCATCCCGCTTTACCTGCATTATCATCAGTCGCCGCACAAGGTAGAGCCGATCCTTCAGGCTTGCCATGAAAAAGGGGTCCCGGCCTACGCCTTTCAGGCTGATTTGCGTCATACTGACCAGATCGCCGGGATGTTCGCAGCAATGATCACCCCACCGCTGCTCATCGTCAACAATGCATCGGTCGATCACGTAGGCCTTTTTGCTGACGTGTCGCCCATGCAGTTCGATGACTTGATCGCGACCAACGTACGGTCCGCATTTTTTGTGACCCAGGCTGCACTGCCCGCTATGCTTCGCGAGCGCTTTGGTCGGATTGTCAACATCTCCTCCATCTGGGGGATGACGGGAGCGTCCTGCGAGGTGCTTTACTCGCTTGGCAAGGGAGCGGTCAACTCCTTTACGAAGGCGCTGGCCAAGGAGCTCGCGCCAAACGGCATTACCGTAAACGCGGTTGCCCCCGGTGCCATACAGGGCGGCATGATGAACCGGTTTTCACCCGAGGAAGTGAGTATGCTTGCAAGCGAGATTCCGGCCGGACGTCTGGGCACGCCAGAGGAAGTTGCGGCCGTCGCAAGGTTTTTGCTTTCTGCGGAAGCCGGTTACGTGACCGGGCAGATCATCAGTCCGAACGGCGGTTGGTACGCGTAGAAAATCGTGCATATTTTTCCCTGCTTGTTGGAACTCTACCAATGTAACGGTCGCATAGGGGACCGCAATGCATAGGAGGAGGGAAAATACATGTCAGTTCTTGACAATTTTCGCGATTGGAAAGCGTTTCTCGGCGAGCGGGTTGAGCAGGCGAAGCAAGCGGGGATGGAGAGCGACACGCTGCAAAATGTAGCCTATCAAATCGGGGGCTACCTGGCTGAGCAGGTCGATCCGAAAAACGATCAGGAACGCCTGCTGAAGCAGCTCTGGGACGCCGGCGACGAAGAGCAGCAGAAGGCGCTCGCTTCTCTGATGGTCAAGCTGGTCCAAGATCCAAACAATGTAAATCGCGGCAATTAAATAGGGTCGTAATGAATCACAAATCCCCGTCTTTTGGGGATTTTTCTTTTCCGTCCATTGTCGATTATTCGGAACGTGTTATACTACTTAGGAAGAGAAATTTGGGTGTCGGAGAGGATCGGGCATGGAAGCGCAAAAAGAGTGGTACATGGAATACGAAATTTCAAAAAATCGCCCCGGTTTATTGGGAGATGTCGCATCCATTTTGGGGATGCTCGGGATCAACATCGTGACGATCAACGGTGTTGACGATATGCGAAGGGGAATGCTGCTCACGACGGATGATGACGAGAAAATGGAAGTTCTGCGCAATGTTATCCAAAAGATGGACAAGATAACGATAACGCGGTTGCGTCCACCCACGATGCTCGACCGGTTGGCGGTTCGGCACGGCCGTTATATCGAGCGTGACAGCGAAGATAAAAAGACATTTCGTTTCGTGCGGGATGAGCTGGGCTTGCTCGTCGATTTCATGGCAGAGATTTTGAAGCGGGAAGGACATCAGCTCATCGGAATCCGGGGAATGCCTCGCGTAGGCAAGACGGAATCGATGATTGCCGCCAGTGTTTCTGCCAACAAGCGATGGACCTTTCTTTCCTCAACCCTGCTCAGACAGACGGTCCGCAGCTCGCTTGCCATTGATGAGATGTCCGCTGATCATGTATATTTGATTGACGGGATTGTTTCCACCATGCGTGCGACAGAGAAGCATCATTCTCTCCTGCGGGAAGTCATGAGCTTTCCGGCAGCCAAAATTATCGAACATCCCGATGTCTTCGTGCGGGAGTCGGAGTACGAACTGTCAGAGTTCCATTACATTATCGAGCTGCGGCAGCACCCTGATGAGGAAATTACATACGAACTGATCAACAACCGCGGATTCGACAATTTTGACATGACATAAGATGAAGGAGGGTAAGCTGTGTCTGAGCTAGGTCAAGTACTAAAAGAGGCCCGCGAAGAAAAAGGAATTACGCTCGACGACATTCAGCGGATCACAAAAATTCAACGGCGTTACTTAGAAGCCATTGAAAGGGGCCATTTGCACGTACTGCCCGGCCACTTTTACGCGCGCGCGTTCATCAAGAGCTATGCGGAAGCTGTTGGGCTAGATCCAAACCATATCATGAGCCATTTCCAGTCGGACCTGCCAGCCCAACCTCCACAGGAACAATTGGAACGGCTCCGCCGGCGGCGAGTCGCTACAACAAGCAATCCGCTTCAAGCAGGCAAGTGGGTTACCAAGACGCTGCTGGTGCTCTTTGTAGGGCTGATCATCGGGGTTATTTACGTAGCTGCTGTCAATAGCGACGGGTTTTCGACGCAGCCGGTTCCCGGAGGCAATTTGAATCCAGGGGCAGAGGTTGTAGGACCGGGCCAGGCAGGAAATCCGACACCAGTGCCACAAGTGCCACAGGCGCAAACCCCCAATCCGCCTGCTGTAACGCCGGAAACAACGCCGGATAACGGTTCGACAGCACCGGTTGTTCCGGAGGAGGTGCCGCAGTCGGTACTGACGTTTGAATCCCAGCAAGGTTCTCTGTACAAGTACACCCTGACTGGCGGCGACAAAATCAAAGTAAAAATAAAAGCGGTTGGAGAAAACTGCTGGTATGGCGCGGCGGAGGCGAAGACGACGAAATTCCCGAAACAGGGTACGCTGACCAAGGATCAGGAAGTTGAGATCGAGCTGGGAAAAACAGCGTATATACGTCTTGGCAAACCGGGTGCAGTGCAAGTGACCGTCAACGGAACGGCATTGGATACATCAAAACTGAAGTTCATGCCATCCAACGTAAGCATCACTTTGGGGCAGCCAGTCACTGAGTAGGCAAGCATTTTGCTTGCCTTTTGCGCGTTCTTCAACTTTGACACTCCGTTGTAGCTTATATTATACTGTATAGGTGTAATCTGGGCTGGTGTGACCAATTGGAGGAAATGAAGGATGACAGAGAAGGTAGGCTCACGAGAAAAAGTTGCGATCGTAACATTGGGCTGTGAAAAAAATCTGGTCGATTCGGATATGATGGCCCATTTGATAGATGAGAAAGGCTACGAACTGGTCGACAATCCTGATGAAGCGACTGTCGTCATCGTCAATACCTGCGGTTTTATTGATGCTGCCAAGGAAGAATCGGTCAACAAGATTCTCGATATGGCCGAGCTGAAAGACTCCGGAAAGCTGAAATCGCTGGTAGTGGCAGGCTGTCTCACGCAACGATACAAAGAGGATATCCTGAACGAGATTCCCGAGGTGGACGGAATTGTCGGTACGGGCGACTTCATGTCGATCACCGGCATTATCGAGGAATCACTTGCAGGAAAACGTCCGGTCTATGTGGGCAATCCCATTTTTACGTACGAGGAAGTAGTCAAGCGGAAAGTAAAAGCAGGCACCTACTCCGCTTATGTGAAAATTGCCGAGGGCTGCGACAACGCCTGTACGTTTTGCAGCATTCCGATCATGCGCGGAGGATTTCGCAGCCGCACGATCGAATCCATTGTGGAAGAAGCAAGGCATCTGGCCGAACAGGGCATTGTCGAAATCAGTCTGATTGCGCAAGACTCAACCAATTACGGAACCGATATTTACGACGGAAAACACATGCTTCCCGAGCTGCTGAACCGCCTGGCAGAGGTGGAAGGGATAGAGTGGCTGAGGCTTCACTACGCTTATCCGGGCTTCTTTACGGACGAGCTGATTGACGTTTTCGCCTCCAACCCGAAAGTATGTAAATACGTGGATATGCCCCTGCAGCATTCCGAGGACCATGTCCTTAAAAAAATGCGCCGCCCAGGACGCCAGCGGGATACACGTGAACTGGTGGCCAAGATCCGGGCTCAGGTGCCGGACGTGGCTCTCCGTACATCTCTGATCGTCGGTTTTCCGGGTGAGACCGAAGAGGATTTCGAGCGGCTTTGCGAGTTCATAAAGGACGTGAAATTCGATCGGTTGGGTGTGTTTACTTACTCCAATGAGGACGATACACCAGCAGCACGGCTTCCTGACCATGTCGATGAAGAAACAAAGGAAAAGCGAGCAAACATTCTGATGGAGATCCAGCGGGAGATTGCCGCTGAGCGGAACGGACGTTTTGTCGGTCGCGAACTGGATGTTTTGATCGAACGTTACGAAGGGCGCAATGACATTTTCGTCGGTCGCACCCAGTACGATGCACCGGAAATTGACGGTGAAGTGTTTGTTTCCGGCTACAAAGGCGAGCTGGGCAAGATCGTGAAAGTAAAGATTACGCACTCCTACGAATATGACTTGGCCGGGGAGGTAGTCTAGGTGAATCTCGCCAACCGCATCACCCTTGCCAGGATTTTCCTGGTGCCCGTAGTCATGTTTTTTCTGCTGGTGCGTTACAATATCGGGAGTTTTACCATCGGCAGCCTGACGATGACCTACAACGAGCTGATTGCGGCATTGGTTTTTATCCTAGCGGCCAGTACGGATGGTCTAGACGGCTACATCGCCCGCAAAAGAAAAATCGTTACCAATTTGGGGAAGTTTCTCGACCCGCTGGCTGACAAATTGCTGATCTCTGCGGCCTTGATTTCTCTCGTGGAAATGCAAAGGCTGGAGGCATGGATTGCGATTATCATCATCAGCCGGGAGTTTGCTGTTACCGGTTTGCGTCTCGTCGCAGCGGCAGAGGGACAGGTAATTGCAGCCAGCGCCTTGGGCAAAATAAAAACGTGGATCCAGATCGTGGCGATCACGGCCGTGATTATCCGCAACTTCCCGTTTGCTATTTTTGGGATTCCATTTGATACAGTAGCGATCTGGGCCATGGTAGTGATCACTCTATACTCGGGCTATGACTACTTCGCCAAGAATCGCAACGTAATCCAATACTCGTAAGAAAACGGGTATTGGACTCTTTTTTCAATCCTCAAAGAGAATGGATGAGGGGCATGAAAGCGGAGATTATTGCTGTTGGAACAGAGCTTTTACTGGGGCAGATCGCCAATACCAATGCGCAGTTTTTGTCGCAAAAATTGGCGGAGATCGGCGTAGGAGTCTATTTCCATACGGTTGTGGGCGACAACACCGAGCGGCTGATGCAGGTCATCAAGCAAGCTTCTGTCCGCTCCGACCTGATTATTTTTACCGGCGGTCTGGGCCCGACTCAGGACGATTTGACCAAGGAAACGGTCGCGGCACATATTGACGCCGGACTTGTGACTGATCCTGTGGCGATGGAACGCATTGAATCGTTTTTTCACCAGCGCGGCATTGTCATGACAGAAAACAATCGCAAGCAGGCGCTCGTTTTTGACCGCGGGCAGGTGTTTCCGAACGACACGGGGATGGCGCCGGGGATGGCAGCAGAGCACAATGGCCGTACATTTGTACTTTTGCCGGGGCCGCCGAGCGAACTGTACCCGATGGTCGATCGGTATGTCATGCCTTATTTGATCGGCTTGCTGCCTGAGCAGCAGGTGGTTCACTCCCATGTCCTGCGTTTTTACGGGATTGGCGAATCCGCATTGGAAGAACAGCTGCTCGATCTGATTGAAAGCCAGGAGAATCCGACGATTGCCCCTTATGCCAAAGAGTTTGAGGTTACACTGCGGATTACGGCACGGGCAAAAACGGTGGCCGAAGCAGAGAAGCTGATCGAGCCGGTCGAGCGGGAGATTTACAGACGTTTGGGCGAATTTATCTATGCCAAAGGGGAAACCTCTCTCCACGAGGTCCTTGTAGAAGAGTTGAAACAAAACGGGAAGACCATCGCATGCGCCGAGAGCTGCACAGGCGGCAAAGTCGCCTCGCTAGTTACCTCCGTTCCCGGCAGTTCAACAGTCATGCGCGGGGGAATCGTATGCTATACGAACGATGCCAAGCGCGAGCTGGTCGATGTTCCCCAAGCTGTACTCGACACTGACGGAGCGGTAAGTGAGCAAACAGCAAGGCTGCTTGCCGAAAACGTGCGTCAAAAACTGCGCGCGACCTGCGGCATTTCGGTAACCGGTGTTGCCGGTCCGGACCCTTCAGAGGGCAAACCCGTGGGACTTGTTTACATTGGAGTGGCAATAGATGGACTGCCGACTGTTGTCAAAGAGCTCCGACTTGCCGGCAGAAGACACGCTATCGTGGGACGTGCTGCCAAATTTGCTTTATTCTACGCGCTTCAGCGACTAAAGAAAGGTGAACGTATATGACGATTTTTTCTGATTTTCCTTTACATAAATCAATTGTGCAAGCCATCTATGACATGGGCTTCGAGGAGCCGTCACCGATTCAGGCGGCGTGCATCCCGAAAGTGCTTGAGGGCGGAGACCTGATCGGTCAAGCCCAGACGGGTACGGGAAAAACAGCAGCATTCGGGATTCCGCTCGTGGAAAAAGTGACGCAAGGCAACAGAGTGCAGGCCATTGTATTGACGCCGACGCGCGAATTGGCCATTCAGGTAGCAGGCGAACTGATGCGAATTGCCAAGTACAAAAAAATCCGCACCCTGCCGATCTACGGAGGACAATCGATCGGCCACCAAATCCGTGCGCTTCGTCAAGGCGTGCAAGTGGTCGTGGGGACTCCGGGACGCGTGCTCGACCACCTGCGCCGAAAAACGCTCAGACTGGAAAATGTACATACACTCGTACTGGACGAAGCAGACGAAATGCTCGACATGGGCTTCGTGGATGACATCGAAACGATTATCAACCACCTCCCGGAAGAGAGACAAACCTTGCTCTTCTCCGCAACCATGCCTCCTGAGATCAAACGCCTCGCCAGCCGGTACATGAAGCAGCCGGAAACGATTGCAGTGAGCCGCGAGGAAGTGACCGCTCCCCTGATTGAACAGGTCTACTACAAGGTTTTTGACCGCAACAAGGTAGAGAGCCTTTGCCGCATTCTGGACAGCGAAGACGTCGAGCTTGGAATCATTTTCTGCCGGACGAAAAGAGGCGTAGACGAGCTGACAGAGGTGCTCCAGACACGCGGATATTTGGCGGACGGATTGCACGGGGACCTCTCTCAGGCGCAGCGGGACAAAGTAATGAATGCGTTCCGTGAAGGCTCGATCGAGTTCTTGATCGCAACTGATGTAGCTGCCCGCGGGATCGACGTCGGAAATGTCTCTCACGTCATCAACTACGACATTCCGCAGGACTCCGAGAGCTATGTCCACCGGATTGGACGCACGGGCCGCGCCGGACGCAAAGGTATCGCCATGACGCTGGTGACCCCTCGCGAAATGAGACAAATGATGTTTATCCAGAAACAGACGAAAGCGCAGATCATCTCCCGCAATGTTCCGTCCCTGGAGGAAGTGGCGGAGCGCAAGCAGGAGCAGCTAAGAGAGCAACTGATCTCGCTTCTGGAAAACGATACGATCGCCGAAATGTACGCGAAGGTCGCAGAATCGCTGACGGAACAGTATCCTCCTGAAAAGGTGGCAGCCGCAGCCCTGCATCTTGCCTTCCACAGTGAAATTGGCGAAACGGAAGAGGCTGAAGCCTACAACTTTGGTGAAACCGGCGCAGCAAAAGGCATGGTTCGTTTCTTCCTGAATGTAGGGCGCAACGCGAATGTTCGCCCGCAAGATTTGGTTCGCGAAATCTCCGAGTCTGTCGGCATCCCCGGCAAGGCAGTCGGCCGCATCGACATTTTCGAAAACTTCACGTTTGTCGAGGTGCCTGAGGAAGTGGCGCCGTTTGTATACGAGTCGCTGCGCCAGACGCGGATAAACGGCAAGCGGATCAACCTGGAGCCTGCAAAGCCGCGCGGCAAGCGCTCCTGATCCTTCTGCAAGGCTGGAAAAAACCACCGAGCCCCGCATTTCGGGCAGGTGGTTTTTCTATGCGAATATTTGTTCGCAAAAAATACTTGGCAAACCCTTCTGTCTCGATGTATGATGAAGACAAGAAGATAACAGTAACGATTTGGAAAGGGAGTGTCGTATTTGTCAGACCGCCGCGCCGCTTTAGAAAGTGCATTGCGTCAAATAGAAAAACAATTTGGTAAGGGTTCCATCATGAAGCTGGGGGATATGGCGAACGTTCAAGTTTCCACCGTATCCACTGGCGCTCTAGCCATTGATATTGCTCTCGGTGTGGGAGGATTCCCGCGTGGCCGAATTATTGAAATTTATGGACCGGAATCTTCCGGTAAAACGACTGTCGCCCTTCATGCGATTGCAGAAGTACAGCGTCAGGGAGGACAGGCAGCATTTATCGATGCGGAGCACGCACTCGATCCTGTTTACGCCGCCAAGCTGGGCGTCAACATCGAGGAACTGCTGCTGTCCCAGCCGGATACTGGCGAGCAGGCTCTGGAAATCGCGGAAGCGCTGGTTCGTTCAGGCGCGGTAGACATCATTGTCGTCGACTCCGTTGCGGCACTCGTACCGAAGGCTGAGATTGAAGGGGAGATGGGCGATTCGCACGTCGGTTTGCAGGCCCGTCTGATGTCGCAAGCTCTGCGCAAGCTCTCCGGTGCCATCAACAAGTCCAAGACGATTGCGATCTTTATTAACCAGCTGCGTGAAAAAGTAGGGGTTATGTTCGGAAACCCTGAAACAACGCCTGGTGGACGAGCTCTGAAGTTCTATGCCAGCGTTCGCCTGGATGTCCGCAAGGCTGAATCGATCAAAGTAGGCAATGACGTGATCGGCTCCAAAACCAAGGTGAAGGTCGTCAAGAACAAGGTAGCGCCGCCGTTTAAGACTGCGGAAGTGGACATTATGTACGGCGAAGGGATTTCCAAGGAAGGAAGCATTCTTGATATCGGTGCCGAAATCGACGTGGTGCAAAAGAGCGGAGCATGGTATTCTTTCAATGATGAGCGTTTGGGCCAAGGCCGTGAAAATGCCAAGATCTACTTAAAGGAAAATCCGGCAATCGCAGCCCAAATCGAGGCCAAGGTACGTGAATACTACAGCCTGAACCCAGGTTCCATCCCGGCAACCGAACCGGTCGTCGATCCTGAGCAAGATGAGGAACCGATGTTCGATCTGGAGTAAACTGAAAATGTGGCAGCCTGTCGCTCTAGACAGGCTGTTCCTGTTTTGTGAGAGGGGAGAAGCCGATGAAGAGCGGCAAGATCACCGCTGTTCACCGCGATATAAAAAATAAGCATCGCTATCATTTTTATATCGGTGATGAACTGGTTTTCTCGGTCCACGAAGATATATTGGTAAAGTATCAGCTTGCCAAAGGCGTAGAAGTAGACGATGGGTTTGTGCGGGAAATCCTTTTGGCTGAGGAAGAGCACAGAGCATTTTTGCTTGCCCTGCGCTATTTGGGGATCAGACCGCGTACTTCCCAGCAGGTAGTCTCCTACCTGCAAGAGAAAGGGTATCCGCTGGAAGTGGCGGAAACTATTGTGAATCGATGCAAGCAAATGGGATATATCGATGATCAGGCCTTTGCGAGGCAATGGGTAAATGAACGGCTGCGGTTAAAGCCGAGAAGTCCGATGATGCTGAGGATGGAGCTGAAACAGCGGGGGATCGACAAGGAGACAGCCGAAGGAGCGATGAGCACAGTCACCAGAGACGATGAGCTTGGTGCCGCACGTGCACTGGTTCAAAAGAAACTGCGCCGCTTCGAAGGGGAATTAGATCGAAACGACGAGCAAAAAATTCTGGCCATGCTGTACAGGAAGGGATTCTCGCAATCAGTCATTCAGGAGATTCGCCGAGAGCTGAGAGAGCACGGTGCGGACTAGAATGGCTCCATTTGCATGTTCTTGACAATTCTTGTTCACAAATAATAAAATAGATATGTATTTACTAGCTGTATCATACCTTTTCGCTGATTTGATCGCTCGTACCCAGTGAACAACTGAAGAACCGTACGGGATGTACGGATTCAGCGGACCGAGTAAAATCGGTCCTGTTTTTTAGCCTTTCGTAAGAGCGATAGAACAGCAGTACGCCGTGAATAACGAATGCTTGGAAAGCGGGGAGATGTCTTACCACAAGGAGGTGAAACAAGAAAGCCTATGAGTGCCATTTTTGAAAACTCCATAGTTATGATGATTGTGCTTGTTGCCGTGCTGCTTGTCGGACTTGCCATTGGCTACTTCGTACGCAAATCCATCGCGGAGGCAAAAATCTCCAGCGCTGAGGAAGCGGCACGACAGATCGTGGAAGAAGCCAAACGGGACGCGGAAGCCGTCAAGAAGGAAAAGGTGCTGGAAGCGAAGGATGAAGTATTCAAACTTCGTTCCGAAGCAGAGACGGAACTGCGCGAGCGGCGCAACGAGATCCAGCGCCAGGAACGCCGCATTCTGCAAAAGGAAGAGGCGTTGGATCGCAAAATGGAACAGCTGGAGCGCAAGGAAGAAGAATTGGCCGAACGCGACAGAACCATTGCGGACATGCAAAGCAAGGTGGAGCACTTATATAAAGAGCAGGTTTCAGAGCTGGAGCGCATCTCCGGTTTGACGCAAGAAGAAGCGAAAACCATCATTCTGACTGAGGTAGAGCACACGGTTCGCCACGAGATGGCCGTCATGATCAAAGAGATCGAGACCCAAGCCAAAGAGGAAGCCGACAAACGCGCTCGCGAAATCATCACAACGTCGATTCAACGTTGTGCTGCAGATCATGTGGCGGAAACAACCGTTTCGGTCGTCACGTTGCCGAACGATGAAATGAAAGGGCGAATTATCGGTCGAGAAGGACGAAACATTCGCGCGTTGGAGACACTTACCGGGATTGATCTTATCATCGACGATACTCCAGAAGCCGTTATTTTGTCAGGGTTTGACCCGATTCGCCGGGAGATTGCGAAAACCGCTCTGGACAAGCTTGTTGCTGACGGACGTATCCATCCGGCTCGTATCGAGGAAATGGTTGAAAAGGCTCGTCGGGAAGTGGATGAGAGAATTCGTGAGTACGGAGAACAGGCTACTTTTGAAACAGGTGTTCACGGCCTCCATCCAGATCTGATCAAGATCTTGGGACGCCTGCGTTACCGGACCAGCTATGGTCAAAACGTGTTGAAGCACTCGATGGAAGTTGCTCATCTCGCCGGTTTGATGGCAGCGGAATTGAAAGAGGACGTGAAGCTTGCAAAACGGGCAGGCCTTTTGCACGATATCGGAAAAGCAATCGACCACGAAGTGGAAGGTTCCCACGTGGAAATTGGCGTCGAGCTGGCCAAGAAGTACAACGAACATCCTGTGGTTATCAACAGTATTGCATCTCACCACGGAGACACGGAACCAACTTCTGTTATCGCCATGCTGGTTGGAGCCGCGGATGCTCTGTCGGCCGCACGACCAGGTGCGCGCCGCGAAACGCTGGAAACCTATATCAAGCGTCTGGAAAAGCTGGAGGAGATCTCCGAGTCGTTCGATGGCGTGGAAAAATCTTACGCCATTCAGGCTGGACGCGAGATTCGCGTCATGGTGCAGCCTGAGAAAATCGACGATGCCGAAGCAACTCGTCTGGCACGTGAGATTACGAAGCGAATTGAAAATGAACTTGACTATCCAGGTCACATCAAGGTTACCGTTATTCGTGAGACCAGGGCAGTCGAGTATGCAAAGTAAAGTGGCAGATGCCACTTTACTTTTTTTTATCGTCGCTGTGGGGAATGAGCGGAGTCATAGTTGCTGCCCTTTTTCGAGCGAATAAAATGCTTCTTCATCACAAAAGAGCCAGCAGCGGCGCGTCAAAAGCTTCGATGGCCGAAATGTTTACGACCGTGCAAAGCCGTTGCGGAAGTGCCGGCGCCAAGAGAAGGGCCGCTTTTTTTTCTGCGAGCAAGAAATGCTATACTAGTACTTGAGGTGAAGGCGAAATGAAACTGCTGTTTATTGGAGACATCATGGGATCTCCTGGACGAGACATCGTCAAAACGTATCTTCCATTATTGAAAAGAAAGTACCAACCCGCTTTTGTGGTTGTAAACGGAGAGAACTCTGCTCACGGAAGAGGGATAACAGAGAAAATTGCCAAGGAGCTGTTTGGCTTAGGCGTCCATGCCATTACAATGGGAAACCACACTTGGGATAACAAAGAAATATTCGACTACATCGACGGTGAGCCTCGCCTGATCCGTCCCGCCAATTTCCCGCAGGGAGCTCCGGGCAACGGGATTACGTATATCAAGCAATCAGAAGGAGAGCTGGCGGTCATCAATCTGCAGGGCCGGACTTTTCTGCCGCCGCTGGACTGTCCGTTTCAAACGGCGGATCAGCTTGTAGAGCAGGCGCGAAAGCGTACCAAATACATCTTTGTCGATTTTCATGCGGAGGCAACCTCAGAGAAACAAGCGCTAGCTTGGTATCTGGACGGCCGGGTTACCGCGGTAGTCGGCACGCATACCCATGTGCAGACAGCGGACGAGCGGGTTCTCCCGCAGGGTACAGGCTTTTTGTGTGACGTCGGGATGTGCGGTCCGATGAACGGTATTTTGGGTATGGATCGCGAGGCCGTCATCAGAAAGTTCATGACCCAGCTTCCTGCGAGATTCGAGGTAGCCGGGGAACCGGCCCAACTGAACGCTGTGCTCATAACCATCGACAAAGCAACAGGGAATGCGAAGAAACTAGAGAGAATCCGAATTGACGCCGACCATCCATTTATGGAATAATAAGAATAAGATTTGAATTTTTTGAATCTTTCATGTGCAGTTGCAGGAATTTTTAGGGGTTATGCGAATATCATTCTAATGATGAGAGGATTCCTATCAGACGGGAGGTTCAAAAGGATGGAAGTATTAAAAGTTTCAGCAAAGTCTAACCCCAACTCCGTTGCTGGTGCCCTAGCAGGTGTGCTTCGCGAACGCGGGGCGGCTGAGATTCAAGCCATTGGCGCCGGGGCACTTAATCAAGCTGTAAAAGCAGTAGCAATCGCACGAGGGTTCGTAGCGCCGAGTGGTGTTGACCTCATTTGCATTCCAGCCTTTACCGACATCGTGATTGATGGAGAAGAGCGCACAGCAATCAAGCTGATCGTAGAACCCAGATAATTCCTAACTGAACATGCTTTGGACTGCCTGTTTGTTCGTAGAATGAACAGGTTTTTTTCATGTATACGAAAGCAGGGCAGGTATGGTACGGTTTGATTTGAGAGTGATGCATGTCAGAGAGCTTCTATAGATATGGAGGGGTGGCTGTGGGGATTTTTGATGCCCATTGCGACGTGTTGTCCAAGCTGTGGGAGAGACCGGAGCTTGATTTTTACCAGGGGCATGAGGAGCTGCAGGCAGGTTTCCCTGACCTCCAAAAAGGGAATGTGGATATACAAGTGCTCGCTTGCTACGTGCCGCAGCATGTTCCGTTCGGAAGGCGCTTTCAGGCCGTGCTGGAGATGCTTGACCTGTTTCATGAGCGCGTGGCGAGTGAACAGTTCCGTCCAATTCTAAGCAACGCTGATTTGGAGGAATGTGTATTAAAGGGAACCAAAGGGGCTATTCTGTTTGTAGAAGGGGCGCATGCACTGGAAGAAAGCCTGGTTCAACTGAGAACTTGGCACCGTCTGGGTTTGCGAGGCATGACCTTGACCTGGAATCACGGAAATGCCGTGGCGTCAGGCTGCCAGGAACCGAATCCGGGAGGCTTGACAATGTTCGGCAGAAAGGTGATTGCGGAAATGAATCGCCTGGGGATGGTGATCGATCTCTCACATGTGGCCGAGCCCGGTTTCTGGGATACACTGGAGCTGTCGAAAGATCCGGTCATCGCTTCCCATTCCAATACCCGCAGCATATGTGATCATCCGCGCAACCTGACCGATGAGCAGATCAAAGCGCTCATTGCCAATAAAGGCGTGATGGGCCTGACCTTTGTAGACTTCTTTGTCACCTCGGAAAAGAGAACGGTCTGGATCGACGACCTGCTTCGTCACTTGGATCATGTTTGCGCTTTGGGAGGAGTCGACCATGTTGCTTTCGGCTCCGATTTTGACGGCATCACGACAACCTTTGGAGACCTTGCCAGAGCGGGCGATTACCACAATCTGGTGAATGCGCTCCAGAAGCGTTATAAAGAGGCGGAAGTACAGAAATTTATGCGTGAAAACTGGTTGCGTGTTTTCCGAAACGTGCTACAATAGTCATTGAGAACATTAATGTACCAAGTTCAACGTTTTATTCAGGTCAAAGTTAAGTTGAGTAAAAGCACTTGCTTTTTTGCATGGCTCGGACTACAATTGGTACAGTCTATGCACAATTTTGTCACATCTTATCGGAACCTGTCGTGTAAGGTGGGGCAGCTTTTTCTCACAGTCACTGAAAGGGTGGAATCTGAATGATTAGTCAACTTTCCTGGAAAGTTGGAGGACAGCAAGGGGAGGGTATCGAGAGTACTGGTGAAATCTTCTCGATGGCCATGAATCGGATGGGCTACCATCTGTACAGCTATCGCCACTTCTCTTCCCGTATTAAGGGTGGACACACCAACAACAAAATTCGTGTGAGCACCAAGCCTATGCGCGCAATCTCCGACGATCTGGACATCCTCGTTGCTTTCGACCAGGAGACCATTGATTTTAACGCTCACGAGCTGCGCGAAGGCGGTATCATCATTGCGGACGCGAAATTTAACCCGAAGCTGCCGGAAGGTCTGAAAGAAGTTCGCTTCTTTACCGTTCCTTTGTCCGAGATTGCAGACGAACTGGGTACGTCCCTGATGAAAAACATGGTGTCCATTGGTGCTTCCAGCGCGATCCTCGGCATTCCGGCGGAAAGCTACCGTAACATTGTTGAAGATATGTTCCTCCGCAAAGGCGAAAAAGTAGTCGAAAAGAACATGGAGGCTATTCGCCGCGGATTTGACTTTGTCAACGAATTGACGGGTGGACAACTCCCTGAATTCCAACTGGAGAAGGCTGAAGGTCAAAAACAATTGTTCTTGATCGGAAACGACGCGATTGCCCTCGGTGCAGTAGCCGCAGGCTGCCGTTTCATGCCTGCATACCCGATTACTCCGGCTTCCGAAATTATGGAATATCTGATCAAAAAGCTGCCGAAGTTTGGCGGTACTGTTATTCAGACTGAGGACGAAATCGCTGCCATTACAATGGCTATCGGCGCTAACTTCGGTGGCGTTCGCGCGATGACTGCTTCTGCAGGTCCTGG
The DNA here is from genome assembly GCF_037963895.1 of Brevibacillus sp. FSL L8-0520. Taxonomy (NCBI): domain Bacteria; kingdom Bacillati; phylum Bacillota; class Bacilli; order Caryophanales; family Paenibacillaceae; genus Brevibacillus; species Brevibacillus sp. FSL L8-0520. The sequence continues at coordinate 3,073,437 of NZ_CP150171.1, read as the reverse complement.
TCTGTCCCTGATGATGGAAGCAATCGGTCTGGCAGGTATTACAGAGACGCCGGTTGTGATCGTGGATACACAACGCGGCGGCCCATCTACAGGTATGCCTACCAAGCAAGAACAATCCGATGTAAACGCAATGATCTACGGTACTCACGGCGATATTCCGAAAGTCGTTATCGCACCGAGCACGGTTGAAGAGTGCTTCTATGACACTGTGGAAGCGTTTAACATCGCGGAAGAATATCAGCTCCCAGTCATTCTCATGACCGACCTGACACTCTCTTTGGGTAAACAAACCGTTGACCCATTTGACTATAGCAAGGTTGAGATCCGCCGCGGAAAACTGCTGGCTGGACAAGAACTGCCTGAAAAAGAGCAGAACGACCTGTTCAAGCGTTATGAAGTAACGGAAGACGGCGTTTCCCCGCGTGTTATTCCGGGACAAAAATACGGCTTGCACCACGTTACAGGCGTTGAGCATGACCAGACGGGTCGTCCATCTGAGAACGCAGCTAACCGTGTCGCTCAAATGGATAAGCGCATGCGCAAACTGGAAGGCGTGCTGAAAACCTTCAAAAACCCAGTCGTATTCGATGCGAAGCACGAAGAGGCTGATGTATTGATCGTAGGAATCAACTCCACGATCGGTACGATCCAGGAAGCAAAAGCTCGTCTGGAAAACGAAGGCGTAAAAGTAAACCATGCACAAATCCGTTTGATTCATCCATTCCCGGCTGAACAACTGAAAGCGCATGTTGAAAAAGCAAAACAAGTGATCGTAGTTGAACATAACGCACAAGCGCAAGTAACCAATCTGCTCAAACAGCACGTCGGACACGCTGAAAAGATCCAATCCGTGCTGAAATACGACGGAAACCCGTTCTTGCCGAAGGAAATCTATAGCGAAGTTAAGGGGCTGATTAAACATGGCGACTTTGAAAGAGTTTCGCAATAACGTAAAGCCAAACTGGTGCCCGGGCTGTGGAGACTTCTCCGTACAGGCATCGATTCAACGCGCTGCTGCTAACGTAGGTCTCGAACCTGAACAATTGGCAGTCGTATCCGGTATCGGGTGCTCCGGACGTATTTCCGGTTACATCAATTGCTACGGCTTCCACGGCGTGCACGGTCGTGCACTTCCAATCGCGCAAGGTCTGAAAATGGCGAACCGCGAGCTGACTGTTATCGCTGCCGGCGGTGACGGTGACGGTTTCGCGATCGGTATGGGCCACACTGTTCATGCGATCCGCCGCAATATGAACATCACCTATATCGTAATGGACAACCAAATCTACGGTTTGACAAAAGGTCAAACGTCTCCACGTTCCGCGACCGGTTTCGTAACCAAGTCGACTCCGGCTGGTTCGATTGAATCTGCCATTTCTCCAGTTGAATTGGCTCTGTCTGTCGGCGCTACCTTTGTAGCCCAATCCTTCTCCAGCGACCTGAAAGGGTTGACTGAACTGATCGAAATGGGTATCAAGCATGAGGGCTTCTCTCTGATCAACGTATTCAGTCCTTGTGTAACCTACAACAAGGTAAACACCTATGACTGGTTCAAAGAAAACATTGTGCCGGTAGACACCATCGAAGGCTATGATCCGCATGACCGCATCAAAGCGATGGCTACTTCCATGCAGTACAAAGGCCTGTTGACCGGTCTGATCTACCAAAACACAGAACAAAAAGCTTACGAGCAGCTGGTAACCGGATTTAAAGAAGAATCCTTGGCTGGTCAAGATATTCGCATGAGCGAAGAAGACTTTGCGAAACTGGTAGCTGAATTCTCGTAAGCATGCATATTCGCACCTTTTGATGAAAAGCATGAGAAAAACCTCTCCGGGTGATGGAGAGGTTTTTTTGATGGCTGCGGAGTGCTCTTCCAGAATGCGTCACGATGTCGGTTTCCCGCGGATTTGCTGGATAAACAGCATCAGGAGGAACAAGATTACGAGTTGTCCAAACATGGGATAAAGAAGACGAAGCAAGGGACCAAAACCGATGAAGCTGATGGCGTATCCGACCAGCAGGATGCCTGCTACAATCGTATAGCGGCGTAGGCCTGTTGCCTTCTTGATCTGTTCGGAGAGGCCGAAAACATTCGCGACGAGCGTTGAGAATATTTCCGTGTAGACCAAAATCGAGAAGAAAAACGGAATCCCTTTGCCGAGGCCCTGCAGCAGAGCGATCATGGGCATCTCTGCGTGGCCGATCGCCGGCATGCGAACGGACATCGAAGCATAGGCCAACAGCAAAAGAATGCCAATGCCCAAACCGCCCAGTATGCCTCCCCATATCAGTGGCCTCTCGCTAAAGCTGTGACGACCGATTGGAACGAGCACAGCTTGTGTCAGCGAGATATTTAAGGCAACATAGTAGAGAGGGGAGCTCAGCCAGGCCCAAGGCTTGACGGCTTCGATCAGGGGCTCGTCATCCAGCCAAGGCCGGGAATATAGAAATACGAGCAGGGTAAAGCCGATCAAAAGGGGGACGAACAAGCTGTTGACGGAATGAATGGCAAACAAGCCTTTTCGTGCCACCAAAAAAATCAGGATCATGCTTACCCAAATCCCGAGCTGCGGAGATAATTGGAAAGACTCCAGGAAGACAGCTCCAGTTGCAGCCAGCATCACTGAGGTTGTTCCAAACAACACAGTCAAGAGCAGCATGTTGAAGATAGTACCGACGGGTCGTCCAAACAAATAGGTACTCAGGTCCTGGTAAGAATCGGCCTGAATCCGATAGGATAGCACCATGACCCGGATTCCGCCCCAGATAAACAAGCCGGTGGCAAGCAGAATGCCTACCAGCCCCTGGGAGCCATACTGAACAAAAAACTCAACAATTTCTTTGCCGGAAGCAAAGCCTGCTCCCACCACCGTACCGATATACGTAAAGGCAATTTGCAGTGCGGCCTTCCAAGAACGCTGCATGACAAACCTCCTGTCCCACTTACTTCATCCTATGAGAGAGGAAGCGATGAATATGCTCCTTACTGTCCTGGGGTTTCAGTCCCCTTATCCGGGCCCTGCCGGAGCGACTCCCGGCTACCTGATTCAGACCGCATATACCAACCTTCTGCTCGATTGCGGGAGTGGTGTATTAGCTCAGCTTACCCGTCATCTGCCGGTTTACGATCTGGATGCGCTCATCCTTTCCCATTATCACCATGATCACGTAGCCGATGTCGGCGTATTGCAGTACGGCCTCATGGTCCATCAATTATTTGGCCAGCGGGACCAAGAGTCTCCGCTGCCGATTTACGCTCCGGGCAAACCTGCTGAAAAAACGGCGGAACTGGTGTACCGCGATGCGACTCGTTTTTACCCGGTAGATGAAACGACAACTTTGACGATCGGGGATATCCGCGTCTCATTCCTCCGCACCGATCATGGAGATGGCGACCCTTGCCATGCAATCCGATTGGAATCGTCGGGAAAAACGATTGTATATGGAGCAGACAGCGGTCCGGGAACGGATTGGACACCGTTCGCTAGCCAGGCCGATTTGTTTATTTGCGAGGGTACTTATCTGGAGCGAAACAAGCCTGCACGCCCAAATGGACATCTGAGCGTTGGGCAGGCGGCGGAATGGGCGGAGCGACTGCGCTGCGGCTCCCTTCTCATCACTCATCTGTTTCACGAGTACACAGAAGAGGAAGTGCGGCAAGAAGCGAAAGCGTACCAGAGCGGCACTTGTTATGTAGCAAAAATCGGTTTGCAGATAGATCTATCGCTATAGAAAGAGAGGAGAGAAGCAAGATGTTTCCCAATGTCTTGGAAGTAGCACGAACATTAATACGGGAGAGAGTTGTTGCCGGGGAAACGGTGATCGACGCAACGATGGGAAACGGGAACGACACCCTGTTCCTTGCTCGTCATGTGGGTGAAACCGGCAAGGTAATCGCTTATGATATCCAACCCCAAGCCATGGAGAAAACAAAAGAACGCCTCGAGCGAGAGGGAGTCCTCGAACGGGTCGAGATGAAATTGGCGAGCCACGAGGAGATGACGCAGCTGACGGGGCCGGTCGGGGCGATTATGTTCAACCTGGGGTATTTGCCAGGGGGAAACAAAGAGATCACGACCCAGGCAGCGACTACGATCCGGGCGATCGAAGCGGGTCTGTCCCTTTTGAAGCCCGGCGGAATTATGACCGTCATGGTTTATTGGGGGCATCCGGCTGGCTCCGCTGAAAAGGAAGCGGTGCAGTTATATTGCTCGCAACTCAGCCAATTGGAATTTTTGGTGCTCCAATACCAGTATCTCAATCAGCAGAACCAGGCCCCTTTTTTGCTGGCGATAGAACGAAGAGAAATGTGAGGAGCGTTTTGCCATTTACGGAGGCCTGATTTTTGTATTTCGCAGCTTTGGACTGGCGGCAGAGATTTTTTCTTTCCCGGGCAAGCGCATGTTCCGACAACCTTAAAAAAGAATGCAAAAGGGTGTCGAAGGAGCAAACAAACATGTTCGGGAAAATAGGCACGCCCTTCCCGGGTCATATACATACCCTATGATGAGGAATGCATCAAGGGGGCAAAACTCCGTGAATAAAGTCGGAATCATGCTGGATTGGAACATCATCCAACACGGCATCAACGGCAAAAAATCGTATGAACGACTGCCTTATTATGTGGAAATCGGGAGAGAATTAGGTCTTGAGCCAGTCTTTTTTCATCCTCGCCATGTCTTGTCGAACGGAAAGGTGAAAGGCTATTTTTGGAATGGGAGCCGCTTGGTTCCGAGAGTGGTTCCTGTGCCGCGGGTTATCCATAACCGCGTGTTGACAGGAGACCTGAAAGCCCGTCAAGTAATCAGAAGCCTGAGCAAGACACAGCTCGTTTTTAACGGTTTGGTCGTCAGAGACAAGCGGAAAGTCCATCAGATGCTTTGGAAAAACCCGCAAGTGCGTAGCTATTTGCCCCATACGGTCCCTTATTCAAGAGACAACCTGCGTCATTTCCTCGACCGCTATCGAATCGTCTACGTGAAACCATCGATTGGTTCGGTAGGAATCGGTGTGGTTCGCATCGAGCGAGAGGGGGACCATTACCATTTCATCTCTTCACAGTATCGAAAAGTATTATCTCGGCAAGGTCTGATTGTGGAGCTTGCCAGGTGGATCGGAAACAAACGGTACTTGATCCAGCAAGGTATCCCTCTGGCCCGGTATGAAGGCAAAACATTTGACATACGGGTCTCCGTGCAAAAAAACCGGGAGCAGAAGTGGTCTGTAAGCGGAATGGTTGCGAAAGTGGCCAATCAAAAGAACAAGCTGAGCAATTTGGCCCGCGGAGGTCGAGCTTTCCCTCTGGAGACCGTTTTGAGAGAGAGTTTTTCTCCTGAGCAGCAGAAGGAAATCATCGAAAGGATCGGGCTTGCAGCGATACAGTTGGCCAGGCAGTATGAAAGCTACTACCCTTCGCTTGCCGATTTGGGAATGGACATGGGGATTGATGGGAAAGGGAACCCCTATCTCATCGAGATCAATATTCGAGATCAGCGCTACTCCTTTTATAGCGCGGGGGAAATGGCAATGTTTAAGCAGACCTATCGCCATCCCCTTGAATACGCCAGCTCCCTGATGAGAGGGATGGTTCCGTCTATCAGAAAAAGCAGCCAGTAAAAAAAGCAGACCTGTTTGCCGAAAGGCCAGGCCTGCTTTTTTCTTTTAGCAAAAATGAGGGACACTATGTAGCATCAGATGGAGTGGCCTGATTTTCTGCCGCCGGGTAAGGAAGTTGGCGGAAATGGCGATATGCCACTGCCAGGATGGATTTTCGCGTCAGGATGCCCTGGAAAACCCCTTCTTCGTCCTCAATACATATAAATGGATGGTTGATCGACATTTCCAACGCTTTCAAAAACTCCTCCGAATTCTTCATCCGGGCAATTTTGGTCGTCATCACCTCATCGACTGTATAATCATCCATTTTTTCATATTCAAATCGTTCCAAGCCCAAGATTTTGTTTAAAATATTCGTTGTGCTGACCTGACCGTGCAGGCGATAGGAGTGATCCAATACGGGAATTGCCGAATAGCCAGACTTGATGAGTACGAGCAGGGCATGTTCCAAAGAATTCCCCAGTTGTACGTGAGCTACTTTTGTCGACGCAATTACGAGATCTTTTATTTTTGTATGGAGCAGTTGCCAGTCCGGATTCAAACAACGTCCACCACCTTTCTCTACATTGGCGAACCTGATTCGCCTTATGTGGTTCACCTCTATGATACCGTATGGAGAGAGGGAAGGGTAGGGCTGCGTGCAAACAAAACAAAGATGCCCGGCAAAACAGCCGGGCAAATATCGAGGTGTGGAACAAACGTCCCTTACCCTGTAGTATGCAGGATCGCAGGGCTATTTACACTAGGATTTTGTAGGAAAACAGGCGTAACTTTTTTACCGGTTCAATCGTCTTACTGATGGATCCCCTTTTGCTAGGAGCTGTGTTGCCATGCGAAAAACAATTTGGGGGGCTGTTGCCCTGTTCATGATCTTATCTGCAGGAGCCGGTTTTTTTGTGGGCAGACAGTTATCTTTGCACGGCTCAGGATTTGATCGCGCCCAAATGTCTGAAGTCCCCGACTGGCTCGTGGAGGATTTGCGCAAAGAGCTGGATGAAAGCGTGCGCAATCTGGTTGTTCCTGCCCAAATTACAGTTGTCCCTATAGGGATAAGAAAAATAGACGCATCTATAAAGCCCTCTTCGGCGACTGAGGATACGCCGGATGCTCCTGATCTGCTCGCGGCTGTAAAACTGCCAGAGGGACTAGGGGCGACAATCCTGTACGAACGCCGAAATGGTGACTATGAAGCTGTATTCAGCAAGCAGGAGAGCGTATACAGCTATCAGGTTGTCGGGGAGGATTACTTGGTTCTGACGACAGATATCTCCGCTGTGCAAGGAGATGAGCGTGCCTTATACGTGATTCATAAGACGCCCGAAGGTTATCATGAGGCCTGGAGCGGTATCGCCCACCGCCGCAATCAACAAGAGACGATGGATGTGCTCGATGCCACCGTAAAGCTGGACCCAGAGGGAAAAACCATGGTTTATTTCAGTTTGGAACGCACTTTGGACCAGACGGGAGTCGCTTTGATGGAGAAGAGCTCCTACCAGCTTCTGCGTTACAATGAACGGACCCATCGCTTTGAAAAGTGAAAGGCGCCTAAGTTGTTTAGGCGCCATGTGTGTTTATTTGTACCCGTCTACGGCTCTTGCGTTTTGGCCTTTGGTTCCAGAAGGAAATCAGGGTGTGCTCATACAGGAAAATACACAATGGCGGGGTAATTACAAACATTGCCGCCATTAAGACCGGAGTTGACCAATTCAGCCGGAAGATGACGTAGCTCTCCAGCAGGAATAGGATCAGCGGATGCACAAGGTAGATGGCCATATTATACCTCGCCCATTTGGACAGCCATTCGCTGAGCGCCGGTAGTTTGCCAAGATACCGGGAGAGCGGATAAAAACTGACCAGGAAGCTCGTCGTATAGATCAAGTAAATCGGATCAAAAATATTCAGGCTCTGTTCATAACTGATGTGGTTGTTCAAATAGCGGTACGCGATCCAAACGCCCAGACTGATTGTCAAGATCCATGCTGGCAGCTTGATGCGATCTGTCCAGAGCCGCCATTTATCCACATGAAGTCCGGCATATGCCCCCAGTGCGAAAGTAAAGAAGTACATATAGACGTAATTTTGACCGCTTACGTATCCGTGCTCGATCAGAGAGAGCAGCGGGCCCGCAGACCAATCGATTGCCCACTGAGGATCGGCAAATAAATAGTGGAATGCGACGTACAGCGCATTTTGCAAGAAAAACAGCAGAGCGACCATCCAAAAGCGCAAATACCGCTCAAACCACTCCTTGCAAACAAAAAAGAGCAAATTCAGCTGCAGATATAACGGAATATAATATAAATGATAAAAAGAACTGCCGGTTAGCAGGCTGTGAAAAAATTGTGGAGCCAATTGGGCCACGTTAACGGTTTGCAGCTTGAAAACTGTATAAATCGCCGTCCAAATGATATAGGGAAGAACGATGACTCTCCAGCGCTTTCGCCAGAATGCCCCCCAGTCGACCTGGCGTTTCTGATACCAGTAAAAAAGCAGCATCCCCGTTGCAAAGATAAACAGCGAGCGTCCAAACCGCAGCAATATGAGCAAGACAGCCTCGATGTCCATATTCCAGGGATACTCGCTCTGTGTCTGAATAAAGAAACCCAGAATATGAATGACCAATACGGTAGCAGCCCCAAAAACAAAAAGGGCATTCAGATCCTGAAAAGTCCCCTTTCGATTGCTATTCATATCTCCTCCTAAAGCTTTTAACAGCACGTTTTATCCACGTGCTTTTTTCTGGTTGCCAGGAAATACGTTTTTACGGTTCGGCTGTTAATTTCCAGTCTGGTTTACGCAACTCTTCCGCAGTAAATGCAAATAAGTCAAGCCTTTCTGCCAAATGGACACGAGACTCGGAAAGTGTTTGCGCATCAACGGCAAACGCTGCAGGCTGTACGGGCCATTCTGATTGAATGGCAGCAAGCAGCCGTTCTTTGACGTCGGCTACAGAGACGCTTTTGCCGGTGAGGGCATCGATACTGCCTACTGTTTTTCCGTCAATAAAGGGGATCGGCTTGTTTTTCTCCATTTCAGCCAGGCCGGCCAAATCGTAAAAATGTTCCATCCACTCTCCGCGGGGCTGGTCTTCCACATTGATGCACAACTGCAGGATGGAACCAAAACGAGTGCGGCGCTGAGCCATGCCGCCGATTTTTTTTCCGTGAATCGAAAAATCATACTCTCCGGCACAGTAAGAGCCTGTCACCTCCCCGAACTCGATGACACCGTAGTCACGCAGTCCGACTGCGAGCAAGCCGGTAACGAAGCGGAAAAATGCATCGATAGAGATGGTGGTATCGGGCAGCAAACAGGCCAAGTTTAGCACACCAGCATCGAGCGGGACACAGGCGCCGCCGGAAGACCGCAGCACACAGCCAAAGCCTTGCTGTCCAAAATGGCGTAAAGCGTCCTCCAACCGGGGGAGCTTGGCATCGCGCCGCCCCAGGTACAGGGCTTTGTCATACACCCACAAATGTAAAATGGGGGCTGCTCCATCTCTCTTCATCTGAGCCGCCAACGCTTCGTCACGGGAGAGAGGCTCAAGCGGGCTTTCCCGGTAGATGCCCGAATCCATCCACAAAAACGGCTGGTTTACAAGAAATGACATAGGAAACCCCTTCCCGGTCAAGAATCGCTACCATTATAACTCTGAACGCCATTCATTTCTAGTGATCTTCTACACGCAATTTTTGCCGCGAATAAAAAAACCGTTTCCGGCTGGCGGCCACAAGCGGACCGCACAACCGACGGAAACGGTGATATCGAAACTCAGTCAAGCACTTTAAACGTGAAGTTATCAAGAGAGGTCAGCTTGCGCGGAGCATCCTTTGTCGCATCTTTTTGCAAATAAAGGCCAAGCTGAGTATTGGAAAGCTTCAATTTTTCCTGGCCAAACAAGTACTGGTTGTTCATGTAAATCGAAACGGCATCGTCTTTTACCACGATTTTCAATTTGTTCGTCCCTTTCAGCTTGTAAGAACCGGATGCAATGGTATCGAAATCGTCGTCATTGACGTCATCCACGGTCGCAAGGGTCACACGATCTTTGTTCAGGAAAACGACATGCGCTTTGCCGTCCTTTGCGTTAAAGTAAAGGCCGCCCAAACCGTTTGTCCCGTTCGCATTGACATCCACAGACATTTCAAAGTGATCCGTATTGGCCTTTTCGTTCCAGATCAAAGGCAGGAAGAAATGCTCCAGCTTGCGGTCAGTAGTCGTGGCCGTTGCTTGCTTGTTAATGACACCCCATGTGCCTACTGCATTGTCTGTATCCCAGTTTTTCAATTCCTCCGAAGAGAAATTGTCGCTGACGCTGGTCGGAAGCTCCGGAGTTGGCTTGTCAGGGGATGGGAAGACCACTTTTGTTTCATCATCTTCGCGATCCAACAGAGCCCGATACAGGAGAGAAGCCGCTTCCGCACGAGTAATCGCATCTTGCGGACGGAAGTAGTTGTTGCTTCCTTTCATCAGGTCGGTCTGGATCGAGATCGCAACGTAAGGGCGAAGCGCAGCCGAAATGCGGTCGTCATCGTTGAAGCGCTTCAGTACGCTAAGGTCGGCTTTGTGTGTGCGATCGTAGCCCAACAGGCGGACGAGCGCGACGGCAATATCTTCCCGTACAGCATACTGATCAGGCTTGTAGGTGTATTTGTTCCCGGATTTATACCCGGTCAGGTACGGCTTGGCGTATTCTACATAGTAGAACGCCCAGTGATTGCGCGGAACGTCCTGGAAGGTCTGGCTCACCTTTTGCTTGTGAATATCGACGCCAGCTGCTGCAATCATGATTTTGGCAAATTCGGCACGGGTTACCTTGTTGTTGGGACGGAATTTTCCATCCTCGTAGCCTTTGATAATCCCTTTGGACGCCATTGCCTGGATTTCTTTGTACGCCCAGTGACTCCGAGGGACATCGGAGAAGGTCGTCGACGCGCTGACGAACGGCACGACAGTGACAAAGAGCATCACCGCCATTAAAAACGTAAGAACTCTTTTCATAGAAACCTCCTGATCTCTTTTGATTTCGTTCGGCCTGCTTCTATGACGCCAGGGGACAAGGATAAGTTGCAGAAAACCAAGCCCGTTTGGCAAAATTGTGTAATTAGTCTCACGCAGAAACGCTGTTCTATGAAGAAAGCAGGAAAAGGCTATGACGCAGGGGCTCTGAAAGGGGAGCCGGTATGTATGAGACAAGTACAAGGAAACAGGGGAGGCACGGACCACAGCAGATGTGCTCTTGGGAAATTATATGGGACCGTTTCCTCATTCATGAATCCGCTTTTCGCGGACATGCCATACCGTTCGGTTGGATGAGCGAAGGAGCGGATAAAGCTCTCTGGAATCTTCATAGGATATTCGTATTTCATTTCAGGAAAAAGGCATTGATGTGCTATAATCATGAGTTGTAACTACCTACAAACACATCTTGCAGATGAGGTGATAGACTGATGTCAGTAAACAAGGAAGCGACTCCGGACTTAAAATCCGGGAAGTCATCCAAAACGGTAGAGGATTTCGCCAAATATTTTCAACCGCCCTCTTTAAAGGAAGCAAAAAAACGGGGCAAAGAAGAAATTCAGGTACACTACAACTTTGATATCCCGGAAGAGATGAGAGAGATCGGGAAGGGCAAGCGCTATCATGTACGGACATATGGCTGTCAGATGAACGAGCATGATTCAGAAACCATTGCAGGTATTCTCGAACAGATGGGGTATACGTTTGCAGAGGATTTCGAAGAGGCTGATGTAGTTCTCTTCAATACCTGTGCGATTCGCGAAAATGCCGAGGATAAGGTTTTTGGCGAGCTGGGACATATGAAGCGTCTGAAAAACAACAATCCCAACTTGATACTCGGTGTCTGCGGTTGCATGTCCCAGGAAGAGAAGGTTGTCAACAAGATCCTGAAGAGCTACCAGCAGGTAGACCTGATCTTTGGGACGCACAATATTCACCGGCTTCCTTTCCTGCTTCGGGATGCCATATTCAGCAAGGAAATGGTCGTCGAAGTGTGGTCTAAAGAGGGCGACATTATCGAGAACATGCCGAAGAACCGCGTAGGCAATATCAAGGCCTGGGTCAATATTATGTACGGTTGTGACAAGTTCTGTACGTACTGTATCGTTCCGTACACGCGCGGCAAAGAACGCAGCCGCCGTCCCGAGGACGTGATCGCAGAGGTGCGCGAACTGGCCCGCCAAGGCTTTAAAGAAATCACTCTGCTCGGCCAGAACGTCAACGCCTACGGAAAAGATTTTGAGGATATCGAATACGGATTTGGCGACCTGCTTGACGAAATCCGCAAGATCGACATTCCGCGTATCCGCTTTACGACGAGCCATCCGCGTGATTTTGACGATCATCTGATCGAGGTGCTGGGTAAACGGGGCAATCTCGTTGAACACATTCACCTGCCTGTCCAATCCGGTTCGACTGAGGTACTCAAACGGATGGCCCGCAAATATACGCGCGAACACTATCTGGAGCTGGTGCGTAAAATTAAAGCGGTGATTCCGGATGTAGTGCTGACAACCGATATTATCGTCGGATTCCCGGGAGAGACCGACGAGCAGTTTGAAGAGACGCTTTCGCTTGTTGAAGAGGTAGGCTACGACTCCGGGTATACATTTGTGTATTCGCCGCGCGAAGGTACCCCTGCAGCTGTCATGGAAGACAATGTTCCCATGGAAGTGAAAAAAGAGCGGCTGTATCGCTTGAATGAGCTGATGGCAAAAATCAGTTTGGAAAAAAATAAACCATTGCAGGATCAAGTCGTCGAGGTATTGGTTGAAGGCGAATCGAAAAACAACCCGAACGTGCTCGCTGGGCGTACCCGGACAAACAAGCTGGTTCACTTTGCGGGTGATAAATCGCTGATCGGACAATACACGCATGTAAAGATCAATGACGTAAAAACATGGACCTTGCACGGCGAAATCGTGACAAAAATCGAGGTGTAATGAATGATGGAACAAACAGGCCTGTACACGCAAAAAGAGATTTTGGATAAAGCAAGAGAGCTGGCAGCTATGATTGCACAGACCAAAGAAGTAGATTTTTACAAGCGGGCAGAACTGCAGATCAAGCACAATGAGCGCGTGCAAGATTTGATCGACGATTTAAAGAAGAAACAAAAACAGATGGTCATGTTTGAATCGATGAACAAGCCGGAGCTGGTCAGCAAAGTGGAAGCAGAATACAATCAGCTTCACGATGAGCTGGACAGCATTCCGATTGTTACGGAATTTAAGCAATCGCAAGTCGATGTAAACGATCTTCTGCAAATGGTCACCACGGTTATCACCAACACCGTTTCAGAGCGCATCGTACTGGATACCGGCGGGAACCCGTTGACAGGCGAGACTGGCGGCGGACCAGAGAAAAAGCATAAAGGCGGCTGCTGCTCCTGATACTCCGGCAACGGAAAGATACGGGAGGATGAACCGGCGACAAGCTCTGCCAAAATGGCAGTAGGTGTTTGCACCCTAGTCGGATGCCCTGCATACAAATGTACAGAAACGTTGTATGGAGGAGGTAACGAAATGTCGGGTACAGACAAAGACCTGCAGTGCCGGGAACTCATCGCAAAAGCCGTCTGCGGTAAAGGTCATAAATTCACACAAACGACCCACACCATCATACCGTCGCATACTCCTTCGACGATCCTCGGATGCTGGGTGATAAACACGAACTTCCAGGCAGAGAAGGTAGGGGACGCGGTTGAGGTATCTGGTACGTATGACGTCAACCTTTGGTACTCGTTTGCAGATAACACGCAAACCGAAGTAAAGCGGGAGACAGTCAATTTCTCCGTACTCGTTCCGCTTACGTTCTTCGACAGAAACAGCCGCGGAGACCTGGAAATCCTGGCCCGCGCCGTTGAACAGCCGAAGTGCGTCAAAGCCGAACTGAGCGGCGGTGGCACCGTCACTGTAAGAGTCGAAAGTGAATATGCCGTCGAAATAATCGGGGAAACCAAGGTATGCGTAGTCGTTTGCCATAGCTGCGACGACAAGGATTACCATTTGATTGGTGATTACGAAGACAACAGCGACGAGTTTGATGACTTTGATTCGGCCACCCTGCTGGACGAATTGGATTAAGAGGAGAGAAACTGTCTCCTCTTTTTCTTTTTGCCAAATGAAGCCCGTCTGCAAAAGCAGAGCGCGGCGGCTTCACTTTTTGCCGGATTGCGACATAGGCTATCACATCAGAGTGGAGGTGAGGCCCTTGTTTGCAAAAAGTGAAGTGGATTGCTCTCCAGCTCGATGGGGAGATCCTGGATGCCAGACAGCCTTGCCCGGAAATGAAGAGAGTACAATCAAATTTATGCAAAAACCGGATCGAATTCTTTATTTGCTGCGAACCAGCGGCATACCGGTGACGACGAAAGCGGCCCCTGAACCCGGAACCAGAATCTACCGCGTTCATCTTTTTGAAAATCACGTGCTGATGGTCGAAAAATCCTATGTGCAGCAGCAGTGGACCAAGTACTCCATCGCTCATAGCGATTTCCAGCGAATAGATCCGGCTGTCGACGATTATGAGGCAAGGGCGGTTATCCGCCTCGCGATCCGCAGCTTGTATGCGGTCGGTTTGCACCTAGGTCAGATCATCCTGCAGGCGGCCTCTCCATTTCGTGTGAAAGTACGCAGTATCTCCGCCGAATGGGACGCGGAGCATAAGCCGGGATTTCTCGCCGAGGCTGAAGCGTGGTGGTTGAAGGAACAGGGTAGCTGGGAAAGTCCTCAAATCCAGCTTGGGGCCGATCCGGAGTTTGCGCTTCGTCATCCCGACGGAAAAATGGCGCTTGCCTCTGATTTCATGGGGATCAGTGGTGTAGTAGGGTGCGACTCAACCCGTTATCGCGAAGACCTTGCACTGCATCAGCATCCGCTGGTCGAGCTCCGCCCCGCGCCCTCGGCAGAGCCGGACGCGTTGTTCTCGCGCATTGTCAAAGCGCTCGGAGCTGCAGCCAAGAAAATCGTCGACAAGGAAGTGGAATGGATCAGCGGGGGGATGCCATTCGACGGCTACCCGACAGGCGGCCATATACACTTCAGCGGGATCAGACCCCATTTTTCCCTGCTGCGCCGCCTGGATGCATACCTCGCGCTTCCGCTTGTCCTGATCGAAGATGAAGGCTGTCAAAAACGGCGTCCACGCTATGGATTTCTCGGTGATGTTCGCGAAAAGGAATACGGAATCGTAAAAGGCTTCGAGTATCGCACCTTGCCCAGTTGGCTCGTGCATCCCGTCGTGGCGAGAGGCGTTCTTCATCTGGCGCGACTGGTTGCGTCTTCGGCGGATATATTATCACGAGGCTGTATCGCCCCTGCCTTGATCCGTGCCTATTACAAGGGGGAAAAGGAACAATTGGTCCCTTACGTAAACAGCATTTGGAAGGAGATATCTGCGCTGCCTGGATACGAGCGTTCGCGGAGCTGTCTGGACGATTACTTTTCTTTTTTGCTGGCAGGTCATACTTGGCCGGCAAACAGCGATCTGAGGAAGGTATGGTGCCATTACGTCGGCAAAGCATAATCGCCAGGATGAGCGCGATCTCTTGCAGCCATGCACGGGGAAAGGTTCAACATACGGCTTTCCCCGTGTTATAATGGACGAACGAGAATGAAGCTAGGAGATAGGTTACAATGGCACAATATACACCGATGATTCAGCAGTATCTGGCGATCAAGCGTGACTATCCGGATACTTTCTTATTTTTTCGCTTGGGCGATTTTTATGAACTGTTTTTTGAAGACGCAGTCGTGGCATCGCGTGAGCTGGAAATTACCTTGACAGGGCGCGAGGGCGGCGGCGAAGAAAAAATCCCGATGTGCGGCGTTCCTCATCACTCTGCTGATGCTTATATTGCCGAATTGCTGAAAAAAGGCTACAAGGTAGCCGTCTGTGAACAAGTAGAAGATCCAAAGGAAGCGAAAGGAGTCGTCCGTCGGGAGGTCACGAGGGTTATTACTCCCGGGACGATGATGGAGGGCAAATGGCTCTCCGACAAGGAAAACAATTACATGGTTGCGATTGCGCAAGCGGAGGGCAGCATGGGTGTCGCCGCTTGTGACATGAGTACCGGCGAGATGTACGTAACCTCGCTGATTGGCAGACGAGAGGCAGCGCTGGATGAAGCGATGCAGTACCACCCCAAGGAATTGGTGTTATCCGGGTGGGCTGGAGAGCTCAAGTCAGATGTACCTGTCACATACATAGAGGACACTGAGCTGGACGGGCTTGCCGTCGACCGCCAATACGGCAACGACGCACGTGAGCTTGATCTCGCCATGCGCAAGGCAGTCAACACCCTGCTTCACTATATCGGCGTCACACAAAAGCGAAGCCTGTCACACATGTTGTTGATCAAGCGCTATGATGCCAAGCAGTACCTGCAGATGGACGGCTTTTCCCGCAGAAATCTGGAGCTGACCGAAACGATACGGGACAAATCGAAGAAAGGCTCGCTGCTCTGGCTTCTGGATCGCACCGAAACAGCGATGGGAGGCAGGCTGCTTCGCCGCTGGATTGAACGTCCGCTGGTAAACAAAAGTGAACTTGAGGCCCGCCTGGATGCCGTTTCGTATTTGAAAGGGGACATGCTGCTTCGTTCAGACTTGAGGAACTGTCTGGATCAAGTGTACGATTTGGAGCGTCTGGCAGGAAGGATATCTTACGGCAATGCGAACGCTCGCGATCTGGTACAGCTTCGTCATTCGCTGGAAACGATACCGATGTTGAAGCGGCTGCTGCTGGAGACAGATGCACCGGTTTTGAAGGAATTGGCTGCGGGAATGGATGAGTGCGCAGACATCGTCACGTACTTGCAGGCTGCTCTCGTAGACGATCCGCCTATTTCGGTACGGGAAGGCGGTTTGATCCGGACCGGTTATGATGAGTATCTGGACAAGCTTCATACAGCGAGTCGCGAGGGCAAGACGTGGATAGCCCAACTGGAGCAGACAGAGCGGGAAGCGACCGGGATTCGCTCGTTAAAAGTGGGATACAACAAGGTCTTTGGCTATTACATCGAGGTTTCACGGGCGAATCTGGCTAACGTGCCAGCTGGCCGGTATGAACGAAAGCAAACATTGGCGAATGCGGAACGCTTCATCACGCCCGAATTAAAGGAAAAGGAAGCGCTGATCCTGGAGGCGGAAGAAAAGCTGATCGAGCTGGAGTATCAATTGTTCGTCCAGATTCGCAATGAGGTAGCGGCTCATATCCCGCGCTTGCAGAGCCTTGCGGAGCGGGTGGCAGCGATCGACGTGCTGCAGGCATTCGCTACAGTAAGCGACGAACGCGGGTATGTACGTCCGGAGCTGGTCACAACGGGTGAATGTGTCATTACAGATGGCAGACATCCTGTGGTAGAAGCCGTCCTCGAACGGGAAAAATACGTCGCCAACGACGTTCATATGAACCAGACAGATCGGCAGATTCTCCTCATTACCGGTCCGAATATGGCCGGGAAAAGCACGTACATGCGGCAAATTGCGCTCTTGGTCGTCATGGCGCAAATCGGCTGCTTCGTGCCGGCAAAAGCAGCCCGGTTGTCTTTGGTCGATCAGATTTTCACGCGAATTGGCGCTGCCGACGATCTGGCCTCCGGGCATTCCACGTTTATGGTGGAAATGCTGGAAACCAGGCACGCTCTGCAAAAAGCAACGGCCCAAAGCTTGATCCTGCTCGATGAGATTGGACGAGGCACCTCTACCTATGACGGAATGGCTCTGGCACAGGCGGTAATTGAATACATCAGACAAAAGATCGGTGCCAAAACGTTGTTCTCTACCCATTACCATGAGCTGACAGGTCTGGAGGAATCGTTGACCGGAGTCGTCAATGTGAACGCAAGATGTGAAGAACGGGCCGGAAAGCTGCTCTTTTTACACAAAATTGAGCCTGGCCGCGCAGACAAAAGCTACGGAATCCACGTCGCAGAGCTGGCCGAGATGCCCCAGCAGGTCATTGAACGTGCACGAGAAATTTTGGCGGGATTGGAGTCGGCGGGCACGACGGCAGGTGATGTGCAAATGTCCCTGGAAACGCTCTGGTCTGCTCCAGTGGCTGCTGTACGCGAAGAACCGAAATCCCTGTTGTCGCCAGAAGAGGAACAGGTGCTGTCTGAGCTCCGCGAGCTGGACCTCAATCAGACGACGCCGATGGACGCCATGCTGAAGCTTTTCCATTGGAAACAGCAAATGAAAAAAAGCAAGTAAACCAGTTCGAGGAGGAAACCGATGGGGAACATACATGTGCTGGATGACAACCTGGCCAATATGATCGCCGCAGGCGAAGTGGTAGAACGGCCCGCTTCCGTTGTGAAAGAACTGGTGGAAAATGCAGTTGATGCAGGGGCAAGCACAGTGGAAATCCATGTGGAAGAAGGCGGCCTTTCCCTGATCCGTGTAGTCGACAACGGTCAAGGCATGGATCGGGAGGATTGCCGTCTCGCCTTTGAACGCCATGCGACGAGCAAAATACGCAGTCCCCGAGATTTGTTCCGAATACGGACGCTTGGCTTTCGCGGAGAGGCCTTGCCCAGTATCGCGGCGGTTTCCCGGGTGGAACTGACGAGCACCCAATCGAGCGGGCAGGTAGGGACTCGGTTGATGATGGAGGGTGGAGCGATTGCAAGCATTAGCGAAATCGCAGCTGTCAAAGGGACCGAGATCGTTGTCCGCGACTTGTTTTACAACACGCCAGCCCGCCTCAAGTATATGAAATCGATTTCTACGGAGATTGGCCATATTTCCGATTACGTCAACCGTTTAGCCCTGACATACCCTTCAGTGGCATTTACGTTGACTCATAACGGAAAGAATTTGCTGCATACATCCGGGGATGGCAAGCTGCTGCACGTAATGGCTGCCATTTACGGTGTTCAGGTAGCCAAGCTGCTGCTGCCGATCAGCGGAGAGACGCTCGATTTTCGGTGGACCGGATTCATTTCCAAAACGGAAGTAACCCGGGCAAACCGGTCGTATCTGTCTACCCTTGTAAATGGTCGATACGTACGCCATTTCGGGTTGAACAACGCAATCATGCGCGGCTATCATACATTGCTACCGATCGGCCGCTACCCGATCGTCACGCTCCAGATCGAAATGGACCCGACTTTGCTGGATGTCAATGTCCATCCAGCAAAGCTGGAGGTTCGTTTTAGCAAGGAAGACGAGCTGTGCACGGCGATCGAGCAATGCGTGAGGTCTACGCTGCGCCAGGGACTGGACATTGTGCGTCCGTTGACAGCAGAGCGCAAGGCAAGGGTTATCGAGCAGGTGGTACAGCCGCAGTTTGATCTGACGTGGTCAAAGCCTGCCGGTCAATCGAATGCAGACACTACAAAGCCATTTCAGGCAGAAATACAGCAGCCGCTTTCCAGTCCCGGCAGCTTCCATCCGGAAATACAGGGAGCGAACGAAGAGATGCCGGCCGCTGAAGCGGTGAGCCTCGTTCGGGCGCATGATTTGGCCCGTTCAAATACAGAGCAGGCTGTTGATGCCGGAAAGCAGAAGCACAACGCTGTAAAAGAGGGCAGAGAGGAATACACAGCGTGGCAAAACGGCGGTATGGCTGCTAATACAGCACTAGCGGCCGTTTCTCCGGGGGTGTCCACGGCGACCACAGCAAGTGGGGATGATTTTGAAAGGACCGACCTGGAAGTTCATCTTCCCCGGGATGGATATGAAAAAGGTCCCGAAGAACGTGGAGCGGAGAGCAGCTTGGATCCATACGGGGAAGATGTAGCTGTTGCGGAGAAAACGGAGACAGTGCCGCAAATGTATCCCGTCGGCCAAGTGCACGGTACGTACATTGTGGCTCAGAATGAGAATGGCATGTATTTGATTGACCAGCACGCTGCCCAGGAACGTATCTTCTATGAGCATTTCATGCAGAAGCTGGCGGAGGAAAGTGTCGCAAGTCAGATGCTGCTGTTTCCGCATACGGTTGAATTGACTGCCCAGGAAGCGTTGAAGCTGGACAAACGGCTCCCGCTGCTGCGCTCCTTTGGGCTTGAGATTGAGTCCTTCGGCACAAAGACGTTTATCGTACGTGCACATCCTCACTGGTTCCCGGAAGGAAGCGAGCTGGAGGTAATCGAAGAGCTGATCCAATTTGTCATGGAGGCCAGCGAGGCAGCACAGGCTGATATTCGCTCGATGAGGGAGAAGGCAGCGATACTCATGTCCTGCAAAGCGTCGATCAAAGCGAATCGTTTCCTGACACACGCGGAGATGGAAAGCCTGCTAAGCCAACTTCGGGAAAGCTCCAGTCCATTCACCTGTCCGCATGGCCGCCCGATCATCATTCATTTCTCCAGTTATGATTTGGAGAAAATGTTCAAGCGCGTTATGTAAGTTTCTAAGTGAAAAAAGGGTCAAGGGCTGTCTGCACAAGCCCTTGACCCTTTTCATGTAACGGAAGATATGGTGCGAATGTTGCGAATCGCAAGTCAGGACTCTGCTTTGGTTACTTCAATGTACTTCAGCGTATGGCCAGACATATCCACTACCTTGAAGCAATAGCCGTCCTCCACGAGCTTGTCGCCGGTCTTCGCAGTGAAATGCTTGGAGAGGAACCAACCGCCGAGTGTATCGATGATATCGTCTGAAAGGTTGGTGCCGAGCAGGTCGTTTACTTCGCTGATGATAAGCTTCGCGCTTAAAATATAGTGATTGTCTTTCAGTTTGCGGATATCGGGTATCTCGTCAGCGTCGAATTCGTCTCTGATTTCCCCGACTATTTCTTCCAAAATGTCTTCAACAGTAACCAATCCGGATGTGCCGCCGTATTCATCCAAGAGGATCGCCATGTGAATGCGCTCTTTTTGCATTTTTACCAGCAAATCGCGGATTGCAATGGTTTCAATGACCCGGATGACCGGATGGATGAACGACTCAAGTCTCATATCAGAGGATTCGTTCACAAGCCTGGCCGTCAAAATTTCTTTTATATTGATCATCCCGAGAATATCGTCTTTATCCCCGTTTACGATGGGGTAGCGGGTGTAGTTCTCTTTCCTGATGGTTTCAACCATTTCCTCAAAAGAATCATGGATGGACAAGCTGACGATTTCTGTACGGGGAACCATAATTTCTTTTGCGATTCTTTCGTCAAATTCGAAAATATTGTTCACATACTTCAATTCATTCTGATTAATTTCACCACTTTGATAGCTCTCTGACAGCAGCAGCCGGAGCTCTTCCTCAGAGTGGGCCATTTCGTGTTCAGAAGCCGGTTTCATACCGAAAACGCCGACCAGTACACGTGCAGATCCATTTAACAACCAGATGAAAGGATACATCAATTTGTAGAACCAGATGATCGGTCTGGCGAAAAGCAGGGTAATGGTCTCCGCTTTTTGAATGGCAACCGTTTTGGGCGCCAGCTCGCCCACTACAACATGAAGGTATGTCATGGCGACAAAGGCAATGCCGAAAGACAACAGATGGGAGATAGAGTCATTCAAGTCCCACTTTACAAATAAGGGATGAAGCAGCCTCTCGACTGTCGGCTCCCCTAACCAGCCTAGTCCCATTGAGGTAACCGTGATACCTAATTGGCATGCCGACAAATACTCATCGAGGTGCGTGGTTACTTCCTTTGCAGCGAGCGAACCACGCCGACCTTCTGCCACCAGTTGGTCAATCCTGGTGCTTCTGATCTTCACGATTGCAAATTCAGTTGCCACAAAAAAACCGGTTAATGCAATCAGGATCACTACCAATATTAAGTTAACTAGTTCCAATGAGTAGCCTTACACAAGTAAGGCGTACACCTCCCTGTTCGAATGTATGGTTAGCTGCATCCATATTAACATTTACGAATATCAATGCGCCGGGTTTCACATGTCTTTTCTATGTATTTTTTGTAAGAGGGCAAAATCTAGAAGAGCGATGGAGGCTTTGATGTGGATGTTGGTGCAATCCTAGCGGGGTCATGTTTTGCGAACATGTGTGTTCCGTTGTTCAAGAGATTTCTGCACATTTGGCAGCAATGGCTAACATGGAGAGAAGGTATACTCCGCATTTACGGATGCACGAATTTTGATTTCACCAGGCTGGATCGGGGTGGCCGCTCTGGCAAGGAATGTCTCGGCTCGAGACGAAAGAGCCTCAGGAGCTGAGGTAAGCTCTTGCACCTGATGAGGAATAGGGTTGTATCGGACACCGAGTGTCCTTGCGACCGTTGCGGCTTTTTGCTGGCTGTCCTTGACCGCCGTCGAGAGAGCTTGATTGTAAAAGTACTCGGGGTCTCTTAGAGTGAATTGGATGCTGGAAACGGTATTTGCACCATGCTCGACAGCCGTATCGACAACAAGCCCGGTCTGCTCAATCTGGCCTATGATAACTTGGAGCATATGCGTCACTTTGTAGCCCTGGAAAATTTGTCTGCCATCCTGGTATTGGTACTGGATTTCGATTTGGTAGCGGAGTGTTTTCAGCAGCTCTTGTGGTATTCCCAGGTTCGTCAGAGATTGAATGACCCGCGACACAGCTTCTGCATTTTCGGCTTGAGCGAGCTGGAGATTTCGGTTTTCTGTAATTGTTCCCAAAATCGCAACCGCCTGGTCCGGAGCCGCGGAGATTGTACCTTCGCCAGTAACCTTGATCACGTACGGATTCCGGGGAGTTGGCAGCACAGGGTAATGAGACATGGATTGATGGGGATACATCAAACGAACCACCTTTCATAAAAATATGCTCTCTACACTGTATTACGCCGCATCGAGACCATACCTCAAGATCAAAGGTCCAGCGATTGTAAACTTCTTGTAAAAAATTTATTGCAGGCCAAGGGAGGGGCAAAAACAGATTTGACATCCCCAACCGGAAAAGATATAAAAATGAAGTGGACAAGAATGCCAAAAAAGCGAAATGTGGAATGATTGTAAAAAGGAGCGTCTTGGACAGATCATGATTTCATTACGAACGGGTGATACGGATGATCGTCACCACCTCCCTTGAACCGAGCGCAGAAACGACGAGGCACGCACGTGAGCTTGCGGCGCGTTTCAACCTGACTCTCGTAGAGCGAAAGGACTACTCGCTTGCTGAATTGAGAAAAAGATTTGCTGAATCGGAAGTATTGATCGTATCCTCCAAGGGAGCTAGACTGGAGGCAGTGGGAAAAACAGCGTTCTTTTTTCACCCGAACACGGCTGCATTTCGTATAAAGCGGTTGGAGCGCGGCGATAATGATACTATGCTCACTGTTTGCCAAATTCAACCAGGAGACAAGGTTCTGGATGCCACCATGGGCTTGGGCGCTGATGCCATCGTGTTTGCTCATGGCGTTGGAGAAACGGGACGTGTAGTCGGGGTTGAATCCGAGCGGACCATCGCTTTGTTGATTGAAGACGGGCTTGCATACTGGCCAGCCGAATCACAAGCTTTGCGTGAAGCGATGAAGCGGGTGGAAGTTCGGGTCGGGAACCATTTGGACGTATTGAGAAGCTTGCCTGCCGATTCATTTGACGTGGTGTACTTTGATCCCATGTTCGAAGAGACGGTGAACAGCTCCGCGGGAATAGCCGGAATCAGGGAATGGGCAAATAACCGTTCACTGGAGCAAGCTGCCGTAGCGGAGGCGCTTCGCGTTGCCAAAAGGCGAGTCGTCCTGAAGGAAGGGAAGACAGGAAGGCTGTATCAACAGTTCGGTTTCACTCCCTATCGAACCAGAGGAAACCAGGTCGTATACAGCTATAAAGAGAAAGGCGGAGGGGAGTGAACGTGCAAGAGAAAGAGAGACTCGTCGTAATCGTAGGACCGACGGCAGTGGGCAAGACAGCTTTAAGTCTGGAGCTGGCTGAGCAGTTTCGGGGAGAAATCATTTCCGGTGACTCCATGCAGGTTTACCGCGGGATGGATATCGGCACTGCAAAAGCGTCTCCGGCTGAATTGGCAAAAGTACCGCATCATTTGATCGACATTATTGATCCAGATGAAGAGTATTCAGTAGCCCGCTTTCAAGAGTCAGCTACCCGATTGATTACCGAGATCAACGGACGCGGACATCTGCCCTTTATCGTGGGAGGAACCGGGCTCTACATAGAGTCAGTGACCCATCGCTTTCAATTTGCTGCAGCCGAGCAAGATTTGGAATTGAGAAGCCGTCTGCAAAGGCTGGCCGAGATTGAGGGTGTGGAAGAGCTGCATCGGCGCTTGGCTGATGTGGATCCGCTGACGGCGCAAAGACTGCATCCCAATGATGTGAAACGAGTCATCCGAGCCCTGGAGATCTATCAACTGACGGGTACGCGGATGTCCGATTTTCAACACAGGGAAGCATATTCGCCTTATGACATCTTCATGATTGGCCTGACGATGGATCGGCAAAAGCTGTATGAGCGCATCAATCAGCGAGTGGACAAGATGATTGAGGACGGTCTGGTAGAGGAAGTAAGGCGACTTTTGGATCTCGGCTACGGTTCGGCATTGACCTCTATGCAGGGACTCGGGTACAAAGAGCTGATCCCTTACCTCTACGGAGAAATCACATTGGAGAAAGCCGTGAACGATATCAAGCAGCGTACGAGGCATTTTGCCAAAAGGCAGCTTTCCTGGTTCCGGCGGATGTCAGCTATCGAGTGGTTTGACCTTACGAACACCGATGACTACCCGAAGATCGTCCAAACAATCAAACAGATAATGGCAGGAAAGTTTCCTCAATTGCCGAATATATAACATACAAGTCCTTTTAGGGGGTAATGACCAATGAAACAGACGATCAACATTCAAGATACGTTCCTGAACCACTTGCGGAAGGAAAACATCGCGGTCACCATCTACCTGGTAAACGGTTTTCAATTGCGCGGTTACATCAGAGCGTTTGACAATTTCACGATTGTCATTGACAGTGAAGGGAAGCAGCAACTGGTCTATAAGCATGCCATTTCCACCTTCACTCCACAGCGTCCCGTGTCGCTCATGTCTCAGGACAACAATCAACAAGCATAAGCGTCACAACAACGAAGCCGGGATCTTAGCCATCCGGGCTTTTTTATCTGGTATGACAACGCAATCAATCCGCACGAAGAGAATATAGCTGACAAAATAGCAGGATAGTATACATAACTTTTCTTATGTAAACGGGAGAGGACAATGCCTTTTACTTTTGCCCATCCAGCAATCGTCTTGCCATTGCGGCGGGTTCGCTGGTTTTCTTTTACTGCGCTTGTTTTTGGAAGCATGGCCCCGGATTTCGAGTATTTTTTGCGTTTGCAAGCATACAGCTCGATGAGCCATACGCTGGCAGGACTGTTTCTGTTTGATTTGCCGATGACGTTTTTATTGGCCCTTCTTTTTCACGGCATTGTGAAAAGAGCGATGATCGAGCATTTGCCAGCACCCTTTGACCGCGGACTGCAGCACTGTGCCGAGTCGCCCAGGCGCCTTACCACGCTGCGTTCTTTTCTCGTCTTTTGCTGCTCTGCTGTCCTGGGGAGCGTAACCCATATTTTCTGGGATGCTTTTACCCCTGACGGGGCATTCATGGTAAGTCGGTTGCAGCTCTTGCAGGAAAAAGTGGAGCTGGCTGGAATGGCCATCCCCGTGTACAAGTTTTTGCAGCACGGCAGTACAATGGGCGGGTTGCTCTGCATAGGGCTCGTGATAGCAAGGGAAGCAAGGCATGGGTTGCGTCGGGCCGAGCTGAAGCCGCAGGCGGCTTCCAAGGATAGCAGACAGCTTTCTTGCCGGGAAAAATGGTCTTTCTGGCTGGGGGTTGCCGGGTTTGGCCTGCTTGCTGCGGGCGCATACCTTTATGCGATTGACGGGTTGTTTCCCCACTTGCGGCCGCTTCGTGCTGTTGTTCCCTTTTTGTCGGGATGCATGGCAGGATTGGCTGCTGTTTCCTGTTACTTGCGATGGCGACGGGTCCCGGGAAGGTAATTGCCTTACACCGGGAGAAGGCTGGGGGTTGCAGCGGCGTGAAGACCGCAGTAAAGACCGCAGTAAAGACCGCAGTAAAGACCGCATCTAAGGCAAAGAACAACTTCTGGAGCATCGAGCACAAGATCGGAGACAAAAAATGGGCAGGTTTTCCGGGCAGGTGAGTATACTAAGGTATGACCAAGAGGCAGGTGATGGCTTGTGAAACCGTCGGGCAATCAACCGCCGGCTGATACGATGGCAGAGAAGGCTCCCCACCGGATACAGGTGGTGTTTCGCCAGCCGGAACGGGTCAAATTACCGGAAACACTGTCCGAGAAGGTACGAACGACTGCACCCGGCAATGTGGCCGCTGCATTCGATGAACTGGAAAAACTGATCGGCTTGCAGGAAGCCAAAAAGCTGATGTACGAGATTCACGCGCTGCTTCGGATCAACAAGGAGCGGGAAAGACACGGCCTGAAGCTGGAAAAACAAGTGTATCACATGGTATTCAAAGGGAACCCTGGCACCGGAAAGACGACCGTCGCCCGTATATTCGGCAAAATCTTCCGGGAAATGGGGATATTGAGCAAAGGACATTTGATCGAAGTAGAACGCGCCGACCTGGTCGGGGAGTTTATCGGGCACACGGCGCAAAAGACGAGAGAGCTCGTCAAAAAAGCGATCGGCGGTATCCTTTTTATCGATGAAGCGTATTCGCTCGCGCGAGGCGGAGAAAAGGATTTCGGCAAAGAGGCCATTGATTGTCTCACGAAGGCACTGGAGGATTACAGCAACGATTTCATCTGTATACTGGCAGGCTACACAGACGAGATGGATGCCTTTTTGGAGCTGAACCCCGGTCTGCCCTCCCGGTACCCCATTCAGCTACAATTTGCCGATTATACCGTAGACGAACTGATTAAAATTGCCGAGACAATGGTCGAGGGAAAAGAATACAGGCTTTCTACAGGCGCCAGGGAAAAATTGAGGCTGCACTTGAACCGCATTCGCCTCGACCTTTTTGAAACCAATTTTAGCAACGCCCGGTATGTACGCAATGCCATCGAGCAGGCGATCCGCAAGCAGGCTGTCCGCCTGATGACGGTGGCAGAGCCGACCAAGGATGACGTCATGACGTTGTTGCCGGAGGATTTTGTCTGGTCCGCTTCCTAGCGGCAGGAGTAAAATGTGGTATGATAGGGGAAAGAAAGGACGTGATTCCTTGGAAGGTGGAATCAAGACGAAGGAAACAGCCATTTTAGTTGGCTGTTTTTTGGATAATCGCGATATGGAACGCTCCCGCTTGTCGATGGAGGAGCTGCATGAGCTCGCCAGGACTGCCGATGTAGAGGTGCTGGATGTCATCACGCAGAATCGCGAACGCATTGACAACGCCTGGTATTTGGGAAGCGGAAAAATACAGGAAATCGCTCATCGTGCGGAAGAGCTGGACGTGGATGTCATCATTTTCAATGACGAGCTTTCACCCAGCCAAACGCGCAACCTCGATACCGCGTTTGACTGCAAGGTGATTGACCGGACGCAGTTGATTCTCGATATTTTTGCCGGGAGGGCGCACTCGCGGGAAGGGAAAATCCAGGTGGAGCTGGCACAGTACAATTACCTGCTGCCGCGCCTTGCCGGTCAAGGCAAGCAGCTTTCCCGCCTTGGCGGCGGTATCGGAACGCGCGGCCCTGGGGAAACCAAGCTGGAAAGCGACCGCAGGCACATCAGGCGGCGAATCAGCGAGCTGAAGCAGCAGCTGTCAGAGCTGGTTCGCACCCGTCAATTGCATCGGGAGCGCCGCAAAAAGAACAATGTGTTTCAAATCGCATTGGTCGGCTATACAAATGCGGGCAAATCGACGCTGTTGAACCAACTGACTTCGGCGGAAACGCTCCAAGAAGACAAGCTGTTCGCGACATTGGACCCGACTACCCGCCAGCTTACCTTGCCGAGCGGGCTTGAGGTGCTCCTGACTGATACGGTCGGTTTCATCCAGGATTTGCCGACTTCCCTTGTTGCTGCTTTTCGTTCTACGCTGGAAGGTGTGAAAGAAGCGGATCTGATCCTGCATGTGGTCGACGCGCATCATCCTGACCTGGAGATTCATATGGAGGTCGTATATCGCATTCTGCGGGAGCTGAAAGCAGATGACATCCCGCAGCTCGTTGTCTACAACAAAGCGGATTTGATTATGGAGGGAACATACCTGCCGAAGGTGGAAGACTCGATTTTGATCTCGGCAATTCGGCAGGAGGACCGCGCCGAATTGCTTAAGCGGATTGAAGGCTACGTCTACTCCTCGTTTGATCGCTATACCTTGATCGTCCCGGCAGAGCGCGGCGACATCCTGTCGCTTTTGCACAGGGAAGGGGTAGAGATGGAACAGGAATTTGACGAAGCGGATTCCTCCTATCGGATTTCTGTCAGAGTGAACAGAGATCATCCCATCTACGGAAGGATTGCTCCTTTTCTCCTGGAAAAACCAGAGACTGAAGAAGAGAGTTGGTAAGTAGCACATGTTTTCCTTATTTGCCCACGGGGAGCGTCTGCGCCCCATCGTAGAAGAAGTAGAACAAATGATCACAGGGCGGCATCAAGAGATCGCTGCCCTGGTCGACTATAATCAGTTGAAAGTGCTGCGTTCCTTTCAAAAGCATGAAGTGAATGAATTTCATTTTGCGCCCTCGACCGGGTATGGATACGATGATTCCGGTCGGGCGGCGCTGGAGTCGATTTATGCGGATGTGTTCGGTGGAGAGGATGCGCTTGTACGCCCTCATATCATTTCTGGGACACATGCGATCGCTATTTCTCTTTTTGGTTTGCTGCGCCCCGGTGACGACCTTCTTTACATTACCGGAAAGCCATACGATACGCTGGAGGAAGTGGTGGGCGTCCGCGGAGAGGGGCAAGGCTCGCTAAGGGAGTACGGCATCGGGTACCAGTATGTGCCGCTTGCTCCTACCGGAGAGATCGACTTTCCCGCAGTAGCGGCAGCCATCACTCCGAAAACAAAGGTAATCGGTATCCAGAGATCTCGCGGCTACGCAGACCGTCCGTCCTTTACGATTGCCAAGCTGAAAGAGATGATTCAGTTTGTCAAAGAGATCAATCCCGAACTGATCGTCTTCGTGGACAATTGCTATGGGGAATTCACGGAGGAGCTGGAGCCGCTCCAGGTCGGAGCAGACATCATGGCAGGCTCGCTGATCAAGAACCCCGGAGGCGGCTTGGTCAAAACCGGCGGCTATATCGTCGGCAAGAAGGAATTGGTCAAGAGAGCTTCCTACCGCATGGCGGCCCCCGGGATTGGAGCCGAAGGAGGGGCATCGCTGTACTCCCTGCTGGAAATGTTCCAAGGCTTCTTCCTCGCGCCGCACGTGGTAGGCGAGGCGTTGAAGGGCGCGGTCTTTTCCTCGGCTTTGCTTGAGCGCCTGGGCTTTCGGACGAACCCGCTATGGAACGATCCTCGTACGGATTTGATCCAGTCTGTCGAGTTTGGGAGTGCCGAACGGCTGATTGCTTTCTGTCAGGGAATCCAGAAGGCAGCGCCTGTCGATTCCCATGTTACGCCTTACCCCAGTGAGATGCCGGGCTATGCCGATCCGGTCATTATGGCGGCCGGGACGTTTATTCAGGGAGCCAGTATCGAGTTTTCTGCAGACGGACCGATTCGTCCCCCTTACCTCGGGTTTGTTCAGGGCGGACTTACGTACTCCCATGTGAAGGTGGGCATCCTGACAGCGCTTGACGGCCTGCTGGAAAAGGGCTTGCTCGATATTCCCGGAAGAGACTAGCAAAGATCAATCGGAGTTGTTTATGAGGCGATAAGCACAAACAGCGGCTTGTCGCTTTTTTATTACTTTTTTGTGTAATCTTTTCTGACATCCGTTGACAGAGTTGCTTTTGAATCATACAATAGCAAGCAAGGAATGATTTCAAAGGAGGGACAAGTCATGAGTGATGACCTTCGTCGAAACATGGCGCTGTTTCCCATTGGTATCGTCATGAAGCTGACTGATCTGACTGCGCGGCAGATCCGTTACTATGAGCAGAACGGACTGATACAGCCTGCACGTACAGAAGGAAAGCAGCGGCTTTTTTCTTTTAATGATGTCGACCGCTTGCTGGAAGTGAAGGCCTTGATTGAAAAAGGACTGAACATTGCCGGAATCAAACAGGTGCTTCAGCTGCAAGACCCTGTTCCGGAGCAGACGGAAATTACCGTCAGTTCGGAGGCCAAGCGGAAGGAACTTACCGAGCAAGAGCTTCATCAGCTCCTCAAACAACAAATATTTTTCAGCAACGCAAATCGCCCAAGCGAGCATGCGTTGATACGTGGAGAGCTTTCCCGCTTCTTCCACTGATACATGCATACGACTATAGGAGGAGAGAAACGTGAGCAAGTACACCAAAGAAGACATCTTTCGTTTGGCCAAAGAAGAGAATGTAAACTACATTCGCCTGCAGTTCACTGATCTGATGGGGATCATTAAAAACGTCGAGATTCCGATCTCCCAATTGCCCAAAGCTCTGGACAACAAGATGATGTTCGACGGTTCTTCGATCGAAGGCTTTGTCCGCATCGAGGAATCCGACATGTATCTGGTGCCGGATCTCGATACATGGGTCATTTTCCCGTGGGGGAATGAGCATGGAAATGTCGCTCGCCTGATCTGTGACATTTACAATCCAGATGGAACTCCGTTTGAAGGGGACCCTCGCTACATCCTGAAACGGGCGCTGAAAGAAGCCGAAGAGATGGGCTACACGAACTTCAACGTCGGACCGGAGCCGGAGTTCTTCCTGTTCAAGATGGATGACAAAGGCGAGCCGACCTTGGATTTGAACGACCAGGGCGGATACTTTGATTTCGCTCCGCTCGATCTGGGTGAAAACTGCCGCCGTGACATCGTTCTCACGCTGGAGAGAATGGGATTTGAGGTGGAAGCATCCCATCACGAAACTGCGCCTGGCCAACACGAAGTCGACTTCAAATACGCAGATGCCATCCAAGCTGCGGACCAGATTCTCACGTTTAAACTGGTGGTGAAAACGATCGCACGCAAGCACGGATTGCACGCAACGTTCATGCCCAAGCCGATGTATGGTGTCGCCGGCTCCGGCATGCACACCCACCAGTCTCTCTTCATCGGGGAGAAAAACGCATTTTTTGACGACAAGGATACCCTCGGCCTGAGCAAAACGGCGAAGCAATACTTGGCCGGTATTCTGAAGCACGCCCGCGGTTTTGCCGCCATCACCAATCCGCTGGTGAACTCCTACAAGCGCCTCGTACCGGGCTATGAAGCTCCTTGCTATGTAGCATGGTCGGCGAAAAACCGCTCTCCGCTTGTACGGATTCCGGCATCTCGCGGTATGAGCACCCGGATTGAGGTTCGCAACCCGGACCCTGCCGCCAACCCATATCTGGCTCTCGCCGTGATGCTGAAAGCAGGTCTTGACGGAATCAAGAACAAGCTTGAGCTGCCGCCGGCTGTCGATCGCAATATCTACATCATGAACGAGGCTGAGCGTGAAGCAGCGGGCATCGCCAGCTTGCCGGCTACCTTGAAGGACGCGATCGAATGCCTGAAGGCCGATCCGGTCATCTGCGAAGCGCTTGGCGAACACGCACTGATGCACTTCGTCGACGCGAAGGAAATCGAGTGGGATATGTTCCGCACCCGTGTAACGGAGTGGGAGCGCGAGCAGTATATGAATACGTATTAATATTTAGGGGAAAGAGTATTTGTATTTCTTTGGACCCTAAAAAGAAACAAAACTTGTTTAGTTTAATCTTAACTAGGTTTCAGCTTTATAAGTTAGATACGCCTTAAAGTAGATGGGAAACTTGCTTTCCTATTAACTTTAAGGCTTTTTTTATGAATTTATTTGACTAAAGTTGGATGGGATGCTGCTAATAAAGATAAACCCCCTTTACAATGCAAAATTTAGAACAAAATACCTAAAATATGTTTACAGATGTGTATATTAATGGTTAAATAAAAAATTATTAACATATTATTTGAGGGTTGGGTTTAATGAAATGCGGACTTAACCCAGCGTATGCACACTAACTCGGGTTTTTACAAAAATGATCATTTCTTTTCTGAAGTCCGTTTAAGAAATGATTATTGATAATAACGAGGTGATATTATTAAAAAAATTGCGATTTCCATTGTGTTGTCGACAATGATGATGATTTGGGTTTTTATTTTTATGATCTCAGATCTAATTCAACAATTGGATTTTGGGCCAAACAAAATTGTAATTACTGATTATCGAGTTCCAGGATTCTTTGAACCCGTTTGGCTTCCCATTTATGTTGGATTCGTGTACATTTTATATCAGTCTCTTAAAAAAAATCATGATTTGCCGTCTTCAACTGAAATCTAACCAATAAAAGGTAAAACGACAAATCTAGCAATCCAAAAAAGATGACTTCCGAAGTATCCAGAAGTCATCTTAATTTTATGCCCGCATAAGGACACACAAGTTGTCTGAGTTTACCATTATTCGTATTTCCGGTTTACGGCCGGCGTTTAGGTCGGTTTATTTGCCATCACTTGCTTAAGCTGTTCATTCGAATATCTTTCCAATTCAAGTAAAGCCTGATAAGGATCATCTCCGACAATCCCGTAATACAGAGCGAAAGCAGGCTCCGTTTTCAGCCCCCGTTCTTTCAAAGCCCGAATCTCTTTTGCTGCTTCTTGCCCAGACAGCTGGAGCAGCCGTGCTTCGATCATCATATGCCGGTAGGCGTTTTGCTCTGTGACAGGAATCGGTTGAGCAAAACACTCCAATTGAAAACCGCGATACCAAAAGGAAGCAGTCGCCGTAGGGATGTTGCGGATTTCTCGGCGGTCTTGTGTGAAATGGTCCAAATGCCCGTATTTTTCTTTCAACACATGGCCAAACCGATCCAGGTCGGCTGTCGTACAGATCAAATCAAGATCGCTGTCCTCAACATCAATATCGAGGGGGATCGTTCCGCACAGAACCGGTTGATACTCTTTGAGCCCATCAAAGATTCCCAAGCTGTCGAGGACTGCCCAGGCTTCCCGCTGCCGAGGGGTTCCTTTTTTCAGGTAGGAAGGGTCAAACCAATCTCGCTTCGTTTGAGAATGCATAGCCATTTTCTGTCCTTTCAGATTATCTTTCTTTTATTTGCAACTCTGCAGGGGAACAATGAGGGACGAGACCATCTATGTTCCGATTCGACGTTTGGCTTTACGACTCGCAGAAGAACCGAGTATATACAGGTTTCTGTCAAAATGTAGCGAGTCGATGGAAACGAAAACCGCACTTTATCGTATACCCTATACAGAAGGGAGTGTCAATGGATGGAGATCTTGTTGTGGATCGTGATAGCGGCCTTGTTTATCCTCAGTATTGCCGGAATCTTTTTGCCGGTCATTCCTGATACGATTTTATTGTGGGGCGGATTCTTGCTGTATCACTTTTTTATTGCTGATCCGGGTGCCGGACTTCCGGCCTCCTTCTGGTGGGGAATGGCGGTCTTAAGTGTTCTTCTCTACGGTGCGGATTTACTCACCAACATGTACTTTGTCAAGAAGTACGGGGGCTCCAAAGCGTCATCGTGGGCAGCTGCACTGGGGATTTTGCTCGGGGTGATTTTGTTCCCCCCATTTGGCATGCTGATCATGCCGTTCGTGCTGGTCGTTCTGGTGGAAATGCTGATCCAAAAGCAGCCGTTTGAACGGGCTGTTAAAGCGGGAGTGGGTTCGCTCATCGGTTTTTTGGGCAGTGTGGTCGTAAAAGTTGTTCTTCAGGTAGTGATGATCATCTGGTTCTTTGTCGCACTGTAAGTGGGATTCGTAGGAGAAGGACCGATCAAAGAATCGAAGGAAATGAAAAGAAGAGGCGTCCGCGAGGCAATCGCGAACGCCTTTTTTGCTGTCAGGGTGGAAAAGGAAAGCTTGTCGTAGTCGATTGCGTTTTTCAAAGAGTCCGCCATAAGGCATGGCTCATCCAAGCAACGAAATCTCTTATTCTAGTGAATCAAGCGGTACACGCCAATCACTTTCCCCAGAATCGTTACAGAATCCAGAATAATCGGCTCCAATGTCGCGTTTTCAGGCTGCAGCCGGAAATGGTTCTTTTCCTTGAAGAAACGCTTCACGGTTGCCTCGTCCTCTTCAGTCATGGCGACGACGATATCACCGTTATTGGCCACATTCTGCTGGCGAACGATCACGTAGTCTCCATCCAGGATGCCAGCCTCGATCATACTGTCTCCGGACACGCGCAGCATGTACACCTTGTCCGATGTCACGATGCTGTCAGGGAGTGGGAAGTAATCCTCCACCTGCTCGACAGCAGTGATCGGCTGACCCGCAGTCACCTTTCCGATCACCGGTACGCGTACAACAGATACGTCAAAGTCGTCTTGAAAGCGCTCCTCTTCTTTCAGCAGCTCAATCGCGCGGGGCTTGGTAGGATCGCGGCGGATGAGCCCCTTTTTTTCCAACCTGGCCAGATGGCCGTGAACAGTTGAACTGGATGCCAGACCGACAGCCTCCCCGATTTCACGGACAGATGGGGGATAACCCTTGTCCCTTACTTCTTTGCGGATGAAATCGATGATGGCTTGCTGTCTATTGGATAGCTTGGACATAGACCACACCTCTATCTTCTCGAACATGTTTTCTATATTATACCATGGGATCCTGCGTTCGACAAACATAAGTTCGTTTTTTTCTTGACATGAACAAGTGTTCGCATTATGATGAGAACAAGAAGATAGAACGTACGTTTGCAGGGGGATGAAATAATGAGTACAATGACTGTATCTAATCGCTTCGCCAAAGAAGAAAGAAAAACTGCTCGTTTTGGCATTACGCGTGGACAGGCCATTCTGTTTTTTGCCGCTTTCACTCTCTTTTTTTACACTTTGACAGAACTAGTGTTCGCTTCTGGGGATCATACGGTACAACAAGCTCAAATGATCCAACCAGTAAAGGAAATCGTCGTCCAACCGGGAGACAGCTTGTGGGAGCTGGCGGTCACCTACAAGAGTGACCCGAAAATGGATGTTCGCGATATGGTATATGCGATTCAAAAATTGAACAAGCTGGAAAGTGCCATTATTTATCCAGGCCAATCGATTCAAATTCCTGTCGGGAATTGACAAGCTGCAGCTTTCCCTTGCTTCGTTGCCGAGATGTGATATAATAGAGCGGCATTCATTGAAAGCGAGGGGAAACGGCTTTGGTATCAGACGCGGAAATCAAACGGATCAACGAGTTGGCCAAAAAATCTCGTGAAGCCGGGTTGACTGAAGAGGAAAAACAGGAACAGAAAAAACTGCGGCAAAAATACATTGATGCTGTGAAAATGTCGCTTCGCTCCAATCTCGAATCGATCCGCTACGTGGAAGACCTCGAGGATAACAACCCCAAACACTAAAACGCACCATTTGACATAAAAAGAAGACATCCATGCTTTTTGCCTGGATGTCTTTTTGTTCCATACAAAAAAGGAGAGAAGGGGGGATTGCCATGATGGCATGGCTGGCTGTTGCCGTAGGAGGAGCCGTCGGTTCATTGCTACGCTATGGTCTCGGTCTCGCAATGAACCAACCCGGATTGCCGGCGGGGACATGGCTGGCCAATGTCTCCGGTTCTTTTCTCATCGGACTGCTCTATGCGTGGGGAAAGGAAAAAGGATTGATGTCTTTGGAGATGTACCTTCTGTTTACAACCGGGCTGATGGGGGGATTTACTACGTTCTCTACCTTTTCGCTTGAGGTGGTAAGCTTCATCGGAGATGGGCAGATCGGCAGAGGGCTGTTCTATGCAGGCGCCAGTGTTTTGGCCGGCCTTCTTGCTTGCGGTTCAGGGATCTGGATCGGCAGACAAGTGTGGTAAACAGGCAAGATATAGCGGGATAAGACGGGCAGGCGTCAACGAGAACAAAAGAGAGCCAATCCGGAAGCAACATCAAATCAAAGAAGAGGGCATTGGAAGGCTACGAGGAAACAAAGAAGAGCCCGTGCCCGGAAACCATGTGGAAATAAAACCGGACTTCTCCTTGCGATGCTGAACCTGACAATTTGGAAAGGAGGATATAAATGACTGTACAGCACCCGGACTACGAGCATGAACAGAAGAGACTCGATGAAACACGCTCTATTATCCAAAAGGAAGTGGACACTCTTCGGAAAGAGGTTAAAGAGATTACGGACGATTATGTGAAACAGGTCGTCAACTACAAAAAAGGAAAAGAGCTTCGCTACCTTGAGGACCAAGGACTGGAAAAGCCGTATTTTGGACGAGTGGACTTCCTGAAAGACGAGACATACGAGTTGGACAGCGTATACATAGGAAAGAGGGGCATCGTTCGGAGCGACACATTCGATTCAATTGTCGTTGACTGGCGTGCTCCCATTGCCAGTTTATATTACAGCGGCGAGAGCAAGGATGCGTACTTCCGCAGCGGCAGGGAGATTGTGCGAGGCGAAGTCCGCCTGAAGCGAAATTTTGCCATTGAGGACGGGAAGATTACAGGGATATACGATGGAGCGCTCAAAGAGACGATTCATCGCGAAGTTGGCCATCCGGATGAATTTTTGCAGGAAGGGTACATCGATGAGTTCCTGGCAGCCAACCTGAATCAGACGAACGACAGCAGATTGAAGGATATCGTAGCGACGATCCAGTCGGAGCAGAATGACATTATTCGAGCAGACAAGGATCGCCCGGTTGTCGTTCAAGGGGTGGCCGGAAGCGGCAAGACGACGATTGCGCTGCACCGGCTCTCCTATTTGATCTACAATTATCAGGACTCGATGATGTCAAAGAGGTTTATGGTTTTTGCACCAAACCGGTTGTTCCTTACGTACATTTCAGAGGTTCTTCCCGAATTGGGAGTGGATGACGTTCAGCAGGCGACATTCCTGGATTGGGCTTCCAAGCTGGTCAAGTCCATCCTTCCAAAAGGCTGGCGGATTCTGGACCCGCACAAGCCCCTTCAGTTGTTCTTTGAACAAGGACAGAGCGATGCCGAGCGTCGGACGGTGCTGCATCGTCTTCGGTTCAAGGGCTCGCTCGCTTTCCGGGATGTACTCCAGCAATATTTGCTGTTTGTAGCGGAAAACAGGGTAGCCTACAAAAA
Source organism: Brevibacillus sp. FSL L8-0520 (assembly GCF_037963895.1). Taxonomy (NCBI): domain Bacteria; kingdom Bacillati; phylum Bacillota; class Bacilli; order Caryophanales; family Paenibacillaceae; genus Brevibacillus; species Brevibacillus sp. FSL L8-0520. Next base: position 3,036,778 of record NZ_CP150171.1, on the reverse strand, counting down.
ATTAAGCTTTGTCTACAACAGAACCAAACATGTTTTTACGATTCCGGGTGAGACCATCCGTCAGCTTTTTGCCGAACAATATGCCCATCTGCCATATCGTCGGCGAATGGAAGCCGTTCGAAAGCACGTTAAGCAGGACATCAATAAACAGTTGTTCGCCCATCTGCGAGAGAAGCGAATTGATCTGGATAAGCAAGCGTTGGCTAAATATGAGAAAATGATTGATCAGCTTCTGGACAAATACTTTTCCATTTTTCCTGAACTGGATGTCTTCTCGTCGTACCGCGAAATGTTGACCGACACAGCTTTATTGAAAGAGCTGACAAAAGGGGAAGTCAATGGCGAGGATATCGAGGATATTTGCCGGTCGTCTGCAGAGATATTCGAAGCGGAGCGGATCGAGCCAGAAGACGTTGCGCCGCTGATCTATCTGCGGCATCTGATCGAAGGATTGGAGCAGGCCGACCACTTTGACCACAGTGTCGTTGATGAAGCACAGGATCTCAGTGCGTTGGAAATTGCGGTGATCGGGCTTGTGACAAAGAGACATTCTTTGACGGTAGTGGGAGATATCGCGCAGGGCATCCATGCATACAGGGGATTGCAATCGTGGGAAGAACTGTTGGAGGGAGTTTTTCAGCAGCCGCGGGGGGTTTACTACACACTCGCGCAGAGCTACCGTTCCACAATCGAAATTATGAAATGTGCCAACGAGGTACTGCGAAAGATAAACCTGCCGGAGACGATTATGGCCAAACCGGTATTGCGGCATGGGGAAAAGCCTTTGTTGGCATCATGGGACGGGAAAGAACTGCCGGTTAAAAATCTGGTCCAGCTTGTAAATGATTATCGGCAAGAGGGCTTTCAATCCATCGCGATCGTAGCCAAAACAGCCGAGGCCAGCAAAAAAGCATACAAGTCATTGAAGGCCTCCATCGAAGGACTGAAGCTGCTGGGAAGCAAGGATACCCAATTCCCGGGCGGTGTCGTAGTAATGCCAGCTTATTTGACCAAGGGGCTGCAATTTGATGTGGTCATCTTGTTGAATATCGAGGAGTACTTGGACAATGAGTGGGATACAAAGCTCCTGTATGTAGCCATGACCAGACCCGTACATCGGCTTTTCATGATTCATCAGGAAGACAGGATGAGTCCGCTCTTTGCTGACGTGCCACCTGAGTTGTACGAGAAGAGATCTTTGTAAAGAAAAAAGTCTTGCAATAAAGAAGAAGGCTTTGTAACGAAAATAACGGCTTGCAACGAACAAGAGACTTTGGTAACGAAATAAGGTCCTGCAGCGAAAACGAGAACTCCGAAAGATGGGAAAGGCCCTGGAACAAAAAAGAGCTCTAGACCCAAATAGAGTTTTGCAACAATTGTATAGAGTCCATTACAAAAAAGAGACATCGACAAGATGTCTCTTTTTTTGGTTCCTAGCAGCTTTTACAAAAACAGCTTTTTCCCAAAACAATTCATTCTCAAGAAAACCCCGCTGATGACTCGCAGCGGGGACAAGGGAGCCATTAATGATCGCCGTGATTTCCTTTGGAAGGATTTGTAAGCACGTATCCCTCTTGTGGTGTATACAGGTAGTCGATAACAAGGCCGTCTAGCAACGGCTCGTCTTTCTTGACGATTACGTCGATTTCCTTGTCGGTAGAAACGACGGTATCTTCGTCGGTCGGTTTATCCAATGCCAAGCCGTAATGGGCATGGTCACCGTGTGCATGTGTTATGTATGCGCGGAGCTTCAACTCTTTATCCTCTTCTTGGTCCAAAATGGCTTTCAATTGTTTTGCGGCGTTGCGAGTAATTTTTACCTTCATGGGTCAGTCTCCCTTGTTTTGGTATCGTACTCCTCCATATTAGCAAACTGCCAAATCCCGATGCAATGCAGAAAGTGTTAAAATGGCAAGAGAGAAGGGAGAGAAGAAAGATGCCGATTGATTTGCGCAGCGATACGGTTACCAAGCCGACAGATGCGATGCTCCGTGCCATGTATGAGGCAGAAGCAGGGGACGATGTGTATGGAGAAGACCCGACTGTAAACCGCCTGGAAAGAGTGGCGGCCGAGATATTGGGGAAAGAAGACGCGCTGTTTGTCACGAGCGGTACACAAGGGAATCAGGTGGCAGTCCTTACCCACTGTGTAAATGGCGACGAGGTTATTTTGGAGGCAGACTCCCACCTTTTTTACTATGAGGGAGGCGCAATGGCTGCTCTCGCGGGGGTGCAAACCAGGACGATCGCGGGAGATAGGGGGGCACTGCCTCCACAGGAGGTAGCCAAAGCAATTCGCGGGGTCAATATCCATTTTCCGAGGACCCGTTTGATTTGCATGGAAAATACACATAACCGCGCTGGAGGGGCGGTCGTCCGCCCTGAACAGATGAAAAGCGTATACGAAGTAGCAAATCGTAACAACGTACCTGTCCACCTGGATGGCGCCAGATTATTCAATGCTGCTGTCGCGTTGGGCTGCGAGGTGACCGGGCTTACCCGGTATACAGACAGTGTTCAGGTGTGCTTGTCGAAGGGATTGAGCGCACCGGTAGGGTCTGTGTTGGCAGGGAGCCGGGCGTTTATCCAGGAGGCGCGTTGGTGGAGGAAGAAGCTGGGCGGCGGCATGCGCCAAGTCGGTTACATGGCAGCACCAGGAATACTCGCCTTGACGGAAATGACGTCACGGCTTGCGGAAGACCATCAGCGAGCGCATGATTTGGCCGTAGGTTTGCAAAAGCTATCTCTGCATGTCGAACCGGTAGAAACGAACATAGTTTTGGTTCACACGGACAAAGCGGGTCTTTCTGCCGAACAATTTTTGGCCAAGCTGGCTGAAAAAGGGGTGCTTGCTGTCGACTTTGACGAAACGGTCGTTCGTTTTACAACACATCGTCACATCAGTGATCAGGATATTCAGAACACTTTGGCAGCAGTGGAAGCGATCTTGCATCCATCAAGGTCAACGGGATGACGCGTCCAAGCTTTTTTACCAAATGACTTTTCCGGGAGGAAGAACGGAGCAGCGGGCAGCAGGGTCACAAAGGGCTGCACCAGCATACCGAAAGAGAAACGTGCAGCAGACTTCCCTGGTGCACGTTCTCTTTGAAAAAGGGATCATTTTTTCTTGCCTTTCAAGGCAAACTCCTCTGTTTTTACCGTTACGTCGAGAGATACTGGTATTCGACTAAACACCTCGTCCCAATTTTCCTTTCGCTTCTTCCACTCCTTCGGATATGTTCCGAGACTGTCCCAATGGATATAGGCTGGGCGATATGAATGGATTTAGAAAGGTTATCGATTAGGCTTAACAGCTCGAAGGAGGGCAAGTCTTCATTTTTGGTTTTTGCTTCAAGAATCTCTCTCCCGTTTCCCTCCGCTATGGTCAGATGAACGGTACGACGCATCTCGGTATCTCGCAAATTCATGTTTAGCAATTGGGCCAGATTAATTTTACGAGATACCTGATCACCCAAAATAATTATTTTCAAGTGCATGAAAAAGGGCGGACGACCTATGCGAGTAGCTGTTTCTCTCGCAACCTGGAAAGCCGTATCCCCTGAACTTGTAATGTTAATGTAAGGCTTTTGGTTGGAAGGGTTTCCCCTTGAGGTTCCCCCAATAATTTTGGGGTTTACGATCTGATAAGTAACGGAGATAGGCATTATCGTTTTATGCTTGTGAACGATTTGTTTTTCTTCCTCGGAGGTCCGCTTCTTCTGTATAGCCTGGTCAACGGACATCCCGATGGCGATCCCCAGGTCCTCGATCTCCCGACGATCCCAGCAACCGCTGGAAACGATGGCGCTGCACAGGAGGAGCGTAACTAAGATTGGCAGAGATCTGGCTTTCATCATGCTCATGGTCTCGACCCCTCATTAACCGGTTGATCGTGTTTCGGCCGGTTTCTGGCTATCGCGATCAGAAGCAAAAAAAGCGGGATGAGGGTCGAGACAAGGACAGAGAAAAAGCCAATGCTCTTGCCGAGTTCCAATGCCCCGTTGAGATCTTTTGGCAATAGCGCGATTCCGTATATCACGGGGAGAAGCAAACACATGACGAGCTTGATATTCCAGCCGATGAGAAGGTGAATTCCTAAAGAAGCTAAATACAAATTAATAAAAAACGTTGTAAACATATTTAGCAGCCAGATGGTGATAAAAAAGATTTCAAAGTGTTCAAAGAAAGCTCCTGGAAATTCGATCTGCTTTACGAATTCCATCGTGGGCCAAGTCAAGGTAATCACTTCGTTAAGCGTCAAGGAGCCGATTACCATGATGACGATGGTCATATAGATGAGTGTGACGAGTGCAAAGCCGAGCAGTATAGGGAGCGTTGATTTTTGGGCATTGCGCGTATAGGCCACAAGAAACAGGATCACGTCAAAACCTGAGAAGGCCTGGGCGGTAGGGAGGATGCCCGGGAGTAAGGCTGACGGTCCGTTTTCAAGGAACGGACGTATATTGTCAAACTCAAAGTTTTTCCAATTGAGAAAGAGAATCGTAAACACGATCAACAGGGTGATGGGGAGATAAAACTCATTGATCCGAATGATCGCATTCAAACCGCCTGACACCAAATAAAAGCCAACCAGTATAAAGGCCAGCATGGTTATCTCCAGAGGGGTTTCGTCCAATAGGAAGTGACGGACAACCTCCGCCTGCACCCGCGCTTCAAAGGCCCCAAATGTCGTAAAGTTGCAGATGTACAAAACACTGATCAGAGTCCCCAGTACTTTTCCTACGATGCGCACGTTGTAAATATAAAAAGTCTCACCCGGAAAGCAGTTGCTTAGATGCAGGCAAATCATTGCCGCGACCGCAGTAATGATTCCCCCAAGGATAACGTCGATCCAGACATCCGGCGTTCCCACCTCTTCAGCGATGACGCGGGGGAGGGTAAGGATGGCTACCCCGATGATGGTAGAAACAGTTGTAATCGTCAGCTGGAATGGTGAAAAAGGAGAAATCCGAAGGGAACTCACGAAAGCCCACTCTCCTTTACTTTGATTGATCGGAACGGTTTCGGTCGAGCGGCTTGAACATCGCTGGCCGGAATTTTAACAGCGTCTGCAAGGGCAAGCGAAGGAACAGGTCCTTCCACGTGTATACACGATTGGGGACATATGGAGCCGCATAATTGATGCCAAAGCTTTTGAGTCTTACCACATGAGAGGTGATCAAGACAAATACGAGAATGATCCCGTATAGACCGAAAATAGAGGCGGCCAGCATCATCCCGAAACGAAGCAGACGTATCGCGATGGCAGCAGGGTATTGTGGAAACGCAAAGGACGAAATGGCCGTCAACGCAACGACAATCACCATGATCGGGCTGACGATACCCGCTTCGACAGCGGATTGTCCGATGACAAGGCCCCCTACTATTCCCACTGCTTGACCGACAGGCTTTGGCAAGCGCAAACCAGCCTCCCGCAAGAGCTCAATGGTTATTTCCATAAACATCGCTTCTACAATGGTGGGAAACGGAACTCCCTCTCGCGTACCCGCAATAGAGATGGCCAATTTCGTCGGGATGAGTCCTTGATGGTAGGAGACGAGCGCTACGTATAACGCAGGCAAGAAAAGCGCAAAGAATAGCGCCAATGTCCTGAGCATGCGGATGAGTGAAGCGGGAATCCAGCGGTCGTAGTAATCCTCCGGCGATTGCATCAGCATGGGGAACGTTACGGGGACGATCAGTGAAAAAGGCGTACCATCGATCAGAATCGCAACCCGGCCTTCCAAAAGCGCGCCCTCCACGCGATCCGGCCGTTCCGTATTTTGAACCTGCGGAAAGGGAGAATAGGGGTTGTCCTGAATGTAGTTCTCAACATACCCGGATTCAATCGGATCGTCGATGTCGATTTTTTGCAGTCTCCGTCTTACCTCATTCACCAGATCCGGATTCGTTACCCCGCGCAGATAGCAGATGATGACCTCTTTTCGTGCCCGCCTGCCCAAAAATAAAGATTCAAAGGTCAGATGGGGATCCTTCAACCGCCGGCGGAGAATCGCTGTATTTTCATTCACCTCTTCTACAAAACCGATCCGCGGACCACGTACGAGGGCTTCGCTGGCAGGCTCCTCTTGCTGCCGGGACTTGTCCTTAGCCGTTCCAAATATGACGGCGCCGGGATACTCGTCGAAGAGAACGCAAGTATTTCCGGCCAATATCTCCGAGACACATTGATCAGATTTGTATACCACTGAAATATCCCCGAATGTGCTCGCATGCTGTGCAAAATGTTTCAGGTTTTGCGGATAGTCTGGGGGACTGGCCTCCACCTCTGTGAGAAAGCGCCGGGAGATCACCCCGAATACTTGACTGTACAAAAATTGCTGGTCAACCATCCCTTTTGCATAGATGGCGACAGCCTTGCGTTCTGTCTCGCCCAAGGACATTTCTCTATAAACGATATCGGAGCTGTTTCCGAGCAGCGTCAAGATATGCTCCAGATTGTCGCTGAGAGAGGGGACAAGCTCCGGGGAGTGGGACTTTGCATACGGCTTCATCTGGGTGAATCCTTTCCAGGTGAATTCTTAGCTCCGAATGACAAGCTCGGATTTGCGAGTTTGGGTAGAGTTTGCCCCAAAATGTGCCATCTCACTCAAGCGAAAGAAGCTCCGCGGCATAGTAGGGGTCTCGCGAATCGACACCAGTCAGCCGGGCAACAAGGCGCTCACCTGATGAGAGCAGGGGAGTAAATCGACCTTTGCAAAGGAATACTACGAGTATCCAACAAAAGGGAAAGAGGGATTCAAATGATTTCCGCGAAACAGCGTCAGCAGGTCCAAAATCAGATGCAGCGGGACGAAAGCAAAGTTGTCAACATTGTCCTGAGCGATGAACGGCAAGTAGCGGGAGAAATCGAAAAAGCCACCCACCAGGGATTGTTCCTGACGGATGGCAGTTACTACAGCTACGCCGATATTCGGGAGATCAACGGACTATAGACGGTTGCAGGCGGACAACTACAGATCGGAGGCCGGAAAAAAGTGTCGCAAGCCATCCGGCAATTCTTTTTGCCACAGGCCCCAGACATGGTTTCCCGGCTTCTCCCGGTAGGAAAGCGAAGCGCCCTTTTTTTCAAAAATGTCTTTTGTTTTGCGGTTCCATTCCACAAAGTCAAAGGTTCCCATGTGTGTTTCGACAGTTGTTTCATCCAGTCCAACCACCATCCAGACATTCAGCCAAGAAAGGTCGTCTGCAGCGGACAGTTGGTCCAAAGTAGGCTGGAAATACGCCCCCGACAGGGAGAGCAGATTCGGAAAGAGAGCGGGTTCGTCCAAAGCGATGTGCAAGGAGACGGTTCCGCCAAGCGAATCGCCCGCCAGCACGCGCGCTTCCGGATTTTTCCGTACCGGATAACGCTCTTCGATGTAGGGGATCAATTCTTCTATAAAGAAACGCTTGTACCCCTCGTGCCGCGATCCGATAGGGGAATATTCGCTTGTCCGTTTGCTTCTCTCCACGGAGACGCCGACAACGAGAAAGGGCGGCACTCCTTCGTCGAGGATCAGTTGATTGGCAATCGTGGCAATCCGACCCATGGTAAAAAAATCATTCCCATCCTGGCAGTAGACGACGGGATAGGAGAGCAGCTCGTTGTATCCGGGGGGGAGATATACCTTTACGGAGCGGGGCGAATCCAAATAGACGCTGGGAATTTCTTCTTTGACAATCGTTCTTTTTACATAGTCTGACATGGGATTTCATCTCAACTCCTAAACGAAATTCCAAACTAATCCTTGAAAAAAACTGATACAGATTTTATAGTAAATGATAACAGGAAGGAAATAAACCCTGTAATATCAATACTATAACACATTGAACAGTTATTTTATCTGAGGTATAACAGGGTTGTGCGAAAGTGGTTGTAAGCACTTTCAACACGGCGACTTTCTGCGCAATTAACCTTTCCCGCTTTATAATCCAGTGACGAGGTGAATGTGATGAGCGTGACTACTGCTGTTGAACAAACGGGTAACAACACTCCGCTGCAAATTCTTGCTCCGGACGGTACCGTTGTTCGTCCTGATCTCATGCCCAAGCTTTCTGATGATGAATTGCGCGATCTGATGCGCAAAATGGTCTTTACCCGTGTGTGGGACCAACGTGCAATCAGCTTGAACCGCCAAGGCCGTCTTGGTTTCTATGCGCCGGTTGCCGGCCAGGAAGCCGCAATGATCGGTTCCGAGGCTGCCCTTTCCAAAGAAGACTTCATCCTGCCAAGCTACCGCGATATTCCGCAAATGGTATGGCACGGTTTTCCAATGCACAAAGCTTTCCTCTACTCCCGTGGTCACATTGAGGGCGGACGCATTCCAGAAGACGTCAACGTTCTGATGCCGCAAATCATCATCGCTGCTCAATGTACACAGGCTGCAGGTATTGCGATGGGCTACAAGCTCCGCGGTGAAAAACGCGTAGCGATCAACTACTTTGGTGACGGCGCAACGTCCCAGGGTGATTTCTACGAAGGGATGAACTTTGCCGGCGTTTACAAGCTGCCAGTCATTTTCTTCTCGCAAAACAACGGATACGCTATCTCCGTGCCGTTTGAAAAGCAAACAGCTGCTGAAAACGTTGCTGTAAAAGCAAAAGCTGCCGGTATCGCCAGCGCGCGCGTAGACGGTATGGACATTCTTGCTGTGTACCATGCTGTGAGCGAAGCGAAGCAACGCGGTATTGACGGCGAGGGAGCGACTCTGATCGAGGCGCTTACTTATCGCTATGGTCCGCACACAATGGCTGGTGACGACCCGACTCGCTACCGTACTGGCGAAGAGCAAAGCGAATGGGAACAAAAAGACCCGCTGATCCGCTTCCGCAAGTTCCTGGAAAACAAAGGGCTGTGGAGCGAAAAAGACGAGGAAGCGGTTATCGAAGAAGCAAAACAAGCGGTTGCTGACGCGATCAAGAAAGCGGACGAAGCGCCGAAAATGAAAGTTAGCGACCTCATCGACGTTATGTTCGAAACACTGCCGCCTGAACTGGAAGAGCAAAAGGCGGAATATCTGGCAAAGGAGTCGAAATAACCCATGGCACAAATGACAATGGTTCAAGCCATTACGGACGCAATGCGCGTTGAATTGAAACGCGACGAAACCGTTCTCGTCTTCGGTGAAGACGTGGGTAAAAACGGCGGGGTATTCCGTGCAACAGAAGGTTTGCAAGCCGAGTTCGGCGAGCAGCGCGTATTTGACACGCCGCTTGCCGAGTCCGGAATTGGCGGCCTGGCTGTGGGCCTCTCCGTCAACGGATTCCGTCCGGTTGCCGAAATCCAATTTTTCGGCTTCGTATTCGAGACATTTGACGCGATCGCCTCTCAGGCGGCACGTATGCGTTTCCGTTCCGGCGGACGCTACAACAGCCCGATCACATTCCGCTCTCCTTTTGGCGGCGGGGTAAAAACGCCTGAGCTGCACGCTGACTCGCTGGAAGGCTTGATCATGCAAACGCCTGGGGTGAAAGTGGTCATCCCATCCAATCCGTACGATGCAAAAGGCTTGCTGATCTCTGCCATCCGCGACAACGATCCGGTTGTATTTTTGGAGCACATGAAACTGTACCGCTCTTTCCGTCAGGAAGTACCGGAAGGCGAGTACACCATTCCACTCGGCAAAGCAAACGTAGTGAAAGAGGGCAGCGATGTTACCATCATCACCTACGGCGCTATGGTTCATACCAGTCTGAAAGCGGCTGAAGAGCTGGAAAAAGCTCGCGGCGCGAAAGTGGAAGTGATCGACCTGCGCACAGTAAACCCGATCGACATCGACACGATTGTCGCGTCCGTGAAGAAAACCAACCGCGCCATCGTGGTGCAGGAAGCGCAAAAAACATCCGGCGTAGCTGCCGAAATCATCGCTCAAATCAACGAACGCGCCATTCTGCACCTGGAAGCGCCAGTGCTTCGCGTTACTGCACCGGATACGATCTTCCCGTTCGCACAAGCAGAAGACATCTGGCTGCCAGATGTGAAACGCGTCGTAGACGGTTTGACCCAAGTACTCGATTTTTAATCACATACCCGGCGGAAAGAGATTGCTTTCCGCCTTCTTTAGGCAACTCTTTTTCCATAATGGATAGTTATGCTTGTACAAACAACCTCATTGAGGAGGAGATAGCGTGAGTCGTTTTACTTTTAGACTCCCGGAGCTTGGCGAGGGCATCCATGAGGGCGAAATCGTCAAATGGCATGTCAAGCCGGGGGATACCGTTGAAGAAGACCAAGTTATCATGGAAGTGCAAAATGACAAGGCTGTAGTGGAAGTTCCATCTCCTGTAAAAGGAAAGGTACTGGAACTGAAAGTTACGGAAGGCACTGTCTGCGTAGTCGGCGATCCGCTGATCGAATTTGACGTGGAGGGCGAAATCCCGAATCTCCCTGACCACGGTCATGGAGACAGTCAAGCAGCAGCACCGGCTGTCGAAGAGAAAATGGAACCGGGCTGCGATATTGGCTCCCAGGTAAGCGCAAACGCAAACCAAGCAATGGATACTCCGCTCGCACAACCTGCAGCGACAGCAACCGCGGCACCAATCGATCGCAAACACGTACTGGCTACGCCGTCTGTACGCAAATACGCTCGTGAAAAAGGCGTTGCGCTGGCAAATGTGCCAGGCACAGGCAAACTCGGCCGCATTACGCGTGAAGATATCGACCGCTTCCTGACTGGCGGAGCAGCAGTTGCTCCTGCAGCAGCTGAAGCGGCAGCACCAGTGGCTTCTGATGCTCCGGAAGCAACTGGCGTACAGCAAGCAGCGGCAGCTCCGACTGTCCACTACGCGGCACAAGCTGGCGAAATCGAAGAACGGGTGCCTCTCAAAGGCATTCGCAGAGCGGTTGCCAAAGCAATGGTTAAATCTGCTTACACCGCTCCGCACGTCACCATCTTTGATGAAGTGGACGTGACAGAGCTGGTCGCTATGCGCAAAGACGCGAAGCCGCTGGCTGAACAGCGCGGCGTAAAGCTGACCTATTTGCCATTCATCGTCAAGGCTGTTGTCGCAGGACTGAAAAAGTTCCCGGAACTGAACGCTTCCATCGACGACGAAAAACAAGAAATTGTTTACAAAAAATACTATAACATCGGTATCGCTACCTCTACGGACCAAGGCTTGGTTGTGCCGGTAGTGAAGGCTGCCGAGCGCAAATCGATCTTTGAAATCGCTGGCGAAATCAGCGAGCTGGCTGCAAAGGCACGCGACCGCAAAGCGTCCGCTGACGAGCTGAAAGGCTCTACCTTCAGCATCACAAACATCGGTTCCGCAGGCGGCATGTTCTTTACTCCGATCATCAACTATCCGGAAGCTGCGATCCTCGGCGTAGGCCGCATCAGTGAAAAACCGGTTGTGAAAAACGGTGAAATCGTGGTTGGCCAAGTGCTGTCGCTCTCGCTCAGCATTGACCACAGACTCATCGACGGCGAACCTGCTCAGCGATTCGTCAACTACGTGAAGCAGCTCTTGGAAAACCCAACACTGCTCGTCATGGAGGGATAACAAGCGATGGTAGTAGGAGAATTTACAACAGAGGTAGACGTTCTCGTCATCGGTGCCGGTCCCGGCGGTTATGTGGCAGCCATTCGCGCTGCCCAGCTGGGCAAAACCGTGGCTGTCGTAGAGAAAGCCGAGCTCGGTGGCGTATGTCTGAACGTCGGCTGCATCCCGTCCAAGGCCATGATCCATGCAGCTCATACGTATGAGCATGCTCAACATACAGATGCCATGGGCATTACCATGGAAAACGTAAAGGTAGACTTTGCCAAAGTTCAGGAGTGGAAAAAAGGCATCGTCAACCAGTTGACTGGTGGCGTCGGCAAACTGTTTAAAGGCAACAAAATCCAGGTAATCCCCGGCGAAGCTCTGTTTGTGAGCGAGAACGAAGTCCGGGTATTCCATGGCTACGATGTAAACCGCTACCGTTTCAACCACTGCATCATCGCGACCGGCTCCCGTCCGATCGAGTTGCCGGCTTTCCCGTACGGCAAGCGTGTGCTGTCTTCGACGGAAGCACTTGCACTGACGGAAATTCCAAAGAGCATGGTCGTAATCGGCGGTGGCTACATCGGCGTGGAGCTGGGTACCGTGTTTGCCAAATTCGGCACGAAGGTAACCATCCTGGAAGGTTCTGATCAAATCCTTCCGGGCTTCGAAGCGGAAATGACCCGCCTCGTTGACCGCAAGCTGAAAAAGCTGGGCGTGGAGATTCATACAAAAGCGCTGGCACAAGGAATGGAAGAGAAGGAAGACGGCGTTGTCGTTACGGCTGAGGTAAAAGGCGAACAAAAGCAAGTCGAAGCTGAATATATCCTCGTGACAGTTGGCCGTCGTCCGAACACCGACGAGCTCGGCGTACGCGATATCGGCATGAAACTGACTGACCGCGGTTATATTGTCGTAGACAAGCAAGGTCAAACCAGCATCCCGAATGTCTACGCGATCGGGGACATCGTTGAAGGACCAGCCCTGGCCCACAAGGCTTCTTATGAAGGAAAAGTGGCTGCCGAAGCAATTGCTGGACACCCGGCAGAGGTCGACTACAAAGCAATCCCGGCTGTCGTATTCAGCGACCCTGAGATCGCAAGCGTAGGGATCAGCGAGCGTGAAGCGAAGGAAAAAGGCATCGAGTACGTATCTGGACGCTTCCCGTTTGCTGCCAATGGCCGCGCGCTTTCGGTCAATGCGGGTGAAGGCTTCGTCAAGCTGATCGCCGACAAGGAGACCAACCTGGTACTCGGGGCGCAAATCGTCGGACCAGAGGCTTCCAACATCATTGCGGAGATCGGTCTTGCGATTGAAATGGGTGCGACGCTCGAAGATATCGAGCTGACCATTCACGCGCATCCAACTTTGGGTGAAGTGACGATGGAAGCAGCGGAGCTGGCTTTGGGTCGCCCCATTCATGTGATGAAGTAAATTCGTTTATGGAAACCCTGCATCCTGAAATGATGCGGGGTTTTTTTCAGCATTTCCCCTTTCCACCGTTTATCAAATAATGTAAAATAGTGGGAGAACGAGTCGGGTGGGGGTAGACACCATGGAGATTACGCAAAAGATGATTGATGATGTTCGCCGGCAGTTGGAACAAGCAGCCAAGAACGCTGGCTACAATTTTCTCGACCCGGAAATCGTAAAAATTAGTCAAAAACTGGATAAATTAATCGTTGCGCACATGATTCAAGACGGAAAACGCCCTTAACGGGGCGTTTTCCATTTCTTCATCGGATAGATGAGGTATGTGGATAATCCTTCTTTTACGAGGCGAACCTGATCGTAAAAATAGCTTGGACACAAAATCAGCTGATCTGCCTGGACGTTTTCTGTCGTTCCATCGTCACAGATCAGTTTTTGCTCTTCTTCACGATATGTAAAAAGCGGAGCAACTTTTTGCAAAAAGGCCATACAGCCTTCTGGCGTGCGTATTGCCTCGTAAATGTTCTCGGCTTCATTCACAAACAACGGAGCGATTTTTTCCCATTTTTCCTCAAAAAACAGCAGCCAATACGTTGAAAGAAATAAAGAGAACCGACCTTTTACGAATTCGGCATCCTGTCTTGCATCCTGATAGATTGCAGGAGGAGCATCGCCCATTTCTCTGCCATCCTCAGGTGTTAAAAAACTTTCTGTAAAAGATGTTATTGGCATCTGAACAAAGTAGTCGTACAGGTCTTCTACTAACATGACCTCTTTAGTCTGGACAGGATCCAAAACATCCGGAATTGTCTCGCGAAAGATGGGAGCAAAGTACTCCCATTCTTTCAAGATCCCTTCTGAATCAAAGCCAGACAGAAGTTCCTCTGCCCAGTCGGAATGCTCCTTTGTCTGCGTTGTGTGGGCCAAGCTGTGAAGGCTGGCGGCTGCCTCAAATAGGGGAGAAACGCTGTAAGTAACGGTAGGATGAAGAGGGCTGCCGCCCGAAAGAGGGACTGAAATCATTATTGTAGACCTCCAACAAGGATACTGTTATCATCATAGTTCATCCTTGTGGGACAATTCAATCTTTGCACTGTAAAAAACAGGAAGGGGCTAGCCCTATCCTTCCCGTGTCTTGATTTGACGCGAATGGTTTTCTTGTTTTACTTTTTTGGAGCCTGGCATCGGCCTGCCCGTTTGTTCCATCGGCTCGTAGGTGTTATTGTAGGTTTGGTGCGGATTTTCATCCAGCATATGCTCTTTTTCCATCGTATCCACTCCTTCCTTTTTTAGAATGCCGCAATCAAATAGTGACGAACCATAGGAAATACTGGTATTCTAAAGGGAAGTCTGTGTACAAGCATGTTGGCAGTGAAAAGGCAATCTCGGAAATACTTGCATATTTGCGAAAAGCACCGTGTTGTCATCGAATATGTTATGGTATGATTAGATATTTCACTCGATTTTTGGGCTTTCACGCAGGAAAGGAGATGACTGTATGCCGACATTGATTGCCCCAATTTTTAATACCACTACAACGAAACCGCTGCACATCGAGCTTCCCAAATCATTTCATCTTGTTTCTGGTGCCGAAAAGCCGTATAATGTCGCTTCGCGGTATCTTCGCAACGTGATGGACGAAAGCCGCTACTTGTTCGATCGAAAAGTCGACTTGACGAGTATCTTTTTGCTGGCGGAATATCCTGCGGAAACGCACGAATTAAAGTATTCGGATGAACGGACTTGGATTGAAGAGATTGAAAACAAGCTGAATCTGGCATCCACCGGGGGAATCTGCTCGATCCCATACATCATTACAGCAAAATTTCCTGTGTACGGCATTACGTACCTCAAGCGATCGCTTGATGGAGATAAATACTTGTTTGACGAAGAAGCACAGAAAATTTTCCTCGCGCTTATGGAGGAGGGAATCACGCTGCCGTCATTGGCGCTCAGACGTTATTCCCTGTCATTAGAAAAGAAGAGCCTGGAAGACCAATTGCTCGATCTCTGGATCTCGCTGGAATCCCTCTTTGCCCCTGACGGGAAAAAAGGGGAGATTACCTACAAGCTTCGTTTCCGCATGGCGTATTATTACGGAGACACGCCCGAGAAGCGGGAAAAGATCGCACAATTTGTCAAGAGCTCCTACAACCATCGCTCCGAGATCGTCCACAGCGGAAAAGAGCATGGGGATTCGCTGGCTGACGAAGTCAAGCTGCTCAGGCAAATGGCCCGTGCCGTTATTTTGAACACGGCGATGGAAAAGATTTCGTTAAACGAACTTCGCCGCCGTCTCGATGAGCAAGTTTTAACAGGGTCCAGCTACGAATTGCGTTATCAGCCGAAATTCTTTGAGAACGTCTCCTTTTGACGTAAGAATATTGCAGGAGGATCTTTATGAGTGTTTTGATCGTTGAAAATTTATCACATGGCTTTGCGGATCGCGTACTGTTCCGCGATGTCAATTTTCGGCTGCAGCCCAATGATCGGGTCGGATTGGTCGGTGCCAACGGTACGGGCAAGTCCACGATGATGGGGATTTTGACCAAGCAGTTGATTCCTGATCAAGGGAAAATCGAATGGATGCCGAAGGTTCAATACGGGTACTTGGACCAGCATACAAAATTGCAGGCGGGCAAAACGATCCGCGATGTTTTGAAGGATGCTTTCTTGCCTTTGCTGCAAGAAGAAGCCGAAATGCTGGCGATTGGCGAGAAAATGGCAGAAGCGACTCCTGAAGAGCTGGAAGAGCTGTTGGAGCGCATGGGAGAAATCCAGGACCGTCTGGAGAACAGCGGCTTTTATCTGATCGATGCCAAGGTGGAGGAGATCGCGAATGCGCTCGGTTTGACTGCCATCGGTCTGGACCGCGATGTTTCCGCGCTCTCTGGGGGTCAGCGGACAAAGGTGCTTTTGGCCAAGCTTCTGCTTGAAAAGCCAAGCGTGCTTTTGCTCGACGAGCCGACCAACTACCTGGATGAAGAGCATATCACCTGGCTGAAAGGGTACCTCAAAGAGTATCCGTACGCCTTTATCCTGATTTCCCATGACACCTCGTTCATGAATGAAGTCGTCAATGTGATTTACCACCTGGAGTTCACCAAATTGAACCGGTATACCGGGAATTACGAGTCTTTTTTGGCTCAGTCCGAAATGAAGCGCTCCCAGCACTTTGACGCCTACGAAAAGCAAAGAGAAGAAATTTCCAAAATGGAAGATTTCATCGCCCGCAACAAAGCTCGTGCCTCTACATCCGGACGGGCGAAAAGCCGCCAAAAGCAGCTGGAAAAAATTGAGCGGATCGACAAACCGGAAACTGCGGCAAAACCAACCTTCATTTTCAAGGAAGCCCGTGCAAGCAGCCGCTTTGTCTTTACGGCAGAGGATTTGGCGATCGGCTATACCCATCCCCTCCTGCCCAAGCTTACGGTCAGCCTCGAACGCGGGGAAAAGGTAGCAGTCGTCGGTATGAACGGTGTGGGAAAATCGACGTTGTTAAAAACAATGCTGGGGATGATCCCGCCATTGGGCGGTAAGCTGGATCGCGGGGACTTTTTGTTCCCGGCTTACTTCGAGCAGGAGGTAAAGCCGAAGCCAGTCACTGCTCTGGATGATGTCTGGAATGAGTTTCCACACATGAACAACCACGAAGTACGGGGGGCACTTGCTCGCTGCGGTCTGAAAAACGAGCACATCAATCGTTCGCTGACAGCTTTATCTGGCGGTGAACAGGCGAAGGTGCGGCTGTGCAAGCTGCTGCAGAGAGAGGCCAACTGGCTGGTTTTCGACGAGCCGACGAACCATCTGGACGTTGTGGCCAAGGAAGAGTTGAAGCGAGCTTTAAAAGAGTTCAAAGGGACTGTATTGCTCGTCTGCCACGAGCCCGAATTTTACGAGGACTGGGTGACACAGGTCTGGAACGTGGAAGAGTGGAGTCTCGATCAGGCCAAAAAACCGATCAAATTGTAATAACAAACAGGCAGCCATTTTGACGGGCTGCCTGTTTTCTGTTTGCGGATATTTTTGAATCCGGTCATTACAGCCGGGCATTTCGCAGACGGATCATGGAAAACTGCATCGTGGAATCGAGCAGGGAATCGTGCAAGGGCTTCAAAGAAGGAGTGAGACGAAGCTCCACGTTTGCTTGAGTCAGGCAGTCCAGCAGATCGCCCATTGGCTCCACGGATAGAGGCGTAACTGTCTCGTGGCAAACATAATAGCCGGCCCCATGATCCCAGCAAACAAAGGGGGTGGGAGGGAACGTATACTTGTACAGCTTTGCTTCTTTGATTCTTTGATACCATGCTGACTCTGCAGCGATGATCATGGAAGCATCCGAGTATCCCATAAACCGGGCGGCATCCTCAGGCGTGGTCTTTGCCGAACGGCCAAACCCGATCTGGGGACAGTCCCGCGGGAAAAAGTACAGCGGGGATTTCTCCTGGTCGATCGCCCAGACTACCGGTGCCAGAGACGGATGGGATGGATGCGGTCGCGGATGAAAGCAGATGATCGACGGGTCTTCGCTAAAGTGATAGTACAAGCCAAACCTCCTATATAACTGCCCAGGCATTAGGCAGATAGCGGCCGCGGTAATACGGGCAGGACGTTTTCGTGATCGCTTCGTTATTATGCAGCATCATCGAGCTCGAGCCTCCGTCCATCGCCATCGCGGTAACCACTCCGCGCTCAGTCAGCAATTCGGCGATATCGTTCATGCTGGCGCCGATTGAATGTCCAGGCTGGCGTCCGTCAATGACGACAAACACGATCGTTCCGTCTTCCTTCTGACCAATGGCTGTCCTCGGCTGAATCCCCCAGCTTTTTGCCGGCTTGTCCGCGAACAGATTTTTTCCATTGACGATGAGCTGCGGACGGAAGCTCATGGCGTCTTTCACGCCCATGTCCACTAGCTGTTGGGCTGTGTAGTTCCCTGTGATCAGCTTCCCGTCAAAAGTGATCCCAAGCGCTGTTTCCCCGCCTTTTGCGTTGTAGTTCTGCAAAATCTTTCCATCCTTAATCAAAAGTCCAAACGCTTTGACGCCATTTCCGTAACCATCGGGATCGGAGAAGCCGCTCGCATTTACAATTCCCAGAGCGTTGTGCTTTTTGACAAATTCATCGAGCAGCTCGCCGCGATCCTTCCGATTGGAGACGAGCAGTTGAACGCGTTTCGGATCGCTGATATACATGATCTTTCCTTTAAAGTAATAATTGCTGCGCTTTTCGTCGATTTCCTCGATTTCAATCAATTCCTTTTTTACTTCCGGAATCGCTACAGCAGCTGGTTCATCCACCGGCTCATCCTTTGGCGTGTTCGTGGTTTCGTCTGCCGAGTT
The DNA here is from genome assembly GCF_037963895.1 of Brevibacillus sp. FSL L8-0520. Classification (NCBI taxonomy): domain Bacteria; kingdom Bacillati; phylum Bacillota; class Bacilli; order Caryophanales; family Paenibacillaceae; genus Brevibacillus; species Brevibacillus sp. FSL L8-0520. The sequence goes on along the minus strand of NZ_CP150171.1, from coordinate 3,018,515 downwards.
AATGACGACGGGATTGCGGATTTGCTGTTTGAGAGCCTCCAGCTTCTCCTCCGGCAAAAATGTATAAGGCGCCCAGTAATCGTGCTGAGTCGTCAGCAGCGTGCCTGCGGCCCATTCCCGAAGCTCCTCTCCCGTGTCGGTAGCGAACAGAAATGTAGCTCCGAGAAGCATAAAGGTAGCGGCGGTCATCGTGCCCATAAATAGAAGGCGTTTCAATAGCCGCCAGGGGCGGTTTCGTCGTTGGCGTCTTTTTCTCGTACGAGTGCGTGATAAAGTTTGCATGGTGACCCTTCCTATAAAATGTAATAAGTTCTCTGTAATAGATTGACGAACGGAGCGTAAAAAAGTTTCGTGAAACAGAAAAGCAACATCCGGACAAAATAACCGCAGGAGGTGATAGTGATGCGCGGCTATGATGAAGAGTTTCAAAACGAGGTGGAGGCGTATCGGGAAAATCCCCCGGGAACCCATAATCAACGGACGGAGAAGGATCGGCATGACAAGATGGAAAAGCGGGAGACCCGTCTTGACTCGAACAATCGGTGACCGATGAGCGAAATCCTCCAGGCGGATTTCGCTTTTTTCACAGTAAAGACGGTGTTGAAAAGATGAGGAGTTGCCCAGGACAATGATACTGCCCGGCAATGGCAAGGTTGGCTTGGGCGAGTGCAGAAACCGCGCTGTTTCGCACAGGCGCAAAATGTGGTAAGCTTACCCAAGCACGATAAAGTCAATGCCAGGAGGGTTTTTGTGAGCACCACGTTTGCAGATTTTACATTAAGCGCACCATTGATGGATGCTTTGCGAGAGCAAAAAATAGAGCGGCCGACGCCTGTACAGGAGGAAGCGATTCCTCTCATTCAGAGCGGCCGAAATGCATTGGTTGAATCACCTACCGGAACGGGAAAGACGCTTGCTTACCTGCTCCCGCTGATCGATCGTCTGGATACCGAGTCCAAAGACATACAACTGCTCGTTTTGGCACCTACGCACGAGCTCGTCATGCAAATAACGAAGGTCGCGGAAGGCTTGCTTGCCAAGAAAAACATGTCGGCAGCGGCAATCATCGGAGGAGTGGACGTAAAGCGCCAATTGGAGCGGCTGAAGAAACGCCCCGCAGTCGTAGCTGCCACCCCCGGTCGACTGGTTGAACTTTTGGAAAGTCGCAAGGTAAAGGTGCATGAAGTCAAAGCAGTCGTCGTCGATGAGGCAGATCGCTTGCTGGATAGCGGCTTCCTTCGATCCGTGCAGGAAGTGATGCGCCGGGTGATGCGGGATACCCAGCGGCTCTTTTTCTCTGCGACACTCCCTGACGCGGTTATCGAACTAGCGTCCGAAATGGCAAACGATCCTGCTTTGATCAGGGCATCGGGGCCGGAGAATGCCATTGGCGTCGTTCACATGTATCTTGTCAGCGAACCGCGGAAAAAGGTGGATACCCTGCGGCGTCTCCTGCGGTTGGCAAATGTTCGGGCGGCTATCGTCTTTGTCAATCAGATCGACAAGGTAGAGGAGATTGTCTCCAAGCTGGAATACCATCACCTGCCGTGCCGTTTCCTGCACCGCGACACGAGTAAAGAAGAGAGGGCCAGGGCCTTGCAGCAGTTCCGCGAAGGCGTGTATCCGGTCTTGATCACGACAGACGTCGCGGCACGGGGCCTGGATATACCGCAAGTGGAGTGCGTCGTTCACTTTGATCCAGCCCCAGACTCCGATACATACGTGCACCGCAGCGGACGAACAGGGCGAATGGGCAGGGCTGGACTCGTCTTTTCCATCAGCACACCCCAGGAACTGTTTATTCTCCGGAAATTTTCAAAGCAAACCGGGCTTGCCATCATGGAAAAGGTCATGTCTCACGGGCAATTGCTCGACCCCGAACAGGCCAGGGAAGTCTCAAACGAAAGACGTCCGGTACATAAGAAGCGGCGTTTTGAAACAAAGTAGGAGTGGGTTCACCATTCTTTTGTCCACAGGAGGTTCCCATGCGCAAAGATCGGTTGTATGAGGAAGATTTGCTGGTCAATGGTCCCGCCGGCGGAGAAGAGCTCTCGAAGCATGAGCGTCAGACCTTGCGTCGTGAAGCGGGGGAACTCAAGCAAAAAATGGAGAATGCCAAGCAGGAGCCAATCCGCAAGTAATGCAAAAAGAGCAGATACCCCAAGCTATGACGAGGGTATACTGCTCTTTTTCATCTTCTGGTTGCGGATAAAGGCTTTCAGCTCATGCAGCCATTCGTCCACATCGGCATAGCCTTGATCGATGTGCAGGAGTCGCCTGATCATCGAGGAGACCTCCGGCTGAAGTGTCAGCTCTTCTTCCCAGCTTCGCTCTGGCTGGTTCTCGGGCGGCGTATACCCGGTGTAAAGCAGAAACAGAAAGAAGTGCCCGAGGGCGTAAAGGTCGCTTGCAGGTTCAACACGGCGTTTCAACTGTTTTTCCTCCGGATAGCTGCTCATGTCATCTGCGATGTAGGTTGGCGAATCTCCGTAAAAGCGCGCCAGACCAAAGTCGATCAGGTAAGGGGTCCCCTTTTGCCAGATCACATTCGGTATTCGCACGTCTCTATGAATGATCCCTTGCTTGTGCAGATAGGAGACAAGTTCGCCGACCCGGAGCATGAATCGGGCCGCCTCGTACTCGCCGAGGACAGCTTGCTCGTCAAACAGCAGTTCTTCCAGCGTCGGTCCTTCTATATATGACATCGCCAAAAAGGAATCACCCCGAAAATGAAACCGTTCCATAAAACGGGGCATTTGCGGGTGGCAAAGAGCCTGGAGAATACGCTGCTCGTATGCTTGCATGGCTTCTCCTTTTGGGCTATGGCGCAGGCTAGGCTTTACCTGTTTGAGGACGATCGGCTCACTTGTCACTTCATCACAGGCAAGGTACGCGATCCCGTAGCTGCCCATTCCGAGTACGCGATCGACAGTGTACTTCCCGATGCGAGTCCCGATCGGATAGGGCTTGTCTCGAACGGTTTCATTCCACCAAGCGACCAGTCGTTTCCACATGAATAGATCCTCCTCCTGAAACCATCATACCATAAGCGGCAGCGGGTCCATTTGAAAAGGAAGCGCCTTTCATGCTCCGAAAAAGGCTGACCGTTTCTTCCGCCATTTGTTATAATCAGTTCTGTTACTTGTCAGACAGGAGCGGAAGCGTATGAATTTTGTAATCGATTGGCTTTCATTTTATCTCATCGAACAGCCGGAGGAAGAGAGCGGGAACAAGCAGGTACGGATGACCCGCCATTTGTCTGGAGATGAATATGAGAAGAGTGAGCTGCGGGAGTTTCTGGATGGCGAGTTTGCCCGCATCGCCAAGCGAAAGGCAGAGATGAATCCGAAGAGTGAAGCAAGCCCGACCAAACTGGGCCGGTTTGTGATCGAAGAGGGCCATCCGCTGGAGGCGAACCCCAACTATGCCCTGCTGAATCGTTTGCTCCAGGCCGTCACCGTAGGAGAGAGCAAGCAGCCATCGCAGGAGCTGGTGCAATCGTATCTGCGTACATCGCAAGTGAGAGGCGGGGTCCTGATCGTGGTGCGGACCCGGTTGGAGACCTTGGACGAGCCGTTCGTCTTCATCCTCAAGTGCGATTTTGAACAGAAAACAGCGGTAATTACCGATGAACACAGTCTCATTTCCAATGTGCAAATGGCTATTAATGCCAAAAACATGAAGTCCTTGATGTATCCGAATATGATTGAAACCGGCATGAACGACCCGTATCACGTCAAAATACACCAGTTCTCCCATGCTCGCTATTTTGAGGAATTTTTGCGCTTTGTGGAGTACCCGCAGACGGTGACGCAACTGATTTCGGAGGAAGTGCTCACGCTGGCCCGGCAGCATATCGAGCTCGTCTACCCCGAGGCTTCTGAAGAGCGGCAGCGGGCGGAGGAAGAGATCGAGCTGATTGCTGCAAGCCCGAAGCGCGAACTGGCGGAAAAATGGGACCATGAGACGGTGATGGAAGCCGCCCAAATTCTTACCGACAGGCAGCCGGAAATTGAGCTGAAGTGCAAGCTGGACCACATGCAGGTAAAAGCGCTGCTTGCTGATTACGGGAACAATTTTCATATCGCCAAAGTGAACGGCCGATACGTCATTTTGCTGGATGGGGACTTTTTGCAGTTCGAAAGAGGGGTGTCTCCCGTCGAGTTTTTAAAGCCGAAGGATCTTCATGAAATTGTTCGAGAGTTGGAGAGTCGCCAGCCTGGCCCAGGCTACGCCCAGTCGTATGCGCCAACTGTTTCCGAGAAGCCGCCATGGAATGACGCGGATGCCGGACCCGGCAAACCCGCTCAAGGTATCCCAACAAATCGGCAACCCCCTCCCGACGACACCCCGCCATGGGACTAAAGCTCGGCAACAGCAGGTGAAACGGAGGCTCGCTTGCGGCCAACAGGAGTATACTTTCAAAAAGAAACGGGTGGATAGGTCATGGAAAACACCAATCGACAATCTCTCATGCAAAAGACGGTGGAATTGTTGAACAGACAGCTTCCGGCAGGTCTTTCCTGTGTGGGAGGGGATGGAGAAATCCGTATCGTGGAAACTGAATCAGGCAAGCAATTGATCGCTGGGCTGCCGTTAACGCCGCTTTTTGTCCGAGCTGAAAAGACTCCGCAGGAAGCTGCCGAACTGACGCAGGCGTTCGCCAGGCGTGTGCTCGCCATTGTTCAGGGACATTTGAAGCCGATGACCTTGAAAGGTGCGGAAAGCCATATATATCCCGTCCTGAGGCATTCCTCGTTTGTGAAGAAAAACCCGGAGCGCTGGGTCCATCGCACGCATACGGAACAAACGTCGATCCTGTACGCTTTGGACGATGCAAAAGGCTATCGCCTGATCGAACAGGAAATGCTCGTCAGTGCCGGTTGGACAGCGGAAGAGCTGCATCGGCATGCCATCAGCAATCTGCAACAACTGCCGATCCCGAAAAAGCAGCAAAAAGTAGGGCCAAACACAATCACCTTTATTGCGGCTGCGGACGGGTATGCGGCAAGCAGAATACTGCTGCCCTCGCTCATCGAAGAGATGGAAGCGTCTCGGACAGGAGATGTTCTGGGTGTCGCCATTCCCCACCCGGATGTACTGGTCTTCGGTGATTTGCATGGCGACTCGGGGGCTGAACTGCTGTCCAGACTCACCTATGACTTTGCATCCAAGAGCTCGATGCCGATCTCGCCGCTTCCGTTCGTCTGGGAAGCTGGGGAGCTTATTCCGATCGTTGTCGTCACGCATGAAAAGAAGAAAGGGGCCGGACCCGGAGCCAAGAGCTAAGGCCGTTTGGAGCCTCGGCCTCCTCGTGGCTATTCTCTCGCCTAGAAGCGGACATCTCCCGTCTCCAGCGCAAGCTCCATGAAGCGGCCAGCTTCATGGATGAGCCAGTAGGGACGGCGAGGCCCTTCGATGTACAAGGCTTGGGCGGTATCGAGCATGCGGGTTACCCGCGCGTAATCGCCCATCCGCAACGCGCAGACACCCATCGCCATCCACGGGTAAGGATCGTCCGTCTGGAACCGTTCGAACTGTGGAAAGGAGCTTGTGATACGCTGATACAGCGAATGCGCGATCTCTGGCGGAGCAATGCCGTACATAATGGGAAACGCCTGTGAAGTGGCATCCGGGTACCATTTGCGCCAATTGGGGAAGCTGCGGTTGAAGACCGCAAACGATTTTCGCAGCGGACTGTACATCCGGAGGATTCCCTGCCGGCAGGCCTCTGCCCGGAGCTTTGCTTCTCTGCAGGCTGCATGGTTTTCGAGCAGGGAGAACAGAAATGCGGCATCCTCCAGCCCCTTTGCGACCTCGCAGTTATCCATCAGGTATTTTACCCGATAAGAGCTCTTCGCCCACGTCAAACCGTCCTTCTGTTGCAAACGGGCGATTCCCTCCAGGAGTTCCAAGCATTCCTGCTCACGATCTCTCAACCATTCCCTGTCGCCTTCGTACCGCATCAATTCTGCCACCAGACTGAACCATGTGGCGTGGTAGCTGTCCTCGCTGTCTGCCGTGCCCGTGTCTTCCAGGCGTTCGCCGCGAACGAGGAAGTCATTTACATAGCCGTGTTCATTCCTGTTCCGCAAATACCAATCTGCATGGCTCTGCACGTTTTTACATTCACCCAGTCTGATCAGGGGGATCAAGGCGAGATTCGTGAAGTAAGGGTTGACCTGTTTTCGATCAGGCCCCAGTAGAAAGGTGCCAGACGGCAATTGACAGTCCAGTATGTATTGCTTCTGTAAACGTACAGCCGCTTGCATCAAACACAGCCTCCCGCCTTTTCTATGGGCTAAAAGCAGTGACAAATCTGACGCCCCACTCAATCATATGCAGGGAACGGATGTATTTCTCCTCGTCAATGGTAGGCAGATCAGACCGCTCATCCAACTCCGCATGCCATTTGTCGTCGCGATACCAGTCTACCCCGTCTGCAGGCGGATGCTCCTGATCAGGCCAAGCGGCAGTCAGTGTCGGACTGTACAGCTTGTGAGTGCCGGGACGAAGCTCCGTGCCTTCCATTCGCGGGGTGTATGCGACATGCGCATCCACTGCATGCGGCCGCGGCGAAAAGAGATGGGGCCAGTAGTCGGCACGCGAACCGGAATGGGGAATCCGCTGCGCCCATTCGTATATTTTTGCCAGGCGGACAGGATTGTCAAAGAGCAGTTGGTACAAGGCTTTGCCCGTAGCGATGCGCTGCTCCAGGGAAGGAAAGCGTTGAACGGTCATGCCGCAAATGCGGAGTCTGCGATCGGTCGGGTGCTCCTTGTAAGGAAAGAGTACCTGATTCAAAGAGAGGACTGACTGGGCAAAGAAAGCCGGGCTAAAGAAAATGTGCTTCTGCGCAAAGGGCTTGTCCACTACTCTTTGCTCAATGTACTGCTGTTCATTGACGATCAGCGCACGGGTCAAAAGCTGGCTGTCGCGTTTGTGTAGAAAGTCTTGCCAAATCGGCTGCATAAAGCGTGAAACACCCAGATCCGGCAGGAAAAGAGTCAAGTCTTCATTCGCGTCTTTCATTTTTTCGTAAAGCAGCAGCTGGGCGTAGGCATCGTGGAAAATAAGCCAGTTGCAGCGTTCGAGAAACCAAAACGTCCGCTCCACCTCACTTGCGTCCATGAGACGGGGGAGCCACTCTCCTTTCAGATCGGTCATATTCCACCCGCCATTGCGAGAGACAAGATGGGCTAGCAATGCCCAATGCACCTCAGGATGCTTCTGAAAAAAATCAAGGTACGCCTTGGTGCGAGTGAGGTTGTTCCGATTGGCTTCATTCGTTGCGCGCCTGATCTCTGCCACCAGCCCGCGCTCTTCTGTAAGAATTGGTTTCATCCAGATCTGCCTTTCTGATATCAGTCTGTCGGTTGTGTTTCATCCACCGTTCCAGTAAAAAAGCAGGCCGCCGTGGTGACCCGCTTTTTATCCTATCATTTCCAGTACGAGAAGACGCACCAATAGATTTTCTTTGGCCTCTTCCCATGTTTTCCCAAACGTAATGATACGCTCTGATTGGTATTCCATTTCTGCGATAAACATGCCGTCTTGCTCGTAGATGTTCATAAACGATCGTCTCCTCCAAAAAGCCTTTCAACCATTGTATGCTATTATGGAAGAGATGATGCATCAACAACAAAGCCGAACCCGGGAGTGGTGAGCACAGATGAAGATAACAGCAACACAGACAGCAATCGCGATTCTGCGTCCTATGGCCGCAGAGAGGGGGCAAGCAGTACGGATCAATGGAGAATTGGTGGGAGGCTGCGGGATGACCGTCGAATATGGCTTGTTTTGGGATGACCCCGCCCCAAGTGACCAGATAACCGAAGAAGCAGGTGTAACCTTCCTGTTGGACGCAGAGACAGTGGATTACATCGGGAGTGATTCGCTCGTTGTCGATTATCGGGAGCAGCAGGGGTTCCGACTGGTAACCCCTGAGCAAATTGTCGCCTATGGGCTGCGTGTCAAAGGAAGATGGGAGTAAGATTACTTGGGGAAGAATTGCAAAATGAAGGCGAGCATACCCGCCGCGATAAGTGGACCGACCGGTACACCGCGAAAAAACGTCACGCCAATGATCGTACCTAGCAGAATGCCGGTCACGACCAATGGATTTGCTGTCATCAGGGTGACTCCTCTGCCTCCCAAATAGGCAACGAATATCCCGACAAAAACGGCGACAATCGACTGCCAGTGGGTGAAAATAGAGAGGATGGTCTGCGGGCTGATCTTTCCGCTTGCCAGTGGCGCCAAGACGCCGATGGTCAACACGATGATGCCGATCTGTAAGCCATACTGTTCCAGGAAGGGAAAGGCCTTCTCAACATGGAGCAGCCTGACCAGAAGCAATACAGCGACGGCGATGGAGACAGCGGAGTTATTTCCGAGAATGCCCATGGCAAGCAGGGCTAGCAGCATCAGATTAATAATGTCCATGTTTACAAATACTCTCTTTCTTTTTGCCCCTATTATACCCGAGTAAAGCGGAGTCGTGGCAATCTTTTCATGAGAAAAGCCGGTCTTGTATCTGCCAAGACCGGCTTTCATACATACACCAGCTATACCCACAACTCCAGCATTCCGACAGGGAAACCGACAGCCTCGGGTGAATCGGGAAATTTCCCCCAGGCAAACACGCCATTGAAATACTCAATCGTAAATGGTTGATCGTGCTCATGGACGCGATAGGTTCCGCCGATCCGAAATTCATCGGTCCCGATGTAATACGATTTGGCCATAAAAAACTTTTGGCGATAGATGGCCAATTGCGACGAGTCGCCGAGTTGCTTATTTTCTTCGATCAAGAGGCGCAGACGCTCCATCTCTTCCTGCAGCTCAGCCAAGGTCATTTGACTTAACAATCGCACGCCGACGACCTCCTTTCCATGCCTTCCATTGTAACAGGAAACAGGGGAATTGACTATGTACGGCGAATGCTAAACGAGGTCGGCAAAGCACTTATAGGATAGAAAGACCAGGTATAGAGGATAAAGTCAGCAAAATTCAGCACGAAGAGGAGGATGAGGAACTTGAACCGATTTGATGTAACAGGAAAAACGGCGGTCGTAACCGGAGCAGGCAGAGGCATTGGCAAAGCGTTGGCGCTGGGATTGGCCGAAGCAGGGGCGAAGGTGGCTTGCGTAGCTCGCACAGAGACGGATATCCGCGAAGTGGTACGGGAGATCCAACAGATGGGTGGTACAGCTTTTGCGATCCAGGCAGACCTGACAGAGGACGCGGCTCCGGAGATAGTAGCTGCTTCGGTGATGGAAAAATGGGGTCGCTGGGACATCTTGATCAACAACGCCGGCATGAACATCCGCAAACAAGCGCTAGACGTATCAACGGAGGACTGGGACAAGGTCGTTGATCTTAATCTGAAAAGCACATTTCGCATGTGCCAGGCCGCAGGCAGAATCATGTGTGAGCAGAGGTACGGACGCATTGTCAATATTGCCTCGGTAGCGGGGCTGGTCGCCTTGCGGACGGGAGTAGCCTACGGTGCGAGCAAATCCGGGGTAATTCATATGACAAGGGTTCTTGCCTTGGAATGGAGCAAGTACGGCGTCAACATAAATGCGATCGCTCCCTGGTATTTTCGGACTCCGCTTACAGAAAAGCTCCTGGATGATCCAGCATTTCTGCAGGAAGTGCTGAGCCGTACTCCGAGCGGACGGATCGGAAATGCAGAGGATTTGGTCGGGCCGGCGATTTTCCTTGCTTCCGATGCTGCTGCATACATATCCGGCCAGACAATTGCAGTTGATGGAGGGATGTCCGTTTACGGGTTCTAGACAGAACCCTCTTTTTTTGCAAAAAAAAACAGCACTCCCAAGGGGAATGCCAAGTTTTGGGGGCGATTGAGAAAAATGTCGATTGGCCCAAAAGAAGCTGCTTTGCTCTCACCCAAAGCAACGATCTTCATCCGGCATTTTCACAGTAGGCATAACTAGATAATCAAGAGACCTAATCATGCGTACTGTGAGAAATCGTGAACTTTTCTCAATGCGTTGAAAAAGTGCTTACGTATAGAAATGTAACAGAAAAAGGTTAACTGTTGATAAAATAAAAATAAAGTAATATTAAATTTAATTCACAAATCTGATGTCCGGCCTTATCGGGCAAACACATGATTCTTGATACGGAGCGTTGGCGTTCTGGACCAGATCCAATCCGACGTTGCCGTTTTTGGATTGAAAAAGTAAAGAGCTCCCCCAGAAGGATCCCGTCCGTTGACCGCATCGCTCACAGCCTTTCTCGCCGTCTCATTCGTTTTTTGTGATAAACGGCCGTTTTGTACGGGCGAGAATGCATTGCGGGCAAAAATGACCTCTCGAACCGTGTTTGGGAATTGAGGAGACTCTACCCGATTCAACACGACCGCGGCGATGGCCACTTGTCCCTCATACGGTTCTCCCCGGCCTTCCGCGTAAACCAACCGGGCTAACAGTTCCATATCTCGTTTCGAGATTCTTGCTTTTCCGTTTCGAATAGCGATCCGCTGATCGTCTCGACTCGCTCGAACGGATGTGCGTTCTTCTTTTGCAATGCGAGGTTTTGAACCATTCCGTGAAGATTGCTTGTCCGCCACCTCGGCTTTCGCTGGCTGCATGTCACCCTTCAACGGCAGAGAGGGTCCCCACTTGATAATCTGGGGGGCAGTTGCGTTCGTCGGGGTGACAAACAAACAAAGCAACAATAAAACAAAGCTGTTTAGAAAGAAGAAAAAGCGCATTCGCGCTTCTCGTGTCATCACGATCAAAACCACTCCTTTTCGCTTTTTGCTCGTGTGTCGCGGAAGCGAATCAGGTCATGTGCCAGTTTACCTGTGGATTGGAAGTGGTTCAATAGGAGATTGGTTCCATAGAACTATTTACTAATTGCTGATTGGCGTGCTGCAAGCCGGACCAAGATGAGGGAATACAAACAGCAGAAGATAAAAATCAGCTGCGGGATAAAGAGAAGCGCAACTATTCCGTCGACCGAATGGGGGAGGAGCGGCGAGGTAAACGCCACTGCCAGAAACGCATATAACAGTATTTTTTGAGCCCCTTCGAGCTTCTGGGCAAAGTCGAGGGAGCCTTGCATTTTGGCGACGGAACAGATCGCCTGGTACATGGTGTAGATTATCAGGAAATGAAATATGGTTTGAATGCTTTCGAGAAAAGGTGTCAAGGGATAAGAAAGTATCGGTTTTCCCTCTTCGCTCCCGGGGAGAATGACTGTCAAGGCTACCCGATAAATGACGGACAGGACCGTCATAAACATGGCCGTACGGAAGCGGAGATGTAGCGAGACCAAGGCTCGGAATCCGAGAAAGAGCAGCACGTAACCGATGAAGTCAGGCAACAGATCAATCCCTTGCACACGGAAGGATATCAAGAGAAAAAGCAAGCCCCACCATATTTGCAAATACGCTTTTCGATACACGACGGGTTATCTTCCTTTCCGGATGGCTTGGAGTAGTTGATCGCGATCGCTTCTGGCGCGGAATGGCACTTCCTCTACGAATTCAGTGCCATCAGAAGTTCGGAAGTGCAGATGTATCGTTCCGGCGAAGCTCACACCGTCCTCAGATACTACGCGATAAGAAACCTTGAGCGGCTCCCCTTTCGAGAAAGAGAGTGTCTTGCCCTTTTCCCACAGGGAGTCATTGATCGAAACTTCCAAATCTTTTGCGGATACGGCGGCGGGCAGGAAGGTTACATTTGTAAGCAGTGCATCTTTTGCAAATCGGGAAGTGGCGCTGCCCTCATTTTCCGAGCCTCTGCTGTGATAACCGCTTAATACTGTTGAAGGCTCTCCTTCCCGCTCTTCATCCAGATAAAGCTCACCGATGTCGACCATCTGCGAGGAGCCATCCGAAAAAGTGACCTCCAGCTCTGTTATTTTCTTAGGAATGTCGGATTCGTTTGGAATGATAAATTGAACTCCGCGATAGCTCACATAATTGTCTAGATGATAATTGCCGTCACCGCCGGAGGCGCGGATCGCCGAAGGAAAACCGGGTACAACAATGCTTCGCACCTCTCGGGGGTCATTCGTATTTTTGACGAAGGATAGATTCCATACATATCCTTCATTGAAGAGGGGCAGGCGCTCGTAGTGGCGCAGTATATACAGTTCACTGAGGGTTTTGTGCTCGTACCAAGCGATACTCAGAACCCACATGACAAGCCAGATGGCACTGGCTGCAAAGATTGTCTTTTTCTTCATCCATGTACACCTCAAAAGAAATAGACGCTCGGGATTGGTAAAAGTTTCAAAAGAAAAGCCGCCGGTTTTAACCGACGGCTCCGGTTTTAACCGACGGCTTCGATGCATTATTTTTCTTCGATCGTAATGGTTTTGATGGTAACGGGTTGCTCCGGTACGCTTTGCTCGTTGATGAGCGGGTTTGCTTTTACTTTGACGGCGGCGATTTTGTGGACTACATCCATGCCGCTTACGACCTTGCCAAAGATGGTGTAGTTAGGCGAGTTGTTCAGTCCCTCGACATCCTTCCCTGATCCGATGAAGAATTGGCTGCCGTTTGTGTTGGGGCCGACATTGGCCATCGCGACGATGCCTTCTTCATATTTGTGGCCGTTGTTGAGTTCATCCTCAAAGTTGTACCCAGGGCCGCCGGTTCCATCGCCTTTCGGGTCGCCGGTCTGGATCATGAAGTCTTTGATCACGCGGTGGAAGGTCAGGTTGTCGTAGAACTTGTCCTTCGCCAGGAAAACAAAGTTGTTGACTGTTTTGGGAGCGTCTTTGGCAAACAACTCCACCGTAAAATCTCCCAAAGAGGTCGATACTTTTGCAGTATACTTCTTGTTCGTGTCGATCGACATGGCTGGGTATTCCTTATATTTTCCCGGAGGCGCCGGCTGAGCCGGGGTCTTGTCCTTTTCTTTCGGCTGTTCTTGAGTCGGTTGATTATTTGTATTTTCCGGAGAGGTAGACTCGTTATTGGAACTACAGCCGATCAAGAGTCCGATTGAGAGCACAATCGTGAAGATAGCCAGTAAGGATTTCTTCATCTAGTCATCCATCCTTTCGTAATATCCTTGATTCACAACACACATTATCATACACTTCACCATCTCGTCAAAATGCGGCAGGGATATGGAAAAGTTGAGGAAACTTATGAAGAAAGAAAAAAATCCTCTCGTGCAAGAGAGGATAGCAGCCTGTAGACAAAGTTCCGTAAGGAACAGGGTCTGCAGGCTTTTTTGTTGAATATAGAACATGTTACGTTTTCAAAAGTTATTTTTTAGAGGTGGCATTATGCTTAATAAGCAAGAGGCCGAAGGGCGTTATCAGATATCTGCATTCTCGCTAGATGAGTTGGTGCCAGAAGATCATCTCGTAAGAAAAATTGAAAATGCAATCGACTTTTCGTTCATCTATGACTTGGTGGAAAGCCTCTACTGTCATGACAATGGCAGACCCAGTGTTGACCCTGTAGTCTTAGTTAAAATTGCTTTCATCCAATATATTTTTGGAATTCGTTCCATGCGACAAACGATTAAAGAGATCGAAACCAATGTTGCCTATCGGTGGTTTATTGGCTATGATTTCAGTCAGCCCATTCCCCATTTCACGACCCTAGGCAAGAACTATGTTCGCCGTTTTCGGGATACTCAACTCTTCGAGTCGATCTTCCTTCGAATATTGGAGGAGGCGGTTCATCATGGATTCGTGAAGCCTGATGTGCTTTTCATTGATGCTACGCATGTAAAAGCCAGTGCGAATAAGCATAAATACGTGAAAGAAATCGTTGAAGAACAAGCGAAGAAATATCAAGAGCTGCTGGACGAAGAAATCAATCAGGATCGTATTGCACATGGAAAGAAGCCCCTTGAAAAAAAGACAGAAACTTCGAAGAAGGAGGTGAAAGTCAGCACAACTGACCCGGATTGCGGATTGTTTGTAAAAGGGGAAAAGGAACGTGTATTTGCTTATAGTTTTCATACAGCATGTGATCGAAATGGATTTGTGCTTGGTGCCAAGGTAACGCCAGGCAATGTGCATGACAGTCAGGTTTTTGAGGATGTTTTGAATCAAGTGCGAAAGACGTTTGCACAGCCTCAAGCTGTGGCAGTGGACTCGGGATACAAGACGCCTTACATCAGTAAAACACTCCTTGATGACCAGATTCGCCCCGTTATGCCCTACACAAGACCACGCACCAAAGAAGGTTTTTTTAAAAAGCACGAATATGTGTATGATGAATATTTCGACTGCTACATCTGCCCGAACGAGCAAATCTTAACATATGAGACAACAAACAAGGATGGGTACCGTATCTATCGATCAAATTCTCAAGTTTGCCGAAGTTGTCCGTTCTTGAAACAATGCACGGAAAGTAAAGACTACACAAAGAGAGTGAGTCGCCACATCTGGGCTGATTACCTCGAAGAGGTAGACCACCTCCGGCATACCGAGGAAAACAAACAAATCTATAGCAAACGGAAAGAAACGATTGAACGTGTATTCGCTGATATGAAGGAAAAGCATGGCATGCGTTGGACGACCTTACGAGGACTGGAGAAGGTCACGATGCAGGCGATGCTTGTTTTCGCTGCCATGAACTTGAAAAAAATGGCGACCTGGCTATGGAAATCAGGTCGCCAAAAGGTGAACGATCAAAACACCTTCGGTATTTTCATCAAATTATTAAACAAACTCCCTCTGCTGTTCGTTCAGCGAGGGAGTTTGTCTGCAACCTGAAATCCTCTCGTGCAAGAGAGGATAGAGCATGCTAGCCGATCACTTTTTTTATCGCTTCATGAACCCTGTCAGGATGAAATGGCTTTACGACAAAGTCTTTTGCCCCTGCCTGAATCGCAGCGACGACCATGTGCTGCTGACCCATCGCGGAGCACATGATCACTTTTGCTCCCGGATCAATCTGCTTGATTCCCTTTACAGCGTCAATGCCTTCCATTACCGGCATGGTAATATCCATCGTCACCAAATCCGGTCTCAATTGGTTATATTTTTCAATGGCTTCCTGACCATTCTCGGCTTGTCCGATGACCTCGTGCCCGCCCTTTTGCAAAATATCAGTCAGTTGCTTCCTCATAAACGCTGCGTCGTCAACCACTAAAATCTTAGCCATGTATTGTTCTCTCCTTGCTTCTTGGTGTACAGGGACTATATACCCATTCGCTCGCAGGACTAAACCTGCGCAACGTTGAAGGATCGTCACTTGATCGACAGAGGTAGGCACATGATATAATGTTAGGAAATGTGACATTGGAGGGGTTAGCGTGGCAGACCGCTTTGAAACCAAAACCGTACATATTGGACACGAACCGCTGAGACAGGTAAAAGGGAAAGCTACTCCCATCTACCAGACGTCTGTTTTCGCTTTCTCGAGTCTGGAGGATGTTGAGCGATATTATGCCGGAGAAGGGGAGTTCTTGTATACACGAAATGGAAACCCGAACCAGCATGAGCTGGCGGATACTGTGGCCCGCCTGGAGGAGGCAGAAGCGGGAGTCAGTGCTGCTTCTGGAATGGGAGCGATTATGGCTGGTCTGCTTTCTGTCCTGGGACCGGGGGACCATGTGCTTGCCTCTCATGAGATTTACGGAGGCACTTATCATCTGCTGTTTCACGAATTGGCCAAACTCGGAATATCTGCGGAGGGCATTGATCTGAATCGTCTTGATTCGCTCGACAAGCATATCCGTTCCAACACCAAGCTGTTTTTCATGGAAACGATCACGAATCCTTTGCTGACGGTTGTCGATATGCCCTATTGGATTCAGCAAGCAAAAAGCTACGGTCTGACGGTCATGGTCGACAATACGTTCGCGACCCCCTATCTGGTGCAGCCAACGCTCTTCGGAGCTGATCTGGTAGTGCACTCGGCAACCAAATACATTGGGGGTCACAGCGATGTAACGGCTGGTGTTCTGGTCGGGTCGAAAGAACTGATTGAGCGTGCCCGACAAGTGATAGTCAACTACGGGGCGTCTCTCAGTCCGTTTGAAGCCTGGCTGACCGCGCGGGGACTCAAAACATTGGCGCTTCGCATGGAAAAACAATGTGACAATGCCAGCAGGGTCGCTCAATTTCTCAAGGACCATCCGGCTGTAAAAGAGACGTTTTACCCGGACGCGGAACACACCGCCTTCTTCGTCCGTCCAAAGCAGGGGGCGATGGTTTCATTTACGCTTGCCAATGAGAGCCGGGTGTACGATTTTTATCGTTCCTTGCGTTGGATCAAGCTCGCTCCTTCGCTGGCTGGCGTGGAGACAAGTGTCTCTCATCCAGTAACGACCTCGCATCGGGCCTTGTCAGAGGAGCAGCGTTCCGCAAGCGGAATCACCATGGGGCTGGTCCGTTTGTCGGTAGGGATTGAGGCGGCAGAAGATATCATGGAAGAGCTTAATCGGGCATTGTTGACATGATTTTCCAACACCTTACCTTTTTTAACAATTTTTTTCGCCAAATCCTGTAACATTTTACCCATTTGAAACGTAGTACTTTGATGTAGTCCAAAAGGGGGAAAGCTCCTGCAATGTCGATTTTTTGTACCCAATTTTGTACCCAAGATTCGTCTTGCAGCGGGTGACGAACAGTATGGAGATGGCGATTAAGCGATCGGAAGGGCCGTCCACCGAGTCATCAAATCAATATTTTGAAGCGCGCGATTTTAGCGAACTGTACGATGAGTACTTTGACCGGGTAAACCGCTATCTTCGCTGCCGAGTCCGGAATTCTTGGGACGCGGATGACTTGACCACGACGGTCTTTTTAAAAGCGCTAGAAAAATTTGAACAATACAGCAGAACCAGTCCCTTTGCATCCTGGATTTTTCGGATTGCCCACAACACGTATGTCGATTTTATGCGAAAAAACAGGGAAGTGCCGGTGGATCAGGAAATGTTTGTGGGAGCGGAAGCAGATGAGACGTGGCAGCCGGAGCGGTTGACACTGTTGAATGAAGATATTCGCATGCTTCGGGACCGTCTGGAATTATTGACGCAGGACCAGCGGGATGTGCTGACGCTGCGCTATTTTGCCGACTTGAAAATCAGCCAAGTGGCAGAAGTGTTGGGGAAAACGGAATCAAGCGTAAAAATGATCTCCTATCGGGCTTTGCATCAGCTCCAGAGGATGTACGAAAGGGGAGACAACCAATGAGAGACCAAGAGCGCTTCCCCAACGACGGTTATGACGAAGGTACCATTGCACAGCTTCTCTCCCACCTTCAGGAACTTAGACGGGCAGTACCGGTTAACTATATGCTCAAAGAAAAGTTGAAAAAGCAATTGCTTCAACGGATACAAGAGCTAGAGCAGGAACGGAAACGAGCGCAGACGAGCCAGAAAAGCGGCAAAGCCCGCCGTCTGCTGCTGGTGACAAGCGGCGGCCTTCTGTTGCTGCTTCTTGCTGTATGCTTCGGTATGTGGGGAGACAATACTCCGTCGGTGCGTCACTACTCGGTGATGACGCTCGCCACCGATGGGACGGAGCCGCTGGTTGACCTGAATGCGGATGGTACCGTTGTTGCCTACGTGGAAGACAAGAGGGTTGTCAAGACAAGAGAGCCGGATCATTCGCAGTCACAAGGGACCCTTGTCCTTTCCGATGGCGGCGGTGAGTATACGGCAGTAGCCTGGTCAAATCGCGGAAAACAACTGGCTGTTGTGGAACAGGCAGAAGAGTTTTCGCGTTTGTGGATTGTCAGCTTGGCAGATGAGAATCGTCCTTCGAGCAAACGGCTCCTGAAAGAAGAAAAAGGCGTTGTACTCGGAGCTCCAAGCTGGTCGCAATACGATGAAAGCATCGCCTATACGCGGCAGACGAGCGATGGAACCGAGGAGATTTGGGTCAGCAGCACCGTAGCCATGCAAGACTGGAAGCTGGTCGAGGGAACGCAGCCGGAGTGGTCGCCTGACGGAAGGTTATTGGCTTTTGTAAAACAGGACACCGTCCACGTTATGGAAGTACGGTCGGGGGCGGTCACAAAGCTGGAGGCAGGCGTATGGCCATCATGGAATAATGACGACAGCCTTACATTTACCACACCGGACGGAAAAATGAAGCAAGCCCAGATGAGTCAAGACCCGCCTGAGATACGGATTGTTCCCATTCGAAGATTAGGGGATGGCGCATTGGTCAAGGCTCAGTGGTCCAGCGACCGCAACCACCTGCTTTTGACTCAAAAGCAAAAGGGTGAGACGAAGACCATAATTTCAATTGCGTCACGATGACGAGCGGAGGATAGAGGCATGAAATGGAAATGGCTGCTCGCTTTGATAGTGCTTTGTCTGGGGGCAGCAGCTGCACCCGCAGCTGCAGAAGGGAACTACGAGATAACCGTTAATGTCCCTCTTGATGGCATTGTCAAATACGATTCCTGGATGAGGCTGGAGGTAGCGGTAACAAGCAGAGACAAGCCTTTTTCCGGGACGGTAGAATTGCGAAAAGATCCTTACAGGCAGCAAAGCCGCAAGGTCATACTGAAACAGCCCTTGACCTTGCAAGAGGGAGAGAAGAAACAGATTTTTTTCGATCTCCCGGCCGAAATGATGATGAACGACTGGAAGCTGCACCTGGTCGAGAATGGCAGGACGGTGAAAAGTGAAAAAGTACGATTGCCCTACCCCAGAGACGGTATCATCATAGGCGTGTTGCACTCCGGCGACAGCGCCTTTCACTTTTTGGCAATGAACCAACCTGGTCCCGGTGTCAGGGCGCCTTATATCGTCCACAATTTGTCACCCGAGCTGATGCCTGAGGTGCCGTGGCAATATAACAACCTGGATATTTTGGCGCTAGGTGGAAATGACGTTTCGGCCCTTGGAGACAAGCAAGTAGAGGCGATCAAACTCTGGGTCAAGCAAGGCGGGGTTCTCATTTTTTCGGCAGGACCGGATCAACCGAGGGTATCGGAGAGATTCTCGGACCTCCTTTCCTTGAAATCACACGAGCATGGAAAAATATCAGCAACGGAAGGTCTCCGTCCATACCTTTCGGAAAAAATCATACCTTCTCTTGACATCCCTGTTTACGATGAGCGTCAGCCTTTATTCGTCTCTCGGAAAATGGGCGAAGGGTTATTTCTGTTTGTCAATTACGATGTTTCACAAGAACCGTTGGCATCTTGGCAATACAACGCACAGCTCTGGCAAAACGTCTTTCAACAACACGGCATTCAGAACACCTTGTCAAATAATATGTACTTTGACCAGCTTGGGCGTCCGTCTTTGGAACTGAGCAGACAGATTCCGCAGGTAAGAACGCCTGACCCGGTCATGATGGCCGGATTATGGGTGCTGTATGTGCTCATCGTCGCTCCCGTTTTGTATTGGTTCTTGAAACGCAAAGAAAAACGACAATGGGCCTGGGCCATCATTCCAGGGGCGGCTGTCTTGCTCAGTACAGGGATATTTTATCTGGGCAAGCCTATGGTCGTATCGGAAGACGTCAGCTATGCCGTGACAAAGGTTCGTTTGCTGGATAAAGAGGCGGCGGAGGCGATGACCGCTTCTTCTTTCCTGGTCGTAAGCGGCGGGAATTTTGACGTCGATACCAAACCGGGAACCGTGGCGGTACCGCTGTCTGTCGGACGAAATGATTACGAGCCGGAAGGGATGGTCGCGGAAGGGAAAAACAGTGGTGACAGCATTCTGACGTTTCAGAATGTCCCGTATCTGACCCCCCGGCAAACGGTAGGATTCAGCATGCTGCGCGATACAGGACAAATCGAGACCCATCTCCGGGTAACAGGAGACCGCATCACGGGCAGCATCAAAAACGATACCGTGTTTTCGCTTGAACAAACGTATCTGGAGGTTGGGTTTCAGCGCATCCCGATAGGAAGCCTGAAAAAGGGGGAGGGAAAGAATATCGATGTAAAGCTGGAGTCTCTGTACATTCCTCGTCAAACATTTTCCGAGGGTGAAGAGACGCCGGAACAACGCGTTCGCCGCATGCAGGATGATGTCCTGGCATATGGCAGTGGCAACACGATCCGAATCAAGGGTATCAATCAGGAGCCGCTTTCTCCTTTCACGCTGAAGCTTCCCCATCGGGACCATCACTGGAATGTCATCGCGCAAAATGTTCAGCTCGAACCGGATGCAAATGGCTACATCACATATCCATTCGGGATGCTGCGTGTCGATATCCACGAAGTAAAAGGCGATTTCGATTCCAACAGTGATGGTCTCTGGGAGCTGTCCAAAGGCAGTGCAACCTTTGCCCTGCAATTGGGCGAGGCCCTGCAGACAGCGGTTCAATTGACCGTGCCTCTCGACCACAGCATGTTTCGTCCCTTCGAAAAAGAGGTCTTCCATCAAAAGAGCGGCAAGTGGATGCCGCTGCCAAGGGATAAACGGCTTATGCTTGAGAAGGAGCTTCGTGAGTACCTTACCCCCGATGGATCGATTCTGATCCGCTTCTCAAATCCGGGAGAGCAACGCCTGGCATTGCCGATGCCGTATTTCCAGGTGGAGGGAAAGGAGCGCAAGCAAAATGATTGAGACCATTCACCTAAGCAAGAGCTATGGCAAGGTGCAAGCACTCATCGATCTCCAGCTACGGATCGAGCAAGGAAAGGTATTCGGGTTTATTGGCCCAAATGGGGCGGGGAAATCCACGACGATGATGATCCTTTCGACATTGCTGGAGCCAACCGAAGGCGAGGCGTTCGTCTGCGGTTACGATGTGCGGAAGGAACCGGCTGAGGTCCGCCAGTCACTCGGCTACATGCCCGACTTTTTTGGCGTGTATGACAATTTGACAGCTGTCGAGTACCTTGATTTTTACGCAGGTGCCTTCAAAATAGCTCCGCAAAAAAGAAGCTCGCTGATCGCAGACCTGCTGGAGCTGGTGAATTTGTCGGACAAAGCGGAAGCCTATGTTGACTCTCTGTCCCGCGGAATGCAGCAGCGGCTCAGTCTGGCTCGATGCCTGATCCATGACCCGCAGGTGCTGATTCTGGATGAGCCGGCATCCGGTCTGGACCCCCGGGCGCGAATCGAGCTCAGGGAAATTTTAAAGCAGCTACGCTGTATGGGGAAAACGATCCTGATCAGCTCGCACATTCTGCCAGAGCTGGCTGAGCTTTGTGATGACATCGGAATTATCGAAAAAGGCCGATTAATCGCTTGCGGCGGATTGGATGAAGTGAGCATTCGGGCGCGCGGAGTGACACTGATGATGGTGAAAACACTCAGAAATCACCATCGGGCAGCGCTTATCTTGGCCGAAAACATGTTTGTGGAAGATTTGGAGGAAAACATGGACGGTTTTCGGTTTCGTTTCATCGGAAGCGACCATCAGAAAGCGGAGCTGCTGCAAAAACTGATCGAGGCAGAGGTAGCCGTGTCGTACTTCGGTGAGTCCAGTGAGAATCTGGAGGCTGTCTTCCTCGCCATCACGGAAGGAGTGGCGGGAAGATGAAGTCGTCATCATTAAATCCGATCATCGTCAAAGAGCTGCGTGAACGTTTTCGCTCCAAAAAAACAGTTTGGACATTGGCACTGTTTTTGTTGATCATGGGAGGGATTCCGCTTGGCTTTTTGATCGTCAATCCGATCAAAGCCGGAAGCCTCGGGCAAAACAAAGACCTGTTCGTCATCTCGGCAGCCCTTCACTACGCCATGATCTGCTTCGTGGCGCCGGCCTTGACGGCGGGCGCGGTAAGCGGCGAGAGAGAGCGGCAGACACTGAACATCCTGCTGACCACTCAACTGTCGCCGAGGACGATTATTTGGAGCAAGCTGTTTACTTCGCTTGCCTTCACATCCTTGCTCGTGATTGCATCCATGCCTCTGTACAGTATCGTCATGCTGTACGGCAGCGTATCCCCGGAACAGCTCCTGACACTGGCTCTGTTCTTCGGTGTAAACATCATGTTCCTCGGATCGCTCGGGCTTTTTTGTTCCACCTGGATCAAGCGGACGGCAGTCAGCACGATCATCGCGTACGGCATTGCATTCTTTTTTGTCGTGGTAACTGGTCTGCTCTTCCTCTTTCTCGGAGAGATTCTGATTCAACTGACCCCTGATCGGTCGCTCCAGCAGGAAGTGTGGGGCAGGCCGGAGCTTCAATACCTTGCCGGGATCAATCCGGTGATCGTGCTGTTCGCCATACTGGGCGAGACAGTACTGCCTACTATTCGCTTCGATTTCACCCCTTGGCTGTTTTTTTCGTGCTTCTATTTGGTACTGAGCATTTTGCTTGTCTTGTGGAGCGCATATCTCTTGAGGCCGATCCGGCGAAAATGGTGGAGTTGGAAGAAGTAGAACATTCATGTACAATAGGTTCATAGAAAAAGGGGGAATACGCGGTGAGTGATCAGGACATTCAGATTATCGATTTTGAAGAAATGCTCCGCTTCGTGGAACGCCGCCTGGCCGAGGCCGGGAAGTACGTGCAGCGGGATGCGATCATTATGATCCTTCAAGCAGAAGAAGCGTTTTTGATGGAAAAAGGAGTCATTCAAGAAGTGAAAGAATAGCAATAGGGCAGCCTGCTTTGAGTAGGCTGCCTTTCTTTTTCGGAAAAAAAAAGAGGATACAGGAAAAAAATGGCGAATACATGACCCATCTGAACATTGTTATAAAGGAGTGCTTTCCGGTTGCAAGCGCAAGAGAGGGATGGAAAGCAGGCGATCGATCTGTATCGGGATGAACTGCGCCGGACCATACAAAATGTACATAATCTGATTTTCAAGTACAAGCGCGGCGAAGATGGGTCTTTCATTTTTACGTTGTCAGAAGGTAAGCTGGCCAGGGATTTTGGGCTAACGACTGAATCAATCGGCCAAAAAAAGCTGCAAGAGATCTTGTTGACCTGTAACGAGGAAAAAATACTCCCTTTGTATGAACGGGCTTATGCAGGTCAAATTGTCGAATACGAAGCCTCGATCGGCGATCGGATATTTACAACGACATTGGCGCCGATTACGGATTCTGGCGACGTCGTAGAAGTAGTTGGTTCGCTTACAGAGATTACTGAGCGAAAGCAAATGGAACGAGAATTGAAAGAAACGGAAGAACTGTACCGCAGTCTTGTAGAAGACACGCTGGTGGGCGTATACATCGCCTATGTGAACGAACCCGGCTTTGTCTACGTAAATCCGTATATGGCGGATATGTTTGGGTATACTCAGGAAGAGCTGATGAAGCTGGGAATGGACGAAGTCATCCTGCCAGTAGAAACAGCCGATGAAAAAACAAACAGCCACGAGAATACCAGCCACTCAATGCGTTATCCCTTTCGCGGATTGCGAAAGGATGGGAGCACAGTTGAGCTGGAAGTGCTGCAAAAAACAACGGTGTACAAAGGGCTTCCGGCAGTGATCGGCATTTTGCTTGATGTAACCGAAAGAAAACAGGCCGAGGAAATGCTGCGAAAGTCGGAGATGCTCTCCATTATCGGGCAACTCGCTGCCGGTGTCGCTCATGAGATTCGCAATCCGCTTACCTCGTTGAAAGGCTTCCTCCACCTATTGCAATCCCGCTATGAAGACAAGCCGAAATACTACGACATCATGCTCTCTGAGCTAAACCGGATTGAGCATATCGTGAGCGAGTTTCTCGTCTTGGCCAAACCTCACAACGTTGTCTTTAATCTCCATGACATCCGTCCCATGCTGGAGCAGATCATCCTGCTCGCGGAAACGCACGCGATTATGCACGATGTACAAATTGTCACGAAATATGATGCAGACCTGCCCCCGGTTCGCTGCGAAGAAAATCAGTTGAAGCAAGTATTTCTCAATCTGTTGAAAAACGCGATCGAGGCGATGCCTGACGGTGGAGAGGTGCATGTAGAGGTGGAGCGCGAGGACAATGTTGTAGTGGTCCGTTTCCGCGATCACGGCTGTGGCATACCGGAGGATCGATTGCCAAAGCTTGGCGAGCCCTTTTTTACGACGAAGGAAAAAGGAACGGGGCTGGGTCTGATGGTCAGCTATAAAATTATCAACAGCCTGGGCGGAAAAATCACGGTCAAGAGCAAGGAACGGGAAGGAAGCACGTTTGAGGTGAGGCTGCCTGTTGTCTAAGCTTATTTGCTTCCTGAGGAAAAAACCGGTATGATGGGAAGGAAGTAGCCAATTTCATCAATAAGGACGTGAACACATTGACCGCTGAGGAAAAAGACCTGGAACTGGGTGACGTCATCACGCTTGACGACGAAAACGGAGAGCCTTTGGGCGATTTCGAAGTCATCGCAATGTTCGAATTGAACGGGAAAGAGTACGTAGCCCTTACAGAAGCTGTCGAAGACGAGGATAGCGACGAGGATTTGGAAGAGGAAGTTGACATTTTCGTATTTCAAATAGACGGTGGCGAAATGGTACCGCTGGAAGAAAACGAGGAAGATGCCGTTTACAATAAGCTGAACGAAGTGCTTGAAGGCATCGAATTGATCGAGAACGAATAAGAAAGAAATGTACAAAAAGACCGCTGCATATACGAGCAGCGGTCTTTTTGTTGGTGCGCCCAGCATGGGCGATAGCTATAGGGTGAAAGTCCCGAACGGGGGTTGGCTGTACCAACCGTTAGCTCAAGGCAAGGGTGTCGACCGCGAGGTCGAATCTGAAGGAAGCCGGCGGCAAAATCCCGACCTGAGGTACACGAACCCAATTTGAGGCTGTTGTATCCGGGCGAGTCTGCCAAACAAGACAAAGCCCCATACAGCCAAGGGATACAGTAGTAAACTTGGGCAGGTACATGGGATGAAAGTTATCGTTCTTACCTGGGGAGGTCTGCATGAAACGCCTTCAACTGTTGGTAACCGTCTCCGTAAGGAGACGCTGAACATGCAGAAGTCAGCAGAGGCCATAGTACCCGAGTAGAGGACGCTTGAATGGGGAAGGGCCGAACATCAAGTCAGCATGCGATCCATGTCTTTTGATACGGTACGTCGAAGCAGAATTCTGTCAAGGAACTACTTTTGAAGAGCAGGGGTGAAGCCCCGAGGGTACAAAAGAGGGCTGAGTATCGTACAGCAAGCACGGAGTCCGCATGTGCGAAGGAAGGAACATCATTATGGATTTGCTGGAAAAAGTCTTATCACGGGAAAACTTACGGATGGCACTCCAACGAGTGGAGGAAAACAAAGGTGTCGGTGGAGTCGATGGTGTTTCAACCGAACAACTACGCGATTATCTACGTGAACACTGGCAAGCCATCCGCGAGAAGATGGAAAGGGGAACCTATAGACCTTCACCTGTTCGCAGAGTCGAAATCCCGAAACCTGACGGTGGTGTAAGGTTATTAGGCATTCCCACCGTGGTAGACCGCTTTATTCAGCAGGCCATCCTCCAAGTGTTAACGCCGATCTTCGACCCCACCTTCTCGGAATCTAGCTATGGGTTCCGTCCAAAACGTAGCGCTCACATGGCAGTAAGGAAAGCGCAAGCGTATATCTCCGAAGGATATCGTTTCGTGGTGGACATCGATCTAGAGAAATTCTTTGATCGCGTAAATCATGATATTCTAATGAGCCGTGTGGCTCGAAAAGTTCAGGACAAGAGAATTTTAAGACTGATTCGTTCCTACTTGAATGCGGGGATCATGATAAATGGCGTCTGTACAACATCAAGTGAAGGAACACCGCAAGGTGGGCCGTTAAGCCCACTTTTGGCAAATATCCTACTTGATGATTTGGACAAGGAACTCGAAAAGAGAGGCCACCGTTTCTGCCGCTACGCAGACGATTGTAATATCTACGTGAAAACAAAACGGGCAGGGGAACGAGTAAAGAAGAGTATTCAAAACCACTTGGAGAAGGTACTAAGGCTAAAAGTAAATGAGGAGAAAAGCGCGATAGACCGACCATGGAAACGAAAATTCTTGGGCTTTAGTTTTACCTTTGCAAAACAGACAAGGATTCGCATCCACCCCAAATCCCTCCTCAAGCTAAAAGAGAAAATCCGCACGATCACGAATCCGGTGTGGAGCATCTCGATGGAGAAGCGGATTGAAAGAATAAATCAGTACCTCATGGGCTGGATTGGATATTTCGCCCTTGCAGACGCGAAGGGCATTCTACAATCCATTGAGGAATGGACAAGGCGCAGGCTCCGTCTTTGTTTGTGGATGCAGTGGAAACGCGTGAGAACCAGATATCGAGAACTTCGTTCTCTTGGCATATCTCACGTAAAAGCCATTGAAATTGCAAATACCCGCAAGGGTGCATGGCGTACCACAAAATCTCCGCATATACACAAAGCCCTCGGCATTGCCTACTGGCAACAACAAGGGCTGAAAAGCTTAGTGCAACGATATTCTCAAATTCGTCAAGCTTGGTGAACCGCCGTATACCGAACGGTACGTACGGTGGTGTGAGAGGACGGGGGTTAGTCGCCCCCTCCTACTCGATCTAATCGTTCATTTTGATGATGTTGTCCTTCAGATCGCGAACGACCAGCAGGCAGGTGTAATCGGTCTCTTGCAATTCCCGAACTAGCGCGGAAGCCTCATCCTTTGTCAAACCCAGCTTTTCGAGACGTGTCCGCAATTCTTCCCCGCCATTGTCGAAAAAGTGAGCCTTGCTGTCAATATTTCCAACTGCGCTCTCAAAATGAGTACTGTACTTGTAGTAATTGTCACGCTGATTGGAGTGATTTTTGTCCGGATTCCATTTGAGTACCCAGATATCGTCCTTGTGATAGCCGGAAGCATTCAGAGCCTGTATATCGGAGGCCAGCTCCTGGTCATAACGGTGAAATTTCACGAAAGGTTTCGTTGCGCTGATCAAGGAAGTTCCCCCTTTTTGCCTGCGGTTTTCGCTCATTCGTAGCTTGCCCATAACGATGAAAAACATCGTTTGGAAAATCGTAGATAGATTTGGAGGAAAACGGAAATTTCTGTAGAACCATGTAATCAGGTAATTATTCCCATGCGACAGACGCGAGCTATCCCATCACGCCTTCCGAACCCGTCGTCTGGCAGGGAAGATGACAGGAGGAAGTTGTCACAATGCCAACGCCACATTCATTCTCTGTAACCGCCAAGCATGTGCCTCTACGTACCAGTCCTTACTCCGTGTTTCCCCTAAAACGATTTCAGCATCCCGATTCGTTCGCTTCCGTCCAGCTGAATCAGCTCTACCACTCACTGTCAAAACCATTGATGGAGAGGCCGGACGATGTCCTGAACAGCCGCCTGTATTACTGGGCAAGTCCGACACAGGCAGATGCGTCGGCGTGGTCACAGGTGCAGGATATTATCAGCTTCAGTTACAACTACCGGTATCTGAGCGATCCTACGCAATATGTTCCGATCGGTTACGAAGTAGATGACAAGTCGCAAGTTTTTACTGTCCAACAGGATTTGGGAAATGACTCTGTTGTTTTGGCCACGGCCCGGGCAGTCGTGGGATCAGAGCTTGATTGCTACGACTTATTTGAAGGGGTAGAGAGGAGGGAGAAGGCGGTAGAATTTGTCCGCTTTTCCTTCCATCCCATCCTGGATATGTTTCCCAAGGATCCGAATGCGACTATGTTCAAAATCCTTCAACTGCACAAACGATATATTTTTCGCATGCTTCTCTCCACGATGGTGGACTTCGCCCAAAGGGCCGAATGGGGGACGATGTTTATTATTCTCCCGCCCCATGTAAAGAAGTATATGGCGGAATCTGGATTCGGTCTGATTCCGGTTCCATTCGCGTTGCCAAGTGAGGCCAAAGAGTATGACGAGATGCGAAATACATTTTCAAAGTACTGGAAGCCGGGTGCTCCCGTGGAAGAGCAGCCCGCTCTGTACACTGTTTCGCCGCAAGTGGAGCCCTTTAAAAAAGAGCTGAATGGATACAAGATCATTTTGTAATCAGGACAAGTCGTCTGAAAGCGGGGGATTATGCATGCATTCATTCCATGATTGGCACCCGGGAACGAAGCAAGAGGAAACGGGATTCGTTTGGCGTCCGGAGTTTTTTCGCTTGTCACGAATCGAAGACCAGCATCGTGTAAGCGAGCTGATGGAGACGGAACGTCCGGAAGTCATTGATCGTCTGCGTCCCCAATTGCAGGAGATGATCAAGGCGAAACATGCAGGGATACGCTTTTCGCCCGAGGAGCTGTCTGCCGCGGTGGACGAGTACCTCGGCTCCACACCCATCTCTTTTCATGGGGTATGGGTGTATTATCCGTGGAGGAATAAGCTGGTTCACTTGCTGGACGAAGAGGATTTCATTTTTGTGCGGACCAATCGGAACCGCAACAAAATAACGGCGGAGGAGCAAAAGCGGCTCTCTGAAAAAAGCATCGGCGTTATCGGGCTGTCTGTCGGTCAATCGATCGCCCTGACTTTGGCGATGGAAAGAAGCTGCGGTGAAATCCGGATCGCCGATTTTGATACATTGGAGCTTTCCAATTTAAACCGCATCCGGGCCGGTGTCTTCCAGCTCGGGCTGCCCAAGTGGGTGATTACGGCGAGGGAAATTGCGGAAATTGACCCATATCTGCGGGTAGTTTGCTATCCGGAAGGTATTACAGAAGAAAATATCGAACGCTTCTTATGGGATGGCGGCAAATTGGATATTCTCGTAGATGAGTGCGACAGCCTCAATATTAAAATTCTCGCCAGGGAGAAAGCGCGGCTGCATGGAATACCAGTCGTCATGGATACGAGCGACCGCGGATTATTGGACGTCGAACGCTTTGATCTGGAGCCGGACCGCCCCATCCTTCACGGATTGGCGGAAGGTTTGGATTACAGCCGGCTGCAGGGGTTGTCCGACCAGGAGAAGATTCCCGCCGTTTTGAAAATCGTCGGTTATGAAACGATGTCTGAACGGCTCAAGGCGTCTTTGCAGGAGGTGGGGAAGAGCATTATGACCTGGCCCCAGCTTGCCTCGTCTGTTTCTCTGGGAGCCGCAGTGGGCGCAGATGTTTGCCGCAGAATCTCGTTGGGGCAATTTACCGGTTCTGGCCGGTACTTCGTCGATATGGAGGAAATCGTTTCCGACAGGCAGGAGAATCTTGTGTAGGCTTTTGCAAAAAAACATGTCACCAGCCATCTCGCGCAGCGTGAGATGGCTTTCTGTTGCGCCAAATGGATCGCAAGCACCCGCGGAACCACTCTATTCGCGATGACTCGTCAGCAGTTACCGTTTTGAATGGTGAGAGTTTGCTGGCAGCATTGTCGGCAAAAGCGAGCCGCACTGGGGATTCGATACATTTTTTTTGATCGGCATATACGCATTCGCAAGTCTTTTTCCGTCCGAAATGGCGGCTAAACATTGAATACAATGGTTTCCATACGGTACAATAGCGATTAAGTGTTCGCTTTTATAACGAGACTTCGCCAGCGACCTTGGCGGAACTGCAGTGAAAGAAGTAGAGGGGAGAAAGCGCTTGAAGGAAACAGATGCACTCCGATATACCGAAGAAGACATTCAGGTTCTAGAAGGATTGATAGCCGTCCGCAAGCGGCCGGGGATGTACATAGGTTCTACGGGCAGTCGCGGTCTTCACCATCTTTTGTGGGAGATCGTTGACAATGCTAAGGATGAGGCGTTAGCCGGATTTAACGATAAAATCATTGTAACTTTACATAAAGACGGAAGTGTCAGCGTGGAAGACCACGGCCGGGGAATTCCGACCGGCATGCACAAGACTGGACGTCCTGCGCCCGAGGTCATTTTCACGACCCTGCACGCCGGCGGAAAATTTGGCGGCGGAGGCTACAAAAAGAGCGGCGGGCTGCATGGCGTAGGCTCCAGTGTGGTTGTGGCGCTGTCGAAATGGCTGGAAGTAGAGATTCACCGCGAGGGCTCGGTGCACAAGCAAAAATTTGCCTATGTCGTGGACGAGGCAGGAAATGAACATGTGGGCAAGCCGGTAACGGATCTCGTTATTACCGGAAAAACAAGACGTACGGGTACGACGGTTCGCTTTTTGCCGGACGAAGCGGTCTTTGGAAACGCTCGCTTTGACTATGAATTGATTCGCGACAGGTTCCGCGAGACTGCCTTTTTGCTGAAGAAACTGAGGATGGTACTGATCGACGAGCGCGGTCCGGAGAAAAAGCAGGAGGAATTTTACTTCGAGGATGGCCTCAAGTCCTATGTCGAATATTTAAACGAAGGCAAGCATACGCTCCATCCGGTCGTTTACTTCGAAGGGGAAAAGGATAACGTCTACGTGGAGCTTGCATTTCAATACAACGACGGCTACACAGAGACCCTCGTCTCGTACGTAAACTCGATTCCGACCACGGATGGCGGTACGCATGTGACAGGCTTCCGCAACGGGACGACCCGGGTATTTAACGAGTTTGCCCGAAAAAAAGGCTACCTGAAGGAAAAGGACGCCAACCTGACAGGGAACGACCTGCGGGAAGGCTTTCTCGGGGTTCTGTCTTTGCAGATGGCTGACGTCCAGTTTGAATCGCAGACGAAAGACAAACTCGGGAACGAAGAAGCGCGGACAATCGTGGAGCAGATCGTCTCGGAAAAGCTGGGCTTTTTCCTGGAAGAAAACCCGGAAGTCGGAAAGCTGCTCGTAGACAAGGCCATTCGTTCGGCAGAAATCAGGGAAGAGCTGCGAAAACAGCGGGAGGCTTTGCGCGGAGACAAAAAGAGCAAAAATACAAAGAAACGCAAGTCCATTTCGGAGAAGTTTGCTCCACCGCAATATAAAGACCCGAAGCGCAATGAATTGTTCCTCGTGGAGGGGGATTCTGCCGGAGGCTCGGCCAAGCAAGCACGGAGCTCCGAATTTCAGGCGATCTTCGGATTGAGGGGAAAACCGCTCAATACAGAGAAAGCCAAGCTTTCCGATGTCCTATCCAACGAGGAATTCCGCACAGTGCTGGAAGTGCTGGAAACGGATATCGGCGAAGACTTTTCGATCGAGAATTGCGCGTTCAACAAAATCATCATCATGTCTGACGCAGACGTCGATGGATCGCATATTCAGACCTTGCTGCTCACTTTCTTTTTCCGCTATATGCAGCCTCTGATTGCAGCCGGGCATCTCTATATCGCCCAGCCGCCTTTGTATCAGGTGAAAAAAGAGGGGCGGGGAAAGGCGGAATCGATATATTGCTGGAGTGATTACGAACTGGAACAAGCCCTCAAAAAGCTTGGCCGCGGTGCAGAAGTGCAGCGCTACAAAGGTTTGGGCGAGATGAATCCGGATCAGCTGTGGGAAACGACGATGAATCCGGAAACGCGCAAACTGATCAGGGTTCAACTGGAAGACCTGGCCCACTGCGAAAAACTGGTGACGGTACTGATGGGCGACAAGGTACCGCCCCGCAGAGAGTGGATTGAAAGCCACGTCACCTTTGAAGTGGGGGAGGATGAATAAGCATGCTGTCCAATCAAATTATCGAACAAAGCTTTGCGGAAATCATGGGAAAACGCTTTGGCGATTATGCCAATCTGGTCATCCTGTCCCGCGCGATCCCCGATGCGCGCGATGGCTTGAAGCCGGTGCAGCGCCGTATTTTGTACGCGATGTACCAAGAGGGAAACACCCATGACAAGCCGTACCGGAAATCGGCGAAAACAGTCGGTTACGTGATGGGGACGTACCATCCGCACGGAGATGCCGCCATTTATGAAACG
The DNA here is from genome assembly GCF_037963895.1 of Brevibacillus sp. FSL L8-0520. NCBI lineage: Bacteria > Bacillati > Bacillota > Bacilli > Caryophanales > Paenibacillaceae > Brevibacillus > Brevibacillus sp. FSL L8-0520. The sequence continues at coordinate 2,986,961 of NZ_CP150171.1, read as the reverse complement.
ATGGTCCGCATGGCGCAATGGTGGAAAATGCGCCAGGTGCTGATTCAGGGGCATGGCAACTTCGGCAGCCTCGATGCCGACCCGCCTGCGGCGATGCGTTATACCGAGTCCCGTCTTTCGGCGCTCGCCAACGAAATGCTGCGGGACATCGAGAAAGATACCGTTACCTTCATCCCGAACTACGACAATTCGGCGGAGCAGCCGGCAGTGCTGCCGTCCCGTTTCCCCAATCTGCTTGTGAACGGAGCTTCGGGGATTGCCGTAGGGTTTGCCACGGATATTCCGACACATAATCTCGGCGAAGTGATTGATGCGGCCATTGCTCAAATGAAAAAGCCGGACATCAGTCTGGATGAGCTGATGACCTACGTAAAAGGGCCAGATTTCCCGACAGGGGGAATCGTCCAAGGGATCTCCGGCATTCGCAAGGCTTTTGAAACAGGGCGCGGACAGTTCATCATCCGCGGCAGAACCCATGTCGAGGAGCCAAAGGGAGCCAAGGTGAAGAAAATCGTCATCTCGGAAATTCCTTACGACGTGGTCAAGTCCAAGCTGGTTGCCCAGATCGATGAGCTCGTCATGGAGCGAAAAATCGAAGGGGCTCTTGCCGTCCGGGACGAGACCGGCCGCAAGGAGGCGGAGCAGAAAAAGGTGCGGATCGTCATCGACATCAAGAAGGATGTGGATGAGACACCGATCTTGAACTATCTTTACAAAAACACCGACTTGCAAATTTATTACAACTACAACATGAACGTCATTCACGAAGGCACGATTCGCCAGATGGGATTAAAAGAGCTGCTCGTCGCCTACATCGATCACCAGAAGGAAGTCGTGACCAGGCGTACCCAGTACGACCTCGATCGAAAATCCAAGCGCGAGCACGTGGTGGAAGGCCTGATTCGGGCGAAATCGATCTTGCGGCAGGTCGTGGATACGATCATGGACTCGGAAGATCGGGCCGATGCCAAGAAAAACATCATGGAGAAGTACGGCTTTACCGATCCGCAGGCCGATGCCATTCTAAGCATCCAGCTTGCTTCCTTGACCCGCCTGGACATCGTCAAGCTGGAAAAAGAGCTGGAGACGCTTGCCAAGGAGATTGCCGAGCTGAAATCGATCCTGGAGAGCGAGAAAAAGCTGATCCAGGTAATTACGTCCGAGCTGAACGAGATCAAAAAGAAGTACGCAGATCCACGTTTGACAGAAATACAGGGCGAGATCGAGGAAATCAAGGTGGATATCGCCATGCAGATCAATGCGGAGGATTGCATCGTCACCCTGACCAACGAAGGCTACATCAAGCGGACAAGTCCGCGTTCGTTCAAGTCGATGGGAGGGACGATCGATACGTGTGGAGTGAAGGAAGGAGACCGGGTCCGTTACTTCATCGAGACGAACACGTCCCATACAGCGCTGTTTTTCACGCAGGATGGCAAGTATTTTGCCACGTTGGTGCATGCCATTCCTGACGACAAATGGAAAGACATCGGCACGGCGCTCGTCAACATCATTCCGCTTGAAAAGCATCAGCGCGTAATCGGTTTTGCGATCGTGGAGAACTTCAAGCAGCCGTTGCAAATCGTTCACATGAGCCGCTCGGGTCTCGTGAAGAAAACGGCTTTGAGCGAGTACGAAACGAATCGTTCCGGCGCGCTGGTAGCGGCCAAGCTGAAATCCGAAGAGGATGAGTATGTCGCTGCGTTTGCGGCGGAGGAGAAGGGAGCATTCCTCGTCGTCACGAAAGACGGGATGGGCATCCGCTTCTTGAAGAGCGACGTAAGCCCGACTGGACGGGCTTCCAGCGGTGTCAAGGCGATCACCCTCGCAGCAGGCGATCATGTGGTCGGGGTATTGTCGATCGAAGAGAAAGATCCGCGGGTATTCAGCATTTTGACTGCAGAAGGGACCCTGAAGCGCACCTATTTGGAGAGCATCCCCTTGCAGGGAAGGGCCGGAAAAGGGGTGCAGCTGATCCGCAAACGGAAAACGCATCCCCATATGGTGGTCGCCGTGACTGTCGAAGAGACCCTCTATGCCTTGACAGACAAACAGGAGTGGGTACAGGTACAGGCTGAACAGGTTGGCATCACGGAACAAGGCGGTATTGGCAGGGCCGCAGTCGAAGGAGAAGTCCGCAGCGTCGCATATGAAGCGGTTCTGACTGGCGAAGAGGAGGACGCTTCCTCGAAAGTCAGTGAAGAGCTGCAGGCCGCTCCACGCGGTGAGGAGAAAAAACCGCTGATCCAGCAAAGCTTGTTTGACGACCCAGAAAAGGAATGATCGGAATGGGAGTGCCTTTTGAAGCGTTTGTATCGCAATTGACTCAGCAGCAAGTATCCCTGCTCGCTGATACGGTTCAGTATTTCGCAGATGCGCCCAAGCTCCTGTCCATTCCGGATGAGCAAGGGAATCGGGTAGCCGTGCCGATTTTGCCCGAGACGATGGGCAGCTTGCTGGCGGCTTTTTCAGACGGAACGGAAGCGAAGAAACTGACGTTTGGATTCCGCTGGGAGGATGATGGAGGAGATGGAACTGGCACGCTGGTCATCGCTTTGCCAAACGGTTCTGAGCTCCGTCAGCCGACCGTCCTTTCACAATTTTCACCTGTCTAAAAAAAGCGCAGCTTTCGCGTGAGAACCCCCGACACCGGGGGTTTTTGCATTCCAAGGAGATGTTTTCATGGCGGAAATGTCCTCATGTTCTTGACAATGAAATATATATGCGATATATTTCTGACAAATCAGAAAGAGGGTGTAAGCACATGCCAATCCCGAGAGGATATCAATCACCTGTACGGATGTCTGCAAAAGAAAAAGCATTTCACCAACTCCAGCGCTGGATCATTGATGGAACACTGGAGCCGGGTGAGCAATTATTCGATGCAGAGTTATCGGAAGCGCTGGGAATCAGCCGGACGCCGGTCCGAGAAGCGCTGCAATTGCTCCAGACCCAGGGATTCATCGAGACGTACCCTGGCAGAGAAACCAAAGTCACAACCATAACCAAAGAGGACGTGCCGAAAATATACCCGCCGCTTGCCGCTCTTCAGGCGCTGGCTGCCGAAGAAGCTGCGAGGAAAATAGCGACCGGAGATATCCGCAGGCTGGTCGATGTCAATAACGATTACCGGACTGCGATCGGAGAGGAGCAGCTGTTTCAAGCGATGGAGCATGACGAACAGTTTCATGATTTGATCTTGGAGATTGCGGACAACCCGTACATTACGCAATTTTCATCCATCCTGCAACTCCACGTGCGCCGCTTGAAATACGTATTTCTGCAACAACCCGTGGGGTCCAAAACAGAATCGGTGCTTGAGCATGAACGGATGATCCGCGCGTTTGAGAATCGGGACAGTGAAACGGCTGCAGCAATCATGAGACAAAACTGGCTGCGCCCGATGCAAGAGGTGTATGAGGTGTTGGTACGAGCGGAGCAGGATAGCAGCAGTCAAAAAAGGCGGATCAGCAAAGGGGATAACGGAAGTGAAAACCGAAACAGCCAATAAAGATTGGAGCATATACATTTGGATGTTTACCGTTCCGCTTTTCTGGGGAGGGGCTTTCGGGGCGGCCCAGCACGTCATCACGGAAGTTCCGCCGATAACCGCAGCCGCTTTTCGTTTTGGAACGGCCGGTCTGATTCTCTTTGTCTTTACACTTCTGCGCGGCGAGTGGCAGGTGGCGGAAATGAAAAAACATTGGCTGGGCCTTTTGTTAATGTCAGTCACAGGAGTGTTCGCCTACAATGCGTTGTTTTTTATCGGACTTTCCTATACATCGGCGATTAACGGGTCATTGATTATGGCGAACTCCCCTGTATTGATTACGCTGGGGGCTGTCTTGTTTTTAAAGGAATCGTGGAATAAGAAGCTTGGGATTGGCTTGCTGTTGTCGCTTTCCGGCGTTTTCCTCGTGATTGTCAAGGGCTCGTGGGAAGCGATGACTTCTTTGTCGTTTAATGCAGGTGATTTGTTGTTTCTGTCGGCGCTCCTATGCTGGGCGCTTTACGGCTTGATCGGCAAGGTCGTGATGAAAGGGGTATCGCCGTTATTGACAACTGCGTCGACAACGATGGCAGGCGCGTTTTTTCTCATCGTATGGTCCTTTACAGCGGGCGGCTGGGATCGTGTACCGCACATGTCCGGTCAAGCATGGGGAGAAATGGCTTATATGACGATTTTCGCGACGATTCTCGCCTTTTTTCTCTGGAATCAGGGTATTCACCGTCTCGGAGCCAGCAAAGCCAGCATCTACATGAACCTGGTGCCGATCAATGCTTGTTGGATCGCCGTTCTTTTTTACGGCTCGAGCATGACCTGGGTCCAGTGTATCGGGATCGTCCTGGTCATTGCAGGCGTGTGTACGGTGACACTTGGCAGCGGGAGAAAAGCGACTGATCGGCGAGCAGAACAGATAGTAGGGAGGGGGTGATCTAAGCGGGAAACGAGTTTCAGGGATGGTAAAAAATAAAACAGACTCATATAATAACGTATCACAGTAATTCAATGGAAATGCAAAAAATAAGAGTAGAGGCCTTCATCAGAAAGCCTCAATAACGAAAGGGGGAGTTATGGAGTAGTGACAGAAATGGTTCCAGACGTCTTCCCATATTGGTTGCTATTAAACCGAATGTAGTATTGGCCAATAGGCAATTCTTTCTTGCTTGTGAAACTAAAGGAGCCCTCTCCAGTAATCTCAGCAGTGCCAAAGAAAGTAGAGGTGCCATCAGGATTATCTCTTAATATTCGATAGTACATGATGGGGGTGTAGGATTTATTACTCTGCGTTACATTAACTGTAATATAACCAGGTGTATTAAGATAGAACCATTCGGAGTCGAGAAATCTGGTACCTTTGGTTAGGTTCGTAAAAGTTGCCACTTGTGTTGTTGTCGCAGTAGGGGAAACCGCATCCAAAGACTGTTGGGTACTAGTAGCCAGAGCATGTGAAGGAATGACAAAAGCTGTAGATAGTAATACGAATAAAGCAGCTTGAGCAAATTTTTTCAACACAATAACCTCCTGATTTTTGGTTATGTATAAATATTACCATTCAAACCACTTATTGTAAATCTATTAAAACGGGAATATTCACATTTTTCACGAAAATGGTATAACTATATCGCTGGCAGAACAATGACCAGCTATTAATTCCAATTTCGGGGTTAAGGTGAGGAACGGCTGGCAGCTATGAGTAGAGCTGCCAGCTGCATCATGAGAAAGAGTGAAAGAGTGTTTAAAAAGCCTCCACCTTTAGGTGAAGGCAAGCTATTAATCGGCTGGGTTTTCGTTTTCCGCTGCACGCTCCCCAGGAGCCGAGAACATTTGATTTTGTTCTCGTTCAATTGCAGCAGATTCGTCTGGGGAAGTGCTTTGAATGGCTTCAGATGCTTGATTAATGGTCATAGCTGCAGGTGTTTCTCGTTCATCTCGTTTTACCATGAATTGGTCACCTCCTCAATACCATTAATGTGCACAGGTGTGTGGAGGAGTATCCAAACGGCGGCATCGATCGATCAAGAAAAGCTGGAAAACCTTTATGGGGCGGGCAAGCACAATTTTGAGTGGGATTTCTTTTATCGTCCATACTCTGCTGCGGCGGAAAATATGGGGAGAGAGGATCTAGTTTGTGAAAGGTCTCGGGTTTTTCTCGTACGCGATAGCCTGAATGGAGGGAGAAAAAAGTGGTGCCAGCGACCAACCTGGATCGGAGGGTAACAGCCTACTGTGGATAACGCTTCCCATGATCTCCAAACAGCTCCCGAACAGCGTTGTAATCTCTCATATGCATATCACTGAATACAATCGCCACTTCACCAGGTGCCAACTGCAATCGAACGGAAGGCTGTTCAATACGAAAAGGCAGTTCCATGGCAATCAAAGCTTCTTTCAAAAAGGCAACGTCACCCCAAGGGACCGGATAGTAAAATGATTTTTCCAACACAATCACTCCTCTAGTACAGAGTACACGAGTGAGCGAACAGAAAAAAGCCGGGAATAGAATCTCAATTACGTTCCATTGACTCTTTTCCATCATGGTGACTCTGTACATGAGGTTTAGCATGTTTGAAGCTATATAAAGGTCGTATCAAGAGTTGGGAAGCTATTAAAGATAAGAAATACGTAATAGATGGATCAGAGGTTGTTAAAGCATTGGTGACGATCCAGTACAAAAAAATAGAGCAAGAAAGGGTAAAGAACAAGTATTCAAGTTTCATGGTTGCCCCCTTTATGGATGTAGTCTTTAATCTTTTCAAACTGCTGATGTAGCAAAAAAGGATTCGTATAAGGATATTTCAGCGGACTTATTACAATGAAGTCATACATGTGCTATGAAGGACACGGTTTACGTACATTATTCGTTTGCCCCTAATGATGTCGTCACAGACATGCTTGTTCGAACAATCTCTATAGTTCCTTAGCAAGTCCCCAAATAAAAGATGCCAACAAGATTGCGAAAATAACAGTTATGGTTACAAAAACAAGTTTGGTCTTAATATAGGAGCTTATAAGCAGGCTACATAATGCTATCCCGATATTTTCACGGTTATATCGAGTAAGCCTGTATTTGTTGAGTCTGTATAGTAAGACGGCAAGCATAAAGCTAACCAACAAGGGTGGAAAAACATCCATAAAATCATCCTTTAACTCAAGATCATTTCGACCAAATTATACCATGTATAGACGATGCCCTTACTCTGAAGCATGCGCATTCTTTCGACAGTATCACTGTATCTGATTAACGGCAGAATACTTGAGGTAACAGGGGGCTGCACCGACGAATAGCCTCTATAAACACAACATTAGTTATTGTTTGTTTTTCCTAACACAAATGAAGCACAGACAGCAATTACAGCTTAAAGATACAAAATCGAAAAGACAATTGCTCGCATGAAAGAAAACTGAGGTGAATCATTAAAAATAGAAACAGTTAACCCCACAACGATAAATCCTGCTAGATAAACACCCAAGCCTATCAGTATACGTCTCAACATTTATATCGCCCCTGATATGTTTTATCTATCCAAATATTAACATATGCCATTTGGTTAGTATACATATACATGATCGACTGAAGGAGCGAAATACGAGTTGTCACGTATGTGCTGAATGATGCTTGTTATCTGCGCCGAGCATAGTTATGCACTCCATGAACGATCGGGTATTCCGTAGCCTCTGTTGAGGACAGAAAGCTATCCCTTATCCAGCTAAGGCATGAAGGATCATTTCGATATACGGCCTGCGGGCAGTGCAATGACAGTGGGATATTAGGGAAGCGGGATTTAGTTCCATTGGCTGTACTTGGGTAGGGAATAAAATAAAAAAGGATAGCAAAAGGCTACCCAAATATTCGTAAGTCGTTTTCACGCTTCTCCCATGCCAAATCCCAATAAAAGAAGAAAAATAATTGAACCCAATGCAAATACGTTTAATAAGATGAGTACCCACTTTAGCAAGCCTCCATCACTTATAGCTCCAAAAATGACGCCTAACAACGGAAGCAAAATCACTGAAACCAAGAAAAATTTGCCCATTGAAGGAGAAAGCATACCATTTGATAATAAACAAAACAAAATGGCGAAGGCTCCCAAACATACAATTGACCATATCGTAAAGTTCCTCACAGCACCCTCCTTACTCTATGTTGTTACCTTATTGTAGTCCTGTATAAAGCACCAAATTTCTTTGGTACCCTCCAAGACTGTGAGTGGCGTTGTTGACTAATCCTACCTTTGGAAATATTTTGCCTGTTGCAAATAAAGGTGGAAACGACATGATGGAAATCGAATCGTGACACACTATAGCAGGAGGTGTGCCGACAATGGAACAATGTATAGAAGTGAACGGAAGGGAATACCAGTTTGCCGCTACATATGACGGAGACGCCCAGTACAATGTTCAGGTGCTGAGCGGAGACAAGCTGATCACGATGTTTAAAATCGCTGCGGATTCCGAGGAGGATGTATTTAAAGCGGCAAAAGCCCATTTCCAGGCTGACGTGGAACTGGGTCATATCGATGTATAGCGTCAAGGTAAAAATGACTGGCAGCCGCTCTTCGTGAGTCAGGCTGTCTTTCTCTGTTTCCACGACCTGTATCAGTACAATTCAGCAGACAATATCAAGGAATAAAGCCTTCCAAAGGTTCCTGTTCTTTTCACTTTGCTCAAAATATGATACAACAGGAGGTGAAACTGATTGTACGGATGGGAGAGGACCTTCGATGCAGCAACAGAACGTACCGGACAGTCTGAAACAAATATGGATGTGGCGGGACCAACCTCATGATACAAAAGAAGTGACAGAGGGTGAGCTTCTGTCCGCGCTGCAATTGGTCGAGGATTTGCGAAAAAACGGTCAATTTGCTCGTACCAGCGAAGCGGAAGCGGTCGTTCTGACATTGCTTGCCTCCAAGCGAATGAAAAAGCCGGGAGGCCATACGCTGGCGGCGGAGTGGCTGGACAGAGCGATCTCGCTGGATCCCTCCTTTGAATTGGCTCTGAAATGCCGTCTTCGGCTGTACGAGCTGCAACTGAAAGAACATCGGTTTCAGCAAGGCTATCCATCTGTGCGCGAGACTGATAACGCTGTCAGCCGACGCAAAAACTTGGAAATTCTCCAGGAAGCAGGCCGAGCAGAGCTGGTGGAGCTGGACGGGTGGCGCAAACTGGCGGCTGAAGCCGGGGAAGCTGCAAGACGGGTCGGGGAAAGCGAAACGGCTGAGAGATTGGCCGTACTAGGGGCTTTGTACGCAGAAAGAAAGCGGCTGCTAGAGGTAATGCTGGAGCGTGCAGAGGAGTACGCTGCTTCCCTGCGCGGGCTGTTTTATTCCGGTGAATCACTTGCGTCTCTGCAGGAAGCGATACGGGCATTGGCTGCTCAGAACGAAAAGAGGGCGGCACTGTTTGATACAAATAACGAGGCTGATGCCGCTGACGAGCCGGTAGGGAAACTTTCTGCGCTGGAAGAGCTGGAAGCTTTGATCGGTTTGCAGGAAATCAAGGATCGGGTCCGCTCGCTGGCAAACTTTCTCCGCTATCGCCAAATGCGGGAGGAGAAAGGTTGGCATATGCGGGACCAAATTCCGCTCCACCTCGTTTTCATGGGCAATCCGGGAACGGGGAAAACGACTTTGGCCAGACTCATCGCCAGACTTTATCACGAGCTTGGCTTGCTGGAGCGCGAAGACGTCGTCGAGGTGGACCGCTCTCATTTGGTGGGGGCATACGTGGGACAGACAGAGCAGAAGGTGATGGATGCCGTAAAACGGGCGGAGGGCGGCGTCTTGTTTATTGATGAAGCTTACAGCCTGAAGCGGCCGGACAGCTCCGGCAGCGATTACGGGCAGGCAGCCATCGATACGCTGGTTGCAGCGATGACCGGCGGCGAGTACGCAGGCCGTTTTGTCGTCATGATGGCCGGCTATCCCGAGGAAATGCGGCAGTTTCTGTACGCTAATCCCGGACTCCGCAGCCGCTTTCCGGAAACAGGACATTTTCTTCTTCCCGATTACAGTACGGAAGAGCTTCTGCTCATTGCCGAGCAAGTCGCGAGCCGCAATGATTTTACGCTGACAACAGAAACTCGCACTGCTCTCCGGGAGCGTATCGAACAGGCTCAGGTAGACCATACCTTTGGCAATGCCCGTACGGTTCAAAACATTGTTCTGGACGCCATTTTTGCCAAAGGACGAGAGGTGGATGGTGAAAAAGAGCTGGATTGGCATGATTTTACCATTCTCAGCCAGGAGGATGTTCTGCCCAAGCGGGGCGAGCAGAAGTCTGATAGTGCCTGGGAAAAGCTATCCAATTTGATCGGCTTGGAGCAAGTAAAGGCGGAGCTGTTGAAGATTTCATCGTTTGTGGACGTTCAGCGCAAGCGCAGTGCGATCGGGCTGCCTGCCTTGCCTATTGAACTCCACGCGGTATTCACGGGGAACCCGGGAACCGGAAAAACGACGGTTGCGGCCTTGTATGCCGAAAGGTTGAAAGAAATCGGCTACTTGAAACGCGGACATCTGGTTACAGTTGGCAGGGCTGATCTGGTTGCCGGATATGTAGGCCAGACGGCGGCATTGACCAGGAGGAAGGTCCGCGAAGCGTTGGGCGGTGTCCTGTTTATCGATGAGGCTTACGCTTTGGCCGAAGGAAGCGAAACGGATTTTGGCCATGAAGCGATCCATACGTTAGTGGAGGAAATGACCAGACACCAAGAAAATCTGGTGGTCATTCTCGCAGGCTATCCTCTGGAAATGCAGCGATTTATGGCAAGCAACCCGGGACTTTACTCGCGTTTCAAAAAGTACATTCCGTTCCCGGATTACACTACGGATGAATTGGTGCAAATGCTCCGGCTGGCGGTATATCAAAGGGGCTATCTGGTTCACGACAAAACGGTGGAAACGATCCGGACTTATTTGGAGCGGGCAGCCGCAAGCCATCAGCTGCACGGGAACGGCAGGCTCGTCCAAAATCTCGTTCAGGAAGCGATGCAAAATCAAGCGGTAAGATTAACGAGCAAGCAGGCAGCGGAATGGACACGCGATACGCTGAGCATGCTGGAATGGGAAGACTTTGCCCCGTTGTTTTTAGCGACAGGGGATGCAAACGAAAACATAGAGTGATTCATTGCGAGGGACTTTCGTCTCTCTTTTTTTTCTATTTTTAGCCCCAAAGGACACATTTCTACAAGACATATTTTTATCAACAAGAATATCCTTTCTGATTTCCAGATTATAGCTTATAATGGAAATGTTATGAGAAAATTCAAAAAGGGGGAAATTAAGTGAAGAAAAGGTCTTTTTCTCTATTCTTGTGCTCCCTGCTTACCGGGGCACTGCTTCTGTCCGCTTGCACCCAGCCTGCAGCACAGCCGACGGAACAAAATCAGCAGCAACCGAACCAATCAGAGCAAAACCAGCAAGAGCAAACGAAAGCCGGTGAAAAGAAAGAGCTGGGCTATATCAAGGCGACAGATCCTTCGAAAGTGCCGGATTCTGCGAAGCAGCGCACAGATACGATGGTGCTCGGCATCACAGACCCGCAAGGCATTTTCAACTACTGGTTTTACAACACAGTCTATGACCGGTATGTGATTGAAGCAGTAACCGAACGATTGCTGTCGGTAGCAAAAGATGCCACTGTGATTCCGGGACTTGCGGAAAAATGGGAGATTTCCGACGACGGATTGACATATACGTTCCATATCGACAAACGAGCAAAATTCTCCGACGGCAAGCCCGTAACGGCAGAGGATGTCGCGTTCGCCTATCACGTCCTGTTGGACCCCAAATACGACGGCAGGTCGAACCTGTCAAAGGCCAAAATCAAAGGCGAAGACGCATACAAAAATGGAAACGCAACCAGCCTCGAGGGCGTAAAAGTAATTGATCCACAGACGATTCAAGTTCAGGTGGAAGAAGCAAACGCAACGACTTTGCTGTTGCTCGGCACTGAGATTTTTGTCCTGCCCAAGCACTATTACGGAAAAGATTTCGCCAAAGGAAATCTGGAGTATATCAAGAGCTTGCATCAGAAGCCTATGGGCAGCGGGCCATATATTCTGAAGGAGTTTATCCCTGGACAGGAAGTCCGTCTCGTAGCGAATGAAAACTACTGGAAGGGCGCTCCGAAAGTCAAAAATCTGATCTTCAAGTCAACGACGGCGGAAACGCAGATTCAAAGCCTGAAAACGGGTGCAACCGACTTTGACGCCTCGATTTCCGTAAATGCAGACAACGTTGAAGCATTGAAGGAACTGGGATTTGTCGATCTTGACATGCTCCTGAACAATGGATATGGCTATATTGCGATCAATCACAAGCTGCCGAAGTTCCAGGACAAACGCGTCAGACAAGCACTGATGTACGGATTGAACCGCGAAGAAGTGGTGTACGCGTATTCGCAAGGGTATGCAGAAGTCATTGACGTGCCGCAATCCAAGCTTTCGTGGGGTTATCCGGACGAGTCCAAGCTGACGAAGTACAGCTACGATCCGGAAAAAGCGAAACAGCTCCTCGATGAGGCAGGCTGGAAGCTGGAGAGCGACGGCTACCGTTACAAGGACGGCCAAAAGTTCACGATCCAGTTCTCCGCATCGACTCCAAATGAAGTGAATGATGCCCTGATTCCGATTGCGGTAGAGAACTACAAGGAACTGGGGATTGAATTTATCGCCGAACAACTGGAATTCAACGCTGTCATCGACAAACGCAACAAGGGAGAGCACGAAATGGCGTTCCTGGCCGTTGGACTTTCCACAGACCCTGATCCGTACGGCTTGTTCCACTCCAAAGGCGGATCGAATAAAGACGCCTACTCCAACCCCAAAGTGGATGAACTGCTTGAGGCTGGTCTGAAAGAATTTGACCAGGCCAAGCGCAAAGCGATTTACCAGGAAGCATACGAGATCATCAATGACGATATTCCGGTGCTCTTTATGTACCAACGCTACAATTTGAATACGATCAGCTCCAGACTTTCCGGCTTTGTGATTTCTCCTTATAAATACTTCTCAGAGTCACTAAACGAAGTTCAAATTAACTAAAAATATTTGATAATTTCACCAATTCGCAATATGCTCGGCGCTATGCTGAGCATATTGCTTGCATAAGAGGGGAGGAAATCATGAAGCAGCTCCTTATCCGCAGACTTATCCAAAGCATCCCGACCCTGATCGGCGCCTCTATTCTCGTCTTTCTCGTCTTTACCTTGGCACCTGGCGACTTTGTCACCCAGATGTCGGCTGACGCCAATATGACCCAGGAGCGGCTCGATGAGATACGCGCCCTGCACGGGCTTGACCAACCTCTCTACAAGCAGTATCTCACCTGGATGGGCAATCTGCTCACGGGAAATTTTGGCGAATCTGTCCTGCATCGCCAGCCCGTGACGAGCGTGATAAACACATTTATGTGGAATTCCTTTCTGATTGCCATCATCGTTCTGGTGCTGCAATGGATCATTGCATCCATCGTCGGCATTATGGCCGCGCTGAGACAATATTCGATTTACGATTCTGCAGTCACGCTGATTGTTTTTATGGCGATGTCTTTTCCATCCTTCTTTTTGGGATTGCTTATGCTGAAGTTCTTCGCCGTCGATTATCAGATATTCCCGCTGGGCGGCATGCGGTCGACAGGGAGCACCCTTACCGGCTGGGCCGATTTTTGGGACGTGATGAAACATCTGGCATTGCCGGTCATTGTTTTGACCTTGCTGAATATCGGCTCGCTGACCAGATACTTTCGGACCAATATGCTGGAAGTCATCAGGCAGGATTACGTTCGTACAGCCCGAGCCAAGGGATTGAAGGAGCGCGTCGTCATTTTCAAACACGCGCTGCGAAATGCATTGCTGCCTTTGATTACCCTGTTTGCCCTCGAAATTCCCGGTTTATTTTCCGGGGCGATCATTACCGAACGCATCTTTAACTGGCCAGGCATCGGCCGGGTTGTGCTGGACGGAATCTTCCAAAGGGATTACCCGCTCTTGATGGGCTTTACGATGCTGCTGGTTGTACTGACGATCGTTGCCAATATCCTGGCTGATCTGATGTACGGCGTAGCAGACCCGCGGGTCCGGAACAGGTAGGGGGGATAGAGATGAGCCACAATATTGCTGACGTCCAAGTCGAACTCAAAGCCAAAAAGATCAAACCCGATTCCCCGTGGCGCAGTGCCTTCCGCCGTCTGTTCAAAAACAAGATGGCTTTGGCCGGGATGATTGTCCTTACGCTGATGTTTCTGTTTTCGTTTATCGGTCCCTATTTTTCTTCTCATCTGGACGCGAAGATTTCGGTCAGAAACGCCAATCTTCCGCCGAACGAAACTCATTGGCTCGGGACGGACAAGCTCGGCCGGGATGTGCTTTTGAGGACAATGGAAGCTGGAAGAGTATCCTTGCTGGTGGGGATCGTCGCCGCTTCGATCATCGTCTTGGTCGGCGGGACGCTGGGAGCCATTGCGGGCTATTACGGCCGTTTTGTCGATTCGGTGATCATGCGCCTGGCAGACATTCTTTATGCGATTCCCACGCTGCCCATTCTCGTGGCGCTTGGCGCTATTCTGTCTGATTTGAAGTTTCCGCCGGACAAGCGGATTTATCTGGTCATGTTCATCGTCGGAATGATCGCCTGGATGAGTCTTTCGCGTCTCGTCAGAAGCCAGGTACTCAGCTTGAAGGAGCAGGAATTCATGCTGGCCAACGAAGTGCTCGGGCTGAGGGACAGACGGAAAATTTTCAGGCATTTGCTGCCCAATACGGTACCCATCATCATCGTTGCGGCGACGCTGGGTGTAGCAAACTCGATCCTTCTCGAATCTACGCTTAGCTTTCTCGGTCTTGGCGTAGTACCGCCTACCCCGTCCTGGGGACAGATGATCTCGGCAGCAAACAATATGATTGACTTCCAGAACAGGCCCTGGCTCTGGGTTCCGCCTGGGGTGTGCATATTGCTTACCGTCGTTTCGATCAACTTCATCGGTGACGGATTGAGGGACGCCTTTGATCCCAAACAGAAAAGGTAGGAGAAGCTGCATATGTCGAGTACACTTGTTGAATTTCGCAATTTGAAAACGTATTTCTACACAGAAGCCGGTGTCGTACAAGCTGTGAATGACGTCAGCTTTTCCATCCGAGCTGGAGAGACGGTTTGCATCGTCGGTGAATCCGGGTGCGGAAAAAGCATCACCGCCATGTCATTGATGCGGTTGATCGCTTCCCCTCCAGGGAAGATCGTGGGCGGAGAAATCTTGTTTGAAGGCCGGGACCTCCTGAAGATCAAGGAAAGCGAAATGAGAATGATCCGCGGCAATGAGATCGCCATGATTTTTCAGGAGCCGATGACGTCGCTGAATCCGGTTCTGACAGTAGGGGACCAGATCATGGAACCGCTGATCGAGCATACGCTTCTATCCAAAAGCGAGGCCCGGAAAAAAGCGATCCAGCTCATCGAACAGGTGGGAATTCCCCGTGCCGACCAGATTATTGACAGCTATCCGCATGAACTGAGCGGGGGGATGAGGCAGCGCATCATGATCGCAATCTCTCTTAGCTGCGATCCGAAGCTGCTGATTGCCGACGAGCCGACGACAGCCTTGGACGTCACGATCCAGGCGCAAATTCTCGATTTGCTCCGGCAATTGAAAAAGGACCGGAACATGTCGCTCATGCTCATCACCCACGATCTTGGAGTTGTTGCGGAAATGGCCGATTACGTGGTTGTGATGTACGCGGGCAAGGTCATCGAGGAAGGGCCGGTAAAGGAGATTTTCAAGAATCCGCGTCATCCTTATACAAAAGGCTTGTTGCTCGCCAAACCGGTAATCGGACAAAGAAAAGAGCGCTTGTTCACGATCCCGGGCCAGGTCCCCAATCCGATCGGTCTGGGTGAAAATTGCCACTACAGCGACCGCTGCGAACATGCGATGGACATTTGCCGTGCAAGTCAGCCTGCCTTACAGAAGGATGGGGCTGACAGCAAAGTGGCTTGCTGGCTGTACGAAGGTGAGGGATCGAAATGAGCGATGTCATCCTGGAAGTGAAAGACTTGAAAAAGTATTTCCCGATTCGCTCCGGAGTGTTTCAGCGGACGATCGGGCACGTAAAAGCGGTTGACCAGATCAGTTTTACCATGAAAAGAGGAGAAACCTTGGGGCTTGTCGGTGAGTCCGGTTGCGGAAAAAGCACAGCCGGCCGGACGATTATCAGGCTGTACGACAAGACCGAGGGCCATGTTCTGTATAATGGTCGGGATATCCATCAGCTGCCCCCTAAAGAGCTGCGCAAGTTGCGACCCAAGATGCAATATGTGTTCCAAGACCCGTTCAGCTCGTTAAATCCACGGGTGAAAGTCGGGGAGGCGATCGGCGAGGCTGTCGTCGATCACGGGCTGTGCTCGAAGGCAGAAATTCGCGAGAAGGTGTTGGAGGTGCTGAATATTTGCGGCTTGGCACCGTACCACTACGACCGCTACCCGCATGAATTTTCCGGCGGGCAAAGACAACGGATCGGGATTGCCAGAGCGCTCATCCTGCAGCCGGACTTTATTGTGCTGGACGAGCCGGTTTCTGCTCTCGACGTGTCGATTCAAGCGCAAATCATTAATTTGCTCTCTGATTTGCAGCAGCAGCAAAACCTGACCTACCTGTTTATTTCTCACGATTTAAGCGTGGTAGAGCACATCTGCTCATCGGTGGCCGTCATGTATCTGGGCTCGATAGTGGAGATGGCGCCTCGCGACGAGCTGTTCAAAAATCCTCTCCACCCCTATACCAAAGCGCTGCTGTCGGCTGTACCGATTCCAGACCCTACGATAACGAGAGAGCGAATCTTTCTAAAAGGAGATATTCCAAGCCCGGCTAATCCTCCACAAGGCTGCAAGTTTCATACCCGTTGTCCGGTTGCTGCGGATAGGTGCAGGACGGAAGTGCCGGTTTACCGCGAAGTCGGCCCGGAGCATCATGTGGCATGTCATTTGGTATAACCGAGCGAGACTCGCAGTCTTTTTGAGTCTTTCTGCACGCCCACGGTGAAAAGAAAGCAGGAAGCGCACGATCCAGCAGGGATTGCTGCGCTTTTTTGTCCGTCTGAAGCTTGGGACACTTTTACAATTATTACCCTTTTCGTATAATGTTGTTATTCAAAAATCAGACGGGAGAAGGGGGCATTTCATTGCGGGGAAAAAGGCATGCGGCACTGATTGGGGTACTTGTTCTGTCGCTCATGGTCGGCGGGCTGCCGACAGGAGCCAAGCAACAAGGTGAGCGCAGGGGAGATCTGGAGATTGAAGCGCGGGAAGGCTTTTCTCTGGATTCCCGATCCAAAGCGGGAGGAGAAACAGACCTGGTCGTCATTCAATTCGAGGGGCCCATTGAAGAAGAATGGAAAGAAGAAATAGAGGATATCGGTATAGAGCTGGGCGACTATTTGCCTGACTATTCCTTTATAGCCAAATTATCAGAACAGGGCGATGAGAAAAAATTGAAACGGCTCTCTTTTGTCAAAAGGGTCGTTCCTTTTTATCCGGTTAACAAGGTAGCGCCGACTCTTCGCAAGTCATTGGGAACAACCGATGAGGTAGAAGTAGCTGTGATCGGCTTTGATCAGCAAGTGGACATGAACCGCACTCTGTATCGGGCGGCGAGTGAAGAAAGCATCGGTGATGTGGACTCGCTGCAGAATGCGAGGCACATCTCGCTTGCACGCATGAGCGGAGAAGGATTGGAGGAGGTCATCCAGTCAGAAGATGTCATTGCCGTGATTCCTATGCCGGAGCGAAAACTACATAATGATCGGGCTGCAAAAATCATCAAGGCAAACAAGCTGGAATCTGCCGGCTTTACCGGGAAAGGACAGATTATTGGCATCGCCGACAGTGGTTTGGATACAGGCGATCCAGACGATCTCCATCCCGATTTTACGGGGAGGATCAAAAGCTTGTATGCAATTGGCCGCAAAGGCGACGCGAGTGATCTGGATGGACACGGAACGCATGTAGCCGGATCGGCACTTGGCAGCGGAGAGGCTTCTGATGGACAGTATCAGGGAATGGCGCCGGAGGCGGAGCTGGTTTTCCATTCGATGCTGACGGAAAAGGGGTATTTGAAAGGAGAGGTCGAGGACATTCTCGGGGAAGCCTACGAGGACGGCGCACGTATTCACTCGGATTCATGGGGGACTGACGATAACGGCGATTACGGACTCGATTCCTTCTTGTTTGACCAGTTTCTCTGGGAACACAAGGATATGACTGCCCTGGTAGCTGCGGGCAATCAGGGAGAGTATGGCTACAAGACGATCGGCAGCCCGGCCACAGCCAAAAATGTCATCGCCGTAGGGGCTACCGAGAACGACCGACCGGATGTAGGCGGGGATGAGGCGGATGATCCGGATACTGTAGCGGGATTCAGCAGCCGCGGAACGACGAAGGATGGAAGGCTGAAGCCCGATATTGTCGCACCCGGGAGCTATATTCTTTCCGCTCGCTCATCGGTCGCTCCTGAAGAGGAGTTTGAAGAGCTCTTCGACCAATACTATGCATACAACAGCGGGACAAGCATGGCCGCACCAATTCTGGCCGGAGGAGCGGCCCAGCTTCGCCAGTTTTTGCTCGAAGAAAAAGAACTGGATGAACCGAGTGCCGCCCTGATCAAAGCGATGCTGATCAGCGGAGCCGATGATCTCGATGAGGACATGCGCCTTCAGGGATTCGGGCGGGCCAACCTCCTGCAGGCGATCGAGACAGATTTCGTAGATGAAACAGATGGTCTGGTGACAGGAGAAGAGGCGACGTTTGCCGTCGAGGTGTACGAACGCTCCAAGCCGCTTGCCATCACATTGGCTTGGACAGACTATCCGGCTTCTCTGGCAGCGAAAAGAACCTTGGTGAACAACCTTGATCTGACTGTAACCGCTCCCAGCGGAGAGAAGTTCAACGGAAACGACTTTTTCCGTTTCCCGTATGACGATGAAGTGGACAATTTGAACAATGTGGAACAAGTATGGATTTCCCGACCGGAAAAAGGCTTGTACACGGTGAGCGTAAAAGGCTTCAATGTCCCAAAAGGTCCACAGCCATTTGCGCTCGCCACAACGGGCAAAATCAAGGAAAAAGGCGGCGGACAGCATATCGAGCAAGGGAAGCTGCATGATGACAAAAGGTCGGACAGGTATGCCGATTACTCATTTCGGGCCAAGAGCGAAGGCCGGTTGAGAGTATATGTTGACTGGAACAATCATGCGTCGTTAAGCTTGACGTTGTATGACTCCCAAGGCGATATACTGGCAATCAAGGAGATAAAAAAGAGGAAAAGCCTCGTTCTGCCGCTCCCGGAGAAGGGGCGATACAAAATACGACTGGAGCTTGAAGACGGCCCGAAGGTATCCTATAAACTCTCGATGAGCTATCCTGAATAAACCGGAATGATCATACGGATGGAAACGGCGCAGCCCATCACGCTAACGTGGCGGACGCGCCGTTTTGTCTTGAGCCTTGTTCGGGGGCGTGTGGTATTTCAACCCGTGCTTCCACTCGTGAGCCCGCAAGGCTATTTCCAGACAGAGCCGTTCATTGGGGTGCGTAAAGTCTACCGGGAGATGCTCCTGGATTTTTTCCAGCCGGTGGTACAAGGTCTGGCGGTGGATGAATAAATGATCAGCCGTTTCCTGCTTGGACAAGTTGTGATCCAGGTAGACACGCAATGTCTGGGCCAGTTGGGTCCCGTTCTCCGCATCGTATCGCAGGAGCGGCCCCAGGTAATCATCGATAAAATGCGTGAGCACGGGATCCTGGGGGACATGAAACAGCAGACGGAACAAGCCCAGCTCGGCAAAATAGGGGCTGTGGGCGTCTTGCTGGAAGATCAGGGCCTGCTCGGATTCTGCCAGGTGCCGGCCCGCCTCTGAAAGCCTCTCGCCAGGCCGGCTTACACCAAACAGGACCTCGGTATCCGGTCCCATGGCCTGGCGGCACATCCGTTTCATCTCGGACATGGCCTTGTCCAGAGTTCGGCGAATATCCGTTTGATGGGTTGGTGCGATCAGGAGAAGGTAAAAGCGGTTTCCTTTGCAGCGGATGAAGGGACGAAAGCCGAGCCTCGTCAGCAAAGAACGGAATACGCCGGTAAGCTCATGCGGCGCGAGGGGCGAGGAAAGGTCCTCCGTGCTCCGATGGAGAGACAATAAGAGCGTGTAGTAGGTCGGTGTTTTGTTCTTGCCGGATAAGCCTAAGAGAGAGCGTATTTGTTCCTCTGGCAACGGCCTGTTTGCGATCAGATCGTCGAACAGCCGATTCTCTGCTGCGAGCATCTGCTCTTCGGCAAACATTTTTCGCATCAGAATTTGGGCCATCGAGCTAACGGTATAATCGAGCGTCAATAGCAGGTATTCGTCGGCTTCCCGATCATACAGAATCAAGCCGACATAAGCGAGCAGATGTCCCATGACGATAATGGGCTGGTAGACCAGCTTCTTTTTGTCCGAGAGCGCGATGATCCCGCTGCTTGAGACGGAATCGTCCCCTTGCGGCAGGGCCGTACGCATCAAACCGGACAGCTCCGATTGAACAACCTGCGGCAGGGGAGGGACGTAGAGAGGATTTCCATCCAAGGGAAAAAAAAACACCTGTGTGTGTACACTGGCCTGAAAATGCTGCAAGAGTTTCGGAATTCCCTGTGTCTGCAGACTGAGCTGCTGCAAGCTGCGGGAATACGTCTCCAGGTTGCGAAGCGCCTGCATTTGACGGTTGATCAAATGCTCGTGCAGATCCAGTGTAATGTCAACGAAGCGAACAGGCTTATGAAAGACAATCAGTGGAAAGTCATGATGGTCAGCGAGCTCAAGCATGTCCTGTGGCACTTGCGGGATGTAGTCGCCAAGCTCGATACATAACCCGACCGCCTTCCGTGAAATGAGCTCGGAGAGATAAGCCAGCCGCTTTTCTTTTGCCTCGCCAAATCCGAGTCCGGTCGAAAGGATCAGCTCATCGCCGTTCAGGTATTGAACAGTGTGAGCCGCTTCCAATACATGCACCCATCGCACCGAGCGGGACAAGCCCCGACTGCCTGCGACCACTTCCGCGTGCTGAAACAAAGGACGTTTGACGACATCTGCCACGGTCAGGCGCCATTCATTGGTCATTCTTCTCCTCCTATAGACAGTCTGTAACATGAATACTACCGAACTCCTGTCAGTTTGTCTAGTGATGGCGCGTTGAATGTTCAGATAAGATAGAATTATCAATCATGCATGTGCGCAAAGGAGTTGAAAGGATGAGTACAACAACAGTTGGTCCTACTTTGAAAAACTACATCGCCGGAGAATGGGTGGAGTCCCAGACGGAGCGCTATGAGGATATCCCCAACCCGGCAACAGGCGAAGTGCTGTCGCGCGTACCACTCTCGACGAAGGATGACGTGGACAAGGCTGTGCAAGCGGCCAAGGCTGCCTTTCCGGCCTGGAGTCAGACCCCTGCGGTAGATCGTGCCCGGATCATGTTCCGCTTCCAAAACCTGCTCTGGGAGCACCAGGATGAGCTGGCGCAAATGATTACGCTGGAGAACGGGAAAAACCTGCCTGAGGCACACGCGGAATTGCTCCGCGGCATTGAAATGGTGGAGTTTGCGGCAGGAATGCCGACGCTGCTCATGGGTGAGACGCTCCCGAATATCGCCAGGAACATCGACTGCCAGGTAATTCGGTTTCCTCTTGGCGTCGTTGGCGGAATTACGCCGTTCAATTTCCCCTTGATGGTGCCGATGTGGATGTACCCGATCGCGATTACGGCAGGCAATACATTTGTCTTGAAGCCGTCCGAGCGCACGCCGCTGTCCTGCATTCGGATCGCCGAGCTGTTAAAGGAAGCGGGATTGCCCGATGGCGTATTCAACGTCGTCAACGGCGCTCACGATGTGGTGAACGGGCTATTGGAGCACCCGGATGTGAAAGCGATCTCCTTCGTCGGTTCGCAGCCAGTCGCCGAGTACGTCTACAAGACAGCCGCAGCGCATGGAAAACGCGTCCAGGCGTTGGCCGGGGCCAAAAACCACCACCTCGTCATGCCGGACACGAATCTGCAGCGAGCAGCCAAAACCATCGTCAGCTCCGCCTTTGGCTGTGCAGGCGAGCGCTGTATGGCGGCGAGCGCGGTCGTGGCAGTAGAGGAGATCGCAGACGAGCTGATCCGCCATCTGATCGAAGAGTCCAACGCCTTGAAAATGGGGAACGGGCTAGAGCCGGGGGTTGACCTGGGACCGGTCATTCGCGCTTCGCATTTGGAAAAAGTGCACGGTTTCATCGAGCAGGGACTTTCCGCAGGCGCCGAGCTCGTTCGGGATGGACGGGAGGATGCGAAAGCAAACCCGGAGGGCTATTTCCTCGGGCCTACGATTTTTGACAAGGCGGATGCCGAGATGGTGATCGTCCGAGACGAGATTTTTGCGCCTGTGCTAAGCGTCATGCGGGTCAAGAATTTCGAGGAAGGACTTGAAACGATCAGCAAATCCCGCTTTGGAAACGGAGCCACCATTTACACAGAAAACGGCAAGTGGGGACGGGAGTTTGTACAGCGCGTGGAAGCCGGCATGGTCGGGGTCAACGTAGGCGTCCCTGCGCCAATGGGCTTCTTCGCCTTCACCGGATGGAAGAACTCGTTTTACGGAGACCTGCATGCCAACGGCAAAGACGGCGTCGACTTTTTCACGAAGAAAAAGACGATTACGTCGCGCTGGTTTGACGACGGCGATACCAGTATCGGTTCCCAAAAAGTATTCGTGAAATAACGAAAGGGAGGATCGAAAATGAGCCAGGAGCAACAAACTCATACGCTGGAAAAGGAATCCCTGCTGGAAAAAGACAGGGCGCACATGTGGCATCACATGTCGCCCTACAATCCGAATCCGATGATCGTCACGGAAGCGAGCGGCTCGTGGGTGACGGACATTGACGGAAACAAATACCTGGACGGCATGTCTGGCCTGTGGTGCGTCAATATCGGCTACGGCCGGCAAGAGCTTGCTGAGGCTGCCTATGAGCAATTGAAAACGATGGCCTACTTCCCGCTGACACAAAGCCATGTGCCAGCGATCAAGCTGTCGGAAAAGGTGAGCGAGTGGCTCGGTGAAGAGTATCGGGTCTTTTTCTCCAACAGCGGTTCGGAAGCGAATGAAGTAGCCTTCAAAATCGCCCGTCAATACCACCATCAGAACGGCGAGCCGGGCCGGTACAAGTTCATTTCCCGTCACCGGGCCTATCACGGCAATACGATGGGAGCTTTGGCTGCTACCGGACAATCGATCCGAAAACAAAAATACGAGCCGCTGGCGCCGGGCTTTCTCCACGTTTCCCCGCCGTATTGCTACCGCTGTCCATTCGGAAAGTCCTACGGGAGCTGCAGCCTCGAGTGTGCCCAGGTATTCGACGAGGTCATCAACTGGGAGGGAGCAAACAGCGTGGCGGCCGTCATTATGGAGCCGACGATCACAGGCGGCGGCGTCATCGTTCCTCCGCCGGAGTACATGCCGAAGGTGCGGGAAATCTGTGACAAGTACGGCGTCCTTTTGATCGTCGACGAAGTGATTTGTGGATTCGGCCGTTCCGGTCAAAAGTTTGGTCATCAAAACTTTGGCATCAAGCCTGACATTGTGACCATGGCCAAAGGGATCACAAGTGCGTACCTGCCGTTGTCGGCTACCGCGGTGCGGGCAGACATTGCCGACAAGTTTAACGAGCAAGGAGTCAACCTGCACTTCCGTCACGTCAATACGTTCGGCGGAAATCCGGCGGCTTGTGCGCTCGCGCTGAAAAACCTTGAGCTGATGGAAGAAGAGCAGATGATCGAGAGGGCTGGCCGTCTGGGAGAGGAGCTGCGGGAGAAGCTGTCGTTCTTAGAGGAGCATCCGCATGTAGGCGACATTCGGAGCTTCGGTTTTCTGATGGGCATCGAGATGGTGGAAAATCGGGAAACGAAGGAACCGGCAGCGCCTGACAAATTGACCAAAGTCATCGGAGCCTGTAAACAGCGCGGCCTGATCATCGGACGAAATGGCGATACGATACCGGGCTTCAATAACGTTCTCACCCTTTCGCCTCCTTTCTCGACTACAAGCGAAGACATTGACTTCATCGCTCGCGTACTGCGTGAAGCGTTTGCGGAATTAGCCTAAGCAATCAAATAACAAAAACGGCTTCCTATTCCTGACCTGCCCTAAGACGAGCAGAAAGGGAAAGGAGGCCGTTTGGTTTCATGGTTTCAGAATCAAGAATCTTTTCTCATGATGAAATAGACAATCAGACCCATGACCGGAAAAAGCAGTGTTCCAATGAGTACAAGCAAAGCGTATTCGTTGCTTTTGCCGCGTTTGCGAGCGTCCCGATAGGCCCAGATACTGGTGAGGATATTTAGCGCGTATAGAACCAGGAGGATCAGAAACGGGAAAAACATGATCAGTTGAATTGGTAAGTCGAAATGACTTTTGTATTCCACAAGTGTCCCTCCCAAAAGTGTATATCGAAAGGCATGACAAATCATGTCTATGTATGGCAAACAAGACTCTATCGGCAGTTGGTCGGCAGATCCAGGAAGATGTCCCAAGCAAAAGCGAAAGGTATTGACGCGGGTTGGGGATCATGATAAGGTACAACGTAATGAATACTAAGTAAATACATAGGAATTCTATGTTTTAATCATTTCGACAGGGGAGGAAAACCATGAACAAAGGACGTACAATCAAACAGGCAGCCGCGGGGGCAGTTTTACTAACCGCTTTAGCGGTGACCGCTGGCACGCAGGTGTATGCAGCGCCCGCATCCACTTCTTCTTTGGCGGTGCAAGCTACTGCGGTGCAAACATCAGCACCTCAGCCAACATCCGTCAAAGATGCCGCCGCCTACATCACAAAGCGGTACGGAATCACTTTGTCCGGGACTATTACCAAACAGCAGTTTGAAAAGGCTTTGGAAACGCTGCTAGCCTCTTCCAGTATAGCGGTTAACAGCGATGGGGCCAATCATTCTTTCTTCCCGAAAGGCTCGACGAGCAATAAGCTTTTGGCATGGGAGGCAATCAGCGCTTCCGTAAAGGCTGCTGACTTAAAGGAACTGGCGCATACGTATTCGGACGAAAAAATCTCCGCAGCCTGGGATGCAGCCGGCTTGACGTATAAAGCAGGCGAAGGGATTGCCAAGGAAGCGGCACAGGAGGTGGCGGTCGCCTTTGACACCGGGTTCCTTTCTGCAAAGGATTTGTCCGGAATAAAGCTGGAAGCAAATGTATCCGCCGAGCTCGCCTATCAGCTCTTGAACAAGGTGGCAGAATTTCACGGAGAGCAGCAAAACTTTCTCGGCACCATCAGCGACGACGACATCTTCGGAAAGCTCGTCCAGGCGTGGAATGAATCCCAGTTGATCAGGACAGAAGAATTGCAAAAGACCGTAGATGAAGGACTGAAACAAAACCTGATCACCGGTTACAATCTCAAGGACACGCAGTTTGATCCCCACTTTGATCCCGCACGGACGATCACCTACGGGCATAGCGATATCGTCCATGCGGTGCAATTGGTCGGCCTGCTCCGCAGCGAAGGCATTGCTGCGAAAGTACAGTTGGAGCCGAAAACGTCTGCTTTTGTTTATTTGAAAGAATGGGGCGAGCCGGTACAAACGGATGATTATCAAGTAGTCCCGATCGACAACGGCAATCACATTGCCTACGCCAAGGAATACGATCTGAGTCTGGAGTTTGCCACGGTCGAAGAAAAAGAGAAATTCCAACCGCTCGTACTGAAATACGCGAAGCGCAATCAAGAGGATATGACCGGTCTTCTCAAATCGTCCTGGTGGCAGCCTCTCTACTATTCCCTGACAAAGCTGGATGAGTATCCGGTGATCACAAACAATGTGCTGAAAAAAGGCCGCTATCTGGCCCAGACTTTTACCCTGAACGAAGATTCGGCCAAAGTCGTATCCGGATTGAAAAAAATCAACCCTTCTGCCAGCGTGGAAACGTATCAGTTTTGGGTCGATCAACCGTTTTACAACTATTTAAAAGGGGACTATAAATAAGCTCATCCCCGCTCTTTTTTAGTGGTTGCGGGCTGGTCATCCTGTTCGGCTTGGTATGCGCGAAGTCCGCGAACGAACATTTCCAGGATGACGTCGTGCTGGGTCTTGCTCGCCACCTTCAGGCGTATTTGCTCCAGCTCGTTCACCAGTTCCGAATCCAGATGCAAATTAATCGTTTTTCCCTTGCTTCGCGGGTGAATTTCAAGATGATTGCCATTCTTCTTGACCACCCCTTCGACAACCGCTTCTTTTCCGAGTATGTTGCGATCGGGTACGTACAAGCAAGGGGCTTCCAGGATGATATGGGTCAGCTCTTCACTGAAACGGATAGTGAGGGGCTGCCCCTTTTTTTTATGAAAGTCGCGAATTTGGCGAGAATATTCCTGGTTTTCTACAGTATTGCCGAGCGTGATAACAGCTGTTTCCATAACTCCTCCTTACGACCGGGCAAGAGAAGTGGAGGTCTGATTGGCTTTCTGCAAAGCACCCTCCGTGACCCCGTCTATTACTTCGCCGTTTTCCTCGATCTGTACCTGGTAGACAAACAGGTCATCTGCAGGATCAGCCTTGCTTAAGGCGACAGCCGTGATGACCGCACAAACCCATTTCCCGTTCCGCTCCAGACGAACGCGATCCAGGACGTCAAATTTGGGAACGAGCAAACCTTTTCCGTGCAAAAAGCGCAGTACTTCTTTTCGCGGATACAGAAAACGCTTGTTTCCCTGTTTGCCTGCCAGCAAAGGAAATACCTCGCGCTCATCGATGACCGTGCCAAGCAGCCCATCGTCTGCCCACCTTTTAATCGAGGCCATGCTTCCCGTCCTTCCGCTCCGGGAGGCGAGCAGGTCCAAAATCTCGCGCGATGATACATAGTTTTTTCTCTCCGAGCGTTGCGCTTCAAAAGCAATCCGTTCGGCTTCCAATCTCTCCAACCGGTCCATCGCTTCTGCAATTTGCTGCTTGAGTCTGGCAATCAGCTGATCGTAATCCTTCATGCCATCCCCCTCAATTCTTGTTTTGGTATCAGCCTATTCTGCATTGAAATCAATCATGCCTGGGAAGTCGGTTTCATTTCAGGAACCTCCTATTTAAAAAAGGTGATGAAGGAATCATAAAACGCTTTTTTTCCACATTGATAATAGCAAGGAAGCAATTTTCAGAACGCCTGAGGAGGTTGTTGCATAATGAGCGTTCACCGCGAAGAAACAAAGACCGCATCTATGCTGCAGGCAAACTTTCAAGAAGTAGTTCCTGCCCTGAAGCCGAAAGAAGCGATAGACGAAGCAAACCGGTGCCTTTTCTGTTACGATGCCCCCTGTATCAAGGCCTGTCCCACCTCGATCGACATCCCGTCCTTTATTAAAAAAATTGCGACCGGCAATCTGCTCGGGTCGGCGAGGACGATTATGGAGGCAAACCCGGTCGGAGCTAGCTGTGCCAGGGTCTGTCCGACAGAGGAGCTGTGCGAAGGTGCCTGTGTGCTCAATCACGCCTCCAAGCCGATCATGATCGGGCTGCTTCAGCGTCATGCGACAGACTGGGCAATAAAAAATCAGAAAATTCTGTTTCATGCAGGAGAGCAAAATGGCAAGCGCGTCGCTATCGTCGGCGGCGGTCCAGCCGGTCTTTCGGCAGCGCGAGAGCTTGCCCGTCTCGGCTATGAAGTAACGGTTTTCGAAGCGCGAGAAAAGGCCGGCGGGCTAAACACCTATGGCATCGTTTCCTTCCGTTTGCCGCAGGAGGTTGCACTGTGGGAGGTTGAGCAAATCGAGCAGATGGGCGTGACCATCAAGACTGGAACCCGCGTCGGTGTAGACGTGACACCGGAGGACCTTCTGCAGAGCTTTGATGCCGTCTTGCTTGCGGCAGGCATGGGTGCTGTCCCGATGCTGAACATCGAAGGCGAAGACTTGATCGGCGTTCTCGATGCGATTTCCCTTGTGGAGGATACGAAAACGAAACCGCTTACGGATTTGATGCTCGGTAAGAAAGTGGTCGTGATCGGGGCGGGAAACACGGCGATAGACGGAGCCACTGCCTCCAAACGGCTGGGTGCCCAGCTCGTTCAGATTCTCTACAGGCGTACAGAGAAAGAGATGACCTGCTACGAGTTCGAGTATGAATTTGCGAAACAAGATGGCGTGGAATTCCGTTGGCTGGTAGCGCCGACCCGGATTATCGGCGAAAACGGACGGGTGACCGGTATTGAGCTTATGCGGATGCAGCTTGGGGAGCCGGATGCAAAAGGACGAAGGCGTCCGGAGCCGGTCCCGGGCAGCGAGTTTGTAATGGAAGTGGATTTCGTTGTAAAGGCAATCGGGCAAACGCGGCACGTGGACTTGATCGAAATGTTCGGGCTTCAGCACAAAAACGGGATCGTGGAGATCGAGGAAGGCACGTATCGAACCTCTCATCCGCATGTCTACGCCGCGGGCGATGTCATCTTTGGCGGAGGGAATACGGACGCGATGGTCGTGGATGCAGCCAATCACGGAAAGCGGGCGGCTCATGCGATCCACACGGCGCTGGAAGCAAAGTCTCAGCCAGTTTTATAAGAAGGAGGCGTAGAAACAATGGCAGATTTACGCATTAATTTGGCGGGAATCGAGTCGCCCAATCCGTTTTGGCTGGCTTCAGCACCGCCTACCAATTCAGGCTATCAGGTGCAGCGGGCGTTTGATGCGGGGTGGGGAGGAGCAGTCTGGAAGACACTGGGGGAACCGATCATAAACGTGACGTCCCGGTTTGCCGGACTTCACTTCGGAGGACAGCGGGTGCTCGGCTTCAACAACATCGAGCTGATCACGGACAGACCGCTCGAGGAAAACCTGAAGGAAATGCTGGAGACCAAAAAGCTGTTTCCGAAGCACACGTTGATCGCTTCGCTCATGGTCGAGCACAAGCGCGAAGCGTGGCATGAAATCGTGAAGAAAGTGGAGGCCATAGGGGTAGACGGACTGGAGCTGAACTTTGGCTGTCCGCACGGCATGGCGGAACGCGGCATGGGCTCGGCAGTAGGTCAGCACCCCGACCTGATCCGGCAGCAGGTAGAGTGGGTCAAGGAAGTCGCCCAGACGCCTGTCATCGTCAAGCTGACGCCAAACATAACAGATATCCGCTTCACAGCCCGTGCAGCGTCAGAGGGGGGAGCCGATGCCGTCAGCATGATCAATACGATCAACAGCCTGATCGGAGTCGATCTGGACTCGTGGCTGCCGATCCCGCATGTGGATGGAAAAGGAGCGCACGGCGGTTATTGCGGACCAGCGGTGAAGCCGATCGCGCTCAACATGGTAGCGGAATGCGCTCGCGATCCGCAGGTGGGGATTCCGATCTCCGGGATTGGCGGCATTTCCACATGGCAGGATGCAGTCGAATTTTTGCTCATGGGAGCGAGCGGCGTCCAGGTATGCACCGCAGCCATGCATCACGGATTTCGGATTGTCGAGGACATGATCGACGGCCTGAACAACTACCTGGATGAGCGGGGAATCGCTTCGGTCATGGACATCGTCGGCAAAGCTGTGCACACCTATTCCGATTGGGGCCATCTCAACCTAAACTACAAGGTCGTAGCCCGCATCCACGAGGAAACGTGCATCAATTGCAACAAGTGCCATATTGCTTGCGAGGACACCTCTCACCAGTGCATCGATATTGTGACTGACGAGCTTACGGGGAAAGAAAGGCTGGTCGTTCGTGAAGAAGACTGTGTCGGCTGCAATCTCTGCTCCATCGTATGTCCGGTCGAAGGGACGATAGAGATGGTAGAAATCCCGTCTGATCAGCCGCCGCTCTCTTGGAACCAGCGTCAAGCGGCACTGGCAGCAGGCGGAAGCTGCGAAGCGGGACAGGAGTAATGTTTTAACCTCTGAATGCATAGCTTGTACTGGCAAGAGACATACCGCCAGAGCATTTGCCCTGACGGGGTCGGGAAAAGAGGAGGGTATGAGATGAAAAAATGGATTCGCAGAGGTACTGTAGTGACGGCAGCCGATACGTATCAGGCTGACGTATTGATCGAGGGCGAACGGGTAGTCGCGATCGGTCATCAGCTGTCAGTTGACGGTGCGGAAGAAATCGACGCCACCGGATGCTATGTCATTCCAGGCGGGATCGATCCGCATACACACCTCGACATGCCGTTTGGAGGCACGGTGACGGCGGACGACTTCTTTACCGGCACCCGGGCAGCGGCATTTGGCGGAACGACCAGCATCGTCGATTTCTGTCTGACCAAAAAAGGAGAGTCGCTGAAATCGGCGATTGCGACCTGGCATGAAAAGGCACGCGGGAAAGCCGTCATTGATTACGGGTTTCACCTGATGATCGCGGAGGCAAACGATCAGGTGCTGGAGGAGCTGGAGAGTGTCATCTCGTCGGAAGGGATTACTTCGCTGAAAGTGTTTATGGCATATAAAAACGTCTTCCAGGCAGACGATGAGACTTTGTTCAAAACCTTGGTCAAGGCCAAGGAGCTGGGGGCGCTCGTACAGGTGCATGCGGAAAACGGCGATGTCCTCGATTATTTGACCAAGAAAGCACTGGCCGAGGGGAACACCGATCCGATCTATCACGCTTATACCAGGCCGCCCGAGGCGGAAGGAGAGGCGACGGGCAGAGCCATTGCTTTGACCGCGTTGGCGGGCTCGCAGCTTTACGTCGTCCATGTCTCTTGTGCATCGGCGGTACAGCGGATAGCGGAGGCGCGGGAGAAAGGCTGGAATGTCTACGGGGAGACATGTCCGCAATATTTGGCTTTGGATGTGAGTATCATGGATCAGCCCGACTTCGAGGGAGCCAAATACGTCTGGTCACCGCCGCTCCGGGAGAAATGGAATCAGGAAGTGCTGTGGAGCGCATTGAAGAACGGCATATTGCAGACCGTCGGCTCCGATCATTGTCCTTTCAACTTTCGGGGTCAAAAAGAACTGGGGAGAGGTGATTTCACCAAGATTCCCAACGGCGGTCCGTTGATAGAAGACCGCTTGACGATCCTCTATTCCGAGGGGGTACGCCAGGGACGCATTAGCCTGAACCAGTTCGTGGACATCTCTTCTACGAAGGCTGCGAAGCTGTTTGGGATGTTCCCGAGAAAAGGAACGATTGCGGTAGGCTCGGATGCCGATATCGTCATTTTTGACCCGCATGTAAAGCGTACGCTTTCCGTCGAAACGCACCATATGAACGTTGACTACAACCCATTTGAAGGAATGGAAGTGTACGGCGAGGTCGTCTCGGTTCTATCGAGGGGCTCGTTCGTGGTGCGCGACAAGCAATTCGTCGGGCAGGCAGGAAGCGGCCAGTATATCAAACGCACTACTTTTGAACAGCCATAACCCCAAACCCATTGAAGGGAGGCAGACTTCCACTATGGCAAACAAGGTAACAATCGGCCTGATCCAGGCGAAAAACGACGTTCACGGCGATGAGCCGGTCCACGTCCATAAAGAAAAGGCAATCGAAAAACACGTCCGGCTGGTTCGCGAGGCAGCGGCCAAAGGCGCTCAAATAATCTGTTTGCAAGAAATCTTTTACGGTCCGTACTTCTGCGCCGAACAAAATACCAAATGGTATGAAGCGGCCGAGGAGGTCCCGGATGGGCCGACCGTCCAGCAATTTCAGTCGCTGGCCAAAGAGCTGGGGACGGTGCTCATTCTGCCGGTCTATGAGCGGGTAGGTATTGGTACCTACTACAATACAGCTGCTGTGATCGATGCGGACGGCCGTTACCTCGGCAAATACCGCAAGCAGCACATCCCCCACGTGGGAGTCGGCGACAACGGCTGCGGTTTTTGGGAGAAATACTATTTCAAACCGGGAAATTTTGGCTATCCCGTCTTTGAGACGGCCTTTGCAAAAGTGGGCGTCTACATCTGCTATGATCGTCATTTTCCGGAAGGGGCCAGGCTGCTTGGGCTGAATGGAGCCGAAATCGTCTTCAATCCGTCGGCGACTGTGGCCGGCCTCTCCGAATATCTCTGGAAGCTCGAACAGCCGGCTCATGCTGTAGCCAATGGATACTATGTCGCTGCGATTAACAGAGTGGGAGTGGAAGCGCCGTGGAACATGGGGGAATTTTACGGTCAATCGTATCTGGTAGACCCCCGGGGACAATTCGTAGCAGTCGGCAGCAGAGATCGGGATGAGGTGATCATCGCGGAAATGGATAAAAATCTGATCCATCAGGTGCGGGATACGTGGCAATTCTACCGCGACCGGCGACCTGAGACCTACGATGATATGGTCAAATTGCTCCCTTAAATCGCATGGCAAAGGGAATGGCCCAGCAGCGAAAAGCAGGGTGGCGCGGTGTGGCGCCCCCTCTTTTCCCGTTTGGGATACGCCGCTGGAGTTGAATCGTGAAGAGGAGTTTTCTGCATGAAGAAGATCGTCTATCGGGGAGTTGAATACAGGGAAGCCGAGCGAGTCGTCAAGCTGCAAAGATATGAACGGCACGAACGCAGACAATTTGTCAACGGGGCTATCGCCAAAGCTGTGTTCGGTTCTGGCGTGTATCTTGTCAGCAATATGAAGGTAGCGGCTCAGTATGCCATTTGTCATGCGGAAACGACTTGGGACCAGGCGGCCATCCTCAGGCAGGAGTTGAGAACTGCGGGACTTTTTTCTCTGCATGAACAATACGGAGAGAATCAACTGCGTCTGGATGCCCTGCAATCCCGGCATTCAGAGGACGTCCTGAACCGGTTGTCAGCCGAAATGGACGACCAGGAATGGCTGGACTGGACCGGAGAACAAATCAGACTTTACTTGATCGAACAAGGCTACAACGGGATCTGTTATCGGATAAGCGACGAATTGACCTATTACATTTGTTATAGCCCCGACGAGCAAATTTCCAACATTTCATTGTTTTCAGTATTTGATGTAGGAGTTTCGTCGTAAAACTATCGACTTGTCCATCCTCCTTTGGTAGAATTAGACATTATTCGACCATTTTCAGCAATTATGATTATAAAATAAGGAGATGGCCTCAAGACATGAAACTTTTGCGCAACATGCAGACACGGACAAAGCTAATGAGTCTGGTTATTTTGATGAGTGTTTTCTTGGGAGGAGTAGGGGCTACTGGCTACTACAATTTAATGAAAGCGGAAACACGGATGTCCACGATGTACCAGGATCAGCTGTTGCCGATCAAGTGGGTGAACGAGCTCCGTACAGAGACAAGACAGATCGAGGCAATTATGTATAAAATGATGCTGGAAACGAGCCCTTCCAAACAAAGAGATTACAAACAGCAGTACCAGGACCTGGTGGCGGAGTCTGATGCGTTGCTGGCAAAGCTTCAGGAGTCTGCAACTTCAGAACAGGAGACAGAAATTCTGGAAACGCTGAAGACGCTGTTGGAAAAATACCGGGGCGATCAAAAAGTCGTGATCCATTTGGTAGAAGAAAAAAATCCGGACGAAGCCTTTGCTTTCTTCCGTGCGACGGAATCGACGCTGAACGGGATTAACCAAGAGCTAAAATCCTGGGCAGATTACAATTCCGCAAGAGCAGAAGAAACGAATAACGTAAATACCGCAGAGGCGAAAGCCGTAGAAATTACGATGCTCGGAATCGCGGTGCTTGCGATTGTCCTTGCGCTCAGCGTCGGATTTGCCATCGCCCGGATGATCGCCAACCCGCTTCGCGACGTCGCTTCCAAATTGGAAGAGCTCGCTAGCGGAAATTTGGCAGTGAAGTCAGTTGAGTATACAGGGAAAGACGAAGTCGGGACGCTGGGATTGGCCTTCAACCGACTTGTATCTGAGCTGCGTCTCCTGATCGATCAGGTAAAAGTGGCGAGTGAACAGGTAGCGGCTTCCTCCGAGGAGCTCCATGCGAGCGCAGAGCAGACAGCGAGAGCGTCAGAGCAGGCAGCTGCTGCCATCGAGGAGATCGCTTCCGGGTCAGAGGTACATACACTTCGCTCCCAGGAAGGTGTACGCGTCATGGAGGAGATGGCCCTGGCTGTACAACGTATCGCCGAAACCTCGGGCTCCGTCTCCGAATTCTCCGGACAAGCCGCCCAGGAAGCAGAGCAAGGCAATGAACGCATTCAGTCCGCAGTCGATCAGATGACCGCGATCAATGAAGCAGTAAGCCGCGCTGCCGAAATGGTGCAGCTGCTAGGTGTCCGCTCCGAGGCGATCGGAGAGATCGTTCAGGTCATTACGGGAATCGCTTCCCAAACCAACTTGCTCGCGCTGAACGCTGCCATCGAAGCGGCCCGTGCCGGCGAACAAGGCCGCGGCTTTGCCGTTGTGGCTGACGAGGTGCGAAAATTGGCTGAGCAATCGGAAGAGTCTGCCCGCGAGATTGAGAGATTGATCCAGGATATTCAAAATGAAACGGCACAGGTTGTGAATGCAATTAAACAAGGCACCCGGGAAGCGGAAACGGGCAGTGTGATCGTCCGTGAGGCAGGAGAAGCCTTCCAGCGCATCGTCTCTTCATCGCAAACGATCGCTGAACAGATTCAGGAGGTATCCGCGGCGACCGAACAAATGTCGGCAAGCATACAGCAAGTCGCCTCCTCGATGGATGAAATGAACCGGTTGGCGCAGGAGGCTTCCGACCATACGCGCGGTGTTGCCGCGACATCAGAGGAACAGCTGGCGTCCATGCAGGAAATCACCAACTCCAGTGAAAATCTGAGCAAGCTTTCCCATGAGCTGCAATTGTCCATTAGCCGGTTTAAAATGTAAAGATCAGTAAAAGAGAAGCTCCGCCAAATGAACGGCGGAGCTTTTATTACGTCACTTTTTACGCTAGCGCAGCAGTAGAATGCATTTCATCGGGAAGTATGCACATTTAATTAGGAAGCATGCGCCTCTGCCTTGGCGGTAATCTTCTCGTAATCCGCCTGGCTTATCAGGCTGGAGCTTCGTTTCATAAACCAGGTGTAGAAGATCAGGGAGACGAACAATCCGATCGTCCAGGCATTATCCCAGATGAACCCTAATCCGGGAATGAGCCTGCTGACAAAAGGAACAGCAATCCCGAGCAGCATGGCCCAGATGGCATTCCAGTTATAGCCGCCCCTGTACGAGTAAATTCCGTTTGTGCGATACAGCTCCGTCAAGTGAATTCGCTGTTTGCGGACCAGCCAGTAGTCTGCGATCGCGATGCCGTCTATCGGTCCCAGCAGAGCGGCATAAGTTCCGAGCCACAGGAAAATATAATTGCCGAAATTATCCAAAATATACCATGGCTGCATAACGAGTGCGACGACTCCGGTAATGATTGCGCCAGCCCCAAAGCTCATTTTGCGCGGGGAAAGGTTTTCGATGGCCCGTGCAGGAGCTACGACGTTCGCGGCAACATTGGTCGTCAGCGTGGCCAGGATGATGCCAATTGTTCCAAAGAAGATGGCAAGCGGAGAGAACTTCGCGAGGACGGCCGCAGGGTCCCAGATCGCTTCCCCAAAAATGACGACGGTAGCAGAGGCAACAGCGACCCCGATAAAGGAGAAGCCTCCCATGGTCGTCGGCAGCGCTACGGATTGACCGACAATTTGAGCTCGCTGGCTCTTGGCGTATCGGCAAAAGTCGGGAATATTCAGCGCCATCGTTGCCCAGAAGGCAATGGCACCGGTAAGGGAAGGAAAGAAGACTTTAAAAAACTCGCCAGCGGTTGTAAATTTGGAGGGAGCCGAGAGCATCGGTCCCCAGCCGCCAGCTTTTGTCAACGCCCAAATCAGCAGGGCGAGGGACATGATGATCAACGTCGGAGCAGCCCAGAACTCCATCTTTTTAATCGCTTCAGGTCCTCTGTAGGCGATCCAGACGTTTAGCGCCCAGAACCCGAAAAAAGCAATCCAGGTATGGCCAGGCACATTGCCCCAACTGCTCATGGACATCAGCAGGGTATCGATAGCGGTCCCGCCAAACCAGCAGTTGATGCCAAACCAGCCCGCGCCGACAAGACCTCTCGCTACGGCAGGAATGTGTGCCCCTTTGGAGCCAAACCAGAGACGGGCGTAGACCGGATACGGAATCCCGAATTTTGTGCCCGCATGGGAATTAAGGAGAATAGGGATAAGGACGATACAGTTGCCCAGGATGATGGTGATGATCGCCTGCCACCAGTTCATGCCGAGGGCGATTAATCCGGCCGCGAGCGAGTAGGCGGGCAAGCAGATCGACATGCCGATCCACAAGCTGGCAAAGTTGTACGAAGTCCAGTTGTGCTCAGCCATCGTGGTTGGCCGCAGCCCATCGTTGAACAGAGGGCTGTCTTTGATCAGATTTTCGCCTTCCTTGGTCAGGGTGACGATGCCGTCCGAATCCACCTGGGTCTTCATGAATAACTCCCTCCTTTATAAAGAAAATAGGAACCGACCAACATAAGCGTTGCTCGGATACAAGATGCTACATTATATTGGACAGTCCGACAAGAAATGACAGAATTTTCTCACATAAAGAAACCAGAAAAGCACCCGGCAAGATTGCTCCGGGTGCTGTGGTGCTTGTTATTTCGGAAAGTATTCCTTCCATCTTTGATCGACGAGCTTGGCAATATCCGGGTGAGTCTCTACTTCGTCAGGGTAAAATGGCTTCATTCGCGCATCGACTACCAGCGGACCTTCATAGCGAATCTTGTTGCGGGAAATGGTCGCTTTTGCATATAGATCATGAGCCGGATCAAAGCGGGTGAAGACGGTCCATAAAAACTGGCTTTGGTCATTTGCAATCGAGGCATCATCGACGATGCAGATCATCGGCCACTCTTTGCAATGCTCGTTTACGTACGGCAGAATTTCTTCGCCAAACTGCGGATTCTCCTCAAAGGACGGACCGGAGATGACGAGACATCCGCCGCAGAACGGTTGGATCCGGGAAGTATTCGGGATGCCTTCCCCCTTGTATTCTTTGGGCAGCTCCCGAACAGGGTCTCCGATCCCCAGCATGATCCCTTTTGAACCATGGTTGAATTTCCGGCCGGTATAATCCAGTGTATCGCCGGACGTATCGTTGACGATCAGCAGATCGCGCTCCGGCTGGAAGCGGGCAAGAACGATTTCCATAAAATTCCTAAAATTAGCCAAATCGCAAGGGACATCCGTGACCATCAAAAACTTGGTCAGCGTCAATTGTCCTTCGCCCATGATCCGGAAGGCATGAGCCATCGCTTCCTTATAATAGCTTTCCCGGACGATCGCCCCTGCGAGAGCGTGAACCCCGGTCTCACAGTAAGCCCAGATCGCTTTGACGCCAGGCATGACGACAGGGAACAGCGGAGAGAGCAGGCGCTGCAGGTACTCGCCGATATAGTAGTCCTCCTGACGCGGCTTCCCGACGACTGTAGCCGGGTAGATGGCATCCTTGCGGCGGAACATTTGTTTTACTTGAAATACCGGGAAATCATGCGTCAGCGAGTAATAGCCGAAGTGGTCTCCAAACGGCCCCTCCGGTCTGCGGACATGCGGTGGAACTTCTCCCGCAAAAACAAACTCGGCATCTGCAACGATGCGGTGCGGATGGTTGGGCACCTCCACCATCTTCAATTTATCTCCCATTACTAATGAAGCAAAGACAAGCTCCGGCACCATCTCGGGCAGAGGAGAGATCGCGGACAAAATGAGGGCGGGCGGTCCGCCGATCGTCAGCGAAACAGGCAGCGAGCGATTTTGTTTTTCCGCTTCGTAGTAATGAAAACCGCCGCCCTTGTGGATCTGCCAGTGCATGCCTGTCGTATTTTTGTCGTATATCTGGATGCGGTACATCCCCAGATTGTGCTGCTTTGTCTCTGGATGCTCGGTGTAAACGAGCGGAAGCGTAACGAATGGACCTCCGTCCAGATGCCAGCTCGTCAATGCAGGCAACGCTGTCATATCGACTTCTGTTGTACTTACTTGGGTGACGGGAGCCTGTCCTTGGGATACCGTCTTCGTACCGGTACGCATCACTTCCAGCAGAGGCGACCGCAGCTCCCACAATCCGGAGAGCGAAGGCGGCATCAGCTTGTCCAACCCGTGAACCAGGTCTTTTACAATCGTTTCCGGTTTTGGACCGAATGCCATGTCCACACGCTCGGCTGTGCCGAACAGGTTGGTCACGACCGGGAATGTTTTTCCTTTTACATTGGTGAACAGGAGTGCAGGTCCTTCCTCCTGGATGACCCTCCGGTGTATCTCAGCCAGCTCCAGATTTGGGTCCACTGGCGCGTCAATCTCGATTAACTGCCCGTGCTGGCGCAGTTGTTCCATAAACGAACGCAGATTTGCGTGCATCTTTCCTAACCTCCACATCCCCTTAATTCCTCTTCTAACTGTACACGAACGCCCCGTTTGAATCTACCTTTTTCCCACTTGGGTTGTGACGAATTCTTTTCTGACCGTGTTCTGCTGTGCCGCCCTTTTATTCTCGCATTCTAGCATCGTCTTGACAAAAGTGAGCGTCGCCATTATCCTTGGAAAAATTTAAAAGGACTGTTCTGTTATACGCAAAAGGCAGAACAGCAAAGGAGCGAGTTTGTATGCTGCAAATCAGTCCAATCACCCTCGAAGGAAAGCAGGTTCGTCTGGAACCGCTGGACACCAGGCATTGCGAAGGTGTATTTCAGGCAGGGAATTACGAGGAGATATGGAGCTATATGTCAACAGTGATACGACAGCCCGAAGACGCCCAGCGTTTTATCGAAACGGCGCTGGAGAACCAGGCGAGCGGAACAGAGCTGCCTTTTGCGATCGTCAGGAAGGAAGACGGACAAGTAATCGGCAGCACCCGATTTTTGAAAATCTCGAAAAAAGACCGCGGGCTGGAGATCGGCTATACGTGGCTGACGCCCTCCGTCTGGAAGACGAAAGTAAATACGGAGTGCAAATGGCTGCTATTGCGTCACTGTTTCGAAGAGCTCGGTTGCATTCGCGTCCAGCTGAAAACGGATGCCCGCAATGCAAATTCCCAACGGGCCATCAAAAGAATCGGTGGCGTTTACGAGGGAACCCTGCGCAATCATATGATTGTCCGCGACGGGTATATTCGCGATTCGGTCTATTTCAGCATTTTGGACAGGGAATGGCCGCAGGTGGATCAAAAGCTCCAAATGTTGCTGTTTGGTGAATAACGGGCAAAACGGATTGTGGATGGACGAGAGAGATGTGTACAATGAGCGTGTCACCATCTAAATAGGAAGAGTTGAGGATTGTTCATGAAACGGATACACGCTCCGGCCGGTTACGTCCTGCTCGCAGGCGATCTGGCCGCCTTTTTGCTGTTTACGTATTACGGAAAGCTGGCGCACGGACTTCCGGCCACTGCATCAGGGATCATGGAAACGCTGGCTCCGTTCCTCTTGGCCTGGATATTGGTCGCGCTGTTTTTCCATCCGTATCGGCGCCACTCATTGGAGAAGGCGGGCACGCAATTGCTTAACGTCCTGCTCATGTGGACGATTGCGGCACCCATCGGTCTGGTCATTCGTACACTCTGGCTGGGAACACCGCTCACCTGGCTGTTCGCCGCCGTTGCGTATTTTATCATGCTCGCCTTTTTGCTGGGCTGGCGGATTCCGTTTGCCATCGTCTACGCCCTCATTCGCCGGCCGTCCCGGACTCTTTGATTAAGCAAGTCCTGCCTCCTGATAAAAGCGCCTTTGACAGGGGACGCTACCAGTTGATGCTTGTAAAGGGAGGTGGGCACATGGGCAAGAACAACAACAGCAAGGATCTGGGCAAACACCGTGGAAAAACGCTGGATGAGCACGATAAAAACACCAACCTGCGTCAGTCCAACCACAACGACCGCAACAAACCGTAAATGAAAACCGTGCGAGCCGAACGAGTGTAAACGGCTCGCATTTTATTTGCTGAAAAGCGACACCGTGAAATTCTGTCTGACGAAAAGAATGTGCTATAATAACCAGAGT
The DNA here is from genome assembly GCF_037963895.1 of Brevibacillus sp. FSL L8-0520. Classification (NCBI taxonomy): domain Bacteria; kingdom Bacillati; phylum Bacillota; class Bacilli; order Caryophanales; family Paenibacillaceae; genus Brevibacillus; species Brevibacillus sp. FSL L8-0520. Next base: position 2,947,522 of record NZ_CP150171.1, on the reverse strand, counting down.
TTCGCTTTGTTTTTATGGAGGGGAAAATCGTGACCGAACCGTTGCAGGATGTACAACCTTTTACGCTGTCCACACAGGCCTTCCTCATTTTGTGCCGGTTGATGGACGGATGCTACGATGATCTGCGCGAGCAGGAAAATACGAGAGACTTGATAGAATCCATCGCCGATATACTGCTGGCCGGGGTGCAAAAGCTGGAAGAGCAGGAACAAAAACCGCGGACCGTGACGTTTCCGCTCAGCTTGCCGCAATCGTTCTTTTTGCGCAGACTGGTTGCCGAGATGGTCGCTCGCATGCCTGGAGAGCAAAATGAAAAAACAGCCAAATGGCTGCAGGAGTGTCTGACGGTGCTGTCTGGAGGCGGACATGGGCAAGCTGTACAAACCTGAGCTGCACGTCATAACGAGCGGACGACAGGAGCTCGACGAGGTGCTGCGCATGGCCGAAGCCGCATACAGCGGAGGAATGGATCGGCTCCATATTCGGGAAAAGCACCGTACGGCTCGCGAAATCATGGAGTGGGCGGAGGCCTTGGCGGGAGTCATGCCGCGCGAAAGCATCCTGATCAATGACCGCGTCGACGTGGCAGCAGCCGTCCAATGCTGCGGGGCACATCTCGCTTACCACAGCTTGCCGGTCAAAGCGGCCAGAAGAGTACTGTCGCCCGGGCAAAAGATCGGGTGCTCGGTGCACTCTATGACAGAAGCAATGGAAGCCGCCGAGCAAGGGGCGGACTACGTCTTGTACGGCCATATTTTTCCCAGTCGTTCCAAACCGGGTTTGGCTCCCAGAGGGACGGGGGAATTGAAAACCATCGTCGAAGCGCTCTCTATCCCGGTGATCGGGCTTGGCGGGATCAAGCCCGACAATGCAGGCCAGGTGCTCGCGGCGGGCTGTGCTGGCATTGCGGCGCTTTCAGGAATAACAGATGCAGCAGACGTGAAGCGAGCTGCCCGCTCATACAGGGAAGCGCTTGACAGGTGGAAGGGGGAAACGGGATGAGAAACACAGAGCGATTGCGTGACAAAATGGGTGTCTATTTTGTCGTTGGAACCCAGGATTGCGGATATTCGGCCGCGCGTACGCTGGAAATCGTCGAGCAAGCCCTGAAAGGGGGCGCGGGTACTTTGCAGCTCCGCGATAAAGGAAGCAAATTGACCCGCGAAGAGAAGGCTCGGCTTGGAGCCGAAATGAAGCGGCTTGCCCATCAATATCAAGCCATTTTCTTCGTCAATGACGATGTTGACCTGGCGATTGACCTGCAAGCAGACGGCGTTCATGTGGGTCAGGATGACATGCATCTAAAAGACGTACGTGCCCTGGTGGGAGAATCGATGTACATTGGCGTATCTGCGGGTACAGTGGAAGAAGCCAGGGAAGCGATGGCAGGTGGAGCAGACTGTATCGGCGTTGGTGCCATGTATGCCACAGCGTCCAAGGCGGATGCAGGAGAACCGATCGGTCCTGCAGGACTGGGGCAAATACGCGAGGCGGTGGGAGGGTCGCTGCCGATCGTAGGAATTGGCGGGATTACGCTGGAAAATGCTGCTGCTGTTCTGGCTGCCGGAGCGGATGGCGTGGCCGTGATCAGTGCGATCAGCAAGGCCGCATCTCCCGAGCAAGCGGCTCGTGAACTGAATGAAGTCGTCAATCGTACGAGGAACGGACAGCCACGCTGACACATAACGTACCATAGACAGACCGGGAACTTGAACCTGGCGAGGGAGGTGGAACAGATGAAACATCGAATTTACCGGATTGGCTATGAATGGGTAAGCAAACGAGAGTTATTGGAGCGCCTCCAGCTGACGGATTGTGCGCTTGTGGAACATAAGCGGCTTGCCCCTGCCGAAGATCACCCCGATACAGAGAGCGTGACGCCTGAAGAAGAACGGCATGCCGCCCTGGTTCGGTATCAAAAGCGTCCTGGCGAGTGGATCACGTTCAACGGATTGTATGAGATTCTGAATCGAGAGCCTATTCCCTGGATTGATTCACCGCTGGAGTACCATCTGTTCGGCACTGAGCTGATCCCCGGCAGTATTCGCAGGGAAAAGGCGCCCCAGGCTCGAATACCGGCAAGGACCAAGCTGCAGGTAGCGGCTATTCGTCAGGAGACGGTTTTTGTCACGGTTCCTGGCCATCCTTCGAGGCGCTATGAGATGTCGCTATCCCATGCCCGATTTGCGAAGGATACGCCCACGGAGCTGGAGCTGAAGCTGCAAGTGTTTGCATTTCCGCCCAGACAGGATATCCTCGTTGACTGGCTGCTGAAGGAAGGGCGAAAGTCGGGTATTATTACCAGACCCAATCAGGAGCGTGTTGAACGATCAGCCTTTCAGGTGTGGGATGAGCTACGCCAGGAATACGGAATCAGCGTAAGCGCGGCTCTGCTGGCGATCAAGCAGGCGCTGGTCGTACTTGATCGAGCAGGTGTCGAAACAGATTTTCCCTATCCGATACACGAGCTGTCCGACCTCTCCTTATCCAATGACGACGAGCGGGATGCATTCTACTCTTATCACGCCGTGCGCTGTTCGATTGCTGCGGTCGCATCGCTTTTGACCACAGATCCCAAGGACCCGCTTCAGGATATTCTTTTGGTCGATATCATGCTGGAGCAACAAATAAACCGCAGGCGCCCGTAAGCTGCCTGCGGCTTTTTGGTTCCCGGAGCGCTTTTTTGTATAATAGGTTTGATCAAGCTGGAAAGGGGTGCAAGTACATGTATGTATCGATGAATCGTTTGACCGTACCGTCCGACTATCGGGCTCACCTGGAAAAAGCCTTCAGTGAGGGCGGCGAGCGGATGAAAAATGTCCCGGGATTCCTGGAGTTCCTGTTTCTGGCGCCTACCCAGGGCGATGAGTATACCGTGTTTACCAAATGGGAAAGCGAGCAGGATTTCCTGAATTGGACACAGAGCGAGGCGTTCAAACGGTCGCATGCAGGCAGCAATCCGAACAGCCCGGTCAAGTCCGAGCTGCGCACCTATCAGGTAAAGGCATCTTCGTAAATGTACAGGCATTCGTTTGCGCATAAAGCAGGCGGATGCCTTTTTTCATTCAGATAAGTTTTGCAATAAACATTCTTTGCACAATTTGTAACCTGATCATGATATGATAAGGTGAGTCGAGAAAACGCTTACATGGTTACTATCCTGATAAAGGGGAAGTGAGTATGAGTCGCGTAGAACCTGATTTTTCTCTCGTTCAAGTACCTATTCATCTGAAGGAATTTGTAGTGGAGCAAGATTACGAACAGTACACGCCAATTGACCACGCTGTATGGCGCTATGTCATGCGGCAAAATCATCATTATCTCGGGCAGACTGCACACAGCGCCTACCTGGAGGGGCTGCGGCTCTCTGGAATCAGCGTAGAGCGAATCCCCAACATCCGTGAGATGAATGAATGCCTGGCAAAGATCGGCTGGGGGGCTGTCACGATTGACGGTTTCATTCCGGCTGTCGCTTTCTTTGATTTTCAAGCACATCGCATCCTGCCGATCGCGTGCGATATTCGGCAATACGATCATATTGCGTATACGCCGGCACCGGACATCATTCATGAGGCGGCAGGTCATGCTCCGATTATTTTGGATGAGACGTACCGTTCCTATTTGAAAATATTCGGGGAAATCGGGTCCCGCGCGCTTTCCTCCAAGGAAGATTACGAGTTGTACGAAGCGATCCGCTACCTTTCCATCGTAAAAGAAGACCCGGAATCCACTGAGGAAGTCATCAGACAAGCCGAAGAGGAGCTGGAGCGCAAAGCAAAGGCGGTCCAGAATGTTTCCGAAGCAAATGAGCTGGCGCGTCTGTACTGGTGGACAGTCGAGTACGGCTTGATTGGCGATTGTGAAAATCCGCGCATATACGGTGCCGGTCTGCTTTCCTCTGTCGGTGAGAGCATCAGCTGCTTGCAGGATGATGTAAAGAAAATTCCGTTTTCGCTGCAGGCGTGCATCGAGACCGATTATGACATCACAAAACCGCAGCCGCAGCTTTTTGTATGCCGCGATTTCCAGGAGCTGATTGACGCGATTTTGGAATATTCCAAGCGCATGGCGCTGAATGTCGGCGGGACGGAAAGCTTGATCAAGGCGAGAAACATGCCGCAAACGACGACGGCCGTTTACAGCTCAGGGCTGCAGGTTAGCGGCATCTTGGCGGAGCTGGAATTTGACAGCCAAGGAGAGGCGGTCTACCTGAAAACAACAGGGCCGTCCGCGTTGGCTGTCGGAAATAAAGAGCTGCCAGGCCACGGCAAGCAATACCATGCCGAGGGATTTGGCTCCCCAATCGGCCGGTTGGCGGGGGAGAGCACACCTTTGGAGTGCTTTACGGATGAACAATTGCAGGAAAAAGGAATCGTGCCCGGAAAACGTTCTATCCTGTCATTTGAGTCCGGTCTCCAAGTGGCGGGAGTAGTCCGTTACATTCTCCGGGAGGGAGGACGGCTTGTGCTCATCGGCTTCGATGAGTGCACTGTGACGTATCAGGACAAAACGCTTTTCCAAGCAGAGTGGGGGACGTTCGACATGGCGGTAGGGGAGCGGATCGTTTCGGTTTTTGCCGGGGCTGCCGACAGGGAAGCCTTTGCTACAGGTACACACAAGCCATCCGTGATATCGGCCAGACAGTCCAGCTACTCACCTGAGCAAATCAGACTGCATCAGCTGTATCAACAGGTCCGAAACATCCGGGAGAAGCAGCAAGCTTTTGATCGCGATACATTGCTCACGATCCTCGATGAGCTCGACGCCGACTATCCGGAAGACTGGCTGATTCGCTTGGAGCTCCTGGAAATCCTTTATCGTCAGGCCGGGACGGAGCATGAACAAAGCAGGCTGCATTCCGTCTTGGAGAAGTTGAAGGATGCAAATCCAGACCAAAAGCAACTCATCGTGAACGGGCTTCAACTGCTCGGATTGTAAGAACCAAAAAAAGCGGCGTGAATTGTCCTGATTGGGTGGTCACGCCGCTTTACATTCCTTCATGTTTATGGAATAAATAGGGTATGAATGTTTTCTCAAATATAGAAACAAAAGACAAAGGAGCCGGTAGAGAGTGAAAAACCGGATAAGAAAGCACTTAACGAGACTGGCCCCTGAGTTGGCGGCCAAAACGTATGGGTTTCTGTCTGATCATAACCGAATCTCTGCATTAGTATTAGAAGACCGTTCGTATACGTTGTCTCGGTTGGAAACGTTCATTCTGAGCTTGATCGAATACATACATACAGGCGATCGCGTGAAGGTGGAAAAAGGAGCAAGAGAAATTGCGATCCATCGTTCCAAACAGGGAATTTCTCTGGCATGTGTATTGGAACGGATACGCATGTGCCGGGATACTTTGCTGGATCAAATGGAGCAAGATGCGCATTATTTCATTTTTACAGAGGAAGAGCGACTGGAACTGTATCAGATTCGATTGGATCTCTATCAATTTGTAGACAGCTTGATTGATATGTTTATTCACATTTTTGAAACGGAAGAAAGTCAGCGTGAAAAGGAAATGCAGACCGGCACTGCGACGCGTGAGCGGTTTTCCGAAGTGGCGGAACAGGAATTGGTTCAGCTTGTTCTGCAGTCAACCGATATCGCGGTGCTGATTATCGATCGCAACCTAAGAATTGTTGAAGCCAACTACTCCTTTGCGGAATTGCAGCAAGTGGAACGTCAGCAGATTATCGGTACGCACATAGATGAGACGTTTCGTCCCAGAGAAAATGAAAGGTTTGTTCAATGGGTCATCGAACGCGGCCAATCCGGACATTACGTCGCGGAGATTAACGGTACACTGACAACCGTCAGTACAAGTCCGATTTATCACAGGGGTGAGTTGTGGGGAGCGATTTCAGTCCTTAGAAACATCACCGACGCCAAGCGCTACGAGGAGGAGCTGACCAAGCGGGAAGCACTCGCGGCGGTGGGGCAGCTCGCTGCCGGCATGGCCCATGAAATAAGAAATCCCCTGACATCAATCAAAGGGTTTATCCAGTTATTGCGCGAACAGACGGAGACACGGCAGAACACCTCGTATTTTTCGGTGATATTGACTGAAATTGAGCGAATTGACGGATTATTAAACGATGTCTTGGTTCTTGCACGCTACCGGGACGACAAAATTGCGGCTGAGCGATTTCTGATCATGGATGAGGTTCTCGGCGTCATCCGTTTGCTCGAGCCAGAGTCCAACAGACGGGGGATTCGACTGGAGCTGAATTGGTCCGGTGATGAATGGTACATTTACGGGTATAGGGCACGCATCAAGCAAGCGGTCCTCAACATCCTCAAGAACGCGATGGAGGCAATCGCGACCAAGGGGTCTATCGTGGAAGTCTCGGTGTACGCGTCGATTAACCAGGTCGTCTTGACCGTCGAAGATGACGGTCCCGGTCTGGAAGATAAGGTATTAAAAAATTTATTCGTTCCCTTTTACACGACCAAGCCTGACGGGACCGGACTTGGGCTGTCCACCACACAGCGAATCATCCTCGACCACGGAGGAGAAATTTTCGCGGAGAACTCCCTGCGTTTGGGAGGGGCACGCTTTGAAGTAAGGCTTCCAATTTCAAATGGGTAATAAAGACAAATGATTCATGTACAAATGAGGCATTTGTCTTTTTTTCCTTGCATTTGAAAGGGACAGCACTCATAAGGATTTACGCTTGTCAGTATTATATAGAAAACGAGCATGATTCAAACAGTTATTGTTTACGTAACATTTATTATGTAAAAGAAATGGTAACGTTTTAAGACAAAGTGCCCGTTTTGCTTTTGAGCGGTGCCAAGTTTCGGTACAATAGAATTACCATTACCCCACGGAGGTATCTATGAGTGGAGATCTTTCCGTCTTTTTAGCATTTGGTGCGGGCTTTCTTTCTTTTGTTTCCCCTTGCTGTCTGCCCTTGTATCCTTCGTTCATTTCCTATATTACCGGCGTTACGATGGATGAGGTGAAAAAGGGAAGAGCTGTTTTCCAACGGCAGGCGCTATTGCACACCCTGTTCTTTATCTTTGGATTTTCGATTGTTTTCGTCGCCTTGGGACTGTCTACTTCCTGGTTGGGCAGCCTTTTTGCCTCCCAAAAGGATTTGATTCGCCAATTAGGGGGCATATTACTTGTGATCATCGGTTTGGTGATGCTTCAAGTCTTTAAGATGGACTGGATGATGAAGACGTGGAAAGTGGACCTGAAATCCCGGCCGATCGGGTATACCGGCTCCGTCCTGGTTGGAATTACGTACGCTGCTGGCTGGACGCCGTGTGTGGGACCGATTCTCTCCGGTATTATCGTTCTCGGCATGAATGATCCGGGGAGCGCCCTGTCTTATACCCTGGCCTATACTGCGGGCTTTGCGATTCCATTCTTTGTCATGACGTTTTTCATCAGCAAGGTCAAGGGAATCATGAAGTACTCTGACCGGCTGATGAAAGTGGGCGGTGCTCTGATGATCTTGTTTGGCGTGTTGCTGTATACGGACAAGATGACAGACATCACGAAAGTCCTGATTAAGATGTACGGAGGCTTCACCGGATTCTAACCCGGGGTGACCACATGAAAAGACTCATACTGGCAATGGTTATCGCTGTGCTTGTAGGCGCAGCAATCTGGCAGCCTTCTCAACAGACGGGTGCAGTGACGGTGGAACAAAGGCCGGAAGCAGGATTCGAAGCGCCGCATTTTTCGCTGCGAGGGCTTGACGATCAGACGTACGAGGTCGCAGGGAAGCGGGAGAAACCGCTTGTCATCAATTTTTGGGCGTCCTGGTGCGGCCCGTGCAAACTGGAAGCGCCGGACTTGCAAAAAGTTGCGGAGAAATACGGGCAGCAGGTGGACTTTTACGGTGTAAACGTAACTTCCAACGACAGTCTGGAGGGAGCGCAAGCATTTGTAAAGCAGTATAAGCTCACTTTCCCGATTCCGATGGACGTTACCGGTGATGTAGCCAACCGCTACTGGATTCAAGCATTTCCTACCACTTATCTGGTGGATAAGCAAGGGATCATCCGAAAGAAAATCATCGGAATGGTAGAGGGGCACTATCTGGAAACGGAATTGAAAAGATTGCTGGAAGGAAAAACAGGACCGCTGCGGTAGGGTGAACTGTGACCCATAAGATGGACACTTTAAAAAAGTGACCCTCTTGGAGAGTCCTGCAAAAGTCCACCTAATATCTGTAAACCGTAACCCTAGTGCCCTTAGGTACTGGGGTTTTAAGTATCGAGAATGTAGCTGTAGTGGGGAGAAGCATGTTTCCGATCTGCGCTCCGGTCTACGTCCTGCAAGGATGTGAAACTGTCCGCTCCACAGCGATCCCGGGGGAAGCGCAAAACGGCGCGCAGCTCCGGGGTTTACTCATAGATTGCGCTTCTGTTTCCCCGGGCTCGCTGTTCCGCTTGGCTGGACTCCGCCAGTCGCTCCGCCTGGAAACATGCTTCTCCTCCGAAACAGTAGGTTTTCAACAGGCTGAAACCCAATGCCCCTTCGACACTGGGTTTGTTGTACAATGAAAAGAAAACGAAAGAGTTGGAACCATTGCTACAGCCCTCTAAACAAATCACGGCATCCTTCCATGCCGAATTATATAAACTAATTCCCGCGGATCACCCTTTACGTAAAATCAATGAAATCGTAGATTTCACATTCATTCATGAGTTGGTTCGTTCCTCTTATTGTGAGCATTACGGAAGACCTGCTAACGAACCCGAACTCCTGTTTCGTCTATTGTTTTTACAAGTTCTCTACAATCTTTCGGATGAACGCATCATTCAGGAAACGCAGGTAAACCTCGCTTATAAGTGGTTTTTAGGTTTAAATCCAGAAGATCCCCTTCCTGACCCCTCTCAATTATCCCGCTTTCGTAATCATCGGTTAGGGGCCGGAGCCGTGGATGAGGTGCTTAAATCAGTTGTACGTCAGTGCATCGAAAAAGGACTTGTGAAGTCAAAGACGATCATCATGGATTCCACCCATACACTGGCAGCTTCACAAAAACAAAAGCCGCTTGAAGTACTGCGGGATGCGGCGAAGCGCTTATTCCGTGTTGTGGTGAAAAAGCATCCAAAACTCGAAAAGAAACTCCCACGGTTACCGGAGTTGAAGAAAGATCAAGAGGATGCTGAGAAGATCATGCTTCACTACTTGGCGGAACTTGGAGAGACTGTCGAGACTTTGTTACCCGATCATGAGGGTTCCATCTCGGAGAAGGTCAAGATCGCCAAGGCCATCGTGGAAGACGAACGTCTCCTCGCCAATAAAGGTATTATGTCGGCCATTGATCCAGATGCACGCTTTGGATGGAAGAGTAATACGAAATCCTTTTTTGGCTACAAAGAGCATATTGCCATGACCGAAGAAGAAATCATTACGGCTGTGGAGGTCACCGGAGGAAGTACGGATGACGGAAAACAATTCAAACAACTTTTGAACCAATCGCTTGACGTAGGAATAGAAGTACAAGAAGTGATTGCTGACACCGCATATTCGGGTAAAGATAACTTGGACGAGATGAAAGCCAAGAAGATTCAACCCGTCGTCCCACTAAACCCAATCGTACATAACGGAGGGCTAAGGCAAGAAGGTTTTGAGTACAACAAGGATGCAGACTTTGTTATTTGTCCGGCAGGACAACATAGTATCCGAAAGGCTGTCCAAGGAAGCAAGAGTGGCAAAAGTCGTTCTCTCGTTTTCTACTTCGATACGGAGAAATGTAAGACATGCCCACTTAGGGAAGGCTGTTTCAAACCAGGAGCGAAGAGCAAGACCTACTCCATCCGGATCGTGGCGGAAACCTACAAGGCGCAAATCGAGTTTGAAAACAGCGATACGTTCAAAGAACGTATTCGTCGCAGATCGATTATTGAGCACAAAAATGCTGAATTAAAAAGGTATCATGGGATGACCAAGGCCAAGTACCGTGGTCTCTTTCGTATGCGAATACAGGCAATACTTACGACTTTCGTCGTAAATGTAAAACGGATGATAAAATTGGCAGAAAAAATGCAGCCCGCCTCTTAAAGGAGAATGGGCTGCATTTTTCGTTAAAGTCCTTTTTTGTGAACGGCACTGTTAAAATCCTCAATAACGGCACTTGAAAATTCCCCACTTTCGGCAGAAAATCTCTCCCTGGAGGAGAGAAAATATGCTTAAGAATGGGGAGTTTTACTTGATCAAAGACATGAGACAAAGAGGAATGAATATCACACAAATTGCTGATTCATTAGGGAGGGATCGAAAAACAATTCGTAAGTGGCTGAAAAAGGATGAGCCTTCGAAATACCAACGATCTGTTAAAAAAACAAGCATTCTCGATCCATTTAAACCCTATATCAAAGCGAGAATGGAAGAAGGCTGCTTCAATGCTGTCGTTTTGTTTGATGAGATCAAAGCCCAAGGTTATCCAGGGCAAATTCGGCTCCTTCGCTCATTCATGGAACCATTGCGCCCGGTTGTTAAGACCAAGGCAACGCTCCGTTATGAAACGGCACCCGGAAAGCAAGCGCAAGTAGACTGGGGACATTTTAAGGTAGAGTGGAATGGTGGATATAAACGGCTGTACGCCTTTGTCATGGTTTTGGGATACTCGAGAATGTTGTATGTGGAATTTACAGAGAATGAACGGCTTGATACCCTCATCGGCTGCCACTTGCGTGCCATGCAATACTTTGGCGGCAGACCGGAAACATGCTTGTATGACAATATGAAAACCGTCATTGTCGGTTACGACGATCAAGGGCATGTATTGTGGAATGAACGATTTTCCCAGTTTGCAAGCCATCACGGTCTTACGCTGCGACGCTGCGCTCCCTACCGTGCACGAACAAAAGGGAAAGTGGAAAATGGAGTAGGATATGTTCGCAAGAACTTTTGGCCTCGGGTGCAGACGTTTACCAGCCTTCGTGACTTGAATCAGCAAGTACGTCATTGGTTGGATACGGTGGCTAATGTACGGGTACACGGCACCACGCATGAAAAACCAGTAGATCGATGGAAACACGAACAGTTGAAGCCACTTAACCCGATCCCATTCGAAGAGGTAGAACGCCATACTCGAAGAGTATCGAATGATTCACTCGTTTCTTACGGAGGAAGCCGGTATTCAGTCCCCTATGTTTATGTAGGTCATACGGTAGAAGTACAAGATCTCCAGAATGGCCATATCCGGATCTATCAGGGCAACATGATCATCGCTGAACATCCTAAAGCTACTCGTACCAAGCAAGTCATAACCAATAAAAAACACTTCGAGGGGATTCAAAACCAAATTGGCGCGAAGGCTCCCCAACCTATGCCGCGTTTGGTTCCCAATCCAAGCCCCGAAGTGGTGGAACGTGATTTGTCTGTCTATGAGCAGTTTGCTGACGAGGAGGTAATCGTACAATGATACTCCAGGCCCGTTTAGAAGAAGCCTTTGTACAGATGGGATGGGTACGAATCCCGGAAATTATTCACCACCACGCAGAAGAAGCTGCTGCTCAGAATATATCGTATTTGGAGTTCTTGGACAAGCTTTTGCAAGAAGAAATCATGGCCAAGAGGGATCGGTTTATCCGCATGAAAACGCGATTGGCTCATTTACCCTACCATAAAACGTTGGAGCAATTCGATTTCAGTTTCCAGCCCTCCATTGATGAAAGACGGATTCGTGATTTGGCAACCCTCCGGTTTGTACAACAACAAGAGAATCTCATTTTACTTGGTCCGCCAGGGGTCGGCAAGACTCACTTGTCTGTTGCTTTGGCTCTCGAAGCTATCAAACAAGGGTTGACGGTTTACTTTACAACTGCTCATGATTTGGTTCAGACGCTCCAGATTGCTCATCAAAACAATAGCATCAAACAAAAAATGCGAGCATTTATAAAACCGAATGTACTCATCATTGATGAAATTGGATATCGCAAAATGGATGAAACCGCAGCTCACTTTTTCTTTCAAATTGTATCAGAACGTTATGAATCCGGCTCAATTATCCTTACTTCGAACAAATCCTATGGTTCGTGGGGAGAGATATTTGGGGATACAGTACTTGCTACAGCCATCCTTGATCGATTATTGCATCACTCCCACACGATCAACATTAAAGGGGAAAGTTATCGCATAAAGGAGAAGAAAAAAGCAGGTTTCTTTCGACCCGAGTCAACCGAAGATAAAACAGAATAAACGGAATTTTGGTCGCCACCCGCCCCCCTCAGAGGGGGCATCATTCAGACAAACCTATTGCCTATAATGGGGAAAATTCGAGTGCAGATAATGGGGAATTTTCATTTGCAGTTGACATTTTGTAAAAAATAGTGTGGGTTACCCGATCCGCAAACCTCAAAAGAGGTATTTTGCAGGCCTCTCCTCTTGTGGGTCATTTTGTGTTTTAATCAACCTAATTCGAAAAGAGCGGGGGAAAATTTATGGGCAAAAAAAGGAGCAGTTCAAAGATTTTTTCGGAGCATGAAATAAAGCAGCTGGAGTCGAATCCAAATGTCTTGCATGTAACGGATAAAAGTATTACGTATGCTCCAGCATTCAAACTAGCTGCCGTTAAAGCATACATTAGCGGGCAAACACCTATGGAGATCTTTCGTAACGCAGGTTTTAACGTAGATGTCATTGGTCATGACAAACCCCATCAGTGCTTAAAACGTTGGCGCAACACGTATTCAGCTCTTGGAGAGAACGGGCTTTTAGAGGAACAACGAGGGAAAGGCAGTACTGGCAGACCAACAGGAGAAAGGCTGTCTATGGAGGAAAAGCTAAAACGTGCCGAAGCTCGTATCAAGCTGCTCGAGGCGGAGAACGACTTTCTAAAAAAGCTCGATGCGCTCGAAACGCAGAAGATGCAGAGGAAACATTGACGCCTTCCGAGCGCTACCAATTGATTAACCAAACCATCCGTCAACACAACTTGCAGCGAATGACACGTTATCTGTGTAAGCTTGCTTGCGTGAGCGCGAGCGGTTATTATCGCTGGCGTACTGCCGAAGAGGTTCGCCAGCTCCGTGAGGATGCTGATCAACACGACTTCCGACTTATCAAAGAGCACTTTGATGCTCTGCGTGGCAAGGCAGGAGCTCTTGTGATTAAAATGCGGATTGAACGTGTAGATGGCATAATCATGAACCATAAAAAGATTCGTCGATTAATGCGTAAATATAATCGGGTCTGTCAAGATTTTTGTGTAAACTCAATCAACCAATATATGAACAGGTTTCATCCCCCTAATTGGGACATCTTTTTCGGAGCCAATAGAGTCAAGGGCGTGAGGCGAAGCGAACCCTTGACGCGTTGGTGGAGAGAAAGATAATCCCTTCGGGGATGAAGCCTTTCATTTGTTAACGGATGTACGGCTGTACCCGATCTTCAAAGAAAACGGATAGCTGTAAGAGAATCTGGCCCCAGTTCTGAACTCGTCCCGTCCACTTTCGTAGAACATCCATGGTTACGAGATATAACATCTTCAAAAGGGCATCATCTGTGGGAAACATGGCTTTTCCTTTTGTCACCTTTCGAAGCTGTCGATGATAACTCTCGATCACGTTAGTTGTATAAATCAGCTTTCGAATCTCTGGAGGATATTTAAAGAAAGTGGCAATCTCGTCCCAGTTATTCCGCCAGGAACGAACCATCAAGGGATATCTACTGCCCCAGGTTTGTTCAAACTGATCGAGTTCTTCCAACGCGGCTTGCTCCGTTGGAGCCTTGTAGATAGGTTTTAGCTCGGACGTGATCTTTTTGAGATCCTTATAGGAAACATACTTGATGGAATTTCGGATTTGATGGATAACACATTTCTGAATCTCCGTCTTCGGATAACATGCAGAGATGGCTTCTGTAAAGCCACGAAGATTATCGACGCTTGTAATGAGAATATCCTGGACTCCACGATTTTTCAGTTCGTTGAGGACATGCAGCCAGAATTTTGCCGATTCATTCTCCCCAATCCAGATCCCAAGCACATCTTTATGACCGTCAAGGTCAATACCAATGACCATATAGGCGGCTTTATTGACGATAGCTCCGTCCTGTTTTACCTTAAAGTGAATGGCGTCAAGGAAAACAACAGCATAAACCGCTTGCAAGGGGCGATTTTGCCACTCTTTGATCATCGGTACAATCTTATTCGTTACATTTGATATGAGCGTTGGTGAGACTTCGATGCCATAGAGCTGCTGCAGATGGTCTTGGATATCGCGTGTGGATACGCCTTTGGCATAGAGAGCAAGAATTTGATCTTCGATCCCTGTAACATTGGATTGATGTTTCTTTACAATGTTTGGTTCAAAATCACCCTCTCGATCTCGAGGGACTTGGATGTCGACATCCCCGTACTCAGAACGGACGGTTTTCTTGCTATACCCATTGCGACTGTTGGTTGTCCGCTTGTTTTTCATGTCATGCTTGGCGTATCCAAGAGAGGACTCGATTTCAGCTTCCAGCATTTCTTGGATTGTGTCTGCGAATAGATCCTTTAACGCTGACTGTACGTCGTCCACTGACTTCATGTTTTTCTCTTTGATCCACTGCTTGATCTGCTCTTTTGACATCATAAAAATCTCCCAACCTTTCTACTCCTAATTGTAGTTTAGAGGTTGAGAGTTTACACAAAATATTTTACAGACTCATATAATCTTACAGCTACAATTAGACGTGCTAATCCTTATCGCAAAATGGCGAAAGCAACACAACAGCATCAGACATGCCCTAATCTGTTGAATCGCCGGTTTGACCAAGGGGAGCCAGAGAAAGTACTGCTCACGGATATTACTTATATGCACTACGGTAATGGTCAATGTGCCTACCTCTCGGTAGTCAAAGATGGGACGACAAAACAGATCCTAGCTCACTATCTTTCTTCTTCCTTAGAACTTTCATTGGTAGAGCGTACACTAGAGAATCTGCTTGAACGACTTGATGGAAATATCCATCCAGATGCCATTCTCCACTCTGATCAAGGCATGCATTATACACATCCTAAATTCCGTCTCCTTGTTAGGAAAGCAGGTTTTAAGCAGTCGATGTCCCGTAAGGGAAACTGCTGGGATAATGCTTCGATGGAATCGTTTTTCGGTCATATGAAGGATGATCTGGATTACAAGGAGTGCCAGACGATACAAGAGTTACGGGACCAAATCGACGATTATATCACATATTACAACTCGGGTCGCTACCAATGGTCATTAAAAAAGATGACTCCTGATGAATTCAGAAGCCATCTTTTGACTGCCTAGCTAATGGACTTTTTAAACTGTCTACATTTAAGGTCACAGTTCAGGGGAGGCAGCGGCCCTGTTTTATTTTAGTTCTCCGGATCAGCTTTTCTTTGAACGCTCCCGTCAGGCAAAATTTGCACATCTTTGGATAGCGATTCCATCCGCTGACGAAGCGCCTGGCTGTTTTCCTCATTCATCGGAACAGCTTGTCCCAGCTCGGCATGGTGGGGAAGCATTTTCAGCTGGCAATCGCCCGTTTTTGTACAGGAGGCCTGGAGAACCATCGTCTCCCATGTTTTAGGGTCGTTGGAACGGGTAAAGATAAAATTCCCAAGACTGTAGGCGATCCATTTCTCGTTGTACTGTTCAAAGCCCTGCAGCACATGCGGATGGCCGCCGATCACCAGGTCTGCACCCGCATCTATATATGCCCGGGACAGCTCCATCTGATGATCTACGGGATAGTCTTCCCGCTCTTTTCCCCAATGGGCGATGACAATGACCAGATCTGCTTGTCCTCTGGCCAGTTGAATGGCTTCCACGGCCTTTGCCGGATCATACGAGACCGCGATACCCGGCTTGTTTTTGCCTGCGTACCAGCTTACATTCGGGACGACGCGACTGAAGCCGAAAAACGCCATCCGAATGCCATTGCGCTCGACGTATGCCGGCGCATAGGCACGCTTTGCATCCGGGCCAGCCCCTACATACTCCAGACCGTTGTCTTCCAGCACCTGAAAAGTATCCAAAAGACCGCTTTCCCCCTGATCCATCGAGTGATTGTTAGCCAGATTCACCAGATCGATACCTGCTTCCTTCATAGCTGGAATTGCCTCCGGTGGAGACTTGTAGACGAACTCTTTGTTGGAGGCCGGTGTACCGTTTTTTGTAACAGGCGTCTCCAGATTGGCAACCGTAAAATCATCCTGTTGAAAGTATGGATGTACGTGGACATACGGAAAATCATATCCGTTTTCTTTCAACCTGGTTTCCACATGACCAGTCAAGATCACGTCGCCGACAAAAGTCAGGTTTACGGTAGCGGCTTGTTTGTTTTCACCTGCCTGCTCAGCAGGCTGGTCCGGCTGCTTTTCTTGGGAATGGTTCCAGAAGTTGTGCAGCAAATAAAAAACCAGACAGGCTCCCAGCAGGACAAACGTAAATAGAATCGTTCGCAATACAATCGTCAACAATTTTCTTTTTCTTCTGCGCTTCGCTTTTAAGCGGTCTATCCTTGTTTGATGCATCGCTCTCCCTCATATCAAAGCCTTCTGCCGCAAGGGGCGGCTTTCTTCAAAACATAAAGATAATTATAACATGCTGAAAAGCCAAAAGCCTAATCAAGCGGCCCTGGTTGCGGCTCTAGCAAGGGAGGAGACTGGGCTTCAAAGCCCGGCCCATTTTTGCTACTAGCGGTCTTTTTTTGTACCATTGCCTAAGGAGAACGGATTCCTTTGCCTCATATGATAAACGGACATGAGGCAGAGGAGGGATAGAGGTGTCCAAGCCAAAGAAGGGGAGAGGAAAGAAGGATTCCAAACAGCATCCCAATCAAGTGAATTTAAAGATTGTGACTTCCGGGACCTGCATGGTCTGCAAGGAGCCATGTACACGCGGTATGGAGTATGTAGAGAAGATGGCGCAGCCGGGAGCCGTTGGTTTTGGAGTGCCGTGTATTTTGACCAGGCCCCGTGCCTGATACGAGATCAGTTCCAGAGAAGGGAAACAGAAGTGTGAGGTCGGGGTAATCGCCTGCTTAAAGCTGTCAGGGCCGGGATTATCCCTTTATTTTTTGGTTTGGATATGTTTATTCGTTTGCTTATCAAGATTTTCATAACTGTATGGACTGAAGGAGGTTGACACGCCAAGTGCAATTCTAAGTGGAAAACGAGGAAACAGGGAAGCAGAGTAGAGAACAGAGAAGAATATTCCATAATAATAAAAAAGGGATACCCGATTTGGACATCTCTTAAATGATGGTAATATATGGAAGTTGCGTTTTGGAATCTATTATAAATTCTAATAAATATTGGATAAAAAGTCTATTTCTTTTTTTGGCACTATCAGATAATGACAGTAAGTCGAATCCAAAAAGGGTGCAAATCATGTTTGATCAAGAGCCATTTCTGGTAAAAGTGGAATGGGGAAAACGCGGGGCACGAGAAGCTGCCGAACGGGGGGATATTGCGATTGTCGTCGATGTTCTCAGCTTTTCTTCGACAATCGTTACTGCCATCCATCATCATGCGATTGTTTATCCATACCCCCCGCCGATTAATGAACAGGCTGCCGCCTATGCAGACGAGATCGGGGCAGAATTGCTGCTGGGAAGAGCAGAAGCGGCGAGAGCTGGAAGACCCTCTTTGTCCCCGGTATCGTTTGGGCCCAGGGATGCAGAGAAAAAATATGTCCTCTGCTCACTCAATGGAGCTGCTTGTTCCCGGCTTGCTGCCGGTGCCTCTGCTCTATTGGTCGGCAGTCTGTTGAATGCGACTGCTGCTGCTAAGTATGCGAATAGCCTTCAAAGAAAGACGGGAGCGTCCATCACTGTCGTTCCATGCGGAGAGTATTGGCAAGGCGGACGAGACGGCGAAAATGATCTTCGGCCAGGGATCGAGGATTATTTAGGAGCTGGTGCGATCATATCCGGTTTGGCGGGGAGTAAATCTCCGGAGGCCCTGGTCTGTGAGGGAGCATTTCGCGAGGGCAGGGACCGCATCGCAGATTTAATCTGGGATTGTGGCAGCGGGCGAGAGCTGCGTGAAAAGGGCTTTGCCGAAGACGTTCGCCACTGTGCCCGTCTGGATATGTATCAGGAGGTTCCCATTTTGGACCGGAACCACTTTCGAGATGCTCTTTAATGAAATGTAGTATGGATCATGGAAGACATCGCATCACCGACCTTGCGCGCGGCTCATACCGCGTATCTGGCAAGGCAAGCAGTGCTGTATTATACTAGGTGTACATAACGATGAAGGGAAGTGGTTGTCCATGAGACCACTCGCGATTTCGCCGGAAACGGCTGGGAAGCTGGCGGAAGCATTGCAGGTTCCTTTGGAGCGCCTGATGCACATGCCGCAACATATCTTGCTGCAAAAAATGATGGAGCTGGCAAAAGAAGAAGCGGAGAAAAAAGAGGCCGGGGAGTAAGGAGCTTTCCCTTTGATCTTCCACGAGCAAAGAGGCTTTATCAAAGAAGCTTCTCTTCGTACGACGTTCTCATGCAGATCCAACGCAGCATTTTCCTTTGCCTGCAACCGCCCGTCGATCGAGATGCTGTTGTACCGACAAACATACTCGCCATTGCGGTATCTGCAGCAATCCTCCCGATGTGCAAGCAGGCAAAGGATTTTCATAGGTCCTGGTGAATCATACCTACATAAGAACAAAAATTTGGAGGGGATCATATGGCAGTAAATGTAGCGCATAAATACGGAACTGGTGTAAAACCGCAGGATTTCATCCAGGGAATGACAAAAAATCAGGAAGCGTTCAACGATTGGTTCGAGAAGTTTGCTTGGGCCAGCGAGGAAGACCGCGAGTTTTTCGCATCGCTTCGCCATCGTGACGATCTGCGTTGCCTGATCATCGCAGCTGATTGGTGCGGCGATGTGGTTCGCAATGTGCCGGTTGTGCTCCGGGCTTTGGAAGAAACAGAAATCCCTACAGAAATCATGGTGATGGAAGACCACCTCGACCTCATGGATGAATTCCTCACCATGGGAGGCCGCGCGATTCCTGTCGTCATCTTTGCAGATACTGGCGGACATGTTCTCGCCAAATGGGGCCCGCGCCCGCAGCATGTGCAAGCAGTGATGACTGCTTTTAAACAACAGAATCCGGACCGGAATGCACCCGACTACGAAGAAAAGATTAAAGTCGCTCGTGCCGAGATGCTCGCCCAGTACGGAGAGGGCACCGGCTACCAGCAGGTGATCGTAAAAGAACTGCGGGACGTACTATCGGCTATTTAATTGCAGACAAGGAGCTGGAGCACCACCCGAGACCAGCCGAGATCCAGGGAAGCAGTTCGCTACGCCGGATTCGGGAGAGTGCTCATGTTGACAGAAAATCGGCTGTAAATAGAAGCAGGGATGGGAGCGCGGCTCAACGGTTCGCTCCTGTCCGCTTCTTTTGGAAGGAATGAAAAGCTTGCATTACTACGGAAATGAGACCATCATGTCATTGGAGCAGGTTCTGCGCCTTCGTCCAAATGAAGTCCGGATATTGGAATGGGTTCGTACATACGAGTTTCTTGAAAATCAGTATGGCCTCGATGATGCCGTCCCTCATTTTTTAGAGATAAAATGTGAGGCAGATGCAGTTAGGATCAGACGAAACAGAATCACCGATTTTCCCGAATACATTTGCGAAGAAGAGAAGACGTTTCCTGATGTGGAACAGGCCCTTGCTCTCTTTCATGAGTGGGCAAAGCAAATATTGGATCAGGTAGGGAACGACAAGTAAGAGGGTCTGAAGAAATTGAGTATGTATTGACAATATTAATTCTATTATGTTAGAGTTAAAAGCGTCGATTCGTTTTTCATAAAAGGAAAAACATCGATGTATGCCGATGTAGCTCAATTGGTAGAGCACCTGACTTGTAATCAGGGGGTTGTGGGTTCAAGTCCTATCGCCGGCACCATTTTTCGGGGAGATAGCGAAGTGGCTAAACGCGGCAGACTGTAAATCTGCTCCCTATGGGTTCGGCGGTTCGAATCCGTCTCTCCCCACCATCTTTTCTGTCAGTTTATAATTCGAGCCGGTGTGGCGGAATTGGCAGACGCGACGGACTCAAAATCCGTTTCCAGCAATGGAGTGGGGGTTCAAGTCCCTTCACCGGCACCATCATAGAGCGACGATATTCTTCGGGTCGAGGCACCTGAAGAATTTTTTTTATGTGGACCATCAGTCCCAACGATTTGCAGACTCTGCGGTCGGTACATCATGGGCATATTTCCTTTTGTTGACAACAGCTCTATAGCTGCTATATACTTTTTTCTTGAGGTGGTAATCAGCATGGACATGAATGAGTTGCGCCAAACTCAACTCAGTTATTACTTTTTGGATGCAGTAACAGCATATATGGATTTCGAGAAGACCACCCATTTTTTAAGAACAAAGGATGGCAAACAAATTTATTATGCGGAAATCCATACCGTATCGGCGATTAAAGAAAACGAAGGGATACATATTACCGCACTGGCTGAAAAGCTCGGTGTGACCCTTGGCGCTGTGTCCCAGATTCTGATCAAGCTGGAAAAGAAAGGATTGATCAAAAAAGAAAGAGACCCTCGCAACCAGTCTCGATTTCTGCTCACGCTCACTTGCGAAGGGGAAATCGCGCATTTGAACCATCTGAGGTTTCACGAAGCGTTTGATGATCTGGTTTACAGCGTTTTGGAGGGAAAATCCGAGGATCAGGTACGGTTTTTGAAACAATGTTTGATCGACCTGGCGGCAAAACTGCAGACCGCAACTGAGGAAGAGAAGAAGAAGCAAAAATGAGGAAAATTTTTACATAAAGACTATAGTACCTATAGACATTCAAATTGTGAATTCCACCAGAAATGGTGGAATAAAAAACAACATTAATTGAGAATGATTATCTTGTTCATTCAAAAAACTTGCCGAAACGAGGTGAACATGCCGTGGTGTCCATGATTCGAAGGAGATTGACCGGGCTTGCCGTGGTACTGTTCGGGGTAACCCTCCTCTCTTTCCTGCTGGCCAGCATCTCGCCGGTCGATCCGGCCGAAGCGTATGCGCTCCGGGTCACCCAGCAGCCGACGCCCGAACAGATTGCCGCCATTCGCGTAGAGCTGGGCCTTCATCTGCCGTTACATCAGCAGTATTTCCGTTGGGTCGGCAATCTTCTGCAAGGAGATTTGGGCATCTCTTATTTGACGAAAAAGCCAGTCCTCTCCGACATTGCCGAAAAATTGCCCGTGACGCTGCAACTGGTTGGGCTCGCCCTCGTGTGGGTCGCGTTGGTTACGGTTCCGATCGGCATTCTGACTGCCTTGAAGCCGGGAACTCTATTCGATCAAGCAGTCCGATGGGCGACCATCCTCGGCATCTCACTGCCGAGCTTTTGGCTCGGATTTCTCCTGCTGCTGCTGTTCACTTTGATCCTCCCTGTGTTCCAGGTGGTGAATGCGGGCACGCTCGGCAGTCTGATTCTCCCTTCGCTTACGCTGGCGGTACCGGCGGCGTCCGCCTTTATCCGCCTGTTCCGTGCGACACTGTTGTCCAATTTGAATAAAGATTATGTCGTTTACGCCAGAGCAAGAGGAATCCGCCAGAGCCGGATTGTGTGGGTACATGTGGTCAAAAACTCGTTACCGCCACTCATTACGCTCTTTTGTCAATACGTCGGGCTGCTGGTCACCGGCAGCGCGGTCGTCGAGAGTCTATTCTCGCTGCCAGGCATCGGCATGCATCTGGTTAATGCCAGCATGGCCCGCGATTTGCCGACCGTCAACGGATGCGTGCTTGTCATCGCGCTCATCTTCGTTTTGACCCGAACGGCGGCGGAACTGATCAATGCGCGACTGAACCCGAAGCTGACGGACAAGGAGGAAAGGCTGTATGGGTAAAGCGATCCTGAACAACAAACAGGCCCTTGCCGGCCTTGCGCTGATCGCCATCGTCTCGATCATGGCTGTGCTCGCTCCTGTCATGGCACCCAACGATCCGAACAAGATTGATGTGATGAGCAGGTTTCTGGCTCCCAGCGCCCAATACCCGCTCGGGACCGATCAGTTGGGCCGGTGCGTGCTCTCCCGGCTGCTGTACGGAGCGATCTACTCACTCGGTATTGCCGTGCCGACACTGTTTGTGCTGGGCGGCATCGGGGCGGCGCTTGGAACGGCAGCGGCCTATATCGGCGGGAGATGGGAACGCGGCTTTTTGGTTGTGTGCGATATTGTAATGGCGTTTCCTTCTCTCGTTCTCATGCTGGCGCTGATTGGCTCGCTCGGGCAAGGGCTCGTGAGCATTGTCGCGGCGACTGTCAGCACCATGTGGGCGTGGTTCGCCAAAGTAGTCTGGTCGTACGCCAGCCTGGAAAAAGGCAAGGACTACATTGTCGCTTCCTGTATCGCTGGATGCAGCGGCTGGCGAATCGTGTTTGGCCACATCATGCCAAACCTGCTGCCGCAATTTGCGGTATACCTGAGTACCGGCATCGCCGGGTTCATCCTGATGGTGTCCGGCCTGTCGTTTCTTGGGCTCGGCTTCGAAGCAGGGACGCCGGAGTGAGGGGCGATGCTCAGCGAGGCGAAAGCGCATTTCTTTTCCCATCCGACGCTGGTCGTCTATCCCGGCTTGTGTATCTTGCTCGCGGCGGCCGGGTTCAACCTGTTCGGCGAGGCGCTCCGGGACATTCTCTCTCCAGAGGAGGCAAGCGAATGAGCGAATTGTTGCAAGTCGAAAGCCTGTGCATCGGGCTGAAGCAAACGGGCAAGCCCATCGTCAAGCAAGTGAGTTTCGCACTTCGCAAAGGGGCCGCGCTGGCCGTTGTCGGGGAGAGCGGCAGTGGGAAGACGCTGACTTGCAAGGCAATCATGCGGTTGCTTCATGATCGTACATTTACTGTTTCCGGGAGCATCCGCTATCGCGGACAAGAGCTGCTTGCGGCAAGCGAGCGGGATATGCGAGCGCTGCGAGGCAACCGGATTGCGATGATCGTGCAGCATCCGATGATGGCGTTTGATCCGACCGCCACCATCGGCACTCAAATCACGGAGACGATCATGGCCCACCGCCGTATAAGCAAAAGGGACGCTTACTCGTCAGGTGTCCGGGCGCTGGAGCGGATGAATCTGCCCCGCTGCGAGCAACTGATGAACAGCTATCCGTCCGAATTGAGCGGCGGCATGCTGCAACGGATCGTCATCGCCCTGGCAATCATTCACGAGCCGGACGTAATTATTGCCGACGAGCCGACGACCGCTCTGGACGTCCGCAATCAAAGCATGGTCCTGCAGGAACTCAAACAGTTGAAGCAAAGCGGCATCGGGCTGCTGCTCGTCACCCACGACTTCGGCGTCGCCGCGGGTCTGGCGGACGAGATGCTCGTCATGCGGGAAGGGGAGGTGATCGAGCGCGGTACGGTACATGACGTCTTTGCAGCACCCAGAGAAGCATACACAAAGGAGCTTTTGGAGGCCAGAATACTCATGAGGAAGGAAGACCGACATGATCGAGATGAGGGATGTATCCAAACAGTATAGGGGCAAAGGCAGCCGTGGGCGTTCAGTTACGTTCGATGCAGTCAAGCAGGTCTCCCTCACACTTCGTTCGGATGTTCGTTACGCGTTAGTCGGTGAGAGCGGCAGCGGCAAAAGCACGCTCGCCCGACTGTTAATGGCGATTGATCCACCGACGAGCGGAGAGATTTTGTTTGATGGTGCCAGCGTATGGGAGATGCACCCACGGGAGCTTCGCAAGAAACGGGCAGAGTATCAGATGGTGCTGCAAAACGCGAGCGGCTCCCTCGATCCTCGGCGCAGCGTGTACGATTCGATCGCTGAGCCGATCCGCTGCCTAACGAACCTGGACCGGAGCGAAGAGCGCGAGAAAGTGCTGGCGCTGGCCGAACGGATGAAGCTGTCAGCGGCGCAGTTGGAGCGGCTGCCCCACGAACTAAGCGGCGGCCAGCTCAAGCGTGTCTGCATGGCGAGAGCAATGAGCGTGTCGCCGAAATTTATCGTATTCGACGAGGCTGTCAGCGGACTGGACGTGACGGTCCGAAAACAAATTCTCGATCTGATTCTGCAGCTGAAGGACGACGGCTTGGACGGTTACCTGTTCATCACTCACGACATCGATGCGGCGCTCTATTTGGCCGACCATATTTTCGTCATGAAAGACGGGGAAATCGTGGAGCGAATGGAACATGCTGCTTCGTATGCCGATTTCCGACACGACTATTCGCGGCTGCTGATCGAGTCTCTGCCGCCCAAATGGCCGGGTGCCTCCAGCAACGAAACAGGTTTTATCGGGTAATCATTCAGCCTGAGGAGAGGACGCTTCCATGAAAAAAAACATTGGCTGGATCCTGGCTGCATTGATGATGCTTGTAGCTGCCTTGTCCGGTTGCTCCCGCTCATCCGAAGAGCAAGCGCCTGACGAAATAACGCTCAGCGAGAGCTGGGATTTTTCCGGCGGCTTTTATCCGATCGAGACGCTGGTGGTCAATACCAATTTTGGCCCCGAGTTTTACATGTCCAATTTCTACGAAACGCTGGTCAACTACAGAAATGGAGAAATCGTTCCCGGACTCGCGGAATCATGGGACATCTCGGACGACGGGAAAGTGTACACATTCCATTTGCGCCAAAATGTAAAGTTTTCTGACGGGACCCCCTTTGATGCCGAGGCGGTGAAACGGAATCTGGAAGTCATTCCGATCAACCTCGGGAAATACAACGGCTATTTCGGAACGGTATCCACCCGGTTCGAGCAAATTGTCGTTGTCGATGCCAATACAGTCGAAGTACATTTGACCGCTCCTTATTATGGGGGGCTGAAAGATTTTTCGCTGCTCAATCCGATGGCCATGGTGTCGCCTAATGCCTTTCATGAGGATGGTTCCGTCAAGGACACGCTAAAAACTGTCACGCTCGGTACCGGCCCCTACATGTACAGGGGCGACAGGGACGGCAATATCTATACCTTCGTCCGAAACCCCCACTATTGGGGAGAGCCTCCCGAGGTTGAGCGGTTCCATGTGAAAGTGATTCCCGATAATCACGCCAGGCTGCTTGCTTTTCGCAACGGGGAGGTAGATCTCCTCGTGGGGACCCGCCAAATATCTTTTGACGGATTTAATGAGATGAAGGCTGCCGGGTATGGCGCGCTCGTCTCGGAGGGAGAAGCGAATTATACCCGTTTTCTTGCCTTCGATGTATCCAAAGCGCCATTCGACGACTTGAATGTGCGGCTCGCAGTCAGCTATGCCATTGACAAAATGAGTATTGTTCAAAATATCTTTGCGGGGATTGAAACGAAAGCGGACAGCATTTTGGACCCCGCGTTGCCTTACTGCGACGTCCAACTGGTCCCGCGTATTTACGACAGGCAACAAGCAATAGCGCTGCTGGAAAATGCGGGTTGGGTGGATGCAGATGGCGATGGCGTACGGGAAAAAGACGGCGTTATGCTAAAGGGTGAGATTTTGTATATAAAAGGCGACCCCATGATTGACGATTTGATCCTCGTGCTGGCCGCGCAACTGAAAGAAATCGGCATGGAGATGAAAGGAAACGGCATGGAGAAGATGGCGTTTCATGCCGAGTACGCTAAAGGGGTGGCGATTACCCTTTATCAGACGTACGGCAATCCATGGGACCCGCATACCACGATCTCCAATATGAAACCCGATCTGAAGAACGACTATCCGGCCGCTCAGGCGCTCGCTCTTGTGAAAAACGGAAATGACATCATTCAACGGCTGAACGTCACGACGGATGAAAAGGAAATCCGGAAAACCTATCACTTTGTTTTAAGCGAAATTCACGACAAAGCGACTTTGCTTCCCATTTCCTACACGCGGGAGTTGGCACTGCATAACACCGATAAAATAAAAGGATATACGTTCTACGCCGGGCAGCCGTCCCATTTCAATGTTGCGGGGATCAAGTTAAAGTGAATTTTTTTACCCCTGGCCTATAGCTGCTATAGACTTTTAGGGGTACTCGTCTTCTCTATGGCCAGCCGAGCAGGAAGGTAACAGGCATAGCTGCACACGGCATCAGCCGGCAAAGCTATTCCTTATTTTGATATCCAATGAGGTGAATACAATGGTTGAACGAGATGGGGTAAAACATTCGGCCCACATAGAAGAACAGCACATGATCGGCTTCGGGGCACTCGCCCGGCTGTTGCGTCCAGTACGTCTGCATCTAATCGGCTGCGCCCTGCTCTCAGCGCTCGGGGCAGCGGCCGGACTCGCCCCTTATATCGCCGTCGCGGAGATCGCGCGCCACGTGCTCGTCGCCGCCAGTGCTGCAGACGCAGCCAGGGAAGTCTGGATGTGGGTGGGCATCGGAGCGGCCGGCGCAGCGCTCAGGCTCGTGCTCGTTTTCCTGTCATCGCGACTCGGCCACTATGCAGACGCCGAAACGTTGCACGACATCCGCAAGCGGCTCGTCCGCCATCTGGGTGTAGTGCCGCTTGGCTGGTTTCGGGCAACTGGCTCCGGTGCCATCAAGAAGGCGATGACGACCGATCTGGAAGTGATGCATCAGCTAATCGCCCATGCTCTCGGTGAAATGATCGGCGCTGTCGTAGCAATGACGGTCGGTTTCGCCTATTTGGCGATAATTGATTGGCGGATGACGCTGATCACGGCCGCCGTTCTCGCCGTGATGGCCACTTCCTTTCGCATCGCGATGCGTTCGATCACGACGCATATGGCCCGTCTGCAGGCGGCGGAAGAGCGCATCAGCGCCGCCGGTGTCGAATATGCCGATGGGATCACGGTCGTAAAAACGTTCGGTACGGGAGGGCGCATTCTGCAGCGTTTCGCCGAAGCCGTTCGCGATCATACCGAGGCGATGAGCGCGTGGGTGTCGGAGACCCGGTACAGCTCTGCTGTCTCCCGGCTGTTTTCTTCCGAAATGTCGGTACTGGCCGTGGTGATGGCAGCCGGTCTTGGTTTTGTCGCTAAGGATCAGCTCGCAGTCGCTGACTTGTTGCCCTTCCTGATCGTCGGTATTGGGTTGCCAACGTCGATCACCCCGGCGATTCACGGCTCACAAGGTTTGCGCCAGGGACGGATGGCGGCCAGCCATATCGAGCAGCTGCTGTCGCTTCAAGCGCTGTCCGAAGCGGAGCAGCCGCAGAAGCCGCGGGATCATCGCATCGAATTCGACCGTGTCTCCTTCTCTTACGACGGCAAGACCAACGCGCTTTCGGACATAAGTGCAGTATGCGAGCCCGGGACCGTAACCGCAATCGTAGGTCCTTCGGGTGCCGGGAAGACGACGATCGCGAGCCTGCTGCCGCGCTTTTACGACGTCACCGACGGCGCGATCCGCATCGGCGGCATTGACATCCGGTCCATCCCGACGCCGGAGCTGCTAAAGTTGATGTCGCTCGTATTCCAGGACGTCGTGCTGCTGAGGGACACGGTTAGGGAAAACATCCGCATCGGCCGCCCTGACGCTACGGACGAGGAGGTTCGTCGTGCCGCTGTCGCCGCCCAGATCCATCACGTGATTGAACAGCTTCCGAACGGTTACGATACGGTTTTGGGTGCTGGCACAGGCGGGCTGTCTGGCGGCGAGCGGCAGCGGTTGACGATTGCGAGGGCGATTCTGTCCGGTGCGCCGATCGTCATTTTGGACGAAGCCACGGCTTCGCTTGACCCGGACAGCGAAGCGGCCGTTCAGGACGCGTTGGCCGAGCTCGCCACCGGCAAAACCGTGATCGTCATCGCACACCGGCTGCACACAATCCGAAACGCCGACCAAATTCTCGTTCTGAACGATGGGCGGCTAACCGAACACGGAACCCATGAGGAACTGCTCGCCCACAGGGGGCTGTATGCCCGCATGTGGAAAGCTCAACAGCAGGGAGAATCTGTATGAGTCGCAGCGTCGGCTCTGACAAACTCCGGCACGGCACCGGAATCAGCTGAGTTGACGCCGTTCGGCTCACGCAGGCTGCCAGCGAGAGATCGGTTGCATCGCCTGTGCTTGTATCGGGGTGGCTGGCCTCGCCGGAGCCTTCGTACACAAGGCTGAATGACTGACTGCCTATCTGCCTGCAAACGAATGAACAAAAACAAACCTAGCCCAACGGATAAACGTGCCAGGAAGCCATGCCTTCACATGTTAAACCTTGTAAAAAGGAGAATGTCTATGATTCCTATGATCCGCAACCTGTATCGGTTATGGCCGGACCCGAAGCTGCTTTTGCGTCTCGGTTCGTTGCAAGTGATTCTGGCAGTATTGCAGGGAGTGCTGCTCGGCATGCTCGTTCCGATCTTGCGGGCGCTGCTGCGCCCGGAGCCGGACTTCGCCGCTGCTGGGCCGTGGCTATTCGCGGGCGGAATCGGCCTTGCCGTCTATGCTGTGCTCACCGTCATCGCCACGCCATTCGGCTTCGCCGCCAGTATGGAGCTCGCCGCTGAGCTCAGACACCATCTGATGGGGCACGTGACAACTCTCCCTCTCGGATGGTTCACGGCCGACCGCAAAGCCCGCCTCGCCCGGGCGGTCACCGCTGACGTCAACACGATCTCTCACCTGACCGTTACGATTGGATTCCCGGCGATCGTTTCCGTCCTTGTGCCGGCTACCGTCATCGTGGTCACGTTTGCGGTCGACTGGCGGATGGCGCTGCTGTTTCTCGCCATTGCCCCCATCGCTTTCCTGACCTTGCGGCGTGCCGGGCACATTGCCAGCATCGCCGAGGTTGAGCTGGAGGAGGCAGCCACGGAGATTGCCGGGCGGGCCATCGAGCTCGGGCAAGCGCAGACGGTGCTGCGAGCGGCCGGTCACGGTACGACCGGTACCGCCCGGCTGCGTGAGGCGCTAGAAGAGCATCGCCGAACCTACCGCCGCGGTTTGCGTCGCTCCATGGTGCCAGATCTGACATTCACCGCCGTTGTAATGATCGGGTTCGCGGCCGTGCTTGCCCTAGGAGCTTGGCTGCTGCTGGAACGATCGCTTCCCATCCCGGATGCGGTCGTGCTGTTCGTGCTGGCCGTCCGCTTTCTGGAGCCGAACGGCAATCTGATTGAACTGATTGGAGCTCTCCGCGCGATGGACAACTCGATCGGGCGCGTTCAGGCGATTCTGCACACCCGTCCGCTTCCGAAAGCACCAAAGCCTGTAACTCGTCTGGAGAATGCTGGCATCGAATTTGAAAGCGTAACCTATCATTATGAGCAGGAAACCGGCAAGGCGCCAGCCTTGTCCGATGTATCATTCCGTTGTCTCCCCGGAACGATGACAGCACTCGTTGGGCCGTCGGGCTCCGGCAAGACGACCGTCATCCGGCTCATCGCCCGATTCTTCGACGTCGACAAAGGCAGCGTACGCATCGGCGGCGTCGACGTCCGAAGCCTGAATGAAGAAGTGTTGATGAGTGATGTCGCTATCGTGTTCCAGGACGTGTATTTGTTCGACACGACGATTGAGGAAAACGTCCGGCTTGCCAAGCCGGACGCCACGGATGAGGAGCTTGCCGCCGCCGCGCGCGCTGCCCGCCTCGACGACGTCATCGCCCGTCTCCCGCAAGGCTGGCGCTCGCGTGTCGGCGAGGGAGGCGCCCAACTGTCCGGGGGTGAGCGGCAGCGGGTGTCTATTGCCCGGGCGTTCCTGAAGCGTGCACGGATCGTGCTGATCGACGAGGCGAGCTCCGCGCTTGATCCAGAGAACGAGATCGCGGTTAGCCAAGCGATCGCCAATCTGGCCGGCGATCCCGACCGGACAGTCATCGTTATCGCTCATCGTCCGTCGACGCTAGCCGCCGCCGATCAAGTTATCGTACTCGATGCGGGCCGTGTCGCCGAAATCGGGAAGACGGAGGAACTCCGCCAGGGAGAGGGAATTTTTGCCCGTCTGTTCGACCAATACGAGCGCGCCCGGAGCTGGCACATCGTCAAACGGGCATAGTGCGGGCCGCCGGTACGAATCGATCATGGGAGGGACTCATGCCGTTCGAAGGGGAAAGGTTTCTCTCGATGAAGAACCAAGCATACAATATATCTCAAGGATGATTTGATTCCGGGCGCCTTTTCAAATTGATGACCGAAATAATGCCTGCTACAAAGCGTTTACACAATAGTTCACTTGGCGAAGGGAGAAAGCAATGGTATCAGATTACCTCCATAAACAGGTAAAAGTGAAAATAGACAGACCGTTAGGTTCGAAACATCCCAGACATCACTTCATCTACCTTCTCAATTACGGATATATTCCCGGCACAATCTCGGGGGATGGCATGGAGATAGATGCCTATGTCCTGGGTGAGTTTGAACCGCTGGAAACTTATGAAGGAAAAGTAATCGCAGTCGTTATTAGACATGATGATGTAGAAGATAAACTTGTCGTATCTAACAAGCATTATACCAGTGAACAGATTCGCGCATTGATTGAGTTCCAAGAACGATTCTTTCAAATCAATATCATCATGTAAAGCTCGGTGAAATACGTCCGTTGCGTTTACGAACCGTATTTCCAGCCGCTGATGTTTTGATCCGCTTTTGATGGCATCTGTCTATGACAAAGTCGACCACACGGCCCGTCTTCCCGAATGATTCCACCCTCAGCTTCCGCTTGTTCATCGGATTTCTGGGACATGTACAAAATGCATTTCGAATCTCTCAAACGCTTCTGAACCCTGCAAAAAACAGAAGAACCTGCGAAATGGCCTTGGTTTCCAAGGTTTTTCGCAGGTTCTTAACATGTTTTCTTGACTTCATTTTCACGTGTGTTATAATAATATTCGCAAAACGAAATTCCTTTCTAGCTAGGGAGAGGGCGTACTTCCCTTCACCGGCACCATTCGTTGCGGATGTTTGGATACCTGCGGGTGTAGTTCAATGGTAGAACTCTAGCTTCCCAAGCTAGCGGCGTGGGTTCGATTCCCATCACCCGCTTCATAGAATCAGATCGTAAAAACCTTGAGAAATCAAGGTTTTTTTCTTTTTGTTTCTTTAGGTTGAAGGGGGGAGGGATGCTATTTAGTGGCATATGGCGAGTGATTCTCCCCTCAAAGATAGCGAACTTTCTCGTTAACTCAAAAAGCCGTGTGAATACACACATACAACCAACGCCAAAAAAAGCGGTTGCCTAGTAAATAGCTCGTTCCTTATCTGAGAACAGGCTGGTTATATGGACAAGAACCTGCGATATGAAATGTAATACCGATTTTTTTGTCATTGTGTGCTATACACAGTTGTGGTCCAACATTTTGTGTTTAAGATCATATACCAATTGAAGTGGTTATAAAGGTTGCGTATAATGTAATTGATTCTTATTATTGGGGGAATTTGTAAAAGTGAATTTGGAACAAAAAGTCTTCCGATTAATTATTCCGTCAATCTTCTCTGTATATATAGTTGGCAGCTCAATGCTTGAAGGGTTTCTTTATTTTGTTATTGTTGACGATGTGAATCAAGGTTTCATTCCGTGGAAAGATTTTTGGGGCGTTTCAAAACTGACTGCAATTCGGTTCCTTGTAATGGCAGTGGTGATATTTATCATGTACCGACTTGGAAGCAGAACGTTGTTTATCTTGCTGTTTAGCATTGCTCTTTTTGAATTTATAGTATTTCTTGGGGCAAATCACTTTATCTTTTACCCGCCTTTAGTATCCAATCTCTTAATAACGATGATTTGTGGACTCATTATAAAAAAGGATAAAGGGTGTTTAGTTCCAAAGGGAGGATCAAACTAAAAAGTTTGGATATGAAATAACAAAATCCTAACCACAAACATAACCATCCCGTCTTCCCTGTTTTTGGCAAGTAAGAAATGTAGCAAATGGCAATTAAAAATGTACCACTTGCCAACCCCTAAATTATTTACCGTGTAATAGCGATTCTTTGTATCGATGGCTTTCGCCATTGAAGACGATCAAATGAGAGTGATGAATCAAGCGATCAATAACTGCCTCTGTTAAAATTGGATCACCAAATATATGATTCCATTGGCCAAACTGTAGATTGGTCGTGATAATAATACTTTTTCTTTCGTAGCACATGGAGATAATCTGAAATAGCAGTTCTGCACCTTGTTTATGCAGAGGAATATACCCCAGTTCGTCGAGTATTAACAGATCTAGCTTCTCAATATGGTTAAAGAATCGGCTCAACGAGCCAGTCTCGTGAGCGTCTAGCAGCCGATTGACTAATCCAGCGACAGTAAAGAACTTTATCTTTTTCCCTTGCTGCTGAATGGCATTTAAGCCAATCAGAGTGGATAAGTACGTTTTCCCCGTTCCCACACCGCCATAAAAGATCAGATTTTCTTTCTCCTCTATAAATCCACCATGAAGGATATGATCCTGCGTGAGACCTTGTCCCATCTGAATATGACCCCATTCAAATGGCTTTCCTGTTATTCTTGGCAAGGAAGATTGTTTAAAGAGCAGATTGATTTTCCGTACTTCTCGTTGTTGTATCTCGTTTTCTAGTATTTTGAGTAAGTACTCTTCATTTGTAGTAGCTTCAACCTCATGGAAATGTTGCCGAACCCAACTCAACTTGAGACGCTTTGAATATTCTTTTATCAATGCATCCACTAGTGATGACCTCCCGTTCCCTTAAAAAATTCATTGTAATGGGCTAATCCTCTAGTGGCTGTTGGAACGGCAGGAACAAAACCTTTCGGTTGGATGGTATCCCTTTGTCCACGGCCATTCATGAGTTGATAATAGATCTGCTTAATAGAATCAACGGCTGGGTGACCATTCTCAGAGGCAAGCTGCAAAGCTTGCGTGGGTATTTTCATATCATCGTTTTTTAAAATGACGGATAGTAGCTGGAGAGCTTCTTGCTTCTCTGGGACCGTGCAATTCGAGAGATAGACTTGCCATTCGATTGGCAATTGTTCATAAAAACTTGTGTATTTAATAGCAGTTGGCCGTTTTGCCATCAATATCAAATATGGCTGCCAAATCACTGATTTTGGCTCTTTGCCATACAGCCTGGGATGCTGTACGATCAGCTCATATTCTTCAGTTAAAATATCGACTCGGTCAAATGAGATCTTTGCCAAAACCATACATTTGGCAAAACGGGGAGACGTTGAGTAGAGTTTATTTTCGACTCGGATATATCCGTATTTATCCGCTTTTACTCGTTCATATCGGATACAATCAAACTCTTTGGCAGGTAATTGAAGAAGGTGTTCCTTGTCTGCCAAATATAGTTCGGAAAGCATGGTTTCTTTCACATAATGAGGTCTCTCCCGATCTTTCTCGGCTTTTTTCCAAAGGGTTTCGTTTAGCTGATCAAGATTGTGTATCTGCAACTCAGGAAGCAGGAAGTTGTTGCGAACGTACTTGACCATCGCCTCTACGTGCCCTTTTTCATTGCCACTACCGGGATTGCAAAACTCGTATTCAAAGTCATAATGAAAAACGAAGTTTTGAAATTCCTCCGTCAGTTCACGCTGACCATTTGGCATGATCTTTTTCACCGCTGGTGATAAATTATCAAATCGAATGACCTTTGGAACTCCACCTATATAGTGAAAGATACGCTTTAATCCCTCCAGAAAGCATTCTCGATTCTGAGACTGGAAAACTTGAAAGTAGAACGTGTTGCTATAAGGAAACGAGAGAACGAGGAATGGCAAGGTAACACTTTCTCCCTGATATTTGAATGGTGCTTCTCCAAAATCAACTTGAGCTGATCCAGGTCTCGTTTCCAATGGCAATGCCGCAGCATCACTTGTCTCCGCTAACTGGTGCTTACGTTGGGAAACATATTGTCTGACAGAGCGAGATGATCCTGTAAATTGGTATTCCTCCACTAATTGCGTGAACAAGCGTTGTGCTGTTCTTCGGAACTTCTTTTTCTTGTTCAAGTCCTCTTTGATCCATTGATCAAGAATAGGTTTAACGGGCTCCATGACTCTAGCTTTTCGAATTTGCTTGGGCTTTTCTTGTAGATTGAAATCATCCATTTCTGCATACTTCTGAACCGTCCTTGAATCACGATTCATTTGTTTGGCAATCTTGCTATAAGCTCGCCCTTTTTTGTTTGCCTCATGCCTGATATAATTAATTTCTGCCACTGCTAACATCTCCTAACTTTATACCTCCCGTCGTCTGTAATGCCCAACAGGAGTGTATTTTGATAAGGGGATGTTGGCAAGTGGTTTTTTAATTTATGCAGCCCCTACGGGTCTGCATAAATTAACTGCCATAACCTACATTTTTAGTCTGCCATAAACAGTCTTCCCCTTGTGAAAAGTGAGACGGGATTTTTATATTTATAGTATGAATCATTTTGTCTATAAAGTAAAAAAGTCAGCTATATGGATTACTCTAGCTAGATTAATTGATGCTCGGAAACATGGACTGTACGATTTGAATTATTTTTTCAGCTAGTTTTACCGTCAATAGTAGTTTCATTCGTTTTAAACCTAACTCGGATCAAAGAACAACAGCGGCAATCCAGGACGAGAAAAGAAAGTCCTAGAATGCCGCTATTTCTGTCTGTACTGCTATTCCATGAACACAGTTTTGGTTTCTTTCTGAGGTTTATCGTCGCGAATGACTAGTAGCAGCCCAATAAAAATAAATACTGTGCCCATCCAAAAAGACAAACCAATCTGTTCGCCAAGTAATACCCAACCTAAAAAAGTACCCACTATCGGCTGTAAAAAGAAAAATAATCCGCCACTGGAAGCATTAAGCTTTTGCAAGCCTCGATTCCACAACAAAAAGCCACACGCTGTAGAAATGACCCCCAAATATAGCAAGCCACCCCAAATAGAAGGCTGCATAATCGCTTGAAAATCAAGCTTAGTCAATCTCCCAAGTGTAAAAGGCGTTAGAAGGGCAATGGCTACAAGGATACTGTAGCTTGTTACGACAATTTGCGAATATTGCCCTGGTACGCGCTTTACAAGGACAGACATAAGTGACCACGTTAGTGCTGCGATAATCAGAGATACGCCACCCAACTGATTTGAGGTATCGATTTGAGCAGTTCCGACAATTACACAGACACCAGTGGTTGCCAAAACAATAGAAATGGCTTTTTTTGCAGTAATTTTTTCTTTGAGGATCATTCTTGCAAACAGGACCATAAATGCAGGTGTCGTTGATGTAATAATGGCTCCCATTTGCGCAGAGGAGAGCATCGTTCCGACCTCTTGCGTAACGATAGAAATCGTATTTCCAATGAAACCAATCAAAATGATTAATGGCCAGTCACGTTTTGCGACACGCCATGATTGTTTTGTCAGGGCTCCGATAATGAGTAGTGCTAAAAGAGCAATTACATAGCGAAGCCATACTAATTCAAGTGGTGGTACAATATCGACCACAACTTTAACGACAACATACATTCCGCCCCAAATACTAGCAGCGAGTGATAAATATAAAGAACCAAGTATGGTATTTTTCATATTGTTGACCTCCGTTTTATAGACACTATTTATGTCCTTAACGGAGACGTAATTATTCTTCCGTTAAGGGAGAATAATTACAGGTACATCATTCTCAAAAAGTGGTGAATACAACATCGGCTTTCATCTCCTTTCAGTGATGTATCTTATTCTACAACAAAATAGCTTTATCAGGTCACAAAATTTATCAACCGACCCATAAATCAGAGTATAAAAACCTTGAGAAATCAAGCTTTAATTGTCTCTTCATAGCAGGTGGGGGTGATAGAATGCCGCTCGTCTTATCTCTACTATTCAACTATCGAACCCGTTCGTTCACTGATGAGAACTTTTTGTGCAAAAGTAGATTATGTTCAACAAAAATAAAAATTCAATCTGATCCCACGCAGTTTTTTAAGCCGATCTACCGGTAGGAAGGCGTTCTTAAGTGGCAAATGTGTAATGTATTTTATAACCAAGCCTTTTTTAAGAGCTCCACACCAAGCTGGATTTCTTCACAGGACAAATTGCTGAAACCAAGTTTAATCATCGGTTTATCGGTTTTGTTTTTAATGAAGTAGAGTGAAGTAGGATAAACTTTAACCCCCTGCATGGATGCTTGATGAATGAGCCATTCCTCTGAACGCTCCAAGTGTACTTTGACTAATACGTACAAGCCAGACTGCTCGCCAATAATCGATAGATTTTGCTCGAAATGATTCCTTAACTCAAAAACCAACTGCTGCATTTTTCGTTTGTAAACAAGACGCATGCGTTTAATATGGCGAGTCCATTCCCCTTCTTCCATAAATTTTGCCATAGCAAATTGGCTAAGTAGGGAAGTAGTGCTCTCGAAATGTTTGAATTGCTTTTTGTAACCGTGTAAAAGTGGCTCTGGCAACACCATGTAAGTTAAGCGAATTCCGGGAAGAAAGCACTTTGAGAAATTTCCAAGATAAATCACTCTCGTTGAGTCGATGGAAGCGAGAGCGGGGAATGGTTGCTGGGTATAGCGAAATTCACTGTCGTAATCGTCTTCGATGATATAGCCTTGCTTCTTGTTTGCCCAATGGATGAGGGCGTGCCTTTGCTGAATGGGCATGCTTACCCCGTATGGACTGTGATGGGACGGCGCCACATAAATTAACCGTGATGTCAAATATTCCAGGTGTGAAAAATCAGCACCTGTCTCGTAAACGGGCAGTGTTTCAAGCGTAAAACCGTTTGCTCGAAAAGCTTCTCTGGCGCCATCATAGCCAGGATCCTCCACAATGATGCTGGAAAAATCACGTTTCAGGACTAGACCGAGATACACGAGCATTTGCCCGGTACTGCTTCCGATAATGATTGCATCTGGATCTGTTCTCACCCCACGAGACTGGAGTATATAGGCTGCGATTTGTTCACGCAGGCACATTTCGCCAAAAGGTTCCCCGTATCGAAAGCTGTCCTTTTCCGTTAATACTTGGTTCGAGATCCTTCTCCACGTTTTTAAAGGGAAGTGCGCTTGATCGACGACGCCTGCCCGGAAATCTACGCGAACGGGTGGGGCCGGTTCGGTTTGCTTATGATTGGAAGAACTGCGAGCTTCCTGAAATAAAAGGGGCTCCAACTCATTTACAAAATAACCTTTACGGCCCTCTCCACGAATATACCCTTCAGCAACAAGCTGTTCATATGCCATTAATGTTGTATTGCGGCTCACATGTAGGGAATCCGCAAGCTGGCGAATGGAGGGCAATGGCTCATTCGCCTTCAGGTCGCCTTGTTCAATGAATGATTTAAATTTCTCGTAGATTTGTTTGTATTTCGGAGAGTTATCTTGAAAGGAAAAAATGGCGTTTTTCATTTTCATCCCTCTGACATGTATATTTGTTTGTTATTGTATCTTTTTTTATGTCAGCTCGCATCATACGATATCTTTGTCACGATTTTTACTGCCAATTTTCCGAGTCATTCTATTGCGAGCTGAAAGGATGATGAATGTGTATATTCCTAAGCAATATCGGATGAATCATGATGAGGCCGTTCAAATGATGAAGTCCTACCCGTTTGCCTTATTGATTACGGTTGATGAACAGCGCCCGTTGGCTACACACATCCCTTTGGAAATTCGTGAAGAGGAAGGGAAAATTTATGCGACCGGGCACATTGCTTACGGAAACATCCAGAAGAAAACATTGGATCATAACCGTGATGTGTTGCTTATTTTCCAAGGACCGCACGCTTACATTTCGTCAAGCTGGTATGAGAGAGAAGAGGTTCCTACATGGGACTATCTCGCTGTACATGCGTATGGAACATCGCGTGTGCTTGAGAAGGATGAGCTGAAATCGGCTTTGGACTCTATGCTGAAACGCTATGAATCTCACCGAGAAAATGGTCGGCTCTGGGAGACGTTTGATCCTGAGCTGCTTGAGAGAGAAATGAAAGGGATCGTCGGTTTTGAAATTGAGATCACCTCCATTGAAGCTGCGGCCAAAATGAGCCAGAATCGAAGCGATACCGATTATAAATCGATTGTTGCAGAGCTTGAAAAATCAGAGGATCAAGAGGAAATTCAGGTTGCTCAGTGGATGCGCGAGAAACG
This sequence comes from Brevibacillus sp. FSL L8-0520, assembly GCF_037963895.1. Classification (NCBI taxonomy): domain Bacteria; kingdom Bacillati; phylum Bacillota; class Bacilli; order Caryophanales; family Paenibacillaceae; genus Brevibacillus; species Brevibacillus sp. FSL L8-0520. The sequence continues at coordinate 2,909,638 of NZ_CP150171.1, read as the reverse complement.
GAAAGGGTTATTTGAATAATCGGCCCGGTTATGACAGATTGTTATCGTGCAGCCCCAGGGGCCAGTCAGCACTTTTATCACTTTTCCACTCACTGACATGCGCGATTTTTCAATACTGTACCTTTTTTACATGTCAGCTTGAGTTATATCATACTGGATAATGGAAATCCGTTGTATGTCAAAAAGAGGATTAGGAGAATTGCAAATGTATATCCCGGAGCATTTTACAATGAAAGAAGAAGCTGCCTACAAGGTCATACAGGAGAACAGTTTTGCAACATTGTTTTCCATTCATAAAGGAATGCCCTTTGCAACACATTTGCCTCTGATCTTGAACAAGGAGAAAACCCATTTGTACGGTCATTTTGCCCGTCCGAACCGGCAGTGGCACGATATTCGAAATCAGACGGTCTTAACCGTTTTCCATGGTCCTCATTGCTATATCTCTCCATCTTGGTACGAGACCAATAAAGCAGTGCCCACGTGGAATTATGTGACTGTCCATGTTTACGGAGAAGTTGAGCTAATCGAGGATGAAGAGGAATTAATGAGTTCCATGAATGATATGGTAGCGAAGTATGAAGCTCCTGACAGCCCTTACAGACTGCAGGATGTAGATACTGAGTTTCTTTCTGGTATGAACAAAGGCGTTCAAGGATTCAAAATCAAAATCGATCGGGTGGAAGGAAAGGCAAAGCTAAGTCAAAACCATTCCTTGCACAGACAGGAGCTCGTTATAAATCAGTTGGAACGGATTCCATTTTCAAACGAGCAGCAAATTGCTTCCTTGATGAAAGCGAACCTTACAAATAAAGTCTGACTTTGCTTTCACCAATCAAGGAGGAGCTGGTTACAGCTTGGGCAAAAATACAACAAGGAGTTGCATCCTATGGAGTTTTCAACGATTTGGCTATTTGTAATGGCTGCCGCTGCATTGTTAATCATACCTGGACCTGCTGTGTTCTACATTATGGCAAGAAGTATCGATCAAGGCAAGAGAGCGGGGCTCGTGTCCGTTCTTGGTGTATCACTCGGTGGTTCTGTTCACGTTCTGGCAGGAGCAATCGGAGTTTCTGCGATCCTGATGACATCGGCAACAGCCTTTGCTATCGTAAAATACTTGGGCGCTGCTTATCTTATCTATCTGGGGTGCAAAACTTTATTTTCTGCATCCGCTGGAACAACTTCCGAAATTCCAACAGCCCCTCGCAAAAGGTTACGTAAGATTTTTTACGAATCGGCACTCGTAGAAGTAATGAATCCGAAGACAGCACTCTTTTTTTTATCCTTCTTTCCGCAATTCATTTCACCTTCGGCTGGATCAGTCACAACACAATTTTTGCTTTTAGGAACGATATTTCTTATCCTAGCTTTTATCAGTGATGGTCTGTATGCTGTTCTTGCAGCAAGTATAAGAAAGCGGATTGTGGGTAGGAAAGCGAGTACAAAGTTAATGAATCGGATGACTGGTTATTTTTATATTGCTCTAGGGGTATTCTCCGCCTTTGCGAGCCCGTCCAAAACATAAGCGTGTGATGATGACATGTCGGGTTGTGACACAACAAATCGTGATTTTACACAAACAATATAGCAAAAAGAAATGGAGAGATATTCGATGCCAAGATTTATCATTGAAGATGATTTTTGGTCGCTATTTCCTCACGCAAAAATTGGAACCGTTATTTGCCAAGGGATCGATAATTCCATAAGGGATGTTGAAATCTACGAGAAACTGCTGCAGGAGGCTGAGAAAGAAGCACACACATTCTTGAGTCTGGAGGAATTCAGCAGCAATCCAGTCATATCCGTTTGGCGGGAAGCCTTTCAGAAATTCAAGACAAAGAAAGGGGCAAGGTGCTCCATCGAAGCTTTATTAAAAAGAGTGAAAAACGGCAATCATATCGGAACCATAAACCCGCTTGTCGACATCTATAATTCCATTTCATTGCGTTATGGACTTCCGTGTGGCGGAGAAGATATCGACACTTTTGCAGGCGATATTCGGCTCACACAAGCAATTGGCAACGAACCGTTTATTCCATTGGGAAGTGATGAAAATGCTCCGCCTTATGAAGGTGAAATTGTTTATAAAGATGATGCGGGCGCCATATGCAGATGCTGGAATTGGCGTGAAGCTCAGAGAACGATGCTAACAGAAAAGACGAAAAACGCATTCCTCTGTATTGAATTAGTAGATGAAACCAGAAGCGATGAGTTTCACATGGCGCTGAAAGAATTGGCTGATTTGGTGTCCCGTCATCTCGGGGGAACTGTGAAGATTGAAGTGTTGGATATGAATAATCGGGAAATGGCAATTTTTGGTTAAGGTCAAATAGCGTTTAAGAGAGGGGCCCTGTCAGTTGATATGGACGAAAATACGTTTCTGTCCATATCAATGCTTGTCAGCACTCATACATGAAACCCGCTGCGGCGGGTTTTTTTATAGGCTTTTTATCCTCATCATATCATGAGAGTAATGCTCCCCGTTTAAATGTATGAGTAGGAAACAATGATTGGGATGATTCAAGAGAGCAATCTGAAAGAAACCGGTTCAGTATGTATTTGCTATGATTGAAAAAGGAGCTGAACAATGATGACGGTTTCCCCGTGTCATATGGAAAGGAATGCAAGGGAAGCTGCTTTGTGCTATAGGTTTAGCAAGTCGAAGTCAATTTCATTTTGGAGGGATTGACATGAACCAAAACAACGAAAGCGGAGCGCAAGTAGGCGAACGCGAGATTGTGATCACTCGCGTATTGGATGCTCCACGCGATCTTGTGTTTGATGCCTGGACGAAAGAGGAGTACCTGTCAAAGTGGTGGGGACCTCAAGGCTTTACGTTGACTCTTCAGAAGTTTGAGATGAAACCGGGCGGTACATGGCAATTTATCATGCACGGTCCAGATGGCGTTGACTATCCCAACACCAATGTTTTTGTCGAGGTCGTTAAACCCGAGCGAATCGTCATCAAACACGATGTTTTTCCTCATTTTCTGGCCACAGCCATTTTTGAGGATCTGGATGGTAAGACCAGACTTACGTACAGCACCGTTTTCGAAGAAACTGCCGCTATATTCGAAAAGGTGAAAGTATATGCCGTCCCAGGTGCCGAACAGACCATGGATCGCCTGGAGGAGCTTTTGGCAAGCATATCGTAAAAGGAAGAGGCAAGCCTGGTATTTCGGACCTTTTCATGGATTTAAAAATTTGTAAGGGCGGCCAAACAGGTTTCCTTTCAGATCAATAACAGTGAGGGAGTACCTACTATTGATTCCTTATCGGGCAAATCTAACAGAAATAGAAATGACCTTCCTTTATTGTTGATTGCATCTCCCTTGATTTACAAGGGTTTTTAGATAAGTACGGGTTTGCAGGGATACTGTTTTTCCTTCTTTTCAGGCTAGCGGCGAGGGTTCGAGCACCATCACCCGCTACATCGAATCAGAGTGTTGAAACCTTGAAAAATCAAGGTTTTTTCTTTTTGTCTGAGGGTTGCAGGGGAAGTGAAAATGAAGCCAAAGAAGGAGCGCTGACGGATTGTTGGACGAAATTTCTTCGGACATTCCTGGTGAGGGAACCTAGTTTTTCCTATCATTGCAATCCAGACAACCAGGATTTACAAGCGTGCGGGTGACAGGGTGAGGTGAACGTGATCTGTACGATAGCAGCCATTGAATTAACATAATCATGATTATGTTAAAAAGCAGCTCAATTATGTAAAGATTATATCGAGGAAAAGTAGCTAAACGATGAACCATATGCAGAAACCATTGCTACTCTTTGGGAGGCGGTGTGAGGACCCGGATTAGAATTCAGAGTTTGCGTGATCGGCAACTCCGACCGCCTCCAATTACAGAAACTTTTGTCAGGACAGGTCGGAGAGATGGCGCTCACGGATTAGCATCTAGACGCACCACCATTCATTTGGTTTTGGTATGCATGTAATACTTGCGGCTTGAGCATTATGCAAAGGAACTGCGAGCAAAGCAAGAGCAAATGCAAGAGACAAAGAAGCAGCAAGGAACTTATTCATGGGATCACCTCCTTACTGAAAGTTGTTAATATTCTATCATTATTTGGGTTTATTGTAAAATGGCGGGTGGATGATATATGAGCTTTCAAACCTGCTCAAAATGCTAAATGCCGTGGTAAATGATGATGTAGTTTTCGTGAAAAGCCCGATCCGCAATAGCTGCCAAAGTTGTTAGGATTTTAGTTCTCATCCATAACAAAGTCGCCAGTGAGTTGGCGTGTTGAAGGCGCCAGAGAAAACAGGTGTGACCAACCTAAGCAAATGTCTTTGAGAAGTCTTGCACCTTCGTGACGAATGAACGTTATACCGTGGTAATTGAAACCGATGTGGTTTTCTTTCGTTGAGGGATTAAAAGGAAGGGATCCAACGAAGAGAGTCCCATATGTAGATAACAAGATTATCACTTATAACTACCTGCTCAACTTTCACTCCGCACTAAGAAAAACTCATGTGTAAGGCCCATTTTTTGATCACCTAGAGTTTGCTAAGAGGCTTTTTACTAAGCAGTGATTTTGTAACTCATTTCCGCTCGGATACAGGGGTTTCATTTGGGCCGACATGAAAAACCGGATAACAGAAATGACAAAAATACTGATCCCAAAGAGTGAATGAAGTAAGTGCCACAATGGATACAAGTATCGCCGCAAGAAACGAGTGGCGGCCTTTTGAGTAAGCTTTAATTAGATAACAGTATGAGAAGAAAATGATAGTGATTAGTATGAACAAGAAAAATGCGAATGATTTTACGATCGCAGCACCAATCAGGAATCCGGAGGGTGAAGGTTTGGCTGCGATTACAGCCAGGACTGGAGACAAAACCAGTATGTAAATAATAAGCCCGATAAAATAAGGGAGTCGCATTCAAAATCATCCTTATTTGAACAAGAGTCGAGTAAATTATAACTCTATTCGTTGCTAATGGATCATGAGATTGGTGTCTTCACAAAAAAACACATCTCACCTATTCTTTTACATCAATTTCCCAAACTTCTGAACCAGTAATAGTTCCTTTCTCTACAGAAAATCGAAGGGTATATTTTCCTGATTCTTGGAAGAAAACGGTCCCTTCATATCCATCCTCGTAAGGTTGCATGACAATACTCACGTGTTGGTTATTGTCAAAGTAGGTTACTTTTACCAGTGCGTTCCGTAACGGCCTATCGTTGTAATACAAATTGCTCGCTACATCAATTGGAGTTTTGGCTACAATTCCATTGGCAGAACCGGCTTGTAAGTTCCAATCAAATTTATTTCTTTGGGCTGGTGATGAGTCAAGTAAGAATCTTGCAGGTATTAAAAGCGCAAATAAGAGAGGAAGAACAACTATTAAGTTCCCCGATGTAAAAAGTTTTTTGTTCAAAATGAAATACCTCCGATTCAAGTGTTGGTATTGTTTCCACTATAAGGACGAAGGTAGTGGTAATTTGTTACAATTCGATTCGATTTTTCAAATCACTCAATTTGTAAAGAAGGGGTAAAGGCATGGAACAGGAAAAGGAAAAGCAATCCTTTTTAAAGATGGTCCGCATTCTTCATAAAGGAGTTCAAATCATTCCAGTCGGGTGGGAACGGTTCCTGAAAAAATACGGAATGACTGATGAGGAAATCGAACAAGCAGCAAGGTATGAAGTCCGGGTGTGTAGGGGCGATTTTTTCTTACCGAGGATTTGCAACAGGAGGAACGGCTTAGATTTTACAAAACATATCGGGAACAAAGGAAAACGTAATCGTCCCAGAAAGAAAAGATATCAATCCCATCACACCATTTTTTGTAATCGAAAAGCTCAGGGTTTTGAATAAGTTGAAACGACCGAGAAACCCATTGTTGGATGTAATAATTTCGATTGGATGATGCTTGCTCTACAAAAAGTCGGACTTCCTCAAGGTAGTTTTTATCTTTTACTATTCCAACTGCATCACCTACAAATAGGTATAGGCAAGCTAGAAAGACTTTTCGTTTAGCCTTCGCTACTTTCGGATTCATTGATAGTGATAGTAGTAAAGGAGCGGTACTTAAATCAGTAAGAAAAAGGTCCCAATCTTGATGAGGGAATTCTGTGTCATTAGAGAAGGCCCAGTCATTGATGGCATAAACCATCGTATCAACCACTTTCTATAGAATCCCCAATTGAGGGAGATTTGGGTAATAACTCGGCCAAAAATTATACCACGGAGGTCTAACCGTGAGGGGAAGGGAAGATCAGCGCACAAGAGTAACTGTCATTTCTGGAACCAGTAGATGCCGCAAGCAGTGAGCTTCGGATTTTTCAAAGCAAAAGGAGCTGTCATTTACCAAAAGAGAAATTGTGATGAGGAGGAAGCCAATAAACAGAAAAGGGTACATAAAGTACCCTTAAGCTCCAGTCCCGTTATGGAAAGATCTACACAAGTTCAATTAATAAATTTCTTGGCAAACACGTTGTGCATAACACCCTTGTGTTTCAGCAGCTGTAGCACCAGCAGTTACAGACATAACCATTACCACAGAAAAAACAACAGCAAGCAACTTTTTCATCGGATCACCTCCTCACAGAAAGTTCTGACAATAACGTATCATTTTAGGGAGATTCTGTAAACAGCATTTTTTCATGAGATATCGAAGCTTAACACAATATTTCGATGGAAATACGGAGCTGGTGCCCCTCATTCGAGGAAACACCAGCTGCTGGGTTAGTCTTGTTGTGACACACCATCTGTACCAAACAAACGCCTCAAGACGACCTGTGTAACTTCTGACACACGTTCAAAAACAAAAGCGACTTCCAAATCGTGTGGCTGTACATGGTAACGACTTACACCGAGTTGTGAAAGTTCATTACTGATTCGCAGCGCGTCATGGAGACTTACAAAAAAGTACAGACGCTTGGTCATAGTTCTCACCCCCTTCCGCAACTAACGGTAGCAGAAGAGGTATGAGGCAGAAAAAGAAAAGTCCCCATGCTGGAGATCGAAAGTATATGGATCGGCTACACTGAATTGGACAATTCTCTTAAGGTCTAGTAGATTGAAATCAAATCGACAAGGAACGGAGAGAATGTCATGCAGAAACGTGAGCGTCGGTCATTTACAGACGAGTTCAAGCAGCAGATGGTTCAACTTTACGAGAATGGGAAACCGCGTGCAGATATTTTGAGAGAATATGATCTGAGTGCATCTGCGTTTGACCGTTGGGTCAAACAGAGTAGAACAACAGGTTCTTTCAAAGAAAAAGACAACCGAACCGAGGAAGAAAAGGAACTCATAGCGCTGCGTAAGGAAATCCAACGGTTGAAGATGGAAAACGATATTTTAAAGCAAGCAGCGCTGATCTTCGGACGAAAATAACGGTAATCCAGCAAAACGCTCATAAGTATCCCATATCGGCCATGTGCAAGATCCTTCAGGTCAATAGGAGTACCTACTACTACGAGAGCAATGAGCAATCATCTGTCAATGATGAAGTGGAACAAGCAATTATCCGTATTTTTGAAGAGAATCAGCGCGTGTATGGAGCAAGGAAAATCAAAGCAAAGCTTCAAGAAGAGGGAATGACGGTTTCCAGACGGCGCATTGGACGTCTGATGAAGAAAAACGGCTTGGTCTCGGTCTATACAGTGGCGCAGTATAAACCGCATATGTCGTCATGTAACGAATCGCCGATCCAGAACGAACTGAATCGCGAGTTTGCGAAAGAAGCACCACTGGAAGCCGTTGTGAGTGACTTGACATACGTTCGGGTCGCCAATAAATGGCACTATATTTGTTTGCTCGTGGACTTATTTAATCGGGAGATCATCGGTTACAGCTGCGGAAAATTTAAAGATGCCGCACTAGTCTATCAAGCATTGGCAAGCGTAAAAGGAGATCTACGCCAAATCCAGCTTTTTCACACAGATCGTGGCAGTGAGTTTAGAAATCTCACGATTGATGAAGTGATCAACACGTTCAAGATCAAGCGTTCATTGAGTATGAAAGGCTGTCCCTATGACAATGCAGTTGCGGAGGCAACCTTTAAGCTGATCAAAGCCGAGTTCGTGAGAAATCGCAAATTTGAATCGCTATCTCAGTTAAAGCAAGAGCTAGGAACATACGTCAAATGGTTTAACGAAGCTAGGATTCATTCCACACTAGGATATCTAAGCCCATTAGCGTACAAAGAGAAGGCACTTAAGAAATCTGTCTAGTCAGGTGTTGACAATCCAATATACGCTACCAACGTTATACCATGGCAAAACGCGAGGGGGTACGGAAGATGAGCGCACAGATGTCTTTTCTGCCGAAGCTAAACCGTAAAGAGACACGGAGAAGGGGAGAGGAAGCCCAGGAAACGGCTCGAATTTACAACCAGATCGGATTCGCTCGTCGGCAAAATCCCTCCCTTTAAACTTGCGAGAACATCTGAAAAAATAAGAGATATGTTATAATGAAGCCAGGAAACAAAAATATCTGAAAATTACCGAATGTAAGAATTCTGAGAGAGAACACCTCCAAAGAATGGCAAATATGAGAGAAAACATCCCTATATATTCTATTTGCTTGGCAAGGGTTCATAAATATGCTTGGCAAAATATTTGGCCGCAGTCATTCATTGATATAACCAATGGGTAAAGGAGGCAGGTTTGACGGCGGATGAACCCTGTATAGATGGATAAATAAAAGAAAATGAGAATACTCCAAGGGAGAAGAGCGATGATTGATATTATAAAGCTTTTGGCAGCCTTAATTTTGGGCTACCTTTTGGGCAGCCTGAATACCGCAGTAATTGTAGGGAACATATACGGCACGGACATAAGAAGCCATGGAAGCAAAAGCGCCGGACTTACCAATACGCTGAGGGTACTTGGGAAATCTGCTGCGGTGTTAGTTCTTGCGGGAGATATATTAAAAGGGATCATTGCCTGTATGATAGGCTTGTACATTGGCGTTTACTTTTATTCGGGAGAGGCTAAAGAATGCGTAAGCCTTTTAGCGGCAGGCGCAGGAGCGGTTATTGGGCATAACTGGCCGGTATATTTTGGCTTTAAAGGGGGCAAGGGAGCACTTACAGCAGTGGCTGTGCTGTTCATGGTTGACTGGGTGATGGCCCTTTTATGCCTTGGCTTTTTTGTGATAATAGTAGCTTTGACCCGTTATGTTTCTTTAGGCACAATATGTGCAACAGTGCTTTTTGCGGTTATTTCATTTATTCCTGTTTTTGGGAATACCTTGTATTTTTATATATTTGCGTGCCTAATGGCGCTTATGGTTGTTTTCAGGCATACGGCAAATATACAAAGGCTGCTCTCAGGAACAGAAAATAAGCTTCTTTTTTGATGTTTTTACCGTGTTGAGCGTGTTGATGATTGGTGCTATGCGCCATGGTGGTTTTCTTTCTTGGGACGACGATCTGGATATAGCGTTTAATGAGGCCTGAATAAAAAATTCAGGGTTGCTTACAAGCGGGATAGGGGACTCCAGAAGTTTTTCATTCAATGTATCTTTGCGGAGGGAGAGTACCCGAGGCAATAGCCATTTTTACAAAAAAAAGTAAATAAGCTAGCGTCACGGGTAATTGATTATTCATAGTGAGGGGATGAAGGGGCAAGGTAGTCTATCAATTCAACAATCCCCCAAAACATGACGAATGTTATCAGTACATAAATCCATTTTTTACGAAGCGAATGGGAGTTTACGATAAAACCCCAACTAACGAGGAGAACTGTAATCAAAATGATTGATACGATATCGATCATGCGGAATCCACTCCTTCACGCTCCTTTCCGAGTCTGTAAAATATTTTGTGTAAACTCTCAACCTCTAAACTACAATTAGGAGTAGAAAGGTTGGGAGATTTTTATGATGTCAAAAGAGCAGATCAAGCAGTGGATCAAAGAGAAAAACATGAAGTCAGTGGACGACGTACAGTCAGCGTTAAAGGATCTATTCGCAGACACAATCCAAGAAATGCTGGAAGCTGAAATCGAGTCTTCTCTTGGATACGCCAAGCATGACATGAAAAACAAGCGGACAACCAACAGCCGCAATGGGTATAGCAAGAAAACCGTCCGTTCTGAGTACGGGGATGTCGACATCCAAGTCCCTCGAGATCGAGAGGGTGATTTTGAGCCAAACATTGTAAAGAAACATCAGTCCAACGTGACAGGGATCGAAGATCAAATTCTTGCCCTCTATGCCAAAGGCGTATCCACACGCGATATCCAAGACCATCTGCAGCAGCTCTATGGCATCGAAGTCTCACCAACGCTCATATCGAATGTAACCAATAAGATTGTACCGATGATCAAAGAGTGGCAAAATCGCCCCTTGCAAGCGGTTTATGCTGTTGTTTTCCTTGACGCCATCCACTTTAAGGTAAAACAGGACGGAGCTATCGTCAATAAAGCAGCCTATATGGTAATTGGTATTGACCTTGACGGTCATAAAGATGTGCTTGGGATCTGGATTGGGGAGAATGAATCGGCAAAATTCTGGCTGCATGTACTCAATGAACTGAAAAATCGTGGGGTCCAGGATATTCTTATTACAAGCGTCGATAACCTTCGTGGCTTTACAGAAGCCATTTCAGCATGTTATCCGAAAACGGAGATTCAGAAGTGTGTCATCCATCAAATCCGAAATTCCATCAAATATGTTTCCTATAAGGATCTCAAAAAGATCACGTCCGAGCTAAAACCCATCTATAAAGCTCCAACGGAGCAAGCCGCGTTGGAAGAGCTTGAGCAGTTTGAACAAACCTGGGGCAGTAAATATCCCTTGATGGTTCGTTCCTGGCGGAATAACTGGGACGAGATCGCCACTTTCTTTAAATATCCTCCCGAGATTCGAAAGCTGATCTATACAACTAACGTCATCGAGAGTTATCATCGACAGCTTCGAAAGGTGACAAAGGGAAAAGCCATGTTTCCCACAGACGATGCCCTTTTGAAGATGTTATATCTCGTAACCATGGATGTTCTGCGAAAATGGACGGGACGAGTCCAGAACTGGGGCCAGATTCTCTTACAGCTATCCGTTTTCTTTGAAGATCGGGTACAGCCGTACATCCGTTAGCAAATGAAAGGCTTCATCCCCGAAGGGATTATCTTTCTCTCCACCAACGCGTCAAGGGTTCGCTTCGCCTCACGCCCTTGACTCTATTGGCTCCGAAAAAGATGTCCCAATTAGGGGGATGAAACCTGTTCATATATCGGTTGATTGAGTTTACACAAAAATCTTGACAGACCCTCCTTTCCGTATGGAATGGTAGACATGATGACAGGTTTTCAAAAAAAGAAAGAGCGGACACCTGTAAGTAAGGTGCCAGCCCAGATAGAACCCCCACATTTTGTCGGGGTTTTCTTCAGTCCAAAGGGCACATGAAGCCCCCCTCATAAGAGTCCTGTAAGTTCTTAATTCATAATCACACACCATGGAACCATCGCACACGATGGACGAACTTCCGCTGGCTTGGCAGCAAGCGCAGCACTCGATACAGACAGAACCAGCATGACAGAAAAAACAATCGCAGCGATCTTCTTCATCATTCCACACCCCAAATTTGTAATTTTATGTTAATTTTATCCCAAGTTACATCTGGTTTCAACCGTAAAAGGTAATAATTTCCTCGTTTTCATCCGCCTGTGAATGTCAATCAAAATGTTGACCACCGTGCTCATCAAAAAATTGACCACCATGGCAAAAATCAATCCACCCGTCGGGTGGGTAACTTTTTCATGATCACGATCTTTGAATGCTCTGCTTAAAGCGATAGCTGTCTCCATTCATTGCAAAGATATGGGCACGATGGGTAAGCCGATCAACCAGGGCTGACGTCATTTGCTCATCTTTGAAAATCTGTGTCCATTCCGTAAATTCCAGATTACTGGTAATGATCATGCTTCCTTTCTCATAGCGGGCCGCACAAAATTGGAATAATAACTCCGCCCCGGTCCGACTCAGAGGGACAAACCCGACTTCATCCAAAATAATCAAATCTGTTTTCAACCATTGCCTCTCTAGCTGGAGGATTCGCTTTTGGGACTGAGCTTCCATAAGCTCGTTACATATTTTAGCGGCAGTCCAAAACTGAACGGAATAGCCATGATGGCAAGCTTCCTTCCCGAGTGCAATGGAGAGATGAGTTTTGCCAGTGCCAGAGTTTCCGATAAACATGATGTTCTCTGCCTTTTCGATGTACTCACAACGAGCCAGTTGAAGCAATTTGGGCTTATTGAGGGACGGAATCGCCGAGAATTCAAATTGATCGAGCGTTTTCATAGAAGGGAATTTGGCGTGCTTGATGCGACTCGCGATTTGGTTAGCATCCCTTTGCTGAACTTCTTGCTCTAGTAGGGCTAAGAGGAACTCCTCGTAGGGAATTTGCCGTTCAGCAGCATCATGGGCGATTTCCTTATAGACACGTTTAATCGCAGGTAAGCGAAGGCGTTTCGCGTAGGTTTCAAGCAGGAAACTCGTACTCAATGAACCACACTCCTTTTCTGTAACAAACGATTGTACTGGCTAAGATCTGGGGCCTTTACCTGAATACGTGGAACAGAGCTATCCTCCGCCAACGAGAGTTGGGGCAAACGGTGTTCCGGCAATGTTCGCTGAAACAATAATTGCCTTACGGCATCATACTGGAACATCCCTTTTTGGCAGGCCTCCCCCAGTGCTTCTTCGACGAGAGAAGTATCGAATTCACGGTGCAAAAGCAAGAGTCGAACGAACTCCTTCATCCCTCCTGGTCGGTTACGGCACTTGTCCAAGAACTTTTGGTAAATGGCGGGTAATCCTGCCTGATGCAATGGTCTAGCATAAAGAACTGCTCCTGGGCGAATAAGAAGTAAATCCAGATAATGATCGTATTGCAAAATCTCCTTTCCTTTTTCCAAGCACCGCTCATGCGTCGCAATCAGGCTTTTTCCGTGATACACCTCAATTTTTTCAGCAAATACTCGGCAAATAAGTTGGGTCGATGCATAGGAAACCGGGACGGAATAGGCATTTTTTTCAATGTGGATCATGGATAGCGTATTGCTTTTCACGGGTACAACACGGAAACAATCCAATGGCCGTGGAGGCAATGGAAGCATGATGGGCAACTCTTGAACAAATGCTTCTCCAACCGTTAGGGAAGACCGGGGAACGGTTGTATTCTCGTAAGAGATACATTTTTCGAGGAGGATTTGATTTAGCTCCTCCAGAGAAGAAACACTAGGAACAGGTGCAAAAAATTGCCTCTGGGCAAACTGTACGAGGTTTTCCACTTGGCCTTTTTGATGCCCTTTTCCCGGATCACAGAAATAGCTTTCAAACAGGTAGTGGGCACGTAGCTGAATAAATCGCTCTTGTTCCTCGCGATTTTTGCCTTCCAATACCTTCTTAACGGCTGTTGTCAGGTTGTCGTATGTGATGACTTGGGGAACAGCACCGAAAAATTCAAAAGCATCTACATGACCTTGGAGAAGAGCCTCTTGCTTCTGATGAGCAAATGTCTTGATGAAAATCTTTCTGCTGTATGTGCAACGCATACAAAAGACTTGAACCTTCACTTGTTTCCCTTGTAAATGAACCGTAACCTCACCCCAGTCAAATTGGGCAAATCGCCCTGGCGGGAAATCAAGAGGGACAAATGCTTTAGGAGGAGAAACCCGCAACTCTCTGACGTAGCGTCGTACAGTAGATTCACCGCCGGTGAATCCATGTTCGTCAACGAGTCTCTGGTAAATACGTTTGGCAGTATGACGCTGCTTCGGGGGAGCCTGTTCATCTTGACGCAGCCATTCCAAGATGATGGGCTTGACAAAATCAATGACTGGCTTCGGCTTCGGTTTTGAAAGCTGGTATACAGGGATTTCCGTTGATGTCAAGGCTTTTCGTATCACTTGACGCGAGTAGCCAGTTTCGCGAGAAATTTGACGAATCGACTTCCCTAGCAGAAAGTGTTGTTTCCTGATAAACTCATAATTAGCCATCTGAAGCATTTCCTTTCCTCCTATATCTTGTTGTCTAGACAACTACAAGATACAGGAAAGAGGTGCTCAGGTGGTCAACTTTTTTATGAGCGATGTACCACTAGGTGGTCAATTATTAGATTAGCATTCACAAAAGTCCGATAATGCCGCGATATCGATGCCCGTCAAAGGCCCGAGCCAAGCGCTCATACAGAAGGAGAAGGGGAGAAGTCGAGAGATGCGATCCGATTGCGGACAATGATTGCAACGATCAATGAACCGATTACAGCTTTGAGCGGTTCCGCTCCTAATAAAAAAGGTTGTAACGGCGCAGCTTCGGCTCTTTCACGAAAAGACGGCGGAGAACCAGCTTAAACTGCATCCAGTATAATTGCCCTGAAGGATTTGGTATAATCTGGATGGTGGGAGGGGTGTCATGAAGCTGATTGCCTACGTTTTGCTAATGATCATTGTTTTAACGGGCTGCAGCACTGATAAGGAGCAGGAAATCCAGCCGTTGGATGCATCTTACTCAGAACAAAAGGCTGTACTGGCTCCAACGGAGGAAGATATGCCCGCTGCTCTCTTGGACATAAACAAATTGGTACAATCAACCCGAGGGCTTCCTGATCAAGCGGGCGGAGTAGAGGAACTGCTCGGAAAACCGCTCAAAACAGAGCAAGGTGAATGGACGTTATATGGTTCGGGAGCAAAGACCCCGTTTATCAGGCATTATTATGAACATGCCGTAGGAACGGTATCTGTTATGTACATTGACGGCAATATTGCCCATATAAACGTAGAATTTGCGGAACCATTGCATGATTCGGGCGACGAGATGAAAGCGTTGGAACTGATAGGGATCGTGAAAGACGATTTCCTTAAGAAAATTGCGGAAGAATCGAATTATACACGCTTTATTTTGAGGGATTTCTATTACGCGGACGTGATTCATGGAAAACCGGATAAGCCAGCTTTCATTCTCGGGATAAAGGTTGTGACAGATGAAACGTACGAATAGCCGAAGGCATTGAACCGAAATAGTGAACAGGGCACCCTTACCAAAGAAACCTCACCCAAACAGGTGAGGTTTTTTCTGTTGAAGCATTTGCAATACGGTTATGCATTTCAAAAACTACTCCATGAATTGAAGGATGATCTTCCCGATATTGCGGTTCTCTTCCATATACACATGAGCTTTATCTACCATTTCAATCGGAAATACGGTGTCGATGACAGGATGTACTTCTTTTCTTTCCAGATATGCCCCAACATTTTCCATGAATTCTTTCGTTAAAAGAGCTTTGTATTCGTCGCTTCTTGGCGTCAGCAATGTCCCTGTCAATTGGACGCATTTCGCCATCAAGGAAAACAAATGTACGCTTTCCACTTCACTTCCGCCTAAAATGCCGATGAGGACCCAGCGCCCTTCCTTTTTTATACTCGCCAGGTTTTTCTCCCAATACGCAGCGCCAATAAAGTCCAGAATCAAATCGGCACCGCGCCCGTTTGTAGACTTCAGAACCTCTTCTTCAAATGCCTGCTCTTTGTAATTGATCGTGACGTCGGCTCCCAACTCCCGGCAGAAATCCAGTTTTCTCTGGGAACCGGCAGTCACGATTACTTTTGCGTTACACAGTTTTTTTGCCAACTGAATGGCGGCTGTCCCAACTCCGCTGGCACCAGCATGGATTAAGACGGTTTCATTTTTTTGCAGCTTGCCGATCCAAAATAACGTTTGATAGGCAGTGAGGAACACTTCGGGAATGGATGCCGCTTCTTCAAACGATAAAGACTCGGGGATTTTCATTGCCCGATCGGCTGGCATGATGGCAAACTCGGCATAGCCGCCGCCATTGACCAATCCCATCACTCTGTCACCTGCGGAAAGGGAGCTGTATCCGTTCGTTTCTACAACTGTACCGGCTATTTCAACACCTAAAACAGGGTTTGCGGCATACCCTGCCTTTCCTTCGCGTGTAATGATATCGGTTCGATTTACTGCCGCTGCATGTACGCGTACAAGCAATTCTCCTTGCTTTGGTTCGGGGATTGGCAAATTGGCAATCTCAAGTTGATCGGGACCGCCTGGCTTTTTGACGATAACTGCTTTCATCATGAACCACTTCCTATAACGTATATGGTGATGAAGGTACATACCTTGTGGATGCAAAAACAAAAATGGAAAGCGAAGGCAACCATCTCTTTCATATGGAACAACTTTCCTGGTTCTTACCATAACATATTTGCCTGGAAATGAAAGCTATGGTCTTCTTACTGTTTCCCAAAAGTCTTGCTCAGACTCGTCACGGCGTATAAACCAGTGACAGGCATGCAGATGGGGTCAGCTTTTTGCAATTGGAGACAATAAGGCGAGGGGAGGTGAAGGAAATGTCTCTAGGCAATGAAGACAAAAGTCAGCAGCAGGAGATGGGACATGACGGTAGCAATATGCATGGCTATTCCCTGACAAAAAAGGAGCATAGTCTGGCTGCAAACGCAGGCAAAGGAACTGTAGAGCCCGAAAAACAGGGTGAAAAGGTAAATGAAGTAGCCTAGCGTGCTGCTAAGTTAACACATGAATAGCGAAAAACAAAAACAGGCCCTCCGGCGGTGAGTTTATGGCTGTGACCAAGGAGGGGCCTTTGCTTTGAACGGCATAAAAAACACCTTCACAGCATTAGGTGAAGGCGCGAATCATGTTGCAGAGTTAGAGATCTACTTTTGTTATTCCCCTAGCTGCTGGCGTTGCTTCATCTTCGTCTGGTGTCGGGAACATCTGGTATTGATGACGTCTGACGATTTCACTTTCATCCAGGGTAGAGGTTACGGTGTTTGTTTCAGTTTGGTTTGCTTCCTGTTTGCCTTTTTCAACGCGGTCTGCCATCCAAGTCACCCCCTCAAAAAGCTAGTCTCTTCAGGAAGTTTGGACGTTATACAGGGACACTTGAGTGTCATGGAAAGGGGGCCCATTTCTATCCCGCATACATATCAGAGAGATGCATACAAAAAACGCGCCCGAGAGAGCGCGCAGACATTAGAAATGGTGATGATTGTTGTGCATCTGACTTAGTGTCTGGTGAGCGATTGAATCGTCCATCGAGTGCTTTTGAGCGTATTCATCCCGCTTTTTCATACTAATTGATCCGCTTAGACACCATGCTAAACCAACCAAAACAAGTAATCCGCCGAAAACATACAGCACTGGCATCACCCCTTAATCAGGTTACTTTTAGTTTAGCAAATATTACCACATAAGTCATTACCCAATCAAATTCGACGATCAAGGTGCAAATCCATAAAACAGCAAGATAAAAATGAAATTCAAAACAAAACCGGCTCCAATCGCAAGCGGAATATATAAGAGGCTCAGAAGTACGCCGAGAAACAGGGGAAGCTCTTTACTTTTCGCAAAGCGGATCAGTCCAACAAATCCAGCTACCAACAGCGGGACGATATACAAAAAGGCGAACAGGCTGACCCATTCGATTAATGTGTGAAAAGCTTCTTGCGGAACAGGACCCTGTTTCATATGATAGGCCTCGATGATATACAACCTTCCGAACCAAAAGACAGCCGAAAGAACGATATAGTAATAAACGAATAGTCTTGATTGACGCATATCTGTTCACTCCGATTCGGGATGCTTTCTATAAACATTAAACCGAAGAGAACATGAATGAAAAAAGTACCAACTTTTTTTGGTACCTTTGCTTGACGTCCACTTGATGTCATTACTGCTCTTTTTATATACAAAAAAACAACAGGCTGTCATAAGCCTGATGCCAGGAACTGAACTTTTTCATCATTTTACTTTGGCAAACACACAGGTATCCCTCAATTCCTTTCCGTCTACAGATAGCAAGTCGTTGCGTAAAATCCCTTCCAGTACAAATCCTAATCTTTCCGGAATGGCACGACTTTTCACGTTCTGGGGATCACACCGAATTTCCACACGCCGTGCTTTTAATTCCTCAAAGGCAAAGGCGGTAATTCCTTGGACAGCTTCTGTCATGTATCCGTTTCCGCTAAAGCGGGTGTCGATCCAGTAGCCGATCTCAAACTTGGGGATGGCCCAATTGATGCGATGGAGTCCAGATGAGGCGATAAAATCGCCGGACTCTTTATGAAATACCAGAAGTCGCAAGTCCTCCCGTTTCAAAAAATCCAAATGAGATTTACGGATGCTGATTTCTACATCCTGTTCTGTCTGTTCATGATGGGCGAAAGGCATCACAGGCTTTAGCTCTTCGAGAGAAGCGGTGATCGCTTGGAAAACAGCTTTGCCGTCTCCTGGTTTTGGCATTCGGATTAACAGCCGATCCGTGCAAAATTCACTCGGGAAATCAAGCAGCAGTGGATTCATTTTCATTTCTCTCCCATTCTATTTCTCATTGTAGTGTAGGTGCCTGACTTTTCAGACGCGATCAAGCGGTCGGTACGGTTCCGGCGGGAGCTCTACGCAGATTGGATCGCCAGGCTTAACTTCTCCGTCCGCCAGCACGATTCCCATGATTCCCGCCTTGCGGATCAGGTTGCCATGCTCGTCGTGATCCAAAAGTGCTGCCATCAGACCTGGCAGGAAGCGGTCCAACTGAGCACAAGGATTGCGTAATCCGGTAATCTCTACAAGCGCCGTTTCGCCCAGCCGGAGCCTGGTACCTACTGGCAGCCCAAGCAGGTTAATGCCGCGTGTTGTGATATTCTCTCCCAACTGCCCGGCAGAGACAGTAAACCCGGCCCCCTTTAATTCATCAAATGCTGACCGCTACTACCTCCGTTGTCTGTTTCATTCTATACGACACCTCCTGTTGTCATTGTAACCGGAAGAAGCTGGGAGAGCGAGTCATTTGCCGCACATCATACACAGAACTTTATGGAGGGGAACAAAAAAGCCAAAAGATCAGGGGTTCGTTTGTTCACCCGGATCTTTTGGCCAAATGGCTGTTGATTCACTGCCGAAATAATACTGTGTCTGAAGCGAAGCTTACGTACCTTGTCTTTCCTGCTCGTCGACTCTTCCCAGAAAGCGGTGGTAAAAAAACTCGGCAACACCAAGCACTACTACCGTAAAAAGCATTTCACCAAAACTGAAGTTCCAATTCATGAAGGCGGAAACAGCCCATAAGTAGACAGCTGCCAGGATTGCATCGGAAACAGTTGCGATCAGGTTATTCGAAGCGCGCAAGATAAGCTGGTCGCCGATCAGGTAGGCGATGATCGATAAACCTACCGATGTGACAATGCTGGCCCATATGGTTGCTTCCGTAAACCAGTAAATAAAAGGGACCAAGATGATACCATTTATTACCAGCTTGACTATAAAGCGATACAATGCCATCCACTCCATTCAAAATATCATTGGGAATATTATTTCTTTCTGGCGGCAGTGTTATTCGTCCATCAAGGAAGAATTATCAATGAAAAACCCCCATGCTTTGAGGGGACGAAAAGGGGAGGGCAGATGCAGGGCTGCGGTCAAGCTTTTGGCATAGGCATCCACGTCATCAATCGGCGGTTCAGGGCCACTGCATCCGGGACCGCACCAGTTTCCGTAAAAACAAGGAAACTTTCTTGATTTCCTGTCCCTGTACATTCCCATACGGATTCACCACGTTTGCGTGTTTTTTATCATCATATGGGGGAAACGGCTGGTTGATTGGATGCATCGCGAGGAAGAAGCGGAGCGGACTACTCGTCTTGAACTGCAAGTTCGTCATATGGCCAAAGAGCGGCCATTCATACGCAATGCTTCAAAGGCAGAATCTCTAGACACAGACGGAGAAAGCAGGGGGCGGCGGCGAGTAATGTGCGATGATTCATGTGCGCTCTATATATTCTGCCTGATAGGAATTGGCCCCTGCGTGAACGGAAAGCAATGTGTCGGCGTAGCCAACCAGACGATTGACCAATTCTTCGGATATTTGGTAGACCAGAGGATGGAGCTCCGGCTGATGGAGTGACGGATCATCGTAAATGATGGTTGTGTTTATAAAGACATCCCTGTTACCGTACAGATCGTAGTGGATGATCACTTTGCCTGCGGCACCTTCCGTCAACGGGTCTTTAAAGCCAGGCAGAAATACATACCACTCTTCCGCTGTTGCAGAGCGAAAGTTTTTCGTAAAAGTGAGACCGTTGATTTCCTCTTCAATTCGTTGTTTGATTTCCGGGGGGATGAGCGGTGTTATTTTTTCCATACCTGTAGGATGATCAACGAGGTACACGGTATATTCACCAAGTCGTGTGATCCTGACAGTACCTGTCATGGCGATCAGGCAGCCGAATTGTCGAACCACAGGACTCAGAGCTGTTATTGCGTGAAAGCGCTACTTATTCCTCCAGCTTATTTGAGGGTGTTTTGGTACAAAAAGTAAAAAGCAGTCTTGGCGATTTCGTTTGAAAACCCATGTCAGAGTCGAAAGTCACAATGATGTTCCGCTTGATAGAAGAAATGCTCTATGCAAATTTTTTTCACTGTAGTTATATCTTCCTGATTTCTTTTGCAAACGCAACCTTGGACAAGCATATGGCTGTCAAAAAGGGTACCTCTTTTATTCACGTCTATCTCTCTTTTGCCGTCAGGTTTCTCAGCGAGAACTGGCGGCTATTTGTTTGCCCGTGATCAGGAAAACCGCCGAGCTATTGTATCGAGAGCCGCAAACCAAACATTCGACGAATAGTGAGTAGGGTGAAATTTTTGAAACTTATGAAATCTGTTGTCGTATTACATAGATAAAGCCAGTCATAAAGGAGATGCGAATGGAAAATCAGAAAGTGACACAGCTCAATCCCAAATTGGGCGCCCCTAAGACGATTGTGACCATCATTGTCGCTCTCATCATCGGTTTCCTCATTTTTCAATCGGTAACGATAATCCAGGCGGGGCATCGTGGCGTTGTATTGCAGTTGGGAGCCGTTCAACCGCAAGTTTTTGACGAGGGTCTTCATTTCCGTATTCCCTTTATTCAAACGGTCATTCCGATGGAGGTACGGGTCCAAAAATCAGAGACCAGTCAAACTTCGGCCTCCCGGGATTTGCAGACCGTGGCAACAACCATCGCTGTCAACCATCATCTGGATGGCAATAATGTCAACAGGCTTTATCAGGAGGTGGGGATGGATTACGCTGCCAGGATAGTCGATCCTGCAATCGCCGAAGCGTTGAAAGCGGTAACAGCACAATATACGGCAGAAGAATTGATCTCCAAGCGCTCTGAAGTAAGTGCAAAAGTAAAAGAAGTGCTGAAGGAGAAGCTTGCTTCTTATTACATCGTCCTGGACGAAATCAACATCCGCGAGTTTAAATTCAGTGAAGAATTTGACCGTGCGATTGAAGCAAAGCAAGTCGCCGAGCAGCAAGCGCTCAAGTCAAAGCTTGATTTGGAACGGATCAAAATCGAGAAGGAGCAGGAAATTACGAAGGCTCAGGCACAGGCCGAAGCGCTCCGCCTGCAAAAACAGGAAGTTACACCTGAGTTGATTCAATTGAGGCAAATCGAAGCCCAACTGGAAGCGATTCGCCGCTGGGACGGGAAATTGCCAAATGTTACAGGGGGAGCCACTCCTTTTATTAACGTTGACAACAAGTAGTGTCAAAACCAGTGCCCTTTGGCGTAAGAATTGCTGAAGGGCTTTTCTGTCGTTTCGCAATAGGGGGTGGATTACTGCGGATAAGCCGTTCCATCCCCGCGAAAAAGCTTTCGCACCATCTCATAGAGCCTTCCAGACATATGGGGAAAAACGATTGCGTACTGATCTGCACCATTTCGCAAAAGAGCAACCGGTACCTCGACGAAATACGGGATTTTCATCAGATCGAGAATTTTTTTGTATTCTTCCAGTTGATTGTGATCCACCGTGTAATAAAAGGCTTTGTCCATAGCTATCACGCTCCTCTTCTTCATATTACCAAAGATGCGTTTTTGATAAAAACATCAGTTTCTTGCATCTATGTAACCAAAAAGCCCTTCTTGCACCAAGAAGAGCAATTTTAGCCGCAGGAGAGTAGGCCGTGCCCCTGTTATAAAGCATCATCTGGATCAACGGATTGGGCCGTCAGAGGAAAATCATCCGGGACAGAATCGATGTCTTCCGCGAGAGAATCTTCCGACTGAGCATCAACGCCTTCCGCGAGAGAATCTTCCGACTGAGCATCAATGCCTTCCGGGATAGAAGCAAAATCTTCTGACCGAGCATCAATGCCTTCCGGGATAGAAGCAAAATCTTCTGACCGAGCATCAAATCCTTCCGGAAGAGAGCCAAAATACGATTCAGTGCTCGCCGTGAGGTCATTTGTGACGAGAAGCCCATCAGTTGACAAGTCGTTCGTTGCAACCGGTTGATTCTTCTTATGGACCGCTCGTTTACGCCTGTCGTAGGTTATCGAATGGTTATTGTCATCGTCCTCGACGTGGTCACCGTCTCCGGCATCATCCTCAACCTCATCCGTCTTTTCAGGTTCAGTATCCTGCTCCTCATCCGGTTCAAATTGTGAATGGTCGTCACCTTCTTCAACCTGTGAGTCCATTTCGAACGCTGATTCAACCTCCGATCCTGCTGTTTCCTGTTCAAAGTCTTCTTCCAGTAGAGAATCCTCCCTTACACGATCTTTTTCCTTTAGAAGATCATTGTCGCTTCGCATGGCGATCTTTCTTTTCTTTGGCCGCACTTCAACCGACACGTTTGCTTTGCTTTTGGCCAATCTGCGCAAATAGGCACAAGTCCTGCTTATTTTTGCTTTGTTTGAACCTATTACGAGAATGGTCGTGCCGGGCAAGAGCCTCTTTTTTAAAGCGCGGTGCAGCTTTATCCTGCTTGTAAAGTGGCGTGCGCGTTTTTGGGGAAAACCGGAGCGAGTGGCTGCCCGGGAGATGCACCTGGCGTACGGACCGAGCGTGTAGAGGTAATCCACTTTCTTCATTGCCACATATCGGCCGATCCGTGCATATTCTTTTCGTGTGTATTTTCCCTGCATAGTGCCGAATACCGCGATGTTGGTTCCTTTTTCATTCTGGACCAGAATGTCGAGAGCGGCTTTTACAGCCGAAGGGCGTGCGATGGAGGTACCCTCTATGACGCGAATATCGTTTTGGACGTGAGATACTCCCGGCCGCCGCTGGGACAAACCGGCCTGGATCTCATGTGGAGCATATCCGGATGTGTGACTGGCTGCGATCGCCTTGAGCGCGTCCACAATGTTTTGGAACCCTTGACGAATATCTCTTTTTGCTAACCTATCCAAAACAACAATAGCTCTGCGGTATTGCGGCTGTTTCTGGCGTGTACGGATACGGGCATTGCTTGTCAGCACGTGTTTGCCTGATGCATAGACTCTCCGGCGTTTCTTGAGAATGGGTGCGGGCATTTCTTTGATGGGCGCTTCACCCGTTTTGTCAGTTACAGCGATGATGACGTTTCCGTTTCTGCTCGACTTTTTGACAGCTCCAGACCGGATGGAACGAACCCGAAGCGATTTGACCACTTTTTTCTGCGATGTCCTGCCCTTATCTTTCTGCGGCGAATTGATCTTTGTCGCTGTTCTTTTTGGGAAGCCATTTTTTTTCGATCGTTCTTGTCTCAATCTGTTTAGTTTCCCTCCCTACAAACAATGTGGGCAGCGCTGACATATACTATGTCTGGATGAGACAGCCCGTATAGACGAAAAGCTTTCAAATATTTGCCGAGGATAGACGGGTCAAGTTCTTTTTTTCGTAAAAAAAGAGCCAATCCCGGTTGGGTGGCTCCAAATGAAAATGTAGTAGCTAACGTAAAAACGATTCACGAGTATGAAAGCGATCTTGCACGACTATTTGGCCGGATTGTTGAAGAGGCTCAGTATCTTCTATCTCTGTCTCGACGACGGCGGCAGCATTCAGGTGGACACCAACGACAGTGATCGGGGCAATATCTGCGTCTGGATGGGGGACGATATTGATCCCGTTGAGTTGGCCATTGTGGACTTTGTGCTGACCAATACGGGCTCTGTGAGGACCATTGCGGACTTTGTGGTGACCATTGAGAACTTTGACCTGACCCTCGCCAAGGATAAGAATACATGAACTTCATCCTCTCCATTTTTTCTTGGATTACCATACCTGTATATTCTCGTTCACGTAATTGTGGATAGACAGGTGACCTGAAGGCAGGGGAAACAGGCTGAAATCCATCGGCTTATCGCCTGCGGGCGGGGGAAAGAGAGGGAAATGTTTCATTGTCAAGTGAATCATTGCGGTTATTTCTGGTTTATGTAACAGAGCAGATATGATGAAAAGAAAAGGCCGTACATCATGACTGCAATGCTTGTCCGTTCTTACGAGTGGATCAGCTGCTGCTTCGCTTTCGGAAGACCTTTGAAAACCAAATGATAGGAAAGGTCAATTTGGCTCAACAGTTCTTGCTCCGGGACGGTGCCATCCACTTCGACTGTATTCCAGTGACGTTTATTGAGATGGTATCCCGGTTTGATTGCGTGATACTGGAAACGCAAAGTCTCTGCAAGATCCGGTTCGCACTTCAAGCTTATCTGCAGTCCGTTTTCTCCAGTTGCAAGCAAGGCAAACATTTTCCCCCCGACCTTCATGACGTGTATATCCTCACCAAACGGAAAATCCTCTGCTGCTCCTTTTTTGTCGAGACAGTATTGTCTCAGCTCCAGCATATTCACTAGAATCCCTCAGCTTTCAAGAAATGGGTAAACGAGGTGATACTCTGTTCATGATAGTTGGAACATGCCGGCATTGGCAACAGAACCCCGGATATTTTGACCAGAGGCGGCACATAGTAACAGAGTGCGATCGTTTGCAATCGGGCGAAGCCCAGCGCTTCGGAACCTACATAGAAGAGGAGAATGGGAATGCCCAAGGATGAACGTAATGACCAACAGCCGCAAATCAATCTGTTGATCACCAAGCAAAACATGGATACTCCATATATTACCGAGCAGGAAGTTGATTCCGATGTAAATGAAGACCCGAAGAGGGAGTACATGTTGGATGAATCAGCGGAGGCGTTTATCCGGCAGCATGTGGAGTCATCTGAGGATGAGTAAAGTGGCGGGAGGGGGAAGTGCGTCTATGCACACGAACGTGCCCCTCCCCGATTTACCATCAGTCTTCTCGCAATGCATGCAGTATTTCACTTCGATCACTCCATTATCAGAATGATGGGGGAAATACAAGAAATCAACCAAGCGAGTTTTTTTGAACGAAATGCTCTACACGATCAAGCCAGTCGCCGCAAAGCGTTTGAACCAATTGCCGCTTTTCAATCTCCAGCATATGACCAACGCTGTCAAGAATCGAAAAAGTGGCATGCGGAAAATGTTCGAGCATTGACCAATGATCGCTGTAGCCGCAAATGGCATCCTGCCGTCCGAGAAGAAACAAGGTAGGAGCGGTGAAGAGACTCGTGCTGTCTATGGGATCAAGTGAGAAAAAATAGCCTTTGGTACGCCATTCGGATGTGAGAAAGTCTCGGTCTGCCAGCAGACGGCCCGGCTGCACCTCTTCCAGGAATCGAGTGAGATTCTCCCTGGTTTGGACAACCATCAGCGTTTCGAATGCTGTTCGTATATCCGGATGGAGATCATGGAGCATCTCCTCATCTTGTCGTAGAATTGTCTTGTCAGGCAGGGTGCGTTTCTGTAAGTGAAGAGCGGGTGCGAGGAGGAAAAAACCGTCCAGAAGCTCTTTTCTTTTTGCATAAATGCCTTGGGCGATATAACCGCCGTAGGACTTGCCTGCCAGGGTAAAACGCTTCTCGGGTATGAAGTCGTCCAAAAAGCCCAGAATGACATGGAGAATATCCTCTGAGGTCGTTACCCATTCTTTTACATGGCTGTGTCCGTGCGCCGGCAGATCGATATAGATGCGCTGCCAGCCTGGCCGATTGGCAAAAAGGGGCTCCATCCATGCCTGCATGGCCCGGTGGTCTGTTCCGAGAGCATGCAAGACGACAAGCGGTTTTCCTTCCCCGTAGCTAGCGTAAGAGATGGTATCCTTCCAGTTGGAGGCCACAGTTCATCACCTGATCCCATGTTTCGTTTGATTACCGGATTCCGGTATAAAAGCGGAGTTGGATAGCTGCTGTCGATTCAAAGAAGCAGGTTTTCGTATTTGAAATCATGTTTTTCCGTGCGCCGTTTTCGGTAGCGGACGAACGATTCTTCAAACAATTGAGTACCTACAAGAACAGGAAGTATATCCCCCCGCTGATCGCCAACAGGACGAGGAAAAACAACAAGCGTTCTCTTTTCTTCGATGCACATGGCGTAAAGAAAAATTCCGCAAATGTCCAAACCAATAGCAAGGCCCCCAGAAAGAGCTTCCCAATCACTTCTCATACCTCCGTTCTAAAAGCCCGTTGACAGCAATCTTTTGGACCTCTACGATTCATAGAAAAGACTGCTCCAAACTTCGCAAAATCGCAGTTTGCCCATTTCGGAAATCTGTGGAATCGTCGGACGGATAGTGCTTGTTTTGTATGCAGTACATCAAGGCTTCCTGAAAAACTGAGTGTCATACACAAGAAGGGAATTGAAAGGTGATTGAAGATTCTCCCCAAAACCTGTAGGCTAAGCTCATCTTGTTAAACGGTCAAGGCTGGGGGCAGAGGCGAGTCAAGATGATCGAAGCGCTTTTGATCGTTTTCCTTTCATGGGAGTCTCACGTAATCAGAAAGGCGATGAGGAGAAGCAGGCTGCCTGTCAAGAGAATGCCAAAGACAATATAGCCAAACCATTTAAGCGGCTTCGGCATGCTTTCCATGTCGATAGGTTTCGAAGGTGTTCCGACAATGTTTCGGTAGTGGTCGACAACGCTGTTGAAGGGCTCATTTTCCCGTTGAGGAGGATAATCGGCTGGTCGTTTTTCATTCTTCAAATGAAAACACCTCCTTGTGGTTCATTTTACCACAAAACAGGATCGGACATGGTAGCCCCTCGTTGGCGGTTGTCGAATGAACCAAAAAAAGCGTACTCGTGAAAGGAGAAGAAGATGGCATGGACAAGCATAAACAGGTGGAAACGCCAGCGGGACTTGCGCTTTTGGAGCGTCTACGAACGATTTGCACGCAATTTCCCGAGGTGCAGGAAAAAGTAGACTCCTTTGGACATACAACCTTCCGTGTGGGGGACAAGCCTTTTGTCATGATCGCTGAGCGCGGGCTAGAGACTACTTTTTCGCTCAAGACAACTCCTCACACACAGGAGCTGCTGCTGCATAAGGGCGGCTACACCAAGACACCGTATATCGGGCAGCACGGATGGGTATCGGTAAGCGGGTCTACCACTCCAGACTGGGAGGAAATAGAAGGCTTGATCCAAGAAGGCTACCTGCGGACCGCGCCGAAGCGTCTGGCGAACCTTTACCAAGAACAGCAGGGACAATGCAGATGACACAAAAAAAAGGGACTACACAGAAACCCCTGACTGCGACGGCTTCCGGTCCCTTTTGCTCTGAGCATAAAACGGCAGGTAAAGCAGAAAAAAGAGCAAGGCAGCCACACCTTCAAGCGAAAGGATATACCAGGGATAGGGACCGAGGTAATCCAGGAGGCTCGGATTGGCAGGCTTTTGCGAGACGAACATGTAATTGCCTCCGGTCACGCTGTTAGCAAGCAGTACGATGGGCAAAAGGAGATTCAAAACACCGAGAGCCTTCCAATAAGAGCGAATGGTGGGACGATAATCCGCCACCCACGTCATGTACAGGCAAGCAAGTATGATGGCTGCGTGAGCCAGAAAAAAGTGAAAAAAACGAAAATGTGGAAACGGGTAGAACAGCTCAGGCGTCAGCATCGCCTGAAGGGCTCCTCCGAGACCGAGGAAATAGGTGAACTCATAAATCCGGTAGCTCCGGAACATCAGCATCGCGATGGAAAACAACAAGGAAATGCTGCAGAGCTGCAAAGGCAGCGTATAAGCGGCAGACCAACTCCCTGTATAGACGTGCCACAGCTGAAAGGTTACTTCGGTGAAGAGCAGCAGCCCTGCCAGAGAATACCGGACCCGTTTTTCTGTATCAGATGTCCGCAATCGATCGCGAAGCAAATAGAGAGCAAGTACGGAAAGCACGAATAGAGCAAGTGCAACAAGGTGGGAGACCGAAAACAGCATAAAGGGCTCGCCTTGAATCGTATAGGACAAGAGATCGGACATGATGGATTTTCCCCCAAGCGAATCTGTTAGATAGGCTGCTTGCATGCTTTCGAGCAAATCAGCGAATATAAGTATTGTAGAAAGTTTTTCCTCTGTTTCCAATAGTAGATCATACGAAGCACTCAAATGGGAAGTGTGAAAAGTAGTAAAACAAACAGGTGCCTTGGCAAGCAGAAAAAAGATTGGCAGAATAGATACGAGAAAAACAGGAACGCCAAATGCATACACTGGGAGGCTCAATGAAAACCGCTCTGTATCATATCGCGTATAAAATCGGGATGCATCCGACCGAGATGGCCAAGCTGGTGCGGGAAGGAGAAATAACGGGAGAAGTTCCCGGAAACAACCCGCAGGCAAGGGATGCATGGGTTGATTTACATTCATTGCGAAATTATATTCAATGGCGACATGACCAAAAAAAGCTCGATGAGATGGCCTATTTAAAGGCAATTCGTCATATTGACAAGGCGCTTCGGGGCTGAAAGCCAACGGGGTGCCTTCTGGTGCTTGCGTATACAGAAGGTTCCCAGAGAGAAACGTCGAGATAACTGACCATAGTGCAAACAGAAAAGGGGAATGTGTAAGTGGATATCATCTATTGTCTAGTGCCTAAGTCCTATTGGGAAACATGGGAGGGAAGGGAGACATACCTCCCACGGGATTATGAGCAGGAAGGCTTCATCCATGCGACCAAGGGAGAGGAGCTCCTGGGCAAAGTCGCCAATCGCGTCTACAAGGATTTTACGGATGAGCTGTACGTATTGGTCATACAGGAGCAAAAGATTGCCTCGCCGGTCAAGTATGAACAAGCGAAGGATGGCCTGTTGTATCCGCATATATACGGTCCTCTGAACAAGGACGCGATCCTGGAAATTCGCGAGATGAAAAGGACAGACGGGAACTGGGGAGTAGCGGGGGTGGTTGGATAAGTGTTTCGGCAGATGCTGCGGTGAAGCCGTTGATGACTGTTTCGGAATCCGGCATGGACGCTGGACCGAGGCCCGCTGAATAGTCAGGAGACTGCATGGAAAGGGACACATGTATCTGTACATAAAGTGTCCCGTCCGGGCGCAAAATGGTAAGGACATGGAATCATACCTGCAAAGGAGTGTGCCGCATGGCCAAACCAGACAACCGCTCGGATAATGTTGAAAAGCTGCAAGAAATGATTCAAAACAGCATGGAGAACATGCGCGAGACACGCGATTATCTCAACGCGCACGGCGATGAGATTTCCGCGGAGGAAAAAGCGAACCTGCAGCAAAAAAACGAACGCAGGGAAGAGAGCATTGAAGACTTCCGCTCCGAAATAAAAGACGAGGCTTCGCAAATGGAATAAAAAACTTGCGCCTGCCGGACACTTCGGCAGGCGTTTTCGCGCAAGAATACATGAATTGTTTTGTGAAACATGATAATCTGTAGAGGAACAAATTCACAGTGAGGAGAACGACCATGAAAAGACCAGAAGATACACGTGTCGTCGTCGGCATGTCTGGAGGGGTCGATTCTTCCGTGACAGCATACCTGTTAAAGCAACAGGGGTATGATGTGATCGGCATCTTCATGAAAAACTGGGACGATACCGATGAATTCGGCCACTGCACAGCGGAAGAAGACTTTCAGGACGTGCGACGCGTTTGCGACCAGATCGGAATTCCGTACTATACGGTCAATTTCGAAAAAGAGTATATGGAAAAAGTCTTCCAGTATTTTCTCGATGAATACCGCCGCGGGCGGACACCCAATCCGGATGTCATGTGCAACAGGGAAATCAAATTCGGCGAGCTGTTGACCAAGGTTATGGACTTGGGGGCAGATTACATTGCGACCGGGCATTACGCCCAGGTCAAATTCCAGGACGGCGAATACAAGCTGATCCGCGGAAAGGACACCAATAAAGACCAGACGTACTTTCTCAATGCGCTCAATCAGAAGCAGCTTTCCAAAACGATGTTTCCGATCGGCCATATGAGCAAGCCCGAGGTTCGGGAAATCGCCGTGAAGGCTGGCCTTGCGACAGCAAAGAAAAAAGACAGCACCGGTATCTGCTTTATCGGCGAGCGCAACTTCCGGGAATTTCTGCAAAACTACCTGCCGGCAAAGCCAGGCAATATCGAATCGGTTGACGGCGATGTTGTCGGGCGCCATGACGGGTTGATGTACTATACCCTCGGACAACGGCAAGGTCTTGGGATTGGCGGCGGCCATGGCAAGACAGGAGAACCGTGGTTTGTGGTGGATAAAGATTTGGAGCGGAATGTGCTGATCGTTGCAGAAGGGGCAGACCATCCGAGAATGTTCTCGACCAGTCTTGTTTCTACGGATGTGAACTGGATCAGCGATCGGAAGCCGATCTCGACATTCACCTGTACGGCAAAATTCCGTTACAGACAGCCTGATCAGCAGGTTACGGTGCACATCCGCGATGATCATACAGTAGAAGTTGTGTTTGACAAGCCGCAAAAAGCGGTTACTCCCGGACAAGCTGTGGTCTTTTACAACGGAGAAGAATGTTTGGGTGGAGGGACAATCGACAAGGTCACTCCGCTGGACACAGGGAAATAATTGAGGGATTGGGGAATCGGACGTGGAAGCGACAAAGAAATCAAAAGTCATGATCTTGATTTTTTTGGGAGGAGCAGTTTTGCTGGCCTTGCTCGCCTATTTCGGCATGTACTCCCTGGGCAAGGAGCATGTCGCTGTCATCAATGATGTCATCGAGGCAAAAGGCGGAAAGGTGCAGCACATTACGGTCGTTCCCAAGGATGAAAGTCCTTTTACGGAGAGCGGCAAGGGGAATACCATTTACAAAATTGATTTTGAAATAGAGGGGAAGACCCAAACGGCATGGTACCGCTCCGACAATCAATCCTCTATAATAAAAGAGAAAGAAGAGTGGATTTTTCCTGAGTAATGATGAGAGTAGGACGTGATAAGGACCATGTCGAACAGAGAAGACTTGCTTGAATTAGCCCGCCTGATACGCAGACTGGAAGCAGAGACGGAGAATGCGTCTATCTCCATTTTGTCCCACGAAAACAGGGACGAGATCGCGGGGGCCCTCACAGAAGGATTGGGAGGCTCGGCTGCTGTCCAGACAAGCTCTGGGGAATACGCAAATCACCTGGCGATTATCCGAATGGGCGCCAATAAGTATACGATTGCCCAAGATTGGCGAGAGGTGTACATCAGCGAGATCAATTATTGTCCCTGCCGGATACCTCCCGGCTCCCACGGCCTGCTGGTGTACCATATCGACTACCCGGGAGTCATCTACGACGTTTCGCGGATTTTGGCCGATAATCAAATCAACATCTCGAAGCTGAACGTCTCACGGGAACAAAAGGGGAAAAATGCTCTGCTCGTTTCCATAACCGATGAAGAGATCTCCTCGGAAGTAGCAGCGGCGATCGAAACACTGCCGCAGATCGCAAAAGTGTTTTCGCTGAAATAAGTGAATGTTGGCCCTGTCGTGGTATGGCAGGGCCTTTGTTTTTCTTAAAATAGCGCCGCGGAAGTTACGACTGCCAACGACCGCCAATGACCGATAAAAGAACCGTCTGGAGATGTGGGTGGTTTTCCCTCCTTTGTGATAAAATGGGTGCAGCAAGGAGGGGTCGGGTTGTTTTTTATAGGAGTAATGGCCGCCTTAATCTGCCTGATTACGGGTGTCGGGCTGCTCGTAAATCATGTTGTCGCGTGGGGAGTCGTTTTCATCGTTGCCGGGATTGGACTGATCGTTTTTCTGCTGGTGGCCTATCCGGCCAAACGCAAAAAGTGTTCGTCCTGGGATTGCGGCTTTGTCGACTGCGGGGCGGGCTCCATACCGGATTGTGACTGTTTGCCGGACTGCGGCTGCGGAGCGGGGACGCCATGAAGGAAGGGTTGTTCGCCAGGATCAGATCCCTGTCCTTTATTCCATGCCATCGGATGCCTTCCCGGTCGCTGGTTGTCAGAGGGAAGCGGCTTCCGCTATGTGCCCGCTGCAGCGCCATATTGACTGGGTATTCAGCATTGCCGCTGTTATTGCTCCTTCCTTTGACAATTCCTTGGTTCGCAGGCGTCCTGCTGCAGGTGCCAATGCTGATCGACGGCTGTACACAGTATTGGAAGTGGCGGGAGAGCAACAATGTTCTGCGAGTGGTCACCGGATTACTCAGTGGAATGGGCCAGTCCGTATTTGTGGCAGGAGTCTCGCGCATCTTGCTGGAGTGGCTGCTGCTGAGGCTGTCCTAACTGGTGGGAAGCTTCTACTCCGACCGCAGATGACAGGCAAGCTGAATCTTTAGTTTATCTTCGGGCTGCTTGAGATCAATGGCAAGCAGCTCTTCAATTTTTCTCAGCCGCTGATACAGCGTATTGATATGGATATGGAGCTGCTTGGCCGTGAGATGGGCGGACTGCCCGCAATGGACATAGACGAGCAAGGTTTTCTCAAGATCACTATATTTTTCCTTTTTCTCCCACAATGGTTGAAAGACACTGCGGACAAAAGCTTCCTGGTCCTCCGGCGACTGGTGAATCAGCAGCTGGTTTACGCCCAAATCCCCATAGCGAACGACTCCATGGCGGTTCCGGTTCTGCAAATACCGGACCGCTTTTTTGGCTTCCCCGAAGCTAAGCGGCGGATAGATGCGGCTGAGCTGGCGAATCGTCGTCATCTCCCTCGTGGTGTACACAGGAACATTTCTGTTCGCCATGCTTTTTGCCGAAATCATTTTCCGGATTCAAGGGAAGTTTTGAGCGGTTCGGTCCCCTGGACTCCATTCTCCGCACTTGACATCGCTCTCGCCCAAATTCTAGGATGGTACTACCACCGAATGAAGAAAACGGGGAAGAGCATATGCAAGAGCTGGCAGTAAACGACATCGCGGATTTGGAAGACCCCGGCATGGGCAATCCGGCAGTGGTTTTCATCTACACCCCTTTTTGCGGAACGTGCAAGCTGGGGGAGAAAATGCTTGAAATTGTCGAGCAGACGATTCCCGGATTGCTGATCTATCGCTTTAACATAAATACCGGGCCCCAGTTTGCGCAAAAGTGGGAGATTGCCAGTGTCCCGGGGCTCCTCATTTTTCGCCACGGACGTATTGTTGAGAAGCATTTCGCCTTTCAATCTGTCGATTTTTTATATCGGACCCTGAAAAGGTTCTTCTAGACATACACCTATTTCCTTCACGTTGAATACATGAAAGAGAGAGACAAAACGTGAAGGAGGAGAAGCATGCAGATCCATGTAGTAGAGCGGGGACAAACCTTGAATGCGATCGCGGAGAGGTATGATTCGACTGCGCAAGCCATTGCCAGTGCCAATCAAATACCCGAGCCGGATCGGCTGGTCGTCGGACAGGCGCTGGTCATCCCCATTGTGGGCAGTTACTACTGGGTACGGCCGGGGGATACACTGTATACGATCGGGCAGCGTTTTGGAATCAGTGCAGCCCAACTGGCGCGTATAAACCGGATTTCCCTGTACCGCCCGATACAAGTGGGGCTCCGCTTGTACATCCCTCCGCGGCCTCGGCGAGCGGCCGATTTTAACGCCTATGCAGAGCCGAGAAGAACGGTGACTCCGGCCCTGGAGGCAGATATACGGACAGCTGCCCCCCATTTGACGTATCTGGCGCCCTTCAGCTTCAGGATAAATCGGGACGGCACTTTGACACCGCCCCCTCTGGGTGATTTGCGTCAGATCGCCCAGGAAAATGAGGTCGTCCTCATGATGGTGATTACCAACCTGGAGAGAGGTCAGTTCAGCTCCGAGCTGGGAAGCCTGGTGTTAAACGATATGAACGTCCAAAATCGCCTGTTGGACAACATTATCACAACTGCCACTGACCTCGGGTTTGGCGATATCCATTTTGACATGGAGGCGTTGCCCGCAACCGACAGAGAGGCATATGCGCGTTTTCTCCGCCGTGCCCGTGAGCGGGCAAGAAGAAACGGCCTGATGATGTCAGTCGCGGTAGCGCCCAAGACAAGCGCCGAACAGCAAGGCAAATGGTATGCGGCTCACGACTACCGGGCGATCGGGGAAATTGCTGACTTCGTGGTTATCATGACGTATGAATGGGGATACAGCGGCGGTCCTCCGATGGCTGTATCGCCGATCGGCCCAGTCCGGCGAGTGCTCGAATACGCGATCACAGAGATGCCTGCCAGCAAAATTATGATGGGGCAAAATCTTTACGGGTACGACTGGACATTGCCTTATGAGCCCGGAACGACTGCTCGTGCCCTGAGTCCGCAAGCTGCTGTCGCGCTCGCCCAGCGGGAGCAGGTGCCGATCCAATACGACAGCAGAGCGCAGGCGCCGTTTTTTGAGTACACAGATGACCAAGGAAGGCGTCATCGCGTCTGGTTTGAAGATGCCCGTTCGATTCAGGCCAAGTTCAACCTGGTCAAGGAGCTCGGTCTGCGAGGCGTCAGCTATTGGAGACTGGGACTGCCTTTCCCGCAAAACTGGCTGCTGATCGAGGAGAACTTCCGCGTCAGAAAGCGTCGATAACCATAGGAAAGCGTACAGTCCGGTAAGCCTGTACGCTTTTTTTCTGCTCGCCAAACATGGTATGATGAAGCAAAAAGAACGAGGAGGGAGATCATGGGAGAGTGCAGACTGGATCATAGTACAGAAGACGTCCGCAACAAGCTGGCCGAGCAAACGCCTTTTTTGCCGCCGGCACTGGCCGCGCAGCTGAACGGGCTTTTGACGGAGACGCTTTCTCAGGAAACCTTGAACGAGCTGTTTCACCTTTTAAAGAAATACGATTTGGCGACGCCCGAAGAGCGTATTCAACGTGAGGAAAAAATGGCAAAGCTGGTAAGGGAATAGCAAAAAAAGGGAATCGCAAGCAGCCTATTCGATTGGTTTGCGACCGGCAAACCCTTCTGTGATGCCGTGATAATACGCAATGCTTGGCTCTCCCTGCTTCCAGCAGAGGAGAACTTCTTTTCCGTCGATGACAGCGGGGAAATCGAACAGCCCGATGTCGATGTCCTTTACCTCTATGCCTTTCTCCATGAGCTGGTTGATATGCATCTGCGCCTCCAGCTCCATAAACTCCAGGCGGCATTCCAGCGTAAAGACTTCTTGCTCATCGGGAGGCTGCCGCTTTTTGGCCTGCTGCAGTTCTTGGTAGGTTTGATAAAAGAGGCGCTTCGTTTCTTGCAAAAAGGAGAGCTCTTCGCGTACATATGGCAGCAGTTGATTCGCCTGTTCGACCGTGAACAATTTTTTAGCCAAGTGTAACACCTCCAGGACCCATTATACAGGGAACCAGTCAGGGAGGAAATGGATGGATCGGCTGTTTATTGCAGGTGATTGGAAAGGGGTACCTATGAACGACAGGTTGTACTATCAAGATGTTGATTTGCAGACGTTTGAGGCAGATGTCATCAAGCGCGGCGTGGAAGCGGACGGAACAGCATACGTAGTGTTGAACCAAACGGCGTTTTATCCGACAGGCGGAGGACAGCCTTGTGATACGGGAACCATTGAAGGGGTTGCCGTCACGGATGTAGAGGAAGTCGATGGGGAGATCAGGCATCGCCTCGATGCGCCGCTTCCGGAAAAGACGCAGCGGGTAACGGGCAGGATCGATTGGGATAGGCGTTTTGACCATATGCAGCAGCATACGGGACAGCATATTCTCTCCGCGACGTTCATCAAGCTCGCAGATGCTCAGACAGTAGCCTTCCACCTCGGACGCGATCACGTGACGATTGATGTTGCACTGAGCGAGCTTACGCCGGAGCTGATTGAAAAAGCGGAGCGTCAGGCAAACCAGGTGGTACTGGAAAATCGTCCGATCGACGCTCGTTTTGTCACGGCCGAAGAGCTGGAAAAGCTGCCGCTCACCAAGCAGCCTACTGTATCCGAGAATATCCGGGTCGTCATCATCCCGGATTACGACTACAATCCGTGCGGAGGGACACATCCGAAAACTACGGGAGAAGTCGGTCCGATCAAAATCATCGGTTGGGAACGCCACCGAGGCAACATACGTATTCAATTTCTCTGCGGCTGGCGGGCACTCGCGGACTACACGCGCAAGCAGCACTTGCTGCAGGACCTCACCCGGATGATGACGACGAGCGAAGCGGAAATCGCCGATATGCTGCAGCGTCTGCTGGCTGAAAAAGAGGCCTTGAAGGATTCGCTTCAGCAAAAAGAAACAGAGCTATTGACATATGAAGCAGCCAGGTATTTGAAAGAAGCAGCCGAGCTGGGGAATGCCCGTGTCGTCCAGGCCTCTTTCACGGGCAGAAGCATGCAGGAATTGCAGCAGCTTGCCCGTACGCTCACCTCGCAGGATGAGCATGTCATCGCGCTTTTGGCGACAACAACGGACAAGCTGCAGCTCGTTTTTGCCCGGGGCGGACAGGTGGCGGCTCCGATGAACCAGCTGCTGAAGGAGACGCTGCCGTTGATCGATGGAAAGGGCGGCGGCAACCCGGCGATGGCCCAGGGCGGAGGGGCTCCGACGATGGCTGCTGACACCGTGCTGGATCATGCGCGCGGTTTGCTTCAGGTGTAAAACATGACCCGTGGCAGTCGCAGTCAGTCTGTCCAATCAGGCTGCGACCGCCCTTATGGAAACGAAGGAGGAGAGTCAGATGAATGCATGGAATCCGGGAGATCTGGTCCGGGTCGGATACAAGACGGGAGAATATCTGACAGAGGTTGTAGAAAATCACGGCGATAAATTGCTGGTCAAAATTATGGCCGTTACGAAATACCCGACGCAGGGCGATTTGCACAATCCGCTTGAGGTGGACGTTCCCTTGTTTCACCAAAGACCGGCTCTCTCCTACCTGGAAAAAATCATGGTTCCGGCTGCGAGCGTGATCCGATTCAACGGCACTTTGCCCGACTACAAGGAATCGCTCAAAGCCGCTTTGGAGAGGGAAATGGAAAAGCTGCGCAAAACGTCAAAATGGGCGGAGCGCTGCCTGGTCGAACTGGAGATTCTGTACAAGGAAAGCTTTACAAACCCGAAATAGAGTGATACTGTAATAATCGAATTGAATAACCACGCGCAATACCAAACGGGGGTCGAGCAAAATCGGCTGAGATTGTAACGAATGCGTTACTGACCGTTGAACCTGACCTGGGTCATGCCAGCGGAGGAAGAGGTATCAGCTCATCAGCGTGAACGCCGATGCTGTTTCCAAATGGTTTGGAACGACATTTAGGCATATGCAGATAAGCACAACCACAACCATCCGAGGCGGATGGTTTTTTTACTGTCTGCCCCTGATGCACCGTATTCAAACGGCTTCTTCCGTCTGTTCTCTCCATGACACAGGCGAAATGAAGCCGTTTTTTTTCTGGGACCGGCCAGAACATGCTGCGCCGAAGAAGGAGGGGGAACATGCTGGTACAGTTGAATGGCAAGAATGTAGAGCTCGCTGCCGAAATCACGACTGTCCGTGAACTGCTGCAGTCCTACCAGCTGCAGGAGAAGATCGTGATCGTGGAGCGTAACGGAGAGATTGTGGATCGCACCCGTTATGAAGAGACACCGGTCGCAGATGGGGACCGGATTGAAATTGTACATTTTGTCGGTGGAGGATGAATAAGATGGACACTTTGAAAATCGGACCGTATGAATTTCGTTCGCGGCTGCTTCTGGGGACGGGAAAATTCCCTGATCTGGACATACAAGACAAAGCGGTGGCAGCATCAGAGGCAGAAATTCTGACTTTTGCCATTCGCCGCCTAAATCTGGAAAACCCGCATGAACCGAATTTTCTGGAGAAATTGGATCTGAAAAAGTTTACGCTGCTTCCGAATACGGCGGGTGCCTATACGGCTGAGGAGGCTGTGCGAATTGCCCGCCTGGCGAAAGCATCCGGCTTGTGCGACATGATCAAGGTGGAAGTCATCGGCGATCCGAAAACGCTGCTGCCAGATCCGATCGGTACGCTGGAAGCCTCCCGCATTTTGGTAGAGGAAGGCTTTATCGTGCTTACCTATACGAATGACGACCCGATTTTGGCCAAACATCTGCAGGAGGCCGGCGTTCACGCTGTCATGCCGGGAGCTTCTCCGATCGGATCGGGCCAGGGCATCATCAACGAAAACAATCTGCGGTTCATCATCGAAGACGCCAAAGTACCGGTCATTGTTGACGCCGGCATCGGTTCTCCCGCTGACTGTGCTAAGGCGATGGAGCTGGGAGCGGACGGTGTCCTGCTCAATACAGCGGTCGCGCTGGCGGACAATCCGGTGTTGATGGCGGAGGCGATGAAGCTGGGCGTGGAAGCGGGAAGGAAAGGCTTCCTTGCCGGACGGATCGCGAAAAAACGGTATGCATCGGCGAGCAGTCCGACTGAAGGGATGATCGAGTAGGTGGAGCACGTACTAGCAGCGATTGAGGAGCGTAGAGAGGAGCTGTTTTCGCTTCTCTCCGAGCTGATCGCCCAGCCGACGGTAAGCCCTCCCGCCCGAAACAGCGACAAGGCGCAGACGCTGGTGGCAGAGAAGCTGCAAGCGCTCGGCTTCGAGGTCGACCGCTGGACCGTTTTTCCAGGCGATGACAACGTCGTGGGGGTAAAGAAGGGAACGGACTTTAGAAACTACAAAAGCTTGATCATCAACGGCCATATCGACGTAGCTGAGGTCGGAGACGACAGCGCCTGGACGTATCCGCCTTTTGCCTTGACCAAAGGCGGGGACGGCAGATGGTACGGGCGCGGCGTCGCCGATATGAAAGGGGCGCTCGCTGCCAGCCTGTTTGCGATCCAGATGCTGCATGAGCACGGCATAGAGCTGAAGGGCGATCTCGCCTTTCAGTCCGTGATCGGTGAAGAAGCTGGGGAAGCCGGCACGCTTGCTGCGATTGAGCGCGGCTACTCGGCCGATTACGCGCTTGTCGTAGACACAAGCGATCTGCAGATGCAAGGCCAGGGCGGAGTGATCACTGGCTGGATTACGATTGAAAGCCCGGTTACGCTCCATGACGGGATGCGCAGCAGGATCATTCACGCAGGCGGTAAAGTCCACGGGGCATCTGCGATTGAGAAAATGATGAAGGTGATTGCCTCGCTGCAGGATTTGGAACGGCACTGGGCCGTGATGAAATCATACCCCGGTTTTCCGCCAGGGATGAGCACGATCAATCCTGCGGTCATCGAAGGCGGACGCCATGCGGCTTTTCTCGCGGATCGCTGCGCCCTCTGGATTACCGTTCACTTTTATCCGGACGAGACGCATGAGGATATCATACGGGAAGTAGAGGACCATGTCCGCAGAGCCGCCGCCGCTGATCCGTGGCTGCGGGATCATCCGCCCGTTTTTCGCTGGGGAGGCCGCTCCATGATCGAGGAGCGGGGAGAGATCTTTCCGTCATTGGAGCTGGACAAGGAGCATCCGGCCCTGCTCAAGCTGCAGGCTGCATTTGAAAAGCAAACGGGACGCCCGGCGGTGGTAAACATGTCTCCTTCGGTCACGGATGCAGGATGGTTTGCCCACGCCGGCATACCAGCCGTCATCTTTGGCCCGGGTGAGCTGAGTCATGCTCATGCTGTGAATGAATCCGTTGATCCGAAGCAGTTGGTTGTCTTTGCACAAACAGTTGCCCGGTTCCTCGTGGACTGGTGCAACACGAAAAGGGAGTGAGTGGACTTGTCGACATTTACGCATCGTTTGCGGGAAAAGGTTGCTCCGATCTGGGAGCGGACCCATCGTCACCCGTTTGTCACAGGCTTGGGAGATGGAAGTCTGCCTGTGGAGTCCTTCCGTTTTTACATGAAGCAGGACTACGTCTATTTGATCGAATACGCCAAAATGTTTGCCATCGCCAGTACAAAAGCCCATGATCTGGCGACGAGCGCGCGGTTTGCTTCGCTGCAGGAAGCGACGCTCAATTTCGAAATGGCCTTGCATCGTCAGTATGCCGAACGCTTTGGCATCACGCGCGAGGAGCTGGAGCAGACCAAACCGTCGTTTGTGATGCTTGCCTACACGAGCTATATGCTGAAGGTAGCTCATCAGGGCTCGCTAGCCGAGCTGGTCAGCGCGGTACTGCCGTGCGCCTGGAGCTACTGGGAAATCGGCAAGCGGCTCGCCGAGGTAGAGGGAGCGCTTGAGCATGAATGGTACGGGGAGTGGGTGCGTACGTACAGCTCCGACGAGTTTGGACAGCTGGCGCAGTGGCTGATCGACCTGATGGATGAGCTCGCTGAAGGAAAATCAGAGAAAGAGCTGGCGATTCTGGAGGAGCATTTCCTGAACACGTCCCGCATGGAGTATTTGTTCTGGGAAATGGCTTACACGGAGGAAATGTGGCCGTGCGAGAAAAACTAGCCTTTTCGGGCGTCGGCTTTTCGTATGGGGAAAAACCGATACTGGACGGATTCGATCTGCAGCTAAGCAAGGGCGAGCTGGTCAGTCTGATCGGGCCGAGCGGGATTGGGAAAAGCACCTTGTTTCAATTGGCGGCGGGACTGCTGCAGCCAGACACAGGGACGATCCGTCTGGATGGAAAATCAACGGCAGAACGTCTCGGGCGTGTAGGCTACATGCCGCAGCGAGATTTGCTGATGCCGTGGCGGACTGTAGCTGAAAATGCCGGTTTGCCGCTCGAAATACAAGGTTTTTCCAAAAGTGAAATACGCGAGCGTATTGCGGAAGAGCTTCCCCGCTTTGGCCTGGCCGAATGGAAGGACGCCTATCCAGATGAGCTCTCTGGCGGGATGCGTCAGCGCGTTTCTTTCCTGAGAGCCCTGATGACCGGAGCGGACCTGCTGCTCCTGGACGAGCCGTTTAGCGCACTGGATGGGATTACGCGGATGGAAATGCAGGAATGGCTGCTCTCGATGTGGCAGCAGACCGGGAGCACGATGCTCCTTATTACCCATGATATCGATGAGGCGATTTTGCTGGCGGACCGGGTAGTCGTTCTCCTGGGCAGTCCGATCCGGCAGCCGGTAGAGCTGCAGGTTTCTGTTCCCCGTCCGCGAACGTTGGCCAGTCGCAATGATCCGGCATTTCACGCTCTGCGGGGAGAAATCTGGGAGCTGCTGCGAGGCCATGGTGCCGCGAATGGGGAGGTGAGCGAAGCGTGAAGGAGTCTTTGAAAAAGGGGCTATGGTTTTTCGTCTCCGTCATCTCGCTTCTCATCGCCTGGGAGGCTGCTTGCCGACTGCTTGCCGTTCCAGCCTTCATTTTGCCGCCGCCGAGCACGGTTCTCCTCTCGCTGTGGGATTTGCGGGAACAACTGCTAGGACAGCATCTGTGGGCGACGCTCAGGGAAGTCGGACTGGGACTTTTCATCTCCATCCTGTTCGGGGTCTCGCTTGCACTGGTCATGACGCTCAGCAAAACAGTCGAGCGTCTGGTGTATCCCTACATTGTCATTTCGCAAACGATACCCATCATCGCGCTGTCACCCGTTTTCATTTTGTGGTTTGGCTATGATTTGACGGGAAAAATCGCGGTGACGATCCTGTTTACCTTCTTTCCTATCGTCGTTAGCACGTACGATGGTCTGAAGGCCTGCGACCGGGAAATGATGAATTTGCTGCGTACGATGGGAGCGAACAAATGGCAGTTGTTCAGCAAGCTTCAGCTCCCGGCCAGTCTGCCCCATTTCTTTAGCGGCTTAAAGGTGGCGGCTACCTACAGCGTGTCGGGTGCCACCATCGGTGAATGGCTTGGGGCGAGCGAAGGTCTCGGCTATTTCGGCCGGCGGGCATCGGGCAACTTCCAGGCGCCAGCCTTGTTTGCTTCCGTTCTTTTGTTATCCATACTTGGTATGCTGCTCTTCTGGCTGGCAGGAAGGCTGGAGCTGTGGGCTTCCCCTCAGACGCGAAACAGAAAAGATAAAAAACGATAGGATAGGTAGGAGAGAATCATGAACAAATGGACGAAAACGCTTTTGACGCTTTCTCTGGCTGCGAGTCTGGCAGCGTGTGGCGCACAGAGCGAAAATCAGGAGAAGCCAGATGCTGCTAAATCGGCTGCGGGCACTGAGCCGACAGAGTTGACCATTGCGCTCGACTGGTACCCCAACGCTGTACACTCGTTTCTCTACGCTGCAGAAGAACAAGGCTATTTCAAGGAAGAAAATCTGAAGGTCAATCTGCAAATGCCTTCCGATACCAATGATCCACTGCGGATGGCTGCTGCCGGGAAGGTCGATATGGCAATCAGCTATCAGCCCCAGGTTGTGCAAGCCCGCTCGGAAGACATAAAGGTCGTCTCCATTGCTGCGCTGGTCCGTCACCCGCTGAACGTGATCATGACGCGAAAAGACAGCGGTCTGGATTCACCGGAAAAGCTTGTCGGGAAAAATATCGGCTATCCTTCCGTTCCGCTGGACGAGTCGATCGTCCGTACAGTGGTGAAGCAAGCGGGGGCAGATGACTCCGGCCTGTCCTTTACCGACATCGGATTTGACATCATACCCGCATTGACCGCGAAAAAGGTGGATGCTGTAGTCGGCGGCTACATCAATCACGAGCAAGTCCTCTTGGAAAAGCACGGCGTTCCCGTTAACGTAATCAAGCCGAGTGACTTTGGAGTGCCTGATTATTATGAGCTGGTCGTGGCTGCCAGCGATGAAACGGCAGCCAAGAAGAAGGATGCGCTGGCGGCATTCCTCCGTGCAGCCGCCAAAGGCCAGGCGTACGTAAAGGAAAACAAGGAGAAGGCGTTGAAATCTCTGTTGGCCAAGCAAGCACAGGAGTTCCCGTTGGAGGAGGATGTGGAAACGAAAAGTCTGGACATCCTGCTGCCTTTGATGGATGCAGGCAGTGAACCGTTTGGCACACAGACGGCTGAATCATGGCAGACACTGATCGATTGGATGAAACAGGAAAAACTGATCACAAAAGATGTCAAACCGGAAGAAGTCATGATCAATCTGAATAAATAATGACAAATGCCAAAACTCTCCTCAAAACTCTCCTCGGGAGAGTTTTGTTTTTATACAAGGGGTTTTATAATAGAAAGGGAATTCAGGCT
This sequence comes from Brevibacillus sp. FSL L8-0520, assembly GCF_037963895.1. NCBI lineage: Bacteria > Bacillati > Bacillota > Bacilli > Caryophanales > Paenibacillaceae > Brevibacillus > Brevibacillus sp. FSL L8-0520. The sequence goes on along the minus strand of NZ_CP150171.1, from coordinate 2,866,562 downwards.
AAGGAGACGACTTATGAGCAATCGTGAAGATCGGAATAATAAGCTGGTCATCTGGGTCTTTGTTGGCAGTGTTCTCGTTTGTACGCTGTCGGTAGCGATTTATATGTATCTGGTTGTAACCAAATAATAGCGGATCGCTCCCTTCCCCCGCTGTTGAAAAAAAAGCCACTGAACGCATCATGCGCAGTGGCTTTTTGCTTTCCGCTCTTATGCTACCGGCGGACGAGACGGTAATGCTTCTTTAGCTTCTGCACGGTTTGGTGCCAGCTAAAAGAGGTCGAGACTCTCCGTCGCGCGTTGAGAACGATCCGCTTACGCAATTCCGGGTCGCTGTACAGGAGATCAATCGCGGTTGCAAATGCCTCGGGACTTTGGAAGCGATCCACCAAAAGACCGCTATGCCCGTCCCTGATTACTTCCCGAATTCCCCCGCGGTTGGACGCTACTACGGGTATACCGGAGGCCATCGCTTCCGAGTTGACCGTGGCGAAGCCCTCCCGGAACAGCGTAGGGCAGACAAAAACATCGCCAAGCTGAAACATTTCATGGATGCGCGAGGGTGGAATGTAACCGGTAAAACGGATCGGAACCCCAAGGAGCTCTGACAATTGCCGAACCTGGCGCATATAGGGCGTTTGGCTGCTGACTCCCGGCCAGGAAGCCCCTACAGCGACGAGCTTGACGTGAGGAATCCGTTCTTTCAGGAGGGAAACGGCACGGACAAGCGTATGCAATCCTTTTCCACGGACAATGCGGCCGACAAAGAGGATGTTGTAGGTATCGGCAAGTTCCCAGCGGCTGCGCAGCTCCATTTTGGCAGAGGCCGACCATGGGCGAAATTTGGAGGTGTCCACCCCCAGTATGGCTGTTCGAAATTTGCGGGCATGGCGAGGATAACGGTGCTGCATGGTCCTTGTGACAAAGGAGACAACCGAAGTCACACCGTTTACTTGGCGAAGAATCCGGTCCGCTTGGCTGCGGGAGAGGCTGGACATGAATGTGAGTGAATGAAGCGACAGGATGATTGCAGTTCGTGGAAACTGGCGGCGGACATGTGAAACGAAACGAGGACGATTTTCGATTTGGATAATGTCAAACGATTGGCCGGCTACCTTTTTCAAGGCAGAATGTATATAGCGCCGCCTGTCCCCGTGGGGAATGCGAATAATGGTAAGCCGACCGTTCTGGTAGCGGCTGACAGAGGGCAGCCTCGGATGGGCACGGCTGATCATGACCACCTGATCGGTACGTGCCATCCGCTTGAAAATGTTGTACGTGCAGGTTTCAACAGAGCCGCCTTTGATTGGCGGTACAGGCAGCTGCTCTGGCAAGATCACCAATATGCGCAAGCCCTGCATACCTCCCCGATTCGGATATATCAATAACAGCCGTATATCCTATTCGGAGCACACGGAACAACTCACGGACATATCACCCGTTTTTGAAGGGGAGACAGCCTATTTGGCAAGAGGAGGTCTGGTGGTGCCCTATCCCCAAGTCCATAATTACAGCAACAATGGGCGGAAATTCATCTGCCGGATGATCTGCGGACACTTCTGATTTTATCCGCTACATCGCGGATCGATAACTGATTCAGTTCCGGAAACCCTTGCCCGCGCAAACTGACGGTCTTGCCATCGTAAAGCGGATAGACTCCCTGCCACAGCCCCACAATGCTGTACATGTCAGTCCGGTTCACTTTTTTCAGAAACAAAAGGTACTGTCCCTCTCCAAGCGGACCAGGGTATTGAAGGTTTGCGGGATCAGAGGCATCAGGGAGAGGCTCGACGCCGGTACTGAGGAGCTTCACCCGACGAGATGCGGAACCGTGGAGCGTGCGTTCAATCTGGACGTCTTGCACATAATTCACCAATTGACCAGCGGAAATGCGCTTCGCTGTCGGGTACTTTTGGTGGCGGGCATCTGTCAGTCCAACCACGATCAGATCACAGTGCAGGATCAATTCCTTCCAGTCTTTCATCCGGGTTTGATCTACCTGCAAGTCGGCAATTTCCGGGGTTGCCGACACAGGCATGGCAATGAAGATGAAGACCAGCAGGAGCAGGGTTCCTTTTTTCCACATAGAAGAAACCTCCTAAATTATGTAAAAACCCTTTTTAGTATGATCGACAAGCCAGCCCTTATTCTGGAGAAAAAGAAAAAACGGGGCTTCTTTCATACATATTATTGTGGTAATATTCCGAAAATGGATGCAAAGTGATAAGATAATGGGGACTGCTTCTAGAATCGGCACCATGGCAACAGAATAGGACAAGGAGGGTATTATGAAACGACTGCTCAAACGCACTGGCTGCTGGATTATGCTCATGCTGCTCGTCTTTCAGTTGGCAGCGGTTCCCGCCCTGGCTCAGGACACGACAGGTACCTCGGAAGCGCTTGCGGCAAATATCGAGCAGGCGATATCCGAGCTGGACAAAGACCCCAACAGCATCGGCTTGCACGCGGGAATAGCGGTATATGATTTGACAGATGAAAAAGTTTTGTACGGGCATAACGCGGACAGAACGTATGTGCCTGCCTCCAACATGAAGCTGTTTACCACTATTGCCGGTTTAGACAAGCTGGGACCGGATTATCAGTGGAAAACAGAGGTGTACGCCACAGGTAAGGTAAGTGGCGGCGGGGTTTTAAACGGAGATTTGATCCTGAAGGGCTTCGGTGATCCCAGTCTCACTGTCGCAGATCTGCAAGCCATCGCGGCTGCCCTGAAAGAAAAAGGGATCAAGCAGGTAAACGGAAAATTGCTGGTGGATGAAAGCTATTTTGACCCGACTCGGCTTGGCTACGGCTGGATGTGGGATGATGAGGTGTATGGGTACAGCGCCCAGCTAAGCGCCTTGGCAGTACATAAAAACATGCTGACGATCACGGTGGAGCCAGGGAAAAAAGCGGGAGACACGCCGGTCCTCACCATGGAGCCAGCCACCGAGTATGTGCAGGTCGTAAATCAATTGCAGACGGTTGCCGGCAAGGACAGTGATATTTCCGTCCAGCGTCCGCGCGGCAAAAACACGATCATCTTCAGCGGAACGATTGGTGTAGAGGCAGCTCCTTATCAAGAGGATGTCACGATGGAGGACCCTGCCCTGTACGTTGCGGACATTTGGAAGCAGCGTTTGACCGCGAGCGGCATCAAGCTTCACCCGCAGGCAAGCGTGGAGAAAACGACGCTTTCCACTGGCACTCCTTTGTATACGCATCTGTCCAAGCCTTTCTCCGAGATTTTGGTGGAGCTAAACAAGGACAGCGACAATTTTTATGCCGAAATGCTCCTCAAGACACTTGGAGCAACAGAAAAGGGGGAGGGATCGGCGGAAGCGGGAAGCGAGGTGGTCGCGGACGTATTGAAACGAGCCGGTGTCGAGGCCGGGTATGTGCAAAAGGACGGCTCCGGACTTTCCCGTTTTAACTGGATCACGGCAAATCAAATGGTGAAATTGCTTACGTTTGTGCAGGATCAGGAATACAGGGATGCACTGGAGAAGTCACTGCCAATAGCAGGTGTCGACGGAACCTTGAAAAATCGCTTGAAAGGCACACCGGCAGAAAAGATGGTCATCGCGAAAACGGGCTCCATGGGCGGCGTAAACAGCTTGTCCGGATACGCCACTGCGAAAAATGGAAACAAGCTCGCTTTCTCCATCTTGATCAACGGGATTTACAAATCCAAATATGCGCGGGATTTGCAGGACAAGGTAGCGGTACTGCTGGCCTCCTATCCGGACATCAAGGCTCCTGACGGGTACAAACCGGCAGTGCCTGACGCCTACAAGCTTTCCGCATTGCTTGACCCGATCGCCGAGGAAGCGGATGCATCCGGGATTACTGCAGGGATTGTCGTCAAGGCTTTGGATCAGGAGCAGGGGGAAGCGATCTGGTATGAGCACGAGGCAGACACGCTGTTGACCCCGGCTTCCAATCTCAAGCTGCTGACGACAGCGACAGCACTGGCACAGCTTGGCAAAGACTATCAGTTCAAAACAGAAATGTACGGATCCACTCCGCTTCCGAAAAACGGGGTGTACCAAGGCGATCTCTACCTCAAGGGCTACGGCGATCCGACTCTTCATACAGAAGACAATCTGAAGGTGCAAGAGGGCGTATCGATGGAGGAAATCGCTGCCTGGCTGAAGGAACAGGGAATCAAACGGATCAACGGCAATCTCATTCTCGACGAGAGATACTTTGATCAAGAGCGCCTTGGCCTTGGCTGGTCGTGGGACGATGAAAGCTACTACTACAATCCGCTGTTGGGTGCGTTGGCATTGAACCGCGGAACAGTCATGATCGAATTCCAGCCAGCCGTTCGCGCGGGTGACCCGGTACCGATCAACCTGCTGCCCAAAACGAAGTATGCAAATGTGATAAACGAGGCAAAAACGGTGAACTCCGGTCAGGAAAACACCTTTGCCATCGAAAGGGACCGCGGGACCAACACGATCCGGGTGACGGGCAATCTTCCTTTGGGGACGGCTCCCGATTACGAGCGCGTTCCTGTTGAAGATCCGGCATTGTATGCAGGGACTGTGCTTCGAGAGACACTCGAAAACGCGGGAATCTCCTTCTCGGGGAACAGCACGGTCAGCGTCGGAACAGTGCCCCAACAGGCAGTCAAATGGACCGAGTTCACTTCCGAGCCGTTATCGGAGATCGTTTCCTATCTGAACAAGAAGAGCGACAACTTTTATGCGGAAATGCTGTTGAAGACACTGGGAGCGGTGAAACGGGGGGAAGGAAGCTCGTCAGCAGGCGTGGAGGTCGTACAGGAGACTCTTTCGACATTGGGGGTTGAAACGAACTTTGACATGGTTGACGGCTCCGGTTTGACACGCTACAATCTGATCTCCGCCCGCCATATCGCAGATGTTCTGGAGGGGATGACGAAGCATGCTGCCTATCAGGAATACCTCGACTCTCTCCCGATAGCCGGCGTAGATGGTACGCTGAAAAATCGGATGAAGGGAACGGCCGCCGAAAACAATGCCCGTGCAAAAACGGGAACACTGACTGGAGTGAGCAGTCTGTCCGGCTATGTCCAAACGAAGGACGGACAAAAGCTCGTCTTCTCCATCGTGATAAACGGATACGCACCCAAGAGCGAGTATATGACGGCGATCCAGGATCGGATCGTGTCAGCACTTGCCTCCTATGAGGACAAATAAGCTCCAAACCAGCCCGTTCATGGGCTGGTTTTTTGCTGTTTCGCAAATAGGCCTATGCCGTGCCGGGCTGCTTTCGGTTGTCATATCTATATTCAGACTGGGCAGGGCCAGAATGAAACCGATGCAAAGAGAGGGCGTGGGAGTGGTGTGTCCGAATCGATACGATTGGAAACGGTTAGAGCAGTTTGCAACAGCGATTTTTGTTCGGGCGGGAGTTTCCACGCGGGATGCGGAGACTGTCGCCCGTTCGCTCGTCCACGCCGACCTGCGCGGTGTCCACTCTCACGGACTTGCGCGCATGCCTGTTTATGTGGAACGGATTTCAGCCGGATTGATCGATTTCAGCAAGGCTCCCGTCATTTTGAGAAAAGCGGGGGCCACGGCTGTCGTCGACGGAATGAACCATTTGGGAGCGGTTGTCGGAGAGGCCGCTTTGCAGACAGCTATCGAAATAGCCGGGAAGAATGGAACGGCCATCGTCGGGGTCAGGTGTTCCAACCACTTTGGAGCCTGTTCTTACTATGCTGAACAAGCGATTCAAAAAGGGATGATTCTCTTCGTCATGTCCAACGCTCCACAGACGATGGCTCCGACTGGAGGAATTCGCCCTTTTTTTGGCTCCAATCCGATTGCAGCAGGCATTCCGGCGGGTTCAGCCCCTCCATTCCTGCTCGATATGGCGACAACGGTAGCTGCTCGCGGGAAAATTGCTCTGGCGCGGAAAAAGGGCGAAGCCATTCCCAAGGGCTGGGCGATCGATGAACGTGGACGGGATACGACAGACCCGGCAGAGGCCTTGCGCGGAGCGCTTCTTCCCATCGGTGGCGCCAAGGGTTATGGCATCGCCATGTTCGTTGATATTTTATGCGGCCTTTTGGCGGGGGCGGGATATGGTCCGGGTGTGCACAGCTTGTACGATAACGATGAGCATCCGCAAAATGTAGGGCATTTTTTTTGGGCCCTTCAAATTGAGAGCTTCATGCCGCTGCCCCTCTTTCAACAAAGGATGGATCAGTATATTCAGCAGATCAAAGCGGAGCCCAAGGCGGAAGGAAGAGAGGAGATTCTGATTCCCGGCGAATGGGAGTGGCGAACGGCAAAAGAAAGGCAGGTCAGCGGAGTTCCGCTCCCCGACACAGTCGTTTGTGAGCTTGCGGCGCTTGGCAGTACATGGGGTGTCGAGCTGGAAGACGCACGCATCCAATAACAAGGACAAAAGGTCCCTCATAGACTGGTGTCAGTGGTGTTTGGAAAGGAGATGCCGGATGCAAAGACATATGTGCAAAGGAAAGATTCATAGGGCAACCGTTACACAGGCAGAGCTTGATTATGTCGGGAGCATTACGATTGACAGCTTGCTCATGAAGGAAGCAAACATCCTGCCTTACGAGATCGTGCAAATCACGAGCCTACGCAACGCTACCCGCTGGAAAACCTACGCACTCCCTGCACCTGAAGGCTCCGGGAAAATATGCCTGAACGGTCCGCCTGCCCATTTATTTCAGCCGGGGGACATTGTCATCATACTGAGCATGGGCATGTATACGGAAGAAGAAGCCAGCCAGCTAATTCCTCGTGTCGTGTTTGTCGATTCGGAAAATCGCATTACCAGGATCGAGGAACATCATCTTATTACGAATGGAGAGAATGCCACATAAAAGCGCCGAATGTTGGAAAATGGAGCAAACACCTGGTGATGAGACAGGATGAGCGTCTGTGGGAATTCCTCCCAGATACGGTCCTGTTTGAACCGGAGGCCCTTTGGAGGCATTTGGAAAAATATCGATCTGTCATATTAAAGCCTTCAGGTGGCGGCGGTGGAGCTGGGATAATCAAGGTTACATCTCTGGGCGATTCTCGTTACCAGGTTCATGCCGGAAACGGGCGCAGGGTTGTCAAAGGGGAGGAGGCAACGGTCAAGTATGTACGTTCCTTGTTCAGGCCGAAGCCATACTTGATCCAGCCGTATCTTCGCCTGGGGAGGATCAACGGACGTCCCTTTGATATAAGGGTGATGATCCAACGAACCAAAGGAAGGCCCTGGGTCGTGACCGGGTTTCTCGCCAAGCTGGCAGGCCCGGGATTTATCGTCACAAACATCGCCCGAAGCAGAGGCAAAGTTTTGCCGCTGACGGTCGCTCTCGCCCAATCAAATGTCGATGTGTCCCCGGATTTGTTAGAGGAGATCAAATACGTGGCCCAGATGACTGGCGAATGCTTGGGAAAAAAATACCCCACTCTCAGGAAAGTTGGGCTCGACTTGGGGATTGATACAACTGGGAAACCGTGGATCATCGAAGCGAACTTTCGACCGTCGCTGTCGCTGTTCCGAAAGCTTCCAGACCTCCGGGCCTATCGACGAATCGTCAAGTTCAGCAGGTAGAAGCCGACCACTTGTCACTGCCACGGACAAGTGGTCGGCCTCTTTATTTAAGAAATAAACAGAACATTCAAGATTGTCATTTTAAAGAGGTCTTGGTTATAATGAGGAGTACATACAAAAACGGAATGCAATTCCGATATTCGGAACGGAGAGATCGCTTTGTCCGAAACCAATAAAACGGTTCTGAAAGCACTAGAGCTGCTTCAATTGTTTCTTGATCACCCACAGTTGACGCTGCAGGAGGCAGTCCATCTGTCCGGACAGCCCAAAACCTCTGTATACCGGATGCTGATGTCTCTGGAAGAGGGAGGCCTGCTGAAGCGGACGGATGTGGGAGCGTATGAATTGGGACTTGGGTTTCTGCAATACGGACAAGCTGTTTCAGAACGGATGGATATCCGCCGGGAAGCCCTGCCTGTCATGGTACGGTTAAACGAAGAAATTGGCGAAGCCGTCAACCTGATTATCCGGGACGGCGAAGAAGCAACTTATGTGGAAAAGGTAGACACCAAAGAGCCGATCCGGGTATACACAGCGATCGGACGGCGGGCTCCGCTGTACGCAGGGGCCTGTCCCCGAGTTCTGCTCGCTTTTTTGCCCGACGAAGAGCAGGAAAAATACTTGTCGCGTGTAAAGCTGCAGCCGGTCGCGGATTGTACGATTACCGACATCGACGTGCTTCGCCGTGTGCTGTCTGAGTCAAGGCAAAACGGTTATACTGTCAGCCACTCCGAACTGTACAACGATACGTCAGCGGTAGCCGCACCGATTTACGACCATAGCGGCAGTGTGATCGCAGGGATCAGTATTGTCGGGCCGACCAGCCGGTACAAGGAAGGACAGATACAGCTGTTGGCCCAAAAAGTAATCGAAGCCGCACAAGCCATATCAAGGAAGCTGGGCTGGAATGACAGAAGGTGCGGGAGGGGAGCCATGCAATGAAAGATATTCAAATGGAACCGATGGGAGATCAAGCCCTCATCATTCGCTTTGGCACAGTGATTGACCGGACAACTCACGAAAAGGTGAGACAATTTGCCGCATGGCTGGACCAGCATCCTGTTCCGGGAATGGTCGAATACATCCCTGCTTTTACGACCGTGACAATCTTTTACGATCCGGTATCGCTTTACGAACAGCGAAAAACGGATTTCTCCGCGAACGAACCGATCATTTCACCGTATGAAAAGCTGCGTTTGTTCCTCGAAGCCGCCTTGAAGCAATTATCGGATCAGCCGCCTGCCGCCGGAAATACCGTGGAGATACCTGTTCTCTACGGAGGTGAAATGGGTCCCGATCTTTCCGAGGTAGCCGCTTATCACCAGATGAGCGAGGAAGAAGTGATCCGGATTCATTCGGAGGGAGACTATCATGTATTCATGATCGGTTTTGCTCCGGGCTTCCCTTATATCGGCGGGTTGTCGGAAAAAATCGCTACCCCGCGCAAGACGAGCCCGCGGCTAAAAATCCCGAAAGGCTCGGTCGGCATCGCAGGCGAACAAACGGGAGTTTACTCGCTGGAAACGCCGGGAGGCTGGCAGATAATCGGGCGGACACCGATAAGCTTGTTCCGTCCGGAGCACAATCCCCCGAGTTATTTGAAGGCAGGAGATCGCGTGCGCTTTGTTCCGATCACGGCAGAAGAGTACGAAGCGTATAAGGAGGGGGAGGCATGAGTCTCAGAGTGATTCGTCCCGGACTGCTTACCACGGTGCAGGATGGAGGGAGAGTCGGCTTTCAGAAGCATGGCGTGATCGTCGGGGGCGTAATGGACACGTTTGCACACAGGATGGCAAATTTGCTGGTTGGCAATGAAGGGTCAGAGGCCACCTTGGAGATGACGATGAAGGGCGATACGTGGGAAGTGACAGAAGATACGCTGCTCGCGATTTGCGGAGCAGACATGAAAGCGATTGCTGACGGCCAACCGCTGCCGCGATGGAAGCCTGTATGGGTCAAGGCTGGGACGGTCATACAGTTTGGCGTCAGCCAGCACGGGGCCAGAACATATGTAGCGATAGCAGGAGGCTTTCAAATCCCGCTCGTAATGAACAGCCGGTCTACGTATGTCAGAGCAGGAATAGGCGGTTATGAAGGGCGGGCATTGCAAAAGGGAGACGAACTGAAAGCAGATAAGCCCGGACCGCAAGCCAAGAAGCTGTACGATTTTTTGCGAAAACAAGCCCGGGTGGCTTCCTTTTATGCGCCGGATTGGGGGATTGCCTCGGAACTCATGCCCCGCTACCACGAGCAGCCTATCGTCCGCGTCGTGAAAGGGAATCAATTTGACTGGTTTACCAGGGAGAGCCGGGAAGCGTTTTTCCAGCAAGCTTATCGCGTAAGTCCCCAATCGGATCGCATGGGCTATCGCCTGGATGGTCCCCTTCTGGAGCGGATTGACAAGAGCAGAGAGCTCGTTTCCGAAGCAGTTACGTTCGGTACTGTGCAGGTTCCGGCTGAAGGCAATCCGATCGTTCTGTTGGCAGACAGGCAAACGACCGGGGGCTACCCCAAGATTGCCCAGATTATCAGTGTCGATCTGCCGTTGATCGTTCAAACAAAGCCCGGGGATGCGATCCGTTTCCGGGAGGTTGGCCATCAGGAGGCCGAGCGGCTTTTGATTGAGCGGGAACAGCTAATCCGCCAGGCGCGGCTGGGCATGCAACTGAAATATGAGTAGGAGGCTGGAGGAAATGACGTTTCGCATTGACTTGAACTGTGACATGGGAGAGGGCTTCGGCGCGTATAGCATCGGGAACGATGAGCAGATCTTGCCCTACATCACTTCGGCCAATATCGCTTGCGGCTTTCATGCCGGCGATCCGGCAACCATGCGAAAAACCGTGATAGCAGCGCTGGACAAAAAGGTGGCGGTAGGGGCCCATCCCGGTTTGCCGGATCTGATCGGCTTTGGCAGAAGGAATATGTCCATTACTCCTGCAGAAGCTTATGAGTACGTTGTCTATCAAGTCGGCGCCCTGGAGGCATTTATCCGTGCAGAAGGCGGTAGCATGCAGCATGTAAAGCCGCACGGCGCACTGTACAATATGGCTGCCGTCGATCCGGAGCTGGCAGAGGCGATCGCGGAAGCAGTCTACCGGGTCAATCCCGAGCTGTTTTTGGTCGGACTGGCGGGAAGCCATCTCATCGAAAAAGGTCTCCAAGCGGGATTGCGCGTAAAAAATGAAGTGTTTGCCGACCGGACGTACCAGCACGATGGAACCCTCACTCCCCGGTCGCAGCCGGATGCGCTCATCACAGATGAAGAAAAGGCGGTTTCCCAGGTGATCCGGATGATCAAAGAAGGGAAGGTAGCCACGAGACAAGCCGTGGACAAAGAAATCGTTGCGGAAACCGTCTGTATACATGGGGACGGCCAGCATGCCGTGGAATTTGCAAAGCGCATCCGTGCGACTCTGGAAGAATCGGGCATCGCGGTCATGGCAATGGGCCTCGAGACTTAGCAGCCTTCCTGCAAATGTCTTTCTTCCGTTTTGCTTTCCGCGTAATAGGCTTGTTTGGATTTCTTGAACACATTCAGCAGCAAAACAACGGAAAGAACGACGGATATATAAGAAAAGAGCAGGGACACCGATTGCAGGTCGAACGTTTCGGAGGCGATGCCTAAAAGAAATGTGCATACAATCTGGACAATGCTTTGAAACATCCCTGCCAAGCTGCCGAATCGTCCCATCATGTCTGCCGGAACGTTGTTTTGGTAAAACGTTTGATAGCCTGCATTTGCAAAAGACATAAAAAAACCTAAAATCAAAAAGCTGATCGCGGCAGTCAAAAAGCTGAAGGACCCGTAAAACATGGTGTAGCCGATCGTGGTGAGCAGCATGCCGACGGCTAAGTACGCTTGCAGCGAAAATTTTTTCGTTGTAGCTGTGGCTGTTATCGCTCCTGCAATCGAACCAACGCCAGCGATGCTCACGATCACACCATACAGCTTGTCGGTTAAGGACAATTGCTGCTTCAGAAAGGTGACCTCCTGAGAATCAAGGGCAAACGCAATCATCATGGCCATCTGGAAAAGCAGATAAATCCGCAAGAAATAACGATCATGCAAAACAAACGCTTGAACGATACGCCAGTCATTTACGATCATGTTCCATGAAAGAGGCTGGCGTCGTTGCAAAGCCTCGTCGGAAACATCAGGCAGAAGGGCAATCAAAGCCGCACAAAAAAAGAACGTAATGCCGTTTATGAAAATGCACAAACTCGTTCCTGTGGTAGCAATCAGGACTCCGGCAATGGCGGGCCCGATGAGGAAGGCGCCGGCATTCAGCATGCTCATGATTGAGTTAAAACGCCTGCGCTCTTCGGGTGTAACCAGCTTTGTCACGTAATACGTCGAGCTTGGGCCAAAGAAGGAGCCCGCCACATTCGCAATGAACAGAATGGCGTAAACAACCCAAACAGAGGACAGCAATGGAATCAAAAGAACGAGAGCGCCCCGAGCCACATCCGAATAGATCATGAGCTTCCGTCTATTGACCCGATCAATCAGAGAGCCCGCCCAGAATTGAGTCAGCAGCCTTGCCACCGGTCCAACGATATATATACCTGCTACCGCTGCAGCTGAACCCGTCATGTCCAAGATGAAAATATTCAAGGCAACCAAATAAATCCAATTGTCCAAATAAGATACACCAATACCGCAAAGCAACAACGAATAGGTCCGCCAATTCCCCATACATCCACCCTGTTTCAAAATCTCCAAAAGCAAAGTCCTCAGGCTGACTGTCTTTTGGGTAAAGCCTAAGGAGCGAACGTGTCCCCCAAATTCGGCAATGTCTTGTAAATAGCCATGCCGATCAGAAACAGCACGAGCAGCTTCAGGATTGTGGCAGTGAGGATGCTTTCAACATGACGCTCAATGCTGCTCTCTACCACGATGTAAACGACCACCGCAATACATGCAAGCAAGAAAAATCCGATAATAGGCCACATTCCAGCATATCACCCCGGATACGTCATGTTGGGCTGCAATCGAAAGGCTTTCTATAAGGATAACAGAACTGGATACAATTGGAAGCTGGTGATTCCTCTTTGGACGGGAAGGGACGAGTATGGAGATGCGATCTGCTCCTGGTACCTTTCCTTTATGAAAGTTCAAAATATAGTGAAACAGCATACTTTATTTAACATTACGAATACCTCCCTGTCACTAGATTCGCTTTGAAAAAGCTGATACAATCCCTCCATTACAGCTAGGAGGGAACAACCGAAAAGATGAATGCGCTGTCCAAAAAAGAAATCGTCCTCATAAGTCTCATGTTGTTTTCCATGTTTTTTGGTGCGGGCAACCTCATCTTTCCGCCATTTCTGGGTCAGTCTGCCGGTGATCAGGTAGGGCTTTCTCTTGCCGGCTTTATTTTGTCAGCAGTCGGACTGCCGATTCTGGGCGTGGCAGCCATCGCCAAGGCGGGGAGCTTTTACGAGTTGGCCAAACGGGTTCACCCTGCTTTTGCAAGCTTGTTTCCACTGCTTATTTACGTCTCGATTGGACCGGGACTGGCCATTCCGCGGGCGGGAAGTCTGGCTTATGAGATGGGCATGCTGCCTTTTTTGCCGCAAACCGCAGCGACACAGCCCGTGGGACTTGCCCTGTATACCCTTGTATTTTTCGGGCTGGTCTTTTGGTTTAGTCTGTCTCCGTCCAAACTGGTTGACCGGTTTGGCAAGCTGATGACACCAGCGCTCTTGATTCTGCTCTCGTTGATCTTCGTAAAAAGTCTCTTTGGTCCAAAAGGGGGGCTTGTGCAAGCGGAAGGGGCGTACGCTGCTCACCCTGTGATGCAAGGCTTTCTCGACGGATATTTGACGATGGACGCACTGGCGGCGCTTGCCTTCGGCATTGTCGTATCCAATACGCTTCGGTCCAAGGGAGTCACAGAGCCTGGCCGGCTGTCCGGTTACATGATGGCCGCAGGCACGGGGGCGGGAATTTTGCTGGCCGTCATCTATTTGATGCTGGGTGCTATCGGCTCTACTCACGCATTTTTGGGCAAGGCAGAGAACGGCGCACAGCTTCTGACCAATGTGATGGGGCATTTATTTGGCTCCTCCGGCATTCTCCTGCTTGGGGTCATCTTTACGGTCGCTTGTCTCTGCGTTTCCATTGGACTCGTGACCTCGTGCAGCCAGTACTTTTCCGGGCTGTTTCCGCGCATTTCCTATCGCGGGTGGGTTGGCCTGCTCTGTATCGTGAGCATGCTGATCGCGAACATGGGGTTGACGCTGATCCTGAAGATTTCAGTGCCGATTCTGGGCGTCATCTATCCGGTCGCGATTGTGTTGATCCTCTTCGCGCTTGCCGAACCGCTGCTTTCTCCGCGATCTCATCTGTATGTAACGGCAGTCGGACTCGTTGTAGTCTACGGGCTTCTCGATCTGGTCAATACGATGCTTTTGCCGCGCAGTATGGACTTCTTGCTGGCCAGCCTTCCCCTGTATTCGGAGGGAGCCGGTTGGGTGGTGCCTGCATTTGTCGGCAGCATTCTCGGTTTCGGAGTAGATCTGCTGCGCAAGCGGGCTTATTGAAAATGACTTGTGCTCCCAATCCTTCCTTGTTAAGATGGAGAAAATATTGACTCAATTTGGAAGTGATTGGATGTACAGGAAAAAGGCAATCCTCCCTGCAGCGCTTTTGCTTTTTCTCACCGGCTGCGAGGAGAAGCCGCCTTTTACAGTTTCGGTCGGGCAAGAATCGGTTGAGCCGCAGCATCGGATAGAAGTAAATGAATGGCTGAAGCGTTTGGATCGCTCATCCGATGCGGTGCAGATGTATGACATGGAAGGGTATATATACTATTCTGTAAAGGGGTACAAGGATGTCTCTGTATCCTATATTTTCGAGGAAAGTCGCGGCAATACGAAAAGGACGCTGAAAACGACCTTTATCCGGGGAAATGATACGGATACGCTGTTTGTCAAAGTGAAGTACGATGCCAAAAAATGCTGTGATCTGAAAGTGATCGATGAACAGCCATAATGGCACGACGGGTGTGGTTGGAACATGAGGATGCAAGGAACCGAACCGAGATATCGGCAATTGTTAGTTGAATAAGCCCCGTTTGTTGAATAATCCCGTTTCCTTTATGAGGAGGCGGGGTTTTTGCTTGCTTGCATAGGCGGTACGAGAAGATGCGGAGATTGTGGAAGAAAATAGTTCGTTACTTTTTACTTGGATCAGTCGTATTAAACAATGGGGGATTATGGAAGTGCACGAGAGAAAGGTTGAGATGCATGCAAACAACACCTACCCCATTGACCGAGAGAATCAATGAACTGGATGTCATCAGGGGATTTGCGCTCTTCGGGATTTTTTTGGTGAATATGCCGGGATACATGCAGCCGGAGCTTTTTCTCAGCATGCAGCGCATTCCCGAACACGCAGGCGCCGTTGATTTGTGGCTGCGGATGATGCTGGACATGCTTGTTCAGACCAAGTTTTACACGATCTTCTCTTTTTTGTTCGGCGCAGGGTTCTACCTCTTCATGAGCCGCCTGGAGCAAAAAGGGGTGCCGGTTGGCAGCAAGTATTTCAGGCGGTTGACCGTGTTGTTTTTGTTTGGCATCGTACACTTGTTGTTCTGGTTCGGGGATATTTCGCACACGTATGCGTTGGCTGGCATCCTGCTCTATTTGTTCTACAAAAGGCGGGAGGTTGTCATCAAAAGATGGGCGATCGCGTTGCTCGCTCTTTTACAGATACCGATGGGACTGGCGCTGCTCATCCCCGATGACGGACACGCAACAGGCGCCCAAGAGGAGCATCTGGCCAGACAAGCGGTCGACGCCTATCAAAACGGGAGCTTGGGGGAGTGGCTCTCCTTTCGCTGGAACTATGAATTCCCGGTGCTCTTTCAAAATGAATGGCTGATGATTCTGACCGTATTGCCGCTCTTTTTATTTGGACTGTATGTCGCCAAAAAAGGGGTGTTTCACCAGCTCGGCCAATACGAATCGGCAATCAGACGATACTGGGTGATTTCGCTTTTGACCGGATTTCCGCTGGCAGTGCTGATTCCCTTGGTTCACTTTGGGATCGTCCCGATTCCGGGTTCGCTGGAAATGACTCGTCTTGTGCTGATTCAGTGGAGCGGATTGGCTCTGTGCGTTTTTTACCTCACATCGATTTTGCTGATGATGAGAAAAGAACAAGGCAGCGAAAGGCTTGCCTTCCTGGCACCTGTGGGGCGAATGGCGCTGACCAATTACATCGCCCAAACTGTGCTTTGCATAAGTACCGTCAAGCTTTTTCACTTATACGGTTCAACCCCGCTCTGGGTTGGCTTCATGCTGTGTCTGCTGATTTTCCCGATTCAGGTGGCGTGGAGCAAATGGTGGCTATCGCGTTATCGTTACGGACCGCTGGAATGGGTATGGCGAAGCCTGACTTACGGGTCTGTTCAGCAGTTAAAAAAGTGAGAAGACAAGGACTTTGGAGGAAATGTATGAGACCAGATACTTTGATGGCGATCATTGCCGTCTCCATTCTAACGACCGGCTATTGGGCCTTGTGCAAATGGTTGCAATCGCGCTAGCGTAAACATTCCTATTGCCTCTTGCCAAGCTGACAGGTAAGATGGTGAGTGTTGTTTTCCATGTCTATGGCGGAAAGGTATGACGTTTAAAAAATGGCCCGAAAAGAACGAATCGTCGAATTGGATTATGTCCGATCATTTGCTTTTTTGGCTGTCGTGTATCAGCATGTCATCGGCGTATACATTCGCAAGCCGGGAGTTGGGGAAGAGACGGCGTTTCTTTTTGGGATGTTGTTTCATCTGTTGAAATTTGCGGTTCCTGCATTCGTATTCGTCACGGGACTCGTGCTGTTTTACAACTATTACGACCGCTTGCAGTATCCGCGGTTTATACAAAAGAGGTTTACGGAGATCGTGGTGCCTTACGCGGTCTGGTCGATCGTCTATATGGCGATGCATCACGACCTGACTGGATTCAATCCGGAGACGCTGTGGCTGGTGCTGAAAAAATGGATGACAGGAACCGCTTCCTATCATCTGTGGTTTGTCGTGATGATTTTCCAGTTTTATCTCTTATACCCGATCCTGCTAAAGCTGTTCAAGTGGACAAGACATGCTGTACGGGGAAGAGCGGGCAGGACGTTTGCCGTTGGAGCTGCTGCTCTTGCCTACGCCGCTCTGATGTGGTTCTCCGTCCGCTATATCCCGGCTCATTCGTTTCGGTTTGATCTGGCCTGGCTCGATGCTTACTTGATCAAATACCGGGATCGCAACTTTCTGTATTACTCTTTTTATTTTTTCATGGGCGGTCTGGCTGCACTGGCATTGCCGCAGTTTCGCGTCTTTTTGCAGAAAAGGTGGCTGTGGCTGTTCGCCGCTTTTGGTGTCACCTACGCCTATATCGGGTATGAGCTGGTCAAACATTCGGCCGGCCCGATTGTCAATTTGAATGTGGCAACCTCGCTGAAGCCTTCGATGTTTCTCTATACCGTAGCCCAGCTCCTCGTTGTCTACCTCGTAGCCGTGTGGGTGGGCAAGTCGGGTTCGCAATGGAAAAAATGGCTGACGATGCTTGGGCATTATTCATATGGCGCTTATCTCATCCACGCGCTCGTCCTGACGTATGTGATGAAATTGCTCAATCACTGGGAGTGGACGGCAAGCGGGATCGGGGGCAGTCTGATCGCGTTTGTTCTCTGTTCTGCGTTTTCCTTCGGGTTGTCTTACGGCTTGGCTAAATTGCCTTTTGGCGCTTTGCTCGTGGGAGCTGCCGAGAAGAAGAAAAACAGCTTGGCTCCATCGACACCGAAGGAGTATAAACAAGCGATATGAAGGCTTTCAATTGCAACAAACACGGCTTCCCTTGATTATCAAAGGGGAGCTTTTTTTGTGCGGAAATGTTCCGAATTTTCGTAATCAAAGCAGGAGTTAAACGGGCAAAAATGGTATATGTTATGTCAAGATAGATAAAGGGGTGGAGCGTACAGGATGATCGCTTCCTATGTGCAGTTGGCATTATCCGATGGCATTTGTCGGCATTAATATTTCGGTGGGAAAAGCCATCGTCGAGCACGTACCTGTTTTCTTGTTTTCGGAATTTCGCTTTATCCTTGCCGTGATTATTCTCCTTCCTTTGCTGTCCATGCGTGGAGAGTGGAAAAGCTCGTGGCGGAAAGAAGAGGGGAAGACGCTGTTCTGGCAGTCTTTCTTTGGGGTGTTTTTATTTAGCATTTGCATGCTTTACGGGGTGCAGTGGACTACAGCCACTTCGGCAGGCATCATTACGAGCACCGTACCGGCTTGCATCGCTTTGTTTTCTTTTCTGCTCCTCAAGGAAAAAATACGCTCACATCAACTGGTCTCCATTTTATTTTCGGTTGTGGGCATCGGCTTCATTACCTTTACGGGCGGAGCGGCAAGCGTGGGCTGGGGCGCCATGTTTGGAAATCTCCTCGTATTTTTGGCCGTCATCTCGGAGGCCCTCTTTACGATCTTTGCCAAAAGGCTGTCGGAGAGTGTGACCCCCTTTCAGATGACGGCGGCGATCAATGTGATCAGTCTGATTTTGTTCCTCCCATTTGCGATTCCCGATCTGATCAAGACGGATTTGACTGCTGTACCGTTCCAGATCTGGCTGCTGATGATCTACTATGCCGTCACCGCAAGCGTCCTTTCTTTCGTCCTCTGGTACAGAGGCGTAGCGAAGGTGGCTGCTTCTACAGCCGGCTTGTTCACCGGCTTTATGCCGGTCAGCGCTGCGCTCGTGTCCGTTCTCTTTTTGGGTGAACAGTTCACGTGGGCTCACGGAATGGGCATGCTGTTTGTACTCGGGGCAGTTGTGGCTGGCACCAGAAGCGTCGAGGATCAGAAAGTGAGGGTGGAAAGGTAGCGCCAGCGGCCTGGAGATGGAGTTGTGAAGGTCGAGTCGAGGCGCAGAGAAGGCAACCAGCCAGGCTCACCAGAGCTTTCGAAAGATTCCAAACAAACTCGTCCAGAACCCACTGCAAATAATTTTTTACGGAAAGTCTGCGATTTCGCATCGCAGGCTTTTTTGGGGGCGATGTTTCACCGGCCTTGACAAAATAAGGCTCCACAAATATAATTATCTAGGTAATTAATTTGTAAAATACGTTATAAATAGAGAACATTTTTGCTAACAGGAGAGGAGCATATACTGTTGAAAAGAGAGAAAACAGCAAAGGGGAAACTTCCGTTGTTTGCGGCCAAGCTGGTTCTGTTTTTACTCGGTTTGGTCGTTTTGTCGATGGGCGCCGTCAGTATGATGAAAGCGGCATTAGGCGCATCTTCTTGGGATGTCCTGCATATCGGCCTGTCGGGTTTGACCGGCTTGTCAGTCGGTTTATGGGTACAGATCGTTGGTATTCTGATGGTCGGAATCGCATGTATTCTGGATCGGCGTTTGCCGCAGATCGGGAGCGTCGCCAACATTTTGTTGATCGGCTTTTTTGTCAACATCTTCCTTGCGAGCAGCATCATTCCGGTTGTGACAGCGCAGTGGGCGCGGTTTGTCGAATTGGTTGTCGGGATTGTTCTGATGGGTATCGGGTCGGGGATGTATGTCGCGTCCCGCTTGGGAGCCGGTCCGCGGGATGGAATCACGCTGTCGCTCGTCCGTATCACCGGCCGATCTGTCCGCCTGGTCCGTACCTGCTTGGAAGGGACGGCGCTCTTTTTGGGCTGGATCGCGGGTGGACCGATATCGTTCGGCACATTCTTGTCAGTATTTCTGGTCGGCCCTGTGATGCAGGCATCTCTTCGCTTTTGGACAGTCCAAGTCCGACGTTGGGAGCGCAGGCTGTTGCCTGCTGTCGACATGGATCAGCTTGAGCAGCCCGCGCAAATGGCTGAAAGAGTATCGTAACAGGAGAGTCGACGTGATTTGGCAAGAACTCTCGATTTATTTCGCAGTTGGAGGATGGCAGAAGAGCTTGATTTCTGTTCGAACCTGCATATCTGGAGCGACACGAAAAAAAGCGTCTTGGATGAGCATCCAAAACGCTTTTTTCTGTTTCCATTACCCTTGCAAATCGAGAACTCCTTGGTAAATCAGGGAGAACAGTTCGTCGATGTCTTCTTCTTCAATACAAGAGAAGGCAATGCGCAAGTCGGTCTTGCCCAAAGCGATCGTACCGACACCATATTTCTCAAGCAAATGGGTACGCAATGTTTCCGCATCTACATTCTTGAGCTTGAGACACATAAAGTATCCCGAGTTGAAAGGATAGTACGTCCACACGTCATCAAATTTGCCGCTGTCAAGCAACTGCTTGACCCGGTTGGCGCGACGTTTCATGATCTCGAACTTTTCTTGCTTTTCTTGGTTGAAAGTCGGTGAATTCAATGCGTGCAGGATAAAGGTTTGGGACGGGTGCGGTCCGCTGGAAATCGTCGCGCGGATCATTCCGAGCGTTTTCTGCTCCAGGGCAGCCAGCAGGGCATCGCTTTTTCCGCCGTAGGTGATAAAGCCTACACGGAAACCCCAGACGTATTCTTCCTTGGTCGCGCCGTCCACCTTGATCGGCAGAATTCGCGGATGCAGGTCGCAGAGCGCGCCGAACAGAGACTCCTGCAAGGAATCTTCAAAGAACAGACTGAAGTAGGCGTCATCGGTTACTGCGACGATGTTGATTCCCGCCTCGGCACCAGCCTTCAGCGCTTTGAGAATTTCTTCGGCTTCCTTTTGCCCAGGCGTATATCCGGTCGGGTTGTTCGGGAAGTTGAGGACGACGATCGCTTTGCCCTTCTCTTTTTGTGCCAGGATCGCATCCTTGAGACCTTCCGCGTTGAAAGTCATTTCATCGTTATAAAGCGGATAATAGACCATTTCCGCCCCGCGGCGAATGGAGAATGTCAATTCGTAGTTCTCCCAGTTTTTGTCGGGGATAATGACGCTGTCTCCCGGTCCTGCGTACAAGTCCGCCACGACACTCAGACCGTGCGTCAATGCATTCGTCACGATCGGATTGCTGAAGGTTTTATTTTCCAGAGAAGGATGCTCCTCCAGCATTTTTTTCCTCCAGGCGGCGCGCAGCTCCGGCTTGCCGGCAGGGGGAGCGTACTCGTAAAGGTCTTTTGGTGCATAAGCGGACAACGTGTCCTGGATCGATTTCAAATGCATCGGCTGGCCGTTTTCCAATGCAATCCCGATCGTGGCGTTGTACTTTTTGGCCTTTGATTTCGCTTCGGCAGATTGACTGAGGATGCCTTCCTTCGGGAAGTAAATCAGTCGGCCCAATTCAGAGAGCATGTCGAAAAAGTGCGGATTTTCACGTTGAATTGTCTCGTTGAGCTGAGATGCAAGTGGATGCATGGTTTCCTCCCTCTTCGTTTCCATCAACTTCATGTTTACCATTTAAGATAGCGTATATAAGCGTATTTGTCGATGAAAAAACAGGCGTTCAGCAAAGCGTTTGACGAAAGGGGACCGCTTTGTTACGTTGGATACAAATTGACTCGTTGTCGGGGAGGAGAAGCGAGATGGCTGAACGGATGATCGTGCAGCTGGGGGATCCGATTCTAAGGGAACGATCCAGGCCGGTGAGCCCGATTACGCAAAATGTGTGCAACATTCTGGATGACATGGCGGACACCATCTACGCGACCGAGGGAAGAGCAGGTCTTTCTGCGATTCAGATCGGGATACCCAAGCAGCTGGTCGTCATGGATTGCGGAACCGGCCTGATCGAACTGATCAATCCGGTAATCGTGGACAGCCGGGGTGAGCAAAAAGGAACCGAAGCCTGCCTGTCCATTCCCGGTGTCGTTGGCATAGTCACGCGGGCCCAATATGTAAAAGTAAAGACGCTAACGCGTGCGGGAGAAGAGGTCGTACTGGAGGCAGAAGGATTTTTGGCCCGGTGCGTGCAGCATGAAATCGACCATTTGCATGGCATCCTCTATATCGACTATGTAAATGAGCTGTACGATGACCGGAAAGGCAAAAAGCTGAAGCCGGCAGACGCCAATCCCATCCTCGCTCATCGGCGTCGTTTGCCGCGTTGATTCGGCCGCAGACAGCGAATCTAGTACGGTACACAGCAAGGAGGAACTCGCAATGAAACGATACGACGTGGTCGTCTCTGGATTTGGCTCGGTAGGCAGACAAGTCGCAAGATTGCTTCACGAGCGCAAGGAAAGATACCGGATGGTCTACGATGCCGATGTCAGGCTTGTCGGCGTCATGCGTTCGACCGCTGGCTGCTACGCGGATGAAGGACTGGCACTCGAACAAGTCCAGGCGTTTTCCGCAGAGAAAAGTATGGGAGATAAAAAGAAAACGGGAGCCGACTTCCTGGCAGCATGTCCATTTGACATCCTGATCGAAGCGGGTCCTTCTGATATTGTCACTGGCGGCATGGCCCTCTCCTACATGAGAACCGCCCTGTCCCGCGGCAAGCATGTCATCGCGATCTCCAAAGGGGCGCTGATAGCAGATTACCAGGGGCTCCATGAGGCGGCCAGACGACATGGGGCCATGCTCAAAGTAAGCGGAGCAACGGCTGCAGCTTTGCCGACGGTTGATTTGCTCCAGTTCAATTTGGCCGGTTGTGAAGTGGCGCTGATCGAAGGAATATTTACCGGAACAGCCAATTTTGTGCTGAGTGCAATGATGGAAGAAGGCATCTCCATGGAGGAGGCGATTATCCGCGCCCAGCAGATGGGGATTGCCGAGCCTGATCCGCGCTTTGATCTCGAAGGCTGGGACACGGCCTGCAAGCTGACAATTATGGCCAATGCAGCTTTTCATGCAGGCATTCGCCTGTCGGATGTGGCACGGAAGGGCATCCAAGGCATCACACCGGAGCTAGTGCAGAAGTGGAAAGCAGACGGTCTTGTCCCCAAGCTGGTAGGCAGTCTGCGCAAAGTCGACGACACTCTCCAGGCCGCTGTGGACGTGCAGCTATTGTCCGAGACTCACCTGTTCGCCCAAGTCCGCGGGACGACCAAAGCGATTCGTCTGGAAACGGACACAATGGGGGAGCTGTTGGTGGGGGGAGGAAAATCCGACCCGGTGGCAGCCGCAGCTGCAGCCCTGAAAGACCTGGAGCACATCCTTCAGGCAAACCGGGCAAAAGGCTGAACGAATCCCTGAAGAACGAATAGCTTCACATCCCGGGTGCGTATACTAGGCACAGGTCGCACTCAGTGAGGAGGCTTCCCATGGACCAACAACAAAACAATGACAAAGATGTCAGTGTAGAGTTGCAGCAGGTGGGGGCATACCCGACCAAACAGACAATGCATGAAAAAGAGGTACCTTTGCTAGAGGAGCAGAAGTGTGACTGCTGTTCCACAGAGAGCTAAGAGCGTCGAAGCGAAGAGAACGCTTTGACGAGAACCTCTTGAATGTGAAAAGCCGGAGTGGTACCGTTCCGGCTTTTTGCTATTTCCCGCCCCGAAAGGGCTCACGCAAACGGAGACAGCTCATACGGCCCCTTGATCGCAAGCCTCATCAATTGCAGCGCCATGAAGCGGGGAGAATAGCTCATGCCGCCCTCCAGCCACCACATGATGACTCCTAAAAAGGCAGAGGCGGTATAGCGGACAATAATCTCTCGCTGTGCCGTGAGCTTGGTGTCATCGGGCTGGAATTCGTCCAGGCCTTGGGAGATGTAATCGGTGATGACTTCGATCAGGCGATCAGCGAGTGGTGCCTGGTGATGGGACAGCATTACCTTGTAAAAGGTCGCATGGCGTGCAATCTGTTCAAACAGGCAGACGAACACGGGGTGCGGTTGATCTACGTGCAAGTCTGCTTTTTTCGCATGTTTGGTCGTTTCGCGCAGACTGTCCACCAGCTCCGAGAGGACTTCTTCTGTGCTTTGCCACATCAAATCCTGTTTGTCTCGATAGTGGAGGTAAAAGGTGGCCCTATTCAAAGTGGCACGCTCGGTAATGTCCTGTACGGTGATGGCCTCATACCCTTTTTCCTGTATGAGCGAGGTAAACGCGTCCTGAATGAGCTGGCGTGTCCTCCTGACCCGCGGATCAATCTTCTTCGGTTTCATCGACATTCTTCCCATCCTTGTTGAACTTTTTCTATGTGATCCACACAACGTTGATCTTCTGTTGATTTATCGTCACTTCGGCGTTTTGTGTTGTTTGCCCATATAAGAAGGGCATTGATATAATTATTTACGACACAGTGTCGATAAAGCAACTAGTTGTTTAAAATTTTTTTGAATTTCTTTTTCAGAAATGAAAAAGCGGGAGGATACGACTATGGGTCGTCTAACAGGAAAAGTCGCCATCATTACAGGTGCGGCAAGCGGTATGGGGGCACAAACAGCTCGTCTGTTTGCCCAGGAAGGCGCGAAAGTAATCGCGACGGACATGTCCGAAGACAAGCTGCAAGAAGTGGTGAATGAAATCAAGGCGGACGGCGGGGAAGCCATCGGGGTCAAACACAACGTCGTTTCCGAGGACGAATGGAAAAACGTCATCGCACAAGGTCTGGAGGCATTTGGCAACATTCACGTCCTGGTAAACAATGCGGGTATCAGTACAGATGCTACGATTGAGCAATTTACGATGGAAAACTGGAACAAGGTGATGGATGTAAACCTGACCGGCTGCGTGCTGGGAATGACGCTGGTTTACCCTGAGATGAAAAAGGCTGGAAGCGGTTCCATCATCAACATTTCGTCTATCGCAGGACTAGTTGCTCTGAACTTTACGAATGGTTACACCGCTTCCAAAGGGGCGTTGAGAGCTCTTACGAAAGCAGCAGCTGTCGAATGCGCGAAGGATTCCGTCCGCGTGAACTCCATTCACCCGGGCATTATCGAAACACCAATGACGCAAATGATCACGGCTCCAGAGGTTCGGGGCATTTTTCAGGCGCAAACGCCGCTGCCTCGTCTCGGCAAACCCGAGGATATCGCTTATGGTGCACTTTATCTCGCTTCGGACGAGTCTTCGTTTGTGAGCGGCCTTGAAATGGTCATCGACGGCGGCTGGTGCGCTCGTTAATGAGCCTCTGATCCGGGTGTCGCCATTTTCTCCTTTGATCACAAAAGCCTAGATCGATACCATGCCCACCAGCTTCAGGTGGGCTTTTTTTGCAAGCAGGGAAAAAACCGAAAAAACCGAGTCACTCTGTTGAGCAACTCGGTTCTTCTCTGCAGCCATCAAGGTTATCCGGTAAATTCTTGTACCCAGTAACCATTTTGGTAGCCTACGCCGATTTTCGTGAAATTCGGGTTCATGATGTTTTTGCGGTGACCGTCACTGTTCATCCATTGCTGCATCACTTCTTCAGCGCTGCGCTGACCCATGGCGATGTTTTCGCCGGCAGTCATGTACGATACGCCAAAGCGCTTCATCATGTCAAATGGAGAACCGTAGGTAGGGCTGTTGTGATCAAAGTAGTTGTTTTGATCCATGTCAGCCGCTTTTGCCAATGCTACCTTTTCCAATGCAGCATCGTAAGCAAGCGGAGCCAGACCAGCTTTTGCACGCTCTTGGTTTACCAGATTTTCCACTTCGCGAGCAAACTGGGAGGAAGCGTTGACAGTGTTGCTTGCCGGAGCTTTAGCCGGTTGTTGAACTGGCTTTTGTACCGGCTTTTGCACCGGCTGCTGAACCGGTTTTTGTACCGGCTGTTGCATCGGAAGCTCTACCCATTGCATAGAGTTGGATGGAAATGCCCAGTTCCATTGGTTCCATTGGTTCGATGGTTGGGATTGTTGCGAAGGTTGGGAATTCATGAAATATGGGAGCCATTGCCCTTGATTAACAACATTTTTTACCGGGCATGTGGCAGCAAATGCTGAAGTGGACATCGAAGTAACAGCCAATCCCAAAGCAATAGCGATGATAGACTTGCCGAATGGTTTCATGTTCTCATCGTCTCCTTTTCTTCGCCTACGAGGTTAGTTGTCGGGTTCGGGCTGAGGATACAACCCTTCACAAGCGTGATTCACCCCAATGCAGAGTGGCTAACTCTACAAAAAGAAGTCCCCCGCACTTCCACTTCTTTGGAAGTTTCGGCTTGTTTGTTTGGCTTAACTAGGATAACAAATAGACTTGAGAGAATGGAACCTGTAAATAATGGCAGACCTTGTTGACGCTTGTTCAGAAAAGGAAATACCGCCGTGTATTTGTGGCATGATTTCCATGACAGGCGGCTGGAGGATTCAGCGGACGGGTGCATGTTGTTGATTTTTTCTAAAAAATTTGTCGATATCAAAAAAATTGTATCATTTTATTCCGGGATCGTGATAGAATGAGAATATCGAGTGTTGATTAGAATTTTCAGAAAAGCGTGGTGGTACTTTTGTCATTTGTGGAAAAGAGACTTGAAGAGCTGGGGGTAAGTCTGCCCCCGAACCAACCGCCTTTGGCAACCTACGTATCCTGCGTGCGTTCGGGCTGCCTGGTTTTTACCTCAGGAGCCGGCTGCTTTGTCGATGGGAAACCGCTCTATACGGGCAGGCTGGGCAGGGAGCTTACTGTAGAACAAGGATATGAGGCGGCACAGATTACTGTCCTCAACCTGCTCAGCATGATCAAAGCGGAGATTGGCAATCTTGATAAGATTGAGCGGATTGTGAAAGTACTCGGACTGGTGAGCAGCGCAGACGATTTTTACGACCAGCCCCAGGTTATGAACGGGGCTTCCGATCTGCTGGTGAACGTTTTTGGCGACAGGGGGAAGCATGCCCGCTCTGCCTTGGGCACATCCGTTCTGCCCATGAATCTGCCTGTGGAGATTGAAATGGTCGTAGAAATCAGGGAAGAGGAGAGATAAACGCATGTTCGTTACATTGGAGCAAATCAGGCAAGCCAGGGCCAATCTCGCGGGTGTCATCTTGCCGACACCTATGCAGTATTCGCGCACTTTCAGCGAATGGTCAGGCAATACCATCTACGTAAAATGCGAGAATCTGCAAAAGACAGGGGCGTTCAAAATCCGCGGCGCGTACAACAAGATCGTGAGCCTGACAGACGAGGAAAAAAGACGGGGTGTCGTGGCCTTTTCTGCAGGCAATCACGGCGCAGGCACTGCCTACGCTGCCCAGATCCAAGGGATTGCAGCTACAGTGGTCATGCCGACCAATCCTGTACCGAGCAAGCAAAATGCGATCCTTCATTACGGCGCCAAAGTAGTAGATGGAGGGAGCACCTCCATTACCATGTATGAAAAAGCGCTGGAGCTTCACCAAAGCGAAGGTCTTGTCTTGATCCATCCGTTTGAAGACATGCATATTATCGCAGGGCAAGGCACGATCGGCCTGGAGATTTTGGAAGAGCTTCCCGACGTTGACGTGGTCATCGTTCCGGTCAGCGGGGGAGGGTTGATATCGGGCGTGGCGGCTGCTTTGAAGGAGACAAAGCCGGCCGTGCGCGTGATCGGCGTGAATAGCGAGGGGGCCATGGCGATGTATGAATCGCTTCGGCACGGCTGTCCGTTTGAAGTGGAAAAGGTGGATACGATCGCGGATGGATTGATGGCCAAAAAGCCGGGAAAGATCACGTATGCACACACGACAAGATACGTCGACGAGATGGTATTGGTCTCCGAGGAAGAGATTGCAAGGACGGTGGTGAGCCTTGCGGAACGGGCCAAGATGGTAGTAGAGCCGTCCGGTGCGGCCGCTTTGGCAGCAATGATTCACCATCGGACTGCACTCAAGGGAAAAAAGGTAGTCGTGCTGGCTTCAGGCGGCAATGTAAACATGAAGCTGCTCGCTGAGCTGGTCGAAAAGTACACGCAACAAATCCCAGTATAAACAGGGTGGTGCTGACGTGAGGCGAAAAATATACAATGTAAGAATAATCGACGTTGTACATTTGCGGCAGATTGAAAGAGGAACGGTTGTCTTTGACGAATCCGGAATATTGCATGTCTCTGAGGCAGGCAATGCGGAAGTGGCAGACTGGGAGTTCGACGGAACGGGAATGACGCTTTTGCCCGGCTTGATCGACTGCCATGTGCATTTGGGCATGGACGCTTCACCTGATCCCTTCAGGCAAATCAGACTGGATTCCGCAGCGGACACGGCGTTTCGGGCTCATCAGCAAGGAAAACAGTTTCTCGAGGCTGGCATCACGACAGTACGGAATGTGGGTACACGATACAATGTAGATATTTCCTATCGAAATGCGGTTGAGCGAGGCTTTGTCGAGGGGCCGCGCGTCTACGCATCCGGCCAGCCCATCGTCATGACTGGCGGGCACTGCCATCCAATGGCGATTGAGGCTGATGGGGTTGACGAGGTGAGAAAGGCCGCCCGAAGCCAACTGAAAGCGGGAGCAGATCTCTTGAAGCTGATGGCCACGGGCGGTGTCCTAACAAAAGGAACAGAGCCGGGCTCCACGCAGCTTTCAGAGGCAGAGCTGCGCTGCGCTTGCGAGGAAGCTTCTCATGCCGGAAAAACAACTGCAGCTCATGCGATTGGTTTGGAAGGAATCAAAAACGCCATTCGTGCAGGCGTTACGACGGTCGAACACGGAACGGTGCTCGATGACGAGGCCGTCCAATTGATGATCGAAAACGGAACGTTTCTGGTTCCGACCCTGATTGCTGCGACGCTGATCCTGCGCCAGCCGTCTGAGAGCGGAGTGCCTGAGGAGTTTGTCCGCAAGGCAGAGCCGTTTGTCCAGATCCATCGGGAAAGCTTCCGCAAAGCGCTTCGGCACGGAGTGAAGATTGCTGCAGGCACAGACGCCGGTACCCCTTTTAACATCCCAGGGTATTTGGCGGATGAATTGCAGCTCATGCACGAGGAAGGAATGCCAGCGATTGAGACGATTCGGGCCGCGACGCTGCAGGCAGCTGCATGCATGAAGCTGGAGGACAGAACGGGTTCCATTGAGGCAGGAAAATGGGCAGACCTGCTGCTTGTGGAGGGAAATCCGGTGGAAAACCTGCTTTCTCTCAAGCGAGTAAGGCAGGTGTATAAAGGGGGTAAGCTTTGCGTACACCACCGGTAAACAAGCAGGCCTCGTTGACGATTTGCCCAGGAGACGCAGCCGCATTCTCCCACATAAACACGCTAGGAAATGAGGTTTCACACATGAGTTCATTGCATCCCATTTTGGCCAGTTATATTCCTGTAGTTGAGGGCCTGGCTCGAACGATTGGCGACCACTGTGAAGTCGCCCTGCACGACATGACCAACCCCGAGGCTTCGATCATTGCCATTCACAACAGCCATGTAAGCGGCAGAAGCCCGGGAAGCCCGGTGACCAATCTCGGTCTGAAGCTGCTCCGTCAGGGCGAGCAAGGGCATGACTTCATTCTCAACTACAAGCACGAAGGGATTAAAGACAAAATCATCAAATCCAGCACGATTTTTATCAGGGACGAGCATCAAGCCATTATCGGTTGTATCTGTATCAATCTGGACGTGACCAGCCTTGTGATGGCCGAGTCTATTCTCAAAGGAATGGCTTCTTTTCAGCAGGAGCCAAGTGAAGAAAAAACGGAAGAACGCTTTGCTCCCACTATCTCCGAGTTGATGGACCAAATCATTGAGGAATGCATCCGCAAAATCGGCAAACCCGTCCCCTTTATGCAGAAGGAGGAGAAAATTGCCTTTATCGGTCTGCTCGATGAAATGGGGCTGTTTTTGATCAAAGGCGCTGTGCAGCACGTAGCCGACCTGCTGGATGTTTCCAAGTACACGATCTACAACTACGTGGAGAAAACGGGTAAGCAGCCTTCGTAAATTGAAAGGGAAGGGCGGGGAATATGATGGCGGCACCTGTTACGCAACAGACGAATGCAAGTAAAAAAGGATTCTTTTTGAAATTCCTTGACCGTGTGGAAGTGCTTGGCAATAAATTGCCGGATGTAGTCACACTGTTTCTCGTCATAATCGCCGCCATTTTGATCC
Source organism: Brevibacillus sp. FSL L8-0520 (assembly GCF_037963895.1). Lineage (NCBI taxonomy): Bacteria > Bacillati > Bacillota > Bacilli > Caryophanales > Paenibacillaceae > Brevibacillus > Brevibacillus sp. FSL L8-0520. Next base: position 2,837,137 of record NZ_CP150171.1, on the reverse strand, counting down.
TTTCCGCTATCGCTGCCGCACTCGGATGGTCGACGGTGAATCCCACCAATCATGAGCGGATCGCCGCAGTCAACCTGCTTAGCAAAGAGGGGATCGTCCGCATTCTGATCGAGATGGTCAACAACTTCACCTCATTCCCGCCGCTCGGCTTGGTTCTGTCGGTCATGCTTGGCGTCGGATTGGCAGAATCAACCGGCTTGATCGGCGCAGCGATGAGAAGGACTGTACTGGCCTCCCCGCGTTCGTTGATTTTGCCGATTATCGTCCTTGTCAGCATGTTGGGACACGCCGCCGGAGACGCGGCCTTCATCGTTATGCCACCGATCGCTGCGATGATTTTCACCATGCTCGGCCGGCATCCGATCGCAGGGCTTGCTGCCGCATACGCTGCTGTAGCCGGCGGCTTCAGTGCCAATCTGGTTGTTTCCGTATTGGATGTGACGTTGGCAAGCTTTACGCAGACAGGGGCTCAAATGATCGATGCGAGCTATATGTCCAGCCCTGCGATGAACTTCTATTTTATGGTGGCTTCCACTTTGATGCTCGTTCCTTTGACCGTATGGATCACTGTCAGGATTGTGGAGCCAAGGCTGGGAAGCTATACACCACAAGCTCAACAAAATGCTGTGGAAGGACAGGTGACACCGGAGGAAAAACGAGGATTGCGCTGGGCCGGTATTGCTTTGTTCGTCTGCGTGGTCATCCTGTCAGCCGTCACCATACCGAGCGGTTCGCTGCTTCGCGACCCTGATACCGACTCGCTGATTGTCTCTCCATTTATGAAGTCGCTCGTTCCCATTTTGCTCTTTTTGTTCGGGATTCCCGCTGTCGCCTACGGTATTGGAGCCGGTGTGATTCGCTCGGACAGAGATGTGGCCGAACATTTGGGAAAGACGATGTCCGGAATGGGCTATTACATCGTTCTGGCATTTGTCGCCTCGCAAATGATCGCGTATTTCAACTGGAGCAATCTCGGTCCGATTATTGCGATCGAGGGAGCTGCTTTTCTGCAAAACATCGGCTTGACAGGCCTTCCGCTGCTGATCCTGTTTATTCTGTTCGTCGCTCTTATCAATCTCCTCATTGCAAGCGCGACAGCGAAATGGGCAATTCTCGCGCCGGTCTTTGTCCCCATGTTTCTGCTGCTGGGGTACAGTCCCGCTTTCACCCAGGCTGCCTACCGCATCGGTGATTCGATCACCAATCCGATCACACCTATGCTGCCGTATTTTGCGATCTTGCTTACTTTTGCCAACAAATATCAGAAAAATCTGCAAATGGGAACCTTGATCTCAATCCTTCTGCCGTATTCGTTATTCTTCGGGATTTTTTGGCTGCTCCTGTTTGCGCTATGGTACCTGTTAGGCATGCCGCTTGGTCCGGGCCACTTTATCAAGGGATAAGAGTTTGGGAGGAAAGGTCCTCTCTGAGCAAGATGCCTCCGAACCAAACAGATTGGCAGCCGCCGTCAAGAAAAACAACCAGCGAGACAGTCTAGTCCGCTGGTTGCTTTGGTTCGTTTCCGCCATTCTCGTGATATTGTTTCCAGGCAGTCAGCCCGCCTTCGAGCGAGGTGGCATCGTAGCCTTTTTCGCGCAAGAGCTCAGCCGCTTTTCGCGCCTTGTTTCCGCTCGTACAGATCGTGATGATCTGTCTATCCGTTGGCAGTTCTTTCATTCTTTCCTGAATGTCTTCGTCCTGTTCGACCATCTTCAGATACGGGAGGTTCTCCGTCGGCACGCCGTAATCGTTCAAGCTTTCTGCACGATATTTGTCTTCATCACGCACATCGAGCAAGTATAGCCTCTCTTTGTTTGCAAGGCGGACAAGCAAGTCGCGGACCAGGATTTTTTGTTCCATGCATCAATCTCCTGTTCTTTGTTTGAAGTCTTTTGGCAAATCCTTCAGGCCATTCCATTTTACCATGCGGACGGCTTTATTTGTGACTTAACCCATAATGGGGGTGCATGAACATATCGTGTCTATTAGGTTGGAAGCAAAAATTCGTTTGTTTACAGTGGAAAGGGTTTAGATAGAACATGACTATATAGCTCACTGGCACAGAAGCGGAATGATCCAAAAGAAATCATGAATGTTTCGGGAATGATCTGCCGTAGGTATGAAAGGGAAACGGAAAAACAGGGGAATCCTGAAGTTGCTGCTGACGTGCCTCCATCCTACAATCGCCAAAGGCATTGAAGACTGTTTTCCAGACAGGAGGAAACAAGCGTGAGCTATGTAGAGCTTGCCAAGCAAGTGGCGAAAGAAGCGGGTACGATGATCAAAAACAGGCGCGAATCCCGATTTACGATAGAAGAAAAAGGCAATGCCTTCGATGTGGTCACAGAGCTTGACAAAGCATCAGAAAGCCTCATTCGCAAACGGATTTTGGAAGCGTACCCTGACCATGCATTTTTAGGGGAAGAAGAGTCCTTTGCAAACCACCATACTTTTGTAAAATCGCTAGCAAAGGCAGACGAGACTCCTTTTCTTTGGATCGTCGACCCGATTGACGGAACCAGCAACTATGTGCAAAGAATTCCGGGCTTCACCGTTTCCATCGCCCTGGCCAGCAAAGGAGAAGTGATTGTCGGCGTCGTTTACGACCCGAGCCAGGATGAATTGTTCTGGGCGGAAAAAGGAAAGGGAGCGTTTGTCAACGGGAAAGAGCTGAAGGTCGCCGGCACCGAGGATGTAGCCAGAAGCGTGATTGCGACGGGCTTTCCCTCAACACCGCTGATGCGTGAAGCGGTGTTGAAGGGGATAGGAGAGCTGGGACCGCGCTGCCAAACAATGAGGGTGCTGGGGTCCGCCGCTCTCCATCTCGCTTATGTCGCAGCGGGGCGCTTGACCGCTTTCTGGGAATATGGATTGAATGCTTGGGATGTGGCGGCAGGAACACTGCTGATCACGGAGGCAGGGGGACAGGTAACCGACATGGCAGGAAATTCCTACAAGGTCAGCACGCCTCATGTTGTAGGAAGCAATGGCCAGATTCACCGAGAGCTGTTGACGCATTTGCATCCGATAAGGTTGGATGTGTAGCAGAACAGATTGATCAAAGAGATGAGACCAGAGTTTGTTTCAAAGGAGAGCCGGAATCCTTGCGATTTGCTTTTTCATTCCAATTCAGTTACTATGAAGAGACTTGAATGAGCCTCTTTTGAATTTCTGATTCACACTGGCGCGGTCTACGGAGCCGCAAGGATGGAAGAGAGGTAGGGCTTTCGTCGTTTTGGATGTTTGAACAATAGACGAAACCTTTTTGGACCAAATATAGTAATGAAGGCTGTAATTCACCTTTTGGATAATTATTTCTTCATTGCTTTGTGTGCGTGTGATTTTCATGTACATGAAGGAGCTTGGATTGGCATATACTACTGTTGGAGGTTGGTTACAACAATGCAAACGATTGGAACAGTAAAATGGTTTAATGCAGAAAAAGGTTTCGGGTTTATTCAAGTAGAAGGCGGGGAAGACGTTTTCGTACATTACAGTGCGATCCAGGGAGAGGGCTTCAAATCCCTGGATGAAGGCCAGCGTGTCCAGTTCACTATTACCCAAGGGAATCGCGGACCTCAAGCTGAAAATGTAGTGAAAATATAAAAGCCCCACCCAAAAAAGCAACTGTCTTTGAGGCAGTTGCTTTTTTGCGTCTTTTTTCGTTCTTTGGTTCCTCTGCATCCAGGGCAAGAACTGTAGCTGTTTAGTCGGATGTGATGACGATGGTGAGAGGAATCTGAAAATAATTCCGAAAAAACGGAACAATTGGATACACGTTATGGTAAAATTCTCTTCCACAATGTTTGAAGAGGGGGTACTGGCACTGAGATGAACGATATTCTGCAAGCCTTTCGGGAGAACATTCCCGCACTCGCTCATGCGAGTGACATCCGCCGAATTGCCGAAGGGTTTTCACCTGATCAAAAATACGTGGTCAGCTATGACGACGGAACCAAATTGCTGTTGAGAACGGCCGACTTGAAGCAGTACGAGCGAAAATACGCGGAATACGGGATCATGGAAGCGATCCAAATGTACGGAGCGAAAAGCCCCCAGCCTATAGACATCGGCAGGCTTGAGCAATCAGAGTTGTGCTACTACTTGCTCAGCTATATCGACGGAGAAGATGCAAGAGGTGCCATTCCCGATTGCACACCGGAGAAGCAATACCGGATCGGCTGGGACGCCGGGCAGGACCTTGCCAAATTGCATCAGCATCCCGCCCCCCATTCGATTTCCTCTTGGTATGAACGAGCGACGAGAAAGCACCATAACTATGTGGAGGCGTATAAGACCTGTGGAGTGAAAATGGAAAACGACGCCCGGATAATCCGCTTTATTGATGAACACCAGAAGCTCCTGAAAGCCCGGCCCAACAAGTTTCAACACGACGATTTTCATGTTGGCAACATGATTGTCCATGAAAAGCGGTATGCCGGAGTAATTGACTTCAACCGTTTCGATTGGGGCGATCCGATTCACGACTTCTATAAATTGGCACTCTTTAGCAAGGAATGCAGCATTCCCTTTTCGGTCGGACAAATAGAGGGGTATTTTTATGTAAGGGGAATACCGGCTGACTTTTGGACACTGTATGCAGTCTATGCCGCCATGTCAATCTTTTCCGCGATAGTCTGGACGGTCCGCGTAACCCCCGAAAAAGTAGACGAAATGGTCGAACGACTGCATAGCCTGTGCGAGGATCATCGCTATTTCGAGACCTGCAAGCCTGATTGGTTTAAGGAATAATCTCGTCTTGGCTGGATTTGGTTTGGGGTTCGGCATTGAAAAAATGTTTAGGTCCATGTTTCAACTCTCCCAAAAAGAGGTAAAGCTTACTATAGGATAAAAAGGACGTATAAGTTTCACGGTTTATGCCGAAAATTTACCTTGTCTATGTTATAGTAAAATGGGGGAAAGGAAAGAACGCCTTTTCCTTACAAGAGGATTGATCATGTGGAGACTAACGTACAAAGAGACCTGAGCAGTTATATCGGACGGGTTCTACGCGATCACTTTGGAAAAGGCCCCGAATCTGTCTTTGTCACCTTGGGACATACCTTTATTACCTGCTATTTGCGGAATTTCCTCTCGCCAATGGAGCGCGTCCTGCTCGAACAGGATCAGATCGTCACCATTCTGCAGACGAGAGATTTGCTCATGAAAAATTTGCTTCCGGAGATCACGGCGTACTTGAAAATAGCCACGGGCGTGGAGATTCGGGAAGTTTATTACGATTGGGGCTTACATAACAGGTCGGGTATCATTGTCGCGCTTACTTCGGAGCCGCTGCCGCACGCAGGCGAAATTGCGGAAGCGTTTACGGGTAAGGAGCAGTTGCATGAGGAAATCGAAAAGATAAGCATTCAAGTGGAAAAAATCCCGGAAGAGATGTTCTCATACAAACTGAATACGAGGACCATCCTCGTAGTCCGCAACGGTATTTTGGTGGCCATTGAAAAAGAGTTCATCCGGCTCGGCTTTTCGGAATCGCTGCGGATCGCCAAAAGGCAATTGGAAAAAGGTATGCTTCACAATGATCTCCATTTTGAGTCGATACTTGGGACCAAGGTTGTCGATTTATTTGTAGACTGGGATTTCGGAAGAGATAAAAGTGTCATCGTATTTATCGTCAATCCAACCTCATAATTCGGTGGAAATGAACTAGACATGACAAATGAGCTAGACATGAGCCGGAATGGCAGCTGCCCAGGCTGACTGTTCCGGCTCTTTTTTTAATTGAAGCGTGCCCAGCAAGCCGTTAATTGCTAGTTGGTGAAAGTCCAACCGAGGCAGGAGCCAAGTCACCTCGTAGCTGACAGGCAACTGGTGGAGAAATCCTAAGGTTGAAGCCCTGTGACAAAGTAACTCGAAAGAGTGCGAGCAAATCAGCAGGCCGTAACATAAAGTGAATCCTGCAGCCTCGTTAAGAAAGACCACCGAGAGGTGGACAAAGGGAAGCCGAGCTTGTTTCATATGGGCGAAGGCCAAGGACGGTGTGGAGAACTTGGAATACAGCACCTATGAATCCCTCGGGGTATGGGGAGCGGTATGTTGAGAAAGTAGTTAACGGAACTGGGGAGACCCTACTCTGCACGCCCCGTCAGGAGCGTAAAACGGAAACCTATAACCGTAAGGGAAGTGGTGGATGGCAGAGAGGGAGTCGGAGGGGTTCATAGTACCGATGAACATAAGGACAACACAACCTTATGGAGGGAAGGAGCCCTGCTTTGTTCACGGGTCGAAGGAGGTAAGAGTGAGTGAATGCAAGTAAACTTGCTAACTACACCGATGTAAAAGCTCGACAACTTTGGACAACCCTATATCTTTGTGCCAAGGCAAACTCAAAACGGCGATTTCATGCCTTGTATGACAAAATCTACCGCCCGGATATTCTAGCGACAGCTTGGAGGAGAGTAAAAGCAAATAAAGGGAGCGGAGGAATCGACGGACAATCCATCGCACAGATTGTGGAGGAGTATGGGGAGAGCCGTTTTCTTAACGAGATCTATCTAGATTTAAAAGAAAAGCGGTATCGTCCACATCCGGTTCGTCGAACTTACATCCCTAAACCGGATGGCAAGAAACGTCCACTCGGCATCCCGACGATCAAGGATCGGGTGGTCCAAATGGCTACTAAGCTAGTCATTGAACCGATCTTTGAAGCTGATTTTCGGGACTGTTCTTATGGCTTTCGGCCAGGAAGAAATGCTCACCAGGCAATTGCACAGATACGCAAAGCAAGCAAGAGGTGTTATTGGGTCGTAGATGTTGACATTAAAGGGTATTTCGACAACATCAACCATGAGAAGTTGATGAAACTGGTCGAAATGAGAATCAGCGACAGACGTGTTCTGAAACTTATCCGACAATGGCTGCAGGCTGGGGTCATGGAAAATGATCAATTCCATGAAACAGAACTGGGAACTCCGCAAGGAGGGGTAATCTCGCCTCTTCTTTCAAACATCTATCTAAACTACATGGACACCATTTGGGAAAATCAATTCTCCCATCTTGGCACACTTATCCGCTATGCGGATGACTTCGTTATCATGTGCAGAACCAAACAAGAAGCATTGGAAAGCATTCAAGTGCTGATGGCTATTCTAAACAAGCTGGAGCTTAGTCTCAGTAAAGAGAAATCTAGACTCGTTAATATTTGGGACAATTCCACTGGGTTTGACTTTCTTGGGCTGCACCATCGCAAATTCCCCGTGTTCAACAAAGGGGGGAGCAAGGTATTTGCTATGTCTCATGTACCAGCTAAGAAAGCAATGAAGGAAATGAGACGTAAAATTAAGGAATACACTGCACCAAGGAACAAACTGTTTCTGTCTCTAGAAGAGCTAGTGAAAGGGCTAAATCGCAAGCTAAGGGGGTTCAAGAACTACTACTTCATCTCGCCCATCGCCAAACGATGGGCAAGACGGATAGACTGGTATGTGATTGAACGCCTTACAATCTTCTGCAACAAGAAAAGAAGCAAGCGGAATAAACATGCCGGAAAGCTGAAGGTCATACAAAACACGCAGGGTAGTTTATTGAAATTAGCCGGATAAAGTAAGCCGAATGCCAAAGAAAGAAGAACATCGGAAAGCCGTATGAGGGAAAACCTCACGTACGGTTTGATGAGGGGGAGCTGAAATGAGCAAGGCGACCATACGGTCGCCCGAAAGTTTCAGTTCTCTACTCTACAACTACCCTTTTAAAAGGAATGAAACGATGGAAAGCGTAGTTCAGCAAACAGAGATCAGCAGCTATATTGGGAAAATCCTTCGGGACAACTTTGGGAAGGGACCGGAATCCATTTTTGTATCGATCGGACATACTTTTATTACCGTCTATATCAAAAACTTCTTGTCTCCTATCGAACAGGTGTTGTTGGAACAAGGCCAGGAAACCACAGTTAACAGTATCAGAGACTCACTCATGCAAAAGCTGTTGCCGGAAATCAAAACGTACATAAATAAAATAACAGAAAGAGAGATTACCGAGTTTTATTACGACTGGAATTTCCATCGAAAGTCGGGGCTTTTTTTGGGGATTGCTTCCACGCCTTTTTCATACAATCCTTCCTTTTCAGAGCTTTATGAAGGAAAGGAAGCTTTGCATCGCGAGATATACCTGCACCATGAGCAAGTGCAGAGAAAACCGGAGAACCTCGTTTCCTACCAATTGCATGCGAGATTGATTCTGCTTATACAGCAGGGTGTATTTGTCCAGATCGAAAAAGAATTGATCCGGCTTGGACACGAAGGCATTGTCCTTTTGGCGAAGAAAAATGTGGAGAAGCAGTTTCTAGGCAAAAACAGCCATATTGAAAGTGTTCTGAACAGAAGGGTCATCGAATTGTTCGTTGCATCCAATGCAAGGATGGACAAGAGTATTATCGTGTTTATGCTGAGTGCTCCGTAAAGCGAAAGAGAGGAAGATGCAGCGGCTGGCCATCATGAAAACTCCGGGCAAATCAGAGGAAGGTTCTCGCAAATTGCTTGTCACAATCGAGATTTGGAAGGAGCGATATTCGTTGAAGTTTGGTGCTGATGTGGAGAACAAATCACTGTTTTTACAGACATTTACATATTCTTCGATTGGAATGGCTTTGGTCTCCTTGGATGGGCAATGGATGAAAGTAAATCAATCCTTCTGCGACCTGATCGGCTATACAGAGGAAGAGCTCTTGTCCCGAACCTTCCAGGATATTACCCATCCCGACGATCTCGCGGCAGACCTTGATTACATGCAACAGCTGCTGGAAGGGAAGATCGAATCCTATCAGATGAGAAAGCGCTACGTTTTGAAACAGGGTCGCGTGGTTTGGGTGCTGCTGAACGTCTCCATGGTCCGGGACGACTGCGGGCGCCCGCTCTATTTTCTCACACAAGTGCAGGATATTACCGCTTTGAAAAGATCGGAGGGTCTTTTGCTTGAAAACGAGCGAAAATTGACCGAGGAGCTTTTGCGAAATTCGGAAAAGCTGACGATAGCCGGCCAGCTAGCGGCGGGCATTGCACATGAAATCCGCAATCCATTGACATCGCTGAAAGGATTTTTACAGCTCATCAAAAAGGGACCAGACTATAAAACAGAGTATCTGGACATTATGGAAGCGGAGCTGGACCGGATCGAAGTCATTGTCAACGAGCTTTTGCTGCTGGCCAAGCCAACAGATCGAAAGTTTGAGGAGAAAGATGTTAAATCAATGCTGCAAAACGTCATTACATTATTGGAAACGCAGGCTCTTATCCATAATGTACAGATACTGACCGCGTTTACCCCCGGCGTCACCATTTACTGCGATGAAAATCAGATGAAGCAAGTGTTCATCAATCTGATGAAAAATGCGATTGAAGCAATGCCGGGCGGCGGGAAGCTCCTGATCCAGGTCAAGAAAAAACAGGAGCTTGCCGTTATCCGCTTTATCGACCAAGGGTGCGGGATTCCTAAAGAAAAGCTGAAGCAAATCGGTTCTCCGTTTTATTCCACCAAAGAGGACGGAAACGGACTCGGCCTGATGGTCAGCTATAACATTATCGAAAACCACCACGGGAAAATCCATATTGAAAGCGAGATCGGGGTAGGATCGACGTTCACCGTCAGTCTTCCTATCTATACGCCGTCGCGGCTCCATCCTGCGTTCCATTAAACTCGACTCTGTTTGCCTTTTCGGCGCTTCTTGAAACTCCCGCCCTTTTTTGCCTATAGCACAGAGCTATTTAACGTAGAGGCTGCCCTTCCCTAGAAATATCTACGGATAGGTCGGCCTCTTTCTTATGATGCCAATCATTGAAATGTATGGCTGAATCAAATCAACGAAAAGGACAGCAGTTCAACCTTCAAGTCGATCGGCATGGGATGGATTTAGACAACACCAATTTTCCAGTAACTCGCTGCAACTGTTCTGTAATGAGAAATCATCCTAGAAGGAATGTCTATCATGTAGCGGTTATTGATAATGTTTGTTACATAAAGCATAATATAGCAATAGTTGTTCGAGATGGAGAGAGATTTCAGAATTGTACGACAAACAATATACACCCTCAATTTCAAAGAGTGTTGAGTCAAATGGAAAAAGTACGAGCTTCTCGGCATTGACCAAGAAAGATGGCAAAGTGAACGCCCAAAACGATTTCTTCCGTTTACGGGGGCAAATTCGAATCCAATCTTTTGGCGGAAAAGGAGCTGGAAAACATGCAAGCATTGTTCCACTATAATTGGATGGTCAGAGATGAATGGCTGGAGCTGTTGAAGCAACTGCCCCGCGAAGAATTGCTGCGCAGCCGTGTGGGCGGAGCCGGCAGCATTCTGTACACGCTGTTTCACATCGTGGATGTGGAGTATAGCTGGATCATCTTCGGGATCCAAGGCAAACCGGACACTGAGCCGAATTTTGGCGACTACCAGTCACTTGATCGGGTGAAAGATTTTTCCGATTCATGCCGCAGTGAAATCGCATCCTTTCTGGAATCGTGGTCTGGTGAAAATGAACGAGAGAAAGTGACCGTTTCCTGGTCCGAAACAGCGTACACACAAGGAGAAATAGTAAGGCATGTGATCGCGCACGAGATCCACCATATGGGACAGCTGTCCATCTGGGCGAGAGAGCTTGGTCTGCAGCCGGTATCCGCCAATTTTATCGGCAGAGGATTATTGTAAAAGCACTCTGTTTTCCATAACCTTTTTTCCCATAACGAAAAGTGCTATACTTAATGTCGCAAGGGAAATATCCCCTTCGCCAGATTTGTTACGGGAGAGGTTACCAACATGATCATCCAATTCATTCGTTTACGGTAATGTAAGGTACAGATTATGTAATCTCAGTCAAAATGGCTGGGTTTATTTATCTGTGCCTTTTTCATTCACCGAAATACGAATGAATGGGGTGCTTTTTTGTGTCCAATAACAGCAAGAAGATCAAGTCTGCGGGTCTTATTTCAGCGAATAATGGCTTGTTTCGTTGTCCGCTTTGTTCAGGGGCCATGGAGTTGATTCTTGAGAAAAGCCTGCAATGTACGAATCATCATACCTTTGACCTTTCCAGACAGGGGTACGTGAATGTTCTGTCCCACGGCCTCAAAACGAAATACGATAAACAAATGTTCGAATCGAGAAGGAGTCTTTACAAGAGCGGAGTGTTTCAGCCGCTGGTCGATCAGATTGGCGGCAGGATCATCCGTGAGCACGAGTCGACACGCGAGCCGCTGAGGATATTGGATGCAGGATGTGGAGAAGGCGCGCATTTATTTGCTATCCGAGAAAAGATCGTGCAAAGCTCGCCTCACGAGTTGTTGGCAGTGGGGGCTGATATTGCCAAGGAGGGGATCTATCTCGCCTCCAGAGACTATCCGGATATGATCTGGTGTGTCGCCGATATTGCCAATTGCCCATTTGCCAGCCAGCAATTTCATTTCATTCTGGCGATCTTGTCGCCTTCGAATTACGCAGAGTGCCAACGTATGCTCAAAGACGATGGAATGGTGATCAAGGTAATCCCGGAAAGCGGATATCTCCAGGAGCTGCGGGCAATTTTCTATGAGCAAAGCGACAAGCAGTTGTACGCAAACGACAATACGGTCGCGAGATTTACAGAAGCGTTTGAGCTTGTAGAAAGTGAGCGGCTGAAATATAGTTGGAAGCTTGAAAAAGCGCTGGTCGAACCGTTGATTCGGATGACACCGTTATCGTGGGGATGCACGGAAGAGGACTTGCAGAAGGCAAAAGATATGGATATTTCCGAGATCACGATTGATCTGCGGATATTGTATGGGAAGAAAAAATAGTTTTGATCCCGCGGACCGCGGATTGACGCCTGAAAAGGTTGGTTCATGCGACCCGTGTGCGGGAAGTGACCTTGTTGCCATTCGTATATCCAAACATTACAAGCATTCCCGACAGTACTGTCTTTGTCGGTAAGCAATACGCTTGGCAAGGTGCCAATACACGTAAAGACGCTTTTTCAAGCGTCTTTTTTTCGTTCTTGTTTTTTCAGCTGTTCATTTTGCTTGTTCCAAAAATCTGGCGGCACATATTCAATGAGCGAATAATCTATTTCGTCCCCGCTTGTGGTCGCCAACTGGACGAGCAGTGGCTCCGCTTTGTTTGCAGGCTCTAGATCCCCCGTTTTGATGGTGATCGCGACTGCTCCCGTCCTTTTCGGTTTTCCTACCACAACGACTTGATTTCCTTTTGTATAAACTTGGGTCACTTCTGTTTGAAAGGCAACGATGTACAAGTCCAGTGATTTTTCATTCTGAAACATGGGGATGGAAAGACCCATATTGTGCTCAAAATCGTACCAGCTGGAAAGTCCGATATCGTATGCGGTAAACAACCGATGGAGGGCATAGTGGATTCGGTTCGGCATATAACTCCAGCGCCCGACAGTGCTGTGCCAATGTTCCTCGTATGCAGGGCGCTGATAGGAGGGAAGGCTTACGATCGTTCGATAAGGGAGTTTTTTTCCTGTTTGCACGATCTCATTGATGGGCAGAACGACTGACGGAAAAGCTCCTTCAGGCAAAAAGGGAGGGTCTTGGAGTTTTACCGGTTCGGGTGGCTCCAGCCGTCTTAGGCGCTCTTTGCATGCATTCGCTCGTTGAGCTTCTTCGAGCTTTTTGTCAAACATCTTGATGTACCCTTCGCCGGATTCATTGGCGCTGGATGCAGTGGCAAAAGATATGCTTGCCAGGGACAGGCAAAACAGAAGACAAGTACATCTGCTTTTCATCGACATTGGCTCACCTCAAGCATAGTTTTGCCAATGAAGGAGAGAACACGGACATGTATTTTTTCAGCAAGCTTGTATGTTCCGTTATCTTACCAATGTCATAGCGTGTCTGGTGTCGCTTGCTACGGAATACAAATCGGTTAGTTTATTTTGTTTGCCATTGTTTATAAATTCCTTTACTCATTTCATCCCGATCTTCTCGGCAACATGAGCAGAAGCGGTATGGACGGTCGCCATATTTGTGCAAAGTCTTGGCAACTGGGGGTCATTGAATGCAAACGCTTTGCAGGCGGCAACCCCTTCTGTGAAACGCATGGTGACGGAGTCGGATAGGATTCTATGCAGGGGCGGAATGGCAGATAGTTCATACAGTTGTTAAACCAGTCTGTTTGTTTCAATCATGCGGACCACCTTTTTTCGTTTTCAGGTGTATTTTTTTGGGGGAGAAAAATGGTAACATATTTTGGATATATTTCACAGAAAACCAATACTATCCATGTTATTGCCTGGTTGTAAAAGCACAGTCTGCTAAAGCCTGGAAAAAGATTTCAACCTGGGAGAAAGCAAAGTCCAAGTAATGGAACTTGCTTTTGCGGAAGTGGTCAATGTCTTGAGGCGGACGGTCAGAGAGGGAGGAGAGACGTTTTGGATTTGTTAATCTTCTTGGGATTGTGTGTGGTTGTACTCTATATCGCCTATTTGCTCATTAAAACAGCCGTAAGAAATGGAATTGATGAGTCAACGAAAGTAGCTAAACTTGAGAAGCTTTTAGCCGAAGTTCGAAATGAGTTTCGGAAGAAAGAAACCGAACAGAAGCAAGAACAAGAGCAGAAGCAAGAACAAGAGCAGGAGCAAATGAATCAGCGGTTAAAACAATACGGCTCATAAACGCGCAGGCGACCGAAGCGGGGAGAATTTCTCACTGCTACTGGAAAATAAAAGGGAGGATACATAAACAAGATCAAAGGTCCACAAACTTACATACAAGAGTGCTGCCATATAAAAAACGACGGAACCGTTGGAATTGGACGATAGTTGGGATAAATCCCGGCCATTTTCACGATAGGGCATTGTTGACACGAAACCAAAAGGTTTTATATAATCAAAAGCGAAACCAATTGGTTTCATAAACCGGCAGAACAAAGGAGAACACATAATGGACTCGAATCAAAAAAACACCGTACCGGATATCAACAAGACGGTTGTGCTTAATGCCCCGATTCAAAAAGTATGGAATACAGTATCCACTGCAGAAGGCATTGCAGCCTGGTTTATGCCCAATGACTTTCAGCCAGTCGTGGGGCACGAGTTCCACCTGCAATCACCTTTTGGTCCCTCGCCGTGCAAAGTCCTGGAAATCGACGAGCCTCACCGCCTTTCTTTTTCATGGGATAAAGATGGTTGGGTCGTTTCTTTTACGTTAAAAGAGTTGGGCAACAAGACGGAATTTACCCTGGTTCACAGCGGATGGAAGCAGCCGGACGCAACTGTGCCGAAGGCCAACGAGGAAGCGGCAGTCATTCGCGACCGCATGAACAACGGATGGGAGTCCATTGTTCATGACAGATTGCGCCAAGCGGTTGAGGGTTAATGTCAGCCGTACAAAAACATGACGTATTTCAGGCGATTGCTGACCCGACTCGCAGAGAGATCTTAAAATTGCTTTCAGAAAAAGAACTGCCTATTTCTGAAATCACCTCCCACTTTCCGATGAGTCGAACAGCAGTTGCGAAACACCTGCAAATACTCTCGGAGGCCGAATTGGTTTGCGGACGCAAGGTAGGGAGGGAAAAGCGTTTCCGCCTTCATCCCGGACCGTTAAGCGAATTGAAAGAGTGGCTCTCTTATTACGAACAGTTTTGGACGAACAAATTGTCGATCCTTACACATGTGGTCGAGTCTCAGCCGGAGAGCGGAGACTGAATGGACGCCAGCGTAGCGCTGGTGTCTTTTTTTCGCTGGATGTTCGAAAACGTGAATCGGCCATGCCTTTCAGAGAATGGTTTTGTCAATTGACGGTCCAAGGCGGTTACCGGCAAAAATTAAAAAAATCCGTTTTACCGCATAAATGAATCCTTATCGAGGTAGCAGCTGTTCTGTTTTTCTCTTACCATCGAAACAAACATGCTGAGTAGAGGCTGTTTGCGGAAGGAGAAGGATGTTCAAATGTTGCGAATTCGATTCGGCATTTTCTTTAGCGTTTTTGTCGCGATGGTCGGCTTGATGATCATCGCCCCCGTCATGCCTCCGTTGATACGCGAGCTGGGGTTGAGCGAGACTCACTCAGGCTTGATCATTTCGCTGGGATCTATCGCGATGGCGGCAATGGCTCCGGTATGGGGAAACTGGAGCGATGTAAAAGGCAGAAAGCCCGTTATATTAATCGGCTTTCTCGGGATGCTGGCAAGCTATGTACTGTTCACAGCGACGATGTATGTCGGTCTGGCCGGGCTCGTCAGCGGCGGTTTTTTGGTTGTGATGCTGATCGTGGCACGAGGTCTGGTCGGGATGTTTATTCCTGCTGTTCCGTCGTCGGCGCAAGCGTATATGGCTGATATCACGGATGAAAAAGGCCGTTCGGCGGGAATGGCTGTAATCGGGGCAGCTAATGGAATGGGACTGGTACTTGGTCCGGCGATTGCCGGTGCTTTTGCACTCATCGATCTGATCTGGCCGCTCTATATCGGTTCGCTGTTGCCTTTGGTGGCATTTGGCGTAGTCCTGCTGATGATCCCGGCTCAAAAACCAGTGATTCGGGAAAAGCCGAAGAAGGTGAAACCGTTTCAAAAAGGCGTCCGCCTGTATTTGTTTGCCGGATTGGCTACGATGCTCAGCATTATCACCTTGCAAGTCGTCGGCGGCTTTTATTTCCAGGATCAATTATCCCTGTCTACCCGGGAAACCGCACGAATGATCTCCATGGGACTGATGCTCAGCGGTGTTGCGATGATTGTTACGCAAGGCTTACAAATGAAAAACCCGAAATGGCAGCCCAAGCCGCTGATCCTGGCTGGCTCGCTGCTTCTGGTGAGCAGCATGGCGCTTTTTTTGTTCGTCATCAGCATGGCAGGTTATTACGCAGCGTTTTTCCTGTTCGGGATTGGGGCCGGGCTGATGATGCCGGGATTTATGACGGGAGCATCGCTTGCAGTTTCCCACGAGCAGCAGGGGGGAGTAGCAGGGCTTGTGGGAGCAGTTCAGGGTATATCTGCTGTGATCGCCCCTATTCTCAGCACGAGCCTTTACCAGCTAGACAAACATCTGCCTTTCGTCTTTGTGGCCCTATTCGTCATCATTATGGCTGTTACGCTGCTTGCTGTCCGAACGCAGACAGGGGCGGCAATCGAGACTACTGCTGCCCATCAGGACGTAAGCAAATAGCATCGAGTCTTTTTGCTTTGCGGTTTGAGCGGACATCCTGACAGCAAAAATCGATACTCAGCCACCATGTTTCCTTTTGGTGGCTTTTTTGTGTTCGGTGAATACCCAATAATTGGTAATAGGTCCTCTAGGATTGAACCAAAAATACAGGAGAAACACTTTGTATCGATGTTTTGCCAGTACCCGAATGATTGCACCCGATTGATAGATTCCCATCTTCAAATCTTCTAACGGCGCAAAGGCATAAGTTTGGCGAAGATAATGGTTGGATTCTTGCCATAAATATTTGGAAGGTACGATACACTGCAAAGGTCGCTGCAGCCGCTTTTTACAATCTTTGTTGACAATGATTTTCATTATTATTTAAACTGTGAATAATAAGTTTGCTTGTTTCCCGTGGAAACTTCTTCTCCTCCAAGGGGGAACCGCTCGTATGGTCATTTTATCAAACAGGGGAGGGAGGGAGCTGGTTTGAAGCTTCAACTGGATACCCATGACTTGGGGTGCATGATCGAGGAGCTAAGCGATGTCACCGTCTCTCCTCAGCCTGAACAGCACTTTCAATCCATTCCGATATTGGGAGGGGCTGCTCAATTGCAGCGGATTTTGCTCCGAACAGGCATGGAGATCAATTTGTATGAGGGAAGCATTCACGAGCCTGTGACGTTGGACGTCGGGGTCCGTTATCCTCACCTGGAAATCGGTTATACGCTTTCAGGTCAAGGTTTCTGGGAAACGGCTGGCTCATCCCGGGGGTATTGTTTGGCACCTGGCGTTTCCCATCTCATCTATATTCAAGATTCGAAGCTGCGTTTCGAACTGCTTCCCGTGGAGAGGTACGTGCATCTGGAACTTCGGGTCGACGTTCGGTATTTCCGGGAACTGCTGCCCGAACTTTCCCGGATATCGGAGAAACCATCCTTTTGCAGGCAAACCGCCGGCTCGCCCCATCTTTCGCTTATCGCCGAGCAAATCAAACAGTGCCCTTATTCCGGCAAGCTCCAAAGGATGTTCCTCGAAGGAAAAGCGTATGAGCTCCTGGTCCATCATTTGGATGCGGCGGAAAAAGTGGAAAAACGGGTTCGTGCGGAATCCAAGCTGAATGCAGGTGATATCCAGTGCCTTCATTATGCGAGAGAGATTTTGACACGCACGTGGAGAGAGCCTCCCGGTTTGCTTGAGCTGGCCAGACTCGTCGGCCTTAACGACTACAAGCTCAAGCTCGGCTTTAAGCAATTGTTCGGCACAACGGTCTTCGGCTATGTCCGAGGCCTGCGAATGAGTGAAGCCCGTAAATTGCTGGAGCAAGGAAAGGCCAATGTCAGCGAGGCAGCTGTGATGGTCGGTTATCACAATATAAGCCATTTTGCTTCCCTGTTCCGCAAAACGTTCGGTTATAACCCAAGCGAAATCGCAAGAGCAAAGGAGTCGGGCCAAGGATGAAACACAACGTCACGATAGGGGAGGCAGAGATCTCCTCGGAGGAAAAGCTGGAGGTGTTCGTTGAGTCTGCATACGACGCTGGCGGGGAAGTGCTGCCTTCCGCTTTTCTGGCAAGCATCGTGTATGAAACAAAGAGCTAGTATTTCCGAAAAACAGTGAACGCTCAAAAAGATTGTTTCTTCGAACAAGAAAACGGGAATGCGGTGCTCCCCTCACTGAAGAAATGATCCGCACACTGAATCCGGAGAGAAATGTGAAAGAGGCAATGGAGGAAATACGTAACTGTGCTATTGACTGATGAAGGCCAAGTACGTGCCAACACGCCAAGACGGGCAATATCGCTCGGTATAAGTGCACAAGAGTGTTCTATAAGGGCCGCTGCGTATGTCAAGATATCAAAGGCTCGGTAGGCCACGCTCCCGATTCGGGCCTGGTTTCAATATAAAGGGCAATCTGCTTCAGAAGCTCCTGTTTTTTGGTCTCATCGATATGTGTGAGGATAGAGTGAACTACTTCGCCTTCCTGTACCTGAAATTTGCGAATCCGGGGGCAGGTGAGCGATGGGAGCCATTTGCGGTCGGCGAAAGGAATTCCGGTGCGATATCTGTCACGCTGACTCTGCCATTGCTATATTCCAAGAAGGCGTAATTATGAATCCCAACCTGTGGGGGAGTGCGTTTCACGATGTCTTCAGGTACGATAGAGATCAAACTGAGAGATGTGGTGATGCAAGCATGAGAATCAAACAAATCGAATGGGAACCTGCTGACCGGATTCCTTATGTAACGGCAATGCCGGGGAACCAGGGTATTTGCTTGCGCTGAACCGGATTTTACGGAAAAAGCCCGATGTGCTGTTGCTTCACCAGGGGCCCGAAGGAGTGAACTCCGGCCAGTTGGGACATGCCGGTATACGGACGGTATTGGAGGCTGGAGAGAGCACGCTGGTGTTCTGCGGGCATGTGCACTGGGAACAGCCTTATGCTGAGCTGCCGAATGGGACGCAAATATGCAACGCGGATGGCAAAGCGTTTATATTCTCAAGGTAGAACTCATCAACTACTATCGCTGCATATGTCAGAAACGCGGCTTTACGATCCGGATCTATGAACGGGTTTTTAGGATAAACATGTACATAATAGTAGTGCACGCATAGGTGAACAGACATTCTCTGTCGATTTTTCGCTAGGAAGGTCCACTTAACCAGAAAAGAGAGCTGATGCGAGGTATGAACAACCTGACAAAATTCAAGATAGAAAAACCGGCTAAAGAAGTGTTTGAGGCATTCGTAGACCCTTTGAAAATCGGGAATTTCTGGTTTTCGTCAAGCTCTGAAAGATGGGAACAAGGCAAGACGATCACACTGAAATACGATCTTTATGATGCAACAGCGGAGATTCACGTAACCGAAGTGGAGGTCGATAAAAAAATCGTGTTCAAATGGGGGCCCCCCGAAGAGGAACACGTGGTTGCCATTACCCTGACAGAGTTGGATCATTCCAGTACGATTATTGAAGTAAACGAAGAAGGCTTTAATGAGAATGATGAAGAGCTGATAAGCAAATTGGTGGACAACAAAGAAGGGTGGGTATTTATGCTGACCTGTCTGAAAGGGTATTTGGAGTTTGGTGTTCGCAATTTGAGAGGAGGATTAGTAAAGGAATAGAAAATGAGTCGGCGACAGGCGGAGTGAAACCCCATGGATTGCGGGTTTCACTCCATTTTTCTGGAGCCATTGCTGCCCTGTTTTCAAACCACCAGTTTCCGGCAAGCTTCCGCCTCTGCCAAAACGCTTGTCATGCCGCTTTCACAGGACAATCCTTATGTCCTCAATCAGCCGTGATTAACGATCTGCTTCGGTGTACCCCTGCCTTCCAGCATAATAAGGTTCTCCCGGATCGATATCGATAACGACGCGATGTGGGGCCGCGAGCGCATATTGGTGCTCGCAGCGCCAACGCATATCTTCGCTGAAACCGACAGTTTCCCCGTCAGCGATCACGTCTCCCTGGTGAAACAAATAATAGCCAATATTCATTAAATGATCGGCAACCTCAGAAGGGTCGAGATCATAAAAATGGCACTGAACATCGGGAATGCCAAGTGCAGCGAGACCGATCGAGTCCATCAGGCCTTCCGCCCGACCGCTTCCCGTCCCTTGCACGTTATAAAAGCGTATATTCATAGCTCCATATAAGATGGCACCTTCTTCGATGGCAGCCAAATAAGCCTGGGGCTCTACAAGCTTGTCACTCGCCCGAAAGTAGATCGCATCGCAAGGAGCTGCTTCCAGTACCGCTCGAAGGGCGTCGGTGAAAAGCTGCAATCTTGCTTGAGGCTCCAGCCCGGATGCCATCATATCGACCAAAAGGAGTGAATAGTTGCATTCGTTTAGCGTTTGAGCTGCTTCTTGCCAATGCCAGGACTGCTGAATCGCGGTCTCGTATTCTGCCGCAGGCCGGCTCTCGAAATTCAGTAAGCTGGTCTGAGCGGGCATTTCTCCTTCCGCGTACTGTACCATGTAGTTTAAATGGAAGAAGTGCATCAGCAGCTCCTTATCGGCTTCGTTGGCTTCCCAAACAGCAAGGGCAGGGTCATCTGTTTTTTCCCGGTCCGGCTGTTCGATTTTGCCCGTGTAGAGATTCATTTTTTCATAGAGGAGCGCCCGATCCAGTTTTGGCTGCTGCCTGTATTTCAGTTCAACCCCATAAACCCGTGCAAACCCAAAGTCTTTCTCCTGATCCAGAATATCCTTCTTTTCCATTTTTTCCTCCTTGGCCGAAGCGTTGATTGTAACCCGGTTCCGCGTTGTTTTTTTTGCCCTCAGCTTGCATACAGGGAGTATGTACGGTCGAAGCGTCCTTTCAGCAAATCCTGCTCCGGATAAAAAATGAGAGCTCGCTCGCCGTAATAGTCCTATTATATAAGGTGCTTCCATCTGCTTCCATCATATTTTTCACCTGAAACCGGATGCACACCAAACATAGACTGGAATCCAGCTAAGTATTGCGAGATTCCACATCGTTCAGGAGGGATCATTCCACTATGAGAGTAACGCCATATTAATAGCGGAAGGAGCTTTTTTGCGAAACGAGGAGGTTTAAGTAACGCTCGTCTCCAAACAGGCTATTTGATCAATGAGAGGGTAACCTCTACGGCATGATTGATAAAGGAGCGGTCCGGGCGAGATTTCATCATGACGGTGAGCCCGATGACCGACACGACAAGCGTTTGCGCAAGAGCTTTTGCATTCTTGACTGTCTTCAGTTCTCCCGTTTGTATCCCTCGTTCAAGCGTTTCCTGAAAAATCGCCGAAAGATACATCTGATGCTCCCTCGTAAGAACTTCAAACTTCTCATCGTGTGGTGCAAGCTCGACCATTGTGTTGATGCAGAAGCATCCCCGGGTCGGATTTTGGTCATAGTCCTCAGCGGTCAAGCTTTCAAAAAAAGACCGAAACGCGTCTTTCACAGACGGATGTTTTTGGAGTGCCGCCCGGACACGGGAAGCGTGGAATCGTGTATATTTCCTCAGCGCTGCTTCGAACAACTCTTTTTTGTCCCCGAAAGCTGCATAGATGCTTGGCCGTTGGATGCCCATTTCAGCCGTCAAATCGCTGAGTGAAGTCGCTTCGTATCCCTTTTTCCAAAATACATGCATGGCTGCGTCCAATGCTTTTTCCACATCGAATTCTCGTGAGCGAGCCATCACAACAACCCCTTTTTATATCGAACGGTATGATATGATTTTATATTTCTGCCAGCATTGTGTCAAATCGAGAAGAGAATTTTGTTGACATATGAAGTTCGCGAGCTGTATAAATGGGAAAGGATAATTATTTACCGATCAGTATAAAATTTTTCTTCGCTATGAAACTGGAGGGTTGTAGCTTGAGTGGAGAGGGGCTTTCCCAAAAAACAGAAGTCGTTGTCGATCAAAAGGACGGAGCCATTGCGGACAGGGGGCAACCGGAGTCCGCTACTGCCTCTTGTATACCGGTCAGATCGATGTCTCGCTCTGTTGCACTGCTGTTCGCGGCCGCCTGCGGGATGGCTGTAGCCAGTATCTATTTCGCTCAACCGCTGCTCGACTCTTTGGCTCGGGAGTTCGGACTTCGTCATTCATCGATTGGCATTGTGATTACCGTTACCCAACTTTGTTATGCATTGGGGCTTTTTTTACTGGTGCCGCTTGGAGACTTGTTGAACAGACGCCGACTGATTCTGTGCCACATGCTTTTGTCCGTACTTGCGCTAACCGTAGTAGGTACTGCTCCTGCCGCTTCGATCCTGTTGGCAGGCATGGCTGTAATCGGCTTTTTGGCCGTTGTGACCCAGACGCTTGTCGCATATGCTTCAATTTTGGCTGCCCCATCCGAACGGGGGCGAATTGTCGGCCTGGTGACGAGCGGGGTGGTCATTGGCATATTGCTGGCGAGAACATTTGCAGGCATTTTGACCGACATTGCCGGCTGGCGCTCAGTTTATCTCGTCTCTGCAGCAATGATGCTGCTCATGGTCGCCGCTTTGGTCATAGTGCTGCCTCGCGAAGAACGCGAAAAAACGTCGATGACATACTCGCAGCTGCTGGGCTCCGTTATTGACTTATTCGTGCAGGAGAGAATTCTGCGGATTCGGGCTGGGCTTGCTTTGTTGATTTTTGCTGCATTCAGCATATTATGGACTTCACTCGTCTTGCCGCTTAGCTCGCCGCCGCTTTCGCTATCCCATACCGCCATCGGGGCCTTCGGCTTTGCCGGAGTTGCTGGAGCATTGGCAGCAGCCAGAGCAGGCCGGCTCGCGGATCGAGGCTTCGGAGAGTGGTCCACCGGTATCGCGCTCACATTGCTGATCGTGTCCTGGCTCCCGATCTCCTATGCTGAAAACTCGCTGCCTGTTTTGATTGTTGGCGTGGTTATCCTGGATTTGGCGGTGCAGGCCGTCCATGTGACCAATCAGAGCATTCTCTTTACCGTACGCCCCGAAGCGCGCAGCCGCCTGACCGCCGGCTACATGGTTTTTTATTCCATCGGAAGCGCGTCCGGTTCGATTGCTTCGACCAGCATGTACGCCTATGCGGGCTGGAGTGGCGTTTGCCTGCTTGGGGCAACAGTCAGCATAATGGCTCTACTGTTATGGACATTCACCCGGCGTCGGATTTCATGTTAGAGGAAGATGATGTCTGGTTCTGGAGCGATAATTCGCTATAATGGTTGTAGATGGTTTACAAGTTTTTGAGGCGAGGTGAACACACATGTCACTTGAAAGAAGTACAACCGTTCAAGTGGATGCGTCGGGCTCCGGGCAAACCAGCACGGAGATATAACAATGCTTTTGTTCGGAGCCGCCTTCCAAACCATATAGGCTGATATATCTTGTGCAGGCTTTGCTCACTATTTACACAAATCTGTAGATAGGAGCGGCGAGAATGAAGCACGAAAAAGCAAAAAATATTTTGCCAAAGCACGTGATCGAATGCATTCAACAATACATTGACGGCGCGTATGTGTATATTCCCAGAAAAGCTGAAAAACGCAAGGCGTGGGGCGAGCTGACCGGAGTTCGGGCTCAGCTCAAAATCCGAAATCAAAACATCTATAAAAGCTTCTTGCAAGGCGATTCCATTGCGGAGTTATCTCAGCGACATTATCTGACGGAGCAATCGATCCGCAGAATTATCCGGGAAGAAAAGAAGCGCGTGTAAAAGGGAGCGATATTTGATGTGATCCATCGAGATACTTCAAATATCGCTTTTTCTTATTGAAATGATTCTGTTTGATTCGGGTGCATGCATGCGCTTGAGAAGCATGAATAGAGATGGTAGGGTGGGAGACAAATGATGCTGCAAACAGAGGAGCGAGAGTCATGACTCAAAACATCTATGACAATGAGGAATTTTTCAAAGGGTACAGTCAATTGAGACGTTCCATAAGCGGGCTGGATGGTGCACCGGAATGGCCGACACTGCAGTCCATGCTCCCGGATTTGCACGGTGCCCATGTTCTTGATTTGGGATGCGGGTTCGGCTGGTTCTGCCGCTGGGCCAAAGAAAATGGCGCCTCAAGTGTAGTCGGGATCGACATTTCTGAGAACATGCTGACCAGAGCGAAACGGGAAACGCAGGATTCCCAGATTGCCTATCTGCGGGCAGACATGGAGAGCCTTGAATTAAAGCGAGACTCATATGATCTGGTGTACAGTTCGCTGGCATTTCACTATATCGAAAACGTGCAGGGCTTGTTAAAGGAAGCGTACGCATCTCTCAAACCAGGGGGGAGTCTGGTATGTTCAGTAGAACATCCGATTTATACGGCTTCTAGCGGGCCTGGGTGGATCAAGCATCCTGACGGTTACAAGACGTGGCCAGTCGACAACTATCAATATGAGGGTGTACGGAAAACCAATTGGCTGGTCGAAGGAGTGGTCAAGCAGCATCGGACGATAGGCACATATTTGAACATGCTGATTGGGCTTGGTTTTACAATAACCCGTGTAGTAGAGTGGGGACCCTCCAGTGAACAAGTTGCCTCCCATCCTGAGTGGGAAGAGGAGCTTCATCGCCCTATGTTTTTGCTGATTTCGGCTCGAAGATCCTAGTCATCTTATAGCCAAGAGAAAGGAGATGTGGATAATGAATCACTGTCATTTGCTTCACATCGAGTTCGAGTACGATGGACATAAACAGAGCATCACGCCTGTTCTTCTTCAAGATGAGCAGGATCTTATTCTCGTCGATTGCGGCTATCCGAATTTTATCCCGCTTCTTGAAAAAGCGGCTCTCCAGAATGGCATCGCATTCGATTTGCTCACCAAAGTCATCGTGACACATCACGATATGGATCATATCGGTTCGCTGGCAGAGCTGAAACGGAAGTACCCCCAGATCGAAGTCATTGCCCACGAACGGGAGGTTCCCTACATCGAGGGTACGAAAAAATCGTTGCGGCTTGAACAGGCGGAATCGACCTACGATGCGTTGCCGGATGAAGCAAAGCCGCAAGCTGAACAGTTTATTCAGTTCCTTGCTTCTATTGAAACCGTTTCAGTAGAAAGAGCCGTTTCCAATGATGAGAGGCTGCCTTGGTGCGGCGGCATTGACATCGTCCACACACCAGGGCATATGCCAGGCCATATTTCGTTGTACCTTTCTTCCAGCAAAACGCTGATCGCGGGAGATGCAGTCGTAATGGAAGAAGGCAAGCTGAATATCGCAAATCCGCAGTATGCTTTGGACCTGGACGAGGCTGTTCGGTCCGTGCATCGATTGCTTTCCTGCGACATTGAGCGGCTCATCTGCTATCATGGAGGCTTGTTTCCTGGTGATGCCAAGAAAGCCTTGCTGGAACTCGCTCGTAAGTACGAGAGGTAAATCGTACCGGAGACTTGCCCTGAGCAGCGTATTGATACTTTTCTCATAACAGGATCATCCAAGACCGCCCGTTTCCAGGCGAACAGTAGATGGATTTGGCATAAATTAACATCCAACAGGTGGAATGGCCGCGTGAATCTACTATAATGGTAAAGAAAAGCAGAGGTTGAGATTTTACCTCGGTGCCAGATGATCTGTTTGGAGCTACAAAAAGAATGAGAATCGCTAAAATGGCGCGAAGGAGACGTTTGCACATGCGACAATTGCTAGAGGAAATCATAGAGCAGCTGCGATTCGATTTGCCTGGTCTAGCCGCATCCTTTAATCCCCCTGCAACAGAGGAGGAGCTTCGCAAGGCCGAGGAGGAACTGGGTTTTTCCCTTCCTGCTGAACTGCGGGAGCTTTACCAGATACACAATGGGCAAAGCGAGGATGGCCCCGGCTTCTTTTTTGACCTTCCGTTTCTTTCGCTGGAAGACATGCTCGCAGAATGGAGAATATGGGCGGAATTGGAGGAAGAGTACGCCATGGAAGGCGGGCATTATTCCGTTCCCGCCGCTTGGATCAAAGAAAGATACATAAACCGCTATTGGCTGCCGATCAGCAAAGACTGGGGCGGCAATCATTTAGGGATCGATCTGGATCCGGACGAGAAAGGTGTAAGCGGCCAAGTAATCAATTTCGGCCGCGACGAAGAGGTCAAGTATGTGGTAGCTCGTCGTCTCACCGATTTCCTGCAATGTATCCGAGATACAGCACGCGAGGGAAATTACAGTGTCGATCAAGAGGAAGACTACACCTCCTGGAGCTTTGGTCGGGAGGGAGAGGTACACTTTCTCGATGCCATTCGCGGGATGAATTTGCCCGTTCTCGAACCATTCCGCGCAGCTTCAGAAGTACCAGACGCAGACGTGTGGTTTGAAGGCCTCGACGACCAATGGAAGAAAAGGATACTCGAGTCAAGCAGTTCACCAGAGGCTTTTCTTCGCAGGAAAAAGCTGCTTTTTATACAGCAGGGACTTACTGATATCGCTCCGCTTGGTTCTTGCAGTGAGGTGCGCGAACTGATTCTTAGCGGAAACGAAATTCGTTCGATTGAGCCATTGAGCGGCTGCAAGCATCTGAAAAGATTGTATTTGGTGAAAAATCCGGTATCGGATCTGCGGCCATTGCGAGGTTTGGAGTATTTGCAGGAACTGAATCTTTCCGGTACGGCCGTCACGGATGTAACCCCTCTTGGCTGCTTGCCAAAATTGACAAACCTGGATATTCAGCATACACCTATTCGTGATTTTTCACCGTTATCATCGATCAAGGGTTTGCGTATGTTGGAAGTTAGCGAGCCGGATGCGGAGCAGCTTCGAAGTCTGTCGGCGCTCACTCAGCTTACAGAGCTGACCCTTGCTGGACTCGGTCAAGTAAGCGAGAGCGATTTGAACGCGATCGGACAACTGGTAAACTTGCAAACGTTTCAGCTGGAAGGGGTTTCTTTGCCAGGTCTTGCGTTTCTGGGAAATTGCCGCAGGCTTCAAAAAATAGTGATAAAGGATTCGACGATTGGGGATGTTTCAGTCTTGGCCGGGCTTACTAAACTTCAGTCCCTGGAGCTGAACGGTTGTCCCGATATCGGGAAGCTGGAGGAGCTGGCCCGGTCGGCCTCTTTGAGGAAAATAACGGCTTCCTTCCAGCAATTCGCACGATTAAAGGATTGTTTTGACCGAAAAATCGACTTTTCCACGATGATCGGGGAAATGACAGACGAAGAAGAAGAGATCTGGCATCAATATTTGACAGACTAGGCAAACTTCCAGACAATGCGAAACAGGCTAGTGAAAGCACGTCTTCGTTCGCTGTTCAAAGGGGCCACCTACGAGGGGAACAGGTATAATAAAAGGGCGGAAGCGGACACTAAAAAGGGATGACTTTGCAATGTCTGGAACATAGATAACGATAAATAGGATACAATTCCAATGAAGAAAAACAGGAAGAAAAAGGAGCCAAGATGACAAAGGAAACAGCAAGCACAGAAGCAGGATGGAACTTTGACAACAGTTACGCACGTCTGCCGGAATTATTTTTTTCCAGCCAAGGTCCCACTCCTGTACGGGCACCGAAGCTCATCATTCTCAACGAGTCCCTGGCATCATCCTTGGGATTGAACACTCAAGCGCTGCGCAGTGAAGATGGCGTTTCGGCGTTTGCCGGAAACCGGATTCCCGAGGGCGCTTCCCCGCTCGCTCAAGCTTATGCGGGGCATCAATTTGGACATTTCAACATGCTCGGGGACGGCCGGGCACTGCTGCTCGGCGAGCAAATTACTCCTGAAGGCGAAAGGGTAGATATCCAGCTCAAAGGCTCAGGCAGAACACCGTATTCCCGAGGCGGAGATGGCCGGGCGGCACTCGGACCGATGCTGCGCGAATACATCATCAGCGAAGCCATGCACGCTCTCGGGATTGCAACGACCCGCAGTCTGGCAGTAGTGACGACCGGTGAGTCCGTTATCCGTGAGACTGACCTGCCCGGTGCGATTCTCACGCGCGTGGCCGCCAGTCATTTGCGGGTCGGTACCTTTCAGTACGCAGCAAACTGGGGGACAGCCGAGGAGCTCCGGGCTCTGGCTGACTATGCGATAAAGCGGCACTATCCGGACATTGAAAACAGTGAAAATCGCTATCTGTCGCTGCTTCATGAAGTGATCAGGCGTCAGGCGGAGCTCATTTCAAAATGGCAGCTAGTCGGCTTTATCCACGGCGTCATGAACACCGACAACATGACCATCAGCGGGGAAACGATCGATTACGGTCCTTGCGCCTTTATGGATACGTACGACCCGGAGACGGTATTCAGCTCGATTGATATCCAGGGCCGCTACGCCTATGGCAATCAGCCATATATCGGCGGGTGGAATCTCGCGAGATTTGCCGAAGCCCTATTGCCGCTGCTGCATGACGACGAAAAGCAGGCGATTGAACTGGCCCAAAATGAGCTTTCCACATTTTCGAAGCTGTACTACCACAATTGGCTTGCGGGAATGAGAGCAAAGCTGGGAATAAGCAACGCGGAAGAACAGGATGAAGCCCTTATTGAAGACCTCCTCCGTATGATGCGAAATTATCGGGCGGACTATACCAATACCTTCCGTGCATTGACTTTTGACAAGCCGGAGGACACACCGATGAACGGCACCCCGGAGTTTGCACAGTGGCATGAGCAGTGGCAGGCGAGACTTGGCAGGCAGAAGGAATCGAAAGCAGCCGCACAGCAGTTGATGCGCAGCAGCAATCCGGCTGTCATTCCACGCAATCACCGGGTAGAAGAAGCACTGGAAGCTGCGGTCAACGACGGGGACTACAGTGTAATGCATCGGTTGCTTGAGGTTCTTTCGAAGCCCTATGAGCATTCGCCTGAGCAGGATGAATACTGCACACTGCCGGCTGAATCAAACCGCCCGTACAAAACCTATTGCGGTACCTGATTAAAAACAACGGACTACCCCCCAATGCCAAAACAATACATTTCATCTGCATGACTACGGGTATGTATACCGTAGTCGATGGTGCAAGCGCCCTTTCCTGTATATTGCAAAATCCACAGGATACTCCGTGGATTTTCCTTTTTGGTTCGTTTGTTCTAATTTTGTCTAGGTCTCTTCGTTTTTGCAGCTCTTGTCAAAACCAGTTTTACAAAGGTAGCCAGCCCCAGGTACCCAAAGAGCGGATAAAGAAACAGCAGCAAATCGGAATAACCGATAAAGCAAAGCAGAAAGCTTACGGTAAATAAAGCAAGATAGACTCTCGTTTCCGGAATGTTCACGAGCTCCCGTACTTGCTGTCCGATCCCGAAGACGTTTGAGATGAGGGTCGTAAAAATTTCCGAGTAAAGGACAAAAACAAAGAACAGCTGCAGCCAGTCATTCCACTGTCCGGTGATGAAGATGATCGGTACTTCCAGATGGCGGATCTGTTCCCAATTGGCGAGCATGGCGATATGAGAGCTGAGCATCATGAATCCAAGACCGCAGCCGCCTATGATGCCGGCTCTTTTTAAGACTGCACGCTCCTTGATGGCGTAACCGATCGGGATGAGTACGGCTTGGGCCATCGCCAGATTAAAGGAGACGTACAAGACTGCCTGCCACAAAATTTCGAAGGAGTCCGGCGGTGGGAAGGGGAGCGGTGATGCTACGTCGCCATCGATCAGAATCAGAAAGGAAAAGAGCAGCATAGTGGGCACGACAATGGAGTTGATCGCGAGCAGCCGGTCCAACCCTTTTCGGAGGAGCAGAAAAGCTGCTATGGCTGTGGTGATAATCCCGAAGGTATAGGGGAAATTGAATTGCTGTTCCAGTACCGAACCTGCGCCGGCGAGCATCACAGTGGTCACGCCGAGCAAAGTCAAAAATACCAATACATTCATGATTCGTCCTGCAATAGAACCAAACAGCAACCGATTAAACGATTCGTATGAAGGTGTACCAAGTTGTTGGGCAAGGAGCATCATCCGGTAAGCCAGCCACATGAACAGGCCAGTCGATACCCAGATGGCCCAGGTGCCTGCATCCCCATATGATGTAAAAAAAGCAACGATTTCCTGCCCGCTGGCAAAACCAGCTCCGACAATCGTTCCGATGTAGGTGGCTGCCACCTGTACACTTTTGATCCACAGTTTCATAAGTGAGGCCCGACCTTTCCTCCAGCTTGCTTCTACCATTTTATGGAGGCTTGGTCAAAATCAGAAGAAATAATGAAGCATTGGCTGAGAAAGTGAAAAAAATCCTCCCGACATGATATTGGCGAATCATGAACGGAGGATTTTTCTTTTCGAGAG
Organism: Brevibacillus sp. FSL L8-0520; assembly: GCF_037963895.1. Lineage (NCBI taxonomy): Bacteria > Bacillati > Bacillota > Bacilli > Caryophanales > Paenibacillaceae > Brevibacillus > Brevibacillus sp. FSL L8-0520. The sequence goes on along the minus strand of NZ_CP150171.1, from coordinate 2,807,386 downwards.
GCCGTCCTTTGGCTGTTTAGATGAGGAACATTGCGACGAGGGTCGTTACCAAAAGACCGATCACCACGGGATAAAGATTGCGTCTCGCCAGCTCGAACGGATCGACGCGGCAAATGGCTGCAGCGGGAATCAGCGCCCACGGTATAATCGTGCCGCCCCCGACCCAAATAGCGGAGATTTGCCCCAGTGCCGTCAAAGTAGCGGCTCCCGTTCCCAGAGCAGTGGCAAACAATTGGGCCAGCGACCCGGCGAGGGTAATTCCGGAGAAACCCGAACCATCCAGACCCGTGATGACCCCGATGGCCGTCAAGGCAAGCGCCGCCACTTCCTTGCTTAACGGAATCGTATGTGCCAAAGCAACCCCCAAGTCGTTTACAATCCCCTGCGACCCGGCAGGAAGCGTTTCGCCAAAGACCTTAACGAAACCGCTGTCGCCCATATAAAAGAAGGCAGCGATGGGGATGACCGGACCAAATACTTTAAAACCGAATTGAAAGCCGTGGATTAGGTGATTCGTGACTTTTTCCAGCCCCGCCTGCTTGTGAGCGATCAGTGTGACAGCGAGGAGAATAAACAGAGCAGTTCCTCCGACGAGGGCGGTGGCATCTCCGCCTTTTAGTTGGAGCATGAACATCGCATACACATCGAGGAGGAATAGCAGAATAACTGCGGCAGCAATCCAACCGCGCAAGCCAGCAGCAAGCAGTGTGGAGGCGCTTTTTTTGCCAGAGTCGGAATCTTCAATCTTTTTCAATGGTTCGGCGACAAGTCCGTTCTTCATATCTTTCCTCAAGTACCAAAATGCCGCGACTGTCGTAACCACTCCCATGACGATTACGAGAGGAACACTCGCCGAAATGACGTCTGCAACGGGGAGGCCGGCTGCTTTGGCTGTCAGAGTGGGCGCCCCCTGAATAATAAAATCGCCAGACAAGGCAATGCCGTGGCCGAACAGGTTCATCGCGACTGCGACACCAATCGCGGGAAGACCTACGCGGATGGCTGCTGGGAGGAGGACGGCTCCGACCAGCGCAACGGCAGGGGAAGGCCAGAAAAACCAGGAAATGGCCATCATCACAAGCCCGATCACCCAAAACGCCAGCGCAGGTGTGCGGATGAGCGAAGAGACGGGCTTGATCATCGTCTCATTAATCCCCGTCTCGGATAAAACCTGGCTCATCGCAACGATAATGGATATGACCAGTATCGTCGGCAACAGCTCCGTGATGGCATAAATAAAGCTGCCAAACAGTCCGCCAACCGCTGTTGTGACAGAGCCCGTAGCAGTGAGTCCGAGAACGGCGATCCCGATCATGCACAAAAGACTTGTGTCTCGTTTCATCACCATCGCCGCGATAATGATGAGGACAAACAGGACATATACGCCGTGCAGCCAGAACAATTCTGCACCCATGCCAATCCCCTCCTTGATCGAGTCAGGAGAATGCCTTTGCTGTCACACTATGCAAGGAAACAGGCATGGGTGAAGGCGGAATTTTCGTTTACACTTTGTTGTAGCGGATCGTTCGCCAGACTTCCCACATCCAGTGGTGGGTGACGTGGTCAAGCTCTTCGGTCCGGTTCAAGATTCTGTAGATACGCTCCATGAGCTGCTCGTATTCCTCTTCCGTCAACTGTACCTGGGGCATCCCAATCTTCCTCTCATTGTCATTATTATCCATTTTATCCCATCTTTGTTGATCGTTATACGGACGGTGAGCGGTTCTTGATGTGGTCGACAACTGGAAATGCTTCGCTGTTTATGCGAGGATAGATAAGGAAGCAATTTTTCACCAAGTAAGGGCAAAAGAGGGGGGACCGGCGCCTTTTGCGCCATTTACCATGCTGAATACCACGCAGCTTCAACAAAAAATAGATCAAGCGATCGAAGTACTGGAGCGCCGGTTTTTTGAGAGGAGCGAGCTGATCCGGCTGCTGATCCTCGGAATCATGAGCGGCGAGAACGCCCTTCTCGTTGGTCCTCCGGGGACAGCGAAATCGCAGCTTGCCCGCTCCATTTCCAAACTATTCGGGTCTGAGCATTGGTTTGATTATCTGCTTACCCGTTTTACGACACCAGATGAGATTTTTGGCCCGGTTTCGCTCCAGCAGCTCAAACAAGACCAATACGTACGGAAGACAGCCGGGTATTTGCCGTCGGCTCAATTCGCCTTTCTCGATGAAATCTTTAAGGCCAATAGCGCGATATTGAACTCTTTGCTGTCCATTTTGCATGAACGGATTTACTTTAACGGAAGAGAAAAAGAAGAAGTGCCGCTGCTCTTTCTCGTGGCCGCTTCCAATGAACTGCCCGACGAAGAAGAGCAGCTGACGGCCTTGTACGACCGGTTTCTCATCCGTTACGAGGTGGGGTATCTGCAGCATGCCTCCAGCTATGAAAAGATGTTCGATCCGCCTGCAAAAGAGATACCCGTGGTCTTCTCATTGTACGATGTAAAGGATGTCCAGTCCGCCTCGAAGAAGGTTGCCATCTCGGAGGGCCTGATTTACTTTTTGTACAGCTTGAAAAAGGATCTCGAGGAAAAGGAGTTTGTCATCTCTGACAGGAGATGGAACAAGATCGTTCATGTGTGGAAAACCTCTGCTGTCCTCAACGGCCGGGACTATGTGTCGATTTGGGATACCGTCTTTACCCCGCACATGCTATGGGAGGTTCCAGAGGATTTGCCCGTCTTGCGTGAGCTGTTTGAAAAAAGGTTTACGGAGCAGGTGAAGGCAGAGCTCGAAGCTGAGCTTCCTTTGCGGAGATACCATCAGATTGCCCAACGTTGGCTGGAAAAAGAATCGGAGCTGCACGCCTTCCAGTTTAAAAAAGAGATCGGTCATAAGATGGGAGCCCAGAGGACGGAGGAGTACCGCTCCATGCTGGAGGAATGCCGGCTGGAGCTTGAAGAGACGGGCAGGGATCTGCGGAATCGTTTGCTCGGCTGGCAGCGGCGGGAGAAGGATATGAATGCCTACATCTATGAGAAAAACAGGCTCATCCATCAAGTAGATAAGTATACGGTCAAATACGTCCACCTGCGCGTCGAGGGGGAACGGATTCTACAGATGATACAAGGGGTATATCGGACGGTGTTCGATCGCGAAATTGCGGGTACCGAATATGATTACACCCTCTGAGGAGGCTGCCGGCGATCATGATTATTCGTGCCAGCAGGGTCGACCGTTATGTCTTCGACGGACTCTGCTATTCATCACGGACGGCAATGGAATGGATGGAGGAAGCAAAAAAACGGGCACCGTGGTTTTCCCGGGAGCTTCTGGCTGATTTTTTTCTCTGCTTTTTCCTCTCTGCGCCCGAAATCGATCAGACACAGGAAGCCACGCCGTTCCATCGTTGGATGGTCCAGACGCTCCGCAAACAGTACTTTTACCAGACTATACACCCGCGTACGATCGGGCAGGAGAGCGCTTCGTTCAAAACAGCGATCAAGGCTCTTATGTGGCTGGCGGAGAGCTTCGCGGAAGAAGTGAAGAAGCGAGAACGCGAGCAGCAAATGACGCCACTGGTTGCCGGGCTGAAACAGAAGCAGCACGGGGAGGGAAATGAGCAGGCCAAGCTTTCCGAGTTTCTTACAGAAAAACAGATTTCGCGGCTGCAGCTGGTGGGATATACGTTGCAGCAAGGAAAGCGGCTGGTTGAAGAGAAACAGGAAGTGCTCGATTCCCGGCCATTGGTGGAGGCCGAGATCCAGTCGCTCAAGGGACGAATAGAAGAACTGCGCGAAGATATGCGGGTGCAATTTACGAAGCGGTCCAAGCTGCAACAGAAGGTAAAAAAGCTGGAAGAGGAGCTCACGAAACGGGAAAAGCAGCATGAGCGCCTTACGCGCCAGGAGCGGGAAGCTATCGAGCGGTTCGAACAGGAGCTGGGACAATGGCTGGATCGTTCGTTGAAAGAGACGCTCTCCGGTGAGGAAAATGACACTCTGTTTATTGGCGAGCTGCTTGAGGCCAGCCAGCGCTTTGCAAATCGCCGCTGGGGAAACGATCTGGGAAAGCTCCGCAGGCAAGCGCTGGACCAGTACCTGCAATGGGTGGACAAGCTGAAGCGGCATCCTGATCTGCTTTCTTTTTTGGAGGAGGTGGGGCGCAACGTCCACCATTTTCGGATCAAAAAGAAGGAGAAGCGGACACGCCGGATGCCGGAGGAATACGACAACCTGAGGCAGTCCGGGGATATCGGACATATGCTCCCCAGTGAAGCGGTTCTTTTGGCTGATCCCGACTATGAAACGTATTTTTTGCTGAAATGGCTGGAGCAAAAGCTGATGACATACGATACGACAGGCTGGTATGAGGAGCCGCCGAAGGGCCCCGTTATTTTCATGCTGGACACCTCTCATTCGATGAAGGGCGGAAAGCTGCGACTAGCCCAAGTGTTTGTGATGACATTCGCGGCCCTTTGTCTGTTGGAAAAGCGAGATTTTATGCTGCTGTTATTTGGAGCCAAGGGTGAACTGCTGGAGCGGGCCTTGTACCATAAAAGACCGGATTGGCCAGGATTCTATGCTTTGGCCCAGACAGCCTTCGGCGGGGGCACTCACTTTGATGCCCCCATGAAGCGCGCGATTCGCATCCTGGAGGATAACAACCGGTTTCAATCCGCTGATCTCGTCATGGCGACAGATGGCATCGGCGGGCTGTCTGCTTACGTAAGGGACATGCTTGCGCAGTTGGCCCAAAAGAAGCAGGTGAGGCTGCATACGCTGATCGTCGGCTCTGCCCGGCAGCATTTGGTACAACAATACGACATACTCGGGGTTTCCCATCGGGTGAGGTTTGCTTCAACCTGGGAGAGCCGAGGGGAGGAGCAGACCGGGCTCTTATTGGATGTATTTTCAACGAGACAACCATCGCAATAGCCGCATTCTGAAACGGATAAGCGGCAAAAAGACCATCTTGGCACTGGCAGCCAAAGATGGTCTTTTTACAATCCTGCCACTTTTGGAGGCACGGCTTTCTTGTTCAGGCTTTCTTGTTCAGGCTCTCTTGCTCAGCCCTTTCTTGCTCACGCCTTCACCCAAGGGTTTTTCAGCCCGGATGAAAGCCGTTCAACCGTTTTTTGGAGCCTGCTCGCCCTCGTTTCCTCCCGTTTTAGATGCTGTGAACGAACAACAGGACACAGTCCTTTGAATTGCTCCTGGTGTTGTCTTTCTTGTTGTTGAGGGGGCTCGCTCTGCATGGCTGCACCATCCGGCAGCGGGAGCAGCAGGTTTGTATAGCCCTCGGGGGAATTAAGCACCAAAACTTGATGACCTTCCTTGATCCTGAGCTTTTTGGCTAGTTCTCCCATGGCTCCTCCATTAGTTGATCCGGCTAAGCAGGCTGCGGCCAAATTCCAGCTCGTCAAATTTTTCACGTACACGAGTGCTTTCGTATTCCCATTTTGCTTGCTCCGGCTCAAAGGTGATCGGGACATCACAGATGATCGTCGCCAATTTTTGACTGAGATACACCTGGTCACGGTTTTCTTCCAGCTTGGCTCTCATTTTTGGCGTACAAGCCTCCAGCCGGCTGTACAGGTTGTCCAGACTTTGATGCTCTGTGATCAGCTTATGGGCTGTTTTCTCGCCAATACCGGGACAGCCGGGTATACAGTCGGAGGCATCACCCATCAGGGCCTTTACGTCGACCACCTGCTCTGGGGTGATGCCGCGCAGGTGGAGCAGACTGGCGGGCGTGTAATGCTCATGCTTGCCGCCGTTTTTCAATATCTTCACGCTGACTTTTTCTGACACGAGCTGAAGGCTGTCGTAGTCACCCGTTGCGATCACAACCTCATTACCGTCTGCAGCCAGCATCGTGCTGAGTGTCCCGAGTACATCGTCCCCCTCATAACCGGGGCATCCTATATTCGGTACAGAAAAAGCATCGGTTACTTCCTTTACCAAATCAAACTGCGGGATCAATTCATCGGGAGGAGCATTGCGGTTCGATTTATAGCCATCGTACCACTGGCTACGGATAAGGGTTTCCCTGGCTGCGACATCCCAGCCGACAGCGACGTGTGTGGGCTGGATCAAGTCGATGTAGTCCAGCATCATTTTGGTAAATCCATGCACAGCGTTGGTGTAAACGCCTTGAGACGTTTGTCGGTATCCGCCTGTCCAAGCGGAAGCGTAAAATGCGCGAAACAGAAAGCTCATTCCGTCAATGAGCAAAATTTTTTGCGGATTGTTCACAACGGCGACTCCTCTCATCGTCGAGACTATTCGCCTCATTATAGCACAAAACAGGACGAGCACTTTTCTTTGCGCCTGTCAGATTTTACATCGAGGAAAGGCGAATGCGGCTGGACAGTTGGAGGGAAGATAGTATCACAAGAGGTCAACAAGACTCTTTTCTCAACGTCTCTCGGTCTCAGTTGGAGAGGAGCAGCACGCTGACGGTTCGAATCCGTCCCGGGAGAAAAAAGCGATAGGAGGAATCACACATGGCGAACAACAACTCTGGCAACACCAACAATTTGTTAGTTCCTCAAGCAAATGCGGCCCTGGACCAACTGAAGTATGAAATTGCTGCAGAATTCGGTGTAAACCTGGGCGCAGATACCACTTCCCGCCAAAACGGTTCCGTCGGAGGAGAAATCACGAAACGTCTGGTTAGCTTTGCTGAACAACAACTGGCAGGCCGCGGATAAATCCGTGCAGCTACAAGTAAATATGTGAATGCAGGAAGGCCCCTCATAGAGGGGTCTTTCTTCTTGTCTCTACACAGGAGCCCTTTCTCTGCGGAGTGTGCGAATACACAATCCACATTCGCGGACTAGTCATATGGTGTAATGTAACGGAGGCATCCTATTCTTTGTGGGATAGAGAGGGGGGACGGCGGGCCGTGAAAAAGAAGGACATGAAACGCCTGTTTAAAGCCAACCCGGATTTTGAAGCATGGCTTATGCAGGACCCATCACGTGTGGCTGCGATTCGCGCCAACCCGGCGGCTGCAAGCGATTTGTTCAAGCGATGGAACGACAGAAAAAAAGGAATCATCGATTTTGACAACATTACACAGAAGACAAAACGGGCCAGCGAAATGCTGACAAACGTTCAATCAATTATGGAAATGATGTCGGATTATAGCGAAAAACAGTCGGAACGGTAGAAGGCTGAAGAATTTTAGCCTTCTTTTTCTTTTTCATTTCCCGCTTTGATTTGTTATACTGGAAAATGGGAGGGAATACGCGATGATCCAGCAGATTTCCAGTCTGATGCTGATAGCCGCTTTGGTCTTTTCTGCGGGGACAAGCAGCATGGGGAAAGAAATAAAAGAGAACGCCCAGACTGTCTTCGAGCAACCATACCTGGCGATCGCACCCGTTCAAACATATCCGGGTGACGCAGTACTGGTGAAAAGCAAACAGGCTACGTCAGTCACCCTTTTTCAGAAAACGTACCGGCTTCAGCCTTCAAACGGCGAGTATGTCCGGTTTATTCCGGTTCCTTTTGACGCAAAGCCCGGGACCTATCCTATACAAACTGCGGATAACAAGCATAAAGCTGAATTGACGATCCTGCCCAAACAGTTCGCGGTAGACAAGCTGACTGTTTCCAAGCAACTAAACCAAATGAGACAAGACACGGCAAGAATTGATGCCGATCAGAAGAAAATCAACGCTGCCCGCTCCAAGTCTGCGGAGACAGCGTATTTTGCCGACAAATTTCAATGGCCTGCAGAAGGCCGCATTACAACCCCATACGGATATCAACGAGTGGTTAACGGAGTACCGGCCAATCGACATGCAGCCATAGATATCGCCAACAAGACGGGCACGCCGATCGCGGCGACCAACCACGGAAAAGTCGTGCTCGCGGAGTCATTGTATTTGACCGGTAACACGGTAATCATTGACCACGGCCTCCAGGTATTTTCCATCTATGCACACATGTCCAAGATTGATGTAAAGACGGGTGATCTGGTGAAAGCCGGGCAACAAATCGGCCGCATCGGTAGCACGGGTTTCTCGACCGGGCCTCATCTTCACTTTGGCATGTTGATTGGAAATACGTATGTCAATCCGCAACCATTTCTGGATGCATCACCTTTCCTCTGGGAGTGACATGGAGGTGTTTTTTGCATGAAAAGCACACAAGTACCAAATCGGGTATTAAATAACCTTGTTCATTTTTTGGCACCTTATGAACAAGCGGTTGATGAATTGAAATTAAAGCTAAAAGGAATTAAGTACGGCTTTATGAAGCGGGGACGGTATTCCCCGATCGAGTTTGTAGTAGGTCGCGTCAAAAAAGTGGACAGCCTGGTGAAAAAGGCTCAGGAAAAAGGGATTGATTTTACGCAGAGTGATTGGGAAGCGGATCTCGCACGCGAGATTACGGATATTGCTGGATTGCGCGTGGTCTGCCGTTATGTTGATGATGTACGCGAGGTTCAGCAGCTGCTGCAGGAGCGGGAAGATATTGTCATCCATGACGTGAAGGACTATATTGCATCACCGAAAGACTCCGGGTATCGGAGCATTCACATGATTGCATCCTATACGGTGTATCATGGCAGCGAAAAAATTACATTGCTTTGTGAAATCCAGATCAGAACTCTCGGAATGAATTTCTGGGCAACCAATGAACATGAGCTCAGATACAAATATGCAGGGAACATCCCTCAGAATGTGATGGAGCAGCTCCATGAAGCTTCATTGATCACTCACCAGCTGGATGTGCTGATGAACAATTTGCGGCAGGAGATTTTAACGCCGCAAGCGGTCGATCCGACCTTGGAAGAAAAACTGGAAGAGATCTTCTCATTGTATGTGAAGCAAGATTTAGAATCGGCTGCCGCCCTGTATCGCGAGTACGTCAGCGGATTTGAACAGGCTTTTCAGGACAATCCGAAGTTTAAGATGATCTATGATTTGCTCGGAAAACGTCTCGGATAATAGATAAGCGCTACTTTTGGATGACAACTAGATCGAATAGCTATGAAAGGAACAAAAATAGCATGCGTTATTTACTCATCTGCCTGCTGGCCGTGGCATGTGTTTTTTCCACCACCGCGGTACAGCAGGTCAAGGCCCAGGAGGGATCTGCCGTCTTGTCGCCGGAACAAATTAGCGGGGAATCTGCTATCTTGATCGATGCAAAGACCGGTCAGGTTTTGTTCGAAAAAAATTCCCACGCCAAGCTGTATCCGGCAAGCATCACCAAGATCGCAACCGGAATTTACGCAATCGAGAATGGAAATCCGGATGACATCGTGACTGTTTCGAAAAGAGCTCGCTGGGAGGAAGGCACGCGTGTCTACCTTGCAGAAGGAGAGCAAGTAACGCTAAAAAAGCTGGAGTACGGACTGTTGATGAACTCCGGTAATGACGCGGCAACAGCGATCGCCGAACATTTGAGCGGTACCGTAGAGCAATTTGCCGAACGATTGAATGCCTATCTTGTCGAAAAAGTGGGCATTGAGGAAACCCACTTTACAAATGCCCATGGCTTGCATGATCCGAATCACTATACGACAGCAGCCGATATGGCAAAAATTGCCCAATACGCCATGCAGAATCCGATTTTCCGAGAAATCGTCGCAACAGAGCGGTTGCCATGGGACGGTCTGGAATGGCAAACGGTTTTGGTCAACCATAACAAGCTGCTCCGAAATTATGAGGGAGCTACCGGAATCAAAAACGGGTTTACCGACCAGGCACGCAATACCCTTGTCGGCTCGGCCAAACGGGGAGACACAGAATTTATCGCGGTTACGATGAAAGCGGGCTCGAGCAACCTTTCCTACAAGGATGTTACTGCCATGCTGGACTATGGCTTCGCTCATTTTGAGACAAAGCAAATCGCCCATGCTGGACAGGCCTTTACACGCGCTAAGCAGAGTATACAGCAGACTTCGCAGGAAGAAGCGCCGACCTATACGGCCGATTCCGATTTATATGCGACTGTCCCCTTGGGAACAACCCCCGAGACCGAGGTAACTGCTGATGGCCAGCTAATTGTCAGGGCTGGGGAACTCTCGCGTACCTATGCCTTGAAACGAAAAGAGGAGCCGCGTGTAGCAGCCGCTGCAAGCAAAGAAGAACCGGAGAGCGTGCCAACCGGTCCTCGATACGGAATCCTGTTTACCTGGCTTGGACTTAATCTTTTTCTGGTTACCTATACGGTAGCCCGTGCGAGAAAGCGTCGACGTCAGCGTATGCGCCAAATCCCAAGAAATTGGTCTCGCATGCAATAAAATAATTGCAGGTGTCAAAGCCGTCCCTTCTATGACAGGGACGGCTTATTGGCATTGGTTAGAAAAAGAATTACATACGTAATGATCACAAACAAATACTGATAGAAAACGAAGAGTGGAAGTCAAGGAGTCAGGGGATAACAGCCGTGTCCATACTCGCGTGACCAACGTATGGTAAAAAGAAACCATCTTACCGGAAAGGGGGAAACGCGATGGACGACGATTTATCTGTCGCACCAAAAGTGTCGGTTATTATTCCTGCTCGCAATGAAGGCAAACGCATCGTCCGCGTCATCGAGGAAGTAAAAAAGGTATCCCCCTCGATTGAAATTCTTGTTGTATCAAACGGCACAACAGATGGAACTACAAAGCTTGCGTTTCATTCAGGTGCTCGTGTAATCGAAGGATATCAATCATTAGGATATGATGTAGGACGTGCGGTAGGTGCTTACTTTGCCAGAGGGGAAGTCTTGCTGTTTATCGACGCTGACTTCGTCATCCCTGCTCAAAAGCTGCGCGTTTACATCAATGCCATTCAGGCTGGCTGGGATATCGCCTTAAATGCATACTCCGGCTTCTGCACCAAGCGAAACATGCATCCAACCTCGCTCGCCAAGCGTCTCTTGAACCATATTACGGGCAGGCCGGACCTCGTCGGCAGTTCTTTGACCACCGTTCCACATGCCATGAGCCGAAAAGCAGTGAATCGGATCGGCTGGGAGGAGCTAGCTGTCCCACCGAAAGCACAGGTAAAGGCAATTCTCGAGGGACTGTCTATTACTCGTGTTTGTCCGATTAATACGGCCAAGGTCAATAAACGACGGACCGGACGAACGGAAAATGTAAAGGAACTGGTACTTGGAGACCACGCTGAGGCGATCGCGTACTTTATAAAAGCAAGGGGAGTTCGAGCGGGATTTCATGACCTGGATCGAAACCGCCAGTTGTTGAATGTTCCCGGACATCTTCATTTGCGTTCGGTCATGCACAAAGAGACGGCGCGAATAGAAGGGGGAGAAGGGCGTGATCATCTACAAACCTAAGAGAAAAGGCCAGGTAACGAAAAGAAAAGCCATGGTCAAGACCGGGAAGAGACCAGCTAAAAAGAAAGCGGCCCGAAGAAAAAGGCTCCCTTTGCTGGACAGCCTGCAAACAAGGCAAAACATGCAACGACTCTCGGTCATCATACCGGTTCGGGACGAGGAGCGGACGATCGGCAAAGTGCTCAAGCAAGTGGTGCGTTTGAGACCAAAGGAAATTATTGTGATTGCAAATGGCAGTCGGGACAGAACGATACAGATTGCGACCACATACAATGTCACTTGCCTTTCCTATCCGTTTCCATTGGGACACGATGTTGGGCGAGCGATCGGGGCCAAGGAAGCAAGCGGAGACGTGCTGTTGTTTCTTGATGGAGATATCGTGATTCCAGCTGAACGTCTCCAAAGATTTGTCAAAGCTTGCTACCTCGGAGCGGATATATCGCTGAATAACGTAAACCGATTTTTTAATAATACGGCAAGAATTGACGCTGTGAGCATGGCCAAATCATATTTGAATCGCCTGCTGCTGCGCCCTGATCTCGGTTTTTCCTCGATGACGGCAGTGCCTCATGCGATGAAACGATCTGTGGCGGCCTGGCTTGGGTATGACAGCCTGATGGTTCCCCCTTTGGCCCAAGCAAAGGCGATTTTGCAGGGAATGCGGGTCGTACAATCAGCTAGTGTGGATGTCTTGCGGACGAATCGGAAGAGAATCATCAATCAGAAGACGAACAATCTGGTGAAGGATCTGATTTTGGGCGATCATATGGAAGCTCTTTCCTTTTTGCAGTCCATGAAATCAGAGAGAGTGTTTTTTTTCGATCAGCTAAGAAGGAGACACATCTTTGGACATATAGGAAGAACGGCAAAGCTTGCTTCGAATCACTTCGTTCTTCCAAACGATGTCTAGGAACATAGAAAACCGTTGCCATCCTTTAAGATGACAACGGTTTTTGTTCTGTTTACAACTGGCTGCCAGTTGTTCGTTATCGTTGCCGTCAGACTTGGCTTACCCGTTTAATTGTTTGTGAGCCTGGCTCAGACTGCTTGTGAATGCTGGGTCAGGTATCTGATAGTCAGACGGCAGATCACTTACTACCATGGACCATAAGCCAGGGTCGAACAATTGCTCCCGGTTTTGATAGAAAATAGACTCGATTCGCTGTGTATCGACACTTTGGGAGTGAATTTCTTCCGATAGAGGTGCAGGTGCGTTTATAACATCCGCTTCGATGGCAGGAAGGATTGGCGCAGTTGGGATGGGGGTCACCTCCGGAACGGTTGGGGGTGCTGGAAAAGCAAGTGTTCGCCTTGTCCATGCGGTTCGACGCTTTCGTGTTTTGGTCATGATACGGTTCGACCTGCGGGGACCTCTCATGAGCCCTGCTTGTTTATTTCCTGCACGGCGAAGTGGACGTTGCCTTGTTTTGGCGGCTGAACCGGAAACAGACGGTTTTCGTTCCCGCATGGCTTTCTGGACGGTGGACAGTGCCAAACGGTACGGGACATTCTTTGCTTGCTGCATGGATATCGGAATGCCTCTTTTTAGTAGAATCTGCCGGTATGCTGCATACACTTTATCATTTTTGCTGGGGGTGGACCTATGAACCGATCTTGCTATCGTTTGCGGGCGCCTTCCCCTGTTCATTTTTGTGGACGGACCTCTCACTGCAGCGCCGCGATAAACCAGGGGGGCTTTCCGTTTTCGGCTGACGGGTCGAGATGAGCTCCTAAGCTTTTTTATGGCCATATCTTACTTCCTCACCTTCTCTAGTGCTGACAAATAAATCCCCATCGTATTTTTCAAGAGAGTAGACAGAGACCAGCGGTGCAATCCCCATCGATGTCCTTGAACTGCCACTTGCTTTGCAAGAGTGGGATGCGAGAGGACATAGTTGAGCTTGGAAGCGAGGTCATCGCTATTGCTCGAGGCGAAGATAAAGCCGGTCTTTTTATGGGAGACCATTTCCGGGATACCGCCTGCATTCGAAGCTACGACGAGCTTTCCAGCTACCTGTGCCTCCATGATGGAAAATGGGTGGTTGTCCTGTACAGAGGGAAGAACCAATATGTCACTTTGCCTAAGAAGCTGAGGAACATCGTCACGATCCCCGAAGAAATGGACCACGTCGGTTATGCCCAGGGAGCTTGCAAGAGACACCATTTCACTGTACAGGGGTCCGTTGCCGATCAGCCAGCAGACGAAGTCATTTCTTTTTTGTTTCAGCCTATAAATGGCTTCCAATAGATATCTGTGTCCTTTGACAGGGACGAGTCTGGCGGGGCAGATCAAGACGGTTTTTCCACTCTCAACCATCGGAACATAGGAGGACGGGGGAGCGTTGTATTTTCTCAAAAATTGCTGGATGTCCATGCCGTAGGGAACGGTGTGCAGGAGTTTAGGAGGTACACCATAGTCCGGCTCGCTCAGCTTCCGCTTTAGCCAGGAAGTCGGAACCATGGTTTTGGTGGCGGAGGTCGCTCCATAGTACTCTTCCTTGCAGACATACTTCCACGGAAGCGATTGTTTGCTGGTCACGTCCCCTGAGAGCATATGTTCGGTAGCCAAAAGACCGTGAATCGTGGCAACCAGTGGAACATTCGGTGGTTTTACCCTCGATAGCGCTCGCGTCGAAATAATGTCCTGCGTATGGATCAGATCGTACTGCTTCAAATTGAATGAAATGGCTGCCAATTCAAAAGAGTACCGTTCAATCTCCCGCCAGCGGATCCAATCATCTACGTACGGCTGAGACGTTTCGAAGTACTTCAGTACATTGTCGTACACGACCTGCTTGATTTTTGCTTTCGTCAAGTACCGCCCTGAGTGGACAATGTAGTATTTCTGCATATCCGGGTGGTGGGCGAGTACATCGACCTGGTGACCTGCCGCCATCAGTTCTTTTCGGAGCACATTGACGTAGGTATTGACTCCTCCGACGTGCGGCAGATACCAGTACGTTGCGATGAGGATACGCACCTATGAATCTCTCCTTTTCTGTATCATCGCATACCGGCTCACTATGATATATGTCAAGCCACGGCTAAGCGGAAGAGGATGTTCAACTATTTTTTCGTGATATTCCACTACTCTTTCAAAAGATAGTATATCCGACCATATCGAAAGTATAGTCGTTCACATAACCTAAGATAGCCGTATACGAAGGGAGGAAACCTGGTTGACCGTGGACAAAGAAAATACGACACCTGTCGTAGCCATTATCGGGTTGGGGTATGTCGGGTTACCTCTTGCCATGCTGTTTGCTTCCAAACGGGTGTCTGTCATCGGAATAGACGTAGACACAGAAAAAATAGAAATGCTCCATTCAGGAAAAAGCTATTTGACCGACATACATGATCGTGAGGTTGCCGCATTGTTTGACACAGGTTGTTTTTCAGCGACCGATGATTTCTCGAAAATCCGTTCCGCCGAGGCTATCATCCTGTGTGTGCCTACACCGCTGCGCGATCATTCGTATCCAGATCTCAGCTATGTTCAGGCCGCAGCCAACTCACTAGTTCCGCATTTGCATGATGGACACTTGGTCGTGCTAGAAAGCTCCACATTTCCCGGAACGACAGAAGAAGTACTGCTGCCGATATTTTCTCGGAGCGGGTTGCAGGTAGGGAAAGACTTCTATCTCGGTTATTCGCCGGAGCGGATTGATCCTGGAAACAAACAGTATTCATTAGAAGATATACCAAAGGTAATCAGCGGGATATCGCCAAACTGCCTGCAAAAGGTGAAAGAGGTGTACGGTCTCGCTTTTCGTCATCTCATATCTGTCACCACACCGAAAGCAGCAGAAATGACGAAGCTTCTGGAGAACTGCCAACGGTTCGTAAATATCTCCTTCATGAATGAGTTCGCAATGATCTGCGCTGAAATGGGGATAGACGTGTGGGAGGTGATAGAGGCAGCAAAAACGAAGCCCTACGGTTTTACTGCTTACTATCCCGGTCCTGGCATCGGCGGACACTGCATCCCGGTCGATCCGCTCTATCTGCAGTGGAAAGCAAAGCAGTACGACATGGAAACACGTTTTATCCACCTCTCAAAAGTGATCAATGACCAGATGCCAGACTACATCATCAGCAGGATCATCAAGGCCATGGGAAACAAAAAACCCGTGACGCAGCAGCGAATTCTGCTTCTTGGCTTGACCTACAAAAAGGACGTCAACGATACACGTGAATCGCCTGCACTGGCCATCTATGAAAAATTGGACAGTATGGAGCTGAGTGTCTGCTACCATGATCCGCTGGTGCCCCAAGTGAAGGTCAACGGAAGAGAAGCGAAGAGTGTGGAGCTCTCCCCGGAAAGTCTGTCAGCCTTTGATTGTGTCGTACTGCTGACCGATCATACAGGGCTGCCTTACGAGATGATCGGGAAACACGCTAGACTGCTCTTTGATACCCGAAGAGTCTTTACCGAACAGCAAGATAATCTCATTTTACTCTAGGGAGGAGATTCAGCGTGAAAATTCTGGTGACGGGGGGAGCCGGCTTCATTGGCTCCCATTTAGTAGAGCGCTTATTACGCGAGCAGCACGAAGTGTGGGCGCTGGATGATCTGTCGACCGGCAAGCGAGCCTTTGTGACTCCCTTACAAGCACATCCGCACATGCACTTTGTACAGGGCAGTGTACTGGACCGGGACCTGTTGCAAGAGTTGATGAAAAAAGTGGATGCCGTTTATCATCTGGCAGCGGTATTAGGTGTAAAAAATACTGTCGAGAATCCTTTGAAGGTGATCCAGGGAAATATTGATGGAACCAAGCTCGTTTTGGAAGCAGCGTTCCCGGATCGAAAAAAAGTGATCTTCGCCTCCACGTCCGAGGTGTATGGCAAGAATGCGGCGGTTCCCTTCCGCGAAGACGATGATCGGATACTCGGTTCCACAGCTACGCATCGCTGGTGCTATTCAACAGCCAAGGCTTTGGATGAGCATCTTTGTTTGGCTTACGCGTCACTGGGCTTGCCCGTCACGATTCTGCGGTATTTCAACACGTACGGGCCGAGGGCGACGTCTTCTGCATACGGCGGTGTGATTCCGCGATTCGTTACTGCCGCTATCAAGGGGGAACCGCTCTACGTCTATGGGACAGGGGAACAGACCCGCTGCTTTACCTTTATCCAGGATACTGTCGAAGGAACCTTCCAGGCATTGCAGCCACATGCCAATGGACGCGTTATCAATATTGGCAATGATCAACCGATGACGATTATGGAAACGGCCCAATTGGTTGTTCAGCTCGCCAACTCGACTTCGCCGATCATCACCCTCTCCTATGAAGAAGCGTACGGTCCCGGATATGAAGACATGCAAAGACGACAGCCGGATCTGCAGCGTGCCAAAGAGGTATTGAACTACAGTCCGCAGGTTTCTTTGACGGAGGGACTGAAGCTTACCATCGACTGGTACCGGGAGCATCTGCAGGTAACAGGAAGTGACTCCTGATGCGGGTATTAGTGACGGGCGGAGCGGGATTTATTGGCTCGCATATCGTCGAATTGCTAGTAGAGCGCGGGCATGACGTGACGGTAGTGGATAACCTCTCTACAGGGGACCGCTCCCGTCTTTCCCGTGATGTACTGTTGGTCGAGAAGGATATCCGCGAACATGACCTCGTCGATCTTTTCCGGTCTGTTCGTCCGGAAGCAGTGATTCATCAGGCTGCACAGGTAGACGTCGCGAAGTCTATGTCAGAACCGCTCTCAGACGGTACTGTCAACGTCATGGGGACCCTGAATGTCGTGGATGCGGCCGTCAAGTGCGGTGCGGAAAAGATCGTGTTTGCTTCTTCCTGCGCTGTCTACGGGGAGACACAGGAGGAAAAGATAAAGGAGACACATCCGATTCAGCCAATCTCCCTTTATGGCGCATCCAAATGGCTTAGCGAGTGGTATCTTCACTGGTACTCCCGGTTTCACGCGATCGACGTAAGCGTACTCCGCTATTCCAACGTCTACGGTCCTCGCCAAGGCGTAAAGGGGGAGGGAGGCGTCGTTTCGATTTTTACACAGCAGCTGCTGGCAGGCAAAACACCGGTTATATTTGGAGATGGAAAGCAAACTCGTGATTTTGTCTACGTCAAAGATGTGGCAATGGCCAATGTACAGGCGTTGTCGTCTGGCTCCGGGACTATTTGCAACATCAGTACAGGCGTAACGACAACGGTTCAGAGGCTTTGCGAGCTACTGCAGATCGCCACGGGCAAACGAGGCAAGATCGACTATCAGGCAGAGAGGTCTGGCGACATCCGCCACAGCTGCCTGGACAACGAAAAGGCAAGAGAAGCTCTGAACTGGAAGCCTGTAACGACGCTTCGGCAGGGACTAGAGGAAACGGTCGCGTTCTTTGCCAATGAAAAGGAAATAGGAAAATAAAGCGGTACACGCCAGTCAATTTTCCATGCTGCCACGATGGAGGTTCATGGAAAATCGGCAAAGGAGTAACGGCAAGACTGTCTTTGCCGGATTGGATTGGAAAAAGCAAAAACAGAGCTTGGCTTTGTCATTTCATGGGATGAAACTGAGGTCCGCAGCTCTGTTTTTCATTTCTCTTTTCCTTCCGTTTATAGTACGATAACCTAGAAGGAAAATATGTACATAGAAAAGGGGCAGATTACATGAGCGTCCACATTGGAGCGAAACCAAACGACATTGCAGAAACCATTTTGTTGCCGGGCGATCCCCTGCGAGCCAAATACATAGCTGAAAACTTCCTGGAAGATGCGGTCTGCTATAATACTGTACGCAACATGCTCGGTTTTACCGGTACGTACAAAGGACAACGCGTATCTGTGCAGGGGACAGGCATGGGTGTGCCGTCCATCTCCATTTACATTCATGAACTGATGGAGTCGTATGGCGTACAAAACTTGATCCGCGTCGGCACTTGCGGTGCCATTCAAGAAGACATCAAAGTACGTGATGTTATCATCGCCATGTCTTCTTCCACAGATTCCCAAGTGAATCGTCTGCGATTCAACCAGGTCGACTTTGCTCCGACTGCCGACTTCAATCTGCTGCACAAAGCTTATCAGGCGGCGGTAGGGCGCGATCTGTCGGTAAAAGTGGGAAGTGTATTCACGAGCGATACTTTCTATCAGGAAAGCCTTGATTTGTACAAAAAACTGGCGAGTTATCAGGTCCTGGCAGTAGAGATGGAGACTACAGCTCTCTATACGCTTGCTGCTCAATTCAAGCGCAAAGCGCTCTCGATCCTGACCGTGAGCGACCATATCCTGACCGGAGAGGCTACCTCCGCGGATGAGCGCCAAACAACGTTCAATACCATGATCGAAGTCGCTCTGGAAGCCGCTACCCAGAAATAAGCTGACGATCGGTTGATGACCTGTACATTTTCGGATCATCGGAGTGCAGCTCATCATCGTTTGTCACGCCCGCAGCATGCATTCGCTGCGGGCGTTTCGTTTTTTGCGGAACGACGATCAATTTAGCTCAATCGGTTCTATCGCGGGTTTGCCTGATCTGTTTCCACTTTGAAATGACCAACACCGTTATAACAATCAGAGCCAAAAGGGAAAAGACGTATAGTCCATAGCGATGGATGTACGCCTTGACCAGATACCACTTTTCTCCCAGTCCAAAGCCCAACAAGAGAAATGTAATGCTCCAGATAAAGGCTCCGCAGTAGGCAAATGGGGCAAATCTGCGGAATTCCATGCCCGACATTCCCGCCATATAGGCTGTCAGATGCCTGACACCAGGAATGAAGTATCCGACAAGCAGCAAATAAGGGCCGAATGTTTGAAACAACCCGTTTGTGCGTTCGATCCTTTTATCCGTGATATGTAATTTGGGCCCTACTTTCCTTAAAAAAGGGAGTCCCAGCTTGTTGCCGATAAAGTAACTGACCGTGATGCCGGTTGAAGCGCCAGCACATGCACTTAGCAGAGAAAGCAGGAAGTGCAGGCTTCCTTGAAAGACGTTGTAGCCGATATAGGTTAACAGGATTTCATCGGGGATAGGCAATCCGACGATACCAAGAGCCAATGCAAGAAAGATTCCGGCATAGCCAAAGTGTATGATGAACCAGTTCAAGTGATGTTCCATTGCAAACCCTCGAATCAAAAGAATAGGTGGTTGCGGAAATAGGCTGTAGAGCGGAGCGCATAGGGCCAATTGTTATTATCAGCAAGTTGTTGCAAGTTTAGACCGTTGGGTTTTAGGAGGCAGGGAAGGGGAACAGGGAGAAACAGAGTGCCAGCGGTCAGGCACTCTTTGAGCGGTTATTTTTTTGTATTTTGCTGGAGATACTTCGCCAGGTTGTTTAAGGTATCTTCATATGTCCGTTGCGCCGGAGCAGCCGTTGGTTGGGGTTGATTGGTCAACAGTTTCATCTGATGTGCCTCCGAATAATTCAATTTAGTTATCTTTAAGTTTAGTATAAGTGAAATTACAGAAAATGTAAATACTGTTTTTCGAATTTTTTGATTTTATTGTTGCCTATAGGAAATGCTGACTTCCAAGATGTCTATTTTAATAATACGATGAGATCTTTCGTCTGAATGCAATCGGTACTCGGGAGATGATCAGGAAAATCATCCGGAATATGGCTGCGGTTGTGTTTTAGTGAGAGCTTTTTACGGACTGATTGGTGACCTTAAAGCATGGAACCAAGTATGAAACTGAAAGCCATCGGTTCAATCCGGGTCTCATGTAGATTCGATTTGATAAAGGAACTTCATGGCCGCTACGGACATTGCACGTGTTTTTCTCATTTAGTTTTGACCGTGTGCTGTTTGAGTAGTTTTTATAACGATCACTCTTTATAACGAATAAATGATACATTTTGATGTTATGACTATCCGGTAGGGCCGTATATTCGCATAAATATTTTGAGTCCGATAATATATATTATGTAAACTGATAAAAACGAAGCTGAATATACCTATTGGACCTTGGTTCAGATGTCTGTTGAAGGAAATATTACTCCATTGGTATGTTAAAGCTTTTGTACCTAACTGCATATCACCAGAATGACAAAATGGTCCGTATCGATAATGTAAAATAAGGAGTAGCAAGAAGTAGCAATACCATGGTCCAGAAAGTAATTACACGTTTAACTTTGGGAGTCAGTCCTGGGCTTTGGGAGGAGACTGTTTTTTATGCGTAGGACGACCAATTATCAACGATTATGCCAGGTAGATGATTCTCTTAAGTAGATAATCATATTAAGTACCATCAGTTAGATCAAGGGAATGGCAGCAAGGAAAAATCTAATCGATCTGCGGGACAATAAAGTGTCTACCCAAAAAACTCAAAATTGTTGACAGACCCCGTTCGTTCGGAATTATTTCCTTGAATCACGCCGCTGTCTATACTCTTCTCGTGCCCTTACCCAAATTGAAACTAATTCGGCAAAGTACTTTGTTTCGATGGTTGACTCAAATTCCTCACCCGTATCTATTCCGGCTTTTAATTGTTCTTCTACATATGAGATGTATATCCGAGTATAATCTTTGCGAATTTCTGAACTGAACAAATTTCCAGTACCATCCGATACTTCTTCTTCGCCAGAACTGACTCTTGCAATTCTATCAAAAATCATTCTCTTATTTAATTCAGTGATGACCTCACTTTCTAGGTATTCTTCTACCAATGATAATCCTTCGGGTAGAGCAATTCTTAATTTACCAGTTCTTTCATCATAATAAATTTCATAGGGTATCATTGAAAAACCTCCTGCCCTTATGGTTTGTAAAACCGGTAGCTGTCTGTCGTAATTCTGCCATCTCTATCGAGCCGCAATTCAATCTTAATTCCACTAGATCAAAGGGGCTGCATCGAATCCTTAAAGTTCGTCCCCCGATAGAGAGGAAGTTTATCATTTTTGTTTTGATTCGCTTTCAGTTCATGAAATTGATATTTCATGAACTGAATATAAATTATTAAAAACCCCTATATTTTATGGTTGAATTTTCATAAGAACAGTACTTTCAGACTATTAAGTATATTATCTGTATTAATTCATATACTCGGTTACTCGGTGTTTGCTATTCGATCTACATTCTGATTTCCCACTCTACATAGTTCCGGGTCGACGCTCTTCTTGCTCTTATAAAATCACTTCTTTGAGTTGCGATTTTTTCTATGCTCGTTTAGGGCGTCCATCCAAATCGTAAGCAGTTCGGCAAAATGTTTAGTCTCTATGAACGACTCTAACTCCTCACCAGTGTCAATACCCGCTTCCAGTTGCGCCTCAACGTATGAATTATAGATTCGGGTATCATCTTTTCTTATTTCGGAGCTGTATAAATTTCCAGTACCATCTGATACTTCCTCTTTCCCAGATACCACTCGTTGTATCCTGTCTAAGATTACGTCCTTCGCGAGGTCCGATAGAATCTCGATCTCTAAAAATTCTTCTACCAACAATAAGTGATCAGGCAAGCGGATTCGCAGCTTATCCGCTTTATCATCAAAAACAATTTCGTAAGGGATCATAGGGATCCTCCTAGATTATGGTCCAAATATAAAGCTGTTTGATTGAATCAAGCGGCTTCGCTAAATTACGTTAATCGGAATTCCCCTCAAGGTCAATGATTTAAGAGTGTAGTACATCAATTTTTGCAGAAATATTGCTTCTTAGTATTGGCAATGTTTTGGTTAGAAAGTCGTCCTTTTTTTCAGTGAAACCAATACAATGATCGTACTCCTCTGTCTCATCAACAGTTACATAATATTCTTCTTGAAAGAGAACGTTGGAATATTGTTCAAAACGATTCCCCTTTTTCAGTGTTACACATCGAAAGAGAAAATCGATTCCAATGGCTTTTTTTATGTCTTGTTTCTCATTGGCGTAAAACCATATTAATTTTGGGGGAGTGTTATTTGGACCATCCCAATGGGGAATAGATTCTTCCCAAGGCAATGCCCAATTGGAATTGGTAAATATTTGCCTTTTAAGAATAAAATCCTTATCAGACTCATGAATGAAATCAATATTTCTTTCATAGAAGGAAAACAATAATTGTTCGTCTTCGCGAAGAAAGCATTTTAAAATATCAGCAATTCCATCGATCGATTCGTTATGCGCTAGTAGTCCATAGCCTGGTTTAAATTGTACCTCCATTTCTTTCATCCCCTAATCAACATCGAAATAATAGGATCTCCTGCCGTTGTACCTGTTTGAGGGTCACTATACTGGAATTGCTGGCTCTTTTTGTATTTTCAATCCAATAAAATGCTCTCTAATTCTTCAATTCTTCCCGGTTGAAAACCTTGTTCTCCTTAACTGAAACACCCACTTTTCATCAAAACGGAGCTTGTCCATCCGATGCCGAAACCAGATCAGAATGCACTGCTGTTCCCCTCGGGAATCCGCTCGTCTTTGCTCGCTTAGTCATCCTCTGTTATTCGATACATTCTTCTTCTTTCCTTTTGACATATAAGAAAGCCGGTTGCACCCTTAGCCTGGTGACAACCGACTTTTTTATGTCATAAACGCTTTCCCTTTGTCATTTCGAGTTTTTCTGGCCCTACCCTATCTCGGTCTTGTTGCTTTTTCGAGACATTGCAAGATAATAGGCATACTCAATCGGCCGTCGGTGGACGATCGCGGTTAAACGGTCGTGATCAAAGTCCTCGTAAGTGTTTTGATGATCGGACACTCGTTTTTGGATGGTGTCGTACCAGAATAAGTTTTATGTTCCACCAGCTCCAATATGGCTTTAAACTTGTTCAAACGTTCAATGTTCTCATCAATTTCACGGATCTTTGCGGTTGCAAAATGGTACATTTCTTCGATAGGAAAATAGTCTTCTGTCTTGTAAATGGACAAGTGCTTCTTGGCTTGCTTTATGCCCAAATAAACTCTATCATAGATAAGTGAAGTCCATTATAAGAGGTGTCTTATGAAATTTTCACAAGCAACCGACTACGCTCTCCATGCGATGTTATATCTCATGGCTGAAACGCCAGACAAACCTGTGAGTGTTCAGATTCTAGCCGAGAAACTGGGTGTTTCCCAGACCTATCTTTCAAAAATGCTGACCAAACTGGTTAAAGCAGGGCTTATCACCTCCGTATCAGGCGCGAATGGCGGATACCGACTCAAACGCAACCGAGACGAGATTTCCTTTCTGGATGTTATCCATGCGATCGAAGGAACATCTTCTCTATTTGAATGCAGCTTTAATCATGGCAGCGAGTGCCTGATTCAGCAGGTGGTAATTGACGCCGAGCGGCAAATGGAGCAGGCCCTGAAAAACAAAAAAATTTCTGACCTGGTTAAACAGTTGAAAGGCTAGCAAAGATGCATATTACTTGTCCATGACAGAGCGTAAAGCGATTTGGTTCTTACACAGCCGATAATCGCTCCCACTACACACGCGGAAGATGCTGTCCTGCACAAAAAGGCAGCCAAAAATGGCCGCCTTGTCTATCGTTCGGTTTAGGATCGCTTTCGATTGTGTACCTTTTCAATCATCGTTTATTTCATCTGCGTGTACCATAAAGCCGCCTTCTCGACCTCGGATTGGGTCAAGCGGTGGCCAAAGCTTTCCCAATGAATCTCGACAACGGCACCAGCGAGTTCCAAGCTTTCGGCCAATTCCTTCGTCTCTTCCGGTTTGCAAATCGGGTCGTTTGTACCTGCTCCGATAAAGACCGGAGTACCCGACAAATCGGGCAACTCGATTCCGCGCCGAGGAACCATGGGATGAAATAAAATGGCGCCCTTTAATGCAGCTGCGTAGTGATAAAGAAGACTGCCCGCGATGTTTGCCCCGTTGGAATACCCCACGGCAATCACATGGTCGCGGTCGAAACCGTAGTTGCGCGCAGCTTCATCGAGAAAATCGTACAGCTCCTTCGTCCGGAAAACAAGGTCCTGTTCATCGAAAATCCCTTCAGCGATTCTTCGAAAAAATCGCGGCATCCCATTCTCCATTACATTTCCCCGCACCCCCAAAATCGAGGCGGTATCGTCAATCATTCCGGCTACCGGCAATAAGTCCGTCTCATCGCCTCCTGTGCCGTGCAACAAAAGCAGCGTCGGCTTGCTTGCATCTTTTCCCTCTTGAAAAATATGCTTCATGCTTGTTCCTCCTTCACTTCCCGCACGGCAATCGGCATGAGAAGATCTTCGATGATGCCCCGTTTTGGCTCGAGCCATTCAGGCAGCATGAGCTGTGCTCCCATGATGTCGGCCGGCTCGTCGCGATCAAAGCCAGGCGGGTCCGTCGCGATTTCGAACAGCAAGCCCCCTGTTTCACGGAAATAGATCGCGTTGAAATATTGGCGATCCACAATTTTGGTAGGGGAAAAACCGTGCTTCGCTACATGTTTTTGCCATTCTTGATGCTCCTCGAAATCCTTGGCCCGCCAGGCAATGTGGTGAACGGTACCTACCCCCATCTGGCCTTGGGGAATGTCTGTCAGTTTGATATCGATGACATTGCCAAGATCGCCTTTGGCCCGAAATCTTACGTAATCCCCTTCCTCGCCGACTTTCTCCAGGCCCATGACCCGCTCAAGCAAATCCGCGGTTTGCTGAGGAGCTGCACTGTACAGGATCGCGCCCCCAAACCCCTTGATCGCTTCTTGCTTCCGGATGCCATTGAATTCCCACTGGCTTTCGGGGCCTTCTTTGCGAGCGACAATCTCCAGCAAAAGACCATGAGGATCCGTAAACTGAAGGTAATCCTCACCGAATCGCTGTTCTCTTTTGACAGCAATATGAAAGGCAGAGAGCCGTTTTTCCCAGAAATCCAAGGCGTTCTCGGGAACAACGAAGGTCGTCACGCCGACTTGACCGGTGCCGATCTGTCCCGGGTAGGCTTCCGGCCAGGGAAAGAACGTCATAATGGTTCCCGGATGACCTCCCTTGTTTCCAAAATACAAATGATAGGTTCCGGGATCATCAAAATTTACCGTCTTTTTGACTAAGCGCAAGCCCAGAATACCTGCGTAAAAATCCACGTTTTCTTGCGGGTTTCCCACGATTGCAGTGATATGGTGAATACCTGCTGTTGTTTGATTGCCCATTGGTAAAACTCCTTTCAGATGAATTCATCACCAGTATTTCTCACACCATTCATCCATATATCTCGATTTTGAGATAATTGTTTAAAAAATGATTGGGCTTATAAAGATCGGCCCATGTTTGGAAAAGAACCAGGTTTTCTTTCCTAAGCGAGAAATATCTTGATTTTATATATTTTTAATTTGAGATTATTTTAAACCGAATTAGGCTGCTTGTCAAATCTTACATCCACTTTTACCTGTGTGAAAATCTTTGTTCTGTCAGCAGGTTGTGGGCCTAAAAAGTGCTTATGGCCCAGTCAATTGCTTTCAAACGAAGATTCAACCGGTTCCAGAGCCAAAACCGATTTGCAAGTAAGCAAAAGTGGCTATCGTGGATGGTCTCAATTGCAAGAGCAACCCCTGATAGCCATTTTTCCATGCGGCAGTTTTCAAGTCTGATTAGCGATGTGGAATTCTTCAAGCAAGAGTTCTTCTGTTTGCGGGATCGAGAGGCCGAGGTGCCAGCACCCTCCCCCTGTTAATTTGTATTCTTTAATCAAACGGTATTTTGCCAGGAGACTGCGGGGATCCTCGAACCATACCTCGTGGAGCGCACCCTGCTCATCTACATAACGGAACCATGGCGAAGAAGCTGCTTCGTCGTAATGAATCTGGCTTTCTTTGGTCATATAGATTTCGATGGCTCGCTGTACGGAATAAGCCGTCCCTTTTTTCGTGTCTCCCGATATCGTCCAGTCATATGCATAATTGGGCACACCAAGCATCAATTTGGAACGCGGGACGACGGATACGGCATAATCCAAAGTTGCCCGTACCCTGTTTATTGGCGCAATCGGGCCGGACGGGCCTCCGGGCCAATGCCAATCATAGGTCATCAGGAAGATTTTATCGACGTATTTGCCAAGTGTTTTATAATCGTATGCCGCTGCATAGGAAGGATTTTTGTCTCCCTCCAAAGGCGGGACGGCGATGAGAACTTCCATATTCGAAGGGTGAAGTTTATTGGCCAATTCCTTTATAAATTTATTCAGGTAGCGACGATCTTTTGGATACACTCGTTCAAAATCGATGATAACCCCTTTGTAATGATTGTAGTGTAAAAGAGAGTGGATGTTGTTGATCAATTTTTTACGCAGCTTGTCTGTACTCATCAATCGATGAGTAAGATCCGGATCGAAGCCCTTTGGACTGAGGTTCGTAATTGTTGCATAAGGCGGCTTGTTTTTCTTCCATGCCAGTTTCGCATGATTGTCCTGCTGAACGTTTGGTTCAGCTTGCAAATTCCCCTCATAGTCCGGCCGATACTCAAAAATGAACACACTTGAAATCGTTTTTTGATAATAGTTTAGAATCCATTCGTTGAAGTTTTTATTTTTCGGTATAAGAAACGGCCCTGTCCATAGCGTTGTTTTTGGCGGACGAGGGATTTGTAATTTCTGTCCCGGGACAAGAACCGCATTTTTCAAATGATTGCTTTTCATTAACACTTCTTCGGTAGGGAATGACGCTTGGCAATCTCCCAGAGGCTATCGCCGGGTTGAACAATATAAGTCGATCCCGGAAGCAAAAGCGCCTGTCCAAGCACAAGACGGGCATTTCTCGCCAATCCGTTTAGCCTGGTAATCTCTCTCGCAGCCACTTTGTATTGCTGACTGATCTTGGTCAAGCTATCTCCATATCGCACTTCATGAATTACCTGTGCATGACCGGTTACTGGCATTGCAAACAGACAGATGATTACCCCTACGGTGATGAAAAAATGTTTGATCATGTTGTTGATTCCCCCGCTTTTCCCTTAAATAAGCAGTTATACACCTTTAATATTGGCGTAACGGATTTCTTTAATCTGGGAAGATGAGGGAATGATTGCCTGCCGATAAATGAGCCTCATCCCAGCCGTAATCCTGAGATGCAAGAGTTCTGTTTTGTTGTGATGAGCGCTCTCCTTGCCAAAAGAGCTCTGATTGGGTACAATTCCCAAAAGGAAACGCATAGGAGGAATACGCATGCACCCAAAGAAAGTCCCCCGTTAAGACCGTGGCCCTCCATTCATGTGCTCGTATCAACCCATCACAAAACAAAGGGAGATGCACGGAAATGAACATGAATGGACCTGTTGCCATTTCGAGAAGGGAAAGACTTCAAATCTGCGAGGAAATTGCTGCGAGACTGCATGAGGTTTTCGGAGAAAAAATCGCAGCGATCGGGGTCTACGGCTCGGTTTCCCGAGGGACAGACGGCCCTTTTTCGGATATTGAGATGTTTTGCGTGCTGAAGGAGTCAAGTGAACCAGTGGACTACAGCTATGAATGGTCGACAGGACCGTGGAAAGCTGAAGTTAATGTCTTGAGTGCGGATGTGCTGTTAAAAAACGCTTCTACAGTAGAAGGTCAATGGCCTTTGACCCATGGACCCTTCTTTTCCCCGCTCAGTCTGTATGATCCTGATGGTTTTTTTTCGACCCTCAGAAAAGCGGCTGAATCGCCGGCCAGGGAAGACTTCAAAAATGCAATCAATGAAGTCCTCGTTGGTGAAATGTGCGAATTCATTGGAAAGCTTAGAAATGCAAGTCGAAACGGGCCGCATACGTATTTGCCCTATTTGGCCATGCAATTTGCCGAATCCGGGGCCATGCTGATCGGCTTGCACAATCAAAGGCTTTTCTCGACGGGCTCTATGGTGCTTCCCGAATCGCTGCAACTGCCAAATCGTCCTGCAGGGTTCGACGATGTAGCCAGGTTGGTTATGTCCGGGGATTTGGCGGAACCAGCGAAGGTCGTTTCGGTGTGTGAAGCTTTCTGGAGCGGCCTTGTAGACTGGGCAGGTGAACACGGCTATGTATTGATTTCGAAGCGAATTCCTTTTTGAAATGGCAAATTGCCAATGCCAGTACGGCTGATTCGTGGATGAGATGGTGTTGTAGCGGCTCCATTTTGCACGTATCAATCATGGACCGAAACGATAAGACAGGCAGCATTGCGCCGCCTGTCTTTTTCATGCATGCTCTTATTTCACACCTACAGCATCATAAGCAGCTATTACCGACCGTACTTGATCGGAATTCGCCCCGAACAGGTCGGTTGCCGCCTGGATCGCGGCACGGCGCATCGCCGAGAAGTTGGAATATGGAGTCAGGTAGTATGTCAGTGCGTGGTAGTAGATTTTAGCCGTATCCGTACGTCCGATGCCTTGGACGGTTACGCCGTAGTGGGTGCCGCCTTCCGCGAGCAGGTAGGCAGCCTTGTTGTTGATTCCGCTGTTGATGTGTACGCCGCCGTTGTCTTGGGAGCCTGTGTAGCGCTTGCTGTAATGGTCAGGGTCGCCGTACAGCGTCGGGTCCTCCAGGGAGCGAAGCGCGTCTCCCGGAGTTCCTGGGGTGTAAATATCCTCTCCCATCTGCCAATCATCGTCGTCGACCATAGCTCCAAAAATATCCGACATCGATTCATTCAGTGCCCCTGATTCATTTTGATAAATCAAGCCGGCTGTCCGTTCCGTAACGGCGTGTGTCAGCTCATGGGCTACGACATCAAGACCGCCCGAAAGAGAGATAAAGGTTCTGCCGTCACCATCGCCATACACCATTTGGGAACCGTTCCAGAAGGCATTGTTGTAATTGCGGGAGTAATGCACCGTTGAGCGAATTTTCGCGCCATTCCCGTCGAAGCTGTTGCGTCCGTGAGCATCTCTGAAGTAATCATAGGTTCGCTGAGCGTAAGCGTGGGCATCAACAGCCGCTCCATCTGTCCAGTGATTGTCACTGTCAGACATCAGCGTGCCAGGCAGGCTGGTTGCATTGCGGGCTGTGTAGGTTTCGATGCCGCTTCCTCTCGTCGTATCCCTCATGACATAGCTGGTGCTGCTTTGTCTTGTCGTCTCAAAGCTTTTTTCGTCTCCCAATACCCCTACGCCAGTGCCTGTCACCGTATCAATCGTGTTGTACTTGTTGATGATGTCCCCTGTGTGCGCGTCAACAAAGTACATCCAGCGGCCTGGCTCCGGCTCCAGGAAGTTAAACTCTATGGCATATGCCAAATAAGTTTCTCCATCGTGCACATAAATGTACTGTTCCGGCTGAGGCTCGACTTCGAACTCCTCTACTTCTCCCACTTCGTCCTCAAGGTCGGCCAGTGCCTTTTTCAGCGCCTTTTCTTCGTTGAGCTTTGCTTTTCTGCTCAGTTTTTTGTTTTCTTTCACATTCGGAACGAACTGTCCGAGAAACGACGTCACATTGCCATCTTCATCAACGTGAACGGTTTGCTGGTATCCGTAAATCGGAATGCCATTGTACATTTCCTGCAGACGGTAGTGGCGCGTATTCGTCTCCTCGTTTTCCACTTCTTCCAGCAGTTTGAAGTGCTCCTGGACATCTCCCTTGATCTGAAAATCCTTCTGATACGACTCCAAAAACGACCAGATCAGATCTTCTCCCTCCAAGCCGTCTGCTTCGAACGGTTCCGCGATGAATTCAGGTGTTTCAAACTCCTCGTGGTACTGAACGCCAGACGATTTAGCCATGGCGGACCAAGGGTGAGCCAGAGGAACTGCAGTCATGGTGGACAGGGCGACGGTCAACGCAAAGCCTTTTTTCCATACAGACTTTTTCATGTGAACATCTTACCTCCCAATAATTATAATATTTGGTAAAATTACACTATTCTTTATATTGGCCTTTCCCCTAAAAAATTCCTTTCCGATAGCAATATTTTTTATCGACATATTCTGCCTTATCGACAGCGGAAAATTCCCGGCCCGACACGCCTGATTCCCGCCTCCTTTTGAACATAAAAAAACGCCGGATTACACCGGCGCCAAGAAATTGCACGATTTTTCCCGAGAATTGTCGTCCATTCTCCTGCATTTCTCCACTTTTGCAATCATATAAATGCGGTGGCGTTCCGCGGCAAGTTTTGCACGCGCTTTAGATAATCCGTGACGCGCCGGTCTTCTTCAAGCGGGTATTCAAATTTCAAATGCCTCGCTACATCCTGGGCAGTTCTGCGGAACAAGGCCCCCATCGTGAACAGAGATCTCCAGACGCCCTCATAGGTACCGTTGTCGTATGTGGACATGAGCTCCTGCCAGGTTTTCTCGGACAGATATGTATCCAGGTATTTGCCGTTCTTGCCGACGCTGACTGAAAAATCAGTCTGGATACCGACTTGCCATTCCAGCATCTTGATCAGCATCGGTCTGACGAATTGGTTCAGGTGATCCTGGGCAAATAAAAATTCCTTTCTCCACAGCCCTTTGGCCACATACGTTGAAACCCACCAAAACTCATTGCAGCAGTCGTAAAAATACGCGGCTGACGGACGCTTTACCCAATAGTCTTCATCAGTGGGAGGCAGAACCTTGGGGAAGCAGTTGTCTTTGTCCATCAATACCATCATCAGCTTGTCTTCTTTGCAGTACTCGTCCTTCTCATCCAGTGGAATCAAAGTCAAATCGATCCGGTTCCCGTCCGTGAACAGCATCAGGTAAGAGAAACGCCTGCCCAACTCGGGTGGGAACATGGCCATGGCTTCAGGAGTCTGCATGATGACGCGCTCTCCGAACATATCGACCCAACCGGGATTTTGCAGAAAGGAATCCATTTCCGTGACATGAAAGCTGATGTCGTAGTCCTGAAAAAAATCCCTGGGGACGTTCGGGTTGGTTCTGGAGCCTTCCAACGTAACGACGCGAACACGTTCATCGTCCGCTGCAACTTTTAGAATGAAGTCCATCATTTCTTTTTCGGTTCTCATATTCGCTGCACCCTCCGTATTCTATGTGTTATTCGTAATGATTAGAATACGGGCTGGCGGCCCGCGAATACGAAAAGCATAAGGAAAAGTCAGACGGTAGTGTTACAATTTATCCAACATTTTTTTCACGATCAATAATTCCTCCTCGGAATGAATGTTCTCTTCTTGATCCTTTTATTATAAATGGTGATCTGCATCCGATACAATGAGCAGCCTCGGCTTCCATAATAGACACGATCCAGACTGTAAAAACGGCGAGACACCGGAAAGCAACGAAAATGCCGCTTCTATATAGAGAATAGAGCGGCATTTTCGTGTCCGTATGAGAAAGTCAATTCACAGCATTTTGTTTGAGATAACGTCTCTGCCAGACCATGGTTGTAAGCAATGTCAACACCAATAGAACGAGACCAAGCATGAACGGATATGTGATTTGAATGTCATACAGTGTGCCGGCAAGTGTAGGCCCAAGCACATTCCCGATGCTCATATAGGCGTTGTTCATCCCCATGGCGAACCCTTGTTCATCGCCCGCCAGCTTGGAAATGAGTGTATTTAAAACAGGACGAAGGATGGAGGTCGCAAGGAAGATCAACAGGGTAATGCCAAAAAACAGCGAATAGCTGGTTGCAAATAGGGAAAGGAGGAAACCGATCGCGGCTACTCCCAAAAAGATATTCAAGACGGTCCCTTCCCCAAAACGACGAACGACACGGTCGACGATGAAGAGCTGTACGATGACGCTGACGATACCGGTAGTTGTAACCATCAAGGCGATTTCTTGCGGTGTTGCGCCGTACTGATTGTCGACATAAAGTCCAAGGACAGACTCATAGGCCATCAACCCGAAGCTCATTACAAGCGTAATGACAAGCGGTATGAAGAATGGCATCTTCACGGAACGGAATATTTTTCTGATCATGGATTCATCGTCTTTGACCGCCCCTCTATCCCCCGAGGCGAGCTTGGCAGCACTTTCCTTCAGAACAGCAACGGAAAAAATGACGGCAACAAGCGATACGACGGCCGAGATGAGAAAGGGAGTCTTCAATCCATAATCCGCCAAAAATCCGCCGATCCCGGGTCCAATGACGATGCCCAGCGACATGGCAGCAGAGACGAGACTGTTGCCTTTTGCCCGTTGATCCAGAGTAGTAATGTCTGCGATGTAGGCAAAAATGGCCGGAATCAGCAGTGCCGCGCCTATGCCTCCGATAACGCGAGAAGCGTAAAGCCACCAAATCGAATCAAAACCGTAAAAAACGAACATGGAGAGCGTTAAGCCCGCAAGTCCATAAATGATCATTTTTCTTCGGCCATATTGATCAGCCCACTTCCCGGCGATCGGTGAAAAAACGAGCTGGGAGCCTGCAAAAATGGCGATCATCAGTCCTGCTGCAGTTCCGCCTTGATTGATCGACGCCAAATAGGCTGGCAAGATTGGAATGATGATGCCAAAGCTTCCAATCGCAATAAACATATTGATCATTAAAATGACCATCTTTTTTCGTTGATCTGCTGTCATCATGTATCCTCTCTTTCAGTAGCTGTCCGGATTTACGTAGTGAGAAAGCCGGTTTGCCTGTGCTGGATTGTGCTTCCGAGAAAACCGATTAGTTGGAGATACAGTAGCTTTGATCATCTACCCCTTTTTATATACGCAAAACCGTTTCATTCAGCAGGCTGCGGAGAATATCCAGTGCCGTCTCTGTTTGCTTGCGATCTGTGTTCAGCAGGCGAAAGGCCTCGTTTACTCTGGATTTATAATTGGGCGGCGCAATTTCTAAAGAGTCCACGAGATCTGCTGCCTCCATTTCATGTGGACCATACACTTCATTTAACGCAAACAATACTTGGTGCAAACAGGAAATGACTCGATAGCAATGGCCTGCCGTGTAGGAGAAGTCTTTTTTTGAAACGCTTTTGGCCGCTGCCTGCAGGGAATAGGACGCCTCCCACAAAAACCTTTCGATGATGAATTGCTTGAGTGCCGAAGGATACGGTTTGGTCCTTTCCTTCAGTACAGCCAGTTTGCCGCTTCGATCCCAAATGATTTCGCCAAGGGAGATTTCCCCCAGATAGATGACGTTGGTAAAACAGTGAGGATGGCCGATTTGATATTCAATGTTTACGATTCCCTGGTTGCACTCGTCAATGACATCAGAAAGCTTGCGTACATCTCTGAATAGAAATTTCACTGGGGATTGCTGTACGGAAACCGTAACTCCTAGGTTCATCCAGGGTCTCCACTCTCCCATCGATGTAAGCAGAAACTTTCCCTCCACATCATCCATCGTTGTTGCTAATTTGACAATCTCATGAACAGCCATACCAGATTGACTGTCATAATAAATCACAAAAGTCGTACCGGAGCTTTGAGGCTGGTTCCCTCTCGCGTTTGCGCCGCCCAGCACGATTCCTTCTGTGCCAGGTACACCCTGAAGCCGTTCAACAACGTCTTCAATGAACAATTGTTCAGTCATATTGATCTCCTTTTTAGGAAGATTCAATTTCAAACTCCATTGGCCAGGTGAACGGAAAAAGGAGTTGCAGTGGCAACTCCTTCAAGTAACCTTTACAAATGAATAGCCAGTCGTATTCGTGCAAATCATCACGGTCCAGAATCAAACAAAAGCCAAGCTGAAGATCGTAGGCAGTTAAAAAAACTTGTCCTTTCCTGCGTTTCTATCAAGTCCAATCGACATAGAAATGTGGATCATTCGTGACTGAGGCTTTTGCTTACTTGACGAAGCACGTCCACGGCAGCACGCAAGCAATCAAGATCATGTTCTTCTCCTATCTTGTTTGCCCAAACCGCATGTTGCTCTTGTGTATAGTCAAGAGCTTTTCTTCCCTCTGGAGTCATGGCCATCAGCTTGGAACGACGGTGGTGCGGGTTCTCGAGAAACTCGATCAGCCCCTCCTTTTCCAAGGAATTGGCAGTTTGCTGTACACTTTGACGGGTCAATCCCATAATACGGGCGACATGAGCGACGGTTATCGGCCCATGTTCGACTACGCCAAGTATCTGCCAACGAGCACTGCTAAGGCCTACAGGCTGGGTCAGGCGATCTCCTGCCTCCAGCAAGCGGCCATTCAGGCGAAAGATTTCAAGAATAAGGTCGGTGAAAGCTTTTCCATTCGGGTTCAATTTCGTCATGTCAGTATTATTCCATTATGACAGGTCCTTGTCAATATGGAATGAAACTAATAGAAAAGAAGACTGCCTCATTATGTGTGATGCCCCCCTTGAAGCAAGCAGGCTGAACAAAATTACCTTTGCTGTGGGGAGAGCCATCATTGCGACAATGAGGCAGTCTGCGTTTTACTCAATTTCAAATTGCTCTTCCTGAGCAGTGTCTTGTGCCGAAGGATCGCTGTTTTCCACGGATTCTCCAAAACGCAGCGGCGCCCTGATTTCCACGAACGGAGCATCATTGGTCTCCTGAGTCGGACTCATTTCACTTGGGACTCCGATACTGCGCATAGCTTCCGGAAATTCTCTCTCTGGTGCCATAGACGCTTACACCTCCCATACAGCGTACTTTGTTTCTTCCTGAGTAGGATGCCCCTAAATGATTATTGAGGCACTTCTTCCATGACCTTATTGTTTCTCCGGAAGAAAAATCCGTTGTATTTGTTCAAGCCGTAGACAGCATTTGCCGCGGTACAAGCAACGACGTGGGGGCTCGTTTGCAAAGGATGCGCAAATGAAGACCGTTGCATCAACCTCCGAAGCTGATTGGCGGTCACCCCTTTTTTGGCCAGGGCTTCATCAAATTCTTTTTGAGCAGCCTGCTTGGCCTTGAACAGCATCATCTGAACGCGGCTATAAACGTTGATCGCTCCATCACCCGTCGTTTCGATAGGGAGAAAAATGGCGTCCGGGTATTTTTCCGTGATCAACGATTGCACCCCGTCAGAAACGCCGGAAGACGGCATGCAGCCAAACGGCTTGACCGAAATGGTCATGTTTACCTTCCGCTTCTTCACGTTGAGAATCAGCTTGCCTACTTCCATATGCCCTTCTCCGCCGCGGAGATGATTGTTGTAGTGGTCATGGGCAACGCGGGCAACCTCGTCCATGTCGGGCAGGTGATAATCATGGAGGCCGATCGCTTTGGCATAGGTCTGGAACATGACGCGCAGGACCCGGTCTGCAACCCAAAGCATCCGCAGGCGCTTGACGGGGTTCTTTCCTTCCAGTCCGTAACGCCCGGCATCTTCTCCCCGGAGCTTCATCCGCTTCATCGTATCGTAGCGCCCTTCCCAGATCAGATACAGCACCCAGGCTGTCAGCGATTGGACATCCACTTCAGCCCCTTCCTTTTCGAGAAAACGCTGGAGCTGATAATTTCCGTCTCCTTCGGTTGTCATCGCCCAAAATTCTCCGATAATGCTCACTTTCGGCTTGACACGCGTACGGTCTACCTGAATGCTCTCCAGTTCTTTTCGGCATTTGATCAACGCGGGAATCAGCCATTTTCGGTCACGCAAGGCATCATACAGGATCTTTTTGCAGCGCTCCATGACGGCATCGGTCGCGCCGGCTTCTACCTCGTAAGGGCGGATGCGGTAAGCCAGCGCGTTCAAAATATCCCCCAGCAAAAACGCTTTTACAAAGCTGATAAAGAACGAGGAATCCAGTTTCAGCGCGGATTCCCCGCCGGTTGCCTGTTTTAGGCCGCTCTGCTGCTGGAACAACAGCACGCGGAATCCGTCAAACCCGGCATCGCGGAGCGCTTTGCGGTATTCCGTGACATACGTGCCGAACCGGCACGGCCCGCAAGAACCGCTCGTCACGAACAGATAATTCCGGACGATTTCTTCTTTTGATTTGCCTTCTACATCTCGCAAATGAGTCAGGTATTTGATGAGATTGCCTACGGTGAAATACGTCGGATTGCACTGGCCGCGGTTGCCGAACTCCTTGCCGAAGCGCAGCGACTCATTATCCGGACAATCCATGTGCCGAACCGTGTAGCCGAGGCCCGCCAAAGCTCCTTCCACCAAATAGTCATGAGCCATGGTCAGTCCGCCGAATAGGATGGTCGTGCTTGCTTTATCCTTTGCCAAAAACTGACGGGGAACCGGATCAAACCACTGTGCTTTTTGTTCCTGCTGCAGCCCGAGTGCCAGAGCCTGCTCTTCCTGATAGCGAAGCAATTCATTTTCCAGAGAGTCTTTGGCCGCAGGTGTTTCCTTCGTCGTTGACATTGATGTTCGCCTCTTTCCTGTGGAAATCGTATTCTAGTTGCCTGCTTGCGAGAGGTTCTTCTCTTCATAGGATGTCTCTTTCGTCTGCAAACCAAGCAGTTCCAGCCGTTTTTTCTCCAAACGCTGCTGAAGCTCCGCTTTTTTCCGGGCCAAATCCTCCAGGCGTTCTTCATGCAGGCTCAGGCTGTGGGCATACGTTTTCACCCGAATCTTGATGGACCCGCTCGGTTTGTTCGCATCGATATCGTGCAAGGCGGAGTATGGAGTGCCCGCCGTCGAAATGATCGAGTCAATCAAGCCGTAGGTCGGCGCATCGTGCCCGCACTTGAAGCTGGACAGGTCCAATACGGCCACATTGGGGTGACGGGCGGCAAATTTGGCTGCCCACACCTTTTGCACGCTGTTGGAACTGAAGTTCTCTGGCCATACATCGCTTACTTCGAGCGCGTGCTGCACACGTCCGCTTTCCAGATCGGATCGGAAAAAGCGGCGCAGCCATTCTTCGTCCTTGGGGATCGAGCGCATGGAGAGAATGGGATAGCCCAGCACCTGGAATTCTTCCAATACAGAGTGATTGAGGCCGGGATCGGAATGGTAGGGACGGCCGATCATCAAAATGGCAAGGCGATTTTCCTTTTCCACCTGCTCCAGGATCATTTTTCCCCGCTCCTGCATCTCGGCGTCGAAAATATTCATCGCCCGCCAGCCCTGCTCCACGGCAAAATCGCTTTCGTCCTCCGTGATTTGCAGACAGTCCTGAAACGCCTCGAACAACTGCTTTTTCATCATGTGCCGCTCCGTAAACGTAACGGCCGGATCGAGATAAGCCACCCCTTTTGTCTCAAAGAAATTTACCTCTTTCGTAAAGGCGGCTTTGATCACGTTTGGCGCTCCCGCCACGATGGGACAGCTCGATGAATCCATCACATTTTGCAGATGGGTCGGGATATGAGTAATGCACGGAAAGAAGATATAGTCGAGCGGCTTTCGCTCATGGTGCTTGAACAATAAATTGTGAATATGCGCCTGTGCCACTTTCGACGGGTAACAGGGGTCGATCGAGCCGTATTTGCCCCCCTCCTGCCACATTTCCTCGCTCGTAAAGTCGCTGAAAACAATATTGTTCTTGTCGATGCCAAGCGTCTCGAAATAGGTCCGCCAGAAAGGTGCGGTCGACCAGATATTGAGAACGCGGGGAATCCCGATGCGAATCTGTTTTCGTCTCTCCGCCGTTTCCATCGATGATCGCTGGAAAGCTCGGCGGTATGCCGTTTTGCGCAAGCCCCCCAGACCGAGCCATGTGCGTTTGAGATGGACATCTTCTACGGTTGTATCGGTATCCGGCATAGGCTCTGGATCGTAGAAGTGCTGGTACATGCGCTGCGCCTCGTATTCCACCAGATTCGGAAAGTGTTTTTTCAGTTCTTGCCGCTTCCGGGTCAGCTGGATGACGGCTTCCTTGTCTTCCACCGTTCCTTTTTCGCAGCTGAATCCCGAAATATAGCGGGCGGTTTGCCCGTCCGGCGTCTGCGAGTCGATGAACGTTCGGCTGCAATGGTTGGGACAAAAATTGCAGCGGGTGGATTCGTCGTTTCGGGAGATATAGTGCAAATTGATCGCGGCATCCAGCCCTAAAAACGTGGAATACCCCCGTCGTTTCACCACGCGCAACGTTTCCATCGCTGCACCGATCGCTCCCGCTTCTCCCGGGTGGGGATTCACGTAAACTTCCGCATCAGGGACGCGCTGCTTGATGTAATCGACCTGTGCCTTGACGGCAGCGAGGTTGTACTGCGTGCCGCCTTGGAGCACAAACTTGCGTCCCAGCTCTGCCATACGCGGAATCTGAACCACGTACTGCCAGACGTTTTTCGGCAACACAAGCGCGAGACCGGCAAGCAATTCTTCTTTCGAATAGCCTTCCTTCTGAAAGTTGACACGGTCGGCATCCAAAAATACGGCGCAGCCATACGAATATTTGGGCGAGAGATCCGCCTTGAAAGCTGTTTCCGCATACTCTTGAACCGGTATGCCGAATTGATCTGCCATTGCCTGCAGGAGCATCCCGTTTCCTGCGGAGCATTGGTTTGAGAGTCTGAAGTTGCGGATGTCCCCGTTTTTCAAAAAGAGCACCTTGATATCCTGACCGCCGATATCGCAGATCACATCGATATCGCCAAACTCGTGCACAGCGCTCATCATATGGGCGACGGTTTCGACAATGTTGACATCCGCCTTGAGCGTTTTTTCCAGGACATCCGCTGCGTATCCTGTGGCGCCGAATCCGATAATCTCAAGCTCGGCTCCCTGCGACCTTACTCTGTCGTCGATGCGCTTTAACATTTCTTTGGTGTCTTCCAGCGGATTGCCTTTGGACAACTGGTACTCCTTCAGCAAAATCGTGCCGTTTTCATCTACGAGCACGGCTTTGGAGGAAGTCGAACCCCCGTCCAGGCCGATGACGGCTCGCACCTTTTGACCCGGTTCAAACGAAGCTGGCGTAAAGCGCGGAATACTGTACAACCGGCGGAACTCTTCCAATTCGTCCGCACTTTTTACGAGCGGCGGACCCGCATTTTCGCCCAATTTCGCCTTGCGTCCGTGCGCAATGAATTCCTTCAGGCCTTCCAGCCCGGTATATGTCCCGACGTCTGCCGGTTCGTGCATGCCGTACATGACAGCTCCATACGCTGCGTAGTACTGTGAATTTTCCGGTACGAAGATTAATTCGTCTATCGGCATGTCTTTGGGATAATCGTAGCCCCGCTCTTCCCAAGTCGCAGGAATGCGCTTTCGCCAGCATTCTTGCAGGAAAGGCAGGTATGTATTGGGACCTCCGAGCAAAAGCACGCGATGGCGCAGCGTATTGCCCCGGGTAAGAACAGACAGGTTTTGCATCACGATGGCATCCGCGAGAGAACACATGATCTCCGCCGAGGGAATGCCGCTTTTCACCAGATTCACGATGTCTGTTTCCGCAAAGACTCCGCACTTGGCAGCGACATGGTGCAATTTGCTGTCGTCAAAGTGAAGCTTGCCCACCTCCTCCATCGGCATCCCTACTTTAATCATGCACTTGTCGATGGTTGCTCCGGTGCCTGATGCACACTTGTCATTCATCGAAGTCAGCGCCTGCTTGTCCCCTGTTTCCTCATTGACCTTGAAAATAATGATTTTTGCATCCTGGCCGCCCAGCTCGATGACACTGCCCACGTCAGGGTGAAGCTGCTCCACTGCCATCGTGACTGCATTCACTTCCTGGACAAACTTGGCCCCGATGTGCTCCACAATAGGGCCGCCCCCCGAGCCAGTCACGAAAA
The DNA here is from genome assembly GCF_037963895.1 of Brevibacillus sp. FSL L8-0520. NCBI lineage: Bacteria > Bacillati > Bacillota > Bacilli > Caryophanales > Paenibacillaceae > Brevibacillus > Brevibacillus sp. FSL L8-0520. Next base: position 2,767,819 of record NZ_CP150171.1, on the reverse strand, counting down.
CGCGAATCTTATCCTGGTTTACATGGGCAAACTCATTCCCAATGGTGATCAAAAACTCCAGGACCTTTTCGGCTTGCTTCGTATGATGGCGCTGATAGTCTGACCATAGGATTTCTTTGTTTTTCGGGTTCACAACAGTCGCTTTGACGGTGGTTGAACCGACGTCAATCCCGATGATTAAGGAGTCCAAGTCTTCACTTTGCTGTTCCATGGAAATGCACCTCGCTCCACTTTATACATTCATTATCTTTTGGATAAAGATAGCAATATATACATAGTGGAAATGTTAAATTCCAATTCTTTGTCTTGATGGGACGGATTGAAGCAAAACAGGAGAGGTTGCCTTTTTACAAGGAATTGGAAGCAAAAAAAGCAGCCCTGCGATATGCAGGACTGCACTAATGATCACTTTGGCTATTTGATTGCTGACAAATTCGTAATGATTCTTCTTTATGCTTAAGGCGATAATCGAACCAAGCAATACTTTTGTGTGAGTAAGAGCGTTTGCTTTTTCATCGCTCTTGTACGTTTATCATGATCGATCAGGTTCTTTGTTGAGTGGATCATTGTTTTCTGTCGACTGTATCGGGTCAATGACATCAGGCTTTCGGCCATATGCTTTATTCGTGACCCAGATGGTAATCCAAATAATTAAAATGGACACAATGACCAGAGCTATCAGAAAACCGGTATTCATGAATGAGTTCCCCCATCGGTTTATACTTTTCCACTATTATAAATGTTTTTGGCATGTCCAAATCTGTCAAACTGGTGAACGATCGGTGGACCCGGATTTGTAATCAAACACAAGGACAAACAATGGAACAAAATACCCCATCGTCTGTCCTTTTAGAGCATTCTTCAATGAATCGTTTTACGTGTTGTTTTTGGGGAGGGAAGATGTCCTCGGCTATTGATTCCTGCTCCCCAGGGACAGCAGGTATTGAATCAGCGCATCCTGCTCTTCTTTCGTAAAGCCTGTCGATGAATCCACCCAGAATTCATGTCCGCTTCCGGCAATATGTACGTCTGCAAGCTCCTTCGCGCTTTTGTTTGCAGCGATGACTTTTTGCCGCAGATCTTTATCGATCAGAGCACGCAAACTATTGGCCGGATCGGGTGAAATCCCCTTCGCCAAAGTGCCGGGTACCCCCAATTGCGACAGGTTTGGTCCAACAGCAACTCCGCCATCGTGCAAATAAGGAGCAGTCCATCTTAAGCCGATCAGCCCTTTTACCTTGTATCCCCCAGGTGAATTGCCATGTGCAAACGCTATCTTTAGCTGTTCCGGGTCCAAATGGGCCGTTGGAATGGGAAGCACTTTTGCATCTGGCGGAATGGGAACAGGCGTATCTGGCGTATACAACGATGGAGGACCAAACAGGTTTTGGGTTTTCTTCAGAGCCATTCCGCGGGAAGGTTCCGTCCCAATCTGTTTGGAAGTAAGCACCCGGTTATTGGTAAAGGCTTCCCCCGCATGACAAGTAATGCAGGACGCCCTCTTGAATACATTCTCGCCTAAGACTGTTCGTTTAGAGTCGACTTTTTCCTTATGCTTCGGAGGGGTGATCGTATTCTGGTAGGCTGCCATCGCATTCAGCTGTTCCCCGACTTTGTAGCCTGGTGAACCAATCACCAATCCATCTGGAGCCACGGCTGTCAACTTTGGAAAAGACGGAGGCTTGATCATCTCGTTTACACCAGGAACACCCGGCGTAGGGTCGACTTTGGCAAAAAACTCGGTTGGTTTCAGACCGCTTTTCGGGTCGTAACGGTATTTCGGGTCGGCAGCATTCTGCAATAGCGTCCCCAGATACACTTCTTTATCCAGCCCGAATAATGCCTGGCTGGCCTCGACTTGGGCGAGGGAATCGGAGTTTTGCGCATGAACGTTGTTGCTAAACGCACTTAACCCATGAAATGGCCCGGCAGCAGAAAAGCCGCTCCAGCCATATGGGTGATTTCCTTTTGTGAAGGAATCGGGAATTTGACAGGGATTGCTTGTTAAATCGATCGTCGAATCGATATTTCCCCGAGGCCATTTTACTAAATTTTCGTCCACTGCTTTTTCCAAGGCAGCGGGATCGGGCAAAGGGGACGTTTTCCCATCAGAGGTAGGCACGACACGATCCAATCCGCTCATGTATGCTTTTAGGTTGGCTACATCCGTGTGTGTAAAGAATGCGGTGGAATTCGTCGCCAAGGCGAGGAACAAACCGGCATTCAGATCAGAATTGGGAGCGCCTTCGATGACCATTTTCGTCTCGTGGTCAACGGTCGCATGACAGGCCATGCAACTGACCCCGACTTTCAATTTTCCTTCCGACCACTTAATGGGCAATCCCAGTGGCGCATAAGCTCCCTTGGGAACATCTATGCCGGTATCCACCTTTTCCCCTTTCTTAAAAGACCTTCCCCCTACGGTTACATCATAAGCAAGCTCAACCTGTAAATTTGTCGTTCCCTCCCCTTTTAACTGGAAAACAGCTTTCGCGATATTTGCGATCGTCAAAGGGCCGTCCACAATGCCCATGATATCCGTGAGAAACACTTCATTGCCGAATGTCTCCTGATACAATGTTGTTCGTCCCAATTGCAGCAGACGGCCGTTGACTTCTACAGCGCCATTTTGGGCAGAAAGTCTGCCTGTATGATCATTTGCTTTGTCTTGTACCGTAAACGTCTGTCCCCACAGGTCGTAATACATGACTCCCGTGTTCTGAAAACCATTTGCTTGCGCAGGACGCAAAACCTTGTCCGCAGGCGGAACATAAGCATATTCCGGTTCCCAGCCTAAAACGAAGACGCAACCGGTCGCGAGAAGGGCAATGAGTATGGGTATAAGCTTTCCAAAGTGTTTTCTCATGACAGACTCCCTTTTCACATAACCCCACCAACATCGGAATCTCACACTCGCCTGATGGCTACGAACATAAACGGACGATTCGCTGGGGGTATCTTATCGCCCCCGATCATCCATACCCTTTATTTTGCCAACCGTTTCTTCGTCAAGCTTCTTGATCAGGCTGACGAGCAGCTTCACGGCATTGTCCAGATCATCGCGGTGCACGATGGACACATGGCTATGAATATAACGAGCCGGAACGCTGATCACCATGGACGGTACGCCATTGTGTGCCATATGTATTTTTCCGGCGTCTGTACCGCCGCCAGGCATGATATCCGTCTGGTAAGGAATCTTGTTTTCTTTGGCGGTGTCGATGACAAAATCCCGTAGGTTCAAATGCGGAATCATGCTGCTGTCATAAAAGCCAAGTAGCGGACCGGCCCCCAGTTTGGAATGCCCTTCCTTGTGGCTCATTCCGGGTGTGTCGCCTGCTACACCTACATCCAGGGCAAACGCAATGTCTGGAGAAACTTTGTGAGACAGGGTTACTGCTCCCCGCAGTCCTACTTCCTCCTGTACCGTAGCTCCGCAGAATACCGTATTGGGATGCGATTCTTGGCATATTTGCTTGAAAACCTGCAAAGTCACGAAACAGCCTGCGCGATTATCCCAAGCTTTTGCCAAGAGCATTTTGGGATTCGGCAAAACCTCGAACGGACAAATCGGGATGATCGGATCGCCTACCTCGACTCCGAATTCTTCAGCCTCTTCCTTGCTGGTAGCACCGATGTCTACAAACATATTGCTGATCTCCAGGACGTTTTTTCTCTCTTCGATCGATAAAATATGCGGGGCCTTTGAGCCGATCACGCCTGTGAGATCACCCTTGCGCGACAGAACCTTTACCCGCTGGGCCAGCATGACGTGCCCCCACCACCCGCCAAGCGGCTGCAGGCGGAGGAAGCCCTCTTTTGTAATATGTGTGACCATAAAGGCCACTTCGTCCATATGAGCAGCCAAAAGAATTTTTGGACCGGCATTCCCGTGTTGACCAACGATGCTTCCCAAATTGTCAGTGATGATTTCTTGAGTCAATGCAGAGAGCTTTTCTTTCATCAAGCGATGTACTCTGACTTCAAAACCGGGAGGGCCTGCCGCCTCAGTCAGTTCCTTCATCAATTGCAGCTCTTTGTCCATTTGTTATCACTCCTCGTGGTAGAATGACCTCTTTTCCATTGAACCTGTCTATGTCCCGCATCACTCCGGCAAGCCAGGTCTACAGTCTGTCATCCTCCCACAGCTTCGCGTACGCTTCGTCCTTTTCATCTGCATTTTCTTTCAAGAAAAGCTCCTTGCCCGAGTATGTCTTTGCTTCCATCGTTTCACCCGTCTCAGGAATCCGTACAGTTTGCACTTCCTGCTTGATTTCCTCAGCCATTGTTTCCTTCTTCCCCTCTGTTCAAATTCGTCATTATACTGTGCGTCATCTGTACTTGTTTTATGCCGGCCCCCTGGCTTCTCCATTGATCTGAGGATCGACTTTACGCCAGTTTGGACCGTTTTTGCGGCATGCATAATTCCGCTCAAAGTCACCCAATTTAAGGATATCCGCGTAAAGGAGGGATACGATGAAGAACCGCAATGACGAATTGACCAACGCCGCAAACGAGATTGCCGACAAGACATACGAGCCATCTGATTACAGCAGCCGTGCCTTTTCTGAACAGGGATTGGCCATGACCCATGAACAGGTTAGCGATGATTATATGGAAGGTACGAATGATGGGAAAATCGACGAAAATGCTGGCGAGAAAAATCTCGATATTCCTCGGACCGGATACGAGAGTATGTTTGAGGAAGCAGACAGCAATTCCTGATCAAAGGCATTGGTTGCATCTTACATAGACAAATTCTTTCATGAATGAATGCCACTCTGCTCATGATAGAAAATGAGGGGAAATAGACTGCCCCTACGCCACAAATACGGGAGTGAGATTATGAACGACAAGGAACTTTTAGTCGAGAGGCTGAAGGCGGAAGGTTTTGCCAAGAGTGCTGAAAAAGTACAGAATGAACCGGAACAAAAGAATGCGGAAATGAAACGGACGACACCTGGGGTCTATAACACCCGGGAATCTGAATAAATTTGTAGTCTGACTGCCATGACTTCCGCAGCGCGCTGCTTGGAGAACGCACGTTCGTGCTGTTCGGCTGGAGCGCTGCCTGCTGCTTACTATTCAACGTCTCCTGTACTTACCACTATCTATTTTTCGTGGATGATGGTACGATAAAAGACTTGCCAACCGAAGGCAAGAATAAAATGTACAGGAGGTTGTATGGCAAAAACATCGATCATCGTCAAGCAACAGCGGACGCCGAAATTCAAGGTGCGGGCATATACTCGATGCCAGCGCTGCGGACGTCCACACTCTGTTCTTCGCAAATTTCAGCTTTGCCGTATTTGCTTCCGAGAGCTTGCTTACAAGGGGCAAATTCCAGGCGTGAAAAAGGCAAGCTGGTGAGGACTGGCTTTGCATAATGATAACGTTTCCTGCTGTCAGGAGACGTTATTTTTTTATTCGTCGTACAGGGAGCTTTGGCATAATCGTGAACCGCAGGTCATAATCGTATAATGCACTTTATTCTGATAAAACAGAGGGGAATTCTATGCCTGTCCTAAACAGTCTGTCTCTTGATCAAATGGTCCGGATCATTCACCACGGTCTGGAACGTTCAAATAAACCTCAAAGGGTATTGATTGCGGGAGCGGGCATGGCAGGACTAGTGGCCGGTTCCTTGTTAAAGGAGGCCGGACATGACGTAACCATTTTGGAAGCATCTCGGCGGGTTGGCGGACGCATTTTTACTGTACGTTCCCCTTTTTCAGAAGGTCACTATTTCGAGGCTGGCGCCATGAGAATCCCGCGCAGTCATTCTCTGACTTTGGCTTATATTCGAAAGTACAAACTGCCGGTAAACAAATTTATCAATCAAACCCCAAATGATTTGATCTATGTAAACGGCGTCAAAACTCGTCGAAGGATCTATGAAAGAAGCCCTGATATCCTGAACTTTCCCGTAGCAAAAAAAGAGAGCGGAAAGAAAGCTGAAGACCTAATCCGCCTGGTAGCCCAACCTGTTATAGACTTCATCAGGCAAGATCCTGAAAGAAACTGGCCCAGAATAATCGAGGCCTTGGATCGGTACTCCATGGAGACATTTCTTCGCTACAATCCTCTTGGCCCTTCTCTCACCGCCGAAGCTGTAGATATGATCAAGGTCCTGCTGGCTCGAAGGCTTTCCCGAGTTGAGTTTTCTCGAAGTGCTGCGAAACATCATCGCGATTGCACCAGAGTCAGAATTTTATGAGATTACGGGTGGGAATGATCAGCTTCCCAACGCTTTTTTCAATCAATTGAGCGATCACATTTTGTTTTCGATGAAGGTAACGTCCCTTTCGCTGAGCGGCAACTATCTTCGGCTAAGCGCAATCGATACGAACACGATGCAAAAACTGGAGTTCACAGCTGACCGCCTCATCTTGACGATCCCGTTTTCTCTCATGAACTTTATCGAGGTACAGCCCTACGATCTTTTTTCCTATTACAAATGGAAGGCCATTCACCAGCTTCACTACGTATCCTCTACGAAAATTGGCATTCAATTTTCACGTCGTTTTTGGGAAGACGCAGGCATGTTTGGAGGGCAAACGGTTACCGACTTGCCCATCCGTTTTGCCTACTATCCTAGCCATCGTTTCGGGGACGCAGAGGGCGTTGTGCTAGCCAGCTATACATGGGAGGATGACGCGTTGCCCTGGGTAAGCATGAGCAGGCAAGTGCAAGTGGAAGAAGCTCTGGGAGACCTGGCAGAAATTCACGGAGAACAGACAAAGCGATATTTTGTGTCCGGATTTGTCCAGAACTGGGCTTTGCACCCATACTCTGCAGGAGCTTTTTCGATGTTTAAACCGAACCAGGAGAAAGATCTTTCACCCTATATAGCGTTACCTGAAGGGAACATTCATTTTGCCGGGGAACACACTTCTCATTTTCGCAGTTGGATACAAGGAGCCATCGAATCCGGAATTCGGGCCGCTTACGAAGTGAATCAAGCAGACTGACAACTGCAAACAGCAATCTGCGTTGCGTAAAATAAACCAGGCCGATTTGACCTGGTTTTTCGTCTGTTGTTCCGTTTACCCTGTCCCCGCTCCTCCAGGGTGTTCAGGCGGTTGTACCTCCGTGTCCTTTTGCGCTTTGCTGGTTTGGAAGAGGTCGGTTGCTCCCGCTGCGTGAGTGCCCAGTACCTGCAGTTCTTCATTTCCGTTCGGCTTCTCGTCCGGTTTTTTCATCTCAAAACCTCCTTTCACTGTTGTTGTTGCGTATATCGGTTGTTCTTCTCATCAGGAAGCGTCACATGTGCAATTATCAAAACGGTCTTCTTTCCGTCAACTCATACTTTGCCTGCAAATGGAGAAACCAGTGTGTTTTGATAGCGCATCTCTACACACTGGCTGGCATTGTCTTATGAAAGTCTTCTTGCCGCGTTTTTTAAGCCAAGAATCCGCCTTCACGAGCGATATCTTGTCTTACTTGCTGCGGGTTGGTACCGGCAAAGCCTTGCTGGAACACTGCTTGGGCTCCGCCGAAAGCTGCCGGGGAAGCTTGCTGGGTGAAGCCGCCAGCGAAGCCAGCTTGGCCGAATCCGCCTTCACGAGCGATATCTTGTCTTACTTGCTGCGGATTGGTGCCTGCAAAGCCCGGTTGGAACACTGCTTGGGCTCCGCCGAATCCTGCTTGCTGGGTGAAGCCGCCAGCGAAGCCAGCTTGACCGAATCCGCCTTCACGAGCGATGTCTTGTCTTACTTGCTGCGGGTTGGTGCCTGCAAAGCCCGGTTGGAATACAGCTTGCGCTCCGCCGAATCCAGCTTGCTGGGTGAAACCGCCGGAGAAGCCAGCTTGTCCAAATCCGCCTTCACTGGCGATGTCCTGTCTTACTTGCTGCGGGTTGGTGCCTGCAAAGCCCGGTTGGAAAATCGCTTGGGCTCCGCCGAATGCAGCCGGGGAAGCTTGCTGGGTGAAGCCGCCGGAAAAGCCAGCTTGTCCAAATCCGCCTTCACGAGCGATGTCCTGTCTTACTTGCTGCGGGTTGGTGCCTGCAAAGCCTGGTTGGAAAATCGCTTGGGCTCCGCCGAATGCAGCCGGGGAAGCTTGCTGGGTGAAGCCGCCGGAGAAGCCAGCTTGTCCAAATCCGCCTTCACGAGCGATATCCTGTCTTACTTGCTGCGGGTTGGTGCCTGCAAAGCCTGGTTGGAAAATCGCTTGGGCTCCACCGAAGTTATTGGAGAGTGTTTGATTGGTAAACATGTTTGTGTTCCTCCTTTTTAATGTGGTTCATAACTTAAGCCATTGCTGGCTGTTGCTGGTAAGCATTGATCATCGTGTTCATCGTATGGTCTGCTAGCTGCGGCGTTTGGTAGAACCCTCTCATATTCATATACTGCCATGTTTCATAGGCCATTTGTTGGCACAGATTGGCTCCGTTAACATGATATTGTCTGATTTGCGGGTCTACGCATTCACTAGCCCAGAGCATACCGATGGCGGAACCGGCCTTGTGCCAGTTGAGCATGATTGTAGCGATCGTCATATCAGAAAGGCGGGTTGGATGTGGATTTGGCGCCATCATATGAGGCTGATTCAGCCCGACGGTCGCTGGCTCAGTCGTACGGATTTGAGCCAGTTGGGGAGTGGCTGCTACGTTTACACCCTTCCCCATCAACAGATTGATCCCTTGCTGATAGGCATTCATGATTTGGCGTTGGTGATTGAGAACCATGTTTTTCAGTTGTGGATCCTGTGCCATTTCGGCAAATAAGCCATGCATTTCGATCTCCGCATGCTTGGAGCGCAGCGCTTCTTGCGTTTCCAAAAATTCATGTGCGGCAAACCGTTGCATATATGCACCTCCTCTTCATATGGTTTGGTGTACATAGTACATCCCATCATAGACTTCCCGGGCAAATTTGCCTTTATGTATCTGCGGAGTAAGGAAATTCCACCCCGTATGATGGCTCTGGAGAAAAATAATTCATTCTGCTAGTGAAAAGTGGAAGGCTGTGTTTCTGCAAAGCGCTCTTCGGTCTGATCGAACACGGGTTTGGTTTCTTCGAAGAAACGATCTTGATTCTCGGGCGAAACGTACCCCAGCTGAATGCCGGTTGCTTTTGCGAGAAACGGGTCAAGCGTGCAAAGGTCAGCTTTGGAAATGTCGGATAAAGCGGTTTTTCCTGCTGATACAGCAACCAATTCCATTTCTGTCACACAAGCGTTGAGGTACCGAAACAAATTGGTCGACGCCTGGTCAATATCTAGCTGATCCGTCATTTTTCCCGTATAAACCAGCAAACTGGTGGGAGGTTCAAACGGAACCGACTTGACCATTTGTTCGCTCACGAGCGCCATGAGTGCTGCGGTGCCGATATAGACTGCATCTGCACCCAGTGCTATCGCTTTGAGCATTTGCCCCGGCGTTACAAGTCCGCCTGTGGCCAGTAGACTGACATCCCGGAAAACGCCTTTGCGGGCAAAAAATTCTGTTGCCCTCGTGATCGCAAAAAGAGTCGGCAGCCCCACATCATCCTGAAGCGTCGGCGCTCCTCCATGGGTTCCACCCTCTGCTCCATCCAGCGTAACGAAATCTACCCCGGCCTCTACCGCAATTTGCAGCTCTTTTTCCAGGTGATGGGTTGCTGCGATTTTGAGCCCGACCGGTACACCCGTCTCATCCCGAAGCCGCCTGACGAGCTGAATAAAATCTTCTTTTGTATTTACCCCCGGAAGACGCGAATGAATAAGCGCATCCTCCCCTTCGCGAAGCTCAAAAACCTTTCGGTAATCTTCACCGATGTTTTTTGCTGTCGTCCGCTGGTAGGCTGATCCCTGGGCGCCTTGTCCCAATTGAATCTCAATGGCATCCAGACGGTTGTACTTGTCAGGGGTATTCAACCAGCCGCCGCGATTGTATTGACCGATCAGCAAGCGAGCGGCTTCCCGCTCCTCCTCGAGCAGACCTGCTTCCCCTGTATTGGTCGCTGTCCCCGCAGCCGCAGCCGCCTTGGCCAACGCAATTTTTGTACTCTTGCTAAGCGCCCCTCCAAACGACATCGCTGCGATCATGATCGGCATGGAGATGGTCAATGGTTTTCGCGCGCGGTGGCCGATCGTGACAGAAGTCTTGATCCCTACATTTTCTGGTGTTGGAAAGCGGAATAAATGTACGGGATTAAACAAGATTTTCTCCCACGGGGAAAAGTGAAGGTGACTGCCAAGCGGACGAGGGACGGGTGTTCCCTGGGCAGCCCGCATCGCGATTTCCATAAGGTTGATCGGTCCAACCTTTTTCGTGGCAGGCACCATCTCAAACAGGTTTTCAATGTATTGATCCCTCATCATTCTCGTTACTGCTTTATCCACCGTTTCGTTAATAGCCGAACGGATGAAGTTTTCAATGAGTCTCAGCACGTTGCCCACTCTCCCCCGGTTCACCACCGTCTAGTGCGTTTATGAGCCCCTCTAATTTTTGGGTCATCGCCAAGCACATGTGCTTCATGGTGCCAAGCTGGCGGGCAGCATTCTGTTCTTCCACGGCAATATCGACCAGGTTTCGGTCATCGAAATTCGTGAGCTTTTTGTAATGGTCGTGCTCAATGGTAGACAGCGTTCCGGCCATCGTTTCGATCCGATTCAGCTCGGAATGGATATACGAAAGCGTGTTCTTCAGTTCTTGGTTGGCATTCATTGCATGGCACCTGCCCTTTCCATTTTGTTTATACATTAACCAATGTTTGTAAGTTCTATGCTTTTTTTGTCCTGAGCAAATAAAAAAACCGTCCCCTCTTTTGAAGGGACAGTTTTTCGATTCTTATATGAAATATCGAGTTGATTCAGTTGGCTTGCAAGGACGTCCCTTTCGCCGGGACCGGCGCCAAGCATTTACTCCGCCAAATCTACATTGTGGTACACCTGCTGGACATCATCCAGATCTTCCAGTGCATCAATCAATTTTTCAAATTGAGCTTGCGCGTCTTCGGGAAGTGTCACTTCATTTTGCGCGAGCATGGTCAGCTCTGCAACGGTAAACTCAGTGACGCCGGCATTTTTGAACGCTTCCTGTACGGCGTGAAACTGGTCTGGCTCCGCGTAGACGATCACCGATCCGTCTTCGTCCAGAATGTCGCGTACGTCCACATCCGCTTCCATGAGCAATTCGAGAACTTCTTCCGCAGTTTTGCCTTCGACACCGATAACGGCAGTTGCATCGAACATATAGGCTACCGAACCGCTCACGCCCATGTTGCCGCCATTTTTATTAAAGGCTGCACGGACTTCGGAAGCAGTACGGTTTACGTTGTTGGTCAGTGCATCGACGATGATCATCGATCCATTTGGTCCGAAGCCTTCATAACGCAGCTCGTCGTAGCTTTCTTCGGAACCGCCTTTTGCCTTTTCGATGGCCCGGTCAATGATCGCTTTCGGTACGCTGTACGTTTTTGCGCGCTCAAGCACGACCTTCAGGGCGCGATTGGATTCCGGGTCCGGTTCTCCCTGTTTGGCTGCAACGTAAATTTCTTTACCGAACTTTGCATATATCCGACTGGTATTGGCATCCTTTGACGCTTTTTTTTCCTTGATATTGTTCCATTTACGACCCATAATGTCCCACTCTCTTTCGACGGTTTCAAATTAAGGCTGCTCCCCTCAAGAGGAGGTTCATAGCAACGAAATGATTGCTGACAAAAAAATACTAAATGAAAGATATCCAGTTCACAAGAGGAAATTATAAAACAATGCCGGAGCAGGGATGTTTATAAAACCGGCTATGCCTGAAACTGAGCGGCGGAAAAAATGAAATGGCATACCTCCTGAATCTGCAGCCAATTCAAGAAAGACGGTACCTATTATAACATAAACAGAATGGCTCTCTCTATCAGAAACCTCGATCGCTTTCCTTTCGGTTCGCAGCAGATTGTTTTTCTTGCATTCCTAAAAAATGTCCTCTGAATGAAGGCGATTTTCTCAGTACGAGCTATCATTTTCCGCGAATCCGGTTCATATTTTACGAGCAGCACCGGAATATGAGCATGCTGCACGACAGCTTGACCGCTTTTTCCAGTGCTTTTTTGGCTAACGCCGATCCACCGAAAGGCATCAAAATTTTGCTGCATAGCATGCCGATCACGGCCTTTCTCATTGCGTCTAGGAGCATCCTTTCTTTGCTATTCTACCATAGACATACCCTTACGTTTACGTTAACGTCAATAAAAAGATATGCTGTCACTACCGGTCTACTACTCAATAAAGAAACATAGAATAAAATCATATGGTGTTTTTAACCATACCGTATTGACAATGTAATTTCCACCTTGTAAAATAAAGCCAAGACGATGCAGAAAGGAGGAGACAAATTTGAATTCTGCATCCGTTTCAAAGCCGGTCTTTCGTTCTCCGGATGGTCTGCCTACCGATATATGCATTTTTACAATCACATCCGAGCCCAGAAAAGATACAAAAAACAAGTCGCTTCCGGAGAGAAAGCTGAAGATCCTGCTCATCCAGCGCGATCCGAACAGCGACCGGTTTCCAGGCTACTGGGCTTTTCCCGGCGGTTTTTCCAATGAACACGAGACTCTCGACGCTTGTGCCGAGCGGGAATTGAGAGAAGAAACCCACATCCTGAACGAAAACGTCCATATCGAACAACTGAAAGCCTACTACACTCCGGGAAGAGATCCGGGAGGCTGGATTCCCACGGTCGCCTACTACGCTTTGGTGAACGAGAAAAGCCTTTCCGGTTTTAAAGCGGATGACGACGCAGTTGATGCTCGCTTGTTTACAGTGGAAGAAGCCTTGTCGATGAAGCTTGCTTTTGACCATAACAAGATATTGGAGGATGCGCTCAAACGCATCCAGGAAAAAATGCTGCAAACCAACATCGCCAAGGAATTCCTGCCGGAAGAATTCACGTTATCCGAGCTGCTCCAGGTCATCGAAACGGTAGTGCCGACATATACAGTGGATAGATCAAACTTTGAGAAAAAATTAGTGGGCACCAAAACGAGAAAAGGGATCATTGAAGTCGCCCGGGACTCGCAAGACCGGATCAAATATTCGAATGAATACTCGCAAAACAAGGCGAAACTGTACCGTTTTACGGACTACGTCCCCTTTTTAACGATCTATTAGTCCATCTTTTTTTAAGTAACGATAAGGTTATTTTGACAATATCAAAAATACATTTTGATTTTCGGGAGGTCATGATGATGAGCAAAAAAGCGTTGATTGTCATCGATTATACGAATGATTTCGTTGCTGCAGACGGTGCCCTGACTTGCGGAGAACCCGGACAAAACATCGAGAAGCGGATTTGCGAGCTAACCAATGAGTTTCTGCAAAATGGAGATTATGTCGTCATGGCTGTGGATGGCCACAAAGAAAACGATCCTTACCATCCGGAAACCGCCCTCTATCCCCCGCACAATATCATGGGCACAAAGGGACGCCATCTATATGGAGCGCTGCACGATCTCTACCTGGAAAATGAAGCGGCGATTTACTGGATGGACAAAACGAGATACAGCTCCTTTGAGGGAACAGATTTGGCTCTCCAGCTTCAGGCGCGGGGCATCCGGGAAATCCATCTTGTCGGCGTTTGCACGGATATTTGTGTTCTCCATACTGCCGTTTCGGCCTGGTATCTCGGGTACGAGGTAGTCATTCACGAGGATGCCGTGGCAAGCTTCAATCCTGCCGGTCACGAATGGGCATTGGGTCACTTTAAAAACCAGATGGGCATGAAGGTTGTATCGAAAGCTTGACCAGGGGAGCCTCCTCTCCCCTCTCTTACAACTCCCTTTGCCGGAGCAGAAAGGATTGGGAACGGATGAAAAGGACCATTTTTGATGCGATTGATCCGAAAGTATATCGTTTTGTCCATATTTGCAATTCCTGCAAGCAACCAAATTTTCGCATCTCGGATCAGGTGAATCCCTGCTCTGCGTGCGGCCAGACGGCAGACTTCGAGATTCTGCCCTTCTTCGATCCTTCCAGAGATTACGGTCTCGACGTAGACGAATACGCGATCAACATGATGTATGCCCTGTACAAGAAGGGCTTGCACCGAACGCCTGTCGTTTTCGACGACTTCTACCGCAAGGCGCCTTTTGTAAAACCGGTTGGCGACCATACGGGAGAGCTTGGCGGATACGTCGCCTTTTGCGGACTTCACCAGCTGATCGACATCGTAGAAAATCTCTACTTCAACGAGAGCGACATCGAATACCTCCGCAGCAAGCAACTGTACGATGAAGAATTTCTCGCTGAACTGCGCTCGCTGCGATTCACTGGTCAGCTTTATGCCATGGAAGAAGGCCAGATCGTTTTTCCGAACACGCCCTATATCCGGATTGTGGCCCCGATCATGGAATGCGTCTGGATTGAAGCCCAGCTTCTGAATACCGTGAACAGCGAGTCTCTGCTCATGACCAAGGCTTCGCGGATTATGACTGCGGCCGAAGGTCAGACGGTCATCGAAATGGGCAAAAGAAGAGCCCAAGGACGTGACGCCTCCGTACAAGGAGCCCGTGCCGCCTATATAGCGGGATTCGATTACTCTTCCAACATGAAGGCAGGCAAACAATACGGTGTCCCGACAACCGGAACCCATGCCCATCTGTTCGTGCAGTTTTTCCCGAATGAACTGGAAGCGTTCCTTGCATTTGCAGAGGTGTTTCCGGCGAAAAGCATTTTGCTGGTCGATACCTTCGATGTGCTCGGGTCGGGTATTCCAAATGCGATCAAGGTCGGCAAGATCATGCAGGAACGCGGTCACAAGCTGAGCGGGATTCGCCTGGACAGCGGGGACCTCGCCTTCTTTTCCAAAAGAGCCCGGAAAATGCTCGATAATGCCGGCTTGCACGATGTCAAGATAGCCGCATCCAGCGATCTGGACGAGTACACGATCACTTCCCTCAAATATCAGGGAGCCAAAATCGACATATGGGGCATCGGCACCAAGTACATCACCGCTTACGACAGCCCGGCACTCGGCGGCGTCCACAAAATCGTGGCCCGCAAGACGGAAAAGGATTGGATGGCATTGATCAAAATCTCCGAAAATATCGACAAGATCCTGAATCCGGGCATTAAAAAAGTGTATCGGCTGTACGATCAGGACGGAATGGCCAAGGGCGACTACATTTGCCTGGAGCATGAAGAAATCGGGCATGTCAAAGAAATTGTGCTGAAGCATCCGACGAACCCGTTAAAGAGCAAACGCGTGGTCAATTTTCGGGCTGTCCCCTTGCTCGTCCCGATCTTTGAACACGGAAAGCGGGTTTACAAAACTCCGACACTCGAACAATCCCGCCGTTTCCATCTGGCACAGAAGAATACGTTTTGGGAGGAGTATTTGCGCCTCGACAACCCGGAGGTGTACCCGGTATCGTTGTCTGACGAATTGAAAGAGTTGAAAGAGAAGCTGATCCACGAAAAAAGGCAATTTGCTCTTATGGAATAAGGGAGGATTCGACCATGCGACGAATCGGTATATACGGCAGCAGCTTTGACCCCATTACGTATTCCCACATGTTTACGGCAGCTGCGGTAGCGAGCCGCAAGCGCCTCGATAAGGTGTACTTTACCCCCTGCTCCTCCATGCGCAGAGACAAGATTCTGCAAACGGAAGACCGGCATCGCGTCAAAATGCTCGAGCTTGCTTTGGGAGCCTGCAAAAACAAAACCAACCGATTCGGGGAGCCTTTGTTCGAAATCTCTTTGGTTGAAATGAATGCGCTCCCTGGCGAAACCTATACCTATGACACCATGGAGCACTTTCGCAAGCAGTTTCCGGACGACGAGATTTTCTTCATCATGGGCGCCGACCTGTTGGAAGGATTGTCCCGCTGGGGAAATGCAGAGAAATTGGTGAAAAACCACAAGTTTATTGTCATGTCTCGGGAAGGCTATCACATGGATGACTTGATCGCAAAGGACCCGTTGCTCAGAAACAATGACGAAAACTTCCTCACGATGTCAAAAGGCATCAGTATGGGCATCAGCTCCAGCTATATCCGCGGAGAAATTCGCAATGGCGGCGATCCGAGCTTCCTGCTTCCCGACCTGGTACTCGACTACATTTACAAGAATCAGTTGTACACGAAAGAGGTTGGCCGCTAATGAACAGGAACTTGACAAAGCAAGAGAAAATCATAGAGAGCTTGCATGTTCGGGCAACGATCGACGCAGAGGAAGAGCTGCGCTTTCGGGTGGATTTTTTAAAAGAATACCTGTTGAAAACAGGTGCAAAAGGATATGTGGTGGGGATCAGCGGCGGGGTTGATTCTACGCTGACCGGCTATATGGCCCGGGTTGCCTGCGATGAAGCAGCCAAGGAGACGGGCAAGGAATACCGATTTGTCGCTGTCCGCCTCCCCTACGGCCAGCAGTTGGATGAAGATGATGCTCAAAAAGCAATAAGATTCATTCGTCCACATAACACGATTACGGTAAACATCAAGCCCGCCGTCGATGCTTCCATGGAGCAATTCCAACTGGCGACCGGTGCGGCTCTCTCCGATTTCCACAAAGGGAACACAAAAGCGCGTGAACGCATGAAGGTCCAATATGACATAGCTGGCCATTTCGGCCTCCTCGTCCTGGGCACAGATCAGGCGCCGGAAGCCGCTACAGGGTTTTTCACGAAATTCGGAGACGGTGCAGCCGATGTCGCCCCCATCACCGGGTTGACGAAAGGCCAAGTGCGTCAACTACTCCAATACGTGGGCGCACCGGAGCATCTCTATATGAAAACCCCTACTGCCGATCTCGAAGACAACCGGCCGCTGCTGCCCGATGAGGTCGCACTTGGATTCTCTTACGACGATTTGGATAAATACTTGACGAATCAAGCTGTATCAGCCGAAGTGAAAGAAAAGATCGAACGACAATATGACGTGACCATGCACAAGCGCAGCCTCCCTGTGACTCCTTTTGACAGCTGGTGGAAATGAGCAGGAACCTCCGGAGATAATGCGAAGCCGGAGGTTCTTTTTTTGGTGCGCCCAGCATGGGCGATAGCTATAGGGTGAAAGTCCCGAACGGGGGTTGGCTGTACCAACCGTTAGCTCAAGGCAAGGGTGTCGACCGCGAGGTCGAATCTGAAGGAAGCCGGCGGCAAAATCCCGACCTGAGGTACACGAACCCAATTTGAGGCTGTTGTATCCGGGCGAGTCTGCCAAACAAGACAAAGCCCCATACAGCCAAGGGATACAGTAGTAAACTTGGGCAGGTACATGGGATGAAAGTTATCGTTCTTACCTGGGGAGGTCTGCATGAAACGCCTTCAACTGTTGGTAACCGTCTCCGTAAGGAGACGCTGAACATGCAGAAGTCAGCAGAGGCCATAGTACCCGAGTAGAGGACGCTTGAATGGGGAAGGGCCGAACATCAAGTCAGCATGCGATCCATGTCTTTTGATACGGTACGTCGAAGCAGAATTCTGTCAAGGAACTACTTTTGAAGAGCAGGGGTGAAGCCCCGAGGGTACAAAAGAGGGCTGAGTATCGTACAGCAAGCACGGAGTCCGCATGTGCGAAGGAAGGAACATCATTATGGATTTGCTGGAAAAAGTCTTATCACGGGAAAACTTACGGATGGCACTCCAACGAGTGGAGGAAAACAAAGGTGTCGGTGGAGTCGATGGTGTTTCAACCGAACAACTACGCGATTATCTACGTGAACACTGGCAAGCCATCCGCGAGAAGATGGAAAGGGGAACCTATAGACCTTCACCTGTTCGCAGAGTCGAAATCCCGAAACCTGACGGTGGTGTAAGGTTATTAGGCATTCCCACCGTGGTAGACCGCTTTATTCAGCAGGCCATCCTCCAAGTGTTAACGCCGATCTTCGACCCCACCTTCTCGGAATCTAGCTATGGGTTCCGTCCAAAACGTAGCGCTCACATGGCAGTAAGGAAAGCGCAAGCGTATATCTCCGAAGGATATCGTTTCGTGGTGGACATCGATCTAGAGAAATTCTTTGATCGCGTAAATCATGATATTCTAATGAGCCGTGTGGCTCGAAAAGTTCAGGACAAGAGAATTTTAAGACTGATTCGTTCCTACTTGAATGCGGGGATCATGATAAATGGCGTCTGTACAACATCAAGTGAAGGAACACCGCAAGGTGGGCCGTTAAGCCCACTTTTGGCAAATATCCTACTTGATGATTTGGACAAGGAACTCGAAAAGAGAGGCCACCGTTTCTGCCGCTACGCAGACGATTGTAATATCTACGTGAAAACAAAACGGGCAGGGGAACGAGTAAAGAAGAGTATTCAAAACCACTTGGAGAAGGTACTAAGGCTAAAAGTAAATGAGGAGAAAAGCGCGATAGACCGACCATGGAAACGAAAATTCTTGGGCTTTAGTTTTACCTTTGCAAAACAGACAAGGATTCGCATCCACCCCAAATCCCTCCTCAAGCTAAAAGAGAAAATCCGCACGATCACGAATCCGGTGTGGAGCATCTCGATGGAGAAGCGGATTGAAAGAATAAATCAGTACCTCATGGGCTGGATTGGATATTTCGCCCTTGCAGACGCGAAGGGCATTCTACAATCCATTGAGGAATGGACAAGGCGCAGGCTCCGTCTTTGTTTGTGGATGCAGTGGAAACGCGTGAGAACCAGATATCGAGAACTTCGTTCTCTTGGCATATCTCACGTAAAAGCCATTGAAATTGCAAATACCCGCAAGGGTGCATGGCGTACCACAAAATCTCCGCATATACACAAAGCCCTCGGCATTGCCTACTGGCAACAACAAGGGCTGAAAAGCTTAGTGCAACGATATTCTCAAATTCGTCAAGCTTGGTGAACCGCCGTATACCGAACGGTACGTACGGTGGTGTGAGAGGACGGGGGTTAGTCGCCCCCTCCTACTCGATTAAGCCGTCTCGCTGTGGGCAGTTATCTGCAAAGTACGCAAGATTATGATTGAGATCATGCTTCCGAGTGAGGTAGAATTTGGAATGAAATAAAATTGGCGGTCCGAAAGATTACAGAAGAGAATTGAATGGATCAAAAACGGTTATTCTTGACTGTCAGCTCAACGAGAAATTGATGAGGGGTGCTCCTTGATGGCAAATAGCAAATTGAATCCTAAGGTTGACGAATTCGTAAGCAAAGCGGAAAAGTGGAAGGCAGAATATGAAAAGCTGAGAAATATTGTTCTTGACTGTGAGCTGACAGAAGAATGGAAGTGGATGCATCCTTGCTACACGTATGAGAATAAAAACATAGTGTTAATACACGGATTTAAAGAATACTGCGCACTTCTGTTTCACAAAGGTGCCTTGCTACAGGATACCCATGGGATTCTCGTTCAACAAACGGAGAATGTACAGGCGGCTCGCCAGATTCGGTTCACCAATGTTGAAGAAATCATTGAACTGGAAACCGTCTTGAAAGCCTATATTCATGAAGCGATTGAAGTTGAAAAAGCCGGTTTGGAAGTGGATTTTAAAAAGCATACGGACTACAGCGTTGCGGAAGAATTTCAAATGAAACTAGATGAAAACCCTGCCTTGAAAACTGCTTTTGAAGCATTGACGCCGGGACGGCAAAGAGCCTACCTTCTTTATTTTTCATCACCCAAACAATCCAAAACGCGAGCGTCAAGGGTAGAAAAATGTATACCGCAAATTCTCGATGGAAAAGGATTGAATGATTAACAACTACAATCGTCCGTTTATTCGACTCTCACACGGTGAAAAGGCTTGGCAGCATGCACCAAGCCCTTTCACCGCAACCGTTTCTACTATTTTCAGTGCTTCTGGTTTTTTGTTTGGTTCCACTGCTTGATTTGCTCAATGATTCCCCGGATCTGGTCGCGCGCTTCGAAATGTTCCGGCTCGCTCGCCCAATGTTGAACCAGCGGCGGCATCGCTTTTGACATATGTGTATAGAGGCACCAGATCTTTACCATTTCCACGCGCTCTGGCGTTGCTTCTCCCGTCAACAGTTCAGTGAATTTGTAGAGGAGCTCATCAAGCTCTGGAACGAGCGGCGTTTTTTTATCGTCCATGCAGTTACCCTCGCTTTCGGCATTCAACGTTTATTCCTTCGCTTTATTTTACGAAATATTGCTCCCTGGGAAAAGGTTATTCCGGACGTGGGTAAAGATCTGTATGAAACATGCTCCTTCCTGCCCCTGATTAAAACGGGGCAAAGCCCTTTTGACTTACGAAAACCTGATGATCGGGAAAAACCCGTCTCATTCTGTCGTAGACGATTCGATAAGCGGACGGGTCGTACCATTCTTCCATCCCAAGTTCTTCGTACAATGCGCGAATCCCCAATCTTCCCGTGCGTCTCCCGCCGCTGCCGTCCCCCATAAAATAATCATCGACGCAGACACGGCTGACCAAAGACTTCAGCTTTACGGGGAAGTCTTCGCTGCTGGGAAGTAGCGGTGCAATCGTCGCCTGCGTCGGCACACCGGCATCTGCTAGTTCCTGCAGCGCTTTTAATCTTGCTGCAATGGGCGGAGCGCCCGGTGTAAAGTGCTTGCGTATTTCCTCCAGGTCCGTTTCTACGGTCATGCTTACCCGAACACGATCCTTGAGCTGCAATAACAAATCGACATCTCTGGAAACAAGCGGACTGCGGGTTTGCACAAAAAGAAAATCAGGCGGCTCCTCTGTCATGACCTCGAGCAGGGATCTCGTCACTTTTTCCCGATACTCGACAGGCTGATAAGGATCGGTGCTCGAGGACATGAATATCGTTACCTCGCCTTTGGCCTTGGCTTTGCGAAGCTCCTTGTGCAAAAGCTCCGCAGCTTCCTTTTTCACATCCACCCAGGTTCCCCATTCAGCGCCGCGAAACGTCGAGACGGGCATCTGACGCACGTAACAGTATGAGCATCCAAAAGCACAGCCAGTATAGGGATTGAGAGAGTGGCTGTAATCGGATAGAAACCCTGTCCCTTTGTTTAGCAGCGATTTGGGGTACTTGTAGAAAAACTCGCTTTTCATGAAGACTCTCCCCTATTCCTGATACGCCTCCTCGTTATCATAAACGATACATTGTATTTACTTGGCATCGTGAAAAATAATCCCGAGACTGTACCTCGTTCCCGAGGCAACCGTGCTGACTCCGTGCCGAAGCGTAGTCTTGTAGTACCCGCGCGCTCCCGGGACTGGGCGGTGGCTCGTCGGGAAAATAAGTCCCGCGCCCTGCTCCAGACTGATCGCGTGACCTCTACTTTGCGCTCTTGGCCGCTGCTCTACCAGGAGGAACTCTCCTCCCTTGTAATCCAGCTCTTTTTGATTCAAGGCAAGCACGACTTGAAACGGGAAGAATACTTCTCCGTATAAATCCTGGTGCAGACAGTTGTATCCACCTGCTTCATACTTCAGAATCAGCGGTGTTGACCGCACTTGCCCCTGCTGATGGCAGCAGTCGAGAAACTCGGGCAGCGTATCCGGATAGACGATGCCGTGGCCAAGCTGCTGGTGCCAGCGATTTGCAGTTTTCGCCAGCTCAGGATAGAAGCCGTGACGGAGTGTTTGCAGCAAATCGGGAAGAGGAGCTTGGTAGTACTTGTACTCCCCGACCCCAAACCGGTATCTGGCCATCTTGATTGTGCTGCGAAAATGGCTCTCTACCGTATAGGTTTCGATGATTTCCCTGCATTGTTCTTGTGTCAAGATGCCGGGAACTACAGCATAGCCCTGCTCGTCCAGCGTCTGTTGCAGCGTATCCCAATCCAGAGCAGAAATTCGCTGTGCGAGACGATCAGGCATATGTCGGACTCCCTTCGGATTTTTCCAACTGCAGCAGCTTCGTTTTCACATCCAAACCGCCCCGGTAGCCGGTAAGCGATCCATTTTTTCCGATCACCCGATGACACGGTACGGTGAATAGCACCGGATTCGCGCCAATCGCTGCCCCGACCGCCCGGACTGCTGCCGGTTTTTGGATACGCAATGCAATATCTGAATAGGTGCTGGTCTGCCCGTAAGGAATTTCGCGGAGCGCGTTCCATACAGCGAGCTGAAACGGCGTGCCAGAAACATCAAAAGGGATGGAAAAGCTTTTGCGGATGCCTTGAAAATACTCGATCAGTTCTGCTGCATACGGTTGAACTTTTTCATCGTCTTGCACCAGTGGGCTCCCGGAAAAATGCTTTTCCACCCACTCTCTCATTTCCTCCAAAGGCTGATTCGGTGTCCCCACAAAGCAAAGTCCCCTGGATGTCGCGGCCAGGTATATTCTCCAGTTTTCATGAACCAACAAGGTCCAGTAAATCGTCTGATCAGTTTTCGCGTTCATAGTGCAACCTCCCCGTTTCCGATGCTTGTTTATGCCGGTGCCGATACTCGGTAGGCGTCGTCCCGGTCATTTTCTTGAACAGTGTTACGAAATAAGGCGTACTGGACATACCTACAGCAAAAGCAATATCGGTTATCGTTTTATCCGTATCGGCCAGAAGCTGCTTGGCCTTGTTCATGCGCAACTGCTGAACGTATTCGCCGGGCGTCATTCCTTTTACCCGCTTGAAGGTGCGGTGCAAATGATACGGACTGCCGTGGCACATTTCCGCCAAGATTTCCAGTGTTACATTTTCACTGAAATGGCTGTCAATGAAATTCGTAATTTGATCGACCCACTCGCTGTCGGGCAAACGCTGTCCAGTCGGCTTGCATCGCTTGCATGGGCGAAAATGGGCTGCCAGGGCTTGCTGCGCGTTTTGAAAGATCCGGACATTTTGTTTATTCGGAGGCCTGGATTTGCAAGACGGCCTGCAAAAAATACAGGTCGTTTTGACGGCGTAAAAAAACTGAAAATCGTAGGAAGCATCGTTGTTTATGATGGCTTGCCATCTTTCATCTGTTAGCTGTCCCTCGTCGGCAGCTATTTTTGCATCATCCGCCATTGGAATGGAATGATGCTTTGGTTCATGTCCGCCTATGTTTGCCATCAGCTTCACCTCCACCATCAGTATAACCTCGCCGATTGTCGTCTGTACGCAATTCCGAATGGAAAAGCAAGATATTGAAATCGTTCCAGCCTGCAGCGGCAGTGTACTTACTCCATTCAATAAAAAGCAAAAGCATCTCTGTCCCCTCTGCATGGACTGTCCAAACAGACGGGTGAGATGCATTCCCCTTCAGACGAGACGAGCATTGCTTGTTCAGACTTGCGGGCAGGCTAGATACAGTCTACATGACTACATGACCTCCTGCCGCTTTCCTTCGTGTGTTTTGACTCCCTCTTCTTCTATCCGCTTATGATGATTCTCTTCAAAGCGCAGACTTACCCTGGCCAGGGCGAAAGAAACGATCACGGAAAAAATGACGATGCCGTAAAAGCCCGCACCGATTCCGATCCCGATGCCACCCGCAAAGAAAATCATCGCAGCAGACGTCAGTCCCTTTACCTGCAAGCCGTTTTTCAGAATCACGCCTGCGCCCAAAAAGCCCAAGCCAGTCACGATCTGAGCGGCCAGACGCATCGGATCCATCATTGTCCCGCTGTTCGGGGAGCTGTACAGCTTTGTGCTGTAAATGGAGACCAGTGTGATCAGCGTGCAAGCGACGGATACATACATATACGTCTTTAACCCGGCAGGCTTGTTCTTATGGGAGCGGTCCCACCCGATAAACATTCCCAGAACCGCACTGATGATGACACGCAGATACATCTCCAGATTCATGATGACATGCTGCTCATAAATAACCTGCAGATATTCCATGTTCACACCTTCTTTTTTGCTATTCAGGCATTTGCTCAAAGGCAATACCTTATCCTTATGATTCGGAGCCCTGTCATATGAAGACCATCGCGTTCTATTGGAAGAATGGGCAGGACAGGGGTAAATATACTGAATTTTTCGTTTATTATATCACAGGGTATGCTTGTTTTGTTGTTTTTATTTGGGATAAATCATTTGTTTTAAAAAAATATGTGTTTTTTATTCTGTTTTCACGTAAACAAAGGACAAAAAAATAAAATACACAATACATTTACAATTAAAAACAACACAAAACCCAAGCGGTGTGCTATACTAAAAATCAGACAGGCAAAAGAATTACTATTCAGATAACGAGGAGGCTTCGTCATGAAGGTACTGTGTTTAGGTGGGGCAGGACGAATTTGCCGGGAGTCCATTCTCGATCTGGTGCAATACTCCAGCTTCGAGAAAATCACAGTGGCGGATTTCAACGAGGAAGAAGGCAGAAAAGTCGTTGAATGGCTGAATGATCCCCGTGTCGATTTTGTCAAAATCAACGTTTTGGATCATGAAGACACCGTAAACAAAATGAAAGGCTACGACATCGTGATGGATGGCACCACCATCACCCTGAACGGCCTCTCCACTGCCTGCATCGCAGAAGCGGGGTGCCACGGAATCAATCTAAACGGCTTCGGTGCCGAAGATGAATCCGACGAGGTGTTTAGGCGAAATGGCAAGACCTGCGTACCGGGCTTTGGCATGACCCCCGGGGTTACGCAAATGATGGCCATGCATGCAGCCAATCAGCTCGACACAGTCGACTCGGTCCGTGTCAGCCACGGTGCATTTCGCCCCATCGCCTTTTCCCGTTCGATCACAGAAACGACGACCTATGAATACGACCCTCACCTTCCAGGCCGCGTCGTCTACGAAAACGGCGAATTCGTGCAAGTGCCTCCGTTCGCCAGACCACGCGAAATTCAATTGCCTGAACCGTACGGAAAAACTGTCCAGTACATCATCCCGCACGCAGAGACAAAAACGTTGGCCAAAGCACTGGCAGACAAGCAAGTGAGGCTCATCGAGGTACGTGGAACGTGGCCGGCGAAAAACATGCAGCTCGTGCGGGCGATGTACGACTGGGGCATTATGCGAAATGACAAAATTACTGTCAACGGCGCAGAGATCGGAATTCTTGACTGCATTGGCGAATATTTGTTCCATTCCAAAGAAGGTCAGGAGACAGAGCTGTACGGCTACTCTTTGCATGTTGAAGTGATCGGAACGAAGGATGGCAAAAAAGTACAGCATGTCCTCTATCACACCCACCCTGCTTCTGACGGCTCTGTTCCCGGTTGGGAAAAACTGCGCGCCTACACCCGCAACGTCGGCATTCCGATGGCGATTGCCACCGAGTTGATCGCGAAAGGAAGGGTAAAAGGAACGGGTGTACTGATTCCGGAAGAAGCGTTCAACCCTGCAGAGATTTTCGCCGAGCTGGAAAAACGGGGCATCCACATGCACGAGGAAGTAACACAACTGGGTGCGGAAAACGAATCTATGTCTGTGATCCTGTAGCATGAGCCTGTAAAAAGACAGAGCACTCCCTGGAGCTGCAGTTCCTTCTTGGACATCAGTTCCTTCTTGGACAGCAGCTCCTCCTTTAGGCTGCACCTCGTCCCCGTGGTTTCAAAGCGGCAAAACAAAAGCAGGTACTCCCAAAATTCTCGGGGGTACCTGTTTTTACTTGGGAGTTTGGCTCTTGCTTTTTCGAGGGACAGACATCGTCAGCTCAGCTTGATAATGAGGACGCCGCTTAGAATCATGGTGATCGACACCCATTTCACGATACTGACCTGCTCTTTCAGCCAAATGACGCCGATGAGAGTGGCAAAGACGATGCTGATCTCCCGTACAGATGCCACGTACGTGACCGGCGTTGTTTGCATGGCGTAGACCGCGAGCGAATTGGAGATGAACACAAACAGCCCGCCCGCTGCTGTTTGGACCGGATACCGTTTCACCAGTGACAAGTAATCGGTTTTCGTCTCTGTTCTTTTGTCGATCATCCATTTCCCCGCGAACATGCCGATGAAGACGACATATTTGAACAGCAAGCCAGACATCATGGCGGCTCCCATCCCGTCGATCATGCTGCTGCAGGCCGAAAAAGCGCCTGCCAGAAAGACCCATTTCATCCTGCTCCAGTCCGTCAGCAGGCTGCCCAGTTCTTTTGGCGAAAAGCTCTTTTGATTCATCATGAGCACCCCCACGACAATCACGGCAATTCCGATTACCCCTGTCCAAGCGATCGTGGCCCCGAAGAACAAAAAGCCGAGGATCGTGGTGACAATAGGCGCAGTGCCTCGCAATACCGGGTAGGCATGGCTCAGGTTGTTTGTCTGATAAGCTTTGGCCAGCGCGACAAAATATAGAACTTCCGAACAAGTGCTGAGCAATAGCCATTTGACCGCTGCAGGAGGAAAGGGCGATGTGGAGAAAAGATACACAGCCAATGGCAAGTAAAGGATGACAGAGACGCCCAAGATCAAGGTAAAAAAAGAATCGCGTTCTTCAATCTGCTTGGAAACCGCGTTCCAGACCGCGTGGCACAGAGCGGCAAACAACAGAACGAGCAAAATGGTGGTGGACATCCTTCTCCCAGCCCTCTTTTTCAGATTGCCGAAGCAAATAAGCACAGGTGCAGCCTGTGGAGACTACACCTGAAAAGCCGTTACCCTTCTTGCACTTCATAGGAGTCGACGATCCCCACGATGACGGCATCGATGGGGACATTTTTATGGGCAAAGATGTTTTTCGCCGGAGTGCCGCGCGATACGATGACCCGCTCGCCCATTCCGGCTCCGATGCGATCGGCCGCGATCACCGTTGGCCCGCCCTCGTTTTCCTTCCAGTCTATGGGTTGGACAATCAGCAGCTTCAGATTCTCCATGCCCTCTTCTTTTTGCGTAGACCAGACGCTGCCAATCACTTTTCCCAGAAACATGGCGGTCACCCTTTACCGACATAGTGAACAGCGATCCCTCTTTCCTTGAGCAGATCCATTGCCAAGGGAGAAACAATTGCTCCCTGTTCCAGGATCAATCTGTTTTCAGGGAAGTCTGGCTGCGACTTTACCCATTCGGCTGAGATCAGCTTCCCACTGCCCGGCAGCAGCTTGCGCACCCCACCGGGGAGCTGATCCGACTCTTTTAAAGCTTCTGCCTGTCTTTTTGACGTCCATTTTCTTACAGCCGCATTGGCCAATTCTCGTTGCGGGAAAAATTCGACGCCCAGATCCTTCATCTCGCTCACGTGCCGCTCAAACAGCTTTTGGTACGCGGCCGGCAGTGACAGTGTCTTCAGGCAGCGGCGGTCCGAGCGCTTGATTCCAGGCACGTCTTCCCCGACCAGCACGAATTTTCCCAAGACGAGCGCGGAAAAGATGATCTCTGCCTTGATGGTGCCCTTCAATCCGGCGGCGACGCGGGCCGCGTTGTCCAGATCGATTTCCGGGACGATCACGCCGTCGTATTCTTTCGGCAATTCCAATGGGGCTGGCGCGTACTCGTCCGCAGCGATGATTTTGCCTGCGCCTCCGCATTCAATGCGATGCATGCCAAGCCAGGACGAGGTTTCCCCGTCGAGAAACAGGATGTCGTGGCAAATCCCGTGATTCTGCAGCGCAATAAACTGGTCGGCAAACGGCTCATGTGCCGTGCTGTCGCAAAAGATGAACAGCAGCTTGTGCTTCTGCAGCTTTTCCTTCTCGGCTTGCATCGATGCCAGGAGCTCGCGTGTGATCGATTCGACCAGCTTTCTGACGTCCATTTTCTTCACCTCCCTGTAGAGGACAGGAGCTTGCCGTTTTTACCGATGACCTCCATCTCGTCTCCCGTCCGCAGGTTGGCCGCATTCGCCTCGTCCTGGTCGATGTGCAGGTCGAGGGCGAACGCCGGATCGATGCGTACGGCTACATCCGGAAAAATGA
The DNA here is from genome assembly GCF_037963895.1 of Brevibacillus sp. FSL L8-0520. NCBI lineage: Bacteria > Bacillati > Bacillota > Bacilli > Caryophanales > Paenibacillaceae > Brevibacillus > Brevibacillus sp. FSL L8-0520. The sequence continues at coordinate 2,740,177 of NZ_CP150171.1, read as the reverse complement.
TGGAGCGTTCACCACTGAGCCGCAGAATCAGGCTGTCGCCCTGTTTTACATCGAATGCAGCGGCGTCATCGGATGACATGTGCACGTGGCGTTTGGCAACGATGACGCCTTGTTTCAGCACGACACATCCGGCAGGGCCGATTAGCGTAATGCCAGGCGTCCCGTCAATCGACCCTGAAAGCCGGATAGGAGGATGGACCCCCAACTGATACCCATCTGTCTTTGATATTTCCACCTGGCTTGCTCCCCGAGCCGGTCCGAGTATGCGCACGCCCCTGATCAATCCCTTGGAGCCGAGCAGTGTCACTGTTTCTTCTGCGGCAAACTGACCGGGCTGGGACAAAGGACGCATCGGGGTCAGTTGATAATCAGGGCCAAACAGTTGTTCCACGTCTTCCGGCGAAAGGTGGACGTGACGGTTTGATACGCCTACAGGAATAACCAGCCGATTTTCCGGCCCCCGTGAAAATGAATCCGGCGACTTGCAAGGCTCCAATTTGATCCCTCTCCCCTTTAGAAAGTCAACAGCGGCCGGGGTCAGCTTGTCGTTTTCATGCAATGGATAAGGGTTGGGAATACCCGTACGCAGCATGGCCCGAAGCGTCGCTTCCGTAATAAAGGCCATAGGCTATGTCATCACCCTTCGCCCTTCGGGAGGATCAGCTCAATGTCGGTATGCGGCCGGGGGATGACGTGTACGGAGATGAGCTGCCCTACTTTTTCTACGGCAGCCGCCCCCGCATCCGTCGAAGCTTTTACGGCACCGACATCTCCCCGAACCATAACGGTAACGAGCCCTCCTCCGACATGGACTTTTCCGATCAGCTTTACATTTGCCGCTTTGACCATTGCATCAGCTGCTTCGATCGCCCCGACCAAACCTTTTGTTTCTACCATTCCGAGCGCTGCCATTTCTCCTGCCATCCTTTACGCCTCCTTACTTGCCGGTTGTCTGCAGCTCCAGCAGTACGCTTTTGATAATCTCCGCTATTTCTTCCCTCGTGATGGCGGCAGGAGGGGCCGCAGAGACAGCGGATGCTTGCGCTGAACCGGACGCTGTATCCAGCTTCATTTCACGGATGCCAAACGCTACCCGTTTTACATTGAGCAAATGCTGAGGGCCGATATTGTCAGATGTGACATTGTTGCCAAGGGAACCGCAGCCTAGTGTAAGCGACGGCATGATGCCTGTCGTAGCTCCGATTCCGCCAAACGTCGTCCCCGAATTGACGACAATCCGCGATGCAGGCTGTCCGAGAGCAAACCTCTCGATCACTTGCTGCTCCTGGCAGTGAATGCCCAGCGTATGCCCCAGTCCGCCAAGCGCTAGCAGACGGCTGCACAGGCGGCTGGCTTCCTGCCAATCCTCAACGGTATACAGCGCTAAAATAGGGGCCAGCTTTTCGACAGAGAACGGATATTCTCTCCCGACCTCGCTTTCTTCGGCGACGAGCAGCTTGGCCTCCGGCGGCACCAGGATACCGGCGAGTTCGGCAATGGCCTGAGGCGGCTTGCCGACGATGGCCGGGTTCAGACCGTTTCCTGCCAGGATGACGGATGCAACTTTTTTTGTTTCATGTTCATCAAGAAAATATGCGCCCTGCTTTTTCAGTTCGGCTACAACCTTTCGCTTGATCGCTTTATCAGCCACCAAGGCCTGCTCGGAGGCACAGATCGTGCCGTAGTCAAACGTTTTGCTTTGGACGATATGGCGAACCGCGACAGGAATGTCGGCACTCGTGTGAAGGTATACAGGGACATTGCCCGGGCCGACGCCAAATGCCGGCTTCCCCGAACTGTATGCAGCCTTGACCATCCCCGTACCGCCTGTCGCCAGGATGACGTCGGTGAGGCTGTGGCGCATCAACTCTAGCGAGGACGCCATGGTCGGCTGGCTCACGCAGCTGATGAGTCCTGCCGGAGCACCCGCCCTCTCTGCGGCGGCCTGCATGAGCTTTGCCGTCTCTGACGAGCATTTTGCTGCTGATGGATGAGGACTAAAGACAATCGCATTGCCTGACTTCACCGCGATCAACGACTTGTAAATCAGTGTCGAGGTCGGATTGGTTGATGGCAAAATGCCTGCAATGACTCCGACAGGCAGGGCCGCCTCCCAAACCTGGTTTTGTTCGTCCCGCCGAATGATCCCAACCGTTTTCATATCTTTGATCGCCTGGTAAACATCGTTTGCGGCGAACAGGTTTTTTACTGTTTTGTCAGCCGCTTTGCCGTATCCCGTTTCTTCCACAGCCAGGGCTGCCAGTCTGCCCGCCTCCGCCTTTGCCGCTTCGGCCATGCTTTCTACGATCTGATCGATTTGACTCTGCGACATGCCAGCCACCAGTTGCTGTGCCGCTTTGGCCTTTTCCAAACAGTGCCGCGCTTCCTGGACCGATTGCAAATCAACGTCTAGCATCACGTGTACCGTCACCTCTTTTCAGCCGTTTGCAAATCTCTCGCTTTTCAGAAAAAAATTGTTCGTTATCCTTCCAGCTTGGGCAGGATCAGCTCAATATCGGAGTGCGGACGCGGGATCACGTGCACCGAAACCAGCTCGCCGACTTTTTCCGCCGCGGCAGCACCTGCGTCTGTCGATGCTTTCACTGCCCCCACATCACCGCGAACCATAACCGTTACGAGTCCGCCACCTACATGAACCTTGCCGATCAGCTTGACGTTTGCCGCTTTGACCATTGCATCGGCCGCCTCTACAGCACCGACCAATCCCTTTGTCTCCACCATTCCCAATGCGTCACCCATGATTCATTCCTCCTTGCCGGTTTCATTTGGATTTTCCTTTTTTGCGTTGTTCTGTTTATCGGCCGTCTCTTTGCTCGTCGACCTTCCTGCTGGTTTGGCGCCCGCTGGTCCCTTCTTTTTGTCCAACCGCTGTAAAACCATCTGCAATACTGTCTGATCAGGCCGCGGAATCACTTGGGAGTGACGTAGCTGGCCAATCCGTCTCGCTTCCGCTTCTCCAACAGTCACGGCTGCTGAGACCGATGCAACATCGCCGACAATGTAAATCGTGACAATTCCCGCGTCTGCCCCCTGATACGTGACACAGCGGACATCTGCCGCTTTGGCCGCGGCATCTGCGGCGGCGACTAGCGCAGGAAAACCGACCGTCTCGATCATTCCGAGAGCGTATCCACCACTGAGCATACCTTCACCCCGCTTTTTTCCATCATCACTCTAACCGAATGGTGAAGCGGCATCATACCCTCCGCTCACTCACCGACAATCCAATTGACGCCTCTTTGATCCAGCTCGTGCCGCCACTCTTTGGGTGCAGGAACGTCACTGATCACACTGTCAATCTCCTTGAGATCGGCCACTTTATAAAACGTACTGATTCCGATTTTGGAGTGATCCGTCAAGACGATGATCTCCTGAGAATGTTCGATAAACCGCCTCCCCAGCATTGCTTTGTCGGCATCATAGCTGGTAATCCCTTTGTGAGCCAGAATCCCGTCGATCGAGATAAAAGCCTTGTCGACAAAAAAGTTTTGCATCATTTTTTCCGCAAGCGTTCCGACTGTTCGAAAATGCTTTGACTGTACCTTTCCGCCGATAAAGTATACCTCTCCGGTGAACAGCTCCCGGTTCAGATAATCCATCAGAACATTCAATGCCGGTACGGAGATGGTGAGAATTTTGAGATTCTTCTTATTGATTAAATAGCTCAACATATGCAGCGTTGTCGTACCGTCATCGATCACGATTGCGTCGTTGTCCTGCACCAGTTTGGCTGCCGCCCGGCCGATCTTTTTCTTTTCCTCGGCGTGCGACACCTCTCTCGTCAGGTGGGACGGCTCCTCCCGGTCGTAGTTGATCTTGACCGCCCCGCCGTAAACACGTTTCAGCTTTTTTTCGCTTTCCAGCTCTTCGAGATACCGCCTGATCGTCTCCGAGGATACTTGCAGCTTTTCCACTAGTTCGTTCGTTCGCACTTTTCCGGCGTAGTTCAGTAGATGGATGATGACTTCTTTGCGCTCTTCACCCACCAGAGACATGGATAAAGTCCTCCTGTCTGCATGAGCAATTTTCCAATTGGTAAGGATTGTTGGTTTGATCCGGGTTCAGTCCTTCGAGCTTGGTTAAAGCAACAGAAATATAGGAAAATACATATTCCATGCATGTGTTATATTGTTTTTACTTGGTCCTATGGGTGAAAAATAAGCCTCTTCGCTGTTCACCAAGAGGGCCTGTTACCAAAATCGGTTTTTATCGATCGCTTCTACCAGCCGCTTCATGTCATGCGGATACACCTCGCCAATATTGCCGATGCGGAATGTGTCTGCCAACGAAATTTTTCCTGGATAAATCACAAAGCCTTCCTTTTTCAAGCGCTCATAAAAGCCGTGAAAGGTAAACGCTGCGCTCTCCGGATAGTAAAAGGAGGTAATGATCGGCGACTGGCTTGATCTTGGCAAAAGTGTCCGAAAGCCGATCTGCTCCATTCCATCAACCAATGTGCGTTGGTTTTCCCTGTACCGGATCTCCCGCGCTTTTACGCCACCTTCCTCCTCCAGCTCCAGCATGGCCTGGTAAAAGGCGCGGACCACATGCGTCGGAGATGTATACCGCCACTTGCCATTGTAGGTTTCCATGGTCTCCCACTGATCGTACAGGTCAAGCGAAAGGGAACGGGCCCGCCCTTTGCATTTTTTCAATTCCTCCGTCTTCGCGAGGATAAAACCAAAGCCAGGCACTCCCTGGATGCACTTGTTGGCGCTTGAGATCAAAAAGTCGATTTCCAGTTCAGCGGCATCAATCTCAACCCCGCCAAAGCTGCTCATGGCGTCCACAATGAGCACCTTGCCGAATGCTTTTGCGATCTTGCCCACTTCAGCGATCGGGTTGAGCATCCCGGTCGTCGTCTCGCAATGAACGACGGCTACGTGCGTAATCTCCGGATCGCCCTCCAGCACTTCCTGCAGCTTCTCGGGCTGCGTCTGCGACACTTCGCCAAAATCGATCACCAGCGTGTTGACCTTGAGCACCCGGGCAATCTGGACGATCCTGTTTCCGTATGCGCCGTTGGTCAATATGAGCAGCTTGCCATCGTCCGGGACGGCGGAACCGATGACCGCTTCCACGGAAAATGTTCCGCTCCCCTGCATCAGCACAGACGTGTAGTCGTCGTGGTTATTGCCTGCCAGTCTCACCAGCTTTCGCCTGATTTCCTGCACCAGATCGTTGTATTCGTCATCCCATGTGCACCAGTCCCGCAGCATCGCGGCCTTTACTCCTTTTGACGTGGAAAGCGGTCCCGGTGTGAGCAGCAGATACGGGTTATCCGGCAACTGAGTGATCTTCATGGTCATCTCTCCTTTTGCGCAAGGCGCAGATTGATTTTGGGAATCAGCGTATCCAGCTCGCCGATGCTGTCTATGACGTAATCGGCTCCGGCCTCCTTGAAACGCTTGGCTACGGCTTCCATCCTGTCTGCCAAAAGATCGGGGTCGCACTCCAGGACTTCCCTCTCCGTCATTCCGAGTTCACTGCTTCCTTTGATAACTCCGACTGCCCAGGCGCCGGCATTGACTGCCTCCCTGATGTCACTGGTCGTATCGCCTACCTTGATCACGTGCTTCATCGGAAACACGCCGAGGTTGATCGCATTTTGATAGCACATCCACGGGTATGGCCGCCCCGCAGGCATTTCGGTGGGCGTGACCAAGGAATCGGGCGCGTATCCGCGTTTTTTCGCTTCCGGCGCGACGATGGCCATCATTTCTGCGGTATAGCCTGTAGTTGAACCGATTTTGATGCCTGCCCGCCGCAAGCGGTCCACCAGCTCCAGCACACCGGGAATCGGCGTCGTATAGTTTCTCAGGATGGAGAAAAGCATCGGTTCGAAATCGGCGTAAAGCATGTCGACATCCTTTTTCTCCGGGTATCTGCCGTACTTCTCTTTCCATAAGCCCGCAATCCGCTCCATCTGGCACATCGTGTTGATGTGGTCCCACTTGAGCATGCCCATCGGCTCCCGAGCCTCTTCATGCGTCACCTCGATTCCCTTCTTTTTGAACACCTCCAGAAAGACGTCCAGTGGCGCAAAACATCCGTAGTCAACCGTAGTTCCAGCCCAGTCAAAAATTACTGCTTGAATCATTTCCTCTCTCCCACCTTTATCTTTTTTGCCATGCCTCCGTTTTCTTTCTCACCTTTCGGGTGCCGATTTCGTAGACGATCCGGACGACGATGTTGGTCGCCACGATCAAGACGGACATCGCAGCCGCTGCGGCAACATCACCGGCGTCATCCATGTTGACGATGGAGACTGAAGCCAGCTTGAAGTCGGCGGAGTAAAGAAAGACGACGGCAGAGATAGTAACCATGGAGTTGATAAAGTAGTAGACGGCGATCTCCAAAATGGCTGGCAACGACATGGGTACCGTCACCCGCAAAAAAGTGATATAGAATGGCACGCCCATCGATTCGGATGCGAGTTCAAATTCCTTGTCCAGCTTTTTCAGCGCGGTCGTCGCCGTGATGAACGGAACCGCGTAGAAGTGGACGATATTCGCGATTACGAGGATGAGCACAGTGCCGTAAATCCAGTTCAACGGGTTGTCAGGATGGTTGAAGAAGAAAATGTACGCAAGCCCGATCACCAACCCAGGCAGGGCGAGCGGCAGGATGGAAAGAAAGTATCCTACCTGGCGCATCCCCTTGAGAAACCGCGTTTTTTCGATGATATAAGCATTGACAAAGGTGATCACCGTTCCCGCTGCCGCACTGTAGAAGGCGACGAGCATGCTGTTCCAAAATGGCTGCATTCCCTCCCCCGCTACTTTTGTAAAGTCGAAGTGGGCAAGCGTCATGCTCAGATCATAGGGCCAGACCTTTACAAGCGAAGCGAAGACGACCGTACCGAGCATGATGAAGATCGAAGCTGTAATCAGTGAGCAGTAGGCAAAGAAAGCATGATCCCGCCACTTTCTCGGTGTGATCTTGTACGGCGTGGACTTGGCTGTGACGGCTGAGTTCTGCTTCCTCTCCACGATCCTGTCGACGATAAATGCGAGAATCGCAGGCAAGATCAGGATAATCCCCACAGTGGCCCCCATCGTCGTATTTTGTTGGCCAATCACCTGCTTGTAGATGTCCGTGGCCAGCACGTTGAATTGACCGCCCACCACTTTCGGAGCGCCGAAGTCAGTAAAGCTCAAGGTAAAACAGACGAAGATCGCACTGACCAGACCGTACTTGACATTCGGCAGGGTCACCGTTAAAAACTGGCGGAGACGGCTCGCCCCCATCGTCTCCGCCGCCTCGTACAAATTGTAGTCGGCAAATGCCAGCGAAACGGCCATGATCAGGTAGGCCTGCGGAAACGTATAGATTACCTCCGAGATAATAATCCCGAGCGGTCCGTACAGCTCCATCTCAAAGCCGGGCAAGAGTCCGAAAAATCCCGTCGTGAGAATTCCCTGGTTGCCAAACAGATAGGTAAGTGCGATCCCGTGCATCATCGTCGGAGCAAACAGCGGCAGCATCGCGGCATAGCGAAAAAATGTCTTGCCCCTCATGTCAGTCCGCGTCAGGGCAAATGCGTACAGAAAAGCCATAGCCACAGAAATGATCGTCGTGATCCCGGACACGTACAAGGTGTTGGTAAACGACTGGACAAGAGCAGGTGTGGCAAAGTAATGGACAAAGTTGGAGAAGCCGATGTATTGGCCGCTCTCGTCGAGAAATGCTCGGCTGAACAAATCGCCCAGCGGCATCAGGACGCTGATGAACAGGACGATCACGATGCCTGTGATCAGAATTTTCTGAATCAACTCATCCCTGCCCATCTTCTGGCGGACGGTTCTTGTGCTCATCGCTGGTCACTCCCCGTCTTTTTCGCCACGGCTGCCTGATCAAACGAGATCAGACTTTCGATCGGCATTTCAAAAGCGACCCGCTTATCCCGGCTGAGCCCCAGACGGTGTGTTTGGCCCACAGGAAGGTCCATCGTGACGAGGTGGGGAAGAATGCCGTCCTGCTCGCTTGTGAGCTGCAGTGTGACACGGTAAAAGGAGCCGCGAAATTCCATGTCTTGGACGATGGCCTTCTGGCTGTACTCCGCTTCGGGTTCCATCAGGTGAATGTTTTCCGGGCGAATGGCCAGAAGGCGGTCCTCTCCTTTTGCATGACCGGAAAAAACAGACGGTTCCAAAAAGTTGATGGCTCCTACGAAATCCGCAACGAACGGGCTGTTCGGCTTTTGATATACCTCCTGGGGAGTTCCTACCTGAACCACTTCCGCGTTGTTCATCACGACGATCCGGTCAGCCATCGTCAACGCTTCTTCCTGATCATGCGTCACCATGATCGTCGTAATGCCGATTTTTTCATGCAGATTCCTCAGTTCCCGGCGCAATTTGAGGCGAACCTTGGCATCCAAAGCCGAAAGCGGCTCATCCAGGAGCAGAAAGTCCGGGGACAGGGCGATGGCCCGGGCCAAAGCGACACGCTGCTGCTGGCCACCGGACAGTTGGGAGGGATACTTGTCGCGAATATGCTCCAGATCGATCAGCGCCAATACTTCCTGCACTTTTTCCTGCACTTCTTTTTTGGAAAGCTTTTTGGCCTGAAGTCCATAGGCGATATTTTGAGCCGCCGTCAGGTTGGGAAACAGGGCGTATGACTGAAACATCATGCCAAAGTTGCGCTTTGCCGGGGGGAGGGCTGTAATGTCTCGGCCACCTACGAATATCCGGCCATCCGTTGGCTGCTCCAACCCTGCCAAAATACGGAGCAGTGTGGTTTTCCCGCATCCGCTTGGTCCGAGCAGGCAGATAAACTCGTTCTTTTTGATGTCGATGTCGATGGACGTGAGCGCTACAAACTTGCCGAACGTTTTCCTGATTCCCTTGATGGAAAGATATGGATTTGCCATACGTTCCTCCCTTCCTCCATTTCACTGGATTCGAAGCTTGCAACCACGAATAGCGTTAGTTTTTCGGCTCGCTCTTTGTGCTGAATCGTTTATCCCACTCTGCCAGGATCTTTGGCCGTTCTTTGGCCACTTTGCTTAAATCGTTCTGGATGAGCTGTGATTTGGGATCTTTCGTATAGCCCTCCGGAATCGTCCCGCCAGCGCTGCTAAGCGTAATGATGGCAAAGTTTTTATTGTATTCCTTCATGGCTTCATCCGTAATGGCCCAGTCGAGGAACAGCTTGGCTTCCGGCTTGATCTGTTTCTTTTTGACGAGGGCGTTGGCCTCTACATCCCAGCCAGCGCCTTCTTCGGGGAAGACGACTTCAAGCGGAGCCCCTTTTTTCTTTTCGGTAATGCCCCGGTATCCGAAAGAGATCCCGATCGGATATTCACCGGCTGCAGCCATCTTCGCGGGCTTGGACCCGGAATGTGTATAGAGGGCGATGTTTTCGTGCAATTTGTCCATGTACTTCCAGGCTTCTTCCTCTCCCCAGAGCTGGATCCAGGCTGAGACCGTAAAGAATCCGGTGCCCGAAGAGGACGGGTTGGGCATGACGATCATCCCTTTGTACTCTGGTTTGATCAGATCACGATATGTTTTTGGGATGGGCAGATTGTGTTTTTCCAGTTCCTTGGTATTGACGACAAAGGCGGTCTCAAAGGCATCGATGCCGACCCAGTGCGCCGGCTCTTTCGAATCTCTAAATTCCGGCAATATCCGCTCAATGCCTTTTGGCGAATACGGTTCCAGTACGCCTTGGAATTCTGCTCCCAAAAGCTCAGTCGCAGCTGTACCCCACACCACATCCGCTTGCGGATTGTCTTTCTCCGCAATCAGCTTGGCTACAATGACCCCGGTAGAATCCCTGACGATATTTAGCTTGATCTCCGGGTGTGCTTTTTTGAAGGCGTCCACGTAGGCTTTTAGCTGGTCGTCTTCAAGTGCAGTGTAAACGGTAAGCTCAGATGAGCCCCCCTTGCCCCCGGCAGCCGGACTGGAGGATTGTCCGCAACCTGCGAGAACCGATAACAGCAGAACACCAGTCAAAAATGCGCTATACCATTTTTTCATCCCAAATCCCTCCCCTTTGTTCCCTCTCCTGGCTCCCCTTCCAATCTGCATCGGTTAAGACAAGACCAATTACACATTAATTGATTTGTTTTCCCGTTTTTTAGTTGTTTTTCGTTTTTATTATATAGTGAATTGACTGAAGATTTCAAATGTTTTTTATAAAAAAAGAGCCGAGCTCCTTTGCTCCACTCTTTTCTTACACTTGAAATGATTCTTCTGTATGTGTGATTGCGGTACTTCTTGTTACTGAAGTGCTGCCTCACGGCGGACGCGTTTTTCAAATGTGACGATCTCCGTGTACCCTGCCGCTTTCAGCGCTTTGCGGGCTTCTGGCAAAAAGCTGCCCAAATGGTCGGGGAAATGGGCGTCAGAGGATGTTGTGATCGGAACGCCCTGCTCACGCAAAACTCGCAGAAAGCTCGGGCTCGGGCACATTTCTTTTACGGGGTAGCGATAGAACAGACCCGTGTTGATCTCTGTGGCTGTATCGTGCTGCCGCAGCAGTTGGGCAATGCGCTGATAGTACGGGAGAAGCTGCTCTTCTTCCGGCCGGTGGCCAAATACCTTGAGATTGTCCAAATGCGCGATGATGTCGAACAGTCCGGATGAGATCGCCTCCTCCACTGTCTGAAACACATCGCGATAAAGCAGCCTCAAGTCTGTCTCCGCAAACCGTGACTGTGTATCCGGATTGTCAAACCCCCAGCCGCCGACAAAATGGACAGAGCCGATGACATGATCCCAGGGATATTGCCTAATCAATGGGGCAAGCACAGCTTCTCCGCCGGAAAAATAGTCCGCTTCGATGCCTAGCCGCAAATCGATGCCGTCGGACTCCCAGATCCGTTTTTGCTCCTGAATAAAGGAGACGAACGCATCGATTGAGGTGCAGCAGACCTGATCCAGCCAAAGCTTCTGCATGCGTCCCAGCTCATCGTCTCCGAGATTTATGTTTGCTTCAAAGTAGGGCTTGAATTCCTTGAAGCGGTAGAGATGATCCACGATTCCAACGTGTGAGAGACCCAATTCTTTGGCCCGCTTACGGTACAAGTCGAGCCATACACGCGAGTAGGCTCCTTGCTTGATTCGCCTGTTCATCTGGTCCGACAGATCTTCCATCCATTCCAGCGCATGTTTTTGGCCAGCCGTTTGACGAAATGAAAGCAAAGCCTCTGCCGTCCGGGTCCACCAACGAAGGGAGTACGGCCCCTCCTCCAAATGGACATGATAGTCTACGTACATGGCATTTTCCCCTCCCGCTTTTGTTCGCCACAGTAATTCACTTGTTGGTTTGTGTGTTTTCTTATTCTTTGTTGGATTGTGTTGCTTTTGTCTGTTGGTGACTATTATACGGGGAGGAAATAGGGATGTACAATTGATTTTTCAAGTGAGCAGAAATGAGCCAGGATCTTTCCTCTATTGACTGCTTGCTCAGATGATCTTCTTTCCGCCGGACTTTCGCTGCTTCGTTTTATCTGCAGGATGGCAATCTTTCATAAACCGATTCCGTGAATGTGGAGGTGTATCTAGCGGGGAATGCATTGCCCGTTTTTCCGAATACACAAGAAAGCAGCCGACTGTCAAGTAAGCTCGTTTGTCCCTATAGCTCCTAATGATCAATCTCATGCTGTCTCAATTCCAACGGTGGTCCCGTCATACCTACTCGGCGTAAGGATGCAGTTGATTTGACTGTTACCAAGCAAAAATATGCAAAAAGAAAACGCTGTTTTCCAGGTGGAAACAGCGTTTTTATGGTCGATCTTCTGTTGTGAGCTATTGCAGTTTAAAGCCTTCTTCTAACAAATACCGTTTCGCCTCTTTATGCGACTCGAAGGCCTCCTCCAGGTTTGGACCTGCATAAACATTCCATAGCTCATCTTCCTGTACGAGCTGCAGGGTCTGCCCGTTTGGACCCACCCAAGTTTCGCGCGTCTGTTCCTGAGCTGCATCTGTGCTTGCTTTTGGCTCTGGTTTACGGGACAAGTAATCGATTGAAGCTTGAATAATGGCTCGCAGTTCATCCGCAGAATAATCGCGAATGTTCACCATGCCCTTTGGGTCTGTCGCTTTTTTGGGCAAATGTCCGGCATATACAAAGCCATTGCCGTTCGGATGCAGGTTTTGCACGACGATTTTCTTGTCATGGAGACTCTCTTCGAAATGAAAGTTGAAACGGCCAAGCGACACCGGTTTCTTATGTAATTGCGGAAACGATTCGATAATCGCCAGTTTTTCTTCAAAAGTAAGCATGAATTCCTCCGTGATCCTAATGTCATTTCATATTGCACGATTATATCACAAGCGTTTGTTGGATAGCCAATGGGAATAGCGCCATTCCGTCAGGGGATAATACACACGGGAGGTGAATCATGAAAGCTGTTACGTATCAAGGGTTCAAAGATGTCAAGGTAAAAGAGGTCAACGATCCTAAAATTGAAAAGCCGGACGATATCATTGTCAGGCTGACATCCACTGCAATCTGCGGCTCTGATTTGCATTTGATTCACGGCATGATACCCAACATGCCCGAGGACTTTATCATCGGTCACGAACCAATGGGGATTGTCGAGGAAGCGGGTCCGAATGTCATCAAGGTTAAAAAGGGCGACCGTGTGATTATCCCTTTTAATATCAGCTGCGGCGAATGCTTCTATTGCAAAAACCAGTTGGAAAGTCAATGCGACAATTCCAACCCTCACGGCGAAACGGGCGCATTTTTCGGCTATTCGGAAACGGCCGGCGGGTATGCAGGTGGACAAGCAGAGTTCTTGCGTGTCCCCTACGCCAATTTTGTCCCTTTTCGCATCCCGGATGACTGCGAGATTGAAGATGAGAAACTCGTGTTGATGTCCGATGCCATGGCTACAGCTTACTGGAGTGTAGACAATGCAGGCGTGAAAAAGGGAGATACGGTAATCGTTCTCGGATGCGGGCCAGTAGGTTTGCTTACCCAAAAATTTGCCTGGCTCAAATGGGCAAAAAGAGTGATCGCCGTTGACTATATCGACTACCGTTTGCAGCATGCCAAGCGAACCAATCAAGTCGAGATTGTCAACTTTGAGGCAGAAGAAAATATCGGCAATCATTTGAAGGAAATGACCAAAGGCGGAGCGGACGTCGTCATCGACTGTGTAGGAATGGACGGGAAAATGACGCCTTTGGAAATGATAGCGACAGGTCTCAAGCTGCAAGGCGGTGCCATGGGCGCCATCGTCATCGCAACCCAGGCTGTTCGCAAAGGCGGCACCATTCAGATTACGGGTGTGTACGGGATGAGATACAATGCTTTCCCGCTCGGCGACATTTTTCAACGGAATGTGAATCTCAGAACCGGACAAGCCCCTATCATTCACTACATGCCGCATTTGTACAACTTGATTGCGGAAGGAAAAGTCGATCCCGGAGACATCGTGACACATGTTTTGCCGCTGGATCAAGCAGAACACGGCTATGAGATCTTCGACACAAAGACGGATGGCTGCATTAAAGTCGTACTAAAGCCATAAGAGGATTTCCTCTGGCTGATTATGATCGATCCCTTTATTTAAAAAGGGTCTGCTGGTGTAAACCGGAAAACAAATTCCGAGATGACAAGCTTGGCCGGAACAATACTCACGATCATCCTTCCGAGGTGATGAAATCTGGAAAACGAGAAAGTCACGATAAAAATCAACGATAACGGCTCCATCCGCGTCAACGGCAATGTTGACCTGATAGATGCGCTCGGCGGCCGGTTTGAGGCAGGCTCCACGTTTTCACTTTGCCGCTGCGGTCATTCAGAGAAAAAGCCTTTCTGTGACGGGACGCATAAAAAAATCGGATTCGAGAGCGCGCCGCGGGCGGGAGGATGACTCCTGCTAGTATGGACTGTCTGTTTCTTCGATGATTCCTTGGGCCCACACCCTCCCCCATATTTCATCGAGGGTTTGCGCTGCGGTTTGGTTGGTGGTATCCAGCCACAGACCGATCTTGGGTGTCTCTTCCCGCAAGCGCCGATCAAGCTCGTCTGCCGTCCAAAGTCCGTACCCTGTTTTTGGGCGACTCTTCTCCCTCTCCATTACGGCTTCCGGACGGGGAGCCAGAACGATTACATACAAAGGCCTGCTTTGAATCCTCGTCACGGTTTCAGCGAGGAAGGAACCGATTATGACATCTTGCAAAACGACGGTAAATCCCGCACGGTAGTATCGATCAGCGGTCGAAGCCGCTATTTCATGCCGCAGGCTGAGCTGCCGGACGGACTCTTGGGATGTCTCCGGCAGCATTTCTTCTCTTCCGTTGACGATCATCTTCCGAAACGCATCTCCCCGCAGGTGGACACTCTTTTCGAATTTCTCCGCAAGCATTTGTGCGATCGTTGATTTTCCTGCAGCCATGACTCCCGTTATGAGAAATATTCCGTTTCTGTTTTCTTTTTGCATCTTGTATCCCCCTTATCTGACCGCCGCCGTTATTCCCGATCCGAATTATTTCACGCTCGTCAGAACAAGCCGGATAAAATCGATAAGCGTCTTCTCTGGAAACAGCTAAGCAAGAATGATGACCAGACAGGTCTTCCTTTCATGATCTTCATCCTCTCTTTGCCTTTCTTGCTCTACGATTGTGTTGCGTTCACGGGTACACGAATTCCCGTCATCAGGCATCCGCATGAAGCTTTCCTGCCTGACTCGTTTTTCTCATCAATGTGAAGTAAATCGACACCATGGCGATGTACAGACACGCCAAGACAAAATAGATGCTGCTGTAGACAGATGCCTCGCCGGATAAAGGGGCAACGATCACGTTACCGGCGGAGCCGCTCCCCAGATCGACGATTTTGCTGTAAACACTTGCAAAAACAGCTCCAGCGATAAAGTTCAAGAGAGACATCATTCCCATGCCGACCCCAACCTGATCCTTAGGCAGCAGTTTGGAGGTCGTATTGGATAGTGCAATTAAAATGAACGTCTGGCCCACATTGCCGAAGATGAGAATGACGGCGATAAGGACCGGGGAGAACCCGGCAAAGAATGACAGCAGGACAAAGCAGATAAAGAGCAATGCCGTAGCCGTATAGAACAAAAAGGGATTTCCTTTTGAATCTGCCAGCTTCCCGCCAGTCCTTCCCAGAATGGCCGCCGAGATAGCGGCCGGCACCATGACAAAACCGACGACTCCGGGAGCGAGTTGATTCAGTTGGGACAGCATCTGCGGGCTTAGAAAAGGAAGCGCGTAGCCGATTCCGCTTGCCAGAAAAGCAAGCACGAGCATGAGCGAGTAGCTTTTGTTTGCAAACAGTCTCGGTTGGACAAAAGGCTCGGTTGAACGATGGATGTGAAGCAAAAACAAGGCAAGCAAGATGGCTCCAGCCAATGCGAGCATCCATCCTCCATTCGTAACAGCCAAAAGCACCAGAGCCACCGTTCCTGCCAGCAAACCAGCGCCGATCCAATCCAGTTTGCCTTTCCGTCCGGGCTCATCGTCCAAATACTTTCGATAAAACGGGAGCGTAATAAGGGTGAGAAGAGGGATACAGAACAGCCACCGCCAATGGACAAAGCTAGCAACGAACGCCGCTACAATTGGCGCAAGCGCCCCACCCAGCGCAAGTCCCGTAGCAGATATGCCCAGAGCGCGTCCCCTGCTCTCCGGTGGAAAATAGCGGATCGGTATGATCATGCCTGTTGCCGGAATAACCGAAGCCCCTACTGCCTGTAAAATCCGTCCAAGCAGAACCATCCAAAATGCTTGTGCGGCCAGACCGATCATCGAGCCAACTGCAAAGGCTGCCAGTCCAAAGGTGAGCAAGCTTTTCAGCCTTTATGTGTCCGCCAGTTTGCCATACGTGACGCTTCCGATCGCATAAATCAGCATGTACGAGACCGACACCCAGCTGACCTGCGCGAAGGAAAGTTGAAAATCAGATCTGATCTCAGGCAGAACGATATTGAACATAGTCGCGCTCATCACTGAGATGACGAGCGTGACAGCCAATAGTCGAATCAATTTTTCTCCCGCTTGATGTACATCAATCTTGTTTATGGGTAAACTCCCCTTTCTTTCAGATTGTTCTGATGTGCGTCACCTTTGTGTGTCCTCTACATGCACGGTTTCACCAGGTTGTTTCACTGTTGTCGTCTCGCACGATTTATTCTACAATCGATACTATAGAAATAAAAATATTTATTAATATATCTCTACATATACTGGGGGATATGAATCCGGGGTGATAGATGATATGGAACTGCTGCAGCTGCACTACTTTCGGACAGTTGCCAGACTTGAGCATATGACGAAGGCGGCCCAAGAGCTGCGCATTGCACAGCCTGCCCTCAGCAAGACGATTTCACGGCTTGAAGAGGATCTCGGCGTTCCGTTGTTCGACCGTCAAGGCAGACAAATCCGCCTCAATATGTTCGGTCAGGCATTTTTGAAAAAGGTGGAAACGGCGCTGACTGCACTGGAAGAAGGGCGCAGAGAGGTGGCCGATATGGCGGGGATGGAGCGCGGCAGCATTTATGTAGCGACTCCTACCTTGCATCGCTTGTCTGAGCCGCTAGGTGCTTTTCTGGCTCTGCACCCAAACGTGAATTTTCGGATCACACAAGCTTCTCTGGAGGAAATGTCGCGTCTTATGGAAAACGGCGATGTCGATTTTTGTTTTACTGCCGTTCCTATTGAAGGTGCGGGCATTCATCAATTGCCCGTACTGAAGGAGGAGGTGTTTTTGGCGGTGCCTCCTGGGCATCGGTTGGCTTCTAGAAAAAGCGTATCGTTGAGCGAGGTGGCCCATGATCCATTTGTCGGGTACAAGGAGAGCTTTCCTTTTCGGAAAATGAATGATGAGTTCTGTCTTCAGGCAGGGTTCAAACCCAATGTCGTCTGCGAGGTTGATGAGCCATCCGCGATCAGCAGCCTTGTTCAGGCAGGACTCGGCGTCGCTTTTGTGGGCGCATGCAAAACCGACAAGAAATCTCCATTGATCAAGCTGGATATTGAAAGCCCGGTTTGTCAGCGAACGTACCAGCTTGCGTGGCATGAAAAGCGCTATCTCTCCAAGGCAGCTAAGAAGTTCCGGGAGTTTGTCGTGAAATATTTTACCGATATGCAGCAAGGAGCAGCTGCACCTCCCGTTTTGCAGGAAGTTGCCGCTTCACAGGCAACAAATAAAAAGAACCCGGCGGTATAACGCATCACCGGGTTCTTCCTTTCCCTTCCAAATAGGAAAATGGTTTTTCCTTGTAAGGCTGCAGGCAGCCGCTCAATAGCCTACTTCCACAGAAGCGATGACCACATAAGCGAGATCATTTTTATCCTCCTTGTCAGCAAGGACGACACCGCTGCTCGTGAGCATGCCTCCCTCGACAACGTCAAAGGTGACTTCGCCGTATGGCAATTCTGCACGAACGGCAGCCAAATCCAGCTTGTCCATGTCAGCCGGCACAGCGAGTCTGACGTTTACTTTCATCATGTTGATGTCATGATTCGGCAATACAGATCGCAGACCCGGCATCGAGTTGTGGTGGATTGCATTTTGCACCGCTCTCACGGCTGCTTTTGTCACGTTTTGGCCGTGCAAATCAACCCCCATCCCGATCTCGATAAACATTACTTTATCCATAACAGGTTCACTCCTCTATCAAACTTTGGTCGCCATCTCTATCTTACCATCTTTTCACGGTCAGCCGCTTTACGCAGATGGATGCACCAAAGACTTTTGTTCCCACGCTCTGCTTCTCCAGCGGAAAAACATGATGATTCCGCGCATCCACTCATCTGCCGCAATCGCCAGCCAGATTCCCGCCAAGCCCAGATCGAGCGAAAATGCGAGATAATAGCCGAGCGGCAGGCTCATGCAGACCATCGACAGCAGCCCCATATAAACCGGAAATTTGGCATCCCCTGCCGCGCGCAAGGAGTTGATCAGGATCAGGTTGAACGTCCTGCCGGATTCCAGCAGTATGCTAAGCAAAAGGATCTGCGTCGCCAGAGCGATTATCTCCCGATCTTCCGTAAAGAGCTCGATGATCGGCACTCGGAAAAGGATAATGACAATATTAACGGCAATGGTTAAAAACAGGCCCCAGCGCAAGCTTCGCCACACCCGCTTATACGCTTCCTCGGTCCGCCCGGCTCCGACCATGCGGCCTGTGATAATCGCCGTCCCCATCCCGATAGCCAAGCTAAACAGATAGATGAACGTAGAGATGTTCATGACATATTGCCGTGATGCCATCTCGACAGCCCCGAGGAGTGTCGCGTAATAAAGAAACACCGTCTGACACGCATTGTAGGTTACCTGCTCAAACGCGGAGGGAATGCCGATCCGCAAGATTTTTTTGATGTATTCCATGGAAAAGCTGAAGTAATCCCGGACCGCGATCTTGACTTCCATCAGACGGTATAGCAGCCAGAAAAAGATAAAGAGGGAGATGAGCCGGCTTACAACGGTTGAGATCGCTGCACCTTCCACTCCCAGCTCTGGAAAGCCGAGATGGCCAAAAATCAACAGGTAATTTCCGATGACGTGAATGACATTCATCCCCAAGGATACAAGCATCGACTCTTTTGTATAGCCATACGTCCGTATAATGCTGGCCAGCGTATTGATGACTGCTTGCAGAAAAAGCCCGCCACCGACAATCGTAATGTAGGTTTGCGCGTAATGCAAAATCTCCCCCTGCAGATTGACAGACTGGAGCAGGGATTTTCCAAACAGGATGAAACAGGTGCTGATCACAACGCCGATCATCAGGTTCAATGTGACGGCAATGGCGGAAATTCTCGCCGCATCTTCCCGTCTGTTTGAGCCGATATACTGGGCAATCACGATGGAAGCTCCGTTTCCGATAACCTCCATGATCAAGATGGCGATAAAAATATATTGATTGGCCGCTCCAACCGCCGAAACGGCATTGTCCGAGACCTCGCTCAACATGAAGGTGTCGGCACTGCCCATGAGCATGAATAAAAACAATTCCAAAAAGATGGGCCAGGTCAATACAAAGAGATTGAAGTCTTTTGGAGTCGTCTGCTTGGTTGCAGCCTTGGTTGCGATTGATTTCATGATCGTACCTTTCTAACCCTTTGTCTGAGGCGACACCGCATGATGCAGGTGTTGACCAGCGGCTTTTTGAGTTGTTCTCGCATTCTTATTAAGGACAAAATGAACTGATCTACCTAGATGAAACTGTTCTTTCTTTGCAGAGATCATCTCCTTGTCTAACAGCATTGCAAATTTTAACAGCACTAACTTTTTTGCAAAACTTATTGTAAGCCAGTCCAAGAAATTAATAAATAGTTTAGCGGCGAATAAGATGATTTGCCTGCAGATATGGAATGAAAGGGCAACAAAAAGCCGGCTTAGCTCCTGTAGAGAGCTGCCGGCCGCACAGGCTATCTTTCGCATGAGGTTTTTAAGCTTCTCTTTGGATTTGCTCTTTTTAACAATCCCCCTTGGTTCATCCAGAGGATTTTTTCTCTGCCATAATCGGATTTACCGAACAAAAACAGCTGATCGACAGGTATTTAGAGACCATCATTAATTATTCAAGGAGTCATGGATACCTTGCCAAAGCATTACTAGATAGATACTTACTAGAGCGAGATGATTTTGTTCGCCTTGAAGAAACTTACCAGCGTGGAATAGAATTAACACATTATACTGAGCATCTAGATCCGCACGACTACGTTCAATTCTATTATCGTATGGGAATACATGCCTACGCACTACAGAGATACGACGAATGCATAAACTTTTGCAAAATTGCCTTTGATAGAGACGAATCAGATAATCATATGAAGGCCGAAGCTTTAACTGCGGTCATCGGCTCCTACCTGTATTTAGACGTGTTTTTGGCAAGTAAGAAATGTAGCAAATGGCAATTAAAAATGTACCACTTGCCAACCCCTAAATTATTTACCGTGTAATAGCGATTCTTTGTATCGATGGCTTTCGCCATTGAAGACGATCAAATGAGAGTGATGAATCAAGCGATCAATAACTGCCTCTGTTAAAATTGGATCACCAAATATATGATTCCATTGGCCAAACTGTAGATTGGTCGTGATAATAATACTTTTTCTTTCGTAGCACATGGAGATAATCTGAAATAGCAGTTCTGCACCTTGTTTATGCAGAGGAATATACCCCAGTTCGTCGAGTATTAACAGATCTAGCTTCTCAATATGGTTAAAGAATCGGCTCAACGAGCCAGTCTCGTGAGCGTCTAGCAGCCGATTGACTAATCCAGCGACAGTAAAGAACTTTATCTTTTTCCCTTGCTGCTGAATGGCATTTAAGCCAATCAGAGTGGATAAGTACGTTTTCCCCGTTCCCACACCGCCATAAAAGATCAGATTTTCTTTCTCCTCTATAAATCCACCATGAAGGATATGATCCTGCGTGAGACCTTGTCCCATCTGAATATGACCCCATTCAAATGGCTTTCCTGTTATTCTTGGCAAGGAAGATTGTTTAAAGAGCAGATTGATTTTCCGTACTTCTCGTTGTTGTATCTCGTTTTCTAGTATTTTGAGTAAGTACTCTTCATTTGTAGTAGCTTCAACCTCATGGAAATGTTGCCGAACCCAACTCAACTTGAGACGCTTTGAATATTCTTTTATCAATGCATCCACTAGTGATGACCTCCCGTTCCCTTAAAAAATTCATTGTAATGGGCTAATCCTCTAGTGGCTGTTGGAACGGCAGGAACAAAACCTTTCGGTTGGATGGTATCCCTTTGTCCACGGCCATTCATGAGTTGATAATAGATCTGCTTAATAGAATCAACGGCTGGGTGACCATTCTCAGAGGCAAGCTGCAAAGCTTGCGTGGGTATTTTCATATCATCGTTTTTTAAAATGACGGATAGTAGCTGGAGAGCTTCTTGCTTCTCTGGGACCGTGCAATTCGAGAGATAGACTTGCCATTCGATTGGCAATTGTTCATAAAAACTTGTGTATTTAATAGCAGTTGGCCGTTTTGCCATCAATATCAAATATGGCTGCCAAATCACTGATTTTGGCTCTTTGCCATACAGCCTGGGATGCTGTACGATCAGCTCATATTCTTCAGTTAAAATATCGACTCGGTCAAATGAGATCTTTGCCAAAACCATACATTTGGCAAAACGGGGAGACGTTGAGTAGAGTTTATTTTCGACTCGGATATATCCGTATTTATCCGCTTTTACTCGTTCATATCGGATACAATCAAACTCTTTGGCAGGTAATTGAAGAAGGTGTTCCTTGTCTGCCAAATATAGTTCGGAAAGCATGGTTTCTTTCACATAATGAGGTCTCTCCCGATCTTTCTCGGCTTTTTTCCAAAGGGTTTCGTTTAGCTGATCAAGATTGTGTATCTGCAACTCAGGAAGCAGGAAGTTGTTGCGAACGTACTTGACCATCGCCTCTACGTGCCCTTTTTCATTGCCACTACCGGGATTGCAAAACTCGTATTCAAAGTCATAATGAAAAACGAAGTTTTGAAATTCCTCCGTCAGTTCACGCTGACCATTTGGCATGATCTTTTTCACCGCTGGTGATAAATTATCAAATCGAATGACCTTTGGAACTCCACCTATATAGTGAAAGATACGCTTTAATCCCTCCAGAAAGCATTCTCGATTCTGAGACTGGAAAACTTGAAAGTAGAACGTGTTGCTATAAGGAAACGAGAGAACGAGGAATGGCAAGGTAACACTTTCTCCCTGATATTTGAATGGTGCTTCTCCAAAATCAACTTGAGCTGATCCAGGTCTCGTTTCCAATGGCAATGCCGCAGCATCACTTGTCTCCGCTAACTGGTGCTTACGTTGGGAAACATATTGTCTGACAGAGCGAGATGATCCTGTAAATTGGTATTCCTCCACTAATTGCGTGAACAAGCGTTGTGCTGTTCTTCGGAACTTCTTTTTCTTGTTCAAGTCCTCTTTGATCCATTGATCAAGAATAGGTTTAACGGGCTCCATGACTCTAGCTTTTCGAATTTGCTTGGGCTTTTCTTGTAGATTGAAATCATCCATTTCTGCATACTTCTGAACCGTCCTTGAATCACGATTCATTTGTTTGGCAATCTTGCTATAAGCTCGCCCTTTTTTGTTTGCCTCATGCCTGATATAATTAATTTCTGCCACTGCTAACATCTCCTAACTTTATACCTCCCGTCGTCTGTAATGCCCAACAGGAGTGTATTTTGATAAGGGGATGTTGGCAAGTGGTTTTTTAATTTATGCAGCCCCTACGGGTCTGCATAAATTAACTGCCATAACCTACATTTTTAGTCTGCCATAAACATTTAGACGATACAACTTTGGCAGAGGTTTACCTGAAAGAATACAAAAACAGTCAATTTGCTGATTTCAAACAAGACCATATACAAGCAATGATCTATTCAAAGAAGGGTCAGTATGATAAATCAATCAGTCTATACAAAGAATTGCTCCATTCTGTAGATAAGGAACGTCGAATATCTATTGTAGTCGATCTCATAGAGGATTGCTTGCGCCTCGGAGACACAAATACAGTAAACGAAATAATTGCTTCCGAGGCTACTTTCTTCCCTTCTGTTCCCATCAAGAATCCAAGACGTATTGAAAAGATGGCAAAATATTTAAGACTTAAGGGATTTTATAATTTCTCGATTGATAAGTTTGACGAAGGAATCAATCACACATTGGTTAGTGCAACTCATTTCAAACAAATTGGTCAATACAAAGAGGCAATGAATTGTGTCGGATTTGTACTGAATTCAATTGAGGAAAGCGAAAGAAGTATTCCATCTGAGATCATAGAAAAAATCTCAGATATATGCAATCATAGTTAATAAAACAGGAGGAGTTTTTTATGCAAAAGTTCTTAACGCTGTTGTGTTCAGTTCTGCTTTTGGGATTTTTTGCTTTATCCTCTGATATTGAGCAAACATTAATTAAGGCTCCATCTGTCATCATGTCCGTAGATCCTGAATGGTAATTTTTCATTAACATGTAAGAATGGGCTACCTCAAAATAGACACCCTATTTGAGAAGTAGCCCATTTTTTTAATAAAAACCAATCAGAACCGTTTAACGGAAGAATGTGTTAGCACCCAATACCACTCCAAATTCTTGGGCGAGTACTACCATACGCATGGTGCTTTCTGCTCAAATAGCGGGTACTGTTAGCTGCCTAATAGCTGCTCCACTTCAGCTACCAGCTCCCGAAGCTGCTCTACCCCTCTTCTCGTGCTTGCCTCCTCTACAGACAACAAGGTAATGACCTGATCGATCCTGGCCTTGTAGTCCTTTGGCTTGACAGAAAAACGGTCGATCATCATTGCAGCCTTTTTCTCATTGATGCAATATTCTTCATTCTTGGCAAATAATACTTGGTTCAAGCATGCAATCGCCCGAAAGCAGCAGCCAGCCACGTAGGTCACATCATCTTTGTCAACGTTTTTATCAGCGAACATCAGAGAGAACGATGCTTCAAACATGAAATACCCGATCATTGCCTGCTGCAACGCTTTTGGATACGGCTTGGTTTTCGCTTGCAAAGCGGCTAGTCTCTTGGCCGGATCGCATAAAATCCGGCAGATCGACAGCTCGCCCATATACATCACATTCAAATAAGCATGTGGATGCCCGGTTTGGTAATTCGCGGTGACAGAACCTGACAGGCAATCATCGATTACTTGCGAGACCCTGTTTACATCGCGAAAGATAAAGTCCACATGGTACCCTTGAACGACCAGCCATCCTCCGCCGTTTACCCACGGACCCCAAGCGCCCAGAGGTGTGATGATGTTTTCTCTGTGCTCGTCATCCAGCTTCGTGGCGATTTTTCCGATCTCGGCTGCGTCAAAACCACCGGCTTCGTCATAATAAATGCCGATGTCGATGTCGGAAGTGGGGCGATGAGTCCCTCTAGCTCTGGACCCGCCTAATACGATTCCTACTACGCCAGGTACGCCTTGCAAATGTTTCGCAACATCTTCTATGATTTTTTGTACGGTCAAAAAGCTCATCTCCATTTTTTGAATCTGATCATCTACAGTTATTTGTCCATTTTTTCACCCTCCGCTGATACGGCAACCTGGCCATGCCATACCTTTATTGTTTGATCGCATGAGGCGCTGCTATATGTGATGCGTAAATAAATAGGACAAGAAGAAATAAGCGCTGATTGCGGCTCCGCCCATGAAAAGAACTCCGCTTTTCGTCTTCT
The DNA here is from genome assembly GCF_037963895.1 of Brevibacillus sp. FSL L8-0520. Lineage (NCBI taxonomy): Bacteria > Bacillati > Bacillota > Bacilli > Caryophanales > Paenibacillaceae > Brevibacillus > Brevibacillus sp. FSL L8-0520. The sequence goes on along the minus strand of NZ_CP150171.1, from coordinate 2,715,980 downwards.
TCTGAAACAGATGAAGAAAGCCAAAGCAGAAAAGAACTCCCGTTACACTAAAATACGCGATGCCCACCCAGAACACATTCCACGGCAAAAGAGACAAATCTACCGTACCCAAAAAAACACCACCTTGTTTCTACTTTTCTCTCGCTTGAAAAACAGTTTTGTTTTATTGCTTGCAAACGGGAATGGCATTGGTTTTCCAATCACGCCTTCCACGCTTGTGGATGGTCCTCGTTCACCAGCTCTGCCGCTTTGGCGTTCGCTTCCACCTGAGATGGACTCTTGCATCCCGGAATCACCGCAGTGACGGCAGGATGCTTCAAGCACCAGGCCAAAGCCCACTGTGCCATGTCCGTACCCGCAGGCACTTCGTTTTGCTTGATCTCTTCGGCCTGCTGCAGCAAAGAGCGAACGCGCTCCTGGTCGTGATTATGGCGTACGTCATTTTCGGCAAAGACGGAACCCGGCTTGTACTTGCCGCTCAGATAGCCGCTTGCCAGCGGGACGCGAGCCAGTACACCCAGGTCATTCTCCATGCACGCGGGGAAAACCTGCTCCTCAGGGGTACGATCCAACCGATTGTAGACGACCTGTATTGTCTTGGCGTTTACCTTCGGGGCCGATCCTGTCTGATGAATGTTGTCATTCTTGGCGATGGAGAGGCCGAGATGGCGAATCTTCCCTGCTTGCACCTGTTTGTCCAGCACCGTCCATAGCTCGTCATTGTCAAAGGCTTCATCGGGACCGGAGTGGAACTGATACAGATCGATATAGTCGGTCTGCAGCGCCAGAAGTGACGCGTCCAGCTGTTTCAATACATCGTCTGCACTGTAGTTGTTCGTCCGTGTAAACTTGTCGTGGAAGTGATGGCCGAACTTGGTCGCTACCACCCAGTCTTCCCGTCGATCCTTTTTCAGGAAGCCGCCGATCAACCGCTCCGACAAGTGATCGCCGTAGCACTCCGCTGTGTCGATCAGATTGATGCCCAGTTCCTTGGCTCTGTGCAGGATTCGATCCGCTTCCTCCTGGGAGAAATCCATACCCCATTCGCCGCCGAATTGCCATGTCCCGATGCCGACTACTGACACCTTCAACTCTGTTTTTCCCAATCTGCGATATTTCACGAGAAGCCCTCCTCTATCTTTGCTAAATTGCTCTGAGCCCCGGACTGTCTCCCTGCATGCTTGCGGGAATAATCCGTGGTGATTGGCAGAAAATACGCGTAATGTCTCTTCCACAAGAGGTGGACTCCATGAAAAGCTTGTTGATCTTTCTTTTCCTGACAATCCTGTCTCTGCTATTTGCAATGGCAATGGATGTTTTGATCGGCCTGGGTGCTCCGGCATCCTTGCAAAATCTGGCAAACCTGTTCTGGATCATGTCTCCCGCTGAATATATCCTCGTCATTTTCCTATTGATCGTGGTTGTCTTTCACTTTGCGCACACCTTCAAGCATGCAAAAGAAACGAAGCGATAAATCGCCTTACCTCTGCTGTTCAGTGGAAAAGCCACTTTCCCCGCGATTGCCGAGAAGTCTGCGAATAAAGGAACCAACCAACAAAAACAGCGGAATGACGGTCACGAATAACTCAAGCGTATATTTCAAATAAAAGTCCCCTTCTACAGAATGCTCGGCATGACTGCCGGCAATATTCATGGAGGAGAACAGGATGATTACCCCGATCGGGAGGATCAGGCTGCGAAGCTTATCCACCTTGAACAGATCGGCAGCACCGATGACCGCCGAATAATAAAAGATGGAGATTTTAAAGAAATTGACGATGATCAGGGTAAAGACGACAAGCGCATCCAGTCTTTGCAGGAAATTGGCAATATCCACCTTGCTGAGAGTGATCAGCAAGGGAAAGGTTGAACGCTGGACGAGGTCAGCGCCAAGAACGGAAATCTCCAGAGCGGTTATCAGGCTTAAAATGAGCCCGCTTACAATCAACCCCGTCATCCCCGCCCGCCTGGCATGCCCCGGCTTTGCCAGATAGGGAAGAATCATGGCAAAGCAGATGATCTGTCCGAACGGAAAGGTGTAGGTTTGCGACACGACAGCCTGAAAGATGGGTTCCCATCCGTTCTCCAGAACTGGCTGAAGAAGCGTTAACTGGACGATCCCCGAAAATATCACCAGCAGGATGCCGACACATACCAATATCATCACGATGCCGAAAAACACTTCCCCGGTTCTGGCCAATACCTCAAACCCTTTGTGCAGCACGTACGTAATGGCGGCGAGCATGAGAAAATGCAGCAGAAACAAAGGGGTCTCATCATATACAGAGTTAAACAGCAAATCGCCGATGTCACGTGTAATTCGAGCCGACCCATAAATGAAAAAGGCGACGTACAACAAGGAAATGGGCCACCCAAGGACATTTCCCAGGATTTTTCGTATGTAGCCTGTCAAAGGAATGGCTGGATATTGCCGATACAAATACAAGTATACCTGAAAAATAAGCAAACCGGCTATCAGCCCTGCCAAAATGGCGAGCCATGCATCTTGCCCCGCATCGGCTCCCAAGGGGATAACCAGTGAACTCCCTAATTCAAATAATACAATCAAGCAAAACAATTGTCTTGGACTGATTCTGATTTTTTCCATGTGGGATGGGCCACCCCCGCTTCATTCATCCCTGATTTTCTTGTCTCGCTTTAGTAAATATGGTTCAGTGATCATCCCTGGCTGGCGGATAAACGCTTTCACCTTCACCTCCACTGGCAGTTGGGAAAAGCGGTCTGGCCAGTCCAGCTTTAAATGCCCCCATGCCTTCGGGTCTGCCCGGCGGATTACTTCTCCAAATCCAAAAATATCTGTTTTGTACTGTTGGGCTGCTTTCACGGCCGACATGATCTGAAGCATCGTTTTATCTTCCAGCTTGTTTGCCAGTTCGTAAATGACCGCTGGACTGGACAAATGAATGGCGCATTTGACATCTGCAATGCTGGCTTCTTCCGTTATCGTTACGGTGATTTGCGGCTTTCCTTGAACCACCTTTCCTTGGATATCCGTCTTGGAACGGGTAATCTCGATTCCGACTTGATCCTTTTTTCCATCGCAATCGACCATCAAAACGGAGCTTTTTAAACTGCCGTGAAGCCAATTCACACCGCGTGCTTGCTCTCCTTCCAGCCAACCCACCAGCTTCCCGGTTCTAAATGCCCCGATCCCGCCGATCTTCTCGATAACATCCGGCTTGGTCAATTGGATATTTTCCACACGCTGGCCGGCTCGCGGATTTCCAAGGAGCTCGACCGCGCTTATCATCGGTTCTCTCCCTGGGTTTCCAATAGCCCGGATTACATCATCGAACTCGATTTTGATGCTTTCTCCCCACAGCTCTTCGGAAAATTCCAATGCGCCTACCCCTGCTGTTGCTGGAATCTTTTCCATCGGTGTGACGATTGCCAGGACTTCTTGGGCAGTTCTGCCCTTGGCAATAACCAAGCGGGCCGTCAAACGGATTTCATTGGACCGCTCAAAAGAGTCTAACACCCCGTTGATGCCTTGGCGGGCTAGCTGTTCGCCAATCATGATGTAGCGAACATGGGAGAAAAAAAGCCGTCGCGGTGCTTTTTGCGAGGCTTTTCGAGCGGCCTCAAAAAGGGTTTCCCCCGTTTCCGTATAAACGGTGACTGGCCCCATGTTTTCGTCCCCTTGCCCAACCGTTCCCGAAATCACGGCGGAAGGGTTGACCACTTGAAAAGAAAAGACGTGCTCATTCTGATTCTTTCCCTTGTCCAATCCAATCGCGGTAACGATGGCCAGCGTACCAAGCTCCCGATTATTCCAGCAGCCTGTCAAAAGCAGAAGGGCCATGCACAAGATCATCAGCAGGCTTCTACTCCTCATGGCGCTCCCCCTCCGGCCTGTTATTCTGCTTTTTCAACATCGAGTGTCCGCTTGGCTCCATCTTTTTGATGTTCTTTTTGTTTATCGCTTTCGTGCGGGTGGCAAGCATCCAGAGGGGCAGCCGGACGAGCGCATCCTTTTGGTCATCCATCTGAAACGGGGCATAGGGGCTCAAATACGGAATGCCAAACGAGCGCAGACTGCTCAAATGCGCAACGAGAACAATCATAGCCAGTGTCAATGTGTAAAAGCCAAAAGTCGCCGCCAGGATCATCAGAACAAAACGGATGAGCCGTGCCGACACAGCAAGATTGTACGCAGGCGTGGAAAAGCTGGCGATTCCCGTAATGGAGACGACAATGACCATCGCGGGCGAGACAATCCCTGCCTGTACCGCTGCCTGCCCCAGGACGAGGGCGCCAACGATGGACACCGCCTGGCCCACCGCCCGCGGCATGCGGATGCCGGCCTCTCGCAATATCTCAAAGCTCAGCTCCATCAGCAGCGCTTCGACCAGCGCCGGAAACGGCACACCTTCGCGGGTAGCGGCCAGGCTGAACAGCAGTGGAGTCGGAATCATCTCCTGGTGGAAGGTGATAGCGGCGATATAGATGGACGGCCACAGCAGGGATATCAAGAAGCTTGCATAGCGGAGCAAGCGGATAAAGCTGCTGATGTCATAGCGTTGGGCGTAGTCGTCCGATGCAACGAAAAACTGGGTGAACAATGCGGGTACCAACAATACAAACGGGGTCCCGTCTACGATGATGGCCACCCTCCCATCCAGAAGGTAGCGCGATACCAGATCGGGACGTTCGGTATTGTACACAGTGGGAAACGGCGTCATCGTCTGATCCTCGATGAGCTGCTCAATATTCCCCGCCTGCAGAATCCCGTCCACTTTTATGCCGGTCAGCCGCTGTCGTACTTCTTCTACAATTTGGTCACTTACAATCCCGTTCATGTACATAATAGCCACATCGGTATGGGTGATTTCTCCGATCCGATACATCTCCAACCAGAGATTCGGGCTTTTTATCCGTCTGCGTATGAGTGAAATATTCGTCGATATGGATTCATTAAAACTATCCTTCGGTCCCCGGATCGACAGTTCGGTCGTAGGCTTTTCGATGCCTCTCCATTCTCCGCCAGACGTGTTGCAGCCGATAGCCACCGGGAAGTGATCAATAAAAATAATTGTGTTCCCGTCCATAACGGTGTTCATGACTTCATTCCAATTTTCAACCGTGTCGACTTCTCCGACCGGCAAGGCGTGATTTCGGAGAAAATGAAAGACCTGCTCTCCGGATGCTTCGGAGAGGCGCCCCCTATCTTTGGAGAGCATCAGCGGCTGGATGACAAATTCGTTTAGCTGGGGCTGATCTACCAGACCCTCGTTATAAATGGCCGCAACCCGAATTTGCGGATTGCTCCCCAATTCAAACTGACGCACTTTCAAATCAGGGCTGTTTCCTGTTTCTTCCCGAAACCTTTTGATGTTGATGTCAAGGTCTGTGTCTAACGGGCGGTGACCGTCATCTATGGCGGAACCTTGATGGTTCTCGTCTCTGTTTCGGTTGCTGCTAGTCCTTGTCTTTTGAGTAAACTTCCTGATGAACTTCATCTTCAACACCTATATCCCCATCGTAGTATGTAAATTATTTGCAATCTATCAGGGGGATATGCACTTGAAAGACTCGGTCCGACTTTCTGCAAAACAAGAAACAAGACGAAGCAGCTTCAGCTTCGTCTTGTTTCGGTTCGGCTTCGTCTTTTCTTGCCTTTGTTATCTCAGTTGATCTGCTATGGACAACAAATTCGCTTTGGTAACATTCTTGGATGTTGAAGTAATGGTGTAGAGTACAGCGGCCCCGTCTTTTTGCTGAGTCCAGTTGAGTGCATGGGCCTCTTTTGATTCAATGAGGAAATTATTTGCAATTTTTGTGCCGCAGAAAAAGTGATTCCGAATCTGGGCTCGGCTCAGGCAGCTCCATGAGCTTGCCTCGTTCATACAATCGAAATTTGCGCCATAGCTTCCGGTTCCAGTTGCGTACCTGTCGGATAACAACACCGGTTATCCAGGATCGGAACGGTTTATCAAAGTCGTACCGGTACAGCGATTTAAACACTTCTACGTAGACCTCACTGACGACATCAGCTGCATCCTGCTTGTTGTTGACAAGCAGCGAAACGGTCCCGTACACATAGTCCTTGCTGTGTGCGTAGATTTTGCGAAAAGCGTCCTTGTTGCCGCTTCTCGTACTGCGGATACACTCATGCAATTCTGTTTCTGTCATAGGCGGCCGGCCCCCTAGTGCTTATTTCACTACATATTGGTTCCGACATCCGAAAAGGTTCGGTTATCAGTTCAAAGCAAATATAAACAAGACTCGAAAGAGGTATGTATCATCTATAAGAATTTACACTGCCTGGCACAATCACGAAAATACTGCGGCTAAAAAATGCACATCGATCTCTTTACTTCAAAGTTGGGTCGTTGCTATAGTGATTACGATGCTAAGCAAAAGGAGTTTTGGCATGCTACCTACATTGTTATCGTGGCTGGGCGGGGCGCTCGCTGTGCTCTTCGTCATCCTGCTGGCTTATATCGGGTACCGCTATTGGTACCACATGGGCCGGCTTCCGAAACCCCCATCCCGGTCTATCCGGAATAAACCGATGCCCGCAACCTGGAGAGATGAAGAGGTTACGTTTACCTGGGTGGGACACTCAACCATTCTAATCAATCTTTTTGGCACAAAAATTCTGACTGATCCCGTGCTTGGGGAAAAATTGGGGCTTCGCATCGCGGGGATTCACTTTGGGCCGAAGCGTTATACGCCACCCGCTCTGAGCTCTGCGGAAATCGGAGATGTGGACATTATTTTGATCTCTCACGCTCACATGGATCACGTCGATCTGCCCAGCTTGCGGGAGCTGGCTCGTCCATCCATCCATGTCATCACTGCAAAAAACACCAGCAGACTGATTGCCCGCATGCCTTTTGGTTCGTATGAAGAAATTGCTCCGCATGAAACCGTACGTACTGCCAGCGGAGTGAAGATTACGGCTATCCCTGTCCGGCACTGGGGCAACCGCTTTCCATGGAATAAAGATTATGGCTATAACGGCTACATCATTGAAAAAAACGGGGTACGCATCCTCTATCCGGGAGACACGGCCTACACATCATTTGAGGAACTTCCTCGTGCTTTTGGAAGCATTGACATTGCCTTTATGCCGATAGGTGCCTATAAGCCCGATGCATATCAAGCTGCCCACTGTACTCCGGAGCAAGCTTGGGAGATGTTTAAACAGAGCGGAGCCAAATGGCTCGTTCCCATCCATTGGAATACGTTCGTTCTCTCCCAGGAGCCTGTTGAGGAACCTATTCAACGGCTGCTTGCGGCAGCTGGCGATGAAAAAGACCGCATCGTCATTGAGGAACAAGGCGAAACATTTGTCCTTCCAGTCTCTTAATCTGGAAGGGCTTTTTCTTTTTCCCCTCTATCTTCTTGACTGGAAGTTGATTCCTTTGTTACATTACTCGTAAGTAACATTACTTTTGAGTATCTTTTTGTGGAGGAGGATTGGCTATTGTGGTTCGTGAAAAGGGGTGGAAAGGGAAGGAAAGTCGGAAGCGGCTGCTGGAAGCTGCTGCGGAAGAATTTGCATTGCGGGGATTCCACGAGACAAAAATCAGTACGATCGTAAAGCAGGCGGGATTGACCCAGCCATCTTTTTACCTCTACTTCGCCAGCAAAGAAGCCATTTTCGATGAAATCATCCATGACTTTCGGTCTGGTCTGGGCGAGCTTACGGCGTCCATCCGTCTGGAACCAGGGATCGAGCCGGAGCATTTGCTGCAGCGGATCGTACAGGCGCTGGAAATGGTTTTCAGCTTCCTCGTCCGCAATCCGCATATGACTCGAATCGGGCTCTTCCTTGCTCCGCAAGCGGAACAGATCAAAGAAGATCTGACTTCTCTCCTGCTTGAAAACTTGCGTGCCGAGCAGGAAGCGGGTTACTTTCGGGCCGATGTGGAGATGGCGACGGTCGCGGAATGTCTGCTCGGGATGATTGAGCGATTGACGGTTACACACCTGTTGCCGGGTAAACAAACGCCAGCACGATTGGCGAAGCAGGTCGTCGATGTTCTCATGTACGGCATGCTGCCCCGGGAGTCAAAGGCCAAAGAATAACATAATGGAGGAATAACCGGTGGGACTGATTATCATGCAAGCCGTATTGTCGCTGTTTCTTTTGTCAGGGGGTATCATCAAGCTCGCACGCGTTCCGTTTCAAGTCGAGCATTGGAGCCATTATCACTATCCTCTCTGGTTCATGTCCGTTGTCGGCATTCTTGAGATCGTGGGAGCGCTGGCGCTGATTGGCGGAATATGGAACCGGTATTTGGCCATTGGCTCCGGGGTACTCTTTGTCGTTCTTATGGCGGGGGCGATCCACGCCCATCTGTTTCGAGCAGAGCAGCCGATTGTCACCATCCTGCCGGCGGCAATCTGCCTGATTCTATCTGTCATCGTTATCAGCTCAAGGCTCTGAGGATTCACCACAAGACAGCAGCTATAAAAACCGTAGACCATTTACGCTTCCCTTGCTTTCATGAGGCAGTCGTACAACGTAAAAAAGATTCAGGATCGACTCAAAAAATGAGCCCGATCCTGAATCTTTTTGATTTCCCCTATATTCTGTTCCCTGCTGAACGGAAGGCTACCCGTTATCGCTTGTTTACAACGATCAGATAAACCTGGCCGTCCGCATTCGTCCACAAGTCGACTTTATCGGAAGACTTCACTTCGTCCTCATCCATATCAGAACCGTCGTAGTATTTCACTTTTGCGTCCTTCGACAGCTTGATGCTCGTGGAGACGTTGTTGAAGAAGACGTATTTATCTCCGTTTACACGGGCTTCAATTCCAATGAACTTTTCTTCTTCCTTGGTCAGAGTGCCTTGTACAACGGCTTTCGTCACTTCGCCTTCACGGTTCATTGTCAGTGTAACCAACTCAAATTGGTCGACATCATCTACCGTATCCGCGTTCAGGACCTTGTATGTCTTGCCGTTTACTTCGATCTCGGCCGATTTGGTCGAGCCGTTTTCATTCACCACTTCTACAGAATCGACTACGCCGCTGAGTGTTTTGGCAGCACCAGTCACCGCTTTTACCTTGCCGTCGTTGTTCAGTACGAGTGTATACTCTTTGTCGTTGGTGTCTGCATTGTCATCAATCGATACTCCGGAAAGAAGCTCATAATCCTTGCCGTTCACCGTAATGGTTTTACCCGATTTCTCGGTTACATAGCCCACTACCGTCTGCTTCTCAGCAGTCAGCTCGACGATATCATTGGTTCCCAGATTGTATTTCCAGCTGACGATCCGGTAATCATTCAACTGGTCGGCCTTGATTGTTGTTGCGGAGACCGAGTTTCCGTCGATAGTCAGCTTCGCGTTTGCCAAGATGTCGTAGGTTTTGCCGTCAACCTTGATCGTCGCCAGTTTCGTCTGACCTTCATATGCTGTCGTATCGTCTACCAGCTTGCCTTCCGAGACGCCTACGCCCTGCTCCACTTTGATCAAATTTCCGTCCTGGTCAAAGGTGAGAACGGCAACGCTGTTGTTTTTCAGATCATCCAATTCCGATACCTTGTCCTCGTCGACATAGAGCTTCGTATCTTGAAGAACTTCGTATTCATACCCGTCAAAGCTGATCACGTTGTCATCCGCATCGACCTTGATCGTTTGTGTCGTGCTCAGCTTCGTGTAGGTGACAGCAGACGCTTTTCGGTCAACATCCAGTGTCAGCTCAACGAGGTCCCCTTTGGCAATGTCAGCGAACGATCCCGTTGCTTCCTTGGCCAGCGGATGAGTTTTCCCCTTGATGACAGCATTTGCGGTCAATTCATACGTTTGATCGCCGACTTGAATCTCTTTCTTCGCTTTTGTGCCGCTAACGGTCGAGGTCTTTTTCACGAGACCGCTCGTTGCGTTATCCGAAATGGTAATGGAGGCTACCTTTCCGTCCTCATCCATAACGGCCACGAATTTCTTGCCGATGTGAGAGCGGGAAACCGTTACGCCGCTTTCTACTTCCAGGATGATCTCTTTCCCGTTTACGATCGCCTTGAATTGTTTTTCGTCCCCAACCGCGCTGGAGAAGTTCAGGCCTGTTTTCACGATGCCTTCGACGATATTGGTGTCAGCAGTCACTACGTTCAGGAAAGCGATTTTTCCGTTTTTCACGATGTACTCGACTTTGGCTCCTGCCACGATGCTGCCGAATACTTGCGCATTGTCAGCGATCGTCACTTCTGTTTTTTGTCCGGTCAGCTTCAGTTTTTTTGTAGATTTGTCGTAGGAATCGACAGTTCCTTTTACGACAGGAAGCTTCTGGACCGTGCCTTTTGCATTTCCGTTCTTGTCGTAATAAGCGCCATTGGCGTAAACAGGCGTCTCCATGAAGAAGTCGGTGAACTTGGCTACGACATCACGTCTTGCTGCTGCAGTCGGTTCGTCCTTTGAATCGTAAATGCCCGCCTTGTTGGCTTCGAGCAGATAGGGATAGTACCATTGTCCGGTAGTCGAAGCCGGTACGCTGATTTTCAAGCCTTGTACATAAACGGTCAAAGCTTCTGCGACTTTCACGGTATTGTTCGGTTTAAATGTGCCGTCCGGGTACCCTTTGATAATTCCCTGAGAAACGGCAAGATTTATGTAGCCTGTTGCCCAGTGATCCGCCGGCAGGTCTTTAAACGCTGTTTTTCCTTGCATCAGCTTGGCTTGCTCGTCGGTGTATCCCATTGCCAACACGGCAATTTTGGCAAACTCTGCACGAGTAACCTCTTTTTCGGGCTTGAATGTGCCATCCGTATAGCCTTTCAGGACTCCGGCATAATTCAGCTTCAGGATCGCTCCTTTATAAGCATTCGATGCAATATCGGACAATGGAAGAGCAGTTGCGGCCAAACCGGTATTCGACACCGCCAAAAGCCCGGCCATAACAGCGCCTGCCAGTCCTTTTTTTACTGTTTTTGTCGATAAAACTTTGAAATGATGCAAAATAACTCCCCCATTACTCATTTTGATTTTTGATTTTTTTTGGGATGCATGATGTTTGCGGTCACGAATCGTACTTTTCGTAAATTTTGGTCATATACGATTCTGTCAGAAATAGTCTATACGCTTCATGAGCAGGTGATTACTTGACGATGGATTGTCGAGAAAAGTTGCAAGGGAAAGGATGGTAAAGAAAAAGTGCGCTGTTCAAGGCTAACTGACAATATACGACAACAAACTATACAATTTCTCAACAAGGAAAAAGCACGGCAACCACTTGCTTCCCGCTCACCTGGATGCCCTTTTCCTGTCTCCCGCAATGACCCAACTCTTTGACAAGCTGCTCGATCAATTCTTTTGCCTGCTGTGTCTCTTTTTTCTCCAAACGAACACATAGCTGTACGGCATCTCCGAAGTGCAGGATTCGCTCCGCCTGCCTTTTTTTCGTATCGTAATCGTGCTGTTCAATATATGCACTAAGACGAATTTCCTTTGTTTTATGGCCTTGCGCCGCTTTGCGCTCCTTTTTCTTTTCCTGGACGCGCTGTTGTTGATACTCATCCCGACTGACAAGCTTGCATGGCGGCGGACTTGTAGCCAGTGACAGACAAATCAGATCGACATTCAGCTCCTTGGCCATACGCAATGCTTCTTTGGTAGAAACGATGCCCAGATTTTCTCCCTGAAGTCCGGTCAGCTCCACTTCGGAGGCTTTGATTTTTTCATTCATCAGCATATCGCTGCACCGTCCTCTTTCGATTTCGTTCCTTCCCATTTTCTTATACTTTCCTAAATAGTCAAGGCACGCAGCATGGTTTCGATGATGCCTCATACGGTTTGTGAAACGATCCGTTTTTGTTTCTGCGGCCGTTTTCGGTATAATGGAGGGATGACACTTGGCACGGAGGCATCGACTACATGTTGCAAAGAGAGTTAACGCGGGAACAAGTCAAGCAACTGGGCGAACAAATCCTCGTTAACATGGAGGAACACATCGTGGAGCAAGGATATCAGTACTTTACCGATGGCATGGTGTTTAACGTTCAGGCGGAAGATGGCGCACATCTCCGCAGCGATGTGCAGGGATCTGCGGTTTACCATGTGGAAATTGACCTGAATGCCTTTGCAAACAGCACCTGTACCTGTTCGTATGCCCGCTATTGCAAGCACATCGCCGCTACCTTTTTTCAAGCATACAGTGTGTTTGAAAATCCCCGAGCCTTTATGAACGTACTGCACAAGCCGCGGAGCACTGTGTTTTCTCCCGCCATGCTTGTTCCTGCCTATAAAAAAATCGTAAAATCCGGGGCAAATCCGACTCCCTCCGCTTCGCTAGGCGCTTCCCTGCGCCCAGAAAGCAAGGTAAGCGATTGGTGGAGCTTCCTGGAGAAATGGACACGGAATCTCCCGCTGGCCATGGAAACAGCGCGCCCGTCTTCGGAGTTGTTTTCCAGCTATGAAAACGTCCTGGGAGTTACAAGCTCCTGGCCGGAAGAGCTGGCACAGCTATTTTCTGTTCACGCCAACCTGTTTCATTTGCTGAAGCTGCAAACGTTCGTAAAAGACGTGCGCTCCTCCTACTGGGCTTCCGACTTGACGCAAACGGCTGACAGGCTTGTCGAGCAGCTGGAGGCTGCCCTCTTTTATCTGGATCCAGAGAGCTTGCGGAAGCATTTCTCCTCCCACCTGGAAGAGACACACGAGAAAAGCAAGGAATGGAAGCATTGCGATTCTGCCACGATTTACTGGATACAAGCATATCGCCTCCTGTGGTGGTACCTATTGAACACCCCTGCTTGGATACAAGAGGAAATGGATGAGCTGGACCGCCTGATCAAGAACCCCGTCCTGACCGACGCCGAGCGTGAAAGGTTTTCGATCCTGCAAGCGCATTTTTTGGTTATGAAAGGGGAAGACGAAGCAGCTCTCCGGATATGGAATGGATCGCAGTCGCTTGCTTTGTCCTTCTATCTGCCTTACATGAAAGCTTTTGCGCGGCATGAAGAATGGGAACGCTTCTTGTACTGGGTCGATAGGCTGGAAACCTTGATCGGGACAGCGGATGGACCCGAATACCGCCTGGTTGCTGCCGTCTGGCGGGAAGCGATGGAACGGCTGGGCAGATCGGCCGACTCCGGCGCGATGCTGAAGCGTTTTTTGCCGGCAAGCCTGACCGACTACTGCGCCTACTTGTTTGAAAACCGGCAGTACAAGCAATATCTGGATGTACTCATGACGTACCAAAGCGCTCTGGAACAGATGAATCAGCAGCAAGCCAAGATCATTGAGGACCAAAAGCCCCTTCTTCTCCTGCCGCTGTTGATCCGTGAGATCAATCAACAGATCGGGTCGCGAAATCGCTCGGGTTATCGGGAAGCGGCGAAACTGCTGAAAAAAGTTCGGGCCAGTTATCAGAAAGCCGATCAGCTTGACGTTTGGGAGCGTTTCATACAAGGGCTGGCAACCAAGTATAGCCGTTTGCGGGCATTTCAAGAGGAGCTAAAGAGAGGGAATCTGATTTCATGAATGTTACTTTGCATATGTTTCTCACCGGAGGACTCTTGCCGGACGGTCGTTTTTTCCTCAAGGCTGAGGACTGCATGGGCAATCCCGTGCATCCGGAGCGGGCGGCAGCCTGTCTGTTCGCCTGGGATGAACACTCTTTTTTTGGAACGTTTATCGAAAAAACAGATCAGGTCATCCTGCTGGAGCCGCTGGAGGCTCTCCGGTTTCTCGTGTCACCGGGGTGGCTTGAGCACGTTACCTTTACGCTGAGTGAAGACTTGGCCGGTTACCGGACAGCCGCCGGGACGATCATGGATGCCCTTGCAGCCGGCAACTTCCTGCCGAGCTTTTCCGATTGGCAGAATGGCCGCTATGGCTGGAAGCTGGCTGATCCGCGTGAACCGCTGCCAGCCTCAGGAGAACGCTTGCTTTCTCTCGTTATAAACGATCTTCTCTCCCAGAGGGGCGGGGTACGGAATGCCTGGAACGGACTGCTCAGACAGTTTCCTGCGCTCGATGTGCTGGGAGAAGACATGTCGCCCCATCTGGGGGAATCGGAATGGCTGCAAACGATTGGACTTGTCCCCGACAATACTCCTTTCCGCACCTGCTTGCAGCTGCTCGAACCGAAGGGTGACGAGTCTGACTGGTCTCTCAAGCTTCTTTTGCAGGATCGGGATTTGCCCGACCGTGTCTTCGAGCTATTGTCGGAAGACCTGGAGGGCCAACTCGCGGTATTCCCGTTGACGCTCGGAAACCAAGACGAGACCGCCCCGACTGGTAACGCCATCATGATGACCGCCATGCCGGACGATTGGCGAGAGTATCGCCACCGTCTGAGTCGCGACATCGAGAAGTGCAAGGAAATTCTCCCATGGATGGACAAAGGAGCAAATGACACCCCTCTTTCTGCCCGATTATCCAATGAGCAGGCCTGGACGTTTCTGACGGAACACAGTTTGCAGCTGGTGCAAGCAGGAATCCACGTCTTCCTGCCCGTTTGGTGGGAGCAGGTCAAGCGGACCAAACCTCGGGTGAAAATAAAAGTGTCGGCGCATTCCTCGGGAAGAAGCCCGTCCTTTTTTGGCATCAATCAAGTCATGGATTTTGAATGGAAGCTTGCGCTCGGTCCGCTCGAGCTGAGCGAAGCGGAATTTCGCCGATTGCTGGACCAGAAACAGCGTTTGCTGAAGGTCCAGGGACAGTGGGTGCAATTGACTCCCGCGCTGTTTGCGCAAATGCAGGAGACATTGAAGGGAACGACAGGAAAGAATGGGCTCACGCTGCGCGAGGTCATGAAGCTCTATCTGGCCGGCACAGAGGAGCCATCCGACCCGTCATGGGAGGAATGGGACCGGCCATCTGCCCTTCCCGTCGAGGTTGAGCTGAACCGGCATCTCTTTCAGTTCATGGCGAAGCTCCAGGATACAAAGCGCATACCGCTGATCGAGCAGCCACCCGGTTTTCAGGGAGAGCTGCGCAACTATCAAAGGGAGGGCAGTTCGTGGCTGCTCTTTTTGCGGCAGTTTGGGCTGGGAGCCTGTCTCGCGGACGATATGGGTCTGGGGAAGACAATCCAGTTCATTACCTATCTGCTCTTTCTGAAGGAAACCGAATCACGGCAAAGCCCTTCCCTGCTGATCTGCCCGACCTCAGTGATCGGCAACTGGCAGAAAGAGCTCCAAAGGTTCGCCCCGTCTCTTTCTGTTTACGTGCACTACGGTACGGCTCGGCATAAAAATGAGGCATTTATCCAGGCGGCACAGGAAGCTGACCTGGTGATCACCTCCTATTCCCTTTCCCATCTGGATGAACAGGAGCTCGCTTCTCTTGCCTGGAGCACCATTTGTCTGGACGAAGCGCAGCACATCAAGAACGCCCAGACCAAACAGGCGACATCCATCCGCAGCTTGCGTGCCGGACATCGCATCGCTTTGACCGGTACACCGATCGAAAACCGTTTGACGGAGCTTTGGTCGATTTTCGATTTTTTGAATCCAGGCTACCTGGGTAGTTTGCGCGATTTTTCGCAGCGTTTTGTCCATCCTATCGAGCGTGATCAAGATCAGACATTGGTTCAGCAGGTACAGCGGCTCATCCAGCCGTTTTTGCTGCGGCGCGTAAAAACGGACCCGCATATCCAACTGGACCTGCCTGCATTAAATGAAGGAAAAGAGTACGTCACACTGACCGCTGAGCAAGGTGCGCTGTACGAGACAACGATCCAGTCGATGTTTGACCGGCTGGACCAGGCTTCGCCGATGCAGCGGCGCGGGCTGATTCTGACAACGCTTACCCGGTTAAAGCAGCTTTGCGATCACCCCGGACTGATCGACAATGGACTCGGCGCGCCGGATGAGAAGACGCGCTCTCCGAAAATCGAGCGCTTGCTTGAGCTGATCAGCGACATTCGGCAGAAAGGCGAACGCAGCCTCATCTTTACCCAGTACATCGAGATGGGCAAGCTGCTGCAGCGCGTCCTCGAAAGAGAAGGCTATGGCCCCGTCCTGTTTTTAAACGGCTCTACCCCAAAGGAACAGCGGGACTGGATGATCTCTCGCTTTCAAGATACCGCCTTGCCTGACTCGGAGCGTGCTTCGATCTTCATCCTTTCCCTGCGGGCAGGCGGAACCGGCCTGAACTTGACGGAAGCCAACCACGTCTTTCACATCGACCGATGGTGGAATCCCGCCGTCGAAAAACAGGCGACGGACCGGGCGTACCGGATCGGTCAGCAGCGCAATGTGCAGGTCTATAAATTTATCTCTCTCGGGACGATCGAGGAGAAGATCGACGAAATGATGGAAAGAAAGCTGAGCCTCAGCGAGAAGATTGTCGGCAACGGCGAAAACTGGATAACCGAGCTGTCCACGCAGGAGCTTCGGGAGCTGTTTCTGCTCCGCAGCGAGTGGCTTGATCTGAAAGGATAGGTGACCCATGGACAATGCATCTGGAAAACAGCTCTCGACTGAGATCGAGCCGGGTATTTCGCTTTCTGCGAATACGGGCGGATCGCCTTCAGTCGGCAAGGACCAAAATGGCATGCTTCAGTCTGGTCAAGAGCAGGAGCGGGCAGAGGTTCCTGCCGACCGTTCCGGACACAAACGCGAACAGGCAGAGCTTCCGGAAGCATGGCGCCGGTTTTTCGAGGAAGTCAGAAAGAGAGTTGCGGAGAAGTGATAGTACACACCCACCCTCTCCCGCCCCAAACTGGATAACGCTTTCCGTCAAGCTTGTTTCTCCGGCTGAACCTAATACAAGGAGGACGTAGTACCAGCAAAGCTCCCGCCATCTGAAAAGCAGATGGTATCGTAGCGGCATTTGGGAGCCCGACAACAGATACTGCCGCATACGTGCAAAAACAGATCACTTGATGGAACATAGATGCCATTACGTGATCTGTTTTATTATGTTGGGCTATTTTACTTTTGTTCTCCGTTAGTTGAGCGACATTAGATTACCCTGTTTATCCTATTCCCGCCAAAAGGTTGAACAGCCTGCCTTATCCAAGATATTAATAAATGTGCCGTGATCGGTAAACATAGGCTGATTCCACTTCATTGCTGGCGTTAAATTTGGAAATGTTGCAGCTACCCAAGCCAAAACCGCTTCTGTTCGGGCCCGATGTTGCGGGTTGTCTATGCGGGCTAAAAAATCCTGAAAAACTTCCATGTTGTTCCTCCAAAAAATAATGTATTCATGCAGGGATATTACGCAAACCCACGTTAAACCAGCTACTTGTCGCCAGCGACAGCGGAACCTGGCTTTTTTCATTCCGGTTCTCGGCCAAAGACAATGTCTGACGGCTGTTGAATCCGGTGCTGCTCCGGAATATTGATGGGCCCCGCCGCGGGAGAGAGTCGCTTCCAAAAATAGAGCGGATTTGCCTCGTACAAGCTGTGCATGAACAACAGCTCCGTCTCTTTTGTAATGACAGCGAGCGGTACCTGGTACGTCTCCAAGCGCTCGTACTCACAGGAATCATGCAAACGATCCGGCCTTTGCCTGATGACAAATGACAGGCTCGTCAGCTTTTGCCTGACGGTAAAAAATACGCACTTCCAAAAACCGAAAGGAATTTTGATCTGACATCCCGGCTCGCCGTGGACGCCGCAGTACTCTTCATCTTCCTCCTTGCAAATCGGTCCTGTGAAGACAAGCATTTTCTTTTCGTTTTCCAAACCGTCCAGCACCCAATCCTCCAGGCAATTCCATATTCCGGTATTGAAGTGGTGGTACTGCAGGGCGATATTGGCATAGCAAAATGAATCGTAATTGGCTTTTTCCGCCTCGCGCCGATCCCCCCAGCACACGTCTTTTCTTCGGGTCAGATGCCCTTTGTCAAAATCATTTTGGGCGTAATATTCGTGGCCCGCCTGATTCTCCTCGCCGATCCGCGGATCAAAGTGCCAAGACTTGTTATCCCTCGGAATCTGCACCATCCTGCTTTCATCCACGCAGGCTGCTGAATAAATGGCGCATTTGCGTCTCTGATTCATAACAATCGAAAAATGCGTAAAATCGTACACTTTTCCATTATGCAGTGCATCCTGTGCCGTTTTGCCGATTAACAACGGCAAGGGAACCTCGTGTTTTTCTCCCAGAAAAAAAGGATCGTAGCCGATACTCATTTCGTCCTCTCCTCCTTCTGATCACGAGAATGGTAAACCGCAGGCGGCCTTGTTCTGATTATACCTTCGTTTCCTTGTGATTTTTGTCGGTTTGTGGAACCTGCTCGCATATAGCAAAAATCGAGTAGGAGGGGGCGACTAACCCCCGTCCTCTCACACCACCGTACGTACCGTTCGGTATACGGCGGTTCACCAAGCTTGACGAATTTGAGAATATCGTTGCACTAAGCTTTTCAGCCCTTGTTGTTGCCAGTAGGCAATGCCGAGGGCTTTGTGTATATGCGGAGATTTTGTGGTACGCCATGCACCCTTGCGGGTATTTGCAATTTCAATGGCTTTTACGTGAGATATGCCAAGAGAACGAAGTTCTCGATATCTGGTTCTCACGCGTTTCCACTGCATCCACAAACAAAGACGGAGCCTGCGCCTTGTCCATTCCTCAATGGATTGTAGAATGCCCTTCGCGTCTGCAAGGGCGAAATATCCAATCCAGCCCATGAGGTACTGATTTATTCTTTCAATCCGCTTCTCCATCGAGATGCTCCACACCGGATTCGTGATCGTGCGGATTTTCTCTTTTAGCTTGAGGAGGGATTTGGGGTGGATGCGAATCCTTGTCTGTTTTGCAAAGGTAAAACTAAAGCCCAAGAATTTTCGTTTCCATGGTCGGTCTATCGCGCTTTTCTCCTCATTTACTTTTAGCCTTAGTACCTTCTCCAAGTGGTTTTGAATACTCTTCTTTACTCGTTCCCCTGCCCGTTTTGTTTTCACGTAGATATTACAATCGTCTGCGTAGCGGCAGAAACGGTGGCCTCTCTTTTCGAGTTCCTTGTCCAAATCATCAAGTAGGATATTTGCCAAAAGTGGGCTTAACGGCCCACCTTGCGGTGTTCCTTCACTTGATGTTGTACAGACGCCATTTATCATGATCCCCGCATTCAAGTAGGAACGAATCAGTCTTAAAATTCTCTTGTCCTGAACTTTTCGAGCCACACGGCTCATTAGAATATCATGATTTACGCGATCAAAGAATTTCTCTAGATCGATGTCCACCACGAAACGATATCCTTCGGAGATATACGCTTGCGCTTTCCTTACTGCCATGTGAGCGCTACGTTTTGGACGGAACCCATAGCTAGATTCCGAGAAGGTGGGGTCGAAGATCGGCGTTAACACTTGGAGGATGGCCTGCTGAATAAAGCGGTCTACCACGGTGGGAATGCCTAATAACCTTACACCACCGTCAGGTTTCGGGATTTCGACTCTGCGAACAGGTGAAGGTCTATAGGTTCCCCTTTCCATCTTCTCGCGGATGGCTTGCCAGTGTTCACGTAGATAATCGCGTAGTTGTTCGGTTGAAACACCATCGACTCCACCGACACCTTTGTTTTCCTCCACTCGTTGGAGTGCCATCCGTAAGTTTTCCCGTGATAAGACTTTTTCCAGCAAATCCATAATGATGTTCCTTCCTTCGCACATGCGGACTCCGTGCTTGCTGTACGATACTCAGCCCTCTTTTGTACCCTCGGGGCTTCACCCCTGCTCTTCAAAAGTAGTTCCTTGACAGAATTCTGCTTCGACGTACCGTATCAAAAGACATGGATCGCATGCTGACTTGATGTTCGGCCCTTCCCCATTCAAGCGTCCTCTACTCGGGTACTATGGCCTCTGCTGACTTCTGCATGTTCAGCGTCTCCTTACGGAGACGGTTACCAACAGTTGAAGGCGTTTCATGCAGACCTCCCCAGGTAAGAACGATAACTTTCATCCCATGTACCTGCCCAAGTTTACTACTGTATCCCTTGGCTGTATGGGGCTTTGTCTTGTTTGGCAGACTCGCCCGGATACAACAGCCTCAAATTGGGTTCGTGTACCTCAGGTCGGGATTTTGCCGCCGGCTTCCTTCAGATTCGACCTCGCGGTCGACACCCTTGCCTTGAGCTAACGGTTGGTACAGCCAACCCCCGTTCGGGACTTTCACCCTATAGCTATCGCCCATGCTGGGCGCACCAAAAAGAAGCCTTCCGGCAACAGCCAGAAGGCTTCCTATTTTCCATTCGGTCCAGACTGCATTTTCCTTAGCGCTGTCTACTGTCCATCAAAGCAGTAGTGGATCTTCTGATAGGCGGAACGCATCTCGACAACCCGCTTGCGCGTAACCTCGAGCGGCTCTCTTTTTTCCAGTACAGTCACAATCAGTTCGGCGATCGACTCCATTTCCGCCTCCTTCATGCCCAATCGGGTCACCTCGGTCGTCCCGATCCGCAAGCCGCTTGGATGATCCCAATCCGTCGATTTGTCGCAGGGAATCAAATTTTTGTTGGTGATGATATTGGCTTTGGCCAATTCCTGCGCGACCTCAAGACCGCCGCCAAAAGCGCGGACATCAAGGATGATCTGATGGGTTCGCGTGAATCCTTTATGTGCTCCGAGGACCGTGATGCCCCGCTCGCTCAATGCTTTTCCCAGTGCCTGCGCGTTGCTCACGATTTGAGCCATGTATTCCTTGCCAAAAGCCAAAAACTCGGCTGCTGCGGCAGCCAGTGCCGCGACGCGATTGACCTGATGCGTGGCAGCCAGTGCCGGAAAGACAGCATCTGTGATTGGCTTTGTGAGCTCGGGATCATCCCAGACGATAATGCCGCTTTGCGGTCCGCTAAAGGTTTTTCCGGCAGAGCCTGTCAGGACGCACGCGCCTTCTTTCAGCGGGTTCTGGAATTGCCCTCCGGCGATCAAGCCGAGCTGATGAGCGCCATCAAAAAAGATTTTGCCGCCCCATTCCGAGACGATGTCCGCCATTTCCCGGATCGGAAACGGGAACAGCGTCATCGAGGCACCTAATGCAACGAGGCGCGGCTGTACTTGTCTGGCTGCCTGGGCAAACGCCTCCAAATCGACTTCCAGCTCAACCGGGTCCATCGGAACATCGTGAATGTGCAGACCGCGAATACCTGCCGGACCATCGATCCGATTGCTTGAGTGCCCGCCGAACGGCTGTGCAATCGTCATGACAGGATCGCCGGGCTTCGTCAAAGCCGCGTATACCGTCATGTTTCCGAGCATGCTGGCTACAAGCCGATGGTCCGCGTACTTGCACTGGAAGACCTCTTTCAAGAGCTCCACGCATAGTGCCTCGATCTCGTCGATGTACTTCGTACCGGCGAACCAACGTTCCGTCGGGCCGATATGTCCTTCCGCTGCACGGGTCCCCACCTCTGATGCCAAGAGCCTGCGGACAGTCGGGCTGGTCGGCGCTTCGGGCGCAAGCAAATTCAGACATTCCTCCCCTCTCCAGACAGCATTTCTTTCCACCGCTTGTATCACTTCCGTCTGCATCACCCGCGGTGAAGAACAGCGATCCAATACATCGCGGGCCCATTTCAGCACGCTTGCGTCATGGACTTCAAAAGCTTGTGCAGGAGTCTGGTTGGCAGCCATCCACAATCCCTCTTTTCCCTGATCGAGAAACGATCGTTTTGATTTTCACAGTATAGGCTTCTCTCTATGTATAAAACCAATATATCGGATATCAGTTTTATGTTCAATGTTTTTTCAGAAATAACTGGAAATAAAAAGAAAAAAGCTCCCGACCGTCATCTGTCGGGAGCCCTTACGATTCACGCGTAAGTATTCTTCCTAAGCTCAGCCAATTTTCCTCCATTAAATGGGCGGCTGCACTCACTTCTCGCGATTTACACGCTTGGATGATCGCGGCGTGCTGTTCTACCGAGGTCAGCCCTTCCAGAGAACCAAACTTGGCAAATTCCAGCCGTCTGATTTTGGGAATGATCCGCTCCAGCGCCAGTTCGATTTCCCGGTTTCCGGAAGCGTCCAGGACGATTTGATGAAAAGCGTCATCCGCCTCAACCGCTCGGGTCATATCCTGTACATCGAGAGCCTGCTGGAGCTTGCGGTTTTCCCTTTCCATCGCAGCAAACTCGTTGTCTGTCAACAAAGGCACCGCCAGGCGTGCAGCCAGAGCGTGCAAGGTAGCCACGACTGTAAAAGCGTGCTTCGCCTCCTTCATATCGATCGGAGTGATTCGGGTCAGCGATCCTGGCGACGATTCGACGAGTCCCTCGTCTTCCAGCCTTTTCAAGGCTTCACGCACAGGTGTCCGGCTCACGCCAAATGTCGCCGCCAAATCGCTGTCCTTGATTCGCTGCCCAGGCTCCAGCTCCAATGTAATGATGGCTTTTTTCAGATGTTCGTAAATTTGATCTCGCAGCACGGGTCGGTCCAATGGTTTTATCGTTTTCATGAAACCAATATATCGGAGCCGAGGATTGGTGTCAACCAGATGTATCCAGTCATTTGGAACCGGTGTCAGCATGTCGGACTGTGTGCGGTATCAGTGGATGTTCTTTTTCTTGAACCGCCCTCCCCTGACATCGTGAATGTTTCCGATCGCGAGAAACGCGGAGGAATCGATTTCTTCCACGATGGACTTGAGTTTTGCTTCCTCCAGCCTGGTGATGACGCAAAAAATGACCTTCTTGTACTCGCCCGAATACCCGCCCTCGCCTTCCAGGTAGGTAACTCCCCGCCCTAACCGCGCTGTCAATGCATCTCCGATCTCAGTGTACTCCTCGCTGATAATCCAGACGGACCGGGATTGATCCAGGCCTTCAATGGTAATGTCAATCATTTTGAAGGCAATGTAGTAGGCGATCAGCGAATACATCGCTTTATCCCACCCGAAGATAAAGCCGGCGCTCCCCAGAATAAAGATGTTGAAGACCATGACGATCTCTCCGACAGAAAACGGAGACTGCTTCGTAATCAAAATGGCAACGATTTCGGTCCCATCCAGGGAGCCGCCTGCACGTATGACCATCCCGATCCCGATTCCCAGGATAATCCCGCCAAATACAGCAGACAGCAGCAGATCGTGGGTCAGTACAGGGACCGGTATGAGAAAGGCCGTCCCAACCGACATGACCAGTACGCCGATCAAGGTGGAGATGGCAAAGGTCTTCCCGATCTGTTTGTACCCGATAAACAAGAAGGGAAGATTGAGCAGAAACAGGAAAATCCCGAGCTTGATGCCGGTCAGGTGAGAAAGCATAATCGAAATGCCCGTAATTCCGCCATCAATGATGTTATTTGGCACTAAAAAAATTTCCAAGGCTACGGAAACGAGAATTGCGCCCAAGCAGATGAAAAAAGCGCGTATCAGTAAATCCTTTGCGCGCCTGCGTTTGTGAATGACTTTCGGTTTGGCAGCTTCCATCTTCACCCTCCTCATACATCAAGTATGCCCAAGAGACTTATTTCCAAGTGACGATGAAAGCGTCTTGGCTCCATTTCTTTTCCCGTTGTCTCCATATCTACAATTTTTCAGTCTCGATTAAAAGGCGGAGGCGTTATAATGGAGTTTGAGGAAGTGACTGCAGCACCTTGACATCCGGCCATCAAATACGGGATGACGAATTTCAAGTTGTATGGTAGGATAAGTCGATTTAAGAAATTCGGAAGGATTCAAATCTGAAAGGAATTAAAGGAGGCCTGCGAAATGCAGACAGTGGACCGCGTTCTGGACAAAGCGCTGCGTGGCGATCGCATTGGGCTTGAGGAATGTATCACACTTTTGGAATCAGACGAAATCGAAAAAATGGGACATGTCGCCAACGAACTGAAGAAACGGCGGCATCCTGACCCGATCGTTACGTTCAACATTGGACGAAACATCAACTACACCAACGTTTGTGACGTATACTGCCGTTTTTGCGCCTTTTACCGGCCTCCGGGCTCCAAAGAAGGCTACGTGCTTTCGGATGAGACGATCCTGCAAAAAATTCAGGAGACCGTAGACGTGGGCGGAGATGAAATTTTGATGCAGGGTGGCGTCAACCCTGATCTTCCGTTCCAATATTATTTGGACCTGCTGCGCAAAATCAAACAACGCTTCCCGCAAATCATCATGCACTCCTTCTCGCCAGCGGAAATTCAAAAAATGAAACAGCTTTCCGGCCTGTCTCTGGAAGAAGTGCTTCGCCAGCTCCATGAAGCAGGACTCGATTCCCTGCCGGGCGGCGGCGGCGAGATCCTCGATGACCGCACGCGCAAGAAAATCAGCCGGCTCAAAGGCTCCTGGACAGACTGGATGGATGTCATGAAAGCCGCCCACAAGATCGGCATGAATACGACCGCGACGATGGTCTACGGCTTCGGCGAATCGATGGAAGAGCGCGCGTTACATATGCTGCGCGTACGTGATGCCCAGGACGAATGCAAAGCCAACGGATATTCTTCGAAAGGCTTTACCGCATTCATCGTCTGGCCGTTCCAGCCGGAGAACACCAATCTCCAGCGGGAAAAATCCAAACCGGAAGAGTACTTGAAAATGGTCGCAATCAACCGGATCATGCTGGATAATATCGACAACCTTCAAGCCTCCTGGGTCACGATGGGACCAGAAATCGGCAAGCTGGCCCTGTCCTACGGCGTCAACGATTTTGGCAGCACAATGATCGAGGAAAACGTCGTGTCCGCCGCAGGTACGACGCATAAGGTAAATATCGATCTGATCCTTCGCCTGATCCGCGAGACCGGGAATATTCCGGCGCAGCGCAACACACGCTACGAAATACTGCGTGTTTTCCACGAGAACGAAAAAGTGGACCGCGATTTTGTAATGCAAAACTAAAAGGATGACGCTGCATGGCATTTGGGATTTCCAGGGAAGAATTGAACGAGTGGAAACAGTCGGTTTCCCGGGGCGAGATTGCCTTTATCACGCATTATTGGCATGATCCCCGTTTTCCTGGCATCAGGACGGTGACCAAGGTCGGTTGTTCGGACAGGCAGCGGTTGACAGATTGGTGTGTAGCCAACGGCCTGAACCCTGTTTATATCCACGACCGTCCCCCTTTCCCCCACTTCGACCTTATGGGACCGAAGCAAAAGGAAATACTGGAAAAGGAAAACCAGTGGGAGCAAGTCACCCGTTTTCGTTTGTAAGAAGGCAAGTCTATAAAGTGAAAAGCAGACTCTTCGCTTGATATCAGGCTGAGAGTCTGCTTTCTTTATCACCGAAAGTGTCAAAAAAAGTTCGGACAACGTTCATGCTCTCTTCATTTGTGGTCGGCTTATTCCCGTGCTATCCTAAAGCTTGATTGAAAACGCTTGGACGGTACACGAAACTTTTTTTCAAGCACAAGGGGTGAGAACCATCGCGCATCAATTAGCAGAAGAAGCCCGGACGTTTATCCAGGAATGCTACTCGTTCTTGGGTAAACCCGATACAGAAAGGGAAGCACGTATACAGGAGATTGCGAGAGAAATTCAAGAAACCGGCTCTTATGAACATACATATGAAGAGCTTCACTACGGTGTAAAAGCGGCATGGCGGAACAGCAATCGCTGCATCGGCAGATTGTTTTGGAATACGATCCACCTCTTCGATGCCAGAAGCGCGTCTACGGAAGAAGAAATCCGCGATGCCCTCTACCGCCATATCGAGTATGCCACCAACAACGGAAAAATCAGGCCTGCGATCACTGTATTCCGCCCCGCAAGCAACAAGCAGCAGCAAATACGAATATGGAACCACCAGCTCATCCGGTATGCGGGCTTTGAGACGGCTGAAGGCGTGATCGGAGACCCTCATTCCGTTCCGTTTACAAAGGCTTGTCTGGAATTAGGCTGGGAAGCAAAGCGGCAGCCTTATGAAATCCTGCCGCTGGTCATCCAGATCGGGGATCGGACTCCCGCATGGTTCGAGATTCCAAAACAGCTCATTTTGGAGGTTCCGATCAAGCATCCCGAGTATTCGTGGTTTGAGGAGCTGGCCCTGCAATGGTATGCGGTGCCGATCATCTCGGAGATGCGCCTCGAGGTGGGCGGCATTCACTACTCCGCTGCCCCTTTCAACGGCTGGTATATGGAGACCGAGATCGGGGCGCGCAATTTTGCGGACGAGGATCGGTTCAATCTCCTCCCGACAGTGGCTGCTTACATGAAGTTGGACACTTCGACCAACACGTCCTTTTGGAAAGACAAGGCGCTGCTTGAGTTGAATGTTGCCGTTCATCATTCCTATAAAGAAGCAGGCGTGAGCATCGTGGACCATCATACAGCTGCCCAACAGTTCAAGCTGTTTGAACAGCAGGAGCAGTCGTCCGGACGTGCGGTTACGGGAGATTGGACATGGCTCATTCCCCCTGTTTCTCCGGCAACGACCCATATTTTTCACAAGCTGTACGACAATACGTGGCATACGCCAAACTTCTTCTATCAGGAGAAGCCGTACTAGCTTACTAGAAGACAATTTGTATTAAAGGAAAAGCCGTACTAGCTTAGAAAAAAAATCGGCCTTGTCGCCAGGGCCGATTTGCTCGTATTGCTGCTTATCTTTTCTGGAACCACCCGCTCGGTTCTACTTGCAAATTGACATTGATTTGCTTGATCTCCAAATACTCTTCAAAGCCGTACGTACCCAGCTCGCGCCCGATCCCGCTCTGTTTGTATCCGCCCCACGGCGCTTCGTTGTAGGTGGGATGGTACGTGTTGATCCAGGTAATCCCGGCCCGCAGCTTGCGAATGACCCGGTGCGCTTTGGCAACATCCGAGGTGAACACTGCCCCGGCCAGTCCGTACCGAGTGCCGTTTGCCAGCTCGATCGCCTCTTCCTCGGCAGTAAAGGTCTGGATGACCAATACGGGGCCGAAAATCTCCTCTTGCACGATCCTCATGTCAGGAGTCGTATTGGTGAAGATCGTCGGTTCGACAAAGAATCCCCGGTCCAACCCGTTTTCCATCAGTCGACGGCCCCCGCAAAGCAGAGTGGCCCCTTCCTTTATTCCCGTCTCGATATAGGAGAGAACGCGATTCATATGCTCTTCGGTGATGAGTGGCCCCATCTCCGTCTCTTCGTCCGTTCCCGGCCCCACTTTGATCGTCTTGGCCCGGGCAACCAATTCCTCGACAAAGCGGTCGTAGATGCTTGCCTCCAGCAGCAGCCGCGAGCCCGCGGAGCATACCTCGCCCTGATTGGCAAAGATCGCGTAGAGCGCATAGTCTACAGCCGTTTCAAAATCCGCGTCGGCAAACACGATATTGGGGGATTTCCCGCCAAGCTCCAGCCCCACTTTTTTGATCGTATCCGCAGCCGCCTTCATGATTTTGATGCCCGTATCCGTTCCGCCGGTGAATGCAACCTTGTCCACGAGCGGATTTTCCGCCAGCTCCGCACCGACCGTTTCCCCTGCTCCGAGCACGAGATTGATCACGCCCGGCGGAAAACCGACTTGATCGATGATTTCGAACAGCCGGATCAAGGAAAGCGGCGTTTGTTCCGCAGGCTTGATCACGATGGCGCAGCCGGCGGCAATCGCGGGTGCGATTTTTTGCGTTGCCATGACCAGCGGGTAGTTCCATGGAATAATCTGCCCGACAACACCGATCGGCTCGCGGACGACCATCGACTGCATCTCGTCCGGAACATCGTAGGTGATCCCGTGAGGCTTCGTGCAAAGTCCGGCGTAGTAGCGGAATTGATTGACCGCGTCGCTCACGTCATAGCGGGACTCGCGGAGCGGCTTGCCATTGTTCAGCGTATCCAGTGAGGCGAACTCTTCCACGCGCTGTTCCAGCAGATCGGCGATCTTATGCAGAAGCGCCGCCCTGTCACGCGCCTTGCTCTCTTGCCACCCGTCCTTGTCAAAAGCCCGCCGCGCTGCCTGTACCGCCTTTCTCGCATCGTCTCTTGTCCCTTCGGTGACGAGACCGATCACCTCCCCGTTGGCCGGGTTGATGACTTCTCTCGTCTGATTGTCTGAACCCAATACCCATTGTCCGTCGATGTACATCTTCTGAACGGTTCGCGGATCAGTCAAAAACGAATTTGCAGCCATCTGTTTACACACCTCTTTCTTCCTTTTTGATCAGCTTTGCCAGACGTTTGATCAAGCTCATCGTATCTTGAATTTCTTGAGGTTTTGGCTTGCGGGCATATTTCACAGGGGGGAGCAGAATCCAGATGAAGTCGCCGTAATTGGGACGCATCTCGACCCTCCATCGCTGTTCCCGGCTGCTGTAACGAAGCTCGAGCAGCTCATAGTCGATCGAATTACAGAGCTCCTTGATGCGCTTGTCCTGATTGAGCCATTCAACGAGAGGGGCATGTGATTTCGAGAAAAAGCGGACTTGCCTGCCCGTTTTCATTTTACCAGAAAATTCGCATTTTATAACCAAATCTTCTTCAGGTCCCTTGTCGTGCAGTGTCCACATCCATGTGTAAATATAGACTCTCCCCATCCACTTGTTGATGATCTTGTAGGAAGCGCTCAGCTCCTCCACTCCGATTCTGGAACCATCCAGTTGTATGCGGCCGTTGCTGACATTCCCGATCGGCGCGTAAGATTGAAACTCGCCAGCAATCAGGTGTAGGGTTTTGAATGCGCGGTGGTCGATGACTGTATACAGCCCCATCCAGGTGTTCAGCTCCTTTTACGATGAAAGTTTTGCGTCACTTTCATGGCCGCCAATCGCTGTATCCAGCTCGCTTCTTTTGCGAATCCCGTCGTATACCTTTTCCAGTGGAACCGGTTCAAACAGTTTTTGACCCGTTGCCTTCAGGTAGATGATCCCAAACAAGATGATCGCAGCGATGACGTAAAGTGAAATCGTGAGGACGCGCGGGTCCTGATACTGCGTGTAGATCATGTACATGCAGGCGATGATGCCGACGATCTGCGGAATCGGGTAAAGCGGCGTTTTAAAAGGCCGTACAGCATCAGGATACTTGATCCGCAAGACGATGACGTCAATCTGTGTGATCATGTACGACATCAGCCAGGTGCCGCATGCCACAGCAATCATCATCGTGACAAAATCAATGTTGGCATTATTGACGAACGCATAAACAAGGACGATCAGAATCAGACCGACGACGAAAAAGATGCCGTACCAGGGCGTGCGTGTTTTCGGATGAAGCCAGGCGAATACCTTGGGCAGCAAGCCTTCCTTGGACAAGCCGTACAGCATGCGGGGTACCGCCACGAGATAGGTGTCACAGGTGGTCACGGCTGCCAGGATCGAGACGATACTCATAATGACAAGACCGGGCTTGCCCAGCATGGCCTCGGCACCGGCTACATGCGGAATCGTGGATTGTGCGAGCACATCCAGCGCGATGTACTTGGTGACGCCAAGACCAAAGAACAGGTCGACCAGCCAGATGGTGAAGCATCCGAACAGCATGGCGATCGGAATCGTTCTTCCTGGATTTTTTACCTCTTCAGCCAGCGGCGCAACAAATTCCATCCCGATGAAAAGCCAGATGGCAAGTCCCAGCGTCCCTGCCTGCTCCTGCCAGCTCAACGGCGAGAAGGGCGGCTGCACGGCCAAGGGCTCCATCGTGCCGATGCCAGTAAGTCCCCACAGCCCCAGTACGCCTAGAAGCGTCATCATGCCGATGGCCAGTATGGACTGTACTTTCCCGAACACGGCGACCCCCATCAGATTGACC
Source organism: Brevibacillus sp. FSL L8-0520 (assembly GCF_037963895.1). NCBI lineage: Bacteria > Bacillati > Bacillota > Bacilli > Caryophanales > Paenibacillaceae > Brevibacillus > Brevibacillus sp. FSL L8-0520. Next base: position 2,686,440 of record NZ_CP150171.1, on the reverse strand, counting down.
AGAACGAGAAAGATCAATATCACAGAGACGCACACATACCAAGGTATCCCCGTCAGCGCCTCCAGAGATTGTCCGCCCACGATCATGTTTGTTCCTCCATCGGTGCCGACAAGCACGATATATCCTGCCAGTACGGCAAACAAGGCGGGGAGCTTGCCCAGTGCGGGGAGCGTGTACTCCCCGACCATTCCCGCTCCGGGGATCATTGCCGCCATTTCCGAGTAGGACAATGCCACGCATAAAATCACGATCAGCGCTCCAAAGGCGACTATGCTGTACGCAGGGCCGCTCACGCCGTAGCCATTTCCGAGCGCCACCATCGCAGTCCCGGAAACGACAAGTCCTACCGAAGCGGAATAAGCGGCCCAGAAGCCGAGCGTGCGATTCAATTTTAATTCACTCATAGGCAATCATCCTTCTCATCCGATTTTTGTGCAAATACTATCCCTCGTAAGCCATACGGAAAAGGCGCAAGTAATCTTCCTTCGTCGCTGGACGCGGGTTGCTCGGAGCCGACACATTCTGCGTCGCCGCTTCTGCCAGATACAAAAAGTCGTCCGGATTCACATTTCCCAGGTCCTTCATTTTCGGAATGTGCACGGTCTCAGCAAGCTTCTTCAACAGCCGGACACCCTCTCGCGCCGTCTCCTCTGCCGATCGATCTCCTCTCACCGCTCCGAGGCGTTCAGCCACGACGGCATGCTTCTCGGGATCTGCAGGGATGTTGTATTCAAATACGAACGGCAGGAGCATCGAGTTGGCCACTCCATGTGGCGTGTCATACAATCCGCCGAGAGCCTCCGCCATGCAGTGGACGCCGCCGACATCGGAGTTGCCGAAAGCGATCCCGGCGATCAAGCTTGCTGCCAGCATTTGTTTGCGCGCCTCCAGATTGGTTCCGTCAGCCACTGCGATCGGGAGATACCGGACGATCTGATCGATCGCATACAGGGCCAGCGCATCCGTGATCGGCTCGGAAATGTTGCACGTATAGGCTTCAATCGCATGCGTCAAGGCATCCATACCCGTCGATGCCGTCACATGCGAAGGAAGTGTGACTGTAAGCTCTGGGTCCAACAGTGCAATCCTGGGTGCCAGCCGCGTGTCCAAAATATTCATTTTCAGCTTTGTTTCCGTGTCCGTAATGACCGAGAAGAATGTAACTTCACTGCCGGTACCGGCGGTTGTAGGGATGCAGAGCAGTGGAGTGATCGGCTCTTGAAGCACATTCAGCCCGTACCAATCGCTGATCTGTCCCCCGTGTGTAAGCAGTGTCCCGACCGCTTTGGCTGTGTCCATGGAACTGCCTCCGCCCAGTCCGATCAGGACGTCCACGCCACCCTCCCGGGCGATTCGATAGGCTTCCATGCAATCCACATCGCGCGGATTCGGCTTGACCTGATCAAAAACGGCGTATGCAACCGCATTTGCTTCCAACATTTCTGTAACCGTTTTCAAAATACCGGATTTGACAATCCCTTGATCGGTAACGACTAACGCCTTCGTGCCTCCCAATTCTCGAATGCATCTTCCCAATTCCTTGATTTTCCCATTCCCAAATTCGATACGTGTCGGCAAATTGAATTGAAAATCCCAGATCATCCTATTATCACACCCTTTTGAATATTCAAAAATTATCACTTTCTAGAAGACTATCATACTTCAGCGACCATTCCCGCGCATGTTATATAGTAAATAAAAGTGGGACGAACATTTCATACATTTTGTAAGTTGGCTCATTCTGTTCTAAACGATACAGAGCTCCGCAAGAAAAAAGAACCGGGAAGCTTTCCTGCCCCGGCTCCTGTCATCATCCTGTATTATCGCTCCATTTCGTTTGTGTTCTCTACCGTTCATTTGTCCTCTGCCAAGGCTTGCTTGATCCGATCAATCTGCGCCAGATGCAATTGCACATGGGCAATAAATGCCTGAACAACATCGGCCAGTCTTACAGTCTTCCCGTTTACCTGAACCCCGCTCTTCTGCCAATCATCCTCAGAAAGTCTGCCAAACAGCTCACTATTATAGGAAAGCAACGCTTGGTATACACGCAGAATCTCCGCAACTGATCCTTCATTCGCCTTCGTATTGCTTACCCACGCATCTTGCGAAAAGCCGGGCAGCCGCGCTGTTGATCCGGAGAGAATTTCCCTGATTCGAAAGGACACGACGAGATTGTGGTCAGCCAGGTGGGACAGCACTTCAGTAACGCTCCATTTTTCAGGCGCCTCCTTCCACCTCAGCTCGTCCTCGGTCAATCCTTCAATCGCTTGCTTTAGCTGCTCGTATATTGCTAGGTAATGCCGTATATCGATTTTTGTATGGCTCACATTGCTACCTCCTTATGAAAGGCATGGATAACCGTTACATACGTGATTTGTCTTTTCGCTCCTTGTCTCCTTGTCTGTCTGGATTCGGTGGTGAAAGGCCGTTCGGACAATACGGGTTGACCAGTTTTCTATCTACTGTTTGCTCGCCTCCAGCTCTGGTGCTCTGCTTTTTTCAGAAGCAGTGCTTTGTCCCGAACGATAGCGGTTAGGAGGTACGGGAATCCCCAGATTTCCCCGCAATGTATCATGCTCGTACTCTGTGCGGAACAAGCCGCGCTGCTGCAGGATCGGCACGACGAGCTCCACAAAGTCATCAAGACCGACCGGCACGACCGCGCTGCCGATCATGAAGCCGTCCGCCGCTCCTGCCTCGAACCACTCCTGAATCTCATCGGCTACCTGCTCGGGCGTACCGATGAAGCCTTTTCGGGGGGTGGTCACGCGAAGGGCCAACTGGCGTAGCGTCAGCTTTTCCTCCCTGGCTATCCGCTTGATCCAATCCGTCGTGCTTTTGAAGCCTTCGCTGCCCAATTCGCCCAGATCGGGAAGCGGTTCGTCGAGCGGAAACTGGGAAAAATCAAAGTGGTCAAAGAATCTGCCCAGATAATTGAGCGCATCGTCAATATGCACCAGTCCCGCAATCTGCTCGTACTTGCGCTCGGCTTCCTCCTGTGTGTGCCCGATAATCGGGGCAATCCCCGGAAAAATGAGAATCTCTTCAGGAGCCCTGCCATAGCGGGCGGCTCTTGCCTTTACGTCCTGGTAGAAGCGCTTGGCTGCCTCGATGTTGTCGTGATTGGTAAAAACGGCATCGGCTTCTTTTGCTGCCAGCTCTTTGCCTGCTTCGGAGGAGCCCGCTTGAAAGATGACCGGCTGTCCCTGCCTGGACCTGCCGATATTGAGCGGTCCCTGGACAGAGAAAAATTCTCCTTTGTGATTCAGCCGATGCATCTTTTCCGGATGGAAAAAGACACCCGTTTGTTTGTCGCGGACAAAAGCGTCATCTTCCCACGAATCCCACAGTCCTTTGGTTACCTGGAGAAACTCATGGGCAATGCGGTAACGCAGCTCATGCGACGGATGTGCAGGCTTGCTGTAGTTCAGAGCGGAGCCTTCCAATGGAGAGGTGACCGCGTTCCACCCTGCGCGACCGTTGCTGATCAGGTCGATGGAGGCGAACTGTCTTGCCACGGTAAAGGGTTCGCTGTAAGACGTCGAGAGTGTCCCGACCAGCCCGATATGAGTGCTGAAACCAGCCAATGCTGCGAGCAGGGTGATCGGCTCGAACCGGTTTAAAAAATTGGGGTGGGATTTTTCCGTAATGTATAGCCCATCCGCCACGAAGACAAGATCGAACTTTCCTTCCTCCGCTTTTCTCACCAGTCTTTTGTAAAAGGCAAGGTTTACGCTGGCATCCGCGACGGCATCCGGATGTCTCCATGCAGCTACGTGCCCGCCCGGTCCATGCAGCATCGTGCCTAGCTTCAACTGTCTTTTTTGCGTCATTGTCTATTTCCTCCCCTTTCGATCAGTCAAGCGTACCGTTCCAATTGCAGCTCGTTGTCCGTCTCCCACCGCTCCAGCGCATGGATGGCAGCCAGTGCAAACAGAGCGGCACCCGGCGACAAGGCGTCTTCATTTACAGTAAATTTCGGATGATGCCACTCTTCGCTCCCGCTGGTCCCAATCCAAGCGAAGCTGCCTGGCACGACTTGTTGATAATGGGCAAAATCTTCACCGCCTGCCGAAGGCTTTGCCTCCACGACGTTCAGGCGCAGTGCCTCCGCTGCACTGTGAAACACTTCTGTCGCCGCCGGGTGATTGTCTACTGACGGTGTACCCGCGAACCATTCCAGTTCGGCCCGGGCTCCGAAGCCTGCTGCAATTCCGGTCGCGATCCGCTCAAGCAGCTCCGGTATTTTCTGCCGCACCTGCGGATGAAACGTGCGAACAGTACCGTCCAAAGCTGCTGTATCGGGTATGACATTCCACGACGTGCCGGCGTGAAATTGGCAGACGCTGACAACCGCGCTTTCAAAAGGGCTGATGCTCCGGCTTACAGCCGTTTGCAATCCCCCGACGATCGCGCTTGCGGCCACGATCGGGTCAATGGCCGCATCCGGCACCGCGGCATGGCCCGCTTTTCCGGAAACCGTGATGTTGAAGCCGTCCACACTCGCCATCAGCGGTCCGCTTAGAAGTCCAATGGTCCCGACCGGCAAGTCCGGTTTATTGTGCATCCCGAAAATGGCGCTCACGCCTTCCAATGCTCCTGCTTCGATCATTGCTTTGGCCCCTGTGCCCTTTTCCTCTGCCGGCTGAAACAGCAAGCGAACGCGTCCAGGCAGCTTGGCCGCGTGTTTTTGCAGTAAAAGAGCAGCTCCCAAAATCACAGAGGTGTGGAAGTCGTGGCCGCACGCGTGCATCCTTCCCTTGACCAAAGAAGCGTAGGGCAGCCCGCTCTCCTCCTGAATCGGCAAGGCATCAATATCTGCCCGAAGCGCTACGGTGGGTCCCGGCGCAGCTCCTGTAATCTCTGCCAATACGCCTACCGGAATCGCCAGCGGCAATATGCTGATCCCGGCCTCTGTGAGCGTGTCGCGAATTTTCCTCGTCGTCCGGTGCTCCTCCCAGGACAGCTCCGGATAGCTGTGGAGCTCTCGCCTGATCTCGACGAGCTTGCTATGGTATTCCGCTGCTTCTCTGAGCAGATCTTCGGCTGTAATCGTCAAATGGACACCTCCTCATTGTGCGTTTCGCTTGCGGCAGTCGGGCTGTGAATGAGCCGTTTTTGCAAAAACACAAGCTTGTCATCATGACCCAAATCCCGCTCATAAAACGGGGTATATCCGTTTCTTTCGTACATCGACAACAGCCATGGGTGCTTTCTGGATGTCGCCAGCGTTGCGCAAGGGGCATGCAGCGTATCGCGGACAACCGTTTCTTCCACATACCTGAGCAGCCTTGAGCCGATGCCCTGGTTTTTGCAGTCAGGGTCTACCGCAAACCAGTACAAAAAGGGATATTCCGTCACCTCTACCAAGGAACGCAAAGAGATTGTCGCGAGCAGCCTGCCCTCCCTCTCCAGAACAAAGCATGTATGCTCGGACAGGTTTTCGAGGATCATCTCCATATCTGCGTGGACAGCGGTAAACTCGATTTCCAGCTCCCGGATGGTTTGATACGCTCTTTTGATCAGCTCCAGAAGCTTCTCCGCGTCCTTTACTGTCGCCAGACGAAACTGGTCGCTCATGCAAAACACCTCCCAAACGATTCAGATCACGTAGCTCCACTCCGGGGTAATCCGCCTCACGAACTGTTTGGTCCGCTCTTCTTTCGGATTTGAAAAAATCTCATCCGGTGGGCCTTCCTCAACGATCACCCCGCCGTCCATGAACACGATATGGTTGGCCACTTCTCTGGCAAATCCCATCTCATGGGTGACTACGATCATCGTCACGCCTTCCCGCGCGATCTTTTTGATAACCGCCAGAACCTCGCCCACCAGCTCCGGGTCCAGAGCGGACGTCGGCTCGTCAAACAAGATCACCTCCGGACTCAAAGCCAGTGCACGAGCGATCCCGACACGCTGCTGCTGTCCGCCGGAGAGCTGGCTGGGATAGTGATGAATCTTGTCAGACAACCCCACTTTTTCCAGGACGTCGAGGCTTTTTTGCTTTGCTTCTTCTTTCGGTAGCTTTTGTGCGACGACGAGGCCTTCCATCACATTTTCCAAAGCAGTCTTGTGCTTGAACAGGTTGTAATGCTGAAACACCATCGCCGTTTTTCTGCGGAGCTTCAAAACGTTCTGTTTGCCCGGCTGCTTGCAATCGACGGTGAAGCCGCTGATCGTCACCTGACCGTCTGACGGCCGCTCCAAAAAATTGACGCAGCGCAACAGTGTTGTTTTTCCCGAACCGCTTGGCCCGAGGATGACTACAACATCCCCTTTGTTTACCGTCAGGTCGATGCCTTTCAGCACCTCATGGCTTCCGTATGACTTGCGGATATTTTGCAGTTGAATCATGCGATACCTCCCCGGTTGTACGCTGTAACACGCTTTTCCAGAAAAGCGGTGATCCTCTCAGCGATAATGGTCATCCCCCAGTAGATCAACGCGGCCGCGATGAAAGCCTCCAGGAACTTCAGATTGACGGAGGCGACGACATTCGCCTTTCCGAGCAGTTCCATCTGCGAGACGGTGAAAGCGAATGTGGAAGTGTGCAAAAATCCGATGAACAGATTGCACAAATTCGGCAAAATGATCCCGATCGCTTGCGGCAAAACAATCCTCCACAGCGCTTGGCGGGTGCTCATCCCGACGGCGTAAGCCGCTTCGACCTGGCCTTGGTTGACCGACAAAATACCGGAGCGGATAATCTCCGACATGTAGGCACCTGCCGTCAACGAAAAGGCCGTCAGCACAAAAACCAGAATCGGAATCGAAGCGGTGTCAATACCCCATCCGAATTGATCGGAAAGCTTGGCGATCAAAAGCGGCAGGGCAAAGTAAATGATCAGCACATGCAGCACAACAGGCGTTCCTCGCAGAAAGGAAACGTAAAAATCGGCGATCCGGTGGAGAAACCGCACCTTGTAGATACGCATCAGTGCCGTGACCACGCCAATCCCGAACCCGATGATCAGCGGAATGACCGTGATGACGAGCGTGAGCGGCAGAGCCGTTACAATTTCGAAGAAGCACGTAATGATAAACGGAATGTCAATTGTCATCTGATACGCCCTTTCCGCAAAATGATGTCAGGCGCTTGCCCACTTTCTCTCATGCCTCTGCAGCCTCCGCTCTGCGCCGGCAAAGCCTTTTTCCAGTACGATTACGACGAGATAATAAATGATCGCCAGCCCGATATACACTTCGAGCGCATGCGCCGTTGCCGAGATCAGTGTCTGCCCCCGCCCCATCATATCCATCACGCCGATGCTGAAAGCAAGCGATGTGTCCTTGAGAAACCCGATGACGGAATTGGCAAAGTTGGGAAAAGCGATCATCCCCGCTTGCGGCAAAACGATTCGTACGAACGCCTGCCTACCCGTCAAGCCTGCAGCGTACGCCGCTTCTATTTGTCCACGGTCCACACTGTTGACTGCAGCGCGGATCGTCTCCGAGAAAAAGGCAGCACTGCTCAAGGAATACGTCGCAATGACGAAAAACAAAGGGTTTGCCCGCGAAACGTCCAGATGAAACAGTTGCAAAAACGCCGGGAGCCCGTAAAAGACGAGAAACAACTGGATCAATACCGGCGTTCCCCGGATAAAGGAAACGTAAATCGCTGCGAGCTGGCTGAGTACCGGCACGTTGTACAACCGGGGCAGCGCGATCAAAAGAGCCAGCCATAAGCCAAAGAAAAGTGCTGCGACGAGGATGAACAGCGTCACCGGCAAATACGCCAGCAGCTTGGGGAGAAACTCAAAGATTAATGCCGGGTCAAATGCTTTGCCCATGGCGTTTGCCTCCCTCGCGACGAAAAGACTCCATTACTGCTCAACGGTGTAGTCACCGCCCAGCCATTCTGTGCTTAATTTCGCCAGCGTTCCGTCTGCCTTGATTTCCCGCAAGGCTTCATCGATTCGCTGCTTCAGCTCCGTCGCGTCTTTTCGCAAAATGTAATAGACTTTCGAATTCGAAAGCGGCTCCCCGACCGTTTTCAACTGCGCATCCACCGATTTATTGAGAAAATCGATGGCAAACTGGGTGCTGATGGTTGCGTCGACCCGCCCCGATTTGATCTGGGCATTGGCATCCTCGCCCGTGCCGGTGTAGACGATGTTGATCGGATTGCCATGCTCTTTGTTCCACTTCTCAGCGAGCACCGCGGCATTGCTCGTCGCAGTCACGATCAGCTTTTTCCCCTTCAAATCCTCGATGGAGCGTACCTCGTTGTTGTCCTGGCGAACGACAACCTTGTTGGGAAAAATATTGTAAGCCTCATCGTTGAACAAGAACTTGGCCTTTCTTTCTTCATTTACTTCCATCTGATGGGCGATCAGATCGATCTTGCTTGTCTCCAGGCTGAGCAGGAGGTTTTTGAACTCAAAGGTTTTCAATTCAAATTCGTAGTCTGGAAGCCGCCTGTCGATCTCTCTGATCAGCTCGACATCATAGCCGGTCAGCTTGCCATTTTCATCAATAAAGCAGATGTTCGGAAATGAAGTGCCCGTACCCACCACAACCGTTTTGACGCCGGAAGCCGCGCTCGCCAGACTTCCCCCTGCCCCTTGGGTTACCGGGCCGGGAGAGCAACCGGATGCAACCAGGAAGGTGCCGATCAACAAAGATAACAACGCTGTTTTTTTCATAACATTCCCTCCATTTGATTTGTGGACAAAGGCGGAGTCCCCTACCGGCTTGGTATCGACTCGTCCGCGAATGCTTCCTTTACTTGCACATACGAGTCGAGGCGCCTGTGGAAATCCTTGAGCGGCACGGTGATGATCAGTTCGTCGACCTGATAGACGCGCTGAAGCTCCAGCAGCTTATTGCGAACGGTATTTTGTGAACCGGCAATGATATTTGCCTCCTTTACCTCGATCCTGTACTTTTCCCCGGATTGTACGCCGAAAGCTTCGGCTGCCTCTATGCTGTTCACAGTCAACGTTCTCCCGCCTTCGAGATGGATCTTGACATTCTTGTATTCCGAAGCCCATTCCCTGGCTTCCCGATCAGTCGCCGCTACGATCACCGACAGCGCCAGAATGGCTTCTCTTTTGGCAGCCTCGGCAGGAGATTTTGCGGAAAACCGTTCTCGGTAACGGATAAAGGCAGCGCGTATCACGGCCTCATCCCCGTTGATAAACTGGGCAAAGACGTAAGGCAAGCCAGCTTGTGCGGCCAATTCGGCACTGGAGGTGCTTGTTCCGAGCAAATAGATGGGAGCCGGGGTTTGCGGGATCGGCGTCGCACGCAAGCCAAACAGCGGATGCGTCTCTTCAATCCGGTTATGCAGATAGGCATCCAGCTCCTTGAGCTTTTCCTCCAGCGGCTTTGATGTTCCGCCCTCTTGCTGCAGGGCCCTCGTGGATAAAGGGAGTCCGCCCGGCGCACGGCCAATGCCCAAATCGATGCGCCCCGGGGCCAACGCTGCCAGCACGTTGAAATTTTCAGCGACTTTATAGGGACTGTAATGCTGAAGCATCACTCCTCCGGAACCGAGCCGGATACGCTTTGTCTTGGCTGCCAAATATGCAAGCAACACTTCGGGCGAAGAGCCGACGACGTCATCAGAATTGTGGTGCTCCGACACCCAAAACCGATGGTAGCCGAGCTCCTCCGCTGTTTGGGCCAAGGTGATGGTATGAAGAAACGCTTCTTCCGCCGACTCCCCCTTGCCAATCTGGCTTTGATCCAAAATACTTAACCGAATGCTCATGGTCGCTCCCTCCTCGCGGGCAAGCTGAACGATAACTTTTATTATTCCGATTTGTTTAATCGGGATTTGTTGTAAAAAAATGTACCACCGCCTCCTCGCACAGTCAATCGGCTGGGTAATCAGCTTTTTCTATTCATGAATAGAGAAGTTCAATCGTGATTCATGGAAGCTGCTTTTCCAGTCGATTTCTTTCCTCAGAGACAAAAATGTGTTCCAGATTTCGCCGCCCTCCCCTTTGCGTGCGATCACATTCGTTCGCAAGGTTAACGAGGTAAGAGCTGGTATCGCAATCGGGCAAAGCTGCTTTTCCCGTACTTCCCTTCTCGCGCATGATTCGGGCAAAAAACCGATCCCCAGTCCTTTGCATATGCATTTTTTCGCGGCCTCTACATTGTCTATGTACAGATCGATGGACGGTAGTCGGGACAAGGACTCAAACAGTCGGTGAAGCTTGATCCAGTCAAGCGAGCCGCATTCAAAAAAGACCAAAGAGTAATTCCCTGCTTCTTCTATCGTGACATTATCCTGCTCCCATAACGGATGGCCTGGATACACAAAGAGACGAATCGGGTCTTCATAAAACATGACCGAATCAATCCGCGGATGTGTGATGTTTCGCACCAGTCCCAGGTCGATTTCGTTTTCCGTCACCTTTTGCAAAATCGCTTCGGATGGTCCTGTCACCAGCTTGATCTGAAGCTCGGGGTATTTTTTTCTCAAGACCGGCAAGATTTCCGGGATCAAGTAATGGGATACCGATGCTGTGCAGCCGAGGCGTATTTCCTTTATTCCCGCGCCAGTTGTCTGAAGCTGCTGTTTTCCTTTTTTATACGATTGCAGTATCTGCTGCGCATACGGAAGAAACTGCCTCCCTTTTTCCGTCAGGGTGAATTTCCTGCCTTCCCGGTGAAACAGCTTGGTGTCCAGTTCACGCTCAAGCGATTGAATCCGGGCCGTGATGGATGGCTGCGACAAGAACAAGGCATCTGCTGCTTTGTTAAAGCTGTTAAAGTGGACGACGTAAACAAAAGCTTCCAGATTTTCGATATTCATCTGTCTCTCTCCTCGTATTCCAGGCTGACTGCTGTTCTTTGCCTTCTCGCGGGCCCCACTAAAAAAAAGAGACAGAATCCCCCTGAAAGGTATTCCTGTCTCTAGTGGTCTAGTCGACATGTAGTTCTCTTATCGGAATAGTTTGGATTATTTTACGTACTTTCTCAGCTTTTGTCAATGCTTCTGGAGTGCCGTTTTGTCCTCTTTTTTCCCCCAGCAAGCAGCTTGTTCATCCATTGACAAAAAAGAGGCAAAGCTTTACACTCATTTTCATTAGTCGGCTAAACGAAGGGGGATCTTCATGGCTTTTGACTACTCCACTGCCCTAACCCATCTGATGAGCCATGTGATGAAGCTGTACCGTCACAATGTCGACCTCTTGATTCAAGCCTACGATGTTTACCCCGGTCAGCCGCCGCTGCTCATCCGTCTGGCGGAAGAGGACGGCCAGATTCAGCAGGAGCTTGCCCGCAAGCTAAACATCAAGCCAGCCACGATGACCGTCATGGTCAACCGGATGGTCAAGACAGGACTGGTGGAGCGCAGAAATGACCCCCACGATCAGCGAGTGTCCAGGGTCTTTCTCACCGAAAAAGGACGCCAAGCAGAGAAAGCGGTAAAAGAAGCGTTGCAAGAGATCGAAGAAAAGTGCTTCGCACACTTTACCCCGGAAGAAAAGGAGCTGTTCCGCCGCTTGCTGCAGCAAATGCATAAAGATTTGGAGGATGTACAGTCGTCGAAGCGTTCATCGACGGAAATTTGCACAGAAAGGTTTGAATGATACTTGTGAGTGATCCAATGATTTCGTACAACCGTACAACCGAAAAAGCGATTGGCACCAGCCGTTTGATGATGGTTCTTGTGCTCGGTTCTTTAACCGCTTTTGGACCTTTGTCTCTCGATATGTACCTGCCGTCGCTGCCAAAGATCGCCGAAGAATTGCAAACGAGCACTTCTTTGGTCCAATTAAGCCTGACATCCTGCCTGCTCGGCCTTTCTGCGGGACAGCTTTTGGCAGGACCGCTCAGCGATGTACAGGGCAGGCGCAAGCCGCTTTTGATCGGTCTGATCGTCTACATTGTCACCTCTTTGCTGTGTGCCCTTATGCCTTCGATTTGGGGCTTCGTCGCGCTCCGGTTCATTCAAGGGGTTGCCGGAGCCGCCGGCATCGTGATTGCACGGGCGATGGTTCGGGACATGTACTCCGGGACAGAAATGACGAAATTCTCCTCGATGCTGATGCTCGTCAACGGTGCTGCTCCGATTCTGGCCCCTATTTTTGGCGGCCAACTCCTGGAGGTAACGTCTTGGCGGGGTGTATTCATTGTACTTGGAGCAATCGGGGTCCTGATGCTGGTCGCGGTCTTGCTGAAGCTGCCTGAGACTCTGCCCGCAGAACGCCGCGCACCCGGCGGCTTGACACAGACGCTCTCCACCTTCCGCGGCCTGCTCACCGACCGGAACTTCATGGGCTACGCGCTGTCCTCGGGTCTCGTGTCGGCGGCGATGTTTGCTTACATTTCCGGTTCGCCCTTTGTGATTCAAAATATTTACGGGGCTTCGCCGCAAATGTTCAGCTTGTTCTTTGCCATAAATGGCCTGGGGATCATTATCGCCGGACAAATTACCGGAAAGCTTGCCGGACGCGTCAGTGAGAAAAAGCTGCTGATCATCGGACTGGGGATCGCTGTGTTCGGCGGCATCTCGCTCTTGGCCATGATCCTCATCGGCGCTGGACTTGCAGCTGTCCTGCCGCCGCTATTCCTCGTCGTATCCAGCGTCGGTATCGTCAGTACGACTGCTTTTTCACTGGCGATGCAAAACCAGGCCAAAGCGGCAGGCAGCGCCTCTGCGCTGATCGGCCTGCTCTCCTTTGTTTCCGGCGGCATCGTCGCCCCTCTCGTCGGGATCGGCGGCAGCGGCACAGCCGTACCGATGGGTGTCGTCATCGCGCTTGCCGAAATTGGAGCAATCCTGTGCTACCTTTTGATGATCAAGCGTAAAGAAACGACCGTGGATTGAACGCCATTTTCAAAAAACGCAGAGATCGGGTAACATGCAGGGCTGGATTCCTGCTGAAACCTCACCATGTGATACCGCACGTGTGCGGGGGAGGCGGCTCCATCCACCCACTGCTTCGCTCGGAACACGCAAAAAAGGGACCTCACCTCTTACCAGGCTGAACCAGGTAGAGGCAAGGTCCCTTTTCGCTGTTATAATGAAAAGAAAAAGACCGGTCCTAAACCGATCATTCTGCATCCGAAAGGCGGGACGATGTTGGAATTGGAGCCTATGCTTTCAAAGGAGCGACAAACGAAGCAAAATCAGTGGAGAAACGTAAAAGAGATATTCCTCGTCGCCACAAAGCTGGGACTTACCTCTTTTGGCGGACCCGTCGCGCATCTCGGTTATTTTCATAATGAGTATGTTCGCAAACGCAAATGGCTCGACGACCAGGCGTATGCGGACTTGGTTGCGCTCTGCCAGTTTCTCCCCGGCCCGGCCAGCAGCCAGGCAGGGATCGGGATCGGAGTCATACGCGGCGGCATTTGGGGCGGAGTTGCAGCCTGGATCGGGTTTACGCTCCCTTCGGTGCTTCTCCTTGCTTGTTTTGCTTCGTTTTTAAGCGCTGCAAACAGCCTTGATGCCGGCTGGATTCACGGGCTGAAAATCGTGGCAGTCGCGATCGTTGTGCAAGCGGTTCTGTCTATGGGACAAAAGCTCGCTCCCGACCGGATTCGTGCAACCATCGCCATGTTAACCGCTGCGGTGTGTCTAATGTGGCCAACTGCGGCGGTTCAAGTGCTCGTTATCCTGCTGGCAGGAGCGTTTGGATGCCTCGCGTGGAAACAAAGTGACCATTCCCCGGATTCGGAGCTGCGCGTGCCGATCAGCCGGACAGCCGGATTGCTGTGCTTGCTTCTTTTTTTCGCCCTCTTGGTTCTCTTGCCGATCCTAAGCCACATCGGCGGACCTTCATGGATCAGCCTGTCCGACCATTTTTATCGGGCCGGTTCATTGGTATTTGGAGGCGGTCACGTCGTCTTGCCCTTGCTCGACAGTGAACTGGTCCGTGCAGGTTATTTGTCAAAAGAACAGTTTCTCGCCGGATACGGTGCTGCACAAGCGGTCCCCGGCCCGCTCTTTACATTTGCCGGTTACCTGGGAGCCATGATCGGAGGTTGGTCAGGTGCTCTTTTCGCCACGATCGCTATGTTTCTCCCGGCTTTTTTGCTCGTAATCGGAACGCTCCCATTTTGGCATACGCTGCGGAAAAATCCGCGCATCCAGGGCGCTTTGCGGGCGATCAATGCGGCAGTCGTGGGAATTCTATTGGCAGCGCTCTATCATCCGATCTGGACAAGCTCGATCCAGTCTTCTGCTGATTTTGCCTTGGCAGGATTCTTGTTTTGTCTCCTCGTGTTCTGGAAAACCCCGCCATGGATTGTAGTGATCATCGGCGCTTTGGGAGGATGGATGCTCCCTTTATGAAAGGAGCCCTCTTGCGATAGTCAACAAGAGGGCTTTCGGTCTATTAAAAGTCAAAGTTATCCGGATCCGGACCGACTCTGAGATTTTGATTCAAGCTGTCGATTCGCTCCATCTCTTCGCTCGTCAGCTCAAAATCGAATACCGTAGCGTTTTCGACGATTCGCTGCGCCTTTGTCGATTTGGGGATCGTAACCACTCCGTTTTGCAGGTCCCAGCGCAAAATGATCTGGGCAACCGATTTGCCGTGCTTTGTTGCGATCTCCTGCAGGACTGGATTATCCAACAATTGCCCCTGCATGAGCGGCGACCACGCTTCCAACTGAATGCCGTGCTTCTGGCAATACGCCTGAAGCTCTTTTTGGGTCAAGCGCGGATGGTACTCCACCTGGTTCACCATCGGTTTGATTTCTGCATCCTTCATCAAGTCTTCGAGGTGATGGATTTGGAAGTTGCTGACCCCGACCGCTTTGACCCGCCCTTCTTTGTAAAGCGTCTCCAGTGCCCGCCATGCCTCTTTGTATTTGCCCGCTACAGGCCAATGAATCAAGTACAGATCAAGATAGTCCAGCCCCAGCTTGTCCAGGCTTGCCTGGTAGGCAGCGATTGTCGATTCATATCCCAGGTCGGCATTCCAAACCTTTGAGGTGATGAACAGCTCCTCCCTTGCGATGCGAGCTTCTTTCATCCCTTCACGGATCCCTTCTCCGACTCCTGCTTCATTTTCGTAAATCGCTGCAGTATCGACACTCCGGTACCCATGAACGATAGCGGTTTTTACGGCATTCACCAATTCCGGCCCTTCTTCTACCTTAAATACTCCCAAGCCGAGCCAAGGCATTTTTACCCCGTTATGCAATGTTGTTGTATCTTGTAAATGTTTTGCCATGATGAAAGTCCTCCTGACTATGTGAAATGGAAATGATGATTATGCGCGTTGCTCTCTTTGATCCCTTTGCTCCAATGCCCGACTCCAGCCGGACAAGACGACAGCCGCCAGTACCATGAAGCCGCCGATCCATGAGGTATGAATGAGACCGATGGAATCGGTAATGACCCCGCCGAGATAGGAGCCGATGGCGATACCTGCATTAAAGGCGGCGATATTGATCGCTGAGGCGACATCTACAGCACTGGGGACAAAACGCTCTGCCAGCATGACGACGTACACTTGCAGACCAGGCACGTTCATAAAGGCGAACAGTCCCATCAGAAAGATCGTAATCAAGCCAGCTACTTTGAACGGTGCGGTGAACGCCAAAAGAAAAAGGACTGCCGCTTGCACGATAAACATATAAAACAAGGCCACAATCGGCTTTCGATTCGCTACTTTTCCGCCAATTACGTTTCCGACTGCAATCGCGATGCCGTACACAAGCAAGATGACCGCGACCGTTTCAGCTTTAAACCCTGTTATATCCTGAAGCAGTGGAGACAAATAAGTGAAGACGACGAACGTGCCCCCATACCCCAACGCGGTAATCAAGAATACCAGCAGCAACCGCCCATTTGTAACGAGCTTGAGCTGATCGCCAAATTTTGTGCGAATCCCTTTTGCCAAATTGCGAGGAACCAGGATGCCGTTCGCAATCAAGGCGATAGCCCCTACCGCAACAATCGCTACAAAGGCAAGCCGCCACCCGAACTGTTGACCGATAAAGGTTCCGATCGGCACTCCAGTAACGGTAGCCACCGTAAGGCCTGTAAACATGATCGAGATCGCGCTGGCTCTGCGATCCTCCGGCACCAAATTGGCGGCGATGGTAGACCCGATTGACATAAATACACCGTGCGCGAAGGCGGACAAAACACGGGCTATCAGCAGAATGCTTACGCTGGTCGAACTGGCTGCAATGCTGTTCCCCGCGATAAAGACGACCATGATCCATAGCAAAAGTGTTTTCCGGTTCATGGTGGAAGTCAGTGATGTCAGGATTGGCGCGCCGACCGTGACCCCAAGTGCATAGAGGGAAACGGTCAGCCCGGCTGTCGTGACAGAGATGTGTAAATCTTGAGCGATCAGCGGCAGTAATCCCACGCTGATAAATTCTGTGGTTCCTATCGCGAATGCACTCACTGCCAATGCCAGCAGTGCCCACATATTACGCTTATGATCCAAAGGCATGGTTCCTCCTCCTGTTTGTGTCTATTTCTAGGGCCCTAGTTGCCAACAGACTATCTAAATAAAAAAGTATAGTGATTTTCCGCCGGCAAATGCTATTATGGGAGTTATAAGTCAAAAAGAAAAGAACGCACTTTTTTGTGTCATAGGTACTCAAAAGTATGATAGGCACTTTTTGGTGCCTGTTTTCAGGAGGTAGCACCATGCAAAAGAAGAAGTACAACATCGCTGTCGAAGCAACGCTCGAAGTCATCGGAGGCAAATGGAAATGCGTCATCCTCTGCCATTTGACCCACGGCAAAAAGAGGACGAGCGAATTGAAACGGCTGATGCCAGCCATTACCCAAAAAATGCTGACACAACAATTGCGCGAGCTGGAGGAAGACGGGGTCATAAACCGAATTGTGTACAACCAAGTCCCGCCCAGGGTCGAATATGAGCTCAGCGAGTATGGGTGGAGCTTGAAAGGAATACTGGACTCCCTTTGTGCCTGGGGAGAAAGACATATTACCAAAGTATACGGAGATAAATTTGCTGTCCTGGAGGAAAGCATCTTAAATGAACAACTGAAATAAACGCTGTTGAGCGGAGGGCTCCTTCGTTATTTTGTTCCAAACCGCTTGATCCAAACCGACACAAAAAAAGAGCTGTGCCGCAGCCTCCTGCGATTGCACAGCTCTTTTCTGTCTTGTCAGCCTTCCCGGGAAGGTCCGTACAGGCCCATCCCGAAATGCCTTTATTACTGAATGATCGATACTTTTTTACCGTCTTGCAGCAATGTCTGTCCTTTGACGACTACCTTATCTCCCTCGGCCAAACCGGATTTAATCACGATCTGGTCGCTCGTTTCTTCACCAGTAGTGACTTCCACCTGCTTGGCGACTTCATCCTCGATACGGAATACAAATTTTTTGCCCTCTCGTTCAAACACGGCTTTGCGCGGAACGATCAGCTCCTCTTCCTTGCCGGAGACTTGACCTGCAAACGTAACGTTCACGACCATGTCCGCCTTCAGCTCGTTGGAAGGGTTCGGGATCGAAATTTCGATCGGATACGCCTTGAGCTGTGAATTCATCACAGGGCTCACCGCCGATACTTTTGCTTCCACTTCTTTGCCGAGAATCGGGATGTTTACCTTTACGGCCGTACCCACTTTGACTTTTGTGATGTCTTGTTCAGAAAGATTCGCTTTGACCAAGAGCGGGTTTGTGTTGACGATGACGACAACGGGAGTTCCCTGCGAAGCAATCTGTCCAACCGCTCCGTTTACGCTCGAAACAAAGCCGCTGATCGGCGCTGTCACGACTGCATTCGCCAGCTGCTCTCTAGCATTTTGCAAAGCGACCGCTGCTTGGTTCACGGTTGCTTCCGATACTTGCAGTGTTGTTTTTTGCTTGGTTGTTTCCAACGTTTGCTTAGCGTTTTCATGTGCAGTCTGTGCATTCATCAGACTTGTGTTTGCTTGCTCGAACTGCTGGGATGAGATAGCCCCTTGATCAAACAGTTGTTTCATCCGTTGCTGGTTCAGCTGGGCATCCGTCAGTGCTTGTTCAGCTTGTTTCAAGCTGTTTTGTGCCTGTACCAGGCTTTGATCCGTACTGCTTCCCGACTGCTTGAGATTCGCCAGTGCCACCTTATAGGCTGCTTCCTGCTGGGCGACTGTATTGGCGAGATCCGTCTCATCCAGTTTAAACAAGACTTCTCCCTTTTTAACAGGCTGACCCAGCTTTACCGGGAGGCTTGTAATTTTCCCGCTGACTTTGGGACTGATCTGTATTTCCTCGCTTGGAGCCAATTTGGCTGAAATTCCCGCTTCGCTGCTGACGACTCCTTTTTTCACCTGTTCAATCTGTACGGGAGTCGCCGCTTCTTCTGCCTGCGTATCTGACGGAGCAGCTGCTTCCGGCTGGGAGCAGCCAGCTACGAGCAATGCCACGGATAGCGCTAAAATAATGGGTTGTTTTCTCACGTTCACATTTCCCTCCTTATCCCACATGCACTTACGATTCGATGACTGGAACGCTTTGTTTTTGTTTCCGCTTCTCTCTTTTCCGGTTGCGTCTGTCGCGCAGTTTCTTGCCGAAATCATCGAACAATGTCGTGACAACAGGCACCAGCACCAATGTAATCAACGTGGAGAAGCTCAGACCAAAAATAACGGTGATGGCCATCGGCGCTTGAGACTCACTACCGGAACCCGTTGCGAAGGCAAGCGGTCCAATCGCAAGGATCGTGGTCATGGTCGTCATCAAAATCGGACGAAGACGAATCGGACCTGCTTCCAGAATCGCTTCGTGCAGGGAATGCCCTTTCGCACGCAGTTGATTCACGTAGTCGATCAATACGATCGCGTTGTTCACGACGAGACCGATCAAAAGAATGTAACCGATCAATACGGATACGCTGAGCGGTGTCGCTGTCACCAGCAGTCCGAGAAGTACCCCGGTAACTGTCGGCGGTACCGAGAACATAATGATAAACGGCGTGTAGAAGGATTCAAACTGCCCCGCCATAACCATGTACACGAGTACGACTGACAGGATAATTGCCAGTCCGAGGCTAGCGAAGGACTCAGCCATGTCCTCCGATTGACCGCCAAAATCAACTTTATATCCATCCGGCAGCGTGAGCTTCGACAGCTTCGCCTGAATGTCTCGCGTCACCGAATTCAGATCGCGCCCGGCCAGATCGCTCGTAATCTTGATCTCGCGAGACAGATTGGAACGATTGATCGCCAGCGGAACCTCTACCTTGGAAATCGTCGCTACAGAGGAAAGCGCGACTTGCGCTCCGCCCGGCGCTGAAATCCGCAGGTTTTTCAGATAGTTGATATCTTCTTGGTAAGATTCAGGAAGTTTGATCTTTACATCGATTTCATCGTCGCCTGTACGATATTTCGTTACAGTCTGTCCTTGGAAAGACGTACGGACGCTGGACAGGATTTGCCCCGTAGTAAGTCCATACATACTAGCTTTCTCGGCATCCACCAGCACTTCGTATTCCTGCAGCGTATCTTCCATACTTGTCGCTACGTTGGCTGTACCCGGGATACTCTTGATTTGTTCCTTGATGATGCCGCCGATGTCTTGCAAGACAGCCAGATCATCACCACGGAGGGTAAGCTCTACCGGGGAGCCTGTCGCGAAGCCTTGCGAGGAGCTTACGGTAATTTCAGCTCCAGGTATCGACGCCACTTGTTTTTGCAGGTCGATGGCGATATCGCTCGACGAACGAGTCCGCTCGGTCACATCGACAAGCAGCAATGTCACTGACGCCCGGTTTGATGTTGCAGTGGCTGCAATCGGCGAACCGCTGCTGCCGATCGAGGTAGACAAGGTTTTCAGTTCCGGTACTTTCGAGGCGATTTCTTCGATTTGCTTGGCAACCTTCTCTGTTTCCTCTACAATCGTGCCGTTCGGCATCTTAATGGAAATGGACACCTGTCCTTCATCCATGGCCGGCATGAACTCTGCTCCGATCATCGGCGTCAACAGCAGAGAGCCGATCATCGTACCGATGGTCACGAAAAGAACGGTTTTCCGGTGGCCCAGGGACCATTTCAAAAGGCCGCGATAGCCGTTTTCCACTCTCTTGAATCCGATATTGAACCATTTGACAGGGTTGACGCCCCGGTACCCTTTCATATCACCATGATGCGGCACTTTTTTCAAGATGCGCGAGCTCATCATCGGCACCAGCATGAGCGAGAACACCAGTGCGGCGATATGGGAGTATACGACAGTCAGCGCCAATGGACCGAACAATTCAGAAGCGATTCCTTCCGTCATGGCAATCGGAAGGAATACGCAAATTTGCGCCAAAGCGGACGCCATTACGGCGTTTCCGACTTCTTTGGAGCCGACCAGTGCGGCCTCCATCATGCTCTTGCCTTTTTCCCGCTGTCGGAAAATATTTTCCAAAATAACAACCGCAAAGTCAATCAATGAACCAAGTCCGAGAGTCAAACCGGACAAGGAGATCAGGTTGATCGTCTGTCCTGTCATGTACATCAACAGGAAGGTCGCGACGATCGAAACAGGAAGAACGATCGTGGCAATCAACATCGATTGAAAACTTCCGAGGAAGAAGAACAGCATGATGATCCCGATACCGCCACCCAGCAAAGCGTGCTCAGCAGTGGTGTAAATGGAGTCCTTGATATAGGTTGACGTATCCATCGTATTTGTGACGACGATGTTCTCCGGCAGATCCTTCTTCAGCTTCTCCATTTCTTTTTTTACGGCATCAGCGACTTCGATCGTATTGCCCCCTGATGCTTTCGTAATGGACAGGCCCAGGCTTGGCTGCCCGTTTACGTAGTTCAACTGCGTGATCGATTCCAGTGTATCTTCGACAGTCGCAATGTCTTTTAACCGGATCGAGCTGCTTCCTACCGGAATGGGTGTCATGGCGATCTGATCGACACTCGCGAACTCGCCTTGCACCCGGATGTTCATTTTGCCGTCGCCTTCACGGACAGAACCGGCAGTACCCGAGATGTTGTTGCTTCCGATGGCTTGTTGAATCTGTTCAAGCGTCAGTCCGTATGCAGACAGCTTCGCCGGGTCCAATGTCACATCGACAACCCGGCCCTGACCGCCGCCAATCGATACGGAAGCGACGCCATCAATCCGCTCCAGTCGGGATTGAATGACATCTTCGGCGATTTTCTTCAACTGGTTTACATCTTGTTCGCCAGTCAGCGCGTAGGTAAGGATCGGCTGACTGTTCGGATCAATTCTAAGTACCCGCGGAGCATGTGCCGAATCCGGCAATATCCCCCGCACCTGGTCTACCTTATCCCGCATATTCAGGGTCGCCTGGTCCAGATCTGTTCCCCAGTTGAAGAACAAAATGACCTGGGAAGCCCCCTGCATGGAGACCGATGAAATGCTGTCCAGGTCCGCTACCGTACCCAGCGCATTTTCTATCGGCTTGGTCACCAGCTTTTCTACTTCGCTTGGCGAACCTCCGTCTACAGAGGTAACGACCACAGCTACCGGAAAGTTCAGCTCCGGCATCAGGTCGATGGCCAAACGAGGCAGAGACACGAATCCAAAAATAATCATGGCGACCGTCAGCATGATCATCGTGACGGGTCGCTTAATCGAAAGTGCAGATAGGTTCACATCCACTCACCTCTTCCAGTCAACTAGTAGCTCTTTTTTTATAGGTGTACATCTCGTGAAGGACATGGAGTGATGAGATGATCTGAGCAGTTTTTCCTTCGAGTGTCCCTACGTATGATTCGTCAGATTCCACCTCTTCCCCCTTGGTTATGCGCAAAGTCGGAGAAACCCATACGATCCGGCGATCGTTTCCGTCTCTCAACCGTTTCACCAAATCTTCTCGCTCCAATCGGTTTACAAGCCCTGACGTGGTGCTGTAGGGAAGTTCGACCGCTTTGCTGATCTCGCCGATTGTTTTCGGTCCATCCTTGATTTGTTCCAAAATGAGAACCTGTTGCCAAGTCAGGTCTTGTGTATCCAGTTCTTCTTCTGAAATGGAAGAAAACACGGCATTCGCTTCACGCAACAGCTTTGCCAACTGAATCAGTTCCTTCATTCCTAGCCTCCCTTATCAAACCAGCAACGTACAACATCCTTTCTCTGGATGTAATTGTCACAACGTATATTGTAAACATAGGACTTCCGTATGTGATCTATCGACGGATTGATTATAGATTCGAGCAGGTCTATCTACAGATAGATGACACACGTGGTAGAATGGAAGCAAGAAAATGAAAATGTGTGGAAAGAAGGGTGTCGCTTTGTTTAAACGAATACTGGAAGCCTTGCAAAAGCGATACTTTACCGTTTGGTTTCTGGCTTTGATTGTCCTGATTTTAGTCCCGAATTCATATATGCATGAAACTCCGACCCAATTCGCTTTTTCGTTTGCCATTCTGGTCTGTCACTTCTGGCTGTTCTGGACGCCAAAGAGCCTGTGGACCCCTTTGCGCACCGAATGCGTTACGTTGTTGATCGGTTTGGTTACAATCATCAAAGCGCTCGCCGGAGGTTCGGAGACGATTGGGCTATTGTTCCCCCTTGTCATTTTTGTCGGCGTCAGAATGGAAGAAAAACGGGCCCTGATCTACGCCACCGGTCTTGGGTTGATCGGACTATTGCTTTTGATCAAGGACCACTCGTTCTTCTCGCCGCATTTGGTCCCCTTCGCGCTCACCTTTATTGGCTGCTATGTCGGAGCAAAAGGGTACCGGGTCCAGTTCGATGCCTATGAGCAAAACCAGCTTCATCTGGAGCAGCTTCAAAAGGCCCATGCCCAACTGAAAGAAGCCCATAACGAGCTGCAGGAGGCTGCCGTCCATACGATGCAGGTGGCCGTCCTGGAAGAACGCACGAGGATTGCCCGCGATCTCCACGATCAGTTGGGGCATTCCCTCACATCTCTGATCGTCCAGCTTCACGCCTTGCAATTCATGCTGAAAAATGGGCCTAGCGACGCACAGGAAGCGGTACGAAACATGCTTTATGTAGCCAAGCATAGTCTGGAAGACATTCGCGGATCTGTTCACACGCTGGCGAGTGACCAGTCTTCCCTTGGTTTGGCTCCGCTGCGGGCGTTCCTTTCCCAAACGGAGAAAAACACCGGGCTGCGCTGCAAATTGGTTGCAGACGATCCCGAGCTTGGGTTGACACAAACCATTTCCATCGCTTTTTACCGAATCTTGCAGGAAGCGGTTACAAATACGCTGCGCCACTCCGAGGCAGGTCAATTGGACGTAATCGTTACCCAGGATGATACCCACTGCTATATGTGCATCCGTGACGATGGAAAGCTGACACCTGGTGAAACCATTGCACCGGGATTTGGACTATCAAGCATGAAAGAACGTGTGACGGAGCTGAATGGCTCCCTCTCCTACACCGCGGTTGAACCACATGGGTTTGAAATCAAAGTGGTGATTCCGTACCAGGATATCGCTTAGGAAGGGATAACGATGGTGCAAACAGAAAACGAAGGCGCAAAAAAAATCAAAGTGTTGCTTGTCGATGACCAGACGATGATCCGACAAGGCTTGGGCTATGTCATCCAGATGCAGCCGGATATGGAAGTCGTCGGCGAAGCGGCAGACGGCGAAGAAGCGATAGAAAAAGCGGCAGCTTGCCAGCCCGATGTCATTTTGATGGATGTGCAGATGCCCAAGTGCTCCGGAATCGAAGCAACACGCCAAATCTTGAAGCAATCGCCCCGCATCAAGGTGTTGATTCTCACTACCTTCGACATCCAGAATTACGTAGTGGATGGGATTCGCGCGGGCGCTGTCGGGTATATGCTAAAGGATGCCGATTCCCAGGAGATGCTCGAACTGATTCGCAGCGCTTATCAGGGAGCTGTCCTTTTTCATACCGGTACGGCTGCCAAGGCGTTGGCAGAATTGCTCCGCAGTCAAGAGCCCGTTGCGGCAGAGCCGACTGAAAAAGGGTATGTCCTATTGGAAGACTTGACGGATAGAGAATTGGACGTCCTTCAGCAGCTTGCGTATGGTTTCCGCAACGACCAGATTGCCCAAAACCTGTTTATTTCGGAAGGAACCGTCAAGACGCACGTCCATCGGATTTTGCAAAAAATGGGCGTTGAAGATCGTACCCAAGCCGTTGCGCTGGCCCTCCGGCACAAGCTTGTAAAATAAGTGAGCTCCAATTCATCCCCCCCTTGTCTGCGTTTTACAATCGCGCTGCAGATGTGAAGCCGGTCATCCTGTTTCGGGTTTCCGGCTTTTTTGTCTTCTTTCGCTTCACCCAATATGGATATACGAACAACTTGCAAAAAGATTTCACTCTATCGAGAGTTTTCTGCCGCAAAGTGCATCTTTCAGAAATCTGCCAGTGTGAGTGCGGATGAAAATCTGTTATTAAGCTTTTGCAATAGGCCTATGTATTTTCTTGATAACTCTCCACGATAAAGGAGTGTTAAAATGAACATATTGTGAACGTTGTTCTTTCTATTGAAAAGGTTGTGTTGCAGCATGTCTTTCTCGTGGAAACGGAATCTAGTCGTCTTGTGGATCGGCGTCTTCTTTTGCAGCGCTGCCTATTCCATCTCCATCCCTTTTTTGCCGATCTTTCTCCATACCTCGCTGGGTGTTAATGAGCATCTGGAAGCATGGTCGGGCATTTCTTTCGGGATTACGTTTCTGGCCAGTGCGTTAATATCTCCCTATTGGGGATCTCTGTCTGACAAGTACGGGAGAAAACCCATGTTGATTCGGTCGGGTTACAGCTTGGCCGTTTTGTATTTTCTCAACTATTTGGTGACGGACCCTTATTCGTTCCTGGCACTTCGAGTCCTGCAGGGGCTTTTGGCCGGATTTGTGCCTGCCTCGATTGCACTTGTCGCGACGAATACGCCAGACAAGCATGTCGGCTACGCTCTTGGCATCATGGCTACTTCCGGTGCTACCGGCGGGATCATCGGGCCACTTATCGGGGGCTTTGTCAGCCATCTGTGGGGAAACCGGGAAGCGTTCCTTTTCTCCGCTGTAGTCGTCTTGATCGCGGCATTAATTGCCACATTTTTCGTAAAAGAAACGAATTTCAACCGGTCCGGCGAGCGTTCGCATGTTGCAGACGATATTCGTCTCGCGATGGCTAACCGCTCCTTTGTCACCATTCTCGGCCTGGCCATGGTCGTAACGATCTCCGTCATGCTTCTGGAGCCGCTGCTCACCGTCTACGTCCTGCAGCTCGGGGCATCTCAGCAAGATGCTTCGCTCAGCTCGGGCATCATCTTTTCCGCGGTCGGAATCGCCACGGTGCTGGCCGCTCCGCAATGGGGCAAGATCGGCAACAAGATCGGCTACTCGAAGATTCTCTTTATCGGCTTGTTGGGCGGCGGAATCGGGAACCTGCTTCAGTACTTTTTCACCAGCCTGTACGGCTTTGGCATCCTGCGCTTTGTTTACGGGTTGTTTTTCGCGGCCGTCTATCCGTCTTTGAATGCGCTGATCGTGAAAGTAACAGACCCTGAATTCCGCGGCAGAGCATTTAGCCTCAATCAATCCTCTACACAGCTCGCCAACATGATCGGTCCTGTGCTGGGAGGCTTTTTGGGAGGCTGGATTCCCATCCGGACGGTATTTATTATCAACGGGATCGCATTGTTGGTCATTGCCGTACTGATGAAAACAAAATTTGCGATCCAGGCCCCCGCCAAAGAAAGCAGGGACGTAAAGGCAGATCATTCGACTGCTTGATGATTGCCACCGGCAAATGATCACCGTTCTATAAGGTCTATCGCACTCTGAATGTTGATTGAAGGTAAAAAATGCTGCCCGTTCCAGCAGATTCGTCTACTGGAAGAGCAGCTTTTTTTTGCTTAAAGCCAATTCATTCCCTATTCACTATTCCCTTTACTTGAACGCCTCGTTTCGATACACTTCTTTGCCTTCAAACAGCGTCCAGAGAATGTTCGTTTTCTTGATCTCCGTTGCCGGAATCGCAAACAGGTTTTTATCCAGAACGACCAGGTCTGCCTTCTTGCCCACTTCGATAGAACCGGTAATGTCCTCTACAAAATTGGCGTAAGCCCCGTCAATCGTAAAGCTGGCAATCATGTCGGCCAGTGTGGCGCGTTCATCCGGGTTGGCAATATCTTTGGGGTCCGTTTTGCCCTCTTCAATCCGGGTGATGCCTTGTTGAATGCCGTGCAGCGGATTAAACTCCTGGGTCACAATGTAGTCGCTGCCGGAAGCCATCACGATGCCTGCGTTGATCATGCTTTTCATCGGGTACTCCTCTTCGGCCCGCTCCCGGCCCAAATACGGGACCTCGATTTCTTCAAAGAACCCGGGCTCCTTCAAGAACCAGTAAGGCTGCGGGATTCCGATGACGCCCAGCTTTTTAAAGCGCTCCATATCTTTTGGATTGAACAATTGCAAATGAACAATGGAAGGACGAGCATCCCGCTGTCCGTTCTTTTTCTCCGCATATTCGAATCCGTCGAGAGTAATTCTCGTCGCTGCATCGCCGATCGAGTGGACGTGCAGCTGGAAGCCGGCTTTATCGACAGCCGCCGCCGTCTCGTTGTACACTTCCGGGTCCCAGATCAGCTGGCCCCTCGTATGCTTGTGCTTGTACGGCTCTTCCAGATAGCCGGTAGCACCCTCTACGACGCCGTCCATGAATATTTTCACCGCGTTGATCTGAAAATGAGGGCCTTTGTTCTCTTCGCGCAGCTTGATGAACTCTTTCACCTGCTCCGGACCCTTCGCCGGGTCTGCAGTAATGGCGTTGCGGAAGCGGACAGTCAGCTTGTCTTCCTCAGAGAGCTGCTTGTACGCCTCGAGCACGTTTGGATAGCGCAGCATGTCCGGATCGCGCGCTGTCGTGACCCCACGCTCGGCGGCCAGCTTCTGATATTCCAAAATTCCGTTCATATACTGCTCGACTGAAAGACCCGGAATTTTCTTCAGCACGAGGTCCATCGCCTTTTCGCGCAGTGTTCCTGAAGCCTCTCCAGTAGCCGGATCGCGCTCGATCAGACCTCCGTCCGGATTCGGCGTGCTTTTTGTGATTCCCGCCACTTCCAATGCCTTGGAGTTTACCCACAGAGAATGACCATCATCCGATGTGAGTGCGATCGGGATGTCTTTGGATACTTCATCCAGCGCCTCTTTACGCGGTCCAATTCCGGTGGCAGCCGAGTTCGTCCAGCCCCGCCCCTGGATCGCGGTTTCCTCTGGATACTTCTTCACAAATTCCTTGACAGCTTTCACGTATTCTTCGATCGACCCCAGTTCAAACAGATCGACTGTGTAAATCATGCCGGTCGTCTTGCTGGCATGGGTATGGCTGTCGATGAAGCCCGGCAGAACCATCTTCCCCTTTACATCCACCACTTTAGTCTGTGCCCCGGCGTACGCTTTTGCTCCTTCGTTGGTACCGACATAAACGATGGTATCTCCCTTGACTGCGACCGCTTCGGCCCAGTTCCGGTTCCGGTCTACCGTATAGACGGCACCGTTTTGCAGGATCATGTCAGCCGGCTGGACAGCAGATTTTGTCTGGACAACCGGTTGGGCATGTCCGATCGACGGCACCAGCAGGGATGCCAGCAGCAATGCACCTGCCGCTTTCTTTGCAAACATGCTACTCCTCCTTTTTCTGTCTGACTTATGCAGAATAATAAATGATTGCGACGGACAAATAAGCTTTTGCGTATATGTACGTTCCGCTCATCCATCATAAGGTACAATGGCGATGTTTGGCAATTCATATAGGAAAGAAAACGACATAAGTTTGGAAAGATTCATGAAAAAGCGCCCCCTGTCCTCTGGCATGGCGGCGCCTGTCTCATGATCGCTTTCTGTCATTGCCTCAAGGAGTCCAAGAGATCATCCCACGACATGAATAGGCGGACGATATCTTCTTCGACAAGTCTTGTGCCCATTTGAATCTCGATAATCTCCAACTCTTCGATTGCCTTGATTGCATGTTTGGCATGGACAGGAATTCTGACGACATCGCCTGCCTTTACCCGAATCAACCGGTCATTCAATACGAATTCACCGATACCGGCTACAATCGTCCATACCTCACTGCGCATCTGGTGATATTGATAGCTGAGGTTTTTTCCTGCGTATAAACACAAGCGCTTGGTCAAGATGTCTGTTCCATCCGTCCTTGTTTGATAATCGAGGACTCGATACCATCCCCATCGCCGTTCCTCAAACATCGGTCTTTGGTCTATCTTTTTCACCAGATCCTTCACTCGGTGGCTTTCCGATTTTTCCGATACCAGTATGCCGTCAGGGCTTGCCGCTACAACGACATTCGGCACTCCCACTACCGCTATCGGGATATCCAATTCATTCACGACATGTGTATTGCTGCTATCGTCGCTAATGATGCCTTTTCCGATCACTTTTGTTTGAATATCCGCCGTCAGTGTATCCCACGTGCCCAAATCCCGCCAGGTGCCATGATACGGGATCGCTACAACCCGATCTGCTTTTTCAACTACTTCATAGTCAAAGCTTATTTTTGGCAATTGGTCGTATTTCTCCACAAGCTCATCAAACTCAACCGGCAGCTTTTTTTCTTCCAGCAATTGAATGAGGTAGCCTAACCGAAATGAAAAAACACCGCAATTCCACAATGCATTTTGCCGAAGAAGCTTGGCTGCCTCATCTTTAGACGGTTTTTCCGTAAAGGAATCAACAGGGATATAGCCTTCGGAGGTTTTTAGGGTATTTTGAACCGGAATAATATAACCGTACTTTTCGGATGGGGAGGTGGGCTGCACCCCGATTAATGCAATATCTGCGTCGGATTGTCGTATCGCGTCCTCCAACTCCTTGACTTTATCAAAAAATTGATAATCCGTATAAGGATCGACTGGCATGACGACGATCACTTCATTCAGGTCTACGCCCTGCTTCGAATAGAAATACGTTGCTGCCAAGGCTATAGCCGGATACGTGTCTCGACGCTCCGGTTCAATGATAAGAGGCACATTGCTCCCCAACTGGGAGGTAATCATGTCCACCTGCGTTTTGCTTGTCGATATATAGGCTGAATGGTCCATTTTTTTCGTCTTCAGTTGTTTCCATATCCTCTGTATCATCGACTCCATCTCGTCATCGGGAGTTCGTATCGTTTTTAGGAACTGTTTTGATCTGGATTCGTTGGAAAGCGGCCACAGTCGTTTCCCTGTTCCTCCTGAAAGCAAAACGAGCCTCAACGGAAAGCACCTCTCTTCTGTCTGATCCTGATGTACACATGTAATATCCATATGATCACTCGCCGGAAAAGGTATGTGTGTATCGACCAGATTAAGAGTGGAAAACCGACAACGGGCTCGTCCAAAGCCAATCTGCACATGAATATTGTGGCACTGTCTCCGGTTGCCATTTATACCGCCGCTCATACTATGTTTTATACTCGCAGATGTGTGCGAATCGATGTGGAGGTTTTCGGCTCATGATCAATTGGAGAGAGCGATATAATCGCTGGATGAATTACCCCGATCTGGACGAAAGACTACGCGAAGAGTTACAGCGCGCAAAGGATAATGAACCACTTCTAGAGGACCTCTTTTATGCCGATCTGGAATTCGGTACGGGAGGGATGCGGGCGGAAATGGGACCTGGCCCCAATCGGATGAACGTGTATACGGTGCGAAAAATTTCCGAAGGGCTGGCCCGCTTTATCGCAGAGTCTGGCCAACAGGCGAAGGCGCAGGGCGTAGTGATTGCCTATGACTCCAGAAACAAATCGTCTGATTTTGCGATTGAATCCGCAAAGGTGATAGGAAGGCACGGCATCCGTGTTTATTTGTTTGATCGGCTCTGTCCAACCCCCCTTCTGTCTTTTGCGGTGCGCCACCTGCATGCGTTCGCGGGAATCGTTATCACCGCGAGCCATAATCCGCCCGAGTATAACGGCTATAAAATTTACGGCAGCGACGGTGTCCAAATCACGCCGGCGACCGCCGAACAAATCATGGCAAAGGTAAACGAGGTAACAGACGAACTGTCCGTAGAAAGTGGTGATGAAGCATCATTGAGGCAGAGCGGCCTATTGGTGCAGATTCATGATGATATCCTGGAAGCATATGTCGAGCGACTGCAGACGATCAGGCTGAACCCTGAACCATCGGGTACTTCGCAGGTAAACATCGTTTTTACCCCTTTACATGGAACAGCATACGAACCCATCAGGCTCGTTCTGAGCCGGTTCGGCTACAATCAGGTCACTGTCGTTACCGAGCAAGCGAATCCGGACCCGCATTTCACCAATGCAGCATCGCTCAATCCGGAAGAGCCGCAAGCATTCGAGCTGGCGCTGCAATACGGTAAACGGACAAACGCTGATCTGATCCTGGCAACCGATCCAGATGCGGACCGCATCGGTGTTGCAGTCAAAAAAGGTCCGCAGGGATATACGATACTGTCCGGCAATCAAATCGGTGCCCTTTTACTGGACTATCTCCTATCCGAGCGAAAAAGAAAAGGGCTTCTGCCAGATAACGGCACCATCGTCAAAACCATTGTCACATCCGAATTCGCCCGAGCAATCGCGGCCGATTACGGTGTAGATACGGTGGATACGCTGACGGGCTTCAAGTATATCGGAGAGAAGGTCAGCATGTACGAGAGATCGGGTCAGTACACGTTTCTGTTCGGATTCGAAGAAAGCAGCGGCTATTTGATCGGCGACTTTGTCAGGGATAAAGACGGCATCCAAACGGCTCTGATGTTAGCAGACATGTGCGCTTTTCATAAGTCATCGGGAAAGTCCATATACGACGGACTGATCGAACTGTACAAGAGATACGGATTTTACAGCGAAGACTTGTATTCCTTATCCCTCAAAGGGAAGGCGGGAGTCGAGAAAATCAGGGCCACCCTGTCTTTTTTTCGCCAGCAAGGTTTTACCGAGGTTGCCGGCAAAAAAGTTATGGTCGTGGAAGATTTTCTGGCAGGCACTTGTAGAGAAATGGTCAACGGCACCAGTACCGCGATTCCCTTGCCGGCATCCGATGTGTTGAAGTACCGGCTAGATGACGAGTCGTGGTTTTGCCTGCGGCCCTCCGGTACCGAACCAAAACTAAAAGTATATCTGGGGACGAAAGGTGTCACTTCGGAAGAAAGCAGTCAAAAGCTTCGAGCATTGAAGAATTTTGTGCTTGAGCAGTTCAACGCGCTCGGGCTCATATGAGTACGCTGTACAAATAAAGCGCAGCGGAGGCTTATTCATGAACATTTTACTCGCTACGTACTGGATACTCCCCCACGTAGGAGGGGTAGACACGTATTTACGTACTTTAAAGCAAGGATTGGAAGAACGCGGCCATCAAGTAGATTTGCTTGGCCATCATCCGGACATGAGTCGGGTGCACTTGCTGGACGACAAAAAAAGCGTGGAAAAAAAACCGATTCACCTTCCTGTTTATGATATTTTGATGGATTATTTTGACCGGGAGTTTCCGCTTCTCGATCACTGGGCGCGGTACCGCCTTATCGAGCGGCATGTATTTGAGATGGCCACTGTCATGCTCGAACTGAATCAGTATGATCTGGTTCATACGCAGGACATCATCTCCACGCGGGCTCTATCTCGTGTCATTCCCAAACACATTCCGCATGTCGCAACGATTCACGGCATGATTCACGATGAGTTTGTTTTAACCGGGGAGATCGATCAGGCGGACTCGATGCGCTGGAAGTACAGCTATTTGGAAGAAAAACTGGGATGCTCCTCCGCAGATGCCACGATTCTCCCGACCGAATGGCTTCGCAGGGAATTCACAAACCGCTTCTCTGTGGCTCCGGAAAAGCTGACGGTCGTTCCCTATGGATTACAGGCAGAAGCGATAGCCCAACAGACGGACGCAATCCAGCACATCCCCCGGTCAGACGGCAAACAAGTCATTATTTGTCCCGCCAGGCTGGTTCCGTACAAAGGGCAGCGGTATTTGATCGAGGCTTTGGCAAAATTGGCTCGCGTCCGCGATGACTTCGTTTGCCAATTTGCCGGGGAAGGCCCGGACCGAACGGAGCTGGAAGCGTTGGTCGGACAGCACAACCTGGACCATCATATTGAATTTTTGGGCAACCGATCCGATATCTTTCATCTGCTCAAACAGGCGAGTATTTTCGTGCTTCCCTCCCTTGTCGAAAATCACTCCCTGGCGATCATGGAAGCGCAAATTATCGGTTTGCCCATCGTAACCACCCGTGTGGGAGGAAATGCGGAGCTCGTCTCGCATCACCATACGGGCTTGCTGGTCGAACCCCAAAACAGTGATGAGCTGTTTCAAGCGCTTCTGATGCTGATGAATAATAAAACTCTTCGGGAAAAGCTCTCGCACGATGCCAGGAGGTGGGCCAGAAAATACTGGCGGCACGATTTCATGGTGAACCGGACACTGGAGGTATACGAACAGGTACGCCTGCACAAAAAATAAGCCCCCTCTCCGTATGTATGTATGTATGGATGCCTTCTCTCTCTGTTGAGGGATGGCCTAAACAATGAGCATCCCGTCCACTTTTGAAAGTGAAACGGGATGCTCGTTTGTTTATGGTTCCAATTTGGCCCAAGCCGTCGACATTTCGCAAATTTCCCCTTCGGCCTGGCATTTCACCTTTTTACTGAAGCGGCAATACGGGTATGTGTATCACCATGCCGTCCCCGTTCAATGCGACGCGGATTTGCTGTTCGCCATACTGATACGATCTGCCTACAACTATATAATTTCCGTCAGACAGTTCGTCAAACTGATAGTGTCCGTACTCGTCGACAGCCGTTGCGGTTATGAGCTGTTTTCTCTCATTCAGCAAGAGAACGTATGATAACGCTGCAGGCGCCCCTGAAAATTTATCGTATACGATTCCTTCGATAGAAGCAGAGGAGCACTCTCTCGGCTTCCCCGGTTCCTTTAATTCACGCAGCATATCCTCATCGGGCACTTTGTAATCGGGGGGCAATGCATAAGCGACCTCATCCCAAGTTTCCTCATCCAGAAAATAAACCTTTTTCGACGGCGTGAACGAAAACAAGTGATGATACGGCTCCATTAAATCTGCTACCCCAGTGAGCTTCACTTCATCCAACAGAAACGAAAGCTGCCGTACGTCTTCGTTCAACCCCACCTCCTGTGGAACAAACACATCGCTGGCCACGATCTCCAAAACACCTTTCATCATCGCCGGAAGCAACACGGTGATTGAGAATTTTTCCGTCGGATTGATTTCCTCATGAAGCAACTGGCCATTGACGTAAAAGGAGAGCGTGAGATTTTCCGGATATTCGTGGCGCCGCCCGCAAATCGTCAGAGACGCAGCTTCTTTTATATTTTTCAATGGTAAAACGAGGCGCTTTGATACCCACCCATCCTGATAGCGGTCCGTAAATACCATGTTTGTCATTCCCATCCCCCCGCTGTTTACCCAATCAACTTCTCGATCACGGAATCCCAACCAAGCTCCATATCTTCAATCAAACGCAGTCCGTTCATCCCCATCGTTTGCGCGCTCCGCTTGTTTGAGAACAAATAGTCGAGCTTTTCCGCAACAGCTTTCGGATCGGGCTCCAGCACGAAGCCGTTATCGCCATTCCTTACAAACTCGAGCGGACCGCCAGCGTCGACGTGCGTAATGACGGGTTTGCCGGACAGAAACGACTCCAGCGTGACATAGCCGTAATCTTCCTGGTACGGTCCGTAATAAACTGCCAACGCGTTCGCATAGTACTTTCTTTTCTCTTCTTCGGAGATCCAGCCGAGAAAGTGCACCCTGTCTTGCAATCCGTATGTTTCCACAGCGGATTTCATTTTGTTGATAAAGGTTTCCTTTCCTCTGCCGGCGATCACAACCTTGACTTGTGTTTTGGTATAGCGCAGGGCTTCGATCAGTACCTGCTGCCGTTTTAATTCTTCCAATCGGGAGGGACAAAAGATATAGTTTCCTATCTCTCCCG
This sequence comes from Brevibacillus sp. FSL L8-0520, assembly GCF_037963895.1. Classification (NCBI taxonomy): domain Bacteria; kingdom Bacillati; phylum Bacillota; class Bacilli; order Caryophanales; family Paenibacillaceae; genus Brevibacillus; species Brevibacillus sp. FSL L8-0520. Next base: position 2,652,611 of record NZ_CP150171.1, on the reverse strand, counting down.
TGTAGAAGTGTTCGCATCCGAACGGAGGGTGGTAGAGAGGCATCGATTCAATCCCGTTGTACGTACGCAGCCTCTCTGACACAGTCGCCGAGATCGTGTATGTTTTGGCGCATGCAGAAAGGGCATGGCTGTCTTCCTCGACGATCATCTTTCGCAAGCGGTCGCCGCCCTCCATTTTGTCCAGACCATCGAAACCGGTTCCCCACAGCTCGTATGCTTCGCGATGCTGATGCAGCAGCCATAACACTTTGTTGTCGTGCCGGGCATAGTAGATCGGAAATTTCAGGGCAATCATCAGGTCGATCGGTCTCCCCTTCATTTCCGACAAGTCGATCAAGCGGGACATACGGATGCTGTTTTCCAGACTCTCAGCCGGATACCACTTGAAGGGGATGGTCACGACCTCCGCCTCGTGTCCCCTGAGAATAAGCTGCATTTTTAAATTGTTGGCCAATATCTCTGCTCCCCCGTATTCAAACGGCACTTGAACGGAGGCAACGGCAATCCTCATCGATCCACCTCATTTTTTGAGCAAGCGTTCATTGTTGGCCCCGGATTTTTTTCCAGCGAAAAAAACCTCCGCAAAAAATGCGGGAGCTTGTCGTGTCTGCAGCCAAAATAAGCGCCCAACCTTCTGGCGATATGCCACCGCCAGCGAAAATAAACCCAGTAACACTTTTCGTGCCGACGATAGTCGGTCTCGGAAAAAATGAATTGCGCTTCGGCTCTGGCTATTCGATAACAGGCGGGAATCAAGGTTGCAAGCGAAACATCTTCGGTGTAGCCAAAAGCCATATGCATCCCCCGCAATTCATCAAAGAAACGCTGAAAATAGCGAAAAAACGAGGAGTAACTATGGGAATGGATGACTGCCGCCTTTGGCATATATACCTTTTTCCAGCCATTGACGATGATGTCTCTGCCCATTACTTGGTCTTCCGTGTATATCACATCGCGAAATCGGATAGCAGCCCACGCCTCTTTCCTTAAAGCCGAATTGACATTAGAGTTAAATCCGTACCAGAGCGGATTCTGGTGATAGAGAGCCCGGCCTTCAGGGGTATCCTCCACATATTGCACGAGAGGCTCATCCGACTTGGAAAACATTTCGAAATGGAGCATCAAATCGCGCCGTGTAAAGGGATCGCATTCAGGTCTGGCAATCTGCTTGCCAAACACACAGCCGACTCTGGGGTCGAGGCTAAAACCCCTGATCATCTCCTCCAGCCAAAACTCATCGGCCGGGGTTGCGTCTTGCGTCAAAAAAACAAGGTATTGCCCGCGGGACAATTCGGCCCCGTAGTTCCGTGTTTTTCCATGTCCGAACTGTTTCTTGTCAATGGGATAAAACCGGACGGGATATGACATCAGCACGTCGACTGTTCCGTCCGATGAGCCGGAATCAATGGCAATCACTTCAAAAGGAAAGCTTGTTTGCTGCCGATAGATCGCGCGAAGAACTTCATCGATATACCGGATACCGTTATACGTCAGAAGAATAATGGAAACATCGACCTGCCCCATTTCCATCCCCCCTTCTGTCCTCCCCGTCGCTCATCTGGTGCTGCGACACTTTTTCGCCACGTGAAACCGCGCTTTCCATCCACCCCATCTGACTCCATCCGGAGAAGCTGAGACGAGACCTGTGAGCGATCGTCACCCGCGATTCATCCGCTCGCTCCTTGCACCTCTCGTATATCCAGAATCTGCTGGTGAAACAGCCTCGCGTTGTATTCGGTTTCTACAAATTTCAGGCCGTTGGTTCTAAGGCGCTCCCATACCAGACTATCTGTGTAGCAAGCGATGATTTTATCTGCATAGTCCCAAGGATCCCTTCCGATCAGCACCGTATCTTCCGTTAAACCGAGCTGATCCGCGATGAGAGGGGACACAACGGCCGGGACGCCGTATGACATGCTTTCCAGCAATTTCAAGGGTATTCCGGCAGCAAATCTGGTAGGCACGACAAACACTTTGCTGTGATTGTAATATGGCTGCAGATCAGGGACGGTCCCGGTGACCTTGATGTGATCGGAAGCCAGGTTTTTGATCGAATCCAGCAGATTTGTGCCGGTGAGCCACAGATTGACTCCCAATTCCTTGAAGACGAGCGGATAGACTTCGTTTACAAAATAAAGTGCCGCATCCTCATTCGGCGATCCTGGCGTAAAGCTTCCGACAAATAGCAAATCTTGACGTTGTGAAAATGGATTGGGCGTTGGCTGGACTTCGATACGGTGGCCCAGCACCTGGACCTGCTTCACACCGAGACTTTGAATGGTTTTCCTTTCCCGTTCAGATACCGAAATCACCTTGTCTGCCAGGGCCATCAATTGCATTTCCTCCAGAATCAGGCTTTGTACGGTTTCTTCAGTCAGTGGGATGCCCAGCGCAGTTTGCCGGCCGATTTCCCTGTGGAAAAAGAGAGCTTCCGCATCGTACACGATCTGGGGTTTGGGGTTGGTGTTTTGCATGATGCCGGCAATTTCCCGCATGTTGTGCGGTCTGCTGACCAGCACCTGGTCATACGCATCCTTTCTTTCTTCCCAGAAGTCACGGAAGTTTATCTGTTGATCGCCCGTGTTGTAAATGACTTCGATTCCCATTTGTTGCAACTGTTCCGTGTAGGGCTGCACTGACTCCGAAAATTGCAAAGGAAACAGCGTCACGGAAACATTCGCGTCGGCCAGCCCCTGCAACAGCATCCAGCTTCGCGGATATCCGCAGCCAAGCGCAGGGATTGGAATCCGGTCATCGACTACGAGCACCTTCCATTTTTTGTCCCGCTGATGTTCTCTGGCCCGGATGCTCGCACCGGCTCCGGGTAAATGGTAATCCTGCAGCCGGTGATTCCATCGCCCGGCAAATACTTCCCTGTGTTTGGCCTGAAGCAGCATGGCCTGTTCCGGGGAACTGCTTCCAAATTCATAGTGAATGACGACAGCAGCAGGTTGATACATAATCCGATAACCGAGCTCCCGCAGCTTCATGCACAAATCTGTTTCTTCGTAGTATCCTGGGTGGTAACGCTCGTCAAACATCCCCGCTTCCATAAATACGTCTTTTTTGAGAAACAAACAAACACCGGAGCAATAATCGACCTCGCGCACATACGAATACTCCGGTTTGAAAGGTTGATCTCCCCGACCGTATCCCGCACAAGAGCCGTCTCGCCAAATGATACTGCCCGCCTCCTGGAGTTGTCCGTCGGGGAAGATGACTTTGGCCCCTACGGCTCCGCAATGTTTTGTCGTTTCCGCAGTCCGGAGCAGCGTAGACAGCAATGCAGGAGTGATCTGTGTATCGTTGTTAAGAAAAAGCAGCCATTTCCCGCGCGCAGCGGCAGCTCCCTGATTGCATCCCTTCACAAAGCCCTCATTCTGCTCATTGCGGATGATAGCTGCCTGGTGGGTCCTTTTCAAAAGGTGGACTGTTTCGTCACTTGAGCCATTATCGACGATGACAACCTCATAAGGGACATCAGCGTGGGCTTTTATCGTTTCGAGGCATTGGAACGTATACGCAGCTTTGTTGTAAGCGACCAGAATGATAGAGACAACTGGCTGTTCCCAGTTCGGATACTGCAGCGTCGAGCTGGGATTGGCAAGAAAAACGCCCAGTTTTACCTTCAGGAAAGTGGCAAGCTGTTCTTGAAGCTGACTTCTTTCATTCATTTTTTTGCCTCCGGGTGGTTACCTCCATGTTGTCGTCACGTTTGTATCAGGACAGGCCGAATAGCCATCATTACACAGTGGAACCACTTATGCTTACATCTATTTTTATGAAACAAGTGACCTGATGGAAACTGGCCATTCCGACCAAAAACGCGCCTTTCACGCGGTGAACATGCTTCTTGCAAGCCGAAGCCTTTTGTGTGAACACTTGAAGGCTGCCAGGTGTTTCTGTGCGATCAAACAGAGGGGAAATGCCCCTCTCAGGTTGCAGACAAACTCCCTCGCTGAACGAACAGCAGAGGGAGTTTGTTTAATAATTTGATGAAAATACCGAAGGTGTTTTGATCGTTCACCTTTTGGCGACCTGATTTCCATAGCCAGGTCGCCATTTTTTTCAAGTTCATGGCAGCGAAAACAAGCATCGCCTGCATCGTGACCTTCTCCAGTCCTCGTAAGGTCGTCCAACGCATGCCATGCTTTTCCTTCATATCAGCGAATACACGTTCAATCGTTTCTTTCCGTTTGCTATAGATTTGTTTGTTTTCCTCGGTATGCCGGAGGTGGTCTACCTCTTCGAGGTAATCAGCCCAGATGTGGCGACTCACTCTCTTTGTGTAGTCTTTACTTTCCGTGCATTGTTTCAAGAACGGACAACTTCGGCAAACTTGAGAATTTGATCGATAGATACGGTACCCATCCTTGTTTGTTGTCTCATATGTTAAGATTTGCTCGTTCGGGCAGATGTAGCAGTCGAAATATTCATCATACACATATTCGTGCTTTTTAAAAAAACCTTCTTTGGTGCGTGGTCTTGTGTAGGGCATAACGGGGCGAATCTGGTCATCAAGGAGTGTTTTACTGATGTAAGGCGTCTTGTATCCCGAGTCCACTGCCACAGCTTGAGGCTGTGCAAACGTCTTTCGCACTTGATTCAAAACATCCTCAAAAACCTGACTGTCATGCACATTGCCTGGCGTTACCTTGGCACCAAGCACAAATCCATTTCGATCACATGCTGTATGAAAACTATAAGCAAATACACGTTCCTTTTCCCCTTTTACAAACAATCCGCAATCCGGGTCAGTTGTGCTGACTTTCACCTCCTTCTTCGAAGTTTCTGTCTTTTTTTCAAGGGGCTTCTTTCCATGTGCAATACGATCCTGATTGATTTCTTCGTCCAGCAGCTCTTGATATTTCTTCGCTTGTTCTTCAACGATTTCTTTCACGTATTTATGCTTATTCGCACTGGCTTTTACATGCGTAGCATCAATGAAAAGCACATCAGGCTTCACGAATCCATGATGAACCGCCTCCTCCAATATTCGAAGGAAGATCGACTCGAAGAGTTGAGTATCCCGAAAACGGCGAACATAGTTCTTGCCTAGGGTCGTGAAATGGGGAATGGGCTGACTGAAATCATAGCCAATAAACCACCGATAGGCAACATTGGTTTCGATCTCTTTAATCGTTTGTCGCATGGAACGAATTCCAAAAATATATTGGATGAAAGCAATTTTAACTAAGACTACAGGGTCAACACTGGGTCTGCCATTGTCATGACAGTAGAGGCTTTCCACCAAGTCATAGATGAACGAAAAGTCGATTGCATTTTCAATTTTTCTTACGAGATGATCTTCTGGCACCAACTCATCTAGCGAGAATGCAGATATCTGATAACGCCCTTCGGCCTCTTGCTTATTAAGCATAATGCCACCTCTAAAAAATAACTTTTGAAAACGTAACATGTTCTATATTCAACAAAAAAGCCTGCAGACCCTGTTCCTTACGGAACTTTGTCTACAGGCTGAGAGGGGAAATGCCCCTCTTTTCATTCCGTCAATGTTTTTATAAAGGCCGGATCCGGTATCGAATAGTCGGGCGGTACCCTCTTGAGCACGTTGCTCCATTGCGCAGCATCAAATTTTGCCGGATCGATGTCGAAGGAGAAAATACTCTCTGCCTTCCCGGAGCGATCTATTCTCTTGGAGACCAAACCGTGCTTGCCAGACAAATCCGGCTGCTCCCGCCGCTCTTCCGATCCGTGCTTTTTTCTCTCGATTGCCTGAACATATATCCCCATCGTCTTTTCAAACATGGTTTTGGAAGAGAAACGGATTCGAGCCCGTCCGGCAGCGTTCATACCCAGTGTGAAACGCAATTCCTGATTGGTTAGCAGCCGAATCAGGCTTTCGGCCAGTTGGACGCTGTTGCCCGTCTGGAAGATCAGGCCTGTTTCTTCGTGGCAGACTACCTCGGGAATCCCCCCGGCATCAGATGCGACACATGGTTTTCCTGCCACTTGCGCTTCCATCAGCGTATACGGGTGCATATCCTGTATCGACGCCAGCGCGACGATATCCGATAATTTCAGTAGAGCCTCGACATCATATCGATCCCCGAAGAAAACGAGATGATCCCATACCCCTGATTTTTTCGCTTGCATCTCCAGCTCATCTCTCAACTTTCCGTCCCCGATAAGCCAGCAGACGAAGTTGCTCTCCCTTTCCTTTACGATGCGCAAAGCCTCGATCAATGTCTTATGATCCTTTTCCGGAACGAGCCGCGCAGGACAAGCGATAATCAATCTCCCTCCCGCCTGCTGATTTGCAGTCAAAGGCGGGTACGGTTCAAAGTCGAAACGGGTTAAAAACGGGGGCAAATCCAATGCATAAGGGAGTACGGTGAGTTTGTCTGGATGGACGCCGTATTCGCCCCCCAGTATCTTCTTTTGCCATCTGGTCGGTACAATCGTCGCATCGGAGGACATGTGACCGACATACTCTTCGGCTGCGGCATACTTCCATTTCAGGCTTTCCTTGCTTGCGATTGCTCCTGAATGGATATATTCCGTTGCAAGGATGCCGTGAATGGTCGCGACGAGGGGGATATGGTGCGGCTTTGCACGAGACAGGGCGCGTGTGGACAGGATGTCTTGGGTGTGTATCACATCGTAATTCTGGAGATCGAGCAAGGCAGCCGATACTTCAAACGTGTATCGCTCGACTTCCCGCCAGCGAATGGCGGGTTCGGTGCCAGGAAGATGCCTTTCAAAATACTGAAACATCTGATGGTCAATGACATCCTTAATCGTCAAGCGCTTTTCGTGACTGTTCGTCGTTTTATCGATTTCACGCCCGGTCAGGCTCCGTCCAAACTCATCTCGGATGTGACTGTACTTGTAAATGGTTCGCATGTCCTGATGATGGGCGAGAATGTCGACGTGATGTCCATTTTCCTCAAGCTCTTTTTTTAGCGTATCTATGTAGCGATTTACTCCGCCAACGTGAGGAAAAGGAAAATAGGAAGCAAGCAGAATTTTCAAACAGGACCCCTCCCGCCTTGTTGACTGATCATCGCGTTGACCAGCCTCTTGAAGTTGTCATAATGATACAATTCAACAGCCCGTTGTCTCCCCTGCTGCCCCATAGCCGCCCGTATATCCGGTTCGTCGATCAATTTCTGTATCGCGGCGCCAAGCGAAGCGGTATCTCCTTTGTCGATCAACATTCCTGTCTTCCCGTCGATGACGATTTCCTTCAGACCGCCTGATTTGTAGGCGACAATACAGATTGAAAGTGCCATTGCCTCCAGAGCGACGTTGGGAAACGCTTCTTCGACGAGACTCGGGACGACGACCATATCGACTGCGAGCAGCAAATCCGAAATATCCGGAAGCGCACCCAGATAGTGATATTCGACCGCCTCCATCCATTTTGCTTCTTCCTGGCACATTCGAAAGTAATCGTCGTCTCCTATGTTTCCCGCCGCCAACAATACGATTTTCTCCTGGCTTTTGAGAGAACGGCAGGCTCTGATCAGCTCAATCAGTCCCTTTCCGGCATAGATAGAGCCAAACCATCCGATCACGGCATCTGAATCAGTCCAGCTCAAGGTCTGACGGACCACTTTTCTTCTCTCCCTCACAAACAAATGATCAAGAATGACAACCCCGTAGGGAAGCAAATCAATCTGCCGTTGTCCTGCTGACGCCAGAGACTGTGCTATGATCGCGGATGGAACGAGGATTCGATCGCCATGACCGTGGATCAAAGCCAAAAGAGGCAATGTCTCCGGCTTGCTCGGGACGGTTTCGTGAATATACCACCAAACGGGAATCTTCCTTTTTTGGGCGATGACCAACGGAAATGCGTTTATGGCACTGTTGGCAATGATCAGGCTCGGGGATATCTCAGCAATCGCTTGATCGAGCAAACTCCCTTCTGCTCTCATCTGAAGCATGCCGATCTCATCTCCCAAACGACCGGGACTGTAAATGAAACTCCACAATAAAGGAAAGGGGATGATGCGCGATTCCATCCCCATCTGATCCGCCCGCACTACGGACAGTCCAGGTCCCGGACTTATCCAGACTACCTTCAGCCGCATCTCCAGAAGTGCAGCGCCAAGCATAAGCAGTACTTTTTCCGCCCCTGTTACGATCTCCGGGTGTGCATGATGGCTGATAAGCATGACCACCCGTTCACTTGCAGACGGTGCGCTGATGTTCATTTAAATGCTCCTTAGCTCATCAATAAATTGGGTTAATGCGGTTCTCCAATGTCGCAAGGTCGAGAACCCGTTCAAGCGTATGGCCATGTGGTCAAGAACGGAGTATGCAGGCCTTGCGGCGGGGAGGAGAAATTTTGCCGTGTCAACCGGACGTACGGTTACCCCCAATCCCGCGGCAGCAAATATCGCTTTTGCCCATTCATATCTGGAACAAGCTCCCGTATTGGAAACGTGATAAATGCCATATTTCTCGCTCTCCAGCAGCTCTTTTATAAACCAGGCCAATTCCGGCGCATAGGTCGGAGAGCCCACTTGGTCGCAAACAACGTCGATCTCCGTGCGCGTTTCAGCCAACCGCAACATGTTCTTTACAAAGTTGCTCCCATGTCTGCCGTATACCCAGGAGGTCCGTACGATGAAATATTTGTCTGATAAAGTTTTTACCATGTCCTCGCCAGCCAGCTTCGATTTGCCATATACGTTCACAGGATTTACAAAGTCGTACTCCCGGTATGGCTTAGTACTGCGGCCGTCAAATACGTAATCCGTGCTGATATACATCATCTTTGCCCCTGCCTGCTGAGCGGCTACCGTCATATTTCGCGTTCCGTACGCATTCACGAGAAATGCGCGGTCTTGATCGGCTTCTGCTTGATCGACATGGGTGTAGGCAGCCGTGTGTACGACGATCTCTGGCCGTGCTTCCTGTACGATGTCCCGAGCTTTGGACAAATCGGTAACATCCAGTTCGTTGCGGGTGCAGCCAATCACCTGGTGATGAGCGGAAAGAACCTTGACCAACTCACGACCCAATTGGCCGTTTGCACCTGTCACCAAGATTTTCATGCTTCCCACCCTGTTTCCGGAAACCCGGGTTTTTAGACGCATGTCCATGATCAAAGCCTGTTTTTGTACCAAAGCACTGTCTCTCGGAGCGCAGTTGCAAATTCATAGACGGGGCGCCATCCGAGTTCCCTGCGTATCTTATCGGCATTGATCGCATACCGGCGGTCATGTCCGGGCCGATCCTCGACAAATTCAATGAGACTCTCCGGTTTTTGCAATACCGCCAAAATTTTTCGGACAATCTCGCTATTCTTATGTTCGTTGTTGCCGCCGATATTGTAAATTTCCCCTGGCCTTCCCGAATGAATGACGAGGTCTACAGCCGAACAGTGGTCTGCCACGTGCAGCCAGTCCCGCACGTGTCCGCCGTCGCCGTAGATCGGAAGCTTTTTGCCCAGCAAAGCATTCGTTGTCATAAGCGGAATCAGTTTTTCCGGATGCTGATAAGGACCGAAGTTGTTGGAACAGCGTGTAATATTGACGGGCAACCCGTATGTTTCATGATAGGCGCGGACCAACAGATCGGCTCCTGCTTTGCTGGCCGAATAAGGGTTGTTTGGAGAAAGCGGCGATTCCTCCGTAAAACATCCTGTGTCTCCCAGTGAACCGTACACCTCGTCGGTCGATATTTGCACGAATTTTTTCACCTTGTATGTGCGGGCTGACTCCAGCAGTACGTGGGTTCCGACCAGATTCGTCCGGATAAAGACCCCGGGATCGGCTATGCTGCGGTCCACGTGGGATTCAGCAGCAAAGTTCACAATGACGTCAACAGGAGCCGGTGCAGTCGTTCCATATGCCTCGCTTTTGCCGGACACCAGTGCATATACCAATCGCGAGTCGCAAATATTTCCCTGTACAAATGCATAGTGTGGATGGGACTCGACATCCTTCAGTTTTTCCCTGCTCCCCGCATACGTCAGGAGATCCAGATTGACAATCTGATAATGAGGGTATTTCTCGATCATATACCGGATAAAGTTGCTACCGATAAAGCCCGCTCCTCCTGTTATGAGCAGCCTCATCTTCTCCCTCCTTATGGCAGCTTCTCTCTATGGAAAAAGCCCGTCACCTGAACTTGGTGGACCAGTCAAAACCGATTACGGGATCGTCGAAAGCAATCCGGTATTCGTCAGGTTGTTCCGGATTGTATGATCGATTGGTCACATAAAGGATCATCGCAGGTTCATTGCCGAGCACGCGATAGCCATGGGCGACCTCACGGGGAATAAACAGAGAAATCGGGTTGTGTTCGCCCATGTAGTACACCTCCGTTTGCTGAAAGGATGGAGAATGTTCACGCAGATCATGCAGTACCACTTGGGCGTTCCCCTTCGGAAAAAACCAGATATCGTCTTGCTGCTTATGGTAATGGAACGCTTTGATGACACCGGGATAGCTAAGCGAAGCGGATAGCTGGCCAAAGCTGGCAAGCCACCCGTCATCATCACGCAGCATTTCCATGAAATAACCCCGATCGTCGCAATGCTTGATTAGCTTCTTCGTTTTCACACCTTCGATCAAAGGAATCCTCCCTTCTTGCCTCTGATCTGATGAAGAATCCTTTCTTTCATGTTTATCTTCTTACTTTATGCTATGTAGTGATGATGGAAAACGCTCTTGAATGCTTCGGACAAAAACGACCTAATCCCTCAAGAGGCCATCGGGATTCACGTCTAGCTACCGGTGTTATAAAGCCGTCATTTCCCCTTTTCCCTGTTCTTAAGGAGTGATATAGTCTCAAACCCCTATAACTTTTCCTGCCTGTCGGCATATAGTAAACGAGTAGTTTTTCCATCACCAATCACCAGTAAAGGGGCGATTTGCATCGTGCTGAAGTCTCAAATGTGCAAACAGCAAGACTTTGATACTCCCTGGTTCCGTCAAGCCTGTGAAAGGCTGAAGGAACCGTTTCGCTATCACAGAAAGCTGTGGGAGTTTTGCTACATTTATCAAGCCTTGCTCGAGCGGGGAATATTGGCTCCCGGTAAAAAAGGGCTCGGATTTGGCGTCGGAACAGAACCATTGATTCCGTTATTTGCCTCGCACGGTTGCGAAATCGTGGCAACTGACCTTGACTATGACAGTGCTCTCACCCAGGGATGGGTCCAGACTGACCAGCATTTCAGCAGTATGGAAAAAATAAACGAACGAGGGATATGCGATCCGGTTCAGTTTCAGAATCTGGTGACATTCAAAACGCTGAACATGAACGAAATCGGGCCCGAGTATTACAACCAGTACGATTTCACCTGGTCTTCCTGCTCGTTCGAGCATGTCGGTTCGATTGAACTGGGCAAGCAATTTATTCTGAACCAAATGAATTGCTTGAAGCCGGGCGGTGTCGCGGTTCATACGACAGAATTCAATCTCTCCTCGAACGACGATACTATCGAAAGCGGCATCACTGTTATTTTTCGCTTGCAGGACATCGAATGGATGGTGGAGGCACTGCGGGCACAGGGACATTCCATCGAGATCGATTATTCAGTAGGTACCGGAGAGATCGAATCGTATGTCGATGTGCCTCCCTACTCAAATGACTTGCATCTCAGACTGCTATTGGGACAATACGTCTCCACCTCTATCGGGCTGATCATTAAAAAGGCGGAGTAAATTTGAGAAACACCGTGCGATAGAATACCGCACGGTGTTTCTGCTTTCTGTGGCTTTCTCAGGCTCACCTGAATAGTAATAAATCTAGGTGCTCAACCGCACTATGGGCGGCAAGCTCTGCTATGTTCGTCTCAACGATTCTACCGTCATCATGCAGAATATGGAAACGGAAGCCGCGATCCGTGAACCGTCTCAGAACTGACATGGGCTCATAGCTCACAGGCCATATTTTCGGGCAATACTCCATAAAGATGAGGATCCCGGGATTGTGGTCAATGACTTCACATAAACTGTCCATAATAAGCGGTTCTGAACCGTCAATATCAATTTTAATGACATCTGCCTTCAGATTGGGCAAGTAATCAGTCAAAATGCCTTTCTCTACAGTCATGCATGTATTTCCAGTCATTTCTCCAAGGCCTTGGAATTCGATGCTTGTTCCTCCCTCGCCGGACGTACAGATCTCGGTTTGTCCTCTGCTATCGGATAACATCACTTTATTTAATTTTACACGGCCATACATGCCGTTGATCGAAACGCTTTTCAAAAAATTCTTATGGTGAAACGGATTCGGCTCAAAGGAATACACACTCCCGGTCGGGCCGACAAGCATCCCTGCCAACAGCGAGTAGTAGCCGTGATGGGCTCCGATATCAACCACTGTCATACCTGGTTTGATCACCACATAAAAGCATTGGTCAACCATTCTTCCCAGTAGCCCACTAGCATGATGACGACGTTCACCGGATCGCGGCTATCCAAAAACATGTATGGTCCATTCTTCAACCTCGTTACTACCGTATGGTCTCCCAGATAAATATGAGATCGCTCCAAATAAAACACCCCTCAATTATAGTTGTGACAGGAACATGTTGGGAATGCGAATCGTACAACTTGTGGGATCGTGTTTATGCAAGCGGACTTCCACATTTTTTTCCTCATGGTTCAAATAAATCAGATCCCTAATCACGGAGGATTTGGACAGCCTCCTCTCCCACAGTACTTTCTTGCCCGAGTCTGACATAATATACAGCGTGAATTCCCCTTCTCCTTTCATTTCAATACATACTTCAAATCGATATACCTGACGTGGCAAGTTTATAAATGGCCCGTAGAAAGCGAGGCCAGGTTGATCCACTACGAACCACCCGTTCAGATCGTATGGAAACAATTTGTAAAAAGGAGTGTAATAGTAGTTTGGGATATTAGCCGGCGAACGGTAGTGCAACGGCTCTGGCCGACCTTGAATGACAGCTCTCGTTTCTGCCACTTTGTCCAGTTCGATCACGGCAATTCCGTTCGCAAACGGGAACGGACTTTGAAAATACGTGTTTTCCAGCTCCCGCTCCTCACATTGAATCCAGACTTGCTGGCAAATTGTTACGGATGTATCAGCATCCAGTTTTTTTAAAAAACTCATCGATAACGCTTCCCGCGGGATGCCGTATTTGTCAACGAGAAGAGCCACGTATTCACTGCTGAATTGTATCAACCACCCCATGTCCATCAGCTTACCAAAGGGAACGGTAATCAACGCTTTTCCCCCCGGATGAAGCAAGTTATAAATTTTCAAGATCGCTTTCAGCGGTGCTTCCCGGTCACCAGAGCTGTGTTCTCCATACGCATTTTGCCCGATATGCTCTACTGTAGAGATCGATACGATCGCGTCGTATTTTTCGTTAAAATCCATCAAATCGACGTTCATGATTCCAGGTCCCTTTTCAAATTTGTCTAGAACGTCAATCTCGCCGATCTCTGGATGTTGGGAGAGCAGTGGAGCATAATTCGACAAGACGTTGCCTACCTCGAGAATTCGCTTCTCCTTTCCTATCCGTTTAAGAAAATCAATAGCGATTGGGACTTCAACCGCTCTTTCGGAAAAGTTCTGAAAGTGGATTGGATTGTACGTAAGCTGCTTGTTCTGGTAAATGAAAAAAGGCAGGGTGTCATGTCCGATAATCCCCATTAGGCGTCCCCCCTTCCAAACATTAAGACTCTAGGAAGCATCGCTGTAATATATGCACGGTCTGAAATCAAGGTTTTACGCAACCATCACGGATAGCGAGCCTGATTGCAAGCCTTAATTTTTGCCATTTTGATACACGTACCCAACACACTCCCTGTCCGTCCTTTATATACTTGTTAATAACGCAATTGCTAGCGACTGACAAAGGGGATGTAGTTGTACATGAAGTATACAGGGGTGTACTGGATCGGCCCTGTTTATGACATGGGGGGATATGGAAATGTATCGCGAAATTATTTGCGGGCGCTAGAGACGATAGGGATTCCCGTTTATATTGACGCTTATGGTCCCAAGCACGCGGAAATCGGCGAAACGACCATGCGCTGGTTGGAAAACTTGTCCACTGACCAGATCGGCAACAGGGTCGTGTTGATCCGACACGGGTTACCCGACATTTTTCGACTTTCTTACCAAGTCCCCCACGTTGTCAAAAACATCGGCATCACACTTTTTGAAACCGATCGTCTACCCGAAGGCTGGGCATCCTCGATCAATCTGATGGATGAAGTCTGGGTTCCGTCGCGGTTTAATTTCAACACGTTTACCCGTAGTGGCGTAGTCCCTTCAAAGTTGAGGGTGGTACCTTACCCCATCGAAGTAACCAAGTACTTTCCGGGACGCCCCTACACCAAGTTTGCTCCGGCACCCTCGGTTGGATCGTTTACCTTTTTATATGTATTCGGGTTCGACTTTCGAAAGGGATACGATCTTTTGATCGAGGCTTTCTGCAAAGAATTTTCGTCCAAAGAAAACGTCTCCTTGATCTTGAAAGTATACATTCACAGCGGGCAGTCACCCGAGTTTGTCCGCAAGGAAATCTCGTCTTATATTCCTAAGAAGCGCAATAAAAACCAGATTGTCCTCCTGATCGAAGCGGTTAGTGCGGACCAACTCATCGACTTGTACCAAAGCTGTGACGTTTACATCTCAATGGATCGCGCTTGCGGATGGGGCATGCCCATCATGGAGGCGATGGCACTTGGCAAACCGGCGATTGCCCTAAATTGGGGCGGATCCACACAGTTTATGAATGATGCAAACAGCTTTCTGATCGAAACGGAGAAGAAGCTGGTGCCCGTTAACCAAAAGCTCCAAGACGCAAGGCCCGAATACTACTTGAATCATCAATGGGCGGACGTCGACGTGGGGAAAGTGCGAAAGGTGATGCGAGAAGCTTATGTCAACAAAGACAGATGCAGGCAGCTTGCCACAAAAGCCGCCTTGGATATGCATCTCCATTACTCCCCCGCCTCCATCGGCAAAGTCATAAAAGAGTTGTTTCATCAATAAAAACGAAACCTGCATTCTACAGAAGAGAGTGATCAAAGGTGAACATTGCGTTCGATATGACATTTTCACAAAATGTGAGCAATGTAAGAGGAATCGGTCGATATTCCAAAAGCTTGCTGGAGCATATCGCCCTTCAAAGTGGAGACCATTCTTTTTTTTATTTTTATCCGGACCTGAGCGTCAGTCACGAACAGCTAAGGGAGCAACTGCAGCTTTTTATCAGGCAAAATAAAATCGATCTGTTCCATATTTTGAGTCCGTTTGAATGGACCAATTTTGCCATGATGAACAGAGAATGGTATGGAAAAACGAGGGTTGCCGCTACTCTCTACGACATGATCCCTTGGATTTACCAGCATATCTATTTATCGAATCCGCAATACCGCGAATTTTATCGAAATGTATTGGAATTCGTAAAATCCTGCGATATCATTTTTGCGATATCGGAGGCTACCAAGCAGGATGCTGTCAAGCTTGCAGGCATGGATCCTGAAAAAATCCATGTAGTCATGGGAGGCATGAACGAACAGTTTACATGTATTCCTAACTGTAACCAAATGGAGGTCAACTCCCGTTACGGCATCAGAAAGCCGTATGTCATGTGTACAAGCGGCATGGATTTTCGAAAAAATACAGACAAGTTGATAGAGGGCTTTGCCAAGGCAAACCAAGCGTTACACTTTTCCTATCAACTCGTGCTGTGCTGCGATGTTTCTCCTACTGACGTCGAACATTTGAAGAAGGTCGCGCAGAATGCCGGCACGGCCGACGACTTGATTATCACCGGTTATGTGCCCGACAGTGATTTAGTCAAGCTTTACAATGGGGCCGCTCTGTTTGCCTTTCCCTCTTTGTACGAAGGCTTCGGCTTGCCTGTACTGGAGGCGATGGCTTGCGGCGTGCCTGTGGTCACTTCCAACAATTCATCGCTGGCCGAGATTGCGGGCGATGCTGCTTATCTAATCAATCCGCACAGCACAGACGAAATCGCGTCCGGAATCTACAAGATGCTAACAAGCCCGGACCTGCAAATCGAATACCGCAAAAAAGGCTTTGTTCGAGCAGAGCAATTCCAATGGAGCGAAGTTGCACGCAAAGTAATGGATGGGTACCAGCTCGTTGTCCGTAAAAAAATCGCAATCTTTTCACCTCTCCCACCGATTCACTCCGGAATCGCCAATTATATGGCAAGTATCCTTCCATCCCTGCTGAAAAACTACGATTGCGATCTGTATATCGACGATGGCTACACACCCGAGCTTTCAGATACTGCACGTACAGCAAATGTTTATCATCATCGCATGTTCCCGGAAAAAGCGGATGAATACGATGCGATTTTGTATCAGATGGGAAACAGTTTTTACCATGCGTATATCATCCCGTATCTGAGGAAATACCATGGGGTGGTCGTGCTTCACGACCTGAATTTGCACGGGCTCGGCCAGTGGTGGGCGCTTGATAAAAATGATCTGGACACTTACCTCACCATGATCAAAGAAGAAGCAAAAGACGGTGACGATTCCCTGCTCCGTGCTGTCCTGAGCGGAAACATGGGAAGTCAATTTGATCATATCATCAATAAGTTTTATATAAACGGAGCAAAGTCGGTCGTGGTCCATAATCGCTATTGTTACGACGCTCTGGTCAATGACGGGGTCGAATCCGTAATTATGGCCCGTCTCCCCGCCAGTATGCCTTTCCAATCGCCAAAGAATCGCAACAACCGGTTCGTTTTTGCCAGTTTCGGCTTTTCCGGCCCGCACAAGCGTCTGGAGTCAGCTATCCGCTGCATCAAAATGCTTGTGAGCAAAGGGCATGACAACGTAGAATACCGAATTGTCGGAAGCTTTGACTCCGATTACGCCAATACCTTGAAAAGTCTGGTCACATCGCTCAAACTGCAATCTCACGTGACCTTCCTCGGTTACTTGCCAAATGAGGAGTACTATCAGCAGTTATCCCAAGCAGATGCCGTCATCAATTTGCGCTATCCTACTTGCGGCGAGTCCTCCGCTACATTGCTGGATACGCTAAGCCTGGGGATTCCGTCGATCGTCTCCGATATCGGATCCTTTCGCGAGATTTCCGACGAGGTGGTCCTCAAGGTACCGTCGCCCCTGCCTGACGACCAGCCACTGTTTGCCGCAATGCTGAAGCTCTATCAAGACCCAGACCTCCGCCAAGGGATGTCACGGAAAGCCAAAGAGTACGTATCGAGGTGCCATTCTGTCGAACAGTATATCGAACAACTGAACAAAGCGATTGAAGCCTCCTCCTGAATATAGCAAGGCCCCAAGCAGGTAGCTTGTATAAGCAGAAGGACCCCGGTCCCCGCCGAACAGTAAACCCGTTTGGATGCATCAACCATCGCCGCTTTATTGCAAATAGGCGGGAGAACCAAAGTGAAACTGACGATGCTTGTTGTGCGGAACCGCCTTTTCAGAGGCGGTTTTTTTGCATCCCGATGCTCTCGGCTTTGATCAGCAGGCGGAAACGAACCAGGTAAGTTTTTGCGGGGCGATTGTTCCTTTTGAGGGCACAAGCCCTGTCGCTCCTGATGTCCCTGTCGCTTCTCATCCGCCTATCAACAAAAAAAGAGAGGGAAATTCTCCCCCCCTACTTCCGTTTTCCCATCCAATTTTTCGATCAGCATTTCGCGGTCATACGCGGGCACGCCAGTAATCGAGCAGATCTTTCAAGGTTTGCTCAAAAGGAATTTCCGGTTTCCATCCCGTTTGTTGATGAAACTTGTCGTAATTCCCAAGCAGGATTTCAACGTCAGATGGCCTCATTCTGCTTGGGTCTGGCGTAATGGTAATGGCTGCCTGGCTCAGTGAAAGAAGCTTATTCAACATTTCCTCAATCGTGTAGGTAACTCCCGACGCGATGTTGTACACCTCGCCCGGGACACCTTTTTCCACGGCCAGCCAGTAGGCTCTGACGACATCTCTGACATCCGTGAAGTCCCTTTTCGCCTGAAGATTGCCAACGTACAGAACAGGAGGTTTGATCCCCTTCTCGATCTCTGCAATTTGCTTGGCAAAGTTGGAAGTCACAAACGCTTCGCCTCGACGCGGGCCTGTATGATTGAAGGTTCGGGTACGTATCGTTTTGAGACCGTAGCTCTGGTAATACTGATAGCCCAAATAATCCTGCCCTACTTTGCTTACGGCATAAGGGCTTAGCGGACGGAGCGGGTTATCCTCCTTAATCGGGACTTCATGCGCATATACTTGCCCGTACTCTTCACTGGAACAAGCGATTTGAACGGTGCAATCCAGTTGATGCTTTAGTATAGCCTCAAAAAGGTTCACTTGACCAATTTGATTGACGATTAACGTTTCCGCCGGTGCATTCCATGACGTCGGTACAAAACTTTGAGCGGCCAGATGAAAAATGTAATCGGGTTTAACCGCTTTGATCATCTCATCAACGGAACGCGGGTCTTTCAACTCACATTCGACCATATGGATGTCATCCTGGATATGCTTGATGTGATCCATTCTGCTCCTGAGTCGATAGGTACCGTATACTTCCATATCCTTTTTGTTCGCTAACAACCATTCTGCGAGGTGGCTTCCGGCAAATCCGGTGATTCCGGTGATTAGAGCTTTTGGCATCGTGTTCCTCCCTGATCCTCAGTCAAATTATTTGGGCCATGCTGGCGGTGTTCTGGGCTGGCATGATCCCCTTTGATGTACGGTCCCCCATGAAGGGACAGAACTCATGCAGGTTGCAGCATTGGTATTGAAATATTCCACACACCCGCAATTTATGACGAACGGGACTTCTTCGCCCCTACAATCGTCAGAAACTGTTGGAAAAGCGTACTAGCTCCTTTCATATGCTGTTAGAAGCGGCAAAACAATGAGTAAGAGGATCGTGATGTCTATGCAAATTGCGTTTTATTACGATTCGTCATTTGATTGGAACGACAATGATCTTGAAAATAAAGGGGTCGGTGGATCTCAATCGACGCTTATCAGAATGACTAGAGAACTGGCAAAGCGCCACGAGGTGACTGTTTTCAACAGCACAACCAAAGAGGGCCGATACAACGGCGTCACCTACCGCAACTATCAAACGTATAGGAGCGACCAATTCTGGGATGTGTTTGTCAGTTACAGATGCGCATTGCCCAGTAGCGGAGTAAATGCGGCATGCAAGCTTCACTGGTGCATCGATCCCGGTGACAATACGGTCGAAAAAGACCTTCCCTTTATTGACAAAGTCATCACCATCAGTCCATTCCATACGAAAATGATGAGCAATATTTTTCACATCGACAAAAGCAAGATATACGAGGCCCGCCTCGGGATACAGACAGAAGACTACTGGGATTGCCTCCCGAAAACAAAAAACAAACTCATATTCTGTTCAGCTCCTGACCGCGGATTGAGGCATGTTCCGCAGATTTTTTCCCTGATCAAAAAAAAGATACCTGATGTATCGCTCGTCATCACCATGGATTACAGCTTATGGGGATTCAAGCCTGAAACAGAACCGTATCGCGAATTGTTTAAGGGAATGGAGGGCGTTACCTATTTGGGAAAAGTCTCGCAGCAGCAATTGGTCCATGAGCAAAAAACAAGCATGATTCATATATACCCCTGCGACGGTCCCTATGAGATGTTTTGCTTGGCTTCCATGGAGTGCCAGGCAGCAGGAACACCGACCATCGCGACCAATCAGGGCGCCCTTTCCACTACAGTCCAAGACGGCAAGACCGGGAAATTGATTTATACATTGCCTGATTATGATTCATGCTTCTATCAGACATTCGCGGATACGGTGACTACGCTCTTGAGCGATCCCATCGAGTGGCAGAGAATGAGCACGTATGCGAGAGAAAGAGCATTTGTCCACTATTCATTAAAGGGCCTGGTGCTGGAGCTGGAAAAAAGGTTCACGGATTGGAGCCGTTGATTCACACGGTGATAGGACTGCAGCGTCCCTGCGTCCTCCCACCAGCCGGGCAAGATATGATAGGTGGCTTCTCCCGCGGAAATAAAGAGGTTATTCACATCTGTTATTTCCAGCTCTCCTTTCGAGGAGGGATGGATTTTCTCGATGATGTCAAATACGTCTGGTCGGTACATGTAAATGCCGGTTACCGCAAATGGAGATTTCGGGTTGACCGGCTTTTCTTCGATCGCTATTAAACGCTGTCCCTCGAATTCTGCAACGCCAAAATGTTGGGGATCAGCTACTTCCGCCAACAGGAGGTGCGCTTTTTCCCGCCCCTTGGCAAATTGCCGGATAAAAGGGGCCAACTCGGCTTGAAACAGGTTGTCACCGAGATGGACGACAAAGGGGGAATCGCCCACGAATTCTTTTCCCAGGCTGACTGCTTCCGCTATGCCACCCGGCCGGTCTTGAACACGGTAGGTGAAACGGACCTGAAACTCGTTGCCGCTCCCGAGAAGCCGCGAAAAATAGCCCAAATCTTCTTTTCCCGTAATGATCAAGATGTCGGTGATACCCGCTTGCCTTAATTTGTAGATGGGATGGAAGATCATAGGGAATGTTCCGACCGGCAGTAAATGTTTATTGACAACATTCGTTAGCGGGTACAGCCGGGTTCCTTTTCCTCCAGCGAGTATCATGCCTTTCACGGATCTCCTCCTCCTTCCCCGAAAACACCGCTTTGCCTTCCTGTTTTCACTTGCCAGCGCTCTTGTATAAATGCCAACTGCCCGTCCAGAATCGTGACACCTATAGTTGGCACGTAATGGCACACCTGACTGTAGGCAAAAGTCTTGCGTGATTCCCTGTTATCTTTTTCATCATATTAAGCCTGCTCCGGATTGGAAACGGCGACTGTCCTTTGTCTGCATCAATCAAAATGCCCCTCCGGTAATTGGCTGGAGAGGCATTTTCACTAACGGTCTTCTTTCCCCTCGATGAAAGCTTCCAAAAGGCTGCGGGCTGCTTCGTCTGTATACTGCACGAGCGGATGTTTCATCGTATAGGCGGCGACAGAGGTCAATGCCCCCGCTATCCCGCGGTCTAACGCCAGTTTGCAGCAGCGGATCAGATCGATCACAACCCCTGCGCTGTTTGGCGAATCTTCGACCGAAAGTTTCAATTCCACACTGATTTTGTTTCCCCCGAACTGGGTTCCTTCCATCCGGACATAACAGACTTTATTATCCTGAAGCCAGCTTATATAGTCGCTGGGACCGATATAGATATCTTCCTCATGGAGAGGCGTTTCCAATTGGGATTGGACCGCTTCGGTTTTTGACACTCGTTTCATTGTCACCCGATCGCGATTTAGCATATTTAAAAAGTCGGTGTTGCCTCCGATATTGATTTGGTACGTATGGTCAATCTTGACACCTCGTTCGGCAAAAAGCCTCGTCAGGACGCGATGGATAATGGTGGCCCCTACCTGGGACTTGATATCATCGCCAATAATCGGAAGCCCGGCTTTTTCAAATTTCTCCACCCAAACAGGGTCCGATCCGATAAAGACTGGTATACAGTTGATAAAACCTGCACCTGCCTCAAGCGCTGCCTCTGCATAGAATTTGCTGGCTTCCAAACTCCCGACCGGAAGAAAGTTGATGACCATCTCCGCACCGCTGGATTTCAGTTCCTCGACAACATCACACGCGGGCTCGTTTGACAAGTGAAACCGTTTTTCCACCGGGTACATGTGCATGTGCTGAGACATGCCGTCGAGGAGATGGCCCATTTTGACCATAACGGGTGATTGGTCGATTTCTCGCACAAACACATTGGTGCAGTTGGGAGGAGCGAAAACAGCTTCGTGCAGAGGTTTTCCCACCTTGCGACTATCGACATCAAATGCTGCGACAACCTCTATATCTCCAGGGAGATACCCGCCGATCGAGCGGTGGATCAACCCCTCATCTTCTCCGTTGCTCCTGTGCTTGTAATAGGTGATCCCCTGCAACAGAGCGGAGGCACAGTTTCCGACCCCGACTATCGCGACTTTTATTCCAGGCACGTTCATTCCTCCCTTATTTCTCAACCATCCATGTGGTTCTCCGAATTTACGCCGTACGATAACTATTGCAGTTTATGCAAGCTTTCCGCCGAAGTGAACCACGCTGTATTTACTATTTTTCCTGAATAAAATACAGAGATTGTCATATAGTATAGGGAGTACTAGAACACCACCGAAGAAAGATTAGAAATCGACCGGAAAATGAGTGTTTCAAGCTGCATTGCTACGGAAACAAGCTGGAGGTGTTTGCAGTTGTATTCAAAAAGAAATCAGGAGCCCGTGGTGGAAGAGGAAACGGCCATTTGGACCTGCAGCAAGGATGATTGCTCTTGCTGGATGAGGGAAAATCTAACCTTTGAAAAAGAGCCGACCTGCCCCATCTGCAGTTCCTCGATGATGAGAGATATGAGAATGCTTCCTCCGCTTACCTGGAACGTGTTCAAATAAGGTACAGGAAAAAGGCCTACCCGTTTTTTTTAGGTAGGCCTTTCGCCTTCAAAAAATACATGCCGCTCCATCTAAATGGTGGCTATTGACAGCCCGTATCGAAGCGATACGCCCGGCTTTTTATCTCGATCGGGATTCCTGCTGTGACCAAAAATACTTGGTCACTGATGCTGGCTACCTGCTGATTAAGAATACCCGCCAAATCTCGAAACTGTCTCCCCAGCAAATGGTCCGGGACGACGCCGTACCCTACCTCATTGGACACGAGCAAGACCGTACCGGGGAAGGTCTTTACTGTGTCCGTCAATTCTCCGATCAGGCGAGTGACGTTCTCCACCGGCCGTTCGTGCTCATACCGAAGCAGCCAATTTGACAGCCAAAGCGTCAGACAATCTACGAGTATCACTGTTTCCCGGTTAATAATAGGAGGCTCGCCCTTCCATTTGTCCAAAAGGCCGCACAAATCGAACGGCTCTTCCACTGTCAGCCACGGAAATGCTGAGCGCGCTCTCTCCGCCCGATGCTGCTCAATCCTCTGCCGCATCTCTTCATCGCCAATCGTGGCGGTTGCTACGTACAACGCACTCTGCCCCAGATGGGCTGCATAGCTCGCCGCAAACCTGCTCTTTCCGCTTCTGACGCCTCCGGTTATCAATGAAATCATCGTACAGCCTCCTTGTCTGAAAAAAGCAGACGCCGGCTCGATTTATGAATCTTTTGCAGATCGGAGCAGCATCTGGGGCAAATGATGGAACGGGTGGTCGAGAATGATAGGTCTGATCCCGTAAACCTCATAAATCAAGTCCTCGCGAAGCAGCTCGCCGGGTTTTCCTACCCCGATCTGCCGTCCCTTGTCCAGCAGGAGAATCCGGTCACAGTACAGAGAAGCCAGATTCAGATCATGCAGTACCGCAACTACTGTTGCCTGCTCCGCCCTTTGCCAACGGTGAACGGTGTCCATCAACTGGATTTGATAGCCGATATCCAGGAAGGTGGTCGGCTCATCCAGCAGCAGCAGCTCTGGCTCTTGAGCCATCACCTTGGCCAGTCCGACGCGCTGTTTTTCCCCGCCGCTCAATTTTTCCAATGTCCGATGCTGCAATTCCGTCAGACCCAGCGTCTGCAAAATGCCATCAATCAGCGGAGCCGAGTCTCCCCGTTCCGTCCCAAGCCAGCTTTGATACGGAAACCTGCCCATTTCCACGACCTCTCTCACACTGAACCCGATAGAGGGCAACGGCTCCTGCTGCAGGACAGCCAGCCACGCAGCCAAGTCCTTGCGCTGATGCGCTTCGGCCTGTTTTCCCCTCAGCCAGATTTGTCCGCGATCAGCCGCCTCCACGGCAGACAGAAGCTTTAGAAGGGTAGACTTGCCGCTCCCGTTTGGACCGATAATCCCGAAAAACTCGCCCGGCTTCACTTCAAAGGCGATGTCCTGCAGCACGGACTTGCCGTTGTATGACTTCCACACATCCACGACGCGAATCAAGCTTCTCCCTCCTTTCCGGCACGCTGTTTTTTCCGCAGCAAATAAGCGAAGAAAGGTGTACCCAGAAAAGCCGTCACGACGCCCAACGGTATTTCTGTCGGGCTGAGCAGCGTACGGGCCAGAGTATCGGCCCACAGTACGTAGATTCCCCCGTAGAGCGCTGACATAGGCAGCAGCAGGCGGTAATCAGGTCCGGCCATCAGTCTCACCAGATGCGGTACAACCAGTCCGACAAATCCGATAATTCCCGATACGGATACCGCTACGGCTGTCAGCAGGGTCGACACTGTGAGTACAACCAGCTTCGTACGGTCCACTTGCACACCGAGATGCGCCGCTTGCCTCTCGCCGAGAGCGAACAAATTTAACGTCCGTCCATACCCCATCAGAATGATAAGACCGAGAAGCAGACAGGGAAGCAATACGACCGAGAAAGACCACCCGCGGAAAGCCAGGCTTCCCATCAGCCAAAAGACGATCTCATTGACGACCTGGTCAGACAGGGAGACGAGAAAGGAGACAATCGACCCGAGAAACGCCTGAGCAACGACACCTGACAAGATCAGCGTTTCAATATGTATTTTGCCTTGTGAATGCGCCAGCCTGATTACCAGCCACAAGCTGATCAGACCCGTCGTAAAGGCAGCGAGCGGAACGGACCACTGACCGAGCAAACTGAACTGCCATCCAAATAAAATAAGCGTCGCCGCTCCGATCGCAGAGCCGGATGCGACCCCGAGCGTGTACGGATCAGCCAGCGGATTGCGCAATATCCCTTGAAAGCCCGCCCCGGCCAATGAAAGGCAAGCCCCCACCAATACAGCCAGCAGAACGCGGGGAAAACGAACCTTCATGACGATTTGCTCGGCAGACTCCGGCCATTGGACAGTTATCAATGTCCCAATTCCCGGCAGCTTATGCAGGAGAATGCCCCAGACCTGTGTGAGCGGCAGTTCTGCCGAGCCCAGCGAAAGACTCATGCCGACAGACAGAAAGAGGAGCAGTACACCTGCCCCTCCGAACAACAGGAAGCGTGCTTTCATTTTATTTCAACCGCTCCGGATAAATGGCTTTGGCCATTTCGTACAATCCCTGTGTGATGCGCGGACCTGGTCGGGACAGAATATTATGGTCCAAGCCGATCACCTGGTTGTCCCGGATCGCTTTGATTTTGTCCCAGCCGCTTCTTTTCCGAATGGTTTGGTCCAACGTTTCGCCTGTCTTTTCATCTGTGAAGCCTTGCGCAAACAAGATCACATCCGGATCTTCCTTCACAATTTTTTCTTCGCTGACCGGGTTCCAGCCCTGGGTGTCGGAGGCGATGTTGATGCCTCCTGCCATCGTGATCAACTCGTCCAGGAACTCGCCCTTCCCGACTGTCCACCCTGCTGAAAACTCCAAATACACCTTCTTCTTTTCTTCCGGCTTCAAATCTTTGACAGCGTCTGTCACCTTGCCGATATCGGCTTTCATCCGGGAAACCAGTTCTTCCGCTTGAACTTGATGATCTGTAATTTGTCCCAAAAGCAAAATGTTTTCCATGATATCCTGAACCACTTTCGGACGCAGCGTAATGACCTGCAGGTCCAGGGACCGCAATTTTGTGACGACATCCTCTTTCATGGAAATACCGCCAACGACGAGATCCGGGCTTTGCGCGAGGATCGCTTCTTCATTAGGCGAGAGAACCCCGCCCACCTTCGGCTTCGATTTTGCCTCCTCGGGGTAGTCGTCGTAATCGGAAACAGCGACGACCTTATCGCCGAGCCCAAGCGCAAACAGGATTTCCGTCTCAGCTGGCGAGGCAGAGACGATCCGCTCCGGCGCCTTGGCAAAAGTCAGCTCTTGACCGGTAGAATCCTTTATTGTCAAGGGATAGCTTGTTGCTTTTTCGCTCTTCGCTTCTGTACTTTGAGAAGGTGGTTGTTGTGTGGATGCTTGCTCGGATTGTTTCGCCGGTTGGCTACCCTCCCCACATCCCGCCAGGCTGATCGCCACGAACAGTGAAAACAGGAGAAACATGCAGCGTTTCATACGAATCTTCCCTTCTTTCAAGAAATGCGAGGAAACCGGTCGCTCAACCCTGTATCCCGCAGCCCGGACGCAGCGAAACGCCCTTTGTTCCTAAGTGGAAAACAGAGGGCACGTACATCAGGGCGCCTATCATTATATCATTGCGGCCATGAAAAAAGAAACATATCTCCGCTCTTGTCCGCAGCAGAGGCATGCTTCTTTCCTCATTTTCCTCTGTCATTTGGTTTCGGGTCGGTTTGCTTCTGCAACCGCCCTTCCGCATCCAGTTAGTTCATTCGTTCTGTCAATTCAACTGTTCTGTCAATTCTTCTGTTCAGTCATTTCATCTATTTCGTCTTTTTCACCCGCTCAGTCATTTCATCTGGTTCATCTTCTCATCTGTCTCATCCCCAGTGGCTCGCCCCAGCTTATCTTGATCTCAACCTGGCAAGAGTCACGCCGCTTGCCTGATAACGCAGAATATCATCGAGCAGCTCTGCCAGATAGGCCCCAGCCTCGATCGGCGGCGTCCCCCCTCGATGGATATTGGAAATAACCGTCCGGTCAGATTCCACTGTCTGTGCACTTGGCTGATAGATCATATAAGCGCTGAGGCTCTCCGCGGTAGCAAGTCCAGGTCTCTCGCCGATCAGCGATATGACCGCCTTGCACTTGACGATAGAGGCGATCTGATCCTGTACCCAGACCCGTCCCCGTTTTACAAATACAGGTTTTCCCGTGCTAATGTTGCGCAAAGCCAAACCTTGCAGGAGGGCGGGAAGCAGATCGGGAATATTCGCTTCGATCGCCGATGTGCTGAGTCCATCGGATACGACGATTTGCACATCCTTTCCTTTATCCCCGTTCTGCTCCAGCCATCGCACGGATTCATCGGATAGTCTGCGCCCCGATTCCAGATTCATGAGGTATTCCTGCATATCGGCAGATTTCGTCTGCAAGATGGGCAGACCCAGCTCACGCAGAAGATCTTCGCCGATATCCTTCGTCACCGCGTCTCGGGCTGCTGCCTGATCAATCCGAAATTGCAGGTAGCTCCGCGTTTTCATTCTCGTTCCCGCGCGGCCGATCCCGATACGTGCAGGTGTCCGACTCATCGCTCTTTCCAGCGACTCCCGGTCCTTCGGCTTCTCGACCCCCATTTCTTTGTCCTCCGGAAAGTATATGGGATCACTTGAATGAGCCCCCGCCTGAAGTGGCTCTTTTTTTGCCGACGAGGAACTCTGCTTTGCCAGCTCAACCAACACGCGATCGACAAGCTCATCAAGATTAACCTGCTTCATGTTTCTTCGCCTCCCGCCACTCTAATCAAAAATCGTCAGATCTCCTGCATACTCAGTCAACCTGCCGTCCTCCATGATCCCCATCTTTTCCAGCCATTGTTCAAATTCCCGCAACGGCCTCAGCCCGAGTATTTCCCGCAGGCTCGCGTCATCGTGATAGCTCGTATCCTGGTAGCTGAGCATGACGTCATCTCCCCCGGGCACGCCCATGTAAAAATTCGCCCCTGCCAAAGCAGTCAGCATGCCGGCAATTTCCTGATCATTTTGGTCTGCGTACATGTGATTCGTATAGGTGGGAGCGATGCCCATCGGCAGTCCGTGCATTTTCCCCATAAACAAGTCCTCCAGATCCGCCCGGATCATCTGCCTGCCGTCATACAGCGTCTCCGGACCGATAAAGCCGGAAACGTTATTCACCATAAACGGCTTCCAGTGCCTGCAAAAACCATAGGTTCGAGATTCCAATGTCTGCATATCGACTCCTTCGTGTGAATCCAAAGATACCTCAGACCCTTGCCCTGTTTCAAAATACATCACATTGGGACCGGTCGCCGTTCCGTAGCGAAGCATCAGCTCCATGCCCTCGTCCAAAATTTCTTTGGAGACACCGAAGGCCTCATTTGCCTTTTGCGAACCGGCCAGGCTTTGAAACATCAGCGAGATAGGAGCGCCGTTCCGGAGAGCCTGCATCTGCGTAGTAATGTGAGCCAGTACGCAGTTTTGCGTCGGGATTTGCCAGCGTTGAATGAATTCATGCGACATGACGAGCAGCTTGGTAACGCTTTCAACCGAATCGTTATTCGGATTGATTCCGATGACTGCATCGCCTGATCCGTAGGAGAGCCCCTCTTTGATCGAGGCGAGGATGCCTTCCGGGTCGTCGATCGGATGATTGGGCTGACAGCGGAAGGCAAGGCGCCCCGGCTCTCCAATCAATGTGTTGCAATAGGCCTGGTACCTCATCTTTTGAGAAGCCATGACCAGATCAATGCTGGACATCAGCTTGGCTACCGCCGCTATCATCTCGCTGGTAAGTCCGCGGCTAAGCCTGGTCAGCTCTGGCATGCGGGCTTTTCGAGACAAAATGTAATCGCGCAGTTCACCCACTGTCCAATGCTTGATTTCATTGTAGACGGTCAAATTGAGATCGTCGTAAATAATGCGTGTGACCTCATCGTCTTCATAGGCAATAACGGGATTTTCATAGATGTCAGATAGCAGCATCTCGCTCAGCACTACTTTGGCTGCCATCCTCTCCAGGGCCGACTGGGCGCCGATCCTGCTCATTTGGTCACCCGACTTCTCCTCGCTTGCTTTGGCCAAAACATCTTTGACAGATGAAAATTGATAGTGCTGCTTCCGGATTACGCAAGACAACTTCATATCTCGTTCCTCCCTCGCTTGACTGGCAAGCGGTCTTTATTCATGGGCAGTACAAAAAGAAAAAGCGCCTTGAATACAGGACAACATGGTTGTCCCCACTCAAAGCGCCGTCGCTTTTCCAATATCAACTTTACGGTTCGCAGGTGAATGCTCACGCCTCTGCCTGTCTGTGACGATCAATCATCATCTCTACAGCAGGCAGCAGCTCTTCTTCGGAAACCGGCTTGACCAGATAGCCGCAAACGCCGGCCCTCTCTGCCTCGACGAGCATTTCTCTTTGGCTGTAGGCCGTGAGAAGCAGAACAGCCGAGTTTGAGGTGTCCCGAATTATTTTCGTCGCCTTCAGGCCGTCCATGATCGGCATTTTTACGTCCATAATAATGAGATTGGGCTTCCACTTTTGCGTCAATTCGATCGCTTCTTTACCATTTCTGCCTTCCGCTACAACGTCATAGCCTACTTCTTGCAGCATTTCCCGGATATCCATCCGGGTGATCGGCTCATCGTCGATGACCAGTATTTTGTAGCGCTGACGCAATTCTCCTCCCCCTTTACATGAGATGGATCGTGGCCGCCCATTTTCCGTCCTTCTCCCCGAGACTTTGACGCCATTGTCGCCATCACGGTTTGCAGACGGCTGTTGCCATGAAAGACTGCCGAAATGCGTAGGGCAAGAAGCACCTGAATAATAGTTGGAATAATCATATTATACCGATTATTCATGTCGTCCGCCAGTCCTAATGTCCTCTGGCAAAAACGTGGTTTTAACGGAGCAGCTCTTGCACGGCCAAAATTTTTCGCTTTTTGGACAACCTCGCTTCGATTGCCTGGTCCACGGTGACTGCCAAAAAACGCGTTTTCGTATTCGGCCTGGATTGGGCGATCAAGTCGAGATCAGCATTGATGGCCGTTCCGATCGTGACAAAGCCCCCTCCTGTTGTCGCATCGCGCAAAAGCAGGATCAATTCTTTTTCGTTTGGCACCATGATCGCGCCAATAGGGTAGACGATATCGACGACATTGGATGAGTTGTTTCCCGCTCCAAACGGTGGATCGAACGGTTTGAA
Organism: Brevibacillus sp. FSL L8-0520; assembly: GCF_037963895.1. NCBI lineage: Bacteria > Bacillati > Bacillota > Bacilli > Caryophanales > Paenibacillaceae > Brevibacillus > Brevibacillus sp. FSL L8-0520. The sequence continues at coordinate 2,622,974 of NZ_CP150171.1, read as the reverse complement.
CGATACGGTGGCCCCTGTATATCGGTAGGCGATATTATTTGACTCCAGCCCCACCTGCCACTCCGAGTTGAGAAATGTTTTTATCCCTTCATCACTCAAGCGGTAGCTGGATAAGCCCACCACCACCCGGATGTCCATCTCATTCGAAAATGCAGGGATGTATTCGTCGGGAATTCGCCGGCCAACCTGGTGAAAAACGCCGGGCAAAGGCTCTCCGATCTGCACCTCGTCGCCCGCCTGCAGCTTTCTGCCGTGAAAGCCGCCTAATTGACTAAGCACATAGGTCGACTTGCAGCCGAGGACATCCGGCACTTGAATGCCTCCGGATACGCATAGATAGGTTTTGACTCCCTGCGTGGTCATCCGAAATGCGAGCATATCTCCTTCCTGTATCACCAGCGATTCCCACATCGGCACCGGCTGCTCATTGAGCCTCACCTCGCATGGAGCTCCCGTTATGGCGATTACCGTCCTTTTGCAAAATTCAATCACCGGACCGAGCAGCGTAATTTCCAAGGCGGCGTAATCATGCGGATTCCCCAGCAAAATATTGCCCAGTACATAGGAGTATTTGTCAGCGGCTCCCGAAGGCGGCACCCCCAGATGATAAAACTCCTTTCTGCCCATATCCTGAACCAGTGTCTGCAAGCCGCCATCCCTGATCCGCAGCATATTAAAAGTCCTCCATTACTTGCTTGATGTACGCTTCTCTTTTCGCGAAGTATTCCTCCGGGGAAAAATCGACGTATTTCATCCGGTAACGGTACGTCCCGGCTTCTACTTGCGAAAGAATCTGCTTGTACTCCCGCTCTTCAACCGGGCGATGCTTCCAGATGTCACCGGGCCTGGCCAGGAAAAACGAGTCGCGCAAATCCTCAAGCTTGCCTGACTGATCAAAGACTGGCACCGCGGCCATTCCGATCAGCTGGTAGCTGCCCGGAGCGGACAGCGGATAGATCACCGTAAAGGCTCCTCCGAGGCCGACAGCTCTTCCGGGCGTATCCGTCCGCGGACTTGCGTATTTGGGTGTCTGGATGATCTGATCCTTCCTGAGGCCCAGCGGGTACTCCCATGCGGTTCCCGGAATAAAGCCCATCATCGAGATTAAGTATGGACTGCGGGAATGCGCCTCGATAAAGGCTTCCTTTTCCTTGAAGCCGTTCAGCTTCATCACGAGCTCAAAGTTGCTGATGTTTTCATTGATGATGTTGCGCTCTTGAAAGCGTCTGCTGTACTCCCTCGTGATCGGATCGTCGTACCAGATTGGAATCTCGACGATACGGACTTCGAGATTCAAAGCGGCAGGGTTGCTTTTGGTCATGTCGATTTCCTTTAAATAATCGAGCAAATTCGCTGCCGGGATCACTTCCGGATCAAAACGGATCAGGTACGAAGAATTGGATGGGCAGATGTCAAGAATGCCCGGGATTTGCCTTCTTCGCAGCTCGCTCGTGATCGCCAGTGCTTTGAAGTTGCTCTCTTCGCTCATGTCTCGGGAAATTTCCGCATAGATGTATTCATCTCCGCCAAAGTCGAATCTCGTCTCGGGCAGTGTGAACATCGTCACCCCTCCTTTCAGGAAAGCAGCTTTTGCATCCGTCTGCTCAAGGTCGCGGGGCTGACGCCCAGAATCTGGGCGACCTTGGCAGCGGTCCCGTACTTTTGCAAGGCGAGACTGATCAACTGCGTCTCTACTTCCTCGACCGCCTCTTTCAAAGGAATAATCTCACGGACGATCGGTTTTTTCTCCTGATCGCGCGGCTTGCTTTCGTACAGGTTGGACAGCACATCGCGGGCACTGATATGCTCCTCCCTCGCCGTCACCACCAGACGCTCGATCATGTTCTGCAGCTCCCGAACATTCCCGGGCCAGTGGTATCCTTCCAGGACATGCAGCGCTTCCTTGGTCAATACCTTGTCCAGCTTGTACATTTGGTTGTAAACCTGCAAAAAATGGACGGACAACGGAATGATGTCCAGAGTACGCTGGCGAAGGGGCGGAATATCGATGGGAATGACGTTCAAGCGGTAGTACAAGTCTTCGCGGAATAAATTTTTCCGTACCAGCTCGTGAATATTTTGGTTCGTGGCCGCAATCACTCTCACATCGATGGAAATTGTCCGGGTGCCGCCGACCCGCATCATCTCTCTTTCCTGCAGGACACGCAAGAGCTTTACCTGCATGTTGTAAGGCAACTCGGTTACTTCATCCAAAAAGATGCTTCCTTTGTGAGCAAGCTCAAACAGTCCCGGCTTTCCCCGCTGATCCGCTCCGGTAAACGCTCCTTTTTCGTAACCAAACAGCTCGCTTTCCATCAAGGTTTCCGGTATCGCGCCGCAATTTACCCGAATGAACGGCTCGTTGTGTCTGTGACTGTACTCGTGGATGGCTTTGGCAAAGACCTCCTTGCCGACACCGGACTCGCCGGACAACAGCACGGTCGAATCCACTTTGGCGATATGCCTGCACTCGTCCACCAACCGTTCCATGACTTGCGAGCGAAAGATGAGCTTGCGCTGACCGTCATGTTTCTGTGTCAATAGCTGGTCCAGCTCCTGCTTGTATTCCTCTGATTGCTTTTTGGCCATTTCCAGCTCGGCGCGCAGCTCGTGAATGCTCGTAATGTCCTCCGACAGAATCACGATTTTCTCGATTTTGTCTCCGTGAAAGACTGGCGTCGCCACCGACCAGACTTTTTTCCCGTTTTTCGCCTCCTGGATCAGCGACAAACGCTTCTTTTGGGCAAGGCACAAATCGGTGATGTTGGGAGAAAAGGCGCCTTCCTTTTCCAGCTCATAGACGTTTTTCCCGATCAGTTTTTCTGCTGACTCCTGCTGCCAAAACCCTTGCAAAAAAGTACCCGCCACGCGAATGATGGTTCCTGCCCGATTGACGACGGTAATCTGCTTGTTCGTCGATGAATACACAGCTTTCAAGTCATCGTTGAAATTGCGGAGAAACTCGAGCTCGTTGACGGCATCCCCGAGCTTCTCCCGATTGGAGAAGAGGTGAACGATCCCGATAATCTTGTCGTTTTCATACAACGGGGAAATATTGCCGCTTGTCCGTTTAAAATTGATCGAGCACTCGACCATTACCATTTGTTTCCCGGTCAGCACTTCATCGAGATCTCTTTCGACCGTGATCAGCGTTTTATAGTTGCGATAGAGAAGGACGTGTTTGGGAAGGCCGAGGATTTGTTCCGCAGTTTCATTCATGAAAGTGATTTCAAAATCGGAATCGGTCGTGATAATTCCGATCCCGGAGCTGTCAAAGATGCGGTTTACCTGCTGGAGCTTGTATACATTCAACAGATTCTTTGTATCCCTGGCTGTCGTATAGCCCGTAATCGCTCCGGATTCATTAACCCCGAGTACGACAGAGATGTTGTGATAAAACGAAATGGCCCCTTCTTCCGGCACCTTCACCATATCAGCCCGATACGCAATTTTCCCTTGCAACGACTGTTGGCTCTGCAGTTGTTTCAACAGAGAATCCTTGTCCACATACCCGATGATCTCATCGTTTTCGCTGCTGACGAAAAGCAGCTCTCCCTTTTGTTCTTCCATGGCGAGTATCGCCTCTTGCAAAGTCCGGTCTTTCGAAATTGGTGCGGAAACCTTTTGTAAAACATCTTTCCAAACGAGCACAAGGACCCCTCCGGACGATTATTTTTACTTTTCCGACTTTTCACTCATTTTACATTTTACCACACCTTCTCCGTTCTTTCACTTTTGAAATATGCTGTCCAACATAGAAAAAGCTGACCGGTTCTTCCTCCGATCAGCTTCCTGCCCCATGAAAAGATATCGACCTTCTGAAATCGTTCTTTAATGAAACAGCAAATCCCGTACCGATGTCACTTCAATCCCGGCCTGTTCAAACGCCGCACGAATTTCCTTGATCAGATCGATTGCACCAGGCGTGTCGCCGTGGATACAGATCGTGTCAGCCTTGATTTCAGCATCCTCGCCATCCGGCGTCAGGACCCGGCCTTCTGTGACCATGCGGACGACGCGACGGGCCATTCCCTCCTTGTCTGTAATCGAAGGCCCCCGGCGAGTGAGAACAATGGAGCCATTGGCTGTGTGCTCCCGATCGGCGTACACCTCCCGGGCGATTGGCATGCCCATCTGCCGTCCCACTTCCTCCACTGCCGAACCGTTTAACGCAAAGACAATCATCTTTTCGGAGAGAGCGGCCAGACCTTCCAGAATAGCTCTGGCAATCTGCTCATCTTCCATCGCCATCATGAACAGGGCGCCGTGGGGTTTGCAATGCTGCAGCTCAGTCTTTGTCCATGCAGCGAATTCTCGCAGGGCTCCGGTTTGATACATGACGTAATCGCGGATTTCCTCCGGTGTGCATTTCATATATCTTCGCCCAAAACCCATCAAGTCTGGAAACCCGGGGTGAGCGCCAATCCCGACTCCGTTCGCCTTGGCAAGCTCCACAGTCCGTCTCATGACGTGCGGATCGCCGGCGTGAAAGCCGCAGGCAATATTTGCCGAGGAGATGTACTTCATCATTTCTTCATCTTGTCCAAGCTGATAGAGACCAAAGCTCTCTCCCATGTCGCAATTGAGGTCTACTCTCATCTACGATAGATCCCCCTTTCCCACGTTCTATATCCCGCTCAGAAAACAAGCCTATGGGTCCGCATTCCGATCAAGACGCCTGGCTTTTTACCAGAACAAGCTCCTGGCCGGCATCGACGATTGTTTCGTTCTCGACCACGAACTGCTCAATGAGGACATCCTCTTCCGCCTTGATCTCGTAAAAGTTTTTCATGACCTCGATCAATCCGACGACCTCTCCTGCTTTGATGACATCCCCTTCCTTGGCGTAATCGGGCAATTCAGGGCTCGGCTTTCGGTAAAACACACCGGGAAGCGGGGAAAGAATCGCTTTTTTATCACTCATGACAAGTCCTCCTTTTTGTTCATTATCAGATCGCATCGGCAATTTTCATTAACTGGTCGCGGAGATTTCGTCTTGCACCTATCGCTTCTTCCAGCGTAACGGAAACAAATTTTACCTTTTCATTTGTCTTGATCTGCGCCATCCGGTTCAAGTCAGCACTGATCACTGTGGCAATGGTCGCATATCCGCCGCCGGTAACCGCATCATGCAGAAGCACGATCGGCTCTACCCCGTCCGGCACTTGAATCGACCCGATCGGATAGCCCAGGTCCGTCACGTTGGAAGGGTTGCTGCCTGCCCCGAACGGCTGCTGCCGCTCGACAAACTTCAGGCGCTCTCCCTTGTGCCGATACCCGATCCGGTTGGCTTCCGGCGTAACCGTCCACTCGCTTTCCAGAAAGACCGCCTTGCTCTCTTCTGTCAAACGATAGCTGCAGAGTCCGACGACGACGCGGATCTCATGTGTTTTCTGAAACACCGGGATGAGGGAAGGATCAATCCTCGTTCCTACCGGCACCTTTTTTTCATGCATATCTCCCACCGCAAGCTCATCGCCTTCCGCGAGCGCACGGCCCTGAAAGCCGCCGATCCCGATCAAGGTGTAGGTAGAGCGGGAATTCATCACAACCGGCACGTCAATGCCGCCTTCCACGGCGAGGTATGTTCTCGCTCCCGACTGTACAAAGTCAAACGACAGCGTATCTCCTTCCTGCACTTCGAGCGTTTCCCACATCGCCACCGGCTGTCCGTTGATTTTGGGCGGGATATTTCCGCCTGTGATACTGATTCGCAGTTTTCGTCCAAACTGCAGGACCGGACCGAGGTACGTGATTTCCAAAGCGGCTGCATTCCGCTGATTACCGACCAGCAGATTGCCAACCGTGTAAGAGAACTTATCCATGGCGCCGGATGGTGGCATGCCGATCTCATAGAGGCCGATGCGCCCCTGATCCTGTACGGTCGTTTGCAAGCCAGGCTTGATTACCTTAATCATGGTACAACCTCCTCAGCACCATTTCCGAGAATGCGTCCGGGTCTTCCAAAACCTCTTGCGGGGTAAAGGAAAAGTCTTTTTTCCGGTAGACAAAGGTACCATTCTCCACTTCGCTGCGGATCTGGTCGTACTCTTCCCGCGTAATACTCCTGTAACGGAAAATGTCCCCTTGCTGCGGGAACACCATCGAGTCACGGAAGTCCGGCAGCGTTTGTTCCTTTTGATAAATCGGCGCAGGGGCAATCCCGTACATCTGATACCCGCCTGCTCCCTGCACCGGGTAGATCACGGCAAACGCTCCGCCAAAGCCAAACGTGCGCTCCGGCGTAAACGTGCGCGGACGAACGTATTTCGGCACCTCGATCTGCTTTTCCCGGGCGACCATCTGGAAACACCAGGGCAGACCGGGGACAAATCCGATCATGGAGACCAGAAAGGGAGCGCTCGTGATCGCCTCGATAAACGCTTCTTTACTGTCGTAGCCGTTCACTCGGGCGGAATATTCCAGATCAGTCGATTCCGGGTCCTGGTGCCGATCGCGAAAACGCATGACCGCTTCATGTGTCCACGGGTCTTCGAACAGCACGGGAACATCCACCAATCGGGAAGCAATCGTAATGTGGTCCAGATCGGTCATCTTTTGCTCGATATCCTTCAGCTCCTTGATCAGCTCCTCCGGATGCAGCACGTCTGGATCGACGCGCACCATATAGGAGGCATTCGCCGGACAAATATCGACAATCCCGGGAAGCTCGCGCTGCTTCAACTCCCTGGTGATGGCCATACCTTTAAAATTCGCCTCCAGACTCATCTCCTCGGAAAGCTGGACAAAGACAAATTCATCCCCGCCGTATTCGTATCGCGTCTGCAACTGATTCATCGGTTTCTTCACCCCCATGTAAATTCGCGTGCTTCTCATTATTCAATGCCGCTATTTTGACCGCTCGCTCATACGCTTCCGGCGTGTCGATGTCAAAGCAAATACCCGGGTCATCGACCTGCACCGGAAAACGTCTGATTTGTTCCCCAAGCCTCTGCCCGATCCGATCGCCTGGCCCAACCGACTCCAGCCCATTTTCCAGGTGTCCAAAAAATACCGGGTGTCCAGGGGTATCTCCGAAGTATGGCTGAACCATGAATGGATCAGGGGCCTGCTGCAGCTGCTCCTGACCACACTCTATGATCGTGCGGACCGTCTCTTCCCGAAGAAAAGGAGTGTCTGCCAGAAACACCATGGCTGCCGGATGTGTACCGGTCACTTGCCTGAGTCCAAGAGCCAGTGATGTTCCCTGCCCCGCTTGATAGTCACGGTTGATCAGCCACTGAAACCTGTCGTCTGCGATGTGAATCTTCTCCTGAATCAAGTCCGCCCGATGCCCGATTACGGTAAAAATACGGGCAAAGGGAAAGTCCGCCACTTGATGGATCACATGTTCAAGCAGAAACATACCCGAGAGAGGGAGCAATTGTTTTGGCCTGCCCATCCGGGAGGACGAGCCGGCAGCCAAAATGACCGCGTCGATTTGGATGTTCACAAATAACCTCCTGCCTGTATCAGGCTTGACTTTCCGACATATCCGGCCAAACCTAGGAAGGCTGGTGAATTCTCTCTTTTCCGCGCAAAAAATGGCCCTGGTGTCCGTTGTGGACGGCCAGTACTTCGGTGACGATGCTCAGTGCGATCTCTTCCGCGGTTTCCGCTCCGATGTCCAGGCCGACAGGGTTGTGCAGGCGGGCAAGCCGTTCCTCCCGAAGAAGATCGCCACGCCCCTCAATTATTTTCAATATTCTGTCACATCGGCTTCTCGGACCAAGAACCCCGATGTACGGCGCTTCCGTTTGCAGGGAAAAGCGGAGAGCTTCGATGTCCCGTTCCAGATGGTGATTCATGATGATGATATAGCTGCGATTCCCAATCTTTAACGGCTCAAATCCGTTTTTGTCATCTGTCAACAGGCGTGTCGTTCCAGGAAATCTGTCTTCCGTATTGTACGCCGGACGCGGGTCGACCACCGTCGTACGAAATCCTGCGGCAACGCTTGTTTTTGCGAGTGGTACGGCATCATGCCCTGCCCCGAAAATAATCACTTCCGCAGGCGGAATATACACGTCTGCAAAAACTACAGCTTCCCGTTCTTCCGAGAAAGGAACGCGGAGCGAAGCAGACTTCGGATTTTTTTGGAGGAAAAGCTGCCTGGCTTTGGCAGTCACGAGCCGGTCCAATGACAAATCGCCGGTACTTCCAATACTCTCTCCCGCCTCAGGCACGAACAGCCGAAAAGGCGCTGGTGTCTGGCCGCTTCCAACCGTGTCCAATCGGGTAAAGAGAATTCCTGCGCGTTCATCCTCTATGGCAGACAGCCACGCGTCATAAACGGAATCGCCGTGCGTAGGCACATCCTGATTTCCAAAGCTGCCCTCCGCTGATGCTTGCCGCTCATCGCTTGCAGAGCAGGCATGCAGCAGCGGTTCAATGTAGATCTCTACCGTACCGGGACACCCAAGTCCCAAGCCCCAGACCAGGTCTTCGTCCATGACATACGTTTTTACAGTTGGCGCCCCCGTCTCCAGCACTTGTTTGGCTACTTCCGCCACATCAGCTTCGAGGCAGCCGCCCGAAATCATGCCTGTGCACTTCCCCTCCTCATCGACAAGCATTTTGGCTCCCTCACGGCGATAAGCCGATCCTTTGACATGTACGACTGTTGCCATCGCGTATCGCTTCCCGGAAGTTTTCGCTTCCTTTATCATGTTTATGATCCATGCATGATCTCTCATGTACTCACCTCCAAAGACGAATGGTCTTGGCCAATGTACGATACGAGCCAAGATCTCGTGCAAATGCGAAGACATCGATGTAGGGCAGGGCCGTACGCATCCCGCGGGCAATCGGCTCATAGCCGGGCACATCGAGCAGCGGATTTAGCCAGATCACACATGCAGCTTTTGTGGAGATGGTTTTCATGGCTTCCTCAAGCCTGCTCCCATCGCCGGTATCCAAACCGTCGCTTGCGATTAGCACTACTGTATCTTTTCTAAGCAGGCGGCCGCCGTATAACCGAACAAAGGTATGGAGAGATTCACCGATGCGGGTTCCGCTCCCCCATTCCGCCGACTCTGCGATGACGGTAGGGGGTGAGGTTTTGGCCGTTTTGGCCGTATTGGCAGTTTTAGCAGTTTTACCTGTTTGACCTGTTTGGCCCGTTTGATCAGCTTGCCTCGCATGCCGGAGCGCTCTGCTGATCCGCCGCAGCTTCGTGGAAAAAAGAAAGACCTCTACCTGACGCGAACGGGCAGACAAGGCATAGGCAAATTGCAGGAACGTTTCTGCAAAACCGCTCATGGACCTGCTTCCGTCGCAAAAGAGCAAGAAATTGGCTTCTCGCGGCTTCCTCTTTTTCCAAGAAAGGAGGAGCGGCTCTCCTCCCGTCTGCAAACCACTGCGAATGGTACGGCGAAAATCGAGCAGCGCGCCGCGAAGCTGGCGTCGCCACGCCCTCCTTTGCCTCAACCGGAATTCCGCGATGAGTTGCTTGGCACCTTCCTCCATCAGAGGATTTCGCGCTGTCGGAATGACGTGTCTTCCGACCTGCCTTGTGCTTTCGGCCTCCAGCTCCTGATCAACTGGCCTCCAAACGGCATCAGCCAAGTCTGGTTGCCGTTCCTCGGACCGGGCAGAGGCTTCAGGCGGGGAAGACTGCTCTTTTTGCGATTTTCGCTTTGCCATTTCAGGAGATGGCTTTCTGTCCTCCCGGATGGCTTCTTCATGGAAGTACCGCTCGTACTCCTCGTCGAATATCTGCTGCTCCTCCGGGCTCGAACAGAGATTGAGGCGCAGTCCGTAGCGAAACAGGGCTTCATCGGAAATATCCAGCACAGCTAACGATTGGAGCGCATCGGCCGTTTGCTGCGGGCTGACAAGTACGCCTCTTCCCCGCAATATCCGGGAAAAACAAATCAGATGGTGCGACAAACTATTTTGTGCCAGGCAATTGGCATCACCGTTTTTCAACAAGCAACCTCCCCGAACGCAGCTGCTCCTCCACCGTTTCCCAATCGTCGCGGTATTTGACAAAGCACCCCATCGTCGCTTGCACGACAGATGGATCGAGCTCGCTGCGATGCAGCTTGATCAGCGCCTGAGCCCAGTCGAGGCTTTCCGCTACGCCCGGCACCTTCTGCAGCGGGAGTGCTCTCAGATTTGCCATCATGAGCGAAATCTGCTCTGCCAAGCGCTGGCTTATATCGGGCAGCCTCACCCGCAAAATCTCCGCTTCTTTCTGCATATCCGGATACGCCAGCCATTGATAGAGGCATCTGCGCCGCAGGGCATCACTCAGCTCACGGGTCCTGTTCGAGGTGAGAATGACATAGGGACGATGCACCGCCCGGATTGTCCCCAGCTCGGGAATCGTGACCTGAAACTCGGCCAAGGCTTCCAGCAAAAACGCTTCGAATGACTCATCGGCACGATCGATCTCATCGATCAAGAGGACGGGAGCCCGGTTTTCATCCGTCAAAGCTTCAAGGATGGGCCTTTTCAACAGGAAAGCCGGGCCAAAAATTTCCTCCTCACGCTCTTCGGCCGTCCGCCCGCTATCCTCGCCGAGCTTGATGCGAATGAGCTGCCTCTGATAATTCCATTCGTATAAAGCGGATTGGCTGTCCATCCCCTCGTAGCATTGCAAACGGATCAGCCGCGTGTGTAATACGCGAGACAACGTCTTGGCTATTTCTGTTTTGCCCACACCGGCCGATCCTTCTACCAGCAGCGGTTTGCCGAGACAAAGAACGAGGCGGAGAGCCGTCGCAACAGACGTATCCGTCACGTAACCGTGCTGGTAGAAGTCGCGTTCGATGAGAGCGAAATCGTATCCGCTCATGCCGTTCCTTCCGGCAAGAGAATTTGCTCCAAGGCCCGTTCGGTATAGACACGGCACAGATGCCTGCGGTATTCCTCCGATGCAAACAGGTCTCCGCCGATATCCCCCTCGTCGGCAGCATGGGCGGCAGCTTGTTGAATCAGCTCCCTCGAAGGCCTTTGACCGAGCAAACGCTCCTCCACACTGATCGCTCTGTACGCTACATCGCCGACACCATTGATTCCGACACGTGCATGGTTGATCCTCCCGTCAGGATCAGTCCCCACGACGGCGCAGACGCCAACCACGGCGTATCCGGAGGCTGGATGCGCGTATTTCAGATAGACGCTCTTTGCATCAGACGGCGGAATCAGAAAGGAGACAGAAGTCACCAGGCTGGTCTCCGGCAGAGCTGTCACCAACGGTCCCAGAAAAAATCCGCCCAGCTCGAGCAATTCTTTTCCGTCCTCGCTCTGTACCTCCAGCATGGCATCCAACGCCAGAGCCACTCCCGGCAGATCGGCAGCCGGGTCGGCATGGGCCAGATTTCCGCCCACGGTGCCGCGATGTCTGACTTGCAAATCTCCAATCACACGCGCCGCATCGGCCAGCACCGGCATGGTTTCTCTTATGAGCGGGCTTGTGTGAAGCTGGTGGTGGGTAGTCAAAGCTCCGACGACCAGGCGGTTCCCCTCCCGCCGAATTCCTTGCAGCTCGCCAATCTTGCTGATGTCGATCAGAGTGCCGGGTGCGGTCAAACGGAATTTGAGCAGCGGGATCAAGCTGTGTCCGCCTGCAAGCAGCTTCGCTTCCCCATTGCTTTGCTGCAGCAAGCGAATCGCATCCTCTACGGTGTCAGCCCGAACATAATCGAATGTAGTCGGTATCATATGCCTTCCCTCCTGTTCTGCATCGCTTTCCATACCTTTTCCGGCGTCAGCGGCATATCCAGGTCATCGACGCCGAAGGGCTGCAGCGCGTCCATCACTGCGTTGACGACGGCAGGTGGAGCGGCAGTCGTCCCTGTTTCCCCGATTCCTTTGGCGCCGAGCGGATTGACGGGTGAAGGCGTTTCGGTAAAATGCCACTCTACTCTGGGGAAGAATCGCGCTTTTGGCATGGTGTAATCCATGAATGTTCCGGATAGCAGCTGGCCATTTTCGCTGTATACGGCTCCTTCCCAGAGCGCCTGACCAATTCCCTGAACGACCCCGCCATGGACCTGGCCTTCGGCTAGAAGCGGGTTGATTACCTTGCCGACATCATCCACCGCGACATATTTCCTGAGCGCTACCTCTCCGGTATCCTTGTCTACCTCGACGACGCAGATGTGTGCGCCAAACGGGTATACGAAGTTGGACGGATCGAAGAAAGACTGCGCCTCGAGCGAAGGCTCCACATCATCCGGCAAATTCCAGGCGAAATTGGCTGAGCGGGCAATTTCCTGGAACGTCTTCTCTCGCCCGGGCACTCCCTTTACGGAAAAGACGCCGCCAGCAAAATCAATATCCTCGGTTGCGACCTCCAGCTCGTGCGCCGCAATCCGTTTCGCCTTTGCCACGACTCTGTCTGCCGCGATGGCTACCGCTGCGCCTCCGACCGCTGTCGTCCGCGAGCCGTAGGTTCCCCAACCCATCGAAATGCTCTGGGTATCGCCGTGAACAAGCTCGATGTCCTCGATCGGGACACCCAATTTATCCGAGACGATCTGCGCGAAAGAGGTAGCTGTCCCCTGTCCGTGCGGAGACGTGCCCGTATAGACGGTAACCTTGCCGGTCGGATGGACGCGGACCGTGCTGTTTTCCCACACCCCGCCCTGAAAGCCGATCGCTCCGGCAACCTTTGAGGGGCCAAAGCCGCACAGCTCCACATAGGTGGAAAAGCCGATGCCGATCAGTTTGCCCTGTGCCCGCAGCTCCTCCTGTTCTTTTCGCAGCGCCTCGTAATCCACCGCCTCCAAAGCTTTTTCAAGGGTTAATTCGTAGTTTCCGCTGTCGTACAACAAGCCCATTGCAGTCGTATAGGGGAAGGATTCCTTTGGAATTAAATTTTTGCGTCTGACCTCCAGCGGGTCCATTCCCACTTTTCGGGCAAACAGATCCACGATTCGCTCAATCTGGAAGGTCGCCTCGGGTTTTCCGGCACCGCGATACGCATCCGTCGGTGTCGTATTGGTATAAACGCCGTACGTTACGACTGCTGCCTGCGGAATGTGGTAGGCTCCAGTAATCATCAGGCCGAAGTCAATCGTCGGACAGCCCCCTCCAAATGTCGAGAGATAAGCCCCCAGATTGGCGGTGTTTTTGACCCGCAGAGCGGTAAAGGTGCCGTCCTTTTTCCCGGCCAGCTCCACCTCGATAACCTCGTCTCTGGCATGGGTAGTCGCCATGAAGTGCTCCCGGCGCTCCTCCACCCATTTCACCGGCCGTCTCAATTCTCTGGCTGCATGGCCGACGACCGCTTCCTCCGTGTACGTCGCGATCTTGGCTCCAAAACCTCCGCCTACATCAGGTGCTACGATGCGAAGCTTGCTTTCCGGAATGCCGAGGACTCCCGAGTAAATCATTCGATGAATATGCGGGTTTTGCGAGGTGCACCAGATCGTCATCTCGCCGCTGCCAGGGTTGAACTGCGCCACTGCCGCCCTCGTTTCCATCGGGTTGGGGATCACCCGCTGGTTGTACAGCCGTTGCCGGACGACCACCTCCGCTTGTTCAAACGCCTCATCCGGCACCTCTCCCGCTTTCCACAGGAGAGCCAGGTTTTGCGGCACATCGTCGTGGACGAGCGGCGCTCCTTCCTGGAGGGCCTTTTCCTGATGGGTAACGGCTGGCAACTCCTCGTAGTCTACGGAAATCAGTTCGAGAGCATCACGCGCTATGTACCGATCCTCGGCGACAACGACCGCTACAGCCTCACCCGCATAAAGCACCTTTTCCAACGCCAGCGGACTTCTGTCCTTTGCTTTCAAATCTGCACCGGGCACATACCACATGGTCGGGACTGGTTTCACTTTGCCGATCAGGTCGGCATCGGTAAATACGGCGATAACACCCGGGTACTGTTTCGCTGTTTCAGTGTCGATGCGGACAATTTTGGCGTGCGCAAACGGACTGCGCAGAAAGGCGGCGTGGAGCATTCCCGGCAGCTTCATATCGTCGGTAAACATGCCGTTGCCAGTCAGCAGGCGAGGATCTTCTTTTCTCTTTACAGGGGTCCCGATCATATTTGCCATCGCTCAGCGTCCCTCCCCGACCGGCATCGTGTCAGAAACGTTTCCGCTCTCTTGCAGCTTGGCCATCTCGGCTGCTGCATGCAGGACCGCATCCACAATGAACTGATAGCCTGTACAGCGGCAAATCACGCCTTCCAATGCCTCACGCACCTCTTCTTCCGTAGGGGCAGGATGCTCCTGCAGCAAGCTCACCATCGCCATCATCACGCCCGGCGTACAGAAGCCGCATTGCAGCCCGTGCTTTTCCCAGAAGCCCTGCTGGATCGGGTGCAAATGCTCGACATCTCCAAGACCCTCTACTGTCGTAATGCTCGCTCCATCCGCTTGAACCGCAAGCATGGTGCACGACTTTACGGCCTCGCCGTTCACCAGCACGGTACAAGCTCCGCATTGACTCGTGTCACACCCGATGTGCGTACCGGTCAGATTCAGAGTTTCACGCAGGAAATGCACCAACAGCATCCGCGGCTCTACCTCCGCGGTTCGTTCCACTTCATTGACCGTGAGTGTGACTTTACAAGACTTGTTCATGCAGACACCTCCTCAGGTACATTCGTTTACGAGTGGGAAAACATTTGACCCATTTCTTTTTCCGCTGTCTTGAAAAATTGTCCAATCACCAGCTTCGCCACGCCGCCCATTACCCGTTGACCGACAGACGCCAGCACGCCCGTCACCTGAACTTCAGCCGTACAGGTCAGCTTTACCCCCGTATCCTCCTCTTCCAATTTCATTTCTGCAACGGCGTCGATTTCTCCAGGAGCTCCCTTTCCCTTTACAAACAGGCGGTAAAAAAACGGCTCCTCCTGATCGGCTTGCCTTACCTGTCCCGTAAACATCCCCTTGACCGGCCCGACACTGATTCCCATTTCCGCATGGTAAACATTTTCTTCCACCTGGGAAAAGGCTTGGCAGCCGGGGATGGCTTTCTTCAACACCTCCTCGTCCTGAATTCCCTTCCATACTGCGTCCAAAGGCAAACCGAAATGATGGGTATAGGCAATTTTCAATCGTTCCTCCCCCTTTTCGAGCCATATTTGTCCTGCCAACGTCCAAATAAAAGGGAGGCAGGCTTTTCTTTTCTAAATGGCAATCGCAATTATCGTGCCAGCTGAAATTCGTCGAAATATTAGGAAAAGTATACACATAAAGGGGCGCGCATCTTTCAATTTTGATAGGTCGCGTTTCATTTTTGAAAGGTGAGAACGGAGCGTGTGAGCGGAGTTTTTTTCTTTATTGTTTCGTGATGCAACAGGAAGAAGTATCAAGGGAGGTCAAGTGTGAAGAAATAACTTGGTGATGGCGATAAATGCGGAAGAGCCTTTGGCGAAGGACAGGAAGTTAACTTAATATTTTTATGGTCAACTTTTCTCATGAAGGATATGAGAAGAAGTAACGCATCCTGTTAAAATGGCTTCTGCCCGCTCTGTCTCCCTAAAGCAAAAAAAGACGCCGGAGAGCCGCATTGCTTGCCCCACCGGTGTCTGCGTGATTAAGGAAACTGCCAGATTTTCGTATTCTGAAAGTCGACTAACAGCTTGAATGATACGCTTTATTTTTTGACTTCAAACTTGGCGCTTGCCTTTACCTCTCCCTGCTCATTGGCCGCCTGGGCTTCACACTGCCAGGCGTCGGCAGTCTCACCCACGACCTTTCCGGTGACAACAATCCGCTCGCCAGGCCGTGTCATCGACCGAAAGCGAGTTGAGAAGCGGAGCAGGTTTTCGACGCCGCACCACTTGCCGATCGCGTGACCGATAAATCCCTTGATCATCATGCCGTGGGCAATTACCCCGTCCAAGCCAACCTCCTCGGCATAGGGAACGACGGTATGGATTGGATTAAAGTCGCCAGAGGCACCGGCATAGCGTACTAGCTGCGTATGCGTAATTTCCCCCTTCTCCAAAGGTGGAAATTCAAAGCCGATTTGCATACAGTTTCCCTCCTCTTTACGATCTCTCGATGATGGTAGATCGGCTGATCAATACCAGCTCGCCGCGCTGATTTTTGTACTTGTTTTCCACAACGACGAAATTCATGCCGGCTCTGGTATAAGCGTCGATGACCTCGCCCTCGCATGTAATCTGGTCGCCTACGGCCATGGCGCCTACGTATTCGTACTCCTGTCCGGCATGCAGCACCTTTGCCATGTTCAGCTGGAGAACGTCCTCCATCGGTCTTTTGCTGCCCCAAAATTCAATGACAGTCGCAAATGTCGGCGGAATGCGCTTGCCTGTCTCGTAGTCTGGATTGTCGTCGCCCAGTGCCTGTGCAAATTCCCGTATCTTACCCGCCTCGATCGTAAAGGTGAACGGTTCCAGCCGCATTCCTTTCCGGGATTCATTCATCTCTATTCCCTCTTTTCCCTCAAAAATCAACAGTGCTGAGAGCAGGTGCATGTCTTTTTCCTTAAAAAGGATTCGACTCGCGCTGTTGTTCTTCCTCTAAAATGCCCACTGAAAGGTTTGAGAACGTATGTAAGCAGTACTGCCTATCGCAAGCTTTCAGGAGGAACGTGCCTCGAGATTGGGATCTTCAAAACGGTAGCCGATGCCATACACGGTTTTAATAAATGCGGGCTCTTTCGGATCGTCTTCCACTTTGTGTCTGAGATTTTTGACATGCGTATCGATTGTTCGGTCATACCCTTCAAAGTCCATCCCCAGCACTTCCTTGACCAGCTCCTCCCTCGTCCAGGTCCGCCCGGGGTGACGGATCAGCGTGATCAGCAAGCGGTATTCATTCGGCGTCAATTCCACCATCTGGCCCTTTTTCCAGACGCTTTTGTCGCCATGTGAAATCGTCAAATCGCCGAATTGCACACGGTCACAGAGGGATTGGTAATCGCCGGCTCTCCTCAGAATCGCCCGTATGCGGGCCACGAGTTCGCGGGGGCTAAACGGCTTCACCAGGTAATCATCCGCTCCCAGCTCCAGTCCAGTGATCCGGTCTGGCTCTCCGCTTTTTGCCGTAAGCATCAAAATCGGAACCCGTGATTCCCGGCGAATTCGCTCGAACACCTCTTCTCCGCTCATGTCCGGAAGCATCAAATCCAGCAAAACCAGATCGATTCCGGTGGAATGTGTCCACTCCAGCGCCTCTGTTCCCGACGCCGCCGTGACGACATGATAACCTTCCTTTTGCAAGTAGGAAGAGAGGATTTCGACAATTTGCGGTTCATCATCCACGATCAGTATGGTTGACACGCCAACTCATCTCCGTCTTCAAAAATAGAAAAAAGATCCCAGGGGACACCTGGGACACATCTGTTAATGCGCTTTGTTGCCGACAGTCGGGTCCTCCACGAACTTCTGATGTCCTTCGTACAGGACGGAGTTGACCATTCCCGCTGCGGCATGATGCAGATCATGGCAGTGGAACATCCATTCCCCCGGGTTATCCGCTTCAAACGCCACGACATAGCTTTCGCCCGGCTTGACGTTGAGCGTATCTTTCACCAGGGGAGAGCCTGTGAGGGCTTTGCCATCCTTGCTCAGCACCTGGAAAAAATGGCCATGCAGATGCATCGGGTGATCTGAGGAGCCTTTGTTCACCATAGTGACTTTCACTTTGTCCCCTTTTTTGACGTTTAGCGGCTTGATATCCGGATACGTCTCTCCATTAATCGTAAAGACCGGATCCATCCCGTCTTTCCCCATTTTTTCGCCCAGGTCCATCTGGTATTCCTGGTCGTATTTCATGTCGAGGCTGAAAACCCCTTTGCCGCCTTGGCCGTACGCCGTCAAATCGACAGGTGCCGCCTCTGCCTGGGCGACGCTGTTTTCCTTTGCTCCGGCTCCCTGTACTTTTACGGGGATCCGCATTCCTTTGGCCGCTTCGGTCTTGTTCAGGCTCTCGATGACCCAGTCCCCATCACGGCTTTCTACAAACTCGATATCGTAGCGTTCTCCCGGTGCGATCGTGAACGGCTGGTCCTTGATCACGGCCGGGTCCTTGATCGGTTGACCATCTGCGCTTGCAATTTTGTACTCCTGTCCTGGCAGACGAAGCGTGTGGCTTTGGAAGCCCGCATTGACGAAGCGGAGCCGCACGCGCTCTCCTTTTGCTACCTCGAGCGGTTCGATAGCGTCTCCCGTTTTTCCGTTCACCGAAAACGTCGTGTACATCGCTTGCATCATCTGGTCGTGCATGGCTCCCGGCGGCACCTGTGAATTGCTGTGCTCCATGCCAGGCATGCTCGTGTTTCCGTGGCTTCCGTGATCCATCCCGCCCATATTCATGCTTCCATGATTCATGGTCTCAGAATTCGTCTTGCCGTGATCCATACGCTCGGAACCCATCTTGCCATGATCCATTTCTCCCATGTTCATGCCCGCATGCCCTTGGGAGCCCGTATTCCACTCGTCGAGAACCAGTGTATAGTCTCGTTGAATCTGAGCCTGGTCTGGTCCCTCAACGACAAGCGTTCCGTAAAGGCCGAGGTCCTCCTGATTGGCGCTGTCCTGATGGGAGTGGTACCAATACGTCCCGGGGACTGTTGCGGGAAACTCATAAGTAAAGGTCTCTCCCGGCCGTACTGCATTCTGCGTCGTTCCCGGGATTCCGTCCATATTGTTGGGGACGGGGTAGCCGTGCCAGTGAATCGTCGTTGGCACCTTCAACTCGTTCTTCAGTGTGACGCGGATAACCTCGCCCACTTTCGCCCGGATTTGGCTGCCGGGAACAACACCGTTGTACGTCCATACAGGTACGTTTTTATCCTTGGACAGTGCCCATTCCGCTTCCTTGGCCACCAGTTCAAAGCTGCGGACTGTTTGTCCATTCTCCTGCAGTATTTCGGGCTTTGCCATATATTGAGCATGTGCTTTTGTTTCACCGCCCGCTCCGTAGAAAAAAGCGCCGGCCGCTGCTATCGCTACAATTCCGGCACTGGCTGCGCCTATGAAGACCTTCTTTTTCATCGACCTGCCTCCTCCTGTTTGTTCTACGGTGCCAGCGTATCAAAATCTCGTGAAGAAATTATGGAGACTTCTCTTTTTCTGTCCATTTAAACAGCAGAAAAACGGAAGCTGCGAGTATGACCGCGATTATCAGACGAAATTTGTTCTCGGAGAAAAAGACAAGATCGTGACCGATAAATGTTTCCATGACGAGCGACGGCGTCTTTCCGATCATCGTAGCGAGAAAGAAATCGGCAAAAGCAATCGTGGAGAAAGCCGCTCCTACATTGACCACCCCGGAAGGCAATAAGGGATTTACACGCAACAGTATTAGCGTCAGCAATCTGCGCCCGCGCGACATGCCGGAAAGACTTTTCAGCCACCTGGCTTCCCTTACCTTTTGCAGCTTGGCCGAACGGGATATTCCCCAGCGGTACAGAACAAACGAAACGGTCGCTCCCAGGATTTCTCCCGCAAGCGAAATGAAAAACCCGCCCCATAACCCGAACACGACCGCATTTGCAGCAGACAGGAACAATGAGGGCAAAACACCAGCGACACTAATCAGCACATTGATAAGCAAGCTGGCGATAATTGCAAATACTCCCCACGAGCGAATCCAATCCGCTGTGGTTACGACCAACTCAGACCACTCCACGAAGGCAATCCTCCTCTTTCTATTTTGGACAAAACATTCTTCCGCAATCTTCTACATCCGAAAAACCAAGACCGTCATAGTCTATCCGAGCACGTATCTCCTAATCTTTCATGTCGGAATCATCAGAATACCATATCTATCTTTCTTACGAAAATGGCTGCCACGAGATTCATTTTCTCTACTCCCCGCCACTGGAACCCGATACAACCGGGGACTCCCCCGGACAATGCGGACGCATCCACTCATTCACGGAACTCCATTCTTCGCCTTTTGAAGGAAGAGATTCTCACCGAATGAAGGCAAAAAGCATGGCTCCACTCAACGTAGGACCGACTCTCGTCGGCTACAGTAATCCTCAGAAGCCGGTCAGCGAAAATAAAAAAGCCGCCCTTCGCACTTTTTTCATGCGAAGGGCGGCGTAGTACACCTGTCAACTTGCCAACTTCAAGGCCGCTACATGCACGTACGCTTTGCTGGCTGCAGCGGGCTTGGTTTACCGCCTTCTATCTTCCGGTCGAACACGTAAACGGTGATGGCCAAGTCTGCATCCATATTGATATCGCTGAAGAGTGTGATCAGCTTGGCACCAACCAAATTTTCGAGCTTCTCGACTACTTCAGCCCTCTTGTAGATGTCTTTCACCAGCTTTGTGCGGGTTTCCTGTATCATCTTTCTGCCCTCGTCGGAGTCGATCATCCATTTTTCTACCTCGGTCAGATTGCCTTTCATCTCGATAATCGCCCATGACCCGACAAATCTGGTCCGAATCTTTTCAGGACCATTTCCGACGTATTGCTTGCGAATCTCGCGAACAAGCCTGCTGAATTGATGTTCGACCTGATTGGACACAGATATTTCACCACACTCTAGGAATCCACTACTCTTTTAATCCTTGACCCATGCCCTTCAGGAGGTTCATGCCAAAGGAGACGGCACGGTTGATGTCAGGGTCCTGCAGCGCCTTGATCAGGTCGAATATCCCGACCTTTTCGTCCTGACGCAGGCCCTCTTCCGCTTTTTTCAAGCCCTTTGCCAGACTTCCCGCCAGCTTTTTGGTCATCTCAGGCTCAAGCTCTGTGAGCGATTCCGCTACTGCCATGGCATTGTTGATCGCTTTGGTTACCGGCGGACGGACCAGTTGGCCAACAGCGATCTTGGCTACCTCTTCTTTTGCTTCCACGAGGGAAACGACAGCTCCGAGAATGCCGCTCTGATGGAGCTCCTGCAGCAGCTTGATCGTTTCGCGAATGCCATCTGCGTTCAGGGCTGTGTCGCTTAAAACCTGCTCGAGCGCTTTGGCTCGCTTCTCTTCCTCGGTCAGTACGGGTTGAACGATCTTGGTCGTCGGCTTCGCCATTATTTCACCCCTCCCGGCTGGTTCACATCTGCGATTGGCGCATAATCGCCTCTCGCCCATTTGCGTTCCACCTGTACTCCCAGCTGCGGATTTCGCTTCGCATAGCGCGGGTTATACAACGGCAGAGGATTCTTGCCGGTCGCCTCCAGGATTTCCATGCGAACCTTCGTCTGTTTGTAAGCTGGTGTCTGGGTCCGAACGTCTACGGCATTCCCGGTTAACACGTTGATCGCATTTTCATGGCTGACCGAGTTCATCGGAACGTACAGCTCTTTCCCCTGTACGCGGTCTGTCACGACAGCGCGCAGCTTGATCGCTCCGTATGGAGATACCAAACGGACAAGTGTGCCATCCTGTACGCCCCGCTCTTTTGCGAGCTCAGGCGACACCTCTACGAACACATCCGGCACTTTGTACTGAATGCCTTTTGACTTGTTCGTCATATTGCCCTCGTGGAAATGCTCCAACAGACGGCCGTTGTTGACGATCAGATCGAATTCTGCCGGATACTCGACGGGCGGAACGTAATCGACCAGCGAGAAGCGGGCGCGTCCGTCCGGGAAGTTGAACCTCTCCAAATACAGGAGCGGCTCGTCTGTGCCGTCCGGCTGTACCGGCCAAACCAGACTGTTCCATCCTTCCAGGCGCTTGTAGGAAACGCCGGAGAATACCGGGCTCAGAGACGCAATCTCGTCCATGATTTCGCTTGGATGCTGGTAGCCCCAGTTGAAGCCCATGCGAGCGGCGACTTCAGTGAGAATCTGCCAGTCCGGCTTGGAGCCTTCCAGCGGCTCAAATACTTTGTACAGGCGCTGAATACGGCGCTCCGTATTGATGAACGTACCGTCCTTTTCCAGAGACGGCGCAGCAGGCAGGATCACATCTGCGAACTGGGCTGTCTTTGTAAAGAAGACGTCTTGGACGACGAAGAATTCGAGCTGGCTGAGCATCTCCTGCACATGGTTGGCGTTGGAATCGATCCATGCCATGTCTTCGCCCATCAGGTACATCGCTTTCAGCTCGCCTCTGCCGACCGCTTCCAGCATCTGAATGTTCGTATAGCCTGGCTTTGGAGAGATCGATACGCCGTAAGCCTCTTCGAACTTCTTCCGGATGTTGTCATCGGCAATGCTCTGATAGCCGGGGAACCAGTTCGGCAGGGACCCCATGTCGCAGGCACCCTGCACGTTGTTGTGACCGCGCAGCGGGTATGCCCCAGCGCCCGGACGTCCAAAGTTTCCGGTAACGAGCAGCAGATTGGAAATAGCTGCGGAAGTGTGCGAGCCGCCGACGTTCTGGGTCACGCCCATGCCCCACAAGATGCATGTGCCATCTGCTTCGTGTATCATCGTGGCTGCTTTGATCATTTGCTCGCGCGGAATGCCGGTAATTTCTTCAGCGTACTCCAGCGTGTATTTTTCGAGCAGGGCCACGAATTCATCGTAATGATTGGTACGCGCCTTGATAAAGGCTTCATCATGCCAGCCCTGGTCGATGATGTATTTCGCGACAGCAGAGAGCCAGACGAAATCGGTTCCCTGGCGCGGGTGAAGATACAGATCAGAACGTTCGGCCATTTCATGCTTGCGCAAATCGGAGACGATCAATTTTTGGCCAAACAGCTTTTTCGCACGCTTTACACGAGTCGCCAGAACCGGATGGCCCTCGGTCGGATTGGCCCCGACGATAATGACCAGGCCAGCGGAAGCGATGTCCTTGATCGTACCGGAGTCAGCGCCAAAACCTACGGTCGACATCAAGCCATCCGAAGCAGGCGATTGGCAGTAGCGGGAGCAGTTGTCCACGTTGTTTGTTTCAAATACTTGCCGGGCCATTTTCTGCATCAGATACGCTTCTTCGTTTGTCGTCTTCGAGGAGCTGACAAAGCCAAGCGCATTGCCGCCATATTGTTTTTTGATCGCCGACATTCTCTCGGTCATGTAGCTCAGTGCTTCGTCCCATGTAGCAGGTACGAATTCATCCCCTCTGCGGATCAGCGGAGTGGTCAAGCGCTGGTCGCTATTGACGAAATCCCAGCCGAATTTCCCTTTTACACAAGTGGAAACGCTGTTTACCGGCGCATTTTCCGATGGCTCGATCTTCAAAATTTTGCGGTCGCGGGTCCACACTTCAAACGAGCAGCCTACGCCGCAGAACGTACAAACGGTCTTCGTCTTTTTCGTGCGCGTATCGCGCATTGCCGCCTCGATCTCGGAAATGGCCAAAATGCTGCTGTATCCCGGCTCTACTTCCTTCACCAGGTCGATCATCGGGGTCAAGAGCTCCTGATCCATCGAGGTCATGAAGCCCGCTTCGCCCAGCATCGATTTTTCCATCAAGGCGTTGCACGGACACACGGTCACGCATTGACCGCAGGAAACGCACGAAGAGTTGTTGATAGAGCGATCGTCATCCCAAATTACGCGAGGCATTTCACGCTCCCAGTCGATTGTCAGGGTCTCGTTCACCTGCAGATCCTGGCAAACCTCGACACAGCGTCCGCAGAGGATGCATTGGTTCGGATCGTAACGGTAAAACGGGTGGGACATGTCAACCTCGTACCCTTTTTCCCGGAACGGACGGCTTTGGTGCTCCACTTGCAAAAGCTCCGTCGTGTTGTGCACCCGGCAGTTGCCGTTGTTGTTGTCACAGACTGTACAGTACAGCATGTGATTTTCCAGGACGCGATCCATCGCTTCCTTCTGGGCTGACCGAGCCTTCTCGGAAGCGCTCAGGATTTGCATGCCTTCCGCAACAGTCGTCGAACAGGCGCGCATGATCTTCCCGTCGATTTCGCACATACAAGTATCACAAGTCTGTATCGGTCCAAGAACGGGCGAATAGCAGATATGCGGGTGCTCGATTTCCCGCTCAAGCATGTAGTCGAGAAGGCGCGTGCCTTCAGCCGCTTCGTGTTCTTCCCCATTTAATTGAAAACGCACTTTTTTCTGTTCCATGGTTCCTCCTCTGTGCCAATGCGATCAAAACTTTTTTAGAAAACATGGTCTGGCCTAGCCTTTTGGCGGCGATTTGCACCCAAAGGAGCACTAGTTTCGCTGCTATCCATGATGTCGACAGATGAATGACAAGCATCCGCTCGACCATAAAAAAACCCACCATAAACCAACTTGTACAAACCAGGTTTGCGCAAGTCGCTTTATGGTGGGTTAACACTTAGCATCTTTCATACCAGTTATCAATCCAACCATTTGGGTCGCGGAAGCCAGAATGTGCCAGGAATAATCCATTCCCGCAGCATCGATGCACTTCCCTTTCCCATTATAATCAAACAGGTGGATTTTGCAACAGAAAACCCTTTCATGGAACTGGCTGAGCCGCCGTTTTTTGCTGACTGGTGCTTGTAATGCGGCAAAACGGATCAGCGGCAGAACAGGAAAATGGAAGGAAGCGACGAATAGTGCTAAAGAGAAGCTATGGAAAGGAAGGATACGCCAGATGGATTGCATTTTCTGTAAGATCGTTAAAGGAGAGCTCCCTGCCAAAAAAGTTTACGAGGACGAACACGTGGTGGCTTTCCATGACATCAACCCCGTCGCCCCTGTACACGTACTTGTCATCCCCAAAAAGCACATCACTTCTCTCCTGGACATTCAACCGGAGGACAAGGAATTGATCGGCCATCTGCACCTGTCTTTGCAAAAGGTAGCGGCAGAAATGGGTGTACAAGAATCCGGATTCCGTGTCATCACCAACACGGGCCAGCACGGTCAGCAAACCGTATTTCACATCCACTACCACTTGATCGGCGGCCGTCAGCTCGAGTGGAAGATGTAAAAAAGACAACGCCAGCGTCACGATTCAGACGCGGCGTTGTCTTTTCTTTTTTTACCCTTGCTCCTTGCTTTTTTCAAGCGAAGCGATATGCTCGGCGATCAGCTTTCCGTGGTGCCTGCCGTTTTCAATAAAAATCGCGTTTGCATGCTCGCCGGAGGCAATCACACCAGCGATGTACAAACCGGGTACATTGGTCTCCATCGTGTCCGGATTGTGGACGGGCTCGCCTGTCTGCGGATTCGTCGCTGCTCCGAGTGAACGCAGGACGCTGCGGTCAGGTCGAAAGCCGATCAAGGAAAAGACGAAGTCATTTTCGAGAGTGACTTCTCTCCCCTCTGTCACGACCACCAGATTGCGCTCGGTAATTTCTTTTACAGTAGTGGAATAGAGCACCTGTATGCGTCCTTTTGCGGCCAAGCTTTCAAAAACAGGCCTCGTCCATGCTTTTACCCGATCGGAAAGCTGCGGCTTGCGGCAAATGACCGTCACTTCGGCACCGGCGCGCTCAAGTTCCATGGCAGCATCGACCGCGGAGTTGTTGCCGCCGATGATCGCCACCTTCATCCCCGCATACGGATGCGCTTCCGTAAAAAAGGAGCTCACTTTATCAAGGTTTTCGCCAGGCACATCAAGCCTGTTCGGATTGTCAAAGTATCCCGTCGCAATCACCAGGTACCGGCATGTATATGTGTGCTTTGTCTGAAAACGGTCTACAGACTGCACAGAAAAACCGCCGTTCACCTTCTCTACATGAACGACCGTCTCATAGCTGTTGATCCGCAGCTGATTGCGGGCTGCCACCAAACGGTAGTATTGAAGAGCTTCCAGCCGTGTCGGCTTTTCGTTCGGCGTCGAAAACGGAATGTCTCCGATCTCGAGAAGCTCTGGCGTACTGTGAAAAATCATGTAGGTCGGATAGCGATAAATTGAGTTGACCAACGTTCCTTTCTCGATGACCAGCGGGTCGATTCCCTGTCTTTTCAATTCGACAGCGGCGGCAAGCCCGCACGGTCCCGCTCCAATAATCAGTACCTGCTCCATGGTTCCCATCCATCCTCCCATGTCTTCCCGTCTCTATTTTTCTTGGAGCCAGCTTTCCGTGCACGTTCACACGCAAGCGCGGCCAGAAGTTTATCTGTTTCCATCATATCATACCCGCAAGCGGCGATTGACACTCCCTTCCATAGCCATACCTGTTTTCTATTTCCAGAAAATGATGAATGAAAGAGGTTTTTCTATTCTTTACACTAGAAGAGACATAGAAAAATTACAGACGAAAGAGTAGAGCCATGCGAAAACGTAACGTACATATCATGCTTAGCTTCGTATTGTGGGCAACGTCACTGTTGTCCGTCTCTGTAGGTGTCTCTGCATCGACCGCTGCTGCGCTCAAGGATATTTCGGCAAGCTATGCAAAAGAAGAGATCCGCTCGCTTTATCAAGCCGGTATCGTCCTGGGCGATGCCGATGGTTACTACCGGCCGAAAAAGGCCGTAACCCGCGCAGAGTTCGTCGCCATGCTGACCCGCACGTGGAAGCTCAAGACGGTATCAAGCCAGTTTCCTGCCTATTCCGATGTGCCAAAGAGCTCCTGGGCTTATGGCGCCGTCCAGGCCGCGGTCTCCCTCGGTATCGTAAACGGCACGACGCCAACCGCCTTCTCGCCTAATCGCACCATTTCCCGTCAGGAGGCAGCGGCACTGCTCATTCGAGCGATGGGAATGCAACCGTCCCAGCCAGCCTCCCTGCCTCTCAGTGATGCCTACAGCGTCGCCTACTGGGCAAGACCGTATGTGGCAGAGGCAATCCGCCAAAAGCTCCTGGTTGGCTACCAGGGATATTTCCGTCCAAACGCTCCGCTATCCCGTGAAGAGACGGCGGTACTTCTCAGCAGGGTGAAGAAGAAAATCGATCAGCAAGCGAAAGGCAAGACTCCCGTCATCCTAGGCTGGCAGTACCGGTCTACCGTGCAGGAGTTCATTGATCTGGTCAAAGACACTCCGGTCAATACGCTGTCTCCCCGCTGGTTTTACTTGCAAGCCGACAGCTCGATCGCCGATCACACCGATGCCACTCTTGTCAGGTGGGCTCACCAGAATGGCAGAAAAGTATGGGCGATGTTTGGCAACCGCTTCGATGCCAACGCAACCCACAACGCGCTCTCTGTACCGGCAAACCGCGCAGCCGTCGTCAATAAGCTGGCTCAACTGAGCGACAAGTACCAGATTGATGGAATCAATATCGACTTTGAAAATATCAAGCCCGGTGACCGCGAAGCCTTTACAGCTTTTGTCAAAGAGCTGGCGCAGGCCATGCATGCGAAAGGCCGAACGGTCTCCGTCGATGTTCCGCCTGATACACAGACGGATTGGAGTGCACCGTACGATTACGCCAATCTGGCACGGTATGCTGATTATATCGTTTTAATGGGCTATGAAGAGCATTGGAGCGGAGGCCCTTCTGCCGGTTCCGTCTCATCGCTGCCCTGGCTCGTCAAAAGCTCAAACAACCTTTTGACGCAGATCCCGGCCGACAAGTACATCGTCGGTCTGCCGCTCTACACTCGCGACTGGTCTAAAGTGAATGGCGCTTGGCAATCAACCGATTTGCTGATCCTGGAGTCCTACCGGCTCATCTCGCAAAACAAACCTGCTATCAACTGGAATCCGGCAACCTCGCAGTACAAGGCGACGTACTGGAAAAACGGGACTGCTCATTCGATCTGGCTGGAAGAGAGCCGATCGCTTGGACTGAAAATGCAGGCGAGCATGGAACGGCCTATCGCCGGATTTGCCTACTGGTACGTGGGAGAAAAACTGCCCGATGTATGGAACGTCATCTCCAATGTCATCACCATGCAAAAGCTGAAAAACAGAAAGTAGTGAAGCTGCAGCTTGCAATCAAGCTTTGCTCAAAGAAAAACAAGCCTGGCGCATCAGGCTTGTTTTTCTTTGATCTCAACCGATTTTTTGAAGCAGCCGCCCTTTTAACTGGGCTAGCATATCCTTTGTCATTTTTTCCAGATCGTACTCTGCCGTAAATCCCCACTCTTCCCGTGCGGCGCTGGCGTCGATCGAGTTCGGCCAACTGTCGGCAATCGCCTGACGCACAGGGTCTACCTCGTATTTCAGCGTAAACGAAGGAATCAGCTTTTGAATCGAACGGGCGACGTCTTCCGGCTCAATGCTCATCGCCGTGACATTGAACGCATTCCGATGCTTCAATTTGCTCGGATCGGCCTCCATCAGGGTGATAATCGCCTTTAAAGCGTCCGGCATGTACATCATGTCCATGTACGTCCCTTTTGCGATATAGGAAGTATAGGTACCGTCGGTGATTGCTTTGTAATAAATCTCCACCGCATAATCCGTCGTTCCCCCGCCTGGAGGTGTCACATAGGAAATCAGGCCAGGAAAACGTACCCCCCTCGTATCTACGCCGAACTTGTGGAAGTAGTAGTCACATAAAAGCTCGCCGGACACTTTATTGACCCCGTACATCGTGGTCGGCCGCTGAATCGTGTCCTGCGGTGTCTGATCCTTCGGCGTGCTCGGTCCAAAGGCTCCGATCGAACTGGGGGTAAAGAATTGGCAGCCAAGCTCGCGTGCCACTTCCAAAGCGTTGACCAGACCGCCCATGTTCAAATTCCAGGCCAACAACGGTTTGGCCTCAGCGGTCGCGGAGAGCAGAGCGGCCAGGTGCATAATGGTGTCGACCTGATGCTTTTTTGCGATATCGAACATGGCTTTTGCATCCGTTACGTCCAGCTTTTCAAACGGCCCAGCCTGCAGTACGTCACTGTCTTGCGGCATTTTGATGTCAGTGGCAATGACGTTATTCGCACCGTATTCGTCGCGAAGTCTGGCAGTCAGCTCGGAACCGATTTGTCCCAAAGCTCCGGTGATCAGAATCTTTTTCATTGCAGAATCCCCATTTCTTTGCCCACTTTTTCATAGATGTCCAATGCCCGGTCCAGCATCTCTTTGGTATGGGCTGCTGTCGGCATATTGCGTACGCGGCCGGTGCCGCGCGGAACGGTCGGGAATACGATCGCTTTCGCATACACGCCCGCTTCGTACAAGCGCTTGCTGAATTCCTGCGTTTTTTGCTCATCGCCAATCACGCATGGAGTAATCGGGGTCTCGCTATGCCCGATGTCGAAGCCCAGCTCCTTTAGACCCTTTTTCAGATAGTTGCCGTTTTCCCAGAGGCGATCGTGCAATTCGGTGCTGCTCTGCAAAATATCGATCGCCGTTATGCTGGCAGCCACATCAGCTGGCGTGAGAGCAGTGGAAAACAGGAACGGTCTGCTGCGTACCTTGAGCCAGTCGATCAGCTTCTGTTTGCCTGCCACGTATCCACCGATGACACCGATCGCTTTGGAAAGCGTTCCGATTTGGAAATCGATTTTATCGGACAAGCCAAAGTGCTTGACAGTACCTGCCCCTTTGCCGAGCACGCCAGAGCCATGTGCATCGTCCACATACGTGATCAAGTCAAATTCCTCAGCCACTTCAACGATTTCCGGAAGCTTGGCAATATCCCCATCCATGGAGAATACCCCATCGGTAATGACCATCACTTTTTTATACTTGCCGGACTCGACAGCTTCCTTGGCTTTTGCCCGCAGGTCGTCAATGTCGGAGTGTTTCACCCGAATGATCTGCGCTCGGGAAAGGCGGCAGCCGTCGATGATGGATGCGTGATTCAGCTCGTCAGAGAGAATGGCATCGTCCTTGTCCATTACAGCGGAAATTGCCGCCATGTTGCAATTGAAGCCCGACTGGTAGGCAATCGCCGCTTCGGTATGCTTGAAAGCGGCCAGCTTCTCTTCCAGTTGAACGTGCAGCTCCAGCGTACCGTTAATCGTCCGAACGGCCCCTGCCCCTACGCCGTACTTTTGCGCCGCTTTGACGGCAGCATCGATCAGGCGCTGATCAGTGGCCAAACCCAAATAGTTGTTCGAGGAAAGATTGATCAGCTCTTTGCCTGAGATGGTGATTACCGGACCATTTGCACTTTGCAGAGGATCAATGACGCTATACAATCCTTTGCTTTTCAGATCCGCCAGATTTTCTTCCAAGAAAGCGTCCAAAATCTTGCTTGACATATACATGCCTCCCTGCCAGGATATTTTCCGGAAAACCAGCATTTGTTGAAAAAGAATACATGCGACGAAAACAGATGTCTCCGTGGTATGTACAGTAAAATATAGCACAAACCTTTGTATAATAGCGTTTCTTTACTCATATTATCATTTTATTTCAAAAACGTCCATATGACATAGACATATTGTAAGCGGTCACATTCTCTTCGCCCTTGTCTCGGCTTTTTCTTTACACTCCCCTTTTTTCAGGTCATTTAGCCCTTTTCCTGTGGTTCTACAGGTATCTATAGCCTAGCCTTTTTGTTCTCATTCTTTGCAAAAACAAAAAAGCCGCAGCATCTTATGCTGTGGCCTGTACTCGGTCCTACTCTGCATTCTTTTCCGATTTGAATCGTCCCACGGGAGCATCGGCTGACCGTTCAAATCCGTCAGGGCTCCATTGGTGCGAGATGCTTGCCTCAAGCGGCTGGCCATTGGCCATATGCTTTTGAACAATTTCTTCGGCAAGCTGCGGGGTTACATTCCGGTACCACGTTCCTTCCGGATATACGATCAGAACGCATGAATCTTCACATCGCCCATTGCAGTACGTTTTTGTCGTATGTACCAGATCATCCAGTCCCGCTTCCTTGATCGCTGAGCGGAATGCCTTCGTTACTTCTTCTGCACCTGCCCGGGTGCAGCTTCCCCCATTGCACAAGAGTACGTGCTTCCGGGTACTCGATAAGTTCCAAGTAGCCATTTTATCTTCTCCTTCTTCCCTTTTTCTCTCTGCTGCTCGTCGCCTCAATCCACCGAATTCCGTTGCCCGGCTGCCGGGAAAAGCATCGTGACGGACGTTCCGATTCCTTCTGCACTCCGGATACTGATCTGGCCATCATGGGCTTCCACCAGCCCTTTGGCAATCGTGAGTCCAAGACCCGCCCCGCCGCGTTCCCGGTTTCGGGAGCGATCCCCCCGGTAAAAACGGTCAAAGATATGGGGAAGGTCTTCGGCAGCGATGCCGCTTCCATTGTCCGATACAACCGCAACGATTCGATCCCGTTCCTTTTTTACAGTCAACCGGATCTCTCCATGAGGGGCTGTATGCTTCCAGGCATTGGATAGCAGATTGGTGAACACTTGGGCAAGCCGATGGCGGTCCCCAAGCACAATCGCTTCACCTTCTAGCTGCTTTTTGAGCACGATGTTTTTTTGCGCCAGGGCGGCACTCATGGCGTCCGCAGTCAGCTCTGCAATCTTGCTTATGTCCACCATGTCCTGATTGATTTTGAGCGTTCCTGATTCTGCCTGAATGACTTCATCCAGATCGCTGACCAACCGGATTAAACGCAGCACCTCTGCTCGCGTCGCCTCCAGATGCTCCGGCGACGCTTCCCATACCCCGTCAATCATTCCCTCTGTCTGTGCGAGCAAAGTGTTAAGGGGCGTCCGCAATTCGTGAGAAATATCTGACGTCAAACGCTTGCGCAGCTGCTCTTGATGTTCAAGGCTCTCAATCAGATGATTGAATCTGTCGACCAACCCGGCTAGCTCATCCTTGCCGGACGTGCCCGGTACGCGCACTGACCGGTCTCCTCTCGATACAGCTATCGAGGCATCACTAATCCGTACGATCGGCTTTACCATGTTTTTGGCAATACCAATGCTGACCACGATAACGACGACAATCAGGATCAGCATCGTCCACAACAACGCGTTCGTATGGGCCCTTTGAAAATGTGTCTCAACAGAATGAGACGGAGCTTTTTCATGATGACTGATGGTCAAGTAACCGACCGTTTGGCCATCGACAGCAACCGGCAGCTTGGTGTATCCAGAGCCACGCACCGCAGACTCATCGCCGAATTGTCCAATCCGACTCTGATTCTGGTCCTGTAGCACGATTCGCAGGCCGAGCACTTTGGCAATCGCATCCATCTGGGAAAACGCACGCTCTCCCCAACGATTTTCGGCCTCATATGCCCTGCGGGCCACCTCCAGAACGTCCTGACGTTCCAGTTGTCTTGCTTCGTTCACATACATGGAAAAATGAATATCCATTTCTTTGATCGAGAGCAAGGCAGAGATGAGAATACCGCTCGCCCCTACGGCCATGAAGGCTAGAGCGAGCTTCATCCAGATGCGTTTCATCCCGATTCCTCCGCTGCGCAAGAGATAATCACCCTGTTTGAAAGCTCCAATGACTTATTTTAACAGAGAACGCCCATGCTTTCACATGAAAGAGCACATTTGAGTGCGCGCATCCTGAAAATCCAATTATTCCTCCTCTCTTCTATCCACCATGTAAAGCGAACTTGACACAAAGAAAATATGTAAAGTACACCTTACGTAAAGCTTGCTTTACAGAAAGGATGTGAACCATGAAAAACCGGATACGGGAAAGACGGTTGGCCAAAGGCTGGTCGCAGGAATACTTGTCGGAAATCGTTGGTGTCTCAAGACAAACCATTATTTCTTTGGAAAACGGCAAGTACAATGCCTCTCTGGTCCTCGGACACAAGCTGGCGCAAGCGTTTGAATGCGCCATTGAAGATTTATTCATTTTTGAGAGAGATGAAAACATATGACTGAAACAATCTGTACGTATGCAGGGCTGTTTGGCGGGATGCTATTGGGGCTGTTGAGCTTGTATTTGGGGAACCACTTCGCAAAGAAAAAACGGGCACTGGATGAGCGCCACCACTTGATCCGAACGAAGGCGAGAGCTGCTTCCTGGTTCGTCACCCTGGCTGCGATTTACCTCTTCTTTGTGCTGGTCCTGCTGAACGCCGTTAGCTCGATCACCTTCATTCTGGCAATGCTGATCATGGTCCATATCGGAAGCTGGGG
This sequence comes from Brevibacillus sp. FSL L8-0520, assembly GCF_037963895.1. NCBI lineage: Bacteria > Bacillati > Bacillota > Bacilli > Caryophanales > Paenibacillaceae > Brevibacillus > Brevibacillus sp. FSL L8-0520. The sequence goes on along the minus strand of NZ_CP150171.1, from coordinate 2,590,309 downwards.
ATGCTTCGTCTTTTATTATCAGCACAAGCTTTGATGTAGAAGTCTTGTGAACAAAAGGCAAATTATGGTACGTTTAAAACAATAAGCAGCAAGGCGGTGATCTGCACATGCAGTCGGTGAGTGTTCCAGATGAGGTCCAACTGCTAATGGAAAGCTATAAAGAGCAGGCCCAGTCTGCATTTTCAGATCACCTGTCCGGAATATATGTCTATGGCTCCATTGCCTTGGGAGCCTTTGCTTCCGGAAAAAGCGATATTGATTTTCTGACGGTTTTTCAAAATGAACCGACGCGTGAGGATCTCACAAGCATACAAAATATCCATAAAAGACTGCAAAGAACCAATCCGCTGGCGAAAAGGATGGACGGCATGTACTTGTCGGCAGAGCATCTGGGCAAAACCAACCAGCAAATCCCTTCATATATTTACGTCGCCGACGGAAAAGTCCGGCAGGGCTATTGGGATATAAACGCTGTAACCTGGTGGACCGTCAAGCATCATGGCATCCCCGTTTACGGCCCTGAACCTGCCGAGCTTGAACTGTCCATCGGCTGGGATAACGTCGTGGATGCGATGAACATTAATTTGAACGTTTACTGGAACAAACGCGCAGAGTACGCAGCCCTTTATCTTGTCGATGAATTGCTGGCGGATGCGGTATGTACGCTCAGCAGGATTTTGTATACATTGGAGTGCAAAGAAATCGGTTCAAAAGTGCAGGCAACCCAATACGCCCTTCACACTCTGCCTGCCCATTGGCATTCCATACTGACGGATGCACTCCAGATCAGACAAGGGGAAAAGAGGAAAATCGGCCTTGTCTCCCGTTGGCGTCGAGCGAAAGAAACGCAAGCTTTTATCCGTTTTATCATTCAACATTGCAATAATCGCCATATGTTGACATCAATCAAAGCGTAAAGCGGATTCCTATTTCCGAAGGAGTAGATTCACATGTTGAACAACTGGTGGTCTGCCGGCGGGCTTTTGACCGGAATAGCCGGGTCAGCGACAGCTTTGGCAATTTCTTGCCAGTTCATCTTTGGCGATGCCTTCAGAGGCCTTGATTTCTTGCTCTTTCTATTGATTTTGCTGCCCGCTTGTTTTGCCTTGATCACATCATTTGTGCCGGCGCCGCTGATCCTGATTGCTTTTGTTTGGTCCCTGCCGTTAAGCGTTTACCTCTGGGTCGCATCCAATGTGGAGTGGTTTGCGCTCACCTGTGCCGTTTATCTTCTCTCTGCCGTCCTTAAATTCAAGGGTTCACGAGTCGCTTTTTAACCGCGCTCAAGTCCTCGCCACTCCTTCCGTCATCCCTCCTTCAGATACAATTTCGGAAACCCGTACGCGCCTCGCCCGGTCTCTTTCCTCCCTGCCATCTGTCTCGGCATCCGCAAATCGTTTTGCTCTTCTTCCATCAGCCGCTTCCGCTCGTCGTTCATCTACTCCTCTCTTTTTTTACAATCAACCAACTTCTTGATTCCGTTACTATCTCACAGCAGCATCTATTCGTCATTTCTTTATGCTCCTGCTCGAAATAGGAACAAAAATTCCCATCAACCTGCTTTTTTGATAGAATGTATGTTCGGGAACGATCCTGTTTTATTCATTGCGACATAAAGGGAGGATGGTTTGATGTCTGTCATAAAAAAACGAGATTCCATACAATTGCTGCAGCTGATTCCCGAGTTCCCCTGGTACGTGGAAAAATTCGTCGAGCATAAAAAGAGCAAGAAAAGTTCTCCGTCCACCTTGGTTGGATACCTGCGGGATTTTTCCTTTTTCTTTCGCTGGTTGATGGCTGAAGGCTTGACGACTGCCAAAGAAATGAAAGACATCCCCTTGGAGACCTTGAACGATTTAAAGAAGGAAACTGTGGAAAGCTATATGCTCTATCTGCAGGAATCGCATTTGTTTGAGCGGGCTGGCCTTTTGCAGAAGCCGACGCGCAGCGCCAAGCGTGAATACAGCGACCGGACCATCCACCGTAAAATCTCGAGTCTCAAGTCCCTGTTTACGTATCTGTCCGCACTCGCGGAGGACGAGAATGGAGAGTCTTACCTTTCCCGCAATGTCATGGCCAAAATCGAATTGGACTTTGTCGAAGCGACACCGCTTGCGCGCGCCCATGCCATCCGTGCAAAAATCCTGATTGACGATGAGATTCACCAGTTTGTCGATTTCGTCCAGAACGGGTACCAAGCCCACTGCGACACCACAAAAAAACTGCAGTACTACCGCCAAAACCGTGATCGGGATACGGCCTTGATCGCATTGATACTCTCCGGCGGCTTCCGCGTCTCAGAAATCGTCAATCTGGATTTGTCTGACGTCGTACTGGAGAAAAACCAATTAAAGATGGTGCGAAAAGGAAAAAAAGAGGATGCCCCTTTCTTCAGTGACTGGGGAAAAGCGTATTTGCAGCGGTATCTGGCAGTACGCCATACCTATAAACCGGACGAGAAGGAACAAGCCCTTTTTTTGGCTGTCTCTCCTGCCAAGCCCCATGGACATCGGATTGAGGTCCGTACTGTGCAGAAGCTGGTGAAAAAATATGCGCAGGCATTTGGCATTCCCGATCTGTCTGTCCATAAGCTGCGCCACAGCTTTGCGACCCAATTTTTGCGGCTCAATCCTGACGCCCACCAGCTTCAAGCTCAACTGGGTCATTCCAAGATCGAGACGACCATGCAGTACGCCCATGTGCTGGAGGACGCTCTGAGCAAAGCAGTCAATCGAACGACGTAATGACCAGTCAATAATGAAGGATCGGACCAGTTTGCAAAAAAGCCGATCGGCTCTTTAAAAAACCGATCGGCTGCATGTGATTCTTATCAATTAGAATGTCGCAAGCCGACAGACTCGCCTTTTGACGTCTTTTAGAGTACTCTGGCTTTTTTAAGGCTGCCTCACCTGAATCTTTTCCGCGAGGGCTTTTTCCTTTTCCTGCTGTGACAGAATCTTCAACTCTGTCATTCTCTCCAGCACCAGATGCTGTCTTGCCATCGCCTTTTCGCTGTGCTTGACAGGCGAGTAAGCCTCGGGCGCTTTCGGCAGCGATGCGAGTATGGCGGATTCGCCGACCGTCAACGTATCGATCGCTTGCGAATTTCCTTTCCCAAAGTAAAACTGTGCCGCATTTCCGATTCCGTACTGGCCGTGTCCAAAGTAGATGACATTCAAATACATCTCCAAAATCTCTTGCTTTGTGTAACGGCGCTCCAGCTCCATCGCGATCGCCATCTCTTTCATTTTGCGCCACATCGTTTTATCCTGGGTCAAAAACAGGTTGCGGGCCAGTTGCATGGTAATAGTGCTCCCGCCTTGGACATAGGCCCCCTCCTGGAGATCAATCCATACAGCCCGGGCCAATGCAGCCGGGTCTACCCCGCCGTGCTGCATAAACCGATGATCCTCGATGGCGACGAATGCCTTCCACAGATGTTCCGGCATTTCTTCTATCGGAATGTACCCGGACGAGCTGTCTTTCAAAGCTTGCAATCGGCTGTCATCGATCCAGGCGCTGCCTGCAGTCGTCATGAGGGACGGGACCAGGTAAGTCAAGCAAATAATGCATAGCGACAGAACCGCTATCCATTTTTTCCAATTGCCCACTGGGCGAATTCGCTTAGTTTCAACGCGTGGAAGCGGATTGATCTCGTTGGTCGTGAGGGTAACATGGTTCATCTGGAATCACCCCTTCTATCGTATCTATCCTTATCATACGAATGAAGAGGGGTTCTTCCCATCGAATCCACTTACACATTCCTTACATTTCCGTAATGTTTCAACGGACGGTGTCACTAAACAAAAAAAGCCCCGGCTTCATGCAGCCGGGTTTGATCGAATTTATGAGCGGTGTTGCTCTTTTTGTCTTTCCTTAAGCCGCAGCTCCACCCGTCGGATCTTTCCTGAGGTTGTCTTCGGCAGGTCGGTGACAAATTCTATTTTTCGCGGGTATTTGTAGGGAGCGGTCATTTTTTTCACATGATCCTGAAGCTCTTTCACCAAGTCATCGGAAGGCTCGATTCCTTTTTTCAGGACGACAAAGGCTTTGACCACTTGTCCGCGCTCAGGATCAGGGCTGGCTACGGCCGCACATTCCGCGACTGCCGCGTGCTTGACCAGCGCATCCTCCACCTCAAATGGACCGATCGTGTAGCCGCCGGAAATGATAATATCGTCTGCACGTCCCTCAAACCAGATGTATCCCTCTTCATCCATCCGCCCTTGGTCGCCGGTAACATACCAGTTGCCGCGGAAGGCCCTGGCCGTACGCTCCGGATCGTTCAGGTAGCCGCGGAACAGCGCAATCATCTCACGGTCAATCGCGATGTCGCCTACCTCGCCCTGCGGCAGCTCGTTGCCCTCTTCGTCGATAATTGCGACACGGACGACAGGAGATGGTCTGCCCATCGAACCCGGCTTTGGCTCCATGCCTACGAATGTTCCGACCAAAAGCGTATTTTCCGTCTGTCCGTATCCATCTCGCACGGTGAGGCCGAACACACGGCGGAACGTATCGATCACTTCCCGGTTCAGCGGCTCGCCAGCGGAACACGCACTGCGAAGCGCTTGCAGGGAGTAGTTCTCCAGGCCCGATACTTTGGCCATCAGGCGGTACTCCGTCGGGGTCGCACACAGTACCGTGATCGGGTACGCTTGGAGGTGGGCCAGATACACCTCGGGATCAAAACGTCCCTTGTAAACGAACGCTGTCGCTCCCATTCCCAGTGTTGCCACAAAGGGGCTCCACACCCACTTTGCCCAACCAGGTCCCGCTGTTGCCCAGACGAGATCGCCTTCCCGTACGTCCAGCCAAAGCTTGGCTGCTACAGCCAGATGTGCAAAAGGCCAACCGTGAACATGCATGACTCCCTTCGGTCCGCCGGTCGTACCGGATGTGTAAGAGAGAAAGGCCAGATCATCCGAACGAGTATCCGCACAGGAAAATTCGTCAGATTGTTCAGCCAACAGCTCCTGCAAGGCGATCCAGCCCTCGCAGCTCTGACCAATTGTGACAAAGCGCGAAAGCGACGGACAGTTTTGACGGATCATGTCTACTTCGGACAGGACGGCATCGAAACTGATAATCGCCTTTGCTTCGGCATGAATCGCACGGTACTCAATATCTTTGCTGCGAAGCATCTCTGATCCTGGCATGACGACTGCTCCCAGCTTCATCAGACCCAAGTAAATGGCATAAGCTTCGATCCCTCTCGGAACCAGCACGAGCACTTTATCTCCTGCTTCAATCCCCAATGATTGAAGACCATTGGCAACGCGATTGGAATAGCGGCGCAGTTCTTGGTACGTGAGAATTCTTTCTGTCCCATCGTCACTTAATTCCCAGACAGCCCGTCTTTCGGGATCATGATCGGCCCATTGGTCTACCTGTGCGGCAAAATTGTAGCGCTCCGGCATCTGTAGCTGCATGTACATTCCCCCATTTTCATCAGGTATAATAGGAAGATTCTCCAAATTTTCAATTTTTCCTTTTTCAGAAATTTTGGATTCCTAGCTCCTGCGTCTGAGCAGGATCCAGGCGCCTGCATAAACAGACGCAAGCCCCATTTCCTCACGATATGACCGCCAGCCTGTCTGTATGCTTTCGCTTGGGGTGAGCGCAACGTATAGGATAGCCCACAACCCTATGCCCATCAGCAGCAGACCGATCCGTTCTCTGCGGACAAAATGCGCTCGCGAACGCGAAAAGGTTAGCATGGCAATCAGGAGCACCATCACTCCTGCATGCAGGGCATTAACAGGGAGGTAGTAGCTTCCATTCAGTACCCATCCCCAGCCTTCGGTCTCCACCCCGTACTGCTTGACAACAATCGAATACACCGCAGCCAGAAAGGCAAAAGCACTGAGTGTCCATTCGATCGTTCTCTCTAATGGCCATTTTCCTCGAAAGGCTTGCAGAGCGAAAACCAGCAACCCGCCGACTGCGGCAGCTTCCAGACCGTACGCTCCGCCACTGTACAGCAGCCATCGGGAGGGCTGCAGCCACACCGCTTTTCCGGCTTCCAACACTGGCCACAGCTTGTACAAAAGAAGCCCAGCCAATAATGCGTTGCTGCCTGCCTGCAAAAACGACTGAACCCCTTCCAGCTTCTCTTCGACTCGTTTGATCCAAAATCCATAGAGAAGGAGTGCTAGGACGACAGACAGGACGCTGGCTGAGAAGTGCAACGGACCGATTGACAGCATTGCCCCCGGTTCCAGCATTACGGATTTCCTTTCTTCAGCAGGGGTTGTACAACCCGTTCAAATTCTTCGATCGTCACCGGACCCATTTTTTTGTACACAATCCTGCCGTCCGCATCTAGGACAAAACTCGTAGGCATGGCGATGATCTGGTACTCTTTGCTGATTTCTCCCTTGGGATCTGTGACGATGGGATAGTCTACCTGGTATAGCTTAACAAAATCCCGTGCCGCCTCCTCCGAATCATTGTAGGTCGTGTTGATCCCTATAAAGGAAACTTGATCCCCATACGTTTTATGCAAGGAAGTCAAATCGGGCATCTCTGCTTGGCAAGGCGGGCACCAGCTGGCCCAGAAATTCAGAAAAACAGGTTTGCCCCTCTGCTCTGCAAGCGACATCTCTTCTCCATGCAAGGACATCCCTTGAAAATCCGGGGCCAGATACCGGACCTCCGGTTTGGCTATCATCTCGTTTACGTTCTCCTTTTGACTGCCTGTCCCTACTGCTAAATAAGTAGACAAAGCGACAATCGCCAGAACCAGCATGTAACGAATCTTCATCGCTAATACACACCTCCTGTTCTTGCAAACAAAAACCTTCCATCATTTGTCAACCTATCTATTGTAACAAAAGCACTCCGCTTTCGTCCTAGTTAATATAGAAACAACATGGAGAGAAAGTCTGCAAAAGCGAAGAAAAAAAGACTCCCACGCATAAAGCATGAGAGCCTGTATCTTTGCGGATACGCGGATTTTTTATTCAGGAATGACGCGCTTTACTTTTACCACACGGCGTTCCCAGTTCGTACCATCGAACTTCGAGTATGTAACCCCAGGCTTACCGTACGTATGCAAAATTTTTCCGTTCCCTGCATAAATGGCGACATGCGTGATCCGGTCAGACGATGTGTTGACGGATGCTTTCATGAAAATCAGATCGCCTTTTTTCACGTTTTTCAAAGATACGCTTTTCCCTACTGTGGATTGCTGGCGAGAATCGCGTGGCAGCGTAATTCCCGCTTCTTTAAACACACGTTGGGTAAACGACGAGCAGTCAAACGTTTTGGTCGTGTTTTTGCTAGAGCCGAATTTGTACGGTGTACCCATGTATTTCTCACCGTTTTTAATTACCTGGTTGGCAATAGCGGTAGCTTCCGAGCCATTGTCGGGCGTACTTGGCTTTGAAGCAGACTCTTCTTTTACATACCGTCTGGCGCCCAAGAATTTCTTTTCATATGCGGAGTATTTTTTCACCACTACTTCATCTTGGCTCTGCGAAGAGTAGATAAATTGATCGTTCCCCACATAAATCCCCATGAAGGAAGGATTGCCTTTCCCATTGGAGGAGAAGAATACGAGATCCCCGGCTTTAACGCTTGTCCGGCTTACTTTGGTCCCGCCGCGATACAATTCAGAGATCGTATCATCAATTTTGATTCCTGCTTTGCCGTATACATACGTGGCCAATCCCGCTGAACCGAAGCTGTTCGGCCCTTCGGCACCAAATTTGTAATCTTTGCCCAGCAGCGATTTGGTCAAGCTCACGATTTGTTCAGACTTCCCGGAATCTTGCGAATAAGCGGCCGCTTGTCCAACTTGACCACCCATTAACAGGGACGTACTCAGCATGACGGCGATAGTCGATTTCATCACCCAATCTCTTTTCGTCACTCTCTTTTCCTCCTTGTCATGTTGTGATCCCTCAATCGGGTACAAGCACAGGTTACCGCAGGAGGAAACGGGAGGATAAGACCGTAAAATTTACCAATGCGTTTTTTGGTAACTTGGCCCTACACGAAAAAAGAGTCTCAAACATTGCCATGAATGCCTTTTAGTTCCCTGGGCCTAGATAGCAAAAAATACGCGAGGCCAAGCGCAAAAAAGCCATCTTCTGCCTGATAGTGTCAGAAGATGGCTTTCATTATGCGGAGTTAGACGAGTCTTGCAGTAAATTCTCCCCAGTTTTCCGATCCCCACAGGAAGCTAAAATGATCGCCGTTTTTCGTAGCTGCGACACCGGCAGGAGTGCCTGTATAAATAATATCTCCCTGGTCCAAGCCGAAGTGTTCATTTGTATAGCGGATAATGGTCATCAAATCGAAGATGACATCGCCGATATTCCCCCGCTGTGCCTGTTCGCCGTTCTTGACGAGTGTGAAATCCGTTTCCAGGCACGCTTGCAAACCTGGGAACGGCCGAAAAGCAGTGACGACAGCAGAATTCGGAAAGCCTTTTGCCAGCATCCAGGGATATCCCTTTTTCTTCAGCTCGCTCTGAACATCGCGCAGTGTAAAATCGATGCCCAATGCCATTTTGTCGACGATGTCCTCCAGCTTCGCCCCTTCGGCAAAAGGTCTGGCAATATGGATCACGAGCTCGGCTTCGTAATGCAGTTCACCGCGATTCCCCGGAAGCTCGATCTCTTGTCCATTCGCCTCAACCAGGGCATGAGTCGGCTTGCCGAAAAGCATCGGGGCCGTTGGGACCTCGTTTCCCAGCTCTGCCGCATGAAGCTTGTAGTTGCGTCCTACACAGTAAATATTCCGGATCGTTTGCATAACTTCTTCTCTCCCTCTTGCCCAATTTTCCCTCTTTTACTATATCACTGTTTGTTTTTCACGGACAGAAATCATTGCCGCCGTTTTCATCTCTTCCGCCGTACCATAAGCGCTCGTTGCCTCTGTTCTCCAGCGTCCCGATCGCTACGCAAACGGCCAACAGCATGCTGTCCAGATCTTCCTCCTCCAGTGCCTGCCAGTGCAGACGGTAAGAAAGAAGAAAGGCCTTCTCATCCAGGCAGACTGCACTTATATCGATATCCCGAATGGTTTTCAGCACGTGATATCGCGCACGCAGGGTGTCTCCAAGCGGAAACAATCCGTCCCACGTTTCGGGATCATAGCTGGAGGTGACATCGACTTGAAACGCAAGTGACTTTTCTTCCCGGCGAAACACTACATGATCTTCCTGATAAAACCCTGCCCCGCATGGAAGCGTATCTTCGAGAGAAAAGGAGACCCCCTCCGGCAGGTCTTCCGGTTTCAGTGCATGGATCAGGCGCCCGGGCAAAAGAAAGGCGCCATCTTTTCCAAGAGCAAGCTTTTCTCCCATTACGTGCACAAGAACTCCCTCTGTTTCCTCTCGAACGACAACGTACATGCAAATCCCTCCTTACCAAACAGTATGTTCGCTCGGAAGGAGTCCAAAACGAGCAAGCCGCCTTTCTTTTATCATAGAGGGTGGAATTCCACTTCTGCTTGAAAGGCAAAAAAAAAGACGTGTAACAGACCTATCATCTGTCTACACGCCATAGCCATCCCTGTCAGTTATGTGTTTATGCTGGTACCGTTTTACTTCTTTAAGATGGCAATTACCACCTCTGTATCATCGTAAGTCTTGGCCTTGATCTTCAAGGTGTAGTCGTATGGATTGGAAAATCTGAAGTCAAGAAGTCCATATGCGACGGTAGCATCCTGTCCGACGGGTACATAGCCGACGGTCTTGCTGTGAGAGTGCCGTTCTACAATCGACAGCTGCGCTTCCATCACTGCATTGAACAGCGTCGAGGAGACTTGACAGATTCCTCCGCCGTATCCTTCGGTCAACTGGCCGTTTTGGATGACATGCGCTTCCTTCCAGCCATCTTCGGCCAGGTTGGAGTTGCCTACTTCCTTATTATAGGAAAACTCTTCTCCGGGCTTTATCTTTTCCCCGTTGATTTTTCTCATCGCTTTTTTGATGTTATGAATGCGACTCTCAGAGCTGCCAGCCATAGAGGTGTAGTACAGTCCCACGACATCTTCCTCATCTACTCCAAGACGTTCGATCAGCTTCTCGCGGTCAAAACCGGGCACGGCGGCAGTTGCTCCACTCGTTACCGATTGACCCGGTGCAGATGGATCAGGAGTGCCCGCTGCGCTTGCCGCCGGAACATGGATTACAGTCATCACAAGCCCTGCCAGTAGAGCGAATAGACAGGAACGAGATCGATTCTTCACTAACTCTCCCCCGCTTTTCTTCGATAAATTGAGAAAGCCGGCTTTGGTCAACGATTCACCGGTTCCTCTACCACTTTAGCAAGGTTATTGTCAAGACTCAATCTGTAAATCTTGGAGAGCGGATTCATGGGGAGGCATGAAAAAACCGCCCTCACAACGGGCGGCAATCGCTATGCTATGGGGTTTCCGACACCTGGCGGAAGGCTTTGAGAAAGTTCTCGACCGGATGCGCTCCAGATAGAGCCAATTTCCCATCAACCACGAAAAAGGGCACACCGGTAATTTGCAGTTGCTTCGCATACTCGAGGTCTTCGCGTATTTCATCCAGTTTCTCGCCCTTTTCGATGAGCAGGCGCGTTTCGATCTCGTCCATGCCGAGAAGACCCGCTATATTTACGAGCGTATCCAATTGACCGATATCCTGCCCATTTTCGAAATAAGCCCGGTATATAGCGTCTACCATTTCGGTCTGCAATTCTGGAGGAGCCAGCTTGATCAACTGATGGGAAGCAAGCGTATTGGGCCAAACGGAAACCTGATCAAACTGAAAAGGGATCCCTGCTGCTTCACCCGCATTGGCGGCATGCTGCACCATTTGTTTAGCCCCTTCGATTCCGCCTTTCATCGCCCCCATGTACTCCCAGAAGGGAACGCCTTCCTTGGGCGTGTCCGGGTTGAGCTGATAAGCCCGGTAGCGGATGGTGATCGGTTCTCCTTCCCACTGTTTGATAGCGTCAAATACATTCTTTTTACCGATCCGGCACCACGGACAAACCGTGTCCTGGAAAATTTCGATGATCATTTTGAAAGCTCCTTCCATATGTACGGTACCCTTATTGTAGCGCAGAGCTTCAGAGAATGTAAGTTAATAATCTTTTGTAAGCATTTTTTGTCTTTCTTCTATATATCATGCGACAAATATCATGCGACAACATCTCTTTTTGAAAGATACCTGATCGCAATAGCCGAGACAATGACAATGAACAAGCTGTTCATCGCCAAAAAGAGACCGTTCTCCGCGATTGTCAAACTTTCTTGGCTCAATGCGCCCATCCCGATCGTCAAGAGAGAATACGGGTAAAACATGCCGAGTTTCATCACATACATCCCCAGACCGATAAACGCTGCACAAATGCTGATGCCGATTGGGACTGCGAAGCTGCGGATGCGTATCGATAGAGCAAGCTGTACCGCACTGATCGCGATGGATGCATACAAGCCGCGGCTCATCCAGCCAACGGTTTCTATTGGAAATGGCGATGCCAATCCCAGCGCCTTCCCTGCGCAAAAATACAGCAGCAGGAAAAATGCCTGGACAATGAGCATCATTATCCCGGCGATAGCCAGTTTCGAAATGAAAATCGCAGACCGGGAAACCGGGGCCGTCATCACCTGGTACCAGTTTTTGTTGAAATGCTCGAGACGGCATAGATATGCACAGCAGATGGCAATGAGAACGGGAAGGAAAAACTCCCCGTAAAACAGGCTTACTTGTGTCCATAGGCTGTACCATCCATTGGTGAGCACGCTTTTGTTTGCGTAATAATTGGCGGTGCCAATCAAGATGCTGACAGCAGGCAGTGCCGCCAGAATGCTCCAAATGTACGACTTGCGCATTTTCAACCATTCGGCAGCCAAACTTTTTATCAACATGGTTCCCCCCCTTATTCTTCCTTGCGGGACATATGGATACTCCCGATGAGATAAACGGCTCCTCCCATCAAAACCACAGCGAGAGGCAAAGCCGGCTCGACGCTGCGGGTGACAAACTCCATCGTTCCGTTCTCGTATTTGTACGTGACACAAGACAGCCCCGTATAATAAGACCAGACAAAGATGCGCCGGACCGCTTCCGGAAAAAGATCGGCCGTCATCCCGATAAAGCCGCCAACCATCCCCAAACCGAGTCCAAAGGCTTGATTTTTGACAGCAGATGAAATCCATTGCTGCAAGGCGATGACTGCCATATTTGCCAGCATGGTGCCTGACATAAATCGGAGCAGCAAAGAAAGCGGCAGCGGCTGCGCAAAGCCGTTTGCCAATCCAAATGTTGCAATCGCTATGCTGAGCAGGATCATGGCCAACAACATCAGCAGGCAGGCACAAGCATATTTTGCGGCATAAATCCTGCTGCGTGGAAGCGATGCCGCCATTAGCAGCTTCCACGTGTTTCCTGTATGCTCCATATCGGAGATGCGAGACACAACCACTGCCGAAAGGATCGGAAGAAACAGCCCATTCATGGAGGCAATCGTGACAACTATCCCCTCCCATCCCGCTTTATCCGGATTCCGGGACATGGCCATGCTGACAGACAGGAAGGCCCAGCTTATTTCTACCAACAGAAACAGTACGATCATGAGAAATACCCGCTTGCGGCGCAGCTTATAGAACTCCAGTAGAACTGCTTTCATCAAAGGCTTTTCTCCTTTCCTGTAAGCTCAAGAAAGATGCGCTCCAAGCTTTTCCTTCGCTCTTCAATCCGAATCACATCGATGCCCGCCTGGACAAGCATTCGGTTTGCGAAAGCGGTCTGCTCGTCATTCATTTCTTTCACTATCAAGGCATCATCCTCGATAACTGAATGGAAGCCTTGCCTGTAGAGCAGGACATGCGCCGTTTCGTTATCCACCGTTTTTATCGCAATACGAGGCTGGCTCTTGCTTTGCAAAGCTTCCATGCTGCCCTGAAACAGCAGTTTCCCATCGCTGATGATGCCGACTGAAGTAGCAATTTGCTCAATTTCTGACAGCAAATGGCTGGAAAGCAATACGGTGATGCCGTAGCGCTGCGGCAATGATTTGATCAGCTCGCGAATTTCACCAATACCCGCAGGGTCAAGTCCATTCGTCGGTTCGTCAAGGATCAGGAGCTTCGGAAAAGCGATCAAAGCCATTGCAATGCCAAGCCTCTGCTTCATTCCAAGGGAATACAGTCCAGCCTTTTTGTCCTTGTGGTTTTCCAGCCGCACAATTTTGAGTGCCTCGCATACATTTTTGTCCGGGACATCGTGCAGGCGCTGCATGATCCGCATGTTCTCCAGACCGGTCAAATGTCCGTAGTACGAAGGAGACTCGATGAGCGAACCGGTCTGGCGCAAAATGGACAGCCGGTTTTTGTCAAACTCCCCTCCAAATACAACAACCTTTCCGCTTGATGGCTTGACCAGCCCCAAGAGCATTTTGAGCGTTGTCGACTTTCCTGCTCCGTTGGGCCCCAAAAAGCCGTACACCTCCCCTTCATGCACCTCGAGATTCACCTCGTTCACCCGATAAGCGTCGCCATATCGTTTGGAAAGATTATGCGTTGAGACGATTGCTTTCATCTTTTTTCACTCCACTCTGTTTGCTGCTGATTTTAGTATCGCAATTTGAGCATAACAGCGGCATCTTTCTGGATACTGACGGCAACCTTACAGCGACCTTAAATCACGGGAAACACTTCGAGTTATCGCGAAATCGCCGGAATTTTGCTGTATATTTGTAAACAGGTGATGACGAATGGACCAGATCAAGCAAAAGAAAGTGCTCATCGTGGATGATGAGCATGAAATACGCGAGATGATCGACAGTTTTTTGCGAAAGGAAGGCTTTTTTCGGATATTCCATGCGGCAAGCTGCAGCGAGGCGATCGAGGTCTGCCTGTCGGACAAGCCGGACATTGCCATTTTGGATGTCATGCTGCCGGATGGGGACGGCTTTTCCCTGTTTTCTTCCCTGCGCAGAATTTCAGACATACCTGTGCTCTTTCTTTCGGCCAGAAACAAGGATGAAGACCGGATCCTCGGGCTTGGCCTCGGCGCCGACGATTACATTGTCAAGCCGTTTTTGCCTCGCGAGCTTATGCTGCGCCTGGGAGCCATATTGCGGCGCGTGTACGCTCCGCCAAAGCAGGAGCGGCTGCCTGTTTTTGCGCTGGGGAGCTTTACTGTCGATTTGGAAGGGGGCGTGGTACGCAGCGCGAGCGGAGAACAGCCGTTGACCGCCAAGGAGCATGCCCTGCTGAAAAAGCTGTATGAAAACTGCGGGCGCATCGTCACAAGCGACGCTTTGTGCAACGCGGTATGGGGTGACGACAGCTTTGGATACGAAAATACCCTCATGGTTCACATCCGGCGCATCCGGGAAAAAATCGAGTCGGATCCCTCCTCCCCTGAACACCTGCTGACTGTAAGAGGGCTGGGCTACAAGCTGATGGCAAGCGAGGATCGGGCATGAACGGGGCCATTCATATTTTGCGGCGTTTCGTAATCTCAACCATCCTTATTTCGGTGTTTCTGCTCATCCTGAATTACGTAGTGCTCGGGACATGGTTTTTTAATGGAATGAACGTTGGAAAAACGCCTGAGGATGTCGTACGCGGGGCTTCAGAGGGACTTCATGGAAGCAGCGGCAGCTATGCGCTCGCTGAAAGGGCGGAAAAATTGCTTGTGCAGCACAATGCTTGGGCCATGCTCATCGACAAGCAGGGACAGGTGGCATGGGGCTTTAAGCTGCCGGATGAATTGCCCCGTGCCTATTCGCTAACGGATGTGGCAAAGCTCTCCCGGCATTACGTTATGGATTATCCCGTTTTCATCTGGGAGCATCCCGATGGCCTTGTCGTTGTCGGGTATCCAAAGGACAGCGTGGCAAAATACCAATTCAGTTTTCCGCTTGACTGGATCAGCAGCGTTCCCCTCCGGCTGGTCGGCATGATCTTCGGGAACATTGCGCTCGCCCTGCTGCTGTCGCTTGTCATCGGCACCCTCCTGATTAAATCCATAACCCCGCTGATCGACGGCATTCACGGTCTCGCCCACGAGCAGCCTGCCCATGTCGAGCCGAAGGGATTGCTGCGCAGCCTGGCAAAGAGCATCAATCACACTTCGGCGCTGCTGCAAGAAAAGAACGCAAAGCTGAAAGCAAGAGATGAGGCGCGATTCAACTGGATTGCCGGTATCTCTCATGACATCCGGACACCGCTTTCCATGGTGCTTGGGTATGCCAGTCAACTGGAGGAAAGCGAGACCTTGCCGGATGAACAACGGAAAAAAGCCGCGATTATCCGGCGGCAGGGGGAAAAGCTTCGTTCCCTTGTCAGCGATCTCCAT
The DNA here is from genome assembly GCF_037963895.1 of Brevibacillus sp. FSL L8-0520. Lineage (NCBI taxonomy): Bacteria > Bacillati > Bacillota > Bacilli > Caryophanales > Paenibacillaceae > Brevibacillus > Brevibacillus sp. FSL L8-0520. The sequence goes on along the minus strand of NZ_CP150171.1, from coordinate 2,575,014 downwards.
TTGGTCTCCATGCTTGAGTACGAGATGCAGCCGGTAAGCTGGAAGGCTGTAAGGCTGCCGGTGCTTGCCCGGCAGGCCGTATCAGACTTTCTCAACAACAATGATGTCGGTGAGAGATTCTCCCTGCAACTGGCTGTCGAGGATGAGAACATCAAGGTCAATGGTGATGAAAGACTGCTGCAGCGGGCGATTGCCAACCTTCTGCAAAATAGCATGCTTCACAATCGAGAGGGCTGCCAGATTCTTTTGCAAATCATGCGTTCCCCCGACAAAAAAACGTGCCGCTTCACCGTCACGGATAACGGAAAAGGAATACCGCAAAGCGAGCTTGCCGATTTGCTGGAGCTGCCGTACTCGACCAAGAGAAAGAGCCCTGTACAGAACGGCCACGGACTCGGCCTCCCGATGGTCGCGCGGATTGCCAAAGCCCATCAGGGAAGGCTGATCCTGACGAGCGATACGGGGAAAGGGCTGCTAGCCGAGATCGAGCTTCCGGTCATGGCAGACTCTTGATTTTTTTGCCCCGTGCATGTCCTTTCACGCTAACAAAAGAACAGAGCGGCTGCTTTCACCCTGCTGCAGCCGCTCTGTTTCCGTTATTCCAGTGCGCTATATCGTGTGCTTCAGTCTTAAAACAGGTTTATAGGCATGCTTCAAGCCCATGGAAACGGCCAGTCTCAACACAAAAGCACTCAAATTGCCAAAGTCCCTCACAGTTCCTTCCTGCTCCTTCTACCACCGAAACGGCTATCGCAGCACTTATATGATCTAAACGAGCGTTTTTAACTCTTTCGCCAACAAGCTGATCGTTTCGGCTCTCTCCCCGGCATCCTGCTCATCGAATAAAAGCTGCTGAACAAATTCCCACATGTCTTCCAATTTCCGTTTCTCCTGATAAAACTGGAGGGCATCGGGGTTAAAGGAATAGTCTTTATGGCGTTTCCGATAGATGCTTAAAAATGTGTCGAAATGCGGATGATCAACCAGGAACATCAGATCGGCTTCTACGGGAGCCACTGTAAGCCCTTCCCAGTCAATCAGAATCAGCTTCTCTTCGGCCAGCATCAAATTCCAATTGTGGATATCGGTATGGCATAGAGCCAGTTTGGGATGACTGTTTTTCAACCTTGCAGACAGCCTGCGAATGCTATCGGACAGGCTCTTGATACGTTCCATCTTTGGTTCGATCATTTTCACAACATCCGTTGACAGCTTGTTCCAATCGTGATCCAATGCGTTCCTCAGCTCCTGCAAAAACGGAACCTCAAAAACTTCCCGGAGTCCTTCTGTTTGAACAGGGATTTCTCCCCCATACCAATGGAGCTCCGCAACGATTTCCGCGAGCTGACAAACCTGCTCCCTGCTTAACTCACGATTGCCAATCGTTTCTCCGTCAATATATTGAAAAAGAAGATAGATGGCATCTTTACTTTCGTATTTATAATCGCCATTTGTTGTGAATAGCGGCACAGGAATTTTCCCCTTCAAGCCGCTATTTTGCTGGAGCCAAACGGTGACAGGCATGTACGTATCAATGAGAGCTGTCCACTTGGAGGTAGATGCTCTGTTTTTTTCATAAACCTTCAGGAAATAAGTACACCGGTCATCAAGCACTTTGTAGGCCAGCGCTGACCATCCCCCCTGCTGCGGCGAAACATTTTTGCAATCGATACCATACTGCTCTCTTAGGATTATTTTTATCTCGTCCATAGTAGCCCTCTATTCATTTGTAGTTTCCAGTGGATGGGTCCACCAAGCTGAGTCTTGTGCAATAGATCTACAGCTTATCGATAATCAATGACAAATGGTTTATTTTAAGCCTCCGGTTACGATATCTACAATTGTTATTTTATCGTATATTTCCCTTTCCCTCTCAGCAATATATTCAGACAAAAAAAAACCCTTCAGAAGAATCTGAAGGGCCCTATGTTTACATATGGTGCGGTCGAGAGGACTTGAACCTCCACGGTGTTGCCACCACTAGAACCTGAATCTAGCGCGTCTGCCAATTCCGCCACGACCGCAAGCGACAAGAATTATTATATTCGCAGACGATGGAGATGTAAAGCGGACTTTGGGAAAATGGGAAAGGCACCCCGTTGCCGCTTTGCAGGGGGACTGTTCCATCCAGGTCATATGGAGGACTCCGGCTCGTTAGTCTTCACCTTTGTTTGATGTGAAAGGAAATCGCAAAGCACAAGAGAACAAAAAGCAATTGCAAAGACAATGCCAGCAATATTCCTGTCAACAAACCCAATGCAACGTTACTTTCAGTGGCATGATAGCAAGCGACAAACAACCCACTTGAGCCAATGGTCGCGGGCATGCCTCTCCTTGCACGGAAAGTACCCTCGGGGAGCAGCTTTCGCAAGGGCTGTATCATGATCAGCACTCCCACTTGCTGCAAGCGCCATCCCTCTCCAATCGGTTATAAAACCGCGTCCAGTCAACAGCAAACACGTTCCATCGGCCAGGAGCACCACATATCCTTCTTTGCGGCCGTTGTTGGAGGCCGCTTTCTTCTCTCACCGAAAATTTGCGAAATGCGGGAATCGTCAGCACTTCAGACAAGCCAATGAAAGAAAGCACCAGCCAAAAAACGAATCGCCAAGACAGAAACTCATCTAAAAGCCCGGCAAAATAAGGACCATTTAACGCAGGTAAAATATCTACCGTCAACTTTTTCTTTGGAAACTCCCCTCGTACCTGAATACCTGACGAAATCTGCCGCAAGAAACTTCAGCCGTTTCTCCTCCAAGCCTCCATATTCAATTCATTATTGATGGCCGCAGCGACAAATGCGCCCATAGAAGCTGCAGCAATCGCCTGATAGAGCCGCGATGCCGCATCTCCGGCGCTATAGACGCCCGGGACATTCGTTTTCCCGAACTCGTCGACAACGACCGAACCCGCTTCCGTGATGCGGCATCCGATCGTTCGCGGCAGCTCCGATCCCGCGACCAGCACCGGTTTAAAAAAGATCCCCCTGCACGGAATGGTTGTCCCGTCTTCGAGAACCACTTGACGGACGATTCCTTCGCTGGAGTCAATGGATTGAATCGGCGAGTCAAATAGGGGGACTTGATGTCGCTTTAGCTCTTCGCGCTGTGCATCCGTCAGCTCATCGGGGCCGTTCGTGCAGATGGCAAAACGATTCGTCCATCCGGAAATCAATGGAGCGAAGTGCATAAGCTCTGCCCCCTTGTTAATGATGACTAGCGGCTGGTCGCTTAATTCCCAGCCATCGCAATACGGGCAAACGAAGGCGCTTTTTCCGTAAACTTCCGCTAGTCCAGGAATGTCCAGCGGCCGATCCTTCATTCCTATGGCAAACAGCACCTTTCTGCTTTCAAAAGTCTTACCTTGCTCTGTCATAATTTGAAAATGTCCATCTGATCCCGTGATCGAAACGGCCGTATCCGCCACGAAAGACACGGACGGATAGGCGCTTATCTCCTCCTTCGCAATTCGCCGAAATTCACCTGGACTTATTCCGTCACGGGTAAGAAACCCGTGGGTCTCGCGAGTCACCGCATTGCGGGGATGGCCTTCATCGATCACCGCCACATTTTTTCTCGCTCTCCCAAGCATGAGGGCAGCATTCAACCCAGCCGGACCTCCGCCAATAATCGCTACATCAAGCAGTTGTTTTCCCACCATTAACACTCCTTTATGGATTTGTAATATCCGTAATTAAGATGCAAAAAGCTTATCGCTTCTTGTCTGCATCGAGATTGCAATGCTTATTTGCAACTGCATGTTTCCCCTCCTCCCTACTTCATATAATAACTATTACAGACCCGCAATATCCATAATATACAGTTCGACTCCAATTTGCAATAACATACTTGGTCCGTACTCTGCTAGTAGTCTCTGCGAGGAGCAGGGCAAAACGGGTTCCCGTATCAGTCCCGCATATGCAAAAAGCTCCTGAATCGTCCATAGGACAAATTCAAGAGCTCTTCATTACTTGGTTGATGCGGTCGAGAGGACTTGAACCTCCACGGTGTTGCCACCACTAGAACCTGAATCTAGCGCGTCTGCCAATTCCGCCACGACCGCAAGCTATTAAGTTGTAAAGTGGTGCCGGCGATAGGACTTGAACCCACAACCCCCTGATTACAAGTCAGGTGCTCTACCAATTGAGCTACACCGGCACGTCCATGCTGAAAGGGTGAACCCGTTTACGGGCGAGAGACTCGTTGCTTCTTCGTAAAAATGGCGGAGCTGACGGGACTCGAACCCGCGACCTCCGGTGTGACAGACCGGCGTGAACTCCAACTTCACCACAGCTCCATTTTCCGATGGCACCGCGCTTTCTAGCGGCGACTCTTGTAATATAGCATGTCCTCAAAAAGAAAACAAGAACTATTTCTATGATTTTTCAAAAAAAGTTTTCATAGATTTACCAGCCATTTTTCGCTACAATTTAATGTAGCACAATGCGGAATCATGTAGAAAATGGAGACGATCTTCTATGAAAAAAACGACACGAATACTCGCCATCCTCTCCGTTTGCGCATTCATGCCAGTGACTGCCCACGCTTCTTCCCCTGTGTATGTGGTTCAAGCGGGCGACACACTGATGAAAATCGCCAGGGAGAATCAGACAACGGTTCAAGAGTTGATGCAAGTAAATCAGTTGTCATCTGATCGGCTGTCGATCGGTCAAAGCCTTTCCTTGCCGGGTACAGCGACTCCCCCTGTTTATGCGGCTGCTGAGTCGGCGGTAAACGAAGCTCCTGCCGATATCGTTTCCCAAGGGAAGTCATCTAGCATTGGGGCCGGGATAAAAGCACGGATTACCGGTGACATCGTAAATGTCCGCAAGTCCCCTACACTCGATTCAGAAGTGATCGGAAAGCTTCCAATGGGCGCGGTCGTAGATGTCCTGGACCCTGGAGCGGAATGGACCAAGATTTCGTTTGGTCAAGACGAATCATTTGTTGCGACCGATTATTTGGATGAGGTGTCCTCCTCTTCCGAATCCTCTTCTAAAGAAGAATCGAAAAAGCGCAAGAAAAGCTCATTCTCAACCAAAGAGTTGTATCGAGCATTCGAACCGCTGTTGAACACCCCTTACGTATTGGGCGGAACGACGACGAGCGGATTTGACTGCAGCGGATTTACTTCCTATGTATTCAAAGAGCTGGGAATCACCCTGCCTCGCACCTCCGAAGAACAATTTCAAGGCGGACAGGCAGTCTCACTGGATGATGCTCTACCTGGTGACCTCGTCTTCTACGACACCATGGGAAGAGGCCGCGTATCCCACGTAGCCATTTATCTCGGCGACGATCTGATCGTTCATGCCAATGGCGACGACGTCCGCTACGAAAAGCTGTCGAATATGCATAAGCTCTATCCGTTCTTCGGGGTCAAACGTTACTCTGATGAGTAGAAGGATAGCTGCCCGCCTGGAAGAATCGAAAAGCTTCCAAGCGTGCTAGGCATCGTTCGTGGGCCAACTGTAAGTCACCTTTTGGGATAGCTGAAGAGCTGTCCCTTTTTCTTTGGAATCAATTCTCTTTCTTTTCTTTAATGCACAAGAATCGAAATAGCGGTAAATACCAATAACAATGCCATAACTACCTGAAACTGATTCCTGTACTTGGATAAGAACCTTTGAAAAACGGAACCAAACACACTCCAACTGATCGTACCCATAAAACCAATGACCGCCAGAAAAAAGGAATACCCGATCAAGCTGAGATTCGAAGTGTGATACGGGAGAATGAAGGTTGAAACGATCGTAATGCCGTACAAGATAGCTTTTGGATTGACGAATTGCAAGAGCATGCCTGTTATGAAGCTGTTTTGGTCCCCATTATTGTCATTTTCATGCTGTTTGCTGATAATCAATTTAATAGCCAAATACACCATGTAGATTGCGCCTAAAACCGTCATGATCCATTCCATTTTCGGAATGAAGCTTTTCAGCAGGAGATCAAAGTAACTGCACAGTAACATAATGATGAAAAAGCCTGAACCAACTCCGAAACAAAACCGCAGCGTCTTCTTAAAACCGTACTTATTGGCAAATACCATTGCCATAATGTTATTGGGTCCTGGCGTAAAGCTGGAAACAAAAGCGTAGAGCAATAATGAAAAGAAAGGCATCTGGGAACCTCCTTTACCGAATGTGTTATAACGACGACAGCGACCGTTATAACGGTTTACTTTATATTGTACAAATTGGACGTCATATTGTAAATAAGGAGTGTGTGTATGGAAGAGATCAATCTGATCATTGCCAAAAACTTAAAAGCCATCCGAGAAAGCAAGAAACTGACTCTTGAAAAGGTCGGAGAACTGACTGGAGTCAGCAAAACAATGATCGGTCAAATTGAAAGAGGCGAATCGAGCCCCACGATTACAACGATCTGGAAAATCGCAAATGGCTTGAAGATCTCCTTCACTTCCCTCATCAATCATCCGCAACCCGATACGAAAGTGGTCTTGCGGAGCGAGGTTCAAACATTATCTGAAGACGATGGGAAGTATCGCGTTTACCCCTACTTTCCCTTCCAGGAGGATAAACGCTTTGAAGTTTATTCTGTTGAAATCGAAAAAGGCGGTTCCTTTCAATCGGATTCGCACGGAGACGGGACTGAGGAATTTATAACGGTTTTTGACGGGGAAGTAACTGTATGTGTAAACAACATCGAATATACGGTGAAAAACGGTGATTCGATCCGATTCAAGGCCGATCGACCGCATTCCTACCGCAATACCGGAGAAACGATGACACGGATGAGTATGATCATCTATTACCCTGCTTAAAAAACCGCTTCAAATGAGCGGTCGTTTTCACCATTTGTATAATCTTGTCGTACCGGGGCCGACTCCCAAGCAGGTGTGGTCCGACTACCGCCACGCAGCGCCGTGCCGTGTGCAGGGAGAGGCAGACGGTGCGTGCCGCTCATGCCCCTGCTGCCTCCCAACGAAAAAGGTCTTCCGCAACCTTCAGCTTGCTAGCCGAAAGTCACGAAAGACCTTCCTATTATTAAATCGCTAATGAGGCCTCAGGCGCTTGCATGGTTTTTACGGAAGTGCCCAGCTTGTAGAGATGCGGAGCTTGTATGCCGTCAAACGCATTGCGCGTATCCAGTATCGCGACTCCCATCTCCGCCAATTCCCGGTAGTTAAAGACACTGTGATTGGTCAACAGGACCATGCAGTCATAGCTTCTCCACGCTTTCGCGTCGTATGCTACACTCCTCACCTCTTTCCCGCTCTGATCCACGAATGTCTTGGCATAAGGATCATAGTAGTCAACGAGTGCCCCGGCTTCTTTGAACAACTCATACACCTGCAGCGATGGCGACTCGCGCAAATCGTCGATATCAGGCTTATAAGCCATGCCGAGCAGCAATACCTTTGAGTTGCGGATCGACTTTGCGTACATGTTGAGAATCACGGATGTCTTGTAGACCACATGATCTGGCATGCTGTTGTTGATCGACTGGGCAAGATCGATGAATTTGCTAAAGAAGCGGTATCCTTTCGCCTTCCAAGACAAATACATCGGGTCGAGCGGGATGCAGTGGCCGCCGATTCCCGGTCCGGGGTAAAACGGCATAAATCCGAACGGCTTGGTGGAAGACGCCTTGATCACTTCCCATACATCGATGCCCATTCGCTCGCACATCAAGGCCATTTCATTTATAAACGCGATGTTGATACTGCGGAAGGTGTTTTCCAACAGCTTGGACATTTCCGCTACTTTGGTCGATGATACCGGGACGATTTGATGAATGAAGTTGCCATATAGTTGAACACCGAGTGCGAGGCATCTTTCCGTCGTCCCGCCAATGACCTTGGGCGTATTCTTGGTAGAGAAACGACTGTTCCCCGGGTCTACACGCTCCGGCGAGAAGCAAAGGAAAAAGTCATTCCCTACCTGATAGCCCATCCTTTCCAGTTCCCACTGGATCAATTCTTCGGTAGTGCCCGGATAAGTCGTGCTCTCCAGCGTGATCAACGGCCCATTTTGGATATGATGCTTGATTTGATCGACGACGCGGGAAATGTACGAGGTATCCGGATCTTGGTTTTCACTAAGCGGGGTGGGAACGCAGATGCTGATGGCATCCAGCTCCTTCAGTACCCGATAATCGGTCGTGGGGATGAATTTTCCTTCCTTGACCAATTGGTCGACAGGATCATTTGGCACATCGCGTATGTAGGACTCCCCTCGCTGCAAGGTTTCAATCTTTTTCAGGTCCAGATCAATTCCGAAGACGGTAAATCCGTTTCGGGCCATCTCAATTGCCAATGGAAGTCCCACATACCCCAGTCCAATGACTCCTACCTTCGCTGTCTTTGCTTCGATTTTTTGTTGAAGTGCTGTAAATCGATCCATCTGGCATCCCTCCGGTTGTTTGTATCTAGGAAACGAGCAAACGCCTGATTCTCCAGTCCAGTTCGACAGGGGAAAACGGTTTGGTCAAAAAGTCCGCAACCCCTCGGCGAAAACACTGGGACATATCCTCTTCCAGGCGTCTGTCCGTCAATACCATGATTTTGCAACGTTCCGTCGTTTCATGCTGTTGTTGCAGCCAGTCAATCAGTTGATAGCCATTCATGACAGGAAGTGTCAGTTCGGTAATTACCAGGTCCGGCTGCACCTGCTCGACTTTTTCCTTCCCTTCCATACCGTTTTCGGCGAGATGGATTTCATAGCCGTGCCGAGCCAGACGAACGGACAAGATTTGCTGGATCACAGGGTCATTTTCGACCAAGAGAAGGCGGGGACGACGTTCCCATTTGTGATCATGGCCTTTCACTACCTGGATAGCGGAAGGCATGGCAGCCGTCTGGTACAAGCGCTCTGTCATTTCCCATAAAATGGCTTCCATAGAATCACCGCTTTCCGGATAGGAAGCTACGCATATGCCCTCGGCCAATTGTTCATTGCTTTGCAAATATTCCTTTATCGCCAGCGCGGTGTAATGCGTTTGAGCCAAACTCACATCGTCCAGCAAAATGACGAGGCGTCCGGAGCTCTGTTCGTAAAACAGCTCCGCCGCTTGTTTCGGCTCTTTCGTTGCCAGAAACTGCTGCAACTCTTTCCACTCCAAATCTCCACTGTGTCGGCATCGAATCGCAATCATCCCGCAGGACAGATCGCTTGCCTCATAATACCGGATAAAATACGCCAGTTTTTCCGGTATGCCAGGTGGCCGCATATAACGTCTGTCTTTCTTTTCCATCGGATCCACTCCTCTCTTCGGACGTCAGGATTGGCGAGTCTCTACCTGCCAGCTTTGGCGTGTCATGACGCCCCAGGTGTTGTTGTTCCGCAGAAAATCAATGTGCCCCAGCACACGCCATATGGCCCCCAACTGGTAGTACCCGAAAAACATCAGGAACCCGTACCCGAGAAGCTTCATCAGATCGCTTGGCTTTGTATATCGGCGAAAAGCAAACTCCTCCAGCAAAATCCCGCTGATCGTCAGCAAATAACCGTACAAGAGGTTGATCGCCAGGAATATCAAAACGATATGGGCGTGTGTCATATCGTATAAGCTGTACCCGACAAGGGCGAGAAATCCGGTCAGTTTAAAGTACGGGTTCAGCGTCTCGAAAAGGACGTTGTAAGGCATGGTCAACAGGCCCATGATCTTGTACTTCGGATTAAACAGCATATGCCGGTACTCAATCATGTTTTTCAGATTTCCGCGCCCCCATCTTTTACGCTGGCTCGCCAATATGTGGAGGCTATCGGGAGCCTGCGTCCAGCAGACGGCATCCGGGCAAAACGCGATGCGATATTTCTTTTTGTTTTCCAGCATGTATTTGTGAAGCTTGATGATGATGTTCATATCTTCGCCGGGGTACCCCTCCCGGTAGCCCCCGACAGCAATCACGCAGTCTTTGCGAAAGAGCCCGAAAGCCCCGGAGACAATGATCAATCCATTAATCGAGCTCCAGCCAATGCGACCGCCGAGAAAGGCTTTCATGTACTCGATTGTTTGGAACATCGGGAGGATTTTGTCTGGAAGACGCACTTCCTTGACCATTCCGTCTTCGATCCGGCAGCCGTTGGCAATCCGGACATTCCCTCCGATCGCTACCGTCTCTTCCGGATTTTCCATGTACACCTGCGCCAGCCTGATCAAAGCGTCCCGCTCCAAAAGAGAGTCCGCATCGATCGAGGCAATCAGCGGATAATGAGAAAGATTGATCCCTGCATTCAGCGAATCGGCCTTTCCGCCATTTTCTTTGTCAATCACATACAACTGCGGGTATTGCGGATTGTGGTAAATACCGGATGGCGCTGATGAAGGAACCACGCTTCGGACAGATACATGGCTTTGCCGCTTCAATCCAAACTCGCGAATCAAGACGTTCAGCGTGTCATCTTTGGAGCCGTCGTTGATGACGATGACTTCATACTCCGGATATTGCAAAGCCAACAGAGAGCGAACATTCTCGATAATCGTCAGCTCTTCGTTGTAGGCCGGCACCAAAATCGAGACCGGCGGTACTCTTTTGGAGCCAGCAAGTGATTGAAACCTCGAAAAGCGAGCACGTTTAATAATCGTGGAAATATTCAAGTGTGAAAAGATGTTGATGACAAGATAGATCGAATTGACCACGATGACGTAGTACATCGCAAACAATCCGTATCCAAGCAATAACTCGCGCATAGTTCCTCCTTTTCCATCATCAGATGGCTCGCTCCTTTTGGCGATTGAAATAGGAGTGATAGATCGTCAGCTTGTGATCCCGTTCATAAGAGCCGGGCATTCCTTGCCCTGCAGTCCTATCCTCATGCAGGGCTTCCTGAAGCTGCTGCATCGCCAGATCTGCTGTTTCCTTATGGGGGGTTCGGGAAGCGACTTCGCACAACGCTTGGAAGCCTTCCGCTCCCATTTTGACCAGGCTGCGAGCGGCATGGTATTTCACCCACCAACTCTGATCATCCATCGCCTGCTGGAGGACGGGGATATCATCCGCTTCCCGCCAAGCCCCCATCGCTTTCGCTACAATCGCACGAACTTCCCAGTCAGGGCTTGCCATGAGCACGTTGATCTGATCGGCTGAAACTCTTTCACCTGATACAATCAGTCGGACTGCCTGGATCCTCACCTCTTTCTCCTCCGCCTCGAGCAGCTTCCAGAGGCTGTCAACCAGCGGATCATCGAGATTCGCTGCCGGCAAGCCCGCCATTGCGACAAGCGCCAAACGGGAGTCACCGCTGTTTATCCACTCGCGCAGCAAAGGCAAAACATCAAGCGGCGAATCCCCCAGCACCTCCGCCAGCAGCCGTGGAGAGTCCGGAGAAGACTCCACCATTTTCTCCACCATCACGCGCAGGTCGGAAACACTCCGGGTACAACGGGCGATGGCCCTTGCGATGATGTACCGGCCAGCCTCGTCACTCTCTGCCTCAAGGATGGAAAACAGCGCCGGTGTCGCTTTCTCATATCCCATCGCTCCCAGCTTGTATGCAGCATCGGTCCGCATCGGCCCGGGAAGCTGTTTCAAGCGTCCCAATTCCAGCTCGGGCAGTCCCAGCTTTTCAAAAAGCGCTGTCAGTTGCTCGCGGTGCTTGCCTTTTACGCGCTCGGCGATTTCAATCAGTTTTTCCTCCAGAACCTGCAAATCCCGTTTTCCCAGTGGAACGGCAGGCACTTCCAACGGCTGTTTCTCATCCAAATGGGAAAGGACATAGGCAATATAGTCCTGGTGCTTTGCTGCCAATCGCTGCTTTTCCCGGGTCACGTACAAATGTCTGTATTTCAGGCAAAGCAGTACAATGATCCCTGCAACGATCAACGCCGATGAAACGATCAGAAACAAATACGCTGCTTGCAAATGCTGAAACATCCCTCTGCCAACTCTCCTTCCTCTTGCTAGCGGTAAGTAGGAATCGATTGCAAGGCTTTCTGATAGATGGAAAAGCTCTCTTTCTTCCGTTCCGAGTACCGGGGCAAGCTCCATTCGGACCATGTATAGCGCCCGATTTCGGTCAGCTTGATCATCTGCTCCGCTGAAAGCCCCTGAATCTTTCCGCTTGTTTTGTCCTGGCGCATCGCAATCGCGCGGATACCGGCAGATTTCGTCGAAGTCAAGGTTTTCCCCTTATCCTCGTAACTCATCACCTGCTTGGTGCTGGGATCGGTATATCCGAGCAGCATCCAGGGGACACGAACTTCCACCCATTCGCCACTCGCCTCCCAGTTTGCGAGCGAACTGTACCCTTCTTTTCCCGGGACGTTGGTTCCCCGCTTCATCTGGCCGACGTCAACATCCTCGAAAGGATGCGTTCCTTTCGTATCAGGCGGACTCATTTCCAGTCCGACGGCCAGCTTCCACACTGCAAACAAACCCGAATCGTCTTTTCGCTCGGCGTCTGTGTACGGAATCATGCCGTAGCGCTTCCCGTACAGCCGTTTGTGAAAGTCGTAGTTCGATGCGATTTTGACCTCGCTTTCTTCGGCTGTCCCCAAACGGATGAAAGCTTCCAACCCTTCATCCAGATGCAGTCCTGGCAGCTCTGCTGTTTTTCTGTTGCCGCCCGGCAGCGTATCGATTCCGATGACCAAGCTTTCGCGCTCCGGCTGCAGCGCCTGCTCAAGATGGATCAGAAAGTAGACATATGCTTCATCATGTGCAGCCCATATCTCCTGAACGCCGTCCAAACCTCCATTCAGCTTTGCCTTTTCTCCTTCCTTCAGCTTGTCCCAATCGTCCGGGTTCCCGTCGATCTTGATCACATTCTCCAACCCGGCATCCATTGCCAATAAGCCAAAGAACGATTCATTCGTCAGTTCATTTTTCCAATAGGCGCGGCTGTCTTCCGGGATCTCAAAGCGCATCGTATTCCACGTCCGTTTAAACCATTCATCCTGCCACGTAAACAAGATCGCTCCCGAATATCCTTCTGCGGATATTTCGTGCAGCAGCTCTCCATTGATCCGGCCCTGCTCTCGTTCATCATGTCCGCCTTGGTCTCGGCCAAGTGTTCCCAGATGTGCGACTCCCACTGAAGAGGGGACGCCAAACTCGGTTACCATCACCGGTATATTCGGATGATGTGCCTTCAGCTTTCGCAGATACGCTTTGTATGTATCGATCTCTCCTTTTTCATTGCGAACATTTTTCAAAGTGTCATCGTACCGGAAGAGATCAGGATAGTACGGATAGACATGATAGGCTGCGAAATACCCGGCTTCCCACCCTACGGACTCGATATGTGTCGGATCAACACTTACCATGTCTTCGTGAATCATCGGCTCTCCCGGATGCTCCAGCGGATCTGTCGTCACCCAATTGGTGAAGGTTACCGGATGCTGCCAGCCGTGTCTGGATTCAAGTTCGGCTGTATAGTCGAGCATTTCTGCCAGCCAGTATTCAAAGGGAGCTGCTTTCTCTGTCGCTTGAAAATGCTTTCCTTGATAGCGCGGCTCTTCCTTTCGAATCCGGTTGGTGTTCTTTACCATTTCGGGGTCCCACTCTGTTCCGATATGCCAGGCCAATAGATACTGACCCGCATTCGCTGTATAGGTCCCGCTCGCCTTCCCCTTTCGCTCTGGTATCGTCGCATCTCCGTATACAGCACCAACAGCCGCTTCGATTTCATCGCGAAATTCCTTGCGTATTTCCGGCAAAAACGCGTCTTTTTTTTCAATCAGCGCTTCTTCGGGAGACCAGATCCCCTGGATTAAATAGAGGGGGTCTTCCGCATGCTTTTGATTAAATTCGACAAGCGCTTCATAAAAGACAGGCTGATGGATCGTGTAAATACGGACCGCCTTCACACCCAGTTCGTGTATCATTCCGAACCAACGAAGGTAATCTGCTTTCTGGATCGGCAGCTCTCCCGGGTAATGACCGGGCAGCGATGCTCCCATATTGATCCCTTTTACAAAGTAAGGCTTCCATGTTCCTTTCTCGTACACCTGAAACTGATCTTGGTTCGTACGGAATTTCAGGCTGTAGCCTTCCTCTGTTTTCAATGTTTCGACACGGGCGAGGGTCGGATTCCCATAAATAAAGTACGCGCATAACAAGCCCGCAAAAACCGTGAGAAAGAGCCACCCGATCCGTTTGCGAATCACTGTCTTCCCCATTTCGATTGCTCCATTCCTGTTATTGTCAGACACGCTTGTCGGTCATTATAAGCAAGAATATCGCCACCGACCATAGTCACTGGGTACCTGCTTCCTTTTGCTGACCTTTGTCATGAAAATGTAATCAAACGGCATATTTGTACCCATCTTCCCACGTTTTTTATGTGGAGAGTCCTGCAACATGATCAGAAGAGTTCGGAAAAAACGCACAGCTTTCCATACCAGCGGATGAAAAAATGGGTCCTGATCCCTTCAAAAAAATGGTAGGTTGCTCCCAAAAAAAAATGCCTCCCATATCCGATTGGAAGGCATTTCATATCTAGTGCTGCGTGTTTTCATGCTGTCCGTTTTGATTTTGTTGATGGCTGATTTCAATGTTGCGCAGCGCATGCTTCATTTTGTCCAGCTGCATCTGATAATCGCGCACTACAACCGTCAACACACTGACCGTCTCTTTAAAGTCCGGTTCGCTGCTTACTCGGTCGATTGCTCTATGTAAATGCAGCATTTTGTTTTCCGTTTCCCGTAACATGTCCAACAACTGCAATCCGTTCAACACAGTATCACCTCGTCGCCAATTCTTTGATGATTCCCGTTGCTTCTCTTATGCTCTCCTGACAGCGCCAACCCTATACAAAAAAAGAAGAACCCGATCCATCAGGCTCTTCTTTGTCTATCGTACATATTTAACGCCGGGATGCAGCCAGGCTGACAAAGTGGTCAATATCCTCGGCAATCAATTGCAGCGAACCGCGCCAAAAATCAACGGAACGCACATCGACATCCATGATCGCTGCCACATCCGCGATTTTCTTTTTGCCGGTAACGGCCAAAAGCTCGTCGTACTGTTGGACGAACGACTGCCCGCGCTTGCGATACTCGGCGTACAGCCCTTTCGCAAACAAGAGGCCGAATGCGTATGGGAAGTTGTAGAAATTGTAGTCGCCATAGTAATAGTGAGGCTTGCACACCCACATATACGGATGCAGCACTTCGTGGTCCAACCCGTCCCCATAAGCGTCTTTTTGCGCTTGAAGCATTATTGCCTTCAGCTCGTTTACAGAGAGGGAACCGTCCTCGCGCCGTTTAAACAGTTCGGACTCAAACAGGTACCGGCTGTAAATGTCGACGATGACCTGACCTGCTCCGGAAAGGTCGTTTTCCAGGATCGCAAATGCTTCTTCCTCGGATGCCTGTTCCAATGCGGCCTTGGCGATAATCGTTTCGCAGAAGATGGATGCCGTCTCTGCAATCGGCATCGGATAATCACTGTTGAGGAAGGCCTCGCCAACGAGACATTCCCCGTGATAGCCGTGGCCCAGCTCATGGGCGAGCGTGCTGACGTCGTTGTAGCTTCCCGTAAAATTGGACATGATACGGCTCTCTTTGACGACGTGAAGGTTGTAGCAGAATGCTCCGCCGCGCTTTCCTTCTCTTGTCTCTGCATCAATCCAGCGGTTGTCAAAGGCCCTCGCCGCGTACTGTGCCAGCTTTTCGCTGAAACTGCCAAAATGCTTAACGATGAAGTCGCGCGCTTCCTGATACGTAAATCGCATGTCAGCTTCTCCTACCGGCGCGAACATATCATAAAACGGAAGTCCGTTTTCATGCCCCAGCAGCTTGGCTTTTGCCCGATAGTATTTGTGAAACGCAGGCAAACTTTCGCGCATCGCCGTCAGCATCGCATCCAGCGTTTCTTTGTCCATGCGGGAGTCCTGCAGCGTCTTATCCAGCGCAGACTCATAGCCGCGCAGCTTGGTTATGGTGATCACTTCTCCTTTGATTCCGTTCAAGCTGGCAGCGGATGATTCCTCAATTTTTTTATAAGCGGCAAGCTCCGCCTCGTAAGCCTTTTTCCGCAGCTCCGGATCTTTTTCAAAGGCCATATTGCGGACGACTGGCAGAGGCAGCTGTTTTTGTTCGCCATCGACCGTAATCTCGACCAAAAGGGTAGAGGTGAGCATCTCCTGCAGTTTTGCCCAGGCATTGGAGCCTGTGTTTTTCATTTTGGCCAGAATGATTTCTTCTTTTTCACTTAGCAAATATTTGCTCTTCTCTACCGTTTCAGTAAGGAAATAACGATGGGTTTCAAGCAGAGGTGATTTCGCGATCAACATATCCAACTGTTCGAGTCCACCCAGCCACTTTTGAAAGAGAACGCCAGGCTCCACGAGCTCGACAGCTTGATCCTGAATCCGTTCCACGAGCTGCAACGCCTTTTCATTTTTCGCATCTACGCTTGCCGTCAGCTCGGCGAAGCCGTAAAGACGGGACTGTGTCTGCAGGATTGAGGTCAGCTTGGTTATGTACGCTTCCATTTTCTCGACTGCGTCGGCCTGCGATTGCAGGTTTTGCTTTGCCCATTTCTGCAGCTCTTCGATGGCCGCAGAAAGCTTCTCCCAGTCTTGTTTTAATTCAGGTGCTTCGAAAGACGTATACAATACGTCCAGATTCCAACGCATATCCATGCGGACGTGCCCCCTTTATCTTGGTCAGCCTTCTTTCTATTGTAAAAAAAATCTTATGGAGAGAGCAAGTTTTACCAATATATTTTTTCGATCCGCTCCTTCTGCAGTCGCAAGAAAACCTTGCTCTTGAAAAGAAGCAAGGTTCGTGTCCCGCTGTATCGCCATTCACGCATTGACGGGCTGTTTTAGAAACATTAGCGCGGACAAGGCGAATAACTGTGTCGATTCGACCAGCTGATCAATATCCACGTATTCATCGGCATGATGCGGGATGTGGCGATCCCCAGCACCGGTAGTCAGGATCGGAATTCCCGCCTGGTGCAGAAAGGTGCCATCGGTCGCGCCGGGAACGCCGTTGTACACCGGCTCCTTTCGCGTTAGCTCCCGATATGCCTCGCTGACCGCTGTCACGACCTCGGCATCCATCGGAGTCAGCGTCCATGGCCTTTCTTCGATGACCTCCAACGTCGCTTTGAAGCGGTCGTCCTCACGGGCAAGCTGCTCCAGTATTTGATTCATTTCCTGCCGCAGGGCTTGATGGTCCTGTCCCGGGACGGTACGGATATCCAGTGTCGTCATGCATTGGTCCGGGACGACGTTGATCTGCGCTTCTCCCCTGACGGGAGCCTGCAGAATCGTCGGCGTGATGCTGGGCCATCCTAACATTGGATGATTTCCCAACCGAGCCATTTCCTTTCTTTCCAGCTCCTCCAGAGCCACGATGGCTCTGGCCATCCGCGTGTTCGGATTGATGCCAGTCAGCGGCATAGCACCGTGAGCCATTTTCCCATAGGTACGGAGGATCGCTCGCATGGCGCCCTTCTGGGTAATGCACAACTGATTTTCCTCCGGCTCGCAAATGATCGCGGCATCTACGCCCTTGGCCCATCCCCTGCGAATGAAATCCTTGATGCCGATCATCATTCCTTCTTCGTCACAAGGAATGCAGAGCAGGATTTTTCCGTAAAACGGCAGCTCCGATCGCTGGATGGCCTTTACGGCGCAAATGGCCGCCGCCAGATTGCCTTTTGTATCACATGAGCCCCGGCCGTAGATGCGGTTGCCCGAAATATGGCCCCCAAACGGATCATAGCTCCAGGCATCGCGGTCTCCTTCGGTAACGACATCCGTGTGAGCTTCAAAGAGGAGCGTTTTGCCCGGACGGCCGGAGTCATAAAAGGCAATGACATTGGGCCGTCCCGGCACCACTTCCTCATAAAAAACCTGAAGTCCCATCTGCCGCAAATAATCAGCCACAAACTGGGCGACCCGCTCTTCATTGCCATCTGCCTGCCCGGGTCGATAGACGCTGGGGATGCGGATCAAATCCTGTGTCAAGCGCACCACTTCTTTTTCATCGACACTCGATATGACTTGATTCATCATGATTACGCCCCTTTCCGATGTTAGCTTTTGATCGAATCGCATGAAGGCAGTCCGCCTGCAGGCTTTGCCGCTCTGACAGCACGAATGACTGCCTCAGCCAGTATCTCGGCCGAAAGAGCTCCGATCACATCTGCAGATGCTTCTATTTGACCGGTCCCCATCGCGAACAGCGTATCCCCGTCGTACATGGTGTGGATGGGACAAATGGTGCGGGCCAGCCCGTCATGTGCCATTTGCGCGATTTTGTTTGCTTCCGCTTTCGTAAGGATGGCATTGCTGGCGACGACCCCGATCGTCGTATTCGTGCCCGGGGGTATGAGGGAAAAAGCTTGTTTCTGCATGACATCGAGGCTGCTCAGAATCGTTCCGTCCTCATCCCGAGGTCCGGCCAGAATACGTCCTGTATCCGGCTCTTGGACATGGCCAACTGCATTTACAGCGACTATCGCACCGATCAAAAGTCCCCCTGGATATTTGCGAGAAGCAGAGCCGATTCCGCTTTTCATCGCATGGGCAAAGCCATTCAGCTTGCCGACAGTGGCCCCTGTTCCAGCACCGACGTTTCCTTCCGGGACAAGCTGCCGGCTCGCCCGAGAAGCAGCCAAATATCCCATCTCCCGTGTTGGCCTGATCCGCGGGTTTCCGACAGAGAGATCAAACAAGACGGCCGCAGGGACAATCGGCACAAGCCCAAAGCCTGTGTCCAGTCCCACTCCCTTCTCCTCCAGGTACTGCATCACACCGCTTGCCGCATCCAGACCGTAGGCGCTTCCTCCTGACAGACAAATCGCATGCACGCTGTTTACGAGGTTAATCGGGTCAAGCAAATCGGTTTCGCGGGTGCCCGGAGCTGAGCCCCGGACATCCACCCCGCAAACGGCAGGACGTTCTGCCAAAATAACCGTGCAGCCTGTCAATGCTTCGGTATCTTCCGCGTGCCCGACGAGAATGCCGGGGACATCTGTAATCGTTCCGTTCATCACTTGAAATCTCCAGAAATTTTTGACTTCTGTTTGCCCGAGGAGCCAATCTTTTTCCATGCAACTACGACGGCCAATGTCACGATAACGGAAACAATGGCCTCTGGAATCCCGCTGGTCACGGCGACAGTCGCTGCCACCCCCGCCGGCATGTAGCCGCGGATGACCGCCATGACCAGGACGAGGATCGTATTGGTCATGGAACCGACAAAGCCGGCGACGCCAATCGCTGCATACTGGTTGAATTGCCGCAAGCCCACGTAGGTGAAGTACGCGACCACGCCGATGAACAGGCGAGGCAGTATCGCTACCAGCGGATCTTTGAACAGAGGGACAGTTGCGTTTAAAAATGAAGAGACACCAAAAATAAGGCCAATGATGAGACCAACGCCCCAGCCCTCCATGATTCCGCCGATAATCGCCGGAATGTGCAGGATCGTCGCATTCCCGGCTGCCGTGGGCACAGGGATAAAGCCGAGACGGGTGACTCCGAGCAGAATTGCGATGGCTCCGAGCACACCAGCGATGACAATCTTTCGCACCGTCAACCCTTTTTCCATGCTTTCTCCTCCTTCGTTCGCTTTTTTATTGGATTCCCCGGTAGGGAGGACTCCCGTCGCAGCAGACCGAAACCCGATCCCCCGCGCACTTTACCCGCAGAAGACGGGCCAGCCCGATTTGTTCCTCACCACGGAATGATGAGCATGACAATAGCGAGAATCATACAGATCCCGACCGCCGCAAAGTCCTTTGGTGTCGCTCGGTAATGGGCATAGCGAGTACGAGCGGCACCAGGCGTATAGCAACGCGCTTCCATAGCGAGAATCAGGTCTTCTGCCCGGGAAAGAGCGACGTTAAAGAGCGGGATGATAATCGGAAACATATCTTTTGTCCGTTTCACGATCCTCCACCACTCGCCTGTGCCAAAATCGGCTCCTCTGGAGGCTTGCGCTTTCATCATCTTTTCCATTTCCATCGCAAAGGTAGGGACGAAGCGGATCGCGATGGTGATGATCAAAGCGAACGCATGCACGGGGAATTTCACCTTCTCCAGCGGCCCCAAAAGCCGCTCCATCCCATGGGTCAGCTCAGTCGTCGAGGTGCTCAGTGTAAGCACGCTGGACAGAAAAATGACTTCCACAAAGCGCATCGCGGAAACGACGACCAGCCGGATGACCTCGCTGGATATGGTGACAAAGCCGTATTGGAAGTAAATGGTCCCTCCACGGGCTATTTCACCGTAAAACAGCAGCTGCATGATCGCCAGAATAATGATGAATGGCACCGCTGGCTTGACCCCGGAGATCCCGTAGTGAAGCGGAATATGGGAAAGCCGAAACATGACCAGGCAAACCGCAAGCGCAAACAGGTTGCCGAGATACGTATTGCACACCGCGATCGCCAAGATCATGATGACAAACGCTGTCACTTTGTATCTGGGATCGAGACGATGGATGACTGAACCCGTGGGAAGGTACTGGCCGATCGTTATATTGCGCGTCAGTTCAAATTCTGCTGACATCCTGCTCCCCTCCTCTCATCGCCCGATCAGATGGGCGATCTGGTCTGCTGCCTCGTCCACCGAGTATGCTCCCGGGTCGACCTGATAGCCTTCTGCACGAAGCCGATACAAAATATCGACACTCTCGGGTGTCCCGATATGATGCGTGTGGAGAAGCTCCTGATTGCTGAAAATAGACCGCGGGGTGCCTTCGCAGACCGCTCGCCCATTTGCCATCACATAGACACGATCCGCCAGATGGGCCACTTCCTCCATATTGTGGGAAACAAAAATAACCGTAAGGCGCTCCTCTGTGTTCAGCCGTTTGATCCTCTCCAGCAGCTCATTTCGGGAACGCGGGTCCAAGCCTGCAGTCGGTTCATCCAGCACGAGTATTTTGGGCTGGAGAGACAGTACGCCGGCCAAAGCGACCTTTCTCTTCTGACCGCCGCTGAGGGCAAAGGTCGGGCGGTCTTTCATCTCTTCAAAAGAGAGGCCTACCAGCTCCATCGCCCACTCGACGCGCCGCCGGACCTCTTCGATCGGCAGCCCCATTTTAAACGGACCGTAGGCAACATCGTCGCCGACCAGCTTTTCGAAAATTTGGTCTTCCGGATTTTGAAAGACGAGTCCGACTTGCCTGCGCAGAGCTTTTACGTCCAGTTTTGGATCGGAGACGTTCATGCCGTTTATGACCACCGACCCTGACTGAGGACGCATCAAACCGTTGAAGTGCTGAATCAATGTCGATTTGCCGGACCCGGTATGCCCGATGATCGCGATGCATTCCCCTCGATCAATCTGAATGCTGACGTCATCCAGAGCCCGGTGTTCCATCGGCGTTCCCTGCATGTACACATGTGACAGATGTTCGGTAACCAGGATGGGCTGTTTCAAGATCCGCTCGCCTCCGCCGTTCTGATGTGCAACCGCTTTACTTCCTCGACGATCTCATGGTTGTGGATGAGCGAAGAGGAAAAAGCGGGATGCTGCCTATGGACCAGATGGGCGATTCTGCTGGCATCCGGGACGTCCAGATGAAGCTCCTGCAGCCGCTCCTGATGGGCGAATACCTCACGGGGAGTGCCTTCCATCACGATCTGCCCGCCCTCCATGACGAGCACTCGATCCGCTTCCGCTACCTCTGACATATGGTGAGTAACCGTTACGATCGTCATTCCTTGCCTGTGCAGCTTGCGGACAACCCCCAGAATTTCCTGTCTTCCGTAGCTGTCGAGCATGCTCGTCGCCTCATCCATGACGAGGCACTGCGGCTTCATCGCCAATATGCCGGCAATGGCCACCCGCTGCTTCTGGCCCCCTGACAAATGATGGGGAGGGCGGTGTCGAAACGCACTCATCCCAACCGCTTCCAGAGCAAAATCAACCCGTTCCTTCATCTCAGCCGGAGCGACGCCGATATTTTCCAGGCCGAACGCCACATCATCCTCCACAATCGTCGCGACGATCTGGTTGTCAGGGTGCTGAAAAACCATTCCGACCCGGCTGCGAATCTCGTGAATGCGTGCTTTTTCCCGCGTATTGATCCCGTGTACCCAGACATCTCCCTCACTCGGTGTCAAAATGCCGTTCAAATGCTTGGAAATCGTGGATTTGCCCGACCCGTTATGGCCGATGATCGCCAAATACTCCCCCGAATACACCTCAAAAGAGACGCCATGCAATACAGGGATGGCCTGTTCCTGATTCATTTGATAGGAAAACGAGACGTTCTCTACACGAATGATTGCTTCCTTCGACACGCCGTCCCCTCCTTTACCCGTTAGATTCCGCGTCCTCCATCGATGTTGACGATCTCGCCGGTAACGATTTTGGCCAGATCACTGCATAAATAGAGAGCCGCCTGTGCAATGTCGTCCGGTTGAATCAATGCGCCCAGAGGAACGCTGCTCAAAAAGATATCCTTGGTATCCTTCTCGATCTGTTCCGCATCGCCGTGCATAAATTTGCTCAGCATGGGAGTCTCGGCAGGCCCCGGGTTGATCCCGTTCACGCGAATCCGATAAGGCGCAAGCTCGATCGCCAATGCTTTCGTCAGCATGATCGCCGCCCCTTTGGAAGCACAGTACGCATTCAGTCCCGGACGAGCGCGTACCCCTGCAATCGAGCAAATATTCAGAATAGAACCGCTCCCCTGCTGCTTCATTCTAGGCACAGCGTACTTTGACGTGAGATAGATCGATTTTACGTTTACATCCATTGTCCGCTGCCACTGTTCCTCCGATACTTCCTCAACCGGCGTGAACGCCATCGGAACGCCAGCGCAGTTGACGACAATATCGAGAGAACCGAATTGTTCCACCGTTCGGTTAACGGCGGACTCAACTGAACCGGCATCGGCTGCGTTTGTCTGAAGAGCCAGAGCCAGAGGACCGCATTCACCGGCTGTAGCCCCGGCAGATTCTCCGTTCAAGTCGACGACCGCTACCTGTGCTCCCTCTTTTGCAAAAAGCCGGCATATCGCCTTTCCCATCCCCGATCCGCCGCCGGTGACAAATGCCGTTTTTCCTTTCAGCAACATCTGCTCCCCTCCTTTACGGCTTCAGATTCATGACGACCATCTTCAGATCGGTCATCTCTTCGATGGCGTAATGGGGCCCTTCCTTGCCAAGACCGCTGTTTTTGATTCCCCCGTAGGGCATTACATCGTTGCGGTACGTGGAAACATCATTGATAATGACGCCGCCGTACTCCAGCACCTTGGCCGCCCGCATCGCCAAATTGAGATCATTCGTGAAAATGCCCGCCTGCAAGCCGTATGAAGAATCGTTGGCTGCAGCAAACGCTTCCTCAATCGTCTGGTAGGGAATGATTGTGACCACGGGTGCGAACACCTCCAGACAGTTTACTTTCATCTCTGGCCTCGTTCTTGTCAGGACAGTCGGATAAACGAGCGAGCCTTCCCGAACTCCGCCGTGCAAAAGCTCGGCGCCCTGCTCGACAGCTTCCTTTACCCAGCTCTCGGCCCGAATCGCTTCCGCCTCGCTGATCATCGGGCCGACGTCTGTTTCGGCGTCCTCTGGATCGCCGACGCGCAGGGCCCGCACCTCTTCCAGGAATTTTTGCGTAAACGCTTCGCGGATCGCTTCTGCTACAAATATGCGCTGCACCGCGATACATGCCTGCCCCGCATTGTGAAAACTGCGCTGAGCGATCTGTCTTGCCGCCAGCTTAAGATCGGCATCTTCGTGGACGATGTTGGGCGAATTGTTTCCCAGCTCCAGAGAGACTGGGCGCAATCCGCTGCGCTGCTTGATATACGTGCCGACCTCAGCCGAGCCGGTAAAGGTGTACATGGCGATCCGGGGATCGTCGAGCATCCAGTCGCCTACCTGGCTGCCTGAGCCTGTTACGATATTGACGTGTCCCTTTGGCAGGCCCGCTTGCTCCAGAATTTCCACCAGCAAAAAGGCAGAGATCGGGGTTGAAGTGGCCGGCTTCAGGACAACGGTATTGCCCCCTGCTAGTGCGGGTGCTACCTTGTGTGTACTGAGCAGCAGCGGATAGTTGAAGGGAGTAATGGCGCCGATCACGCCTTTGGGTACGCGAATGGCGAAGCCCAGCCGATTTTCTGAACCCGGTGTGGCAGCCAGCGGGACCATCTCGCCGGAAAGCCGTTTGACTTCTTCAGACGACAGACGGAGCGTGTTGATGACCCGATCCAGCTCCCCACGGGCGTCCTTTCTCGTTTTTCCGACCTCCCAGACGAGGGAAAGCTCCAGCTCTTCCCTTCTCTTCTCGGCGATCTGACTTGCCGCGAGCAATATATCGCTGCGTTCGGAAGGTGTCAGCGTACTGGTACGGAACGTCTGCAGCGCGTGGGTGACGGCATCCTCCACGTGCTGCTTGCCCGCTTTCGCAATCGTGGCGATCACCTTGCCGGTGTACTTATGGGTGACGGGAATGCTCTCCTCTGTCTCGATCCACTCGCCGTTGATATACAAACGATAATGCTGCACTTGAGCTGTCGTCCCTTCCATCTGTCATCCTCCCCTTCTGTACAATTGTTCACGGATCGCGTCGCCAAGCTCTCTCGTGGTGGCCTTCCCCCCAATGTCCGGGGTTCGGACCTCTCCGGCGATCAGGACATCCTCGATGCTGTCCAGCACCAGTTTGCCCAGCTCCCGCTCTCCCAGGTGATCAAGCATCATGCTGATGCTCCACAGCGTCGCGATCGGATTGGCGATGCCTTTTCCGGCGATGTCAGGCGCAGACCCGTGAATCGGTTCAAACATGGACGGATACTGCTTTTCCGGATTGATATTGCCGGAAGGTGCCAGCCCCAATCCGCCGACTACCGCTGCCCCCAGGTCTGTCAGTATATCGCCGAACAGATTGCTGGCGACTACGACATCAAAGGATTCAGGCCTGCTGACAAAAAACGCAGACAGGGCATCAATATGTGTGAGCTGGGTTTCGATATCCGGATAGTCGCTGCTGATCTCTTTGACGATCTCATCCCAAAACGGCATGGAGTGATTGATTCCATTTGATTTGGTGGCCGCCGTGAGCCTCGTCTTTCCGGACGCTTTGGCAAGCTCAAACGAAAAGCGGACGATCCTCTCGATCCCGTAGCGGGTAAAGACGTTGTTTTGCACTGCCAGTTCATACGGCGTACCGACATGGAGACGTCCTCCCATGTTCGAATATTCGCCTTCCGTATTTTCCCTGACTACGACAAAATCCAGATCGTCGTGCTGCTTGTAGCGCAGCGGGCTTTCCAAACCGCGCAGCAGCTTGATCGGGCGAAGATTGACGTACTGTTGAAAGCTCCGGCGTATCGGCAGGATCAGCTCCCAGACAGAAATATGGTCGGGTACGCCCGGTGCCCCGATCGCTCCCAGCAGGATCACGTCAAACGGCCGCAATCTCTGCAAGCCATCCTCAGGCATCATCCGGCCGTGCTCCCGATAGTACTGGCAATTCCACGGAAAAGATTCCGTTTGAAACGAGATGCCGCCATGAATGTCAGCGATGGATTGCAGCAGCGACAATCCTACCTCCATTACTTCAGGTCCAATTCCGTCTCCTGGAATGACCGCAGCCGAGTAATGTTTCATGAAAGCGACTCCTTTGCAATGAAGTTTTGTTACACGAACTTCTTGCAAGGCTCATGCCAAATCAGTATGTTTCAAATATTCCGTCAATTATTGGCCGGATATCGGCCGTAATGTTTCATCGCTGTTTCATACCATCGATTTTTGTTGCAAGCTTGTTGCAAGTGCAACAGCCAAATTCCATAAACTGGTTTCCCTCATTCCCCATCCACTAAGGCAGCATCACCCCGTATTTTTTTAGCTTCCGCCAAAGCGTTGTCCGATCCATCCCCAGTATTTTCGCCGCCTCCGCTCGATTTCCTTTTGTCTCTTGCAAAACGCGGCGGATCAAATCTGCTTCGTCAATGGCTGGCTGAATATCCTGCACCTTCCTGCCGCGCTGCACTTTCTTCGCAAAAAAAGCAGCATCGGATAAATCCAGGCGGCCTCCCTTGCAGAGCAGCACCATTCTCTCCACTACATTGCGCAACTCCCGGACGTTTCCAGGCCAATCGTGTTTGGCAAACAGCTCAAACACCTGCTCGCTCACTTCTACGATGCATCTGTCATCTCTCTCTTCGATCTCGCGGATCATCGACCAGACAAGGGCGGGAATGTCATCGGGCCTCTGGCGCAGGGCCGGGAGCTCCAAGGTCAGGACATTGAGCCGGTAGTACAGGTCAGAGCGAAATTCCATCCTGCCGATCAGCTCCTCCAGGTCGCGGTTTGTCGCTGCAATGATCCGGACATCTACGGGAAAAATTCGCTCTCCCCCAATCCGGCGCACTTTTTTCTCCTGCAGTACGCGCAATAGCAGCGCCTGGATAGGCAGGGACATCTCGCCGATTTCGTCCAAAAAGAGCGTTCCTCCGTGAGCCAGCTCAAACAGTCCCGGCTTGCCGCCTTTGCGGGCCCCTGTAAAGGCCCCATCCTCATAGCCGAAGAGCTCGCTCTCCAGGAGGTTCCCCGGCAGCGCCGCACAGTTGACAGCGACGAACGGCCCCGTTGCCCGCTGGCTGCAGAGATGCATTCCTTGTGCAAACAGCTCCTTCCCGGTTCCGGTCTCACCGAGTATCAGAACGGTCGCATCGGTCATTCCGAAGGTCTCCGCCAGCTCCCTCGCTTCTCGGATCGCGCTGGACTGGCCGACGATGTCTTCGAGTCGGTATTTTGCTTCCAGACCGCTTTCCATGCTCTGCTTGCGGATGCGGAGCTCCATTTTCTGAATATCGGTGATTTCTTTAAACGTACTGACAGCCCCGACAATGTCACCGTCTATGGAAATGGGCAAACGGTTGATGATGATTTGGCGGTTCAACACGGTTGCGATATCGCCGATCTCCCGCTTTCCTGTAGCCAGAATGCGGAGCATGTCGGAATGGGGAATGTACCGCGTGATCTTTTCCCCGACGATATGCGGCGGCAGGCCGAGAATTTCCAGGGCGTTCTTGTTCACCCAGATGACCGTCGAGTTTTGGTCTACCGCGATAATTCCGTCATGAGAAGCGTCCAGAATCGCCTGTATGAGCGTGTGATCCTTCATTTTTCGATGCCTCCTTCCTGCGCCCGATCCAGCATCAGGTCTACTTCCGCAGGAGGCTTCCCGGCAGCTTTTTTGCGCTTCCGTTTCTTTTTGCGCAAAGTCAGGATCGCGGTCAGCATGAGAACGAGCGTGGCGAGCTGTACAGGCTGTGTCAGCGAAGCGTCCAGCCACCCGCTCATATCGAGCAATTGGAAAAGGACCGCCAGATAAAGTATAATCGATGCCCAATTTTGCTTTTTCACCGTTTTTCCCCTTCTATCCGCTAGAATCCCGCATGTTTATGGAAAAAGACTCCCGGGAAGCATGATCGCTTTCCAGGAGTCGATGCAGCGCGTTGGCTAAATCGGACGAAGCGCCAGGGTTTCGCGTCCGGCCAGGTCTTCCACCATATCATGCCACGCTTTCGGTTTTTGCGGCAGCACAGCGTAGTACCTCGTCAAAAAGGTCTTCACGAGAGACGCTTCCAGCTCCTGCTGGTCCTCATTTGTCGGCATGAAGCACAAGTCCAGGCCTGCAACGGCTTCGCCATCGTTTTGCCAGGACGGGTGAACATAAGGGAAATCAATCCGCTTGTAGCCTAGGTGGGAGAGCACCTCCCGGCGTACGAACGGGTCCATCGGCTTGATCCCGCCAAACGCATGCTCTTGTACCCGATACGGGTCGTAAATTTCGGCAAACATGCCGTACAGCTCTTTTCCGTTTTCCTTAGCCAGATTCATCAAATCCTTCTGGCGCTCGCGGGCGAGGAAACGGCCAATTCCCAAACCTTCACGGCCGATGATCGTGAAGTCGGTCATTGCTACGTTCAGGTCCGTATAGTAACGATATTCGGTGGCGCCAACCACTTCTCCGTTCACTACAGCGACAAACACACGGATGCCCGGGTCCTCAAGCGGCTCCTTCCACAGGTCAAAGTCCAGCACTTCCTCTGGCGGAAATACTTCCTGCATGAGCCGGTGCATGCTTGCAAATAGCGGGTCCGAAATGTTTTGAATGCGAACATACTGCATGTGTGCTTCCTCCCAATTTCTCTCCTATTTTATGAACGGGTCCGCTGGCCGAGAACGAAATGGATTTTTCCATTCCATCAACGCGGCATAGTTATGCGATTCCTCGTCTTCCAAATAATTGGCCACTACTTTTACAGGCGTACGGCCGCAGCGCATCAAAAAGCTGATCACGGGGTCCTTTAGCTCGCCCTTCACTACTTTTTCCAGGTACGCTTCCGCCGACATCCCAGACGCATGCCGCCCATATCCGGGCATGCGGCCACCCCCGAGCAGCCGCTCCAATCCTCTGTGTACGACCAATTCATACATCGCCTGCATCATGCTCATCCCAAGCCGCCAGTTGCGGTAAGCCGGGCGGATGCAAATATCCACGACATACAGCGTATTTCCGTCAGGATCGTGATTGCGGATGTACCCGGAGTCGGTTACTTCCTCCCAGGTGTGGTCCGGATGCTCCGGATCGTAGGAAACGAGCAGACTCGTCATCGAGCCTGCCAGTACGCCCTCCACCTCGATGCAGATCGCACCTTCCGGAAACAGTGTGACATGATTGGTCAGCTGCTCTTCGTTCCACCACAGCTCGGAGGGAAACGGCGGAGGAAAGCTCTCCTGCTGGATGCGGATCAGCTCCGCATAATCCTCTCGTGTGTAGTTGCGAATCACGGCTTTGGCCGGCTTGTCCTCGTGAAACACAAAAAGTTCTTTCCGATACACGGCTGCACCTCTATTTCCAATCGGGATACAAATCGATCCTGCGATCGCGCCAGGTCGTGACAGAGCCTTTTTCCCTTACGTCATACAACAGCTGCAGGTCCAAATCCGCCGTCACCAGCATATCGTTGTTGAGCTCGCCCTCGACAAGGACGCCCCGCGGCGGGAACGGAATGTCGTTTGGCGTGAGCACTGCCGCCTGGCCAAAATTCGCCCG
Organism: Brevibacillus sp. FSL L8-0520; assembly: GCF_037963895.1. Lineage (NCBI taxonomy): Bacteria > Bacillati > Bacillota > Bacilli > Caryophanales > Paenibacillaceae > Brevibacillus > Brevibacillus sp. FSL L8-0520. The sequence goes on along the minus strand of NZ_CP150171.1, from coordinate 2,546,057 downwards.
CATGAAGTCGACTGTCGGGAGAGATCCTACGGTTCCCGTCACAACCACGTACACCTGGTTCTCGATGGTGCGGGCATGGCTGGTGTAACGGACGCGGTGAAATGCGTGGCGGTCGTCCGTGCAGGATGGACAGAAGATGACGTCGGCACCGCGGGCTTTCGCCATCCGCACCAGCTCGGGAAACTCGATGTCATAGCAGATGATCATCGCCACTTTGCCCTTGTCTGTCTCAAAAATGTGCAGGTCGTCGCCGGCGCCCATATTCCAGCCTTTGATCTCCCAAGGCGTGATGTGAACCTTTTTTTGCTGGCCGACGCGGCCATCGGGGTAAAACAGGAACGCCGTATTGTACAGACGTCCGTTTTCCCGGATAATGTGCGTGCCTCCGATGATGTGCATCTGATGACGCTGTGCCAGCGTGGTAAACAATTGTATGTACGCCTCCGTAAACGACGGGAGGTCATTGATCGTCAGCGCGTTTCCTTGCGCGTCTCCGATGGACATCAACTGGGTCGTAAACAGCTCGGGAAACAGCAAAAACTCGGTTTCGTACTCCTCGGCCGTCTTTACGTAATGCTCAACCTGTTTGGCAAACTCCTCAAAGCTATGAATGGTATGCAGATGATACTGCACGGCAGAAACGCGCATCTTCATGGGAAACCTCCTTGCAGCACGCAGCTAAGTACGTAGATATACGGTAAATGATAGCAAAAAAAGCGGGTAAAGTCTCTCTTATTTGCAGGAAAAATGCAAGTCGATGCCTTCGCTCACATCTTGGCTCACAACTCTCTTCCGGATCGGTTCTCTCGTACCAAATTTTCAGGTTCACACAAATAAACCAGACTTCTTTTCTGGCAGCAGAAACGGCCTTCTCTTTTGTCAGAAGGCCGTTTGAACCGGGTCGTTATTTCTTTGCCGCCATTCGAACAACGGTCCGGTACAGCAGCTCGGTGCCAAGCGCAATATCTTCATACGTCGAAAACTCCTGCGGATTGTGGCTGATACCGTCTTTGCAGCGGACGAAAATCATGCCGTAATCACAGACGTACGAAAGCGCCAGGGCATCGTGGAAGGGGCCGCTCATCAGCTCGGGAGGATTGAGTCCCAGCGCGCTGCTCTCTTCCCGCATGATCGATTTGATCCAGTCGGCGCAGTACCGGGGTTCGCTGTTGGTATCCTCCGTAATCGTATAACCAAGTCCACCTTCTTGTGCGGCCTGCTCGATCGCGGCCCGCAATTCCCGCTCCCGCTGATTGCGTCTCAAAAGGTCGATATCCCTGAGATCGATGGAAAAGCGAACGCGCTCCGGGATGATATTGCGCGAGTCGGGAAATACCTCCAGATGGCCGACGGTGCCCACTGTTGGAGCATCCGGGTCGGATTTGGCAATTTCATGCAAGGCCGTGATGACTTTGGCCGCCCCTACCAATGCGTCCTTTCTCATCCGCATCGGTACCGAACCGGCGTGACCGGCAAAGCCCTCAAACTCGACCGTCCACCAGAGCGGACCGGAGATGCCGCTGACGATGCCTACCGGCTCCTCAAGCTGATCGAGGATCGGTCCTTGTTCAATATGAAGCTCCAAGAAAGCGCCGATGCTGCCTTCGGGATAGACAGACTCCTGCAGGCGCTCCGGGTCACAGCCGAATTCCTGCAGCGCCTGGCGCCGGGACACTCCGTTTTTGTCCGTACGCCCAAGCTCGCCTTCCTCCAGCTTTCCGAGTATGCCCCTCGACCCGAACAAGCCCTTTTGAAAACGACAGCCCTCCTCATCGCAGAAGGCGACGACCTCAATCGCCTGCTCTGGCCGCAGTCCCTGTTCCTTGAGCGTCTGAACAGCTTCCAGCCCGCCCAATACGCCGATCGTCCCGTCGAACCGCCCCCCGTACGGCTGCGAATCGATATGGGAGCCGATCATCAGCACGGGAGCAGCCGGGTTTTGTCCCTCAAGCCGACCGATCAGGTTGCCGAACTGGTCGATTCGGGCGGAAAGTCCTGCTTCCTCCATCCAGCTTTTGACCAATTCGACTCCCGCCCGGTCCTCCGGGGAAAGGGCCAGACGGCATACTCCTGTTTCCCCGATCTTGCCGATCCGCGCCAACGCCTCAATCCTTTGCTTCAAGCGCTCCTGATTGATTTGGAGCTGTCTGGTCTCCACGCTCATTTTCCGCGACCTCCTTTTCATTCTCGCAAAAGAACGGTTTGCCTTTTTTACGAAAGGAATGGACGACAGAGGTGCTTACTTCGCCATGGCTTCCTGACTGGCATACACGACCTCTCCGTCGATCATCGTAAGGCTCACTTGCAAATCCTTGATGGCTTCCTTCGGCACATCCAGCATTCTCCCGTTGACGACGACGAGATCGGCCAGCTTTCCCGCTTCGATGCTCCCTTTCAGCCCTTCTTCAAAGCTGGCGTACGCACCGTGAATGGTAAACATTTTGATGGCGTCCATGACGCTGACTGCTTGCTGCTCTCCTACCGTTGCCCCGTTTCTGCTCTTGCGATTGACAGCGGCATGGATGCCGACGAGAGGAGAATAGCCTGTTACCGGACAATCGGATGCACCCGCGGCGATGATGCCATTCCGGAAGAAATCACCGACCGGATACATGTATGCCGAGCGCTCTCCGAGATTTTTCAGGTAGCTCTCCCCGTACTCGTACAAAAAGGCCGGATTCGGTGTCGGAATGACACCCAGCTTTGCCATCCGCTGCACCAGATCAGGGGCGGATACGCCAGCATGCTCGATCCGATGGCGATGGTTCTGGCGAGGATGCTTTTCGAGCGCTTCTTCAAAGCAGGCGAGCAGCAGCTCAATGGCCCGGTCTCCCTGAGCGTGGGCTGTAATCTGGAATCCCTTTTCATGTGCTTCTATTAAAATCCTATTCAATTCGTCCTGGGAATAGTAGAGGATTCCACTGTCCCCCGGCCTGCTGGCAAACGGCTCGCGCATCGCCATTGTCGGCGCGATGCTGGCACCGTCGACGAACACTTTTGCCGGTCCGATTCGGAAGCGCTCGTCCCCAAGACCGGTGACAATCCCGGCATCGATGACTTTGCGGACAAAGGCGTCCGATTGATTTAGCGCGCAAATCATCGCATAGATGCGCACCTTGACATCGCCGGCCTGTACGGCCTTTTGCATGGCCCGCAAATTGTCCGGCCCGTACCCGCCTGCATCGTGCACGCTCGTGATTCCCGCGGCGACAAAGTCTTCGGAGGCGAGTCGAAGCCCTTCCCGGTACTCCTCCTCCGAAAAGGCAGCAGCCTCAAACATTTGCATATGCGCCGTCTCCACAAGCAGCCCTGTTAGTACTCCTTGTTCATCACGGTCCAATCTGCCCCCCTGCGGATCGGGCGTATGCTCGTCAAACCCTGCCCTGCGCAGTGCTTCCGTATTGACGATGGAGTGATGGGCACAGGTCCGCATGACAAAGACCGGATGCTTTTCCGAAACGCTGTCCAGCTCCTGGCGAGTCGGGAACCGCTTTTCGCGCATACGGTTCTCGTCAAAACCGCAGGCCCGCACCCACTTTCCTTCCGGTGTGCGGGATGCTTGCTCCCGCAAGGCTTCCAGCAGGTCTTCGATCGAGTCGATTCCTCTTGCCTTGCAGTCGACGCCCAGCTTGTTGGTCCCGTAAATGGTGATGTGCAGATGGGAATCAATAAAACCGGGCAGCAAGCTTTTGCCTTCCAAATCGATTACCCGTGTCAGCGGGCCTATGTATTTGCTGACTTCTTCATTCGTGCCCACTGCCGAAATACGGTTGCCGCTGACAGCAACCGCCTCCACAATGCGTTCGTACCGATCTACCGTGATCACTTGTCCGTTGAGAAATACTGTATCTGCCATAAAAAAGTCTCCTCCTTTTTGCTTATACCGGCTGGTGTGTTTCGTCTCCGGCGATGGCATCTTTCTCTCTCGCCTGAACGATACGCTGCGTAATGACATGCACCGCGAACATGACAACCAGGTTGATAAAAAGAGCGATTACTCCGACGTTCAGGTCTTTGACAACAGAGGGCAGCGAGGGAAACAGCGTCCCGACACTGACCTGGGCGATGGTCACATAAGCGACGGTCAACACCCCGCTCGCGATTCCGGCGAAAGCGCCGTATTTGTTGACGAGCGGACGTGCAGGCACGCAGAACAGCAGAGCGGGAAATAGCTGTGTAACGAGGCTGTACCCCATCAGCAGCAGGGTGACGAGCGTATCTCCTCCGCTGAGCGTAAAGTACAGGCTGATCAGCGATAAAACCGGCACCAGGCTTTTGGCAAGCCAGGGAAGCTGCTTGTCGCCCACACTTGGCAGCAGAACCTTGATCACGTTTTTCGAAAGAAGGGTCGCCGCCGTCATCAGCAGCATCGAGCCCGGAACGAGCGCTGTCAGCAAACCGGCAGCGCCGATCAGTCCGACGATCCACGGGTCAAAGGTCTGGATCGACAGCCGGAGAAGCGACAAATCGCCGTCTGCTCCTTTCAGGCCTGGCACCTGCAGGATTGCGGTAAAGCCGACGAAAAAGACGAACAGCAGCATCAGCGTATAGAGCGGAAGCATGACGGTGTTTTTTCGGAATACACGGGCGCTTTTCGCCGAAAAAATGGAACCGAACGTATGCGGCCACATGTAAAAGCCCAGCACCGTCAACAGGACGGTCGAGATAAACCAGGAAATGCTCATTCCTTCTTTGGGAAAGGTCAGGAAACCGGGATTGGCAGCGTGAACGGCTTCGAACATCGGCCTGATGCCTCCATAGTAATGATACGGCAGGTACAGACCGAGAAAGACCACGACAAAGAAGATCATGATGTCCTTGATGGCCGCAGTCCAGGCCGAGCCGTGTATGCCCGAGATCATGACGTAGGCGGTCACGGCGAGCACGCCGATCCATACAGCCGCAGAGGGAGAGATGGAGCCGTATGATGCTTCCGAGACGATGATTCCCAGCCCTTTAAACTGGAGGACCAGATAAGGAATGATCGCGAGTACGCCGACAGTCGCAACGAGGATGCCGAGAACCGGGCTTTTGTATTTGCTTACAAAAAAATCGGACTGGGAAACAAGCTTGTGTTCCTTGGCGTACCGCCAGATGGGAGGAAGCAGCCAATAGGAGAGGACGTATGCGAGCGAGATGTAGGCAAGCACATAGTAAGCCGGAGCTCCCTTGGAATAGGCCCATCCGCTGCCCCCGAGGAAGGTGAAGGTCGTATAGATTTCGCCTGCCACCAGCAAAAAGATGAAGATCGTGCCAAAGCCGCGTCCGCCTACGGTCCACTGCTCCATGTTCATGTCTTTTCCCTTTTGGGCGCGAATGCCGAAATAAAGAGCGGCAAGCAGGGATGCGAAGATGATTAACAGCGCATGGTTCATCCTTCTTCCTCCTCTCTGTTGACCGGGTCCAGCTTGTTGACAAGGGCCATGATGCCCGAGGTCAAAACGACCCACATCACGATCCAGAAAAGAACGAAAGGCATCCCCAAAACATAAGGCTCGACGCGGTTCACAAACGGGATTCCGCCGAGCATCCCAACGAACGGTACGAACCCCAACCAATCCTTCGCTTTCACTCACCCTACCCCCAATCAAATGGATGTTGGTTGCTTGCCGATCGGCCGATCGAACATGTATGGTATTATTATCGAAAGATTCAATCTTTTCCTTTGTCCACGTTTCCAGAAAGCGGATGGTTTTTTTGTTCCATTTACTAAACATGTGGAGGGATCGCATGATAACCGTACGTGAACTCATCTCTGTCGTCGGCTGGGGACCCAATGCCGTGCTGGCAGGCGAATCCTTTTTGGACAAAGAGCTTATCGCCGTTACGTCGTTTGATTCCCCCGACGGATACAAGTGGCTTCACAAAGGCGAATTTGTCCTGACAACCGGCTATCCGTTTGTCACAGACAGGCAGACGCGCGAAGCAAGGCTGCTGCGGCTAATTGACGAGCTGGCCGAGATCGGCACCCCCGGCTTTGCCATCAAGCTGGGCCGATACATCGACGAGCTCCCCGCCCGCGTCATAGAGCGGGCCAACGAAAGGCAGATGCCGATCCTCTCCTTTCCGATGGACAAGGCCTGGTCGGACATCATTATCCCTGTCGCGCACTACATAAACGCCAAGCAGCGGGAGGAGCTGGATCGGACCCATGCCATCTACGAGGTGTTTCACCGCCATCTCACCAGAAACGGCAGTGTCGAAAATTTGGCCGAGCTGCTCCACGATATCCTGCAAACGCCTGTCAGTATTTACGCCAGAACCCCCAAATGGAATTGGCATGTGCCTGCCCCTATCGAACATTCGCCCGGACTGGAAGAATTGCTGACATCGACCCGAAACGCCCGGATGCACTCGCAACTGTCCCGTTATCGCGACCAGCATCTCATTCGCTGGCTTGTACATAACAATCGCCGGGAGGGAGCTGTTGTCCTGTGGAACGTCACACGCGAGCTGTTTCCCTGGGAAAACGTTGCGCTGGAACAGACAGCTGCCCTGCTTTCGCTGGAAATCGAGCGTCACTACACCGTCGTATCGACGTACCAGCGTTTTCGCAATGATTTTCTCCAGCTTCTTGTATCCGGAAAAGAGCAATCGACTGACCTGCTCATACGCAAGGCGGAGGAGCTCGACTGGGAGCTGGCGGACCGCTATGTAGCTGCTGTCATGCAGGCTACAGCCGGTTCCGCCAGCGACATGAAGGCCTGGAGTGAGCATGAAGCTGTGCTTGAGACAATTCGGAACCACTGGGAAACCCATCGGCCCCCGATCTTGTGCGGGCTGGATCGCGAGCATCGGATATTGCTGCTCTTTCCGGTGCAGGCTGATACGGTGGTTCAGCCTTCCGAAGAGCTGCTCGCCAGCCTGGAGATGTTGATACAGAAAAACAGGCAGCGCTCCATGTCCATCGGTATTGGCCGTTCCTATCCCGGCTTGGGTGGCATTGCCCAGAGCTACCATGAAGCGGTGATCAGCTGTCGGGCTGCGAGAGAAGGTGCCCCGCCCAATTCCGTCGCGGGTGCAAAATCTGCCCTGACGATCCGCCAATTTTCGTCACTCGGCATCGAGCGTATTTTGTTTGCCGAGTCCCCCGATCAAGAAGCCCGCCAGTTGGCTGATGAGTGCCTGTCCGCGCTGGCCGAATACGACCGGGAGCGCAAGGGCCAGCTGATCGACACCCTCCGTATGTTTTTGGCCTGCGATGGCAATCACGCCGAAGCTGCCAAGAAATTGTACGTCCATAAAAACACAGTCAAATACAGGCTGCAGATCATCCGGGATTTGACTGGACTTCACCCCGAGAAAGGTCATGATCAACTGTTATTTCGTATCGCTTTGACCGCTTACAAAGACAGCCCGGTGGTGTAAAGATGCCGTCCGTTTCGCGTTCTGGAATAACTGACAGGTTCACACGATGAAATGACAAGGCTCTGCAATGAAACCTTCCGGAAAATCAAAAAACCTCTGGCCTAACTCAGACCAGAGGTTTTTGCATTTGCTCAATCGTCTTACGCGTAGTGTTGCTCGCGAAGCCGCTGGATTTCTTCGCTTTCCAGGTATTCATCGTACGTAATCATCTTGTCGATGATGCCTTTTGGCGTAAATTCGATAATCCGGTTTGCAATCGTCTGTACGAATTGATGGTCATGGGAAACGAACAGAAGTGTTCCGTCGTATTCGATCAAGCCATTGTTCAAAGCCGTAATCGACTCCAGATCCAAGTGGTTGGTCGGCTCATCCATGATCAACACGTTGGCCTGGGCCAGCATCATTTTCGCCAGCATGCAGCGGACTTTTTCTCCACCGGACAGGACGTTCGCTTTCTTCAGCGACTCGTCGCCGGAGAAGAGCATCCGGCCCAAATAGCTGCGGATAAACGTTTCATCCTGCTCTTTGGAGTACTGGCGCAGCCAATCGACCAAGGACAGGTCCGTATTGAAATACTCCGAGTTGTCTTTCGGGAAGTACGCCTGGGAGGTCGTCACTCCCCACTCAAACGTACCGCTGTCTGCTTCGACCTCTCCCATCAGGATGCGGAACAAGGTCGTTTTGGCCAGCTCATTCGGTCCGACGAACGCGACTTTGTCCCCTTTGTTGATGGTCAAATTCAGATTTTCAAACAGCTTCTCGCCTTCGAGCGTTTTGCTGAGGCCTTCGATCATCAGGAGATTCTTGCCCGCCTCCCGCTCCGGCTTGAAATTGATGTACGGATAACGGCGGCTGGACGGCTTGATGTCTTCCAAAGAAATTTTCTCCAGCAGCTTTTTCCGCGAGGTCGCCTGCTTCGACTTGGACGCATTGGCGCTGAAGCGTGCAATAAACTCTTGCAGCTCCTTGATTTTCTCTTCTTTTTTCTTGTTCTGTTCGCGGGCCATTTTCAGCGCCAGCTGGCTGGATTCGTACCAGAAGTCGTAGTTGCCGACGTACAGCTGGATTTTGCCAAAGTCGATATCCGCGATGTGCGTACAAACCTTGTTCAGGAAGTGGCGGTCATGGGATACGACGATGACGGTGTTCTCGTAATCGGCCAGAAAGTTTTCCAGCCAGCGGATCGATTCGATGTCCAGGTGGTTCGTCGGCTCGTCCAGGAGCAGGACGTGCGGATTGCCAAACAGGGCTTGTGCGAGCAAAACCCGTACTTTCTCGTTGCCCTGCAGGTCCTTCATCTGCTTGTCGTGCAGTTCTGCAGGAATTCCGAGACCTGTCAGCAACTCAGCCGCATCCGCTTCGGCCATCCACCCGTTCAGCTCTTCAAACTCGCCTTCCAACTGGGATGCGCGCATGCCGTCCGCTTCAGAAAAATCCTCTTTCATGTACAGCGCGTTCTTTTCTTCCATGATTTCGTACAGACGGCGGTGACCCATAATCACTGTTTTGAGTACTTCAAATTCATCGAATTCAAAGTGGTTTTGCTTCAAAACGGCGATCCGCTCTCCCGGCGTGATCGAAACATGTCCGCTGGTAGGCTCGATTTCACCGGAGAGGATTTTTAAAAAGGTTGATTTGCCGGCACCGTTGGCACCGATCAAACCATAACAGTTGCCGGGCGTAAACTTGATGGTTACATCTTCAAACAATGCGCGTTTTCCGTAGCGCAATGTAACATTCTGAGTACTTATCATCGCAATACCTGCCTTTTTTCACTCATTCAAACACTAATCATATCAGAAAAGAAGACTTTTCGCAAAATATCGCAAGTTGAGAAGGGACCGCCTCTCCCCGTTTGTTTTACAGCTTTTCAAGACAGTCCGGAAAAGGAGGTTTCCGTTGATAGAGATGGCCTTTCTCGGGAAAGCTATGCATGGACCCACAACGGTTTTTCGAAAGGAGGACCTAAGTCATGTCAAAGAAAAACGGCGTAAAAAATGAAATGGGAAACAAGGAAAATCCTTCTCAGACACGAGCTTCGAATACGATCAGCAAAGAAGAGACTCGTTCCAAGCAGCGCGGAGAGTAGCAATCTCTGCTGCCTGGCCTAGCAACGCTCTGCAAGCAGAACAGGAAAAGCCGGTCTATCAAAAAAAGACCGGCTGACTTTTGTTCGGGTGTCATTTTTTCTAATCGTCGCTACCGTTCGTTTGTTGCCCATTTCTTCATGGCTTGTGTCATTGTCTGTCCCTTCATTTCATGTCTACGCATGGATCAGATGTCCGCCCACGTAAAAGGCAACATGCTTCAGGTGTACATACAGCAAATCGCCGGACTGGAGGGAAAGTTCTGCAAAGCGGCGCCGGCTTACTTCGGCTTCGAAGATTTCCCCTGTATCCAACCTTCTCAGCTCAAGCCGGACTACAGAGCCCAGATTGTAAACATAGATCAGCTCCGCCGCCACGGACTGCGGATATTGCGGAGACCGGCTTACATCTACATCGTGCGGCCTTACGTAGCCGACCGCCGGCACATCGTCATCCTCGACTGCCCAATCGACGGCAAATTCCGCCTCTCCCAGCTTCACCTTGCCGTCTGCAATCCGCCCGCGAAAGAAGTTGACGCGCCCGAGGAAGCTGTACACAAACGGATTTGAGGGATTATTGTAGACCTCCTGGGGCGAACCGGTCTGCTCGACTCTCCCCTCGTTCATCACCACGACCCGGTCCGCGAGCTCCAACGCCTCTTCCTGATCGTGCGTGACAAAGACAATCGTCAGTCCCAGCTTTTCGTGCAGCCGTCTCAGCCAACGTCTGAGCTCCTGTCGCACTTTTGCATCGAGGGCACCGAACGGCTCATCCAGCAGCAAAAATTTTGGCTCCACGGCCAGCGCTCTCGCCAGCGCCACTCGTTGTCTCTGCCCCCCGGACAATTGCGAAGGGTACCGATGCGCAAGCCCTTCCAACTGCACCAGACGCAGCAATGAGTGAACCCGTTCTTTGATCTCCGCCTTGGTCGGCCTCTGCTTGCGCGGCCGGACAGTCAGTCCAAAGGCGATATTGTCAAAAATATCCATTTGCCGAAACAGGGCGTAGTGCTGAAAGACAAATCCCACTCCCCGTTCCCGCACGTCACGATGTGTATGGTCCTCTCCGTTGAAAAACACCTGGCCTGAATCGGCTGGCTCCAGCCCCGCGATCAATCGCAGTAGCGTTGTTTTGCCGGAACCAGAAGGCCCCAAGAGAGCGACCAGCTGTCCTGTCGGAATCTCCAGCTGAACGTCGCGCAGTGCAGTAAAGCTTCCATATGACTTGCTGATGCCGCAAATTTCAATACTCATGCGCTGGCCTCCCTTATGATTTCCGGCAACGCCTCGTTTTCTCGCTGCTGTCCTTCCGTTTTCCACTCGATCAGGCTTTTCAAGACGAGCGTGACCAACGCCAGGACAGCGAGCAAGGTAGCGGCAGCAAACGCGGCGACAAACTGATATTCGTTGTACAAAATCTCCACGTGGAGCGGCAGTGTATTGGTCATGCCCCTGATGTGCCCCGAGACGACGGATACCGCTCCAAATTCCCCCATCGCCCGGGCATTGCACAAAATGACTCCGTATAACAGCCCCCACTTGATATTGGGCAGGGTGATCCGCCAAAAGGTCTGCCAACCACTTGCTCCAAGCGAGATCGCCGCTTCCTCCTCATCCTTCCCTTGCGCTTCCATCACCGGTATCAACTCTCTCGCCACAAAGGGAAAGGTCACAAAGGTTGTCGCCAAAACAATTCCCGGAACAGCGAAAATAATCTTGATATCATGCGCTGCAAGCCAAGGGCCGAGAACTCCTTGCGTGCCGAACAGCAGAACAAATATCAGGCCGGAAATGACTGGAGACACGGCAAAAGGCAGATCGATCAGCGTCAAAAGCAGGTTTTTGCCTCGAAAGGAAAACTTCGCAATGGCCCAAGCCGCGGCCACGCCGAAAACAACATTGGCAGGGACACTGATCGCCGCAGTCAGCAGCGTAAGCTTGACGGCAGAAAGGGTATCCGGCTCTTTTACAGCCTGGAGAAACAAGCCGATTCCCTCGCTGAAAGCTTCGGAAAAGACGGCAATCAGCGGAACGACCAGAAACAATCCCATGAAGATCAAGGCTACTGCAATCAAGAGCCAGCGAACATACCCGGGTTCGCTCGTATCAGTCAATCCATATCCCTCCTATCGTGCAGCATCCAATTTGTTCGTCTTCCACTGAAAAAAGTTGATCACCAGCAGCATGAAAAAGGACGCGACGAGCATGACCGAAGCGATCGCCGTCGCTCCTGTATAGTCGAATTGCTCCAGCTTTGTCATGATCAAAAGCGGAACGATTTCGGTCTGGAACGGCATGTTGCCCGAGATGAAGACGACGGAGCCGTATTCGCCCAAGGCGCGGGCAAAGGCCAGGGCAAAGCCGGTCAGGATCGCCGGGAGCAAATGAGGAAGAATCACGCGCAGGAACGTTTGCAGCCGGGATGCTCCCAAGGTGGCAGCGGCTTCCTCTACCTGGCGGTCCCAATCCTGAAGAACAGGCTGTACCGTCCGGACGACAAAGGGGAGTCCGATAAAGGTCAAAGCGACAAATATCCCGACAGGCGTATACGCGATTTTCATCCCCCACGCCGCAAACAACTGACCGATCCAGCCGTTCTCCGAATATATCGAGGCAAGGGCGATACCGGCTACTGCTGTCGGCAGGGCAAACGGCAGATCGACGATACCGTCAATGAACCGTTTTCCCGGGAAGTGGTACCGTACCAGCACCCATGCGACCAGCACCCCAAATACTGCATTCATGCAAGCTGCAAAAAAGGCGGTCAAAAAGCTGACCTGAAAGGAAGCGAGGACGCGCTGGTCCGTCACCGTCAGCCAAAACTGCTCCCAGGTCATGCTGGCTGTCTGGAGAAAAAGGATCGAAAGAGGGATCAAGACAAGCAGGCTCAGGTAGACCAGCGTGTACCCAATGGTAAGCCCAAAGCCCGGTAAGATTCCTTTTGATTTCATACGTTTTCCCATGGTTGACTCTCCCGCAGGTTGACAGTTTGTTTTCTTTGCAAAGCAGCCCCCTTGCAGCAACGGAAGTGAAGGATCAATAGCTGTTCCGTCACTTTTTTTGGGCCTGATAAATCTGATCAAAAACGCCTCCGTCTGCGAAATGAACCTGCTGCGCTTTGGCCCAGCCTCCGAATACTTCCTGGATGGTAAACAGCTCAATTTCGGGGAACGGCGGCTGGTGGGCCGCTTTCACTTCGGCTAAGCGGGGCCTGTAGTAATGCTTGGCGGCAATTTCCTGTGCTTCTTTTGTATACAGAAACTGAAGGTATTCCGTCGCCAGCTCACGAGTTTGACGCTTGTCGACGTTCTTGTCGACTATGGCGACAGGAGGTTCGGCCAGTATGCTGAGCGAAGGATTGACGATGTCAAACTTGTCTTTCCCCAGTTCATTGATGGCCAGATAGGCTTCGTTTTCCCAGGCGATGAGGACATCTCCGATACCCCGCTCGACAAAAGTGGTGGTCGAGCCGCGTGCGCCGGAATCCAGGACGGGAACGTTTTTGAACAGGCGGTTCACGAAGTCCTTGGCCTTCCCTTCATCCCCATTGTTTTTCTTCAAGGCATAGCCCCATGCTGCCAGGTAGTTCCAACGGGCCCCGCCTGAGGTCTTGGGATTGGGTGTGATGACGGACACGTCCTGCTTGACCAGATCATCCCAATCCTTGATCTGCTTGGGATTCCCTTTTCGCACAAGAAACACGATCGTGGAGGTGTATGGAGAGCTGTTATCCGGCAGCCTGCTCTGCCACTCCTTGGGCATGTATCCCCGCTCAGCGATGGCATCGATATCATAGGCCAGCGCGAGAGTGACCACATCCGCTTCCAATCCGTCGATAACAGACCTCGACTGCTTGCCGGAGCCGCCATGCGACTGTTTGATGGTGACGGTTTGCCCTGTCTTTGTCTTCCAGTACTCGGCGAATCGCTGGTTGACCTCCTGATACAGCTCACGCGTCGGATCATAGGACACATTGAGCAGCTCCACCTGTGTCTGTTGTTTGCTGTCTGTTGCCGAATTCGAGGCTGTGCATCCAATCAGACCAAGACACAAAACAATGGCTACTGCATACACAGAAACGGGTCGCAAAAACCAATAACGTCCACTCATCTGACTTTCTCCTTTTCTAATTCTCAGTAAATGCATCGGAATATAATTCATTGTATTGTGGCTACTGCCTACTTTGTGTCAACTTGTTTTGGTCCAATCGCCCAATCTTTGTGCTCTCAGCCCGCCAATGTGTTCGCAGCCCGCCAATGTGTTCGCAGCCCGCCAATTTTACCGTATGTCTGACGCTTGGGCGCCGTTCATCGGACCTAGCCCGAAAATAAAAAAAAGCCGGCAAATGCCAGCTTTGTTCATGAACCGCTTATGTTGTTAAACGCTTTTCCAGCGAAGGCCGCCAGCTGTCAGCCAGCTCTTTCACCGCCAAAATCCGCCGAATGGCCTCCAGATTGTCCTTTTTGTGGTACTTGATCTGATTGATAAAAGCGACCGTCACATTATGACTGCTTTTCTCCAGCAGACGAAACTCCATATCCTGGCCGATCATTCCCGTCTCGAGCACGCGCATATAAAAGCCGCTGTACCCTGTCTGTTGAATGAGCGAGACCATGTCGCTGCGCTGCAGCCGTACATCCAGTTTGAAACAGGGCTGCCTCGGCTGGCTTACCTGCACGACTGCCTCACCCAATTGAAAAATGTCGCCGATAGACACGGTGGACTCGTCCAACCCGCGAACTGTCACATTTTCACCAAATGCACCGGGAGCCAGCTCCTGACCAAGCTTCTCCTCCCAGAACGAATAATGATCGTAGCTGTACACCATCAATGCTTTGTCCTTGCCGCCGTGAAAGCGGCGATCGGCTTGTCCGTCCCCGTCGAGCTGTTCCCAATCCAGAAATCTGCGATCCGTGACGGGGTATTTCCAAATTGCCGTACTTACTTCTTTGCCATTATGCATGACCGTTTGCGGCTTGCCCACATTGATGGATACCAGTTGCATCTCTCTCGCTCGTCCTTCCAGTTTTTTCATTATTGTACCACAGATGACGGTTCGGGCCCTTTGTCTGAATCTACCGATAATTACTCACTCTCGCTTCCGTCAGCCGCATCGTTTATGATGATAGAAAGAAGGAGTTGATTGGTGTGATTACCGTTTTGATCAAACATCCCCACGAGGATGTCGCCCCGATACAAATCAAGGATACCGACGATGTCACCCGGCTCGTCGGCGGCGACTTCGAGGTGCTTGCGGATGATCGTCTGGACGGAGTATCTCTGCTCGTAAACGAGGACTTGCGCGGAGTGGCAGCGAACAATTTTCCGGTCACGACAGACGGTTTCCTCGACTGGGTGTATGGTCCCTGCGTATTTGTAAAAGCGGATGGCACCTCTCTGACGGACGAGGACATGGAGAAGATCCGGAAGTACCTTGCCTCGCACGTATAAAGAACAACACCCCGAGGGAGAAAAAGACCCTGGAGCAGGCAGTGATGTCCAATAGGCATCCTGCCGTCTTCAGGGTCTTTTCATCTATCTATTCTTTCCTCCTACTGTACGCCGCTGCTGCCGAAGCCGCCCGCTCCGCGTTCAGTTTCGTCCAGCTCCTCCACTACCTCGAAGTCAGCTATCGGCACAATCGCCAGCACTCCCTGCGCGATCCGGTCTCCCTTGCGGATGAGATAGGCGTGGCGGTCCACTTCCCGATCTACTTCAACCGGCTTGTCGCTGACGTCCATACACGTTTTGCCGCTCTCGCCAGACGGTGTGCGGATATTGTCGATCAGGACGCATACTTCCCCGCGGTAGCCGGCATCAACAGTACCTGGAGCGTTGCTGATCCGCAGCTTTGACTTTGCGCTGATTCCGGAACGCGGGCGAACCTGCAGCTCATATCCATCGGGCAGGGCAAAGGCCAGCCCGGTCGGAATTTTGGCTGTCTCCCCTGGCAGAATAATCACATCTTCGACTGCTACAAGATCAAATCCCGCGTCGAAGGCACGGGCGTATCTCGGAATGACGGCATCTGCATGCAGTTGTTTGATCTTCACAGGAGCCACAGGCCGTTTAAACGTGTTTGTCATTTCTCGTCTCTCCTTTGCTGACTGGTGCGGATTAGAGGTCGCCCAGGTTCAATCCGCTCGATTTAGTATAATTGGTCACCTTTTGCTCGAAGAAGTCGGTCTTGGTTTGATTCAGGTTGGCGAAGCTGTCTACCCATTTCATCGGGTGCTCCAGGTGATCAGGGTACAGAATCTCCAAATCGAGTCCTTTTAGACGCTGGTTGGCCAAATATTTGATATAGCGCTCCAAAATGTCGTTGTTGATTCCGAGAATTTCATTGTTGGTCACATACTGTCCCCAGCGGATTTCGTGAGAGGCAGCCGTATGGAACATGCCGCGCAGCTCTTCGATCAATTCAGGCGTAAAGATATCCGGGTTCTCTGCCCGCAGCTCGCGGAACATGTTCTGGAACAACACCACGTGTGTAAGCTCGTCCCGCTGGATGTATTTGATCATCGTCGCGGTTCCCGTCATTTTTCCTTGACGCGCCAGCGTGTAAAAGAAAGAGAAGCCGGAGTAAAAATAGAGCGATTCCAGCAAGTAGTTGGCGATTACGGTTTTGACGAAGTTCACGTCATTCGGATTGTCGACGAACTGCTGGTACAAATCGGCGATGAACTTGTTTCGCTCCATCAGGTGAACGTCATTGCGCCATTCGTCGTAAATATTGTCTCGCGTTTGCGGGGAACATACCGAATCCAGTACGTAGCTGTACGACTGCGCGTGAATCTCCTCCTGGAATGTCTGGATATTCAATAGGGAGCAGACCTCCGGCGCCGTCACATAGTCGGAGATGTTCGGCAAATTGACCGATTGGAGCGAGTCCAAAAAGTTCAGGAACGAGATCGTCTTGTCAAAAGCCCTTCGCTCGGCCGGAGAGAGCGAGTCGAATTGCTTGGCGTCGTTTGCGAGCGGCACCTCTTCCGGAATCCAGAAGTTGTTGAGCATCGTCCGATACAGCTTGGCAGCCCACGGATACTTGATCCGGTTCCACTCTCTTAGGTTGGTGGTGTTTCCGCCGATCATGCGCTGCGTGCCGCGCTGGCCTTCTTCATTGAATAAACGCTTTTTTTCCAGTTGCATGCGTGTTCACACTCCTATGAGCAAGTAACGTCCCCGGCCTGTCGGACCGGGGAGTCAGGTTTGCTCTTTTGATTTTGTTTGTTATGCCGAGCAGCTTACACAGTCCTCTACTTCAACAGATTGATTGCGGACGTAGTAAATCGTCTTCAATCCGTTTTCCCACGCCTGTATGTACAGGTCGAGAAATTCGGGCGCTGTGATTTGCGGCGTGATGTACAGGTTGAACGATTGGGCCTGGTCAATGTGGACCTGTCTCGCTCCGGCTGCACGGATCGACCACTGCTGATCGATGCGATGGGCCTCCTTGTAGTAAAAGAATGTGTTTTCATTCAGATTCGGCGCCGTTTGCGGGATGTTTCCGCTGCGCTTTTCCTCTACGAAAAACTTTGCGTAAACCGGATCGGTAGACGCTGTGGAGCCAGCGATCAGGCTGGTCGTGCCCGTCGGCGCCACGGCAAAGGTCCAGGCATTGCGCATGCCGTACCGGGCGACATCCTCTTTCAACGAAGCCCACCGTTCATCCGTGTAGCCTCTCCGTTCGAAGTACTCTCCGGTCTGCCATTCGCTGCCTTCAAATACGCGATACGTTCCCTTTTCGCGTGCCAGCTCCATCGATGTTTTAATCGCTTGATAAGCAATTTCCTCGTACAGCTTGTCGGCCGCCTCTATGTGCTCTTCGCTCTCCCACTTGATTCCGTTTTGTGCCAGGTACTGATGGTAGCCGCTCGTTCCGAGACCCACCGCACGGTATTTCTGGTTGGTGGCTTCCGCCTGCTTTACCGGATAGTAGTTCAAATCAATCACATTGTCCAGCATCCGCATCTGGATCGGGACGATTCGGGCAATGTCCTCTGTTGATTGCAAGCGTCCCAGATTCAGCGAGGAAAGGTTGCAGACGACGAAATCGCCCGGTCTGTAACGGTATACGACCTCTCCGTCCTCCAGCTCTTCGCTGACGAACACGGTCGGGCTCATGTTCTGCATGATCTCCGTGCAGAGGTTGGAGGAGTACACCATGCCTGCATGCTTGTTTGGATTTGCTCTGTTTACCGTATCGCGGAAAAAGATGAACGGCGTTCCCGTTTCAAAAGCGCTGGCCATGATGCGCTTCATGATCTCAATGGCCGGTATCTCCGTCTTGATCGTCAGCTTCTCTTCCTGGACGCACAGCTCGTAGCGGCGGGCGAACTCTTCACCGTAGGAGTCCTCCAGAGAGAAACCCATCACCTCGCGAACCTCATGCGGATCGAACAAATACCACATGCCCCGCTCTTTTACGCGCTCCATGAACAGGTCGGGAATGCACACGCCCGGGAAAATATCATGGGCTTTCATCCGGTCGTCTCCGTTGTTTGTTTTAAGCAAGAGGAAGTCGAGGATGTCTGCATGCCATACATCCAGGTAGATAGCGAATGCTCCTGCCCGTGTACCGAGCTGATCGACGCTGATCGCAATCTGGTTGTAGAGCCTTGTCCACGGCACAATGCCGCCGGAAGCTCCCTTGTGTCCGCGAATGGACGAGCCGCGGCTGCGCACTTTCCCCAGATAAATGCCGACACCGCCGCCGAATTTGGAGACCATGGAGGTCGCACCGGCCGTATTCATAATTCCTGAGAGAGAGTCATCTACCGTGTCGATGAAGCATGACGACAGCTGGTGATGTGGCGTTCCCGCGTTGGCGAGCGTCGGCGTGGCGACGGTGATCTCCAGCTTGGACAAGATGTCGTAGAAGTCCTTGGCGTGTTTCAGCTTGTCCTGCTCCTTCATCGCCAGGTGCATCGCAATGATCATGAACCGCTCCTGGGGCAGCTCCATGACCCCTTTGTCGTAGTCTTTGATCAAATAGCGGTCAGCCAGCAGGCGAAGTCCGGCGTAGTTGAACAGCTCGTCCCTCTCCGGCTTTAGATAAGCCTGCAGCTCTTGAATCTCTTCATCACTGTACGTTTCCAGCAAATACGAACCGTACAGTCCTTTTTCAGTCAATGTATGTACCAACTCAGTAAAGTCGCCGTAGCCAAAATGGCCGCGGTATCCGCGATTGATCGCTGCGTCCTTGTACAAATCGTAAGCGAGCAGTCTGGCTGCCACGAATTGCCATTCCGGAGTTTCCACGCTGGTCTTTTCCACAGCGGTCTGCATCACGATCCGCTGAATCTCTTTGGTGGTCATCCCATCGCGAAATTGAATGCAAGCATCCATCTCCAGCTCAAGCGGATCGCATGCCGGATAGTCCTTGCAAGCATAGCCGATCACTTTTTTCAGCTTGTCGATGCGCAGGTCTTCCTGCTCTCCGTTTCGTTTCACTATTTGAATGGTGGTAACAGCGTTCATGCCGCAACTCCTTACTCCCCCGTAATTTTCTCTCTGGTAGAATTGGGTATAATGACGGGATCAATATTTGGTAGATTTTGAGTCTCAAAACCTTTTATCAGTGTACAAGAGACCACTATATATAGCAAGGGATTAAATTTTTCGACAAATCAAATACTATATATTGATTACATCCATCTCTGCGTGTATGTACCACAAGACGAAGAAAAAAGATACAGGACAAGAGTCTCATTTCTGGTTGACTTGTCATCGCTATGCTTGAATGTCCCTTTCGTTTCAGGAGCAGACAATAAAACCGCCTCTACCAAAAATGTAGAAGCGGGTTCGATTTACTCACTGATATACTTACGCGATCCGTATTTCTGTGTCCACTTTTCCCTCCACTCCGGGAACGAAAGCCCGGTCACTTCCTCCAGCGTCTTCCCGTCGAGGCTGTAGGGACCGCCTGCCAATGGTTCTTTTGAGTCCGGCATAGAGGTGCCGCCGATTACTTCAGTGCCGCTGGTCATCAAGACGATGACTGTCTTGTCGTATTCGTCATTCGGAAGCTCCAGATCGAGCGGATGGTTGGATACGATGAACCTGTACAGGCTGATTTCTTTTCCCAGATAATCATCGGGGTTTACTGCCTGATAAGCCCATGCGTGGCTCCCGTCATTAGCCAGATAATCCTTTGTTAAGGTGTACGAGGAGACCAAGCCTTGGCTGGCTTCGATCTTGTATCCTTTGGCGTTGAGAAAGTCGACGGCAAACGTCGGAGCATCCGCTAGAGGAGCATTTGTCGCTTGCGCTTCGTCCTCCTTGTTTGCGATCGATGAAAAAGCGAGATTCGCCAGTGCCAGCAGGACGATGATTGCGAGCGCATAGAGGATCGGCTTTATCGTCCTCTGCCGCTTTGCCGTTACTTCCGGCTCATCCTGACCAAGTCTCCCTCTCTTATTTTCCGTGTTTTCCTTTTTGTCTGACTTCATGTGCGCTATCCCCCCACATGTACGAAAAAGTATCGCCGGCTTATATTTCTAAGCTTTCCAATGGCTTGCAATTGCCTTCATAGGCTTAGACGCAAGCCACCCTCCTTTTCGTTTCCACATGCTGCCAAGTTTTCCTCTCCACTTTCACAATCAGAGTCGATTGTCAAAAAAAAAATCATTTCCATCCAGCCTTTTTCTCAGCAAAATCTTTTTACCTGTGCTATAATCACGGTTGCACCATTAAAATCAAATAGACTGGAAAGGGTGAATTGTACATTGCAAGTACAAAAACCGTATCGCGTTTTGCTTTACTACAAGTATGTCCATCTCGACAATTACGAGGAGTATGCAGCTGAGCATCTCGCTTTTTGCAAAGAACTCGGCCTGAAGGGACGCATCATCGTTGCCCCTGAAGGATTGAACGGAACTGTTTCCGGAACCGTGGAACAAACCGACGCTTACATGGAATTTGTCCGAAAAGATCCGCGTTTTGCGGACATCTGGTTTAAAATAGATGAAGCCGACGGACACGCTTTCAAAAAGATGTTCGTTCGTGCGAAAAAAGAATTGGTAACCTGGCGTCTCAAGGATGATTTCCATCCGACTGAACTGACCGGAAAATACTTGAGCCCGAAAGAATTTTATGAAATGCTCCAGCGTGACGACGTCGTCGTACTGGACGGCCGCAATGAATTCGAATACGAGCTTGGCCACTTCCGCGGAGCGATTCGTCCGAAAGTCGAATCTTCCCGCGAGTTTCCCGAGTGGATTCGCGAGAACATGAGCCAATTCAAGGACAAAAAGGTTCTCACCTACTGCACAGGCGGTATCCGCTGTGAAAAATTGACCGGTGTTCTGATGAAGGAAGGCTTTGAAGAGGTGTACCAGCTTCATGGCGGCATTGTCACTTACGGAAAAGACCCTGAGGTGAAGGGACGTCTGTGGGACGGCAAGTGCTACGTATTCGACGAGCGCATCTCCGTCAAGATCAACCAGACAGAAGAAGATGTCGTGATCAGTTCCTGCTACTACTGCGGGAAGCCGGAAGACCGCTATGTCAACTGTGCCAACCCGTTCTGCAACAAGCAGCACTTCTGCTGCACCGAGTGTGAAGTCAAATACAAGCGCTCCTGCTCCGACGAGTGCCGCGAGCATCCGCGCAACCGATACGTCGAAGAAGAAAAAGCCAACCTGCAAGCGGCTGGCGCAAAGGAATAAATATGTGAGGCTGATCGTCGAAAAGATGATCAGCCTTTTCGTTTTTTACAGACCTGCCCTCTTTCCTCTCTCTCAAAAAGGTTTTCTGACCTTCCGTCCCGAAGATTTACATAATACAAATGACCTTATGAAAGGGGGAGTTCCAATGAATGATCTGCTGGAAGCCGGTATTCGAACACTGCAAAAGGCGCTTGCCGGCGGCTTCACGACAAGCAGAGAACTCACTCTTGCCTATTTGGAGCGCATAGCAGCCCATGATAAACGAGGAGCGGGCCTGAATGCCATTTCTGAGCTTAATCCCGATGCCTTGCATATCGCCGACGCTTTGGACAGAGAGCGGCTGATCCGCGGACCACGCAGCCCGTTGCATGGCATTCCCGTCTTGATCAAAGACAATATTGCGACAGCCGATCAGATGCATACGTCAGCAGGCTCGCTTGCCCTCGCAGACTCCTACGCCGGACGCGATGCATTCGTCGTGCAGCAGTTGCGATCAGCCGGAGCGATTATTCTCGGCAAGACAAACATGACCGAGTGGGCCAATTTCATCTCGACTGCCATGCCCAACGGCTACAGCTCGCGCGGTGGACAGGTACGCAACCCATACGGCCCCGGTCGATTTGACACGGGAGGCTCCAGCTCCGGTTCGGGAGCCGCCATCGCAGCAGGCTTTGCTGCCGCTGCAGTCGGGACAGAAACGTCAGGCTCGATCCTCAATCCATCTGCCAACCACTCGCTTGTCGGAATCAAACCAACATTGGGTCTTGTCAGCCGAACAGGAATCATCCCGATCGCCACGAGCCAGGATACGGCTGGACCGATGGCCCTTTGCGTTGAAGATGCAGCGATTCTGCTTGGTGCATTGACAGGAGTAGACAGCGAGGATCCTGCTACGGGAGCAAGCGCGGGACGCTCATATACGGACTACACCCCGTTTTTGGACAAAAGCGGCTTGCGCGGCGCTCGCATCGGCGTCGTCCGTACTTTTGCCGACGACGTGATGACAGATGACCAAAGGCCATTATTTGAAGCGGTCCTTCGCATTCTTCAGGAGCAGGGAGCAATATTGGTCGAGAATATCCGCATTCCCTCCGAACAGGAAACATGGGACTCTAGTGTTCTCTACTACGAGTTTAAATCAGGCGTAAACGCTTATTTGTCCCGACTTCCCGCCTCTTTTTCCATACGAACGCTTGGCGACATAATCGAATGGAACAAGGAAAACGCTGATGCAGCCTTGCGCTACGGCCAAGACATCCTGGAAAAAGCGGATCAAACGGGCGGCAGCTTGACTGAAGCGGAATACTTGGACAGTCGCCTCCGGGATCTGAGGCAATCCCGCACGGAAGGATTGGACGCTGCTTTTGACCAGCACCAATTGGACTGCCTGCTCTTCCCCCATGATTTTGGCGCGGATATCGCTGCCAAGGCCGGATACCCCTCCATCTCCCTGCCTGCCGGCTATGAACCATCAGGGAATCCATTCGGCATCATGTTTACGGGCAGAGCGTACAGCGAGCCTCTTCTGATCCGCATCGGGTACTCGTTTGAACAGGCGAGCTTGCTGCGGGTTCCGCCTCAATTACAAGGGTAGCCAGCAACTGCCTAAAAAACAAACAGGGCTTGTCTGGACGGTCTTATGACCCTGTCCAAACCAGCCCCGTTTTGTTACTCACAAGAACAGTCCTATCTGTTCTACATCGTTTTTAGCGAGGATTCCGCCTTGTTCAGCTTGTCCTGGAACAATTCCCCCAGAATGCTGACATCCGCTTCCCAGCTGTTGTCACCGTATTGGATCGTCGCCTTCGAATCTCCCTTTTTCCCCGTAATCTGGATGCTCTTTGTCTTCATTACATAGCTGCCGTCCTCGTGGAACGTGATCGCCGCATCCTTCAGCTCCTTCTCCAGCAACGGAACGACGGTCTTCTCCAAGGCGCCCTGCGTCGTCTGAACGGCAGACCGCCCCATATCGATCACCTGTTCGGGGGAAAACTCAAAAACGAGTACGAGTATGACACCGATCGCGACCACGACTGAGACGATCCGAAACAAACTCTTCACAATCATTTGCAGGATCACAATAACCAGTACAGCGCCTACCGCGATCGGCCAGTAATCTGTTGCCAATTGGATCAGCTGCTCCATGTCGATCAACTCCTTCTTTCCCATTCTGTCCAAAAGGGAGCGCGGCTAAATCATCTTTTCGAAAGCTTGCTGGTCAAAAGCGAATCTAAGCTGCACGTTCTGTTATCAATTACGAATAAGAGGCCTGTTTGTTACAAAAATACGATTCCACGCCCCATTTTTTGCGAGAAACAGAAGCAAGCACCGGACAGTCGTTCTCCCTTTTGCCGATGCTCTCATACCCAAGGACGCTCCTCATAGCCAGGGACGCTATTCAATGGAAAAACGGCGCTGTGATCGCGCCGCTTTGTCAGTTGGTTGCCGCTCTTTTTCCCGACTGGGTCTTTGCTAGATGCATGGCGTACTGGATCGGTCTTTTGATTGCGTCCTTGTATTGGCCAAGCATGCCCATTTCGCGGAAGATTTCTCTTCCCGGCTTCGGATTTACCTCAATCAACCATGCGCGTCCCTTGACATCGATCCCGATGTCCAATCCCATCTCCATCATGCGCCCAAAGTGATTTTCCAGCGTCTCGACTGTCTGGTACGCTAGCTGCTCACAATCTCGTATAATTTCATTCGTCTTTTGCTCGCCAAATGTAGCTGCAAGGAACGACTTCACGGGAACCGCCCTGCCGCCGCCGTGGAGATTGGAGGTGGCGCTCTTCGCTCCGCCGACCCGCATCCCCGCGCCTGTAATGCTCCACAAGCCCTCTCCGTTTTTCTGGATCAGAAGCCTCATGTCGACAGCCCTGCCGGGTACCAGATTAAGATAAAGCCCTTGCTGTACGATGTACTTGTCGCGGGTTGCCCAGCTTTTCACTCTGGCTTGGACAGACTCCAGCTGCTTGATCACCATGGACACCTTGGCCCGCTGCTTATCCCTTCCCAGCAGATGGTAGCCCTGCGAGGTCTTTTCGACACTGAGGATATTGCGTCCGCCCGTTCCATTTGCCGGCTTCACATAGAGCAACGGGTGGCGCGCCAACATTTTCTGCAAGTTAAGCCGATTGTACAGAACCGTTTCCGGCAGCCACCGGTGCATCCGGCTGTCTTTCACCAGTACCTCGTGAACCTTCCACTTGTTCGCGAGCCGATTGTTTGTATACAACAGGTCGCTTGTTCGGCGGAATGCCACATACCGTTTGAAAGCGTCTGTCGGCGTGTAGCGATACCGGTCGATCACGGCATCCGGTCGGGGAAAGATTCGCGCCTGCCAGCCGCGAGCCGCAGGGATGAATCCGCGAATTTGCTTTCCGTTTGCCGATACGTCCGGGGGCGAGAACAAAAACACGGTACACCCGAGCTCCTCCCCTGCCCGAATCATTTTGCGAAAATAGCTCGGTTCTGCAAAAGACTTGCCCTCCCGCCAGGTCAGTATGCCAATAATGGGTCGTTTCATCTCAACACCCTTTCTGCTTCCTTCCCTGGCAGTTTATTCAGCTACCCTTGCATTGGCGAATGACGAAGCCTGGACTCCAGCTGCTGCAGGTCGGGCGGCAGGGCTGCAGATACTTCGAGCGTCTCCATTCCGAACGGATGGGAAAACCTGAGAATTGCTGCATGCAGCGCCTGCCGTTTCACGAACATTTCCTTTCCGCCATAGAGCGTATCTCCGATCAACGGAAAGCCCACATAGCTGAGATGGACCCGTATCTGATGGGTTCGTCCCGTCTCCAGCTCGCATTCCAGCTTTGTCGCCGTTTCGAAGCGCTCTGTTACCCGATAGTGAGTGACTGCAGCATCCCCGGTGGGAGTCACTCTCCTGCGGTTGGAGTGAAAGCGATCCTTCCCGATCGGCTCGGAGATCGTCCCGCTTTCCTTTGACAGCCTCCCGTGAACATAGGCAATGTAGTGCCGCTTGATTTTTCGCTCGCGCAGATGTTCGTCCAATAGAGCAGAGGCGAGTGCATGCTTGGCGTACATCACAACCCCTGACGTCTCCTGATCAAGCCGATGAACATGGCGGACACGCGCCGCGACGCCAGTCCGTTCAAAATGGCCGGCGACAAGATGATCCAACGTTTTTTTATGGAATTTCTCCGTCGGGTGCAGCAGCATCCCTGCCGGCTTGTTTACGATCAGCAGATGATCGTCTTCATACAGTACCTGCAGCTTTTCTGGCGAGGGGTCCAGACCAAAAGGTTCCGGGGCACAGGCCCTGACCTTGATTTCCTGCCCGGCCGCTACCTTGACGTGTTGGGCAGCCGGATTTCCTTCCAGCCAAACCTCTTTATGCTGAAAAAGCAGATGAACCTGCTTTTTCGGCCACTTCCAGTGTTCCCGGAGCAAGCTGCCGATTCCAAGTCCGTCGACTTCATCGGGGATCGTCCCGATCAGCCATTCTCCTTGTTTTTTCATTGCTATCATCAGAGGTTATCCCCCACAGCCGATCTCTTCGTCTCGGTTATTCCAGCGTCTCGCTCACCTGAATCGCCCGATCGAGGAAATGCTCGATCTCTTCGCGGCTCTTGCCGAGCTTGCTTACGAATCTGACGAGTTCTTTTCCTTTGGAGAACGCGATAAAGCTCGGGATGCCAAACACCTCCAGCTGCTGTGACAGCTCTGGCAATGTATCCCGATTGATTGCTACCATATCCAGCTTGTCCTTATACGCCTCTTCGACAGCAGGCATGAACGGATCGATTCGATGGCAATCCGGGCACCAATCCGTATAAAATTTCACGACAACCGGTTTTTCCTGAGCAATTTGTTCTTGAAATTCAGCTTCTGTCTTGATTTCTTTCATCGAACTTGCCCTCCTCTGGTTTTATCTGGCTATAGTGTAGCACAGCTAAACATGTTTGTCTTTTTTCTGGAAGCGTGAAGTGTCGTTTAAAAATGGTTTTTTTGTTCAACCAGGCATTTCACAAAGGCTTCCGCCGGTCGGGACAACGGCCGGTCCTTGCGGTATGCCACGACGAGCGTGCGAAACGGCCTTCTCGCCAACCGCACGTAAACAGGATGCTCGGTCGTTCCGGGAGCGAGCGAAATCATCCGTGGCGCAAAAGAAAGTCCCATGCCCGCTGCTACGAGCGACTGTACCGTCTGGATGTTGGTGCTTTCAAAGACGATTCGCGGGCGGAATCCCGCCTCTTCGCAAAGCCTGAGCGAAATCGTGCGAAAACCTTGACCTTCCTTCAGCAGGATAAACGGCTGTCCCGCAAGCTCTGCCAGATCCACTTCCTTTTGCCCTGCGATCGGATGCTGCGGCGGGACGGCGAGAAATATCTCTTCGTGAATCGCCGGTATCGTCTCCAGTGTAGGATCAGTGATCGGCATCGTCAGCAGACTGATATCTATCTTTCCCCGTACGAGCAAATGCTCGAGATGGCTGGAGGTTTCTTCAATCAATTGAAGCTCTACGCCGGGAAACTGGCGGGTAAAATCGGGAATGACTCTCGGCAAGACATACGCCCCCGTAATCGGCAGGCTGCCGACCAGCAGCTTCCCGCTCTCTCCTACAGCATAGGAGCGCATTTCCCTCTCCAGGCCCTCCGCCATGTCGACCAATGTTTGGGCAACCTGGACAAACCTCTGTCCGGCATCGGTCAGCTCTACGTGCTGAGGCAGGCGGTGAAACAGGGGAACTCCCAGTATTTTTTCCAATTTGGCGATTTGCTGGCTAAGCGAAGGCTGTGCCAAATGCAAACGGCTGGCAGCGCGTGAAAAGCTCCGTTCTTCCGCGACTGCGAGCACATAACGAATCTGTCGTAACTCCATGAGGACCTCCCAATAGGCAAAAACTATCCATCTCATAATAATTATATCTTTGAACTATTTCTATTGCCATGATACAACCTTGATAAGAGTTTTGAACGAAGGAGGATTACCCTTATGAAACCTCGCACTATGTTTGAGAAAATCTGGGACTCTCATGTAATCCATGAGGAAGCCGGCAAACCAAGTCTTCTGTATATCGACCTGCACCTCGTACACGAAGTGACTTCGCCCCAAGCTTTCGAGGGTCTCCGCCTCGCCGGACGAAAAGTCCGCCGCCCGGATCTGACATTCGCTACGATGGACCACAACGTCCCGACAGCGGACCGCTTCAATGTCAAAGATCCGATCTCTCGTCAGCAAATGGAGACGCTGACCGCAAACTGCAAAGAATTCGGAATTACGCTCGCCGACCTGAACAGCCCTGATCAAGGGATTGTGCACGTCATCGGTCCCGAGCTTGGCCTGACACACCCGGGAAAAACGATCGTGTGCGGCGACAGCCATACCTCCACGCACGGCGCGTTTGGCGCACTCGCTTTCGGGATTGGCACCAGCGAAGTAGAGCACGTGCTGGCCACGCAATGCCTGCAGCAGTCCAAACCGAAAACGCTTGAAGTCCGTGTAGTGGGCGATCTGCCGTATGGAGTAAGCGCAAAAGACTTAATTTTGGCCATCATCGCAAAATACGGAACAGACTTCGCGACCGGATACGTCATCGAATACACCGGCGATGCCATTCGCAAGCTGACGATGGAAGAGCGCATGACTGTATGCAATATGTCTATTGAGGCCGGTGCCCGCGCTGGTCTGATCGCTCCTGACGAAACCACTTTTGCCTATCTGAAGGGCAAGCGCCACGTACCGCAGGGAGAAGATTTCCTGGCTGCAGTCGAACAGTGGAAACAGCTCTGCACAGATCCGGGAGCGACTTACGACCACTATGTAGAAATCGACGCGAGCCAAATCGCCCCGCAGGTCACTTGGGGAACCAGCCCGGGAATGGGTACAGACATCACCAGCACAGTGCCGCATCCTGATTCTTTTGAGACGGCAGCACAGCGCAAGGCTGCTCAGGACGCCCTCTCCTACATGGGGCTGACGCCTGGGACTCCGATGAGTGAGATCAAGATCGACCGCGTCTTTATCGGTTCCTGTACGAACGGCCGTATTGAAGACCTGCGCCGTGCAGCTGAAGTGGCAAAAGGCCGCAAAGTCTCTTCCCACGTACACGCGATGGTCGTCCCCGGCTCCCAGGCCGTCAAGCAGGCAGCCGAGCAAGAAGGACTCCACCTGATTTTTCAAGAAGCTGGCTTTGAATGGCGCGAATCCGGCTGCTCCATGTGTCTTGCGATGAACCCGGACATTTTGCAAGAAGGCGAGCGCTGCGCTTCCACCTCCAACCGCAACTTCGAGGGTCGTCAGGGACGCGGCGGCCGTACCCATCTGGTCAGTCCGGAAATGGCTGCCGCTGCGGCGATTGCCGGCCACTTCGTAGACGTACGCGAATGGAAGCGTGAAGGCGTGAACAAGGAGGTATTCCAATGAACCCATTTGTCATCCATACAGGACTGGTAGCACCGCTCGATCGTGTAAACGTGGATACAGACGCGATCATTCCGAAGCAATTTCTGAAGCGCATCGAACGCACTGGCTTTGGCCAATTCCTCTTCTACGAATGGCGCTTTACTGCTGACGGCCAGCCTATTGATTCTTTTGTGCTCAATCAACCGAAATACGCAAACTCTACCGTGCTTTTGGCCCGGAACAACTTCGGCTGCGGCTCTTCCCGGGAACATGCCCCCTGGGCTTTGCTCGACTACGGCTTCCGCGTTGTCATCGCGCCGTCGTTTGCTGATATTTTCTACAACAACTGCTTCAAGAACGGCATTTTGCCGATCAAACTGAGTGAAGAGCAAGTGCAAGAGCTGTTCTCCCGTGCGCAAAGCAAGGACAACTACGAACTGACAATCGACCTGCAGGAGCAAGTGGTCAAGGATAGCGACGGCCTGTCCTATCCGTTCGAGGTGGACTCCTACCGCCGTTACTGCTTGCTGAACGGTCTTGACGATATCGGCATCACGCTTCAGTACGAAGACAAGATTGCTGCATACGAAGCGAAAAAACGCGCATAATCGCGCAAAAAAACAGTGCGAAGGCAAAGGATACTCCTTGCCTTCGCTGTTTTTTACCATCATCATCATAGAAGAGTCTTGCGAGAAAGTAAAGTCCGCTCCCCTTCCCCGTCAGGCAGTCTCGATCCCGTCCTCCGTTTCCAGACCGAATGCGGAAATCGCCTGTTCACGCAGCTTATACTTCTGAATCTTGCCTGACGCCGTCATCGGGTATTCCGACACAAACTGGATATAGCGCGGCACCTTGAAACGGGCTATCTTCCCTTCGCAGTAGGCGAGCAGCTCTTCCTCCGTCAATTCTTCTCCCGGCTTCACCTTGATGCAGGCCAACACCTGCTCTCCGTACTTGGCGTCCGGGACCCCGACAACCTGCACATCCAGCACCTTTGGATGTGTGTACAGGAACTCCTCGATTTCCCGCGGGTAGATGTTTTCCCCTCCGCGGATAATCATATCCTTTAACCGGCCCGTGATCCGATAGTATCCGTCTTCATCCACGGTAGCCAAATCTCCCGTATGCAGCCAGCCCTCGTGGTCGATCGCTTTTGCGGTATGCTCGGGCATGTTGTAATACCCCTTCATCACCAAATAGCCCCTCGTGCAAAGCTCTCCCTGCACACCGGGCGGCACAGTTTCTCCGGTGACCGGGTCGATGATTTTGACCTCTACTTCATCATGGGCCCGCCCGACTGTCGTAACGCGACGCTCGATGGAATCATCCGGCCTCGTCTGTGTAATGACCGGCGAAGATTCCGTCTGTCCATAGGCAATCGTAATTTCGCGGATTCCCATTTTCTCTACCACATTTTTCATCACCTCGATGGGACATGGCGAGCCAGCCATGATGCCGGTGCGAAGCGAGCTCAAGTCGCGCCCGGGAAAAGAAGGATGATTCAGTTCGGCGATAAACATCGTCGGAACCCCGTACAACGCCGTACACCGCTCCTGCTCTACGACATCCAGCACGATTTCCGGATCAAACGCGATGACAGGAACCATCGTCGCTCCAGTCGCTACGCTCGCAAGCGTTCCCATCACGCAGCCGAAGCAGTGGAAAAAAGGCACGGGAATGCAGATACGGTCTGTTTCATCCAGCCGCTGGCATTCCGCCACCTTGATCGCATTATTGACAATATTGACGTGAGACAGCATGACGCCCTTCGGAAAACCTGTCGTTCCCGAGGTGTACTGCATATTGATCACGTCATCGGGATGAAGCGACTGCTGGCGGGCTATCCTTTCCTCGTCGGAGGCTTCGGCTCCGAGACTCAGAATATCGCTCCACAGGAACATGCCCGGCTGGCGCTCCTCGCCCAAATAAATGACGTTTCGCAGATGGGGCAGGCGTTCCGACCGCAGCTCCCCTGGCTTGCAGTGATCCAGCTCCGGACATATTTCCTTGATCATTTCCAGATAGCTGGCATCTCGGTACGAATCGATCAAAAGCAAGGTGGTGGCCTCTGATTGATGCAGGAGATACTCCAGCTCGTGCACCCGATAGCTGGTGTTTACCGTCACCAGGACGCCGCCTATTTTCGCCGTCGCAAATTGAGAGATTACCCACTCCGGGACATTCGTCGCCCAGATCGCAATATTCTCCCCTCTGTTGATCCCGAGTGAAAGAAAGCCTCTGGCAGCCTGATTGCAAATCTCCTGAAACTGGGCGTAGGAGTAACGGAGCCCCTTCTCTGGGTAGACGACGGCATCCTTTTGCGGGAACCGTCCTGCCGTCTCATCCAACAGGTCGCCAATCGTGATGGAACGCAGCATTCATAGCCCTCCATTCATTTTTTCTGACTATTCCGCATTATTTTTCATTTGATTCGCTCTCCTCCCAGCTTATTCCTTCTCGGGCGCAAAAAGAAAAGCGTCCCCTGGCGGAACGCTCCCTTATTTGACCTCGAATGTTTTGACTGCTTCGATCTTGTAGGGCAAGTGATTGCTGTAATTCAGCTCTACCCGGAGCTCGTGCGTGCCTTTGGGGAGTTTTTTCAGCAGAAATTCCGGCTGATAAATCATTCCCTTGGCTTCTCCGTTCAGATAGAGATGAGCGTGGCCTTGGCCAAAAACCGCCTGCGGTTCCAGCTCCCCTTTATCACCCACGAATTGGAAGTTCTGCGTCAGGAGCGAAACTTCCGCTGTGTTCCCCTCTACCTGGATATCCAGATTGAGCGATGGTTTTTCTGTACCTGCAGGCTGGGTTATGGGCATAGCAGAAGCAGGGATACCGGGATCTTGCATCCTGTAGGAATCAGAGACATTAAGCGGGTCCTTCACCAACAGTACAATGCCGGCAACCAGTACGATCAGAAATACAATGCCGCCCAAAATAAGGTTTCGCAAACTGACGATAAAGACCTTCATATTCTACTCTCCCTTTCGCAAATGCTTGTCACCACCAATTAGTACATGCATACGCAGAAAGAAAGAGAGATAGAAGCGAAACTTTTAGCGGTAATTGATAAATTGCACCTCGATAGGCAGATCCGCCTTGCGAATCGCAGCGATCACCAGTTGAAGCTCGTCCTTGCTTTTTCCGACGACGCGGACCTGGTCATCCTGAATCTGGGACTTTACCTTTACGCCCGTTTCTTTGATAATGCTGGCGATCTTCTTGGCATTGTCCTTGTCGATGCCCTGCACAAGCTTGACACGCTGCCGAACCGTCCCCCCTGCCGCCGGTTCCATTTTTCCGTACTCGAGATTTTTCACCGGAACATTGCGCTTCACCAGCTTGCCGATGAGAATATCTTTGACCTGGCCGAGCTTGAACTCGTCATCAGAGATGAGAACGATCTCTTCTTTCTCCAAACTGATGCTGCTTTTGCTCCCTTTGAAATCAAAGCGCGTCTCAATCTCTTTCAAAGCGGTATGGATCGCATTCGTCACTTCTGCCAGATCTACTTTGGAAACAATATCGAAAGAGCTCTCTTTACTCATTCGGATTCCCCTTTTTCACAAAATTCCTACTACCAAATGACTATCAAATCGCTTTTACCAAACCTCCGTCTACGAGAAACGCTTGACCCGTCACATAGCTGTTGGCGGGAGAAGCGAGGAACGTTGCCATCCGCGCGAATTCTTCGGGATCGCCGTAGCGTCCCAGCGGGATCATCGCTTCCATGCTCTTTTTTACGTCTTCCGGATCAATCTCAAGTGACTGCGCCCGCAGCTTATCCAGGGAAGCGACACGGTCGGTGGCAATGCGGCCAGGGCCGATCGTATTGATGAGAATACCGTCCGGCCCAAGCTCGGATGCCAAGCTTTTGGCCAAGCCGAGGACTCCCGTGCGAAAGGTGTTGGACAGGATCAAATTCTCCAACGGCTGTTTAAACGACGAGGAGGCGAAATTGACGATCCTGCCGAATTTCTGCTGGCGCATATGCGGCAAAACGGCTCTGATTGCGCGAACAAAGCTGAGCAGGTTCAATTCAAAAGCGGCCTGCCAATGCTCATCAGTCATTTGATCAAACGTGCCTGCTGCAGGGCCGCCTGCGTTGTTGATCAGTATGTCCACCGTTCCAAAGCGGGCGACTGTCTCCTTGACCAGGTGCTCGATGTCCTCCGATTTGGTCACGTCGGCGACGACCGCCAGCGCTTCTTTTCCGGTGGCCTCCCGAATTTCTTCGTATGTAGCGGATAATGCTGCTTCATCCCGCCCGCAAATCGCAACATGGGCGCCTTCAGCGGCAAGACAAAGCGCTGTCGCTTTTCCCAAACCTTTCGTCGAAGCCAAAACAATCGCTGTCTTTCCTTGCAAATGAAGATCCATGAAACCTTTCCCCTCCCAGCTACAATTTGGCATGCTGCCATTTTCTTTCTTCATTCTACAGAAATATCTGACAAACGCCTAGTACAGGAAACGCAGGAACTGTACTTCCGAAAAGAAGAAAAGAAGCGGAACTGTCGCTCCGCTTCTTCACTATTATTCGTTTCTTTTTTACATCCATTTCTTTTTCACATCCAAGCAGCTAAGTGTCCGTCGGCTGTATTTCTGCCTTGGACAGTCGTTTGGCCAAGCGTTTGGCCTCACGAGTCTGCTTGCGAGCCAGGCGCCGCGCTTTCGCGTTCTCGAACAGCGAGTAGAGCACCGGCACCAATACGAGTGTCACGATCGTATGGAAGACCAAACCGGATATGACCGCTGTGGCAAGCGGCGCTTCCAGATCGGAGCCCTCCGCTACTGCCAGCCCCATCGGCAGCATGCCCAGGATGGCAGTCAGCTTGGTCATGATAACGGGACGCACCCTGTCTTTTGTCCCTTGGACGATCGCTTCTCCCAATTCCATTCCCCGCTCGCGAAGCAGATTGATCCGGTCAATGAGCAGGATGGCGTTGGACACTACGATACCGACCAGCATGATCATCCCGATCATGGCCATCTCCCCAAAGACGCGCTGGGTCAGCACGAACCCGAGAATCACACCGACTAAGGCCATCGGAATGGTCAGCATAATAATGAACGGTTGAGACATGCGGCCGAACTGGGCCACCATGATCACGTAAATCAGCGCGATCACACCGAGGAAGACAAAGAGACCTTGGGTCATGGTAGAGCTTTGCTCCTTCAGTTTGCCGGCAATCTCCACTTGATACCCTGCCGGGACGGCAAGCTGCGGAAGCTTTTCGTTGATCTGCCGGCCGACCGTACCCAGGTCGCTGCCCAGCAGCTCCGCGGAGACAGTGACGATCCGCTCGCCTTTTTCATGCGTGATCGTAACCGGCGATTTGCTGTAACGCCATTCTACCAGATCGCCCAAAGGCACCTCTGCGCCTGTTTTGGACGTGATCATGATCTGATTGAGCTGCTCCGGATGCTTTAGCCAGCCCTCCGGCATTTTGGCTACCACATCTACTTCAATGCCATCTGTCGTAATGGTCGTCACCGGCTGATCCCCGATCAACATGCTGATCTGCTGCAGAAGCGAGCGATGATCGACCTGCATCCGGGCCAACGCCTCCTGCTTCGGGAGCAGAGTGACTTTTTCTTTGCCTTCTTTAAAGTCATTGCGGATATTGGAGACGCCTGGTATCGTCGCAAGCATGCCTTCCACTTCGCCTGCGATTTGACGCATTTTCTCCATGTCCTCTCCGGTAATATCGAGCTGTACCGGTGCAGCTCCTCCCTGGCTGCCAAAAGAGGTGGTAATGCTCTCGATTCCCTGAATCGCTTGAAGCCGCTCATTTATCTCCAGCGTCAGCTCGTCTTTCCCTTGCTGTCTCTCTTTTTTTCCTTTCAGCATCAAAAACAGCTCTGCGTTTTCTTTGCTTGCGAAAAAGAAGACATCCTTGACGTCCGGCAGCTCGCGAAGCGTTGTTTCCGCGTCCAGAGCGGCTCTCTGGGTGTTCTCCAGCGTCGAGCCTGTCGGCATGGTGATCGAAGCGAACACCATATTTTCATTTGGATTGATGCCCTGCCCCATCTTCATGAACGGCATCAAGAAAAAGGAACCGACAAACAGGCTCACGGCAAGCATGATCGTCTTGATCCGGTGACGCAGCGCTTTTCTCAACAGATTCGTAAACGCCCGGACAATGAAGTGCTCCTTGCCTTCTCCTTCCAAAGATACCTTCTTGTCGTTCTTGAGGAAACGGTCAGAGAAGACAGGAACAAAGAAGAACGCGGCCAATGTCGAAGCTGTGATTGCAGCCGTAACCGTAAAAGCGATGGCACCTAAAATCGGCTTGAGCCAGCTTTCAAAATCCGCCAGCACGAGCGGCAAAAATACGACAATGATCGTCAGCTGGGAGGTAAACACGGGAGTCATGACCTCGCGAGTCCCTTTTACAATCGCCTGGGTGATGGGCTCCCCTTTTTCCCGAAACTGATAAATGGATTCCAGAACCACGATCGCGGCATCGACGATCAGACCTACGGACAAGCTGAGCGAGAGCAAGCTGATCATATCGATATTGTAGCCGCCTGCCTTCATCGCGATAAAGGTCATCATGGCCGACAAGGGCAGGGTCGTGGCGATCACCAATGTCACCCGCCAATTGCGCAGAAAAACGAGCAAGACCAAAATGGCCAGAGCACCGCCGATGATCACATCACGGCTCAAATTGGTGACAGCGTGATCGATATAGGAGACAGCTTCGATCATCACCTTTAGCTGATACTGCCCGTTTGCTTCGGCGTTGATTTGTTTGACAACCTCTTCCACTTTTGCCTGCGTGGAGATCAAGTCGCTGCCTTCCGCACGTTTGACGCTGAGGTTTACAAACACCTGTCCATCCGTCAAGGCGACGAAGTCCTTTACTTTTCCGCGCATGTCATCGATTATCGCCAATTGGTCCAACGTAACGGTTCCTTTTGGTGTATCGATCGCAAGTTGACTCAATTCCTGAGCTGTCGTGTACGAGTTGTCAATCATTACGACTGTATCGAACCCGGTATTTTCGAGGGTCCCCACCGCTTGCTTCCAGTTGGTTGCCTGGAGCTGGTCAATTACCCCCGACGGAGTGGCGTGATAAGCAGCCAAGCGCTCTGGTCGCAACGTGACCGTAATCTTGTTTTCAAAGCTTCGATCCGATACTTCGACTTCCTTTACCCCGGGAACATCCTCGATCCGATCCTTGATTGATGTTTTTGCCAAACTGAGCATCGCCTTCGGTTCTGCTCCGACCATGGCGTATTCAATCAACATCTCGTCACCCAGGTTGTCTTGCATGACATTGACGGTATCTACGTTTTTAGGAAAATTATTGCGAAGCCTGTTAACGGCGTTTTGAACGTCCTGCTTGACGCGTTCTCCTTCCCCTTCCTCGGCGGTAACCCGGATTGTGACCGAGCCGGTGCCTGTTGTCGAGGAGTATTCTTTCACGCCTGCCATTGACTTGATCTCCTGCTCGACCTTCTTGGTGATCTTTTCCTCCATTTCTTCAGGAGGCAGCGACCCGCCGGATATCCGGACGGAGATCTGCGGCAAATTGGTTTTCGGTACGAGCTCGATATTAAAGCTAAACAAGGCGCCGAGACCGGCAATAGTGATGAGAAAGGTGAACAGATAGACAATCAGCCGTCGTTTCAGCAAAAAGAGAATAATCTTTTCCATGCCTATTCCCCTTTCGCCTCCACTTTTTGCCCTTCTACATAGAACGTGATGCCGGAGCGCAGAAGCTGGTCGCCATCATTGACTCCCGACAGCACCTCGATCCGATCTCCCACCATCTGGCCCGTTTTGACCGGCCGCTTAACGGTCAATCCATTTTCAACAGCCATGACGTAATACTCGGATTGGGAGACCCCGACGCTTTCAAGCGGTACGAGAAAGCCGTTCAGCTTGCGGGGAATTTCAACCGTTGCCACCATTCCGCCCTTCCATTGGCCTTGCGGGTTGGGCACAGTTACCTCGACACGGTATTTTCCCGTCTGTTTGTCAACGACAGGTGATACAAAGCTGATCGTTCCTTCACTTTTTTTGCCGTCCTCTCCCACGACCTGGACTTTCGCGTTTTCCTGGTACTGGCCGATGACGTCGTTCGCGACATCCAGCGTGACTTTCACATCGGACAGGTCGACGATCTGAATCACTTGCTCGCCCGGAGATGCCAGCTCCCCGACTTGCTTGGAAACATCCACAACCATGCCTGCGAACGGAGCGACAATTTTTGTATCATTAAGCGTCTTTTTCGCCCGTTCTACTTGCCCCGCAGCCTGCTTGATGGAGGCATTGGCGACAATCACATCCTCCGGCTCTGCGCCACGCAGGAGCTCTTCCAGAGCGAGCTTGTCGTTCTGCAATTGTATTTGCGCCTGGTCTTTGGCCCGTCGACGATCGTCAAGCTCACTTTGGGAAATGGCTCCTCCGGCGAACAGCTTTTCTCCCAGCAGGACATCCTGGCTGGCTTTGTCAAAATCCTGCTGGGAGCTTTGGACCTGCAGCCGCTGTTTTTGAATGGATTCTTCCGATGCGCCTTTCAGTGTTTTTACCTTGCGGGCATTTGCTTCTTCCACCTGGCCGGCAGCCGCTTCCACTTCTTTCTGGTAATAGCGGGTATCGAGGCTGGCCAGCAACTGGCCTTGCGAAACTTTGCTCCCCTTGCCAACTGGCAGTGAAGAAACGGTTCCTGAAGTGCCGAACTGCAGAATCGCCTCTCTTTTGGCTTCCACCAACCCCGTCGTCGTCAACAGTACGGGATCTGTCGACTTCCTGACTGTAAATACTTCGACTACTTTTGCTTTTGTTTCTTGCTGTGCTGCCGGTTCGGAAGCTCCCGGCCCGCACCCGGCGGTCGTTAGTACAACGATGGCCAGTAGAATGGATGCGCGTCTCTTCACGAAAATTCCTCCAAATCGTAACAATCATTCCCAAGGGTATTGTGCCAGTTTTTCCATCCTTTTCAAAACAGCCAGCGGATGGAACTTCGTCTCCGCCTTGAGACGGAGGGGCTCTGGTATCCTTTCCCCTTCAGTCATTACGAAATAGATACTTGAAAAATTACCTCTTCTCTCCAAAAATGTGTCTGATTTGTGTCGTTTCGCGTTAAGAAATAAAAAAACCAGGGACAATTCCCTGGTTTTACACTCGTTTATCGACTTGCTGCCTAATAGCGGTTATGCTTGGCCGATGAGCTGTTCCATCTCTTCCAGTCTCTTTGCGAACACAGCCAACGCTTCGCGGATCGGTTCCGGAGACGTCATGTCCACGCCAGCTTTCTTCAACAATTCCAGCGGATAGTCGGAGCTTCCGCTTTTGAGGAATTGCAGATAGCGGTCTACAGCGGGCTTGCCCTCCTCAAGAATTTGCTTGGCGAGGGAGGTCGCTGCCGAGAAGCCGGTAGCGTACTTATAGACGTAAAAGTTGCGATAGAAGTGAGGAATTCTCGCCCATTCCAGATCGATTTCCTTGTCAACGATCATATCTGAACCGTGGTAGGCGACATTCAGCTCTCTGTACAATTCGCTCAAGCTGTCTGCGGTAAGCGGTTCTTCCTGCTCTGTCTTGGCATGCACGAGCTTTTCAAATTCGGCAAACATCGTCTGCCGGAACACAGTCCCGCGGAACTGCTCCAGGTAGTAGTTGAGCAAATACATCCGCTGCTGCTTGTCAGTCGTCGTTTCCAGCAGATGGTCCATGAGCAGAGCTTCATTCAGCGTGGAAGCCACCTCTGCGACAAAAATCTTGTAGTCCGAATAGGTGTACGGCTGTTCCTTATGGGAGTAGTAGCTGTGCAGGGCATGCCCCATTTCGTGGGCTAGCGTAAACATGTTGTTGACGTTGTCCTGGTAGTTCATCAGGACGTACGGGTGAGATGTGTACGCACCCCAGGAGTACGCTCCGCTCGTCTTTCCTTCGTTTTCGTAGACATCGACCCAGCCATTTGAAAACCCTTCAGCCAGCACGCTGCCGTACTCATCTCCGAGCGGCTTGAGCGCTTCCTTGATCGTCTCCACGGCTTGCTCGTACGGGATCTTCATATCAACCTCAGGGACAATGGGAACATACAAATCGTACATGTGCAGCTCATCTACCGCCAGCATTTTCTTTCTCAGCGCGATGTAGCGATGCATGAGCGGCAGATGCTCGCGAATCGTAGAAATGAGGTTGTCGTAGACGGACAGATCGACGTTGTCGGCAAACAGGGCCGCGTAAATGGCCGACGGGTACTTGCGCGTGCGGGCGTAAAACACGTCAGCCTTGACTGCGGACGTGAGGGAGGCTGCAATCGTATTGCGATGCTTCCCGTATGTGGCATACAGAGCCTCGAACGCTTCACGGCGGACGCGGCGGTCCTTGCTTTCCATAAACTGCACATAGCGGCCTTTGGTCAGTTCGACTTCTTCCCCGTTTTCATCCGTGATCATCGGAAATTTGATGTCTGCATTGTTCAGCATGCCGTAAATTTTGGAGGGCGCGGAAGCAAGCTCGCTTACATTGGCCATAATCGCCTCTTCTTCAGCCGAAAGCGTATGCGGTTTGAACCGCGTGATTTCCTCCAGAAGAATGCGGTAATGCTCGAGACCTGGCACTTCTTTCAGCCATTTCTCCAGCTCTTCTTGCGGAATGCCCAAAATCTCCGGCTGTATGTACGAAATGGCTCCGTATACTTGTGTACTGAGCGTCGTCGCCCGATCCGTCAGCGCCTGGTAGGTGCTGTTCGTATTGTCCTCGTCGCGGCGCATCCGGGCGTAAACGTATACCTGGTCAAGCGTCTTCAGCAGTTCATCCTGGAGGCGCAGCGTTTCGAGCAACTGTTCTCCGGAGCTGCCCAGCTTGCCTTTTTGGGTAGCGATTCTCTCGGCCAGTTGCTTCACTGTTTGCACGTCTTTTTCCCAATCGCTGTCGCTCGCGTACATATCTTCCAAACGCCATTTGAATTCCGCAGGCACCTCATTGCGCTTTGGCAACGTTTTGCTTTTATTCAATATCACTCACTCCTCGCATTCGTTTCGGGTGGCAAAACAATCCATATGTATTATCGTAGCGTATTCTTGCACCGGGTTCAAATCAATATACGAGCAAGAAGCCGACTTTCCATGGAGGCAAAGTCAGCTTCTTCCCACTCCCTGATAGGCAAAACCGTACTGCTTGACAAGCTCCGACGGCCAGGCATTCCTTCCGTCGAATAGCACCGGTTTGGCCATCACGGCTTTTGCTTTTTGCCAATCGAGGTTCA
Source organism: Brevibacillus sp. FSL L8-0520 (assembly GCF_037963895.1). Classification (NCBI taxonomy): domain Bacteria; kingdom Bacillati; phylum Bacillota; class Bacilli; order Caryophanales; family Paenibacillaceae; genus Brevibacillus; species Brevibacillus sp. FSL L8-0520. The sequence continues at coordinate 2,506,335 of NZ_CP150171.1, read as the reverse complement.
CGCATTGCTTCCATTCCGTAGCGAGCAATGCTGCATCTGCACCAGTCAGCGTGGCGTAGATGTCGTCTGCATAGCTGACCTGTGGATACAGCTTTGCCACCGTCTCCATCGAGATCGGGTCATACGCGGAAACGATTGCCCCTTCGTGCAGCAGCTGCTTGATGATAGGGAGTGACCGCGATTCACGGATGTCGTCCGTATCCGGCTTAAAAGACAGCCCCAAAACGGCAACCCGTTTCCCATGCAAGCCGCCCAATTGTTCACGGATAAGCTGAACGCACCATTCCGGCTGTGTGCGGTTTACTTCTCGCACCTGTTCGAGAATGCTCAATTTCACTCCGTTTCTTTTTCCCACTTGCAAGAGGGCTATGGTGTCTTTCGGAAAGCATGATCCGCCATAACCGATCCCGGCTCGCAAAAACTCGGGGCCGATCCGGCTGTCCAGCCCCATCCCGCGTGCGACCGTCTCGATGTCCGTGCCCAATACCGTACTGAGCCGGGCCAATTCGTTCATGAAGGAAATGCGTGTGGCAAGAAACGCATTGGACGCGTACTTGATCAGCTCGGCAGTTCGGCGGGTCGTTTTTACCATAGGGCAAGAATAGCCTTCGTAGAGTTCATCCATCAAGGAAAACGCTGCCGCCGACTCTGCTCCGATCACGATGCGCGACGGGTTCAAGGCATCCTGCAGGGCACTTCCCTCGCGCAAAAACTCCGGATTCGAAATGACGTGGAGCTCCTTGCAATCTCCGAGAAGCTCCGCCACCCGGTCTCCCGTCCCCACCGGTACTGTGCTTTTGATGACGACTCCTCGTCTCACCGGATTGCTGGCGTACACGGCCCTCACATCTTCTACCACGGCAAACAGATACCCGAGATCAGCCGAACCGTCTGCCGATTCAGGGGTCCCCACGCAGATAAACAAAATGTCCGCTTCCTTGGCTTCCCCATTCAATGTATGGTCAAAGTGAAGATTCCCCTGATCCATCACGGATCGCATGGCCTCTTCCAGCCCCGGCTCATAGATGGGGCAGTGTCGCTGCTTTAATTGCTTTACTTTTTCTTCGTCCACGTCGATTCCGACGACTCGATGACCGTGCAAGGCAAGGGAAACAGCCGTGTTTAATCCGACATAACCCGTTCCAATGACGGCTACATTCATTCCTTCACCTCATCGTTTTTTCAGCACGCTCACATATAAATCTTCCAGCCTGGCGCGCTGTTTTTGAATGTCGTGATTGCTTTCTACCTTGGCTCTGGCCCTTGCGGCAATGGCTGGCCACTCATCCGTTCGGCCCAACACATGCTGAATCATCTTTGCCAAACGGCCGGGAGACTTTTCCGGCACCAGATAACCGGTAACCTCGTGCTCAACCAATTCCGGAATACCGGCATGATAGGTCGAGATGACCGGACGTCCGCTTGCCATCGCTTCCATCAAAACATTGGGAATCCCCTCTTGATTGCCGTTTTTGGCTGTCTTGCATGCGATCACGAAAAGATGGCAGTTCGCCAGCTCCCGCTGGACCTCCCGATGGGGCATCGCGCCGCGAAGCTTGACGCTCCCGCCGAGTTTTCGCTTTTTAATCATCCGCCGCAGCTTTTGTTTCTCTTCGCCGTCTCCGACAATCGTCAGCGTCGCGTTCGGGTATTGACTCACCACACGGGAAAACGCTTTGATCAGCGTATCCATCCCCTTCTTCTCCGTCAGACGGCCGACGCTCAAAAGACGAAAAGCCCCATTTTTTACAGGATGCTGCGGTAGCATCGGGAATTTATTGAAGTCAATGCCGGAGCGAATCAAAGTGATCTTGTGTTTCGGACAACCGAGCCGAACGAGACGTTTTTTCATATGGTCGCTGACGACGGTAAAAGCTGTTCCTTTGCGAAACAGCTTTTTTAATTGACGGCGGTAGGCGCTGCTTTCCCTGACGCGCTTCGTTGCATCGAAGCCGTGAAAGGAGGTGATCAACGGCAGCTTTGCCTTGCGGGCATAGGGAAGTATTTCCACTCCAGCCGGACCGAACCTGGCGTGCAAACAGCCGAATTTCTTTTTTTTCAACCACTGGGCAAGTCCCTTGAACCGCTTTTTCACATATACCGGGGAATACGGAAACTGCTTTCGGTTAAAGTGCTTTTGCCGGGCCAATACGGCAGTCTGTACGCGCTTGTGTCCGATCAATTGCTCATAAATAAACGTTTCGCTTTTAGGGAGAAACTTGCGGCGGTAGACTAGTACCCGTTGCATGTCAAACCTCCCGTTTTACCCTTTTAACTGGGCTCGAATATCTTCCAACTGCAATCGCAATCCCTCTTCCAGTTTCACCTTCGGGTGGTAGCCGAGTTTGGATTGGGCCAATCGGATGTCGGCGCTTGTTCGCCGGGAATCTCCCGCGATCGCAGGCAAATGCACAACAGCCGGTACTGTAGAGGTCAGTTGGCCCATCAGCTCCAGCACTTCCATCAGCTTGATTTCCCTGTCCCCGCCAATGTTGTACACGTCGCCTGGTCCAGCGTATTTTTCCGCCAGCAGATTGGCCTCGACCGCATCCGAGACAAATGTAAAATCGCGGCTCTGAAGACCGTCCCCGTAAACGGTTATCGGCTCACCGCGCAGCAATTGCTTGAAAAATCGGTGAAAAGCCATATCCGGCCGCTGTCTCGGGCCGTAGACGGTAAAGTATCGCAGCATGACGACAGGAAGACCGTACGCCTCGACGTAGACACGACAAATCTGCTCCATGGCCGCCTTGGTGACGCCGTAAGGGGAAATCGGATGAATGGGGGATTGCTCATCGGTCATTCCTTCCCGCATCGTTCCGTACACAGAGGACGAGGAGGAAATGATCACCTTTGGAGCAGTCTTTAGACGCGTACAGGCATCGAGCAATTCTTGTGTTGCAAGCAGGTTGTGTGCCAGATAGTCGGAAAATGCCTTCCCCCAACTGGTACGGACGCCGGGAAGAGCAGCCAGATGGAATACCAGATCAACCTCATCCAGCCATTCCTCCCAGCGCTTTTCCGATAGCAGGGCCGAGTGAAACGTAAACAGGGAATGTTGACCGATCAGCGAGAGATTGCGTAATTTACAGGCCACATCATAGTTGTCGATAAAACCGTCGACTCCGACGACATGATGACCCTCCTGCAGCAGGCGCTGAGTCAAATGGGACCCGATAAATCCAGCACAGCCTGTAATGAGCACCTTTCTCATCGCCGCCGTCTCCTCCTTCCCTTTTTCTTTTTCAATCGCTTGATAATCAAGTACCCGTTCTTATAACCGTATACGGCCTTGTACTTGTTGCCCCAGCGTTTCAGATAATACCGGAACGTTTTTCTGCGCAGCTCGTTGCGCTTCCGCTTCATCTTGTTGTCTGTCAACTGGCCTCTGTGTTTGGTCCGATTGTACAGCTTTCGATTAATCCACTTCACCCGATACCGCTCGATCAGGCGGAGGATAATCCTTCTGTCCTCCATGATCCTGCCTTCATACTTGTCGGAAGTATCCCAGCCCCCCACCTTTTGCAGGGCCGAAACGCGGTAACAGCGGGGAGCCACCATCCAATGGTTGTATTTGAGAAATTGATATTTCGTGTTGAACTGCTTGTGTTTGACCAAAAATGGATTGACGTACTTGCCTCTTCTCACACGCCAGATTTTGACGTTTCCATAGAAGAGTGCGCGCTTGTTCTTCTTGTCGCGCAGGATATGCTTTTTCAAGATCGCAAGGGAGCGTTTCGGAAGCCAGTCATCAGAATCAAGCTGAACCAGAAAAGGCGTATCAACCATTGTCAAAGCCTTGTTCATCACTTTGGAGATGCCCGAGTTCTCTTCCATCCGGTAATATTGAACGTTTGGATTGAACAGATAGCGTTCTACCTTATGTCTTGTTTTGTCTGTCGACGCATCATCCATGATCAGCAGCTTCCAGTCCTTGCACGTCTGCTTCATGACACTGGAAATTGCTTTGCGAATGTATTTGGCGCGATTGTAAGCGGGAATCACTACGGTAAACAACGGAGTTGGATTGGTCATTCACTGTCACCTCCCGTAGAGGGAAGCTGGATGGAGGATTTGTCACTCAAAATAAACATACTGGCTTTTCGATCACTGCTTCCTTTGAAAAAAGACTCGCGTCCGAAGACACTGTCTTTCATTTGCCATGACACATCATGAATAGAGCTGTTTTCCAATAAAATACTGTTCTCGATGTGCGTACAATTCGATATCTGGACACCATCCTGAATGGAAACGTACGGCCCTAGCCGACAGTTCTCGATATGACATCCTTTCCCTATTAAAACCGGACCGACAATCTCGCAATGTTGTACGACGCTGCCCTCTCCGATTGCCAATTTTTCTCCCAACTCCCGGGAAAGCATCCACCGATTCGCCTCCAGCCAACGCTCTATCGTCCCTACGTCGGTGTATTTCCCGTTTGTTGTCGTATGCGCAATGAAAGATCCACGATCGATCATCGTCTGGATCGCATCCGTAATCTCGTACTCTCCGCGAGAAGAAGGGCTCAACGAGGCGATCGCCTCAAAGATCGGCCTTGTAAATAAGTAAGCACCAATCACTGCGAGATTGCTTTTTGGCACAACAGGTTTTTCCACCACGGAGATAAGACGCCCCTCGTGTACCTCTGCGATCCCGTAGTCCTGCGGCTTTTCTACCTCGCTCAGCATGACGATTCCGTCTGCACGATTGTCCTGGAATCTGCGAACGAGATTGTGCAAGGAATCCATAAGCAAGTTATCGCCTAACAAAAGGATAAACGGTTCGTCTTGGAGGAATGGCTGTGAAATATTCACTGCATGAGCAATCCCAAGCGGCGATTCCTGCTCGATATAGGTAATGGTAGCCCCAAATTGACTACCATCGCCTACGTATCCTGAAATCTGCACTTGGGAAGGGTGAATGACGATTCCGATGTCACGGACACCCACTTCAATCAGCTTGCGAATGCAGTAGAATAGAACCGGTTGATTAGCCACAGGGAGGAGGGTTTTTGGTTGCGAATAGGAAAATGGATGGAGTCTCGTGCCACGTCCGGCGCATAAGATTAACCCTTTCACAAAAATCACTCCCCAGTTGTGCTTCTAGCGATACTTATAAGGTATGCGTCCCGCCGTATCTGGACAGGGCAGAAGTCCACAACCGGGGCAGAAAGGGCGACCACCCAGTCTGATTCGCGCCCGATTTATCCGACCTTTTTGTATGCTGCTGCGACTCTTGCGCGTTTGTCAGCCCCCTTTTCAAAAGCCTGTAAATAGCCTTGGGCTGTGGCGTACCAAGAAAATTGCTTCGCCCGGACCAATGCGCGTTTTCCCATCTGATTTCGCAGGTGAGGAATGCTCCACAGCTCATCCCAAATCCTGGGCAGTTCCTTTTCCCATTCCTTGGGAGAGATCACGTAACCCGAGTCCTCGTGTGTGACGACCTCCCCGATCCCGCCTCTCGGTGTCGTAATCACCGGCTTTCCGGATGCCATCGCTTCCAGGTTGACCCGGCAAAACGGCTCTTGCCAGACGGAAGGCGTTGCCACAATATCGCCGATCTGGTAGTACAGGGGCATCTCCTGGCTCGGGATAAAGTTCACAAATTTCACCCGGTCGCCCAGTGGTTTCGCCAGCTGGTGCAAATACCGGACATACGGGTTCATCCGATTGCTTCCATAGCCAGTTCCTCCCACGATGATGAGCTTGGCCTTTGGATCCTGTTCGCACACCTTCCGGAATGCCTTGAGCAGGACGTGGACGCCTTTTGCCCTCATCAGCCTGCCTGCGTAGAACATGATCCGATCATCATGTCTGAGTCCCAGCTTCCGCCGCAAATTTCTTACTCCGAAATTGATTTTTGCTAGCTGATAAGGCGTCACGTCTACCCCCAGGTGAACCGCATGGACTTTGTCTGGGGGGATACGATGCTTTTCTATAAAATGCTGACGCAGATATTCACTGTTGGTGATAAACCCATCTGCGAGCCGTACGATGTGTCTCATTTTCTCCGGACTGATAAACCATTTGGCGGCGTATACGTGAGAGTGCATATTCACATAGATCGGAACTGATGGAAATTTTCTCCGCAAAGCAGGCACGAAATTGGGGCGATTCTCCACCAGGATCACATCGGGACTTCGTCTTTTCAAATCGCCGATGATTCGCTTGAGATAAGGGCCGGGACCCTTATAAGGAAAACGGATAATGTCTCTCCCCTCTTCAAAGCTCGAACGAGGGTAGGTCGGGCACGTTCGCGTGTAGATGGTCACTTGATGCTCCGGCCCAAACATCTTGCTCACTTCATCGATATCATGCTCTACTGAGCTGCCCTTGACCGGCGGCACAGAGAAGGGGCCGGGACTAATGATGGCGATTTTCATTTCGCTCCCGCTCCCACTCCTGTTTTAAAGAAAGAACGACCTGGTACAGGTACTCTCGCTCGCGCTTCTGCTCTTCCTGCAGTACCTTAAACCGTTCTTCCCAGCGTGACACCGCTTCTTTGAGAGCCGCAAGCTCTTTTTGAATTTCTTCCGCCCTCTCTTTCCACAGCGTTTCCGCGGCGTCCCGTTGGTCTCCCAGTTTTTTCAATTGAACGCGTTCAACAGCTTCATCCACCACGAATTCGCCAGAAAACACTCCCGGCATAATCCAATGTGTGGTCTCACCTTTTTTTCGCTTTTCCATGCTTCATGACCTCCAGACCAATCCGACATCAAGATTCGCTTGACCAAGTCAATCATTCCGACAGCTTTCGCTCTTTTTATGGTATGAACAAGATCCCAAATAGGTACATGTACAGGGGAAAAGAAAAAACCGCTGCGAGGGATTTCCTCACAGCGGCTGACGCTGATCGCTTACAGGCGTATGGCGCCTGAAACGGAGACTATAGTGCCTTGCTTCTTCGACGCTTGTTATCTTTTGCTTTTGCCATTCCAAAAGAATTCGGTCGATATAGCGGATGTGCAGCTTGCCGACCGTAGCTGCCTCCCGCAATGCTGTCAGAATCAGTTCATCCGAATAACCGTCCTGATTGGTCCAGATGTGGATCGTCTCCAGCTCAAACGGCGATAGCGGACGGCCAAACGCCTGTTCAAAGCGGGTGTACAATCCCGTCTGCTCGCCTTCCAATGTACTGGCCATTTCGGCAAAAGGCTCTACCACCGGGTCAATCATCCGGGATACGCTGCGCTGCTCCCGCCAGCTTTGATAAAGCTTGCGATACAAGGGAGTCAGATTGTACAGCTCATGACGCATCCCTGTCTCGGGATCAATGTATTCGTCAATGCTGATCCATTCTTCCTTCAAAAGCTTTTGCAATGTCTGGATCAGTCTGGTTGATGACATCGACATCCGATCCTCCAGCTCCTGAATCGTCGGAAAGCGATTTCCCTCTTGCTGAAAGGATAACAAATGGATAATGAGAATCATTTCTTCATCAGAGAGCGACGTTTGCTTGTACATTTTTAAAAGGAGGTTGGAAATCGATGTGGCTCCTTCTTGCAAAATCTGTAATAGTTGTGATTCCATGAGACATTTTCACCTCATCGCCATGATTGCATGCTGGCGTGCTGTTCGCGTTGGTTTGAAGAACGTAAATACCCTGCCGCCCTCCGGCAGCAGGGTGTAAGATACTGAGCGTGTAACCGCCAAAAAAGCAGCGGGTTACGGGTAGAGGCGATAAAGCATGCGCGGGAACGGAATCGTTTCGCGGACGTGGTCCAAACCGCAAATCCAGGCGATTGTGCGCTCCAGTCCCAAACCAAATCCGGAGTGAGGCACAGTCCCGTATTTGCGCAGATCGAGATACCATTTATACGCTTCTTCAGACAGTTCATGTTCTTTGAACCGCTCTTCCAAAAGGACAGGATCGTCAATACGCTGGCTTCCGCCAATGATTTCCCCATATCCCTCCGGTGCGATCAGATCGGCACAGAGGACAACCTCTGGTCTGTTCGGATCTGGCTTCATATAGAACGCCTTGATTTCTGTCGGGTAGTGGGTAATGAATACCGGTTTGTCAAAATGCTCGGCAATCGCCGTCTCGTCAGGAGCGCCGAAATCATCGCCCCACTTGATCTCGCTTCCTTTTTCCTGAAGCAGTTTGATCGCGTCATCATAAGAAATCCGCGGGAACGGTCCGACGACATTTTGCAGCTTGGTCGTGTCGCGCTCCAGTGTTTTCAGCTCGCGCTGGCAGTTTTTCAAAACAGACTGTACGACATGAGACACAAACTCTTCTTGAATGCGCAGGTTTTCTTCGTGATCGACGAAGGCCATCTCGGGCTCGATCATCCAAAACTCGATCAGGTGACGGCGCGTTTTGGATTTTTCGGCACGGAAGGTCGGACCAAAGGAGTATACCCGTCCCAGAGCCATCGCAGCAGCTTCCATGTACAACTGGCCGGATTGGGAAAGATAGGCGTCCTCGTCAAAATACTTCGTATGGAAGAGGTTTGTCGTCCCCTCCGCAGAGGTAGGAGTCAAAATCGGCGGATCTACTTTGTAAAAGCCGTTTTGGTGAAAATATTCGTTTACCGCACGAATCACTTCGGAACGGATCGACATAACCGCTCTCTGGCGAGGGCTTCTCAGCCACAGGTGGCGGTGGTCCATCAGGAAGTCAACCCCGTGCTCCTTCAGCGAAATCGGGTAATCGTGGGAGATTTGAATAATTTCAATGCCGGTCACGGTCAATTCATAGCCGCTCGGCGCACGGTCATCTGCCCGAACGATGCCGTTTATGTACAAAGAGCTCTCCTGTGTCAATTGCGATGCTGCTTCCCATACGTCTTCCGATACTTCTGCTTTGACGACTACTCCCTGAATGAATCCGGAGCCGTCGCGCAGCTGCAAAAATTGTATTTTTCCACTGCTGCGCTTGTTAAAAAGCCAACAGCCCAATCGTACTTCTTGTCCCACATGCTGCCCCAACTGGGCAATGGTCGTCATCATCGGCTTGTTTCCCTCCATTTGCCATTGCAACACAAAATCCATACTACTTGATATCGAATCAATTATACTATTCAGCGTAGTTGAATTCAATGAGAGTCTGCGCCTGTTAGTTTACCATAATATTTTTATGACAACTTTATAGCCCTTCATCAAAGCAAAAAACCGGACTCCATTATACAAAATAAAAGGCCCTGCTCCGCCGGGAGCCTGGCCTTTGCCTGTATATCTGTCCGACACTCCTATTCGTCAACAGCCACGCAAAGAGTTGACGGTCTGTTGCCCACACTCTGAATGGCTGCGCTTCGATTTAGTCTTCGTAATCCTCATCAATCTCTTCGCTAATGGTTAATTCCTCCCGATTGCGGCCCTTGTTCCGATGTCTTTGCGCTGCCCTCCTGGACTCGATGGCATCCTCATCTGCAAATTCCTGATCAGCGTCCCCGTTTGACTCATGCTCGCCATCATCATGCACATACAGGACGGCATTCTCTTCCTCGTCCTTATCTTCTGCACTTAACTCTTCCTGTGCGATCTCGCCATCCTCTTCGAGTGCTTCGAGCAGATCATTCTCCTCCAGCTCCTGCTCGAAATATTCCCTCATCTCACCGGTGATGGTGCCACCTTTTTCTCCGACTGCAATCCACTGAATCACTCCTTTTTCCTCTTGTCCGGAGCGATTTCGAAACACAGTGACTACTGCAGAAGTCCGATTGCCGTATTTAAAGGAAACATGGCAGCCCATCCGGTTTGTCATTGCCACCAGACAATAGTCGGCATTTGCGAACGGAGCGTCGAGCCGTATCGTTACGTCAACTGACTTTTTGCTGGCAGGGATCCGGAAGGAAAGGAACCCGAATTGCTGCAAAGTGACCCCTTGCGGCCTGCTGGTCTCCACCGGAACAAACGCCAGTTTATCCATTGTAACCGTGCCGTCCGCCAGATGGTTAGCCGTGATCGCTCCGTCGACGATATGTTCGCCTGCTACGCTTTCGGTCTTCAGATGTTTGGCGCCTACACTTCTTTCCATCAACTGCTCGCTGCCGATAGAATTATCCAGGAGGTGTTCTGCTCTGATCGCTCCTGGCGTAATTTTGTCCCTCGTGATCGACCGATCCTCGATGTGATCAGTCGAGATCGCAAACAGGCTGATCTTTTCTCCGGTTACGCTGCGTATCGCTATTTTCGAAGTAACGACTGCTTCCTCGCCAAGCTTCTCTGTCGTAATGGAAAGCGGTTTTAGATGCTGCGAGTCGACGGCTTTGTTGGCAATGTGAATGCCATGTACGCTCCCTGGAGCCAGATGGTCGGACGTAATGGCGCCAGCGATGAGATGCTCTCCGCTCAGGGTGTTTTTCTCTACATGGCCACCTGTTACCGACTGCAGCTCAAGCCTGGTGCCGTCCACGCTGCGAGCAACCAGTTTTTCCCGCGTTACACTGCTGGGTGCAAGCTTTTCAGACGTGACTGCTTGATTTTGCAAGTGCTCGGTTTGAACGGCGTTATTCGTCAGATGCCTTGACTGTATAGCTTTGTCGGCCAGCTTCTCCTCTGTAACGATATTTCGGGAGAGATGTCTTGCTTTGACCGATTCGCTGGCCAGTTTCGCGGAGGTGATGGCGCCGTCAGCCAGTTTGGTCGTCGTTATGCTCAGCTCCGTCACTTTGTCGGTCGACACGGATTCTGCCGCAAGCTTGGAGGTCGTAATGACGTGGTCGGCCAAATTATGCGTTTGCACAATATTGTCCTTCAAATGAATATTGCTGACAACCCGTTCACCCAAATGGGTGGCATCGATCACGCCCTTCGCCAGTTTATCCTTGGTGATCGAACCGTCAGCCAAATGCTTTGCATCGATCGTTCCCTCGTTTATGTGGTGGCTGTTCACGGAACGCGGGGCCAACTTGTCGGCATTCACTGCCTTGTCAGCAAGCTTTGCGGTCGTGACCTGGGCATCGCCTATTTTCTTATGTGTGACACTGTTGTCCTGGAGATGGGCCGTTTGAATGACGGATGGTTGCAAATGAACGCTGGCTACCGATTCTTTAGCCAGTTTGCTTGAGGTCACGCTGTTCTCATCAAGGTGTTCGGTTGTGATGGCATAAGGTGCCACTTTTTGGCCCGTAACCGACTCTGGCGACAAGTGCTGTGATTGGACACTGAAGGAAGCCAGATGTTGGTCCTGGATGCTGCCCGGCATGATATTGCTGGCGTCAACGGCTCTGTCATTCAAATGTTCGTGCTGGATCGCACCGCGTTTGATATGGTGCGACTCAATGGCATCCTCGTCGATTTTGCTGCCGGTGACTGCTCCATCGCGAATTTTTTCATTGCTGACAGCGTTGTCTTCCAATTTGACAGAGTTGATAATGTAGTTGGCCAAATTTCCTTTTTGGATGGTACCCATCTTGATTTTCTCTGCGGTAATCGCTTGATCCTGGATGAGCTCTGTCGTGATGGCCTGCTCCTGGATGTGCTTCGTCTGAATGGAACTTTCAGCAAATTTGATTGCGTCAATCGTCTTGTCGGCAAGCTTCTCAGACGTAATGCTGTTGTTTTGCAGCTTGTCGCCCGAAATGGAACGGTCCTGGAGCATGTCGCCACCGATCACATTCTTGCCGATATGTGTGGATTGGATTGCTTCAGGTGCAATCTTGTTCGACGTTACTGCCCTGTCTGCCAGCTTGGAACTGTCCACAGCGTAATCTTTCAGCAAATTGTTGTCGATCGTTCCCGGTTTGATTTTGGAAGCGTCAACTGCCCGATTGGCGATTTTTTCGGTAGTGACAGCCTGGTCGGTCAAATCATCCGTATAGACCACCGAATTGTTCGTCTCATCCCGACGTTCCTTGAGGACTTTGGAAAAAGTCGTCTGGTTTGAATTGACTTGCTGTTTCGGGATTTTTTGCAGAGGCGGATTGACACTGACAGACTCCTTTTTCACGCTTGATACAGTAAATGACTCTTGTCCCCCGCTGGCCAACTGCCGGTCTGACTCCAAATCCTCGAGCCAGTCCACGTCAATATCGTTGTGCAGCAAAGGGAGTTCCAGCCTATCTGACCTTTTCCCCAACGGTTTGCTTACTTTTCGACGGTTCACCTTCGCCATGGTATATTCTTCCCTCCTGAAATCGTCCATGTCCTTCTGTAGGATATTCACCAGACCGCTCATTGGGCACCGTCAATATAAAATAATGCAAAGAAAAAAAAGAAGCCGGCGTTATACCGCCAGCTCCTTTTCAGGGGTGGATACAGAGGCAAGCAAGCTGCGAAAAGCATCGCCATGCAAAACCTCCGCTTGAAGCAATGTATGAAGACCCTCTTGAAAAACAGAGTCGTACTTGCTTAACAGCGTGCGGGTTTTCTCCAGAAGGTCTTCGAGTATGCGCTCCACCTCGTCGTGAACCCGTTCCTTGGCCACGTACTGCAGGTGAACGATGCCCAATCCGGACATGCCGCTCTGCACGATCTCCTGTGCCATATTCAGCGCCTGCTCGAAGTCGTTCTTGGAGCCTGTGCTGCGGCCGCCGTAGTAGATTTCCTCAGCCACGGCCCCGCCCAAGCATACCATAATCTGCTTTTCCAAGGCTTCCTTCGTGTACAAGTACCGGTCTTCCATCGGATTTTGCCGGACGTATCCCAATGCTTTGCCGCGAGGGCTAAGCGTCACCTGGGAGACTGAACCGGGACGTACGGTTTCACTTACGATAGCATGGCCCAATTCGTGCAAAGCCACACGCTTTTTCTCTTCAGCCGAAGCTTCCCGGTCTACTTTTTCTCCCATCATGACTTTGTCTACGGCAAAGGCAAAATGACGCGCTTCAATTTGCGGGCTTTTCTCGCGCATTGCGTAAATGGCTGCTTCATTGGCTACGCTTTCAAGCTGGGCACCTGAAAAGCCAAATGTCTCCTGAGCGACTTGCTCCAGGGAAACATCGGGTGCGAGCGGTTTATTGGCCGTATGAATCACCAAGATTTGCTCCCGCGCCGTCTTGTCAGGCAAATCGACACTGATATGACGGTCGAAGCGTCCCGGACGCAGCAGCGCCGAGTCCAGCATGTCCTTCCGGTTCGTTGCCGCAATCATCAAGATGCGCGGTTTTTCGCTCGTTCCAATGCCATCCATCTCGGTCAACAGCTGGTTCAGCGTCTGATCGTACTCTCGCTGCTGCTGTCCGTCACGCTTTCCGCCGATCACATCGATCTCGTCGATGAAAATGATGCCGCTGTCCTGACCGTTCTTTTCAGCCAATGCCTTGACTTCCTTGAACAGATCACGGACACGCTGGGCTCCGACACCCACGTACATCTCCACAAATTGGGAACCGGACGCTGCGACAAAAGCGGAATTCGTGTAGTTTGCCGCCGCCTTCGCCATCAGTGTCTTCCCTGTCCCCGGCGGTCCTGTTAACAGCACGCCTTTCAATGGACGGATGCCGTACTGGGCGATTTGATCCTTGTGCTTCAAAAAATCAAGTGCTTCCTTCAGTTCGTTTTTGGCTCTTTCCTGGCCCCCGATCTCCGCAAACTGAACATTCGACTTGGGAACCACATTTTTCGTTTGCTTGCCTTTGCCACCGAACGATACATTTCCTTGGCTTTGTCGGACGACCAAAAAATAAAGGGCGAGCAGAACGACACCAAAGACGAGAAGGGGCGTTACATTGATGCCTAAAAACCAGAGAAACACCAGTATGGCCGGTATTGCTCCGCAGACGATTTCCTTACCCACGAACTGCCACCTCGCTTCCGGACGAACGAGGGACGATCGCGTAATAGTCGTCTGCCCCTCGCTTCAGGTATACGTATACATGCTCTGCATCCATCTGCGCCATCGCTTGGTCCAATTGATAAGCTGTTTTCCATTCGCCCACCAATTGCGGAATCCGGCTGTACTGATGCAAATCAACGGCTTCCGTGAACGAAAACAAGCCGTTCATCCATACCTTTTCCAGCTCTTTTGACTGGTTGCCAAGAGTGACCTGAATCTCTTTGCCCCCTGCCATTTCTTTTGCTTGCTGCATCAGCTTGCGATATTCCTGCGGGAACAGCTCCGGATGCGTTACATTCAAATCTATTTGGATGTGATCTTTTCCCACGTGTAGATGAGCCAGCTCTGCCGACTGCAATTGTCCGATCTGGGTGCGGATAGGCTCTTCGACCTCTATTTTCTGATATAAAAACCAACCGCCGAACAATAGCAGCAGGGTCGCCAGCAGTGAGAGTCCGATTGCCCCTTTGCGCATTTGCACAGTTTTCCCCCCAAACTATCTCAGAATGCTATGGTCTATCAACTTTTTCTCTTTTTGTCAACGGTTTTAGTATATCATACTGATATATTATTTTTTGCTTACAGTTGTTGGATGGAAATGAAAAAAGCCCTTCCGAAAATGGAAGGGCTATCTGACTATTTTGGGAGAAACGACGTAAGAGGTAAGCAGGGCACCTGTAAACAGATCGTAGTGCAAATAATGAAAACGGCCCTGTTGGTCCTGCAACGTTACTTCCCAAAAGCGATTCTTTTCGTCAATACCCGGAACGATATGGCGAATCGCTCCATCTGGAAATCCTTTTTTAACGGCCGCTTCCACGCTTTCACGGGTAACGGCTTTTTCCAGAGAATCAAATGCGACTGTTTCGGCCGTCAACCAGACCACCACAGGGGTGCCCGCCTGGTTTTTTCCCAGCACTACCGCATAGGATTGATTCCCGCGATACTCGTCTATGGAATCGATCTGCGCGACTGTTGTCCGCTCCTGGACCCATTGCCGTACCTGGGCCTCAAAATCATCCTGCTTCCCCACAACGGTTGCGCCCAGATGATAGGCCGAGCCCAGAACGAGCACAAGAATAACGGCGATTACTCCTGCAACGATTTTTACATACACCGGTAAAACTCCTTTATCCCCTTACATTACAACCGAAAGCGAAGCTGATCCTGCTTGAGTCCCGCAGCTGTCTCCATTTGCAAATAGATCTCCAATTGCCGCAATTCACGCGTCGGTCCATCGTACCATAATTGGTACTCGACTGCAATCTGATTGGCCAGACGCTGAGTCATATCCTTGATCGGAAAAGATGGTCCGAGCCACATGGACAACAGATCGGTCACCTCTGTAGAAGGCACGCTGAGACGATAGCCTTGCCAGCCCTGACCGGAACCATCTGCGACCGGAAGCGGCGCAACCCGCCCCAGCTTGCTTTTCAAGATAGCCGCATGCTGCTGGGGCGTATATAGCGAGTATGGCAAAGCCTGGTGGTCTTGAATTTCTCCGTCAATCGTGACATTGACCTGTTCCGCTTCTTTTTGCAGTTCAAAGCGATGTCCGGCTATTTCCCCGGCCAGCTGAAAATTTTCACCCTTGTACTTTCCGCTCAGAACGTAATCCTTTACGAAAACGGAGAATGGCCGCTCCGTATCTTTGGTTACCTGATCCAGCAAACTGGCAATGATCGCCCGGTCTGCCTCTTCTCGCTGTGTCGTCGAGATTACATGCGCTTCTTTTATATCCAGACGATTGTGAAGTTCTCCAAGCAAGGTGCCCAAGGCAAACAGGACGAGAAATAATGACGGAAGCCACCAGAGCTGTTTGGGCTTAATATACAAGTCCGTTCACCCCTGTCCCTTTTTCCTTATGCGTATGAATTCTGGGAAGGTTTTAGAACAGGACGGAAAACTTGCTAAACATACGACCCGGCACCTGGGCCATACTACAGATACACCCCGAGGAGGTGAGCGCGTGAAGTTGTCAAACCAAACGACATCTCCTGACCTCTTAGGGTCTATGCTGCAGGATTATCGCGTCTCCTGGGCAGCATTGTCTTCACCTCTAAGAGCATCGTCTCACTCATCCCCACTGGAATTTCGCCATACCTCGCTTGCGGAAGTATGGCGAAAATAAGTCGGCATGGTGACCAATCAAAATCCCTCTACCTACACCTACAACCTTTCTCCTGTCCCCCATGACAGGAGCCTTTTCCCTTATCGCTTCAATTGCTGAAACATCCGGTTGGCTTCAAAAATAACGCGCTCCTCGTCGACGGTGAGAAGCTCTCTGTTGCGCATCAGGAAAGAACCGGCCACAATCGTATCCTTAACATCGCGGCCATTTGCTGCGTACACGACATGGGACACGGGATCATGAGCCGGATGGAAATGCGCCTGATGACTGTCAAGCACAATCAAATCCGCTTGTTTCCCAGTCTCGATCGTTCCGAGTGTATCCGGCTGGAATACGCCCTCTGCGCCATAACGGGTTGCCATGCGCAGCGCTTCCTCGGCTGGAACTGCGACGGGGTCGTTGTTTACGCCCTTGTGCAAAATGGCAGCCAGCTTCAGCTCCTCAAACAGGTTGAGGTTGTTGTTGCTCGCGCTGCTGTCTGTTCCGAGGGAAACGTGAATCCCTTTTGCCAGCATTTTCGGTACTGGCGCCACTCCACTTGCCAGCTTCAGGTTGCTGACGACATTATGCGATACCTTCACGTGATAGTTTGCCAAGACGTCGATCTCTTCATCCGTGAGGTGAACGGCGTGGGCGAGCAAAGTTGGACGATTGAAGACACCCAGCTTTTCCAGGTGAGCAACCGGGCGAACCCCATAATCCTTTACATTCTGACCAACTTCCCACTCCGTCTCCGACATGTGGATATGGATCGGCAGAGACAGCTCCTCCGCTTTTTCCACAATTTGTGTGATAAATTCCGGTGGGCAAGTGTACGGAGCATGTGGAGCCATCATGACGGTCACGCGTCCATCCGCCTGGTTATGCCATTCACGGGCGAAAGAAACGGCATCCCGCAGCTTTGCCTGACGCTCTTCCTCGGAGCAAAGGCCGATCATTCCGCGGCAGAGACGCGCTCTCATCCCGGACGCTTGCACGGCTTTTGCCACTTCATCCATATGATCATACATATCGACGAATGTCGTCGTACCGGTCCGAATCATTTCGATAAGGGATATGTATGTGCCCCATTTCACATGCTCGGACGTGAATTGTGCCTCCAGCGGCCACATTTTGTCTTCGAGCCACTGCTGGAGCGGCAAGTCATCCGCATAACCGCGGAGCAGCGACATTCCTGCGTGCCCGTGTGTATTGATGAAGCCTGGCAGCACATAATCCCCTTTCAGATCAATCACTTCGTCATAGCCGGAGAGATCATCGGGGGTCGGACCGACGTACGTAATACCCGCTCCTTCAAATCCGACAGCTCCGTCCTGAATCACTTCATTTTGGTCATTTGCGGTAATTACCGTTGCATGGGTCAATATGGTCTTTTTCATCGTTACACTCCATTCTTACGTCAAGTAATAAGCAAGGCTCTGCAAACTGGATGTCACATCGGCATAGTGGATCCTGACATCGCGTTCGGTGCGAATCGTGGTGGGAGCAAAATTCAAAATCCCTTCAATCCCGGCCTCAAACAGCAGGTTGGCGACCGACTGGGCCGCCGCTGCTGGCACTGTTAGGATGGCAAGACGAATTTTCTGCTCTTTCACGGTCTGAATCAGCTCTTCCAGTGGCTGAATGGTGATTCCCGCGAGCACTTTTCCGCATTTGGCCGGGTCATTGTCAAAGATAGCCGCAATCCGCATGTAATCCTCTACCTGCGCATTGTAATTGCTAATGGCGTGTCCCAGATGCCCGGCCCCGATCAGCGCCACGCGAATTTCCTCGCTCAATTTTAAGATCTGACGGATTTTTTCTACCAAATAGTTCACGTCATAGCCGATGCCCTTTTTGCCGAAATCCCCAAAGGAAGAGAGATCTTTTCTGATTTGGGCAGGGTTGACGTCGAGATTTTTGCCCATCTGCTGGGAGGACACCGTCGTCACGCCCACTTGCTGCAGATAGCTTAGGTAGCGCAGATAAATCGGCAACCGGCGCACAACCGCTTCCGAAATCTTTTCACTTTTGGCCACGTACGGTCGATCCTCCTTACTTTTTTCTTTTCAAAACGCGATAATCCTTTCCATTGGAGAGGATCGTGATGGTTCCGTTCTGACTGGTAATGTAGGTCTCAGCCCAGGATTCGCCGAGCCGCTCCAGCACTTCTTCCTGGCCATCCTTTAGCTTTTCTCTCGGCTTTCCGGTTAAAATGACCGCCACTTGCGGATCCACCTTGCTCAAAAATGGCTGCGAGGAAGCCTGATTGCTGCCTTGAGCAGCAACCTTCAAAACCGCTGCTTTCAATTGATCTGCGTGTTTCTCAAGCAGCCTCTCCTCGGCCTTTTCATTCATCGCACTGGCGAAGAGAAAAGACAACTTGTCATGCCGCAATTGAAAGACAAGGGAGTTGTCTTGCGGAGACAGGAACAGCGGTTCACTCGGGTGCAGGACCTGGAGCATCACGTCTTCGTCCAGTCTGATTGCTTCTCCGTCAGTAACAGTCACTGCCTTTTTTGCTGCTTTGAGCGGGGCCGCGTTGCGAATCGAAGACTCAATCGGACGGGGCAAAATGACGTTCTCTACAAGCACCCGCTCCACAAGAAAAGCGAAGCCCCCTGCGTGCCCCGGCAAATCATTTGTCAAGACCACGTAATCCAACCGGGTAATTTTCCGTTCGGTCAGCGCCGCAAACAAGCGGGGCCAATCCTCAGCGCTTCCGGTATCAACGAGCATGTTTTTTCCATTCGGCAATCGAATCAAGGTTGCTTCCCCGTGCGGCAGCTCCAGATAGTGGATGACAAGCCCGATGAATTCACTCTCGTCTTCACTTGCGAACGGATCTTCTACTTTTACCGCCTTTTGCAAGTGGTTGTCGATCGAGCAGCCGGGTATCAAAAGCATTGTGACAGCCAACACCAACAGCCAAGCTCTTCCCGCTTTCCACAGCATTTATTTTATCACCTATATCCCTGTGAGACTATTGATTCATTTTATGAATCAGACAGGGATTGCATGCCCCGAAGAAACGGAGCGATGTCTTCGCGCAGGGTTGTCCAGGGGCCTGTTCTCGTATCGAAAGGTGGGAGCGATTTGAGAAACGAGCGTCCGTAGCGGGATTCCACGATGCGTGTATCAAGCACGACAACTACACCGCGATCGTCCTGGTGGCGGATCAGTCTTCCGACCCCTTGTTTGAATTGGATGACAGCCTGAGGCAAAGCGATCGACATAAACGCGTTTTTGCCCTGCTCTTTTACCTGCTCTGCCCTCGCCTGATAAATCGGGTGGTTCGGCGGAGTAAACGGAAGGCGTACAATCACCAGACAGCTCAATGCCTCGCCCTGGATATCTACCCCTTCCCAGAAGCTGCTCGTCCCCAGGAGAACGCTGTTTGTTTCTCTCTGGAACATGCGCACCAGCTTTGTCCGGTTGTTGCTGTCGATTCCGTGTCCGAGCAGTGTATAAGGCTCGTTGTCCAGTTGTTCCTTCAAGCCTTGGTACACCACACGCAGCATCGAATAGGAGGTGAACAGGATCATTGTCCGGCCGCCTGCTGCCCTGATGGCATCCACGCATCCCTGAATCACGGCCTCGAGGTACTGCTGCTCGCTCTCTTTGCCCAATGTAGGCAGATCGGATGGAATCAGCAGGAGCCCTTGCTTTTCATAACAGAACGGAGACGGCAGCTGGAGTGTTCGGACGCGCTCCTCTGGCAGCCGGTCGAGCCCCATCCTTTCCAGAATATATGAAAAGCTGTCTTTGACTGTCAGCGTCGCCGAGGTGAGAATCACGCTTCTGCGCTCGTCAAAAAGCGGTTCCGCCAAGCGTGTTGCCACTTGCAGCGGCGCAGCATGAAAGTACACTTGCTTTTTCGGGGTGCGAGACTCGATTTCCATCCAGCACACATACTCATCATCCGGCTCCAGGAGAAAGAAGTGAACCATTTCCATCCCTTCTTGCCACTCCTTCAGCAAGCCTGCAGCATCGGTATGAAGACTTTGCAGTTCAAAAGACGGCTTTTCGCCGGATGGCATGGAAGACAAAAGCGATTCCAGGTCAGACGCGTAGATCGACATCGATTCGATTACCCGCCGGGCCGTTTTTCGGATTCGCTCGTGCTTGCCGGAAAAAGACAGCGTCTGGTAACGGACCGTATCTCTTCCGGTATCGGAGGTCTCTTCTCCTCGGTCTGCCGCCCACTGATACAACAACTGCGTCAGTTGCTGGGCCTTTTCCTTGAGCCGGAGAAAATGCTCATTCATGCTTGCCCGCACCGAATTGACAGCCGCTGCCTTCTCATTTCCTGGCCAAGCCAAGAGCTGCTCGGCAAAACGGTGGAGATAGCTGCCCTCCTCCGGATTGGCTCGCTCCAGCAAAAACAAGAGCTGGGCCGTCGAAAATTGCTTGCCCAGATGGTGGGTTGCCACACTCTCCAAATGATGGGCCTCGTCAATGATCGTGATGTCATGAGCAGGCAGGATTCTTTTCTCAGCCTGCAGATCGCTGACGAGCAATGCGTGATTGACGATGAGAACATCTGCTTCGGCGGCTCTTTCCCGCGCCTGAAAGTAATAGCAGCGGCTAAACCATGGACAATTCCGGTGAAGACATGAATCCGTATCGCTTTTCACCTGCTGCCAGTACAACTGGCCGGTTGACGGCATGCTTAATTCTTCGACATCCCCGGTCTCGGTCTGGGTCAGCCAGGTCACCATTTGGCCTTTCACCAGCCGGAGCTCCTGGCTGCTGCCTTCCATGGACTCTTCCAGACTCTGTTCAAATTTTCGCAGACAGAGGTAGTTCCCTCTCCCCTTGAGCGTGGAAGCCCGGAAGGAGAACGGGAGCGACTGCTGCAGCGCGGGGATTTCTTTGTGAAACAGCTGCTCCTGGAGCTGAATCGTATTCGTACTGATGACGACAGGCTCGCGCCGCTGCTTCGACCAGAGGATGGCCGGCAGCAAATACGCGAGAGATTTGCCGGTGCCGGTCCCCGCTTCCACTAGCAAGTGAGATCCCTTCTCCATCGAGTCAAAAATGGCCCGCATCATCGATTCTTGGGCCTCCCTCCGCTGGTACCCCGCAAGGTTGCGGGAAAATGCGGCTTCTTCCCCAATCATCTGTTCGATCATGTCCTCAAACGAAGAAGTGGCCGGCAAGCCTGGGCTTTCTTCCCTTTTCAGAGAAGCTTTGAGGCGTTCCGGCTTTTTGCGCAGAGCAAGCTGCCTGTACACATCCCATTTTTCGGAATCGTCCGGGTCTGACATCCCGTCAGCGTCCCGCCCGAGCGTATCCAACTGGTCCATCGATCCCCATTTTTTCATCTCAAAGAACCGCAAGAGCTCCGAAATATCGGAACGAAAAGAAGAGACCAGCATCTGCAGGCGTTGGATGGTCACCAGAGGCAGCTCATTTATAATGTCCAGCAGATGCAAAAACAGCTGGGCCGTAGCCAAAGCGTCACTGTCCGCCTGGTGCGGACGATCATGTTCAATGTGCAGGTCATCAGCCAATTCTCCCAACCGATAGCTGCCTTGCATCGGCAACAGGAAACGAGAGAGCTCGACCGTGTCCAGTACATATCCGTCAAACGTATAATAGCCCTGGCTCAGCAGGGCTTCTTGCAAAAACTGAAGATCGAAGCTGGCATTATGCGCGACGAATGCCCGTCCTTCCAGCATGCGAAGGAATCGCGGCAGGACCTCCTCCATTGTTGGCGCATCCGCTACCATCTCGTCGGTAATGCCAGTCAATTGCTTAATAAAAGGGGGAATCGCCTGTCCCGGATTGATCAGGGTGGAAAATGACTCGGTAATATGTCCGTCGTCAATCGTAACGGCACCGATCTGAATGATGCTGTCTCCCTGTCTGGGATGGCTCCCCGTGGTTTCGAAGTCTACTACGATGAAACGATTCAAGCTATGGTCACCTCGTACTTGCGCGGCCCGTATCGTGTCCGCTTCCCTAACACTTCGGCAAAGACCGGGAAATTTCCTGCTCCCTGATCAAGGATGCAAAAGTTCGCTCTCGGCTACGTGTTCCCCCAGCTTGCCTGCGCACATTTGCAGATAAAACGGTATTTCCCTGAAGTGATCGCTGTGCGGCAATACCCGGCGGAAATATTGTTCGGCCAGTCGCCAGTTTTCCTCTGCCAAGGCGATCCGCCCCAGGTGGTAGTATCCGAGTGATCGGACGTATGGATCCTGGTCTTCGGTAAACGGCTTTGCCAGTTGTTTGGCCGCCAAAATATCCCCCATCCATTCATAGGCCGTGATCATTCCCGATTGGGCAAGGCGATGATCCCGCTGCTTCAGCAAAATGAACCGGAAGGCTGCCAATGCCTCTTCGATTTTGCCGTCAAATAACAGCATCCAGCCATAGCTAAAGGTAAAGTCGAGCTGATCGGGGGCCAGGGCGATCGCCTTTTTCATCAATGTCAAAGCGCGGCGCGTTCCGGCGATGAGCCACGTGTTCCAGGCCAGCCCATGCCAAGCATGGCCGTCTTGCGGATAACGCTCGGTCAGGAAGTGATAGCAGATCTGTGCCCGGTGGTAATTCCCCAACGATTCATAGAGGGAGGCCATCTCCTGCAGCGTCGCGCTGTCAAGATTGCGGTTGGGCAGCCTAAGTCCGCCAGGCGGCGCCAGCTCCGCTGCCGGGTCGCTCATTTGCAGCAGACGGGCTGCCCGCAGCCAAAGCATCTGCGCTTCCCAATCCTGTTCTCCTTCATCGAGCACCTTCTCGATCGTCTCCATGGCCTCGTGGATGTATCCGTCTTCCAGATAGCACAGCGCCAAGTTAAACCAGGCATCCCGGTGATCGGGCTTGATCGAAACGGCTTCCTTGAACGCTTGGGCAGCTTCCAGCCACTGCCGTTCTTCGGCCAGGATGCATCCGATGGCATTATAGCTGATCGCCGTGACCGCAGGGGAGCTGGCCGATCTGCTAAGGAGGCGAAATTCCCGCAGCGCCGTTTCCTTTTCACCGCAAAACAAGAGACTGTACCCGTAATACAACCGCCCGCTTTCCCAGTCCGGAGACTGGTCTACCAGCTCGGCAAAACAGCGTTTGGCATCCTGGTACATCCGGAGGTGGTAAAAGCCCTCTCCTTTCCGAAACATATGCTCATATTCCCGATGCAACTCGAGGTGACCCTGCTTTTGCTGGGAAGCTGCTTGTGCCAAGGACTGCTCTTCGGCCGTAGTCGCGCCGTCTGTCAAAGCGGATTGCAAATCCTTCCACGCAGATGTGGAAGCGTTTTGATCTGCTTTTGGCTGTTTCCCCTCGGTCTTCGGCTTGTCCTGTGATGTATACGATTGTCCAGCAAGAGGCTCGCCAAAAGCTTCTTCCTGCTCATCATCCTGGCCTTCCATCTTTTTAATCTGCCGAATTGCAGCAGACAGCTTCTCTTCAAACTGCAGCCACAGATCGACGACTCTGTCGCTTACCTGGCGAAGCTGAAACAACTGATCAGCAAGCTGAAGCTTTTCATGCTCGGAAGCCGCCGGCCACCTTTGTTCAATTGTTTCCGCTTTTGTTTGCAATGTATCAAACCATTCTTCCAGCTTCAAAAAAAAGCCACCCCCTGTGAGGCGTGTGTAGTCTCATTGTTTCACAAGGGATGGGGCTCTATGCAGATTCTCCCGATTAATAGACGGTGGCGTGTACTTCCTCGGCGAGAAGCTGTGCAATTTTATTGTGCTCATCCATGATCGCAACCCGCGGTTTGTGGCTGCGGGCTTCTTCATCGCTTACCAGCGCATAGGAAATGATGATGACGATATCGCCGGGCTGCACCAACCGGGCTGCCGCTCCATTCAGGCAAATAACGCCGCTTCCCGGTTCTCCCTCGATCACGTACGTCTCCAGACGAGCTCCGTTGTTGTTGTTGACAATCTGCACTTTTTCATTCGGCAAGATGTCCAAGGCATCGAGAATGTCCTTGTCAATCGTAATACTTCCTACGTAATTCAGATTCGCTTCCGTTACCGTTGCCCGGTGAATCTTTGCTTTCATCATCGTACGAAACAAAGGGGAATCCTCCTTTTCCTGCATCAAACTGTCACAATCACGTTGTCAATCAAGCGTGTTTTGCCAAATCGCACAGCCAGGGCGATCAATACCCGGTCTCCCTTTTCCGGTGCTTCTGGCTTTGTCAAATCAGGGTATCGCAACAGCTCTACATAATCGATGTCCGCCAGCGGCTCGGCCTCGATGGTACGGATCATCTCATCCCGGACGCTATCGAGGTCTGCTCCGCTCGCCACTTTCTTTTCGGCTAGCTGCAGGCTGCGGTACAAGACAGCAGCCTGTTTTCGTTCTTCGGCGCTGAGATAAACATTTCGCGAGCTCATCGCCACGCCGTCTGCTTCGCGGACAATCGGGCAAGGGATGATGGTCACAGGCACGGAAAGATCCCGTACCATCTGCTCCACAACAGCAACCTGCTGCGCATCCTTTTGTCCAAAAAAGGCGTAATCGGGCTGCACGATCTGGAACAGCTTCAAAACGACTGTTGCCACACCGTCAAAATGACCGGGACGGGAGCGGCCGCAGAGCGGTTCCGAGACGCCTGAGACAGAGACGTTTGTTTTTACTTGCTGCGGGTACATTTCCCCTACACTGGGCGAGAACACAAAGTCAACACCGGCAGACGCCGCCATCTTCAAATCCCGCTCCATATCGCGAGGATAACGGTCAAAATCCTCGTTTGGCCCAAACTGCAGCGGATTGACGAAAATGCTCATTACGACGATCTCACAGTGTTTTTTTGCTTCATTCACCAAACTGAGGTGTCCCTCATGCAAGTAACCCATCGTCGGTACGAGCCCAACCCGTTTTCCCTGACGACGAGCTTCTTTCAGATGCTGCCGCAGCTCGGCAATCGTCACTACTTGCTGCATGGTCTGCATCATGACCGTAATCCCCCTCCTCCGTACAGCTTCGAAACCATTTCTTCTTTGGCATGAAAGACATGTTCCGGAGCGGGGAAACGGCGTTCCTTTACTTCGGATACATAATCACGCACTGCGTCCCGGATGGAAGTGCCGACATCCGCGTACCGTTTCACGAACTTCGGCTGCAATTGCGATGCGTACCCCACCAGGTCATGAAAAACGAGGACTTGTCCATCGCAAGAACTGCCAGCGCCGATGCCGATAACCGGAATGTCCAGTTTGGCGGAAATAAGCGCTGCCACCTCTTCCGGCACACATTCCAGCACGAGGGAGAAAATGCCTGCCTCCTGCAATGCTTCCGCCTCGTCCATCAGCCGGCGCGCCGCTTCCAGATCCCTTCCCTGGACCTTGTAGCCGCCTAATTGATGAACAGCCTGGGGGGTCAAGCCGATATGACCCATCACGGGTATGCCCGCCTGCACGCAACGTTTTACGAGCGGAACAAGTTCGGTGCCCCCCTCCATTTTGACGGCCTTTGCCAACCCTTCCTGCAAGAGCCTGCCCGCATTTTTCACGCCTTCTTCTACGGTACCGTGATAGCTGAGAAACGGCAAATCCGCCACGACGAACGCTCTCTTGGCCGCTCTGGTCACAGCTTTGGTATGGTGCAGCATGTCATCCATTGTCACTGGCAGCGTCGAGTCGTATCCGAGTACGACCATGCCGAGTGAATCACCGACAAGGATCATTTCGGCCCCGGCCTCTTCCACCAGCTTGGCTGAGGGAAAATCGTAAGCGGTAATCATGGCGATTGGTTCGCCCGCATGTTTTTTTGCGCGCAGATCAGACGTTGTGATCGGCGCCAGGTTGTTTGTCATCTCTCTCCCACCTCTACATGCGCCCTTTCCCGTGAGACCAGTACGGAAACGAAAAAACCTTCTCGCCGATAAAGGGAGAAGGTTGTCCACGCAAATACCTGGCAACATCATCAATGTCGCCGGATTCCTTCTGTCTCGGTCCACACAGGCTCTGAGCAGATTGTTGTCCATAGCATTACACAGAATGAAAAGAAAAACCCCACATACGGGAGTGCCGGTCGGAAACCCGATACAGCCTCCACTCATGGAGTATATCAAAAGAATCAGGAATTTGCACCATAATTGACGTCTGCCGAGTACACCTTGTGCCTCTTTCCAGTAGCGTCTTCCAGGATCAGCACGCCTTCCTCGTCCAGGCCAATCGCCCTTCCTTCGAGCGTATACTGAATCGTGCTCACGGTAATCCATTTGCCGATCGTATAGGAGTGCTGCTCCCATTCCGATTTGACCCGCTCAAAGCCCTCCCGCAAATAGTGATCGTATTCCCGCTCAAAATTCTCGCAAAAGCGCTGGATGAAAGCGACCCGCTTGATCGGCTTGCCCGATTCGATGCGAAGGGAAGTCGCGATCGAGGACAGCTCCGGCGGGACGTCCTTTTGCTCGAGATTGGCGTTGATCCCCATTCCGATCACCAGGTAGTTGACGCGGTCCGACTCTGCATTCAATTCCGTCAAAACTCCGCTGACCTTCTTGTCGCCGATAAAAAGATCATTGGGCCACTTTATTTTGATGTCAACGCCGGTTGCTTCCCACATCGTCTTGGCCAACGCTACCGCGGTCAACAGCGTCATTTGCGGAGTTTTGGGCAGCGGAATTTCGGGTCTGATGATCAGACTCATCCAGATGCCGGTCCCCCTCGGAGAATGCCAGGGGCGGCCAAGTCGTCCCTTTCCGCCCGTTTGCTGCTCCGCGATCACTAGTGTTCCCTCAGGCGCACCTTTGGCGGCAGCCTCGTGCGCCAATGGCTGCGTCGAGAGAACGGTGTCATACGCCAGAACCTGCTGGCCGATCCGATAGGTGCTGAGTCCGGCTCTGATCTCCTCCGCTGAAAGGCGGTCGGGTGCAGCGATCAAGCGATAGCCTGATTTCCGCAGAGCCTCAAACTCATACCCGTCCTTGCGCAGCTCCTCGATATGCTTCCAGATCGCTGTACGCGAGCATCCACAGGTCTGACTCAGCTCCTCCCCGGAGATGAACTCCCCGGGTTTTTCATGAAATGCCTTGATAATCTCTTGCTTAATATTCATGACGGGCAACCTCTTTCTTCGCTTCCTCAAGCAATGCCTCCGGCGTATTCGCCAAACCGTAAAATGCCGTCTGCTCCCACAGATGCTGCAGCATGTGCTGTACCCATTGGCCGGGCTTTTTGTCCAGCAACGTATACAGTTGCTTTCCGTTCAAGGCCAATTCCTGCACCGATTTGACAGGCATTTTTTCGCAGGTATCTTCCAATGATTTTTTCAAATCAAGAGCCGGCATGTTTTTCCATACGGCCTCAAGAAGATTCGACAGCTCCAGACAGAACGGCAAACCCGTTTGCAAGAGCAGGGGCCTCCAGTCGATCACAGTTGGTTCATCCCATTTCGGCTTCAATTGCGTAATATGCTGGACAAAGGAACAGACCGCTTCTGTCTCCCGTTTTGACAGCTTCAGCTCATGGCAAACGCCTCTTGCCTGATCGGGGTCAAGCCCGGCCGCATACATCAGCAATGCCCATTTTTGCGGAAGGTTCGCAAGGAAAGGCAATCGCGAGACATACTCCTGTCTCACCGAGAAAAGGCGCTGCAGCAAAGGTGATGTGTGCAGTGCTGCCGTCTCCGCCAAAAGCCTTGCCCCTACCTCCGGCGCTGGACTGTCCATGATTTTATGCAGTTCATCACGAACTCGCTCCATCGCGATATGGGACAGCAGAAAAGAGGTTTCGCTCATGGCTGCAAGAGTTGCGGGCTCGATCTGAAAGTGTAATTGTGCGGCAAAGCGAACAGCCCGCAAAATACGAAGCGCATCCTCTCGAAAGCGTTGAACCGGTATGCCTACCGCGCGAATCAGACCGTTTTCCAGATCAGCCTTGCCCTGAAGGGGGTCTTTCAAACAGCCATTCCGATCCATGGCAATGGCATTCATCGTAAAGTCCCTTCGCTCCAAATCGATTCGCAGCTCCGAGACAAAACTGACTTCGCTCGGCCTGCGAAAATCTTCATACCTTCCTTCAGTGCGATAGGTCGTCACTTCATAGAGCGAGCCGTCCAGCTTGACAGAAACAGTCCCATGCTTGAGTCCTGTCGGCACATGGTCGGGGAACAAGCGCATCACGTCGCCTGGATGGGCATTGGTACATATGTCTATATCATGCACAGGTCTATTCAGCAGCCAGTCACGGACGCAACCGCCGACGAAATAAGCCTCGTACCCGTTTTCCTCCAGTATTTTCAAAATGATTTCTGCCTGTTTCTTTCCCACACGTTACACTCCGTTTTCGTCCGCCCTGGTTAGTAGGAGGCGTAGTTGATGAAATTTCTCATGGGTTTATTTATTATGATTTCGAAGCTGTTTCAGCTTGCAAAAAGCAGTCCGGTCCGTTCCGTCCATAAATCAAGATTGATTGATTAATTGCAGATAGAGCGACTCGTACTCCGAAGCGATCTTGTCGTGACAAAATGTTTCACATGAGCGCTCGATGCTGCTCCGGGAAAAGCGGGCGTACAATTCTTCATCCTGCAGTAAACGCAGCGTCTGTTCAGCCATTCCAGCCACATCTCCGATTGGGCGGAGAAACCCGCACACGCCGTCCAACACGACTTCCGGCAAGCCGCCAGCCAGTGTAGCGACCACAGGTACGCCACATGCCATCGCTTCCAAGGCTACGAGTCCAAAGCTCTCTTTTTCGGAAGGAAGCAGCATCACATCCGCCATCGAGATGACTTCGGCAACATCCTCCTGCTTCCCGAGGAAATGAACGTCTCCCTCCAGGCCTTTTTCAACGATTTTCTGGCGTACCATGCTCAGATCAGGCCCTTCTCCGATCAACAGCAGCTTTGCCGGCATCTGATCCCGGACCCTTGCGAAGACTTCAATCACGTCCTGTGAACGCTTGACCGGTCGGAAGTTGGAAATATGCATGATAATTTTCTCGCCGTTCGGGGCAAATACCCGCTTGATTTCGCTTACTTCCTTGGGGTAGTACCGGCGCTTGTCGACGAAGTTATACACAGGGACAATGTCTTTCTCCACGTGAAGCAATTCTTTTGTCTGGCGTATCAAATCATGGGATACCGCCGTGACCATGTCGCTTTGTTCGATCCCAAAGCGGATCAGGCTGCTCAAGCTCGAATCGTAACCGAGCACCGTGATATCGGTCCCGTGCAAAGTCGTGACGATTTTAAGCTGCTCGCCCACCATCTGTTTGGCCAGATAGGCACAGAGAGCATGCGGTACGGCGTAGTGAACATGCAGAACGTCCAGCTTCTCGTTCTTTGCCACTTGTGCCATGCGGTTCGCCAGCGTCAGATCATAGGGCGGATATTTGAAGACGTCGTAATGACTGACCTCTACCTCGTGATAAAAAATGTTGGGGTGAAACTTCCCGAGGCGAAACGGCATGCTTGATGTAATGAAATGCACCTGATGCCCGCGTTCGGCAAGAAGCTTCCCCAGCTCTGTCGCCACAACGCCAGAACCTCCCAGTGACGGATAGCAGGTAATTCCGATGTTCATTCTTGATTTCACCTCTGTTTACAAACGATCCAGCACATAGGGTGTGGCGCTGACAAACCCTTCGGCATACATAACACCAGACTGCTGTCCGAATAACCGCTCCCGGTATTCCACTGATTCCAGATAGCCGTTATTCAACGGGGTAGCGACTGTCCCCTCTTCACGTTCAAATTGGCTCCGGTAACAGCGCAGCACATCCATTTTTTCTTTGTAGACAGATGTAATGTCTACAACGACATTTGGTGTCACGGTCGTATTGATAAAGTAGTACAACAGTTTTTCCGGACGATAAGCAGGAAGCGACAGGCCAGCCGGGTACTTGCGGATTCCCGCGGAAAACACGGCTTCGCGGACGATTCTGCTCACGCTTTCGTGATCGGGATGCCGGTCTTGCCAATAAGGAGCGAGCACAACGCGCGGTTTGATCTGCCGAATCAAATCGACCGTCCGGCTGATAGCCTCTTCCTTTACAGCTTCCAGGCCGCGGTCAGGCAACCCGAAATTGTACCTTGTAATTCCCCCTAAAGCCCGGTCTGCCGCCGCTGCTTCCTGCTGCCTGCGCTCTACGGTCCCATTGGAAGAGAGCTCTGCATAGGTCAAGTCCAGGATTCCGACACGCTCTCCTCGTTTTGTGGCGAGCAGCAAGGTTCCTGCGGCGCCTATTTCCACGTCATCGGGATGCGCTCCGATTGCCAGGATATCTACACGATCCATGCGTTTCACTCCTTGTGAACAATTTCCCGCCAGCTAAGCTCACCGCGTTCCAGAGCTTTCAATAAGACCTCAGCCGTTCCCAGATTGGTGGCAAACGGGATTTTGTGCACGTCGCAAAGTCTCAGCAAAGCGATAATATCCGGCTCATGAGGCTGAGCCGTCAGCGGGTCGCGCAGGAAGATGATCAGATCCATTTCATTCCGTGCGATCATGGCCCCAATCTGTTGGTCACCACCAAGCGGTCCGGAAAGGAAACGAGTCAGGGTCAAGGAGGTCGCCTCCATGATCCGAAGACCTGTCGTACCGGTTGCATACAGCTCGTGTTCAGATAAAATGCCTTCGTACGCCATGGATAGGTTTACAATCTCTTCTTTCATCCGGTCATGGGCAATCAATGCGATTTTCAATCAGACCTCTCCCTTGCTGTCAGTAGGAATTAAACGATCGTTTAAAAATGCAACCTAGTCGATCAAATGCTCCAGTCCATAGACCAATTGATTGAGGTTCATCACGGCTTTAATGGCCATGTTCACGCCAGGCATGAACGATTCGCGGTTGATCGAATCGTGCCGAATCGAAAGAGTCTGACCAGTCGCTCCAAACAGCACTTCCTGATGAGCCACCATCCCCGGCAAACGAACGCTGTGGATGCGAAAACCATCGTAGTCAGCGCCCCTGGCTCCAGCGATTGTTTCTTTCTCTTCCGGATGCCCTTGCTTCATGTTCTCCCGGACAGCAGCGATCATTTCTGCTGTTTTCAATGCGGTTCCGCTTGGTGCATCCAGCTTTTTATCGTGGTGAAGCTCGATAATTTCCACATGCGGCATGTATTTTGCTGCCATCGCCGCGAATTTCATGCACAAAATGGCCCCGATCGCAAAGTTCGGGGCAATAATGGCTCCAAGCCCCGCTTCTTTATAGCGGGCCGTCAAGTCTTCCAATTGCTCCGGAGTAAGCCCGGTCGTCCCGACAACCGGTCTTACATTGTGACGCAAGCACAGCTCCATATGCCGATAAACCGTATGCGGAGTCGTGAAGTCAACCAGCACATCCGGCTTCATCTCTGCCAGCTGCCGCTCAATTTCTTCATCACTCACCCTCGTGTCCAATGCTCCAGTATAGACCAGCTCCTGATCCTCGCCAAGCATTTTGACGACTTCTTGTCCCATTCGGCCTTGCGCTCCTGCAACCGCGATACGAATCTGTTTTTCCATCATTCTTCCGTCTCCTCTATTCTTGTCCACCGGTCTTTATCCCGTGTGTTGAACTTATGCATGATACGGTCAAATGCCTCTTGCAGGTCGATGCCGAGCGAATTGGCAAAACAGAGCACAATAAAGAAAACATCACCCAGCTCCTCTTCGACCGTTTTTTCGCCCTCATCCTTTTTCTTTGGCTTTTCGCCGTAAAAATGATTGATCTCCCTTGCCAGCTCGCCCACTTCTTCTGTCATTCGGGCCATCATTGCCAAGGGGGAAAAATAACCTTCTTTAAACTGTGATATGTATTGATCTACTTCTTGCTGGATTTCCTCCAGGGTTTTGCGCTGAGTCATCGGGTCACTCCTTTTGCAGCCTTGATTTGCCATTGCCTTTATCGTAACCGAAACAGGGCCGTTTGCCAAATCTCAATACGCTGCGACTGGCAGCATATGGACATTTCCATCAGCCTTCAATTATAATGGCTGTCGTATACATCAAAGCAACTAGGTATGATAAACAAAGTTTCGCCAGTATGAAGGAGGCACCCGAAGGGCACGGGATCTGGCTGCGCATGGATGCTTATTCGAGGCAGTTTCGCCAGTTTAAGGAGGCACCCGAAGGGCACGGGATCTGGCTGCGCATGGAAGCTTATTCGAGGCAGTTTCGCCAGTTTAAGGAGGACTTTATGAAAATTCGGTTGACAAGCATTATTGCCATCATCATTGGTTCTGCCATCATGGGGTTTGGCATTAACGCCTTTAATATTCCCAATAACCTGGCAGAAGGCGGAATCACAGGGATCAGTATCTTGATCAAGCTGCTTTTCCCGAGCGTCGACCAAGGTATTGTGTTTTTCTTGCTGAACATTCCCCTGTTCATCCTCGGCTGGAAGGTTTTGGGGCGGACTGCTTTCATCTATACCATTTTGGGAACTGTCTCGTTATCCGTTTTTCTCTCCTTGTTTGAAGGTGTCTACCCGATGCCGATGCAGGACCGCCTGCTCGCCTCCCTGTTTGCCGGGGTTGCTGTAGGTGTCGGACTGGGGATCATTTTCCGATACGACGGAACGACGGGTGGAGTCGACATCATTGCCCGATTGCTGCAAAAATACATGGGAATTAGCATGGGACGTACACTCTTTTTCGGAGATATTCTCGTCATCGGAGCATCCCTTGTCTATTTGAATGTGGAAAGCGCGATGTACACGCTGGTGGCGGTATTTATCGCTGCGCGAGTGATCGACTTTTTTCAGGATGGAGCGTATGCCGGAAAAGCGCTCACCATCATTTCCGATCACGCAGACGACATTGCCAAACAAATTCTTGACCTTGGCCGCGGCGTAACACTTTTGGCGGGAAAAGGGGCATTCTCCGGCGCAGAAAAGCAAGTCGTCTATGTCGTCGTTAGCCGAAATGAGGTAATGCGCTACAAAAGCATCGTACAGGGCATCGATCCTCACGCGTTTGTGATCGTCAATGATGTTCATGAGGTGCTTGGCGAAGGCTTTACATTGGACGAAAACAAGCAGCCTATACGGAGTTAACGATTTAAGCCAATCAACGGGAAAACACCTCGGGATTTTTTCATCTCGAGGTGTTTTTTTCGGGAAAGTATAAAAGCCTAATAAGAAGAAAAAGAGGGCAGGCATAAGGCGGTTAGCTTCAGCATCTATCTCCTCCACGCTGCTACGATACCGTCCGGAACTGTCCCTGATACTTTTTCCACGCTACGTAGGCCAAGGTCATCAAAACAGCCGCTACGATGCTGAAAATCAATCCAAAAGGCGATTCGCTGCTGATCAGGTAGGCAATCGTGCTCTTGTCTTCGCCGATAAAAGCTTCCTGCATGCTGGTTTGCAGTTCCCGCAGAGCGCTCCGGATTTGATTCCATTCGATTTTGCTGTTCCTCATTTCCTTGGAGATGGCGTCATATGCCGAATCGATTTTCTTTAGCTGTTGTTCGGGAAGATGGATCGTCATCGCTGGTCTGATCACGTGATACAACCGAGAGTTTTCTTCGAATTGTTCGCGAAAATGAGCGTAATCACGCTTGACCGCAGATTCCAACAAATCCTGCAGCTGTGCAGAAACGGACGTGTAATAGCCCCTCCACATCGGCTGATGATCATGTGTCAGCGCGTCGATAACGACTCGTACACGAGTAGCATGCTCCAGCAGTTGCTGCTCATCGAGCGCCGTGTTGTTCAAGCCGTTCCTGGCAGCAAGAATTGATTGCGTGACCGCATTCAAGCTTTCGATTCTCAGCGTTTCCGGCAGCTGCAGATGAGGGAACTGCTCTGCCAGCATCCGGACCCGCTGCCGGGCCGACTCCAGGTCCCCTTTTCGTGCTGCGTCCAACATCTGATGAGCTATGTCATCCAATGCGGCAAGCTGCTTTTCCTCCGCCGGCCGCTCAAGGTTCGTCAGTAATGAATGAATCGGCCACGATAAGAGCAAGCCGATCACCAGGAAGAACAGCAGGAACCGGATGTTCTTCTTCACACAAAAACCCTCCTTCCCTTAGTACAACCTATGGAAAGGAGGACATGTTTAGACCTTGTTTCTGCCGAATCGCATATTGGCAAACCAAATAATCGAGATCGAAACGATACTGAGAAGCACTGTACAAAAACCGATGATACCCGTATAGGGATCGAGCACGGCAGGCAGCCACGGATGAATATCCATCACATAATCGAGGAAATCATTGTTCAATGTCCATAGTGCAGCAATTCCTACAGGAAGCCAGCTCAATTTATAAAAACGAGCATACAACACGGACTCGGCGGCCATTCCAGTATGAGAAACCAACAGCATAATATCGGTTCCGCGAATGGGATTCCCCATCATCCAGCCGGCAATGATAATCGCTACCGCCCATATGCCGTATTTAAAATTAGTAATGCCAGCGAGGGCTTCCAAAACAGGAATGTGGCGTCCGAGCAAATACGTTAGCAACACCAGGGTAAACAAACCACTGCCTGTCGGGCTGTCCGGGACGAACAAGCGAAGATACGCCGGTGTGTCAGCTAATTGATTGCCGTACCAGATGAATCCATAAATGGTTCCTAGCAAGTTTACGACAAACAGGGTCCAGAGAAACCACCTTTTCCCTAATGACTGCCAAAACCACTCCCATAACAAGCTCATGAAAATCGTCTCCCGCTATGTTCGCCGCTAAAGAAAAAGCTGACCGAACGACAGTCAGCTTTTTCTTTATAGGCTTATTTCAAGGATGCCAGGTACTCTGCAAGTTTTTGGATCTCTGCCTCGTCCTGAATCAGGCCGCCAGGCATCTGTCCTTTACCGTTCTTGATGACTTCTGCAATCTGTGCAGCGTCGAGCTGGCTACCGATCTTTTGCAGATTCGGTCCGAGTGCGCCTTCCATGTTTTTGCCGTGGCAACCCATGCAACCCGTTTGTGCTGTCCAGAGAGGATCTGGCTTGAAGCTTGGGTCGGCTGGTGCTGCAGGAGCAGCAGCGCCGGAGCCACCGCCGTGTCCGCCGCTTCCGCCCTTGCTGGAGGCATGGTTCAGAGAGTGCTCATGGTCAGCTGCCCAAGTCAGGTAAAAGATACCAACCAACGCTGTCAGCATCAGGCCTGTCGCAACAGGACGACGAGACGGACGGCGGTCTTTACCAGTGTCCAGCCAAGGTGCCAGCATCAAAGCACCGAACGCAATACCTGGGATGACAACTGTTCCGAGGACGACCCAGTCCCCTGCAGCCCAAGGATACTTGAGCAATTGGTACAGGAACAAGAAGTACCAGTCAGGCAGCGGGATGAACGAAGTGTCGTTCGGGTTTGCCAGATCGGTCAAAGGCGATGGGTGTGAAACCGTTAACACCAGGAAACCGACCAAACAAACAGCTGCGACCATCCATTCTTTCAGCAGGAAGTTCGGCCAAAACGGCTCGGATTTTCCCGGAAAATCCGAATAAGATGGGGCAATATTCGGGATGCGCTTCGCCGATATTCGGGAGTCTCCGACGAAGGTAGCATCTTTGTCCTGTTTTGCCATGCTAATACCTCCTTAGTATCGAAAACTTATAGTGGGCCCGAAATACCTTGCACCCGAATCATAACGAAGTGAGCTCCCAACAGTCCAAGCAGTGCGCCTGGGAGGAAGAACACGTGAATCGCGAAGAAGCGAGAAAGCGTCGTCGCCCCTACGATGTCCCCACCGGTCAGCAGCGTCTTCAAATAAGGTCCGATCAGGGGAACAGAGTTTGCGATCTCCAGACCTACCTTTGTTGCGAAGTACGCAGTGTTATCCCAAGGAAGCAGGTAACCGGTGAAACCGAGGCCGAGCATTACGAAAAAGATCAGAACGCCCACTACCCAGTTCAGTTCGCGTGGACGCTTGTAGGAACCGGTAAAGAATACGCGCAATGTATGTAGGAACATCATTACGATAACCAAGCTGGCTCCCCAGTGGTGCATACCGCGAACGATTACGCCAAAGGCTACTTCGTTCTGCAGGTATTTTACCGATTCGTACGCGTTGATAATATCTGGTACATAGTACATGGTCAAGAACATACCAGACAGAATTTGAATGACTGTAATAAAGAACGTAAGGCCACCAAAGCAGTAAACAAATGCAGAGAAATGGTGAGCAGGGTTTACGTGCTCCGGTACTTCATGGTCGGCCAAATCCCGCCACATCGGAGTAATGTTTAAGCGTTCATCGACCCAGTCATACATTTTTTGCAACATGTTAGCCACTCACCCCCGGACGTGGATTTGGTTTCAGTTTGCCCAGATAGAGCTTGCCGTCTTTTACTTCCGTCTCGTATTCATCGAGGGATGCTGTCGGCGGTGTACCCAGAATGTGTGCCCCTTCAATGTCATAGCGTCCAAGGTGGCACGGGCAGAAATACTCGTTTGGATGATTCGGGTCGGTATTCCAGTTGACCGTGCAACCCAAGTGCTTACAGATTGGGGACAGAGCGAGAATCTCACCCTTCTCATTCTTGGTTACCCATGCAGACAAGGTCGATTCGGATTCATACCAACCGTCCTTGGTATGTACCTTAAATTCCACAAGCTTTGGCTCTGGACCAAAATCATCGACACTACCAACAGCTACTGTATCTCCACCCGCATGGCCCTTGAGCAAGGGGTCGACCGCAAAACGGATCATAGGTGTGATCATACCCGCAGCAAGGAACCCGCCAGTTCCCATAAGTGCGTAGTTTAGAAATGTTCGCCTGGAAATTTCTCTGTTATCGCCCATCTCTTTTTCCCTCCTTATCCTGTAGAATCGCACAACGATGGCGTTTTCAATACATATACACTAGGTCAATCCCAATCATAGCTAACGCCTAAAAAGATGTCAAGAATGTCCAATAGACATGCCGCATGGCAATCGCGCAAGTAGAAGAGATTGTTACCATTTTGTCAAATATGGCATATTGCTTCTCTGATTTTCCTAGTGTCTCCAAAAATATCAAGCATTAATGCCTCTATTTCTCCTGCCACATGCGGATGACTTCCTGAGTCAAAATGTCGACCGTAACCTCGAACCGGAGGGGGGAATCGAGGTCCTCATCGCCAACTGTCAGCCTGCGCGCTTCTTGACCGAGCAGCTTGATATCATCTCCGCTGAACTGAAGCAGGATGCAATGCTGAAAGCCCTCGGGAAACTGCTGCGGGATCGGTTCGTGCCCAAATTGGTAGCAGAGTGGAAACAGAAGCACTCTCCCCTTCAACTTCTGCTCAATCGAGGCTGCCACATTTAACAGATAACTCGTTCTCATCACATGATCCACGAGCTTTGTGTCCGGACGGTACAAATAAAGAGGGAGCAGCGCAGTATCCACGAAGGGCTGCAACTCCTCCCACTTTTCCATTTCCTGTATGTTCCATTGCATATGCCGTCTCCTCTTTCCTGTTTTTTTCTGGAGACTAGCGTATCACGAAATCCGCAGCTCTAGCAATTGTCCTTTCCCAAACTACGTGGCTTCGTAAGCCATGATTTCACGCAGCTCGTTCGTCAAGACGAGGAAGCGCTCCTTGTCCTTTTCCGCTAAAGCTTCGTCAATTTCCTGGTACAGCGTTCTCTTCCGGTACAGCCGCACTTGCTCGTCGATCAGCATTTCGGAAAGCAAACCGGATACTTGCTGATTGTTCGTTCCATATGTATTCGAATAAAAATTTGGCCACTCCATGCACATCCCTCACTTCAATAAAATGGTAGATTCTGTGAATCCATTGTATTTGCGAAGCCAAGATTGGCTGGCGTACGTCCCGGAGTAAATCCACTCTTCACCCGACTGGCCGACGCGAATCAAGCCAAGGTGGACCATCATTTTTAAAATCCGATTCACCAGAATATTGTTCGGATCATCATAGTAAAAAGCGCGAATCCAGGGAAGAAGACTTCTCGCAAGAGCCGTCTGGGTGACCCAGCCGCTTGCTGCCATCATCGGTATCAGTTGGACGAGCATGGGCAGATTCGGTATGGCACGCTTGTACAGCCTCATCCAGAAGCGGATGACTTCGTGATACAATGCGTCACTATACGGTTTCTGCAATTGTTCATTGCCCGCTTCCGTGAGTGATACCTGACCCGGAACCTCTTCGATCCACCTCTGGTAGTAGCAAAAATCGTAGATGAGAGAAAACCTGTCCGGATACAGATCAAAATGCAGACCGTAGCCAAAGCGCCAGCGCTCCGGCGTGAGCGGCTCCTCCTTCACCTGCAAAAATTGAAGCACCTGCTGCTGATACCGTTTGTACATCCCGCCTTCTGCAGTCAATGGGACGGGCTCCCGCTGAAGAAATCGCAAAAATTGCATGATATCGTCAACAAGGGCCGTGCCTTCATCCCGATACGCATCCGGCTCCAAAACGAATGCATTTTCGTCCTTCTGCCATTTTTGCAGCCAAGTGTGAAGAAGCGGCTCTCTGATGTCCAGCGGCACCTGGTACTGTCCGATCGTCCTGCTTTTTGCCGGAAAAATCCAGCCGCGCTTCATCGCTTTCGCTACGTATTTGCGGGCCTCCTCCTGCTTGCCTTCCTTCTTCGCATCCAAAGCTACGCCGGCCTTTGCGAGAAGGTCCTCCAGAGACATCTCCGTGCGCTTGTCCAAGAACAGGAGCAGAAAAAAATGCGTCTCTTCCGGCGACAACTGTTCGATCTCGCGGGAGATTGTCTGCTTATGGCGCAAGTTGGCCAGCAACGTAGTGATCAATTCGTTTTTTGAGTGAGGATTGCATTCACAGCCGTAATGGTCGGCCATCTGATTGAGCTGCCGGATGTCGGTGTAGACTAAAATCTCTGCCAAGTTCATCTGGGCATCCCTTCCTTAACGAAGGCTTTTGTTACCCACCATTCTTGTCCAATTTCCGGCAAAATAAACAGGAAGCCACAATAGTGACTTCCCTAGGAAACAAGCAATTTGCCCGCATTTACTCTTCGTCTACATTCCAAGCATCGAGCAGCTTCTGGTATTCTTTTGCGTCCTCATAGCGTCCGGATTGCGTCAACAGGGCGACCAGCCTGCGGATTTGATCGAGATCGAAGCCCGACAGCTCCACGTATTGCTCAAGCGCTTCGATCGATTTTTCCGTTTTCCCCATGGAGAGGAAAATGTCAGCCGCCAACGGATACCCGGCGACGTACTCTTCATCCAGCGCGAGCAATCTTCCCACATAATCAGCTGCCTCTTCGACATTGCCCGTATGAAAAGCCATCAGGGCACAGCCGTACAGAATCTCTGCGCTTTGCTCCTGTTCGAGAGCATGCTGGTACAGATGATAAGCCTGCTCAAAGTCTCCATTCTGAGCCAGAACGCGGGACTTCGAGAGGAGCAGCTCCACACTTTGCTCCCCGGCCTGTTCCAGCGCTTTCATCGCTTCATCATCTTTGCCGATCTGGAAGTACATGTTCCCAAGCGCCGTGAGAATTTCCTTGTTGTCAGGTTCCTTCTGGCGCGCCTGTTCCAGGTACTTGATGGCGACCTCATCCAGCCCTTGCATGGCGTACAGATCAGTCAGCAATAGGTCCAGCCGCAGGTTCTCATAGCCGGACTCCTTCAATTCGTACAAGATGTGCTGCGCCGCTTCAAAATCGTTCCCATCCAGCGCAATTTCCGCCAGGAGCAGCTGGCACTCCCGTCGCAGCGGCGGATCAAGCTCAGGATTTGCCTTCATGACCTCTGCAAGCAATTCCGCCGCTTCATCCAGATGGCCCAATCGATACCACACCTCCGCCAGATACAGCATCACTTCCGGCAAATCCTTGCCATGCTCCTGAACCTTTTGGAGCGCTTGCAGCCCTAGCTCCACTTCATCGTTCTCAATCCGCTTGATCGCTTCGTCGATCACATACAGCCACTGTTTCGTCATTTTTGTTCACCTCATCTATAGGGTGGCATTTCTTATGTACAAGCTTTATATCAAAACAAGCTGCAAAAGACCGTCCGAAGACGGTCTTCCCAAATAGGACGATACTATAAAGATAAACCATTAAGCCCGCGTAAACCAGCTCATTGTCAAAACGGTTACCAAAATGCCAAACACACTGAGGACGACGGCGTAATTTGGGCTTTCATACTCGCTGGCTCCCTGCTTTCCGTCCATCGGTACAATAGAGGCCGTCGCATTGGCAAGCGGCTGTCCTTCAGAGACTAACTGATCCGATTCGACGATATATGTACCGTCTTCGGTCTGCATGGAGGAGGTCACGACTTGCGCCTGTTTGCCCATCGCCAAAACCTCGCCGCCGATCAAAAGAGAGTTTGCCTGTTCTGCATTGCTTGTGTTTACATACAACGTAAACGTACAAAGCATCAACAAAACGACAGCGGCGCACGCACCGATGCGACGCATTCTCGCTGTAACCGAAAACACCTTTCGGCCAAACGGAATCGCCCACTTCTCTTCTGACAGAATACGCGCCATGACCGCATCCACGATCGACTTGGTGGGCGCAATGGAATGGTACCGCTCTTTGTCAGTCTCCATCCACTCGCTGCTGTCCTTCCACAGTTCGTAATCTGAGCGACAGGAAGAACATGCAGCCAAATGATGATCGACACGCCGCCGCGTTACATCGGGCAGTTGTCCATCTGCGTAATCCGGCAACTTATCTTGCACATCTTCACATCTCATCATCGATTCATCCCTTCAGCTTCATCCAAATGAGGGTCCAGGATGTAGGCTTCCAATTGAGTCTTGATGCTCTGCCGCGCTCGAAACAGCAAAGATTTCACTGAACTCACTGTCAAATCGAGGATCACGGCTATCTCATTGTAGTCCATTTGCTCGTATTCCCGCAAAATCAGGGCGGAGCGCTGTTTTTCAGGCAAATTGTTAATCGCCTGGCGAACGAGATGCTCCCGCTCGTTGCGAAGCAGCACTTGCTCCGGCAAGCGTTCAAACGAAGCCAACGGCACCTGCAAAGTATCTTCGAGATACACATCCGAATTCCGGCTCTTGCGCAGCTCGCTCAATACGGAATTGCGGGCTATGGTGTAGAGCCAGGTAGAAAAGGTCGCTTCTACATCACGGAACGAATGAATGCTCTTGTACGCCTTGTAAAAAGTCTCCTGGCATAAATCCTCTGCCACATGCTCCAGATGTGCCTGACGGAGCAGATGCGTGATAAATGCAAGAATCTTTTTTTCATACCGACGTATCAACTCGGCATAGCATTCGAGATTACCTTCTTTTATTTCGCGGATAAGCTGGGAATCGGTCATGATCAGGATTACCTCCTTGCGATTCCGATCCCTCCGCAGTCTTTGTATGTTTAGACTGCCAGGGATGTAAAAAGTTGCGCTGACCTGACAAATCTTTTTCTCGTCAGGTACCCGGAATCCTTTACGAAAAAACCCCCAAATCTGGGGTCACATGACAAAATTGTATGGCTTGATGTCCAGATGGCATCGTCCCATGCCTATGGTTGCGGCAAATTGCTGCTCGGCAAAAATCCACTTTCCGTTCGACATAACAGATGTTGGAAGGCGGATTTCGCTAAAATTGAGAATAGTGTAAAGATCAAATTTTGTCAACCATTGTTCTTTTTTCACGAATAAAAGATCTGCGTCAGCACCGGGAATGATGCACCCTTTGCGTGGGTAAAGCCCCAATGCCTTGGCGGTATTTGTCGAACAGAGCTTGACGAGTAAGCGGAGCAATTCCGCATCCAGCCACTTCGTACGCCTCAGATCTACCTGGACGCTGTCCAGCGAAGCCATTACGGAAAGCGAGCGGAAAGGATGCTCGGCCAGAAAACGGAGCGCATGATCTGCGGTCATCCCCTTTACTTGATACACATGGTAGAAATCATCAAATGACTCCAAAGCCTGTGCCCAATCGGCCTTGACCCATGTGCGAATCTGCCAGAAGCGGCAGCGCCTGAGCCATTGCCTGTGCATATTTCGCTTTTCCTCCCGTGAAATAGCGGAATCGTCCGGTATGTGCAAAGTTAGTAGCACCCTATAAGACGTAAGTATCGGGGAAAACGTTTCCCATTCCAGACGGTTAATTTCTTCCTGCTTGCGAACGGTCACCCTGATCGACCTGTATCCTTCCAAGCAAAGCTGCCGAACCAGTCCATGCGCCATTTGG
Organism: Brevibacillus sp. FSL L8-0520; assembly: GCF_037963895.1. Classification (NCBI taxonomy): domain Bacteria; kingdom Bacillati; phylum Bacillota; class Bacilli; order Caryophanales; family Paenibacillaceae; genus Brevibacillus; species Brevibacillus sp. FSL L8-0520. Next base: position 2,464,514 of record NZ_CP150171.1, on the reverse strand, counting down.
CTGGCGGAGACCTCCACCACCATCGTATAGTCGATGACATTGTTGAAATGAATGGCAGCCTGATACCGCCATTGATCGGATTTTTTCCAAGGATCTACGTGCAGCACATCGGTCATGCAGGTGTAGCCGTTTGCTGCCAAAGAACGGACGGCATGCAGATATTCTTCCAAGCTTCTGATTTTCGCATAGGATTTATCGGGCAAGGCAAGAAAGCCCGGCAAAATGTACATTCCGGAGGCATCCCACTCTTCAAGCGGCTGGTCGGTATCTCTGTACACCCGTAACAGCTCCTTGGCCACCCGTTTGATTTTCCCGTCCTCTATCCAAATGTCTGCTTCGACAATACCGCTCGCGGTTACAACAGTTCCATTTCGAATAACCAGTTCGTTCATTGCCATAGCTCGTCCCTCCTCCATCCGCAGATGGACGCTCTTCCAGTACGAGCATATGCATGGGTGGAGGAAAAAAGGACAAAAAAAAGCCACCGTCAATGTAAGCGCATTCAAACGGCGGCAGCACATCTGTGCTTTATTATATTGGATAGGAGTGGAGAGAAACCATACTGTACCTTTATTATATCTGAATGTAAGCGCTTGTCAAACACTTTTTTACCTATTTTTCTGTCCATTCTTTTCGAGGCTTATCCCGTCTTCACTAGTCAAAAAACGAACCCGCGATCAGCACGGGTTCGTCTCGTTGTTTCATCGTTTCGCTATTTACTGATGCTCTGGAGAACGTCAGGAAAGCCAGGGAATGAAACCAAAATGGCGTCGTCATTCTCGATCAGCGTTTCCCCTTCTGCTGCCAGCCCTGCGATCGCCATGGCCATTCCGATCCGATGATCGCCAAAGCTGTCGATGACTGCACCCTTCAGCGGAGTTGGTCCCTCGATAATCATGCCATCCTCCGTCGCGATGATCTTTGCTCCCAGCTTTGACAGTTCGCTCACAACAGTGGCAATTCTGTCCGTTTCCTTTACTTTTAACTCCTCCGCGTCCTTGATGACGGTGCGTCCGCCAGCTTGCGTCGCCATTACAGCAATAACGGGGATTTCATCGATCAGCCGGGGGATGATGTCGCCGCTGATCTCGATTCCTTGCAGCTCGGAATAGGTCACGAGCAGGTCTGCGACCGGCTCTTCATTGACCACTCGTTCGTTGATCCGCTCAATTTTTCCGCCCATTCTGTCTACGACATCCAAAATTCCGGTGCGGCTTGGGTTGATCCCCACATTTTCGATCAGCAGAGAGCTGCCCGGCACCATCATCACTGCCGCAATCATGTAGGCTGCAGAGGAAATGTCTCCTGGGACCTGAATGGCTCTCCCCTTCAATTTCTGCCCGCCTTCAATTGAAACGGTCAAGCCGTCGCGGACGAGCTTGACGCCGAACGCTTGCAGCATTCTCTCCGTGTGATCTCGGGATAGATGCGGCTCGGTCACACTCGTAACGCCGTTTGCCTGCATGCCGGCGAGCAAAATCGCCGATTTGATTTGGGCACTGGCCACAGGGGATTGATACGATATCCCTTGCAGCTCCCCTCCACGTATGGAGAGCGGCGTGTATTCCCCATCCTTTCGCCCATCGATTTTTGCCCCCATCTGGCGGAGCGGTCCGATTACTCTGCACATCGGGCGTTTCGCGATGGATTCGTCCCCTTCCATCACACTGTGAAACGGTTGGGTAGCGAGAATGCCGGCCATCAACCGAATGGTCGTACCGGAGTTTCCTACGTCGAGGTGCTGGGAAGGCTCCTGCAGTCCGTACCAGCCCTGGCCGTGAACGGTGACCCGGTCCTTGTCCTGCTCAATCTCTATGCCCATCTTGCGAAAACAGCTGATCGTGCTCAAACAATCGGCACCCGGGAGGAAGCCTTCAATACTTGTTGTTCCTTCTGCCAGCGCGCCAAACATGACGGCGCGATGGGAAATCGATTTATCTCCTGGTACTCGAACGGTTCCGTTGATCTGACTTGCTCGTTGAACGCGCAGCACAGTGACTCTCCCCTTTTTTCTCTGTATTTCTACGTATCGTAGCTATATTCTGTCCACGCACGTGCATTCGCACAGCAAAGCGTCTATCCCCCAAAGCGGGATCGTATGAGCAAACTACTCCCGTCTGTATACGTTATATCCGAAGTAACAGAGCAGCTCTTCGCCCTTTTCCAATTCGAGCTGACTGCGAAACGTTATCCGCAGGACACCGAGTATATCTTCGCGGGTTTCCCGAATCTGGAGATTGGTGATGTTGATGTTTTTCGCGCCAAGCAAAGTCGTAATCCGGCCGATTTCCCCCGGATGGTCCGGGATATCGATATACAAGTCGTACAGCGGAGGCATTGCTCCCTTTTTTCTTTCGGGAAGGCCGTCTCGGAAATCTCGGGCGGTCCGGAAGAAATGCTCGATCTGTTCGGCATCTCCTTCTTTTACAAGCCCCATGACATTATCCAGCGCTTTCGCCCAATCCTCGGCAATACGCAGGAGATGCTCCCTGTTGTTCAGCAGAACATCCCGCCACATCCTCGGGTTGCTTGATGCGATCCTCGTAATGTCGCGAAAGCCGCCAGCAGCCAAGCGATGGTGCCACGGATTGCTGTCGTCGTAGCTGGCGACGAGATTCACCAGAGCCGACGCCAAAATATGCGGGAAGTGGCTGACCGAACCGACAACCTGATCGTGTTCATCCGGGTCCATGCGAATCACTTTGGCTCGTGTCAAAGCAAGCAAGCTGGCCAATTTCTCCACCTGATCCTCCGGAACATCAGATGCCGGAGTCAACACGTAATAGGCATTTTCAAACAGCCGGTCAGACGCCGCCTCGACCCCCGACTTGTGCGATCCCGCCATCGGGTGCCCGCCGATGAAGGTGACTTCTCTTGGCATTTTCTCCCGTGCGTAGCGGACAATGCCGGATTTTGTGCTCCCCACATCCGTGACGATGACTCCCGGCTGCAGGGACAAGGACGGAAGCCTGTCCAATGTAGCGTAAATTTGCTCCACCGGTGCAGCGATAAAAATAATGTTTGCTTCTCTGACGGCGGTCTGCAGATCAGTCGTTCCGGCGTGTATGACACCGGAAGTAAGCGCCTTGTCCAGGCACTCCTGGCGCACGTCGAAGCCGACGACACTCACCTGCGGGTCCTGGCGCAGCGAAAGCGCGATGGACCCGCCGATCAAACCGACCCCGATAATTGCGATGGTGGTCTTCATCTCCACACTCTATCCTCTCTGTGTATGTCTAGACAAAAATGCCGGATGCTGAACACCGGCATTCTTGCATTTATTTTCCTGCTCCCACGACGATATTGGCCAAAGCCTGCAATACCTTTTCGTTTTGCTCTGCCGTTCCCACTGTGATGCGCTGATATCCCGGAAAGCCGAGCGCCTTGCCGGAGCGGACGATGATTCCCTGCTGCAGAAGTTGTTTGAACACTTCATCGGAATCGAGGTTCAGATTGACCAGGACGAAGTTCGTTTGAGACGGGTAGTAGGACAATCCCCACTCGTCAAACCGGTCTGTGAGCTGCTTCAAGCCTTCCCGGTTTCGTCTGCTGCATTCCTTGACGAACTCCTGGTCTTTCAACGCAGCGCGAGCGGCAGCCTGGCCAAGCGAGCTGGTGTTGAACGGTTCGCGGACGTGGTCCAAATGGCTGATGATCTCTTCGGATGCGATACCATAGCCGACACGCAGCGTAGCCAGACCGTAAATCTTGGAGAAAGTGCGAAGAATGATCAGGTTTGGATACTGTGCGAGCATCGGGATGGTCTGCGGATACGCTTCGTCCACGACATACTCGTAGTACGCTTCATCCATCACAACGAGGACGTCTTTTGGCACCTTCTTCAGAAACGCCTCCAGCTCGGACGTGCCGACAATCGTTCCGGACGGATTGTTCGGGTTGCACACCCAGACTACCCTCGTCTGCCCGTTGATCGCGGACGCCATGGCCTCCAGATCGTGAACGCCGTCTTTCAGCGGCACCTCGATCAGCTCGGCACCCTCCACCATTGCGTTGGAACGGTATTGGGAAAACGTCGGAGTTGCCATTACCGTATTGGTTCCCGGTTCCAGATAAGCCCGGGAAATCATCAGAACAATCTCATCCGATCCGTTTCCAAACATCAGCTGCTCTGGCTTTACACCGAGGAAGTCTGCCAGATCCCAGCGAAGCTGGAGACTTGCTCCGTCCGGGTAGAGTGCGAGCGAATCCAACTGCGCTGCAATCGCTTCTTTGGCCTTGGGTGAACAGCCGTAAGGATTTTCGTTGGACGCCAGTTTGATAACTTCTGTCAAGCCGAATTCTCTTTTCACATCATCGATCGGCTTTCCCGGCTGGTAAACCGGGGCGCTGAGAATACGCTGCTTGGGTCGCATCCACACTTCACTCCAGTCACATTTTTCCCCTTATTGTAGCGCACTCGTCAGCTGATGTACAAAGGTTTTTATTCTTTCGACACCTTCCTCTACCCGATCTGGATCCGCCAACAGCTCGCGCTGACGCTCGATTTCCATCACGATGGCGCTGCCGACAATGATCCCGTCCGTGTGAGGAGCAACTGCCTTTACCTGCTCCGGCGTAGAAATGCCGAAACCGACGGCCGTAGGTGCCTTTGTCGAAGAGCGGACCCGCTGCAGGAAGTCAGCCAAATCCTCGCTCAAGCTGGCTCTCGCGCCGGTCACGCCAAGCGAAGAGACGCAGTATAGAAAGCCGGTGGCCTGCTCGCCAATTGTTCGAACGCGTTCCTCCGAGGTTGGAGCGACCAGTGAAATGACGTGGAGTCCATGCGCCGTAGCCGCTTTTACTGCAGGGGCATTCTCCTCCACGGGCAAATCGGGAATGACGATCCCGTCAGCTCCCTTCGCCGCCAAATCAGCGAACAGGCGATCGATCCCGTATTGCAGGACCGGGTTGATGTAGGTGAAGAGCACGAGCGGCGTCTCCATCCCGGATTGACGCAGACGCTCCACCAGTTCAAGCGCGTCCTTGATCGTCACTCCGTTGGCCAGTGCCCTTTGCGAGGCTCTTTGTATCGTAGGTCCATCTGCCAGCGGATCGGAGTAGGGAACGCCGAGCTCCAAAAGGTCTGCCCCCGCTTCTACAAGGCCGTGCGCCAGTTGGAATGTAGCCTCCAGGCTAGGGTCTCCCACGGTCAAAAAAGGGATGAACCGTTTGCGTGTACGGTCGGCAAACAGGCGATCAATTCGATTTTCTCTCTGGTTCATTTTGCTTCCCCTCCTGCTGCTCTCGTCTCCAATGCATGCTGAATCGTTTCCACGTCTTTGTCTCCTCTTCCCGACAGACAAATGACCAGGACCTGGTCAGAGGACATGTGCGGCGCCCGCTTGATTGCTTCCGCTACGGCATGGGCGCTCTCCAGTGCAGGAATGATGCCCTCTGTACGGCACAACAGCTCTACCGCCTGCAAAGCTTCGTCATCCGTAACCGACGTGTAATGCACCCGTCCCGTATCTTTCAAGTACGAATGCTCCGGACCTACGCCCGGATAATCAAGTCCGGCGGAAATCGAATGCGCCTCTTGTACCTGGCCGTACTCATCCTGCAATAGATAGGTCATGGCCCCGTGGATGACACCCGGCCTGCCGAGACTGAGCGTCGCGGCATGCTTGTCTGTCTGGATACCGTGTCCTGCCGCTTCCACTCCGCGCAACGAAACGGCATCGTCCTGGATGAACGGATAGAACATCCCGATGGCGTTGCTCCCTCCGCCGACGCAGGCAATCACTTCGTCCGGAAGCCGTCCGAGCATCTCCCGTATTTGTGCACGTGTCTCTTCGCCGATGATTTTTTGAAACTCCCGGACCATGTAAGGATACGGATGCGGGCCGACGACCGAACCGATGACATAAAAGGTTTGATCCACATGGGACACCCAGTATCGGATCGCTTCATTGGTGGCATCCTTCAGTGTCCGCGAGCCCGATTCTGCCGGAATCACCTCGGCTCCCAGCATCTTCATCCGAAAGACGTTCAGCGCTTGCCGCTTGATATCTTCCGTTCCCATAAACACTTTGCAGGACAAGCCCAGCTTCGCTGCTACCGTTGCACTGGCAACGCCGTGCTGGCCAGCGCCCGTCTCTGCGATAATGGAGGTCTTGCCCATCCGTTTGGCCAGCAGCCCTTGACCCAAGGCGTTGTTGAGCTTGTGGGCGCCGGTATGGTTCAAATCCTCGCGTTTTAAATAAATCCGGGCACCGCCGAGATGTTCGGTCAGTTTATCGGCGTAAGTGAGCGGAGTCGGTCTGCCGGCATATTCGCGCAGCAAATCGCCCAGCTCTTTGCGGAAAGCCGGATCAGCCTGCGCATCGGCAAATGCTGCCTCCAGCTCAGCCAGAGCGTTCATCAGCGTCTCCGGAACGTATTTCCCCCCAAAAGCCCCAAACCGTCCGTACTGATCAGGTACTTGCTTTGCCTGCGTTTCCGTCGTTGTCATGCCTCTCTCACCCTTCCGACAAATTCTCGTATTTTCTGTTCGTCCTTTTCTCCCTCTGTTTCCACACCGCTCGAAACGTCAATCACGGACGGCCGGTAATTCCTGATCAGCTCGCCGACGTTTTCTGCGTGAATCCCGCCAGCAATAATACAGGGGAGCGGCGACGCCGATTGTTGCAGAAGCGGGATTTGCTCCCAGGAAAAGCGTTTCCCCGTCCCTCCTGCCAGCGCCGGATCATACGTATCAAACAGCAGGGCATTTGTCACGCCAAGGTACGCTTCTATCTGTTCTGCCCCTGCATGAGCGCCGTTGTCGCTTCCCACCGCCATTGCTTTCCAGACCGGCAAGGAGAAGCGTTCCTGTACTTGCTGGCAAAAATCTGGGGTTTCACGGCCGTGGAGCTGGATCACGGAAAGTTCGGCCTGTTCCAGAACCTCTTCCAGTTCGGCCAGTGTCGGATCTACAAACACCCCGACAGCAGGTGGATGACCCGGCACTGTGTTCATTATGGCTCCAGCTTGTTCAGCCGTCACTTGACGCCTGCTTTGCGCAAAAACAAATCCGACGTAATCGACAGCCAATGCTGTGAGACATGCAAGTGTCTCCGCTCGTTTAATGCCGCAAATCTTGATCTTCGTCATAACCTCACCTGCTCGCTGTTCTCCGCTTTTTTCCCGACCAGATCAAGCACGGCCTGAGTGACGTTCTTCTGGCGCATGAAATGCTCCCCTACCAGAATTGCACGCGCCCCGGCTTCTTGGACATAAGCTACGCAGTCCACGCTGTTTATCCCGCTTTCGCTGATGATCGGAATCCCGGCAGGCACCAGAGCCGCAAGCTCGCTGGTAGCAGCCAGATCGGTCTGAAACGTATGCAAATTACGGTTGTTGATGCCCAAAAGAGTCGGTGTGACAACTTGGAATACCGATTCCAGCTCCCGCCTGTCATGAACCTCGATCAGATAGTCCATGCCAAGCTCCGTTGCCGTCTCGGCCAGCTCCTTTAGCTGTGGCCCATCAAGAATAGCAGCGATCAACAAAATGCAATCGGCACCGCAGGCTCTCGCTTCGACTACCTGCAGTGGGTCGATCATAAAATCCTTGCGCAGCAAAGGCTGGGAAACGGCCTTTCTGATGTCCTTCAGATACGCTTTGCTTCCCTGAAAAAAAGGAGTATCGGTCAGCACCGACATGCATTCAACTTCGGCAGCAGCATAGCTTTGGGCAATGGCTACCGGATCAAAATCGGGCCGGATCAATCCTTTTGACGGCGAAGCCTTTTTCACCTCGGCAATCACACTGACAGGGCGGCTGCTGTGCAGCAAAGCTTTCCCGAAGCCCTTGGCCGGCTGCATTTCCTTTGCCTCCTGCAGCAGCTTTGCCATGCTGGTGGCGGCCCGAAGCTGCGCCACTTCCTCCCGTTTTCTCTCCACAATTTTAAGAAGCATGAATCAGCCCTCCTGCCACTTGCCGAAATTGTTCCAATTTTTCCTTCACAATGCCATCGTCGATCAATTCGGCAGCGGTTATGACACCGTGGCCGATACTGCTGACTCTGCCGGAAAGATAGAGGATTGCTCCCGCATTCAGGAGTACGATGTCGCGGGCTGCGCCTCGCTTCCCGTTGTAGATGTCCTCTATGATTTTCGCATTTTCCTTGGCGTCCCCGCCCCGCAGGGCATCCAGGGAATATCGCTTTAGTCCGAATTGCTCCGGCTCGATTTCGTAATTGGTAATGATGCCGTCGCGAAGCACGGAGATATAACTGGTCCCCGTCACTGTCAGCTCGTCGAGACCATCCGCGCCAGCCACGACCAGCGCCCGCTCGACACCCAATTCACGCAATACTTCAGCAACGGTATGCAATAGCTTGGCGTCATATATACCGAGCAGCTGGTACTTTGCGCGCGCCGGGTTGGTCAGCGGGCCGAGCAGATTGAAAACGGTCCTGACCGCCAGCTCTTTGCGCGGGCCGGCTGCATGCTTCATCGCCTGATGGTAGAGCGGAGCGAACAAAAAGCAAAGGTTCGTCGCTCGCAAGCAATCGGCTGCATCTTCCGGGGAAAGGGTAATTGGCACGCCTAACGCCTCAAGCACATCGGCGCTCCCGCTTTTGCTCGATACGGCCCGGTTCCCGTGCTTGGCAATCGGCACGCCTGCACTGGCCGCCACAATAGCCGCTGCTGTCGAGATGTTGAAGGTGTGGCTGCCGTCTCCGCCGGTACCGCATGTATCGACCATGCCAGGGACATCAAGAGGAAATTGCACCGCTCGGTCTCTCATCGCTTTTGCAAATCCGATGATTTCTTCGACGCTTTCCCCTTTCATCCGCATGCCCGCCATAAAAGCACCGATCTGTGCCGCCGTCGCTTTGCCATCCATGATCTCACCCATGGCTGCTTCCGCTTGCACTCGGTCCAGATCGCATCCGCCAATGATTTTTTCCAACGCTTTCTTCAGCATATCGGCTCCTCCTTCCGGGCGAAAAGCTGCTCTGCCTTTTCCAAAGCCGCCAGCATCGCCGCCGCCTTGTTCACGGATTCCTGGTACTCTGCCGCCGGATCGGAATCGGCTACGATCCCTGCACCTGCCTGGACGTAGGCGTATCCTCCCTGGAACAGCAGCGTCCGGATTGTAATGCACGTATCCATCGTCCCGTCAAACGCCAGGTACCCAATTGCCCCGGCGTACAGATGGCGGGAATCCGGCTCCAATTCAGCGATAATTTCCATAGCCCTGAGCTTGGGCGCACCCGAGACCGTTCCGGCCGGAAAGGCTGACAGCAAAGCGTCGAAGGGATGGGCGTCCTCGCGCAGCTGTCCCGTTACGTGAGAGACCATGTGCATGACATGTGAATAGTTTTCGATAACAAGTGCTTCTTCGACCTGAACGCTGCCGTAGCGCGACACTCTGCCCACGTCATTTCTCCCAAGATCCAGCAGCATGTAATGTTCAGCCCGCTCTTTTGGGTCATTCAACAGGTCTTCCGCCAGCCTGGCGTCTTCCTCGGCAGAGCTGCCCCTCTTTCGCGTACCGGCGATCGGGCGCATTTCCACCTTGCCGTTCTCTACCCTCACCAAAAGCTCCGGAGAAGTGCCGACGATCGTTTCCTGATCGTACTGCAGAACGTACATGTACGGGGATGGATTTAGCGTCCGCAGCACTCTGTAGACGGAAAACGGATCAACCTCTGTCGCGGCCCGGAAGCGCTGGGAGAGCACCACCTGGAAAATATCCCCTGCGGCAATATACGACTTCGCTGCTTCCACCATCTTCTCGTAAGCTTCGCGGCTCATGTTGCTCTCAACCGCTATTTTCCGTGCCGGCACTTCCCCCAACGGAAGCCGTTGATTCCCATCTTGTCCCGGGGCTGTCACCCGGACGGCCAGCTCCTCCAGTCTGCTGCATACTGCCGCATACTTTTCACTGATGCGCTCCGGGGTGTCATCCGTCTCCACGTGGAGGTTGACGATCAGCTGGATCTCCAGTTTCAAGTGGTCAAAAGCGATGATCTCGTCGGCAAACAAGAAGCGCATATCCGGCAGCTCCAGGCTGTCTTGCCGATGGCGCGGCAATTGTTCGAAGTAATGCAGGGTGTTATAGCCAAAAAATCCGACGGCTCCGCCGCTGAGACGGGGAAAATGACTTAGCTTCGGACTCTTGTAGCGCTCCATTTCCTCACGCAGGTAATGGACTGGGTTCCCTTCGAGCGTAAACTGCTCTCCGTTTCGTTTCTTGACCGCAATCAGGTTGCCGGTTGCTTCGACGGTCTGAAACGGATTGAGCCCGATGAACGAGTAGCGGGCCCAGCGGGAGCCTCCCTCCACACTTTCCAACAGGAAAGAATGGGGTGTACGAATCTTCTGATACAAGCGGATGGGGGTTTCTTGGTCAGCCAGCAGTGTCATACGAACCGGAATCAGCGAGTATGACTTCGCCAGTGACTGGACTTCTGTCAAGGATGGGGTAAACATGAATACTCTCACCTCTTTTGTCGAGGTGCCAAAAGAGTATAGGGGGAAGAAGCCTTCGCAAGCAGAGCAAAAGGAAACCCAAGCACAAGTCGTCGAAATTGTGCGCCTTTTCCTCGTATGCTGTCTGCTATCGATGCACAGGGCGTGCACTGGCCGATTCTGTCCCGGGGCATGGGCAGATCCCGCCACGGCTCTTGATCCTCTTCCTCTTTTGACACCTGCGTGTTAGAGGAAGAGATAGGGGGAGAATAAAAAAACCAGGAGGATCCCTGGATTGATTGTGTATGCATGCACAATCCCAGCTTGCTCTTCTCTCCTCAGCCTAACTCTTCTTCACTCAACTCTGCTCAATCTCTACTCTGCCGGTTTTGCTTGTTACCGGTAAAACGAGGCACCCTCGTTTTTTACTATACTAAAAGAGGGTGCCCATGATGTCAATCTACTTTACCAAATCCGGCCGCAATTTTACGGCATCCCGCATAAAGACGTGCTCGATTTCGGCTGCTGCTTTATCGGTGTTGACCAGCATCATGACACGGATACAGGAAGGCAGGCTTCCCGGCACCGGTATCTCTCTGGCACACATCAACGGAACGTATTGCCAGCCCTCGATCTGCCTGGCTGCTTGAGCAGGAAACGCCGCCTTTACATCCTCAGTCGTCGTGATTAAGATGCTGGCGATGTCATCTGGTAAAACGTGATTTCGCTTGACCATTTCTTCAAGCAACAGCTTGGTGGAAGAGACAATCTCCTCTTTCGTATCTTTTTCTATCGTAATGGCTCCTCGTATTCCTCGCACTCCCATTTTCTCTTACGCCCCCGATTCTTCATTCATGACTGACAAGATAAGTTCTTCGTCTACCTGAGAAAACAATTCTACGGCGCCGATAGCCCGCGGCAAAACAAGCGCCAGTTTGCCGCCGACAGCCTTTTTATCGCGCTTCATCACTTCCAACACCTTTGCCGGATCGAGCTTGTGCGGCCATTCTGTCGGCAATTGATACTGCCGCAGAAGCCTCCGGGTACGATCGTGAACGCCTGCCTGCGCAATCCCCATGCGCTCCGCCACCTTCGCTGCGAGGCACATCCCGATTGAGATCGCTTCGCCGTGATTGAGCGTCGAATACTCGCAGAGGGCTTCAAAGGCATGCCCGAACGTATGCCCCAGATTAAGCAGCGCCCGCTGATTCTGCTCGGTTTCATCTGCCGAAACGATGTTCGCCTTCACTTCACAGCCGCGATAAATCGCTTTGCTCAACAATTCAGAATCCAGCTGCCAAAGCTTTTCTGCGTTTGCCTCCAGCCAGGAAACAAACGTCTCGTCGGCAATCAAACCGTGCTTGAGCACCTCCGCAAAACCGGCAGCACGTTCCCTCTCCGGCAATGAGCGGATTGTGGATGTGTCGTATAGAACGAGCCGCGGCTGGTGAAAGGCGCCGATCAGATTTTTCCCGAGGGGATGGTTGATCGCTACCTTTCCTCCGACAGAGCTGTCGTGCGCCAAAAGTGTTGTCGGCACTTGGACAAAAGCGATGCCGCGCATGTAAGTCGCAGCGACAAAGCCTGCCAAATCACCTACTACCCCGCCGCCAAGGGCGAGGACAGCCGATTTGCGGTCCAATCCGGCAGAAATCGCTGCGGTCATCACTGCTTCATACACGGCGAGGCTTTTTGACTGCTCTCCGGACGCAATCACAAAGGAATGGACAGCGTATCCCTCCGCTTCCAAGGCGGTTTTCAGCGTTTGCAGATAAAGCGGTGCCACGTTTTCATCCGTAACCACGAATAACTTGGACGTCGGGGCCAGCCCCGCCTCCCGCAGCATGGGCCCCGCCTGCTGCAAGAGGCCGTCGCCGATGACGATCGGATACGAGCGTTCGCCCAGTTCAACTCGCAAGATTTCTCTATTCATCAGAATTTCTCCGTATAAGCACGGTATTGGCGGACGTTTTCCAGCATGTCATCGAGCGAATCGGATGGGAACTTCTCGCACATCGCCGACGCGATTTCCCAAGCGACCACTGCTTCAGCCACTACGCTCGCGGCCGGGACCGCGCAGCTGTCGGAGCGCTCGATGCTGGCTGAAAACGCTTCGCGGCTATCAATGTCAACGCTCATCAACGGCTTGTACAGGGTCGGAATCGGCTTCATGACGCCACGCACCACGACAGGCATTCCGGTCGTCATGCCGCCTTCCAGCCCCCCTGCCCGATTGGATTTTCGGCTGTATCCGGTCTCTTCGCTCCAGACGATTTCATCATGAACCTGCGATCCCGGCCGTCCTGCCGCTTCGAATCCGATCCCGATTTCGACGCCTTTGAACGCCTGGATGCTCATGACTGCCTGCGCCAAACGGCCATCGAGCTTTCGATCCCATTGAACATGGCTGCCCAGGCCGACCGGAACGCCATCGACGATCACCTCGACGATTCCGCCCAGCGAATCTCCGTCCTGCTTCGCCTGATCGATCGCAGCCATCATCAGCTGTGCAGCCTCCTCATCGAGACAGCGAACAGGGGATTCTTCCGTGCGGGCAATCAGCTCTTCCAGAGGAAGATCGATTCTTTTGGCAACGACATTGCCGATCTGCAGCACCTGTCCGCCAACGCGAATGCCGAACGCCTCCAGCAATTGTCTGGCTACCGCCCCGACAGCGACACGAATCGTCGTCTCACGGGCGCTGGACCGCTCCAGAATATTGCGCATATCGCGCTGATGGTACTTGATCGCTCCATTCAGGTCTGCATGACCAGGGCGCGGCCGGGAAACACGGCGTTTTTCTTCAGCACCCTCGACCGGCTCGACACTCATGATGCCCTGCCAGTGGGCCCAGTCTTTATTTTCGACGACCAGCGTGATCGGAGCCCCGGTTGTATAACCGTGTCTGACACCGGAGAGTACCTTCACCTGGTCCTTTTCAATTTGCATTCTTCGGCCTCGACCGTGACCTTTTTGCCGTCTCGCCAATTGTTCATTGATCGCCTCGACAGAGAACGGCAGGTTGCTTGGAATCCCTTCGATTATCGCCGTCAATTGCGGCCCGTGCGATTCCCCTGCTGTCAAATAACGCATCTCTCGCTTCCTCCATCCTCCAGGCAGCACTTTCTTTTCCCGAACGGGGGCGCTGTCCTTTATCACTTTTAAGCGTTATAATATCATACCTATTACCCCGAGGAAATACAAAAGTGGGAAACTTTCTGAATCTAGACAAAACGCTTCTCTTTTCGGAGAAGCGTCTGCTGTCACGTCCAGTTTAGTAATAATCAGCCAAAAACAAAGGATTCGAAGGAACCGAACGCCGGCTATGATCTGCGCGGACGAGGTCATCCACCTGCGTTTTTTCCGCACCAAGAATTTGACCGCACTCCTGGAGAGTGATCAAGCCTCTTCGATATGCCTCGATGACCTTATGCTTATCCATCTGCTTCCTCCCTATCGGCTTGTTATTCATAGTGTTGGGAAAAAACAGCATGGATATACCCGCTCGGCTCCTTTTACCCTAATTTTCGGTAAAAGAATGTATCCTCTGTTTCAAACTGGTACTGCTGCGGCTGAAAAATCTGCTCCGTGCTGCCGACGAACAGGACGCCGCCAGGCTTTAGGGCACGGCTGAATTTGTGGTAAAGCTCATGCTTGGCCTCTTCCGTAAAGTAGATCATCACATTGCGGCAAATGATCAGGTCAAACCCGGATTCGAACGTATCGGCCAGAAGGTTGTGCTTGCGGAAATTCACGCGTTTTTTTACTTCATCTGAAATGCGGTAGCTCAAGCTGTCCTTTTGAAAATATTTGTCCAGCAAATCTTTTGGACAATCCTGCAAGGCTCTTTCTGTATAAACCCCTTGCTTTGCTTTTGCGATCGCTCCTTCGTCAATATCCGATGCCAGCACCGAAGCGTCCCAGCGATGGCGCAGCAGCAAGAGCGACAGTGTGTAAGGCTCTTCTCCCGTCGAACATGCGGCACTCCAACATTTCAGACGCGGAGACTGACGTACCAGCCTGGGCAAGATCTTATTTTCAAGCACTTCCCAACGCCCCGGATTGCGAAAAAACTCCGACACGTTGATCGTCATGCGATCGAGAAACTCGTAAAACAGCTCTTTGTCTTTTGCGATCGCCTCGAAGTACTGAGCGAATGTCGTATAACCCCGTTTCAAGCGGAGCGAAGTAAGCCGCCGTTTCATCTGTGCTTCCTTGTAGAGTGCGAGGTCAATTCCTGTCATTTTTTTTACGCTGGCGATGAACTGGAGAAAATCCTTGTCTTCCATACTTCGAAATCCCCTTTCGACGACTTACTCATGCGATTCGCGTTTTTTTGACAAAATCCTGCCGAATTTTGTTGCAGATTCGCGAATAAAAGAAAAAGACCCCTTAGCGGAGTCTTTATCCATCTGCGTGATTGCTCTTTGTTCAAGAGCTTAGATCCAGCGTTGGATCGTCTTTTCGTAGGAAAGAACTTCTCCTTGGCCAAACCACAGAGCGATTTCGCGCTCAGCGCTTTCTGGAGAGTCGGAACCGTGGATGATGTTCATGCCAACGGAAGTTGCGAAGTCGCCGCGGATTGTTCCGGATGCAGCGTCTGCAGGGTTGGTTTTGCCCATCATGGAACGAGCGGTGGAAATCACGTTGTTGCCTTGCCATACCATCGCGAATACAGGTCCGGAGGTAATGAAGTCAACCAGTTCACCAAAGAACGGGCGCTCTTTATGCTCAGCATAGTGCTGTTCAGCCAGCTCGCGGCTAACATTCATCAGCTTTGCTCCAACGAGTTGGAAGCCTTTTTTCTCGAAGCGGGAAACGATCTCTCCGATCAGGTTGCGTTGTACGCCATCAGGTTTTACCATCAGAAACGTTTTTTCCATCGTAAGGTTGCCTCCAGTATAGCTATGTATTGGTATTTCACACACCATCAGAAATTTTATCAAAAGATAGAGGGGCAATCAACCTGCTCCTCAGCAAAAAACGCTAAAATTTGCGATCGATAATAAAATCGGCCACACCGATCAGCGATTTTTTCGTTGAATTGTTCGGCAGGTCGGCGATAATGCTGCGCGCTCTGGCGATATAGCGCTCCGCCAGCCTCTGTGAAAAAGCGATGCCTTCGTCTTTTCTCACCAGCTGGATCGCCTCGTCCACATGGTTCCAGAAGGTATCCTCCCGAATCCATTTTTGAAACTGTTCCCGAGCAATGCCGTGATGAGCCGTGTACATCGCGGGAAGGGTAATGTTGCCCTGGCGCAAATCGCTTCCCGCAGGCTTGCCCAATTGCTTTTCCGTACCGGTAAAGTCAAGGATGTCATCCGTGATTTGAAAAGCCATCCCGACATTGTAGCCGTACCAGTACATCCTGCGGACGAGATCCTCTGTCGCTCCGCTCGCAATCGCCCCCATCTGGCAGCTGATCGCGATCAAGAGAGCGGTCTTGCGCTTGATTCTGCGCAGGTACATACGGAAATTTTGATCCCAGCTGTGCAGAGCCCGCACCTGCTCGATCTCTCCCTTGACCATTTCGACGATCGCGTTGGCCAAAATCTGGTGGAGCTGAGGAATTTTCAGCTCCGTCACAATCGACAGCGCCCGGGCAAGAATGTAATCGCCGGTGTACATCGCTACTTTGTTGTCCCATTTTGTTTTGACCGTATCCCGGCCTCTACGCTTGTCCGCATTGTCGACAACATCGTCGTGCACAAGCGTGGCCATATGAATCAGTTCGAGCGGAACTGCCACGTACTTGAGCCGGGTCACGTCATAGGACCCCCACTTTCCACCAAGCAACACAAATACGGGACGGATGCGCTTCCCTCCCGCCTTCAGCAGGTGCGTGGACGACTGATACAGCTCCCGCACTCCCGTATCGATGGACAGCTCCAACTGATTTTCGATGTACTCCACATCTTTTTTCATCTCAAAGTATATATCGACTAGGTTCATCCGCTCCACCTATTTTCGTTCAACGTAGTTTTTGCCGTCCGGACTTCTCCCACAATTCCACAGTAACCGGTCCCGGAAGCAGTCCCTGCTCCGCCGCGCAGCGATAGTAGTACTCCAGCCCCGTTCTTTGCTCATCGCCAAAAACGTGCTGCAGACCTTGAAAGTATTGGCGCCAATCAGCCTTTTCTCCGCCATAATGCTGATGTACGTACTCGATCAACGGTTCAGGATTGCTTAGATGTTTCTGTTTGCTCTCCAAAAAGGCATTGTGCACCTCGCTGAGCAATTCGGCATGTTCGGCCAGAATCGCCTTGCGGACTGTCCACAAAGCAAAGGTCATGGAATATCCGGTGAAGCGATACCAAAGTTCGCCCAGATCGTAAATCATATAGGGAACACGCTGGCGTATCGCCCTGATCGCATCGTCTCCAATCAGGAGAGCCGCATCGGCACCAAGCATCATTTCTTCAAGTACAGGTGCTTGCATCGAGTAAGAGACTTGCAGCCCGTAAAACTTTTGCAGAATCACTTTCAACAAATTGATGGAAGTAGCTGACGTATTGGTCAAGGCAATTCGCGCCTCATTCAGCTCTTCAATCGGCTTTTTGCTGAACAGAAAGATCGAGCCGACTGGGCCTTTGGCGCTGACGGACAGGTCCGGCAGTACCAGGTAATCCTTCGCATGCTCTGCGTAGCTGAAAGAAGAGATTGGTCCAAGGTCGATCTCGCCGCGGGCCATCGCCTCGTTTAACTGGGCAGGAACCTGCCGGATAAACGAAATCCGATCTTCAAAACGGGCTTGGTCAAAATGAAATGTGACAGGGAAGGTGTTGGTGTATAGGATTTGTCCAATGCGCAAGGACTTTTGCATATTCTTATTCCCCCCAGCGCCGAAACAAAGCGTGCGGCACATCGAGTGCGTCCAATGCTTTGCCTACGACAAAATTGACTAGGTCATCCATCGTCTGCGGTTTTTGATAAAAACCAGGCATGGCCGGCAATATCTTGACACCGAGCCTGCTCAATCGCAGCATGTTCTCCAGCTGGATCGCGTTCAAAGGCGTTTCTCTGGGAACGAGTACGAGCTTTCGTCCTTCTTTCAACATGACATCTGCGACACGCTCAAGCAGGTTGCCTGAGGCACCGTGCGCAATGCCGGAAAGAGTTCCCATCGAACAAGGCACAACAATCATCCCCTCGCAGCGGTACGATCCGCTCGCAGCGGGACAATTAAAATCGCGCAAGCCCCAGTAACGAAGCTCTCCGGGAAAATCCTTCTGAAGCTTTTCCGCCAATAGTCCTTCGCGGTTTTCCGTATTCCAGTCCAGTTCGTCATGAAACACCTGCCAGCCTGCCTCCGTCACCATCAAGTGTACGGTATGCCCGCTCTTCAAGAGCTCCTGAACCAGTCTCACGCCATAAATCGCACCACTAGCACCTGTGATTCCAACAGCCCATGCTTGTGTACTCATGATATCACCAGATCAAGCATGGTAAAAGTAAACATAACCATGCTGAGTATTCCGTTCATATTGAAAAAGGCGACGTCAAGCTTGGACAAATCCGTCGGCTTCACCAAGCTGTGTTCGTACAGCAGAATGGCCCCGGAGATCAAAACGCCGACCAGGAACCAAATGGACAAATCTGCGATCATGTACAGCGACAAAAGGCCGAAGAACGTAATCACGTGGCAGCCTCTGGCAATCAGCAGCGCTTTGCTGATGCCAAACCGGCTTGGCATGGAGTACAAACCTTCCTTGCGGTCAAAGTCCGCGTCCTGACAAGCGTACATAATATCAAAGCCGGCTGTCCAGAACAGCACGCTGATAAACAGCAGAAGACCGGTGCCGTCTACCTGCCCTGTCGTTGCCACCCAACCGCCCAGAGGCCCAAACCCGATCGCTACACCCAGCACAAAATGGCAGAGCCAGGTAAAGCGCTTCGTATAGGAGTACAGAATGAGTACAAAAACAGCTAAAGGCAACAATTTTACCGCAAGTGAATTCAACTGGAAGGCAGCAAAGAACAACACAGCAAAAGACACGACGATGAAGACGACAACTTCTACTATCGAGATCAAACCGGCAGGAATCGCCCTGTTCGCGGTTCGCGGGTTCTTCGCATCGATGAACCGGTCAATCAACCGATTGAGCGACATGGCCGCGCTTCGTGCCCCTACCATCGCGACAGTCACCCATAAAATTTCCATCCAGGTCGGCCACGTTTGCTCTACTACAATATTACCCAATACGGCACCCATAAAAGCAAACGGCAACGCAAAAATAGAGTGCTCGAATTTAATCATTTCCAAAATAATTTTTAATTTACGGAGACTCACAAAATACACTTCCTATCCACTGAAGAGATACCCGATGATTGATCAGGGCTTGGTCCCGATATGCAGTGCAGCCACTCCACCCATGAACAATTTCACCTCAACCGGGTCAAGGCCTGCCTGCTGAAACATGCGGGCAAGCTCTCGGCTATCGGGAAAATTCGTCAGTGACTGTGGCAGCCAGGCGTACTCCTCATACTTGTTAACTGTCCATTTCGCAATCAATGGCAAGATTTTGTAGAAATACAAATAGAAAAGCTGGCGATACGGATAAAAAGGAGGCTTGGACACCTCCAACGACACGACTTTGCCCCCAGGCTTGACCACTCGAGCCATTTCTTTCAACACGGTTTGGATATCAGGGACGTTCCGCAGCGCAAAGCCAATCGTTGCAAAGTCAAAGGAGTTATCCTCGTACGGCAGCTTCATGGCGTCACCGTTTACCAGTTGCACGATTCCGCCCACGCCCCTCTGCGCAACCTTGTATGCGCCTACATCCAGCATATTCTGGCTGAAATCAAGTCCGACGACACGACCATCCTTGCCAACGGCATCCGCTAATGCGATCGTCCAGTCACCCGTGCCGCAAGCCACATCAATCGCCGTTTGGCCCGGTTGGATATTCATTCGCTTCATCGTATAGTTGCGCCAGGCAACGTGGCTGCCAAAGCTGATGACATTGTTCATCTTGTCGTACTCTTGCGCGATGCTTTCAAACACGCTGTGCACGTGCTGTGCTTTTTCTCTCATCTGCATCTCGTTCACTTCCATCACATCTCCTCAATAACCCGTTTCAGACGATTCACGCGGTGGGAATATCGAGATGTAAACCAAACGAGCACGTCCTGGGCTTCAGTCTGATGAAGGGTACGCAATAGCTGTTCGCACATGTTGATCAGTTCAGTCGCTTTTGTTTCAATCCCGGCCAGTACCTGGGCTAGTGTCGCCCCTGGTTTTTGCAGCAAAAAACGGGCAAAGCCGGCAGGAACCTGGTCTTGCCACTTTAATTGTTCCCATTCGTTTATCATGCTTTCCACCGTTGACGTGTCCTTTAAGAGCGACGTCCAGAAGCGGCGTTCTTCCTCCGACTCGGCATACTTGTCAACCATCGCGACGTACAAGCCCGTATCAATGACAGTTCGCAGCTCCAAATACGCTTCGGAGGACAATTTTCCCTCTTTATCTGCCAAATAAAGCTTCATCTTGGCCTCGTTTACATGTTGAATCGCATCCGCCAAGACGCGAATGGCTTCTACTTCACCGGCATGAGCGAGCAACTGGTAGTAACGGCTGCTGTAATAATCGCCTGCCAAAACCGTTAATTGCCTGTTCCGTTCTTCCACAAGTGTATCGCCATAAGCATTTTTGACAGTTTCATGCATGTCCAATCCTAATTGCATGAGGCCGGTTGTAATTGAGAACGTCCGTGCGCGTTCCTTGCCTATTCCCCGGTTCAATAAAAAGAGGTACAACAGCGCTAGCCGATTCTCAGCTATGGCCGGTACGTCTACGTATTGTTCCACATAGGAAATGGATATTCGCTGGTAGATCTGATCGATAATGGCACGGATCTCGTCGATGAATGGGTTTTTTTCTTTGCTCATGCGTCCTCCTCCACAACCTGGTCATTACCTGTTCCGTTCGGTTTCATGCTTTTACCGAGTGTCGGCAAAATACCATCCCTACCATCATACCATACTTCACCCGTCAAGGACTAACTCTCTCGTAAAAATAAGGCTCTACCCGCACCGGGAATCTTGTCTTGACGTGCGTCTCATAATCCTCCACATCCGTCGGTGAGACGAAGTAGGCTGCTCGATCCGGACGATTCGCTTCGATGGCTACAAGCAGTTTGCTCGTGTTCTCTACCTCTTCTTTTTCCAGCAGCCGAAAATATACATGCTCCACATTGCCGGTCAATCGAAAGAGATCGTACGTTACTGCGTAAAAATCATGAAACACCCGATTTGCATCTATCCGGTCTTTTGGACTCACCGCCAGATCGACAAAAACCGACGGATTTTCCCATTTTACACGCTTAATATTATAATGAGTCGTCATGAATGTAAATAAATCCACTACATTTTGTTCACTCAGCTCTACTGGTCTGGCGGCTTGAAAAGCAGGCACATCCTCCTGTTTCCAGGACAATGTCGGAACCCATGACAACATGGCGGCCAGGAACGCGGACATAGCGATGGCGACAAACAGTCTGCGCGGCATAGACATCCCTCCTCACCACCATTGTACAAATAAAAAAAGCAGGCTATGCCTGCTTTCAGGTTGCAGACAAACTCCCTCGCTGAACGAACAGCAGAGGGAGTTTGTTTAATAATTTGATGAAAATACCGAAGGTGTTTTGATCGTTCACCTTTTGGCGACCTGATTTCCATAGCCAGGTCGCCATTTTTTTCAAGTTCATGGCAGCGAAAACAAGCATCGCCTGCATCGTGACCTTCTCCAGTCCTCGTAAGGTCGTCCAACGCATGCCATGCTTTTCCTTCATATCAGCGAATACACGTTCAATCGTTTCTTTCCGTTTGCTATAGATTTGTTTGTTTTCCTCGGTATGCCGGAGGTGGTCTACCTCTTCGAGGTAATCAGCCCAGATGTGGCGACTCACTCTCTTTGTGTAGTCTTTACTTTCCGTGCATTGTTTCAAGAACGGACAACTTCGGCAAACTTGAGAATTTGATCGATAGATACGGTACCCATCCTTGTTTGTTGTCTCATATGTTAAGATTTGCTCGTTCGGGCAGATGTAGCAGTCGAAATATTCATCATACACATATTCGTGCTTTTTAAAAAAACCTTCTTTGGTGCGTGGTCTTGTGTAGGGCATAACGGGGCGAATCTGGTCATCAAGGAGTGTTTTACTGATGTAAGGCGTCTTGTATCCCGAGTCCACTGCCACAGCTTGAGGCTGTGCAAACGTCTTTCGCACTTGATTCAAAACATCCTCAAAAACCTGACTGTCATGCACATTGCCTGGCGTTACCTTGGCACCAAGCACAAATCCATTTCGATCACATGCTGTATGAAAACTATAAGCAAATACACGTTCCTTTTCCCCTTTTACAAACAATCCGCAATCCGGGTCAGTTGTGCTGACTTTCACCTCCTTCTTCGAAGTTTCTGTCTTTTTTTCAAGGGGCTTCTTTCCATGTGCAATACGATCCTGATTGATTTCTTCGTCCAGCAGCTCTTGATATTTCTTCGCTTGTTCTTCAACGATTTCTTTCACGTATTTATGCTTATTCGCACTGGCTTTTACATGCGTAGCATCAATGAAAAGCACATCAGGCTTCACGAATCCATGATGAACCGCCTCCTCCAATATTCGAAGGAAGATCGACTCGAAGAGTTGAGTATCCCGAAAACGGCGAACATAGTTCTTGCCTAGGGTCGTGAAATGGGGAATGGGCTGACTGAAATCATAGCCAATAAACCACCGATAGGCAACATTGGTTTCGATCTCTTTAATCGTTTGTCGCATGGAACGAATTCCAAAAATATATTGGATGAAAGCAATTTTAACTAAGACTACAGGGTCAACACTGGGTCTGCCATTGTCATGACAGTAGAGGCTTTCCACCAAGTCATAGATGAACGAAAAGTCGATTGCATTTTCAATTTTTCTTACGAGATGATCTTCTGGCACCAACTCATCTAGCGAGAATGCAGATATCTGATAACGCCCTTCGGCCTCTTGCTTATTAAGCATAATGCCACCTCTAAAAAATAACTTTTGAAAACGTAACATGTTCTATATTCAACAAAAAAGCCTGCAGACCCTGTTCCTTACGGAACTTTGTCTACAGGCTGAAAGCAGGCTATGCCTGCTTTTCATCCGACGTATCGATAATCCCGTGATGCGTATAGATCACGGCTTTTCCTCTTACCTTGATCGCGGAGGTGTGCTCGGTAAACTGGGCCAGCATGACCTCGCCCTTGTCCAATTTCTCCGTATGATGGAAACGGGTATCGGAGCCTCTTGTCAAACCGATCACGTGGACCCCGTTTTCTTTTGCCTTCACCACAAAATATTCTTGCTGCCCATTCGGTGTTTGTGCCACCTAAGTTCCTCCTAACTGGCAATTTCCGTAGTTTTTCGTTTCTAGGATGTCCCGCCTGGTTCCAAGCGTTTCATGATCTTGTCAACATACCTCTGGGTCTCCTGTGGAAGAAGCTCGTACTTTTGCTCTAGCTCATCATCCGTATCAATGCCCAGGCGGCTGATCCGTCCGGGGCCGGCATTGTAGGCAGCCAGAGCGACCTTCACGTTGCCATCGTAACGGTCAAGCAGGCCGCGCAAGTACTTTGTTCCCCCGGCCAAATTGTCGTCCGGATTATAGACGTTTCGCACATGCAAGGACTTGGCCGTGGCATCCATCAGCTGCATCAAGCCTTTGGCTCCAGCACGAGAGACTGCGTTGGGATTGAAGTTCGATTCTGCGCGAACGACCTCCCGAACCAGATTTTCATCGACGCCGTACGAACGGGCGACTCGGCTAATTTTGTCCAATATTCCCTGCACGTTCTGCGGTGTTTGACTGCTCGATCCGGTTGTATATGTATCAGAAGCATCAGTAAAATCCCAGTCTGTTGATCCGTCTAGCTCGGCCAATATCTGCTCGGCCCGAATAACCCTTTGACCATTTGCTAGTTCCGCTTGAAGCACTTCAGAAAAAGGCATCTCTGCTGAAGGCACATAAGAAGCAGGCTCGCTTTCGCTCAGATCATACCTGTTCATTGCCGACAGATAGGGTTGGATAGGCAGTGACATCTTCATCAGTGAACAACCTTTCTGCTTGTCATTCTTCTATCATATTATAGGGAAGAAAAATAAGGAAGCCAAGAGGCATTTTGACTGACAGAAAAAAAGAAGCCTGACTGATCGATACACAATCAGAGGCTTCTTTTCACAACGAGCTGCTCGCTGTGTGTATGGTCGGAATGCAGGGATTTGAACCCTGGACCTCACCCACCCCAAGGGTGCGCGCTACCGGGCTGCGCCACATCCCGAAAATCATTCAAGCGTATATTCGGAAATATCCAATCACAGCAAACTTGAAAGTTTTTGAACTTGACATTCCACGCTTTCAGGACTTATTTTATCATACATTTACTCACCTTCGC
Organism: Brevibacillus sp. FSL L8-0520; assembly: GCF_037963895.1. Classification (NCBI taxonomy): domain Bacteria; kingdom Bacillati; phylum Bacillota; class Bacilli; order Caryophanales; family Paenibacillaceae; genus Brevibacillus; species Brevibacillus sp. FSL L8-0520. The sequence continues at coordinate 2,440,685 of NZ_CP150171.1, read as the reverse complement.
AAGAAAAAAACCAGCCCGCCATAATATGAAAAAGTGCGGACGGGCTAGGTTTTTTGAACAGAGCTCTTTTTACAGCAATACGATACCCCGCCTTGAATGCAATCAGAAAATCACCTTGAAGACTCATTCAACTCAGATGAGCGGGCATCACTGCTTTTGCCTATTGTACTTGCTTGGTTTTGCCTCCCCGCTCTTGCTCACTGCTGACTTTATCCAAACCGGCTGCCGACCGCATCAATTTGCCCATAGAAAAGGCTATTCCTAGCGCCGCCATCAGCAATAGGCCAGCAAGTACGAGGTAACCTGCCGCTGCCCCGGTGTAATCAAGCATGACGGTGAACAAAGCGAGCAGCAGCAGCCTCATCAACGTACCGACCGATCTGAAGAAGCTGATTACCCTCCCCATAAATCGATTTGGCACCAGCTCCATATACAAAGTTTGCCGGATAAGCCGGGTCGAGACATTGCACCAGCCTAATAGGGCAGATAGCAGTACAAAGACCCAGGCTTTCGGCATGGCAACTGTCAAAACAAGAGCGATCGCCATCAGCACGTAGGTAAAAACCATATACGGAAATGCGCCGAATTTTCGGCAAAGCAAGACAACCAGCACTCCTGCCACCACTGCTCCAATCGAATAGGTAACCTCCCCAAGTGAATAGATCCTTACATCGCTCTGCAATGCTTGGCTCACAAAGATAGGGTTCAGAAGATTTGCCAGCATCCCGGCTAGAAATGGCATCAGAGCCGAGACGCCAAAAATCAGAAAACCACGTCTTTCGTTGATATAGACCCAGCTTTGGTGAAATTGCATCATCCAAGATGTTCGAGGGGCCGTTGCTTTCTGTTGTTCCGTGGAAAACGCATACTCCATTCCCCACTGCATCAGAAAGGCAAGCAAGTACGTCAATGAGTTAATCAGCAATACCGCCTGCAACCCAAAGCTCTCCAAAAGCAGCCCGGAAAATGCTCCAGCCAGGACCAGAGCAGATTGGTTTTCCATCTCCAGCAAGGAGTTGATCGACTTGTAATGCTTTTGGTCAAATGCTTCCTGTACGAAGGCAGCCTGTGCCGGTTCGTGAATATGGAGCATAAACGTGGATGCCAAAAAAATGAGGACCATCATCCACTCATGGTAGGCACCGAAAAATCCCCATACTGTCAAAAGCGCTAAAACAGTAGAGCCTCCCAGCTGTTCGACTTGCAATATCGCCTTGCGCGAAAAGCGGTCAATCAGTGTACCTGAATACGGTCCGATGAGAAGCGTCAATATTGAAGAGATAAGCATCGCAGAGCCAAGCAAGCTGGCTGAGCCTGTCGACTCAACCAAATGCCAGGAGATCCCAATCATGGTCATCCCCTGACCAAATCCTGAAAATAAATTTGAAAAGAACAACCTCCGAAAATTCCGATTGCCAAAAACCTCTCCCACTTCCGTCACTCCTTCGGTTTATTAGGGCTGATGGGGGATCAATTTTCAACCCATTTTGCAGCCCTAATAAAAACATAAAAGGAGCCTGAATATTGGAGAGTGTTTACACTCAACAATGATCAGGCTCCCGGAATTTCCGTGGGCTCAGTAGGTTTTTCACGGCAACGTATACAGCCTTTCTCTTTCAATGGCATACTCGGCTTCCTGCGAGGGAAATGACCGAAGCGTACCAGAATGCTACTACTTTTGACTTTGGATCTGGTTGGTGCCAATAACATTTTAACTGCCTGGATGGCCTACTCCTCATTTTCCTCGGAGGCAATGACGCCAAACCGAACTCTGGAGGGCAGTGGGTCAACACCGATATGACGGTAAGCATCGATAGTATCAGGCACATAGCTTTCCGTTAACTGAATGCCGCGGATAATCTGCTGTCGCTCCTCGGGAGAAAAGGTGAGCAATCGATTCCCGCACTTTTCACAAGCAAGGCACCATAAGTCGTCTACCTCCACCAAGTGGTGGATATTATACCCGCCTGCATGATTGCAGTTTGAACAGCTTGTTTTGAAACGCATGCATTCCTCTCCCCCTTTGATTCTGATTATACCAGAATCCAGGAGTCGCTTTCGTTTCTATGTTCCGGTTTCTATGTTCCGATGTATTTGTCTTTCTCGAAAACAAAAAACACCTCTCTATTGATCGGAACTGATCAATGAGAAGCGTTCTATTTCGCGGTGTGTACACTCGTTCACTCCAACAGATAATCTCAAGCGGCGACGGGCCGCTGCTGTGCACCTTGGTTACCTGCATCAAGCGTGAAGACGCTGATTTTGACGAATGGTCGGAATGCAGGGATTTGAACCCTGGACCTCACCCACCCCAAGGGTGCGCGCTACCGGGCTGCGCCACATCCCGACTGTACATCATCACTATACAAAATTTTAATTACATTGTCAAGAAAAAATTTCCGTTCAGCATCCGTCTACTTGATCAGACTGAATACCTCTGCCCGTGCCGCGGGGTCATTTGCAAAGATTCCTCGTACAGCCGAGGTGACTGTTTTGGAGCCTGGCTTTTTCACTCCGCGCATCGTCATGCACATATGCTCAGCTTCGACGACGACAACTACTCCGTGAGGGTCCAGCTTGCGAACGATCGCATCCGCTACATGAGCCGTAATGCGCTCCTGAAGCTGCGGCCTGCGAGCGACAGTCTCGACGGCGCGAGCCAGCTTGCTCAATCCTACGACACGACCTCCGCGGGGAATATAGGCAACATGCGCCTTGCCAAAAAACGGAACCAGGTGGTGTTCGCACATGGAGTAAAACGGAATATCCTTTACAAGCACCATTTCCTCATGGTCTTCGCTGAAAACCGTCTCAAAATACTTCTCTTCATCTATGCCAAGGCCTTCGAATGCCTCTGCGTACATCTTCGCTACGCGCTTCGGTGTATCCAGCAGACCTTCCCGGTCCGGATTTTCACCGATCGCTTCGAGTATCATTCGAACGGCAGTCTGAATCTTTTCCAAATCGACGTTCATTCTCGTACCTCCTCCTCACACAGCGAAACAAGCCCATCTTACCACATTAGCCCAGAAAAGACAAAACGAACTGTGCTTGAGAAACACTTTGACCGAAAAAGGCATAAAACGTAAAAAAATCCACATTTATTCAATGTGGATTTTATGTAAGTGAAACTTTAGCAGACGTTATTACTTGATAGAGTCCTTGAGTTGTTTGCCAGGTTTGAAGGCAGGGACTTTGCTGGATGCGATTTCGATTTCTTCACCAGTTTGCGGGTTACGACCTTTACGAGCCGCGCGCTCGCGAACTTCGAAGTTACCGAAGCCGATCAGTTGGACTTTATCACCGTCTTTCAACGCTTCAGCGATTGCATCGAGAACCGCGTCAACAGCTTTCGTTGCATCTTTCTTTGTGAGCTCGGTGGTCTCAGCCACTTTTGCGATCAGTTCTGTTTTGTTCATATTGTTCACCTCCCCTCAATGACGGTTGAGTCGTAGGTATTACTTTTCTTTACCGAAACCCTGCGTTTTATACGCGATTGGGTGTTTTTACCGCTCTGACAAGCTTATAGTAATACACCATTCTTGTAAATTCAAGCCCCCTGATGTCGAATTTAAACGAAATCCAAGAAAAAAAGGCTTCCCGTCATGCCGGGAGCCTCCTTTGCCTGTCTATATTCTGGTTCTTTATACCTATTTTCACAAGATAATAGCAATCAGTCCGCCCGAGCCCTCGTTGATGATGCGACCGAGTGTTTCCTGCAGCTTGTAGCGTGCGTTGTCCGGCATCATGGTGATTTTCGCCTGAATTCCTTCGCGGACGATCGAATGGAGCGAACGCCCGAATATATCCGAATTCCAGATGGAGAGCGGATCTTTATCAAAATCTTGCATCAGGTAACGGACCAGCTCTTCACTCTGTTTTTCCGTTCCGATGATCGGCGCAAACTCCGATTCAACATCAACGCGAATCATGTGAATCGACGGAGCCGTCGCTTTTAGCCTCACACCGAAGCGAGGTCCCTGTCGGATAAGTTCAGGTTCGTCCAAGGTCATCTCATGCAAGGACGGTGCCGCTATGCCGTAGCCTGTGGTACGAACCATGTGAAGCGCCTCGGCAACCTGGTCATACTCGCGTTTTGCATGTGCGAAATCCTGCATAATCGTCAAGAGGTGGTCTTTTCCGTTTATCTCTACACCAACGATCTCCATCAAAATCCGATCGTACAGTTCATCCGGCGCATACAGATCGATTTCAGCGATACCCTGCCCCATATGCATACCGGCAAGCGAAGCCCGCTCGACAAAGTCATATTCATTAAAGAACCCTACGACCCTGTCGACATCGCGCAAGCGCCGGATGTCCTGTACAGTGTCTCTGACGGCTTCCTCGTAGTTTTGACGCAGCCAGTGTCCATTTTCCAGTACCATCACCCAACTGGGCAGGTTCACGTTTACTTCATGTACAGGGAATTCAAACAGCACTTCTCTCATGAGCATCAATATTTCCTGCTCAGACATGTGATCGACGGACAACGCCACAACAGGCACATCGTATTTCTCCTGCAAGTCCAATCGCAGGTTCTGAGTTTCATCCGAGCGCGGCCGAGTCGAGTTGACGATAATGACAAAGGGTTTCCCCACTTCTTTCAACTCGTTGATGACTCGCTCCTCCGCTTCGATATAACCGGCCCTCGGGATCTCCGCGATACTGCCATCCGTTGTGACGACGATACCGATCGTGGAGTGCTCCTGGATTACTTTTCGCGTCCCCACTTCGGCCGCTTCCTCGAACGGTACCGGCTCCTCATACCAAGGGGTATGCACCATGCGCGGTCCGTTGTCGTCCTCGAAGCCCTTGGCTCCTTGAACCGTATAGCCGACGCAGTCAACGAGGCGAACGTTGATGCTGAGCCCTTCTGTAACGTCTACCTGGACGGCTTGGTTCGGAACGAATTTCGGCTCCGTAGTCATGATTGTTCGCCCGGAAGCGCTCTGAGGCAATTCATCTGTCGCCCGAATACGTTCCGCCTCCGAGTGAATGTTGGGGATGACGACCTGTTCCATAAACCTTTTGATAAAGGTCGATTTTCCCGTGCGAACCGGGCCAACTACCCCCAGGTAGATATCCCCGCCCGTCCGTTCGGCAATGTCTTTAAAGATATCGACTCGTTCCACCATCGATGACCTCCTTCTATTTGTCTATTGTTACACTATGACCGCTTTTCCGAATTATCCCTGACCGCCAGCATTTTCCCGTGAATCTCGTACTAGAATCTTGGACAATACAAATATATGTGAGAATCAGTTCCGTAGAACAAAAAAAAGCAGCTCAACTTGAGCTGCCCCGATCATTTCAATTATTCAATTTGAGCAATTTCGGTTCCCCATTGACCATTTCGTAGGGGAATGATTTTGCCGGGACAAACATAGATTTTCTAGCCATGACGTATCTCGGATCCGTAGCCTTGGGGACCTCCGCCTTTGAATTCCGCAGGACCGTCGCAATGTCCGCCGCATAATCGATCCCTACTTCTCCTTTTTCGTTCATCACCAGTGGCAACAGGTAATTGCCTGCTGTGCCCGGAACCTGCACTTCCTTCATGCTCAGCTTTGAAAAATCAATGGAATAGTAACCGTTGCCGATGTCTGCCTTAATCGGCAGCTTTTCGTAATTTCGTTGATAACGGATGACGGCAGCCTGGATGTCCGCCACCTTGCTCACCGATCCGAGATGGATCAATCTCACTGTCGGTTTTGTCTCGACATCGATCAGGGTGTACATATAAATACCGCCCTTTTCAAACGCGTTGGCAGGTACGTCAGGCAAATATTTGGGCATCAGCTTCCGAAAATCGATCTCATACTTTTCGAAGATCGGCGTGTTGATGTCCTTTGTAGCAATCGGAAGCACCCCTGTGTCCTTCTGGAACTGCTCGACAGCCTTTTGGGTCGCTTCCAGGTAAAATTCACTAGGGATCTGGTTTTCCAGCTTTTTTTCCTCGGGATACATACAGCCGCCTAGCAGTGCCGCGATCATCACCAGCAGCGCTGTCAACAGTACTGTGTTTCTCATTTTACGCAACATCTCTCGCTACTCCTCTAGCTACCATTCTTCTTCCTCCAGGCGCTGTCTCTCCAGCGCCGCCTGAACGACCGATTTCCATTTGCTCTCCGGAATCCGGACGGAACAATCGGTCCCCATCACCTTTGCCTGACAGGCAAGCCGGATGCCTTTGCCAAGGTCCGCTTCAGGCATTTTCCGCTTTTCCAGCGTACTCGGCTCACTGAGTTGCCCGCTTTCCACAACTACCCGGCACATGAGACAGGACGCATGTCCCCCGCATCGCTGCGGAATGACGACTCTTGCCGCCTTCGCTACGCTCGTAATCGATTGCCCCGGCCTCGCTTTTATCGACTTGCCCGCAGGCAGAAACGTAATTTTTGCCATTTCACCACTCTCCCGTCAATACGGACGGTGAGCCAGAGTAACATTGCCCTCGTGAATCACTTTGATTTGACAACCGAGCCGATACCCTTCGGCCCGCTCCGCTTTTCTCAGACGAAGCTTTTCCGCATCCGTAATCTCATTCAAGTGTTCCGCGCCTGCCTCAACATGCGTTCGGCATTGCGCGCATATCCCCCGCTCGCAAGCATAGCCCCAGCTCAGCTTATGCTCCTTTGCGATAGCGACGATTGTTTTTCCCATCACAAGAGGCATCTGGTGCGTGCCGGAGCGCGTATGTAATGTCAATTCCTTCAACTTCTGCCACTCCCCTTAGGCAAATATAACGATGATGATCATGACGAAGGTGACCAATAGCATGAGAAAAGCAAACGTCTTCAACAAGAAGCGAACCAGGTTGTTTGCGGTCTTTCGTGCAAAAATCATCAAAAAATTACAGATGAACATCAGCGCAATCGCAACCAAAGAGATGTTCATCTTGGTCATCGGATCGATAGGCATTGTCTTGACAGCATCCTTTTCTCTTTAAGTTTTGCTTTATTATACCATACTTCCCGTATTCCACGCTTTTTCATCTGAACCATGCACTAGACGCCCGCATAGACTATTTTGATGAATCCGCCCAATGGAGGGATACAGATGAGTACGAAAAAATGGCGCAATCCTTATGCCCCCATACCGAGTAAAAAGCTAAGCGATCAAATAACCGATGTTTCTTTGGCTGTGACGCCAAAGAAAGTGGTGCAGCCAGTCGATCTCCGGACATCCGTATCAAAGATGCGCACCAATATCAAGGGGATCAGCAGCACGATCCGCCAAGTCGAAGAAACCATGGATACGCTTTACGGTGCCATGGAGATGTTTGAATCGATTGGCAAGCGCAGCGCCAAAGGAAACGCCACAGAAAAATCTGTGGAAAGACCCGCAGACAGGCCCGTTTCCAAAAAACAAACCGCAGAGAGCAGCCAGGAACCTGAAACCGTGCGGGACGAAGCAGAAAACAGCGGATCAAACCCTTTGGCAAACATAGATATCGGACAGCTTCTGGGGCTTTTGCAATCTCCTCTCGTTCAAAACCTGCTGAGCCAGTCGACAAACGGCGCAGCAAAACGAAAAAAAGAGGGATAATCTCCCTCTTTTTTTTCTTGATCCTGCAGACCAGCCATGTCCCTGTAGAGCCATGATTGTTCCTAGTCATACTGTATGACATTTTGTCAAGCATGCAACGGTCATAACCGCCCATTTCTCTACGAGCGCAATAGTTTTGTAAGGGACTGGATGTCGTTTAGGCTGATCTCCTGATTGCGGAACATTTCCACGATCTTGTCTTCCCGCTCTTCATTCAAAGTCTTCCCACTCAGCGCTGCAAGCGAGCGAATGATTTGACGCAGCTTGGTTTCATCCTCAAAGTCGCTGCGCTGGAATTGACCGGCCAGCGAGCGCAATTTCCCTTCATCGACTTTATCTGAAGCCTGTTTTTGCAACCTCTCCAAAAAACGGCGAGAAATACTATTGCTCATCGCTCAAAGCCCTCCTTGCAACATTTGGATTACACCATTAACGTATGTGCAGGAGCCTAAAAAGGTGAGCGAATCGACTTAGATACTGTATGGGCCGAGGTATTCGTTTTCACGTGTGCGCCCGCGTCCCATCAATTCCTCCACTCCTTGCCGGGGGGAGGTTCCTTCAAACAAGATCCGGTATAAAACGTCCGTGATGGGCATGCTGACATTTTCCCGTCCCGCCAGCGCATAGGCAGCGTTGGTTGTCCGGACGCCTTCCACGACCATCCCCATTTGTTCCAACACCTGGTCAAGCGGCTTTCCTTGTCCAAGCAAATAGCCTGCCCGCCAATTTCGGCTGTGCTTGCTCGTGCACGTAACTACAAGATCGCCAATTCCGGCAAGACCGGCAAAGGTAAGCGGCATTGCTCCGAGCTGGATGCCCAGCCTCGTGATTTCCGCCAAGCCCCGCGTCAGCAATGCGGCTTTTGCATTGTCTCCGAACCCCAGTCCATCGGACATCCCCGCTCCGAGCGCAATGATGTTTTTGAGCGCCCCCGCAATTTCTGCCCCGACCATATCCGGATTGGTGTACACGCGGAAATAGTTGTTCATCAACAGGTCTTGGGCTCGCAGCATCTTTTCATCTGAAGCAGACGCTACCACTACTGTCGTCGGAGAGCGAAGAATCACTTCCTCGGCATGGCTGGGGCCGCTCAGCACGACCAGTCCGCTGGCGATCGATGCCGGCACTTCTTCACCGATCACCTCCGACATCCGTTTGAGCGTTTCCATCTCAAAGCCTTTGGTCGCATGAATCAGCAGTACGTCTGGTTCCAGGTAAGGCACCAGCTCACGCGTTACCTGCCGCATGGCATGCGACGGAACAGCCAGCAGGACGACTGGCTTCCCTTGCACCGCTTCCTTCATGTCTGTCGTCGCGACGATTTGCGGGGACAACCGAGCCTCCGGCAAATACTTTTCGTTTACGTGCAACGTATTTACTTTCTCAGCCAGCTTTGCATCCCGCATCCACAAAGTGACCTGATGGCCGTTGTATGCAAAAACGGATGCCAGCGCCGTTCCCCAACTTCCCGCACCTATGACTGCAACTTGTAAACTCAATAGTTCCCCCTCCACACTACACATTGTTTCGGAACTTACTTAAACGGGCGCTGGGCAGATTCCCCCAGCCTTCGTTCCTTGCCTGAGAGAAGATTTCGGATATTACTGTAATGACGAATGTAAGCGAAAATGGCGAGTACGGTACTCACCCATATAAAGGCAGGTTCCTTGGCAAATACGTATAGAAAAATTGGAAGCATCGTCACCAACACGAGTGAACCAAGGGAAACGTATCGCGTAATCGCAATAACAATAATCGTAATAATGCCCGAAATCAGAAAGGCAAGCGGAGAAAAGCCGAATGCCACCCCAACGGTTGTGGCAATCCCCTTTCCTCCGCGGAATCCGAAAAAGACAGGCCAATTGTGTCCAATGATGGCAAACAAACCGGACAAAGCGTACGCCAGTGCATTCCCATCAGTCAACAAATGGGTAAGTCCCATTGCGGCCAGACCTTTCAAAGCATCCAAAACCAGCACGGTGACAGCGGGTCCTTTCCCCAGGACACGCAGCGTGTTGGTAGCGCCGGCATTGCCGCTGCCGTGAGAACGTATATCGATACCCGCGATTTTTTTGGCAATGAGGTAACTGAAGCTGACTGATCCGATCAAATAGCTGATCAGCAAGGACAAATACACCATGGTCGTTTCCTCTCCCTATGTTTTTTTGCGCGTCCAGATACGAATCGGCGTTCCCTCAAAGACAAACGCTTCTCGTATTTTGTTTTCTATGTAACGCTCATAGGAGAAATGCATGAGTTCCGGATCGTTGACAAATAGGATGAAAGTAGGCGGTTTGACCGTCGCCTGTGTCGCATAGTTGATTTTAAGGCGTTTCCCGCGGTCTGAAGGCGGCGGCGTCATGATTGTCGCATCGGTAATCAGGTCATTGAGAACCGATGTAGGCACCCGCATCGAATGGGCTTCCGCCACTTGGTTTACCTTTGGCAGGATGGTGTGAACACGTTGCTTCGTCTTCGCCGACACATACAGGATCGGAGCGTAGTCGAGGTATTTAAACTCTTCGCGGATCAGCTCGGTAAAGCGATTCATCGTTTTGTCGTCTTTTTCGAGCGCATCCCATTTGTTCACGATGATAATGACGGCACGTCCCGCTTCATGGGCATATCCGGCAATCTTTTTGTCCTGCTCAATGATTCCTTCTTCCCCGTTCAAAACGACCAATACCACGTCAGATTCCTCAATGGCACGCATAGCGCGCATCACACTGTATTTTTCCGTGGTCTCGTACACTTTTCCGCGCTTGCGCATACCTGCCGTATCCACAAGCACATACTGCTGTCCGTCGCGTTCGAACGGAGTATCAATCGCATCCCGCGTAGTTCCGGCAACATCGCTGACAATGACGCGTTCTTCACCGAGAATGGCGTTCGTCAAAGAAGACTTGCCCACATTCGGGCGCCCGATGATCGAGACGCGGATGACGTCGTCGGCCTGATCTTCTTCCTCTTTTGCAGGGAAATGACGGACCACTTCCTCCAGCACGTCTCCGAGTCCCAAACCATGGCTGCCGGATACGGGAAACGGCTCTCCAAGCCCCAACGTATAGAAATCGTAAATCTCCGCTCGCATCTCCGGATTGTCTACCTTATTTACGGCCAATACGACGGGTTTTCCCGTGCGGTTAAGCATGCGCGCAAGCTCCAGATCGGCGTCTGTCGCACCAGTACGGCTGTCTGCGATCATGATGATGACGTCCGCCTCATCGATGGCAAGCTCCGCCTGATGGCGCATTTGCGTCAAAATCTCGTCGGTCTCGCCGAACTCAATACCTCCCGTGTCAATCACGTGAAAATATTGATCCAGCCATTCCCCTTTCCCGTACAAACGGTCCCGGGTAACGCCTGGCTTGTCCTCTACAATGGCAATACGTTCACCGACCAATCGATTAAATATCGTGGATTTGCCCACGTTGGGTCTCCCCACAATGGCTACCACTGGCAATCCCATAGTTGACAACACTCTCTCTCGTATCTGTTTTTAACTAGACAATCATACCACACACTACTTGTGACTCACAATGACCAGGGTATCATCATTCAATTCGTGGACCATCGCATCCAAAATTTTTTCCAGAACAAAGGCTGTCTTCTGCAGACTTTCCTTGTCCTCTACTGCGAAAATGGGGGCTCCGCCTGCTACTTGCTCTTTCTTCATCGTAACGATGGCCATGATCTTACCCGCCATGAGCGCCTCCCTCCGCCGCAGCAGGCGATTCCAGCGGCTTTCGGAACACGCTTTCCAAAATCGGCACAGACTCAATGACGATTTTTGCCCGCTCCTGATCCATGACCTGCGGCAGCAAAAATACGCCCAGCCGACCACTAGCCAAATCTCTCTTGATTAAAGGGGTCAGGGATGGCTCTCCCTCGTCCGTGAACAGGCCCATCTGAACAGCAACGTCATGCAAAATAGCCTGGCGCTGGCCCGGGTGCGCAATCGTAACGCTGGCATTCGCGTCTTTCGGTACAAGGATAAATCCCAGCCCCTGCTTCTTGATGACGTCCTGTGCATCTCGAAGTCCGACGTTCATGATATAGATATCGCCGACATACAAATCCTTTCCGTCGACTCGCACCTCCGCGGGAACGACATCGACGATATGGGACAAGTTCTTGCCTGATTTCAGCCACCGGGAGACCAGCAAAGTACCGATACCCGCCAAAACACCGCCCCACCAGTCGAACAGGACCGTTGCAAAGGTCGTCAGCAGGGAAGTGAAGATAACCAAATAGTTTCTTCCCTCGAACACCATCGCAATACCTTCGATATAGGGACCTCCGCGGGGGATCAGCTCCCTCTTGTCGATCTCCGTCAAAGTAGTGCGTTCCATGTTGCGCACATCGCGAAACTGCTGGGCAGCAACCGTTAAAAAGGTTACCGCCGTATAATCCTGCTTTAGCAGCGAGGGAACTGCAAGAGCGCCGAGAGCAGAAGCAATGACTCCCAGAGAAACGTGTATAATCTTGCCGTGCGGATAGGTGGGGTACTGCCGATAATCCGTTTGCAACAGGTATATGCGGCAAACGATCCCGAATCCAAAGCCAAGCGAGAGCGGAATTACATATTCATTGGAGAGCAGTTCTTGAAACAATGAGCATCACCTGTTCGTGTCTGAATTGGAAGTCTTCCTCCCCCCAAACCGGAAGAGCATTCTCGCCATCGCCCAGCCGCCGGCGCATACTCCCCACAAGGAAATTGCGCTCCACAACAAATCGTGCGCATACTCGTTGCCAATTTGACAGGAGCCAGTCAGCTTCCACTCATAAAGCGAATACAGCAAATCGCTTAGAGGCAAGGAGAGGAGCAGCAAGAACATCTGGGTTAGGCTTGAACGACTCACTGTCAAAGCGGCAAAAACAGCACATACAGGCACCATCCACCTTACATCCCAGACGGCGAGCACCGGATCTGTAAAGAGCAGCCAGCGAAACCAAAACAGCGCTATCCCGATACATCCGCCGATGATCACGTAGATTCTCTTCCGCCCGTGCTGCTGGTTCGAATACAGCCAACCGGCGCACAGAAAGGGCAGGATCGCTCCACTGACGCTTACGCGAATAGCCGGAAAAAAGGAGAGCTGCCAGCTGACGAACGTGCAGACGAGAAAAAGGGTCACTACAGCCAACGCACCAGCTCTCTTGATCCCCCAGCGGTGAAAAACTCCGTCGCAGACACCCATCCATATCAGACAGAGGAAGCACCACTGGATGAGGATCGCTAGCGTTCCATCGTTCATGTCCATCTCCCTCTAGATGCGGTTGTCTTCCCCAAGTATGCCTCATTTTTCATCCTTTCATGAATCAGGAATCTCGCTTGCCCAGTCTTTTCCTCGCATATTTTTCAGGCGCTATTCCGCGCAGGCGAGCACGCTCTGCCGTTCTGCCTGTGATCATTACCGTCACCTGCTGCAGTTCGTTGATCAAGGCTGCTCCCAGTGCTGTCATGGCCACGCGGATCTGATGATGCCAGAGGTCGACGGTCGCCAGGCACTCCTCTATGGAAACCGTCTGAACAAGACGCAAAAAAGAACCGGCCATGCCAACGGCGGACGCTCCCAGAGCAATGGCTTTGACAGCGTCAAGCCCATGACGAATGCCTCCCGAGGCAATAAAAGTGATTCCCCTTGATTGAAGCTCGGCCGATTCCAACAGACTCTCCGGTGTTGTAAAGCCCCAATCCTCGAACATGAACATCGGCGTGTGATGGCGTCTGTTCTCAACTTTGGCAAAGTTGGTACCTCCCCTGCCCCCTACATCCAGGAGGGTGATACCGGCATCTGCGAGTTTTTCCATGCTTTCTGCAGACATGCCAAACCCTACTTCCTTTACGCTCACCGGGACCCCAACGTGCTCCTTGATGCGCCTGATGTTATCGAGATAACCTCGGAAGTCACGGTCTCCTTCCGGCATCAGGAGTTCTTGCATGACATTGAGGTGAATCTGAAGGCCATTTGCTTCAATCATCTCCACTGCTTGTACTGCTTGTTCAACAGTTGCTTCCGCACCCAGGTTGGCAAACACCATCCCTTTCGGATTTTCGCGCCGGACAACCTGGTAGCTTTCTCTGACGGCAGGATCGCGCAACGCCGCCATTTGTGACCCCACTGCCATCGCCAACCCTCTTTCGCGGGCGATGACCGCAAGCTTCTGATTGATTGCGGTGACCGCAGGAGCACCCCCGGTCATGGCATTTATCAGCAGGGGAGAAGAAAGCTGGAGGGGAGGCAGTGATGCAGCAAGATTGCAGTTACCATAAGACATATTCGGTAAACTATTTGGCGCAAAGGATATGTCATCCCAGATACTGCTTTCTTCCTCTCTCGTTTCTAATGCAAATTGTATATGGTCCATTTTCCGACGCGAACGATCCATGGATTACCTCCGTATCTACAGAAAAAGGGACACGCCTATGCGCATCCCCTTTTATTCTTACTTCAGTTTATCTTTCAGGTCTCCAAACAGTTCTCCCAGCGTCACACCCAAAGGTTGATTGTTCTCTTGCTGGAACTGCTGCTGTTCGCGCTTGCTCGCACGCTCTGCCTGCTCTACACGATCTTCTTCAACGGCACGAATGCTGAGACTGATGCGCTGCTCTTTCGGCACCACATCCAGGATTTTCACCTGAACCTCTTGGCCTTCCTTCAGCACCTCACCTGGAGTCGCTACCCGTCGGTTCGCGATTTGGGAGATATGGACGAGGCCTTCGATCCCTGGCGCCACTTCTACAAATGCTCCAAAGGAGACGAGGCGTTTTACCGTACCGGCGACCACATCGCCAGCTTTGAATTTCTCAGCGGCTTCTGCCCAAGGTCCTGGCTGCGTTTCCTTGATGCTGAGGCTGATCCGTTCGTTTTCCTTGTCAACCTTCAGAACCTTCACCTTTACTTTGTCGCCTTCTTTGACGACATCAGAAGGCTTGTCGACACGGTTCCAGGCCAACTCGGATACGTGTACCAGTCCGTCAACTCCGCCGATGTCAACGAATACGCCAAAATCAGTCATTCGCTGCACGGTACCTTCCAGTACCTGACCGGGCTGCAGTTGATCCAAAACAGCGCTCTTCTGCTGTTTCGCCTCGTCCTCCAAAACCGCTTTATGGGAGAGGATTACCTTATTCTTTTCTTTATCCATTTCGACAACCTTCAAGCGAAGGTTTTTGCCCTTGTACTCGCTGAAATCTTCAACAAAGTGACGCTCAACCATGGAGGCAGGGATAAAACCGCGCACCCCTACATCTACGACGAGACCGCCTTTGACGATTTCCTTTACAACGGCTTCAATTACTTCGCCAGAAGCCATTTTTTGCTCCAGATCGCTCCAAGAAGTTTCCATGGCAACAGCCTTTTTGGAGACAACCAGTTCTTCTTTTTCATCGTTGAGCTTGATTACCTTTACCTCGAACGTGTCCCCTACCGAAACGACATCGGACACCTTTTCCACGTGCAGCGGAGAAAGTTCGCTGATCGGAATCAGCCCGTCGTATTTGTAGCCGACGTCTACCAATGCCTGTTTTTCCTCCACCTTGGTAACCGTAGCCTTAACTACATCACCCACGGAAATCACTGTTGCATCCGTCAGGCTTACGTTGCTTTCTTCCATCATGAGTAAAACCTCCTTCGATACCATCAAGTCCCAAGCGTCTATTTAGAGGCTGTTTAAAAAGCGAGGCAACCAAAATTTTGCATGATTGCAGGAAACAGACTGTCATCCAGCCGGTTACTCCTCCTTTTTAAACCTCCACTGTATAAGAACCGGGAACATGTATATTTGCAACTGACGCCAAATGGCTGACAGTTAGCTGACAAGCCAGGAAGTTCCAGCAAAGTTAGTATTCTACCCTTTGCTGTTTCTATTCCGCCTTGCGCGAGAATCGATGTTGATCCAGCAGCGATTGGATATGGCTCATGATCAGGTCAGTCGTCTCACGCAACGTTTCGGAGTCCGTTTTTCTCTCCCGCAAAGCCGAGAGGTCAATCGGCTGTCCGTAGACGATCTTGACCGGCCGGAACAACTTGTATGGACCGATGATGGCCACTGGTATGACTGCAGCATCAGATTTGAGGGCAAACATGGAGACGCCGGGCATACCAGCGCCCAACTCTCCCGTTTTGCTGCGAGTTCCTTCCGGGAAAATTCCAAAGATTTTTCCCTCTTCCAGCAATTTGAGAGTCGCGCGGATCGCTCCGCGGTCGCCAGCTCCCCTTTTCACGGGGAAGGCGCCGAATTTGGTGATCAGAAACGAAATGACGGGGATCCGGAACAGCTCTTCCTTTGCCATGAAATGCACCTGTCTGTCGATCCCGCTGCCCAGCAACGGCGGATCCCACAAGGAGAGGTGGTTGCAGCAAAGAATTACAGGGCCTTCCTTAGGTATATGTTCGGCACCGATTACTTGCCAACGGTAAAATGTAGAAAATATAAAGCGGAAAAAGCCCCGAAATACACGATAGTAACTCACGTTCTTACTCACCCGATCGCTTGCAAATTTGTAGGATCCGATCGACAACCTGCGGAATGGTCATGCCTGTCGTATCCAACAGAACGGCATCCTCTGCCTGTCGCAGCGGAGCAACCTCCCGCTCCATATCGCGTTTATCTCGCTGCGCGATCTCCGCTTCCAGCTCGGCCAGATCCGTTTGATGCCCTTTTTGCTGCAATTCCTTCAATCTTCGCTCTGCCCGCTCACGGATGGATGCGGTCAAAAAGATCTTTACTTCCGCATCGGGCAGCACATGCGTGCCAATGTCCCGCCCATCCATGACGACATTGCCTACCTGAGCCAGTTGCCGCTGCAAAACGAGCATTTGCTCTCTGACCGCACCATAGCTGGCTACGACAGAAGCGTATTGACTTACCTGCGGTGTCCGGATTCGATCGGTAATATCCTCGTCATTCCAATAAACGCGCTGCTGCGCAGAGTCTCGCTTCAAGTGAATAACGTTGTTTTTCAACAATTCGGAGACGGCTTGCTCGTCTTCTATTTCAATCTGGTGCTCTTGGGCAGCCCAGGCCAAGGCCCGGTACATAGAGCCGGTGTCGATGTACAGGTAGCCGAGCTGTTCTGCAACCATCTTGGCTACGGTGCTTTTCCCCGCTCCTGCTGGGCCGTCTATTGCAATGTTCATTCTGTTTCTCACCCGCTATGTATGAGTGCCGGAAAGATACAAAAACAAGAAAAGCTTCTGTCGAAGCCCTTTCATAACTTTCTCAACTCTCTATGTTGTCTATAATAGTACCATAGTATGGAAGCATGCGCAAACCCTTAAGGAATATGCGACACGCCTTCCAGACGTTCTGTTTCCAACAGGAAGACTCGCAGCGGATCAACCGCAAGCAGCAGTTCACCAGCTATGAGCAAAGCTGCGCAGACGAAAATAAGCAGGACCATTGCTCTTTCTACTCGCCTGGATAAACGGTCAAATTGCTGGTCGAAGTCTTCAGCCATCCGGTATCACCCTTCAGCAGTTGTTATTCCAGTACGCCTTTTTTTCTCATTTCCAACTGTCTCTCGTAGCATGTACGAACGATCTTTGCCCGATCGGATTCGTTGATTTTCGTGAATTTCACTGACACCCATTGATGCTTCCCCTTTTCATCTGCAGGCTTTTGCCGCACAATTTCTCCAAGGGCAAAAGCGTAATGCACCTGACCTGCCTTGCTGGGCAGCGACAGCCATATCTCCAGACTATCCTTCTCCTGCAAGCGCATGTTGTCCTCGCATGTAAAGGAGAGGCCGCCTCCACTCAAGTCGACTGTCCGAGCGAGAAAATGGTACTGTCTCAGCGGATCGTCCATTTTCACTGCAATCTCTACAGCCGTTTGAATACGGAGGTAATTGCGCCTTTGATTCCGAATGACCGCATCTTTACTTGGGAGACTCATTAGCAGGACCGGAATGTTTTCCGTTTGCCTGCCGATGATCGTTGAGCGAAACTCATAGCGGGAGCCGTCTTCTCCGATGTACCACACATCGCATTCAGTACCAGTCAACAGCGGGGCGGTTCTTCCGGTCTTCTCGCTAATGGGAAGCTCGATTACTGCCGTGTCGTCCCGAAGGTCTGCAACTCTTGTTTTTAATGTATGATCGCGGTTCTCATCCCAGGCATCGACGAGGTTAAGGCGGAGTGTTTGTCCGATTCTAGGCAGCAACATGATCATGCTTTTCCCCCTTTTTCTCCTCATGCCTTCCATTATAACCCGGGGGCCCAATAAACGGCAAATAGGGAAAACCGTCGCCAGCCGGCTTTCCCTTTGAAGAAGCATCTATTCTGTAGCTTTGCTTTCTTGTCCTGTGGTCATTTTCACAATTTCTTCCTCTTCGCCGGTCATTGCATTGATGTAGACCATGTACGAATTCCCTTCAAAGCTGCAGGCCAGCTCCCAGCACAGCACTTCATTTCCATCGTTTTTTCCTTCAATGAGCGCCAGCCGCTGGTCGGTGACTTTTACGCTGGGATTCACTTTTTTCTTTGCTTGCTCAGCTGTCACTTTCGGCTTGGAAAGGATTCGCTGCTTGTGGTTAAACAGATATTCGGTCGAATTGAAGCTGACTACTGTGCCATTGTCCAAAGCCGTTTTCACCGCAACTGCATCGGGATAGATGCGGACGCCATCTTGCTCGGGGACAAAGGTCATAACGGCCATGCCCTCATAACCGTCTTTTTCCGCTACGACCATATTCGAAAAGCCATGCGCCTCCAAAAATTTCTTGGCGCTCGCTTCCGCTTGCTCCATGGACATCCGCTGTTCCCCTACATCCCGTTCGTTCATCAACCATGCTACCTTGCCGCCGCGCTTCGTCACATCCATGTAAATAGGTGTCGGCGACTGGGGGGAGGTTAAGCGAACGCTGTACGCCGAATACGTTTCCGCCTTGCCGTTATCGTCGACCTCTACCTTTGTATTGGCCGGGTCTAAACCGGTAAAGGACAGAGCGATTTTTTGCGCCTCCTCCTTGGAAACCGGGTTTCCGTCAATTCCTTTGATCCGCTGCTGCTTTTTCTTGTCCAGGCTCTTGATGCCTACGCCCCAGTCTACTTCCGGAAATTCCTGTACCTTCTTTTCAATCGTTCGGAAACCGTCAATAATGGTGTTGTCCGTCTTTTTGTCATCAGATGCAAGAGCGGTCTCCACATCCATCCAGCGCAACCGTTTGTCGATCACCTTCGTCTGTACGTGCTGAAGCTGCTTTTGAATGCTTTTGGAATTGTTGTACAAGCTCTTTAACGTTTGATATTCCTGATTAGTGAGCGGATTTTTGTCCAGGTCGCGCACGGCTACCCTGTATGAAAAGTCAGCTACCTTGGCCAAAAATTCCTCTGTATTGTTGAACGGCATCAGTGTCAGCGGCAATTGGCCGACATCGGATTGAGCTGCATAAGCAAGTCGCCACACGTTTGTCAAAGATGGGGTCATCTGACTCCGCGAGTTGATTACGAGAGATTTCCCCAGTTCGTCATGAAGCTTGTCGATATGGTGGTTCAAGTCATGGAATGCGCGTTGATACTGGTTTTCGGCCTTGATCAGCACCGAGTTTTTTTCGTTGTGCTCCTGATAGCCCCACATGCCCGCTCCTACCAAGCCAACGAGAGCAACGGGCAAAGCAACACGTGCAATTGCTCCATATACCATGTTGTGATAGTCCCCCCTTCACTAGTTAACGACAAAATATATGTCTGCCGATTCTTTTTACCTGCGGTCGGCTCCAAATCCATTTTGAAGTAGCGGTCGCCGGATTGAAGTAATACGTGCAGCCCCCTGTCGGGTCCCAGCCGTTCAAGGCATCCCGGACAGCTTTTTTCGCCTGGGCATTTGGAGTCAGCCAGATTTGCCCGTCTGCAACGGCCGTAAATGCTCTTGGCTCAAAAATGACACCGGAGGGTGTATCGGGAAACGAAGGGCTTTCCACCCGATTCAAAATGACTGCCGCAATCGCTACTTGCCCCTCATACGGCTCTCCCCTGGCTTCACCGTAAACAGCATTGGCCATCATCTTCAGCTCATTGTCCGACAAGCGGGAGGGATGGAAGCTTTGCGTCTTTGCCTGCGCCTTTCCTTTTGCCGGTGCAGCGACTTCCACTTCCTGTGCAGTCGCCACCTGTTTATCCGGTTCGTCTGAATAAATCCAGTACCCGGCAACTGCAGCCAGCACTGCCAGTACCCCTGCGATCAGCTTCGTTCCCACGGTACACATCCTCCTTGACATATCATGCAATCTTTGCATAGTGTTAGTGGAGCTAGAAATGTTTATTCACGAATCCACCTTTCCGGGCAGAAAAAAAGAACCGGCATCATGGCCGATTCTTCTCTGCTCCGCGATCTCGTCGAAGCTAACGCTATTCGATTAGGGCAAAGACTATGGTTGTTCCTGAATGCTGAAATGTCTGTCGTTGTTGCAAAGACATTGTTTAAAGCCGGTCTCCACTTCTCCGCTGGGCTCTCGCCGTCCCCGGAGCGTAAACTTTTCTCCGCATTCATTGCAGCGAATCGTCACTTTCGTTCGTTGGTTCCTAGACACGTCTCTTCTCCTCCTCGCTACTTATTGTGGACGGGAAGTTAGTGTTTTAGAACCGAAATCGTGGGCCCTCTGCACTTTTTTCAGCCCTTGCCACCATAGAAGCAGCATAAAGGGAACTATGATCCAAATCCAGTGCTCTGTCGTCAAAAAGATGGAATTGTACAACGCGTGCAAAATGATCGGCAATGCAAGGGAGACAAACAAACGTCTCAGCTCCAGGTTTGCTTTTCCCGAAAACTTGGCTTTCCCTAAATAATACCCCATCCACACGCCGAACAGCGCGTGACTGGAAACGGGCAAAAAAGCGCGCCAAAAGGCAATATCCACCCCATTAATGATCAGGTAAATAAAGTTTTCCAATGTGGCAAACCCAAGGGAAACGGCTACCGCATACACAATTCCGTCATAAGGCTCATCAAACTCCACGTGTTTATAGACAGTGAAATACAGGACCATCCATTTAAAAAATTCTTCTACCACCGCTGACTGGAAAATACTCGCAAACAGCTCACTTCGCCAGTTCCACTCGGTCTGCATAATATGCTGCAGGACCATCACGGGAAAGACTAAGAGAACCCCGAAAATAAAGGTCCGAATCACCATGGATATCGGCTCGGGCTCCAAATTGTCACGGAGATAAAAATAACTCAGGATGGCGATACCGGGGGCGATAGCGGCCCCAATGACAGCAAGCATCTGAGTATTGCTCCTTTACACAAGACTATTATTCATCGTACCATGAATAATGGTTACTTGAAAACCGCTACAGGAGAGAGACTTTATGCAAAAGAAAATTTTAGTCATTAACACAGGCGGCACCATCGCCATGTCCGTCGACGAATCAGAAGGAGTCAAGCCTCTGGAAGATCACGCTGTCGAAAAAATTTTGCCTTTTTTGGATCGGTACGCCGATGTAACCATGATCAATCACATCAATCTGCCAAGTCCCCATATCACTCCTGCGATTATGAATGAGCTTCGCCTTTTCATTCAACACGAGTTGAGCCAGCACGGCTATGACGGGGTCGTGGTCACCCATGGAACCGATACATTGGAAGAAACCGCTTATTTCCTCGACCTAACCTTGCCTGTGACCGTGCCAGTCGTTGTGACCGGCGCCATGCGGAGCAGCAATGAGCTGGGAGCTGACGGACCTGTAAACCTGATCTCCTCCGTACGAACTGCCGCTGATCCCCAGAGCAGGAACAAAGGTGTACTGGTCGTGTTTAACGATGAGATTCACGCAGCCAGACATGTAACCAAGACCCACACCAGCAATGTCGCTACCTTTCAATCGCCGCAATACGGTCCGATCGGGACTATTTCCAAAAAAAGCGTCAGTTACCATCATGCTCCACTGGTCAGGGAATACTACCCGATCGCCAGCGCCCAGGCCGATGTGCCGCTGCTGAAGGCTGTTTCCGGGATGGACCCTCGCTGGCTTGGCTTTTTGCTGGAGCAGCCGGTTGACGGTCTTGTTCTGGAGGCATTCGGGCTTGGAAACCTGCCACCCGCGATCGTCCCTGTCCTGCAAGAGCTGCTGGACAAGAAAATCCCGATCGTCCTCGTCTCGCGCTGCTACAACGGCCAAGTCCAGGATGTCTACGATTACGCCGGCGGCGGCCGCCAGCTCAAGGAAATGGGCGTCTTGTTTTCAAATGGCTTGAATGGCCAGAAGGCACGCCTGAAATTGATGGTCGCCCTGCAGCAAACCCGCGACTTTCAAGAGCTTCAACAATTGTTCGAGCAATAAAGAAACCTCCTTGCTGCATACGCAAGGAGGTTTTTTTTTCGGAACAAAGCCTGTCTTATACCCAACCGCGGAAGCGGGAAGCTTCTGCCATTTTGCGTACACCCACCATGTAGGCGGCCAGACGCATGTCGATGCGGCGTGTTTGAGCGAGGGAGTATACATTCTCAAACGCTTTTACGAGAACTTTTTCCAGCTTTTCAATAACTTCTTCTTCGGACCAGTAGTAGCCCTGGTTGTTTTGCACCCACTCGAAGTAGGAAACCGTTACCCCGCCAGAGCTCGCCAATACGTCTGGTACCAGCAGAATGCCGCGCTCTGTGAGAATTTTTGTAGCTTCGAGTGTGGTTGGTCCGTTTGCTGCTTCCACCACGATCTGCGCTTTGATGTTGTGCGCATTTTCAGCCGTGATTTGGTTTTCAATCGCAGCAGGAACGAGAATATCGCATTCCAGTTCCAGCAATTCTTTATTGGAAATGGTGTTGTTGAACAGCTTTGTAACAGTACCGAAAGAATCGCGACGGTCGAGGAGATAGTCGATATCAAGACCGTTCGGATCGTACAGGGCACCGTAAGCATCAGAAATACCGACGACTTTTGCACCTGCATCGTGCATGAATTTGGACAGGTAGCTTCCTGCGTTACCGAAGCCTTGAACGACTACGCGAGCTCCTTCCAGTTGAATGCCGCGGCGTTTTGCAGCTTCGCGGATGCAAATAGTTACACCCTTGGCGGTAGCTGTTTCGCGGCCGTGGGAACCGCCCAGCGCAATCGGTTTTCCTGTAATGAAACCTGGCGAATCAAACTCGCGGATGCGGCTGTACTCGTCCATCATCCAGGCCATAATTTGCGAGTTGGTGAACACGTCTGGTGCTGGAATGTCTTTTGTCGGGCCTACGATTTGGCTGATCGCGCGGACGTACCCGCGGCTCAGGCGCTCCAGTTCGCGGAACGACATTTCACGCGGGTCACAAATGATACCGCCTTTACCGCCACCATATGGCAGGTCGACGATACCCGCTTTCAAACTCATCCAAATAGAAAGCGCTTTAACTTCATCTTCTGTAACTTCCGGGTGGAAACGAATGCCCCCCTTGGCAGGACCCACTGCATCATTATGCTGTGAGCGATAACCTGTAAAGACCTTAACTTCTCCGTTGTCCATGCGAACCGGAATACGTACGGTCAGAACGCGCAACGGCTCCTTCAAGAGTTCGTACATTGCTTCCTGGTAACCTAGCTTTTCCAGTGCCTCTTTGATCACCGTTTGGGTCGAATGCAGCAAGTTCATGCTTTCTTGTTGTTCTTTTTTCCCTTGGGTGTTTTCGGTTACCACTTCGTGATTACCCATTACTTATTCACCTCAAAATAGTTGTCGGTAAACCCATCGTTAAGTATACACGCTTGTATCAGGGATGAGAAGATGAAAATTCCCTTTTCATGCGGAATAGGCACTTTCGGGCTAGACCCGGCACGTTTTTTTCAGCAGTTTATTCAGCAGGTAAATATGCTTGAAAGCCTGTCCTGACAGCAAATTCAAGGGAGGCTGCTCCTCCTTTCAGACGTGTCGTTAGCTTGCCCATTTTATTGGAAAAACATTACCTTTGCTGCACTTCCCCGACTGTCAAAACCGATTTTCTGTGCCATAATATAGATTATCACCCCATGCTGCCTAACGGAGGTTCATCATGAAAGAGAAAAGAATCTTGTTCGTTTTCGCTCACCCCGATGACGAAACGTTTACCTCTGGCGTCACGATCTGCAAGTACGCATCCCAGCCCGATGTATCCATACATCTTTTGTGCGCAACCCGAGGAGAGGCAGGCAAGCCCGGAGATCCGCCCATCTGCACGATGGAGGAGCTGCCGGCGGTACGGGAAGCCGAATTGCGAAAGGCTGCTTCCATCCTCGGCATTTCCCGTGTGGAATTCATGGGCTACCGAGACAAAGAACTATCGAATATCCCTCCGGCGGAGCTAGAGCAGAAGATCAATGAAGCGATTGAGCGGATCAAGCCACAGGTCGTCATTACATTTGCTCCGCATGGCATCTCCGGCCATCCGGACCATCAGGCGATATCAGCCGCAACTACGAGCGCGGTTCAAGCCTTGCCTGCCGGCTCAGTTACCCAGAAACTGTATTATGTTACTCATGCTGCGGACCAGAATTTCGGCATAGCGTCACCTCCCTATACCGATCCGATCGACAGCATCACTACGATTATTTCCGCGCCTGCTTATGTACCGCAGGTAGCCCAAGCACTGGCCGCCCACCGGACACAGCACCTGTCCGTCAGCCGTGTCTTCCCTGGCGTCCTGCAGGGCGATACGACTTATGTTCGTACAGTCAATCACTTCATTCTCGTCGGCGACCGTCCCCGGGAAACCTCTGTAGAGGAAAAGGAAACAGACCTTTTCAGCGGCATAACGACGTAGAAGCCTACATTTTGATGAAAACAGGAAAAGCACCTAGTTGCGCAACTAGGTGCTGTTTTCACGCGTATATGCGGAAGTTCGTTAGGTAAAGTGCCTGCATATTTCCTTGACAGCATCATCTGCGACAACCACTTTCCCGTATTCCTCCAAAACGTATACGGTCGTTGGCGTCGCCTCTCCATATTCCGAGAGGATCGCAATCATTTTCTGGTAGCGGTCCTGATCCAGGTCGAGCTCTTCCAGTACCAAATAGTATTTCCCTTGATAGAAATAAGCTGCGCCTCCGTTGATCAGGAATGCGTTTATACGATGAGCGGCTTCAACCAGGTGCTCAAAGTCGCGGAAAGAATAAATGACAAGATCGCTTTCCTCGAGTGTGACCTCGAGTTCGTACACATCGTCCTCGTCGTACTCTTCCTCATCTTTTTCAGTCTTTGAGCCTGTTTTTCCGCGAGTTACGATTACGACCATCCCCTGAGCTGGCAAGGCAAACACTTCAACGGCGACAGGACCCGACACCTCGAAACCAAGTTCCTGGTAAGCCTGCTCCATCATATCGTTGAACAGTTCATGAACTTTGGGAATGTCACGCCACATGTCCTCTTTTTCGATTCCTCGTTCCGACAAATCGTCGAACGTGAGAAAGATTCGTATCTTGTCTTGACCAAGGCGTTCAACACGCATGACCGTCCCCTCCTCGCCATCCAGTCGTACTACAAATTATGAATGAAAGCCTGTAAGAGTTCTCCGCATTTTCCGACGAATACCTGGCAGCGGATGACCCAATTTCCTACATTTCGGTCATACCTATATCATATCACATTTATGGACAAGTACATAGCGCTCTACCTGTCTTTTCAATCGGGGAGAACACTTTGACCGTGTCGAAAGCTAGCGAACTGTCACCTTTGCAAGGTTGGGGGATGTCGCTTCCTGCGCTTTCCCAGGAAAGATTTTCGCACTCATTTCTTTCGCGTCAGTTGAGTGATTTCCGTATAGAGTGCCCTTCGCCGTATGAGCTTGATTATTGAAAACAACAAGAGAAAGATGAGCAGTACAGCTGTCGGGCCGGGCATCTTCACATACTGGATGTAGGCAATCAGCGAGAAATACCCGCACATCATCAGATGCAAGAAGCTGTCCATGGAGAGAGGCCGCTGCGTCAACCGGAGAAAATGGCCTACAAATGGTTTTCCCCACAGGAGCGAAGCAATTAAAAACAAGGAAACAGAGATGATCAATTCGATGGGCTTAAACAACAGTAATGTCATCCCTTCTCCCAAGCCGCGTGCAGCCAGCTCCTTGACGGGAAACAATTTGTAAGCGCCATTCATAGACCACCAGGCAAGAACGCCGGCTATCAAATCCTTCAGGTACGCCGTCACTTCTCCCCCATCCTCCTCAATACCATACTTGCTATCAAATTATATGGCGTTCCTATTCACTTGTGCCTATCAACCCATGAAAAAAGATTGCACCTGTCAAAATGCAATCCGTCTACACCTAATCTTGTTGTAGCAACCGTTTATGTATCCAAATGGCCGCCTGGGAACCATCCCCCATAGCGATGGCTACCTGCTGAGAATGGGCAGCAACGTCACCGATCGCCCAAATGCCGGGATAGCTTGTCTCTTTCGTGCGGGGATTCACGATTGCATGCCCTTTCTCATTCATCTCAACCGGAAACGCCCGCAGCAAATGGGATTGTGCACGTGCTCCTGGGAATGCGAGAAAAACTCTGGACAGCTCAACCTGCTCTCCGGTTGCCAAATGCAAGCACCGCACTTCACCGGCTTGATGTTCAAGCGACACTACCGGTTCAAAGCAACAGGGGTACGAAGAGTTCTTGGCGCTGTCAACGTCCGCTGTTTCTTCCTCCGTGCTCGAGATGAAAAGCTGCAGCTTGTCCGTATAATAAGAAAGCGCATTTGCCATCTGCACTGCCTGCCTTGCCCGGCCGATCACCCCTGTTTGCTTGCCGACGGTTTCATACCCGTCACAATCAGGACAGATGAAAACCGAGATGCCGAGGCACTCGTGCAATCCGTCGATATCAGGGAACGGGTCTGCGATTCCCGTTGCCAGCACGATTGTGCGCCCCCGGATTGTACTACGCGTACGTCTCGTTTCTACGCGAAAGAGCTGATCAGCATCCTGAACAAGGGAGACCACTTCATCCTCGAAGTACTCCGCTCCATAGCGCATCGCATGCGTCCGTCCTGCCTGCCGCAATTCGTCGCCACTGATTCCGGCGGGAAAGCCCAACAGGTTTCGATACCTCTTGGCCGCAGACGAACGCCCGCCACCGTCATCGATCACCGCTACCTTTCGCAGGCTTCGGCTCAATTGAATGGCAGCCTGCCAGCCAGCGATCCCGCCGCCAATTATCACGGTGTCAAATGTCAATGGTCATTCCACCTCGTCTGTCTGGTTTCCGTTATTTTTCCCCAGACATCCCCGGCTCATTACCGGGAAAGCGGAATTTGTACGATTTGCCCTTCCAAAAGCTGTGCTTCCGCGCTGATCCCGTTGTAACTTGCAATTTTCTTTACCCCGCTGTTATGGCCGTAGTACATCCGGGAAAGCTGAAACAGCGTCTCCCCTTTTTTCACTTTATGCTGTTTTACTTCGGATTGCGGCGAAGAAGCCTGTTGCTTTTCCACAGCGGCAGGCTTGTCTTCCGGTTTGGTCGCCGGGGAACTGCTGCCGCTTCCCTGATGGGCTTCCGAAGCAGCCTTCTCTGCTTGTTTTTCTCCTCCCGCAACAGCATTGGTCTCCGCTTGGCTCGCAGAAGGAGACTGGGAGGCAGAACCGAGCTTTTGTGATCCAGGCGACTGGTTTTCCGCATTTTGCTGTTGCCCAGGGGTTGACGAGTCTTGGCCCGACGCCGTATCTGCCTGTGGATGTACCGCTCCCTCTGCTGAGGCTTCGACTGGCCCCCTCTCTGCTTGCGAAGATTCTGTTCCTTGCGAACTCTCTACAAAGGAAACGGCACCTGGCACTGCTTGTGACGCCTTGTACAATTCGAATCCGATCAGAATCAAAAACAAAGTTCCAAAGACAGCAAGCCCTGATTGCAGGATGGTCCTGTAAGAAAAGGCTGGCATCTTCACCTGACCGGCCTGCTTGTGCTTTGTTCTCCTGGGGGGCAAGCCTCCATGCTGAGCGTTTGCTCCGTACTCAAAGCTTTCTATGCTCTCGGGCTGTTTTTTGTTCTCGTTTGGTGTCACTCCAGGTTCCTCCTCTCACGGGAATATCCATGTTGAATATAGAAGGCCAACAAAAGGTCAATGACGATGTGGGCCAGAATGGACGGAAGCAGGGAACCGCTCGTCTCCATCAGCCACCCCAACAGCCAGCTGGTGACAAATACACTCCCGACAAGCAATGGTTTGGACAAATAGCGGACGTGAACCAGCGTAAAAAGAACGCTCGTCCACACATTGCCGATAACCGGCTGGACGACACCGCGAAACAGCCATTCCTCGCCAATGCCAATGACGCAGCAGAGAACGAACGTGCCGCCGATAGAGCCCGGAAAAAATGCGTTCATTGATACTCCCGTCGTCCTGCCAGCGAGGAGGCAAAAAACGGTCCATGCCAATGCTTGACCCGACGACGACAGCAGCAACCCCTATCGCCCACATCAACGACCCGATGCCTGGAAAGCGAAACAGGGAAAGCGTGTCTGCCCATCCGTGGACAAAGAGGCTGCCGATCAGGGCCACACCAATGACGACGACTTGTGTCAGCCAGAGATTAAATCGCAATGTCGCATCGTCCAGACCATGGTGCACGCGCTTCAAAAGATGCTTCCTCCCTTTTTATTCGGCAAAAGCTTTTCCAATGCCTTCCTCAGATTCCATGCGTTTTTCTCTGTTCTTTCCGTTCGCGATCCGGACTTGTCCAAATAGGCGGATCTGTCCAACCCGCAATGACTGCAGCAGGCAGCCGATGAAGTATGATCGAGCTCGCCAAAGTATCTATTTAATCGCATCCGATAGCATTCGTTCCCTTCGAGCCAGCGAAGCATTTCCAACAGTTTTTGACGCTTTAGCCATTTCGGCTTTTCCATCGCTTCGATCATTTGGGATGCTTTTTCGGCGAGGTTCCCCATCTGCGAGGCATCACTCAGTTCATAGCGGTATTCTTCTCGTCCCGCTGCCACGCCACTGACGATCCCCGCTAGCTCTGCATAGAAAAATAAGAGAGCTGCCATCTCTTCCGGGATGTCATGCATCGCAAGCTCGGAGATGGGCTTGGTCCCTGCCTGGGAAAGCCCTTGCAAAAACCGAAGCGCCTGCTCCGTGGTGGGATACTCCTTCTCCTGCAGATGGGTGTGAATCAGCCTGTCTTCCGGGACGTAGTAAAGCCCGGCATAGCCTGCTTTTCCATCCCTTCCGACTCTGCCGATTTCCTGCGCATAGGCTTCCAGACTTGGCGGAAAGTGATAGTGCAGAACAAAGCGGATATCGGATTTGTCGATTCCCATGCCAAACGCATTGGTAGCTATGATGGCATCGAGCTCCCCCCGCAAAAACTGCGTTTGCACAACCATTCTCTCCATGCTGCTCATCCCGCCGTGATAGCCATGCACACTTTTTTTCCCGGAAAGCTGATACTCCGCAACGAGCAGTTCCACTGTTTGCCGGGTACTGCAATAAACGATTCCCGGTCCTTGCAATTCGTCTATGGATTTTTTTACCATCTGTCTGCGATCCGCTTCGGACTCAGCCAGGATGACGTCTATGGCGATATTTTCCCGATTGAGCGGCTGGGTAATGACATTTTCCTGCTTGATGTCAAAGAGATCGCAAATCTCCGCTTTCACCCCTGGCGTCGCCGTTGCCGTCACTGCCAGCACAGGAGGCGATCCCAAGCTTTGGACCACCTGTGGCAGACGCAAATAATCAGTGCGAAAATCATGGCCCCACTGCGAAATGCAATGGGCTTCATCAATCGCGAGCATAGATACGCCAGCGCGGACCAGCGCTTTTTGAACTGCGGAATTTTGCAATTTTTCCGGTGATACATAAATGAGCTTGTACGCTCCGCGGCTGATTTCAAACAGGCGCTCCCGCGTCTCTGCAGGCTCCATAGTGCTATTGATGTACGCAGCGGGGATTTTTCTCTTCCCGCGAAGCTGCTGCACCTGATCGGTCATCAAAGAGATTAGCGGGGAAACGACGACTGCCGTCCCTGGCAAATAAAGCGCAGGAAGCTGATATGTCACGGACTTGCCTCCCCCCGTAGCCATCAGTCCCAGCACGTTTTCGCCTCGGAGAATCCGCTCGATGATTTCCCACTGTCCCGGACGAAAAGAGGAGTAGCCGAAATGACGCTTCAGAAGATCCCCGAGTCTTAGGTCAAGCGTCTCTTTTTGCATCTTCTTCTCCTCCTTTCTTTCTTGCCAGCGCCAGTCGGATTTGCAGATACGAAACGCCCGGGCCGAGCTGGTCTTTAATGAGTCTCAACCTGCTCGTCCCAAGCCGCTCACTGATTTTGACAATTTCTTCTGCCAGTTCAGCTGAAAGATATCGCGAGCCGTCCCACTCCGGGCAGCGCAAAGCGATTTCCACCAGGTGGTCTTCGACCGTACCCGGCTTGATGCCCCGCCTATTGGCAATCTGCTCGATGCTGCTTCCCTGTTTGGCCAATACGTATGTCAAAGATGCGCTTTCAGTCAGACGCGGGTCTTTTCCCCCCTCATTTTTCAGCAAAGCAGACAGCAGGGGGAACTCAGCGCGATTGTCCTGAATCGTACGGATCATCCGAGCCAGCCCGCAGCGAATCTGCATGTGAATATAAGCTGGAGCTTCCCGTTTTCGCAAACTCAGTTGTGACAGCGTGAGTCCCGACTGGGAAACGCCCGAAAAACGCTGGAAGATCATTTCCTGGACGGACTCAGAAAGCGGAGACATGGAACAGAACAGCTCCTGTGCCAAGCCTTCTGTCCAGCGAGCCCGCCGCTCCTTGTCCGCCAGACACTCTTTTACCCAGCGCTGGGTGCGTTTTTCCTGGACGATCGGCTGAAAGGAAAGATCGCCTTCCAATAAGTGGGAAACCGTCTGAACGATCAGATGCAGCCGCAGCCAAAACAAATCAATCTGCTCGGCGATATCTGCGGCGGTAAAGGGTTCAAACCAGTACGAAAAGTTGTACTCTCTTTCGCTTTCGGACGCGATTTGAAGAGCTTTTTCCGTCAAGACAAATGACGGTTTTCTTCCACTTTCCGCCCTCTGCATCGGGATCAGCAAAGACTCCTCCTGCAATTTATAAACAATTTTCTCCCAATCCTCTTTCAAAAGACGGGGAAACATCCGATAATACGGATAAAGGCTGTATAAATGAACGTCCTGCAGGGTCTGGTTTGCTTTTCTGCCACGCAATATGTAATAAAGGGCCTGAACCGTCCGCTCGCCTGCCAAGGGAAGCATCCCTGTAATGGTCAGCGAACGTATGAAAGCCCATTCCCGATCATGAAGAGTTGAACTGCTCATGGGTACTCCTTTTCCATATCGGGATACAGACCCGTGTATGATTGCTCTCCTGCTGCCAACACGAGACTCATCCCTTAATCGTACCAACAACTGTGGAGGATTGTATGAACAAGCGTCTGTCGAAGTCAGAATTTATCTTTGCCTACATGATCATCATAACACTTGCTTGCTTTGTTGGCGGATTTTTTTTCGGTGCCTACTATATGAAATCAAAGATTGAAGCACAGCAAGCAGCCGTTCTCGAACAGCAGAAGCTGGAAGCAGAACGGGAACGCCAGTTGCGCGAGCAAAAGCTGTACAGCGAACAGGACTTTATCCGTTTTTACTACGCCGTTTATGCTCCTGTGCAGGAATTGAAACGAGCGCATTTTGAGAAGATGGCAGCTTGGCCGAATCTGGACAAGTCCGCGCAAAAGGATGCGTTGGAGCAACTGGTCGAAGCCGCAAAGCAGACTGGCAAACAGTTGGACAAAGAAGTTCCCTTGCCAACCTCTCCTCTTCTCGTTCAGGCACACAGCCAATTTAATACTGGGGTGCGGGCTTATTTGGATGGTATGAAGCAATTGCTCTCCGATCAGAATAGTAATGCTCTCTCTCCGGCTGCAATCTCTTCTCGGCTGTCCTTGGACGGCTGGTTCAAGGGAAGCGAGCAGTTCTACCATTCATTGGCCGTTTGGGAGTCGGCGTACGTTACAAAGCAGACGCTCCCAAAAGACGTCCCAGCCAATGTGAGCGCAGACCAATGGAAGCAGTTGCCGTTCCACTACAAGACGTACATCGCGGCTCATTCCATCAGCGCCCATAAAAAATGGGAGAGCTACAGCCCGGAGGATTTGACCGCTCGTCTCGACTTGCTGTTTGGTTCTGACGATGCCAAGAACTTGGGTATAAAAGACGTTGACGCCGCAGTTCGCCTGTTGACAGCGACTGATGCGGTGCACAGCGGAGATTTTAAAGAGGTACAAGGCAAGCATTACAGCAGCCTGAAGGCACCTGAGATACCGCTTTATCGATAGTCGTACATTTTTAGATACGATTCATTCTTGAAATCTTTCCAGACAGAGCATACAATGAGTTATGACAGTGGACGTACCATCAGGTATGGGAGGTGAAACCACGATGACCACATGGGTAGATAAAGAAACCTGTATCGCTTGCGGTGCTTGTGGCGCAACGGCTCCTGACGTTTTCGATTACGATGACGAAGGCCTTGCTTTCAACAAGATCGACGATAACACCAATAGTGCTGAGATTCCGGAAATCCTTTTTGACGACGTTCGCGACGCGGCTGAAGGATGCCCTACTGATTCCATTAAAGTGGAAGAGTAAGATTCCCAGCTCACAAAAAACCGCTCACCGCTCTTCAGCTGTGGGGGTTTTTTCATTTTCATCGCATTTCTCCCCCTTTTCATGGTATAATTTTCTCGCCAAAAACAACGAAGGAGCATTAGAATGGGAAAAACACTTATTTTCGGACATAAAAATCCGGACACTGATTCCATTTGTTCTGCAATCGTATATGCGGATCTCAAAACCAAGCTGGGTGCAGATGTGGAGCCCGTTCGCCTGGGCGAGATCAGCAGCGAAACGCAATTTGTGCTGGATACGTTCAAAGTAGATGCCCCCCGCCTGGTCGAGACCGTGGCAAACGAAGCAAACGAGGTCATCCTGGTAGACCATAACGAGCGCCAGCAAAGTGCAAACGACATTGATAAGGTCCAAGTAGTCGAAGTCATCGACCACCATCGCATCGCCAACTTTGAAACGAGCAATCCTCTGTATTACCGGGCCGAACCAGTCGGCTGCACAACGACCATCCTGAAAAAGCTGTACAAGGAACACGGCGTTGAAATTTCGAAGACAATGGCTGGGCTGATGCTGTCTGCGATTATTTCCGATACGCTGCTGTTGAAATCCCCTACTTGCACGGAGCAGGACGTAGCGGCAGCCCATGAATTGGCGGAGATTGCCGGAGTCGATCTGAATGCGTACGGCCTGGATATGCTGAAAGCCGGTGCCGATTTGAGTACGAAATCGATCGCCCAGCTGATCTCTCTTGACTCGAAGGAATTCCAGATGGGCAGCTACAAGGTGGAAATTGCTCAGGTAAATGCAGTCGATGTGAACGACGTTCTGGCACGCAAAGCGGAGCTGGAAGAAGCACTTTCTGCAATTATTTCCGACAAGGGCCTGGATTTGTTCCTGTTCGTGGTAACCGATATTTTGAACAACGATTCCATCGGCCTTGCTCTTGGACGCGCTTCGAATGCGGTAGAAAAGGCATACAACGTCAGCCTTGTTGATAATCAGGCGGTACTGAAAGGCGTCGTGTCACGGAAAAAACAAATCGTACCTGTTCTGACGGATACGCTGACCAACATGTAACCACTCTCCCCTGCATCACTTCCTTTCGTAAGCACTTGAGAAAAATGCCCTGTACCCTTCTGTGAGCTGACGGTAAAGGGCATTTTTCTTCAATGGGCATTCGATCAAGCAAAACCCGAACATTTTCCGCGCAAAAACCCATTTTATAGGAAACTTATTACTTAACGTTCGGTTTTAGGTTATTTTCATTAATCCCTTTTGGTAAAACCTCCTATATTTCACGAACTATATATTGTTTTTTTGTATCAATGTTCTTTTTTTCTGTTTTTTGTGCTTGACGACTATAATTACCCGTGTTATCGTAGATACAAATCTTAGCGAATACTTCAACAACGGTGACGAAGATAGGCCTAGCCCGGAAACCCTCAGAGAGCCGATGGTAGCTGCGAATCGGTGGTTCCGCACTAGGATGAGCACTTCCGAGTTGTTGCGCTGAACCGATATCCCGGGTATCGCAGTAGGCGCGAACGGTAGATCCGTTATCTCTCAGGTCTTGTACCTGCCAAGGTCTTTCTTTGCGAGAAGAAGGACAAATGAGGGTGGCACCGCGAAGCATAGCCTCTCGTCCCTCACTGTTTCCAAGCTGGGAGCAGTGTGGGAACGGGAGGCTTTTTTGCATTCAGCAAATGTTTGCCTGCACTTTCGATTTGCTATTTTCATGGCGATCTTCGATGCTCGAACCGTCATGTTGCTTACTTTCCACTCACAGATCGATAACCAAGGAGGAGAGAAACCATGTTTGCAGACAAAATGATTTTGAGAATACCAGGTCCTACCCCGATCCCGCCCCGTGTCCAACAAGCGATGAATCAGCCGATGATCGGCCATCGCAGCGGACAATTTTCCGATTTGTTTGCCAGTACGGCAGAGCGGCTGCGTCCCTACTTCGGGACATCGGGAGACGTCTTTATCCTGGCCGGCAGCGGTACGAGCGCACTGGAAATGAGCGTGGTGAATACGCTTCAGCCTGGCGAAGAGGCCGCCGTACTGGTCAGCGGCGCATTCGGCGAGCGTTTTGCCAAAATTTGCGAGCGATACGGCATCGTGGTGCATCGCCTGGAGGTTCCTTGGGGCGAGGCTGTCACAGCAGAAAAGCTGGCGACGTTCCTGGCGAATAAACCGTCTGTGCAAGCGGTATTTGCAACATATTGCGAAACCTCAACAGGGGTACAAAATCCAATCCGCGAGCTTGCACAAGTCGTTCGCGAAAAATCCGATGCCCTCTTTATCGTCGATGCAGTCAGCTGCCTTGGCGCGGTCGCTTGCGAAATGGACGAATGGGGCGTAGACATCGTGGTTACCGGCTCGCAAAAGGCATTCATGCTGCCTACGGGACTTGCTTTTCTGGCAGCGAGCAAGCGGGCATGGGAAGTGATTGACAGGAAAAAGCCACTCGCCTTTTACCTGGATCTCAAAGCGTACCGGAAGAGCTTCGCTGACAAAACAACTCCGTACACACCAGCCGTCTCGCTCGTTTTTGGCCTGGCAGAGGTATGCAATATGCTCGAGGAAGAGGGATTGCCGGCGATCATCAAACGTCACGAGCTCATGCGTGATATGACCCGTGCAGCGATGCGTGCGCTGAACATCCCATTGATGGCCCAGGATGAATTCGCTGCCGCTACCGTTACTTCTTGCCATCCGCAGGATGCATTCGACCCCGAGCAGTTGAGAAAGGTGCTGAAAAATCATCACAACATCGTAATTGCCGGCGGTCAGCAGCATCTGAAAGGAAAGATCTTCCGCATCGGCCATATGGGTTATTGCGAACCGCTTGATGTCCTTCAGGTCGTTGCCGCCATTGAATTGTCGCTTCGCCAAATCGGCGCTCCCGCAGAATTGGGAGCCGGTGTAAAAGCTGCCCAGGAGGTGCTCCTTACTCATGTATAAAGTATTGATTACGGATCCGCTCAGCGAATACGGCATCCAACAGCTGTTGGACGCACCAGATGTAGAAGTTGTCCGCAACACAAGCCTCTCCCCTACCGACCTGCTAACGGTCATCGGAGATTACGATGCGCTGCTCGTTCGCAGCCAGACACAGGTCACAGCAGAAGTGCTGGCAGCCGGCAAACGCCTGAAGGCTGTCGGACGCGCCGGTGTCGGTGTGGATAATATTGATGTCAATGCAGCTACGGAAGCCGGTGTCGTCGTCATCAACGCACCAGACGGAAATACGATCTCTACTGCGGAACACTCTTTTGCCATGCTCATGGCTGTCGCCCGCAATATTCCGCAAGCCTACCGAAAACTTGCTGACGGCACGTGGGATCGGAAAAGCTTCCAAGGTGTTGAACTGAACAACAAAGTGCTGGGTGTCATCGGCATGGGACGTATCGGGACCGAGGTAGCCAAAAGGGCAAAAGCGTTCGGGATGACCGTGCTCGGTTACGATCCATTTCTGACTGAGGAGCGTGCCCAAAAGCTGGGTGTTGCCAACGCAACGGTGGACGAAATTTGCCGCCAGGCTGATTTCATTACCGTCCACACTCCGCTGACAAAGGAAACGCGCTACCTGATCAGCAGCAGAGAATTTGCCAAAATGAAGAATGGCGTTCGCCTGATCAACTGCGCACGTGGCGGCATTATCGACGAAAAAGCACTCTACGAAGCGATCCTGACAGGAAAAGTAGCCGGAGCCGCGCTTGACGTATTTGAAGTGGAGCCGCCTGTCGACAACCCGCTGATCGGACTGCCCCAGGTAGTCGTAACGCCACACTTGGGAGCATCCACTGTCGAGGCGCAGGAAAACGTCGCTGTCGACGTATCGGGGGAAATTTTGAAGGTGCTTCGCGGCGAGCCGTTTAAAAATGCGGTCAACCTGCCTTCCATGCCGCCTCATGTAATGGAGCGCCTCCAGCCTTACTTCACCTTGGGCGAAAAACTGGGTCATTTCCTGGCTCAAGTAACGGTTGGTTCTGTTCAGGAAATAGCCATTACGTACAGTGGAGAATTGACCGACGTCGACACTGCTCCACTCACCCGGACAGTCGTGAAAGGCGTGCTTTCGTTCCACCTGGGCGAGGAGGTCAATTTCGTAAACGCGCCTCTGCTCGCAAAGGTTCGCGATATCACCGTCACCGAACAAAAAGCGGCTCAGAACAAAGGTTTTACCAATCTGTTGACCGTTACGCTCAAAACGACTCAGCAGTCGCGCAAGGTCGCCGGCACCCGGCTCAACGGTTACGGAGCGCGCATCGTGAAAATCGACGAGTTTGCCATCGACGTGGCTCCAGAAGGCTACCTGCTCTACATTCACCACAACGACCGTCCCGGTGTCATCGGGCGCGTCGGTTCCATCCTCGGTGAAAACGGCGTCAACATCGCCACGATGCAGGTAGGACGCCGTGACATGGGCGGGGATGCGATCATGATGCTGTCTGTGGATAAACCGATTACCGCCGAACTGTTGGACACAATGGGCGAACTTGCTGAAGTGAAGAGTGTGACCCAAATCGAGCTGTAGCCGCCTTATGCTTGCTTTTCCATCCACACGGCCTGGTCTATTGACCAGGCTCTTCCTTTACCCATATTAAAGTTATCGTTATAATTATATCCAGACTAATCCATTCACCGAGAGGAGATTCTTATGGCCACACAAGCGATAATCGCAATCGGCATCTTTTTGGTTACATATGCCTTCATTATCAGCGAAAAGCTTCACCGTACCATTGTCGCCATGTTTGGCGGAATCCTGATGATCCTGTTTGGCGTCATCGATCAGGAGCAGGCCGTGCATCACATTGATTTCAACACCCTCGGCCTTTTGATCGGCATGATGATCCTTGTCGCCATTACAGCGCAAACAGGCGTGTTCAAGTACATGGCGATTCGTGCTGCCAAGGCCGCGAAGGGAGATCCCCTGCGTATCCTGATCTATCTGAGTCTCATTACAGCAGCCGCATCTGCTTTCCTCGACAACGTGACGACTGTTCTGCTGATCGTACCGGTCACATTCAGCATTGCAAGACAACTGCAGGTCAATCCTCTCCCCTATCTGATCTCGGAGATCATTGCCTCGAACGTCGGAGGAACGGCAACGCTGATCGGCGACCCACCGAACATCATGATCGGAAGCTCTGTGCCTGAGCTGGATTTCATGGCGTTTCTGACAAACCTGGCTCCAGTCGTTATCGTCATTATGATTGTAACCGTTTTCTGTTTTGCTCTGATCTATCGAAAGGATCTCAAGACGACGCCGGAACTGAAAACAAAAATTATGAGCCTCAATGAGCTGGATGAGATCACAGACTCCAAGCTGCTCAAAAAATCGCTCACCGTCCTTGGACTTACGATTGTCGGCTTCATGCTCCACGGAATGCTGCATCTCGAATCCGCAACGATTGCCCTTACCGGCGCCTTCCTGCTCCTGCTCATCACTGGTGAGCACTATTTGGAAGAGGCTATCAGCAAAGTGGAATGGACAACCATCTTCTTCTTCGTAGGTCTGTTCGTACTCGTCTCCGGATTGGTGGAAACAGGCGTAATCGCGAAGCTGGCCGCAGAAGCGATCAACCTGACTGGCGGAGATGCCATGAAGACTTCGTTTTTGATCCTCTGGTTGAGTGCGATTGCATCGGCGTTCGTCGACAATATCCCGTTTGTCGCCACGATGATTCCGATGATCAAGGAGATGGGCGCACTGGGAATTACCAATCTGGAGCCGCTCTGGTGGAGCCTGGCATTGGGTGCGTGTCTCGGCGGCAACGGTACGCTGATTGGCGCGAGTGCAAACGTGATTGTGGCCGGCTTGGCGGCCAAGGAAGGACATCACATCAGTTTCGTCGGCTTCCTGAAGGTCGCTTTTCCGCTGATGATCATGTCCATCATCCTGTCGCACGCATACATTTTCCTGCGCTACTTTTTCTAATAAGGAGGATCGGGTATGGTTGCATATACGTTTGATCAGTCCCTGATCGAGATTCAGGAAACGGAAAATGAAAACGATGTTACCTTCTCCATCGAAGTGAAGTCCGAAGACATGCGCAATCGTCTGAAGCAGGTTCGCTCCTATTTTGAGGACAACAAGGACTATACCGATGCCTTTTTCTACTCCCGTCAAGGCGGCTCTTACGAAGTGATCGTGCGTAAGGATGCGGTTATTCCTTTCCTCGTACAAGCCTTCCGCTTCCGCTGTCTGGAATCTCTTCAATGGAAGTAATCAACGAATTTCACTATTAATTGAAAGCAATTGATTGAAAGCATACGAAAAGCCGGTTCTCTGCGACCCGGCTTTTTTTATTTTTTCACGCATTCGTCATCGCTTGCGATGAGTCCCAAGCAACCTTTTTTTACTGTCTGACTGCATCCATGCAGCGCCGCGACGCAAGCTGGGAGACGGCTGGAAATGACCCTAACAGCCCCTGATCCTCATTTAAAAAGCCCCGCCAACCACTGCTGACGGAGCCAAACACTTGCCATTATTCAAGAATCGAGAGAATGTCGCGAACATCGTCTAAAATATAGTCCGCTTTTGCGCTTTCGAATTTGCTCCGTGCCGCCTTTCCGGACAAACCTGTCAGTGTTGCAGCAAAACGGCATCCCATCGCCTGTGCAGCCAGCATATCTGCGGGGGAATCTCCGACGATCAACACTTCGTCCCCGTTTGGAACAGGCAGTGCAAAGCTATGAACTTCGCTGTTTGGCGTATCCAGGCCGAGCAGTCCTTTTACATAGCAGAATGGATGCGGCTTGGACAAAGGCGCGTGGGCCGGTGATTCCTTTTCTGCTTCCAGCACATGTGTCGCCGTCACGACACGGTTGGGATCAAACCACTCCAGCAGCTTCAGCTCTCCCAGCGGCACGTGCGTTTCGATAGACGGACGGCCTGTGCCGATTCCCAATGTGTAGCCCTTCTCTTTTAGTGTCCGGAACAGCTGAATCATCTCTTCCGGGCTGACAATCGGGATTTCATCATTCAGAAAGCCTTTCTTGCCGGGCTGCATCGTTTCACGGCCAATCGAAGCCGCGATACGGTCATCACCCAGGTACCACTCCTGAAAGGTCTCCTGGCAGAGCTGCCAGAGGTCGCTGTTTCTGGAAAAGACGTTGGTGACGACACCACACCGTTCGCGGGCGATCTGGTTGAGATACAGGAGCATTTCCGCCTTCTGGGCATTCCCGCGGGAAAAGTCGGTAGTAAACTTCGCATACTCGATCGCAAAGTCCGGAGCGTACTCTTTCGCCCATTCAGCCAGACGCGCCAGCTCTGCACGATTGATTTGTCCAGTCAAAAGATCGGTGACCTTTTGGCCCAATTCCGCTTTCAGCCGCTCACAGAGTCTGATGATCTGGTAGGCAACAGTCAAGTAGACCATATCCCAGTTGGAGTTGATCCCTCGCGACTTGATGAAATTGAGCACTTCGTCATTCGCAAAAACGAGTTCGCGGACGCGGCGGATGTCTTTTTCTTCCGGTGAAGCGGTAAAGATATCGCCGCTCAACCCGAGATAGAGAGGGCTGTGCAGAAATTCCCACACGGTTAACGCCGAGGCGTCAAAATAGCGCTCTTCGCTCAACATAACACCGTCTACATCAAACAGGATGGTTTTGATCATTCTCTCTCACTCCTCTAAATTATTTCTGTTTCTGTTTGTCAGGCAGGGCTATCGTAAAGGTCGTCCCTTCTCCCAGCTTGCTCTGTACGCCAATCGTGCCTCCGTGCGCCTCGACAATGTTCTTGGCGATTGCCAGGCCCAGACCCGTCCCCCCGGCTTTTCCCCGGGTGCGAGCCTTGTCTGCCTTGTAAAAGCGTTCGAAGACAAACGGAAGGTCTTCCTGGGGAATGCCGCTGCCTGTATCGTTTACTTCCAGGAGGAGTGTCCGATCGCCGCGCGCCCGCAACGTGACATTACCGTTCTCCGGGGTATGGCGGATCGCGTTGTCGATCAAATTGGTCAGCACCTGCTCCATTTTGTCCGGATCGATCCAGATGCTCGTGACAGATGTGTTGATTTCCAGGAGGAGGTGAATCTTTTGCTCCCTGGCCAGATTGACAAACTTGCGCTGAATCCGTTCCAGATACGGGCTGACCTCGACCTTTTCCAGCGAGACCTCCACATGGCCGGCCTCCATCCTTGCCAGATTGAGAAGCTCATTTACCAGCTTGGTCATGCGTACGGACTCGTCGTAAATGATCTGTGCCAGTTCCTTGTGCTCCTCGGGGGTAGCGGCGATGTCATCCACGATCGCTTCGCTATACCCTTGAAGCATCGACAGCGGCGTTCGCAGCTCATGTGAAACATTGGCCACGAAGTCATTGCGCATCTTGTCCAGCTTGCGCTCACGGGTCACCTCGCGGACGACGGCAACCGCCCCGCGGATTTGCTCGCGATCCGTG
The DNA here is from genome assembly GCF_037963895.1 of Brevibacillus sp. FSL L8-0520. Lineage (NCBI taxonomy): Bacteria > Bacillati > Bacillota > Bacilli > Caryophanales > Paenibacillaceae > Brevibacillus > Brevibacillus sp. FSL L8-0520. The sequence continues at coordinate 2,400,187 of NZ_CP150171.1, read as the reverse complement.
AGCGGAATCATCACCAGTGACCAGATTCGCCCCTGTGCCGGGATTTCATCTGTCACTTCCTGCCCTGTCTGTACAACCATTTGATAGAACGGGAACAATGGGATAGGCTCGTCTGGATGCTCATAAGTCCAGTCCCGCAAAAAGTGCTCGGCCGGAGGGTTCGTAACGGCAATTTTTCCTTGCTCGTCGATCATGATGACACCGTCAACCATGCTCCTCAAAACACTTGCGAGCTGTTCCTTTTCCTTGGACAAGGCGTCGACCAGCTTGTTCAGATGACTAGCCATGCTGTTGAAAGAAGCCGCCAACTCCCCGATCTCGTCGTTCGTGCGGATGGGGATTTCGGCATGGAAGTCGCCTTCCGCGATGCGGTGGGCTGTCTCTTTCATCTGCCGAAGCGGAAAGGTAATCCGTGAAGACAGGAAGAAGGCAAAGACCGTTGTGGAAATAAAACCGATCACGCCTACTACGAATATCAGCTTTCTGACTTCCTTCACGGTATCGTCAAAATCTTCAATCGCCTGATACATAACAAGTGCGCCCTGCTTGTCCTTCGACAGCTCGATCGGAACAGCCACAGCCAATAGCTGCACGGCTCCATTTCGGTCCGCCGGATTGTGCGAAAAGATAATTCGTTCAGGCGTATGGTGCTTGCCCTGCAGCGCTTCGCCCAGCTTCAGCTCCGGCGCTTCCAGCAGCTGCTCAACAGGGATAAACGAAAAATCGTTTCCCTCGCTCGCCCCGATCGGCTTCCCTTTTTCGTCCACCATGATCAGTCCGGTGCGGTGCACGGCGGAAAAGCTGGCTGCTACTGAGAGAGCCGTCGTTTTATCGGTATAGGCCGACAAGGTTTGCGAGAGGCCTTCTGCCACGTTTTGCAAATTTTTCGTTTGTCGTTGAAAGTAAAAGCTGTCAAAGGACTGTACGATCATCAGACTGAACAGCGTCAGTACGAGAGCGAAAAGCGCGATGATGGTCATCCATAGTTTTCCAACTACGCTGCGAACAATATCCACTTACTTTGGCACCTCAAGCTTGTAGCCGACGCCCCAGACCGTCGCGATCATTTGCGCGGCTGCCGGCGACACGCGGTTCAGTTTTTCCCGAAGCCGTTTGATATGCGTGTCCACTGTGCGCAAATCGCCAAAAAACTCGTAGTGCCAGACGTCTTTCAGCAGCTCTTCGCGAGTGAACACCTTGTCGGGTGAAAGCGCCAAATAATGCAGCAGCTCGTATTCCTTTGGTGTCAAGCTGACCTCCTGTCCGCTTGCAATCACCTTATGCGCGTCGTGATCAATCGTCAGCTCCGGAAAAACGAGAACGGAGTGGCTGTTATAGGTCTCTGTCTTGAGATAAGCCGTTGCTGAAGAACGGCGGAGGATCGCTTTTACACGATAAACGACTTCACGCGGGCTGAACGGTTTGATCACATAGTCATCTACGCCAGCCTCGAAGCCGTGAACGCGATTCGTTTCCTCGCCTTTTGCCGTAAGCATGATGATCGGCGTCGCTTTTCGCTCGCGGATCTTTTGGCATACTTCAATTCCATCCATCCCAGGCAGCATCAGATCAAGCAAAATAATATCGTAATCGGATGTCAAAGCCATCTCCAACGCCTGTTCGCCGTTATCGGCCTCGTCAATCAGAAAAGATTCGCGCTCCAAATACATTCTCAGCAGGCGACGAATGCGCTCCTCGTCGTCAACGACCAAAATGCTTGCTGTTTTTTCCATAAGATCACCTCGTGGCTCCCTTTAAATTCGATCTGTTTCAACAACCGGATGATAGTCTAAAAAGCTGGCATCAAAACCAGCTTTTTAGACATCCAGTTTTCCCTTACACGCCTGCGTAAGAATGCAATCCGGCAATCACCAGATTGACGACGACAAGCGTTATTAAAATGATGACAAATCCGATGACAGACATCCAGGCGGATTTCGCCCCGATCCATCCCCGCGACAAGCGCAAATGCAGGTATGCGCTGTAGAACAGCCATACGATCAGCGCCCATACCTCTTTAGGGTCCCAGCCCCAGAAGCGTCCCCAGGCTTCTTCTGCCCAGATCATCGCGAAGATCAAGGCGCCCAGCGTAAATACGGGGTATCCGATACTGATCGCCCGGTAGCTGATCTCATCGATCAACTCGGGGTCAATGTCTTTGACGGCTGGCTGCATAGCCGCCCCCAACCGTTTGCGCAGGATCAAGCGCAATCCCCCGTACAAAACCAAACCGGAAATCACGGACCAGATCATCGTGTTGAGCTTTCGAGCCGCGTCTTTTCCTTCCATCCAGCTCGGAGCTGTAAACAGCGGTGTCATGGGACCTGCCTGGATAATCTTCGATCCTTCCGGAGCGACGATTGCAGGCAGCGTATACTCTACCTTCATTTTCTCCATTTCACCCTGAAAGTTCAATTGTTCTTTTGGCAATTCGAATACTGTTTTGTGATCCAGGCGCGAAAAAGTAGATTCCATACCGATAAAGCCCACCAGCATCATGACGACTGCCAGAACAATTTCAAGCCAGCGCGTGCTTTTGGTAGCCGCTTCTTGCGGTACCGTACGCACCAGATACATCAAGCCTGCGGCAAAGCCGACAGCGAGAATCCCTTCTCCCAAAGCTGCCGTCGTCACGTGAATATGCAGCCAGTAGCTTTGCAGAGCAGGAATCAAAGGCGTGATTTCCTTTGGAAAAACGTAGGAATAAGCAAGCATGATAACACCGAGCGGCAGAACGAACGCGCCGATCACGGTAAGCTTGTAAATACGATAAATAATCAGATACGCAAGGATAATACAGTAATCCAGGAAGGCCATAAATTCAAACATGTTGCTCGTCGGGCTGTGGCCCCCTGCGATCCAACGGAAAATGACGTACCCAGTCTGGGCGATAAAGCCGATGAGCGCCAGCCAATAGGCGATCCGGCCGTATTTTAATTCATGCTGCTTGGGATCGCGTCCCGCCCAATTTTTCCCCGTCATGGCTACGACAAAAACGATGGACGCCAACACGTACAGCACGAAAGCAATATCCAGCAACCAATCACTTAATTGTACAAGCTGCACGTCTAAAAACCTCCTCAAAGCTGTTTACGCTTTTGATTTATCTTCGATCGCAATCGGCAGTTTGGCTTGCTCGATCATCGCCCCCGCCTCCTGTTTCAAACCGTACCAGTTCTTGTTGGTATGTCCGGCCAACATGACTCTGGTGCCATGGAACTGGAGCCAGATGCGTCGGTGCTGCCAAAAGAATCCCATCGCCACGCCGATCATGAAGATAAAGGAGCCGAAATAGATGAGCGGAACAGCCTTGTCCTTGCGAACCATCAAACCGCTGATGTCGATCAGATCCGGCATTTTTATTTCAAGTGTATAGCGGGAGTCGTCTTTTTCCGTAATAATCGATCCGCTCAGATAGACCAGCTTTTCTGAAGCGTTGTCCGCCTCCGAGACAACTTCGAGCGCAAACATCGGGTTTTTCGGCAAATTCGTCTGGGTCGCCGGCTTCCCGTCTTTTCCCATCACAAAGTCAGGGAAGTAATCCAGGACGCGAACCTTGACACCATCTGCGACCTGTTGCTCAGCCGGGACATTGTAGAGATCCAGCTTGATCGGTCCGATCTCCTTGTTGCCGGCCTTTTTGTCGACCAGAACAAAATTCAAGGCTCCCAGCTGCATTTCCTGAACGCCAGTTTGATAAAGGGCCAGTCCTTCGTGTTCCATCGGGTGGTTGACGATGATCGGACCGCTTTTGATCTCGACCAGATCCGGGTTGGCCCCTGGCAGATCAGCATTTTTGTTGAGGTAGAGGATGGCGTCTGTCTGGTAACTCTTTACGACGGCTCCGCCTTTGAGATCCAGCTCCTGAGCCATTTCCTCCTCTTTCCAGTACTCTGTGTGATACTGAACATTTTTGACGTAGTACGGCGTGTCCGGGATCGCTATGGTCTGCCCTTCGCGTACCCAGACGAATTCGTCCAGATAGAAGCCCGGGACATTCCGAAGCAGCACACCAAGCAAGAAGATGATCAGACCGATGTGGTTGATGTACGGGCCCCATCGGCTGAAACGGCCTTTTTCCGCCATCATCGCTTGATCGTTTTGGAAAATCCGGTATCCCTTTTTCCGCAATGCTGCCGAAGCGGCTTCCACCAATGCGGCGGAGTCTGTTTCTGCAGGCAATTCGGCTTCGCCGTAAAATTTCTGTCCTTTCAAAAAGGACTTGTGCTGATTGACGCGCGGTTTGCTCAGCGCCTTGTACAAAGGGATAACCCGGTCCAGACTGCAGATCACAAGCGACGTACCCAGCGCTACCAAGAGCGTGACGTACCACCAGGATGAGTACATATTGTGGAAGCCCAGGGTATAGTAGATCGTTCCCAGCTTTCCGTATGTTTCGGTGTAAAACCTCGCGACGTCCGGCTCTGTCGGAACCGGAACAGGAATATATTGCTGTTGGGGGAAAACGGTTCCAATTGCCGAAGCGACTAAAATAATAACGATAATGCCGATAGCAACCTTTACCGAGGAGAAGTAGTTCCAGATACGGTCGATGATGGTCCGGGAGTACGTCTGTGAACGGCGAGCCATCCCTTCATAGCGCATGTCCGGGAACGATGCTTCTCCTTTGATCTCCAATTCCAGCGGCCTGCCGCACGACTCGCAGAGCATGGTTCCGACCGGATTGGCATGACCGCATTCGCATTTTATCTGATCCATATTGCTCCTCACTTAGGCAAGATTTTTGCCACTTTTTGTGTAATCATGTCCTCGTTGAGCGGTCCCAAAAAGATTTCCTGCACCTTTCCATCCGGGTCGATGAAAAATGTGCTGGGAATTGGAACGATTCGATAGAGCTTGGTAATCTCCGATTGCTTATCCATCAGGATCGGGAACGTAATCCCGAATTGCTTCGTAAACGGCTCAACTGTAACAGGAGATTCTCCGATATTCACCCCGAGGATGACCAAGCCTTTGTCCTTGTAAGCCTCATACTGCTTCTGAAGATCTGGCATCTCTTTTTTGCATGGTTCGCACCAGGTACCCCAGAAGTTGAGAATGACGCCTTTTCCTCTGAAATCCGACAACGTGACAGCCGGGCCGTTCAACTGCTCCAGGCTGAAGTTGGGGGCTTCCTTCCCTACTTTGACTGCATTGGGGTCCTTGACGAAACTGGTATAAACGGCGAAGACGAGCGCCGCCAGCAAAACACCCAGGATCGCCACCCTGATGTATGTACGATTCTTTTTGTCCATTCTGCCCTAGCTCCCATCCTGCATCTTTTGGGTAACCAGATAAACGGTTCGGCGGTATGCAGCTCTCGTTTGTTACCCATATTTCCCTTCTATTATAGCCTTGCTTTTTTTTCTGACAGCCTACAACATATGAACAGATTTTGAACGTCGCAAAAAACGGCTTAACGATGCCGTTTCCTTCTTTTTGGACCCGCCGAAAGTCCGCTCTTTATTTTCTCTACCTCAGCAGAAGTAAGCGGGCGATACTGCCCCGGCTGCAAGCCCTCCAATGTCAAAAAACCCAACTGGATGCGCTCCAGACTCAATACCGGATGGCCTATCGCTTCGCACATCCGGCGCACCTGCCGATTTCGTCCTTCGTGGATGGTGAGCTCCAGCAGTGAACGGTCACGAGCCGAAGTTGTTTTCAGCAGCTTGGCCTGTGCCGGCGCGGTCATTCCGTCCTCCAGCCTGATCCCGCTCTCGAGCTGGCTCACTTTCTCTCTGGCAGGAACCCCTTTGACCCATGCCCTGTACACTTTGTCCATCTCATAGGAGGGATGGGTGAGCATATGAGCCATTTCTCCGTCGTTCGTCAAGAGCAGCAGACCTGACGTATCGTAATCGAGACGCCCGACTGGATAGACGCGCTCTTTGATTCCTTTTAGCAAATCGACCACGACCCGTCTTCCCTGCGGATCCGAGACGCTGGTGATGTAGCCGGTGGGCTTGTACAGCAAGACGTATATCTTCCTTTCGAGATGCACCAGCTTTCCATCGACCTTGATCTTGTCGTTATCCGGATCAACCCGTGTCCCCAGTTCCTTCACGATCTGACCGTTGACTTGAACCCTGCCTTGGACGATCAGCTCCTCGCAATGTCGACGAGAGGCAACTCCTGCATTTGCCAGCACCTTCTGTAAACGTTCCATGTCGAATCACCTCTACAACATCATACCCATTCTTACCAGTGTGGACAAGAACAACGGAAAATCTCCCTGCTGGTTTGCAAGTTTCTTCAAGTGGGTTGACAACGAGGCATAAATATATTAGAGTTTAGTTAAGTTAACTTAACCATATAGAAACAGGAGCTTGTTTATCATGACAGATACTAGCGTAAAATTGCGAGAAACACCTATCAGAAAGCTTTTCATTTCGTATTTGATTCCCTCTGTCCTCGGCATGCTGCTGATGTCGATCAATATCGTCGTCGATGGCATCTTTGTCGGGCACGGTGTGGGACCTAACGGTTTGGCCGGGGTCAATATCGCGGTCCCCGCTTTCTCTATCTTTCTCTCCATCTCACTCTGGATCGGGATGGGCGGGGCTACCATGTACTCGATCGCTCTGGGACAAAATGAAATCAAGCAAGCAAGCGAGAACGATCTTTTCTCACGCCATAGCACTTGCTGTTTTCCTCGTAGCTTCCATTACCGCCCTTTGTCTATGGAAGCTCGATGAGATTGCCTATCTGTTCGGAGCAAACGAAGTCATCCTTCCCTACGTTCGGGATTATTTGACTGTGCTCCTGGCCTTTGGCTTTGTCTACGTACTGGAAAATATCTTGAGTGTCTTTGTCCGCAATGACGGAAACCCGACTCTTTCGATGGCTTCATTGATCGTCACAGCGATCCTGAACATTTTGTTCAACTATGTGTTCATTTTCATTTGGGGCATGGGTGTGAAAGGGGCGGCGGCTGCTACGGTCCTGTCTGCGGCAGTCGGCTTTCTCGTCTTGCTGACCCATTTTCTCAGAAGGAGCAGCACTCTGCGGGTCGTTGCCTTCCGCTTGCAGCCGAAAATCTTCAAAGACATCCTGAGCATCGGATTTCCCAGCTTTGTCGCTGAAGCGTCGACAGCAATCGTGACCATCGGGTTCAACATCGCTTTCATGAAAGCGATGGGTGAAACTGGTGTCGCTTCCTACGCGATCGTGAACTACATCCACGCCGTCATGGTTCTGTTGTTCCTGGGCATTGGCGCAGCGCTGCAGCCGATCGCCAGCTTCCATTTTGGAGCAGGTCTTTTCGGAAGGCTGAAAAAAAGCCTGAGGCTCGGTGTGCAGACCGCCTTGGTTGCCGGAGTTGTCGCCGTCTGCTGCGGATTTGTATTTGCCGGCCCGCTCGTCAATTTGTTCGACGTCCAGTCTGAAGAGCTCTTTACTCTTACGGTAAAAGGGATAGGCATGTTCTTTCTGGCGTACCTGTTTCTCGGATACAACCTGGTTTACGCCGAATATTTCCAGTCTATTGGACAAATAAAAAAATCGCTAGTGATCATTGCCAGCCAGGGATTGCTTCTCGTCCCTCCGTTTCTATGGCTGTTCCCGAAATGGTTTGGAGTAGACGGGATCTGGTTTGTCTACCCTGCCGTTCAGGCAGTTACCGCTCTCGCAGTTGTTTTCATAAACCGATTGCAACAGCCGGTGCCGACCAGTCCTACTGTCGCTGCAGGCTGGGGCAGCAAGCAATGACCGCCACGTCGCATTGTCTTCGTTGCTGATGATGTTTCAATGGAAAGCCTGTACGAACCATGACCTTATCGTTACAATAATAAGGATGGTTATGTTCTTCACTTATGCCGTTCATTCTACTTTTCTCAGGAGTGTTGCGGATGTTCGAGCAATATCAGCAGGTAACAACCGAATTGCACAAGGCGATTGACGAGTTTAACGCCTTGATTTTAAACGATACCAAAGAGCTGGATCAGTATAAGCTGACTGCGCAGCAGGAGATTATCATGCTGCAAATCATTCAAAGGGACGAGATCACCTCCAATGAGCTGGCCAACAGCTTCAACATCTCCAAAAGCGCAGTCAGCCAGGTCATCTCGAAGCTGGAAAGCCGCCAGCTGATATACCGCCAGCCCAATCCCGCGAACAAGCGCGAGTTTTTTCTCAAGCTGACCGCAGAGGGTGAGCAGTATAAAAAGGTACTTGAGTCGATCGATATGCGACTCATCAATAGCTACTATTCAAAGGTCGATCTCGACGAGCTTCAGCAGGTCGTACGGACGATGAAGAAGCTTGTCGATATAGCAAAAACGGTCAATCAGCGCAGTTAACCGCATGTCACCTCGCTTGATCATCCAGGACGAAAAAAGCCAAACGCTCTGCAGCCTTCAGAGTGTTTGGCTTTTCTTTTAATCAGACAAAACACGGATACATCAGCGTGCAGCGAAGCATTTTATCCAAACACGTAGGATACGATCACCAAAGAAAAAATGACCCCGGCCAGGTCGGACCATAGACCCACGCGCAGAGCATAAGCGGAATTGCGAATGCCCACCGCTCCGAAATAGACAGTCAGCACATACAGGGTCGTATCTGTACTTCCTTGCATAGTCGCTGCCAATCTTCCCAAAAATGAGTCCGGGCCGTACTGTGCAATCATATCCGTCGCTACGGCAAGCGATCCTGTCCCGGTAATCGGACGAAGCAAGGCGAGCGGGACGATTTCCTCCGGGACATGCAGCAGCTCCAGCAGCGGCGACATCAGGGAGAGCAGCCATTCCAGCGCACCCGACTCGCGAAACATCGTGACAGCTACCATCATCGCAACCAAGTGGGGCAATATCCGGACTGTGGTGGTCAGGCCCCCCTTTGCCCCGTCTACAAACGTCTCATATACAGGAACGCTCCTGCTCCAGCCATAAACCAAAATAAAGGCGATCATGACCGGGATAGCCCACAGAGAGATCATGGAAATCCATTGGTACATGGCTGCGCCCCCTTATCTTGTTTTGCGTTCGTGACGGTAGCGGTACAGGCGGTCGAGTGTGAGGGCGACAACAGTAGCGCCAAAGGATGCAAGCAAGGTCGTGCCGACAATTTCTACAGGATTGGCTGAGCCGTATTGCATGCGAATAGCAATCATCGTCGTCGGTATCAGCGTAATACTGGCGGTATTAATCGCAAGCAGCGTACACATGGCAGGAGTGGCCTTCTGCTTGTCAGGGTTCAGCTTCTGAAGCTCTTCCATCGCCTTCAGTCCCATGGGAGTAGCGGCATTTCCCAGCCCCAGCAGGTTGGCGCTCATATTGGACAGAATGTATCCCATCGCCGGATGGCCTTTCGGCACGTCGGGAAACAGGCGGCTGATAATGGGCGAAAGCAGCCTGGCCAGCCCTTCCAAAAGGCCGCTCTTCTCCGCTATCCGCATCATCCCCATCCAGAACGCCAGGACACTCAACAGGCCAAAGCAGACGGTCACCCCCGTCTTGGCACCCTCGAAAGCCGCCTGGTTCACCGCTTCGATCCGGCCGTTGAGCGCACCAACGACGATACTGATCACGATCAAGGCAAGCCAGATGTAGTTAAGCACTCCACATTCCCCCTGCGATGATCTTCCATACCCTCTCCCAGAAGGTTGGATGATGGCCGCTTTTCGCCATGGTCGGCGAGTCGCCCAGAACCGCGAGCGGAACCTGCCCGATCTGCCGGTCGCCGATAAATATTTGCAAAAAGCCGGCATGACTCCCCGCGAGCGCTTGGCTGACCTGCTTCTCGGTCAAGACAACCTTTTTCTTGATCTGTGCGGTTTCCTCTTTTCGCAGCGGATAAATCCATTCGTTGAGCGCCGCCAGCCTGATCCCCTGGCCCCTGTCGGACAACGCTGTCTCCACGATCTCCCCTTTTTCTACCACGGTGACATTGGAAAACTGCTGAAAGCCCCAATCCATCAACGCCATCGAATCATTCCAGTCATCCGGTGCATTGAGCGTAATCGTTGCCAACTGCCTTCCGTCTCTGGTCGCCGAGGATGCGAGACATCTTTTCGCCAGCTTGGTATAGCCTGTCTTCACGCCGTCTGCGCCCTGGTACAGATGGAGCAATTTGTTCTTGTTTTGCAGCCGGCGGTCGTACTCCTCGCCTTCCCAGGAGATGTTTTTTACTTTCGTGGAAACGATCTGCCGAAAGACGGGATTTTTCAGCGCATAGGCGGACAGCTTTGCCATGTCTTCCGCTGTAGAGTAGTGCATGTTGCTGTCATCAAGTCCATGCGGATTGGTGAAATTGGTGTGACTCATCCCGATCATGGCCGCTTTCTCGTTCATCAGGTAGACAAAACCGGGCACCGAACCGCCAATGTGATGCGCTACAGTAACCGCTGCGTCATTTCCGGAGCGAAGCATCAGTCCGTACAGCAGTTCCTCCAGCGTCAGCTTCTCGCCATTTTTCAAATAAATCGAGGAGCCCTCCACGCCGACAGCTTCCTTCGGCACGCTCACGATATCCTCCAACCGGCCGTTTTCAATCGCAACAATGGCTGTCATCGTCTTCGTCAAGCTGGCAATCCTCATTTTTTTCGAACCGTTTTTGGAATACAGAATCCGACCGCTGGCTACATCGATCAGGGCTGCCGCTTCCGCTGAGATTCCGGGTGCTTTGGATGCGGCTTTCACACTTGCGACATTCGGCGTCCCTAGCAGGAAAAAAAGAAAAACGACGAGCGCGCCGGACAGATATTTCCGTACGTTCATAACGTCCTCCCCATTTTGCGATACCAGTGTTTGTACCAGTATATGGGGACGAGTTATTCAATAGTACCGAATCTGTCCTGGACGAAGCTAGTCGTTTACGGGTTCTTCCGGGCTGCCAAAGAGTGCTGCAGCCTCCATTCTCGCTTCTTCAATATTTAAACTGACCGGCGGTTCCGGCAAATCGCTCAGTTCGCGCAGCCCGAAATGCTCGAGAAATTCTTTCGTCGTGGCATACAAGATGGGACGCCCTACGCCTTCGGCTCTGCCAGCCTCCCGGATCAACTGCTTGGAGAGCAGCGTATTCAGCGCCTTCTCGCATTTTACCCCGCGAATTTCCTCGATTTCCGAACGCGTAATCGGCTGTCTGTAGGCCACGATTGCCAGCGTCTCCAAGGCTGCCTGGGAAAGGGTCGACTGACTGGGGGAAGTAGCGAGTCGTTCAAAGTAGGGAACATGCTCAGGCAGTGTCGTCAATTGATACGCTCTGGCTACCTCGACAATTTGGATCCCTCGCCCGGCTCGGCGAAAATCCGCCTTCATATCCTCGATCAGATCGACAATCGTCTCTTCGGGCACTTCGACGATTTCGCTAATTTGCTTGGCGTCGATTCCCTCATCGCCCGAAATGAACAGCAGCCCCTCAATGACGCCTTTCAGCTTGTCATAATCCATCAGCTAAAGGCCCCCTTCTTTCGATTGTTCACAGATCATGATGTCATGAAACAGCTTGGTTTGTACGCATGTAATGTGCTTGGACTTCATCAGCTCCAGCAAGGCGAGAAATGTCGTGACGATTTCCGTGCGCGTGGCATTCGCTGAAAACAACTGAAAGAAACGAACCATCCCTCCGCCAACCTTCAACAATTGGCGGATTTCCTGCATCCTGTCCTTGATCGAAATTTCATCACGGGATACTTTGGCCACCGGGTCTGTCTGGGTTACCCTTTTTACCAGCTTCTCCAAGGCGTGAAGCAGATCGTACAGCGTTACGTCCTTCACCGTATTTTCCTCTTCGCGCACATAGGGGGCCAAATTTTCCGCCGGACGGGTGAACACCTGGTTGCGGCCTACTTCCATCTCACGCAAATTCTCCGCCAGCATTTTATATCGTTTGTACTCAAGCAGTCGCTGAACGAGCTCTTCGCGGGGATCGATCTCTTCCATTTCCATATCCAGATGAGGCTGGAAGACATGCTCTTCCTTGCGCGGCAATAGCATCTTGCTCTTGATCGACAACAGCGTCGCTGCCATTACCACGAACTCGCTGGCCACGTCCAGTTGAAGCTCTTGCATCGTGTCGATCGTCGCCAAGTACTGCTCGGTGATCTCCGCGATGGGAATGTCGTAAATATCCACTTCCGCCTTGTCGATCAGATGCAAGAGGAGGTCAAGCGGCCCTTCAAAGGAATCAAGTTTGATGCTGTAAGACACGACTTCTCCCTCGTTTCTTGACTAGAACAGCGCTAAAATTGAAAAAGCAATTTCTTCCACGCTCTTCAGGGCTAATTCCAGCGGCACTCCCAGGATCAGCCCCCTGATCGCAGGCAAGAAAATTAACAACAGCAACAGCCACGGGCCGTAAATCTCCCATTTGTAAAAGAAGCTGTCCCACCGGCGCGGCGATAAAAACCGGACGATCTTCGACCCGTCCAGCGGGTGGATCGGCAGCAGGTTAAATACAAACAGCGCGCAGTTGATGACCACACAGTTGACGAGCGTCAATCTGATGGCGAGGCTCATTTTGTCGCTCATGTCCAGCAGTACGCCGGATTGCATCACCACGACGAAAATGACCATGAAAAAGACGGCCAAAATAAAGTTCACGAGCGGTCCCGCCGCTGCAACATAGACGATCCCCAGCCGTTTGTTGCCGCGAAAGTTAATCGGATTGAACGGTACGGGCTTGGCCCAGCCAAAAGGACCGAACAAGATCAAAATCAATCCGAAGGGATCGATGTGCGGAACAGGGTTTAGCGTAAGACGCCCCATTTGTTTCGCGGTGTCGTCTCCCAGTTTCCAGGCGACAAAGGCGTGTGCCCATTCATGCAACGTAAAGGCGATGACAAATGCAATCAGGCGAAAGGGCACCGTCTCCCAATCAAAGTGAAACAAATTCCCAAAGTCCATTCCGTTCTCCTCCGTAAAAAGGCTATCTTCTAGCATACCAGCAGAGCGCCGGGCTTACAAGCCTGTCTGTTCGCGGAGGAGAAGGAATCAAGCCGAGACTGGCGCCAGGAATTTGACGAGAAGCACGAGAAAAAGACTGATCCCGAAGCCGAGGAACACATTTTTCCAGCGGATCATGACAAGTACACAAATGACGCTTGCTCCCGCATACAACGGATTAAAGGTCCACTCCCCTCCCTTGACAAACAGGGAGGGAAAAATCAAAGCAGCGAATATGCCCAGCGGAATCATGTCCAGGCCGTTTTTAAGCCGCGCAGTGAAAAAAGACTCCGGCAAGGTAAGAAACGCCCTGCGCGTAAAATAAGTCACGATGCCCATCGCCAGGATTAGCAAAAACATACGCAAATCGCCGTTCATCCCGCTTTTCGCTCCTCTCCTTGCGCTCCCTTGCCTCCGTCTGCGGGCTTTCGGATAAATCCGACTGCAAATGCGAGCAGTCCGGCTCCCAGGACATGCAGGCCGCTGGTTGAGGCCATGCTCAAAAGACAGGCCACAGCACCGCAGCCGAGGAAAATCGCTACGCGGATTGGCGAAGACAGCATGCCGACTGACAGCGCAAGAAACATGGCGGTGAAGCTGTACTCAAGCCCAAACCTTTGCGGGTCCGGCAGCAAGTACCCGAACAAGCTGCCCAGCCATGTACCCAGCGCCCAGAACAAATGCAGAAAAAGGCTTACGGATAAAATGTAGGACTTGTCGAAGCCGTACTGCTGAATCCGGTTGTAGGTGATCGCATACTGTTCGTCTGACAGGAAAAACGCGATGAGATCGGCAAATCTTTTGTTTTGCCTGGAATAGTAGGGAGCCAGAGACATCGCCATAAGAAAATGCCTCGAATTCATGAAAAAGGTGACCATGACCATCGTCCAAAAGCCAGCCCCTTCCACCAGCATGGGCAGAACCGCAAATTGCGACGAGCCCGCATGTACAAAAAAGGACATCCATACGCTTTCTGCTGTGCTCATGCCAGTCTGCAGAGCCAGCATGCCGAATATCCCGCCAAAGACCAGAAAGCTCATGCCGACGGGGACGGAATCCCGGATTCCTTGCTTCCACGAGGCCATCTGTTGTTGCTCGTTCATCAGCTTTCCACCGCGGCCGGCAGCACGGCCCTTACTTCCATCCGCTTGTTGTTTTTCCCTTTGCTTTTTATATCGGTGATCACCAATGACCCGATTTCACTCGTTCGCTTTACATGCGTGCCCCCGCAAGCCTGCTCATCGATTGAGCCGATCGCCACAAGCCGCACCTCACGGACGGCTGGAGGCAGCAGGCTGATCATCGTTTTGATCATGCCGGAAGTCGCCTCGGCCTCCTCCCTGCTGACAGTCCGGTACGTGATCAGATGATCTTCGGCAATGATGCGGTTCGCTTCTCTGACAATCTCCTCCACCTCTTCTGAGGACAAGTCCTGCAATTGGTTGAAATCAATGCGCGCACGCTCGGGATATATTTGGTTTCCGGTGCAAAGAGCGCCGTATTTTTCATAAACGACCGCTCCGAGCACATGCAGCAGACTGTGATGCCGCATCAACCCGTACCGGCGCTGCCAGTCGATCTTTACTACTGCCTCTCCTTCGTTCAGCGTCTCGGCACCCTTTACGTAATGAACGATTTGGCCAGCTTCCTTTTTGACCTGATAGACTTCATATGCGTGCCCATTTTGCATCAATACACCTGTATCGCATTCCTGGCCCCCGCCAGTCGGATAAAAGATGGTCTGATCCAAAATGACTTTTTCGCCGTCTACCCGTTTTATCAAAACGGTGCATTCCTGATTGTAGCTGTCCTCCAAAAACAATGTCTGGGTCATTTCTGTTTCCTCCTGTTTATGAAGTTAGTATACTAACGACTAATATAGTGCCGGTAAAAAACGGTTCACTCTTCCATGAACCGCTTGCCGGTCACTACCTCGGACAAAATCCGATTGCTGCGCCAAAGCTTTTCCAGTTTTTCAGAGCCAAATTCTCTCGTCAGCTCTTCGATCATGATGTCATGCCTGATGTACTCGACTGCAACCTGAACGAGTGCAGGATCGGTCGTTTTGACAGCCCATGCCACGCCCTTTTCCGAAAAGTGGGCAATGACCACTTCTTCTCCGTCCCGAGCCGCGATCGTCAGTCTTCCGCCCATCCGCTCCTCAACCACTTCTGGCGGCATATAATTGTGGTGGAAGGTACTCCCCAAGCGTTTATCCTCGCTGCCGAACAGGATCGAGTAAACCGAAACGCCCCGCTTCAGCAGTGTCTGCACGCAAGGAAGCAAAGCCTCGTACTGCTGCTCCCAGACCGACAGCCAGCATTCCTGCTTGCTTCGCTCCATAACGGCCAGCATCTCGTTTAACACTGCCTGCTTGCCTCGAATATGCCAGATCACGTCCATTTCCGTCGTATTTCCTACAGAATCCAAGGCCTGCTCCAGGTAATCGAGCGTCTCTTCCATGCCTTTTCGCAGACGGCCAATCAACTCCTTGGCAGGGACTGGAGCGTATTTGACCGGATCGGAAGGAACGGTGTGAACGGCCTCTCTGTCCAGCAGCTTGCCGAGCACCTCATAAATCATCGAACGGGGCACTCCGGTACGCTTGCTAAGCTCGTATCCGGTAACCGGCGACCCTTGCAGCAAGCCGACATAAGCTTTGCACTCGTACAAGGAAAAGTTCAGTTTTTGCAGTTCTCTGTAGATTTCTTCCATGATTGCTCCGTTAGTAGTTTGACTTATAACTACTATTTATCACAAACCGCCAATATATGTCAATCCTTGATTCGGTCTTCTTGGTTGATTGCAGCCTCGGTATATTCTGCTGGCCGGTCTTCATAAAAAAACCCGCGTCATCGATTCGCGGGTTTTGTGCCACATTCGGCGTTTTTTATTCAGAAATCGTTACTTCCTTCATTTTGTCGCCCTGCTTGATTTTGTCTACGTGCTCCATGCCTTCCACCACTTGTCCGAAAACGGTGTGAACGCCGTCCAGATGCGGGAAAGCATCGTAGCAGATGAAGAACTGGCTGCCGCCTGTGTCCTTGCCTGCGTGAGCCATGGACAGAGCGCCGCGAACGTGTTTGTGCGGGTTTCCTTTGGTTTCGCATTTGATGGTGTAGCCAGGGCCGCCAGTACCAGTGCCATGCGGGCAGCCGCCTTGGGCAACGAAGCCAGGGATTACGCGGTGGAACGTCAGGCCGTTATAGAAACCCTCTTTGGACAATTTTTCAAAGTTGGCTACCGTGCCGGGCGCTTCCTTTTCAAACAGCTCCAGCTTTACGGTTCCGCCGTTTTCCAATTCGATTGTTGCATACTTGCTCATATGTAAGGACCCCTTTCAGTCTCGAAATATGTACGACTACGATTATACGCGAATCAGACAAAAAAGGAAAACAGTAGATCAAAGGTGCAATGCCCCGAGCGCAGTGACACGCTTATTTCCCTGACACACCGCGGACAAGCAAGCAGTTCGAATATCCGACAGAATGCCTTAACACTCCTGGACTGCGTCAGAAAAACTGACCCCGTGCTCCTCCGCTTTGTCGGCGACAAATACGGTTCCCGGAATGCTTTTGGCGATTTTTTTCATCGCAGCGGCTTGCTGGGCGAGCTCCTCGACACTGCCAAATCGTCCTGGTGAAAGCCGCACACCTGCCATCGACATCGACAGTCCATTCGCGTCTGTGAGATTGCGCCTGTGATAAATATCTAAGAAATAGGATGAAAACGCCTGGATTATGAAAGCAGTCATCGCATCCAGACAATTTGGCGTTGTCATGACGATGAAATCATCCCCGCCGATGTGTCCGAGAAAATCGCGCTCATTGCCATAGTGCTGCACCGCTTCCTTTAACAGTCTGGCCGTTCTCACGATAATTTGATCGCCCACTTCAAACCCGTAGCGATCATTGAACCATTTGAACCTGTCCAGATCACAGTAAATGACGACCTGCTGCTCGCTTCTTTTGATCCTCGCCTGCAGCTCCCGTTCGATCTGGACGTTTCCCGGCAGCCCTGTCAACGGATTGGCAGAGCTGGCCATCTCGAGCTTGATGGACGCCATTTTATCAAGCAAGCTCTGAACCGTAATAATTCCGATGTATTCCCCATTGTCACCGGTGATCACCACGACGTCGTAGAGGTGATAGGCATCCCGGGCCATTGCCCTTTTGGACACCTCATCTATCTGGTCGTCTTTTTTGACCGTGAGCGGATTCGTATTCATGATTTGCGAAATCGGCCGTTCATAGTAAAGTGCGATCCCGTATTGCCCTCCCAAAATTTGATAGAGCTGAAATCGCATCACCAGCCCGATCGGTTTGCCTTCTTCCAGCACGACGACACTTTCGATTCGCTGGTTCTGTTCAAAGATTTGATGGACCTGACGCACTTTTGTCTGTTTTCCCACACAGATCGTCTTGGTCACAATGTCAGTCATGACGGGGGCGTGAATCCGCGGCTCCCGATCTGTTTTGGCGCTTGCTTCGCGGACACGGCGAAGAAAATTCATGGCCTCGCCCGAGATGTGTGCCATCCCTTTTGCCGGAGATCCGAGATAGAAGCCTTGTCCGTATGTAACCCCCAGCTCCATCAGCGACTCCAGCTCCCGTTCCGTCTCGATGCCTTCGGCGATGATTTTGCACTTCACCTTTTCAGCGAATTGCACAATCGTTTCCAGCAGCGCCTGTTTGATCGGATCGACGTCAATATTGCGGATGAGCGACATATCCAGCTTGATGAAATCGGGATAGATTTCGGTGATGGATTCCAGACTGGAATAGCCCGCTCCGGCGTCGTCGACCGCCACCAGATACCCCTTTTTCCGGTATTCCTCGATAATTTTGCGAAAGACGCTGTAATTGCTGATGGCATGCCGCTCGGTAATCTCAAGTACGATATTATGCGGATTCAGCTTGGTCTGCTCCAGCAGCTTGATCAGGTCCCCGCGCAATAAATACGGGTCGTCAATCGCTCTCGGATCAATGTTGATAAACATCTTTTGGTGCGGCTTTAGATATCGGAGATGCTCCAATGCCCGCTTCCTGCAAATATGCTCCAGCCGAAACACGGTATCCGTCTCCTCGGCATAGCCAAACAAGGCAGCGGGAGAGAAAAAAGGCGTGTTCTCCGGTCCTCTGGCCAAAGCCTCCCACCCGAGCGGCATGCCGTCCCGCAGGTCGACGATCGGCATGAACTGCGTGTGAATGTCTTCATCCTGCAGCAGCTTGTGGTACTGTGTCACGAATGTATACTTCTCAGAAGAAATCCCGTATTTCGCCATGTGGACGGCATGCTTGACAGACGTGTACATCTCTTTGACGACGTCCTGGCCAGGAAATGCCGCATAGCCGATATGCACCCGCAGGTCCTCCCGGTTGACAAAGCTCACATGCCGATTGAGCTGCAATTCGGCCTGCTCCTGAAAGCTGATCGAGAGAAGCCGGCATTCCTCCTCATGGGAGCCTTTCGGAAAGGAAACATAGATGGCAAAATCGTCTCCCCACAGCTTTTGAATGGCTAATACCCGCCCCTTGATCTCCAGTACATCCTGGCAGACCGTGGGCAGCGTCCGCTCAAATATATGCAGCACTCTTTTCGCGATCAAATCCCCATAGCGATTTTCGATGTCCGTCAATTTGACGATGTCTACGTAAAACAGGACGACCGTCGCACCGTTGCCCACTTCCTCGGCAATCATCGACGTGATCGTTCGACGTTTGTCCAGAGCGAAGACGGAAAATCGGCGGAATCGCTTTCGCAATTTAGACCACATCATGGCTCTTGCCTCCTCGCCCCCTCATTATGACAAGGGACTCTTAAGGCCATGTAAAGAGTTAATGAACATTTTATAAATGCAGCAGTCTTGAGAACGAATGGATCAGAGGACGAA
Organism: Brevibacillus sp. FSL L8-0520; assembly: GCF_037963895.1. Taxonomy (NCBI): domain Bacteria; kingdom Bacillati; phylum Bacillota; class Bacilli; order Caryophanales; family Paenibacillaceae; genus Brevibacillus; species Brevibacillus sp. FSL L8-0520. Next base: position 2,381,413 of record NZ_CP150171.1, on the reverse strand, counting down.
TAGAAAAGACCTTCCCCTGTACAAGAGGGAAGGTCTTGGACTGATATCGGTTAGCGCAACACTTTCGAGCCTTTGGGCAGTACGTCCTGACTTACCACATCGGCAAATGTTTCTCGTTTTACGACCAGTTCCGCCGTACCGTCATGAACAAAGACAACGGCGGGGCGCGGAATGCGATTGTAATTGTTGGACATGGCGTAGCCGTATGCGCCTGTGCTGCTGACAGCCAAAATGTCGCCGGCTTTCGCTCGAGGCAAGGCAATGTCCCTGATGAGCATGTCGCCGGTTTCGCAGCACTTTCCCGCGATGGAGACCGTTTCCGTGTCAGCCTCGTTCATCCGATTGGCAATTGCTGCTTCATACTGGGCCTGGTAGAGAGCCGGTCTCAGGTTGTCGGTCATCCCGCCATTGACAGCGACGTACTTGCGAACATTGGGAATTTCCTTTTGGGACCCGATGTGATACAAAGTGGTTCCTGCATCGCCGATAATGCTTCGGCCCGGCTCAATCCACAGCTCAGGCAGCGGCATTTGCCGGTCGGAAAGCTCGGCCCGAACCGCAGCCGTGATCGCTTTGACATAATCGCCCGGCGCCAGCGGTGTATCGCCTTCTACATAACGAATGCCAAACCCGCCGCCGACATTCAGCACTTGGGAAATAAAACCGAATTTTTCTTTGGCCTCTTCAAGCAATTCCACCAAACGTTTGATCGCGACCAAAAATCCGTCTGTTTCAAAAATCTGCGAACCGATATGGCTGTGGACACCGAGCAGATGCAGCCACTTGCTTTCGTTCGCCTGGCGGATCGCTTCCAAAGCCTGCCCGCTCTTTACGTCAAACCCGAATTTCGAATCCTGCTGCCCAGTGGAGATGTACTCATGCGTATGCGCCTCTACGCCTGGCGTCACGCGCAGCAGTACAGCTACCTTCTCCTGTCTTTCCTCGCCGAGCTGGGCCAGCAGCGAAAGCTCATAAAAGTTGTCAACGACAAAGCAGCCGATCCGGGCATCCAGAGCCATCTCTATTTCTTCTATGGACTTGTTATTGCCATGAAAGTGGATACGCTCCACTGGGAAGCCAGCCTGGAGAGCCGTGAACAATTCTCCCCCCGACACGACGTCAAGGGACAGCCCTTCCTCTTCAATCAGCTTGCACATCGCCATCGTACAAAACGCTTTGCTGGCGTATGCTACTTGAAATGAAAATCCCGATTCGCGAAAAGCGTCCACGAAGGCTCGACACTTGCTGCGAATCAGCGCTTCATCGTACACGTATAAAGGCGTTCCATACTCAGCAGCCAAATCCGTGACGTCGCAACCTCCAATTTCCAAGTGGCCCTTCTCATTGACTCGACTAGTTCCGTGTAGATACATCCCCAAATCCTCCCCGATACGCTGCTGGATAAATGTTCGTGTAGCGCCGCTTCTCTATATAGAAAGGCAACTGTATGACCTTACAGTTGCCACCTCTACCTGCTTTGGCTTATCAATCAATTTACTATAATAAAGCGCATTTGACAATGGGTGAAGCCTTCATTGTCAGAATATTTATTGCCGGGAAGAGTTGGGTGAACGGACAATGCTCGGCCGTCTGTTTTTCATCGGGACAGCCATCCTCACCAAGATATCCTTCATGGCTTTAAAGTTGAAGGGAATGAACGGCCACAGATACGGCGTATCGAGAGAGCGTGTCACAGCGAGACCGATGAGAACGACAAGCAAGCCGATCATCAGACCCGCAGTCGAGAAAAATCCGACCATCAGGATCAAGAATATCCGTACCAGCCGATTTGCCAAGCTCAGCTCGTAGCTGGGAGTCGCGAACATACCGACAGCTGCGACGGCCAGGTACAAAATGACTTCAGGGGCAAACAGCCCGACGTCGATGGCGACATCCCCGACCAAGATCGCAGCCAGCAGACCCATCGCGATTGACAGAGGGGAAGGCGTATGTATGGCAGCCATCCTCATCAGATCAAGTCCAACCTCCGCCATCAAAAATTGTGCCAGCAGCGGTATGCTCCCTTTGTCCTTGATCCCGATGAAATGCAGCGGTTCGGGGATGAGCGATGGATGCATGGCCAACAACAGCCAGACGGGGAGCAAAAATACCGAAGCAAAGATGCCAAAGAAACGCACCCAGCGAAGGTACGCTCCAACGACGGGGGTCTGTCTGTATTCTTCTGCGTGCTGTACATGGTGAAAATACGTGGCCGGTGTAATCATGACACTCGGCGAGGTATCCACGTAGATCAGCACATGCCCTTCCAGCAAATGGACGGCGGCCACATCCGGCCTCTCCGTATAGCGTACGAGCGGAAACGGATTAAAGGTCTTGCCGATGATGAACTCTTCCACCGTCTTCTCGGCCATCGGGATGCCGTCAATCTGGATATTTTGCAGCCGGTGTTTTAATTTATCAATCAGCTCTGTATTGGCCACACCCTTGATATAGGCGATGGCTACATCCGTTTTTGTCCTTTCTCCGATTTGCATGATCTCAAACCGCAAGCGTTCATCCCGGATACGCCTGCGTGTCAGTACGGTGTTGAGCACAAGCGTTTCGGTAAAACCGTCATGCGCACCGCGTACAATCCGTTCCGTATCCGGCTCCTCTGGCGAGCGTGTCGGCAACACTTTTGCGTCCATGATGATGGCATTGTGTGAACCTTCGATGACGAGTCCTACCTGACCGACGAGCAGTTTATCGATGAACTCATTTGCCGTTGCCACCTTGGCCATTTGAAAGTAAGGAATATATCTGTGGTACAAGTGCTCAAAAACATCGGCAGGCAGCTCTCTCTCCCGCAAGTCATTCAAATCCCGGAGAACCTGCGTAATGATGTTGTCGCTCGCAAAGCCATTGATGTAGTACAACAAAATGCGAGTCCGGCCAACTGTAAATTCGTGAACCCCGACGTCAAAGCTAAATCCAATGCCAAGCTTGTCGTTTAGGTATTCCTTGTTTTCATCCAGATCTTCCACGATCAGCCGCTTCTTCTCACTCTTGGTTTCCGGCATGGAACCCGCTCCTTTCCAATATCCAATTCACTGCAGCCATGGTAATCGGGCAACCATTGCGCAAGCTGTCCCTCCCTTGCATTTTTCCAATATCGCCGATTCCGATGATATTGGGCACATTAAGCTTGTTCAGGATATCGACGGTATCTCCGTAGATTCGGTTCTCCAGCTCTGTTTCCGCATAACCGTGTTTGTCAACAGCCTCATTGACAATCCGGCCGAGGTTGTCCACGGAAACCTTGACCGCAGCCCCGTTCACCCACTTTGTATTGGATGCCACTGCAATCGCACCCAGCACTTCGATATCGGGATGTTTGACAACGTATTCGATTGCCTGCTCTCCGCGGCCCCGACCCCTGTCTCCGTTGTCGTCAAACATGATCAGAACGGGGTCTTGCGGCGTCATTTTGATCAGCTCGACCATTTGGCTTCCGCTCAGCGGCGTCGGATTCCCCGCCGACAACGAAACCGCTCGTCCCCCAATCTTTCTGGCTATCATTTCTACCACTCTTTGCGCTACATGATCACCGTCTGTGATCAGAATGACCTTCCGTCGCTTTTCTGGCATGCACCTCTCCCCTTCCTCTTCACGGGGGGGATCATCCCTTTGGTTTAAAGACTAGCGACGCCAGGAACCCGAACGCGATAGCGGCGGAGATGCCCGCACTCGTAACTTCAAAGATTCCCGTAACGACTCCGATCAGGCCGTGCTGCTCCGCTTCCGATATGGCGCCATGGTATAGGGAATGGCCGAAGCTGGTGATCGGAACAGTCGCTCCCGCACCGGCAAAATCAATCAACTTGTCATAGACGCCAATAAAATCGAGCGCAACCCCGGCGACGACCAGCGTGCTCATCACGTGGGCGGGGGTCAGCTTCGCCACGTCCAGCAACAACTGACCGATCACGCAAATCAATCCGCCAACAACAAAGGCGATCACATATTCCATCAGCTTCCTCCTCCTTCTATCGAAACCGCATGGGCTATGCAGGGAATGGAGTTGCCCTGCTGATAGCTGACCGGGCTTAGCAATGCACCAGTTGCACATACCAAAACCTTGTTTAGCTTTCCTTTGTTCAACTGGTCCATGATATAGCTGTACGTCACTACTGCACTGCTGGCACATCCGCTGCCGCCGGCAAAAACCTCCTGATCCGGCGAGTACACCATCAGACCGCAGTCGTTGTAAACCCGGTCCAAATCGTACCCATCCATTTTCATCAGGTCCTTGAGGATGGGAAATCCGACGGCTGCGAGATCTCCTGTTACAATCAAATCGTAATCATTCGGATTGCGGCCGGTATCCTTGAAATGTGTCTGCAAGGTAGATGCTGCAGCAGGCGCCATCGCCGATCCCATGTCAAATGGGTCTTTAATCCCCATATCGACGACTTTGCCGATCGTGGCGTACGTAATCCGCGGCCCGCTCCCGCCAGTACCGACAACGGCAGCACCCGCTCCTGTCACCGTCCATTGTGCCGATGGCGGCTTCTGTCCGCCGTACTCGGTTGGATAACGGTATTGCCGCTCGGCTGTCGCATTGTGGCTGCTGCAAGCGGCTAATGCTTTATTCGCATACCCGGCGTTGATCTGGGCAGCGGCATTGGCCAGGGTGAGCATCGAAGTCGAGCAAGCCCCGTACATGCCCATGAGCGGAATCGACACCTTCTCGGCAGTAAAGCTGGTCGTAATGTTTTGGTTCAGCAAATCCCCGGCGAAAAACACGTCAATGTCCTGTCCGCTCAGATTCGCTTTGTCCAAAGCGAGATTAACGGCATCCTCCAGCAGCTGTCTTTCCGCGTTCTCCCACGAGTCCTGTCCGGCATACATATCGTCGTAGACCTTGTCGAACAAGGCTCCGAGAGGTCCCTCCCCTTCTTTTGGTCCGACAGCAGTGGCTGTTGATAGAATGCGGACGTCATTCGGGAAGTGCCAGGTCTGCCGGCTTACCCGAAAATCGCTGGATCCATTATTCATAGCAGCTCCCCTCACACGATCATCTTCCAAACCGTTTTCAACACGCCGGCTATGAAAGCGGCGACCACGCCAAAAACAATGACGGAGCCGGCCAGCTTAAACATATTTCCTCCTACTCCAAGAACGAATCCTTCGCTTCGATGCTCAATCGCTGCAGAAGCGATCGAGTTGGCGAATCCGGTGACAGGTACCGCTGAGCCCGCACCTGCGTACTGTCCAATATTGTCGTAAATGCCTAGTCCGGTCAGAAGCACAGAGAGGAAAATGAGCGTGGCAACGGTAGGATTGCTCGCAGCCTTTTCCGAAAATCCGAAGAAGTTGATATAGATGTTTTGCAGCACCTGGCCCAGCAGACAGATGGCCCCCCCAACCCAAAAAGCGCGTATCGAATTGAGCAGGACGTTCCGTTTTGGCTGGTACTTCGCCGCCTGCTGCTGATAGAGCTGCTTCGTCATTTGATTCGAACCATTGGACTTCGATTTTGTCGCCATCTTTGTTCCTCCCACTCGTCCTGTCTGGTCAACATACTCACATATCCATATCTTGTCTCCTCGTCTCCATTCTATGAATGGCTGAATTTACCAGTCGGCGGGTCAAAGCTTCAGCCACCACTGAAGAAGAGATCCGATGATTTTCCCGAGAACCATCGCCATCAACAAGAAAATCAATTTCGAGTCCATGTTGAGCCTTTTTGCCAAGATCGGAAAGACGTTGAGTGCTTCGGTCAGTCCGGCGGCCAATGTGCCTACGAAGACACCTGCAAATACGCCGTAGATAGAAGTAAACAAGATAGGCAATGCGGCCACCCATTGAAAAAAATCGGCCAGCGTAAAAAACAGAGCGCCGCTAACCAGTGACCATTCCAATGCTCGTATGTAGCGATGTGCGTTGGTGAGCTGAGCCAGCCGGGGGATAATGTCCAGAACCGTAATAAAAGCAACGAACCCGCTGCCTACAGCGAGCCCTCCACCCAGTCCGATGATTGCCAGCAAGATATGCTGCCACAAGCTGCTCATGGCTTGATCCGCTCATTCTCCTTATTTTCATGCTGAATGTAATACTGATCGAGATTTTGCTGGTACAAGAACAGCTCAACCTCCAACGGACTGGGTTCTTCGTTGATTCGCTTCTGAAAAATATGGTTGAAAAACAGGATCATCCCCAGACCAATCCCGATGGAATAAGGGATTTGCAACCAAAGGGGCTGGTCGCTTGCCTGTCCGGTGATCAAATAGTGGATGCGCTGATGGACCTGCAGCATGCTGACGTCCGTGTGGAAGTTCATAATCGCAAGACCGGCACCGACGAAGAGCAGGACCCATACCAGTGTAACCATGAGGAGATTTGCCTTTTTGCGAGGGTTCAAAACTTCTACGACAATATGAGCCGCGCCCTGTACCTCCAATGCCAGCTCGGGGTGCACGCGCCGGATTTGTTTGATGACCTGCATAATATCAATGATAATGAGGTTTCCATCAGCAGGTTTCACCTGATAGACAGGCAGACGGGCCAATGCTTTTTCACGGTCGCCATCCCAATACAGCTGGCAAATATCTCCCAGCGTAATCGTCGCGTTCGGCTTGACAGCCAACCGTTTGCGCAGCTTGAGAAACAGCGGCTGGTTCATCTGCTCCCCCTCCTTTCAAAGACTATGTCCTGCTAGTATGTGCGTGTGGACAAAAGCCATGCACATAAGAAAAGACCAGGCTGAGCTAATGCTCAATCTGGTCTTTGATCGTTTGCAGGATTCGCTTTTCCAACCGGGACACCTGGACCTGAGATATACCCAGCCGCTCAGCCACCTCTGATTGGGTCTGATCCTTGTAATAGCGCAAGTAGACAATCAGCTGTTCTCTTTCTGTCAAACGGCTGATTGCATCCTTCAGCGCGATTTTTTCAAACCATTTGTTGACACTTTCATCTGCGATCTGGTCAATCAGTGTAATCGGATCGCCATCATTTTCAAATACAGTTTCATGGATCGACGAAGGGGCCCTGCTTGCCTCCTGGGCAAACACCACTTCCTCCGGTGTAATTCCTACCGCTTCCGCCACTTCAGAGATCGTAGGAGCCCGTCCGAACTGCTTGTACAGCTCGTCTTTCGCCCGCCTTACCCTGTTTGCGGTTTCCTTTAGCGACCTGCTTACTTTTACAGTGCCGTCGTCCCGCAAAAAGCGCTGTATCTCACCGATGATCATGGGAACGGCATACGTGGAGAACTTCACATCGTAATTCAGGTCGAACTTGTCCACGGCTTTCAAAAGTCCGATACACCCGATCTGAAACAGGTCGTCGGCTTCATAACCACGATTGATGAAACGCTGAACAACTGACCAGACAAGCCGAATATTGCTGTTTACAAGCAGCTCTCGCGCTTGTGCATCCCCATCCTGGCTCTGGGCAATCAGTTCTTTTACTTGGTCGTTGGTAAGAAACGGCTGACTGGCGTTTTTAATATCGGCACCCATAGGCACTACTCCTAATTCTGTAATGCTTTGGCAAAGGAAAGGCGTTTTGTCAGGCGGACAGTCGTCCCTTTCCCGACAGCAGTTGCCACTTCAAGCGAGTCCATAAAATTTTCCATAATCGTAAAGCCCATTCCCGAACGCTCCAGCTCGGGCTTGCTGGTGAACAGCGGCTGCATTGCCTGGTCGACGTCCTCGATTCCCTTGCCTTCATCCTCCACTACCAATTCCACGACACCCTCATCGATGCTGACCGAGATGCGGACAACACCATCCGGGTTTTCGTCGTACCCGTGGATGATGGAATTGGTCACTGCTTCCGAAACAACGGTCTTGATCTCTTCCAGTTCCTCAACCGAGATGTCAAGCTGAGAGATGAACGAGGCAACCGCGACACGGGCGAACGCTTCATTCTGACTTACGGCAGCAAACGCCACGCTCATAAAATTGCGTTTGGCCATCATTACGCCACCCCCAATACGTGCAGTGCTTCCGCTTCGTTCTCGCGAAACTTGATCACCTTAAACAGCCCGGACATCTCGAAAATCCGGTAAATGGTTGGATTGATCGAGCACACCACCATTTCACCGGAGCGAGCCGAAATCTGCTTGTACCGCCCCAGGATGACTCCAATGCCGGAGCTGTCCATAAATGAGAGCTCTGCCAGGCTGAGCACGATATGGCGAATAGACGATTGGCGCAAAAGGTCGTCTACTTTCCCGCGCAATTCCTCTGCTGTATGATGGTCCAGTTCTCCTTGCAAACGGACAACCAAGACGTCCTGTTTTGTTTCCATGATGATGCGTAGACTCATGGCTGAAACACTCCTTCATCCCGTAGTACACTCTCATTTCTTCTCTCTCTGTTCCATTTCCTGCCAGCCGACAAAAGAACAAAAAAATCGAGCGGCCACATGGTACAATTCGAGGCAACTCGATTCTTTTCGCGTTCTCGCTGTCAGGTTAATAGCTAATCAATACGTTTCTCGTTGTCCGCTTGAGAATCTCCCACATGCCTGCTTTGTCGACCGTTTGTTCCGGGAACAGGTCGATCCGGTTTACTTCCTTGCCGTCTTTCGTGCGGATAAAAATATGTCCGATCACTTGATTCTTATCGAGCGGAGCGCTGATGTCAGACTGCAACACGACTTCGCGGTCATATTGGTCGGCAGACTCCCCGCGCTTCATCAACAGGCTGACAGCGTGCGGCGTGACCGCGTTAACCGTTGGCTGTCTTCCTTTGTCCACGCTCAAGCCTTGCACAACCTCCCCTTTTTTGTACAAGGGAGCTACCTGATAATGAGCAAAAGCGTAATTGAACAGTGTCGACACTTCGGCGTTTCTCGTTTTTGTATCGGGCTCGCCCATAACGACGGCAATGACCCTCATGTTATTTCGTTTGGCCGTAGCCGTCAAACAGTATTTGGCTTCGCTTGTATAGCCTGTTTTCAGACCATCTACGCCTTCATAAAAGCGAACGAGCCGGTTCGTATTCACCAACCAGAACGGGTTGGACGTTTCTTTTCGCAAATAGTCCTGATAAATTCCTGTATATTTGGTAATCGCTTCATGTTTCAAAAGTTCGCGGGACATAATTGCAATGTCCAATGCGGAGGAGACATGCTCCGGTGCAGGCAACCCGTTGGAATTGACGAAATGCGTTTGCTTCATTCCAAGCTGCTTGGCCCGCTCATTCATTTTGGCTACGAACGCTTCTTCCGTTCCCGCCAAATGCTCGGCCATCGCGACGGAAGCGTCATTCCCCGAGGCAATCGCGATCCCCTTGATCATGTCTTCTACCGTCATTTCCTCGCCAGGCTGGAGAAAAATCTGCGAACCACCCATGGATGCAGCTCGTTCGCTCGTACGAACCTTGTCCGTCAGCTTGATTTCTCCGCGCTCCAGCGCTTCCATGATCAATAGAAGCGTCATGACCTTGGTAATACTAGCAGGAGGCAGCTTTTCGCTTGCGTTTTTTTCGAACAAGACGGTTCCCGTATCCGCTTCCATCAATATGGCGGAGGTTGCATGCGGTGCAAAATTCATCTGTCCGTCTTTCGCCGGCGTGTTTTCCTTGGCTGCCGTCGCTATCGGAGAAAAGAACGCAACGCACAAGATGAAGCATAAGCTCAGATACAGACTCCTTTTCATAGCAAACTCTTCCCTCCATTCATGGTTCTATTCTCACCAAACAGAAAGGAAAATATTCACAGAAAAAAACGGGGTTTTCGCACTCTGAAAAATATGATTGAGAGAAAATCGTGCCGAACCGGGGCAGCTACTTCTCAAAAACAAAACTGCCTTTGTTCGATTAAAAGCTGCCTTGTTAGATTAAAACTGCCTCCGTAAGCAGCAAAAAAACTCCCTCCGAATTGACAACAGAGGGAGTTTCACGTGTTTTACCCATCTAGATCTTAAACTTGCTTACATTTTCCGACAAATCATCCGCAAGCTTTTTCAATTCTTCTACATTTTCACTGATTCGCGCAATGGACTGCAGCTGTTCGTCGACAGTCGCCACGACACCGCTCAGTGATTGATTGATTTCATCCGATACTTCGGAAAGACGCTGCATCGAGCTTGTGACAACCTGATTGCCTGCTGCCATCTCCTCAGAAGCGGCTGACATGGATTCGCTCTGCTCTGCAGCAGATTGAATATCGGATACGATATGCTGGAAGGCCGTACCTACGGTCTCGACGGACTGGAGACCGGTGCTGACCATGGCAACGATCTCATCCATATGCTTGCTCATATCCATGGCTTCGTCGTTGATCGAGTGCGCGATCGACGCGATCCGCTCAGAAAAGGAGCTGCTCTCCTCTGCCAATTTCCTCACTTCGGTGGCTACAACAGAGAAGCCTCTGCCGGCCTCGCCCGCTCTCGCAGCTTCAATTGCCGCATTTAAGGCAAGCAGGTTCGTCTGGGAGGCGATGCTGCTGATCATCTCGACAATGCTTGTGATCTGTCTGGCCCGCTCTCGCAATCCATGCATTTGCTGGGCCGTACGCTCTACTTCACCATTTGCTTGTCTGACGGTAGAGATGACGTTTTCGACCAGCTTCATGCCGTCCTGGGCTCGCTCAAAAGTGCGACTCGTCGCCCTGGTCGTCGATTCTGCCGCAATCGCCACCTGCTCGACGCCTTGGGAAATTTCTGAAACGGTCGTGGCAGCGGAAAGCACCTCTTTTGTCTGCTGCGAAACTCTCTCGGAAATCGAAGAGATATTCTCCGTAATAAAATGAATGGAGCTGGTGTTTTCCTGAGCCGATTGATTCAGCTCTTCCGCCGCGATGTTCAGGCGATTCGCTTGTCCCTGGACAAGGGATACGAGCTTTCTGAGCTCGCCCGCCATTTCGTTCATCTTGTGCCCGACCATGGCAATCTCGTCTTTTCCTTTTACCTGCACCTGCACGTCAAAACGGCCGGACCCGATTTTCTCCATGTCTTGCGCGATCGCCAGGAGCGATTTGCGAATCCGCTGTGCAAACCACCAGATGGAAAAGGCGGCCACAGCGATGATGGGAATACTGATCAGCCCGAATGTAATTCCCATGCCATTCAACTCGCCATAAACCTCCGAGGAAGCTGTCGTCAGGACAAGCGCCCAGCCCAGCGAGGCGATGGGAGCGACGGCTGCAAACGAATCCACGCCATCCGCTTCATATTCCAGACTCTGGCTTGTGCCGTTTTGCACCAATGCAAGCAATTCTGTATAATCCCCATTTTCTGCCAGCGACAGCTTGTTGTTTTGCGCCGAGTCCTTGTGGGCAACGACCAACCCATCCTTGCGAACGACATACGCATAGCCGTTTTGCATGAATGGAATTTCTTCTGCCTTTTTTACGATTGGGTCGATCTGAAAACCAACCACGAGAAGGCGGGAGGTGTCTTTATTCTTCTCCCCTACCGGAGTAGCCAAGTAAATGAAGCTTCTTTCCGCCCCAAGTACGACTTCCTCATCAGAAAAAACAGGTCCCCCAGAAGAGAGCGCATTTTGCACATATTGCTTCTGCTTGAAGTCGATCTCATTTTTGCCGGTCAACGAATACAACGATTTGCCTGTGCCGGGATCAACCAAATATATTTTTGAGACCTCTTTATGGCTTTGACGCAAGAGCCGGAACTGCTCCATAATGAGCGGCTCCAGATCCGTGGTCATGACCCTTTTGGCCGCTGTCTCCAGAGACGAGCTTTTCAGGTCATCGATCCAGTCTTCCATGCTTTCGGCATACTGCTCCGCCAGCATTTTCGCCTGGTTGGAAGTAATGTCAATCAACGTGCTTTTGGAAAAAGAAAGTGCTATGTATTGCAATGCACCAATGATCACGATAACAAGAATAATTCCAAAGGTAATCATTTTTTTGGCCATGGAACCCTGCAGTTGCTTGTTGAGACTGCCAACCACGTCAGCCAGCTTTTGCGGTGCTGACAGATTTTTTGGGCGAAAACGCGGCAATCGGAATATCCGCATGGTAACTACCCCCTTCTCTCTTTTGACGTCCTGAATACTCAGATGGAAAAATGAAAAGAGGCCCCGGACGCAAAGAATGGGGCGATTCCCCCATCCATTCGCGGAGGCCACAGTATCTCGCATGATGGAAAGACAGGATTCCCCATATGGTGGAAATCCTGTCGCTGTAATCTAGTTGTACAAATGGCAGGCAGCGAAATGACCAGGCTCTACTTCTTTCCATACGGGCTCAGCTGCAGCACATTCAGGCATTGCTTTCGGGCAACGCGTGCGGAAGTGGCAACCGCTCGGAGGATTCATCGGACTTGGAACATCGCCTTGCAGAACGATGCGCTCACGCTGGCGCTCTACCTCTGGATCAGGAATCGGGATAGCAGACAGAAGCGCTTGTGTATATGGGTGAAGCGGCTTTTCATACAGCTTGTCACTCTCTGCAAGCTCTACCATTTTTCCGAGGTACATAACTGCTACACGGTCGGAAATGTATTTAACCATCGACAAATCGTGGGCAATAAACATGTAGGTAAGGCCCATTTTTTCCTGCAGCTGCTCCAGGAGGTTTACGACCTGCGCTTGTACGGAAACGTCGAGGGCAGAGATCGGTTCGTCACAAACGATGAACTTGGGCTCTACCGCCAGTGCACGGGCAATACCAATCCGCTGGCGTTGACCACCGGAAAACTCATGCGGAAAGCGGTTCATATGCTCCGGATTCAAGCTGACCAGCGAAAGCAGCTCCTGGATACGCTCTTTGCGCTTTTGTCCGGCGGCAAGACCGTGGATATCCAGAGCTTCTCCGATAATATCCCCGACTGTCATCCGCGGGTTCAAGGAAGCATACGGGTCCTGGAAGATCATCTGCATGTTGCGGCGCATGGCTTTCATCTCTTGGTTGTTCAGCTTCATGATGCTTTTGCCTTCAAACAAGACGTCCCCTGCGGTAGCATCATACAAGCGGAGAATGGTCCGCCCGGCTGTCGATTTTCCGCAGCCGGACTCCCCTACCACACCGAGAGTTTCCCCACGCTTGATCTCGAACGAAATGTCGTTCACGGCTTTCAACGTATTGTCGCCGATTTTAAAGAATTTTTTCAGGTTGCGAACTTCTAACAATGTATCACGATTATCCACTTGTCTTCTCCCCCCTCTTACGATCCTGCGCGATTCTGTGCCAACGGGTGCTGGAGCCAGCAAGCAGCCCGTTGTGTCGAGCTAATGTCATTCAGTTCAGGATCGTACTCCTGGCAGACGCGCATCGCTGATTCACAACGCGCGGTAAAGCCGCATCCAACCGGCGGACGAAGCAGATCCGGCGGCGTACCAAAGATCGGAGTGAGCGGTTCGTCGCGGTTCAGGTCCAGTCGAGGTACCGAGCGCAGCAGGCCTTTTGTGTAAGGGTGCTGCGGGTTGTAGAAGATATCGTCTACGGTACCGGTCTCGATTACCTTGCCTGCGTACATAACGATGACGCGATCGCACATTTCAGCCACGACGCCAAGGTCATGCGTAATCAGGATAATCGACGTATTCATTTTCTTTTGCAGCTCTTTCATCAGATCCAGAATTTGCGCCTGAATCGTCACGTCGAGCGCTGTTGTCGGCTCGTCAGCGATCAGAAGCTGCGGAGAGCAAGCCAGCGCGATCGCAATCATCGCACGCTGGCGCATCCCGCCGGAGAATTCGTGCGGATATTGATCGACACGTTTTTCCGGTTGCGGAATTCCTACCAACGTCAGCAGTTCGATGGCACGATTGCGGGCATCGGAACGCGACATGTTCTGGTGCTTGATCAAACCCTCCATGATCTGGTTGCCGATCGTTAAAGTCGGGTTCAATGAAGTCATCGGGTCCTGGAAAATCATCCCGATATCTTTACCGCGGATAGATTCCATTTCCTTGTTTGATTTATTGACAAGGTTGACTCCGTTAAAGAGAATTTCGCCTTTTTTGATCTCGCCTGGCGGCATCGGGATAAGCTTCATCAAGGTTTGGGCGGTTACAGACTTGCCGCAGCCGGACTCCCCTACGATCGCAACAGCTTCTCCGCGCTTCACGTGAAAATTGACGCCGCGTACAGCTTTGACTTCCCCCGCATAGGTATGGAAGGAGACGTGCAGGTCTTTTACTTCGAGAATGCGTTCTTCCATGACTGTGATCCCTCCTATTTCCGCAAGCGTGGGTCTACGGCGTCACGCAGACCGTCGCCAAGCAAGTTAAATGCCAACATCGTTATCGAGATGAACAGAGCCGGGAACATCAAGCGCCACGGGTAGTATTTCATCGCCGACAAACCTTCGTTGGACATCGTTCCCCAAGATGCTACCGGAGCGGATACCCCAAGACCAATAAAGGAGAGGAACGACTCGGCAAAAATGGCAGATGGAACAGTCAAGCTGAGCGTTACGATGATCGGACCCAAAGCGTTCGGGATCAAGTGTTTGAAGATCAGACGGTTGTTGTCAGCACCGAGAGAGCGGGCTGCCAATACAAACTCCTGCGCTTTCAACTGGAGAATCTGACCGCGGACGATCCGCGCCATCCCAATCCAGCCCGTTATCGTTAAGGCGATAATAATCGTCCCGACCCCGGGCTCTAAGACGACCATGAGCAAAATAACCACCAGAAGATAAGGAATCGCATACAGAATATCGGCAATACGCATCATGATTTCATCGACTTTACCGCCGTAGAAACCAGCAAGACCGCCCCAAATTACGCCGATGATCAGGTCGATAAACGCTGCGGCGAAGCCTACTTCCAAAGAAATGCGTGCCCCGTACCATACGCGGACGAAGACGTCGCGACCCAGGTCATCGGTACCAAACCAGTGTTCAGCAGAAGGTTTTTTGTTCTTACCTGCCAAATCAGTCGTAAAATAGTCATTGGAGCTAAGGATCGGAATCAGGATCGCACAAGCGACCAAAATCAAGATAAAGACAAGGGACGCCATCGCTACCTTGTTCATTTTCAATCGGCGCCATACGTCCGCCCAGAAGGAAAGGCTCGGGCGCTTAATGGATTCTGCCTGGCGAAGGTCGACAGAAATCGGCTCAAAATGCTCTTTCGTCAGTTGCATGTATCATTACTCCCTTCCTGCATCGCTTAGCTTGATCCGCGGGTCAACCAGCGTATAAGCGATATCAACCAGCAAAATTCCTACAACCAGAATGATCGCATAGAACACCGTGGTCCCCATAATAACGGTGTAGTCACGGTTTGTAATCGAGATAACGAACTCGCGACCCAAACCAGGGATACCGAAGATTCGCTCGATTACGAATGCACCGGTGAGGATGTTTGCAAGCAGCGGCCCGAGATAAGTAATAACAGGCAGAAGAGCGTTGCGAATAGCGTGTTTGACAGTAATCGTCACTGTATTCAAGCCTTTGGCTTTAGCCGTTTTGATGTAGTCTTGCCCGAGAACCTCCAGCATGTTGGAACGAGTCAGACGGGCGATGAAAGCGATCGGCATCGCGGCGAGAGCCAAGGAAGGCAGTACGGTATATTCAAAACCTTCCCACTTTGCAATGGGAAAGATGCCCCATTTGATTGCAAAGAAATATTGATAAAATGATGCCAAAATAAATCCAGGGACGGACAGGCCGAGAACGGCGATAAGCATGGCTGAGTAGTCCTGCCATTTATTGTGCTTGAGCGCTGCGACAACGCCTAGCGTGATCCCTCCGAAGATCGCGAGCAGCAAGGCCTGTGCTCCTAAATGGGCGGATACGGGGAAGCCCCGGCTGATCATGTCATTTACTGTGGAAGACTTCTCAACAAAGGATGGGCCCAAATCCCACGTAATGACACCCTTCAGATAGTCCAGATACTGCTCGTGGAGCGGCAGGTTCAATTTGTACTTTGCTTCCAGAGCTGCCTTGATTTCATCTGGTACGTTCTTTTCGGAAGTGAATGGACCGCCCGGCACCGCTTTCATAATGAAGAAGGTGGCCGTTACGATCAAGAAAAGCGAAAGAATCATGAAGATGATACGCTTACCAAGATAACGGATCAACAAACTTACCCCCTTACAATTTTTTTGCTTTCACGTCCCATCTTTACACTGCAGCATTCTGGATCCAGTGCAAAAATCGACTGTGTAAATAATTCCCCGTTGTTCGAATCTCTTGCGGATTTCTCTCTCTTTTTCTGTTGGCTATGCGCCATCTTTATATATATCGGAACGGTCGGCATAAGATAAGGTATATGGACGACCATATACCCTATCTCTGCAAACCGATTTCCTTTATGCCAATGCGGAAAACAAAATTACTCTACCGAAGCCCATTTCCAGTCGACATCGCCCAGACCGCCGATTACGACGCCTTTGACGTTTTCCTTTTGCACCCAGGAGTTTGTATAGAAGTAGATCGGCATGATCGGCATTTCATCCATGAGGATTTGCTCCGCTTCTGCCAGAATCTTCTTGCGTGCTTCCGGATCGCTTTCCGTGTTGGATTTGATCAACAGTTCCTTGTACTTTGGATGCTCCCAACGCGTGTCGTTGTTTCCGCCATCCTTGTCTCTGTACAGCTCGAGGAAGTTGATAGGGTCGTTAAAGTCACCCAGCCATCCCATACGGCCAACCTGGAAGTTTCCTTGGTGCATGTCTTCGAGGTAGACTTTCCATTCTTTGTTTTCCAGCTTCACTTCTACGCCGAGATTTTTCTTCCACTGGTCTTGAATCGCCGCAGCGATTTTTTGGTGGGCCTCAGACGTATTGTAGGACAGAGTGATTGGCGGAAGCTTGGAAATGCCGAGCTCCTTCATGCCTTCTTCCAACAGCTTTTTCGCTGTTTCAACATCATTGTCCTTGAAGTAGCCATCAGGTTTCAGCGCCATGGACGGCGGGACTGCACCTGTGGCAGGAATTTGGCCAGTTTGCAGGATATTGTCAATCAGGGACTGACGATCGATAGCATACGCGAACGCCTTGCGAATTTTCACATTATTAAACGGCGGTTTTTCTACGTTGAATTTATACCAGTACGTACCCGCGATTGGCTGAGTCGTAATTTTGTTCTGCTCTTTCAGAGCCGGGATGGCATCCGTCGGCAATGCGCTTGTCGGAGCACCAGCCCAATCGATTTCGCCGTTTTCAAACATGGACAGCTCGGTGTTCTCGTCTTCTACCATGGCAAACTCGATGCGATCAAGTTTTACAGAATCTTTGTCCCAGTAATTTTCGTTTTTGACGAGCACTAGCTTGCTCTTATGCTCCCAGCTCTCCATCTTGAAGGGACCGTTGCCCAAGTGAGTCTTTGCTTCCCCTGCCCACTTCGGATTGGATTCAAGGAGGGCTTTGTTAACAGGGAAATAGGTTGGGAATGCAGTCAGCTCCAGGAAGAATGGAGTCGGGTTTTCCAGTTTTACTTCCAATGTTTTGTCGTCAAGTGCTTTCACACCGACTTCGTCGCGGCTTGCTTTGCCTTTGTTGTAGGCTTCACCATTCTTTACATAGTATAGCTGATAAGCGTAGTTGGATGCCGTATTTGGATCCAAAGCGCGTTTCCATGCGTATTCGAAGTCATGTGCCGTCAACGGTTCACCGTTTGCCCATTTGGTATCACGCAGCTTGAACGTATACGTCAACATGTCCTCGGAAAGCTCGTAGCTTTCAGCCACAGACGGCTGCGGCTTGTTATCCGGACCGATGCGGGTGAGACCGTCAAAGGTAGCGCGGATAATCGCGGCAGATGTCGTATCTTCGGAGAGTCCCGGATCTGCCGTTGGTGGTTCCGAATGGAGATTCAGTTTCAGCACTTGTGGCTTTTTCTCCGCAGGCGCCGCTGCTGGCTGTTGGGTCTGGCCTGTGTTCTCAGCCGGCTTCTGTTCTGTGGTAGTAGCCTGTTGGCCTCCACCGCAACCAGCCAATGCTGTACCGAGAACGGCAACGGAACTGACAAGAGCAAATACGCTTTTTTTCAACGCAATAACCCCCAATGTCATTGTCTTTTTTGTCTGTTTCTTTTTTTGTATGTTTTCAGAAAATTAGGAAAGAAAAAACCGTTTTTTCCCTCTTTGTTACCGGCGCTTACCAACCCCTTTCCTTATATGGCCACATCTTCATCACGAACGAACGAGAAGGAATCTTTATATTGTTTTAGCTCCAGCGACACATCCGCCGCCAGAATTCCTTCACATTGTGAGAGACGTTCGTTGACAAAGGTGATCAATTCTTCATTATTATGGAAACACGCTTGAATGATCAAGTCGTGCTTACCGCTGAATGCACCTACAAAGCGTACCTCCGGAAATTTGCTCAGTTCCTCAGCGACGCTGTTTTGCAGCCCGAGCTTGGTGGTCAATCCGATGATCGCCTGTACATGTAAGCCCAGCTTTTCTGGGTCAGGGTGAATAACAAACTGAAACACTCCATCTTGTAACAGGCGTGTAATCCGTGAACGGATGGTCCCTTCGCTCAAGCCAAGTTGATGAGCAATATCGGTGTATGCTCGTCTGCCGTCTTCTTGTAAAATTTGCAAGATCTGCATATCAACATGGTCTAGCTTTTTCATAAATACGATTTTTTAAGAACCTCCATTGGTTTTTTACGAAATTCGCAAAAATCTTTTACAATTTGCCTGTCACTTTAAACATAATCCGAAATGATAGCGGTGTCAACGAAATTTGACAAGTAGAATTATAAAAAATTATAAAGTGAATCCGAACAATAAATAATTTTTTAACATTTCACACTTACTATCTTTTACTCTATTGAACCGCAATTCAGTTGATTAATCAATAAAAATTTATCGAGAAAGACGTATTTTTTATCGAATGCTAGCATATTTATTTCCGAACGATGCCTTTTTTCGAGGCCTGCTCTTCGAAATGCGCATAAACCAGTGTCTTCACTCGATTTTCCAAAGTTTAGGAAAGCGTTTTCAGCAAATCTCCTGGAGAACAAACGCCGGACATTTCGTCCGACGTTATTTGTTTTACAGGAAACCTATTCGGTTATGATTTTGTAAATTAATGGTTGATCGATCAATGACTCGCTATCATAAGTATATGCGCCTTTCAACTCTTCTACCGCTTGCTTGAGCAATATCTCGTCATTGGCATGTACGGTAGCCAGTACATCGCCCTTGCGCACTTGATCGCCCCGCTTCTTGGCCAGCACGATGCCGACAGCCAGATCAATCGGCATTTCCTTGGTCAGTCTGCCCGCCCCCAACACTACCGACGCATGCCCGACTGTCTCCGCATCAATTGCAGAGATATAACCGTCCTGGCTCGCTTTCACCTCGGCTGTCAAAGACGCCTTGGGCAGTCGGTCAGGGTTGTATACATCCTCTTTGTTACCACCCTGGGCCTCGATCATCTGGGCGAGCTTTTCCACGGCTTTCCCGCTGTCCATAATCTCTTCCAGGCGCTTTCGGCCCTCTTCGACGTCTGCCACGAGCTCGCCGAGTACGAGCATATGCGCTCCAATCGCAAGCGCCAGCTCGGTCAAATCCTTCGGTCCTCTTCCAGCGAGTGTGTCAATCGCTTCTTTGACCTCTAATGCGTTGCCCACAGCAAAGCCGAGAGGTTGATTCATATCACTGATGACTGCGACCGTCCTTCTTCCTACCTGCGTGCCGATTTGGACCATGGCTGATGCAAGCGTTTCCGCCTGTTCCAGCGTCTTCATGAAAGCGCCTTTGCCGACCTTTACGTCCAGCAGGATCGCATCGGCCCCGGCCGCTATTTTTTTGGACATGATGGAGCTCGCGATCAGCGGAACCGCTTCTACCGTTGCGGTCACGTCCCGCAAGGCATATAGCTTCTTGTCTGCCGGGGTCAGATTCCCCGATTGGCCGATCACCGATACGCCGATTTCCCGTACTTGCTGCAAAAATTGTTCTCTCGTCCGTTCCACCTGGAAGCCGGCAAACGACTCCAGCTTGTCAATCGTCCCTCCGGAGTGCCCCAGGCCTCGTCCTGACATTTTGGCAACGGGAATCCCGGCCGCGGCAACGAGAGGAGCCACAACAAGCGTCGTTTTATCACCAACGCCGCCTGTACTGTGCTTGTCAACTTTGATTCCTTTCAGAGAGGACAAATCAAGCTGCTCGCCCGAACCCGCCATAGCCAGCGTCAGGTCGCCCGTTTCACGCGGAGTCATGCCGCGCAGCAGGACTGCCATCGCCCAAGCGGACATCTGATAATCCGGAATGCTTCCGTCTGTATAACCGCTAACCAGGAATTGAATTTCCTCGCTGGAAAGCTCCAGGCCATCTCTTTTTTTCGCAATGATATCGACCATGCGCATGATTATTCACCTCGTAGACAGTCTTTCCCCAAGCCCAGGGAGCAACAGGAAAGAAGGGTATGAAGCATGAACATACCCTCCTTTCCACCGCTCTTACAGCTTTGCGACAATGCCGTTAATCAGCGACAGGAACTGCGCTTTCACTTTTTCCGTCGTTTCCATGACTTCCTCGTGAGACAGCGGTTGCTCCAGAATTCCGGCAGCCATGTTGCTGATGCAGGAGATGCCGAGAACGTTCATTTTCATGTGTTTCGCCACAATCACTTCCGGTACTGTCGACATTCCGACCGCATCTCCGCCGAGAATGCGCAGCATGCGGATTTCTGCCGGAGTCTCGTAGGATGGGCCGAGCAGTCCGACATAGACCCCTTCCTGAAGCTCGATGCCTTGCTCGGCAGCTACCTCTTTTGCCAATCCGCGCAGCGCCTTCGAATACGCCTCTGACATATCCGGGAAGCGCGCTCCCAATTGCTCGTCGTTTGGTCCGATGAGCGGGTTGCGGAACGTCATATTGATATGATCGGCAATCAGCATCAGGTTTCCGGGCTGGTAGTTTTCATTAATGCCCCCTGCGGCATTCGTAACAATAATCGTTTCAACACCGAGCATTTTCATGACGCGGATCGGGAAGACGACCGCATCAAGCCCGTGTCCCTCGTAGTAATGGAAGCGGCCCTGCATCGCGACCACTTGTTTGCCCTGCAGCTTGCCGATGACAAGCTGGCCTTTGTGTCCGACGACGGTAGAAACCGTGAAGCCAGGAATCTCATGATACGGAATGATCACCGGATTTTCGATCTCGTCTGCCAGTACGCCCAGACCAGACCCGAGAACAAGCCCAATGGTAGGCTTCTCGCTCAGCTTTGGTTCGATGTAGCGGATTGCGTCTTGATATGTTGTCATCTGTCAAACTCCTCTCATACTATCGAAATGATTGCGTATTGCATGCCCGCATTTACAGTTTGGAAAGAAAGCTTTCCCCAATGGCTGGCGGCTGGACGCCAAAATTGTCCGCGATGGTTGCGCCGATGTCGGCAAATGTGCTGCGAATGCCCAAATGGCTGCCTGTGGCTATCCCTTTGTGGTAAATGAGCAGCGGAACGTATTCGCGCGTATGGTCGGTTCCGTGATGAACCGGATCATTTCCGTGATCGGCAGTGATGATCAGCAGATCTTCCTCCCCCAGGGAAGAGATAAGCTCAGGGATGCGTGCGTCAAATTCCATCAGCGCCTTGCCATACCCTTCCGGATCGCGGCGATGTCCGAATTTCGCATCGAAGTCGACCAGGTTTACGAAGCTGAGGCCGGTAAACGACTCTTTCATCGTACCCAGCAATTGATCGACCCCATCCATATTGTCCTTGGTCCGAATCGCTTTCGTAACCCCTTCATCTGCGTAAATATCACTGATTTTACCGATCGCAATAGAAGCCAGTCCCGCATCCTGGAGCCGGTTCATCACTGTCGGCGCGAACGGCTTAACGGAGTAATCATGCCGATTGGCTGTACGGACAAAGGAGCCGGGCTGGCCTACGAACGGGCGGGCGATGACGCGGGTGACGGCAAACTCGTCACGCAAAGTCAGCTCCCGGGCAACCTGACAGATGCGATACAATTCTTCCAGCGGGACCACTTCCTCGTGGGCTGCCACCTGGAACACACTGTCCGCAGAAGTGTAGACAATGACGTTGCCAGTCCGCATATGCTCTTCGCCCAGCTCATCGAGAATGTCTGTGCCGGAAGCGACCTTGTTGCCCAGCACCTTGCGTCCGATCCTCTCTTCGAACTCGTGGATCAGCTCGGTCGGAAAACCATCCGGGTATGTGCGGAACGGTGTGGATACGTGCAGACCCATAATTTCCCAATGCCCTGTCGTTGTGTCCTTTCCGATAGAAACTTCATTCATTTTCCCATAATGGGCTTTTGGCTGCTGCGCAGCAGGGACATTGGCCAAAGGAGCGATATTCCCCAGGCCCAGTGCTTGCAAATGCGGAAGAGCAAAGCCTTCTACTCGTTCGGCAATATGGCCGAGCGTATGGGCACCCTCGTCTTGAAAACGGGGGGCGTCAGGCAATTCGCCGATCCCGACGCTGTCCATCACAATCAAGAAAACACGAGAAAAACGTGGCAAAAAAACCGCCTCCTACAAGTAAGTATGAAGAATGCACCCAGGTGTAAGGATAGTCGTCAGACGTCTGACGAGGAAAAAAAGAGAGACTATGCTCTCGGGTGGGTTTTTGCGTAAATATCCTTAATCCGGGTTCTGGTCACGTGCGTGTAAATCTGGGTCGTAGAAATGTCTGCATGGCCGAGCATTTCCTGCACGGAACGGAGATCTGCACCGTTCTCGAGCAGATGCGTGGCAAAGGAATGGCGCAGGGTATGCGGAGTAATTTCTGCTCTGACATTTGCTTTTTGCGCATATCGCTTAATAATTTTCCAAAAGCCCTGCCTGGTAATCTGCTTGCCCACATGGTTCAGGAACAGCGCAGTCTCCCCCTGCTCTTTTACAAGCCGGGGCCGCCCTGCCTGCAAATAATGCCGTACCATTTGAATGGCGACCGAACCGAGCGGGATGATGCGTTCCTTTGACCCTTTGCCCATGCATTTGACAAACCCCATCTCCAGATTCACATCCAAGACGCTGAGATTCACCAATTCCGACACGCGGATGCCTGTCGCGTACAGAAGCTCCAGCATCGCTTTGTCGCGTAGACCTGCGGGATGATTCATGGGCGGGCTGTCGAGCAGACGCTCCACCTCTTCCACCGATAATACCTTGGGCAGCCTTTTTTCAATTTTGGGCGTTTCCAAATGAATCGACGGGTCTTTGTCGATAAACTTGTCGCGTACGAGAAATTGATAAAAGGCCCGTATCGAAGCCATATTACGGGAAAGTGTCGCCGTAGCCCTGCCTTTTTCCTGCAAACTCATCAAATACCCGATGATCTGTGTCCGGGTAGAGTCTTCTATCCGGGTGATTCCCTGCTCCCGCAGATAGTTGGTATAGGCAACCATATCCCGTTGATATGATTCCAGTGTATTTGGTGAAAGCCCCTTTTCGACGGAAAGAAAATGGATAAAATGATCAATCAGCATGTCCATGAAGTTGTCCCCTTCAGGTGAAAAGTATCTCGTATTGCTTTCCACACGAAAAGGAAAAGTCCTCTTTTTTGGAGGAAAAATGCCCCTCTATTCCCCTGTCAGATAGAACAGCTGCAGCCTCGCCATATATCCGTCCAAATCCTTTGGAGCAGATGTATTGACGAGCTTCACGACTTTTACCGCATTGCCGTTTGGCTCCCGGTATTGGTTCTCGGACCACAGTTTATCGGTAAGCAGAGAGATAATCCCGTACGAAATCAATGTGCAGGTGACAAACAGGAGAAAAAAGCGCAAGATCTCCATGAATCGTCGAACCGGTATTCGCATGTGCCGACTTCCTCCCTGTTATCGTTCCTTCCATATATATGCGCCATTGAAAAATCCATTCAGCCCGCTTATGTGGGAAGGTCTTGGAGGACGTCGTCAAGCGGTACAAAGGGAACGTTCAAGGATCTGGCTACTGCTTCATACACGACGTGGCCGTTGAGCACATTGACCCCGCGAGCGAGCGCCCGGCTTTGGGCGATAGCAGTGCGGTACCCTTTGTTGGCAATCATCAGCCCGTAGGGAATGGTGACATTGGTCAAGGCGATGGTTGAGGTGCGGGGAACCGCTCCAGGCATGTTGGCAACCGCATAATGGACGACTCCATGCTTTACGTATGTCGGATCGCTGTGGGTCGTAATCCGGTCGATTGTCTCGATCGATCCCCCCTGGTCAATCGCCACATCCACGATGACGGAACCGGGAGCCATCGATTTTACCATTTCCTCCGTGACCAGTTTGGGAGCCCTTGCTCCCGGAATCAGGACCGCACCGATCAAAAGGTCCGCTGATTGTACAGCCTCGGCAATATTGTAGTGATTGGACATGAGCGTATGCAGACGCCCCCGGAACAGGTCATCCAGCTCACGCAGCCTGCCTGCATGAATATCAAGCAGCGTTACCCTTGCCCCCATTCCGACAGCCATTCTGGCCGCATTCGTCCCGACAATGCCGCCACCGACAATGACTACGTGCGCCGGCGGAACACCTGGCACCCCTCCCAAAAGGATGCCCTTTCCGCCGTGAGGCTTCTCCAAAAATTGGGCGCCGATCTGTACAGACATCCGTCCTGCCACCTCGCTCATCGGCATGAGCAGCGGCAGCGACCCGTCATCGGTCTGGATCGTTTCATAAGCGATCGCCACCACTTTTTTGGCGCACAGCTCTGCTGTCAGCTCTCTTTCCGGTGCGAGATGCAAATATGTAAACAGGATCAGATTTTCCCGAAAATATGCGTATTCCTCCGGCAACGGTTCCTTTACCTTGCAGATCATGTCTGCATGCTGCCAAACTTCCCTGGCGCTGCTGAAGATTTCCGCACCGGCCGCGAGATAGTCCTCATCAAAAAAGCCAGAGCCCGCTCCAGCCAGTGTCTCCACGAGTACCCGATGTCCCGCCTGCCTGTAGGCGCTTACGCCTGCCGGGGTCAATCCTACCCTGTTTTCGTTGTTCTTCAGCTCTTTTGGGACTCCAATAATCACGCTTTTGCCGCCTCCTTCACTTGGCATTCACTTTCCTTATGATGCCTCCCGAAGTGAATCTCTAACAGCCAAAAGCGTCAAAACAAGAAAAACTTCTCCTTTTGAAAGAGAAGTTTTTTACTTGAAGTCCTCCACGTTGACCTTGTCGATACAGCGGCTGCAAATGCCGTAGAATGACAGGCGGTGATCGGTAATATAAAAGTTGTAAACATTCTTTACCTTTTCTTCTGCGGATACAAGGAGGTCCTCAAAAATTTCATCTACCGAGCCACAGTTGTTGCAGATCAAGTGATGATGGTGATACTCAGAATTATCGTCACGCAGGTCGTACCTGGCGACTCCGTCTCCAAAGTTCATCTTGTGGATGATCTTCAACTCACTCAGCAATTCCAGCGTACGATAGACCGTAGCCAAGCCTATTTCAGGGGCTTTTTCTTTCACGAGCAGATAGACGTCTTCCGCACTCAGATGATCTTCCTCGTTCTCCAGCAACACGCGAACAGTGGCTTCACGTTGTGGCGTCAGTTTATAGTTTTGGGAATGAAGTTGCTGCTTGATCTTCTCTAACTTTTCTTCCAACATGCTTGCCCCTCCCCGCTCACATGAAACCTGCTCCTATTATAGTAGAGGGGCATCCTAGAAGTCAAATACATAAGTTCTTACTTGAGAATAATTATTGATTGAGCACGATCTGCATCAGCTTCGGCGAAACAAAGGTTTCAAACATCGCCGCAATCGTCAGAACCGCCAGCATCGCAAGCACGAGCAAGGAATACCCCATGAAATGAGGCATGATCACATCTCGTTTGGATAACAGCCTCGTTCTGATCAACCTGAGTGAAAAAGAAATCCCGCTTACTCCCACGATCATCAAGGCCGGAACAACCAACAGATTTTGCGGCAATACGCCCATCAGCGCAAAGGTGACTCCTTGCCATTGCAGCTGGTTGACGAGAAAACCGACCGTAAAGCCGATGACTACGCCTTTTAAAAACAGAAGGAGCAAAATCATCGGCAGGCCGATTATGGACAACCCCAGCACCCACATGATCCCGACTGTTTTTGCATAGTAGCCGAACGACTGCTGAAAATGCATGTTCGGTTCGGGAATGCCCTTTTCCCCGATACTGCTGAAAAAAAACTGGAGAAATCCGAACAGCTCTTGCCTTTGCGCGAGCGGCAGTGAATTGACGATAACCGCGCCAAAAATAATTCCCATCGTAAACAGAACGATCGTAAACCAGTAGAGTGATTGGTGCTCTTTCGCATATACGTGGATTGTTTGTCCAATTCGCGACCGCACAGCAGCTCGCCTCCCGCTTCGCTGATTCTTATACAGCTTATGCGGACGGGCTGTCGCCTATGACTTGTCCTCGCGCAAAGGGAGGATCTTGCCATACGTGCCGGCCCCACCTGCTTTTACCACCAGCCGCCCCTCTCTGGCCAAAACGATCAGCTCTGCAATACGGTCTCCTGTAATGCTCGCGAGCTCCTCCTGCCTTGTCCGATGCAAGATGGACATTTCCGTTCCAAAGCGCTCATAGAGTTTTTCCCGCAGCTTCGGACCTACTCCAGGGATAAACTCCAGCGGGACCTGCTCTATATACGGCGGCCGAAACGGAGGATGCACTCCTGCAGGCGCATCTGCCAGTTGGGCGATCCGGTCGTATACACCTCGAACCACACGCTTGAATCCGCATTGCGGACAGCGTCCCTGCTCGTTCGCCGGCTGTGTCGATTGACACGATTGGCAGGCTGTCTGATGGTACTTCCCGAGCTGGGGATGAAGGCCATAGTTTACGCTGACCCCGCGCCCTTCTTCCCTGCGCAGCGCCTTCACCCATTCCAGGAACGAGCGTTCACCCAGTGCAATGGATTGGTACTCCCTGCCGATTTTCGCCAAGGAATGTGCATCGGAATTGGTCAAAAACGTCTTTTCATGCAGCTCCAGCAAGCGATCCGCCATTTCCGTATTGGCGCTAAGCCCCAATTCCACCGCATAAATCAGGCTCGGATCAATCAATTCAGCCAGCGAATCCGTACAGCTTCCGTATAAGCCTTTATGCGGGGTGAAAATATGTGCGGGAACAACGACTCCGCCCCAATCGGCAATCACCTGCTGCAGCTCCCGCAATGTCGTACGAATGCGCTGCGAGCTGAGCTGCACATTTTTGCAGCGCTGGGAAAGCCATTTCGTAAACAGCCTCATCCTTGCCAGATCGGGCAGATAGCAGAGAAAATGCGCTTCTCCTCTGGCTGTCTCCTTGATCTCCACCTCACAGCCTAGGATCAGCATGGTCTGTTTGTACAGCACGCCTCCATCCTTGTGCTCTGCTGCATGTCCTTGGTCGATGAGATGCTGGAGCTCCTCCTGCACCTCCGGCGAATGGGCGTCGATAATCCCGATCATATCCATGCCTTTTCGCTCCGACGCCTCTTCCAGGATTCTCGTCAAAGTCATTTGCCGCGAAGCCGTGATTTTGACGGGCTTTCCGGTCCATGTCCCCCCGACGTGGATATGCATGTCACAAAAAAACTCCGGCAGCGCGCTCTGCTTATTTTTTGCCATGCAACAACCGATTTTCCCACGCGAACAATGCCGCTACTGTTTTTGCATCCCGAATCTCCCCGAGTCGATGAAGCTCGTGGGCCTCTTCCAATGTAAGCTCCAAAACCTCTACAAACTCGTCTTCATCGGGTTGACTCTCTCCCTTTGTCAGTCCGGTTGCCAGGTAGAGGTGGAGAATTTCATTGGCAAACCCTGGAGAGGTGTAAAAAGAACTGAGAAGGGTATAATCTTTGGCCTGGTACCCCGTCTCCTCCTGCAATTCGCGCTTGGCACATGCAAGCGGCTCCTCGCCGGGCTCAAGCTTTCCAGCAGGAAGCTCGACGATCACTTGCTCCAGCGGCTTGCGGAACTGGCGGACCGCTACCAATTTTCCTTCATCGGTCAAAGCCATAACGGCAACGGCCCCCTGATGGGTGACAATCTCCCGCTTCGCTGTATGGCCGTTGGGCAGCAGCACTTCATCCACTTTCAACGTAATGACCTTGCCTTCATAAATCGTCTGGCTGGAAATCGTTTTCTCGTACAAATGCTGTGTATCCTTCATCGGTTCATCACCCTTTGCGTTTGGCTGGTTCTAAACAGGAATGTCTCTCCATATGCTTTGAGCAAGACACTTGTCCAATCCATATTGTATAGGAGGAGAGAGAGGATGAAAACCTATGTGGACGAAAAGCAGATTCGGATGGTAGGAAAAGCGTGGGAAATTCGCGCTACACTCCGCTCCTGGTCAAAAAAAGACCTAACCTTGCAAGAATATCTCGCCCGACGCAGCAATTCGTCGCGTCGCTAATGCTGTCTTTTATGTAGGGAATGCTCTTTGCCGCAAGCACCCCGGCCAAAGCAGCTGTCTGAAACGGTGCCGGGTCTTGCCGCCAGCCTCGGCCCATCGTGGAAAAGTGCAGGTCATACATGCGCTCCAGCTCATCCAATTCTTCCTCTGCTGGTGCGGCTGCACGCAGGACAAGATGGTCTGTCTGTTGGCAGATGCCGTCCATTTGCCTCGCGATACGGCTATCGCGTTCGTCATCCCATACGGGGACGGGTACGATGGCTGGACGAAGCGCAAACCTTTTCAGCACCGTAATCGTGTGATGGCTTACGCCCAGATGCCGCTCCCTAGGGTCGGAAAAACTGATGCGCGGTATAAAAAACGGGACGCCTCCAAGCAGGCTGACAGCATGCGTTACTTCAGCCA
Organism: Brevibacillus sp. FSL L8-0520; assembly: GCF_037963895.1. Taxonomy (NCBI): domain Bacteria; kingdom Bacillati; phylum Bacillota; class Bacilli; order Caryophanales; family Paenibacillaceae; genus Brevibacillus; species Brevibacillus sp. FSL L8-0520. The sequence goes on along the minus strand of NZ_CP150171.1, from coordinate 2,352,822 downwards.
ACTGCATTCCTGAAAAGCCGAATGTAGTGGCCGTCCCTATCACACCGGGCCCCAAGATGCATAGAATGATGTCAGCTTGTGCTACGTGACGGGCAGCTAATAAACCGTTGTGAATCGAAACGGTTTCCAAATCTCCGCCCCACGCATGTCCGGTCGTGACCGTGCTGCCAAGCAGCCCTTTCCGCTTTAAATGGTCTGCCTGTTGGCTCAAGCCGATTGGCAATGATGCCGCATCGGGCATGACATAGACAGCTCTCAGGTCTGAGTCGGTTTGTTTGATTGCTGACGCCACTGCCGGCAGCAGACTGTGAAGCTCTCCGATCAATACAGGGGTCCCCTCCAATGAGACCTGTTCATTGTTGAACAGCGCGTGATAGGGGCTATGCTGCTCTTCCACGCTATCCACAGCTAATTGCCACGGAGCATACCGCATTTTCATGACGTGGCCCCACGTGCTCGGATATACATCGACCGGATTTTTCTCTGCCGATTTTCCTACTACAATATGATACCCTCCCGTACCCAATTGGAGTCGAATGGCTGTCGTATTTATCAGGAGCTCCTCGCCTTCCTCGTAATGCTCCTGCGAGTATGAAATAGCGTGTTCGGTTTGGCTGGTTTCAGGCAAAAAAACCTCCAGAACCTGCATGCCTTGTCTTTTGAGCAGAACCTGCTTCACAACCCCCGATTCCAGGCGAAGCACTGCACATCCCCCCGCTTTCGCCAGCTTCCTTGATCAAAACACCAATTCGGCAAAGACCAGTACCTTTTTGATAAATTATGGGAATCAGGCAAAAAAAAGAACCAGGTCTCCCCATGGAAGACCCGGCACTTCGCGTTGTGCTTCTTCATTTTAATTGTATCGTTTTCGCTTTACTCAAGAACTTCTGCAATAACCGCCAACACGAGTTCGGACGCTTTGTTGAGCTCAGCAATCGGCATCCGCTCGTTCTTGGTATGGATGTCTTCGTAGCCGATCGCAAAGTTTACGCTCGGGATGTTGTAGCCGTTAAAGACGTTGCCGTCGCTGCCGCCACCGCTCGATACCAGCTCGGGATTGCGGCCGATGCGCTTCACTGCGCCAATCGCTTTTTGAACAACAGGCGTTTCTTCATTAAACTTGTAGCCGTGATACATAAAAATGACATCGTTTTCGCACTTCCCGCCCATTTCCGCAGCTGCCTCTTCAAAAGCGGTAGTCATGCTTTTTACCTGCGCCTCCAGCTTATCCATTACAAGGCTGCGCGCTTCCGACCATACCTCTACATAGTCCGTCACGATGTTGTATGCCTTGCCGCCTTCAAATCGGCCGATATTGGCCGTCGTATCGGCGTCAATGCGACCCAGGGACATGCGGGAAATGGCTTTGCTGGCAATCGTGATCGCACTGATTCCGTCTTCCGGATTTACCCCTGCGTGAGCGGCTTTTCCGTGAATTTTGGTCACGATACGATACTGTCCAGCCCCTGCTACCGTAATCGCTCCGACCGGACCTTCCGAATCGAGGATGAAGCCCATCTCGGCCTTCAGCAGGCTGGAATCCATGGCGCGTGAACCGACGAGACCGGATTCTTCACCGACAGTCAGGACAACCTGGATAGTCGGATGCGGCAGATTTTTTTCCTTCAGTGTCCGAATCGCTTCAAAAATCGCTGCGATCCCGGCTTTGTCGTCCGCACCCAAAATCGTAGTCCCGTCGGAGTAGACGTAGCCGTCACGAACTTGCGGTTTGACGCCGTTGCCTGGAACGACCGTATCCATGTGGCTGCTGAACAGAATAGCCGGACCTTTGGCATTTCCCTCCAGCGTGGCAATGAGGTTGTTTCCGCCGTGGCCCGTCTTGGCCGCTGCGTCGTCTTCCTCAACGGTGAAGCCCATTTCAATCAGCTTGTCCTTCAGCACTTTGTTGATTTGCGCTTCGTTTTTGGTTTCACTGTCGATTTGAACGAGCTCCAAAAACTCGTTTAGCAATCGCTCCTGGTTGATCACGACAATTCCTCCCGAATAAAGCCCCCGCGGGGCTTGTCTAATGAAAATGCCAGATGATAGCATTGTCTACCTGTTACAAGTATACAGCAAAAAAATTTTTTCTACCATGTCGTGCCAGCCTTTTTCTGCTTGTTTACAGGGGGATATTTCCGTGTTTCTTGGAAGGACGGCGCTCTTCTTTGTTTCTCAGCATTTCCAGCGACCGTTTTAAATATTTGCGGGTTTCCCGCGGATCGATCACGTCATCCACCATTCCGTTTTCTGCTGCCACATACGGATTGGCAAAGCGCTCGCGATACTCGGCAATCTTGGCCTGGCGGGTAGCCACCGGATCAGCGCTCTGTTCGATGTCACGGGCAAAGATCACGTTGGCCGCTCCTTCCGGGCCCATGACCGCGATCTCGGCATTCGGCCAGGCATAGACGACGTCTGCACCGATGGCCTTGGAATTGAGGGCCACGTAAGCACCGCCGTACGCTTTTCGCGTAATGACACTGATTTTCGGCACTGTCGCCTCGGAGTAAGCAAACAATATTTTTGCACCATGCCTGATGATCCCGCCGTGTTCCTGGTTAATGCCGGGGAAAAAGCCGGTCACATCGACGAATGTAATCAACGGAATGTTGTAGCAGTCACATGTCCGGATAAACCGTGCCAGCTTGTCGGATGAGTCGATATCCAAACCGCCTGCCATCACCTTTGGCTGGTTGGCGATCAGCCCCACGCTTTGTCCGTCGATACGCCCAAAGCCGACCACGATATTGCGGGCGAAATCCGGCTGTACTTCTAAAAACTCTCCATGATCCACAATCTTTTCCAGCACTTTTTTTACGTCATACACCTTGGTGCCCGCTACCGGGACCAGGTCGATCAGCTCTTCCAGCCAGTCCCCCTCATCCCCGCTATATGCTTTTACCGGCGGTTCTTCCCGGTAATTTTGCGGCAGGAAGCTCAGCAGGTTGCGCACTTGCAGCAACACCTCTTCTTCTGTTGCGGCGGTAAAATGCGCGTTTCCACTGATGGCAGAGTGGACAGAAGCGCCGCCCAGATCTTCGCTGGATATTTTTTCGCCCGTTACCGTTTCAATGACTTTCGGTCCCGTAATAAACATCTGTGACGTCTTTTCCACCATAAAAACGAAATCGGTAATCGCCGGGGAATAGACTGCCCCGCCCGCGCAAGGTCCCAGAATGACGGAGATTTGCGGAATCACGCCTGAATAGATCGAGTTCCGGTAGAAGATATGCCCGTAACCGTCGAGGGAGACGACCCCCTCCTGAATCCGCGCCCCGCCTGAGTCGTTAAGACCAATGACAGGTGCGCCGTTTTTGGCCGCGAGATCCATAATGTTGGCGATTTTTTTGGCATGCATTTCCCCAAGCGCTCCACCAAAAACCGTAAAGTCCTGGGCGAACAGATAGACGAGCCGGCCGTTGATTTTGCCGTAGCCTGTCACTACCCCTTCGCCTGGAGCGTCGAGTTTGTCCATCCCGAAGTTGGTCGCCCGGTGTTTGACAAATGGCTGCAGCTCGACAAACGTGTCCGGATCGAGCAGAAGCGAGATACGCTCCCGTGCCGTCAGCTTGCCGCGATTGTGTTGGGCAGCGATGCGCTCGTCTCCGCCGCCCATCTCGACTTTCCGTTTTCGCTCGTACATCTCGTCGATTTTTTCGAACATCGCTTCACTCATCGTTGCCTTCCTCCTTACCTGCAGATGTATCCGGATACTCACACAATTCGAACAGAACTCCGCCAGCCGCCTTTGGATGGATAAAGGCGATTTGCGCGCCATGCGCTCCCGGCTTGGGCACTTCATTTATAAGCGGAATGCCGTTTGCCTGCAAATGGTGCAGACGCTCCGCCACGTTCTCGACATCAAAGGCGATATGGTGAATGCCTTCGCCGCGCTTGTCAATAAATTTGGCGATCGGACTGTCCGCACTCATCGGCTCCAACAGTTCGATCCGGCTTTCTCCGACCCCGAGGAAAGCGACACGAACCTGCTCGCTCTCCACCGCTTCTGTCCCGAGCAGGTTAAGCCCAAGCTGCTCGGTGTAAAATGGCAGAGCCTTATCGAGATTTTTCACAGCTATGCCGATATGGGCAATCTTTTTCGGGGCTTTTTGAAAGGTCAACTGCTTTCTTTTCACATGGGCACGGATAAAGTCAGCGGTCACACTGGTAGGCGTGCCTGGCGTGAAAACTTCCGCTACTCCGTGTTCTTTCAAGTAGGGGATATCTTCCTGTGGAATTACGCCTCCCCCAACGACCAAGATGTCATCCGCTCCCTGTTCCCTGAGCAGACGGACAACCTCTGGAAAGAGCTCATTGTGAGCCCCTGAAAGACAGGAGAGTCCCACGCAATCGACATCCTCCTGTATCGCAGATGCGGCGATCTGGGCCGGTGTCTGACGGAGCCCCGTGTACACTACTTCCATCCCTTCGTCGCGAAGGGCCTGCGCCACTACCAATGCACCCCGATCGTGTCCGTCGAGCCCTGGTTTGGCAACCAGTACGCGAATCCTCTGTTCCATCAATAGCTCCCCCTTGTCACTAGAACCTTCCTGTTTGCTGACTAAACCGCCCGGTACTCGCCAAATACGCTTCGCAATACGCCGCAGACCTCTCCAATCGTGGCATAATGGCGGACGCATTCGATAATGTACGGCATCAGGTTGTCTTTGCCCTGTGCTGCTTCGCGCAACTGATTGAGCGTTTGTTCAACTGATTGCTGATTCCTTTTTGCCCGCAGTGCATCTAGCCGCTCTTTTTGTTTCCTGCCAAGCTCAGGGTCTACGCGAAGCAGCTCCGGCTGTGGCTCGTTTTCGAGCTGAAAGCAGTTCATTCCCACTACCTTTTCCTCGCCGGATTCTATTTTTCGCTGCGTTTCATAGGCTTGCTTGTGAATCTCCCGCTGCATATACCCCGCTTCCACAGCAGCTACGGCGCCGCCCATTTGCTCGATTTTCTCCAAATAGGAAAGCGCCTTGGCCTCTATCTGGTCTGTCAAATACTCCACAAAGTAGGAACCTGCCAGAGGGTCGACTGTATCTGTTACGCCGCTTTCAAACGCGATGATCTGTTGTGTCCGCAGCGCGATGCGGGCAGATTCTTCCGTCGGCAAGGCGAGCGCCTCGTCGCGGGAATTCGTATGCAGGCTTTGCGTGCCGCCAAGGACTGCTGCCAGTGCCTGCAGGGTGACGCGAACGATGTTATTGTCAGGCTGCTGCGCCGTCAGCGTGGAACCGCCCGTTTGGGTATGAACGCGAAATTGCCACGACTTCGGATTTTTTGCTCCGTATCTCTCTTTCATCAAGCGAGCCCACATTCTCCGGGCTGCACGGAATTTGGCAATCTCTTCGAAAAAGTGATTGTGTCCGTTGAAGAAAAACGATAGCTGTGGAGCAAAACGGTCAATGTCGAGACCGGCCTGGAGCGCAGCTTCCACGTATGCGATGCCGTCCGCGATCGTAAACGCGACTTCCTGAACGGCAGTCGACCCGGCTTCCCGAATGTGATAGCCGCTGATGGAAATGGTGTTCCATTTGGGCACGTTCTCTGCACAGTAGGCAAAGATGTCCGTAATCAAACGCATGGACGGCTGCGGCGGAAAAATATATGTGCCCCGGGCAATGTATTCCTTCAATATGTCATTTTGAATCGTACCTGACAGCTTCTCTGCCGGTACGCCCTGTTTTTCTCCTACTACGATATACATGGCAAGCAAAACAGATGCTGGTGCATTGATCGTCATCGAGGTGCTTACCTTGTCGAGCGGTATGCCGTTCAGCAGCACTTCCATGTCCTCCAGCGAATCGATGGCTACACCGACCTTCCCGACTTCGCCTGTTGCCATCGGGTCATCCGAGTCGTAGCCGATCTGTGTCGGCAGGTCAAAGGCAACGCTCAGCCCGGTCTGCCCCTGTTCAAGAAGATAGCGGAACCGCTTATTCGTTTCCTCGGCAGAACCAAAGCCGGCGTATTGCCGCATCGTCCACAGTCTTCCTCGATACATATTGGGTTGAACGCCCCGCGTATACGGATACTCTCCCGGGAATCCGACATTTTCCATATAAGCATCATCGATCTGATCCGGCACATACAGCGGATCGATCTCGATCGCGGACGAGGTGGCAAACTGCTGTTTTCTTTCGGGCGACTTGGCCAGCCGTTCATTCAGCTCTTGTTGCCACTTTCGGTACAGTTCGGTACAATCTTTAGTAGTCACCTGCAAACACCTCGTTTTCCATGTAATGACCGATCGTCTAAACGAAGGAAGGAACTTCTCCTCCTTCCAATAATTCTAGCACAGCGAGTTACACAATAACGCGACAATTTCCACTTTTCGTGCAGTAAATTTTTCAATCGCGCTATTCAGGAGGTTCGATATGCCGAAACATTCAACACTGGTAAAAATCATGGTCTTTATTATGATTGCCGCTCTCGTGGTTCCAACGTTCTTTTACTTCCGATGATCAGAGGCCCTCTGGGCAGCCAGACGGTTCATCATAAGAAAAACCCCTCCCGACCGGGAAGGGTTTTTTGCTGTTTATTGATAGACGAATACGCTGGATGTTTTGGCATCCCAGCCTACTTTGTAGCCCAGATTGTCGGTTACAAAGCGGATCGGAACCATCGGCATTCCGTTTTTCAACGCAACTGGCGCTGGCAGGGTAAATTCCTGACTTCCTACGTATGCCTTGTTGGAGTCAACTGTAAAACGGACCACTGTTCTGCCTTTAATGATCGCTACCGTCTGGTTGTTCCATTGGGTAGTCAACGCCATGGCTTCCTTGAAGAACTGAGCTGGCACCATTGTTGTATTTCCGTTCGCCAGATAAGGAGCTTCCTGCAACGGATATACTTTTCCATGCAACGTAAACGATTTGTTGTTTACTTTAAACAGTGCAGCGTTCGCCGGGACTGCTGTCTGCGGCTGCTGCGGCTGCTGTGGCTGCTGTGGCTGCTGCGGAGCCGGTTGAGCTGGCTGCGCCGGTTGAGGCACGCCCACTCCAACTGCACGTCCAAACAGCAAGCCTTTTTCCTCAGAGCTGAAGACATTGATCGTGTACGTGTTTTTCGCCGCAGGGTTCACGATGTTGGCTGCTGCCCCGATCACGATGTTGGCTCCAGTTCCTGCAGCGATGTCTTGAGCCGGGTAAACCAGCACGTTTTGTCCGCGAACGGCAACAAAGCTGGCGGCAACGCCGTTTACAGAAACGCTTGCCGGTGCGATGTATGCTGGCACCTTGTACCCAACCGGGAATACGACTTCAATGAAATCGCGCTGTTTCACCAGCGGAGCGCCAAATGCTTTCACGGCGATGTTGACGCCAGTTTGCTTCCCTACCGCTGTGTTGGTCAAGGTGATTGTTGCCGTGCTGTTGTTTGCCGGTGCAGGAGTGCCAGGTGTCGTTGGCGTTGGAGTTGGCGTTGGTGTCGGCGTTACCGCCCCTGCACCATTGATCCGGAACGTTTTGGACGTTGCCGTTTTGCCGTCAACCGTCATCTTGAGCGTATAATCGCCCGCAGACTTTGGATTGGTAATCCACGCGTTGAAATCGATATCTACTTTGACCGTTTTGCTGGAAGAGAAGTTGTACGGCGTGGTCAAAGAGATCTTGTTGCCGGAAGAACCGACTTTTCTGACCGTCTTTCCGTTGATTCTAAAATCATCCGGATTCAGATAGCCCGGAATCATGTCAGAGGATGGGAACTCGATGATGACTTCGCTGTCCGCCTTCAATTCCGTTTTTCCGAAATCGGCTTCAAAAGTGTAGCTGGTGCGTGCTCCAGCCGAACTGTCGGAGAGCGATACAGTGAAGTCGCTCGCGGTGGAAGAGCTGGAAGATGAACCGGATTTTTTGATGTCAAATTTTTCGGATTGATAAGTAACGCCGTCCCATTTTACGTCAATGGTGTATTTATCCCCGGCAGACGGGTTCTTGATGCCGGCGCTCTTGTAAAACTTGAGCGTCAGTTCTTTTTTGCCGTCCACCTTCGACGGAACCTTGATTTCTACTTTTTTGCCGGAGACGCTGACGGAATCAGGCTCGTATTCATTGATGTCCACGTCGTCCTTGGAAATCTTGCTCGGGAGCATGTCCGAGCTTGGGAACGTAACCGTGATCCAGTCGCCTTTTACCAGCTTGTCATCCAGCTTGATCGGACCGATTTCGTACTGGGTTTCTTTCTTTTCTGTGGTGTCGTCGATATCGACGGAGTAGTCATCCGAGCTTCCTTTTTTGCTGCCGCTGTTGCTGCTGCTTCCGCTCGTGATCTTCACATCTTCAGTCTCTTTAGACTCGTTTGAAGTTCTGATTTCAATCGAGTATGTACCCTTGTCGTCAGGGTTGGTAATGCCGTCCGTAATGTCGAAAGAGATCTCATCGTCTGCTTCAAGTTTTTCTCCGACCTTGATCGTGATTTCTCTGCCGCTGACGCTGACCTCCTTCACCTTAAAATCAGCGTCGATGTCGTCTTCATCGATATCGCTGTCGATGTCAAATTGCTTTGGAAATTTAACATAAATCTTATCGCCGGATTTCAAATCTTCTTCCAGGGTAAATTCAAAGGTATATGTGGTGCTTTCGCCTGCCTCGTCATCGTCTGGATCAATCGAGATATCGGTGATTGCACTAGCGGACTGCGGAGCGATGACAAACGGCGTCGTTGCCAAGGCTGTAGCCAGCATAATTGGAAGTGCTTTTTTGCTCTTCTCCATGTTCTTCCTCCCATACTTCTCTTGAAATCGATCAAACTTTTCTTGTCGAAACGCTATCAGTTTACCATATTTACGAAATAGAGGGAATCTATTCGCATAAAAATGATAGGCATGACAGCATTCATATGGTATGACGAAGCAACATGGAAAAAGGTTACAAAGCAGTTACACGAAAAAATAAAAAGCCAGCAGCAAGAGAGAAGTCCATCCCTCCTGCTGCTGGCACAGCGTTGTTTTTGTCGATCAGTACAGCTTTGTATCCGGCCCGATCGCCTCCAGCTTTTGCTTGACGCTTTGCAGGAAACGGCCGCACACCAGTCCGTCGAGAACCCGGTGATCCAGCGAGAGGCACAGGTTCACCATCGAGCGGACGGCAATCATGTCATCGATCACGACAGGCCGCTTCACGATCGACTCGACGCTGAGGATCGCCGCCTGCGGCGAATTGATGATCGGCATCGACAGGACCGAGCCAAACGAGCCCGTATTGTTTACCGTAAACGTCCCTCCGGACATGTCATCTACGGACAATTTGCCTGCCCTCGTCTTCGCCGCCAAATCTTCGATCGACTTGGCGATGCCGAGAATCGACTTCTGATCCGCGTCCTTGATGACCGGAACGAACAGAGCATCCTCTGTCGCCACGGCGATCGAGATGTTGATGTTTTTCTTGACGATGATTTTATCCCCAGCCCAGGTGGAATTGATCATCGGGTACTCCTTCAGCGCTTCGACTACCGCCTTGATAAAGAACGGCAGGAAGGTGAGGTTTACTCCTTCTTTGCGTTTAAATTCGTCTTTTACCTGATTGCGGAAAGCGACGAGCTTGGTCACGTCTACTTCTACCATCGTCCACGCATGGGGTGCCTCGTGTTTGCTCTGCACCATGCGGTTTGCGATCGTCTTGCGAATGGGCGTGACCGGGATGATCTGATCGCCTGCGGCTGCGGGAACTTCCCTTGCTGCTGCCTGGACGGGCTGCGGGCTTTGCCCCACTGCCGCGGAAGCCGGCACCCCTACTGGCGTATTCACAACCGGCGCTGCCTCTGGGGCTGCCGCAGCCGGCTGTCCGCCGTTGTCAATGATCGCTTGAATATCCTTGCGCGTCACGCGCCCTTCCATCCCCGTTCCCTGCACGCGGGACAGATCAATTCCATGCTCCTGGGCAAGCCTCATCACGGCTGGGGAAAAGCGTTGTTTTCCGCGCTGGGCCTGTTGACCGTTCGTGTCCGGACCTACTCCGGAAACAGCCTGCCCTGCTGCAGCTGGAGCAGCATTGGCCGCCAGATTGGCCGAAACAGCCGCCCTGCCTTCTGCCGCTTGAGCAGGAACCGTTTTTGCCTGCTGGCTGGTGTCAGCACTGTTGACAGCGGGGGTATTTTCCGGCTGATCGGCCCCTCCCCCCTCTTCTTCGATGTACAAGATCAAGGTACCGATCGCAACCGTGTCACCTTCGGGCACAACGATCTCCGTCACGCGGCCGGCAACCGTGGAAGGCACTTCCGCATTTACCTTGTCCGTGGAGACTTCAGCAAGCGGATCGTATTTTTTGACCTGATCTCCCACTTTCACCAGCCACTTGGTAATGGTGCCCTCTGTCACACTTTCTCCCAGTTGGGGCATTAGCACTTTTGTCGCCATGTTCGATGGTCCTCCTTGGTTTTAAAAGTGGGCCAGGTCCCGCATTGCTTCCAGCACTTTGTCCGGATTCAACATAAAGTATTTTTCCATTGGCGGACTGTATGGCATGGCCGGCACATCAGGACCGCACAGACGTTTGATCGGAGCATCGAGGTCAAACAGGCAATGCTCCGCAATGATCGCAGCCACTTCACCGCCTACGCCGCCCTCTTTGTTGTCCTCGTGAACAATCAATACTTTTCCGGTCTTGGAAGCGGCTTCGACGATAGCTTCCTTGTCGAGCGGGTACAGTGTCCGCAAGTCGAGTACATGCGCGCTGATGCCTTCCTGAGCCAGCTTTTCAGCGGCCTGCAAGCAAAAATGCAGCGTCAGGCCGTAGGAGATGACTGTAATGTCCGTTCCTTCCCGTTTGACATCCGCCTTGCCGATCGGCAGCACGTAATCTTCTTCCGGCACTTCTCCTTTTATCAAGCGATAGCAGCGCTTGTGCTCGAAAAAGAGGACGGGATCGTTATCGCGGATGGCCGCCTTCAGCAGGCCTTTTGCATCGTACGGCGTAGAAGGCGCCACTACCTTTAGCCCGGGTACATTCGTAAACATCGCTTCCACCGATTGGGAATGGTACAGTGCACCGTGCACCCCGCCTCCAAATGGAGCGCGGATGGTAATCGGGCAGGTCCAGTCGCCATTGGAGCGGTAGCGCATTTTCGCCGCTTCGCTGACGATCTGGTTGACAGCAGGCATGATAAAATCAGCAAACTGAATTTCGGCGATCGGACGCATCCCGTATGCGGCAGCGCCAATTCCAACACCGACAATTGCCGACTCGGCGAGCGGCGTGTCAATCACGCGTTCTTCGCCGAATTCCTCGATCAGTCCCACTGTGGCCCGAAAGACGCCACCCCGAACGCCGACGTCTTCCCCCAGGACAAACACACCCGGATCGCGGCGCATTTCCTCACGCATCGCCATAGTGATCGCATCAATAAATGAGATGACTGCCATTTGGATTCCCCCTTATTCCCCGTATACGTGGGTAAGCGTAGATTCAGGTGTCGGATAAGGCGCCTGTTCGGCATAATCTGTAGCCTCGTCGACTTCCTTCTGAACACGGGACAGCAGCTCCTGTTCCTTGGCATCATCGAGAAGTCCTACCTCTTTCAGATAGTTGCCAAATACGAGGATCGGGTCCTTTTTCTTCGCTTCTTCCACTTCTTCCCGCGTGCGATAGGTGCGATCATCGTCATCGCTGGAATGAGGGACCAGACGGTACATGACTGCTTCGATCAGAGTCGGGCCCTGGCCGGAACGAGCTCGCTCCACCGCTTCCTTCGTGACGCGGTAGACCTCGATCGGATCATTGCCGTCGACGCTGACACCAGGGAAGCCGTAGCCGATCGCACGGTCAGCCACACTTTCGCAGCCCAACTGCTTTTTCAGCGGAACGGAAATGGCGTATTTGTTATTCTCACAGAAAAAGATGACGGGAAGCTTGTGCACACCCGCAAAGTTTGCTCCTTCGTGAAAATCCCCCTGGTTGCTGGAGCCTTCTCCGAACGAGGTGTAGACAACGTGGTCTTTCTTTTGCATTTTGCCGGCCAGTGCGATTCCGACTGCATGAGGTACCTGCGTGGTCACAGGGCTCGAGCCTGTCAGGATATTCCATTTTTTGCCACCGAAGTGACCTGGCATCTGCCGGCCGCCGCTGTTCGGGTCCTCGGCTTTGGCAAATGCGGAAAGCATGCAATCTCTTGCTGATTGACCAAATACCAGGACTAATCCGAGATCACGGTAGTAAGGACACAGGTAGTCCTTCCCTTTTTCCAGCGCAAACGCAGCGCCAACCTGTGCAGCCTCCTGCCCCTGGCAGGAAATGACGAATGGCACTTTTCCCGCCCGGTTCAACAGCCACTGACGCTCATCGATTTTGCGAGCCAGCAGCATGTAATAATACATTTCCAGCACTTGCGCGTCAGTCAAGCCTACTTCTTCATGCCGTTTGCTTGTCATGTTCGGATACCCTCCTTATCATTTTCGCTAGCTGTGAATTGCCTTTCCGTCTACTGCCAAAGCAGCCTCCATGATGGCTTCCGACAAAGTCGGATGGGGATGTATGGTATGTCCGATTTCCCATGGCGTCGCGTCCAGCACGCGTGCCAGCCCGGCCTCGGAAATCATGTCGGTGACATGCGGACCGATCATGTGCACGCCGAGCAAATCGTTTGTCTTCGCATCGGCTATGATTTTGACAAAGCCGTCGTTTTCACCGTGCACCAGCGCTTTTCCGAGCGGCTTGAAACTGAATTTGCCCACTTTTACGTCAAAGCCCTGACTGCGGGCCTCCGCCTCGGTCAAGCCGACATTCGCAACTTCGGGCCTGCCGTACGTGCATTTCGGCACCTTGGTGTAATCAAGCGGCTCGACAGCTAGACCTGCCATGTGCTCGACGGCGAGAATCCCTTCGTGCGATGCCACATGAGCGAGCTGCAGACCGCCGATCACATCGCCGATCGCGTAAATATGGGACTCGGCGGTCTGGAAGTATTCGTTCACGCTGATAAAGCCGTTTTCCACCTTGATTTCTGTCGCTTCCAGGCCGATATTTTCCACGTTGGCCTGTCTGCCAACGGACACGAGCAGTTTTTCGGCAGAAAAGCTCTGCACGCCGCCTGCGGTTTCAGCTTGAATGGCTACCTTTCCCTCTGATGTTTCCAGTGATTCCGGCAGCACCCTGGCTCCTGTCACGATGTTTATTTTCCGTTTCTTCAGCAGACGTGCCATTTCCTTGCTGATTTCCTCATCTTCGGTCGGCAAAATCCTGTCTGCGTACTCGACGACTGTGACCTCAACGCCGAAATCATTCAGCATCGAGGCCCATTCGATCCCGATGACACCACCGCCGACAATGGCCACCGAAGAGGGCAGCTGCTCCCATTGCAGCGCTTCGTCGCTGGTCACAACTTGCTTTCCGTCGATCATCAGTCCTGGAAGCGTACGGGGTCTCGAACCGGTAGCGAGAAGCAAAAAGCGCGGCACCAGCATTTCCTGTTCGCCAGACGGCGTTTCGATCCGGACTGCGCCTGCCTGCGGCGAAAAGATAGAGGGACCCATGACGCGGCCAAATCCTTCGATTACCGTAATGTTGCCTTTTTTCATCAAATACTGGATGCCTTTGTGCAATTGCTCGACGATTCCCTCTTTGCGAGCTTGAACGCGCGCAAAATCAAGGCCGATCTTTTCAGCCGTGACTCCGTATTTGTCTCCCTCTTTCAGCGTAGCAAATACTTCCGCACTTCTAAGCAGCGCCTTGGAGGGAATGCAGCCGCGATGAAGGCAGGTGCCACCCATTTTGCCCTTTTCCACGACAGCTACCTTCATTCCCAGCTGTGAGGCACGGATTGCTGCTACGTAGCCCCCCGTTCCTCCTCCCAACACGACGAGATCATATTCCTGCGACATGTTTTTCTTCCCCCTCTGATGGCAAACTGCATTGCTTGTGAACGCGCCATGACCGTCAGTGGCTTGCTGGACGATCAGTAAATGGCTGCTCATATGACTAGATCATAATAACAGGTACAAGTAGGTTATGTATACCGGAACCGCCTGCTTTGCGAGCAGGTGCGGCCCCGGAAATAAGTACTTTTTATACGATCAGCTTACCGGTGGTAAACCGATTTTCCATTTTGCAAAAAGGTGCTGCGCGATTTGGCCAGGCTGGCGATGCGTTCTTCGGCCATGCGGTCTGCCGCTTTGTAGGAAGGCACCCCGTCGCGTTCAGCGATTTCAAATACTTTCAGGATGTTGTCGTAAATCGTCTCTACCTTTTTCAGTGCGCGCTCGCGGTTGTAGCCTTGCAGCTCGTCGGCTACATTGATCACGCCGCCGGCATTGATGATGTAATCGGGTGCGTAGATGATGCCCATCTCATGAATCATATCGCCATGTCTTTCTTCTTTCAACTGATTGTTGGCCGCTCCTGCAATTACTTTCGCCTTCAAAAGCGGGATCGTGTCGTCGTTGACGATGGCTCCCAGGGCGCATGGAGAGAAAATATCGCAGTCCACGCCGAAAATTTCGTCCACGCCTACTGCTTTGGCGCCAAAATCGTTGACAGCGCGGTTTACGTTTTCTTCATTGATGTCGGTAACAATCAGGTGTGCGCCTTCTTCGTGCAGATGGCGGCAGAGGCTGTAGGCTACGTTCCCCACGCCCTGAACCGCTACTACGCGGCCAGACAGGTCGTCGCTGCCATACGCGAGCTTGGCAGCGGCTTTCATCCCGCGGTACACGCCGTAGGCAGTCACAGGAGAAGGGTTGCCGCTGGAGCCAAAGGCTGGAGATACGCCTGTTACATAATCAGTCTCAAGGTGGATCATATCCATATCGGCAACAGTCGTACCTACGTCTTCGGCTGTAATGTAGCGGCCATTCAAGCCTTGAATGTAACGGCCAAAGGCACGGAACAGCTCTTCGCTCTTGTCTTTGCGCGGATCGCCGATGATGACCGCTTTTCCGCCGCCGATGTTCAGGCCGGCTCCGGCATTTTTATAGGTCATGCCGCGAGCCAAGCGGAGCACGTCGATAATCGCTTCCTCTTCCGTTTTGTACGGCCACATTCGGGTGCCGCCCAGTGCAGGCCCCAATGTTGTATCGTGAATGCAGATGATTGCTTTCAGTCCGGAATTCTCATCCTGGCAAAAAACAAGCTGTTCGTAGTCGTACTTTTGCATGTAGTCAAAGATGTTCATGAAGAAACCTCCCTAGTTTGTTCATTTGCGTCGATCGTGCTGCTTGTCTGAGGTCTCCTATTGGAGAATTTCCCAGCAATGTACCACGTTGCAATTATCGTGCCAAAAAATCCCCAGTTTGAAAGCGCTTCATTTTTCTACAGTTGTTTTTTGGGCCTGCCCTCTATTCTGCACATTTTTGCAGGATCAAGCAATGTTTTGCATGCAAAAAATTGCAGTTATGTCTCTGTTCAGCCCGATTGCTCACAATTTGATCACGGATATTCGCCTGCACTTATTGTTCATCACGGCTGTTCATCAGATATGCCGCACTTGTCCAGCTTGTAGTAAAGACTGCGGATCGAAATCCCGAGCCTCTTCGCCGCCAGCGTCCGGTTTCCCTTTGCTGCGGCAAGCTCTCGCAAAATATGTGCCCGCTCCGCTTCATCCATCGCTTCCTTCAATGTCTTGCCGGAAGCCTGTTCCATCTGCAAATGCGGTGTCAAAGCGGCGGACTGTACGCTCCTTCTCTCCAAGGGGGGCAAGTGCTCTGGCAGAATGACCCGCTCGCCGAACTTCATGTGGATCATGGCCCGCCCCAGCACATTTTCCAGCTCCCTGACGTTGCCCGGCCACTGGTAGGCAAGCAGCATTTGCAAAGTGCCTGCCGCGATGTCCTCCACATTTCTTCCGTATTCCTGGTTGTATTTTCGCACCAGATGCTTGGCCAGCGGCTGGATGTCCTCCAATCGCTGACGGAGCGGCGGTATGTAAATGGGGACGACATGAAGCCGGTAGTACAAATCCTCGCGAAAACGGCCGGACGAAATCGCAGATTCCAAATTGACATGTGTAGCCGCGATGACCCTCACATCGATTTCAACCGCCTTCGTACCACCAACCCTGACTACTTCCCGCTCCTGGAGAACGCGCAGCAGCTTTACCTGCATGCTCATCGACAGCTCGCCGATCTCATCAAGGAAAATGGTCCCGCCGCTGGCCTCCTCGAACAATCCGCGCTTGCCGCCTCGTTTGGCTCCGGTAAATGCGCCCTCTTCGTATCCGAACAGCTCGCTTTCCAAAAGATTCTCGGAAATGGCTGCGCAGTTGACGCGAATAAACTGTTTATACTTGCGGCTGCTCGCATTGTGGATGGCGTGGGCAAACAGCTCCTTGCCCGTGCCGGATTCGCCGCGCAGCAGCACTGTGGCAGGTGTCAATGCCGCTTTTTGCGCTTGCTCGAGCGCCGCCTGCATCGGCTCGCTGTACCCGATGATGTCTTCAAAGCTGTACTTCGCTTCCAGCGTCCTGATGATCCGGTGGGCCGTCTCCAGTTCTTCGGTCAAACGCTTAATCTCCGAGACGTCATGGATGACCCCGACGCTTCCCTTTAATTCTCCGTCTACCATGACTGGAGCGACGTTTACCACCACGTCTCTGCTCTTCGGTCCCAGCTTCATATGTACGCCGCGCACAGGCTTCTTTGTTTTCAGCACCTGCATGTGCATGCTGTCGCCTTCGGAAATGTCGACAGTGGCTGGCTTGCCGATCACGTCCTGATGAGTCAAACCGGTAATCCGCGTGTACGCCGGGTTGATCAAAAGGCCGTTTCCTTTTGCATCCACAACGGAAATGGCCTCATCCGAAGAATTGATGATCGCCTGAAGCATGCTTTTCAATTCCTTCAGATCGGTTACTTCCTCGGCCAGCGCCATGATATCGGTAATATCCCGGAAGATCGCGACTGCTCCCGCCACCTCGCCCCGTTCGTTTCGAACAGGTACCCGGTTGGTGATGATCCGCGTCTGATTCGGCAGGATCTGCTCCTGGTTCAACTCTGGCTGTCCCGTCTCTAATACAATATGTAATCGGGTATTGGGTATGCGCTCGGAAACTGCCGTTCCCAATACAGCGTGGGCTTCAATGCCCATCAGGCGTTCTGCCGCTCTGTTGAAAAGAGTGACGATCCCTTCCCTGTTGACCGCGATGATCGCGTCATGGGTAGAGTTCAGCATGATTTCCCGCTCGCGCTGGTTTTGCGTCAAGGCTGCAATCAATTCGTCCCGTTCACTTATCAATTTCATGATGATAGCTGTAAATGTTCCGGGGATTAACACCGTTTTTTCCTGTTTGAGACGCAAAATTTCTTCGAATGCCGCAGAGTCTCCGGTCGCCTCCAGTATCACGTCGATGTCGCTCGACAAATACGGACGAAAGTCAGTTCCCACTTCAATTCCCAAAGAGCGGGCGAGGACAAGTCCTGGCGCATCCGCCCGCTCATCCACGACGGCCACGATTTTCATCCGCTCCATATTGCTAAGCATTTTCAAGAGCGCTGTTCCTCCCTGGCCGGCTCCAACGATGAGCAGCTTGTGCATGCAAACAATCCCTCTTTCCAGTGAATCAAACTGTTTCCATTGTAACTCAACCCGGCTGGAATGCACAGGAGATGTTGGACAAGGAGCTACCCATCCGATATGATGGAAAGGTAGCATGATGGAAAGGGGAGAAACACCCTTGATCGGTCAGAAACTGGTAGCTCTGTTGATCATGGTCGTCCCGGCACTGATCGCCATGTTTGGGATAAAGCTCATCCGCGATGCATTTTTCTACTCGGTATCATCGGAGACCGGATTTCTCTGGGGACAGTTCGTCTTGGGCGTGTTGTTGTTTGTCGTTCCGGTCCTGTTCATCGCCGGCTTTGTCCTGCATCACGACCGCAAGCGCAACCGCGTCCAACCCCGGTTTATGAAGCGTGAGCCGGAAGAAGATTAGGATATGATCGAGCAACAGACCAAACGTCAGAAACCGGGTATGCTTCCCGGTTTTTTTATTTTGTCTCCGCAGATCTTCCCCACTCATCCAATCGATTGAGCCAGCGCGTGTTTTCGATCACCCGGGAAAACGAAACGAACTCGGCCAAAAGGTGCAGCCCTGCGAAAAATAGCAAAAGCGCCAGCTGTCCACCGAACGGAACGCTTGTCACGAGCGCAAAGCCCGCAACAAACCCGAGATAATTGGCTCCCGTGTCCCCTTGCATCAAGCAAGCCTGTGCATCGTACGGAAACAAGAGGACACTTGCGGTCAAGACCGGCAATATCCAGATCCAGCAAGCTGCAGCAGCCGCGGACATCGGCATGCACAAGGCAGCTGCGGCGATCAAAAGCCAAAACACCTTAATCGCCCGGGCTGGCCTGACGTCAAACAGGTTTAACAGGTTGGGGGAAAGCGCCAAAAGACCGGTTCCGACGATAATCCCCGGTATGCCGGTAAAAAGGAACAGGCTGACGGCCAAAGCGGTCCCGCCTCCCCCGAATGCCTTCCACATGCCGCTCGTCATTCGCCGTTCCCGCCAGAGAACCCCCAGATGCCCGCGAAAGCCTTTCGGCGCTTTATCTGCCGAACAGTCGTCAAGCCAGCCGCATAATGCCACGGCGAGAGATCCGAAGAAAAGCAGCAGCCCGGATTCAAGCATTTGGTAGCTCCAGCCCGAAGCCGCTCCCCAGGCCAACAGGGCAAATTGGATTAATCCCGCATACCCAGCCAGTATCACTCCTCCAGCCGTAACCACTTGTTCGCCTCTGTAGTTGGTTCTGGTGATAGCGGCATTATGCAGCTTTTCCCATGCGGCGCGAAAATAGAACCGGTGCAACAAAAAAGGCCCTGCCACTCCCAGGACCCAGGCGCTTGTCAGGTTCGTGTCCAACGCACTCCCTCCCACCATTTTCTCCCCAATGCCTTTCCGATTTCGACGAATTCCTTTCCCCGATGCCGATAGCCTGTCCAATCATTTTCCGTCTGCCGGTGCGTAAAAGGTACAGGAACTTCGGTCAAGCGGTACCCGCAGCGGAGCGCTTCGATGGTCAGTCCCACTTCGATTCCAAAGCCTCCTTCCAATTGGCCAATGCGTTCCAGCACCTGTCGTTTCACTGCCCGTTGACCGGATAGCGGCGCCTCCGAAGAAAATCCGGTGAGTGCCCGTATCCCCCCTCGGGCCAATCCCTTTGCCAGGCCCAAGCCGACCTTCCGCCGCAGCGCCGGCAGCACGGCGATAGCCATGTCGCATTCATCGTTTATGACCGGGGCAAGCAGCAGGTTGGCTTCCCCCGCGCTCTCTTTCAAATCTCCGTCCAAAAACAAAAGCACCTCGCCGCTGGACTGTCTCCAGCCGGTTTGCAGAGCCGCCCCTTTTCCCAGATTGACCGGATGCCGGATGACGCGGTCTGCCCACTCCTCGGCCAGTAACGCAGTCTGATCCGCGCTCCCGTCATCGACAACGATCACCTCGTCGCAAACAAGGCGCTGCCGTATCGCCGCCAGAGTCGGGACAATCCACTCTGCCTCATTGTAAGCCGGGACGATGACACTAACTCTTTTCACGTTCCACTCTCATCTCCGCCATCAGTTTTTGCACCCGATCCAACAGCCCCCATTGCTGGGAGAAGGTCTCTGGCACCTTGTCCACAAATAACCAGCGGCATTCGCCCGGAAGCTGTTCCAACCAGTCTGGCTTCGTTTTCCCCAGCGCGAGAATCGGTCCATCCAACGGAACACTGCCTTGACCGTACGGAACGATCTCAACGCCGACCTGCTCAAACAACCGCAGTAGTCTGCCGATTTGGAGCTCCGGGGACTGCCAGACATATACCTTGTTGCCCTGCATGGCGTCAGCGTAACGGACTGCCATCAGATGGGCAGCCTCTTCATTGTTTCGCTCCATCTCGATCAAAAGCCGATTTAACTGCTGCTTCAGTTCATTGTTGCTTTTGAGAGCCTGGCTATACCTCGTCTCCATTTTGCTGAGCACAGCCTGCTCCTCGACGGAAAACCACGAGTGGCCTGTCATTCCTCCGAGCAAAATGCCAATCCCGAGACTAAAGAATACGGCCACAAGCGAAATCAGGTGATGACGAAAAGGAATCATGCCTACCCTCCTAAAAATGCCCAGCTCCTCCACTGCATCCACCACAACTGCATGACATGCCGGGTGATGGGATGAAGCGAGAGAACCGCCATGACCGGCACGAGTGTGGCCGCTACCAGCCACCCGGTCCAATTCCATGACCAGCGCGGCTGATACAATTGGCTGACGCCTTTGGCATCGATCAGCCTGGAACCGATTTTGGTCCTTACCAGCAGCGTGCTCGCCATGCCCTTTCTCCCTTTTTCGAGAAAATCGATCATCGTGGAATGTGTACCGATCGTAACAATCAATTTGGCTTTTTCCTCAAAGGCGAGCAGCATGGCAATGTCTTCGCTCGTCCCCGGCGCGGGCAGCAAATGGCAGCTGATCCCCAGCCTCTCCACTCTTGCCTTCCCGGGAGCCTGCCCGTCTTGAAAAGCGTGCACGACTATCTCTGCACCTGACAGCAATGCTTGATCTGTGACACTATCCATATCCCCTACGATCATATCGGGGATGTAGCCGTTTTCCAGCAAAGCATCCGCTCCCCCGTCCACCGCAATCAAAACAGGATTGTAATCGCGAATGTAAGAGGAAAGCATCCGCAAATCTTCCCGATAATGCCGGCCTCTGACGACCACGACGACATGGCGGTCAGAAAGCCTCGTACGCAGCGGGAGTTTTTTCAGCGGGCGCAAAAACCACTCTTTTTCTGCACTCGCGTATCTCAACGTATTGTCGATAAAAGCGGACAGGACGTCATCCAATCGCTCATTTGCTTCTTGCCATCGCTGGCCGATCTCCTTTGTGGTCAGCCGTCTCAGCTCAGCTTGACGAAACCAGCCCTTGTCAGAGCAAACCCACAGTTGTTCTTTCCATACAGCCCCGGGTCTGCCATCCGCTTGATCCAATATGCTTTTGTCTGCGCTGGCTGTTTCATAGAGAGGGATGCCAGCCTCCAACAGGCGTCTGGCGCCTTCAGCCGGGTATGTCCCTGTCAAAAACGGTGAGAGGTTTATGACGGCTCGCACATTCGCTCTCACAAGTGCCAGAGCGGCAATCTCATCCATATCCGGGTGATCGACGACAGCAATGTCTGAAGGATTGATCCGGTTGCAAAGGTTCTTCGTTTTCCGGTCTGCCGCAATCTTCCCGACGTATGAAAACCTGTGAGGCCATCGCTGCTTGCCCACCTGTCCCACCTCCATCCTTATTATGCGAAAAATGGAGGATGGCCATGCAGGTTTTTCCAGAAAATGAAAAAGAGACTGTGCGAGTATGCGCACAGTCTCTTGAACATATGTATCCTCCGGCTTTACGCGCCTTTCGTTGCAAAGTAAATGATCAAGCCATCTGCAAAGAGGAATACGGCGAGGGCAATGATTCCAAAGCCAACCGCGAATTTATTTTTCGCCCGGATCGAACGGAAAACACCCATCGCGATGAAGAACGTGAACACGAACATGAGAAAATCAAACAGAGTTACTTTCATGAACTACACAACTCCTTTGGCAAAAAGTAAAACGTACGGGAAGAGAATAGCACCTTCATTATATAGAATACCCCAGACGTATACAAGTCGAATCAGGAATTGTGACAGACGATTTCACAATTATGCCATTTATCCCTTTACTCCCCTCCAAATGGTCCAGCGATCCTGTTCGACGATCGGCAGCAGACCGCCCATCTTCTCTTTGACGAAGGAGATGAGCTTTTCCAGTTCGTCATCATTCAGCTCGTGGAGGATCGAGCGTCCAGTCCTTTTTCGAAGATCGCTTTCCAGCTCCGTCCAAGTGCTGTATCTCTTCCGAATCTCCCACATCTGGCTTGTATGTACAGAGAAGAAGCCCGCATTTTTCAAAGCTGCTTGCACCTCGGTCAAAGACGGGCGGCGCTTTTCCTCCTTCTGCAGCAGACGGGGAAACGCTTCAAAGAAATATCCTCGCAAATGCTCTGTCGACCCGGGGACGGATACATCATCCATCGTCCGATCCTGAATGATGCACATCCCCCCCGGCGCCAAAATCCGGTTCACCTCCGCCACAAAGCTGTCTACACTGTCCAGGTGGTGGATCAAGGCACGGGCGAAGACAATATCTGCACAGCCGGCGGCAAGACCAGTCTGACAAGCATCCCCCCAATGAAAGGAGACTTGAGGCAAATGAGCGGTGTTCTCCCGTGCGGCTTCCAGCATGACTTGAGAAAAGTCGACTCCCATGACGCGCTCTGCTCCCAGCTCAGCCCAGCCTGCCGTATAAATGCCGCCGCCACAACCGATATCGATCACGTTCTTGCCGACAGGGTTGACGATTTCCGCCATCGCTTTCAGCCAGCCTTTGTCGGCTGAACGGCCGGTATACGAGCTTCGATTTTCGGATGCATGGAAATCAATGCTCATTCTGTCGTCACCTCCATAAACTCCAGCCTGTTGCCGAAGGGATCATCTGCAAAAAAGCGAATGACACCCGGAATTTCTTCTCCCTGCTTTATCGTCACCCCCGCCTCGAGCAAACGATGGCGCAATCCCTCGATATTTTTTACAAGGAAGGCCGGATGCGCTTTTTTCGCTGGGGTGAACCCCTCCTCTGCCCCGATGTGAATGGTCTGCGGCCCGCATTGAAACCAGACCCCTCCCCGTTTGCGCAGTGCTTCCGGCTTGGGCACCTCTTTCATTCCCAATATCCCGCTGAAAAAGCTTCGCGCCTCTTCCTCACATCCGACCGGCGCTGCCAATTGTACATGATCCAATCCCAACCATGTGTGCATCTCGCATCTCTCCTCGTTTTTCCTTAGACTTCCTTTTTGCAGACTGCCATCCATTCATCGATCTCATGCCCGGCTACGCGCCCATCGATTAACGTCACACCCATATAGTCGTGAATGTCCTTGGAAGCATGTATGAGCAACTGTTCAACGGCTTTTTCCTGCTCCCGCGATTCAGACGTCCGTGCTACCCACTCGGGGAAGGAAAACCGTTTTTTTCGCTGCCGCTCCCTTTGGACCGACAGACCTGCTTGTTCCACCAGGCTGATCCATTCCGTGCGGGAGAGACAGCGGACGTGACTCGGGTCTCGCATCGCCTCAAAACGGTTGATGAAGCTGCTTATTTCCTCTGAATCGGGAACGATATTATCTATGAAGACAAACACGCCGCCGGGTCGAAGTACACGTGCTGCCTCCTGGACAAAAGCTCCCGGGTTGGGAAAGTGATGGGCGGCAATTCGGCACAAGACAGCGTCAAAGGAGTCCGCGAGAAAAGGCAGGCGTTCGGCGTCAGCCACCGTATAGCCGATGTTTCTCAACCCCGCTGCTTGATGAGCCGCCCTCGCTGCTTCCAGCATCGGTCCGGTCAGATCGGTAGCAACTACCCATTTGCAGTGAGGAGCCAATGTCTTGGCTACATGTCCTCCCCCAGTCGCGACATCCAGCACCACCCATTCCGGTTGAGGCTGCGTCCATTCGATGATGAGCGGAAGATCCTCCCCTTTTGCGTGCGTCTCGCTCGTCACATAGGCATTGGCGTTTTTGCCGAACTGCTCTTGGACTTGTCGCTTGATTTTCGCTTCTTTCTCCACGAAGACCACCTCCTGCATCCATAATATTCCCTTTTTTCAGCCATTTGTTATAGAATATCGATAGCAGGTTATCGAGAAATCAGATAACCAATCATTCTGCGGGAGGAAGCCGTATGGATCTGGACAGTCTGGAGATTTTTTTGGCAATTGCCCGGCACGGCTCGCTGAATCGAGCAGCCCACGCACTCTTTTTGGCGCAGTCTACGGTAACGCACAGGCTGAAGCAATTGGAGAGACAGGTAGGAACTCCCTTGTTCACCCGTACAAGCACCGGGGTAAGCCTGACAGCTGAAGGACGACGCCTGTTGCCTGTTGCCGCGACCGTAGTGGAACAGCTTCGCGCCTTTTCGACTCATCGCGAAGAACGTCAGTCCCTCACCGTAGTTGCCGGAAAAGCGTTTGCCTCCTACGAACTGCCCCGCCTGCTCGGGCAGTATCGCAAGGAGCATCCGCATTTTACCTGCTACGTCCGCTCTACCCTCTACGAGGAATCCATCTCTTCCCTGTTGACTGGTACGGCAGACATCGCCTTCCTCGGCCACGAAGTCTACCATCCCCACATACACCAGGAATTTTTGCCGAGCGATCGCGTCATGCTGGTCACCTCACCCGAACATCCATGGGCGGACACATTTCCCGGATTTGGGCGCTGGGGTTCGGAGCCCGTCATCGCATTTGGCAGTCAAAGCGCTCCTTTTCGCCAGCGCGTCGATCGGTTCCTCGCTCAGCATGGCGTCTTTCCCAATGTGATTATGGAGCTGGACAGCTTTAGCGCCGTCATCAAAATGGTGCAGCAGCAGTTGGGCGTGACGATGCTTCCCGAGCGGACGGTTCAGGATGAGGTGCGTGCAGGCAGACTTGCTGCACTCGATATCTCTCACGGCGAATTTACCCGCCCCACGCTAATTGCTTATCTGCATGCAAAAAAAGAGGACGAGGCATTCATGCCATTCGTCCAATGGATCAAGCAAGTCTATTAAACAAGAGTGAGTACAGTAATTTCCGGCCGGCAGAAAAGTCTTACCGGCAATATCGTCGTACCGATTCCCCGATTGATATACACCGGCAGCTTGCCATCTCCCGCGTGTTGCAGTCCCTGCACAAATTTTTGTCCCATGGGGGGCGTAATGACATGTCCCAGGAGCGGCAGCCTCACCTGCCCGCCATGGCTGTGGCCGGAAAGCTGCAGGGCAAAAGGGTGCTTGGCTGCTTCTTCCGCGAAATCAGGCTCGTGGACGAGCAAAATCACCGTATCTCCCTCAGCTATTCCGTCCAGAGCCTTCCGCGGATCGGGAACGCCGTGCAGCACGTTGTCCATCCCCGCTACAAAAAGTGCGTCGCCTTCTTTTTGTAGCTTGATGTGCTCATTGATCAGAACCGAAAATCCTGAATCCAGAAGAGCTTGACGGACGATTCCCTGTTCTCCGTATCGCCAATCGTGATTTCCGAGAACAGCAAATTTGCCGAGAGGCGCGTGCAGCCGAGCCAGGATCGGGATCGCGGTAGACAGCAATCTAGTGCTTTTGTCTACCAAATCTCCGGTAAAACAGATCAGATCCGGCTGTTGTTCATTAATCCGGTCAACAACCTTTTCAAGTTCTTCAACGCCCAGGTAGTGTCCCAAATGCAAATCGCTGAAATGAACGATACGCACGCCCTTCCATTGCTCCGGAAGATCCGGAATGGCAACCGGTTGACTGACTACCTCGAGCCTGTGTCTCTCTACACCATAGGCGTAACCTGTCGTCGCTATTCCCAGCCCAATTGCCCCAAAAAACCAGCGTGCCGCTTTTTGCATAAAGGTTCTGCGTGTAACATGCGAAGCGTTGGAATTACTTAACCGGGGTTGCCAGTTCATATCCATCTACTACCCGATCCAGTCTGCCTGTAACCGGATCGATCAAGAGGCCGTGAACCGGAACCTCTTTTGGCAGCAGCGGATGGTTTTTAATCACTTCCACACTTTGTTTCACACTATCCTCCACGTGGTCAAAGCCGCGCAGCCAGGAGTGCAGGCGGAAGCCAGAATGTTTGATGATATTGAAGGTTTCCTCTGTGATCCCTCTTGCTTTCATTTTCGCCATCATATTGTCGGCATTGATCACGCTCATCCCGCAATCGTAGTGACCTACCACGACCACTTCTTCAGCGTTCAGCTCGTAGATCGCAACCAAAATACTCCGCATGATACTGCCGAACGGATGAGAAACGACAGCTCCCGCACTTTTTACGTGCTTGAAATCGCCGTTTCGCAAATTCATTGCCTTTGGAAGCAATTCTTCCAGCCGGGTATCCATGCAGGACAGCACGACTAATCGCTTGTCAGGGAATTTCGTTGTCTGATATTTCTCGTATTCCTTGTTCTCGATAAATGCCCGGTTATGCGCCAGAATTTCGTCAATGATGTTCACTGGTCGGCACCTGCCTTTCCCGTTTTTCTCATTTTTATTTTACATGGTTCTTCCCGGTGTGCAACCGTATTGCATATTCATCCCGATTGCTCGAAGGATATTCCCTTTTCATTCTTCATTCGTTCAGCCGTTTTTTTGCACGATCGCCATCTGCTGTAAGAAAATCACTTTCATTCATGATGAAGTCGTTTGTATCAATTTCTTATAATCGTTGTACGGATAACGAGCCAATCTGAGAGCGTATTCATACGCTTCCACGTCCGGCATTTTCAATGCTTTTGCGGTGGCAAGCGCTTTTTCGATGTCGTAGGCAACTCTTCTGAGTTGAACGGCAATGTCCCTTTTGTTAAAGTCCACAATGGCGTAGCTTGCTCGATTATCGCCATCAAACGGCAGGCCGACACTCCCGCAATTGACGATCAATCTTCCCTTTCCCTGACGCGCATACGCATGGTGTACATGTCCAAACAGGACAAGCCTGGTATGCTCACTCCGGTTTAATATGTCCATTTCATCCAGGCTTGCCCACGGATAGACGACATTGACCAGCGAATCGGGTCCAGCATGATACATCTCCGTAGGGACGTCTTCAAATGTCCAGGCTCGCTCCACAGGAAGGTTTGCCAACCATTCCTGATCATCGTGCGCAATCCGTTTACAGTCGTACTCGTAGGCCCGCAAGACCAGCTCTTCCTTGTCGTTGCTTGGGACCCACCCAGGTGCTGGGAATCGGGTAAACATATCGTCATAATTTCCGCGAATAACGGCTAGAGGCTCCAATGACCTTACCATGTGTATACATTCGCTTGGCTGAGGTCCCCGCATGACGATATCTCCGAGAAATACGATGGCATCGGGGCTTTGACTGTTTAAGTCTTGGATAACGGCTTCAAAAGCAATTGCATTTCCATGTGTATCTGACAGGACAGCCAGTCTCATGTGGAACCTCCAGAAAGTGGGATAGTCTTGGCTTACGCCTTTACTCTCATCCTCCAGAACAGTAAATCTTAAGATTTGGATCGACACGATACACAATGTGTTATATTGGGATTGCGCGGACCATTTACACTGTGAAGGAGAATCTACTGTGCTTATTGAAGAACGTTTTAGCGATTTATCAAAAATATTGCTAAAGGTTTGGTCGATTGAATCTAGTTCAAAATGGTCCTCCCAAAACCCTGCCAATGGACAATGTGGAGTAACTGCACTGGTTGTAAACGATCTTTTTGGTGGAGAAATCTTGAAAACGAAAACCCCTGAAGGATGGCATTATTACAACAAAATTGACGGAATACGTTGTGATTTTACAGAATCTCAATTTTCTGAAATACCTCACTACCAAGACATTCCTTCCAATCGAGAGGAAGCATTCTGTGATACCAATGATAAACAGTACAGCTATTTAAAAACACAGGTACTTGAAAAACTTAATCGCTGAAAACTGGTTTATCATAGTAAGCAGTTGGTAAATACAAACTTTTCTACTTGTTTTTTCTTGGTTCTGTCTTTCATTGGCTGTCATCTTCCTCGCCCTTTCTTTAAGAAAGACGAAATAGCATGCAATCGCCCCAAGTTCGATAAAAAGCCCCGTATCAGGTCCGTTTGTACTGCAAGGCCACAGATATGCCTTCGTACGTTACGGACACCCATACGGGGTCTTCAATCGCGCAAAACCTTCCGGTCGGCACGCCATCAAATACCATACATTTCCTGGTAACGGTTTAGCGGAATCCTCGCAATGCTCAACATAAAAGTTGCGCCAAACAGCGGAAGGCTTGCGGTCATTACCTTTTGTAATATCGCAATTATGAGATCTTCGCCTCAATCCGCAGCTTGTCCGCCACCATGGCGATAAATTCACTATTCGTCGGCTTCGCCTTGGTGTTGGAAATCGTATAGCCGAACAGGCTGGAGATGGAATCCAGATTTCCGCGGGACCAGGCCACCTCGATCGCATGACGGATGGCACGCTCTACACGGCTTGCAGTCGTATTAAACTTCTTGGCGATATCAGGGTACAGCACTTTCGTGATGGACCCCAGCAATTCCACGTCGTTGTACACCATCGTGATCGCTTCCCGCAGATACAGATATCCTTTAATATGCGCTGGAACCCCGATCTCGTGGATAATGCTGGTGATGCTGGCGTCAAGATTGCGCCCTCTGATCTGCAATGGGTTTTGCGACTTGACAGCGGTCACAAAAGAGCTTGAAGGCTTGCTATTCGTCATCTGACGGATTCGCTGTGCCAAGACCTCCATGTCAAAAGGCTTCAGGATGTAATAGGCGGCCCCCAATTCGACTGCCTTTTTGGTGATTTCCTCTTGCCCGAATGCCGTCAGCATAATAATTTTTGGTTGAGAAGTGAGTCTCATGGCTTGGATTTGTTCCAATACGGCCAATCCATCCAGATGAGGCATGATAATATCCAAAATAAGGACATCCGGAATGCGTTCTTGGAGCAGGCGAATGACATCATTTCCGTTATACGCCACACCGATCACGTTCATATCATGCTGGCTGCTTATGTACTCTTCCAGCAGGTTCACAAATTCCCGATTGTCATCCGCCAACAACACTTCAATCTTGCTCAAGGTCGTTCCTCCTTACAATCAACGGTCTGTTTGGGAAAAAAGGTGGAAGTATTCTCAGAAGTAATGAATCCCTCAACATATGCCCATACCATCTTTTCACTCCAAAAATAATTCGACAATGCCAGTGGCATTCCTGCCAATGACGAAAGATTGAATGATTTTTCCGATATTTCGACAATGATTTCCACGTTTTGCTCAAAAAGTGAAAGGCCGGCTCACCTTTTGGCGAGACGACCTCGTCTTTGCTTACGCTGCACTTCCGGACGGTTTGGATTGCTGTCCCGGACGAACCTGCAATCCTGCATCCTGCAGCATCCATTCGATATAGCAACCATAGCCGGAGGTCGGGTCATTCACAAATACATGGGTAACCGCACCGACCATCTTTCCATCCTGGATAATCGGGCTTCCGCTCATTCCCTGCACGATCCCACCGGTTTTTTCGAGCAATCGCTTATCTGTCACCTTGATGATCATGCCTTTCGTGGCAGGGAAATGCTGCTTCACGACATTCACGATCTCAATGGAGTACTCTTCTACCTTTTGACCTTCTACCACGGTAAGGATTTTGGCTGGTCCCTCTTTTACCTGTTCGGCCAGAGCGATGGGAATGGGCTCGGGATAAAAGCTTCTTTTTGGCTCCTCGTTCATTTTCCCGAATATGCCAAACGGCGAATTTTTCGTAATGTTGCCCAACACTTCGCTTTCATTGTAAAAACGGGCAAACTTTTCTCCCGGATTCCCGCTCTGCCCTTTTTCAATCGAGGTCACACTCGCCCGTACGATTTGACCGTCGCCGACAACGATGGCCTGTCCAGTGTCCACGTCGGAGATGACATGGCCCAATGCTCCGTAAGCTTTCGAATTCGGCTCGTAAAAAGTAAGCGTACCGACACCTGCAGCCGAATCACGAATGTATAAACCCATCCGGTACTCCTCATCCTTCTTGTCTTTAGCAGGCCTCAGCGTCACATTTACTTTCTCTTTGCCCCGGACGATGAGGAGCTGCAAAGGTGTCTGCTTTTCGCCGGCTTCACTTACCAGCTTTTTGACATCGTTCATGTCATTGATGTACAAGTCATTCATTTTAATGATACTGTCCCCGACATGTACACCCGCTTGTTCCCCTGGTGAGACTTTTTCTTTTCCTGTGTCAACCAGATGATGACCAACGACAAGAACGCCAGCAGTCTGCAATTTGACGCCGATAGACTGACCGCCCGGAATCACCCGCAAATCAGGCAGCACATTTACCTTGACCGCTTTCAGCGGGATGTTGCGCCACTTTACCTGCAAATTGGCTTCTCCCGCCCTCTTCGGTTCTACCGAAACTGGCTGACTCAGATCTACAGAAACTTCCCGGGCTTCCGTTCCATTGACATGCAGAATTTCCGGGTTGCTGTTGACCAACGTACCCATGACGGGCATAGAGACGCGCAGTTGCTTCAAGGAGCCTTCCATCAGGCGTAATTCATGGGGAAAAGAAGACAGGTCGTGGAACGGGGTGGAACTCACGACAAGCGCCGTGATAAGGAGAAGGAGACTTCCCATCCATTTTCTTCTGTTGTGACGGATCACCAGCAATCACTCCTACCGTTCCCTACCTACACCTACAGATAACACCTCCACCTTGTGTAGTTATACTATTGCCTGCGCGGCAATGGATTATGTCAGGAAAATCTAACACCAGTCGCAAGAATACAGCACTGAAAACCTCGGTGGACAGGGAGCTGTCAATGGGTGTATCAATTGCTATTTGCTGCGTAAACCTTACCTGAAACGCTCCGCATTCGGTACAACAGCAAACAAAAAAGCTGCCCGGTTACTTGGCAGCTTTTCGTTGTCGCCCGAGCGTGATCATCTCGCGCGCGTGCTCTTCTGTTTTTGCTGTAACCTCGGCTCCGCTCAGCATGCGGGCCAGCTCGGTGACCCGCTCCTCCTCGCGTAAGCTGTGAACGAGCGTCATCGTTTCGTTCTCGCTCATCTCCTTTTGAATCAGGAAATGGGCATCCGCGAGAGAAGCTACCTGCGGAAGGTGTGTAATGCACAACACCTGACGCTGGAGCGCGACATGTGCAAGCTTTTCAGCAATGGCTTGGGCAGCCCTTCCGCTTACCCCTGTATCGACCTCGTCGAAAATCAAGGTCTGCACCTGGTCGGTACCGGCCAAAATCGTCTTGATCGCCAGCATGACCCGCGACAGCTCACCGCCGGAAGCGATTTTGGCCAAAGGGCGCAGCGGCTCTCCGGGATTGGGCGAAATTAAAAACTCGACGGTATCGATTCCGTTGGCATCGACGCGCCATTTGGCTCCCTCGATTTCCACCCCGTTTTCATCGGGAATTTGCCGGACATCGATGGCGAAGCGGGCGCGCTCCATATGTAATTCGCGAAGCTGCTGCTCAATTTCCTTGGCAAGCCGGTCTGCACAGCTGCGGCGGATCATGGACAGCTCCAGTGCCTCGACGGCGAGATCGGCAGCCAGCTCAACCAGCCGTTTTTCCAGTTGCTGCAGACGGTCATCGTAATGATGCATTTCGTCCAATTCATCCTGAATCGTTGCCGCATATTCCAGAATATCGTCTACATTTTTCCCGTATTTTCTCTTCAGCGTCTGGATCAAATCCAGCCTTCTCTCTACTTCCTGAAGCTGCTCCGGTTCAAAATCGAGCCGGTCGGAGAGCTGTCTGAGCTGGTGCACTGCATCTTCTACCTGATAGTATGCGCTTTGGACCGTCTCGAGTATCGGTCCCAACTGATCATCATAGGAGACAATTCGTTCCAGCTCGCTCATGGCATGTCCAAGCCACTCGCTTCCGCGCTGGTCGCCGTGCAGGGCCCGGTAGGCGTCCTGGATGCCTGCAAATACCTTCTCAATGTTCATCCATTTCTTTCTCTGCTGAAGCAGCTTTTC
Organism: Brevibacillus sp. FSL L8-0520; assembly: GCF_037963895.1. Classification (NCBI taxonomy): domain Bacteria; kingdom Bacillati; phylum Bacillota; class Bacilli; order Caryophanales; family Paenibacillaceae; genus Brevibacillus; species Brevibacillus sp. FSL L8-0520. Next base: position 2,321,344 of record NZ_CP150171.1, on the reverse strand, counting down.
GTCCTCTCCGGGCGCCAGGGATGCTGCCTCGATTTCGTTTAACTGGTATTGCAGCAGATCGATCCGCTGAACGAGCTCCCGTTCGTTTTTGGACATCCGTTCCAGATCCTGTCTCGTCTTTGAATAGAGGCCAAACAACTGTGCATACTCCTGTTTGGCCGATCCCATTTCTTTTTCGCCGTAGGAATCGAGCCAGTGTATGTGCTTGTCCGCCTGCATCAGCATATGAGTGTCATGCTGTCCGTGGACGGTCACCAGCCAGGGGCCCAGCTCCCTGAGCATGGCAAGGGTGACAAGCTGTCCGTTGATGCGGATGATGCTTTTTCCCTGACTGGAAATATCGCGCCTGACGACAAGCGTGTTGTCCTGCTCTACCTGAACACCGAAGCTCTCGCAAACCGAAAAGGCCGGATGGCCGCTGGGCAGCTCAAACAGACCCTCGACTTCTGCCCGCGTTTCCCCGTACCGGACAAAATCAGTCGAGGCCCGGCCTCCCAGCAGCAGGCCGAGCGCATCAATAATAATCGATTTTCCCGCACCGGTCTCCCCGGTCAAAATGTTTAAGCCTTTTTGAAAAGAAATGGTTACGGATTTGATGATCGCAAAATTGCGTATGGAAAGCTCCAGCAGCATACTGTTTCCCCACTCCTTACAGCATTTCCATGAGCCGCTTGGTCACTTCTTCAGAGTTTTCCTTGGAGCGGCAAATAATCAAAATGGTATTGTCGCCGCTGATGGTGCCCATGATTTCTTCCCAAGGCAAATTGTCGATCAGCTCCGCTACTGCATTGGCATGCCCGGACAGCGTCTTCAGCAGGATAAAGTGATCGGCGTGATCCATGCTGACAAACGAATCAACCAGCATGCGGCGCAGCTTCTGGATCGGATTGAACTTCTGCTCGACAGGGAGCGAGTATTTGTAGCGGCCATCCGGCAACGGAACCTTCACCAGATGAAGCTCCTTGATGTCTCGGGAGACTGTCGCCTGGGTCACGTTAAAACCCGCTTCGCGCAAACGGTCTACCAACTCATCCTGCGTCTCCACCTCGTTATTTCCGATAATTTCACGAATGCGAATATGCCTTTGTCCTTTATTCATGCGATTACTCCCATTCCCCTTGTAATTTGGTGCGAATTGTTTCAAAAAAGCCGCCTTTTTTCCATTTGACCAATGGGGTCACATATGGCGACTTGCGGATGAAAATCTGATCGCCACCCTCCAGCTTGTATCCGAATTGCCCATCTATAGACAAGCCCATTTCGTGATGAATGGCATCCACCTCAATCCGAATAACCTGATTGGGCGATAGCACCATCGGGCGGGCAGTCAAAGAATGCGGCGCTACAGGCGTCAGCAGCAGCATATCGACATTCGGCGCCACAATCGGACCGCCGGCAGATAGAGAATACGCTGTAGAGCCTGTCGGACTCGATACGATCACCCCATCGCCGCTGAAGGTTGCCACATACACATCGTCCAAATAAACCGCACATTGAATAATGCGGCAGAACGACCCTTTGGCAATCCCGATGTCATTCATCGCCGTATAGCGGGCAAGCGTGGATTTGTTTCGGACCAGCTCTGCCTCCAGCATGGAGCGTTCTTCAATGTAGTATTGTCCAGAAAGCAGATTGTCGACGGCGTGGGGCAAATGCTCCGGGTCGGCTTCCGAGAGAAACCCGAGCGTTCCCAGATTGATGCCCAAAATCGGCAAGGAGCGTCCTGCCAAGCGGCGCGCGATGCCAAGCAAGGTGCCGTCTCCGCCCAGGACACACAAAAGCTGAGCTTCAGAGCCGATCGCTTCCAGGCTTGTCCCGATATCCCCTCTGCCTACGTAAGAAGCCATCTGTTCATCCAGAAGGACTCTGGCTCCTTTTTCCTCCAGCAAATATACCAATTCTCTGGCCACAATGCGGGCCTCAGGTTTTCCTTTATTCGCTACGATACCAAACGTCTTCAACATGGCCCACCCCAAAACTTCGTCGGTTGGAAATCCTTATACAAGTATACAACTTTTCATGCATACAAAAAAAGCCTCGACTTCCCGCATCGAGGCTTTTTGTCCTACTTTCACTTCAATTCGCGGTGAGCGATAGCCACAGTCTCACTCACCTTTTTCAGCCATTCCTCCGAAGCGAAGCCTCCGCCTGCCTTTTTTGCGTGCAGCAAAAACTCGATGTTTCCTTCTCCTCCGGTAATGGGCGAGTAAGAAAGACCGTGCAACGAAAAGCCGATTTGCATCGCGGCTTGTCCAATGTCGATCAACACAGCCTCGTGAATGTCCGGGTCACGAACAATGCCGTTTTTCCCGACGTTTTCCTTGCCTGCCTCGAACTGTGGCTTTACGAGGGCAACGACGTCGCCGCCTTGTTCCAAAAAACGATACAAGACCGGCAATATCAGTTTCAACGAAATGAAGGACACATCAATGGAAGCGACTTCCGGCCGCTCATCTTCAAAGCTGTCGGGGTCCATGTGACGGAAATTCGTTCGTTCCATCACCACGACCCGCTCGTCCTTCCTCAGCGACCAGGCGAGCTGATTGTAGCCAACATCAATCGCATACACTTTTCTCGCGCCATTTTGCAGTGCGCAATCCGTAAATCCGCCTGTTGAGGAACCGATATCCATCATGACTTTGCCGTCTATGACGAGGTCGAATATGTTCAATGCTTTTTCCAGCTTTAATCCGCCGCGGCTCACATACGGGTGAACCTCGCCCTTTACCGTGATGGCAATATCCTCGGGAAATTTGGTGCCCGGCTTGTCGCACCGCTCCCCTTTCACCTGTACGAGACCGGCCATTACTGCCGCTTTTGCCTTTTCTCTGGTGTCATACAATCCGCGTTCTACCAGCAGAACGTCCAGCCGTTCCTTTTTCATGCCTCGACAACGCCTTTCGATACGGGCAAAAATGCGCGGACACAGGCGACGATTTGCTCAGCCGTCAATCCGACCTCCAGCCGTTGTTCTTTCACGCTGCCATGCTCGACGAAATAGTCGGGAACGCCTATTGTTTTGACTCGGATATGATGGTACCCCGCTTCAGCCAAAAACTCGCGGACAGCACTTCCAAAGCCGCCCATCTCGGAGCCTTCCTCAACTGTAATGAGGTCATAGCCTTCCCGTGCCAGCCTGGTCAGCAGCTCCGCATCAAGCGGCTTGCAGAAGCGGGCATTTACCAGCATCGGATGGATCCCTTCGCGGCTGAGCTGTTCCACCGCGTGTTCCGCGATTTCGAAAATATGACCAAATGACAGGATCGCGACGTCTCTTCCTTCGCGGACGATTTCAGCCTTTCCGATCGGAAGCGGCTTCATCTCGTCATCGATCTTTACGCCTCGGACGCTTAGGCGGGGATAGCGGAAGGATATCGGACCGTCCTCGTACGCGACCGCCGTTTTCATCATATGGCGCAGCTCGTTTTCATCCTTCGGCGCCATGATGACCATATTCGGGATGGCCCTCATAAATGCGATGTCATACACGCCCTGATGCGTCTCCCCGTCAGCACCGACCAGGCCTGCCCGGTCAACGGCAAAGATCACGTTCAGCTTTTGCCGGGCCACGTCGTGAATCAACTGGTCGTAGGCCCGCTGCAGGAATGTCGAGTAAACCGCGAAGACAGGCTTCAAGCCTTGTGTTGCCAAGCCTGCGGCAAACGTGCATGCGTGCTGCTCTGCAATCCCTACGTCAAACAGCCGATCCGGGAAGCGCTCGCCAAACGGGATCAGACCGGAGCCCGCGGGCATAGCCGGTGTTACCGCCACGATCCGCTCGTCCTCTTCGGCCAGACTGATCATCGTGTCCGCGAACACCTTCGTATACATAGGTGCCGATTTCGGGGTATCGCCAGACTCGATTTTGTACGTGCCGATACCGTGCCATTTGACCGAATCCGCTTCTGCAGGCGCGTAGCCTTTGCCTTTTTTGGTGATGGCATGGATCAGCACCGGCCCCTTCGTCTGTTTCGCCGTTTTCAGGGTGTCGAGCATGAGCTCCATGTTGTGTCCATCAATCGGACCGATATAGGTAAAGCCCAGTTCCTCAAACAAGATGCCGGAGACGAGCAAATACTTCATGCTGTCCTTGAATCGCTCCGCCATATGGGCAAGCCTTCCGCCTACCGCCGGAATCGATTTCAGCAAATGCTCAAGCTCTTCCTTTGCTCGTTTGTAATTGGTCGCGGAGCGCAATTTGCCCAAATAATTGTGCAGGGCACCCACGTTTGGCGCGATGGACATTTCATTGTCGTTGAGCACAACGATGACATTTTTGCCTTCATGGCCGATGTGGTTCATCGCTTCCAGCGCCATACCGCCAGTCAGGGCACCGTCGCCGATGATCGCCACGACGTGGTTCTTTTCCTTTTTCAAATCGCGTGCGGTTGCCATTCCCATAGCGGCGGACAGGGACGTACTGCTGTGCCCTGTTTCCCAGACGTCATGCGGGCTTTCGCACATTTTCGGAAAGCCGCACAATCCTTTATACTGGCGAAGCGTCGGAAACATTTCGCGCCGGCCCGTCAAAATTTTATGTACATAGGCTTGATGTCCTACGTCCCAAATCAACTTATCTACCGGGCTGTTAAATACATAGTGTAGGGCGAGCGTCAATTCCACTACACCAAGATTAGGTGCCAGATGGCCGCCCGTTTTGGACAGGTTTTCCACAAGGAACTGTCGGATCTCGTCTGCCAGTGCGTATAGCTCAGGCAATGAGCATTTCTTCAGATCTTGAGGATTGTTGATGCTAGTTAGCAGCATTACTATTCCTCACTTTCACTCATTCTTGGGTCATTGGGTATGCTGCAATCCGAATCACTTTCGGACAACCTTGGTTCATTTAGCTTGCTTCATTATAACGGTTTCTTCATAAAAACTCCACTTTCATCTGTTTTCAAGAGAAATCGCGTCCAGCTTCTGGTAAAATAAAATCAATCCATCAAACCTTTTATGGGAGGGTTTCGTCCATGAGCACAGCAGTACCTTTTTCACAAATCAACTATGAACGCATCCCGCTGGCAGCGATCGAAGCCCGATTTGAAGAGCAGCTTGCTGCCTTCCAGCGGGCGTCCACCTGGCAGGAGCAAGACGAGGCGATGCTCCGCATCCAGGAGATCCGTCAGGAGGTAGAGTCTGCACGTGAAATTTCTCACATCAGACACACGATCGACACAACCGATTCGTTTTACAAGGACGAACAGGATTATTGGGATGAAGCAGGACCACAGTATCAAGGATTGGTGACAAAGTATTATGAGGCGATTGTCCAGTCCCGTTTCCGCAAGGAGCTGGAGGCCAAATGGGGAGCGCAGCTCTTCCGCATCGCCGAAACCAAGATTCGCACCTTTTCTCCCGAGGTCGTTCTCGACTTGCAGGAGGAAAACCGGCTAAGCAGCCAATACATGGCTTTGATCGCTTCGGCCCGCATTCAGTTCGAGGGCGAAGAGCGGACACTGCCGCAATTGATCCCGTTCCAGACATCTATCGACCGGCAGATGAGAAAGAGAGCGCACGAGGCTCGCTACAGCTTTTTCCGCGAGCATGGCGAAGAGCTTGATCGCATCTATGACGAGCTTGTGAAGGTGCGTACCCGAATCGCCCGCAAGCTCGGCTATCAAAGCTTTACAGAGCTGGCCTATGCCCGTCTGAATCGGACGGATTACAATGCAGAAATGGTGGCCGTCTTCCGCAAACAGGTGCTGGAGCATATCGTTCCTGTCGCCAGCAGCTTGTATGAAAGACAGCGTGAAAGAATTGGCGTGGAGACTTTGCGCTACTATGACAAGCCGTTCCAGTTCGCTACCGGAAATCCTACGCCCAAGGGCTCTCCCGAATGGATCGTGGAAAACGGCAAGCGAATGTACAATGAGCTTTCCAAGGAAACCGGGGAGTTCTACTCTTTCATGCTTGAGAACGATTGCATGGATCTGTTGAGCAAGAAGGGCAAAGCGACAGGCGGTTATTGCACGTACATCAGCCAATACCGACTCCCTTATATCTTTGCCAATTTCAACGGCACTTCCGGCGACATCGATGTCTTGACACACGAGGCCGGACACGCTTTTCAGGTTTACATGAGCAGGGACTTCGCCGTTCCGGAGTACCATTTCCCTACCTATGAGGCTTGTGAAATTCACTCCATGAGCATGGAGTTTTTGACCTGGCCGTGGATGGAGCTGTTTTTTCAGGAAGATACGGAAAAGTACAAGTTTTCCCATCTCGCCGATGCGCTTCAGTTCATTCCTTACGGCGTAACGGTTGACGAATTCCAGCACGCCATCTATGAAAATCCGGATATGACTCCCGCGCAGCGGAAACAGACATGGCGCGAAATCGAGCGCAAGTATCTGCCTCATCTCAATTATGAAGACAATGATTTCCTCGAAAACGGAGGGTACTGGCAACAGCAGGGCCATATTTTCATGGACCCCTTCTATTACATCGATTATACGCTTGCGCAAATCTGCGCCTTCCAATTCTGGAAGCGGGCCCAGCATAATCCGGCAGAGGCGTGGGACGATTACCTTACCCTTTGCAAGGAGGGCGGCAGCAAGTCGTTTACCGAGCTGGTAAAAGTAGCGAAGCTGGATTCGCCGTTTGAGGACGGCTGTGTGTCTTCCGTGATCGGGGATATCAAAAAATGGTTGGACGGCGTGGATGACAAGGCTTTGTAGGTGTAACAACCTTGTCAATCTAATGACGAAAAAAAGACGCGGAAGCAACTGCTCCGCGTCTTTTACTTTTTCCGTTCCATGACGTAATCAGCCAGTGGCATGAGGGCCGAGTGATCCATTCCAGCGCTTCTCAACACTTGCTTGGCTTCGGCGACAAGCTGCAGCAAACGCGCCTTCGATTCATCCATGCCGATCAGCGCCGGATAGGTAGCCTTTTGCCGATCCGCATCGCTTCCGACGGCTTTGCCGAGCTGAGAGGAATCCCCTTCTACATTCAAAATATCGTCCTGAATTTGGAAGGCCAGTCCGATGTTTCTTCCGTATTGGGTCAAAGCATCCATCTGCTTCTCTGTCGCTTCCGCCAAATAGCCTCCGCCCCGCAGCGCAGCAATCAGCAAATCGCCTGTCTTATGCTTGTGGATGTACTCCAGTTCCGCCAGACTCAGCTGTTTGCCTTCGCCCTCAATATCAGCCATCTGTCCGCCGACCATGCCGGTTGCTCCCGCCCGTTTTCCAAGCTCCGCAACCAGTCGTACAACCGTCTCCGCCTTTACATCGGGATCGTTCAGATACCGCTCGGCAATCAAACCGAAGGCGCGCGTCAGCAAGGCGTCGCCGGCCAGGATTGCTGTTGCTTCGCCGAACACTTTATGATTCGTCGGTTTGCCTCTCCTCAGGTCGTCATCATCCATCGCAGGCAAATCATCGTGAATGAGCGAATACGTATGTATCATTTCCAAAGCAGCCGCATAGGGGATGCCGCGCTCTACGGGCTTGTCCAGGGCTTCCAGAACGGCCAGAACCAGCATCGGGCGCAGGCGTTTTCCCCCTGCCATCAGCGAATACGCCATGGATTCGTACAGTGTAGCCGGAACACCCTCCCGCTCCAACAGCGATGTCAGATGCTGCTCGATGAAGCTTGTCTTTTCTTCCAGATAGGATTGGAGGGATACGGCCATCAGATTTCACCCTCCACACGAAACGGCTTTTGCTTCAGCTGGCCGTCTTCTTCGATCAGTTGTGTGATTTTGGCTTCGATCGCATCCAGCTTTTGGCCGCAGATTCGGGAGAGCGTAACGCCTTCCTGATAAAGCTGGATCGCTTCCTCCAGAGGAATCTCTCCTTCCTCCAGCCGATTCACCACTTCTTCAAGCCGTTTCATCGCTTCTTCAAACTGAATGTCAGCCTCTTGGTCCGTCTTTTTCCGTGCCATCTCGCTTCTCCTCCCGGTAAATCTGTTCCACGCGTGCAGTAGCACTTCCATCCTTTAATCGTAACATGAGTTCTTCGCCTGGAGCAAATTGCTCAACCGATTTTACCAGTTGTCCGGAAGCGTACACGAGCGAAAATCCGCGCTGCATGACTTTCAGCGGGCTTAATGCATCCAGCTGCGCAACGGATGAAGCAAAAGACATCCTGCTCTTGACCAGACGCTGCTTCATCAACTCGTCAAGCCGGGCACGGCTCAGCCCAATCGCCTTTTTCTGTCGTTCGACCACATCTGTAAGCCGATACCGCCTGACCCGATCGGACAGCTGATTGTACCGATCCCTGCGTCCTTTCATCAGGTGTTTGACCGCTTGACCCAGCCGCAGGGAAACCTCATCGAGCCGTTGCTGCGCTTCTTCCACCCGTCTCTGTGGTCGCCGCATCGCATAGGATTGGGCAAGTCCCTCCAGACGCTTTCGCTCCGAGGCCAGCCGTCCATGCAGCGCTCGACTCATCCGGGTGTCCAGCTGCTTCACCCGCTCCAGCCATTCGAGGTAATGGGGAACAGCAAGCTCGGCTGCCGCTGTAGGCGTCGCAGCGCGAACATCTGCTACAAAATCGGCGATTGTGACATCGGTTTCATGCCCGACTGCGGAAATGACGGGAATCGAGGAAGCTGCAATGGCACGGGCGACCTGCTCCTCGTTAAACGCCCACAGCTCCTCGATTGACCCGCCTCCACGTCCGACGATGAGAACATCGATGTCTGGCTGACTGTTCATAATCCGAATCGCTGCAACGATGGAAGCAGGCGCTTCTGTCCCTTGGACGACAGCCGGGGACAAGACGATTTCCGCCTGTGGATAGCGGCGCCTGATCGTCGTGCAAATGTCGCGGATGGCCGCTCCGGTAGGCGACGTGACTACCCCGACTCTTCTCGGAAAGGCTGGCAGCGGACGTTTTCTCTCTGCGGCAAACAACCCTTCTCCCGCAAGCTTTGCTTTTAATTGCTCAAAGGCAAGATAAAGAGAACCGATTCCGTCCGGCTGCATTTCCTTGGCATAAAATTGATAAGCGCCGTCCCGTTCATAGGCAGAAATGGAACCGCGCACGATCACCTTGGTTCCATCCTTGGGCAGAAAGCGAAGAAAACGATTGTAGCCGGCGAACATGACCACCTTGACCCGCGACTGGCTGTCCTTTAAGGTAAAGTACATGTGACCGCTTGTATGATGAACAAAGTTGGAGATTTCACCGCGCACCCAAATGTCCTGCAAGCGGACATCCTGCTCCAACACCTGCTTAATGCAGCGGTTCAGGTCGCTGACTGAAAAAATTTGACGACTCGTCATGCGTACCTCCCGTTTTGGTAAGTTTCATCACGGACGCAAAAATCGCTCGCCTGAACCGTTTTTTCTGCATGCTTCGTGGTAGCTGTACCTGTAATCGTCTGCAGAAACTACCTGGCGAGATTTCTGGCCGCTTCAATTGTATTTTTCAGCAGCATTGTAATCGTCATCGGACCGACACCGCCCGGAACGGGTGTGAGGTAGCTCGCTACTTCCTTTACTTCATCAAAGCGGACATCTCCGACGAGCTTGCCGCTCTCAATGCGGTTTACCCCGACGTCAATCACCACTGCTCCCGGTTTCACGTCCTCTTTTCCGATCATGTGCGCCTTGCCGGCCGCGACGATCAAAATATCAGCCTGACGTGTGTAGGACGGCAAATCAACAGTCCGCGAGTGGCACATCGTCACCGTCGCATTTTCTCGCTGCAATAAATACGATACCGGTTTTCCGACGATGTTGCTGCGGCCGATGACGACTGCGTGTTTGCCTTCGATCGTCATGCCAGTGCGCTTGATCAGCTCGACTACACCGTTGGCTGTACAAGGCAGCAAAGAATCGTATCCGATCATCATGTTCCCGACATTGACCGGGTGGAACCCGTCGACGTCTTTTTCCGAACTTATCGCCTCGATGACTGCCTTTTCAGAGATATGAGCCGGAAGCGGCAACTGTACCAAAATGCCGTGAACGTTCGGATTTTCATTCAATTGATAGACGATCTCCAACAATTCCTTTTCGGTGATGGATGCGTCCTTATAAATGATTTCCGAGCGGATTCCCACTTCTTCACAACCGCGAGCTTTCCCTCTGACATAGGAATGCGAAGCGGGATCATCTCCCACAAGAACGACGGTCAATCCCGGCACGATTCCATTTTGCTTCAGTTCTGCAACTTCGCCAGCCAATTGTTCCCGAATATCTTTTGCAATTTCCTTGCCATACAAAATAGTTGCTGCCATGGCGAAGAACCCTCCTTCGTTTGGATCACTACGTTAAGTGTACCGATTCAAGGAGATGATGTAAAGCCGAATTTTATAAAGTTAATAATTGTTTAATGTTCGTGTTTTAGTTTTTGCCAGCCCAACATGGCCACTCCGTACGCATTGTCTCCAGAATAGACTGGATCGCAAAAGTACAAGCGCGCCTTGACGGCAGGATGTTCCAAACGCTTGGTCAACCGCTCTCGTATGTACTGATTTGCCGCTACACCGCCAACGATCAGAATTTCCCGAGGAAGACCCTCCTCTACGGCATGACGGAGCACTTTTTCCAGCGTGCTTGCTATACATTGCTCCGTCGCCCTGGCAATCTCTGCGGCCGGTACGCTTCCGCCCTCAATCGCCCGCAACAGTGCCGCTTCCGGTCCAGAGAAGCTGAATGATTTCCCCTGCACTGAGGAGGAGACGCGAAAATCTCCGGACGCCTGCAAGGCGAGCTTTTCCAACTGTGGTCCGGCCGGGAAAGACATCCCCAGCGCCACGCCGATCCGATCAACCAGTTGACCTGCGTGCAGATCTGTCGTTCCGCCCACTTTCTCGATCTGGTATCCGTCTTCCTTTCTTTCGCACAAGAGCAGTTCGCTCGTTCCCCCAGACAAATGAACCGCGAGAAACCGGTTTTCACGCGGCCGCTCTGCTGCGGTATACTCGCCCGCTGCGATATGCCCCTCCTGATGAGTCGTCAAAAAGGCGGGTACCTTCATGTAGGCTGACAGTGACTTCGCCAAGCCTTCCCCCACTTTAAACACCGGCATGTACGAGCCATCCACCGGACGCGGCTTTTCGCTTGCACAGACGGCAACGATATCGTATTCGGTCCATCTCATCTCATTGCTCAGCTCGGGGAGGTTCATCACATGCTGAAAGACGGCTTCTGATTGCTGCAGACCACGCTTGCCTTCTTTTACTCGAAGAAGTCGTTTCGCTTCTGCCACAATCCGGCCGTCTTCCGCTGCCAAGCACAACGATGTCCGGTAGTTGCTCGTATCAATTCCCAACAATACCTTTGTCATGCTGCTTCACCCATCTCTACGCGTTCGCAGTTTGGCGAGCTTTCAAATAACTGGACAAAACGCCGTTAATATACCGATAAGATTGTTCGTCGCTGAACAGTTTGGCAATCTCGATCGCCTCATTCAACGCCACTTTATCCGGAATGTCCTCTTCAAACATGATTTCAAAAAATGCAAGACGAAGGATGGCCCGGTCTACATTGGCGATTCGCTCCAGACGCCAGCCGCGAAGATATTTTTGGATCTCGGCATCGATCTCTTGCAGACGATCAAGTACGCCCTTTACCAGAAAATGAAGGTAAGAGGCGTCTTCTTCGCTATCTTCCATAACCAGTTCGAGGGCAGCTTCCATACTTACATCTGCCATGTCGATCTGAAACAAGCATTGAACTGCTTTTTCTCGTGCTGTCCTACGTTTCATCACGTTCACCTACTCATAAAATTGAGGTCCCTGCCCCGCTTAGCGAAACTTCCCAGGGAGGATACGATCAAGAATTTCGCGCAAATCCTCTTTGTGATCCAGTTTGCGTCCAATGTAATAACCGGTGGAGACAAAGACGACAAACACCAGTGTATCCCAAAAACCGACGAGAAGGTAGATGATGCCGAAAAAAAGTCCGGCGGCTACCCCCAGTAGTTTCCCCTTGTGTTCCCACAACAACTCCCATATCATGACTTTCACCTACTATTCCACTCGTTTGCGAGCCGCGTAATTCTCATGCTGGGCTACTTCCGTCACAACGACCGCCACCTCGGAGATGATGACGCCGGCAATACCCTCCACCTGCTCCTTGATATCGGTCTGCAGCTTCTGGGTCAGCTCCGGCAAGGGCGTCTCTCCGTCGACAGAGACGCGGACTGTGATCGTGTTTCCGCTTTCCAGCGCCCGTACGACAGTCTTTAAATCGCGGACCCCCTTCACTCTTCTGGCCGCCCTCTCGGCGATTGTCTGAATGGTTTGCAGGGTTATGTTTACTTCACCCAAGTCGCTGCGCTGGCGAATGCCCTTCTCCGTTTTCGGTTTCTTGGAGCGGCGGAAAGAACTGAAAAAGAACCGCAAGCTGACAATTAAAAAAATCACCGCCGTGATCAGATAGGCAGGCTGGAAACCGCCAAGCAGCTGCTCTAAATAGGGGCGTATGTATTCAGCTGGGATCAGTCCGCTCGAGGCTCCGATCACGCCGACAGAGAGGACGATCAGCGCAAAACTGTACAAAGTCAGGATAAAGCGGTCAAACAAATTCACAAGCATCTCTCCTTTGGTGCAAAGGTAACAAGGAGGCCGTTACTCTTAGATGAGGAAAAATGCCCCCTGAGGCATAGGGGGCATCCAAACTTGCTGATGAACTAGCGGACGCGCTGGAAATCTTCCACGGCAGCCGGCGCTTTTTCTTCGGGCTTCAGCTCTACGTCCACAATATGTACGTTTACTTCCACGACCGACAGACCCGTCATGCTTTCGATGGCGTTGCGCACACTATCTTGAATATTTCGAGCGACATCCGGGATACGGTGTCCATATTTTACGATAATCGATACATCAACTGCCGCTTCGCGCGAGCCTACCTCTACGCGTACGCCGCGAGCTATATTTTTACGGCCGAGCCGTTCGACAATCTCACCTACGAAACCACCGCTCATTTGTGCTACACCCTCTACCTCAGAGGCAGCCATACCGGCGATTACTTCCAGGACTTCGGGAGCGATCTGCACCTTACCAAGCTCTGTTCTTTCTAGATCCGGTGTAAACTCTTCCACGCTTCGCACCTCCCTATGGTTTTGTAACCCATTATAACAAGCAGCTTCCACTTTTACAAATCAAGCTTCGTCCAGATTCAGTTCATGAATCTCCAGGAATTTCGTGTCAAACTGACCGCTGGCGAACACTTCGTGGTCAAGCACCTTGAGATGGAACGGAATCGTCGTGTGCACACCCTCCACGACAAACTCGCCGAGCGCGCGCTTCATGCGTTCGATCGCTTCCGTGCGGTCTTTGCCCCAGACGATCAGCTTCGCGATCATCGAGTCGTAATAAGGCGGGATGACATAGCCGGTATAAGCGGCGCTGTCGACGCGCACACCGAATCCGCCCGGAGCGAGATACGTCGTGATTTTCCCAGGGGATGGCATGAAATTCTTGACCGGATTTTCCGCATTGATCCGGCATTCGATGGCCCAGCCATTCAGCTTGATGTCGTCCTGTGTAAACGACAGCGGCTGGCCTGCAGCTACCGTGAGCTGTTCTTTAATCAAATCAAATCCGGTTACAAGCTCTGTCACCGGATGTTCAACCTGAATGCGGGTGTTCATCTCCATAAAGTAGAACTTCCCGTGTTTGTCCAGAAGGAATTCAACCGTTCCTGCGCCGTGGTAATTTACCGCTTTGGCTGCAGCTACGGCCGCTTCCCCCATCTCTCTCCGCAGTTCCTCGCTCAGGGCGGGAGATGGCGCTTCCTCAATCAATTTTTGATGGCGTCGCTGAATGGAACAGTCGCGCTCACCCAAATACACGACATTGCCGTGCTTATCTGCCATGATCTGAATTTCGACGTGGCGCGGTCCTTCGACGAATTTTTCGAGATAAACGCCCGGGTTGCCAAAGGCAGTTTTCGCCTCGTTTTGCGCTTGACGGATCGCCTTTTCCAGATCCTCATCGTCTACAGCAACGCGCATCCCGCGGCCTCCGCCGCCGGCGGTTGCCTTTACCATCACCGGATAGCCGATTTCATTGGCCGTCTTGATCGCATCGGCGATATCCTCGACAAGGCCATCTGTTCCCGGAACAGTCGGTACACCGGCTGATTTCATCGTATCCTTGGCGGTGGATTTATCGCCCATCTTGACGATGGCCTCCGGGTCAGGCCCGATAAATGTGATGTTGCAAGCGGCACAAATCTCGGCAAAGTCGGCGTTCTCTGCCAAAAACCCGTAGCCGGGATGGATGGCGTCTGCCCCAACCTTGGTGGCTACACTCATGATGCTCGCAATGTTGAGGTAGCTTTCTTTCGATGCTGTGGGTCCAATGCAGTAAGCTTCGTCAGCCAATTTTACGTGCAGCGCTTCGCGATCTGCTTCGGAGTACACAGCTACCGTACGAATGCCCAACTCGCGGCAGGCGCGAATGACACGGACAGCAATTTCGCCCCGGTTGGCAATCAATACTTTTTGAAACATTACGCTCTCCTCCAACCTATTCTGGCTTCACCAAAAACAGCGGCTGGCCGTATTCCACCAGCTGACCATCCTCAACCAGCACTTTCACGATCTCCCCGGATACTTCTGCCTCGATCTCGTTGAACAGCTTCATCGCTTCCACGATGCAAACAACCTTGTTCGGGGTCACCTTGTCGCCCGCTTGGACGTAGGCAGGCTTGCCCGGCTCAGGGGAACGGTAGAATGTTCCCACCATCGGGGACACGATTTTGTGCAGGTTCGACTCATCTACGGCTGCTGCTGCCGGCTTCGGAGCCTCAACCGGCGCCGCAGGAGCTTCTGCCACTGCCGGTGCAGCTGCTACGGGAGCCGCTGCTTGGGCGACCGGAGCCACTGGAGCCTGTACGACCGGTTGCGAAACGTAGACGGTTTCCCCGGCCGATTTTTTCATTGTTACCTTTGCTCCATCGATTTCAAGCTCGAATTCGTTAATGGACGACTGATCAATCAACTTGATAATTTCACGGATTTCATGAATTTTGAACACAGGTAAGCACTCCTTCATTTCGAAAGATAACCAGGGAGTATGGTATGTATCGAGGTCTAACAATCATGGTAGCTTGTCACCACCCCAACGTCAAGAAAGGATTTCCCCTCATTTCCAGCGAAAAACGAGGAGAAACCCTTACCAGCATGCCCGTTTTCAATGATCCTTAGTACCTCGTCAGGAAGCTTTGAATTGTACGGTGATATTGGTTGCCGGGACGTTCAGATGCTGTTTTACATTGGAGATGATGTCCACCACTTCATCTGCGCCCAGTTTGTCTTTTTGCACGATTACTGTCACCTTGTCATTTTGCGTGAACACGACAGCGTCTTTGTAGCCGCTTGTTTTCAGCATTTCTTCTACGGCCATTGTGGCGCTCTCCATCGTAGAGAGCTCTTCGTACTTCGCTTTCGCCTCTGCTACTGCCTGCGGGGTCGCATCCGGGCTGCCCATGATGCTCATCTGCTCGTCTTTTTGCTGCTGGAGTTGGGCTTCCCGCTTCATTTTGTACCCGGTGAAAATTTCGCTCGGGGTATCAGCCAGCGTCGCCGTTTCCTTGGTATCTGTCTGCTGCTCCTTGTTGGCATTTGCCGTATCTGCTGCCGCAGGTTCCGTTTTTGGCTTGCCCTCGACAGGAGCTGCGTCAGTGGCTGGCGTCTCTGTCTGTTTGCTCTCAACCACGACACCAGAAAGCGAGTCCTGCTCAGGCTGCAGCTGCTGCAACTGTTGCTGCCCCAGCGTCGACACTTGACTGTCCGGCCCTTTGACCAAATAGTAGCCCGAGAGGACCACCATCACGGCCAGCATTGTCAACAACCATACCGTTTGCTTGCGAAGCATCATTTGTCATTACCTCCTAACCTTTTTTAGGCAATATCGAAATTTTGTAGGCAGGCACATCCAATACTTTTTGAACCGCTTCGGTGATCCACGCTTTGACTTGTATGTTGTCGGCGCCTTTTGCCACCACCAAAACCCCTCTTACCTTTGGCTTTAGCGTTTTGAGGATAACGGGCTGATCCTGTTTGCCTCCCTGGACCACGACCACTTGTTCATCGCGGGATTGGTCATTTTGATTCCGCGTGGCTCGCTCCTTGTCCGTTTCCTGATTGGTAGAGGAACGGGTATTGGTGTTTTTCCCGACGACCAGCTCCGGCGTCGAATCCAGATTGACCATGACTTCAACCTCTCCCACACCAACTACGCTGGCCAATATTTCCTTCAGCTGCGTTTGATACATGTTTTCGTATTCTGCGATGATGTCGGGCGGATTGGCTCCTCCGAGCACCGGCGCCGACTGTTCGGTTCCAAGCGGTCCGGTCGGTTCATTGCCTCCAATCCCGAAACCCATCGGCTGATCGCGTTCAACATTCAGGAAATCGGTCAAAATCATGATGGCCATCCCGATTCCCAATATGACGATAAAATAGTGGATCGGCTTCAGCTTCTTTTTATCTGAATCTGCGGCCAACCATTGCTTCAGCTTCCCAAACACCCCTGCTCACCTCACCTTGAACGACTGCATGTCACCGCTTCTCAATCTTGTCCTGATCCCTGGTAACGACTACCATATCCTCGCTTAAGCCCCATTGCGCTGCCAGATCACTGGCAATCCGTTTGGACAGGGCATCCTTCTGCTGTGCAACAGCCGGCAGCTCCCTTTCTTCTTGCCCCTGGCTTTGACTGTTTACCTCGATGCGTATCGGTTCGATCGGTTCGATCGGCTTGATCGCGCTTGCTGTTTCCCCGCTGCTCCCTTCTGGGGCGATCGCTACCTCGATGCGCTGCAATTTTGCCTGGTCTGCATTCTTGTTGTCCAACAGAACCTTGACTGCCGTTACCTCCACTCCGTGATCCTCCTTGAGCTTCGTTCGAATGGATGCCTCCACCTGACTTTGCACGTAGGCGTCTATTTGCTTTTCCTGCTTTCCGGCCAGCCTCTCGGCGATGCGCTTCCACTCGGTGTCGGAGGGCCGGTTCATCTGCTCCTGGTAGCGGTCCAGCTTAAGCGCCAGATCATCCTGAGAGAGCTGAAACAGGGCGAACACAGGGGAGATGATCGTCATCAAAATAATCAGTCCCATCACCATTTTGACGTAGCGCTGCATGCTGGTATTGGGCAAAATGAGGTCGAGGAACGCAGCCAGGAGAACAAGTAAGATGATCTTTTTCAGCCAGAGCGTAAGCCATGTCATCTGCTTCACCTACCGAACCATCATGGAGATATTGCCCGCCGCAATGATAATGGTGATGGCCAAAAAGAACATCAGCCCTACCGTGGCCAAAGCCGCAAAGACAAAGATTAGATTTTTCCCGATCGCTCCGAGTGCCGCGATGATCGGACTATTGCCCAAAGGCTGCAGGACGGCGGAGGAAAGATTGTAGATCATGGCCAAAATCAGGATCTTGAGGGCCGGGAATGCGCACAGGAGGAGCAGAATCAGGACCCCTGCCAATCCGACTGCGTTCTTGACCAGAAGAGAAGCATTGAGCACTGTGTCTGCCGCATCTGAGAACATCCTGCCGACAATCGGGATGAAATTGCCGGTAATGTATTTGGCCGTCCTCAGGGTTACCCCGTCAGCTACTGCCGACGTAGCCCCCTGGATGGAGATGATCGCCAGAAATATGGTAAGAAAGGACCCGAGCGCTCCCATTGCAATATTGCGCAAGAGGGAAGCAAGCTGCGTGACCTGGTATCTTTCCGAAAAGAGGCTTGCGATCGACAGCATGGCGGACAGAAACAGGAGCGGAAATATGACGTAGGAAATGAGTATCCCGCTGGTATTGATGAGAAAGATGATGAGCGGGTGAAACATCGTCGCTGACGCCAAATTTCCTACAGAAGCGAGCAGAGCGATGACCAGAGGAATCATGGCCAGCATAAAGTCGGACATGTCGCTGATCGCTTCTTTGGCGTACGTGATGGCCACATGGAAGCTGTTAATGGCGAGCACCATCAGCACGAGATAGGCAATCGAATAGGCTACCGTCGTCACGGTGTTGCGTTCAAAGGCGTTTTGCATCGTCTCCAGAATCATGGCAAAAACCGTAATAATGATGATCGAGCTGAGCAGTTTGCCATTCATCAAAATTTCATGGAAAACAAATTTGCCGAAGCCCTTGAGAAACCCGGAGAGACTAAAGTCCCCCTGCTGCATCAACAACTGGAGAAAACCGGGAGCCTGCAGATCAGGAAGATACCCTTTGTAATCGCGCTGCAGCTCTGTCCAAAACCTTTCGACCCGGTCAACCTGCAAATCGTCTACCTGCTGCTTGATCAGGTAATCGACAGAAGGTGCTGGTGTCGTCACGGCAGCCGAGAGAGAGGTTGACGGCAGGAAGACAAACAGCAGAAACAAGAAGAGCGACCAGCCCGCACGAGTCACTTGCACCCCTCCCCCAACTACGCCGGCAACAGGTCTATGACCGTTTCGATAATGATCTGAATGATCGGAACGGCCATGATCAGAATCAACACTTTCCCAGCCAGCTCGATTTTGGAAGCGATGGCTCCCTGACCGGCGTCTCTGGTCATTTGTGCCCCGAATTCAGCGATATAGGCAATTCCGATGATTTTCAAGATGGTTTCCAAAAATACGAGATTGAGGTCAGCTTGTACCGCCAGACGCTCCAGAATCCTGATGACCTCCGCTATTTTACCGATCAGAAAGTAAAAGATGACAACGCCGCTCGCGATGGCCAGCAGGTAGGCGAACATCGGTTTTTGTTCCTTGATGACCAGCGCGAGAATCGTAGCCACCAATCCCAGTCCGACGATTTGTACGATCTCCATTCGCCTTCCCTCCTCAATTAAACAGGAAGACGCGTTTTACCTCGGAAAACAGGTCGCCGACATAGTGAGCTACCATGTACAGCACGATGATAAACCCCACCAGCGTCGCCCAGTGTGCGATGTCCTCCTTGCCAGCCTGCTTCAGAACCGTGTGCAGAATGGCTGTAATAAATCCCACCGCCCCGATCTGAAAAACAGGTGTCAAATCAAAATCCACAGTGAACACCTCGCCTTTAGAACATCAGGATGACGACCAACAACCCGCACAGGAAGCCGAGGCTTTTGTACATTTTCTCGTACCTGTTTTGTTCCGCTCGCGCCTCTTCCTCCAACCCGCGAAGGTGTGTAACGGCGAGACGCAAATGCTTTTGCTGGTCTTCCCGATCAGATGATCCGAGCACCTGTCCCAGACTGGTCAACACATCCCGCTCTTGCTTGCGAAGCGACGTTTGCTGCCAGTGTCTATCGATGGCCAGTCTGAGCGCTTCGTCGGCGTTCTGTGCTCGCTCCTCGCGAAGGCTGCCCGCAGCAGTCTGGAACAGCTGTCCAATCTCTGTCGGCAGCCGGTTTCCCACTTTGAGCAGGGCAGGCTGCAACGGGGTCAGGCCGTACACGATCTCCGTCTCCAGCATCTGCAGCCCTACGAGAAGAGCTCTGAGCTGCACGGGACGATACGCATAAAACCGACCAATTTGCCACCCTACCATGGAAGCCGAGAACAGGATCAGCACGGCTCCGATCAGCTTAACCATGCGACCTCCCCCTTATCGACCGGTTCGAGACTCCGGTCGTAGACGCCTTGAATCGTCCCTACGCCCTTCGAGCGGCTCAGAACAAAATAGCGGGAGAAGACGCCGCTTTGAATCAATTTTCCCAGTGCCGGACGCCTCGCCACCTCTTCGATCTCTGCGCCGTGCGCAGAACAGATTACGGAAACACCGGCATGGACGGCTTCCCATACGGCTTCGCCGTCTTCCGGCCGCCCCACCTCATCCACGATCAGGACATCGGGTGACATCGAACGGATCAGCATCATCATTCCTGCTGCTTTTGGGCAAGCATCCAGCACGTCCGTTCTCGGGCCGACATCCCGCTGCGGAACACCGTTCAAGCAGCCGGCAAGCTCGGAACGCTCGTCCACAATGCCCACTTTGCGGCTGGAGGACCATTCGTTCCCATAGCTGATGGAGCGGGCAATATCTCGCAGGAGCGTTGTTTTTCCGCACTGTGGAGGCGAGATGATCAGGGCATTCAGGATTCGTCCGTTTTCGAACAGATAGGGCAGGACCTTCTGTGCCGTCCCTTTTTTCTCGCGAGCGATCCGGATGTTAAAGCTGGTAACGTCGCGAATCCCTCTTACTTCTCCCCGTTCCAGGACGACCTTGCCGGCAATGCCGATCCGGTGTCCCCCTGTAACAGTGATGTAGCCGCGTTTCAGCTCTTCTTCCAGAGTGTACAGAGAGTGCTGGCTGACCAGGTTCAACAGCTTGACCGACTGTTCTTCAGTGAAGGTCCACCCTTGTCTGGCATTGGCTGTCAGCTGTCCTGCGGCTGTCACGTAGCTCGACTGCTGCCCAAATCTTATTTCCAGCGGCTGATTTTGCCGTAGGCGGATTTCCTCCAGATGCTCTCTGACGGCGGAGGGCAATGCAGTCAGAATGCTGCGGATGGTCGCCGGCAAAATCGCCATGATCTCGTTCACGACTTATCCCTCCTTCGTGTCTTTGACACTTCAGCCTTTGTCCACGTCGACTTACCTCCATCCTATGCGGGTCTGGACGAGTTTTATGCCAAGAAAACGCCAGAGAAACGCTTGCTAGCGAAAGTCGCGGGAACCGCACGAGTACTACGCGTATCAACGCAATCATTTCTCAAACAAAAAAACCGGCTTCCATACCGGTCGGTCCGGATGAAAGCCAGTTCACCATTTGTTCGCTCGATGTTTTTCAGGTGGCATTGATCGGTTCATATTGCCTGTCCTGCGGATAGGGTTCGATGATGTAATGATGGTACCCTTCATCATCCTCCCCCTCTTGAAAGAACATGATCTCATGGCACGAGGGACACTCGATTTCATAAGAGGCTATCACATTGTCGTCAGAATCCAGCTCGTAAGTGGAGGCATCCTCGTCGTCCTGATCCGCAAATTTATCATAGAGGACGCTGTCGTCGTCTTCGTCACAGTCATCCACCATCTCGTACAGATCATTCTCATCGCCGAAAAGGTACAACTCCACATCGTCGAGATCATCGTCAATTGCCTCTACGTAATCTTCGGTTTCCTCGATCCTGGCGTGCAATTCCCTGAACTGACCGTACATTTCGTCCAGTACCTCAATTACTTCCGACAGTACCTTTCCCTCATTGCTGTTCTGTGTCAGGTCCAACCCATCTGCCAAGCCGCGCAGATACGAAATTCGATTAGCCAATGATTCAAGCACGAGGAACCCTCCTTTATCCGTTTACTTTCGCTATTGTTCCCGAAAGTCGGGAGGGTTACTAATGCCAAATCGTATCCGTCATTTTCTGACCCCGATGAATATACAGACGATGCCCGCAAATATCCACATGATTTTTGCGAAGCTGATCCGGTCCGACATGCCGATCAGTCCGATTGTCGTAGTCGACAGCAGTACAAGCGGACCTACAATGGCAAGTCCCGAATTGATCAGCAGCGCCTTCTCCACCTCGTTTACTTTTAAAATAAACAGGGCCGCCAGCACTTCAATGGTACCAGACATCACTCTTAGTGTAGCCATCCCTATGATCGCTTTTTCCCACATCACTCCTCGCCCTCCTCCCTATCACTCTATGCTCGTCCCGGGCAGATTCATCACTGAAAGCTGGGCAATCGCCTATAGGCTTGCGGCTCACTCCCAACCTCACCCGCACATAGACTAAAAGCAAACGCCTAGAAGAAATGAGGAAAACAGCCATGTTTAACCGCGATCTTCCCTTCTGGCCCGATGGATGGTCGGACCCGTCCCGGCGAAGACAACCCAAACCACGCGCGACCGGATTAACCATGGTCATCGATAAAGGAATGGGTCGCGCAGCATTTTACGACCTGATGGAGCTGGCTGCCCCTTACATCGACATTTACAAGCTGGGCTTTGGTACATCCGTCCTCTACCCCGGCAAATTTCTGCAACAAAAAGTGGAAGAGGCCAAAACGTGGAATCTGCACATCATGCCAGGCGGAACCCTTTTTGAAATTGCCCTTTGCCAATCCACTCTGGAGGCATATATCGAACAAGTGAAAGCAATCGGGTTTAATGCGGTCGAAATCTCCGACGGAACCTTCCCCCTCCCCGCCGACCTCAGAAAAAGGGCGATCAGTACGGCGGCAGATGCCGGGCTGATCGTCTACTCGGAATTTGGCAAAAAATCGGCAGATTTCCGTGCCGAGCAAGACGAGCTGCTGCGTACACTGGAGGCTGATCTTCTAGCAGGCGCCAGCTACGTGATCGTAGAAGCCCGCGAGAGTGGGACGGTAGGCGTATTTGATGGGAAAGGAAAAGTGGAGACCAGCTTTTTGCTGGATATTCATAAGGCCGCCGGCTCCCTGGCAGACCGGCTAATCTGGGAAGCTCCCCAAAAGGAACAGCAGGTCGCCTTGATTCAGACGCTGGGCGCCAGCGTAAATCTGGGGAATATTGCTGGTGCCGACGTATTAGCCGTCGAGACGCTGCGAAGGGGGCTGAGGGGTGACACTGCAGCGATGATGGCCGAAAGGAGGGCCGCTACGTGCGAATAGATGTCGTTCCCACCGTTGAGGAAATTCGCTACGATCAGATCGGCAACCGCGTCGTCATCGTCATCGATGTACTGCGTGCGTCTAGTTCGATCGTGACCGCGCTGGGAACCGGCTTTTCGGTTGTCGTTCCCGTAGAGACCATCGGGCAGGCCAACGCGCTGCGGACAGAAAACTGCTTTCTTGCCGGTGAAAGACATTGTCGGAAAATCCCTGACTTCGACTACAACAACTCTCCTACCGAACTGGCTGGCCACTCGCAAAAAGGGAGCGTTCTTATCCTCACTACCACGAATGGAACACGTGCGATCCAAAAAGCGGAACGTGCCTCCTCCCTGTTGATCGGCTGTTTTCTCAACGCAACCGCTTGTATCCAGTACGCACTGTCACAACGTCTGGACATCACCCTGTACTGTGCCGGAACACGATCCGAATTTGCTCTCGAAGACGGTCTGGCTGCTGGCCTCATGATTCACAGAGCAAAGCTGCTGCAGCCGCAGGTTCAACTCTGCGATTTGGGAGAAGCGCTCCGGGCCAGCTATTTGCATCTGTCGGACCGATTGCCGCAGCTTTTGCCCCACACGACGACGGGCAGAAGACTGGTCCAGCATCATTTTGCCGATGATCTTGCCTTTTGTGCACAGATTGACCACTATCGCCTGGTCCCGATTGTACGAGAGAAGCGAATACTTCCCCACCTTGTCTCATAAAGTGAAAGAAGACTAGGGACGTGGACAGGGGTTTTGATGCCGATGGTATCAGGGGAAATCATGCTTGTCATCTTGATCGTCATAGGCTTGATCGGGCGATCGCCAATTATTGCGACTGCAGCGAGCATTCTGCTTGTTTTGAAGCTGACCGCACTCGAACGCCTGTTTCCTGTAGTTGAGCGGCGGGGGCTTGAGCTGGGTCTTTTGTTTTTGACGATCTCCGTACTTGTTCCGTTCGCCAGCGAAAAAATATCGTGGCGTGACATTACTCCGCTCTTCACGACGGTGATCGGAATGATGGCACTCGCCGGAGGGGCAATCGCCACCTGGATGAACGGAAAGGGACTCGATTTGCTTCGAACTGAGCCGTCCATCATCGTTGGTTTGGTCATTGGGTCGATCATTGGAATTGTCTTTTTGCGCGGAATTCCCGTCGGCCCGCTAATGGCCGCCGGCATTACCGCCTTTGTCTTGAAGCTGTGGGAGTGGTTTGGCGGACGCTGAGCGGCGGACGCTTCGTCTTGACGCAAGGTTCCCAAGAGAAACGAAAAGAGCCGTACCCATGGCAGGTACGGCTCTTTTCCGTCGCTCGCTATTCGTTCTCTCGTCTTTATGCGCGAGATACGTATGCTTCGGTACGCGTATCGATGATCAACTTGTCTCCTTGTTCTACGAAAAGCGGCACGTTTACCACAAAACCCGTTTCCAGGGTTGCTTTTTTCGTAACGTTGGAGGCAGTATCTCCTTTTACGCCCGGCTCACATTCAGTAACAGTCAGTTCAACTGTATTCGGCAATTGCACCCCGAGGGTTTCGCCGTTGTACTGCATGATTTGCACGTTCATGTTTTCTTTCAGGAAGTTAAGCTCGCGCTCGATCTGCTTGCTTGTAAAGGTGAGCTGCTCATACGTTTCTGTGTTCATAAAGGTATGCTCATCGCCGCTGGCATACAGATATTGCATGGTAGAGGTTTCGATGCGGGCAGGACTTACTTTTTCACCGCCGCGGAACGTCATCTCTGCCACGTTGCCGTTACGCAGGTTGCGCAGTTTGGAACGAACAAAGGCTGCACCTTTTCCTGGTTTCACGTGTTGGAATTCGAGCACTTGGTAGATATTGCCATCCACTTCGATGGTCAGGCCGGTACGAAAATCATTAACAGAGATCATGTTAGTCCTCCCAAATCAACAAATAACACAAATAGTATAAATTAGACGGGCAAAATGAGCAACTCTTTCGTGGATTGGGTCAAGACATCATGACCATCCGCCGTAATCAATACGTCGTCCTCGATCCGAACGCCGCCCAAGCCGCTGATGTAAATGCCTGGTTCCATCGTGACCAGCATTCCCGGCTCAAGGATAAACGGACTTGCAGTCGACAAGTTTGGCAGTTCGTGAACGTCCATGCCAAGGCCATGTCCCGCACTGTGTCCGTACGCATCTCCATAGCCGGCAGCCGTGATGATATCGCGGGTAACCGCATCGGCTTCTTTACCCGAAATTCCCGGTCTTAACGCTTCGACACCAGCGATCTGAGCCTTGAGGACAATCTCGTAAATTTCTTTCATGCGAGGATGGGGCTCCCCGACAGAGACCGTCCGGGTAATATCGGAGTTGTAGCCCTGATAGGCCGCGCCAAAATCGAGCGTCACCATTTCACCGGCTGCAATCACCTTTTCGCTCGCTCTTCCATGCGGCAGCGCACCGCGGTGGCCTGAAGCGACGATAATGTCAAACGCGGAAGCAGACGCCCCCTGTCTTCTCATGAAAAACTCCAGCTCCAGCGCCACTTCGATTTCCGTCACGCCAGGCCTGATATATCCGAGAATGTGCTCAAAGGCATCTTCGGCGATTTTCACCGCCTGTCTGATCACCTGCACTTCGGACTCTTCCTTGTACATCCGCAGCTTTTCCATAAAGCCGCTGGTCGGAACCAGCTCGACACCTTCAAAGCTCTTGCTCCAATTGGAATAGGTTCCGAAAGACAGGCTGCTTTCAAAAGCAAGCCGTTTGACGCCGGCCTTTTTCAGGACTTGCGCGATCGCTTCCAGAGGCTTGCGCTCATTGTTGACCACGGTAAAGTGCGGGCACTCCTCCTGGGCTTGATCGACATAGCGGAAATCCGTTACCAAAAACGCTTCTTTTTCGGTGACGATAACCCATCCCGTCGAGCCGGTAAAACCGCTCAGATAACGACGGTTCACCGTTTCTTCCGTAATCAGTGCGTCAGCCCCGATCTGTGCCAAGGCATCGCGCAATTTGCTCAAGCGATTGTTCATTTTCCTCTCCCTTTCTTTGTCTGCCGTTCAACCGATCTGTCGCTTCCCGAACAGACCGGCTCACTTGCCCGGTTCCGTTCATTTCTTGCCGATTTTGTTTGCCAGCGATCTCAGCGCCCACTCATAACCGTCGATGCCAAGACCGACGATTTGACCGATAACAACAGGAGCAATGACTGAATGGTGCCGGAATGATTCGCGCGCGTGTACATTGGAAATATGGACTTCAATCGTCGGCAATTCCACGGCTGAGATCGCATCCCGAATCGCATAGCTGTAATGCGTAAATGCACCCGGATTGATGATGATGCCGTCATGCACGCCTTTTGCCCGGTGAATGGCATCGATGAGAACGCCTTCATGATTGGACTGGCAATGCTCGAGGCGACCGTTCCACTCTTCCATGACCTTTTCGAGCCGAGCGACAACGTCTTGAAGTGTCTCTCTTCCATACACATCGGGCTCCCTTTGCCCCAGCAGGTTGAGGTTGGGGCCATTGAGCAACAGGACGGATAGCACGGTTCATTCCTCCCTTATGACACTTCCGCTTCCCTTTTTGTAAAAACATTTTTACTAGAGAATAATTTTACCATAAGGGAGAAGAGCTTGAATAGCCTCAAGCCTCGTCATGGCTCTCCAGCGTGATGGTCATGCCCACGAACATCCCGAAGGAGAGAAACCAGGCCGCTTCCGTGGCAAGCGTCGCCACGTCCCAATTGCCCATGCGAAAGAAGAAACCTGCCACTACTAACAGCATCAGGCCGTAGAGCAAGCCGCTCCACCACATTTTGCTCCTTTGGAACAGCAGAGAGTATAAAAACACTGCGATCACACTTTCAAAAAACAGCAGGATCACTCCCAGGCCAGTGGCAGACCAGGAGTCCTCATCTGCCTCCCAGAGAAAGGGACGGGCATAGGCTCCCAAACCGTAAGGCGTAAAATTGAGAAAGTGTGCAGCCAGCCTGACGATTCCCCAAAATACCGTTCCCCAAAAAGCAATTTCAACCAGCTTTGCAAAAGGCAGCGTCTTCGCTTTGCCAGGCACATCGGCACGGGCAGTTCTTCTTTCCTCTGTAAACCTGCCCCGCAGGTGCCCTCTTGTCTTTGTCAAACCCATCGTCATCACCCCGTATCTAGTATGTGCCGAACCTATTATTTTCACTTACGGTTGACATTTTGACGGGGATTGGAACTGCCAGTAGCCTCCGCGCTCCGTTTCCGTTAGAATATGTAATAAGGATGGTGATAGGATTGGCGCAACAAAACGTACCTAGCTACGGCGGTCAAGCCGTCATAGAAGGCGTCATGTTTGGCGGTAAGCAGGTAACCGTCACAGCGATACGCAGAAAAAACCAAGAGATTGAATACTTCGAAGCTCCGCGGAACGAGATCCCGTGGGTCAAGGCACTGAAGAAAATTCCTTTCCTGCGGGGAATCGTCGGCCTGATTGAAGCAAGCGCCAACGGAGCAAAGCACCTGAATTTCGCCTCCGACCGATACAGCATGGAATCAGATGAAGAGGTTTCGACTGGTCCGTCCAGACTGCAGATGATTTTGGGTGTGGCCGTCGTAGGTATTTTGTCGTTTCTATTCGGGAAATTTGTATTCACCCTGGTACCCGTGTTCCTCGCCGATTTTCTGTTCGGGAAGTGGATCACCAATCAATACGCCCAAAACATCTTGGAAGGCGTAATCAAGCTGATTCTGCTCCTGGGCTATATCACCGCGATCGCGCAGGCTCCGCTCATTAAACGGCTGTTCCAATACCACGGAGCTGAGCATAAGGTGATTAACGCCTATGAATCAGGGGTAGACTTAACCGTAGAGAATGTGCAAAAATTTTCCACCCTGCACTACCGTTGCGGAAGCAGCTTTTTGATCTTCACCGTGATCATCGGTGTCGTGATCTATTCATTCTTCTCGTATGACAGCTTATGGGAGCGAGTGGTTCAGCGGATCGTGCTCCTGCCCGTTGTACTCGGTGTATCCTATGAGGTCCTGCAATTTACCAACAAATTGCGTGACACGCCCGTACTGCGGTTTCTCGGTTATCCGGGGTTGTGGCTGCAAAAAATCACAACACGGGAACCTGATGACAGCCAGGTGGAGGTGGCGATTGCCGCATTTAACAAAATGCGCGAACGCGACCATGAGATGACCAATCCAGGGTTGGTTTCTGCCGGTTAAGCATTTAGATAACGATGAGGTGAGGCGCTATGTTTCCCCGGATTCCCCCAATCATCTTGATCATCTTGTTGTTTGCTGTATACGGTCTGTTGAATCGGATCATTGAGAAGCCTCTGCAAACCTTGGTCATCATCGGTTTGTCTGTCCTTTTGTTCGTGGTGGTCAGAAACTATTTGAGGAGCGGCAAATTCCTTCCCGGAGCTCCCAAGCAGCAAAAACAGGCAAAACCGAAAACGCCGGTTTCGAGAGCTCCCCTGAAAAAGAATGCACAACAGGCAAGGCGAAACCATCCGTTCCGGGTGATTGACGGAAACAAAGGCAAATCGAAGGAAAATCAAGGCGACCAAGATCCTCATAATCATATTTCGCAATAAAGAAAACAGGCTGCCTATACAAGGTAGCCTGTTTTGTCTGTCGGGGGTGTACCTTTTTGGAATACCTCTACGTATTGTTCAAAGCTCCACTGTTCCAAAAAGCGGGTTGCGGATTGCAGTCCGGACTCGTACAGTCGATTCCGAAGTTCTTTTGAGAGCTGGAACTGCGTCGTCCGCACTCCCAATGTATTGATGAACACGGTGCGGAGAGCTTGGGCCCGATCGACGTAAAGCCGGTCATGGGCATCCAGCATAGTAGCGATCAACTGCTTGGAGAATGAAAACAATCCCCTGATCCGGTAGGCCTCCCGATCCACCTTGCTGTCATGGAGCCGGAAGCCGATGGTCGGCCAGAGGGGAACCCCCGGCACATCGAACAGCCAGACCGGATAATTGCTCAAAAGCGCTCCATCCACGATCAAATGGACTTCACCGTCTTTGGTCAAAC
The DNA here is from genome assembly GCF_037963895.1 of Brevibacillus sp. FSL L8-0520. Taxonomy (NCBI): domain Bacteria; kingdom Bacillati; phylum Bacillota; class Bacilli; order Caryophanales; family Paenibacillaceae; genus Brevibacillus; species Brevibacillus sp. FSL L8-0520. The sequence continues at coordinate 2,292,843 of NZ_CP150171.1, read as the reverse complement.
GCGTCGGCTGAAAAAAGAAGGGGATCGATGACGACATGCGAACAGCGCGTGCGATGGAAAATCGTTCGGGGACAATATCGAAATGGCTCAAGTCCTCCGGCAATATCAGCATCTTTCCGCCCGTAATGTCAGAAGCGATGATGCGGAGTTTATCCTTTGGCAAGTCTCCAAAGGTCCGAATCCCCTTTTGGCGAAGCAAATCATCGATAAATCTCTCCAGCCTGTCAGTCCGGTATATCCCTTCACGGAATAGCAATTCGTATAAGGGTCCGACTATCGGCAGACGTCCCAATCCTCTCCGTTCAAGAAAAAACAAGTAGTCCAGCTTTTCAAAAATGGGACGCAATTCCCTGCTTGTGTAGCCGGCACTGAGCAATGCCGCCACGATGGACCCGGCCGAAGTCCCCGCCAACCTTTCCCAGACAAAGCCGTGCTCTTCCATCACCTGCAAGGCGCCAATAAAGGCTATGCCCTTTACTCCGCCTCCTTCAAACACTGCATCCGCCTTCATCCTGATTCCTCCTCGGACCTTCACTGCCCCCCTTTTACCAATATATAGACGAAGTGCTTGTCGAATGCGATTCGAAAGCTGGTTATGCATGCGCTATTTGGCGATACCTTGAACACATCCGTAAGTCATCACCGGATTTCGACTGTTCGTTCACAGAAAAAACGCAAGCCCGAAGGCCTGCGTTTCTAGGACAACTCTTCTTCTTTTTGTTCCTCTTCCTTCTGGATCCGGCGAAGATCCTCGACACGCTTCGGATCCTCCTGAAAGTAGCGGACCAGATACTCAAAGCACGAGATTGACTCCCAGCTCAGATGGTGTTCGATTCCTTCCACATCTTTATAAATATGTTCTTCGTCTACGCCGATCAAACGCATGAACTCCTCCAGGAGACTGTGGCGATCGACAAGCCGTTTTCCGATTTTCTTACCCTTTGGCGTAAGAATCAGACCGCGATATTTCTCATAGACGAGGTACTTGTCTTTATCAAGCTTTTGAACCATTTTCGTGACAGAAGAGGGATGCACCTCCAACGCTTCCGCGATATCGGAGACACGAGCATATCCTTTTTCCTCGATTAAGCTGTAAATACGTTCCAAATAGTCTTCCATGCTGGGAGTTGGCATATGTATCCCTCGTTTCCAAACGGTATTTCGGCATGGCAAAAAAAGCACGTAGATTTATCATACCGTGGATTGAGGATGAGTTGCAAGGAAAAACTCTATTTTAGCTGTTTTTCCGCACTCTTTAGATTTACGGTCTGCACGAGTTGACCGCCCAAGGTCTCCAATCGCTCCTGAAGACGCGGATCTTTCAGTTTTCCATCGGCATCAAAAGCGCTGTATGCATTCGGAACACTAGGACTTGCCGGCAGTGCCCAGGCGTGCAAATTTCTCATAATCAAATGCAGCGTGTTTACCGTGTTAGTCGCCCCCATGCTGCCCCCGGCTACACCCAGGACAGCGACCGGTTTATCCCGCAGATAACGTCCTTCCAAGAAATCGAGCGCATTCTTTAACGCTCCACTGATGGTGCCGTGATACTCGGGAGAAGCGATAATCAACCCGTCCGCTTCCGTTACCTTGCGAACGAAGCGATGGACAGTTTCCGGATAGGTGGAGAAATCATCTCTCACATCATAAATGGGCATCGGCCATTCCGCCAGATGGATCAGCTCCGTATCAGCCCCAGCTTTTTGTGCTGCGGCAAGTACGATCGCCACTGCTTTTTTTGTGGTAGAATCGGGATTCATGCTTCCAGAAATGCCGAGAATTTTCATTATTTTTCACCTCATACCCTATTATAGCTGATTACTGTTAGTATATCCCATTTATCACACTTAGTAAATAGTTATGTTTATTAAATTGCTTGATGTTCTGAACAAGCCCCCTTTCCACATACACTTGTACCAAGGTTGGGAAAAGGATGATGCTCATGGACAGAGGTTCCTGGCGAATCGCCGTTCTATTTGCAGCTGCTGCACTTGGCGGGACATACTTGGGAGGGGCTGACGGCCTGCGTTTTTTTGCATATTTCGGCTCATGGGGCATACTGGGAATCTTATTGGTCAGTGGGGGCTTGGGGTGGCTCAGCTACCGAATCCTGACTCTCAGTCATCATCTCGGTTTTCGTTCGCTTCATGATTTGCTCTGTTACTGGTTCGGCGAAAAGGCAGCACCTGGCTTGTCTGTGCTGCTGCATTTGCTCCTGCTGGCCTGGGCAGGTACTTCGCTTGGAGAAATGGCACTACTTTTAAACAACGGCAACACCGCCTGGGCTTTTGCACTCGTCCCTGTCCTTGTGGCCGTGTTTCTGTTGGGAAAAGGCTGGCCGGTATTCATTCGCGGCGTAACTATTTTTCTTGGGATCGGACTTCTCATGATCGCATCCGCCTACATCGAGCAGAGGCATATCGATGTTCCATCCCTTGGCTATCAATTAAACCTCCAGTGGTTGGTTCATTCCCTCTATTATTTTTCGCTTCACTTCATTTCGATCTTGGTCATTTGCCTTCCATTGGCTTCACGGGCATCCCGTGCACACTTCATTTCACACGGCGTTGTCCTCGGCAGTCTTCTCTTTTTCTTCACCACATTGCTGATGCAGGGGATCTTGCTCGGCTACTGGCATGATATCCACTCCTCTTCGCTGCCGCTCCAGACCGTGCTTGCATCTATCTGGCCAGGCGGACAATGGATCCATGCCCTTGCAGTTCTCGGCTACTCCGGAATCGTGCTGGCAATCACCGTTTACGCCCTCGCTTCACCTGTAGCCTTGCGTTACGACATCAGCCTGACCGCCTTGTTCGTTGTCATGATGATCGCCGTTTCCATCTTCGCTTTCCTTGGAGTCGCCTGGCCAAGCGTCGGATATGTGATTGCAAGCGCCCTCACCTACTCCGGACTTTTCCTGGTCGTTTGGCTATGCTGGAAAATGAGCAAAACGTAAAGCCCTGGATCAGACTGCATCCAGGGCTTCATCTTTTAATGGAAAAATGGGGACAGATGATAAGGCCGGCAAGATAACCTCCACCATCGTACCTTGCATCGGCTCGCTGTGTATCTTGATGCTGCCGCCATGCTCCTCGATAATCTTGTATGATACCATCAAGCCAAGTCCCGTTCCGTTCTCCTTCGTGGTGAAAAAGGGTTCCCCCAGCTTTGGTATCCGTGCAGACTCGATGCCATAACCCGTATCGCGGATTCGTACCTTGACCGTCCCATCTGACAGCGATTTCGCTTCCACATGCAGGTCGCCTCCCTCTGGCATCGATTCAATCGCGTTTTTGCAGAGGTTGATCAATACCTGCTTTAGCTGATTATCTTCGCAGGAGATCAAGGGAAGTTCCTTGTCAAAATGTGTGTGAATCTGGATGTCGTTGAGAATCGCCTGACTATCCAACAGAGAGAGCACGTTTCTGATAATGTCTCTGATGTCTCGCGCCTGATATTTGACAGCCTGCGGCTTGGCCAGCATCAAAAGCTCGCTGACGATGCCATTGATCCGGTCCATCTCCGCAAGCATGATTTCCCCGTAGCGCTTGTCCTCCGCAGTAGACTGCATCAACTGGATAAAGCCTCGTAAAGCGGTCAACGGATTGCGTATCTCGTGAGCGATGCCAGCCGCCAGTTTGCCGATGACCGAAAGCTTGTCCGACTGGCGAAGCAGCTCCTCAGCCCGCTTGTTTTCCGATATATCCCGCGTTACCATCAATGCGCCCAACAGCCGGCCAGACTCGTCGACAATCGGCTTCGTTCTCGTCTCCAGATGAACCCAGTGCCCCAGCTTGTGTTTGAAACGATATTCAAGGGTAATCATCTCGTTCTGTGTCTGTATATTTCGAAAGGCTTTCCTGACCATTTCCAAGTCGTCAGGATGTACAAGCTCAAACCGTCTGTACAACTCCTTGTACCTCTCGTTCGGGTATCCCAGGACAGCTTCATGTGAAGGCGAAGCGTACGCGACTGTACCGTCCGGCTGATAAATGCAAATCATATCCGTCATATTTTCCGTGATCAGACGATACTTCGCTTCCTTTTGCCTCAAACGCTGCTCTACTTTCTTTTGCTCGGTAATGTCTCGGGCGCTCCCTGCAATGCCGATCACCTGCCCGTTATCCGAATAAATCGGACTCATCGACAGCGATATGTGAAGAAGCCGTCCGTCCTTGTGGTAGCGGACTGTCTCAAGTCCGATGATTCTCTTTCCAGCGAGCACCTGCCGGTGATAGTAATCGACTTCTTCTTTCAAATATTCCGGGACAAATGGCATCGGTGCTCCGATCAATTCTTCTTCCGTGTATCCAAAAATCATTTCCGAAGCCTCATTTACGCGAAAAACATTTCCGTGAACGTCCAGCATGGAGATAGCGTCTGGCGTTTGCCTCATAAAGGATTCAAGCAAATCCTTTGAGGCCAGGTCGTCCCAATGCATGCTGACTCCTTCTTTGTCTCCGCCCTCTGCAGTCCGATCCTTTGATTTCATCTGGACGTCCTGTTCTGATTGACGGATGGAACGAACGCACGATCTGATGAAAAAATATGTGCCTACAACAAAACCTGTCCAAAGCACAGCCAATCCCCAATATTGAATGCCTTCCGTATGATGGACAAGCCATGCAGCAGTTAGCGCCAGCCAAGCAAGAGATGCGAACCCATACACGACAACGAGTTGGATACCAGTTCGTTTCATCCATACCTCCATGACTTAGATCTCGTAAATGATAGCTTGTAGGTCGAGATGATGAGGTTGTAAGGCATTCCATTCTGCACGATTTATTCTTTTGTCAAAGTATTCGTAAAAATTATACTCCCTTGCAGCGCTTCTTACCATTCTTTACTAATCGACAGATCATGACATTCTTAGACAAAAAAACCTTCTGCAGGGGGCAGAAGGCTGCTGCTTGTTTCCCATATGCTTTTTTCAACGGGAGTCTGGCAATGGATAAGGACCCGACCCCGGATCTGTCATCGTTGTAATCGCATCGACCACGGTACGGACCGCGTCTGTCAGTTTCTCGCCATCGCTCTTTTTTTCAGGAACGTTTTTCCCGCTCTGTGAAGCTGCAACACGTACGATCTGCACCGCATTTGGGATGTTAGCTTGAGCGATTCGACCCAACCGGCTCAGCACCTCTTGCGGAGCGGCAGAGGAAAAGCCGGCTCCTTTTGCGTCCAGCAGATCTGCTGCCAGATTGCGCTTGCCATTTGAGGTGTACACCGCCAGTTCACCGTCTTGTTGCCTCACATTGCCGAGATACAAAAATGCCGCTATTTTGGTTCTCTCTGCATCCGTCAGAGACCGCACATAATCGTCGAGCCCCCGCCCTCCGTCAGAGGCGGCGCCAAGGCTGACAAAACGCACTTCGGTATCTCGCTGTTGCGCAGTCAGCAGGCGTGCCGTTTCCAGCAGCACAGCGATTCCTGAAGCATCATTTTCCTCCCGCGCGGCGAAGGAAGCGTCGTGATGGGCAGCCACCAGCACAATCTGTCCGGTGTTCCCGTTATTGGGTTTCAACTCCGCAGTGAGATTGTAGGACGTTTTCTTGATGATCGAAGCGCCCGACACCTTCAAGGTGGCTGTCAGTTTCTCCCCTTTTTGCAGCAGCTGTCCGAGCTGCTCTCCCTCGGCTGGTGAGACGGCCAGTACGGGTACATGCATATCAAGCGGTCCCCCGAGAGATGGCCTTGGTGCATTTGCTCCCTGCGTCAAAATGATCCCTTTGGCCCCCGCCGCCGCTGCGTGACGCACTTTTTCCGCCTCTGACATTCCCCCCGGACGTACGAAGACGATCTTGCCCTCGATATCGGCTCTCGCGAAATCCTGTTGTGTCCCTGTACCGACGTCGAGAACTGCTCCCGTCGCCTCTCCTGCCGGCCCGAACAAAACGCTTCTGGGGGCCCATGTCTTCCCGCGGATCTCGGGGACCTGCAAGGAGATCTGTTTGGGTTCCGTATAAACGTAATAGGAGAAAGGCAGCAGCTTTGTCTGATAACCGAAAATGCGGAGCCACTCTTCTATGTAAACTACGGCGCGAAACTCCGATTCTGTTGCTGGAATTCGCGGGGCTGTCGACAGTTTTTCCACGTGTTCGAGGAGGCGATCCGTGTCCGCTTGCCCTCCGGCTTCCGCACCCGCCGGACCTGGGAAGAACATCAACGATCCCCATGCGATGAAGACAGTGATCAACCATTTCATTTCGGCTCTCATCCCATTCCCCTTTCCAAATGGCCTCTTTTTATTATGGGCGGCAATTCAGGAAAACGTCTAGTCAGAATAGTCCGTCAAATAAAGATACGTGGCGCCATCTGACGACAGCAAGCAACCGAAGTGTGACAAGTTTCCCCTCCATTCATTTTGAAATTGACCCTCGACCCAGTATTTGTTAAGGTTGTCTCATACATCACTCGACGCTGATTTCAGGAAAAGGCGGCGGGGGCTGTACGTTTGCAACTGGCAGGTTCAAACGAAAAAAGACATAATATTTGCGTAACTGAAGAAGGAGGATTCACCATGCTTTACGTGGATGGCAAATGGGTCGGCACAGACGAGCTGACTGTTCACCCGGAAGACCGCGGCTACAATTTTGGTGACGGTGTTTACGAAGTGGTTCGCATTTACAAAGGGAACATGTATCAATGGGAAGGTCATTTGACCAGGCTGTTCCGCAGCGCTCGCGAGATCATGCTCGACCTGCCGTGGACGGCAGAAGAACTGTCGGCGATTGCGCATGAGCTGCTTGCGAAAAACAACATTACATCCGCAGACGATGCCACCCTGTACCTGCAGGTGACCCGCGGTGTGTCTCCACGTGTACACGATATACCAAAAGGCATTCGCCCTGTGATCATGGGCTTTGTCCGCCGCAAGGAACGCCCGCTGGCCGATATGAAAAAGGGACTGAGCGCTCAGCTGGTCGAGGATATTCGCTGGCTCCGCTGCGACATCAAAACGTTGAACCTGCTTGGCGCTGTCATGGTCAAGCAGTACGCCAAAGACGCCGGCGCCCAGGAGTCGATCCTGCACCGCAGCGGCATCGTCACTGAGTGCAGCGCAGCCAACGTGTTTGTCGTAAAAGACAACGAGCTGTACACGCATCCCGCCAACCACCTGATTCTGAACGGCATTACCCGGCTGGACGTCATCGCCCTCGCGAAAGCAAACGGCATTATCGTTCATGAGGAGCCGTTTACTGTCGACTTCCTGAAGCAGGCGGATGAAGTCTTTGCGACAGGGACAACTGTCGAGGTTATGCCCATTATCTCTGTCGACGGCCAGGCTGTAGGCGGCGGAAAGATCGGACCCGTCGTGGAAAAGCTGCAACAGCTGTTTGAAGAACATATTTACGCAAACGCATTGGTCTAATCCGAAAAAATGGCTCTCACAGGAGTTTCGCTCCTAGAGAGCCTTCTTTGTTTATCCACTTACCTTTCGCATATTGAACTATCGGCGGAGGTTCCATTCGTCGGTCGAGTAGCGCGAAGCGGCCAGCTCTTCGGCGAGCGCCCTCTCCTCTGGAGTCAATTCGCCTTTTACGAGCTCTACCTTCAAGCCTGTGGCAAAGCCGTCGCGAAATGCCTCCATCGCTTCCTGAAGCGATACCGGTCTATTGCTCACCTCGTTGATCGTCACCGCTTTTTTCCGGAAGCTCTCCATCATGCGTTCCTTTAGCCTGTCTGAGGAGAAGTGAAGCAAGGAGAACAGCAGCTCGACATCCATATCCAGCAAAATGGAGCCGTGCTGAAGGATGACGCCCTTTTGCCTGGTCTGCGCACTGCCTGCCACCTTTTTCCCTTCCACCACCAATTCGTACCAGGAGGGGGAATCAAAGCAGGCGGACGATCCCGGCGAGCTGTACTTTTCTTTTTCTTCTTCGCTTGCCAGTGAAACCATTTCCGCATCCAGGCCGAGGTTTTGAAAACCGTGTAGCAGTCCCAGACTGATCACCTTGTACGCCTCGGTGACACTGGAAGGCATCTCGGGGTGGCTTTCCGACACGACAACACTGTAAGTCAGCTCCTGGTCGTGCAGGACAGCCCTTCCTCCCGTAGCACGCCTCACAAAACCGATGCCCTTTTCTTGAACAAGCTCCAAATTGATTTCCTTTGCCGCTTTTTGAAAATACCCAATCGACAAGGTTGCCGGGTTCCATGTGTAAAACCGGACGGTTGGAGGAACCTTGCCCTCGCTGTGAAGCTGCAGGATTGCTTCATCTACTGCCATATTCATTGCCGGGGACATCCCCTCGGTCACGATAAATCGCCATTTTTCCATGCTGCGCATGTCCTCCTCTCACCCTCTCCATTGTACTTCTCCCGATGATGAAACGGCAACAATGCGGCATGCAAAAAGGCCGCCGAAACATTCGGCAGCCTCGTCTGCGTTCTTATTCCGGCTGGTAGCGGAGTACCGGCTTGCGTGCAGCAGTGGCTTCATCCAGACGCTTCACGATTGTCGTATGAGGAGCCTCCTGCACGAGTTCCGGTGTTTCTTCGCACTCGCGAGCGATCTGCAGCATTACGTCAATAAACTCATCGAGTGTTTCTTTGGATTCAGTCTCTGTCGGTTCGATCATCAGGCACTCGTCTACGATCAGCGGGAAGTAGACAGTCGGCGGATGGAACCCGAAATCAAGCAAGCGTTTTGCAATATCCAGCGTCCGCACGCCCAGCTTCTTCTGGCGAACGCCGGACAGGACAAACTCATGCTTGCAAACACGGTCATAGGGAAGCTCGTAGGCTTCTGCAAGCTTGCGCATCATGTAGTTTGCGTTCAGCACCGCATTTTGCGAAACCTGCAACAGACCTTCTGGTCCCATGGAGCGAATATAGGCATACGCGCGAACGAGAATGCCGAAGTTGCCATGGTACCCTTTTACGCGGCCGATCGATTGCGGACGGTCGTTGTCCCAGAAGAAAGTGCCATCTGCCTTTTTGCCTACGATTGGAGCTGGCATGAACGGTTCCAGAATCTTTTTCACACCGACAGGGCCGGCACCGGGACCGCCGCCGCCATGAGGGCCGGTAAAGGTCTTGTGCAAATTGAGGTGAACGACGTCAAAGCCCATGTCGCCGGGACGAGCGATGCCCAGGATGGCGTTGGCGTTGGCGCCGTCGTAGTAGAGAAGGCCGCCAGCTTCGTGTACAATCTTTGCCATCTCGACGATGTCCTCTTCAAACAATCCAAGCGTGTTCGGATTGGTCAGCATCAATGCCGCCGTGTCCGGTCCTACTGCCTGGCGCAAAGCTTCGATGTCTACCAGCCCGCGGTCGTCGGACGGAATCGTAACTGTCTCCAAGCCCGCTACAGCAGCGGAAGCCGGATTCGTTCCGTGTGCGGAGTTCGGTACGATTACCTTGGTCCGCCCTTTTTCGCCGCGGCTTTCATGGTAAGCGCGGATCATCAATAGTCCCGTCCATTCGCCTGCTGCCCCTGCTGCCGGCTGCAAAGTGACGGCATCCATGCCCGTGATCTCCGCCAGTTCGTTTTGCAGGTTATACATCAGTTCCAGCGCGCCTTGCACAGATTCTTCCGGCTGGTACGGATGGGTTTGGGCAAAGCCCGCGTAACGGGCAACGTCTTCATTGATTTTCGGATTGTATTTCATGGTGCAGGAGCCGAGCGGATAAAAGCCGTTGTCAATCCCGTGATTTCTGCGGGACAGCTCCGTGTAGTGACGAACCAGCTGCAGTTCGGACACTTCCGGCAGTTCTGCAGGGGTTTCGCGAATCAAGTGCTTCGGCAGCAAATCGGTTACCTCTACCTCTGGCACATCAAGCGCCGGGAGATTGTACCCTACGCGACCAGGCTTGCTCAATTCAAAGATCAACGCTTTTTCTTTGTCGTTATGCACGGGTGATCGCCTCCAATTCCTGCGCGAGATCGTCGATTTCTGCTTTTGTTCGGAGTTCCGTTACGGCAAGCAGCATATGGCCGGAAAGCTCGGGATAATCGATTCCAAGGTCGTAGCCGCCGATAATCCCTTTTTTCAGCAGCTTCTTGTTTACTTCCGCTACCGGTTTATTCAATTTCACTACAAATTCATTGAAGGTAGGTGCGCTGCCTACGATCTCAAGTCCTTTTGCTGCCAATGCTTGCTTGGCGTAATGAGCTTTCTGCAGGTTGAGCATGGCGATTTCCTGTACGCCCTGCTTTCCGTACGCGCTCATCGCGATAGAGGCCGCGAGAGCCAGGAGAGCCTGGTTGGAACAGATGTTGGATGTCGCTTTTTCGCGGCGAATGTGCTGCTCGCGCGCTTGCAGGGTCAAAACGAATCCGCGCTTGCCGTTTTCGTCTTTCGTCTGTCCGACGATCCGGCCGGGCATTTTGCGCATCAGCTTGGAGGTGGTGGCCAAATACCCACAGTGCGGTCCACCGAATGAAGCGAAAATTCCGAATGGCTGCATATCGCCAACAACGATGTCTGCGCCCAAACGTCCCGGCGCTTCCAGCACGCCGAGCGAGAGCGGATTGGAGGAAACGATCAGAAGCGCTCCTTTTCCATGTGCAATCGGCTCAATGGAGGACAGGTCTTCTACTTGACCGAAAAAGTTCGGGTATTGAACGATGACAGCTGCCGTCTGGTCGTCAACAAGCGCGTCCAGTGCTGCCGTGTCGGTTCCATTGTCCTTCAGGTCTGCTTCCACGACCTCTACGCCTTGGCCGTACGCGTATGTTTTCAGCACGCTCCGCGCTTCCGGATGGACGGAACGGGAAACCACGACCTTGCTCTTGTTCGTGTGGCCTGCCGCCATCATTGCTGCCTCTGCCAAAGAAGTAGCGCCGTCGTACATCGAGGAGTTGGCCACTTCCATGCCCGTCATTTCACATACCATCGTCTGAAACTCAAAAATAGCCTGCAGCTCCCCTTGGCTGATTTCCGGCTGATACGGGGTGTATGCGGTAAAAAATTCGCCCCGCAGCAGCATGTGGTTGACGACACTCGGGATATGATGCTGGTACACACCCGCTCCCAGGAAGTTTGCATGCGTACTGAAGTTGGCGTTTTTATTAGCAAGACCGGAAAAATATTTGACCAGCTCCGGTTCGGACAGAGCCTCGGGAATTTGCAGGGAACCTTTGAAACGAACTTCTTCCGGAATATCCGCGAACAGCTCTTCCACCCGGGAAATGCCCAGGGTGTCCAACATCTCGCGTTTATCCTGATCGGTTTGAGGCAGGTAACGGTATTTCACGAACGTTGTCCTCCTTGTTTATCGGATCTTGGATTGGTTGGTTTACTTTTTGGGACGTTTGTAGAACGGTGTGGCTGCCACGACAGCCTTCAGCCGCTTGCCGCGAATTTCTACTTCCAGTTCGGTGCCTACAGCTGCATACTCGGATTTGATCAGCGCGAGTCCCACATTCTTTTTCAACGTCGGAGACTGAGTGCCCGTCGTAACCTCGCCGATCTGCTCTTCCCCGACAAAAACAGGGTAATGCGTACGCGGGATGCCGCGGTCGATCATTTCAATCCCAACGAGCTTGCGGGGAGCGCCGTTTTCCTTTTGCGCCTTGAGGGCTTCCTGTCCGATGAACGGCACTTCTTTGTCTACCTTTACTGCAAAGCCGATACCCGCTTCGATCGGCGAGATGTCTTTGCCGAGCTCTTGACCGTAGAGCGGCAGCTTCGCTTCAAAACGAAGCGTGTCCCTGGCGCCGAGGCCGCATGGTACCAGCCCTTCCGGCTTGCCGACCTCGAGGAGGCGGTCCCATAGCTGAATCGCTTTGTCGCTGTCCAGGTAGATCTCAAATCCGTCTTCTCCGGTATAGCCGGTGCGCGAAACGAGAGTCGCAATGCCGTCGATCACGACATTCCGCTTGAAACGGAAAACACCGATTTCCGTCAGGTTCGTGTCGGTCAGCTTTTGCAGGATCGATTCGGCAAGCGGCCCCTGGATCGCCAGCTGTGCTGTTTGCGGTGAGATATTCTCGATCTGTACACCCTCGCTCAGATGCTGCTGCATCCATGCGTAGTCCTTGTCGATATTTCCCGCGTTAATCACCAAGAGGTAGTGATCGTCGGCGTATTTGTAGACAAGAAGGTCGTCCACCGTGCCCCCGTCCGGATAGCAGAACACGCTGTATTGCGCTTGCCCTGCTTCCAGCTTGGAAAGATCGTTGGTTGTAAGGCGTTGCAGGTAGAGATAGGCTCCCTCCCCTTTTACCTCAACCTCTCCCATATGAGAGACGTCAAACAAGCCTGCTTTCGTCCGCACTGCTTCATGCTCCTGCGTGATACTGGAAAATTGCACGGGCAAATCCCATCCGCCGAAATCAATCGTTTTGGCCCCGTATTTTTCATAGACAGGGAACAGCGGCGTGCGTTTCAGTGTCGTCATTTCGGGCACCTCCTGTTTTTTTCATGCAAAAAAGGACAGAACAAGAGAAATGAATACGCCAAATAAGGCGCCCATTTCTCCTCCTCTGTCCTTGGTACCTGAGAGTTGCCTCGCTTGATGCGAGCCGTTCCTTTGGCATCGCTTGCAAGTTTCCCCTTTGGTGGCTCCCGAAGAAGCTCTCTCCAGAGATGCGTCCAGTAGAGGTACTTTTGCCTGAGAGATTCACCATACCCGGCTTGCTCCTTCGGCGCTGCCTTACAAGCAGTCTCTCCCTGCTACTTTCATTCGCGGTGGATACTGGGTGATACATAAATGTTCCAAATACATTCCATACTAGTTGAATGAACTCCTTCTTTATCCTACCACGTGAGCGCATTCTTGAAAATATGCAAATTGCGAATTAACTTGGAAAATCACTAACAAATTTTTTGATCAAAAAGAATAACGTTCACCTTTGATTTACGATATAGCATTTTCATGACAAAACCCCAAAGCGGAGGTAGTCATATGCCGAACGTTCCCGTTTCCTTCGATACCGATTGGATGGATTTGCTAAATGAACGAATGAAGCAGGACGGCCCCTGGGACAAATGGGAGCTGTTCCAGCTTACTTTGGAAGCCGAAGAGGCGATGGCTATCCGCGAGTTTGACCAGCTTCAGTGCTTGCAATACCTGCCTACGCTCCAACCGTTTCCCCATCAGCTGCAGACGGCGGAGCGCGTTTTGAACGAAATGCGCGGCAGGGCCATTCTCGCTGACGAGGTGGGCCTGGGCAAAACAATCGAAGCCGGGCTGATCATGAAAGAGTACATGATCCGCGGGCTGGCGAAAAAAATACTTATCCTCGTGCCGGCATCGCTCGTAATCCAGTGGACGAAAGAATTGAATCAAAAATTCGGCATACCCGCTGTCGCCCAAAAGAAGGAGTATATGTGGCGGCAATACGACGTCGTGGTTGCCTCGATCGATACAGCCAAACGCGATCCCCACCGCCGTCACGTCCTGGACATCGATTACGACATGCTGATCATTGACGAAGCCCATAAGCTGAAAAACAAAAAAACGCGCAACTACCAGTTCGTCAAGGAGATTCGCAAAAAATACTGCCTGCTGCTGACCGCTACTCCGATCCAGAACGAGATGGATGAGCTCTACAATCTGATCAACCTCTTAAAGCCCGGCCATCTCGGACACACGTCCAGCTTCTCCACAACCTATGTGGAAGGCAAGCGGCAGGCAAAAAACAATGAGCAGCTCAAGACCGAACTGGACAAAGTGATGATCCGGAACAGACGCAGCGACGGAGGCGTGCATTTCACCAGCAGACGCGTCCAGTCCATTCCGATCGAGCTTTCCCCCGAGGAAGCCGCGTTGTATCAGGGCGTAACGCGCTTCGTCAAAGAACAGTATCACACCGGATCGGGCGGCTATAACTCGCTTGCGTTGATCACGCTGCAGCGCGAGGTTTGCTCCAGCCGGGAAGCCGCCTTTCTCACGCTCTACAACATGCATCAACGGGCAGCAGAAGACTCCCCTGTCCGCGCGGAAATCATGGAGCTCGTCGAGATGATCAAGAAAATCGAGTCACATTCCAAAGCTGCCAAGGCAGTCGAGCTCATTCAGCAAATCAACGACAAGGTCATCATCTTTACCGAGTACCGGGCCACGCAAAACTACTTGCAAAAATACTTGCACGATCACGGCATCACCTCTGTTCCGTTTCGCGGAGGATTCAAACGGAGCAAAAAGGACTGGATGACCGAGCTGTTTCAAAATCGCGCACAGGTATTGATCGCCACGGAAGCCGGCGGCGAGGGGATCAACCTGCAGTTCTGCAATCAGGTCATCAATTATGACATGCCCTGGAATCCGATGCGGGTCGAGCAGCGGATCGGCCGGGTCCATCGCTTGGGCCAGCAGCGGGACGTACACATCTACAATTTGTCTACAGTAGGCACCATCGAAGAGCATATCCTCCAGCTCCTCTATGAAAAAATCGACCTGTTTGAAATGGTGATCGGCGAGCTCGATGACATCGTCGAACGGCTGAACCTCAAGCAATCCCTGGAGGAAAATCTGATCAGCATCATCATGGACTCTTCGTCGGAGAAAGAGATGGCTCTCAAGCTGGACAACATGGGCCAAGCCATCCGTGCCATGCGGTTGGCCAGGAAAACCAAGGAGCCGCTGCCGGAAACAGCCGAACAGTAAGCTCATCTTGCAACCTGCAGTCTCGGGAGGGATAGAACGATGAACCAGCAGCGAGTCCGCAAGTATGTGGAGCAGTACTTGTCCGCCTTTTCTTCACACATCATGGAGACACATCCAGATTTTCTGACTGTCAAACTGCCGGTCGAGGTAGACAAGGATATCGGAAACCGCCCTTTCTACTGGAGCTGGGTCGAAAAGATGAACCTGCCCTACCAGCCGCTGGTGCTGACTTTTTGCTTCGATCCAGACCGCATGCCGGACGACAGGCGGGCGGAGCATTTGCATTTGGGCGCAGCTCGTCTGCAGCAGATTTTTCAGTCGACGCGCAAACACGGCAGCTTTGTCTGCATGTACGAAACGCTGCCGCAAACCCGCGCTCAAGCCTCTTCCCGCCAATCGGTGCCGCTGGTCCCCTGGCTTGGGGTGAATTGGAAGGTCTCATTTATTTGCGACAAAAAGCGTGATCTCATCCTGCATTTCGGGGTGAATTTACACCAGCCGCACATCGTACGGGACTTTTATCCGTTCCTGCTGCAGCGTCAACTTGCCCCCTCCATCCCGGATTATCACTATACGCTTGACCGCCGCATTACGATCAGCCAGGCGTTTGCGATGATGGAAGCAGAGATCCGCCGCATTCTGGCTCAGGAAGACCAGACATGGGCGGCAGCAGCGAAACAGCGACTGGAAGAAGAGCTGCAAATCCTGGAGGCGTATTACCGGGAGCTGGAGGAGAGGCAACGCCGAACGGCTGATGATGGGAATGAGGCTGCCAACGAAGCTGATAAGGGCGGGGACGAGCTGCAAGACGGGCACTCCGGGAAATCAACAGGTTCAGCAAGCAGCGCAGCAGACAATGTTGAGAGTGCTGCAGCCGAGCCAAATGGCTCCCTGAACCTTCTCCTGGAACAGGAAACCGAACGCCAAACGACTGCGATTCAAGCGGTCAGCCCGTCATTGGAGGAGCATCGCTCGGCAGGCGGAAGAATTCTCGACTTTTTGCGGGCCAACAGCTTTCAAGAGACGCCCCGCGAGAAGATCGACCAGACCGAATGGGTGGCCAGTACACCCGAGGAGGAAAAGCGGCGTCGCATGGAAGAGATGCGCTGGCAATACGAGCCGAGAATATCGGTTCAGTTCATCAATGGCGGCCTTTTTTATCTGCAATCCGCTCCGCCCTCAGCCCCTCCGCACGGCAACGGGCGAAAAATGTAAAAGGACAGCGAGAAAATACGAACGGCAAGAGACAATAACCAACAAATCTTTTCGCCCATTCTGGTTACAATAGGTACCATAGAAAGCCTTTCCAAAGGTGGTGCTTGACTGTGACTGGAAAAACCTCCGTTTCCCGCTCTCTGTGCGCATTGCTTGTCGCACTGGCCCTTTGCTTGCCCGGACAGACAACCGTCTTGGCGGAAGAAGGGCAATGGGATCAACGTTTTCAAACACAAATCGGAGAATGGAAAAATAGCATAGTCGGACAAGATCCCCAGTTTGCCGACTGGAGGAATGCCCGCATCGACGTCCAAACGCTCGGTGCCAATCAACATCAGTGGCTGGTCAGCTTGACGCAAGGCAGCAAGCAGGTGGGGTACATGGTCGTGGGAGAAGTTCCTTCGACGGAAGGCAATCCAACGTTCGTCCTGCTCGAGTACGGGCTAGGCGAGTACATTTTATTCGACGATACATTTGCCCCGCGTGAAGTTGCCGCCGAGCCGGTGTACGACGGCTTTGCCTCGCACTGGCTGGTCTCGCTGCCAAAAGAAAAGCAAGTTGTCGATGCCAAGACGGGTGAGCGGTATCTAAGCACGACTCGTACTGAGGAATCCGTCATTCAAAGCTTGCAGGAGCAGGATTTGGCTGCTCCTGGACAGAAACTCGTGGCTACCCGTGTCATTCACGCTGAAGCAGTGAATCCGTTTGACAATATCAGCTGGTTTACTCCCCTTGTCTATGCTCCCACTCCCGGCAAGACCGTAACATGGGAAGATTTGTGGCAAAAGAACGCGAAGGACATTACGTTGGCAGTCAGCTT
Organism: Brevibacillus sp. FSL L8-0520; assembly: GCF_037963895.1. Taxonomy (NCBI): domain Bacteria; kingdom Bacillati; phylum Bacillota; class Bacilli; order Caryophanales; family Paenibacillaceae; genus Brevibacillus; species Brevibacillus sp. FSL L8-0520. Next base: position 2,276,249 of record NZ_CP150171.1, on the reverse strand, counting down.
GTACCACTCCGAGGTGCTCTCCCCTTTCTCTGTCGGGTCTTTGCATGTGTGGAATGGGCAAAAACCGTACATCGGCGTCTGGGACGAGGGATTGCGTTTTCTCCCATACGCCTATGCGAGCAAGGTGGGAAAATTTCATATTCAAAAGTAAATGTCTGCAAACGAAAAAGCTCTCTGTCGAATCATTCGCAGAGAGCTTTCAACATTTTTCCCGAGGAGGCCTGTTTGGAAAAATCGCAGACCCGCCCCGATCATCAGTGATGTTCGGTAGGAGACAATCTGACGTGTACCGCATGAAATACTTCCTGCGGGGTCATGCCCGACGCATTGATCACAGGGGCGCCAGTAATCGTCTTGCTCTGGTCATTCAGCACATTGACATCCTGACCTGTAATGACGACGGCATCCACTGTATTTTGCCAGTTACCCAGTTCGACGACCTGATACCCATTGTCACGAAGCATCTTGGAAATTTGGGTAAGGGAACCTTCCACAGCAACTCTCGCCATTTTGCTACCTCCGTTTGGATGGTTACTTGCGCCACAGAAGCTTGATGGACATCGGAATCGCCCCAAACCAGCGGGCAGACCAAGACTCGCGCGGAGCCTTTTTCATCTTCCGCTCCGTTTTCGGCGTTTCCACGTACTGGACAAACAGGCGGGTCAAAAATTTCAGGTATTCTTGAAACGACATCGCACGTGCCTCCTTCGTACGCGCGGATCGCCCCGTACTAACAGAAGAGCGCTTCCTTTCCCTAGTCTTTCCCGATGAGACCCTTTTCAACCATCGCCAGGCGGATTTCAGCTACAATCTCAGCTACCTCTTTTCCAGTCGTATCGATCTGAACCGGTGCGAATGTGTATGAGTCCTTGCGCTGCTCAAGCAATGCTTTTACCCGCTGTGCTACTCCCCCGGCCAAAAGCGGTCGGTTTTGATCCCGCTCCAGTCTCCGCACCAGCTCTTCTTCTGTCGCGGACAGGGCGACGACCAGCCCTCCCTCGAGCATTCGCTGCACATTTTCCGCCCGCAGAACGGCCCCTCCTCCGGTCGTCAGCACCAAACCATGCTGCTTCAGGAGATCGGCGAGCACAGCCGCCTCCATGTCGCGAAAAAATGCCTCTCCCTTTTGTTCAAAGAGCTGCGGAATCGTACAACCCGCGCGCTCTACAATCGCCTCGTCCAGATCCCGATGAATCATGCCCAGCTCCTCCGACAGAGCGGCTCCTACAGTCGTCTTGCCCGTCCCCATAAAACCGACAAGAATCAGATTGTTTCGCATGGCCTACCTCCCTCCACCTGTTTTTCCGGATGGAAACCGCAATTTTACCGTCCTGGACTTTTCGTCCAATTCGGCTTCGCTGCCCAGTACCTGATCAAAAAAGGCAAGCGGCGCCAATGTTCGTCCTTCGATTTCGATCATCCGTTTCCCGAACTCCACTTTTCTTCCGTCCAGCTCGGCGTATGTACTTTTTTCCTTGATCCAGATGGTTCGTCCGTACCCCTTTACTTCAATCGCTGCCTTTTCCTCCGACCAGTTGACTTTGTAACCGAGCTCTTCGGCAACATCGCGGAGCGGCAAGTACGCAGTTTGGTCCGTTATGCGCGAGGGGACCTGCGGGTAGAAGCTCACGCCATTTACGACCGTGGTCACATAAGGAACCAAGGTTACGGGCGCAAACGGCTCGTTGTTGTGCTTTTCAATATTGGGAACGAAATAGCGGGCTTCCCCTTGCAGAACCTGTCCCAAAGCCTGATCCAGATGCTCAGGACCGATCACGCTGCCGTGATAGGAGCGCTGTACCCGCTGCAAGAAGCGTTTGTACGCGTCATCCCCCACTTGCTGACGAAGGTTTTCATACAGGAGCGCTCCTCTGGAATACCAGGTCCAATGAAATTCGTCCTGAGTCGTAAATTGATGAAGCTCTTTCCCCAGCTTGCCGTATGGAAAGCGCTGCGAGAGCCTCTCGACGTCTTTTCTGTAATCAGCAAGCAAGGATTCCGCTTGCGAATCGCCGTACCGCGCCTGCTGATAGTGGACAACACTGCGTTCGACGAGTCCTTCGTCAAGCCAGCCGTAGCGGGCCTCCAATGTTGCTACACTGTTGTACCACCAGAGATGGGCAATCTCATGGGGCAGCCAGTGCTCGATCAAGCTGTTTCTTTGCAGGTCCCTTTTAAAGATTGCCATGTTGGCGTATTCCATGGCGTAGGTCGTTCCCGTACTCGTCTCGGCGATCGAGACGCGCTGGTACGGCAGCGGACCGTACCATTCCGTATAGGTCGGAATGACCGTTTCCGCGATATTCTTGATCCGAGCGATGTTGCGTTTGTCGATCGAGGCAATATCGACGGTGAGATTCGGCGCAAACGTGACTGTCTCGATCTGGTACAGCGGGCTGCCTACCAAGGCAAAGTTAAGCAGCTTTTTCCCGTTGTAATGCACTTCCTGCCTGTTTCCTTCCAGCGGCTTGGATTCGCCGATCCCGACCGTGCTTACCCACTTGTAGCCTTGCGGAGATATGAATGAAATGTCGTAATCGCCGTAATGATAGACAAACGGATCTCCGAAGTCGATACGCTGCGGAGGCTCGTACCACTGCCCGCTTTGATTCTGAGCACCCAGCATCGGATACCAGGTGGTCAGCGTCCAAATGTCGTCCTTTACCCCAAATCTTGTACCGCGGCGCGGAACAGAGTTTTCAAACTGGATGGTGAGCGTGCCTCTCTTCTCCTGCCCCAGCGGATTTGCGAATTGGACAACCGCCTGGCGCCTGTTAAATGGCAAGGACTTGTCCTTGTATCGAATCGAGGTTATCGACATCGGGCTCCACTTATAATCGTAGATGAATAATCGGAGATCCTTCGTTCCCGGGTTGTCAAAATCAAGAGTAACGGTCCCCTTGATTTTCGCTTCCGATGTATGAAGCTCGGCTCGTATCCGGTAATGAGGCTTCAAATCCTTCACGAGTGACGGAATCGGAGGATCATAGGAAAACGGGTCTACACCGGTCTCCGGCCTTACCTCCGGTTTTTCCAGAGCGGAGATCCAGGTGGCAATCGTCTGCCAATTGAGAACCACTGCTGCCGAGGCAAACGGGATCAATATGGCTAAACAAATCAACAAGCTTGTTTTATGCAAAGGTTTCATGCCAGCCCCCAACTTTTGAGCGACAAGCGTCTATTTTTATCCTGCTATTGTATCAAATAACAATTCAACTGAGTAGAAATTTGCAGAACTGTGCAGAAATCGTAGACAATCGATTCCAGCTAGCGCGCCCGCTTCTCACCAAGTCTCGTACATAATCTTTCCGGTGGAAGCCAGATCATAGCCTCCAATCGCAGCCAATTCATTTTGAAATTCTTCGGAGAGCAGGGTTTCACGCACCTGTCGAATCAGCGCTTTGTTTTCATCTGTCTTTAGCATGACCAGATCATATCGTTCCTGAATGACAGGCAAAAAATCGACCCCGACGAGCTGCCCGGCTTTTTCAATGCCAACGCCAATGTCCGCTTCTCCCCTTGCGACAGCCCCGGCAACAGCAAGATGATTCCCTTCCTCCCGTTCATACCCTGCTGCCTCATGACCGGCGATGCCGTGGAGACGGAATTGTTCTTCGATCAAGGTCCGAATCCCCGAGCCCTTCTCCCGATTGACCATGCGAACCCCGGCTCGGCGGAAATCCTCCCAGACAGACAGCTTTTTCGGGTTGCCTGGCTGGACGTAAAAACCGGCCCAGCGCGAAAGCAAATTGATAACGAGGTACCTGTGACCGATCAGCATTCTCCGTACATACGGGATGTTGTATTCTCCCGTGTCTCCATCGAACAGGTGGGTGCTGACGATGTCCGCCTCTCCTCTGTACATGGCCCACAAGCTGTTGATGCTTCCCACGTAGGAGCGGAGCGGCCTAATGCTGTCTCCATTCCTTTCCAAATGATTGGCCAGCATGTCCAGACTGACGTCCTGCCCGCTGATAATGACAGAACGTGTCGCCTGCCCGTGCTGAGTCGGAACGTGGGAGGTCGTGCCTGCCGGAGTGCTTGCCGACTGGTGCGGGTATGGATGTACACTCCGGTATTCCCCTTTGGCCCGTTGCTTGTAGGCTTCCAGATCAGACGCGTCCACGCGCATTTGTCTGCCTACCCGGTAGGCCGGAAGCTCTCCTTTTTTGATCAAATCATAGACGGTCAATTTGGATATCCGCAGCAGCTTGGCTATTTCTTCTGTCGTATATGAATTATCGTGAGTCATGCTTGCCTCCCGTATTTCATCGCTCGAACTCCCTCTTATTCCTATCGTCGTTCTTTCTATTTTCCTTTAACTTTTTGAAATTCGCAATTGATTATCCAGTTCAATTCCATATAATCTAGTTATAACTAGTTATATTTAATTATAACCAAATATGAATTGGAGGTTCTTTTATGTACCCGCAATTTAGGAAATATCTCTCGACTCTGCTATTTGCTATTCTCTTGCTTATGGCGGCCGGCTGTTCGACACAGACCGCTCAGCCGCAAAGTCAACAGCCGGATACCGCTTCCCAGTCGGCAGAAAAACCGCTCCAAATCGAGTTGATGGTCTCTGCAGCCGCTAGCTTGACGGACGCCTTAAACGAGATCAAGCCGCTGTTTGAGCAGGAGCATCCCGGTGTAACCCTTACATACGTGCTGGGCAGCTCTGGCAAGCTGGCTACCCAGATCGAACAAGGAGCCCCGACCGATGTCTTTCTTTCCGCCAGCAAGAAGGACATGGACAAGCTGGAAGAGAAACAATTGATACAGAAAGACAGCCGCACCGATTTCGCCAAAAATGCGTTGGTTCTCGTGGTTGGAAAAGAAAGTACGCTTTCTGTGGGCTCCTTCGAGGACCTGACCAAGGACGAGATCAAACATCTGGCAGTCGGACAGCCGGATAGCGTACCAGCCGGACGCTATGCAAAGGAAGCGCTGGAGCATCTGAAGCTCTGGGAGCCTCTTGCAGACCGGCTCGTATTCGGAAGCGACGTCCGCCAGGTGCTGACCTTCGTCGAGTCGGGGAACGCCGAAGCCGGTATCGTGTATGCCAGCGACGCCGCCATCTCGGAAAAAGTCAAGGTTGCGGCCAAAGCAAATGAGGAATGGCACAAGCCGATTGTCTACCCGGGTGCAATCACTTCCTCTACGGAGCATGCTGATCTTGCCAAAGCATTCATCGCTTACCTGAGCAGTGAAAAAGGAAAAGAGATTTTGCAGAAATACGGGTTTCAATAATAGATCATGCGGATTCAGCTAAAGGAGATGGACGGTACGTGGATTCCAATCTGACACCCTTGCTTCTCTCCCTAAAAGTGGCCGCCATCTCCACTTCTGTTGTGTTTGTTGTTGGTTTGTTGATGGCACGGCTTCTGACGCAAAAGGAGTTCTGGGGAAAACATTTTCTGGAATCGCTCATTTTGCTGCCGATCGTCCTCCCGCCGACCGTTGTCGGTTTTGGACTCTTGCTCGCTTTTGGAAAAAACGGCTTTCTCGGCCAGCTGCTCTACGACATGTTCGGGATACAGATTGTGTTTACCCTCACCGGAGCTGTGATCGCATCTATTGTCGTTTCGTTTCCGTTGATGTATCAGAGTGCCCAGGCTGCCTTTACAGGAATTGATCGCCGGTTTGAGGATGCAGCACGGACGATGGGCTCCTCGGAATGGCGCGTCTTTTGGACCATCTCCTTCCCCCTCGCCTGGCCCGGTCTGCTGGCGGGGCTTGTCCTTTCTTTTGCCAGAGGCTTGGGTGAATTCGGAGCGACGCTGATGCTGGCCGGCTACATCCCGGGAAAAACAGACACGATCCCGGTAGCGATTTACTTTGCGGTTGAAGCCGGACAGATGGACAAGGCCATGTTCTGGGTGATCGTCATCGTCGCGCTTGGTATGGGGACAACCGTCTGGCTGAATTGGTGGAGCCGCCGAAGCATGCGCCGTTTTGCCAACACGAAGTGAGGAGAGAGGGATGGAACATGCTGCAAGTCGACTTTCAAAAAAGTCTGCCGGAATTTCAGTTGTCCGCCCGGTTTGCGGTAAAGGATGAGATTCTCGTCTTGTTCGGACCGTCGGGCTCGGGAAAAACAACGATATTGAATTGCATAGCCGGGCTTGCTCACCCCGAGTATGGAACGATCCGGCTGGCTGACCGTCTTTTTTTCGATCACAAAGACAGCATCAAGCTGCCTGTACAGAAGCGGAATGTCGGCTACCTGTTTCAGGATTACGCCCTCTTTCCGCATATGACGGTGGAAAAAAATATCCGCTACGGCATGCAGCGGGATGCTCAGGGGCAAGTAGAGGAGCTGCTGCAGTCGGTAGGGATTGACCATCTCCTGCAAAAATATCCCCATCAATTGTCGGGCGGACAGAAGCAAAGAGTGGCCTTGGTCAGAGCGCTCGCGACCAAGCCCGATATTTTGTTGTTGGATGAGCCGCTATCAGCCCTGGACGCGGATACGAGACGCCAGTGTCAGGCTGAATTGCTGCGCATTCACGAGAAGTGGCGCATCCCCTTTCTTTTGGTGACCCACGACCGGGACGAAGCGGAACGGCTGGGTGATCTCATCCTGACCAATAGAGACGGCCACTGGAGCCTCGATTAAAAAAGCCATGCCAGCCCCAGCCGTCCTAAGACGGCACAGAGCAGGCATGGCTTTGCTTTTTCCAATTCTGAGCTTCTTTATGTTAGCGTGGGGTGATCGCTTCCAGCTTCACATCGTTTTGTTTAGCCCAACGATGCAGTTCGATCAAAAATTGGAGCACGTCCGGACTCTCGCAGTGCACACACAGCGTATCCGCGGCCAATGCGATGCTCGTTCCATCGACCGTCTGCACCTTTTGATTCAGAACCAGTTGCCTGGTCTGCTCCATCTGCTCTTCTTTGCTGATCAGCACACTGCCTTCCAATTCACGCGGCGCCAGTCGTCCATTTGGCAAATACGCTCGATCAGCAAATACTTCTTCTGCCACCTGGAGGCCGTATTCCAGACCAGCTTCGACCAGAGCACTTCCCGACAAGGCGTACAAAATCAGTTCTTCATTAATATCAGAAACAGCACGAGCCACCGCCTCGGCCAGCTCCGGGCTTTCCGCCGCTTCGTTGTAGAGCGCCCCGTGAAGTTTTACGTGGTGAAGCTCCCCGCCAAGCGCGCGGCTGACTCCGTCGAGAGCAGACACTTGATACAGAACCAGCTCGTATACTTCTCGTACAGACAGATTCATCGAACGGCGGCCAAAGCCCTGAACATCCGGATAGCCTGGATGGGCACCGATCTTGACTCCGTTCCGAATCGCCGCCTCTACGGTCCTGGCAATAATATGAGGATCTCCGGCATGAAGTCCGCATGCAATGTTCACGGACGTTATCCACTTCATGATCCCCAAATCTTCAGCTTGGCGTCCCCGACCGTATCCTTCTGCCAGGTCGCAGTTAATATCCAAACGTATCATCACGCACCCGCCCTTCCCTTTTCTCTCTATTTGATGCCAATGAAAGCGCAAACATTCGCATCATTACAGGGTTGTATCTATTGTTTAGCATATCACGTACGGGGGTCCAGCAAAAGCAAAAAAGCTGCCGAAATGTGGCAGCTTAGTGCACTGATTCTGTCGAGGCTCCTGCCGGCTGCAAACTGTCTTCCCCCAGAAGGGTATCGGCCAGGGCCATCAACTGATGCTTCTCTTGCTTATAATCGTATTCCTTCGCCTTGTCTGGCTTGGCATTGTTGTATTCAATCGGAATCTCGTGACGATGGGAACGCTCGATCTTCGTCACAAAATGAAGCCGTTCCATCGTGCGGATGATGTCGTCGATTTGGTCGGCATCCACATACATCGAGACGTAATTTAACCGCTTGGAGATGTAATGAATGGTTCCAAATTTGCGTAAATTCTTGGCAGCACGCGGGTTTTTTACCCATACCGCAACTCCCAGACGTCTTTCTCTCATAACGGTCGTCGTGCTCCTTTCCTTGCAAGGTAGAATAGGATGTATCGGCTCCATGAAAACGGAGGTAGATCATCACATGCTTATCGATCAGCTTTATGCTCAACTTGTTTGCTTGCTTCGAGATGAGGGTGTCGTCCTTCATGCCTACTTTCGCGAATACGCCGGCAACCGCTTTTTGTATGTAACCAGTCCGCTCCCTCCTCCGCAGCTTGGCGATTATTTGACGGAGGCGGGGGAGCGAATTGCATCCGGGACAATCATACACCCAGAATGTACGTATGTCCGGACGGCGGGTATGGAGCGGGTCTTCCGATTTCGTTTTCTCATTCCCGAGGACAAGAAATTTTGCTGCGGAAATTTGTGTGACGATTGCTACCTCTTGCGCTCTAAATGGTCATGAATGTTTCTTGATGCTGCAGCCGCAGCTTCCGCCGCCGCCGCAACCGCTGCTCTTCGCTTCCAGAAACGGATTATTGCTGGGCACTTTAATCGAGCTCGACACGGAATCCGCGATGGTTCGGCTGACCTCGTACAAAAGCTGGTCAAGGCTGTCCTCTGCTCGTTTGAATGCCTGGACAGAATCCAGCATTTCGATCGAACGCTTCAACTGCCGGATTTCTTTCGATATTTGATCGTAATCGGGATGATATTTCCCGAACCGCTGCACATCCTCGTACTGGTCTTTTTTCCGCTCAAACAGGGCGAGCAGCCTTTGCGCTTCCTCGTCTGCCTCCATGGCCTGTTTGGCAAGGATATATTCTGAGACCTCGCGGGACTGGTTGATCATCGTCGACAGCTCATGCGAATGGATAATGAGCTCAGTCATATCCACTGTTTTCAACGCTTCCATCATCGAGACCTCCTTTGTTTATACGTAAGTCGCCTCTTATTGTACCACGAAGCAAGCGGGCTAGTACAGATATTCGGGCAGTACAATGCGCACCCGATGAATGTCGTCCAGACGGCATCTTTGTTTTTTGTTTCCCACTTCCAGAAAAACATACCAATAACCCATTTCAATCGATACTTAGCGCGGAATTCCCGCCCTTACCTTTTTGTCCTGCATCTCCGCTTCGATCTCCAATCCCAGCTCGGATGCCCGCTGCAGCAGCGTGCGCATCGTCTGCGGGTGGTATGATTGAAAATGCTGGGTCCACATCTTCGGCAACGAAGAAAGCTGATGCATGCCCTCCAGGCTATCCGGGAAGGTATTTTCAACAGCAAACCCATCCCAAGGGCGGGGGATCGTGAATAGCCCGTCAGGCCCCCCTTCCGCGGCATGACTGCGAGCAGCCTGATCTTCTGTAGATTTTTTGGGCATATACGGAGTGTATCCGTATTTTCGCAACAGCGCGGTTACTTCCTTTTCCTGCTCCGGTGCGATCAGAAAATCGGTCGAGGAAATTGGGAATCCGAGGAAAGGACGAAACTGTTCAAGGGTCTTCAGCTCCTCCAAAATCCCGGGATGTGCAGTACGGACCCTGACCATCGGTTCGAACTGAATCTGACGGGCCTCCCTTCCCCACTGCCGGATCATCTGCCCGATCGATTCAGGCAGTGGATGAGCGCAATACTGCTGCAGGATGTCCATGGCATCTTCTTCTTTTCCCCCAGCCGCCAGATAGGACTGCAGCGGCTTTGCCTGCAGCTCGCCTTGAATCAAATCCCCGGTGAAGACCAGCGGGCAAAACCTGCTGACCTCCCACACAGCTTTCAGCGGAACGAGCGGCGGTATCGTCAAGACTCCTGCAGGATCGATAAACCAGCGCTCCTCAATCGCCAGGCGAGGCAGGCTGTTCCAACGCCAGTACACCTCTCCCTCGGCTGTCGTTCCCATATGCAGCCAACCGAAACCGAGCAGCAGGTGGAGCCATCTGGTTACTGCCAAACTGGCAGCATCATCCGGAACGCGGAAGCCTGTGTCAGCCAATGTCTTGATCTGATCATTTATACTATGCCATTCGTCGGATTTACTCTCCATCATCAGTACAAGCAGTCCATCCCACCAGCTGTCATGCGGCAAATACTCCTCCGCAATCAGTTGAAAAAGCTCGTTCCACCTTGCCTCCTGGCCTTTTTCCAGCCACTTGGCAACGCTTTGCTTCTCCAGGACAAGCTGACCTCCCCGGGCGCGAATCAATCCAAGCCGGATCGCCAAGTCGATCACGACCGCAAGCGCCATTTCACCTTCCTTTGATTCGGGGATCGAATAGCTTGCCCATCCCTCGACATGTTCATCGGAAAGTGTAAGCAGCGGCGTCATTTTCTGGAGAATTCGCCGGTGAATACTGCCCTTCACGGTCAGAGGAACATCCGTTTCCCGTAAAAAGGAGAGGACGCCAAAAAGATCCAGATGTATCCCCCTGCCTGCCGTTATATAATAAGGGAGCGTCTTTGCAGGAGCAGGCGTACAATGACGTTCGGTGATGAGACAAAGGGTAAGCCTTTCTCTCACTTCCTTCGGCATCATGTAGCCGATCTCACCCCACATTTTTCGGACGGTGAGAATGAATCCGAGTCGGCGAAGCTTATTTAACCCGACCGACAGTATTCGCCCCTGGTGCAAAACGATCTTTTCCCAGTCTTTTTTACGCAAAAATCCTCTTGCCGCAGTAGTGACAAAAAGACGGATTACCTTTTTTTCGCTATCGTCGGCTTGTTTCCAGTATGTATCGATAAAGAGCGGATCGGTCAACAGGTCAGTCAATGTCCGACCGTCCTTGATGCCGAAACGTTTGGCATGCTCTTCTAGCATATGCTCTTGGGTTGTTTGTGAAAGAAACTCGACACCCTGCAGGATGCGCACGCCGTTCACCTCGTTTGCTCAATTGATAAAACTACATCTAGGAGGGATGCCTGTGTTACACGCATGGTACAGTTTACTTTTGGCTGCATCTTTGTCATTGACAGGCCAACCGTTCCATATAGATCATCCTACCCCAACACAAGCTGCTGTGGTAGGCGCAGATGAATTGCAAAGCGTATCGGCCCCGTATCCGCCAGCGGTACAGGATGCGCTTCGTTCGGTTCGGAAAAACGGCGGTCACTCTGTCGTCCGCGCCGATCAAAAAACGTATGTCGTCATCGGTGCCGGAAAACGTCCTACAGGCGGGTACCGATTGGTTGCTGACAAGGTGGAACGCAAAGGGACACACGGGTATGTCATCCATGTCCGCGAGCAAAAGCCTGCTGCCGGTTCCATGGCGACGCAGGTCATCAGCTATCCGACCTTGGTCGTTTCTGTCCCAGACAAGCAAGCACAAGTAACCGTATTGTTCCGCTAGTTTTTAGGAATAACGAGAATAGAAAAGCCGACGATCCAGCGCCAGTGCCGGATGTCGGCTTTCTGCTTTTGTGCCCGATTATTTGCGCCTTCCTCTAGGGCTTTACCTCAACCCGGAACTCTTGCTTGATGCCGTATGACTCGTGATTGTTATGCGCCAGCTCTACGACGACGTCATGCGAGCCGCTGGGAATATTTTTTACGATATAATTGTCTTCAAACGCTTTGGCGACTTTTTTCCCATCCAGATAGATGTGAATATGGCCCTCGCCAGGCCGGTTTTCCTTGCCCATATTCTCGATTGAATACGTGAAGCCTGTCACCTTCATCTTCAGGTGGAGGTCGTTTTTCTGCAGACTGTGCGTCACCTCTAGCGTAGGGGCCTTCTCGGGCTGTTCCGCCGCTTGTTTGACTCCTCCCGTCTCCGCATCTCGCGTGCCGTAGAGGGCAAACTCGATCACGGCGACGACACCAATCAGGAGCAGCAGGCGATAAACCAGACGCATGGATTTTTCTTTTTTCATGGGGACACTCCTTTCAGAGACAATCATCCCCATTTTTCCCTAACCTGCGTTGCCGTATTCCTGATGGTCAGCGCTTTGGCGCACGATAGCCCGCTGCTTGCGCTTCCTCTTCTGTTGCAAACCAGACTTCCGCCTTGGTCTGGTCGTAATTTCGCGACCCAGGCACATGATAGATTTTATCCCCTTTGGAATTGATGTTTCCTTTAATCAGCTTTCCTGCAGGGGGTGTTTCCGCTTGTTCGGTATTCTGGTTGTTCGTTTCGCCGGCACTGTTTTTGGGTTGTCCAGTCTTTTCATTGGAATCGGAAGCCTTATCTTTCGATTCAGAAGCCTTGTCCTTGGAGGAATTGGCACCGTTTTTCGATGTTGCATTTCCGTTTTTGGATTCCGCTTTTCCGTTTGACAGTTCCAATCCCCAAAGCCCTCGATTGTGTTCCCGCGCTTCCCGCTCTGCTTCGAGAAACACGTCCGCTTTGGCTACATTCGGGGGGATCGTCATAATTCTGGCATAGCCTTCTTTTACCAATTTTTCATTGACGAACGTGCCATCCATTAAATAGACATAGGCGAGCAACCGTTTGTATCGGTCATGCGGCTCCACGTCAAAAACAAGGCGCACCTCTTGGCCTGTAAGCAGTTCTTTCGTAAAGTTGCTTGCTTCTTTTCCATAAGGCTCTACGGGATGGTTGGGCTTTACCGTTTCGGGTGTATCCACCCCGATCAGGCGCACCTTTTCCCCGGTTGCGATTTCGAAAGTATCGCCGTCCACTACCCGTTTTACGGTAGTTGTCATTTCGCCGTTCGGCTTTGGCCCTTCTGGCGCTGCACATGCGTACAAAAGGCACGCCATGATAACGAGCCAGGCGCTCAGACGTTTCATGATCTTGCCATCTCCTTTTCTCTGATGCTGCTTACCAGCGTACCGGAAGCCCGAAGAGTGGTCAATCATAGATTGCGAACATATGTGCATATGTCAAAAAATCTTCAAACAAAAAACGACCTGTCTCCAAGGTCGTTTTGTTCTTCTCGTCAAACTGCAACGAGACCTATTCTTTTTTGTCAGTCGCGTTCGCTGTTAAACAAGAAAAGCAGTACCACTACAACGATGATGATCCACAGAAGCTCATCATTATCCCGGTCAAAAAAATTATCGAACAACCCCATAGCAGAGGTCCCCCTTTCCTTCTCGTTACAGCCTATGCAGCAGAAAGGGCGGATGTCAGCGGGGATGAGCCCAAAAGTTGCAGAGGATGGCCTGCAATTGCGAAGCTTGGCATGGCGTCGCGAAGGCCGACTCACATCAGCTTTGCTTCGATTAAATGGACATAGGTGGTCAATTGCCGGGCCTGGACCCTAAAACCAAGCTCTTGCAAATTTTGCACCAGCTTGCTGCGATCCGCGTAGTATTCATCCTCGATCTCTGCTACGGCCTCCTTTCGTCCGGCCTGAAGAAGCGCCCGAATGTGCAAAGCTCTATGCTCCTCGTCGGCAAACATCGAGTCGGCTATCACCAGGCGCCCCCCTGGCTTCAATACCCGCTTGCATTCAGCCAGAGCAAGCGTCTTCTGATCATCAGTCAAATGATGGAGTGCAAAGCTGGTGACGACGAAGTCAAACATGCCGCCAAAATAGGGAAAGGCAAAAAAAGTGCCCAGCTTTGTTTCCATGCCCGGGTTTTTCTTTTGGCACTGCTTGAGCATCTGGGGAGCTTGATCAAACGCGCTCATTTGTACTCCTTTTTCCCGAAACAGCTTTGCCAGGTTGCCCGTCCCTGTTCCTGCGTCCAAACCAACCTCATCCGGGCAGGGAGCAGTTGCATGGACGACTTCCTGCAGTACAAGCTCATAGTCTTCATAAGGGTAAAAGCCCTGTTTATTCTCGTTTACCGATATATCGTAATAATCCGCAATCTGGTTGAAATTCCACCGATCCACCCAGTTGTTTCTCATCTGGCGCAGCCGTTTGTTCCCCTCAGCCAATTCGAACAAGGCTGCCGGATCGATTCCTTTTTGTTGCTTGATACGGCCAATCATCTGCTCGGTCGTTTGAATGACTCTGCTAAGCTCGATCCACTGGTCATACATGCAGGAACGTTGGATCTCCAAGTAATGAAGCAAGCTCTCTTTTTCTTTGTCAATCCGATTCAGCAGTTCCCGAATGTCTTCGATCGGCATGCCCACTTCTCTCAAGGTGATAATCGTCTGAAGCCTCCATACATCCTCTTCGGAAAATAAGCGGTAGCCCGAATGCTCTGCCTTTTTTGGCGAAATCAGCCCTTTTTCCTCATAGAAACGGATTGCCCGGGCTGTGATTTGCAAGCGTTCAGCCATTTCCTTGATCTGCACGTTCTTCTTCCTCTCATGCTTTCTCCTCTCATTGTAAACCTTTCCGCAACGGAAGAGTAAAGGGTTCTTATCTGAACAAAAAAAGAGGCTGCCGCCAGTGACAGCCTCTTTCTTTTCCCTTTATTTCCGTCAGTGTATCTGTTGGGAATCACACATTGCCGAGCGGTTCGGAGATTTGGGAGAGGGCTTCGGACGCTTCGTCATGATGCACTTGGCGGACAGCCATATCTCCGAGCGCGACGATGCCGACCAGCTTTCCGTTCTCTACGACAGGCAGACGGCGGATTTGGTGCTTGGCCATAATTTTGGCTGCCTCGTCGACAGTCATTCCTGGTTGACCCATAATAATATCGCGGGTCATTACGTTTTCAACGGCAGCGGAGCCCTCGCGTTTTTCCGCCAAGCCGCGAATTACGATGTCACGGTCTGTAATCACGCCGATCACGTCATCTTTCTCATCGACAACGGGGATGACGCCGACATTCCAGTCACGCATCTTGCAAGCCACTTCATAGACATTATCTTTAAGGGTCACTGTTGCCACATCTTTTGTCATAATTTCACGCAGCGTCCGATTTTCCACTTTTGCCATCTTTCTCTCCTCCTTTTTGCTGATAACAATTGTAGTTTGTCCGGGCAAAAAAGGTTTCATGCGTGTTGGACGAGCCGCCCCGAATTCCGACTAGGAAAGTCTCCAAGCGGTGTGGTAAGATGGTAGGGTGGTGTCTGCGAAGGCATCGCACACCGAGAGCTTTTCAAAAAAAGACCGCAGGGTGGACCAGCACCCATACGGTCGATGGATACAATAGTTGTTCCCCATTTGGGGGGCGGCTCTCACTTCTCGGTGTCGACCTCCCGGCTGTCAGGCTCAAGGGAGGTCTACTTCTTTTTACTGGTTGACAGCATTAAGACTAAGGTCCCGAACGCTACCATCAGACTTAGTGCTTCATATACTGTCATGCTATCACCCCCTTTCCAAAACGGGGATGAACCGACCACCCTTGTGGAGCTCACCTATTGTAGTTACCTAGTATACCATAAATTGGGAAAAGTGGCATCCTGCCAGAGACACGACTTATCCATTGCGCTCTTTCCGAAAACAGACTAATATAAGGTAGTGAATAACTTACCATTTGTAGGAGGAAAATCAATGGTTATCAAGGACACAGGAATCGGCAACAAGGAAGTCATGCTCGCCGATCTGGATCATTACATGAGTGACCTGGGGTTTGTTCGCGGAGCTTGGGATTACAAACACGCTACATACGATTATCAACTGAAAGATAAAGGCAACAACTACTACCTGCGAATCGAAGCCAATGCAATCGAGGGAAAACTGGAAGACAGCCACGCTGTTTTGAAGCTCGAGGACCCTTACATGGGCAGACACTTGTTCCCTCATGGATTGGATTACGATTCCCCGATTCCGGATTCGGTCGTACAGACAGCAAAACGCAAGCTGCAGGTATTGAACGAGAAGCTTTCTGCTTATTAATCCAACTGCATCCAGCTATTTGCGTCCTAAGAACAGAGAGGCATCCCCTCTCTGTTTCACGTCAAGGGGGAGGTTTCTCTCATGAAAACACGGGGAGTCCCCGACTTTTTGTTGCTGTTGTTAACCGCTCTCTTGGTAGGTTTTGGCATCACAATGGTGTTGAGCTCAAGCTCGATATATGCCCTGACAAGCTTTACATCCAACGGCTGCAAAATTTGCGGCGGCGACGAACTGTATTTCGTGAAAAGGCAAGCGATGTGGCTGCTTCTGGGCATATTCGGAATGCTGATCACGATGAACATACCGTTTTCTTTCTACAAACGGAACTTTCTGTTAATAGTCTTTGTCAGTTTTCTGTCGCTGCTGCTCGTTATCATTCCAGGTATTGGTAACGATGCGAAAGGGGCGCGGTCCTGGTTTAGTTTCGGGTCAGTCAATTTGCAGCCGGCTGAGTTTGCCAAATTGGGCCTGATTCTGTACTTGGCAGCGATTATCTCCAAAAAAGGCGATGGCTTCCGGGATTTGAAAAAGGGCCTTATGCCCCCGCTCGTTGTCACCGGCGCATTTTTTATCCTGATCATGGTACAGCCTGACATGGGATCGGCAGCGATCCTGCTCGGCACGGCGATCGTCGTCATGATTTGCGGCGGTGCGCGGATTGGCCATCTGTTTATGATCGGGTTTCCGGTCACTTCTCTTGCCGTATTCGCTTATGTCAAGAAGAAGGACCACGCCTGGAACCGGCTGACTTCTTTTCTCGATCCTTGGAGCGACCCTCTAGGTACGGGATACCATATCAAGCAATCGCTCATTGCCATTGCCCACGGAGGGCTGACCGGTACCGGATTTGGCAAAAGCATACAGAAATATTTGTATTTGCCTGAAGCGCATACAGATTTTATTTTTGCGATCATTTCCGAAGAGCTCGGCTTTTTCGGGACAAGCCTGTTCTTGCTCGTGTACCTGCTGTTCATCTTGCGGGGAATCCACATCTGTCTGAAAGTGCATGATACCTTCGCCAGCCTGGTCGGAATCGGAATCGTCAGCATGATCGGAATACAGGCGTTTGTAAACATCGGTGGCGTAACGTCCTTCATCCCTCTGACTGGCGTCACCTTGCCCTTTATCAGCTACGGCGGATCTTCCCTGCTAATGACCCTGGTATCCACGGGGATCCTTCTGAGCGTGTCCCGTGAAGTGAGTCGGCAAAAGCTGACAGAACAAGGGCAAAAGCAATTGTACGCAAACCGCTGATCGAAACGAATGGAAAAGGACCTGCCGTCTCTGCAGGTCCTCTTTGCTACATCTCAATTCCATCCACATGTACGTTTACCGCCTCCACAAACAGACCTGTCAAGGACTCCACCGTCTCCTTTACTTTCTCCTGAAGCTGGCGGCATACCTCGTGAATCTGCATGCCATACTTGATCGATACCCGCAACTCGATGGTGACAGCACCATCTGTGACGACGACATAAATGCCTTTGCCGCTGCCGCCGAACTTTTTGGCTAAATCTTGATAAAATCCACCGGAGCGCACCGAGACACCGGAAATGTCAGCCGCTACAACTCCAGCAATGACTGCCACTACTTGGTCCGCTACCCGAATCTCACCGCGCATGCTCTCCATACACGCCCTCCTCCCTGCTCCCTTTACCCTTCTTACTTATGTGTTGTCTGTCTGACTGCCTGATTCTCAGACTTTTCTTTCATTATAAACATTTGTAGCTTGGGCTTGAAAGGGGATTTCTCGTTTTCTCTCCGTTAGTGTCGGGAGAGTGCACTGAATGTCGAGCAGAATCATGTTTTGCGATTTCATCGCCTCTTTCAGCGCAGGCAAAAGTTCATGAACGGCACTTACGTGGCGCCCTTCGATTCCGCAAGCCTCGGCCCATTTCACAAAGTCGGGGTTTTCCAGTCGAGTGCCAAATGGGGCAAGTCCGGTCTGAACCATTTTCCACTCTTCCAGTCCCAGCGTCTTATTGTTTACGACAATCAGCGGGAACGAGAGATTATGGGCTGCGGCTGTCATCAGCTCACCAGCCGTCATTTGCAACCCTCCGTCTCCGACGATCGCGACTACTTGACGGTCCGGATTGTTCAGCTTGGCTGCAATCGCGGCCGGCAAGCCATAACCCATCGTCCGCCATTTTCCAGAGAAAATCGGGAATTGTGCAGTCCCACGGAACGCACGGTTGAACCAGATGGAGTGTTCTCCTGTATCCAGGGCGATGATGGCATTGTCATCAACAACCTGGGACAAGGCATGCATGAGTGTTTCCGGCTTGATCAGCTCGTCTGTTCCTTGATCGACCAACTGCTCTGTCTCCTGCCAAAAAGAAGCGTGCCACCGTTTCACCTGTTGAATCCAACCGGAATCGGGCGACTTTCCTTCCAGGCGGCGCAGCCACAGGGGGAGCACATCGCCTAGCTCTGCTGTGACAGGAAACAGTCGAGGATGGGCATGGACAGTTATCGGATTGTGATCGACCTGTACGACCGGCAAACCTGCCGGAATAAAGGAGCGCGGAAACCAGCTCGCTCCCAGCGCTACGAGCAAATCTGCTTGTGCCAATGCCTCGAGTCCCGCCCTGCTGCCGCCCTCGCCCAAGCCTCCCAGAACAAGCGGATAAGCCTCATCCACCGTTCCTTTGGCACCTAAAGTAAGCAGCAAGGCTGCGCCTATTTTCTCAGCCATCTGGAGACATAGATTGGCGGATTCACGGCTTCCCGTCCCCATCAGAATGACCGGTTTTTTCGCTTGAAGCAGCAGCTCTGCCGCATGCTCCACCTCTCCCCTGTCCACTCCCACGCCAGTTCGCAGTCGCGGCAAGGTCTCTACTAACGGCCATACCGTCGTGCGTGAAAAAATATCCTTGCAGATGGCGAGATGTGCGACACCTTTTTGACTGCCGGCTGTTACGTATGCGCGGTGAAGCACGTTGCCGATGGCATCCGGGTGGGCAACGGTCGTAGAGTACAAGCAGAGCGGGCGAAGCAAGTCTTCCTGCGGCACATATTGCTTGTACGGTCCTCCCAATTTGTGCGTCTCCACCTGACCCGTGATAGCGAGAACCGGAGCGTGATCCGCATACGCATCCGCCAGTCCATTCAATAAATTCAGTGTCCCCGGGCCGCTGGTCGCTGTACAAACCGCCGGTCTGCCAGTCCATTTTGCTTCCGCCGCTGCCATCATGGCTGCTGCTGATTCATGTCTGCATGCGATATAACGGATGTCTTTCTGTTTCCCGATGACATCCAGCCACGGCAGTATGGCATCACCCGCCACCCCGTAAATGTGTTTGACTCCCCACATGCGCAGCTGCTCCGTTACATATTGGGCGACCTGCATGAAGCACCTCCTGTCCTTGATACTTCTAGTGTGGCAAAATCTCCAGTATTTTACTAACTCGTATCCAGCCTTTTCGGGAAAACCTAGTGAATAGATCAGGAGAAATAAAGGAGGAACGTGAATGAAACAGCCTGTAAAATGGCTGCTTTGCCTTTTGGCCCTTGCTTTGACAGTGACAGCCTCTGTTATGATCTCCCCGGTACGGACAGATGCTTTCAGCAATCAAGAGGTTCGCGTCGGCGCTACCGGAAAAGATGTAAGAGAGATGCAGGGACGCTTGAAATACCTGGGCTTTTATACAGGAAAGGTCGATGGCGTGTTTTCCTGGCGCAGCTATTGGGCCCTGCGCAACTTTCAGTACGAATTCGGGTTAAAGGTAGACGGCATTTTAGGGCCAAAGACAAAGCTGAAGCTCTACAATGCCACAACCGGCTATCGGCCGACCGCTGAAGAGCTGGGTGTCGAACCGGCTCCAGCAGCTCCCGCGCCGTCTGCCCCCAAAAACACCAGCTACCGGAGCAAGGGCATTACAGACAACGATATTCGTCTGATGGCCAATGCCGTCCATGGCGAAGCACGCGGAGAGCCGTACGTCGGTCAAGTCGCCGTTGCCGCCGTCATCCTGAACCGAACCCGCAATCCGGCTTTCCCGAATTCACCCGCTGGCGTCATCTTCGAACCGCGGGCATTTACCGCCGTAGCAGACGGACAGATCTGGCTAACCCCTAACGAGACAGCAAAAAAAGCGGTACAAGACGCGCTCAATGGTTGGGACCCGACTGGAGGCGCCATCTATTACTTTAATCCGGATACGGCCACATCTGCCTGGATTTGGAGTCGCCCACAGATCAAAAAAATCGGCAAACACATCTTTTGCCGCTAGAGACAAAAGCAGGCACGGTGGGTACCGTGCCTCAGGCTGTCGAGAAACCCCACAATATGTTGGAGTTTCTTCTTTCATAACAATAAAATTGAGCACGAAGTGCTGGAAGTCTTAGATAGCACCACACCTAACATGCCTTTGCAAGGTGGAGTGCTATCTTTTTTATATTTTGAACGGTTGCTGTCAGCAACGCTTGCTCTTGGACATTTTCACGTCCGCGCAACCTACAATAGCGAAGTCCATGCAGTTCTTTGGCATCTGCAAAACTTCGCTCTATCGTTTGGTATCTCAACCTGTATAGGTATTTTCCTGACTTACTTAAGCGGTTCTGTCGAACCCATTCTTTACTCTCTTCCCATACATGCCTGGTTATCACCTTTTGGTGATTTTTTGACCGTGTACACATAGTGAGCATCGGACATGCCTTACATATTTCTTTATTTGACTTATACATTCTGTATCCGTTACGGTCAGTTGTCGAATAAGCAAGCTCATGTTTTTGGGGGCAAATATAGACATTCTTTTCGGGATCATATTTAAACCGCCATTTGGCGATAAGGCCTTTAACAGGTGAAAAAGCTCGATGGCCAATGACGGCAAAGATATTTAGATCGTGCAGAGCCTTGCAGATTGGAGTAGTTAAATAGCCAGCATCCAATGCAACGGCTTCAATGGTATCTGTAAACCCAAACTTCTCAATTTGGTGTTGTAGCCGATCTACATAAGGAACAGAATCATGAACGTTACCCGCAGTCACGTGTACATCAGTTATGATATTGTACTTATGATCGACTGTCCGATGATCGAGATAGAAAAAGCCTTCAGGCTTTCCGTCACGAACCATGTAACCACTGTCCGGATCAGTAGTACTCACCTTGATTTCCTTTTCTTCCTTCACATCCTCTCTAGGCTTCAATCCTTTTTTCCGTGTGCTTCACGGTCTTCATTAATGGCTGCTTCTAAATCACTAAGGTAGGCTCGACTAGATTTTTCAATAACATGCTTCTTAAATTTACGTTTGTTCGCATTTGCTTTCAGATGAGTGGAATCACTTATCAAAACACGTCCGCCAACCATGCGATGTTGGATAGCAAGGCGAACGATTTCATCAAAAATCTCTTGGAAAACATTTGTGTTTTTAAAACGAGTTCGACGATTCCAACTGATGGTAGTGTGGTCTGGAACTCGATCTGTTAGTGAAAGGCCAAGAAACCAGCGGTAAGCGATATTCGTCTGAATTTCCTTTTCGAGTTGTCTTTCTGACCGGATACCGTAAAGGTATCCAATGAAAATCATTTTAAATAAAACCACCGGATCAATGGCTGGTCTACCGTTATCTTCACAATAGTATTGGCGTACTTTTTCTCGGATGAAAGAGAAGTCTACATGCTTTTGAATAACTCGTAGCAAATGGTCCTCCGGGACCAACTCATCAAGGCATACAAATTCATATTGCATTTGTTGCTTTTTTTCATTAGAGGAAAGCACAATAATCACCCGCCAGTAAATGTAATTACAAGAATATTATAACACATTAACGCGGTGTCGTCATAAAATACAGGGAAATAAAAATGGCTGTCGACTTTCTCGACAGCCTGAGGCACGGTGGGTACCGTGCCTCTTTCATTGCTCAAGCAGTCTTGCGTTGCACCAGCTACGAACGCTGCCCCTGCATGTGTTCGGCCATCTTGATAAACCGCTCTTCCTGCTCGGTCGTCCCGCAAATTCCGCATTGAATCATGTAGGACTCTCCCTTGTAGGGCTGATGGAAGGTGTCCAGCTCGTCTCTGGATAATTCCGCGACCAGCTCGCCGGATTGGGGATCAAGTCGGACATAGCGCGGAGTTTGTTCAATGACAGTAAATCTCATCCGATTTGATTTACATGTAGGACAGAGATACGGTTTTGCCAATAGAAGCACCTCCTAAGATGTCTCACCGAATAGTGTGAGCAAAAAAACGGTGATTTTATTCTCCAGGATTCGTTCAAAATAATGATGACATCCTTCAAAAGTTCGGTTACACTTAAAGACGAATTTTGATTTATGGTAAAAAACGGGAAAACGCAACAAACTTAACATCATGAGGTGAGCCTATGAACCAACGGCTGTTTTTCACGATTGTCGGCGCGAGCCTGCTACTGGCGGGATACGCCCATTATTTCACTGACAATGAATTTTTTAAATTTGCAACTGCTTCCTTGGCTATCATTTTTTTGGCTGCTTGGTTGGGAAAATCGACAGAAAGTGTTGCACATTATGCAGGGGATCGCGTTGGCGGGTTTTTGAATGCGACGTTTGGCAATGCAGCCGAGCTGATTATCGCTTTCTTCCTGGTGAAGGAAGGCCTGTTCGATATGGTGAAGGCGTCCATTACGGGCGCCATCATCGGGAATATGCTGTTGGTACTCGGATTGAGCGTGTTTTTGGGGGGATTGAAGTACAAGGAGCAAACCTTTAACGGCAGGCTGGCCGGGCACAATGCATCCCTGATGATGCTCGCGATCGCCGCCCTGTTTATTCCGGCCGTCTTTATGAAGGAGCTCCCGCCTGTTGAGATCGGGACCTTGAGCACGGTGATTGCGGTTATTCTGATCGTGGCCTACCTTCTCTGGCTGATCTTCTCCATGGTCACGCACCGCGACTTCCTGTCCGACATTGAATCTCATGACAGTGAAGCAGCCTGGTCAAAAGGTGTGTCGATCCTGATGCTGGCGATCTCGACCTTTTTTGTGGCCGTCGTCTCCGAGTGGCTTGTCCACAGTGTTCAGCACGTCTCCGAAACACTTGGTTGGTCGGAGCTGTTCGTCGGGGCGTTTGTCATCGCCATTATCGGCAATGCGGCGGAGCACAGCGCTGCCCTGCTGCTGGCGATGAAAGGACGAATCGGCGCAGCTGTCGAGATCGCAGTCGGCTCCAGCTTGCAAATTGCCTTGTTCGTGGCCCCTACGCTCGTATTGGTCAGCTTGCTCCTGGGCCGTCCGATGGATATCGTCTTCACCACATTTGAACTTGCCGCCATTGGTGTCGCGACTTTTATTACCATCTCCATCACCAAAGACGGTGCGACCAACTGGTTTGAAGGCGTCCTTTTGCTGGCTGTCTATATCATCCTCGGAACCGCCTTTTTCTTTGCTTGATCCATAAAAAAGGGCGCAGCGTGTATTTCCATCGCTGCGCCCTTCTTTTTTATGCAGAACCAGTACCTGCCGGTTCTATGTTTCTTCTTCCTAAAAAACGCCCAGTGTGCTCAAAAATACGATGATAATGGCAATCGGTGCAATGTATTTCAGCAGCATCAGCCAGATGATAAAAGCGCGTCTCCCCCACTCTGTGGACACCTGCAATTCTCTGACAAGCAGCTCCCGTTTCAGCTTGAGCGGCACAAATACGGCAATCAGCAATGCACCCAGCGGCATCAAGACATTACTTACCAAAAAATCGGCCGCATCAAAGATGGGCTTCCCAAAAACGGTCACCTCTGACCAGACTCCAAAGGACAAGGCAGACGGAATTCCTGCCAGAAAAATAAGCATCCCGATAATCCAGGAATAGCGCTTCCTGTTTTCTAGTTTGCCCCTGGAAAGCGACGCTACGATTATCTCCAGCATCGAAAATGCGGAGGTCAGTGTAGCAAACAGGAACAACGCCATAAATATGAGCAGAAACAGATTGCCAAACGGCACGTGCTCAAAGACAGAAGGCAAAACGATAAACAGCAGTCCCGGTCCTTCCGTCGGCTCCATGCCCAGGGAAAAAACGGCAGGAAAAATAGCCAGACCGGCAAACAAGGAAACCATCAGATTCAGCCCGACGATCGAGCCTGCGGAGCGCACCAGATTTTCCTGTTTGCCCAGATAGGAGCTGTACGTAACCATCACAGAAACCCCGACACTGAGAGAGAAGAACGATTGACCCATCGCATACAGCACAGAATCCGCCGTCAGCCGGGAAAAATCAGGCATCAGGAAAAACGCGACGCCTTTGCCTGCTCCATCCAGTGTGAGTGAACGGAACATCAGGACAAGGAACAGTAAAAACAGTGCCGGCATTAAATACTTGTTCGCCGATTCGATCCCGGCCTGCACCCCGCGAGCCACGACCCACATCGTGATCAGCATGAATACAAATTGAGCGCCGACAGATCCGATCGGGCTGGCAATGACACTGCCAAACAATTGATCGTACGGCATGCCTGTCAGTTGTCCCGTCAAGCCGCGATACATATA
Organism: Brevibacillus sp. FSL L8-0520; assembly: GCF_037963895.1. Lineage (NCBI taxonomy): Bacteria > Bacillati > Bacillota > Bacilli > Caryophanales > Paenibacillaceae > Brevibacillus > Brevibacillus sp. FSL L8-0520. Next base: position 2,252,175 of record NZ_CP150171.1, on the reverse strand, counting down.
AGTGAGAATCCAGCCGCCTACCACACTGTAAAACGAGAGCAGCAAGAAGCAAGTCGCCACGCCCAATCTGCCGATCCAATGCCATGCGCTTCCCGGTGCGAGAGTTTTGTAAGCCGAAATTGCCTCTTGCTGTGTGCTGCGTCCAATCACGAATTCACCCAACAATAGCGGAAGACCGATTGCGAGTGTAAATACGAGGAACAGCAGAAAAAATGCTCCGCCACCACTCGTTCCGACTACGTAGGGAAATTTCCAGATCGCCCCGAGTCCGATCGCCGAACCCGCTGCCGCCAGAATAAATCCAAGTCTGGTCGTCCATTGCTCTGTTTGCTTCATGCCCTATCCACCTCTTTCTAACTTTCCACTAGCCTGTAAAAAAGAAAACACCCATCCCCAAAAAGGGACGAGTGTTGTGCTCGCGGTACCACCCTGGTTAGGCTTTGTCAGCCTCGCTCATTTCATTGATAACGGGAATGACCCGGTTCCCTCCTACTAGGGGCGCCTTCCTTTCAGAGGACAGCTCAAGAGTGAATTCAGCGGGGCATGCCTGGAAACGACTCTCAGTCTCTGGTCGCTTCTCCCTGTCAAGCCGCTTGGCCGCTTACTGGTCTCCATCTTCGCTTTTGCCGTATTCATTTGTTCAAGGCAAGCGAGAACAAAAAAACCCGCCCCCTAAAAGGGACGAGTTGCTCGCGGTACCACCCTGATTAGACAAGCGTGTAAAGGAAAAAAAGTCAAGAGCCCTTTTACTTGCATGCCTCACTTTGTTCATTGGTAACGGGAATGACCCGGTTTTCCTTCTACTGGGCATCGAAACCGTTCAAAGGACAGCTCAGGAGTGAATTCGGCGAGGCATGCTTTAAAACTGCTTTCAGTCCATGGCAGTTTCTCCCTGGCAAGCTGCTGGTTCGCTTACTAGTCTCCGTCGACGCTTTTGCTCTTCAAAAGTTATTATTTAATCTAAAGCAGTGAGAGTGAAAAAGCAAGTATTTTTTTATGCCCTTGTAAAACTCGATCACAATAGAAAAGCGAGGAACGTTTCCATTCTCTCGCCTTTACCCCTTCTGATTGTACAGTTCGTGAAGATCAGCCAGTTTTCTTTCCAACGAACCCATTATTTCACGACCGATCTCTTCGTCAATCAGTCCCAAACGGACGGCGAACTCCACTTCACGCGAAAGCCCGAACATCTGGGTGTCAAGCACCTCTTCATACAGCGGGCACTGCGGCATGGTCAGGTTTTCCATCTGTACGTCTATGAGCTTGTAGATCTTGTCCGCATCTGCTCGCAGTAATGCTAGCGCTTTTTGTTCCAGATCGGGAATCTTAATTTCTGTCAAAACCTATCCCTCCGTTTGCCACCATCCTTACCTTACATAGTACGTTATTCTGGGCCATTTGAAAAGGGGAGACGATTTGGCAACTGTAAGTATATACGCACGAACGCTTTCGATTTGACTAAAAAATGCTCAAATCCCACATATCGGAGAGCCTTTGCAGCAGCTTGACCCCCGCTACCGAGTTCCCCTTTTCATCCAAAGCGGGACCAAATACGCCAAGCCCCATACGCTGCGGCACTGAAGCCATAATCCCTCCGGCTACACCGCTTTTTGCAGGGATGCCGACGTCGATGGCAAACTCTCCGGAAGCGTTGTACATGCCGCATGTGACCATGAAGGTTTTGCAAATTCTCGCCACTTCACGGGGAAGCAGCTGCTCGCCGCTCACAATGTCGTAGCCGTCCGCAGCCAAAATGGCAGCAAGCCGTGCCACCTCCACGGTCGTGACCTCGATCGAGCAATGCCGAAAATACAGATCGAGAGTTTCTTCCACGTCCCCGGAAAGAATCTTGCTCTCCTTCAAAAAATAGGCGAGGGCGCGGTTCCGATCAGCGGTCTGCTTTTCGGACTGATATACGTCGTAATTGACACGGAGCTCGGGATTGCCTGTCATTTTTCTAAGCAGCCGCATGATCTTCTCCAGCCGTTCTTCCACAGTTGCTCCGGGAATCATGCCTGCAACAGCGATGGCTCCGGCGTTGATCATCGGGTTTAACGGCTTGTGCGGCTTGATGGTCTCCAGCTTGATAATCGAATTGAACGGGTCGCCTGTCGGCTCTTTGCCCACACGTTCAAAGACATATCGCTCTCCATGCTCGCACAGCGCAACCATGAGTGAAAAAATCTTGGAGATGCTCTGCAAGGTAAACGGAAGATGGGCATCCCCGGCCGAAAGGAGCGTCCCGTCTTTGAGGCACACACTGATGCCCAGCCGCCTCTTGTCCTGTCTGGCCAGCTCCGGTATGTACGAAGCTACCTCGCCTTTTTCCGCTTCGCTGACGGTCTCCTGCACCGTCTGTTCAAGCACTTGCTGAATGTTGATATGGTCCATTTTGTCCATGTAGATCGCCTCTTGCGTGAATAGAATGGAATTCTGCTGCCCCCATTGTAAGAAGTCAGAGCCTCATTGTCAAAAGCGATGCTGTTTTTTGCTTGGGAGCAAGACGCCGAAGCGAATTTTTGCTATTCAGAAAAACGCTTTTTGCAAAAATGCACGGGCGGCTCGTTTGCCACATCCTTTGCCGCGGGTTACAATGTTACCGAGACGCTAAACAGACGGAGGAATGTATCATGTCAGAGGTAATCGTATTCAAGGGAGCCGTTTCCTTCCCCATAACACTCGACCCGAGCGTATGGATTTTTGACGACCGCAAGTTTGATCTTGGCACCTATACGGGTGAGGAAGATAACGATACAGGCAATCAGAAAAAGTACCTGGAAGGAACCGGTGCCCAATGGGACAAGGAGCTTCGGGAAGGTGCAGCCTTGCCGTCGGAGCGAAAGAGCTTGATCGAGGAACGGAAGGCTCTCCAGGGTGACTACGGAATCCGCCTTGCGCCGTTCATCGACAACGCTGCTCCCCATCCCGAAGTGACCCATGTACGGATCTACCGGGAGACAGGAGAGCCTATCCTCCTTCCGCTCAGCGAAGCCAGACGGGCCATCCTGCAGTTTTCAAAGGACGGCAAGCCTATACGGACGGATGGTCCTGTCTACTTTTTCCTCCCAGAAACACTGCTGGCCAAAGAAGCGCCGGTAACAGGAATTACTGCCTTTGAATTTGTCGCTGAAACCGGACAGTAAGCATACAAAAAAGCCATCCGAAGCTGCGGATGGCTTTTTGCATAATTTTTTGTACATCTAGGTTAGCCCGTTTACGCGCTCACTACCTGCGCGATACCGATGTCTCTTCTCTTTATCTCTGCACTGAGCAGTTCAATAAAAGCTGGGTCCAGTTGAAGGTCGACGGCACGATGATATACTTCTATCAGCATTTGGTCACTCAAGTATTTCACGCTTGTCACCTCCATCCCTTAACCTGAACCCATTGTAGCAGAAGAAACAGGCGCGAACAATCGTTCTGATATCCACAGGCAATGGGGATATCATGTGGGTAAGCTGTGGGCAAACTGTGTGCAACTGACAAAAAGGCAGGGTTGTCCATGTGGATTCTCCCTGCGCTTTTATCCACATGTTGTCGCAATTTGTCGAACGATTAACCTGCTTTTTCCCTTGCTTGAGTGGAGATTTGTCCGACTGACCATAAAAAGGACCATCCCCGCTAAAGGAGATAGTCCACTTTTTTGGAAGAGATCACTTATACATTTGCTGTTTCCGTTACTTGCAAGACTTGCTTGATCCGTTCGATCGCCCAATCCAGATCTTCCTTCGTAATAACCAAAGGCGGTGCAAAGCGGATTGTAGTCTCATGCGTTTCCTTGCACAGCAGCCCCAGTTCTTTCAGCTTTTCACAATACGGGCGAGCAGCCGTTTCCAGCTCCAGTCCAATAAACAGACCGCGTCCGCGAATTTCTTTGATCAACGGGTTTTTGATCTCCTTCAATTTTCCGAGGAAGTACTCACCCAGCTCTTGGGAGCGTTCCACCAGCTTTTCGTCAACCAGGACGTCCATGGCCGCTACGGCGACAGCACAGCCGAGCGGATTGCCGCCAAAGGTCGAACCGTGGGAACCAGGTTCAAAGACGCCCAGAACTTCACGGTCTGCCGCTACAGCCGAAATCGGGAACACACCGCCTCCGAGCGCTTTCCCCATAATGTACATATCCGGCTTCACGTCTTCCCAATCAGACGCAAACAGCTTGCCTGTACGGCCAAAGCCCGTTTGGATTTCGTCGCAGACGAGCAGCACATTGTTGGCCTTGCACAGCTCATACGCCTGCTTGAGATAGCCTTGCGGCGGAATGATGATGCCGGCTTCCCCCTGGATTGGCTCCAGCATGAACGCTGCCGTGTTCGGCGTAATCGCCTGTTTCAGCGCTTCGATGTCACCGTACGGGATAATCTTAAAGCCTGGGGTAAATGGACCAAACCCACGCTGGTAGCCAGGATCGGAAGAGAAGGAGGTGATCGTAACTGTACGCCCGTGGAAGTTGCCCTCGCACACGATAATTTCAGCCTGGTTATCCGGCACTTTTTTGACGTCATATGCCCAACGGCGAACAGCCTTGAGCGCCGTTTCCACCGCTTCTGCTCCGGTGTTCATCGGCAAAATCATATCCTTGCCGGTCATTTCAGCAAGCTTCTCATAAAAGTTGCCAAGCTGATCATTGTAGAAAGCCCGGGAAGTCAGCGTCACTTTGTCAGCCTGATCCTTCAGCGCCTTGATGATGCGCGGATGGCGATGCCCCTGGTTCAGAGCCGAGTATGCGCTCAGCATGTCCAGGTATTTGTTGCCTTCGGGATCTTCTACCCAAACGCCTTCTGCCTTGGAAATAACGATCGGAAGCGGATGATAGTTGTGAGCACCGAATTTTTCTGTTTGATCAATGACCCGGTTTGACTTGTTCATATGTTCATTGCCTCCTTGATTATGCGATGTCTCTCTTTTATTCAAGAATGATGCCAACTGTTTGAGCCTGTACAAATCCTTGGTTTCAGCGGGAAGGGCATTCCCACAGAGCAAAAAAAGTTTGCATCATATCCTTCTTTTGTCCATATTAGCGCATAATTATTTTGCACCTTTTCCATCCTATGTTATGATGTACCTCATACCATACCAACAGGCAGGTGCATTTTGGATGTCATCCGGGCAAAAGCTGAACTTACCCGACCATACCCTACATGTCTTTGAAACCATTTTGGACAGTGTCAATGAAGGTATCCACGTAATCGACGCATCGGGTACCACGATCGTATACAATCGCAAAATGACTGAGATGGAATCGATGAGCAAGCGAGACGTTCTCAACAAGCCACTGGACGAAGTGTTTCAGTTCCCTCCCGGCCAGGAAAGCACGCTGCTTACTTGTTTGCGTACCGGCAAAAGCGTCCGCAACGTGAGACAGACGTACTTCAACGACAAAGGTCAGGAGATCACGACGATAAACAACACGTTCCCGATCCTCAAGGATGGAGAACTCATTGGCGCAATGGAGCTTGCGAACGATGTGACAAAAATGGAGCGGCTGATCCGTGAAAATCTGTGGGAAAAGAACGGCGCGCGCTACACCTTTGACAAAATTATCGGTGTAAGTCCCGCTATTCTGGAGGTTGTGGAAAATGCCAAGCGTGCGGCAAGGACCTCTTCCTCTGTATTGGTCGTAGGGGAAACGGGAGCTGGCAAAGAGCTCTTTGTCCAGAGCATTCACAATGCAAGTCTCCGCGCCTCGGCTCCCTTCATTTCACAGAACTGTGCTGCCCTGCCTGATTCCTTGATCGAAGGACTCCTCTTTGGAACTGCCCGTGGCGCATTTACCGGAGCAGTGGAGAGACCCGGCCTGTTCGAACAAGCAGAAGGCGGTACCTTGTTCCTGGACGAGATCAACTCGCTTAGTATGCCCCTGCAGGCAAAACTGTTGCGGGCCTTGCAGGAAAAGTCCATCCGGCGCATCGGGGACACAAAAGACAGGTCCATCGACGTACGAATCGTAGCCGCGATGAATGAAGACCCGGTAGAAGCCATATCCCATCAGCGCTTGCGAAAGGATCTGTATTACCGCCTCGGGGTGGTAACGCTTTTTATTCCACCCCTGCGTGAACGGAGAGAAGATATTCCGCTTTTGATCCAGCATTTTATCGACAAGTACAATCACCTGTTCCAAATGAGCGTCGAAGGTGTAAGTGAAGACGTGCTGGCGTTTTTCATGGGACACGACTGGCCCGGAAACGTCAGGGAGCTTCAGCACGTTATCGAAGGTGCGATGAATCTGATGGTAGACGAAACCGTTATTACCTCCGAGCTGCTTCCTTACCATTTTTTACGCCGCACATCTGCACCCATAAAGGAAAAGATAACAGTACTACCCGTATCGGACGAAATCTCTCCTTTGAAACAAAAAATGCAGGAGTTCGAAACGTACTATATTCAGAAAGTCGTTGAGAAGAACAACGGCAATATTTCCCGTGCAGCCAAGGATTTGCAAATCAGCAGACAAAGCCTGCAATACCGCCTTCGCAAGTTGGGGGTTAAGCCAGTGTGAAGTGCAAATTTTTTTGGCGTTTGCCTGCTTTTTTTGCACGGAACGCCTATTTTTTTTGCACAAAACCTCTTTTTTGTCCCATAATAAACAACCGTTCCACAATTCCGACTTTGGCACACCATTTGCATAGGGAATATACACGCAGTTTATGATCACAAGTTGTGCATTCACGTTAAGGAGAGGGTTACATGGCATCTACGAACGATCAACAACACAAATTAAAGCGGTCCATGAACAGTCGCCATCTCTTCATGATCTCTCTCGGCGGAGTAATCGGAACCGGTTTGTTTCTTGGCTCGGGTTATACGATCGGGCAGGCAGGTCCGATCGGCACGATTATCTCTTATTTGGTCGGCGGTTTCATCATGTATCTGACCATGCTCTGTCTTGGCGAGCTCTCAGTCGCCATGCCTGTAGCCGGTTCGTTTCAAACGTACATGACGAAGTTTGTGAGCCCGTCGCTGGGATTCGCTGTCGGCTGGCTGTATTGGTTTGGGTGGGCGGTTACGGTGGCTCTTGAGCTCTTGTCCTCGGGGCTCATGATGCAGCGCTGGTTTCCGGAGTCCCCGGTATGGCTGTGGTGTGCCATTTTTGGTGTCGTTCTGTTTCTTCTGAATGCGCTTTCCGCGCGAGCATTCGGAGAAAGCGAGTTCTGGTTTTCGAGTATTAAAGTAAGCGCTATCATCCTGTTCATCATTCTTGGCGGCGCAGCAATGTTCGGTCTGATCGAGATGAAAAACGGCCAGCCCGCCCCCATGTTTTCAAACTACGTGAACAGTCCGCTGTTGCCAAACGGAATTACCGGCTTGCTTTTGACCATGATTACCGTCAACTTTTCCTTCCAGGGAACAGAGCTGATCGGGATTGCTGCAGGAGAGAGCAAAGATCCGGAGAAAACCATTCCCAAATCCATTCGCACAACGGTCTGGAGAACTTTGGTCTTCTTCGTTCTCGCTATCTTCATCCTGGCCGGCTTGATCCCTTACCAGCAGGCTGGTGTTGTTGAAAGTCCATTCGTAGCTGTATTTGACAGCATCGGCATTCCTTACGCCGCCGACATCATGAACTTCGTTGTGCTCACAGCCCTTTTGTCCGTTGCCAACTCAGGACTTTATGCCGCCACGCGGATGCTCTACTCTCTCTCCCACAGCGGCATGGCGAGCAAAAAGCTGGGCATGACAAACCGCAAAGGCATTCCGATGAACGCGCTTTTGATCACCTTTGCCATTTCTCTGCTCTCTCTGCTGTCTGGTTTCTTTGCAGAAGAGACCGTCTTTATGGTGCTGCTCTCGGTTGCCGGACTGGGTGCGCAGGTCGGCTGGATTTCGCTCTCCGCTTCCCAGCTCGCTTTCCGCCGTCAATACCTGAGAAATGGCGGGAAACTGGAAGATTTGAAATTCAAGACTCCTCTGTATCCGTTCTTGCCATTGCTCGCCCTCGTGCTGAACATTGCCGTTCTGGTCAGTCTCGCATTCGACCCGAGTCAGCGGATTGCCCTTTATGGAGGGGTGCCGTTCGTGCTCATCGCAATTCTGATTTATCAGCTGTACTTTAAAAATAAATCCGGAAACTCATCGGAACCGAATGGAAATGCGGCCTGATCGTCCGGAAATCGAGTAGGAGGGGGCGACTAACCCCCGTCCTCTCACACCACCGTACGTACCGTTCGGTATACGGCGGTTCACCAAGCTTGACGAATTTGAGAATATCGTTGCACTAAGCTTTTCAGCCCTTGTTGTTGCCAGTAGGCAATGCCGAGGGCTTTGTGTATATGCGGAGATTTTGTGGTACGCCATGCACCCTTGCGGGTATTTGCAATTTCAATGGCTTTTACGTGAGATATGCCAAGAGAACGAAGTTCTCGATATCTGGTTCTCACGCGTTTCCACTGCATCCACAAACAAAGACGGAGCCTGCGCCTTGTCCATTCCTCAATGGATTGTAGAATGCCCTTCGCGTCTGCAAGGGCGAAATATCCAATCCAGCCCATGAGGTACTGATTTATTCTTTCAATCCGCTTCTCCATCGAGATGCTCCACACCGGATTCGTGATCGTGCGGATTTTCTCTTTTAGCTTGAGGAGGGATTTGGGGTGGATGCGAATCCTTGTCTGTTTTGCAAAGGTAAAACTAAAGCCCAAGAATTTTCGTTTCCATGGTCGGTCTATCGCGCTTTTCTCCTCATTTACTTTTAGCCTTAGTACCTTCTCCAAGTGGTTTTGAATACTCTTCTTTACTCGTTCCCCTGCCCGTTTTGTTTTCACGTAGATATTACAATCGTCTGCGTAGCGGCAGAAACGGTGGCCTCTCTTTTCGAGTTCCTTGTCCAAATCATCAAGTAGGATATTTGCCAAAAGTGGGCTTAACGGCCCACCTTGCGGTGTTCCTTCACTTGATGTTGTACAGACGCCATTTATCATGATCCCCGCATTCAAGTAGGAACGAATCAGTCTTAAAATTCTCTTGTCCTGAACTTTTCGAGCCACACGGCTCATTAGAATATCATGATTTACGCGATCAAAGAATTTCTCTAGATCGATGTCCACCACGAAACGATATCCTTCGGAGATATACGCTTGCGCTTTCCTTACTGCCATGTGAGCGCTACGTTTTGGACGGAACCCATAGCTAGATTCCGAGAAGGTGGGGTCGAAGATCGGCGTTAACACTTGGAGGATGGCCTGCTGAATAAAGCGGTCTACCACGGTGGGAATGCCTAATAACCTTACACCACCGTCAGGTTTCGGGATTTCGACTCTGCGAACAGGTGAAGGTCTATAGGTTCCCCTTTCCATCTTCTCGCGGATGGCTTGCCAGTGTTCACGTAGATAATCGCGTAGTTGTTCGGTTGAAACACCATCGACTCCACCGACACCTTTGTTTTCCTCCACTCGTTGGAGTGCCATCCGTAAGTTTTCCCGTGATAAGACTTTTTCCAGCAAATCCATAATGATGTTCCTTCCTTCGCACATGCGGACTCCGTGCTTGCTGTACGATACTCAGCCCTCTTTTGTACCCTCGGGGCTTCACCCCTGCTCTTCAAAAGTAGTTCCTTGACAGAATTCTGCTTCGACGTACCGTATCAAAAGACATGGATCGCATGCTGACTTGATGTTCGGCCCTTCCCCATTCAAGCGTCCTCTACTCGGGTACTATGGCCTCTGCTGACTTCTGCATGTTCAGCGTCTCCTTACGGAGACGGTTACCAACAGTTGAAGGCGTTTCATGCAGACCTCCCCAGGTAAGAACGATAACTTTCATCCCATGTACCTGCCCAAGTTTACTACTGTATCCCTTGGCTGTATGGGGCTTTGTCTTGTTTGGCAGACTCGCCCGGATACAACAGCCTCAAATTGGGTTCGTGTACCTCAGGTCGGGATTTTGCCGCCGGCTTCCTTCAGATTCGACCTCGCGGTCGACACCCTTGCCTTGAGCTAACGGTTGGTACAGCCAACCCCCGTTCGGGACTTTCACCCTATAGCTATCGCCCATGCTGGGCGCACCAAAAAGAAAAGCTTGCGGCCACCCACAGCCGCAAGCTTTTCGTCATTTACGTTTACATCGACAAACGAACGATTTCAGTTATGACCACCATGGCAAAGACGGCAAACCCAAGGGAACTGGCTACCAGCAGCATGCGTTTAACCTTATTCATGTCTTCCATTTGCGATTCCCTCCATTTCTCTATTGCCAACCATCTCTACCGTTATATACGAATGGCAAATGGAAAATGTTTCAACTTCTATACAATTTTATGAACGTGCCACTTTTGTACAGCTCTTTCCGCTTTCGTCCGTCTGTACGGCATGTTCCATCCGGTACATTTGCCAAGCGACTCCGATGCCGACCACCAGACAAATCGTCCACGGCAGCCATGGGGCTCCCAACTGGCGGGAAGTATCATATACCCAGCCCCCGAGAAGCTGCCCGAAAGACCCGCCAATTGCGAGGGCATATCCGTTAAATCCATAGTAGGCGCCGACATGCTCCCGAGGCGCCAAGCGAGGAACCACTTCCACCAGGTTAGGTACGGCGATCATGGTACCCAGCGCGTACAGAAAGGCATTGATGATTAACATCCATAGGTTATCAGCAAAGGCGAGCAAAAACAACCCGGCACCCATTACCAGTGTCCCGATGCCGATCAGCGTAAAGCGCTGCGTATACCCTTCGAGCCACTTCGTCACCTTCATCTGCAGCAAAATGACGGAAAGAGAAATCGCGGACAGCACGATCCCTACATCGGCCTTTTGATGTGTCACATCCTCCACCAATTGCGGGATGGTGAGAAACAACTGCATATTCAAATAGTAATACCCCATCAGGATCATGGTGTAGCGCACGAAACGGCTATCCTTGATGACGTGGGACATACTGCTCCAGATGCTGTGAGTCGTATTTTTCGCGGCGATCGGCTGCAGGAAAAACAGCACGAGCAGCCCGTTTGCGGCAAACATCCCGCCGGCAAACAGCGACAAATACGTAAAGTCAACGGTAGCCAACGCCGTACCGACAATTTGCGACCCGACGATCCCGATATTGGTCAATACGTTTCGCAGCGAAAATACTTCTTTGCGAATCGATTCTGGCGTAAGGACTGCAAAGGCGGCAGAACCTGCAGGATCAAACAAAGAGCCTCCCAGCCCCGACAAAATCGCTGCGACAAAAAAATGCCACGTTTCCGTACAGAACGCAAACATGGCAAAGCCGATGGCCCGTATCCACAGTCCCAGTACCATGGTTCCCTTGTAGCCGAATTTATCGGCTACGACCCCGCCCAAAAAGGCAAAGCCCTGTTGCGAAAATTGCCGTACACTCAGCACCAGTCCAGCCATGGCAACCGTCCAGCCGATGCTGCCCGTCAGATGCAGAGTCAGGTAAGGAATCAACGCATAAAAGCCCAGATTCATCATGAAAGAAGTTCCCAGCAGCAGCTTGACGGAGACCGGGGTTTCTCTCCATATCTCCCGATTCATTTCAACCACTCACTCTCCTGTTTTCCGGTCCAGCAAATAAAGATACCTTCAGCTTACAAAGCAAGGTATAATTTGAGAAACGATTCTTTTTGTATAGAGTTATCAATTCTCTAGATAAGAGGGAAGAAGTGAATGGATTTTGAACAACTGCGGGCTTTTTATACACTCGCCCAAACCAAGAACTTTACCAAGGCTGCCGAAATGCTGCATCTGGTCCAGTCCACGGTAACGATGCGCATCAAGCAATTGGAAGAAAAAGTAGGCAAACCTCTGTTTACGAGGGACAAGAGAAGCGTCGAGATCACTCAGGCCGGCCTTACCTTGCTCCCCTATGCCGAACGCATTCTCAAGCTGGCAAATGAAGCGTTGAGCGAAGTAGCTTCTCTGCAGCCCTATGAAGACTACCTTTCCATCGGCAGCCTGAATGCCATCTGGACATCGACCCTGGAACCGATCTTGAAGGAGTACCACTATCGCTATCCGCAAATTGCCATCAGCACCAAAACCGGGCACTCCTCCGATGTCATCCAATATTTGCTTGATAACATGATCCAGATCGGCATTGTCTATATCCCGCCTTCCCTGCCCAATTTCGAGGTGATCCCCACATGGGAAGACGAGATCGTTCTCGTCTGCAAGGCTGGCGACTCTGTGACGGCGGCGACTCACATAGACGCCCGGGAGCTTCGGAATTTGCCGCTCTTGTACGTCAACTGGGGCCCTCCGTTTGACGAATGGATTCGTCAGACTCTGCCTCGCAACTACGTCCCCAAATTGCATGTGGACAAAGCGGAGCTGGCGATCGATCTGGTCAAGGAAGGTCTTGGCGTCAGTCTGCTTACCCGTTCTACGGTGAAAGCCGACCTCGCTGCCGGGACGCTCAAGGAAATGGTGATTGTCGGCAGCAAGCCGCCGAAGCGCTCGGCATACATCGTGCTGCCAAAGGACAAAAAAAACAAGCCCAGCGTGGAAAAATGGCTGAGCCTGATGAAAGAATTCGGCTATTCCATTTAAGCAAGTCTCTCGGAAGCTCACTTTTGCGAGGAGGCAAACGTCGGGTAGTACGATGCTTTGCCCGCCTCTCCCCATTTTGCACGTGCAAATCGGAACAAAAAGTACCAGCCTGCCGCGAAACAAGCACCGGTCGTCACATCGCTCGGAAAATGAACTCCCAGATAGACACGACTTGCAATAATGGCGACAATCAACAGATAAAGCAGCGGCGCTGCCCATTTGGCCCAACTCCGAGGGATCATAAGCGGCAGCAGCGACGCCAGGATCGCATAATAAACCGAACTGACCATGGCATGGGCACTGGGAAAGGAATACGAATCCGGTCTGGCAATCAGATTATGTCCGACTGGACGTTCCCTCGCAAACGAATTTTTCATCCCCTCATTCATACAGGCCGCCCCCAGCATGACAATCGCCACGATGACCGCTTCACGGCGGTAGCCTCTCCAGTACAGCCACAGGACGAGAAGTCCGCTAAGCGCGACGATCGCCTTGGTCCCTCCCAAACCCGTCAACACTGTCAGCACTATCGTCAGCTCATCAGAGCGCGCCTCCTTTGCCAATGCGAAACCTGCCTGGTCAAACGCTCCGAAACCATCCTGGAAATAAACGGAGACAAGAGCAGCTGCAATAAGAAAAAAGACGGCTGCGCCCCACAAATATTTTGAACTGTTCTGTTTCATCCAATCTCCCCCCCATCGTCCATCAGCGCTCTCAGCGCTTCCGCAAAACGCTCGTCATCCTGGGCGCTTCTGGCGGCTGGACCTCTTGTACGCCCGCCGCCTCTGCGATACCGGGCTTTTTCATTGCGCTCTTCCAGGTGGAAGGCAATTCGCTCTGAATGAAATATTGTTCCATGCGGTGAAACCGCCTTTGCGCGCTTTCCCAAAATCAATGCGGCAAGGCCGATATCTTGCGTGACTACGATGTCTCCTCGCTCTGCTTCATTGGCCAGTTTCATATCAACGGCTTGTGGTCCGGCATCGACTGTGACGTGATCGGCACCGGTCAATTGATGATTGAAGCTGGCAAAGGTGATGCATCGCCAGCCCCTTTCCGCACATAGCGTTCTGGCTATAGCCAAGGCTTGACGGGGACAAGCGTCGGCATCGATCAGCACCCGCTTTTCTTTCATATGCCTGCACCTCTTTTCACACTTTCCCCCCTTCTCCTTTTTTGATACGATGGACGTGAGAGGAGTGAATGTACCTTTGCGTTACGAATTTGTCTACGATGAACGGATGGGTATTCGTCTTCCCGCCCTTCAGCACGACTGGGAAGAGTATTCGCCAGGTGAAAGGGCAGACATCCTGATGGAGTGGGAAGAAATCCGTTCCACGATCCCGGATCGCATCATCAAGCTGGAAGCGATGATCATAGAAAAACAGACACAGTTGGATGTCGAAGAGGATTTCCCCCGCTCCTGTCAGCTGAACTCGGAAATCCACGAAATAGCGAGTATCATTAACGATCTTAATATATGGTTCCGCGTACAGCAAGACTACGACACCAAGATTCATGGGTAAATCCGGGCGGGCACACAAAGAAACCGGGCTGCATCCGTACTCTATGCGACCCGGTTTCTTTTTTTTTTTGCTGTCACGTTTTCAAAAATCCCCTTAGCTGCCTGCCGCCTGCACCCTGCTTTTTTTCTTGCGGGCGAGCTTTAACGCAAGCATGCCGGTGACATGCGGTGCAGCCATCGAGGTCCCGTTCAGTGTACGGAAGCTGTCCCCCGGCCATGTCGACAAGATTTCCACGCCTGGCGCCTTCATGTTCATCCCTTTTCCCCGTGCACTGAAGTCTGCCAGATTGCCGTTTCGGTCAATCGCACCTACTCCAATCACTCCAGGGTACCTGGCCGGGTACTCCACCTCTCCTCCGTTGTTCCCGGCAGAAGCGACCATGACAATCCCCCGCTTCGATGCTTTCTTGACCATCCGGGCCAATGCTTCGCTGTACTGTCCCATTCCAAAACTCATATTGACAATATCCATCTCGTTTTCAATCGACCAGTTCAAGGCTCTGATAATATCGGATAATGAAGCCGTTCCATCCTCGCGAAAGGCTTTCACGTCATACAGGTCCGCTTCCGGAGAAACCCCGACGATCCCTGTATGGTTCATCTCCGCCACAATGATACCCGCTACATGGGTACCATGGCCGTTCCGCTTTCCTCCCACCAGATTGACGCCGCCCTTGACCCGATCCTTTAATTCAAAATGGTCCCGGGCGATGCCTGTATCAATTACAGCAATCTTGACTCCATTTCCCCTGCCCTTTCTCCACATGCGTTCGGCACCGATGTACTTGACTCCCCATGGCACTTCGTCTTCACCGTGCGCCTCGTCTTCTGCGTGCACGGTGACTGTGGCATTCTCTTCAACATGGGGATTGTATTTGCGGAACTCTTCCTCAAACAGCTCGAACATATCCTGCCTGACGCAAAGACAGGACAAATCATGATAGCAGTTCCACGGCTGTTTTACTGAGAGGCGGGACACCCTCTCCTGCAACTCGGACAAAATCTTGGGGAACGGCTGCTTTGGATGAAAAGAGATGATTTTCAACCCACTTTTTCCTCCTATCGTGACAAATGTCTGCATCATCTTATGTATTCGCGGAGTGGGTGGGTTGGGTATATACACAGACGAAAAAAATTGGGCGTCCATGTATCCGCTTTTGTCCATACATCTTTGTCTTGGCTGCCATATGACTGCAAATGGGGCGGTTTTGCCTTCTAGCAGACAAATGGGAAAGGGAGTGACGAAACCCGATGGCCAAAACAAAAGATTTGTTGAAGAAATTGAATAAAAAAAGCAAGAAGAAACTGAGCATGAGCGACGTCAAGTCACTGGCAAAAGGGTACAAAAAGAAAGATTTCAAGGATGACAAAAAGCTGAAGAAACTGATTAAAAAAGTAAGCAAAGCGGTGGGCATCAAGCTGTCAGACAAACAGATTTCCAAAGTCCGCAAGCAGGTAAAGGAACGGTTGCCAGGTCTCTAGGAAAAAGGAATCCAAAAAGGAGAGCATGAGCTGCTCTCCTTTTTGGTTCTGACCCGAACCGAATGTTCCCTGTCCGTTAGTCGTCGCACGAACAACCGACAATAGCCAGCAACACGAAGAGGACAAGAACCAAAGAGAAATCGTCAAAGTTGCCTTTGAACAGACTCAATCCATTCACCCTCCTTTGTCGACAAACTACTCATATGGTATGTACATAACAAAAAACGTGATTGGACTATTGCCCAATCACGTTACCCGCATATCCCTCATCTTTTGACAGTTGTGCGTATTCTCTCTTGGTCTAGCTTGCCTTGCGGTGCAGCGGCTCTGCCATACCATATGGCTTTTGCATCACCTGCTGCCAGAACGGAATCGTCCGTTGAATCAGCGGTCCCGTCAGTACAGCCACGAGAACGGTCCCTACCGATACCGGTCCACCGAGAGCAGCTCCCGCCAGCAGAACGCTCACTTCGATAATCAACCGGACTCTTTGGATACTCCATCCCATCCGTTCATTCATCGCCAGCATGAAGCTGTCCCGTGGTCCTGCTCCCAGCCGCGGCGAAAGGTACATCCCGATCCCTACGGCTGACACCAGGAGTCCGGTCAGCAGCATCAAGACACGCTGGACGATTCCTTCGACCTCAGGGATGATGTTCATCCACAGGAACATATCCAAAAAGAGTCCGAAGCAGATCATATTTAAAAACATGCCAAACGTCGGTTTGATTTTCGCCAATACAAACGACAGGAAAATGACAATGACACCGACGATTTGCGACCAGAGTCCGATGGTCAACCCAAATGTTTTTTGCAAACCGATGTGAAACACATCCCAGGGGGATACCCCCAGATTGGCTTTGATCATCAGTACGCATCCAAAAGCACCAATAAACAATCCAAGCACAAACATGGCGTAACGAACCACGATGGGGCCGCCCATCCGTATACCGGACACCTCAGCTCACCTTTCCTCTCCCGATATCTGCTTTCTTCGCGGGTCAGAAAATCCGTGATTCGCTATCCGCCATCCTGCCACCCGGCAATGACTTCGTGAAAGACGCCGTCCTTTCGAAAATAAGCTTCAGCTTTTGGCCGGTCCAAATACATGCCGGCCTCTTCCAGCCTCTCGCCTGACAAGATAACCTGGCGCTGCTTGTTCTGATCGTCCCGGTACTCGACTACCAGCGACAGCTCCTGCTCTAGACAGTATTCCTTCAGCTCCTGTGCAGAAGCAAAGGTTACCCGTTTCATGGTTTCCCTTCTTTCTTGCGATGATCATTCATTATAGCAGGGTTTCTCCATTTCTCCCACTGTGTTTCTCTCCCGTTTTACGGAGAATGAGGCAAAATCGCTGGCAAGGGCCGTCTCGGGAAAGATCTCCTGGGCTTCTCTGAGCAGATCCTCCATCGTCAGATCGCCATCCTCATTTTCATACCGAGGACTGAAATGGGTCAGACACAGGCTCTTTACGCCAGCCTCCTTGGCAAGCTGAGCCACCTCACGGGCAGTCGAGTGACCGCTCCTCACCGCCAATTCCTTGTCAGCAAACGCATAGGTTGCTTCGTGTACGAGCAGGTCGGCATTCCTGGCCAGCTCCTTGACCGCTTCGCAGGGCTCCGTATCTCCACTGAACACAACTGCCCTGCCCTTTTGGGAAGGTCCGACAAAATCTTTTCCGTCGACGACTCGTCCATCCGGAAGCATGACCTGTTCTCCCCGTTTCAGAGCAGCGTACAGCGGCCCGGCCGGAATACCGGCTGCTTTCGCCCGCTCTACCAAAAAGGGACCCGGCTTTTCCTTTTCGTGAACAGCATAGGCATAGGCTGGCACCCGGTGCTGAACCTTCCTGCAGGCGACGGTAAAGTCCCCGTCCTCAAAAATCGTTCCCTCTTCGATGATCTTGATATGGAGCTGATAATGCAGATGCACGGGGCTAACATCCATCACGGCCTTGACATATCGCTCCACTCCTGGAGGACCGTACAGCTCTACCGACGCAGCACTGTCATTTCGCAACGAACGGCTGGCGAGCAGACCGATCAGCCCGTATAAATGGTCCCCGTGAAGGTGGGTAATAAAGATTTTCTCAAGCTGACTGAGCTTTAGCCGCGAGCGAAGGATTTGGTGCTGTGTTCCTTCCCCGCAGTCAAACAGCCACCATTTTGCGCTCTGGTCAAAACTGAGGGCGATTCCGCTTACATTTCTTCTGGTGGAAGGGGCACCCGAACCTGTACCTAAAAACGTCACTTGCATGTCTGTTCACGTTCTCCTTTATTCTCTTTTCTTTCGGTGCCTGTCCGCCTATTGGGCATTCACCCTTTTTTCTCTGGGCGCATACGTTATTAAAAACTTGGCATCGCCAGGTTTATTGGCGGAGCTTCGCTGCGAAGCACAGGTTTTATCCATGCCGACGGTGCAACAGAGCTCTGTAGCCCAGCCGGCGACTTTACCCGATAGGTACCGTTGGCGTTGGTCCCTATCGAACCGTTGAAAATTTGTCAATCGTTCAGGTAACCACCTGACAGGAGGGTTGAGGATGAAGCGTTTACTTTCATTGGGTCTGGCTGCCTCCCTGGCACTGACCGCGATCATAAGCGGCTGCTCCGGGGGCACAGAAAAAATCCGAATCGGCGAAGTGACCCGTTCCCTGTTTTACGCGCCGCAATACGTTGCGCTCGAAAAGGGCTTCTTTAAAGAAGAGGGTCTCGAAGTAGAGCTGAGCACGACGTGGGGCGGAGACAAAACCATGACAGCGCTGCTATCGGACGGGATCGACGTGGCCCTGGTCGGCTCGGAAACGAGTATTTATGTCGCCCAGCAGGGTGCTCAAGATCCGGTGATAAATTTTGCGCAGTTGACCCAGACCGACGGCACATTCCTGGTGTCGCGCAAGAAAATCGACAACTTTTCGTTTGACCAATTGAAGGGCAGCGTCTTCCTCGGCCAGCGCAAGGGTGGGATGCCTCAAATGGTCGGCGAGTATGTACTGAAAAAGAACAAGATTGATCCGCATGCGGATCTGGAGCTCATCCAAAATATCGAGTTTAAAAACGTCGCTTCTGCCTTTGCCTCCGGAACCGGCGAATTCGTGCAGTTGTTCGAGCCCGAAGCCTCGCAGTTTGAACTGAACGGGATCGGCCATGTCGTTGCATCGTTCGGCAAGGAGAGCGGCACTGTGCCGTACACGGTCTTTATGACAAAGCAAAGCTACCTCGACAAGCATCAAACCGCTATTCAAAAGTTTACCAATGCAATCTATAAAGGGCAACAATGGGTAGCGTCCCACTCTCCAAAAGAGATAGCTGAGGTAATCGCTCCCTACTTCCAGGACATCAAGCCGGAAATTCTGGAGAGCTCGATCAAGCGCTATCTGGAGCAAGGCTCCTTTGCGACAGATCCGATCCTGGACGAAACCGAATGGAATCAGCTTCAGGACATTATGGACTCAGCAGGTGAATTGAAGCAGCGTATGGATTACGCCAAGCTCGTCAATACCACCTTTGCCAAAACCGCTAAAGAAGGGAAGTAAAAAACATGAACCAGCTTCTTTCTACGCCGGCCAAGATTGAGCTACGCCACGTCACGCATCTCTACGTATCGACTTCCAGGGCGTTCATGGCGGTCAGGGACATCAACCTGCGCGTGGAGGAAGGCGAGTTCATCTGTCTGGTCGGCCCCAGTGGATGCGGAAAAACGACGCTGCTTTCGCTGATAGCCGGTCTGGAGAAGCCTACTGCCGGCAAGGTGCTGATCGAAGGCGCCAGCGTGCAGGGGACCTCTCGCCAGGTAGGATACATGCTGCAGCAGGATTATCTGTTCAACTGGCGGACGATCGAAGAAAACGTATTTCTCGGTCTGGACATTCAGGGAATCCGAAATAAAGAAACAGAGGATTACGCTCTGCATCTGCTGGCTGAGATGGAGCTGGCCGATGTGCGCCACTCTTACCCTGCACAGCTTTCCGGCGGCATGCGTCAACGGGTGGCGCTCGTGCGGACACTCGCCTGTCAGCCTGATATTCTGCTGCTTGACGAACCGTTCTCGGCACTCGACTACCAGACCAAGCTGAAGCTGGAGGACCTGATTTTTTCGGCCTTGCGCCGTCACAAAAAGACTGCCATCCTCGTGACACACGATCTGTCGGAGTCAATCGCGATGGGAGACCGTATCTACATCCTTGCCCGCAATCCCGGACGCATCAACAGTGAAGTCGCTGTCCCGGCAGAAATCCGCAGCGCACTTCCCTTTGATGCCCGCAACCTGCCTGGATTTCAGGACCTGTTCCATCAAGTCTGGAAAGAGATGGAGGTGGTCTCCGATGCAACCAAAGGAAATTGAAGCGATCCACCGGGATCACATCAAACAGAAAGCGAAAGAACGAAATCTGATTCTTTTAACCCAGTTGTCGATCTTCGTCGTTTTTGTCGGTGTCTGGGAGTGGCTGGCCCGCATCAATGCCATCAACGTGCTCATTTTCAGCTATCCCTCCAAGATGTGGGAGCTGTTTTGGGCACAACTGCTGGACGGCAGACTCCTTCCCCATATCGGAATGACCGTCTGGGAGACCGTCGTGGGCTTTCTCTTGGGGACGCTGCTGGGAACACTGCTGGCCACGCTCATCTGGTGGTCGCCATTCCTCTCCCGGGTACTCGACCCTTATCTGGTCGTGTTGAACAGCATGCCTAAAGTAGCGCTAGGCCCGGTGTTCATCGTCTTCCTCGGTCCCGGCCTGTTGTCCATTATCGCGATGGGCTGTGCGATCTCAGTGATTATCACGACCATCGTCATTTACACCAGCTTCAAGGAAGTCAACCAAAATTACGTCAAGGTCGTTCAAACGCTCGGAGGGAACAAGCGGCAGATTTTCCGCATGGTAATTCTCCCCTCGACCATCCCCGCCATCCTCTCAACCTTGAAGGTGAATGTCGGCCTCTCCTGGGTAGGGGTGATCGTCGGTGAATTTCTCGTCTCGAAAATGGGGCTCGGCTACTTGATTATTTACGGCTTCCAGGTATTCAATTTTACTCTGGTCATGGTGGCTCTCGCGATCATCGCAGTCGTCGCAACACTCATGTATCAAGGTGTCGCGCTTCTCGAGAGGAGACTCACCAGCCAGTTCAAATAGATGGCAGCAAAGCGGCGTTGCTTGCGAAAATCGCGGGCAGCGCCGTTTTTTACATGGGCAGAAGAAAAAGCGAGCGACTTCATCTCTGTTATAGGTAGTTTCTATAATAATTATGGTTTTAATAGAATTTACCTATCATAAAATCCAGATTATACTGATGCAAACAACAGATGGAAGGGGCCGTATATGTCGTCATTTGTATCCGTTTTTGGACCAATCATTTTTCCAATCATCCTGTTCATCGGCGTCGGCGCCGTGCCAACAGAAAGCGCCCGGCACAGGCACGGGCGCATTGTCTGCTTCTCTATCGCCAGAACTTCCACTTGCTCTTTTTTCCCGCTTCCTCTGGCTGTTCGCTCTGGCTGCTTTTCTTCATCGCCGCTTCCACCTCGTCAGCTCCGGGTATCCTCGCGATAAAGTGGTCGATCATCGGCTTGTACTGCTCAGATATGTGCTGCTGCATTTCGCGCAAGACGGCGATCGCTTTTTCCTTTTGGTCTGTGGACAGCAGTGCATTGGCATAGTTGAAGCCCGTAAACGGGTAGGCAATCTCCTCAGGCGACCAATACTCCTCGCAAATCTGAATCAGCTGGTACACGTACCCGGCTTGCCCCAGCTCTCCCGTTACCGTCATGATGACCTCTTCCTTTTCCGGTGCCCGCTGGATCGCTTCCTTGTACCACTGCATCGCCTTCAAAAGATTTTCCTCTGTCATCGCCAAACGGGCCATGTGAAGATGGGGACGCCAAGCCCCCTCTTTGGCCATAAGGGCTTCCAGGCGCTTGCGCAGCTCGTCCCGCTTGTTGAATTGCAAAAAGCTTTCCACGTACATATTCAAGCCGTTTTCCTGGTTCGGATCTTTGAACAGTCCCGCTTCCAGCGTCTCAAAGGCCTTTGCCTCCTCCCCTTCCAGGGCGTAGAGCTTGGCCAGATTGGTACAAGCCGTACCTGAAGACGGAAAACGCTCGAGACAGTCGAGCAGCATTTTCTTGGCCCGATCGTATTCCCCTGCCTGCATGTGCACGACAGCCCGAAAAATGAGCGCGGACTCAATCGGACCGTACAATTCCAGCAGCCGGTCAGCGGCAATGGCAGCCTGCACGGGAAACTTGTCGCGGACCAGCTCCATCGCAAAGTCACGCAGCTTTTCCTTGTCCTCCCAGTACTTGTCCAAATTTTGCGGAATCACTTTCTTTTGATAGTCCTCACGCGACATTTGCACAGTCTGGCCAAACTCATTCGTAAAGGTCACAAATTCTGACATGAAACAGCCTCTCTTTCTTTTGGTCAAAGGAGCTACAGGAGCATCTCCCCAAAAGAGAACGAACGATTTCCCGTAATAGAAAACCGCCCGCTTCCTTCGTCTCCCGTTCCTAAATCCAGGCTTTTATATTCACTTTCCGGATAAATTCTTCCATTGATTCTTTCACTGGTTCGCCATTTTCCGCTGCTTCGTCCTGAATACCCATCAGTTGACGGAACAGGGCTTCGTTGCGTGTTGCCAATGCGAAGTCAAGCAGGGCCTCTTTCTGGATACGATCTGCTTCCTGTTCCAGCAGAGTCTCCTCCAGAGCGATGTCATCCTCCACTACGGCGTACTGCTTATCGATCTTGGGAATACGGACAATCCAGGAAAATGCGCTGTCCGGATTGCGGTCTCTGCCGATGAGATACCCGTATTCTCCGATTGGCATACCTTGTTCAAAGGAGTCAGCAACGATGACGACACGTTGTCCAAGCTTGAACATGAGCGTCAACCCCTTCTGAGATTCATTCTAATCATACTAAATAGTATGCATACTTGGGAAGAGCAAACAGCGCCTTTGACTTTTTATGCAAAAAGATTTGTTGGAAAGGCAAAAATGCGATACACTTCTCTAGATAGGGCTTTTTCCAGTGTAATTGATTGGAACGAGGTGTACAAACATGACGCAATTGTCCACAGGATTCTCCGTATTTATCGTCGGCTGGACGGTTGTCCTGGTCTCGCTCATGGGAATCGGCGGTTTCTTCATGTTCCGCAAGTTCCTGAAATCGATGCCCAAGCAGGACGGCAAATCGGAACTCGACTGGCAGGACTACTATATCGAGCAAACCCGCTCCATGTGGACGGAGGACGGACTGGCTCTCCTGAATGAACTGGTAGAACCCGTCCCTCAGCTGTTTCGGGATGTGGCCAGGCGCAGCATCGCTGCCAAAATCGGCAAGCTTGCCCTGGATGAGAAAGCGACGTCGATCGATCTGGATCTGATCGTAAAAGGCTACATACTCGCGACGCCAAAGCGGGACCACAAATTTTTAATCGACCATCTCAAGAAAAAACAAATCGACTACTCCCCATACGAAAAGTACCTGCACATGGGCTCGTAGACGACCCAAAGCTTGAAACCATTTGCCCGGTCTGCCGTAAACGTAGATATCCCGCTCTACTAAGGAGACGATGTGTATGTCCGTACTGTTAGCGATTCTCGGAATCGGCCTGCTGCTGATCGTCATCGTGGTGGCCGTTGTTTTCGCCCTCCTCAAAAAAGGAGCAGGCTTTTTGTTCAAAGGAGGACATCGCGGGTACAAGCGCTACAGCAGCAGCGACTACCGTCATCGCGGCCTCTTCGGGCGCGGACATAAGTCTTACGGCCATTCGTACTACCGCCGGAAGCATTCCAGCCGTAGCGGTTTTTTCAGCAGCTAGGCTGGCAAACGCGGTAATTGGTTGATCCCGTGCACCGTAGATGTTTGCCTGCTATTATACGCAGATGCTGTTCGATTTGTTTTGCTTGATTCGCTTTCCTTATGAAATCAGGACCCTGCAATGGCTGCAGGGTCCTTTCATTTGAAATGGGGCCATCTGTCATCACAAATGACGGGCAATAATCCGAACCAACTTTGCAGGAAACTCATGCAAATTGGCAATATCCAAAAATCTTTCCTTTCCGTAGATGTCACTAATCACATCCTTGTCTTGCCCGATTGCGGCCGCAAGAAAAATGACTCCCTTCCGTTCGTATTCCTCGATTGTCTGCTTCATGTCAGCAACCGCATAGCTTCCGGTATACTCATCCATTGCTTTGGGCTGACCGTCGCTTATGCTGATCAACAGCTTTGTCTGTTGCGGCGAGACGGCCAATCGTTCGGCCATTATTCTCAGGGCCATTCCATCGCGGTTATTGCTTCTCGCACGAATCCTCATAAGCCTGTATCGGTCATGCGCATCCCTTTTATCAAAATCGGTGTATGCGAAAATCGACATTTGTTCCAGCTTGGAAACATCCGCAGTATCGCCGTAGATCAATACGGGAATATCGCAAAGCTGACAAAATTCATATACCGCGATGACAGCGCGCTTGGCTGCTTCCAATCTCCCAAAAGCTGACATGGATGCGGATTCATCGACCCTGATACCAACGACAAGTGAAGGGGATTCTGTTGGAGGCCGTTTCTTGGCAAAATACCTGTAATCCCTGTAAGCGACGCTTTCTGCTTGAAATTTGCTGCCGTAGCAACGGTTCCGTGCAAAGTCGGAGGACACCTCATGCTCCAAGTACGGAAGCGTCTTTCTCGCAAATTCCTTCACGGTCGGCATGAGCTCCTTGCTGAGCCGGACATATTCCTGCTGGTCTTCCTGATCGTAGTCTGGACGGTGCACAATGAGCTTTACTTTTTTATGAATGGAATCGGAAACCACCGCTCTTGCGTCTTGATTCAGCTTTTTGCGGAAATCGCGTTCCTTTTGTTTCTCAACCTCTGACATTGATTCAGGATTTGTCTGATGATATGTGGGAGAGCCATCGTCGCCCAAACCTGTACGTTCGATATGGGCGGAATCGTCTGTGACACGCGAGGAGCTCTTGTCACTATCGGCAGATTTTTTCAATGCGATTCCCTTTTCCGCGGCATGGCTGTCGGTGTCAAAACCGCTCTCGTCTATATCTCCCCATGTCCTGATCTCTATCGCATCGTCAGATTTCCGTTTTTTTTTTTACGTTCGATCCGGGCTTCTTCCAAACTGGCAAGCAAACCATGATTGAGCAGAGCCTCTTCCAGAATGAGTATCTCTTCCGGATCGGTTGTGATCTTGTAGATGACCTTATGATAAAGGGATTCTTTCGCCAAAGCTCCTCCGGCAATCGCATCTACCCAGTAGAAGAAGGAACGCATGCCCGCTACGCCTTTGATCGCATTGGCTCTGGCGGTTTTGTCCAGAATCATAATGATTTCCGCTAAAGTATCCAACACCTTTTCATCGTGGAATCCGGTTTTGGCCATTACGCGTTCGATCATGACCTCTTTGGTCGGCAGGTCCATCTTTTCCGCATGCTGAACCCTGTCGCGCAGCGCTTCGTTTAACGGTCTGGTTCCCGCATAACTGCGATTCGTTGTGATCACCGCGATGAAATCGGGATGCCTGTGTATGACCCCGGTGGGCAGATTGATGCTGCCATCCAGCTCCAGAGCAGAGTTTAATGCCATCAACACCGCAGCATCGCGAATCACGTTTGGTTCCTGGATTTCCAGCAGGTACCCGTTTTGATAGGCTCTGACGATCTCCGAAGGGTAAAATCGGTACTCCACCGGTACTCCACCGCTTCTCCATCCGTTTTTTCCGCTGCCAGCCTCAGCAATTGCTTCATCTTCAAGGCTGCCTGTTCCTGCGGAATCCCCAGCGCGTCTGTCAAAACTTCCGTTGCGCTTTGAAAGCCGTCGCTTTCATACAATGCCTGCAGTGCCGTTTGCTCCCAAGGCTCCATTTCGTCTAAACGTTCCGTGGAAATCACCGGCAAAATAGCGCCGATAATATCCGATTTATCCATATCGGCAAAACAGGTCACTTTCGTATACGGCAGCCCGAAATTCGCCGATAATGCTTTGGCCAGTTGTGTCTTGCCTGAACCGGCGTCCCCTTCCAACAATATGTTGGCGATTTTCATTTCCCCGCGATTCCAGTTGCGCTTTACTTCATTCGTGATGCGACGTTCTTCTTCGCTGACCTTATGAGTCCATGCCTTTTTCCAAATCAGCTTTTTTTCTGCATCGGTCAGCTGTCTTTCAGGTGACAAAACACATTCTCCATATGCAGTCATCCCATTTTTCCTCCAATCGTCATGATGCGGGTCTCCTCTCATCCAAGCTCCTTTTCTGGGCTATGAGGGGGAGCAGCATTGAGGCGCCGATCATAATCAAGACACCGCTCGCCACATATACCGCAAACAGGGAAAACGCATCCTTCAGATAGCCGGATACGAACATGCCGATCACCATCATTCCCATAAAAACAGGCGTGATCGTTCCGGATACCCGGCCAATAAATGCCCCTTCCGTATTGCGGACAATAAGCGTCTGAATTCCTCCTTGAATACAAGGGAAAAACAACCCGCTGATCACCAATAAAACAATCGTCATCCCCATTTTCGTAGAAGCGCCCAATCCGATCGTACATACGGCCGTGACAAGCAAGCCTACCATGAGCAGCAGCTGCGGCTTCACCTTTTTGGCTATCCCGACGATGACAGCTCCGCCTGCCAGCATGGCTGCCCCATTGGTCATTACCAACCACTGCAAAAATTGTTTGTCCTGTCCCAAATTCTCGATGACTAGGAAGATTTGAAGCGGTTGCGTCAGTCCTGAAGCCAACCCGACAGCCGAGAAAGTCAGGCAGAGTGTCCGCAGGGATTGATTGGAGGCGATATAGCGAAGTCCGGCCTGCAACTCCTTTTTAAAGCTGCCGGTATCGCCAGAGTTCGGCTCGTCCGTGTCACTGGGAAGCGTCGCCAATACAAGGGAAGACCCCAGGAACAGAACGGCCGTCAAAATCAGAGAGGCTTGCAGTCCAAACTGGATGAAAATAAACGTGCCGATGACCGGTCCCAAAACCATAAAGACAGCGACAAGCGTTTGGGACATCGCCATCACGCCCTGCAGTTGTTCAGCCGGCACATGCCGCTTGTACAGCTTCATCGCCGAAGGCTGAGAAAATTGGGACAGGCTCGCAGAAATAAATGTGCCGATGAGCAGCGGAATCCACCCGCCGTTCATGAGGACAAGCATCACAGCTCCGACGGACAAGGCTGAAACAAGATCGCTCCAGACCATCGTCCGCTTCGGCCGCCAGCGGTCGGCAAAGGTCCCCCCAATAAGGCCAAACGAAAAGATCGGAGCGAATTCCGCAACCGCAATCAGCGATACGTAAACGGGATCATTTTTTGTCAGGTCGGTGACATAAAGAAGCACGGCATAATTCCTGATCCAAATTCCCAGCTGCAGCAGCACGCGGGAGAGGATAACCGTTCGTACATATGGATTCGCCAACATGTCAGTATCCCATATCCTTTAAAATTTTTGACAACATCCGGAGACGTTCGCCGATCATTTCATCGTCCTGGCTCAGCGCCAGACTGAACTGCTTGATATCTTCATGAATCCTCTCATTGTCTGTGCAAATCGCCACGTTCATGGCGTCCCCTTGCAAGCCAATCCGGTCGATGACGGGCTTTTGCGGATCGTATAAATGCTCAAATCTGTATGCTTCGCGAAAATGCTCAAGGGACCGGCAGACGAGAATGGACAAATCAAGAACGCGATGAAGCGGCAGCTCCTCCGATTGCTCTGACCATTCTTCTCCCGTGTGTCTCCATACCTTGGCCAAAATACCGGCCTTCCCTCTCTCGTTCTGTTGTGACAACCCCAACGAAAGGGCTTTTGCATCCGTATTTCGGGCGAGTCGGCCGTCAATCCGATCATAGTTTTCCGATACGATAACAGCCCTATGTTCTGCAGTCGTTGGCATTTGCATTTTTCTCCCTCCAAGTTGTTCTTTTAACAAACAAACACTTTTAGTTAAAGTTTGTTATTTGATAAACATTTTATTTTATTGTCTATAAAAGTCAATGTTTTTCTGTTTGGAATATCATTCTCCCTTTGCGCTAGCAAACAAAAAAAGGACGCAGCCATGTACGAAACGGCTGTGTCCTGCTCCTGAAAAAGCTGTCCAATATGTTCAACAAACATTGTACCGAAGAAAAGACCCATCTGCTATGATGAAGGAAAAAAGAAAGAGGGAGACATATGCAAGCACTCGTTACTCCGCAATGGCTTCGCGATCATGTAAACGATCCGAATATTCTGGTAGCAGATTGCCGTTTTGCTCTGAGCAACCCTGAACTGGGCGAAGAGCAATACCGCGAGGAGCATATTCCCGGCGCCCTGTACTTTCATCTAAACCGAGATCTCTCCGGGCCGAAAGAACAGCACGGCGGGCGTCATCCTATCCCAGGCGAAGAACAGCTCGCCTCCCTGTTCTCTCGCTCCGGCATCGATCAGGAGGTGACGGTGATCGCCTACGACGACCAGGAAATGTCCTATGCCGGGCGCCTCTGGTGGCTCCTCCGCTACGCCGGACATGACAAGGTGGCTGTGCTGGACGGTGGATTTGCAGCCTGGAAAAACGCCGGATATCCCGTCACAAGCGAGATACCCGTACCGAAGCCTCGGACATTTGTACCGCGGATTCAGACGAGCATGCTTGTCGACTGCAAGGGAGTCGAAACCCGCAGCAAGGAAACGGCACTCCTAGACTCCCGAGCAGGAGAGCGTTATCGCGGCGAAATGGAGACGCTCGATCCGAAAGCGGGTCACATCCCGGGGGCTCTGCATTATTTTTACAAAGACAGTTTGTCAGCCGATGGCCGCATGCTCCCCGAAGAAGCGCTGAAACGCCGGTTTGAAGCGTTTGAAGGGAAAGAGATCATCGTGTACTGCGGATCGGGCGTGACAGCGTGCACCAACCTGCTGGCGCTGCACGC
This sequence comes from Brevibacillus sp. FSL L8-0520, assembly GCF_037963895.1. Taxonomy (NCBI): domain Bacteria; kingdom Bacillati; phylum Bacillota; class Bacilli; order Caryophanales; family Paenibacillaceae; genus Brevibacillus; species Brevibacillus sp. FSL L8-0520. Next base: position 2,223,756 of record NZ_CP150171.1, on the reverse strand, counting down.
GGCGGGACGGCCGGATGCGAAGCTGTATGCCGGAAGCTGGAGCGATTGGGTATCGTATGAGAACAATCCTGTTGCTACGGGAGATGAATAGCCGGTAAAAGAGGCCGAAAGCCCTTTCTCAGGGTAGTTTCGGCCTCGCTTCTATTTTTCCGGCAGCATTGGCGTTTCTTCCAGCGGGAATCGCAACACAATACGCGTCCCTTGCCCAACCTGGGATTCCACGTCAATTTTCCCTTTATGCGCAAGCACGATCGCTTTGGCGATGTTCATGCCAAGGCCGGTCCCGTCTGTCCCGTCTTCGGTCGCCGTTCCCCGGTAGTATCTTTCAAACAGGTTGTGCTTTGTTTCCTCGTCAAACCCTACGCCGTTGTCCTCTACGGCGATGAACGCTTCCCGTTCATCCCGCCACGTCTTGAGGGTGATGGCGACCCCTGGGGGATTGTGCTTGATCCCGTTCCAAATCAGATTGTCCAGAACGCGTTGCAGCCACTTGGCGTCGGATTTGATGAAGATAGCATCCGGACTGCTCTCAAAGGCAAAAGAGACGTGGGCAAGCGTCACATCATTCACATACCTGAGCACGGTTCTCCGCACAAACTCGTTGATCTCCAGCTTGCCAACCGGAAAGCTGAGCGCCTGGTTTTTCAATTGGAAGGCAAGTGAAAAGTCCTGCAGCAAAGCGAGCATGTAATCTCCCTTTTCCCGGATCATTTTCCCCATGCCTTGCAGCTCTTCGTCTGTCCACGTATACTGCCCGCTTTCCAGAAGATGCCCAAACCCCTGGATCGTTGACAGCGGCGTCCTGAGATCGTGCGAAATGCCTGTCATCCATTCCTCCCGGGTCTTTTCCAGTCTGCTCCGCTCTTTCTCCGTGGCAGCCAATCGCTCCGCCATCTCGTAAAATCCGCCGATCACTTCCTTGTACAGCCGATAGCGCATGCGGATGGAACCGTCTCTGCGAAATACCTTTTTCCGTTCTTTTTCAGTCAACGCTTCATCGTACCGACCTTGTCCCATTCGCTCAAACCAGTCCGTAAACAACAGCAGCGGCTGACTGTAACGGACGCCATGCCACGCGGCCAAAGCAAGCGCCATGACCAGCAAAGCCCCTCCCGCTACGGTAAGCACCAGGATGACGTCGGACATGATCGGCTGATCGGAATAGCCTGTGCCTTTCTTTTCTGCATGCAAAATCCAAAGATTCCCGGATGCTTGATCATAGTGCGTGTAGACGTCTGTGGAGTAGCTTCCCGGCTCAGAGCGGATTGCGATCAATTCAAGCGGTTGGTAAGACTCTTTTTGATCGGCGCTGCCAATTGACTGAATGATCTTGCCTCGTGCATCTATGACCTGCACATACTCGCGGCTCATGTCCAGCTGCCGTTCAAGCTCAGGGATCGCCTGGGGCCGCAGCTTGCCTTTCTCGGCGTAGCTCTCAACCCACGTTTTCAAACGTTCCGAATTGCTGTCATCCGTTCCCAGCATAAAGAGCAGCGGTTCAGGCCGCAGCGCTCTCGACTGATCCAGGGAGGTTGTTACGCGAAAGGTTTGGAAACGCCCTGTTTCCGTCATCCCCAACAATTCGGTTACCGTGTAAGACTCCCTGGCCGGTCCGCTGCCAAAGGCATAAATGACCTTGCCTTTTTCATTTACAATCTGCAAAAAATACCCGGACTCGGCGAGCTGATTTCGCCACCATACCGGTATCTCGATCTGGCCCTGTCCCGGTTCCGCCTTCGCTTCCGTCACGATATTCTCCAAAGCGCCGTTCGGAAAGGTTTTTTTCAAGTCCTGATTGACAAGGTATTGCAGCAGCAGCAATAACAGGGCGGTCATCGTCACCAGAACAAACAGCCAGATAAAAAAGAACTGTGTCGCGAAATGAGCGGCCAGCCTTCGACGCAAGCTGCTCATGGCGCGATCCCCCTGACGAGCTTATACCCGAGACCGCGGACTGTAAGCAACAGCTGCGGATGGCCCGGGTCCGCCTCGATCCGTTCCCTGATCTTTCGGATGTGGACCATCACCGTATTGTCGTCACCGACGCCATCGATTCCCCAGACCGCTTCATACAGCTGCGATTTGGAGTACACCACATTCGGATTTTTGCATAAAAAAAGCAGCAACTGGTACACCTGGGCGGGACAGGGAACCATTTTTCCCTGTACCCACAGCTCTCCCGCAGACTCGTCCAGCACAAAGCGTCCAAAGTCATGCCGCCTGCGCTCCTCCTGTTTTCCCTGGGAGCTTGCCAGAATTGCGTCCCGCCGTACTCTGGCCTTGATTCTTGCGGCAATTTCGAGCGGATTAAACGGCTTGGTGACATAGTCGTCTCCACCGATGGCAAACCCTGTCAAAACGTCCAAATCCGACGTTCTCGCTGTCAAAAAGATGATATGGGCTCGCGAAATATCCCTGACTTTGGGACAAAGCTCAAACCCCGACTGATCCGGAAGCATCACATCGAGCAGGATGATATCCATTTCTTGTCTGTTCAGAAGCTCAAGGGCTTCCCTGGCCGAATAAGCCTTGTAAATATGCCGAAATCCTTCTTTCTTTAGAACCATTTCGATCATCTGCGTAATCGATTTCTCGTCGTCGACGATGAGTATCCGCGCTTGTTGCATGACAATCCCTCCGAACAAGATTGTACCAAAGCAAGCTTAATTCCAGCTAAACAACTACAAGAATCGTTAAGGAAAAAATAAGCTCCGCTTTAGAGAGGCCTGCAAAATACCTCTTTTGAGGTTTGCGGATCGGGTAACCCACACTATTTTTTACAAAAAAGGACTTTAACGAAAAATGCAGCCCATTCTCCTTTAAGAGGCGGGCTGCATTTTTTCTGCCAATTTTATCATCCGTTTTACATTTACGACGAAAGTCGTAAGTATTGCCTGTATTCGCATACGAAAGAGACCACGGTACTTGGCCTTGGTCATCCCATGATACCTTTTTAATTCAGCATTTTTGTGCTCAATAATCGATCTGCGACGAATACGTTCTTTGAACGTATCGCTGTTTTCAAACTCGATTTGCGCCTTGTAGGTTTCCGCCACGATCCGGATGGAGTAGGTCTTGCTCTTCGCTCCTGGTTTGAAACAGCCTTCCCTAAGTGGGCATGTCTTACATTTCTCCGTATCGAAGTAGAAAACGAGAGAACGACTTTTGCCACTCTTGCTTCCTTGGACAGCCTTTCGGATACTATGTTGTCCTGCCGGACAAATAACAAAGTCTGCATCCTTGTTGTACTCAAAACCTTCTTGCCTTAGCCCTCCGTTATGTACGATTGGGTTTAGTGGGACGACGGGTTGAATCTTCTTGGCTTTCATCTCGTCCAAGTTATCTTTACCCGAATATGCGGTGTCAGCAATCACTTCTTGTACTTCTATTCCTACGTCAAGCGATTGGTTCAAAAGTTGTTTGAATTGTTTTCCGTCATCCGTACTTCCTCCGGTGACCTCCACAGCCGTAATGATTTCTTCTTCGGTCATGGCAATATGCTCTTTGTAGCCAAAAAAGGATTTCGTATTACTCTTCCATCCAAAGCGTGCATCTGGATCAATGGCCGACATAATACCTTTATTGGCGAGGAGACGTTCGTCTTCCACGATGGCCTTGGCGATCTTGACCTTCTCCGAGATGGAACCCTCATGATCGGGTAACAAAGTCTCGACAGTCTCTCCAAGTTCCGCCAAGTAGTGAAGCATGATCTTCTCAGCATCCTCTTGATCTTTCTTCAACTCCGGTAACCGTGGGAGTTTCTTTTCGAGTTTTGGATGCTTTTTCACCACAACACGGAATAAGCGCTTCGCCGCATCCCGCAGTACTTCAAGCGGCTTTTGTTTTTGTGAAGCTGCCAGTGTATGGGTGGAATCCATGATGATCGTCTTTGACTTCACAAGTCCTTTTTCGATGCACTGACGTACAACTGATTTAAGCACCTCATCCACGGCTCCGGCCCCTAACCGATGATTACGAAAGCGGGATAATTGAGAGGGGTCAGGAAGGGGATCTTCTGGATTTAAACCTAAAAACCACTTATAAGCGAGGTTTACCTGCGTTTCCTGAATGATGCGTTCATCCGAAAGATTGTAGAGAACTTGTAAAAACAATAGACGAAACAGGAGTTCGGGTTCGTTAGCAGGTCTTCCGTAATGCTCACAATAAGAGGAACGAACCAACTCATGAATGAATGTGAAATCTACGATTTCATTGATTTTACGTAAAGGGTGATCCGCGGGAATTAGTTTATATAATTCGGCATGGAAGGATGCCGTGATTTGTTTAGAGGGCTGTAGCAATGGTTCCAACTCTTTCGTTTTCTTTTCATTGTACAACAAACCCAGTGTCGAAGGGGCATTGGGTTTCAGCCTGTTGAAAACCTACTGTTTCGGAGGAGAAGCATGTTTCCAGGCGGAGCGACTGGCGGAGTCCAGCCAAGCGGAACAGCGAGCCCGGGGAAACAGAAGCGCAATCTATGAGTAAACCCCGGAGCTGCGCGCCGTTTTGCGCTTCCCCCGGGATCGCTGTGGAGCGGACAGTTTCACATCCTTGCAGGACGTAGACCGGAGCGCAGATCGGAAACATGCTTCTCCCCACTACAGCTACATTCTCGATACTTAAAACCCCAGTACCTAAGGGCACTAGGGTTACGGTTTACAGATATTAGGTGGACTTTTGCAGGACTCTCGCTTTAGCGAGCCTTTAAGCCGCGCAGTTACACTTGCTTGCGAGGTGATAAAAATGGAACAACGAAAAAGGGCAGGTCTCGTCGACGCAGCCCGTGGACTCTGCCTGCTGGGGATCTTGCTGGCGAATATGCTCATTTTTCAATATGGAATATGGGGCAAGGATGACATGCAGTTTTACTCATTGTCGGGTTTTGATGCTTCTGTCCGAACGATACTCGGCATCGTGGTGGAAAAAAGCTTCATGCCGATTTTCACCTTCCTGTTTGGCTACGGGATGATCAAAATGAAAGAGAGCCTTGCAGCTTCTGGCAGAAAACCGGGATGGACGTTGTGCAGACGCTTTTTGCTCTTGTTTGGAATCGGGGTTCTCCATTCCGAATTTATGACGGAATCCGATATTTTGGCATTCTACGGACTCGTCGGTTTCTTTCTGCTCATGTTCATGAACCGAAAACCAAAAACCCTGCTGATCTGGGGAACGTCTCTTCTGCTCGTGTTTGGCTTGCTGGGGCTTGTGCCGGGAGAATCCAACTCCCCCTCCAGGCAACCAGGCAGTATGGAGATCTCTCAGGAGTATATCAAAGAAACCATTGTCGTCTATGGAACAGGCACCTATTCGGAGATTAGGCACCACAGGAGCACTGCTTCGCCGATATCAGAGGAGAACTCCCTCTATCTTGTCTTTCTCCTGCTACTGGCGCCTTTTCTGACCGCGCCGATGTTTCTGTTTGGCATGTACGCAGCGAAAAAGGACCTGTTTCGGAAGCCTGAGGAAGAACAGCGGCTGTATGCGAGGAACGCTCTGCTCTTCTTGCCTGTCGGATTCTGTCTGAAAGTGCTTCCCCACCTGTTTCCCGAACAAGGATGGGCTGCTGCGGGCGAAATGATTGGAGCCAATTTGCTTGCCCTCGGCTATCTGTTCTCGTTCGCTTGGCTCTACAGCAAACGAAGCAGCTCTAGCTGGATGCAGCGTTTTCAGGCGGTCGGCAAATTGTCTCTGACGAATTACCTGGTCCAAACCGTGGTCTGTACGACTATCTTTTACGGCTATGGCCTTGGGTGGTTTGGGAAAATGGGAATAGCGGCAGGCTGCGTTCTTGCCTTTGCTCTCTATGCGCTGCAGTTGTTTGCAAGCGAATGGTATTTGCAACGCTTTTCTTCCGGCCCGGTCGAAAAGCTGCTGAGAATTTGCACCTATCTGTCCATTCAAGGAAAAGTGAAGGCTCGCGCACCGCGAAACCGGCCAGAACCTGCACATTCAACAACGCTGTAAACAGCCGACAACGAAAGCAAACCTCCAAACCCGTTTTTTGGGACTTGGAGGTTTGCCGTTTGTCCAGGGTGCTCCTTTTTGAGCAACAGTTTTTGCATGAACGAACACTGATTGTCAACAGAGACATGTATAATAAAGGATAACATTACCTGTCTTTCAGGGAGGAGGCTCACATGGACTGGAACTATTTCAACACCTTCATTACCGTCGCCCCTGACTGCCCTGTGATCACGGGAATCATTCCGCCGGAAAAGAAAACGGGCAAAAGCAAGCACGGCATCGAATACGAGCTGATTTCCGGGGCTCCCTACCACTATACCCAGGAGGAGCTCCTCTTCGAGGTGTACGTCCGCCACCAAAATTTCCCCCAAACAGAACTGGCTGAGCGGGGCGGCGAGATTCGAGCCGAATTCTTCAGCAAACCAAAAGCGTGTATGAGAGCCTCTGCCCTTCCCAAAAAATTCGGATGGGGCATTCATTTCAACGAAGCTGGAAAAATGGCGCTGATCCCGATGGAGTCCCCGCAATACGCGGAGTATGCCCAAGGAGCAAACGGAACGCTCAAGGTGCTGGCGGCTATGCGGAACCGGCGAGCGAAGTAAGCGCTGCTCCATCTTGCATCATCAAGACGACCGGACAGTGGTCGCTGCCCATCACCTCGGAATCGATGCCAGCATCAAGCAGAAAGGGCGCAAGCCGGGCGGATGCCAGGAAGTAGTCGATGCGCCACCCGATATTCCGCTCTCTCACCTTTGGCATGTACGACCACCAGGTATAGGCGCCCGTTTGCTCCGGATAAAAATGACGGAAGGTATCGATAAACCCGGCATCCAAAAGCCGGGTCATTTTTTCTCTTTCTTCCGGGGTAAAGCCGGAGTTGTTCCGGTTGGATTTCGCGTTTTTCAAATCGATCTCTTGATGAGCGACATTCATATCTCCGCAGACAATCACCGGCTTGATGGCGTCCAACTGCTGAAGGCAGCTCCGAAAACGCTCCTCCCACTCCAGACGGTAATCCAGCCTGGACAAATCGCGCCGCGCATTGGGAGTGTAGACATTCACGAGATAGAAGCCTTCAAACTCGAGCGTGATGATCCGTCCTTCCGGTTCCCGATCCTCTTCGATGCCGTACCGGACCGAAAGCGGTTTGATTTTTGTAAAGACAGCCGTGCCGGAGTACCCTTTCTTTTCAGCGTAATTCCAATACTGGGCGTACTCTTCGTCCAGCTCCAGGCAAATTTGCCCCTCCTGCAATTTTGTTTCCTGAATACAAAATATATCCGCATCGGCTTCCTTGAAATAGTCTAGAAAGCCTTTATTCATGCAAGCCCGCAGGCCGTTTACATTCCAGGATACCAGCTTCATTTTTGTCGATCTCCTTGCAGATTGCCATGTTTCCATTTAGTTTACCATAGCCATCTGCACTTTTTGACAGATATCATGAAATGAAACGGGTTTCCTGTCTGGCTCCCTTTTGTTCAGGAGAAGAGCTGCAAAAAATTCGACGCAGAGAAACCAAAGATTCGCTTCCTGCGTAATACAGGTTGCCATGATGGGATTTTCCCTTGCTTGCTAAAAATCGAGCTGCACCCGAGGAGGAATATACTTCGTGAACCGCTTCTTCCGTTTGCTGTTTCACTTTACATACCAGGAGGCGATGTCCTGCCTGTTTCCCGTCTTTATCTTCGGCTCTCTGGCATTGTCCAAGCTGGTCGAGGTTCCCGGCATCCCGCGGTACGACCTGCTGCTGCTGCTGTGTCTCGCTTTTCAAATCTTCATGATCAAAAGCGGTTTGGAAACGAAAGACGAGTTGAAGGTGATTACGGTTTTTCATCTGATCGGTCTCGCCCTGGAAATTTTCAAGGTGCATATGGGCTCCTGGTCGTACCCGGAAGCGGCCTACTCGAAGATCTTCGGCGTCCCGCTCTACAGCGGATTCATGTACGCCAGCGTTGCGAGCTACCTCTGCCAGGCGTGGCGCAGACTGGATGTCTCGCTTGAGAGCTGGCCGCGCCACCGTTTTGTCGTGCCTTTAGGAGCAGCCATCTACCTCAACTTCTTTACCCATCATTACATTTGGGATATCCGCTGGGTATTGACGGCCGCCATTTTTCTTCTGTTCTGGAAGAGCCGTGTCTACTTTCGCGTGGACCGGGAACGGCTGTGGATGCCGGTGCCTCTGGCCTACATCCTGATCGGCTTTTTCATCTGGATTGCCGAAAATATCGCCACCTTTTTCGGAGCGTGGCGCTATCCCAACCAAAACGAGGGCTGGCAGCTGGTGCACCTGAGCAAAATCAGCTCCTGGTTTTTGCTGGTCATCGTCAGCTTTATCATCGTGGCCGAGCTGAAGCACGTCAAGGAACGGCTAGTTGGGCGCTCCTCTCATGACGATTCGGTGGAAGCCGCCCAGGACTAGCGCACCTCCCGTCACAAAAAAGACGATGAAAAACGAGTGGTTCCAGTTGCCGATCAGCCCTGCCACGATGGGAGCCAGGATCGCCCCTGCGGAAAGCACGGCGGAATAGATGCTGAACGCGCTGCCGTACAGCTCCCGCGGCGCATGCACGGTCAATATCGTGGACAGCGCCGGAAACAGCAAGCCAACGCAGGATCCGAGCAAAAACATCGATATATGCAAGGAAAGGTCCAAACCGATTGCAAAAATGTACATCATCACGCTAAGCAGGCCGAGCCCGACGAGCGTCCGCTCCTCCGGCGCTATTCGCGCCAGCCAGAACTGGCTCAAGGTAGCCATGGAGCCAAGACCTTTCAGGCTAAATAAGATCCCCGTGACGGAAATAGACAAATTTTCTCTTTGGATATAGAGCGGAATTTCATAAATGATCGTACCTTGGGCGTACATCACGGCAAAGCCGCCGAGAAAGGCCAAATACAAATCGCGGTTCTCCAGAACAGCAGTCAGCTTGGGGGAGGCAGGGCGAATCATTTGCCCCTCTTCCCCCGCTTTTTTCCGCCCTCCCGGCAGTACGAGCAGGGCAAATATACCCGCCACCCACATGATTGCACCCAGGATGACAAAAGAAGGCCCATAGCCAAACTGCACACCCAGAAAGCTCCCGACGGCCGGCGAAACGACTGCGGCCGCCGTCAGCACCATCCCGTTCTTCGCCATCAGCTCGCCCTGCTCGGCCCGCGTCCGTCCGGTTTCTCCGAGCATGGCAAAGCAGGCCGGCGAGACAAACGCCATGAGAAAACCAAGCAACAGTCTCAGAACAAGGAATGCCTCAGTTTTGGTCACGATCCCTTGTCCGGTCAAAATAAACCCGGAGAGGATCAGGGAAATAGCGATAAACCACTTTTTCGGAAAACGGTCCAAAAACGGCCCGGCGATCAGATTGCCTGTCAGATTGCTGATGCCATAGGCCCCGAGGACAAAACCGATCATCGCCGCTGAAGCTCCCAGAACATGCATGTACGGTGCCAATAGCGGCGTCTGCGCATGCATGTCAAAGGAGACGAGAAACAGGATCACAAACAAAAGCATCCGCAATGACTGCCCACTCCCTCCGGCCTTTTTGTCCCATGTATATGTCAGGAGTCGTCCTAATAGAAAGAGACTCTCCAAAAGAGGTGAGTCTCCAAGCTGTCAAATGCGGCCAAACCTTTGTCCTTCTACAGATCCCGGCGTTTTCCGGCGCTCGAAATCGTGATTCTCGGCGCGCCCCATTCTTCGTAGACGATATCCCCCTGTCCGCCCGGCTCGACGGGAAGCTCCAGCCGCACGTTTTCCCGGCTCTTCACTTCAACCGGGTACCCGGTTAGAACCGCCGCTCTTTTTCGCCCAGAAGGACCGTATACGCTGATTTCAAACCGGGCTGGCTGTTCTCCGTGATTTTGCAGCACAACCACACACGTTCCGTTGCGTACCCCTTCGGCTGACGTTTTCGCTGTGCAGCCAGACCGTTCTTCCTTGTACTCCAGCATGTAAATCCCGTCCGCAAAGTTCCGCTGGTACCACCTCACCAGCTCCTGCTGCTTCGGCAACAGGCCAACGGCAAGCAGCAAAACAAGCAGCATGATCCCTGGCCGCTTGGTTACGTAGACCATCATGGCGTATGCCAAAGCCATCATGCTCAGTGGCAAAAAAGCGGCATAGTGCAAACCCGATGTTCCGTTTGACCACGCCGGGACGCCGAAGATTTGAAACAAATTATCCACCAATTGAACTTCATGGGGAAACCGGGCGTTCATGATCCACGCCAGAAAAAATAAAAAGATGGCGGCGAGTGTGGTGCGCCACTTGCGTCCAAACATGAAAAAGCTCTCCTTCCCGTTCTTGCAAAAGAAACGCATGCAGGCGATGTTCTCCCGTTGATATACGCAGCACTCACCCTCCAGGTCACTTTTTGCAGAGAAATCGTCGGCATCCGTAAAAAAAGAGGGCCTCAAGCCGATGCTGTGAGACCCTCTTTGAGCTTCATGCCGTTTGCTGGTTCAAGCCTGGGATTTTAATCCCAGCGAGCTTTCATGAAACCTGATGTTGGAGTATTTTTCGATCGCCATGCGGAGCTGGTATTCGCTTTCGAACAGCATGACCGGACGTCCGTAGCGGTCTGTAACCGTCTTGTTCTTGAGGGCATCCAATGCCGCCTTCTCACCCTCCAGCCAGCGCGCGATCTGATAAGGCATCCGTGTGAGCATAATATCTACCCCGTACTCGGCTTTCAGGCGGTATTCCAGGACTTCAAACTGCAGCACGCCTACTACCCCGAGAATCAGGTCCTCCATCGGATAGGTGCGGAAGAGCTGGACCGTTCCCTCTTCGGTAAGCTGCATGATGCCTTTCTGGAATTGCTTGTGCTTCATCGCGTCTTTCACCATCACGCGGGAGAAAAACTCAGGCGAGAAGTGCGGCATTTCTTCGTACTCCAGCGGCTGGCCGACACACAGCGTATCGCCGATCTGGAAAATGCCCGGGTCAAACAGGCCGATGACGTCACCTGCATAGGACTCCTCGACGATTTCCCTGTCCTGGGCCATAAACTGGACCGGCTGAGCCAGCTTGATGTCTTTGCCAAGACGGACGTGCTTGACCGTCATGCCCCGCTCAAAACGGCCCGAGCAGATGCGCAAAAAGGCGACGCGGTCGCGGTGGGCCGGGTTCATGTTGGCCTGGATTTTGAAGATAAAGCCGGAGAACGGACGCTGGCTCGGCTCGATCAAGCCGATGTTGCTCTTCTTCGGCGAAGGCGGCGGAGCCATTTGCAGGAAGTTGTCCAGGAATGTCTGCACGCCAAAATTGTTGATCGCGCTTCCGAAAAACACAGGCGTCAATTCGCCCTTGTTGATCAATTCCATGTCAAAATCGTCTCCCGCTACGTCAAGCAGAGAGATTTCATCCTGAAGCTGCTGCCACAGGTCCTGACCGACGCGCTCTCCGATCATCGGGTCGTCCGCCCCGCTTACTTCGAAAAAGCTGATCTCCTGGTGCTCGGAGCCGCTTTGATACAATTCAACGCGGGACTTCGCACGGTCGTACACGCCGCTGAAGTAATTCCCCATCCCGATCGGCCAGTTCATCGGGTACGAGCGAATGCCCAGTACGCGTTCGATTTCCTCCAGCAGCTCAAACGGGTCTTTCCCGTGGCGGTCCAGCTTGTTGATAAAGGTAAAGATCGGGATGCCGCGCATCCGGCACACCTTGAAAAGCTTGATGGTTTGCGCCTCGACCCCTTTGGCCACGTCGATGATCATCACCGCCGCATCCGCTGCTGTCAGCGTACGATACGTATCCTCACTGAAGTCCTGGTGACCCGGCGTGTCCAAAATGTTGATATGATGTCCCTTGTATTCGAAGTCCATCGCACTGGACGTTACGGAGATACCCCGCTTCTTCTCGATCTCCATCCAGTCGGAAGTGGCGTGCTTGGAGTTTTTTCTCCCTTTTACCATGCCTGCCTCGCGGATTGCTCCGCCGAAGTACAGCAGCTTTTCCGTCATGGTCGTTTTACCCGCGTCCGGGTGGGAGATAATCGCAAAGGTACGCCGTTTTGCAATTTCTTGTTCCCATTGGGGGTTCACTTGACTCATTTTCATTCTCCTGTCGCTTGCGTCTCTGTCATCTTTCACTGTTACGATTATAACGGCAAATGCACCCGTCATCCACCTAGTATTTTTTTTACAAACAGGTATAATGTTAGTTGTAAAAATTTTTTGACTGTATGTACATATGGTTAGGAGGTAACCCATGTCCACAAACGAAAACCGTTCGGCTGCCTTTCGCGCGTACGTGAAGAAAATGGCGAGCTACAATCAGGCTATCTCCGTCCTCTATTGGGACAAAAGCACGCAGGCGCCGAAAAAAGGAATGGATGCGCGCTCAGAAGTGATCGGCATGCTCGCAGGAGAGCAGTTCCGGCTGGCCACCTCCAAAGAAATGGAAGAGCATTTGGAAGCGCTGAGCGACCCGCAAGTGCTGGAGACGCTGGACGATGTGACCCGCGCGACCGTTCTCGATTGCAAAAAGGATTTTGAACGGAACAAAAAAATTCCTGCCGACCGCTATGAGGAATACGTCGTCCTCACTTCTCAGGCCGAAACCGTCTGGGAAGAGGCGCGGGCCAAGAGCGACTTTGCCATGTTCCGTCCTTACCTGGAAAAAATCGTCAACTTCCAACTGGAGTTCATCGACTACTGGGGACATGACGGCAAGAACAAATACAACACGCTTCTCGACCTGTTTGAGCCGGGGATGACTGTAGATCAGCTCGACCCGATCTTCGCTACGCTGCGGGAAAAAACAGTGAAGCTGGTGGCTGCGATCGCTGACTCCCCGGACAAGCCCGACACTTCGTTTTTGACCAAGCATTTTCCGGAGGCAGAACAGGAGGCTTTCAGCCGCTTTATCCTGGAAAAGATCGGGTATGACTTCCAGGCAGGCCGGATGGACCGCAGTGTTCACCCCTTCTGTACATCGTTCAATCCCGGTGATGTCCGGATTACGACCCGCTTTGACCCAAATGACTTCAGTTCCGCTCTGTTCAGCTGTATCCATGAAGCGGGCCACGCGATGTACGAGCAAAATATCGATCCGCGCCTGCTGGGCACGACGCTGTGCGACGGCACTTCCATGGGCATCCACGAATCCCAGTCCCGCTATTGGGAGAACATGGTCGGGCGCAGTCTGCCGTTCTGGCAGCATTTTTACGGTGACTTGCAAAAAGCGTTCCCGAACCAGTTCGCAGGGGTCAGCGTCGAGCAATTTTACCGCGCCATCAATCAGGTGACGCCTTCCTTCATCCGGACCGAAGCAGATGAGCTTACCTACAACCTGCATGTGATGATCCGCTATGAAATCGAAAAAGGCCTGATCAACCAAACGATTGAAGTAGGCGACCTGCCAACGATTTGGAACGAAAAGATGAAAGAGTATCTGGGCATTGTTCCGGAATCGGACAAAGTCGGCGTGCTGCAGGATGTACACTGGTCCGGCGGCAGCTTCGGCTATTTCCCAACCTACTCGCTGGGCAATGTATATGCTGCCCAGTTTGCCCATGTTATGCAAGAACAAATCAGCGGCTACAACGATTTGATCGCCAGCGGCCAATTCGAACCGATCCGTCAATGGCTGAAAGAAAATATTCACCAATACGGAAAGATGAAGAGCCCGGGTGAAATCGTCAAGGCAATTACGGGCGAAGGCACCAATGCCACCTACCTGATGAACTACCTGGAGAAGAAATACTCTGAGATCTACAAGCTCTAAGCAGAAAAAGCGCCTTTCCTTCGGGAGAGGCGCTTTTTCGTTCACAGTTGTGCCATGGATTCTTCACCGCACCTTCACAATCCGCCAACAATTTCCACATACATTTGGTCTATGATGAAAGTGTAAACCATTCGAGTAAGCGAGGGGTCCACAATGACAACAACCTTTTCACAGTGGCTGTGGGGCATGGTTGCCGACGAAGAGACGGCACCGTTCGAGCGGAAGCAATATGTAAAGAACGAGATGGAGCAATTCGTGCCTGCTCATCACGAGGAGCTGCTTCCTTATCCGCAGCTGTAATACCCAACCAAGACGGAAGCGGCATCGGGGTGTTCAACACTCACCTTGATGAAAGGGAGTTTCTGCCTGCATTAGAGATGCATATCATTTTATCAATGTGTTGAATATAGCCATAGCCGTGCTGCCTTCCGGGCAGCTTTTTTTTTGCTCTTCCCGAAGGAAACCAGCAGCACCCCCGCTTTTAGGCAACAGCAGGTATCACGTATAATGGAGGAGCAACCTGTCACCGCGATTACGCAAATCGTATCAAAGGAGTGGCACACATGCTTCCCTTTACGGAGAAATGGCTCCCCACCTATATCCGGCGGGATTTGACCGTCCTTTTTTGTGGAATCAATCCTGGCAGAGTCTCTGCTACGGCCGGCTTTCATTATGCCAACCCCGCCAACCTGTTTTGGCGCGGACTTTACGAGGGAGGATTGACTCCCCGGCAGTTGAAGCCGGAGGAAACCGCGTGCCTGCTTGATTTCGGCTATGGCATCACCGATCTCGTTTCCCGGCCCACCCGCTCCTCCAGCGATCTAACGGACGCGGATTTCAACACCGGGGCGGAGCAATTCGTCCACATGGTTGGCGTTTATCGTCCCCGGGTGGTCTGTTTCAACGGAATTACGGCCTTTCGGCACGCCACCGGCAAAAAGAAGGAGCCTGTTCCCCTGGGACTTCAACCTGACCGTTATTTTGGCACAGAGGACTGGCCCGGAAGCTGGGTGTTCGTCATTCCCTCTACCAGCGGCGCCAACGCATCATTTAGCCGCGAAGAACGACTGGCCATGTTTTCCGAACTGAGCCTCTTTTTGCAGGAAAAAGGCTGGCATCCGTTCCGATAAACCGGAATGCAGCAAAGCGCCCGGAGCGTCAGGCGCTTTTCGTGCGTTTGAAAAAAACGCCCGGTTCTGAACGTTGCCCCAATGGTTTGGATCAGACCAACAATGGGAATGCGGTTCAGAGAAGCGGGCGTTTTTTTACCAAAATTTGTTATCGTTTTTTCCTTCCGTATCCGGCACAGTCAACCTCTTGGGCAGATTTATTTATTGGATGGCAATTGTTTATACCACGCAATAAAGTTGTCGACAACTTGATCCAGAAAGGCGATGGTCGGCTCGTGGTTCAAATGACCGGCTTCATCAAATTTTTCATGGACAGCGCCGATGTAGACTTCATTCCCAGGCATGATCGGAGATGAGACGCCTGGAGAGAACAAAATATCGCGCAAATGCTGCTGGGCGCGGACTGAGCCAAGCATGCCCATCGATGAGCCTGCGACCATGGAAGGTTTCCCGATCATGACCTTATCCACGCGCGACAGCCAGTCAATGGCATTCTTAAGTACACCCGGGATGGAGTAATTGTATTCCGGCGTTACCCATAGTACCGCATCGGCAGCGGCAACCTTGCTTTTGAATTCCTTTACGGCTTCAGGCGGATCATTCTCGATATCCTGGTCGTAATGCGGGAGATCCCGGATCGGCAAAATTTCGATCTCCAGACGGCCGTGGTAGCGTTTTTGCATAAATTTGGCGAGCTTCAGGTTGAAGGATTCCTTGCGAATGCTTCCTACGAGAGCAACTACTTTCATGTGCGATACCTCCAAGCGGTTTTCTTCGATTTAGTTGACTTTGGTTTCGCGGCTGCGAATCACTCTGATTCGGACGAAACCGTAAAACGCTCGTTTCGATGCTGCGGATTCTCGATTTCATCCAGTACTGCAATCGCAAAGTCCGCATAGCTTACATAGCTTTGCCCTTTCGCATTCACCAAAAGATGATCTTTTCCTTTTTGGTAAGCTCCGGTTCTCTTCCCTTGCGGATCAAAAAAGGCGGATGGACTGATAAACGTCCATTGGATGCCCGTAGATTGCTGCAAGTCCTCCAGGTTCTTTCCTTGGTTTTGCGCGGTCGCCAGATACTCCTTCGGAAAGTCCGGCGTTTCCATGACACGTGTTGTCTTTGCCTCGTCGACGAACAGGCTTCCTGCTCCGCCGACAACGATCAGTCTTGTAGATGGGACAGCTTTCAACGCTTCGATCAATACTCTGCCTGCTTCAACATGGAGATGCTCACTGCCCGGCGCTGCACCGAATGCATTTACCACCACATCAAAAGCTTTCAGGTCCTCTGCAGTCAATTGAAAAACATCTTTCTCCAAGACGGCCGTCTTTGGCGCTGTCAGCTTGGATGCATTTCTCACGATTGCCGTAACCTCATGGCCTCTTTCAATCGCTTCTTTCGCAATGAGGCTCCCCGCTTTCCCTGTGGCACCGATTACTCCGATTTTCATTATGATTTCCTCCTACCATTTTTTATTAGCGTAACCATAAAAAAATGATTGTTGCGGATGAGGATTTGCCATCAGCAATACCATCCGGTCGAAACGAAAGGAAGGATGGATGCATCGTTGTAACGTTGTAAACCACAACATTACAACCAGTCTAAAAAAAAATCATTTAGCACCGCTCTTTATCTTTTGCGTGAGCTGATTCACTACCTCGTCCACCGTTATATCTGCCAGGAACTGCTCCATTACATTTTGGGCGCGGGTAAATATGAGCTGCAGGACGGCTTGTATGTTCGCTCCGACCGGACAATCCGGGTTTGGCTGCTCATGCAGGTGAAAGAGCTGGTCTTCCTCAACTACGTCAACCGCTCGAAAAACATCCAGCAAACTGATTTCATCCAGACCTTTCAACAAGTAAGCTCCGCCAGTTCCGGCGCGGACATTGACCAATCCCGCTTTTTTTAGCTGTCCCAATATCCTGCGAATCGTTACAGGGTTTGTATTTACACTCCCTGCAATCCATTCGGAAGTTCCATGTGCATCCTTGGCGATTGCCAGCAAAGACAGGATGTGGACAGCAATGCTGAATCGACTGCTGATTTTCATTTTGTTTCATCCTTCCGTTGTAATCATTATAGCTACAACGAATTCCAAATGTCAACACTGTCTTTGCGTCTCCACAGCCTGGTGACCTCTTTCAGCTCTGATCCGTCAAAGGACAGCTTGTATATATCCGGCATATCGAGCTGTTTCCAAAAATCAAAACCGTAGCGGCTGTCAAAACCATTCATAATCAACACCATGAGATTGCCATGGGTGCCGATTACGATATTTTTCCCTTTTAGCCTGCGTAAAACTCGTTTAATGGCCTTTACTCCGCGATCCTGCGCCGCTTTATTGGACTCCCCTCCATCCCAGGAAAACCCCTCGTCTTCCCAAACTCGCGTGATCGCAGCATGAAAATCCTCCACGGGTTTCTCGCTCAACACTCTCTCCTTGAAGTCTTCCTCGATCACGATTTCCTTCTCAAGGCTTACGGCAATCCCTTCAACTGTTTGAATGGCTCGCCGGTATGGACTTGAAAGCACGTGGTGAATATTCTCCTTTTTTAACAGCTCACTCACTGTTTGGGCATCGCGCAAGCCTTTTTCCGACAACGGTCTTGTCCGCTCCTCCGGCGTATAATCGGAATGGGCATGTCTAGCGAAAATGATATTGGTTCGCATCGTCTCTCACCTGCATGACCATCAGTAATTACTGCTTTGTGCCAAAGTATTTCTCCATCTCGCTGTTATCCTTCAGAACGACCAATTTTTCGCTGTATCGACCCAACATTTTTTTAATTTCCGGCTTGCTCTCGTTCTCAAAATGGGCATTCCAGACAAACATGTTGCGAAAAATCCGGAAAGTAGGCTTGTAGTTTGCCCGCTCCAGCCCAAGCTTTTGCCGGACAAACCTTTTGATGATCCGAAAAGTCCTTGTGCGATAGCTTGTATCTAAAAAGATAATCAAATCGGCCCGCTCAAAGCTTGGGTGTACCCATTTATGGTGTACGCCTTCGACAATCCAAACGTCCGCGCTTGTGATCTCGCCCAGAAGCTCGTCTCTTTCCTCGTCCGTTCTTCTTACATCTCCCGTTTTGAACCGCTTCCAGACAACGTTGTCCAATTCGTAAAACGGAACATCCAGTTTGGCTGAAAGCAATCGTGCCAAAGTTGTTTTTCCGCTTCCGACAGAGCCGATAATATGGATTTTGGTTGGACCTTTTTTAGCCATGAGACCACCGTTTTTGCCATTATTTTTTAACCTATCTTCTCCGCAAGCGTCGCTTTTTCCTTTACCTTTTACGCCCGTCCTGTTACCGGCAGCACGCGATTCCAAGAAACCTGCCTCGATAAACCGTCTGCGTTTTTTTCCCCTCTGACAAAAGCAGAACCCTTGCTGTCGAATGCCGAAATGATCGGTCCGCCAAACAAGGGCTCCTTATTACATTGCATGCTGCCTGTCAGGCCTGGGCAGAAGCTTGCAGCAGGCTGCTCTTTTGCCGTACGTACTGGATCAGCTCTACACTCATTGCGTAATAGTTGAACGGCGTAATCAGATAGATGCCATTGAAGATCGGGATTGCTGCGTCGAGCAATTCTTTTGCCATCTTGATCCCCTCTTGTCTGGCCTGCTCGCCTTGCACCTTGCGCATGCGCGCCAGCGCTTCGTCCGAGAGCTTGATCCCCGGCACTTCATTGTGCAGGAACTCGGCATTCCGCTGGCTGGTCAGCGGCATGATGCCGATGAAGACCGGGATGTTGATGTGCTTCGTCGATTCGTAGACAAGCCGGATCGCTTCCGCATCGTAGACAGGCTGCGTCATGATAAAATCGGCACCGGCCTCCACTTTTTTCTCCAACCGTTTGATCGCCGCGTCGATCTGGCGAACATTCGGGTTGAAGGCTGCGCCCACGATAAACTGCGCCTTCTGTTTCAGCGGACGTCCCGAGAAGGATATGCCTTCATTCAGCTGCTTCACCATGCGGATCAGATCAAATGACGTGACATCGAACACCGAGCTGGCCCCTGGCAAATCCCCGAACCGGGACGGGTCCCCGGTCACGACAAGAACCTGGTCAATGCCGAGAGCGTGCAAGCCCATCAGATGCGATTGCTGCCCGATCAGGTTGCGGTCGCGACAGGCGATGTGAATCAGCGGATCCATCCCGTACTGGCTTTTCATGATCGCGCCGAGCGCCATATTGCTCATCCGCACATTGGCCAGCGAGTTGTCGGCCAGCGTTATCGAATCGGCCCCGGCCTTGTGCAATTCACAGCACCCTTGCAGGAAGCCCTCGGTATCGAGGTCCTTCGGCGGGTCGAACTCGACGATAATCGTCGTACCTGTTTTCACTCGTTCGACGATGCTGGGCTTTTGTCTGTCCCTGACATTGTAAGACGACAGGGAGGGCCGTTCATTTTCCGTCTCCGAAGGATTCACCCTCACCTGCGGTGCGAGTCCATGCAGCGCGTCGGCCATCGCCTTGACGTGCTCCGGCGTCGTACCGCAGCAGCCCCCCAAGAGACGGACGCCTTGTTCTCTGAGCCGCTTTGCGCTTTCCGCAAAATACTCCGGCGAAGACTTATACGCGTACTCTCCATCGGTCAAGCCGAGCCGTCCCGCATTGGGAAACGCGGAAAGAAGCGTCCCCTCCGGCACCTGGACCCGCTCGTATGAACGCAGGATTTCGGCCGGACCCAAGCGACAGTTCAAACCGACGATGTCAGCTCCAGCCTTTTGAAGCAGCGAGAACGCCTCTGTCAGGGTGTAGCCATCGCGTGTACGGCCCACCTCCAGCGTTGCCAGTTGGCAGATCAGCGGCCGATCTGTCAGCGGACGGATGACGTCGATTGCCAGCAGCAGCTCCTCGACATCGAGGAACGTCTCCAGAATCAGACCGTCGACACCTGCATGGATCAGGGCAATTGCTTGCTCTTCGAACTGGTCGCGGAACTCATCCATCGCCTTCTGTCGGACCCGCCCCGCCAGAATCGAGCCAATGCTGCCGATCACAAAGGCATCTGCCTTCGCTGCTTCGCGGGCAATCGCCACAGCAGCCCGGTTGATCCGCGTCACTTTATGCTCCAGGCCATAACGGGACAACGCATCCCGATTGGCACCGAATGTGTTTGTTTCCAAAAGCCGCGCACCGGCGTCGTAATACGCCTTGTGCACATCATGCACGAGCTGGGGGTTGGAGAGGCACAGCTCTTCGAAGCTGACGCCGACCGGCACACCTGTCCGGTACAGCTGCGTCGCCATCGCCCCATCCCCGATCAGCAGATTGTCTTGCAAATATGCGCGCAAATCTTTTTTATTCGCTGACAAAATCCATCCCTTCTCTCCATAACATCTCGACCTTACAATTCAAAAACGGATGGGCCCGCATTGAAATACCGCGCCTCCGGATGAGAAAACACCATCGCTGTTACAGAGGCCTCCGGTTCCATCATGAAGCCTTCCGTCAACTGAATGCCGATGTCCTCCGGCCGCAGCAGGCGGAATAGCTGGGCCTGATCTTCGAGGTTGGGGCATGCCGGGTATCCGAAAGAAACGCGGATGCCCTGATAACGCGCGCCGAATCTCTCCAGCATCGTCATTTCCGCAGGGTCCGGGAAGCCCCAGCTATCCCGCATCACGTGATGGACCCGCTCGGCAAATGCCTCGGCCAGCTCCAGCGCCAGCGCCTGCAAGACGTGGGATCGGAGATAGTCGCCCTTTTGTTTCAAACGTTCCGATTGTTCTCGAATGCCGCTGCCCGCCGTGACCGCCAGGAATCCGACATAGTCCATTTCGCCGCTTTCCACGGGCCGCAGGAAGTCCGACAGACAAAGGTACGGCTCCTCTGGCTGGCGCGGGAACTGGAAGCGTTCCAAGACCCGCGAATGATCCTTGGCGTCGTAGATCAAGATCTCGTCTCCATTCGCCTGTGCGGGGAAGAACTGATAGATCCCGTTTGCTGTTATCGAGCCTGCCTGTACTGCTTCCGCAAGCAGCTCCTGCACCAGATCGTGAAGCTCCGTCACCTTCTCGTCTCCGCTCTCCAGCAATTTGTCTACATTTCCGCGAACGCCGAGATGCTTTCCGAGCAGCATCCGCAAATTGAGATACGGCCGGAGATGGCTCAGCGGATAGTTGCGGAGCACATGCCGTTCACAATCGGGCGGGAGGTAGATCGGCTGTGTGCGGCTGACGGCGGAACGCTTCGGTTTGGACGGTTTTTCAACTTCGGGCGGGGCCTGGGCAGAAGCCGCAGCCTCGATTGCCTCCTGCTGCTCGGCCCGGAGCTTTTCTCTTGCTTCCGGGTCCTGCAGTCGATTAAACAGCTCCAGCCCGTCCATTGCATCCTTGGCGTACAGAACGATTCCTTTGTATTCGGGCGCAAT
This sequence comes from Brevibacillus sp. FSL L8-0520, assembly GCF_037963895.1. NCBI lineage: Bacteria > Bacillati > Bacillota > Bacilli > Caryophanales > Paenibacillaceae > Brevibacillus > Brevibacillus sp. FSL L8-0520. Next base: position 2,202,554 of record NZ_CP150171.1, on the reverse strand, counting down.
CCGGTTGGACGTAAATTTACGTGTCAGTGCCGCTCCGCCTACCATCAGCGGCACGTCGATGCCAGCCTCGCGCAAATCCTGCGCGGTAATGACCATTTGCTGGGCCGATTTGACCAACAGACCGGACAGACCGATCGCATCCGGCTTCTCTTCGCGGCAAGCGGCGATCAGCTGCTCCGGCGGAACCTTGATCCCCAGATTGACGACTTCATAGCCGTTGTTGGAAAGGATGATCTCTACCAGGTTTTTTCCGATATCGTGGACGTCGCCTTTTACGGTGGCCAGCAAAATCTTCCCTTTTGCCGCCGACTCCGTTTTTTCCATAAACGGCTCCAGGAATGAAACGGATGCTTTCATTACTTCGGCGCTCTGTAGTACTTCGGCCACGATCAGTTGGTTGCTGTTGAACAGGCGGCCCACTTCTTCCATCCCGGTCATCAGCGGCCCGTTGATAATTTCCAGCGGCGCGTATTTTTCCAAAGCAAGCTTCAAATCTTCTACCAGTCCGTCTTTGGAGCCTTCGACGACATACCGCGCGAGTCTCTCTTCCAGTGGAAGCGAGGACACCTCGACTTTGGCTTCCTTTTTCTTTTGCCGGTAAAAATCGGTAAAGGAGGCAAGCGTTTCGTCCTTTGTCTCGAACAAAAGAGCTTCAGCCAGCTTTCTCTCTTCTTCAGGGATGGAAGCATAGCGCTCCAGCTTCTCCGTATTGACGATGGCATAATCGAGACCAGCGACTGTCGTATGGTAGAGGAAAACGGCATTCAGCACTTCCCGACCTGCGGCCGGAAGACCAAACGACACGTTGCTGACGCCGAGAATGGTCTTGCACTCGGGCATCGCTTCTTTGATCAGGCGAATGCCTTCTACTGTCGCCTTGGCAGAGCCGATGTACTGTTCGTCTCCTGTACCGACAGGAAACACGAGCGGGTCGAAGATGATGTCCCGCGGATTGACGCCAAACCGGTTTACCAAAAGGTCATAGGAGCGTTTTGCCACTTCCAGCTTTCGCTCGGCGGTGACAGCCATGCCGGTCTCGTCGATAGTTCCGACGACAACTGCGGCCCCGTATCTGTGGATCAAGGGCACGACTTGCTCGAACCGTTCGAGCCCGTCTTCGAGGTTGATCGAGTTGAGAATCGCTTTCCCTTGGGAATATTTCAACCCCAGCTCCATAACGCGCGCATCCGTGGAATCGATCATGAGAGGCGCCTTTACTTTTTTCACAATATATTGAAGGAATTTTTCCATATCGCCGTACTCGTCGCGGTCCGGGTCGGCCAGACAAATATCGATGACATGAGCCCCCCGCTTCACCTGTGCCCTTGCGATATCGGAAGCCTCCTCGTATTGTCCGGCTGCGATCAGATCGCGAAATTTCTTGGACCCGATGACGTTCGTGCGCTCCCCGACCAGCAGCGGGCGGTTGTCCTGTTCCACGTAGACGACATCGATCCCGGACACGGCGCTGACTGCATGCTCTTGCCGGGCACGCGGCTTGCAGTCTTTCAAGGCTTCGGCCATCGCCCGGATGTGGTCGGGCGTGGTTCCGCAGCATCCGCCCGCCACATTGAGCCATCCTTGCTCGGCAAATGCCTTGACTTTTGCCGCCAGCCCTTGCGGAGTTTCGTGATAGTGGCCGTTCTCGTCCGGGAGACCGGCATTGGGATAACAGCTCACGGCACAGTCTGCAAGACCGGATAGCGTGCGGATATGGTCGCGCATGAACTCGGGACCGGTCGCACAGTTCAGCCCGATGCTGACAGGCTTGAGGTGCTCAAGCGAGACGTAGAACGCTTCGATGTTTTGTCCCGCCAGCGTCGTGCCCATCGGCTCAATCGTCCCCGAAAGCATGACCGGCACTTCCGTCCCCAGCTCATCAAAAGCCTTGCGTATGCCGATGCCGCCCGCTTTTACGTTCAGCGTATCCTGCGAGGTTTCCAGAAGCAGCACATCCGCTCCCCCGATCAAAAGCCCTTTTGCCTGGCGGTAATACGACTCGACCAGCTCGTCAAAGGTGACCCCGCCCGTCAAAGAAAGCGTCTTGGTCGTCGGGCCCATCGCCCCTGCCACAAAGCGAGGCCACTCAGGCGTGGAATAGGCATCTGCGGCCTCGCGAGCGATTTTTGCAGCGGCGATGTTGATCTCCAGGTCCTTTTCCGCCACGTCATACTCGGCCAGGACGATGGACGTAGCGCCAAATGTATTCGTCTCGATAATATCGGCACCCGCCTCCAGGTACTTTTCATGGATCGAGCGGATGACGTCCGGCCGGGTCAGGTTCAACAGCTCGTTACAGCCGTCGTATTCCTCTCCGCCGAAGTCCTCGGCAGTCAGGTTGGCTTGCTGCAGCATTGTTCCCATCGCGCCGTCCAGTATCAGAATTTTTCGGTAAAGCTGTTCGCGAAAATTCGGTTTCATGGCAGACTCCTTTTCTCAAAGCAGATCATCTCAGATAAACAAAAAACCTCTTCTGTGTGCAGAAGAGGATTTGTCCGCGAATACGATACGCCTGACGCATCCTCTCATCTTTCAAAGCACACGGCTTTGCTGGAATTGGCACCTGAAAATTCCGGTTGCCGAGGCTTCATCGGGCCAGTCCCTCTGCCTCTCTGGATAAGAGATGTCGCTTTTTTATTCGATTCGTTCCAGTAATTGCAAGGTTTGAAAGTATCTTAACACCCCCCCTCCCCCGCGTCAATGAAGAAATTGTCCGTATCCACGCAAGTCCGGCGCCCATATTTGCCCCATATAGTCAATCGCCCACACTCTTCATGACTCCCGTGTATAGACTAAAGCATATCGGAAAGGAGGAAAACGACATGAGTACATCCTACTGCGGAAACAATATCTTCGGTGACAGCTTCGCCCTAGTGCTCGTTCTGTTTATCCTGCTGGTCATCGTAGGGTGCAATAACGACTGCTAAGCAGCTGCTTGAAAAAGGGGCCTGGAATCCAGGCTTCTTTTTTCTTGTCCAACAGGTGCACTTTGAAGAAATCAAGCAATCACTTGCCAAATCGGCACAGATTATCAAAAAACATCGTCTTCCCGGCTGTACAATAGGAGTAGCACATCTGGGAAATGGAGGCAGGTATGGATCACTACGAGCGGATTCAATGCGCAATCGAATTTATCGAAAAGCATCTTCAAGAGGAGGTGAATATCGCGGATATTGCCGCGGAAGCCTGTTTTTCCGCCTTTCATTTTCAACGGCTGTTTCAAGCGATCTCCGGTTTTTCGGTTCACGAGTACATACGAAAAAGAAGGCTGAGCGAGGCCGCCGTTTTGTTGAAACAGACGCAAACAAGCATCCTTGATCTGGCTATCGCCTGCCAGTACGGCTCCCAGGAGGCGTTTACCCGTGCTTTTGAAGCTACTTTCGGCATCACCCCGGCCAAGTTCCGAAAGGCGAACATACCTATTTTCCTGCAAAAGAAGCTGGATTTTTTGGATGATCAAAAACGAGCAAAGGGAGAAATAAGCATGAACAAACCAAACATTGTGCAATTAAACAGCATTGCCATCGTCGGGTACGCCTACAAGACAAATCTGAACAACAAACGCTACTTTGAGGACATTCCCCGCTTCTATGCCGATTTCGGAAGGAATGGACACTATATGCGGATTCCCAACAAAGCCGCCCCTGACATGGCATACGGCATTTCGTGCGATTTCCAGGATAACGGCGACTTTACGTTCATCGTCGGCGAAGAGGTAAAAAACTTGGATGGCGAGCTGGAGGATGGCTTTGTCCACTGTCTGCTTCCGGCAGGGAAATACGCCGAATTCAGGGTGATCGGCTCTGTCCAAAATACAAGAACCTATATTTACGGCACCTGGCTTCCGAATTCCAACTACGAGCGAAGAGAAGGACCTGATTTTGAAATAACCGATGTCCGCCAGTCCGTGTACCCGGATCAAATGAAAATAAAAATTTACATACCGATCGACTAGTGTTCCAGCTCCAGTCCGCCCGCTGTCCCCGCTCATTGTCAATCCATGCCCCTTTTGCTATGATGAGGTCGAAGCCAAGCAAAGGAGCGAAACGCTTTGGATCCACTACACCCTTGTGACAAGCACGAATTCCTATCGCGTATCGAAACGGTAAAAGAACTGGAACAAACCGACTTCGAGACATATTCTGTCGTGAAAGACAGCGAAAATGGCCAACACTATCTCCGGTATTCCTTTACACATATCAATCTGTCCGAAGGGGGCAGGCGCGACGAATTCGACCACTTCCTGCCGCTTGAATCGGACGATGTTCTCGCGATTCTGTTCGGAGAGCAGGCTTATCAGTTTCCGGACAACTGGAAAACCGCCTATCTTCGCAGCGGCACGGATGAGCGGCTGATGCCATTCGACCCGAGTGAAAATCACGATCTGGAAAAGGACGCGGAGGCGGAGTTGGCTTTGCTCGAGAAGCTGCAGCAGTTCAAGCAGCAATGGAATGCTGCCGAAGACAAAGAATCGCTGACCCGCGACCTGTTTCGCGATCTCGATGCGATCATAAAAAAAGCGGATGATTGAGTTGCGAAAGCCGCATCCTTTTCGCTATAATGGATGAATCATAAAGGATCGATGATGAGGAAAGTACTCCGTCAAAATGCCCAAGCGAGCCGGGGATGGTGTAAGCCCGGTGCAGGATGGCGGCAGGAATCGCACCTCGGAGATGCTGTCTGATTGCCCGGTTTATCTCTGGAGCAAGTAAGGCAGCCGGGTCTGCCCGTTATCGCAGAACAAAGCGGCTGTGCTGCCCGAAATGTAAAGGCTGCATGGCAAAAAGAGTGGCACCGCGGGAGAATACCTCTCGTCTCTTGATCAATCAGAGACGCAGAGGTTTTTTTATTTTTCATGATGAAGGGAGTTTGCATCACTATGAGTTACAAGCATCAAGTGGCTGAGATGATTTCTGCAGCCCTTTCCAAGCAAGGCGTAGATACGCTGGGGGCCGAGCAAGTGCGCAACATGCTGGAGACGCCTCCGAATCCGGCCATGGGCGATATCGCCTTCCCTTGCTTTCAACTGGCAAAGGCACTTCGCAAAGCGCCTCCTGTGATTGCAGCCGAGCTTGCCCCGCTTATCTCGGGTACGCCGGTTCGCGAAGTCCAGGCAGCTGGCCCGTACGTCAATATTTTTCTCGATCAGCAAAGTGTCGCAGCAGAGGTAGTAGGCACCATCCTCTCCGCAGGAGCCGCTTACGGCAGCCGCGACATCGGCAAAGGGCGGAAGGTTCCGATCGATCTTTCTTCTCCCAACATCGCCAAGCCGTTTTCCATGGGGCATCTTCGCTCTACCGTGATCGGAAACGCGATTGCCAACATCATGGAAAAACACGGTTACCAGCCGGTCCGCATCAACCATCTGGGCGACTGGGGCACGCAGTTCGGCAAGCTGATCGTGGCGTATCGCCTGTGGGGCGACGAAGCAAAAGTAAAAGCGGAGCCGATCAAAGAACTGCTCAGCCTCTATGTGCGCTTCCACGAAGAAGCGGAGAACGATCCGTCTTTGGAGGATCAAGGGCGCGAGTGGTTTAAAAAGCTGGAGGACGGAGACGCAGAAGCGCTCCACCTGTGGCAGTGGTTCCGCGATGAATCTCTGAAGGAGTTCATGAAGATTTACGATCTGATGAACGTTTCCTTCGACTCGACACACGGCGAAGCATTTTACAACGACAAGATGGATCGCGTCGTCGCCATGCTGGAGGAAAAAGGCCTGCTGACGGAATCGGACGGCGCCATGGTCGTGACGCTGGATGAATACGACATGCCGCCAAGCCTGATCAAAAAATCGGACGGCGCCACGCTGTACGCGACGCGTGACCTTGCTGCTGCCCTCTACCGCCATGAAACCTACGACTTCGCCAAAGCGCTCTATGTCGTCGGAAACGAGCAACGCCTTCACTTCCAACAGCTCTACAAGGTACTGGAGAAAATGGGCTTTGAGTGGGCAAAGGAAATGCATCACATTCCGTTTGGCATGATGCTGAAGGACGGCAAGAAAATGTCCACGCGCAAGGGCAAGGTCGTCCTGCTGGAAGAAGTGCTGTCCCAGGCGATCGAAGACGTCAAGAAAGTGATCGAGGAAAAGAATCCTGGTCTCGCCAACAAGGAAGAAGTCGCCCGCCAGGTCGGCGTCGGGGCCGTCATCTTCCACGACTTGAAAAACTATCGTCTCAATGACATCAATTTCTCCTGGGAAGAGATGCTCACCTTTGAAGGCGAAACCGGTCCTTACGTCCAATACACGCACGCACGCGCTTGCTCCCTGCTGAGAAAAGGCGGCTATGTACCGTCCGCAGCGGTAAGCTTGCCTCAGGATGCGCTGGACAGCAAGGAAGCCTGGGCAGTCGTTACGCTTCTGAATGCATTCCCGGAAGTGATAGACCGCGCTGCCAACGGCTTTGATCCTTCGCAAATCGGGAAGTACGTGATCGACCTCGCGCAGGCCTTCAACAAGTTCTACGCAAACGTCCGCATCCTGGCCGAGGAGGACGCTGTGAAAAATGCGCGTCTCCAGCTCGTAGCGGCTGTTGTTACGGTCTTGAAGGAAGGGCTCCGCATTCTCGGACTCGCAGCACCGGAAGAAATGTAAGAAAACAAGCAAAACCGCCGATGCATTATGGGATCAGTCCCATGCAATGCGTCGGCGGTTTTTTTTCGATTGCCGGCCTTCCATCCGGTGCTAGCCTTCCATCCGGCTTGTCAGGAGTCTTGTCGCGGGGCTGGTCCGGAACTTGTAAACGTACCCGCCCCTTTTAACAGTGCATGTCTTTGATCGGCCTACGCTGCTTTTTTATTCTTCTTTCTTTGCATTTTTCCCAAACCAAGTCTTGCCCAGAAGCTCGACGACTTGTTTGGAGAGCGACACCGGCTGTTCCTTTTCATTTCCGGACGCATCCACGAGGCGGTACAGCATCGCCTTGTCATCGGCCGGGTCGGATTTGGTTTCCAGTGTGCAGTCTCCGATATTCCCTGCCTTGGTCCACTCTTCGATCATGATCTGATATTCGCCGGGGGCAAGCTCGATATAGTCATCCTCGGTCACATCAATGATGGCATAGCCATCGTGCTCAATTTCCGCATCGTATGTATGTCCGTTGGCTCCCTGGTAGAGGGCGAGCTCTTCGGGATTGTTCAGGTTTTCCTGCAGGGAAGAAAAATCTTCGATTGTTACTTTCACTCGTCTTTTCACGTATGTTCCTCCTTGGTTCGACACACAACTCTTCATTCCTCACTCTACCACACGGGTCGCTCCTTTTTCCACACCGAAGACTCCATCTCTCTGCTCTGCCAGCCGGCGAACCAGCGAAATTTCCTCCTGGTGACCTCCATCCGCCGGTGCCGGGGTTTCCAAAATGAACGGGATGTCCGCTAGCTCAGGAGTTTGCAGGAATGCTGCGAACGCCTCCAACCCGATCTCACCCTTGCCGATAGGAGCATGTCTGTCGCGGAAGGAGCCGCTCGGATAAACGGAATCGTTCAAATGAACAGCGACAAGTGATGAAAAATACCCCGCGTTTCGCATGTGAGCGCAAACCTCGTCCCAATCGTGTCCCCGCCACAGCCCGCTGGCAAAAGCGTGACAGGTGTCCAGACAAAAACCCACCCGGTCAGGTGCCGCGAGCAAAGAACGCACCTGCACCAGCTCTTCGATGGTCGTCCCCATCCGGGTTCCCTGCCCTGCATTGTTTTCAAGCAAAATTTTCGCCTCTCCCCGCCAATCGCAGAGCAGTTCATCCAAAAGCCGGATCATCCGCTTGTATCCCTCGAGCGGGTCGCCACCCTTGCTGTGCCCGAAGTGAACGACTACACCGAGTGAACCGCATGCTTCCGCTATCTCCAGATCATTGCGGAGGTGTTCGACAGTCCGCTCGTATAGCTCCTCCTCTTCCACTGCAAGATTTGTCGGATACGACGTATGACCGATGGATAGCATGCCGTGTTCCTTTGCAAAGCGCCTGCACGAAGCTGCATCTTTGGCATCAAAGGTTTTTACGCCCATGCTCCTCGGATTCTTCGGGAAGTACTGAAAGCAGTTCGCTCCGATCGCCATTGCTGCCTTTGCCGCTCCTGCGTATCCGTTTCTGATACTGACGTGACAACCGACAAACATATTGCATCTCCTTCCCTCTGCTGATTAGTTGCAGTTTCCCCCACCTTTGTTTTTTTCAGTCTGCTGTCCTCTACGGGACCCGGTTTGTCATGCGCCTGCCTGTTGGATCATCTATCATTTTCGTTGCTTTTCCCCTGCAAGAAATGACTTGGGCTGAGGTCCTTATTTTGAGCAGTATTTGCAAGATTGACATTTCATTTTATTTCGATTAATATCCATCTTCAAATCCTATCAAAATGTTTCAGGAGGTACCCGATGCCGTCTCCATTTCCTGCTTCGAGCCAGCACCTGCTTTACTTTCCCGTAGAGGAGAGCGATTTCGATGAGCTGCTCTCCGTCTACAATTCCAACCCCGATTACATGGAGTATGCGTACGGCAAGCGGGAAGTCACTGTCCAAACAGTGGAATCGGACCACGCCGAGAATCTGGCGATGGAAGACTCCTACAGCATCTTGCTCCGTTCCCGCTCCACCCGCGATCTCGTCGGCATTGCCCAATTCATCCTGCGAAATCCTCGCGATGGCAATCCATGGCTCGGGCTCATCATGCTGCACAAGGACCATCAGGGAAAAGGATACGCTCAGCATTTTCTGGACACCTTGATTGCATGGTATAAAGAAAACGGCTACACGTCCCTTCATCTGGGCGTGTTGGATAAAAACCGAGGGGTAGTCCCGTTTTATGAAAAATGCGGATTCCGCGTCTATGAAGAACGGATGACCGAAAAGCTGGGACTGGTCATCTGCATGGCTTACGACATCAAATAGTGAGTGCAGCGGGAAATGTTGACTTTGACTTCGCATGGAAACGAAAAAGATGTATTTCCCTTGCCAAATCCGCGAAGTTGTTTTACCTTTAATCTATACCGAACGTTCAGTCTAGAAAAAGGAGTATCCGCCATGACACGCCGCCGTCTCGAAGGCGAAAAGACAAAGCAACATATCGCCGAAAAAGCAACAGAACTATTCGCCCAAAAGGGGTATGCCGCAACTTCCATCGAGGACATTTGCCTTGCAGCAGACGCAAGCAAAGGAAGTCTCTACTACCATTTCAAAAACAAGGAGCAATTGTTTCTCTATCTGCTGGAAAAGAATCAGCAGGAATGGGAAGAGAAATGGGCAAGGTACTCCGCTCCCTACCCCACAGCGACGGAGAAGCTGTATGCATTGGCTGACTTTTTCGTAGATGATTTTTTAAATCACCCGTTGAAAAAGGCTGCCGAGGAGTTCAGCGGCAGCAAGCTGGCTGAACCCGAAATTCTGGAGCAGGTCATCAATCTGACAAAAACAGCCCATCAAGTCTACATCCCCATTTTTGAAAAGGGCATTGAGGCAGGCGAGTTTGAAGCAGACGATCCGGCGGCCCTGGCCTATCTTCTGGACGGCTTTCTCAGCGGGGTATGCAGCGCAGCATACTACGACCACCCGGACCAGCTTCATACGTACATGCGAAAGTCTATTGATGTGTTCATAAAGGGGACGGGGAAAAAATAGCCCCTTTTTTTACGCTATCATTAGACCGACCGTTCGGTTTGCAAAAGTTAGGAGGAACCTGAATGAAGGAGCTTTGGCGCAATCGCGTCTTTCTCATCGTCTTTTCTACCGATTTGCTGGAAAACATCGGCGTCTGGATCCGAAACATGGCGCTGCTCTTCTTCGTCATGGAAATCAGCGGCAACAACCCGACCGCCGTCTCGCTGCTGACTGCTATCGAGTATGTTCCCATTTTGTTGTTCTCCGTGATCGGCGGGGCACTGGCAGACCGCTGGGACCCGAAGCGGACCATGATTTCCGCCAATCTCCTCAGCTCGCTCTCCGTCTGCGTGATTGCCGTACTGCTTTGGAAAGGCTATTGGTCCGCTGTTTTTTTCGCTACCTTTGTCTCCGCTGTCGTTTCCCAATTCTCACAGCCCGCTTCCGCCAAAGTCTTTAAGATACACGTTCCGGAAGAACAGGTAGGTTCCGCCATCTCTGTTTCCCAAAGCATGGGGTCGCTGTTTATCCTTTTTGGCCCGATCGTGGGGACGTTTGTCTATGAGGCTTCCGGCGTCTATGTCTCCTTGTTTGCGATGGCCCTCTTGTTTCTCTTGTCCGCGTTCATGCTCTTGGGTTTGCCCTCGTCAAAGCGCGCTTCTTCCGTTAGTGACTCTCATGAAAAAACCTCGCTTCTGGCTGAGATCAAGGACGGCATTCGCTACGTCAGGCACCACTCGCATCTTAGGGGGATTGTGTGGCTGTTTGCCATGCTTGGACTCGGCTCGGGTCTGATCAATCCGCTGGAGGTCTTTCTCGTGACAGACCGCCTGCAGCTTCCGAAAGAATCCATCCAGTGGTTTACGGCTCTGGAGGGTGTCGGCATGCTGCTCGGAGGCATCCTCGCCTCCGCCCTGCACAGGCAGTTAAACGGAAAGCTGGTCATTCACGGCGCCATTGTCTTTTTTGCCGTCTCGGTTGTCGTTGAGGCACTTTCCACCTCTGCTCCGCTGACTGGGACGATGCGCCTGCTTTCCGGAGTGCTGCTGGCATTTTTGCAAATTGTACTCAGCATGAAGATGATTCATTTGGTAGCGGAAGAGTACGTGGGGCGTGTGAATGGCACCATGACACCGCTCTTTGTGGCACTGGTAATGATCAGTTCGTTTGTGGCCGGCCCGCTCATGGAGTTGACCTCTCTGATCACGGTCTTCTGCCTGTCAGGCTTCTTCCTGCTGCTTGGCTCCCTCGGGGTCAACAAAATTATGGAGGCAGAACCGCCACAATCACAATCAAACCAAGAACAACAACATCCGCTCTCGAAACCGAAACACCAGCAGTCTCTTGAAACCGAGCAGTTGTAACGCCAACAATAAAAACAGACTGTCCGGGATATGAAATGCTCCCATCGAGCAAACAGGTTTCATTAGCCGCTGCTCGATGGGTAGTCTTCAATCCGTACAGCCTTCCCTTTGGTAGGATTACCCTGTATTTCCTTTATTTCACGACCAATAGAGGCGTTTTCGTCCGGTAAATCACCTTGAAGGTGACACTGCCCATCAGCGTTCCGGCAATGCCGCTCATGCCGTGGTGGCCGAGGACGATTACATCTGCTTCTGTCTCTTGGGCAACTTCCTTGATCAGGGTAGCCGGGTCTCCGATCAACACTTTGCTCTCGTAAGGGACCTGTGCTTGCTCAAACAGCTCCTCGTATGGACGGATCGTCTGTTTCCCCCACGATTCCAGTGTTGCTGTATCCTCCCAGCCAATCCCGTAAACGCCTGCGTAAGCGACCGGAGGAATCACCGCGGTCAGAAGAACAAACCGGGTGCCATCCTCTTTGCCCATCCGGATGGCTTGCTGCGCTGCCTTCATGGCGTGGTCGGAGCCGTCGACTGCGATCAGTACCGTTTTCCACTTGTCGTTGATCTTCGCCGCCTCGGGCACTAAAAATACGGGAATCTCCACATCGTGGATTGTTGGATAGCTGACGCTTTGCATCAAATAACCGGTCATCCGGCCATATCCGTGTGTCCCCATGACGACAGCCGTATGGCCTTCGCGAGCTGCTTCCACAATTGCCTCGTGCGGTTCTCCAAACTGAATATTCAGTTTGTACGGAACCTTTGCCTGCTCGACCAGCTCCACGATTTCTTTCAGGTCCTCTTTCGCTTCATCCAGCTGAAATTCTTGCACAGTCTTGTTTCCCAATTGATTGACAGCAAATCTGGATGAAAACGGTGGAATGACATGCAAGAGAGAGATTTCGTTATTTCCGTTCGTAAAAGCCAATGCAAACTTTACAGCTTGCAAAGACTGTGGAGTAGCATCTACCGGCACTAGAATCGACATTGTGCACCATCCTTTTCCTCGTCATCGGGCAATCGTGTCCGCCCTTTTCTGACTTCATTCTAGGAAAAACAAAGGATGGTGTATGTAGGGAAACTCCCCTATATCAGGCAAACTTTTCCCTGATTTCTGTCTGTTCGCCTTATTCCAATATGCCGGTAATAAATATCGTCGTCTCTTCGCTCAAGTCGACATCCCGAATCTCGTGGTCGTCCCCCACTCGCTCATTGACAACTCTGTCCTTGCGAATGATTCGAACCACTGGTCGCGAGGGCAATCCCCTGTTTTGATCAATCACGATCCCCACCTCTCCCGTGCTCAGCTTCAGGGATGTTCCTGTCGGATACATGGCAATTGTCCGCAAAAACTGAATGACCATCTGGTGGTCAAACCTTTTTTCTGCTAGTCCCATGATGCGCTCGCAAGCTTCATAAGGCGGGAGTGTCTCCTCTTCTTCAGAAAAGGGAGAGATAAAATTGTCGTATGCGTTGCAGATCGCGACGATTTTCCCGAACTCATGGATTTCGTGGCTCATCAGACCTCTGGGTATGCCGCTGCCATCTACCCACTCATGGTGCTGAAGGGCGATATGAGCAGAAACGATGCTCATCTCGTGCTTTTTGCGCAGCAGGTTAAATCCCGTCCACGTATGGTGATTCTCGATACTGTTTTGCTTGTAGGGCGAAGCGTCTCCCTCCTCTTTGACGACTTTCCCGATGTCATGGAGCAAAGAGCCGATCGCCAGCTCCTTTAGTTGGTTGACGGAATATCCAAGTCCAACCCCCATGACGACAGCCATCATGCAAACATTCAGGGAGTGTATGTACAGGGCATTGTCATTCGTGCGAATTTCACCCAGGTTTAACAAAACTCGCCGGTTTCGCAAGGTCTCATCCACGATATTGTTGACGGATTTTTGGACTCCGCGCACATCGATTCCTTTTCCGGCCTGAACGCACTGGATCGCCGCGGACAAATTGCGGATGGCGTCTTTTCTCGTCGATTCGCTTAAAACCTCTTCCGTGTTCACGTCCAGCAGGTTTGGGTCCTTGAGGCTTACCATCGTAACGCCAAAACGGCGCAATTTATTGATCATTCCAACGGTTAGCTGTACGTTTGCCTGCAACAAGGTCAGACCGTCGCTCGTATAAATGCTTCTGCCCAGGACATCGCCCGGTTCTACCTGATCGATGTTGACATATTTCATGGGGTCTTCCTCCTGCCTGCTCCCCTGCTGCTATTTCCCATCTATCTTACCATGAAATAACCATCCGGTAGACTAGAAAACTTTCATGCAGCAAGCAAAAAAGACCCGCCAGACGGGTCTTTTAACTCTTTTCATGATCATCCATCTTCATAATACTGTAAGGGCCTCTGACCATCGTTACCTGGTCGCCCTGCTGGGTCATTTCCAGCTTGTGCAAAATATCTTCGAGAACAGCGGCACAGGTGAGAGTCAATTCACCAGTATGTACGGGCGTCTTGTAATACTGGCCGATCATCTCATAGCCTTTTCGCTTGTATGCCTCCGCATCGGTCTCATCCAGCGCCTCGCACAGCTCCTGGATCAATCCTACCAAGGAAATCCGGGCCTGCTCGTAGACATCCACCTCGGCAGATGTCCGAGTCTCTTTGTCCGTACTCATATCGCTTCCCCCCTGACCTATAGGGTGGGCCGGATTGCAGCAGATTATTCGCTTTTCGCTGCCACGCTGTGACGCAGTCCCTGCCGCGTGCCGGTGTGTGCCTGAAACAATACCGCATCGTAGTGATCGGACGCGCCGGGAGCCGGTCTGCTTGCAAGCGAACCGACGATGGCTCCGAAAAATCCGAGAGGGATCGAAACCACGCCGGGATTGGCGAGAGGAAACAGCGGTTCGGCGAGAATCATGCCGCTTTCGGGGTCCATGACCGACGGCCCGAGACAAACGAGGATGAGGGCGGACAGTGCCCCTGTGACAATCCCGGTCAACGCTCCCTGTAGGGTGAAACGGCGCCAGTAGATGGTAAAGAAGATCAGGGGAAAGTTGGCCGATGCCGCCACAGCAAAAGTCAGCGCCACGAGAATCGCAACATTCATTTTTTGCGCGCCAATCGCAAGCCAGATGGAAATCACTCCTACTCCCACCGAGGATAATTTGGCGACCCATACCTGTTCCCGTTCCGAAGCCATCCCATTGCGAATGATATGGCTGTACAAATCGTGGGCAAACGCCGATGAGGCCGACAGCACAAGACCTGTGACCACCGCGAGAATCGTCGCAAAAGCCACGGCCGAGATGTAAGCCATCAAAAATTCTCCGCCAAGCGCTTCCGCAAGCATCGTCACCGTCAGATTTCCTCCGAATCCGGCGTCCTGGATATATTCCCATCCGATAAAAGCAGATGCCCCGAAACCGAGCAAAATCGTCATCAGGTAAAACGCACCCATCACCCATGTCGCCGTAATGATGGATTGTCTGGTCGTGGGGGCATCTTTTACGGTAAACAGCCTGACGATGATATGCGGCAGTCCGGCTGTCCCCAATATGAGAGCCAGATTGAGCGAAAGGATGTCCAGCGGCTGGTTGAATTTGTTTCCCGGGTGCAAAAAGCGCTCTTTCATCGGTGTCGCTTCGCCGACATATACAAACAGCTCCGCCAGACTCCAGTGAAAGCGCGACAGGACGATCAGGCAGATGATCAGCGTCCCCGTCAACAGCAGAATCGCTTTGATGATTTGCACCCACGAGGTAGCCTCCATCCCGCCAAATACGACGTAGATGGTCATCAGTGTTCCCACGACCATCACCGCAGCAGCGTAATCAATGCCGAGCAGGTAGTGGATCAGCGCCCCCGCACCTACCAGTTGCGCAATCATGTAAAAGACTGTGATCAAAAGCGTGACGGCGGCAATCGCACCCCTCAGCCATTTGCTCTCAAACCGGACGGAAATCGCATCCGCCAGCGTATATTTGCCCAGATTGTGCAGCGGTTCCGCGATCAAAAACAGCATGACCAAATACGACACAAAGAAGCCGATCGCATAAAGAAAGCCGTCAAAACCGTACATTGCTATCGTCCCGGCGATTCCTAAAAACGAAGCGGCACTCATGTAATCTCCGGCGATGGCCACCCCGTTCTGAAGCCCGGTCATCCGGTTTCCCGCAGCGTAGAACTCTCTCGTATTGAATGTTCGGCTCGCCGCTGAATACGTGATGAACAGCGTGCCGATAATGACGCTGCAAAAAAAGATGACCGATGACATATCGCCGCTCCCCCGTTTCATAGGAAAGATGCCGGAGCCTCCCCCGACACCTTTCCTTTGCTTTTACAATTGTACAGAGACTAGGCGGATTCCTTCATCCCGGTATTCGCTTTGACAACAATTTCATCGTATTTCGCATCGTCTTTGGTCTTCGAGAAGTAGGTACCCAGCCAGGCTGCAAGGAAACCGAGCGGAATCGAGACGATCCCCGGATTCGAGAGAGGGAACAGAGCTTCTCCGACCAGGATGGCCTTGCCCGCCTCCGGATTCCAGATGTTCGGACTGAGGAAAACGAGGATCAGCGAGCTGAACAAGCCTACCAGCATACCGACAACAGCCCCGGTCGTATTGAATCGACGCCAGAAGATCGTGTAAATAATAACCGGCAAATTTGCGCTGGCGGCTACCGCAAAGGCAAGAGCAACGAGGAAAGCGACATTCAGCTTCTGCGCGAACAGGGCAAGCAGGATCGAGATGACCGAAACGCCGACAGAGGCCCATTTGGCCATGACCATCTGCTCTCTTTCCGTAGCCTTCCCCTGGCGAATGACATGGCCGTAAAAATCATGGGCAAACGCTGATGCAGCCGTGAGTACGAGACCAGCCACTACCGCCAGAATGGTAGCGAAGGCGACGGCAGACACAAACGCAAAGAGGAAATTGCCCCCTAGGAATTGGGCCAGCAACGGCGCTCCCATGTTTCCGGCAGGGTCCATCTTGTCCGCCCCGACAAATGCGGCTGCGCCGAATCCGAGGAAAATCGTCATGACGTAGAACAAGCCGATAATCCAGGTGGCGTACACAACAGATTTCCGCGCCGTCGGGGCGTCCTTTACCGTAAAGAACCTCATCAAAATGTGCGGCAGTCCGGCAGTACCGAGAACGAGCGCCAGATTGAGCGAAATCGTATCGAGGCCGTCCTTGAACTTGTTCCCCGGATTCAGGAACTTTTCGCCCAGCGGCGTTGCCGTTTTCATTTGCTCGAACATCTGCGTCACGCTGAAGTCAAACTTGGCAAACACCATTACGGAAATAATGAAGGTACCGGCCATCAGCAGAACCGCCTTGACGATCTGCACCCAGGAGGTTGCCGTCATGCCGCCAAACACGACGTAAACCGTCATCAGAACGCCTACGATCAGAACAGAGGTCGTGTAGTCGAGACCGAGCAGCAATTTGATCAGGGCGCCGGCCCCTACCAACTGGGCGATCATGTAAAAAATGGAGATCGCGATGGAGTTCAGAGCCGCTACTCCGCGGACCTGCTTGTTTTCAAACCGGGCCGCAATCATGTCCGCCATCGTGTACTTTCCGAGATTGCGCAGCGGCTCGGCTACGATGTACAGCACGACGAGATAAGCGACGAGAAAGCCGATACTGTAAAAGAAGCCGTCAAAGCCGGAGAGAGCAATCATTCCGGCGATCCCGAGGAAAGAGGCCGCGGACATGTAATCGCCGGCGATGGCAAGGCCGTTCTGCCAACCGGTCAGTCCTCCTCCCGCCGTGTAAAACTCGCTAGTGCTATTGGTCCGTTTGGAGGCGTAATACGTAATAACAAGCGTTAACACAACAATTGCCAAAAAGAGTAAAAATGCCATTACATTCATGCGCTTTTGCCTCCCGTCTCTTGCTTGATCTTCTCTACCAGCTCATCAAACTGCCGCGATTTCCTGGAATAGATGATGCACAGTCCCCAGGTCATGATAAATTGGCAGAAGGCAAATACCCAGGCCCAGGTAATCGCCCCGAAGGCGGGTTTGTTCAACACTTGAAAGTAGGAGGTCATGATGGGAAGAGTAAAGTAGAACAAGAAAAAGAAAATGGAGTAGGGTACGATGAATGCTTTTTTTCGTCTAAGCAGCTCCTGAAACGTCGCCGACCGGATGATAGACGTGTACTGGACAGACGTCTGCTTCTCAGACATGGCCTTCGCTGTCGAGCTTGTATTTCCCATTGTGGAATCTCCCCTTGTCAAGAATGTGTAACCGCGCCATTGAAAGCGCTTCCTTATTTTACAAAAAAATTCCCAATATTGTTTACATTTGCGCGCGACATGCAAAAAGTAGCGCGTCAAAAGCAAAAAATACGGGATCAAAGTCAAGCTCTACCCTTCCAGGCGTTTCAGCAGATCTTTTGCTGCGGTCCGGGAGACGGGAAGCCGAACCGGATTGGGCCCTTTCAGGATCAGATTGTACGCGCCGTTGAACCACGGCTGAAGCTCGCTTACATACTGCAGGTTTACCAGGTAGCTTTTATGCGTCCGAAAGAACGGGTAAGCCTGGAGCTTTTCCTCCAACTGCTGCAATGTCATGCGCGTCGTATACACTTCCGACTCCGTCCAGATTTGAACGACTCGCTCATCCCGGACAGCGTACATCACGGTGCTGGGATCGATCACCACCAAACGGTTGTTGTCCTCGATGATCATCTTCGCTACCTTCGAGGGATTCGGCAAAGCAGATGGCGGAGCCGTTTCCGAAAGCCGTTTCCTCAACCGTTGCAGTGTTTCTTTCAGCCGCTGCGGTTCTGTCGGCTTTAACAGGTAATCGACCGCATTCAGCTTGAACGCTTCGACAGCGTAGTCTTCATGTGCAGTGGAAAATACGAGCAGAGGCCGTTTCTTGCGGGCGGCCAACATGCGCGCGGCCTGGTCCCCCTCCAGCTCCGGCATTTTGATGTCGAGAAACACCACGTCCGGTTCGTATTCCTCTACCAACTGCAGAAGCTCGCGGCCATTTGTCGCACAGGGCAGTACCTCCACATCGGCCTCCTGCTCCAGCAAATAGACCAGCTCCTCCCTCGCCAGCCTTTCATCCTCTGCGATCATGATTCGGATCTGCATCAGGCATCTTCTCCTCGTCTATGTGGAATTGCAAACTGGATGCGGCAGCCTCCTTCCGGCAGGTTGGAAAAATGGAGCTTCGATTCCGGACCGAGAAGGCTGATTAAACGCTGGTTGACATTGTATACGCCGATGCCGTTGCCGTCTTTGCTCTCAAGCGGCGTATTGCCCAGCTTGTCCAGAAGCGGCTCCGGAACGCCTGCACCATTGTCCTCGACCACGACGGAGATGCAGTCACTCTCCTCTCTGACCGCAATGGCGATACGTCCGCCGCTCGGCTTTCCGCTAAGGCCGTGCTGGATGCTGTTCTCCACCAACGGCTGCAAGGTGCCGAACGGAATCAACGCCTGCTCCACACCCGGCTCTACCTCGCGCGAAACCGTAAATTGCTCTGCAAAGCGTATGCTGATAATTTCCAGATACGCATTCAGGTGCTGCAGCTCCTGCCCGACGGATACGAGCGGCGTCGAGGTCATTTTCAGGTTGAGCCGCATGAAAACCCCCAGCTGAATCGTCATGTGGCGGGCGAGATCGGGGTTGATCCGAATCAGCGTAACGATCGAGTTTAATGTATTAAACAGGAAATGGGGATGAATTTGAGCCTGAAGCATTCGCAGCTCTGCGTCCTTCATTAACCCCTTCATCTTCTCTGCGAGGGTCAGCGTCAATTGGTTGGACAACAGGTTTCCCAGACCTTTAGCCAGCGCCCCCTGAATTTTGCCGATCTGCTGCGGCCGCTTGAAATACAGCTTGATCAGCCCGACGACGCTCTCTCCTTCTCGGATCGGGACGACAATGGCTGCCTGCAGCGGACAATTGTTTCGCTCGCACGGAAGATGCTCGCGGGAAAGACTCGTCTGTATCCCTCCGGTGTAGATGACGAGGCGGGCCAGCTCACTGCGTATCGGCTCCCCGGCTACATGGTGGTCCGATCCCGCGCCTACGTGGGCTAGAAGCTGCTCTCTGTCTGTCACGGCGACTGCGCTGGCCTTCGCCTCTCTGAGTAGGATATACGCTACGGATTGGGCCGTCTGCGGAGTCAAGCCCATCTTCAAGTGGGGCAGGATGCGTTCGGCAATCGTGAAGGCCCGCTCCGCCTCCATCGCGGCAGAGCGTTCTTCTTCGCGGAGAGCGACGCGGATCATCGTTGTGAAAATAGCGATAGAAATGCTATTGGTAAGCACCATGGGGATGCCGATAATATTCACAACCGTGCGGACGAGCTCGGGAGGCTGAGCCAATATGAGCAAAAGCGACATCTGTATGATCGGGGCAAACATTCCGATGAACAGCGCTTTGGACGGAGAAATTACGCGCTCTTGCGAGAAAAAGCGGGCAACGTATCCGGCCAGAAGGCCCGTAATCGGGCTGGACAAGCCAAACGCCCAGGCGCCAAGACCACTCAAGCTGAACAAATGGCAGCCCGCGATCAGGCCAGCACCCAGTCCTACGAACGGCCCTCCGAGAAGGCCGCCGATCACAACACCGACAAGAGTTGAGTTTGCAATAACTTCACTTGGCTGAAGCGGAAAAATCCAAAAAGCCGGGTTGTACGTCTCCTCGTGGACGACCACGCCCGCATACGTGCCCGCAATGCCGAACAGTCCGAATAATAAAGAGTACGCCACCGACGTCCATAATTGCAGCTCGCGGTCGAGTAATTGGCGAAACAGCGGAATTCTCGTCAGGATAAAGGCGATGGTAAGCAGGATGCCCATCCTCTCGATCAACAGCAGCGTCAAATGCTCCAAGGCCCTACCTCCGAAAAAAGTCATAAATAGGCATATTCTAACAATTCCGCTTTTTCCCCCGCTTTCCCTGCCGGGACAGACAAACGGGACGGGTGATTTGCATATGATAGCTTTTGCCTAAATTTTCTACAGCAGGAAGGGTGAAGACGAATGTGCGGAATTACCGGCTGGATCGATTGGGAGAAGGATCTTACCCAAGAACACGCTGTTTTGCAAGCAATGACGCGGACTTTAACGGATCGGGGACCGGATGAAGAAGGATATTGGTGGGCAGACTCCAAGCATGCGGCCTTCGGTCATCGCCGTCTGGTCGTCGTCGACCCTGCCGGTGGGCGTCAGCCTATGTCACGACAGCAAAATGGGCGGGCGTATACGCTCGTTTACAATGGGGAGCTTTACAACACGGAAGATATTCGACGCGAGCTGATTACCCGCGGCCATTCTTTTCGCTCCCACTCGGATACAGAGGTTCTGCTCGCCGCTTATATGGAATGGGAAGCAGACTGCATCCACAAGCTCAATGGAATATTTGCCTTCGCTGTTTGGGATGAACAGAAGCAGCAAATGTTTTTGGCGCGTGATCGTCTCGGGGTAAAGCCGCTCTTTTACGCGAAAAGAGGGACCGCTTTTTTATTCGCTTCGGAGTTGAAGGCTTTATTGGCTAATCCTTTGGTAAAACCCGTCTTGTCTCGGGAAGGACTGGCAGAGGTTTTTGTGCTCGGACCCTCGCGCACCCCTGGGCACGGCGTCTTTCATGACGTCCATGAGCTGCGCCCTGGCTGCCATCTGACCATTTCTCGCGAAGGCGTTTCGATCAGGCGCTACTGGAGCCTGGAGAGCCAGCCTCACGAGGATGATGTCGAACAGACGGCTGCCACCGTGCGCCAGCTTTTGGCCGACTCGATCAAACGGCAGCTTGTCTCGGATGTCCCGATCGCCACACTGCTGTCCGGCGGTCTTGATTCCAGCGCAATCACGGCGGTCGCTGCAGCTGTGTTTCAGGAGGAAGGCCGAGGCGCTCTCCATACCTACTCCATCGATTATGTGAACAACGCTTCTCATTTCCAGCAAAGCGACTTCCAGCCGACCGATGACGCTCCTTTCGTCCGCTTGATCTCCGAACGGTTCGGCACCGTTCACCACACCCTCGAATTCGATACCCCTGAATTGGTCAGCGCCCTGCATACCGCACTTTTCGCCCGTGATCTTCCGGGGATGGCCGATGTCGACTCCTCTCTCTATCTGTTCTGCCGGGAAATCAAGAAAGAGACAACTGTCGTCTTGTCGGGAGAATGCGCCGACGAGATGTTCGGGGGCTATCCGTGGTTCCATCGGGAAGAGCTGCTTGGCGCAAATACCTTTCCCTGGGCGCAAGCTACCCGGGAGCGTGCCGGCTGGCTTTCCGCCGAGATGAGAGACTGGATCAGGCCCGAGGAATATGTAGCCCAACGCTACGAGGAGACGCTCGACGAGGTGCCCCGCTTGCCTGGCGAAAACCCGCTTGCGGCTAGAAGACGGGAGCTGTTTTATCTGAATCTCACCTGGTTTATGAATACCCTGCTGGATCGGAAAGACAGAATGAGCATGAAGGCAAGCCTGGAGGCGAGGGTTCCGTTTTGCGACCATCGACTGATGCAATACGTCTGGAATATTCCTTGGGAGCTAAAAAACTGGGGTAATCGCGAAAAAGGGATTCTCAGAAAGGCACTGGAAGGAATCGTTCCGGAAGAAGTGCTGTACCGCAAAAAAAGTCCATACCCGAAAACACATAACCCGGCCTATACGAAAGCAACGCGCTCCTGGCTCTTGAACGTGCTGGAGGACAGCTCTTCGCCATTGCATCAAGTCATTGACCAAACCCGGGTCAAAGCCTTCGCGATGTCAGAAGCTCAGGCCTCGGGAAAACCCTATTTCGGCCAACTGATGGGCAGCCCGCAGATGTTTGCCTACCTGGCATCGATTGACCTGTGGATGAGAGAGTACAACATCACCATTTCTTCGTAAATTAGCGCAAATGCCAAAAAAACCGTCTGAATGAACTCAGACGGTTTTCGTTGTTTCGTGATAAGCAAGGAATGCTGTAAGCCAGGTTCTGTCTCTCCCGTGCTGCAAACGGATCTGCTCCTCGCACCAAGAGCGGTAGTCATCTATCTATGGCATCCGAGATGCCATCCGTCCCTCCGTTCAGTTCCTTCGGGACGGTTCCCCTACCAAATTTGGGTTTCTCGCTCGCAGGGTTTACCGCGTTCCATCTCCCCTGTCGCCAGGGAAGCTACGTTTCTGTGGCACTTTCAGCGTACTCGGGTCTCTGGAAGAGAACCCTTTCCACGCCGTCAGCGAAGCAAATGCCTCGCTGCCCTGGTTTGCACCAGGTACGAACACTCCAGACATCTCAGTCTGGGCGAGCCTGGACTTTCCTCTACCGCCGACCATAAAGGCCGCGGCAGCGACTACCCGCATTCCTTGCCCACTCGCATGAATCAGCAATAAATAATGTACCATATCTGTGTTTCCCGGTCAACCGAAAGCCGCTGGAAGCACTGGAAATTGTTAATGCAGCAGCGTTGTAGTACAATATGGGATGTCATTTGCAAGCCATACCCCAAGACAGGAGAGATTTCGATGCTGCTGTTACCTTTTGAGAATCACGTCCCCCGCATTCATGAGTCTGTCTTTCTTGCAAAAGGCGTCGTCATCTCCGGCGATGTTACGATTGGAGAGGATACGTCGATCTGGTACAATACCGTCATCCGCGGAGATATTGCTCCCACCGTCATCGGGCGCAGGGTAAGCGTGCAGGACAACAGCACGCTGCATCAAAGTCCGGGAAACCCGTTGATCGTGGAAGACGAAGTGACGATCGGACACAATGTCGTTCTGCACAGTTGCGTGATTCGCCGCGGCGCCTTGATCGGCATGGGCTCTATCGTGATGGATGGAGCGGAGATCGGCGAGGAAGCAATGGTTGGAGCGGGAGCGCTCGTCCCACCGGGTATGAAGGTCCCTCCTCGCACTCTCGTCATCGGCTCGCCCGCCAAAATCAAGCGCGAGCTCACGGAAGACGACTTCAAGGAGCTTCGGCGCATCCGCCAGTCTTACGTGGACAAGGGCAAGATTTACCGCAAATTGGAAGAACAACCGCTCTCCAGATGATGATGGAGAGCGGTTTTTTCTTATGCTGCCTCGGTTGCTTGCAATTCCTTGCTGCGAATGTACTCAAATTGGCGATAGGAGCGGATGGCTGTCTCCAGATGGAGGCGGTTTGGTTCTTTGGTGGTCAAGTACCGCTGGAAGAAAGCCGAAATGCGGTACAGGAAGCCGCAATATTTTCGCAGCAGCTTATCCCCTACCATCCCGATAAAAATTCCCGCACATCCGGCAGCTACGCCAAAAGCGAGCGGAACGAACGGAATGGCCAGAAGAAATCCGGCAAAAAAACAGACGACGAGGTTCGTTGAGCACCCGGCGTTCACGATGTCCGCCCGGGCGATTTCCTCCCACGACTCCAGCCGCTTCTCTCCTCTGTAGCTGAAGACTTTATGCTCGGCACCGTGAAATTTTTTCAATTCACGTGGAAACACGAAGTGGAAACCGGCCACATAAATGGCTGCCCACCACGGATCGACTACAGCTGCTTCCGGGTAGACCAGCGCCGCGAGCACATACAAGACAAGACCCAGATGCAACAGTTGGTAGTACCAAGGGAAAGAGAAAAAGATCCGCACCCACAGCTTGCCGATCGTACGCAGGCTGATTTTCTCGGCCCATACTTCAATCACACCGTTTTTGACTTCCGCACAAGCCAGGACGTTCCGATCATGAAACAGGACACCGCGAGCAAAAGAAATCCCCATAATCATGTTTTATCTATTCTCCTTCCGTTCCATCATCAGTATAATTAGAGGAATGTACGCAGAATGAAGGAGGGGTCAATCCATGATCCGTATGGTACCAACTACACCGCTTACACCTCAGCACGACCCGTGGGAGCCGCTTTTTCATGCGACGCCGCCTGCCTACAAGCTGACAAGTGTCGAGTTTACGGTTACCAACCTGTGCAACCTCCGCTGCGAGCATTGTGCAGTTGGTGACACCCTTCGTTTCAAAGACGATCCTGCCCTGCCGATCCAGACCATCCTGAATCGTCTGGATGAAGCGCAGGACCTCGCTACTATCAGTATAACAGGCGGAGAACCAATGTACAGCGAGCGCACCGTCAAGGAAATCATTCTCCCGCTGCTTCGCTACGCGACGGACAGAGGCCTTCGCACCCAGATCAACTCCAATCTGTCGATGCCATTTTCCAGGTATGAAATGATATTGCCTTACATAGATGTGATGCACATGTCCTGGAACTGGGCGACGCCCGAAGAGTTCCGTACCATTGTT
The DNA here is from genome assembly GCF_037963895.1 of Brevibacillus sp. FSL L8-0520. Taxonomy (NCBI): domain Bacteria; kingdom Bacillati; phylum Bacillota; class Bacilli; order Caryophanales; family Paenibacillaceae; genus Brevibacillus; species Brevibacillus sp. FSL L8-0520. Next base: position 2,178,387 of record NZ_CP150171.1, on the reverse strand, counting down.
TACGCAAAAAGCAGGCAGATGGTTTCTTCCAAACAGGCTGAACAGCAGTTTGCCACGATGTGGTCCAATGCGCAGAAGCTTGCCGACGCCGGCGTTTTTGTCTCTGCCGAAACAATGCTAAACCCCCGGACATACCAGAAATTGGATGTCCTTCACAAGCAGATTCAGGAAATGGGCTGCCTCCGTCACGAAGTGCATCCCATGTACGCCAGCGATTTCGCACGTGAACTGGATGTTTTGACTTTGGATGAGCTTCGTCAAGCTGTTGCACACATGCTGGAAATCCGCAATGAGAATTTGTGGATGCTCTTTGGCACCTTGCCGTTCTTTGCCTGCAGTCCATTGGAGGCGGACAGAGAACTGATCCTGAAGCTGCGGGAGGCCAAAAACGTAACGGTACGCAACGATCCGGACGGCCGAAACAGACTAAACGTAAACGTCTTTACCGGAGACGTCATCGTCACTGATTTCGGAGATGTCGCTCCTTTGGGCAACATCCAGACCGACCGTTTGGATACCATGTTCAGCCGCTGGCAGGAGCACCCGCTGAACCAAAACATCAACTGCTACTGTCCGGCTGCCTCTTGTGCCGGCCCCAACCTGCTGGTTGCCAACACCTACTATGCAAATGAAAACTTTAAAGAGAGAAAAGCGCTGATTTAATGGGCAAACTACCTGTGAGGTGATTTGCATGAGCAGGCGTAGAAGACGTCCTCTCGTACCGCAAGCACAGGCAGGACTGGACCAGTTGAAGGCCAGGGTGGCCGGTGTCAATCAACCCGAGCAGGCGAAATTTGAGGTTGCCCAGGAGCTGAATGTCCCTTTGCAAAACGGATACAACGGCCAGTTGTCCGCTCATGATGCAGGGCGTATCGGCGGTCAGCTGGGCGGGGGCATGGTAAAGGAATTGGTTCGAATGGCGATGGAGCAGCTTCCCCGCAAATAACCTGACCAAATCGAGTAGGAGGGGGCGACTAACCCCCGTCCTCTCACACCACCGTACGTACCGTTCGGTATACGGCGGTTCACCAAGCTTGACGAATTTGAGAATATCGTTGCACTAAGCTTTTCAGCCCTTGTTGTTGCCAGTAGGCAATGCCGAGGGCTTTGTGTATATGCGGAGATTTTGTGGTACGCCATGCACCCTTGCGGGTATTTGCAATTTCAATGGCTTTTACGTGAGATATGCCAAGAGAACGAAGTTCTCGATATCTGGTTCTCACGCGTTTCCACTGCATCCACAAACAAAGACGGAGCCTGCGCCTTGTCCATTCCTCAATGGATTGTAGAATGCCCTTCGCGTCTGCAAGGGCGAAATATCCAATCCAGCCCATGAGGTACTGATTTATTCTTTCAATCCGCTTCTCCATCGAGATGCTCCACACCGGATTCGTGATCGTGCGGATTTTCTCTTTTAGCTTGAGGAGGGATTTGGGGTGGATGCGAATCCTTGTCTGTTTTGCAAAGGTAAAACTAAAGCCCAAGAATTTTCGTTTCCATGGTCGGTCTATCGCGCTTTTCTCCTCATTTACTTTTAGCCTTAGTACCTTCTCCAAGTGGTTTTGAATACTCTTCTTTACTCGTTCCCCTGCCCGTTTTGTTTTCACGTAGATATTACAATCGTCTGCGTAGCGGCAGAAACGGTGGCCTCTCTTTTCGAGTTCCTTGTCCAAATCATCAAGTAGGATATTTGCCAAAAGTGGGCTTAACGGCCCACCTTGCGGTGTTCCTTCACTTGATGTTGTACAGACGCCATTTATCATGATCCCCGCATTCAAGTAGGAACGAATCAGTCTTAAAATTCTCTTGTCCTGAACTTTTCGAGCCACACGGCTCATTAGAATATCATGATTTACGCGATCAAAGAATTTCTCTAGATCGATGTCCACCACGAAACGATATCCTTCGGAGATATACGCTTGCGCTTTCCTTACTGCCATGTGAGCGCTACGTTTTGGACGGAACCCATAGCTAGATTCCGAGAAGGTGGGGTCGAAGATCGGCGTTAACACTTGGAGGATGGCCTGCTGAATAAAGCGGTCTACCACGGTGGGAATGCCTAATAACCTTACACCACCGTCAGGTTTCGGGATTTCGACTCTGCGAACAGGTGAAGGTCTATAGGTTCCCCTTTCCATCTTCTCGCGGATGGCTTGCCAGTGTTCACGTAGATAATCGCGTAGTTGTTCGGTTGAAACACCATCGACTCCACCGACACCTTTGTTTTCCTCCACTCGTTGGAGTGCCATCCGTAAGTTTTCCCGTGATAAGACTTTTTCCAGCAAATCCATAATGATGTTCCTTCCTTCGCACATGCGGACTCCGTGCTTGCTGTACGATACTCAGCCCTCTTTTGTACCCTCGGGGCTTCACCCCTGCTCTTCAAAAGTAGTTCCTTGACAGAATTCTGCTTCGACGTACCGTATCAAAAGACATGGATCGCATGCTGACTTGATGTTCGGCCCTTCCCCATTCAAGCGTCCTCTACTCGGGTACTATGGCCTCTGCTGACTTCTGCATGTTCAGCGTCTCCTTACGGAGACGGTTACCAACAGTTGAAGGCGTTTCATGCAGACCTCCCCAGGTAAGAACGATAACTTTCATCCCATGTACCTGCCCAAGTTTACTACTGTATCCCTTGGCTGTATGGGGCTTTGTCTTGTTTGGCAGACTCGCCCGGATACAACAGCCTCAAATTGGGTTCGTGTACCTCAGGTCGGGATTTTGCCGCCGGCTTCCTTCAGATTCGACCTCGCGGTCGACACCCTTGCCTTGAGCTAACGGTTGGTACAGCCAACCCCCGTTCGGGACTTTCACCCTATAGCTATCGCCCATGCTGGGCGCACAAAGAAAGAACCGCATCGTATGCAGATGCGGTTCTGCTGTTTTCATCATCCGTTTATTCGTTTCAGCGAAGCCGATCTAACTGCTTGACGCTTGATTTTCTCGGCCCAAGCATGGAGCGGCTGATGTTGTTTACTTTGTGAAACGAATCAAACATTTGGTCCAGGACCTCGATCAGCTCCCGTACCTGCACCACTTTTCCGTATACACCGTCAAAATGGTGACGAACGTTTTTTCCATTCAGCCGAAACATGACCGCACCTCCTCTGTTCCTCTCCTACCACCGTATGCGATACGGGCGTCAACGGAGAGAGGGAAACGCCGGTCCATCCGCCCATTTTTTGAGAAATTCTAGAGGCGATACAGGTCCGGACGGCGATCAGCAATTACAGGAATTCGGCTTCTCACTTCATCTACGAGGGTGAGGTCAATCTCCGCCCTGATGATCTCTTCCTGCTGCATACCTTCGGCGATAATTTCCCCCCAGGGGTTAATCACCATGGAATGCCCGCAAAATGTATTTCCGTCGCCCTCCCCGACGCGGTTGCAGGCGATGACGTACATCTGATTCTCAATCGCGCGTGAAATCAAAAGCTGGCGCCAGTGATTCAGCCGGGGATGGGGCCATTGGGCACAAACAAACAGAGCCCGTGCTCCTTGCAAAGCATGCACCCGCACCCACTCCGGAAAGCGAATGTCATAGCAAATGACGGAACTGACTGGCTGACCATCCAATATGTAAACGCCTGGGCGATCTCCGGCGGCAAGAAACTTTTCCTCTTCCATCAGTCGAAACAAATGCGCCTTTGAATAGCTGCCTGCAAGTTTCCCGCTGCGATCAAACACAAACGTTGTATTGTACATCCGACCACCCCTGTTTTCCGCGACGGAACCGCCGATTACATGGGCCTGCAGCTTTTCTGCCGCATCGCTCAGCAATTGCTTGGCTCGCTCGCCGTTTTTATCAGCGATTTCATCCAGCCGCTTCAAATCATAGCCTGTATCCCACAACTCCGGCAAGAGGACCACATCCGGTCTTTCGTCTGACGATTGGAGTTGATTGACAAAATTCCGAATCGCCTCTACATTTTTTTCCGGCTGTCCAAAAGCAATATCCATCTGCAGCAAGGCAACATTCCACTTCATCTGTTTCCCCCCTGACTTTATTCTCTTAATCGTAGCCTTCACTCCACAGGAGTTCAAGCATAATTGTCGATTTTGCCAGGGGTGCCATCGGGCAACCGGATAGAAAAGAGAGGGCCCGAGGCTAACCCCGGGCGGGCTTGAAAAAGATTACGTGCGTGGACGCGGCCGTGCCTCCAGACGAGTTACCCGTGTTTCGAGACGATCGACGCGCCGATCCAGTTCACGAATATTGCGCTCGGCACGGTCCATGCGCTCATTGAGACGGCGGATACGGCGATCTACATCGTCGCGCGGCGGTTGAGGCGGACCCGGCTGTCGAACGGGCACCCAGATCGTTTGACCGATATAGATGTAGTACGGGGCGGGGATGTTGTTCACTCGAATCAGTTCCTGTACGGGAACCCCGAAGCGGGCGGCAATCGCATTTAATGTATCCCCGGGTTGGACTACGTAGTTCACGTAAACCACTCCTTTTTGTATTTGATTCGTTATTAACCTATGCCCGCCCGCCTGCCTGTGAAATAAGCGATCACCCATTTTCCCAAGATTGGTCAAACACCTACGTCATTCGCCGTGACAGGCTCTTACGCATAAAAAACATTCAGAGAGCCACAGGGTTACAGCAAACCAGGTTTGTTCTGCTTGATTTGATCGAGAATATCCAGCATGATCAAATCTATGCATTTTTGACGATATTGCAATAATCTTCGCAGAAATTCCTTTTTTCGTTTCGTCAACGCGAGCTGTTTGGGAACAGTGTCGATGGCACGAGTAATCTCCGCTTCAGGCAGCCCTTGAATTCTATTTACCATTTCGTCTACAGCCGACCTGTTGCTTAAAACAACCTTCTTCATGCCAGTGGGAATTCTCATGCTTTTTTTTAACTGAGGGTGCTTGAATCCCTTCACACGAGCAAATGGAGAATTGGTAGGCGAGCCAAGCAGTGCGCTCCCATGGTCGATTAAATACCAGTTGTACTTTTCCTTCGTACTGTCCCGATAGAGTACGAGATTGACACTCGTGCGGTCCTTGTTCAATATCCATGCGTCAAACACGATCACTTGAGCCAAACGCTTGATATCGTTCACAAACCACTCCGGACAGTATTTCACCTCTTTTTTTGCCCGCTCCCACGTGATGACTTCTTTTGCGTTCACACGCCTTGAAATATAGCCCCTCACCTTCCTTCTGTCGGGGCCTGACACCATGGCCGGTTTAAAGTTTGCTACCGGAAATCCCAGGCTTTTTGCAAGGGAAATCGCAAGGTATTCGTTCACGATCATTTGGCGATGCTTCCTGCTTTTTTTAGTCCTTTTGTATGGATACTTAAAAAAACCGATGTTTCCTCGTTTATCGCGAACTTTCCAGACTTTTTTTCTCGTTTCTCTCTTCATGCGCCCTGCATATTTCCACCTCATTCGGTAAATGTTCCTTTCTGCTGATCATAGGTACTGATACAGAATATGGAATTTACACAGATTTGAACCGGGCATACATTTCAAAAAGCACCAGTTCCGTCTGTGTACGCTGTCACTTCCTTTCTACACGGTTCCTAATCGAGCAAAAAAGTCACCGGCAGCGTTTCCACTGCTGGTGACTTTTTGTCCCATACTCGTATTCTTTTTATTTAAAAACAGGCTCCGCGAACTGTGCCAGTTTTTCCATCGAGCTCTTTTCTACATCTGCATGCAGGCTGTTTCCATGGGAGTCCATCGTAACGATGGCAGCAAAGCCTTTCACGCGAAGGTGCCACATCGCTTCTGGAATACCGAATTCCATAAAGTCGACACCTTCAACCTTTTCAATACAGTCTGCATAATACTGAGCTGCTCCCCCGATCGCGTTGAGGTATACAGCACCGTGCTCTCCCAGCGCCTTCAGCGTTTTTGCGCCCATGCCGCCTTTTCCGATGACAGCCCGAATGCCAAATTTCTTGAGGATATCGCCCTGGTAAGGCTCCTCGCGGATAGATGTTGTCGGTCCGGCTGCTTTTACGTGCCACTCGCCCTGCTCGTCTTTCAGCATAACAGGACCGCAGTGGTAAATGACGCCGCCATTCAGGTCAACCGGGCAATCGTGATCCATCAGGTATTTGTGCAGGGCATCGCGTCCGGTATGCATGATACCGTTGATGATGACGACATCCCCTACCTTCAGGCTGCGAATTTGCTCCTCGGTGATTGGTGCCTGAAGCACAACCTCACGACGCTCTGCCTTTGGCTGGTCGGTTTCCGCATCGAGGTTCATGGCAACCGGCTCATCCTTGTACAGGTAACGAATGATTTCGCCCGTTTCTGCATTGAGGCGGACACCTTGACGGCGGAACGCCCAGCAGTTGTAGGCTACAGATACGAAAAAGCTGGCTGGCAATCTGTTCTCAACGCCGATTTTGCAGCCGAGCAGCGTGGAAACGCCTCCGAAGCCCATCGTACCGATACCGAGCTCGTTGGCTTTTTCCATGATGTATTTCTCCAGCTCGGCCAGCTCGGGAATTTCGTTCACATCGTCGACGCGACGGAACAGCTGGTGCTTGGCCAGCGCATAGCCGGACGTCCGGTCGCCACCGATGCCCACTCCGATGAAGCCGGCACTGCAGCCTTGTCCTTGCGCCTGGTAAACCGAGTGCAGGATGCACTTGCGAATGCCGTCAAGATCGCGGCCTGCTTTTCCGAGGCCTTCGAGCTCACAGGGGAGGGAGTACTGGATATTCTTGTTTTCACACCCGCCGCCCTTGAGGATCAGCTTGATTTCGATTTCGTCTTCTTCCCACTGCTCAAAGTGAATGACGGGCGTGCCCGGTCCCAGGTTGTCCCCGCTGTTCGCACCAGTGAGCGAATCTACAGAATTGGGGCGCAGTTTTCCGGTTTTCGTCGCTTCCACGACGGCTTCATAAATCGCTTTTTTGATAACGAGCTGATTTACGCCGACCGGGGTCTTGATTTCAAAGGTCGGCATTCCAGTATCCTGGCAAATGGGGGAAACGTTGTCTTCCGCCATCTTGATATTTTTTGCAATGGTTGACAATGACAGAGCAGCGCGTGTGCCCATGTCTTCTTTTGCTTTCGCGTCGTTGATGGCGCGGCGCACGTCCGGAGGCAGGTTCGTCGAGGTTTCGGTAATCAGCTCCAGGATGCTTTGCTTCAATGTATCCATCTTTGTCGCTCCTTTTTAACCATCTGTAGTATCGATATCCTAAACCGCCTCTCATTATATCACACTGCTTCGCTTTCGTCCGTAGAATGTGCTTCCCGGGGTGTGAAACATTTCCCCCCACCTTCCGTCTAAAGGATAGAAAAAACTGGTTCTGCCGGTTTGCCGGAACGAATGATAAGGGGCGTATTCAAATGAAAAAATGGATGAGTGGAATGTTGGCAGGCGTAATCGCCATAGCTGCTGTACCTGTTTGGATGAGTTTCGAGAGCCTGGGGGAAAAGGAAGCGGCGGCTTCAGCGAAAGTGGCTGTCGCTTCTGCAAAAGAAGTCGCTCCTGCTGCCGATCAATCAGTACTGCCAAAGGAGTCCGACCAGCCTCTTCCGGTCGTCGGTTCCTACGAGAAGCTAAAGAAGCTGTTGAAAGACTATGAAAAAGGCCATGGCATCCAGTATGGGGTAGCCGTGAAAGAAGCGATGGAAGCCGTACCGGCGATGGAGGGAGCACCGGTGCTCAAGGCAAAAACGGCAGCGGCTCCAACCCCGGATTCCTCTTCCTACTCCTCTACCAACGTTCAGGTACAGGGAGTCGATGAAGCGGATATTGTCAAAACGGACGGGACGTATTTGTATCAGGCGACCCCCGAAGAAGTGCGGATCATTCGGGCAAAACCCGCAACAAGCATGGAGCTCGTCAGCAGATTGAGCTTTTCCGGCGATGAATTCTCCCCGCAGGACATGTACATCGATGAAAAGCGGCTGATTGTGATCGGACAATCGCATCCGAAAGCCGTGCGCGACCATATCATAACCAATGAAAAACGGTTCATGCACGGCCACTCGAATACAATGGTGCAGGCGCTCATCTACGACATCTCGGATAAGCACTCTCCCCGTTTGACCAGAGCACTGGAAGCAGACGGCTACTACGTGTCCTCCCGGAAGATCGGCTCCAGCTTCTATCTGGTGACCAACAAGGGGATTGATTGGTATGCGCTCTCCAACCAGTCTCAGGAAGTCCCCGGACCGCGTTACCGGGATACAGCACAAGGGGATGATTACAAGACGATCGGCTACTCGGCGATTCGCTACTTTCCTGAAGCGATTCAGCCTGGCTACCTGATCGTCGCGGGAGCCAATCTCGATAACCCCAAGCAAGCCGCTTCCATCCATACGTATCTGGGCTCAGGCGAAAATGTCTACGCTTCACCGAATAACCTGTACGTGGCAGTCACTCAGCAAGAGGTGGAGTCAGCGGGCAAAGCAAAGAAATCGCTGATCGCCGGCGGCCCCGTTCCAATCATGAAGAGCGAAACGTCTCTCTACCGCTTTTCCATGAAAAACGGAAATCTTGCCTATACGGGAAAAGGGACTGTTCCGGGCCGCATGCTGAATCAGTTTTCCCTAGATGAGCACAACGGCTATCTGCGTATCGCGACAACCTCGGGAGACATGTGGCGAACAGACGAGAATACCTCCAAAAACAACCTGTATGTGCTCGACTCACAATTGCAAGCAATAGGAAAGCTGGAAGGAATCGCCCCTGGCGAAAGAATCTATTCTGTGCGGTTTATGGGGGACAGAGCCTATATGGTTACCTTTAAACAAGTGGACCCGCTGTTTGTAATCGATGTCAAACAGCCGGATTCTCCCAAAATTTTGGGCGCTCTGAAAATTCCCGGCTACAGCGACTACCTGCACCCGTATGATGAAAACCATATCATCGGATTTGGCAAAGACGCCGTGGCCGACAAAGAGACCGCTTTTTACCAAGGAATGAAGCTGGCTTTATTCGATGTCACGGATGTGAGCAAGCCGGTGGAGAAATTCCAGACAGTCATCGGGGATCGCGGAACGGATTCCGAGCTGCTGTATGATCACAAAGCGCTGCTGTTCTCCAAGGAGAAACAGCTTTTGGCCTTCCCTGTGTCGGTTCACGAGCTGACAGCGGAGCAAAAGGCGGAAAAAGATATTCGCGCTTACGGAAGCTTCTCTTTTCAAGGAGCCTATGTTTACAGGCTGAATGAGCAGGATGGATTTGTCTTGCGCGGGACCATTACCCATCTGAATTCCGACGATATGAAAAAAGCCGGCCAGGATTGGTACGACAGCGCAAAAAACGTAGAGCGGATCGTCTACATCGGCGATACGCTGTACACGATCTCACGAGATCAGGTGAAGGCAAACAGCCTGCAAACCCTGACCGAAACGAACACACTGATGTTGTCCAAATAGAAGCAACCATCTGTCAAGGCTGTCCATTCTGTGCTAAGATAAAAAAGAGACACAGCAGAGAGAGGGTGTCACCCGCTTGGAATATTTGGACCTAAATCTGACATCGACGCTTTCAGGCGTGGCCGTCGTGCTGGTAGTAGCCTTTTTGCGACTGCACTGGCCGTTTCGCTACCAATACATCGGACATTTTTTCAGGCAAAATCCGGAAAGACGCAAGCGCTGGCTAGACGCTTCCTATCGGCGCAATCGCACGCGGACGGTCGCCATGCTGGATAAGTCAACATTGGAAATCCTGTCGGGAAACTATGAATTGGCAGAGAAATATATTGTACAGGGCCTGAATGTATGCAAGGAACGCCCGTCCCTGTTTAATCAGGCAATGGTGCATTACCTCTTTTACAACCTTGCCTTTGTCTACTTTACGAGCGGCAAGTACTCGGAAGCGCTGGAAATCGCTTTTCGCGTCTATCAGCGGGATCAAGGCATGACCGACTCGCTTGGATTGATTGCCTGCTCACACGCCCGGCTGGGTGAGATCGAGAGCGCGATCGAAGCCTACAGCCTGATACCAGGAAAGCGTTCAACCCGAGAATGGAAGCTCCTCTGCCTGGCCGAAATCGAAGCAGCCAAAGGCAACTACGAGAGAGCAATTACTCATTTGCATCAGCTCATGACAAAATCCGGCCTTTCACTTTGCCTGAATCGCGCAGAACTGGAGAAGCGTCTGGAAGAATGGACGAAAGCTTCCACCCAAGCTGGATAACTAGTGATAGGCGTCATCGAAAAAGAAGAACCGTACCAACGTTTGCCGTTGCGCGGTTCTTCTTTATTTCCATGCCATTTTGTTATCCCCGAACAATCCCGATCAATTCCTGAAAAAAAGGGGCAATGTCGCCGCGCAGGATCGGGCCATGCCCTGTAGCCAAATACTCAATCGGCCAGTCCAGCAGAATTTCCAATCCTTCCGCAAAGCCTGCGGCCTTTTCCGGTTCCTCGTCCTTGCAACGCTGGATGAATTGCCTGCAAGCGTCACGCTGCAGCGTGCCGTAGTCGACAAGTTGTTCCCATGGCGTACTGCCGAAGTGGATGTGATCCCCGATAAAGCAAATTTTCGTATCCGGATCAAAGAAGGCGACAGATCCCTCCGTATGGAAGGGAAGCTGCCGAAATCGAAGACACGGCAGGTCTCCTCCAGTCCCCGTGAACGTATGACCGAAAAAAGTCTGGGAAAAATCGTCTAGCTCATAGTAGTCTTCGAGATGAATCCAATTATGTCGTGAGGGGAAAAGATCGGCGTTTCCGATATGGTCAGCATGACGATGCGTGAAGTATACATAGGCAATCTGCTCCGGTTTGACTCCGATCTCCACAAGTGCCTGCTGGAAGTAGGGGCGGTGCTTGCGAAGATGGGAGTCCACCAGCACAAACGCATCGTCTTTCGCAATCACATAGCTGTTGATATAGCTTTTCCACGCTTCTTCATAGGTCAGGATCGCCCACGTGGACTCGGCGATTTGTTCCGTTACGTTCGTCAAGCTACCATCTCTCCTCTCCTTCCAAGAGTATATTCCTAATCTTATTATACACGAATGCCCGAGGGTGTGGCTGAAAAGTCGCGCTTACCTGGCAGGCGAAGCTTCACCCAGACTCACCCACACCCGTCCGCTAACCTCGCGAAGCTCCAAAGGAACGCCAAAGAAACCGCTCAGTACTTCTTTTGTCAATACATCCAATGATTGTCCAGCTCGCACGACCTGCCCTGCCTTTAACAGCAGGGTATGAGTAAAGCATGGCAGAATTTCCTCGATATGGTGGGTCACATACAGTAAAGTGGGACCGTCCGGCTGCTCGGCGACCCGTGCGATCATGGACAAAAGCTGTTCCCGTGCCAGCAGATCCAGGCCTGTACAAGGCTCGTCCAGAATCAGCAGTCGCGGAGAAGCCATCAAAGCACGGGCAATCAGGACTTTTTGCCGCTCCCCTTGGGATAGTGTCCGAAATGGCGAATGACGCAAATGCCCGCAGCCAAACTCCTTCAGCAAGGCATCGGCCCGGTCAATATCCTCTGCCGACGGTTTTGTGTACAGCCCGATCGTAGCCTCGCGTCCGCTCAACACCACCCTCTCGGCAGTCTCATTCTCATGCAGTTGAGACATCAGCGAGGAACTGACCCAGCCGATTGATTTGCGCATGTCGCGCAGGTCCACTTCGCCGTATCGGTGACCCAATACAGACACTTGCCCCTTTGTCGGCCAAGTATAGCCGCAAATAAGATTGAGCAGGCTCGTTTTACCTGAACCATTTTGGCCGACCAGACACCAGTGCTCCCCTTTTTTTACCTGCCAATGAATATGGCGCAAAATATGTTTCTCTTCTCTCTGCCAGGAAACATCGCTGATATCAATGACGAATTGATCTAGCATGTCCCCTCACTCCTCCCTATACTCCAATTGAAACGATTACTACGAGTATACATGGAGTTCAGAAAAATGGCACGAGTTCAATTGTTCACGACAGTCTGCTTCTTCAAAAGTTCCTCCGCCTGCTTGGCCGGCACCGGCTTGCTGAACAGATATCCCTGCATTTCGTCACACCCTCGCTCTGCAAGGAACTGCCGCTGTTCCTCCGTTTCCACCCCTTCTCCCAGCACCTGCAGCCCCAGGCTGTGCGCCATCACGATAATCGAGGAAGCGATCGCCGCATCATCTGCTCGGCTCGGGATTCCCCGGATAAACGACTGGTCGATCTTCAAACGCTTGATCGGGAAATGTTTGAGGTAACTGAGCGATGAATAGCCTGTTCCAAAATCATCCATGGATACTTGAATGCCTACCTTATGCAACTCCCGGAAGGTCTCAATGACGCGGTCGACGCTGTGCATTGCAATGCTCTCCGTAATTTCCAGCTCAAGGCATTCCGCAGCAAGGCCGCTCGTTTCCAAAACGCTCTTTACCTTGTCTACGATCTCTTCCTGATAAAACTGTGCCGCCGATAGATTGACAGCCACGCGGACCTTGGGCGCCCCCGCTTCCTGCCAGCTTTTATTTTGCCGGCAAGCCGTCTCCAGAACCCACTCCCCAATCGGAATAATCAATCCCGTTTCCTCGGCCAGCGGGATAAACACTCCCGGAGAAATCACTCCCTGCTCCGGATGATTCCAGCGGATCAACGCCTCCATCCCTACAATCCTGCCCGTTTTTGTCTCAATCTGCGGCTGGTAGTAGAGCTCGAGCTCGTTGCGTTCCAATGCATGGTGAAGGGCATTTTCCAAGGCGAGGCGCTCCGGGGTAAGGGTATTCATCTCTTCTTTGTACAATTGGTAGTGATTGCCGCCAAGACGCTTTGCTTTGTACATCGCAACATCGGCAAGCTTGATCAGCGTTTGGGGATCTGTCCCGTCCTTTGGAAAAAGACTAACCCCGATGCTGACCGTCGTAAACAGTTCATGCCCATTGATGAAAAAAGGCTGGGACATCTCTGCGATAAGCGATGAGGATATGCGCATGACTGTATTGACATGGTCTATTTCTGAAAGCATGATGACAAATTCATCTCCGCCAAAACGGGCAACGCTATACTTTCCTTCTATGCACTTCTGAATCCGCTCGGCAGCGCTTTTCAGCAGCTCATCTCCGATCCCGTGCCCCAAGGAATCGTTAATTGTTTTAAACCGGTCAAGATCCACAAACAAAACCGCGCCCAGCATTTTTTTCTCCCGAGCCTCTCTAATCGCTTCAGCCAACTGCTTCTCCAGCAAAAAACGGTTTGGCAGGTCGGTAATGTTGTCGAAGAAAGCGAGCTTCTCAATGGTCTCCTCCGCTTTTTTGCTGTCCGTGATGTCCCGAAAGGCGGTTACAGCTCCGATCACCTGATTGTCCTCGATAATGGGAGAGGTGATATAGGCCACAGGAAAGGAAGAGCGGTCTTTTCGGAAAAACATCGCGTCTTCTACACGCCGTTTTTTTCCGTTTGCGAGTACCTGCAAAATGGGACTTGTCTCGTATGCAACCGCTCCGTCGCAGGGTGGCTTGTACTGGGCAATCCAGCGAATATCCCGGCCGAGCAACTCTTCCTTCATCCAGGACAGCAAGCGTTCCGCCTCCGGATTGACAAATGTGATGCTGCCCGCGCGGTCGACGACGATGACTCCTTCTCCAAGCGTGTTCGTGATCGTTTTCAACTGCTTTTCACTTTTGCTCAATGCGAGCTCTGCCTCGCGACGGCGGCGAAAGGGCTCTTCGATCGTGGAGACATAGATCGCCTTCATAATGGTGTAGTACCCGCAAAATTTGAATACATGCCCCATGATGGTATACCAGTCATCTCCAGTCTGATTCTGGGTGAAGACGAGACCGCCGAGCATGAGATAAACAGAGGCAGTGGCAAATCTCAGCATAGTCGGGTTTTTGTCTCGGCGATAAAGCAGCGCAAAAAGAACGGCCCCGGCGAGGTTGAAGAACGAAGCTGCATATTCCATTCCTGCCTTCAGCAAAGTCACTTCCTGCTGCTCTGTGATAAGAAGCGGCAGGCGCTCCGATTGCGTGCCGAGCCATGTAAAAATGAGAATGAGAAGCAGAATCACGAAGCTGAATACGGGCTTTCTTTGATATACGCTGATCTCCTTGTCCTTGGTCGATAAAATGACGAGGATAAAGATTGAACAAATGAAACGGGACAAAACCCAACACCACGTCGCTTTCTGAACGGAGCTTTCGCCTCCAAAAAAAGACAGCCCTTGGTAATTGATCGTGTGCTGCAAATCCAACACGCCGACAACCAGGAACAGGGCGCCGATCAAAAGGCGATGACGGGACATCGTCACTGGAAACAGCATCCATCCCTGAAACGCAATCGAAATGGCCACCATAATGCTGAAAAACTCTAGCATGCGGTACAACGATTGAACTTCTTCAGACGTCATCGTCATAGAAAAAGGTATCTCCACCAGGGAAACCAGTATAAACAAGGCGATAGCCAGAACGGCATACACCATCGTCTTCCTCTCAATATCAACTGGCCATACATCGGCCGATTTCTTTACCTGTTGTTGCATACCTTCACCCCAATACCAAACCTGCGCTATACTTGCGATTCCTGTTCACGTTTCACATCCGTGAAAAAAGACTACTTTCTTTTCCCCTTTTCCTGATACATCGAAAAGTCTGCCCGTTTAAGCAGTGCTTTCAGGTCACCCCCGTCATCCGGGTATATACTGATTCCGGTACTGCCCGAAACCGCAATCTCGGTCTGATCAATGATAAAGGGCGACTCGAGTAAGCGAATGAGATCATCTGCCACTTTTTCTGCTTCCCGCTTTGAAGAAAGGTTCGGAAGCAAAATGTTAAACTCATCCCCTGCCATCCGGGAGACCGTTACTCCCTCCTGAAAATGACCCTGAAGACGTTTGGCGACTGCTTGGATTAATTGGTCCCCTACATCATGCCCGAATGTGTCGTTAACGTGTTTAAAGCCGTTTAAATCGAGAAAGAGCAGCGCGAAAAAAGTATGCTCCTTCTGAGCCACTCTGATCTGTTCCTCTACTTTCTGCTGAAACAGCAATCGATTCGGCAGTCCGGTCAGGTAGTCATGATACGCATAGTACTTGATTTTTTCCTGGTGCTTCTTCTGTTCCGTAATATCACTGAAAGCCGCCGTATAGTACTGAATGTCGCCATTCTCCCCACGAACGGCACGTATGCTGATGTATTCAAGAAACAGCTCGCCAGTCTTGCGCCGATTCCAGATCTCGCCTTGAAATTCTCCTTCTTTGGTCAATTTGTCCCACATTCTTTGATAAAAATGCGGATGATGACGCCCGGAGCTTAAAAGACGCGGATTTTTTCCTACGATCTCTTCTTTGGAGAAGCCTGTCACCTCACAAAAAGCTTGATTGACGAGCAAGACCGTTCCATTCGCATTGGTTAAAAGAAGTGGATTTGGCGCTGTTTCAAAAGCAATCGCTACGAGATATAATAGCTCCTCATCCTGCCGGATCGTGCTGATCGATTTCCGGCCCGTCTCGAACCCACCCGGCCATTTCTGGTCACCTTTCATGCTCCCCCTCCTTTCTCTCTCGAACATAATCTGTGTATATGGTCTCGATCATCAGATGGGCCGACAGCTTGACTGTTTCTTTTTTCCTATTCCCTCTTTCCTCCCGAACATAACCTATCTTCACAAAAATACCAAATTTCGACAATAACCTACACGATATTGTCAAATTCTCAGAAAAGCGAACTGGCATAAAAATAGCCTGGCATCTAGCTGATACCAGGCTTCGAGAACTTTTCTTTCAAATAGCTTTCCATATCTTCCTTTGTCAGCGGATGGCTGAAGAAAAATCCTTGTACCTCCTCACACATCTGCTCCTGCAAAAAATCGAGCTCGTCTGAAGTCTCTACCCCTTCAGCGATTACGTGCAAATCCAGATTTTTGGCCATCGTGATGATCGTCGCGACGATTGCTCTATTGCCTGGACTTTTTTTCAGGTCACGAATAAAGGAGCGATCGATTTTCAGCCTGTCCAACGGAAAATCTTTCAGGTAGGAGAGAGAGCTGTAGCCTGTCCCGAAATCATCGATTGCAATGTGCACTCCCAGTTTTTTCAAATCATAGAGTGTTTGCGTCGCCCGCTGCACGTCGATCATCGTACTTTCTGTTACTTCCAGCTCTAAATATTCGGGTTGCATGCCGGTCTCCCGCAAAATTCCCTCAACTGTCTGAACAAAATCCTTTTTTAAAAATTGACGGGCGGACAAATTGACGGCAACGCGAACCGGCGCATACCCCATTTCCTGCCATTCTCTGTTTTGTTTGCACGCTGTCCGCAGGACCCATTCCCCTATTGGAACAATCAGCCCCGTTTCTTCTGCAATCGTAATAAACTGATCCGGGAGGAATAACGCCACGCTTCGGATGATTCCATCTGACGAGCGCCTCCATACCTGACAATTTCTTGTTTGTGACATTGACTTGCGGCTGGTAATAGACCAGCAATTCGTTGCGAACCAAAGCGCGATTCAGTTCGTTTTGCAGGTACATCCTCTCCGATGCCGCCTTCTGCATATGGGCCGAGTATTTGTGATAGGCGTTTTTGCCTCGTTCCTTGGCCGAGTACATGGCAGTATCTGCCGTCTTCATCAATGTCTGATAGTCATTCCCGTCCTCTGGAAAACGCGAGATTCCGATACTGGTCGTAATATACAGCTCATGCCCCTCGATCAAAAAGGGCTGCTCGATGATCCGGATCAATTGATCCGCCATCTGTATCAGCTCGCTCTCTGGCACCTCCGGCATCAAGACAATAAATTCATCGCCGCCGAGTCGCCCTACGATACCCGATTCTCCGACGCAGTTGACGATCCGATGCGTCGCTTCTCGCAAAAGCAGATCGCCAAAGTCATGTCCCAAAGAGTCATTGATCAGCTTAAAGCGGTCCAAGTCGAGAAACATCACAGTGACAGTCTGTTCACGATTCTTTGCATTCCGGATCGCTTTTTCAAGCTGTTCTTCGATAAATCGCCGGTTGGGCAAACCCGTCAATGCATCGTGGTAAGCCAGGTAATTGATTTTGGATTCAGCCTGCCTTTGCTCGGTTACATCGCGGGCAATAAAAAACACGCCTGCCGCCTCTCCGTCTATGATAATGGGAACATTGGTCATATGCAGGATGACTTGCTTTTCCGGCTCGGGATACAGCTTTACCTCGTATGTATTGGCTCCTCCGAGAACGGCCTGCAAAAAATGTTTCCGAATCATCTCCGCATCCGCTTGGTCACACATGTCCACGAAGTCTGAAAGCGAAAGCAACTCCCTGCCCGTCAGCTCCTTGGCAGCAGGATTCATGCCAATCAATTGGCCGTTCACACCATACGATATGACACCATCCCGGTTGTACTCGAACAACGATTTGTACCGCTGGTCGCTCTCCATCATCCGCAATGTCTTGGTCATCAAGAGCTTTTCTACATATACCGATAACAGCGTAATCCCGAGTATGATCAGAGTTGCTATCCCGATCGCATAAGCCAGCCAGATCGTGCTGACAGCCGAGGATGGCGACGGATGATGATTGCCATGCGTTACAAACGAGGTGGCTAGCATACCTGTGTAGTGCATTCCAGCAACTGCCGCCCCCATCACCATGCCAGCCAGTATTTTCAGTCCTATTCCGCGGACGTCTCCTGCTTTTCGCAAACGATACGTAATCATCAGCGCAACAGCAGATACGAGGACAGCAACGAGGATGGAGATCGCGAACAAAACCGGATCGTAAACGATTTGCGCATCCAACCTCATCGCGCTCATCCCGACGTAGTGCATCAAGGCTATCCCTGTTCCCATGAACAGCGAGCCGATTGCCAGCCGTTTTTTGGACATGTGTTTGCTGCTGACCACATGCAAGGCGATACCTGATGTGCACATCGCAAATAGGATGGAAATCAAAACGATCCAGAAATCGTAATCAACATGAATCGACAGATGCAGAGCAAGCATTGCGATAAAATGCATTGCCCAGATTCCCAATCCCATCGCGCCTGCTCCGGCCATTAGCCAAATTCTCTGAATGTTTCCCCGAGAATGACTGACGCGTCCACCGAGATCCAATGCCGTGTAGGAAGCCAAAACAGCGATAAAATAGGACAGGATGACTAAACCAATGCTGTACGATTGTGATAACGTATTCATAAATACCCCTCGAGCACGGATGAAATGACTTCCTCATCTTATAGCTTTTTCCTCCCTATCGCAATATAAGAAAAAGCAGCCCTTCCCCAAATACCAGGAAGGGCTGCAAAGGGATGTTTACTGAATCCCCTGATTCTTTTCCTCCATTACTTCCTGGATCAAAATGACACCGTGAGAGAGTGTCGTTCCTCCGCCAAACGCCCCTGCAACTGCGACCGTTTCCGCGATTTCCTGCTTGGATACGCCTTCTTCCAACAACGCTTCCAGGTGAAACACGATGCAGTGTTCATTTCCGGCGTACAAGGCAATCGCCAAGGCTGCCAGGTGTTTCTGCTTGGAAGACAGCGTACCGGAAGAAAAACACTTGCTGGTGAAATCGTTATACGCCTGCAGTGCGTCCGGCATCATTTGGCCAAATGCCTGCAGACCTTCTCGATACTGTTCCGCTAAATAATGCTCCATGGTCGTCTCCTCCTGATGGAATATCGCTGTTAGCTTCCCACCAAAAGGAAGCGCTCATGCACGCCCGCAAGCTCGTTTCGGGGAAATACTAGGAGTAAGCCTAAACCGAAATGGAGGGTTCCGGATGATACGACTTGGGTATGCATGCATCCGTCTGGACAGCCCGAACAATCCCAATAAGAAAACGACGGTAGCTCAGGTTCAAAAGCTCTCGCCGGATGCGAGACTAAAAAAGCTGAGGCAAGTTTTGCAAACCAACTTTTTTAACCTGATGGACCTGCTTGCTTACAATGTAGAGAATCGTATTTTTCTCTACCGGCTCCCTTCCGAGTTCGTGCCGCTGGCCACCCACAAGGTTACGGAGGATTGGGATTGGGCCAAGGAGTTTAGCTGGGATTTCGACAAGGCCGGTGCCTATATAAAAAAGCACGGCATCCGCATGACCTCGCATCCTGGCCACTACAGTATTTTGAATACAGACAATCCGAAAGTGCTGAAAGCAACGATTGCGGATTTCTCCTACCATGCCCGCGTTTTCGATCTGATGGGCCTCGACGACAACTCCGTCCTGGTTACCCATGTAGGCGGTGTCTACAACGACAAAGAAGCCTCGCTTCAACGCTTCGCCGATCAGTTCGAGCTGCTCCCAGAGAACGTAAAGCGCAGGCTGGTCGTAGAGAATGATGACACCTCCTTTTCCATGATCGACGTGCTGACACTCTGTGAGCGGATTGGCATCCCGATGGTACTGGATGTCCATCACCACGACTGTCTCAACAATGGCGAAGATCTGTTTGAATACATTCCCCGAATACTCAAAACGTGGGGCACGCGAACTCCGAAGATGCACTTTTCCTCTCCAAAATCGGAAAGCGATTTTCGTTCCCATGCAGATAAGATCGATCCGGTGAAGTTCATCGAATGGGTCACAAAGCTCAGCGACTACGACATCGATGTGATGCTCGAATGCAAAAATAAAGATGACGCTCTTCGCACATTGCGGCGGGACATGCAAAAGGCGGGCATTTCACCCGAAGGTCTGCCTGTTTGAGAAAGCAACAACCTCTGCCTGCAGGCTTATGCATAAAAAAATGACGCTGCTCACAGCAAGCAGCGTCATTGCGTATGCTGTTATTGACAACATGGTCCGCCACAATTGCATGCGGAGGAAGAGGAACCATGTCCTGACCTTCCATATCTGGAGGAACCGTATTTGGAGGAACTGTAGCCGGAGGATCCATAATCGGAGGAACCGCTGCCAGAACAACCGCAGCCGGAGGAACTGCTCCCTGAGTCATGCTGCGGATAGCAGCTGTCGTAGTAGTAGCGCATTCTCTTTTTATGATGATCGTAAAAGCGGTAGTACGTATTGTATTTTTTGCGGTGATGACGGTACTGTTCACATTTTTGCTTGTAGTGATGCATACGCTCCATATGCATTCTGTACTTGAACAGGAGCATTTCGAGGTCTGCATGAGCCCCGGACTTTGGTCTGCGTTCCCTTCTCCTCGGCGGAGCTGGCGGTCTGCGGTTTGACGGTCTTTTCGGGAAAGGTCTGTTTGGTGATGGCATGTTCGGTGATGGCATATTCGGAGACGGCATGTTCGGCGATGGCATCATCCGATGCGGCCTGTTTGGTCTTGGCATGTTCGGTGACGGCATGTTTGGCGATGGCATCATCCGATAAGGCCTGTTTGGTCTTGGCACCGCCCGATACGGCATATTTGGCGATGGCATATTCGGCGATAGATTCGGTGATGGCACGTTTCGCGATGGCATATTTGGCGACGGCATGATCGGAGACAGGTTCGGTGATGGAATGTTTGGTGATACATTTGGCGACGGCAAATTCGGTGAAGGTTTGGGCATCTCTTTGGGCCTGCGTGAAGGCATCGGCAACGCTGGAGGCATAGGTGGCATATTTCGGCGTCTTTCCAAACTCACACGTCCTTTCTAGTGAAATAGCACAGTACATGGTATGACATTCACCCGTCTAGAGAAACCGCACTTGCCCATATTTCAAAAAAATAAGCGCCCTTTTTTGGTTTGGGCAGGAAAACGCATTCTGCCGGGTGAAAGAATAGATACGAATGATAACGTTTTCACTTGACAGCTCATAAACTAGTATTACAATAGGGAATAGAAAAAATCATCTGAATAATAAGCGGACGGAAGCGGGGAAAAAAATGCAGAACTTGACGCTTACTCGTTTTGTTAATTTCATACCCGCATGGGAAGAGGGGCTAGGATAACAATCCTAGCCCCTCTTCCTTTTTGTCCTCTGCTATGCTAAAGGAGGAAAATACTCATGAATCAACGCACAATTTCTATCCGTCTGGACGGACATAAGCTGACCATTGAACAAGTAGCTGCCATTGCCAGGAAATTCGAGCAGATCGAACTGACGCCGGAAGCCGTTGAAAAAATCCGCAAATCCCGCTCGATGGTTGAACAAATGGTTCAAAACCAACAGGTCGTTTATGGGATTACGACTGGTTTTGGCAAGTTCTCCGACGTAGTGATTCCTCAAGAAGACGTCAGCCAGTTGCAGGAAAATCTGATCATGAGCCATGCGTGTGGAATGGGCGATCCCTATCCGACCGAGGTGGTCCGTGCGATGATGGCCCTGCGGATCAATGCACTGGCCAAGGGATACTCCGGCATCCGGGAAGAGACGATCAACCTGCTGATCGAAATGTGCAACCGCGGCGTCCATCCGATCATCCCGCAGCAGGGCTCTCTGGGAGCAAGCGGCGATCTGGCTCCCCTCTCCCATATGGTGCTCGTCATGCTCGGGAAAGGAGAAGCGGAGGTAAACGGCACAAGAATGCCCGGCAAAGCCGCCTTGGAGAGCGCTGGCTTATCCCCTATTCGGCTGGAGGCAAAAGAAGGTCTGGCATTGATCAACGGTACGCAGGCGATGACCGCTCTCCTTTGCCTGGCTGTGGCTGATGCTCATGCGCTGATCGAAAATGCCGATGTCATCGCCGCCATGACCGTGGAAGCGTTGCACGGGATTCCAAAAGCGTTTGATCCACAGCTTCACCTCGTCCGCGCCCATCCCGGCCAACAGGAATCTGCTCGCAAGCTGCTTGCCCATCTCGCAGGAAGCGAACGGACGACAGCGCAAGGGGAGCTCCGCGTGCAAGATGCCTACAGCCTCCGATGCGTCCCGCAGGTGCATGGCGCTACACGCGATGCCTGGGAGTATGTACGTGCTGCTGTAACCAGAGAGTGCAACAGTGTAACCGACAATCCCATTCTCTTCGCCGAGACCGGCGATGTTATTTCCGGAGGGAATTTCCACGGTCAGCCGATGGCATTGGCAGCCGACTTTTTGGCCATAGCAATAGCTGAGCTTGCCAATATTTCCGAGCGGCGGACCGAGCGTCTGGTCAACCCGCAATTAAGCGGACTCCCCGGTTTTTTAACGGAAAAAGGCGGCCTGCATTCCGGATTTATGATCACGCAATATGCCGCTGCTTCTATCGTTTCGGAGAACAAGGTGCTGTGCCATCCGGCTTCCGTCGATTCTATCCCTTCCTCTGCCAATCAGGAGGATCACGTAAGCATGGGAACGACGGCGGCCCGCAAGCTGAGAACCGTCATCGCCAACTCCATGAAGGTACTCGCCATCGAATATTTGGCGGCTGCGCAAGCAATCGAATTTGGCAAAGGAAAATTGGGAATCGGCACGGAGAAAGCTTATGCCAAGCTTCGTGAGGTCATACCGCCACTCTCCGAAGACCGGGAAATGCATGTGGACATGGCAAAAGCGGCAGAGCTCTTGGCAAGCGGCTGTCTCGTCCCTGAAATTTGATTGCTTCAACGTTTTCCTCCCTTGACCCGGCGGACCTTCCTGGTATGATGGAGGTAACATTGCCAGATTTCATGCTCAACAGGAGGCGTCCGCCATGTCTACTGCTTCCCATCCAGACACAATCCTGTTATTCGACGGCGTCTGCAATTTCTGCAACGGCGCTGTCCGCTTTATCATCCCGCGTGATCCGGCGGGGCGGATTCACTTCGCCTCACTGCAGTCAGAGACAGGCCAAAGCTTGCTGGAGCAGTATGGACTGGCGACTCACGACCTGTCATCTGTCGTACTGATCGACCAGGGAACCGTGTACGTCTATTCTGATGCAATCCTGCGCGTTGGCCGGCTTTTGCGCGGAGCCTGGCCGATTTTCTCAGCGATCGGCTTTTTCTTCCCAAGGCTTGTCAGGGATAGACTGTATCGGTTCATCGCTCGCAACCGCTATCGCTGGTTCGGCCGGTCGACCGTATGTCTGCTCCCCACAGCCGAAATACGAGCACGCTTTTTGGACTGAAAAAGAGGCATGCCTTATGGCATCGCCTCTTCTTGTTTTAACCTTATATATTCTTTGTAATATTTAATTGGCTGACAAATGCTTCCGTGCTCCGTTTCCGCTCTTTGCGCATGTTTTTGCGCTCCTCTGCCGTTTCAAACAGATAGCGTTCCTCGTCGGTTTCCGGGATGATGGGCGGTACTGGAGTCGGCTTGCCGTCTTCACCGAGCGCTACGAACGTGAGAAAAGAGGTAGCGGTCAAGGTTCGCTCCCCTGTTCGCAAATTTTCCGAGATGATTTTAACAAATACCTCCATCGATGTTTTTCCCGTGGAGGAGATGATCGCTTCCAGACAGATGGAATGGCCCATTTTTACGGGAGTAAGAAAATCGATCGAATCAATCGACGCCGTGACAACGGGACGGCGGGAATGCCTCATCGCCGCAATGGCAGCCACTTCGTCAATATAGGCCATCATTTTCCCTCCAAACATCGTGCCGTGAAAGTTGGTGTCTGAAGGTTGTACGAGGGAAGCCTGAATCGTACGGGATTCTTTTGTCGTCTTCGCGTTCATCACTGTTGCTCCTTTGCCAATCTACTTATCTGACCTAGCCATCATACCACATCGTTACTAGAGGATGTTCAAAAACTCTCGGAAACATACGCGGGGAATTGCTCTTGCCCCTATGTGACGAGATTTTCCTGCTCGCTGATGTATCCCAAGAGCTCCAGCGACTGGGCTGTATCCGGGCCCAGCAGCGCATGCAGCAACGGCAGATTCCATAAATAGGCCGGCTTATAGCCCGTTAGCGAAAACAGATTCTCATCCAAATGTACTGCTGCTTTCCGCCGTTCTATGCTTGCACAGTAGAAATGCTCCAAATAATCGGTGCCCCATCTGGAGAAAGAAGCCGTTTCCTCGGTCAAAGCGGTCAGAAGTATTATTTCGCCCGTATCAATGACCTCTAATGGGTAAAGCTGGCAGCTAAACGGCTTGAGTGAAACAACATCCACTCCCGACTTCTCGGCGTATGCGTGAATGGAGCACCCGTACCTTCCGTTCATCTCTTTATAGAACAGGCAGTTCCCGTGGTCCATCCGGATCGTGCCCAGACCATAGTGTTTGTCCCAGATCCCTTCGGCAGCCCATCCTCGCTGCTCCCGCTCGCTCCAGAATTGGCTTGCGATCGCACCCGATTCCCGCTCCAGCAGATCGGCCTGCTGGTTTTCTACGGCATAGGGTTGTCCGCCTTCACAGCAAGTCTCCCGGTGAACGAGACGGCAATTTTCGCAATCCAAGTGAAATGGCGTCAAGAGCGCCGGCAGATCGAGCAGAACCTTTCCCATTTGTTTCATCGCAGCGCGATGCTTCCTGATGTACTTTTTGCAGGCGTACACCTCTCGTTCATTCATCTTTTCCGGTGTACCCAGGTAGCGATAGAGACCTCTGCCATTCATTTGGACAAGATGAGCTCCGCTTCCGTTCCGAAGATAGAGAGACGCCCCTCGGCAAATACCGCCAGATTGTCTTCATCCGCAGGGATCTCCATCAAAATTTCTACGGTTCCTTCTGTATCGGACTCCAGGACGATCAGCAAATCCTTCTCTCCAAATTCGTTGTCCGTCAGCTTCCACGAGGCAAGTGTGCCTTGCAGCTGAGTCACCTCTTCATCTTCGCTGTCCGAGTCCCACTGTGTAAATTGCGCCTGAATCTGTCCTTTGGCATAATGCTCTTCGATCAAGCCGAGAAGTTGATCGTGTTTATGGATGTCCATGGAAAAATCCCTCCACTTTGTTCTTTTTCCTCTATGATAACAGACAGATGCGCTTGCACAAAAAAAGCCGCCTCGTCCGAACAAGGCGGGAATCCCCTCTTCAGCTTACCTTGCTGATCGTCTGTGCCAGGGCAAAGTCTTTCCCGGTCAAACCGTGCGCTTCTCTCGTCGTCACCGTAAAGGTCACTGTCGATTGACGAATCAGGATTTCGACATGGTGACTATCCTGGTCAAGCAATTCCGCTACACGATTGACAAAGCTGACGGCAGTGGAGAAATCGCGGCACTGATACGTACGGGACAGCGCCATCCGATCCTCCATCAGTCTCCAGCCGGGCACTTTGTTCAAATACAACTTCACTTGTTCCAGCGAAAGCTTGCTCACTCAGCGCACCCCCATCATCGATGAATGACATCGTTTTCACCATCATATTCACCTTGATAGCGGGTTAGTCACGCTGATCCGCGACGTCCTATTTTTTGACTGCGAAAAAGATCATCCGAGGCGAGTCAGCCGCTTGATACGGTTCAAACTGGTAATTGCCAAACGTCTGAATGTTGACAAAGCCAGCTTTCTGCAGCATTGCGGTCATCTCCTCAACCGTAAAGAGGCGGACCTGCTCCTGGTAGACTCTCGTTTCCGCTGCGCCTTTATCCTTAACGACGATCCGCTTCTTCACAAATCCTGCTTCCAGCCACCGCTCCTCCTCGATCAGCAGTCCGCCGACTTCCTTTTCGGAGTGCGGTACGAGATTGGCCTCTACAAACGCGGGATTCAAGTAGTCGATGACCACCTCTCCCCCCGATTTCAGGGCAAGGGCCATGTTTTGAACGACCTGCGCATTTTCCTCGTCCGAAGAGAAATACCCGAAGCTGGTAAACAGATTGACCACGATATCGAACTCTTCCCGAAACGGTATATGTCGCATGTCATATTGGTAAAAATGCAGATTAGGGAGAATCTTTTGCTCATTGGCGAGCTGAAGCAGGACGTTTGATAAATCTACCCCGACAACTTCATACCCGCGTCGGGCCAGTGCACGCGAATGACGTCCGCTCCCGCAACAAAGATCAAGAACTCTTCCGGATCGCTTGATGGGCAAACGCTCCAGGAGGTTGGCTATCTCTTTATCAGCTGACGCGTCATCCCTGTGTTTGTACACCAACACGTAGTCCTCGCGAAAGCTTCGTTCAAACCATTCTTCTGCCATGTCTGTGCTCCTTTTTCCTTCCAAGATGCACCTATTATACCACAGCCTATTTTGATCAGAAGCCGTTTTCCGCGACAGAAATGTGCAGGAAGGGCAGCCGTCTTCACCGCTGTCGCGAATACACAGCATTGCCCTCTGCCGCGGACAATCGGATGTCACCCTCGGCCAAATCGAGCGGTTCCCAACGCTTCCTTCGATCATCCCAGATTTGATACCGCAAACCGTCATTCGTTACAAGATACGGTCCAAACGGCATCACTTCCGCACGGGTCACATGCAGCTCCCGCTGTCTCCCTCCGATTTGCCACCATGTATACGTCCCGGCTTCCTCGTCACTCTTTCGCTTTAAGACAGCCTGGCTGTGGTCATTGGCCCAGACAACCTCGCCTTCGGCCGTCCAGGATTTGCCCTTGCGCGATACAAAGACGGTTTTGTTTTCCGTAGGACCCGGTATTGTGTAATAAATGCCGTCTTTTCGTACCCTGATCGGAAAGGCTGGCAGCTTCTCCCGAGGGTGAAGCAATGCCTCTCCCAACGACTCCGTTTTCTCCAGTACGAGATCATGGAGGCGATACGTTCGTTTTTCCACCCGATACAAATTTTTGTCGCCCGCTGGACGCACGAGCACGATATAGAGATAGCCATCCACATCGTCTACAGCCATTTCCAGCGCAATCGACCCGGTCGACGTCTCATCGAAAAGCGGCGTTTTTTCTCCCGTAGCCAAATGATACACTGTTCCAAGCTTCTCTTCGACATAGAGAAATCTCCCTGCATCCAGCCAATCGATTGTCGCATGGGAGAGTCCGCTGCCTTCCAGCATCGGCTCGATCAATAGCGGATCACGTCCTCTCTGCTCCAAAACGAGGGCAACCTGTCTATCTCCCCGTCTGCTCTTGCTTCGCCCTCTGTCAATCACGCCGAGATAGCTTTCGCGGTCAGGAGAGAGTATCAATCGGTCGTAAAAGGAGTCATAGGGACTAAAACCGACCACCTCGCTGTCAGGGTAGGAGAGCCAGGACAACGGCTGTTTTTTGTATAATGCCACATAGCGATACTCTTCGGGCAGATAGTTCCCGCTTTGCGAATGGAATTGCGTCAAGTCCAGCGCCGCCCGATTGACCCTTCGCACATCAAGAGACATCGTCCGATCATCCAGCCAGACTGCCGGGTAGCCGTTGACTGACCGTCCCGCTTCTTCCTTCCTGATCATAGGCTCTGAAAATCGCAGCAGAATCGTTCCCAATCCTTCCGTTATGTACAAGGATCGGGATTCTCTGCTCTCCGGAAGCATGAGCACCGCTCCCTCTGCCTTGCCGGGCTGAATGGTAAGAGCAAGGGGGGCCATTCTTCGGAGAGTGATCGTCGGAATATTCCCAAAACGAAACCCGAACTCGTCTTTGATTTCCGAAAAGGTCATCGTCAATTGATAATTGCCTCGTGACACCTCGCGGACGGACGTGCTGTACTTCACATCGCCGATAAGCTCCACTTGGGAAAGGAAGCTTTCCGCTGCCTCCAAGGATTGGTTCGTTGTCACATCAATATGTATAAAGGCTTCTTTTTTATGCAGTCCAAGTTGAATCGGCTGTTTTGGCATCTTGCCTCGTTCAAACTCGGCTATCCGAAAGCTGGCCTGATCGTCTTGCTGTCCAATCAATAATCGCTGAAAAGCTTGCTCAAAGGCATACGTTTCTCCGGCCGTGACGGAATTCAACGTTTTCTCCATCATTTGCGACCGGTAGAAGGCAGTAATAATCCAGATGGAAGCCAGGCAAACCGATCCGAGGGCAACAATCAGCATCCACCGCTTCACTTGAACGCCCCCTGAATAAACACGCTTTTCTCCATGATATCATAAACCTTTGTGTCCGATCAGATAAAAGCCCCTTTGCTGACGAGAGTTCCTATCATCAAAGGGGCATGGCATTAGCGGTGGAAGGACCGCCCGAGTCTGATTTTTTCTGCTACCCGGGACAGTACAACTTCGACGGAAGACGAATCTTCTACGACGTCGTATTCATTGATGTTGATCCGAAGAACCGGACAGGTCGAAAACGAGGAGATCCACTTTTCATAGCGGTTGTACAAATCCAGCCAGTAATCGGTCGGCGTCTGCTGCTCCATCGGACGGCCGCGTTCCTGGACGCGGTCCAGAATGTCGTCAAAGCTTCCTTCCAAATAGATCAGGATGTCCGGGTGCGGAAAATACGGAGTCATGACCATCGCTTCGAACAGTTGCGTATACGTTTGGTAATCCTCTTCCGTCATGTGCCCTTGCTCGTACAGCATCCTGGCGAAAATGCCGGTGTCCTCGTAAATAGAGCGATCCTGCACAAAACCGCCCCCGTATTCAAACATCCGCTTTTGCTCTTTAAACCGCTCTGCGAGGAAAAATACCTGCAGATGGAAGCCCCAGCGGGACAGATCTTCATAAAA
Source organism: Brevibacillus sp. FSL L8-0520 (assembly GCF_037963895.1). NCBI lineage: Bacteria > Bacillati > Bacillota > Bacilli > Caryophanales > Paenibacillaceae > Brevibacillus > Brevibacillus sp. FSL L8-0520. Next base: position 2,150,128 of record NZ_CP150171.1, on the reverse strand, counting down.
TTTCCCCAGATACGGGTTGTTGTCCACTTTTTCCACGGATACCCGAAAGCCGAGCAGATCGGCCAAAGCATATGTAAAGGTGGACTTTCCGACACCTACCGTTCCCCCGATCGTAATGACAGCGTTGCTAGGTATCCCGTACTTTTCTCTCAAATCACTGTTTTTAAACCCAGACATGAACGTAACTCCTTCTAAAATGATCAGGCCGTGCGCATGGAAAGATTAAGCCCCCTGGAGCGAACGGATATATGGTTCGATTTGCTTCAGAACATGCTGCAGATCTTCCGGCTTATGTACAAAATCAAGCTCGTCGCACTGAAACTTGATTACGGGCGTATCTGGATGGCGTCTTTCAAACGCTTCCATAAATTCATTGTAATCAGCGATCAGATTTTTCATATAGCCTACATCCATTTTGCGTTCCACATCGCGATCGCGCATCTCGATACGCTTCATCACCGTATCGATCGATGCTGTCATGTAGATGACCAGATTCGCCTGTGGCAAGCCTTCCGTAAGGATATCATAAATCTTCAGATACTTGGGCAGGTTCTCCTCATCCAATGTCCGCTTGGCAAAAATGGTGTTTTTAAAAATATTGTAATCTGCCACTGCCGATATCCCCTGTTTCAGATAGTCCCGGTGCAAATCCTGCAATTGCTTGTACCGGTTGCAAAGAAAAAACATCTCCAGCTGAAAGCTCCATTCGGCAATGTTTTCATAAAACTTTCCCAGAAACGGATTTTCATACACGATCTCTTCCAGCAGTTTCAGATCAAAGGCTTTGCTGAGTTCACGGGACAGCGACGTTTTGCCAATGCCAATCGGTCCCTCGATAGTTACAAATACGGGCTTCATAATTGTCACAACAAATCCTTTCCCAGATATGAGAGCCTCCATATTGTAGCATGGACATGTCAATTTTGTCGAAAAGATTCGGATAATGTCAGGCGCAGAAAACTGTGCCGCTTGAGGCTTTGCGCAGAACATTTGCACCTGATTACGACAAGTCTTCCTCTCCGAAATGTGCTCGCAGCTTGGCTGTTGTCCGCAGGAATCCGTTCGACCAAGAAAACCGCTCAGCATGGGGGCTGGCGGTTCATTGTTTTACGGTCTATCGATCAAAAATTTTTTTGTTCATCTCGTTCTCACGTAAAATACTCGATTTTCGCTTGCGGGAAAAGGCGGGTGATTTCCTTTTCCAAATGCTCACGGAGCGCTTTTGCCTGCACGTCCGGATAAACGTATTTGCCTTTCCCGTATTTGCCCCATTTGTACTTGCGCTCTTCCTCGTTCATTTCCAGCTTTGTCTTCGGATAGCGCTGCAGGATCAGCTTCTTGGCCACCTTGGTGAAGCGGTGCTGGATCAGTTCGAACGTAAGGTCTTCCATCGCCTCCGGCACCAGCTGTTCCCGCAGACGTTCCAGCAAGTCGGTATATCCTTCTTCCCATCCCTCAAACCAGTACAGCGGCGCGAGAATGAAGCCGAGCGGATACCCCGCTTTGGCCACTTTTCCCGCCGCTTCCAGGCGCTGGGCGAATGTGGAAGTCCCCGGTTCAAAGTGCTTGATGACGTAATCAGCGTTCATGCTGAAGCGAAAGCGGGTGTGTTTGTTGTGGGCGGCGTCCAGCAGGGAGTCCACGTGATGGAACTTGGTTACGAAACGAAGCCGTCCCAGCGGCTGCTTCCCCATGAACTCAATCGCTCTCCGCAAATTTCCGGTGATATGCTCGATACTGACCGGGTCCGAGGTGCAAGCCGCCTCAAACCGGGTAATTTCCGGCTCCCGTTCGCGAATGTAGGCTTCCGCCTGCCGGAGTATGTCGTCTGTATTGACATATACGCGGATATACGGCTTTGTGCCGATATTTGTGTTCAAATAACAGTAATGGCAGTGCGCGGCACATCCTGTAGCCAGCGGGATGGCGTATTCGGCAGACGGCTTGGACTGCTCGAATTTGAGCGTCTTGCGCACGCCCACGACCAGCGTCCGCTTCGCATTGCGATACTGCTCCACGTCCGTTTCTCCGGGAATCCCGCGGACCTGGTTGTGGCTGGTCGTCATTCGGATCGGGATGCCCTGCTCCTGATACCGCTGATAAAGCTCTTTCCCTAACGGATAATGGAGTGCGTCGGGCTCGAAGAAAACAAAATCAGGCAGAAACAGCTTTGACTCTTTATTCGCAACTGTTTCCGGTTTTTCTGTAAGCGTCGTCGCCATGTCGATCCCCCCAGAGATAGTATCTCCGAACCCGAGCGAGGGGTTCGATGGAGGAAAATGGCTGTCGCTGTCCTGATGATCAGCTACAGGCGGTTTTTAAACTGGTGAAGCCACTCCAACGCCTGATCCCTCTGCTTCTCGGGTACCTGCAGCACATAGACGTGCCCCGTTCGCTGCGTTTTCCGTGACAAGAGGCGGACACGAATGCCCTTCATTTCCAAGTAGTGCCTGCACTCATTCGCCATTCTTGGCAAACCGTACGACTCATGAATCGTCACCCATTTGATCCACATCCCCGTTTTGACCGTCCTCTCTAGGTGCTATACGATACGATAAGCGAAAAGAAGGCGTCCGGTTCCCCCCAGACAAGGAGAAAAATGCGATTTTGAAAACCGTTTCTTCCCCGTCGCCGTCTAATAAGAAGGAGGGGTGAGCGTGAATCTGGAACAACTCGTCTCGTCTGCCCAGCAGGGGGATGATGACGCCTTTTACAAACTGATGCAGACACATAAAGAAAAGCTGTACAGAGTCGCATACGCTTTCTTTCGCAATGAAACCGACGCCCTGGAGGCTATGCAGGAAGTCACATGCCGTGCTTATCTCAAGCTGCCCAAGCTCAAGCAGCCGGCCTATGTCTCCACGTGGCTGACGAGGATCATGATCCATGTCTGTGTGGATGAGCAAAAACGAAAAAAACGGTCGCTGGCAAGTGATATGGGCAGCGATGCGCCAATTCGGGATGACACGGATACAACCGACCTGCGGCTTGAGCTGGAAGACGCGATTTCCCGGCTGACTGGCATGCATCGGCAGGTCATTATTTTAAAGTACTTCGAAGACTTGACCATACGCGAAATCGCCGCCCTGCTCGATCATCCCGAGGGAACGATCAAGACATGGCTTCACAAGGCGTTGGGCGCGTTGCGCAAAGATTTGGGAAAAGGTTGGTGAGATGATGAATCGACGCGAAGAAACGGACGCTTTTTTCTCAGGAGAAGAGTCGGAATCGCGCCCCGGCGAGGATCGGATCGAGCAACAATTAACAGAGAAGAAGGTACAGTACGAAAAGACTCAGGCTCCTCCGGAGGCAGACGCCTTTATTCTGGCCGGTATGACCCAAGCAAAGGGGCAGTTGCGGAAGCATCAGCGTATATGGCGCATCCGCTGGTCGCTCATTGCCGCGTGCTCCCTTGTTGCGGGCTTGTTGTTCACGATCCGCCTCTCCCCCGCCTTCGCGGCTTATGTGAGCGATATTCCCGGAATGGAGCCGATCGTAAATTTGGTCCAGGCGAAGAAAGGCTTGGAAAGGGCTGCGAAGCACGGGCTGGCACAAGAAATCGGCGCATTTGCGGAAGCGGATAACGTCAGCTTCACGATTGATCGGGTAATCGGGGATCAAAGGCGGATGCTGCTGCTGTATACGATCAGGCACAGGGAACCAGGGCATGTCGTTCGATTGGAGGGCATCGATATTACGGATGACAAGGGCAACCAAATACCGCTCAGCTACTCGCTGTCCAGCGGGAGCTTTAAACCTGTCAGCCATGCGCAGGAAGCGATTGAGATATACCCGACGGATGAAAGTCTGCCGCTCCCGGATCATCTGGTTGTAAAGGCAACGATCTACGTGGATGCCCTGCCAATGGATACTCCGATCAGCGTAACTGTCCCCATCGACAAGTCCAGGTATGCCGACCTGAAAGAAAAAATATACCCGGTCAACCAGACGATTACTGTCGACGGACAAAAACTGACGGTTTCGCAGGTCGCCGTTTACCCTACCCAGGCGGAAGTCACGGTTCGGTTCGCTCCCGAAAATACAAAGCACATCTTCGGTTTCGACAATTTGCGGCTGGTGGATGAAAAGGGACAAACCTTTGCCTTTTGGGGGAATGGCATTCCTTCCCATAAAAATGGCGAGTACGAGGTGATCTACCATCTGGAGAGCAACTATTTCGACACTCCTCAGCAACTCTATCTGAAAGCAAGCGGCATCCAGGCATTGGACAAAGACAAGCTGGTCGTGGTAATCGACGCAAAGAACAAGGTGCTATTGAAAGCGCCGGATGACAGGCTGTCGCTGGAAGCGCTTAGGCAGAATGATGACGTAGTCGGCATGGACTATCACCTTCGCGTCGATGAGCAGGACTTCCACGAGTACGGCTCGCACATTTCAGAGCTGACAGACGATCTGGGAAATCGATACGAATTTGTCCAAGGGACTTCCACCCCATCAGAAACCGAAACCATTCAAAGATATGGCGTCTTGTTCAAGCGTACGGAACCGGCTCGCAAGGGCACCCCCAGCACGTACAAATTTACGCTCAACTACTACCCGACCAGATTGAAGGGGGATCTGTCCATTCCGATCGAGATAAAGTAAAGCAACAGTTGGGAACCTTTTGCACCAGCACAAAATGCCCGCAGCAGGACCCCGATGCACCCTCTTGCATCTAGGTTTTGCTGCGGGCTTTCTTGCTTTGTTTCCCCTGCCAATTGTTGCAAAATCCGTTGTTTTTATTTCACAGCCGCCCAGTGATTGGTCGGCCCATGACCGCCGCCGATCTGCGGTGCCGTTCTGATCGCTTCCACGATAAACCGGTTGGCCCGGTCCACCGCTTCGACGAGCGGCGTGCCTTTCGCCAGCTCGGCAGTAAGCGCCGCCGAAAACGTGCAGCCTGTCCCATGCGTATGACGGGTCGGTACCCGTTCATGCTCCATTTCAAAAAAATCCCGGCCGTCATAGAGGATATCCACGATGGCATCCCCTTGAAGATGGCCCCCTTTCATCATCACATGGCGCGGGCCCATCTGGTGGATCGCTCTAGCCGCTTCGCGCATTTGCTCCGGGGTTTCGATGCGCAGCCCGCTCAAGAACTCGGCTTCCGGCAGGTTGGGAGTGATGACCTCTGCCAGTGGAAGCAAAAAGCGCTTGAGGGCCGCAATCGCCTCATCCTGCAGCAGCTTCGCTCCCCCCTTGGCGATCATGACCGGGTCTACGACCAGCTTTTTTACGTCAAAATGGCTGATTTCCCGGGAGACTGCTTCAATGATCTCCGCGTTAAACAGCATCCCTGTCTTCGCTGCGTCCGTCCCGATATCCCGGAGCACTTCATGCATCTGCTGGGCTACCGCTTCCGTCGGCAGCGGATACACGCCTGTTACACCCAATGTATTTTGCACGGTAACCGCTGTGATAGCGCTTGTCCCGTAAACGCCGAATTGGTGGAAGGTTTTCAGATCAGCCTGAATCCCCGCTCCTCCTCCGCTGTCCGATCCTGCGATTGTCATCGCTTTTGCAAGTCGGTTCACGTCTGCTCCTCCTATCCTCTCTGTCTTCTGTTATGAGTATATCATCAGCCCGTCTCCTCCGGTATACTGGGAATGTACCATCTGGTCAAAGGAAAGGGATGTAACTATGACGTACCGTGTCTTATACTGGTTGACTGTACTGCTCCCGCCAATCGTCATCGGCGGTTTTGAATTTGTACGCCACGACTTTTTGCTGCCTTATTTATCCATGGAAACAGGCAATGTCTACATCACAATATTGACTCTGCTGCTCTCCTTTCTCTTCGCTACCTGGATGTTCCGCAAGATTGACCGGATGAATGCCCGGATCGTGGAGGAACAAGCTCGCCGCGCCGTCTACGAAGAGCGGGAACGGCTGGCCAGAGAGCTGCATGACGGTATTGCCCAATCACTGTTCTTCCTCAACGTCAAGCTGAAGCAGGGCCAATTGGAGGACGCCCGCGCTGCAGTCTCCGCGATTGACAATGACGTACGCCACGCCATTTTCAACCTGCGCTCTCTCCCCGAAGAAGGCAGCAGCCTGACCCAGCGGCTGGAAAACTGGCTGGCACAGTGGAGCGCCCTCTCCGGCGTTGATGTCACTCACCAGATCGAAGTGCCTGACGGCTTCTTTTCCCCTGCCGAAGAAGTCCAGCTATTTGGCATTGTCCAAGAGACCTTTGCCAATATTCAAAAGCATGCAGGGGCCAGACACGCTTGGCTGACATTAAAAGCGTTACGTGCAGACAATTGGTGTCTGTCTGTCGAAGACGACGGCATCGGAATCAGCCTGGACGAGCATGAAGCGAAAAAATACGGCCTTAAAATGGTTCGGGAACGAGCCAAGCAGCTGGGCTCCACTATCGAAATTACACAGAGAACGGAGGGCGGCACTTCCATCCGCCTGGTGTTCGATCGAGGAGGTAACAAAGCGTGAATGCGTACCGCGTTCTGATTGCAGATGATCACCATATGGCGAGGCTGGCTATCCGCAGTCTCCTGGAGCAAGACCCTTCCTTTTACGTCATCGGTGAAGCGACCAATGGCGAAGAAGCCTATCAAATGTGCGGAGCACTGCAGCCGGACCTGGTGCTGATGGATATCAACATGCCGCGTTGGACTGGTCTGGAGGCAACGCGAGAGGTAAAAAAGGCATACCCGCATATAAAAGTTGTCATTCTCAGCATCTCTGATGATGTGGGAGATCTGATCACAGCCATACAATTTGGGGCCCAAGGCTATCTTTTGAAAAACCTGGAGCCGGACGACTGGATTACCTATTTGCACGCCCTTCTCGGTGAAGACAGCGAGCTCTCAAGAGAAATGGCCGCGCGCTTGTTTACCCGCTTCCGGCAGGAAGAAAGCATGAATGAGCCTGTCCCCGACGTGTTGACTCCGCGCGAACGCGAAATCGTGATGTACGTCGGCGCAGGCAAAACAAACCGGGAAATCAGCGACGCCCTGATCATCGCAGAAAATACCGTAAAAAATCACATCAAAAACATTCTTGAAAAGCTGCAACTGGTCAATCGCGTCCAGCTCGCAGCCTACGCCGTAAGGCATCATCTGATGCTCAAGCAAAGCGACGAGCGTTAGCTGCCCAGCCAGGTGAAAGCGATAGGGCCAGCGGGCACGCTCTGCTGTCCCTTGCGTGTGTATTATGGTTACAGCAACAGCACGTGTATTCCAGGATCAAAAAACTTGTACAAGCGAAACATTTTTGTCCTGAGAAAATAGTGTTGCGCTGTGCCATTTTTTTGTGTTAAAGTTGCACGAGGGAAACATTTATGTCTAAGGATAAAATATTTGAGGAGGGACAACTTTTGAGTGCTAAGACTACATATCAAAGAGTGCTGAAAGGAACGTTTTACTCTGTCTTGACAGCTGCTTTTCTATTGACCGGCTGCGGGACAAAGGAGGAGCCGGCAACAAAGCCGGCTGCTGGTGAGACTGTCTGGAAAGTCACGGCAACGACAGGCATGGTCGCCGATATTGTAAAAGAAGTGGGCGGCGAACATGTCGAGGTGACACAATTGATGGGCGCCGGGGTCGATCCTCACCTGTACAAAGCGTCCGAAGGAGATATCAAGCGGATTGACCAGGCCGATATCATCTTCTACTCCGGGCTGCATCTCGAGGGGAAAATGGTCGAAATCTTCGAGAAAATGAGTGCGAAGAAGCCGGTAAAAGCGGTTACCGCCAGTTTGACAAGGGAGCATCTGCTGGCTGACCCTGCTGCTCCTGAAAGCCCCGACCCGCACGTCTGGTTTGACGTCTCGCTATGGATGAAGGCTGTCGAGCAGGTACGGGACGATCTCGCCGCGTTTGACGCTGCTCACGCATCGAGCTATCAGGCCAACGCGGAGCGATATTTGCAAGAGTTGAAAGAACTTGATGATTACGCACGGGAGCAGCTCGGCTCGATCCCGAAAGAACAGCGCGTTTTGGTCACGGCGCACGACGCTTTCCAATACTTCGGTCGCGGCTATGACGTAGAGGTGATGGGGCTGCAAGGAATCAGCACCGCTTCCGAGTATGGCCTGAAGGATGTGCAGACGCTTGTAGATACGCTGGTTGAACGCAAAATCAAAGCCGTCTTTGTGGAATCGTCCGTTCCCAAGCGCTCTATCGAAGCAGTAGTGCAAGGTGCAGCTGCGAAAAATCACACTGTAGCCATTGGCGGCGAGCTGTTTTCGGACGCCATGGGAGAGCCCGGCACACCGGAGGGCAACTACATCGGGATGGTTCGCCACAACGTCGATACGATTGTGAACGCTTTAAAATAAACTAACTTTTCTAAAGGAGGAAGACAGATGAGCAGCCAGACTGGAGCTGTACCTCTGCTGGTACGCGATATGACCGTCGCCTATCAGAAAAAGCCGGTACTGCGTAATGTAAATCTTTCGGTCCCGGAAGGAAAACTGATCGGCATCATCGGACCAAATGGAGCGGGAAAGTCTACGTTTATCAAAGCGGTTCAAGGCTTGATTCCGACCGCTTCGGGCACTGCGGAGGTGTATGGAAAGCCGTTTTCCCAGCAGCGCAGATCGGTGGGCTACGTCCCCCAACGCGAGTCGGTAGACTGGGATTTTCCTACAGACGCTCTCGACGTAGTCTTGATGGGAAGATACGGACGATTGGGGTGGTTCCGGCGTCCCGGCAAAGCTGACCGGCAGTTTGCCCTGGATTGCCTGAAAAAAGTGGGAATGGCGGATTATGCCGACCGCCAGATCAGCCAATTGTCCGGCGGCCAGCAGCAGCGGGTTTTCCTCGCCCGCGCTCTTGCCCAGGAAGCCCAGCTCTACTTCATGGACGAACCGTTCGCAGGCGTTGATGCTGCCACCGAGAGGGCTATCATTCAGCTTCTGAACGATCTGAAAAAACAGCAAAAAACCGTTCTGGTCGTCCATCACGACCTCCAGACGGTCGATGAGTACTTTGACTGGGTCATCCTGTTGAACAGACGCGTGATCGCCGCAGGTCCCGTCAAAGAGATCTTCACGGCTGAAAACCTGCAAAAAACGTATGGCGGCCGCTTGCAAGTGCTGGGGACCCAGGTTCTCCTCACCAACGACAAAACGTCCGGGGAGGCGGATGCAACATGAATCTCCTTCTCGCCCTTCAAGACCCCAATACGCAATGGGTTTTGATGGGATGCATCCTGCTCGGCACAAGCAGCGGGATTCTCGGCTGCTTTGCCTTTCTGCGGGGGCGTTCGCTCGTCGGTGACGCCCTTGCACATGCTGCGTTACCCGGTGTATGCATGATCTTTCTTTTGACTGGCTCCAAATCGATCGGACTGTTTCTCATCGGAGCCGGAGTAGCCGGTTTGTTGGCCAGCTACAGCATTACGGCCATCTCCCGCTACAGCCGGATCAAGGAGGATACTTCACTGGCCATCGTCCTGTCCGTTTTTTTCGGCATCGGCATCGTGCTTTTGACGTTCATCCAGCACAGCGCCAGCGGAAATCAGAGCGGTCTTGACAAATTTTTGTTCGGGCAAGCTGCTTCGTTGGTGAAAAGCGATGTGGTGACGATCATGATCGTGGCCAGTGTACTGATCGGGCTGACGGCGATCCTCTTCAAGGAGTTCACCCTGCTTTCCTTTGACCCGGGATTTGGCCGCGGCCTTGGCTATCCGATGGGCCTCTTGGACGGATTGCTCATGCTGATGCTGCTGATGTCAGTCGTGATCGGCTTGCAGGCAGTCGGAGTCGTCCTCGTCGCCGCCATGTTGATCGCCCCTGCCGTGACCGCTCGATACTGGACGGATAAGCTGAGCAGAATGGTCGTGTTGTCGGGAGTATTCGGTGCGCTTAGCGGCGTGCTTGGTACATTGATCAGCACCCAGCAGGAAAACCTGCCTACCGGCCCGACTATCGTCCTTTCCGCAACCTGCTTTTTTGTCCTTTCGATCCTGTTCTCTCCCCGCAGAGGGGTGCTGGCGCGTCTTTTCCGTTTTTTCAAGCTGCGGCGCAAGGTTCTGATCGAGGATGTTCAGCAGGCCTTGTACGAGTGTTTGGAGGAGCAAGCAGGCAGCTCTCGTCCGGGAGGTGTCTACCTCGGAATCGGTTCGGCCGAGCTCGCTTTGAAAAGCGGAAAAAGCTTGTCCCAGGTGAAAAGCGCTTTGGCAGAGATGGTTCGGCAAAAAATCGTGGCCGAACGTGCCAAGGCGGATGGAAGTTCAACCTGGACGTTTACACCGGATGGGTTGAAAAACTCCTATCTGCTTGTGCTGAACCAAAGGCTGTGGGACCTGTACCACATGAACCAAAATGAGTATCATCACGTTCACATTGATCAATCTCAGGAAGAGCTGGCACCGCAGTTGACTGAAGAAATGCTGGAGAAGATGCTGGCCCAGCTCGAAGCGTATGATTTGACGCCGAAGCTGACGGAAGGCACACAGGCCATAAGCCGCTTGTACGCCCGCGAGCAGGGAGGATTGTCACTATGAATACGTTCTGGATCATTTTGACCGGGGCATTGGTCGCTGCTTCATGCGGTTTTCTGGGCTGCTTTCTGATCCTTCGCAGAATGGCGATGCTCGGGGATGCGATCAGCCACTCGATCCTTCCCGGCATTGTGATTGCCTTTTTGCTGAGCGGGAGCCGCGATATTTTGCCGATGCTGATCGGTGCTGCTGTCGTCGGCCTGTTGACCGTCTTTATCGTGCAGCTTCTCAGTCAAAACGGCGTGAAAGCGGACGCTGCCATTGGCGTGACGTTTACTGCACTGTTTTCTGTAGGCGTCGTGCTAGTCTCCTTGTACACCGCGCAGGTCGATCTCGATCTGGACTGCGTCCTGTACGGAGAAATCGCTTATGTCCCGTGGGATACATGGCAGTGGGGCGGAATCGACATGGGCCCGCGTGCCGCTTGGGGAATTGGCGGTGTGTTTCTGCTCAGCCTGCTGCTTGTCGGCCTTTTCTTCAAGCAGTTCAAGCTGTGCAGCTTTGATCCCGCCCTTGCTGCCGCGATCGGCATTCCCGTCGTATTTTTCCACTACCTGCTGATGACACTGGTCTCCTTTACAACCGTGGCAGCGTTTGAGAGCGTAGGGGCCATCCTGGTAGTGGCGATGCTGGTCGTGCCCAGCGCGACGGCATACCTATTGACGGAAAAGCTGCACGTCATGCTTTTTATCAGTATGGGGGTTGGCGTTCTCTGCTCGGTATTTGGCTATCTGCTCGCCTCCTGGATGGACAGCTCGATCGCCGGCTCGATGACAGCCGTCTCCGGTCTTTTGTTTTTGCTGGCGTTCCTCTTCTCGCCGCGCCACGGGATGGTTATCCGGATGCTGGCCCGCCGCAGAATGCGCTTGGGCACCAATTGATCCGGGAATTGAGTCGTTGTCGTTCCCATGACTTTTCTCATTCAGTTCCCCGAAACGCTGACCTGTTTTCGGAAGAGCCTATGTTTTTTGGTGTAACCACTTCTTGAGTTACCCAAAGTCTAGGGCCATAAAAATAGCTGACGGCAGATACCGTCAGCTTCTTTTTTCTTTTCGGCAAAAGCTCCCCGCTTCGGTGCGTTAACTAGTCTGATCAAGGCGAGGGAGCCGTTTCAAAATTGTAATAGACATACGGGTCCTTCGGCGCCTCTACCTTTTCTACCTTCGATGCCTTCAACACGAGCATGTCGTACTCGTTTACTTTTCTCAACTCCAGCTTTCCCCGAACCTGCACCCAGCTGTCCGTTTTCCACTTGCTTGCCTCCGGCACTTCGACCAGAATGCCAAAGACTGTCGCATCTGCCGTGCAGCAAGAAACAGAGAACCGGGCGACGACGAATTGCTCCGGTGAAAATCCTGCCTCCCGGTACACAAAGCCCATTGTTTGCACTTCTTTGCCGGCAAATTCCTTGGAGAACAAATCCATCGTCGTCAAGCCGTCGAGAAACAGCTTGTCATCCAGCAGAATTACCGGTTGTTTGTACATCTTGACTGCCAAATCGGTATAAAAACCGCCAAATTGTTCAGGGTTGAACAAGGCGCGTAGTTCCTCGTCTGTTGCGGCTGTATTGCCAGAAGCGTGACCTGTGTCCGTATTTTTCGACTCGATGCTGTTTGTTCCGGATGAATTCGAGTCAATCGGGACGACTTCCACCTCCTGCCTAGAGCTGGATGCATCCCCAGCTTCTCCTGTAATTGCAGCGGCATTCGCTTTCTGGCCTGATCCGGACGACTCCGGCAACCGACCGCTTCCGCTCTCCCCTCCTGCACCTTCCTCTGATAAAGGCGCAGCAACGGTGACTTTCTTTACCCAATGGCTTTCCCCTGTCAAGAGCGTAACACCCCGCTTTTCCGCCAAAGAGCTGCCGAGAATCTTGTCCGGCATCACAAACCCCATCAAGAGCGGCAAAGCAAACAAGGAGTACACAACAATCGAAATCCAGCGGTTGCGAGGGAGCTTGTGGGCGTCCTCGCAGTCACACTCATAGGCTGTAGGTCCAATGACAGCCTGGCGGATACTGGCAATCGTAAGCAGGCAAAAAACCCCGAGCGTGACATAGCTCAGCATATGCAGGCGCGGAGCCAGATACTGACTGAGGCTTCCCGACCAGATCAGCTCCGCGAGCAGCACCGTAAATCCGGCCAACAGAAAGCTGCGCACCCAATAATGACGTTTTACAGCATTCGCATCCATCTGTCTCCCCCCTACACTGGTATGAGCAATGTGACGGCAAGCACCAGCAGCGTCACAGTCAATAGCAGCTTGACGACAAAGCCGAATCGAAACGAGCCAAACAGCATCATCGTGCTTTTCAAGTCAAGCATCGGCCCGTAGACTAGAAAAGCCAACAGCGAGCTGGCATGAAACGTATTTGCGAAGGAAGCCGCGATAAAGGCATCCGCTTCCGAACAGAGCGAGAACACATACGCCATGCCCATCATGACCAAATGGGAAGTAAACGGTGTTTGTCCGATAGACAGCAGCGTCTCCCGACTGATCCAGACTTGCAGTACTGAGCTGATCAGGGCGCCAAACAGCAAGTATTTGCCCATATCAAAAAATTCGTCGACCGCGTGGTTCAGCGTAGCACCGAGCTTGCCGCCGACCGCTTCCGCATGTGCCGTCTCATGGCGAATCTCTTGCTCCACACCGATCCGGAGCGGATTCTTTTTGACGGTCAAAAATATCAGCACACCGGTGATCACGGCGACGAGAAAAGCGGCCAAGACCCGGTAGTAGGCCAGATCAGGAAAGCGTTGAAAAGCAACCACCGTCGATGTAAATACGACCGGGTTGACGACAGGCCCTGCCAGCAGGAAGACAATGCCCACATGAACCGGCATCCCTTTTTGAATCAATCGCCGGACGACCGGAATGATCGCACACTCGCAGACGGGAAAAAGGATTCCCAAAAGGCCCGCAAAAGGAATCGCCGCAAGCGGATGCCGAGGCGTCCAGCGCCTTACCTGCTCTTCCGATACAAACGTCTGAATAAAGGCGGAAAAGAAAACTCCCAACAATACAAACGGGATGGCTTCCAGAAGAATGCTGAGAAAAAGTGTTTTTACATCAAGCAAGCTCGGGGATTGAAGAAAGCCAAGCAAGCCGGACTCGCCACTTCCACCTCTGCCCAGCAACAAGACGACAAACGTTCCCAACAAAAGAGCCCCCATGATTTCCAGAGACAGCCCCCGTATCTTTGCCAGCACAGCTCGTTCCTCCAATCCAGCTTCAAAATTGCTTGTCCTTACTCATTATATGCATTCTTTACAACAATTCCACCTATTGGGAAATGTAAAAAAGAGATTGCTTGCACGAATTGCATACCTGTACTTTTTTTCCAGCTCAATCCGTTTTATAATACCTAAACAGGGAGGTGATGACGTGCCATCTGATGATACGCTCGGAAAAGACGCCCACATATGCGAAATGCAAAGTGTCGATGAAGCCAAGGTAAACCGTTTGAAGCCGCGCATGCAGGAAACCGACGGCGTAGCGACCATCTTTAAAGCGCTTGCTGACGATACGAGAGCGAAAATAATATACGCCCTCGCCCTCGAAGGGGAGCTATGCGTCTGTGATGTAGCAAACGTGATAGAGGGTACGATCGCCAATACCTCTCACCATCTGCGCCTCTTGCGCAATATGGGGCTGGCTCGTCACCGGAAAGAGGGCAAGCTGGTCTACTACTCCCTCGATGATGATCATGTCCGCCATCTGATTCTCTCTGGCGTTGAGCATGCAGCCGAACGAAGACAAAACTGACCTGATATCCCGGAGCCCTTCCCCTTTCTCCCCCTGCTCCGGGCACTTCCATCATCCCGCCAACAACTTTCTTGTCATTCACGCCAGTCTTCTTCCACTTTTATGTTTTCAGATTACCGTGTACTGCATGGAAAGGAGGTGGTCGGCTTTTCCCACGATATAGATTCACCGTTTGACGTTGCTGACTGGTCTAGAGCAAACTCTTGACAAAAGGAGGCGTCATCTATGAATCAACCGGATATCGGGAATATGGATCTGTGCATTAAAGACGTGATGGAGGCAGCCTTGGACAACAACCGAGGACCTGAAGACCCTACGGACTTTCAACAGCTGTATACTCGATTAGTCGCCGCACGGGAAAAGCTCCCGCCACTCTATCAGGATCGCGTCTACCAGCCCTTCATCAAGGCACTGGACGAGCTTTCCGAAAAAGGCTTTGCCGAGCTGCTTCGCCGCGATCCCAACCGGGAGCAGGCTGCCGGTTTGCTGCTCGACATCGCACAGGCCATTCTCCAAAACGGAGAAGGCTATGAAGACCGCGCTACCGATGCCTTCCAGGAAGTGGTCAGCGACTTGTATGACGGCTTTCTAAGTGCATCCGACCGAAATGGAATCAAGCCTCCCGACCTCAGTGTGACAGCTCCGCTGGTCAAGTGGGGACGGCCTGAATACGGTCCTTATACGTGGACCATTGCGGCCGCCTCTCACTTTGGCCTTGAAACAGGCATTGTCAATCTCCCGCCCTCTCATGCCAAACGGGGCCTGCTCGGATGGTCTGCGCTGAGCCACGAAACCGCGGGGCATGACATTCTTCACGCAGACACAGGCCTATTGAAAGAACTGGCGCAAAAAATTCGCGAGCAATTGTTGAAGCAAAATTTCACCTTGGGATTGGCCAATTATTGGTCGCAACGAGTGGATGAGACCGCTTCCGATGTACTGGGAATCCTCAACATGGGACCCGCAGCCGGTATCGGCCTGATCGGCTATTTCCGGGGGCTGAACGGTGCATGGAACGGGACGCCGACCTTGCGAAACACGGGGCCTGAGTACGATTCCCATCCTGCCGATATTTTGCGCGGCTATCTTGCTGCCGAAACCGTTCGCCTGCTTCAATTTGACCAGGCGGAAGCGTGGGCAGAGGCGATTTCCGCCGAGACCGACAAGGATTTGACTACCATCCAGCTCGGAAGGCAGACAGTCGATGCCAAAACTGCCCGGAAATCTGCTGCTGTCGTCGCTCAAGCGATAACAGAATCACGTCTCAATAGCCTCGAACAGCATTCACTCGGACAAATCCAGAACTGGCATAACGAAGATGAGCGCATCGCAAGCCAAATCCGGGCACATATCCACTCAGAGTCAAAGCTGCATGAATGCTACGTTTCAGGGATGTATGCCGCGCATGTCGTGGCGGCTTCCGTCACTGCTTCTCTGGAGAAAAACGCAAACATCGAAGCGATTTTTGCCGGCATGCTCGCCTTGCTCAAGGAGATGCACGATGCCAACCCTGCATGGGGACCACTCTACGTCAAGCATCGAGGCGACCTTACGCGTCATCGCGCCTATCGGTTCCCCGCTGCTCAATCAGTTGCCGGATAAGCTTTTGCTGGGCCGCTGAAACCTGGCGGCCATTTTTTTATTCTCATCATTCAAATATATGCTTGATTATTGTTTTGTTTTTGGTATACTTTTCCTAACAGCATGCGGTACTTCATCTGGAACCTTTAAAATGGGAGCTTTCCCCTAAGAAACGAGGTTTTTGCATGAAAACATACGAGGTTATCGTCGTAGGAGCCGGCCAAGCCGGTTTGGCGATGGGATACTACTTGGTCAAAAAAGGAATATCCTGCCTCCTGATAGACAAACATAAGCGGATTGGGGATGTATGGAGAGAGCGTTATGATTCGTTGGTGCTGTTCACCCCGCGCAAACAAAGCGATCTTCCCGGACTTCCTTTTCCCGGCGAACGGAGCGGCCTTCCTGCAAAGGATGAGGTTGCCGACTATCTGGAGCGGTATGCTGCGCATCATTCTCTCCCGATTCAGCTCGATACGGAAGTACAGACCCTAATCCCAACCGGCTCGGGTTATCGCGTGGAAACCTCGGACGGCACTTATAGCGCCCGACAGATCGTCATTGCAACCGGGCCCTTTCAGGTTCCGAACATTCCGCTGATGCATACGCAGGCAGCCGATGATATTGTGCAGCTCCATACAGCTCACTATAAAAACGAAACGCAGCTTCAAGACGGGCCGGTGCTCGTCGTCGGCTCCGGCAATTCCGGTGCGCAAATCGCCGCAGAGCTTGCTTCCCATCGAACCGTTTACCTCTCCATGGGGCAAAAGAGGATGTTTCTTCCCCGTTCCCTGTTCGGGAAGCCCATGTTCTGGTACTTTCAGGCTACAGGCCTGTTGACGGCACCGATAACCTCAAGCTTGGGAAAATGGCTACAATCAAAACCAGACCCGATCTTTGGCTACAGGCGTGAACTGCGCAAATGGGAAAAGGCCGGAACTCTCCAGCTAAAGGAACGCACCGTCGCTTTGTCGGGACGAACCGCAGTTTTTGCAGACGGCAGCCGCACTGACATAGCCAATGTGATATGGAGTACAGGCTTTTATTCCCGCTACGATTGGATAAAAGTTCCGGGAGTTCTCGATCCCAAGGGTCAACCCCTGCATACTCGTGGAGTTTCTCCCGCAAAAGGCATTTATTTTCTGGGGCTGCCCTGGCAGTATCGCCGCTCTTCTGCCTTGCTCGGGGGAGTTGGCTTGGACGCGGCGTACTTGATCGAGCGGATTTGCAATTACTAATTTCATGCTCTCATTGACAGAGGAGGCGTATCTTATGGGTTTCCATCACCACCACGGCGATTCCCACGACCACTCGCACCATCACCATGGAAAGGGCGCAAGCAAACGCGCTCTCGGAATTGCCCTGTCCATCATCACCGTCTTTCTTGTCGTCGAGGTAATCGGCGGATTCATGACCAACAGCCTTGCCCTCCTGTCAGATGCCGGTCACATGCTAAGTGACGCAATGGCTCTGTTGTTAAGCCTGCTTGCATTCATCATGGCTTCCCGCCCGCCTTCTGCCGAAAGAACGTACGGTCTGCACCGATTTGAAATCCTCGCTGCTCTAGTCAACGGGGTGACACTGGTCGTCATCTCGCTTGTCATCCTGTGGGAGGCCTACCAGCGGCTGTGGGATCCGCCTGAGGTGGCCAGCGGCACCATGGTTGCGATCGCCGCCATCGGCCTTTTCGCCAATATCGCCGCTGCGTTCGTACTGATGCGGGGCGACTATAAAAATAACGTCAACGTTCGCAGTGCCTTCTTGCATGTGCTCGGCGACCTGCTCGGTTCTGTCGGGGCCATTATCGGCGGCCTTTTGATGATGTGGTTTGACTGGTATTTGGCCGACCCGCTGATCAGCATCATCGTAGCTGTCCTGATCATGTTCAGCACCTGGCGCGTCACAAAAGAATCGGTCAACATTTTAATGGAGGCAGTCCCATCACGGATTGACACGAGAAAAATAAAAGAACGCTTGGAGCAAATAAGCGGCGTTCAAGAGGTCCATGATCTTCACGTCTGGACAGTCACGTCAGGCTTTGATTCGCTCACCTGCCACTTGACCGTTCACGACAGCTTGCCAAGCTACCCGATCTTGAATGAAGCCATCCGCATTTTGCACGATGAATTTGGCATTCCGCATACGACGATCCAGGTGGAAAACTCCTCGATCAGACACGCAGAGCTGGCTTGCGAAAATCACGGCGACAACCACCAGAAAAAGCAGCCATGGGCAAATGTTCACGGGCATGATCATGGGGGCAATCACGGGCACAAGCACGATCACAGACATGATCGCGAACACAACCACGAACACGGCTACAATCACGGACATGTTCACAGCCACGCACCCTCCGATCATGATGACCACGGCTCTGCTCCTGGTCACAGCCGTAGTCATCATCACGATAATCCAAAAGCTACTTCCTGAGTCCTTCTTTCCACGGATCGCAAAAAACTGGAAAGCAAAAAACTCCTGACGCGATTGTCAGGAGTCAGGCTGTCGAGAAACCCCACAATATGTTGGAGTTTCTTCTTTCATAACAATAAAATTGAGCACGAAGTGCTGGAAGTCTTAGATAGCACCACACCTAACATGCCTTTGCAAGGTGGAGTGCTATCTTTTTTATATTTTGAACGGTTGCTGTCAGCAACGCTTGCTCTTGGACATTTTCACGTCCGCGCAACCTACAATAGCGAAGTCCATGCAGTTCTTTGGCATCTGCAAAACTTCGCTCTATCGTTTGGTATCTC
Organism: Brevibacillus sp. FSL L8-0520; assembly: GCF_037963895.1. Classification (NCBI taxonomy): domain Bacteria; kingdom Bacillati; phylum Bacillota; class Bacilli; order Caryophanales; family Paenibacillaceae; genus Brevibacillus; species Brevibacillus sp. FSL L8-0520. The sequence continues at coordinate 2,131,565 of NZ_CP150171.1, read as the reverse complement.
AACCTGTATAGGTATTTTCCTGACTTACTTAAGCGGTTCTGTCGAACCCATTCTTTACTCTCTTCCCATACATGCCTGGTTATCACCTTTTGGTGATTTTTTGACCGTGTACACATAGTGAGCATCGGACATGCCTTACATATTTCTTTATTTGACTTATACATTCTGTATCCGTTACGGTCAGTTGTCGAATAAGCAAGCTCATGTTTTTGGGGGCAAATATAGACATTCTTTTCGGGATCATATTTAAACCGCCATTTGGCGATAAGGCCTTTAACAGGTGAAAAAGCTCGATGGCCAATGACGGCAAAGATATTTAGATCGTGCAGAGCCTTGCAGATTGGAGTAGTTAAATAGCCAGCATCCAATGCAACGGCTTCAATGGTATCTGTAAACCCAAACTTCTCAATTTGGTGTTGTAGCCGATCTACATAAGGAACAGAATCATGAACGTTACCCGCAGTCACGTGTACATCAGTTATGATATTGTACTTATGATCGACTGTCCGATGATCGAGATAGAAAAAGCCTTCAGGCTTTCCGTCACGAACCATGTAACCACTGTCCGGATCAGTAGTACTCACCTTGATTTCCTTTTCTTCCTTCACATCCTCTCTAGGCTTCAATCCTTTTTTCCGTGTGCTTCACGGTCTTCATTAATGGCTGCTTCTAAATCACTAAGGTAGGCTCGACTAGATTTTTCAATAACATGCTTCTTAAATTTACGTTTGTTCGCATTTGCTTTCAGATGAGTGGAATCACTTATCAAAACACGTCCGCCAACCATGCGATGTTGGATAGCAAGGCGAACGATTTCATCAAAAATCTCTTGGAAAACATTTGTGTTTTTAAAACGAGTTCGACGATTCCAACTGATGGTAGTGTGGTCTGGAACTCGATCTGTTAGTGAAAGGCCAAGAAACCAGCGGTAAGCGATATTCGTCTGAATTTCCTTTTCGAGTTGTCTTTCTGACCGGATACCGTAAAGGTATCCAATGAAAATCATTTTAAATAAAACCACCGGATCAATGGCTGGTCTACCGTTATCTTCACAATAGTATTGGCGTACTTTTTCTCGGATGAAAGAGAAGTCTACATGCTTTTGAATAACTCGTAGCAAATGGTCCTCCGGGACCAACTCATCAAGGCATACAAATTCATATTGCATTTGTTGCTTTTTTTCATTAGAGGAAAGCACAATAATCACCCGCCAGTAAATGTAATTACAAGAATATTATAACACATTAACGCGGTGTCGTCATAAAATACAGGGGAATAAAAATGGCTGTCGACTTTCTCGACAGCCTGACTCCTGACGCGATTGTCAGGAGTTTTTTCGTATTGTCGGGCGATGCAGGCAAGCTTGCGCTTCTTAATCTTCCAGCGTGGACAGATCGCCGGTTGGAAGTCCAAGCTCCCAAGCCTTCAGCACTCGGCGCATGATTTTGCCGGAGCGGGTTTTCGGCAGTTTGTCGCGGAACTCGATTTCTCTCGGGGCCGCATGCGCAGCCAGCCCTTCTTTTACAAACTTGCGGATTTCTTCCATCAATTCCTCGCTTGGCTCGTAGCCGGCCCGCAGCGAAATGAACGCTTTAATAATTTCCCCACGCACCGGATCGGGCTTGCCGATCACGCCTGCTTCAGCAACCGCCGGATGCTCCACCAGCTTGCTCTCTACTTCAAACGGACCGACCCGTTCGCCGGAGGTGTTGATTACATCGTCTACCCGGCCCTGGAACCAGAAATAGCCATCCTCGTCTTTGTAAGCAGAGTCGCCGGATACATACCAGCCCGGAAAGCGGAAATACTCCTCATACTTGGCCGGGTTTTTCCAGATTTGCCGCATCATTGACGGCCAGCCGGCGCGGACGGCCAGATTCCCCATGCGATTGGGCGGCAGTTCATTTCCGTGATCATCGAGAATCGCCGCGTAGATGCCCGGGAACGGCTTGCCCATCGAACCAGGCTTGATCGGCATGCAGCGGTAGTTGGAGATGATTTGTCCGCCTGTCTCGGTCATCCACCAGTTGTCGTGAATCCGTCTCTGGAAGACCCGCATTCCCCAATGAACGACTTCCGGATTGAGCGGCTCGCCGACGCTCAGGACGTGCCGCAGGGACGACAGGTCAAACTGCTTGACGAGCTCATCGCCCGCACCCATCATCATGCGGAAAGCTGTAGGCGCGCTGTACCAAATCGACACCTTGTACTGCTCGATTGTCTTGTACCAAGCCTCCGGCGTAAATCGTCCACCCCGCACGACGTTGGTGACGCCGTTCAGCCATGGGGAGAAAATGCCGTAAGCGGTTCCCGTTACCCAGCCTGGGTCCGCTGCACACCAGTAGATGTCTCCCTCCTGAAAATCGAGAATCCATTTTCCTGTCTGCAGATGCTGAATCATCGCGTTGTGTACATGCAGGACCCCTTTCGGCTTCCCTGTAGAACCGGAGGTGTAGTGCAGAATCATGCCGTCTTCCCGGTCGACCCATTCGATCTCCAGGTCGGAGGAAGCTTCGCTCATCGCTTTTTCAAAGCTGATCAGCCCTTCACCCAGCGAGTCATCCGCCCCTACTACGATCACGTGCTTCAGATGTGGCAGGTCTTTTACAGGAATGCGAGGCAGCAAGGCTGGAGTCGTGACGATGGCGACTGCTTCACTGTCCTCCAAGCGGTCACGGACGGCAGCCTCCATAAAAGCTTCAAAGAGCGGCCCGACGATAGCGCCGAGCTTCAAAATGCCAAAAAAGCTTACATACAATTCCGGGGAACGCGGCATAAAGACGAATACGCGGTCTCCCTTTTTAATCCCCAGATTGCGCAGCACATTCCCGAATTTGTTGGACAACTCGCTCAACTGGGCAAACGTATAGCTTTCATTTCTCGTTGCGTCGCTGAACAACAGAGCTGTTTTATCCCTACGTTCTGTCAAAAGATGTCGATCAAGTGCTTCGTAAGCCATGTTTACCTTTCCCGTTTCGTACCAGGTAAACTGCTTTTCCACTTCGGACCAATCAAAGTTGGCATATGCTTCCTCATAATTCGTCAGGTTGCTTTGTCCTTCCGTAGTTGGAATCATTTCCACTTTCATACCTCTCACTCTCCTTGTGTGGCTGAAGGATCTTTTTCTTTCAACTTTCATAATATTTCTTCACTTCTTGACAAATTCCTCCTACCAAAAACCTACTTCCCCTATCGAATCTTTTATCCGTATAATAGACGTACAAATCATAATGCGGAGGTGAGATCCGGGATGACCTGGATTTTCTTTTTTTTGCTGATTGCTGTCCTCTTTGCCCGTGCCTACCGCAATACGTTTAAAGTAAACACCACATTTGTCGATATTGCACTGAAACAGTCGGAACGAGTGCCAAACGCAGAACGGCATTTGCCGCTTTCCATTTTGCACCTTTCCGATTTGCATATGGAAAACCTTTCGATCAAGGCGGAGCAGATCGCCCGTGACTATGCTGCTCGCAACGTCGACTTGATCGCGATCACAGGGGACCTGCTCGATCGCGAGAAAAATATCCCCAAAGCCGTCCGCTACGTGGAAACCGTCATGTCGCTTCAGCCCCGTCTCGGCACTTACGTTGTCCTGGGCAACCACGACTATGTCCTCTCCTCTCCAAAACTGGCCCAGCTAATAGCGGAGCTGAGACGGATCGGCTGCAAGGTCCTGATCAACGAGCACGTAACGGTAAATGCGTATGGCCAACCGCTGCACATTATCGGAGTTGATGACTACGCTACCCGCCACAGCGATCTGAAAAAGGCGTTCAACGGCGTTCCCGAAGAGGGACTGCGACTTGTATTGACGCATGACCCCAACCTCGTCCTGGAAATGAAGGACTATCCGTACGACTATTTGCTCGCAGGCCATTTTCATGGCGGGCAGATTCACTGGCCCAAGCCATACCATTTGGCAAAGATGGGGAAACTGCCAAAGCTCAACATGGTGAAAGGCTTGCATCAGTTCGACGGCCGTCCCTTCTACATCAGCGAGGGCGTGGGACAGACCGGGTTGAACATTCGCCTGCGCTCGCGTCCCGAGATCGCTTTGCACACCCTCGCGCCTGCATCGTATTTCGCCCTGGCTCAGTCTCACGAAGTGAATTCTGAGACGGTGCATGCGGCAGAGGACATCCAAGCTGTAAAGAAGGTACCTGCAGCAGAAGCTGCTCCCACCCTGGCTCTCGATTAAGGTATAATGAGGCCAACGGATAAAAAGACGGGGTGCGGAGATGAACGATTGGAAATACGAAGTCGATAAAATCCGGCAGGCGACAAACCTGCCTATTTCCTATTTGTGCGGTACCGTAGAACAGATCAGGGCGGAGTCGCTGCGACTGGAAGAGGAAGGCTGGGAGATCGTCGCCCAAGCAAGCTCGAGCGGCCAATGCAGCATCGTGATGATTCCGAGCACAGCGTGGGAAGGCGTTCCGCGAGCGCTCCTCTCCCTCATGTTTTCGGAGAAGCTGCAGGCCGCCTCGGACCAGTCACAGCTTGCGAACTGGTTACACGAGATCGCTTTGGGAGCGCCTACTCCCCCTCCTGCCGGGTTGGCAAAACAACTGCATTGGCAAGAGCCGCGGGTTCCTTTTTTGCTGGAGCAGTGCCGGGAAGGCTTTTCATGGCATTCCCTTGCTCCGATCCTGCCGGATTTTTTCAAGGGGGCTTCCCTCTCCCAGTTTCCCCTGCCTTTCCCCTACCTGTTGCTGGCAGTCCCTTTGTCTGCTCTTGGCTCAAAGCTCGACGAGGAAACGGGCTTGGAGTGGGCATCCGGCTTGCATGACCTGTTCTCGACGGAATGCATGGAAAATGTGCGGGTTATCGTCGGCGAGCCAGTCGGGCAGCCGCCACAGCTGGGGGACGCTCTGACGCGGGCTTTAACCCTGTCCAGTGCCTTGCGTAAATTCCGGCCAAAAACAATGGTTGCCAGCGTACGCCAATTTCCGCTGGAGCGCTGGGTGATGATGCTTGGCCCGGAGACAACGGAGTCTCTGCAAAAGGCCATCGAAGAGATGATCCCTCTGCCTCAGTTGAATGCGGAGCAGGTTGAGACGCTGGAAACGTTTTTTGCCAGGCACCTGAATGTCAGCGAGACAGCCCGGCAGCTTTTTCTCCACCGAAATACGCTGCTGTACCGGTTGGACAAGCTTACCGAACAGACCGGACTGGACCCGCGGCAGTTCACCGAAGCCGTTCTGCTGCAGCTTCTTCTGCTCTTTCGTCAAAAATAACCAAACAATTCGTGCAATTTGACCATAGAGCACCTCTTTCTGTTGCTGGTACGATATGGATACCATACGTATTAGACAGCATGTATATTCCGGGGAGGTGCCGTTCGTGGCTAAAGTTAGCTTGCAGCACATTTACAAAAAATTCGGAAACAATGTCATTGCTGTTAATGATTTTCATCTTGAAATCGAAGACAGGGAATTCCTTGTTCTCGTCGGACCATCCGGCTGCGGGAAATCTACAACTCTGCGGATGATTGCGGGCCTGGAGGAGATATCGGAGGGCGACCTGTACATCGGGGACCGGCGTGTCAATGATGTCGCACCAAAAGACCGGGACATCGCCATGGTCTTTCAAAGCTACGCCCTCTACCCTCATATGAACGTGTACGAAAACATGGCCTTTGGTTTGAAGCTGCGCAAATTTTCCAAAGCGGAAATTGACAAACGGATACAGGAAGCCGCTCGGATCCTCGACATTTCCCACCTTTTGGACCGCAAGCCGAAAGCGCTTTCCGGCGGGCAGCGCCAGCGTGTCGCACTGGGACGCGCGATCGTCCGCGAGCCGCAGGTGTTTTTGATGGACGAGCCGTTGTCCAACCTTGACGCCAAGCTGCGGGTGCAGATGCGCACGGAAATCCTGAAGCTGCACCAACGGCTCAATACGACCATTATTTACGTTACCCATGACCAGACTGAAGCGATGACCATGGGCGACCGGATCGTCGTGATGAAGGATGGCCTGATCCAGCAAGTGGCTACCCCCACAGACATATACAACTACCCTGTCAATCAATTTGTCGCCAGCTTTATCGGTTCTCCTGCGATGAATTTTATCAAAGGACGCATTACTGAAAAGGAGGGCCGCCTCGTTTTCGACGCCCCCCACATCCATGTCAGCTTCCCTGAGGACAAAGCCAAGCTTTTGAAAGAGCGCGGCTATGTCAACAAAGAGGTCACCTTTGGCATCCGTCCGGAGGATATATACAGCGACAATCAATTTATTGAAGCCAATCCGTTTGACAGTTCCATCGAGGCTGTCATTGATGTAGTGGAAAATATGGGATCGGAGCTGTATGTTTACTTTACCAACGTGGGCGAAACCCAGATGGTTGCCCGCGTCGATGCCCGCGAAGGCTTTAAACCGCGCATGTCTGTCAAGCTGGGCATGGATTTGTCCAAGTGCCACGTATTTGACAGCGAGACAGAATTGGCGGTATTCTAGGTTTGAGTGGCAAAAGGAATGTCCCCGCCGGCATTCCTTTTCTTTATTATGTCCGCAAATGGAAGCAGACAACGAGATTGCGCATGCTGCGTATTGGAGAGGAAGAGAGAGAATGCCATACAAAATCGTCTTTTTTGACATTGACGGCACTTTGCTGAACACAGCGCACACCATTCCCCCGGATACAAAAGCCGCTATCCGCAGGTTGAAAGCGAACGGTGTGCGCGTCGCGATCGCAACCGGACGAGCCCCTTACCACCTGGCCCCGATCGCAGATGAATTGGATATCGACACCTTTGTCAGTTTCAACGGCTCCTATGTCGTTGTCGAGGGAAAACGTATTCACCATACGCCGATGAGCACGGCTACCCTGGAAGCTCTGGAAGCACATGCAGAATCGAATCAGCACCCGATGGTTTTTTTGGGAGCTGACACTTGCTATGCAAACAAGGCTGACCACCCGGACGTCATCGATTCTTTTCATTATTTAAAGCTGTCTCCCCCTGGCTACCATGAGCGATACTGGGAGCAGACGCCGATCTATCAAGCATTTTTGTACTGCAAGGAAACGGAAGCAAAAGAATATCTGGAGCGAGCTCATCCGGTCACATTCATCCGTTGGCATCCGAATGTTCTCGATGTCTTGCCGCCCAACGGCTCCAAGGCTAGAGGCATTGAAGCAGTGCTGCGCCATTACGGTCTGGCACCTGAGGATGCGGTTGCCTTTGGCGATGGATTGAATGACAAGGAAATGCTTTCCTATGTAGGGATGGGCGTCGCGATGGGGAATGCCCATGAAGATGTAAAGCCGTTGGCAAATCTGGTCACACGGCATGTGGATGCAGACGGCATTTTCCACGGTCTTCGCCAGCTAAAGCTGATCTGATCCCGGTCAGTTGGACGAGCTTGCCCGCTGGATCGTTTTTGCAAACAAAAAGAGGACTTTCTATAAACTGTCAGCTTTTTTTCTTCATAATCACTCCTTCCGTGCACACGCTATATCTATAAAAGCATGGAGGGAGTGAGTTTTTTTGCGAGCCTTGCCCCCGATTTTCGTAGCCCTCGCGTTGGTCGGCCTGGCGGTCATCCCACTGACCTGGCACCAGAATCAGGAAATGCGCGAGCCTCACCCCCGCCTTACCTCGGTCAACACCAGCATCCCGAGGATCAACTATATCGAACAAGTGCGAGACGTCCGTCGAGACTTGGAGAAGAGCGCCCATATCAAAACCTTGCACCACAATGAACAGGATAAGAGTCACTATGTCGAACACGAAGTTGTCGTGCGGTTCCACCCTCGCCCCGATCAGAAAACGATCGACAAGCTGCTCGCCTCTTTGGATGGAAAAGTGAAACGCGATTACGGCCAAGCCATGATTATCAAATCCCGCTCGCTTTCGACCAAAGACTTGATGAAGAAGCTGGCCGAACATCCCGACTCCGTCTACGCGGAGCCCAACTATCTGCTGCTTCCAAACCGCGTTCCAAACGATACCTACTACCGGGAATACCAGTGGAATCTGCCGATGATCGGGATGGAGGACAGCTGGAATATCACCAGGGGCAGCAACAAGGTGGTTGTCGCCATCGTTGACACGGGTATTGATATGACGCATCCCGAATTTCAGGACAAGCTGGTAGAAGGCTACAATGTGCTGGAAGACAACAATACGCCTGAAGACGACAACGGCCACGGCACCCATGTGGCGGGAGTAATCGCGGCCCGTACAAACAATGCCGACGGGATTGCCGGAATGTCCTGGAACAGCAAGCTCATGCCGATCAAGGCAATCGGGGCGGACGGCTCCGGCTCCGCATTTGACATCGCCCAAGGCATTTACTGGGCTACTGATCATGGAGCCGACGTGATCAATCTGAGCGTCGGCAACTACACCCCGTCTGCCGCCCTGCAGGAGGCCTGCCGCTACGCTTTTGAACGAAATGTCGTCCTCGTCGCCGCATCCGGCAATGACGCCAGCGAACAGCCCAGTTACCCCGCTTCTTACAAGGAAGTCCTGTCTGTAGCGGCTGTTGACCACAATCGGGAACGGGCCGACTTTTCCAATTTTGGCGCTCAAGTCGATGTCGCTGCGCCCGGTGTAGACATTCCCAGTACCTATATCTATAGCGACTACGCTGTGCTTTCCGGCACCTCAATGGCGTGTCCGCACGTCACCGCGTTGGCCTCGCTCCTCCGCTCTGTCCGTCCGGGTATGAAAAACACCGAAGTGATGGAAGTCATTCGCTCTTCGGCGGACGACCTCGGGCCTCCGGGCAAAGACAAACTGTACGGATACGGTCTGATCAACGTCAATACCGCGATCAGAAGCTTGAAGCCCGCCGCTCAGGAAATGAGAGAAGAGAAGCCCGAAACCATCGGCGGCCTGCTCAACAAGTTTTTCCTGCGTCTGCGGCAAGGGTTTGAGTAAGAATAACAGCCTGGCCAAGAGAAAACTGGCGCACTGCACCTGACGACAACAGGAGGAATGGCATTGAAGGCGTACATCGTTTTTGCTCATGAGGGTCATACAAGCTTTTGCCACGAAATACTGGAGAGGACCAAGCAAACTCTGGACCGGGAAGGAATCTCCTATACTGTCCGCGATCTGTATCAACAAGATTTCCAGCCTGTTTTTCGCGGCGAAGACATGCACCGTGTGGAGGAAGGACATGTCAGTGCGGATATTGCAGAAGAACAGCAGCAAATTACAGACGCGGATCTGCTGGTCATGATCTTCCCTGTATGGTGGTGGTCTCCGCCAGCCATTATGAAGGGGTATTTTGACAGGGTGTTTACAAACGGCTTCGCCTTTCGCTATGAGGAAAAAGGGCCTGTCGGTCTGCTCAACGGCAAGCAAGCCCTTGTCATGACGACGACTCGCGAGTCTGAGCATGACATGCGGGCAAGCGGAATGGACGAGGTCATGAAAAAACAGATGGCGGACGGAACGCTCAGCATGATGGGATACAAGACACTGTACCACAACTTTGCGGCTGTTCCTTACGTAAGCGAGGCTGCTCGCCGTGCCATGCTGGACGAGGTGGAGCATCTTCTCAAAAATACCCTCCAGCCCGTGGAAGTGTAAGCAAAAAGACCCTTCTGCAGGTCGAATGTGAACCTGTCGGAAGGGTCTACTTTCTTTTTTATACTTTTTGCATCCGTTTTTTCGTAATGTAATCCGTCTCGTAATAATGCAGGTCATCACGCATTTGCTCAAAAACCTTGCAAAGCGAAATCGTCAGTTGCTTGAGCTCAGGGGTTACTTCTTTGCGGAAGATAATGGCATCATGGTCTGTGTACGAATAACGGCCATCCTCGTCGTATACTTCTCCTTTGGGGTAGTAGAAGTTGTTGATACAGGAATGATACACCTGGTACAGGACTTCTTCGGCATACTCTTCATTGAACCTCGCCCGGCGGAGAGCAACTCCCAGCCGCTCGTACGCGTTCTCACAGTACACCAGCAAATGGCGCAAGTCGGAAAGGTAGTTGCGGTAGTAAGCCTCGTACTCCTCCGGATCACCGGACTGATTGACCAGCCCCATCAAGGTGACTTGATTTAAAAAGCGCTCCAGATCCATGCTTACTCTTTTCAACTTCGTGTACGTCTCTTCGCACAATTGCTTCAGATGAGTCACTGACATAATGTCCCCCTCGCGTTGAAAGAATCTGCTTTTTTTTGATAAGTATACTGGATAGGTTCTTTGCAACACAAGGATTTCTTTTCTGCAAATCCTGCCTATGCGTTTGTCGTTTCAGGGGCGGCAGCTGCCGCTTTTTTGCTTTGGACTAGATAGGTCAGGTAGGCTGCAAACAAGCCCAGCAGCGTCATGAACAGAAGAACGGACACTTGATACGTAATGTGGGAAAGCCCGTGGCCTTTCGTCAAAACTTCCCGAACTCCATCGAGAAAATACGTCAGCGGCAGTGACTTTCCGATCGCCGCAATCACCGGCGGCATGGACATCAGCGGCCAGGTGTACCCCGAGAGCATGAAGGACGGTACTGCAATCATCATGGCTGCCTGTGTAGCTTGCAGCTGGTCCTTCGAGTAAAACGAGATCGCAAAACCGATGGCCAGCACGGCGAGGTTAAAAGCGGTGCCGATCAGCAGCAAATGTGCCGTACTGCCGTAATACGGGATGCCAAAGCCTTTCAGCAGGATCGCAAAGGTCAGCACGAGGTTGAAGGTCGCAACCAGAAAGTACGGCAGCAGCTTGCTGATTGCGATCGCCCAGAAGGAATTCTCAGCCAGCGTCTCCCTCCATGTCCCCGCTTCTTTTTGCTGGGTGACTGAGAGGGCAATCCCGAGGAACAGAACCTGCTGCATGACGGTTCCAGCCAAACCAAAAACCATGAACGACATATAGCTGAAGGTCGGATTGTACAGGACGCGATAGCGGTAGTCGATCCCGGTGTACAGCTTCATCCCTTCCTCGCCCCAGCCGCCATGCGCTTCCAGCTTTTTCAAGGTCACACCCGCAGAGACCGTCTTCGTGACTGTATTGGCAGCGCGGACAGCGGTATTGGAGATCATCATGTTGCTGCCGTCGATAACCGTAAGTACACTGGCGTCCCGTCCGGCTTTGACGTCCATCTCCAAGTGATCCGGAATGATCACAGCTACTGCCGCTTTGCCTTGGTCAATCAGGTCCATCGCTTGTGTTTCTGTGTTGACGATATGGGTGACGCGGAATGTCTGGTCGGCATCGAAAGCGCGCGACAGCTCCCTGCTCAGCTCTGTCTGATCGGCGTCGACCACGACCGTCGGAATTTCCGTCACTTTTTTCTCGCTGTACAAAAATCCGAACAAAGTCAGGTAAATCACCGGTACGGCAAACATTACCGTCACAATCGTCTTGTTTGTAAAAATGCGACGCCATTCTTCCCAAAACAGCCGGGACAGGTTACTCACGCTCACCAGCCCCTTCGAGCTTCCATTCTACGCTGAGGCCCGGCAGAATTTCTGGATCGTGAATTTCCATTTTGACCTGGAATGCGCGGATATCGCGATCGCCCAGCTCCTGTGTCGCTTTTTTCACCGCGAAATCGGCCGCAGGCGCTACATTGACTACACGCGCTTCGGTTTCACGATTCAATGAAGGCACGAACAGGTTGACCGTATCCCCGGCTTTGATTCCGGCAATCTCGTATTCATCCACGTAAAATTTCACGTAGTTGTCTTGCTTCGTCTGGATCGTCAAAACAGTGAAGCCTTGCGAAACCAGCTCACCCTTCTGCACAGCTACCGATTTGACGACGCCGTCGACAGGGGCAGTCAGCTTGGTGTTGTTCAGATACGCTTCTACCTCTTCCAAAGCTCCCTTCGCTTGCTGTACTCCCGCTTCAGCCGACTTTACGTCCAGTTCTTTAAGGCCGACCTGTCCGCGTGCAGCGACAGCTTGATCGTAGGCGGCCTGCGCCTGCTCCCACTGCGCCTTGGCTGCATCGAGCTGCTCCTTGCGCGAGCCGGACTGGGCCATTTTCAACTGCTCCTCAACTGCCTTCTGCTCCGCAACCGCCTTTTCGTAATCCATCTGCGCTTCGTCGACCTTCACCTGCGGGACAGCCCCTTCTTCGAGAAGCTTTTTCATCCGTTGGAGCTGCGTCTCCGCAATTTGCTTGGCCGTTTGCGCCGCTTGCTGCTTGGCTTTCAGCTGGGACACTTCTTCTGAGCGGGCGCCGTTCTTGTTCGCTTCATACTGCGCCTTGGCAGCATTGACCACGGCCAAAGCCTGGTTTACCTGCGCGTTGCTGGAAGTATCCGTTATTCCGACGCCTTTCTTTGCCTGTTCCAGCTTTACCTGTGCCAGATGGTAGGCAGCTTGCGCCTGCTCGCGCTTTGCCAGCAGCTCTTCGTTGTTCAAGGTCGCGACCAGTTGTCCAGCCTTTACCTCGTCGCCTTCCTTGACCATGATATCTGCGATGGAGCCCCCCATTTTAAAGGAAAGATCCACGGATGTTCCTTCGACAACCCCGGCGACTTGCTTGGAGCGCTGACCAGCCACGCTACCTGCACCCGGTCCCATCAGGTATGCCCCCAGTACAGCAATGCAGACGACAAAACCGGTTACTCCTATCCACGCTCGTTTATTCATCGTTCATTCTCCTCTTTTCCATTCTCTCTTTGCATGTGTCGTGCTCGGCTGCATGATTCATCAGCCTTTTGATTGCTTTACCCTTTCATCAAGACTCCGGACAGCAACATATGAAGCGTCCTTCGGTCTGAATCCGTAATTCCCGTCTCTTTGCGGAACTGCTTCCGCAGCATCGTAAAACCAGCCATGCCGAACAGCGAGGAGACCATTGTACGGACCTCAATATCCGGTCTGACAAAGCCTTCCTGCTGCAGCTCGGCAACATAGGCCTCCATGGCCATGAAATAGCCGGACAGCAGCTTCCCGATCATTTCATCCCGCTGCTGGTCTCCGGTAAAGAAGCTCAACAAGAGAAGACAAAGCTCCCGATGCTCGGAAAAGAAGCGAAGATGCTCATCCAGAACGCACAGCACGCGTTGATCCATTGACAAATCCTCTCGCTGCATCACGCTGTCCACGGAATCGATCAGCATCTTCACGCCTTTTTCAATCACGTACAGAAACAGCTCTTCCTTCGTTGAAAAATGGTAGTACAGCGTCCCTTTCGCCACCGCAGCCACATCGGCAATCGCATCCATCGTCGTATCGCTGTATCCGTATTGAGCAAAGGCAGTCAACGCTGCTTCCACAATCTGATCTTTCTTCGAACGTGCCATCCCTCCTCAGCCTCCCGTTTGTTTTTTTGAACTGACTGGTCAGTACAAAAAGTAGTTTACGTCGTTTTCCTGATTTCGTCAATAGGTCCGATGAAAAAAGCTTCCATCGAAGCGCTCGTAAAATGCAGGCATAAAAAAAGACCGCATCAGTTTGCGGTCTTAGCCTTCCATAATAAAACGGTACGTATCCACAGTCTGCGGCATCGGCTGCACGCCGAGCTGCTTTTGCAGGTTTGCCACGCATTTGTCGTAGATGCGGATGGCCTGTGCCCGGTTGTTTTGCCGATAGTAGGCCAGCATGAGGAGCCGGTATGCCTCCTCCCAGCAGTCGTCAGCCATCAGGATCGATTCGCACCAGCGGATCGCTTCGTCTATCCGCTTCGAGTCCAACAGCAGTTTGGCCAGGCGCTCTGCCCCTCGCAGGAAAAGCAGCTGCAGCCTTTCTCTTTCCGCTACACACCAATCATCGTACCGACAATCCGGCATGTACTCCCCCTTGTAAAAAGACAGCCCTTTTTCCAATAAGACAATCGCTTGCGAAGCGACACTCGCCTCCAGCCCGAGTGTTACGTAACGGTCGAACTCCTCCGCATCGATCTGAAAGCCCGAGGCCAGGTTAAAGCCGTAAGAGCTGCCGTGACGCTGGATGAAAAAAGCGCTCGCTCTGGCTTCCCGATTCGGCTCGAGGGCTTTGTTCAGTGCGTTCAAAGCAACCTTGAAGTCACGGGCGGCGGTCTCTTCGTCACTTTCCCCCCAGAGGGTCGCGACGATCTCTTCTCTGGCCAGCAGATGCTGCCTTTTCGTCAGGAGAAGCTGAAATAGCTGCTTTGCCTTTCCGCGCTGCCAAGACTTTTCCCCCAGCTCCCGTTCGCCAAGCCAGACACGAAACTGACCGAGCGTCTGGATTCGCAAGGTATAGCCGGGATGAAAAGTGACGTTCTGCAGGCCCAGGTCAGTCAGCAGCTGCGAGACGTAATCGGGAGAAACCTGGCGCCTCTGAGCCTCGATCAGTACCGGCATCAGCTGCTGGACATCATGCGGAGTAAACATCGTCGGCCGCTGCAGCAGGAAATGGTATTCCCCCGCCTGGATCGCGGTCAGCGCCTGAGTCACGGCCGGGATAAAAGCAGGCCAATTTTTCTGGCGATAGGCAAAAAAACTGAGCCATAAATGACAGATCGCGACCCCAAAGCTATCTCCACAACGGCTTAAGCGCTCCTCGCAATCGCGAATCCACTCTTCCGCCTGCTTGTCCTGCCCGCAGGAGGCATACGCGATGCCGATTGCGAGTCGCACCAAGCTGTTCAGCCAGTCATCACGCATCGCCTCTGTTTCCTGGAGTCCCCGCTGCCCGTAAGAAAGCGCCATATCCAGATTCGATTCCCGCCCGTAGAGAAGAGTCAGCCCAAGGAGCGTCTCCGATTTTCCTCGCGTCGACTGCAGGTCCTCCATCATTTGCAGACCCAGTTGGTACAACTGACGAATTTGGTCATAGGGCATTTGTTGACTGACCAAAGCCGCCGTCGCCTTGCGCACGTATCCATTTGCCTCCACGAACGGGGAGTGCGCTTCTTTTCCTTGTTGGATCGCGTACTCTGCTGCTCTGAGCCCCTTTTCCCATTCGCCGTTCAAGCCGTATACAAAGGCCAGCAGCAGGGAGGTTTCCCGGTAGGATCTCATCAATGCAGGCTGGTTTACCTGCTCCGACTTCCACTCGCTCTCCAGGAGCTGGATCGCCGACTGAAGCCTGCCCGTCCGGAACAGCAGGCGGGATTCCAGCTCGACCTCCGTCCGCTGCTCCCATTCCTGGCTCCGCCGGTACCAATCGGCAGCCTGCTGCGAGTCTCCCCTGTTGGTGTATATCTCCGCGAGCAAGCGATAAAGCCGTGGAGCCAGCTCATGGTCTGCAGGCTCGAGCAGACGAATCGCAATCTTCAGCAGTTCCTCTGCCTTCACGCTTTGGACACTGTCCAGATGGACCCGGGCGAGTCCTTCCAGCCCTCGGCACTGGCCGATAATATCCCCCTTTTCCTCGCACAGCGAGAGGAATCGCTGATAAGACAGAAAGGCCTTCGGGTACAGGCAGCGGTACCGCTCGACCTCAGCCTGATACAGCCAGAGAACATAATAACGCTCTTTTACCTCGTCCGGCAGAAGCTGCAGCCACTGTGACAGTTGGTCCAGCTTGCCTGTCTGAAGCAGCGGGTTTGCCGCTTGACAAAGCCATTCTCCGAGCTCGTCCCACGCCTCGATCAAGCGCAAATGTTCAAAGCCTTGCTGCACGTCTCCTTTTCGCTTGTACAAGGCAGCAGCAGCTCTGTGCATGTGTATGTATTCCTCCGGATGTCCCGCCAATTTGCTGATCAGTAGACGCCGCAGCAGCGGATGATACGCATAGACATTGTCTTCCCTCAGCAAAAAAAGGTTGCGCCGAAGTGTTTCTGCAAGCAGATGAGCAGCCTGTTCACCGAATACCTGGCGGATGTCTTCCGCCTCAAAGCTCTCAAAAACGGAGGACCTCATTAAAAACGTCTGAAGCTCCTGCTCCTGCTTGTCCCATACCTCTGTTTCCAAGAATGGCAGAAATCGCGAGGATTCGGAAGCGCTGCCCACTGTGTGGACGCCCATTGCCAATGTTTCTCCAATCGTTCGGACAGCAGCCGCCCACCCTTTGGTTATGTTTGCAATCCGCTCGCTATCGTCCTTTGACAAGGCGATGTCGTATTCGTCCAGAAAAAATGTCTCCATCTCTTCACGGGAAAAAGCGAGGTCGGATACCGTCAGCTCCATCCCATCGCCGCGTGCGGACATGACATTCAAAAATGGCCAGTCCGGCCGGGTTCTGGTCAGTATGACTACCCGAACGTTCTGCGGCATGTTCTGCAAAAAATATTGCATCCAGTTGTCCACTGTCACTTTGGAGTGAACATTGTGAAAATCATCCAGAATCAATAGGAGCTCGCCCTTGACTTCCATGCATGCGCGAATAAACAGGTCAGCAATCGATTCCGTTGAATCGTCTCCGGGCTGTGTGCCCGAAGCCCTCATTGCCTGCAAAAAAGAATCGCCGAAAGCCGGATGAACCATTCGTATGCTCTCCACCAGATGTAACAGAAAAACGGGCAGCTCGCCATCCTTCTCGCCAATCCGATACCAGCACGCCTCTTTGTTGCCATGATCAAAAAATGCAGCCACTGCTGTCGTTTTTCCGTACCCCGCACCTCCATGGATCACAGACAGAGCTTTGTGCTTCATCAGCCTGAGCTTCCTCGCCAATGACAATCTGTGAAACACGTAAGGCCCCAGTCTCGGAGGGGTTATCCTGGTCAGGCTCACCCTGGATGCATTCATCGTTCGTACACTCCTCACCGATCACATCATCCAAGATATAGTTCCATGAGCCTGGCCAAAATCCTCCCTCCCGTCCATGACAAAAGCCACCCGGCGGTCAGGTGGTCTTTTACGTCCAAATCATTCATCGTGTGTCAATCAACCAGATTGAACCCTTTTGTCGTATAGCCGATGTCGTTTAACAGCGTTTGGAATTCGTCTTCTGGAACACGTTCTCCCCGTACGACGCGCTGGTGGATGTCAGCAATGCGCTGATAAACAGCCGGATTGGTTGAAACGTACATGATGTTGTAGCGTGTCTGCGCCTGGAGTCTGCTGCGCATCACTCCCGCTACACGCTGCTGGAGGCGGTCCGTATGCCCGTTATCGATACGTGCAGGCTTGCCCGGCGTATAGAGCACCGATGGCGTAGGATCAATACTGTCGGGTTTCGTTGCACCATCAGGAAGCACCCCGATCAACAAATTATCCTTATACGCAAGTACCTTGATGTCGACGACACCCGGAATTCTTTCCGCTTGTGCCTCCAGAGTCCGGACGAGATCCGGCTCGCGGTTATGCCTGTTCTTTTGGACAAGCATCGCAGCCGGTCCCTTGTCTGTACCGACGTTGTCATTTTTTATATTGATCCCGTAAGCATCATACTTGGCAGGCTCTCCGTGATAGTCTTCTCCGCCTTGTTCCTTATTCGGTGTACAGCCTGACCCGACGACTCCGGCAAGCAACAGTGCACAAAGCGCTGAACCCCATCGTTTCAAAGAAAAACACCTCCTCACTCCCTAGTGTGAGGAGCCGGAGGTATTCTTACTCGATGAGAAAACTGCTTCTTTTTTCTAATTCAGGATGACGAATGTTCCTTCCACGGTCTGCTTTTCATCGCCTTTTTCAGCTAGTAGCGTATATTCTTCAGCCGTTATCTTCTCCGTCCATTCAAACAAAAATGTCCCGTCTGATTGGATCTGGACTTCGTAGCTCGCATCAATCAGCTTTCCTTCTTTGCTGCCAGCAGGCTTTTGTAAAACCGGTTTTTGCTCCTGCTTCCTTTCCGGCGATGTGACCAGGCTGGCTGGCGCTTTACCCTCTTCTGCTTTGTCTTTGATCAGAACGGTCTGGTTACTTCCATCCCAATTCACGTCGTAGGATAGAGCTTCGGCAATGAAGCGAACCGGAACCATCGTCCGCTGGTTGACGATTTGGGCGGGCACATCCAAGCTGATGATCTCGCCGTTACGCTTTGCAATCTTCCGGGAAACAATCAGTTTAATTTGGGCGTCACCCTTTTGAATCAAACCCGTTCTTGTCTGACTGTTCCAGTCTACGTCAAAGCCTAAGCCTTCCGCGATCGGACGAAGCGGTACCAGTGCCCGGCTGTCTTTGATCAGCGGTTTTTGATCGGGGAACGCGATCGGCTTGTGATTATATTCTAAGCTCCATGGCGGTATTCGGGCCACATGGAGATGCTTCCCACACGTGATAGGTGACTTCTCACCCCCGACTTCTTTCCTATTTTCAAATTGTTACAAAAATGAAACCAATTTGCTACAAAAACACGCTACAATGAACATACATCGACGACATTTTTCCCGAAAGAGGCCGAAGCTATGAAACGATTTATCCCCTTCCTCATTCTTGTCCTGATTTTAACCCTCATTCCTCCTGGTGGAAGCTTTGCGAACACTTCTGCGGTTCTGCTCGGAAGCGACGTGCTATTTGACCAATTTCACCATGTCATCAAAGGAAAAAAAGTCGGCCTTGTCACAAATCAAACAGGTGTAAGCAGTCAAGGGATCAGCACGATCGACCTGCTTCGCCGGGACAAATCGGTGACACTGGCGGCTTTGTACACACCGGAGCACGGTCTGGACGGGAAAACACCGGCCGGCAAATACGTTGCCTCCTACCAGCATCCCGTCTACGGCATTCCTGTCTACAGCCTCTATGGTTCGACAAGAAAGCCCACAAAGCAAATGCTCGCTGGCATTGATCTTTTGCTGGTCGACTTGCAGGATATTGGAGCCCGTACCTATACGTACATATCCACTCTCCAATACTGCATGACGGCGGCAAAAGAGCAGGGCAAACCGATCATCGTACTGGACCGGCCCAATCCTGTTGGCGGAACCATTGTCGAAGGGCCCGTTCTGGAATCTGCCTACCGCTCATTTGTCGGTGTGGACACCCTCCCGATGGCACACGGGATGACAATCGGCGAGCTGGCGCAATTTTTCAACCGCAACATCGACGCAAACCTGACCGTTATCCCCATGAAAGGTTATACGCGTCAAATGCTGTTCCAGGATACCGGACTTCACTGGATTCCGAGCTCTCCGCGAATACCGGATCTGGCTGCTGTATTCGGTTATATGGCAACCGGCCTGGGAGAAGGAACCGGAATCGTCCAGGCTGACAATTTCCGCTGGATCGGCGGCGAAGGGATCGATTCGGGCAAATACGCTGATCTGTTAAACGGAGCGCTGCTGCCTGGTGTCGTTTTTCTCCCCGAGAAGAAAGATTCAAAAGGCGGCGTCCGGCTCCAGATCACCAATCCTCATCTGTTCAATCCGGCCAAAACGGGGATTTACGCTTTGACCTACGCTCATCAATTGAATCATTTCAAGGTTCCGAAGAGCGGAAAGACAAAAGTGATGTTTGATCTGGTGATGGGAACAAACAAAATCGGCCAGTACCTGGAGCAGGGGCTGTCCCCCAAACAGATTGAGGAGAAGTATGCAAAAGATCTGGAAGCATTTCGCAAGCTTCGCAGCAACTATTTGATCTACAATGACCAGCCTTACGTTCCTGTTCAGCCCATTCAATCAAAGAAGGGCATTTCACAGGCAAAACCTGCTGCTCCCGGCAAGCCAGGTCCAGCCAGCTCACAATCGCAGACGAAGCCGACAGCCCAGACGAAGCCAGCCGCGCAAACGCCTTTGCCGAACCAATCAAACAACAGCACTGCGACAGCAACGCCAACTCCAGGGTCTGGCGGATCGGCAGGACTGCCCGAGTCTAAACAACCGTCTGTGGCGGGACAACCGAAGCCGGTGGCAAAACCCGCCGTACCTTCAGTTCCGTCAGCCGACCAGACGCCAGCTAAGCCGGGCGGCAGTCAGACGCAGGAAAAAGTGGCGTATCTGACATTTGATGACGGTCCTTCTCCAATTACAACTGAGGTGCTGGACATCCTCAAGGCCCATGACGTCAAGGCGACCTTTTTCGTCGTAGGGAAAAGCGTGCCGGGACACGAAGCGATCTTGAAACGGGCGATTGCCGAAGGGCATGTCGTAGGAGGACACACATACTCCCACAACTATCGCACGATTTATAAAGATCTCTCCTCCTTTTTCGCCGATCTGGAAAAAGGCAATCAACTGATCGAAAAGGCAACAGGAATCAAGCCGACTGTCTTTCGGTACCCAGGCGGCAGCACCAATACCGTCAGCAAGACCTACCAGAACGCAGCGCTCTACAATAACCAGCATACGGTGATGAGTGCCATCAAAACGGAGGCTGCCAAACGCGGCTATACGTTTATTGACTGGAATATCACAAACGGGGATGCCCGCAGCAGCAAGTATACGCCAGAAACGGCCTTGGCAAATATAAAGGCGCAGGTAAGAAATCAGAAAGAAATTGTCGTACTGATGCACGACGCCGCGACCAAGAGCGCAACGGCCAAGTCCCTTCCAGCCGTAATCCAGTTCCTCAAAGAACATGGTTACCGCTTTGAAACAATCCATGCAGAGAAATCCACAGTAGCCACTGTGAAATAATGGCGACTCGACAACCAACTCATTCGTGAGTTGGTTGTTTTTATTCCGGCAACAATATCATTGACGATCATCTACATGGGGAGGAACATCTGGTGAGCTACACCTGCTACTATTGTGAGCACGAATCCGAAACGGCACATCTCATCACGTTCTTTCAAGGGACAGAGGAAAAGAACGAGCTGCTTTGCAGTTCCTGCTACGCTGATTGGCTCGAAGGCCTGAAAGTAGAACCGTAAAATCATGGGAAAAACCGCCTGATCGATCAAGCGGTTTTTTCGCATTCTTTATCCGTTTTGACAAGGCTGCCTTTTTTAGCTCTGCTGCGAGGCCAGACTCTCGTACTTTGCCCGCAGTTCCCGTTTTAGTATTTTTCCGCTTGGATTGCGCGGGAGGTTTTCTGCCAGGACGATATGCTTCGGAGCTTTAAACGCAGACAGTCTGGCTTTGCAAAAGTCAAGCAGCTCTTTGGCAGTCAAGGCTTCTCCCGCTTTGGGAACGACGACTGCGGCGACCGCCTCGATCCAGTATGGATCAGGGATTCCGATCACGGCTACTTCAGAAACAAGCGGGTGCTGGTAGATCACCTCTTCTACCTCCCTGCTTGCGACGTTTTCTCCACCCGATTTGATCATATCCTTTTTTCGGTCAACGACAGTAATATATCCTTCCTCGTCCATGACGCCGAGGTCACCGCTGTGGAACCAGCCTCCCTGAAAGGCTGCGGACGTTTTTTCTTCATCGCGGAAGTACCCCAGCATAGCATGGCTGGTTCGGTGTACGATCTCCCCCACCGTACCGCGGGGCACATCCTGGCCGGAATCGTCGACAATCCTCGTTTCCACATTCAGAGACGGTCTGCCGGCGGAGCCAGCTTTGCGGATTTGATCCGCGGGCTTTAGGACAGTAGCGAGCGGGGCTACCTCTGTTTGGCCGTAAAAATTCCAGAACTGCGCGTTCGGGAGCCTCCGCCCCAGCTCTTTCAAGATTTCGACAGGCATGATTGCTGCTCCGTAGTAGCATTTTTTTAATGAAGACAAGTCCCGCTCCGCAAATTCAGGAGAACGGAGCAGGGCGATCCAGACGGTCGGGGGGCAAAAGAGCTGTGTCGCCTTGTACTCCTCGACAGTTTTCAGCAGGAGCGCAGGCTGTGCCTGCTCCAAAATAATTCCGCTCGCACCGAGGTAGACGTACGGCCCCAGGAAGCAATGCAGCTGGGCGCTATGGAAAAGCGGGAGAGCGTGGATAGCGACATCGTCTTCGGTCATTCCACCGTCGATAATCGTACTGACGTATTCTGTCAGCACACTCTTATGCGTCAGCATGACTCCTTTTGGCCTGGATTCCGTCCCGCTGGTGTAGAGAATATGCACAACATCGTCATCCTCCAGTTCCAGCTCCGGCTCCTCTGTACTCGATTGGGCGAGCTGCGTACGGAAATGGCCCCAGTCATTTGCCTGCTCTGTTTTTTCGGAGATCGAGCATCTCAGGACCGGAGAACAGCCTGATCGGCGAATCGCCTCGTCGGCGACTGGATGGAATTCCTGGGAGGCAAAGATCGCTTTCACATCGGCATGTCCCAGAATAAAGGCCACGTCGTCAGCGTTCAGCATGTAATTGATCGGGACCATAATCACTCCCGCCCTGGCGAGGGCAAAGTTGAGAATGACAAAATCCATTGAATTGCGGGAGAGCACAGCTGCCCTGTCTCCCTTTTGCAGTCCAGACGCCAAAATCATATGCGCTGCCTGATTGGCCAGGATGTCCAGTTGTTCGTATGTAAGCGCCTCGTTCCCAAAGCGCAATGCAATCTTCTGCGGAAATCTGCCTCGGCTTCTGCGCAAAATATCTCCCAGCGTATTCCTTCTCGCCCGCTTAATTTCTTTCATGGACATCCCTCCGTCATTTTTCCTGCCTCTATTATACAACGAATATTCAGAAAAATAGAATCATTATTCTTTCCCGATATATCCATGCAATGTAAAAAACCCCTGACTCGAAATCAGTCAGGGAGAAGAACTCAAGGTTATGAGGTTGTATCTATAGTATAGTATATATTCGAGTATATACTCAACCGGGATATATTAGTAAACGGAAACAAGCCGCACCTTGGACAAATTCTTTTTGCCCGAGCGCGACAACTCCCGCTTTCCATATTTGCATGGTTTCAATCCGGTCCGTTAACCTGCCTACTCCAATCAAAAAAAATGCGGCGACCCGATCTGCATTAGTAAGTCGCCGCAGCCCCCAAGAAGTTTAGTCTGAGTGCTTACCTACAGAATATATCAAAGGGTACATACCATGCGATATGAAGTCGATGGCTACGGAAGAAAGTTTTGGTTTTTGCCATAAATGTATCGCAAAAATTTCAAAATTGCCTATGTTCCATTGATACATGCCCTTTAACTCGATAGAATAAGTGGAGACTGGTTCTTTACTCACTGGAGGTGTTCCCCTTGCTAAAAACGCCCCTTGGCCGTCTTCGTTTTATCGGCCTCATCGAAGGAATTTCGTACCTCGTCCTGCTTGGAATTGCCATGCCACTGAAATATTTTCTGGAGATGCCAAAAGCTGTGACGATTGCCGGTTCCTTGCATGGCGTGTTTTTCGTATTGTTCATGCTGGCACTCGCCCATGTCTTTTTCGCAAACCGGTGGTCGATCCTGCGGGCGCTCGGCGCGTTTGTCGCGTCTTTGATCCCGTTTGGAAATTTTGTTCTCGATGCACAATTGAAAAAAGAAGAAGCTTCCATGAAGCGATCATAAAGGAAACGCTTGACGACCTTCTCCCGTCAAGCGTTTTTGAATAGATGGGGTATCTGAAAAAAAGAAAAAACAGGTGCAAGACCTGTTCGCAGTGCTTTCTTATGGCGGAGGGAGAGGGATTCGAACCCCCGTGACGTTGCCGCCTAACGGTTTTCAAGACCGCCCCGTTATGACCACTTCGGTATCCCTCCGCATGGTTGAACAAGTTATACTATAACATACTCATTCCACTGAAAGCAACCGTTTTTTACAAAAACGAGCTTCCTCCAAACGGGGAAGCTCGTTTCCTGTACCGGCCTCAAAACAGCTGTCAATTGCCTTTGACAGCAGCTTTCTCTTCCTGAAACCTATCGCTTCACGACAACCAGCTTTAACTCCGTTAGCTCTTCGATCGCGTATTTGATTCCTTCCCGGCCCATGCCGCTTTCCTTGACACCGCCGTAAGGCATATGGTCGACGCGGAAGGTCGGGATATCGTTAATCATGACGCCGCCAACATGCAGCTCATCTGCCGCTTTCAATGCGAGTGACAGGTTTTGCGTGTAGAGTCCGGCTTGAAGGCCGAAACGAGAATCGTTTACGAACTCAATCGCCTCCTCTACAGAGTCCACCGGATTGATCAGGACGACCGGTCCGAATACCTCCTGGCAAGACAGTTTGGCGTCTGCCGGAACTCCTGTCAATACGGTAGGCTGCAGCACCCGTCCATCTGCTTTTCCTCCGC
Source organism: Brevibacillus sp. FSL L8-0520 (assembly GCF_037963895.1). Classification (NCBI taxonomy): domain Bacteria; kingdom Bacillati; phylum Bacillota; class Bacilli; order Caryophanales; family Paenibacillaceae; genus Brevibacillus; species Brevibacillus sp. FSL L8-0520. The sequence goes on along the minus strand of NZ_CP150171.1, from coordinate 2,107,738 downwards.
ATTCTACCCTGGCGCCTCTCTCCCTGGCTTCCTCGATCCAGGCCAAGGCCCGATCCGTTTCCTTCGGAGAAATCATCGCGGAGTAGTCTGCTTCCTCGGACAGAGAGTCGCCGCCGACCAGCTTTTTGGTCTCCGCCACAAAGCGCTCCACGAATGTCTCGTATTCATCCCTGACCACATAAATCCGCTGTACGGAGATGCATACCTGTCCGGAGTACGCAAATGCGCCAAAAATACAGCGCGGGATGACCTCGTCGAGATTTACCCCTTTATCGATGATGACGGCAGAATTGGAGCCCAGCTCCAACGTAACCCGCTTGAGTCCGGCCCGATTGCGGATGTCGATGCCGACAGCCGGGCTGCCGGTAAAGGTCAGTGCTTTCACCCTCGGGTCTGTCACGAGGAGATCGCCTACTGTTGCTCCGCTGCCGGTCACAACATTTAGTGCTCCCGCTGGCACTCCGGCCTGCTCGGCAACCTCCGCCAGAAAATATGCGGAGAGAGGCGTCTGGGATGCCGGCTTGAGCACGACGGTGTTCCCTGCAGCCAATGCCGGACCAACTTTATGGGCGACCAGATTCATCGGGAAATTGAAAGGAGTGATCGCGCCAATCACGCCCAAAGGCTCACGCACGGTGTATGCAAGGCGCCCTTCTCCTCCGATGGCGGCATCCAGCGGCAGTGTTTCGCCGTGAATCCTTTTTGCTTCCTCCGCAGCGAATTTGTAAGTCTGTATTGTACGGATCACTTCGCCGCGAGCGGTTTTGATCGGCTTGCCTGCCTCCAGCGCAATGATTTTGGCAGCCTCCTCCAGCCGTTCGTCCATGATGAATGAAATTTTCTCCAGAATAGCCGCACGCTGATAAGCAGGCATGCGCCGCATTACCACCGAAGCCTCCTGAGCTGCGGAAATCGCCTTTTCTACCAGTTCGGCGTCCGCCTGCGCGATTTCCGCTATCTGTTCCCCGCTGTAGGGAGCGTAGAGCGGCGCGTAGTTTTTGGCCTCCACCCACTGCCCGCCAATGTAGCACGCTTTTTTCATCCATCCAGCCTCCCTCTCATCGACTCTCCTATGAGTTTTCCCGATATACGTCTTTCAGTCCGCGCTATTCTAGCCATTCCTTTATGCTTGTGAAGGCGTACACAGTTCCTCTAACACTTTCTCCATCACACCCAAACCTTCCTCCAATTGTTCGTCGTCAATCACGAGCGGAGAGAGAATCCGGATGACATTGCTGTAAAGACCGGCCGTGAGTACGACCAACCCGCGCTGGCAGCAGGCTTGCGCAATTTTTGCCGTCAATTCCTTGTCTGGCTCTTTGCCTGATTTGTCTTTGACGATTTCGATAGCACACATCGCTCCAATGCCACGCGCATCTCCTACCTGTTCAAAGCGTTGCTTGAAGCCTTCGAAGCACTGCAAAATCCTGGTTCCGATCTGGTTGGCTCTGTCCATGAAGCCTTCCTGCTCCATCATTTCGATCACCTTCAGAGCGGCGATACACCCGAGCGGACTGCCTCCATATGTTCCGCCGATCTCCCCTGGATTGGGAGCATCCATGATCTCGGCCCGGCCAGTAACTGCACTGATCGGCAGCCCGGCCCCAAGCGATTTGGACATGACAATCAAATCAGGCTCTACGCCGAAATGCTCCATCGCAAACATTTTGCCTGTGCGGCCAAAACCCGTCTGGACTTCATCGGCGATGAACAGGATGCCGTGCTTCTCGCAGATTGCTTTTACCCCTTGGACAAAACGCTTGGACGGTACCACGAATCCGCCCTCGCCCTGAACTGGCTCCATAATGACGGCCGCGACTTCATCCGCAGGCACTTCACCCAGGAAGAAGTCTTCGAAGCGTCTCAGCACTTGTTCGTCGCATTCTTCCGGAGTCGTTCCCGGCGTTGCACGGTAGTAGTACGGATAGCTCATCTTATACACATCGGGAGCAAACGGGCCGAACTGGTATTTGTACGGACGCACTTTGCTCGTAAGTGACATCGCCAGCAAGGTACGGCCATGGAAGCCGCGTTCAAACGAAATAATCGCTTTTCGCCCCGTGTACTTTCTGGCGATTTTGACCGCATTTTCCACAGCTTCCGCACCGCTGTTAAGGAAGAATGTTTTCTTTGCATGCGTCCCTGGCGTGATTCTGTTCAAAGTCTCGGCCAGTTTGACGTACGGCTCGTACATCATGACGTGAAAGCAGGTATGGATATACTGATCAAGCTGTTCCTTCAGGGCTTCCACCACCGCAGGCGGGCAGTGGCCGGCATTGATTGTCCCGATGGCTCCGGCAAAATCGATAAACGTATTTCCGTCGACATCAGTCAGAAGCGCTCCTTCCGCCTTCTGGACAAAGGTCGGCAAGGTGTTGAACGGACCGCGCGGCACATGGCTTTCCTTTCGTGCCAGAAGCTCCTGAGCCTTTGGTCCCGGAATCTGTGTTTTGATCTGAATGTACTTTGTAGTCGTCGAATCCATTTTTGATCTGCTCCCTTCATCCCTTTTCTCTTTATCAAGACCACATCATTTTGTTTCGTAGCCGCACCACTCCATAAGCGTCAGGGCAAATATCTCCGCGCAGCGGAATACTTCATCCAGCTCGACGGATTCATTCGGATAATGGGCGACTGCCGTTGTACCCGGGCCTACGATAATCGCAGGAGTATCGGCCAAGGTTGTCAGCAGCCCGCCATCCGTTCCCCATGGCGATGCCTCCACGACCGCCCGCTCACCGGTTACCTTGAGGAATTGATCCTGCAAAATCTCCATCAGTGGATGATCTTCACCCACGTCACCAGGCACCCAGCGGGCCCCGAACCACTCCAATTCAACCGGATGCTCCGCGAACCACGGGTCGTCATGGGCAAGCGCTGCGAGAGCTTCTTCCATTTCTCGTTTCGCAGCTTCCATCTTCTCGCCCGGGGCTACCCCCATCCGTCCCTCCAGCTTGACGAGATCGGCTACGGAAGACGGCCATTTTCCACCCTCAATCACGCCGAGGTTGATCGGGATCGGGATCGGCAGCTTTGCGTAAAGCGGGTCGACGATTCGATCATTGCGCTCTTTTTCCAGCTTGCTGATCGCGGTGACGACCTGCATGCTTTTCTCGATGGCGCTGACTCCTTCGTAGCGTGTGCCTCCGTGTGCAGAGCGGCCTTTCACCGTCAATCTGAACCACATCGAGCCTTGCTGCTTGGGGAAGATCTTCATGTTGGTCGGCTCCGGAATCAATGCCGCATCCGCTTTGTATCCGCGTAGGATTGCAGCGAGTGTCCCCGCTCCGCCGCTCTCCTCCTCCACGACGCTTTGAAAGATGACGTCTCCCTTCAGCCGGATGCCTAGCGCTTGCAGGACCTGAATCGCCAGCAGCGAGGAGAGGTTGCCGCCCTTCATGTCGGTGGAGCCGCGCCCGTACAGTTTCCCCTCCTCGATCTCGCCGCTAAACGGATCGTGTGACCATTGCGCAGGGTCTCCGGCAGGCACCACGTCCACGTGTCCGTTCAAGATGATCGAGCGGCCGCCGCCGGTTCCCTTCCAGACGCCGACGACATTCGGACTGCCTGAAAATTCGCTTCTCGGCGATACAAAATAGGGATGCTTCAGCAGCTCCTCTCCTCCCATCACCCAAAGATCCACTTCCATTCCCATGGCGTGCAGTCTTTGCGCGATTTTTTCCTGGATGGAACGCTCTTCTCCCTGAACACTCGGCTCGCGAACCCACTCCTGCAGAAGTTGCGTTGCGGCAGCCCGTTCCTTCTCGATCTGCTCCCGTATCAGCGCTTGCCAGTTTGTCATCGGTATCCTCCTTTATCGGAAAACTCTGACCTCTTCGTCCATTTTCAGTTCCGCTTCTGTGGCTCCGATCACGTCCGCCACCGTATAGGGGTGCATGACTTCTTTCAAATACAAGCCATCCTCCCGAACCTCCATCACTGCCATATCGGTGATGATCAGATGGGCTGCGCCTACGGCAGTCAAAGGGAGGGAGCATTCACGCACAATCTTCGACCTCCCGTTTTTGTCCAGATGCGTCGTCAACACCATGACCTTCTTTGCCTTCTGCGCCAGCTCCATCGCGCCGCCCATGCCGGGCACGCGCTTCCCGGGCACGATCCAGTTGGCGATGTCTCCGCGCTCGCTGACCTCCAGAACGCCGAGAATGGTCATGTCCAGCAGACCCCTGCGAATGATGGCAAAAGCGGTGGCGCTGTCAAAAAAGGAAGCGCCGGTCGCCAGTGTGACGGGAAAGCCGCCGGCATTGCACAGCATCGGATTTTCTTCTCCCGGAGCGGGGCTCGGACCCGTGCCGAGGATGCCGTTTTCCGCGTGAAACAGAACCTTTTTGTCCTTTGGAATGAAGTCTGCAACCAACGTGGGAATGCCGATTCCCAGATTGATGATCATGCCGTCCTCGATCTCCTGCGCCGCTCTCCGCGCGATCTTCTCACGAAAGCTTTCCGTTTCTTTTACTTCTCCCACGCCCATTGCCAGTTCACCCCCTCGCTTTTCACGATGTAGTTGACGAAGACGCCAGGTGTGACGATCTCTTCCGGATCAAGCGCTCCGATCTCCACGATTTCGTCAGCTTCGACGATCGTGATATCGCCCGCCATTGCTACCAATGGATTGAAATTGCGGGCACTGGTGTCGTAGACGAGATTGCCGAAGCGGTCCGCCTTTTTCGCATGTACGATGGCTACCTGCGCAGTCAAGGGCGTTTCAAGCAAATATTCCTTGCCCCCCACCAACACCTTTTCCTTGCCTTTTTCCGCAATGGTGCCGATGCCGATATCGGATAAAATTCCGCCCAGACCCACTCCGCCAGCGCGTACACGCTCTGCGAGGATGCCCTGCGGACAAAATTCCACCTCCAGCTCTCCAGCAGTCATTTGCGCCCCGGCATTCGGATTGGAGCCGATATGCGAAGCGATCACTTTCTTGACCCGCCGCTCTGTCACCAGCTTTCCTACGCCGATATGTGGGAATGCCGTATCGTTGCTGATCAGCGTGATGTCTTTGATTCCTTTGTCGAGAATGCCCTGGATCAGGGTAGGTGGATTGCCTACCCCGCCAAAGCCTCCCGCTATCAGCGTCATTCCGTCATGAAAATGGGCGAGTGCTTCTTCGACTGTGATTACCTTGTCAAACTGGTTCGCCATGTGTCCTCCTCCCCTGGATCAGGTCAGTTGCATTTCCTGTCTCATTTCTTCCTGTACACGCTGAACGGACTTTTTCAGCAAGTCTACAAGCTCGTCAATTTCCTCTGTCGTAATCGTCAGCGGCGGCGAAAGGATGACCGAGTCGCCCGCTACGCCTTCCAATCCTCCTGTCGCCGGATAGACGAGCAGGCCGTTTTCGAACGCCCGGGAAATGACCCGCGCTGCAACTCCCCTGGAAAGCGGGAACGGCTCCTTGGTCCGTTTGTCTTTGACGAACTCCAGACCGCACAACAGCCCGAGACCGCGCGCTTCTCCGATAAGCGGAGACTCGTCCGCCAGCTCCCGCAGTTTTCTGAGCAGGTAGGCTCCCTGTACAGCTGCCTTCTCGACCAGGTTGTGCGCTTCCACGTAGCGAAGCACGGCGAGCGAAACGGCTGCGGACTGCGGGTTCGCGCTGTACGTGTGTCCGGCCATGATCAGACCGGAGCCGCGTGTAATCGTATCGATGATCTTTTCCGTGGCCATCGCTGCTGCCATCGGCGTGTAGCCCGCGCTCATCCCCTTGCCGAGCGTTATCAGGTCAGGCTTGACGCCCCAGTGGTCAATCCCGAACTTCTCGCCCGTCCTTCCCACCCCCGTCATGACCTCGTCGGCAATAAACAGGACGTCGTATTTGTCGCAAATCTCCCGAATGCGCTGGAAGTAGCCGTCAGGAGGCACGACAGCGCCGCCAGAAGCGCCGATGACCGGTTCGGCGATAAAAGCCGCTACCTGCTCCGGACCGACCCGCAAAATGGCCGTCTCCAGCTCATCAGCACAAAGCCTCGCGTACTGCTCCAGGGACATGCCATCCGGTCTGCGGTACGGATACGGCGGCGAGATGGCCGGATAATCAGCCAACAGCGGAACGAACCGCTTGCGGCGCAGCACATGCCCGGACATCGACAGCGCCCCCATCGTAATGCCGTGATAGCTCATCCAGCGGGAGATCATTCTCGTCTTCGACGGTCTTCCCTGCTCCTGCCAGTATTGAATCGCGATCTTCTGCGCCGTCTCCGTCGCCTCGGAGCCGCTGTTGACGAAAAAGCTCCAATTGAGCTCGCCCGGAGCCCATTCGGCAAGCTTGGCGCCCAGCTCTTCGACTGCCTCGCTGCTAAAGTGCGAACGGTACGCAAAAGAGACCTTGCGTGCTTGCTCCGCCATCGCTTCGGCAATTTCCTCGACGCCGTGGCCGATGCTGGCCGTTACCGCACCGGAACAACCATCGATGTATCGTTTGCCCGACGTATCGTACAGGTAAATCCCTTTGCCATGGGAAACCCGGGGATACTCTTTGCCAAGCTCAGGCTTTATGACATAACTTCTCTGCATGCTAGCCACCTCTCCTTCTCTCTTCCCTTATCGTAGCGAATGAGCATGACGGTGCCATTCGACTGCCTGGAAGAAAAAGCGTGACAAAGAGACGGAATGTTTTATACATTTTGTATAAGAGATTCGTAGGGGGTTCGAAAAAAATGACGATCACCATACGCGAAGCGCTGAAGCTCCCTGACATGGTTCAAACTCGTTTGGTCGGTGGCGCAGAGGGCTTGGACAATCCCATCCGCTGGGTGACAATTGTAGAGGTATTGGAGGACGTAGGACGTCTGCAGGAAGGCGAGTTTTTGATCACGACCGGCTTTGGTCTGGCCGAAGACGCGAAGCGCAGGGCCTCCCTCATCCCGGCGCTGGCCAAGCAAAAACTTAGCGGCATCGCCTTTCATACCGGCTTTTATTTGCGGGAAATCCCTGTTGATTTGATCGAGATGGCCGACCGCCACCACCTGCCGCTTATCGAAATTCCCGTTGAAATGAACTTTTCAACGATTACCAAAGCAATCCTACAACCTATCGTCAATCGGCAATTCGAAACGCTCGCCTATTCGCAAGCCATACACCGTCAGATGATTGAAGCCGCCCTCTCCAAAGGCGGACTCCGGGCAATCGTGGAGAAGCTGGCGTCACTGACAGGCGGCCGCGTTTCTTTGACAGACGCGCTCGGATTCAAGGTTTACGGCAATCACGAAGGGGACGCTGGACAGCAGGCCGATCGAAGCGGCAAAGACCAGGAAAAAGAGCAAATCCATACGGTTGAAATTCGGGCCCATCGCGAGAAGTTCGGGACACTGCGATTGGCCAAGCCGAGGGAAGAGTGGAAAGATCTGGATGATGTAGCGCTGCAGCATGCCGCTACGCTTTGCGCGATGGAATATATCAAAGAAAACGCGGTAGCAGCGACGGAATGGAGACTAAAAGGAGATTTCGTGGAAGAGCTGCTCAGCGGCACAGAACTGGCTCCTGCCGAACTGGAGAGCCGCTGCCGCATGCTCGGCTATCCGTTGTCCGGTGCTCACTTTGTCGCGGCCGTGCAGGTAGAGGCCTCTGTCGACCGCTCTTCCTTTGAGCTTCATCAGGCCTGCATAACACTCATGAAGCGATTGTTTGACTCGCACAATCGCCCCTATCTGCTGCGGGAGAGACCACACTCTTTGTTATTCATCATGCCGCATGACCAGACCAGTCTTGCTTTGCTGGAACAGTTCGCTGCCCGTTGGGACAGGCTTCATCGCGAGCACGACCTGCGAATTGGACTGAGCTCCCCCCGCGGACGCCTGACCGAACTGGACGAAGCCGTGCAAGAAGCGCTCTTTGCCCTGCAGGCCTACCCGCTGCTGGTACGGTCTCCCGCTCTGCTGTCGTACCAGCAGATGCAAGGCTATCAGTTTCTCTTTCCGTACCATCACAAAGCCGAAATGCTTGAGGCGATCTGGAAGCCGTTTCTGGAGCCTCTGCTGCGCTACGATCAGAAGCATAAGCAGCAGCTCCTCGAGACGCTGGACATGTACCTTATGCATAACGGAAATGGTTTACAAACGTCTCAGGCTCTATATATTCACCGGCACACGCTCACATACCGGCTGGCTCAAATCAGAGAGAAAACAGGCTGTGATTTGGACGACGCCCACCAGCGATGGCAGCTGCAACTGGCGCTGATGGCGCGCCGGCTGCAGGAACAGCTCTTTCCGCCGGAGTAAGGAACGCGGGAAGGGCTACTCCCGGGTCGGGCGGAGCGATTTCACCCATATATTCATGTCTTCATAGCCGGAAAAGATCGTACAGTTGTTTATCAAACGGCCTCGATAAGCATAGCCGTGTTTTGCCGCTGTAATATTCATTCCAGCCGATTGGGCGCGGGTCAGGGTGTACAAGTAATAAATGCCCTGCCCGTTCATCTTTTCTTCCAGCGCCGTAAAGATCGGCTGAAGCAGCCCTTTCCCCGCGTGGTCCGGATGCGTGGCACAGTCCGTCAATTCCGCCGAACCGAAACGCTCTGTCACTTCCGCCGAGGCCGCACAGGCGATCCGTCCATCATGCTCAGCGACGATATAGTAGGTTGATTCCCTCATCGTCTTTCGAACGTATTCTGGATCATCCATGGGGGTCGGATAAGTAGCAAACACCGTCTTATACAGACTGGCAAGCTCCTCGGCATCTTCTTCGGTTGCCTCGCGCAAGCTGTACCCTACCGGCAGCGTTTTTGTCTCCGGGCGCTTGGACAAGCTGAGCTGCAGGATCTCCTCCTCCGCAAGATGGTGCATGGAGGTGGCCCGTTCCTCTGTCAAAAAGCTGGCGAGCATGTACGCGTTTTCTCCCTGAAAAAAACCGTCGATCACTCCTTCCTGGCGGTAGCCGAGTGAAAGCCAGGCCGGCACATCCTTTCGTTTTGCGTACACAATCAACTTTGTCGCTTCAGACTGTTGGGCGCATTCGATCATTTTCCCGTGCAAGTCAGTAATGGCTTCCGGGTCATAAACATGTACTTTCACCCGTTTGTTCCGGTGATCAATAACCAGATCTCCTGTTGAAATCATCGCAGACACATCAAGCATGACTAACCGCCCCTCCCGTTGTTTCTCTTGCTGCTATTGTATCATGTCGCTCAGATCATTCATCCTCCAGACTGTACAAAACTGCGTAGGTATTTGGCGAGTGCCAATCACGACAGGCAGACATAGGATAAAGTACGCTAGACTGCCGAGAGGAGAGAATCAGATGAGCTGCAGCCGGAACAACAACAGTACCCTTATACTGGTCCTGTTCATTTTGCTCGTTATCGTGCTTTGCTCATGTACGTAAATACCATTGCGCCCCTCTCTTCTGGTAGTAGCGAGGGGCGCAATACATATGTATGTAATAGGACCACTTGTGCAGGACCGAACGGAAGGAGGAAGCTCTCTTGACACCACTGATCTACGCTCACCGCGGTGCTTCCGGCCGCTATCCGGAAAATACGATGGAGGCTTTTCGCGCCGCTGTGCGACGTCGCGCAGACGGGATTGAGCTGGATGTTCAGTTGAGCAAGGATGACAAGGTGGTCGTGATTCATGACCACCACCTCGAGAGGACCACCAACGGACGTGGAACCGTGCGGCAGCATACATGGGAAGAGCTGAAAAAATTTCGCGCTGACAAGGCCGTTCCATCACGCCAAAAGCACATCCGAATCCCTACTTTGCGCGAGGTGCTCCACACATTTGCCCCGACGAAACTGCGTTTTTGCATCGAGCTCAAAAACTTCTTCTTTGCCCAACCCCAACTGGAGGAATACGTGATCGGGCTGATCCGACAATACGATTTGACGAGCCGCACAGTTATCTCCTCTTTTAATTTTGACAGTCTGCTTGCTGTCAAAGAGCTTGATCCCAATCAGACGACCGCCTTGCTGTATATCGGGCCGCTCCATAACCCTTGGGAGGTCGGGAGCCGGTATCGCGTCGACGAATTGCACGTACCCAAAGATCAATTGACTTCCGCGTTGGTCAGCAAGGCAAAAGAGAACGGATTCCGCGTCGTCGGCTGGACCATTAATTCAACTGCCGGCATACGTGATGCCGCCAAAATGAACGTTGACGGCATCATCACCAATTACCCGGGCAGAGCGAGAAAAGCCCTGCACAAACCATGAGACGAAAAGAGGGCGCCCCGCCAACCGTCAGAGACGGTTGAGGACGCCCTCTTTCTTATCGAGAACACGGTGTATGAAACTTCCCTTGCCAACTGTTTCTGCGAACGAGCTCGGCATCAATTCCGTTCAACACTTCCCATTTTTTACGGCTCCACATCGGACCGATGAGAAGATCAGGTGGTCCATCTCCGGTGACACGGTGCACGATCATCTCCGGCGGCAAAATCTCCAGTGTGTCGGCCACCAGCTTGGTGTATTCCTCCTGTGTCAAAAATTCCAGCAGACCAGCCTCATACTGTTTGACCATCGGAGTCTTGCGCAGCAAATGCAGCAGGTGGATTTTAATGCCCTGGACATCCAGATTGGCCACCGCTTTGGCCGTCTCCATCATGTCTTCGTGCGTTTCGCCCGGCAAACCGTAGATAATATGCGAGCAGACGCGGATGTTATGCTTCCGCAGCTTTTCCACGCCGTCCAGGTAGCACTGATAATCGTGCGCACGGTTAATCAATTGTGCGGTCCGTTCATGGATGGTCTGCAAGCCGAGCTCTACCCATAAATACGTTCGTTCATTCAGCTCGGCCAAATATTCGACAACGTCATCCGGCAAACAGTCAGGGCGTGTGGCGATTGAAAGTCCGACGACTCCCTCCTGTTTTAGTACGACCTCATACATCTCGCGCAGCTCTTCCACGGGAGCATAGGTATTGGTATATGCCTGAAAGAAACCAAGGTACTTCGCTTCCGGCCATTTTTGATGCATTCTGTTTTTCACGTCATGGAACTGTCTTTCCAGATCCATCCGTCGGTCCCCGGCAAAGTCTCCCGATCCCCTGGCACTGCAAAACGTGCAGCCTCCCGTTGCGACGCTGCCATCCCGGTTCGGACAACTGAACCCCCCGTCCAACGGCACTTTAAACACCTTCTCCTGAAATGTTTGGCGGAGATGGTAGTTCCATGTATGATAACGTTTGTCGCCCCACAGTTGCGGGGTGTCCAACGGTTTTATTTGCATATTCATCATCTTATCTCCCTTCTTGGCGGCCATGCTCTTCGAATCCACTCTCGGTTGAAACCTCGTCCACAATCCTGCCCGTAGCCTCCTGAGAAACTGTCCAACAACTCATTATATACGTTTCGCGATACCATAACCGCGGTTCTTTTGCATAAAGTGTTTCAGATGCGACTTCTCCATTATACCAGACAGATAGGTCGAGAGGGGAAGCGCAATACAGGAAACCACAGGGCACGTTTTCCCTGTGGTTTTACATTTACGCTGTGCTATTGTTGAATCTCTTCGATGCGTATCGCACGAGTATGCGATGTGTGGCTCCACACTTGGTTCTTCTTTGTAAAAAATGCATAAAACATGATCGGCAGCCATGTCAGGAAGAAGAAAGGCAGCAGCAATAGCCCAAAGTACCCTTTCCACGGCACTTTATCAAGATAGAGCGCAAGAAGCGGCAGCATGTAGAAGACTGCTGTCGAGCCATAAACAAGCCAGGTTGGCAATATGGTTGCCGCCGGCATGAGCATCTCGATCTCCAAAAAGCGGCCCAGGAACAGGATCGACATCATCGTTACCATCAGCACATACATCGGCTGAAACAGGTAAAATGCCGCATCAAGCATGCCTAGTTTACGTTTGAGCAGGCCATTCTTCAGCACCGAACCGATATAGCGGCCGGCCACATCGTAATGACCCTGCATCCAGCGCAAGCGCTGGCGCATAGAAGCTTTCAGGTCGATCGGCTTCTCATCCCACACCTTTGTATCATGGGCCCATGTCGGGTAGATCCCCCGCTCAATACAGCGGGTGGCAAACTCCAGGTCTTCCGTCAAGCTGGTAGCTCCCCAGCCCATCTCTTTTAACAAGTTGCTTTCAATGCAAAGCCCTGTTCCTCCCAAAGTGTTTGGAAGTCCCAGATTGTGACGTGCCAATTGCCACATGCGGTTTGTGAACCAGTAAGTCACAGCGTATGAAAGCGTAATCCACGAATCAAATGGATTTTTGGAGTCAAGGTATCCTTGGATGACCCGTGCTCCTTTACACAAGCGGTCATTCATGACACGTAAAAAGTTCTTTTCTACCAGGTTGTCAGCGTCAAACATCACGACGGCATCATATTGCTTAGGCCTTGCCCACAGGTTTTCCAGCATCCATTCAATCCCGAATCCTTTGCCTCGCTTCGACGTGTCAAAACGCTCACAAGCATAGGCTCCATGCTGACGTGCGATCTCGGCTGTATTATCCGTACAGTTGTCACAGATAACAAAAATATCGTACATCTCGCGCGGATAATCCAGCTTCTTCAAATTCTCGATAAGCGGCGCAATTACGGCGCTCTCATTGTGTGCTGCAACCAGGACGGCAAATGTCTTTTGTGGCTCATGTGTAACCTGCTCCTTTTTACGGAACAAGCCCGCACATGAAACAAGTGTCTGGTACGTACTTACTACACCTACCGTACTAGTAAATCCGATGAACAGTCCCTCAATGATCTCTTTCAATTCACTCATGGATTCTTCTCCTCGACCTAAATCTTATTTTTTTCTTGATTCAGGCAGTGTTTTTCCAAATTTTTACTCTTCTCTCTCTCTCAATTGGGAGTGTACCTCAAAATTCAGTATATCGCAATGACCCAAAAGTGGGAAAAAAAAGAGGCACTTCTATCACCATTCCCACCTTTATTCGGTTCTATTCGAATCCATGCCAGTAAGCAGAAAAAAAAGCCTTCGGAAAAGGCTTAGTCTAAAACCCGTATGCCAAAAAAGTGGTGACCCGTAGGGGATTCGAACCCCTGAATGACAGCGTGAAAGGCTGCTGTGTTAAACCGCTTCACCAACGGGCCAGATTGCAGGATTTCTCCCGCTTCAGAACATAATGCGGTCGGCGAGACTCGAACTCGCACGGGTCGCCCCGCCACCCCCTCAAGATGGTGTGTCTGCCAATTCCACCACGACCGCAGGTTGATAATAGAAAGCCCTAGGAAGATGCGCATTCCCGACCTACTGGCTTTAAAAGCAAGAGCGCTTTGCTGATCTCCGAATACCTCATATAAGCCTTTTCATCATACTTGAAGGTGACTTATGGTCCCGAATGATTCCTGCAGATTCACTCACAATTACGAAGTATACACGGTTGTAGTTTTCGAGTCAATAGGAATTTTGGTACTCCTCGTTTCTCTTTATACTAATGTGTTTTCGACACGAATCCTAATTCTTCGTACTACTTCTGCTTGCTCTTACAAAACGACAGCCCTACCAATAAAACAACTGGAACCGACAGGAATGTCGAAATTTCGACATGTATTCGACTCATTCACTGAATAATCTTCCTGACCGTAAAAGTAATGAAGTAGCAGGAGCGATTCTAACTTTTTCAAAATCTGAGACTCTTTATAACAATTGGAAAAACAAAAATAGTAATTTCCTAATATATACAATTATTAGATAACAGTTATATTATAAAAATGTAAGAAAAATACAATTTTCTGGGAGGAATCGCTTATGTGGAAAAAATTGAGTGCTGGGGCTTTCGCTTTTGTTTTTGTTCTTGGCAGCAGCATCACTCCGACATTTGCAAAAGTATCCGTAGATTCAACTAATCAAGCAGTGACTGAAGCTTCTCGTAGAGTCGTGTATGTTGGCAACTGGGATACAAAATACGGCAATGACTATGAGTTCACAGAAGGAGCCAACCTGGTCGGAAACGTAGTATTCGATGGCAGAAAGCTTACGTTTCAGTTCCAGAAGCCTGGATATGTAACGCTCAAAGTATGGGATGACGGCGGCGTTAGCATCTACTCCTACTCTGTCAAATAATGAATGAATGACCTTTTCAAGCCACTGGCATGTCGTCAGTGGCTTTTGTAACGGCCAGTATCTTTGGCTGATCCAGCTGCTCTCTGATCTAGCTGCCGTCTGCTCCAGCTTCCGTCGATGGAAAAAGACCTACTCTTTTGGATATAAATGACCCTTTCAGGTCAAACTGAGTGTACATTTGTTCTTTATGGAGGTAATCCATGATTCCGGATGACATCAAACGTACCTTGCATGACATCAGGTTAATTGGAGGCGGGGTCAAGAAATACGAGCACCCCGACGATTGGCAGCTAATCCGTAACCTGATCGGGGAGAAAATGAATGTAGACTTGTCCGATGCAACACCTGAATATTGGGATGAAATCAGAGCATCTCTTGAGAAAGAGAAATCCGAGGCCACTCAGATCGCAGATAAGCGGTATTTTGGCGGACTATACAATTACAATCCTTTTGTCGATTGAATACCCACCAACTGTCCCCTCTTTCGGAAGGCACGCATCGTTTGTTCGTTTCTTCGTTCGTTTTCTTCTTCCTCGTTTCGCCCGGATGTCTGGGTGTTTCATCATCCGACAGAAACGGCATCCGTAGAACACTCATCTTTGCGAGACCCATAGCGGAAGTTGACGTCAAAAAACCTCCCATGGACTTAAAAAAGTCTACGGGAGGTTTTCTTTTAAGAGATGGCGTCCCAGGAGAGATTCGAACTCCCGACCGACGGCTTAGAAGGCCGTTGCTCTATCCTGCTGAGCTACTGGGACGTGATATGGAGGGAGTACCCGGATTTGAACCGGGGGTGAAGGTTTTGCAGACCCGTGCCTTACCACTTGGCTATACTCCCATATTGGGGCGATCGATGGGACTTGAACCCACGAGTGCCGGAGCCACAATCCGGTGCGTTAACCACTTCGCCACGACCGCCATGTACAAAACCAAATCCATTTGGCAGGGGCAGTAGGAATTGAACCCACACCAAAGGTTTTGGAGACCTTCGTTCTACCTTTAAACTATACCCCTATGGTAGCGGCGGAGGGGCTCGAACCCCCGACCTTTCGGGTATGAACCGAACGCTCTAGCCAGCTGAGCTACACCGCCATGCGGATATGGCGGAGAGTGAGGGATTCGAACCCTCGCTACGCTTACGCGTACTAACGGTTTAGCAAACCGTCCCCTTCGGCCTCTTGGGTAACTCTCCGTATGGTATGTACCTTCAAAACCGGATATGCATGCTGCAAGGATTTGTGT
>NZ_CP150171.1:1177500-2085000 GCF_037963895.1 Brevibacillus sp. FSL L8-0520 | reverse complement strand
ATATGGCGTGATGTCTACGTAATCGTTTGCACCTAGCGACTCATCGCCGATTACACTGGAGAGAACTTTTGCACGGATAAGCCATTTTCCCTGTTCATCTTTCTTAAACAGAGGGTCAACAGCAGCAAAAGCAATCCCATTCACAACAGTGTCTCCATCCTCTGCTTCCAGCTGAAAGCTGTTTACGCCGATCGAGTGGAGAGCTCTTACGACTTGTGCCGCATAGTCTTCCTCTTTGACATCCGGTTCCAGCCCGACGTGATTCACCTTTGTATGCTTCGGTGTAAAATACTCATGCAAAGTGATTTTCAGCGCATCTCCCTCTGAAAGGGGAATAATCTGCTGAGCGCTGCCCTTTCCGAACGTCTTGGTGCCGACCAGCTTGGCGATGCCGTTATCCCGCAGAGCCCCGGCGAGCAGCTCTGAAGCGGAAGCAGTCCCTTCATTGACGAGAATGCGGACAGGATAGTTGACATCCCGGCCATTTCGCACCCACGTCTGCACTTCTACGCCATTGCGATTGGTCGTATACATCAAGAGTCCTTCTTCCATAAACAAGCTGGCAATATCCCGAGCGCTCGACAAGTATCCGCCGCCATTGTCGCGCAAATCTACCAGCAAGCCTTTTAATGAAGGCGATTGCTTCGTAAGCTGGTCGAGTTTGTCACGGAATTGGACGGCTGCTTCCGAACCGAATGTCTCCAGACCGATATAGCCAATCCTCCCGTCTTGAAAGAGACCCCCTTCCACTTCAGGAACAGTAATCGCCGCGCGCTTGAGCTTCACCTGAAGCTCCCGATTTTC
Organism: Brevibacillus sp. FSL L8-0520; assembly: GCF_037963895.1. Classification (NCBI taxonomy): domain Bacteria; kingdom Bacillati; phylum Bacillota; class Bacilli; order Caryophanales; family Paenibacillaceae; genus Brevibacillus; species Brevibacillus sp. FSL L8-0520. The sequence continues at coordinate 2,084,196 of NZ_CP150171.1, read as the reverse complement.
TCCTGGCCGAAACACTGTCAAAACCGCTTCTGTGCCTTCTTCCCCTCTGAGCATCAGATATGCTTCTTCGGCGTTTTTGCCTTTCAGCGAAGCTCCGTCTACTGCCAATAGCTGATCTCCTTTTTTCAACCCGGAGGCTGCGGCTGGCGAATTCGGAATGATCTCTCTGATCAGCATCAACCCATTCTGAAAACGCATACGGAAGCCAAAGCCGACTAGCTGATTTTCAACACCTGCTTGAAAAAGCTCCAGATCATCTTTTGTAAAAAACATCGTGTGAGGGTCGTCCAGGGTTGACAGCATCCCCTCGATTGCCAAACGGTTTAACGTGGAAGCTTCGAGCTTCGCCTTATCCTTCCACTCCGACAGGCGCCGCTCCAATTCTGCTAGCGTGTCGTCCTCAGCAGAATACTGCAAAGACAAGTTGCTCTCTTTTTCCGCCAGCTTCTTAATTCCCTCAAGAGCGCCTTGGACAAGCTGCTTTTCGCTAGGCCTGCTCAAATGATTGTCCAGCACTTGATGGTAGACCTCTGCTGTTTCCGCAAACGGTCCATCGGCAGCATGGACTGAAGAAACTCCAAATACGAGTAAAGCTGCTATTACCCACGAGAAGATCCGCTTCATCGCGCTGCCCCTTTCACGACCTCTCGCGGAATGGAAACCCGTACATCGACCTGGGTCTTGTACGTTTCCTCTCCCGCGTAGGCGACGTATTCTTGCGTATTATACACTTCTTCATAACGCCAAACGTGCTTCACCAACAGATCGGAGTCACTATCAATGTAGTACTTGTTCATGTAGACCGGTACGCTCTTGATCTTCCCGTGATTGAGCGATACGTTTTGGGCAGCCTCCACGATTTTGTCGCCTGGTATCCATTCGGTGATGATGTCGTATTCTCCAAATGATTGCTTGTAATATCTGGCCCCAAGGATACGAGCCCGGTCCTTGACACTCATACCGGCCACATAATCTGACATGAATTCCTGCTGGTCAACCCTGGAAGGCTCCCAGCTTTCGGAATCAAAATTGCGTTCATACTTGATGTTCTTTTCTGTATCCGTATAACTTTCCCATTTGTCGAGCACCAGCTTTTGCGGTGATTGATAAATTCCCGTCGCATGTCTAGCTTTGCTCAGACGGTCTACCTCTTCCGTATATTTCACCAGAAAGCCCCTCAGAACAGCTTCGCCTTCCGCCTTGTATCCCTTCAAATTCTCCATGCGGCCCATCGTAAAGCTCAGATCCCGCACAATGGATGCTTGCTCCAAGTCGATAGCCAATTCCTGCTGGAGGAGACGAGTAAGCTGGATGATTTCCACTTCTGTCTTTTTGGGTTGCAGTCCTGCAAGAAACGCCTCCGCTTCTGACAACTGCTCGTTTTGAACGAGATAGTAGACCAGGTTTTTCAAAGCTTCCTGGTGATGAGGAGCGAACGCACGATATATCTCCAGGGCTTTGTCCATATGGCCAACCTTCACTTCCAACGCCGCTTGGTAGATAGCCAGCGCTTCCGACTCTTTCGTATTTTTCCTGATTTTCTGCTCGTAGCCGTTGAGGCGTTCGAGAATCTTCTCGTACATTTTCGGGTCTGTCGAACCTGTCTGCAAAGCCATGTCATATACATTGGCGACTAACAGCTGCAGGGTGTCGGGCAAAACGATCCGATCATCGAAGTAGGCGTCGATCGCCTTGAAGGCATGCTCCAGATTATCTGCAATCTCGGTGTCAGGGTCCCAGCTAAGGTAATAGTGCACACCCACTTTATTGTCAAAGGTCCCTTCCGCCAGCTTGCGCAAAGCGCGGAAGGTCTCCTCGGAATCTTCATGAAACCGGATCGCTTCCGCAGCGTTGACGTATATTTGATCGTCCCCCGTCACCTGATCCGTGTAAGGGGCAAACAGCGGGAACATATCCTGAACCTCCGGAACCATCGGAAACTTCTGGCCGTCATAATCGAGCAGCGGCAGCATTACATCTCTCTGCAAGAACTGCACCAGACGGTCAAAAACAACCGCTGCCTCTCCACGTTTTAATTTGTCTGACGGTCTGCCTGTGAGCCATCCCCACTCATTGACCATGTTCCACGCCTTCTGTTGGTCCGTCTCCATTGTATAAATGGCGAGCAGTTTGGCCGCTTCTTCACGGGTGATTGGCTGATTAGGCGAAAAAAGCTGGCCCGGGAAAATCTCCTGGATCGCACCAGGACCATACAAGCGCTCCAACAGAACCGACATTCGCAATGTCGGGCCGTACATCCATGTCAGCCGGTCGACGTCCTTATATGGAAGATACGGCTCGTCAAAACCCTCTCCCTTTCCAAACTCATCATGCTCCGACAGAAAAGTGAGCGGGTACAAGTGCTGCTGTCCGACAACGAAAACCCTGTCCATCAAGGCGACAAACTCTGCCCGCGTCAGCTCGCGGTTGGGATAAAACCGCTCGATCGAACCACCGGAAGCAAAAAGGCCGTACTGCGCCCCTCTGATAATCGACGATTTCGCCCAGTGCTTGCTGATATCTGAATACGGCATGTACGAGCTTGCAGCACTTGCAGCCGAGGGTACGAGCAAGCTGCAGACAAGCAGTGCGCAGGTTAATACTTTACTCTTTTTTTGCACGAAAATCCCCCTACACCAGTTTGGCTTGCATAGGCTTGTATGAGCAACGAGACCGCCGCTGCGCCATCTAGCCAGGGAGCAAGTCGGGCCCCCTGATGGGATCGGTATTTATCTCCACATCGAATTTTTATAAAAACTGATACGGATCTGTATGTACACGAGAAGCAATAACCTCTGTCCCGTATCCATTTTCCTGAAGCCGATCACGCAAAAAGGCTGCCAGCTTCTCTTTCATGATTTTTTCAATGTTGTGGCCGGCGTCGATAATGAACAAGCCCTCTGCCAGCGCATCATGGGCCGTATGATATCCGATGTCCCCTGTCACAAAGACGTCCGCACCGCGAAAAACAGCCTTGGAGACATACGAGCTGCCGTCTCCTCCTACAACGGCTACTTTTCTGACAGGCGCATGCAAATCGCCAATGACGCGAAGCCCCTGCAACGAAAAGCGCTCTTTGATTTGCAGCGCCAGCTCCTGCAGCGTAACCGTTTCGGGCAGCTTTCCGATGCGTCCGATTCCCAGGGCCTGGCCGGTGTTGTCCAAAGGAATCAGATCATAGGCGACCTCTTCATACGGATGGGCAGCCAGCATCGCTTTGATCACGCTGGTTTGCCTTGAGGACGACACGACCGTTTCGATCCGAACCTCTTCCACTTTCTCCAGTTCGCCCTGTTTGCCGATATGCGGATCGGTGCCCTCTCTCGGCAGGAATGTTCCCGTGCCTTCTGCCTGGAAGGTGCAGTGGCTGTAATTGCCGACCCAGCCTGCACCAGCCTCGGTAATGGCCTGGAATACCGCATCCCGATGGGACTGTGGAACGTAGACGACCAGCTTTTTCAGCGTCTCGCGATAGTTCACGTCAAGCATCTCCACATTTTCGAGTCCGATGGCTTCTGCCAGCCAGTCATTCATGCCTCCTGCGGCTACATCCAGATTCGTATGGGCGGTATAAACGGCGATATCGTGCTTGAGCAGTTTTTCATACAATTTTCCGGCAGCCATATCCGTCCTCAGATGCTTCAGCGGCCGGTAGATGACTGCGTGGTGGGCGACGATCAGGTCTACACCCTCTGCGGTGGCCTCATCTACGACAGATTCCAAAACATCCAGCGCCACCATTACCTTTTTTACCTGCTTTTGCAAGGTCCCTACATGCAGTCCAATCTTGTCACCCTCCAGAGCCATCGCTTTGGGTGCGAGCTTTTCCACATATTGAATTACGGTTTGTCCGTGGGCAAACATGCTATCACCTCATTGATCCATTCGAGTTCTTCTTTAATCTGCGCCGCACGTACGGCCGCCTCTTGTTTGTCCGAGCGACTGAGCTGCTCCAGCACCTTCGTCCACTTCTCACGTTCGCTCATCCACTTTTTTGCCAGGACGGGCGACTTTTCTTCCCAAAGAAAGGGACCGATGCGCAGCAATTCCTCAGGTGAACGGTCCTTGTTTCGATATGGGATCATTCCGTCTCCCTTGTCTGCTACCAGAATTTCATAAATGATCCCGTCTTCCTCCATGATTGTTTCCGCAGAGAGCTGCCAATTGTTTTCCACAAACCAGCGGCGCACATGCTCCTCCCCGACATTCGGCTGGAGAATCAGTCGGCTGACGCCCTCAAGCTTGTCTGCACCCGCAGATAGAATGGAAACGATCAGCTGTCCGCCCATTCCGGCGATGCAGACGACATCCACTTCACCCGGTTTCAGGACAGACAGGCCGTCGCCTTTGCGGACTGATGCCTTGTCCTCGGCTTGTATCGTATGTATTTGTTTCAGCGCTGCCTGGTAGGGACCTTCATTCAGCTCGCCTGCCACGACAAACGAAGCAATTTCTTCCCTAATCAAATAAGAAGCCAATAACGCGTGGTCCGATCCGATGTCGGCAACGCGGGCTCCCTTCGGGCAAAAACGGGCAATCGTTTGCAATCGCCTGGATATCATCCATGTTGTCATAAGCTCTTTCTCCTTCCAATGCCTTTATTCTACCCTATTTGTTCCTATTTTCCCAATGCAAAAAAACGCGAAAAGCCCCGTCTTTTGTCAAGACGAGGCAAAATTTTTGCGTGTTAACAGCCGATTTCACGTGCAATGACATTGCGGAGAATTTCAGACGTTCCTTCCCCGATCTCAAGCAAACGGGCGTCGCGGAAAAAGCGCTCGACCTGATACTCCTTCATATAGCCGTATCCGCCGTGAATCTGGATGGACTGATGGGTCGCGGACATGGCGACTTCCGAAGCATACAGCTTGGCCATGGCCGCCTCTTTGGTGAACTTGCGCTGGTTATCCTTCAGCCAGGCTGCTTTGTAAACCATGTTCCGAGCCAGCTCAATCTGCATGGCCATGTCTGCCAGCTTGTGCTGAATCGCCTGAAAACGGGAAATCGATTGGCCAAATGCAGTGCGCTGATTTGCGTATTGAAGCGCTTTTTCATAGGCTGCCTGCGCAATTCCGACCGCCATCGCACCTATACCGATGCGTCCGCCATCCAATGTAATCAGGAATTGCTTGAAGCCTTCCCCTTCACGTCCGAGCACATGGTCTTTCGGTATCCGCACATTTTCCAAAATGAGCTCGGTCGTGTTGGAGCTGTTCAAGCCCAGCTTCTCGTAATTGTTCAATACGGTGAAGCCCGGTGCGTCAGTGGGAACGATAAACGCCGTGATCCCCCGTGTTCCCTTTGCTTTATCCGTTACAGCAGTCAATGCGAGAAACTTGGCATAGGAAGCATTCGTAATAAAGCATTTGGTGCCGTTTATGATCCACTCGTTTCCATCCAGAACGGCCGTGGTTTTCGTCCCGCCAGCATCCGATCCCGCATTCGGCTCCGTCAAACCAAATGCGCCCAGGCTTTCACCGCTGCATATTTTTGTCAGGTACTCCTGCTTTTGCTGCTCGCTCCCGAACATGGCGAGCGGCGCACCACCCAAGGAAATATGAGCGGAGTAGGTGATACCGGTCGAAGCGCAAACCCGGCTCAGCTCTTCCACGACAATCGCAAAACTGATGCTGTCAGCCCCTGCACCGCCGTATTCTTCGGGGAAAGGAAGGCCCATCAGGCTCAAGTCCGCCATTTTCTCGAAAATATCTGTTGGGAAAGCCTTTGTCCGATCGCGTTCATCTGCCCCCGGCGCAACCACTTCCTCGGCAAATGACCGAACCATGTCTCTCAGCATCAGTTGTTCGGTATTCAAATCAAAATTCATCATTGATCCGCCCCCTTGAAAGCGTTTTTTCATTTGCTTGGACATAGATGGATAATTCCGACTGAGCGTTTGTTCAGTTTGCAATTCCATTATACACCATATTCCTTTGCTCTGTGTACGCCTTTTCAAAAAAATACGACAACTTCTTAAATAAGAAAGCACGCCTATTCATTGCGTGCTCCCATCAATATCGCTCCAAAGAATGAAGCTCCTCCCAGTATGTAACCTATGTTGTATGTCTTCATGCTTACGACCATCGCGAATGCTTCAAATCCAAAGAAAACCGCCGCCAGAAGAATCCCTGTCAGCACCCACATTTTTTTATTCAAAACTCTCACCCCGATGATTTACTCCACTCCACGTCTATTGTAGCAAGAATGCGCAGAAAAGGGAAAAGGCCCCTGCAGGAGCCCTCTATAAACGAAGCCATTGATACCAGTACCCGCGGGTAAAAAAGAAGAAAGCGGAGCTGAGAAATACCTTGATAAACAACAGCAATTGGATCAGATCCTGCCGGGCTGTCGGAATATAAAGAGATTGCACCTCTGCTCCAAAGAAAGCAATCATGCCGCAAATCGCAAAAACGCCTGCCCATTTTGGGTAGTTCTGGTGTACGAGGAAGCCTAATCCGACCATCAGACCGGCGATCGGTACCCAATACAGCTCTGATCTCCACCATGTATACCCGTCCCCTACCCGGTCCACCGTCGCTACTCCATATACGAGAGCCAGGGCCAAAACCCCGCAGTACAGAAGATAGGGAAACCCGAACAAAAATGCGCTGATGCACAGCAGTATGGAAATAATTGACAAATAGATCAGCATGACCGATAGCGGGCCGCCCAACTCGTGAATCATATAAAAACCGCCTAAAAGCAGTACTACAAAGGATAGTCCCAATAGCAAATGCGTGACAAGTGGCGATGATTTCCTAAAAGCGAATGCCAGTATATAGCAAATTAACGAGAAACAGGCAAAGATGGCAATTTGCATTAGGGGGGTAAAACGGTTAAAATGAAAAGCAAGTAAGATGATCCCAGCGATCAAAAAAGCGCCAATCAGCCAGGACAGAATCATTTTACCTGATATGGGAGCAGCACTTCCTGATACATACGGGGCCGTTGCTTTCGTCCCTCTTGCTACAGCTCCCTGTGACGTCGCTGCAACTTGCCCATAGCCAGAGGCAATACTTCCGCCGCTGCCCTTTCTTGCCATCTCTGACGATTGCGGCCTGTCTCCTTCCGTATACAAATTTAACAAGAAAATGCAGTAATGTTCGGGCAGCAAATGATTGCGCCGCCAGTTTTCGATTTCGGAAATGATGACACGCTTGCGCTGGTCGTCCAACGCGAGACCCTCCTTTGTCTTGACGGGTTGGCCTGAGATCGGAAAAAGAAAAGCCTACGCAGGCTAACGTAGGCCACATATTTCCTATATCGGTTATTCCAGAAAATCTTTTAAGCGTTTGCTGCGACTCGGATGACGAAGTTTGCGAAGTGCCTTTGCCTCAATTTGTCTGATGCGCTCACGCGTAACGCCGAACACTTTCCCTACTTCTTCCAGTGTCCGCGTACGCCCGTCATCAAGACCAAAGCGCAGGCGCAGTACGTTTTCTTCCCGATCCGTCAGCGTATCCAATACATCCTCAAGCTGCTCTTTCAACAGCTCATAGGCAGCTGCATCGGAAGGCTCCAGCGCGTCCTGATCTTCGATAAAATCACCCAAATGGGAATCGTCTTCCTCACCAATCGGTGTTTCCAACGATACCGGCTCCTGAGCAATTTTCATGATTTCACGTACCTTTTCAGGCGTCAAATCCATTTTTTCCGCGATTTCTTCCGGCATTGGCTCACGTCCCAGCTCCTGCAGCAACTGGCGGGAAACGCGAATCAGTTTGTTGATCGTTTCTACCATGTGCACCGGAATGCGAATGGTTCTTGCCTGATCGGCAATAGCGCGGGTAATCGCTTGACGAATCCACCAGGTCGCATACGTACTGAACTTGAAGCCTTTTCGATAATCAAACTTTTCCACGGCTTTGATCAAGCCCATGTTGCCTTCCTGGATCAAGTCGAGGAACAGCATGCCTCTTCCAACATAACGCTTGGCAATGGATACCACCAGACGCAGGTTGGCCTCAGCCAGACGACGTTTTGCTTCTTCATCACCCTGTTCAATGCGATTTGCCAGCTTAATCTCCTCTTCAGCGGAGAGTAGAGGAACACGGCCAATTTCCTTCAAATACATTCGCACAGGGTCGTTGATCTTGATACCGGGCGGCACGGAGAGATCGTCGAATTCGAACTCCTCGTTTTCCTCATCCTTCATGATCATATCGTCCACTTCTTCGTCGTCCTCGCTGTCATTGTTGACCTCGATTCCTTGATCGCCCAGATATTCAAAGAACTCATCCATCTGGTCGGAATCCTGCTCAAATCCCGAAATGCGATCAATGATTTCTTTATACGACAGCGCACCGCGTTTCTTGCCTAATTCGACCAGTTGTTCCTTCACTTGTTCAATGGACGCTGCTTCCATGTCTGAAGTGATGTTTTGTTTGTTCATCTACTATCCCTCCTTCCCCGGGAATGATCTGATGCTACCCTTCTTTTAAAGCATTTTCCAATTCAAGAATCTTCATCCCTACGACGGCAGCTTGAATTTCCAGTTCTCTACGCGCTTCCTCGCTGTCCGCTGCAGATGCCTTCATGTGAAGAGTTCGTAGTTCTTCACGCAGCTGCTCCAGCTCGGTGCGCTTCGGGTAGTGATTTACTTGCTTGATGTAGTCCCCGATCTCTTGATCAGATACGTCGTCTCTGCACTCCATCATGGCCAATCCCGAGGCTAATTGCTTTAACGGTTCGTCTTGCAGGTAATGTATAAACTGTCCAGGATCTTCCTGATGTCCTTCTGCGAAATATGCGTATAAATAGGCTGCCAATGCATCGTGTTCATCTACTTGGAACGAACCGGTACACTCAGCCTGAACCCGATCCGCGATATGCCGATTGCGCATCATATAGCCCAGCAGCATGCGTTCGGCTGTATGGTAAGCGGGGGGCAGTGTTTTTGCGAGCGTAACTTTGCCATTATTTATACTATTATTCCATGCTGGCGTTACTTTATCCCTTTGTCTGTCACTTTTTTGCTGTTTGTAAAGCCTTCGTGACTCCCACTTGATCGCTTCAAGGGTCAGGGAGTGTTCTTCCGCCAATTGCCGCAAATACAAGTCCCGTTCAACCGGACTGTCCAGCTCGTTTACGAGTTCAATCGCCTTTTCGATGAATTGCTTCTGATCGGTCTCATCCTGTATTACGTGCTTGTCACGCAAATGTTTCAGACGAAAAGCCGTGACAGGCATCGCCTGAAGTAATACCTGCTGAGAAAATGCTTCTGCTCCGTGCTGTCGAATGTAATCGTCAGGATCTGTACCGGGCGGCAAGGGAGCGATGCGGACAACGACCCCCGCTTCCTGCAGAATGTTGATCGCTTTCGCAGTCGCCTCTTGACCGGCAGCGTCTCCATCAAAGAGAAGCACAACCGACTCAGCATTGCGCCGGATCATTCTCGCCTGCTGCTCGGTCAAAGCCGTTCCCAAAGTAGCAATCCCTTGGGGAAAGCCTGCTTGCCATACTGAAATCACATCCACATATCCTTCGAAGAGCAACGCTTGTTTTCGCTTCCGGATATATGGGCGAGCGCGATGAAGGTTGAATAGTGTTGTACTCTTGCTGAAGAGTGGACTTTCCGGACTGTTTAGGTACTTGGCAGGCGCTGATGGGTCCAATGCTCTCCCACCAAAAGCGATTACTTTTCCCTGTGAATCGTGGATCGGAAAAATAACGCGCCCGCGAAACCGGTCGAAAATCTTGCCGGCTTCACTTTTTGCAAGCACCCCTGCTTCAACCATCAGGTCCAACGAGAAACGTCGATTTTGCAAAAATGAAGTGACGAAGTTCCAAGAGTCCGGGGCAAAACCGATCCCGTATTCATCGATCGTCTGCCGTGATATTCCCCGCTTTTGCAAATACTTCATCGCCTCATGGCCATACGGCGTTTCCGTAAGGACGTAATGGTAGAGCTTAGCTACGAGCTGATGGGCCTCGAGCATAATCTGCTTGGCCTTTTTTTCCGGAGCCGCTTCTTCCTCCTCTTGCGCCTGGGGCACCGCGATCCCGGCACGTTCAGCAAGCCTGTGGACGGCTTCGGGAAATGTCAATTGCTCCAGCTTCATTAAAAAGGAAAAGACATCTCCGCCTGCCCCACAACCAAAGCAATGAAAAAATTGTCGCTCCGCATTGACATTAAAGGAGGGTGTCTTTTCCGAGTGGAACGGACACAAGCCTAGAAAAGCGCGACCGCTTTTTCGCAGCTGTACATACTCTCCTACTACATCTACGATGTCAACAGCGGCACGGACTTGGTTCACAAAATCAGCTGAATTGGGACCAGCCATGTCTTTCCACCTTTTTTATAAATTACGCAATGAGGTTATTTAGTTCGTCAAAATTCGTCATTTTCCTTCTTGAAAACGCTACTCTTTTCTTCTTTTCTACTTTTCCACATTTTCGCAGGCGGTAAACGCCTTCCGAGCGCTCCTTTGAAAAGGAGGCAATTCTCTTTTATTCTACAAAAAACGTCAAAACCCTTCTTAAGACCTATGTTCTTTTCGAAGATTATTCTTGCGGATGATTTCCAAAATGATATTGGCTGTTTCCTCTACCGCTTTGTTGGAGACATCGATGACAGGGCAGCCGACACGTTGAATGATTTTCTGCGAATACGCCAGTTCTTCGTTGATTCTGTCCAGGTTGGCGTAATTGGCCTGTGCGGTAAGACCGAGAGCCTTCAGCCTCTCCGTGCGGATGCCGTTCAACTGCTCGGGATTGATGGTAAGTCCGATGCAGCGTTCGGGCGGGAGCTGAAACAGCTCTTCCGGCGGTTCCACTTCTGGAACCAACGGCACATTTGCCACCTTCAAGCGCTTGTTCGCCAAATACATCGAGAGCGGTGTCTTGGACGTACGGGACACCCCGATCAGCACGACATCCGCACGCAGCAGCCCGCGGGGATCGCGGCCGTCATCGTATTTGACCGCGAACTCGATAGCGTCCACCTTGCGGAAATACTCTTCGTCCAGCCGCCTGACCAAACCCGGTTTTCCGGTAGGCGGTTCATGCAGCATCTCCTGCAGCGTTGTCAGCAGCGGTCCCATTACATCAATCGTACGGATGCCGTGCTTTTGCGCCTGCTCGACGATATACGTTTTCAGCTCTGGCACGACGAGGGTAAACACGACCATCGCATTCATCTCTTTTGCAGAGGCGATAATTTCATCGATTGATTCTTTGTCCTCTATGTATGGATACTTGTGTACATCGATGGAAAAGCGGTCAAACTGGCTGGCTACTGCGCGCACGACCAGTTCCGCCGTTTCGCCGATAGAGTCTGAAACCACATAAATAAGCTGTCCTCTTTGATCCATTGTATCGCTTCTCCTCCTACACTTTCGGCTCGCTGCCCAATTCGACAAATGCCTTGGCAATCGTCGTTTTCGTCACTCTTCCCAATAGCTCCCAATGCTTGCTGTCCTCTCCCTGTCCGGGACGAACTACTGGCAGCGAGTCGATTTGGAAGTCGATCAGTTTCTTCGCCGCCGCGTAAAGCGTCTCTTCAGGCCCGCAGGTGACAATATTGGGCATCCTGGTCATGATGATCCCGACGGGCACATCCTCAAGGGTCTTGTTTCCGAGCGAGGCTCGAAGCAGGTCCTTGCGCGAGAGTACACCGGCCAGGAAGCCTTTTTGGTTGACCACAAAAAGAGTGCCTACGTCCTCCAGAAAAAGGGTCACGATTGCATCGTAGGCAGAAGCCGATTCAGATACGACGATGGGCATCGCCTTGTAGTCTTTGACGAGAAGCTTGTGAAGCCGTTCACTAATGATCGAGCCAGCCGGTCTGCCCGCATAAAAATAACCGACGCGAGGTCTGGCTTCTAAATAACCTGACATCGTTAGGATGGATAAGTCTGGGCGAAGAGTAGCCCGGGTCAGATTCAGCCGCTCCGCGATCTGCTCACCGGTAATCGGCCCCTCATCCTTCACGATCTGTATGATGTGCTCTTGTCGTTTGGTAAGCTCGATGACCAATCACCCCGGTTCTGTCTGGTTACTACCCCTAGTATTACTCTATTCGACGAGATATTCCTTCTTTCCAAGGGAAAAAAGGTCGCCCCCGCGAGTGCTGGCGGAGGCGAATCTGTATGGTTATAATCAGGCAAACACAAGCTTGGAGAAATCAGCGTACCCGTAAATCAGGCGGGACAGGCGCAGCAACAGGCCCAAACGGTTTTGGCGAACCGCCTGATCTTCCGCCATGACCATCACCTTGTCAAAAAATGCCTGAATCGGTTCACGGAGAGTAGACAGTGTCTCCAGTACGCGCTTTTGATCATCCAGCCCGCTTACTTCCTGAGCTACGGACACGTACGTTTGATGCAGAGCCCGTTCTACGTCTTCTGCAAATAGGCTCTCGGAAACCGCGTCCGCTTCTGCCTTTTGGGCCAGATTGTTTACGCGGTTAAACTGCTCCACGGTAAACTTGAACGCTTCGGACTGCACGGCGTTCATCAGTGCTTTTGCTTTTTGCAAAAGTACAGGCAGCACATTCAAATCTGCGGACAGAACAGCATCGATCACGTCGTAACGGACGCCTTCTTCCTGCAGTACATTTTTCAGGCGCAGTGCGAAGAAGTCCTTGAGGTCCTGTTTCACTTCATCACTCGTGCGTTTGGACACGCCTTGTTCGTTGTACGAAGAAAGCGCAGCATCCCACAGCTCATCGAGTGAGAGGGTCCAGTTCCGATCAAGCAGAATGGCCACGATACCGGCAGCCATCCGGCGCAATCCGTACGGGTCTTGGGAACCGGTCGGGACAATGCCGATCGAGAAGCAGCCGACGATCGTATCCAGCTTGTCGGCAATACTCGCAATCGCTCCGGGTGCGGACACGGGCAGCTGGTCTCCGGAGAAACGCGGGAGATAGTGCTCAAACACACCGTGCGCTACCGTTTCGCTTTCGCCAGCCTTGCGGGCGTAATCCTCACCCATCACGCCTTGCAGTTCAGGGAATTCGCCGACCATATTGGTGACGAGGTCAAACTTGGCAATCTCGGCGATACGGTCCACCTGGCGAGCTTCCTCTGCGGTGATGCCCAGCTTTTCAGCGATCAGGGCTGCTGTCTTGCGGACGCGGCGCACTTTGTCGCCGATGGTCCCCAGCTCTTCATGGAAAACAATCGTCTCCAAACGCTTCAGACAACTGTCAATCGAGAGCTTCTGGTCTTCCTCGTAAAAGAAGCGCGCATCGGACAGACGGGCCCGGAGAACTTTTTCATTTCCTTTGGCCACATTCTCCAGCGCATGGCTGTCGCCATTGCGAACCGTAACAAAGTGATTCAGCAGCTGGCCGCTGGCATCCTCCACCGGGAAATAGCGCTGATGCTCCCGCATGGATGTAACCAATACCTCGCGCGGTATAGAGAGAAAATCCCGTTCAAAGGTACCGAACAGAGCTGTCGGATATTCGACGAGATGCACAACCTCGTCCAGCAGTCCTTCGTCCATCGGAATCCGCCAGCCGTTTTCTTTTTCCAAACGGCGGATTTGTTCGACGATCAGAGAGCGGCGCTCTTCTGCACTGACAATGACATGCTCCTCCGCCAATCGGCTCGCATATTCGGCAGGCGCTTGCAGGCTCACTGCCTGGCTGCCCAGGAAACGATGGCCACGGGTCACATTGCCTGTCTTTACGCCGGCAATTTCCATCTCAACCAGCTCTGCACCAAAAAGGGCAACGAGCCAGCGGATCGGCCGAACGAACTTCAGGTCATGGGCACCCCAGCGCATGTTCTTTGGAAAGTTCATGGACGTAATGACATCCGCAAGCGCTGGCAGCAGGCTGACCGTTTCTTTTCCTGCTTCCAATCTCCGTGCATGGACGTACTCTGCACCGTTTACTTCCTTGAAGTACAGCTGCTCTGTATCGACACCGTTGCTGCGTGCGAAGCCCTGTGCCGCTTTGGTCCAGTTGCCCGCTTCATCTACAGCGATCTTTTTTGCCGGCCCTTTTGCTTCCTCGTCTTTATCCGGCTGCTTTTCTGCAAGGCCGTGGATCAACAAAGCGAGGCGGCGAGGCGTTTCATAAGAATCGATCTTGTCGTATGGGATGCGCTGGCCCTCCAGCCAATTCTCGACTTTTTCGCGCAATTGCGCCGCTGCTCCGGCAATAAAGCGGGCAGGCATCTCTTCCGTACCAATCTCCAAAAGAAAATCTCGTTTACTCATTTGTGCTCACTCCTTCCTTGCTGTCAGCCGCGTGTTTCAGCATAGGGAAACCGAGGCGCTCGCGCTCAGCCAGGTAGGTCTGGGCTACTTCACGGGACAAATTGCGCACCCTGGCAATGTAACCGGTTCTCTCCGTCACGCTGATGGCGCCTCTGGCATCGAGCAGGTTAAAGGTGTGGGAGCATTTCAGCACGTAGTCATACGCAGGGAATACAAGATGTTCTTTCATCAACCGTTTGGCTTCGGCTTCGTACGTATTGTACAGGTTGAACAGCATGTCCACGTCAGACAGCTCGAACGTGTATTTGGAATGCTCATACTCCGGCTGCAGGAACACGTCACCGTAGGTAACGCCGTTCACCCATTCCAGGTCAAAGACGTTCTCCTTCTCCTGGATGTAGGAGGCAAGTCGCTCCAGGCCGTACGTAAGCTCGACTGCGACTGGCTTGCACTCCAGTCCGCCTACTTGCTGGAAGTACGTGAACTGGGTAATCTCCATACCGTCCAGCCACACTTCCCAGCCCAGTCCCCACGCACCGAGACCCGGGTGCTCCCAGTTGTCCTCGACAAAGCGGATGTCGTGCTCGAGCGGGTTGATTCCCAACTGGCGAAGGCTCTCCAGATACAGCTCCTGAATGTTGTCCGGAGACGGCTTCATAATCACTTGAAATTGATGATGCTGGTACAAGCGGTTCGGGTTTTCCCCGTAGCGGCCGTCAGCCGGGCGACGGGATGGCTCTACGTACGCCACATTCCACGGCTCCGGGCCGATCGAGCGCAGGAATGTCATCGGATTCAGTGTGCCCGCCCCTTTTTCCACATCATACGGTTGAACGACCAGGCAGTTTTGCTTTGCCCAATAATTCTGCAGTGTCAAAATGATGTCTTGAAACGTCATGCTCATGGACTTGTACCTCCCTGTTTTTTTCGGGCCAGCCTGTAGGGACAAAATAAAAAACCTCCCGCCGCCTACACTGTTGCCCAACAGTGTAGGGACGAGAGGATCTCCCGCGGTTCCACCCTACTTGACGACACGCCGAACGCATCGTCCTCTTTCCGAAAAAAGCGTTGCTCCAGAATGCCCTTCGTCAGCTTGGTTACCGGGCTTTCACCCTCCCCGGTTCGCTTTGTCAGACCACCCGCACATCCCTTTTGCAGGTCCATCCGAAAAAACCAGCGGCCGACTACTCCTTTCTTTCACCGCAACGTATTTGAATTGGTTTTTATGATAGCGAAAAGTGTTCGGAATGTCAATCGCTCCCGGCGAGCGGCATTCGTTCCATCTGATCCAGGAAGGCTCTGCTCTTGAGCCGCAAATCAAGGTGCTCATCCATGAAGCTTCTGAGCACATGCTTGAGCTGGCTTCTGGTCGTCGGCTTTACCTCGATGTCCCCCAGACGCTCCAGATCAAAAACCTGGAACAGCCTGAGCAGCTTCCAGACCGACGGAGTCACAGCAATCGCATAGGCATCGCCGGCTGCACAAGCAGGGCACAGCAAGCCTCCCTGCGAGACGCTGATGACATAAGGCTCACGCTGCTCGCCGCAGTTGGCGCAAGCTGTCAAGCGTGGAGTGATTCCGGCTACCTGAAGCATTTTGGTTTCGAATATGCGGCAAAGAATCTCCGGGTCCCGTCCTTCGTCGAGGTGGCGAAAGAGCTGGTGCAACAACTGAAACAAAAAAGGATTTCCTTCTCCGTCTTCTGTCAGCCGGTCCAACAGTTCTGCTATGTAAGCGGCATAAGCCGTAGACATCAAATCCTGCCGCAGATCCCGAAACGAGTCAACGATCTCTCCCTGCGAGAGATCGGCCATACCGCTTCCGGGTCCCGTTTTACAGAGATAGTATCCGTGGGTAAAGAGCTGGGAGACGGCGCTCAACCGGCTCTTGGCCTTCTTGGCGCCTCGAGCCATGATCGCTACCTTGCCGCGCTCCCGGGTAAACAGGGTCACCACTTTGCTGGACTCGCCATAGTCCACGCTTCGGATGACGATACCTTCCCATTTTACAAGCATGCGTGTGTGTCACCCAATTCATCCTGGGCGAGATCAAACGGGGCCTCCTCACTGGCTCCTGACGTTTGAAGGTGCTCTCTGTAGAGGAGATAAGCATGGATATCACCGGTTGAAGCGAAATAACTCCAAGAAAACTCGTTGAGCATGGAGCAACATCCTTTCTGTTTTCGGCTAAATCCACTTCCTTACTTAGATTCACCTGTGCCCGTTATTCTATGCCTTGGAAAAATTACCTTCGATCGCCAAGCCGCTTGCCGCAAGCAAAAACGTCTTATTCCTCGTTGTAGAAGCCAAAGTTTCGCAGCATTCTTTCCTGGTTGCGCCAATCCTTTTTGACCTTGATCCACAATTCCAAAAACACCTTGTCACCCAGCAGCCGCTCGATATCCACCCGTGCGCGTTTGCCGATTTCCTTGAGCATCTTGCCTTTTTCGCCGATCAAAATGCCCTTCTGCGAATCGCGCTCTACATAGATTGCTGCATAGATATACAGCGTTTTGCCGTTTTCTCCCCGCTTCACTTCTTCGATCGTGACGGCAATCGAATGGGGAATCTCTTCGCGCGTCAGATGGAGCACTTTTTCGCGAATCAATTCAGCCATGACGAATCGCTCAGGATGGTCCGTCACCTGGTCGGCCGGGTAAAACATCGGTCCCTCTTCCATTTCATCAAAGATGGCCTGTACGAGAGATCCCGTATTATTCCCCTCCATTGCGGAGATCGGAATGATCGCTTTGAACTCGTACAACTGCCGGTACTCGTCAATAATCGGCAGCAGGGCTTCCGGATGGACCTTGTCAATTTTGTTGATGACTAAAAAAACCGGTGTCTTCACCTGTTTGAGGCGATCGATAATGTACTCGTCGCCCGCCCCGCGTTTTTCTGTCGCGTCAATCACAAAGAGCACCAGGTCGACTTCATTCAAGGTGTTTTCCGCCACCGAGACCATGTAGTCGCCCAGCTTTGATTTCGGCTTGTGAATGCCCGGGGTATCCAGGAAGATGACTTGGCCTTCTTCTGTCGTATATACGGCCGTAATTTTATTGCGCGTCGTTTGCGGCTTGTTTGACATGATGGCAATTTTTTGGCCAACAATGTGATTGAGCAAGGTTGACTTGCCGACGTTTGGTCTGCCCACGATCGAGACAAACCCCGATTTGAACGATGATTTGGTCTTGCGGTTATCCACGTAAATCCTCCTTGGTGAACGCCCCTGGCAGCAGGGCTGATACGGTTGTCTCCAAGACATCTCCATTCAGATTGGACAGAATGACAGGCATGTCAGGCGGGCATAATTCGGCCATGACCTGGCGGCAGGCACCGCACGGCGAGACGGGATCCGGCGTATCGGCTACGACGGCAATCGCCTTGTATTGTTTGTCTCCCTCGGAAAAAGCCTTGAACAAAGCTGTTCTCTCCGCACAGTTGCAGAGGGGAAACGCCGCGTTTTCAATGTTGCAGCCGAGATATACCTTGCCGCTTTCCGCCAGGAGCGCTGCGCCCACAGGAAACTTGGAATAAGGTACATAGGCCCGTTGTCTAGCTTCTTTTGCCTGCGCCAAAAGCGCTTGTTTATCCATATTCATCACTCTCTGTTCTGTGAAAAACGCTGAGGCGTTTTTCTTATTTTCGACTTCAAACACATACTTCTTGCACCGTTTTACGACTCCTCTGGTTGAATCAATGCGGTGGGCTCGCTAAGCCGCTCTTTTGGCGGAACAACACCGCCCGAGATGACAAATTTTAACCCATCTTCGATCGACATGTCCAGAAATGTTACCTCACTTCGCGGAACCAGGGCAAGCCAGCCATTGGTCGGATTGGGCGATTTGGGCAAAAACACGTTTACGTATTCCTTGCCCGTAAACTCCAAGGCCCCGCCCTGCGACTCTCCTGTTAAAAATCCGACCGTGTACACTCCCTTACGCGGATATTCCACCAGCACCACCTGCTTGAAGCTGGAGCGTTCATGCACCAGCGCTTGGGACACCTGCTGAACCGTAGAATACACGCCTCGTGCGACCGGAATGAACCCGAACAGCCGCTCCACCATGGAAAAGACATGCCTTCCGACCGGTGTACGGGCAATCCCCCCGATCAATAGCAGGATCAATAGCAGCAGCAAAACCCCGATGACCGGGATGTGGCCATGAAAAGGGACGCCAAGAAACCAGACGAGCTCCCCCTGCCTGGAGGCCAGTCCGGTTGTCAGCATCAGTTCTGTCAGCCATCCCCCGACAGCGCGATCCACCATGAAAAAAACCAACTGCAACAAGTAGACGGTTACAAACAACGGAAGCAATACCATGAAGCCAGCGAATACTCGTTGCCACACTGCAGTCATGCTCCTTTCACGCTGGTAGCCATGCGGACAATTTTTGTAGGATAGGAGGACCAAAGACGTACAATCCGACGATGACAGACAATACGGCCGCAACCAGTACAGATCCGGCAGCCGCATCCTTGGCTGCTTTTGCCTTTTCGTGTCTCTCGGGTGAAGCGAGATCCACTGTTGCCTCGATTGCCGTGTTCATCAGCTCTAATGAAAAGACGAGCGCGATAGAAAAAAAGACCAGCAAAACATCGTTGCGGGAAATCTCCAACCACCACGCCATCACCAGCGCCACGATGGCTGCTGCGACGTGAATGCGCATGTTTCGCTGAGTCTTCACGGTATGGGCAATTCCTGCAAAGGCGTACGAAAAGCTGCGAATAAAGCTGCTCCATGCACGCAAGGTATATCGCCTACCTCGTCAAGCCAATTTTCTGCAGTACTTCCTCTTGACGGGAAAACATTTCTTTTTCTTCCTGCTCGGTTTGATGGTCATACCCGAGGAGATGGAGAAAGCCATGGACGGCCAAAAAGCCCAGCTCCCGCTCCAGTGAATGACCGTAATCCCGGGCTTGCTCCTCAGCCTTTGGCAACGAAATAATGATGTCGCCAAGCATGTTGGGAAATTGGTCAAGCTCTTCTTCGTCGATAAAAATGTCCATTTCGCCTTCTCCCGCCTCGTTCATGGCGAAAGACAGAACATCTGTTGGACGATCGACATTCCTGTACTCGCGGTTCAGCTCGTGTATGCGTTCATTGTTAACCAATGTGACGACCACTTCTCCGCTGACTTCTTCCCGCTCTGCTGCTTCCTGCAGACAGCGGACGATAAGGGCTTCGAGCTGCTCGCCAATCGGTTCGATTTCTTCGTGAAGGACTTCTACAGATAACACGAATGCTTGTCTCCTTTACCTGGTGCTGTGTTCTACTTCGTCTTTGGCGTACGCCTCGATAATTTTTTGAACCAGGCTGTGACGTACGACATCCGTCTCCTGGAAGCGGATAAAGGCGACGTCCGGGATAGGGCCGAGAATCCGCTCAGCCTCTCGCAATCCGGACTTTTTGCCCTTCGGCAGGTCGATCTGTGTCACGTCACCCGTAATCACCATCTTGGAGCCGAATCCAAGACGGGTCAAAAACATTTTCATCTGCTCCGGAGTGGTGTTCTGGGCCTCATCGAGAATGACAAAGCTGTCCTCCAGCGTGCGGCCGCGCATATACGCAAGAGGCGCCACCTCGATCAGTCCCCGCTCCATCATTTTTGCCACCTGCTCTACACCCAGCATGTCGTACAGTGCATCGTACAGCGGACGCAGATAAGGATCTACCTTTTCCTGCAGGTCGCCAGGCAAAAAACCGAGACTTTCCCCTGCTTCTACCGCAGGCCGTGTCAGGACGATCCGTTTGACTCGTCCATTTTTAAGAGCGCTGACTGCCATCACAACCGCCAGATACGTTTTTCCGGTACCCGCCGGTCCGATGCCAAACACGATATCATGCCGTTTCATTTCGGATAAATAATGGCGCTGTCCCAGTGTCTTGGCGCGAATCAGTTTTCCTTTCTGCGTCCGAGCCACTTCCTCCTCGTAGACATGGAGCAGCTGTTCAACCTCTCCATTTTCGAGAAATTGCAGCGCGTACGATACGTCACGCTCAGAAAGGGGGATGCCTCTGCGGATCAGCTGAAGCAAAACGGAAAACAAGCGAGACAGCTTATCCACCTCTGCCTTGTCACCAGCGATGAGGACCTCACCACTTCGGGAAATGATTTTTGCAGTTGTTTTTTCTTCAATGATTTTTAGATACGCATCGTGGGGTCCAAACAACAGTAGTGCTTCAGATGCATCAGCAAACGGGATTTTTACCTCTTCTTGTACGTGCAACAGGCTTCCATCTCCTTGCAGCAGTAATCATATGTTAGGGAGCTGGATCAGGCGAGGGCGGCGAGGCCACAATCGGCTGTTCCTCAGCAATATCTTCGATGACAGAAAAATGAATGCTCAAGTAAACTTTACCATTCTCTCTCTTGACGTGCAAAACTTTTTCGTCTCGAATGGCCGCATCCGCTCCCGCTTTTTGCAAGATATCCTCGCGTGCGATCTGTTGGGCCAAAGCGATTGCCTCCTCTTGGCTGAGCTCCTGCGCGACCGGCTCTACCTCCGCATGCGTAACGGTCTTCCAGCCGATGGGAATCGAGAACCCGGCTATCGAAGGCGAATATCTTTCTTCGGAGGACTCCGCTTTTGCAAATGGCTCGATTTGCCACGGCCAAATCTGCAGCGCGTATGGCCCGACCAGCAAGTACTGGTGTTCTTGCTTTTCCCCCGTGTAGCGGTATTGGGAACGGGTTAGCGGAACGGAGACGTTGCTGATATACCAGACTTCTCCTTTTACAGTCCCTTTGGCTGCCACTGCCTTTTGCCGTTGATCATTCCCGATGATCCCTGAAATGAGGATTTGTCCTTTATTGACAACCTGATTGACCGTCACCGCTTTCTTGCCTGCCTCTGGCAAAATGGTGGAAATGACCGCCCGCTTCTTTGCCACCAGATGGCGTGGCCCGATCGGATCAGGCAACTCCTGTTCCTCCTTCTCGACCACCTGGATGATCGCCTTCGTTCCCTGGATGTTCACCCATATCCAGGAGGCTTGCGGAATCAGCTTCATCATCTCCCGCCGTATTTCCTGCGGTTCTTTTAGTTTGGCCTTCCATACCCCTTCTTTAATCCCTACTTGTTCTGCTGCCTTGGCCACCATTTCCGGATGGAGCTTTTTGGTCCCCACTACCTCTATTTGCCAAACGAATGAGGAGAGCATGTACAATCCGAAGAAAAACAAAGCGACACCCGTGATAAAACCCGCTTTTTTCCGCAAACGAAACAGCCAAAACGGAAATCCCTCCCGCTTTTGCACATGCACCCGGCAGCCCGTCTCCTTTAAAAGCGGCCGCAAGCGAAAGTAATCCTGAAGCAGGATATCACAACTGCTGACCTCTGTACCGACCCTGCGAATGTTCCATACCTGTATTCCCTGTCGCACTGCCATGTTGAGGAACCTTTCAAAACGTTTGCCACGGACCGTAATCGTGATATGTCCGTTCATCCATTCCTGCAGTCCATTGCGCATGCTAGTCCCCACTTTCCTCGCGTATTCACCCTCATCCCCGCCGGGAATGGCAGACCACTGGCTCATCGGTGGCCCCCCATCCTTCCTGCGAGTCCGACTTACGTTTTCTCGAGAAATTTCACCCCGCCGATCCTGCCTTCCAATAGCACTTCTTCGGGTAAAATGGCGCGGATGACCAGTTGCTCTCCCGTCACAATCAGTTGACCGTTGGTTAACAGTAAACGGAGCTCCTTCTCACTGAAGTGGAGAACTCCGCGGTGGTTTTCAATATACATCTGCAAATGACCAATCATGGTGATGCGCGGGACTTCGAGAACCACATCCTGCGGCAAATCCAGCACTCCTACTGCCAGATTACGCAACCGGCGGCTCCATCGCCTCATGAGTAAGCCCCCCCTTTCGCTGACGCATCTATGGAGTATGGAGAAAGAAAATCGTCAAAGACAAGACAGCATCGTGCCCGCAATTCTTCTCTTATAACCGTATGCGGCATAGCCGGAGGAACATGCAGAAAACTTCATGTCACAAACGAAACGATAGGCGAGAGGACCCAAAGGCAGCCAAAATAAAAAAAGCCCGTCACTCCATGCGAGGAGGAGCAGGCTAGTTCTATCATCCTTGATGAACGGGTTGTTTGGAACCCTTCGAGGATCGCGAGGCCGCTTTCCACTTTTTCAGTACACGCTTTACTTTTTCAGCCGTACAACCGCAGGCGATTGCTGTCTCGTAGATGGATTTTTTTTCATAAATCACCAGCCGAATCACTTTCTGTCGAAATCGGCTCATCCCTTCCAATGCCTGTGGATTCATCCTTTTCTACCCCTTATCTTTTCTAAATATTGTAATTCTTTTCCTTCTTTAAGAATAGGAGATGGATGCAATCGACACAAGTAGTGTTATTCGATATCTTTCGACAGCGAAATCTACCAAAGGGAAGCCTTCTATGGAAAAAAGAAGAGCTGCCCTGCATGCAGTCTCTTCTGCTTTACAGGACAGCCCCTGCGGCCAAAATAGGTTTACAACCTTCTTCTCGCTGGAAGATGGGGAGTGCGCGCTCGAGGTGGGCCATAAATCATCGCCCACTTCATCCCTTCCCGAGGATCGAACGTATCGTGCTGCTCTTCCTCACGCGAAACTGCAGGAGCGCTTGCAGACTCTTTTCTCTCCAGCGGACGTTCTGCCTCAGCAGCGGTTTCCAGCGTCACCAAATGCTCCGACTCTTGCCACCCCTCAGTCTGTACGCTGCTTTCCATAGCAGGTGCCGCTTCAGGTCGAGGCTCAAGCGATGTGACGGTCCGCCTTTCTTCCTGCTCTTGCTCCCACGGCCATCCGCCGCCATCCGCTGGTGTAAGCACCGGGCGGGGAGCGGGTTTTTGATTCGGCTTTTTATTTCCTTTCAGACCTAACAGCTTATAGCCCAAGTAGCCCAGTATGACAAACCAGAACTTGCCGATCAGCGGAATTGCCCAACCCAGCAGATCAAATAAGAGCTCCAGGAGATCGTCCATGATCCCGGCCTCTACTTCTTGTCATCCGGCGGGGTAATCGGTTTCTGTTTTTCACCCGCATGACCGAATGATTGACGCATCTGGGTATCCGCTGAAATATTTTGCAGGTTGTAGTAATCCATTACGCCCATTTTGCCGCTTTTCAAAGCCTCGGACAAAGCGAGTGGCACTTGCGCCTCCGCTTCCACTACTTTTGCTTTCATCTCTTCTACGCGGGCTTTCATTTCCTGTTCGGTTGCGACAGCCATCGCGCGGCGCTCTTCGGCTTTTGCCTGGGCAATGCGTTTGTCCGCCTCTGCCTGATCGGTCTGAAGCTGTGCCCCGATGTTTTTCCCTACATCTACATCTGCAATGTCGATGGACAGGATTTCAAAAGCGGTACCAGCGTCCAACCCTTTGTTCAATACCGTTTGGGAAATTCTGTCCGGATTCTCCAGCACGTCTTTATGCGCCTCGGAAGAACCGATTGTCGTCACAATTCCTTCTCCTACACGGGCAATGATCGTCTCTTCGCCTGCACCCCCGACGAGTCGGTCGATATTGGCACGCACGGTTACCTTTGCTTTCGCTTTTACTTCAATACCGTTCTTGGCCATCGCAGCTACGATTGGCGTTTCGATTACCTTCGGATTGACGCTCATTTGGACCGCTTGAAGCACGTCGCGGCCAGCCAGGTCAATCGCGGCCGCACGCTCGAAGCCAAGCGGAATATCCGCACGCTGCGCGGCAACCAGGGCATCAACAACGCGGTCTACGTTACCGCCGGCGAGATAGTGACTCTCCAGTTGATTGGTGTCCAGCTCAAGCCCTGCTTTTCTTGCCTTGATCAACGGATTGACGATCCGCGACGGGATAACCCGGCGCAGGCGCATAGCCACCAGTGTAATGATCCCGATCCGAACGCCGGACGCCAATGCAGATATCCAGAGCATGACCGGGACGAACGAGAAGAAGATGGACAGGACAACAATTGCCACTGCCACCATAAAAATAAGAGGAATTAATCCGCTTTCCAACATGTACAATCTACTCCTTTTGATCGATTTCCTGAACGACTACCCGAGTTCCCTCAACTTGGCTCACGACTATTTGCGAACCAGCGGCGATAAATCCGCCTGCGCTGACTGCGTCAATCCGCTTGCCATCAATCTTCACGACACCGGCCGGACGAAGCGGCGTCAGTGCCACACCGTTTTTGTTCAACAAATCGCGCTGGTCTTTCGGGGCGACGTATCCCGCTTCGTTTCGCTGAACCTCACCTAGGATAAACTTGCTGAAAAGGCCTTTTATCCCATACTTCTTGATGAGAATGAGCATGACGATAACCGTGACCAGAACGGCAATACCCAAAGACGCAAGCCCTTGCTGCGTGTCGTAAGCCGCCATGATCAAACCGGTGACGATACTGATAAAACCAATGGCTCCCACAATTCCGCCCGGCAAAAAGATTTCCATGATCATCAGCAAAATACCGAGGACGAACAGGGCGATGTGCAGCCAGGTGGCAAAACCTGCCACGTAATGCCCGAAGAAGTACAGGCCAAAGGCACACAGCGATATCGTCCCCGCCACACCAAAGCCTGGCGCAAACAATTCAACGACGATTCCGACCAGGCCGACAATCAGCAGCAGACTCATGACGACCGGACTTGTAACGACACGGGCGACACGCTCTCCCACTGTAGGCTCGATGGTCTGCAGGCTGTCCGCCTGAACACCCAGGTACGAAAGCAATTCTGCTTTGCCCGACACCACCTGATCGGCATATCCGAGCTCTTTGGCCCGTTCTGCCCCGAGCGAGAGGACGGTCCCCTTGCCTTTCAGCCCGGGATACTCTTTGTCGATCTCTACCATTGCACGGGCTACCTCTTCGTTTCGCCCGTTCAGCGCTGCTGCTTGGGCCATTTTTTCAGACCAGCCGGAAATGAGCTTCACGTCCGCCGCATTTCCTGCCAGATCGATTGGAGTGGCTGCCCCGATGCTGCTGCCGGGCGTCATCACAATCTCGTTTGCATTTAGGGCTATATAGGTTCCCGCAGAGAAAGCCTGATTGTCGATATAGGCGACTACGTGAACCGGAGATTGCCTGATCAGCTGCCCGATCGAATCGGCAGCTCCGATCTCGCCGCCCGGCGTGTTGATGTGCAGGACAATCAGGTCGGCCTGCTGGCTTTCCGCTTCGGCGAACGCTCTTTTTAGGAAACTTCCCAAGCCTTGCTCGATCTCATGCTCCACAGGGATCCAGTAAGCCTTGTGATAAGTTTTGGCATCGGCCAAATGTCCGGTGGTAAAACCCAAAATCGCTACAGCAATGCAAATGACTGACAGTAATAGCCGCAGAGGGTTCACCGTACGCCTCATTGAACGCATCCCATATACCTCCTTTCTTCGATTGCCTCAGATGTCAGCTACTAAGGGTATACGGAATACATCCCTAATCGTTTCATTTTTCCTTTGTTCATTGTCAGGATCGGCATTTTCACGCAAAATATCCCGCTTCTGGAAGCTTTTCGCTGCAAAAAAAGAAAAACCCAGTCGTTTGAAGACTGAGTTTTTCTGTCGTATCTATATGAGGTTGTTCCTTTTTTACGTTGGTAGTTCCTCAGATACTATCTTTTGCACGAGTGTACCGTCAGCTTTTCCCTTTACTTTTGGCATGATGACGCCCATTACCTTGCCCATCTCCTTTTTGGAAGAGGCACCGGTGGAAGCAATCGCTTCCCGGACAATCTCACGAACTTCGTTTTCACTCAGTTGTACAGGCAAATAAGCTGAAAGCACTTCAATTTCTTCTCGTGTTTTTTCGGCCAGATCCAAACGGCCGCCTTTTTCAAACTCATGGAGGGATTCACGGCGCTGTTTTAACTCACGGGTCAAGATGGTCAGCTCTTCGTCTTCAGACAACTGTCTACCTTTGTTAATCTCTTCGTTCTGGAACGCAGCTTTCACCATGCGAATAACAGAGAGTTTTAGCGCAGCTTTGTCCTTCATCGCTTGCTTCATATCTTGATTGAGTCGCTCCATTACACTCATGATGGGCCCTCCGTCAATTAATACTTGCGCTTACGAGCTGCTTCGGATTTTTTCTTGCGCTTAATGCTTGGCTTTTCAAAGTGGCGACGTTTACGCAGTTCCGCCATCACCCCAGATTTGGCGCTCTCACGCTTGAAGCGGCGAAGTGCGCTATCCAAAGACTCGTTTTTCTTGACTCGAATTTCTGCCATCTGTCTTCCCTCCCTCCGCTAAAACCGTGGGACACCTGTTACCAACAGACTGTCACACTTCATTATAGGACAGAAAACCAAGGCAGGTCAACCTTTCTTTCCAACTTATTCTTGGAAACCTGCCATAAAGTGATAGTGAATATGGAAAACTTCCTGTCCGGCTGATTTTCCGCAGTTGTTTACGAGACGGAATCCGTCCAGCTTCAATTTTTCCGCAAGATGCTGTGCAACCTTGTGAATATGAGCAATCAGCGGCAAATCCTCTTCCTTTGCATCCATCAACGTAGGAATCGGCTTTCTCGGAATGATCAGGAGGTGGACCTTCGCTTTGGGTGCGATGTCGTGAATCACGATCACCCTGTCATCTTCATATTCAAACCTGGCTGGAATTTCTTTATCCATGATACGCGAAAAAATGCTTTTTTCCATCGGGGAAATCTCCTCCTGCCCGCACATATTCTCATTTCAGAAGCTGTATGTATTGGTAAGATGCCGAGGCCTTCCTCCAAACTAGTATTATGATAGCCGAGTTCCTCCGGGAAATGCAATGTCCGCCCGCCAAAAGGTCGTTTATGCGGACAAAAAAGCCTTGCGGTGTCAGGACAGGAATGGTAGCATGGCTTCGTAGTTTTCCCCGGTATAGTCCGCATCTTTTTTCTATACCGTCCGTGGTCAACAGCGAACGCTGCGCTGCCATGAATTTCTCATCAGAGACAAACGTATCATCAAAGCGTGCGGTCGCCGTTGAGCACGGGAAAAATGTCGAGGCGTTTCGATCCCCGCGGAAATGGGGACATTATGCACGCAAAAAGGAGATTGTTTACATGAAGCCAATGAAACTGGAACAGATCGCCGTCATGGCAGAAGGTCTGGTTTTGTCAGGTGATCCCGCCCTCGCTCTGACCTCTGTTCATTTTGACACGCGGCAGTTGGATGCTGGCGCACTGTTTGTAGCGATTCAAGGTGTACGAGACGGACACGATTACCTCCTGCAAGCGGTTGAAAGGGGAGCACAGGCTGCCATCATCTCCAATCAGCAAAAAATCCCGGAGAATCTGCCGGAAGGCTTTGGACTGATCCTGGTCAACGATACGCTTCGCGCCTTTCAGAAGCTGGCCAAAAATTATCGCAGGCTCTTTCCGATTCCGATGGTTGCCGTTACAGGCAGCATAGGCAAAACGACGACAAAGGATATCGTCTCGCACGTTCTGGAAAGCAAGCTCTCGATCCATAAAACGTATAAAAATCTGAACAACCACCTGGGTGTGCCGTATTCCCTGCTGCAGCTTGCGGACAGCCATCAGGCCGCCGTTCTGGAGCTCGGCATGAATCATGCCGGAGAGATTGATCTGCTCGCCTCTTTAGTAAAGCCTCGCATCAGTGTCATCACGTACATCGGTGAATCCCATCTGGAATTTTTCGGTTCCCGGGAAAAAATCGCGCTGGCCAAGGCAGAGCTGCTGCCCCATACGGATCCCGACGGCTTTGTTCTGTTAAACGGCGACAATGAATACTTGCGCAAAATCGCTCATTTGTACCCTGGCAAGGTTCTCACCTACTCGGTCGAGGGTCCGGCGGATATTTGGGCGGAACGCATAACGGCGGAAGAGAACGGCATGGCATTTGACGTCTGTTTTCGGGGAGGAGACCGTTTTTCCGCATTCCTCCCGCTTTTCGGAAGCCACAATGTGTTGAACGCGCTGCCTGCTGTAGCGATCGCACGCCATTTTGGAATGACCGACGGGGAGATTATCCGGGCTTTGGCCGCTGTAAAGCTGTCCGCCATGCGCTTTGAACGGAAAAATTCCGTCACCGGCGCGGTTTATATCAGCGATGCCTACAATGCCAGCCCCACATCGATGGAAGCGGCTGTCTCCACCTTTGCTGACATCCTGCCAGATCGCACGAAAGTATTGGTATTGGGGGAAATGTACGAGCTTGGTCCGGACAGCGGAGAGATGCATGCACAGGTTGGCCGTTTTGCCAGCAAGCTGCGCGACCGGTTCTCGCTGCTGGTAGCCATCGGAGAGCTGGCCCGTCCCCTGTACGAGGCATACGAAGGCGAGAAGCGCTTCTTCGCTGCGAAGGAAGAAGCTGCGGATTTGCTGGCTTCCCTCTGCGACAGCTCGCATGCCTTTTTGTTCAAGGCCTCGCGCGGAATGGAGCTGTGGACGCTCCTGGAGGAAATCGAGAAGCGACAAGGATAAAAAAAGCCCCGGAATGGGGCTTTTTCTGTATCAACTATACAACTCTACTGTTCGACAACATGTCGGTATTCATTGAGTTTGTCAGGCGAAAACGCGGAGTAATACATAGAGGCCAGGTCAGCAACATAGACAGATTTTCCGTCTTGCGACCATCCGATTACCCGGATATTGTCAATGGCAGACAAGTAGGGACTCCATTTATTCTCTCCGATTCCTCCGAAAGGATAGAGAAAGCTGCTCGGCTCCTTTTGATAGCGGATCATCATGTAGCTGTCCTGGGCATTGGAGGGGCGGAAAAACCATTCCGCTGCGAAAGCATGCCCTTTCGGCGACCAGACAATCTTGTCGATGAATTGCTCCATGATCGGCAGATGGGACTGTTTTTGCTGCATTACTTTTTTGCCTGTTTGAAGATCAAGGAAATACTCCTCGTTCTGTGTTCTGACATACTTGTACTTCATGTCACTGGAATACGACGGAAAAGCACTTAGCTTGTGCTCGTATTTGAGCCCGGTCGGAAGGTCGAGCTCCTTGTAGGCGGCGTTCGTTTTATAAAACAGCTTGCGCGATGTCGGCATCCAGTACAGGCTTTGAACATCCCGGCTGTAGCTGGGAGTCATCGCAAACCGGTCATTTATTTTCATTTTCAGAGTGGGAACATGCTGCAGATACAAGTGATACCGCACCTGCTCATCTGTGCCTTTCAGGTCCTTTCGGATAAAAGCGAGATATTCTTCATCAGGTGCAACCAGGAAGTCTGTGATCGGATACGCAGCGGATGCGTGCACCAGAACCTTCTTTTTCCCTGTTGCAGGCTCGAACAGCACCAACTGTTCGTTTTCCAGCATATACAACAGATCTTTGCGGGGAGACCATTTGGCAAAGCCGGGGAGCTTCACCAGCTTTTTTGTCTGCAAGTCGTAGAGATACGGGACGGTTGCATCCTGTTTCGAAAAGCCGATTTTCTCCCCGTAAACGTAGCGGCCCGATGGGGAAATAGCGGCTCTGTGCATCGCCGGCATCTGACCTACAGCCTTGATTGCTCTGCCGTCACCGCTTATTTTGTAAATTTCTGTTGGCGGCTCCTGGGGTTTGGGGGATGGCTGAACGGCCGAGGCCGCGGGAATCGAACCGCCGAGCAGTAATGCCATTGTCAAATAAGTAAGCAATAATCGCTTCATGGCAGAGTGACTTCCTTTCTCGTTATGTGTATCGTTTTCCAGCTCTTTTATAGACGCCCTACTTCCCTGTTTGTTTCACTTCCACTGCAAAAAGATCTGGCAACGGCCTTCTCTGGTCGGCAGAACATAAAAAGAGCGCCTGTCGCGCTCTTTTTCATGCTTGTCTATTGATGTGACTGCCTGCTATTCCAATTCTTCGGCATCCACGATATTTCGTTGTTTGTCCGCATGCCGCTCCAGACCGAGCGTGACCAGTCTGTCGATCAGTTCGCTGTAGCTGATACCGGACTCCTGGAACAGCAACGGATACATGCTGAATGGCGTAAATCCGGGCATTGTGTTCACTTCGTTGATGTACAGGCGATCATTGGCTTCGTCCCAGAAGAAGTCAACCCGGGATAGGCCCGAACCGTCCAAGGCGCGGAATGCCGTTTTCGCCATTTCTGCCATCCGCTCGGCCACATGAGCGGGCACCTCCGCCGGTATCTGAAGTTCTGTACCCGCACCCTTGTATTTTGCTTCGTAATCGTAAAATTCTTTGGCTGCAATGACTTCACCTACCGCAGAGGTAAGCAGCTCCTCATTGCCGAGCACGCCGATCTCCAGTTCGCGTGCCTTTACAGCCTCCTCCACGACCAGACGGCGGTCAAACTTGGCTGCCAGGTTCATCGCTTCGATCAGTTGATCGCGGTCCTTCGCTTTGCTGACTCCCACACTGGAACCCATATTGGCCGGCTTCACAAAACAAGGGTAGCCCAGCTTCTCTTCGATCTGCCTGATAGTCTCTTCCTGCTTTTGTTCCCACTCGGAACGCAGCACGCCAACATAGTTTACTTGAGGCAAACCGGCCTGGGCAAACACGTTTTTCATCATCCATTTGTCCATCCCTACCGCAGATGCCATCACTCCGGCACCTACATAAGGGATATTTGCCAGCTCAAGCAACCCCTGAATCGTCCCGTCTTCCCCGTTCGGTCCATGTACGACGGGAAAAATCACGTCAATTTCCTGCCCGATCGAAAAGACGGATGCTGGACGAACGGCGGCTACAAGCTGCCCTTCCGCTGAATCTTCTGGCTGCTGACTGCCTCCGTCCGACAAGCGCAGCGAATCAACCGCTTCCGGCAATTGTCCGGACAGCGTCGCTCCTTTTACCCAACTGCCGTCCAATTGTACGTAGACCGGCATGATCTCATATTTATCAGCATCAACCGCCTTCATAATAGACATGGCGGTTCGCAGCGAAACTTCATGTTCCGAGGACTTTCCTCCGTAGATGATTCCAAGTCGTATTTTGTTCCCCATGAACCTTTGCTCCTTTCGCCTCTGCGCGGGCAGAGAGCCTACCCGTATCTCATTCTCTCCCATGGTATGCAAACGCCCTATTTTCTTCTACTCACAAGGCTAATCCATCATCCAGCATACACAATCCCCCTCTCAAATACAAGGGACGTCACGAAAGCACCGCCTGACATTGCTCCTCATATTCTGTAACCAAACAGACATGGAGAATCCTTTACGGGAGGTATGTCCATGAGGGATTATCTGCTTTTTTGCAACTACTGCCGCATGTTTACGCTGCTCCACAGCTACAATCGGGAGACGGGCATGTTTTTAGGCGAGTACTCCCTTTTGCACAACGAGTACACCCGCAACAGCATCGTTCTGAATCGATTTTTACTGGCTCATGTCGGGCATGTGATGCGAGTGATCCCCTCCAAAACAGAGGAATTCCAGGAGATTATTTGCACGGCCGCCCATTTTCTGCAGGACGATATCGACAAGTTCGTCGAGGAAAGTCTGGCGCTTGAAAAATACAAGGAGAGAGATCGGCGAAGCGAACGGGAAATCGGGTTGGTCCAGTTGTATATACTGGAGCATCTGCTCGTACACGAACTGGAAAATATCACGGAGATTCGCGCTTCAACCCCGGCAGAAGGACAAGTTCTGCTCGGCAGGGAGCTCGGTCTGAAACGCGCCCTCGAGCTTCTCAGGAGCGCACTGGCGGAAAAACAGGCACTGGAGTAGGCACTCTTGCAACTTTGCCAGCTAGAGATACGTATAGATTGATAGAGAAATAGCCGCAGGGAGGTCGTGCCATGTTTGAATACAAGTTCGTCCGCGTCGAGTTGTCCCCTTTCCGCCGCCGTCCCAAGCAGGATTATCAGGCGATTGTAGCCGAGCACGCCAGACAGGGCTGGAGATTAGTACAGATTTTCGCTCCGGCAACAGGCGGCGAGGGTGCCGCCATGTACTTTGAACTTATCTTTGAAAAGCAAGCTTCCTCGTCTTGAGGTTCCGCTTTTAACGCTAAAAAGAGCGGGACATACGCTCCCGCTCTTTTTTGTTGCCTACCGCATGGCTATTTTCGATCGCGCACTTCAAAAATGGCGAATTTCAAGTAATGGGCTTCTTCTGCGCCGCTGATTTGCGGATGGTCTTTTCCCGCTCCCCGCCATTCGATCAGCCGCAAAATTTTCTTCGCATCCACCGCCGCTTCTTGAATCGTTTCCAAAAAGAGCTCGGGAGACATGTGATAGGAGCACGATGCGGTCACCAGAAACCCTCCCGGCCTCACCAGCTTCATCCCATGCAGATTGATGTCTTTGTACCCGCGGCAGGCACCCTTAACCGCTCCCCGTGACTTCGCAAACGCTGGCGGGTCCAAAATTACGACGTCCCATGAACGCTTGGCCTCTACGCTCTCCCGCAAATAGTCGAAGGCATTGGCTGTGACAAAATCGACACGATGCAGGAAACCGTTCAATGCGACATTCCGTCTGGCTGTCTCAATCGCAAGTTCGGAAATATCGAGGGCCGTCACTTTTTTCGCACCGTGCTTGCAGGCGTTCAACGTAAAGGAACCGGTATGGGTAAAGCACTCCAGCACTTCCGCTCCATCCCAAAACGGATTTTTGACGATTTTCCCCCTGCGGTCTACAGGGATAAGCATCTTTTCCCCATCTACGTCCACTTCCTGCATCGTAATTCCGTGAGCCTCTCCCCAGCCTTTCATCAGAGGAGCGATTGCCGCACGATTTTCCCGTTGGTCGTAGAAAAATCCGGTTTTTTGTCCCTCTACGATATCGACTACATACTTTAATCCATTCTCTTCGATCGTCACTTCCCGCGGACATTTGCCATACATCACTTCTTTGCTTTGGGTCAGGCCCTCCAGCTCACGGACAGGCACGTCATTTCGCAAATAGATGCCCGTCGGCGCAAATACCTCAACCAATGCATCCCGAATCCATTCCCGGCGCATTTCCATCCCGAGCGAAAGAATTTGGACGACCAAAATGTCTTCGTAGCGATCGACGATCAATCCTGGCAAAAAGTCTGCTTCTCCATAAATCACCCGGCAGGCCCGCGGATTATCCACAAATCGGGTACGAAACTCGGCAGCTTGTCTGATCCGGCGCAGGAAAAAAGAATAGTCGATCGTTTCCTGCGGGTCGTAGCTGAGAATGCGCACGATCATTTGCGAGGAGGGGTTGATATATCCTTTTGCCAAAAAGTGACCTTTGTGGTTCGTCACTTCTACTATATCCCCCGGTTCGACCTCTCCTGCAATTTCCATTACCTCTGACTGAAAAATCCACGGATGTCCCGTTTCCAGCCGTTTTTTCCTGTGTTGATGAAGCTTCACTTGTGCCACTTGGTGATCCTCCTTGTCATGCTCGTCTCGGTACAGGCATAGCGTAATATATAACCCGACAGGTAAGGAGGATCGCTTGTGATCGGTGCTGTCCTCGCTCCCTTTACGTTTGGACTGAGCTTTTTTCTATTGGGTATGTACGCCATGCGAACCGGCTTTCAGAATCTGGCCGGCAAACGCATGGCTGATTGGCTAGCCCGTTTTACCCGTACTCCTGTGCACAGCTTTTGGGTGGGGCTGCTCTCCACCTTTGTCCTGCAGAGCTCCAGCGCGGTAACGGTCTTGACCATCGGACTTACGCACGCAGGCATGATCGGCTTCGCCCAGACGGTGGGAATCATTCTCGGAACAAACGTTGGGACGACCGTAACGACTGAATTGATTGCCCTTCGCCTCGAGTCTTTTGCCGTGCCGATGCTGCTGGTAGGCGTCGCCATGTGGCTTCTGCCGCGCCGGCTGCCGCGCTGTATCGGGCTGGTCGTAGCGGGCTTTGGCTTGATCTTTCTCGGCATTGACACGATGCAGGTCATGGCCGGACCGCTCCAACAGTCCGATACGTTTCGCGCCTTGTTTCTGGAAAGCAGCCATTCCATCTGGCTCGGTTTACTCACGGGTACGATTTTTACGGCGTTGATCCACAGCAGCTCGGCTACCACCGCAATTACAATGGGGCTGATGTCCCATCACATTCTCTCGATGGAGACGGCCTTGGCGATTGTGCTTGGGGCCAACATCGGCACGTGCTTTACCGCCGTGATCGCGAGCTTTGGAACGAATGCTGCGTCCAGACAGGTGGCGTGGTGCCATACCTTGTTCAACGTTGCCGGTGCTCTCCTGTTTTTGCCGTTTCTTTCTCAGCTTGCCCTGGTCAGCGCATTTTTAACGGACAGTCCCTCGATGCAGATCGCTCATTCGCAGACGATCTTCAATGTCATCTGCTCGCTGGCTGCCCTGCCCTTTACTCGTCAAATTGCTGCGTTCGTCAGGTGGATGGTCCCTGACAAAAAAAGGACGTAAACGCGTTTCTGGCGTAAAATCAGAGTGAGAAAGGAATTAAATAAATGGCGGTGACAACTCCGGCCATAATCATCGCTACACTGGAGGCAGCGGTCTGGACTTGGGAAACGCGGTTCAGACTTGCCGTTCCGATCGCATGTGCGCTCGTTCCGACGGCAATACCGATCGCCCAGTCATCTTTCACCCCGACAAGCGCAAGCAGCGGACGGGCAAAAGCGATGCCGACAATCCCGGTCAGCGCTGTAAAGAATGCGGCCAATGCGGGGACTCCGCCGATGTTTTTGCTCAGCTCAACCGCGATCGGTGTCGTGACCGATTTGGTCAGCATGCTTTTTGTCAGCACATCATCCGTTCCAAACAGCAAGCCCAATCCAAAGACAGTGAGTATCGCGACTGCGCAGCCAGCCCCGACGCCAAGCAGCACGCCCCGCCAGATGTGGGCAAATTCGCGTATCTGTTTGGCCAGGGGAACAGCCAGCGCCACTGTGGCCGGGCCTACCCAGAAGGAAATCCAGTCTCCCCCCAGCCGATAAGCATCCCAGTCGCCATTGATGACCCACCAGATAAACCAGGCGCAAACCGATGCCACCAAAACGGGCTGGATAATAGGAAAACGCGCAGCGGCATACATCGCCATCTTATAGGCCGCCAGCGTTACGATTATCGCAAGCAATGGACTAAGCATCCAGCGACCTCCTCTCTGCTTCTGCCGGGGTCGGAGCAGCCGTCTTTTCCCGTTTCCGATCCAGATACCATTGGATCACCTTCCCGGATACAATCATGACAAAAGCGGGCCCCAGCACCATCGCCAAAATCAGTGGCAGCGGATTTTGCGCTACTGTCTGTAAATAGGATGCGACTCCTACCAGAATCGGCACAAATAACAGCATCATATGGCGAATCAGCAAATGACTTGCTTCTTCTACCCAATCCAGCTTGACAACCCCGGTGATCAGGGCAAGCGTCAGCAGGAGCATTCCCAGAAGGTTTCCCGGCAGTGGAATGTGAAGCCACTGGCTCGCCATCGTTCCGATCCCATAAAAGGCGAGCAGCAAAATGATGCCTTTGATGGTCTTCACGAAAACTCGCTCTCCTCTCTCCTTATCTAATCTCCCTATGACAAACAACTGTGCCCGGCTTAGGGCAAACACGCCTTTCCGGGCTGAAATTCCGTTAGATGGTGACATCTGTTGCAAAAGTATAACAGAAAACAGACTGCAGCAGCCTCGTAAAAGAATAAAAAAAGCCTGACCATCAAACGGTCAGGCTTTCCGTTGTTTAGTAGCCGCTTCCCGCTGCTTCCCCACCGTTTACAATCGCGATACCGGAGCTGGCGCCGATGCGAGTGGCTCCTGCTTCGATCATGGCAAGTGCTGCAGCACGATCACGGACACCGCCGGAAGCTTTTACACCTACTTCGGGCCCGACCGTTTTCCGCATAAGTGCGATATCTTCGACAGTCGCGCCGCCCGGACCAAAACCGGTAGAAGTCTTTACGTAATCTGCTCCTGCTTCGACGCACAGTTTGCAAGCCGTTACTTTTTCTTCCTCGGTCAAAAGCCCCGTTTCCAGGATCACTTTCAGGAGTACATCGCCACAAGCCTCCTTCACGGCGGCTACATCCTGCTTGACGGCCTCAAGATCACCTGATTTGAGTGCACCGATATTCAGGACCATGTCAACTTCCGTCGCACCGTTCGCAATCGCATCGCGGGTTTCCGCTGCCTTGGCTGCCGTCGAGTTTGCCCCGAGAGGGAATCCGATGACCGTGCACACCTTTACATCCGTTCCCGCCAGCAGTTCGGCAGAGCGTTTGACCCAGTAAGGATTTACGCAAACCGAGGCAAAATCATGTTCTCTTGCTTCCGCGCACAGCTTGTCAATCATCGCAGCGGTCGCATCAGGCTTTAACAGGGTATGGTCGATATACTTGTTCAATTTCATATTCCTACACCTCAATCCCGAAATGGTGCAAAGCTAGGCGAAGCACATTATCGTTGTTCCGGTACCCGCGCTTTTGCTGCAGCGCCCACGCCTCATCCGGAGAATGCCAATGGACAGCGTTGATCTCTTCCTCCTGAACAACGATCTCGGTAGAATACGCTTCTACCAGATAATAGTGGACCTCTTTATTGACCAGTTCTCCCGTGACAGGATGATGGTAGTCGTAATAGATGGTGTCCAGCTTTTCTCCCAGACGCCCTCTCACCCCAGTCTCCTCCAGTACCTCGCGGAGAGCTGTTTCCTCAATCGTTTCCCCTAGTTCCTGCTTCCCTTTGGCGAGTGTAACTTTTCCGTAGCGATCTTCTATCAGCATGATCAGCAGGTTGCTGTCTGTTGCTTGGTAGACGACGCCGCCAGCAGAGATTTCCTTCATCCCACGTGTTCCTTCAACTG
The DNA here is from genome assembly GCF_037963895.1 of Brevibacillus sp. FSL L8-0520. NCBI lineage: Bacteria > Bacillati > Bacillota > Bacilli > Caryophanales > Paenibacillaceae > Brevibacillus > Brevibacillus sp. FSL L8-0520. Next base: position 2,047,359 of record NZ_CP150171.1, on the reverse strand, counting down.
CATCGGGATCGGTGTGTCCAGAACGCGGACAAACGTGCCTTTGCAGTATTCAGAGCCTGCTTCATCCAGCCGTACCTTGCAAATCTTGCCGATCATGGATTCATCGCCAGGGAAAACGAGATTGAGATAATTGTCCGAATACCCCATCAAGAGGCCGCTTTCGGGCGCTTCTTTGTAAGGACGCTCAGGAATAACCTCCAGGACCTCTCCGACAAATTGCTGGGCGTATTGAAGCGTCAGCTCTCGGTTCAGCCCCAGAAGCTGGGTTACGCGCTCGTGCTTGATTTCTTCCGGAATTTGATCGGTCATCCGTGCCGCTGGAGTACCTGTCCGCATCGAGTACGGGAACACATGCAGCTCGGCAAAGCCGATCTTTTGAATGAACTCGTATCCATTGCGGAATTGCTCGTCCGTCTCGCCTGGGAAGCCGACAATCACGTCTGTTGTCAAAGCAACGCCAGGCAGCGCCTCGCGAACCTTGACCATTTTTTCATAAAACTCTGCCGTGGTGTATTTCCGGCGCATCCGTTTCAACACGTCATCGTCGCCGGCCTGAAGCGGTACGTGCAGATGGCGCACGACGCGGTCTGAATGATTGATTACGTCGATCACTTCATCCGTGATTTGGCTCGCTTCAATCGAACTGATGCGGATGCGCTTCAAGCCTTCTACCTGATGCAGGTCGACAAGCAGCTTGGCCAGGTTGTAATCTTCCAGATCTTCCCCGTAGCCGCCTGTGTGGATACCGGTCAAAACGATCTCCAGGTACCCCGCCGCAACCAGCTGTCTCGCTTGCTCAAGGACACTTTCCGGTTTGCGGGAACGCATCAGGCCCCGCGCCCATGGAATAATGCAGAAGGTGCAAAAGTTGTTGCAGCCCTCCTGAATTTTCAGCGAAGCCCGCGTGCGGTCGGTAAAGTTGGGTACGTCCAACTCCTCGAATTCGCGCGCTTTCATGATGTTTGCTACTGCGTTGATCGGCTTGCGCTCAGAACGGATCTGATCCACATACTCGATCAGCTTCTCGCGCCCCTGAGTTCCGACAATGATGTCTACTCCCGGAATTTGAGCGATTTCGCTCGGGGAGGTTTGCGCATAGCAACCGGTAACAGCGACAATGGCGTCAGGATTGCGGCGGATCGCACGGCGAATGACCTGACGGCTCTTCTTGTCTCCGGTGTTGGTAACTGTACATGTATTGATAACGTAAACGTCTGCCTCATCCTGTTCAAAATCAACCCGCTCGTAGCCACTGTTTTTAAACAGCTGCCAGATCGCTTCCGTCTCGTAGCTGTTCACTTTACAACCCAATGTGTGGAAAGCAACCGTAGACATTGCGCCTCCTCCTTTCACTCTATCCATAAACGATTGAAATTTTTTATGATTGGCCCAAGGTACGCTCAAACTGATAAGATGCCGCCGCCAGCACGTATTGGCAAGCTGTTTCCGTCCGCAAGATACGGGGACCAAGGGAAATGGACCGGATTCCGGCAGCTTCAGCCGCTGCTACTTCCTCCGGGGAAAAACCTCCCTCCGGTCCGATCAGGACCAGCAGCGAGTCGCCCGGCATCAGTGCCGGCAAAACCTCATGCAGTGTTATACCGCCTTCTTTTTCGTATGCAATCACCGCACAGGTGTAGCGCGATGATTCCTCCACGATCTGTCTGAACGTGACTGGTGCCAGCAGCTCCGGCAAGATACTGCGATGCGACTGTTCCGCCGCTTCCTTGACAATCTTGCGCCAGCGGTCCAGCTTCTTCGCCTCTTTCTTGGCGTCCAGCTTGACGATGGTCCGCTCGGAGGAAAAAGGAAAAAAAGCGAACGCTCCCAATTCCGTTCCCTTTTGCAGGACCCACTCCATCTTTTCACCTTTTGGCAAACCCTGTCCAATCGTGATCTGCACCGGGAGCTCCCTTTGTTCGCGAAGCAGCTCCACAACAGTTGCCACTACTTCCTTGCCGGACAAGGAATCGATGCGAACAATCGCGGAACGTCCTGCTCCATCGCTGACGATGATCTCCTCGCCGCTTTTTGCCCGCATCACATTTACGATATGATGAACGTCATCGCCTGTAATGGTGACCTCTCGTTCGGAGAACAGGTGCGGCTCGACAAAATATCTTTGCATCCCGCTAACCTCACTATTTTATCTTTTTTTTGCTGTAATGGCTACCCAATCATCAATGAAAATGGTTTCCACGATCTCCAAACCGGATGCAGCCATCGCGTTTTTCACTTCTTGCGCTTTGGCTTCGATGATGCCTGAGGCAATGAACGTTCCCTCCGGCTTGAGTACGCGGTAAACGTCATCTGTAAAGCGAACGATGATCTCAGCCAAAATGTTGGCGACGACGAGGTCTACCGGTCCATCGACGCCTTCCAGCAGGTTGTTCTGTCTGACCGTAATTTTCTCATCGACTCCGTTCAGCTCCGTATTGGCCTGTGCGGAACGGACAGCCACCTCATCCAAGTCCATGGCCAAAACATGCTCAGCACCCAATTTGACCGCTGCGATGCTGAGAATAGCCGTACCGGTCCCGACGTCAAATACGCGGTCCCCCGGCTGCAGATATTTTTCCAAGGCCCGCAGGCAAAGAATGGTGGTAGGGTGTGTACCCGTTCCAAAAGCCATTCCCGGGTCCATCTCGATGATGACTTCATCCGGACTCTTTTGCTGATACTCTTCCCAAACCGGCTTGATCGTCATGCGATCGGAAACATGCACCGGCTTATAGTACTTTTTCCAGGCGTGGGCCCACTCGTCTTCGTGAACATCGTTTACGGCAATCGTGCCCTTTCCGATATCCAAGCCATAACCTGTCAACTCGTCCAGCTGCTGTTTCAACTCGCTCAGCATATCTCCGAGCGTACTGCTGTCTGCCGCCAGATACGCTTTGACGAATACGCCCTCGGCCGGAAAATCATCCGGGGATAGCTGGTAGATCTCACCAAATGGGGTATCCCAATCGCGATGCAGCACCTCCGGGTCTTCGATCACAACCCCGTTGGCTCCCATCTCGTATAGAAGATTGGACACTGCATCTACTGCCTCCGCTGTAGTATGGATACTAACTTCAGACCATTTCATGAACTACCAACTCCCCATTTACTCTTTTCCTTGGGCAAAACTACTCTCCGCGAAATGCGCGTTTCATTCTTTCAAAAAAGCTCTCGTTGTCTTCCGATGCCGGATGTCCAGGCGACTCGCCCGACAGCTCCGCAAACTCCCGGAGCAGTTCTTTTTGCCTGTCTGTCAGCTTTTTCGGCGTGACGACGCGCGCCTTTACATGCTGATCCCCGCGGCCGTTTCCGCGCAAGAACGGCACACCCTTCCCGCGCAGGCGGAAAAAGGTCTCCGATTGTGTACCAGCCGGGATCTTCAGCTTGACACGACCGTCAACAGTCGGTACCTCGATCTCGTCTCCCAGTGCCGCTTGGGCAAAGGTAATCGGCACCTCGCAGTAAATATCGTTCCCTTCACGTTCAAAAAACTCGTGCGCTTTTACCCGCAAGACGACGTACAAGTCTCCCGGAGGCCCCCCGTTGAAGCCAGGCTCTCCCTCGCCGGAAACGCGAAGCTGGGCACCGTCATCCACACCGGCCGGTATGTTGAGGTGAATTTTGCGGCGAATCTTGACCCGACCTGCGCCTTTGCAGGAGGTGCATTTCTCTTTGACGACCTTCCCTTTGCCCTCGCAGGTCGGACAAACGCGCCGGTTGACGATCCGTCCAAACGGCGTATTCGCGGCCACTTCCTGCTGACCCGTCCCCTTGCACGTATGGCAGGTTTCAACGCCGGAACCCGGTTTGGCTCCGGAGCCGTGACAAGTATCGCACTCGGCTTCTTTCGGAATCTCAACATCTGTCTCTTTTCCGAAAACGGCCTCCGTAAAATCGATGGACAGCCCAAACTGCAGGTCCGAGCCTTTGCGCGGAGCATTTGGATTGGCACGTCTGCCGCCGCCAAAGAACATGTCGAAGATGTCGCCAAAGCCGCCCATATTGTTCGCGTCGAAGCCGCCAAATCCACCGCCGCCGAAGCCCTGATTCGGGTCCTGGTGGCCAAAGCGGTCATACTGGGCGCGAGCTTGCGAATCGGACAGAACGTCGTACGCTTCCTTTACTTCCTTGAACTTCGCTTCGGCATCCGCCTCTTTATTCACATCGGGGTGGTACTTGCGAGCCAGTTTGCGGTACGCCTTCTTGATTTCCTCGGTATCCGCATCCTTGGAGACTCCCAGTACCTCGTAATAATCCCGTTTCATCTCCTGAATCACTCCCATGACAGTCAACTGTTATCATAGCATGTGACAGACTCGAAAAAAAGTCAAAGTCAGCGTTCCGTGACTTTGACTTCTTTTCTCGCTATCATTCGCTTACTTCTTGTCGTCGACAACCTCGTAGTCAGCGTCTACGACATTCTCTTTTTTCGCATCGCCGGATGCATCCTGGGCATTGGCTCCCTGTGCGGCCTGAGCTGCTTGTGCAGCCTGCTCATACAGTTTCACGGAGATTTGCTGAATGATCTGGGACAGTTCGTCCTTGGCTGTCTTGATCTCGTCCAGGTTTCCACCTTCGAGTGCCTTTTTCACCTTATCCTTGGCTTCATTCGCTTTATCGATTTCAGCCTGATCTACCTTGCCTTCTACTTCCTTCAAGGTTTTCTCGGTAGTGAACACGAGCTGGTCGGCTTCATTGCGGACTTCTACCGCTTCTTTGCGCTGTTTGTCGGCCTCGGCGTTCAATTCGGCCTCTTTTACCATGCGTTCAATCTCTTCATCGGACAGACCGGAGTTAGAGGTGATCGTAATGCGCTGCTCTTTGCCGGTACCCATATCCTTCGCGCGAACGTTTACGATGCCGTTGGCGTCGATATCGAAGGATACTTCGATTTGCGGGATGCCGCGAGGAGCCGGCGGGATATCGGAGAGCGTGAAGCGGCCGAGTGTTTTGTTGTCTGCCGCCATTTGGCGCTCCCCTTGCAGCACGTGGATTTCCACGGATGTCTGGTTGTCGGCAGCCGTAGAGAACACCTGCGATTTGCTGGTCGGAATCGTCGTATTGCGCTCAATCAGCTTCGTAAATACGCCGCCCAGCGTTTCAATACCGAGAGACAGCGGGGTTACGTCAAGCAGAACAACGTCTGTCACGTCACCGGTCAGAACGCCCGCTTGCACGGCAGCACCCAGTGCGACGACTTCATCCGGGTTGACACCTTTGTGCGGTTCTTTGCCGGTAAACTTCTTGATCGCTTCCTGTACGGCCGGAATCCGGGTAGAGCCCCCTACGAGGATAACGCGGTCAATTTCGTTTGCGGAAAGACCCGCATCCTGCAGCGCCTGACGGGTTGGGCCCATCGTGCGTTCCACGAGGTGAGCGGAAAGCTCTTCGAATTTCGCACGGGTCAGGTTGAGTTCCAAGTGTTTCGGACCAGTTGCGTCTGCTGTGATGAACGGCAGAGAGATCGTGGTCGTCAAAACGCCGGAGAGGTCCTTTTTCGCTTTTTCCGCAGCATCCTTCAGACGTTGCAGAGCCATGCGGTCTTTGGACAGATCGATACCGTGCTCCTTCTTGAACTCGCTCACGAGGTAATCGATAATCACCTGGTCAAAATCGTCACCACCGAGCTTGTTGTCGCCGGAAGTTGCTTTTACTTCGAAGAAGCCCTCTGAAAGCTCAAGAATCGAAACGTCAAACGTACCGCCGCCCAGGTCGTATACGAGGACAGTCTGGTCTTCCGTCTTTTCCATTCCGTATGCCAGTGCAGCCGCAGTCGGCTCGTTCACGATCCGCAGAACTTCCAAACCGGCGATTTTGCCGGCGTCCTTGGTCGCTTGGCGCTGGCTGTCGTTGAAGTAGGCTGGAACCGTAATAACTGCCTTGGTGACCGTTTCACCGAGGTACGCTTCCGCGTCGGCTTTCAGCTTTTGCAAAATCATCGCCGATACTTCCTGCGGCGTATACTCTTTTCCTTCCAGTGTCACCTTGTGGTTTGTCCCCATGTAACGCTTGACTGACATGACGGTGTTGTCTGGATTGGTGATCGCCTGGCGTTTCGCCGCTTCACCTACGATACGCTCGCCATTTTTGAAAGCAACTACGGAAGGTGTGGTACGGTTGCCTTCGGGATTGGGGATAACGACAGGCTCGCCGCCCTCCATAACTGCTACGCAAGAGTTTGTTGTTCCCAAGTCAATACCGATTACACGACTCATACTGTAAAATCCTCCTCACGACTTCACTCACTAGTTATTCATGCTTGCTGTATGACGCTAAAAAAAGAAAATCGGCTAGGCGTTCACTTTCACCATGGCAGGACGAATGACACGGTCCTTGAATTGATAGCCTTTTTGCAGCTCTTCAACAACCACGCCGGATCCGTACTCAGGATCCTCCGTTTGCATGACCGCCTGGTGAACATGGGGATCAAAAGGCTGTCCCTTCGCCGGAATGGGTGCAAGTCCTTCCTTTTCAAATACTTGAACCATCTGGCGGTACACCATATCGACACCAGTCAAAAGCGATTCGACAGTCATCGCCTCTTTGTCGGCAGAAAGCGCCCTTTCAAAGTTGTCCAGTACAGGCAGCAGCTCCTCCACCACTTTTTGCGAGGCGTACTTCGCCAGATCCTCTTGTTCTTTTCTCAGGCGGCGCCGCATGTTTTCCATGTCTGCCATCGCTCTCAACAGGCGGTTGTTGTTCTCTTCTGCCTGCGCTCTCCAGCGCTCCGCTTCCTGCTGCCAATCGATCTGTTCCGCTTGCTCGGAAGCAGGATCGACGGTTTGCTCCGCTTTGTCAGTCGTCTCTTCTGCTGCGTTGTCTGGTGAAACATCCTGGGTCATTTTTTCATCGTTCAAGATTCAAATACCTCCTGTGACCGCCGAGGCACTACGGCCGAGACGTTCCCATATTCCTATTTCTCAAATTCTGATGTCAGCATTTGCGAGAGACCTTCCGCCAGGTAATTCAACACGGTGATGACTTTGCTGTATTCCATTCGGGTAGGCCCAAGTATTCCAACCATCCCCACAGGCTTTCCGCCCAAAGAATAGGATGTCGTAATGATGCTGCACTGCTTGATGGCATCCAACTGATTTTCCTGCCCGATCCGGACAGTCAGCCCTTCCGCGGGCGCTCCGAACAAATGAATCAGCTGGTCATTTCGCTCCAGAAGCTCAAGAATATCCTTCACCTTATCGACATCGCGAAACTCCGGCTGGTTCATGATCTTGGTCGCTCCGCGCAAATAGACGCGTTCTTTTTCTTCCCGGGTCAAAGAGTCTTCCAGGATATGCAGCATCTCTTCGTACTGCTCTACGTGACGTCTCATCTCGCCTGCTATTTCCTGATAAAGGCGCTGCCGCAGCTGCCACAGCGGAACATCAGACAGCTTGGTGTTCAAGATGTTGACCAGCTTTTCAATCTCCTGCGGCCGGACGCCCTTTGGCAGATCGATCAGCTTGTTTTCCACACGACCAGTATTGGTCACCACGATGGCTACTGCCTGTTCTTCGTTCAAGGGAACGATTTGAATATGTTTCAGCCGATGCTCAAAGATCTCCGGACCGAGCACGATAGCCGTGTAGTTGGTCACATGAGAAAGAATTTGAGCGGTGTATTCGATCACCTGTTCAAAGTGATGAATACGCTCGGCAAACAGCTGCTTCAGCTTTCCCAATTCCAGGTCGTTCAATAAATGCGGCTGGATCAGGTTGTCTACGTAAAAGCGATACCCTTTGGTGGAGGGCACCCTTCCCGCCGAGGTATGCGGCTGTTCCAGATACCCCAGCTCTTCCAAGTCGGCCATTTCGTTGCGAATCGTCGCCGAACTAAAGCCGATGCCATCTTTTTTGGAAATGGTTCGGGAGCCTACAGGTTCGGCCGAATGAATGTAATTATCGACAATCGCATTGAGAATCAATCGTTGGCGGTCCGATAACATGCTGCCTTCGCCTCCCTGTTGTTAGCACTCAGATGTATCGAGTGCTAAATCTATTTATTAAGTTATCAATACGGGAGGAATTTGTCAATGTTTTCCCAGAAACGACTTCCCTTTTTCCTGTCTGCCTAATCGCCCAAAAAGCGGGCGAATACCTCATTCCCAAGCGGCAATGCCGTGCGAGTCAGGCGCAGCCGCCCGTCACTCCATTCGAGCATTCCTTTTGCTACTTCTTCTTCTATGATACGGCCGTATTCTTCCATGATGGTCTTTCCGAAACGGCGGCTGAACTGTTCCGCATCGATGCCCTCGCGCAGCCTGAGCCCCATGATCATGTGGTCCTCCATCGCTTCTTTCGGCGAAACCGCGAACTGTTCGACACGCGGCAACCCTTCCCGGCACATTTGCAAATAGATCGCCAGCGGCCCTGCATTGACATGCCGTTCATGATCGACATAGCCGTGCGCGCCCGCTCCCAAACCGTAATACTCCTCATTAAGCCAGTATGTCTTGTTGTGCCTGCTTTCAAATCCTGGCTTGGCAAAGTTGCTGATCTCGTATTGATGATAGCCGTGGCGTTCCATTTCCTCGATCAGCAGCAGGTACATATTCAGCTCTGTCTCTTCGGATGGAAGCGGCAGCTGATCCTTTTGGTACAAGGTATGAAAGAGCGTATTCTCCTCCACTTTCAGACTATATGCAGAGAAGTGGGTTGTGGGCAATTGAAATGCTTTTTGCAGGGTGTCCCTGAATATCTCTTCTGTTTGATCAGGCAAGCCGAACATCAGATCAATCGTCAAATTGTCAAACCCTGCCGCAACGGCATTATCGATGCTCTGATACACCTGCCCCACGTCGTGAATCCGTCCCAAACGCTTCAACAGGCTTTCATCAAACGATTGCACCCCGAAGCTGAGCCGATTCACTCCCAGCTCCCGCATCAACCGCAGCTTCTCTTTGTCCGTCGTCCCTGGATTTGCTTCCATCGAAAATTCCAGTTCCGGCGCTGCATACCGTCCCAGATGCTTCTCAACCATCTCGAGGAATCTGCGCATTTGCGCCTGATCGAGAAACGTCGGGGTCCCGCCTCCGACGAAAATCGTTTTTACTTGTTGGACTGGCCATTTGGCAAAGGTCAGCTCCATCTCTTTTTCCAGTGCGTCCAGATAGTCCCAAATCAACTGCGGATTGTTGGTGACAAACGAGTTGAAATCGCAGTAATAGCATTTATTCGTGCAAAAGGGAATGTGGATATAAACAGATTGGGGCGCCAAGATTCTTCCCCTCCTTTATTGGAAAAGTCAAAAGACCTGACATCACCGTCAGGTCTAGTATTCTGCAACATCTGCAAACTGCAGACCGGTTTGTTTCGGCCTATTTCTTGTCGTCCATCCGGAGAACAGCCATGAACGCTTCTTGCGGCACCTCGACGGAACCGACGGATTTCATGCGCTTTTTCCCTTCTTTTTGCTTTTCCAGGAGTTTGCGCTTCCGGCTGATGTCCCCGCCGTAGCATTTGGCCAGGACGTTTTTGCGCAGGGCGCTGATCGTCTCCCGCGCGACAACCTTGTGTCCGATCGCAGCCTGGATCGGCACCTCGAATTGCTGTCTCGGGATCAATTCCTTCAGCTTTTCGCAGATGATGCGGCCACGGTTGTAGGCACTGTCGCGGTGGACGATAAACGACAGGGCATCCACGACTTCTCCGTTCAACAGAATGTCCATTTTCACAAGCTTGGACGGCTTGTAGCCTGCCAATTCATAGTCAAAGGAGGCGTAGCCTTTGGTTCCTGACTTCAGCAGATCAAAGAAGTCGTACACGATCTCCGAGAGCGGCATGTCGTACTTCAGCTGCACGCGATTTTCTCCCATGTACTGCATGTCGAGAAATTCTCCGCGCTTGCCCTGGCACAACTGCATGACATCGCCCACGTAATCCTTCGGCACCATTACGGTAGCCGACACATACGGCTCTTCGATCATTTCGATCTTCTGCACTTCCGGCATTTTCGACGGGTTGTCGATCTCGATGACCTCGCCATTGGTCATGGTCACCCGGTAAATTACGCTCGGTGCGGTCGTGATCAGATCGATGTTGAATTCCCGCTCAATCCGCTCCTGAATGATCTCCATATGCAAGAGACCGAGGAATCCGCAACGGAATCCGAAGCCAAGCGCCTGGGATGTCTCCGGCTCGAACTGCAGGGACGCGTCGTTTAGCTGAAGCTTTTCCAAAGCCTCGCGCAAGTCATTGTAATCGCTGGTGTCGATCGGGTACAGACCGCAGAACACCATTGGATTGATTTTCCGGTAGCCTGGCAGCGGTTCTGCCGTCGGGCGAGCTGCGTCGGTAATCGTATCACCGACCCTCGTGTCTCCTACCGTTTTGATCGAAGCGGCGACATACCCTACATCACCCACAGTCAGTTCGTCGACCGGGGTCTGACGCGGCATCGATGCTCCCACTTCGGTTACATCGAAGGTTTTGCCTGTCGCCATCATTTTGATTTTCATGCCTTTGCGCAGCGTACCGTTTACAACCCTCACGGAAGCGATTACGCCGCGGTACGGATCAAAGTAAGAGTCAAAAATCAAAGCTTGCAGAGGTGCGTCGGGGTCCCCTTCCGGAGCCGGCACCTTTTGCACGACAGCCTCCAGCACGTCTTTGATCCCGATCCCTGCTTTTGCCGAAGTCAGACAGGCTTCGCTTGCATCCAGGCCAATGACGTCCTCTACTTCCTGTTTGACCCGCTCTGGTTCCGCGCTCGGCAGGTCAATCTTGTTGATTACCGGAATAATCTCCAGATTGTTGTCCAGCGCCAGATAGACGTTGGCCAATGTCTGCGCTTCGATGCCTTGGGCAGCGTCGACGACCAAGAGGGCGCCTTCGCAAGCGGCAAGGCTGCGGGATACTTCATAGGTAAAGTCGACGTGTCCGGGGGTGTCGATCAAATGCAAAATATACTCTTCCCCGTCGTCTGCTTTATACTTTAACTGCACGGCATTCAGCTTGATCGTAATGCCGCGCTCTCTTTCCAGATCCATCGAGTCCAGAAACTGCGCTTCCATCTCCCGTTCTGACAATGCTCCTGTCAATTCCAGGATGCGGTCAGCCAAGGTTGACTTCCCGTGGTCGATATGGGCGATAATGGAAAAATTGCGAATGCGTTTTTGTCTTTCACGGCGATCCATGTGTTGTCAGTTCCCTCCCACGCCATCTGAACGTCGCCTGTTGGTCCACCTTCAGACCGCGTTCCGAAAAAATACACTAACGTCAATTATATCAAAGCGCGGTTATGCGAGCAACAATTGAGAATAAGGCGGTTCCCACGATTTTTCGAGGACCGATCCGAACCAGGATTTGAAGCAGGTGCGGCGTATAATGCTAAGGCTTCTTCCCTTCACTTAACCGCTGCAAATATTTCTCGGGAAACAGCTTCTTTAGACTTGGTTGATAGCGGCTTCCGTCCTCTGGCATACTGTGGCTGATTACCCGGTAGGCGCCGCCTTTGCCGTTCTTCTGTTCGTAGGCGATGTCCAGGACCATCGGGCAGCTTAATCCCGGAGACCCCTCCTCTGCCTTGCCTTCAATCCTTACCCAAGCATAGACACGCCGCTTTTCCGGAGCTTGCGTTTCTACCCCGATCAGTTCAATATGGACATCGCGATCTGCTCCCAGCCAGCTCAGGTTTCCCTGGGCCGTTTGCAAATACGCGGTGATCAGCGGAGTGACAAACTCCCGATTTTCGGGGGAGACACCTTTTTCGACCTGAACAAACACTTGCCCAAAATGCTCGCTGCCCGAGAGCACCTGCAGCTTCCAGACACCCGGATCGGGAAGGGCAATGCTGGACGAAAAATGGCCATCCGCATCATACTGGGGTCCCAGAACTTCATAAGAACCAAGCTTGATGCGCTTGCCCTCCGTACTGTAGGCGACCAGCTCCACCTCTTTTCCAAATGAACCGTTCAACAGAAATGAAATCCGCTGTGCCTGATCCTCGTACAGCCCAAATTCATCTGTCATGATGCGGACAGGCTTCTCCCCGAGGTAGCTGAAAACCTGATTTTCGCTGTGTATATCTGAACGTGGCGACGGTTTCCACAAATCGGGCGGATTCACAATAGTAGCGGGTAGCCAAGGCTTCTCTTGAACGGGTTGCCGGGCTTGTTCTCCCGGCCCTACACCGGTTATCGCAGTGCCTACGAGAGCAAGCAGCAGGACAGCGGCTGCTGCCGAGGCCCAAAGGCCCCATCGCCCCGGGGGAAAGGTCCTTTTTTTTCGCCCTGCCTCCTGCTTGATCGTTCGCCGTATATTCTCTTCCATTTCCGGGGAGAACACGACGTCATGGAGTACGCTGCGATCGGCTCGCTCTTTCAATCCTTTCAGCCATTGGTCTCGTTCCATTCCCATCCCTCCCCGGTATTCATTTCCTTTTTCAACAGCTGTCTCGCCCGATGAAGCCTCGTCCGAACAGTCCCTTCGGTCACACCTAGCACCTCAGCCACTTCCGCAATGGACATTTCCCCATAATAGTGGAGAGCTACCGCCTGGCGATAGAGTGGCGGAAGCAGCAAGACAAGCCGGACCAGCTCATCCCGGGCAGCTCGCTGCAGCACGATATTTTCGGTCGACGCCTCGCCATTTTTTTGTATCCACGCTTGCGGAAACAGATTTCGAAACGTCCACGACCGCAAATAGCCCTTGCATTCGTTGACGGCGATCCGGTAGATCCAGGTATGGATGCTGCTCTCTCCGCGAAAGCCGGAAAGGTTGCGGTAGACCTTCAAAAATACGTCCTGCGTAATGTCTTCGGCCAGGTCACGGTCCTTCACCATCAAGGTGACCAGTCGCAGGACACGCGTCCCGTATTCCTGCATGAGCCGATCCAAAGAAGCCTCTGGCGTCTGCTGAAGCTTATCCACGAAGACGCGCCCTCCTTCCTGTTTCACCTTGTTAGATGCAAGAAGCCGCTATTTGTTACAGGTTTTTTTCCGAGCAAACAGAGTCATTCGCGAGACATCCGCGTTGGTCCTCACGTTTAAGCCCGCAAATGGGTACCCGCCCTCCGTCCACTTTTCCAAATCATAGTCGCCTCTCGCCGGCGATGATGGAACAGTATGGACAAGAGACAGACCTTCAACCGAATGGATATAGCCTGCCGGGTAGTCGATGATGTAGTTTTCGTGCATCGCCGTTACCTCCAATTGCTCCGACTCCAGCAGCAAGACCAGCTCCCCCGGGAGCATCAGCGCCATTTCCCGGTCCACCCGGTAGCGCGGCTGCTCCACGCTGTCGATAAAGGTCGCATAGGCAAGAGAGTAGCGGAATCGCTGGCGTGCGTAAGACGTTTCTCCCCGAACCTGTTGGTAGACCATCTTGTCGGGAAACACCCATTTTCGCTGTTCCGTTTGCCAATTTTCACCTGCAGGGGGCAAGAGGAGGTCAATCGCTACCAGACCGTCCTCGGTTAGATGCTCCTTGATCAACTGTAGAAGCCGCCTTTGTTCCGAGCGGAGCGTAAAGTGCTGGAGAAACCCCTCGGTCAAAAGCACATGAGTAAAGGTGCGATCCAGTTGCAAATGAAGCGCTTCTTGTTCCATGAGCTCCAGCAGGTGTTCTCTGCCTTTCCCCAACCGCCGCTTCTTCTTTTCCGCTAGCCCGAGCATGTCGGGACTGTTATCGATCCCGCAGACAGAAATACCCTGCCTGGCCAATTCCAGGGCGATTCTTCCCGTTCCTACTCCCAGCTCCAGAACTGCGGGCTGACGGTCGAAGGCTTGTATCCAGCCGCGGTAGAAAAGTATGCCCGCCTTTCCCGCAAACTGGTCGTAGTACGCTGCTTCCAGCCCTTTGTAAGGTGGACTGGGGAGCCGCTCGTGCCTTCCGCCCGACAGGCCGCAGGTAGAGCAAACCGAGCCTGTCAAACGCTGAAAAGGAATCCCCGGCGGCACGCCATTTTTACTGTCGCCGAGCCACTCATCATAGCGAAAACCGCATACTTTGCAGGAATAAACACTCATAGGGCCGTTGACACCTCCGCATCCTTCCGCTGCTCGCTCATTTCCATACCGGAGAAAAATACGATGTGCTTCTTTCCTGTCTTCGGATGAACATACACTTCTGTTTCGACACCGAACACTTCCCGGAGCATTTCGGGATTCAGCACTTGTTCCGGTGTGCCGGCGGCTGCAATCCGCCCTTCTTGGATCACATAGATCCGGTCGCAGTATGTCGCCGCAATATTCAGGTCATGCAGCGCTGCGAGGACGGTCAGACGGAGCGATTTCAGGAGGTCCATAATTTGCAGTTGGTAGCGAATGTCGAGATGGTTCGTCGGCTCGTCCAAAACAAGAAGCTTCGCCTCTTGCACCAATGCCCGCGCGATTAATACCCTCTGTTTTTCGCCGCCGGACAAGGACAAAAAGCTGCGCTCTGCGAAGGCTTGCATACCCGTTCGAGCCAGCGCCCTTTCCACGAGCGAAAAGTCTTCTTCCGTATCTGACTGAAATAATCGTTTATGTGCAGAACGGCCCATCAAAACAATTTCTCTAACGGTGAAATCGAATTCAACTGTGCCTTCCTGACGAACAACTGCCATTCGCTGCGCTGTTTGCCGAGGCGACAGTTGATAGATGTCTTCTCCATCTACTGTAACAAGACCCGCATCCGGCTTCCTGACCCGGTAGATGCTCTTTAGCAAAGTCGACTTTCCGCTTCCATTCGGACCGATCAGGCCGACGAATGTTCCCGGCTTAGCCTGCAAGTCGACGTGATCAAGGATTTCCTTTCCATCCAACATGACGGATACTTGCTCGGCGATGAGATTCATCTTCCGCCACCCCCAAACGAATACGAGCTTCGAAGCATGAGCCAAATAAAGAATGGCCCTCCGCACAGCGATGTAATGATACCGATGGGCAATTCCTCAGGAGCGAATGCCAGTCTGGCCACGACATCGGCCCAGATCAGAAAGCTTGCTCCCAGCAGCGCACTGACTGGAAGCACGCGGCGGTGATCGGTGCCGACAATGATGCGGACAATATGCGGCATCATCAGTCCGACAAAGCCGATTGCCCCGCTGATCGAGACGATGACCCCTGTGAGCAGCGCGGTCATAACGAGCAGCATTTTTCGGAAATGTTCGGTATTCACTCCCAGCGTCCTCGCGGTTTCCTCTCCCATCATGATCGCATTGAGCGAGCGATAATAAGTCATCAGCACGAACATCCCGGCCACTACCACAACGCCCGGAATGGTCAGGTACTCCCATTTGGCTCCCGCGAGGCTACCTTGCATCCAGAACAAAACTGTACGGATGCCATGCTCGTTAGGAGCTGAAAAGATAATCAGGCTGGTGATCGCCGAGAGTACAGCCGAAACAGCAATGCCGGACATCAACAAGCGCACGGTCGAGTTTTGCCCTCCAAGCCGCGAAAGCGCAAAAACAAGGACAATCGCCAGGAGCGATCCGGTAAAAGCCCCAATGGTCAGGGAATACTGTCCGTATAGACTGAATGCTCCGAAAAGAATTGTCAGTGTCGCTCCTACCGATGCACCTGAGGAAACCCCGAGCAAATACGGATCCGCCAACGAATTTCTTACAAGTGCCTGTATGGTCACCCCGACCACTGACAAGCCCGCGCCAACGATTGCCGCAAGCAAGACACGCGGAAAGCGAATCTGCCAAATAATCGTTTCTTCCGATTTTGACCAATCCGCCTGTATCCATTCTCCTATCAACGGAATATGGGAAAAAGCAATTTTCCAGATCGTGCCGGGCCGAATCGACACTGAGCCCAGCATGACTGCCAGGGTCGCACTGGCGATCAACACCAGAATCAACACGAACAGAACTGAGGCAAACCAGCCCCTGAAACTCCTGATATCTCTCTTGGCGATTTTCATCACCCTTCGTCCGGGGCTATCCGTGGCGGCCGAGCTCTCCAGTATCGTACGTTTCACAACTCTCACTCCTTCGGAAAAATCGACCGGTCTAACCAACGTGGAATGAATTGGTCCTGCCGTTAAAATTTCTCCGGATAAAGTCCTTCCGCGAGAGTTTTAAGTGCGAACGGCGCCCGAATTCCTTCAGCCGCTGCGGAGAGCGGCAGCACGACGATACGCTTGTTTTTAATGGCCGGCAGATCAGCCAATTCGTTTTTTGTCAAAAGCAGATTTCGTTTTTGTTCAACGGTTTTGTCTCCGTAATCAACGATGACGATCACTTCCGGCTTGCGGGCGACTACCTCTTCCCAGCTTACGCTTGTCCATCCTTTCGGGACATCGTCGAAAATGTTCTTGCCTCCTGCCAGCGCAATCAACCTGGTCATGTAGTTATTGGCAGCTGTGTACGGCTTGTCCTCTCCGCTGTCATAGACAAACACAGGAATCGGCCGTGCCACGTCTTTGATGTGATCGGTGATTTGCCTGATCTCCGTTTTCATCTTCTCGATCAGTTCATTCGCTTTTGGTTCGACTCGGAAAATGCGCCCGATATTTTGGATGTCGGCGTACACATCCTCAAGACCCGGTGCTGTCATATTGGAAGATTGCTGCAAATAAGCGTGAACGCCCATTTTCTCCAAATCCTCGACAGTCCCGACCGCTTTGTCGGTAAAGGCGCTCTTCCAGCCAGCGTACACAAAGTCCGGTTCAGCGGCAAGGAGGACTTCCTTTGATGGGTACTGCTTGGACAGCACCGGAATCTTCGCATATGCCTCCTGAAGCTCAGGCAAAATCTGATCATCAAGATAAGCAGTCCCGACCATTTTGTCTTCCAGTCCCAGAGCGAGCATGATTTCGGTAGTATGCTGACTGAGTGATACGGCTCTCCTCGGCGCTTCAGCAAAGGTGAGGGTTCTTCCATTGTTTTCGATTGTTACAGGAGACAAGGAACTTGTCGAATTCGCCGCATTTGCAGATTCTCCGCCTCCTGCTGATTGCGTTGAGCCATTTGTCGGGGCAACAGTGTTTGCAGCCGAATTCGACTCGGCTCCCCCGCATCCGGATAGTGCCAGGACAACTGCAACCCCGGCGAAAAACAAAAAGCCAAGACGTTTGTTGAAAGCTCTCATCCTTATTTCCTCCTTTTGTCATTCGCGTTTCATCGCACTTGCTTACCCCTGTATTTCAAAAAGAAAAGACATCCTCCGATCTTGCCGGGGGATGCCTTTGCGGGCAGCGGACAAAAGAAACACGGCAAAAGGATAGACCAATAGCGTCTGGCGCCGTTTCTTCGTCACACTGTCCCCATCCTCGTGGGTCGATCGTGTATGCTTTCTGGCAGGTCTCCTGGCTTGGGATCATCACGCCTTGCTCCCTTCCCATCTCGCGTTTAGACCGCGAAACAGTGGATACCAGCAAGGACACTCCCCTTTACAGTGGCGGGACCGCGTCGGGTTTTCACCGAACTTCCCTTTTAAGTGGCCGGGTACAAGAGACTACCCGGTTCACACCATAAAGCGTATGTATTCAGTTGATCGGCGATTGCGTGAGATCCTCCCGATCGTATCGGGATTCCGCCGTTGCATCAGCCTTTTCCGATTACCGTTAATTCTTTCGGATAGCGGGTCAGCACTTCGCATCCGTCCTCCGTGACGAGCACGTCGTCTTCAATGCGTACGCCGCCTACCCCGGGAACATAGACACCCGGTTCGATGGTAAAGACCATGCCTGGACGCAGCTCCTCCTGGTTTTGCCCATGGACGGACGGGTACTCATGAACATCCATGCCGAGTCCGTGGCCAAGACGGTGCATAAAGTACTCTCCGTATCCTTTGGCTTCAATCACACCGCGCGCCGTTTGATCGAGATGGGCGAAGGTTACGCCCGGACGGACCTCTGCGATAGCCGCTTCGTTCGCTGCCAGAACGGTCGCGTAGATGTCCCGAAGCTGATCGCTGATATCTCCAACCGCAAAAGTGCGGGTAATATCAGATACGTAGCCATCAGCGGAAACGCCAATATCAAACAGCAGCAGTTCGCCTTCCCGTACGTCCCGGTCTCCCGGATTGCCATGAGGAAGCGCCGACTTTTCACCGGCCAACACCATCGAAGCGAAAGAAGGTCCCTCCGCTCCGAGGCGCTTCATCTGGTATTCCAGCTCGGCAACTAACTCCGTCTCGGTCACACCCGGCTTTACTTTTTTCACAGTTTCATCAAGAGCGTCTTCGACCAGCTTGACTGCGTGTTTGATCCTTGCCACTTCATCGGCTGTCTTGATCAGGCGCATCTCTCTGAGAGGCTCTTCGATATCGACATAGCTTCCGGCAGAGACGAGTGCACTCATCGCTTCGAAACGATCTAGGGTCATATGGCTTTTTTCCAGCCCGAGCTTGTTTAATCCGGAAGGAAGCGCTTGTTTCAACACTTCATACGGGTTATCGGTATCCGTATGGGTCAAGATTTGTTTGATGCCTGACGCTTCTGCGGCTGCTTCCCGGTCCAGTGCCGGAACGATCAAGGAAGGTTCTCCAGCGGCCGGAATAACCAGGCCCATGAAACGTTCGTGCGGCTCGGTCAAAAAGCCTGTCAGGTAGTAAACGTGCTTAGGCAGTGTAATCAAAGCAGCGTCTATCCCTTGCTTTTGCAAATAAGCAAGAATGCGCTGAATGCGTTCTTGATACAAACGGGTCAACCGCCTTTCTTTGGGTATCATACTGCGAGGATACCATTTCCTTGCCAAAAAAAGAAGCGAACGGACGAAAAAACTATGCACAGGTAAGGACAGGATAAAGGGGAGGTGAATGAAAAATGAGCGAAAATACAATCGTTCCAACTGCAAATAGCTCCAGGCTGGCTGTTCAGCTTTACGGCAGCGGCCAGCCGCTTGTATGTATCCATGCACCTGGCATCGGGATGATCAACTTTTCCCGTTTGCACGGGTTGGCCGAGCACTTTCAACTCATCCTGCCTGATCTTCCCGGTCACGGAGCGAGTCAACCGCTCTTTGTCCCCTTTACGATGGCCGATCTTAGCGAGACGCTGGAGGAGATGATTCATGCTCTTGGACATAAACGAGTCGTCGTAATGGGCTATTCCCAAGGTGCTTCTCTCGCACTGGATTGGTGCCTGCGCCATCCAGATTCCATCGCGGGCCTTGTACTTATCAGCGGTTTTTCCGAGGTGAATGAGCTGTACCTGCACTCCCGCTTTTATTTGGCCGAAGCCATTGCCAAGCTGGGAGGAGTGAGCTTGCTAGCCCGCTCGACGGCTTCCTCACACCTGGACAAGCAGGCAGATAAAGAACAGTGGATAAAGCATGCCAGCCGTACGGACGCCAAAACTCTTCATCACCTGTACAGGATCGGACATCACTATCGCTGTACAGAGCGGTTGCATGAGATCAAGCAGCCTGTGCTGCTCGTATACGGCCAGCAGGACAAGCACATGCATCCGTACGGCGAGCTTCTGGAAAAACATCTGCCCAAAGCCAAACTGGTTGCTGTCCCTGGCGTAAAGCACCAGATCGTGACTCGCGCTGCCTCGTCTTTGAGTCGCCTTTGCAGAGAATTTATCGGTTCTCTCCCCGGTTCTTCGGTCTGATTGTCCTACGGGATAACATAACAACGATACGGGATTACACAAACCGGTATGGCTCCCTGCCCTTTATCACCGTCGCCGGCGTCTGTATACTGAGTCAACGCTTATCCGGGCCTAAGCGTCAGGTTCGCCGATAGGAAAAAACCCCGAATCAAGCCTCGCTTATTTCGGGGTTTTTCGTTACCGTGCTCATGGTAGCATCGTCTGCCAACCACAAAAACGATTGCTGCTCCTAGTTTTTCATCCGCGGATCCAGCGCATCGCGCAGCCCGTCTCCGATCAGGTTAAAGCCAAGTACAGTCAGCATGATGGACAAGCCCGGGAAAATAACTGTCCACGGCGCTTTTTGAATATACTGGCGGGAGTCGGAGAGCATCAACCCCCACTCCGGCTGAGGCGCTTGCGCTCCCAAGCCGAGAAAGCCCAAGGCTGCCGCTTCAATGATCGCGGTCGCAATTCCAAGTGTTCCCGTCACGATGATCGGAGCCAAACTGTTAGGGAGAATATGCTGAACGATAATATGTGAATGCTTTGATCCGATCGCCCTGGCGGCCATCACGTATTCTTCTTCCTTCAGACTAAGCACCCGCGAACGGACAAGACGTCCATAGGTGGGCACATTCACGATCGCAATCGCAAGCAAGGCATTCTCCAGAGATGGACCGAGTATAGCTACAATCGCAATCGCCAACAGAATGCTGGGAAACGCAAGCATAATATCAAACAACCGCGAAATGAGCGTATCGATCCATTTGCCGTAGTAGCCGGCTAACAGGCCGAGGAAGGTCCCGGCAACGATGGACCCGATCACGGCAAACAGCCCTACTCGCAGTGAGATCTGCGCGCCGTAAATCACACGGGTAAAGACGTCCCGCCCGTTGTAGTCCGTACCAAACCAGTGTTCAGCAGAGGGAGGCAGGTTTTTATCAACCAGTTCTCCTTTGTCGTATTCGTACGGGGTGATAAACGGTGCCAGGATTGCGAGCAAGACGAAGAAAAGAATGATGCAGAATCCGAGAATGGCCATCTTGTTCTTGCGCAGGATCCTCCAAGCATCGCGCCACGGAGAGGAGATCGGCTCATTTATCTGCTTGACTGGTACCGTTTGCACATGGGTTTCTGCCATCTTACTGCCTCCTCAGCGATATTTGATGCGCGGATCGACGTAAGCGTACAGGAGGTCGACCACCAGGTTAATCAGAACAAAAATCGTTGCGATGACCAAAATTCCTGACTGAATAACGGGATAATCGCGGTTTCCGATTGCCGTATAGATGTATCTCCCAACACCCGGCCACCCGAAAATCGTCTCGGTTAATACCGCCCCCCCGATCAGGAGGCCTACTTGCACCCCCACAATCGTCAGTACGGGAATCAACGCATTTTTCAGGGCGTGCTTGTACACGACAAAAAACTGGCCAAGCCCTTTTGCCCTTGCCGTCCGAATATAGTCGGACCGCATTACTTCGAGCATGCTGGAACGGGTTATCCGTGCAATAATCGCCATCGGAATCGTTCCCAGCGCGATTCCCGGAAGAATCAAGTGCTCCACCACATCTCGAAAATGATCCCAACGACCTGCAAGAATCGAATCAATTATATAAAAATGCGTAATCTCAGCTACTGGATCACGCGGATTGTCACGTCCAATAGAAGGCAGCCACTTCAATTCCTGGGCAAATACCCATTGTTCCATCAAGCCCAGCCAAAATACCGGCATGGAAACTCCAATTAAAGCGATCAGCATGCAAGTGTAGTCAAACCACGAGTTCTGTTTCCAGGCAGAGATGATTCCCGCATTCACTCCGATAAAAACTGCGAACAGCATACTCACCAAAGTCAACTCAATCGTCGCCGCCAAGTATGGGCCCATTTCTACGGTAATTGGCGCTTTGGAGTGCAAGGAGACTCCCAAATCCCCTTTTAGAAGATTCCCCAAGTAATGAAAGTATTGCATATACCAAGGGTTGTTCAGCCCCAGCTGTTCCCGCAAATCCGCAAGAGCCTGCGGACTTGCCTTCTCTCCCAAAATCGTCAGTGCCGGGTCCCCCGGGATGGCGTGAATAATAGCAAAAACAATTAGCGACATTCCTAGTAACACTGGGATCAGCATCAACAATCTTCTAATGGTGTAGGCCAGCAATGCCATCTCCTCGCTTTCCTTGCGTCGTCCATCGTTGAACATAAAAGAGAAGGGCAAGAAGAAAGGGTTCTTCTTACCCTTGCCACACTTTACTGAATGTCTACTTTTTCTACGCTCTCGCTGCCTTTTGGATGCGGCTGATAGCCGGTAACACCCGCTTTGGCCGCAATCGGCGGTGTAGAGTGAGCGATCGGAACGAGAGGCGCGTCGTTAAAGATCAGCTCCTGCGCCTTTTTGTACAGGGTTTCACGCTCTTTCTGGTCAGACGTGGACTGCGCTTTCAAAAGAAGCTGATGAACCTCTTCATTGGAGTAGCGAGGAATATTGTTTCCGTTAATGGTATTCTTGTCGAGCAGCGTGTACAGGAAGTTGTCCGGGTCGCCGTTGTCGCCGTTCCAGCCAAGCAGACACATCTCGTACTCGCCTAACCTTGTCTTTTCGAGATACGTAGCCCACTCCATCGTCACGATTTCCGTTTCGATGCCGATTTTCTTTAAATCCTGCTGAATCGCTTCTGCCATCTTTTTGCCGTCCGGGATATACGGACGAGGAACAGGCATGGCCATGAACTGCACCTTGAAGCCATTCGGGTATCCAGCTTCCGCTAACAGCTTTTTCGCTTGATCCAGGTTGTATTCGCGGTCCTTGATCTGGTCGTTGTAACCCCAAAGACTTGGCGGCATTGGGTTGGTAGCCGGTTCGCCAAGGCCGCTGTAGAATGCTTTCACCATCTCGGGCTTGTTGATCGCGTGGCTGATCGCTTGACGCACCTTTGGATTGTCAAACGGCTTTTTCTCCGTATTGAACGCGAGGTAACCGACGTTCATCGATGGACGCAGGAGCAGCTGCAGGTCCTTGTTTTCTTTTACCGCTTCCGCATCGTCCGGATTCAGTCCATCCATCAGATCGATCTCTCCGGACGTCAGCGCTGTCAGACGCGCTGTATTTTCCGGAATGACCTTGAAGATGACTTTGTCCAGCTTCGGATACCCCTTGTTCCAGTAGTCCGGGTTTTTCTCCAGGGTGATGATGTCATTGCGCTTCCAACCCGCAAACTTGAATGGCCCGGTACCTACAGGCTCATCTCCCAGCTTGCCTCCTTCAATCGCTTTTGGCGAAGCGATGGCAAACGGCGACATGCCCAGGTTTGCCAGGAACGGGGCTTGGGTCCTGTTCAAAACGAATTGAATCGTGTGTGCGTCCACAACCTTGATCTCTTTGATTACGTGATCAGGATCGCCTTTGTATCCCCCAAACATGTCATTATAGTAGGGGAATCCCTCTGGATTGTGGTATTTGTTGCTCTTGTCCATCCAGCGGTCGAAGTTGAACTTGACTGCTTCCGCATTGAAGTCCGTACCATCATGGAACTTTACGCCCTGGCGAAGCTTGAAGGTGTAGGTCAAGCCGTCCTCGGAAATTTCCCAGCTCTCGGCCAGTCCGGGTATAACCGTCGTGTTTGTATCCTCATAGCTCACGAGCGTTTCATAAATGTTTTCAGTCACCCTGAATGTTTCGCCATCCGTTTCCCGGATCGGATCCAGACTTTTCGTGTCAGCCCCACGTCCAATAATCAGCTGCTTCGGCTCGTTCTTTGCGGGCTCTGCTGGCGGCGTCTGCTGCTGAGCTTGTCCCTGGTCGCTCGGCTGTTGAGCCGGTTGCGAGCTTGAGCACCCTGCAAGGACCATGGAGAGTGCGAGCAGGCTACTCATCGCTGCAGTAAGAACCTTCTTCTTCATGGATGAATTCCCCCTTTTCCATTTTCCGCACATCTCTTCTCTGCTTTTCTCACTCAACGTTGTCTTGCATCCCCCCTTTGAAAGGAATTCGCGAGGCAGCGTCATGCGTTGTACAGATGGCACGCTACGAAGCGGCCACCGCCGACGTCCCGAAAGTCCGGACGAACCTGTCGGCATTCGTCTGTTACATGCGGGCATCGCGTGTGGAAGGTGCATCCTGTCGGGGGGTTGGACGGACTGGGTACATCTCCCTGCAGGATGATACGCTCCCGTACCGCATCCGGATCGGGAGAAGGTACTGCTGAAAGAAGCGCTCGGGTGTACGGATGCAGCGGCTGGCGGTAAAGCTCCTCGCTCCGGCTAAGCTCTACCAGCCTGCCCAAATACATGACTCCGACACGGTCGCTGATATGCCGGACGACACTCAGGTCGTGGGCGATAAACAAATAGGTCAACCCCAAGTCTCTCTGCAAATCTTGCATGAGATTGAGCACCTGGGACTGAATCGAAACATCCAGGGCTGAAACGGGCTCGTCTGCCACGATCAGCTTGGGATTGAGCATCAGAGCCCGGGCGATGCCGATCCGCTGCCGCTGGCCGCCGCTGAACTGATGGGGATATCGCGTCGCATGGTAGCTGGAGAGACCAACCACTTCAAGCAGCTCCCTGACGCGCTCTTTTCGTTCAGCCGGAGAACCGATCCCGTGCACCCGCAAAGGCTCCTCCAGAATCTTTTCAATATTATGACGAGGGTTGAGAGAAGCGAACGGATCCTGAAAAACAATTTGCATATTGCGCCGCATCTTGCGCAGCGCTTCTCCCTGCAAGCCGATGATGTCGGTCCCGTCGAACACCACTTCTCCAGAGGTGGGCTCGATCAGCCGCAAAAGGGAACGGCCCGTCGTCGATTTCCCGCATCCGCTCTCTCCTACCAGCCCAAACGTCTCCCCTCTCTTCACGGTAAACGAGACGTCATCTACGGCTTTGACGACGCCTACCTCTTTCCCGAATACGCCGCCTGTGATCGGGTAGTATTTCTTCAGATTCTTGACGATGAGCAGATCTTCAGCCACCTGCATGCTCCTTTCGGGATTTATTTACGTCATCCAGCAGCGGGCACGATGATTGGCTCCCACTGTCTTCAGCTCCGGCATCTGCGTCCGGCACTTGTCGTCTGCCTGTTCGCACCGCGGCGAGAACCTGCACCCCATCTGTATCGAGCCGGGTATCGGGACGTTTCCGGGGATGGAATAAAGCCGTTCCTGCGATACTTCCAGCTTGGGCAAGGAGTTCAGCAGGCCGATGGTGTATGGATGCTTCGGTTCTTTCAGGATCGTCCGAACATCGCCCTCCTCCACCACATTGCCCGCGTACATGACGACAACGCGATGACACATTTCCGCTACCACGCCCAGGTCATGTGTAATCAGCAAAATAGCCGTTCCCGACTCTTTATTCACATGCCTCATCAAATCGAGGATCTGAGCCTGGATCGTCACGTCAAGCGCTGTCGTTGGTTCGTCCGCGATCAAAAGCTCCGGATTGCAGGCCATCGCCATCGCGATCATGACCCTCTGGCGCATCCCGCCCGAAAGCTGGTGCGGATATTCGCGGACAATTCCTTCCGCCCTCGGAATGCCTACTTTTTTCAGCATCTCTACAGCGCGCCCGAGCGCTTCTTTTTTGCCCACTTTCATATGCAAGCGAATGGCTTCCCCGATCTGGTCGCCTATCGTATAAACAGGGTTGAGCGAGGTCATCGGCTCCTGAAAAATCATCGCGATTTCGTTTCCGCGAATCTCTCTCATCCGCTTTTCGCTGGCCAACACGAGGTCCTCCCCTTTAAATTTGATGGAGCCTCCGACAATCTTTCCCGGGGGGTTGGGAACCAGTTTCATGACAGACAGGGAGGTTACGCTTTTTCCGCACCCGGACTCGCCGACGATCCCGAGCACTTCTCCCTTGTTTACGGTAATGGTGACACCATCGACCGCCGGTATTTGCCCGCGGTCTGTAAAAAAGTGCGTTTGCAAGTTTTCGATTTCCAATACTGGCTGTGACATGCAGGTGCACCTCTCTAACCTTTATATTCCATGGGACAAGATGACTAACTGTCAACATTATGCCATTAATCCAATTTTTTGGCAACATATTAAATTTAGAAAATTACAATTAGGCTAAACATATTAAATATTACCTATAACGGAACCAAATGAAGAAAAGCCCGCATGGCGGGCTTGTTTGCATCCTCTTGCTTTTTCGCCAATCTGTTTGTCCGTAAACTACTCTTATGGGTCAAAAATACTGGCTAGCCACTCGATTGCGACCCTGGCGCCGTCTTTTACGATCTGACCCAAGGATTGCCCTGCATTGCTCATGTAGTTGACCACCTGACCGGGCGCTGTCTGGACTTGCTTGCCCATCACGGCGATTTCCATTTTCCCGTTATCTATCTTTTTGATGGAAAAGGTTTGCGGCGGCTGCTCCGGCATTCCGCTCACCTTCTGGATGCCGCGCTCCGCCGTTTGCAAGCCCAGCACCACTCCGATCAGCAGGACGAATAAAAGTCCTGTCAGCTTTACCGTCACATTCATTCCCACTCACCCTTTCGCGGGCGGCCCTGTTTCGGGCTTCGTTACCTTCTCCGCCTGCCAATAGTACTCCGCGAATACGTCTGCGATCGCTTCTGCCGTATTGAGCGACTCCTGCAGCGTATTTTCCGTGCCTCCGATCTCTATTAACAGACTTCCCGGTGAAATGGACTGATTATACTCGCCGTGATCAGTTTTTGCCCCTTTTTCCAGCTTGCCGCGCGACAATCCCGGATACTTCTTCTCCATAATCTGATGAAGAGCGTCGGCAAAGGCTTCGTTTTTCTCGTAGTTTTTGTTGCGTTTGCCGACGACGAACAGCGTTCTTGCATACGTTTTTCCCTTGATGGTGACGGTCGTTTCCTTTCGCGGAAGCGTATCGCGATGAAGGTCGAAGAAATAGTGGAGCTCCCGGTTTTTTTCGGTTGCTGTCCGTATCGCTTGCAGGGATTCTGCGTAAGAATGCGTATAGTCTCTGCCTTTGTCCAGCAAACGCTGATAAATGTCATCCCGATTTACATCTGCCCCGATCCCGAGGTCGTTCAGCTTTTCGGCGAGATGCTCTCCTACCAGTGAAATATTTCGTTTTGGATGATTGACGGATGTCCCGACCTGCTTTGTCTCGCTCAGCCATGACTCGCGGTTGTGGGAGTGGTACACATAGACGATTTTTTTGTTGCCTGTCGTAGGTCTTGCTGCAGGATCTTTTTTATTGTCTTCTGCTGCCGGGGCAGTCGCTTCTACGGCCGGCTCCGCGTTGGCAGCGGGAGGAGATGCATCGATCACCTGCTTTGGAGCAGGCGGGTACTCGGCATAATGTTCGGCGAGCGCCGTTCCCTCTCCCTCATTGCCAAAACGCGGAGCTTCCCCTGTCAACAATCCGGGGATCTCTCGGCCCAGCAAGCTGCGCAAATCGCCCGGATTGATGCTTGTCGCAAGCTGAAACATGAAGCCAGTCACGCTGTTTGCCCCTCTGTCTGTCGAGGCGTGTACAGTATCAGTCAGGGCAGGAATCTCCTGGCCCATCCATTTCAGCATGTGCAAGCTGGACACGTGGGCGGCTGCCTGTTGAACCGCAGTCGAGACGATCATGACGCGATTTCCGCCGAGGGACATCAGTCCAGTCACTACAAAGAGAAAGGCGGTAAGTATGGAAAGGATAATAAATTGACGTTGTATCAGGGGTGCCATCTGTCTCCTCCTCATGCTGCGGCGTTGACAATCCAAGACGACCTGCTCGTCGACCGCTTGTCTATGCTTTAGCCTATGAGCGTCATAGAGACGATAGAACCCCTTCCTAGCTTTTCTCTCAATTGTGTTTTGCTTGCGTTTTTTTGCGGAGGTTGGGACTTGTCTGCTCCGCTTGTGTTCGCCGTTTACGCTCCCTCAATGCGTATATGCGGCACTGTTTTGACCGTCCACAGCACGGTGAAGAGCACGATTCAAACCGGTCGCGATCACGTTGGCGACCCCCTCGATAAAATCGTCTACCTCTTTTGGCGTAACTACCAAATCCTGACCAAGCGGGCGCAGAACTTCATGGATCAGTTGCTGCTTCTCTTGTTCGGGAAGCGAGCCTACCAATCCCATAAAGGTCTTCCTCGACTCCATGTCCGGCAGGTCCTCCTCGGTGTACGGTTCCTTCCGCTCGGGGAGCGAGCTCATCGCCAGCTTGTTGAATGCCCGGCTGCTCTCCTTCATGGATTGACCGAAATGGCCGAGCAGATACGTAATCGCATCGTTCACAATCGTCGAGGCAAAAACAACTGTCGGAACGCCGATCGCGATTACCGGAACACCAAGCGTCTGTTTGTCGATTGCCTTCCGCTTGTTGCCGACGCCTGATCCCGGATGAATACCGGTATCGGAGATCTGGATCGTGGTATTTACCCGATGGAGCGCCCGCGAGGCCAAGGCGTCAATGCATATGACGAAGTCAGGCTTGCTCTTTTCCACCACGCCGAAAACAATTTCACTCGTCTCGATGCCGGTAATGCCGAGTACCCCTGGGGACAAGGCGCTTACCTCCCGATACCCTTCCTCTACCGACTCTGGTGCAAGCGTAAACAGATGGCGAGTCACCAGGAGGTTCTCCACGACCATTGGTCCCAGAGCGTCCGGCGTCACATTCCAGTTTCCCAAACCGACGACGAGCGCCTTTTTGTCCTCCGTAATCCCCAGGCGTTCAAGAAAAGCGGCAAACTCTTTTGTAAAGCGCCGCGCGACCTGCTCTTCGACCGCTGTATCGTTGTCCCGCAGCTTTGGCACTTCGATGGTGATATAGTGGCCTGGCAGTTTCCCGATAGTTCTCCCCGCCTCCTCGGTTTCCACCTGCAGACGGGTAACCTTGATTCCCCGCTCGCTGTCATCCGTTTCAATCCGCACTCCCGGCATGACATCGGAAGCGCTCTGCTGCTCTTGTACCAGCTCATGTGCCTCCAGAGCAAGGTCTGTTCGTATAGCGTACCTTGACAAGTCGATATTGTGTTCCATCACCGTGACACTTCCTTTCCCCATTTTGTTCCTGCTACTAGCTTGCTTGAATCATCATTTTTTATTCCGAATCCTTTCTTGCAAATGGGTGAACTGCATGCTAGAATATGTTTTGTTGTATGTATTGCACGCCCATGGTCGTCTAAGGAGGTGACACACATGCCAAACATTAAATCCGCGATTAAACGCACCAAGCAAATCGAAAAGCGCCGCGCACAACGTGCTTCTCAAAAGTCCGATCTGCGTACTGCTGTGAAAAACTTTGAGAAAGCGGTAGCTGCTCAAGATGTAGATTTGGCGAAATCCACTCTTCTGGTGGCTGTGAAAAAGCTGGACAAGGCCGCTACGAAAGGTCTCATTCATAAAAACGCAGCAAACCGTCAAAAGTCTCGCTTGATGAAAAAGCTCAACGTTCTGTCTGCTCCTGTAGCGTAACGTTGAACCGGAAAAACCCGCGAACATTTCGTTCACGGGTTTTTTGTTTGAAAAAATTTGTCGCATCGCTGTTCTGAAGCTCGTTTTTTCTTCTGAAGCGACGCCTTTCTCTAGCAAACAGAAAGGCAGCGTCCTGGACGGACAAAAAGCCAAACGGTCAGGACCGCTTGGCTTTCATCCTTTCCTCAAATACGCGCGTCATAAACAGCTCCAGAGCCAGCCGCTTGTCCACCTGTCCCGACTTCATCCGGAAATCCTCTTCCGCCAAAATGGCAAGAAGCTTGCGAAGCGCCTCTTCTGAAAAATAGCGGGCCTGTTCTCCCGCCTTTTTCACTGCATATGGATGAACCTTCAGCATCCCGGCCAACTGCTGTTGCGAATAGCCCTTGGGCGCCCATTGCCGGACGTGCAGCAACAGACGAAATTGTCTGGCCATCAGCGCGAGCAGACGAATCGGCTCTTCTCCCGTCTTCAAACAGTCGTACAGCATGCGCAGCCCCTTGTCCAGCCTGCCTGCGGCGATCTGTTCGATCAGGGCAAAAACGTCTTGCTCCAATGTCCGAGAGGCCAGCTTCTCGATCACTTCGTCTGTAATCACGCCGCCCTTCCCGCCAACGTACAAAGACATTTTTTCCAGCTCTTTGTCAAGCAGGCGCAAATCTCCGCCGATCCGCTCCGCCAGCTTGGCTGCGAGCGATCTCTCCATACTGGTTTCGTATTTCTGGGCTTGACGCTCGATCCATGCGTACAAATCCGAATCTCGCAGGTGCGGAAACGGGATTACCCTCGCTTTTTGCTGCAAGCTTTTCACCAGTTTTTTTCGTTCGTCCAGTTTATCTGCATCCGTGTACAGAATCAGTGTCGTGTATGACGGAGGTTGCTCCAGATAAGGAATCAGGACATTCGGATCGCTCTCGTGCTTCGTCTGCGGCTTGCTGCCTGTCAAAAAATACGCTTGCTTGGCGATAACCAGGCGATGCTCCCCCAG
Organism: Brevibacillus sp. FSL L8-0520; assembly: GCF_037963895.1. Taxonomy (NCBI): domain Bacteria; kingdom Bacillati; phylum Bacillota; class Bacilli; order Caryophanales; family Paenibacillaceae; genus Brevibacillus; species Brevibacillus sp. FSL L8-0520. Next base: position 2,017,486 of record NZ_CP150171.1, on the reverse strand, counting down.
AAAAGGCAGCGTCTCCGCATCCTGCAATATGTGAGACAGCGGGGTTTCCGTACAGTCGTACACGCTCAGGTTCAAATCCGCGTATGCCGGATCGATCATTTCCCGCTTTGCTAGAGTCATGAATTCCTCAGCGAGAAAGGACTCGGGTCCGTAAAGTACATAAATCGGAGCGAACTGTTTTTGTCTGATCTCCCGAATTGCCGAAAGAAGCGGCATGATGTCCCCCCCTAAGGTCGTATTCGGTGTAATTATAGCATAGACGTGCACCTGCAAACGAAAAAACCGCAACCCATCAGGTCACGGTTTTCTTCCGTTGGCACCTCTATGTAAACGTTTTGGGGAGAAGCCCCGGGATACCTCCTCCCGAAACGGTAAGCAGGGGGTGCTTGATACTTTACTATACGCATCCCTTGCCGGATCGGTGCCAGTACACTTGTCATCATTTGCTTTCGACACGAGGGATTCCTAGTCAATCCTCATCGTCTTTGTCCTTGTCTTGACGATCATCTTGATCATCGTCGTCATCTTTCTTCTTGTCCTGCTTTTCCTTTTCTTTTTCCTTTTTTTCTTTTTCCTTCTTCTTCTCTTCTTCATCCGGTACTGCTACACCGTACGGAAAGGCAGGCTTCTCGTCCTGACCTTTCACGGCCGGCTTCGGTGGGGGCTTGGGCACGTTTGGATCAGGCTTTTGCGTTTTTGCTGGAACCTGTTGCTGCTGTTGTTTTACTGGCGTTGTCTTTTGTTTTGGAGTCTGTCGTTTAACCGGTTGTTCTTTCTGGGACTGCTCCTTCTCCTCCTCAGGTACGATAGGTTGAGATGGATTATTGCTGGGAGGGGGAGTGGGCGGCCCCACTACAGCCGGTTGGACCTCTTCTGGAGGCTGGACCGACGTTCCTTGCCGGTATTCGTCTTCATCCGGGGAACTTGCGGGATTCCCCATTACTACAAGGCCGATCAACAAACTGGCAGCAACAACACCGCTTCCGATCCGCGCCGTCCACAGGGTGACGCGGTTCCACTTTCGCCGCTCATGCACGGGTGATGTTTTCGCTGTCAACTGCTTTGGCTCCAGCTTCGGCAAAATCTCCTTTTCCGAGCCGGCTGCGGCAGCTGGCCGGACCTTCTCGGACTCCAGCTGCGGCAAAATCGTGTCGACAATACTAAACCTCGGTGTCACAGGGGGAAGCTGTTCCAACTGCTCGGATACTTTTTTCAAACGGTCATACATGAGCTGCATGCTTGGCTTCTTTAGGAGTAAGTCATGAAGCTGCCGCTTCTCTTCCGGTGAGAGATCTCCATCCAGATCCCGCTGCATGCATTCCCAAATTTCTTCGTCGGTCATCAACCTATCCCCCCTTTCTCGTAGTCGTGCAACAGCTCTTGAAGCTGTTGTCTGGCCCGAAACAAGTACGACTTGACAGTGTTTAGCGGCAATTCCAGCGCTTCGGCAATCTCCTGATAAGAGAAGTCCTCCAGATAGCGCAGGACGACTACCATGCGATACTGCTTTGGCAATTTTCCAATTGCCGCTTTTATATCTTGCGACAAACTGTTGAGAAGGATTTCGTCTTCCACGTTGTTACGATCAGGAATGATTAACTCGTGCTCGTCAATCGAGACCGTCTCTTTCTTCGCGCGAAATTTATCCATGCAGACATTGCTCACGACCCGCTGTACCCATGTGGAAAATTTCGCCTTCTCCTGGTACGTATCTATTTTACGATAAATCCTGATCAATGCTTCTTGTGCGGCATCGAGAGCATCCTGTTCATTGCCAAGGATGTAAAAGGCGCTACGGTAGACAGAGGTCTCAATTGTGCGGAGGAGCTCTACAAGCGCTTCATGATCCCCGGATTGCGCTTTCCTGATTAACTCTGCTTCTCCCATATTCTCCTCTCCCTCCTACAGACGGGGCGCTGTTAAAAAAGGTTGCAAGTATTTATGTATCGGAAATTTGCGTCTCCCAATAGATGGAGTCTTTCCGGATCACGAGTGTGATCGCTCCCTGCAAATCGGTTCGAAATACCTTTGCACCCGCTTCATGTAATCTTGTTAGTACCGCAGGCGAGGGATGCCCGTAGCGGTTTTTTTGTCCGGCAGAAATGACGGCGTTTTTCGGTTGTATGGCAGCCAGAAAATCGGCAGTAGTGGATGTGCGACTGCCGTGATGGCCTACTTTCAAAACATCTACAGACGGAGACAGCTTCCCCGCCAGCAGTTGATTTTCCCCTCTTTCCTCCAGATCACCGGTGAAGAGTACGGTCTTACCGTACGCGGTAAGCTGGAGCACAACAGATGCATCGTTGCCCGTCTGTGTGCCGCTCCCATCAGGATGAAGCCAAACCCACTCCACCCCCGGACCATCCGTCCAGGCTAGATCAGGCCTCCCTGTCAGTACCGGGATACGGCGCTCGCGGAAACGCGCAATCAGGCTCTCTTCTTCTTCACGGGGAGATGAGCCATTTACTAGTACGGCACCAATCGAAAAGCGCGATACGAGTGCTCCCATCCCTCCGATGTGGTCGTGATCCCCGTGCGTCATCACCACATAGTCGATCCGTTCTATTCCCCTTGCCCGTAAAAACGGGGCTACGATATCTTTACCTACCTCAAACGGATCGCGTTTTTTCCTCCAGGAGTCCCTGTTCCGGTACACAGGTGTCCCTCCCGCATCAATTAAGTATACCTTCTTTTTACCAATCTCGACAACGATAGAATCCCCTTGCCCTACATCCAGGAAGGTAATTCGTACTTCTTCAGTCCCTGAAAACGGCTGCCTGGCTAGGATGAGCAAGAGAAAATAGACCGCTACGTAGAGCCAAAAATCCCTGCGCCGATGGTAGCCGTTTTTCCATAATATCGGGAGCAAAACCAAAAAGACGGCATAGGCAATCATCCACCACAAATCCGGATGCGGCCAATAAGAAAACGGAACATTTGTCTGATGGAGTCGAAATAAGGGATCGTGCAGCCACTCCAGTATCCACGATGCCAAACCTGATGGCAGCACGGCCAGAGCAGGATGAAGCAAGCTGCCGAGCAATGCTGCATACCCTGCGGGAAGCACTACGAGGGATAGGATCGGGACGGCGACGAGATTGACCAGCCAGGATACAGAGTGTGACTGATGAAAGTGATAGAGCAGGAAAGGAAACGAAACAGCTTGTGCGGCAAAGGTGACGCCTAGACTTGCCCGCAGCCAGGAAGGTCCAAACCGTATGCACGCCAGGCTGATCGGGACGTAAACGAGCAAGCCGAGCGTGACGGCAAAGGAAAGTTGAAAGCCGATATGCCACAGTTGATACGGATTGACAGTCAGCATACCGATCAAGGCCCAGCCCCACAGTTCTTTTCCATCCATTTTCCGGCTCATCGCCTGGTACAACAGGCCGATGCCTCCCATGATCCCGGCACGCACGGCAGAAGCGCTGGCTCCGACCAGAAGCACATACCCTGCGAGCATCCCGATCGTGCAAACAAGCGCTGTTTTTCGCGGAACGCCAAGACGTTCGATCCCCCACAGGAACATGCCGCTGACGAGCGTAACATGCAGGCCGGAAATCGCCAGAACATGGCTGATCCCCAGATTGGCGTACATTTCCTGCGTCTCCGGGGAAACGCCGTCAGTTACCCCCAGCAATAGCGAGCTCATATAGCCGGACGTTTCGTCGTCTCTGAATACGCGGTCCAGCCGTTCCTTGGCATCGTTTTGCCATTGATGGAACAGCCTCATCACCCCGGTCCTGGCCTCTCCCCTGACGAGCTCCCCATATTCCGCCTCACCTGTGACGTAAACTCCCTGCCATCTCAGGTAGCGCGCGTAGTCAAATGCGTGCGGATTGCGGGCTCCTGCGGGCAAGCTCAACAGCATCTTGCCCGCAATCCGGTCACCCGGAAGCCATTGCTCGATGGCCATTGCCTCCTGCTCTTGCTCTAATCCAACCCGAAGCGCAATCCGCTCTGCACCGGGCAAATCCTCCATTTGTTCCCTGCTGACCCCGACGCTCTCAACCAGAAGAAAAAAACGTGCCGAATCGCCGTCACGCTTGACAGGTGTCGCAATCTCTCCGCGAAAATGGATCAGCGATTCCTCCGCAGCCGGGACACGCAAATAGGATTGATGCATGCTATCATAGACATGAAAATAAAATCCGCTGCCAATACAGATCAGACTGACGAGGCTCAGCTTCTTTCCAGCTTCCTTGGGAATAAACACGCACACTGCAGCAAGCAGCCCTGCAAAGAGAAACAGCCAGGCAATCGACAAATAAGCTCCGGCAAGTACCCCTGCCAGATACGATAGACTAGCCCCAAAAGCAGTCAAGATATCCCCCTCCCGGATCAAGCATCGGAGCAACCAGTGTACACCGCTTCTCCGGGACAAAAAAAAGACCCTGTTTTTTGTGAGGGCAAAAGCTGCCTGACTGTCGCCCTTCCTTTCATAGAAAAGCGTCTGTTGCCACGGCTGGCACAGCTTCTTGGGCAATTGGAAAGATTGCTTTGACCGTCAATCCGTGATAGAGTTAGCTAGAGCAATCTGAGTGAGAGGAAGAGTCATTTCATATGTGTGGAATCGTATCACTCTACAACAAGCGGCAAGCGCCCGTCCTGCAAGAGACGATTGGCGCCATGACCCGTGTTATCCTGCACCGCGGTCCAGACGATGACGGTTTTCATCTGGAAGACAACATCGCACTGGGCTTTCGTCGTTTAAGCATCATTGACGTGGAAGGCGGCCATCAGCCGCTGTTTAACGAAACACGAGACATTTGGATCATCGGCAACGGCGAAATCTACAACTACAAAGAATTGCAGCAATGGTTGAAGGAGTGCGGTCACGTATTCCATACGGATTCCGACATCGAAACGATCCTGCATCTGTACGAGGAAGTCGGAACCGACGCGCCCAAGCATTTGCGGGGCATGTTTGGCTTCACGATTTATGATTCACGCAATAAACGCCTGTTCGGAGCGCGCGATCAATTCGGGATCAAGCCTCTCTATTATGTTGAGACAGAGGATTCGATTGCTGTTGCAAGCGAAATCAAAAGTCTGTTGGAGCTCCCCGGTGTCAAAAGAGAAGTAAATCCAACCGGCTTTTACCATTATTTGACATTCCAATACGTACCTGACCCGGAAACGATGTACCAGGGCATCTACCGCATCCCGCCTGCTCATTTCTTCATCATCCAGAACGACCGGATTCAGTTGGAACGTTATTGGGATGTGGAATTCAAGCCAGATGAGAGCAAGCCTTTTTCTTACTTTGTCGAAGGCACCCGCAGCATCATGCTGGAGTCTGTTGACAAACACCGGATCAGTGAAGTACCCCGCGGCGCGTTTTTGTCCAGCGGAGTGGATTCCAGCAGTATCGTCGCCATGCTGCGGACTTTCGAGGATGTCAAAACCTTTTCTGTCGGTTCCGACATCCCTGGATACAGCGAGCTGGACTACGCCCGCAGGACCGCACAATTTTTGGGAACCGAACACCACGAGCTGGTGGTAAACGCCCAGCGCTACATGGACGAGTTGCCCAGACTCGTCTGGCATCAGGATGAGCCCGTAGCCGATCCTTCGGCGATCCTGCTTTATTTCGTAGCTCAAATGGCCAGCGAACACGTGACAGTCGTTCTCTCCGGCGAAGGGGCAGACGAGTTTTTCGGGGGTTACAACATCTACCGGGAGCCACATTCCCTGCGCATGTTCTCTCATATGCCCGACTGGATGAGAAGCTCCGTCCGTTTTTTGGCAGAGAAACTGCCTGATCAGGTGAAAGGGAAAAACTTCCTGATCCGCGGCTCCAAAACGGTAGAAGAACGCTTTTTTGGAAATGCCCTGATCTTCAGTGAAGAAATGAAGGAACGAGTGGTCACACAGGATATCCTGCACTCGGAGTCATATCGGACCCCATGGTCGGTCACGGAGGAAATTTACAAGCGTGCGCAATCACTTGACGATGTGACCAAGATGCAGTATCTGGACATCCATACCTGGCTGCGCGGCAACATTTTGATGAAGGCAGACAAGATGACAATGGCCAACTCATTGGAGCTGCGCGTGCCTTTCATCGATACAAAAGTATTTGAATTTGCGGCTACCATCCCGACCAAATACAAAATTGCCAACGGCACGACGAAGCATGTTCTTCGCGAAGCCATGAAAGACTTCCTGCCTCCGGAAATCAAGACGAGGAAGAAGCTGGGCTTCCCAGTCCCTACCCGTCACTGGCTGAAAAATGAATTCTACAAATGGGCCAAGGAGCTTATTTTTGAGTCCAAGGTAGATCATCTGATCAACAAGGCGTACGTTCTCTATATGCTCGATGAACATCGCGAGGGCCATGCCGACTACAGCCGAAAAATCTGGACCATCCTGATCTTCATGCTGTGGCATCAGATCTTTATTGAGCAAAAGCATCAGTTTGGCCCTTACGTCAGTCCGAGTGTGGAGATTCGCCGAAAAAAGGACTCTCTGGAGAGGATCGGCTAACAGACTGAGGCGGATTGGCTAAGCGAAAGGCTTGCAAGTAACACCCGCTTTCGCTGCTGCAGTCGCAGCGTATTCAAAATCATTACAGGCTTCGCTCGTCGTATGACGGGCGGGCCTTTTTCTTTTTCCCGGGAATTCTCCCTTAGCTTTCCTATACTCGCAGCATTTTTCCTATAATCGCTCCAATTTTCCGATACTCGCTCCAATTTTCCGATACTCGCTTCATTTTTCCGATACTGGCTGCATTTTTCGAAAAATTTGCGTACTCCCGCTGTCATTTCGTAGGATGCCTGTAGATGCAGGCAGTCCATCAAATATGCCTGCATATCACGGAGGTGTTTACATGCTGTATGACTTGTGGGAGCGCTATCGCCGGTACATACTCATAAGTCTCGCGGTTGTCTTTGCAGGAGTAAGTTTTTGGATCTACAGAGCACAACAAAATACGGTGCACGCGGGCAGTCCGTTTCAGGAGGTGGCGTCGGCCAACGAATCGGATATAACGCTTGCTTCATCCGAGTCGTTACTGCCTGCTGCCGTCTCCAATCCCCAACAGCAAGGCGGAGTTGTATCAGAAATGGGGGTGAACCGGGCAGGCAGTCCATACACGGCGTTATCGGGTGCTGGTGCTTCGTCAGAAGGTGTCTCTTTAGGCGGCACCTCTTCAGGGAGCGTTTCTTCTGGCGGTGCTCCTTCAGCAAGTGCTTCCTCCAAAGGCAGCGGGAGGACTGGCGCTTCCCCTCCTCTCCTCTATGTAGATGTCAAAGGAAAAGTAAAGCACCCCGGGCTTTATGCTTTGGAGCCGGGAGCAAGAGTGGCGGACGCGATCGAAAAAGCAGGAGGAACACTTCCCGACGGAGACGTGGAACGAATCAATCTTGCGGAAAAATTGACTGACGGAAGCGCCATTCTCATTCCTGTAAAAGGAGCCGCCTCTGCTTGTTCACAACAAGATGTGGCTTCCGCCGTCTCCCCCTCTGCCTCCGCTTCCGCTTCGGGCTCAAGCTCCGGAAGCGCCTCTCCTTCCGCCGCCGGCAAGGGGGTCAATGTGAATACGGCCACCCTGGAGGAATTGATGACGCTGCCAGGTGTCGGTGAATCTCGCGCAAAGGCCATTTTGGAATACAGAACAAAAAAGGGAGGATTCCGCTCTCCGGATGAGCTCAAGCAAATCAGCGGGATCGGGGCGAAAATCTACGAGCGGATGAAGGATCAGATCCGCATCCAGTAAGAAGGAGCATGAACGGGCTCGTCATCTCATAGAATGGGGGGAGAATGAGTAGAGGGAGGAAATTCCTATGGAAAGGATCGGCATTGTTGGAACGGGCAGCATGGGCAGTCTATTGATCGATGCCCTGATTGCGGCCAAAGCCTTGTCTCCCAGCCAATTTATCGCTTACAACCGGACGGTCGCCAAAGCAGAAAAAATTGCCGACCGTCACCCCGGTCTGGTCGTCGCCACGAGCAATGCCCAAGTGGCAAAGGAAGCCGCCGTGCTGCTGCTGTGCATCAAGCCGTCTGAATACAGCAAGGTCCTTGTTGAACTCCGCGATTGGTTGACTTCGGATCATCTTTTAATCACCATCACGAGCCCTGTTTCATTGGAGCATTTGGAGTCGCTCGTTCCCTGCCCGGTTGCCAGAGTGGTCCCCAGCATTACCAATGCCGCAGGCAGCGGCGTCAGTTTATGCGAATTCGGCATGCGCATTACCCCCGAGTGGCGTGACAAGATCCTTCATCTCTTTTCTAGCATCAGTCAACCGGTAGAGGTGCCAGAGCCATTTTTGCGGGTGGCCTCCGATATTACCAGCTGCGGCCCGGCTTTTGTCAGCTACATTCTTCGCCATATGATTAATGACGCTATGGAAGAGACCGGCATTTCGGAAGAAGCTGCCTCCCATTTGGCCATGCAAATGATCATTGGAATGGGGGAGTTGTTTAAAAAGGAGATGTTCTCCTTCCAGGCTCTCGAAAAGCGTGTTTGTGTACCCGGAGGGATTACAGGCGAAGGTCTTATAGCCCTTCAGAACGGCATTCCCGGCGTTTTTCGCGAGGTATTCCGACGCACCCATTCCAAATTTGCAGAAGACGTGGAAATGGTGAAAATCCAGTTGCGAACGGTACCGCCAGCCAATGGCAACGGCCTCCCTTCGTCTTGAAGCATAGAAAAAGGAACGAAGCCTTTTGAATGGCTCCGTTCCTCTTCCTTGGCACTTTCTTAACGAACGACGATATTTACCAGTTTTCCTGGTACTGCAATTACTTTGACGATTGTCTTGCCTTCGATCAGCTCTTTGATCGTCTCATTGTTTCCAGCCATTTCTTCCATTTGCTCTTTGGTCGCATCAGCTGGAATGAGCAGTTTTTCCCGGTTTTTACCGTTAATTTGCAGGACGATCTCCACTTCATCCTCTACCAGCTTGGACTCATCATATTCTGGCCATGGCTCGTAGGACAGTGTTTCCTTGTGGCCCAGTTTTTCCCACAGCTCTTCACAAATGTGAGGAGCAATCGGAGCCAACATCTTCACGAAGCCTTCCATATAGGTTTTTGGCAGAGCTTCAGCGCGGTACGCTTCATTGATGAAGACCATTAGCTGCGAAATACCGGTATTGAAACGAAGGTTCTCGTAATCCTCCGTCACTTTTTTCACAGTCTGATGATACACCCGCTCAAGCGGTTGCAGGTCAGCCTTTGGAGAGATTTTCGTGTTCAGCGCGCCATTGTCATCTACGTACAATCTCCAGACGCGGTCAAGGAAGCGGCGTGCGCCGTCGAGCCCTTTTGTCGACCAAGCGATAGAGGCGTCGAGCGGACCCATGAACATTTCGTACAGGCGCAATGTGTCGGCACCGTGGCTGTGAACGATTTCGTCCGGGTTGACGACATTGCCTTTGGATTTGCTCATCTTCTCGTTGTTTTCACCCAGAATCATGCCCTGGTTGAACAGCTTCTGGAACGGCTCCTTCGTCGGCACAACGCCGATATCGTAGAGGAATTTGTGCCAGAAACGAGCATACAGCAGATGAAGAACCGCGTGTTCCGCACCGCCGATGTAAATGTCGATCGGGAGCCATTCCTTCAGCTTTTCCGGATCGGCAAATGCCTTGTCGTTGTGTGGGTCGATAAAGCGCAGGAAGTACCAGCAGCTTCCTGCCCACTGTGGCATCGTATTGGTTTCCCGACGGGCTTTCATCCCCGTTTCCGGATCGACGATGTTCACCCACTCGCTGATGTTGGCCAGCGGCGACTCGCCTGTTCCGGAAGGCTTGATTTCCTTCGTCTTCGGCAGGACGACCGGCAGCTCTGCTTCCGGCACTACCTTCATCGTTCCGTCCTCCAGGTGGATGATCGGAATCGGCTCTCCCCAATAACGCTGGCGGCTAAACAGCCAATCGCGCAGGCGGAAGGTTACTTTTCGTTTTCCTTTGTTGTTCTCCTCCAGCCATTCAATCATTTTGCTGATTGCCTGTTCCTTGTTCAATCCATCCAGGAAGCCGGAGTTGATGTGCTCCCCATCGCCCGTATACGCTTGCTTGGATACATCTCCGCCGCGGATTACTTCCTTGATCGGCAGATTGTATGCTTGCGCAAATTCATAGTCGCGCTCATCGTGAGCGGGAACAGCCATTACAGAACCGGTACCGTAACTGATCAGGACGTAGTCGGCAATCCAGATCGGCAGTTTTTCTCCATTTACCGGATTGATTGCGTACGCACCTGTAAACACGCCCGTTTTTTCCTTGGCCAGGTCTGTACGCTCCAAATCGCTTTTCCGTTTGGCTTGCTCCAGGTAGTCTTCAACTGCCTGCTTTTGTTCCGGTGTTGTAATTTTCTCCACCAGCTTGTGCTCCGGAGCAAGCACTGCGAAGGTAGCGCCGTACAAAGTGTCCGGGCGGGTCGTGAAGACAGTGAAGGTCTCGTCGTGGCCGTCAACGGAAAAGACAACCTCAGCGCCTTCAGAGCGGCCAATCCAGTTGCGCTGCATTTCTTTGATGCTTTCCGGCCAATCAAGCTCCTCCAAATCTTCCAGCAGACGATCAGCATACTTGGTGATTTTCAGTACCCACTGTTTCATCGGACGGCGTTCTACCGGATGTCCTCCGCGCTCACTTTTCCCGTCAATAACCTCTTCGTTGGCCAGAACAGTTCCCAATGCAGGGCACCAGTTCACGGCAACTTCGTCGATATAAGCCAGGCCATGCTCATACAGCTTGGTAAAAATCCACTGTGTCCATTTGTAATAAGCAGGGTCTGTTGTATTGATTTCACGGTCCCAATCGTAAGAGAAACCAAGAGATTTGATCTGACGGCGGAATGTATTGATGTTGCGCTCCGTAAACTCTGCCGGGTCGTTGCCCGTGTCCAGCGCATATTGCTCAGCAGGCAGCCCGAACGCATCCCATCCCATCGGGTGCAGGACATTGTAGCCTTGCATCCGTTTCATCCGGGACAAAATATCCGTCGCGGTATAGCCTTCCGGGTGTCCTACGTGAAGACCTGCTCCAGACGGATAAGGAAACATGTCGAGAGCATAAAACTTCTTCTTGCTCGGATCATCCAGCGTTTTAAAGGTTTTATTCTCTTCCCAATACGTCTGCCATTTCTTTTCGATTTCCTGATGATTGTAAGCCATGATTTGCACTCCTATCGTAGATTCATGAAAACAAACAGATGCTTCGCCCATTAAGAAGAAGAGGGCCACTTCAATAAAAAATAAAAACCTCCCGCCCCCAATCGCGAAACGAAAAGGGACGAGAGGATTATATACGCTCCCGCGGTACCACCCACATTGGTGAACAGACGGCACACCGATCATCGCTTTGCTTCACACAAAGCAGAAGTCCTGATGCTTGCAATCATAAGCTCACCCGCTTGAAAAATCCGTATCGTGGATAGACGCTCCCCCTTACGCAACCGCTCCTACTGGACGGTCTTCAGGCAGAGTGCTTCGAGGCGAGTTCGGAAAGGGACGGGTTGACTTTCACCTGCCGTCAACTCTCTTTTGCCGTTTCACTTTCGTACTACTCCTCATCAACGCATTCCTTGTTTGTGGTTGTACTTTCGATTATAGACAATCAATGCCAATGCTGTCAATCTCGCGGACGGCAAGCCGAGAAAAACAAACGCTCACTCGTCTCTTGCGGTGGCTGGCCGCTAAAATCGGCCGTTATTTCCACATCGACAAAGCCGGTCTCCATCAGCCAGCGAGCAAGCTCATATGGCTGATACGCCCTCTGCTCATGCACTTCCTCGATACGTTCGTACAAGCCGTTTTCCTGCCGCAGAAAAAAGGTCAGTTCATGCGCTACCTCGAGCCGCAGCGGATCGCAGAAACATTGCCAAATGTACGAAACTTCCTCTTCGGCCAGAGTAAAGGTCTGGTCTCCAAAACCGTGCAGGATTTTGTATGGACTGTGCACGTCGAACAAAAAGGTCCCGCCTGGATGCAGATGCTCGAAGACGAGAGAAAATGTCCGTTTCACGTCCTCTTCTTCCGTCAAGTAGCTGAGCGAGTCGCAAAAGGACAAGACACTGTCTGTCTTGGGCAATGCCAGTTCGCGCATGTCCTGTTCGACCCATTTGACTTGGGCCTGCTCCCGCCTCATCTTGTCGTACGCTACTGCAAGCATGTCAGCAGACAGATCAACTCCTGTCACCAGATACCCTCTTTTTGCCAGGGGAATGGCGATGCTTCCGGTCCCGCAGCCGAGGTCAATGACTTGACGCGGCTTCCCTTTCCTGGTCCAGACACCCTCTGCCCAATCGAGCCACTGATCGTAAGGGGAGTCGGTCATCAGCCTGTCGTAGACAGCCGCCATTTGCCCGTACGCCATTTACCTCAGCCTTCCTCTCCAAATTGGACGATAGGGGCTTCGGCCCACAGCCGCTCGAGATTGTAAAACTCGCGGTCTTCGCGATGGAATACGTGGATGACGACATCCTCCAGGTCGACAAGCACCCAGCGTCCTTCGTCTGCTCCCTCAATGCCGCGTACCTTGTAACCGTTCTTGTGAGCCTGATCACGGATCTCGGAAACGATTGCTTGTACTTGCCGTTCATTGTTCCCGTGGCAAATCATGAAATAATCCGCAATGACGGACAGCTTGCTGATGTCCATGATGATCAGATTTTCCGCCTTCTTGTCCTCTGCCGCCTTTGCCACCAGTCTTGCCAGGGCTTCTACTGTTTTAACCATGAAACTCCTCCTTATGTATCCAGTCCGGATACGAGATCGTTATATGCCAACAGTGTCAATGGATACACCGTTTTTTTCTGCTGGATCAAATGTTGAATCGTACTGCCGAGAGCTTGCGCCAAAGCTTTATCCAGATCTTGCGACGCCAAGCTGCGAATCGTTTCAACACCGGGAAAGATTCGGTTTGGTTCTATATAGTCTGCCACACAAACGATTTTTTCTAACAGCGTCATCCCGACCCGGCCCGTTGTATGGTAGCGAACGGCCTGGATGATGTCCGGGTCGGAGACATTCATCTCCGTCTGGATGACGATTGCTCCGGCAAATGAATGCCACAGCTCCTTGTCCCCGTTCAAAAGGTCGGCGGGGAGATCGTGACGAATGAGAACGTCACGCATCCTTTCAACCGGCCAGCATTTGCAGTAGTCGTGCAAAAAACCCGCCAGTTCGGCTTTATCGGGGTCTGCCCCATACTGAAGCGCCAGCTGTCTGGCAGTTCCGGCCACGCCCAGCGTATGCTGATACCGCTTCTCGTGCATTTGGGCGCGGACTTGGCTGAGAAGCGCTTCCCGATCATTTAACCAACTCATATAGTCCGTACTCCTTTATATAACGCTCGACAGGCGGGGGTACGAGGTAACGAATGCTCTTGCCCCGGGCTGCTTTTTCCCGGATCAGTGTCGAAGACAAATCCCACGCCGGCATCTCCACCAAGGTCACAAAATCGCGATATTCACTTTCTATCAGCTCGGCCCCTGGACGCGAAAGGCCGATGAACCGCACCATTTTGACCAAGTCGTCTATCCGATACCATTGCCGAAGTGTTTTTACCATATCTCCGCCAATGATAAAAGAAAACTGGCAATCCGGATACATCTCAACGAGACTTCGCATCGTGTCGTAGGTATAGGATGGACCGCCACGTTTGAGCTCTATGTCGATTGCCCGAAAGGCAGGGTGATCCGCCACAGCAAGCTCTACCATCCGCAGCCGATCGCCGGCTGGGGTCAATCCTGCCCGTTCCTTGTGCGGCGGAATATGTGCCGGCATAAACCAGACCTCATCCAGCCCCGCTTGTTCCCTTGCTTGCTCAGCGGCCAGAAGGTGACCGGCATGGATGGGATCAAATGTGCCTCCCATGATTCCGATTTGGATTTTTGACTGTCCCATCGGTTATGGCAGTTTGATTGTTTTGTTCTCCCTGGACTCCTTGTACAGCACGACCGTATGGCCAATGAGCTGCACCAGCTCCGCTTCTGCTCCCGCCGCCAGAGCTTCGGCTACTTCATGCTTGTCGTCCAGATTGTTTTGCAGAATGGCCACCTTGATGAGTTCGCGGACCTCCAGCGCCTCTTTGATTTGATTCGTCATGTTTTCATTGACGCCGCCTTTGCCCACCTGAAAAATCGGGGTAAGGTGATGGGCTTGTGCCCGTAAAAACCGTTTTTGCTTGCCGGTCAGCATGTACATATCTCCTTTTGTGTATATCTGTTGTTCTTGAAGTGCGCTTTCTTTATTTTAACTCATTTGCAGACGCACGACTGATTCTTCCATCATTTATCTGTGCAGCGTGCTTCAGGTCGCTTTGCTTAGCTGCTGCAGGACAATTTCCCGCATCGTCTCAGTTGGAGCCGCTTCTCCTGTCCATAATTCGAAAGCGAGTGCGCCCTGATTGACAAACATGCCGATACCGGAATGAACCTGAGCGCCTCGGGAGCTCGCCGCTTTTAACAGACGCGTCTCCAGAGGGTTGTAGATCAGGTCGCTTACGATCAGTCCGGCATGGAGCCATTCCTCTTGCACCGGCATCTCATCCACTTGCGGATACATGCCGATGGACGTGGTGTTGATCAGCAGGCTCGCATCCTCAATGGCTTCCTTGCCTTCGGCCGGGTCGATGACAGCCGTAGGGACAATCGTTCCTACGTGTTCCGCCAAAAGCGTCGCCCTTTCGCGGGAACGGTTGATAATCCGGATCTCCTTCACCCCTCGCTCCGCCAGCGTAAAAGCGACTGCACGGGCAGCGCCGCCAGCTCCGAGCATGGTGACTGTCTGTTGTTCCAGCGTAATCCCTGTCGTTTCCACCAGTGAGCGTACGTACCCCAGACCATCTGTGTTGTAGCCGACCAAATAGCCATCGCGGTTTACTACTGTGTTCACGGCACCAATGCGCGCTGCAAGCGGATCGATTTCATCAAGCATGGGCATGATCGCCACCTTGTGCGGGATCGTCACATTTACACCCTTTATTCCAAGTGATCGAATCCCTGCCACCGCTTCAGACAGACGCTCGGGAGCCACATCAAAAGCCATGTATACATAGTCCAATCCCGCTTCTGCAAAAGCGGCGTTGTGCATGAGCGGCGATTGCGAATGCGAGACCGGATGACCGAACAAACCAACCAGATGTGTTTTGCTTGTTATCATGAAGCCGTTCCTTCCCCTCTGCTCTCTCTATCTAGCTTATGGCAAGACAGCCAAAACGCGTCAGATCAACGCTTTTCGCATGCCTACACTGACGCCCTTCGGAGCGTGTACGACGACGGATGCCTCTTCTTTACCCTGAAGGCTCACCCAGCCCAAACCCGAAATGACCAGGTCCGTTGTGCCCGTTGGACGAATTTTAAACGAATGTTTGACAAAAGCGGGCAGCTGTTCTGCGGCTTCACGGCCTGTCGGCGGAGCGAGCATTTCCCCGTGGTGCTTCTGAAACACTTCATCGGCATTCTCCAGCTTCGTGCGGTGGATGTATATATCGTTCGTTACATACACAACAAACGGCTGTCGCGTGCCGCGTACAAAATCAATCCGGGCCAAACCGCCGAGGAAGAGGGACTGGCCATCGTTTAATTGATACACTTTTGGATTGATTCGAGAGGTCGGCGTAATTTTCCGC
Source organism: Brevibacillus sp. FSL L8-0520 (assembly GCF_037963895.1). NCBI lineage: Bacteria > Bacillati > Bacillota > Bacilli > Caryophanales > Paenibacillaceae > Brevibacillus > Brevibacillus sp. FSL L8-0520. Next base: position 2,001,902 of record NZ_CP150171.1, on the reverse strand, counting down.
AAGTCTTGCGGTGTCACCATATGGCCGATCTGATCCCGGTTGATAATTCCTGGCGTATCGAAAATAGAACGGCCGTCCTCCAATGGAATCTCAATCTTGTCCAGTGTCGTCCCCGGAAACGGTGATGTCGTAATTTCCAGATCAGCCGATCCGTAATCGTGCAGAATGCGGTTGATCAACGTGGATTTGCCGACATTCGTCACACCGACGATGTAGACGTCCCGTCCCTTGCGCAGTTCCCCGATACGTCCCAAAAGCTCATCGATGTGCAATCCTTTTTGGGCACTTACCAATACGACATCGGCCGGCCTGAGTCCGCGTTCCTTGGCTTCGTGCTGCATCCAGTTGCGGACGCGATTCAAATTGATATTTTGGGGCAAAAGATCCACTTTGTTGCCCACCAGCAATATCGGGTTGTTCCCGACAAAACGAGGCAATCCCCGCAGCCAGGAGCCATGGAAATCAAAAATGTCGACAACCATGACGACGAGACTTTGCGTCGATCCGATCCCATCCAGGATTCGGAGAAAATCGTCATCTCCCATTCCTACAGGAGCTACTTCATTATAATGTTTAATCCGGAAACAGCGTTGGCAAATCACTGTCTCGCGCTTGAGCGCGGAAGCAGGAGCGTATCCCGGCCGCTTTTGATCCTCTGTCTGGATCGCGATGCCGCATCCTGCACATGTCCCCAAGCTTTGCTCCATCATGCTTTTGTCTTCCACGAAATCATTCCCTTTCTACGCATCCAATAAAGAGCCATACGCTCCATCCTGCGGTTGAACCGCGTCCAAAAACCATCCGTCTGGGCTACCGGAACGACGAGGATCGTATGAAATCCAAGCCGGTTGCCGCCCAGCACATCGGTAAACAACTGATCACCGATGACGACCGTCTCCTGAATCTTTACGTTCATCTCGGCAATCGCTTGCATAAATGCCCGGTTGGTCGGTTTGCGGGCCGCAGAGATAAATCGCACACCCAGAGGCGTGCAAAACTTGTCTACCCTCTCGCGGTTATTATTGGATACAACGGTTACCTGAATCCCTTCATCGCGCAAACGCTTCAACCATTGTTCCACTTCCGGCGTTGCATACGGCCTGTCCCACTCCACCAGAGTGTTGTCCAGATCCGTAATGACAGCCTTGATTTTCTTCTCCCGCAGTTGATCTATATCAATATGGTGGATCGACTCCACGTACTGATCTGGCATCAGCTTTTCAAGAAACACGGGGCACCTCCAAGCAGTGTGTACGAGAACCGCGATTTCGGCACCTACTATACCATAATCAGCCACTCCCTTGCAAAAGAAAAAGAAGAGGCCCGCGGCCCCTTCTCGTTTTGCTGCTGCGAATTGGTCAAACCCGGTTGTTGCGCCGTTTTTTTGCAAGAATGGTGACATCGGCCTGATTCGCCGCCAAAGCATTTCCCGTACGTGATTTTGCTGTTGCCGCCTGCGTGATTTTGACAACAATGACGGTATTCTTGCCCACTTTGTACGAGTACGTCCTGACATTGTTCCGTTGCATAGGTAAGCACCTCCTTCAGGAATAGATGTACCGGTACGAATCTACTTCCTACTCCTTACAGAGGGCCATTCGCCGCTCCCTTGACCTTGATGTGGAAAATGCTTGCATCCGCCTGGTTAATCGCTGCTGCATTTCCGAATTGGGATTTGGCTTTTGCAGCTTGCGCGATGAAAACCTTGCTTTTCCCTTTTTTCGGCCACTTTCCGAAGTTATATGCCGCTTTTGCCATGTCTCGTACCCCCTTTCAATCAAAGGATGGTACATACTATGGCGAACCTGTCTGACCCGAAGCCACGTTTCTCCCCTATCATTCGCGTATTTTGCTAGAAACTCAGGCTCTCGTTTCTCTTTGTATCAACCGCTGTACCTGCTCTTTCGGCTCCCAGCATTGAAATTGATAGGTAGGTTTGGTCTCGTAGGTGAGTCGAGAGCATCGATAGACAATGCCGCCTGCTTCCTTTTCCACGCGAAAGTGAACGCAGGTGGCGCAGCAATGAAACCGGTTTACGCCTGTCATTTTGTATTCTCCTCTCGACTGAACCTCACCATTGCATATTCCATGAAAACAGGCTGAGTTGCTCGTACCTTTCTTCATCGGGCGATGCAAAATTGGAAAAACCGACGCCGACCAGCCGGACACCCGGGCTATAATCAAAGGCATCCAGGAGTTCTTCCAACAGATCTCTCCATGCTGCACCGTACTCTTTTTTCCGCTGCTTGCTTCTGATCGTAAAATCAGCAAACTTGATTTTCAGCGTGATCGTCCGGGGGATGACACCCTCATCTTGTATATCCTGCTCAACCTCCTGCAAAAGCGAGAAGGCTACCGAGGCGATCTCGTCACGCTGGTACAAATCATAGGCGAGTGTCGTCTCCCTGCTTAAAGACTTGGGCGAGCGCTCTGTTACGATTTCCCTGTCGTCCTCTCCGCGTGCTCGAAAATACAAAGCATGACCAAGTTTCCCCAGCATATTCACAGCTTCCTCCAAGGAAAGCCGCCAAAAATCCTCAACCGTGCGAATTTCTTTTTTCGCAAGAAGCTCCTGCGTTTTTTTACCGACACCGTGCAGTGTTCCGATCGGCAAATTCCGGAGAACATCAAGCGATTGCTCGGGACGAATCACCACGAATGCATCCGGCTTCTTCAGATCACTGGCAATTTTGGCGAGTGACATATTATAGGAAAGACCGACACTGCAAGTAAGACCGGTTTCCCGGCGAATCCGCCGTTTGATCTCCTTGGCGATCGGAACGGCATTTTCATATCCGGATACGTCGAGATACGCTTCGTCGAGCCCAACTGTCTGATAGCGGTCCGTAAAGGAGGAAAAGATGGCACGAATCTCTGCCGACTTCTCCACGTACCGCTCGTAGCGGACAGGCAGAAAAATCCCCTGAGGACATTTTTTCCGCGCCAATGCGACCGGCATCGCCGAACGAACACCATATTTTCTGGCTTCATAGCTGCACGTCGAGACAACTCCCCGATTGCTCATGCCGCCTACAATAACCGGCAGGCCGCGATATTCGGGCCTGTCGAGCTGTTCTACACTGGCAAAAAACGCATCGATATCGACATGTAAAATTTTTTTCATCGATATGACCACCAAACATACATTCTCATCCCTATTATCGCCGCTTCTTTGACCGGTTGCAAGCATGCGTTCCTTCCTGCCTTGCTCCCTTAATTGTCAGCGGTTCGGTGTTAACGGGAGTAGCTTTGCTCGATCCGAGTGGCTTTTACTCTATCCGAACGGCGTTCCCTCTATCCTGGCTACTATTCGTGTTGTTCATTATCGCTGTGATCGTTTACGGGATATTGTTCACAACCTGGAGCAGTTCCGTTACTGCAGGATTTCCTTTTCTCGCATAGGCAATCATTCCGTGCTTATCAATGATGTATACAATCCGTTGTTGGAATAAAAATCCGAGAACCTTTCCTACCCCGTATGCTTTTCGTATGGCATGGTCCCCGTCGGCAATCAAGGGAAAATCGTATCCGAACTTGCCTGAAAAAGCCCGGTGGCTCGTCAGGTCGGCCGGATTGATTCCGATAACAACCGCATCAGCCGCTTCCAGATCACTGTACCGATCGCGGATCGCGCATAGCTGCTTTGTGCAGACAGGCGTGTCATCTCCCGGATAAAAAATGAGGACTATTTTTTTCTTTCCGATAAACGTTTGAAGGTCGATCCGCCCCTTTGTGCTCTCGGCAGCAAACAAAGGCGCTTTCGTTCCGACTGTCAGCATCGCGACACCCCCACTCCAGTATACCAGACAAAAAGGACCGCCCCCCATAAAATGGGAGAGCGGTCCTTTTTTACAGCGATTGCATTTTCAATTGCTTGCATTTGCCCACAAAGGCTTCCGCTATTTTCAGCATATTGTCATCATGGGCCCACATCCGCTCTGGATGCCATTGCAGCCCTACATGCAGCCCGTCGAGGCTCTCGATAGCCTCAATCACCCCGTCAGCCGCGACTCCTGTCGCCCGAAACCCGGGAGCTACGTCTTTCACCGCCTGATGGTGGGAAGTATTGACGAGAATCTCTGTTTTGCCCAGCGCCTCTGCGACGACGCCTGGTTGCAGTGTCACTTTGTGCGCTCCGTATTGGCGGGAACCTTTTTGAGCGTGCTGGAACGCGCCCGGCACCTGACTCGGAATATCCTGTATCAAAGTTCCGCCTGCGGCCACATTGAGAATCTGCATGCCGCGGCAAATACCGAGGATAGGCTTTTTCATTTCCAGCGCCAGTCTGATCACTTCCAGCTCTGCCAGGTCCCTCTCGTACTCTACCTCACCCAAACCTTGCAACGGCTCTTCCCCGTACAAATGCGGTGCCGGATCATCTCCACCCGTCAGGATCAAACCGTCCAGCGATTCAATCATGGCCCGAAAAGGAGCATCCTTCACTGTCAAGAGCGGAAAAATGTACGGAACGCCGCCAGTACGGGCTACGCCGTCCACATATCCGGAGCCGACATAGAAATACTGATCAAGGTTGTTGTTTGGAAAGAACATCTTGGTACATGCCACGCCAATAATCGGTTGCACGAAAGTCACTCCCTGCTATTTCTTTTCATTCGATGCGTATTTGAAGTCGATGAAGCCCAATGCGTCAATGACGACATCTTTTACACTGTCCTGCTTTACCCATGTGTACGTGAAGTAGTAGATCGGCAAGGCGGGCATTTCATCCATTACAATGGCATCGGCCCTCTTCAGGCTCACGTTGCGTTTGGCTTCGTCTCCTTCTGTGGCGGACTTAGCCAGCATATCAAGGAACTCCTTGTGTTCCCATTTGGACGTGTTCAGACCGCCTTTGAACACTTCCAGGAAGTTGATCGGATCGTTAAAGTCGCCAATCCAGCTCGCCCGGCCGATATCGAAGTTGCCCGCTTTCATCTGTTCACGGTGAACCTTGTTCTCTTTGTTTACCAGCTTCACTTCGATGCCGAACGCTTTTCTCCACTGATCCTGAATAACCGTCGCAATGCGTTGGTTCACTTCTGTCGTATTGTAGGCGAGGGTCAACTCAGGCAGCTCGCTGATACCGAGCTCCTTCATGCCCTGTGCCAACAGTTCTTTTGCCTTTTCAACATCGTTGTCCTTAAAGTAGCCTTCCGGTTTGAAGGCCATCGTCGGAGGCAGGATGCCCAGGGCAGGCGTGCTCTTGTACGGAACGACGCTGTCGGCAATTTCCTGGCGGTTAACGGCGTAAGCGAACGCCTGACGAATGTGCTTGTTGTTGAACGGAGGCTTCGTCGTGTTGAAGATGTACCAGTACGTTCCAGCGGTCGCCTGCGACTGCATTTTGCCGGAGTCCTTCAAGGAATCGAGCGCGTCGAGCGGCAGGTCGCCCAGCGGAGAACCCGCCCAGTCGAGCTCGCCCTTTTCAAACATCGCCAGTTCGGTATTGGCGTCCTCGATCATGTTGACGGTCAGCTTGGACAGCTTCACACGATCTTTATCCCAATAGTTTTCATTTTTTTCCAATTCGATCAAAGATTTGTGCTCCCACTTCTTGAGGACGAACGGCCCATTCCCTATGTAGGTTTCAGGTTTTGCCGCCCAATCCTTGTTGCCCTCGACAACTTTTTTGTTTACAGGAAAGTAGGTGACGGAGGCCACAAGCTGCGGGAAAAACGGAGCCGGGTTTTCCAGGGTGACTACCAATGTTTTCTCATCCGCAGCTTTGACGCCAACATCCTCCGCTTTTGCCTTTTTGGCATTGTACGCCTCGCCGTTTTTCAGGTAGTACATCTGATAGGCGTAACCGGATGCTGTCTCGGGGTTGAGAACGCGCTTCCAGGCGTACTCGAAGTCATGGGCCGTCACAGGGTCGCCGTTGGACCATTTTGAATCACGCAGATGGAAGGTGTAGGTCAGGCCATCCGGGGAAACCTCGTATTTTTCCGCGACCGATTCCTTGATCTTGCCGTCTACGTCAAGACGAAGCAAACCGTCAAAAGCGGCGCGGGTAATCGACATGGAAGGAATGTCCTCAGCCAAGCCCGGATCGATTGTATTTGGTTCTCCCGTATTCAGGTTGATCCGCATCTCCTGTGGTGCTGCTGCTTGTTCTTGTGCTGCCGGTGTCTCCGCAGGCTTTTGTTCTGCAGGCTGACTCGCTTGTCCCCCACAGCCCGCAAAGGCCAGACTGCTTAGCATCACAAAACAGAGCGACATCTTTTGAAGCGCTTTCATGGAAAACCCCCTCTTGAAACTTTTTTTCTTGATTATACGATGCATGATTAAATAATATTATCTTACGAAAATTTTGTCTACAACTATGTAAAGTGATAAAGGAGCTGGTCATGATGTTAGCGTCATTGGAAAATGCTCTCAGCACATTGCTTGAGAAGAGTGGCGGGCAGTGGGGAATCTACCTCGAAGATTTACAGACAAACGAAATCTGGGGCAAGGGTCATGATGACCGCTTTTACGCCGCCAGCGTAATCAAAGTCCCGATCATGGCCGCTGTGTTTGCTGAAGCCTACGCAGGCAAGTTTGCTCTCGAAGACAAACTGACTCTCAGACAAGAGGATCAGGTCGGCGGAGCAGGCATTCTGCAGCATATGACGCCAGGCACAAAGTGGAGCATTTACGATCTGACAACCCTGATGATCATTCAGAGTGACAACACGGCAACCAATATGCTCATCGATCTTGTCGGGGCTGAGGCGATCCGTTCTGTCATGAACAAAACAGGAATGGTCAACAGCCAGTTTCACAACAAGCTGATGATCGTCCCTGCGGAGCTGGAAGGCTACAATGAGGTGACCGCGGCAGATCTTGGCAGCCACCTTCGCCATTTGGCTACAGGAAAAATCATCTCGTACAACAGTTGCCTCCACATGATCAACATCATGAAAAGACAGCAGCATCGCGACCGCATCCCCTATCACCTGCCTGATCCGGACGGCGATGTGATCGGCATGCTGCCGAAATGGGAGCTGGCCAATAAAACAGGGACAGTCACTCGAACGACTCATGACATCGGAGTGATGTACATCGGCAACCGGGCAGTGACGATCTGCTTGTTATCCAAAAATATCGAGACCGTCGCAGCCAATGACGTGATGGCGCAAATCGGCCGGATGGTATACGATCTGTATACGAAGTAGAAAAAAGGCCTGTCCGTTGTTTTGGACGGGCCTTGCTCATACAGTCGGGTCCTGTACGTTCGGGTCCCATACCTAGGGTCCATGCATTCGGTCCCTTATGAGCTCCATTCACCCGTTTGCACTGAAGTTCGCTGCCTTCCGCTTGACGATTGCAGTGACGATCGGAAGACCCATCAACACGATCCAAAGTGAATTGACTCCTGCAGGTACAACTGCCCAGTAAAAAATAGAGACATCCGGTTTCCCTGTCAGGATGTCCATTCCTGCAGCTCCGACGAGACCGATCAGATTGCCCGCGATTCCCCACAATGCCATCCAGACGTAATGGCTAAGCGAAACTTTTCCATTCCTCAGATCAAATTCCTTATGTAAATAGGCAAAGCCCGAGAACAGCCCGATGACGCCATTGCCAATAATCCAGCTCATCCACAATTGCCCGGAGAGAACATCTGACAGGAGAGTTCCCAAGGCACCGAACAGGAAGCCTGTCAGCGGGCCAAAGCAGGCTCCTATAATCGTAAGAATGACGATGGCCGGCCGCAAACTGCTGCCTGCTATCGGAATATAGTCGGTGATATAACTGAGGAAGCCGTAAAGTACAACTCCCATTCCGATTACTCTGACTTTTTCGCCCTTTCTTGCGGCGGCAGGACAGATGTCCATCTTGGTGGCTCCTTTTTGTAGTCTCTGGACATCCTCAACATAGCATCCGAAAGCCCCGCTGTCAAAACGGAATATTCTGGATATGCTTATTCTATATAGACAAAGGAAAAGGCGTCCTTCCTTTGCAGGAAAAACGCCTTAATGGGCATCGATGCTGTCTCTATTTGGAAAGGATCAGCTTGCTTACTTCGTACGCGCTGGAGAAAGACAGCTCGGACAATTGTCCTTGGCCTTCACACCAGTCACCCGCAAAAAACAGGTTGCGGTAATCTGGCAAGCTGATTGGCAGCGCCTCCTGGTTCATCGTCCACTTGATTTCCTGGACGACGGCACGGGTGGAAACGCGGGGCACCACGAGTTCCTCCCGCCAGCCTGGGAAGTGCTTGTCGTACAGTTGTTCAATCTCTTGCTTGCGCTGCTCGACGACTTCTTTCACGCCGACTTCGGACTGACGCAGATAGGCGGTCGCCTGCAGTAGCTGTCCGCCCTCTGGGACGCAGGTCTTGTCGTAATACGAAATATCCGTAATAAAAATGTTGTTTTGCTTGTCATAAATATAGGTGTAAGGGACATCGATACGCTGCTTGAGACCGATATCATACACGACGACAACCGTCGGCTCGTATGTTGCATACTGTGCGATAGCATGCTCCAGCTTTGTATCCTTAAACACCTTTGTCATTTCTTTTGGAGGGATGCAGCTGATGAATTCATCTCCGGTAAATTCAGCTTCCGGCGTGACAGCGGCAACCACTTTGTCATTTTCGACACGGAAGGATTCGACCTTTGTTTTGGTCATGATCGTGCCGTTGTTGGCTTCGATGACACGGACAAATTCCTCGATCAACGCCTGCCACCCGCCTCCGATGTAGGCAACCGGCTTATTCGTCGTAAAGATCCGACGATAGTAGGTGAAGAACACATCAGACGGAATTTTTTCCGGCTCACGGGTAAAGAAGTTGGAGGATGCCAATGTCAGCATCATTTCCTTTACTTCCTCACTTACATTTTGCTTCTCCATCCACTTCTGGATCGACAGGTGCGGGTGACCCGTCTCCATTTTCAACATGGTTTTCAAGATTTCAAAGGTAAACAGAACTTTGTCAAATCCCTTGACCAGCTTCGTACGGAACAATCCCTGCACATTTGCGGGAACCGCTGTCAAATCGTCCCCCAAATCATAACGGGCTTTATTCGGATTGAAATCCTGCCAATCAATGTTCAAACCCAATTCTTTTTCAAACGTTTTCAAAACCGATGTGTCACGCCCGTAAATGGCATGTGCACCGAAGTTAAAGTTAAAGCCTTTGATCTTCAGCGTGACGGCACGGCCGCCCAGGGCTCCGCGCTCAAGAAGCGCTACCTTTTTGCCCTTGGAAGACAGATAGGCTGCAGCAGAAAGACCGGCGAGCCCCCCGCCAACGATGACGACGTCATAGTGGTTCGTTGTCATAACAATCTCCCTTACATACTCACGATGTATGAAACCTCAATCATCCTATAGGATAAGGGATGTACAAGGTAGAAGTCAACCATAAATGAACTGTGTCTATTGTTATACTGATGATACCATTTTTTGGCTTTTCCGTTTCCCCTCGCTCTTCCTTCTGTTTCCTGTCAACCTATCTTATTATGACCATAAAAGCATGACAATTACCCCTGCCTGCACTCATCGTTCCGTAGTGATCGACAGGGGTAAAAATTCAAGTTCTCGTCTCAGGAGCCTTGTTGTTCGTTTCTTCTCGTCATCTGCTGCCAAACTGTACCGCTCGCCGCTTCTCCGCGCTCGATGCGCTCAACAGCCATTTGAATTTGCAGACGAACCTCAAATTCCGGATCGTCCTGGGCCGCCCGCAGAGCTTCCAGCGCCGAGTCGTCGCCTACCTCGTACAGGAAACGGGCTGCACGCCAGCGTACGAGCTTGTTCGGGTCCTTCAGGGCTTCGCACATCGCTTCACTTGCTCTCGGGTCCCCCAGATCGGACAAAGTATCTCCTGCCGTCCTGCGAACAGATACAGAGGGGTCACGGAGCGCTTCGTAGAGCAAAGGAAACACCTCATCGCCTCCCACCATTCCCAGGTAGACGACTGCCAGCCGACGGATGGAGCCCTTTTCGTCATGAAGCGCCTTTCTCAGAACAGGCAAATCTTCGGCAGTCGGCTCCATGCGATCCAGCGCAGCATACCGCTTTTGCCAATCAGGATCATCGAGCATCTCCAGCGTGACGACTTTCTTGACCCGCTCGGGCTGGGGCGGGGCTTCTCCCACTCCAAGCTGCAGCGCCTGTTGAACAAGCTCTTCCACCCGTTCTGGCGGATACGCCGCATCCACCTCGCTGGCCACTTCTTCCCCGATCTCGCGCAAATCGCCGTAGCGAACGTCTTGCTCTACCCATTTGCGCTCCATGATTACATTCGGTGAAGCGGAACCCGCCTTCATGGCCGCCGCTCCGAATCGTTCGGGCAAGGCGGCGCGTATCTGCTCGGTTCCCATCGTTACTTTTACCTGCATGGGAATGCCGCGGAACATCTGGATGTACACCTGCGCTTCTCCCCACGCTTCCCCGGACTCTTCATTCGTCCAGGCTGGCATGGAGGTCTCCGCCCCCGCTCCGAAAACCTCCCGGGCATGGGTCAAAATTTGCTGCCAGTCTGCTTGCGATTTTCGTTCCAAGGCATAGAAATCAGCCGTATGAAAAATAGAGGTCACGCCTTCAATCGCCAGCAGCTGCTTCACCAATTCCGGCATTTGCGCCCCGGACTGCTTGTTGTATACCCGCTGAACGCCGTCAGGCAAGCGCTCGTCCACATTCAGCTTCATGACATTTGGACTGGGTGTCGGTTCTATCGACAACAGTTTCATGCCGAGTCACTCCTTTTGTTGCCTATTCTCTCGTACCGCTATGGTACCATGTCCGCGGCGTCCATGCCATTTTTGAAGTGCAGCGGGAACCTGTAGTAATCATTGGCCGATTTGACCCGGAATCCGCAAGACTCATAGAGAGACAGGGCATTGCTGTTTTCCGTGGCTACCTCCAGGATCATTTTGGGAAAGCCCTCGTCAGACAACAGGGCAATTGTTTTTGCCAACGCTTCTTTACCATACCCTTTTCGCTGATGATCAGGGTGAACGGCAAACCCGTAGATAAAGGCATGCTTCGGCTGACGGGAAACGCTAATCCTGCCAATCGGCTCGTTTTGGTCATGCGTGATCAAATAATTGGTCTGGGCAGGGTCTTGTCCCATATGCTCGAACATCTCTCTGGCGAGTGTCTCCTCCAACTGAAACCCTGCCATGCTAAGTTGAATCAAAATCTCCTTATCGTCTGGGGTTGAAGCCCTGAGCTGAATTCGCCCATCCTGTTTCGGCAATTCTTCGCCTGACTCCTCCCGCTCCATCCAATACTCGGAATACTCATACCGCGCAGCCACTTTCTCCATATACCCTTTTCCTGTTTTGGACCCGCGCTGGACAATAAACAACAGCTCTGGAATTTTGCGCAACCGGCATTCTTCTTCCATCAGCCGCTGCAAATGCCGGAATATCCCCTTTCCCCGGTAATCGGGGTGCACCATGCCGGTTGCCTCCGCTTCTCCCTGATGGAAAACGTGCAGCCCTCCGTATCCGACGAGCTTCCCGCGGTCATAGCAAAAAAAATCGTTGGTGTCGGTACCCGGACGCTTTTCCAGCATGTCGAAATTCAGCTTCAGATTGATCTGTTCGAAGCCATTGCAGACTGCTGCCAATCCCCGGATATGGTCCAATTCCTCGGCTGTCGGTTTTGCTTTGGTGACATATGTAAAGGCTGTCATTCATACTCTCCCTTTCGTTCCTAAAAATAGTGGCGCCGCAGCTCCTGCACGACCTCCTCCAGATTGTTTCCCACCTGAGGAATGCCATAGCCGACATAGAGCGGCGAAGCGACAAAGCGCGGGACAACCTTGACGATTATCTGCCCGTCCCATTGGTAAAAAAACAAATTGTAGCTTTGGCAGATGCGGTTTACGTGATGAAGGATCCAATGTGTCAAAATTTGGATATAGTCCGCCATCCTGTTTAAGCTTCCCGACTCAGACAAAATCACATTGTATTCAAAAAATCCCGCGCGCGGCTTCGTCGAGAGATTGCACGTAACCCCCGCATCCCGATCGATGACAATCCCCTCGAAATGCTCTCCCTCCACATCTTTCAGGTAATCGTAATGTTTCAACCCGACGATTTGCATATGCGGGTGGCGGATGCTCCCCCCGGAATAAGGGCCATGGTTTTTAAAAAACAGTACAGAGCGATAGGAGCCGCTCTCCGTCATCTCCAGCCATTTTTCCACGCCAAATGCAAACAGGTCATACAGGTGGTCCTTTTCATAGACGGACAGTTCGCTGTCACATTGACTCGTCTCGATCACCAGCGTTTGAGTGGCATCCTGCAAAACCGGGTATTTGTTTTTTAGCCAGATCATTTCTCCTCTTTGCTCCAGAATACCGTCCAGCTCATCCGGAAAGCAGAAGGGACAAGCCGCCTGCCGGTTCCTGATGTTCTCCGGCTTTTGTCGGCCGATGTGCATATCAAAATGCAGATGCGTCTGCGACATTTACTCGGGTCCTCCTTCAACGATTTGTCCTTCCTGAACAATTCCCTATCGAAAAAGTTCATTCCTTCTTTGCCGGACACTTGCTTTCGCTTTACAAAAGTAATTAACTTACTGTACTCTATACGTATTCCATGTGATGAATGCCGCGTATTCAACACATAGTATGAAAAGGCAAGGACCACAGGAGGTAAATCATGATCGACATACGCAAGGCATCCACGCGCTATTCCAGCAACCACGGTTGGCTGCAAAGCAATTTCAGCTTTTCATTTGCCGAATTCTACGATCCTGACAATATGGGCTTTGGCCCGCTTCGCGTTTTTAACGACGATTTCGTGCAGCCTGAAAGAGGCTTCGGACTACATCCCCATCGTGAAATGGAGATCGTTTCTGTCGTTTTAAAAGGGGCTTTGGTTCATCAGGACAGCACAGGCACCCGTGAAGTGATTCGACCGGGAGAAGTACAGCGAATGAGTGCCGGTACAGGAATCATTCACTCGGAGATGAACCCCTCTAGCAGTGAGGAAGTCAACTTTCTACAGCTCTGGTTTGAGCCGGCTGAATACGGCTTGACCCCTTCGTATGAACAGATTGCATACGACCAGGATAAGCTGAAAAATCAGCTCTTGCCCGTCGTCTCTCCTGAAGGCGGACCAAACACTGCCCGGATTCATCAGGATTTGACCATGTACCTGTCCAAGCTGGAGGCAGGCCAGTCGATTCCATTCCAACAAAAAAACGGACGTCGCATTTACGTTTTCGTCATCGAAGGACAACTGCAACTAAACGAAGAGGCCACGCTCCAGAAGCGAGATCCAGCCAGACTAACCGAGACGCCCAAGCTTTCACTCACAGCACCTGCGGATACTTTCTTTATGCTCATTGATTTGCCGTAGCCGAACCAGCTTGCAATCTCATTCAGGGAGCAACCCCTTCAAAACAGAAAAAAGGATCACTTTCCCTCAAAAATGGGTGCAGTGATCTTTTTTTATCTCATTTTAATCCGTTACACTTACGGAAGTGACTTCGAAAAAGGAGTTGGCCGTTCATGGAGAAAGCGCAGTTCATGGAAAAATCGTTTTACTACCCGGTCAGTTGGCTCGAAGCCCAGCAGTATAAATATCAACTGGATCAAGAGGGGATTCCCTACTCGATACAGTCCCCGCTTGACCTTCCTGTGCTCGAGGAGGGCAAACTGGCAATTGTCTTTCCCTCCATTCCTCTGCGGGTTTACGTTTGGGTACGCTCATTGTTTTACCGGGATGGTCTCCGCTATCCAGACTTTTCGTGAAGGCATGGTTTGAGCATCCATACAGAAGCGTGACAGCCCGCCTTGATTTTTTTATGATAGTGGTATGCAGTAAAGGTGGTGAATCCTTTGAAAAGTATAAAACCCGGCCGCGGCCCTTCCGCCATGGGGGCAGCTGGAAGCATTTTCGCCGTAATCTTCGGTATATTTTGGACCATCATGGCATTTGTCATCACGCAGGACTCCCCTTTTCCCGTAGTGGGCATAATCTTCCCTGCCTTTGGCCTTTTATTTATCGGGATGGGAATCGCACAAGCCGTCTACCATTACAAAAACGCGACAGGCAAAGAGCGAATGTCCTTGTTTGACATTACGGATTCCAGAGAAGAAGGCGACCCGTTACACCGCCATTTCAGCTCTACATCCTCTGTATCGGAGCAGAATACTGGACGATTTTGCCCCTACTGCGGAGAACCAGTCGAAGCCGAGTACCGCTTTTGTCCCAAATGCGGGAAAAGCATGCCTTCCTCCGGTTAATCTTTAGCCCTCTTCCTGATTCCCGAATAACCCCTCTTCCTTCTTGTCATTCTAAGGAAGAAGGAGGGAGCATCCATGGATTCTCACAAGACCCGTCCGGAAGTGGAGCCATCCGTCGCTCCGGGAATGAACACACATGATCAGTTGGAAGAAAAAGCATCTGAGCAGGATGTAAACAGCGGCGACTCTACCACTGTTACCCGTCTCTTCCTCGACCGAACACCGGATGAATAGATGCGATATATGCTGGAATGCGACATGTTCGCCCATCAGATTTCGCTTCGCGATCTGCTGTGCTATAATGGATGCGGCGAAGTCTTGGCTCCCTCACGCAGGGAGCTATTTTTTTGAGGAATGGATGGTTTCCTCTCTTTTACAAAACAATTATAATGTAACGGATAACCTGTCTTCTTCGTCCTATAGTGACAACAGATTTTTCAACGACACAACTGGAGGGTAAGCATGAAGAAACTTCTGTCAATCCTACTGATAGCCGTGTTGCTGCAAGGCTGCACTTCTTCCAAAGAGACGCCTTCGACTGGCACACCGGCGCAACCCCCTGCCACAGAACAACCGGCACAGCAGCCTTCTGACTCCGTTCAACCGGAAACGCCGCAGCCTGGCACTTCGACTCAGCCAACAGACGATCAAGATAAAAATGACGAGACGTACAAAAACGATATTTTTCAAGTGGCCTCTGTAGAAAAAACGGGCGAAGACACCTTTACGATAAAAGGCAAGGCTCGCGTGTTCGAAGGCAACTTTCAATATGTAGTAGAGGATGGTCACAACGAGCTGACCAAAGGAAACGTCCAAACCTCGGCAGGGGCTCCTGAATGGGGAGATTTCGAATTCACAGTCAAGGTAAAGAAAGACCAGCCCAATTCGACCTTGACTCTGGTTTTGTTTGAATCCAGCCCCAAGGACGGGAGCCGGAGAATGGAATTGCCCATTGCCCTGCCCTAAAGAAGTGACCGGATACGGTATGATCTGACCCAATGAAACCCGCCGCGAAATCAACGGCGGGTTTTCGCTTACGTTTATCTATTTTTCCCGCTCACCGTGAAACCGTGTCCCTCACGGAAACCGTTGTGTTTTTCCGCGAAACGGCAACTTAATAGTTGCTCCCCTCTCCGGCATATACTAGCGTTGAGGAGTGTGATGATGTTGGAAAACAAATCCGTCTACTACGTAACCAGTTGGGATGATGCCGCTGTCTATACACGGGCGCTGGAAGCCATGAATATTCCGCACGCTGTGGAATCTCCCGGCAGCCCGCTCGATCTCAGTGAAGGCCAGCTGGCGATTGTCTTGCCACATTTGCCTGCCAGGACCCATTCCAAGGTTCGCGAGCTGTTCCAGGGCGAGGGCGAGAGGTATCCGGATTAAGAAGATGACTGGTGTACTCATCGCCGCGGGCATCATCGGCTCATTTCTTTTGTCCGGTTATTTCATGACCAAATGGGAAAACGAGGTGTTCCCGGGCAATCAAGACACACAAGCAGACAACGAAGAAAAGTCCGTCAAATGACAGAAAGCATGGTCACATACGAGACTGCTTCGGACCGAAGTCCTTGCAGACGGCATGCGGACCATGCTTTCCTGTTTCTTGATATTGGCGCAGCTTTGCTACTTGCATTCGCTTCTCTTGCTGCGGTCAGGAAGCCGCGCTTTTTTCGGCGGAGGTGAGATACACATTCTTGCCAGCCCCCAAGCCGACCAGGAATAGCAAGAAGGCTACGATGAGCAGCAGGAAGAGCGGCATCGTCCAGCCTTGTGTCACGTCATGGATAAAGCCAAAAAGAGTCGGGCCGAGCGCAGCCAGCAGGTACCCGACCGATTGGGCCATCCCGGACAGCTCAGCCGCTTCGGCCGCACTGCGTGTACGCAGCGAGAAAAACATGACTGCCAAGCTGAAGCTGCAGCCGCCAGCGATACCGATCAGAATAATCCAGAGCGGCATGAGCACCGTATTTCCAGCCAGCAAACCCGCGTACCCTATGAACATGCATCCTGTCGTAATGGCTACGAGCAGACGCTGATTGGATACTCTCCCTGCAAGCACCGGCATCAGGAAGCTGCCAGGCAGACTGGCGAATTGCATCAGGAACAGCATCCACCCCGCAGCAGAAGGACTTACACCTTGATCCTGAAGAATCTGCGGAATCCATGCTATCCCCACATAAAACACCAAGGACTGCAGCCCCATAAACAGTGTCACTTTCCACGCAAGCGGAGATTTCCAAATTGCCCCTGCAGTCGAACCCGCTCTAACCGAAACTGCCGTTTGTGCGTTTTTGCGCAGCTGTGGCACCCATACGGCCAATGCGATAAAAGCCAAAATGGCCCAGCAGATGAGCGAGCCTTGCCACCCGAACGAAAGACCGTGAGCAATCGGGATGCTCACCCCCGAAGCGATGGCAGCGAACAAATTCATCGCCATGGAGTAAGCACCGGTCATCACTCCTACCTTTTGCGGAAAATCCCGCTTGATCAAGCTTGGGATCAGCACATTGCCGAGAGCGATAGCCAAGCCGAGCAAGGCGGTCCCGATAAAAAGCAGCCAGACCGACTGGAGGGAGCGGAGAACGATTCCTGTCAGCAGGACAAGCAGGCTGTACATAATCGTCTGTTCCATCCCGAACCGCCGCGATATTTTCGGGGCGAGCGGTGAAAGCAGGGCAAACGCGAGCAGCGGCAGGGTGGTCAGCAGACCGGCGACTGTATTGCTAATGCCGGTATGATCGCGTATCTCCCCAATGATAGGACCGACAGCCGTTATCGGTGCCCGCAGATTGGTGGCAACAAGTATAATCCCGAAGGCGAGCAGCCATATGCCGGCCCGTGCTCCTTCACGGGATAAAGCTTGATCTGTATTCATTTTGCATCTCCCCGTTCTTGATCCTCGAAAGCCTGCTGCGCTGCTTCAATATGAGCCCGGACAGCGAGTATTGCCTCTTCCGGTCTGCCCGCGACAATCGCATCTATCAGCTCTCTGTGGATTTTTTTATGCAGGGCGAGTCGCTTGGACGCAGCCGAGAAAACCACTTTGTCTACCGTCTCTCCAATGGACTGCTGGATCGACTCAGTCATGTGCTCATAAAGCTCCAACAGGATGCTGTTGTGCGCTGCTTTTACGATAGACATGTGAAGCTGCACGTCTGCTTCAATATAGGTCTGGGCGTTATCGGCTACCTCGCTTGCTGTCAACCAGGTCTTCATGGCTTCCACGTCTTCCGGCGTTCTCCTGAGCGCAGCAAGGCGGGCGGCATCCTGCTCCAGTGCAGAACGCACCTCCAGCGTTTCTGTCAAGGCAGAGCGCTGAAACCGACGCTGCAGAGCAGCACCCAGTTCACTGGAAGAGCAAACATAGGTGCCGTCTCCCTGTCTTGTTTCCAGCATACCTGTATGCACCAAGGCCCTGACGGCTTCCCGTACCGTGTTGCGGCTGACCCCCAACTGATTGACCAGCTCCGGCTCTGGCGGAATTCGCGTGCCAACCGGCCAGTCCCCTGACTGGATCAGGGAATAGATCTGTGCTACAACCTGCTCCACCAGTGTCATTCTCCCTGCCTGTTTTAATTTCATAATTCTCACTCACCACCAAACGTAGGATGATTGGATGTTTTTGATTATAACATAGGCGAATGGTGTGTCAACCCATCAACTCTTTTGAAAATAGGATTATAGACCCTTGCTCCCGTTATTAAAGATGGGCTTTTTTAAAATTTTTTACAAAAGTTACAGGAAAACAGTAAAAAAGACCTACCCTTCTGACGATAAAGGTAGTAGACGCTTTTTCATTTTTCACCTGACCAATGATTGGTCAGGCTTTTTTTCTGTTCCAATCGAGTAGGAGGGGGCGACTAACCCCCGTCCTCTCACACCACCGTACGTACCGTTCGGTATACGGCGGTTCACCAAGCTTGACGAATTTGAGAATATCGTTGCACTAAGCTTTTCAGCCCTTGTTGTTGCCAGTAGGCAATGCCGAGGGCTTTGTGTATATGCGGAGATTTTGTGGTACGCCATGCACCCTTGCGGGTATTTGCAATTTCAATGGCTTTTACGTGAGATATGCCAAGAGAACGAAGTTCTCGCAGCCTGTAGACAAAGTTCCGTAAGGAACAGGGTCTGCAGGCTTTTTTGTTGAATATAGAACATGTTACGTTTTCAAAAGTTATTTTTTAGAGGTGGCATTATGCTTAATAAGCAAGAGGCCGAAGGGCGTTATCAGATATCTGCATTCTCGCTAGATGAGTTGGTGCCAGAAGATCATCTCGTAAGAAAAATTGAAAATGCAATCGACTTTTCGTTCATCTATGACTTGGTGGAAAGCCTCTACTGTCATGACAATGGCAGACCCAGTGTTGACCCTGTAGTCTTAGTTAAAATTGCTTTCATCCAATATATTTTTGGAATTCGTTCCATGCGACAAACGATTAAAGAGATCGAAACCAATGTTGCCTATCGGTGGTTTATTGGCTATGATTTCAGTCAGCCCATTCCCCATTTCACGACCCTAGGCAAGAACTATGTTCGCCGTTTTCGGGATACTCAACTCTTCGAGTCGATCTTCCTTCGAATATTGGAGGAGGCGGTTCATCATGGATTCGTGAAGCCTGATGTGCTTTTCATTGATGCTACGCATGTAAAAGCCAGTGCGAATAAGCATAAATACGTGAAAGAAATCGTTGAAGAACAAGCGAAGAAATATCAAGAGCTGCTGGACGAAGAAATCAATCAGGATCGTATTGCACATGGAAAGAAGCCCCTTGAAAAAAAGACAGAAACTTCGAAGAAGGAGGTGAAAGTCAGCACAACTGACCCGGATTGCGGATTGTTTGTAAAAGGGGAAAAGGAACGTGTATTTGCTTATAGTTTTCATACAGCATGTGATCGAAATGGATTTGTGCTTGGTGCCAAGGTAACGCCAGGCAATGTGCATGACAGTCAGGTTTTTGAGGATGTTTTGAATCAAGTGCGAAAGACGTTTGCACAGCCTCAAGCTGTGGCAGTGGACTCGGGATACAAGACGCCTTACATCAGTAAAACACTCCTTGATGACCAGATTCGCCCCGTTATGCCCTACACAAGACCACGCACCAAAGAAGGTTTTTTTAAAAAGCACGAATATGTGTATGATGAATATTTCGACTGCTACATCTGCCCGAACGAGCAAATCTTAACATATGAGACAACAAACAAGGATGGGTACCGTATCTATCGATCAAATTCTCAAGTTTGCCGAAGTTGTCCGTTCTTGAAACAATGCACGGAAAGTAAAGACTACACAAAGAGAGTGAGTCGCCACATCTGGGCTGATTACCTCGAAGAGGTAGACCACCTCCGGCATACCGAGGAAAACAAACAAATCTATAGCAAACGGAAAGAAACGATTGAACGTGTATTCGCTGATATGAAGGAAAAGCATGGCATGCGTTGGACGACCTTACGAGGACTGGAGAAGGTCACGATGCAGGCGATGCTTGTTTTCGCTGCCATGAACTTGAAAAAAATGGCGACCTGGCTATGGAAATCAGGTCGCCAAAAGGTGAACGATCAAAACACCTTCGGTATTTTCATCAAATTATTAAACAAACTCCCTCTGCTGTTCGTTCAGCGAGGGAGTTTGTCTGCAACCTGAGAGAACGAAGTTCTCGATATCTGGTTCTCACGCGTTTCCACTGCATCCACAAACAAAGACGGAGCCTGCGCCTTGTCCATTCCTCAATGGATTGTAGAATGCCCTTCGCGTCTGCAAGGGCGAAATATCCAATCCAGCCCATGAGGTACTGATTTATTCTTTCAATCCGCTTCTCCATCGAGATGCTCCACACCGGATTCGTGATCGTGCGGATTTTCTCTTTTAGCTTGAGGAGGGATTTGGGGTGGATGCGAATCCTTGTCTGTTTTGCAAAGGTAAAACTAAAGCCCAAGAATTTTCGTTTCCATGGTCGGTCTATCGCGCTTTTCTCCTCATTTACTTTTAGCCTTAGTACCTTCTCCAAGTGGTTTTGAATACTCTTCTTTACTCGTTCCCCTGCCCGTTTTGTTTTCACGTAGATATTACAATCGTCTGCGTAGCGGCAGAAACGGTGGCCTCTCTTTTCGAGTTCCTTGTCCAAATCATCAAGTAGGATATTTGCCAAAAGTGGGCTTAACGGCCCACCTTGCGGTGTTCCTTCACTTGATGTTGTACAGACGCCATTTATCATGATCCCCGCATTCAAGTAGGAACGAATCAGTCTTAAAATTCTCTTGTCCTGAACTTTTCGAGCCACACGGCTCATTAGAATATCATGATTTACGCGATCAAAGAATTTCTCTAGATCGATGTCCACCACGAAACGATATCCTTCGGAGATATACGCTTGCGCTTTCCTTACTGCCATGTGAGCGCTACGTTTTGGACGGAACCCATAGCTAGATTCCGAGAAGGTGGGGTCGAAGATCGGCGTTAACACTTGGAGGATGGCCTGCTGAATAAAGCGGTCTACCACGGTGGGAATGCCTAATAACCTTACACCACCGTCAGGTTTCGGGATTTCGACTCTGCGAACAGGTGAAGGTCTATAGGTTCCCCTTTCCATCTTCTCGCGGATGGCTTGCCAGTGTTCACGTAGATAATCGCGTAGTTGTTCGGTTGAAACACCATCGACTCCACCGACACCTTTGTTTTCCTCCACTCGTTGGAGTGCCATCCGTAAGTTTTCCCGTGATAAGACTTTTTCCAGCAAATCCATAATGATGTTCCTTCCTTCGCACATGCGGACTCCGTGCTTGCTGTACGATACTCAGCCCTCTTTTGTACCCTCGGGGCTTCACCCCTGCTCTTCAAAAGTAGTTCCTTGACAGAATTCTGCTTCGACGTACCGTATCAAAAGACATGGATCGCATGCTGACTTGATGTTCGGCCCTTCCCCATTCAAGCGTCCTCTACTCGGGTACTATGGCCTCTGCTGACTTCTGCATGTTCAGCGTCTCCTTACGGAGACGGTTACCAACAGTTGAAGGCGTTTCATGCAGACCTCCCCAGGTAAGAACGATAACTTTCATCCCATGTACCTGCCCAAGTTTACTACTGTATCCCTTGGCTGTATGGGGCTTTGTCTTGTTTGGCAGACTCGCCCGGATACAACAGCCTCAAATTGGGTTCGTGTACCTCAGGTCGGGATTTTGCCGCCGGCTTCCTTCAGATTCGACCTCGCGGTCGACACCCTTGCCTTGAGCTAACGGTTGGTACAGCCAACCCCCGTTCGGGACTTTCACCCTATAGCTATCGCCCATGCTGGGCGCACCAAAAAATCCCCCGTCCATGCATTCGTCCGGGGGCCTATACCTATTCCTTTTAGCTCCTGCTACAAACCAATTCGCGGTTATATCATGCACTCGTTTTCTGATATCACCAAAGGGATTCCGTTCTCCCCAAAAATACGTACTACGCGGATATATTGATGTACAGGGAGGTCCGGGAACATAAATGCAATTTCGCCGCTCGGAAAAGACGTGACGATGTGCGGGATGGAATCGGGTATCTTGGCCAGCTCGCGCCGAAAAGCAGCGGCCTTTCTCCACGGTACTTTAAAATAGAAGGAAGGACGAATCACGGGCAAACACGCTCCTTATTTGTTTCATTTCTGTATCGGAGAGTGCCGGGGCATCGAATATATGAAAAAAGCTGCGATATCGAGCTATAGGCATGATAATTTTGACGGGACTTTTGTATTACTTTTGCTCTCTGTTTCATTCATGAATAGCTTCTTACACCAATGCTCTGTATCTTCCGTTTACTTTGCAATACCTACAAAATGAGACTCCTCTTTTCCGTTGCGGACCAATTCACAAACGATCGCACTATGATTGGACAAAATTTTCCATGCCAGTAGCAACTCATTTTCGTTTGTCCTGTTGTGGCATTTTTTACATGCCGATCAACCCTTCGATCAGAGGCCAAATTAACACTATTTGCGTTTCCCTGCAAACGAAATAGAAAAAGCCCCTTCCATTTGCCCGTAAAAGACAATGAAAGAGGCGATTATGTATCGGATAAAAACGTCGATATGGCGAGCATTTGATGAAAAATGATGCCCCCACGCGGAATCGAACCACGAACTGATCATTACGAGTGATCTGTTATACCGTTTAACTATAGGGGCAGGTTCAAGACAGTTTCTCTTTTTCTGCCTGGTAAAATAATACCCAGCCGTTTTACAAAAATTATTCTAGTAAAAAGAAGGCTAAAAATCAAGAGGAAATTTTAATGTTTCCACTCGATTTCAGCCTTCCGCAAAACGTCGCCAATCGGCGCATCTTGTATCAACAGATCGGCAATACCGTCGAGATGGGTAGCATCCCGATTGATAATGACCAGCTTCGCCCCTCTTGCTTTCGCCTGCTCTGGAAACCAGTTGGCCGGACTTACGGCAAGCGATGAGCCCAGTACAAGGAACAGGTCTGCCCGCTCTGTCCATTCCACCGCTTGTGCAAAGGCGGCTTCCGGAAGCGATTCTCCAAACAGCACGACAGAAGGACGCAAAAACCCGCCGCACTCGCACGCAGTCCCCCCCTGATCCAAATAGCGGGCAGACTCGTATTTGTTTGTACAGCGCATGCAGGTAAGCGTGGCTAGTGTCCCGTGGAGCTCCGCAACACGCCGGCTGCCGGCACGCTGATGAAAGCCGTCCACATTTTGCGTAATGATCCCCTTGATCTGTCCCCGCCGTTCCCATTCGGCCAAAATCACATGCCCCTGGTGAGGCTTACACGACAGAAGCCCTTCCACTCTCATCCGGTAAAAGGAGACAAATTCCTCCCGATTGTTGCGAAGAGCATCTGTGCTGGCGAGTCTTGCCGGGTCTTTTCCCTGCCACCATCCCGTCCGTGCAGAACGGAAATCAGGCAGTCCGCTTTCCGTTGACATCCCGGCTCCCGTGAAAACGATGGCGTGGCGGGCATCCTTGAGCAGCTTGTTCAATTCGTCCAAAGCCTTCCCCTCCTCTCACGAATGCATACAATTGTTCATATTTTATAGGAAGTCAACGACAAAGTACACGGGGAGGAGCAGTCAAGATGAACATCTATCTCGTCTCAGACATCCACGGTCAGTATCAAGCGCTTCGCGAAGCCTTGCAGCGGGTTTCCTTTTCCCCGGAACGCCAAGACAGCCTCTACGTAATCGGAGACATGGTCGACCGCGGCCCCCAATCAAAAGAGGTACTGGAGTATTTGCTCAGTCTGAAGAATGCTTATCCGGAGCAGATTTTCTTGCTCAAGGGAAATCATGAGCAGATGTTCGAGGACTGGCTGAAGGGGAATATGGATCCCACTTTGTATTTGCTGATGAATGGCGGAGATGCCACCGTGCGCTCGTTTTTGGGGCGACAGGCATTGCGCCGCGCCTTTCTTGGCGAAGTCCCCCCCGTCGAAACGCAAAACGCAGCTCGCGAAGATATTCTTGCCCGTTACACGTACTTGCTCCCCACTCTCGAATCGCTGCCTCTCTACCAAATGCTGCCTGCCAATGAATCCACCGGAGGGCAGCCGCCGCTGCTCGTGCACGCAGGCATTCGGCCGGGCATCCCCCTTTCCAAACAACGTCCCGAGGACCTCCTCTGGATTCGAGAGCCGTTCTACGATCATTACAGGGGAGAAGAAATGGTTATCTTCGGTCACACGCCCGTCCCCAGGCTTCCCGGGTATACCGGACAGGGCCCTTGGCACCACGGGAACCTGATCGGCATCGACGGCGGAGCGGCGTCCCCGCAAGGCGGCATTCTCCTCGTCAACTGGCCTTCCCTCCGGTATGTTTATGTTCCGCTCAGAGGTCTGCAATCGGCTCCCCGGGTACGCCTCACTTAACGAATGATCGGCGGGGGAGTTGCCGAGAGCAGACCCGCCAATATCAAGGCCGCCAAGACAATGATGAGCTCAAGGCGCAGCGTCCAGGACAGCTTCTTCGCCAAGCGGAGAGCGTCTTTTTCCTGCAATCCGGAAAGCACGGTCAGTCTGGGCATTACCCGTCCGCGATGGAATGCGGCGATGAGTAGCGCAAGCAAAAACGCGCCGATCTTGGCGGTCAGGATGAGCCCGTACGAAGTGGTCGCCAGCTGCTGGAGCTGTGAGAAGCGGAGCAGCCCGAGGACAATGCCTGTCCCGGAAATGACTGCGACCGAATACAGTGCCAGCTGGGCGAATTGGCTCATCAATTTGTGCATGGCAATCAGCCCATCGGGATTCATGGCGAGCCGGAATGACAATACCGTCAATCCAGACAAGCCCCCCATCCAGATGACTGCCGCCGCCATATGGAGAACGTCAGAGGTCATCGAAGCAAATCTCTCCTGTCCTGCCATGGCGTGACCCGTCAATGGGAACGTGCAAAACAGGGCGATGACTGCTATCGTACTTCCCCACCGGAAATGAGCCGTATAGCGCACTGCCAGAAGAAGCAGGAAGCAGAGCAGGGGCCGAATCCATCCGATCGTGCCTGTCATCGTTTCACGAAGCAGCGTCAGCATGTTTTCCCCAAAGCCTCCCGGCAAGCGAAGCATGTCAGCCAAAAGGCAGATTCTTACGGCACCGCTCACCGCAAAAAAGAGCATGGCCAGCCAGATGATCAGCTTGACCTTTCTGCTGTGGAGCCACTTGGTGTCGATGGCCCGGACAAACCCTTCCCACCTGGAGAGAAACACCAAAATGCCTAAGCCTCCCGCAACAAGCACATCTGCCATCCGCAGCCATCTGTTCCATGCCTCATGAGCCTCGTGGTTATGGTCTTCCGGGGAGGCAAACTTGTCGGCGACAATTTCTACGCCGCTTTCCCCTTTTGTAACCTGGGCATCCGAGGAGCCATTTCCTTTTCCAACGGTTACGGAAGGCTGCTGTCCGTTATTTGCCTGAACCCCCGAAATGGACACCGATGGGGCTTGACCGGCTTCGTCGGCGGGAGATGTCTGTTCCGCTTTTACGGAGTTTTTATCCGCTTCCGCTGAAGAGGACTGCCCTGCTGTACCCGGGGCTGCAAGCTCTGAAGATCCTGTATTTTGCGATTGCCTGGCATCTTGGCTGTCAACGGGAGCTTTTTTCACTTCTTGTTGCGGGCTGGCAGCCTTTGGATCGGCGTAAGGAGCGGCCTTCTCTTCACTTTTTGAGCCTTTTGTTTTTTCCGTCGCTGCCGAAGCGTTCTCGTTTTGTTTAGCCGGTCCGTTTTTTGACTGATTCAAAGCTTCCTGTTCCTGTGCCGGAAGAGCAGTGGGCGGCGGAACAGCAGCTTCAGTCGTCTCGTCCCCGTCCAGGGAGACCGTATCAGCCGGACGATGTTTGGGCAGCGGTACTCCTACAGCGAATCGGAACGAGCCTTCCGTAACATGAGTATCTACCGACAACACTTGCCATTCCACACGGTATATACCGTTTTTCAAGGAAGAGACCGGCATCACGAGCGTCTTTTTTCCCTCTGCCCGAAACGTACCCGGTACGACCTCTCCCTGCTCTGTTTTCAAAACGAGCGAGCTCACATTTGCATTGATTTCCTCCGTGAAGGATATCCGTATCTCCTTCGGCGAGGTTTGCAGCTCTGACTCCTGCTGTGGCGAGGATTGATCCACATTGGCATGAGCGTACACAAATGACGGAACACTGCACACCATGCATACACACAGACAGAAGTAAAGGAGCCATCTTTTCATACGTTGTTCCCCTTTCCATTTGCCAAGCCCTTTCGCCGCCGAGAAATAGCTTCCGGCAGAGAAGACGACTAGAAAGCCGCCGAAAAACTTTCGACGGCTTTTTCCGATTGGCTATCGCTGCTTATTTCTTCGAGATGACAATCGCTTCCGGCAAAGTGCCGATCGGTGCCAATACTTCGACTGTCGCTCCTGCTTCCATTGCGGCTTTCCGCAAATCCACCTGGCCGGTTCCCTGATAAGCAGGATTCAAAGCCGTTTTCACGAATGTAGCTGGTACAGTCGTCTTCCCGTCAGCCGATGTCAGCCCGGACACGTCAGTCAGCTTGCCGTTGATATAGACGAGCGGCTGCGCACCCTTCGCCTTTTGCGCCGGGAGGGAAAACTTCCCGTTCTGGACGGAAAAGGTCATGGTTGCCTCGTAATTGGTTGTATCGTATTGACCTGCCACTTTTTCATCGGTAGCCGGTTTCGCCCGGAGCAGATAATAGTCAGCCGGGCCAGTCGTAAAGGCAATCGTGCCATTTGCATCTGTCTTGTAGATGGCCGCATCACTGGTGCTGCGGCGGATCAGGGTAATTTCCGAGTTTGCAAGCGGCTTCCCTTTTAGCAGCAGTTGAACAGACACCTTCTGATCAGGTGTAACCGCTGCCGGGTTGAACTGCGGCACCAGCTCCGCCCGATCCAGGCTGACCGGACGGCTGAAGCCCTTCAGCTCTTTTACTCTTTCCAAAGAAGGGATATCGCTGACGGCGACGAAGGATTTAGCACTGCGCAATGTCCGGCTGGAGACCTCGGCATTTTGAAAGAGACTGTCTCCTTCCACGGACACGATGTATGCACCCGGGGTGGAAGCGGAAAAAGAAGCTACGTAATAGTTGTTTTTCCCCGGCTCTGTCACTTCTTTCTCTTCTCCCGTATAAAAGAGAGTCGTGGTAATATCTGCTTTGCTTCCATTCGGAGAGGTAACGTATACTTTGGTAGAATCGGTACTCCACTTGCCCTCAATGCGATAGCTGCCATGATGGTTGGAGTGGTTTCCGAACAGCAACTCTACGTACGAAACCTCGCCAGCCGAGACAATCGGTGTATTGGTTTGCGACCAGCCGTCATGTGCCGATGCCGGTACAGCGAGCAGGCACGCCAAAGCGAGAGCAGGAATAAGCGTCATTCGTTTTTTCATGGTTGAGTTCCTCCCGATCGATTGTTTTTCCTTTGATATCCAGTCTCAGTATATGGCTCGTCCGCTGGATTGAGTATGACTCAACAGGGCTATCTTTGAGGGGCCAGGGTTGAACGATATGTGAACGTGGGTGAAAACAGGCAAGTTCAAACAGCGTTCACAAGTTGTTACTTAACATAAGTTACTTCCTTTATGTAATTATGGTAAGATAATGGGCGAGGTGTTGATATGAGACGAGAGAGTATAGTGGAGCAAGCGCTCTTTGCAGCCTGGGTGGTTTCCCTGGTCGCAACCGGGGGCAGCTTGTTCTTCTCGGAAGTGCTGAAGTACATTCCGTGCGAACTGTGCTGGTACCAACGAATTTTTATGTATCCGCTGGTCCTTTTGCTCGGGATCGCTTCCGCAAAAAAAGATTACGGAATTGCGCGATATGCCCTGCCTCTGTCTATTATCGGGGGAGCCATTTCACTCTATCACTATCTGGTACAGAAGGTCCCCGCTCTGCATGAGCTCGGCAACGCGTGCGGAATCATCCCGTGCAACACGGACTACATCAACTGGCTAGGCTTTATCACCATTCCGTTCCTGGCGCTCATCGCTTTTCTTTTGATTACCGTACTGCTTATTTTCATTCGTACCAATGGGAAGGAGAAGTAAAGCATGAAAAAGATCATTATCCTATCCGTCATCGCTGCTGTATTTCTGATCGGAGCCGTCGTGTATTCGGATATGGCCAACAAGCAAGCTGCAGAAGGAAATCCTTTCGGCAAAACAAATCTGAATCCGGCTACGATCGCTCAATTGGATGACCCCAATTACGGAAATCAAATTCTCCCTGACGAATTGAAAGCAAAGCTGGAAGGGAAAGAAGAGCTGTTCATTTACTACTACAGTCCGACTTGCGAACACTGCCAGCGAACGACACCCGTCCTGGTTCCGGTTGCCGATGAGCTGAAAGTGGATGTCAAGAAGCACAACCTGCTCGAATTTGCATCCAGCTGGGATGCGTTTGCCATTGAGTACACCCCTACTCTCGTCCACTACAAAGATGGAAAAGAAGTATCTCGTCTGGTCGGCGAACAGACAGCCGATGAATTGAAACAATGGTTTCAGGAACAGAAAAAATGACTTGCAGCCTCCCAATTTACGGGAGGCTTTCCTGTTCTCGCATAAAAAAGGTGGCGTTTATGTGAACACTCTTGTAAATCAACAGGGAAATAGCCCGTTTGAGTCATCTTTTTCTCCCCCTTTTTGCCTATAATGTTGTGGGAGCAGGAAAAGACTTTTCACACCGCCGGGCAGGATACTTGCCCCAGCGAAAAGAAACCGTCCGCTTTTTGATGCAATTTGACAAAAGCAGGGGTTTCTCGTAATTGTGATGACAGAAAGTGAGGATGTACAAGTGAAACGACATATATGGACAGTGATTGCCTCGCTCGCCCTGATCGTGGGCGCGGGCTGCAGCAAAGAAGAGAATGCCCTCCCCTCTGGGTCTCCTATTGAGGTAGCCTTGACGATTGAGCCGCAGGAGGTCGTAGCCAATGAAGCGGTAACCTTCTCGATAAAAGTGACCCAAGACGGTGCTCCTGTCGACGATGCCAGGGAAACGGAATTCGAAATCTGGAAGGATGGACAGGAACAGCACGAAACCATCCCGGCGACACTCCAAAAAGAAGGAGTTTACACCGCCCAAAAAACGTTTGCCGAGCCAGGAGCATACAACGTGATGTACCACGTGACAGCCCGCGATTTTCACAATATGCAAACACAGACCTTTACGGTAAAAGGCGCCGCTGATCAAGCTGACGGCTCTCATGCAGCGCACGAGCACGATCAGGCTTCCCAGCCGGAACATTCGGCTGCGCATGAACACGGCAGCTCTCACGGGTCAGAGGAACACCATCACGGTGCCGTTGTCAATATGCACTTTCAGCCGGCTGAGTCAATCAAAGCAAATGAAGCTGCTTCCTTGACGGTTCATGTGCAAAAGGACAACCAGGCTTTGACGGAAGCTGCGGTCAAATTTGAAATCTGGCGCGAAGGCGAAGAGAAGCACCAGTATGTGGATGCCAGCGAAAAACAGCCTGGCGAATACACGACGGCAAACGCCGCTTTCCCTGCTTCGGGTACGTACACCGTCAAGGTGCATGTGGAAAAGGGAGAGATCCATGACCATAAGGAATTCTCGGTAACCGTACAATAAGCCTTGCCATTCGAATGTTTGCGACAAGCCCCGCCCACTAGTATGAGCGGGGTTTTTTACGGCTTGGGCAGCCCGGCCGCTTTTCCGTTTTCTCAATATTTTTACATATCCACAGAAACTTTCATCTTGCAGAAATGTCCATGGACTGATATAAGAATCGAGTAGAGAGAAGTTGGGAGAGGATACGATGAAAAAGAACAAACGATCATTTTTGCTTGCACTCGCCTGTTTTGGCATGTTGAACGGACTGGTACCTTCTGCCGAAGCCGCGACAGTTCCGTCCGCCCCCACGATATTGCTGGATGGGTATCCGCTGACCTTTGCCGCTGAACCCAGACTTGTTGAGGGCAGAACCATGGTTCCCTTCCGTGTAATCGCGCAAGCGTTGGGAATTGACGTACAGTGGGACGGCAAAACGCGAACGATTACGGCGGACAAGGACGGGAAGCACATACAAATGCAGCTGGATAATCCGCAGGTTATGGTGAACGGCGTGGCCACGCAGCTCCCCGTCGCCCCCTTTGAGCAAAACGGGCACACCTTGATCCCCCTGCAGTTTTTCAGCACGCAATTCGGTGCGCAAGTAAACTGGGAGCCTGCCACACGGACCGTTTCGATTGCTTCACCGCGCCAGAAGCTGCATACCACGGCGTTTTACGCGATTTCATCTTATTCGCAGCGGCAGTATATCCCGGCGTTTGATGCAGTCGCGTTTGGTTGGGCCCGGATCGACGGCAATGCTCAGCTTACCCTTGAGGGGAAGGATTTTTATTGGCCGAAGCCGGCAAATGACATCACTCCCGAGAAGATCATCGAAGCCACCAAAGAACAAGGGACGGCTCCCTCTCTCATGGTGTTTGCCACAGACGGCACCGGAGAGCTGACGCGCCTGCTGTCTGAACCCGGTCTGCGTGAGCGTGCGATAGCTGAAATTGTCTCGCTTGCCAAGGAAAAAGGGTTTGCCGGTGTGTCACTAGACTTCGAAGGTCTTGGACTGAGCGGCGATATCGCATTGGCCCGCCAGCAATTTACCGAGTTCGTTCAGTTGTTGGCGAAACCTTTGCATGAGTCAGGCATTTTGCTTTCGCTCGTACTTCATCCCCTCAACAGCTCCTATCAGGGGTATGACTACGCCTCTCTTGGCAAGGTGGCCGATGAGCTCGTATTGATGGCCTACGCGTACGAGGACGAAAAGCGTCCCGAGCCGATGGGTAAAGTAAATGAAGCAATCACGATGGCACTGGCACACGTGCCAAAGGAAAAGCTGCTGCTCGGAATTTCAGCAGCCAGCGAAGACGAGCAGTCAATTGACAGCAAGGTCGGTCTGGCCAAACGCCATGGATTGAAGGGCATCGCTCTATGGCGCCTCGGACTCATCACCGAGGCCGAAAAGGCTCGCTTGGCGCAATCCATCGAAATGAAAGAAGCTGCTCCAGCCTTTCTTCAATAATCCCATGACGATAGCAACGCGAGCTCCATAGACTCATTGGAATCCCCCGTATCCGCCAAGGACACCGGGGGATATTTTGTTGTTTCTGCTTTTTCAAGGAGCCTGTGCCAACTGGAAACGATGTTGTTTTTTTCTAGGATTTAGGTAAAATGAAAGTATGGTCCCCTGCACATGGAGCAAGGGGCCACCTTTTATTATATGGGGGGATTATGCATGAAAATGAGGCGAACACCGTGGCGACTCGCAGACTTTGCTGACCGTTGGTTCATTCCAATACGAACAGGAGATGAATACGATGAACCGTAGTACCCTGCCTAATTCCATGCACCGCCGTTTGGTGGAGCAGTTGGTTTTCTTTGACGAACAACGCATTCCTTTTTTAGATCTTCATTTTGCCGGTAAACACAACGAACGCCAAAAAGCCAATCAGTGGCTGGACCAATATGTTTCTACTGTGGAAACACTGCTGAAGGAAACGAAAGATCAAGAGACTTCCCTATTGCCCAAAGTGGTGATCGGATCGCAAGTTGCTTTGCAATACGTGGATGACGGGTTGGAAGAGTCCCTGACGATCTGCTTTCCGGAACATACTGACCCCGATCTGGGACGAATCTCGTTCCTATCGCCTATAGGTCGACAACTGCTGATGAATCCTGTCAATGAGCCGGTCCGTCTGGAAATGCCCATGGGGACGCAGGAGGTCATTGTCCGCTCGATTCGTTTTGTCGACTGGTAACGTTGAAAATAACAGCAATCCCTTTTCCGTACTGTGCGATTGCCTTCACAATACACGACAGAACCGCGGCCACCCGACAGGGAAGGACCGCGGTTTATGGTTTTCCCCTAAAAAAAGAGCCGCTTTCGCAGCGGCTCTCATGTTCTCATTTTAAAAGCAAGTAAAGGATACAATCCGATTTAAAGCTAAGCCGAAGTATTGCCATGTGAAGCCGTTCCATCGATAGCCTGCAACTGTGGTGCGGCTGACGAAAACGGGATAAAACCAGAACGACCGGCCGTTGCGCAGCCAGACGAACGTAAAGCGGAACAAGCATCCTCGGAACGATCCGCGGTCTACGCGGAACTGCTGCCCGAAGGAACGAGGAGCGCTCGGTATCCTGCTAGGCGGCGGTACAGATGGCGGGGGCGGGAAGCCTCCGGGAGGGAATGCGCTGCTTCCAGGCGGCTGACTGCTGCTGCCGGGGGGAAAACCACCACTGCCAGGGGGAAACGGAAAACTCATGATCGTTACACCTCCTACAAGTTTCCCTATATAGAAATGCAGAAAAAGGCAGAAAGGCATGCGCGAATGCCGCTGGTCAATCATCCATTTTTCCGCGACTGCCGTCTGGCTCATGTCCTTGCTTTCTGTTTTAAGGGGAAATAAAAAGAGCGGTTGCACTGCAACCGCCCTGGTGATGGCTATTTCGGATGTTCATTTGATGCTTGCTCTGACTTACTCGACGTGCGATTAATACGGACGCCCGCCCATGATAAAGCGGTATTCCCAGTGGGTATCAGAAAAGTTGGTTATTTTCACACCGCCCGATTCTTTGGAAAACGTTTGCAACAGCTTGTCATCTCCCATGTAGATGCCTACGTGGGTAATGCTTTGCTTGAGGGGATCGACTCCTTTGTAATCCGACTCTTTCCAGCCGCGATAGCTCATGAAAAAGACGAGATCCCCTTTCTTCAACTGTTTCATGTCATAGGTATAGTGACCGTGCTGCTTCACATAATTCGCTTGCGAACGGGCACCGCCTCGTCCCATGTCGATTCCCAGACCATCCCGGTACGCCCACATCGTAAATTCTGAGCAGTCCATCGTATCTTTATTGGAGCGGGTAGAGCCGTATTGATACGGTGTCCCCAAATATTTTTTTCCAGCCTCGATCACCTTGTCTCCTTTGGACTCGGCATCATTGTTCACTGGTGGTTTCGCAGGGGCTGGATTACTTGTGCCTGTCCCATCCGTCAAAAAGGAACGCACCCCAACCAGTTTGCCTGTATAGGCGGACAGACGTTTTTCCACGACCTCGTCTTCGCCTTGCGAGGAATAGATGAACCGGTCATTCCCGACATAGATCCCCATAAAATTGGGATTGCCGGTCCCCTTGCTGGAGAAAAACAGCAGGTCGCCCGCTTTTACCTGATCCTTGCTCACTGTTTTTCCGGAACGATACAATTCAGCGATGGTGTCCTCAATGGTTACGCCTACTTTTCCAAATATGTACGTGGCCAAACCTGCAGAACCGAACTGAGTCGGGCCTTCCGCTCCATATTTGTAATCCTTTCCCAAAAGCGATTGGGCCAAGGCCGCTACCTGCTCCGCTTTGCCGGAAAGTTGCGAATCATCAGACGCTTCGGCTGCTTGTCCATTTTCTGCGAACATCAGCAGGGATGTACCAAGCATGACGGCAACCGTAGACTTCTGTATCCAATCTCGTTTCGTCACTCGCATTCTCCTCCTAGCTGTGTTTTCCCAACAGATTGGGTACGCAACCAGTTTAAAGCAAAAAGGGCGCAGCCGATAAGGCTGTAAATCTTTCCAACAGTGGATTTGATTACATAGTCCGAGGACAATAGCCCTATTTTTCCTGTATATATAGCAACACAAAACAAAGCGAACCAGCCTCGAGCAACATTCGAGGGGGAGTGGTTCGCGCAGCTATTCTTATCCGTTTTGCTCGGAAATCGCGAAGGCTTTTCTGCACAAAAAATCGACCGTCCGGTTCATTCGCAGGCGGTGAGAGCCTTTCACCAAAAAAGAAGTATCCGGACGAATGTGCTCATGCAGCATTCGATGCAGCTGTTTTTTGCTTCTGCAAAGGATTACCCTCTCGGGCGGAAAACCTGCCCGAATCGCACCTGCAGCGATATAACGGGCATGCTTGCCTAAAGCATACAAATAATCTACTTGTTTTCTGCAAGCATACTTCCCGACAAAAGAATGTCCTGGAACTGTGTACCTGCCCATTTCCAGCATACTGCCAAGGATCGCGATCCTGGTGCCGGTTTCAAGCTCCTCCAAAACATCCAATGCCGCTTTTACCGCCTGTGGATTGGAACTGTATGTGTCGTCGATCACATTGACATTGGGTCCGACATTCATGGTTGTCAATCTTCGGTTCTGCGGCTGGAATTGCCGCAACCCTTTTTCGATCCCTGAGACGGGAACTCCCAGTTGATGACTGACTGCGATGGCAAGCAGCGCATTGGAGACATTATGCTCACCTCTGACCGGGACAAAAAACGGAAATCGCTCTCCATCGATCGAACAATGAAAGCGGATGCCGTCCCCCTCCCGCTTGAGGCCGCTCGCCTGATAATCCGCTTGGTGCTTGATACCGATGGTGAAAAATTCCCCCTGGAACCTTCCACGAAAAGGCTGCTGTGTGAATTCGCGAGAATACGAGCAGTCCACATTGAGAAACACTTTTCCCTTTGGATCCATCGCACGTATCAATTCGGACTTTGCCATCGCCAGCGCGCGTATATCGCTCCCGACATTGCCGACATGCGCAGAACCGATGTTCGTAATCACAGCGTACCCAGGCTGAATGATTCGGCAATGGCGGGTGAGATCGCCTTTGTACAGCAACCCGTATTCGAGAACTGCGACCTGATGCTCGGGTCCAATCTGCTGGGCATGAGCCTTCAAGTTCCCCAAATAATTTCGGTTCCCTCTAGACTTGTAGATCGTAAATTGCGTACTCAGGATGGATGCGATCATCTCTTTGGTCGTGGTTTTGCCAGCACTCCCTGTAACCGCGACGACTGGCAGATGAAGCTGCACAGGCTGTTTGGCTTTTGCCCTTTTTCCACCCAAACGCCTCAATGGGCATCTCTCCTTTGGTTTCCAGGTCCACTTCCGCGTAACTATCCTATGAGCGTTCGGGACAGCCCGTATAGACCTCTAACCAGCCAAGCAGTTCCGCAGTCGGCTATTCTCTACCATTTCCTCTGGATCTGGATCAAGGAGAGAACAAATGACTTTATTTCTACTTGGCGCTCCGGCAACGAGGGAAGCCTGCCCTTCCCCGTCACGATCATCGGGGCCAGAGAGTCTTCGCGGTGCAAAGAACCGTGATTGCCTCCGCCCGGATGATTCGGGGACCGGTTCACATGAAGCTCCGTTCCCGGCATTGCAGTAGCTACGAGAAATTCTCCCTGGTGAGAATCGAGCGAACCCTTCAGTCTGGAAAACGCATCCGGGTATTCTGGCGACCCGATTCTCCGCTCTTTTCCGTGGACCGCAAGACCGAGCACGGACCAATCGCCCTCCACATCCCACAACTTCCCGAATTCGTCCCGGTACGCCTGCCCCTCCCTGTAGCGAAGCCACCGCTCCGAACCTCCCCGCCTCACATAAATCCACCCTTGCTCCTTCCACGCGACCAAATCAATCCGCGGATCGCTTGCAAACAGAGACACCAGCGCTGCAAGCGGGGCACGCTGGGACAAGGAGTAGACGTAGCACATCCGCCCGTTCACCGCAATTGCCACATCATCGTCAGGAGCGGCTGTCCTCCCCAGCGGTGTGTTGCGGTAACCTCGGGCCTGCATCAGCTCGTCCAGATCGATAACTGCCGTTTTTTTCTCCGCCACTGTCGCGGTAACGCCGCTGTCCCCCAGCAAAATAAATACGTGATCACGGAGCGCACGTTCCCAATCGCCGAATGCGTTCAGCAGCCGCTGCAGCCGTTCGTCCACCTCCAGCACCCCTGATACATCCGCAGGGCCTTTTTTATGCAGTTTTCCGTCCAAATCCGGAAAGTAGGCAAAAGTCACATCAGGAAGTGTTCCTTCTTTTATGAGCTGAAGAAGGCTTTGAAGCGTGTATTCGTCATGAAATCCATAAGCATGGGCGGGCCCCGTCGGCAACGGTGCCGGACTCACCTTTGACAAGGCGCCAAATCCAAGCAGATTCGGTCCCATCACATTCACCCGGCTGCTGCCCATCACCAAGCGAAGCAATTCGTTCGGGAAGACAAGCTGATGGGGAACATTCCCCCGATAAATCAAGCCGTTAATGGAAGCGGAAGTAAATCCGGCCTGGTGCAGCTCCTCGTGGAGAGTGCGAACGCGCTTTGAGAGATGAACCTGGTTTAAGTTCATCAAGGTGTCTGTCAGCAAATTAACTGGCCCCTGCTGCCATACCGCTCTTTGCCCGTCACCGTAGTTGACGATCCTTCTCTCAGAAGGGTGAAACCACAGCAAGCCAGGGATATTGTGCTCATCCGGATACGTTCCGGTCAACATGGAACTGTCTATGGTGACGGACATCGTCGGGAATGAGCTGATTACATCTCGCTTGTACACCCCGTTCTTGATCAAAAAGCCGATTGCCGGCAGCTTGTTTGCTTGCATCAATCGGTCTATCGCAGCCGATTGGAGCGAATCGACGAGCAGCATGATCACCTTGGGACGGCTGTCAGCAGACCGATTTTCTCCAGACAAAGGCAATTCTTGTTGGATGTGCGGCTTGGCGCATGCAGCTATCGCGCTGAGCATCAGTACGAAGCTGAGCGCTAGCAATAGAGACTTTCGTTTTACCGGCACGTTGTGTTCCCCTCCGCGATGTTTCGATCAGGCAGTATTTGTGTATGGTTAACATTTACACTCCCCAGCCGGAAACAACATTATCCCATCTGTCCCACGACGCCTGTCCCTTTAAATCAAAACAGCCCTGCTAAGCAGAGCCGCAACTTGTGCCGGGGAAGCCACGCCGTCCGGTTCGCGGAGGCGCAAAAATCTGTGTAAACTTTCATTGCTTGAGAAAACTGTTACAAACAATACTTGTTTGCGTTACAATAAAAGATGGTTGGCTTTTCCACTTTGCCGCCGAAAAGCAACTCTCCAAGCCAGGCGTCAGGCCAGCCCCTCCCAGGACGAATCCAGCTCTTTTACATAGACAGTCTTCCAGATTCTCAGAAAGTAGGTGGCTCTTTGGAATTTACGACAGACAGCATTATTTTGCTCTTTGCCATCCTTTTGGTTGTCGGTGTTCTGACCACGAAGTTTTCCTCCCGGATCGGCTTGCCCTCTCTCGTATTCTTTATCGCCGTCGGCATGTTCCTCAATCAAATCATTTATTTTGACAACGCCGCCCTGACCCAGCTCTTCGGCATAATGGCGCTGATCGTCATTCTTTTTGAGGGCGGCATGCAGACAAAGTGGAGCAAAGTGCGCCCCGTGATTGCTCCGTCTTTATCGCTGGCTACGCTGGGAGTTGTCTTGACCACGCTGGTTATTGGCGTATTTGCCGTATTCATTCTCCAGCTCTCCTGGCTCGAGGGGCTGCTGTTTGGCGCTATCGTCGGTTCTACGGACGCCGCCGCCGTATTTGCCGTGCTTGGAAACAAGAACATCAAAGAGCGGATTACCTCGCTTTTGGAGGCAGAGTCGGGAACAAACGATCCGATGGCCGTTTTTTTGACCGTCTCGTTCATCCAAATGATCCAGGAGCCCGAAGCCAGCTTCTTTACGATGATCCTTTCCCTGATCTGGCAAATGGGCTTTGGCCTCGTGATGGGATTGCTCCTGGGAAAAATCTCGGTCTGGGCGATCAACCGGATCAATCTGGATTCGTCAGGGCTTTATCCCGTGCTCGCCTTATCCCTCGCCGTGCTTACTTACAGCGGAACTGCGCTGCTTCACGGCAGCGGCCTGCTCGCGGTGTACGTCATGGCTATGGTTGTGGGCAATTCCGATTTGACCTATCGCCATTCGATCTTCCGCTTTAACGAAGGCTTCGCCTGGATGATGCAAATCCTGATGTTTATTCTGCTGGGGTTACTCAGCTTCCCGGACGATCTGCTGGTGATCGCGTGGCAGGGGCTTGCTCTCTCTGCACTGCTCATGTTTGTTGCCAGACCGATCGGCGTTTTCATCAGTACCGCCCTCACTCGCTATTCGCTAAAAGAAAAGATGTTTATTTCCTGGGCGGGCTTGCGTGGAGCCGTTCCGATCGTTCTGGCCACGTACCCGTTGCTCGCTGGACTGGACAATGGGATTCTCTTCTTTAACGTCGTCTTCTTCGTCGTGTTGACATCGGCTCTGATTCAGGGTGCGACGCTCTCCCCGCTCGCTCAGAGATGGGGGCTCACCAGTGCACAAAAGCCGGTGATTCCGCACAGCCTGGAGCTGGTCTCGATCGGCAAGACAAACTCGGAAATGATGGAAATCGAGGTAAAGGCCGGTACCCGTGCCGAAGGACAGGACCTGCAGTCTCTCACACTTCCGGAGAACACCTTGATCACAGCCGTCATCCGCCAAACAAAGTTGATCACTCCGCAAGGCTCGACTACACTTAAAGCAGGAGACATTTTGTACGTGCTCTGCGAAAAGAAAATGCGCGAGAGCGTGAAATCGGTCTTCCTGGAGCAGATGCCGGGCAAAGAAAGTGAGCAGTAGGACGGTCAGCGGAACCGTCCAAATTCCATCTCCACACTCAATCGCGAGATCTTCGGAAAGCGGTGTATGAAAGCCTTTTGTCCGAAGATCTTTTTTACTTCCCTCTTTACAGACTGACCGTCGGTTTGTATACTTTAACATGTAACACTTCCAGGGAATTTTTTCTTCCCCTCGAAAGGATGATCTGTTGATGATATCGCGAGCCAACGATTCCCCCAGCTTTCGTCTCCTGCTGGAAACGACCGCAGCGTGCATTCGGGAAAAAGGCTGCAAAAAAACAACGCTGCAGGAGATTATGAACCGGTCCGGGCTGTCCAAGGGAGCCATTTACCACTATGTGCGAAGCAAGGATGAGCTGTTCGGTCTCATCCTCAAGAACAAGCTGGAATCATTGAGCGACAGCTTTTATCAAACGGCGTACGCGAAAAAAGATTTGCATCATCCGATGGAAGTCATCGCTGCCAGTGTCCGGCCTTTTGCCAATCCGGATGACGTAACTACTCCTATTTTCTTGTATTTGCTCAGTCAACAGGACCAAGCATCTGTAAGAAGCATCCTGGAGGACGTGTACCGTCATTCAGAGGAGAACTCGATCAAGTGGATCGAGCTTGGAAAAGAGGCTGGTGTCATCCCTGAACACATCGACGCTCGCAAAGCAGTCCGGCGGTTTATCACGTATTCGTATGGACTTCGCGTCAGAAGCGTCATCAGTCCGGATGAAATGGAAGAAGCGATTGCGGACTACTATGAGCTGATGAAGCGCGAACTGACGAAGCCCAACACCTAAGGGAGGATTCATTATGGCGGGATTTGAATTTTTCAGGATTATTCATATCATTGCAGGCTTTCTTGCGTTAGTTGTCTTCTGGATTCCGATCGTTACGAAAAAAGGAGGAAAGGCGCATAACCGCGTCGGCTGGGTGTACGTCATCTCCATGGCCGCCGTCGCTGTGTCCGCCCTCTATATGGGGGTGTGGCGCATCGGCTTTGACCCGGACCGGACCTTGGCTTCGGTCTCTTTTGCCTGGTTTTTGATCTATATCTCCCTGCTCAGCTCGGCGACGGCCTGGTACGGCATGCGGGTGCTGCGATTTAAAAAACGCGTTTCTGCTCACCGCAACCCGTGGGATTTGCTGTTTCCCGGCCTGCTTTTCATCTCCAGCTTTTTTATCGGGGGCTACGGCTATCTGATCGACTCGCCGCTGCTCAACTGGTTTCCGCTCGTCGGCGTATTTCTCGGCGGCACTCAGCTCAAGTATTGGCTTCGCCCGCCTGCTACAAAAATGCACTGGTTTTTTCAGCACATGTCGGGCATGATGGGCTGTTGTATCGCAACGATTACCGCCTTCACCGTGTTTGGAGCGCCCCGTCTGCTTCATCTGGAGAGTGTAAATCCGATCATCTGGTTTTTCCCTACAATCGTGATAACCCCGGTTATTGTCGGCATGAGTGTCTATTATCAAAAGAAGTTCTCGAAAAAACCGATATCGCCAGGCAAGTAAACAGCCAAAGGAAGGCAGAATGGGATGCCTTCCTCTGTTGCCGTCTTCAGCCTACTTTTTCTCAGCCATTTCGCCAAATCGCTTAACCAGCTTTTCCTGATGCGCTTTCATGATCTCCTCTGGCCCCACACCGTACTGCTCGGCAAGCAGCACCAGATTCCCCAGTACATCACCCATCTCCTCGATCAGCTCGGCACGAATTTCTTCAACAGAACGATCCCCTTCATCCGGCCGGTCTCTTCCGATCTCCGTCGTCCGTACAGCACGTGCCAGTTCGCCCACTTCTTCCATTAAAAAACCGACCCGGATAAAGGGCCCGTACTTTGTCCAGCCGCGTTCTCCGTAAAAATCATTGACCCATTTTTGAAAATGATCCAGATTCATCGATCTATCCTTCCTTCTTCCAAGATTCACCTGTATACTATACCTTGGCAAAAGTCCGGTCAACTGCCGTCTTTAGCGAAGGAGGAAGAGCAATGAAACGAATTTGTGTCTATGCTGGCTCCAATCCCGGCACCAAACCCGTTTATACCGAGAAGGCAAAGGAATTGGGAATGGAATTGGCCAAACGGGGTTTGGAGCTCGTATACGGCGGGTCCAACATGGGTCTGATGGGAAGCACAGCAAACGCCGTCCTGGAAGCCGGAGGAGCCGCGATCGGGGTCATGCCTCGCGGGTTGTTCCGCGGAGAAATGGCCCACAGCGGGTTGACCCAATTTTATCAAGTGGAAAATATGCATGAGCGTAAGGCAAAAATGTCTGAGCTCTCTGATGCGTTCATCGCCCTGCCCGGCGGCTATGGAACCTTTGAGGAGCTGTTCGAAGCGCTCTGCTGGGGACAAATAGGCATTCATGAAAAGCCGGTAGGCGTCTTGAACGTCGATGATTACTACTCCCCGCTGATTCAGCTCGTCGAGACTGCCGTCGCAGCCGGCTTCATGCCTGCTACCCATAAGGAATTGCTGATCGTCGACAGCGCGCCTGTAAAACTTCTTGACAAGCTCGCTACGTACAAGCGTCCGAATCTGACAAATAAATGGAACGAACCGGATCAGTCATAATCAGACAGGGGCATTTGACACGCTTCTACAGACAATCCGTTTCGCCCAGCCCAGCCAGGAAAATCCTGCAAGCGGTTCCCAGACTTTCTAGCATCTTGGGCCTTCCTCCTGTATAATAGGGGCAACTTACGTACAAAAAAGGAGGTTGCCATTTTGAACATTTGGGAATCCGATTTGCCAGGAATCGGACGTAAATTTCAAATGGAGACCCGAATGGGAGAAAAGCTGGTTGTTGTCATCCATGACAGCGGCAGAAGAGAATTGTACTTCTTCGATGCCGGTGATCCGGATGAGTGCACATCAACCATTACGCTTGAAGACGATGAAGCCATGCAGGCAGCGGGAATTCTCGGCGGCATGAGCTACAAGCCGAAAGCGCTGGAGACCGTGAATCTCTCCCTGAACGATCTGGTTATCGAATGGTTCAAAATTCCTTCTGGGGCTGCATGCATCGGCAAAACGATAGGAGAAGTAGATGTCCGGCAAAAGACCGGTGTCACGAT
Source organism: Brevibacillus sp. FSL L8-0520 (assembly GCF_037963895.1). NCBI lineage: Bacteria > Bacillati > Bacillota > Bacilli > Caryophanales > Paenibacillaceae > Brevibacillus > Brevibacillus sp. FSL L8-0520. The sequence goes on along the minus strand of NZ_CP150171.1, from coordinate 1,960,703 downwards.
TATCGCCGTCATTGATCGGGAAAAGAAAAAACAGATCAACCCGGGTCCCGAGCACGTATTCATGGCGGATACGCAGCTCGTTGTGGCCGGCGAACGGGATCATTTGAAAAAACTGAAGGAATTGCTGCAACACGGCTAAGCTCTTTTACGAAAATAAAAGGGGCAGGTATCGATCATACAGATACCTGCCCCTTGCTTTTTTCAACCCAATGGTACGATCAACCTGTTCCATCGCCCTGCTGTTTTCGCCTGCTGAAATTCCCCGACACTTTTTCCCAGAAGTTGTAGATGGTTTTTGATTCTTTGGTCAATAGTGGTCCCAGAACAGCCAGGATCAGAACATACAGCACAGCGAAGGACTGAACGACCGGGTCCAGGCCTCCTGCCTTCCCGATGTTTGCCATGATAATGGAAAACTCGCCGCGTGATGCGAGCGTAAACCCGATATTGAAGGAAGCCCGCTTGGATATACCTGCCGAGCGTCCCCCCATCATGCCTGCGAAAATATTTGCCACAAGCGTGAGGACAACAGCCACGATCGTGATCCACACTGCTCCTCCAAGCGACATCGGATCAATTGTCAGCCCGAAGCCAAAGAAGAAGATCGCACCGAAAAAATCCCGGAACGGCAAAACCAGATGCTCGATTCGCTTGACATGCTTGGAATCCGCCAGCACAAGCCCCACCAAAAGCGCCCCGATCGCCTCTGCCACGTGCAGCGTTTCGGAAAAACCCGCCACCAGGAACAGAGCCGTAAACACGAGGATGAGGAACAGTTCGGTCGATTTGATGTCGAACAAGCGATCTACATACTTGATAACGTATCTTCCCGCGATCAGGAAGAACAAAATGAAGAGCAGCGCCGATAACGAAGTCATCAAAACACCTGTAAATGAGGTAGCTCCGCTCAAGACCAGGCCGGACAATATGGACATGTGTACGGCGATGAACAGATCGTCAAACATGATCATGCCCATGATAATCTCCGTCTCCGGGTTGGCTGTCCGTTTCAGATCAACGAGAACCTTGGCTACGATCGCTGTGGAAGAGCTGGTCATGATTCCCGCGACCACCAGCGTTTCCTTTAACGGCAAGTCCATCATCCATCCAAGCAGCAAGCCAGATACAAAATTGAGCGCGACGTAAAAAATACCGCCGACGAGGATTGATTTTCCCGACTTGATCAGGCGACTTACGGAAAACTCCAGGCCCAGGTAAAACAACAGGAAGAGCACGCCAAGACGGCCCATGAACTCGATAAACTCCGAGCTTTCAATAAATCGCAAATCAAGGATTCCAAAATGAGGTGCGTGCGGTCCTACCGCCATCCCTATCAAAATGTAAAATGGTATGACCGAGAAGCGCAGCTTTGTGGAGATCAAGCCGACGATTGAAATTAAAGCAAGGGCAAGCCCTATCTCAAATATTACGGTATCCATATGTTCCTCCTTTTTCAGTCTTTTTCATGAGTTGCTGATGCACAGCTTCCATCTTTTTTGCATCCGAAAATCAGTGGAATGCATGCAAATGGAATTTCTCTTGATTGCTTTCCAGACTGGGAAAAGGAGTACGCTAATCGCGTCCACCGAGCAAATACGCCTTTAAAGCTTTGAGATGCTGCCTCTCCCCTGCGACGATGAGCGTCGAGTTGGCAGTGAAGACATAATCGGGTCCTGGATTGATATGCTTCGTATGGTCTTTTTCTACGACAGCGATGATGGAGGCTCCCGTTTTCTGGCGAATCTCCAGTTCTCCGATCTTTTTCCCGATGCACTTTGCGCTGGCTTCGATTTTGTGCCACTCGATCACCAGATCGTCAAGGCTGATGTCAATCGACTCGAGCGCCTTCGGTTTATACGCCATCCCGCCAATAATGCCGGCAACCTGTCGCGCCTCTTCGTCATCGAGCGCCACCATCGAGACGCTGCTCTCAGGATCATCCTGGTCAAAATGGTACAGTTCGCGCCTTCCGTTATCGTGAATCACAACTACAAGCTTATCTCCGCTTTGGGTATCCAGTTGAAATTTTTTCCCGATTCCCGGCAAATGAGTTTCACGTACATTCATGAAAAATACCTCCAAGTTCGTTTTTAGCCATAACAAAGAAATCCCATCTGTACACTTAGTATTTTGGCAATCGCAACTCCCTTATCTGTTTTTCGTGAACAACAAAGCCGACTGTGCGCGCTTTCGCGTCGTTTTTCCATTCAGGCTAACGCAGTGTTCTGCCTCCGAGTAAGTTCTTGTATCATCGTTTTGTTCTGCCGAGTAAGTTCCTCATTGTTGTCCACAACAAAAATAGGAGTCGCTTCCTTTTTGCCAACAACATTCCTGTCAACTACATTGTGATTTATTTCACAATCGTGAGAATTTATTTACTAAACGACCTTGGCAAAATTTATTTTCATCCTTTATTCGAACGATTCAGGGATTTTTATACAATTTTTATACAATGGTGTGGTCCGTGCCAGACAGGCTAAAAAAATCATAGCTGTCGAGCTATCGGGAGGTGTTTGGGAGAAAAAACGTCGAGGTGAATTTAATAGGCATCAGAAAGAGACTTTTCATTTTAATGGGAATGAAAGTCCGATACGTAAACCGAGGTATAGGGGTAGCGCGAAGGAAAAGCAGCGGCAGCACAAGGATCAACAATGCTTCTCTGATAGGCGCATATTGAAACTTGATCGGAGATGCCTTGCGGAAATGAACGAAATGCTTTTCGTACGGATTCGCGGAAATTTGCGGAGAATCTTCTTCCATGGACTGAGCGTCTGCATTATACAAGGGAGCGGATGCAAAGACGATAAGGATTAGCACGCTAAAAATGAAAAACGGGATGCCCCTGCGACTCGCTTTTCTATTCAATGCGTGCACCTCCTTTCCAGATTTTTGTTCAGTGTCCCTGTCCTTGCGACGTTTGCCTCGCTCTCATCATCCAGGATTAAAAAACAAATAAACGCATAATAATTTTCTTATATTATGTATACATAAAAAGGGTATCATTTTGAAACAATTAAGTCAAATCAGATGCTTGTCTGCTTAGCTTGAAAACGCTCTCACTCGTTATTAAAAGGAATGCTCAAAATCCACTTTATGGTAAATCATCATTGAAAAGAACATAAAAAAAGCGGCCCTTTTCGCTGTGAAAAGAGAGCGCTGTCTGATAAATGATTGCTTTCTCTACCCTTTCATCTCTTTCTCAATTTGCTTGAGCTTTTTCTTTTGCTTGCAGGCTTTCTCCTGTTCACTGGACCATGGGGTGTCACTCAGTTTCTGCAATTCATCGATAAGCTTCTTGTCTGAGGTAACATGGATCGCAGAATCGGGAAACTCCTTTTTTAATTTCTCCCCGACTTCTTTTTCGATCGACTCCAATCGGAAGCGATTAAAGTTGCTTACTTCAATGGCGACGTCCAGCTCCTTGTCGATGTGAACAGCGACAGCTTTATCGATTCCATGTACTTGTTCCGTAATGGACTTGGCTTTCTGTTCCTTGTCAAAGAAACGAACCGGCGTCGGCTTGCACAGAGGATCTTCTGCCGCGGATTTTGTTTTTGCCTGTTGATTTTGATTGGCTTGCGGATTGCAGCCTGTGGCGAAAAGAACCAGAGACACGACTAGTACTATGGTACGCAAAAGAAAACCTCCCACTAAATAGCGTACCTTTAGCGTTTCCTAACATGGGTTTTCTATGATATGTAATTTGTTCTGTCGCCAGTACGGATGTTCTGAATTTGTATAGAAATCAAAAAACGCGAGAAGGACACTTTCATAAAATGTCCTTCTCGCGGATGACAGCACATACCTGACACACGGTAAGTGCTATCTATTCTGTGCCTGTTTTGTCCGGTAAAACTCATTAAACAGCTTCATCAGCGCCCGCTTTTCGATCCGGGAGACGTAAGAACGGGAAATGCCAAGCTCGCGTGCGATTTCTCTTTGCGTTTTTTCTTTGTCCTGATCCAGGCCAAACCTGCCGATTATCACTTCTTTTTCGCGTTCATCGAGAATGTGAATGTGCTGGTAAATCTTATTCGACTCCAGCTTTAGCTGGACAGCATCCACGACCTCGTCTGTTTCCGTGCCCAGGACGTCGATCAGCGTGATCTCGTTGCCCTCTTTGTCCGTACCGATCGGATCGTGCAAAGAGACATCTTTCTTGGTTTTTTTCAGGCTGCGAAGATGCATGAGGATTTCGATTCTAATGTCAATAGTGGCGCATCAGAAGGTGTAGAGCTCGATGTTATTTTCGTATACCCGTATCTCTCTTACTACATGACGAATGAGTTCTCGCTTATCCTCAAATGTAAGTTCATCCGGTTTTTTGGACAGATAATACTTTGCCGCTTCTTGGAGTAAATCTCGGTTGTAGCCACTTTCCTTCATACGCTGGGCTTGCTCTTCGAGTTCTGTGAGCTGTTGAAGCAGCCTTTCTTCCCTCGCTTTTAGATCACGCAGCTCTTGACGGATCTCCTCTTCGCCCAAGTCCTCTTCGCCTGAAGAAAACAGTTTTAATAACCGCTTTCGGCCATTCCTCGTTTTCTCCAGCTCCTTTTGCAGCCGTTCTACCTCTGCCAATTCGTAAGGTGCCTCGCTTCTTTCTTCGACGGCAGCAGCAATCTCATCTGGATTGTCCAGCCAAGATCGAACCGTTTCCCAGACTTCTTCATCCAGTTCCTCACACTTAATTTTTCGGCCACATCCATGATTTTGGGCACCAGCGGTGTTTTTTACATCGGTGTATTCGAAGACATGCTTCCCCCAATTTTTAGATTTCCGGCCGGTCATCGTGTTGCCGCAGTCTCCGCAACGAAGCAATCCACTCAGCAAATACTGATTTAGACTCCTGCCCGCCCAACGCCTTCTTGACTCTTTCAAAAGCTTTTGTGCATGCTCAAACTTTACTTCATCGATAATGGCAGGGCAGCTCAGTTGTATCCACTCTTCTTGCGGACGTTGACGCATCCGAACTTTTTCTTCGGAATTCCGGAATTTGTTTCCGAGCATGCCTTCCGTATTCCAACGATTCTGATAAAACCTCCCGATATACGCTTCGTTCATCAGCAATTGACGGACAACCTGGCGATGCCACACTCTGGCCCCGCGTTTGGTTGGAATGCCTTTTTCCGTTAGATACTTGGCAATCCCATTCATACCTTGTACCAATTCGTTTGGCTGCGTAAACAGGTCAAAAATCAATCTGACAACTGCCGCTTCCCCTTCATTTACAATCATTTGTTCTTTTTCCGGGTCATAGCTGTATCCATATATCTGAAAATCACGCAGGACACGACCTTGCCTTGCCTTCTCTCTTCTGCCACGGCTCATCCGTTCATTTATTTTTGCTTTTTCAAACTCCGCGATCGCTCCACGCATGCTATAAAATAGTTGTCCCTCAGGTGTCTTGGCATATTCCCCGTTTACAAAAACGAGCTCAATCCCACGCTTATCGAATTCGTCAGTAATAAGCAGCTGGTTCATGAGTTTTCGTGATAATCTGTCTGGATCGAGGCAGATGATTTTTGTTATAACGCCATCTTTTACATCTTGTCGTAATTTCGTGAGAGCGGGACGGTCCAGAAATTCACCTGACATATCGTCTACATACTCAACAACGTCAAGCGTTCCCGCCTTCTTCCGACATTCCCTGATCTGGTCATCAAGGCTGAAGCCGCTTTTTGCTTGTTCCTCGGTGCTTACTCGCGCGTAAATCCCGACCATCCAGCTTCTCCTTTCTGTACTTTCTCAGCAGATATCGGTAGCAGTCAGAACGAGCCTTGTCAGTCGTACTTCCGGGTATGATTCTTACATGCATCGTTCATCCCTCCCTGATCAGAGGGTATGCATATACTGCTTGTCAAAAGTCGTCATATAGAAAAAAGCCCCCAGTAAATAAAAGAGGCTTTATCGAAGAGCGTCCGGGTTTACATCGAGAAGGGAACGGCGACGGAGCCAATTGAAATCAAAGGATTCGGGGGTGCGTTTGATTGATACCTCTACCTCGGTGGCTCCCTGCTCGTGGACAAGGATTTTGAACTGTTGATGACCTCCAACGAGATTCCCGGTTCGTTCATTCCACACGATCGGTTCTACATACCCAAATTCTTCGATGGAGTATTTCAGTTTTTCATATTCCAGGTCGCCCGGCTGCAGTTCAATCCTTGGATTGTACGGGTTCAGGTTGATCATCGAAACAGGTATTTTTCGTAAGTCCAAGCTGGATTTCTCTTCTTAGTGGCGATAGATATAAGAATAAAGAATATTGCCAGCGCCAAAATCGCTGTAAGCCTTGATACAGGTGGGCTGGTGGCAACTTTTTGAGTGATGCGAAACGACTACTATTTACCTGAAAAAGTATACGTTTTGTATCACCGCAAAAAACAACGGTTGTGCTTAGAGCGTCAAGGCTTTAAGGCCTGTCTGCTTCTGGCGACCCCCTATTCGGAATTCGGGTCCTCCCCAGCTTCCGTGATCTCCCATTTGAAGAGTTGCAGGAGCGATGTTTCAGCTGACTTGCCGTTGAACGAATAAAGTGGATTGATCGCAAGCGCTGTCCTGCCGTCGATCTCCACGCGCCGAAGAATTCGCTCAGCGATGAACGCCCGGACGATCTTGCGGGCGGTCGGATAGGAACAGTCTGCGATGCAGGCAAGGTCCTTTACCGTAAGCGGTACACCTCTCTGGCCGCGCTCGTTATCGCCCTCAAGGAGATTGGTTCCCTCACTAGCATACGGCGTGATCTTCAACAAAAAGCCAGCCTCGGCGAGTGACAGCTTCCTGAGCCGTCGCTTTGCCTTCTGGCTGGCGTTTGATCTTTACGAATTTTGAGCTGCGGCCGACTGGACGAAATACTTTTACTATCTCATCCGAAAGCCGCAGCACTTCCTCGGTGTAAAATATTTCTCACGTATCTGAGTCAACAAACTGGCGCATTACATGATCATCACCATTGCTTCAATTGATGTGCGGAAATGTATAATCTAATTTGAAATTGTTACTTTCTTTATTTAAATGTAGAGTAGAGAACTGAAACTTTCGGGCGACCGTATGGTCGCCTTGCTCATTTCAGCTCCCCCTCATCAAACCGTACGTGAGGTTTTCCCTCATACGGCTTTCCGATGTTCTTCTTTCTTTGGCATTCGGCTTACTTTATCCGGCTAATTTCAATAAACTACCCTGCGTGTTTTGTATGACCTTCAGCTTTCCGGCATGTTTATTCCGCTTGCTTCTTTTCTTGTTGCAGAAGATTGTAAGGCGTTCAATCACATACCAGTCTATCCGTCTTGCCCATCGTTTGGCGATGGGCGAGATGAAGTAGTAGTTCTTGAACCCCCTTAGCTTGCGATTTAGCCCTTTCACTAGCTCTTCTAGAGACAGAAACAGTTTGTTCCTTGGTGCAGTGTATTCCTTAATTTTACGTCTCATTTCCTTCATTGCTTTCTTAGCTGGTACATGAGACATAGCAAATACCTTGCTCCCCCCTTTGTTGAACACGGGGAATTTGCGATGGTGCAGCCCAAGAAAGTCAAACCCAGTGGAATTGTCCCAAATATTAACGAGTCTAGATTTCTCTTTACTGAGACTAAGCTCCAGCTTGTTTAGAATAGCCATCAGCACTTGAATGCTTTCCAATGCTTCTTGTTTGGTTCTGCACATGATAACGAAGTCATCCGCATAGCGGATAAGTGTGCCAAGATGGGAGAATTGATTTTCCCAAATGGTGTCCATGTAGTTTAGATAGATGTTTGAAAGAAGAGGCGAGATTACCCCTCCTTGCGGAGTTCCCAGTTCTGTTTCATGGAATTGATCATTTTCCATGACCCCAGCCTGCAGCCATTGTCGGATAAGTTTCAGAACACGTCTGTCGCTGATTCTCATTTCGACCAGTTTCATCAACTTCTCATGGTTGATGTTGTCGAAATACCCTTTAATGTCAACATCTACGACCCAATAACACCTCTTGCTTGCTTTGCGTATCTGTGCAATTGCCTGGTGAGCATTTCTTCCTGGCCGAAAGCCATAAGAACAGTCCCGAAAATCAGCTTCAAAGATCGGTTCAATGACTAGCTTAGTAGCCATTTGGACCACCCGATCCTTGATCGTCGGGATGCCGAGTGGACGTTTCTTGCCATCCGGTTTAGGGATGTAAGTTCGACGAACCGGATGTGGACGATACCGCTTTTCTTTTAAATCTAGATAGATCTCGTTAAGAAAACGGCTCTCCCCATACTCCTCCACAATCTGTGCGATGGATTGTCCGTCGATTCCTCCGCTCCCTTTATTTGCTTTTACTCTCCTCCAAGCTGTCGCTAGAATATCCGGGCGGTAGATTTTGTCATACAAGGCATGAAATCGCCGTTTTGAGTTTGCCTTGGCACAAAGATATAGGGTTGTCCAAAGTTGTCGAGCTTTTACATCGGTGTAGTTAGCAAGTTTACTTGCATTCACTCACTCTTACCTCCTTCGACCCGTGAACAAAGCAGGGCTCCTTCCCTCCATAAGGTTGTGTTGTCCTTATGTTCATCGGTACTATGAACCCCTCCGACTCCCTCTCTGCCATCCACCACTTCCCTTACGGTTATAGGTTTCCGTTTTACGCTCCTGACGGGGCGTGCAGAGTAGGGTCTCCCCAGTTCCGTTAACTACTTTCTCAACATACCGCTCCCCATACCCCGAGGGATTCATAGGTGCTGTATTCCAAGTTCTCCACACCGTCCTTGGCCTTCGCCCATATGAAACAAGCTCGGCTTCCCTTTGTCCACCTCTCGGTGGTCTTTCTTAACGAGGCTGCAGGATTCACTTTATGTTACGGCCTGCTGATTTGCTCGCACTCTTTCGAGTTACTTTGTCACAGGGCTTCAACCTTAGGATTTCTCCACCAGTTGCCTGTCAGCTACGAGGTGACTTGGCTCCTGCCTCGGTTGGACTTTCACCAACTAGCAATTAACGGCTTGCTGGGCACGCTTCAATGATAAAAAAGGACAGCATATCGCTGTCCCCAGCCTGTAGACAAAGTTCCGTAAGGAACAGGGTCTGCAGGCTTTTTTGTTGAATATAGAACATGTTACGTTTTCAAAAGTTATTTTTTAGAGGTGGCATTATGCTTAATAAGCAAGAGGCCGAAGGGCGTTATCAGATATCTGCATTCTCGCTAGATGAGTTGGTGCCAGAAGATCATCTCGTAAGAAAAATTGAAAATGCAATCGACTTTTCGTTCATCTATGACTTGGTGGAAAGCCTCTACTGTCATGACAATGGCAGACCCAGTGTTGACCCTGTAGTCTTAGTTAAAATTGCTTTCATCCAATATATTTTTGGAATTCGTTCCATGCGACAAACGATTAAAGAGATCGAAACCAATGTTGCCTATCGGTGGTTTATTGGCTATGATTTCAGTCAGCCCATTCCCCATTTCACGACCCTAGGCAAGAACTATGTTCGCCGTTTTCGGGATACTCAACTCTTCGAGTCGATCTTCCTTCGAATATTGGAGGAGGCGGTTCATCATGGATTCGTGAAGCCTGATGTGCTTTTCATTGATGCTACGCATGTAAAAGCCAGTGCGAATAAGCATAAATACGTGAAAGAAATCGTTGAAGAACAAGCGAAGAAATATCAAGAGCTGCTGGACGAAGAAATCAATCAGGATCGTATTGCACATGGAAAGAAGCCCCTTGAAAAAAAGACAGAAACTTCGAAGAAGGAGGTGAAAGTCAGCACAACTGACCCGGATTGCGGATTGTTTGTAAAAGGGGAAAAGGAACGTGTATTTGCTTATAGTTTTCATACAGCATGTGATCGAAATGGATTTGTGCTTGGTGCCAAGGTAACGCCAGGCAATGTGCATGACAGTCAGGTTTTTGAGGATGTTTTGAATCAAGTGCGAAAGACGTTTGCACAGCCTCAAGCTGTGGCAGTGGACTCGGGATACAAGACGCCTTACATCAGTAAAACACTCCTTGATGACCAGATTCGCCCCGTTATGCCCTACACAAGACCACGCACCAAAGAAGGTTTTTTTAAAAAGCACGAATATGTGTATGATGAATATTTCGACTGCTACATCTGCCCGAACGAGCAAATCTTAACATATGAGACAACAAACAAGGATGGGTACCGTATCTATCGATCAAATTCTCAAGTTTGCCGAAGTTGTCCGTTCTTGAAACAATGCACGGAAAGTAAAGACTACACAAAGAGAGTGAGTCGCCACATCTGGGCTGATTACCTCGAAGAGGTAGACCACCTCCGGCATACCGAGGAAAACAAACAAATCTATAGCAAACGGAAAGAAACGATTGAACGTGTATTCGCTGATATGAAGGAAAAGCATGGCATGCGTTGGACGACCTTACGAGGACTGGAGAAGGTCACGATGCAGGCGATGCTTGTTTTCGCTGCCATGAACTTGAAAAAAATGGCGACCTGGCTATGGAAATCAGGTCGCCAAAAGGTGAACGATCAAAACACCTTCGGTATTTTCATCAAATTATTAAACAAACTCCCTCTGCTGTTCGTTCAGCGAGGGAGTTTGTCTGCAACCTGAGGACAGCATATCGCTGTCCCTTTTCTTTCTTATTTTCCTCCCCCTAGCGAGTCATCGTCAGAGACATCCTCGTCGCTAGAGTTTAGCCCATCGTTGATACTTTCAAGAACTTGTTCAGAACTGTACTTGGTTCCGGGACTAAGATCAAGTAGCTTCGCTGCTCGTTCTTCGAGCCATATACCTTCATTTCCATTTGGATCAACCGCTACAAAAATAAAACCACCTGCGTAGTCCAAATATTTCACTTGAACATCTTTACCATACTCCTGAATGATATCCTTGTACATTTCATACAATTCCGGCCCTGTTTTTTCGAGACCTGCTTGAATTGGCTCAGTATCCGTTGCTATAACTATGCCTTTAGCTTTATCTCCCTCCATAATAAACCACAGTTTTTCATCTGAAGGTACTAGTAAATCAGTAATACTAGAGCCTTTAAAAGATTTTATTGCTTCTGAATCAGGTAAATGAGCACTGTCGATTGAATAATCAGACAAATGAGATTCGTTCACATTATTTTTTTGTGGTGTTTTAGTTTTATTATTGCCTGCTGACTCGAATTTTTTATATGCATTAAAGGCATCCTTTTTCCCTTCATTAATTGCCCCGACAGCAGAAAACGAAAACATTACAGCAAGAGTTGCTATTCCCAAAACCGCAAATGTAATCTTCTTCATGTTTTACCTCCTCAATTAATTTTCCTCGAATCCATATATGGTATGGGTCCACTCTTGACCCGAGCTATCTACAAATCTGTCATAAGTCATAATAGAATATTCACCTTTATCAGGATCCATATACCTTAGATATTTAGTTGAGCTGTTTGTGTAGCCATCAATAACAACCATATGACCAATAGCTGTATTTCCCGTTTTCCATTTTATGCGTGCTAATACAGGTATATCATTGTTTATTTCCCTTACCGTCTCCTTAAAAGTTAATGAGTTATTCTCTCGATAACTTTGAAGCCCATAATGATCGAGTCCATCCATGACTTCACTAATATTTCCCGATTTATTCGAAACCTCACCTTTTACATATTCAACAAAATCGGATTGAGTAACTTTAATACCAAAATAATCTAATACAGATACTGAAGATGCTGCCCAGCACCATAACTCTGCTGCTTGAGTGACTTTTTTTACTCCTAAAGTTACAGTTGTTGAAGCAGCGTGTGATGGACTACTTACAGTTGCCAAAATTGACAAAGAAACTGCTGCAACCCCTAGTACAAAAAATTTTTTCATGCTTTTTTTATACACAGCAAGTCCTCCTACAACAAATATTATTGTGTACTGTCCACATTATAATGAAAATTACCATATTTTTGAATTAATGTCAACCTATTTCTAGAAACAATTCATATAATTGGAATTTCACTTCTTTCAATAATCTAACTTTTACTTCAAAAAGATGAGTGATACTGGACAGGGGGCGAGGGGCAGGAGCCGTCTCTCGCATTTAGCTCTGGTTCCTTGCTCTTAATTCAAGGTTACCGATCCCGTATGGAAAAAACGTCCATGATTTTTTTGTCCCTATTTTGTCCTGCTTTTTGTCGGGTTTTTGTCGGGAAAATAAGAAACGGCACTCAAATGATGCGGAGTGCCGTCGCGATTTGAAATATTGCTTCATTCTTTTTAATGTAATACTGATCCTTTGTCAGCCCTAAGTCCAGGTATACGTTGATGTCATTTACTCTGACCGGACTAGGTACTTTTCTTTAATGATTTTTCTTTCTGTTTCATCCAGTGAATACTGTAAAGCCCGCTCGATCTGCCTTGCTTTCAATTCGTTTTTTGTCTCTGAATGCTATAGCCGTGGAAAGAGTTGATCAATTCCCTCTTCCGCTTGCTCTTGTTTATTTTGAACAGCGACTCGGCGTTGTTAAGCCAGTTGTACCATACTAGAATCGTCTCTATACCACAGTTGGCAACCCCAACTCTCTGCCCCTGAATTTAAGTCTGTTGTGACTTCTGAGCACCATTTTTCCCCGTTTCTAAACCACGGCCCTGGAGTAGCTAGGTCACACATCTGTAGGTCCTTTTCTGCATCTCGTTCCATCACTTCCCCACCTCCAGCAGCTCCGGGTTTTCATAGATGTTGCCGATGACTACGTATTCAAACATACTCGGGAATACCCCCCAACCAATCCCGTATCCAGTTTCATCTTCGCCGATCCATTCAACAACCACCGGCTCTTCCCCAAACAGATCGCTACCTTTGTTGAACAGCAGACATACATCTCCCTCATAAATCTCCTTGCCGTTCTTGTCGCACAAGCCGGTGAATTGCATCAAGGTCGAATAATGACCATCTTCTACGTTGTGGATCAGAAACTCTGACAGATCAGGAGCATTCACCAGATGCTTCCACTGCAGCATGAGATTGTTAATTTTATCCTATATCCGTAACTTGATCTCACGTCCTTGCATCCCGTTCCCCTCCTGTTATTCGATCACGTCTTCTGGAATTTTCACTTTGCATTTTTCGCACGTTACCCGTGACCTACCCGACCAAGCAAAGTTCCCTTTCATTCCGTGCCTATAACCACACAACGCTTTTGGCGATCTTTTGTCCGTAACCGCGTGAACCGTACCAGAGCCACTTTTAATAATGCCGATCAGCTTGGACATTTCTCCACCTCTTTCCACAAGTAATGTTACTGTAGTGTTTTGATTAGTTTTGTTCTTTGATCAAAGGACTACATGCTTTTACGCGTAAGTCTTTAATTCATTGTGCAGACACTCCTTTTAGGCGGGTATTTTGGAGGGCGTAGCCCACACGGGAGGTGTCGCAGGTAGATTGCGAAGCAATCTACCGAGAAAATCTTTTCATATCTTTTCCACAGAATTAAACTAAATGATACCGATGTATCTCTGAACAAAACGTGGGCACATCCTCGGTTGTAGCTCTGCGTAATGTTTGGGAACATCGGCCTTTGCAGGAATAACTCTATTTCCTAACGAATCTTTTACGTTGCCAATGTATTCCTGAACACAATGTGGGCACTCCTGATGGATAGAGCTCTACTAACTATTTGGGAACATTGGTCTTGCAGGAGTACACTCGCTCACTAGCGAATCATATATATTGTGCAGTGACCTTTCATGGTTTTACCTACCATATTAGGATTGGGGCTGATAGATTTCAGACCTCTGATATAACACTGGGGCACTCCACGTGTATTGGCACTGCACCCATGTCAGCGTTTAACCCGTCCTTTGGCGGGTTTTTTTGTTTTCCAAAATTAACTAAACCAGAGCAGGAATTTTCTCAGAGGTAACGTATAAGTTTTTTAAAGTCTATATAACGGAAAATTGTACTCCATATAAAGTAAAGCAATTGAAACCCTTCAACGTTTGGGGCTAACTTGCGTTAGACCTCTTGAGACAATTTGGGTACAGATCACCTGGCGCTATAATCCTGACATGCTACATTGGGCAAATGAAGCTCTCACAGTAACTTGGATAGTCAGGTGTATTACATATTGCTTAATAAAAGGAGAACATAACTTATGAAGGAAGATCAGTTAATGACTTTTAGTGTCACTCAAACCGATGGGCAAAAAGAATTCGTAAGACTCTTTTATCCAATATACGTTGGTGTCGATATTGGAGCTGATTTTCATGTGGCTACCTGCATTACTCCCGAACAGTTTCGTGATGGAAAATGGAAAAGGGCCAAAACAATGAAATTCGATGCCGATAGTTTGGGTATCTCTGATTTCTTGAAGGCCCTTCAAGATGTACAGGAGCATCTAGGATTAAAACCAATCGACTTTTTCGTATTAATGGAGCCGACAGGTGGGCATTATTCCTTTCTTCTTCAACAGGTATTATTAAAAGCTGGTTACTCACTTCATATGGTTGAAAATGCCTCTGTTAAAAAATTTCGGGAAGAGACTCTTGGTATTCAAGAGAAATCCGATGCTATTGATGCTAGAACGATGGCCTATATGGGATGGCATAAATCGCTCCACCCCGATATGAAAGCTGTACGACTAGCGAGTCCAGCCTCAATGTCACAGTCTATCGTCCGTACTCTCATGCGTGATCGCTGGTTACTTACCACTACCCTGACACGCAGGAAAAACCAGGTGCAACAGTTATTTCAAATCACTCACCCTGACCTTAAAAGAGCATTTAAGAAGCTTTCAAGCCCTTCTGTGTTACGCCTAGCGTTAATGTATCCAACTGCTTTGGATATGAAGGGTCTCTCCGAGATTGAACTTCGAGAAGCAATAACCAAATGCGGTGCTAAAGCTATTGCAAAGAAGGCAGCCAGCGAATTAGCTCATGTTTTACCTAACACCGTTGCTCTGCCATTGGTCCATGTTGTCGATCGACAAAGTTGGCTTATCCAAGAAGCCTTGCGCATTGAAGAAAGTTTAAGCAGTATTGACGCAAGCATCCATGAGTTATTACATGGTAATGCTGAAAAAGGAACTTCCCCACACCCATATACCAATTTGCTCTTTTCTTTACCTGTCATGAGTGATAATTGGGCTTGTACTCTCATTGCTGTAATAGGGGGTAGTACCAGCGTAGCTGACACCACCCGCAAATGTATGGGTTAAACTGGAAAATTGTTAATAACCTCGTTATACTCAAACTGCGCATCAGTGATCGCCAGCTTTGAATATACCTCAAGTGATTTACGACTTTCGTGACCGGAATAGGGCTGAATCAACGCATCGTCAATGCCTTGCTTTTTCAACCAAGTCAGCAGAAAATGCCGAAGCTTGTGCGGCGATAAATTTTGAGCGAGTCCGGCTTCCTCGGAATACTTGGCCAAAATCTTACGAATTCCCCGATCTGTGTATTTTTTCTTCCAGGAGGATTCAAATACATAGACAGCCTGCTTCTTTTTCATCGAATCCGCGTGCATGGCCAGCAGCTCTTTAAAGGTCTGTGGGAAAGGAACAATCCGATCCTTGCTGCCCTTTCCTTTGTTGATCCGGATTTGGCAGTAGTGAAAGTCGATATCCGTCAGCTTGATGTTGATTAACTCGCTAACGCGGACGCCAGTATACATCAGCGTTTTCACGATCATCATGTCCTGAAAATTCTTTGTCTTCCAGACTACTTCGTAGTATCGTTTTAACTCTTCTTCAGTCGGGACATAGGGTAATTTTTTTGATACTTTCGGTACCTCTATTTCAAGCTCATCCCTTAGGTGCTGAAACAATCTTTTTAGGTAAGCATAGTCCGGACGTTCAGCCCGCAGGTATTTTGCCAGCTCGCGGGCTTTCTTTTTTGCAGATACACGTTTTTCACTCATGCCAATTCACCTTCTAGTGGAAGTCGTTCCTTCATGTCCAAACGGAATGTACCATACGGATTCACGTGGGTATAGATTAACGGGGTTAAAGCCCGGAAATCTTCCGGGGTCATAAGGTCAAACCATTTTTTCTCAGATAAAATATTTTGAAACATGATGGTGTTGATGTACACCAGGCAGTTTTGTAACAAATGCAGGGATAAAACGGCCATTTCCTGATCTTCCATGCGATTCGTGGCAATTTCTCCGCCTTTGCCATAGAAGATAAAGCTGTTGGCTGAGTTCCAGTTCTCTACGACATTCAATCCTTCGTTAATTTCGAGGCGCAGCTCCTCGGAGTGCAAATAGTTACAGAGGAAAATGGTTTTTACTGCCTTTCCCAGCTCTCCTAAAGCTTGATATGGAGGATGCTTAAGGTTATTCCGAGTGAAGCGTTTCAGGATGGCTTCGGTTTCTGCGGTACCCAAGCGTAGAGCTGTCGCATATTTCACCATTTGGTCATACTGCTGCCGGATTAGCTCCCAGTTTATCGGACGTGTCAGTACCGGTTGTAGATGAGGATAAGCATCTGTCATTCCTGGCTCCGGACGATACAGTTTTTGTGAGTGGATTGCTTTTAGTCGCGGCATGAGCTGAAAGCCCAGCAGATGACAAAAAGCAAAGGCGACTTCGCTTTGGCCGTGAGAATCCACATAGTTTTTCTCTACTTCCATATCAGTACAATGCCGGAGCAGCCCTTCGATCATGGCGGCAATCTCAGATGAAGAACATGATTTGAGTTGTGAATAGATGCACGTTGAATTTTTCTCCACATGCCAGTAAATCATCACGCCGCGGCCACGGTAACGGATATGCCACTCTGTCATAAGATTCTGATCCCAGGCCCCGAACTTTTTCGAGTCGGAGGCACAAGAAGTTGTTCCTTCTCCCCATATTTCCTGCATCCGCACCCGAAAGATCGCATTTACTACTTCTGCAATGGCATTACGTAGGTTGTCTTTGTGAATGAATTTACGCCGCACATAAAGAAGATCCTTATAGCTTTCGATATGATCACCAGCACTGACCCGTTTTAAGCCGGTATTGGTTCCAAGACCGTAAAGGGAAAGAATCAATCGTTTTTGCAGCGTCTCCCGATCTAAAATCTCGCGGTTAGCTACCGTTTTAAATTGTTCTGTAAATGAAATGCGCAAGTCCGTCTCCTTCAAAATGTCCAGCAGGCTGGTCATCGGCCAGCGGCGTGCGATTTCGGCTTTCACCCGAACCAAATTTAATGGCTCTGGCTGTGGTTCCAATGGAGAGACGGAGATCCAGCCGTTGCCTCTTTCCGTAATCCGTACTTTAGGGTTTTTTGGCATACCAGCGTGCAGCTTTTCTAGTCCTTGGATCATCTCTTGTTTAAGTGCAGCAATAAACGAATCCGCATCTAAGGGCTGATTCAATGCCTTATAGTTTTCTTCTCGTCGTTCCTCAAAATCAGACGGGAGGTCCTCGTCCGGATTCCGGTACCGGTTAGACCCAGGTACCCAGATTTCTTTGCAACGCAATTTATCCCGTAGCATCTGCAAGGCGCTGATCTCGTAATTGATTCGGTTAATCCGTTCCTGTCCTTTGTCATCTTTTTCGATAATAATTTCTTTGTACGCGGTACGAATGACACCATCGATCGGAATGTCATTGGCTAAAGGGAAATAATGCAGTCCAGTGTTCGCGTATTTTTTGATCAATTCCAATGCCCGGATCACTGGCCGATGAACCTCGTTATTGGAACGAAAATCTAGAATGCTGAGAATTTCCGGAACCATCCGCCGGTAATGGCTTCCATAGGAGGCACGAATGACGGTATGGACTTTTTCACGGTAAGCTGGGCCGGTATGTTTAAATTCTTTGACGAGATCCTTCAAGGTTTGTTCGTTGACCACTGGGTATAATACCTCTTTAATGATTCCATCTGGATGGTTGATAGCTGTTTGGGCTAGGTTGAACAAGCTTCCGTACTTGTTGCTGACTCGCCGTAAATCCTTCAGGATTTCCTTTTCTACCTTGCGTTCTGCTCGAACCCCAATGCGATGAATGATCTGAATAAGAAGATCGACCAGGTTGTCCGATATTTCCATGCTGCGAAGCCAGAAAAAAGCAGACAGCAACGTATACCGAATCGGCGCAGGATGGCGGCGCAACTCCCGAATATCCTCTGTAGCCACACGCTGCCGATATTTCTTCAGCACCTTCTGGGGGATATCTTTAAACAGATCGTCCGGAAGTTCCAAATTTCGAATCGTGCGCAACTTATTGATTTCTTTTAACACACTCTCAAGCCCTGCTCGTCCAGGATCGGCTTTCAATTCATGAAACGATAACTGACCATTCTCTTCTCCGGAAACTTCTTCGTCATCTATTTCCAAATAGGCGATGCTATTAATCAAGGAATCTATCTTGGCTAAGGTTGAGGAAGGTAGCTTTTGATATGCAGTTTGGAAAAAATTCTCTTCGTAGGTGTGAATGGCGGAACGAATGAGCCGTTCGATGCGGTCTGGGGTGGGAGGTACGATTTTCAGCTCACGAAATCGACTGTACACGTGTTCCTTTAGGTGCTCGACATCATGATCATGATACAGGACATGTTGGCATAACCATTCTGTCATTTCATGTGCGTCCTCTAGCGTATCCTCGCGGAAACCAAAGAACTCACGGATCTGTGTTCGATGGTAAGTGATTGAACGACCAGTCCAATCGTATCTGGCATACAGTTCCGGATCGGAAAAAATCTGTTTGGCAATGTAGGCAATCACAGCTTTGGGTACCTCGAACTTATGCGTTGGAAAACGAGCCTCGTTTTGGAAAAACTTGAATAGCACCGCAAATCCAATTCTGGTTTCTCCCGTTTTATTTTCGATCAACTTCATTTCGTTCGGGAGTATTGTAAAATGCTCAATCAACTCATCCAGTTCCCAATTTCGCTTCACATGATCCCCTCCAGATAAAGTTCCTATTATGGTGAGAGTCGGCACTTTGTATCCTTTTGAGTATAACAATAGACCGATCATTGTATGAATAAATGCGCAAAAATACTTGAAGTTCTAATACCAAAACAAAAATCGGAACTTTTAAGCGCACCATATCCAAATTAGATTTATCTGCACTTAGCATATTAAATATTACTTACCGAAAAGCATGGCAGAATGAAATGTAGTAATCCCCCTTTTCTTCGAATTGACAATGAGTACATTGAGGCGTACTATTTATGTATCTTCAAATAATCAAATATTCAAAAAGAAGAAGGGTTAAAAACATGAAGTGGATAGGAAGATTTGAAGACTACAACGTGAAATCATTCCAGAAAGATTGCATTTCAGGATTGATTGTTGGGATCATTGCCATTCCTTTAGGGATGGCATTTGCCATTGCATCGGGCGTAAAACCGGAATATGGCATCTACACCACGATTATTGCAGGTATTTTGATTTCCTTGTTTGGAGGCTCCAGATTTCAGATTGGAGGGCCAACTGGTGCTTTTATTCCCATTCTGTTCGGGATTGTCATGCAATACGGCTATGAAAACTTACTCATTGCTGGTTTAATAGCTGGAATTATGCTCGTCTTGATGGGGATTTTTAAGTTGGGCGCACTGATTAAGTTTATTCCTCGACCAGTCACCATCGGATTCACCGCAGGGATTGCCATTATAATCTTCTCCGGACAGATTGGTAATTTTCTTGGTCTTAGCGGTCTTCAAAAACATGAGGATTTTCTTTCCAATATGAAGGAAATTTGGGTGCACATTTCTACAACAAATCTTTATAGCGTAATTACGGCTTGTATTTGCCTGTTCATTATTTTGGTTACACCACGAGTGTTGCCAAAAGTACCAGGTTCACTGATCGGACTTGTGATATCAAGTATTGTAGCTTCGTTGTTGTTCGAAGGTAAAGTTGCCACAATTGGCTCTACGTTCGGCACGATACCTAGCACTCTACCCAGCTTTCATTTCCCTGAAATAACGTTGCAACGGGTTCAACAATTGCTAACCCCTGCATTTATCATTGCAATGCTTGGCGGCATTGAATCTCTTTTATCTGCAGTGGTTGCAGACGGGATGACCGGGCATAGGCATAACAGCAATCGGGAATTGATTGGTCAAGGAATTGCAAATATCATAACCCCTTTATTCGGGGGAATACCGGCAACCGGAGCAATAGCGCGGACAGCTACCAATATTAAAAATGGTGCGGTATCTCCTATTTCCGGTATCATACACGGACTTGTGGTGTTACTCGTATTGATACTGCTTGCTCCTTATGCATCACATATACCGTTGGCAAGCATGGCTCCCATTTTGATGGTTGTAGCCTGGAACATGAGTGAACGTAAAGAATTTGCTCATGTTCTCAGGACTAAGACGAGCGATTCAGCCGTGTTATTGATTACTTTTCTTCTAACAGTTTTTACGAACTTGACAACTGCTGTAGAGGTCGGTTTGATTCTTGCGGTGATTCTGTTCGTGAAACGAATGAGTGACATCTTGACTGTAGCCAAAGTGCTTCCCGATCCTTCGGTTAAACATGGGAAGGTAAAACCTCAAATGGTCACGGAGGGCCACGATTGTCCTCAAATCAGTATTTTTACCGTTGAAGGAGCTTTATTTTTCGGAGCAGCTGCCATGTTTGAACAGTCCATTATGAACACGATTCAATACCGTCCCAAAATATTGATCCTACGAATGGGGAAGGTTCCTTTCATGGATACCACAGGTGAGTCTAATCTGGCGAGTGTGGTTCAAGATTTTAAAAATCATGGTGGGCTTGTACTCATTTCCGGCATTCAACCTCAGCCCAATGAAGTACTAAGACGTACCGGACTTTATAAATACATTGGGCATCAACATTTCTTTGAACATACGGGAGAAGCGATTGATTTCGCCCTTACCCAATTGGAACATAACAAATGTTTAGGTTGTAAGAACTTTGCCTTCCGGGAATGTGCTCATTTGTCGGCTCCAGATCAATCAAAAATGCAAACGAAACCTGAGTTAAGTCCAGCTCATAGAGCATAGCAAGTGAACAGCCGTATAGGTTTTTACTGTTTATGTTTCTTGATTACGGTCACATCAAGAAATCGTAGATGTTGGTTTTACACGATTCATGAAGAATGGGGGATTTTTGTTGAATCTTGAGTTGCAACAATTCAAAGCAGATTTTTTTAAGGCATTGGGCCATCCTTTACGGATTCGAATTCTAGAGTTGCTATCTGATGGTGACAAAAACGTCAATGAGTTGCAGGTGTTAATAGGAAGCGAAGGCTCCGCTGTTTCCCAGCAACTTGCAATCTTACGGAACAAAAACATTGTGTACGGAACCAAGGATGGAAATAAAGTCACATACTCGCTTCGTGATCCTATGATCATCGAACTCTTAGCAGTCGCTCGACAAATCTTTAATAATCATTTGATTGATACGATCTCAATGCTCGATCGATTTAATGAGGAATAACAAGAAATGTCCGTAGGAAAGGAGAATCTATGTCTGGCACACGTAAAACATGTAGAAAAGCTAATCATCCCACAATTTCAAGTGAAAAAAAGGTAGAGTTTGAAAATCGTAAAGATGGGAAGTGTGTCACAACAAGAGAAGATGTGATTCAGTTTGGGATTAAGTACCTTGAAGGAATCGGTTCATCATATATTTGTCAAGTCTGTATCTCACATGGAGGGTCTTGTTGTTTGGATTGTCGCCATTTGAAATACGGGAAAGGATGCCAGCAGCGTAATACCAGTTGTACGGCGTGGTTATGCGGTTTTTTAAAGTTTATTTTCTACGAAGCAGGACTTCTTCAAGAATGGAATCAGTTTTGGGATCAAATACCGGGACAAGATTTCAGAAAGGACCATACTCCGCCTGTTTTTGTCATACAAACATGGTTAGAGGTACCCAATGTCCAGCTATTAAGCCAAGCATTTGCACAAGATTTAACTGACTTAGTTAAGAAAAATGATAACCCGTATTATATCAGTGAATTGAATAACGAAATTGACTGGTACGTAACGAGGTCGTTTTCTTATCACGATCCTGAAGTATTACGAGTCGTAAGGAAAAAATTGAAGAAAATAACAAGGGATTTTTGCCATTTTCAATCTGCAAAAGAAAGATAGAGAAAGGATAGTATCTTACCCTGCATGAAACCAGCCCCTGTGTCCACCTATCGGCAGCAGGGGCTTTTAAAGCAACTCCAAAAAATCTCATTGTGGTCGACAGAAGGGCTGCAAAAGTTTGGAGGGATTAGTGGAATATGGTCATTCAGTCATTTCAATTAGCAGATTATGCAGGAGTGTCAAGACTATTAACGAGTATTCTACCTGCGGAGTGTTTCGAGGAAACAAGGAGGGCTTTTGTCAACCAATTGTCACTCGATCACCATTTAATCCTTGTAGCATCGAAGAATGGGGAGATGATGGGCGTTGTCATTGGAACAATTGCTCAACACCGCGGCATTATTTATAGAGTCGTAGTCAAGCCAATTTATCGACATCAAGGCATTGGAACATCGTTGTTACATACTTTACATGCGCGCTTTACCCTTCGTCAGATCACGGAAATTGTAGTTGCAATTGACACTTATAATGTAAGCATCATGAGCTTTTTCGAATCAGTTGGTTTTAAAGACAAGACCATCATTACTTCTATAGACTCAAGGTAACTACAAGATCGTCCAGATCATAACTGGCAGTCATGACTCATCTTGTTCAAAAGGTGCAATTGATCACCGAACGAATTGATTGTTTACAGAATCATACACAGGAAAAATAATCACTTTCGTCCCTAGAGCAAGAAAAAGGAGTTAGAGGACATGGATAGACGTGTATGGAGTAATATTTTCCACTAATTTACATACGTTTGCGGATGGTGACAGCTACGCTGGTATTGGGCCAATAGGTGACATTCATCGGTTTAGTACCTATAAAGAATTTAAAAAATACCTTGGTGTATCTGCCGAAAATAAGCAGTCTGGGACTTCTGTAAAAGGCACTCGCCAGACGTTCAGTGGTGTTCGCGATACACGCAGGGTCATGTTTCAGATGGCTCTAATACTTATTGCCCAAAGAGGTGGTCCTAATGTGTTTGCGGCATATTACGAGCGCCTATTGGCACGTCAAATGCCAAAAATGAAAGCTATAGGACATATGTCTGGAAAAGTTGCAAAGATTATCTACAGTGTTCTAAAAACAGGTGTCCCCTACGATCCCAAAAGACACGCAGCAGCCTGTGGTGTTCCATGGAATGAGCAGTATAAGGAAAAGTCTTTAGATATCGATATAGAGCCATTTGAAACTGAAGCTAAAATGCTTGCCGGAATCTCAGATGAATCAGTCGACATTGAGATTGATGAAGAATAGTGCAACCTATGTGCTATTCTTCATTTCCATTCACTGTCTCAATGCTTTAATTCTGCCAAAATAGCGCGTTTTTATCGGAAAATGAAGCAATTTGTTATAAAAGACCTTACGGTTTTTTTCTGTTAAGCACTACGCTACATTTTGTTAAATATCATGGTTGGGGAAACTTTTTTCGAGGTGATCGTTCATGTTAGTTCTGAGCAGTATTATCCTGGCACTCATTTTCCCCAATAAAGTTGCACCTGACCAAATAGTTACATTTCAAAAGCATGCTGAAATATTACACGTCTCAACTGATTTACCTAAGATAGGTAACTGGTGGAGAGTGCCAAAAGGCGTTGATGAGATGACCATTTTTGTTAAAGCCAACAATACTGAAACAGTGCTGTTCTGGTTGATCCCAACCGGTACCCAAACATGGGGTCAAAGAGAACTAATCGGTTATGACAAGGACGGAAGTGATGGATGGACATTGACATGGAAGTTTGGAAATCGCGTTCTTCATGATCATATCCACGTACAAGCACTTGGTGATCAAACATTGTCTAACTCCTCCATTAACATAACAACAAGCTTTCCTTAATTACCGATTTTTTTAAATCAGCCTTTCAATCCACGCTTAACAATTAGACAATGATCGTATTTCGCCCAGTGAAATGACTTCCCATCTTCCCCAAATCATCGAACATACACCGACTTTCCCGATAACGAGATATCATCGACAATTCCATGATTCAAGTGCTTCCACTTGCTCCGATGGCAATTTGATTTGCGTGCTCGACTATATCGCCTTTTTTCAGACCATTTAGTGCTTCAGTTCGCATGCTGCTGTCCCTCCTCATTCGGGTTCATGTCCGCCAAGCGCGGAGCGTAGTAGTCGCTCAAGGTACTTCTCCCGCTTCGCGGAACCTCGACCAGCGAGCGCCGGTTAAGGCTGGTTCGTTGTCCCTTCAACCGGCTTTTCGGAAGTTCCGCCGGTAGGAAATCGGTGGCGTCATCATCCGGTCCCAAGAATGCAATCAAAATGCCACGCTTTTCTTTCCAGCTCCCCTTGGCCATCGGAATTAATTGAGAACGCTGTCGATCCAGATTACAGCCAGATAAATTTCTCCAAGTGGAAAAAAGGAACAAAAGCTGAACTCGTTTTTTGTGAGAAAGGCGAAGAAATTCTCACCACATATCATTTTGACGAAAAAGAATATCTACAGAAAGTTGTTATGTTGGAGTTGGTCGTGAAAGCATCATCTACGACAGAGAAAAAGAGATTGCTTCAATTATGGAGGAACTCACAGAGGCAGTGCGTAATGAATAGTTCCCAAAGATTCAAAGCACATAACAAACAAAGGAGAGCTTAGGCTCTCCTTTCAGCCTGTAGACAAAGTTCCGTAAGGAACAGGGTCTGCAGGCTTTTTTGTTGAATATAGAACATGTTACGTTTTCAAAAGTTATTTTTTAGAGGTGGCATTATGCTTAATAAGCAAGAGGCCGAAGGGCGTTATCAGATATCTGCATTCTCGCTAGATGAGTTGGTGCCAGAAGATCATCTCGTAAGAAAAATTGAAAATGCAATCGACTTTTCGTTCATCTATGACTTGGTGGAAAGCCTCTACTGTCATGACAATGGCAGACCCAGTGTTGACCCTGTAGTCTTAGTTAAAATTGCTTTCATCCAATATATTTTTGGAATTCGTTCCATGCGACAAACGATTAAAGAGATCGAAACCAATGTTGCCTATCGGTGGTTTATTGGCTATGATTTCAGTCAGCCCATTCCCCATTTCACGACCCTAGGCAAGAACTATGTTCGCCGTTTTCGGGATACTCAACTCTTCGAGTCGATCTTCCTTCGAATATTGGAGGAGGCGGTTCATCATGGATTCGTGAAGCCTGATGTGCTTTTCATTGATGCTACGCATGTAAAAGCCAGTGCGAATAAGCATAAATACGTGAAAGAAATCGTTGAAGAACAAGCGAAGAAATATCAAGAGCTGCTGGACGAAGAAATCAATCAGGATCGTATTGCACATGGAAAGAAGCCCCTTGAAAAAAAGACAGAAACTTCGAAGAAGGAGGTGAAAGTCAGCACAACTGACCCGGATTGCGGATTGTTTGTAAAAGGGGAAAAGGAACGTGTATTTGCTTATAGTTTTCATACAGCATGTGATCGAAATGGATTTGTGCTTGGTGCCAAGGTAACGCCAGGCAATGTGCATGACAGTCAGGTTTTTGAGGATGTTTTGAATCAAGTGCGAAAGACGTTTGCACAGCCTCAAGCTGTGGCAGTGGACTCGGGATACAAGACGCCTTACATCAGTAAAACACTCCTTGATGACCAGATTCGCCCCGTTATGCCCTACACAAGACCACGCACCAAAGAAGGTTTTTTTAAAAAGCACGAATATGTGTATGATGAATATTTCGACTGCTACATCTGCCCGAACGAGCAAATCTTAACATATGAGACAACAAACAAGGATGGGTACCGTATCTATCGATCAAATTCTCAAGTTTGCCGAAGTTGTCCGTTCTTGAAACAATGCACGGAAAGTAAAGACTACACAAAGAGAGTGAGTCGCCACATCTGGGCTGATTACCTCGAAGAGGTAGACCACCTCCGGCATACCGAGGAAAACAAACAAATCTATAGCAAACGGAAAGAAACGATTGAACGTGTATTCGCTGATATGAAGGAAAAGCATGGCATGCGTTGGACGACCTTACGAGGACTGGAGAAGGTCACGATGCAGGCGATGCTTGTTTTCGCTGCCATGAACTTGAAAAAAATGGCGACCTGGCTATGGAAATCAGGTCGCCAAAAGGTGAACGATCAAAACACCTTCGGTATTTTCATCAAATTATTAAACAAACTCCCTCTGCTGTTCGTTCAGCGAGGGAGTTTGTCTGCAACCTGAAAGGAGAGCTTAGGCTCTCCTTTGACATTAATATCTCGTTTTCAATGCACCGCGCTGCATACGTCGCCAGCTTTGTCCCCTTATCCACCTGGTAGCTCTCGATGGCCTTGATCAGCCCAATCGTTCCGATGGAAATGAGGTCTTCGCTGTCCTCGCCGGTGTTTTCAAATTTTTTCACAATGTGGGCAACCAGCCGCAGGTTGTGCTCAATGAGCTTATTCCGGGCGATCGGGTCGCCTTTGGCCATCAGCCGGAGGTACTTTTCCTCTTCCGTGTCAGGCAGCGGTTGGGGAAAAGCATTGTTTTTGACGTAGGCCACGAACAGCATGATTTCCTTGATAAACAGAGAAAGCGCCGCAAAGATGCTGGACACGCTTGCCACCTCCCACGAAGGATATGCGCTTATTTCTATCCTTATGTGGGCGATTGCCTACTCGTGCATGTACAGGGAAACCGCAGGGAAAAATGATCGTTTCCACTTTGCTTGCACCTACGACACTTTCTTCGCCAAGCACTGATGAGTCACTGTGCAAAGGAGGATACGCATGTTCAGACATGGTGAGAATATCATCATCATCGAGAATATATGGTTTATTTTGGTTCCCTTGCTACTTGGGATTATCGGTTTGTCTTGTCTTCTTGTCGGAATCGTAAGGAAAGACAAAATAAGCCTGCTTGTCAGTACTGTCTGCTTTCTGTGTCTCTTCCTTTTTGCCACTGCTTGTCATTTCTTAATTCCACCGATAACCGGTTAATCCATAGAGCTGACGTCTCTTTCTGGATCGAATGCGTCAATTCGCCGTCGCCTTGCGGTAGTATCCCTCGGCCTTGCTCTTGTAGCCGTTTAAGATTTTATTCGCTGCCGCCAGCTCCTGTTTTGCTTTCCCGAGCGCTTCCTTTCCGGCTTGAGCCACTTCGTTGTACTTTTTCGTGCGGTTTTCTTTGTCGGCGATCTGCTCTTTTACCTGACTCCACAATACCTCAGCCTGATTCAAATCGCCTTGCATAATTTCGATAATATTGCTGATCGACTTGGCCTTTTGCCCTATGCTTGCATCGAGCACATGGATACCATCCATAACTGCGCTCATGCTGGCCACCATGGATGACTTTACCTCTGACATGCCTGTGTCTTGACCCAAAGCCGCTATTTCCTCCGAGAGCGCCTGCAAATCTGCGAGGTGCTGTTCGTAAATGGCCTGATCCTCGGAAACGTTCAAATCGGACAAATACTTCACATTTTCAGCGATATCCGCCTCCAGCTTTGTCAGCTGCTCCACTTTTTTTGCCAATTCCGCCGCTTCCTTCGCTTTTTGCTCGGCCCGCTGCTTTTTGATATCCTCCGCTCTCTCGCTGACCCGCTGATTCAAAGCCACAAGTTTTTCATTGTAGGCCGTTGTTTGTGTCGCCACAAGCTTCGTTTCCGGTTCATACTGCTCCAGCCATTGCCCATGGAAGACGAGCTCGTCCGGCGTCACTGCTGCGGCAACGGCTTGCCCCTGTTGTGTAGTCAGTGACAATTTCCCCTCTTCCAAAGAGCCTGTAAAAATATAGGTGGTGTTTGTCACTGCCGGGAGATCGTCGATCGTCTCAACCTTCGCTTCCTGTAGTTCTACGGTTACGTTCTCTTTTCCCGGAATGACCTTGGCGTGCAGGACCCGGTTCTCCTCTTCGTACACGTACCCCTCCGCGAGCCGAACCGCGGTAAAAGACCATACGGCAAAGCCGGCCGCTATCAGTATCAGTAAAGCAGCGATGATGACCACATGTTTCTTTTTCACTTGTACGGCGACCCCTTTACTTCCTTTTTTATTCGCGTCGGCACATCTATGACATATGCCGCAGCGCGCTTCTATCATTCTACCATATCCTGCCTCTGTGCCTCCTCATAGATCCCCAGGTTCGTTCCATACTACCAGGTCTTGTGAGGGAGTTTCTTCTCATTGTGGGGCCTACCGACTAGTTCTTCTTTTCACCAATGTCCCTCAGTTCGGTTACCTGTTCTGGATGGACATTTTGGGCCGGCTGTGAAATTCAGTTATGAACGATGGATGCGGCTGAACAAAAAGAGAGGACCCTTCGCGCGTATCGCAAGTGTCCTCTCCTGGTGGTACTCTATATACGCCTTCAGGCTTTTCGCTTAGCCTGATGCGGCCTTCTGCCTTTGAATGCTACGACACCCGAAACCTCGAGACCAGCGTTCGCAGCTCCTCTGCCATTTTCTCCAACGCCCCGGCAGACGCCGCAATTTCCTGCATGGAGGCGAGCTGTTCTTCGGAAACGGATGCGACATTTTGCGAATTGGCTGCCGACTCCTCCGCAATTCGGGCCATCTCCTCGATAGACGCCTTGATTTGTTCGGAGCTGGCGGTCATCTCCTCGGCGACTGCGGTCACTTCCTGAATTTGCGCAGAGGTTTGCTCGACTGCGTGGAAAATGCGCTGGAAGCCTGCTCCTGTCTCTTCGACAATCTCCCTGCCTGCGGCTACTTCCTTCTGTCCTTGTTCCATGGCAGCAACGGCATGGGACGTATCAGATTGAATCTCACGGATCAGATTGGCGATTTGCTCGGCAGAGTTCTTGGACTGCTCGGCCAGTTTGCGCACTTCATCTGCCACGACTGCAAAGCCTCTACCGTGCTCTCCCGCCCGTGCCGCTTCAATCGCGGCGTTCAGAGCAAGCAGGTTGGTCTGATCGGAGATGCCAGTAATGACCTGGATGATCTCATCGATTTGCTTGGATCTTTGCTCCAGCCGCTTGACCACTTGGTCAGTTTGCCCGACGGCATCGCTGATCGTCTGCATCTGGTCGATAACCCTGTGAATCATTTCATTGCCGCGCTCGGTTTCTTTCGACGTCTCGACGGAAACCTCGGCTACGTTCGCTGCTGTTTGTGCTACCCGCTGGACGCCCAAATTCATCTCGGTAATGAGACGGACACTGTCTTCTACGCTGCGGCCCTGTACCTCGGCTCCATGAGCGACTCCCTGAATAGCAGACGCGATCTGGTTGGTCGCCTGAGTGGTCTGCTCTGCACTGGCAGTAAGCTGCTCGGATGAAGCGGCGACCTGCTGCGCATTGCCGACTACTTCCGTCACCAGCGTGCGGAGATTTTTCACCATCTGCCCAAAGGCCTGCGCCAGTTTGCCCAATTCGTCACGATTTTTGACGCGCCCGATCGCAACTGTCAAATCGCCGGCTGCGACCCGCTCTGCCGCAGCGGTCAACTGAACGATCGGCTTGGAAATATGGCGGGAGAGCCAAAAGCCGACGACGATCGCTGAGGCAATGGCGACCAAGCTGATGATCTTGATTGTATTGCGTATCTGCTCAACCAGCTCGCTGTTTTGCAAGGTCTCCGCTTCCATCAGCTTCTTTTCATTGTCCACGAGCAAATTTGCCAAATTTCTGATTTCGCGGGAGACTGGCATGGCATCGTTGAGAGCGACCCGCTTTGCGTTCTCCCAATCATTGGTGCCGATCAGCTTTTCGACTTGGACAGCCTTTTCCTTATACTGGTCATTCAAACGCTGCAGGCTTTCCAAAAGTGTTTTTTCTTCCTCCGTAGAAACCAATTCAACAGTCGATTTGATCGTGGCATCCAGAGTTTCAATCGCTTCGTCCATAGTACCGGCCGAATTCGCTTCGGCCAACAGAACGGCCCGTAGTGTGGAAATTTCCCGTGAAGCACTGTTTTGGATTTCTTTTGCATTTTCCAAAACCTGGACCCGTTTGCCAAGCAGTTCCGCATAGGAATCATTGAGCTGCTTGATAAATAAATAAGCAACGCCATTTGTAATCCCAAACATGAGCACGATACCCAAGAATCCCAGCAATAACTTGTTGCGAATAGACAGCGACAAATTCATCATCCTCCGTATATCATGCAAGACAAACCCCTACTCCATAGTACCCAATTATCATAATTTTCACAAGGAAGATAGTACCAATATATTGATAGATAAAACAAAGCCCCCGTGATCCTGCAGGAAAATCGGGGGCCACGCCCTTTGCACGAACGTCCTAGATCGGGACTGCCAGCATTTTGACCATATGATCGTACAAATGCCCGCTGACCATCAACGAGCCATCCATCTGATACCCGATATGCTCGTATAACTGGCGTGCGCGAACATTGTCTTTTTCCACCAGCAGGGCTGTCCGTTCATACCCCTGCCGTATCGCTTCCTCTTCAAAACTGGCCAAAAGCCGCGTGCCAATGCCTTTTCCCCGATAATTCGGGTCGACGACAAGCGTATCGAGATAATATTCGTCTGAGCGTGCTTCTTTGACGATGATGGGAGCTGTTCCGGTTAGTTGTTCCAAGCGCTTGGCAAATGGCCTGTCCAGCTCCTCGGTTCTGCTCCCGTGATAGCTGATCAAAAGGCCTGCCGGTTTCCCTTCGGCTACGGCGATCATGCAATTTTCATGGCTGATCCGGTTCTGTTTTTCCCGGAAAAACTGCTCCATGACTTTAATGGCCTCATCCTGTTTATCCGCTCCGGTCAATGTGTGGGCAATATCCCCGATTGCTTCATAGATCAGAGGGGCCGCCCAACTTGCGTCCTCTGGTGCCGCGTATCGTATCATGTTTGCCTCCTTGCATTCCCCTGTCAGAACTCTGTGTTCTGTCTACGTATAGACATACTATACCATTTTGCCATAACAATGAAAAAAGGTCGATCCCATAGAAAAAAGACGCTCTTTCAAAAAGAGCGCCTCCTTGCTGGCGAATGCCTATACAATCATTTTTTCAATGGTGAGCGAACGGTGGTTTCGCAGATCAACAAATTCCTTTTTCCTGCGGACCAACGGCCTCATCGGTTCATCTTGATGAATGAGAATGATTTCGACCTCTTCCCCGTCATTCAGCCTTGCCCTGGACCCGACGTACAGCTGCGCAATGTAGCGGACAAACACGGTAACAATTTCAATGTTGAGCAGCCCCTCACAGGCCGATTTCCACAGAAGTTGGGCCGCTTCAAAGGGCGATGTGCGGGTCTTGTACACACGGTCTGAACAGATCGCGTCAAACATGTCGGCAACGGCAAGCACCTGGCATTCAATCGGAATATTCTCCTTGGTCCTTCCTTCCGGATAGCCGGAGCCGTCCAGCCGCTCATGGTGAAGCAGAGCACAAAGCAAGAGAGTTTCACAGCATCCTTCCATCTCGTTGATCAGCTCATAGCCATAGACGGTGTGCTGCTTCATCTGGGCAAATTCTTCGTCCGTCAATTTCCCCGGCTTGAGCAAAATCTCTTTGGGAACCTTCATTTTTCCGATATCGTGCAAAAAGCCAGCAGCTCCCATGATCTTGACGCGCTCGTCGTCCCACTTGAGGAGCTGGGCTATCAAGGTTGAGAGAATGCCGACGTTTATGGAATGGCGGTATGTATAGCTGTCAGCTCCCTCAAGTACATACAGGGAGCGAAACAGTCCCATTCGCTTTTTGGTGCAATTGGCGACTTTGTGAAATGCTTCTGTAAATTCCTCCAGCCGAGGCATTCGCTCCAGCTCAACGCTTTCGAACAAGCGGCGCGTATCTTCCATCGCTTCCAAATAAAATGCCACGCTTTCCTGATCCGTCCCTAAATCCATCAGCTGATTAGAAATTTCTTCACCGTTCCCCTCGGACCAGGTGCGATCCGTAATATGCACATGATTGATCCGCTGTTTGCGAAAAAGCTGTACATGCGTTTCCGTGAGAACCGTTCCTTTTTGCAGCAGGAGGATCCCGCTATGCGAATACAAATCCTTTTCGAGGACGCGTCCAACCAACAAGAGATTAACAGAAGCCAATGGCATAGGATCAAAACCTTTCCTGCAACACTCTTTTTCTAAATTATAGGAAAAGCGCCTTTTGACTTACAACCCTTTTTTTGCCTTACATGGGTAATTGACCCGGGTCACCTGACTTGATCTCGTCATATGATAGGAGGCGGCCTTTATAAAAAGCATCGGATTTGCAGCGAAGGAGGTTTTCCTGCAATGGCTTCATTGTATCTCACACCAAAGGTATGGCGGCAGATTGAGCAAGCCGTACGAAAAAACCCCTATCTGGAGACGGGCGGCGTCCTGATGGGGTATCCGATAAGCGAGGATAGAGAAGAATGGCTTGTGACCTATGCCAGCGGACCTGGTCCCAAAGCCATTCATCAGCCCCACTCGATCATGTTTGACGACCAGCATTTGCGCAACCTGGTGAGAAAACAGCGAAGACGCAGACCGTGGCAATACATTGGAGATTGGCACAGCCATACGGTTCGCCGATTGTCCCCGAGCAAAGGGGATCGACGGACCATTTGGGAAAAGGCATCACAGTCTGTATACATGTCCACTTCCCCTTTCATGCTGATCGTCGGTCTAAACAAGCGCAATCAGTTGCAGGGCAGAGCCTACAGTCTTGGCGATACCCTTTCCGAGGTAAAGGATCTCAGAGTGATCGACCGGCAATTTCTTCAACAACGTCTTGAAAAATCTCCATAGCCCTGTTTCCGGTCGACACCGGCTGATTTTCGGCAACAACACAAATGGCATAGCGCGGGTTGTCAGCCGGAGCGTAGCCAGCAAACCACAAATGGTTTCTCTCGTTATGCCCGGCTCCCGTCTGAGCCGTTCCGCTTTTGCCGGCAATCGGCCAT
This sequence comes from Brevibacillus sp. FSL L8-0520, assembly GCF_037963895.1. Classification (NCBI taxonomy): domain Bacteria; kingdom Bacillati; phylum Bacillota; class Bacilli; order Caryophanales; family Paenibacillaceae; genus Brevibacillus; species Brevibacillus sp. FSL L8-0520. Next base: position 1,927,934 of record NZ_CP150171.1, on the reverse strand, counting down.
GAGCTGTTGTTCAAAAGCTTCCCCGTACCGCTCGTGACCACAAGTCTCAATAGTGTTCTCAGCTTTTTGGCAGTCACATAATCAATTCCCGCTTCGTCCAGGGACTGAACGGGAAACCGAAAAAACGATTGGCCGTTTTTATACGTGATTTCCTGTACAAGCCTTGCCTGGCCCGGCTGTCCCCCACGGGCGATCGTCGCCATCATATTGGCAATCTGCAGCGGGGTCATTCGGACATCTCGCTGTCCGATTGCTGTCTGAATCAATACGCCTTCGTCTTTTCGCGACACGTCATCCAAATAGACCCGCCCTTTTTCCTCGCCGTCTATTTGGCGAAAGCCTTCCAGTTTGAACAGATGAGCTGTACGATGCCCAACCTGTGTCAGCAATCCCAATCGCCGGGCATACTCCTCCAGCTTTTCCCCGCCTACCCGCTTGGCGATCTCTGCAAACGCGATATTGCAAGAGTGGGCAAATGCCTCGTCCATTGTCAGCGATCCGTGACCTTCCTTTTTCCAGCAGGAAAATCCGTATTTGCCGTAGCTGCCGCTGCAGTGAAACCGTTCCGTCGGCGAGATGATCCCCTCCGAAAGAGCGGCGGCAGCCACTACGGTTTTAAAAACCGAGCCCGGCGGAAGCTGCTTGACCGCACGATTTTGCCAATCCCCTTTCTCTGCCTCCACCCTGGACTGATCGTAGGCGGGGCGGCTCGCCATCGCCAGAACATCGCCAGTGGAGACGTCCAGAACGACTACTGAACCTACGTTCAGGCCTCGCTGGTCGATAATCCGCTCCACGCTCCGCTGCATCTGGGCATCCAGTGTCGAAAGCAGCGAAAGCGGGTAGTACTCGTTTTGCTGACTCGTATAGCGGATATCCAGACCTCGCAGCGGGTTCCCTTCTCCATCCACGTAATAAGACAGGACAGATGGCTCGATTCCTTGCAAAAACCTGTCAAAGCTCCTTTCAAGACCCGATGCCCCTACCGTAGTCTCGGCATTTTTCTTCCCTTGCTTCCATTCATCCGGGTAGAGCGATTGGACCAGCTCCGGGTTCCGGTGGATATATCCGATCACATGTTTGGCAACCTCTTCGCTCCGATACCGTTCCGTTACTGCCAATGAGACAATCCCGGGGATCGCCAGCTTGTTGATCCTCTCCGCCTGCTTTTCCGAAAGCGCCACCAGGCGTTTGGACGTATCTCTCAGCATCACAGGAGCCTTTGCATTTTTCATCAGGTCATTCAGCTGCTCTTCGCTCACACCTGCAATCGAAGCGACCTGTTTTAATCCGTCGGTCCCTTTCAAGCTGCCGCGGGCCAGTGGAAACAGGATCAGCGCCAGCTGCTCTTCTCCTGTGAACCGGTAGCCGTTTCGATCCAGGATATCTCCCCTGCCGCTGTGAAGGACGATGCTCTGTTGCCTCTGTTTCACCGCGTTTTTCACCAGATCGATGCCTCTCTTTGTAAAGCGGTGAGCCGCCCCCACCTGAATCCACCACAGCCTCGCGACGAGGCCGAGCCATAGAACAGTCATTCCCAGCAACAAAATGAATTGTCTTCTTTTCATCCTCCGCTCCAGCTGCATCCCTCATCCCTCCAGCCTTTTCCATCCAGTATGTCCCGAATGAAGGCGGCGGAAACAAAAAACACGCCTCATGATGGGCGTGTTCTGCACGTCGTTTTCGTTTCCGACATTCGTTTTCAGCGATTTGCCACCTGCTGCTTTTCCAGCAGGATATCGCGTATTTTCGTCGACAATAAATCAAGGGCTACCCGGTTGTATCCGCCTTCAGGGACGATCACATCAGCGTACCGCTTTGTAGGCTCGATAAATTGCAGATGCATCGGGCGGACAACCTCCAGATACTGGCTCACGACAGACTCGAGAGAGCGGCCCCTCTCTTCGATATCCCGTACGATTCTGCGGACAATCCGCACATCGGCATCCGTATCGACAAATACCTTGATGTCCATCAGCTCGCGAATCCGGGGGTCCTCCAAAATCAGCATGCCTTCCAAAATGATGACATCCTTCGGTTCGACCCGTACCGTTTCCTGCTTGCGGTTGTGCACCTTGAAGTCGTAGATGGGCTTTTCGATTGCTCTGCCTTCGATCAACTCTTGCAACTGGGCCAGCAGGAGGTCATTGTCAAACGCAAACGGATGGTCATAATTGGTGAGCACCCGCTCCTCCAGGCTCAAGTGGCTCTGATCCTTGTAGTACGAATCCTGCTCAATCATCGTGACGCTGTCATTTTGAAATTGTCGGTACAATTCTCTTGCTACTGTAGTTTTGCCGGAACCGCTGCCCCCAGCTACCCCAATCACAACGGGGTGACCCATGATTCATATCCCCTTCCTCATGCAGCCCTCTTCAACAGTTTTGTTCGAGGTTATCTTTGTCGCTTGTTATCTTTTTTTAAAACTGACAGCCAGACCGTCTCCGACAGGGATAAACGCAGTTTCCAGGTCGGGATGCTGGGCCAGATAGTGATTAAAGCCAATCAGCTTGTCCACCATGGGACGCAGTCTTTTCCCGGCTTCCTCCGGAGTGGCAACAAGACCGCGGAACAAGACATTGTCTGTCAGCACCATGCCGCCCGGCCGCAGCAGCGGCAGATACAGGTCCAGAAACGCACGGTACTGTCCCTTTGCCGCATCGATAAACAGACAATCGAAATGATACGAATCCGGAAGGCCGGTCGTAGCGTCTTTGAGAAGAACCTCTACCCGGTCTGCAACGCCTGCCTCGCTCAAGTTTGCTCTCGCTCTATGCAGTCTTTCCTCGTCGATGTCCATCGTCACAATCCGCGCTTGCGGTGCCGCTTCGGCCATCCAGATCGTCGAATACCCGATCGCCGTTCCGACTTCGAGGATTTGCTCCGGGCGGTGAAGCTGCAGATAAGACCGCATCACCTGGGCAGTAGGCAACTGCACAATCGGTATGCCTTCTGCCTGCGCCTCTGCTTCCATGCGCTGCATCAATGGAGAACGCGGGGGAACCAGTCCCGATACATATTCGTCGATCGCAGGATTGGTTATCATCACGTCACCCCCTTTTTTACAACCGAATTATTATATCACAAAGCCATTGCAATAGCAGAATACGCTGCTATTTTCCCCGGCTCTTTTTATCCAGTGCGTTGTGCTCTGCCAGCGTTTTGGAGAAGTAATGCTCCGAGGTGCCGTCCTTTTTCGTGACATAGAAAAAGTAATCATGGCTCTCCGGCGATACGGCAGCAGCGAGCGACGCTCTGCCCGGATTGGCGATCGGACCGGGAGGCAGGCCTGGGTGCAGATACGTATTGTACGGACTTTCTACCTTCAAGTCGTCATACGTAATTCTGTCCCGCTGCTTTCCGAGCACGAATTGGACTGTGGCGTCCGCCTGCAGAAGCCAGCCTTCCCGCATCCGGTTGTAGTATACGCCGGCTACGATCGGACGCTCCTTGTCGACGACGACCTCTCTTTCGATAATGGAAGCGAGGGTAACCGCCTCATCGATGGTCATTTTCCGCTTCGTGAGCTGCTGTGTCCATTCCGGCTTCCACTCTTTCTGGAACTGGGCCAGCATCCTGGAAATAATCTCGTGCTCATCGGCTTCCTTCTTGATCTCATAGGTTTCCGGAAACAGGTACCCCTCCAGGCGATGCTTGCGCCCTTCCTTTTGCGGTATCGCAGCGACGAACGGAAACTCGGGGAAGCTGCCCTGGTTTACCTCCTGCAGAAACTTTGCTTTGTCTACCAAGCCTTTCTCGGCCAGGTGATCAGCGATCTGTTCTACATTCCAGCCTTCCGGGATCGTAAAGCGCATCGCATTGACGACGGTTTTTCCCTCTTCCATCGCTTGCAGCATCTGATCGATCGTTTGCCCTGTCTGGAACTGATAGTCTCCGGCCTGCAAGCGGGAGCCTGTCCCTTTGTACTTGACATAGTATGCGAAAAGATCGGGATTCCGTATCAATCCATTCTCATGCAAAATGCGGCCAATCTGTTTTACGGATGAACCGGACGGAATTTGCACTTCTTTTATAACGGCTTCTCCGGCCACTGGCTGCAAGCCCTGATACACGTAGTAGATCAACCCTGCTGTACCGAGCAGCACCAGCAGGAATAAGATGACGACTGTACGGAAAAAACGGCCTCCCCTTCTCCGCTTTTGCACCGGCGGCCAATTCGATTGGTCGTCGTGTTTGATTGACATAGGATTCACTAAAAGAGTCCTCCTTCTTGGTGGCGCCTTTCTCCATTTTGCGGCAAGCCACACTCGGGCGATCGGGTAAAAGGTAACCGCCCATTATCTGTTTCATTATACCGAAGGCATGTCTACCTTGTCATCAACTCCTGAGCAGAAGCATTTTCCGGGAAAAAAGCAGGATTTCCCCTAATAAGAATGGAAGAAATAAACAAATAATTAGGAAGGAATTTTGCAGGATGAAACGCTTTTTCACCTTTCTGGAATGGTTCTTGGTTATTTGTCTCGGGGGGCAAGTCCTTCTTCTCTTGATCGCCTCGTTCACGGTGCTGTTTGCCAACGCAGATGAAATACGTTCTGCCAAAAAGGAGGGCACGTTCTATCCAGGTCCCGGCATCTCCCAAACGTATTATAACCGGGAATTGACGGTGGACGGAGTCAGGTACGACGGGAGCACGCTGAAGGTTTATATGACGAGCCGCGGTTCTGGATCGGCCAGTCTTCCCAGCTTTGTAAATATTGCTTCCGATACGGGTCAAGATCTAGACGTTAGATCAGGGGGACAATCGATCAGTTGGTTTGTTTCCAAAGGGTACTACCTGATAAAAGAAGCTCCATCCGATCTGCAATCCATCCGCATATATGCCGAAAGCTACGGCCAATCCTTCTCCTTTACCGTTCCCCTGGCCAAAGGAGGGATGGAATAATGCAAGAGCGCTTGCTAATGCGGGAACGCAGAAACCGCTTGATCCGCTGGTTGATTATTGCCGTATCCGTGATGATCCTGTTTCCGCTTTACTACCCAAGCCCGTGGTCGCCAAAAACCGCTGTTCGGCAGACCCTTGAAGGAATGGCCTTACCTTCCGATACCATCGAGGTGGTATCCATGATTCAAACAGGAAGCATGCACTCTGTCCTTTTTTACGATGAAGAGCATGAGCTTTACCACCATTTTTTCATGGACCGGCCGTTCGGCGTTCTCTGGCGAAACAGCGGCGGAGGCGGTGGGTATACCTTTGACCCGAACGAAATCCTAAAAATGAGCTGGGGCGGACAGCGGGAGGATGACAACTGGTACAGCTACGCTGTCGACCAAGTCAATGACCCGCGAATCCGCACGCTAACCGTCGAATGGAGTGACGGGGTCAAGCAATCGATGCAGCCGATCAAAGGCTTGTATCACTTTGCCCGTGTATTTGGAAAGGACGAGAAAGCAGCCGCCGTTCTTCTGGCCTATGATGCAGAGGGCAGGCTGATCTACCGTTTGGATGAGAACCAGCCGGCAATTCGCAAACAATAGATATGGTGTAGAGTAGAGAACTGAAACTTTCGGGCGACCGTATGGTCGCCTTGCTCATTTCAGCTCCCCCTCATCAAACCGTACGTGAGGTTTTCCCTCATACGGCTTTCCGATGTTCTTCTTTCTTTGGCATTCGGCTTACTTTATCCGGCTAATTTCAATAAACTACCCTGCGTGTTTTGTATGACCTTCAGCTTTCCGGCATGTTTATTCCGCTTGCTTCTTTTCTTGTTGCAGAAGATTGTAAGGCGTTCAATCACATACCAGTCTATCCGTCTTGCCCATCGTTTGGCGATGGGCGAGATGAAGTAGTAGTTCTTGAACCCCCTTAGCTTGCGATTTAGCCCTTTCACTAGCTCTTCTAGAGACAGAAACAGTTTGTTCCTTGGTGCAGTGTATTCCTTAATTTTACGTCTCATTTCCTTCATTGCTTTCTTAGCTGGTACATGAGACATAGCAAATACCTTGCTCCCCCCTTTGTTGAACACGGGGAATTTGCGATGGTGCAGCCCAAGAAAGTCAAACCCAGTGGAATTGTCCCAAATATTAACGAGTCTAGATTTCTCTTTACTGAGACTAAGCTCCAGCTTGTTTAGAATAGCCATCAGCACTTGAATGCTTTCCAATGCTTCTTGTTTGGTTCTGCACATGATAACGAAGTCATCCGCATAGCGGATAAGTGTGCCAAGATGGGAGAATTGATTTTCCCAAATGGTGTCCATGTAGTTTAGATAGATGTTTGAAAGAAGAGGCGAGATTACCCCTCCTTGCGGAGTTCCCAGTTCTGTTTCATGGAATTGATCATTTTCCATGACCCCAGCCTGCAGCCATTGTCGGATAAGTTTCAGAACACGTCTGTCGCTGATTCTCATTTCGACCAGTTTCATCAACTTCTCATGGTTGATGTTGTCGAAATACCCTTTAATGTCAACATCTACGACCCAATAACACCTCTTGCTTGCTTTGCGTATCTGTGCAATTGCCTGGTGAGCATTTCTTCCTGGCCGAAAGCCATAAGAACAGTCCCGAAAATCAGCTTCAAAGATCGGTTCAATGACTAGCTTAGTAGCCATTTGGACCACCCGATCCTTGATCGTCGGGATGCCGAGTGGACGTTTCTTGCCATCCGGTTTAGGGATGTAAGTTCGACGAACCGGATGTGGACGATACCGCTTTTCTTTTAAATCTAGATAGATCTCGTTAAGAAAACGGCTCTCCCCATACTCCTCCACAATCTGTGCGATGGATTGTCCGTCGATTCCTCCGCTCCCTTTATTTGCTTTTACTCTCCTCCAAGCTGTCGCTAGAATATCCGGGCGGTAGATTTTGTCATACAAGGCATGAAATCGCCGTTTTGAGTTTGCCTTGGCACAAAGATATAGGGTTGTCCAAAGTTGTCGAGCTTTTACATCGGTGTAGTTAGCAAGTTTACTTGCATTCACTCACTCTTACCTCCTTCGACCCGTGAACAAAGCAGGGCTCCTTCCCTCCATAAGGTTGTGTTGTCCTTATGTTCATCGGTACTATGAACCCCTCCGACTCCCTCTCTGCCATCCACCACTTCCCTTACGGTTATAGGTTTCCGTTTTACGCTCCTGACGGGGCGTGCAGAGTAGGGTCTCCCCAGTTCCGTTAACTACTTTCTCAACATACCGCTCCCCATACCCCGAGGGATTCATAGGTGCTGTATTCCAAGTTCTCCACACCGTCCTTGGCCTTCGCCCATATGAAACAAGCTCGGCTTCCCTTTGTCCACCTCTCGGTGGTCTTTCTTAACGAGGCTGCAGGATTCACTTTATGTTACGGCCTGCTGATTTGCTCGCACTCTTTCGAGTTACTTTGTCACAGGGCTTCAACCTTAGGATTTCTCCACCAGTTGCCTGTCAGCTACGAGGTGACTTGGCTCCTGCCTCGGTTGGACTTTCACCAACTAGCAATTAACGGCTTGCTGGGCACGCTTCATAAAAAAACGAGAGGGAAATTATCCCTCTCGTCTTCTCTCCTGGAGCTTTTCAGATTTCCTACAGATCTTCCTTCTCCAGATCGGTGATCAGGGTCTCGAATGTCGCTTCTACCTGCTCCCACTCTTCGTCGTCTTCGATCGGCTGGAGCATATCCGTGCCTTCGTAGCGGAGGAAGTGAACCTCGTACTCTTCTTCTTCCTCTTGATCGACAGGGACCAGGACCAGATACGAACGATCCTCGATGTCAAAGATATACATAATGCGGAAATCGCGAGGATCGTCGCTTCCTTCCTCGGTCAGCGCAATCACATCGCCTACTTCAAACTCCTCAAACAACTCTTCACTCATGCTCGTCACCTCGATTTCGCGTCCAAATAACCCTGCAGGATTAATACGGCCGCCATTTTGTCGATTACTTTTTTTCTTTTTTGCCGGCTGACATCGGCGGAAATCAGCATGCGCTCAGCGGCCATGGTCGTCAGACGCTCATCCCACAGGTGGACGGGCAAAGACGTATGTGCTTCGAGCTTGCTGGCAAAAGCTTGGCAAATCTCGCCTCGCGGGCCAATGGTGCCATTCATGTTCTTTGGCAAACCTACGACGATTTCACCCACGTCATACTGGGCGATCCACTCATCGAGGCGGGCAAAGTCCTTCTCTCTTGACTGCCGTCTGATCGTTTCCACGCCTTGGGCCGTCCAGCCCAGCTCATCACTGACGGCGACCCCGATCGTTTTGTCCCCGACATCCAAACCCATAATCCGTTTCATCCGACTCGCCTACTTACGCTGTTCTGATTAGATAACTCCGGCTTCGCCCGCATGTGGGCGAAGCCAATTGTACGACACACGGGATATGCGAATACCGCGGTACAACGGGGTGTTGCGTTTTTGCCGACCACCTTTTGGCAACAGGGATGATTACTTATCCCGATCGACCAAATAAACGGTTACCAGCTCTTCGATAATCCGGTCACGCTCAATTTTTCCGATCAAACTTCTAGCATTGTTGTGGCGGGGGATGAAAGCCGGGTCTCCGGACAGCAGGTAGCCGACAATCTGTGTAATCGGGTTGTACCCCTTTTCCTGCAGGGCCTGATACACCTCCGTCAAGGTTTCCCGCACTTCCTCTGACTTATTCTCTTTGGGCACCGTGAACTTCATGGTTTTATCCATCGAACTCACGATCAACACCTCGATTCATTGAGACTCTTCCGCTGGTTGCTTTGCCATTCCTTGTGTACTTCGCTTCGAACACACTCATTTCCTTGTTGTTTCTGCACTTTTCCACAAAAGTTGGCGAAAGTTGACGGACAGAGGCGGTATTACTTCGCCGCCAACTGTCCTTTTACCAGCTCATATACCAACTCAAGCGCTTCCTGCAGCTTGGACGGGTCTTTGCCGCCAGCCTGGGCCATATCTGGACGTCCGCCGCCGCCGCCACCGCAACGAGTCGCTACTTCTTTAATAATTTTGCCGGCATGCAAGCCTTGATCCATCAGGTCCTTGGTCACCCCTGTAACGAGGTTGACCTTTTCTCCATCGACGGAACCGAGCACGATTACGGCTGACCCGAGCTTGTTTTTCAGCTCATCGACCATACCGCGCAGGTTATCCATATCGGATGCAGATACACGTGCCGCCAGCACCTGCACGCCGTTTACCTGCTGGAGCTTGTCGGTCAAGGAAGCCGCTTCGATGTTTCCAAGCTTGGCGCGGAGGGATTCATTTTCGCGTTGTACGTCCTTGAGTTGCTGCTGGAGACTCTCTACACGGGCAGGTGCTTCTGCCAGCAGCGGGGCCTTCAGTGTTTGCGCCACTTCCTTCAAAATGCCGAGCTGTTCGTTCAGGAATTGGTAAGCGCCGCGTCCGGTCACCGCTTCGATCCGGCGCGTACCCGCTCCGATGCCGCTTTCGCTCAAAATCTTGAACAGACCGATCTCTGCCGTGTTGGCAACATGGCATCCGCCGCACAGCTCAAGGCTGTACTCGCCCACTTTGACGACACGAACGATATCGCCGTATTTTTCGCCGAACAAGGCCATTGCACCCATTGCCTTCGCTTCGGTCAACGAGCGATTCGAAATCTCGACAGCCAGATTGGCCCAAACTTTTTCGTTGACGATCTTTTCGATCTGCTCGAGCTCCTCAGGGGTGATCGCGCTGATGTGTGTAAAGTCGAAACGAAGCCGTTCCGGAGCCACCAGCGAGCCTGCCTGATTGACATGCGTTCCCAATACGTCTTTCAGCGCCTGATGGAGCAGGTGAGTAGCAGTATGGTTCTTCGTGATGTCGAGACGGGCTTCACGGTTTACCTCGGCCCGGACCTCGTCACCAACGCGAAGTGTGCCCGCTTCCACCGTCACCGTATGGATGTTTTGACCCATCGGCCCTTTTTGCACGTCGCTGACTCGTGCTTTGACGCTGTCGGAGATGAGTTCGCCTTCATCGTTGACCTGACCGCCGCTTTCCGCATAGAAAGGAGTGCGACTCAGGATGACCTGAACTGTTTGTCCTTCCTCCGCTTGATCAACCAATTGATTTGCTGACACAATCGCTTCGACTTTACCAGTCGCTACCAATTCAGTATACCCAACAAATTCGCTCGTAACCGTCAAATCGGAAAGCGGACCTCCCTGGATCTGCATGCTGTCCACGTCCTGACGGGCATCGCGGGCGCGCTGGCGCTGTTCCTCCATCGCTTGTTCAAAGCCGTCGCGGTCCACGGACAGACCTTGCTCACCCGCGAAATCTTCGGTGAGGTCGACCGGGAAGCCATACGTATCGTACATCTTGAACACTTCAGGCCCGGAAAGCTGGCTTTTGCCTTCTGCTTTCGCGGCTTTTACCATCTCGGACAAGATAGCAAGTCCATCGTTCAAGGTTTCGTGGAAACGCTCTTCCTCGGCGCGAATAACTTTTTCGATGAAAGCGCGCTTCTCCACCACTTCCGGATAAAACTCGCCCATCATGCTGCCGACTGTTTCCGTCAGGCGGTACAGGAACGGCTGCTCGATGCCCAGCTTTTTGCCCATCCGTACTGCACGGCGAAGCAAGCGGCGGATGACATAGCCGCGGCCCTCGTTGGACGGCAGGGCGCCGTCGCCGATAGCGAATGTGACCGTACGCGAATGGTCGGCGATGACTTTCAGGGCCACATCCAGTTCAGGGTCTTGTTTATAGGCTACGCCGGAAATGCGGCTGGCTGCTTCAATCAGCGGGAACAGCAGGTCTGTCTCGTAGTTGTTGTCCACTTCCTGAATGATCGAAGCCATCCGCTCCAGGCCCATGCCGGTATCGATGTTTTTCTTCGGCAGCGGCGTGTAGGTGCCGTCCGGATTGTGGTTGAACTGGGAGAATACGAGGTTCCACACCTCCAGGTAGCGCTCGTTTTCGCCGCCCGGGTACAGCTCCGGATCATTCGGGTCATTGCCGAAGCGCTCGCCCCGATCGTAGAAAATCTCTGTGTTGGGACCACTCGGGCCTTCCCCGATATCCCAGAAGTTTCCTTCCAGCCGGATAATCCGCTCTGCAGGAATGCCGATCTGCTTGTGCCAGATTTCGTACGCTTCCTCGTCCTCCGGGTGAATGGTGACGGAGAGCTTCTCCGGATCAAAGCCGATCCATTCCTTGCTTGTGAGGAACTCCCATGCCCAGTGAATCGATTCTTCCTTGAAGTAATCGCCGATGGAGAAGTTCCCCATCATTTCAAAGAAGGTATGGTGGCGCGCAGTGCGTCCTACGTTTTCGATGTCGTTGGTGCGAATCGATTTTTGCGCGTTGGTGATGCGTGGATTCTCAGGAATGATGCGGCCGTCAAAATATTTTTTGAGTGTGGCTACGCCGCTGTTGATCCAAAGCAGGGATGGATCGTCCACCGGCACCAGGGGCGCACTCGGTTCGATGCGATGGCCCTTTTGCACGAAAAAATCAAGAAACATTTTGCGAATTTGATTACCTGTCAGCTTCTTCATAAAAACTGCCCTCCTATTATGATGAAGTATGAAAATAAAAAAGTCCCCATCCCCTCAGGGACGAGAACTTGTCTCGCGGTACCACCCTGCTTACAGGCATCGTGATTCTGCGCATCCATGCCTGTCGCTCGATTAAGGCCGTAACGGTGCCTGGCCGCCGGTTTTTTCCCGGTCTTGGGAGTAGCCTTCCGTCGCTCTTCTTCTGGCCACTCTCTCAACCTGCGGAGTGTCCTCTCTGTAGAAGGGCTGCAACGTACTCGTTCCTTCATCGATCTGCGGGGTTATCCCCGTTACTCTTCATTGTCCGTATTATAAATTTTTTTACCGATTGCTGTCAACTTTCATGCATGATCAGAGCGATCCGGCTTATGACCACCTTGCAGACTGCCAAGACCGGGACAGCCACGATCAAGCCGATAATCCCGCCGATTGCCTCCCCGGTTAGTAGTGCGAGGATGATAAGCAGCGGATGCAATTGCAGGGAGCGGCCGACGACATTGGGCGAAAGAATATTTCCCTCCAGAATCTGGATGACCCCATTTACGGCCAAGACCAGCAAGGTCATCTTGAACGATATGGTCAGCGAAACGACGACGGCAGGGGCTGCGCCGATGATCGGGCCGATATAGGGAATGACGTTGGTCAGGCAGACGAAAGAGGCCAGCACGAACGGATACGGCATTCCGATAATCCAGTACCCGATATACGCGCACAGTCCCACGATGAGCGCGACGATCATCTGACCGTGTATGTAATTCCCCAATGACTCGTTGACATCTCGCAATACGGCAAGCACCTGTTTGCGGTAGCGGGCCGGTATGATCGCGATTCCCGTCCGGTGAAGATCTTTCATGTCCTTCAACAAATAAAAAGCGATAAACGGCACGACCGCATAGGCAAGCAGCTTTCCGAGCGTATTGCGGGCGTTGTTCACAAACTGCGTAATCGAGTGGGACATTTTCTCCTGTGACTGGATGATGACCCGGTCCACGCCATGTGAAATGCTGTCCGGCAAAAAGTATTTGTGCGACTCCCATTCACTCATCCATTTGTGATACCATTCGGTCAGTCTGGGAATATCGTCGGAGAGCTCGATCAACTGCGTCGTAAAAATGGGGATGGCGTTGACGACTGCGATAGCGATGATCAGTACGAACGAAGCATAGATCAACAGCACTGCCATCAGCCTCGGTACCCTGCGCCTCTCCAGCAACTGGACGATAGGATGCAGCAAATAAGCGATCAACAGCCCTACGATAAAAGGCAGGAGAATTTCTGTCAGCAGATGGTACCAGGCGCTAATCACAGGGCGCAGCAGCCAGAGCAAGTTGCCGATGATCAGCAGTACGATCAGCCAAATCGCAGCGGCAAACAGGCGGCTGTTGCGAAGTCCTTCCACGGCTGTGACCTCCTCTACGCAAATTTCGTATGGATTAGCATGTGTCAATTTGAAAAAAACATGTACATGGGTGACAGTTGCTTATTGACACATCTTGAGTAGCAGGTGTACGATATAAACACAAATGGATATTCTCCAAAGGGGAGTAGCTTTTTCGCAGCAAAGTCGTCATTACGGGAATTTTTTCCCCGGCTTTGTTGGCAACGTCACGTTCGTTGTAAGCAAGACCTTTGCCTGATTAGGTAAGGGTCTTTTCTGTTTTTTTCGACCTTTGCCTGTTAGGGTAAAGGTCGTTTTGTTTTCCTCATCGTGACACAGACTACATAAAAAGTGTCAAGCAGATTTGGAGCAGCGGCCTTTAGAGACATCCACAAAAAAGGAGGTTGGAGAAACATGGAGATGTTGTTTACACCTGCATTCTGGTCTGCGCTGCTTGCCATCATTGTCATCGATCTTGTGCTGGCGGGAGATAACGCTATCGTTATCGGGATGGCTGCTCGCAATTTGCCTGCCCATCAGCAAAAGAAAGCGATCATCTGGGGAACCGTCGGGGCGGTTGTCATTCGGGCAGCGGCGACTCTGGCTGTGGTCTGGCTGTTACAAATTCCGGGTCTTTTGCTCGTCGGCGGTTTGATGCTGATCTGGATCGCCATGAAGCTGCTTGTACAAGACGGAGGACATGAAACAGTCAAAGCAGGCTCCAGCCTGGGTGCGGCCATTTGGACGATTGTCGTCGCTGACGCTGTCATGGGACTGGACAATGTGATTGCAGTTGCCGGGGCAGCACACGGAAGCTTTCTGTTGGTGGTACTGGGCTTGATCATCAGTGTTCCCGTCATGGTCTGGGGCAGCACACTCGTGCTGAAGGTCATGGACCGCTACCCTGCCGTGATTTACATCGGATCAGCCGTACTTGCCTACACTGCGGGAAGCATGATTACAGGCGAGCCATTCCTGAAGGGCTTCTTTGTCGAATACCCGATCCTGAAATGGGCATTGATTGCCGTAATCGTTGTTGGCGTCCTGCTGATTGGCCGGATGAAAAATCAGGCGCAAAAACGGATGGCCGAACAATCGTAAACAAGAAACAGGCTTCGCCAGTTGGCGAAGCCTTCTTTGTTTGGTCATATCCCGTCGTTTACTTGCCCTCAGTCTTCATTTTCATCATCTATGAAGTCTCAAAAAACGGATAAAACTGCTGGATGCTCTCGTCGTACTGCTTGATTCGCCGCTGTACGTTGTTCCGGTCTGCCTGGACAACGCCGCTGACCAATACGTTCAACAAAGAAAAAATCGTAGCCATTCCTTTTAACGCTGTAGGCGAAGGAGTGCTTGCTTTGATCAGCACATCAGCAATCGGTCCGATCGGAGACAGCTCATCGTCGGTAATCGCCAGTATTTTTGCTCCCTTGTCCTTGGCTGCCGTGGAAAAAATGATCGTCTCTGACGTATAGCGGGGGAATGAAAAAGCAATCACCAGACTTTTGGCATCCACTTCCGTGATCAAGTAATTGGCATCATCAATCTGCCCTCGATACAGGTATGTGTTTCCCTTTACCACGTTTAGCGTGGAAGCAAGCCAGGTAGCGGGTCCGTGTGAGCTGCGGAACCCGACGACAATCAGCTTTTTCGCTTTCACAATCAGCTCCACCGCTCGCTGAAACTGCCCCGGATCCAAGGCGTTCATAGTCTTTCGAATATAGGCGATGTCCTGCTCCATATGGTAGGCGACCAGATCAGTCTCTCCTGCCACGTCTGTTGAGTACTGCTCCAACAGCTTGTCTTGTTTGCCCGAAAGCAGCATCAACTCGCGAATCTCATTTTGCAAAGCGGTATATCCGGAGTAGCCTAATGTATAACAAAGGCGGATGACAGTGGTTTCGCTCGTTCCCGTAAGCGAGCCGATTACCCTTGCCGGATGGAGCGCGACTTGCTTTGGCTCGTCCAGGATAAGCTTGGCAACCAATTTTTGCTGGTTGGTCAAAGTGTGGTAGTGCTTGCGGATCTGTTCGTTTACAGTGTCCATCTTTTCCTCCTCAACGCATTCTGACAGATCATCTTCTGTTCCGGCTGGCGGCAAAATTCGTCCCGCTCCCCGTCTCATCCATCTATCGATAAATGGGTATAGATTTTTGAAGAGAAAACTGCTCAATTATAAAATTTACGAAGCATAAGCACTGGCGTAGCCATTATATGGGACTAATCGTTATTTTACCAATACTTTTAAAATAATCTTTATTCCATTATGTGTATGCAAAAAAACCGGACGCACCTTGATCGCGTCCGGCTGATAGCTTGCCTAGCATGCTAACGAGCAAAAACTCGCATCAGCTTCTGGCTTGTTTTCATCATTTTTCTTACATCCCGCATGGAGACCGGCCAACGATTGATGTTCAACGCAAAACGTTTGCGGCGGCGCGGAGCCATCATATATCCGACAGCAGCCACGATGCCGCCTGCAGCTATAATGCCAAGCAGGTTTCGAGCAATCATTCGCGACACACCTCCGGTTTTGGATGTCTACATGCTTAACTGAGTCGGTACGATCTGTTCTTCGATAAACAGATCATTGAGCGAATGCAGTGAGCCGTCTTCTTCCACCTGGTAAACGGAAGCGATCTGCTCATTGGCTACGCTCATTTCAATAAAGCAGTTCCAGCAATAGTATTGATTGGTACCAATTTTGCCTATGTCTTTGGAACTGCAGTTCGGGCAAATCACACGCATCTATCTTTTCCTCCCTTTCACGCCTGGCTGCGAACCTTAATCCGGCACGATCAGGTTTTCTTCCCCAATAATGACGGACGGAGGAACGGACAGGCGTTTACGTCCTTCAGTAACGTCCGCCAGCCAACCGTTCGATAATTCGTACCCTACAATTTTCTCCCAGTCCGCAGAGAAGTAAACATCTTCCAATCGCCCGAGCAAGTTCCCCGAAGCGGAAATCACGGATTTCCCCTTCAGTTTCAGCTTCCCTGTCAGGACACCTGTGGGTTCCGAAGCGGCCAGTTGATCCAAGGAGGTAATTGCGTCTTTGCCCGAAACAGTGAGACAGGACTCTCCTACCGCATGAATGCGGCCCAGGGGAATATAGGTGCCGGATTGCAGCCAGCCCTGTTCGCTCAGCAAGACTCCTGCGACCTGCCAATTGTCGGAGTCAAAGAGAATGTCACGGATAACACCGATCTCTTCGCCTGTATCCAGGCAGACGACCGGCATGCCCACTACATCCAATGCCTTGCGCATAATGGGATTTCCCCCTTCCGCCTCTTTAGTATCGGGCGGATGGAATCGTTCCATACAGCGACAAAACAGGTTCCAACATCATCCTTGTTTCAGGCGTTCCTCCAGGTAGCTGTATCGTACGCCCTCTTCGTCTGTCTGGACGGCGATACGAAACGCTTCCGGCTCTCCACACATGATGAGAAATGATTTACTGCGCGTTATTCCTGTATACACCAGCTTCCGTCGCAGCATCCTGTGGTAATTTTTTACAAATGGCATGACGACGATTGGAAACTCGCTGCCTTGCGACTTATGAACGGAGCAGCAGTAGGCCAGCGTCAGCTGATGGTATGCAGACCGCTTGTACATCACTTCACGGCCATCAAAGGAGACGACGATCATTTCTTCATTCTCTGCGTTTTCATTTGGGTAAAAAATGGCGACAATCTCACCCATATCACCGTTGAACACGTGTTCTTCGGCGTTGTTTACAAGTTGAAGCACTTTGTCCCCCGTCCGAAATACGGTGTCGCCAAACGTCACTTCCCGTTTTTGGCCGGTCTTTGGATTAAACAGCTCCTGGAGCTCTTCATTCAACCGGTTTACACCCGCATTTCCTTTGTACATGGGCGCGAGGACTTGTACATCTTTTGCTGTATATCCTTTCTTTACGGCTCCCGAGCAAATTTGTTTCACAGCTTCGTTTACATCTTGTGGCGAACTTGTGAAAAATCTGCGATCAGGGGAGGAATCCAGCAGATCAGACGGGACAATTCCTTTCCGCACATCATGGGCGAGGCGAATAATCGACGATTCTTCCGCTTGCCGATAAATCTCCGTAAGCTGTACGCGCGGCAATAGCCCGGAACGAATCATGTCCTGCAAAACGTTCCCCGGGCCGACAGACGGAAGCTGGTCCGGATCGCCAACCATGATGATTTGCATGTCGCTTGGCAGCGCTCTGAACAATTGATTCGCAAGCCAAATGTCCACCATCGACATCTCATCTACGATCAACAGCTTTCCACGGATCTGGTGTTCGGCATCATGTTCAAAGCTGTCGCCTTTCCAGCCAAGCAGCCGGTGAAGCGTCATGGCGGGCAGCCCGGTCGTCTCCGCCATTCTCTTTGCCGCTCTGCCCGTAGGCGCGGCCAGCAGGATGGGAAAAGGATTGCTTTCGTCATATTTTTTCAGATCGAAGGAAATTCCATGCAGATGTGCAAATACACGACATATCCCCCGGATGACAGTAGTCTTCCCTGTACCCGGCCCACCTGTCAGCAGCATCAAGCCAGAAGTGATCGCCTGTTCGATCGCATCCCGCTGCGTCTGTGCATACGTAATATCCAGCTCTTCTTCGACTGCACCCATGGCCTGGTACAGCTCAGACACCGGAAAGGAAGCAAAGTCATCGCGGTCGGCAAAAAAACGAAGCCGCTTGGCCAAGCCGACCTCGGCAAAAAAGAGGCTTGGCAAGTAAACCCGCTCCTCGTCCCACATCACTTTGGAGGCGACAAACAGCGCTTCAATCGCCAGTCTGACCTCTTCCGGCGTAAAGGCATGTCCGCCGCACTCATGAAGCAAGCGCAGCGTTTTTTCACACAGCTCTTCGATCGGGAGAAAAACGTGGCCTTCGGCATAAGAAGCTTCCTGCAGCGTAAAAATAGCTGCTGCCTGGACCCGCTCCTCCGAGGATGCCGCGATCCCGGTTGAACGAGCGATCTCGTCCGCACGTTTGAAACCGATCCCCTGCACATCCTCGATCAGCCGGTACGGCTCCTCCGAAAGCACCTTCAAGGTCTCCAGCTTGTATGTCTGGTAGATGCGCAATGCGAGCTGCACTCCGATCCCGAACTCGTACAAAAACACCATAGCCTGTTCCAAAGAACGATGTTCCATCACCGATTCATAAATCTGCTTGGCACGTGCTTCCGATATCCCAGGCACCTCCGCCAACGACTCGGGACGGTCAGCGATAATCGACAACGCGTCGACTCCCAGATGCTCTACGATTCGTTTGGCCATCTTTTTGCCAATTCCCTGGAACAGGCCACTGGCCAGATACTTTTCTACGCCAGCCACCGTTTTCGGCGTTTCGCGCTCATAACGGGAAGCCGCGAATTGCTGCCCAAACCGGGGGTGTGTTTTCCATTCTCCGTAAAATGTGTACAGCTCTTCCGGATGAGGACGGGGGAAGTTTCCCACGACAACGACGTCATTCTCCTTGATCGCTTCCGAGGTCTCCTCTACTTTAAGACGAATAACTCCATACCACGTTTCTTCATTGTAAAAAATTTCTTGTTCCACATAGCCGCGAACGAATGGTTCAGCAAACAAAGGGAGTGTTTCCTGCGACATCATAGCGCCCCCTCGAAAGACATACTGGTTTTACACCTGCTGATACAGAAAAGAAACCCACCCGCAGCAGGAGCATCGCGGGCGGGGTCTACGCAATTCAGGAACCGTTCGTCAACGGGTCGACAAAACGGTCTGCCGATACTGATGTTTAGATTGTAAAACGATTTACTTGTTCTGACAACCGCTCCGCCATTTGAGCCAATTTCTCCGCAGCTGCTGTCATTTCCTCTGTCGTGGCCGTCTGCTGCTCGGAAGCGGCGGCAACCTTTTGGGTGTCAGGCGGAAACATGGCATGAAAAGCAGTTCTAGTGCCCTATTCTACATGTTTGTCCGCTGCCAATCCATCCACAATTTGGTGAAGAAGAGAAACAATGAAATCATTTGCCGGATATTGACAATGCAAATGGCTGATCGGCCTTGGGCTGTTTTCCGTGATGGTCAGCAGCATTCCGACTCTTTTTGTCTATCTTCTGGGTTGGCTTCTCAGTTTTCTGGGAGAAGCTACGCTGCTTCTCCTCCTGCGGCGGCAGCGTGGAAAGCTGCGGGAAGCGCTGATGTACACTGCCGGCATCGGTCTTGTTGTTCTTTGGTCTGTCCTGTAAATGAAAAGAAACTCAAGAGAGCATGCAAAAAACCAACGGATACACGCACCGTTGGTTTTTATCGTCTGTTCAACTCTTCGTTTCAGTTGAGCCACACTCGTTCGTAAACGGTTACCGTTTCAGCCGATGTACGATCTGGGCCACCTTCCGGGCAGCCCGCTCTGCTTCCTCAACAGTATTGGTGATTCCGAAGCTGAACCGAATCGCCGATTGGGCTACAGGGTCATCCAGGCACATCGCTTCGAGCACATGCGACAGCTCCAGCGAGCCGGACGTACAGGCGGAGCCGCTCGCGGCTGCCACTCCCTCCAGATCGAGGTTCATCAGCATCGTTTCGGTATGGACACCGGGAAAGCTTACGTTCAGAATATGCGGGAGGTGTTTTTCCGGATGCCCGTTTACCTCAAAAGAGATGCCTTCCTGCTGCCAGCACTGGAGCATTGTGGTGCGCATCTGCCGGTACTTGGCTACGCGCTCCTCCATTTCCTCCTGCGCGATCCTGGCCGCTTCGGCAAATCCGATGATACTCGCCAGATTTTCCGTACCCGCCCTGCGTTTGCGCTCCTGCGAGCCGCCGTGCAGGTAAGGGGTAAACGGCACCTTGCGTCCCAAGAACAGCGCCCCGACTCCTTTGGGGCCATTGATTTTATGGGCGGAAACAGACAGCATGTCGACAGGCAGCTTGCTGACGCTGATCGGCAAAACGCCCACGGCCTGCACGGCATCCGTGTGAAAAACGATTTCGCGCTCGCGTAGATAGCTTCCCATTTCTTCGATCGGCTGAATCGTTCCGACCTCATTGTTGCCGTACATGATCGATACGAGGATTGTATCCGGCCGTACTGCTTTTTTCAGCTCGTCTGTGCTGATCAAGCCCGTTTTGTCCGCAGGGAGATACGTTACTTCAAAGCCGAGCTGTTCCAGATGCTCGCAAGCATGCAGAACGGCATGGTGTTCGATGCTGGACGTGATCACGTGGCGGCCACGCTCGCGCTGGGCCATCGCTCCGCCAATGATCGCCATATTGTCCGCTTCCGTGCCGCCGCTCGTAAAGACCAGGGTCTGCGGATCGGCATCGAGGAAGCGTGCGATCGTATCGCGGGCTCCTTCCAGAGCTTGTCTCGCTTCACGTCCAAAGCCGTGGACACTCGAGGGATTTCCGTACACTTCTGTCAAAAATGGATGCATCGCTTCCACCACACGGGGATGTACCGGTGTCGTGGCAGCGTGGTCCAGATAGATTCGCTCTCGCACTAATGTCACCTTCTATATATAGAACATGTAGCCGTCAGAATGGCCTTCATCCTTATAACTGATCAAATCCTGCAAGGATGTGGAATCGAGTACTGCGGAAATGCTGTCGCGGATACGCAGCCAGAGGTAGCGCTTGGCCGGGTCTTCCTCCTCGGCAAACTCGACCGGGCTGATCGGTCCCTCCAAAACGCGGATGATGTCTCCCGCAGAGATTTCCTCGGGCTGTTTCGCCAAGACGTAGCCGCCGTACGCTCCGCGAATGCTTTTTACCAATCCTGCGTTGCGCAGCGGCGCGACGAGCTGCTCCAGATAATGCTCAGACAAATCGTGGCGCTGGGCGATACTTCTCAGCGAAACCGGCCCCTCTCCAAAGCGGTTGGCCAGCTCCATCATGATCGTGAGGCCGTAACGTCCTTTCGTAGATATTTTCACAGTAACAACTCTCCTCTATCTGCAGTATTCCCCGCAAACCAGTTTCCCCGTCTCTTACATTTCTCGGCTCGTCGGGGACACACTAGCTTCCAGGGGGTGAATGCACGATGGCAACGAACAAACGCTCGGAGAGAGGGCGCAACCATCCCTCCGACACGCTTTACGACCAGCCGGCCGGTACCATTGCCCACAAAGCTCGTTTTGGCGCCAGCGAACAGAGCAAGCAGCCAAATGAAAACGGCGATCTGCCCAACAAACCGGGCGGAAATGTGCGAACCTAAGCGATGCTCCCCCGTACCTTGGGGGAGTTTTTTATACGATATCAGCTTTGCGAATCGTCTGTTACCTTGTTTCGCTCATTTTGCAGGCGGCCGATTTCCTGTTCGTAGCCGATCGGCTTCGGCCGGTAAAATGCATAGTCCACCCCGTCCGGCAAATATTGCTGCTCAACATAGCCGCCAGGGTAGTTGTGCGGATACAAATATCCTTTTCCATGACCGAGGCGGGAAGCCCCTTTGTATGCGGAGTCGCGCAGATGGATCGGAACCGGCTTGTGGCCGTCTGTCCGAATCGTCTCTAGCGCCTGATTAATCCCGTTGTACGCCGCATTGCTCTTTGGAGCTGTCGCCAGATAGGTCGTCGCTTGGGCCAAAGGAATCCGTCCCTCCGGCATGCCGACCAGCTCCAGCGCCTGGAAACAGGATACGGCCACGGTAATTGCTTGCGGATCGGCATTTCCGATGTCTTCGGAAGCCGATATAATCAGGCGGCGGGCGATAAACCGCGGGTCTTCCCCAGCGTCGATCATCCGGGCAAGCCAATACAGGGCCGCGTCCGGATCAGAGCCGCGGATGGATTTGATGAAAGCAGAAGCCGTGTCGTAATGGTTGTCACCGCTTTTGTCGTAACGAACAGCACGCCGCTGGATCGACTCCACGGCCACATCGAGCGTGATGACGATGCGTCCGTCCGGTCCGGGAGGCGTTGTCGTTGCAGCCAGCTCCAGCGCGTTGAGCAGTCTGCGCGCATCGCCCTCGGCGTATTGGATCAAGTGATCCCTCGCCTCCGGCTCAACCTCCACATACAGCTCCGCCAAGCCGTTCTCTTCATCTGTCAAAGCCCGCTGTATCACCTGTTCAAGGTGTTCATGCGTCAATGGCTGGAGTTGGAAAATTTGCGACCGCGAAAGCAGTGCCGGATTTACCTCGAAAAACGGATTCTCCGTCGTCGCTCCAATTAGCGTAATGGTGCCCTCCTCCACATACGGAAGCAAGGCATCCTGCTGCGATTTATTGAAGCGATGGATCTCATCCACGAACAGCGTTGTCCGCTGGCCGCCCATAACCAGCCGTTCCTTCGCCTCGTCGACGACTTTGCGAATGTCAGCCACCCCTGCCGTTACGGCATTCAGCTCGGCAAAATGCGTCCGTGTCGTGCGGGCAATCACCTTGGCCAAGGTCGTTTTGCCTGTTCCCGGCGGCCCGTAAAAAATCAGCGAAGAAACCTGGTCAGCCTCAATCGCCCGGCGCAACAGCTTCCCTTCTCCAAGAATATGTTCCTGGCCGATCACATCGCGGATCGTCTGCGGTCGCATCCGGGCAGCAAGCGGCTTGCTTTGTCCCTTGTCGTTTGCTTCATGGGCAAATGAAAACAGATCCATGTCGCTCTACCCTTTTGCCGGCTGCCAGTCCAACAGATCGCGGACGACAACACTCGCTAGAATAAGTCCTGCTACGGAAGGGACAAATGCATTGCTGGCCGGGGGCTGACGCACTTTGCTGATCGGCGAATTCGGATCGGTTACGATCTGTTCGCGGACATCGGTGCGTATGGTCACCGGGATCTCCTTGGAGTACACCACTTTTACACCCTTGTAAATGCCGCTTTTTCTCAGTTCGCGGCGGATTACCTTGGCAATCGGATCGTAGCTGGTCTGGGAAATATCGGCCACTTCAAACTTTGTCGGGTCCATTTTGTTGGCCGCTCCCATGCTGGAGATGATCGGAATGTTGCGTCGTTTCGCTTCCAGTATCAGGTGCAGCTTGGCCGACATCGTATCCATCGCATCGACGATGTAATCAAGCTCATGGGCAAACAGCTGATCGGCCGTTTCCGCATTGTAAAACATGTTCAGCGTGACAACCTCGCAAGCCGGGTTGATGGCGGCAATCCGCTCTTTCATCAGTTCGGCTTTCTTTTGACCGATCGTATTGAGCGTAGCATGAATTTGGCGATTGATATTGGTAATGTCGACGACGTCCTTGTCCACCAGTACCAGCTTGCCTACGCCGGTGCGGGCCAAAGCTTCGACCGTGAAGGAACCGACACCCCCTACACCGAGTACCGCTACTGTGCTGTTTTTCATTTTTTCCAAACCTTCGGGACCGAAGGCCAATTCGCAACGAGAAAATTGATGAAGCATCCACCGTCAACCTTTCTGATCAAAGCATGACAATTCTTGAGGAACAAATCCAATCCGTTTATCGACTGGAAGGAGCATAAACGATATGCAATCGGAAAAGTAGGAATGTCAGACAAAAAAGGAGCCCCAAAATGCCGTGCTGCTCCTACAGTTTTGAACCTGCTCATCGCAGGTGGGTGTCTTGCCCAACCGTCCCGGACGTCCACTCGATGGAGGCATGTCCTCGCGATTGCGGACGAAAAACTCCCTAAAAAGACTTTGTGGCTCAAAACTATCGGAAGTCACGTACATCGCAGGGCTATTTATCAGTATTACCAATGTATCAAACGCTCATGCGACTGTGCAAGCCCGCTTATTCGGCTTCTTCGTCTTTTACCGTCGTCATGATGTTCAGCTCAGCCAGCTGCTTGTCGTCCACCGGACCTGGCGCATCTACCATCAGATCGCTTGCGCTCGCTGTTTTCGGGAACGCGATCACTTCACGCAGGTTGCTGCGGCCGGCCAGCAGCATGATCAAGCGGTCCAGACCGAGTGCGATCCCGCCGTGAGGAGGCGTACCGTAGTCGAATGCGTCAAGCAGGAAGCCGAACTTTTGTTTTGCTTCTTCTTCGGTCAGGCCGAGTGTACGGAACATTTTTTCCTGTACGTCGCGCTTGTAAATCCGCATCGAACCGCCGCCCAGCTCGTAGCCGTTGAGCACCATGTCGTAGGCCTGCGCCCGGACTTGGCCAGGATCGCTTTCCAACAGGTGCAAATCTTCGTCTTTTGGACGGGTGAACGGATGGTGCAGAGCCAGATAGCGCTGCGATTCCTCATCCCACTCGACCAGCGGGAAGTCGACGACCCAGAGGAAGGCGAACTGGCTGTGGTCGATCAGGCCAAGCTCGGCACCCAGCTTGGAGCGAAGCGCGCCCAAGGCATCGGCCACGACTTTCGGCTTGTCGGCCACAAACAGGAGCAGGTCTCCCTCTTCTACGGCCAGTCGTTCTTTCAGGCTGTTGATTTCTGCTTCGCCAAAGAACTTGGCGATCGGCCCTTTGACTTCGCCGTCCTTGAAGCCCATCCACGCCAGGCCTTTTGCACCGTAGCGGGACGCGAACTTGCCGAGATCATCCGCTTCTTTGCGGGAGTAATGTCCGCAGCCTTTCGCGTTGATCGCCTTTACCTGGCCACCGCCAGAGACGACGCTGGCAAACACTTTGAAATCGCTGGTTGCGACGAGGTCGGACACATCGGTCAGCTCCATGCCGAAGCGTACGTCCGGTTTGTCGGAACCGTAACGGGCCATCGCCTCCGCATACGTCAGACGCGGGAATGGTCTCGGCACGTCTACGCCGATCGTCGTTTTGAATACATGGGCAATCATTTCTTCCATCATCGGCAGCAGCTCTTCCATAGACAGGAACGAGGTCTCGATGTCCACCTGGGTGAATTCAGGCTGGCGGTCCGCACGCAAGTCTTCGTCACGGAAGCAGCGGGCGATCTGGTAGTAGCGCTCCATGCCGGATACCATCAGCAATTGCTTGAACAACTGCGGAGATTGCGGAAGCACGAAGAATTCGCCTGGATGCACGCGGGACGGCACCAGATACTCACGCGCTCCTTCCGGCGTGCTCTTGGTCAGCATCGGTGTTTCTACTTCGACAAAGCCCTTCTCGTCGAGGAAATCGCGGAATGCTTTGGCTGCCTTGCTGCGGAGAATCAGGGAGCGCTGCATTTCCGGTCGGCGAAGGTCCAGGTAACGGTATTTCAGGCGGACCTGCTCATCTACGTCGATGTCATCCTCGATTTGGAACGGAGGCGTTTTGGCGTCGTTCAGGATGATGATTTCGCTCACGATCACTTCGACTTCGCCCGTTTTCAGCTTCGGATTGACAGCCTCCGGTGCGCGCTTGACGACGGTCCCCTTTACAGCCAGCACGTACTCGCTGCGTACTTTGTCTGCCACTTCCCATGCGTTCTTGTTGTGCTCCGGATTAAAAACGATCTGGAGGATACCTGTTCTGTCGCGGAAGTCGATAAAGATAACGCCGCCGAGGTCGCGACGCTTTTGCACCCATCCGTTCAGGATGACTTCCTGTCCTACCTGTTCAAGTCCAACCTCTCCACATTGCACGGTACGATATTGCCAACTCATTTTTGATTTCCTCCACTCATTTTTCTGATGTCGATCTTGTATTTATCCCAAGCGGCTTGCGATGACAGCCGGCAGCTCAGCCAGCTTGATCTCCTGCTGCTCCCCAGTGGCCATTTCTTTCAGAACCGCTGTTCCGCTGGCCAGCTCGGACTCGCCAATAATGACGGTAAATCTCGCAGCCAGCCGGTCCGCTTGTTTCAACTGCGCTTTCATCTTGCGGTCGAGATAGTCCAGCTCAGCCGCCACACCTGCGCTGCGCAGACGGTCGACGAGGCGGAAGGCTGCCGACTTCGCATCCGGCGTCTGAATCGCCACGAAGCAGTCGATGCCGACGGACACCGGCAGTTGGACCCCCTGCTTCTCGAGAGCGAGCAGAAGCCGCTCGATACTGAGGGCAAAGCCGATTCCCGGCATGTCGTCGCCGCCGAGCTCTGCCACCAGCCCGTTGTAGCGTCCGCCGCCGCAGAGCGTTTCTACGGCACCGATTTCTGCCATTTTGATCTCGAAGGCAGTCTGGGTGTAGTAGTCGAGACCGCGAACCATGCGCGGGTTTACCGTGTAGGCGATTCCCAGCTCGGTCAGGTACGCTTTGACCGCTTCAAAATGCGCGGCAGACTCATCGCTCAAATACTCCAAAATAGAAGGAGCATCTTTTGTCAGCGTTTTGCAGGTTTCGTTTTTGCAGTCGAGCACACGCAGCGGATTGCGGTCAATCCGGGATTGACAGTCTGGGCAAAGCTGATCGCGCACGCCGTTCAGATGTTCGAGCAGGTGCTTGCGGTGGTTCGCCCGGTCCTCCAGCGTGCCCACGCTGTTGAGCTCGACACTCAGTCCTGTCAGCCCAAGCTCTTGATAGAGCCGCATCGCCAAAGCGATCACTTCCGCGTCAATCGCCGGATCGCTGGAGCCGATCGCTTCCGCTCCGAACTGGACGAACTGCCGGTAGCGTCCAGCTTGCGGGCGCTCGTGGCGGAACATCGGCCCGAGGTAGTACATCTTGACCGGCTGATTGGGCGAGCCGTACAGCTTGTTCTCCACGTAGGAGCGGACTACGCCAGCCGTTCCCTCCGGGCGAAGCGTCAAGGCGTCCTCGCTGCGCGGATTGGAGACGTTGTACATTTCCTTCTCGACGATGTCCGTCGTTTCTCCGACACCGCGCTGGAACAGCTCTGTGCTTTCAAACAGCGGTGTGCGGATCTCGTGATAGTTGAACCGTCTGCACAAGTCGCGCGCTTTGGCCTCGATGTAATGCCACAGTTCAACCGTACCTGGCATAATATCCTGCGTGCCGCGAGGAATTTGAATCTTTGCCATCTGTTAACCCTCCATCTTTGCTTCCTGCCGGAAACTAGTTCAAACCAAAACAAAAAATCTCCCGCCTCTGACATGCCGCTTGATGCAAACATGTCAGGGACGAGAGATCGGTTTTGCTCCCGTGGTGCCACCCTGCTTGGACTCCATTTCTCATACCGGAGCCCCACTTTTCCAGTCGTTAACGCCGACTTACGCCTGCCAGTTACTAAAAAGGGCAAAAAGCCGCTTCGTTCACTGCGGTCTTCGGGGATGTCATTCACCAAGTCGTCATAGGGAAATGCTCTCAGCCGCGGCAATTCCTCTCTGGCTATCCGTTTCCTGGGTACTTGTTCCCGTCATTAGATCGTTGTAAAAAAGGTCCTTTGAAAATCTTAATGCAAATCATAGCAAACGGCGAATCAGGCGTCAACAGGCACCGGATAAAACTTTTTTGACTGCGCCAAATTGACCAGCCGCACCTTACTTGCCTGCTCCGGCCTTTTCCACTGATGCTTGCGTGGACATTCCCCCGTACACCTGGTCGAGATCGCGGAGCTTCTCTTCGGTCAAAGTCCGGTACGTCTCGTTATACGTCTTCGGGTCCTTTGGATTCGGCCACCTGACAAGCTTGCCGCTGCCGGGGGCCATCAGCTTGGAGACGGCTCCGCAGCCGAGTCCGAGGATGGTCTGCGCCTCTTCCATGATCATGATGTTGTAGATGCTCTCCTGTCCCTCAAGGGCGTAGCCGACATTTTCCAGATTGCCCAGGATGTTTTTCTGGCGGTAAAGGTAGTAGGGATGATAGCCTTTTTCCCTCGTCCAACGGGAAGCAAGCTCCATCATCCGGCTCACTTCCTCCCGGCTGGCCACCTGGTAGCGCTCCTTGTTCTGCGTCATTTCGGAGGCCCGCTTGAATGAGAGGGTGTGAACCGTCAAGGAAGTAGGCATCAGCTTTTCTACTTCCCGCAGGCTGTGCTCCCATTCCTTCAGCCCTTCACCCGGCAAACCGATGATCAAATCCATATTGATGTTGGTCAAACCCATTTCCATCGCCAAATGGTATTTCTCAATCGTTTCCTCCACCGTATGATGACGTCCGATCGCCCGCAGCGTTTCCTGGGTGAACGATTGCGGATTGATGCTGATGCGGTCAACCTCCCACCGCTTCATCACGTCCAGCTTTTCACGGGTAATCGTGTCGGGCCTGCCTGCCTCCACTGTCAGCTCGCGTACGCCATCCATATGCGGAAAGGTCCGATGCATCGTCTGAAACAACTGATCCATGTCATCTGCCGTAATGCTCGTCGGCGTCCCTCCGCCAAAATAAATCGAGGTGATCCGCATATCCCGTTCCGTGAGCCATTGGCCCATTCGTTCGATCTCGTAGTGCAGCCCTTCCAGAAAAGGATTCACTGACGCTGTATGGCTGCGGATGGCGTATGCCGGAAAGGTGCAGTACGCACACTTGGTCGGGCAAAACGGAATCCCGATGTATACAGAAAGCTCCCGGTCGATCTGGTAAAAATCAGGAACGACTTTCAACTGCCTGTCGACGATCTCCTGAAGCAAGGAAAGCTTGTGGGGCCGAACCATGTAGTCCTTTTGCAAGCGGCAGTGAACGGCTTCCCGCTCCGCTCCTGACGAAAGCAGGCTATGCATCAGCTTGGTAGGCCGGATGCCGGTGAGCACGCCCCAGCCTTGCTCGATGCCCGTCAGTTCTTCCAGCAGTTGGAGCAAAACATAGCTGACAGCACGCTTGGCGATTTTCCGCTGTTCCTTTTCCTCCAGGACCGTGTACGGACGCTCCACCATCCGCTTTTCATGCCGGTCTCCTGCATGCAATTCTCCTGTGGCACAGACGCCATCTCCACGCTCCTCCAG
Source organism: Brevibacillus sp. FSL L8-0520 (assembly GCF_037963895.1). Taxonomy (NCBI): domain Bacteria; kingdom Bacillati; phylum Bacillota; class Bacilli; order Caryophanales; family Paenibacillaceae; genus Brevibacillus; species Brevibacillus sp. FSL L8-0520. Next base: position 1,899,498 of record NZ_CP150171.1, on the reverse strand, counting down.
GGAAAGCCGGATGCGAAGGCTGTCTGAGCCTTTCCATTCCGATACATATACAATTTCCGGGTCTTCATAAAACAAGGCGAGAATCAAACCGATTTCCCGCTCGAATTGATGTCCTTCACACTTCACCTGAATCATGGGTTCACCTGCTTTTCAGTCTGCCCCTTCATCTTATCCGACAAAAAAAGCGTGGTCAACCTGGCGAAAGCACCCGGAATTTCGTTCACCGGCGCAGCTTTCTTCTGAGCTCCTGCACATCTCTGATGCTGATGTGAAACTCCCTGGACATCTCCACGTCGTTCAATGTCGATTCCTTTTCCAGAAAGTCGTGAAAATCGACGGAGAACAACCGTCTGTTTGCCTCTTGCGCAAATGCTTCCTTGTTGGACTGCCTCATCTGCGTGCCTCCTTCTCTCATCCGTGCTGGTTGTATCCTAGTATGGCCCGCAGTGCAAAAAAGCATAAGGGACGCCCGGTCATCACGGAAATGGCTATCGCTGACGATGCTGTTTCCGGTTATGAAGAAAGCAATTTCAACCATAAAAATTTGGTATTTTATAAAGAAGTTTGTCGGAAAAAGCAGGAAAAGAAGAATGAGAGGACGAAAGAGTACTTTTGGTAAATTCCACTAAAATCGGTACTTCACATCTATAAAACTGGAAAGGGTGTCAAATTCGTGCGTTTTCGTCAACATCTCCTGCGGACACTCCTTGCTGTCGCCTGTGCCGTTACCTTGCCTGTCACTGCCGCCTTTGCAGCTGGAACCATCCAGGTTACGGTCGATAATCTCAACGTTCGTTCCGGTCCCAGCACACAGGATCAGGTAGTCACTACCCTGCCGATCAAAACGGTACTGCCTGTCATCTCTGAAAAGGGCGATTGGATCCATGTGCGTCTGCCAAACGGGAAAACCGGTTGGGTGGCCAATTGGCTGGTCACAAAGTCGGGCACAAGCACAAAACCGGCCCCACAGAGTGGCGCTCAATCAACCGCACCGCAGGTAGAGAGCACTACCGACAATGTAAATGTTCGCTCGGGTCCGGGACAAAACTATTCTGTCGTCCAAAAGATTAATCCCGGCAAAAAATACACGGTTACGCAGCGCAGCGGCGAATGGGTCCAAATTCAGCTGTCTGCAAGCGCCAAGGGCTGGGTCGCAGGTTGGCTCGTTACTGAGCACAATGCCGGAAAGCCAGCCGGTCAGCCGAGCACAACTCCTGACGGAGGAAATCCGCCTGCGGCGCCAGCCCATTCTGGCGGCTCTGCCGGGGCTGGACAAGCAGGATCACAGGGCAATTCTTTGACGCTTGAATACAATCCGTACATTTACCCGTCACCGGATTTTTCATTGCCCGCCATCGGACAGCTTCATTCCGGGTACACCATTACCGTCACGAAAAAGCAGAATGGCTGGATCCAGTTTCCATACGATGGCATACAGGCGTGGATTCCCGAGGAAGGAACCACCCAGCCTGGCACCGGACAGGCTAACGCAGGCAGCGGAGCAGCCAACCAGAACCAGCAGCCACCTGATGTACAGCCTCCGGCAAACAACGGAAGCACGAATACACAGCAGCCTGCCAAGCAGACAGCAACCGTACAGACCGACGGGTTAAATCTCCGGGCCGAGTCGAGCACAGCCAGCGCTGTCCTCGGTACGCTGAAGGCGGGCAGTACCCTGACGGTGCTGGAGAAAAAAGAAGACTGGTACCGGGTGCAAACGCCGGACGGCAAAATTGGCTGGGTCGCAGGCTGGCTCGTAACTGTCCAACAGCCTGTCATGCCCGCTCCCCCGGGACCGCATGTCACTGTCCTCAACCCGGACACGAATGTCCGTTCTGGCCCTGGAACGAATCACCCCATCCTCAAGCAGATACAGCCGGGTGAAAAATACTCGATCATCAAGCGCGAGGGCGACTGGTTCGAGCTCAAATTCACGGATGGTTCCACAGGCTTTGTAGCCGGCTGGCTGGTATCCGCGACAGGAACGCCGGCAGTTGTAAAAACAAACGCGCTGGTCGGCAAGGTGATCGTTGTCGACCCGGGACATGGCGGCAATGACAACGGCGCTACCGGCTCCAGCTTCTCCACTTTGGAAAAAACCGTGAACCTTCAGGTCGCCCTGCTATTGCGGAATAAATTGGAGGCCGCCGGGGCCAAAGTGATCATGACCCGCAGCGACGACCGGAAGCTGACGCTCCAGCAGCGTGTTGATGTGGCGATTCAGAACAACGCGGACATATTTGTCAGCATCCATCACAACACGCATCCGAATTCAACGACGAACGGAACGATCATTTTCCATTACAACAAAGGGAATTCAAGCAAGCTGGCCTCCCTTGTGCAAGCAGAAGTCGTGAAAGCGACGTCCTACAAAGACTTGCAGTCCCGCTTCGGCAACTACTACGTTCTGAGAGAAAATCCTGTAACCTCGATTTTGGCGGAGATCGGTTTCCTCTCCAACTACAATGAAGAGCTCCGGCTTCGCTCTGAGAAACAGCAGGATTTAGCTGCAGAAGGCCTCTTTAACGGGATTTTGCAGTACTTCTCATCGCAGAGCGTACAAGAAGGATAACCGTCAAACCCTTGTCTTCCAATGTGAAGACAAGGGTTCGTTTATTTTATAGGCTTGACGTTGCATTTTTGGAATCATATACTATTCGCATACTATTTGGTATGTAATCCGCATTATATTTCGTTATACTGAGGTGCAAGCAATGAAATCGAGTCAGCAAATACGGGCAGCGGCTTTACATCTGAGTGAGAAACGTCCTTTCGACAAGATCAGCTTTGCCGATGTGGCGAAAGCTGCAGGCGTACATTGGACGGCAGTACGACGCCATTTCGGCTCCAAGCAGGAAATGAGGAAGTGGCTGGAGGCGCAGCAAGCTGCCAGCGGATCTTCACTTGCGGATACGCGGACGAAAATTTTGGATGCCGCAGCCCGCGTATTCTCCAAGCACGGGTTTTCCGGGACGTCTCTGGACCTGGTAGCAGCAGACGCTGGCATGACCAAGGGCGCTGTATACTGGCACTTCTCAAGTAAAAGCGACTTGTTTGCGGCTCTTTGCGAACACCAGTTAAGCCAACAGTTGAAAGTCCTGCCGCAAACAGGTCGGATGGCGTTTGGCAACGGAAACAGCATAGCCGCAGTGAAGGGTCTGGCAGCTATGTTAGCAGCCCAATTCGAATGCTTCGAGCCGGATTCCCATGCACCCATGCTCTTTTTTGATTTCGTCACTGCTTCCCGTGATCCACTCGTGGCCGATGCGCTTCGTTCCGCCTACGGCCAGATTATTGAGGGGACTGCCGCGATGATAATAGAGTGGCAGAAGGAACAACTGCTTGCTGATGACGTTGACCCGCAAGCAATCGCCATTCTGTTTCAATCATTGATCAACGGTCTGCTTCTCGGGTTGCTTATCGATCCAAAGCGTGTCCAATTGCCTTCGATCACATCACAGCTTGCTCAACTTCTCTGGCAAGGGATTCAGCATAAAGGCAAATAGAAGAAAAACCCGTCCTTGCAAAAAGACGGGATCATTAATGCCATCAACATACCAATCAGTACGTGATTAACACACCAGATAGAATTCATATAAGGAGGTTGGTTTTCATCTATGAGCTTCCATATGAACCTGATGTTTATTCTGACCGCTTTTACTTTTGTTTTACTCTTGCTCCTCTGTTTGTATGTGCACAACCGAAGACTCGACCGCACCACAAGGAAAGCTTTCCCGCCGGCCGGAGAATACGTAGAGGCAGAACATATCCGGCTCCATTTCACCTCAAAAGGAACCGGTCGCCCGATCGTTTTTCTCCATGGAGGCATCTTGTCTTCCCGCGATTTTTCTAACGTTGTCAGCGAAGCGGCTTCCCGCGGGTTCCGGGCGATTGCCTTTGATCGTCCAGGATACGGGTACAGCGAACGGCCAAAGACCGAATGGGCGACCCCCCGCGTACAGGCGCGACTGCTCAAGGAAGCCTTGCGCAAACTGGACGCAAAACAGCCTATTTTGGTCGGGCATTCCTGGAGCGCCTCGCTCGTTCTCGCCTACATGCTGGACTACCCCGGCGAGCTTGCTGGAGCGGTTCTGGTCGCTCCCGGCGCATATGGTGGAAAAGCATATCCCGCTGGAGCGATAGACCTGTTCCTCGGCCGACTGCTGCGCGTACCCTTTTTGGGCAGCCTGGCCGCTCATACAGTACTGCCTCCCCTGGCGAGAAAGCTGACCTCAACCATGCTGCAATCTACGTTCTCGCCGGACAAAGTTCCAGACGGCTATCAGAAAATAGCGAATGCTCTATGGTCTCGTCCAAGTCAATTGCGTGCCAATCGCGAGGATATTCTCGCATTTGCGCAAACTATTCCCGCCATGGAACAGCATTATTCCCGGATACAGACCCCGACAGTCATTGTTTGCGGCGAAAAGGATCCATTTAGGCCCGACCTGCATGCGTACCGGCTCCATCGCGAGATTAGCCATTCGCGCTTGATCGTTTTGCCGGATACCGGACATATGATCCCGGCCTTGAGGCCAGCAGCAGTTGTCGACGCTGTTGAGCTTCTGATCCGCGAAATGGAGGATTCACTCCATGTAAAATAAAAACGGTGTCCGCCATGGTTCCTTTCTGCTACTAGAGGCGGCTAATAAAATACGAAAAGGAGCCGAGATGTCTCGACTCCTTTTTCTCTGTCAAGTGGATAGGGCCATCCACGAAAGCGACCTGATGTTTATGTTTCCACGATCAGCGTAACGGGACCGTCGTTGACGAGACGCACGTCCATCATCGCTCCGAATCGGCCTGTTTCTACTATCAAGCCTTTTTCCCGCAGCTTGGCATTGAGCAGATCGTACAGCGGCTCGGCCTTTTCGGGACGGGCGGCAGCCATGAAATTGGGGCGCCTGCCTTTGCGGCAATCGCCATACAGGGTGAACTGGGAGACGGACAGGATTTGACCGCCTGTATCCAGCACCGAATGGTTCATTTTTTCTTCGCTGTCTTCAAAAATGCGCAGGTTGGCAATCTTGTCGGCAATGAACTCTACGTCTTTCTCTGTATCCTCATGCGTAATCCCGACCAAAAGCACAAGGCCGTGGTCAATACGGCCGACCACTTCGCCTGCCACGGTGACACTTGCTTCGCGGGAACGTTGGACTACTACTCGCACAGCAGCAAAAACTCCTTCCAGATCATTCATCTTGCAGTACCAAAGGCTTGTCTCGATGGTATCTTTCTAAATTGCTCGCCCGTAGCGCTGGGTACTGTCCTTTGCTTACACCAGAACGAAACAAGAACACCCGATCTTGTGGGATCAGGTGCTGAGAATCCGTCGGACGGAATAAATGTCCTTGATGCGCTTGATGCGCTCGACCACTTTGTGCAGGTGATCGATATTGCTGATAGAAATCGTCATGTGAATGGTGGCTACCCGATTTTTGTCTGCTTTGCCGCTGACCGCAGAGATATTCGTTTTCGTCTCTGCCACGACCTGCAAAACATCGTTCAGCAGGCCGCTTCGATCCTGACCGGTAATCTCGATATCCACATGGTAGTTATGCTTGAAGTCGGTATCCCACTCCACATCGATCAACCGTTCCATGCACTCTTCCGTCAGGACGTTGGGACAGTCCTTGCGGTGAACGGAAACGCCTCTGCCCCTGGTGATAAACCCGATGATCTGATCCCCAGGGACCGGCGTACAGCAGCGGGAAATCCGCACCAGCAGATTGTCGACGCCCTTTACCTTGACGCCCGACTCGCTGCGGCCTGTTGACTGCGCAGGAGCTGGCTTGTATTCCGGCACAGGCGGATTTTGTTCCTCCCGCTCTTTGCGCAGCTTGTCGATCAGCCTGGTGACGATCTGGGAGGCTGTGATTCCGCCATAGCCCACAGCGGCGAACATGTCCTCATGGCCCTGAAAGTTGAAGCGGGTTGCAGCTTCCTTCAAATTCGCATCGGTCATCGCATCCTTGAGATCGTAGCCTCTGGCCTTGATTTCGGCCTCGACCATCTGCTGTCCTTTGGCTACATTCTCTTCCCGCTTTTCCTTTTTAAACCACTGCTTGATTTTGTTTCGGGCGTGAGCCGATTTGGCGATCTTCAGCCAGTCCTGGCTCGGGCCGTACGAGTGCTTGGACGTCAAAATTTCCACGATGTCGCCCGTCTTCAGCGAATAGTCGAGCGGCACAATTTTGCCGTTTACCTTCGCCCCGATCGTCCGGTTGCCGACGGCGGAGTGGATGCGGTAAGCGAAATCGAGCGGCACAGAGCCTTTCGGAAGCTCGACCACGTCCCCTTTTGGAGTAAAGACAAACACCGTGTCGGAGAAGAGATCCTGTTTCAAGGACTCCATAAACTCCTGGGCGTTTGGAGCCTCCTCGGAGCCCCCTTCAATAATCTCCCGCAGGTTCCCGAGCTTCTCGGCAAAGGAGCCCTGGACGACACTTCTGCCTTCCTTGTAGGCCCAGTGCGCTGCGATCCCGATCTCCGCCGTCTGGTGCATATCCCATGTGCGAATCTGCACTTCCAGCGGCTCGCCTTTCGGACCGATGACAGTCGTGTGCAGCGACTGGTACATGTTTGCTTTCGGCATTGCGATATAATCCTTGAAACGGCCGGGCATCGGCTTCCAGAGCGTGTGGACGATCCCCAGAACCGCGTAGCAGTCGCGAATGTCATTGACGATGATGCGAAGCGCGAGAAGATCGTAAATCTCGTTGAACTGCTTGTTTTGCTTCGTCATCTTCTTGTAGATGCTGTAAATGTGCTTGGGACGGCCGGATATTTCGGCTTCGATGTTCAGTTCCTTCAGCTTATCCTTGATTGTGTCTGCAGCTTCGTTGATGTAGGCTTCCCGTTCGGTCCGCTTTTTCTGCATCAAATTGACAATGCGGTAGTATTGCTGTGGATTGAGATAGCGGAGCGATGTGTCTTCCAATTCCCATTTCACGGAAGCGATCCCCAGGCGGTGAGCCAGTGGAGCAAAAATCTCCAGTGTTTCATCTGAAATTTCCCGCTGCTTCTCCTCTGACATATGGCGGAGGGTCCGCATGTTGTGGAGGCGGTCAGCCAGCTTGATCATGATCACACGGATGTCCTGGGCCATCGCGACCAGCATCTTGCGGTGATTCTCGGCCAGCTGCTCCTCCTTTGACTTGTATTTGATTTTATCGAGCTTGGTCACGCCGTCAACCAACAAAGCTACTTCTTGGCCAAATTCGCCCTGAAGATGTTCGAGCGAAACCTCGGTGTCTTCCACTACATCATGCAAAAAGCCGGCAGCAATCGTTACCGCATCCATGTGCAGCTCTGCCAAAATGCCAGCAACCGCAATGGGATGCATGATGTAAGGAACGCCCGATTTGCGCACCTGGCCTTCATGGGCTTTCTCTGCCAGCTGGTACGCGCGCGTAATCAGATCCAGGTCCGCTTTGGACAAGTAACTGCCTGCTTTTGTGAGTACTTCATTAATGCCGGTGCTCATAGTTCCTTCCCTTATCCTCTCATTAGAAAACCTGGCTGAGCCAAGCTTTTTTTGCGAAGCCTTAGCCTGCGAAGTACGGGACGTGCGGGTGTACGGCATAGGGCAGGAGTGCGCTCTTTTTCGCTGCTCATGCCGATAACCGGTAACAATCTTGATACGTCCGATCGTATAAAAAAAGCTTCATCGGAAGCTCACGGAGAAGCTGACGTTATTTCGTGCCGCTTGTGCTCCCCTCACTGTTGCACAGAGGGGAAAAGATGAAAACTGTCTATTTATCCTATTATCTTGTATGTCCATTGTAATGTAAAGGTGATTCTCAAGGGAAAGTTTGCAGGATGGCCAATCGAGTAGGAGGGGGCGACTAACCCCCGTCCTCTCACACCACCGTACGTACCGTTCGGTATACGGCGGTTCACCAAGCTTGACGAATTTGAGAATATCGTTGCACTAAGCTTTTCAGCCCTTGTTGTTGCCAGTAGGCAATGCCGAGGGCTTTGTGTATATGCGGAGATTTTGTGGTACGCCATGCACCCTTGCGGGTATTTGCAATTTCAATGGCTTTTACGTGAGATATGCCAAGAGAACGAAGTTCTCGATATCTGGTTCTCACGCGTTTCCACTGCATCCACAAACAAAGACGGAGCCTGCGCCTTGTCCATTCCTCAATGGATTGTAGAATGCCCTTCGCGTCTGCAAGGGCGAAATATCCAATCCAGCCCATGAGGTACTGATTTATTCTTTCAATCCGCTTCTCCATCGAGATGCTCCACACCGGATTCGTGATCGTGCGGATTTTCTCTTTTAGCTTGAGGAGGGATTTGGGGTGGATGCGAATCCTTGTCTGTTTTGCAAAGGTAAAACTAAAGCCCAAGAATTTTCGTTTCCATGGTCGGTCTATCGCGCTTTTCTCCTCATTTACTTTTAGCCTTAGTACCTTCTCCAAGTGGTTTTGAATACTCTTCTTTACTCGTTCCCCTGCCCGTTTTGTTTTCACGTAGATATTACAATCGTCTGCGTAGCGGCAGAAACGGTGGCCTCTCTTTTCGAGTTCCTTGTCCAAATCATCAAGTAGGATATTTGCCAAAAGTGGGCTTAACGGCCCACCTTGCGGTGTTCCTTCACTTGATGTTGTACAGACGCCATTTATCATGATCCCCGCATTCAAGTAGGAACGAATCAGTCTTAAAATTCTCTTGTCCTGAACTTTTCGAGCCACACGGCTCATTAGAATATCATGATTTACGCGATCAAAGAATTTCTCTAGATCGATGTCCACCACGAAACGATATCCTTCGGAGATATACGCTTGCGCTTTCCTTACTGCCATGTGAGCGCTACGTTTTGGACGGAACCCATAGCTAGATTCCGAGAAGGTGGGGTCGAAGATCGGCGTTAACACTTGGAGGATGGCCTGCTGAATAAAGCGGTCTACCACGGTGGGAATGCCTAATAACCTTACACCACCGTCAGGTTTCGGGATTTCGACTCTGCGAACAGGTGAAGGTCTATAGGTTCCCCTTTCCATCTTCTCGCGGATGGCTTGCCAGTGTTCACGTAGATAATCGCGTAGTTGTTCGGTTGAAACACCATCGACTCCACCGACACCTTTGTTTTCCTCCACTCGTTGGAGTGCCATCCGTAAGTTTTCCCGTGATAAGACTTTTTCCAGCAAATCCATAATGATGTTCCTTCCTTCGCACATGCGGACTCCGTGCTTGCTGTACGATACTCAGCCCTCTTTTGTACCCTCGGGGCTTCACCCCTGCTCTTCAAAAGTAGTTCCTTGACAGAATTCTGCTTCGACGTACCGTATCAAAAGACATGGATCGCATGCTGACTTGATGTTCGGCCCTTCCCCATTCAAGCGTCCTCTACTCGGGTACTATGGCCTCTGCTGACTTCTGCATGTTCAGCGTCTCCTTACGGAGACGGTTACCAACAGTTGAAGGCGTTTCATGCAGACCTCCCCAGGTAAGAACGATAACTTTCATCCCATGTACCTGCCCAAGTTTACTACTGTATCCCTTGGCTGTATGGGGCTTTGTCTTGTTTGGCAGACTCGCCCGGATACAACAGCCTCAAATTGGGTTCGTGTACCTCAGGTCGGGATTTTGCCGCCGGCTTCCTTCAGATTCGACCTCGCGGTCGACACCCTTGCCTTGAGCTAACGGTTGGTACAGCCAACCCCCGTTCGGGACTTTCACCCTATAGCTATCGCCCATGCTGGGCGCACCAAAAACAAAAAAACGGGCATTGCGCCCGTCTTTGCTTAATACTGTACAAGGGTTTTGACTGGAATGTCACCCAGTTTTTGGCGGCCATCCAGATAGGAAAGCTCGATGAAGAAGGCTGCACCTACCACGATTCCTCCCAGCTGCTCAATCAGTTGAATCGTCGAGGTGATCGTTCCTCCTGTCGCCAGCAAATCGTCGGCAATCAGCACGCGCTGCCCGGGCTGGATCGCATCCACGTGAACGGCGAGCGCATCCTTTCCATACTCCAGGTTATACTCTGCCTTGATCGATTCGTACGGCAATTTGCCCGATTTGCGGACCGGCACAAAGCCGACACCAAGCGCATACGACAGCGGAGCACCGACGACAAAACCACGTGCTTCCGGACCCGCGATCACTTCGGCATTCACTTCCTTGGCAAAAGTGGTCAATTCCTCAATCGCCGCTTTATAGGCTGGGCCGTCCTTTAACAACGTAGTGATATCCTTGAAGCGAATACCCGGTTGTGGATAATCAGGAATCACGCGAATGTACGATTTAAAATCCATGAAAAAATTCCTCCTACGCGGTGGTCGCTGCCACCTGCTGTTGAAAATGAGTTACCAGTGAATCGTACGAAGAGAGCAGCAGTTCCGTTACCAATTCGCTTTCTTCTTTCCACTCCATATACAGGCGGGAGCTGTCGAGCGGACGCTTCGCTGCTTGGGCGTTGAGCCTGATGGCCTCTTCCTCCATTGTAATGAAGTCCAGCTCTGCGAATACGGCGAGCATCCCTTCCAGTACATCCCGCTTCAGCTTCAACCTGCGTGCCATCGCATCCAGATGAATTCGCTGCACCAGGGGAACCTGCATGAAAAATTGATAGACGAGTTTAAATTGTTCGCGGCCCGGACAGGAGATCCGCTCAAGTCCGAGGTCAGGGTCCCCGAACAAACAGTAAATCCGCTCCGCCCGCTCCAGATACGCCACCGCACCAGCGAGATCGCTGCGGGTCTTGGGCAGATCGTAGAGAATCACATTCGATCTGGCGGCGGGATTGGCAGCGTGGTTCGGCGAGAGGTACAACAAGCTGTCTGTGCTGCCTCCGAGCGCAGCGACGGGGAACAGCTCCTCGTAGCTTTCCTGCCGAAACATGATCGTCAATGTCTCGCTGCTCTCCTGCAGCTTCCGCCACTTGTCGAGCTTATCTCTGCAGCCGCGCCAATCAAAAATTTGACGGTGAGGCACAGCGATATCCCGGATGGTGATTTGCGGCTTCCGGTTTCCGTTCCATTCATTTACCGACATCTCGCCTAGCACCTGGTAACGTGCTTTCGGCGTCACCTGGGAAACAATATGGGCCCAGTTGAAGCCGATCGCATCGATCTGGCAGGCATCCTTCACCAGCGAGCACTTCAAGTGGGTATCGTCCCGCCCGATCGTGCGCATGCCCGAGGCCTCCACATCGTTTACCAGCACCAGCGGCGTCGGATTGCCCATCCCGAACGGGGCCAGCAGCTCCAATTGTTCGGCAGTCTCCAGTGTGATTTCCGGCATTTCCAGGGCGACATCCACTTTCGTCAACGGAATCAAATCTTCGTCCGTCAGCCATTCGAATGCCAGTTTATTTAGCTGTTTGCGAAAAGCCTCCAGGTTATCCACAGGCAGTGTCATCCCTGCTGCCATGGTGTGCCCGCCGTAATGGGGAAGCCACTCTTTGCAGGCTGTCAAAGCCTCATACATGTCAAAGCCGGCAATGCTTCTCGCCGAGCCCTTTGCCGTCCCTTTTTCCGGATCGATCCCGAGGACGATTGTCGGTCGGTAAAATTTTTCTACCAGTCGTGAAGCCACAATCCCGACTACCCCTACATTCCAGCCTTCCTTGGCGACGACCAGCACCCTGTTTTCATCCAAAGGGTACTTTTCCAAGACCATACTGATGGCTTCATCGGTCATTTTCTGGACAAGCTCCTGCCGCTCCCGGTTCAACTCATCCAGCTGCTGGGCTGCCTCTTCCGCTTCCTGACCATCCTCTGTAGTCAAGAGCTTCACGGCCGCTTCTGCCGTCTCCAGACGTCCTCCCGCATTCAGTCTCGGTCCCAAGGCAAAGCCGACATGGCCGGCTGTGAGCTTTTCGGCATCCGCCAAGCCGCTTACTTTAATCAATGCCTGCAAACCCGGATTGCGGGTATGATTCAAGCGCTGCAGACCGAGTCTTGCCAAAATCCGGTTCTCATCCACCAGCGGCACCAGGTCGGCAATCGTCCCGAGCGCAGCCAGATCAACCAGATCGAGCGGCGGCTCCTCCAGCAATGCATGGGCCAGCTTGAAAGCGACGCCCACGCCTGCGAGCATGTCAAACGGATAAGTGCATGCAGGCTGCTTCGGATTGATCACGGCAAATGCCTCCGGGATAACCTCCGGAGGTTCATGGTGGTCCGTCACAATGACGTCCAGACCGAGTTGTTTGGCAAAGTCGACTTGCTCCACGGCACTAATACCGGTATCGACGGTAATGATCAGCTTGAAGCCCCTCTCGTGAATCTGAGACATGGCCTCCTTATGTAAGCCGTATCCTTCCGTGAAGCGGTTGGGAATATAGTAATCAAACACGGCGCCCATCCGTCTCATCAAATGAACCATGAGCGATGTCGAGCTGACCCCGTCTGCATCGTAATCTCCGTAAATACAGATCGGTTCCTTGCGCTCGATGGCCTGACGGATTCGATACACGCTGCTCTCCATCCCGTACAGGGCAAACGGATCGTGGAAGAGCTCGGGGCCCGCTTGCAGAAATTCTTTCGCACGCTGGGGAGAATCGATTCCACGAATCGCGAGAAGCTTGGCTACCAGCGGAGCCAAACCACACTCACGGGCGATCAACTCTGCCAGCTCATTATCGTACGCAGCCAGTTGCCAGCGTGTTTTCGCTCTCAGCATAGGCCTTCCTCCAATCCTCATTCATTATAGAGGAAAGTGTGGGAGGCTGACAACAACAGAAAGCGCTTTATTCTCTCATGCCTACCGTACGGTCTGCGGGCTCGGGATCGTATGGATTTACATGAATGAATACATCACGGACATCGGGAAAGCGGGAGAGCAGTGATTGCTTCACTTCTTTCCCAATCCTGTGTCCTTCTTCCACCGTGATGTGAGGGTCGACACCGATCTTTACATCGACAATCTGATAATGGCCGTGCTCTCTGGCGCGGAGCGAGTCAATCCGCATCACTCCCTCGACCGCTTCGATGGCGTGGCGCAGCTCGACGGTCTGGTCTTCGTGGAGAACGTGATCCAGCGCGTTGTGAATAGACTCGCGCATGATCTCGTAGGCCATTTTCAAAACGAGGATGGAAACAAAAATACCGGCAATCGGATCGAGATACAGCAGCCAGGGAAGATCGAAGCGTCCACCCAGTATCGCTCCTCCGATGCCGACCAATGCAGCAAAAGATGAAAACACATCGGATCGGTGCTCAAAGGCATTGGCAATCAAGGAGGGGCTGTTCAATTCTTTTCCCAGCTTGTATTTGTAGCGGAACATCCATTCCTTAACCAGCATCGAGCCGACCGCCGCCCAGACTGCGATGAAGCCAGGGGGCTCCAATGGCGAAAAAAGCGACTTGACCGATGCAGACCCGATTTCAAAGCCGACCACTGCAAGCAGCACCGAAACGATAATCGCGGCGATCGATTCCGCTTTTCCGTGTCCGTACGGGTGATCCTCGTCAGGCGGGCGTTCTGCCGCCTTCAGGCCGATCAGAACAGCCACCGAACCGACGACGTCAGATGCAGAGTGTACAGCGTCAGCGACGAGAGCTTGCGACTTGGCAGCCATGCCGATGACCAATTTGGCAGCAGCTAATGCAATGTTGCCGATGATTCCGACCCACGCGCCAAACTGGGCTTTCGCCAAACGATTGTCCATTCCCTACTGCCTCCCGTTATGGGGATTTGTCTTGAGAGTAAAAAACCGCGGGGGGATTCCCCGCGGTATCATTCAATCAGCTCTCTGTTGGAGCCGGAGAAAGACGTTTTTTTGCCAATTCCCGTTTTTTCAAGGTAACCCATACTTGTGCAGCCACGAAGATGGAGGAGTACGTACCGCTCACCAGACCGAAGATCAAGGCCAGGGAGAAGTTGCGAATGCTCTCGCTACCCAATACGGCAATGGCGACTGCAGTCAAGAAAACTGTCCCTACCGTAAAGACGGAGCGGCGCATCGTCTGCCACAGGGAGACGTTGACCAGATGCTCCAGATCCTCAACCGTTTTGGACTTCATTGTTCTTAGGTTTTCCCGAATCCGGTCAAAAATTACGATCGTATCGTTAATCGAGTAACCGACGATCGTCAAAATCGCCGCGATAAACGTCAAGTCCACTTCCAGACGGAATACCGAAAACAGCGCGATCGGGATGAAAACGTCGTGGATCAGACCGATGATGCAGGCGATCCCAAAGAGAAACTGGAACCGGATCGCGATGTAAATGATAATGCCGATCCCGGCGACGGCGACGGCAATCGCCGCTTTTTGCACCAGCTCTCTGGCGATGCTCGGGTCAACGGTAGCCTCTTGCTTGGATACCTGGTCGCCGTATTTCGCTTTCAATGCGCTCTCCAGCTTCTGCAATTGATCGGCCGGAATCGTGTGGTCAAAACGCGTTTGCGCCTGATCCTGCTTGTCTCCGTATTTGGTTACTGGAGTAAATACGGTGTTGGGCACGTTTTCTTTAATAAGCGTTTCGATGTCGGCAGTCTGGAATTCCTTACCAACGTAAATATCCAGACGTGTACCGGATTTGAAGTCTACGCCGAGGTTCAATCCCATAACCAGCATGCAAATCAAACCGACGATCAAAATCGTTGCGGAAAGCATGTAAAATTTGCGTCTATTCTTTACGATGTCAAACTTGATGACATCCTCGTGTTGTCGTTTAGAGCTCACCGATTTCACTCTCCTTTACACCGAACCAAACAGGCTTTTTAATCAAGTTGGCTCGGACGAGCAGCCCCAGAAGCAAACGGGAGCCAAATACGTTGGTCAGCAGGCTGACGATAATCGTCATCGCAAGCACGACCGCGAAGCCTTGGATGGAGCTTGTACCAAAGTAGAAAAGAACACCGGTAGCGATCAGCGTCGTAACGTGTCCATCGAGAATGGTAATCAATGAACGGCGTTCACCCGCACGGAATGCAGACAAAATCGTCTTGCCAGTGCGAATCTCCTCTTGAATACGCTCGTAGGTAATGATGTTGGCGTCGACCGCCATCCCTACGGACAAAATAAAGCCGGCAATACCAGGCAAGGTGAGCGTGGCATCCATCCAGTCGAGCACGACGATACTCAAATAGGTAAACGTCGCCAGCATGATATTGGCAACCAAGCCAGGAAGGCGATACACCACAAGCATAAAGACAAAGATCAAAGCCGCGCCTACATAGCCGGCGTTAATTGTTTTTTGCAAAGCGAGCTTACCGAGAGACGCACCTACAGAAGTAACCTGCTTTTCAACCAGTTTCGCAGGCATTGCGCCGGAGTTCAGCAAATCTGCCATTTCCTGTGCCGATTCCACTGTGTAGTCGCCGGAGATTTGTGCACTGCCGCCTGTAATGACGGTTTGAATAACCGGATTGGTCATCATCGTCTCATCCAGGTAAATCGCCATATGTTTATGCAGATTTTCCCGTGAGATTTGTTCCAGCTTTTTCGGATCGGAGATCTTCAGGGTGACGACTGGACGTTTCAGTTCATCATAGCCAACCCCTGCACCGCCGGGAGCCAGGTCGCTACCCTTCAAAATAATCTTGCCCTGCTCATCGCGGAACGTCAGTACTGCCGGTTTTCCGATCAATTCACGAAGCTTGTCCTGATCGGCAGCCTGTGACGCGATCTTTACGCGAAGGCGGTTGGGAAGCTCGGTTTCAATGACGGGTTCCGCCACTCCCCCGATGTTGATCCGCTTCTCGACCATACGCGCGGTCGCTTTCAACAGCTCGATATCCACCTTTTGGTTAGCCTCCATCGGCTCTACCACGTAGAGGATCTCAAAGCCGCCCTGCAAGTCCAAACCAAGTGTGATCTTGCCTGCCACCTGTGTAGTTGTCGTGGTCATCAATGTTGCCAATACCCCCACGATAACCAGGAACAGGAGGAATCTTCCCCATTTAATCATGTAGTAATACCCCTCTTTCCTTCCAGGGTTCCGTCGGTTGACGCGAAACCAATATGCCCATTATAGCGAAGTAAGAAAAAACGTGTCAATTTTTGTAGGAAAGCGGAACCATGGTAACCAACCCCTCGTTTAGCAAATAGGTTCCTATTTGCACATCCGCAATGAAGGGTTCGCCGAACGGACTGCCGTGTCGGGACCTCTTACACATTGCTTTCTCCCTCTACGAATAGACAGCAAAAAAGTTTCATTAGGAATTTTTGTACATCTGCACCATCAGGTAATTCATGTATTTATTCGGCTTTAAAGACAAAATGTCATTTACCAGCTGATGCAGCGGCGGCTCCTGCTTGTACGTGCTGACTACACACTCCCAGATGTCCTTTGGCCCTACATTTTCATACCCCAGAAGTCCGAATTCCTCTGCCTTGCTCTCGCATAGGCTGGCTACCTGCGCATACCAGTGATGCATCTCCATCTGCAATCCCCCTTTAAAGTAGTCATGCCGCTGGCGGCACGTCCATATTCTTATAGTGCACACTGTTCTTGAAATTTCGGCGGTAAAGGAGCCTGCCATGAGACAGTCTTTCTTATACGGAACCATTATCCTGATCATTGCCGGCGGCGTCACCAAATTGCTCGGTTTCGCCAACAGAATCGTGCTCTCCCGCATAATCGGGGCGGAAGGGATGGGGCTGTACCAGATGGTCGTCCCGCTGCTCTACTTCTTGATCACCTTGACGACCTTCGGCATGCCGGTTGCTATCGCAAAGCATGTGGCCGAGACGGAGGCGGCGAGCGACTCCCGCCAATCCAGGCGCTTTCTCATGCTTGCACTCGGTGTAACCGGAGCGATCAGCCTGGTGTTGTGCATCATTCTGTTCGCCTTTTCCGGCCCGATCGCCCGCCTCTTTTTTACGGATCCGCGAGCACATGTAGTCTTGCTGGCTGCCATACCGGTCATTCCCATCTCAAGCATCTCCATGGTATTGCGCGGCTATTTTCAAGGGAAGCACAACATGACGCCTACAGCTGTTTCCCAATTGGTCGAACAAATTTGCCGCATGGCGCTGGTCGTCGTCATGACCATCTCTTTTATGCCGCTGGGGATTCAGTATGCTGCCGCTGGCGCGGTAGGAAGCATCGTCTTTGGCGAGGCAGCAGGCTTTTTGTACATCCTCTGGCAGTATCGGCGGGCTACACAGAAAACGGCCGCACAGGTATGGGAACGCCCTCTCCTGGCAGCCATGGTTAACAGCCGAAACAGTTTGCGCCAACTGTTGCACGTTTCGTTTCCTGTTACGATGAGCAAGCTGATCGGCTCGATCGCCTATGTGATGGAGCCGATGATCGTCCCGTTTGCCCTCGTCTTGGCCGGGCTCTCTACCTCAGCCGCCACCGGCTTGTACGGACAGTTTGCAGGAATGGCTGTGCCGCTGCTGCTGTTTCCCACTTTTCTTACCTATTCCTTGTCCGTGTCGCTCGTTCCTGCTGTCGCAGAGGCCGCCTATCAAAAAAATGCTCCGCTCGTGCATCGCCGCATCTACCAAGCGATGCGGATTTCACTGGTGATCGGAGCACCTTGTACTGTCTTGCTGTTTATTTTTGCCGAACCTCTTTCCGGACTGCTCTACGGTGAACATCAATCGGAGGTTGGCATCTTGCTGAAGGAATTGGCCCCGTTTTCCGTGTTTCTCTTCTTTCAGGCGCCTCTGGCCGCCGCCCTGCAAGGACTTGATTTTGCCCACGTCGTGTTTCGCAATACACTGATCGGAGCTGTCGTCAAGACCGTGGCGATGTTTGTCTTTACAGCCAGACCCGAGTTTGGAATTCATGGCGCTGTCATTGCGACTAATATCGGCATTACACTAGTGACATTTCTGCACATTGCCAGCCTGGTAAAGAAAATCGGGTTTACGGTAGACATTGTAGAGATGGGCAAAATCGTCACGGCTATGTTTGCGATGGGCTACGCCGGCTCCTACATGGCTTCGCACTGGTTTGCCGACGTTTCCGTTGGCCGCCTGCTGTTGATCTGTTCGGTGGCCAGTATGCTTTTATACCTTTTGCTGCTTGTCGCTTTCCGGATTTTGGGGAAGCAGGACGTACGCCGCATTCCGTGGATCGGGGAACAACTGGCCGTCTTTTTTCCACGCCGCTGACACACGCGTTGGCGGCTACTGTTTTTTCTGCTTGTCTTTTTTATCCAGGTACATGATGCCCCGCTCGTCGATACTGCAAAATGAGACATCCCGGATATCCTTGATCCCGTATTTGCGAATCTCCCGCTTCAGCCAGAGCTCGTTTTGTCCGATTTTACGCAGAGCTTCCACACGTACTTTGCCGTCCAAAATAAGCGGTATCGGCAGTCCGGTGAAGGTTACGGGGCCTTTTGGCGGCGGATCGGGCAAGTTCAGGTCCTCGCGGGTCAACGGGTGCTTGGACTGCTTGGGAAAAACGCTCATTTGGCCGGTCGGCTCCATCACAGCAAACTCGACATCCGCCAGATTCTTGATATTTTTTTGCCGCAGATGCACCATCAGATCGTCAAAGTTGAGCCGATTTCTCCTCATGGCATCCTCGCGAATTTCTCCGTTCTCGATAATCAGATCGGCAGAGCCGTCTATGACATCCCGGACTTTTTTGCTCTTCAGTGAAAGCCAGGAGATTACGATCTCCAGCAAGCAAATCAACAGCATCGGTATATAGAACAAACTGGCCTGTTTGTCAATCTGTTCAATAGACAAGACAGCCATCTCCGCCAGCATGATGGAGATGACCACATCGAATACGGAGAGCTTCCCCAGTTCCCGTTTTCCCATCAGGCGAAGCAGAACCAAAATGAAAAAATACGAGAACATGGTGCGCATGAGCGCCGTTGGCAATTCTTCCATGGAAGTCGACCCCCTCACGCAGAGATTTGTCTATAGTCTCCGCGGGAGGTTCATCAACTATAAGCTCCAAATTTGGCTAATGCCCTACAGCCACTTTCGCTTGCGGAAAATGTGCAGCATGACAAAGGTCATCGCAATCATGACAGTCAAAGCTACAATCAGCATGTACGGCTCGGCCGCTTCACCAAGCCAACTGAACGTATTCATTCCGAAAAGGCCGGTAATAAAGGTCAGCGGCAGGATGATGGTCGAGATAATGGTCAAAACCCGCATCGTCTCGGTTGTTTTTGCGCTAATGATGGTGTAATAGGTATCGAGTGCACCATTTACCAAATCGCGAAATGTCTCGGTAGAGTCTGCGATCCGCTCCAGGTGGTCAGTCAGGTCAGTGTAGAACGGAACGTTTTCCTCGGAGATGTCAAACGAATAGCGCCCATTGACATTGGCAAAAATTCGTTTCTGCGGCAGAATCACACGGCGGATCAAAATAATCGTCCGCTTCAGCGCCAGAAACTCCTCCGTGATCTCCTCCATCTGGTGGTCAAAAATTTCGTCTTCCAACTCGTCAATACGCACGCTGATACGATCCATAATCGGGAAATATTCATCGGTAATCCCGTCGACAATGGCATACAGCAAATAATCCGGACCGCGATTCAAATAGGAAATATTGCGGTGACAGATCGAAGCGATCCTTCCAATCGTATTCATCGGCGACTTGTGGATCG
The DNA here is from genome assembly GCF_037963895.1 of Brevibacillus sp. FSL L8-0520. NCBI lineage: Bacteria > Bacillati > Bacillota > Bacilli > Caryophanales > Paenibacillaceae > Brevibacillus > Brevibacillus sp. FSL L8-0520. The sequence continues at coordinate 1,880,006 of NZ_CP150171.1, read as the reverse complement.
TGACGATATAGTTGGGCCCGAGAAACACGTTCAGTTCTACCGTTGTAATTTCGTCGTCGCTTTCTTCATTGTATCGCAGAGCGTGAAACACGAAGAAGTAATAATCATCGTATTTATCCACCTTTGCACGTGGGCTTACGTGCAGGCAATCCTCAATAGCCAGCGGGTGAAACTCAAAAATTTTGGCGATATACTGCAGCTCGTTGTTTCCCACATCGTACAGATCGATCCAGAGCAGATCCTCCGGCGATTTCAGGAATTGGTCTTTCTGGCTGAGGTCCACATCATGAAACATCTTCTGTTCCGAGTGGTTGTAGAAATAAGTTTTGATCATGTTTTCTCACCCCCGTCTGGTTCCTCATCCATTCTACGAAAATTCTTCATGATGTTCAACGCGAAGATGAATACCCGGGTCAAGCCTTTCATATAGATGGTACAAACGTGACGAGTAAGGAGGGTTATCCTTGCGGAGTGCTTCCACTTCAGTCTTTGCTGGTCTTTTGTACACGCTTGGTCTGGTCTTGCTGGGCGCCTTGATGGCTGCCTTACTTCTCTCTTTCACATCCATACGCGAAAGCTCCCTGCCCTATTTCACTTATGTGATCAATGCGATCGGGCTTTTGGTCGGCGGATACGTCACCGGACGCCGTTGCGGCGGCAAAGGCTGGTATTATGGCGGTCTGACAGGACTCTTTTATTTCCTGCTGGTGATCCTGATCGGATTTCTCGGTTTTGATGCCCCGATGCAATGGGGGACCTTTTTCTACCTGATTGGCGCTTTTCTGCTGGCATCCTTTGGCGGGATCATGGGGGTCAACTCCACCTCGAAGCGGTAAAATGGCTTGCATGCATAAAATGGCTTGCATGCAAACGAAGGCGCAAAAAAGAGGGCAGCTCCACGTCTTGTACGGACTTGGAGTACCCTCTTTTTCCTTTGCCATCTATGCTTTCGACTCTTCCTTCGCTTCCTTGGACTCGGAAGCCGGCTCATTGCTGCTGGATACCACGTTGTTTACGGCGCCGCGGTCAAAAGTGACATGTACGTTGTGCGCGATACGCAGTGTAACGGTGTCGTCAGAGATATCCTGAATCGTTCCGTGCACACCGCCGATTGTCACAACCTTGTCCCCTTTTTTGATGGAAGCAAGCATCGCATTACGCTGTTTTTGCCGCTTCTGCTGCGGACGAATCAGCAGGAAATAAAAAATCACAAACATGATGATAAGGGGTAAAAATTGTTGTAAACCTTCCATGGGAGTCCTCCTTAAAAAGATCTATCTTCACTCAATCCATATTGAGCGAAAAACTGGTCTCGAAAATCGCCGAGGCGGTCTTCGGCAATCGCCTGGCGAACCTCTTTCATCAGGTTCACCAAGAAGTGCAGATTGTGATACGTAGTCAGCCTGATGCCAAACGTCTCTTCTGCCTTCACCAAATGACGGATATAGGCGCGGGTGTAGTTCTTGCAGGTGTAGCAGCTGCAATTCGGATCGAGTGGCCCGAAGTCCCGGGCATACTTGGCATTGCGGATCACAAGCCGTCCCTGGCTCGTCATGCATGTCCCATTTCGCGCAATCCGCGTAGGCAGAACGCAGTCGAACATGTCAATGCCTCGCATCGCTCCCTCGATCAGGGCATCAGGTGAGCCTACCCCCATCAGATAGCGAGCCTTGCCAGTCGGCAGCAGCGGAACCGTATGCTCGAGAATCTCATACATCAACGGGAACGGCTCACCGACACTCAGTCCCCCGATCGCGTACCCGGGAAAGTCCATCGATACGAGATCGCGAGCGCTTATCTCCCTCAGATCCTTGAACATGCCGCCTTGCACAATCCCGAACAGGGCTTGCTCATTTGGGCGGGTATGCGCTTTCAGACAACGCTCAGCCCAGCGGCTCGTTCGTTCCATTGATTTTTTCACGTAATCGTACTCGGCCGGATACGGGGCACATTCGTCAAATGCCATGAAGATGTCGGCACCCAGGGCATTTTGAATCTGCGTGGCCTCCTCCGGACCGATAAACAGCTTTTCTCCGTTCAGATGGGAACGGAAGGAGACGCCTTCCTCCGTAATCTTGCGCAAATTGCTCAGACTAAAGACCTGAAAACCGCCCGAATCGGTCAATATGGCGCGATCCCAGTTCATAAAGCCGTGCAATCCTCCTGCTTCCCTGACAATTTCATGTCCGGGACGCAAGAAAAGATGGTATGTATTGCTGAGAATAATACCGGCCCCGAGCTCTTTCAGTTCCTCGGGACTCATGGTTTTTACGGTCGCTTGTGTACCCACCGGCATAAATACAGGAGTGTCGATGGTCCCATGCGGCGTATGCAGCTTCCCGAGGCGGGCCCCCGTTTGCTTGCAGGTTTTGATTAGTTCGTAGCGGACAGCCAAATTATGTACACTCCTCAAGAATGTAATTCCTTCCTATTATATAGAAACTGGCTCCTGAGCACAAGAAAAACCGGGCTTTCCCCGGTTTTAAATCAGCAGCATGGCATCGCCGAAGCTGAAGAAGCGATACTCCTCTTTGACAGCGGCCCGGTAGGCGTTCATGATATGATCCCGTCCTGCCAAAGCGCTGACCAGCATGACAAGGCTTGATTTGGGCAAATGGAAGTTGGTCAAAAGACCGTCGATGATTCGGAAGCGGTAGCCCGGGTAAATAAAAATGTCCGTCCATCCCGATTCGGCAGCAAGCTTGCCGTCATGAGCCTGTCCGACCGTCTCGAGCGTCCGGCAGGATGTCGTTCCGACCGCGATCACCCGCCTTCCTTCCGCCTTGGCGGCATTGACGATTTCAGCAGTTTTTTGCGGAATCTCGTAGTACTCGCTATGCATGACGTGTTCTTCCACGAGATCGGCTGTCACCGGACGAAAAGTGCCTAAACCGACATGAAGCGTAATGTATGCGATTTGCACTCCCTTTTCTTCCAGCCGTTTTAGATACGCTTCCGTAAAATGCAGCCCTGCTGTCGGAGCCGCTGCCGAGCCCCGCTCCTTGGCATAGACTGTCTGGTACCGCTCCTGGTCGTCCAGTTGGGCGTGGATGTATGGCGGGAGCGGCATCGAACCGAGCTGATCCAGGATCTCGTAAAAGATTCCCTCGTAATGAAACCGGACGATTCTGCCTCCCGTCTCTGTCACGTCCTCGCACACACAGCGCAATTGCCCGTTGCCGAACACAACCTCCGTGCCCGGTTTCACCCGCTTGCCCGGCTTGACCAGCGTTTCCCAGCGGTCTTCTCCAAGCGATTTGAGCAGCAGGACCTCTATTTTTGCACCTGTGTCAGCCTTCTCCCCGATCAGGCGCGCAGGGAGGACACGACTGTCGTTCAAAACGAGCACGTCTCCCGGATTCAGGTAGTCGATCAATTGGGTGAATTGACGGTGAGCCAGCTCTCCTGTTCGCTTGTTCATGACGAGCAGGCGCGAAGCAGTTCGATCCTCCAGCGGATGCTGGGCAATTAATCGTTCAGGCAACTCAAAGTCAAATTGTTGTACGTCCACAAGCTCTTACTCCTCGTTTGTCAGTTGTCGTATCTATTCTAGTACTGTTCAATCGAAATGTCTTGGTAGTAGTGTTGCAAGATTTGCCGATAGTCATACCCGCTCTCGGCCATCGCTTTGGCACCGTATTGGGACACGCCCAGACCGTGTCCATAACCGGTCCCGCGGAACAGGAACATCTGCTGCTTTGTCGCGACCCGCCACTCATTTGAACCGTTTAAAATGAGGAACTGGTCATTGTATCCATTGGCAGACGAAGCGTAGCCATCGGCTCCAATCGCCATGACGCTCCCGTATTTGGGATAGGCAGTAGTTTTGCCGCCAGCGCCCAACACTGTAAATGTCCCCGTCTCTTCCACGTCGAACTTTGTGCTTCTCAATGCCGCTCCGCCTTGCTGGAAAATGGAACGGTGGGCATCCGGGGAAGAGACCTTCAGCGGGCGGCCGTTGGCTTCCATTTCCAGCACCCTGCCGGATGGTCCGCGCTCTGTAACACGCAAGGTCTGTACGACACCGCTTATGCGCGGCCCTTTGTTTTTGTCCTGGCTGGCATTGATCATTGCGGTCACCTCTTCAGCCGTGTAAGGCCCCCGTGTCCAGCTGTAGGCATTTTCCTCCGGTTCTTCTGTTACGATTGTAACGCTTGTCCCTGCGGACAGGGAGGTCAACACCCGGTGATAAGCGGTACTCGGGCCGGAGCGCAGGTTGGTGCCGTCACCAGTCACGACAGCCTCTTTCAGCCCCAGTGCGTTGGTTAAGCCGGTTTCCCGGACGAGATCGCTGCGGATAAACCCGAAGGTCCCGTCACCGAGCGAAACCTGGTACCATAATGCCGCCTTTTCCAACGGTTCCGTATCATCGCTCATGACCGAACGAATGTAAGGAACCTCATTTCCCCATACTTCCGTGCCGTCAGCGGTCAAACCTCCGGCATTGGAATAAAAGAGCGATTCGGCCACCTTGCCTTTATAGGTAATGACCTCTCCTTCGGTTTCGTCCACAGCTTTGCGGATGTCTTTGGACTCTTTGTCAAATCCGTAATACGCCTGCTCAAAGACTGTATCAGAAAGGTTCGCAATTCCGTACTTGTTCCCCTGGCCGACCGCTCTCGTCCGAGCCAGGACGGCCTGTGTTTTCAAAGCCTCCAACGGCCAGCCCGGCGCCATCTCCGAGCCAACTACGCCGTATAGATATTGCTCCAGAGGCAGTTCGTTGACAACCGCCATATTGCCTTTGTATTCCGAGAGTTCAATTTTCCCGCGATACTTTCGGCCATCCCGCTCCTCCACCTCGATTAGCGATTGGGAGCCCCCTTTCTCCGGCTTTACAGTCAGTGACGCCTGCGGAGAAAAAGCGTATTTCCAGACTGCTTCCGAGCCAAGCATGTCTTTTTTCAGAACGACATAGGACTTGCTGGCCGCCTCTTGATAGGAAAACCCGGGAAATGCGGATGCGGCTTTATTCGCCAGCTTTTGCACCGCATCTTTGCTTACCTCGTCCCCCAACCAAACGGCGTAGGACAGCTTGCCGCCATCGAGTAAAATGACCGGATAGGCGGATATCCCGGTAGAGGACAGGGCGGTTTGCCAGTCCTGCGCTTCTTTCAAACTGCCGAATCTCCCTGCTTCCACTCGCATCGGCCCTTTTACCACCGGCTGCTGACCGGTAGCTTGCGCGATTGACTTGGCTTGCGCCGAGGCCGCTTGCAAGGTGTCGTAGGTGCCGCTGACTACTTGGTACATCCGTTTGCCGCCTTGCTCGCTTTGCTGGATGGCGGCGTCTATCTTTCGCTGACTCAGTTGCTGAGCAACCTGCTGAGCCCGGTTGAGATCGCTTGTTTCGATTGCCTGCACATGATATTCATCTACCCGTACCCTGGCTGTATCTCCTGTCAAGGCCGGCAGTTTTGCAGCCCCGTCTTTTGTTCTCATGGATACTTCCAACCCGCCAGCCGCTGTCAATGTCACCGAAGGAACCACTCCCCGGTATCCCTGTCCATTATCAATAAACAGCGCAACCCGTATCGTATCCCCGGCTGCATCGGCCGGTATCTGCACCGCCAGTAGCGAAACCGATAACAGGCCCGCTGAAAGGACTTTTCCAATCTTCCGCTTCCACATGACGTCTTGTCCTTCCTCTCACCTGAATTGTTGAAAAGTCGAATTTTGGCATGAACTCCCATGTTTTTCGACAAAAACAGGCCATTTCCTGCCCAGACTGTACAATTTAGGTCCTCGGATGCAAGTCATGCGTGCATCTGCACATAGCAATGAACCCGCGTCAACGAGAACGCGGGCTTTTCGCATCTATTCCTCATTTAAACAAGCGAAACAAATAGGAAGCCAATGTTAGCACGATACTGATCACAATGCAGCTGACGACCGGAAAGTAGAACTTGAAATTCTCTTTTTCGACCACGATGTCTCCAGGCAGACGGCCCAAAGGCAAAAATCGTCCCCCGATTTGCCACAAAAGGCCAACAACAATCAGTACAGCCCCTCCGATGATGAGCAGTTTGGCTACCGGATTCATGTTTTTTTCATCTCCCGACCGAAATGTTCATAGGCGGCTGGTGTGGCGACGCGCCCTCTCGGCGTTCGCTGCATGAAGCCGATCTGGAGCAGGTAGGGCTCGCAGACGTCTTCAATCGTTTGGCTTTCTTCCCCGATCGTAGCGGCGATCGTGTCAAGGCCGACCGGTCCTCCATCAAATCTGTCGATGATGGCGAGCAGCAGCTTGTGATCGATATGATCCAGCCCGCAGGCGTCCACCTGCAGCCGCTCCAGCGCTTCCCTGGCGATCTGGGCCGTCACGACGCCGTCGCCTTGTACTTGTGCAAAGTCCCGGACACGTTTTAACAGGCGATTGGCCACACGCGGGGTTCCACGTGAGCGCTTGGCAATCTCGGCGGCCCCCTCCTCGCGAATCCCGATCTGCAGGATATCGGCGGCCCGGCTGACGATAAACGTCAATTCCGGCACTGTGTAAAATTCCAGGCGGTTTACCACCCCGAAACGGTCGCGCAGCGGTGAGGAAAGCATCCCGGCACGTGTGGTCGCACCCACGAGCGTAAACGGAGGCAGATCCAGGCGGACACTGCGGGCACTCGGCCCCTTCCCGATAATAATATCGAGCGCAAAGTCCTCCATCGCCGGGTACAATACCTCCTCCACGCTTCTGTTGAGGCGGTGGATCTCATCGATAAACAGCACGTCGCCTTCCTGAAGATTGGTCAGGATTGCCGCCAAGTCTCCTGGCCGTTCAATCGCCGGTCCTGACGTTGTCCGGATGCTGACACCCAGCTCGTTGGCGATAATCTGTGACAACGTCGTTTTCCCCAAGCCCGGCGGCCCGTAGAGCAATACGTGGTCAAGCGCTTCTTTGCGCATCTTGGCCGCTTCGATAAACACCTTCAGATTATCTTTCGCTTGTTGTTGACCAATATATTCATGCAAATAACGAGGGCGAAGACTGAGCTCTGCCGCATCCTCCTCCCAGTTCATTTGTGTCGTAATGATGCGCTGGTCCACTTCGCTACCCCCTCATAAACAAGGCAAGCCCCTGTTTGATTAATTGCTCGACCCCTGCGCCATTTTTGGCCGCTTCCGATAGCGTTCCGCGCACTTTTTGGATTTCCAGGTCTGAATAGCCCAACGCCTCAAGCGCATCCACTGCCTCCTGCAGAGCAGAAGCGGCTGTTTCCCCGGCCTTGAGCTCTGTCGCAGCTACTGTCTGGAAGGCGGAAGGTGTAAAGGCGGTGAGCTTATCCTTCAGATCGAGGATGAGCCGCTGGGCGGTTTTCTTCCCAATCCCCGGGAATTTCGTCAAATAAGCGACATTTTCCTGTTGGACTGCCATGACGATTTGTTCAGGAGTCGCTGCGGCCAGAATCGCAAGGCCGCCCTTGGGACCGATCCCGGAGACATCCAGCAGCTTGCGGAACAGGTCCCGTTCCTCCCTCGTAAGAAAGCCGTACAGCAGGATGGCATCCTCACGAACATGATGATGGGTGTAAAGCTTGGTCCTCGCCCCCTCGAACCGAACAAAATGATAGGGGTTTGGACAAAACAGGCGGTAACCGATCCCCCCCGCTTCCACCACGACAAAGTCAGTATCCAGATAGGCAAGCGTGCCCTCCACAAAATCAATCATTTCCGTACTCCTTCCGCAAGGGAAATAAATGTTCGAAATTGCGCATGGGTAATGGCAATTCCCAAAGCATCGGCCACGTCGTCCGGTTTTGGCGTTTCCTTCAATCGAAGCAGCATTTTGGTCATCTCCTGTATCTGCTTCTTCTCTGCTCCTCCGTATCCGGTAACAGCCTGCTTTACCTGCATCGGCGTATATTCGTATACCGGGATACCCGCCAACTCGGCCGCAAGCAGGATGACTCCCCGCGCCTGGCCTACTGTAAAGGCTGTCGTGACATTTTTGTTGAAGAACAGTTTTTCTACTGCCATCTCATCCGGTTTGTATGTATCGAGCAAGGTTTGCATGGCCTCAAAGATTTGCCTGAGTCTGAGCGGAACCGACAAGCCCGCCTCTGTCTGGATGCTGCCGTATTGAACAGGCTTCAACTGATTGCCTTGTTTATCTATCACCCCAAAGCCGACAATCGCAATTCCGGGGTCAATCCCGATGATGTGCATGGCTCACAACTCCATGTAGTTTTGATTTCTGTCTTTTACTGTACCATAAAGGACGGAAAAAGCGAACGTGCATTTCCATCTTGGTCTGCATTCGTCACACGAAAAAATCCGCCCCGGTCTGGGGCGGACTTTGCGGCGGCAGCTAGTGTTTGTTCATTCCAAGCGCATCAGCCTCGTCATGCTGCATGTGTGCATATTCATCCACATCATTTCGCATCTGTTCCTGGATCTGGTTGATCTGACGATAGTTCAGCTTGTTGTGCCCCTGGTTTAATTGAACGTACAAACGCTGATGGAACTGGTCTTTGTAGCTTCCTCTCGGCATCGAAGACATGCTGAAAGACTCCTCCTTGACCGCCGCTTGACATCAGTATGGGGAAAGATGCCTCTTGTTATGATGGCAAAAATTTGTCCCTGCCTCGCTTGCAATGGATGCACACTCTTATCCTCTCTGGCGCAAACTAAGACAAGAAAAGGAAAAGCTTCTCGCCTGGAGGTGGCCAACCTGCTTCGTTCTCTGCTGTTTTTGCTTTTATCCCTAGCTTTATCCTTTACTCAGCCTGCCGCAGCTGCTGCCAAAAAACGCAACGAAATGACCATCAGCGTCAGCGTCTCGCCAAACGCCGCTTTTGTTTCCCGGCTCGCCGTTGAACAGAAGAGCGGGTTGGCTCGGGCAATCACGCATAGTCCGACAGGCAATCCTGCCCAGGAGCCTTATCCTGTACGGGCTACTGTGCAAATTGGCGCGGATTCGTACCTGCTTGGCTTCGACAGCCTGTTCTACGATCGGAAGCGAAAAAGGGCTGTGCGTCTCTCCCCGAAAACGTTCGGGCAACTCGATTCATATGTATCCCTGCTGGAAGCCAGGCACTATGGAAGACCGACGCCCTGGAGCGAGGCTCGCCAAGAATTCAAGCGCATGAGCTATGCGACTGTGATTGATCTGGAGACCGGCAAGAGCTTTCGCGTACAGCGGCGGGCAGGAAGCAGGCATGCCGATGTGCAGCCCCTTACCCGTGAAGACACACTGATCATGAAACAGATTTATCAAGGGAAGTGGAGCTGGAAGAGACGGGCCATTCTGGTCCGGGTCAACGGAAAGCACTACGCGGCTTCCATGCACGGCATGCCTCACGGAGCAGGAGGGATCCCGGGAAACCAGTTTCCTGGCCATTTCTGCATCCATTTTCAAGGAAGCTCCACCCATCGAAAAACCGAACCGGATCCGGGTCACAGCTTGATGATACTGAAAGCGTCCGGAAAGCTGTACGAAGCCATTCAAACAGCCGACCCGCGGCAATTGGTCGATTATTTTCTGACCTCCTTGCACGAGCACGACTTCTTTTCCCTCAAAGTAGCGGCTGGTCCATACCCGCTGCCTCCTTTTTTGGAGAACATCGACTCCATCAAGCGGCAAAATGAGCTTGATCAGTGGCATGACGATGCCTCGCTTACTGCCGAAATCCCTGTTCGCGTCTCCTTTTTTTACCGGCAAGGACCTGAACAAAAAGAACTGTGGACCTTTTCGCTGGTCCGCTTGTCTCCGCTTGACCCGTGGCGAATCTGCAGCATAACAGCAGAATAAGCTTCCCGCATTTCCTCCCAGAAGAAAAAGAAGGCTCCCCTTGTTGCAAGGGAAAGCCTTCTACTCATTTCCTGCACCGATCTGGAACTCGCCAAAAGTGGACAGGACGCTGTTGTACTCAGCCAGGTCGCGGACGCGGATGCCTTTTTTGAGTGAAGCCACCTGTTCTTTCGACAGCCTTGCCTCCATTTTTTCCGTATTAATCCGGTAAAACGTCTGGACGACTTCCGCCTCCTCTGGCAAGCCGTTGAACAGCGTTAGCATCCCGTCCTTGGATATTCCGAAGTGGCCGTTCTCCTTGCACTCGGGCGCAATATCGTTCTCGCGCTTGTACAAAATCAGCTTGTCCGCCTCGGCCGCCACGATCTCCGAGCCATTATGCGCAGCCAAGGTTTGCGCCAGCTCGTTTCGCGGAATCTGGGAGACTTCTTCTTTTTTGACACCGCACAGATACGTTTTCGCCAGAACGACCTGATAGCTGTTGCTCATCGCCCCTACGCTTTCGGACGATTTGAGAAAAAGCAGTCCGTCCTGCTGTTTTCCAAACATATTGTCAAGCAAAACGCCTCCTGCCAAACCAGCTGCCAGAGCAGCAGCCCACGACGTGTAGATCATCCACTGCCGTCTCATTTTTCCATAGAACCCCTTCTGCCTCGTTTTCCTACCATTTTGGCCGAAATGGAAGAAAAGCATACCCTCATTCCCCAACATTCCCATCTTTACGACAAATTCACAAAGGAATTTCTACCATTTCCTTTCATTCGATGATAAACTGGCTGTGATTGTCATATTTTTCTTTATTAATGGAGGAATGCTAATTTATGAAAAAGGTGAGCACAGGCAAGCTTGTCGGTTGTTTACTGACTGCATCTCTAGCTGTCGGCGTACTGTCCTTCCCGTACAATACGGTAAGCGCAAATGCGGAAGCTACGCTTAAACTGCGTCTCCTGGAAACGACTGACCTTCATACCAACATCGTCAACTACGACTACTACCAGGACAAGCTGACGGATGAATTCGGACTGGCAAAAACCGCAACACTGATCAAAGCAGCTCGTGACGAAGCAAAGAACTCCATGCTTTTCGACAACGGCGACCTGATCCAGGGCAATCCTCTTGGTGATTATGTAGCCAAGATTGAGCCGCTGAAAGATGGACAAACCCACCCTGTATACAAAGCCATGAATCTGTTGAACTACGATGCGGGGAATATCGGAAACCATGAGTTCAACTTCGGGCTTGAACACCTCCAGCGCAGCCTGAAGGGCTCCAAATTCCCGTATGTAAATGCAAACGTTTACGTAGATGACAAGGACAAAAATCCTGACAACGACAAAAACTACTTTACGCCTTACCTGATCCTGGACCGCACCTTCAAGGATGAGGCCGGCAAAGACGTGAAGCTCAAGGTCGGCGTGATCGGTTTCGTGCCTCCGCAAATCATGAACTGGGATAAAGAGAACCTGCAAGGCAAAGTGATTGCCAAGGACATCGTGGAAACTGCGAAAAAATTTGTTCCGGAAATGAAGAAAAAGGGTGCCGATCTGATCGTCGCGATCCCTCACTCGGGCATCGGACCGGTAGAAGCGGGCCCTGGCCTGGAGAACGCCAGCTACCAATTGACCAAAGTAGACGGCATTGACGCCGTTCTGTTCGGCCACTCCCACTCTGTATTCCCGGGAGCCGGCTTTGAAAACATCCCTGGCGTAGACAACGAAAAAGGGCTGATCAACGGAAAACCGGCAGTCATGCCCGGATTCTGGGGCAGCCATCTCGGTGTGATCGATCTCACGTTGAAAAAGGAAAATGGCAAATGGACTGTAGCTGAAGCTACTACCAAAGCGGTGCCTATCTATGACAAAACAGAGAAAAAATCGCTTGCTGATGCAGACCAGAAGATCGTCGAAGCGGTGAAGGAAGATCACGATCACACGGTCGCATGGGTGCGCTCTTCGGTAGGTACCACAACCTCCCCCATCTTCAGCTATTTCGCTTTGGTACAGGATGATCCGTCCATCCAGATCGTGACCAATGCACAGAAATGGTTCGTAGAGAAAAATATCAAAGGAACGGAATACGAAAACATCCCTGTCCTGTCTGCGGGTGCACCGTTTAAAGCAGGCGGCCGCAACGGAGCCGCTTACTACACGAACATCCCTGCTGGTACGATCGCGATCAAAAACGTGTCCGACCTGTACATTTATCCGAACACGCTGAAAGGCGTACTGGTCAACGGTGCCCAATTGAAGGATTGGCTGGAGCGCTCCGCCGGTCAGTTCAACCAGATTGACGTGAAGAAAACAGAAGAGCAACCGCTCATCAATGAAGCATTCCCGACTTACAACTTTGATGTGATCGACGGCGTAACCTATCAAATCGATGTAACCCAGCCGTCCAAGTTCGACCTTGAAGGAAAAGTGGTCAATCCGAATGCAAACCGCATTAAAAACCTGCAATACGAAGGAAAGCCAGTCAAACCGGAGGATAAATTCATCATCGTCACCAACAACTACCGCGCGAATAACGGCGGGAAATTCCCGGGCGCTGATGGTACCACCATTGTCATCGACTCTCCTGACGAAAACCGTCAAATCGTGATCGACTATATCCTTAGCCAAAAAGAAATCAACCCGGCTGCGGACAACAACTGGTCCTTCGCTCCGGTGAAAGAAAAGGTAAACGTAACCTTTACCACCTCTCCGGATGCAAAACCATTCGCGGAAAAAATGCCTCATCTGAAATACCTGAACACCTTGGAAAGCGGATTTGCGAAGTTCAGCATCGATCTTTCCAAAGCAGGCTCCAAATAAGCAGGAGCGGCTTTTATACGGCACCTTCGACATGAAAAAAGCTGATGGCATAGACCATCAGCTTTTTTCTTTACCCGACAAAATGATACTCCCCCCATGGAGAATGACGGAAGAGATGTTCCCCCGATTGCAGGAAGCTTTGACGCGCCTCGCGGAGTCTGGCTTCCATCTGTACCAACTGCAGTACTCCTCGTACATGATAACCTGGGCGATTGCCGTAAACACCCGTTACTTCACGCAGCAAGTTGTCCGGGTAACCGAGCAGCTGGTGGATCATCCAGATTTGCGTGTCGCTCAAATACTGAATGCGGCAGTAGGCCTCAATCGCTTCAATAAAGGAAGACATTCGGTATTCTTGAAGAAGCAGCATTCTCCCCATGAATTGGACGAGGTCAACAAGCTGCATATCCTGCCCGACTGTATCGAGGTCGATTAAGTAGCAGCTGCCGCGGGGAGTCAGCAAAAAATTGTGGCTGGCCACATCCCGGTGTGCTAGCGTGCCTTGTTCCATAGACGCGTAGAGCTCCGCTGTCAGCGGCAATTTGTAAGCAGCCTGGAGAGTGCCTCGCCCTTCGCGAATTGCATCTTCCGCCATTTCTGAAATCAGCTGTTCGAGCCGATTTTGCGGTTCTTTCTGCTCGATATGCCAGGTGATCTTTTCGAAATGCTCCAGTCTGCTTTCCCATTTATCGATCAGCGCTGGCTTTCCATCAAACGGAAATGGCTCCGCCAGCGGAAAATCACGAGCGGCCTGGTGAAATCTGGCGAGGGTCATCGCCGCTCTCTTGACATCGGAAAGAGAAGCGTTATCCGATTCACGTCCATCGATCATATTCATAATCGTATAGTACTTCCCCTGAAAGGGAAAAATCTTTTCTCCCTCATAGTCAGACACGTACTTAACGGTATGGGTAAATCCTTTATCCCGGAGTATCTCTGAAAGCTTTGTCACCCACTCTGCTTTCTCTCGCTGTTTATACCCTTTCAAAATCCAATGGCCCCGATCCGTTTTCAGGTAATTCACGTTCCGACGAGGTTTTACCCCGTAAATACGGCAGCGGAATGCTTTTTCAAGAGACGGAACAATGGATTTGTTCATGTCCGGGGAATCAGGAAGAAGATTCGTCATATCCCGTTTCCCAATCAGGCCACACTTCCGGTGCTGGGAGAGCCGGCTTCTCTTTGGAATCTGGATATGACTCTTGGTAAGCTATATGCTGGTATCCGCGGCCGCAATCATCGGAATCGGGCGTTATGTGATGACTCTCCCCCCTGCGTCTTCTGTGACCAGATGAGCTGGAAGAGGATTCAACATACGTTCTTCTTCTTCTCTGTTTACGAGAACGGGGATAACTTCCATACGGTTCCTCTGGCGAGTGATAATAAGGGTAAGCAGGCGGCATCATGTTCGGCAAGTGGTCCGGCATAAAGTCCGGCATTGCGTGTGGCATCATATTCGGCATGAAGTCCGGCATCGTATGTGGCATCATATTCGGCATAAAGTCTGGCATCGCATTTGGCATCATATTCGGCATAAAGTCTGGCATCGCATCTGGCATCATATTCGGCATAAAGTCTGGCATTACATGCGGGATCATTGGCGGCATCATATTCGGATACGGCATGGGTGGACAAAACGGCATCATTTCCGGGAGTACCTCTGCCTGCACTTGCGGCATTGGGATAATCGGTGGCTGGCCGCACGGCGGGCATGGTCTCACAAAATCATGGTAAGGCTGCGGCGGCTGATATGGGTAGTAAGGCTGCTGCGGTATCGCTGGGCTCACCTGGGTTGGCGGTTGCATTGGTCTTCTTGGAGTGGGACGGAACGGCTGCTGTTGGCCTTTTAGTGTCGGCGGCACGGTCGGCTGCAGCGGGCTGACTTGTGTCCTCGGCATTGGCGGCTGCACTGGTCTTACCTGTGTCTTCGGCAGCGGCGGCTGCAATGGACTTGCTTGTGTCCTCGGCAGCGGCGGTTGCAGCGGACTCACTTGTGTCTTCGGCTCCGGCTGCTGCAGCGGACTCACTTGTGTCTTCGGCTCGGGCTGCTGCAGCGGGCTTACCTGCGTCTTCGGCCTAGGTGTTGGCAGTGGACTGGTCTTTTTCGGCGTAGGCGGCATGATCGGACGTGGAAGGACAGGAGCTTCGGCCAATGGTGAGACTCGCTGCGGCGGACGAGGCTGTGCAGGCGGCAGTGGCGGGAGGGCAGGTGGCATATTATTATCTGGGATAAAGGGGAGTGCCTGAGGTGTTTCGATCTCGGATTCGATCTCCATGCTTTCTTCCCTGTCAAAGTCTTCTTCCGATTCAATATCAATGTCCTCAGGTATATCCTCTTCCATCTCCGGCTCTTCCTCCGAGGGCTCCATCGGGCGTGTCTCAATCCGCTCCGGCACTTCCGGCACCGGCTGCGGTGCTGGTTGCGGCGCTGGTTGCGGCGCTGGCTGCGGTGCTGGCTGCGGTGCTGGCTGTGGTGCTGGCTGCGGTGCTGGCTGTGGTTCCGGCTGCGGCAGCGGAGCCTCCTTTTGCTCTTGGATTGGCCGTTCCTTTACCAGGGGAGATTCGGCTGGCTGCTGGATCGGGCGCTCTTTTACCCGGGGAGATTCCGTTTCCCCAAAGATTTGACTTTCACTTGCCTGAGGAGATTCACTTGATGAAAATGGTCTGCTTTGCTGCGGACGGACTGGAATCCCCATTGACGGAATTTTAACCCTCAAGCCGGGGTAGATGAGATCGGGATTTTTAATTTGACTGTTCAGGCGAAGCAGTTCTTTAAAGTCCACTCCATATTTTTTTGCGATTTTCCACATGGTATCGCCTTTTTGAACTACATGGATTCTCACTGTTTCTCCTCCTTCTCGGAAACTCCCTACCATGGTATGCACCCATGGGCGTTTTGCTCACCCGGTTAAAAAAGGGTTGACGCCCATCTTTGTCACCCGGTTTTTGGACAATAAAAAAGCCACCTGCTCAGGTGGCTTTGTACATGTAAAACGGATACGTGCCAAGCTGTCTGACTTGACAGCCCAGCGCCTCAATTTCTGCAAAGGCTCCAGGCAGCAGCACATCATCCATTTTTTGTTCGATATCGATTACAAAATAGTAGCTGCCCAACCCTTTTTTCGTCGGACGCGATTCAATCTTTGACAAGTTGATCTTGCGCCACGCAAAGGCAGCCAAAACCTGATAAAGCGCTCCGGGAAAATCCTCTGGCAGTGTCACCAGGATGGTAGTCTTCTCTTTGGAGGAGGAGGGCAGATCCAACGGCTCTTTGCCGATGAGCAGGAATCGGGTATAGTTGTTGGAATAGTCTTGAATCTCCTGCCACGCGAAAGAAAGTGGGTAAATTTCCGGATTTAAACGGGTTCCAATCGCAGCCCATGGCTCTTCCGGATGCTCACTGACAGTCTGCGCAGCTTTTGCCGTGCTGTTCGTATACTCGATCACAGCCTGGGGCAGATGCTCCCGAATAAAATTATGGCATTGGGCGATCGCATGCGGGTGTGACAATATTCGTTCAATTGCGGACAATTCCAGCTGCTCTTCCCGCTTGGCTACCAATAGATGCTGGGAAATAGGCAGCGCCAGCTCCCCCATGATCGGCAGGTCCACTTCGTGAATCAACCAGTCCAATGCTGTATTCACGGTGCCCTCAATCGTGTTTTCAATCGGAACGACACCGTAGTCGACTTCGCCTTTGTCAACAGCGACGATCACGTCAATAATGCTTGGATACGGCAGACGTTGAATCTGCAGCCCGGCGGTCAATGCCAACGCGGCTTCCTCGCTGAAGGTTCCGTGCGGCCCAAGAAAAGCAAGTTTCTTCTCCATGGCAGTACTCCTATCCGTATTTATCTCTCTTCGAATACCACCTGTGCGCCATGCTTATCCGGTTTCAGCTGCATCGCTCGATAAGAAACGCCATGTTTGCTCATGACAGATTCTATAAATCCGCTGAGGTTGTGCAAATCCTCCTCTGTTTGATAAAAGCAGAGGATAGTGGGGCCGGCACCGCTAAGAGTAGCACCCAGAGCACCGCTTTCAGCCGCTCCTTCCAGTATTTCAGACAAGCCGGGTACCAGTTCGGCGCGATACGGCTGATGCATCCGATCCTTCATCGCCTGGCTCAACAGGTCAAGTCTGCCTTGCGCCAATGCGGCCACAAGCAAACTGCTATGACCAACATTATATATGACATCCTGCTTGCTGTACATCTGGGGTAGGACATTTCGCGCTTTTTCCGTGGAGAGCGGAAAATCCGGGATGATCGCCAACGTTTTGAGCTCGTCGGGCGGATCGAGACGAACATACGGAATGGCTTGATGCTTCTCTTCAGGCATGGTAGCAACTACCACTCCGCCAAACAAAGACGCCCCTATATTGTCCGGGTGTCCCTCCAGCAAAGTCCCCATCCGGAACAGCTCGTCACGCGTATACGGCTCGCCTAAAAGGTGATTGGCAGCCACCAGTGCACCAGCGATGGCTGCCGCACTGCTCCCTAAGCCCCTGGTCAACGGAGCATCGCTCGCGGCCCGGATATACAGCTCCGGGGCGGACTGTCCTGCTTCGCGAAACAGCCCGGCAGCTACTTCATACAGCAGATTGCTCTTGTCGGCAGGCAGCCCTTGCATTTCAGGTCCGATCAGTTCGATTGCGGTCGTTTCGGCTACCGCCATTTCCACCGAGGAGTACAATTGAAAGGCCATGCCGATCGTATCAAAGCCTGGGCCCATATTGGCCGTACTCGCGGGTACATTCACCCGAACTTGCGAACGACTTTCCATCATGCCATCCCTGCTTTCTCGGCAATGAACGACATCACCGCTTCACGGGTGGCCGGGATCGACCGGGGCTCTTCGCCGACCAGCTTCAAAGCAATGTTGGGATCCTTCAAACCGTTTCCGGTCAAGACACAGGCAATCTGTGCGCCATCCGACAGCTTCCCTTGCCTGCGCAGCTTGATGATACCCGCGAGCGACGCAGCCGAAGCCGGTTCGCAAAAGATGCCTTCATGCTTGGCCAGCATTTGGTACGCTTCCAGAATCTCGTCGTCCGTCACGCTGTCCACCAGACCGTTTGACTCGGAAACGGCCTGCAGCGCTCCTTCCTTGCTCGCCGGGTTGCCGATACGGATGGCCGTAGCGATGGTTTCCGGATTGGATACGGTTTCCCCCAGTACGAGCGGAGCCGCTCCGGCCGCTTGAAAACCGTACATGTTTGGCAGGCTGTCGATCAAGCCGAAATCACGATATTCTTTGAAGCCTTTCCAGTAGGCGGTTATATTTCCTGCATTCCCGACAGGGATAGCGAGAATGTC
The DNA here is from genome assembly GCF_037963895.1 of Brevibacillus sp. FSL L8-0520. Taxonomy (NCBI): domain Bacteria; kingdom Bacillati; phylum Bacillota; class Bacilli; order Caryophanales; family Paenibacillaceae; genus Brevibacillus; species Brevibacillus sp. FSL L8-0520. The sequence continues at coordinate 1,862,134 of NZ_CP150171.1, read as the reverse complement.
CGGCGCTTTTCCCAACGCGTCGCATATTTCAAACGCCGCGGTTTTTTGTCCTTCGATCCGGTACGGATTGACGGAGTTCACCAGCGTAATCGGCTCTGACGCGGTAATTTCGCGGACGATTTGCAGAGCTTCGTCAAAGTTGCCGTCGATCGCGATAACCTCCGCCCCATACGCGATGGCCTGAGCCAGCTTTCCGAGGGCGATATTGCCATTTGGTATCAATACGATGCAGCGAAGTCCAGCGCGGGCTGCATAAGCAGCGGCAGCGGCAGACGTATTTCCCGTGGAAGCACACATGATGGTGCGGCTGCCTTCTTCTACAGCCTTGGCTACTGCCATGACCATGCCCCGATCCTTGAATGAGCCTGTAGGATTGAGACCTTCATACTTAAAGTGAAGCTCAACGGCCAGTCTCTCGCTCAGGTTCGGTGCATGAATGAGCGGCGTGCTTCCCTCGTGAAGACTGATCAGCGGGGTGTTTTCCGTCACTGGCAAAAAGCTGCGGTACCTCTCCAGGATGCCGGTGTGCCGTTTGATCATGTTCGGTGATGGTGCCTGGTCCATGTTTATTCTCCTCCCTCTACCCGGTAGCAGCTTTTGATTTCATGAACGATGTCCATTTCTTCCATGTAGGTGAGTACCGCGTCCATGTCGCCTTTGGCCGCCGAGTGAGTCACCAGGATGATTTCAGCCTGCTGACCGTTGTTGTACGGCTGCTGAACGACTTGCTCGAGAGATATATTTTTCTCCGCTAAAAGCTGTGTGATCTGAGCAAGTACACCCCGCTTGTCTGCCACTACCATGCGGAGGAAGTACTTGGACAGCTTTTGACTGTCTTCCTTCAGGATTTTCTCCTTGTATGGAGCTACCATGCCGCGGCCGTTTACGCCGAGCTTCATGTTCTTCACCACTGTCACGAGGTCGGAAACTACCGCTGTTGCCGTCGGCAGCTCGCCTGCACCCGGTCCGTAAAACATCGTCTCGCCTACCGCTTCCCCGTGCACGTAAACCGCGTTGAACACACCGTTTACCGATGCCAGCGGATGACTTTTGGCCACCATGGTAGGCTGTACGCTTACTTCGATGGCTTCTCCGTCGCGACGGGCCAAACCGAGCAATTTCACCTCGTAGCCGAGTTTTTTTCCGTAGGCGATGTCCTCTTTGGATACGCGGCTGATCCCTTTTACATCTACGTCTTCGAGCTTCATCGGAACGCGGAAGCCGAGCGTTGCCAAAATCGCCATTTTACGGGCGGCGTCAAAGCCTTCCACATCGGAGGTGGGGTCTGCTTCCGCATAGCCCAAAGCTTGGGCCTCCTTGAGCACTTCCGCGTAATCGGCCCCTTCCTGGCTCATTTTGCTCAGGATGTAATTCGTCGTTCCATTTACAATTCCCATCATTTTGGTAATTCGGTCGGATGAGAAGCCTTCCACCAATGCGCGCAAGATTGGAATGCCGCCCGCGACGCTTGCTTCGTAAAAGACATCACAGCCTTTTTCCTCAGCCTTTTGCAGGATTTCCCCTCCGTGCAGCGCCATCAAATCCTTATTGGCCGTGACCACGTGCTTGCCACGATCCAATGCAGCCAATATGTAATCTTTAGCCTGCGAGATGCCGCCAATGACTTCCACCACGACATCAATGCCTTCGTCATCCAATATATCGTGAACATCGGTGGTAACGATTTTTTCCATCGAAGGGATGCTGCGGGATTTTTCCGCATTCTGCACGAGAATTTTGCTGATTTCAATGCCAAGCCCAGTCTGCTTTTGCAGATCCTCCTGGTGGGCTTGAATAATCCGGACTACCCCTGTTCCAACCGTTCCAAACCCCATCAATCCTACGCGTACCGTTTGCTTCTCCATGTGAACTCCTCCCAAATTCGGCGACTTATCCGCGACCTACAATCATCGCTCTTCGCACGCCGTTTATCTCTTGCAACCCTTCCAGAAACTCTGTGCTCGGCACCTTCAGGTTCGCCATATCGACGGACAAGGTGATATTGGCAATTCCCTGCAGCGGAATCGTTTGGTTAATCGTCAGTACATTGCCGCCCAAGTCTGCGACGAATTGCAGGACTTTTGACAATAAGCCGGATCGGTGCTCCAACGCGAAGGTGATCGTCATAATTTTTTCACTCATCATCGCGTTGAACGGAAAAATACTGTCCTTGTACTTGTAAAAGGCGCTCCGGCTCAGTCCGACCCGTTCTACTGCCTCATTGACCGTATCGACTTCGCCAGAATCCAGCAATTTTTTCGCTTCAATCGTCTTGGCGATTGACTCGGGCAGGATGTCCGACCGTATCAGATAGAACTTTTCTTCCCGCTTCACTTGCTATGTCCTCCTGAGAAAAACAGTTGTTTTTACATAGAGGACATTATAGCCCATATCTTTTGATCTGACAATCCTTATCCGACATTTTTCTCATTCCAGCGGTTCTCGGGTTCACAGGTACATGCAGACTAGCCCCTTGGCGCAGACTAAAACGGATCACGTACGAAGCGAGGTGAAGCAGGATGGCAGGACGAGGCAAAACGGACAAGTCGGAACGTCGCAATAACCACCCCGCTGGCAAGCCAAGCTCCTTGGATCAATTCGGGGATAACCTCCGTGGGAAAAAGATGGCGCAATCGCCGCATATTACAGAAGATCCGAGCGGCAATGGATAGTACAGACAGCGCTTGAGCGAAATCATCTAAACGCAAAAAAAGTATGCCCTTGTCCCGGGCATACTTTTCTCTTCACTATGACGGTTTGCAAGACTCTGCGGCTAAATGTACAAAGGACCGCTATACGCGTAATTCCCTTTGGTTTCGGCTCAAAAAAATACCGCTCCTCAGGAGGAAGCGGTTTGTGCCAGTTGGTGATAGTAATCGCGAATGACCTTGTGGTATTTTTCATCGATATCGGTAAAGATCAGCTTCACGACGGCTTTTCCATCTTGAAACGTTTTTTCCACGACTTTGGCCATCGCCACCAGCTCCTGCTTGACCGAGGGGATCTCAAAGGAGAGGTGCAGAAACTCCCCGACCGCGACATATCCTTCCGTACTCATGACGAGCCTGGTAGGTGAGAAGTATAGCAGAACCCCTTCTGCCTTCTCTTCGATAGGGCGGGCCCCCATTACTTTATACGGAATCTTTACCGTAACGTTGGGCTGGAGTAATTTCAATTCACCTTTTGTGGAAATTTCAATCCCGACCGGAAGCAGTCGAGCCATTTTCACCGGCCAGATTGTCTCTTCCTGAATGACTTCCAGATCCAGCGAAGTAACGGTCGCATCTGTTTCCCAGCGCAGTCGAACCCGGGAGCCGACAAGCGGCGGGCGCTGCTCTTTTTCCTGCGAATAAGACACAATAAGGTATCCTGCTTGAACGTGCTCGACCATCACTGTCAGAGACCCTTGCGGCTGCTTGGCAAGGATCATCTGCAGGACGGCACCGCGATGCAATCGATTGTCAGCGAGAAAAGACGCCAGGGAAACTACGTCAGCCATACCATTCATCACTCCACGAATTCAAACTCAAAATCTCCGATCCGAACGGTATCTTTATCCCGCGCCCCATGCTTGCGCAAAGCGTCATCAACACCCATATTCCGCATCATGCGGGCAAAACGCTGGACCGAATCATAGCTGTTCAGGTTCGTCATGCGCACCAGCTTTTCGATTTTCTCTCCACTGACCACAAATACGTCTTCTTCCTTGGTAATGAAGAATGGATCAGGTTCTTTCTCGGCACGAAATACGACGCGCTCCTCGACCTCTGCCACCTCTTCGACTGTCAGCTTGTCCGGCAGCGTATCCAGCAAGTCCGCCACGGCGTACATCAATTCCCGAACGCCTTGACGAGTGGCTGCCGAGATTTCGAAAACTGTCACATCAGGAAGTTTTTCCTTGAAGCGCTTCAGGTTTTCCTTTGCCTCTGGCAAATCCATCTTGTTCGCTGCGACGATCTGATGACGCTCTTCCAGCCGCAGGTTGTACAGCTTTAATTCCTTGTTGATCTGAATGTAATCCTCATAAGGGTCCCTGCCGTCCACTCCGGCCATGTCAATGACATGAACGATCAATCGGGTACGCTCGACATGCCGCAGGAATTGATGGCCTAGTCCCACACCCTGGTGGGCTCCTTCAATCAGACCGGGCAAATCGGCCATGACAAAGCTGCGTTCACCCAAGTCCACGACACCCAAATTGGGCGTAATGGTCGTGAAGTGATATTCGGCAATTTTCGGTTTCGCTGCCGTCACAGAAGAAAGCAGGGTGGATTTCCCTACAGAAGGGTACCCAACCAGCCCGACATCGGCCATTACCTTTAGTTCCAGCGTAATGTAGCGTTCCTGTCCCGGTTCGCCGTTTTCGGAGATATGCGGTGCCGGATTGGCTGGCGTAGAAAAACGCATGTTTCCGCGGCCTCCACGTCCTCCTTTGGCGATTACAGCCCTTTGGCCGTGCTCCACCAGATCCGCAATGACCTCTCCCGTATCATCGTCCACCACCGTTGTTCCCGGGGGTACACGGACGATCAAATCCTCGGCACCAGCTCCATGCTGCGCCTTGTTGCGGCCATGCTCGCCGCGCGGCGCCTTGAAATGCCGCTGGTATTTGAAATCGACCAGTGTACGCAGTCCTTCGTCAACGACAAAGACGACGTCACCGCCACGCCCTCCATCACCGCCAGCCGGTCCGCCGAGCGGCACGTATTTTTCCCGGCGGAAAGAGACGGCTCCGTTTCCACCGTCCCCCCCTTTTACAAACACTTTCGCTTGATCGACAAACATGATGTCACCTCTATCCTTCCGCAACCGGAACTACCAGCTCCAGTATCCAATCCTCATCTGTATGTATCCATTCGGTGACGATCACCGGGCCCTGCATTCCTTCACGTACCAGTTTTTCCAGTTCGACCATTCCGGATGCACGAATTTTCCCTGCCAGATCGAACCGGAAGTGAATCCCCCGCTCGCCTTTAAACAAGGATATTTGCATGCTGGCTGGTTCGAACATATTTTTTTCCAAATGCTTATTCACTGTACATACAATACCTGACACCGTGTCAAACAAAGCCTTTTCATCCAGGACCGTCAACGCCAAATCTACATGGCTGCACACGTCCACTTCCATGAGCATGTCTTTGTTCAGCGCGTTAAAGGTCAAGAAGAAGACGGACAACATCGAGCTGTTTAGCCGGGCCAGCATACTTTCCTGCATCGCGAGTTCAGAGACGCGCTTCAGGTATGCTTCCCCTTCCTCAGGGCGGCCCAAACGCAGATAGCCAAGCAGTACCTGAACATGATTCAGCCAGTCATGACGCTGCCGATTTAATACGGTCAGCAGTTCGTCTGTTTGCTCTGTAAACAGCTTCCGCTCGTCTATCATTTTTCCCACCCAAACCGATAAGAATTTCTTTCTTGTACCTATTGTAACACATGAAAACGTAGACATAAAGAAAACCCAGCAACAAGGCTGGGTTTTTCGTTTCCGTATTTACGCTTGGGAAGCGACCGGCTCGATCACCACTTGTTTGCGATCGCGGCCCAGACGCTTGAAGCGAACAACACCGTCTGCTGTTGCAAACAGAGTATCGTCGCCGCCTTTCATCACGTTTTCACCTGGGTAAATTTTCGTACCACGTTGGCGAACGAGGATGTTACCGGCTTTTACGAATTGACCATCGCCGCGTTTCACGCCAAGGCGCTTGGAGATGGAATCGCGACCGTTCTTGGTAGAACCTACCCCTTTTTTGGAGGCGAAGAACTGAAGGTCTACAGTAAACAGCATTTTCATTGTGAGGCACCTCCTTGCCATTTGTCATCTTGTACCGAAACGTATGATCCGTACTGCTCCGCAACCGCCAGCAAGGATATGACCATGCTCTCCGCCAGTAGCTGCTGTTTCTCGTGGAGCTCTGCATCCTCCAAGGATGAAATGCTCCAGCGGAGAAACCCGCCGTCTTTTGGAGCCTGCGAAACTTGAGGAACGATGCCGAGCAGAGGGTGAATTGCATTCAAAATGCCAAAACTGATCGCTGATACAGCAGAACATACAATGTCCGAGCCATAGGCAGCCGCATTGGCATGTCCGGAAATGCACACCTCTTTAATCCCGTACGGCGCTCGATTCACGATCACTTCAATCATGGCCGATCACTTACGCGTTGATCTTTTCGATCACAACTTTGGTGAACGGTTGACGGTGACCTTGCTTGCGACGGTAGTTTTTCTTGGATTTGTATTTGTACACGATAATTTTTTGGCCTTTACCGTGTTTTTCTACTTTACCAGTTACCGTTGCGCCAGCTACAGTAGGAGCTCCTGCTGTAACCTTGCCGTCTTTGCTTACAAACAGTACTTTGTCGAAAGTAACTACGTCACCTTCAGTAGCAGCCAGTTTCTCGATGAAGAGAACTGCTCCTTCTTCTACTTTGTACTGTTTTCCACCGGTTTCGATAATAGCGTACATTGTGTGCACCTCCTATACTCAGACTCGCCTGTGCAGGTGCGCCGCGAAGGGCGACTTGAGAACCTGATCCGAGCGGTTACAGTATGCCGAGGCATAACTGTATGACAACCACTAGGATACCATATGGTGATTCGCCCAGTCAAGAATTTTTCGCATGAGAAAGCCAGAGCCGCTCCGCTTCTTGCCGACTTCCGGCATATAAAATCCGATAGCGCCCGCCCGACAGCTCTTCTGCCTTGCGGACGTACAGAGTGACCGGCCATGCCGATCCGTCTGCCTGTCCATTCTGCCAGTATTCAAACAGCCGATCGGACAGCTCCACGAGAGCAGCCTCCGCATCCTGGACTTTGGCCAGAGCTTCAAGATCTTCCCTGAGGTATCGGAAGCACTCCTCTATTTTCAGCATGCGTCCGCCGCCTTCACAGCACGGACACGGCTCTGTCAAACGTTCAGCCAGACTTGCTCTCGTCCGCTTTCTCGTCATCTCCACCAGACCGAGGGACGTCATGCCCAGCACGGACACCGGTACCGGATCGGCTTTTAGTGCACTCTCCAAAGCCTTGAAAACGCGCTCCCGGTTTTTTTCCTCGCGCATGTTGATAAAATCAACGATGATCATTCCTCCGATGTCCCGCAAGCGAAGCTGGCGGGCAATCTCATCGGCCGCTTCCAGATTCGCCGCGGTGACTGCCTGTTCGCGCTGCTGTCCGCCTCTGCCCGAAAAAGCTCCGGTATTGACATCAATCACGGTCAGCGCTTCGGTCCGGTCGATCACGATATTGCCGCCGCCTGCGAGAGGCACTTGCCTTTGAAGCGCTAGAGCGAGCTGCTCTCTGACACCCCACTGCGCAAACAGCGGCTCCTTTTGCCGATGCCAGCGAAGCTTTGGCAGCTCTTCAGGGAACATGGCTTCCATCAGCTTGCCAACCTTGCGAAAAAGAGCCGCGTCCTCAACAATCACTTCCTCTGCGCCATCGGCCAAAAAGTCCCGCAGCGCCGCTTCGATGAGACTGTCGTCCAGCAATAAACGGCACGGGGCCTTCTTGCCTTGCACCGCTTGCCAAGCGTCCCGCCAACGGCCGCGCAAATACGCCCATTCCCGCCTGAGCTGCTCTTCATCCGCTTCGGCCGCTTCGGTACGGACAATCACGCCCTCCCCCTTTTCCAAAAGCGAGGACATGAGCGTGGTCAACCGCTCCCGTGCGTGTTCGTTCCTGATTTTGCGGGAAACGGACACCGGCTCCTCACCCGCGCCCAGTCCTTCCGCCGGCAAATAGACGAGCAGCCGCCCCTGCAGGCTGACCCGCGCTGTCACTCGGGGAGCTTTCGTTTCCGTCCCTTCCTTGATCACCTGAACGAGCAGAGACTCGCCTTCACGCACATAGGCACTAATGGAACGCCCTGCTTTTTTGCCAGAGATCGGAGCTGCTTCGTCCACATACAAAAACGCTTGTTGATCATACCCGATATCGATAAATGCCGATTGAATGCCCGGCACTACCTTGGCCACTTTTCCGTAATAAATATCCCCTGACAGCGCCTCGCTCGCTTCCGCCTGGGTTCGCCATTCCACCAGCTTGCCCTTGTTCATGAGCGCTATGCGCAGCTGTCCACCAGCATTACTGATCCCCGCGCTTTTCAACAGACTGCCTCCTTGCCGATGCCCTTGATTATTCCCCCGTCCGGCCTGCTCATTTTGAGCAAAACACTTTCCGGCTTGCCGGCAGGATAATCATGCAGCGATCGAGTAATCTTTCATGATCCGTCCAAGACAGCTCCTTCAGAAGTAATCTAGCATAGCTGCGCGGGAATGAAAAGGGAAGGAGGATCGTCCAGGATGGTATCACATTCAGCAAAATAGGAGGGCCCCTGATGAGAGAAGAGAGGCAGCTGGGCATTCGCAAGCTTGCCCCGGAAGATGCCGTTCACTTGCGCGTGTGGCTGAATGACGAGCGTGTGCTGACTTATTATGAAGGGCGGGATCGGCCACATGACGACGCGATGATCCGTGCGAATTTTTTTCCGGAAGACGATGAAGGTGTCAGCCGTTTTCTTGTACTTTTCGGAGAGGAGCCAATCGGCTACGTACAATACTACCCCGTCGATAGCCAGGACAAGCTGGCATACGGGTACTCCCCCGATGAAGCCATCTACGGCATGGACCAGTTTATTGGCGAGCCGGTGTATTGGAACAAGGGACTTGGAAGCCGTCTCGTCTCAAGCGTAGTGCAAGCGCTCAGCACGGAAAAGCATGCTACCCGGGTGATCATGGACCCGCAAGCATGGAACAGGCGAGCCATCCGCTGCTACGAGAAGTGCGGATTTCGCAAGGTGAAGCTGCTTCCCCGGCATGAATGGCACGAGGGGAAAAAACGCAATTGCTGGCTGATGGAATGGCGTGCAGAAGACTGATCAGACGGCAGAAACGCCCGCTTGCTCAAAGCAGCTTGCCAACAGCTGTGTCGTGCTTCTTTTCAAACAGCATCGCATGCAGTAGCTGCTGCTCCGGCAACAGCCCCGTCCCTTTGACGTAGACCAGATGGGTATAGCCGCGGCATAACAAGTAGGATACCTCGATTACTGTCGCGGTCGGGGGTACTGTCAAAGCACGCACAGCCTGCTCTTCTGCAGAGCGGACGTATTTCTCCATCAAGAAACGGATGAACTGATAGGGGAAGCGCAAAAATGTCTGAATGTTGATGGCCAGAAGATAGACCGCGACAATGGCAACATTCAGTTGCAGCGAGAGGCTGGCCATTCCCAGCATGAAGGCAGCAAGCAATGTGCTTGCCGCTATTGAGGAAACTGCCGCTTTCCGGTACGGAAGATACCAGCATAGCAATGCCTGGAGTATCCGTCCTCCGTCCAAAGGCCAGATCGGCAAGAGGTTAAAGCCGGCGATGATCAGATTGCTCGTCAGAAAAAAGCGGGCCCACTCCTCTGTCCATAGGCCCAGTGTCCAACAGCCCCAAGAAAACGCCATCATAACGACATTGAGAAAAGGGCCGGCAAGAGCCACAACGATTTCATCCAAGGGATCGGTCGCATACGCCTCTTCCATCGTTGCCACGCCGCCAAACGGCAGCAACTGCACCTCCGTAACCCTCCATCCCAGCTCTCTGGCAACAGCCACATGTCCCATCTCATGAATGCAGACAATGATAAATAAAGAGAGTACTTCTGTGAACAAGCCCATGACCACTGAAAGGCCGATCACGAACCAAAAGAGCAGATGGATGCGAATACGGATGCCAAAGAGGCGCCAATCATTCAAAGGTGATCACTTCCAGCGGGTTGCTCGGTTGCTCCTGCACCTGCAGTCCTACGTACAGATGCCGTACTGTTTCATTGACCGCTCTCGGGACACCCACCACCTGCCCTGCCCCGAGAAAATCGTCGACCGCTACCTGGACCGTCTCCATGTTGCCAAACCAAAGCTCCCTCCCCTTCGCCAACCGAACAACCACTGTCTTTCCGTACCCAGGCTTGTCGCCGATGAAAGTCACCCAGCCTGTCTCTCCCATCACAACATTCCCGTCCCCTTCGGTGCTCAGGATGACCTTTGTGCTTTTCGGGTCGAAGGGCTTAGCCACTCTCCAGTCCGCTGACCATTTCCAGACGTTCAAGGTCTGCGGCGTGCTTGCGGGAACGGCTTTTGTACCGGATAACGACGGCAAAAGGGTCGGCAGGGAGCCAAACCGGGCCTCGTACCAACCCGCCACACCGGAAAAATTAAAATCGCGCGTCATGACTTCGCGCGCTTGGTTTTTCCAGGAAGATGGCAGCAGCGATGATTGAAACAAAACATAGGCCAGACCAATCAACAGCAGGGACGCAACAATCTGCATGCTCCATTTTTCTTGTGGCGGCAGCGAGGGAAAGCTTCCTTTTTCTCCGCGGGATGACGTCGGAAACAAATCGGAATCCGTCTCGATCGGGTCCTTCCAGTCATCCACAAACGGGGCGAAGCTGTCTCTTGATTGGGTGCGAATCCGTTCTACCCGCTCTCGTCTTCTCTCTTTCACACCATCTACTTTATCGAACATGTACATCCCTCCGAAGGCCAAGCTTTGGTACATCTTATGACTTGTCTCCTGGCAATATTCGCAGGCTTCAGAGGGTCCATATACATGCAAAAAAGCAGTCCCTCAAACGAGAGACTGCTTTTCGTATCTGCCAATATTTACAGTTTTGCAACGTTGGCAGCTTGAGGACCACGGCTACCTTGAACGATTTCGAATTCTACTTTTTGGCCTTCTTCCAGGGTTTTGAAGCCTTCTGTCTGGATTGCGCTGTAGTGTACGAATACGTCATCTCCGCCTTCTACTTGGATGAAGCCGTATCCTTTCTCCGCGTTGAACCATTTTACGATACCTTGTTGCATGAAACAAACCTCCCTAAACATTGCGCCCATGAGGCGAGAAAGTGTACCGTTAACCTGTTTTTACAGAGAAGTTTTCTTCAGTATGGAAAAAAGTCATACCCTGGCGAGATTTGACCACATGGTGGTGTCTTCTCTTCGAAGGTACGACCCACAACCAATCCATCAAATCACTACAGCTAGTAAAAATGGTTAACTTAGGTTGAGTGTATCACATTCGGATGAAATTGTCACGCATTTTGAAATGTGTGTGAACAACTCTTTTTAATCAAATCTGAGCTTGTCTTTGCGCATCCCGATATTGAGCACGACTCCCATAATCAGAAAATTCGTGAGCAGTGAGCTCCCTCCGTAGCTGATAAATGGCAACGGAAGACCGGTAATCGGCATAAGCTGAATCGTCATTCCGATGTTTTCAAAGACCTGAAAGGTAAGCATGCCTACAACGCCCGCGACGACGTACGAACCAAACGGATCTTTGGCCTCCATGGCGATCCGGATCATCCGGTAAATCAGGAAAAAGAACAGGATCATCAGCAGACCCGCTCCGACAAAGCCCAGCTTCTCGGCGATGACGGTGAAAATAAAGTCGCTTTCCCCTACTGGCACCCAGCCGAAGCTTGCCTGCGTCGGCGTGTTTACTCCCTTGCCCAGCAATTGACCGGAACCGATGGCAATCAATGACTGTTTCAGTTGAAAGCCTTTTCCCATCGCTTCCAGATCGGGATCCAGCCAAAAGACGATCCTGTCCCACTGGTATGGCTTGATGATCTTGAAGAAAAGCGGCTGCTTGTACATATAAATAAGCGCCATCGCTCCGAAAAAGCTGACGACCAGCGTACCCAAGTACAGGACGTGCTTGAGCCGGATTCCGCCTACGATCAGCATGGTGACCAGAATTCCGCAGTAGACAAGCGCACTTCCGAGGTCAGGCTGCACGAGAATGAGCAGCAAAGGTACGGCCACGATCAAGCCTACGGGAATGAGCTGATAAAAGTAATAGAACCGATTGTTGTCTTCCGCATGTTTGGCCAAAAGCCTGGCCACCGCGAGAATCGTAAATAATTTCATCGGTTCGGAAGGCTGAAATAGGATGACCCCCAAATTGTACCAGCTGGTCGCATTGTTGATCGGCTTCGTCTCAAAGACACCAATCAGCAGAATAATTCCGATCGCATAAAAAACGTATGCCAAAGAATGATACAGCCGATAATCGAACAGCAGTGTAACGGCGAGGACAACAAAGCCGATCGAGTACCAAAGCACTTGTTTCATGGCAGCATCCACGCCCTTGGCGGACCCGCTGATCCCGATGTAGCTGAATGCGCACAAGCCAAGCAAAATGACGAGAATAGCCCAGTCTATCTGTTTTAAATGTCGTTTTTCCAGGTCCATGGTTATCCTCCTAGAAAACCTTTCTCCCCTGTCAACAGACGGGGCTTTTGCCTCTGTTCATGATGTGTAGACGAAAGGAAAGAACAGGAGTGCTCCTGTTCTTTATCTATGTGCCATCATCGGTTTATTTAAAACCAAAGAATTTCCGGACTTTTTGAAACACCCCTGCTTTTTGTTCCAAAGGCTGCAATGGAACCGCTTCACCCAGCAGGCGGCGAGCAATGTTGCGGTAGGCAATGGCAGCACGCGACTCATGATTCATAACCGCCGGCTCACCTTGGTTGGCAGATTTGATGACATGATCATCATCTGGCACAACGCCCACCAAGTCAATGGCTAGCAAATCCAGAATATCTTCCACATCCAGCATATCGCCATTTTTCACCAAATGAGGGCGCACGCGATTGATGACCAGCTTGGGCATCCCCATTTTTTCCCGCTCCAAAAGCCCAATAATACGGTCCGCATCGCGTACAGCGGCTTTTTCCGGAGTGGTAACCACAATCGCCTGGTCAGCCCCGGCGACCGCATTGCGGAAGCCCTGTTCAATGCCTGCCGGACAATCAATGACCACATAATCGAATTCACGCTTCAGCTGGGTTACAATTTCTTCCATCTGCTCGGGGGAAACTGCCGATTTGTCTTTTGTCTGTGCAGCCGGCAGCAAGGACAGATTTTCGAACCGTTTGTCTTTGATCAAGGCTTGCTGCAAACGGCAGGACCCTTCCGCGACATCAACCAAGTCGTAAATGATCCGGTTCTCCAGACCCATCACCACATCCAGGTTGCGCAGCCCGATATCGGTATCCACCATGCATACCTTTTGGCCCAAAAGTGCAAGAGCCGTTCCCAGATTGGCGGAGGTGGTCGTCTTTCCCACGCCGCCTTTTCCTGATGTTACGACAATTCCAATACCCACATCCGTTCCTCCTTCAACTACGTCGAGTACCACATTTCACATCTGTATCCCGAATCGGCAAATTCTCTCCTAGTCGTCTCAATGTTTCCGTTCTCCCAGCTCTGGACGAATGCGGGGCAAATAGTTCATCTTGGCTACTAGCATCGTCCCATCTTCCAGGTACGCGAACTCGGTGCCGCCCGAACTACTGGCCCACTCTTCTCCCGGCTTGCTGATGACATCCGCAATCCTCAGTTGGGTAGGAGCCATGACCGCAGCGGCGATGATGGCCTGTGTATCTCCTTTGAATCCCGCGTGTACATAGCCGCGAAGATTGCCCAGAATGTAAATGTTACCGGTAGCACGAACAGTACCACCGGGATTGACATCACCCAACAGCAGCAGGTCTCCTTCAAACTCCAGCACCTGTCCGGAGCGAACCGTATGCACCTGAATGGAGAACGTTGATTTGAGGCGCTCGGCAAACGCTTCTTCTTTGCTAATGACATCCGCATCGATCGTATGGATGACAAGGTTCCCTTTTTGCCGAATGATATCCGTCAACTGCTCCTGCTGTTCAGGAGAGCAGTACCGCTTCCCCAGCTTGAGAGAAACGCGAATAAGCGGGCCTGACAGGATTTGTTGATGGCTGTGCTCTATTTTTTCACGCAAGTCGGTCAGCAGTTCTTCAAAGGAACAGGTATCGTCCATGAAAAAAACGAGTCCCTCTTTTGTCCCCTTGATCGTGACCTTGCTTTTTGCAGTCGTCACCTGTTTCACCTCGACCGATACCATTCGCCATGATGACAAAAGATTCCTGCTCTGCGTGAAAAAAATGCCGAATCGGGTCGGCAGCCCGGCAGCCCGTCTACCTGGTGGTAGACTGTTGGGATCCAGTAGCTGCCGTTGCCGTTGTTTGTGAACGCTCGGTTGTAGTAGTCGCAGTTCCAGATGGTGGTGCCGGAGTCAAAACTCCTGGATTCAACTCGTTATAGGCTTCAAGCAAACGACGGGCAACAGGTCCGGTAGCATCGGAACTCGAAGTCCCGTCACGCAAGCTGTTTGGCGCAACGACGACAAATACGACTTGGGGATTTTCATAAGGTGCATAGCCGACGAGAACGGCGTTTTCTGCTCTTTGGCCTGTTTGTGCGGTACCGGTCTTGGCCGCGACCGTAAACGGCAGGCCTGCAAACGTGCGATAAGCCGTACCTCCCGGCTGGGTTACCATTCGCATCCCTTCTTGCGCCACTTTAATGTACTTGGGATCGACTTCCACCCGGTTCAGAACCTGTGGCTCAATTACAGTCAGCGTTTGGCCGGGTTGTTTCGGATCAGTCGTACCGCTGCGGATTTCTTTTACCAGATGAGGACGCATCCGATAGCCGCCGTTGGCAATAGTTGAGACGTATTGTCCGATTTGCATCGGCGTGAACAGGTCGTACTGGCCGATCATGGCGTCTGCAAGGTTTCCGTAGAACAAGTTGGAGTTTTCCACTCCCTTTCGCTCTCCCGGCAGATCGATTCCTGTTTTCACGCCCAAGCCAAATTGGGCATTGTAGTAATCGAGAATGGAGAATTGCTCGGACCAGTGTGTCTTCGCCCGATTGGCCAAACGAATGGCCATTTCGTACATGTACGTGTTATTTGATACTTGCAGGGCACGCCGGGCGTTGACAATCCCATGGCCTCCCGGCTTCCAGTTCCGCTTGTACGACGTTCCGACCTTTAATCCGCCTCGGTCGTTAATCGATTCAGTTGGCGTGGTCAGCCCTTCCTGCAGCGCAATCATCACCGACAGCGGCTTATACGTAGAAGCCGGGGGATAAGCTGCATAAATGAAGCGATTTGATTCATTCGGGAGAATTTCTGTCGCGTATCTCTTGTTGAACTCTTTCCGGTCATAGTAAAGGTTCAAATCGTAATCAGGATAGCTGGCCATCGCCAGCACTTCGCCTGTATTCGGATTCATCACCAGCACATGGGCATCCTTGAATTCCTTCGGCGTGCTCGGTTTTTTCTTGAATGCCTCTACTTCTTCCTTCAAAATCGCCTCTACCTTGCTTTGGAAACGCCAGTCCAGCGACAGAACGAGATCGTCACCGGGCTCTGCGGGACGCCGGGGATTTCTCTCCACGGTTTCCGAATTTTTATTGACGTGCACCTCTTCAACGCCGTCTTTTCCCCGCAAGTAGCGTTCGTAGTAGCTCTCCAGACCCGTCACGCCTACTCGGTCGAATGGATTGTAGCCCTGTGCCTGGTATTCCTTTAGCTGTTCCGGCTTGATCGCGTTGGTGTAGCCGAGAATATGCGTAGCAAAGCCAGTACCGTCGGGATCCCGGAAAATTTCCCGGACCGGCTCGAGAACGACGGAGATTCCCGGCAGTTCAGACAGCCTTTCTTCAATCTTGAACCGCTCGTTGTCCGTGATATTTACCTTTACACGGCGGGGAATGTAGCTTGGCAGGTGGGACGAGCGCATCTCTTTCAACAGAGACAGCTTGTGCCATTGAAACTGGCGTTGCTGGTCATTCAGCTTCAAATTGATTTCCAGGCCAAACAGCGAAGCATACCGCAGTAAATCCATGTCGGATTTCGTGCCCAGCTCTGCCGGAGACGGCAGCTTCTCCAGCTGGTATTTTGTCTCTTTGACCAGATCGCTGCGGTCGTCCTTGTCCAGCGTCAGCTTCAACGGTACATTGGCAGCAATGGCGCTCTTCAATAGCTCCGTATCCGACATCCCGTCAAACGCGGACGACTGTCCTGGAGCACTCATCTTTGCTTTCAGCGCGTTCTGAACCGTCTTCCGCTCCTGATCGGTGAACGGAGATCGTACGCGCAAGCCCACGTAAAGCGCTGTTTTTACCAGATCCACATCGGACATTCCTTCCACTTCGCTTACCTTTGGCAGCTTTTGAAGCTTGGGAATGAGCTTGTTGATCAGCTCTTCCGTTTCTTTCGGCCCGAAGGCAACCGGCAATGTGGAATTCAGCTCGATCGTTTTTTTCAGCAATTCCTCATCCGTGCCCATCTTTTCCGCGTCTACAGTCAGGATTCGGGCCAAACGGTCGGCTACCTGTTCCTCATCAATGTCCTTTCCTTCCTCTTCCACATACGTAACGGTGTATACCGGTTTATTGGAAACGAGCACGGCTCCGTTCGTATCCAGAATTCGACCGCGGGGCGCAGGAATAGGCAGCTCTCGAATGCTGAACTTCTCCAATTCGTGCCGGTACTGTTCCCCTTCAACCAGCTGAACGTAGGCCAGTCGGAGGATGACAGCTGCAAAGAGCAGAAACACGATGATAAACAAGATGTTTAGCCGTACCGGAATATGCGATTTCTGTTCCTGGGTTTCACCCACGATCCTTCTCCTCCTCTCAGGGTGAATCGTCATACCAATGATTTATTCCAGCGGCACTTCCCGTTTGGAGATGACAGCCTTGCAGATGGTCTT
Organism: Brevibacillus sp. FSL L8-0520; assembly: GCF_037963895.1. Taxonomy (NCBI): domain Bacteria; kingdom Bacillati; phylum Bacillota; class Bacilli; order Caryophanales; family Paenibacillaceae; genus Brevibacillus; species Brevibacillus sp. FSL L8-0520. The sequence goes on along the minus strand of NZ_CP150171.1, from coordinate 1,845,537 downwards.
CATCGGGAGATAAATCAATAGTCCAAACAGGATATTGAGAACCGTTGTCGGTATGATTTGCCAATTTAACATCCAGCGAACATCCAGCGGTGCAGTCGCAAATAACCGATGAGTGCTGTACAAAAGCCATTCGTGGCCAAACAGGATCAGGCTGCATGTGATGAAGACCATCGCAAAGCCGCGCTGAAACAAGACGACGATCAGCCCTGCGAAATAGCTGGCTACCATCATCGTCATCATGTACAGTCCTACAACCTGTCCATAAAGAACATCGTGGAGCAATCCGATGGCCAGGCCGTAGTACAATCCCTCACGCCTTCCCAGAAACATGGACACGAGCAAGGTACCTACAAGCGCAAATCGGGGTACTGTCATCCAGGACAGACCCCATGCGGAAGGCGACACAAACTGTATAACCGTTCCCTCAAGAACAAACAACAGCAGCAGCGTCAACGTCAGCAATAACCGAGACATTATTGTCCACCCCCGGCAGCCGGCGGAGCGGGTGGTGTCTGTGTCTGCTGGTTGGGAACCAATTCGCCTGTAGGCGTGAAGGTAAAGCTCCGTTCTACCACCATCACTTCATTTAATTGGGAGAAGTCTGCGCTGGGCTGGATGTAGGCCGTCTGCGTCAAACCGTAATCATCCGGCTCTACCCGGACAATATACCCGATCGGCAGATTTCGCGGTATCACCCCGCCCAGGCCGGAAGACACCACCTGCTGTTTTGCTTCAATTTTCTGTCCCCAAGGAATTTTTCGCATGATCAACAGACGCTCCTGAGGATCGTATTCTTCAATGACGCCGCTTACGGTTTGATAGGACGTCGTGCCGTTGGCCGCCTGCAGCTTCACCTGGATATAGGCAGATATGTGGTTTCGCCGCTCGTAGCTGGTCAACAGCTCGACTGTCGAAGAGAAATTGGCTACGCTCTGTACTCGTCCGATCAAGCCTTTGGCTGTCATCACTGCCATATCTTTTTTGATTCCGTGCTTTAATCCTTTGTCAATCGTAATCGTATTGTTCCAAGTGTCTGGATTTCGCGCCACTACCTCTGCGAAGCGGAGATCGTATGATTTTACCAGATTATCCTTCGCCTGCAGGGCGGACCGCAAACGTTCATTTTCCGCTTGCAGGTCGTGCAATTCGGCTGTCATTCTCGCGTATTGGTCCATACCAGCTTTCAGTACACGATTCTCCTCGTAAACATCATACGCATCGCCAATTCCCTGAAAAAAGCCGGAAACAGCCTGGGCAGGGCGATAAAAAAAGCCCTGCACCACGCTGAATGTATCCTTCAAAAACATTTCCGGCCAGCTGAGTTTAGACCGTTCCCGGGAAGTGAAACCCACGATCGTAATGAGCAAAACCAGGCCCACAAGGACAATGATCAGTCGCTTATTCCCGAAAAACGACATGCCGCAACCTCCGTTTATCTACCGCGTTTTTGTCGGGAAGAGGTTATACCGTGCTTTGACTTGAACAAGTGCAGGTTCTCCAACGCACGGCCGGTTCCGATCGCTACACAATCCAGTGCGTTTTCCGCAACGTGAACCGGCATGCCGGTTTCTTTGCTCAGAAGACGATCCAAATTGCGGAGCAAGGCCCCGCCACCGGTCAGTACAATCCCTCTGTCCATAATGTCCGCAGCAAGCTCCGGCGGACTTTTTTCCAACGTAACTTTTACAGCTTCCACAATCGCCGCTACCGTCTCGGCCAGGGCTTCGGCGATCTCCGTACTGCTGACGCTCAGCGTCTTCGGCAATCCCGTTACGAGGTCGCGTCCGCGGATTTCTACCGACTCTACTACTTCCGGCGGAATGGCAGAACCGATCTCCAGCTTCAGTGTCTCCGAGCTGCGCTCCCCAATCATCAGATTGTACTTCCGTTTGATGTATTGAACGATCGCCTCGTCCATCTCGTCCCCTGCTACACGAATCGAGCGGGCAGTGACAATTCCGCCTAGCGAAATGATGGCAACCTCAGTCGTACCGCCGCCGATGTCCACAACCATGCTGCCAGTCGGCTCCCATACAGGCAGATCAGCCCCGATGGCAGCGGCAAAAGGTTCTTCGATCGTGAATGCTGCTTTTGCACCTGCTTGGGTAGTCGCATCTTCCACAGCGCGCTTTTCAACCGCTGTGATCCCGGATGGAACACACACCATCACATTTGGACGGCGGCTGAACAGCCCTTTGTTCTTTTGCGCCTGATTAATAAAGTATCGCATCATAGTGGCGGTTGTTTCAAAATCGGCGATGACACCGTCCTTCATCGGACGAACGGCGACGATATTGCCCGGTGTACGGCCGATCATGTTTTTCGCCGCGTTACCGACGGCCTCAATGGTATTCGTATCGGTACGGATCGCCACGACAGACGGCTCACGAACGACGATTCCTTTCCCTTTTGCATAAACGAGTGTATTGGCAGTGCCAAGGTCAATCCCCATGTCACGAGAAAATCCACCAAACATAGAAAAACTCCTTCCGCTAAGTTCCAAATGCTAGTAAGTATTGTAAGTCATTAGCGAAACAGGGGGATTACAAATATCCCTGCTCCTTTAGGCTGACAAAGCTGCCGTCACCGATGATGATATGATCGAGCAATGAAATGCCGATCAGTTCACCGGCCTCCTGCAGTGTCCGCGTAACGGCAATATCCTCCCTGCTGGGTGTAGGATCGCCGCTCGGATGATTATGCAAGCAGATGACCGAAGCACTGCTGCGCCTGATCGCTTCTTTGAAGACTTCTCTGGGGTGCACGATCGAAGCGTCGAGACTCCCGACAAAAATAGTCTGTTTTCCGATCACGTGATTTTTTGTGTTTAGAAACAAGCAAACAAAATGCTCTTGGGTCAAGTGCCTCATTTCCGGAAGCATCAGCTTGGCGACGTCACGCGGCAAGCGAATCGTTGTGCGCTTTTCGGGGGAAGAAAGGGCAACCCTTCTGCCCAGCTCGAACGCAGCCTGCAATTCCACCGCCTTGACGGTGCCTACTCCCTTGATCCTTGTCAGCTCAGCATGAGAGGCTTGGGCCAATTCGCCGATGTCGCCGAAGGTGGCCAACAAGCGCTGCGCCAGTTGAAAAACCGTCTCTTGTTCTCTTCCCGTACGGAGCATAATGGCAATCAGCTCGGTGTCCGAAAGGTAAGCCGCTCCCTCCCGAAGCAGTCTTTCCCTTGGACGGTCATAGTAAGGGACGTTTTTCATGTGCATTTTGTTACACTCTTTTTGCGCCAATTTTTACCGCCTCCAGCTTCCATAGGAAGGTTGTGCGAGTAACGGCTGGCGATGAAGGCGTTTCAAGTGCTGTGTGGCCGTTGCCGCGTTTTCTTACGTTACAACAAGGAAATCCCGAAACGGGAAAGCATGTTGGCCGTCAGACAAAGAGGCAGGCCAACTACAGTAAAATAGTCGCCTGTAATGCTTTCTACCATGGTTGCACCTATACCTTGAATGGCGTAGGAACCAGCCTTGTCCATCGGTTCTTTGGTACGAATGTATGCGTGAATCTCGCGATCGGTCAGCGCTCGAAACCGCACTTGTGTCTTGCTGTGCTTTACTTCGGAGCGACCGGTTTCGGCATCGATCAGAGCAACCCCGCTGTATACGACGTGCTCCCGTCCTTGAAGAGAAGAAAGCATCTGAAACGCCTCCTCTTCGTCAGCAGGCTTGCCCAAAATGATGTCATCCAAAACCACAACCGTATCGGAGCCCAAGACAATACCCTTCTCTACTCTGTCTGCCACAGCCCTGGCTTTTCGGTATGCCAATTGTTCGACTACTTCGTGGGGGAGCAGCCCCTCCTGCGTGGATTCATCTACGTCACTGGTCATGACCGTGAAGTCGAAGCCCACTGTCTTCAAGAGTTCGCGACGGCGAGGAGATGAGGATGCCAAAATGAGAGATGTACTGGTTTTCATGTCGTCTCTACCTACTTCATTCTTCGATATATCCAGAACGCGAGGGCAAGCCCTCCAATACTAGCCAGATTTAGTTTTACCTGAAGGTTCAAGTCGTACTTCAAAATTTCTAAATCGGCTGCTGGTGACCATGTTATCTCTTTGCTCTTCGTCAGAAAAGGGACCCATGGCCCCAAAACTTCTCCCAGGATGCTTCCACATAACAACCCGGAAATTAAAAGAAAAACAAGTGTAAGCGTTTCTTTCCCCTTCATCAATTCTCCACTCCCTTTTTAGCAAGGGAATCTATTTTTGCCAACCATAAGTGTAGCAAATGGGACCACTCGAAACAATCCCTGATTGCTCCTGGTACTTACTGTATAAAAAGAAAAGACTTCCAGCAAGAATATATGCCGCAAGTCCCGTGTCCATTTGTCTATCTTTTGATGTTTTATGTCGGAGCAATAATCTGCCGCAAAGGGAGCGTCATGAGGCGTATGAGCGATAAGCAGGCTTCGTTAGGCTAGCTGTTTTTTTGAAGCTGGGCTACCCAGTCGGAATAGGATTCCCAGAAGGAGAGCACGCCAGTCTGTACTTGCCAGGCATATGATTCTGCGCTGGCCTGTTTCTTTGCCGCCGCTGCTTCTGCCATTTTCCCCTGTGCGGTCATCGCCTGATTAATCCCGTTCACCATGCCGTTGATCATGGGCTGCCATTGCTCAGAGGTCTGCAGCAATCGACTCTCCTCCAAAAACTGACGGTGCTGCTCTTTTAGCTGAGCCTCCTCTTCCTTTGACAAAGGCGGCTGGGCCGTGCTGACAACCGCACCGGATTGAAGAGACAGGGTCTTGGCTATTTTCCATCCGTTCTGCAAAAACCCGTTTACATCCGGCAGCTTCTCGCCAGTTGTCGCCGCTTGCAGGGAGACTGCCTTGTCAATTCCCGGGAAGGTCATTTCCTTTACATACACATCGATGCCCTTTTGCTTCAATATGCTGGCAAAGCCCAGTACAGCATCCCTGTTGGGAGAACCTGCTGCAAACAAGTACTGCTTATCGCTCCCCTTGTACAGAAGATGCGGAAGTCCCGCATCCTTGAGCGGCATGACTACGTCCTCTCTTGGCACGTCAGGCTGAAATGCACCGGCCTGAGCGACAAACAGCTTTTCATCGGGCAGCTTCAATTTTACCTCTTGTCCCGGGGCCTGTGTCTGGGATGAGACGGGCTTCGTCAAAGCTGCTCCCGGGTCTGTCGCTGATTTCGGCTCCGGCTCCTGTGCAGTCAATGTATGAACGGTATCGCTCAAAACGGCTTGGTACGATTGCGTTACCTGCTCCTGGTTGAATACAGTCAAAACCAGCAAGCCAAACAGCAAGCCGATGGCTACTGCTCCTCCTGTGCTCAGCAAGGTTTTCGCCCACCCTTGATCACGCACCCAATCTGGCACAATGATGGGCCTTCTGCCACCTGGAGTGTGGTGCTCATTTCCACCTTCATCCACTGGCAGAATCACGTCTTGTCGCGGCTCTTTCGGCTCCGTCTGCGACGTGGCGCGAAGCTGGGCCAGCCGTGACCAAGCATCCTCGTTTCGGACCGGCTTTGCCACAGGCGCCTGGCTTTGAACCGAATTCCACCGCATCGGCTGCTCCGCTTTTTTCTCCTTTTCCGCTCTCTTTCCGTTCCACCGCTCCCCGTTCAGCCTCACCGTAACCTTGCTCTTGTCTCTTTCCCCGTTCACGATAAACGCCTCCTCCACCCAGGCTACTTTGTATCAGCATACGTCTGGGAGGGACAGGTTATGACTCTCGGGGCGGACGTGTTTACGGGTTCCAGGAAAGCAGCAGCCCGGCGTGCACCAGCCCTCCGCCGAAGCCGTACAGCAAAAGCGTATCTCCCGGTTTCACCCGCCCGTCCCGGATGCCCAGATGCAAGGCTAGCGGGATCGTCGCTGCAGAAGTATTGCCATAATATTTCAGGCTGTAGAGCGTCTTTTCCATCGGAAACCCGCTCTTCTCACAAATCGACTCGATCATCCGCAAATTGGCACTGTGCGGGATAAACCAATCCACATCATCCAGGCTTTTGCCTGCCTTCTCCACGACAGCCTGCATTCCTTTGGGAACGGTGGTTACGGCCCATTTGTACACCTCTCTGCCGTTTTGCACGATCAAGCCGTTCCCGGCAAGCTCGTGGTCACCCATCCGGCTAGACAGCCCTGATCGATAGACGTGAATGCCCCCTTCTCCTTTTGCCCCCACGTTTGCGGAGAGGAACGAACCGTGGCCCGGGGCCGCTTCCACCAGCATAGCGCCCGCACCATCCCCAAACAGAATGCAGGTGGTGCGATCCGTGTAGTCTGTAACTTTCGACATCGTTTCTGCTGCCACGACAAGGATGCGGCGGTGCAAACCCGCGCTGATCATGCCATCAGCCAGATGCAGGGCATAAGTAAACCCGGCACATGTCGCATTCAGGTCGAGCGCTCCCGCATGAGTCATCCCGAAATGAGCCTGCAGTTTGCTCGCTACACTGGGAAACGGATAATCCGGCGTCGTCGTCGACACCAGGACCAGATCGACATCGGAGACGTCCTTGCCCCAGGTCTGCATCAGGTTTTCTACCGCAGCAATCGCCAAATCGCTCGTGTATTGATCTTCCGCTGCAATTCTTCGCTCATGGATTCCTGTGCGCTGCACAATCCATTCATTGGATGTATCCACCATTTCCTCCAGATCGGAATTGGTCATAATCCGCTGAGGCACATACGTCCCGATTGCCGTTATTCTCGCTGAGGATTTTCTTTCCAAAGACATATTGCAGCCACCCCTTTATCACTTAGTATTAGTACCTGGTACTAATTATATGGATTTTTGCTCCTTTTGACAAGAAAAAAAGCCCGGACTGTCGTCCAGGCTCCCATGAATATCTGTCTTGCTTTCATTTGCACGCGTTATTTCACCAGTTTTTCCGCCAGCCAGTGCGCCGACTTCCAGATGTCCCCGGCACCCATTGTCAGCACGAGGTCGCCCGGTTTGAGCGATCGCGCGAGATGATCCTGCACGAGCTCCTTGGTCGGAATGTACTGGGCGCGCGGATGGCTGTTGGTGCGGATTTTTTCAACCAGCACCTCTGCCGTGACGCCTTCGATCCGCGCTTCTCCCGCAGGTGAATAGATGTCTGTAATAATGACTTCATCTGCTTCCCCGAAGGCTTTGCTAAACTCATCCATCAAAAAGTACGTTCGGGTATAGCGCTGCGGCTGAAACACCGCAATTACGCGACGGCCCGATGCCCGCGCGCCATTCAAGGTCGCCATAATCTCTGTCGGATGATGGGCGTAGTCATCTACCACCAAAATGTCCTGTGCATCCCCGATGATCTGGAAACGCCTTTTGGCTCCGCTGAATGAGGTAAAGGCGGCTGCGATCTGTTCAAACGCAAGACCAGCCTCGAGGCATACGACAACTGCCGCCAATGCGTTGGCGATGTTGTGTTTACCCGGCACAAACAGCACGAGCTCTCCCAGCAAGACATCCTTGCGGTAAATTTTGCAGTTGGTCCGCCTGTCTCCGCAAACGATCTCCCTGGCACTGAAATCTGCCTGATCCACATATGCAGGCTGAATGGAGTACGTGATTGCCTCTCCCGTCATGTCTGCCATCAGTTCCCGGATATGCGGGTCATCCAAACAAAGGACAGCCTTTCCTCCCGGCTTCAAGTGGCTCAGGAATTTGGCGTAGGCACGCTTCAGGTTGGCAAAATCGCCGTCAAAATGCTCCAGATGATCCGGTTCGATATTGGTTACAACTTCATAAACCGGCCGGTATTCCAGAAATGAGCCATCGCTTTCATCGGCTTCGGCAATGACGAGGTCGCTTTTGCCTGCTTTCGCGTTGGTTCCTGCGCTCATCAGCTCGCCGCCAATGATGAACGTCGGATCAACACCGCATTCCTCGAGCACATGGGCAATCATCGAGGTCGTCGTCGTTTTACCGTGTGCGCCAGCTACAGCCACACCCGTACGCTCATTCAAAATACTGGCCAGCATTTGGGAACGGTGCAAAACCGGAATCCCTCTTTCCGCCGCCGCAACCACCTCCGGATTGTCCGGGGAGATGCTGGTGGAATATACAACCTTATCGCATCCTGCAACGTGACTGGCGTCGTGTCCAATATGCACGACAGCCCCACGCTGTACTAGTTTTTTGGCCAAGTCGTTCATTGCGACATCGGAGCCGGTTACCTTGTAGCCAAGGTCGATCAAGACGCGGGCGATGGCGCTCATGCCATATCCGCCTATGCCCACAAAGTGGACGTGTTGGGCCTGATCCACCCTATTCACCTGCCTCTTCTACAGTAGTGGGAAAGAATGTGCGCACTTGGGCGATGAAATAGAGCGAACCGCAGACAACCAACCAGTCGTCGCCGTTTGCTGCTCGGTTGTCCTTCACCCAAGAAGCGAGAAACTGGCGCCAATCGGAGACAATATCCAAGCGTGCAGCTTCCCAGCCTCCCGCAAGAAATGCCTCTTGCAATTGACCAGTCTCCGCGGCGCGGGGGAAGTCAAACTTCGTCAGTCGAACGGTTTCTACGTTTGTCTGCAATCCTCTCAGCGCTTCGGCCATCCTTTTCAGCGGCTTATCCGCCAACCCGGAGAACAGCAAATGCAGCCGGGTATTTGGCGTCGTCAACCGGTTCAAGCTGGCAACCAGCGCCTCGATTCCTTCCTGATTGTGAGCCCCATCCAACATGACCATTGGTCTTGGCGAGACTACCTCTAGACGCCCAGGCCAGCGAGTTTGTTGCAGTCCGCGCACAATTTCTTCTTCCTCCAGGAGATAAGACAGGTAATTGCGCAGAACGTCGATGGTCATCAGCGATACCGCGGCGTTTTCTGCCTGATGGGGGCCATTCATTGCCAGCCGGTATTCTGACTCGGCCCGCCGGAAAATGCTCCGGTAGCGGATCTGTTGTTCACCGATCCGCTCCTGCAGCTGCTCTGCATCAAAATGGGAACCGATGCGATACAGCGTACTTCGCGACCTGTCTGCGGCCTCCTGCAGGACCGCGAGCACTTCTGCCCGCCTTTCACCAGTGATGACGGGTACCCCCGGCTTGATGATCCCCGCCTTTTCCCGGGCAATCTCGGGAAGGCTGTTTCCGAGTACGTCCATGTGATCCATGCCTATGTTCGTAATGACGGTTGCGATCGGGAAAACGACATTGGTCGAGTCCAGTCGTCCGCCCAAGCCCGTTTCCCAGACCACGACTGCCGGTCTTGTCACGTTGGCAAAATAGAGGATGGCAATGAGTGTAATCACTTCAAATTCGGTAGGAGAGCCAAATCCTGATTCTGCTTCGCAGCGCTCCACAAGAACCCTTGCCTGTTCCACCAATTCGACCAAATCGGCTTGCGGAATCATCGCCCCGTTGTATCGAATCCTTTCCCGGAAATCGATCAGGTACGGGGAAGTGAACATCCCTACACTGTATCCGGCCTCCATCAGCATATGGCTCAGATAAGAGCAGGTAGAGCCTTTCCCGTTCGTACCGGCGACGTGAATAAAAGCAAGCCGTCTCTCGGGATTCCCCAATTGCCCCAGCATCCACTGCATTCTTTCCAGTCCCGGCTTTTGGCCAAACCGAAGCAGTCCGTGCAGCCAGTCTAGCGCTTTTGTGTATCCTTCCAATCCTTCAGCATTCATGCCGCATTGCTCCATTCTCAAAAATATGCGAAGGTACGGCGGTTCATTCGCCTTTTAGCTCAGATAGGCGGGCCATTACTTTCTCGCGTTTTTCCATGTAACCGGCCATCTTCGCCCGTTCCTCTTCGACTACTTTTTCCGGAGCCTTAGCCATGAAGCCCGGATTGTTCAGCTTTTTCTCGATTCGCTCGACTTCTCCGTGCAGCGTCGCCAGTTCTTTTTCCAGACGCTTCACTTCTTGGTCCAGATCAATCAATCCCGCCAGCGGCAAGAAAAGCTCCGCGCCTGACACGACTGCGGACATCGCTTTGTCCGGTGTCTTCAGCTGCTCGCTGATCTCCAGGCGCTCCGGATTGCAGAAACGGACCAGGTACTCTTCACCGCGTTGGAGACGTTCCAGCGTGAGAGAATCGCCCGGCTTGATCAAGAGCTCGATTTTCTTGGACATCGGCACATTCACTTCGGCCCGGATGTTGCGGACACTGCGAATGACTTCCACGAGCAGATTCATTTCTGCCTCTGCGTCCGGGAAAATCAATTGCTCATTTACTGTCGGCCAGGCTGCAACCGTGATGCTTTCTCCCTGATGCGGCAGTGCTTGCCAAATTTCCTCGGTCATGTAAGGCATGAACGGATGCAAGAGACGCAAGGTCTGATCGAGTACAGTGACCAGGACGGATTGGGTCGTCTTTTTCGCTGCCTCGTCATTGCCGTACAGCGGCAGCTTCGCCATTTCGATGTACCAGTCGCAAAGGTCATCCCAGATGAAGTTGTACAGGACGCGGCCAGCTTCGCCGAATTCAAACGCATCCATGAGACGGGTAACGTCTTTGATCGTCGCCTGCAGGCGGGACAGAACCCATTTGTCCGGTGTGGACAGGTTTCCACTAAGATCGATGTCCTCGTAGCCAAACCCTGTCAGATTCATCAAAGCAAAGCGGGACGCATTCCAAATCTTGTTGGCGAAGTTGCGGTTCGCCTCTACTTTTTCCCAGTAGAAACGCTGGTCGTTACCCGGCGAATTTCCCGTTGCGAGCGTAAAGCGCAGGGCGTCCGCTCCGTACTTCTCGATTACTTCCATCGGGTCAACCCCGTTGCCCAGCGACTTGGACATTTTCCGTCCTTCGGAGTCCCGAATAATGCCGTGAATCAAAACGGTGTCAAACGGATTTTTACCGGTAAATTCGAGTCCGCTGAAAATCATCCGCGCTACCCAGAAGAAGATGATATCGTAGCCGGTAACCAGTACATTGGTCGGATAGAAGTACTTCATATCCTCTGTCTCTTCCGGCCAGCCCAGCGTCGAGAATGGCCAGAGCGCCGAGGAGAACCAGGTGTCGAGAACGTCCTGATCCTGCACTAGCTGATGGCTGTGGCAGTGCGGGCACTCACCTGCATCTTCGCGGGAAACGATGGTCTCGCCGCAATCCTGGCAGTACCAGGCCGGAATCCGGTGGCCCCACCAGAGCTGGCGGGAGATGCACCAATCGCGGATATTCTCGATCCAGCGCAGGTAGTTTGTCTTGAAGCGCTCCGGCACGAATTTGACACTGTCCTCGCTGTACGCGTTGGCAATCGCCGCATCTGCCAGGGGCTGCATTTTGACAAACCACTGGGTGGACAGATACGGTTCAACCACGGCATCGCTGCGTTCACTGTGTCCAACCTGATGGATGTGCTCCTCGATCTTGAACATGACGCCTTGTTCGGTCAAGTCCTTGATGATTTGCTTGCGGCACTCAAAACGGTCCAGCCCTTTATAGCCAGCCGCATTTTCGTTCATCGTCCCTGATTCGTCCATGACGACGATTTGCGGAAGCTGATGTCTTTGACCGAGCTCAAAGTCGTTCGGGTCATGGGCCGGTGTAATTTTTACGGCACCGGAACCAAACTCAGGGTCTACATAGTCATCTGCCACGATCGGAATTTCCCGGCCAACGATCGGCAGAATGACGGTTTTGCCGATCAGATGCTTGTAACGCTCGTCTTCGGGATGAACGGCTACTGCCGTATCACCAAGCATGGTTTCCGGACGCGTCGTCGCCACTTCGATGTAGCCGCTTCCGTCTGCCAATGGGTAGCGCATGTGATGCAGGGCGCCCTTTACTTCTTTATAGATGACCTCGATATCGGACAGGGCCGTGCGGGCAGCAGGGTCCCAGTTGATAATCCGATTGCCGCGGTAAATGAGTCCTTTTTCATACAGACGTACAAATACCTCGCGAACGGCACGGGAAAGTCCTTCGTCCATCGTAAAGCGCTCGCGCGAGTAATCAAGGGCAAGACCGAGCTTTTCCCACTGCTCGCGAATATGCTCGGCGTAGATGTGCTTCCATTCCCACACCTTCTCGAGGAATTTTTCACGTCCCAGATCGTGACGGGAGATGCCTTCCTCGCGCAGCGTCGCTTCTACACGAGCTTGCGTCGCGATACCGGCGTGGTCCATTCCCGGCAAAAACAGCGCACTGTATCCCTGCATGCGCTTGGTTCGGGTGATGATGTCCTGCAGTGTCGTGTCCAGGGCATGGCCCAGGTGCAGCTTTCCCGTTACGTTTGGCGGCGGGATAACGATTGTAAACGGACGTTTCTGGGGGTCTCTCTCTGCTTTGAAAAAGCCTTTTTCGATCCAGTACGGATACCATTTGGATTCGGCTGCCTTTGGATCGTAGTTTTTCGGCAGCAGCTGATCAATGTCATTGGTCGCTTGTTGATTCGACATGGCAATGCCTCCTTAAGAAAATAAAAAAACCTTCCATCCCAAAGGACGAAAGGATTGTTTCGCGGTACCACCTTTGTTAATGCAAGCCTTCGCATCCATTGCCGAAGTGCCGCATTCACTCTGACAAGATAACGGTTGTTAGCCGGTCGCGGCTACAGCACAAAATATGTGCATTCACCGAAACAACTCCCGGGCGACCTTCGACCAATCCCTTCCTTAGAGAATCTCGCAGCTACTGATTCTCCTCTCTGCCAAGGCGTCCTGGTCTACTCTTCCCGTTCACAGCAATCACTTTGTTTCATTTCATGTCAATCGTATTATATACAATCCAGGTGCAGCCCGTCAAACCCGGTTTCACCTGGCTAATTCACGGTGATTCCGAGCGCTTCCGCAAATCCAAGGACGTGCAGGATGTCCATTATTTCTTCGCGTACATTGATGATCTCTACCCGCTTTCCCAAAGCGAGCAAATCTTTCGTCGTAAAAAACAGATTGCCGATGCCGGAAGAATCGACGAACGTCACATCCCGAAAATCAACCGTAACCGAGCCGTTTCTTTCTCCGTATTCGCGCAATAGATTGCCGACCTTGTCGCCTACAGCCATGTCCAATTCACCGGCAAAGTAAAGGGTAGCCTGTCCGTTCGTTTCTGTTGCCTGGAAGTCCATGCACACATACTCCTCTCACGCTTTCATTCTTTATTTATGTAACGAATTACCCCGTTATCAAGTTACCCAAGTTTTTCTATTTCCAAACATCGGAATTAACCGATCATACACTCTAAAATCAACCTCGTACCAGATGGAGAGGTGCCCAGACATACCCGGTCGCAAAACTGGAGCATGGCGTGAAAGCCAACCCCCAGCGAATGCTTGCTCGAGTAGCCTTGTCGCAGTGTCGCTCTCGGCAGCTCCTCCAGGAGAATTCCGTTCCCGTGATCATGTACAATGACACGTACTGTATTTTCCGCAGATGCGAGGTGGATGGTCACGGTCCCGCCGGTGCCATGCTTCAACGTATTCGTCGCCGCTTCATTGACAGCCACGACATACTGGAACTTCCGCTTTTCCTCTACCTGGAGCGCATCCATGATCCGCCTGCACTCCGTTCTGAGGAATGCCAGGTCTTCCGCCGACTGGATCAACACCGTTGCCAGCTTCAGTCCGTCTTCGGCCAGTACCGTCAACTCCGCATCTGTCAATAAAACAAGCTTGTCCTGGGTGACTGCCCCCAAGACCTGCTTGTACATGTCCCATTCTTTTTGCTGGCGCCGACGCTCTTCGGCAATGGCCTCTGTCACATCGATCAACGCCAGTCCACAGGTCTGATCCGGCAGAGGGGAGGCATACATTTCGTACATCTTGCTGCCATCGGACGAGACCAGCTGCTCCCTTACAGAAGTGCCGCTCTTTATGGCCTCTAGAGCTACTCGCCTCATGTCCCCTTCCATCAATTCTTCTGTCCGCTGGGCTCCAATCGGTCTTATGTCTCCATTCTCCATTACGTACAAGTAAATGCTCTGCACCTGACGCAAGATAGAGAGCTTTTGCAGCTCTTCCTTGATGAGGCGGTGCCGTTCATCCTCTGGCTCTTTCAACTCGGCCAGCATGTCTGTCGGTTGCTTTTCCGCACTATGATGCCATTGCAGGAATTCCTCCATGAGCAATCGCCCCAAAACCTCTTCCCGGCGAAGCACTTTTTCGATATCCAGCACATAGTAGGGAACATCGTGAATTCCTTGGAAAGCGTTCCCAATAATCCGGAAGTCGGACGCCAATTCTACTTCGACCCGATCTGACAGCTTTTGTTCATGACAGAACAGACCGATTGCGGTCCGGCAGATAGCGCGGAGTTCAGCCGATGCGACTTCGCCGGAATCCAGCTTCACCCTGACTGTGCGGGCAGGTATCACTTTTTGTCCTGCTCCTGCCCGCAATGCAGCTAGACAGTTCTGACACGCAGGATTCTGCGGGCACTCCTCACACAACATCATCGTTTCCTTTCCTCCTGTTCCGTACCTGATTGAAACCGCAGGATTAACAGGGATATATCATCGGACTGCAGACCCTCTTTCGTCCTCGCCCAGACATAGTTCTCCACCAACGCAATACTGTCGGTTTCACCCGACCGCTTTTCCTCGCTTAGCAAGCTCGAAAATCCTTTCAACCACGTTTGCAAGCATTGCTGGGAGTCTTTTCTGCTCATCTCCAGCAAACCGTCTGTATAGGCTAGCAGCATGCCGTCTTGGTCCAGGGGTACTTCGTCTGAAACGTAGACGCTATTCGGGAGCAACCCCAGACCCAGGCCGCCGCTGCATGGAAGGAGCCTTGCCCCGGAGCCGTCCAATATGAACGGCTGCGGGTGCCCGGCACGACTGATCGATAATGTGTGGTCTACCGAATCGTAGACTGCGATCAGCATCGTAATAAACGAGCGTGTTTTGCTCAAATCTTCGTAGAGCAATTTGTTCAGTTGATGCAAAATCAGTTCAGGTTTCCAATAGGTTTGCGTCACGGCCCGGACAGCGCTGCGGATTCCTGTCGTCATCAGGCTGGCTGGCAGGCCGTGGCCCGAAACGTCGGCCACCACAAAGCAAGTAAAGCGCTCATCGAGCATCAGGTAGTCCACATAATCTCCGCCCACATAGGTATAAGGGAGGAACACAGCCTTGGCTTGAAGACCGGGCAGGACAAGCCGTTCTCGGGGAATCAGCAAAAACTGGATTTTTTGCGCCAGTTCCATCTCCTGCTCCATCAAGCGCAGCTCCAGCAGCTGATTTTCCTGCAAGCATCTGAGGATCAGTCCGCGCACGTTTACGACCAGCAATTGAAAAAAGGATTGCTCCAGTTCAAGTTCTTCCACGCTCTCTGTAGTGCTTTTCGCCAGCATGACTACATACCTGGGTGCCAGCGGCGTATCCCTCTGTTCATCTACCACAATTTGTTCCGATATGTCTCTCTGGATATAGGGATGGTTGGGATCTCCCCTGACCACTTCATAATAAACTACACCTTCCTGCGATTCCAGAGAAATGCGCAAGTAAACGAGGTTGTCCATTTTGGAAAACCAGGCATCCACCAGCTCTTCGATCACCTGCTGCAGATTTTCATAGCTGACCTCGCGCAAGCTTTGTTCATTGCTAGCCAGCAAAATTTTTTCATAGGTTTGCTTGATGGCAAGGATTTGCGAGAGTTGATCATTCTTTCGTTGAATCTGATCCATATGTTCGGTAAATTTTTTCTCCAGACTGCTTGCTGTGTCCATCATCTGACGGACCAAGGATTGATTCCAACCTTTTGTCAGGAATAATCTGAAAACAGTGATAAGGGCACCAATTCCAATCCCGATTATATGGATGCGGGAATCGGGCCAGGTAAACATCGCGACTACCTCTACAAACAGCAATACCTGCATGGAATTCGAGTCAAGAAAGCTGAACCTCAACTGTTCATGCAAATAGCCATATTCGTTCATCAGTCGCCCTTTTGAAGGGTTGCGTGGAAAACGAATGTGAGCCCACAGCAAGATGCCAAGCGACAGTGAACCCATGATCATAAAAAGCGCCGTGGGCATGATCGGTTGAAACATGACAGCCACCGTAAACAGCAAAGTCGCAACCAACAATTTCGATTCTTTTTCTTGTTTACCGTGTACCAGCCCGTTTGCCAGAAAAACGGTTGTCCACGGAGCCAGCAGCAGAATGCCGCTCAGGATGTGCAGCAGGACAATCATCATACCCGCATCCTCTTGGTACAGCCATGAGCAAAGGGCCATCGCGCCGTAAACCGCTACAAATGCCATTGCATCCAGAATACTCTTCCACCGGTCATAGTAGATATGCGGCGCCAATGGGTACGCATGTATAGACATGAGAAAAAACAGGTAATACAGCATATCAAAGGGGAGGCTTAGTTGCTGGATGAGAATGTCGGGATGGTTTACCATCAGATGTGACAATCCCCAGGCGATCAAGCCGGCACCTTGTAAAAACGAAAGGTCGTACCAACGCTTTATCGATACCAATTGACGGGAGAGAAGCATGATGTATACGCCTGCCCCTATGCCGCTCGCGTAAAGCAACGCTTTCCATACCATTACGGATCACCTTTTTGCATTTGCATGTCTCTGCTACCCCTCTGCATTCTGTTCCCCGGTAAGGGCAGGTCCAAACGTCGGTTTTTTCATTATACAGCATCCGGCTCCGTTTCGAGCAGGGGGTTTCGAGAAAGCAGACACTGGCCTTTCGTCTTGTGCATATACTGGAGCTGAGAGGTGATCGCGATGTCTCGCTGGAAATACCACCCCACTTACTTGCGGATCAAATTCGGCTGCAGGCAAATTCTCCTTCCGTTGATTGTGTTTCAATTTATTCGCACGATATTCGTTCCTACATCCTTTGATGTCATCCTGCTGGGACTGCTGGCTATCCTGTACGTCGCCATTCTTCTTGAATGGCTCTGATAGCTGGTGCATGTACGCAAAAAAACGCCCCACCTGGTGAGACGTCTTTTGTGTCTAAAAAGCTTGCTGCACCCAGCGTTGCAGGCGTATCAAACGGTCCATATCCTTCTCCAGTCGTTTGACCGCGTACAATTCGCTCCACTCATTTTTCTCGCTGTAATAGGTACTGATATCTCGCATGATTCTTTCCGGATAAGTCAGAAAAGCGGCAAGCAAATTCGTTTCTTCCGGCCGCAGCGGAAAGATCTCTGAATAGTGCCGGTAAAGCTGACTGGCACCCGCCTCATCTCCGGCCAGGTAAAAATACGTCCGGTAGAACATGGCCAAGTCTCGGGTCGGGGTATCGAACACAGCCCGGTCAAAGTTCAGCATCCGTACTTTTCCGTTACGATCAGGCAAAAAGTGGGCTGGCTGTGGCGAACCGTGGATGAACGACAAGCGAAAATGAGCATGAGTCCGATGCCTTTCACGCCAGTCCCGCAGCAAGCCGATCGCACTTTGAGCCATCTCCTTGACGTAAGCGTGGTTGGCCAAAAAAACGACATCGAACGGGGAAGGATAGAGACGATGTCCTGCCGCCTCAGCCGCTCTTTCCGTCATATGCAGCATCGAGTCCCACCTGCGGAGCAAGGAATCGATCAATGGCTCCACTTGTCTCGGATCATCGAAACGAAAGTTCTGGGTCAGGTGATGAAGCTCTGCCAGGCGCTCTACAGCTGGCTTCGCCCAGGCTAACGGCTCTTCCTCCCACTTCTCTGCCCCCGGTTGCCAGGCGGTTAGATAATACGTATCTTCACCATGCAGAACATACGGTTCGTCGTATTTTGTATGAAAAAATGGGACAGCCCCATCCCACCCCTTTTGCTCCAGGTGACGGAGAACTCCGCT
Organism: Brevibacillus sp. FSL L8-0520; assembly: GCF_037963895.1. Lineage (NCBI taxonomy): Bacteria > Bacillati > Bacillota > Bacilli > Caryophanales > Paenibacillaceae > Brevibacillus > Brevibacillus sp. FSL L8-0520. The sequence goes on along the minus strand of NZ_CP150171.1, from coordinate 1,827,860 downwards.
GACCAAATGCAAGCGCTGGGGAGCGGCTTGTGTCCTTTTGCAAATAAACGATCCATACGGAGTGATCGCTTTGTACACATTCGGGGCCTTCACCACGTCAACGGTCTGTGCGAACATGTCATATTCCTGAAACAGCGGAAAGATATCGTCAAAGCGACTCATGCTTTTGACTCACTCCTCGTTTCCTCGGCCCGTTCGGCTATATATTTCAAGAGCTGATCAACCATCTGCTGGCGGTTGACAGCCTGCTCGATTCGCGCCAAACGCGCCTCTCCCGGCTCGCGATACACCTCAATGCTAGACTGCACCATATGCGATATTTCCTCTGGATAGGCCATGAAAGCCAACAGGAGCGTGTAGTCGGTTTGACCAAGCGGCCGAATTTCCTCGTAACCACTTAAAAACGCTTCGATCAGTGACAAATCCTCGTGGCGGACAAACAGATCTCTCAGGTACCCGGCTGTATCCCGCTGAGCGACCGATAAAACCGGCTGGAAAAAACCGCGCAAAAACAGCTTGTCGTTTACCAGCCCCCAATTGTCCGGGCGCAAAGTGCCGTGGGAGACAAAGAGCTCTTTCTGATCGATCCTGGTACTCAAAAGCATGTCGGTGCAGCGCTCCATTCTCTCCAAAAGGGGCGGAAATAGCCAGCTATAAAAACGATGATCCCTGCCTGATTGTCTGCCGCGATAACGGAGAGATTCCCAAAAATCTTTTACCCTTCTCGTTGTCGCAGCCATTCTCGCCTGTTCTCGTTCCCAAAAATCGGCGGGGTGAAAGATACTGCCGTCCCGCTGGGATTCATGCATCATCGCAACGATCTTGCCGCATTGACGCATGGTATCCGTTCCCAGTGGTATCGATTCGATGCGGCGAAGATGATCTGTGAGCGTAATTCCGCGTTGGCCTACCACCAAATACGGCTTTGAATCCTTCGTCCGAATAAATCTCTCCAAATCGCGGAAACCTTGGCGAACCATTCGTTCACGCCATGCAAACGACCAACGCATGATGTCTACCCGTGGCCATATGCGCAGCTCTTTCGGACCGCGGTTTGTCTCCAACAGATGGCAATCGTTCAGCGGGGTGATGTGGATTACCCTTGCCCGATACCGTTGACACACTTCGGACAGATTGATTTTCTCCACGGCCCCCCGCTCCTCACTGTGGAATATAGAGTATTTGCCCGGCCACGATCTGGTCTGAACGCAGGTTGTTTACCTCCAGAATCCGAGACTGAGGAATGGCATAACGCTGACAGATCGTTTCCAGCGTCTCGTCGCGTTGAATGATGCACAACTTTAGCCGGCTTTGCTTTTCCTCTTTGCTGCGGACAAAGGAAGTGAGATTGTGCATCGTCTCGATCGAAGCCGAATCTGCTTCAAAGGAACCTTTTCGCGACGCCTGTGAAGAAGACTCTTCTTCCATTTTGGCCTCTTGCTGCACCCGGGTCGCTTGCGAAAAGATCGACGTGAGATTTACCTTGCCGCCTTCTTCACGCGCCGGTTTGCCCGATATCGCTACACGCACTTCCTTCTCTTCCACTGCCTCCTGAGGCTGCTGGGCAATGACCTCTACCGCCTCCTCGTCTGCTGTCTCCTGTGCTGCTGCTTCTACAGCGGCTTCATCCGCATCCGCTGTGGCCGGCTCAGCTTGCGCTTCCTCCCTGCTTTCATCGGAGACTCCCGTCGCGACGGTTTCTTCTTGCACAGCCTCCGGTTGGGTGCGAGGAGTCTCGGTCGACTGTGAGTCTGCCACCTCCCGCAACTCCAAAGGCGGTGCGGGCAGCGTCTCTTCGGATTGCTTTTCCGGTCGGGAATGAACCGGTTCAGCCGCCTGTGACTCTGCCACTTTGCCCACTTCCAAGGACGGCTCGGGAGCTATATCCCCGAATTTTCTTTCCGGTTGGAAGCGAACCGGTTGGGCCGCCTGCGACTCTGCCACCTTCCGCAGCTCCAAGGACGGCTCGGAAGCCGTTTCCTCGGATTGCCTCTCGACATGCGATACGAACTTCTTCTCGGGGGCCATCCCTTCGTAGAGCGCCGGATTCGCTTCAGGCTCATTCCATGACACCTGTTCGATAGAGGGGCTGCTATCGCGATCGGAGCCTTTTCCTTGTTCTTTGACCGTGAGCGCCTCGGTTACATCCCCAAATCCTAGACTTTCATTTTCTGTCCGGTTTGAAGTCCCCTTGTGCTGAGAAGCTTCAAACATCGCTGCAAACCCGCTCGGGCTTTGCTGTGCGGCTGGGGTCTGTTGCATCGCGTGGGTCTGTTGCACCCCGTGGGTCTGTTGCACCCCGTGGGTCTGTTGCACCCCGTGGGTCTGTTGCACCCCGTGGGTCTGTTGCACTGCGTGGGTCTGTTGCACTGCGTGAGTCTGCTGTGCTTCCTCCAGCGGGATTTGCCGATGCAATTCACTTTCCAGCTCCGCCAGCTTCCGCTCGATGTCCTCTAGCGAGATAGGCTGTGCAAGTTCTTCTGACTGATCTTGCGAAGCATGGGCAAATTGCCACTCTCCGCTAGAGGGAACTTCTCCATAGGAGACTGGTTCAGGATTGCCCGCAGGTTGTCCTGTCTGATAATTGGTCTCGGCAAACTTGATGCCCGCGATTTTCAGATCAGCCTCAATCATCACCTGATGGGGAGAATCAAGCTGGTAATCAAAGCTGTCGACAACTGCGTAAATATCCTCTATTTCAGCGATTCGATTCAAAGGAATCGTGATGTTTAGCGGAATCCTGTGGTGCAGTTGTTCCTCCTGGCCGTACAGCTGCCCGTCTGACCCGCCCGGCCGAAAAGGTGAAAAGGTCACCGCCTCAACCAAGGATTCCGTACCGCCTCCAGCTGTCTCAGAGGTGTCCTTGATCGGCTTGTATTTCCCGAATAATTGCAGGCAACCGGTGATGGAGATCGCTGACTCTGTTTCCAGCACCTCGACATCAGGAAACAACTCCAATTCTCTCCACTCGTCTATTCCGGCTTTATCCGATGAGAGGAAAATGGTTTCCTTGATGGCAAACGAAAGCAGTCCATCCTGTAGCGCCATCCGTGCTCCTCCTTTCAAGTGCAGGACATTTCTTTACACTATATGGGGCAGACGAGCCTTTTAGCACCGGAAAATTGGGTTTGGAAGAAGTCGCCTTGATTTTCAACCGAGAGTAGTAGGCAGTTACGTTGGAATAACCCCCCGTTTAAAGCTGCTGTAGCGGAGAGAAGCCTGTTTCCATTCTCCGCTCCGGTCTACGCTCCGCATGGAAGCGAACACTGTCCGCTCCGCAATGCTCCCGAGGGAATCGCAAAACGGCGCGCAGCTTTGAAGTGTAGTCATAGGTTGCGATTCTGTTTCCTCGGGATCATTGCGGAGCTGGGTGGGACTTCGCTAGTCGCTCCGACTGGAAACAGGCTTCTCTGGCGATCTGATCTGCTTCTGCGAGCTTTACAAAGCATGTGGGAGGGTTCAGGTTGTCTGTAGTTTTTCGCAGCCTTTATCAGTAGCTGTAGAGATGAAAAAGGAGAAAACGGCGAAGGTCTTTGGGACACTACCCAGGCGGAATGGAAAAAGCAAAACACGTTTTCAGCGTCCAACTCTGAGACGCTGCCCTGAGCAGACTGCTTTTGGACGCGGTTTTGCTTTTGGAATGGAGCCGGACAGTACAGCCCCCAGCAGTGTCCCACCGAACCTGTAGCCGTTTTCTCCTTTTTCATCTCCTCCACCAAAGCCTGTCCAACCGCTAAAATAGAAAAGCTGCGGCGGAAGAAAATCTCGATTCTTCGTCATAAGGAGCAAGGGCAGCACTTATCAGAACCAATCCGAGGGAATCGTACAACGTAAAAAAACCAGGGTATCAGCTCCCTGGTTTTTGCGTCCAATATTCCAATAATTCCTGTACAGTCTGTTTTGCCTGGTCAATACAGTCCGGCACCCCGACACCTCCGTAGGAACCGCCGGTCAGCCATACACCGGGCAGATGCTCCTTCATCTTGGCGGTGGCCCCTTTGAGCCATTGCTTGTGACCAACCAAGTACGGCAAGCCCCTGTTCCAACGGGTAACCTTGTAAAATTCGGGATGGTCATCGATCTGCATGACTTTCTGGAGATCGCGGACGACCACGTCGACGATTTCTTCATCAGAACGGTCTACAATCTCTTCGGCGCCCGGCTTGCCCACGTAGCAGCGTACAAGCGCCTTGCCTTTCGGCGTCGTATGCGGCCACTTTCGCTGAGTCCACGTGCACGCCGTGATCGTAAACTTTTCCTTGCGAGGGACGACAAAGCCTGTCCCTTCTTTATCGATCCTTACGCCTTGCTCGGGATAGGCGAGAGCGACTGTCGCCATAATCGTAGGCTTGGCGCCGCTGATCGGCGGTATATCGACATGCTCCTTGACAACTTCCCTGGCCAAATGATGAGGGATCGCTAAAATAACAGCGTCGGTATCAAAAACCTCACCATGAGCCAGTTCGACGCTATATCCGTCCTGGCGCTTTTCCAAGCGCTTGACAGCCGTGCTTTTCCGGACCGAGTCAGCAGGCAGCAGTTCTTCCAGTCGATCAGCGAGTGATTGCAAGCCGCTGGTCAAGCTCACGAACATTCCCTTTGACTTTGGCTGTCCCTCGGACTGTTTGCTCTGCTTAGGGCGAGAATTCCTCATCGCCATAATGAGGCTGCGGTGCTTCTGTTCCATCTGGGCGTATTGCGGAAAGGTGGAGAGAAGACTCAATTTGTCGATATCGCCACCGTAAACGCCGGAGATCAAAGGCTCGATTACATTCTCGATGACTTCATCTCCAAGCCGGCGACGGAAAAAATTCCCAACGGACTCGTCTTCGCCAGTTTGCGCCCCCGGCAATATCAAATCTGCCGCCGCTCTGAGCTTGCCCAACGGAGAGATAAGCGGTGTCATGGCAAAAGGCATCAGCTTGGTCGGTACACCCATCACGGCTCCCTCCGGAATCGTGTACAAACCGTTTTTATGCAGAATATACGCCTGACCCGCGTTGTTGTTTACCAGCCGATCACCCAGGCCGACATCTTTGATGAGCTCGGTTGCGCTCGTTTTTCGTTCCAAAAAGGAGTCTGCTCCCAGCTCAATGGTAAATCCCTCGTGCTTCCAGGTCTGAACCTTCCCGCCGGTCCTGTCGCTTGCTTCCAGCAATGTGAACCGGACTGGCAATCCTTGTTCCCGCGTCCATTTCTGCAGGTAGTAGGCAGCCGTAAGTCCAGTCATACCGCCGCCTACGATCGTGACATGCAGCTGTTTTTCGCTCATTTGCTATTTCCCCATTGCCGGCAGCTTTTTCCCGATTACATCAGCCAGACAGGAGATAAAAGCAGGTCTGGCATTCGGCATCGGGGGCCGGTAGTAATTGGCTCCGAGTTCATCGGTTACCGCTTTGCATTCGATGTCATTGTCGTAGAGCACTTCCAGATGCTCTGCGACGAAGCCGACCGGGCAGTACACGAAGGTTTGATATCCATGAGCGTTGTGCAGGTCGCGGGTCAAATCCTGCACGTCCGGTCCGAGCCATGGCTCGGGTGTATTGCCTGCACTCTGCCAGCCGATAGCGTAGTGCGAAATGCCCGCTTCTTTTGCGATCAATGCAGCCGTTTCCTCCAGCTGATGGGGATACGGATCACCCGATTGGAGGATTTTTTCCGGGAGACTGTGGGCAGAGAAAATCACCACGGCTTTGTCTCGTTGCGCTTCCGGCATCGATGCGAACGTATCCTTGATCGCATCGCTCCAATAGGAAATAAACCCGGGCTCCGTATACCAGCTCTCCACTGAATGGATTTCAGGGCCGCCGATGCTCGCTGCGTGTTCCTTTGCCCTGCCATTGTATTCTTTTACACTGTAGCTGGAATAGTGGGGAGCCAGCACCAAGCTGATCGCCTTTTCGATGCCATCGCGATGCATTGCCTCGACTGCATCCTCCACGAAAGGAGCGATGTGCTTTAGACCAAGATAGCCGACAAATTCCTTATCCGGAAAACGGCGGTTCATCTCCTGTTCAAGCTGGCGTACCTGCTCGTCCGTAATTTCGGCAAAGCGATTGACGCCACCCACCGCTTCATAGCGGGCTGTCAGATCGTCCAGCAATTCCTGCGAAGGCTTGCGGCCCCGGCGAATATGCGTGTAATAGGGTTCAATCTCTTCCTTCTTGCGCGGTGTTCCGTACGCCATCAGGAGTAATCCGATCTTTTGCTTGGACATAAGTAGCACCTCCGTATTACGCGTTCCGGCGATAACTGTGAATGAAGCTGGTCAGCTTTTGCAAGGTTTCTACTTTGGCGTCTGGGAACACTCCATGACCCAGGTTAAAGATATAGCCGGGCTGCTGCGTGCCCTCGTCAAGTATTTCCTTTGCTTTCGCCTCCAATTTTTCCCAAGGAGCCAAAAGCAGTGTAGGATCCAGATTTCCTTGCAAGGTTTTGGTGACGCCCAGCTCACGCGCTTTTGTGATCGAAGTCCGCCAGTCGAGGCCGACCACATCGACCGGCAGCTTGTTCCACTCCTCAAGCAGGTGACCACAGCCTACGCCGAAATAGATTGTCGGCACGCCCGTCTCCCGCAGCGACAGCAAGATGCGGTTCATGACCGGAGCGATAAATGTCCGGTAGTCTTCATCGTTCAGGGCGCCTACCCAGGAGTCAAATACTTGGACAGCTTGCGCGCCTGCGGCAATTTGCGCTTTCAGATATGTAATGGTCAACGTGCCCAGCTTCTCCATCAGCTTTTCCCAAGCTGCCGGCTGCGTGTACATGAACGATTTGGTTTTGTGATAATGCTTGGAAGGACCTCCCTCGATCATGTAGCTGGCAAGGGTAAACGGAGCTCCTGCAAAACCGATCAGCGGTACAGGGAGCTGCTGGCGCAAAATTTTGATCGCTTCCATGATGTATGGCACGTGCGTATCCGGGTCGAGCTCGCCCAGGCGATGGACATCTTCGAGCGATCCAATCGGGTTGGCAATGACAGGTCCGATCCCCGATTCAATGTTTACATCGACCCCGATCGGCTTGAGTGGAGTCATAATGTCAGCAAAAAGAATCGCAGCATCCACCCCGAGCTGCTCAACCGGCAGACGGGTTACTTCCGCGCAAACTTCGGGTATATAGTTCATTTCAAAAAATGTGTGCTTGGCACGGATAGCCCGGTATTCGGGTTGATAACGCCCCGCCTGGCGCATGTACCACACCGGCACATGATCTGTCGGTTCCTGGCGACAAGCTTTTAAAAACGTATCGTTAAACGGTTTTGCAGTCATGAATAAACCTCGCTTTACACGGTAATATTCCTTATCCTTATGATACCACTCGGCAATCGACAAAAAATGCATTGATTGTGTCAAAATCGTTATCGTTTCAACCACTGTTCTCCTGGTACCATTGTTTCCCAAAAGCTCAGTGACGAATACGAATATCCCCTGTTGAGCTGCTGACAGTCAGCGCCGGACCTTCCGTGCCTACCGATCCCGCTACTCTCTGCTCCCCTTTTTCCGAGTAAGACATTTCCGGCCAATCGGCTTTTATATCTCCCGTATCCGTAGCCAGTTCCATCTTTACTGCTTCGGGCAGTTTTAACAAGGATACCGTGATGTCTCCTGTATCCGTTCGGACATTTACGTCGTGCTTCATGTCTTTCAGTTGCAGCGAATCGATATCACCTGTACTGCTGAAGGCATCCACTTTTGCACTGACGGAGGATATGTCCATGTCGCCTGTATCTGTTCTCAGGGTGAGTGTTTCTCCTTCAAACCCCGCCAACTCGATATCGCCCGTGCTCGTTTTCAGCGTTCCTTCCTTTGCTTTGATCGCATTGATACGGAAGTCTCCCGTGCCGCTGTTCACGGCTATTTTTTCGTAGACCGCTTCCGGAATCATCACCTGGAGCTCCAGGTCTACCCGTTGATGAAAGAAAAAGCCGAACTGCATTTCAGTTGGTTCCTTTATCCTTACCTGCAGAATTCCGTCAGGGGTGACTTCCGTCGTAAACTTGATTTTGTCCAATCGCTTTCTATCAACCTCCCCGACCATTCTTGCAGTCGCACTGGACAAATTGCTCGTAGTCAACACGACGTCAGCGATGTCCGTTTCCACTTCGACACCCTTGATAGGCTGGTCGATTGTACGCAGTTCACTGACTGTCTCCGTGTCTCCCTTAAAGTCGGGGTTCAGTTTGAACTGCCAGACAAATCCGATCGCTCCAACGAGAAACAACAGACAGAAAAAGACGAACAAGACATTTATCATTCTTCTCATGCTATTTCCCCCTAATCATGCGGACATTAAAGTTCAGATAACGCAAAAATTGCCGATACAGCCATCGGCTCAAGCGGGCCAACCCGATCGCAAGCATTCCGCCCAAACCAAATGATGCCATCCCCGAGAAGAGAACCAGATATTGCTCATCTGCGTTTCCCGGAATTCCGTACTTCAAAAACAAGCCAATCGGTGTAAGCAGCAATGCCAGAGCGACGGCAAACAAACCGATAAGGACAGCAATCAGTCCGACAAATGGGCCCAATACGAAAACAAGGTTAAAAAAGCCCAAACTGACGGTCGCCAAAACAGCTCTCGTCATATTACTGATGGATGCGTTCGATTGTGCCTGATGAATGCGGTATCCGGCTAATATCTCGCGGGCAAGAACCTTTGGACTGCCCAGACTGTCGGCAATCTCCTGTTCGCTTTTCCCCCTGTCCACTCCGATCAAGAAATGTTCGGTATAGTCTGCCAATATGTCCAGGCGATCCTTGTCGGGCAATTCGCGGAGAAGCCCGTCAAGCTCATCCATAAATTCGCGTCTCGTCATAAACCGATTCCCTCCTCGATAATCTGGTTGACCCCGCGCGTAAATATTTTCCATTCCAGCACGAGGTCGTTCATATATCTGCGCCCTTTATCGGTGAGCTGATAGTACTTGCGCGGCGGGCCTTCCTGCGATTCGGCCAAGTAAGTAATAAAAAAGCCTTCCGTGGTCAACCTGCGAAGCAGGGGATAAACGGTTCCTTCTGCGATGTGAAATTTCTCTGAGATGCTGGCCACCAGTTCGTACCCATATCTGTCTTTTTGGGCAACAAGCACCAGTACGCAAAGTTCCAGTACGCCTTTTTTAAATTGAACGTTCACTTAGCATCACCATGTTAGATCTTACCAGAGCACTATTATACAATGCAAGGTACTTTATAAAAATAGATAAATGCACACGGGTAAAAATTGTGATCGAGTAGGAGGGGGCGACTAACCCCCGTCCTCTCACACCACCGTACGTACCGTTCGGTATACGGCGGTTCACCAAGCTTGACGAATTTGAGAATATCGTTGCACTAAGCTTTTCAGCCCTTGTTGTTGCCAGTAGGCAATGCCGAGGGCTTTGTGTATATGCGGAGATTTTGTGGTACGCCATGCACCCTTGCGGGTATTTGCAATTTCAATGGCTTTTACGTGAGATATGCCAAGAGAACGAAGTTCTCGATATCTGGTTCTCACGCGTTTCCACTGCATCCACAAACAAAGACGGAGCCTGCGCCTTGTCCATTCCTCAATGGATTGTAGAATGCCCTTCGCGTCTGCAAGGGCGAAATATCCAATCCAGCCCATGAGGTACTGATTTATTCTTTCAATCCGCTTCTCCATCGAGATGCTCCACACCGGATTCGTGATCGTGCGGATTTTCTCTTTTAGCTTGAGGAGGGATTTGGGGTGGATGCGAATCCTTGTCTGTTTTGCAAAGGTAAAACTAAAGCCCAAGAATTTTCGTTTCCATGGTCGGTCTATCGCGCTTTTCTCCTCATTTACTTTTAGCCTTAGTACCTTCTCCAAGTGGTTTTGAATACTCTTCTTTACTCGTTCCCCTGCCCGTTTTGTTTTCACGTAGATATTACAATCGTCTGCGTAGCGGCAGAAACGGTGGCCTCTCTTTTCGAGTTCCTTGTCCAAATCATCAAGTAGGATATTTGCCAAAAGTGGGCTTAACGGCCCACCTTGCGGTGTTCCTTCACTTGATGTTGTACAGACGCCATTTATCATGATCCCCGCATTCAAGTAGGAACGAATCAGTCTTAAAATTCTCTTGTCCTGAACTTTTCGAGCCACACGGCTCATTAGAATATCATGATTTACGCGATCAAAGAATTTCTCTAGATCGATGTCCACCACGAAACGATATCCTTCGGAGATATACGCTTGCGCTTTCCTTACTGCCATGTGAGCGCTACGTTTTGGACGGAACCCATAGCTAGATTCCGAGAAGGTGGGGTCGAAGATCGGCGTTAACACTTGGAGGATGGCCTGCTGAATAAAGCGGTCTACCACGGTGGGAATGCCTAATAACCTTACACCACCGTCAGGTTTCGGGATTTCGACTCTGCGAACAGGTGAAGGTCTATAGGTTCCCCTTTCCATCTTCTCGCGGATGGCTTGCCAGTGTTCACGTAGATAATCGCGTAGTTGTTCGGTTGAAACACCATCGACTCCACCGACACCTTTGTTTTCCTCCACTCGTTGGAGTGCCATCCGTAAGTTTTCCCGTGATAAGACTTTTTCCAGCAAATCCATAATGATGTTCCTTCCTTCGCACATGCGGACTCCGTGCTTGCTGTACGATACTCAGCCCTCTTTTGTACCCTCGGGGCTTCACCCCTGCTCTTCAAAAGTAGTTCCTTGACAGAATTCTGCTTCGACGTACCGTATCAAAAGACATGGATCGCATGCTGACTTGATGTTCGGCCCTTCCCCATTCAAGCGTCCTCTACTCGGGTACTATGGCCTCTGCTGACTTCTGCATGTTCAGCGTCTCCTTACGGAGACGGTTACCAACAGTTGAAGGCGTTTCATGCAGACCTCCCCAGGTAAGAACGATAACTTTCATCCCATGTACCTGCCCAAGTTTACTACTGTATCCCTTGGCTGTATGGGGCTTTGTCTTGTTTGGCAGACTCGCCCGGATACAACAGCCTCAAATTGGGTTCGTGTACCTCAGGTCGGGATTTTGCCGCCGGCTTCCTTCAGATTCGACCTCGCGGTCGACACCCTTGCCTTGAGCTAACGGTTGGTACAGCCAACCCCCGTTCGGGACTTTCACCCTATAGCTATCGCCCATGCTGGGCGCACCAAAAAGGGCCCTCTTCCCTCAAAGGGAACAGGGCCCGAATGATCCGCTTTCCTTATATGCCGGAATGCAATGATCAAATCCTATTCGTTTACTTCGACGATGCGACCTTCTACTTTCGGATTAACCGTCTTGCGTTTGATCAGCTCTTCTTCCACAATGCTGTAGAAAGTCAGACCTGTATTGAACGCAGGTTTGTTAAAGCTCTCATATCCGTCTCCGCCTGTTGCCAGGAAGTCATTGGTTGCGACCTTGTACGTCTTCTTCAGGTCGAGCGGCTGACCGCCTACCTTTACCTCGACAACGCGCTGACCCGCAGGCTTGCTTGGATTGTAGGTAAAAGACATGCCGCTGATTTGCGGGAAGCGTCCCTCTCCCGTCTCCACCTTGCTTACACCGCTTTCCAGCGCTTGACGCAGCTCTTCGCCGGTCACCTCGATCACGACCAGGGTATTCGGGAATGGCAGCAGGGTGTACAGATTTTTCTTCGTGATGTCGCCCGCCTTTAGCTGTGTACGGATACCGCCTGCGTTGGTCAGCGCAACGTCTGCTTCATGCCCCGGGATGGATTTCGTGCGCTCCAGCATGATGTCGGCGATCAGGTTTCCTACGTTTGTCTCCTTTTTGCGAACCAGCGCTCTGTCGCCATCAAGGTCTACCTCAGACTTGGCGATGACCACGTCCATGACTTCGTCGATTTTCTTGACGATCTCTTGAACCATTTTCTCTACCTCAGGATCAGCTTGAACGGTTTCGTCATACGCTTTCAAACCGCCGCTGAACGCAACCAGCTCCTTGCCGAGGTAGTACAGGTCTGCGCGTCCGAGAGACTTGCCGTACTCCCAGTCCTGTACGATGTACGTGCCGTTCACCAGCTCCGGCTTTTCCAGCGGCGTATGGGAATGTCCGCCGACGATCAGATCGATGCCCGGTACGTTTTTCGCGATCTCACGGTCAACATCCACGCCGACGTGGGAAACGACGATTACATGGTCAACCTCTTTTTTCAGCTGTGGCACGACGGTCTTCGCCACTTCTACAGGGTTTTTGAAGGTAAGGCCTTTCACGTTGTTCGGGTGGGTGAGGATCGGTGTATCCTCCGCTACAAAACCGACGAAGGCAAACTTTTTGCCGCCGATTTCCGCCTTGAAGGTAGGTACGAGCAGTTCTTTTCCATCCGCTTTGAACACGTTTGCGGAAATAACCGGGTGCTTCAGCATGTCGCGCAGCTTCAGCAGCTGTTCATAGCCAAAGTCAAACTCGTGGTTCCCTGCCGCCATTACGTTGTAGCCCAAGTAATTGAGGATCGGTACGACAGACTCCCCTTGGAATTGGTTGACGTAGACGGTGCCCTGGAAGGTATCACCCGCATCAAGCAGGAGGAAGTTGTCGTTCTCCTCACGCCAGTCCTTCAGCAGCGTGGCGATCTTGGCGTAACCGAATTCCTTCAAGTTTTTATCTTCTGTAATATGTCCGTGCGTATCATTGGTATGCGCGATCGTAATGTGTGTAGTAGCCGCATCCCCGAGCGCCTGGAAGAAATCGCCGCGGGTCACTTGCGCCTTGTTTTCCATTTCAATGGTGTAGCCCAGCTTTTTGGCGACCTCTGTCAATTTTGCCGAAGAAAGAACTTGTGTCGGGTTTTTGAAGTCATCCTGCATAATTGCTCCCTTGGTTTTTGCCCAAGCGAGGTAAGGCGCAGACCAATGCGCCCCTTTGTCAGGAGCAGAAATTTTGCTTCCGCCCAGTTTGGCAAAAACGACAACTGCTTCCGCCAAAGTCACATTGCGCTCAAGGGCAAGATCACCGTTTGCTCCCGGAGATACGATGGATTTCTTTACCATCCAGTCTACGTGCTGAACCGGATGCAGCGGTGCTGCCAGGACCGATCCGGCCATCAGGGACGAACAGATGGCAGCTGCCAGAGCGGCCAGGGTAATGCGACGTGCTTTTTTCATTCGCGCTTCTCCTCCCGTTATGTAAAAAATAAAAAATAGGACATCTCTGATTATAGCAAATATTTCTGGATAGATGTTCAGCTTCCTGCTAGATATTGGACAGGAATTGCTTGATCGCATCAGCCATTTTCTCGGGGGTTTCCAGCATTCCCATGTGACCAGCCTCCGCAAGCAGTACCCGAGTGACATTCGCCCCATCTGCTGTAAAGGTTTTGTCTGCCGGAATGATCTGGTCTTGTTCCCCTGCGATAAGCAGGACGGGACAAGCAAGCTTTCTGAGGACATGCTGCCGGTCTGCTCTTTCCCGCATCGCTTCCAATGTCCGGATCGCGCCGTCTGGCGGTGTTTGCAGGCCGACCTGTTTGACCCGCTCCCATTCTTCCGGATAACGGGATAAAGCGCCAGGGGCGAACAGCTTGGGAACCAGCGCCTTGATAAAGGGCTCTATCCCGTTTTGACGGATGCTCTCCATTCCTTTGGTCCGGTTTTCCTTTGCCTGCTCATCATCGGGAAACGCGGTAGAATGGATCAGCCAGCCTGTCGGGGTAGCGCTCGGCAAAAGCCAAGGCGACATAACCGCCCAAGGAATGTCCGAGGAGCGTCATCTTTTCAATCCCGGTCTCATCCATGAAAAAGGCAAGATCCTCTGCCATTTTCTCCACGGTGTACGTTTCATCCGGAACCGAACTGCCTCCGTGGCCGCGCAAGTCGGGAGCAAGCACCCTGCTTGATTTCTCCAGTCTCGGGATGAGCTTTTTCCAATATACCGAGCTTCCGCAAAAGCCGTGCACGAGACAGACGGCGTCTCCCGTCCCCCTGTCTTCGTAAGCCAGTTCGACTCCATTTTGCAATACCGCTTTTTTCATCTACTTCTCCTCCTTTTTCTATAGTCTCGCCATTTTTTCCAACATTTTTTCCCAACCAGGTTTACAATACAGGTAGAATTCTGGAGCCTGCCTCCCCGCAAAAGAGGGACGTTGATGCTCCAGGACGTAGAGGCCGTCGTCCGGCATGTGCTGGCGGATCAGCCCCGCAAGGAAATTCTGTTTATCGGTAAATCGATCGGCACGCTCCCCATTGTCAGCGGATTTGGCGAGTCCATGCTTCCCTCCGAGGCCTCCGCTATCCTGCTCACGCCGCTATTGAATCAGGAAGGATTTGCAGAGAGCTTGCTGGCCTGCAAGCAGAACATGTATCTGGTGACCGGCACGGCGGACCATTATTACCACAGCGAGACGATCGAACAGATTCGCGACAAACACGCCAACATCGAGTTGGACATCGTGCCGAACGCCGATCATTCACTGGAGATTCCTTTTGATACGACAGTGTCTTTGGAGACACTGCAGCAAGTTTTCTCCGGCATCAGCCGTTTTACGTCGGACACGCTTCGCTCGGACAATTCCCGCTAAGCGAGCGGGATCAGGATGTCATAGGCGTTTTCTTCCCGCTCTGCAGCATGACGGGGCGGGAGATATCGCTCATCGTAGCGCTCAAGGCGAAGCGCCTTTTCCTCTACCGCAAGCCCCTGGCGCTTTATCCAGTCAAAAGCGCGATGATACGTTGACTGAACTTGGTCCATGGGGCCCTGATGAGTGAACAGGGCGTAGCTTCTTGCCGGAATCGTAAATCCGACCATTCCTTCCGGGATGCGGTCAAATTTTGCTACTTCAACGGAAATGTACTCCGTGAACAATTGATAGGAACCGACTTTGCGTTCATCACTGACACCGTAAAAGCATAGCGGGTATTTCAGATTGCCAATTTCGTTCACCCTCTGCGAAAAAACGTCCCACAGCTTCGGCATTTCCACTCCCAAGCTTTGAAAGGGACCGGTAAAGCTTGCGCCTACCATCCACATTTCCGGCAATTGAACGATCGCTCCCTGCATCGCACACAGCTCCTTTTCTATCAATTTGGCTGGCATTTCCCTTTTTGCTATCTTAGCATGAAAGGCAGCTATTTTTATCTGCATGACATCCTCTTTTTGGAACAAACTATCATTAAACTTCTATCTCGATGCCTGCAGGGCGTCTCCCTTTCCTTTTACCCAGATCTGTCCCCCGCCCCATTCACGGTCCTGGTCAATTCGACCCCTTTTTGCCTGGAAACCTTCTTCGCTATTATCAACTCTTCCAGCCCTACCGATATGAGTAAGGAATATCGTTATTGAGGGCAGTGCTCAATGACATCAGGAGGATACACGATGAAGCAGTTTTCGCGTACGGCACTTTTCTTTCTCATGTTCCCCGCTTTATTTCTGACCGGCTTTTCGTCGGGAGAAAAACCGGTAAAAGCTACTTGGCTGTGGCAAACATACCAGACTGCGTCAGCCCCTGATCAGATCGTTGCGTTTGCAGCGGCAAAAGGGGTAAACCTGCTGTATCTGAAGATCGACACTTCGCTGAGACCTTCCTATTACCACACTTTTATCCAGAAAGCCCGCGCCAACGGAATGGAAGTACACGCACTTGGCGGCAAATCCGGCTGGGGACTGGAGCGAAACCGCCCGGAAATTTTGTCGCTCGTAGACTGGGTAGGCCGCTACAACCAGACGGTGGAGACGGATGCAGCCATAACCGGTATCCATCTCGATATCGAGCCGTATACACTCCCCGAGTGGAAAAGCGATCAAAATGAAGTGATCCGGCAGTGGATGGGCAATGTGAATGCTTACGTGACGAAGGCAAAAGAGCTGGACCCGTCCCTCCAGGTTGGCTGTGACATTCCTTTTTGGCTGGACAAGACGGCCTTGCCCGATCAGCCTGTTGTCTCGATTAGCGAGTGGCTCATCTCCAGGCACGATCATGTTACAGTCATGGCATACCGCGATCGGGCGGAAGGCCCAAACAGCATTTCGGCCCTCGTCACGCAAGAGCTGGAGATGGCGGACCGACTTGGTAAAAAAGTAATCGTCGCTGTAGAGACAAAGGAGAGCAATGAAGGCAATTTTGTCAGCTTTTATGAGGAGGGAACCGCTCGGATGGAAGACGAGCTAAGCAAGCTGAGTGAACTGTTGGCAAGCCATCCTTCTTTTGCTGGAGTCGCAATTCATTCCTATGAGTATTGGAGTGTATTAAAAGAGTAGTTCAAGAGAATAGTTTCAGAGAGCAGCGAAAACTCTTTTAGCCGCGGGCAGTAAAAACTCCGCCGTCGACTTGGCGGAGTTTTCGTGCTTTCATTCGACTGTTCCGGCGAGCTCGCTGGCCATGGAGATAAGCAGCTTCGTTCCCTCGCGAAGCTGCTTTTCACTGATATACGAGTAGCTAAGACGAAGCCACGACTTTGTCTCCTTTAATGGATCGCATATAGAGCCCGGTACAAACGAGATCGACTGCTCGATGCTTTTGGCAAGCAGCGCCTCCATGGAAAGGGATTCCGGCAGCTTGACCCAAAGGTTCAGACCGCCGGCAGGACTGTTCCATCTCCAGGCAGTAGCGGAGAGCTCCTCTTCCATAATTGTTTTTCGCACATTCAGGGCGGTTCGCAGCTTTTCAATATGCTGCTGCATGCGGCTGGAGGAAAAGTAATGGAGGAAGATTTTCTGATTGAGCAGCGGGCTCCCATTATCCGCCAGCGACTTGACCGTAAAGAAATGGCTCACCAGCGAAGGATGGAGGCAAACAGCGGCAATCCTCAATCCGGGCGCCACGTATTTGCTGAAGCTGCGGATATACACGACGTAGCCTTCCACGCTGTAAGAAAAGAGAGGCGGGGGCGGTTCGCTCTCAAAATACATGTCACGGAACGGGTCGTCTTCGATCACAAAACAGCGATACCGCTCGGCAAGCTCTACAAGCTGCTTTCTCTGCTCGGCCGGTACGGTGTAGCCCGTCGGGTTGTGATAGGTCGGGTTCAGGTAAAACAGACGCGGCTTGTACCGCTTCATATAAGCTTCAACCTGATCCAGGTCATAGCCGTTCGGATGAATCTCGACGGGGATAAGCTGGGCGCCAAGCTGCCTGAAAATATCAATAGCCGCACTGTATGTCGGACGCTCAATCAACACAGCGTCCCTCGGCTGGACAAGCATCCGCGCGAGCAAGTCTATGGCTTGCTGGGAGCCGGACGTAATCATGATGTCCTCTGGCGACAGGTGAAACCGGTGCTTGTGCATGAAGTATCGGCAAAGCGCCTCCCGCAGCTCCTCATCTCCTTGCACAGTGGAATAGGAGCTGAGCACCTTTGGATACAAGTCAAAAATCTCTTTTACGTATTCGGAAAAAAACCGGTTCGGCAACAGGTTGGGGTCGATCAGCGCATAGGAAAACTGATAAGTGACCGGCACTTTGTGAATTTCGGATAAATGGCTTTTTTTAACATAGGAGGAGACAATCGGCGAATCCAGATTGTCCAATGGCATCGCACCGCCGGGATGCACATAGTAGCCCGACTTGTCTTTGACATAGACTTTCTTTTCTTCCTTGAGCAACTGATACGCCTTGAATACGGTCAGGCGGTGGACGTTCAGTTCGGCTGCCAGCAGGCGGACGGACGGGAGCTTTTCATGCTCCTTCCACTCCCCGCGCTGGATTCGCGTCCAGATGTATTCATACACTTGTGCAAACAGCGTTTGGGTACTTGCTCTTGAAGAAAAACGGACGTCCATGCTTGCCTGCCTCCTTTGCCCTTATGTTTATCTTATACAAGCATTTCAGAATCTGTTCTGTTGTTTGAAAACTGTTCTATTCACCTCTTTTTATGATGATACCAAGGAGGCGTTACTATGGTCATCATCAATTATGTCGTGATGTGCTTGGTGTTTGGAACAACGTTTTTGGCGATCAAAATCGGGATCGATGCGGGAGCACCTCCCTTTTTCTCGGCTGGCCTGCGTTTTTTGGCCGCAGGTCTCCTGCTTTTCATTTGGATGGTCTGGAAAAAGCAAGCCCGTTTTTCTTTGCTTTTGCACAAGGAAATGTGGATTACCGGCCTTTGTCTGACATTCGGAACGTTTTCCACGCTGTATTGGGCGGAGCAGCATGTCACGTCAGGAGCGGCAGCGATTCTTTCCGCGACCGGTCCGATCATGATATTGCTGCTTCAGGCGACTGTCCTGCGAGAGCGGGTAACGGGCAAAGCGCTGCTTGGCTGCCTGCTTGGCTTTGCCGGTGTCGTACTCCTCGTCTTCCCGCAGGTTTCGATCACGGTCAGTCTGTTCTGGCTGCTCGGGTGTGTCGCTATTTTGATCGGAGAGCTGTTTTATTCCAGTGGCGCCCTGTATTCGAAACGCGTCATCCAGCGTTTTGCAGACGCATCGCCGATCGCCCTGAATGCAGCCCAAATGATTTACGGCGGTACCGCTCTGCTTGTACTTTCGCTTTTTACGGAGAAGATTCACCCCGAGACAATGCTTGCCCCAAGCGCCATCGGTTCGCTCTTGTATTTGATCGTGTTCGGCTCGATGGTCGGACATACGATTTTTTACTGGCTGGTCGCCAAAACCAATCCGGTGTTTCCCTCCACCTGGCTCTACATTTCACCGATCATCGCCATGGCCCTGGGGGCGATCCTGTACCGGGAAGCTGTATCCTGGCCGATGGCCGCAGGGGCCGCTACGACAATTTTGGGGATTGTTTTCATCAACGCTGATACGCTGCGGCAGATGATGAAAAGACCTGAAAAAGCCAAAGAGCTTGTTTGCCCCGTCCAATCCCGAACATAAACAAAAAAGTCCCCAACCGGGGACTTTCCAGGCTGTCGAGAAACCCCACAATATGTTGGAGTTTCTTCTTTCATAACAATAAAATTGAGCACGAAGTGCTGGAAGTCTTAGATAGCACCACACCTAACATGCCTTTGCAAGGTGGAGTGCTATCTTTTTTATATTTTGAACGGTTGCTGTCAGCAACGCTTGCTCTTGGACATTTTCACGTCCGCGCAACCTACAATAGCGAAGTCCATGCAGTTCTTTGGCATCTGCAAAACTTCGCTCTATCGTTTGGTATCTCAACCTGTATAGGTATTTTCCTGACTTACTTAAGCGGTTCTGTCGAACCCATTCTTTACTCTCTTCCCATACATGCCTGGTTATCACCTTTTGGTGATTTTTTGACCGTGTACACATAGTGAGCATCGGACATGCCTTACATATTTCTTTATTTGACTTATACATTCTGTATCCGTTACGGTCAGTTGTCGAATAAGCAAGCTCATGTTTTTGGGGGCAAATATAGACATTCTTTTCGGGATCATATTTAAACCGCCATTTGGTGTCAACTGCAAATGAAAATTCCCCATTATCTGCACTTGAATTTTCCCCATATTAGGCAATAGGTTTGTTTGAATAATGCCCCCGAGGGGGCTGGCGGCGGGAAAATTCCGTTCATTCGGTTTTATCTACAATTGTCTCTGGTCGAAAGAAACCAGCTTTTTTCTTCTCCTTTATGCGATAACTTTCTCCTTTAATGTTGATGGTGTGGGAGTGATGCAATAATCGATCAAGGATGGCGGTGGCAAGTACCGTATCTCCAAATATCTCTCCCCACGAACCATAAGACTTGTTCGAGGTAAGAATAATCGAACCAGATTCATAACGCTCCGAAACTATTTGAAAGAAAAAATGAGCTGCCGTTTCATCCATCTTGCGATAGCCGATTTCATCAATGATCAGTACATTTGGCTTAATAAAAGCCCGCATTTTTTGTTTGATACTATTGTTTTGATGGGCAATCTGAAGGGTCTGTACCAAATCGTGAGCAGTTGTAAAGTAAACTGTCAAACCTTGCTTAATGGCTTCCAAAGCCAATGCAACAGACAAGTGGGTCTTTCCGACTCCTGGCGGACCCAGCAAAATGAGATTCTCCTGTTGGTGCACAAACCGGAGGGTTGCCAAATCACGAATCCGTCTTTCATCTACGGAAGGCTGGAAACTGAAATCGAATTGCTCTAATGTTTTATGGTAGGGTAAATGAGCCAATCGTGTCTTCATTCGAATAAATCGCTCCCTCTTGGCCTTGATTTCCTCTTGCAAAAGCTTGTCCAAGAACTCCAAATACGATATATTCTGAGCAGCAGCTTCTTCTGCGTGGTGGTGAATAATTTCCGGGATTCGTACCCATCCCATTTGCGAAAAGGCTTCTTCTAAACGGGACTGGAGCATCATTGTACGATCACCTCCTCGTCAGCAAACTGCTCGTAGACTGATAAATCACGTTCCACCACTTCGGGGCTTGGATTTGAAACCAGACGCGGCATAGGTTGGGGAGCCTTCACGCGACTTTGGGTTTGAATCCCCTCGAAGTGTTTTTTATTGGTTACGACTTGTTTGGAACGAACTGCTTTTTGATGTTCAGCGATAATCGTGTTGCCCTGATAGATCCGGATAAGACCATTCTGGAGATCTTGTACCTGTACCGTATGACCAATATAGGTATAGGGTACAGAATACCTGCTTCCTCCGTAAGAAACGAGCAAATCGTTGGATACTCTTCGAGTATGCCGTTCTACTTCTTCGAACGGAACCGGGTTAAGCGGCTTCAACTGTTCATGTTTCCATCGATCTACCGGCTTTTCATGTGTGGTGCCGTGAATCCGTACATTGGCTACCGTATCCAACCAATGGCGTACTTGTTGATTCAAGTCACTCAGGCTGGTAAACGACTGTACGCGAGGCCAAAAATTCTTTCGCACATAGCCAACACCATTTTCTACTTTCCCTTTTGTTCGTGCACGGTAGGGGGCACAACGCCGGAGGGTAAAGCCGTGATGACTTGCAAACTGAGAAAAACGTTCATTCCACAATACATGGCCTTGGTCGTCGTAACCTGCAATGACGGTTTTCATATTGTCGTACAAGCATGTATCCGGTCTGCCGCCAAAGTATTGCATGGCACGTAAGTGACAGCCGATGAGGGTATCCAGCCGTTCGTTCTCCGTAAATTCCACATACAACATTCTCGAGTATCCCAAAACCATGACAAAGGCGTATAGTCGTTTATATCCACCATTCCATTCAACTTTGAAATGTCCCCAGTCTACTTGCGCTTGCTTACCAGGTGTGGTTTCATAACGGATCGTTGCCTTGGAGGTAACGACGGGGCGCAATGGTTCCATGAAGGAACGAAGGAGTCTAATTTGTCCTGAGTATCCCTGGGCTCTAATTTCATCAAACAAGACAACAGCATTTAAGCAGCCTTCTTCCATTCTCGCTTTGATATAGGGTTTAAATGGATCGAGGATGCTTGCTTTTTTGACGGTTCGCTGGTATTTCGAAGGTTCATCCCTCTTCAACCACTTACGGATTGTTTTTCGATCCCTCCCTAATTCGTTCGCAATTTGCGTGGTACTCATTCCTCTTTGTTTCATGTCTTTAATCAAGTAAAACTCCCCATTCTTTAGCATATTTCTCTCCTCCAGGGAGAGATTTTCTGCCGAAAGTGGGGAATTTTCAAGTGCCGTTATTGAGGATTTTAACAGTGCCGTTCACATTGGCGATAAGGCCTTTAACAGGTGAAAAAGCTCGATGGCCAATGACGGCAAAGATATTTAGATCGTGCAGAGCCTTGCAGATTGGAGTAGTTAAATAGCCAGCATCCAATGCAACGGCTTCAATGGTATCTGTAAACCCAAACTTCTCAATTTGGTGTTGTAGCCGATCTACATAAGGAACAGAATCATGAACGTTAC
Organism: Brevibacillus sp. FSL L8-0520; assembly: GCF_037963895.1. Taxonomy (NCBI): domain Bacteria; kingdom Bacillati; phylum Bacillota; class Bacilli; order Caryophanales; family Paenibacillaceae; genus Brevibacillus; species Brevibacillus sp. FSL L8-0520. Next base: position 1,806,158 of record NZ_CP150171.1, on the reverse strand, counting down.
CCGCAGTCACGTGTACATCAGTTATGATATTGTACTTATGATCGACTGTCCGATGATCGAGATAGAAAAAGCCTTCAGGCTTTCCGTCACGAACCATGTAACCACTGTCCGGATCAGTAGTACTCACCTTGATTTCCTTTTCTTCCTTCACATCCTCTCTAGGCTTCAATCCTTTTTTCCGTGTGCTTCACGGTCTTCATTAATGGCTGCTTCTAAATCACTAAGGTAGGCTCGACTAGATTTTTCAATAACATGCTTCTTAAATTTACGTTTGTTCGCATTTGCTTTCAGATGAGTGGAATCACTTATCAAAACACGTCCGCCAACCATGCGATGTTGGATAGCAAGGCGAACGATTTCATCAAAAATCTCTTGGAAAACATTTGTGTTTTTAAAACGAGTTCGACGATTCCAACTGATGGTAGTGTGGTCTGGAACTCGATCTGTTAGTGAAAGGCCAAGAAACCAGCGGTAAGCGATATTCGTCTGAATTTCCTTTTCGAGTTGTCTTTCTGACCGGATACCGTAAAGGTATCCAATGAAAATCATTTTAAATAAAACCACCGGATCAATGGCTGGTCTACCGTTATCTTCACAATAGTATTGGCGTACTTTTTCTCGGATGAAAGAGAAGTCTACATGCTTTTGAATAACTCGTAGCAAATGGTCCTCCGGGACCAACTCATCAAGGCATACAAATTCATATTGCATTTGTTGCTTTTTTTCATTAGAGGAAAGCACAATAATCACCCGCCAGTAAATGTAATTACAAGAATATTATAACACATTAACGCGGTGTCGTCATAAAATACAGGGGAATAAAAATGGCTGTCGACTTTCTCGACAGCCTGAAAAGTCCCCAACCGGGGACTTTCTTTGTTATTTACAGCCTTTTCATCGCTTTGTAGCTGGCGTCGATTGTCCGCTCGATATCCTCTTCCGTATGAGCAAGGGAAACGAACATTCCCTCGAATTGGGACGGCGGAATCATCACGCCTTCCTCCAGCAAATAGCGGAAGTAGGCAGAGAATTTGTCCAGATCGGCAGTCTTGGCCGTGTCGTAATTGACGACAGGCGTATCGGTAAAGAACAGGCAAACCATGGAGCCAACGCGGTTCAGCGTATGCGGAATACCGAGTTTGCGGGCATTTTCCGCAAGCCCCTCCGCCAGGCGGGCAGAGAGCGCCTCCAGTTTTTCATAGGCTCCCGGCTGTCCCAGCTCCTGCAGGGTGGTCAGTCCGGCCGCCATTGCCAGCGGGTTGCCCGAAAGCGTACCTGCCTGATAGATCGGTCCTGCCGGCGCGATTTGCTGCATGATCTCCCGTTTGCCGCCATAAGCGCCGACCGGAAGTCCGCCGCCAATTACCTTGCCCATGGTCGTCAGATCCGGAGTGATGCCGTACAGCTCCTGTGCCCCGCCACGGGATACACGGAAGCCGGTCATGACTTCATCAAAAATCAGCAGTGTGCCGTGTTGCTGCGTAATTTCACGCAGCGCCTCCAAAAAGCCCGGCTGCGGCGGCACAACACCCATGTTTCCGGCGATCGGTTCCACGATCACGGCAGCCAGGTCAGCGCCGAAGTTTTCAAATGCCAGCTTGACGCTTTCCAGATCGTTGTACGGGACCGTAATGGTGTTGACTGCTGTCGCTTCCGGCACACCTGGGCTGTCAGGCAAGCCGAGCGTAGCTACCCCGGAGCCGGCCTTGATGAGCAGGCTGTCGGCATGACCATGATAGCAGCCTTCAAACTTCATGATTTTATTGCGCTTCGTATAACCGCGGGCGAGTCGCAGAGCGCTCATCGTCGCTTCCGTTCCGGAGTTGACCATGCGAACAACCTCGACAGACGGTACGATTTCACAAACCAGCTTGGCCATTTCCGTTTCCCGTTCGGTTGGAGCGCCGAAGCTTGTTCCCAGCACAGCCGCTTCCTGAATGGCCGCCAGCACCTTTGGATGAGCGTGGCCCAAAATCAACGGACCCCAAGAGCCGATGAAATCGATGTAGCTGTTGCCGTCGACGTCTGTAATCCGCGAGCCTTCGCCTTTCGCGATGTAGACAGGGTTTCCGCCGACACTTTTAAAAGCGCGCACCGGGCTGTTTACGCCGCCCGGTATGTAACGCTGGGCTTCTTCAAACATGCGGGACGAATTGTCCATTTTCATTGTCTACTCACCTCGCAGCCATTTTGCCACGTCTTTGGCATGATAGGTAATGATCAGATCGGCCCCGGCGCGTTTGAAGCCGAGGAGCGTTTCCATCACGATCTGCTGTTCGTTGATCCAGCCGTTGGCAGAAGCTGCTTTGACCATGGAATACTCTGCGCTGACGTTGTACACCACGAGAGGCAAATCGAAGCTTTCCCGCAGTCTCAGCACCATGTCCATAAAAGCGAGGCCTGGCTTCACCATCAAAAAGTCTGCTCCTTCGGCTACGTCGGAAGCCGCTTCCCGCAGCCCCTCCCGCGCATTGGCCGGGTCCATCTGATAGGTTTTGCGATCACCCGATTTCGGCGTGGAGTGAGCTGCATCGCGGAATGGACCGTAAAAGCTGGAGGCGTATTTGACTGAGTAGGACATGATCGGAACATGAACGAAGCCAGCCTCGTCCAAACCTTCGCGAATCGCTGCGACAAACCCGTCCATCATGTTGGAAGGCGCGATTATATCGGCTCCCGCCTTCGCTTGAGACACAGCTGTGGCTACCAGAAGCTTCAGAGACTCGTCGTTGTCGATCTCTCCCTCGTGCAAAACGCCGCAATGCCCGTGATCGGTATACTGGCACAGGCACGTATCGGCGATCACGACCATATCCGGGTAGGCTTCCTTGATCTGGCGGATCGCCTGCTGTGTGATCGCGTTGTCATTGTAAGCCTCGGAACCACAGGCATCCTTGTGCTCGGGCACCCCGAACATCATCAGCGATTTGATCCCCAGCGAAGCGATTTCGTCCAGCTCTTCGCGCAGCCTGTCGAGAGAAAAGTGATACACGCCAGGCATGGACGGAATCTCTTCTTTTACATTCGTTCCTTCCACCACAAACAGCGGGTAAATCAAATCTTCCAGACGAACATGGTTTTCGCGAACAAGATCGCGCATACCCGCGCTTGTACGCAATCTGCGATGACGATCAAATGAAATGGCCATTTCCATTCCCTCCCCAATATGCTTTCAATGCTTCCAGCAAGCCTTCGACGGTGTACTCGCGGGCGACGACATCTGCCTGCAAGCCGTGCGCTCTTGCCGTATCGGCCGTGATCGGGCCGATGCAGGCAATGGTTACGCCCGCCAGCAGCTGCTTCCCCCCATAAGGGGCCATCGCTTCCATAAAATACGAAACGGTCGAAGAGCTCGTAAATGCGATAACGTCAATCAAGCCGTTCCGCAGGCGCTCCGCCGCTTCCGGAGCGTCCTTTGCATCGATCACGGTATGGTACACATCCACCTCCGTGACATCCAGGCCCATGCGGCGCAGCTCCTCCGGCAAGGTTTTGCGGGCAATGTCAGCCCGCGGCAGCAGCACGCGCTCGCCGGGCTGAAGCCGATCTTTCAGACTGGCGAGCATGCCCTCCGCCACATAATCGGAAGGTATCACCTCTGCTCTCAGCCCGTGCAAGGCGAGCTCTGCCGCTGTCTTGGGACCGACCGCAGCGAGGTGCCCCGTCAGCCTGTCGATCCCGATTCCGAGCTGCCGCATCCGATCAAGAAAAAAGCGAACCCCGTTTACGCTGGTAAACATGACCCAGTCAAAGCTGCCGATGCGGGATAAGGCTTCATCCAAACGGCTGCTGTCTTGCGGAGGCACCATTTTCAATAGCGGAAACGCATACGCTTCCCCGCCCAGAGCTTCCAACTGACTGATCAGCTCCCTCGCCTGCCCCCGCGATCTGGTCACCATCATGCGTATGCCGGCAAGCGGCCCCACATGCCCGCCTTCAACCGAGTGAATCATGCCTGGCTCTCCCTTTTCACCTGCTCCAGAACCTCTTGTGCCCCTTCTGCCGCCAGGACGTCAGCCACTTCGCGTCCGAGAGCAAGCGGGTCAACACCCGTAGCCGTCCGCTTGAACACACGCTTGCCATCCGGCGTAGCGACGAGACCGGTCAATGTAATGACAGGCTGCTTGCCACCCCCGTCGGAGACGGTCGCGTAGGCGCCGATCGGCACCTGGCAGCCGCCCTCCAGGCGATGCAAGAAGCTCCGCTCTGCCGTCACGGCAAGACGAGTTTCAGGATGATCAAACTTGCTCAGCAGCGCCAATGTCTCTTCGTCATCAGCTCGGCACTCGATCGCGAGCGCCCCTTGCCCGACGGCAGGAAGGCTGATCTCCACCGGCAAAAATTGGCTGATCGTACCATCCCAGTTCACCCGCTCCAATCCGGCTGCCGCGAGAACGATAGCGTCGAAGTTTCCTTCGTTCAGCTTGCGGATGCGCGTATCGATATTGCCGCGCAAGGATTCGATCTGGATGTCGGGCCGGTACGCCAGCAGCTGAGCCGAACGGCGCAAGCTGCTCGTTCCTACCAAAGCCCCATGCGGAAGCTCGTCAAGCGTCTTTCCGTCTTTGGAAAGAAGCACGTCACGAGGATCGACACGTTTCGGAATCGCTCCGATGACCAGCCCCTCCGGCAGCTCGGCCGGCATATCCTTCAGGCTGTGGACGGCCAGATCCGTTTCTTTGTCCAGCAGAGACTGCTCGATCTCTTTTACGAACAGTCCCTTGCCCCCGACCTTGGATAAAGTGACGTCCAGGATGCGATCTCCTTTCGTCACGATTTCGTGAAGCTCAAATGACGCGCTTTGATCAAGCTGTTTCAATTGGTCGACGACCCAGTTCGCCTGCGTGAGCGCCAGCATGCTGCGGCGCGTTCCTACTTTCCATGTTCTCATGGTAGCCTCCTAACATAGCCACTCGATTATAGCCAGTTATGAAATTTCGAAAAATCGGTAGCCAGAAAATTGATCAACACCAGCCCGAAGCTCGCCAGATTAAACAGCGCCAGACTGCGCATTTGCCATGTGTCGCTGTACCGTTTGTAGAGCCCGAACGAGTACACGCCCAGGACGACGAGCGACCATACGACCTTAGCATCCAGCCAAAACTTTTCGGGCAGTACCAGTTTTCCCCAAATGATGCCGACCAAAATGGCCAGCAGCAGCATGGGGACGCCCAGCATGTTCATTCGGTACGCGTACCCCTCCAACACATCCAGACTTGGCAGCCGGCGAAGCATCGGCGTCCAGCGCTTCGCTTTCAGCATGTTGTGCTGCAGCAGATACATGGCCGAGAAAACCATGGAAAGCGAGAAAGCCCCATAGCTGAACATCGCCAGCGTGATGTGAACCAACAGCAGCTCCGACGTCAATGGACCGGATACGGCGTTCAGCGGCGTCTCAGGCAAGAACATGGACAGAACCAGCACGACAAACCCGATCACATTGGTAAAAAACACCAGCAAATCTATGCGAAAAAAATAGTTGATCACAAGCGATAACGTAACCAGCACCCACGAATAAAAGAACAAAGTCTCAAATAAAGTAATGACGGGGAAGTATGCCTTTTCCGCCATTTGCGAGACAAAAAAAGCAGTTTGCAAGGCCCAAACGACAGCAAGCAACCCGAAAGCCAGTCGATTGACTTTCCGGTTGCTTTGCAAGAAGTCGTTGAAATAGAAGAGAACACTTGCAGCGTAGAGAAAGATCGTCAAATCATAGATCCATCTCGCATCGGCCATGTACTCTCTCCTCTCTTTCCGTATCGGTATCTACTCAGGGATCCGGGATGCGAGCACCTGTTCACGCGCGGAAGTCTGCTTTGCTTTTTCTTTTTCCCAGTTCGCTTCCCGCTCGGCCCGCTCCAGAATCTCTTCGAGTGCAAAAATCGTAGAGAACATGTCCAACACATCGGGGCCATCCTTCTTGGCTGCCAGCTCCTTTAGGCGAACGACCGGATCGTGCAATAACTGATTAATCATTCCTTTGGTCGTCTTGCGGATGATGTGCAGCTCTTTTTCTGTCAGGCCGCTTAGCTTGTTCTCCATCTTGCGCATGCCTTCGCTGTGAATATCAAACGCTTTTTCACGCAAGGCTGCAATCAGAGGAGAAACGCCCAATGTCTGGTACCAGGTCGTAAAGGCGACAATCTCCTCGGCAATCATGCCTTCCAGTCGTTCCGCTTCTCTGGAACGCTCTTCCAGGTTGCTGGCGACAATGCCTTCGAGATCGTCGATGTCGTACAGGTATACGTTGTCGAGATCGTGCAGGCTCGGGTCCAGATCCCGCGGTACCGCAATGTCGATCATAAACAGCGGGCGATGCCTGCGCTGCTTCATGATCGGCTGCAGCTGCTCCTTGGTGATGACGTATCCCGTCGCCCCCGTCGAGCTGATGACGATGTCTGCTGTGAGCAGTGCCGATGACAACTGCTCCATCGTACAGGCGTCCCCTTGGAATTTCTCGGCAAGCAGCTGTGCCCGCTCCAGTGTCCGGTTGGCTACACGAACATGTCCCGAACCATTGGCATGCAGATGTTTGGCAGTCAGCTCGCTCATTTTTCCCGCTCCGACGATCAGCACTTCTTTGCCGGAAAACGATCCGAAAATCTTTTTCCCCAGCTCGATCGCCGCGTAGCTGACAGACACAGCATTCTGTCCGATGGCCGTCTCTGTATGCGCCCTTTTCGCAAAGGTGATCGCCTGCTTAAACAGCATATTGAATACGGTTCCGGTCGTCTCCTGCTGCTGCGCTTGTGTAAAAGCATCGCGCACTTGACCGAGTATCTGCGTTTCTCCCACCACCATCGAATCCATGCCGCAGGAGACGCGGAACAGGTGCTCGATGGCTTGTTCGTTCCCTTTTATATAGAGATGTTCCTTAAAAGATTCCTTGCTCGCACCAAACCATTCCGCCAAAAATCGAAGCGTGTAATCGCGACCGACGTTCAGCTGATCGCAAACCACGTAAATTTCCGTGCGGTTGCAAGTCCCGAGGATCACGCATTCCGCGATGCTCTTCGTCTGGGAGAGGAGATAAAGAGCCCGAGACGTGCCGTCGTCGCTGAAAGTAAACTTCTCGCGAATTTCGACAGGTGCCGTTTTGTAGTTAAGACCCAGCAAAAGAATATCCATAGCGTCCTCCCGGTCATACATGCCAGTCAATTCTCTAATAAATGCACTATCATTATATCATTATGTCCTGAACGGGTCAGTTGTAATTGTGAAAAGTTTATTAACGGCCGACACTTTGGCGACAGAGCGCGCGATATTCGTCGAAAGGCAGCCCCATACGAAACCGTTTTGCAATCCGCTTCAGGGTGTTCGGTAAGCTTCTGACGACAATGTCCCTTCTCTATCCCCATCCTCTAACCGGATAAGCCAAGTCCGGGTTTTCCTTATTTTCAGACACCTTGTCAAAAAGGCAAGGCACAGGCAAAGTTTTTCCCTTGCTTTCCCGCTTTCTATCCCTTATCATGCTTGCAAGATCATTTGAACGTTTTGAATCATCTGATGATGGTGGAAGGAGAGAAGATGCCTTTGAAAAAACCGTGGATGGCGGATGTGACCCTGTTTTTGATCGCATTTGTCTGGGGAGCGACGTTTCTCGTCGTCCAACAAGCGATCTCAGCGCTGCCGCCGAACGCTTTCAATGCCATTCGCTTTACGATCGCCGCCCTGTTCCTGCTCGTGATACAACTCCTGTTCTTTCGCAGCCAGTGGAGGGCATGGAGCGGCGCCTTGCTCAAAGCCGGCTGTATCATCGGGTTTTGGCTTTGCCTCGGGTATGGGCTGCAAACAGTAGGGCTGTTGTATACAACGCCGTCCAAAGCCGGATTTATCACCGGCCTGTCCGTTGTGCTGGTCCCTCTTTTCGCTTTTCTGATCCTGCGCAGCCGCATCAAACCCGCGGCAATCGTCGGCGTCTTGCTGGCCGCGATTGGTCTGTATTTATTGACCCTGAACCAGACGCTCAGCTTCAACATCGGGGACCTCCTTGTATTTGGATGCGCGATCTGCTTTGCGCTGCAAATCGTCGTCACCGGCAAGTACGCGCCGCAATTTTCGGCTTTGCCGCTCGCCATCGTGCAGCTGGCAACAGTAGCGGTTCTCAGTTGGGTCTATACCTTCTTGTTTGAAGACTGGAGCAGGGCATTTAATCTGGAGATTCTTTTGATTCCGGAAGTCGCACGAGGACTGCTCATCACCTCGATATTTGCGACTGCGCTTGCCTTTCTCGCACAGACGGCTCTGCAAAAGCAGACCAGTTCTACCCGTGTCGCACTCATTTTTGCTCTCGAACCCGTATTTGCCGCCCTTACCTCTTATCTGTGGATCAATGAGGTGCTTACCGGTCGTCAAATCCTGGGGGGCTTGCTCATTTTCTTCGGAATGATCCTGGCTGAGCTTCCGATTGGCCAATGGCTAAAACTATCGCGAAGCCGACGCGAGAGCGAGGAAGAAAACAGAAGTTCGGCTTGAGAAAGTTCGGAAAGCGTGAGATCGGCATTTGATGATTGGAACGAAGACTGAAACGAACTATCGAACAAAAAAAGGAGCGGGTCTGTCTCGTACGTACGAGAGCCCCGCTCCTTTTCATTTCTATGTCGCCTTTTTTACTTCCTGCAATAGCGCTTCGACAAAGATGGGCATCACCTGACCGCAAACCTTTTGCGGCAGTCTTTCGGTCCGCTTCAGCCATCTTTTCAGGCGGAGCAAATGATAGGCCGCTTGTGGCACCCTGCCACTGCTGCCAGCATCGATCAAGGCAATTGCCGTCTGTCCTACCTTGGCCCAGTGCCAATACTTTTCGACCCATGGGCGTATTTCTGCAGACAGCTTCTGATTCTGCATACCCGTCAGCAGATGATTGGCTGTTTCCTCCATCTCGGCGAACAATCGCCTGAGCTCCTCGGTACCCTGCCTTTTGTCTCCATACAGAAAATGGAAACGAAACTGCATAAATGTCTCCATCAGAGCTGGGGACTCTGTTTCGTTCAAAAATGAGCTTTGCACATTGTCGGCAAAACGGAGAAAAGCTTCCGCATCGTCGGCTCCAGCCACTTCCTCCACTGCCCGCCTCCACGACTGAACGGGATCGTAGCCCTCCGGGTCGTTCAAGTAATCCGCTACCGTGATCAGCGGTATCTTGGAGCTCTCCGCCCACTCCATCGCATTCGCCACATAGCCTGCGGAAAGCCGGCCCAAACCCGGATCTCTGTGCCGCAACGGACCGATATGGAGCTCGTTTGCCATTGCAAGGTCATTTACAGGGTAGTTGTCCCAGTACAACGGGCGATGTCCTGTGTATTCCCGGAAGCGGACAGCGTCCCCTTCTGTAAGAAAAGGGGAACAGACGAATCTTCCTGTCCAAAACAGATCGATCTCATCAGGCAAGAGCTGCCCCAGTGTCGTAATGTATGGTTCATTTCCCATGCCGGAATACTGCGTCGGACACAGCACCAATTTGACAGGCTCCGGCCAGCTTGCCATCTGCTTGTACAGCTGCAACGCCGTTTCCGCATGAGCCTCCGCCAATGTGCCAAACTTCCTCGTATCCACTTCATGCAAGAGAGCCAGCGGAATATCGTCAAACTGGAGAGCGAAGTGCCTGACTCCCCTCTTGTACATAAACCGGTATTTATCCAGCAGTTGATCGGCATGAGCGCGGTTCGCGTACTCCATGTTCAAGCCGGGACTCAAACAGTAATAGAATGACAGCTTCGCCTTATGTGCTGCAGCGATGAGTTGATCGATTTGCTCCCGTTCAACTGGAGGATGGTACTCCTGCCACCTCTCACGGAGAAACGGATCGTCCTTGGGAGCGTAAAAGTACGCATTAAACTGATGCTTGCCTAAAAAATCAATCATGTCCAAGCGCTCTTCATGGGTCCATGGCTTGCCATAGAACCCTTCGATGACACCCCGTATGGGAAAGCGTTCGTGACACGTCACAAAATGGCCTCCTCTCCCGTCCGGCGTATACCAGCTTGCTATTGCGCCTTGCCTTCTGCCTGTTCGGCAGAGGAGGGAACCTTCTCTTCTTTCGCCTGTTCTCGCTTGGCCTCTTCGTATTCATAGAGGCGCCGCTTGATCTCTGACCATAATTCGTCCCGTCCTTGTCCCGTCTCGGACGAGAAAATGAGGATCGTATCGTCTCCGCGCATATTCAGATGCTGGCGGATCACTTTTGTATGCTGCAGCCAGCGGCCACGGGCAATTTTATCTCCCTTGGTGGCGACGACAACGGTCGGAATGCCGATCTCCTTGCACCATTCATACATGGCGATATCGTCCTTGCTTGGCGCATGGCGAATATCGACCAGCTGGATGATGAACCGCAGCTCCTTCCGCTGCTTCAGATACGTCTCGATCATTTTTCCCCATTGGCCTTTGATCGATTTGGCTACTTTGGCATAGCCGTAGCCGGGAAAATCGACAAAGTATAGCTGCTTGTTGACTTGAAAATAGTTAAGGGTTTGCGTTTTACCCGGTTTTTGACTGGTTCTGGCAAGCCCTTTGCGATTCATCATTTTGTTCAGCAGCGAGGATTTGCCGACATTGGATCGACCTACCAGAGCAATCTCCGGTAGGCCGTCAGTCGGATATTGATTGGGGCCGACAGCGCTGGTGATAAATTCGGCAGAGGTAATCTTCATTCGTGATCACCAACCGTCTTTTTAACGAGCGCGTGGCGAAGCACTTCATCCAGGTGCTCGACAGGGATAAACTTCAAATCCTTCCGTACGCTCTCTGGAATATCGTCAATGTCTTTTTCGTTTTCTTTTGGCAAAATGACAGTCGTCAAACCTGCGCGATGTGCAGAAAGCGACTTTTCCTTCAGCCCGCCGATGGGCAGGACGCGGCCACGCAGTGTGATCTCCCCGGTCATCCCTACCTCTTTCCGAACCGGAATCCCGGTCAGAGCCGATACAAGAGCAGTGGCCATCGTAATGCCTGCGGAAGGACCATCCTTTGGTATCGCACCCTCGGGAACGTGGATATGAATGTCGTTCTTTTCATGGAAATCGGGGTCGACGTTCCACTCGGCAGCCCGCGAGCGAATATAGCTGAATGCAGCCTGAGCGGACTCCTTCATGACATCCCCCAATTGGCCTGTCAAAGTAAGCTTCCCTTTTCCAGGCAAGACCGTTACTTCAACATTCAGCGTGTCGCCGCCCGCTTCGGTCCAAGCGAGACCCGTAACCGAGCCAACCTGATCCTCTTTTTCAGCAAGTCCATAGCGATAGCGCGGCTTGCCGAGAAGACTTTCCACTGTCTTCGCCGTTACGACCACACGCTTCTTGTCGCCGGCAACGATCAGTTTGGCTGCCTTTCGACACACATTGGCCGCCTCGCGATTCAGATTCCGCACACCGGCTTCACGGGTATACTGACGAATGATCTTTAGCATTGCTTCTTCCTGCACTTGCAATTTATCCTTGCCAAGACCGTGGTCCTGCATTTGTTTCGGCAACAGATAGCCGCGCATGATATTCAGCTTCTCCAGCTCGGTATAGCCGGAAATGGAGATGACCTCCATGCGGTCCAGGAGCGGTCGGGGAATTGTATGCAGGCTGTTGGCCGTTGTGATAAACATGACATTGGTCAAATCGTACGTCTCTTCGATGTAGTGGTCGCTAAACTTGTCGTTCTGATTCGGGTCCAGCACTTCCAGCAGAGCGGAAGCAGGATCGCCGCGGAAATCGGAAGCGAGCTTGTCGATCTCATCGAGAAGGAACACCGGATTGACTGTGCCAGCCTGTTTCATTCCCTGGATAATCCGGCCTGGCAGGGCACCTACATAGGTCCGGCGATGGCCGCGAATTTCCGCTTCGTCACGCACGCCGCCCAGTGAGATCCGCACGAATTCCCGCTCCAGCGCACGGGCGATGGAACGAGCCAATGAGGTTTTCCCTACCCCCGGAGGTCCGACCAGACACAGAATCGGGCCACGCATGGAATTGACCAGCTTCTGAACGGCCAGATACTCCAGTACCCGTTCCTTTGGCTTTTCCAGACCGTAATGATCCTCGTTCAAAATGTCTTCCGCATGCTTGATGTCCAGATTGTCTACCGTTTTTCTCGTCCAAGGGAGCGCCAGCAGCGTATCGATGTACGTGCGAATGACGGACCCTTCTGCGGAGGTCGACGGCATTTTTTCCAGACGTTCCAGCTCTTTTTCGATTTTGTTCTTGATCCGTTCAGGAGCGTCCGATTTGTCCAACTGGGCACGCAGCTCGTCTACTTCTCCCTGCCGTCCGTCGCGGTCGCCGAGCTCCTTTTGGATCGCTTTCATTTGCTCGCGCAAGTAGTATTCCTTTTGCGTCCGCTCCATCTGTTTCTTGACGCGGCCGCTGATCTTGCGCTCCAGCTCCAAAACCTCTCGCTCGTTGTTTAAGATGTCGAGGAGAATGTTCAGGCGCTCCTTGATGTTGGTCGTCTCCAGAATTTCCTGCTTGTCGCGCATTTTCAGCGGCAGGTGGGAGGCGATGACATCCGCCAGACGACCTGGTTCTTCAATATCTGTAACCGAGCTGAGCGTCTCTGGAGATACCTTCTTGGAAAGCTTGATGAACTGCTCAAAGTGGTTGAGTACGGCGCGCATCAGCGCTTCCACTTCGTTTTCGTCTCCGCTTTCCTCCTCCAGATACGTAATGGTTACCTGAAAGAAATCTTCCTGGCGAACATACTCTTCAATTTTGGCCCGTTGCAATCCCTCGACCAACACCCGGATGGTCCCGTTTGGGAGCTTCAGCATCTGTTTGACGCGGGCTACGGTGCCGACATTGTAAATTTGTTCGGCCTCAGGTTCTTCTATATGGACTTCCTCCTGCGTTGCAAGCAAAATCTTGTTGTCATCCACCATGGCCTGCTCCAGTGCACGGACAGACTTTTCCCGTCCGACATCCAGATGCAGCACCATCGATGGATACACAAGCAGCCCACGCAGCGGGAGGAGCGGAATCTCTCGTTTACCGGAACGATCGCCCAATCTTATGCACCTCTCCTTGATCTGAACAGTCTCTTGCAGTTTTTGTGTGAAAAAGCGGGTTAACCATGCTTGCCCAAAATGAAAGACTTGGTCGGACCGCCTTTTTTATACAAGCAAAAACGGCTCCTGAACAGCCGTTTTTGGTCACCAAGACACGCTGCTTTCTCCCTTCTTTTGGAGAAAGTCGAAGCTTCTTACCATTGTAGCGCAAACACATTCCAATGTCTAATTTCAAGGTGCGATCCTTCTTTACAAGGAGAGTGGCGAGGACGCCAGGTCTTCTGCAGGCAGCTGCAGCGTAAATCCGGCACTTTCAACCTCCGGCTCGGCATGATCCTTAAAGGCCAGCTCCAAAACCTGCTGCACCGTTGAAACAGGAATGACTTCGATCCCCTTCATGTCGGAAAACAGGCTTTGCCAGTTCTCTTCCGGGATAAACACACGCGTCGCTCCTGCTGCGCGGGCAGCCTCCACCTTGGCCACTACTCCGCCGACAGGCTTCACCTTTCCGTGAATGCTGACTTCCCCCGTCATCGCCAGCAGATTATCTACCGGAATTTCCTTGATCGCAGAATAGATGGCTGTCGTAATCGCGATACCAGCAGATGGCCCATCTACAGGCACTCCGCCAGGGAAGTTGATGTGGAGATCGTAATTGTAAGGGTGGATGCCCAAGCGGTGCAGCACTGTCAGAACGTTGTCGATCGAACCCTTGGCCATGGACTTGCGCCTGATCGTTCTGCTTCTGCCGCCGATTTCCTCCTCTTCGGCGAGGCCGGTCGTCGTGATGCGTCCGTTTCCTGCGATCGCTGCACGTGTCGCAGTTACTTCCAGTTCCATTACGCTGCCCATATTCGGTCCGTAGACGGCCAGACCGTTGACCAAACCGACCTGCGGAGTGGAGTGTACCTGCTTTTCCTGTCTCGGCGACTTTTGACTGCTATGAACGACCCATTCGACATCGGAGGACTGTATAACTTTTCTCTCCTCCGTCAAGGCAATCCCTGCGGCGATCTGCACCGTATTGATCGCTTCCCGTCCATTGGTCGCGTACCGCTCAATCACATGTACAGCGGCATCCTCCATCGTCATGTCCATTTTCGAAACAGCCGTACGAACGATGCTGCCGATCTCGGCCGGTTTGAGCGGACGGAAAAAGATTTCCAGACAGCGGGAACGAAGAGCGGCAGGCAATTCCTCCGGCATCCTCGTCGTTGCTCCGACCAGGCGAAAATCAGCCGGGAGCCCGTACTTGAATACTTCGTGTATATGCGAAGGAATCTGCGTGTTTTCTTCGCTGTAGTAGGCACTCTCCAGCATGACTTTTCGGTCTTCCAATACTTTCAGCAGCTTATTCATCTGAACGGGGTGAAGCTCCCCGATCTCATCCAAAAACAGTATGCCTCCATGCGCTTTGGTCACGGCTCCGGGCTTTGGCTGCGGCACCCCGGCTTGGCCCAAGGCACCCGCCCCCTGGTAAATGGGATCGTGGACAGAGCCGATCAACGGGTCGGCGATGCCTCTCTCATCAAAACGGGCAATCGTGGCGTCTATTTCGACAAATTTGGCTTCCGAATTGAAAGGCGACATCTTGTTTTTCTTCGCTTCTTCCAATACTACCCGCGCAGCAGCCGTCTTCCCAACGCCCGGGGGTCCGTAAATGATCACATGCTGCGGATTGGGACCGCACAGAGCTGCGCGCAGCGCTCTCAGGCCGTCCTCCTGCCCGACAATTTCTTCCATAGCAGCAGGCCGTGTTTTTTCTGACAGCGGCTCGGTCAAGGCAATCATGCGCATCCGGCGCAACTGATCCAGATCTTTGCGCGATTCCTTTTCGGTTGAGGTCTTGTTGGCCCGCTGGGTTCGCAGCAAATTCCAAAAGTAGGTTCCTATGATAATCCCGACAATCACTTCAATGCAGGCAATGACTAGTGTCGTATAGTTCATCCGCAGTCCCTCCCATGCTCACTGGCAACTATTTAGCAGGCTGTCCGTACTCGTCGGCGTTACTATCCCAGAACGGCCTTTCGTTCGCGTCTCTTGAACTATAATGAGTAGTATTGCCTCGCAGTGCGGGACATAAACTCAAAAACGAGCAGGTCCCGTCTATTGCCGTGATGCAGAAAGCCGAATTGGAGGTTAGATCTGGACTTGGCCGTGAAAAAGAAAAAAGTCCGTCCCCGACGAAAAAAACCACCTCGGGTTGAGGTGGTTTCAGGTTGCAGACAAACTCCCTCGCTGAACGAACAGCAGAGGGAGTTTGTTTAATAATTTGATGAAAATACCGAAGGTGTTTTGATCGTTCACCTTTTGGCGACCTGATTTCCATAGCCAGGTCGCCATTTTTTTCAAGTTCATGGCAGCGAAAACAAGCATCGCCTGCATCGTGACCTTCTCCAGTCCTCGTAAGGTCGTCCAACGCATGCCATGCTTTTCCTTCATATCAGCGAATACACGTTCAATCGTTTCTTTCCGTTTGCTATAGATTTGTTTGTTTTCCTCGGTATGCCGGAGGTGGTCTACCTCTTCGAGGTAATCAGCCCAGATGTGGCGACTCACTCTCTTTGTGTAGTCTTTACTTTCCGTGCATTGTTTCAAGAACGGACAACTTCGGCAAACTTGAGAATTTGATCGATAGATACGGTACCCATCCTTGTTTGTTGTCTCATATGTTAAGATTTGCTCGTTCGGGCAGATGTAGCAGTCGAAATATTCATCATACACATATTCGTGCTTTTTAAAAAAACCTTCTTTGGTGCGTGGTCTTGTGTAGGGCATAACGGGGCGAATCTGGTCATCAAGGAGTGTTTTACTGATGTAAGGCGTCTTGTATCCCGAGTCCACTGCCACAGCTTGAGGCTGTGCAAACGTCTTTCGCACTTGATTCAAAACATCCTCAAAAACCTGACTGTCATGCACATTGCCTGGCGTTACCTTGGCACCAAGCACAAATCCATTTCGATCACATGCTGTATGAAAACTATAAGCAAATACACGTTCCTTTTCCCCTTTTACAAACAATCCGCAATCCGGGTCAGTTGTGCTGACTTTCACCTCCTTCTTCGAAGTTTCTGTCTTTTTTTCAAGGGGCTTCTTTCCATGTGCAATACGATCCTGATTGATTTCTTCGTCCAGCAGCTCTTGATATTTCTTCGCTTGTTCTTCAACGATTTCTTTCACGTATTTATGCTTATTCGCACTGGCTTTTACATGCGTAGCATCAATGAAAAGCACATCAGGCTTCACGAATCCATGATGAACCGCCTCCTCCAATATTCGAAGGAAGATCGACTCGAAGAGTTGAGTATCCCGAAAACGGCGAACATAGTTCTTGCCTAGGGTCGTGAAATGGGGAATGGGCTGACTGAAATCATAGCCAATAAACCACCGATAGGCAACATTGGTTTCGATCTCTTTAATCGTTTGTCGCATGGAACGAATTCCAAAAATATATTGGATGAAAGCAATTTTAACTAAGACTACAGGGTCAACACTGGGTCTGCCATTGTCATGACAGTAGAGGCTTTCCACCAAGTCATAGATGAACGAAAAGTCGATTGCATTTTCAATTTTTCTTACGAGATGATCTTCTGGCACCAACTCATCTAGCGAGAATGCAGATATCTGATAACGCCCTTCGGCCTCTTGCTTATTAAGCATAATGCCACCTCTAAAAAATAACTTTTGAAAACGTAACATGTTCTATATTCAACAAAAAAGCCTGCAGACCCTGTTCCTTACGGAACTTTGTCTACAGGCTGAAACCACCTCGGGTTGAGGTGGTTTCTGCGCATTAGTATGAATCAGGCACTCTCGTGCTTTCGCTCCTGGCCTTCCTTTGTCAAAAGCTGGGGCTTCACTTTATCGCGAACCGTTTCTTCCGTGATGACGCATTTGCTCACGTCTTCACGAGACGGCAGCTCGTACATCATATCCAGCATGATCTGCTCGATGATGGCACGAAGTCCGCGCGCACCCGTATTGCGCTTGATCGCTTCCTTGGCGATCTGGCTCAATGCCCCTGCATCGAACTCCAGCTCGACGTTATCAAGGCTCATCAGCTTCTGGAACTGTTTGACCAACGCATTTTTCGGCTCGGTGAGAATTTTCACCAGCGTCTCTTCATCCAGCGGTTCGAGCGTGGCAAGAACCGGCAGACGGCCGACGAATTCCGGGATCAAGCCAAACTTCAACAAATCCTCCGGCAAGACGTACTTCAGGTACTCGCCTTGCTTGAGGTCGCCTTTTACGCCTTCGTTCATATCTGTGCCAAAGCCGATTACTTTTTTGCCCAGACGGCGCTTGATAATCTGTTCAACACCGTCAAACGCACCGCCGCAGATGAACAGGATATTGGAGGTATCGATCTGGATGAACTCTTGATGCGGATGCTTGCGGCCGCCTTGTGGCGGAACACTTGCAACCGTTCCTTCCAGAATCTTCAGCAGGGCCTGCTGTACACCTTCACCGGATACGTCGCGGGTAATCGACGGATTTTCCGATTTGCGTGCGACTTTATCGATCTCATCAATGTAGATTATGCCTTTTTCGGCCTTTTCCACATCGTAATCTGCCGCCTGAATCAGTTTCAGAAGAATGTTTTCCACATCTTCGCCCACATAACCCGCTTCGGTCAGCGATGTCGCATCAGCGATGGCAAACGGAACATTTAAAATCCGCGCCAGTGTTTGGGCCAGCAGCGTTTTACCGCTGCCCGTCGGTCCGATCAGCAGGATGTTGGATTTTTGCAGCTCCACATCCTCGATCTTGGCACCGGAATTGATCCGTTTATAGTGGTTGTAAACCGCAACCGAGAGAGATTTTTTCGCCATGTCCTGCCCGATCACATAATCGTCGAGGATGTTGCGAATTTCCATCGGCTTCGGAATTTCTTTCATGTCGATTTCTTCTTCGGTACCCAGCTCTTCCTGAACGATTTCATTGCACAACTCGATGCACTCATCACAAATGTAAACGCCAGGTCCAGCAACGAGCTTCCTTACCTGCTCCTGGGATTTTCCGCAGAACGAGCATTTCAGCTGTCCTTTATCATCATTAAACTTAAACATGCGCGTATCACCTCACACCGGGTCAGTTTTTCCGTTCAATAATGGCATCGATCAATCCGTAGGCTTTGGCTTCCTCTGCGCTCATAAAGTTGTCACGATCGCTATCTTTTTCCACGCGCTCATAAGGCTGACCGGACCGGTCCGCCAAAATCTGGGTCAGCTGCTTCTTTGTTTTCAAAATCCATTCGGTATGAATCCGAATGTCCTCTGCTTGACCGCGGACTCCGCCCAGTGGCTGGTGAATCATCACTTCACTGTTGGGCAGGGCGAAGCGTTTTCCCTTTGCGCCGGCTGTCAGAAGCACGGCTCCCATGCTTGCAGCCATACCGACGCAAATAGTGGAGACATCGGGCTTGATAAATTGCATCGTGTCGTAAATGGCAAGTCCCGCAGTCACGGAACCGCCTGGAGAGTTTATGTAGAGACTGATGTCTTTTTCCGGATCCTCTGCTTGCAAGAAAAGCAATTGAGCGACTACGACATTGGCCACTTCATCGTCAATTTCACTGCCGAGAAAAATAATCCGGTCCTTCAGGAGCCGCGAATAAATATCGTATGCGCGTTCTCCCCGATTGGTCTGTTCGATTACCATTGGAATTAACATATGTATTTCCTCCTCTGTCAGCAAAAGAGGTATTGCAGCTTACCCTGGCGGTTTTTTGGCCGCCGGCCGGCTGCAGATGAAGCATTTCCCGCTTGTACGGCGGGACGGATACAAAAAAGAAACGCGATGGTGAAAAACAAGGCACGAGGGTATCGTGCCTTGGTATCGAAGGTTCGGGAACGAAAATTCGCCCCCGAACGATCATGCGGTCTTCCTAAGATTATGCACTAACTTTGCTTTCTGCAACCAGGAAATCGACTGTTTTGCGAGTTTGCACATCACGGTACAGTGCAGCCAGTCCGTCTTGCGCAGTGAAAATTTTGCGAAGCTCGTCAGCTGGACGGCCGTAAACGCCAGACAGTTTTTCCAACTCAGCAGTTACATCCTCTTCACTGACTTCGATGTTTTCTGCTTTTCCGATTGCTTCCAGCACCAGAGAAGTGCGAACACGGGAAGTAGCGTCAGCGCGCAGTTGATCACGCAGTTGGCTTTCATCCATGCCGGAGAATTGGTAGTACAGATCCAGAGTCAGACCTTGGAATTGCAGGCGTTGTCCGAACTCATTGACCATTTGATCCAGTTCGTGTTCGATCATGACTTCTGGAATATCGATTTCAGCGTTTTCAGCCGCTTTCAGAACGAGCTGCTCGCGCACGTATTGTTCCTTGTCCTGTGCAGCTTTCTCTTCCAGCTTTTTCTTGGAGTCTGCTTTCAGTTCGTCCAATGTATCGAACTCGCTTACGTCCTTGGCAAACTCGTCGTCCAATGCCGGCAGGTTTTTGCGCTTCAGGCTGTTCAGCTTCACTTTGAAAACAGCTTCTTTGCCAGCCAGGTTCGGAGAGTGGTACTCTTCCGGGAATGTTACGGTGATCTCTTTTTCCTCGCCGATGTTCATGCCGACAACCTGCTCTTCAAAACCAGCGATGAACGTTCCGGAACCGAGCTCCAGAGAATAGTCTTCCGCTTTGCCGCCTTCAAATGCCACTCCATCCTGGAAGCCTTCGAAGTCGATCATTACGACATCGCCGTTTTGAGCTTGGCCTTCTTCTACAGCAACCAGCTCGGCGTGACGCTCTTGCATGCGCTTCAGTTCAGCGTCTACATCCTCGTCAGTTACCGCGAACTCTTTCGGCTCGATGGTCAGGTTTTTGTATTCGCCCAGTTTTACTTCCGGCTTAACAGTAACTGTCGCCTTGAAGATCAGGCTTTTGCCTTTTTCCATTTGTTCTACGTCTACTTCCGGACGGTCCACAGGCTCGATGCCCGTTTCGCGAACAGCTTGTCCGTAAGCGGTTGGAAGAATGATATCAAGCGCATCCTGATAGAGAGATTCCACGCCAAAACGCGCTTCGAACATTTTGCGCGGTACTTTTCCCTTGCGGAAGCCTGGTACATTAACCTTTTTTGAAACTTTTTTGAACGCCTGGTCAAGTGCTGCATCTACTTGCGTAGCGTCTACTTCTACCGTCAGGACTCCCTGGTTATTCTCTAACTTTTCCCATTTTGCTGCCACGTAAACTTCCCCTCCTAGATTGATTCAAGAGAAACACGCCTGTCGGGTCTGGCAAGGACCGTGATGACAGGGCGGTGCAATTCTAGCCATTATAACCATTCAAGTATAGCACATATTCTCCATTTTTCAAGAAGTCAGCTCCGCAGGGAAAAAGTTCCCCCCAGCTTCGGAGCTACCTTGCCCTTGTGGTCGTAGTAGGTTACCTGAACGACCACGGCCGACTCTTTTTGCTCGACTTTTTTCAAAATCGCATATGTCGGGACATCATACCCCCGCGGAAGCTGCAGGCTCCCCGGATTCAAAAAAAGGATGTCGCGCTCAACTGCGCATCCCGGCACGTGGGAATGACCGAACAGCACTACGTTCGCCCCTGTTTCCTCTGCTCGGTAATGAAGGCGCAGCAGCGAGCTTTTCACGCCAAACAGATGTCCATGTGTCTGGAGGATCGTAAGTCCCTTCCAGGAGGTCTTCCTCTCTGTCGGCACGTCCGAAGGGAAATCGCAATTTCCCTTGACCAGCTTCATGCCCGAAAACGGCTCGCGCTGATGGTCGACGCAGTAATCGCCGCAGTGAAAGACCATCTCCGCCTTGTGTCTTTCGACTACTTCCTTTACTTCACGGACCAGTCCATGGGTATCGCTCAGGATGAGAATGCTCACTTTTCCTCACTCTCCTTGCGTACACTGAATTACTCGCCGGACTTTAAGGTCGTCAGCAAATTCTGCATGGCCATGGCGCGGTGGCTGATCTGATTTTTTTCCTCGGATGTCAGCTCGGCCATCATTTTCTTTTGCTGCGGCAGATAAAAAACCGGGTCGTAGCCGAAGCCGTTGGTGCCTTTTGGTTCGCGGGCGATCACACCCTCGCAGGAGCCCGCTGCCACTACCGGCTCCCGTCCCGGCTCCACGAGGGCGAGTACGCAGCGAAATCTCGCCGTCCTCTGCTCGTCCGGCACGTCAGCCAGCTCGCCCAGCAGTTTTCGCCAGTTGGCTTCATCAGACGCATTCTCGCCGGAGTACCGGGCGGAGTAGACGCCGGGACGGCCGCCCAGCGCATCTACCTCCAGACCGGAATCGTCACCGACTGCCGGCATGTTCAAGTATGTAGAAATGGTTACAGCTTTTTTCAGTGCGTTGGCTTCAAACGTATCGCCGTCCTCCACCACTTCCGGAACGCCTTCGAACGCATCCAGGCTGATTCCTTCCCATCCCAATTCTGCAAAGAGCTTGTTAAACTCCTTCACTTTTCCTTTGTTCCGCGTAGCGAGTACGACTTTTTTCGGTTCAGACATGATTTTCCTCCGCCTCTTTCTCCTGATCGCCTTCGCCTTTGTTCTCAAAAGAGAGCGTCAGCTCGGACAAGGCCTCCCTTTGAGCGGCAAATAGCTGGTCAATGCCCTTTTTCGCCAGTGCAAGCAGCTCCTGCAGCTGTTCTACGGAAAAAGGAGCCTCTTCCCCGGTGCCTTGCAGCTCGACGAATTTTCCTTCCCCGGTCATCACGATGTTCATATCGACCGTCGCTGTCGAGTCTTCCTTGTAGTTCAGATCAAGCAAGACTTCCCCGTCGATAATTCCGACAGATGTCGCTGCGAGAAAATCAGTCAGCGGGTACTGTTTCCACGTACCGTTTTCGACGAGCTTTGACATTGCTTCTACCATCGCCACGTAGGCTCCGGTAATCGACGCTGTCCGGGTGCCTCCGTCCGCCTGGATTACGTCGCAGTCCAGCCAGATCGTACGTTCACCCATCGCTTCCAGTTGAACGACAGACCGCAGTGCCCGACCGATCAGACGCTGGATTTCCATGGTTCGCCCTGCCACTTTCCCTTTGGAAGACTCTCGGGCATTGCGTGATTCCGTAGCCCGGGGGAGCATGGCGTATTCGGCTGTAATCCATCCTTTGCCGCCACCGCGCATGAACGGCGGAACGCGGTCCTCCAGCGTCGCCGTGCAGATTACTTTGGTGTCTCCCACCTCGATCAGGCAAGAACCTTCCGCGTGCTTGATGTAATTCCGCGTAATCTTAACAGGACGCAGTTGGTCATGGGTGCGGCCATCATTTCTCATTCCATGTTCCTCCTAGTGTACTTTCATCAACTCCGCCCATTATACCAGAGAGACAAAACCACTTGCCACTCTGCACGGGGTTTGACTTGCGCCAGGTGCGTTGAAAGTTTGCCGGCCGACTTTCGGAAAAGCAAAACCACGCCGGGACCAGAGGCGTGGAATGATATCCTTCCTTAATATTGGATCGGGTTGATGTGAACGGACCGGCTGACCGGCTTGCTGAAATCAAAGCTTCCGCTCTTGAGCGGCTTGCCTTCCACCATGAGCTGAACATTTTTCGCTCCCGTACTGTCGGAAAGCGACAACACCAGCGATTCCAAAGCCTCCGGACTCGCTTCCCTGCCGTCATCGTATTTCAGGATATCATCGCTCAGATTGACAGTGACCAGCCCGTTTTCCTGGCGAACATCGAGAACGCGGGTCGTCTGCAGCAGCGAGCTGAAAAGAGGCGAGCCTTCTTTTGGTCCCTTGATCAATTCCTCTACAGCTGCTTTGGCAAGGTTCTCTGTTTCTGGCACCAGCCTCGTCACCGGTACAAAATACGTCCGTTTGTCATCGAGCTGCCCCTGAAAATAGACGGTGACCGAGGACGTTTTCCCGGGTACCGCCCCCTCTCCGAGCTCCACGTTGACTCCCTGATTGCGGTCGAGGTACGTGGTTGGCGTATTGCTTGCCGGCATTTCCGAGAGCGGCGTGCCGTTTACCCAGATCTGTACCGATTTTACGTTGCCAAACTCAGTGAGTGCCCGCGTCACCGCATCGACAATCTTTTTTTCCTGCTTTTCGTCGTACTTCTTAAACTCCTTGGAAAAGTCGACCGTAGCCACACCTTCCTTGATGACAAGCCCCTTTACCTCTGTCCCTTTTGGCAGGACGGCCGAAAAACCGCTGGGCAGCATGCTCTCTACCGGACCGCCTTTCACCATGTAGGTCAGTACCTGCTTTGCCATGCCTTCCACCTTTGGCAGCGTCAACGATACAGGTACGACGTATCCATTATTATCAAGCAGATAAACGGTTCGGTCGACCGATTCCTGTGTTGCCGCCACTGTCTCTCCGGCTGCAGCGTCTGCGGGGGTTTGGGTACCTGGCGTCTCCACCGCCACTTCCGACAACGGGGGCGGGTCGATGCTGGTCGCTTCCTTTTCCGGCCCAAACAATCCGCACCCTGAAAGCAGCAGGGCGCTAACCCCGATCACGGCCGTCATTTTGCCGATGCGTCGTATTTCCATGTTATCCAGCCTCCTCCAGACACTTTGTACTAACATGTATACGAGCATGGCTTGGGTTTATGCGTTGTTTGTCCGCAAAAAGGAAGGTTCTTTCGCGTCAATCAGAGAATGACTGACGAAAAAGAACCTCCTGCGTTTATTTGCCGACTCAGGATTGATACAGCTTTTCCAGCGACCTGCTTTCAACCTGTACCGGAAAGCCCAGCCATTCTTCCGCTATTCGCTGGAAGGAAAGCGCATTTCCGCTCGTGTAAAAGCAGTGTCTGGGAGGATCTGCAGGTCGCTCTTTTCCCCGCGCCAAACCGTTCGTGACGTCTCCCAGCAACCGGCTTACCTCGCGTGCCGTTTCCTCCGCCGAGCTGATGAGGGCAACCCCCGATCCGACGGCTTTCTGAATCAATGGCGCAAGCAGCGGATAGTGCGTGCACCCGAGAATCAAGGTGTCCAGTTCGAGACCCTGCAACGGCTCAAGGGTCCGCTCCACCTCTTTTTGCGCTTCCTCTGAATGCTGACAATGCGTCTCCACCAGAGGCACGAAGGCAGGACAAGCAAGTCCGACTACACATGAATCGGGTCTCAATCGCTTGACGGCCTGCTCATATGCTTTGGTGCGGATCGTGGTTTCTGTTCCGATCACCCCAATCCGGTCTGTTTTCGTTACGCTGATCGCTGCCCTTGCCCCCGGCTCGATTACCCCAATGACCGGCAACGGAAGCCTTCTCCTCGCTTCTTCCAGAACCACCGCTGTCGCTGTGTTGCAGGCAATGACGAGCGCCTTGATCGGAAACTTCGAGACAAACTCAATCATCTGAAAACTGTAGGCACGTATTTCTTCCGGCGTCCTGGACCCATAAGGACAGCGGGCATTATCGCCGAAATAGAGAATGGATTCACCGGGCAACTGCCGCATGACTTCTTTGGCAACAGTCAGCCCCCCCACTCCGGAATCAATGATTGCAATGGATTCATGGTCGCTCATCGGTGTGTCTCCCCTGTTGTGTTGTCCATACCTAATAGCATACCACTTCCTTTTATTTTCGCTACTACCATATGCGCTGGATATTTACCATGTACTCCGCGAATGCCGCACATCCGCTGGGCTTCTGTCATACGTTGTAGATGAGATTGCAAGCGAGGAGGAAAACCATTGCAGGAGCATACCCGACACCTGTCCAACTGGAGCCAGTGGGGCATTCAATGGATTGAGCATCTCCGCCGCCAGCATCGCTTCAATCGCGAACTGGAAAGGCATATGCACAAATTTGAAGAAGCCTTTAGCCAAATAGGCCGCAGGGCGAATTCACTTAAAAATGAAGAATCCGCAACAGCCATTCCTGCGCTGATGCAACAGGCAGAAGCTGTACAGCAGCAATTCCACCAGTTCCTGCGTCTGATCCAGGACCGCGAAAAACAGGAGCCCGAAGTCAGCCAGTCGGTGTACCCGTCTGCTCGCCAACCGGCACCGGTACCCATCGCTCGGCCTGTACCTATAGGCAAGCATACATTGCCCCCGATTCCCTATGCCTACGATGCACTGGAGCCGTATATCGATGCCGAGACGATGCGCATCCATCACGACAAGCTGCATCGCAAGTACGTAGAGGATCTCAACAAGGCGGAGAGCAAGCTTGCGGAAGCTCGCGCCAGAAACGACTTTGAGCTCGTCCGCCACTGGGAACGGGAGCTGGCCTTCAACGGAGCCGGACATTACCTCCATACGATTTTTTGGAACGTAATGAGTCCGGAGGGCGGCGGCGAGCCGACAGGAGATCTTGCGCGACAGCTCGCCCGCGATTTTGGCTCATTCGCCGCATTTCAAGCCCATTTCTCCCAGGCCGCCGAAAAAGTGGAGGGGCCGGGCTGGGCTATTCTCGTCTGGTCCCCGCGTGCACAGCACCTGGAGATTTTGCAGGCCGAAAAGCACCAGAATCTGTCGCAGTGGGATGTCATCCCGCTGCTCGTCCTCGATGTCTGGGAGCATTCCTATTTCTTGCGGTACAAGAACGACCGGGCCCACTACGTGGAAAACTGGTGGAAGCTGGTCAACTGGCCCTATGTAGAGGAGCGCTTTGGGCAAGCGAGAAACCTGCGCTGGCAGCCATTTTGACGAAGGAAACCTGTCGAAACCAAAGCCTATCCAAAAAATGCTTCATCAAAATATCCCCGGCCGGAGCTTGCGGCACGGGGATATTTGTTGGCCATCCACACTCGCCGCCTTTCGTATTGATCAGAAGCTATTACAAGTTTCCTAAGCTTCCAAAGGTTTAGACACAAGAGAGCGGAAAAATAAGTTATCATAGGAATATAGAATTATGAATCCGTTCAACCTCACTGTACAAAGGACGTGGATCACACCATGAGCAAACGGCTCGCATACCTGCTCCCCGCGGCGCTGCTGCTCGCACTCGCCGCAGGATTCCTCTTCTCTTCGCAGACGCTCCTGGGGCTGATCAACCAAAGCTTTCTAGCGGGACTGTTTTTATTGCTTCTCGGCAGCATCGCTCTGGTGCTTCGCTCCGGCTTTTTCACTGTGTTCTTCCAAGGCTTCAAGCAATTAAAGCTGCTTTTTTTCAAGCGGCCCAGGGTCATGGAAAGCGATTGGTTTCAAGAAAAGGACCCGGTATTGCAAAAAAAGACAGAGACGCTGATCCGAGTCTGCACGTCTCTGTCATTGTGGGCGGGGGCTGCCCTGCTGATGTTTTCGGTTGTGCTAACTTGCTTCTATCTCTATCAGTCGTAAAGGTGGCAGGCTACCCAGTGGCCTGCCTCCGCTTCTTTCCAGACAGGCTCTTCCAGTGCACAGCGCTCGGTCGCCTTCGGACAGCGGGTACGGAATCCGCAGCCGCTCGGGCGGTTGGCCGGGCTTGGCAGGTCTCCCTGCAAAATAATTCTCTCCCGCTTGACGGTCGGGTCTGGTACCGGCACCGAGGAGAGCAGCGCCTGCGTATACGGATGAAGCGGCAGCTTGTACAATTCGTTGCTGGTTGCAAGCTCTACCATTTTCCCCAAATACATGACGCCGATGCGCGTCGAGATATGCTTCACCATCGACAGATCATGGGCAATGAACAGATAAGTAAGC
Source organism: Brevibacillus sp. FSL L8-0520 (assembly GCF_037963895.1). Classification (NCBI taxonomy): domain Bacteria; kingdom Bacillati; phylum Bacillota; class Bacilli; order Caryophanales; family Paenibacillaceae; genus Brevibacillus; species Brevibacillus sp. FSL L8-0520. The sequence goes on along the minus strand of NZ_CP150171.1, from coordinate 1,779,604 downwards.
CCGCGCTCCGCCTGCAAATCCTCCAGCAGATTGACCACCTGTGCCTGAATCGAAACGTCCAGGGCGGAAATTGGCTCATCGGCAATGATAAATTCAGGCTCCACCGCAAGCGCCCTGGCGATGCCGATCCGCTGACGCTGACCGCCACTGAATTCATGCGGAAAACGGGAAGCGTGTTCCTTTCTCAGGCCGACGAGCTGCAGCAGCTCGGTAACGCGCTCCCGGCGCATTCCCCTGGCGAGGCCGTGGATGTCCAGTCCCTCTGCAATAATGTCCTCCACCGTCATCCGCGGATTCAGACTCGCCTGCGGGTCCTGGAAGATCATCTGTACATCCCGGTTGAACTGGCCCGCTTCCTTCCCTTTCAGGCGATGGACGTTCTTTCCTTTGTACAGCACTTCTCCGTCCGTATTTTCGTAAAGACGGATGATCGTCCGCCCCAGCGTAGACTTTCCGCAGCCGCTCTCTCCCACCAGGCCGAGCGTCTCGCCCTGCCTGATGGAAAATGTCACGCCGTCGACCGCCTTCAAAAGCTGGCCGTTTCCGATATGAAAGTGCTTCTTCAGGTTGTTTACTTCTACCAAGTTGTCTTTCATTCTCCCTGCCTCCCTGCTGCAACCAATTCCTCGATACGCGGCGCACGCGGATCATGCAACCAGCAGGCTGCCTGATGTCCCGGCTCGAACGTGCTGATCTCGGGCATTTGCTGATTGCAGATTTCCATGGCGTAATCGCAGCGGGCTGCAAAAGGACAGCCCTTCGGCGGGTTGAACAAGTCCGGCGGCGTTCCGTCGATCGGGACAAGCCGCTGCTTTTCCTCTCCGTCAATTCGCGGCAGAGAACGCATCAGACCCCATGTATACGGGTGGCGCGGCGCGGCAAACACGTCTTCAACCGTTCCCGTCTCCACCACGATCCCCGCGTACATGACAACCATGCGGTGGGCGATTTCAGACACGACGCCGAGATCATGGGTAATGATGACGACAGAGAGCTCCTGCTCCTCCTGCAGACGCCGCAGCAGGTCGAGGATTTGTGCTTGAATCGTCACGTCCAGCGCTGTCGTCGGCTCGTCTGCGATGACAAGCTGGGGCTGGCACGCCAGTGCGATCGCGATGACGACACGCTGGCGCATCCCGCCGCTGAATTGGTGCGGATACTGGTCGACCCGTTTTTCCGGATCGGGAATCCCGACGAGACGCAGCATCTCAATCGCGCGTTTTTGCGCTTCCTCGCGGGTTACCTGATGGTTGCGGATAAATCCTTCGACGATTTGCGTTCCGACCTTCATCGTCGGATTGAGCGCAGTCATCGGGTCCTGGAACACCATCCCGATCTTGGAGCCGCGGATTTGCATCCACTCTTTTTTCGTCAGATGGGTGATGTCGCTTCCTTCAAAGACGATCTTTCCGTCCACGATCCGGCCCGGAGGATTGGGAATCAAGCCCATGATCGCCTGGGCGGTTACGCTTTTTCCGCAGCCGCTCTCGCCGACGATCGCCAGCGTCTCCCCTTTGTCCACATGGAAGGATACGCCACGAACAGCTTGTACTTCGCCGCCGTATGTCTTAAAGTTCACTTTCAGGTTGTCAATCGTTAGCAGATGTTTTTCCATCGCGGTTCCTCCCTCCAGTCCTACTCGCGCAGACGCGGATCAAGTGCATCCTGCAAGCCGTCTCCAAATACGTTAAACGCAAACATCGTCAGTGAAATCATCAGGCCAGGGAAGAAAAGCCGCCACCAGTCGCCTGTCAAAATAACCCCCATCGCATCGTTGGTCATGGTTCCCCAGCTTGCGTCCGGCGCTTGCACGCCCAGGCCCAGGAAGCTGAGGAATGATTCCGCGAAAATCGCAGACGGAATCGTAAAGGTCAGGTTGACGATGATGACACCGATCGTATTGGGAATCAGATGTTTAAACAAAATTCGGGAAAACTTGGCTCCCAGCACTTGAGAGGCAAGGATGAACTCCTGGTTCTTCAACTGGAGGATTTGACCGCGCACAAGCCGCGCCATCCCTGTCCAGCCGGTAGCCGAGAGCGCGATGATAATAGTGAGCATCCCCGGTTCCATCACGACCATCAGCAAAATGACGACGAGCAGATACGGCAACCCGTACAGTACCTCGATCACACGCATGATGATGGTGTCGATCCGCTCACCCCGCTTTCCTCTGCCGGCCATGTAACCGGCAATACCGCCGACGGTCACGCCGATAATCAAATCGATCAGAGCGGCAACTACGCCAATCGTGAGGGAGATGCGGGCTCCGGCCCAGGTACGGGCGAACATGTCCCGGCCGAGATCATCCGTTCCGAACCAGTGCTCTGCCGACACCGGCTTGTTTTTCGTGAGCAGGCTTTGATCCGATGCGCTGTAAGGCACCAGATGGGGACCGATGATTGCCATCACCACGAGCAGCAGGATGATCGCAAGACCGAGCATGGCCAGTTTGTTTTTTACGAGTTTGCGCACCACTTGCTGAACATTTGTCAGACTGGGGCGCATGGATATGTCATGGGCTTCCGACTGCTTGGAAAGCGGTCGGAACAGCGGATCGATACGTTGTTCCATCGCCACTGGTTATCCCTCCTTGTTCGTCAGCTTAATTCTCGGGTCAATCAGGGTGTACGCCAAGTCGATCAGGAAGATCGTTACGATCAGGATGGAGCTGTAGAAAATCGTCGTTCCCAAAATTACCGGGTAGTCGCGGTTAAAGATTCCATCCACAAAGTATTTCCCGATGCCCGGAACGGCGAAGATTTTCTCCACCACGAACGTTCCCGTAATCAACGAAGCGATAAGCGGTCCCAAGAAGGTGACGACCGGCAGGATCGCGTTGCGAATGCCGTGCTTGACCACAAGCGCAAAGGTAGGAACACCTTTGGCTTCTGCGGTGCGAATGTAGTTCTGGTTCATCACTTCGATCATGCTGGCCCGCATGTAACGGGTGATGATCGCCAGCGGCCCGAAAGCCAAGGCGAGCGACGGCAGAACCGTATGCATCCAGGTGCCCCACGTTGCGACCGGAAAGATCGGAAACTTGATCGCAAAAAAGTTGATCAGGAGCGGCGCCATGATAAAGCTCGGAATGGCAATGCCTAGGACGGCTATCGCCATCGCAGCGTAATCAAGCCATTTGTTTCGGTTCAGCGCTGCGATGATTCCAAAGGTGATCCCGAAAAATATTGCAATGACAATCGCTTGCGCCCCCAAGGTAGCGGAAGCGGAAAATCCGTCGGCGATCATATCGTTTACGCCGCGCGTGTCTGACTTGATCGATGGACCGAGGTCAAGCATGACGAGGTTTTTCAAATAGAGCACATACTGTACGGGCAACGGCTCATCGAGGTTGTATTTGGCGCGCAGGTTGGCCAAAATTTGTTCCGGGAGCTGATCCGATTCGGAAGCAAACGGATCACCAGGTATGGCATGCATCAAAGAAAACGTCAGCGTCACGATGATCCACAGTGTGAGCAGCATCATCAGAACGCGTTTTACGAGGTAATGGGACATGGCTCAACCTCCATGATGTTATTTCGCCAGTTCGTACATGGCTTCCGCGTAGATAGCCATCGCCCTGAGCAAGTCGTCAATCTCTGCGTACTCATCGGTGAGATGAGCCATCGATTTCTTTCCGGGGAAGAGAGGGCCGAATGCGACTCCTGCTTTCAGCGATTTGGCATAGGTTGCACCGCCGGACGAAAGCAGTGTCGCTTCCTCTCCCGTATGATTGGTGTAGACGCGGGAGAGTGTTTGGATGACCGGATGATCCTTCGGTACGTAATGGGAGCGCGACGTCCTCAGGCTGGCTATCGTGACGTCCAGCTGCGGGGCCCGTTCCTTCAGTTTTTCAACGTACTCTTCCGGATTAATCGTCGCAGGGTAGCGAATATTCAGTCTGACAGAGCCGCCTTCGTTGCGGTCATAGGTCAGGATGCCGGCATTGACGGTCAAGCGCCCTGTAGCTTCGTCGGCGCAGGCAAGACCGAGCTTTTCTCCGTAGTAGTCCTCATGCAAAACATCGGACAACAGATTCAGGAAAGTTCGATCAGATCCGGCGAACGGCAGGCGATTGAGGAAGCTTGCCATAATTGTCCCCGCATTTTTTCCCTTGAACGGCTCCATGCCGTGGGCAGGCAAGCCTTTGGCAAAAAAGCGAAGTGAACCGTCGCCGCCCGGAATCACCTCTCCTGTGGCTCCATGTGCGAAAAGATGCTTTTGAAAGCTCTCTTGCAGATCCCGAATGGCTTGTTCGTTATCCGCGGCGGCCGGCAGAGAAACGATGGCAACCGCTTTTTCCGGTACGCTGTTCCCCTGGTCGCCAGAAGCAAACGAGAGCAAATTCCAAGACGACGAGTCATTAGACGCAATGCGCGGCGCAATCGCCAGCGTCGGATTGATCTGTCCCTTTTCCGCGTGAATCATAGGGAAGGATGCATCCGGGGAAAAGCCTACCTCCGGCAGCTTTTCTACCTTGGTGTAATGCTGCATGCAGAGCCAGCCACTCTCTTCATCCGTGCCGATAATGAGGCGAATCCGTTTGGATATCGGGAGCCCGGAGTCCTTCAACAGCTTCAGGGCAAAATACGCAGCCAATGCGGGCCCTTTGTCATCAATTGCCCCCCGGGCGTAAATTTTGCCGTCCCGAATGTCGGGCTCAAACGGCGGCGTCGTCCATCCTTCGCCAACCGTTACAACGTCGACGTGCACGAGAACGCCGATTTCCTCTTCGCCCTCGCCGTACTCCACATATCCGGCGTAGCCATCCAGATTTTTTGTGGCAAAACCGTCCGCTTCGCCCAGCTTGAGCAAGTATTCAAGCGCCTGAGCGACACCCTCGCCGAACGGCTTGCCCTCAGATGCGGTCGTCAAATCCTCAATGCTGTTGATTGACAAAAACGGAATCAGCTTGTCCAGATAACTCTCTTTCTGCGCTACAGCCGCTTCTTTCCAGTTTCCGCTCATCTCGATTCCTCCCTATCCGGTAGCTTTACTTGCAAAAGGCGAGAAACGCTTCTCCCTTTGATGAGATACTGCTGCCCTGCCGGCCCTTGCCGACACGGATCAATTCATCCTGCTGAAGCATTTTCAGACGGTAGCGCAGCTGCTGCGTGGTCAAGTCGATTCCTCGCTCGCGCAGCTGCTCCTGAAGTGCGTATCTCCCGCCTCCTGCCGTGGACAGCTCTTGAAGAATGGCGGTCATTTCGAGCAGAAACCCGCGCTTTTCGTACGCCTGATAGACTTCTTCACATTCATGCTGCAAGCCATCTGCTTCCAACGGGACAACGGCTGCAGTCTGCAAAAAGGGCAGATGATACGCGTAAACCTCTTCCTCCACCACGTGTGCCAAATACTCCACGACATTTTCCAGCTCGCGGATATTTCCCGGCCAGTCGTACGCCTGCATGGCGTTCAAAGCTTCGCGCGACAGGGTAAAAGGAGGGCGTCTCAAATCTACACAATAACGACGGATAAATGCGTCTACCAACCACGGAATATCTTCCGCCCGTTTTCGCAGCGGCGGCAAATGAATCGGCAAAATATTGAGCCGGTAATACAAGTCGGCCCGAAACCTTCCCTCTTTGACCATTTGCTGCAAATCCTGATTTGTGGCGGCGATGACCCGGATGTTGATCGGGATTACCTTGTTGCCCCCTACGCGCATGATCTGCCGCTCTTGCAGCACCCGCAGCAGCCGATTTTGGATCGCTCCGCTTGCGTCCCCGATTTCATCGAGAAAAATCGTCCCTTTGTGCGCCAATTCAAACCAGCCGATGTGTCCGCCCTTTCTCGCCCCGGTAAAAGCTCCCTCCTCGTAGCCGAAGAGCTCGCTTTCCAGAAGCGATTCGGAAATCGCGGCAAAGTTTACGCCGACGAACGGCTCCCGTTTTCGCGGGGAGGCATTGTGAATGGCTTGTGCCAGCAATTCCTTGCCTGTTCCCGTTTCGCCGAGCAGCAGCACGGTGGAATTGCTTCTGGCAATTTTTTTGGCGATCTGGATGACCTGTTGAAAGGACTGGCTTTTGCCGTAAATTTCGTCAAAGCTGTACTTGGCGATCAAGCCTTTGCTGTACAAGCGCAACCGGTAGTCGTGCTCCATCTTTTCGATCTCCGCTGCCTTCCGAAACAACAGCAGACTCCCCAGATAGCGTCCTTCCATGACGATGTGCATTTTTCGGAAAAAGTAAGTCCGGCCTGCCCAGTCCACGAGCACTTCTTCATTTTCGTCGCAGTCGCGAACCGTCTCCATAAAGTCTTCCGGCAGACAAACGGCCGCTTTCTCCCCTTGGACACCCGGTCCGTGCAAATGAAGCGTATCGATGGCTTTCTGATTGATAAACCGGATGACTTCTTGCTCGTCCAAAGCGATGACTGCGTCTTCAATCCGGTTGACAATACCCTCCAGATACATTTGCAGCAGGCGGGCATGAAGAATTTCATTGTTCAACTGCTTCGTGATGTAAATGAGCGACTGCATGGTGCGGGCTGTTACCTTTTGGAAATTCCCGTTGTCAAAATGGGCGTAAATCTCCAACCACGTAGACAAGTCGATGACCCGAAAGCCGATGTCGACGACCTTGCGAATCGTCGGAGGAACATGCTCGGCCTCGCCCGGCGTTACGGCGATGTCAATGTCCAGCGGATAATCAGATCCGGGGTAATACGGATACAGCTCAAAGTCCATCCCCGATGCGATCAAAAGCCTCATCGTTTCGTCCACCGTCTCGGCCGTATCGCTGACGAGCAGTACCTTCACACCTCTTGGTATCTCCAGCATTTCCCGCAGGTTGTGATAGGGCAGCATCCGCTTTGCCACGATCGCCCTGGAGTCTTGCGGCAAATACGGCTCCACCTGTTCGTAGATGCTTTTCGTGGAGAGTACAACCAGTGAACCTTCGGCAATCGGCCGGTAAGGCAGCTGGTCGACCCGCCGACCTTCGATATGAAAGTCTTGCGAGATGCCCAATTCATGGCATTGACTAACCACGGATTGTAAAAATTCGTCCATCTTCGCAACAAAGGTTACAGTCTTTTTTTCCATGAGTACCCGCTCCAAGATGTATAGTGAGGACAAGGGCGGGATTGCAAGCCCTTGTCCTCACTATCGTACTATTTTTTCGAAATTTCGGCCCACTTGAAGTCAAGCGTTCCAACAGGGTGACGGATAATACCTTTTACATTCGGCTGATCCATGAACACTTTGGTACCAAAGTAGATCGGCACAAGCGGCATATCGTCCATGAACATCTTCTCGGCATCGTGCATCAGCTGGAAGCGTTCTTTTTCGTCAGCCGTATTGCGGATTTTTTCTACCAGCGCATCGTACTCTTTGTTGCTGTAGTTGATGCGGTTGCCAGGATGATCGGTCACGAACAGCTCCAGGTAGTTGAGCGGATCGCCGTAATCAGCCGGGATGGTGGAACGGGAGATTTGCAATTGACGGGCGCGCTGGTCGGCCAGGAACACTTTCCATTCCTTGTTCTCCAGCTTTACATCAACACCCAGGTTTTTCTTGTACATTTCTTGCAGTACTTGCGCGATCTGCTTGTGGGCGTCGCTTGTGTTGTACGTCAAAGTAACCGGCGGAAGAGTCGTGTAGCCTTCTTCTTCCATCCCTTTTTTCAACAGCGCTTTTGCCTGTTCTACATCGTTGTCCTTGATGAAATCGCCGCCGACTTCACGGAAATCGCGGCCGTCCGGTTCAGGGAAGCCGACCGGGATATGCGCCAGTGCCGGAAGCTGTTTTCCTTGTGCCACGTTGTCGATCAGAGCCTGACGGTCGATCGCCAGTGCAAATGCCTTGCGGATGTTTGCGTTTTGGAACGGCTCCATTTTGACGTTCATCCGGTAGTAGTAGATGGATGCTTCCGGTTCCACTTTCGCTTCGCCAGAATCGATCAGTTGCTTTTTCATATCGTTTGGCACGGTTTGGATCATGTCCAATTGGCCTGTTTTGTACATTTGGTATTGGGTGTTTTCGTCGTTTACCATGACCCAATCGATGCCCGCGTATTTCACGGAATCCTTATCCCAGTAGCCTTCGTTCTTTTCTACTTTGACGGATTGATCATGTACCCATTCGGTGATTTTGAACGGTCCGTTGCTCACGAGAGTAGATGCTTCCGCAGCAAAGTTCGGATTGCTTTCTACCACTTTTTTGTTAACCGGGAAGAAGGTTGGCTGAGTCAGGATGTGCAGGAAAAATCCCGCAGGAGACTTCAGCTTTACTTCCAGTGTCTTCTCATCGATTGCTTTGACTTTTACGCCGTCGGCTGTGCCTTCGCCCTTGTTGAACTCCTCGGCTCCCTCGATGTAGTAAGCCAGGAATGCGGACGGGAATGCGTTCTTCGGATCGACGATGCGCTTGAACGCGTATTCAAAGTCTTGCGCCGTTACCGGATCGCCATTGGACCATTTGCTGTCGCGAAGCGTAAAGGTGTATGTTTTTCCGTCTTCGCTCACTTCCCACTTCTCGGCCATCGCCGGCTGCGGCTTGTGATCCTTGTCCAGGCGGGCAAGGCCCTCCATCGTTGCGTTCAGCACTTCGTTGGAGGTGCTGTCAAACCCTTTCGGCGGATCGAGAGAAGGCGGCTCCGTCTTCAGGTTCAACCGAAGCTTGGCCGAAGCGTCTGCTTGTCCTCCCGTTTCCCCCGCTTGCTGCTTGCCTGGATCTGCCGGTGCTGCTGACTGGCTGCAGCCTGTCAGCACCAGCGAGAGCAGCAAAGCGGAAGTGCTCAGTACTTTCCATCCTTTGCGCAAATTCATCGCAGGATTTCCCCCTTTTTTATGCTTGTTGTATATATGCGTAAACGGCTGTCAGGAAGCAACGAGCCTTTACACGCCCAGTGGAGTGTTGCTTGCGTGCAGGGTAAAGGCAGTTTCAATACGGCCTACTGCCTTTCCGCTCATGTTCTTTACGATCGGGTTGGTGTACTCTGCGAGCTTCTCAAGCGGACCGTCCGTGCCGATGCCGAGCTGGCGAAGCACTTCATTGACCACCGCGTATATAGCGCGCGGTCCGCCGTCCTCGATCTTCACAGCGATGCCGATGCCTGTTTGACGGTCGCCCAGGCAGTATACGGACTCTGCACCTGCCTTGCCAAACACTCGTCCGGCAAAGGCCGTCATCAAATCGGTACAGTAGCGGTTATTGCCGCCGACCATTTCCGGATGCGCAATCATCGCATCGGTGATCCGGGCAACCGCCTGACGGCGAGTCGGATTTTCGATCACGTCGGGCCTTGCCATTTTGGCGTACGCCCAGGCGTAGTGGGCCAGTGGCAGGCGGTGAACAGGAACGCCGCAACCATCCGTTCCCAGAACGATTTTGTCTTTTGGATAGGAAGTCAGATCGACAACTGCATCCAAAATGCGCTGCTGCACGGGGTGCTCAGGCAGATGGTACGTGGCTACTTCTTCTCCCATGTGTACAGCTGTAGCGATCATCCCTGCATGCTTGCCGGAACAGTTGCTGTAGATCGGGGTCAATGGCTTGCCCGCACGGATCAGTTCCTTATAGCTTTCCTCGTCGCGAGGCACATGGGTTCCACATTGGAGCATTTCTTCCGGCTGTCCGGCGCGTATCAGCATTTCCATCGCCCGCGAGCGGTGACGCGGCTCGCCGCTGTGTGAAGCGCAGCAGAGAGACAGATCGGCTGGTTCCAGTCCAAACTTGTCCGCTGTTCCCGTCTCAATGACCGGAATCGCCTGGATCGGCTTCATGCTGGAACGCGCGAAGGTTTGGCGATGAGGATCACCGTAGGAATAAAGCAAGTTTCCGTTTGCATCGACGACAGCTACATGACCGAGGTGTGTGCTTTCTACCGCATCCCCCCGGTATACGTTGGCTACCAGGTTCATGACTAATCTCCTTTGGTGTTGAAATATGGACTTGCTATGCAAACTGGTTATTGCAAGAGGCGTGCCAACTATTCAAACAAGACAAAGGACGTTGAATTTTCGCTTAATTCCTACGCTTCAGTCTGTTCTATCGATTGCGACCAATTAGTATTAGGTTACCCTATTTTTCTTAATAGGTGAACAATTTGTTTAAAATAGGTTAAAAAATTCTAACAAAAATGAAAAGCACCCCTTTTCCCCCAGCACCGGGGAAAAAGGGGCACCCATTGGCCCAGTTATTCGGTTGCTCCTTCTTTGCGCAGGCATTCGGCCTTCTCCAAGCTGACGAATGTATCCTCCCACATGACCAGATACTGCTCTCCCATTATGTCCAGGATGATTCCCCTCGCCCCGTCACCCGCGTACGTCACGACTTCGCCCACTTTAAACATCATCCATCGCCTGTTACCCCAATCTGAAGATGATGCCGTGTCCGCCTTTGGGGTATACCCATTTGATGTTTTCATGTGGACAACCGATCCGGCAGCTTCCGCATTCGTGACACCCTTCGTATCCCACATGCATTCGCACCTCTTCCCACTTGTACACTTCTGCCGGACAAAAAATCGTACACAGCTTGTCGGGACATTTTGTGGCACATACATCCGTATCCAATACGTGCAGGTGCGACTCCGTATCCGCCTTGAAGCGGACCAGGTACTGCTTTTCCTCGATCGATTGACCTTTGGGCAGTTCCTTCATCACTTCATCACCCTCCAAGCCTGCATCAGATCGCGGGCCATTTTCCACTTTTCTTTGGCGGAGCCAAGCTCCGTCCAGATTTTCTTTTGCTTCTCCCACTTGGAGCTGCCATCGACGGTGAACATCTGGCTGGCGGCCCTGTTCATGAGCGGAATGTACTTCTCGAAGTAATGCGGGTACTTTTCAAAGTGGTGCGTGGCATCCTTGTATTTTTTCATGTCCTGTCCAACGAAGCTGTCCATCAGCCTCTGCCGGTAAGAGTCGAGCATGGAAGCCGAAAAGTCTCCCGCAGCTTTAGCTTCGAGGATGGCCTCTGCCGCCAGCACCCCTGAAGTCATCGCCATATTGGAGCCTTCCCGGTGAATCGCGTTGACCAGTTGAGCCGCGTCCCCCACTACAATCACGCCATCGCCTACGACCTTCGGGATCGAGCGGTAGCCTCCCTCCGGAATCAGATGCGCCAGGTATTCCTGCTGCTCCGTTCCCTGAATGTACGGCCGGATGATCGGGTGCTTCTTGACGTAATCCAGTAGCTGATGCGGCTTGATCTTGTTCTTGATCAGGCCGGACAGCATCGCGCCGACGCCGATATTGAGGCTGTCCTTGTTGGTGTAGAGCCAGGCTGTTCCGAGAATTCCTTTGGTCGCGTCGCCGAAGATTTCAAACGTGCAGCCCTGGTCCTGCTCCAGGCTGAAGCGGTCTTCGATGATTTTCCGGTCGAGCTTGAGCACTTCCATGACCGCCAGCGCCACCTCGTCCGGGCGAAACTCCTTGTGAAAGCCGAGCGATTTGGCCAAAAGGGAGTTTACCCCGTCAGCCAGCACGACCACATCGGCAAACAGATCGCCGTCCGGGCGGTCTGTCCTCACCCCGATGACCTTCCCGTTTTCAACCAGACACTCAGTCACAACCGTTTCATTGACGAGCAGGGCTCCCTGCTGAACCGCCTTTTCTGCAAACCACTGGTCAAACTTCGCCCGAAGGACGGTGAAGTTGTTGTACGGCTCCTCTCCCCACTCCAGGCCCTTGTAGCTAAAGGTGACGGCGGATTTTTCATCGAGCAGCATGAACCGCTGCTCCACGATCGGCCGTTCGACTGGCGCTTCCTTGTAGAAGCCGGGGATAATATCCTCCATCATTTTGCGGTACAAGACGCCGCCCATCACGTTTTTGGAGCCCGGATACTCGCCCCGCTCGAGGAGCAGGACGTTGACACCCGCCTTTGCCAGCGTATACGCGCAGGACGTACCGGCCGGCCCCGCTCCCACGACAATGACATCAAATTTTTCCGCCATACTGTACCTCCTTGCCAGCCGTCACCTGGAACGCGTCGATCAGCATCGGAACGATCTCGAATGCATCCCCGGCAATGCCGTAATGACAGGATTGGAAAATGGGTGCCTGCGGGTCTTTGTTGATGGCAATGATCAGGCCGGAGTTCTGCATGCCGACCAGATGCTGGATCGCTCCGGAAATGCCAATGGCAACATACAGCTTGGGCGTGACTGTCACCCCGGTTTGGCCTACCTGGTGGGCGTGGTCGATCCATCCCGCCTCGACGGCATCCCGGCTCGCCCCTACAGTGCCTCCGATCGCCTCGGCCAGGCGATGGATGAGCTGAAAGCCTTCCTTGCTGCCGAGCCCCTTGCCCCCTGCGACGATAATGTCAGCCTCGTCCAGGCGGATTTTTGTCTGCGTTTCCCGGACGATCTTCAGCACCTTGGTCCGAATGTCTTCCTCCCGCAACGGGATGGATTCCTCGATGAGCTCTCCTTTGCGGCTGGTGTCGATCGGGAGCGCTTTCATGACCTTCGGCCGCACCGTGGCCATTTGCGGCCGGTGCTTTTTGCAGAGAATCGTGGCCATGATGTTGCCGCCGAATGCGGGCCGGCTCGCTTCCAAAAGCCCTGTCGCCTCATCCACATCGAGCATCGTCGTATCCGCAGTCAGCCCTGTCTCCAGATCGGTGGCAACCGCGCTGGCGAGGTCCTTGCCCGTCGAGGTCGCACCGTACAGGATCGTTTCCGGCTTGTGCTTTTCTACGCAAGCAATGACTGCACGCATGTACGATTCGGTCCGGTAATCCCGGAAAACGGGATCATCGTAGAGATAGACCGTATCGGCACCGTAGTGAAACGCGGTCGCGGCCAACTGCCGAACTCCCTCTCCAATCAGTATGCCGGCCAGGGGTACTCCCCGCTTGTCTGCCAGCTTTCGCCCCGCTCCCAAAAGCTCCAGGGAGACAGGCACGATTTTCCCGTCCTGGTGTTCGAGGAATACCCACACGCCTTTGTACTCGTCCAGATTCATGCCCGTGCCTCCTTCCCTGCAAAGAGCTCTTGTTTCTGCTGCAAAATTTCCATCAATCGCTCAACCTGCTGCTGTGCCGATCCCTCCAGCATTTCGCCGCCTTTTGGCTTTTCCGGAGGCCAGACCTTGGCCACAATCGTCGGGGAGCCTTTGAGACCCAGCAGTGTCCTGTCGACGTCCTCCAGATCGCTGACCGCCCAGATTACGGGCTGGTAGCGTGCGGCGCGAAGCATGTTGGGCAGCGGCGAATAGGGTACCTCGTTGATTTCCTTTTCCACCGAAAACAGGCAGGGCAAAGCGGACTGAATCACTTCATAGCCGTCCTCCAGCTTGCGGTGGACGATGGCATAGCCTTGCTGCTTGTTTACCTCGACCACCTTTTTCACGCTGGTCAAAGGCGGGATGTCGAGCCGTCTGGCAATGCCCGGTCCTACCTGGCCCGTATCCCCGTCGATCGTCATCTTTCCGCAGATGATCAGGTCGATCGGCTTTTCCTTGGCGATTTTTTCGAGGGCTTTCGTCAGCGCATAGCTGGTGGCCAGCGTATCTGCCCCGGCAAAGGCCCGGTCGGTAATCATGTACCCCTCATCCGCACCGATCTCGATGCATTTCCGGATCGCTTTGACAGCGGGCGGAGGCCCCATGGTCAGGACGGAAACTGTTCCCCCGTACCTTTTTTTCAAGCGGACAGCTTCCTCCACGGCATGCGCATCGTACGGATTCAAAATGGCAGGCGCGCTGGAACGGTCCATCGTATTTGTCTTCGGGTTCATCTTGATGATCTTCGTGTCCGGCACCTGTTTGATACAGGCGACGATATGCAGCATGAAAAACTCCCCCCTTGCAGCCCGGCGGGGCATCGTTTCGATGGCAGCTCTTGCACAGGTTGTCTCTTTTTGACACGACGCTTCGGGCGGCATGTTCATCATTGATATAACGTATTGCTCAGCGCTGTCGAATAGACCAAGAACTGCCAGAAGCGGGGGATCGATCAATTTTTTTCAATCCATTGACAAGCTCGCTTCGCTCCTTATAATTGATTTATAAATCACATATCGTTCGGATGAACCATTCAGGAGAAGACAGATGTCTACCGACGGGGCAAGGGAACCTTCCCGAAACTCTCAGGTCTAGGAAACTAGTAAAACTGCATGGGGACGAGCCTCTGGAGAGACTCCCTCTTTTTTCGAAAAGAGGATTGGGCACCGAAGGAGCAAATTCGCCGCGGCGAATAATCTCTCAGGTAAAAGGACAGAGTGGACGCTTGGACTTATACAAAAACGGTTAGTAATTTGTCGATAAAAAGCTTTGCTGTCAGTTCTCTCGAAGATATTCGTTCTTCGTATGACGAAGTTTTTTATGTGTTGCAGAAGGTTGAACATTTTACATGTTGCTAAACTTTTCTGCGCCCATCAACAAATGCGGTTTGCCGCCGGTTTTTTGTATTCTTATTTACGTAATTTTGTACGTCCTGCGACCGTCTCCAGAGAACATTTCATTTTCGGGTGAAATGTTTTTTCTTTTTCTCTTCAAAAACAGCAAGGGGGAAACCGAGATGGACATGCTTATGCAATGGTTGGAAATGGTGAATGGATTTGTGTGGGGACTGCCTACGCTGATACTGCTCGTCGGCACTGGGGTAATGCTGACGATCCGCCTTCGAGGGCTGCAGTTCAGAAAGCTGTGGTATGCGCTGCGCCTCGCTTTTGGGAAGCAGCAGGAGCAAACAGCGGCTGGGGACATCAACCACTTTCAGGCGCTGATGACCGCGCTTGCGGCAACGATCGGGATGGGAAATATCGCCGGGGTGGCCACGGCTGTCGCGGTCGGCGGACCGGGTGCTCTGTTCTGGATGTGGATCACAGCTCTGTTCGGGATGGCGACGAAATACGCCGAAGCGATTCTCGCTGTCAAGTACCGCATCCGGCAGGCTGACGGCACATTTTCCGGCGGACCGATGTACTATTTGGAGAAAGGGCTGAAGCAAAAATGGCTCGCTGTTTTGTTCGCCCTGTTTGGAACAATGGCTTCCTTCGGGATCGGAAACATGGTCCAGTCCCACTCCGTCGCTGAAGCGGTACAGTTGAACTTCTCGATCCCTCCGGTCGCAACGGGGATTGTGCTCGCTGCCTTTACCGCCTTTGTCATCCTCGGCGGCGTGAAAAAGATCGGACAGGTCACCGGCGTCATGGTGCCGTTTATGGCCCTTTTCTATATCGTTGCCGGAATCATTGTCGTGCTCTTTCATGCGGGTCAAGTACCGCAGGCATTGGCAGACATTGTACACGGAGCGTTTAACGGCACATCGGCTGCAGGCGGCTTTTTGGGAGCGACCGTAGCCATGGCGATCCAAAAAGGGGTTGCCCGGGGGGTTTTCTCCAACGAGGCTGGTTTGGGCAGCGCACCGATCGCAGCCGCGGCGGCAAAAACAGACGAACCGGCCAAGCAGGCGCTCGTTTCCATGACAGGGACGTTTATTGATACGATTCTCGTCTGTACGATCACAGGGCTTGCTTTGGTCACTACGGGAGCCTGGTCCACCGGTATGTCTGGCGTGGAAGCGACTACGTACGCCTTCCAAAGCGTCTTCGGTCAAGCCGGCAGCTACGTGCTGGCCGTTGCGATCATCCTGTTTGCCTACTCCACCATCCTCGGGTGGGCGTATTACGGCGAGAAATGCTTTGAATATTTGTTCGGCAAAGGCTCTGCCAAATACTACCGATTCGTCTGGGTAGTCATGGTCGCTGTCGGAGCAACGATGAAGCTCGATCTGGTCTGGACGCTCTCCGACATCATGAACGGCTTGATGGCAGTGCCCAACCTGATCGGCCTGATCGGACTCTCCGGTGTGGTCGTTGCCGAGACGAAGCGCTTTTTGAATGGGCCTCTGGAGTCGAAGCTGTCACAGTAAATATGCTCGCACCCCAAAATTTTCCCCCTCATAATGAGGGGGTCAGGTTGCAGACAAACTCCCTCGCTGAACGAACAGCAGAGGGAGTTTGTTTAATAATTTGATGAAAATACCGAAGGTGTTTTGATCGTTCACCTTTTGGCGACCTGATTTCCATAGCCAGGTCGCCATTTTTTTCAAGTTCATGGCAGCGAAAACAAGCATCGCCTGCATCGTGACCTTCTCCAGTCCTCGTAAGGTCGTCCAACGCATGCCATGCTTTTCCTTCATATCAGCGAATACACGTTCAATCGTTTCTTTCCGTTTGCTATAGATTTGTTTGTTTTCCTCGGTATGCCGGAGGTGGTCTACCTCTTCGAGGTAATCAGCCCAGATGTGGCGACTCACTCTCTTTGTGTAGTCTTTACTTTCCGTGCATTGTTTCAAGAACGGACAACTTCGGCAAACTTGAGAATTTGATCGATAGATACGGTACCCATCCTTGTTTGTTGTCTCATATGTTAAGATTTGCTCGTTCGGGCAGATGTAGCAGTCGAAATATTCATCATACACATATTCGTGCTTTTTAAAAAAACCTTCTTTGGTGCGTGGTCTTGTGTAGGGCATAACGGGGCGAATCTGGTCATCAAGGAGTGTTTTACTGATGTAAGGCGTCTTGTATCCCGAGTCCACTGCCACAGCTTGAGGCTGTGCAAACGTCTTTCGCACTTGATTCAAAACATCCTCAAAAACCTGACTGTCATGCACATTGCCTGGCGTTACCTTGGCACCAAGCACAAATCCATTTCGATCACATGCTGTATGAAAACTATAAGCAAATACACGTTCCTTTTCCCCTTTTACAAACAATCCGCAATCCGGGTCAGTTGTGCTGACTTTCACCTCCTTCTTCGAAGTTTCTGTCTTTTTTTCAAGGGGCTTCTTTCCATGTGCAATACGATCCTGATTGATTTCTTCGTCCAGCAGCTCTTGATATTTCTTCGCTTGTTCTTCAACGATTTCTTTCACGTATTTATGCTTATTCGCACTGGCTTTTACATGCGTAGCATCAATGAAAAGCACATCAGGCTTCACGAATCCATGATGAACCGCCTCCTCCAATATTCGAAGGAAGATCGACTCGAAGAGTTGAGTATCCCGAAAACGGCGAACATAGTTCTTGCCTAGGGTCGTGAAATGGGGAATGGGCTGACTGAAATCATAGCCAATAAACCACCGATAGGCAACATTGGTTTCGATCTCTTTAATCGTTTGTCGCATGGAACGAATTCCAAAAATATATTGGATGAAAGCAATTTTAACTAAGACTACAGGGTCAACACTGGGTCTGCCATTGTCATGACAGTAGAGGCTTTCCACCAAGTCATAGATGAACGAAAAGTCGATTGCATTTTCAATTTTTCTTACGAGATGATCTTCTGGCACCAACTCATCTAGCGAGAATGCAGATATCTGATAACGCCCTTCGGCCTCTTGCTTATTAAGCATAATGCCACCTCTAAAAAATAACTTTTGAAAACGTAACATGTTCTATATTCAACAAAAAAGCCTGCAGACCCTGTTCCTTACGGAACTTTGTCTACAGGCTGTCCCCCTCATAATGAGGGGGTCAGGTTGCAGACAAACTCCCTCGCTGAACGAACAGCAGAGGGAGTTTGTTTAATAATTTGATGAAAATACCGAAGGTGTTTTGATCGTTCACCTTTTGGCGACCTGATTTCCATAGCCAGGTCGCCATTTTTTTCAAGTTCATGGCAGCGAAAACAAGCATCGCCTGCATCGTGACCTTCTCCAGTCCTCGTAAGGTCGTCCAACGCATGCCATGCTTTTCCTTCATATCAGCGAATACACGTTCAATCGTTTCTTTCCGTTTGCTATAGATTTGTTTGTTTTCCTCGGTATGCCGGAGGTGGTCTACCTCTTCGAGGTAATCAGCCCAGATGTGGCGACTCACTCTCTTTGTGTAGTCTTTACTTTCCGTGCATTGTTTCAAGAACGGACAACTTCGGCAAACTTGAGAATTTGATCGATAGATACGGTACCCATCCTTGTTTGTTGTCTCATATGTTAAGATTTGCTCGTTCGGGCAGATGTAGCAGTCGAAATATTCATCATACACATATTCGTGCTTTTTAAAAAAACCTTCTTTGGTGCGTGGTCTTGTGTAGGGCATAACGGGGCGAATCTGGTCATCAAGGAGTGTTTTACTGATGTAAGGCGTCTTGTATCCCGAGTCCACTGCCACAGCTTGAGGCTGTGCAAACGTCTTTCGCACTTGATTCAAAACATCCTCAAAAACCTGACTGTCATGCACATTGCCTGGCGTTACCTTGGCACCAAGCACAAATCCATTTCGATCACATGCTGTATGAAAACTATAAGCAAATACACGTTCCTTTTCCCCTTTTACAAACAATCCGCAATCCGGGTCAGTTGTGCTGACTTTCACCTCCTTCTTCGAAGTTTCTGTCTTTTTTTCAAGGGGCTTCTTTCCATGTGCAATACGATCCTGATTGATTTCTTCGTCCAGCAGCTCTTGATATTTCTTCGCTTGTTCTTCAACGATTTCTTTCACGTATTTATGCTTATTCGCACTGGCTTTTACATGCGTAGCATCAATGAAAAGCACATCAGGCTTCACGAATCCATGATGAACCGCCTCCTCCAATATTCGAAGGAAGATCGACTCGAAGAGTTGAGTATCCCGAAAACGGCGAACATAGTTCTTGCCTAGGGTCGTGAAATGGGGAATGGGCTGACTGAAATCATAGCCAATAAACCACCGATAGGCAACATTGGTTTCGATCTCTTTAATCGTTTGTCGCATGGAACGAATTCCAAAAATATATTGGATGAAAGCAATTTTAACTAAGACTACAGGGTCAACACTGGGTCTGCCATTGTCATGACAGTAGAGGCTTTCCACCAAGTCATAGATGAACGAAAAGTCGATTGCATTTTCAATTTTTCTTACGAGATGATCTTCTGGCACCAACTCATCTAGCGAGAATGCAGATATCTGATAACGCCCTTCGGCCTCTTGCTTATTAAGCATAATGCCACCTCTAAAAAATAACTTTTGAAAACGTAACATGTTCTATATTCAACAAAAAAGCCTGCAGACCCTGTTCCTTACGGAACTTTGTCTACAGGCTGTCCCCCTCATAATGAGGGGGTTTTCCTATTTCTGCGGGATTCGTTTTGCGGGACGAGCGCACTTGCGGAGTGGATGCTCCCCCTCCTCGTGACATTACCGGACTTGCGGAAAAAAGTGTGTATAATAGAAGGCATATCTTCTATGCACGGATCAAACCGGTTGGAGGGCATTGTCATGTTGGAAACATTCGGATTTTCCCATTACGAAAGCAAAGTATATGAGACGCTCGCGGCAAGCGAGTCTCCCATGGATGCCACAATGATCGTCAAGCATTCCGGCGTTCCCAAAGCGAAAATTTACGAAGTGCTGACCCGTCTGGTAGACAAGGGCCTGGTCCTCGATTCTGTGTCGGATAAAAAGAAATGGTATACCGCTCTGCCGCTAAACAGCCTGATCGACAAGCTGACCAGTCAATTTCAGCACGACGTGGAGCGGCTCAAAACCTCTTTGGCCAGCAAGCAGGTACGGGATGACCGGATTTGGAACCTCAAGGTCGACTCCTCCATACGCGCTGAAAGCAAGCACTTGATTCAGCGAGCCGTCAAGTCCATCCGCATCTCCGCCTGGAATGACGATTTTGCCGGATTTATCCCTCTCCTCGAGGAAAAGGAACGGGAAGGCGTAGAAGTGGAAGCGCTGGTGGTCGGAGAGATACAGACAAACCTCAAACGGGTCCACGTCTTAATCCCTTCGGAGGAGCACGAGGGATTGGAACGCTTCCAGCTCATCGTAGCGGATCAGGAGGAGATCATGTTTGCCGGAGAAGAAGACGGCAACTGGCAAGCTATTCAGACGAGAGCACAGCCGTTTGTCAAATTCTTCGCCGACTTCTTTTTCCATGACGTAGCATTGGCCCGCATTACGCAAAAGCATTACGACCTGCTTTTTGGAGACGAAGAGATACGGCGCATGCTCATCCGGCTCCGTTACTAACATCATCCATGATTTTTTTCTTGAATGCGCAGACCAAAAAGGTTACCATCATAGTGGTAACCTTTTTTCAGGTGCAGAAAGGAGCTCTTCTGTGTGAATCCTCGCGTTTTTATTCTTGCTATTGCAACCTTTGTGGTCGGGACGGTGGAGCTGATCATCGGCGGGACGATGAATCTGATCACCGCAGACCTGAATATTCCGCTTAGCGCCGCCGGGCAATTGATTACAGTGTTTTCCCTGTCGTTTGCCGTTTCAGCGCCAATCCTAATGCACGTCACACGAAAAATTGCCCGCAAGCGCCTTTATTTGCTGGCCCTGTTCGGCTTTTTTCTGAGCAATGTGCTAGCCGCGCTCAGTCCGGTGTACTCGGTCCTGCTCATCGCCCGGATTCTTTCCGCCTCCTGCGGGGCCCTGCTGACCGTCTTGTCCATTTCAATCGCCACGCAAATCGTCGAGCCTGCCTACCGGGGCCGGGCATTGGGCATCATCTTCATGGGGATCAGCGGCTCTTTGGTGCTCGGTGTCCCGATGGGAATGACACTCGGCAACGCATTTGGCTGGCGTGCTCCGTTTTGGCTCATCGCCGGACTTAGCCTTGTGGCGATGCTCTGCCTCAGCATTATGCTGCCCAATGTTCAAACGCCTCCGGCGATACCGCTGCGGCAACAGCTCGCTTCATTGAAAAGCGAGAAGATCGTCAGCGCCCAGTTGATTACGATGCTGATGCTGACCGGCCATTTGACGCTGTATGCGTACTTTACTCCCTTTTTGCAGGAAACGATGCAGTTGGAAGGAGCCTGGCTCAGTTTTGTCTATCTGCTGTTCGGCGTCGCTGCAGTCATGGGCGGGGGCGTAGGCGGATGGATTTCCGATAAATGGGGGCCGCCCAAATCAATCCTCGTCATCGTTTCGGCCTTCGGGCTGGTGATGGCATCCCTGCCCTTTACCACCGGATCGCTCTACGTATTTTTGATCGTGATGGTGGTGTGGAGCGCACTGAGCTGGGCCATTTCACCCGCCCAGCAGAACTACTTGATCCAGACCTCTCCCCGGACAGCCGACATTCTGCTTGGGTTGAACACCTCTGTCCTGCACGTCGGGATCGCGCTTGGATCGGCTGTCGGAGGCATCGTGATCGAGAAAGCCTCGGTTCAGTACAACGCGTGGGTCGGCGCCTGCTTCGTCCTGGTTTCGCTGGGGTGTGCGGTCTTTTCCATTACCCGTCCCGGTTCCGAAAAGACGACTGCAGACGCTGCTTCAACTATCGACGCCTGAATCGCCAATCAACAAATCAGATCGTCCACAGCCGGCCCGTCCGGCTGCCCAGAAAAAGGCTTTGCGAGCGATGGCCCCGCTCCCGAAGCCTTTTTCTCGTTTCCAGCCGAATCTGGACGGTTCGGCTGGCCCCCTATTGGCATCTTTTCTGCCGAGAAAGCTTCCTGCGCCGGACAGACCGACCTCTTATTCCAGACCATTACAAAAAACGTAACTTTCCATCCTGTCATTCGTATCGAATTAT
Organism: Brevibacillus sp. FSL L8-0520; assembly: GCF_037963895.1. Lineage (NCBI taxonomy): Bacteria > Bacillati > Bacillota > Bacilli > Caryophanales > Paenibacillaceae > Brevibacillus > Brevibacillus sp. FSL L8-0520. The sequence continues at coordinate 1,758,169 of NZ_CP150171.1, read as the reverse complement.
GGCAGATTAAAAAATTGCCAAATATGGTGAATATCATTAAAAAGGGAGCAAGTTTGCCATGCAGCAAAAAAGGACTATAACCGTCTTTTGACGGTCAATAAGCTTTTGCGACCGTCGAACAATGGATGCCAGGGAAGGAAGCGGATTGCCTTGATCCAGGCCTGATCCGGCAAGCGGGGGAATGGCTGGGAGCCATGCATCGCCTCTCCGCAGAAAACGCCATTCCGTTTACTTCTTTCAGCCCGTGGAGCATGTTCGGCCCAACTGACGATCTCGCTGAAGACGTCTGCACCCCCCAAAAGCAGTGCAAGCCAGCGAAGCGAATCAAAGCTTGTGGCAGGAGATTTACGCGTTATACGAGAAAAAACGGACGTTTCTGGAGATATTGTGGCCAGATTTCCCCGCAGAAGCGGTATAAGGGGATTTTTCTCTGAATAACCTGCTCGTGGATGATGACGGCAGCCTGTGCAGCATCATTGACTTTCACCTTGCAGCAAACGATGTCTTTCTCTGTCACTTCGCCGGTGAAGCAGCGTTCTTGGCCTACGAAGCGGACCGGAAGGATGATGACTCCGAAGAGACGGGAGATCTGTACTTTGGCGCATTTGCCGCAGGATATTTCAAAAACCGGCAGCTCCATGATCTGGAACGGGACTGCTTGCAGGATGTGCTCAGGATAAAAAGAGCGTTTGCCTGTCATCAAGTGGACGATGTGCTGGACAAGTTCAACGCCGGAGAAATCGGCCAGGTTGACATGGCACTGGAAAAGATCCGATTTTGTTTAACGAAAACACTTCCTGTCTGATTGCTCATTTGTGAAGGGAGACGAATGGAAAATGACTATCCGTATCGAACAAGCATCACATGATCATTTTACCGACATCATCAAGCTGTGGAATGAAAATTGCAAAGAAGTAGCAGAAAGCGAACTGTCTGCCGAAGAACAGGAGAGTATCCATGACCAGCTCGTGCAATACACCCAATCCCGTTTCGGCGTGGTGTATGTAGCGCTCGACAGCGCTTCCAGACTGATCGGCTATGCTCTTGCCTCTCTGAAAAAAGATTTGATCGAAGACATCTTCCTCGGCCAAATCGACGAAGTATACGTTGTGCCGGAATATCGCAGACAGCACACGGCAAAAGCGCTTGTGGCAGAAATGAATGACTGGTTTCAGCGCCAGGAGGTCTCAGCCGTTTCCGTACTTGTCGATGTGGAGAACACTTCAGCGCAAAAATTCTGGGAGAAGATCGGCTACGGCAAGGAGTTTTTCGTTATGTCCAGCGATGAGTGATTGGGACGAAAGAAGCTGCCCTTAAAAAGGGGCAGCTTCTTAGAAATATTCATCTCTTCTTCACAGGCAAACGAACCTGAAACCTCGTGACTCCGTTCGCCGATTCGACGTCAATTTCTCCTGCGTACTTCCTTATGACCTCCCGGACGATCGAAAGACCGATGCCTCTGGGCGGCTCGCCATCGCGCCGTTTCGTGCTGACCCCCTCCTGGAAGATCGCCGTCAGTTGACGGGGCGGGATTTCGGGGCCGGTATTTTCCACCGTAAACCGGTACGCCGAATCATCCTCCTGGCAGCACAGCCGGATTCGCTTTTCTCCTTCCGCCTCCTCGGCCGCCTCAATTGCATTGTCCAGCAAATTGGACAAAATCTTGATCAGATCAACGGAAGGAATCTGGTCAAATGGGTGCTGGCTGACCTCCAATTGCATCAAAATTTGACGTGTCCGTGCCTTTTCCCATTTGGTATGCAGCAAGACCATCAACGCCGGATTTTGTATCCGTACGGACAGATCGAGTACTTTGGCCTCCCGAATCAGGGTCCTGATGTACTCATGCGCCTTGTCGTAATACCTGCATTCGATCAAGCCGTACAGAACCTGCATGTGATTGACAAAGTCGTGGCGGATCGAACGCATCGAGGCAATCACGGAACGGATCTCGTCCTGATACGTTCTCTCCGTATCCCCGACGGCCGCTTTCAGCTCGCGACGGTACCATTTTTGCAGCAAGAGGAAAATTGCCGCCAGCAGCGCGACAAACAATGCATGAAAGACAAAAGTGTATGTGCTGCTGCGCAACACTTCCCGGCCGATGCTGTACATATTGTCCGCGCTGACATCCACACCGAGAATGCCGATCACATGTCCGGCTTCGTCGTAGATGGGTGCCCCTGCCGACACGTACTCCCCATAAATCGGGTCTTTGATGACATCGGAATAGTAGCTGTAGCCCTGTTTCACCTGCCCGATTTGCTGTTCCGTCACGTTGCAAATTTGTCCAGGCGGAAACGAAAGCGGCGAATCGGGCGGGTGGGCGGTTACAACGGTTTTGGCAATTTTTTGGCGATCATCGATTTGCATCGTATAGACGTACAAAGCACCTGCCATCTCACGAGCGGCTTGCAGCTGCTCCTGAATTCTGGCAAAGGAGGCTTGATTGCTTGCAGGCGCTCGCAACAGCGTCCTGTAGGCCGATACGTCCAGTTTCCCGGCAATATATGCTGCTTCCTGCATGCTTTTGGATGCGAGGGAGATGTGCACGGATTTCATCGTGTTTCGATAGGAAACGGCCACATTAACGGCTGTCAGCACGAGCAGTATAATCGCGGCTATCCATAACACCAGCATGACACGGGGTTTTTTATATATGGTTACAAACATGTTCTCTACCCCATTGCGGACCCTATGGCATCCCCTTATCTTACAGCCATTTGTCTCCAGTCTCGGTCACGTTCATTCTAGTACACCTGCAGGGACGTGTCTATATTTACTTCGTTTCCGATCAGCTTGCGGATGACCAGATCGGTTAGCTGCGGAACGATTTCAGTCGAGAACGCGATTTCCATCCGCTCGTATTTTTTGTGCGCGTCATACCCATAAGGGCCGATATTAATGGCAGGAACATTGAGGTCGCGGATGTCTTCGTAATTCACATAGTGCTTGGTCCCCCAACCCGGGTTGTTGTCGCTTACGGCGCGAATCCCTGCTTCGTCATCACGCAAGCAAACCATGCTCATGTCGCAAATATAAGGAAAGAAATTTTTTGCTACGATCGGATGGGCATAGTTCGGTTGAACGGCTTCGACTGCCTCCTCCAATGCACGCAGCAGCTGCCTCTCCCGTTCGTCTTTGCCGCTCAAATCGATCGGCGGTGAATACAGCGAGGAATAAAACAGGATGATCGCCGGGCTTTTGTCCCTCATCCAGCTCCACTCTTCTTCTACCACTCTCGCGGCAAACATTCTCGTATCCAATGTCTTGTCTTGCATAAGCTCCTCTTTGAAGGCTTTCATATGAAGGGCGAATCTTTCCCCATGCTCCTCCAGCAGCTGCCCGTGCATCTCCTCGTAGATCATGACCCGGGGCTTCCACGGCAGCGGCTGATACGCTTCATTGCAGCGCTCGCGGTAACGGCGGTAGCGGTCTTCCAAAACACAGAGCGCATTGGCAAAGGCAATCTCCGCCTGCTCCTTCAACTTGTCCAGCACTTCCTTCGGCGACCAGGAAACGGTGAAAAAGTTGTAGTACACATAGGCTGACAGCGCGGTTTGAACCGTATAGGTCGGCTTCAAATCCATTTGCTTCAACGAAACCGGCGGTACCGGGATCTCACCCAACGCCTCGTCGCACAGCTCCGGATTGTAGCTGATCTGCCGCGTCAGCTCGGCGGCGAGAAAATTCGGGTCCAGGCCTTCAAAGCAGGAGCCTACATGCGTCTCCGCTCCCGTGATGAAAAAGGAAGGCAGGAGTTTGCCAATCGTCCCCTTGTAAACATAACGGTTTTCGTCTCCCTCATAAAGCGGCGCCACAAAATCCGAATTGATCAGCGCAATATATTCGAAGCCATGCTCTTCCTTCCAGCGTTTCAAGTCTTTGATGCCGGACAGTACTCCATGCGAACTGTCTTCTTCATCGCATTCAGCCAGCAGCACCAGGTTGCCCGCCAGCTCGTCGGGGTGCTCGGCGTAATATTTCAGCAAATATACATGGCTGGCCACCCCGCTTTTCATATCCAGCACACCGCGCCCGAAATGCCACTCGCCCGACTCCAACTGTTCTTTTACCAGAGGTGGCAGCGATTCCTGTCGAAGCGCTTTCATAAGTTCCTGCGGATGGCAAGCCTTGTCTTTCAAATGGCCAAAATCTTCGATGCCGACCGTATCGGTGTGTCCCATCAAAATGACGGTTCGACTGACAGCAGCCTTGGTTCCCTTTACGAAGGCAAGCACATTGTACCGCTCTACCTCATCGTCTACGGTACGTGAAAGGAGCAGTCTGTCCGGATGTTCCTGAAAATAGGGCAACGAGGATAACAGCTCATACAAGGCTCGGGCGACATCGATCTCTCCCGGCGTGTTGACCACACTCTCTACCTTCACCAATTGATCTGTCAATTGCAACACCACTTCACGAGAGGACAACATCTGAACACTCCTTTTCGCAAATCGCGGATCTGGAATAGAAACGGCCCGTCATGCTTTACCCAGGTCCATCTCCCTACATAACCCATTCGTCAGACGCATGGTTCATCCTGCCGATGGTCTTGATTTTTTCTGGCAGCTACCCTTTGCAATCATATGCTTTACAAGGTGATATTGCGAAAATTCGGTAAATTTATCTATACTAAAAGTGTTTCTTCATCTCTACATGCCCCGGCGTTCGTTGAAAACTATGGAATGGGAGTGAATTGCATGCGTGAACAATTATTTGCCCGGCTTCAAGAGCTGTACCCGGAAATGGTGAGCCTGCGGCGCGACCTGCACATGTACCCCGAGCTTTCTTATGAAGAAGTAAACACGGCAAAAAAAGTGGCAGATCGACTGGCGTCACTCGGCATCGAGGTACGTACCGGCGTTGGCGGCATGGGGGTCGTCGGGCTGCTCAGGGGCGGCAAACCGGGGAAAACGGTTGCTTTGCGGGCCGACTTTGACGCCCTTCCGATCCAGGATGAAAAAGAGGTTGCGTACAAATCCCGCGTCCCTGGCGTCATGCATGCCTGCGGCCACGACATTCACACCTCCGCCCTGCTCGGTGTCGCACAGGTATTGAGTGAAGTCCGTGATAAGCTGCCGGGCAATGTCGTATTCATTCACCAGTTCGCAGAGGAGCTGCCTCCCGGGGGAGCGCAGGCCATGGTGGCAGATGGCTGTCTCGATGGGGTGGACGTCGTATATGGCGCCCACGTCGCTTCCGACATTCCTTGCGGCGTCGTCGGGATCGGGAACGGTTTTGTCTCCGCCGCATCCGATCAGTTTGAGATTGTCGTCTCCGGCAAGGGCGGTCACGCTGCCCATCCCCATCAGGCCATCGACCCGATCGTCATCGGCAGCCAGATCGTGATGAATCTGCAGCTCATAGCCAGCCGACGAGTAGATCCGCTGGAGCAAATCGTCGTGTCCGTCTGTTCCTTCCAGGGCGGGGATGCTTTCAACGTCATTCCAGATTCCGCAAAACTGAAGGGAACTGTTCGTACATATAATGAAGAGGTTCGGGAAATGGCCGAAAAAGCGATCTTCCAAATCGCGGAGGCCGCTTGCCAGGCTTCGGGCGCAAGCTGCGAGGTCGTCTACCGGCGCGGCTACCCGGCCACCTGGAACCACCCCGAAGAGACACAAGCGCTATTTGATGTCGCCAAACAAATCTGGGGCGACAAAGAAGTCATGGAAGTCCCGCCGGGCATGGGAGGCGAAGACTTCGCCTACTACGTCAAGGAAAGACCCGGTACATTTTTCAACGTAGGCGGACAAAACCCGGACATTCAGGCGACCTATCCGCATCATCACCCCAAATTTGACGTCGACGAGCGCTCCATGGTCCGCATCGGGCAAGTATTCATCGCCGCTCTGCTCGACTATCAGGAACGGCATCAATAGCGGAAATACGTTCTCCAAACGCAAGTCAAGCTGATCGGAGGCCCTAGCGAAATATTGAATGCAGGGCCTCTTTTTTTGCAATGTTATACCTCATGCCCCACGATCCAATCGAGCCGCTTGCTTTGCAGGCGAGCCGGAATCATCCTCATGGCAAGATTGCGAACAGCGAGCGCCAACGGATTTTCCAGCTGGACAATCCTGCCCATCATGCGCGAGCCTCGTACAATCGCCTTGGTGCGCTTGAGCCTCAGCAGCTCGTATCGCTGGCATGCAGCCTCTATGCCTGAAGCAGTTACCGCGTTTTCAGCAGAATTAGCGGCGTTTTCCCGATACTTGGACAAAGACAAGCACCGGGCCAACACCAGCGCGTCTTCCATCCCTTGTCCAGCTCCCTGTCCCAAATTCGGCAGCATCGGATGAGCCGCGTCCCCGGCCAGTGTCACCCTCCCCGCGCTCCAGGACTTTAATGGCTTCCGGTCATAGATGTCGTTCCATAGCATGGCAGACACATCTGTGGCCGCGATCACTTCGCGTATTGGTTCGTACCAGCCTTCAAAGCGTTTCAGGAGGTCTTCCTTGTTTCCGGCAAAACGCTTTTCCGCGCCCTCCGGCGCATTGATCGCCGCAAACCAGTGAATCCGCCCGTGGCCAATGTGCGAAAAACCAAACCGAACCCCTTTTCCCCACGCCTCAAACCCGCCTCCCGTCTCCACGGGGTAGCGTTCATTCCTGTAGACAGCAATGCCCCGGACAGCCGTATACCCGGAATATCGCAGCAGCTCTTCGCCAAACAGCTGCTTTCGAACGTTCGAATGAATCCCGTCCGCCCCGATCAGCACATCGCCGCAAGCCGCCTCGCCGTTTTCAAAAAACGCCCGAACCCCGTTCTCTTCCGTCTCAAAACGGCTGAACGAATGCCCCAGGCAGATCGACTCCTTGCGTATGCACCCAAGCAAGGCCTGCTGGAGGTCAGCGCGGTGGATCATATAGCTGTCCGCCCCGCATCTCTGCGCTTGCTCCCTCACCGGCAGCCTGACGAGCAGCCTACCCGTCCAGTCGCGAATCTCCGCAGTCCGGACAGGGGCGCCCAATGCCCGGACTCGTTCTCCGGCTCCCAGCCTATCGAGCGCCTTCATCGCATTCGCGGCCAAAACAATACCGGCCCCGATCCCTTTCAATTCGCGTGCACGCTCATAGATGACTGCCTCCCAGCCGATCTGCTCCAGGGCAATCGCTGTACACAGGCCGCCGATCCCTGCACCGATGACGATCGCTTTTCCTTGTTTGCCAAAACGATTCTGCATCCCGGCTCCTCCACTTTCCGCTTCGTCTGTGCTTTCTTGCCCTTAGTCTACGGGCTTTCGGCATCGGCGTCCAGCTTCTTCCCTTGTGGGCAACTCTTTGCAAGTCTTACAGCTCATTAGCATCTCTCCCCTTCGCCCTTCTACTTAGGAACACAGAAAACCTCCTTTTGCCCATGGGGCATAAAGGAGGCCTGGATTTGTACGGAATGAAGTCAAGCGTTTATCTGCACCCGCGTTCTTTCCAGGAGCAGCGCCTTGACTTGCTCCTGACCCTCCAGCTTCAGGGCGGCTTCCGCGAGCTCCTTCATCTCTTCGAAGGACAGATGATTGATCAGCTCACGGGCAGCCAGCACAGACGATGCGCTCATGCTGAACCCGTCAAGACCCATGCCCAGAAGCAGCGGGATAGCCAGGGGATCGGAGGCCATCTCACCGCACATGCTTACACGGCGGCCGTATCGGTGAGCGGCATCGATCACCTGCCGGATCAGACGCAGAACGGCTGGATGAAACGGCTGATACAAGCCGGATACTTGTTCGTTCATCCGGTCGCAGGCGAGGGTATACTGGATCAGATCGTTGGTCCCGATCGACAAAAAGTCGGCGTCCCGGGCAAACAGCTCGCTGGCCAGGGCCGCTGCCGGCACTTCGATCATCAAGCCTACCTCAATGGCAGGGTCAAACGGAATCCCCGCTCGGGCAAGCGTTTCTTTTGCCTCCGCCAGCAACCGGTTCGCCGCCCGCCATTCTTCCAGCGTAGCGATCATCGGGTACATCAGCTTGACGGAGCCGTAGTGCGAAGCGCGGAGAATCGCCCGCAGCTGGGTAAGAAACAATTCCTCCCGATCGAGACACAACCGGATCGCGCGATAGCCGAGAAACGGGTTCAGCTCGCTTTGCAGGTTCATATACGGCAGCTCTTTGTCGCCGCCGATATCCAGCGTCCGGATGACGACCGGCTTTCCATTCATGTCTTGCGCGACCTGCCGATACGCCTGGAACTGCTCTTCTTCATCCGGCATACTTGCCCTGTTCATGAACAAAAACTCGGAGCGAAACAGTCCGATACCCTCTCCGCCAACCTGCTGCACAGCCCGACATTCATCCGGATGGCCGATGTTTGCTCCCACTTCGACACGATGCCCATCCTTGGTCACCGTGGGCAGCGCTGCCCAGCGTGCCTGCCTGTTTTTTTCCCGCAACCAGTCGGCGCGCTTTTGTTCGTAGAACGCAAGCTCCTCCTCGCCCGGTCGCAGACAGAGCAGTCCTGCTGTCCCATCCAGCACGATCAGGTCCCCATCCTCCACCTGCTCCAAAGCCTGTCCGAGGCCGACGACTGCCGGAATCCCAAGAGCACGGGCCATAATGGCGGAATGCGAGGTGCCGCCTCCGATTTGTGTGGCAAAACCCTTGATCAGGCCGGTATCAAGCTGGGCCGTATCGGATGGAGACAAGTCATGTGCGACAACGATGACCGCATCAAGCGTTCCTATCTCTTCCCGTGCGGCTCCTTGGCGATGGTCCCTGGCAACTTCTTGCAGACAGGACAGGAGACGCTGGCCCACATCCCGAATATCCGCCGCGCGCTCCCGCATGTACTCGTCTTCCAGTGATGCAAATAAACTCACGAGCTCGCCCGTCACTTTCTGCACTGCCGCTTCCGCGTTTATGTTTCCTGCTGCCAGCAGCACCTCGATTTGACCGATCAGCTCCGGGTCTTGCAGCAGCATCATATGAGCCTGAAAAATATCGGCTTCCTTCTGTCCCAGACGTTGCTTTGTTTGTTCATGCAATGTCGCCAGCCCGCTCAATGCCTGCTCGCTTGCTTTTTTGAAACGGGCCAGCTCCTGTTCAGGCGATTTTACTTCCTGACCGATTATTTGGTCCTGCTTTTTCCACACCTGTGCTCTGGCGATCGCGATTCCGGCGGATGCGCCTATCCCATGTACGCGTATGGTTCCCATGACTACTCGGCTCCTTGTTCCAGAAAGGCGGCCAGCTTATCCAACGCTTCTTCCTCATCGGAACCGTCGGCGGTCAGCTTCACGGTTTCCCCGTTTGCCACGGCAAGCGACATCACGCCGATGATGCTTTTGGCGTTTGCGCTTTTGCCCCCCTTGATCAAACCAATCTCACTGGAAAAGGAAGTGGCCGTTTTTACAAACAGCGTAGCCGGCCGGGCATGCAGGCCCTGGGGCAGTTGAACAACGACTTGCTTCTCTCTCATCTCGCTTCACTCCTATCTCGATTCGTTGAAAAGCTATACGGCAGGCAAGGCGGCAAGCAAATCTTCCACCTGATCGAGCCGCGTCAGCCCCGTCTCCTTATCCACAATGGATGTATAGACGTGCGGGATGACCTCTTTTACCCCTTGCTCCAGGCAGGTTTCCACGATGGGGCGGATCGATTTTTCATCAATCCCGCCCGTCGGCTCGAACACGGGAATGCCGTAGCGGACGGCTGCTTTTGCCATCATTTTGACTTCCTCCAGCTTTTCGGTTCCGCAGACCGGATAAAATTTGACCGAATGAACGCCGATCTCGGCAAGCATGGCGGCAGCGGCGTCGCAGGACACCAGGTCCTGAGCCTGCCCGCTGAGCGGACCGGTTGAGACAATAACCTTTCCCGGCGTGCCGCTTGGCGCAATCAGGGCATTGACGAGTGTGTGCCGGCTGTCAACCGCCTGCAAGGCACCCAGCGTAAAGCCGGCGGCAGGAAAAACCTGATTGACGTGATCGGGCTTCGTGAGTACAGCGGTCTCTGCGACCTTTCTCCACTGGCTTGGATCGCCTGCGCCAAGCCCTACTGACACGGGAATGTTTGCCCGCTGGTACGCTCTGATCGTTTCCGCAGTTGCCTCCGCAGAGGGGTAACCCTTGACCATAATGCCGATCAAAACGCGACCCTCTGCCGCATCGACGATCTGTCTGGCATTGTCCACATCTTTGGCCAGTACGTTTAAACGGATGACTGGTTGGATCGTCACGACTTATCACTCACTTTCTGTTGTCCCATATCTCTTTGAAGCGTGCGGCAATGACCTTCTCCTGGCCTTCATGGAGCGGGCGAGGATCGAGGAAAATCACTCCCGTATTGGCGTAATGGTTTCGCGTGAAAATGGCGGGATCACCCTTTTCGAGGAGCCGGATCACTTCCTTTGCCGAATATCCCGACTCGCGTTCATCAATCCGTACTTGTGTCCTGTAGATGTCCCGGCCAGCTTCGTCCTTGACCACACTGGCTGAAAGTCCGGGCAACTGGTTCAATTCCTGGGCGAGCCGTTCCGCCCGATCACGCCATTCTCCGCCATGGCCTGCTGCCTGACTGTACCTGGCAAGCGCGGAGAGCAGTCCGACGATCGCCTCCTTGCCCGTTTTCATGGCGCGCCCCACGCCTTTATACTGGGCCCGGCACGCTTCGATCAGGTCTTTGCGGCCGGTGATAAAGCCCGATGTCGGTCCGCCAATTGCTTTCCCCCCACTGTATATGACCAGATCGGCCCCCATCGCCACATAGCGGCGCAAATCCTCTTCCGCAGCGGCATCGACAATCACCGGGACCTTGTGATCGCGTCCGAGCTGTATCATCGTCTCAAGCGACTGCATGCCTTTTTGCACCGCATGATGGGATTGCACGAACAAAAGCGCCGCTGTCTGCTCGTCTATCTCCGCACGCAAATGCGCTTCCTCCACGTGATTCGCATGACCCGCTTCGATGGCCTGCCCCCCTCCGAGGGCAACCATCTGCCGCAGCGACGCTCCAAAATGCACCGCGTGTCCTTTTTGCAAAATGATTTTGTTTTTCAGTCCTGCCGAGTCTGGCAAACGTTCGATCAGACGCAGATCGGTACCGGCGATGACAGCCGCCACGCTGATCGCGATCCCCGCTCCCGCTCCCGCCGTCGGACAGCCGTCCTCGCCGCCGGTAGCCTCCGCGATCAGCTTTCCCGCTTTTTCGATCAGTTCGCTGATCTCTACGTAATCCATCGCCGCCTCACCCATGGCCCGGGCTACCTCCGGATGGACGGCGCTTCCGCCTAGCGCCGTCATTTTTCCGCTTGCATTGATGACTTGCTTCAGCCCTAGCTGCTGATAGATGCCCATATCTCATATCCCGTCCTTCCTGATTCTGTTTCCGACCCCCTGTTTACTGGGTAGGAATGGGGAAAATCGCGCCGAGAACCATGGCTCCGATGATCGCTCCTCCGGCGATCGGCTTATTGAAGTAGTAAAAGATGGCCGCTCCTGCCGTTGCACCGATTCCAACCGGAATGGAGGCCATGATGGCGGAAATGACGATGAGCGGACCGAGATAGCGTCCTGCGGCATTCCCTGCACCCATCATGACATCGGCTCCAAAGGTAGAGTTGACCGAATTGATCGTAAATTTGCGAATCAAAATAATTACCGTTCCAATCGCCAGCCCCAATACCGCCCCCGTCGTCAAAGCCAAGGGAAAGGAAATCAGTGGCGCAGTAAACCCGGCACCCAGCATCAGCGCCGGAACGCCGATTCCGATACCTGTTTGCAGAGAACCGCCGATGTCGAGGATGCCGACCAGCGGCCCCTCCAAAATCCGGGCAAACAGAAAGCTTGCGCCAAACGCGGCCGCAGCTCCGTATCCGCCTCCCTTGATACCCGCCTCGAGCATGGCGACAATCGCGATGTCGTTAAAAGCACCTACGTGATAGACGTAATACAGATGAGTACCGGCAAAGATTCCCGACGAGAGGCACGCGACAAAGAGGGCAAACGCCCATTCCGAATACCAAAATCCTTTTGCTTGCAGCTCATTCATTATTTCTTCACCGCCGATCCAAATGTTTCGTGAAGCTCAACCAGCCATTGCGGAATTTCTACTTGCAGACTCTTCAACAAAGCGACATCAAAGGCACGGAAGAAGCCGCTCAGAACAAACAAGAGTGCGACAGCCACGACCATCGTTTTTGTAATTCGGTTCCAGCCGCTGTCGTCCAGCCCTTTTCCGATCAGGATACCGAGCACGATGCCAGGCACGGCGTTGCCCATGACCAGGTGGGACATCCCGCCCAATACGGTGCCCCAGATTCCTGTGCGCTTCCCCGCATCCAAGGCCGCCATCCAGAAAACAATCGGCATGATCGGGTTGATCAGCCAGTTGGCGGCAGGGACCAGCACTTTTGTCGCCACCAGCTGCATCGATTGGGGAATGGCGGTTGCCGTCGAGTTGAGCAGCGTCACAACGACGACACCGACGAGTGCTCCGGCGAACGCCATCCGCTTCGGATTGTGCAGCGTTTCCTCGACGTTTTTGTTTTTCCAAAGAAGGATCGCAGCCGCCCAGTTCGGGATGACCCGGTGATCGACGTCCTGCGTCAGAGCTCCCGCCCCGACCACGGAAGCCCATGAGTTGAACAAGAAGCCAAGTCCGAACGAAAAATGGGAAATCGGATCTCCGGCGCAAGCATTCAGTTCTCCGAACGTGCGAAATGCCCCCATCCCCTGGACGTTCGGCGCGTGAAACATGCGAGCGGCACCCGCCCCCACGCCGAAGCCGACCAATGCGCCAATGACAATCGACTTCAAAACGATGATGATCGTTACCATGAACCTTCCCCCCTTTACTATCTATCGCTGACTTGCCACCTGTCCCAGCCTTGCTGTCTGTTCTGTCTGCGTTTGAAACGGAATGCTTGCCACGTCCACCACACCCAGCCGCACCTGGATATCTACGGTGATGTCGTACCTCGTTCGCGTGCGCGGGAAAAACAGGCCGAACAGACGCTCTTTGTACATGCTCTCTGTTGCTGATACGACCTCGATGCGGACCGGCTCGATACGAACGACGAGATCACTTGTCTGTCTGGCCACGACGTGCTTGATCTGTCCGAATATCTTGTTAAATGCTCCTTCCTTCGTATCCCCGCTGCCCGTCAGCCGCAAGCTCTCGATCCTCTCTCTGTACATGGCTTACTTCCCCCTCAGCTTTATGCATTCTTCGGTCATTCTTCTGCCGAGTTCCTCTGTATCCATAAAGCCAAAACCGATTACTTTCTTGCCGCTGCGCAGGGCTGTAATTCCCGCGTCCACAGAGCGCAGGCCATATTCGACGGGATAGCCGTACTTTGTCTTGGCCGTCAAAGCGCCTGCTCCTCCGCTGCCGCAAAACGACAAGCCGAGATCGGCCTCTTCCTGCTTCATGACATCTCCTACTTTCATGTCAGCCCCTACCCCAGAAATAACAATCGGGATCCCTCCGGCAGCCTCCACACCTTTGGCGATGTTCTGTCCCTTTCCCAAACGATCTCCGATGACGATCTTTACTTTTGTCATCCTTTCAGCCTCCCTTTGTGCAATGGTTTGCGGGTTTGTGTTCATTTCCCCTGGTTTGCTCGTATCGCCTCAAAATGGACAGCGAGCAGAAACACTTCCGTTCCGTCTTCCTGCGAGCACGTTTCCTCGCCAAACAGGACGCGGCTAGACAGCGACAACATTTCTGGGTGAATCTCCTCGAACAATTCCGCTTCGACCTGCGGCAGCTTTTCACCGCTTGCCATCCGGCGGACGAAAGCGAGCAGATGGGCGCAAATGGCCAGCCATCGATCACGCGGTATATCGATTTTTTTCTCCCGCATTTCCGACTCAATCATTCGCATGAGTCGTTTGCATTCTGAATATTCCGACATATTTTCATCTGCTGGTCCTGCTACTTCTCTCACAATCTCCTCAATCATGTGCATGTCAAAACCTTTCCTGATGAAATGACCTGTTGGGCAAACACGGTTTCTTTGGCAAAAATCGTTTCCTGTTCCGAATCGGTCAAAGCGGCGGGCACCTGTTCCTTTTTCAAGATTGTGACATCCGCATGGGCTCCAGGCGCTAGCGTCCCGATCTCCCGCTCAAGCCCCAGAACCTTGGCCGGGGCGGCAGTGCAAGCCGCTACTATGTCATACAAGGTGTAGCCCAGGGCGAGAAATTTGCTCATCGTATGCGTCAGGCTGTGGACAGGACCGTTCAGATTGCGCACATGGACGTCCGTGCTGATGGAGTAAGGGGCGATTCCCAGCGCTTTTGCCTGCTGCATGGTGCGAAAGCTGAAGCTGGCTTCGCCGTGCCCGACATCAAACAGCACTCCTCTGGCGAGAGCGGACTCTGCTTCCGGGATAAGCTGTCCCTGTTCATCCAGGATGCCTCCTTTTTTTCCATGGAACGCGTGCGTTACCACGTCCCCCTTGTCGAGCAGGCCGAGCACATCGGAAAGGGCTGGCGGAGCATTGCCGATGTGGACCATCAGCGGCACCCCGGCCTCTCGGGCAGCCTGCTTTGCCACCACCAAGGGAGCGAGGCCGTTCGCTTTGACCACAGACGCGCTCATCCTCGCCTTGATCCCGCGGATTGACGGCTGCTCGGAAATGAGCGTTACCGCGTCCTTCACTGCCAGTCTGGACATGTCGGACAGTTCGGCTCCGCCTTTGCACAAGCCGTCGCCTGAAATATTGAGAAACGCCAAAACACGTGTGACAGATGGCTCCACCGCCTCCTTCAGGAAAGCGTCGAATGTCCATGCCCCGGCGCTGCCCGCGTCGACCAGTGTGGTCACTCCCTGCTCAATGCCAACGGAATCAGCCCTAACCCCCAGCTGCGTGCTCTCAGGCATGACATGAGCATGCAAGTCGATCAGCCCCGGCGTAACAAAACATCCGGCGGCATCTATCGTTTCCCGCGCCCCAATAGGCTCTTTTGCCTGCCCCTCATCGGCCCTCTCGACGTCGAGGATGCGTCCATCTGAAATGACGATATCATATAATCCATTCAGCTTCTGGGAAGGATCGATCACCCACCCGTTCCGAATCAGCAAATCAGCACTCATCGTCTCCCCCCTCCTTTTTCGCAAGATAACGCAGGATGGCCGTTACTTCACTTTGCGGAACAATGATTCCCGCTTCCTGCATAATTTGGTTGATGCGACTGCGCCAAGCGGAATGCGCTGCGCTCTCTTCCCCGCCATGTACGTCCCATTCGTCATAGGAGGAACCGAATGCCAGCCGGTTTACCATCAGCAGCACATGGAGCACAAGCCCGCTTGCCGTCTGCTCCGTCAGTTGGCTGCGGAAGGCTTCCGTCAGCTTGCAGCTGATCTCGTATCCTTTTACAATCACATCCTGGGAAAGCCTCTCCACCAATGGCAAATCCCGTGGACTTATCTCCGTTGTCTCTATCGGCATCCAGGTATGTGGCGACTTCGCTGAGCTTTTCCTCACTCCGTCTGTTTCCGGCTCCAGCTCGAGCGCTTCCAGACAGGCATGGATGCGGCTGATGTCCTGACGGGTCGGCAGCGGATTCACGATGACCACAGGCACCTCCGTTTTCACTGGCAGCACACTGATGATCACGTCTACTTTGCGAGTAGCCAAATACTTTTCTACCTCCATGGTGGAACAAAGGCCGACGACCCTCAGGGAACGCACTTCGCTCTCCAGATGGGTCTTCAGGAACCGGGACGTCCCTCGCCCCGTACCGCAGACGACAAGCGCACATGCTTTTTTCTTGTCTTGCCAGCGGTCGTAGCCGGCCTGGAAATGCAGAACGAGGTAGGCGATGTCCGCATCCATCAAATAAATCCCGTAGGGCCAGAATACTTCTTCACACGATCGTTTTACCGCATCAAACATGCGCGCGTAGGAACGGCGAATCTCCTCGGTCAACGGATTGGGATAGAGGACGCCTTGCATATACCGGGTCATGCGGTCATTTACATGGGCGAAAAGGTGTTCACTGAGCTCCGGATCATCCCACAGCGGCGTTCGTACCATCTCCCCTACCTTTTTGATCAGCTCCCGGGTCGCCACATAAACGTCCAACGGCTGCCTGCTGGTCCGTCGCTTCAGGTGCACCTGTTCCGCTTCGAGCAGCGGCAGAGAGGAATAGGCAATTTCATGCTCGGGCATTTCCATACCCAAACGCGCGCACATCTCCCGCACTGCCCGCGCGTACAGAGAATAACTGCCCCACCCAGCCGCTTCCGCCATATCTGCCTCGTCCATCGAGACGATTTGCCCTCTCTTGACGCGGTTGACGACCATACACAATCGGATCATGATACTGATCAGCGTCCGATCCGGCAGGCTTTTGTCCAGCTTCGCCACGAATCCCTTGGTTAACCTGATGATTTCATCCAGCTCCGGCGGACTGATGAGCCACCTTTCCAAAAGCGGCCCTGCTCCGGTGCCGGGACCATGCTCCGGCAGGACCCCCTGGACCAAACGATACATGACGCTGCCATCCAGCAAATCATGTGTCAAACACTCGAGGGCATAGCGCTTCTGGCGTTCGCTGCCTTCCACCCGGATACCGTATCTCTGCTTGGAGACCAGCTCCAGGTGCAATCCGTCGAGCAGTTTCTCCGTCTCTTTTACATCGGCGATAACGGTATTGCGGCTCACCCCCACATGATCGGCCAAATCGTTCAGACGCTGGTAGCCGTCGGACAGGAGCAGGATAAACGCCAGATGTTTGGCCCGCTCTTTTTGGTGAAGGATGACGTCCTTGCTGCCGTGCTCATTGAGCTTGTGCCGCAGCTTTTGCAGGACCTCCTCGGCTTCGCTGATCCAGATTCCTTTATTCGGTTGGGAATGAAGAATAATGTTGCGGTCTTTCAGCCATTGCCTGATGTTCTCCAGATCGTATTTGATCGTCCGCTCGCTCACTTGAAAATCGTTTGCAACCTCGCGGATTTTCAGCGGGTTGGAACTGTCCAGGATCACCTTCAAAAGTGCTTGGGAACGCGATGTCAGCAGCATTCTTTTTCTCTTCACCCCCGTTGTGATCGACATTGATCTAACCCGAGTTCATTATATGAAACCGTTTTCTTGCGGTAAAGAACGATTCCTTTCCCCATTGATTGGTGCAATTTTTGCAATAGTCAGCTAAATGTTGGACTAATGGCTCTTTTCCTCTTGGACTAGTGATTTCTCGAACGAACTCCGTGAGCACAGAAAAGCCGCTGAACGACACAGCATCCAGCGGCGATGATTCCGTTTTAGAAAAAATTCATGCTCAAATAGCGTTCCCCCGTATCCGGTGCGATGCAAACCACACGTTTGCCCTCCCCGAGCCAAGCAGCCACCCGGATCGCCGCAAAAACGGCAGCTCCGGCAGACGGTCCCACGAGGATGCCTTCTTTGGAGGCGAGCGCCCGCATGCTCTCCAGCGCGTCTTCATCGGCGATCTGCATGATCTCGTCGTAGATCGCGGTATTCAGGATTTTTGGCACAAAGCCCGGGCTTGTGCCCACCAGCTTGTGCGGTCCCGGCTTTCCACCGGACAGGACAGGCGAGCCTTTTGGTTCCACAACCCCGATATACAGCTGTGGCAGCTTTTCTCTGAGCGCTTCCCCGGTACCCGTGATCGTGCCCCCTGTTCCCGCTGTGGCGATGAAGGCATCCAGCCGTCCTTCCATCTGCTCGTAAATCTCGCGGGCTGTGGTCACACGATGGATATCGGGGTTCGCTTTGTTTTCAAATTGATGGGGAATGAAGCTTCCGGGAATCTCTTTTTGCAGCTCCAACGCTTTGGCGATCGCCCCCGGCATCCGCTGCTCGCTCGGCGTGAGCACGACTTCTGCTCCGTATGCCTTGAGCAGATTGATCCGCTCTTTGGACATATTGTCGGGCATCACGAGGATCGCTTTGTACCCTTTCGCTGCCGCGTTCATGGCCAGTCCGATGCCCGTGTTGCCGCTCGTCGGCTCAATGATCGTGTCTCCCGGCTTGATCAGCCCCTCTGCCTCGGCGGTGGCGATCATGTTGTAGGCAGCCCGGTCCTTCACACTGCGGGAAGGGTTGTACATTTCCAATTTGACAAAAACATCTGCCGCACCCCCGGGCACGATCCGGTTAAGGCGAACCATTGGAGTATTGCCGATACAGTCTGTTATGTGTTGGTAAACGTTCATGAAGACCTCCTGTGTGGGAGCGGATTTTAATGTTTAGTATTACACTAAGAATACTACACTTTAACGATTTGCACGAGATTCTTTTCACCCTCTCCGCTGTTCCCAGCATGATCGTCGATGCGGGAACGACAGCCCCACACTTTCATTCGAATTAAAGCCCGTTTTCCTCGTCTGGAATGAAACCCTATCTGGCAACAAGCAGACAAAAAGTTATTCCTTTGGATATCCCTCATGTATAATTTTTTCCATAAAGCGATTCCCGTAAAAAGGAGTGGTGCAAATATGAACCCGCACAACCAATTGCTGACGGCCTATAAACAGACCGCTTATCCACTGGTTGGGCATGGAAAAAGAAATCTTCATGTGCTGAAAACTGTCTTGAATGAAATGGACGGGGATATAGAAAGCGATGCGTATGGTACAGGCGCGGTGATCGAAAACTTTCAAAAGAAACTGGCAGACTACTTAGGCAAAGAATCCGCCGTATTTTTTCCGAGCGGTACCATGGCCCAGCAAATTGCCATGCGAATCTGGTGTGAGCAAAAAGGGCTGAATAAGGTGGCCTATCATCCCTTATGCCATCTGGAAATTCATGAAGAAGACGGGTTGAAAAAGTTGCACCAGATCGAACCAGTCCTGCTTGCGGATGAGAACAGATTGATTCGATTGGAAGATGTTCTAACGATGCAGGAGAATATCGCGTGCTTGCTGCTTGAGCTGCCTCAGCGTGAAATTGGCGGGGAATTGCCTGAATATACAGAGCTTGAAGCCATTTCCGCCTATTGCCGCGCAAATGGAATCAAGCTGCATCTGGATGGCGCTCGCCTTTTTGAAATACTGCCTTATTACCAAAAATCGGCCGCTGACCTTTGCCGGCTTTTTGACAGTGTGTATGTTTCTTTTTACAAAGGAATTGGGGGAATTGCAGGAGCCATTCTTGCAGGCGAAGAGGATTTTACAAAGGAAGCAAAGGTGTGGAAGAGACGCCACGGCGGCGATTTAATCAGCCTTTACCCTTATATCGTCAGTGCCGATTATTATTTCGATCAACGATTGCATAGCTTCCAGCAGTATTTCGAGGAAGCGAAAGAGCTCGCTTCGCTCTACAATCAGTGCCACGCCGTCGAAACAAGGCCGCTCGTTCCCGTATCGAATATGTTTCATGTTCATGTTCGTTTGCCAAAAGAGCAGCTTGAGGCCGTATTGCTTTCCATTTATGAGGAAACAGGGGTTGGGCTCACTACACATCTAAAGAAAGTCGACGAGAGATTGTGCTCTTTTGAAGCGTCAATCGGCGATCAGTACGCGCAAGTCCCGAAAACAGCGCTTCGTAAAGCATTTCACATGCTGGATGAGAAAATAAGAGAAATCGTTTTTCGGGAAGGAAAAGATTGATCGCGGTGATAGATGGGCTGCCCCCTTCTGAACCATCCAGTGTTTTTTGGAGGGGGCAGTTGTTTACATTGTATTCCTTATTCCATCTCAAAATCCTCTCGTGCCTCTTCACCCGTCGGGGTTAGCCGATACTGTCCTTTGCGCTCCGGATGCTTCTCGGCCAAGCCTTTTGCAATCAAGGCCTTGAGCGGTTGGTTGACGTAAAGGGAGCCTTTCGTTTCGACGATATGGGGATGCAGTCCCGGCAGTTTCCTAGCAATCCTGGTCGGGGTCTGCCAATCTTTGGTCAAAACAAACAAAACGCTGAGTTGCTTTTCAGAGAGCGTTACGGCATGTTTTGCGGCATGTTTTTTTGGTACAGCTCCGTTTGCTTTTTGATTTGTCCCTCCCGGAAGGGCTGTCTCCACGTCCCGGAAACGGAAATACAGCTTTCCAGCCTCCTTCTTTCTCTCGCACCACCCCGCTTCATATTCCAGAAGCGCTTTCGCCAGTGATGCACGCGGACTGGCATAATGCGTTTCGCAATGGTCCAGGATTTCCTTGATGCTGCACCAGTCTCCTGCCCTTTTCAAGAAGTGTTTGACCTTGTTGATGGTGATCCGGTACGGAGTGATGTATCCGCCTCCGCTGTGGCCGCCTTTTATCCCGGAAGTCTGGTGATGTTCGGTCAGGGACTGTTGCAAATGAGGGACCGTCCGACGCATGAACCGAGCCTTCCCCTCCGTCCATACAGTTCCATGCTTGCTGACAAAGAGGACCCCGATCCCGTAATCCCGCAGCACCATGTTTACAAACTGCCTGTAGCCATTTTTCCGGTATGGAATGGCGATCCAAATGTAGTTGGCAAACCCGCGCCAGCGAAGTGCCTGATCAAGTAAATCCAGCGAAAGGGATTGCTTCATTTCCACAACGCCGACGAGCGGGCCGCTGGTCACGACGATATCGGCTCGTCCACCGGCCCGGCGGCATTCCACCTCCGGAAAAACCGTAAATCCCCGCTCTTCCATCCATTGCTTGATTGGATCGTATAAATCTGATTCTTTCACGTACTGTTCTCCTTTTCGGGGCTGGCTGTTCCTCCCGATACTCTTCCTGTTTGGCTCCGAACGAAAGGAATGTAATGCAAGCCGTCCGGACAAATTAAGCATGAATGCAAAGTCGAAGAGAAAGGGAGCTGCCGATCCATGACAAAGAAAGATTATGTAGCAAGTATTATCAAAAATATTCAAAAGCACAACGACATTATCCCTTCCCATCTGCAGGAGCTGTTGCAGGAAGTGAGCAGGAACGTAGAGACGGTCTCCTCGCAATCGTTTTTTATGCAGACAAATCACGTCGTGACTGAACCTGCTTCGCAGCGGACCTACAACCCGAACGAGCCCCTCTTTCGATTGTCGGAAGGATATCGTGAGCTTAAGACATTGGCGGAGACGAACAGAGCGTCAAGGCCTGATTTAAAATCGGCAGTTGACCAGCTCGAAGGGCTATTGGGCACCTCCGAGAGCTATTCCCCTGAATAAAGGGGCGTACTCGGATTTTCGGAGACAGGTATTGGTCGTAAATCGGATATTTTATGCGGAGGGCATGCCCTTTTCTTTGGTGTTTTATTGGAAGCTCTTCCAGGTAATATCAATACTCAGGTACCCTACAGGAGCTTCCTTCAGCGTTGCCTTTTCTTTTGTAGCCAGCTCCGGCTTGCGGAAACAGACCAGGTCTTTGTGAAAGCCAAACATACGGCAAATTTCAGGCCGAACAGCATGAATTCCACATTGGTCTTTATCCAGGTCGTAGAAAATGCACGTTCCGAAAAATCTCGGCTGATTTTCTAGCTCTTCGCGGATCTTGCGCGGCATGGATGCAACCTTCTTCTGAATTTTTTTCAATTCTCTCTCCGTTACGGGAACAGGGCCGCAGCATAAACCTTTGCAACCTTGACAAGGCAAAGTATCCATCTAATGTACAACCTTTCTAAATATTCTTGATAGATGTTTCTCCAAGAACATTATGTAAGGTTTTAATCTTCTTGTAAACAAGTCAAATATTTTACAATAACATAAAAAATATTTTTTGTCAAGAATATTCCGAAGGTCAATGGTTTTTACAATCTCCCGATAGGCGGAACTGTGTCCCCTCAAAATATACAACGAACCTGTTATGCCATCTTGTCTATTGTGTAAAATTACCTTCATAACTCTTCGTCCCTAGGCACACCCTAACATCGGGTTAAAAGAACCAGCAAGGAGACCCTACATGGACTTGAAAACTTTAATGAATTCCGGGAGGGCATTAATGGGAATCCTGAGTGGCAATCCACAAGATGAACCGATGCACTATGGTGAAGTGTTTGGAGTATGGAGTTATCTTTCGGCTTCAAAAGGCCTATTGGTGACGTATCAAACGTTTATCAATCACACCGGTGACAAAGATCTAAAAGGTTTTCTTGAAGATCTCACACGGGCGATGCAGCAAGAAATCCAGCAGGTCGAAAACCTGCTGAAAGCAAATGGAGTTGCACCTCCGCCTACCCCAGCCGAGCGTCCAGTCGCATCACTGGAAAGTATTCCGGCGGGTGCACGTTTTAACGATCCTGAAATTGCTGCAGGTGTCGGACATGATCTTGCCGCTGGACTGGTTGCGTGCAGCCAGATCATCGGGCAATGCATTCGGGAAGACATTGCCATGATGTATTCGCAATTCCATTCGGCAAAGGTTCAATTCGGTCAACGGTTGTTGCGGATCAGCAAAGAGAAAGGCTGGTTAGTGCCGCCGCCTCTTCATCTGCAGACACCCGAGCTCGTACATGCTTAGTTTTGTCGATAAGCGCTGCCGCAAGGGCAGTGCTTATCAGCTTTTATCTACATGAGATGGTTATTGACGATTGAGGGAGGAGGCCCGTTTTTTGAAAACAACATGTATAGGAGCCTTTTTGTTTGGGGTCGGCATGATCGGCATGCTCGATGGGATTGTTTTTCACCAAATACTGCAGTGGCATAGTGTGAACATGCATACGGATCGATTTCACCAGATCATGAGCGACGGCCTTTTTCATTTAATCGTAACGCTATTTATATTCATTTCCGGTGTTTTGCTGTGGAAAGGAGACCCCAAGGTCGGGGCAAGCAAATTTTGGGGCTGTTTCTTAGTAGGGGCTGGCGTATTTAATCTTATCGAAGGAATCACCAACCACCACATCTTGCAGGTCCACCATGTCAAACCGGGACCCAGCCAGCCTCTTTACGACATTGCATACGATCTGTTCGCCTTGCTGCTAGTGGTTATAGGCTGGATATTGCTGCGCCGGAAAAGCGCAGCGTAATTTTTTCGTTGCTGTATTCAAGTCGTACTAATTGTCTGCACACCCGCAACAACCTTCCCGAATGCTCGTCATATATTTTAGGATCATCCCCATTCAAGGAGGGCCCATCTTGTTTTCGTTTCATGCGGCCTTTGTGGCTTTTGGCTTTTGTCATTGGCCCGTGCCTGGTCTTGCGAAGGGCTGGGGTGATTTACCCGTTTTCACCGTTTTCACCTTTTTCTCTTGCTTCTCTTTCCGGAAGCAGGACTGATTTCATGATTCACCTTTTTAAACCTTTTGAATCATCGGCTTGGGAAGCAAGACTGCGTTGATGATCCAGCTTTAATACTTTTTTGAATTATCGGCTTACGAAAGGATGGTTCTATGTTAATCTTTATCGCTTTCATCGGGGCGATCTTCATCTTGATGTTTCTCAATACAATTGCATACATTGTTCATAAACCCAAAAAATATATACCCCCAGCTATCATTACAGCCATTCTGGGGGCGCTTTTGATTTCCTTCATTCTTTTAGCATTAAAATAGTTAGCATCTGTTGCCATTCATCAAAAAGTTGCGTTTATTTCTGCAAAGGGGCGACCGGCAATAATCTGAACTTCGTTTTCATATCGTTCGGCAGTGTCCGTGACAGCAAGCAGTCTTCCCCAAATTGCTGCGTCTTTCATTTACTTCACAATTCCAAGAATGAAGCCATCATAGCCTTTACTGCCGACTGTTTGCACTGCCGTCGAATCTATTCGGGTATCTTCGGACAGCAAATCGACGAATTGACGGATACCTTGGACGCTTGCGTCTTCGGGATCGATGACACGCCCCTTGCGAACGACGTTGTCTGCAATAATAACGGTTCCCGATCTTGAATAATTCAACGCCCATTTCAAATAATGGGGGTAGTTTGGTTTATCAGCGTCGATAAAAATAAAATCGAAAGCGGTGAACCCTTTTTCTTTTAGAGTTGGCAGGGTATCAAGGGCTGGGCCGACAATGACTTCCACTTTGTTTTCCAACCCTGCTTTTCTTATATTTTCTTCGGCAACCTTGGCATGATGCTCATCAAGCTCAAGTGTGACCAGACGCCCTCCCTCCGGCAATGCACGTCCAAGCCATATACTGCTGTATCCTCCGAGTGTGCCCAGTTCTAATATATTGTTTGCCCCTGCGAGCTTTGCGAGCAAATAAAGCAATTTGCCTTGATTGGGAGCAACATCTATAGCAGGCAGACCCGCTTCCGTATTTGCTTTTAGGATGGAATCCAGTACGGGATCGGACGTGTGAAGTTTCGTTTTAAAATAAAGATCAATGTCATTCCATTGTTCAGGTGTACTCATCTTTTTCCTCCTTGGATATGTTTCGGCAAGCTTCTTGTTTTCTCAAGTCTTTTTTGGAAAAATATGGGTATGTAGGGAGGACGAGGACATCCGATAGCTCCCTGTCAGCCTTTGTCCTTGGTATCGTCATCAGGCGGAGCATCCGATACTTTATTGGGCTCCTCATCCGAAGCCGCGAGCTCATGTAGGCTATGTTGAAGATTGATCATGATTTCCTTAAACTGGGATGCCTGTTTCGAGTCAGGGGTTTCCCGTGCCATCCTGGCTGCTTTGACCATCAGGGTAAATACGTCCGGCCAATCTTCGATGAGCTTCTTTACATCGCGCTTCTCAATTGCCCGGTGGCTGCCTTGCCTATTCCAACGATCCTTTTCCTGTACCGCCCGGGTTCTTCTTTCCTGAAGAAACTCGCCACCCTTATCCGTAATATGATACAGCTTTTTGCCATCTTCCTCGCTCGATACGACAAGCTCCATTTCTTCAAGCAGCTGCAAATTAGGGTAAATGGAACCCGGACTCGGGGAGTATAAACCACCGGTTTTCTCTTCCATCGCCTTAATCAGCTGATATCCGTGCATGGGAGCTTCTGATAGAAGTTCGAGTAAAGCGAATTTGAACTCACCTCGTTCAAAAAAACGCCGCTTACCTTCACCGCGCCCCCCAAAACCACCTCCGGATCCACCATGACGATGTCTCAGGTATGGTTCCGACCGCCCCCCTTCCATGTGTGAACCTCCAAATCCTTTCCATTCATGATTATGTCCCCATCGATTTCGTTGATTACAAAATTTCAACATCGGCACTCCTTATTTGTTTCAATACGATATATCGTGACAAGTCGAGTTTAATACGATATATCGTATTGTGTCAACGAGAAATTCGCTAGATGAACCTTTTATTCCCGCTGCCTTTATCCCTCCGTCTATTTTCGATTCATGAAAACTCTCGTCCAATCAAAAGGGGGATTTTGGTAGTACACTACTTTAGATCGTTATAAGGAGGGAAGTTCACTTGAAAAAGAAAAAGTCGAAAAGCAAGGCAATCAAGAAAGCAAATGTTCGCTTGGTGCATTATCCCACTCAAATAACCGGTTGTTTTCGGTGTTGCGGGCGCGGTTGGTGCGGTTGGTGCTGCCCAGAGCAAATTATGTGACCGCATCAGGAAATAACATTTGATTGCCAACAGGCACTCCCTATTCATTCGGGAGTGCCTGTTTTATGAGCTATTTACTATCTTTGGTTTCAAAGAAACGTGCTTCGCTGCAAAAAAATACGTTGTGTCGATCCGCTGCTCATTCACAAATGAGTGAGACAATACCCCTATTTGTCATACCCATTACTAGAAAAATAGGTAATTCCACTCAACTTCTCCCCAAGCATCAACTGCTCCTCGGAATAATCTGTACAAAACAGAAGGAGTGGTGGGGTCAAATGAGTAAATTTTCTTTTACCGGGTCGTTTAGCTATCGGAGCGCTGGTAAAAAGTTTTTACTTTTTGTTCCAAAAGGGGTAGGCGGAACATTCGCAATCTCCAACAACAGCCGGAGATCTTTTGTTCTCATTTTGGATGGCATCAAAGAGTTTTCCGTAAAGCCATATAGCATAGCCAGAATTGGTATTGCATCCCCAGGGTTCCCGACAAGAATTTCCATACAAACTCGCGGAGCAGCCAGAGGATCATTTATCTATCAACAAAACCAACAAAAATAACGAAGCGAATGCAGGATCTGCTGAATAAGCAGATTTCAGCCTGTAGACAAAGTTCCGTAAGGAACAGGGTCTGCAGGCTTTTTTGTTGAATATAGAACATGTTACGTTTTCAAAAGTTATTTTTTAGAGGTGGCATTATGCTTAATAAGCAAGAGGCCGAAGGGCGTTATCAGATATCTGCATTCTCGCTAGATGAGTTGGTGCCAGAAGATCATCTCGTAAGAAAAATTGAAAATGCAATCGACTTTTCGTTCATCTATGACTTGGTGGAAAGCCTCTACTGTCATGACAATGGCAGACCCAGTGTTGACCCTGTAGTCTTAGTTAAAATTGCTTTCATCCAATATATTTTTGGAATTCGTTCCATGCGACAAACGATTAAAGAGATCGAAACCAATGTTGCCTATCGGTGGTTTATTGGCTATGATTTCAGTCAGCCCATTCCCCATTTCACGACCCTAGGCAAGAACTATGTTCGCCGTTTTCGGGATACTCAACTCTTCGAGTCGATCTTCCTTCGAATATTGGAGGAGGCGGTTCATCATGGATTCGTGAAGCCTGATGTGCTTTTCATTGATGCTACGCATGTAAAAGCCAGTGCGAATAAGCATAAATACGTGAAAGAAATCGTTGAAGAACAAGCGAAGAAATATCAAGAGCTGCTGGACGAAGAAATCAATCAGGATCGTATTGCACATGGAAAGAAGCCCCTTGAAAAAAAGACAGAAACTTCGAAGAAGGAGGTGAAAGTCAGCACAACTGACCCGGATTGCGGATTGTTTGTAAAAGGGGAAAAGGAACGTGTATTTGCTTATAGTTTTCATACAGCATGTGATCGAAATGGATTTGTGCTTGGTGCCAAGGTAACGCCAGGCAATGTGCATGACAGTCAGGTTTTTGAGGATGTTTTGAATCAAGTGCGAAAGACGTTTGCACAGCCTCAAGCTGTGGCAGTGGACTCGGGATACAAGACGCCTTACATCAGTAAAACACTCCTTGATGACCAGATTCGCCCCGTTATGCCCTACACAAGACCACGCACCAAAGAAGGTTTTTTTAAAAAGCACGAATATGTGTATGATGAATATTTCGACTGCTACATCTGCCCGAACGAGCAAATCTTAACATATGAGACAACAAACAAGGATGGGTACCGTATCTATCGATCAAATTCTCAAGTTTGCCGAAGTTGTCCGTTCTTGAAACAATGCACGGAAAGTAAAGACTACACAAAGAGAGTGAGTCGCCACATCTGGGCTGATTACCTCGAAGAGGTAGACCACCTCCGGCATACCGAGGAAAACAAACAAATCTATAGCAAACGGAAAGAAACGATTGAACGTGTATTCGCTGATATGAAGGAAAAGCATGGCATGCGTTGGACGACCTTACGAGGACTGGAGAAGGTCACGATGCAGGCGATGCTTGTTTTCGCTGCCATGAACTTGAAAAAAATGGCGACCTGGCTATGGAAATCAGGTCGCCAAAAGGTGAACGATCAAAACACCTTCGGTATTTTCATCAAATTATTAAACAAACTCCCTCTGCTGTTCGTTCAGCGAGGGAGTTTGTCTGCAACCTGGGATCTGCTGAATAAGCAGATTTTTCTTTTTGCCTCTTGTCATGAGTCGTTTTTCGCCCGTCGGTCAAGAGCCAATTATAAGACGTGCGTGAGAACAGTCCACCCCCCTGCTTGCATCCGAGCATAGTTTACAGAAGTTCAAAATTAGGGAGGAATGGAACAATGCCTCAGACCCAACTTCGTCTGCCAAGACTAACACTTTTTGATGATGAAAACTATCGTGGAAGGAGCAGAGTTTTCCGCGGCAACGTAGCAATCCGCAATGTGGAAAGAATCTTTGATGAACCGGAAAGTTTACGATTTCGTTCAAATGGCAGAGGTGCAACTTTAGTTTTATTCTCAAGAAATAATTTTAAAGGTGCTTTTCGAATCATTCGCGTCAGCAGAAGTATAGCTGATGTCGAAAGAATCATCGGATTCGATTTCGAAGCCAACTCCATCATCATGACAAGCAGACGATTGACACTGCAACAAGTATTAAATATTCGGAGAACCGGAAAACTCCCGAGTGGAATTTTTTAATAGTGGATCATGTAAAACGGTCTATTTAGCATAAGGCGATCTATTAATACAACTCTGTTATGAGTGAAGTGACCTATAAGATGGTCACTTTTTTTAAAGTTTCCATCAAGAGGGGCGCAGTCCAGTCTGCTGATGAAGCAGACTTTTCTATTGCCTATTTTTGGTTGGTTCTCTTTGGCTATAAGTCTAACTACTTACGTTGCAAATTAACGTAGCATAAGTTAAGCCATGATGTGGAGGTGTCTGCATGCTATGCCGACGATCAAAAGGGGCTGAAAAAAGAAACAGGAAAAAAATAAAGTACTTACGTCCTCGCAAGAAGAAGTGTCCGAAGAAAAAACAAAAAATTGTTTGGGTTAAATGTCCGCGTCCCAAAATTATTGTACGCGCTCCTGCTGGGCCTCCTGGGCCCCAAGGAACACAAGGACCCCAGGGATTCCGTGGACTTCCAGGACCTCAGGGACTTCCAGGACCTCAAGGACCTGGTGGATATGAAGGCACCATAACAATCCTTCCAGAAGTATACCGATATTTTTATATTGCACCCGAAGATATTCAATTGACCCGCACAGTTACAATTGCCGCAACCCATTTCACGGACAATCAGAGAAATTTGGCAACAAGTTTTAGAGGACTAAGTCCCAGCAGCTACATCAGCCTCTTCGTAAACAGGATTTTGCAAGAGTCCAGTTTGAGTGAGATCAGTGAAAATGAACTGACACTCCTTGGAACAGGAGACACTATTTATTCAGGAACTCCTATTATTCTTGAGATCGTTAAATTCTCTGCTATAATCACCCCTGAAAATGAGGAATTCAACGGAGTCGATTAGCACTTACAAACTTCCAAAATCTTGCATTTGCTAAAAGCGAAGGAGGTGATACCAGATGCCAATCGTAAAACCCTTTATTGCAGGCAGAAGGTTCTCAGTCGGCGTTGTTGTTTTTTTATCCTCAAAGAGCCGAAATGTATTGTTAACGCTCCTTATTCCTCCCCATAGTTTGCAACCATAACCACATTCATTTGAAATCAGACGTAAAAAATGACCGCTAAAGCTTACCTAAGGGTGGTTAATCGATTGTTCAACAGTGTATGTTGAAGCTCCATCAGTCAGGTAACTGCAGAACTAGTTGCCGAGAGCTCCATTGACTTCAGCCCATGAATGCAAAATTGTACGGTAATACCTTGCTTCCCATTTCTTGAGACGGAAACCGATCAGCATAAATAAAAAGAAAAAGGTTCATAAAGTACCCTTAAACTCCTTTACGGAGCATCTATACAGCTTAGAAATAATAAATTTCTTGGCAAACACGTTGGGCATAACAACCTTGTGGTTCAGCCGCAAAGGCAGCACCTGAGACAGACATAACCATCATGATTGCAAAAGAAATAGCCAATCATTATTTCATAGGTATCACCTCCTTAATAGTAGATTATGATAAACAAGTTTACATACTTGCCATTTGTTTTAAAATTTTTGGTGTACGGGTGGCGAGCGTAACCAGATATGCTTCAGCCTTACTCATGCCTCGCATCGCAGCGCCGAGAAGGAAGAACTCATTAGAACAAGAGAAATCGTACCAGAGACGGTAAAGTTGGGGCCGGATTTTCCAAAAAAGACCTTGATGTTTGAATGAATTTTGGCACCCCCCGTAACTTCTCTACCCAAAATTGATTCACCGGTCGTAGAGTGGCTAAACTCGGACGATGCAAAGCCTGTTCTCCTGAATTTGGGCAAAAAAAAATCCTCCCTTCCATCGCAAGGGAAGAAAAGGGAGGCTGGGTGGGCTGGGTTCAAATCTCTAACTCACCAAGTCGAACGAGTTCGACTACTGCTTGAGATCGACCTTTGACACCTAATTTTTGCATGACATTGCTGATGTGATTGCGTACGGTTTTTTCACTGATGAAGAGTTGTCCGGCAATCTCTTTTGTTGTCTTATCCTGGACCAAGAGTTCAAATACTTCTCTTTCTCGATTTGTCAACAACGGCTTGGTTTGGTCGCTCCCCTTCAATCGTGCCACCCCTCCTTGTGGGCTCTACAGGAACAAGGTTGAGGGATTACAGAGTCACCTTATCCTATGTAGGGGGGTGGGTGGTGGTGCCGGAATTACGGGGATTTTAGGCTTTTGCCTTACATCCTATTCAAAAAATGGGCGATGGGTTCCGCCGGGAAAGCCCCCTTTCCCAACTAAATAAACGGTGTCCGTTGATACGTTTCCTGAAACCGGTCGCGAAGCCCCTTTGCCAGGAGCGAAAAGGAACCGATGGCAATGATAAAAGCAGCCAGCGGGATCATAAAAATCCAGGCGTTGTTCCCGTAGACAAACCCTCTGTACGAGCCGAGCAGACCAGCCCACTCGTTCGTAACGGAGTGATAAATGACCGGATCGTAGGTGACATAGGTGCCGCCCACAAACAGATCAAACATACCGAGCAGCCCCATCAAGGCCATGATGGAAATCATCTCGGTGACGGCGATCAGGACAAGCTGTTCTTTTAGCTGCGGGAGGACATGACGAAAAATGATCTGCTCGCGTCCGGCCCCGAGAGAGACGGCAGCCAGCACATACTGCGTTTCCTTGATCTGTTCGGTCTTTTGCCGGATCGAAGACGCGACGCTGGGGGCGCCAAGCAGTGCGACGAGGCCGATAAACAACAGCACCAGGGTGCCGATGGCCAGCTCCGAGTTCCGATTCAGCCCAACGAGTAAAAAGTACACCGGCAAAAAGAGAGGCATGTATCCCCAGGCGTTTTCGATCGAGAGCCACCACTTTTGCGGCTTGTCCTGAATGCCGATATAAAGGCCGATGATCGTACCGATCAAGAGGCGTGCGACAGCGGCGAGCATCGTGACGAACACGGTGTACGGCGCTCCGTGAAGCAGCTTTGTCAACAGATCATAGCCCCATTTGTCGGTGCCAAGCCAGTGCTCGCTTGAGGGGGAGAGCGGCGGGGAGATGATGACGGTCTTTCCATTCACTTCGACATTTCTCACTTTTTCTTGATGTTCCAGATCGTAGGGAGCGATATAGGGGCCAATGATCCCGAGAACGATCAGGAGCATCACAAGCACCGCTCCGACCCACAGGGATACATTCACTCGACGCTTCTGCATGGCAAAACCTCACTCTTTTTTACACTCTGCTTATTTGTAGACAGCAATCCGTTCAAACAGATACAAAATAGCCCGAATCAACAGGTACACCAATATGGAAAGCAATATAATGCCCATCAGACCCATTACGGCCGCGTTAAACTGATAAATGCCATTTTTGGAAAAAATGAAGCGGGTCAAGCCCACTACATTTAGAAGATATTCCACGATGAACAAGTTGGCCACCGTAATCGCGATGGTCTTCTTCAGATCCGCCAGCAGAAACGGCTTCACATTTTTATACACATGGTGAACGAGAATATGCCAAATGCCCATCCCCTTTGCCAAAGCGGTCTTGATGTAGTCCTCACCGCCGATTTGCCCGTATTTGAGACTGATTACCTTCATCAGGAAAATGGTCGGACCGATCGCCAGCATCGTGAGTGGGAACCACATGTTGCTGGAGTCACTTGTCGGGGAAAGTGTAATAATCCGAATATTCGTCCACTTGTAAAACTGAATCGCCGCCAAAATGGATAAAAATATCAGTACAAAGTCAGGAATCGTGGAGAGCAGATTCAATAGTTTTTGAAAGTAGCGAACAAATGCAAACCGCTGCAGGAACAGCCCGAATAACAAACTTGCCAAAACAGCGATCAATACACTGTAAAACATCAGTTCAAAGGAGTTGATCGCAAAAGGAACGATATCCTCCGCAATGCTCCGTTCATCATTTCCCGAGTAATAAGTACCCAGTGATCCTTCCCCTATCTGCTGAAGCAAATAGACGGTGTATGTGACGACTCTTTCCGGCGCAAAATGCACTTCCTCTTTCTCAACATAAAGCATGTACGGGCCGCCGCAGACAATCACAACGAGGAAAAACATCCCGATTAGCTGCCTAATATATGACAAACATTCATTCCCCCTTACTATCTCAAACAATACACGATCTGGAAAAAAACGGCCAGACAATCAAAAATATTTTATCTTTTTTTATTATTCCAACTCTTGCACAGATTCGTCAACCCTTCGCGAACCGAAAAAAAGGCGTTCTGCCAATGCAGAGCGCCCACCTTCCTACTTTCCTACCAGGACTTGGATTTCCATACGGCCCATGTCGCTTAAGTCAAGCGGGACTGTATATGCGGTCCGAGAACCCCATCTATTCTCCTGTGCCTGAATAAACTGCGGCGGAGTAATATCAATCACTACGCCTTGATTGTAAAGCATTGTGCTGGCGTTGCCGGAGATCATATTCCCGAGTTCCGATATAGCGCTTTTCCCGATTTCATCAAGTTCATTAACGGGGAAGCCCCCCATCATCGCTGATACAAGACGCAAGGCGAGGTCGTTTTGCAAGCCGAAAAACACGTCGCCTTCCAATTGACCGGTCATTCCAATGCGGATCCAGGTATGATCGTCCCGATAGTACCACTCTGTCATCTCCAATTCTCCCCGTTTGATCGTCACGTTGCAAAGCTGTTCAATCACAAAGGAAGCCGAATCCAGAAACGGATTGAGGTACTGGACGTTCATCTTCATTTCCTTCCTTCCCGTACGAATTTCTCCTCATGAGGCCCATTATAATGTCGAAAAATGGCAGAGACAAGTCGTTATCCAAAATATTTAAGGACTTTCGGTGTATAAAACAGGTACATCCGGAAAGAGAACCTGTACATTAGCACTAGTTTCTCTTGTGAAAATGAGACTGCATTTGCGCAAGTCAAGCACCTCGACTCCCACTTCATGACAGCTCAACTGCCACAAAGGGCTGCTTACTTCCTTAAAAGCAAAGACCGTATCTCCAAAAGCCAGACATTCTCTAATGCAGCGCTCTGCCGGAAAATCCGGCCCCTCCTCCAGCAAATGAACGGGCTCCACGCCAAACTGCTGCAACAGATGAACCCTGTCAGCGAGCTGCTCAGGGCGCTTTCGCGACACGTTTCTTCGCGGTGAAAGCAGCGGATATTCCTTTTTTACATATACCCAATCAATTCCATGATAAAACACGTTCACTCCTCCCTGCACAAAACATTTCAGACCCCGAAACAGAGAAAAGGATGCCGGCTGGCACCCTTATCTCTTTTTCCCTACGATGACCATCTCTGCTTTTGTTTCGCGCCCGAGGGCATCGACTGCCACTACGGACAGCTTCTGCTTGCCTTCCTTGACGCTGTTTACAAGCGCACGGAATTCTCCTCTGTCATTCACATCGACGAACACATGCTGGTCTGCATAATCCAGATGCATCCGTACGGTCCCAGGAGCATTCACTCTCCCGGAAATCTGCATGCTTTCTCCCGCATATACCTCTTTGTTCTTCTCTTCTATATGCAGTGCCGGCGCCGGCAAAGGCTTCGCCTGATACGTGTAGCGCTGCTCGGCGTGATGCATCACGAGCGAACCGGCCTGGGCATCCACATAAGCGTATACCGTCATAGAGGACTCATTGCCCGCGGCGTCTTTCCCCTCAAGCAAAATACGGTTTTCGCCGTGCTGAAGGGGGAGCGTCTGGGTGAAGTTTTTCTGCACGGCTTTCTCCAGGTGATCTTCCTCCCAACTGGAGACGATCTGTCCGTTGATGCTTACCTGGCCTTTGTATGTCTGATCGCGATACGCAAACTTTACGGGTACCAGCATTCGTTTGGTCCCTGCATCAAACCAGATTGTCTCGCTGCCGTCGTTGGTTAGCTGAAGCTGCGGAGGTGTCGTGTCTACGATGATCCGCTGCGTAAAATGTCTGCTGTTCCCATGCATGTCCTGGGCATGATAGGGAACGTAATTGAGCCCTTCCGGCAGCTTCAGGATGGTTTTAAATGAACCGTCCGTCTCGACCTGGACCGGATTTTTATTGATTTGCAGACGCACTCTGTCCAGCATGTCTTCACCCGCAATCCTGCCGTTGACCGCTACCTCAGGCTGACGGGTGACCAGCACCGAGGTGTACAGGTCATTGGGAAACTGGACAAACGGTGGGGTGACATCGCTTTTTCCATTGATGTTGACAACACTCATATTTCCCGCATAGTCATACGCCACCAGGGAAATCCGTTTGTCCGGCTGACTGACAATGGTGCTGGTTATGCTCGCAGAATAGGGTCCGCCCACTTTTTTCCCGCCTACATACAACAGGTAGCCTTGAATGTCCTTGTCGCGGGAGCTCCAATGTACTTTGTTCCCGGACAGGGAAGCAGTGACGACCGGGGCTTTTGTGTCTACTTTAATCGGAAGAGTCAGCGTGTGCCAATTGGCATGACGGCTGTCGATGCGGGCCCGGACGACGAATCGGTAGGCTCCATCCGGGACGGTTTCATAAACGCCCTTCTCGGGATTGTACTTTTTCCCGTCCCAGCTCCATTCTTCCCGCTCCGTATAGTAATAAGGGGTCCCCAGCTTTGATTGATCAAATTTGCTGATTTTCTCATCGCGTGACAGCGACCGGATGATTGTTCCTCCGCTGTCCACCACATCCACCGTCACTTGGCGGGCATTGCGCAAAAATGTAATCGAAGGAGCTGCAACATCATAGTGTCCGTCTCCATTTGGCGAAAATGCAATCTTGGCCGGATCGACCTGTACATGTCCGTCCTCGCTCACGCCAGTGACACCAAGGTAATCGCGGTATTTCCACTTGTCATTTTCCTTGTCGTGATACCAGGTCGTCTTGACGCCTGTACGGTGCTCCTGGCTCCCCGGGTCCCACATCGGCTGATCCATTACGCGCGGTTCATCCCATTTTCCGTAAAACCCGTAATAAGGCACCCGCAGCACAGGAATTTCGGAGTCGGTCGGCTGAAAAACAACATATCCCTCGGCAAAAATATTGCGGGGAGCGTTTTTCGGAATGTGCAGCGTTACCTTTACTTCTGCCCGCTGTCCGGGCTGAACGGTGACCTGCTGAGCGGAAAATCGCAATGCGGCCCCCTGCAGTGCTGTATCGGTAAGCATGTTAATCCCGTCCTGCCGCTTGTCCGTCAAGACCCCGAACTCATCCTTGACCTGATACGTGACCGGCTTTTTTCCGAACTTGTTCTCGACAAACAGGGAAAACGTCGTCGTTTCTCCAACCTCGCCCAGCGATACGCCAGCTTTCCCCTTGGCATCAGTGATAATGCTCGGGGTTTTAATCGCTTTGGCGATCTGCATCACGCCCGCACCTTGCACGCGCGGACTGTACGGCACTTTACCCGTCATCCCGCCGCTTGCCGTGCTTGCAGCACTGCGCGGGTCGAGTACCGGCTGCGCCGTATTCATTGCCGCGGCCTTCATCGTTTCAACCAGTTGTCGTCCGGACAACTGGTAGCCCTGTTTTTGGTAGGCCTGCTTCAGAAGAGCCATCCCGCCTGCCACATGAGGGGTAGCCATGGAGGTTCCGCTCTTGACGGCATAATCGGTTTCGCGGACGAGCGACAAAATGCCTCCGCCTGGGGCGGCAATCTCCGGCTTGAATTGCAAATCCGGCGTCGGTCCCCAGGAGGTGAAGGCGGAAACCGTTCCCCCATCCGGATACGGCATCGGATTTTGCGCGAACTGACCGTCAAAGTTGATTTTTACTTTTTTTCCCTTTTTCAACGCCTGCGTCAGCATTTCCCCCGTTTGCTTCAAAATCGAGACAGCCGGCAAGGCAGTGGTGGTCTCGGCGGAAATGATGAGCGGCCCCGGCTGATTGTTGTAGATCACAGCCCCTGCCGCTCCTTTCTCCTTGGCCAAACGCAGCTTCTCGTCAAAGGAAATGTCGCCTCTCTCCAGAAGGACCACTTTCCCTTTTACCGAGACGTTGTAATCCTCTTTTTTCCCTTTGCCCATGTACATCAGTTCGTACTGCTTCATCAGGGCTTGCACGGGATTCAACGCTTGTCCGCTGGCTGCGTGCCCATGGAGATACACGACCCTTTCGAGGCCCGGCACTCCCTCGACGGCGAAGCTGAGACCGGCAAGCGTGGTCGCATTTACAGACGCAACAGAGAAGGCGTCAGGAGCGAGACCCGGAGAGCCGATCATCGAGACATCCGGATTCTGCGCCTTTACCTTGTCACTGCCAAAGTAGGCGTCATTTCCTGCCGCGGCGACGACGATGACTCCGTTGTCGACAGCCCGTTTGACAGCATACTGCTCGGTATTGGTTTCATCTACATATCCTGCTGACGAGCCCAGACTGAGATTGATCACATCCGCTTTTTTGGCGATGGAATCATTGATCGCAAACAAAATAGACTCGCTCAGCCCGGGGACCTCCCCCTGGTAATTGCTGAAAACCTTTTGGCTCAAAAGCTGTGCTTCAGGAGCAACGCCTTTTATTTTTCCGTTGGCAGCCACAATGCCAGCCACATGAATGCCGTGTTGGGACTCGCCTACATCCTCTGTAATTTGATTGCGGTCTGCCCAGTTGTACCCGGGTATTACTTTTTTCGCTACTCCTGATTTTTGCTGTGCGGAACGCTTGTCCCGCGGGGCAGGCAAATCGGGATGCTTTCCGTTAATTCCTGTATCGATCACAGAGATGAGCATGCCTTCTCCCTTGACCCCGATCTCCTCCCAAGCCTTCTTCGCTTCGATCATATCCAGGTTGGAAGTGGGGGGATCCGCTACCTGCTCCCCCATCAGCACATGTTCGGCACGCGTCCATTCATCTGCAGATGCAGACTGGACTGTACCAGCATGAATAGCGCTTTGCATAGCTGGACTTGTCTGTCCGTCGTCAGGACGCAAATCGGACCAGACCTGCTGCTTGGTAATGGCGGCTACGGCTTCAGGAAAGTCGCCCTTTGCGCTCCAGGTGCCCGCCGTCGTTGACGGAAGCAAAACCAACGATAACCCGATGTAAAAGACCTGTTTCTTCATCGTTTGCCCCCTTCCTAAAAAACACCGAATACCATAAGTCTTCCATGGAAAGCAGACACCTATTCTCAAAAGGGAGATTTCACCTGTCTCGAGAATGCGGGATCTGCGGGCATACTACTGGGAAGAAAAAGACCGTGGCATCCGCAGTACGCCTATGGACAGGAGAGATACACGATGGAAACGCAAAAAAATAGAGGATTGTTGATTACTGGCCTGCTCGTCGCGATGTTGTTCGCCTCTCTTGACAATACGATTGTGGGAACAGCAATGCCGCGGATTGTCGGTGAGCTGGGGGGACTGGGGATTATGACCTGGCTGACCACCGCCTACATGCTCAGTTCCACTACGGTTGTCCCTATCGCCGGCAAAATGGCCGATCTGATCGGTCGGAAAACGGTTTATGTAACGGGCCTGATCATTTTCATGCTCGGCTCTGCGCTTTGCGGTATGGCTCAGTCCATGACCCAGCTCATCTTTTTTCGCGCTGTGCAGGGAATTGGCGGCGGCGTTATGATGCCGATGGCGATGATTATTATCGGGGACATTTTTACAGGGGAACAACGGGCCAAATGGCAAGGGGTGTTTGGAGCTGTATTCGGTCTGTCTTCGATCATCGGTCCGCAGGTGGGCGGTTGGATTGTAGACGCATCCAACTGGCGCTGGGTTTTTTACATCAACATGCCGGTCGGAGTACTGGCTACCATCCTGATCGCCATTGCGCTTAAAAACCGCCAGCAAACAGGTCCGGTCACCTTTGATATCTGGGGAATGTTTACGATGGTCGGAGGAGTCGTCAGCCTCCTTCTGGCGCTTACCTTCGGGGGCAAAAATTACCCCTGGCTCTCTTGGCAGATTCTTTCTCTATTCGCCTTGTCCGCCGCCTTCATTACCGGATTCATATGGATCGAAGGCCGAACAAAAGAGCCAATCCTGCCGCTGCGCCTGTTTCAAAACAGAACCTTTTCGCTTTTGAGCGGAATTGGCTTTCTGATGTCGGTCGGGATGTTTGGCGCGATTATGTTCGTCCCGCTGTTTATGCAAGGTGTCGTAGGCATCAGTCCCTCGGAATCCGGAACCGTCATGGTGCCGATGATGCTCTCGATGATGGCTGCCAGCATGCTTGGCGGGAGAATCGTCAAGTTTTTGGGAGTGCGGCTCCAGATGATTATTGGCATGGTCGCGATGGGCGCCGGCTTTTGGCTTTTGTCGACGATGGGCATGGAGACAACAAAATATACGACGATGGTGCATATGGTCGTGCTCGGGTTGGGAATCGGGCTGGTCATGCCGATGATTACCATTGCCTTGCAGGAGTCCTTTCCCAAATATCAGCTTGGCGTAGTGACTTCCTCCAGTCAGTTTTTCCGGCAAATTGGCGGGACGTTCGGGATGACGATCCTCGGTGCTGTAATGAACTATCATTCGACCAATTTGCTTACAGCAAGCTTGGTACCGTATCTGGAGCAGCTGCCGCCTCAGGCCCACGATATGGTCGTCCATTTTGAATCGATGATCAGGACGAATCCACAGGGGATGTATTCGATGCTTCTTAGTCCAGAGGCCCTGTCCCAAATCCCTGCGGCCATCCAGCAAACGCTGCTGCCCATCTTGAAAGTCTCGATGGTCGAATCCCTGCACCATGTGTACCGATACGGGCTGCTCTTCGTCCTGCTGGGAGCGATTTGCACGCTTTTCCTCGGCAACATCAAACTGTCCACCACACAGAAGAGTGAGGAAAAAAAGCCAAACAGACGTCCGGAGCCGGAGACACAACAGTGATAGGGACGATTTACAACAACAAGGCCCCTGTCGCAGAGCCGGTAGCATCCAACTCGCGGCAAGGGCCGTTTATCAATTCCCATCGTATGTACACCGGGTTTCAGCAATACCTCTTTACAGCTCGACAAGCTCGCCGGACTCACCATCGTACATGCAGTCACAGTCAATGACGTAGACAGGAATCGCTTTCTTTCTGCCGCGTCCGCTAGGGTCCGGGTAGTGGGGATCAAACATGTATCTCAGTTTGACAGTTACTCTGCCCTTCAGCGCATCCCAGGCTTCCGCTCTGGTTCGCAGAGCTTTCCGGAAATGGTCGTTTCCTGCGATTCCTTTCTCTTCGGCATGATCGCCTTCTCCCGCTTTGACACTCCGCCAGAAATCCAAAGCGTCTATAATCTGAACGAGTTCCCATGTATCTCGGTCAAAAAAGAAACGGATGCCTCCCCCCATCAAGAGCGGTATGCCGTGAATCATACGATGTACGTGGACGACTACCCGATTTTGGGGGAAGCTCTCGACAGCTTCCTGATCCGGTTTGCGGGTGTAGACGTACTCAAATGGATCGTCAGCATAGGCGGTGGATAAGTACGATCGGACAAGTTCCTTGGCAAGCTCTTTTTCCTCCATCGCAAGATCAGGGAAAAGCGGATGGGGCGCGTCGATCGCTGCTTCTGTCACGTGGTCGGAAAGACGCAGCTGCTCACGGTAGTCCTTGGTCCAAATCGGCTGTTCGTTCCATTTCACTGGCTTTGCGTCCGCTTCGTTCTGATACAATGCAATTCGCTCCAGCACCACGATTTCATCCGAAAACAGAAGTTCCCCCGTTTTGGCGTGAATGACATGCTCATGGCAGACATAGAACGGTTTTTCCAGCGAAAGGACCGGAAGATAGCCCAGGGACAATTGTTCTTCCGTGAGCTTTGCCAAAAGATTGCCGTCCGATATCCGTTCTTCGCCCTCTTCAAACTCGCAGTCATCCCATCTGCAATACAGGTGAAGAAGCTGATTATCATCTGCGTCCAGCCTTATGTCAAATTGCTGGTAGCTTCGGAATGGAATGCCGGCGCGGGCCCGGGAAAAGCTGAGCTCGTACCATTTGTCTCCGCATAACCGCTTTTTCCGGACTACAAGCTCGCCCAGATCAATCGGCAATCCGAGCTTTTCTATCCATTGGATGATGTGCCCCGAGACCTTCCTGTACATCTCATCGTCCATGTCCTCTACATCAAGATTCTCAGCCGTCTGGTCACTGCCATACCGATAGAAGGCAGTCAGCTTTCCCGTGCACGCATCCAGCACGGCGAGTATCGTATTTTTGTTTACCAGGCCTTCCTCATCCAGCTCCGGCTCTCCTCTTTTGTTCCACATCACTTCCATTGTATAGAAGGGCGTCTGGTTCTGTTCGCTATTTCGATAGATGCCGCTCGTTATGACTTCATGCGTACACGGTATGTCTGTCCACTGCTCTATTCTCTTGATCGCTTCTTCAACGGTTATCAGCTTCAAGGGCCATTCCTCCAAAGTACAAAAAATACACCTCTCTTTCAGTACGTGTGAAGAGCCCTGGTGGTTTCCTGAAAAAAAAGCGTACATCCCAGAGCGGATGCACGCTTTTTGAAAGCTGTGTTTCTTCTTACGAGAAGAAGAAGCGTTTCACAGCGTATTTGGTTGTTTCTTTGTTCATGTGAGCGATCGAAGTGGTGAGCGGAATACCTTTCGGGCAAGCCTGCACGCAGTTTTGCGAGTTTCCGCAGTCACCGATACCGCCGTCCTCCATCAATGCTTCCAGACGCTCATGCTTGTTCATTGCACCAGTCGGATGCTGGTTGAACAAGCGCACTTGCGAGATAGCGAAAGGACCGATGAAGTCGGATTTTTGGTTGACGTTCGGGCATGCTTCCAGACAAACCCCGCACGTCATGCACTTGGACAGCTCATAAGCCCATTGGCGCTCTACCTCAGGCATGCGCGGACCTGGTCCCAGATCGTGGGTACCATCGATCGGAATCCATGCTTTGACGCGTTTCAGGGCGTCAAACATGCGGCTTCGGTCGATAGAGAGGTCGCGCTGAACCGGGAAGGTGCTCATCGGCTCAAGACGGATTGGCTGCTCCAGCTTGTCGATCAGAGCGGAACATGCCTGACGCGGCTTGCCGTTAATCACCATCGAACAAGCGCCGCACACTTCCTCCAGACAGTTGGACTCCCAGTTGACCGGGGAAGTCTTTTGTCCTTGTGCGTTTACAGGGTTGCGCTGAATCTCCATCAACGCACCGATCACGTTCATGTTCGGACGGTACGGGATTTTAAATTCTTCCACATACGGAGCGCTGTTAGGGCTGTCTTGACGAGTGATTTTCAGATGAATAAGCTTTTCTGCCATGATCAGTTCCCTCCCCTCTTACTTCTTCTTCTTGTCAGACGTATAGTCACGTTTACGCGGCGGAATCAGGGAAACATCCACGTCTTCGTAGTAAATTTCCGGTGCAGTCGTCTCCGGATTGTACTTGGCCATCGTTGTTTTCATGAAGTTCTCGTCGTCGCGCTCTGGGAATTCAGGCTTGTAGTGAGCGCCGCGGCTCTCGTTGCGGTTCAATGCGCCGAGCGTGATCACGCGGGCGAGCACAAGCATGTTCCACAGGTGACGAGTGAAGGATGCGCCGGAGTTGCTCCATTTGCTCGTATCGTTGATGTTGATCTTCTTGTAGCGCTCCATCAGTTCCTGAATTTTTTCATCCGTTTTTTGCAGACGGTCATTGTAGCGCACTACCGTTACGTTATCGGTCATCCACTCACCCAGTTCCTTGTGGAGGAGGTATGCGTTTTCAGTGCCGTCCATCTTGAGGATGTTGTCGTACTTCTCTTGGTTTTGCTTGGTATAGCTGTCGAAGATCGCAGAAGACAGATCGTCGGCAGACTCATCCAGACCGTTGATGTACTCGATCGCTTTCGGACCAGCCACCATTCCGCCAAAGATCGCGGACAGAAGCGAGTTCGCACCCAAACGGTTTGCACCGTGCTGGGAGTAATCGCACTCACCTGCAGCAAACAGACCAGGAATATTGGTCATTTGGTTGTAGTCTACCCACATGCCGCCCATCGAGTAGTGAACAGCCGGGAAGATTTTCATCGGAACTTTGCGCGGGTCATCCCCGACAAACTTCTCGTAGATCTCAATGATTCCGCCCAGTTTTACGTCGAGCTCTTTCGGGTCTTTGTGAGACAGGTCCAGATATACCATGTTCTCGCCATTGATACCCAGCTTCATGTCTACACAGACGTGGAAGATTTCGCGGGTCGCAATGTCGCGCGGAACGAGGTTTCCGTACGCCGGGTATTTTTCCTCAAGGAAGTACCACGGTTTTCCGTCTTTGTATGTCCAGACGCGGCCACCCTCACCACGAGCGGATTCAGACATCAGGCGCAGCTTGTCGTCGCCAGGAATCGCAGTCGGGTGAATTTGGATCATTTCGCCGTTCGCGTAAATGACGCCCTGCTGATAAGCCGCAGACGCTGCTGTACCCGTATTGATGATGGAGTTGGTGGATTTACCGAAGATGATACCAGGTCCACCGGTAGCCA
The DNA here is from genome assembly GCF_037963895.1 of Brevibacillus sp. FSL L8-0520. Lineage (NCBI taxonomy): Bacteria > Bacillati > Bacillota > Bacilli > Caryophanales > Paenibacillaceae > Brevibacillus > Brevibacillus sp. FSL L8-0520. The sequence goes on along the minus strand of NZ_CP150171.1, from coordinate 1,715,893 downwards.
TAATGACGGCATCTGCGCGGAAAGAGCGAATTTCTGCAGAGCGCAGGTTTTGTGCCGTAATCCCCTTACAGGTGCCTTTCTCATCCAACACGACACCGAGGAAATCCCAATATTCGTACTTGGTCACAAGACCTTCCGCTTCAAAACGGCGAACTTGCTCGTCCAGAGCGTACAGGAGCTGCTGACCGGTTGTCGCACCAGCAAAAGCGGTACGGTGATGCTTGGTTCCCCCGAAACGGCGGAAGTCCAGAAGTCCTTCTGGTGTACGGTTGAACATGACGCCCATCCGGTCCAGCATGTAGATGATGCCGGGAGCGGCGTCACACATTGCTTTTACAGGCGGCTGGTTGGCCAGGAAGTCTCCCCCGTATACGGTGTCATCAAAGTGTTCCCAGGTGGAGTCGCCTTCCCCTTTTGTATTAACGGCACCGTTGATACCGCCCTGCGCACATACGGAGTGGGATCGCTTTACCGGAACCAGGGAGAACAATTCGACGGGAACGCCTTTTTCTGCTGCTTTAATGGTAGCCATCAAGCCGGCCAAGCCACCACCGACAATGATCAGTTTACCTTTTGCCATGTATGAGTCCCCCTATCCCTATTGAATGAACGCTGCCATCGCGCTTAAGCCGATGAACGAAACGATAACGAAAATACCCATGGTTACGTAAGTGGCAATGCGTTGGGAACGCGGGCCGACAGTGATTCCCCAGTGAACGAGGAAAGACCAGATACCGTTGGAAAAGTGGAACACGGTGCTGAGAATCCCGATTGCGTAGAAAATGATCATTACAGGACTGCTCAGGATATTGGCCATCATGTCATAGTTGACTTCGGCACCCATCGCTTTTGGAATACGTGTCTCAAATACGTGCCATGCGATAAAGATGAGCGTGATAATACCTGTCAGGCGCTGCCACAGGAACATCTGGTTCCGGAATTGACTGAAGCTGCCGACGTTGTGCTTTGCTTGGAAAGCAATGTAGATCCCATACACAGCGTGGAACAGGATGGGAATGTAGATAAAGACAAATTCCAAGACAATCAAAAACGGAACATGTTCAATCAATCCTACGACCTCATTGAACGCTTCCGGTCCTCGGGTTGCCTGATAGTTCGCTGTCAAGTGGAACAAGAGAAACAGCCCGACTGGGAACAAACCGAGTAATGAGTGAAGCCTGTGACTCAAAAAGCTATGGCCTTTCGCCATACAGTGGTCCCCCTTTCAATTATATGTCGCGTCCTTTTCATAGAGCTTTTCTCCACTATCCTAACCCATTGCCACCATGGTTACACATAATCGAAGGGCGACTTTCTCCCTGGGCGTGGCAAATTGTGTCGGAATACGGAAAAAAGTTGGGCAAAACGTTGACCAAAACCAATTGTACTCCTGTCTTTATAGAGCGTCAAGACAATGAATAGACTAATTCTATTTTTAGAATGGACTAAAAAAATTTGCTATTTTCTATGAATCTGTCATATCCCGCTTCTCTTTCTCATACTACTATATCAAGTAACAAACCAGACCGCATTCTCTCGCAGGCCTCGGTGCAAAACCTTTGCAAAAAGGGACAAGCACCGGCCGCCTGTGCTAGAAAAGGAGGCATCCCGGTGAAAGAACAGGAACAACTCGGGGCACTGCTCCCCTCCCGTGTCATTACCGACATCGAACGCATTCACATGCCCTACCTGGGCTATCATCTGCTTCGCGAAAAACTGACAAGCACTCTTTTGGGAGAAAGCGAGCAAGCCATTCTCCACTGGCTGGGAAAAGACATTGGCCGTCAGATTCCGATCCAGTCCGCAGCGGGCCTCGTCATGCCTTTTATCAGGCTGGGCCTCGGCAAGCTGGATGTCCTGGAGGAGGGAGAGCGTCATTATCGATATCGATTGACGCACACGATTTTTTCATACATGCCGCCTGAACGAATTTTGCGCTCTCTGGCCCTGGAATGCGGAATCATTGCCGGAGCCGTCAACAGGTGGCAGGGCAGGGAGCCGGAGGTGCGAATGGAGCTGGCCGAGAAGGGGAGCGTCTTGATCTCTTTGGCTGTTTGAATGCGTGATTCTTCTGGTGCCATCACCTGAACAAAAGTCCCGGATCAGCTTCCCTATATTTATATAGAAGAAACAGGAAAATGGAATCAAATGCGCCTCGCTGCAATGAACAGCCAGACGGTCATATTTAACCCCCCTCTTCAACGAAAAGGGGGGAGGCGACTCTTGTATGTGGTTGTGCTTACAAACTGTGCACCACGGCTTCTTCGCTTACGTCCAAGCCGTAGGCCGTATGCAAGCTGCGAACTGCCAGTTCCGTAAGTTCTGCGGGAATCACGCAAGAAACCTTGATGTCGGAGGTGGATACCATTTTGATCGTGATGTCCTGCTCGGCCAAGACGCGGAACATCTCGGCGGCAACCCCCGGATTGTTCACCATGCCGGCACCGACGATCGATACCTTGGTCAGGCCCTCTTCATGATCGACTTTTTCAAAGCCAAGCTCTGCCTGATTGGAGGAGAGGGTTTCCAGCGCTTTTGGCAGGTCGCTGGCAGCCACCGTGAACGAGATGTTCGTCACGTCCGCATCATAGGAGCTTTGGATAATGATGTCTACATTTACCTGGTTGTCAGCCAGCGTATTGAAGAGGCGGGACAGGGTTCCCACTCGCGCAGGCATGCCCACGACCGTCAGTTTTGCCACATCTTCATCATGTGCCACGCCGCTTACTACTCTTCCTGTTTCCATATTGGCAACCTCCTCTACGTACGTACCTTCTTCAGCCGTAAAACTGGATCGGACGACGAGCCGCACTTTGTATGTTTTGGCCGCTTCCACAGAGCGCGGGTGAAGAACACCGGCCCCCAGATTGGCCAGCTCCAGCATTTCGTCATATGAGATACTGTCCAGCTTTTGCGCGGACGGAACGACCCGCGGATCGGCCGTATACACGCCGGCCACATCCGTAAAGATCTCGCATCTGTCGGCATTCAGGCCGGCTGCAAGCGCTACGGCAGAAGTATCGGAACCGCCTCGTCCCAATGTGGTTATTTCTCCTTCGGCACTGACCCCTTGAAACCCTGCCACAATGACGACACGTCCCCGGGCCAGTTCCTTTTGAATCCGCTCGGTTTTGATTTCCGTGATCCGCGCTTTGCTGTGGATCGCTTCTGTTGTGACACCAGCCTGCCAGCCGGTGAGAGAAATGGCGTCATAGCCGCGCTGATGCAGAGCCATGGACAAAAGTGCGATGGAGACCTGTTCACCTGTCGCCAAGAGCATATCCATCTCGCGCTCCGAAGGGTAGGCGGAAATTTGTTTGGCCATATCCACCAGCACATCTGTCGACTTGCCCATCGCGGATACGACAATGACCATATCATGGCCCGCTTTTTTATATTCAATAATCCGGTCTGCTACTCGAAAAATGCGTTCAATGCTACCAACGGAGGTCCCTCCGTATTTCTGCACGATCAACCCCATGCGGCTTCTCTCCCTTTTCCTTGAATAGACCAATGTCTCTATGGATATTCTCTGTCGAAACGAAACGTTGCATGAGTCTTTTCCTTATCAAAAAAGGCAACGACAAGGAAAATACCTGCCGTTGCCTACGTAATAGACAATATCGGTTCCTCCTTCCCTGGACCACGCAAGCCGCTGGCACAAAGCATGACAGTACAGCCCCTGTCATCTACACGCAGCAGACTCGTGAGATAGCTCTCCATCCGGCAATGGGGTATTGCTCGGATGACAGTCCTGTATTTGTTCAACACAGGCCCAGCACGCAAGGAAGCGGGTCTTCCCTCCGTACTTCGGCGAATCCCCCTTTCCGCTACCCGTCAACGATCCCGATCTCAGGGTGGTACTCATGGTTTTCGCGCCTCTACCTCACTCCAATAAAGGGAAGTGAGGTTACATATTCTGTTTGAAAGGGATTATATCACGCAAAAGGCACCGGTTCAAATATTATTTTGAACAATTTCTCAGCTCACATCTTCCTGAGATGGGCGATAATCTCCCGGGCCAGCTTGTCGCCAATCCCGAGCTGCCTGAAATCCTCGACAGTCGCCTCTTTCATCTTTTTCAGCGAACCAAAATGCTGGAACAGAAGCTTGCGCCGTTTTTCGCCGATGCCGGGAATGTCGTCCAACTGGGAAGAGAGCATCGTCTTTGTCCGGGCCTGCCGGTGAAACGTAATCGCAAATCGGTGGACCTCATCCTGCACGCGCTGGAGCAGGTAAAACTCATAGCTGTCCCGCTTCAGCTCGACCGGCTCGGGCGGATTCCCGTAGAGGAGCTGGGCAGTCTTGTGCTTTTCATCCTTGGCCAGACCGCATACCGGGATGTAGAGCCCCAATTCATTTTCCAGCACATCCATCGCAGCGCTGATCTGTCCTTTGCCTCCGTCAATTACGATCAGGTCGGGCAGCGTCTGGTTTTCCTTCAGCAGGCGCGTGTACCGGCGCCGGACTACCTCGCGCATCGAGCCGTAATCATCCGGCCCCTCGACGCTTTTGATCTTGAATTTCCGGTACTCTTTTTTGTCCGGGCGTCCATCTGTAAACACGACCATCGCAGAGACCGGCTCTGTCCCCTGAATGTTGGAGTTGTCAAACGCTTCGATCCGGTGCGGGGTTCCGATCCCGAGAATATGGCCCAGATTGTGCACAGCCTGAATCGTCCGGGCATCGTCCTTGGACATGAGCGCAAATTTCTCCTGCAGGGCAATGCGGGCATTCTCGCTGGCCATCTGCACCAGCTCCCGCTTTTTGCCGCGCTTCGGCGCATGCACCTTCACGCCCAGCCACTCGGCGAGCAGCTCCGGATCGCTTTCCTCCGGCAGCAGGATTTCCCGGGGGAGGGCATTCTGCTTGTCAAAGTAAAACTGGCTGACGTAGGACATGAAATCCTCTTTTTCGCCGCCGTAGTAAGGAAAAGAGGTCGTATCCCGCTCAATCATTTTGCCTTGCCTCATATAGAAAACCTGGACGCACATCCAGCCTTTCTCTACAGAAAATCCGATGATGTCGCGGTCGACCGTATCGGTGAAGGTCACCTTTTGCTTCTCCATGACCGCCTCGATGCTGCGGATCTGGTCACGGTACTCCTTGGCCCGTTCAAACTCCATATTCTCCGCCGCCTGCTGCATTTTCTCCGTCAACTGCTTTTTCATTTCCTCGTGGCCGCCGTCGAGAAAACGGGCAATCTCCTCGACCAGCCGCTGATTCTCCGCCGCCTCTACCTCGTACACACAAGGCGCCAGACATTGTCCCAAATGGTAGTAGAGACAGACCTGCTTCGGCATCGTTTTGCACTTGCGCAGCGGGTAGAGTCGATCCAGCAGCTTTTTCACCTCGGAAGCCGCGCCCGCGTTCGCGTACGGACCGAAGTAACGTGCCTTGTCCTTCAGCACTTTGCGGGTAATCTCCAGCCGCGGCTGCGCTTCGTTGGTGATCTTGATGTAGGGGTACGTCTTGTCGTCCATCAGTTTGACATTGTAGCGCGGATTGTGCTTTTTGATCAGATTGCACTCCAGGATGAGCGCTTCGATCGCTGAAGAGACGACGATGTATTCAAAATCGGCAATCTCGCTGACCAACAGCTGCGTCTTGCCGTCATGGCTTCCGGTAAAATAGGAGCGAACGCGGTTTTTCAGCACTTTGGCCTTGCCCACGTAAATAATTTCGCCCTCTTCGTTCTTCATCAGGTAGCAGCCCGGCTTATCCGGCAGGACTGCCAGCTTGTCTTTCAAGGAGCTGTTCACGGCTGCTCCCTCCCTTTCATGTACTCTCTACTCTCATAGACCGCTTCTGCGGTGCTGGGCAAGCGGTTGTTCCAGTGTATAAAAATCATCCTCCAGAGCGCTCATCCGCTCCAGCATCAGCTTGCGGCAATCCTCAACCGCCTGATTGTAAACGACAGGACCCAGGGTTTTCACAAAAAAATCAAGCATCTGCTCTGCGGCCAGACGCCCCAGCTCTTCTCCCCGCTCATCCTGAAAATACAACTGAACCTGGTTGATCACATGCTCTCTCTGTTCACGTGGAAACTTTGTCATTTTCACCTGAGTTCCTCCTCCCGCTCATTTGTCACACGTTTCTTTCATAAAAGATTTTGCAGGAAAACCATGTATGGCAATCTCGGTACATCGAGGTGACTGGCTCAAATTTGAAATGCGCACCGAATTCCCCCGCACACATCTGAAAAAAGCAGATTGAGGGAACATACGTTGTCCTTCCATGTTACCATGTTTTCAGTGAAAACTCGACGGAATCTCTCCCCATCCGTTTGAAAAAGCACCGTATCCATCCTTGGCCAAGCCGAAAAAAGCAGCACCCGCCATTGGCGAATGCTGCTTTTTATAGACCGTATTGCAAGGCTTACAGGTGTTTGCCGACAGTTCCCATGAGGGCTTCCTTCGGTTGGAAACCGATCACTTTATCTACCGGTTGACCGTCTTTGAATACGATCAGGGTAGGGATGGACATGACGCCAAAACGGCCTGCAGACTCCGGATTGTCATCGACGTTTACTTTCACGATTTTGAGCTTGCTGCCTACTTCGCTGTCGATTTGCTCCAATACAGGTGCGATCATTTTGCAAGGGCCGCACCAAGGAGCCCAGAAGTCAACCAGGACAGTTCCGCCTTGCTCTACTTCCTGGGAAAAGGTCTGATCGGTTGCATTAACGATAGCCATGGAATATTACCTCCTTAAATTCGGTACGGAAAAAGGTTCCACACGCCACTCAGTATACCATCCCCCGTAAAAAAAGACTACGTGCGGCGACACTTTCTGACATGTCAAAGTATAGTTTGTCCGAAGCGCCCGTTCCCTATCGCCTTCTTGGGCTGCCTCCGCAAAAAACAGCCTCGCTTCAGAGGAAGCAAGGCTGCAGATGTTCGTAAGCCAAGGGTTACACCAAAACCTTTTTAAATTCTGCAGTCAGCAGCGGAACGACCTCAAACAGGTCTCCCACGATACCGTAATCAGCTACTTGGAAAATTGGCGCTTCCGGATCTTTGTTGATCGCGACAATGACTTTGGAATTGGACATTCCCGCCAAATGCTGAATCGCACCGGAAATGCCGCAGGCGATGTACAGGTCCGGCGTCACCACTTTTCCGGTCTGGCCGATCTGCATGGAGTAATCGCAATAGTCGGCATCGCAGGCCCCGCGGGACGCTCCTACCGCCGCTCCCAGCACGTCAGCCAGCTCATTGAGCGGCTGGAAGCCATCCGCGCTCTTTACGCCGCGGCCGCCGGAGACGATGATCTTCGCTTCTGAAAGGTCGACCTTTCCGCTCGTTTTGCGAACGACTTCGCGCACGATGGAACGAAGGTCTTTGATCTCGACTTCAAATGGCACGACCGTCGCGGTTTTGCCTGTGTCGGCAGTACCTGCGGCGATGTTGTTCGGACGGATTGTAACCATGATTTTTCCGTCTTCAAAACGGCGCTTTTGAAACGCCTTCCCTGCGTAAATCGGCCTGACGAAAACTGGACCCGCTTCGAGCGCGGTAACATCCGAAACCAGTCCCCATCCAAGGCGTGCAGAAACGCGAGGAGCCACGTCACGGCCGATCGCCGTATGTCCGAGGACGACTGCGTCAGGACCGACAAACTCGATCAACTGCTTCAGCGCCTGGCTGTAAGCATCTGATGTGTATTGTGCCAGATCGGCGTGATCAACCACATAGACCGTGCCCGCTCCATGGTGTCCGAGAGCTTCGGCATGTGAAGCCGTATTCGGCCCGAACAGTGCAGCGACCACTTCTCCTCCCTCTGCAAGTATCCCTGCTGCGGCGAGTGCTTCCAGAGAGACATTGCGCAATTGTCCGTCACGTACTTCTGCTACTACCAGTACTTTTTTCATCAGAATCTCTCCCTCTCGCTTAGATTACTTTTGCTTCATTTCGCAGCAATTGCACCAATTCGGACACTTGTGCCGGGATTTCGCCGGCAAGGATGCGGCCTGCTTCCTTCTTCGGCGGCAGTGTCTGATCGACAACCTGTGTCTTCGGCGCAACATCTGCGGCAGAAAGGCCAAGATCGTCAGCAGTCAGGCGCTCCAAAGGCTTTTTCTTGGCCTTCATGATGCCTGGGAGAGAAGGATAGCGAGGCTCGTTCAGCCCTTGCTGTGCCGTGATCAGAACTGGGAGGCTCGTCTCCACCACTTCCGTATCCCCTTCGACGTCGCGCTCCACGCGAACGGAGCTGCCGTTGATCTCCAGCTTGACCGCTGTGGACACATGGTTGATGCCCAGCTCCTCCGCAAGGCGAGGACCGCCTTGTCCGGCTCCCGAGTCGACCGCCATTTGTCCGCCCAGGATCAGGTCGTAGCCGGTTTTGCGAGCTACCGCGGCCAATACCTTCGCCGTCGTATACTCGTCGCCGAACAGCGACTCGTCATCCACCAGAATGGCTTTGTCCGCTCCCATTGCCAATGCGGTACGGAGTTCTTTTTCCACGCGATCCGGACCTACCGAGACGACGGTCACTTCGCCCCCGTGCTCTTCCTTCAGCTTGATCGCTTCTTCAATGGCGTATTCATCGTATGGATTGATGATAAACTCAACGCCGTCATCCTGGATTTTGCCGTCTTGAATCACGATTTTTTCCTCGGTATCAAACGTTTGCTTCATGACAACCAGAATATTCACAAGAATACCTCCCTCATAGTGACGCTGCTGCCTCACGTATGCTACTGCGGCGAGCTGCATCCTGGTGCCCCCCCCGGAAACGCTGGGCAACGAATCCCTTTACCGTGCCTTCCATGTAGGTTCTAGCGATCGGCGAATTGCGGCTTTCGCTTTTCCAGAAAAGCGGCAACTCCTTCTTTTATGTCCTCTGTCCCGAATGCTTGGCCAAACAGCTTTGCCTCCTGTTCGATACCGGCAACGGGACCGTCTGTCATTCCTGTATGAATCGCGTTCAAAGCGAGCTTCATCGTGACGGAGCTCTTTTGGGCGATGACCGCAGCCAGTTCCTTTGCTTTTGCGAGCAGTTCATCGAGCGGGTACACAGCCTCCACCAGTCCGATCCGCAGCGCTTCTTCGCCGCCGATCATCTCCGAGGTGAGGATCATCTGTGTCGCTTTTCCTCGTCCCACCAGCCGGGGCAGTCTTTGCGTGCCGCCGTAGCCCGGGATGAGTCCGAGGTTCAGCTCCGGCAGACCCAGCTTCGCTTCCGGAGCAGCCAGTCTGATGTGGCAAGCCATGGCCAGCTCGAGGCCGCCGCCGAGGCAGGCTCCGTTGATGGCCGCTATAATCGGCTTGGGAAAGCTCTCCAGACGGTCAAACAGCTTCTGGCCGCTCCTCGCCATTTCTTCCGCATCTGCCGGCGAAAGCTCGGTAAACTCTTTAATGTCAGCGCCGGCGATAAAGAAGCGGCCTTCCCCGGTAACGACAATCGCCTTTACGAGCGCGTCATTTTCCAGTTCATCCAGGAGCGCTGCCAATTCCTTCAACGTCTCGTGGCTGAGAGCGTTGGCCGGCGGGCGGTTCACGGAAACGACCGCGATCCGGTCTTCCTTATGGACATTCCAATGAGAATACATCCTCTCTCCCCCTCTTCCTTTTCCCAAAAATGAAGGGCGCTGCTATCTGAGCGAACGCTCAGTCTTGCTATTCCCATTGTAACAAACGGACTGTCTCAACAAAAGCGTTTTCTTTCTCATTTGCCCTTCAAGCCAAATTGGAAGAGGTTATGAATGGGATCGACATGAGAAAGCAGGTCGTACTTGCATTGTTTCATGACCCAGGACGTCGTCACTTCATCCAGCGTGCCAAAAATCATTTTTCGAGCCAACCGGACATCGAGGTCGGAACGGAATACACCCTTTTCGATTCCTTCTCTGATCAACTCTTCGATCAGGTCGAAATACTGCTTCATGACCGCACCGATGCCCTCGCTGATTTCCTGATTGGATTGACGCAATTCGATCTGCGTCACTTTTGCCAGCTCCTGGTCGCGCGATAATTGGCTCAGATGAGTGTGAACAAGGATGTACAATTTTTGTTCGATGGATTCTGCCTGTGCCAGGCGTCCTCGGCCTTCCTCGATAAATGCTCCCATCTTCTCGTTGAAGAGCGAGATGAGGATGTCATCCTTGTTCTCAAAGTAGAGGTAGATCGTTCCGTCCGCTACCTTCGCCTCTTTTGCAATTCTGGATACCTGGGCGTTGTGATAGCCCTGCCGAGCGATGACGCGAACAGCCGCATCAATGATGGCTTGATACTTTTCCCCCGTTTTTTTCGCCATGATTCCCTCCACATTGATAGACAAGTCATTGCAACTGAATGACTATTCATTCATATTTAGTGTATGACAGTTCCCCTATTCTGTCAATCCAAAAGAAATGGCCTTCCTCCACGGAAGACCGCCAATCTGTCAGCTTGTTTTTTCCTGTTCATGCTGCTCTCGCCGAGCTTTGTCCTCCTCCTGGAGTTGACGGCGGAGAACCTTGCCGACGATCGTTTTTGGCAGTTCGGAACGCACCTCGTATTGCCTGGGTATTTTGTAGGCAGCCAAGCGCTGGCGACAGTACTGTTCCAGCTCGCTTTCGGCAACCTGCTGTCCTTCTTTGAATACGACAAAAGCCTTCACCGTTTCCCCGCGGTAAGGATCAGGCACTCCGATGACGGCCGCTTCCTGTATCGCCGGGTGCTCAAACAAAACTTCCTCCACCTCGCGAGGATAAATGTTGAATCCTCCCGCGATGATCATGTCTTTTTTTCGATCGACGATATAAAAATACCCACCCTCGTCCATATAGGCCATATCGCCCGTCAACAGCCAGCCGTCGCGCAGGACAGCCGCTGTTTCCTCCGGTCTGTTCCAATAGCCTGTCATGACTTGCGGTCCTTTGACGGCCAGCTCGCCAATCTCTCCCTGCGGCAGCTCCTCTCCCGTAGCAGGGTCGATAATTCGACAGTCCGTGTCCGGCCACGGCAAACCGATGCTGCCGTTCCTCCTTTTTCCCCAGATCGGATTGGAATGCGTGACAGGGGACGCCTCTGTCAATCCGTAGCCTTCCACCAGCTTTCCTCCGGTCAGCTCTTCGAACCGGGTCTGCACCTCCACCGGCAAAGCCGCGGAGCCGCTGACGCATGCCTCGATCGACTTCAAATCGTATTTGGGCAAATCCGGGTGATTGATCAAGCCGATATACATCGTCGGGGCGCCGGGGAAAAGGGTCGGCTTCTTCTTGTCGATCAGGCTCAGGATCTCCTTGACGTTGAATTTCGGCACGAGAATCAGTTCTGCCGCGATTGAAATTCCTTGATTCATCACGGTTGTCATCCCGTACACGTGAAACAGGGGAAGCGCTCCCAGAATGCGTTCCGTTCCCCGCTTGGTTTTATACAGAACAGCTTGGCACTGAATCGTGTTGGCGATCAAATTTTTGTGGGTCAGCATGACGCCTTTGGCTACTCCTGTCGTTCCCCCGGTGTACTGCAGCAAAGCCAGATCATGCTCCGGGTCGATATCAGGAGAGACAGGCGTGACAGCGCTTTCTTTCAACACAGAAAGAAAAGCCTCAACATCGCTTCCATAGGTGATTTGCGGATTGTGGCCTTGTTTTTTCTGTACGAATGGGTATATCCATCTTTTCACTGTCGGCAAAAAGTCGCCAATACTCGTAATAATCAGACGTTTTAAAGGCGTGGAAGGTCTTACGCCGGCGACGCGCTTGTACAACAGGTCCAATGCAATGATCGTCTCGGCACCTGAATCATGCAGCTGGTGAATCAGCTCCCGCTCGGTGTACAGCGGGTTGGTCATGACGACAGTGGCCCCCGCGAATAAGGCTCCGTAATAGGAAATCACGGCCTGCGGGCAATTGGGAAGCATGATGGCCACCCTGTCTCCTTTTTTGACGCCTCGCTTGATCAAAGCGTTGGCGAACTGGTAGGACATCGTCAACAGCTCACGGTAGGCAATCCGTTTCCCCATAAAAAAAAGGGCATTTCTCTCGGGAAAATCTGCTGCCGCCTGCTCCAGAAAATACGTCAGCGGAACACGGGGGTATTCCAGTGACGGTGCGGTTTCGGGCGGGTAACTAGCAATCCAAGGCTTGGCAATAGACATGGGCATTCCCTCCAGTCCCATATTGACCTTACCTCTCCCGTACGATCCACATTCATAACCTCTTCCACCTCCATTCTATTCCAAAGATAAGTAATTTTCCAACAAAATTTACAGAACGCAACCATATTCTCGGAAAAAATAACAAGAGATGTATCCTCTGTACTGATCAGATACATCTCCTCTCTCCATTTTACAGGCGCCCTTCTAGGCAGTGGTCAGGGAGCGAGCCCGGAGAGGATTGCTTGTTTGACCCGCTGCCGTTCCTGCTTGGGAACGAGGTGGTACCAGCCCAGCACGCCGTTGTGCCAGATCCGCTCATCGGAGCCGGTCAGCGTATCCGATTGGATTGCGTTTGGCGTCGGGTCGCTGTATGAGAGCAGCAGGGAAGCAATCTCTTTCTCCGTCAAATCGGTTTTCACATGCTCGCCGAGTATTTCCATCAGGGTAAATGCCTTGGCAAACGCTTCTGCGGACGTACCCTTTTCCGCCAATGCCTGAACGATCTCCTGCTGCCTGGCGATGCGTTCGTAGTCGCTGTCCTCTTTGCCCAGATCGTTTTTGCGGTAGCGGGCGTAATCCAGCGCCTGATCGCCGTTTAACGTTTGCAGGCCGGGCATAAGGTCGATATGGGTATCATCGCTTGGGTCGGTATACTTCATTCGCTTTTTCACCTGGATCGGCACGCCGCCCAGCTCATCCACCACTTTTCGAAAGCCGTCAAAGTCAATGGTCACGTAGCGGTCGATCTTGACGTCGAGAAACTTTTCCAAAGATTGCACGACCAGCTTGGGGCCTCCGTACGCCATGGCATGGTTCAGCTTGTCGTAGCCTTTTCCCGGCAGCTCCGTGTAGCTGTCTCGCGGGATCGACAATAAATAGACCCGCTGCTTTTCAGGGTGAATCGCAGCCAGCATCATCGTGTCCGACCTTGCCCGTTCACCGTCCCGGCTGTCGATCCCCATCACGAGCAGGACAAATGGCTTCAGCGGCTTCGTCCCGGCTAGCAATTCAAGCGGGGCAACAGCGGAAGCAGGCCGTTCGACGGTTACTCCCGGTTTTGTGTCCAGCGGCGCATACCACCCTCTGGTCATTTGCTTGAACTGATAAGCGCTGTATCCGACGGAAGCGATCAGAAAAACTGCCAGGCTGAACACCGTGTAGCGGAGAAGCTTCTTCCCGTGCTTGCGGATGAAGGAAAAGAAAGTGATCATGTGCGAACCCCCTTTGACGTATCCCGAACGGTCGACAGACGCGTATTGGTTAGATGGAAATTGCGTTGCGGCAAAAGCTGCTGCAAACGACGCAAATGGCAAACTGGGCCGTTCATGGCTCCAGCAGGCTGTCGTGTACGAAAAAACCCCATCTTCGCGGCGCTTGGATGGGGTCTTGCTTTCCATTTTTAACAGGGGATTCGTTTTTTAAACCTGCAATCGCTTGTTTTTATGGCCTTTCCACAATCATCGCCATGCCCATGCCGCCACCGACGCAAAGGGTAGCCAATCCGTACCTGGACCCTCGGCGCTTCATCTCGTGGAGGAGGGTGACAACGATTCGGCAGCCTGTGGAGCCGACCGGATGACCGAGGGAAATGCCGCTACCGTTTACGTTGGTGATCGTACGCGGCAGCTCCAACAGCTTTTCCACTGCCAGATACTGTGCTGCAAACGCTTCGTTCACCTCGATCAGCTCGATGTCAGCCAGAGTCAGTCCTGCCTTCGCCAATGCTTTTTTGACGGCTGGCACAGGGCCATAACCCATCAGATCCGGCTCCACCCCGGCCCATGCATAGGAAACGATGCGGCCGAGCGGTGCAAGTCCGGCTTCGCTTGCCCTGCGCTCACTCATCAGGATCACGGCGGACGCACCGTCATTCAATCCTGATGCATTCCCCGCTGTCACCGTACCATTCTCACGGAAGCTCGGCTTTAGCTTGGCCAGACCTTCTCTCGTCACCTCTCGTCTCGGATGCTCATCGGTATCCACGAGTACGGTTTCCCCGCGTTTTTTTACCGGGACAGGGATGATTTCCTCCTGAAAAAGTCCCCCGTCGATGGCGCGGATGGCGTTCTGCTGGCTCCTCAGAGCGATTTCGTCCTGCTCTTCCCGGGTGATGCCGTAAAGGTCTACCAGGCGCTCGACTGTTTCACCCATTAAAACGCCATGATGCGGGTCGGTCAGGAGCTCCCACATGGAGTCGGTCATCTCTCCGTGTGTCAGCCGCTTGCCCCAACGGGCGTTTTTCAGCACATACGGGGCGTTGCTCATGCTCTCCACTCCGCCTGCGATGACGACCTCCGCCTCGCCAAGCATGATTTGAGACACTCCACTGGCGATTGCCTGCATCCCGGACGCACATTGGCGCTGTACCGTAAATCCGGTCACTTCTTTTCCCAATCCGGCATCCAGGGCTGCCACGCGGGCGATGTTGGCCTCATCCGAGCGCTGGATACAATTGCCGAAAATGACTTCATTGATCAGTGCCGGGTCGATGCTTGCCTTGTCGATGACACCTCTGACGGCTGTCTCCGCCAACTTGCGAGCGCTTACATCTTTCAGCGCACCGCCAAACGTACCGATAGGTGTACGCCCGGCAGCCACAATGACTACTTGATCCATCCGACATCTCCTCCTCCGCCGACTGCGGTTGATCTGGCCTTCTTTCTCCATTTTGACACAGACCTGTTACAAGCGTGAACGAATATTTGCCGCAGGCGGTTTGTTAACCGATTTTCTCCATCATCACAGTCACCCACTCGTCGCTGGTCGACTCTTCCATGCATCGATAGCCCGCCTGCTCATAGGCGGCAATGACCTTTTCCCTGTTCCATACTACGATCCCGGAGAGGATCACATGCCCTCGAGGCGCGAGATGCCTGTCCACTACAGGAAGGATGGAAACGTCCTCGTCCCCGCCGATATTGAGCAAAATGAGATCTACCTCTTCCGGCAGCTCCGCCTCTACTCCAGGGTCTGCGATATCACCGATCACGATTTTCACGGCGTGTTCTCCAAGCTGATTGTTTGCTGCGTTGACGCGAATCTGATAATCGCTCTGCTGGTTGATATCCACCGCCCAGACCGGCATTTCGGCTCCGTTTTTCACACAGAAAAGGGAAAGGATGCCCGAGCCTGCTCCGATGTCCAGTACCCGTTTGCCGGACGGGGACCATTTTTGCAGCAATCTCAAAATATCCTGTGTCGTCCCGTGATAGCCTGTTCCAAAAGCTGCCCCCGGATCGATCCAAAGGACGCGATCCGCTTTTAGCACCTCTTCAGCCGTATTCCAGGACGGCGCAATCCACCAGTCTCCCACGCGCACCTCGCGGAATTCATCCTTCCACGAATCGTTTTCTTCGGCTACCTGTTCGACCTGCTGAAGTCGCACGGCCTCTCCCCAACGGCTGATATAGGCTTGGAGCTTCTCCACTTGTCCGGCCGCGCTCTCTTGAATCGGTTCAAATAAATAGACGATGACCGGGCCATTGGTGTTTTCCGCGTAATCATACCCGTTTTCCGTGGTCAAGACCTCGATTTGCGGCTCAACCCATCCAAGCGTATACGGACTTTCCAAAACCTCCCCCACAAACAAATCTTCCATTTCTCTGTCTACCAATAGGGTGTACTTATGCCATGTCGATTCCATTTTTTCAAGCTTGCTCCTTCCTCGTTTTTCAGCTTCGCTTGTCTTCTTCAAATAGCCAGAAACGGTAGTTTAATGATATGATACAATAATGGACTCATATCCACTCTGGAGGTATTCAGATGTTTGATGAATTTTTCTACCGCCGTCGGAAAAACAAAACGATGCTTGTCTTGATGATAGGCTTGATTATCCTGGGGATCGGCCTGTTTGCGATGGGTTTTCTGTATATGTTCTAAGGCCGCTTTACTTCCCCTTGTTTACTCGATTATACTTGAGAATGTGTTTTTCCTGTACGTTTGATATAGAAAGAAGGTTCACACCATGTCGCGTATACTCATCTCCGGGTATTACGGTTTCAACAATGCCGGAGACGATGTAGTCCTGTACGGCATCATCAGCGCGCTCAGGCGGGAACAACCGAATATATCGCTGGCCGTGTTGTCCAATCAGCCGGATCGGACAACCTCCCTGTTTGGTATCCCGGCGTACAACCGCTGGAGCCTGCCTGTCATCATGCGCGAGTTGATGAAAAGCGACATGCTGGTGATGGGTGGCGGAACCCTGATGCAGGACGTCACGAGTCCCCGCAGCGTTCTCTACTATCTGGGCATCGTGACGATCGCCAAGATGCTGGGCAAGCCGGTCGTTTTTTACGCCCAGGGGTTTGGCCCGATCCTCAAGAGAATCAGCCGCACCCTGATCAAACGGGTCGTGAATCGCGTCGACGTAATTACGGTTCGCGACTACGAGTCGGGCGACGACTTCAAAGCCTGCGGGGTGACAAAAGCTCCGATATATGTAACGGCCGATCCAGCTATGACAATCTCGCCAAGCGATGTATCCGACGAGCGGGGGCAAGAGCTGCTTCGCGGTTTATTTCCCGACCTGACAAAGCCGCTGGTCGCGATCTCGGTTCGTGACTGGAAGCAGGAGCAAGCCTTTAAACAGGTCATCGCCCGCGCTTCCGACATGTTCGTTGAAAAAGGATGGAACGTGCTGTTTTTGCCCATGCATTTTCCCAGTGATCTCGCCCCTTCGCGCGAAATTATCGGGATGATGCGTAGCGCTGGCGCACAGCTTCTGGACGCGTCTGTCACCTTTCACGATATCATGTCCGTGCTGAAACAGTGTGACTATGTCGTCGGCATGCGCCTGCACTCGTTGATTCTGGCCTGCATGCTGCAAACGCCGTTTACCGGTATTTCCTACGACCCGAAAATCGACCGATTTGTGGAACGCGCAGGCATGCCGAGCGCCGGACACATTACCCAGCTGGATGAATCCTTCCTGCTGCCCCTGCTGGAGGAGCGCATTTCGCAGCTCGACCGGGAAAGGGAAATCATCAGGGAGCATTCCCGGATACTCGCCCAGGAAGCTTCCAAAAGCAGCGAGCTGGTGCTCAAAGCTTTGCGACGTTCATAAATATTCGGGCCCTGCCGGGACGTTCAGTCTTTGCGGGGCTCTTTTCCGAATGCACGAAAGGAGGACTTTCCGTGTCCCTATCCTCTCAGCTGTTGCTTTCACTAAATAAATTATTTCCTCTTCCCGTCCATCCGTTCAATCTCGCCAATGACGGGCAGATGAGCTACACCGAATGGCAGTTTCAAAAAGGGGAGCAGACGATCCAATTTTTTCTCGACTACCATACCCAGGACCAGATGTTCCGCGATAAAACCGTACTGGACATCGGCTGCGGCGGTGGCGGAAAGACCTGCTATTACGGTACCTTTGGACCAAAAGAAATGATCGGTATCGACATCGTGCCCCACTACGCGGAAGAAGGCAATGCCTTTGCCCGCGAAAAAGGGCTGGATGACCGCGTACGCTTCATGACAGCCGACTCCGCCGAGCTGCCTTTTGCAGACAATACCTTTGACACGATTATCATGAACGATGCGATGGAGCACGTAGACCGGCCCGAGCTCACGCTGGAAGAGTGCTTCCGCGTACTCAAGCCCGGCGGCCATCTGTACATCAATTTTCCTCCTTACTATCATCCCTACGGTGCCCATTTGTCCGATGCGATCGGCATTCCTTGGGTCCATGCCTTTTTCTCCGAGCAAGCGCTGATCGACGCATACAAGCAGCTGGTCCGCGATTTGCCGGACGGACAAGACCGGATCTCTTTCCGCTTTGGCAAAAAGCCGGATGGCAGCGATACGATCGCCTACATCAATCAGATGACGATCAAGCGCTTCCGGCGAATCCAGCAAGGCGTCTCCCACCCTGCTGTCTACCAGCGCGAAGTACCGCTGCGGGAAGTGACCGCGGGTCTGGCGAAACTGCCGCTTTTCCGGGAGTTTTTCGTCAAGATGGTCGTCTGTGTGTACAGAAAGCAGGGATAGGTCCCGCGCTGGGCAACATTGTGGAAAAAGCAGGGATTTCCCCCCGTACACGCGAGATATATTCTCGCGTGCTTTTTTTATAAGACGGGGCCTTGCGTTTGTCATCTTGACCCTATTAGTCTCGCCCCCTGCAAACTTGTGCACGAATTGTCGGATGGGTTCCGGCAGCTTTTGCTATCCTCTAAGCCATGGGAGGTCATGAAAGATGGATTGGCTTGATAAAATGAATGCTGCCCTCCGTTATATTGAGGAAAATCTGACGGAGGATATTGATTTCGCTGAAGTCGCCCGGCTGGCCTGCTGCTCCCAGTACCATTTTACGAGGATGTTTGCTTTTATCGCGGGCGTTACACTGTCGGAATATATTCGACGCCGGCGCCTTACCTTGGCGGCTTTTGAGCTCACAGACAAAAACGTCAGGGTCATCGATGTGGCGATCAAATACGGATACAGCTCGCCTGACTCGTTTACCAGAGCCTTTCAAAGCTTGCATGGCGTAACGCCGTCAGAAGCGAGAAACAGCGGCCATTCGCTCAAAGCGTATCCTCCGATGACCTTTCATATTTCAATCAAAGGAGGAAGCAGTATGAATTATCGCATCGTGGAAAAAGAGGCATTTCGTATCGTCGGGTACAAGAAAAGGGTTCCCCTGATTTACAACGGGGTGAATCCGGAAATTGCCTCCATGTGGGAAGCTCTGGATGAAAGCAAGATCCAGCTATTGAAGCAGCTTTCAACTGTCGAGCCAAAGGGCCTGATTAGCGCATCGACGAATTTTTCCGAAGGACGGCGGGAACACGGGGAGCTCGATCATTACATCGGCGCGGCAACGACGCTGGACGGCCCCGATGACCTGGCTCAGCTTGAGGTACCGGCATCCACATGGGCTGTATTCGAGTCTGTCGGACCGTTTCCAGACACCCTCCAAAGCATCTGGGGCCGCATTTATTCCGAATGGTTTCCGTCCGCAAGCTATGAACTCGCGGAAGGCCCGGAAATGCTGTGGAATGAAAATAAGGACATTGCCTCTCCCACGTTTAAAAGCGAAATCTGGATTCCGGTCGTCAAAAAGGATCGCTGAGTCTGCGGCCTGAAATGGTTAAAAGACAGGAAAACAGTGCTGGCCCCTCATGTGTTCGTGAAAACGAAACTCATTGTACCAACAAAGGCTCTTATCCCGTGAGGATAAGAGCCTTCTTTTTGACTACCGCGCATCTGAAGAAGAGGACTGTTTCTTGCGCAGAGCGTTCATCAGCATGCGGAGCTTGTTGCCGCCCGGCAGCCATTCCAGTTCCTTCTCGTGAATGAGCGGAATAATGAGCAAAAGTCCGAGGTAGACGATCAGCCCGACGCCGACACCAGCCACGGTCTCTGCTGCCCCCAGAAGACGCGCTTTCCAGTGAAGCAAATACCCGACAGCCTCTGTCGTCCCCCAAGCCAAAAGCAGCATCAGATTGGACACCAAGAGCGGGTACAGCGCATCGATCTTCCAGTTGATCTCCATCCGAACGTAGCGGGCGATGATCCGCATATTCAGCAGGCACACAATCGACGTAGCCACCAGCCAGGAAACGGACAGGCCTTCCATTCCCATGATTGATGTAAACAACAGCGTCGCGGCGATTTTGATCAGCACACCCCAGACGAGGTTCAGCGCGGGCAGCTTTTCTTTGCCCAAGCCTTGCAGGATGCCATTGGTCGCCAATAGGAGCGAGAGCGGGATCGCACTGACCCCGAGAATCGCCATCGCCTTCGTCCCTTCCACATCTCCGTACAGAGCGAGATTGGCGCCTTCGGCAACCGCAGTCAGCCCAAGACCAGCGGGCAAACCGATCAGCCAGGCGAAGCGCATCGACAGCTTGGTCAAGGTTTGCACGCGTTCCTCGTCTCCCTGACGCTTCGCCTCTGCGATGGCAGGAACAATCGAAAGGGCAATGGACGAGCCGAACAGGCTGGCGAGCTGCAGGAGCGGACCGCCCCGGCTGTAAATGCCGAACCAGGTATCAGCCGTCAATCCGTCTACCTGCCAGACGTAGCGAAAAATATTGATCGCCAAAAAGGAGTCTACCAGGCTGAAGATCGGAATGACCAGGGCGCTGATGCAGATCGGCCAGGCGATCCGCCACATGGACAGGAAGAACTTCCGGTCATACCACCAGTCCAGCCGCTTCCAATCGCCGCCGATTGTTCCCGGCTGCTTGCGCTTGTGCAGCCACAAAAGCAACGCCAGAAAAACAAGACTGAGCATTGTACTGATCATCGTGCCGAAATTGACGCCGGTAATCACCGTATCCGTGTCTTCCCCCAGGGAGACCAGATACAAGGACGCGATCAAAATAAACGCCACCCGCAACGACTGCTCCACGATCTGCGACAGGCCTACATACATCATCTTTTGATGACCGTAAAAGAACCCGCGAAGAACCGCAATAAGCGGAACGAACAGCAGGGAGAGGGAAATCGCCCGTATCGGTTCGATCAGATGCGGATTCCCCATCATCCTGGCGATCAGCGGAGAGCTCACGTACAAAATGGCAAACAGGACGAGACCGATACCGCCCATCAGCACCATGCTGCGGGCGAGAATTTGGCTGACCGTCCCCTGCTTTCCCTCGGCCAGCGCTTCGGCGATCACACGGGACAAAGCGACAGGGACGCCGGCGGTGGCTAAGATCAGGAAGGTCAAATAGAGCGGATAAACCTCCTGATAAAGCCCGAGGCCGTTGTCTCCCACGATCTCCTGCAAGGGGATGCGGTAAAACATGCCGATTACTTTTGACAAAATCCCCGCCATCGCCAAAATAAAGGCGCCGGCGAGAAAACTATTTTTCACCATGGGAAGCTCCTTGTACAAACGTGGTAAAGGTTGAAATCCACTCTCTATCGTACTATCAATCGGCTCTAGTGGCAAACAGGTATAGGGTCCCAATTCGGCAGGAATACTGAGGGAATAGAAACCAAGGCACAACTTTGAATTATCTGCCGAAAAAGGAGGATTTCCTATGCCCCTGACCGGTTCTTTGATTCGAAACGTTCAATGGCCGCTAATGGAGCGTTTCAAGCAAAATCGAACACGTGTCTATATGCATGACCTGCGCGAGGCGCAAGCCCTCTCCGTTGAAAACCTAAAGTCTCGCCAGTCGGCCAAGCTGAGCCGGCTTCTGGAACACGCTGTTCATCACGTCCCTGCCTATACCGAGTTTGCCGAGGAATGGCATGCGGCAGGGAATAGCGAGGAGCCAGCCCGATTCCTGCAGCGGCTACCCCAGCTTGAGAAGAGCCGTTTTCGGGAGCAGGCCGACCGTTATTTGACGATAGGGGCCAACCCGGGTGAGCTGATCCCCAACCGGACAGGAGGCTCGACCGGGGAGCCGACCCGTTTTTTCCTCGACCGGCCTACGGTGGAACGCTACGAGGCTGCCCGTTGGCTCGGATTGTCATGGTACGGCATCCGGATCGGCGACCCTTCCGTGATGATCTGGGGCTCGCCGATCGAGCTGAACCGCCAGGACGCCCGCCGCTACCAGCTAAAGGAGCGCTGGCTGAAAAACAGGCTGATGATCCCCGCCTACGATTTGGACCAATCCCGAATCGAAGAGCATGTGAGGACAATCCGCCGCTTTCGTCCCGTCTACCTTTACGGTTACGCTTCCGCTCTTGCCTTGTTCGCCGAACTCATGCTGCAAGCCGGGCTCAGGCTGGGGTTTCCCCTCAAGGCGGTCGTCTCTACCGCAGAAACGCTGCATGATCACCAGCGCGCAGTGATCACAGAAGCATTTGAAGCTCCCGTCGTCAATGAATACGGCGCGAGAGACGGCGGGATCATCGCCTACCAGTGTCCGGCTGGCAGCATGCATGCGTTCAGCGAAAACTGCTATCTGGAAGTCGTCGACCCTGTTGCCGGAGAGCCTTTGCCCGTCGGGGAAATCGGCGTGCTGCTGGTGACCGACCTGCACAATCGCGTAATGCCCGCGCCTGCGCTATCAACTGGGCGATATGCTCGCACTCTCGTCACAGAATTGCACATGCGGCATCAATTATCCTGTGCTTCAGGAAATCGACGGCCGGGTCGACGATATGTTCGTTTCCATGCGGGGCTCCTTTGTCCACGGCCATTTTATCAATCACATCATCCGCAATATGGAGAGCTTCCGGACGTTTCAGCTCGTCCAGCACGAGCCTGACCGATTGACGCTCCGTCTGGTCAAGCACCCTGAGCGGTTTCGGGCTGATGACGAAGAAAAAGTTCTCCAAGGCATACGCTCTGCCTTGGGTGACGCCAGTATCCGATTAGAATACGTGAAGCACATCCCTCCAACGCCGTCTGGCAAAACCAGATACGCCATCCGGGAATGCCCGCTTACTGTGTCCCCCCGGCCGGAGTAGACCGCCTTTTCAAGACCTTCTGCAGCAACTCCGAGACGAGCGGCTCCCTCAGGATGGTCAGGACGGCAAAGTACACGACTACAGCGCCGCCAATTCCTGTCAGCATGTAGAGCCAGAGCGGCATAGCTGACAGCCAGGGGTCCACACCGATCAAGACTGCTGCCATGACCACGCAGCCAGCCAGCGTTTTCAAGACAGTCAGCAGGAAGCTTTTCTGTACCAGAACGCCGATCCTGCGCCACAACAAAATGAACAGCAAAATCGCTTGGCTGAATGCGGAAATGGCCGTTCCCAGGGCAATTCCTCCGTGATCCAGCACAGGAATCAGCAAGTAGTTGGCGACGGCGTACACGCCGATCCCGACCACGCCGATGAGCACTGGTGTCCGCGTATTTTCCAAAGCGTAGAACGCCCTCGTGATCAGGTCCCGGGCAGCCAGTCCGTACAGAGCCAATCCGTAGAAAGGGAGCGCCCAGGCCGTCAGCATGACGGAACGCTCGTCAAAAGCGCCTCTCTCAAAGGCCAGCCTGATAATCGGCTCGGCGTAGACAATAAAGCCGACGCTGACGGGCAAAAGCAGGATGAGCAGGTAGGCCAGCCCCTTCTGCAGGGTGCTTTTCATCTGGTCCATCTCCCCCCGCTTCACAAAGCTTGCAAGCAGCGGAAACAGCGGCAGTGTAAAAGCGCCGACGAAAATCGCCATCGGCATTTGGACGAGCTGATTGGCGTTGGCAAGCGCACTGAGCTTGCCCCCTTCCAGGCCGTTGGCAAAGCCTCTTTCCAGGAACGTAGTCGCCTGGGCCACAACGGCCCCGATCAGGATCGGAATGACGCGCTCGCCCATGTCCCGCAAAGCGCGGTCTTCTCTCCAGTGAAAGGCGAGCCGGTGACTGTAATCAAATTGCTTAAGCGTGACGAGCATCGGCAGCATGGCAGCGAGATAACCGAGTGTCGTCGCGATTGCAAGGCCTACCGGGCCGTAATGCGGCACCAGCAAGTACATCCCCACGATCACCACGGCTCCGTTCGCTACGGCGGAAACCGTCGGCGTAAAAAAATGCTGGTGTGCGTTGCTTACGCTGGACCACAATCCCGTCAGCCCGATAAAGATCGCCGACGGCCACATCCAGCGAAGCATTTCCGCCGTGAGCGCCAGGGTGTCGCCTTTTGTTCCCAGCAGCATCGCGATCGGCTCCGCAAACAAAATGCCGAGCACCGCGATCAGCGTGAATACGACGAGTACAATCGTCAGCATTTTGTGGTAAAGCTCACCGGTTCGCTCCTCTTTTTCCAGCATCCCCCGCATCGTCGGGATGAGTACGGCGTTAATCGCGCCAGGTATGACCAGAAACAAGGCAAGCGGAATCGTTGCCGCCGTGTTGAAGGCGTCGGTAAGTTTATCCGTTCCATACAGGCTGTTTACGTAAATGCTGCGAAAGAAGCCCAGAAGCCTGCCGACCAATGTCAGCACGATAATCATCGAGGCTGTTTTTAGCAAACTCATAAAATCGATTCTCCCATCTCTGCGACCAAATACATCTGCAACAGGCAAATACACCTGCTATCATATCGCATTTCTCTCAATCCTACCAATCTCTTTCCCCGCCGCCTTGCGACAACGAACGTCAATTCATTATAATGGATGAGTTAATCCAATGTAGGAGGATTTAAAAACAAATGAGAGAGACTGTGTTGAAGTGGGGGAGCCGCCCTATTACGTGGTTGTCTTTGCTTATGGCCTATCCCCTTATCGATTACGTCTTGCGCAAGTTCTTGCCGATACCTGTCGTATCATCGCTATGGGATGAGGGGCTACTGATCGTCCTCCTGCTGTTTGCGTTTGCCGCCTATTTCAAAGGCGCACGCAAGCTGCCATCCATCAAGCACCCGTTTATCGCGTTCATCGTCTTTGGCATCGCCCTGATGGTAACCGATATGACCAACTGGGATGCGAGTGTCGAGGGCTTTCGCGCCGTCTATCAGTACATGATCGCCTTTTTCATTGGTTTTTATCTGCTGGCGGACAGACAGCAGATGGCCAATATGCTGAAGGTTTTGTCGCTGATCGGTTTTATCACAGGTTTGTACGGGATCGCCCAGGTGATATTGGGTGTGGAAACGCCGATGGGCTGGGTCCAGGAGGGCGAGTCGACCACAACCCGGGCCTTTTCATTCGTCACCAGCCCGAACGTTCTCGGCAGTTACATGGCCTTGATCGCACCTATTTCTGTCGGACTTGCCCTGTATGTAGATAATGGAAAAGAACGGCTGCTCTGGATCGTCGTCGCCCTGTCTTCGCTTTTGGCGCTGGTCCTGACCGGATCGCGGGGTGCGTGGATCGCTCTGGCCGCCGCGCTGTTTGCCTGCTTTTACATTTGGAAGAAGCGCTGGGCTGGCTATCTGGTCCTTGCCGGAATCGTCGGAGTTCTCGCTCTCTATTTCGTGGTGCCTGAATCCGTACCGCTCGTCGGAACGATCAAAAACCGGATTTTCACGCTGTTTACTCCGGAGTACATGGAAGCTAGTGCACAGGCCGGACGACTCAAGCGTTGGGTTGATGCCTACGACAAAATGAGGCTGGAACCATTGTTTGGCGTCGGTCTGGGTCACCATGGCGGTGCCGTCGGGTCACGTCACTTCGGAACGATTTACACGGACAGCTATTTGTTCAAGAGCATTGCGGAGCTTGGCCTGATCGGGGTCGGCATGCTGATCGGCCTGATCGTCATGATCCTCCGCTACGCGGCTCGCGTGGTCCGCTCCCTGGTCAACAAGCCTGAGTTTTTCATGGTCCTGGGACTGTTCGGAGGCCTTGTCGCAGTCGTACTCCACAATACCGTGGAGAATATTTTCGAAGTGCCGTTCATGTCACTCTACTTCTGGCTGTTTGGCGGCTTCCTGGTAGCGCTGTACGCCGATCAAACGAACGAGAAAAGGTGGTGAGCTTACGCCCATGAAACGAAATGGAGCTTTGTCTGCAGTGAACTGGGCCTTGTACGCCATCGCCCTGTTCCTGATCTATCATATTTTGGTGAAGCCGGCGTTCCTCGACTTGTCCTGGATCGCATTGGTTATATTGTTGCCGCTGCTCGCCCTCTGCTACTATTTGCCGCATCCGGACGAGCGCAGGCAGATTGTCGTCTTTTCGCTGGGCTTTCTGCTCCTGGATCGGTCATTGACCCAGCTTGATGTCAAATCGATGGTCGCAGTCATCGTTGGCGGCGCCGTTGCGATCATCGTGGTTGCCGCTTTGGCGAAGTGGTACGGACGCCTGAGCTGGAAAGCCGTCGGCGCACTCGTGCTGATCGCCGTCATTGCAAACACGACGTTTTATCGCGATAACCTGTACGCACTCAGTCACTTTACGGTGAAATACGAGTCTGATCGCCTGTACAACGGAAGCTGGGTCGATTATTTCCCGATCGCCCTTCATGACGTAGACGGCGACGGCAAGCAGGAAATTATTACGTACGGCAATGCCGATGAGCTTCCTCTCCCGGATGAAGAAGCGCCGAAACCGGAGACAGAGGAAGAGAAAAAGGCGCTGGCTGACAAACTGCTTCACCTGCAGGCTGAGCCGCTCTCTCTGTACGTGATGAAGTGGCAGGACGGCAAGCTGGTTCGGATGCCAAATGATCAGATTCCGGCCGAAACATTGACAGCTGTTAAAGAAAAACTGCCATCAGATTTTCCGGGATTCCCGTACTATACGATGAAAGATGACCAGCTGGTGCCAAATGTTCAGCGTCAATCCTTTGCGGAAGGCATGCTGCAGATCGGCACCGCCCCGTATCGTGCCCTCTTGCTGGACCTGCAAAACATCGGGGACAAGCTGGCCGAAAATAACGGCAATATGGATGGCAGACTCTCTTTGGGAACGAAGTTCAAGGATCTCAGCATCCGTGAGGGTTTGCTGAGCGGTACGTACGAAGGCAAGCCTTTTGCCGCTACGACGAAAGCAACGAGAATTCTCGACACGATGAAGCTGCCGGACGGACGCGAGGGTCTCATGATCATGGGCGAACACATGAGTGTATTGGCTGTAGAGCCGGATGGTACGACTGTCGAAGCATACACATTGACTCGCAAGGAGACTGCACTGGCGACTGCCCGATTCATTCCGGCCGATGTGGACAATGACGGTGCGGATGAATTGCTGATCGGCAACAAGCCGTCTTACATCCTGAAAGCGATGCCTGATGGAAAATGGGACGTTTTGTGGTCGAGTCAGGAAGGCGACGAAAGCTTCAGCTTTACCAACTATGCCAAAGTGGGCAATGAAGACCAACCGGAGCTCATCGCTCAAGCGAAAAGCTGGGTCAGCATGAACAAGACCCGCTATCTGTCCGGTTATACCTATACACCGGAAGGATTGGAGCATAACTGGCGCATTTACATGCCTCTGCTCAACATTCAAATCGGCGACATCGACGGTGACCAATCGAACGAGATCGTTGCTTCCATCTATGACCAGCACCGCATTCTCGTATTCAAACGCCACAATGTACCAGTCGTTCCGCTCGTCAGTCTCTTGTTCATCGGATTGATTGGATACGGGATCGTAAGGAGGGTTCGCCATGCGTAAACGGACCACCGCGCTGCTTGCTCTGTCTGCTCTCGTTTCCGCTTCGCTGTTGACAGGCTGCACCTATGAGTCGGGTCCAAAGTCGTTCGCGCTGACCAATTACGGGGCTACGGACAGTACTCCCGCACAGACGGAATCTGCGACTGAATGGCTTCAGACAGCGCTGGAAAAAGGAAAAACCGATCCGAATGCACAGAAATATTGGTACAAGGGACACGTGATCAACTACATCATGGCCCGCACGACAACCAGCATGTTTAACGGCGCTGTCCGCAACCCTGACGGTTACAACGTGGACGCCCGGATCGCCCGTCAGGACTACCAGTACTACCGCATCGGAGACAAGAACTATGTTCGCGTCAAAGACGCCTGGATGACGGCGCGGGAGACGCCTCTCGAGTTTGATGTACTCAAAGGCTTTGACGACTGGCTCCCGTTCCTGGATCAAGCCGTGCAGCTCAATGACGACAAGGTGTACGGAACCGTCTGCGTACCCTTCCAGCTGAAGATAACCGGAGCTGAGTGGCTGGAAAAGAGCAACAGTCCGCTCTTTGAGTCTTTGAAAAAGCAGTTGGGAGATCGGCCCGACCTGGACTATATTTTGAAGGAATCAACCATTAAAACGACGTTCTGGATCGGCAAGGATGACCGCCTGCTCCATCAGTACGAAACCTGGATCATCCTGCCGATGCCCGAAGGCGGCACGATGGACCAGCAAATCTTCTTCCAGATGTTCAAATACAATGACTCTGGAATCGAAATTAAGGATCCAGAAGAAGTCGAGAAGTACTTGCTCTATTAACGCACGGGAAGAAAATCAGCGTTTCATCTTAAAGGAAGAGGCCGCGGCCAGGCAGATATCTGCTTGGGCCACGGCCTCTCTATTTATTTCTGCACCGATGAGAATGACTGCACTCGCTCTTTCGGATCATCATTTTTGCCCACAGCCCCATAGCTATTGGGTGCCCTCGCTCGGTTGTCTCTTCCAAAGCATCACGCTATACAAGCAACCCAACACCGAGCAAACCGCCATCACCTGATACAGCGCAGCTCCGCCCCAATGCTGAAAGACCCAGCCGCCTCCAAACGACCCGATGATGCCGGAAATGCCGAAGAAAATAACGGCAAGCACCGTCTGTCCTGTCGCCTTCCATTCCTCCGGGATAATCCGGTACAAGTACTGAATGCTGGCGGTGTAAAAAATGACAAATGTGATCCCTTGCATAAGCTGGAGAAACACCACCAGCATCGGGCCTGAGAAAGCTGCACAAAGAAAATACCGGATGGCGTAGATGGCCGATGCCAGAGTGATCATCTTGATCTCGTTTCCGTTTCGCAGCAGGCGCGGACTCAGCGCGAAGAAGGCCACCTCGCTGATCGCTGCCACAAACCAGGCCAAGCCTACCATGCCCGTATTTCCGCCCAAGCTCTGTACATATACGCCGAGAAAGCTGTCATTCGTACGATGAGGAATGGCCGCAAGCAGGACCAGGAGAAAGAAGCGCAGAGTCGCCGGATAGGTGAGAAACCGGCGAAGATCGGCCACTGAAAGCCGCTTGCCGCTGACAGGTGCATCGGGAACAACGAGACACAGGAGATAGGCAAGCCCTCCATACGCGGCGTATACCCAAAAAAGGTTCTCCATCCCGATTCTGTCCACGGTAAAACCGATGATCAGCGAGGCAGAGGCATACCCGATCGCGCCGAAGGTCCTGACCGATCCAAAGTGGATGCCGTGCTGCTCAGCTACGCGGTAATTCAAGCTCTCCGTCAGCGGATCGGTCGGAAGCATAAAGAAATACATCGCTCCCACCAAAACAAACAGCAGCCACAGCTGTGAAGACTGGAGCAGGGTGAATCCCACGACGAGAGACAAGCCCAGCGTTACGAGGATCACCCTTTTTATCGTCTTGCGCCTGTCGCTGACCATGCCCCAAAATGGTTGCGACAATATTCCGATGAACGATCCCATGCCGATCAATATTCCGATTTGCGCAGGACTTACGCCGCGAAATGCGAGATATACCGGCAGAAACGATATAAATATGGACAACAGCGAAAAATAGAAAAAGTTATAAGCCCTTAATGCTTGAATTGCCATCATATGCTCGTTTTCACTCACTCTCCCGTAACCGCTCCCTGCACAAAGCAAAGGACGCACAACATACATACCACGATTTCCCTGCAACGGTCAATTCTTAAGATGTACAGCCCCGCCAGGTTGTCGGACGGGGCTGTCATTTTATTTTGTCTTATCCTATCCTTGTTTGTCACTTGGCCAGCAGCTCACTCATTAACTGCGCCAGTTGACGTGCTTGCTCGCGTCTCTCGTAAGGCTTGACCCGTTCGGCAAACTCCACGCCACGGTCAGCCGCATCGATCTCACCTTGTTCCTTCCATGCCTGATACAGCTTGAGGTATGCCTGTTTCATCGCATCCTTGTCCTCCGGGTCGGCAACTTGTCCCAAGTGGAACGTTTCGATGATTCCGGTAGCTTCTCCGGCTTTGTTCAGAGCCAGGATCGACTTGCCGATTCCCATGTATTCATACAGCTTGCCCGGGATGTACGCTCCGGCATCGGGCGAGACATCGCCGATGAGCAAAAGGGCGTCCGCCCCTTTCATGAGACCAAGCGCCTCTTTATGCGGCAGATTCCCCAATACCCGGACAATATCGCCGAGGCCCAACGCTTCCACGCAATCCCGATTTTCCGAATAACCCGGATAGTCGAATACGCCGGCAAAACTGAGCAAAAGGTCTTTTCGGTCAACCTGCCCTTCCTCAATCAGCTCGTGGATCGCTTTCAGCAAAAGGCGCGGATTTCGCTTCTGGTACAAAATGCCCGCATAAACGGCATGAAACTTCCCTGGTACGGTATGCTGTGGAACCAATCCCTCAAAATCGGCCTGGTCAAACCCGTTATAGATGAGCTCCATCCGCCGTATACGGTGTCCATGCTTTGCCTTGAAGTTTTGGGCAAATGTCGCTGTCACAGTTGTAATCGCATCCGCCCTTGCCATAACCTTCTCTTCCATCCGCTCTTCCAGGCGCTCTCTCCAGGCGATTCCCGAGGTATGCATATTTTGTGTCCACGGATCGCGGAAATCGGCGACCCACTTGCATCCAAACTCCTCGGCCAGCCTCTGGGCAATCAAATGATTGGTCACCGGGCCCGACGTCGAAAATATCGCGTCTATTTTTTCCCGGCGCATAATCTCACGGCCCAGCTTGAGTGCCTGCGGGAGCCACAAAATCTGGTCGTCAGGGATCAACAGGTACGGTTTTACTTGTTTCAACATTTGTACAATGCCTTGCCTTAGTTTGCTCTTCAGACTGGTTCGAACCACCGCCGGTTCCGTGCTCGCAGCCGCCTTTGCTGCACCTTTCTGTCCCGCAGAAGCTCCCCCGCCTCTTCGCGGCAAGATCTGCAACTCCTTCGCCCGATGAATCTTCACATCATCCGGAAGTTGAGCCAGCAGGGACGGGTCCAATGTCGCATGGTAAACGGGATCGACTGTCAGCACATGTACATTCCAGCCGAACTCTCCGAGGTATTTCGCCATTTTTAACGGCCGCGGCACCCCTCCGCCGCCAATGGGCGGAAAATAATAGCATATGAGCAGCACGCTGTGAGTTTTCATCAGCAAACCTTCCTTGTATCGTCGTTTTTCTCCTTCATCAAGATACCACAAGTCCCGTGTTATTGCGAATAAACCAGTCATCTGCTATAGTGAGAATGGTTTTGTTTTTATTGGACGATCGGGATTTTTCCTGTTTTTGATACGAGAGAGCTTCGGTGAGAAGCTTTTTTTTACGAAGGTTCGGGTGGAGTTGTCATGAATAAACTGCGAGTCCTCCATGTTATCGGCGGAGGAGAGTTTGGCGGAGCGGAACAGCATATCCTCAATTTATTGTCTTCTCTTCCTGCGGATGAAGTGGAGACGGCCGTCGTCTGCTTTTACGACTCCCTGTTTGCCAGCGAGTTGCGCAAAGCAGGTGTGCCTGTCATTGCCCTGGACCGATTCGGGCGTTTTGACGTACGGCTTCTACAGGCGTTGCGAGAGGTATTTCGTTCCTTTGGGCCACATCTCATACATACACATGGCGTAAAAGCCAACTTCTTTTCCAGACTGGCCTCCCGGGGAAGCGGAGCGACACTGCTGACGACCGTACACAGCTCGCTTCGCTATGACTACGCCCATCCGCTGGCCTATGCGCTCGTATCCTTGATGGAACGAGGTACACGTCGATGGAACCGTCACTACATCGCGATCAGCGAGGCGATTGCGGAGATTTTGCACAAGGACGGCGTTCCACGAGAGCAAATCAGCGTCATTTACAACGGAACAGACCTTTCTCCATACAGACAGACACATCTGCGTGCGTCAGACCGGGCCTCCCTTCGAGCAGAATGGGGAATTCCAGCCGATGCCTTTTTGTTCGGGACGGTCGCGAGATTTGTGCCTGTGAAAGGACTCCCGCTTCTGGTGGATGCATTTGCTCAATTGGCGAGGGAGATGCAGGAAGGTCCGATCCCTTATCTGGTCCTTGTCGGAGACGGTCCGGAACGTGCCGTCCTGGAGGCGAAAGTTCGTGAGCACGGTCTGGAAGAAAGGGTCCGCTTCGGCGGGTTCCGCCAGGATATCCCGGCGTGTCTGCATGCATGTGACGCCTTTGTCCATTCTTCCTTGTACGAGGGACTGGGGTATACGATCATCGAAGCGATGGCCTCTGAAGTGCCTGTCGTAGCCAGCCACGTCGGCGGAGTCAAAGAATTTGTTACACACAAACAAACCGGTCTTGCCGTATCGCCCGGTGACGTGGCAGGATTGACCGAAGCGATGAAAACCATTTTGCAATCGCCGGATTTGCGGGAGCGGCTCGTCCACAATGCCCTGACTTTAGTGGAGCAGACCTTTACAATCCAGCACATGGCTGAACAAACACTGGCTCTGTACCGTCGTCTGCTTTCATAAACGCTGCTGGCAGCCGAGCAAAGCAACACTGGGATTATGGCAAAAAAACCATGCGATTTACAGATAAAAGCACGGCGTTGGCTTTAGCGGGCCCCGTGCTTTTTTCGTTGACTTCGGTTTTGGGCCTGTGCATTCGCTTTTTGGCCATGTGCATTCGTTCCTTGCATTCGCTTCTTACTTCCGTTCTGCATTCCCTTGCTGTTTTTTGTGTCGAGCATTCCCTTCTTGCTTTTACCATTCGCTTTTGCTCCAACTGTTTGCAACGTTTTTCCATTTTTCTGTTGCCTGTATGGAAACAATCTGTTTTGATAAGAAAGAATGATTCAGAATTGCTAGAAAGGACGGCGAATGGCTATGAAACTGTTTCTTTCCGTAGACATGGAAGGAATCTCCGGTATTGTCGACACATCTTATATCAATCCAGACTCAGGCATGAACTATGCACGAGGCCGTCAATTCATGACCGAAGACGCCAATGCAGTGATCGAAGCAGCGCTGGAGTGGGGAGCTACAGAGATCGTTGTAGCCGACAGCCACAATACGATGAATAACATCCTCTGGGAGTCGCTGCATCCCGAAGCGAAGCTTTTGGCCGGCTCACCACGCGATTACTCCATGATGCAGGGCCTGGACCAGAGCTTTGACGCCGCTTTTTTCATCGGCTACCACACACGTCAGGGCGTCCCGGGCGTACTCAGCCACACGATGTCCGGGGTTGTTCGCAACATGTACATCAACGGACAGGTCGTAGGAGAGTTTGGCTTCAACGCCGTCTATGCCGGTATGTATGGCGTTCCGGTCTGTCTTGTTTCCGGCGATGACTTGATTGCAAAGGAAGCCAAACAGCTCATCCCGGAAATCAGTACGGCTATCGTAAAAACAGCAGTTTCCCGCACCTCTGCTCTCTGCCTCTCCCGTGACGAGGCCACAGCGGAATTAAAACGCCAGACCAAGCGGGCTCTTTCCCGAGTAGCACAAGTAAAGCCCGTGGAATTCGCTCAACCGCTTGAGCTCTCGATTGAATTTTCGCATACCGGACAAGCCGAAATGGCGGCGATTGTGCCAGGCGCACGCTACGATGCGGAAAAAGGGATCGTTTCCTACACGCCGCAAGATCAGCACGACCTTTACAAAACGATGCGGGCTATGATCAATCTCGCATCTGGCGCAGAATTTTTCTAACCAGTTTGGCTTATCAAGTACCTTCGATATGAAAAAGGCTCCTGCCGGCTGGAAACCGGCGGAGCCTTTTTCATGCAAACCCGAACCTTTCTTCGGTTAGATTCGGACTACAGTCACCTGCTCGTCAAGCGAGCGCGGGATGCGGTTTTTGGTATCAAACAAAACAGGAGACGAACTCATCAGACTGATCACTTTGTCCCAATCCAGCTCGGCAAATTCCTTCTGGATAGCCGTCAGCATGATGGCGTCTGCTCCGCGAACAGCTTCTTCGACCCTCTCTTTCTTGTGGTCGTAGCGGTTTGGTACGGCCGGGTCGTAGGAGCGAACGTCGACTCCTTTGGCCTTCAATGCAGCAATCAGATCATGGACCGGACTTACCCGGTCATCGTTGGAAAAGTCCTTCATCGCCAGTCCAAACACAGTCACACGGCTTCCTGCCAATGTTTTGCCGGCATTCTGCAGCGCTTTATCCAGCATGTCCACCAAAACGCCAGGCACACTGTCGTTTGTCGTGCGGGCCAACTGCAAGAGCGGGAGCGGAACACCCAGCTCTCTCGCTTTCGGCTGCAGGTAGTACAGGGCGTTTGGAAGGCAGAAGCCGCCCACTCCAGGTCCCGGTGTCAGCAGGTTCACGCGCTTGTGCGTGTTCGCGATGCGAATCAGCTCAAACGTGTCGATCCCGAAAGACTCGGCAAAACGGGCAAATTCCTGAACCATCGCGATGTTCACGTCACGCTGAATATTTTCAATGACTTTCGCCGTTTCAATCACACGAATATCAGAAATAGTGATTTCCGTTTCACTGATCACGGAAAGCAGCTGTTTCCCCTTCTCTGCACTCTCCGGGTTGATCCCGCCGAGGACCAGAGGCATATGAATGAACTCCTCGAAAGCTCGTCCTTCGGCAATGCGTTCGGAGCAGTATGTCAGGTAAAAATCCGTTCCGGCTTGAAGTCCGCTTGCTTCTTCCAGGATCGGTTTGATCACTTCTTCTGTCGTCCCCGGAACGACCGTGCTTCGGATCATCACCGAATCGCCCTTCTTCAACACTTTCCCGAGCGTTTCCGCACAGTTTTTGAGCGGTCCCAGGTCAGGATCACCATTGAAGACCGGCAGTCCAACCGTCACGATATAATTCGTAACCTCGGCTGCAGCTTCTTCATAGGAAGTGGTCGCACGAAAGCGGCCAGCGGCGATTTGCTCCCGCAGAATCTCCGCCAAAGTTTTGCCTTGGTAGGATTCCAGGTGATGGGAATGCCCTTTGTTAATCTCATCTACTACATGCGGTACGACGTCCACACCGACGACATGTGCCCCTTTCAGGGCGTAAGTGAGCGCAAGCGGCAGTCCGACAAACCCTAATCCGACAACAGCAACGCGTACTGGCTGAGTCATTGAGTATCTCCTCTTTCATATTCTCTGGTTATAGGTTGAGTGCATTGCCTACGACAGATAATAAACCCCTGCCGCAATAAACACTACACATAATGCGATGAGGACCTTGTACAGCGTTTCCAAGGCCATGCCTCCTCTTCCCTAACTCGTTACATTCTGCCAAAGTCTAATTATACTCTCCATCGGCAAATGGTTCAACGGGAAACGTCCCTAGCCATTCGTGGGCAAATAGACGGTCAGCGGGCCTGTGACATACACTTGACAGCTCAGCCTCAGTCCGGCTGCAAAGTCCGCTCCCAAACGATACCGCTCTGTAGGAGAGGGTTCGCTTGCTGAACCAGGGGGAATTTCCATTCGCAATCGGCAAGTGGCGCACTTTCCCGTAGTACAAGCAAAATCTACCGGAAAACGCTCCCGCACCATGGCCAACAGCAAATTTCCCCCAGTCCTCACTGACAGATGGCTGCGCTCTTCTCCCTGAACGACGGTAACTGTCACACACCCTGACTGATCCATTCTTCTCGCCTCCCGTTATCTCGTCAAACTGGCACCGATAACAAAGGAAAAACCGACAGAAAGCACCATCGCAATAAAACCGATCGCCCGGTTGTCATTGCCGATCTCTTCATCTACATTGAAGCTTGGAGTCATAAATTCAAAAATAAAATAGCTGCCCAGCAAGAGAAAAAAACCGAAAGTTCCCCAAATCAGCGCTTGCCCGATGGAGTCATGGTGCTGGATCGAATAGCTGAAAATATTGGCAATCCCGAACATCTTTCCTCCAGTAGCCATGGCGACAGCGAGGTTCCCCCGTTTTAATTCCTGCCACACCTGATACCGGGTCACAAGCTCAAACAAGGAAAGAAAAACGATCATCGCAAGCCCGGTAACGGTATAGTAGGCAAACGTCCCCAAATACTGATTGTGTAACAACTGTTCCATCCAGAACCTCCCTGCACAAAAGAAAATCAGGACAGGCTAGAGCCGACGTTCAACCCGTCATCCGGTTATCTCAGCTCGACGATCGTTGCTCCGACGCCGCCCTCCCCCTGACCGCCTAAGCGAAACGATTTCACATTGCGGTGCTGGCGCAAATACTCGTGCACCCCTTTTCGCAGCATCCCTGTGCCGTGTCCATGGATAATCGATACAGAGTGGAAGCCGGCCAAGAGCGCTTCGTCCAGAAACTGGTCGATTTCCCGAATCCCGTCCTCGACATTGTATCCACGCAGGTCGAGGTCCAGCTTGGCAGTGCCTTTGCTTCGCTTTACAGCGGTGTACTCCACGGCTTGCTGAGGGGCTTTGATGGAATTGAGGACGTTCATGTCGTCCCGCTTGACCTTCATTTTCATAATGCCGATCTGGACGAGGAACTCGTCTCCCCCGACCTTTTCCAACACAGTTCCCTTTTGCCCAAAGCTTGTTACCATGACTTCGTCGCCGACTTTGACCTGCGTGGCCCGTACCGCTTTTGCCGGTTTTTTCACCTTTTCCTTCTCAAGCTCCATGACGGCGCTGCCCAGCCGTTTTTTCGCCTCGATCAAACGGTGCTCTTTAATTTCGACGCCTTCCTTCATCATGCTCCGCAGCTCGCGGATAACGGCTTCGGCTTCCTCTTTTGCCAGTTGAACGGCGATGCGTGCTTCTTCCTCCGCTTCCTCCAGCCGTTTGTTCTTCTCTTCGGCGAAGCGAGCCCGCTCTTCTTCAAGCTGCTGGCGCAGACGTTCGGCTTCGCGCCGCAGCTCTTCGGCAGTCTCCCTTTCCGCTTCAGCCGTTTTGCGGTTTCGCTCCAGGGAGGCGATCATGCTCTCGACCTGATTGTCCTCTTCGCTGATCGAGCCTTTGGCAATTTCGATGATTTCCTCTGGCAAGCCGAGCCGCTTGGCAATCGCAAACGCGTTCGACCGTCCCGGGACACCGATGAGAAGTCTGTAGGTCGGCCTGAGCGTCTCCACATCAAACTCAACGCTCGCATTGATCACGCCCGGTCTGTCATAGGCGTACGCCTTCAGCTCGCTGTAGTGCGTAGTGGCGATCAGCCGGGCTCCGCGTTGGATGACGTGATCGATAATCGACATCGCCAAAGCTGCACCCTCGGTCGGGTCCGTTCCTGCACCCAGCTCGTCAAATAACACAAGACTCCGCTCATCCATCGAAGCGAGAATGTGAATAATATTCTTCATGTGACTGGAGAAAGTCGAGAGGCTCTGCTCGATTGACTGTTCGTCTCCTATGTCGGCGAAAACAGACGAGAATACGGTAACCTCGCTCTCTTCCTCCGCAGGAATATGCAATCCTGCCATCGCCATGATCGACAAAAGTCCGACTGTCTTTAGCGATACCGTTTTCCCGCCTGTATTGGGACCAGTCACTACAATTGCGCTGTAAGCTCCGCCCAGCTCCACATCAACCGGTACGACGGCATTATGGGGAATCAACGGATGGCGGGCCTTTTTCAGGCGCAGGTACCCACGGTCATTGAGTTTCGGGCATACAGCCTTCATCGCTCCAGCGAGCTGAGCCTTGGCAAACATAAAGTCGAGCTCGGCCAATGCATCAATATTTTCCTTCAGTTCCTCTACGGACTGCGCAACAAGCTCTGTCAGCGTATAGAGGATGCGCTCTACCTCCCGCTCCTCGCGAAGACGAAGCTCGCGAAGCTTGTTGTTCATCGTCACGACTGCTTCCGGCTCGATGAACAAGGTAGCGCCCGATGCCGATTGATCGTGCACAATCCCGCCAAATACATGGCGATATTCCTGTTTGACCGGAATGACAAAACGGTCGCCGCGAATTGTCACGATATTTTCCATCAGCATCTTTTGGTAGGAGCTTGATCTCGTCATCTGGTCCAGCTTTTCTCTGACGCGTGCTTCCAATTGGCGGATTTCCTGCCGAACCTGGCGAAGCTCCGGACTCGCACTGTCAACCACCGCACCGTCGTCATCGATACAGCGCCTGATTTCCGTCTCCATCTCGCGCAGCCCTTCAATCCGTTCTGCCTGGAACTGCAGCATCGGGAGCGGCTCATTTTCACAAAGGTCGAGCAGGAAATGGCGCAAACGGCGTCCAGCGCCGATCGTTCCTGCTATGTCCAACAATTCCATGGGAGCGAGCATGGCATTCAAACGCGCCCGCTGAATCGGTGCGCGAATGTCGCGGATGCCTCCGAGCGGAACACTTCCCTTCAGCCGAAGCGCCGTCACTGCCTCGCTAGTCGCCTGCTGCGCGGACCGGACTTCTTCGATCCGCAAGAACGGCAGCAGCGCTTCCGCTTTTTCTCTCCCGTATATGGACGTCGCCTTTTCCATTAAAAGCGCGACGATCTTTTCGTATTCCAAGGTTTTTAAAACCCGTTGTTCCACAAGTGGTGCCTCCTTTATCGCTTGGAAAAAACCAATCATTCGTATTATATCACGGAGCTTGCGGCAAGAATAATTTAACGCGATTTCCACGGCATAGTTCCCTTTAAAATCAGCCAAAATGAGAAGGAATCAACATCTGCAAAGGAGGATCACACGTATGACGATTTTACGCCACGTTATCCGTTTTGTGGTTGCTGCTGTCGTACTGATGTTCGTCGGGTTTCTCGTACCCGGTTTTTCGGTTAACAACTTCTGGACCGCTCTCATTGCGGCAGTAGTTATCGCACTGCTGGGATGGGTAGTTGAGGCATTCTTTGGTGATCGCATCTCTCCATACAATCGCGGGATTGTTGGTTTCCTTGTAAGCGCAGTCGTGATTTACCTGACCCAATTTGTCGTTACCGGCTTCTATGTGACCATCCTCGGGGCTCTGCTCGCTTCCCTCGTGATCGGAATCATCGACCTGTTTATTCCGATCAAGACACATATGGATTTGCGCAATGGCGACGCCGGAAACAGACAAGAAACCTGAGTTCGTATAGTGCAAGAGCCAACCATCGGGTTGGCTCTGCTTTCGGTTTTATGAAGACGCCGTTTGTCTGTGGATCATTCCTGCCAGGTAGCCGGCTCCAAAGCCATTGTCAATATTGACGACAGCTACGCCGTTTGCACAGGAATTCAGCATGGACAGCAGGGCTGCCATACCTCCAAAATTCGCTCCGTAGCCGACGCTGGTGGGAACGGCAATGACCGGTTTGTCTACGAGTCCCGCCAGAACGCTTGCCAATGCTCCCTCCATGCCTGCGATGCAGACAATCACAGCCGCAGCGCGAATCTCATCCAGCCGCTGAAACAAACGGTGAATCCCCGCTACACCGACGTCTGCGATGACTCTGGCTTCACTGCCGAAGCAGCGCACCGTCCAAGCCGCTTCCTGCGCAACTGGCCAATCGGAGGTACCGGCAGCCACGATCGCTACATAGCCTTCGCGGACGGGCTTCAGCGGACTTTTTGTACTGATCAGCAGCCTGCCCTCTCTTTCGTACCGAACGTCCGGCCAATGCTTTTGCACCGCTTCCGCCTGCTCATCACTGACGCGTGTAGCCAGAACCAATTCCTGGTGCTCTCTCAATCGGGCAAATATTCCAACGAGTTGCTCTGCGCTTTTGCCTGCCGCGTATACGACCTCGGGAAAACCGGTTCGTTTCTTTCGATCAAGATCAAGGGTCGCATAATCCAGACGGCTGCTTCCTTGAACAAGCTCTAGCGCATGTTCGACATCAATCGTGCCTGCTTTCAGCTCTTGAAGAATTTTTCTCAAGTCATCCATGGGTCTGTTTCACTTCCGCTTGCAGTACGGCATTCATGCTGCCAGTCTTGTATCCGAACAAATCGAGGGTTACGTACTGAAACCCGATCGCCCGCAGCTCGCGGTCAATGCTTTCCCGATGCTCCAGCAAGCGCGGAAAATCGTCCGGACTGATCTCGATTCGTGCAATGGTCTCGTGGTGGCGCACCCTGACCTGATGAAAACCGAGGCTCATCAAGAAGCCCTCCGCCCGATCGATTTGATCGATTTTTTCCAGTGTAATCTGCGAACCGTACGGAACACGTGAAGACAGGCAAGCAAAAGACGGCTTGTTCCAAGTGGACAGCCCCATTTGCTTTGACAACTGCCGAAGCTCTTCCTTGTAAAGTCCGGCTTCCTGCAGCGGACTGCGCACGCCCCGTTGAACGGCTGCTACTCTCCCCGGGCGGTAATCGCCCAAGTCGTCCATGTTGGCGCCGTCACAAATAACGGCATTCCATTCATTTTTTTCAGCCAATTCCCCTAAATGCTCATACAATCCGTCCTTGCAGTAAAAGCAGCGGTTGACCGGATTTGCCACAAAATTGGGGTTTTCCATTTCGCGGATTTCAGTCGTGACAAATCTGGCTTTGAGCTGCTTTGCCAGCTGCTTGGCGGCCTCAAATTCGCGTGTCGGGAACGTTTCCGATGCTGCTGTGACGGCAATCGCGGACTCCCCCAATTCTTCAACGGCGCGGGCCAGCAAAAAGGTGCTGTCCACTCCGCCCGAAAAAGCGATCAGGACACTGCCCATCTCGCGAAGAATCTCTCCCAGCTTTTCGTTCTTTTGTTCCAGAGTCAGCTGACTTGCAGCCTCCACCAACGCTTCTTTGCTCATCAGTCGCGCTCCTCTCCGTTCGTGATTGTCAAGCTTGCGACAATAGGGAAAAGAGAGGCAAAAAGCCCCTCTTTCCAAACATCTATGATGGATCGTTCGCATCCTCCTGAAGCATCTTCAACAGCGCTTCGTACTCAGTACGCAACCGGAAGTATTCGTCTGCGATGTTTACTGCGGTAAGTACGGCAATTTTGGCCGTGTCCAGGCGATGGTTGCCTTTTCCGATTTCATTCATTTTATCGTCTACGAATCCGGCTACCATGCGCATATGGTTCACACTTGCCTTTCCACTGAGCCGATACTGCTGACCATATATATCTACTGTCAACCGATTCTTACCATCACCTTGCACGAAGGCTTCCTCCTCCAAAACAGCTCTGAGACTTCCGTACCATTGTATCTCAGATTAGGTTACTGAAAATGTCAGGTTTCGTCAAGTTCTCCTTACATCCGCAGCTCAGCACCCGTCTCTGTCCGCAACGCTTCGACGACGGCTTGCGTCACCTGCTGGACCTCTTCGTCCTGCAGTGTCCGGTCAGAGTGACGGAATACGAGGGAGAAGGCCATGCTCTTTTTGTCGGTTGCGATACGTTCACCTGTATACACATCAAACAGCGTCAGCGATTCCAGCAAATCCCCGGCTGCTTTGCGGATGACGGACTCCAGCGCATGCGCGGGCAGATCGCGGTTGACAACCAGCGCCAGATCCCTCGTAATAGCAGGGTATTTCGGAAGCTGGTTGTAATGGCCCACAGGTGCAGCCGCCTTCGTCAGCTCTTCCACATCAAACTGGAAGACGTACGTTTCAGCCAGATCATGCGCTTTTTCCGTAGCAGGATGGACCTGCCCGAAGTATCCGAGACGG
The DNA here is from genome assembly GCF_037963895.1 of Brevibacillus sp. FSL L8-0520. NCBI lineage: Bacteria > Bacillati > Bacillota > Bacilli > Caryophanales > Paenibacillaceae > Brevibacillus > Brevibacillus sp. FSL L8-0520. The sequence goes on along the minus strand of NZ_CP150171.1, from coordinate 1,674,875 downwards.
CGGTCAGCTACCCATGCCTCTGCCGTGCGGCCCGGATGCATCCCGGCCAGATTCGCTTGGGCGCGGTATTCCACGCCGGTGATACCAAGACTTGCGAACAGCGATTCCACCAAACCTTTCAGCAGGTAAAAATCAACCGCTTGCGTCTGTCCCATCCAGTTCGTCGGCAGCCATTGGCCAGTGAGTGCACCGGCCAGGTAAAGGGGCTCTTCCGGAAGCTGTGTCAGCTTTTCCTCCGTGCTCAGGAACACGCGTCCCAGCTCAAAAATGGAGACATTGTGATTCTGTCTGTTCTTGTTGTAGGAGACGGTCTGCAACAGGCTTGGAATCAGGCTGATGCGAAGCACACTGTGCTCTTCGCTCATCGGCATCGCAAGCGGGATCGGCTTGGCAGCGATCTCATGCAGTCCGGCGACCTCTTCTGCCTTTTCCGGGTGGAGAAGCGCATATGAAATCGCTTCGTTCAAGCCTGCTCCGATCAAATGACGGCGGATCGTCCGGCGAATTTTTTGCTCATATGTCAACTGACCCTGTGTGGTCATCCCTTCTGGAAGGGTGGTCGGAATGTTGTCATACCCGTAAAGGCGGGCTACTTCCTCCACCAGATCCTCCGGCAGCATGATATCCCCCCGTCTCGTCGGAACGGTAACGGCCCATTCTTCGCCGTTTTGTTCATAAGGGAACTGGAGGCGGTCAAAGATTGGCGTAACATCCGCTGCGGACAGAGCGGTTCCCAGATGCTGATTGATTTTGCTCAAGGTGACCGATACGGCGGCCGCCTTCGGCTCGCGGACCGTCGCTGTAGCCTGGCCCTTGGAAACCGTAGCGCCGGAAAGCTGCTGGATGAGGTACGCTGCACGTTCTCCAGCCTCCTGCACGCGCGCTTGGTCGACGCCCTTTTCCCAGCGGACACAGCCCTCTGTCCGCATTCCCAGCTTGCGAGATGTACGGCGGACTGTCTGCGGCGTGAACCAGGCAGCCTCCAGGATAATTTCCTTGGTTTCCGGTGTAATTTCAGAGTTGGCTCCACCCATGACACCTGCGATAGCCAGTCCTTTTTCGCGATCGGCAATCAACAGCGTTTGACTATCCAGCTCGCGCTCCTGATCGTCCAGCGTTACCAGTTTTTCACCCTCTTCCGCGAGACGGACCACGATGGAGCGGTCTTTTACCATCGCCGCGTCAAATGCGTGCAACGGCTGTCCGTACTCCAGCATAACGTAGTTGGTGACGTCCACGACGTTGTTGATCGGACGGATACCTGCTGCCATCAAACGGTTTTTCATCCATTGCGGAGAGCTTTTGATCACGGCATTCGTAAAATGGCGTCCTACGTAACGATAGCACTCGTCCTCTGCTTCAATCTCCACTGTAACCGGATTGTCTTCGCCATTTTCGACGACTGCAATCTCCGGAAGAATCACTTCGCGGCCGAGAATGGCGGCCACCTCATAGGCGACACCGAGCATGCTCAGACAGTCGGAGCGGTTTGGCGTCAAGCCCAGCTCCAGCACGTAATCGTCCATGCCCAAATAGGAAACGGCGTCCATGCCTACTTCTGCGTCCTCAGGCAGGACCATGATGCCTTCCTGCTGGTCTTTGGCAAGCAGCTTGTCATTGAGGCCCAATTCTTTCGCCGAGCAAATCATTCCCTGCGATTCTACGCCGCGCAGCTTGGAGCGCTTGATATGCAGGTCTCCAGGCAGCTTGGCTCCAATCAGAGCGACGGGAACCTTTTGTCCCTGAGCGACGTTGGGAGCTCCGCACACGATCTGCAGATCCTCTCCCTGCCCTGCATCCACGATGCATACATTCAACCGGTCAGCATCCGGATGCTTGCTCTTTTCCTTTACATAGCCGACTACAACTTGGGAAACTCCCGCATTGCACGGTTCGACCGCATCCACTTCGATTCCGCTGCGGGTCAATTTCTCCGCCAGCTCGTAAGGTGTGATGTCATGCAGATCGACGTATTCCGATAACCACTGATAAGATACCTTCATGACTCTTTCGACTCTCCTTTCTAGGACCGGTTAAATTGTTTCAAGAAACGTACGTCATTTGTATAGAAATGGCGAATGTCTTCGACGCCGTATTTCAGCATGGCGATCCGCTCAACACCCATCCCAAAGGCGAATCCGCTGACTTCCTGCGGATCATAGCCGGCCATCTCCAGAACACGCGGGTGCACCATGCCGGAGCCGAGAATTTCGATCCAGCCGGTTTGTTTGCAAACGCGGCAGCCTTCTCCACCGCACTTGAAGCATTGCAGGTCGACTTCCGCGCTCGGCTCGGTAAACGGGAAGAAGCTGGGACGCAGACGGACCTGCTGATTCGGTCCGAACATCTGACGGGCAAACGTGAGCAGCGTTCCTTTCAAATCGCTCATCCGGATTCCCTTGTCGACTACGAGCCCTTCAATTTGCGTGAATTGATGGGAGTGGGTCGCATCATCGTCATCGCGGCGGTACACTTTACCCGGGCAAATAATCTTGACGGGTGTTTTCCCCTCTTTTTTCAGCATCGTGCGAGCCTGTACAGGCGATGTATGAGTCCGCATCAAAATCTCTTCCGTCACGTAAAACGAGTCCTGCATGTCGCGAGCCGGGTGGTCCTTGGGCAGATTGAGCATCTCGAAGTTGAAGTGATCCAGCTCTACCTCCGGCCCCTCGGCAATGTCAAAGCCAAGGCCGATGAAAATGTCCTCGATCTCCTCGATGATGCGGGAGAGCGGATGCATTGTACCTGCCGGGATCGGGCGTCCCGGCAGAGTAACGTCCACCGACTGGGAGGCGAGCTTGGCTGCGAGCTGCGCCTCTTCCAGCGCTGCCTGTTTGCCGGCGAAGGCTTCCTCCAATGCACTGCGAACCTCATTGACCAATTGGCCTACGACAGGACGCTCTTCCGGGCTCAGGCTTCCCATTCCTCTCAGGAGCTCTGTCAGCTCCCCCTTTTTGCCAAGATACTTTACACGCAGCTCTTGTAGCTGCGCCCCATCCGCGACCTGGCTGATCTGGGCCAGGGCAGACTGTTTCATTTCCTGTAACCGCGTTTGCACGTCATATCGCTCCTTTACTGATTTTGGTAAAAAAAGAAAGACCCGCCCCAAAAAGGGACGAGTCATTACTCGCGGTACCACCCTTGTTAAACAGAGCCATACGGCTGCGGAGACACGATCCTGGTCCTCCAGCCCTCCATACGGCTTTGCTTCACTCGTTCATGATAACGGGTTGCCCCGGTTACCCCCTACTTTGTTCCTAAAATACTGTTCAGGGGCCAGCTCGAGAGTGAATTCGGCAGCTATAGTGTGGGATGCTTTCAGTCAACGGCATCTCCTCCCTGAAAAACTATAGGTCCTGCGTACTAGTCTCTGTCATCGCTTTGCGTTATAATGCAGTTGTAGGAAAATTATAGCGCAACCTAAGCTAACTTTCAATTATACAAATGTTGCATGATGATTCGGCCCGGCTCCTACGAAATACCCTCTTTGGGAAGGGGACTTCAGACATGATCGACCAGGTTTCCGCTCTCTATGACAAGAAAATAGCTTGCCTGCATTGCCAATCCACCTTTACATCAAAACGAGTCCGCAGCGGCTCTCTTTCCATGTTGAAGCGCGACAGTGATTTTTGTACATACTTCAAGGAGCAATCGCTGAACCCGATCCTCTATACGGTCAATGTCTGCCCGTCCTGCGGTCTTGCCTTTAGCGACCAATTCAAGCAGCACCTGACTCCCTCGCAAAAAAAATTGGTGGGCGAGCTGATTTCCGCAAAATGGACGCCCAAGGAATTTGGGGGGATCCGCAGTCTGGAAGCAGCATTGGCCGCTTACAAACTGGCGATTTACGCAGCCGAGCTGACCGATCAGGTGCATTCCGTCAAAGCTGGCCTTTATTTGCGTCTGGCCTGGCTCTGCCGTTTCCAGGAAAACCAAGCGGAAGAAAAACGTTTCCTCCACATCGCCGCAAATGAATACGAGCAATCTTTCATCCATTCTGATTATACACAAGGCGAAAAAGAGATGTCGGAAGTTCGCGTCCTGTACCTGATCGGCGAATTAAAGCGACGCGTTGAGCAGTATGACGAAGCGATCCAGTATTTCTCGCGTACGCTGGAATACAGAAATCGCACGATTGAAACGGGCATACTCAGCATGGCCCAAGACCAATGGGCACAGGCTCGGGAAGATTACAAAGCAAAAAAGCAAAAGCAAGCGGCGAAGATCAGTTGACGGCCTGACCGATTCTCTTCCGTTGGGCCTCGTACACCAGTATGCCGGCTGCAACAGCCGCATTGAGCGATTCAGCCCGTCCGTACAAAGGAATGTGTACATAGCCGTCAGCAAGACGAGCCACCTGCTCGGAAACTCCCCGCCCTTCATTCCCGATCACGATTACCGCTTTTCCGCGATAATCAGCCTCGTCATAGGCGAGGCTGTTTTCTTTTAGCGAGGAGACGAGTACGTTGGCCCCCTGCTGTTGTAAAGTCTGAATTGCCTCGGGCAGGGAACGCAGAAAAACGGGCAGGCGGAACAGGGCTCCCATCGTAGCACGAACGACTTTTCCGTTGTACAGATCGACGCTACCCTCGCCCAGAACGACGCCATCCACCCCTGCGGCTTCGGCTGTGCGCAGAATCGTCCCGAGATTTCCCGGGTCCTGGATTTCATCGAGAACAAGCAGCAGGTAATCCCGCTCCGATGCTCTTTCTATCCATTCTGCCCAGTTTTCCGAATCTATTTTCACCTCAGCGACAATTCCCTGCGGAGATTTTGTCTCTGTCAACTTGCCAAGAACCGCAGAAGACACAGCGATCACCTGTACGTCTGTCCCCCGCTCGTCTAACGCCCGCAGGCATGCCGGATCAATCCCTCGACTCTCATCGTAGAGAACGGTAACCACCTGTGCCCCGCTGTTCAGCGCCTCCTCTACGAGATGGGCGCCTTCCACCAGAAAACGGTTCTGCTCCTCGCGCCCTTTCCGGTTCAAGAGCTGGTGCAATCGCTTGACCAGTGGATTTTGTACGGACGAAATCACTTCATGACGCATTTAGTCTTGCTCCTCAAATGTTTTTAGATGCTTGTTGTTTCCGATCACGACGAGGACGTCGCCAAACTGGATCACCTCGTCCGGACTCGGGGCGATATTGAACTTGTCACCGCTTTTAATTGCGATGACGTTTACCTCATAGCGTGCCCGGATGTCCAGCTGGCGCAAGGTTTTCCCCACCATTTTCGAGGACACTACGACCTCCGCCACGCTGTAATCCTCAGCCAGCTCGATGAAATCAAGAACATTGGCCGAGATCAGATTGTGTGCGACTCGCACCCCCATATCACGCTCCGGGAAGACGACCCGATCCGCGCCTACCTTGTAGAGCACCTGTCCGTGCCTTTCATTTTGCGCTTTGGCGACGATCTTTTTGACGCCCATTTCCTTTAGAATCAGCACGGTCAAGATGCTGGCCTGAATATCGGCTCCGATCGAGACGACGACGACATCAAAATTGCGGATGCCAATCTCGCGAAGCGCTCTCTCGTCTGTAGAATCGGCTGCAACCGCATGGGTCACGTACTGAATATTTTCATTGATTCGCTCTTCATCCTCGTCGATCCCCATCACTTCGTATTCCATTTCATACAAGGTGCGGGCTACACTGGATCCAAACCTGCCCATGCCAATGATAGCGAACTGCTTGGACATTCCTTCCACTCCTTCTTCATTCCTGCCTGCTGTTGGGTTAAAAAGCCCATCTCATCATTCGCAGAAGACATCCTCGGATAGTTGAATACCAAGCATTATAACACAAGGATTTACCCTGCTACAAAAGCAGGTATGAGCTTACCTGGAAAGACGAATACTAGGGGGGCAACCCATATCGAAAAAGGGGGTGTCCGTCCGTCATGAACATCGCTTCTCTGAACCTTCGTCAGGCGATTATGTACAAAATGCAGGGCTCTGACGCAAATGCCGTCGAAGATACCATCAGTGACGCCATTTCCACCGGTCAGGAAAAAACGCTTCCGGGATTGGGCGTGTTGTTCGAAGTGCTGTGGCAAAACAGCGATGCCTCGAGCCGTCAGGAAATGGTGCAAACGATTGCCGAGCATCTGCCGAAACAGGCTGACCGTCCGATTTAATCGAGAAGAGAGGGAGGGACTTCGTGGTCTCTCCCTTTTCACTTAGTGCATTTCCATGCCAAGTCGCCGCAGCTTTATCGTATATTTCACCTCAATCGGGAATTGCTTGAAGTCTTTGAACCAGTCATGCTTTCTCCAGTAATCCGCATAATGATGGCCGCGCATGGCGAGACCGAGTTTGAGGATGTCGCTGTTGTACTGCTTCTGCAGGATATCAAGCATTTTCCTGGCCCGTTTTTCCATTTCTTTTTTGATGAGTTTCTGCAGCATCACGATCACCTCTTCCGGCGACCCTTCAACGTTTTTGGTCATTTCGATAATGTCCCCCTGTATCTCGCATAAGTACGCAACGCCATGTCCGCTATGGTTATCCTGTCCCGTCGCATGCGATCCTTTCATTTCCAATTTCGTTCTGACGAAGTGAGGACGAAAGGAGATATACCCTCCTCCCTTACCCGGGAGCGGTACGATGACATCTCCTCCCCTTTTCTCATCTCTCAGCTGCAAAAGTGCCCACGTATGGATATCATTGAGCGAGCCGACCATTTTTTGATCCCGAAAAACAGCTACCCCTTTCCATTTGACGTCATCCTTATAGGCCTGCACATAGTTTAGCATCGGCTGCAAGGTCTCATTGGACGTCTGAATCAAGTATTCGCCCATCGTTTGGTCAGGGATCGTGCCCATTTTCGTTCCATTTTCGATGAGATCCATTAAAAACACGACGGGAATCTGGATCAAGCCGGGTTTCATCTCCAGCAAATCGGCTGCTCTCCCTTGAACGACGACAGGCCACATCAGACGTCGTATTTGAGGGTCCCGCCGAAAGCTGTCAATGATGTCATCCATTCCTCTTCTGGCCACGTCTTCACTGATAGCGAGCACACGCGTATGCCCGAGGAAAATCCGCTGATTCAGACGCTGCTGAAGATTGTTGACGGCATCAGTTACGGTTTTCCCGGTAACACTCATAATTTTTACCGCGTCCTTGTTTCCTCCCCCTCCCTGCCCGCTGCTGCCGGCAATTTTGATCGGAATCGGAATTTGTACAGTCAATTTATATAAGTTCTGCCTGCCCTCGACCAAGTCGATGCCAAGCGCGATAACGGATGTTCTCTCCTCCAGTTCGCGCCGATCCCAGCAGCCTGTCAAAAGCGTCATAAAGAGTAATAAACAGCATAGGGAAGCCCAGGCTTTACCCATGCGCATCACTTCCCTTTTCCCTTTTTCTTCCCCGGTCGCGATAGAGCATGATCAGCCAGTGGATCAAAGGTGAGACGACGCTGATCCAGACGATTGTATATCCGATTAAAGAGGTCATCTTAAAGAGCTCCACGATGTTCTGCGGTCCAATCGCAACGAAAAAAAGGGGAAAGATCAAAACAATAGATGCAATCCGCTGGAAAAGCATTCCCTTCTTCAGAAGCTGGCGCAAGCCGTAGATTACTGCATAGTATCCATTAGCTACGGTTGTAAAAACAGCCGCTACCCAGACAGCGAGAAAAGCCGATTCCAGCCGTTCCAATATCAATCCGGGCACTTGCGTCGACTTGACGAGCTCCAAGGTCGGCCAGGTTACCCTTTGCAATTCCTCATGGCCAAAAACGACGATCCCCGCGAGGACGATCAATGTGTATACAAAAACAGAGATCCCGATACCGTAGAACCCTGCTTTGACTTTTCCCGTATTTTCGTGTGCAAAAGCGAAAAAGATCAGCATGATCTCGTAACCTTGAAATGAAAAATTGGTCTCAAACGCCCCCGTGATAATGGTCTCCCAAGGCACCCTGATCAGTGGGAGTATGTTGTTCCATTCCGCTTTTTGAAAGGACGCAAGCGCAATAAACAGAATCGGGAACAAAATGAGCGGAAACAGGATTTCATTGACCCGGGCAAGGGTATCGATCTCGTGCAAGCAGAGAATCACAGCCAACACGAACATCGAGACAATAATGACCTCCAGTGGCGTATCCATCAATACAGCTGTAACGACCACCTCACCAAAAATACGGGATGTTATGGCCGTGGTTACGAAGAGAGCAATGAGAAACATCATAATCCATGGCAGGCTGAGCCAAAACCCCAAACGGGATTGTTCGTGTCCCCCCCACACAATCCGACTGTACTGGATAAATGTCAGTCCAGGGAAACGTCTGCTTAAAACCGCGATCAACCAAATCGCAAAAAACGTCAGAACCGACCCCAAAATTGGAGCCATCCAGCCCGCTTCAAACATCTTTTCAGTGGTTGTTCTCGGCAATGTCAGAACACCTACGCCAATCAGCGTGCTGGTAATGAGCGAAGTCATCTGCCACAGGGAAAACGTATTGTGCTGCGGATCTTTCCCAAGCTGGCTCATGACTTCTCTCCCCCCTTGCGGATCTCGTCCTGAGGATGGAACATGGTGGGGCGCCTTGTCAGCCACCTGAATGGCATGCGAATGACCATGTCCCTCATCGCGACCAAATTAATCGGGCTGATCGGTGTCAAGTAAGGCACGCCAAACGACTTCAGGGACGAAAGATGGATCAGGATAATGATGATAAACAGCATAATCCCGTACAAGCCAAACATCCCCGCCAATAGCATCAACGGGAATCGCAGCATCCGAATGGCGATAGCGGCACTATAGCTGGGGGTTGCAAAGGAACCGATCGTGGTCAGCGCGACGAAGATGACCATGATCGGACTGACGAGGCCGGCCGAAACGGCGGCTTCACCGACGACAAGCGCTCCAACGATTCCGATGGTAGGTCCAATGGGGCCAGGCAGACGTACGCTTGCTTCCCGCAAAATCTCAATCGCCGTCTCCATAATTACTGCCTCCATCACAGACGGAAAAGGCACAGTTGAGCGTCCGGCAGCCATGGCTATAACAAGCCGGGAAGGGATCATTTCCGGATGAAACGAGCTGAACGCGATGTAAAGAGACGGCATAAGCAGCGCGATAATCATGCTGACTCCCCGAATCATCCTGATAAAGGTTGCGATATAAAAGCGTTCATAGTAATCTTCCGGGCTCTGATAGAACTGCGAGAAGACAGCCGGTGCGATTAGGGCAAACGGAGTGCCATCAACCAGAATCGCCACCTTTCCTTCCAGCAGGTTGGCGACCACCTTGTCCGGCCTTTCCGTGTTCTGTATCTGCGGGAAAGGAGACCAGCGGGTGTCCTGGATCAACTGCTCGATATAGCCGCTCTCTAATATGGCGTCGATGTTGATGTTTTCAACCCTTCGGCAAATTTCCTGAACGATGGGCTGATGAGCGATCCCCTCGATATAAGTAACGTAAATATCCGTCTGTGTCCGTTGGCCTACTACAAAATGCTTGAGCCGCAGGTTGGGGTCTTTTAGCCGCGACCGGATTAGCGCTGAATTAACGCAAAGCGTCTCTGCAAAGCCGTCGCGCGGCCCACGTACGACAGACTCCGTTTTGGGCTCTTCCACCCCACGTCGATCCCATCCCCTGGTGTTGTTTAAAAACACCTTGTTCTGTCCATCCAGAACAAGCACGGCATTTCCAAATAGGATGTTGCGAATCGCCTGCCGCAGTCGGTCTGTAGATTCCAGCTCATTGACAGCCGGTTTTTCGTAGGTGACACTCGTGGAAGCCATAAACCGTATGATATACTCACTGACCACACCTCGGTCCACCATGCCATCTATGAATAGCAGAGCGGCCTCTGTGCCGTTTTTCACAGTAAACCTCCGTACCACCAAGTCATCGCTTTTGCCGAGCTGTTTCTCCAGCAGGGCGAGGTTTTCTTCCAGACTGGAGGAGAGGATCGTATCAGGGACGCTTTCCATGCTTTTGTTGGCATGTTGGGTAAGGGCAGCATTCCGCAAACTTGCTTTTCGCTTTTCCCACGCTTTCCAAAACTGGCTCAACGCTCTCCCCCCTGTACCGTCAGATGTGGTTAGTGTGCCCAAAAATGGATAGAACACTCTCCTTTTCATTCTGATGGAACAGGTAAAACGTCCGTTGAACAACAAAAAAAACCGCCTTTACGACAAGGCGGACCATTTCAGGATATAGCGAATCGCTAGAAAAAGCAGATACATCTGAATGATGAAAAAAACCGGAACAGGGATCGTAAAAGAGAGGTGCTTGGTCTTGTGGCGGAAAAAGAGCATACCCGCCCAGGTCCCTGCTGCCCCTCCCAATGCAGCGACGAGCAGGAGCCCGGATTCGGGTATGCGAAGCCTTCCCTGCTTGGCGCAGCGCTTGTCGTTTGCCGTCACCATGAAGGCGTACACATTGACAAGAATGATGCCCGCAAGCAGCCAGAGCAGCTGCTGGCTCCACCAGCCGTACCCGATCATGAGCCAGGTACACGCCAGCAGAGCATTGCGAACCCTTTTATACGTTTCCAAATGATGCTGGTTGTTCATCTTTATTCTCCTTTTGCCCGAAAAGCGCGATTGGCAACAATGAACCGGCGAATGAGAAGACCTGCAGCAAACAGAACCGCCAGCACCAGAAGGCCATATAAACCGTAGGAGCGGATTAATGTGATGATCCCTTCTACATTGCGTCCAAAAATGTATCCAATCGCATAAAACGCAGCCGTCCATAATAAGCCGATCGGGTACGACAAAATCGCATAGCGTCGGAAGGTCATTCCGCTCATTGCGACGATATACGGAACCACGTGCCGAACCACAGGAAACAAATAGCTGAAGCAAAGAGCCAGCGTGCCGTACTTCTCCAGCAAAGCAGTAGAGCGCTGGACCGTATGCCTCATCTTTTCCGTTTTGGACAACCACTTCAGGATCGGTTTGCCAAAGAATTTTCCGAGCAGAAATCCGATCGTCAATCCCGAAGCTACTCCGATATAGCCTGCCAAAAAGGCGTAGACCGGGTCCAGCAGTTTAATTGAAGCCAGAAATCCCCCCGTGGCCACCACCAATTCGTCTGGAATGGGCAATCCGACGATCCCCAGCCAGAGCAAAAAGAAGATGGCAATATAGCCGTATTGCTCGATTATCGACATCAACAGGTTGATTTCCATGGCGCAAAAAATCCCCTATCCTCGCCGCTTGGCTCTGTTTCGTTTAGGCCGTCGGCGCTATTTCCAATTTCATATCCCTTTTACCTATACGGATGCACAGACCCAAAAGTTACTTGTACTATTTTGCAATCTAAACAAGGCTTTTATCAATACAAATCATTTATTGAACAAGAAATGATCTACCGAATGGACAAAAGCTCGTCTTGCTTGACCACCGTATAGGAATTATCCTGACCTTCCTGATAGGGATAATACACAACCAATACATGCGAACCTTCTACAAGCTCACCAGATTCCTCCCATTTCCCAATGTCGAAGGAAACAAGAGCAGGCAGGGTGTGCTTGAAATACTCCTTCTCCGTTGCGGTATGTCGGGCGAAATCTTCGCGCAGCTGCTCGCGTTTTTCCGCGACGACCTGATAGAGCGCTTGCAGGTCCGATTTTTCCAGTACGTCATCCCACCAGAGCTTTCGCGGGCGATGCTTTTGATTCCGCAGGTAATCGTATTTCATCAGGCTGAGAATGTGCTGCATCTGCTCTGTCCCGCGAGTCTCCAGAAACAGGCGCAAACGGAGAAACAAATCCTCCAACTGATGACCGATCCGGCTCCACCCTTTTTCTTCCCAAAAATCTCCAAACTCCTGAAAGAAATCAAAAGGTGTGGCAAAGGTGCGGGTCACAAGCCATTCCAGCGTGTTGTCCATACGATGCGCATTCCAGTACTTCTCCAGAATATCCTCTGCCCGCTTGATCCGCTGCATATCGCCAAAAGAGAGTACATTGTTCCCGAGAATTTCGTACGGTGCCTGGTCCATGTAAATATAGCCGTGATTGGCTGCCCGCGCTCTGACGCCAGTACCGCGCAGCATCTTCAGAAAACCGAGCTGAAGCTCTTCCGGCCGAAGCGCGAACACATCGTTGAACGTCTTGCGAAACGAATCGTAGTCCTCTTCGGGGAGTCCTGCAATCAAATCAAGATGCTGGTCAATTTTTTTGGAATTCTTGATTTTGGTAACGGTATTGGCCAGGCGATCAAAGCGTTGAATCCGCTGTACGAGGCGGTTTGTCTCGTCATTGGTCGACTGGACGCCGATTTCAAACCGGAAAATTCCCGGAGGCGCATTTTCAATCAGGAAGTCGAGAACGTCGGCACGCAGAATGTCGGCCGTGATCTCGAACTGAAACACGGTTCCATTGTGATTGTCAATCAGGAACTGAAAGATCTCCAATGCGTACTTCTTGTTGATGTTAAACGTCCGGTCGACGAATTTAATCGTTTTGACCCCGTGGGAAATAAGCCTCAATAAATCAGCCTTCACTCGCTCAAGGCCAAAATAGCGGACCCCGTCTTCAATGGAGGACAGGCAGTACTGGCACTTGAACGGACAGCCGCGCGACGCTTCGAAATAAACGACCCGATTGTTCAGCTCGTCCAGATCCTCTTCAAATGGGGAAGGGATGGAATCCAAGTTCTCAATTTGTGCACGCGGAGCGCTAAACCTGACGTGCTCTCCGTCGCGATAGGCGATGCCCGCGACGTCCTTTAAGCGAGGAGGCTCTCCTGTACGAAACGATTCATCATAGGCTTGCATCAATTCAAGAAACGTCTGCTCGCCTTCTCCCAGCACGATCACGTCGAATTCCGGATGCTGCTTGAGCCAGTGGTCGGCATCATAGCTCACTTCCGGACCTCCGACGATGACGGGCAGGTCGGGACGGATTTTCTTCAAGTTGGCGATCACGTCGATCGTCTCGCGTATATTCCAGATGTAACAGGAAAAAGCGGCAATATCCGGCTGCCGCTTGTAGATGTCACCGACGACATTCAGGGTTACATCGTTTATCGTGTATTCGGCCAATTCAATATCGGGAAATGTCGGCTTTGTATAGCTGCGCAAATAACGCAAGGCCAGTGAAGAGTGTATGAACTTGGCGTTAAGTGTAGACAATAAAATTTTCATCTGTACGTGTACTCCTCTTGGACAAATCTCCCCCTGTCTTTCGCACAGGGGACAGGCACTTTTTGCCTTCTGTAACAGTATCACAAGCCATGCCCGGCAGCAAATGCAGATACTGGTCCTACCCTTTTTTGGTCAGCTCCCGGATGACATGTCCAAGCTCCGGCACGATCAAACGATTCATCGCCAAGCGGACTGCTCCTGTAGAACCTGGCGTAGAAAAAATGGCCTTTCCCTGTTTGACTCCTGCGACCGCTCTGCTGAGAATGGCTGCCGAGCCGATGTCCTCCGTGTAGCTCAACATGCGGAACAACTCGCCGAAGCCCGGAATCTCCTTTTCCAAAAGACCCGAAACGGCTTCAAATGTATTGTCCCGAGGAGAGATGCCTGTCCCGCCATTTAGCAAAATCGCTTGAACCGCCGGATCAGCCACTCCTTCTTCGATGGCTGCGATCACCTGTGCAGGCTCGTCCTTTACGATGCGATATTGCAAAGTAAGATGGCCAGCCTCCCGCAACAGCTCCATCATCAATTGGCCGCTCTTGTCCGTCTCTTCGGTCCTTGTATCTGAAACGGTAATCACCATGCAGCCCACTTGCTTCGGGGCATTTGCCTTATGCTCCTTCGTGCTCATATGATTTCATCCTCTCTGGAAACGGCATAGGAAAAACCGTCCCGCCCCCCGTCTTTTATCTGAAGCCATGATACCATTTTCATGGCAGGCCTATCCAGTCACGTGCAATACCGTTCGATTACATGTTTCACTCCCTGCTGGATCGGGATTGTTTTATAATGAGGCGATAGAAGGTTGACATTGCTTTCATCGAGGTGGGTACTCACATGCCAAATCGCCCTTTCTTTTCCTTTCACTTTCACAAGCATTCCAAGACACCGCTTAACGTTCAACTGTTCGAACAGTTGCAAACAGCCATCTTGCGCGGCGCCTTTCTCCAGGGAGACCAGCTGATTTCGCTTCGCGAGATGAAGGCGATCACCGGCTGTTCTTTGGAAACGGTGAAAAAAGCGTACGATTTGCTGGTCCAACATGAATGGGTAGAAGCCCTGCACGGAAAGGGGTATTTCCTCACCGCAAAAGCCAGGGAAATGCGACGCAGCGACCGGCTCCCTCTCGCTGATATTCCGCTCTTCTCATTGGCTGATTCTACACCCCCGCCAGGCGACGACTTGCTGCGCCGACTGCGCTCTTCCTTTGCGGATAGCGTAAACGTGCTGACTGAACAGGCAGGGCAAAAGAAACTCCGAAGAATACAGGCTGCAGACGCCTATTGCGTACATTTGAACAGCCGGGGAATACCTGCCGCACCTGAGCGTCTGCTATTGTTTAACCGCAGTACAAGTGCATTTACCTTCGTTGTTCAGCAGCTTATGCAGAAAACAGATATCGTCTTTGTGGAAGAATACCATTACCCTGTATTTTCCGCTATGCTGAAACACTGCGGCATCACCGCAAAAGCGATCCCCCTGGACAGGGAAGGCATCGATATAGAAGCTTTGGAGGCCGCCACGAAAGCAGCTCCTCCCGGGTGGCTTTTGATCAATCCGCATCACCATTTTCCTACCGGGATCAGCTATTCCCGCAAGCGAAAAGAGTATTTGCTAGACTGGGCGGAAAGAAATCGCGTGACGCTTTTGGAAAACGACCATCACGGAGATTTGTGGTTTCGCAGACCAAGTCGCACGCTTTACCAGCTTGCAGTGGAAACAGGACGCTCAGTCCCCGTCTATACGCTTCATTCCTTTTCCAAAACGCTTGGGCGCGACCTTCAACTAGGGGCGCTCGTGCTTCCAAGCCAGCTTACGGAGGAGGAGCGTGAGCGTTTGCGGCAGCTCGTTTCCCTTACAGGTGCAGAGCCATCCTTGCTCATTTTGGAGGCGGCCGTTTCCCTCCTGAACGATCCGTGGTTTGCCGAAGTTTATCTGGCGGAAAGACGCTCTCTCTTTTTTGCCAGATGGCAATGCCTGCTTCAGGAACAGCCGCAAGCACTGCCGGCACATGCCCGCCTGCTGCCGATAAAAGGCGGACTCAATACGTGGATCGAGTGGGGGACGCCCAGTCCGCACGCTGCCGCACAGGAAGAACGGGTAATTGCTCACCTGCGCGAGGAGGGACTTGAACTTGCGGCAGGAAAGTCCTTTCGCCTTCCCGACGAACCAGAGAGACTCATCCGGCGGCCAGCCGTTCGCTTTCCGTTAGCTCCGCTGGACAAGCGCGAGCTGACGTATTGGCTGCAGCGCCTGGGAGCCATGCTCCTTCGTTAAAAATCCATCTTCACCTCTTGCACTTCGTCTATTATACTTACATTGGTTCCTGACATACTAAGCGAAAGCCTTTTGCCCAATCAAACGGAGAGAACCGAGGATGATCGCGAATGATACGGAAAATTGTAGAGAAGCTCCACCTTGATCCCCCGAAAACCCTTGTCCTTGGTTTTGCCCTTATTATTCTGCTTGGTGCCTTTCTGCTCACGCTGCCGGTCGCGACGATCGACGGGGCGGGACTTTCCTGGCTGGATGCCTTGTTTACCTCTACGTCCGCCACATGCGTAACAGGATTGGTCGTCGTGGATACAGGCACGACATTTACTTTGTTCGGGCAGCTCGTGATCTTGAGCTTGATCCAGGTCGGCGGGCTCGGCTTCATGACCATCGCCACTTTTTTTGCTCTGATCATGCGCAAGCGAATTTCTTTGCGCGAGCGCCTTCTCCTGCAGGAATCCTTAAACCAGGTTTCGATTGAAGGGATTGTGCGCCTGGCAAAGCTGATCATTATTTTTACAGCTATCACCGAGGTTATCGGCGGATTGCTGCTGGCCCTGCGCTTTTCTTTTGACATGCCGGTCGGCAGAGCCTTTTACTACGGCTTTTTTCATGCCATCTCCAATTTTAACAACGCCGGCTTCGACTTGATGGGCGACTTCTCCAGCCTGACACGCTATGTATCGGACCCTGTTGTGACGTTGGTCGTCTGCGCCATGATCATTCTGGGCGGGATCGGCTTCATCGTCGTCAGCGAAGTGTTTGAATACCGTCAGACAAAGCGATTGTCGCTCCATACAAAAGTTGTTTTGTACACGACTGCCTGTCTGATCCTGATCGGTACCGGACTGATTTTTATACTGGAATACAACAATCCGAAGACGCTTCAGCCGCTTTCGCCATTGGGGAAGGTGCTCGGCTCCCTGTATCAGTCCGTCACGGCACGTACGGCAGGCTCCAACACGTTGAGCATCGGAGATATGCGGCAGTCTTCCCTGTTTCTCATCATCCTGTTGATGTTTATCGGGGCCTCTCCAGGGTCTACGGGAGGCGGTATCAAGACGACGACCTTCGCTACCCTGATCGGAGCCGTCATCGCCCAGATCAAAGGGAAGGAAGATGTGATTTTTTTCCGCCAGAGATTGCTGCCCCATGTCATCTATAAATCGCTGACTGTAACCGTCATCGGGATGCTTGTCGTCATCGTCGTAACGATGATCCTCACCATTACCGAAGCGGGTGCCGAATTTTTGATGATCCTGTTCGAGGTGACCTCCGCATTTGCCACAACGGGGCTTTCGATGGGACTTACCCCGCTGCTGACCCCGATCGGCAAGATCCTGATCATCCTGACCATGTTTGCAGGCAGGCTAGGCCCCCTTACCATCGCCTTTGCACTAGCCCAGCGAAAGCAAAAGGAATACTACCGCTATCCAAAAGGAAAAATCATGATTGGATAGCGAATAAAACAGCCCCGTCACTTCAGCCCAGAGGCCGAATGGACGGGGTTGTCGTTTTTCGCGCCAATAAATAGCCGGCAAGCAACAGGGCAAGGCTCCACGCTCCACTCACATAGAGCGGATCGATACCGGTCACAGGCAGCAGCAGCCAGCTCCAGACCAGTGCGAAAATCGGCGCGCCCCAAATCGCGACTGCTCCATAGCGCTCATGTACCGGCGTCAACTGAAACAGGAAGAAAAGCACGGGGAAAAATACCGTGACCCCTCTGAGCGTCATCGCCAGGAAGGCCCAATGAAGAATGAGTGCATGCTCATCCAGACAGACAAATGCGTAAGCCATCAAAATTACAACGATGATCAACAATCGTGAGAGGGCCAGATTTTTTTTGTCTGAGCGAAAGCGGTCCGTATATTTCTGGATGACATCCCGATTGAGAATCGTTGCGATGCTGAGTGTCAATGCGGCACCTGTCATCACCACAGAAAGCAGGATAACGGCATATGCCCCACCGGCCAGCCATGTCGGGGAATGGAGCAGAAAGAACTGGGGAACGGCCTCGCGCGGTGAAAGCTGCGGATGCGTGTCATGCATATACATCCCGATCCATGCACTCACCAGACCGATCAAAATGATGACAACTCCCGCTGTCACGGCGCCTGTCCGGGCATCTGCGGCACTGCGGCTCGCGAAAATGGGCTGAAGATACGCCTGCGTAGAAAAAATGCCGACGATCATTGCTGCACCCTGCGCCCAGCCTATGCCTGCTTCCGGCACAGTCAGAGTGAAACGCCCTTCGCCCCACCAACGGATGTAGCTGTCTCCGCTCACTTGCCACCACAGCCAAGCGCCAGTCCCGACCAGCAGCAGTACAAGCATGGCTGTTTTTAACGTCCCGACGATGCTCGCTCCCATGAAACCGCCAGCCAGCACGTAAGCAAAAATTAAAAAGGACGGGATCAACGCCATAACAACCAACGGCCCTTTCCAGAAAACAGTGACGAACGGAAGGGCAGCCAGCAATTGTGCGATCACCTGGATAAACATGCCCAAGGATAAAAACAAGCTGGCTCCCAGTTGCGAGCGGCGACCGTATTGCCCTCCGACCAGCTCTGGCAGCGTCTCCACCCTCATCCGAATAAAGCGATTGGCAAACAGCCCAAGCAGCATGACCGCAACCCCGCCGCCCAGCGTAAACCAGATCGAAGCCAAGCCGTACTGAAAGGCAAGCTCTCCCGTTCCGACGATAGAGGTGCCGCCGACGAATCCACCTACCAGGGCTCCGGCAACCATCCCGGCTGACAAGGAGCCCCCTGCATTGCTAAAATCGCTGCTGCGCCGTACAGCTCGCTTCGCCACAACACCGGCAACGACTGTACACATCAAGACCGCAAGAAAACTGAGCAGAAATCCGATCGAGGACACGCTGTTCTCCCCTCTAATGCTGCTTTGTTGGGCCGCCACGGCAACACGTGGCGACATCTGTCAAAAGATTGAGTTAATGACTTTAGTATATTACAAGAATGAGTTCATTTACAATAAGGGTTTACCCTTCCAGTGATATGAGGCATAAAAAAGACCCTGCTTGCTGTCGGCACAACGACCTTTGCAAACAGGATCCCGTGTATTCTCTTTACTTGGAAACGGCGGAGCCGGAGAGTGCTTCGCACACCAGTCGGCCCATTTCTTTTGTTCCAATCGCTTTGCTTCTGTCTGCGGCGATGTCTCCGGTACGGTGTCCCGCTTCCAGTACGGACCAGACAGCACGCTCTACATCATCTGCCGCTTTGTCCATCCCAAAGGAGAGCCGGAGCATCATCGCTGCGGACAGGATCGTCGCCAACGGATTGGCGATTCCCTGTCCGGCGATGTCAGGCGCCGAACCGTGAACTGGTTCGTACAGGCCAAAGCTTCCCTCAGCGAGGCTTGCCGATGCCAGCATACCGATCGAACCGGTCAGCATGGCCGCCTGATCGCTCAAAATGTCCCCAAACATATTTTCTGTCACGATGACATCAAACTGCTTCGGAGCCCGGACCAACTGCATGGCGCACGCGTCTACCAGCATATGGGAGAGCTCGACGTCCGGATAATCGGCCGCTACCCGCTCTGTTACCTTCCGCCAGAGACGGGAGCTTTCGAGAACATTCGCCTTGTCTACCGAGACGAGGCGTTTTTGGCGCTTGCGGGCCACATCAAACGCGACGCGGACGATACGCTCGACCTCCGCCTCGTGATAGATGCATTGGTCTTCTGCCACTTCGCCGTTCGGTCCGTCGTAGCGTTTTTTCTCTCCGAAATAGATGCCGCCTGTCAGCTCCCGGACGACGATCAGATCGACGCCAGATACGACCTCCGGCTTGAGCGAGGACGCCTCTACCATCGAGGAATGCATGGTCGCCGGCCGAATATTCGCAAACAAGCCCAGCTCTTTGCGAATGCCGAGAAGCCCCGCTTCCGGACGAAGATGGCCGGGATTTTGATCCCATTTGGGACCGCCCACGGCACCCAGCATAACCGCATCCGCTTCTTTTGAGATCGCGATGGTTTCTGCTGGCAGCGGTGTTCCATCTGTGTCGATGGCGATACCGCCGATGCGTCCGTATTTGTAGTCAAATGTTACTCCTTCACGTTCTGCCACCAAAGAGAGAACCTTGACCGCTTCCTCCATGATTTCCGGTCCGATTCCGTCTCCGGGCAGGACTGCGATGCGATAGTTTTTTTTCATCTTCATCCCGCTTTTCTTTCAGTATCGTCTCATGCAAGTATGGTTGATCTCTTCCACGTATCGTTTTTCTTCTATTTATATATGGTTTCATGCAGCCGATTCATATCCGGTATCATACAACCGAATCGTTTTACCGGCTGCGTTCGGTTTCCTATCATTTTTACCGTCTGCCGTACGCTTTGGTCTCTTCCACTCTATCCTTTTTACCGTTCGTCACACGCTCAGCTCGTCGCTGCTACCAGGGCCTCTCCGCGACGCTCCAGAATCTTGTTGATGGCCCGCACATAAGCAATGGCGCTCGCTTCCAGAACGTCCGTGCTTACGCCACGGCCGGTTACCGTAAGATCTCCCTGCTGCAAGCGGACAAACACTTCTCCGAGGGCATCCTGGCCTTGTGTTACCGAGAGAATTTTGTAATCGGTCAGACTGACCTCTTCACCCGTCGCCCGATCAATTGCCTTGTAAATGGAATCAACAGAACCGTTTCCGCATGCAGCCTCCTCGCATGTCGAACCATCTGCCCGCACCAGTCTTACGCTCGCGGTCGGTACGGAGAGGTTGCCGTAGGAAAGCTGTACGGACTCGAGGCGGTACATTTCCGTCCCGCGGACCATTTTTCCGTCAACCAGAGCCAGAATGTCATCGTCGCTGATCTCTTTCTTCTTGTCGCACAATTCCTTGAAGGAAGCAAAAGCCGCGTCGATCTCTTCCTGCTCCAGATGGTAGCCAAGCTCCACCAGCTTTTCTTTGAAAGCATGGCGGCCGGAGTGTTTGCCCAGCACCAGCTTGTTGGATTTGAAGCCGACGGATTCCGGACGAATAATTTCGTAGGTGGTCGCCTCTTTGAGCACGCCGTCCTGGTGAATTCCCGATTCGTGGGCAAACGCATTCGCCCCCACGACCGCCTTGTTCCCAGGCACGATCATCCCGGTCAAACGGCTGACCAGCTGACTGGTCCGGGCGATTTCCTTCAGATTCAGCTTGGTCGTCGCCTCGTAGAAATCCTTGCGAGTCTCAAGGGCGAGAGCCACTTCCTCCAACGCTGCGTTGCCTGCGCGCTCTCCGATACCGTTGATGGTTCCTTCCACTTGGGTCGCGCCCGCTTCCACTGCGGCGAGGCTGTTTGCCACCGCCATGCCCAAATCGTCATGGCAGTGACAGCTCAGGCGGATTCCTTCCACTCCGGGAACGCGCTGGCGCAGCTCGCGGAAGATGTTTCCGTACTGGTACGGTGTCATGTAACCGACTGTATCCGGGATGTTGACTGTGGTCGCGCCTGCTTTGATCACAGCTTCTACCACTTCGGCCAGAAAATCGATCTCGGTGCGGGCAGCATCCTCGGCGGAGAACTGCACTTCCGTAAAGTATTTCTTGGCGTATGTGACTGCTTCCACCGCTTTTTCCAGCACCTGCTCCTTGGACATGCGCAGCTTGTGCTCGCGGTGAATCGGCGATGTCGCCAAAAAGACGTGGAGGCAGGCGTTTTGCGCATGGCGCAGCGCTTCGTATGCCTTATCCATATCGCCCTTGACCGCGCGGGCCAGGCTGACGATGGTGGAATTTTTCACGCGCTTTGCCACTTCGGCCACGGACTTTTGGTCGCCCGGGGAGGCAGCGGCAAAACCCGCTTCAATTCTCGTAACGCCCAGCTTCTCTAGTTGTAGGGCGATCTCCACCTTCTCGTTCGTGCTGATGTTGACGCCCGGAGACTGCTCCCCGTCGCGCAGTGTTGTATCAAAAATCTCAATGGTCCGCATGAACTTTCCACCTCCACAAAAGTTGTTGTTTTGTTTTTTTTCTTATTTATTCAGCCAGGACATCATGCCACGCAGCTTCGCACCCACTTGCTCGATGCCGTGTTCTGCTTCCAGACGGCGGCGAGCATTGAAGCCAGGGCGGTTCGCCTGGTTTTCCAAGATCCAGTTGCGGGCGAATGTGCCGTCTTGGATTTCCGCAAGCACTTTTTTCATCTCTTTGCGAGTTTCGTCCGTGATGATGCGACGGCCCGTGCTGTAATCGCCGTATTCAGCCGTGTCACTGATCGAGTAGCGCATGCGGGCGAGTCCGCCTTCGTACATCAGGTCAACGATCAGCTTCAGCTCATGCAGACATTCGAAGTAGGCAATTTCCGGCTCGTATCCAGCCTCAACCAGCGTATCGAAGCCCGCTTTTACCAGCTCGCTCACGCCGCCGCACAATACAGCCTGCTCACCGAACAGATCTGTTTCAGTCTCTTCGCGGAAGGACGTTTCGATGACGCCCGCCCGGGTGCAGCCGATGCCGCTTGCGTACGCCAGTGCTGTTTCCTTCGCTTTGCCGGAAGCATCCTGGTATACCGCGATCAGACCTGGAACGCCGAAGCCCTCTTGATACACGCGGCGCACGAGATGGCCCGGGCTCTTTGGAGCAACCATGATCACGTCAACGTCTGCTGGAGGCACGATTTGCCCGAAGTGGATGTTGAAGCCGTGGGAGAAGCAAAGCGTCGCGCCCGCTTTCAGATTGCCTGCGATCTCGTCGCGGTATACTTGCGCCTGACGCTCATCCGGCATGAGGATTTGCACCACATCTGCACGGCTGGCCGCTTCCGCTACCGATACGACTTCAAAGCCGTCTTTTGCCGCTTGGTCCCAGGATTTCCCTTCACGAAGACCGACAATGACTTTATAACCGCTGTCGCGCAGGTTTTGTGCTTGCGCGTGGCCTTGGCTGCCGTATCCGATAATTGCTACCGTTTTTCCTCTCAGTGCCTCTTTGTTTACGTCTGCTTCATAGTACATAGTTACCATGTGTATAGCCTCCCTAAAAAAGTTTAGTTGTTATCATTATTCTGAATATGCTGGTTTATACGTTGGCCGGTACAGGCACAACACTGCGTGCCATTGCCATGGAACCGGTACGCGTCAGCTCAATGATACCGTAGGTTTGCAAAAGAACGAGCAAGGCGTCGATTTTTTCTGTATCCCCTGTTACCTGGACGATCAGCGAATTTGGACCTACATCGACGATTGCGGCCCGGAACGGCTCGACAATCCCGTTCAATTCGGCCAACTGGCTCGGGTTGGCACTTACTTTGATCAGTGCCAGCTCCCTGGATACAAAGCTGTTTGCGCTGAGGTTCGTAACATTGATCACATCAATCAATTTATAGAGCTGCTTCATTAATTGATCGATTTTTTGCTCGTCTCCCCCGGTGGTGATGATCATCCGGGACAGCCCCGCCTCTTCGCTTCCTCCGACAGTGATGCTGTCGATATTGAAGCCGCGCTGGCCAAACAGATTGGCGACACGCGTCAGCACGCCGGGTTGGTCATTGACGAGTACGGCAATCGTATGTCGCTGCATCTAGTCGTCCCCCAATACCATTTGATCTAATGTGTTGCCGGCAGCAACCATCGGATAGACGTTTTCTTCCTGGGCCACGCGGAAATCCACAACGACTGGACCGTCATGCCGGAGTGCTTCGGCCCAGACAGCTTCTGCCTCCTCTGGCGTCGATGCCCGCAAGCCCTTTACTCCGTAAGCCTCTGCCAATTTGACAAAGTCCGGGCTGCAGGTCAGATCGATCTGGCTGTAGCGGTTGTCGTAGAACAGCTCCTGCCACTGGCGAACCATTCCGAGACACTGGTTGTTGATGATGGCGACCTTGACCGGTACGCGATACTGGGCGAGAATTGCCAGCTCCTGGTTGGTCATCTGGAAGCCGCCATCCCCTACCACCGCGATAACTGTTCGCTCTGGATGTGCAATCTGCGCGCCGATCGCGGCCGGGAAGCCGAAGCCCATCGTGCCGAGACCGCCCGAGGAGATGAAGGAGCGGGTATGCTTGAACTTGTAGTACTGTGCCGTCCACATCTGATGCTGTCCGACGTCTGTCGTGACAATCGCTTCTCCATTCGTGGAGCGGTACAGCAGTTCAATCACCGCTTGCGGCTTCAAGACCTCGCCATCCTTTTTGTAGCTGTACGGCTTTTCTGCCTGCCACTTGTGCAGCTGCGCAATCCACTCCTCGGAGTCGCACCGGGAGATGAGCGGCAGCGCCTTTTGCAAGGTGCTCTTCACATCTCCGGTCACCTTTACGGCTGTGGAGACGTTTTTGCCAAGCTCCGCCGGATCGATGTCCACGTGGACGATGCGGGCTTTCGGAGCAAACTCCTTCGTCCGCCCCATCGTGATCCGGTCGTCGAAGCGGGCACCGAGCCCGATGACACAGTCAGCGTTGAGCAGCGCCTGATTGGCTGTGTAGGAGCCGTGCATTCCCGGCATTCCCAGAGACAGCTCGTGTACCCCTGGAAATCCGCCCAGCCCCATGAAGGTGTTGATGACCGGAATCCGCGCCGCTTCGGCGAAAGCGCGCAGCTCCTGATCGGCTCCGGCGGAAATGATCCCGCCGCCTGCCATGATTACGGGCCGCTTCGCCTTTGAAATCGCCTGAACGAAAGCCTCGACATCCTCGTCGCTCGGCACTACCTCGGCTTGATAGCCGCGAATTTCCACCTTTTCCGGATAGAAGAACGGCGCCTTGGCATTGCTGACGTCTTTCGGAATGTCGATCAGGACCGGTCCCGGGCGCCCTGTCGTTGCGATATGGAACGCTTCTTTGACGACTCGCGGAATGTCGCGGACGTCACGCACAAAGTAGCTGTGCTTCGTGATCGGGATCGTAATGCCCGTGATGTTGGCTTCCTGGAACGCATCCGTGCCGATCAGTTGCTGAGCCACGTTGCCTGTGATGCAAACGAGCGGAACGGAGTCCATCTGCGCCGTGGCAATCCCGGTTACGAGATTGGTAGCCCCCGGCCCGGATGTGGCGATGACCACGCCCGGCTTTCCTGTCGCCCGTGCATAGCCGTCGGCTGCGTGAATCGCGCCTTGCTCGTGCCGGGTCAGGATGTGCTTGAAGTAGCTGCCGTACAAAGAATCGTAAATCGGCAGGACCGCACCGCCCGGATAGCCAAAAATGTACTCCACTTGCTCCAGGATCAGGCTGCGCAGAAGCGTCTCCGCCCCTGTCACCTCCTCACCGAACTTGACCGGCGGCATGCCGTTCTTTCCTTGTAATTCGGCTGTTTGTACACTCATGTTTCTCTCCTCCTCCCACGGTCTCTTCATGTATTGAAAAAACCTATTGGCTAATAGAAAAACCCTTTCGCCCCGACACGGTTTTGTATGCCATGTCTGTTTGGGGCGAAAGGGTTCGCGGTACCACCCAACTTCATCGGCGCCTCACGGTCAGCCGATCTCAGCCAGTCGATTGAAGACTGCGACACGGTAACGGGTGTCAATCGGCCCTACCTACTAGCCGCTATGGCGGCAGCGACTTTCAGTAAGGCGGCTCGAAGGCGAGCAATGCTCTGCATTCTTTGCCCAGTTCTCATCATCCTGGGCTCTCTGTAAAAGAAGTGGCAGGCACCATCCTTGTCATAGCCGGTTTGAATCAATATTTTCAATATTTCATTGTTGTCTGAAAATAAAGTGTTATGTCTGATTATAGCCACGCGTCTAGGGGGTGTCAACGAGATAAAAAACATTTTGCCGGACTTTTGTCCGAACGAATGTTCAGTCAAAAACGGCTTCGCCGTGCGGTTTTTTCGTGTAAGCGGATTCACATTCTTTTCAAAAAATTTGCGCTGCCGCTGCATTTTCTCCGGCCCAGAGCCCCCTCCATCCTGCTTTCCGTCGAAAAACGAGTCAGGAGATTCCGATCCCTGCCCAGCAAAAAAGCCCGGGCTTTCCCGGACTTTCGGCATGGTCTCTCTTTACGCTTTCAGCCCATTTTTCTCCGCCATCCCTCTGATCAGCACCTTGGCTACCTCGGGTCGGGAAAATTCGGCTGGAGGCATCACTCCGTTGCGAAGCAGCTCCCTTACCTTTGTACCGGACAGCTTTACATGCTGCTTGCTGTCATGCGGGCAGGTCTTGCCTGTCGCCATTCCTTGGCATGCCTTGCAGTAGAAGCTGTGTTCAAAAAAGAGCAGTTGAATCCCCAGCTCCCCAGGCAAAAACTCGGAGAAAATGTGCTGTGCATCATAGGTTCCATAGTAATCTCCGACTCCGGCATGATCCCGCCCTACGATGAAATGGGTGCAGCCGTAATTTTTCCGCACCAAAGCATGAAACACCGCCTCTCTCGGCCCGGCATATCTCATCGCTGCCGGAAAAGAGGCCAAAAACACCCTGTCCCGCGGATAGTAATGCTCAAGCAGCACCTGATAGCTCTCCATCCGGACGACAGCCGGCACGTCGTCCGCCTTCGTTTCCCCCATCAGCGGATTCAGAAACAAGCCGTCGACGATTTCCAAAGCGGTCTTTTGGATGTACTCATGGGCCCGGTGGACCGGATTGCGTGTCTGAAACCCGACGACAGTCTTCCAGCCCTTTTCCTTGAATGCTTCCCTCGTCTCCGCCGGCGTATAGTAGGTATCGGCAAACAGTGCGGGAATGGGTCTTTTCAGGACGTCGATCGGACCGCCAATGTACAGATCGGGCTTCTCAAACAGCTTTTTTACTCCGGGATGCTCCAGATCGTTTGTACGGAATACATGCAAGGCTTCTCGTCTTTTATCAGGCTTGTATTTGCTGTTAACCGTCAGCACTGCGTACACCGTACCATCTTCCCCCGCCAGCAGCACTTCGTCCCCGATCCCGACATCCCGCACAGTTCTCTCATCCACGGCGAGGGTGACCGGAATCGACCAGACCGTGCCGTTTTGCAAACGCATCGATTCGACAACAGACTCGTAATCCGCTTCTTCGAGAAAGCCGGTAAGCGGCGAAAACGCTCCGATGGCAATACAATCGATGTCTGACAGCGTCCAGCGATCCACCGTTATGACCTTGCGGCTTCCTTTCTGCGGCAACCTTTTTTCCGGCGATACGAGTCGATTGATCAAAATGCCACCGTGGGGCAGGCTGCACTGTTTCATCATCCTCATCTCCCATTGCTTATTTATGCAGTCCGCATTCTGTTTTCGAAAAACCGCTCCACCTGCCAGCACGGGGGTCCTCTCCCGGCATTACAGGCCGGGTGCAAACACTGCATCCAATACTCGGATAGTGGCGATCATGCAGAGGGTTGTAGACGACATCGTGGGACCGGATGTACGTCCAGACGTCTTCCTGAGTCCAATCCGCCAACGGGTTCAGCTTGACCAACTGAAATTTTTCATCCCACTCCACCTTTTTCGCATTTGCCCGCGTAGGGGCCTGCTCCCGCCGAATTCCTGTAATCCATGCGCTATATGTGGAAAGAATTTCTCGCAGCGGCTCTACCTTCCGAAGCTTGCAGCAGAGATTCGGTTCCCTTTCCCAGAGCTTGTCGCCGTATCTCTCCGCCTGTTCTTCCAGAGTGAGCGCTGGCAGCTTTTGAATGAATGAGATGCCATAACGCTCTTGCAAGCGATCCCTCGTCGACAGCGTTTCCGGAAAGTGTTTGCCTGTGTCGAGATAAAAGATTGGCGTTTTCGGGGCCAGCTTGTGCAGCATGTCGATCAAGACGACGTCTTCCGCACCGAAGCTGGATGCCAGGACAATCTCTGTCCCAAACTGTTCGATTCCCCATGCGAGCACATCCTGGGGGTGCTTGGTTTCCAGGCGGTAAGCTGTCACATTCAGCTCCGCGTCCGAAAACCTGCGTTGATGGGTCATGCGTTTACTCTCCCTTCCTGCTAGGCTTACCTCACATCATATGAGGAAAGCAGGCGGGTGGATATTCGTCCCGGCAAACAATTGCCCACCGGCAGCCAGTGAATTCTCCCGTCAGTGATCGACTTTCCCGGAGAGCAAAAAAGCGCCGCCGGATTTTTTCATCCAGACGGCGCTCTTGAATTTACTTGTCAGAGTTTTCGTTTTCGTAGGGAGCAAAGAAGCTGACCACCGGCATTGTGGCTGGTGTTGCCAGTGATGTTGTGGCTTGCGCTGCCGCTTGCCCCTCAGACTGGCTGCTGTCAGATACGGTGCTTTTTCCCAGGAACGAGGATGGCGGCACCACGTATGTTCCTTTATTTTCGCTCTCCTTGGCAAAGGCTCCTGTCGTCAGCATCGCCGAGCTCGCTACTGCCAGAAGGCCCAACATCATCCATTTGTTCTTTTTCATCTGTTCTAACACTCCTATCCAGGATTTTCTTTCACGCTCTCATCGTAACGCATCTGCATGGAGGCCAGAAACGGACGGGAGATGGGTTTTATTTCCTCCCGGAGACGGATGCATCGGCAGGTTTCAAGCCTGAGTTCCCCCGGTGAGGCATACCATCCTTTCCAAGACCATTGCACCAGTACCAAATTCTCATTTTTTCCCAATTCCATGTACAAAGAAGAAAAAAATGGTACGATGCTGTTGTTCTGATTTTTTTCCTAGGAGGATTATGCATGAAGAAAGTGATCGGCATATGGCTTACGGCCATTCTCTTGATTGCCGCTCTCACCGCTTGTTCGCAAAACGCCAAACCGGCTGATGAGAAGGCCCCCCAAAAAACCGAGGAGGCTTCATCGGATACGAAAACATCCGATACATCCTCATCTGAAGCAAATAAAGCTCCCGGAGAAGCCGTCCCCTTTGAAGTGGTTGGACAGTCCTCTGAAGACGCTCCGACCGATCAGGGTCAGACCGAGGTGCGTCTCGGGGGGAATGTTACCGTCGAAGAGAAGGAACTCGTCATCAAAGGGACCAGCAATCTGCTGCCTGGGGCCATCGTGGAGGCGGAGGTTACCTCAAAGGGCTACAACATGTGGGGATACAAGGCAAAGACAGAAGTTAACGGGGACGGCAGCTTTGAGATGACTGTAAAAAAGCCGGATGTCAAAAATACGATGGATGTGGAGCTTTCCTTTGATCCCTACGACCAAAGCGATCGCCTCAAGAAAGTCTATGGAGATAGCGGGGAGAAGCTGGCCGGACCATTCGTCTACCAGTCCAGCAATTTTGCCGAGATAGCATACTACGCTGCTGCTTACGCTCATGTGGCCCATGATGCCCCACTCAAAACGGCCGTCGCATTTGAGACTCCGAAGTGGGATAGACCTTCCGATTACGGGGACCCGACCGTCTGGTTCAAACCAACTGTGACCAAGGATGAAAAATACCTCTACGTCTCGGTAAAAAGCAACCTGTTGGAAGGGGCAACTGTCAAAGGGGATGTCGATATTCCCGGGCACATTCATTACGGATACACGGACTCTACGCGTGTCAAGCCCGATGGCTCGTTTACCTTGCAAATCGCCCATCCCAAAAAGGTCAAGGAGTATTATTTCCTGATTCGCTATGAGCCTGAAGAGGTGACGTGGCCAACCTTGAAGGAAGCCTACGGAACAAAAGGCGAAAAGCTGAAGGGTGAACTGGTCAAAGTGAAAGACAAAGATGACAAGACGATCAATATCGTAGAGATGAAAATCAAAATTACCGAGTAGAGCCTGACTTTCAGTCGAAAAATGCGTGTAAAAAAGAAACTGCCGGTTCGCTTCACTTTCGCAAGCAACTCGGCGGTTTCTTTTTGTCTTAGCGAGCGGCATATGAGCAGACAGTCATATTTTCGGCGTCCGAATCGCTGCTATTTGGCGTCTGTCTCGCTGCTTGTGACATCCATCTGTTATTTTTTAAGCGCGACTCGCTGCTTTTCGGAGACCATGAGTTCACTTGCAGCTTTTCAAAAGTCCCACCGCAGCTTTTTAAAAGTCCACTCGCAGCGCTTCCCTTTATTTCTTCTGAGCAGCCTCAGGCTTCTTCGGTGTTCCTTCCAGAAGCAAATCCTGCATCGCTTTGCGCTTCTCCTTCGTTAGCCCCAGCGCTTTCTCCAGGTATTCGTCATAGGAGCCGTAAGACTTCTTGATTTCGTCGAGAGCAGTCTGGAGGTACTCCTTGCGCACATCCAGCAAGCCTTGAGAAATCTCCATGCTGTATGGATCGAGCGCGTCCTTGAACATGTCGACCGCGATCTTGTTTGCCCCTTCGCGGTATGTATTGCTTTGCTGAGCAGGAGTCATCCATTACGGTCTCTTCCGGTACGTCCAGGGTTAACTTTGGCTGCAAAAAGCTTTTTGGAGATTTTTCCGTCTCAGGGCTCATCCATCTTTCACTACTCGGTTCTCGAGCAAACAGGCGAAGGCATTCTCGGCTACGACGATTTTGGGCCGTACTCGATGCGAGACGTTCGCGCCGAAGTATGGCGACTGCCCTCTGTTCTTACTGCCGTTCGCGAAAAGCAGACGACTGTCTCCTTGTCCGATTCGATGCACCAGTATCCTTCTCGTTATGTACAGGGGTTGAACCATTTGCTGATCGTGCCGATCTGCTCGTCGTCAACCGTCATTGGTTTTGCCGGATTATGCAGGCATGCAGGCGGTCCTTCTTCGATTTCCCAAAACCTGGTCCATTATGCATCAAATCCGCTGTCAGGAAGCTAAAGGCGCATAACCGCTCGCAGGCCGTGGCCAAAGCGATGGGCCGGGGGCTGATTTGCTAACTCGATAAAAATAAAAAAACCGGTCAACCCCGAAGGGACGACCGGTTTTATTGTCTTACGCGTTCAGTTTGCTTTTTGCAACTGTTGCCAGCTCGTTGAATGCCAGTTTGTCATTCACAGCCAGATCAGCAAGCATTTTGCGGTTTACTTCAACGCCAGCCACTTTCAGGCCATGCATCAGACGGCTGTAGGACAGACCGTTGAGGCGAGCTTGCGCGTTGATACGAGTGATCCACAGTTTGCGGAAATCACGTTTTTTCTGACGACGGTCGCGATACGCGTACATCAGGGACTTCATTACCTGTGCGTTCGCGGATTTAAACAGGCGATGCTTGGAACCGAAGTATCCTTTCGCCAGCTTCAGGATTTTCTTATGACGACGGCGTGATACAATGCCACCTTTTACTCTTGGCATACTAAATTCCTCCTGATATTCCAGCACGGCGGCCTGATTGACTAGCGGCCGGGGCGAAAGCCAGACTGAAAGCTGGCCGGCTTACCCAACCTCCACAAGGCGCTTAGGGAGCACATGCTGATCATAGTGTTTGTTGGTTCGAGAATACGGTTTACAGATACGTAACCAGCTGTTCGATGCGTTTTTGGTCGCCTTTGGACACCAGAGCGCCTTTGCGCAGGTGGCGCTTCGCTTTGGTGGATTTGTTGGCAAACAAGTGGCTGGTGTAAGCGTGGTCGCGCTTCAGTTGGCCGGAACCAGTCTTTTTGAAACGCTTCGCAGCGCCTTTATGAGTTTTCATTTTCGGCATGGTGGTAATCCTCCTGTCCTAAACTGCTGTTTCGAGGCGGTGTGGCCTCGGCTTTTACTTTTCCGCTTTCGGCGCCAAAATCATGATCATGCTGCGGCCTTCAATTTTAGGCTTGCGCTCTGGAGCTGCAAGATCTTCACAAAGGGTGGCAACACGTTCCAAGACTTGCTGTCCGATCTCGGAGTGAGTGATTTCACGTCCACGGAAACGAATCGAGCACTTCACCTTGTGCTGTTCTTCCAAAAACTTGCGGACGTTGCGAAGCTTCGTTTGAAAATCGTGTTCCTCGATGTTGGAAGAGAAACGCACTTCCTTCAACTCGATGATCTTCTGGTTGCGACGCGCTTCCTTTTCCTTCTTTGCCTGTTCGTACTTGAACTTGCCGTAGTCCATGATACGGCAAACCGGCGGCTTGGCTGTCGGAGCTACGTTCACCAGATCGAGATCAGCTTCCTGCGCGATACGCAGCGCTTCTCTGATGGGCACGACTCCCAACTGGCTCCCGTCCGATCCAATTAAACGGACTTCACGGGCGCGAATCGCTTCGTTCACTAACAGTTGATCCTTGCTAATACTTGCCACCTCCGTCTTTTTCGAGAAGGAACAAAAATGTGCGAACGCTAATGCGCCCGCACATATCTCACCTAGCAAATACAACAGATTCACAGATTGCTTTGCGAGTGACCTGTCAACAGTCAAAATGACGTCGAACCAGGTGAGAAGCTGGGCGCTCCTGCTTTTTCTCGAAGGTATAAGTGTTTATACTCATATAATCATACTGGGTGAAGCAAGTCTTGTCAAGGGGGACTTCACTTTCACTATCCACCGATATGGGACATCTCTACCTTGGATCGTTTGGCGATCCCCGGCGTATTCTTGAGACGCTCCTCGGAATAGCGGTCATCCCGGCGAAGCCAGATCGAGCTGATCAGCTCCCGGATTTCCCCGTCGCTCTTCCCTTCCCGCAGCGGCTCGCGCAAATCCTCGCCGGACGAGGCAAACAGACAGTTGTACATTTTGCCCTCCGCCGACAAGCGGGCACGCGTACAAGTGGAGCAAAACGCCTGGGTGACCGAAGAGATCAAGCCGATCTCCCCCTCCTCGCCGACATAGCGGTACCTCGATGCGACTTCTCCGTAATAATTGGGATCAGCGGCTTCCAAAGGCATCTCGCTGTGAATCATGCTGACGATCTCCCTGGATGGCACCACCTGATCAAGCCTCCAGCCATTGCTGTTGCCGACGTCCATGAACTCGATAAAGCGCAGGATGTGCTTTTTCTCCCGGAAATACCGGGCCATCGGCAGGATATCCTGGTCGTTGACTCCGCGCTGCACGACCATATTGATTTTCACGCCAAGTCCCGCTTCAGACGCAGCCTCTATTCCTTCGAGTATCTGCTCCACGCGGTACCCTCGGCCGTTTATCTTGCTAAAGCGCTCGTCATCGAGAGAATCCAGACTCACTGTCACTCTGTCGAGTCCCGCCTGCTTCAGCTCCTTGGCGTGCTTGGCCAGCAGCGAGCCATTGGTGGTCATCGCAATATCCTTGACCCCCTCTACCCCGCGAATCATCCTGATCAAGTCCGCCAGATTCCTGCGCATCAATGGCTCTCCGCCTGTAATGCGGATTTTCTCGACACCGAGCGAAGTAAAAATGGCGGTCAACCGTGTAATTTCCTCAAACGTAAGCAGCTTGTGCTGCGGCAAGAACGGATAGTCCGGGCCAAATATTTCAGCAGGCATGCAGTATTGGCAGCGAAAATTACATTTGTCTGTCACAGATATGCGCAAATCGCGGAGAGGACGTTTTCGTGAATCAAACACTTGCTTTTCCATCGCTGACCACTCCCCATTCGCCATCATTACCCTGCTTGCTTACGTGGGTGACAGATGGGACGATATATATATGATACTGCCAGAATCGCGGCAATTGTAGCCCCCTAAACGCTCAACTTCTTGAACAAATTGCGGAGAACGGATGATTTCCAAAAGCTGTGCGCCCTCTTCGCTCCGGTAGAACGATCCGCTCATCAGCAGATCATAGCGCTCTTCGGCGACCGGAATAAAATCGAGTCCCATCGCTTTGGCCGCCGAATAAATGCCCAGTCCGACATCAGCAGTGCCACCGGCGACCGCGGCGGCGACACTTAAATGGGAGACTGCCTCACGGGAATAGCCGTAAATGTCCGCTTGATCAATCCGCTCTTGCTTGAGCAAATAATCCAGCAGCAGCCTCGTTCCCGCACCCCTTTGACGGTTGATGTACGTGACGCCGGGTCTTACCAGGTCGCGAACCGTAGCAATCCCCAGCGGATTTCCCGGTTTGACGATCCAGCCTTGCTGACGGTAGACCAGCTGGATGAGCACCACGTCCTTGCCGGGCAAATATTTTTCCACAAACGGCTGATTGTAGGTGCCTGTCGCTTCATCGAACAAGTGGATACCTGCGATATGGGCTTCCCCTTTTTGAATGGCCAGAATCCCTCCCATACTGCCGAGATGGGAGGAGACGAGGAACCGATCCGGATGGGCCAGGCGAAGCAAGGTATGGAGCACGTCCATGGACAAATCATGGCTTCCGGTAGCTACGATCGTGTTATGAATCTGCTCGAGCGGCCGATACAGCTCGATTTCCGCCGTCTCTCCCTGCTCGTATCCGAGATGGCCGGGGGAGATTCGCAAGAGCCCGTCGGCCCGTACCATCGACATGGTGACTCCCGCCGCGCGGGTCAATGGATTGGCGATGTACCTGCCGTCGATACAGCCGACCGTCATGCGGATAAAGTCTTCCGCTCCCATGACGGAAACGATGCGTCGCCCGATTGTCGCTTTAATCTTCTGACGCTCGTTCTCCATCACTCCATAATACCGATGAATGAGCGAACGGGCAAACCATTCCAGATTCAAGTAGGCGGAAACGGGATATCCCGGCAGCCCGATCACGGGTTTTCCTTCCACAATCCCGACTACCACCGGCTTTCCCGGACGGGTCGCTACTCCATGTGTCAGCACTTCCCCCAGCTCTTCAACGACATGGACGGTAAAATCCTCCCGGCCCGCTGACGAACCGGCATTCAACAGCACCAGGTCCGCATCCTGCACGGCCGATTTGACCGCTTCCCTGATCAATCCGCAGTCGTCCGGAACGATGCTGTGAATGACCGGCTCCGCCCCCCACTCCTCCAAATAAGCGGCAAAAACGGCTCCGTTAAATTCGATGATCTCCCCTTCGGCTACCTTCTCGGAAGGAGGGATCAGCTCCGATCCGGTCGGAATGATGACAACTCTCGGCTTCTTGTAGACCGGAATCGTGACATTGCCGCCCGCGAGCAATGCTCCCAGATCGACTGGCCGCAGCTTGTGGTGGGCCGGCACGATGACCTCGCCGATCACAACGTCTTCGCCGATCGGACGGATATGCTGCCAGGGTGCGACCGACTCCAAAATCTCGATCGTCTCCTCGTCCACCTGATGCACATATTCGATCATGATGACGGCGTCGAATCCGTCGGGAATCGGGTCTCCGGTATCTACTTCTACGTAGTCCTCCCCGCGCTTCAGCCTGACGGGATGCTGCTCGTCTGCCCCAAATGTCTTCTCAGCCCTTACGGCGATGCCGTCCATCGCAGATGCATGGTAATTGGGCATGGAAACCTTGGCGTAAATCGGCTCGGCGGTAACCCGGCCAAGTGCTTTTGCCGTCGGAATGTACTCGATCTGCGGCGCGAAGCGGACTTTTTTCGCAATCTTCTCTTGTGCTTCCCGAAGCGGGGTGTCTTCCAGGTAGATTTTCCGCATACTTCTCCTCCTGCGAACGTTTCAGCGTTGGTTTGATCCCTGCGCTTTCGCCCTTCTATGACTTGCTTTTTTTGCTTCAGCTCTTGAAAAGATGTACTTTGACAGACTCGCCTTCTACGATTCCTTCTTTATTTGCCGCAATCTCCACGATCCCTTCGCTTTCGACCAGCGTGGAAATCAGGCCCGACTTTCCAAAGACGGGCACAGCCCACAAGCCGTCCTCTCGCTCCTCCAGCTTGACTCGAATGTAATCCGTCCGCCCAACCGCGGAAGGGACGTTTCTCGCTATTTTTGCCGACAGGCGCAGGTCCGTCTGAGCCGGGCGAAGCCCCTGGAGTCTCTCCAGTATGGGGACAGCGAAGAGTTGAAACATAATCATCGCCGATACCGGATGACCGGGCAAGCCCATCACCGGTTTTTCTCCCGCTTTTGACAGAATTGTCGGCTTGCCGGGCTTGGTCGCGACACCGTGAACCAGAACGCCGGGATCACCGAGAGACTGCATCACCTGTACGGTGTAGTCCCTCGTCCCGACGGAGCTGCCGCCCGACAAAATGAGAAAATCCACTTTATGAAACAATTCGCTTGCCCGTTTGGCAAAGGTATCGTAATCATCTTTGACGATTCCCCCGTACAGGACCGTTGCTCCGCATTGCCGGGCTGCCGCTCCGATGGTGACGCTGTTGATGTCCCTTACTTCTCCCGGGGCAAGCACCTTTTTTTCCGAAGGAACGATCTCGTCTCCGGTGGACAATATGCCGACGATTGGCCGAGGGTGTACACGCACCGATGTCCTTCCGATCGCAGACAGGACGCCAAGATCCTGTGGACGGAGCCGATGCCCGCAAGCCATGACCAGCTCTCCTCGCTCCACGTCGTCGCCGGCCCGGACGATATTTTCGCCTGGAGCAACTTGCCGGAAGACATTCAACATCTCCCCAACCTCTTCGACATGCTCGATCATGACGACGCTGTCAGCCCCGGCAGGGATCATCCCTCCTGTCGGAATTGCCTGAGCCTGTCCTTCATGCAGGGCAGTATCCGCTGCCATGCCCATCTCGATCCGGCCTGTTATGTCCAGGAACGCCGGCAATGAATCCGAGGCCCCAAACGTATCTTTGGCGCAAACAGCAAAACCGTCTACCGTCGAGCGGGAAAAGTGCGGCACCTGCTCATCAGAGATGACGTCTTCGGCAAGCACCATCCCGCACACTTCGATCAGGGGAAGCTCGACGGGAGGCCGGCAGGGCTGGAATTGCTCGTTGATGATGCGCAGCGTCTCGGACACGGTTTTTACATGGAAGAATTTCATGTCTGCCTCCCTTTGGAATAATCGTTTAGCTTGATCACAGGATCGACTATAATTACAAGAAAAAGGAGAAAATTCCGATATGATCGTAAAGGTATTCGCCAATTTCCGCGAAATTTGTCAGGCAAAAACGGTAGAAGTCCCTACAGACAACGGCAATCGGGTCATCGATATCCTCGAGACGCTGATCAGGATGTTTCCTGCGTTGGAAGAGGAGGTCTTCACACCGGAGCGAACACTCAAACCATTTGTCCACGTCTTTATCAACGGGCGCAATGTCATTCATGCAGACGGGCTGGAGACACGCGTGCAGGAGGATGACCAGTTTGCGCTGTTCCCTCCGGTAGCAGGAGGCTGAAATGGCTGAGCAAACCGTGGAGCTGCGCGGCATCCCTCTCTCTCACCTGATCACCTATCTCGCCGAGTGCGGCGGAGTGCCGCTCGGCGATACGCTGCCGATCACAGTCCGAGGCGAACGTTGGCAAGCTGAATTGTTGCGGGAGGAAACCATACCGATTACCTCCCGCTTTGAGGTGCAAGCCGTGTTTATCCGCTTTCAGGCTGACGATCAGGGAACGCTCGACCGACTGTGGGAACGCTTTCGGATCAAGGTTCTCCGGGTTGGCGGTTGACAGGCCGGAAACAGCCGGCGAGAAAGAAAGATAGCCAGAAAAAGGTGGATGCCAGGCTCCACCTTTTCTTGCTTGCTAGGAAATGCCCAGCTCTTTCAGTTTTGCTTCAGGCACAACGCCGTCCACCCAGCCGCGCACCTGGTAGTATTCGTCCAGCATGA
The DNA here is from genome assembly GCF_037963895.1 of Brevibacillus sp. FSL L8-0520. Lineage (NCBI taxonomy): Bacteria > Bacillati > Bacillota > Bacilli > Caryophanales > Paenibacillaceae > Brevibacillus > Brevibacillus sp. FSL L8-0520. The sequence goes on along the minus strand of NZ_CP150171.1, from coordinate 1,638,178 downwards.
CGTCCATGCGGCTTACATGGCCGGCACTGTTCCCTGTTCCCGGCTCTTCCGTAAAGCGTTTGGGCAGGTGGTCGTCCTCCCGTTTATTGAATCCGGCCAGGTTGTTGTAATGGCGCTCCAGATTGTAGATGCGCTCGCCGATTTTCATGACGTCGTCCGCGCTTACTTGAACGCCGGTCATCGTCGCGTACTGCTCAGCGTAGTTCTCCGCATTTTCCGAGAACGAGGAGAATTTGCAAATGTTCATCGAGTCGGAGAAGGCCAATAGGTCCTGGAATACCTTCAGCAGCTCTCCCTTGCCTTCCGATTTCAGGCGGTCTGTCGGCATCGGGATACCGGCAATTTCGCTGGCAACCGTGTACCCGCGCAGGTGACAAGCCCCCCTGTTGCTGGTCGCGTAGCCGAGTCCAATCCCCTGGATGCCGCGCGGATCATACGCCGGAATGGCCTGACCCTTGACGCACATCGCCAGGTTTTCGTCGCCGAAGTGCTTCGCCGCTCGGGCGGTTCCTTCTGCGAGCACATCGCCGATCCCTTTCCGGAAGACGAGCATTTCCGTCAGCTCGATCATCCGGTCTGCATCGCCCCAGTCGATTCTCTCTTCCGTCAGCCCCTTCTCGTACGCTTCCATCATACAGGACAGCGTATTCCCCAGCTCAATCGTGTCCATGCCGTGCTCGTTGCACAGATTGATCAAAAAGGAAATCGGCGCCGCGTCGCTTACTCCACAGTTGGCGCCAAGCGCCCAGCCGGACTCGTACTCGAAGCTCTCGACGCGGGTTTTGTACTTGCCTTCCTTTACTTCGACTTCCTTTTTGCAGGCTACCGGACAGGCATGGCAGGTATTGTCCGCCACGAGCAGCGTAGCGTTGACCGTCTCGCCGCTGTGCCCCTCTGCTCCGTCCCAGTGCGAATATTTGGAATTCATCGTCGGAAGTGCGCCTACTTCATTGATGATACTGGTCAAAACGTTCGTGCCGTATACAGAGAGACCGCCCTTTTTCGGAGCCGTCAGACCGCCTTCCATGATCGCTTTGAGCGCCTTCTGGTTTGCTTTCTTGTACTCCTCATCCTGTGCAGGCTGCGGCATGTTTCCTTTTTGGGGCGCCTTGATGACGATCGCCTTCAAATTCTTGCTGCCGGCTACCGCCCCTGTGCCCCCACGCCCTGCCGCTCGGTCGTTTTCGTTCATGAACCCCGCAAAGCGAACCAGATTCTCTCCCGCTTGTCCGATGCAGATCACACTTAGGTCTTCCTTGCCGTAGCGCTCTTGCATCGCCTTTACTGTAGCGCGGGTCCCCTTTCCCCACAAGTCGCTTGCATCGCGCAGCTCTCCCTGTCCGTTCTCGATGTACAGGTAGACTGGTTTGTCGCTTTTGCCTTTGAAAATGACGTTGTCGATGCCCGCCCACTTCAGCCGCGCAGCCGACCATCCGCCCATGTGGGAATCCGTCACCGTACCTGTCAACGGAGACTTGGTCACCATACAGAGACGGCCGCTCATCGCCGAGCGCGATCCGGTCACCGGTCCGGTCATCACACAAAGGATGTTCTCGGCAGAAAACGGTTCCACCTGCGGACCGTTGTCATACACGTATTTCACTCCAAGCCCGCGTCCACCGATGTACTTCCTCGCCAGCTCCTCGTCGATCTGGCGATAATCCACGGCACCGGAAGAGAGGTCGACCAGGATCTCACGGTTTTTGAAACCTCCCAGGTTCATCGCATGCTTCCCCCTTTTTTTCCATATGGTTGAATCTGAACGTTATCCTCTCTAAGTTCGACTATCGAGCAGGATTTCCTTCCTATAATACTGCGGCGGATCGGCAAAATTACCAATTTTTCGATTATTTTTTCGACTGATGTATTGCCAAGCGAACCATTCCTCAAGTATGTTTGTTTTAAACAAAACGGAACCAAACTGCTACCAACAAAACCAAACAAAACCAAATTAACGTGCTCGGAAGGGGGATTCTGGTGGATCGGGCGTATCTCACTCCGGAAGAGGTCGCTGCAGTATTAAAGCTGTCCAAGTACACCGTTTACGAGATGATCAAGCGCAAGGAATTGCCGGCTTCCAAAATCGGACGAGCCCTGCGCATTCTCCGAACTGATCTCGACCATTTCATGCGCGCTCACAAATCGTCAGAGGAGGAGCTTCCGACTCTCCATGACCGCTCCGCCGTTTTGCGAAGAGGTCACCCGCTGCAGGAGATTTACTTTGCCGGCAGCCATGACTTGTCGCTCGACCTGCTCACCCGTATGATCGCCAGACGCGGGGTAACGCTGTTCCCTGTCTATTCCGGGAGTATGGACGGATTGATCGAGCTGTACAAAGGCCGCGTGGACATCGCCGGCTGTCACCTGCTGGACCAGACGACCGGCGAGTATAACCTCCCCTATATCCGCTCTCTGCTGCCAAACGAGGAGGTGGCCGTCGTCAATCTCGTCACCCGTTGGCAAGGGTTTATCGTGCCTCTGGGCAATCCGCGGATGATCACCAGCTGGGAGGAGTTTCTCTCGGGCCGTCACCGCATCGTCAACCGTCAGCGAGGCTCAGGCACTCGGGTGCTGCTCGACTTCAAGCTGCGCCAGCTCGGCCGCTCCGCCGATCGCGTACCCGGCTACTACCGGGAAATGAACACACACTACGAGCTTGCTTCCGCTGTCCTGCGGGGAGACGCGGACACTGCACTGGGAATCGAAAGTGCCGCCCGCGGGCTTGGACTAGACTTTTTCCCTGTGCAGGAAGAGCGGTACGATCTCGTATTGCCTACGAGACTGCTCGATCAGGAGCGATTCCGCATCATGCTCGAGGTGCTGCGCGACCCGGGCTTTAAACAAATGGTCGTCGCCATGGGAGGCTACGGGGTGTCCTCAACCGGAAAAATAATTGACAGAATGTAAAAATGATTTCAACAATAGGGAGATGATTAGATTGAAGCGTCTTTATGTCTCTTTCTTCGCTGCCGTTCTTTCTTTGCTTCTCGCCGCCTGCTCGCAGGAGCCATCGGCAGCAACGCAAAGCTCGCAGCAGCCTCCGGCAGGAAATCAGCAGCAGGCCACCGCTGCGGAGCCGCGGCAACCGGCAGCTCCCGAATCGAAGCCGTCGGAATCGTCCGCCAAGGAGATCGTTTTGGCCACGACGACCAGCACGCAAGATTCCGGCCTGTTGGATGTGATGCTGCCCGCCTTTGAGCAAAAGAGCGGCATCAAGGTAAAGGTCGTCGCCGTCGGAACCGGACAGGCGATCAAGCTGGGCGAGGACGGCAATGCCGACGTGCTCCTCGTGCACTCCCGAAAGGCGGAGGACGAATTCGTATCCAAAGGATTCGGAACAGACGCCTATGACGTCATGTACAACCAGTTCTACATCGTAGGTCCCGCTGATGATCCGGCCGGCGCAAAAACAGCGAAAACCGCAGCAGAAGCGTTTGCCCTCATCGCGGAAAAGAAGGCTCCATTCATCTCTCGCGGTGATGATTCGGGAACGGACAAGAAGGAGAAAAGCATCTGGAAGGAAGCGAAGCTCACTCCCGAGGGCGACTGGTACCTCTCCTCTGGTCAAGGAATGGGGGCAACCCTGCAAATGGCGGATGAGAAAAATGCCTACACGCTCACAGATGAGGCCACCTATCTCTCCCGCAAGCTGAATTTGCAGGTCGTCATGCAGGGAGATCAGTCTTTGCTGAATCCATACGGCATTATCAAAGTAAAATCGACTTCCAAACCGGATGAAGCGATGCAATTTATCCAGTTTTTCACCGGCGAGGAGGGGCAAAAAAATAATCGGCGAGTTCGGGAAAGACAAATACGGAAAAGGGCTGTTCGTCCCTTCTGCCAAGAAACGATAGGGGCTCTGCTTCATGCTCATGACCCCTGAAGTATGGGAGGTTGTCTGGCTCTCCCTCAAAGTGACAACGACTGCAATATTGCTCGGCTCTTTGATCGGCATTCCGCTCGGCGCCTGTCTCGGTCTTTATTCTTTCCCGGGAAAACGGCTGGTTATCGTATTGATTTACACTTGTATGGGTCTTCCCCCGGTGTTGGTCGGGGTCATCGTCTATTTATTGCTCTCCCGATACGGGCCGCTCGGTTCGCTCGGCCTTTTGTTCACTCCGGAGGCGATGATGCTTGCCCAGGTCGTCTTGGTCACTCCGATCCTGGCTGGATTAAGCCTGTCTGCCGTCCAGGCAAAGGAGAGGGCCTATTGGGAAACCGCGAAAAGTCTCGGTGCCAGCCCTCTGCAGCTCGTCTTTACCATCGTCAAGGAAGCGCGCAAAGGCATCTGGGCTGGCGTAGCAGCCGCATACGGCAGAGCGATTTCCGAAGTTGGCGCCGTCATGCTCGTGGGCGGTAATATCGAGCACCATACACGGGTTATGACCACAGCGATCATACTCGAAACGAGAATGGGCAACTTCACGGCAGGACTGCAAATGGGATTGGTCCTTTTGCTGATCAGCTTTTTGTTCAACAGCTTCTTGGTTATCGGCGTACTGAACCAATTAAAAACCGGGCGGAGATGACAGGATGAACAAGCTCAAGCTCAGCGACCTGGAAGTCGCCTACAGAGGAAAGACCGTATTGCGTGTAGACAAAGCCGTATTTGAACATAGGAAAATCTACGGCATCGTCGGTCCCAGCGGTTCGGGCAAAAGCACCTTGCTGCGTGCGATGACGCTGTTGGAGCAGCCGGCTGCAGGCAGGATGGATGTGTTTGGCACGGTTGTTGACCTTTCTTCGCTCACCCACGCAAAAGGCTTGCCACTGCAGCGGCGGATCGGTTACGTCCCGCAAAAGCCAACCATGTTTGACTCCACCGTCTTTGACAATGTAGCACTGGGGCTGCGTTATCGCGGAACAGATCGGACGGCGATCCGTTCGCTCGTCACGGAAGCGCTGGAACTGGTCGAGCTGGGGCATACGGCCAAGCAGCGTGCGCATACCCTATCGGGCGGAGAGGCGCAGCGGATCGCCCTGGCAAGGGTGCTGGTATACCAGCCTGATCTGCTCTTTCTCGATGAACCGACTGCAAACCTCGACCCTTATCACATCGCCATTTTCGAGCGAGTGCTGAAAGCGATCCAACAGACGCGGGACATCACGATCCTGATCGTGACTCACAATTTGCAGCAGGCAAGGCGGTTGACCGACGAATGCTTGTTTATCCACAAGGGACGGATCGTTGAAAACGGAAGTACGGAGGCGTTTTTTACCCGGCCGAAAAGTCCCGAGCTGCAGGACTTCCTCTGCGGCCGGATGATTTACTAAAAAAGGGGGCCTGGATAATGAATCCGGATTGGATGCAGCGCTATTCCAGACAGATGCTGTTTGCCCCGATCGGCAGTGCGGGACAAAATATGCTGCAACAGAAAAAAGCGGCAGTCGTCGGGATGGGAGCACTGGGAACCGTCCTCGCCAATCACTTGGCGAGAGCCGGCGTCGGATACCTGCGGCTGATCGACAGGGATTTTGTGGAGGAAAGCAACCTCCAGCGGCAAATGCTCTACGATGAAGCGGATGCCAGGCAGCATCTGCCAAAAGCGGTCGCCGCAACTGCCAAGCTGAGGCGCATCAACGCTGACATTGCTGTCGAAGGAATCGTCGCAGACATCAGCCCGGTCAATGCGGAAGCCCTGCTCTCCGATGTGGATGTCATTCTCGACGGGACAGATAACTTTCAGATTCGTTATCTGATCAACGACGTAGCCGTAAAGCATTCGATTCCCTGGGTTTACGGCGGCGTTGTAAGCGCGCGCGGAATGTTCTCTGTTATCCGCCCCGGCATCACTCCCTGCTTTCGCTGTCTATTTCCTACCGCTCCCGCAGGACGGGGAGAAACATGCGATACAGTCGGCGTGATCGGCCCTATTGTTCACATTGTCGCATCCTACCAGGCGACGGAAGCGCTCAAACTGCTCATCGGAGCGGATGACATGCTGAATCCCCATCTGGAACAGCTAGACATCTGGGAAAACGACTTCATGCAGATGAATGTCGCAAATGGCCGAAATCCTGCATGCCCCGCCTGTGTCGGGCGAAGCTTCAGCAGTCTCGAGTGGCAAGAAGGGGCTGAGGAGTTTGCCGCGCTGTGCGGCAGAGATACGGTCCAAATCAGCCCGCAGCGCCCCCTCTCTGTCAATCTCGACCGAATGGCCGAGCGCTTTCGCGTCCTCGGACGAGTCGAAGCCAATCCGTTTCTGCTCCGCTTTCATGTGGAAGGCTGCACGCTCGTCTTTTTCCAGGACGGACGCGTGCTCATCCAGGGTACAGATGACATCGCAGCTGCCCGGAGACTGTACGCCAAGTACGTAGGACATTAACGGACAGTCGGGAGCAAAAAAGCCCTGGTCTGCAGATCATTCCAAGAGGGGGTCCGGATCGCTCGTCGCCCGAGTTCGCTATCCCGAGTTTGCAGTCCCGGGTTCGCTTTATGAAAAAAGGTGCTGTCCCGGCTCTTGCGGACAGCACCTTTTTCATTTCCGATTTCAAACGGACAGCTTGTTTGTTTCTCCCCTGTACTGACCCAAGCGGTCTGTCAGGTTTACTTCATTTCGCTAATCTCGGCTTTAATCTTGTCGAGGAAGGCATCTACGCTCATGCCGCCCTCGTCGCCTACGCCGCGCTTGCGGACGGACAGCGTCCCTTGAGCGACTTCGTTTTCACCGATAACCAGCATGTAAGGCACTTTTTGCACCTGTGCCTCGCGGATTTTGTACCCGATTTTTTCATTGCGGGCATCAAGCTCCACGCGAATGCCGGCTTGCTCCATTTTTTCCTTGACCTTTTGCGCGTATTCCACATGCACTTCATTGATCGTCATCAGGCGAACCTGAACCGGAGCGAGCCAGACCGGGAATGCGCCAGCATAGTGCTCGATCAGGATACCGATAAAGCGCTCCATCGAACCGTACATGGCGCGGTGCAATACGACCGGACGATGCTTCTCGTTGTCTTGGCCGACATATGACAGGTCAAACTTCTCAGGCATTTGGAAGTCGAGCTGGATCGTACCGCACTGATGGCGGCGTTTCAGCGCGTCCGTAATCTGGAAGTCGATCTTCGGTCCGTAGAACGCACCGTCTCCTTCCTTGATTTCGTACGGCAATCCCGCTTCTTCCAACACGTTTCTCAAGGATGTTTCGGCAATCTCCCACAGCTCATCGGAACCCATCGAATCCTCAGGACGAGTGGAAAGAGCTACGCTGTACTCAAATCCGAACACTTTGTAGATCGAGTCGATCAAACGGATCATGCTCTTGATCTCTCCCTCGATCTGGTCCGGACGAACAAATACGTGGGCATCGTCCTGACAGAAGGTCCGTACCCGAAGCATCCCGTTCAGTGCGCCGGAATACTCGTGGCGGTGCACCTGACCGAATTCGGAGTAGCGAATCGGCAGATCGCGGTAGGAGTGCATTTTGTTTTTATAGATCAGCATGTGGCCGGGACAGTTCATCGGCTTCAATGCATAAGTGGTATTGTCTACCTCGGAGAAGTACATATTCTCGTGGTAATGATCCCAGTGGCCCGACTGCAGCCAGAGGCGCTGGTTCATAATAAACGGAGAGCGCACTTCCGTGTAGTGGGCCAGCTGCTGCATGCGGCGGGAGAATTGCTCCAGCTCGTTGCGGACAGTGAAGCCGTTCGGCAGATAAAACGGCATGCCTGGCGCTTCTTCGGAAAACATGAACAGCTCCAATTCCTTGCCCAGCTTGCGGTGGTCGCGTTTTTTCGCTTCTTCGATAAAGTGCAGATATTCATCCAGCTCCGCCTTCTTCGGCCAAGCCGTGCCGTATACGCGCTGGAGAACCTGGTTATCCGAATTTCCGCGCCAGTACGCCCCAGCCACACTCATCAGCTTGAATGCTTTGATGAAACCGGTGGACGGCAAGTGCGGTCCGCGGCACAGGTCGAAGAATTCACCCTGCTCGTAGATGGTGATAGTGGCATCTTCCGGAAGGTCGCGAATCAACTCCAGCTTCAGGTGATCGTTAATTTCCTTGAAGATCGCGACTGCTTCGTCACGGCTTACTTCTTTGCGGCGGATCGGCAAGTCTTCCTTGATGATCTTTTCCATTTCCGCCTCGATTTTTGGCAGATCATCCGGGGTGAGTGCCACCGGGATATCCATGTCGTAATAAAATCCGTCTTCGATCACCGGACCGATGCCCAGCTTTACCTCTTTCCCGTACAGGCGTTTAATCGCCTGAGCGAGCAAGTGGGCCGTGCTGTGACGATACACTTCCACACCATCCGCGGAATCAAGCGTAACGATCTCAACGGCCGCATCCTCCTCGATCGGTGTGTAAAGATCGACTACCTTGCCGTTTACTTTACCGGCAACCGCCTTTTTCTTCAGACTGGAGCTGATCGAACCGGCGATCTCTTCGACAGTGACGCCTGCGTCATACGGACGAACGGCGCCGTCAGGGAATGTAACGTTGATTTGTGCCACGATCCATACTTCCTTTCTCCATCGTATTTGCTTTGTTTAGGGAAAATAAAAAAGCACTCATCCCTGAAGGGACGAGTGCTTGTAACCCGCGGTACCACCCTACTGGCCTGTAGACATGCCCTGCCCATAAACGGGTCAAAAGCAGGTCGATTCCAGACCTCTCGAAAACGTAACGGTTTGAACCGGCTCGCCGATACTGTGAGCAAGAAGCTCTTTCCCGGCGGCTACTCGAAGGGGGTAGATCGATACGTGTACGCAGCGGGCTTCCAGCCTGTGTCCCGCCTCTCTGGAGCAACATGGGTATCGTCCATGTCCTTCTCATTGTATTTTCCGTGTTAGGTTGTTTTTCGTATTATAAAGGAGTTGGTTTGTTTACGTCAAGTACACGTCTGCCGGACAGACACAGGGAACACGAATGGCAGGTGATCAGCCGGTTTTCAAAAATGCTGCGAACGGTCTGTGTCAATGCGGGCCTGTCCTGCGCCATGTGAAAAACGATACGTTCCGGCGCAATCGCTACCAGAGCGCTCACCAGATAATCCTCTTCCCGGCATTTCTGTTCATCCGTAAACATGACGGCGTCCAGATGGTCCAGCCAGATTCGGTCTCCGTGTTTGTCATAGAGATGGAAAGGTTTGTCCACACTAGGAACAACGTGAACGACTTCCTGCTTGGCTTCCTGATCGGCGATAAAAAAGCGCAGCAGGTCAACGAACTCCTGATACTGCCTGTCTTCGAGATAATCGTCAAGGCCGGTTTCGATCAGCTCAAACAACTCATTCCAATGCTCCTGCAGACGGAAGCGGACAAACCCGAGTACGTTCAATTCGCGCTCGTCCTCCAGGTAGTCCCGCACTTTCCGGTATATCCTTGCTTTCCGGGTAGTCGCTTGCAGAAGATCGGCTTCTTCTTCCCCTTCTGCAAAAAGCCGCTGGACGAACGGAATAACGTAAGGCCACTCTTCTTCAAGCTGCTCGGACTCGATCAGGTCGCCGGCTATTTCCTCCATGACCTCCGGTTCCTTGACCCGAATGACCCACTCGGCTACAGCCAGCGAGATAAATGCACGTGCCCATTCTATCGTCTCCGCATCGTATTCTTCCATACACCAGCTTTGAAAGCGAAACATCCTGAAATCGCCCTGATCGCGTTCTTCATATGTAATGCGCACCGGATCGGTGTTGACCCGCTCCTTCATCTCATCGATGATCGAGCGAAAAGCATCACAATGCGCAGGGACATTTTCAAAATATAAGGCGTACGTTTGCATCGTCCATCTCCCCAATCCGCAATGTAGTTACAGTATATGTCCTGCTTGAGGCGATATACTTTTAAACGGATGGAAACAGAGGGAAGGTTGCACATCGAAGACAGCGGGCGCTTTTCAAAGCAAGAAAAAACAACCCTACCTCTTGGCAGGGTTGCGCTGCTAATAATTATTCAAAGCCGATCTCCTCATACACTTCAGGGTCCCAATAAATAACCGATTGCTCCAAGGGAACGTTCATCTCGCGTGCTCCGTTGGGCTTTCCGTTGAAGTAGATAATTTCCGTAATGGCCAAACGATCGCCTCGTATGTCGATTTCTCCCTTAAATTCAAGAGTGGTTCCATTTGGTGCAAAAAAGATGACTTTCCCCGATCCCAGTGTTTTCATTGGGTACCTCCCGTTGTATGGTCTGTACCCTTATAGTAGTAGACAATCTTTCCCAACGTCAACAATTCCTAGAGACTTTTTACCCAATTGTCGAATCTGAAGCTCCTTTTTTTCTGCTTCGCCCCTGTCTGTTGTCGGTCGACTGAGACAGACTGCTGTAGGCTTCCGCTGTCAAAGTTCCCTCGGCATCAGCCGCGACCTGCGTCTCCTCGCTCACTCCGTAATGCTCCTGTCTGTACGTGGGAGAGGAAAAAATTTGGCTTGCATTCGCTGGTCGCTGCAGTGTTGGGCTCGGGTAGGACACGCCTGAGATGGCGGAGGTCTGCTGCGAAGCAGGGCCCTCGGGCTCAACCGCGTTCGTAATCACCGTCCCGTTATGAGGCGAAGGCATAGCCGCGGGAGGCGGTGTCATTTGCTGCCCCGCACCCTGGCTCCCTTCGGACGCCGGTTGGTAGCCGCGCAGCAATTGCGCATTGGCGGTCGGCTGCATCGTCAGGAATGGATAGTATCCCTTTCGCTGCATATAGCCCCACATTTCGTAAGCCTGGTTGGCGCAGTTGACAGCACTCTGCAGCAGCATGTTTCGGAGCTGTGGATGGGCAGCCTCAAGCGCTGCCGCCATTTTGCATGTTGCCCCTGACTTGTGCAGGCCCAGCATTGCCAAAGAAACATCCCGATCGTCCATCTGATTGGGATGAACATTCGGCTGTTGTGTTTGCGGATACGTTTGCGGGTACATTTGCGGCATTTGACCGGACTGCATGGTGCCCATGACTGCATGTGCCGCCGCTATCGCTGAAGCAGGACGGTATGGCAGCGCCTCTCCCGCACCCAGCCCGTGGACGGTATGGACCATGCTGTTGTACTCATTTTGCATGAATTGCAGCTGATGGCCAAGCAGGTGACTCAGTTCAGGGTCGCGAACATAAGGAGCATACAGCTGGGCCGTATTGATCGCATTGACCGCCTCATTCAAAACTTCGTGCAGCTCCATCACTTCATGTGCTCCGTACGCGTGAGGTTGCATGTGACCAATTCCTCCTTTTCACAAATCCCTAACAGTATGTCCTTTTCTGTTGGCAAATAGAAGCAAGTTTCTTTCTGCATTTTCCATGTTTTTCTGTAACTCTTTTCGCCGACCAACGTAATACGAGACATATACCTTTGTACAAGACATATATAGAACTACAGAAACGATTTCGTTTCCTGTATAATGAAACGATAATCAAGGACTTGAGGAGACGCTCATGTTTGAACAAATTACACAAGTTTTCATGCAATATGGAGTCTGGGGGCTATTTGGACTTTCTTTTTTGGACTCGTTTATCGTACCCGTTCCTCCCTTTTTCTTGCAGATCGCGATGAGCCTGATCGATCCAGCCGCTGCCCTGCGCTATGCCACGGTCGCGTTTACCGGCTCTATCCTTGGCGCTCCGATCGGATACATACTGGGCAAGTGGCTCGGCAAACCGATCTTGAGAAAGATCCTGCCGGAAAAGTGGACAAAGCTGGCTACCGAACAGTTCGACAAAAACGGAGATGCCGCCGTATTGATTGGTTCCTTTACTCCCATCCCTTTCAAGGTGTTCACCATTTTAAGCGGCGTCTTTAACTATTCGCTGACGAAGCTTATGCTGTTTGCCATTCTCGGTCGGGGTATCAAATTTTATCTCATCGGAATATTGTTTCACCTCTATGGAAAACACGCCAAAGTATTGCTCGACGAATACCTGGAAATAGCCGTGCTGGGCATCGGTGCGGTTGTCGCTATCGCCTGGCTGGTATGGAATAAACGCAGAAAAAAAACCGCTTGATTGTCTGCTGAAAAGTGTTTGCCTTTGAACCAAAAACGCTCCGGAAAGTGCGCTGTCCCTCTTCCTGGACGCGTTTTTTTGTTTGCGGCCCCAAATACCTCGTCTCTTTCGCAATATTTCATGGACATTCACCTAATATGTACCTCCCCATATATTGTAATTGTGAGTTTTTTGGAGGAGGTGAAGCGATGGCCGTAATCAAGGTAAACTCCAGAGATGTCGACATGTTGGCTCGTCTGATCCGTGCCGAAGCCGAGGGAGAAGGGGAACTGGGCATGCTGATGGTCGGAAACGTCGGTGTGAACCGCATTCTTGCCAATTGTCTTGATTTTAGAAATATACGAACGATGCGGGACATGGTGTTTCAGTCACCGGGAGGTTATGAAGCTGTACAAAAACCTTACTTCTATCAGCGCGCCAGGGATAAGGAGCGCCGCCTGGCAAGACGAGTCGTAAATGGAGAGCGCACGCATCCCGCCTCAAACGCATTGTGGTTTTTTCGACCCAGCGGCAACTGTCCGGCGCAATGGTATAACCAGCGAAATTCGGGACGTTACAAGGCCCACTGCTTCTTCGTCCCTTCCCCCAGGGATTGCCCCCGTGTTTTCTGATTGTACTTGATGGTGCTTGCAAGTCCAGAAAAGGAGAGAGTTCATCATGAGTCAACAAATGCCTTACAATCCTTATGTCACCTACCCCTATACGGACATGTATCCTTCTTCATCCTTTCCGTACCAGATGGGCCAGCAGCCGGTTCAACCGGGACAACAGCAAGCTGTCCCCATGCAGCCAAGCGGAAGTCTGATTCCCGGAACGCCTCTGGCTCCCGGTCAGGTCGTTGAAGAATCCTACATTGAGAACATCCTTCGCCTGAACCGCGGAAAGGTGATTACGGTTTACCAAACCTTTGAGAACAATACCCAGTGGAATGCGAAAATTTTCCGCGGTGTTCTGGAAACGGCAGGGAGAGATCACATTATCCTCAGCGACCCGGAATCGGGAAAACGGTTTCTGCTGCTGATGGTAAACACTGACTATATCACCGCAGACGAGCATTTGAACTACATTCCTCCGGCACTGCCTTCAGGTATCCGCTAAAAACAAAAAACCTCATCGCTTGCAGATGGGGTTTTTGTCTGTTCAGATATACGGATTACACAACCTGCGGATCGCTTGAATCGGCTTTGGCAAAATACGCTTGCTTCTCATCCTGCCAAAACAAGCCGCTCGGCAAAGAGCTTTTTTGCCTCATGCGAATCGCCAGCAGATTGACCATGCGATTGATCTCGGCGTGGGCCCACTCGTCCATCGTAAATTTGACAGCGTATTCATAGATCGTTTCATTCCAATTGCTGTTGCGAACGACATGTCCGTACATTTTCAATTGCCGAGAAAATACCTCTGTTTCAAATTCAAGCACCAACTGATCATTTACCGGCAATTTCAAATCAGAGAGAAAGCGAAGGCCGCCACCTCCTATGTCTTCGATCAAAACATCTGCGCTCCCCACCTTCATCGTCTTTCCTTTTACCATGACGATTGTCATGCGCGAACAGAGCGGGGGAACCAGCTGCAGTCGAAAGTAGTCTCTTCGTTGCCAATTGATGACGCCATTCACCGTTTTCACCTCATGTTAAGGAATATGGTCCTGTTTCTTTGGGATCACCGTTTAGCGAGTGACTTTGGCGAAATAAACGCAAAAATGGAAAAAAACGCCGCGAACACGGCGCTTATGATATTTTCCGCAAAACCTTCCTTATTCTTTTTTCTGCTCCGGGTAGTTCATTTCCTTCTTGGTAATGGGAGAATTTTCCCATAAATGATTTTGATCAAACTTGATCGTGTCTTTGCGCATAAAGCGGAACAGGAGGTCTACCACCCACCAGACCAAGACCATGAAGATGAAAAATATGAGAACAGCTCCCCACACGGAATACCTACCCCCTCCCCTTTTACTGCCACTATATGAAGAGAAGGTAGAGTTGATTCGACCTAAAAACCGGTCGTACAGCGTGGCTTGCAAGGGACGGCAAACAACCGGTCTATCACCTCTACGTATTCGGGCCGCGACAAATGGGCCAGCCCGTACTGGTATAAGCTGTGAAAGCGGACTGCCCCCATGACAAGCGAAGAAAAATCGGAGATATCGAGTGATACTTCCGCGTCGGCTTGTGCGGGCGTTTCCGGAAGTAGCCCGGGCAACCCGTCGCGAAAGCAGATGGTATAACTCTTTTCATTATCCGGCAGAAAGCTGTCGCGAATATGAAAGGTAAGCGTGCAGCTTTCCCTTCCCATACGGTGATCCGCCATTTGACGAAAATAACCCGCTACATCAATCATTCGATACATCAGCCCGACACCGGACGCATGGCTTTCATGATAGTAGAAGGGGATCAGACGGTCAGAGCCGTTTCCCGGATCGGCGAGCAGAAAGTGAAAATCTTCTTCCTGGGTATAAAAGATGCAGCGCCTGACCTGGTCGGCTTGGCTGCGCAAAAAGGCGAGAAGTCCACGCATGGCCTCCGGCGTTTCACAGATAAACTCCTTGACGTGCAAATCGTGGATGCTGGCATTTTCCTGTCTGACCTGTTTAAACTGCAGGACCAGATAGCCGCTTAGCTGTCCATCCTTTCGGCAGCCAAAGGCGATATGCTCCGGCCGATCCAGAAAGGCATCCAGCTCGCGTGCCGTCTTTTCGATCATCCCGTGGGTTTTCGCGGCATAGCGGTTGTAGCACCCCAGGATATCAGCGCGGTCCTCCTTGGACAGAGCAATGACGTCCTGCTTGCTCCCGGCAGGCAGGTCCAGAGGAGAAACCCGGTATTCATTCATTTTGGTTCCGGCTCCGAAGCCCATCTGTTTGTAAAAATCGACTCGGAACGGATAAAGGGAGACGAGACTGACGCCACGATCACGGTATGCCCGCAAAAAATGGAGCAGCATCGATTTGGCTATTTTCTCCTTTTTGTGCAGCAGGTCAACAGCGACGGTACCGATCCCTCCGGTGAGCAGCCGTTTTCCATGAACATTCATGTGAAAATCGAACCATTTCATCACACCGACCATCCGGTTGTCGCGAAAACAGCCGACAAAAGAAACCCCCGGATCCTCCTGCATGCTTTCGCGAATCCGATTGATCCAGCGTTCCTTCATATCCGGCACTTGCATTTCCTGTCTCGGATATGCCATTCCGACTATTCTGACGAATCCCTCCGCTTCGGAAGGCTTCAATACGCGGATTTCTTCCACCGGCATCATCCCCCGCTTCCCTTTTTTCAGTTGCGATACATCTGATAAAAAATATTTTACTGAATGCTTCCATCTTCTGGCAAGAAAAAAGAGACAATCAGGCTTTGTATCGCCCGCTCTCGAACCGCTGCCACTCTCACAATGCTCGCTATTGGAGCAGCCGAATGGATAAAAGGGCATCCCGGTAGACAAACCGGGGCCCCTTCATGTTGCCGTGCAGCCTGTTTTTATGATGTGCCGGCCAGTTTTCTGATCGCCTTGAACACTGTCTGATAGTAGCTTTTCTCATGAGCGACCAGGTCTGCCATCCCCACCTCTTGGCTTACTCCAGAGACGCTTCCGTCTTCGTCGCAGACGAATCCGCTCGCTCGAACCGAAGAAATCTCGCCGTTCAACAATCTCATCAGCTCATCAAGCCGAATCCAGAGCAAGCCGGTCAGCTCCTCCTGCTGGATCTGGTACGCTTCCAAGGGCTGGTCGGATTCATATCCGTACACGTGGCAAATCTCCCTGTCGACAATGCCCGGCTCACCGGAAACATCCCGTATGACTCCAATATGCTGCAAGCTCTCATACGAGACAGCCAGTCCCAGCTCTTCCTCCAGCTCACGCACGCCGTCCCTCGGCCCTTCACCGGCAAGCAGATGGCCCGCCGAAGTGATATCCAGCTTGTTTGGCGAGGTGTCCTTCTGAGGATGGCGTTTTTGAAATAGCAGGTAGACCCGCTCTTTCTCCCGGCGGTATATCCAACAGTGAAACGTCTGATGCCACAGTCCGAGCCGATGCACTTCACTGCGCGCTTCCGTACCGATCCATTGCCCTTTGTCGTCAAAAATATCCAGCGTTTCTTCCTTCACTTTGTTCACCTCAATCGAACAATTTGCTTCCTGCGTTGCAATCCCGGCAAGCTTCCCAAAACCGGCTGCAAATGCAAATCTGTGTCATCGCTCCGACGTTCTCAACTACTGCGCGGCCCGGGCTTCGATCCGTTCGGACTTGACATTTTCATCCTGCGTGATGTGCCTCTGGCTGACAATCTATCGGGCCGGAACACGCATATAGAGCGGTTTATTCTTTTCCATGCAAGGCCTCCAAGGCTTCCTGGACCACGAGTCCGGTATCAAAGCCGATCAGTCTCGCCTCTTTTCCATCCAGCGCATTCGCCAGCTCATCGAGCAGCAGGTGCATGCGATCCTGATCCGGCACCTGGACTTCTTCCAGCGGCTGGCCCATCCCCCCTGCCAGCAGCGTGCTCCAGTTTTTCACAGACAGCGTCCCTTTTGTACCGTAGACCGTATAAGCCAAATGCTCCTCATGAGCGATGCCTGCGAGGCCATTAATCGTGACGGGCGTTCCGTCCGGGAGACGAAGCAGCGCGGAAATACCCGTTTCACATAGCTCCTGGTTTTCCGGGTAGTCCACATCAGAGCGAACTACTTCGCAGCGGCCCAAGAGTGCATAGGTCAGGTGGAGAAAGTGCGGCAGCACTTCGCGGACAAAGCCGCCCTGCTCCCGGCCGGAAAGCCATGCTGTCTGCTGCCAAGGACGCGGCCACTGATGGAAATGAGTGACGATGTCCACCCTGCGCACGCTTCCGATCTCCGCCAGTCTCCGCTTCAGCTCGGGAAAAATCGGACGATAGAAGAGCGGAAAATTCATGGCGTGGATAACACCAGCCTCAGTTGCCGCCCGCAGCATCTCTTTTCCTTCCTGAACCGAGTTCGCCAAGGGCTTTTCGCACAGCAAATGATTCCCTGCGGCAAGCACGTCCAAGCCAATCGGATGGTGAAATTTAGGTGGAACTGCTATGTAAACAAGATCGAGCTCCGCTTCACGGAGCAATAGCCGATGGTCTGTATGCCAAGCTGCGATGCCGAAGCGGTCTGCCACTTCTCGGGCACGCTGCGAAGCGGCATCACAAACTGCCGCCACCGTGAAGCGTTCATGGGTATTCATTGCGTGCATAAGACGCTCCCCCATCACTCCGGAACCAATGATTCCAACTGAGTAGCGTTCCTTCATAAAAAAATCCCTCTTTTCCGACTTTTTGTTCTCTGGCACAAGGCAGGCGGGACTTCCAACGTGCCAGTTATTTCCAATCCTCCCTATTGCATGTTTGCTGCACTCGGATTTCTCGCTTTTTTCGCATACACAAAAAATACAGATGCGTTTGCGCAGTCATGCGCTTTGACCGCCTTCCCTGCCGATGTGCTCCGGCAAATGTCTTTATCGTACCGTTAGCGGCCTTTGGAGCGCTTCGCGAAAATTGCTCTTCTCTCCGGTCAATTTCTGCGTAGTCCTCACTTCATGATACAAATCGAGTAGGAGGGGGCGACTAACCCCCGTCCTCTCACACCACCGTACGTACCGTTCGGTATACGGCGGTTCACCAAGCTTGACGAATTTGAGAATATCGTTGCACTAAGCTTTTCAGCCCTTGTTGTTGCCAGTAGGCAATGCCGAGGGCTTTGTGTATATGCGGAGATTTTGTGGTACGCCATGCACCCTTGCGGGTATTTGCAATTTCAATGGCTTTTACGTGAGATATGCCAAGAGAACGAAGTTCTCGATATCTGGTTCTCACGCGTTTCCACTGCATCCACAAACAAAGACGGAGCCTGCGCCTTGTCCATTCCTCAATGGATTGTAGAATGCCCTTCGCGTCTGCAAGGGCGAAATATCCAATCCAGCCCATGAGGTACTGATTTATTCTTTCAATCCGCTTCTCCATCGAGATGCTCCACACCGGATTCGTGATCGTGCGGATTTTCTCTTTTAGCTTGAGGAGGGATTTGGGGTGGATGCGAATCCTTGTCTGTTTTGCAAAGGTAAAACTAAAGCCCAAGAATTTTCGTTTCCATGGTCGGTCTATCGCGCTTTTCTCCTCATTTACTTTTAGCCTTAGTACCTTCTCCAAGTGGTTTTGAATACTCTTCTTTACTCGTTCCCCTGCCCGTTTTGTTTTCACGTAGATATTACAATCGTCTGCGTAGCGGCAGAAACGGTGGCCTCTCTTTTCGAGTTCCTTGTCCAAATCATCAAGTAGGATATTTGCCAAAAGTGGGCTTAACGGCCCACCTTGCGGTGTTCCTTCACTTGATGTTGTACAGACGCCATTTATCATGATCCCCGCATTCAAGTAGGAACGAATCAGTCTTAAAATTCTCTTGTCCTGAACTTTTCGAGCCACACGGCTCATTAGAATATCATGATTTACGCGATCAAAGAATTTCTCTAGATCGATGTCCACCACGAAACGATATCCTTCGGAGATATACGCTTGCGCTTTCCTTACTGCCATGTGAGCGCTACGTTTTGGACGGAACCCATAGCTAGATTCCGAGAAGGTGGGGTCGAAGATCGGCGTTAACACTTGGAGGATGGCCTGCTGAATAAAGCGGTCTACCACGGTGGGAATGCCTAATAACCTTACACCACCGTCAGGTTTCGGGATTTCGACTCTGCGAACAGGTGAAGGTCTATAGGTTCCCCTTTCCATCTTCTCGCGGATGGCTTGCCAGTGTTCACGTAGATAATCGCGTAGTTGTTCGGTTGAAACACCATCGACTCCACCGACACCTTTGTTTTCCTCCACTCGTTGGAGTGCCATCCGTAAGTTTTCCCGTGATAAGACTTTTTCCAGCAAATCCATAATGATGTTCCTTCCTTCGCACATGCGGACTCCGTGCTTGCTGTACGATACTCAGCCCTCTTTTGTACCCTCGGGGCTTCACCCCTGCTCTTCAAAAGTAGTTCCTTGACAGAATTCTGCTTCGACGTACCGTATCAAAAGACATGGATCGCATGCTGACTTGATGTTCGGCCCTTCCCCATTCAAGCGTCCTCTACTCGGGTACTATGGCCTCTGCTGACTTCTGCATGTTCAGCGTCTCCTTACGGAGACGGTTACCAACAGTTGAAGGCGTTTCATGCAGACCTCCCCAGGTAAGAACGATAACTTTCATCCCATGTACCTGCCCAAGTTTACTACTGTATCCCTTGGCTGTATGGGGCTTTGTCTTGTTTGGCAGACTCGCCCGGATACAACAGCCTCAAATTGGGTTCGTGTACCTCAGGTCGGGATTTTGCCGCCGGCTTCCTTCAGATTCGACCTCGCGGTCGACACCCTTGCCTTGAGCTAACGGTTGGTACAGCCAACCCCCGTTCGGGACTTTCACCCTATAGCTATCGCCCATGCTGGGCGCACCAAAAAAGGGCCCTTTCGCCTGATGATTCCGGCGAGGGGCCCTTTGACCGTTTTACGCCACCTTGGATGTGGCTTCACGGATGTATTCTTTTGCTTTTGCCTGGTCAAACTGCCCTTCCCAGCGGGAGATAACGACAGCGGCAAGAGAGTTGCCGACAACGTTGACCACTGTGCGAGCCATGTCCAGCAGACGGTCGATTCCCGCGATGAAGGCAAGACCTTCAAGGGGAATGCCGACAGAGCCAAGGGTCGCAAGCAGTACGACGAAGGATACTCCAGGCACGCCCGCAATCCCCTTCGAGGTGACCATCAATACCAGCATCAGTGTAATTTGCGCACTGATCGGCATGTGAATGCCATACATCTGCGCGATAAACAAAGCCGCCAGCGCCTGATAGAGCGTGGAGCCGTCCAGGTTGAACGAGTAGCCCGTCGGAATGACGAATGACGTGATGGCTTTCGGACAGCCAAGGCGCTCCATCTTTTCCATGATCTTCGGAAGCACCGACTCCGAACTGGCCGTAGAATAGGCCAGAAGAAGCTCGTCCTTCAAGATCTTGATAATGGAAAAGATCGAAATCCCGCTCATGCGTGCAATGACACCGAGAACGACCACAATGAAGAACAGCATCGTCAGGTGTACCAAAATGACCAGCTTCCCGAGCGGAACAAGGGACGACAGACCGAATTTGGAAACGGTTACGCCAATCAATGCGAAAACACCGAACGGCGCGAACTTCATGATTGTGTTGACGACCCAGAACATGGCGTCCGCCACACCCTGGAAGAATCGAAGAACAGGTTGACCCTTTTCTCCGGCAGCGGCAACCCCGAGTCCAAACAGGACGGAGAAGAAGATAATCGCCAGCATATCGCCTTTGACAATCGATTCGAATACGTTTTTCGGCACGATATTGACGAAGGTATCAACAAAGCTGTGGCTTTGCGTCGATTCAGCCGTCTCCACATATTGGTGGATATCGGTTTTGGCAAGATTCGTCATGTCAACCCCGACACCGGGATGGAACAGGTTCGCTGCAACAAGACCGACAATAATCGCAATCGTGGTAACGATTTCAAAATACAATATCGTTTTTCCGCCGATCTTCCCCAGCTTTTTGATGTCTCCCACACCAGCAACCCCGACGATCAACGTGGAGATGACGATCGGAACGACGATCATTTTAATCAGCCGGATAAAGATGTCGCCAATCGGCTGCAGGTAGCTCGCCACCGCAGGATTGCCGTAAAAGATAGCACCTACCAGAATACCAAGGAATAGACCGATTACAATTTGAATGGCTAACCCGAATCGTTTCATCCTGACACCTCGCTGTCCTTTCGTAATTGTGTATATATCAGTACAAAATCGACAAGGAATTGTCGAAATTTGTCGAAGTAACAATATTATAGTAGCAGACACGGGTTTTTTTTCTCAATGTAAAGAAATTCCTTTTTGCACTTTCGACACTGTTTTCTGGTATCTTTTGGATGGTACTGAAAATTACATGGTTGATCTATATATTTTTCGCTAGGTTATCATAGCATAACTTTGACAAAATCTGCGTTTTTTGTATTCTTATTTATTTTCTATAATTTCATTATGATTAAACTCTACTGAATATTTTTGAACTAACTTCTTCCTGGAAAACGCAAAAAACCGGAGCGGTCTCCCCTCCGGTTTGGTTCCTATCTATCGAAAACAATTGTATACAGCACATTCCTGTTACATTTTTCGGCAACGGTGACTACTACATCTCTTATCCGTACAGGCGGATGGCGTCGCGAATTCTCCCATTGGTCTGTTCGAGTAGCTGCAGCGCCTCTTCCCTGTTCGATCCGGTCAGCTTCATCAAAATGGCGGCTTTCGCGTCTCCGTTGGCCAACTCGGCCAGCCGTCCGGCTTCCTCGTATGTGACACCCGTGACCTCCATCACGATTCGCTTGACCCTCTCCCGCAGCTTTTGATTGGTCGCCTGGACGTTGACCATCAGGTTGCCGTATACTTTCCCGAGCCGAATCATCGTTGCTGTCGTCAGCATGTTCAGTACCAGCTTTTGCGCTGAGCCTGCCTTGAGCCGGGTAGACCCGGTTACGACCTCCGGCCCGACAACAACATTGATGGAGACATCGACTCCGCCATCGATCAGCGCTGTCTCATTGCAGGACAGCGAAATCGTCCTCGCTCCGATCGTCTGTGCTGCCCGGAGCGCTCCGATCACATAAGGCGTACGGCCGCTGGCGGCTATGCCCACAACAACATCTTTTCCTGTCACGTTGTATTTGTGAATGTCTTCCTCGCCGAGCTCCTCGGAGTCTTCCGCTCCTTCTACCGCCCTGATCATCGCCGAAGGTCCTCCGGCGATAACCCCCTGGATCAGCTCGGGGTCCGTACCGAATGTGGGCGGACACTCCGACGCGTCCAGGATGCCCAGACGGCCGCTCGTCCCGGCGCCAAAGTAAAACAGGCGTCCCCCGTTTTGCAGCGAATCGACGATGATCTCAACTGCGTCCGCCACTTGATCGAGGACGTCCTCAACCGCGTAGGGCACCTTTTTGTCCTCGTCGTTCATCACCTGCAAAATTTCGCGCACAGGCAGTTGATCCAGGTCCCTCGTCCTTTCGTTTTTTCCTTCTGTCACAAGTTCTTTCAAGTTCTCCAGCATCCCGTTCGCTCCTCCCCTGCTCTCCTATTTGCGTCTTTTACTCCAGATGGCATGAGACCCAATGCCCTTCTTCCTTTTGTCTGAGCAGCGGGATTTCGCTTCTGCACACATCCATGCAGGATCGGCAGCGCGGGTGAAACGTGCATCCGGCTGGCGGATTGGACGGACTGGGCAAGTCTCCCTCCAGGATGATGCGCTGCAGCTCCCTTTTCGGATCGGGAACCGGCACAGCGGACAGCAGTGCCTGGGTATACGGGTGAGTAGGATTCCGGTACAAGGACTCCTTGTCAGCCACTTCCACCACTCTGCCCAAATACATGACCGCCACACGGTCCGATATATGCCGAACAACGCTCAAATCGTGGGAAATAAACAAATAGGTCAACTGAAATTCCTTTTGCAAATCCTGCATCAGATTGAGGATTTGCGCCTGAATGGACACGTCGAGAGCGGATACCGGCTCGTCGGCGACAATCAGTTTTGGCCGCAGGATCAAAGCCCGGGCAATCCCGATCCGCTGCCTTTGCCCGCCGGAAAATTCATGCGGGAAGCGGCTGAGATGCTGCTTGGACAAGCCGACGATCTCGATGATTTCTTCTACCCGTTTTTGCCGCTCCTGGGCCGTTCCGATTCCGTGGACGATCAGCGGGTCTTCCAAAATCCGCCCGACTGTCTTGCGCGGGTTGAGCGAGGCAAACGGGTCCTGGAA
Organism: Brevibacillus sp. FSL L8-0520; assembly: GCF_037963895.1. Lineage (NCBI taxonomy): Bacteria > Bacillati > Bacillota > Bacilli > Caryophanales > Paenibacillaceae > Brevibacillus > Brevibacillus sp. FSL L8-0520. The sequence continues at coordinate 1,615,417 of NZ_CP150171.1, read as the reverse complement.
CACCAGCTGCATATCGCGGCGCACCCCTCTGAGGTCAGCCGGGCTCAGCTTGCAAATATCCCGTCCCTCGAAAAAAACCTCCCCCGCGGTCGGTTCGATCAGCCGGAGTATGCATCGTCCGGTCGTTGATTTGCCGCATCCCGACTCTCCGACAATACTGACCGTCTCGCCGGGATAGATCGTCAAGTCAACGCCGTCGACCGCGCGGACCACTTTTTCTTGTCCGAAAAAGCCTTTTTTGCTGACAAAATGCTTCGTCAGCGATTTGATTTCCAAGAGCGGCTTCGTCATCGCTCATCCCCCTCCTGATACAGCCAGCATCGGCACTTTTGACCGCCCTCGACAGGAAGAAGCTGCGGGTTTTGTTCCCGGCAAATGTCCATCACGTGGGAACAGCGCGGAGCGAAACGGCAGCCCGCCGGCATCTCGTGCAGCAGCGGCACCGAGCCCGGAATCGCCTCCAGCCGCTCCGCATCCACACTGACGCTCGGCATGGAATTCAACAGCCCTTTTGTATAGGGGTGCTTCGGCTCCTCGAACAGCTTCGTAACTTCCGCTTCCTCCACGATTTGTCCGGCGTACATGACGATGACCCGATGGCACATCTCGGCTACGACGCCCAGGTCGTGGGTAATCAACAAAATCGAAGTATGGTTTTCCGCCCTCACCTTTTTCATCAGCTCAAGGATTTGCGCCTGGATGGTTACATCGAGCGCTGTCGTCGGTTCATCGGCGATCAACAGCTTGGGCGAGCAAGCCATCGCCATCGCAATCATCACCCGCTGCCGCATCCCTCCGGACAACTGGTGCGGGTACTCGCCGACGATCTCTTCCGCGCGGGGAATCCCGACTTCCCTGAGCAACTGGACCGCTCTCTCCTTTGCTGCTTGCTTGGAGAGTCCGAGATGGCGCCGGAGCGGCTCGCCGATCTGTTTTCCGATCGTCTGGAGCGGATTGAGCGACGTCATCGGCTCCTGGAAGATCATCGCGATCTCGTTGCCGCGGATCTTTTGCATTTCCTTTTCTGACAGCGTCAAAAGCTCCTTCCCTTCAAAGCGTATGCTTCCGGTCATTTCTGCATTTTTGCCCAAAAGGCGCATGATCGACAGACTGGTGACGCTTTTTCCGCAGCCGGATTCCCCGACGATTCCCACGGTTTCTCCGGCTTGGACAGTCAGACTGACACCGTCGATGATCGTCAGGCTCTTACCCGATTGGGCAAAGGATGTACGTAATTGATCGATGTGTAGCATGGCAGCCATTGTTCTTCCTCCTTTTGCTCAGGATGAGCCTGCCGTCCCGATTAGGGAAAACAGCTGATTGCAGACAGAGCGCCTCCACGGACCGATCAGGCTGCTGACAGTCGGATGGACCCGGTTTGTCAGGATGATCAGCGTCGCGCCTCTGGCCGGATCACGCCAGATCGATGTTCCGGTAAATCCCGTGTGGCCAAAGGCTTGGCTGGAGAGGACATCGCCGCCTGTGCAGCCTGCAGCCATCTGCTCCAGCGTGCCCCCCGTCGCGGATGCTTCCCACCCCAGCGCTCTCATCGGTGCAAGCTCACCCGTATGGGAGCGGACTGCCGTGGCTCGCAGGACGGGATCGATCCGCACGGGCGACTCGTTTGAAGTCCAGATGCGCATGTACCGTTCCGTATCCGCGCTGGTGGAAAACAGCCCGGCGTGGCCGCTGACGCCGTCGAGGCCGTGATATGCGTTGCAGTCATGCACCGATCCCCGGATGATTCCTCTCCGCCAGTCAAAGCAAGCCAGACGCTCCGACAGCTCACGGGCGGACGGCAGTCCGAGCGCTTCCTCCTGGATCAACTGCTGCCTTGCCATGTCCTGCTCATATGCATTGCCGTTCTCCGTCGGTGCGATTGCGCTCACATCCAGGCCGTCATGCTGCAAGGGCAGATAGCAGGTACGGGTCATCCCGCTCGGTTGAAAGATAAGCCGCTGGGCCAATTGATCTAGCGGCTCATCCCATGCCCGCTCCAGGATAAAGCCAAGCAGCATGAAGCCAAGATCGCTGTAGACGACCTGTTTGCCGGGCGTCCCCGTCATCGCCTCAGCCGCGATCAGCCGCAGGTACTCCTTGACGCCGCGGGCATAGAGGAAAAAGGGGCGCCAAGCGGGGAGGCCGGAAGTATGGGTCAATAGATGCAGCAGCGTGATCTTGCGTTTCGTTGTTGCATCCGTCCCCTCTTCCAGCTCCGGGAGATGGCGGGTGACGGAATCTGTCAGCGACAGCCTGCCTTCCTGTACGCTGAGAAGAACGAGCGGCAGCGCAACCATCACCTTCGTCAGCGAAGCCATGTCATACATGGTGTTGGCATCGACCTCGATGCCGTCTTTTTTCCCGTCTCCGTGCTTGGATGAATCTGCGGGGCTTGCAGAGCTTGTCATGTTCGGCTCTTCTACCGAGCCGAATGCCTGCTCCTGCTCGTCCTGTGCACCCTCTGTCTTCCCGACCGCTACGGTTATGGCAGGAAGACCGTCTCTGGCAAGAGTGGCTATTCCCCCCGGGAAAATCCCTTGGCTGATGCCCGACTCCAGATTTTGTTTCAAACGCTCTCGCAAGGCAGATTCGAGCTGATCGTGACTCATCTTCGTCCCTCCGTTACTTGCCGCGGTGGCGCGGGTCGAGAATATCGCGCACAGCGTCCCCAAACATATTGCAGGAAAGGATGGTGATCGTCATTGCCACGCACGGCCAGATGATCATTCCCGGCGCCAGCTCCATATAGCGGCGCGCTTCCGAGATCATTCCGCCCCACGAAGGGTCTGGCGGCTGAATGCCGAGACCGAGAAAGCTGAGCGCCGATTCTGTCAAAATCGCACCCGAGATAGCGAGGGATGCCTGGACCAGCAGCGGTGCCGTTACATTCGGGAAAATTTCCAGAAACAAAATGCGCGGCGTACTGGCGCCGATAGCCCTTGCGCTTTCCACGTACTCCTGATTTTTGATCGATAGGACTGCTCCCCGGACCGTTCGCGTAAAGATCGGAATATTGACAATTCCGATCGCCAAAATGGTATTGAAGGCCCCTGGCCCAAGCGCGGCCACGATCGCCAAAGCAAGCAAAATTTCCGGAAAAGCAAACAGCACGTCCATTACACGCATCACCAATCCGTCAATCCAGCGGCCAAAGTAACCGGCGATCAATCCAAACAGCGTGCCAAAAGCGACGCTGACCAGCACCGAGGAAATTCCCACCATCAGCGAGACTCTGGCTCCGTAGATGATCCGGCTCATAATGTCTCTGCCGAATTGATCCGTGCCGAGAATAAATTCGCCGGAGCTGCCCTCCATGCGATGATCCTGAAACATCTGCGTCGGATCGTATGGAGACAATACGGGAGCGAAGGCAGCGGCCAGAGCGAGCAGCAGCAGGACGATCAGACAGACGACTGCTGTTTTGTTCTCAAAAAAGCGTCTTCGAAATGTGCGCATGTCGCATTCCCCTTGTCAATACTTGATTCGCGGATCAATCCAGGTGTAAATCAGGTCGATGATCAGATTAACCAAGACGAACACCAAAGCGACGAACAGGACGCCTCCCTGTACGACAGGATAATCCCGCTGGTAAATGCCATCCAGGACATACTGCCCCAGTCCCGGTATGGAAAACAGTTGTTCGACAATGACCGACCCGCCCAATAGGTAGCCGATCTGCATACCGGCAATCGTAACGATAGGGATGGAGGAATTTCGCAGCGCATGCCCCATTACCACGGTCCATTGACTGTTTCCTTTGGCACGAGCGGTGCGGATGAAATCTTTGTCCATCGTTTCCATAAAGGCGGAACGGGTCATCCGCATCACGCCGGCAGCGACGACGATTCCCATCGTAACCGCCGGGAGGATAAACACTTTGAATGCCTCTGCCGGATCATCCCAAAAGTGGACCACATCGATCGGCGGAAACCAGTTGAAATACAGCGACAGGCCGAGCAGCAAAAGCGTACCGATGGCAAAGTTGGGAACCGAAATCCCGAGCAAGGTCAAAATGCGAATCACCTTGTCCGTTTTGGAGTGAGAGCGAATCGCCGACAGGATGCCGAACGGAATGGCCAGGGTCCAGCCGATCACAACCGCCATAATCGTCAATTGCAGCGTAATCAAGAACCGCTTGAGAATCTGCGGCAAAATTTCTTCGCCGGTGTGCACTGAAACACCGAAATCCCCTTGCAAAAGTCCGCCGGCCCAGTGCAGGTACTGGCTTATGAGCGGTTTATCCAGCCCCATCTCCGCTCGCAGGACGGCGACTGCCTCCGGGGTCGCTTCCGTCCCGAGCATGATCGACGCCGGATCGCCCGGAACGAGATGGAGGATCGTAAAAACGAGGATCGAAATGCCGACAAGGATGGGAATCAAGCTAATGATTCGTTTGATCAGGTAACTTCCCATAGATACCCCTCCACAAAAGAAGAAATCGGAGAGATCGTCTCCCCGACTCCCTCCCTATCTCACTTACTTCTTCACCGATGCTCTCACCAACGCGGTGGATTCGCCCGCTGCCGTCGGCGAAAAATCGACGTTGTCGCGGACCGCGTAAAAGTTTTTCGGAGAAGCCAGGAACAGGTTTGGTGCGTCTTCTACCAGCAGCTTTTGCGCTTCGTCATACAATTTCTTGCGTTCTTGCACATCGACCGTCTCCAGCGCCTTTTGAACGAGCTCATCGTATTTCGGGTTGGAGTAATTCCAGACGTTCGCCGATCCTGTAGTCGAGAAGAAGTAGCGCATCGAACGGTCGGAGTCCACGCCGGATGTATTGCGGCCGACCATCATGTTCATATCTTTGGATTTCCAGGTGTCGATGTAGTTGCCCCACTCCAGTTGGTTGATTTTCGCGTTGATGCCAATCGCTTTTAAGTGCTGCTGAATGATTTGCGCCGACTCAACCATGTCCGGGTAAGTAGAAGCTGTTTCAATGACCGTGTCAAAGCCGTTTGGATACCCCGCTTCTGCAAGCAGCCGCTTTGCCTTTTCCACATTCGGCGTGTAGCTTGGATAGCTGGACGGATCAAGCGCCCAGCTGGTCAGTGCCGGTGCGATCGGCCCGGTCACGGATGCCTCGCCCTTCCATACGGTTTGCACGATTTGATTGCGGTCTACGGCATAACTGATGGCCTGACGGACACGCGGATCGTCAAAAGGCTTTTTCTTCACGTTGATACCGAGATAGCTGTACTCCAGAGACTGGTAGCTCTTGATCTGGATGCCCGGCTTGCCCTCGAGAAGCTTCGCCGAATCCGCCGATACAGCGCTGATGTCGATTTTGCCGGCGCGAATGGCAGCCATGCGCTCTGCCTCATCCTTCATGATCTGAAACTTGATCGCGTCTACCTTTGGCAATTCCTTGTTAAAGTAGTCCGGGTTTTTCTTCAGCAGGACATACTGTCCAGGCTCGCTTTTTTCCAGGATGAACGGTCCGGTGCCATTGGCTTCCTTCGTCAGATCAGTCGATCCCTTCGGAACGATGGAAGCCGAGGACGCGGACGCATTGGTCAGGAAAGCCGCATCAGGGGTTTTCAGCTTGAAGACGACTGTTGCAGGGTCCGGCACCTCGATCGTATCGACACTGGCGAAGTACGATTTGGCGATCGAACCGGTGTCCGGATTCAAAATGCGCTCAAAGGTGTACTTTACGTCCTCCGCGGTCATCTCTTGTCCGTTGTGGAACTTGACACCCTTTCTCAGATGGAAGGTAATGCTCTTTCCGTCGGGAGCCGTTTCCCATGATTCCGCCAGCCCCGGGACGAGATCGAGATTGGCGTCCAGCTTGGTCAGGCTGTCATAAACCAATGAGTAAACGCGTGCACTGGAGGCCGCAGGCACCTTGTGCGGATCGTACCCGACCGGCTCCTGATCGACCGCGACGATCAATTCCGATTTTCCTTCAGTCTGGGATGCTCCCTCGGACCTCGGCTTGGAATCGCCTGCAGGTGCGCTCCCGCCTCCCGAACAGGCTGAAAGCATAAGGGACAGCGACAGGAAAAAACTTGCCAACACTCTCTTTTTCACGTTTTTTACCCCCTGAGTTTCGGTTAATACAAACAGATATTGCCTAATGGGACTGCCCGTTTCGCGCCGGTTACCGACGGTACATTGCTCGGGCGGCCCATCAAGGTTTCATGTCCCAATACAGCGAAGGCGATTGCTTCCTTGGCATCGTCCGGCACCCCGTACGCCTGCGCTGTCGTCAGCGCGATACCATCGGGCAGTTCGTCCCGGAGCATGCGAAGCAGCGTCTTGTTATGCGCTCCTCCTCCAGACACGATCACCTCGTGAACCCGGGCATGGGGAAACACAAAATGGCGGTACGCATCCGCGATAGAAGCTGCCGTCAGCGCCGTTGCGGTAGCTGCGATATCCTCTGCGGAGAGGCCGAGCGCCCTTGCATCACTGCACAACCGGGCAGCAAATGCTTTGCCGTACACTTCCCGCCCGGTGCTTTTGGGCGGTGCGAGCCGGTAATAGGGGTCAGACAACAAGCCCGAGAGCAGCTCGGAAGACACTGTTCCGCCTGCCGCCATCGCTCCGCTCTCGTCATAGCGAAGTTTTCCGTCCGTCAGGAGCTGGATGATCTCGTCGATCACCATGTTCCCCGGACCGGTATCAAAAGCTGTCACTTCCTGAATAGCCGCTCCGGCAGGAAGTACCGTCACATTGGCAATCCCCCCGATATTTTGCAGCAAGCGGCCTTTTTCCGAATGGCGGAAGAGCACATAATCGGCATAGGGGACGAGCGGAGCGCCCACCCCTCCGGCTGCCAGATCCCTCGCCCGAAAATTCCCCACTACAGGGATTCCGGTACGCTCTGCCAAGGTCGACAGCTCGCCGATCTGCAGGGAAGCGCGGACATTTGTCATCCCTTCCGGCCCGGGAAAGGGCACAGGCCTGTCGATATGCCAGACGGTTTGCCCATGGACGCAGACTGCATCAATCGCCTCCGGGGAAAGATCCGCCTTTTTCAGAAGCTCGCGAACAGCATGGGCGTACCATTCCGCAAGTCCGTAGTGTACCGCCGTCAATTTGTCCAGACGGGCTGTATCAACGCTGCACAAGCTCTTTACCCATTCGCGAAGCTCGTCGGAATACGGCAAATAATGAAATTTCTGCAGACGCACACTCTCGATTTCTTCCCGGTCGTCCGTCAGAATCTCCACGAGCGCCGCATCGACTCCATCCAGCGAAGTCCCTGACATCAATCCGATCAACGCATGCTTCTTCCTGCTCCGATAGTCTTGCAGCCTGGGAGTTTGATTCATGATCTCACCTACTCTCACCCTGCTTATCTTTACGAAATTGCCTCTCTAACGAATGTTTGGAATAGTCAATCCTGTTATCGCTTTCATTATATGAAATAAAATTACCACGGTCAATTGAAATAGAGTAAATAATATTTCAAGAAAAAGAGTGGAGTTTCCGGTCTTGCTGTATATCCTATCAAGAGAACTGTCTATGAATGGAGGGCATACGCTTGATTCCTTCTTCAAAGTGGAGCCTGCACAAATTTTTTGACAGGCATCCGGTCATTCGAGGCTATCTGCCTGCTACGGCTTTGTACCAACCGGCGCTGCTTGATTCCTTTCTTCAGAAGTACGATACGGTCTACATCAAACCGAGTTCAACACATATGGGAAAAGGCATTATGAAGGTATGGAAAACCGACAGCGGATATGCATGGGTCAAGGAGCGCGGACAGACCGTCACCGCCTCGACACTGGGGGAACTGAAACCAATCGTCAATCAGAGCGTGGGCAATAGCAAGCACATTATTCAAAAGGGGATTCCGCTGGCCGAGGTAAATGGACGGCCGTTTGACATCCGGGTAATGATGCTGCGCAATGGGGCAGGGAAGTGGCAATACGCCGGCATGCTGGCAAAGGTCGCCGGCCCTGACAGTGTCATTACCAATGTCGCCCGGGGCGGCGGCTATGTCACCACGGTGCCCAAAGCACTGCGACAATCCCAGGCGGTAAAAAGCGAGCAGGTGAACACTGTCACACGCGAGCTTATCCGATTGAGTCACCATGTATGCTCCCACTTTAACAAATACAAGCATTCGTCTCAAATAGGGATTGATTGGGCAGTAGACAAAAAAGGCGGGCTCTCCATTATCGAAGTGAATTTCGATTTTCCTTCTCACGGCCTGTTTGCGAAGCTGCCTGACAAGACGTATTACCGTTTGATCAAGCGTTTGCGCTCTCAGTATTTGGCCAGACGTGCACGCCTGAAAAAAAGAAAGCCGGCCTCTCGATAAAAGAGAGACCGGCTCGGCAATGACGATAGCGCTATTGGCCCGTCTTGCTTTCTCATCGTTTTTCTACCGTTATCCTTGCGCCGCTTTTGCCTCGATTTCGGTCAAAGGCGATGTGCACTGCGGGCACCGGGTCGCCTTGATCGGAATGGAAGAGATGCAGAACGGGCATTCTTTCGTAGTCACAGGCGGTTTTTCCGGTTCGTTCTTTTTGCGGAAACGATTCACCTGCTTCACGACAATAAAGATGGAGAACGCGATAATCAGAAAGTCGATGACGGTATTGAGAAACAAGCCGTAATTGATCGTGGCAACCCCCGCATCTTTGGCTTCTTTCAGAGTCGCAAAGTCTCTGCTGTCCAAACTGATGAACAAGTTGGAAAAATCCACTTTGCCAAGCAGCAAACCTACTGCCGGCATGATGATGTCGTTAACCAAGGATGTTACGATCTTGCCAAAAGCAGCTCCGATCACAACCCCGACTGCCAGATCAACGACGTTCCCCTTTAAAGCAAACTCTTTAAACTCTTTCAGCATCGGCCTCACCTTTCCATGTGCATTCACACGCAGTGTACTTATCTTCTATCAGAAAACATTTTGCAAAAAGTGTTCGACGAACCGCTCATGGTCAACTTCCAGGCAAACGTCGACATTGGCGGCGGCAGCCGGATGCTTCCGCCTGTCGCCAATGGTTCGCGCATCCGACAGTCCGCCGGATGTATCCACTGAGACATGCATCGGAACGGCAGTCACAAAGGTCGGATCAATGACGACCCCGACAGCCAGCGGGTCGTGAAGCCCGCATCCCCGGACATTCCCTACCTGCGCGTAGGCATTCATGTAAAATTCGCACATGTCGGCAAACAAGCGGGAAACATCCGTCCCCTTTTCGCGCCACAAGGCCAGATGCTCCCTGGTCAAAAGCGTCTGCATCGTCACATCGAGGCCGACCATCGTCACCGGAATGCCGGACTGAAAGACCAGCTCTGCCGCCTCCGGGTCCGCACAAATATTTGCCTCCGCCACCGGCGTCCGATTACCCGGCACTGTCACGGCTCCGCCCATCACGACGACCCGCTCCACCAGCGCAGTCATTTCCGGCTCGTCCCTGATCGCCTTGGCGAGGTTTGTCATGCTGCCCACGGTAACGATCGTCAGCTTGCCAGGGTGTCTCCTCGCCTGTTCGATCATGAATGCCGATGCCTCTTGCTTCTGTACAGGCGTTTGCGGCGGCGGAAGCTCGATGTTACCCAAGCCGTTTTCTCCGTGAAACAGCTTGGCTTTTTCCTTCAGCTCGCGGAACAGCGGCCGCTTGGCTCCCGCATAGACCGGTATCTGGCTGTATCCCAAAAGCTCCAGAATTTGCACGGTATTTCGCGTCGCTTCCTCCACCGTAATGTTTCCAAAGGTCGTGGTGATTCCCAAAACCTCCAGCGCCGGTGAATGAACGGCGTAGGAAATGGCGAGAGCGTCGTCGATTCCTGTATCTACATCAAGTATTATTTTTTTCATTGCTTGTCCCCCGTCCCCATGACTTCCATAGCACGTTTGACGACTGGCTCCGTCTGAATATCGAGGCACACCTCCGTGTCAATCCCGACACGCGGAATCGCCCGGAGATCTGCTATCAGGGCGCCGCGGGAAAGCGTGCTCTGGCAGTCGACGGAGATCTTCAGTGTCTGCCTCTCTGCTATTTCCGGATGGATCGCTGCCATCATTGCCGCACACGCATCCAGACTGTTTCCCCCATCCATCCGCATATGTAGCGCATAGGTCGCATCGAGCGGAACGAGGAGGAGCGGCAGCTTGGAAGCCAGGACGAGCGCGGCTGCCTCCGGATCGGCATGCATGTTCGCTTCGGCAATCGGGGTGACATTTCCCGGTACGCGGATTGCGCCTCCCTTTACAATAACGGCCGCAAACTTTTTCGCCAGTTCCTTGTCCATTTGGAGGGCCTTGGCCAATTCTGTCAGGGGACCGAGTGTGACCAGGATCAGCTCTCCTCTATGCAGGTTTGCCTGCCGGACAATCAGCTCCGCCCCTTGGTCCGCTTGCGCCAGCAACAGGCCGCTCTGTCCTGCCGACTCCAGCACTTGTCTTGTCTGATTCATCGCCTCTGTTTGACTGGGCCCGCCAAAGACGATGCCCGTCAGCTCTATGTCAGGTGAACCTAAAGCGAGCCGCAGCGCCGGAATATGGTCTGTTCCCTCTCCCGTCACCAGCAGCATCTTTTTCTTTGTGTGCATGCTTTCACCTCGATTTCTACTCGCTCCTAATCCTAATCGAATCTGAAAAAACCGTCAATTGAATGCCATCACTCATTGCTGCCAGAAGTATGCACTAAGCCGAAGAAGCGCGAGGCATGCACGGAATCGAAGCGCTTGCAGGCCGACTGCTCTTCCACGCTTGCAACTTGACAATCAATCTTTTACACTAATCCATAGTTTCAAAAAAAGGAGTTTGCCCTCTACATGTCCCTGAAAATAGCCAGCCCACAACAAGAATTGCTCGTTTGCTTGCAGCAGCAGCTTGTCGAAATATTGCTCCGGCATAAAAAGAAGCCCTACCTGCCGGTCTGGGGCGAACTCTATTCAATTTTGAGAGAATTTGTCAAAATATCCAGAAAATCCAGCCAGAATCTTTTGCTCTATTCGATTTCGCCGACTGGCTCGCTCCATTTTATACATGAGACAGGCTTGTTCCGCGTAGATATTCCTGACCCCGGCCTGACGATTTCTCTCTCTACCGACGAATTGATTGAGGCATTGATCGCCGGACGCTTTTTTCCCGCGCTGCCTCCAATCGACACAGCCTCCCCGTTACCGGAGTAGCATTCGAGACAGTGGGAGATTTTTTTATCTCAACCTTGTATAAACGAAAAAATCCTGGCTTTCGCCAGGCAATTGAGGGTAGTACTGAATTATTCACGTGAATAACATAGCTTCATTATAGTTCTTTATTCCTGATTATGCTATGCGAATTTATAGGAAATATCACCTAGATCATCCAGTGAAAGCGTAAAAAAATAGAGCGGCTCTCCTGCACAGTTTCGAGCCGCTGCTGCAAAGTTACGAACTCCCCAAGTTCGCTTATACAGATTGTACTATGTAATTTGAATATCGAAAAGTGTCGTCTTTTGAATTTACGATAGAAAATGGCAAATGTGCGAAGTGTTAGGAAAAAAGTTCAGCAAACAAAGGAGCCATTCACCTTGCAGAATCACAGTATTCACGCATGCTGAACCAAATCCGCTTCCTCTGATTTTCTTAATCATTTGTAATCCATTACCTGCTTGAGATGCTATTTTTATAGCGGTGCTGCAAACAAAATTCGCCTTCACCATATTTTTTAAGCTAAGAAAGGCTCTCGGCATTCTCTCCGTGAGTCGCCGGCATTTCTGCCAGGCAGGGAGCTTCCATCGCATCTGGCTTTTGCCATGCTCCGCTTAATGTCTGTACGATGAAAATAGAGGGTGCCATGCGTCATGAAGTCCTTGTTAACGCTGGACAGCCCTCTCTTTTGAATGCTTGTTTGCTTACCGGTGAGTGCCAAATAAAATGCAGAGGTAGACGTACTGGCTGATACTCACCTCGGGAAAGAAGAAAGCCAGATTGCTTTTTCCGGGAGTCTGTCTGACCGAATACCGCAGCTTGCTGTTTCGCAGCGATTGGGCCATCCGGTACGCCTCGCTCCAGGTCGCATGGAAGGAAATATTTTTTGCCATTCCTGTCAAACACCTCATCTTGATAGTGCTCATCTCATGAACATAGCATGTCCAAAAATTGGCTGAAAGATTTATTTGAAATGACCCTTGGTTCGAGCTTTAGGGGAGAAGATGAACAAGGAGAAAAACGCAGGCGGTTCGGTGGGACACTTGCGGGTGAGTTGGACTGTCCGACTGCATTCCAAGATTCAATCGGTACTTTAACGTCTTGGCGATGCCGGACGGGACTACATAACGCTCAGGCGGCTGCTGGATACCCTTTCAGGGGGTGAAAGACAGCGCATAAAAGAGGCTGTTCCCCAAGCAATTGTTGACGCTTGGAGAACAGCCTCTGGCAAATGTTCATTTCGCGGACGGTTTTGGCCGCACCTTGCTCGTCGGCATCGCTTCCAGGGGATCGTCCGGCCAGTAATGCTTGGGGTAGCGCCCTTTTAAATCTTTTTTCACATCAAAATAGGCATTCTGCCAAAAGCTTGCCAAGTCTCTGGTCACCTGGACCGGCCGATGTGCCGGAGACAGGAGGTGCAGCGTCAGCGGAACACGCCCGTAACAGATGCGAGGGGTTTGCATCAACCCGAACATTTCCTGCAGCCGGACAGAGAGGACCGGCGCATCCGGGTCGCTGTAATCAACCGGAATCCGTGAGCCGCTGGGCACGCCGATATGCGTAGGCGCTTCTTTGTCGAGCTCTCTTCTCTGCTCCCACGAGATCATTCCAAGCAGGATATCTGCGAGGGAGAGGCGCTGCAGATCCGCACCTTTTTTCATCCCGTGCAAATGGGGGCCAAGCCAGTCGGGAAGCGTTTCCCTTAGCGCCTCGTCCGATACATCCGGCCACTTTCCTTGCCCTTGACTTTGCCCCTGTTCCTGCCGGTGCATGAATTGCAGACGCTGCTGCAACTGCCGGGCTTGTTTCGTCCAGGGCAACAGCTCCAATCCTTCCGATGAGATACCGGAGAGAAGCGCATACAATATATCTTTCGGGTCGGGCTCTAGCAAAGGGGCTTCCTGAATCACAATGGCTCCCAGGCGCTTGCGGACTCGCGCCCTCACGCTTTGCTGGCCTGCCTCCCAATAGACGAGGGCCTCGTTTTCCATCTGGTCAGCAAAATACTTTTCCAGCTGCTCCGCGTCAATCGGCGCTGCCAAGTAAATCGTGCTTTCACTTCCCTGGTCATCCAATTCGGCTGCCACCAGATAAGGGGCGTTCGCGAGAGACTGTATTTTCGTAAAAACCGCACCTCTCCCGTTTTGCAGCAGAAAACGGCCATTTTCCCTGCGCTGGGCGATCCGGTCCGGAAAGGCATACGCAAGCAGCAGTCCGCACGCTGCCGTGTCTGAAGCCTCCTGCTGTATGCCAAACGAATGTTTCCAATGCTCCGCTTCGGCCCATACGCTTCGGCAGAGCGAGCGATTGAGCGATATTCCCGCATATTCCTCCACCTGATCTGACCCTGCATCCTGAACAAAACGCAGCGCTTCAACCCGTGTCCGGATATCGACATCCTCGCCTGCCCGCAAGCCACGAAGCACATCCCGCTCGCCGAGCAAAGCGGCCAGCTCGCAAGCCAGCCCGCCCAGACCAAGCGGGATTGCGACGAGGATCATATGGGCCAGTCTTGGAGGCAATCCCGTTTCCGCCATTCTTTTGCCGTGCGGGGTCACCGCCCCCGACTCATCGAGTGCCCCCAATCTGGCAAGAAGCTGGCGGGCCTGCCTGAATGCCGCAGCGGGAGGAATATCCAGCCACGAGAGCTCAGACGGATCGGCTACGCCCCAGACTGCCAATTCCAGCGCAAGCGCCGTCAGATCCGCCTCCTTGATTTCCGGCGTCCGTGCCGCTTCCAATTGCCGTTCCTCTTCCTTTGTCCACAAGCGGTAACAGGTGCCCGGTCCAAGCCTGCCCGCACGTCCCCGACGCTGATCCGCCGACGCCCTCGCCACCCGTACGGTCTCGAGTTTGGTCAGTCCGGTGCGCGGCGAAAAGCGCGGGACTCGCATCAGTCCGCTGTCGATGACCGTCCTGACACCTTCCACCGTCAGACTGGTCTCCGCAATCGACGTAGCCAGCACGATTTTCCGCTCACCAGGCGGGCACGGCGCAATCGCCCGATCCTGTGCCGCCGAGGGCATATTTCCGTACAACGGTTCTATTCGAATACGCTTGCCTGCGTTCTCCTGTCCGCCCAGCTCCAGCTCTTTCAGCCTGGCTTCCACTCTGCGAATCTCTCCTGCTCCCGGCAGGAACGTCAGGATATCCCCTTCTTCCTGCTTTAGCGCATGCTGGATGGTATGAACCACTTTTTGTTCGAGCGGCCCTTCCCAGCGGGTATCCAAATAATGGGTTTCCACAGGAAAAGAACGCCCCTCGCTCCTCAGGATCGGAGCACCGTCCAGCAAGGCGGACACAGGCTCTGCCTCCAGCGTTGCGGACATGACCAATATCCGCAGGTCATCCCGCAGCAACTCACGGGACTGAAGGCAAAGGGCTAGGCCCAGATCGGCCTGAAGACTTCGTTCATGATACTCGTCAAAAATGACCATCCCCACGTCTTCCAAGGCCGGATCAGACTGCAGCATGCGTGTCAGTATCCCTTCGGTAATGACTTCGATCCGCGTTTTCGGGCCTACGCGGCTATCCATCCTGACCCGATACCCCACTGTCTCCCCCACTCGTTCTCCCCGGGAAGCTGCCATGTACCGGGCAGCCATGCGGGCGGCAAGCCGGCGAGGCTCCAGCATCAAAATCCGGCGTCCTGCGAGCCAGGGCTCGTCGAGAAACGCCAGCGGCACACGCGTGGTTTTCCCTGCACCGGGTGAAGCGATCAGCACCGCGCTGGCATGAGAGCGAAATGTCTCCAGCAAGCTGGGCATGATCGAGTCGATCGGCAGTGTCTTCATCTCATCACCTCATCCGATTGCGAACAAACCTTCTCTCTTCTTTACACTTCAACATAAGCATCTGCCGGAGCGTCCGCCAAAAACGGACTCTTTTCACCCAGACAATACAGATGCAGCTCGTGCATGGCGCGGGTGCAAGCCGTGTAAAAGAGCTTTCTCTCCCTTTCCCGGCCGTATTGCGCCCGGGAAGCATTGTAAATGATAACGCCGTCAAATTCTACCCCTTTGGCGAGGTAGGCCGGGATGATGTGAAAGCCTTCTTCAAAAGAGACGGTTTCTTTGTCAATCAGCCGAACCGGTACCTTTTCGCGCAGCGCTTCATACGCTTCCCGGCTCTCCTTAGCCGTTTTGCAGATGACAGCAATAGTGCGATGACCTGCTGCCGTCATTTCGCCAATCCGGGCTGCGACTTTTTCTGCCAAATCCTGCTGATCCGACACCTTCGTCAGTGTCGGCTTTTTCCCGTCGCGGTTAAACGGTTCGATCGCATGGTCGCCGCGAAGCATGGCACTGGTAAACTGGACGATGGGCCTCGTAGAGCGATAGCTCCGGGTCAGGATGATTTTCTCGGTATGTTCCTCGCCGTACAGTGTCGCAAGCCCGGCAAAATCCTGGCCGCTCGTCGAATGGGCATAGATCGCCTGATTCAAATCACCCAGCACAGTCAATTTGGCATGGGGAAACAGCCGTTTCATAAAGGCAAACTGGAACGGGGAGTAGTCCTGGGCTTCATCGACGAACACATGCCGAACTGCTGTATTCGTTTGAAAGCCTTCCACCCTTTCCTTCAAATATAAAAAGGGAGTGGCGTCTTCCCAGAACAGATTCCCGCCATCCAGGCACGCCATAGTCTGCGAGCAAATCTCCGGCCAGTGCCCGGGAAGCTCCAGGGAGCCTGTGAGCGATTGCACGAGCTGCGGATCTTCAACCAACTGCCGGTACAGCGCCGCAAGATCGATGAAGCGCAGCTGCTTGACTTCCCTGCGAAGCGGGGCAAAATGCTCCTGCACGACCTTCACTGCGAGCAGCTCCCGTTCCCGGTCAAAATCGTTGAACGTCTCTCCCGAAAACTGTTTCTTGCCTCTCAGCTCTTGGTACACCCGCTGATAATCATCGCGATCCAATAGCTCAATGGCTTCATCCACCCAGGCACGGTTTATTTCCTTTTTCCCGAGCCGTTTCAGCTCACCTAAGAGCCATTCCGCCAGCAGCCTCATCCGGTTAGGGATGCGCAGTGAAGAATCCATCTCGTAAAATCGCTCTTTGATCGCGTCCGCGGAAATCAGCGTACGCCCGCGGAATTTCACGTCCCGGAAGCACATTCCTACATTTCGGAGCGATTCGACGTATGCATCGATCACCCGGAGCCATTCACCGCCAGCCTTGTAGCGGATTCCCTCCGCACGGGCGTTGTATCCGGGTTCGTTCATTGCCGTGTAGATGTACTCCATCTGGGAGAACGGATCTTCTACCGTGAACCAATCGCCGAGTCTGTGTTCCACGTATTCCTGAAAGGTGGTCTGCTGCATGTTTTCCTCGCCCAGCTCGGGCAGAACGGTAGAAATGTAGCTGTTAAACATCGGGTTCGGGGAAAACAGGACGATCTGCTCGGACCGGAGCGTTCCCCGATAGCGGTAGAGCAGATATGCGACGCGCTGCAGCGCTGCAGACGTCTTCCCGCTTCCGGCTGCTCCCTGGACGATCAGGAGCCGTTTGCTTGTGTTGCGGATAATTTTGTTCTGCTCCTTCTGGATGGTGGCGACGATGCTTTTCATCTGACCGTCGGCCTGTTTGCCCAGCACCTCCTGCAACAGCTCGTCGCCAATCGTCACGCCGGTGTCGAACATCGAGCAAAGCACGCCGTCGCGGATGATATATTGCCGCTTCAGCTCCATGGTGCCGCTGATCAGACCGCTTGGCGTTTCGTATTGCGCCGGGCCTGGGGAATAGTCGTAGTACAGGCTGGAAACAGGGGCACGCCAATCGTACACGAGAAACTCCACTTCATTTTCATCGAGAAGCGAGCCGATCCCGAGGTAAATCCTTTCCGCAGTCTTCTCCCCGTCTTCGCGGAAATCAATGCGGCCAAAGTACGGAGATTTTTGCAAACGAACCAGCGTTTTCAACTGATTGCTCGCATGCCGGTGCAGCCGCTCCCGCTCGGAGAGAACCTCAGCCTGCTGCTTGATGCTGGCATACGTCTCGACTGCTTCGATAGCATCGTCGAAGTTGACGGTCACATCCTCCCAAAAGTTCTTGCGGATGTGGACAATATCTTCCTTTACATCGCTTACATGCTGTTCAAGAGATTCAATGCGCCGGGAGATCACGCCTACAACCTGCTCCACCCGCTTCTGTTCTTCCTGTCGGTCCTCTGCTTCTTTTCGATCCTCCTGCCCTTTGACCTGATCTTCCAGTCTTCCTTGATCTTCGTGTCTGCTCTGGTCCGACATGCTCATGCGCGTTCCCCTTTCCTGCTCCTTTTTTCTTTGCCAAGATGGGTTTGACAAAAGGGATTCCATGTGATAAGATATTATTGGGATAATATTTTGTTGTTCTGATCGCGAAGTGCAATCACTCCTCATTGTAACACAGGAGTGCTATGATTTCAATTTCCCACTTTTACTTGAAACGACCAAAACGGAGACGCAACGTGCGGCTCCGTTTTTTTATGCCCATATAAGCTGCCCCCAAGCTGGGCTTATCCATACATGATTTTCAACACGTCTCGCTCTTTTGTCCCAAAAATGATTGCGGTCCCGGTCCATTTTCCCCGCCATCCGTTACCATGTAGTGCTCCTCTTTCATATCGAACGTTTTGGGATTGAAAAGTTGATCCCACTCCATCCACATCATGAACCCTCCTGCATGCTTTGGTCCTTTACAGAATGGACAGAAGCGGTTTTTTTACAGATACCTCCGACTGCCGATCGGGGAGGAGAGTCAATTTGATCTTTCCCCTGTACAGCTTGTTTTGTCCGCCTTCTATGTACCCTGCCAGCGTAATCCCTTTGTCTTCCCCGGCAGGAGTAGAGCTGTCGCCGCTCGGAGGCAATTGACTCTCGCCGGCATAGTGAAAAGAAATGCTGCTCTCCCCAGTCTTGTCTCTGATGTCGATGACAGCTTGAAAGGATGTCCCCGGCTCCAGCTTGGGAACGCTGATCATCCCGTCAAAAAAGCGAAGCTCTGCTCCCTCCACCACGCCTCCACTCTTGTTTTGGATTGTCAGCTCGATGTGATTCTGGAAACCGAAAACCCATTGGTACAGTACGATTGCCAAAAACCCTGCCAAAACGATCCAGAGCGACATTCGGATGAGCCTCATGTGTGCTTCTCCTCTGTTCTGCTCGCATTTTCGCAAGTAACGCCCGCAGCCTCCAGCAGCACCTTCCCCATCCGTGCCGCTTCTATCAGGCAAAGCTCGAATTCAACCTCTCCCGATACATGTGAAACTAGCTGAATAATGTCGGGACAATCGTGGTTGCAGATTAAAAACTGCTCCCATTTTGCCTCGGAGCGCGGTACCTTTTGCGCGTGAAATCCGCTTTTGAAGCCGCCTAACGTCATCCTTATCTCCTCGCGATTCTGCTAATTTTGAATCAGGTCAATCGCATTTCGCCCCTCGTCTAACAGGTTTGAAAAAATGCCGCCATTCGCCACCGGAGTTCTCCTGCTGTTCCTAGCCGAAAAACAAGTCGAGAACATCCCGGGGAAGCGACGCATCCTTGCGGTAAAACTCGCTGTAGCCGCAGCCGTTGCAGCTCACCACATCGAAGCGCTGGTACTGCATATTCAGCACCCGTGACAGCGTCCCTCCCGTCGCGGACATTTCCGTGACCGTTGCGGATGTACCCCCGCATTTGGGGCAGCCGGATTGCCTGTCGTCCTTGTTGTAGTGGCTATTCCCCGTTTTCCGGGTACAACTGCATTGAAGATTATGGTCGAGCCATTCATTGCAAATGTGACATTGCTGCCGCATCGGACTTTCTCCTCCCGTCTTTCCTCTATGTGATTGACGTTTCAAAAAGCAAACCGTTTCTTCTGTCCAAAGACATTTCCGTCTGCACACCCCTCACCGGCAGGAATACATTGTCAAGGTAAACGCCTAATGGAGGAATGCGCATGTTTCCCATGTACCCCTATTACTCCTTCCGTACCGAATGCGAGACCAAGCCGATTGCATTTCCGCCTCAGCACCAGGAGCGTCAGCCTGGTCTGGAGTATTTGATGGTTCCCTTGCCGATAGCCGAAAACCCGGGCTACATCGGATCAGGCAAACTGCAGGACAAGGTAGCCGTCATTACCGGAGGAGACAGCGGTATCGGACGGGCCGTTGCCATCGCCTTTGCCAAAGAGGGTGCGGATGTTGTCATTGCCTATCTTTACGAGCACGAGGATGCGGCCGAAACAAAACGGCGTGTCGAGGAGCTTGGCAGACGTTGTCTGTCCATCGCAGGAGACCTGCGTCACCCGGGGACTTCCCGTGATGTCATCGGCCAGACCATCGAAACATTCAGCCGACTTGACATCCTTGTCAATAACTGCGCTGTTCAGTATCCGCAAAATAGCATTCTCGACATCTCCGACGAGCAATTGGACAACACGTTCCGCACCAATCTTTTCTCTTTCTTTTACATGACGAAGGCAGCCCTGCCTTGCATGAAGCGTGGAAGTGCGATCATCAATACGACCTCGGTCACTGCCTATGAAGGTCAAAAGGAGCTGATCGATTACTCCTCGACCAAAGGTGCGATCGTGTCGTTTACCCGCTCCCTCTCGTTGTCATTGGTCAGTGAAGGCATCCGGGTAAACGCCGTTGCCCCCGGTCCGATCTGGACACCGCTGATTCCCTCCAGCTTTTCGGCAGAACAAGTCATGTCCTTTGGCCTGGACACTCCGATGAAACGGGCCGGCCAGCCGTTTGAACTGGCGCCGGCTTACGTCTATCTTGCTTCCGACGATTCCAGCTACGTCAGCGGCCAAGTCCTCCACGTAAACGGAGGGACGATCACTTCATCGTAAGAGAAAAAGTCTTTTGCTCCCACCGCTTTTTCGAACCTGCCCGAATCGAAGGATAAACGGGCAGGTTTTTATGTTTGACGATAGTGAATAAGCTGAAAAGAAAGAAAGTGACACGATACATTTCCAAGTTTGCCAAGCTATGCTATTTTAATTTAGTTGATTTTTATCTGTTATATATAAAATTCGTTCTCAAAAGGGGAAATCATGCATGTCAGACACCATGAAAAACCGCAGAGGATTTTCGGTCCGCTCAAAGCTGATTCTATCCTTCGCCCTCCTTCTCATCATACCAAGCCTGGCTATCGGCGGATTTTCCTTTCAAAGCGCCAAGCAAAACATGGAGCAGGAGGTTCTCCGCGGTGCCCAAAAGGACGTGGAGCTGCTCAGTCTCCTCATCCACGATACCATCTCCCCCAAAATAAGTGATGTGGATTATTTCTCTGCGCACATCAACAAGCAGGATTTTGCGGGAGACGACAGTCCTCTGGTCAGAAGCCGGTTGGATCAGTACCACAGCCTCCATCCTGAATTAGTGAGCGTCTATGTGGGAACGGACAGCGGCTCCATGATTCAGTCCCCCCGCAAAAAACTGCCGGACGGCTACGATCCGCGCACAAGACCTTGGTATCAGCAAGCAATGGCCCAAAAAGGAAAAGCGGTGATCACCGCTCCCTACATCGCTGCTACTACGGGCGATATGGTTGTGACGATTACACAAAGTCTGCGGGACGGCTCAGGTGTGGTGGCCGTTGATCTGGATCTCGACAATTTGAAAAAGCTCACCTCCGAGATTCGCATCGGAGATGAAGGCTATGCGACTCTAATCGATCAAACGGGGAAATACATCGTCCATCCGACGGAAAAAAGCGGTTCGGAAGCGGACAATTCCTGGGTCACAGCGCTGCAAAAGCAAGCGACAGGATTCTTCAGTACAACTATCGAAGGACAAGCTGCAGACATCTTGTTTGCAACCAATTCTCTTACAGGCTGGAAGATCGCAGGAATTATGTATACCCATGAGATCGAGCAAGCAGTTCAGCCGATCTGGTACCGTACCCTGCTCGTCATGGCCCTCTCGATCGCGCTGGGAGCCATCCTCGTCTATGCGATTATCCGATCGATCACGATTCCTTTGAACAAGATGATGCAGGTCGCCGAAAAAATCAGCCAGGGGGACCTGACGGAGAATGTACACATTCAGACTCGGGATGAATTCGGCCGGCTCGGACAGACGATCCAACATATGCAGGATACTCTGCGCGAGCTTTTGCAGGAGGTAGCGAGCAGCTCCGAACAAGTAGCCGCGGCGGCGGAGCAACTGACGGCAAGTGCCGGTCAGACGAGCGGTGCGACGGAGCAAATTTCCCTGACCATGCAGGATGTCGCATCCGGGGTAGACAAGCAGGCGCAAAGCGTTGAACAGGCGTCCGCCACCATTGCCCGTTTGTCAGAGCGCGTTCATCTGGTCTCAGAGAACACGGAGCGGGTCTCTTCGCTTACTGCAGAAGCTTCGGAGCAGGCTTGCAGCGGGGAAGCGGTTATCCAGGATGCGGAGCAGAAGATGAATGACATTCATTCTGCCGTTCGCAATTTGGCAGACGTCATCCAAGGGCTCGGCGATCGCTCCCAGGAGATCGGTAGCATTCTCGATGTCATCACCGGAATTGCCGAGCAGACCAACCTGCTGGCTCTCAACGCCGCCATTGAAGCCGCGCGGGCAGGAGAACAAGGACGAGGTTTTGCTGTCGTGGCAGATGAAGTACGGAAGCTGGCAGAGCAGTCGGCCCAATCAGCCACCCAAATCTCCCGCTTGATCGCCGCCGTCATGGATGAGACGAGTCAAGCTCTGCAGTCCATGGCCCAAACAACGTCAGGTGTAGAAGAAGGGCTAGCCGCTGTCAGCAAGGCGGGGCGTTCCTTTGCCCACATCGAACAATCCGTCCAGACCGTCGATCAAAGCATGCAGGAAGTAACCGGCGCCATGCAGCAAATAGCCGACGCGGCCGAGCAATTGGTGTCTGCCATGAAAACGATCACCAGCTCGGCGGAAATAGCCGCTTCCCGTACGCAAGAAGCCTCGGCTGCTTCCGAAGAGCAGCTCGCTTCGATCGAGGAGATTGCCTCATCCGCTACGTCCTTGTCTCAGATGGCAGACCGTCTGCAGACTCTCGTCGGACGGTTCAAGCTGTAGCGAAACACAACAAGCTCATGCATACCAACAAAAGAAAGGGATATCTCCACTGGTGGGGATGTCCCTTTTTTCTCAAACGCTTACGGCTTAGCCGAAATCCACGGACTGATGAGCCAATTCAATTGCGTTAAGCTTACCTTTTTCGACAATCAATCGTTCCTGGCTCGATTACTCTTGCGGTTCCCCTTGAATCACATAGTCAGCTCCTGCTCCACGGAGCAGGGCGGAGACACCATCAGGATGGTAAGGCAGCAAACGATCCGCCTCAGCCAGATCCACCCATTTGACTTCCAAAATCTCAGAATCGTAAGGAATCGTCTCAGGGCGCTGAAGAATTTCGCCGCGAAACGTAATAAAGTGGACGTGCTCATCTCCGATATACGCTTCATTGACGGCAACGATTCTGGACACGTTCACCTCGTAACCGGTCTCTTCCCGCGCTTCACGGATGGCGGCTTCCCGCAAAGTCTCCCCTGCCTCTACTGCTCCTCCCGGCAGACTCCAGCTTCCTCGTTTATTGAAGACCAAGAGCACCTGATTTTTTTGTTCGTCAAATAACAGCGTATATGCGACATCTACTCTCTTCAATGATTAGCCCTCCGGTATATGATAGAAATGTTGGCTTTCGGTCTTTGGCATGGTCCTGGCGAGGCTTTTTTGATTAGCCGCTTCATGTGCTACTCCTGGAACTTGGTCGGCTTTTCCACATAGCTTTCCAGAATGTATCCGCAGCTCGTACAAATGATATGGATCACAGCAGAATTGGTAGAAAAGATTTTGTTCATGGGGGCTATGGAGGCATACCCGCTTTGCTTTCCCTTTCCCCATTCCGTTGCATAGCATTTGGGGCATGGTGTGGCCGTCGTTTCCATCTCAATCATCCTCCTTTTTATGTTGGGGCGACCTTCACTGGAAATGGTTTACACGAGATAAGCATAGCATAGATTGGGTCGGCCCTGCCCCTTTCTCGAACAATAATCGGATTTTCGCTAACTTTCCCCAAAAAGCACAGGCAATCTATTATAATAGAAGAAATGGAAAAAGGAGGGTATATTCTTTGAAAAAGGGAATCATCTTTCTTCTTTTACTAGTCTTGGCGTTCTCGATTCTTCCGGCTTCATTTGCCCATCCGGGCAGAACGGATGCGAATGGAGGCCACACCTGTCGAACCAACTGTGAAAAGTGGGGACTCCGATACGGAGAGTATCATTACCACAATAGCGGAGGGTCGAGCTCAAGCTCATCTGGCAAGAGCAGCCCACCATCTCCAAAGTCGACCCCGAAGCCTGCTCCGCAACAGTCATCAGCACCTGCCCCTGTCATCATACCAATCATCGCCGTCAAATCAGCAATGGTTTACATTCAACCTGTTCAGCATGATGATTATATGATCGGTCAGGTAGAGTACGGAACTATAGCCCAGGATCATGGGACGGTTGAAGGATGGATTACTTATCATTTTGCCGACGGACGCATCGGTTACATTCCGAAAACCGTCATCACCCAGTACGAATCGATTCAGCCGAAGAATGTTACCGTGCAAGTGGACAAGGCTTACGTCTTTGCCATTCCTTCTGCCTCTGGAAGCGCCAACGGGTCGCTGACGAAAAACACTACGGTGCAGGCGTTGGGGAAAAGCGGGGAATGGTATTATATTTCGACAACGGATAGTCAAGGAAACGCGATAAAAGGATTTCTCTCCGGTACCGTAGCTTGGTAACGCGCTAGAGCGTCCTGCTTGGGACACCTTGATAAGCCGCGGACACAAACCCGCGTTTTCCCCGGCTCAACAGGTGTCCCATCCCCCTTTGCATCCTCTGCTTTCCTTGCTCTCACAAAATTTGCTCTTTTCCCTTTTTCAATTGGCTCCTTGGGCCGTGATCAGCCGTCTTCCTTCCATATTGCTGCAAATGTAAAAGGAGGGACAGCCCTACAGCTCCCCCTAAGTCCGATGCTTTACAACGCTTTACACTTACGAACACTCAATCCTTATACGGATCAAACTCATCCGCACCCGCCATGCAAACACCGATGGGCTTCAATACATGCAAAACCTCTACCGTCTCCTCATGGGCCCGCAGTACCTCGGACAGCTTTTTGTATACGAACGGACTCTCATCCGTTCCCGCTCCGCGAAGCTCCACGCCAAACTCGCTGATCGCCCGCTTCATCTGCTCCACGGTAATTTTGCCGCCGCTGCGCTTGCGCGTTTTCCAATTCATCCTGCCGGCCGCCTCGGTACGGCTCATGATTCTACCTGCTCCGTGCACTGTGCTGTAAAAGGCCTCCTTGTTTTCCTGTGTATCCTTTCCTTTCACGATGACGGACAAATCACCCATGCTGCCCCCGATAAAGCCAAGCTGACCCGGCGCTGATGGCGTCGCCCCTTTTCTGACGACCACGTACTCTTTGCCGTCATGCATTTCCTTCCAGGCGAAATTGTGATGGTTATGAACCTCGAAAGTTGTTTCCGCACCGAGAATGATCGATCACATAGTCACGGCCTGCATACGCGTATTTGCCCGCAAGCGTCATCGCCTTGAAATACATCTCGCCCAGCTCGCTGTCCAAATCGAGCAGCGTCGGCGGCTGATCCATGCTCTCGCCCGGTGCCTTGTCCGAAAACCTTCGCCCATTCGCCAGATTCAAAAATCCGCTGGCGGTCTTGTGTCCAAACCCGCGACTGCCGAAATGGTTGGCGATCCACACCATTCCCGTCGCTTCCTCCACGAACAGATCGACGAAATGGTTCCCGCTTCCCACGGTACCGAGCTGGCTTTTGGCCAAAGCCTTCAGGGAGTCGTGCTCGTGTTTGCCGATCTGCTTGTACACGTACCAATCTTCCTCTTCGAATAGATCGTGATCGACCTTCTCGTTGTTGACCCGCCCGATTCCAAAGGAAATGGTTTTGGCGATCTCATCCATGATTTGCGGGATTTTCGTCTTGATTTCCTCATAGCGGAGGTCGGTACGGACGGCCTTGTTTCCGCAGGCGATGTCGTACCCGACGCCGGAAGGAGAGATTTGTCCGTCGTAGACGACAACGCCTCCGACAGGCTGCGAGTATCCTTTGTGGTGGTCCGCCATGAGCAATACTTGGACGACATTGCCGTATTTGGAGCAGGTCACGGCCTGCGATACCGCATTTTCAAGTGGGGTCCCCCACACTCTTACATTGGCAATGGTTTGGTACATGATTTCGTTTTTCTCCTTTTTTCTTTACTTATCATTTATGAATTGTCTGTTTTGGGATAGTATCCAGTATTATACAACAGTTTCTTTTCTTTTTCTTGGTGGCAAAGTCTGGGCTTGTTCTCTTTACTGACAATCCCTGTCAGTGAAGCCCCGTTATAATCATAACTAAGACTGCTAGGAACAGACCGATAATCGAATCATCCAGATAAGGAGATATATGCTATGAACGATAGATTCCAACCGATTTTCGAACCTTTTGTTCTTCCTTGCGGCGTAGAGCTGAAGAACCGGATCAGCATGGCACCGATGACCATTTCCGCCGCCAACGCGGATGGATCCGTTTCCGACGATGATTTGAGCTACTACAGCCGCCGTTCTCGCGGAGTCGGCATGGTGATCACTGCATCCACGACTGTCAGCGCTCAAGGCGGGTTCCCCGGTTCAGCAGCAGCCGATCGCGATGAAATGATTCCCGGACTAGCCCGGCTTGCTTCCACGATCAAGGAGCACGGCGCCAAAGCCATTCTGCAAATTGTCCACGGTGGCCGGCAGTGCCCTGCCTCCAATGGCGATGTCGTCAGCGCAAGCGCTGTCCCCATGGAAAAAGAAGGGGGCGTAGTCCCGCGCGAATTGCGCGAGGAAGAGATTGTCGAGATCATCCGCACCTTCGGAGAAGCGACGAGACGGGCGATCGAGGCAGGATTTGACGGAGTGGAAATCCACGGGGCGAACGGCTTTCTGATTCAACAGTTCTTTTCGCCGCATTCCAACAGGCGCAAGGACCGCTGGGGCGGAACGCTGGAAAAGCGAATGGCGTTTCCGCTGGCGGTCGTAGACGAAGTCCATCGGGTCGTCCGCCAGTACGCCAAAGAGCCTTTCATCATCGGATACCGGCTCTCCCCCGAGGAAGCGGAAACACCCGGTATTACAATGGCGGACACATTGCCCTTTGCCGAGGCTCTGGCTGCAAAGCCGCTCGATTACCTGCACATTTCTCTCAACGATTTCTGGTCAGTCCCCAGGCGCGGGATCGACGATGACCGTCCGCGCATCCAGATCATCCATGAGCGTGTCGGCCATCTGGTTCCCGTCATGGGTGTAGGTGCCATTCGCACCGCACAGGATGCCGTTCGTGCTTTGCAAACAGGAATACCGCTGATTGCCCTTGGCCGAGAACTGATCATGGAGCCGGACTGGATCGAAAAAATCGCCGATGGACGAGAAGACGAGATCAAGACAACGATTGCCAAGGATGATCAGGCCAGGTTGGCCATACCTGATTCCCTCTGGAGAATGATCGCCGGTGTACCCGGTTGGTTTCCGGTGGAATGAGCGGCGTTCGCATTTTTCCGCAAGACCACTACAAGGGATCAGAGGCCAATCTCTGATCCCTCCGCTTTTTCAAACACATACAGGCGTCCATTGGCGATTGTCCGCAGCGCCGGACCTCTAAAGCCTCTGTTCACCAGCTCTTTTCGCATGAACAGCATGAAAGCTGCGTGACCGACGATCAGCACATCTTCCCCGCCCTTTAAGAGAATATCGTCCAAAAGCGTTGAAATCCGCGCTTGCACAGCTTTTTTTCCCTCAAGCTGGGACGGATGATTCAACAGCCACGCCACGCGGAGTATGAAAGCCCAGCACCAGAAGGGCATTTTGGCTTCCCCGCGAAAAACCGGGTAGATCGGTATCTCTCTCAATGCTGCCGTCCGGATATTCTCCCCGTCGTAGATGGTCTCGGCCGTTTTGACTGCTCGCGGCAGATCGCTGGCGTAGCATCTCGTCCAGGCAATCCCTCCCAAGTCTACTTCCCCCGTCTTGATATCGGCCTCGTCGTATTCCGCAAACCATTGCATCACTTCCTTCTGGCTCAGCAACGCCATTCCCGGATTATCTTTTTTCACTTTAAAATGCCTTACCAATCCAATCTTCACTGCTCGTCTCCCCTCCAAAACCCAAAAACGGAGGGAGATGAGCCTCTGCCCCCGCATCTATCCAATTTTTGGTATACTCAACTATGTACAACTGTTACGACGCTTCGCGTTATATCCGATCAAAAACGCAACCCATGGAAGGGTGAATTCTGTGAGCAATAAAATCATTCTCGCTGGCGGCTCCGGCTTTTTGGGGAACGCGTTCGCTTCCTTTCTATCAGAAAAAGGCTATGAAGCTGTCATCCTCTCACGCAGTGCCTCCGGAAACAATCCGCATGCCAGGTACGTTGCCTGGGACGGGGCTGCAGTCGGCGAATGGGCGGCCGAGCTCGAGGGCAGCCGAGCTGTTGTCAATTTTGCCGGAAAAAGCGTCAATTGTATCTACACCAAGAAAAATAAAGCGGAAATTATCCAGTCCAGACTTTCCTCTGTCAAAGCACTGACAGATGCGATACTGGCATGCAAAAATCCGCCTCCCGTATTTGTCCAGGCGGGCTCCCTTGCGATTTTTGGAGATACCCGCCAGCTTTGCGACGAAGAAGCTCCACACGGGGAAGGCTTTTCCGTGGAGGTTTGCAAACGGTGGGAGGAGGCCTTCTTTGCGGTGGAGCTTCCAAAAACGAGAAAAGTTTTGCTGCGGATCGGCTTCGCCTTGGGGAAAAACGGGGGCGCCCTGGAGCCGCTCATGAACCTCGTAACATACAACCTCGGCGGCACCGTCGGCTCGGGCGACCAATACATTAGCTGGCTGCACGTCGATGATCTGAACGAGATGATTTTCGCCGCGATCCAAAACGAACAGCTGCAGGGAACCTACAACGCAACCGGCCCCACCCCTGTGACCAACCGCGAATTCATGCAGACATTGCGGAAGGTCATGAACAAGGGATGGGCTCCTCCTGCTCCGGCCCCATTGGTATGGCTCGGTGCCTACCTGGTCATGAGAACAGAGCCCAGCCTTGCCTTGACCGGGAGGAATTGCGTCCCCAAAAAGCTGCTCGATGCGGGATTTTCATTCAGGTTTACCGATTTGGAAGAGGCATTGCGGGATATTATCGAGACGAACGAACATGGTGCTGGCGCTTTCTCCTTTTTCCGCTGATCGTGCGGCACGAGACGCTATCGTTTGCCCCCTGTCCATGCAGCAGGCGAGTCAGTATTTTGAAGAGAGAGAGCTGCTATTTTTGCGGAAAACAAGCTGCTATTTTTTGATGCATTCAAATCACCATTTTTGCAGCTTCCGCCTGGTTGCATCGGATTTACGGTTCCTGCTGGACATGCAGCAAATTTCCGATGGAGAACCTGTCGTATGTCTTTGCGTTGTCCTTTGATGTCCAGCTTACAACCGCATATGACGTTTCAAACATGCGCCGAATCGCCTCCTCATCCAATCCTCTCGCATCGAAGATGACGGATTGTTCCGAGATCGCAAAAGGCTCCGAGCCAACATTGTTTTGTTCAAATGAACTCGTGGAAATCACCCGCGACTGGTCGAACTGTTTGATTACTGTCGACAGATACGGAAGCTCGATCTTTCTGTCCGTTGCACTTTTCGAGTCATCGATCCGTACGCTGACCTCAAGTTTTCTGAGGTCTTTTTTGTTGGCTTCCGGGACAGATGCCGCATCCTGCTCTTCTTTCGATAAATGGCTTACTGTTACTTTTATCGTTGCTTTCGGATTCTCTTTGCCCAGGCCGAAAACAAACATGACCATGACAGCAGCGACGCCGAGCAAGAAAATGACTGTTTTTCTGATACGCTTCACTTCCCTGTCAAAGATTCTTCTTCCGATAGTATTCTTCACAGGTTCTCCGGCTTCCCTGATCAAAAATTGAGAGAGCGGCTCGCATAAGTTAGAAGATATAAACATAGAATGATAGCAGCAGGTTTCCTTTAAGGATATAGCACCCGACATGCGTTCTTCTTGGCACGCCCTGCTCCTGTTATTCACTGTTCCTGACAAACATCGCTTTTATAAATCTAGCTAGAACAGGATGCTTTGCTACCTTTTAAGCGGACAAACGATAGACACAAAAAGTATACATACGAAGCAGATGCTCCCAAAAGATAGAACTTGAAAGAAAATGGCACAAATCTTCCCGTCACTATCAGAAACAGAATCCCTGTAGCGGCTACACCTGCGATTACATAAAGCAGGCTTTCTATGAAAAAACGCTTGACAGGCTTCGTATTGCCGATAGGCTTCAACAACCAGTCAATCGCAATAGCCATGGGAATTCCCAGGAAAAGTACCGTTGGGAAAGTAAACATCGCCAGCGGCAACACCACGAACCGATCTTGAAAATAGAAAAGTGCGGCTCCAAAAACAAACAGAAAGCTGGCCGGAATGCTTGCGATAAAATGCTGCGCCATATGTGTGCCTCCGTGATCAAGAAATGGCTTTTTTTCCTTGCTCCTAGCATTTCACCAATCCTTCAAGCAGCATGTGGTCCGATCTCCCCATACAGCGCCGCAACGTGTGCCGGGAGAGGCACACGTCTGAAAATGGCAAAAAGCTTCAAAGGAACCTCAAAAGGGTGGTCAGGAGTTGAATTGATTATAACAAAAGGTGGAAATAGAGTTAACTTTCGCAAAGAAAAAACCTCACCGAGAAGTGAGGTCGAAAAACGGATTCTCTTCTTTAAAAACTCGCTTTGTTCAATGGAAAAAAACCTATTTCCAGACCCGGCCAAGCTTTAGACACTCCTGAAAATATCCGCAAACAGACACCGGGCTCATGATCATCTGGTAGCAAAGCACAAATGCAACAAAGCCCCAGCGGTTCCGTCTGATCTTCAGATCCAGAGTGCGAAAGACGTATTTCTGGTAGCGGTACAAAATCATATTTTGCAAAAGCGCCAACGGCAGGACGAGGAGGGTAATCGGTCCGACAATCCAGTAGTGCCCAAAGAAGGCCGCGACCAAGCCGGGAAGCCAGCAAAACGTGTACACGAAATCGAGATAGGGCATGAGCAGGTTGTAGCCGGTCAAGAACCGGGCAAACATAATCGGCTGCTGCCACGGCTTTATCACTTTCAACGCCTCGATCATTCCTCTGGCCCAACGGCTGCGCTGTCTGAAAAAGTGCTTGAAGGTGGTGGGAACATCGGTAAAAGCCACGGCCAGCGGTTCAAAGAAGACTCTTTGGTTGGTGCCAAGCAAACGCCAGGTCAACACAATATCTTCTCCGATCGCATCCGGCCACCCGCCGATATTTCGGATCGCATCCGTTTCGTAGAGGGAAAAGGCCCCCTGTGCTACAAGCGTCCCTTGGTATAAACCTTGTAATCTTTTGATGCTGGCAATACCCAAAAAGTAATCCCATTCCTGGATTTTTGAAAGGAAATTGTCGCGGCTGTTGCGAACGAGCACCGCTCCGGCCACAGCACTGACATCTGCGGGCGCAGACAGCATGCGGGCAACGATATAGCGGATCGCTTGGGGATGCAGAAGCGTATCGGCGTCTAGTGTCACGACATACCGGGTCGTCACCAAAGGAAGGGCCCGGTTCAGCGCGTGATGCTTTCCGGCTCTGGTCTCTTCAACAACCAGAATGTCCAAGCCGAGCTGCTTGCCGAGCTCTTTCGCTACTTCAGCCGTTCGGTCGATGGAGCCGTTATCTACTACGATGACGTCTATCTTGCCCTCGTGGTCTTGTTTGGCGATCTGGTTGAGCGTTTCTCCGATCCCTTTTTCCTCGTTCCGGCAGGCAATCACAATCGTAATGTCTTCTTTCGGAGCGAGCGTCTTGAAGGTCGGTTGACGATCCACAAGCAGACTGGCAATCATAAATGCATTCATATATCCCGGTATGTAAGAGATGCCCGCAATCACGGCAAAAGCGACGAACGAAGGTATGTACTGCTCCAGATCATGGACCCATGGCAAAGACAGGACAATTGAAAGGGTCATCCAGGAAACGGCAATCAATTGACTGATCCAAAATTTCATCTTTACCGAAATATATCTGGAGGAGGCCGCACGATTTAATGGTTGTTTGGGGCAATTCATGTTGGACTGCAAAGCTAGGACCCCCTGCCACGGAAACCCCACAGGCTCCCGTGATGTTTGACTAAGATTGTGAAAGGCAGCACACATAACCAGCATACCTCATGGCATTGCAAGGGCTACATGATAGCCTTTTGGAAATGCAACCAAAGAATAGCAACCACGTTGGCTGCTGTGGCCAAAGTGTCCGGAAGCAAAAAAGCCGCCTCAGGGCGGAGGCGAATGCTGGCGTCTTTCATAATCGATTGGATACCGATTCACAAAACTCAATGAAACATTCTATCACGATCTGTCGTACTATGAAAGAATATAACTTTTACAAGCAAATCCATTGATCATCAGAAGGAGGTTATCCATTGTGAGTTTGCCGTCACAATTGGTTGTCATCCGCGGATTTCCTTTTGACGGGGGATCAACCTTTCGGCTTCTGCAATCCAGCACCTTATTGGGAAGAAAAGATGGGTCATGGGAACCGGATATCGCATTTGACAACGTCTACGTCTCTCGAAAACAGGCATCGATTTCCTTTGAAAACGATCACTACTATATTATGGATTTGGACAGCAAGCATGGAACAGAAGTCAATGGGCAGCGGCTGATGCCCTTTGTGCCGACGATTCTCGCAGCCTCCGACAGCATTTCATTTGCAAGGGGGATGGTTGCTCTTGTTTTTTCTCCGGTAAATCTGGAAGAGACATTGGACTTTAAACCCTTGTTCCTGCAAGGCAGTACCCCTCTGGAGGAGGACCCTGTGAGACAGATCATTTGGATTCATGGCCGCAGCTTTCACTTTTCCGAAAAGGAATACAGATGTCTGGAGCTTTTGTTGCGCAAGGAACGGCAATTTGTCGGCAAAGACGAAATCATTCGCTATGTATGGCCGGAGCGGCCGGCAGACCCGTTGCTTCCCTCCGTCAGCTCGGAGGAAATCAATTCTCTTCTCTACCGAATCCGCAAAAAAACGAATCACGCCGTCACTATTGAAAATATCAGAGGCAAAGGTTACATATTGAAGCTGTTGCCGCCACAACAGACAGAATCGCAGGCGCCAGCCCATTCCCGCTGCTAAATAGCTGCTGCTTGACATCATCAAAGGACCGGTGCACTTCACCGGTCCTTGCTTGTTGACGTTCGAGTCTTTCCCTTGCCCGACAATTGTGCTTTACGACGCATTCTTCAACACCTGCTGAAAGATACGCTTGACCTTCTTCGTGACGACACTGCTCCCTCCGCGTCCTTTCACATCTTCGACCATCATGGACAACAGCAGCTCCGGAGCATCGGCATCAAATCCGACAAACCATCCGTTTTCTTGGCCGTCCGCGTCTTTGCTCTGTTTCAATTCTGCCGTCCCGGTCTTGCCGGCGATGGATTTCCCCGGAATATATGCGCCGTGTCCCACTCCATCGGGGCTGCTGACCGCTTGAATGAGGTCTTTTCTCAATAGCGCCGCTGTCTCGGGAGTCATGGCTTGCTCCTTCCAGATGCCCGGCTCTTTTGTCTTGCCATCTTCCAGCAGCAGGGGGCGAGGGATATTGCCTTCGTTCACGAGTGCCGAATAAACCAATGCGACGTGAAGCGTGGTCATCTTTACTTCCCCCTGCCCGTAGCCGGTATCCGCAAGCAGAATTTCGTTCTGGATGCCGCTGTTCGAAAGCTGCGACTTGCTAAACGGATAGGGAATGGGCAATGCTTCGCCTATTCCGAACTTGGCGCTCTCTTTTTCAAATGCTTCGGCACCGATCTGCAGTGCTGCCTGCGCGAAGTATATGTTGTCCGAATAAATGAGAGACTTCAGCAGATTGACGGATTTCGCCGCATGGACGCGCGTGACGAAATAGTTGCCCCACGAACCGTCTTTGGCCCACGTCAGCCCGGAGATTTGTTTCTCTTCGCCGGGATCAATGGCATTTATATCCAGACCGATCGCAGCCGTGACGACTTTAAATGAGGAGCCGGGCGAATACCCCTTTGAAAACCGGTTCAAAAAAGGATTCCGGGGATCGTTCTGCCACTGCTCGTATTGACGGCTGGACAATCCGCGTATGAACGCATTCGGATCGTATGACGGGCTGCTCGACAAAGCAAGAATTTCGCCCGTCTTCGGCTGAACAGCCGCGACAGATGCCGACTCCTGCTTTACCTCGTCGTAGATGGCCTGCTGCAGGCTTGCATCGATGGTCAGCTTGATCGTTTCCCCCGGAACAGCCTTCGTTTCGGCAATCACCGCTTTTTGCTTGCCTTTTTCATCGGCAACGGCGATAACCGCTCCGTTTTTTCCTCTCAATCGGTCTTCGAATACTTGTTCCAAGCCGGCTTTTCCGATTTGATCGCCGATGCGATAGCCCCGATCCTTGTGCCGCTTCAGTTCCTCGGCACTCATCTCGCCTATATATCCGGTCAGGTGCGCTGCAGCCTCGCCATACGGATAGACACGCAGTTTTTTATCCTGGAAACTCACCCAAGGGACATTTCTGTATTCCGCTGCGGTTTCTTCCCCCGCAAACGCGATGGGAACAAATAAATCAGGCTTGACCCAGGAAGCGCTCAGCTTTTTGTCGATCTCCTCCACGCTGATGCCCAGCTTCTCAGCCAGTTCCGCTTTATTCTTTTCCGCGGACTCCCCCAGCTTCCCCGGAATGATGCCAAGCTGCAGAGCTGCTCCGTTTAGCGCCAAGCCGTTTCCGTGTCTGTCCAGTATCTCGCCGCGCTCCGCTTTAATGGTCTGCACCCGCACCTTATCTCCCTTTTCCATTTGCGGGAAAATAAGCGAGGGCTCCCACTCGATCAGCCACTTTGTTTCCTTGTCGAGCTCGGTCTTTTTGAGCTTTAGTTGATGGTCGAAATCCAGCGGACCGGCAACCGTGTCCATTTTGACGTGATAAGGGACGGTCATTTCCGCTTTTTCCGCTTCGTCTTTGCCAGCGGGCTGCTGCTCCACGGAGATCTTCTCGATCGAAAGGTTCTTTGCTTCGATCCCGTCATAGATTTTCTCGTAGCGCTGCGCGAATTGTTCGGCAGTCATCCCGGCTTTTGCCTCGGGCGTCAATTGTTCGTACATCTCTGAAAAATGCTGCTGCTGCCAGTCGGAAAGATACGCCTGCGCGACATCCTCGGGGTTTTCTTCCTGCTTGCTGCATCCAACCAGAGCCAAGATGAAAAAGAAGGCAGCCATCGTCCATACCTGTTTTTTCACTGTCCATTCACCCTGCTTTATTGAATGATGATAGCATTCCTTTCCTGATCGCTCAGAAGAGGGCCGACATTGGCCGGCCGGTCTACTGGCCGTACATGCGCTCCTCCTTCGTCGCGACAGCTACATCATAGGTCAGGGCGCATTCCCGATCAATAGATGAACAATGATAACAAAATGATAATGGGAAAACGAAAAAACGCTTGAGGCCACTTCAGAACCCCAAGCGTTTTGCGTCACGTTCATCAAACCATGATTTTGCAAATATCATTTGTAAATTCGACAGGATCTTCAACTGGCAGGCCTTCGATCAAAAGGGCTTGATTGTACAAGAGAGCCGTATACAGATTCAGCTTCTCCTTGTCTTTTTCATAGGCGTCTTTCAACGATTGGAACACGTCATGCTGAACGTTGATTTCCAGCACTTTGTCCGCCTTCACATTGGGGTTGTTCGGCATGGCGTTCAAGATTTTTTCCATTTCGATCGTCACTTCCCCTTCTGTCGACAAACAGACAGGGTGACTCTTCAATCTCTTGGATGCTTTTACTTTTTTCACTTTGCCCGCCAACAGGCTGGTCATATAGTCGAACAGTTCTTTGTTCTCGCTGTTCTCGGCTTCGTCGGCGCTTTGGCTATCATCCGCTTCGATGCCCAGGTCGCCGCTCGATACGGAACGGAATTCCTTGTCTTTATACTTTTGCAGCATCTTGATGGCGAACTCGTCGATGTCGTCGGTGAAATACAAAATTTCATAGCCTTTTTCGGCCACCAGCTCTGTTTGCGGGAGCTTTTCAAGCCGTTCATTCGATTCCCCGGAGGCGTAGTAGATGTATTTCTGTTCTTCCGGCATTCTCGCCACATATTCATCGAGCGTAACCAGCTTTTTCTCCTTGGACGAATAGAACATGAGCAAATCTTGCAGGACATCCTTATGGCTTCCAAAATCGCTGTAAACGCCGAATTTCAATTGTCTGCCGAACGATTTATAGAATTGCTCGTACTTTTCTCTTTCATTTTTCAGCAGACTTTGCAGCTGGCTTTTGATTTTGCTGGCGATGTTTTTCGCGATCAGCTTCAACTGCCGGTCATGCTGCAGCATCTCCCTGGAAATATTGAGAGACAAGCTTTCCGAATCTACCATTCCTTTGACAAAGCTGAAATGGTCCGGGAGCAGATCAGCGCATTTGTTCATGATCAATACGCCATTGGCATACAGTTCGAGGCCTTTTTCATATTCTCTGGTGTAATAGTCGAAAGGAATGCTCTCCGGGATAAACAGGATGGCCTGATAGGACACCGCGCCATCCGCGTTGATATGGACATGCGCGAGCGGCTTGTCGAAGCCGTAATGCTTTTCCGCGTAGAAGTTCTCGTAGTCTTCATCCGTCAGCTCGCTCTTGTTTTTTCTCCAGATCGGAACCATGCTGTTGATCCGCTGTTCTTCCTGGTACTCCTCGTACTCGTTGTCGCTGCCTTCCTTCAGTCTTCTTCCGGTCACATCCATCTTGATCGGATAACGGATAAAGTCGGAGTATTTTTTGATGATCGCCCGCAGGCGGTACTCCTCCAAAAACTCGTCGAAGCTCTCTTCCTCCGTGTTTTCTTTGATCTTCAGGATGACGTCTGTACCGACCGTTTCCTTTTCGCACGGCTCAATCGTATAGCCGTCCGCTCCGGAAGACTCCCACTTGTATGCGCTGTCGCCGTTCAGCGCTTTGCTGATCACCGTCACGACATCCGCCACCATAAATGCGGAATAAAAGCCGACGCCGAATTGGCCGATGATCGCATGGCCGTCTTTCGTTTCGTTCTCTTTTTTGAACGCCAAAGAGCCGCTCTTGGCGATGACGCCGAGGTGATTTTCCAGCTCTTCCTTCGTCATGCCGATACCGGTATCACGGATGGTCAAGGTTCTGTTTTTCTTGTCGGCAATGACCTTGATATAGTAGCTGTCTTTGTCAAAGACCAGGCTCTCGTCAGTCAGCGCTTTGTAGTAAATCTTGTCGATCGCGTCACTCGCGTTGGAAATCAGCTCGCGCAAAAAAATCTCTTTTTGCGTGTAAATGGAATTGATCATCATTTCCAAGAGCCGCTTGGATTCCGCCTGAAATTGCTTCTTTTCCATTGGACATTCTCCCTTCCCCGGAAACTTGGTTCATCGATGTAGCGATCGCGATAGCGAATCTTTTTTAGCACTCTTTGGCCTTGAGTGCTATCCACTATTTTTTATAGCAATACTCCCTTTTTGTGTCAACGAGGTTTAGTGACAGAACGCTCGTATCACGCCTATCAATCCAAATCCAGTCTTGGCGGCCGGTCCTGCAGCTTGCCTATCGAACAGCCGGATCCGCTATCGGCACATAGCCGGTCTTTTCCACCAGCCACTGTCCTTGTGGCGACAGGATCCACTCGATCAGCCTGGATACGTTCGGATTGTCGCTGCCCGCTGTCACAGCGTAGAACTCGGCAGTCAACGGATACTCCTTGCTGCTGATCGTGCTTTTCTCCGGCTTTACTCCCTCCACCTCAAGCAGGCGAATATTGCCGTTGCTTGCCATCTCGGTCGCGAAATAGAGGAATGAATAGCCGATGGCGTTCTTGTAGTTCCGGTAGTTCGCCGTCTGCTCGATAATTCTCCCCATCCCTTGGACCACATCCTCCTGGGGAGGGGTCATCAGCTCCTTGTCTCCCATGAACCTCTGCAGCATGCTTTGGCTTCCGCTGTTCTCCGGCCGCTGGAAGGCGCGAATCGCTTCATTGGGGCCGCCTACCTCCTTCCAGTTGGTGATCTTTCCCGAGTAAATATCCTGGATTTGCCCGGTCGTCAGCCCTTTCACGGGATTTTCCGCGTTGACGAAAAAGACGAAGGCTTCCCGACCAATCGGCGTCAGCTTCAGCTCTTTGCCTTTCCTTTTGGCTTCCTCCAATTGCGATTCGGAGGGAGCAAAGGCAAAGATGACATCTGCGTTGCCTACGATCAAATTTTCGTATGCCTGCGGAGTCTTGCTTACCATCACTTCGCCATCGTACAGATCGTACTGCTTCTCTGGATAAACCGCCTGCACAAAGGCGGCATATAAAGGATAAAACGCTGTCGCTCCGTCAATTCTGGGCAGCCCGGATTCCAGCTTGAGGGTCGAGGGCTCCTCCAGCTTTGCCGCTTTCGTATATGGCTGAAACGGGCGGTACTGCTCCAAATCTACATCCTGCTCGCCAACGGTTTCGATACTGTTATGGTAGGCGTAGTTGATCTCATAGCCTGCCACGGCCAAGAGACACAGGCCAAAACAGACCGCCAGCGATCGATAAAGGATACGCGGCTTGATTGGAGTGAACATTCGCAAAATAACGAACAGAATGAGCACAGCCGTTACTACTGCCGAAAGCGGCGTATAAAATTTTACTCCGCCTTGCAGCGTTGTAAACAACATCGCCATGAAACCGAAAAACAGCAGGCCAGCGATGATCACGATGCAGCCAATGATTTTCCCGATAAGATTGTACATGTCTGCCCCCTTGCTCTTTTCTCTACTGCCCATTATAAGCGAATGTAAAAGAATGGCAAAAGGAACAAATCAAAAACCCCTGGTTTCCCAAGGGCTTTTGATTGTCCAGCTTACCCAACCGGATTCAAGCTCTCATTCGTCACATCAAGCAGGACGGCGTTGATGCCGTTGAGGAAAGCCATGGCGCTCGCCTTGATGATATCCGTGTCCATGGCCCGTCCGGAGTACGTTTTGCCTTGATGATCGATGCGAATATTGACGCGCCCGATCGCTTCTTTCCCTCTGGACAAGCTGTTGATTTTGTAATCCTTCAATTCCACGTCCAGTCCCACCAACGATTTGATGACACTGTACAAAGCATCGATCGGTCCGTCGCCGACCGCGCTGTCTGTAAATTCCTCGTTGCCCTTTTTCAGCTTGACAGTGGCCGTCGGATACTGGTCATTGGTCATCACCTGGAAGGATACCAGCTCATACAGTTGACCGCAGCTTTGCTGCTGAAGCGCGCGGTGATTGGTGACCAGGTAGTAGACGTCGTGGTCGTACACTTCTTTTTTCGAATCGGCCAAGGCGAGGAATTTTTCAAACAGCGCCTCAAAGTCAGCCGCATCGCCTGTGTCAAAGCCCATTCTTTCCACCGCATTTTTAAACGCATGGCGGCCGGAGCGGGCCGTCAAAATCAGTTCCATGCTCTCCGCCCCTACGTCTTCCGGCGAAATGATTTCATACACCTGTTTATCCTTCAGCAAACCGTCCTGGTGGATGCCGGAGGAGTGAGCAAAGGCATTTTCCCCGGTAATCGCTTTGTTCACCTGTACATCCAGTCCAGTCAGGTACGTGAGCAGCTTGGATGTTCGCAGCAGCTCTGTCGTTTTGATATTGGTGGAGCAATTGTAGTAATTCTCCCGGACCTTGAGTCCCATCACGACTTCCTCAAGTGATGTATTCCCGGCTCGTTCACCCAAACCGTTAATGGTCACTTCGACCTTTTCCGCCCCGTTTTTCACGGCAGCAAGTGTATTCGCCGTAGCCATCCCCAGGTCGTTATGGCAATGGACGCTCAGGATGACGTCCTCATTGAGATTTTTCAACCGTTCGTTGATCTTGCGGATCAGCTCGCCGAATTCCTCCGGGACCGCATATCCAACCGTGTCCGGCACGTTGATGATGGTAGCGCCTGCTTTGACGACGGCTTCAATCGTTTTCCACAAATATTCGAAATCCGACCGGGATGCGTCCTCTGTCGAGTACTGCACGCGCGGAAGCAGCGTTTTGGCGTATTTCACCGCGTCGACCCCCATCTGCAGAACGGCGTCCTTGGAGCGGTTAAATTTTTTGTCCACATGGATGTTCGAGGTACCCAGCACGATGTGGATGAACGGGTCCTGCGCAAGCTTGATGCTATGGTACACGGCGTCGATATCGCTTTTGACCGCGCGCGCCAGTGCCGTAATCGAGACGGCGTCCCCTACGCTTTTGGCAATTTCCTGAACCGCTTGAAAATCCCCCTGCGACGAGGCGGGAAAACCGGCTTCAATCATATCTACCTGCAGTCGTTTCAACTGCTGTGCGAACTCGACTTTTTGGTGGACATTCAGTTTGGCGCCCGGCACTTGTTCTCCGTCGCGCAAAGTGGTATCCAATACGATAATGTTTCTTGTCATCTGTGCTTCCTCCCCAGTACTCCTTGTTTTCTGTATATCAAGCGGGGGCGGCTAAACCCGGACTTTAACCAACAAAAAAACCCCGTCTCTACGTATAGAGACGAGGTTGACCCCGCGGTACCACTCTACTTCATTTCCTGTGAAATGAGCTCATTCGATGGCCATCACCATCTATCCTTGTAACGGTGGAACTCCGGCTTACCCTACATTGTCAGGCAGCAGTTCATAGACGAGTTCGAAATGAATGATACTGCCGCTTCGCACCGACCAACGGCTCTCTGAAAGATCTTTTCATTTCTACTACTTCTACTCATAACCATTTGCTTGTTAAATTATTGGAAATTGTATTACATTCGTAAAGTTGTGTCAACAGGCAAATCTTTTTTATGCTTGGGGTATCTTGCTCATATCCCTGTACAGCATATTCCACCGATGGCCGTCCAAACGGTGAAACCGATCCCGTACATCCATCCCAAATCCTTGTCGCGATGGAGGCGTCTCTTTTTAAGACGCCGCTACACTCTTAGTGCAATCTCTAGTTTCTCCTGATAAAAGGTTGTAAAAATTCCGTATTATGGCTTATCCTAAACCTAATCTGGAAGGAGAGGACGTGCAAACCGGTAATGGTGCGTACAGAACCAATCATTGCAGTGAATGATGTGAAGGCCAGTTCGCAGTGGTATCAATCGCTGCTCGCTTTCCAAAATAGCCACTCCAACGGCATATTTGATCAGCTTGTTGATACGGATGGAACATCCTGCTTTGCCTGCATCATTGGGGTGATCATGGGCATCCGTCGTTACTGAGTCCGGATCATGGAAAGCCTGGAAACGGACTGTTGCTCTTTTTCCGGGTTGACGATTTCGACCGTGCATGGGAAAGAGCTCAATCGCTTGGAACAAAGATTGAGGAAGAGCCCCATCTTAATCCGTTTGCCGGACACAATGAATTCACCTTGCGCGATTTAGACGGATATTATATCACAATTTGCTCTGTACCGGTTTGAGGTACGGCAGCACTCCCGACTCTCTCCTTTCGTTGGAAGGCGGCCTTTCAACTGCAGTAGCAAATGATAAACGCCACTACGGCAAAAAGAGAACCGATCAGAAACACCTTCTGAAAGGCCGATGCCCAGCCCCTCTTTGGAACCAACGAAAACACCGGCAGTTCAGCCGGTGTAAGGAAGCGTATTTATCCTTCTCAATCCTCTCTGTTTTGCAGGGGAATGAGTTTCCGTGCCCTTTCGTTTCTCAGCCAAATCGCTCCCCAAGCCAACACCGCAAGATAGACCGGAAACAGGACATGGCTGAAAAGAGGAGCATCCATGCGAATGTGTGTAGCGATGGCCCCCCCCGAAATAGCCGGTCAGCAGGACCGCGCCCAAAAAAGCTGTACGAGGAATCGCGTAAAGAATCGTGGAGATGAGTCCGAGTGTACCAATCACAGCAAGATGATGCTGGGCGTATCCGAGCTGCAGTGTTCCTTCCACTACGGGAGCTGGTTGAATAAATTTGAAAATACTGTCGAAGAGCATAAACAAAATGACAAGTCCGCTCATGATTCGCGCCGTCCACAGCCGGCTTTTTGAAATGCTGTTCATCCTGTCATTTCTCCTTTCCTCATTTTCCACTTTCGGGCGTTTTTACGATCAAGCTTCATTTCCATTCGAAATACCTTCCTTACCGCTTTGCTCTGACTTCTCCCATCCTCCCTTTCCCTGCAACAAGGATCGTGCCTCTTGTATACGTAAATAGTAGCAAAACAAATCATTCCTGGTTTCTTATGGATTGCTGTCATACGCTAGATGCCAACTCCATTCAAAGAAAATAC
The DNA here is from genome assembly GCF_037963895.1 of Brevibacillus sp. FSL L8-0520. NCBI lineage: Bacteria > Bacillati > Bacillota > Bacilli > Caryophanales > Paenibacillaceae > Brevibacillus > Brevibacillus sp. FSL L8-0520. The sequence continues at coordinate 1,573,978 of NZ_CP150171.1, read as the reverse complement.
CACGTCCGCTGACGTGGCTTGAATGTGTTTGTAAGCTCCAGCATGTCGGCAGGATCAATCCTGTACTCCTACACTGACCATACACCGAATACAAGCGGCAAGTTAACCCTCAATCTCCCAGGCCGGATTCCAGACTACCTCCCACAAATGGCCGTCCGGGTCCAGGAAGTGCCCGGAGTATCCGCCCCAAAAGGCTTCATGCGCCGGGTCTGTTATCACGGCCCCGGCCTTTTCGGCGAGTTCCATGATCTTGTCCACTTCTTCTTTGCTGCCGACATTGTGACCGATCGTAAATTCGGTTGAGCTTGGCGATGCCAAAGGAACCTTCGCCTCATGGGCGATGTCCTTCCGCTGCCAGATAGCGAGCTTGAGCCCGGCTTGCAGGTCAAAAAAGGCAACGGCGCCGTGTTCAAATTCTGTACCGATGATCCCCTGTGTCTGCAAACCGAGTCCGTCGCGATAGAATGTCAGCGATCTTTCCAGATCGTCTACCCCCAATGTAAGAACGGAAATTCGCGGTTTCATCATCTTGAACAGTCCTCCCAGAGCTGATTTTTTTATTCACTTTTCACATATGATCGCCGGTTGCCACCCTTTTTTATAGTAAAAAACGGACACGTTTCTTTGCTTTTTACCTGTTTGAAAACCTGGTTGGGAGTCAATCCATAATAACGTTTAAATTGATTGATCAAGTGCGCCTGATCGTAATAACCGTATTTTACAGCTACGTCAGCGAAATGGGACTGCGATCCATTATTCAGCTCTCGCAGCAAGCTCTGAAAGCGGATGATGCCTGAAAGCTCTTTTGGGCAGACCCCCAGCTCTTTTTGAAAGCCTCGTCTTATATTCCGGTCACTGTATCCGAGCAAGTCAGCCAAAGAGCTCATCGAAACCATTCCGCGACTGACGTACATGTATTGCAGACTCGTTTGCAGCAGATCGTCGGAATCAGCTGCCTGTGCATGCAAACATTTCAGCAAATCGAGCAGTTCGCGCTGCACGGCAGGTGTTTGAAAAGGAAGATACATTCGCATGTGAATTCACTTCCTTTTGATCATAGATTCATCGACGCCGGGATTGTATGTGCGGCAATGCTCATAATTCAGCAGTATCGAGGGATACCGATTTTTGTCTTCTCTGAGCCCGGTACTGCCCCGGCGTCAATCCCGTCCATTTTTTAAATGCAGCTTGAAATGCGCTTGGCTCTGTATAATGCAGCAAGTAGGCAATCTGACTGATGGAATACTCGTGCTTGTTTAAATAAACCAACGCGATTTCCTTGCGAACGCGAGCCGACAACTCATTATAAGACGTACTCTCTTCCTTTAGCTTCGCTTGCAGTGATCGCGTACTCATCTGAAACGATGCTGCTGTCTCCTGCAAAGTCGGAAGAGACGCAGGCATGCACGCCATCATCCATTGGAAGACACGGTCCGAAAATTCCCTTCCTCTGAGCAGCTTCTCTCTGACTTCTTCTGCGATCGGTTCAAAAGCTCTCCGCAATCGCGGATCTGAATACAGGATCGGATATTGCAGAACCTCCTTGCTCATGCGCAGCCCATTTTCCCGCCCGTCAAAGCGCGGCTCTACGCCGAATATGGACAAGTACGGGCCGTCATCCGCAGGAGCTGCATGGGCAAATTGCAGCTCCTTTATCGCAATGGACCGGTTGCTCATGCGGGCAATCAAATGATACAAGGAGCTGACCATATCCTCCACGCACTGGCGGGACATCGGCGTTGGGGTTGTCTTGTAAAACCGGAGGATCGCATCGTCTCCCTGCTCCTCCCAATCCAGATTATACCCGCTGCAAAGAATCACGTTGTACCTTTGATAAGCCTTCAGCGCATCGACGATTCTATCGGAGTGCATCATGACATAGCCGAGAATGCCCATATCGGCGATGTCCGTAAGCTCTCCCTGATGCAGGCCGAAATAGTCGTCCTGCGTAAACCGGGCGGCTTCGTTCATCAACCGCACCAGCTCGCTCTCGTCTATGCGGGCGTCCACATCCTGCAGCTTCGCCATGTCAAAAGAAACGTGACGGCAAAACTGCCCGAAATCGAACCCTTTTTGCGCGATGGTCTTCATGATCGGGTACACCATGGAAATGGCAAATCCCTGGTCATCCATCAACGTCCAAGCCTCCCTTTTGCGCAAAACAACAACATTTATGCGCTTTGCATCATTTATGTGTCCGAAATTCATCCGTTATACTGAATACAGTCCTTCTTTCCATCCTATCACAATGAATGAATCGCATCGGAAGGCTACGGTTTTTGCTCCCGCCCGGCAGTGTGTGCAAACCGCGGAGGCAGCCAATTTTTTCATAATACGCACAAAGGGGGATACAGAAAGTTGAATATTCTCGTAATCAACGGACATCCCGATCCGGAAAGCTTTTGCTCTGCCTTGTCCCATGCTTATATGGAAGGGGCCTCCAGCACAACGGCACAAATTCGGACCATCGACTTGAGCCAAATTGAGTTTGATCCGAATTTGAAGTATGGGTACCGGAAAAGAACCGAGCTTGAAAGCGACTTGCAGGAAGCGCAGGAATTGATCCGCTGGGCCAACCATCTCGTCATTGTCTACCCGACTTGGTGGGGAACGATGCCTGCCATCCTGAAGGGATTTTTTGACCGCGTCTTTTTGCCCGGGTTCGCGTATAAATACCGAACAGATTTTCCATTATGGGATAAGCTCTTGACCGGAAAAACGGCGCGTTTGATCGTCACTATGGATACGCCTGCCTGGTACAATCGCTTGATCTACAGACAAGCCGGGCATCTCGTGATGAAACGAAACATCTTGCATTTTTGCGGGATCAAGCCAGTGCGTGTGACCGAAATCAGCCCGGTGAACTCTTCATCGGAGAAGCAGCGGGCCAAATGGCTGGAGAAAGCAAGGCAGCTAGGCTCCAAACTGGCGTAACACCGACGGATACTGTCATTCACTGGCGATTCGCAGCAACTTCCCGCTCTCATATTTGTAAGTTGCCGACTCCGTACGGACGGACTCGCTGTCCATTGCAGCTTGGACTTTGATTGTATGCGGACCGCTCTCCGTGTTTGCGATGGCAGAGCTCAAGGAAAAATGGGGTACCTGCAGCACCGCCTTGACCGATTCGCTCTTCTCAAGCACGCTGCCCCTCCAGCGGTATATGTTTACATCCGGCCAGTGAAGGTGCAAGCCTTCAAACTGATTGACCAGTTCATCCGCTCCGTCTCCGTCCAGGTCTGCAAGACGCGGGTTCCCCCAATCCTCAAAGGCGAACCATTTGTCTTGGGAACTATCATAGTAAAAATAACCCATCCTGGCCGGTCCGTTTGCAGCTAATGCCGCTGCACCCTGCAGCACGTAATTTGAGCCCGCAGCGGCATGGTTTTTCTCCAACAAGACCACGGAAGCCTTTTTCTTTTGAATGGCGTCTTCAATCAGACTGGCAGAAAAACATTCCCGATAGCCGAACGTCTCTCCTTTATGTTCAAGAAGAGCAACAGCCTGGTAATCGGAACCGCAAGAGGCAACCGGATTTGTTTCTTTAAACACTTGCAAAAATGCCGGGCTTCCCGCTACGTTTCCGAATGGAATGGTTCCGGCATGCTCCCATGTCTGGGCAGGCTTTGCATTTTCGAGTTCTGTAAGCTCAACCGCTTGGAACAAGAGTGCAGCCTGTTCAGGGAACGAATACGCAGCGATGCCTTCTGCTTCCGGCTCCAAACGTGCTTGCAAGCCATAGCCTTCTGAGCGAACCGTTTTTTCAAGGCCATCCCCGTCGACCCGTAAGGTTGGTTCGGATTCCATTGGGTTGCCGCAAGCACTTGCAGCTACTACTAGCAAAATCATCACTGTGCAGAGATGAATCCGTATGTTACCCATCAGCTTTTTCTGCTCCTCGTACAAATTTCAACTAAATAGACGGCTGATCCCATGAAAAGTTTCCTTCTGGCCTGCCATGAGGTCCGTTCAGTAAAAAACCACGTCTTCCACAACGTGGTTACATTTATTTCGTGAAAACCCAGAAGGTACTTGCTCTATATCGAAGAATTATATTCGAAATGGCTACCAGCCACACGAATTATGATGAAGGAGAGGAACGGATGGAAAAGTTGATCGAGGAGTACCGCCAAGACCATGAGCTGCTGCGAGAAGCCGTTGAAGGATTGTCTGAGGAGGAGTTGCGGTTCCAACCTGCACCGGACAAATGGAGCATCCACCAGATTCTTATTCATGTTGCAGATGCCGAAATCTTGGCGACACATCGGCTGAGAAAAGTCTTGGCGGAGGAAGAACCGCTTCTCCTGTCATTTGATCAGGAAGCCTGGACGGATAACCTGGGATATGAACGGTTGGACCGCAAGCAGCATATGCTCCTGTTCCAAATGCTGCGGACCAGCATGCTGCCGCTTCTGGAAAATCTGACTCCCGAGCAGCTTGAACGAGTCGGGCAATATCCCGATGGAGTGCGGTACACATTCAAAGAGCTGCTGGAATTGCGCGTCCAGCATGTCCGTGACCACCTCGCCCAGATTGAGCGGGTAAAGCAGGCATTTCGGGAGGATAGGGTATAACCGTATACGTTAGTTGTGATGATGAAATTAACGGGTTCCAAATAAAAACAGCGGTAGTCTAAGACTTTATTTTCATGTCTTAGATCTCCGCTGTTTGGTTACGTACTTTATTTTTACCTCTTCAAAGTATAAAATGGGACCCGTCTTCGCACGACCTAACCATTTACTTGGGCCGGAGCGTTAGCACATGGCCTGTTTCCTTTGCTTCCGTAATGGATGTGGCATGGTACACTCCCTCTACCCACGCACCAAACTGATCGTCGTACCAAGGGCTTTTGACATGTCCCGACTGACCGGGACCGACTACATGATACCCCTTTGTCAGATCATTCGTATCGACGACAAACCGCCAGGATGCCCCGTGGTTGATGAGGCCCGTCTTTTGATTGTAGCTGGCGGCCTGGACAGTTACGGCGCTCCCCCCTGCCGGGATCGGTTTTGCCCAGTTAAAGAGGTAGTTTAGTCCGGTCACGCTGGACAAGGGGTGAAGAAAAGACATTTGATGAGCCTCGCCCCACTTCCATTTCTCGCTGTTTGTTCCGTGGGCAGCTTCGATTTCCGCAATGGCTTCCTGCAAAGCAGCGTGAAGCACCTTGGAAAGCCCTCCCTTCTCCTGTACCCAAGGACCCGGCTTGCCGGTGTGGGCTCTGCGGATCAGATCGTCGACGATTTGCCTCTTTCCTTCAAACAAGTCATTCATGCTGTCCGGTATTTGCTCCTTGAACAGGACATTCGCCACTTGTCGCATCCACGTATGAAATACGAGAGGCGCAGCCAAATCTTTGTCGTCGACGAAATTCCATGTTTCCAGCACAGCGAGAACAGCCTTTTCTTTCTCCGTGAGCGGCTCCTTTTTCACATGCTCCAAAAAGATCGGCACGAATTCATCAGCCTGCAGGTTTGCTTGATCCATTTGCAGCTTTTGCATGTCCTCCACGGTCAGCTTTTCCTTTGCCTGCAGCACCTGCTGTATTCTCATTTGACGATACGGCTGTGCCCAGACATTGCTGATGTGGTACGGATAGCTGTCATCCGTGACTTTGTAATTCGCGCTGGAGATGAAGCCCTGCTTTGGATTCACAGTCTTGGGGAGCTGGTCGTACGGGATGTACCCCGTCCACTCGTATTCATCTGTCCACCCGGGAACAGGGACGAGGCTGTTGCCCTTTTTGCGGATGGGAATTTTCCCGTTTGCCTTGTAGGCGATGGTCCCATCCTGTGCGGCAAATACAAAATTTTGCGTCGGCGTGTGGAAGTCTTCCAGCGCCTTTTCAAACTCGTTCCAGTTTTTCGCTTTATTCATCCGCAAAACCGCTTCCAGCTCCCGGGATGGCTCCAGCGCCGTCCACTTCAACGAGAAAACGGTATCTTTGCCGCTATCTTCGGCGAACTCCGAAATAACAGGCCCATGTCTCGTAATGGTGACCTGATACGGGATCGTCTCTTTGTCCTTCACCCGGATCGGCTCATCGATGACCTGTGCTTCCTCCCATTTCCCCATGTAGAGAAACTGGCTCGGCTGCTCCGGATTTCTTTTTTCGATATACAAATCCTGTACATCCGGTCCCGTATTCGTCACTCCCCAGGCCACATGCTCGTTATGGCCCAGAATAATCCCCGGGACTCCCGCAAAAATAACACCGCTCACATTTACCGAAGGAGCCTTCAGATGGGTCTGGTACCAAATGGATGGCGTCGCCAGGGACAGGTGCGGATCATCCGCCAACAGCGGCTTGCCCGACGCGCTTTTTTTGCCGCTAACCACCCAGTTGTTGCTCCCATTGAATTCAGGGGGAATGATCGCTTTGGCAAAGCTTTTCTCGACATCTACTTTTCCATCCCCGATGGGCGGAATGATCGGAGGCCCCGCTTTTTCCTCGTTCGGGAACAGATCGTACGCCTTCTCTTTCGGAAAATGGTTCAGGAGGTAATAGCGAAACGCTTGCCCTTCCCAATGCCCGCCCAGATCATAGGCCATGTATTTTCCGATGGTCAGCGAGTCGAGCGGCGTCCATTCCTTTGGCTCATAGCCCAGAAGTGCAAATTCGATGGGCAAGGCTCCCTTTGCCTTCGCCTCGCTGATGTAGGCATTCACCCCGTCTGCATACCATTGCAGGATATCCTTGGCTTCCTGCGAGTAGACCTCATGGGAGAGCTTTGCCGCTCTGCGCAATCCGAGCGTCCGGAAGTATTTATCGCGGTCCACAGCCTTCTCGCCAATGACTTCGCTGAGCTCGCCGGATGCTTGCCTTCTGCTCAAGTCCATTTGAAACAGGCGGTCCTGTGCCGTAACATATCCTTGGGCCATGAATAAATCATGCTCGTTGCTGGCGTAAATATGCGGGACGCCATGCTCATCTCTTGCGACCGTTACCGATTCTGCAAGCCCCGCCACGGAAAGCTCGCCTTCGATCTGCGGCAGCGACCTTGCTATGTATGCGTTTGCGATTCCAAATAAAACAGCGCTGATTACAAGCAAAACAACCACTGCGGCAACAACAATCTTGACCGCTTTTTTCCTTCTGCTCACCTTCTGTTTTTGAAGCACAGCTTCCATTGAACTCGCCCCCCCTTTTGTACAAGGTAAAAAATGAATGACTATTCAGTTAATTTTCTTTAGTATACCACAAAACCGCCCAATAGAAAAAAATTCCAACCCCCCCGAAACCTATCCCCGGATTTCCCGACGATCTTGAGTCGTTCCTGCATGCAAGCTGTTGCCCGTGCACTGGCATTTCGCGGATGCCCGTATCGATTTGAACGTTCCGGGCGTAACTGTAGTTGGGCATTGGCTGTCTTGTCCACAAAAAGGTTGACCGCCCTGTTGCTGCTTCCTGTATGTTGAACTGGTGCCAACTTTGATTTCACGGGCGAGAACGACTGCTCCCGTCCGTCCATTTCTTATTTTTTTCGGTAACCGTCACATTTTGATGTGGCTCCTTCGTTGTTTAGGATGAAAGGGGGTGAGCGGTTTGGATGAAGCTGAACTACAGGGGATCATCGCTGACGTATTGAAGGGTGATACCGAGAAGTTCGAGAAGATTATGCACCTCTACCAAAAATCGATTTTTCTCTATTGCTATCACATGCTGGGCCATCATTCCGAAGCCGAGGACAGCGGCCAGGAAGTATTTTTGAAGGCATATCGCTATTTGGAGAAATACAGGCCCGAGATTCCGTTTGGCGCCTGGCTGTACAAGATTGCCTACCATCAGTGCATCGATGTGATTCGCAAGCGAAAACTGGCGAAATATCTCCCTTTCTTTTATCGGGACGAGAAAGAAAACAAACACGTGGATCAGCAAATCGAAGCCCATTATTTCGACGAGTCCGTGCATAAGGCGATGTCGAAATTGTCGGTGGAAGAGCGGAACCTGTTGATTTTGCGCTGTGTAGAGGAAAAGAGCTATCAGGAAATCAGCCTCATTCTGAATCAAAGCAGCGCCACTCTTCGAAAAAAATACGAACGTTCGGCTGCGAAATTCCGCAAGTACTATGCCCAAGGAAAGGAAGTGGGACCAAATGAGATCGGACAGGGATCAGGATTTGAGAGAACTTTTTCATGACCCACGAATTCCCGATGTAGACTTGACGGGAAAAGTGATGGGGAAATTGTACGCCGAACAAAAAACAAAGGAGCGATTTTTCGTGAAATACAAAGTGGGTTTATTGGTAGCGGCAGGAATGGTTTTGACAGTCTCTTCGGCTTTTGCGGCAGTCAACTATCACTCTTTGAAAAACAAGCAGGGAAATGTGGTATATGAGAAAAAAACATTGGAAGAATCAGGCTATACTCGTCCTTCCAAAGATGAACAAATCCGCTCGCTGAAAAGCGGCGGATACGCCGACGAAGTGTTGCAAGAAGGCACGGCCGGTCTCTTTTATGTCGTTTCGGACATTCCGGATATGAAAATTTACACCGAAAGCAAGGGCATTTCCTTTACGGATGTGTCTAAGCTCCGAGACAAAATGAAGGATCAATCCGTCAAGATTTTAGACAGCCTGGAAGGCAAATACAAGTTTGAAAGTGCAAGAGTCGACTTTGAGCCTATGACTTATGTGAATCCTCTCAGCCCGGAAGAAGAGGCAGCCATTGCGAAAAAGCTGAAGAGGCAGGCCGAGGAGTCCAAAAAAGAGTTTGCCATGATGCCGGTGGAGCTGTCGAAGGACTACTGGAGAATCCTCAGCATCTACAACAACCAAGGAAAAGACATCCGGGTTACGATGTCCAAAACAAGCAGCAAAGAGACAGTTATCGTTCACAAAGAGTGGGACCTGAAGGAAGAAAAGCTAATGGTAAAAGGGGTAGAAATGATCTTCACGGATTTTGGCACGGGGAAAAATATTCACTGGGTGTACGACGTGCCAAACACGAACCAGACGATCCGCTACCATATCGAAACATCCAATCCGGTGACCAAAGAAGAGTTGGTCAAGATCGCTGAGTCGTACCTGGATTAATTTGCGTGGCGGGTTATCCAAGGAAACGATTTACGTACTCTAGCTGATCGTTTCAGATGATCACCAAGTAGACAGAAGTCTTTCTGGACACAGGTTTGACAAGCTGGCAGAATCGAGTAATGCAGAATCGTCAAAGCGCCCCTTGCTTCTTCCAAAGCCAGGGGCGCTTTGATATATACAGTCCAATCAAGAGACATCCAACACGACTTTCCCTCGTCCATGACCTTTCTCCACCTCTCGATGAGCATCGGCCGCTTGTTCCAGCGGAAACGTTTTTCTCATGAACACCTGCAGTTGTCCTTCGGCATACAGCTCGACAATCGCGGCTAAACGGGCGCCGGAGCGCTCCCGGAAAATGACGACAATGAACGATGCCTTCTTTCAGGCTGCGGGCTTTACGTCCAATTTCGTTTGCCGGGTAGTTCTAATCGTCTTGCACGTCTTTACCTCCTCGCTAAAAGGTTGTTGGGGAGCCGTATCCCTCTGCCACCGATAAAGCAAAATCGATGAACCCCGAAACCACCCCGTCCTCTCATACGTATTCTCTTGCAAGATGACAAATATTCCAAAATTATCGAGGTGCAGTCAATCATGGAATCTATTTCTATCGTTCCCTACCGCCCCGAACTGGCCGCAGCCGTCGCTGACATGTGGAACGCCAGCCGGGATAGCTGGGGGGGCGGAAACTCGATTACAACGGCGGAACAAATCCTGCAAGAAGAAGCAAGCTCTGATTCTCTCGCCGTTTACCTGGCGATGGATGGCGATAAGGTCGTTGGCTACTGCAGCCTGGCCGAGTACCGGGAAGATACGGGTGCCCTCTATATCCCGCTGCTCAATGTGCGTCCTGACTACCAAGGAAAAAAAGTGGGACGCATGCTGCTTGCACGCGTGCTGGAGCAAACGATCCAGCTCGGCTGGCCCCGACTTGATCTCTACACGTGGGCAGGGAACACGAAGGCTGTACCCCTGTATAAAAAATTCGGCTTTTTCTGGGAAGACCGGGACGATACCACTCATCTCATGAACATGATCCCCACTGTGCTAAGGACAGAGGCAATCGCCCCCTATTTTGAGGAGCTCGACTGGTATCAGGACTCCACCCGGGAGATTGTCGTTGAACCCGACGGGAGAAAGGAAAACGGCTTTGACTATTTCACCTACTCCTGGGCAAAAGGCGAAAAGAGCCTGCGCGTGGAGTTTGAACGGCTCGGCCGCGGCATGCGCCTCATCGAAACAGAAGACTATCTCCTGTCTGCGGAGGTTGAAGGACCGAAGCTGGTCTTTGGCCGGGAGTACCGGATTCACTACCGGATCGTCAACAAATCGGGCAAGCCGCTGCAGATTTCCTTGAAGGGAGCACCCAACGAAAACATCCGCTTTGATTATCAGCAGGAGCTTGCAGTTACCGGGGAAACGACACTGTCGGCAAGCTTTTTTGTCGGCGGGATCACCGAAGAACAAAGCGTCTGGCGTACGCATCCCCGTGTCTGTACGCACATCCTGATCAACGGCAAGGCCGCACTGTTTCAGGTGGGAATTCTCCCCAAGTTTCCCGCTTCCCTTTCCCTGCAAGTGCCCGGGCTCACCTATCCGGGGCGGACAGCACAGTTTTATTTGGATGTGGAGAACAGCTTTGAAGAAGAGGCAGAGTTTTCCTTCGAACTGCCCTCCTGTTCCTTTCTCCGCATCAATCAGCAGCGCCATACACTCCGGCTGCAAGGCAAAGAACGCGTCTCTCTCCCGCTTGACGCCGACCCCTATGAGCACGGCTTTTACGAGGCCGATGTGCAGGTAGAGGCGAAGCTCGCGGATGGCGGCTCTGTCTCTTTTTCCAAAAAAATCGGTGCCGCCTTTACAGGACCGGGCGCCATGCTGTCAGGGGAAACGGAACAGACGTGGCAGGTGCACCACGGCCTCCACGCGCTCTACTTCAACAAGGAAGACAACGAGATCACCGTTGTCAGCGGCACTGGCGGAGAGCCAACCTATCTCACCTATCCGAAGATCGGCAAGCCGTATTCCAGCGAGTTTTCCAAAAAACGTCCCGAGAAGGTCGAATGTATCGTGGAAAAAGGAGCGATCGGCTTTTGCGCTGCTTACCGCTCCGGCTCATTCCCTCAAATTGCGTTGATCGGAAAGACGCTCCTCTTCGGAGACGGCACGGTTGTTCACGAATTGGAACTGACCAATCTCTCCGCAGACAGGCTGGGTACGGAGCTGTGGCTCAGCCAAGGCTTTGCCCATCCTATTTTCCGCCCGATCCTTCCGTATCAAGGCCGCTATGTCCAGACACCGGCATCGTACGGGAGCGACATGGACTATTGGGACGGCGAGCTGATCAGTGAGAACTGGCTGTTTTCAAGAAACGATATCCCCTGGGGCATGTGCTGGCCCGAAGAATACCGTATCGATCTTCAAGGCTGGCATATGTCTCTGGAAACCAGTCTCGGCATACTGGAGCCGCATGGCAAAAGGACATTTGGCCCCTTCTACATCACCTGCGGGAGCTTTACGGATTGGAAGGAATTCCGTGCGTTTGCACGAAAAGAAGCATTGCCGGCGGACTTGTCCCTGACCGATCATCTGGAGCTGGTTGTGAGCGAGCACAATCCTTTTATTGATAGCGATAAATTTGAAGTACAGGTAAAAGAGTACAAGCAGCAGTATCTCGATGGAGAACTGACTGCTTCGCTGGAGAGCATGCCAGATAGCGGACAAGCGCAGCGCTTTGCGGAGGATGAGGAAAAGACGGAATCCGGCTACTCCTTTGCCGCACCAGAAAAATCCTGTGAGCTCGTCCGCATAGACGGGCGGTTTGCGACACATGAGACTCATTTGCGCAGTGTTGTGTTTCCGGTTGGGCCAGGAAAGGTTTTACTGGAGACGGCAGAAGAAAAAGGGCAGCAAGTCTATATCGCCGACAATGGCCCGCTGCGGATCAAGGCAGCTCCCGAGTTCTCGCCGTCACTCTTCTCGCTTTCCAGCCACGGCCAGGAATGGCTGGCTACCTCCTTCCCGGAGCGCGGGCCCAAATCATGGTGGAATCCGTGGACCGGCGGGATTGGCAATATCATCGCGGAGCTGAACTCGTTTTCCCTGATCAAGGAGGAGCGGACGGCCTCCTTTGTCCATCTGGTTGATAACAGGCAGAATGTCTGGCAGGGCATCAAGCTGAGCTACGATGTGCAGAAGCAGGAAAAGTATCGCGGTCTGACATGTCATCAGTATTACCTGCTTCTGCCGGGTGTCCCTGTCCTCTGCCATACCGTAGAGATCGTGCAGAATACCGGAACGTATTTTGCCGGCAAGGAATGGTCGACAGAGATCTTTTTGCGGACAGAGGATACAGACGAAGAGATTTGGCTGAAAACCGCAGGAGCAAATGGCGAGGAACTGTGCTACAAGCTGGGGCAGGGTGAACTGTCCGTTGCCGAAATCTCCGATTATATCGTCGGCTCCGCTTCGCGCAACGACCAGATGCACATTGTCACCGACCTGGATACGGCAGATGTGAGCCTCTACGCCAACAAGGAAGTGGCCGTCGCCTCGGTCGTGCGCGAACTCAACCTGCCGAGCGGCAGCACTGCCTTTACCCCGCCCGTCTTTTTCGTGTTTGCAGACAAGAAGATCCCGTCCGATTCCCTGTCTGCATTGCGGGCAATCCGGTTTTCCGAGCAAGGGAGGACACGCGATGAAAATCATTGATGCCCATATGCATTTGTCCCATATCGAGGAGTTCAAGCGGACTGCGGCAGAAAAGTCGGGGGTTGATTACTCTGTCGCCGGCATCCTGCAGGAATACGCGGAAAATGGAGTGGTACTGGGGATCGGCATGGGGCTTACGGAGACAAAACAGGACGGCTTCCCCGATGCGGAGGCTGCCACTCCGATGGGTCTTGATTTGACAGAAGAACTCCCGCCGCAGCTCGTGTACTGCCTGGGAATCAATCCTTTCAAGCTGGATCAAGCTGCCGTGGCCAGGCTGGAAGCAGACCTGCAAAAGCCAAACGCGGTCGGACTCAAAATCTATCTGGGCTACTATCCCTTCTACGCCTACGATAGCGTCTATGACCCGGTCTACGAGCTGGCGGCCAAGCATCAGGTGCCTGTCGTCTTCCACACCGGCGATACGTATTCGGAGCGAGGGCTGTTGAAGTACTCCCATCCGCTTACGTTGGACGAGGTGGCGGTGAAGCATCGGGAGGTTACCTTTATGATGGCCCATTTCGGCGATCCGTGGGTGCTGGATGGGGCGGAAGTCGTTTACAAAAACCGCAACATGTTCGCTGATCTCTCCGGCTTGATGGTAGGAGATGCCGCCAATTGCGCCCGGCTGAAGGACTCCCCGCTCTTTTTCGCCCATTTGCGCCATGCGATCACGTACTGTGACCACTATGACAAGTTTTTGTTTGGAACCGACTGGCCCCTTGCTCCGGTGAAGCCGTACATTCAGTTCGTCCAGGAGCTGATTCCGGCCGAATATCACGAGGATGTGTTTTACAAGACGGCTCTAAAGGTGTTTCCGAAGATCAAAGCGTTGGTTGAGTAGACTTTGGGACGCTTGCTGTCACATAAGAAATCCCATGTCGATTCGCGTTTAACCTGCGAAGGAACATGGGATTTTTCTTGTTCTTGAAAACTCCTTCATTCTTTCTTTTACCCTCCCCCTTTTCAATCGTAATAGCCTTTTTCAAAAACAATTACGGTCTCCACCGGATTCTCTGGCTCATATATGCCAAATTCAGCATAAACCCCGAACCCGTACTTATGTGAGATGAACCCCGCCTCTATTTCCAAGTCGCTATCATATTGCCTGACGAACTCCATTGCCTCTTTCAATGAGCAATCCAGGAGATTCTTTCCATGAAACAGAACAGACGCCGGCGGAAAAAATTCGATCGCATTGCAAATCTCAGGCTCCTTGTAGTAGACAAAGCAGATGCGATAATCATCTTCTTTCTCGTGCAGCCGTCGGTATTTTCGCGGATTAAAATTCAATGCTTTTTGAACTTCTGCCGGTGTCATCCCAAGTCGCAAAACGCCTGCACCCACATAAGGATCGATCACAAATTCCGTAATGCCGGGATACTCGCTGTCATTTTTGGGACGATCCTCTTTGGGAACATTTCTCGGAGGCTCTGGATCCGGAATGTTGTACTTTTTTATGATCTTTTCCTTTATATCATCGGGAAGCAAAGCCCTCTCCTCCTTGAGAAAAATCATATTCGACTCAAACCATCCATCTGCTCACCTATACAGTTTCCGCAGCGGTAACGAGCAATGGAACTTTTTCGAGCCACTCTCTCAAACTTTAGCACAAATTGCCAACGGTCTATATCGCCTCTCAATCACACATAAGTTCCAATTCGATCCTTTCAACGCTTCCCCTTCCATACAGATACATTTTTCTTTGTCCGCATAACAGAAAAAACGGCATCTCTGCCGTTTCTGTATGGGTAGATGAATTTGCAAGACGGACCTCACCCTCGCTGCACACGATGCATAAAGTCCTCCGCCGTCATGACATGAGCGGTCGACACATTGAGCAGAGCGAGCGTGACGCGGTGCACTTCCTCTGCCGGGACCTGGCCAAACCCAGTATCGGGATAGTCATACGTTCCGGTCGCATCGGAGAGAAAGGCGACGCGATACCCCAGGTACATCGCATCGCGGGCGGCGGAATGGCAGCAGTTTTCCGTCGTTACCCCGGTTATGGCTACCGTCTCGATCCCCTTGCTCCTCAAAATGATGTCCAGATCCGTACCGAAAAACGCGCTGTAGCGGTGCTTTTTAATCACCGGCTCACGGGGCTGCGGCGCCACCTCCGGATAAATTTCCGCACCCGGTCTGCCATCTATGAGACAGGCCCCTTCAGCGATCGGCGGATAGATTTCGCCAAACATGCCAAGGTCTGACCCATCCTCGCGATGAACATGCGCCGTATAGATCACCGACATTCCTGTTTCCCGGGCAAACGCAAGAAGGCGAAGCAAGGTGGGCAGGATGCGGCGCCCCATCGGCGTCTCAAGCGGCGCACCTTGTGCGATAAAATCATTTTGCATATCTACGACGAGAATAGCCGTCTTTTTTGGATCAATCTGTTCAATCCGCATACCCATGGCAGTCGCCTCCCGATCTTTTGTCCAGCGCTTTTGAAGCATTCGCTCGGCAGCACCAGCTTGCCAGCCTAATGGAATCATTCTATCAGAGGTGCAGCCGCTTGAGTGTAATCCGGTTAACACCTTATCTGATTTTTCTGTATATTCATATAAGTATTCGCATTGACTCAATCGTATTGTGAGCGAATGGGTCTTTTGAAATATGAGCTAATAATCTATTGGTGCTATACTAAAGGGAAATTTAGCATAATCTAGCGTTTATCGTGAATTTTGAAAAAACAAGGAGAAACCAAAGGATGTCACACAGGGTATATGTATACAATGTCAGCACCCCTTCCGAAGCGCAGGACACCGACAGGATGATGCTGGAATGGGGCTATGAAATGCCTCTTTTATTGCAGCCGCTCCTGGTCGACGGCGGATTTGTTGCCGGCAACAATTACAACAATCACACAGAGCCCGATAATGCCGGCCTGTATTATGCTGCCCAACCGGGTATCGAAAACTTGAAGCGCTTTTACGATTTTCTCGAAAAACAGGAAATGCTGATCACAAACAAAGAAGCCTTTGTTGAAGCCAAAAACAATCTCTTCACTTACCTCGACAAACTGAAACTCCCGTATTTCCACCTGGATGCCTGGGACGTATTCAATATGGACGACACCCCGCATGCCGAACAGGCCGAAGTCTGGCTGGCCAATATTGCCCATAACAATGAGATCATCAAAAAGGCAATGGAAAACGACGACATCTCGCTGCTGAACGATTCCGACTTGATGGACGTGAGCCCCGGCTTTGCGTCGTTTGCCGAGCTGCTCAACTATGAAAATTACCAATACGGCTGGGGACACATCTGGCAGCCCTATGAAGAAGAGCCGGAAGTAGAGATTTATGAGGAAAATGGCTTATGGGGCCTGAAAGACAAGGATGGAAAGGTATTGCTTCATCCGCAATTTGACGAGTTTTACGGTTTTGGTCCCGAGGATCTTGCCGTGGTCTCGCAGGGCGGCAAATTCGGCTACGTGCATAAATCAGGCAGGATCGCCATCCCCTTGGTCTGGGAGGACGCATACGATTTTGAATACGGCACCACATCGGCTATTGTCAAACGAAATGGTCAATTCGGCCTGATCGACCCCAACGGCAACACAGTCGTCCCCGCACAATATGAAGCATTGGAATCCCTGGACTACAGCGGACTTTTCACGGCAAAGAAAGACGGGAAATGGGGAGTCGTGGACCAGAGCGGCTCCACCGTCATCGATTTTGAATGTGACGAAGCTTTCGAGAACGGGCACGGATTTTACCATACAGCAGTAAAAGGCCGTAAAAACAAGAAAATATTCAATGATCATTTTGTCTATATCGGTGAATTTCCGTTGTCAGCAGTGGAATCCATCGGCGAGGGGCTTCTCCTCGTAAAACCGCACAAGAATGCCAACCACAGCACCTTATACAAAAAGGACGGCACCATTTGCGCATCCGGCTTCGAGAAGATAAACAGGCAAGCCAGCTTTCCCAATATGCTTGTACTGCGAAAAGGGAAAAAGTATGGCGCTCTCGGTTTGCGGCAGGAAAGCCTGTTGCTCCCCTATGAATTTGATGCGCTGATTGATATGAACGCCTATATCGATTCTCGGCCGAGCAATTTGGTACTGGCCCAAAAGGACGGGCAAAAAGGCGTGTTTGACGGTGATCCCGATCGCCCGACATGGTTATTTCCATTGGAAGATTACCAAAGCATTCTTTGGCTGTACGAAAACGCTTTTGCCCTGAAGCGAAACGGGTTGTGGTGCATCGCCTATTCGCCTGAAAACCGGCTCGGCGGATTCGAATTCGATCTTGTGGTACGAAAAGCGCCTGTTAGCGGTTTCGCTTATGCTTTTAAAGGACCTGACGTGTTTGTGGCAGACGAGTCCGGGGTGTCGATGGCTGATAAAACTCTGGTTCTGCAGGATGCCGAGGATATCGATTACAACTATTATTTTGATGCCAACGTGCGCAATCGCCTGCTAACCTATGCAGAAGCGGCCATCGCCGATGATGGCGAAGCAGATGAACACACATCGGCGGAGGATTTGTATGATCTTGCCCTGGCTGCCTGTGACGCGGGCGATTATGAGAAAGCCATCCAGTACGATACCATAGCCGCTGAAAAGGGCTATGCCCCCTCCATGAACAATCTTGCTCACATGTATTACAGCGTAGAGGGCTATCTCGATGACGACAAGGCCTTTTTCTGGTACGAAAAGGGCGCTGAGGCAGGCAATGCGTATGCCATGAACGGTCTGGGCATTTGCTATCAAAACGGAGTAGGGACAGCACCCGATATGGAAAAAGCGTTGTATTGGCTCGGCAAAGCTGCGGACAACGGCCTTGCGCTTGCCCACACCAACATGGGCTCCTTGTATTATGAAGGACATCTGGTGCCGCAAGATATCGACAAGGCGCTCTGGCATTACCAGCAGGCGGAGCAATTGGGCTCGCCGCAAAACGGCTGGCTTGGCTACTTGCACGACCTGAAAGGGGAGTATGAAAAGGCCTTCGGTTATTACCAGAAGGATTATGCAGAGGGCAGCGACGTGGGAGCCTATAACCTGGGGATTTGTTTCAGTCAGGGACTGGGCACAAGCAAGGATGTTGCTGCGGCCATCACCTATTTTCATGCCGCTCTGGATAGAGAATATCTACATGCCCATATTGAATTGGCTAGAATATACCGCAACGAAGATGACTTTACGGATGAATCGCTGGCAAGACACCATATCGCGGAGGCCGAAAAGGCCGGCCTGGAAATCCCTGACGATCTCCATTCTTAACCCGGCCAACATCCCATGCACGCGCCTCTTCCGGCTCTACGTTGCGGCGCTGCATGGCGGCGGTGTTTATTTTCTTAAAAACCGCCGACGAATCTGTCGCAGTGGCCGTTCTCGGAAAAAGTAAGGGAACTACCACATACAAATCCCATGTCTCTTCGTGTTCACTATATGAAGACATATGGGATTTTTCATGCCATGCCGCAGCAGCCCCGGGAAAGAACAAAAAACGCTCGGAATTCCAAGCGCTTGAGATTATTTTGATGGAGTATTGGTTGAAGCCCGGATGTGTCCATGAACGTGATTACTTCCCGGCATCCATTTCTTTCGGAATGTCTTCGCGGACCAGGCTGGCAGCCGCCAATCCAATGCCGGGAACGAGTGCAAGCAGGATAAATGTCTCCGCGAAGCTGCCCGTTTTCATAAATGAAATGGATAAAATCCGCCCCAGGCTTGTTCCCGCAAACAGGACAAAGGTATAAACGGAGACCGCAATGCCGCGCGATTTGCCTGCCAGCAGACCAACGAGAGAAATCAGCGAAGGAACAGCCAACGAGATTCCGCTGACAAAAATGAGCGACATCCCGATCAATAGCGGCAAATTGTCTGTCATTCCCAAGGGAGCTATCCCCGCAACAGCCAGCAACAGAGCGAAGCGCAATACGGTGCGGACTCCGAATCTTTTCGCCAGTTTTCCAGCGAGCGGGGAAATCAGCATGCCGAAAACACCGATCGCCCGGACGTACAGGATTTCCTGACTGGCAAGCCCAAAATCAGGCCCGCTCAGGTAATTTCCCAGCACGGTATACATGCTCACAAAAGACATCAACAATACCAGAGCCACAAGGTAGCACAATACAAGATTTTTTTGCCTGAACAGTCTTCCGATATGCTGAAACGGCTCCAAAATATTGGCATGAGGATGCTGAATTTCTCCCTTCGGCAGAAGCCACTGAACGAGTATCGCGGTAGCGGCGTAAACTGCTGCCAGGGTATAAAATACGGCGTTCCACCCGTATGCCTGACTGATCAAACCGCTGGCCACCTGTCCGACGATTCCGGCAACCAGAAATCCTGTGCTGATAAACCCGATTGTCGTCACCCTTTTGTCTGCCGGAAACATCTCTACAGCGTAGGCCAAAGCAACCGGGGAAAATGTGGCCGCAGCGGCCCCTTGCAGCCCTCGAAGGACAAGCACCCATGAAAAACGATCCACTGTCCCGAGCAGCAAAGAAATCAGCGACAATACAACAAGCCCGACAAAGATGATTGGCTTTCGTCCGTATTTATCGGACAGCGCACCGTAAATCAGGCAGCCAATCGCAAAACCGATTGAAAAAACGCTTCCTGTTGCGGCGGCTTGTGTAAGGGTAGCGCCAAACTGTTCTGCAAATAGGGAAAC
Source organism: Brevibacillus sp. FSL L8-0520 (assembly GCF_037963895.1). Taxonomy (NCBI): domain Bacteria; kingdom Bacillati; phylum Bacillota; class Bacilli; order Caryophanales; family Paenibacillaceae; genus Brevibacillus; species Brevibacillus sp. FSL L8-0520. Next base: position 1,554,603 of record NZ_CP150171.1, on the reverse strand, counting down.
AAGCGGAATCGTCACATAGAGACTTGACATAACAACCATCCCGGACCAGCATAATACGGCCGTCATCAAGGAATAATTGCGCATGGTGCACCTCTTTTTCGTTTTTTCGATTTTGAAACTGATGCATGAATATAGTTAGATAATCTAATCATTAGCAGAAAAAAATTTATCTTCCCACTCCCAGCCTTCTTTCTATAGCAGCATTCAACCTAAGCAGCAGCTTTTCCAATACTCTGCGCTCCTCCGGCTCCAGCTCGCTGACGAGCGAAGAGCATGCCGACCAAAAGGTGGGAAGAACACCTTCGACCAACTCCCGTCCCTCGGGTGTAATGCTGACATGAATCATACGCCGATCCAAAGAGCTTTGCTCCCGTGCTATCCAATTGCGCTTTTCCAGCCAATCCAATAAAGCTGTCACAGAGGCGCGACGGATTCCAAGCCGCTCCGCGATTGCGGAGGGAGTGATCAGTTCCCTTCCATCGTGAAGCGTCAGCAGCAACAGCAAATCGAATTTGCTCTCGGTAATGTTAAAGGGCGCCAATTCCAGGTCCATCACATCTAAAACGTTGTCCCCGAGCCACATCAACAGCAGCCCCAGATGTGCCGAATGCCGGTCCGTGCTGCTGGAAGCAGTTTTGTCCATCAGCTCCAAATATGGCGTAACGCCTAACTTTGGCAAGGACTGATCCGCTAAATGGTCATGACTGTTTTTCCTGACCATGACTCCACCTCTATAATTAGATTATCTAACTATATGGTAATATAACTTGTTGTACACAGATTTGCAAGCCTTTGTTTTATCTTTTCTAGTCTTCCAAAGCCACCTTTGCCCATGGGAAGAACCCCCGCTTTTCTTTAGCTCCAAAAAGATTGATAAATAAATAAACGCAGCATACATCCGGCTGCGTTTAAGATAGAAATGGCAGGATATAGCGGGATCGATACACCGCTCTCTACCAGGTCAGTGCAGAGCCTTCCCTTAACGGTTCGTTCTACCTGATCATTAGTGATTAATCAATAACTATTGCAGAGACCCATTTCTTCCCTGCAGCAAACGAACCGTTCTCCCGATACCCTCTTCAAAAGCTGTCGCCCGAATCGGACCGATCAAGCTCTCGTATTTTTCTCCACTCAAGACTAGCGGCTCTTCTGTTAAATAGAGCATCTCGATTACCTCCTTCATCACCGGTACGAACATCCCAAGCAATGCCAGCCCTCCTCTGCCGAGAGGTATAACCGGTTTGGAGCTTCCGCTTGCCTGCCTGGCGATTCGCACGATCTCCTTTCCCGAAATCAGGCCTGCCCCCGGTATATTCCAATTCTCCCCATAGGCTTCTTCCTTGGCGGCCAGCTCCGCGATCATGAATGCCGCGTCCGGCAAGTAAACGTACTCCCGGGGAACACGCATGTTTCCGATGAAAAAAGCCATCCTGCCAGCCGCAATTGCTTCGAGCGTAGAGCCCAGATAGGAAGCCTCGTTCGCGGTGGGACCATAATAATCCGGCAAACGGACGATCATTACCCTGGCCCGCTTCCACCGGCTGTCGAACAGCATTTGCTCATACGCAAGCCTTGTCTTCCCTTTTCTCGTATGAGGCTGCTTCGGATGATCCTCGGTCACCCGCTCCATCTGTCTTCTGCCATAGGGATAAATGCCATCGATGGCGACTACCTTCAAGCTTAGCTGGCCCGCTGCCTCCATCACCGATTCGCCGAGAGGAAGCAGCTTGCTCTCCATCTCGTGATACGGCACATTCGCACAATGAAACAGGACATCCGCACCTTCCGCAGCCCTGACGATGTCATACGGACGAAAAGCATCCCCTGCCGCAAGCGTGAGATTCTCCGGATTGCCGAGTCTGTCCCTCAGCCGCTCCAGCTTCTGCAAAGATCTTCCGAAAGCCACCGTACGAATGCCCCGTTTCACTAGCTCTTCCGTTATCGCAGCGCCTGTACCGCCAGTTGCTCCTACAACAATCGCTTTTTCCAATGGGATCACCTCATTTGTTTTTGTTATCGATTAATCACTAACTATCGGACTAGCTAAATTGATCATCAGCAAGCTATTCGATTTCGTTATTTGTAATTGATCAATCACTAACTTAAAGACAATGTATCACGTTGTAATTGATCAGTCAATCACAACTTTCGCAAAATCTTTCCCCCCCTTCAAAATTCCTTCAATTCGGGCATGTTCAGCGCTGTCGAGATGTTGCACAGCATCCCTCGTGCCAGGAACAGCATTGTTCGTTCTTCCGGATTTGGAATGCCGGCAGCACGGAAGGCTTCCAATACGATGCGGCGAACCTCCCCGAATCCATTTCGCATCGCTTCGCGGATCGAGTCTTCTTGAATCGTCTGCGCCTGCATCTGAAGCAGTATTTCATTCCGGTACGCATTCAAAATTTCATCATAAGCCTGGATCAGGTCTGTCTCCAGATGCTCCGGCGACGCAGACCCCACGACCTTGCGGAAGGAATCGATCACCCGCATCCAGGATACCTCCAATGCTGCAAGCAGCAACGCTTCTTTGGTCGAGAAAAAGCGAAAAATGTACGGCTGCGATATTTCGGCTCGTTTCGCGACTTGTGCTGTCGTTGCCCTGTAGTATCCAATCTCTGCAAATACCTCGATGGCTGCAGATATGATCTCCGTCCTGCGATTCACTGAAGTCGTCTCTGATTTCGACATCGGATTTCTCCTCACTTTTTACTGGTTAGTGATTCATCAATTAGTTCCCTATTATATACCAGGATTCGCTATGAAACAATTCAGCAATGACCGATTCTTCATCAATTTGCGCCTATAGTAGCGCTGCTGGCGCTGGTTGTTGCCACGGTCACAGCGGTTTAATCAAATGGAATGACCGTCCTTGCAAAGGGTTACGGTCTGTTTTTCACCGTATTCCAAAGCAGACCGCCTTCAAAGGGGGTCTACTGAGCAAGGATTCGTGTCATCGCACGCCTCCTTCCCTGCGCCAATGACGAACTCGCGGTCTTTGGCCAGTTCATGAGTATTCAGAACCTCTCCATTTAATCGTGAGTTGTTACAAGCCGACGTTTTTTGTCGACAACAAAAACTGTAAATCAAGCAATATGCGTTGTACGATTAAATTGCCCGTTGTAAAGTATCTGTCTTATCCGTTGATGGAACGCCGTGTGCGATGAAAGTCGCCCGCACGGTGTATGCTCGAACGAAACCCTCACAAAGAGAAGGGGATAAGTCGAGAATAGCAATCGACCTCCTGTCGTTCAAGATCATAATGGAGTCCTGGAAGTAACTTATATAAATCAATACGCCGAGGGGACTTTAGGTCCAACTTACTCTGCTTTTTTGGACCCCGACGGAGATGAACTTACATTTACAGCCGAATCGGATGATCCATCAGTCTCTGTTACTGCTTATCCAACCAATTTATCTGCGAGATTTCCAAAACAAACAGTAGGAAGCACGATAACGATTACCGTTACAGCTCACGACGGTAAAGGCGGCACAGTATCCAGCAAGTGGCTTATCATTTGTAGATAACTTCCCTCCATCAACGGCCCTCGGGTTATTCCGAGGGTTTTTTATCGCTTTTTCGGGAAGCTCCCATCGTACTTTCTATAATTACCGTTTGTTACATGCTTGACCAATAACCAAACCCATTATGTAGGTCCTTTTATTCACCCTGTCATGAGTCTATTTTTCATTCCCGGAATATACTGCTGCTGAGAACTGGGAAGGAGTGTAAGAAAAATGGCTTATCCAGTCCAAGGACCTTCTTCTTCACCGCCGCCTGGAACGATCCCTCCAAAACCTGCTGTTTCCTATATTGTTGATTGTTTATATGCGTTCACTTTTGTGTGGCTTATCAATGGGGATAGGTTTTGGTTTTATCCAACGCGAGTAGAGTACGGCGAATTTTCCGGTTATAGATGGAATGGATTTGCTTGGGTGTTTTACGGAATCGATCCCAGATTTATTGATGCAGCTTCATGCCCACCAACCCCTCCCCCTTAGTAAGAGGCAGGGGTTACTTCATTTGCCGCCTCACACGGAGCTGGCAAGACGAAAACCGAGGTCATCAATGCGAAACGTAGGGTGACTGCGGCGTCGGCATGTCGCTCCGCAGCCTCTAGCCTCTTCTGCCCAACTGCCACCGCGGAAAATTCTGTAGGAACCGTATACATTCTCATCATAGAGATCCCAGCACCATTCCCACACGTTTCCGATCATATCATAGAGCCCCCACGCATTTGGCGCCTTACTTCCTACCTCGCGAGCCATGCCGCCAGAATTTCCACGATACCATGCGATCTTATCAAGCTCTCCATACCGATACCCGGCAGCTCCTGCCTTGCATGCGTACTGCCATTCCGCTTCTGTGGGAAGACGATAACCATCCGCCTCCCAGTTGCAGACGACACTCCCACCATCATCACTTATCGAGTAACATTCCTGCAGGCCCGATAGCTGAGAAAGCAAATTGCAAAATAATACCGCATCATTCCAGGAGACCTCTACAACGGGAGTCTGAGGCGAGTCATTAGCTCCGGCTGTCTCTTGCATAATCGAGAAATATAGCTCATGCGTCACGGGAACCGCTGCGAGCAAAAACGAATTCACTTTTACCGTCCATGTCGTTTTCTTGCGATCATCTCTTAATTGAATATGACCCCGAGGAATTTTCACCATCGGATACTCAGTATGACTATGTCGCATGATTGACTGACACCCCCCTTCCGCCCGCTCTGTCTTCTACTTCAGCCTGCTTAACTTCTCAATCGCTTGTTCTTCTGTCGGCAGGAAAAAGATATCCTTTCCGTTGTTGGATTCATAGATGAAATCCTTTAAGCTCTTGCTTGAATACACAGAGAAATCTCCGACGATGGCAAGCTTCACGCGGTAATTGATGAACTTCTGCAGGATTTCGCCCGCCAGGCGTGTTTTCAAATCGAAAAAGCTTTCGCTTACCAGAGACTTGTTTAGAATGATGCGATCGCAGCCTGTCTCGTAATGAACAGTTGCAATAAGATCCAATGCCGACTGCACATCCTCTATAACGATCTCGCTGCTGCTCACAATGGCAACATCCGCCCCGCCTGCTTCGATTTTCGCTATTTTCATATATCTCCTCCTCGTTTTGCTTTGACTGCTTATTCCTTGGCAAGCCTTCTCACGTATTCCTCACAAATGTATCGGTTGTCTTCGCCATTTACGGTCGGAATGCCCGCCACTCGAAAGAAGCTGAGACCTACTACCATCGCCAGCAGTCCATACGCTGCGCTTTTGGGATCTTCTACAGACATATGTCCCGTTCTGTTGCCGTAATCAAAAATCTTGGCAATGCCATGAAGATCATTTGAATAGCTCTCGGATACGACTTCCTGCAAATTGCGATCCAGCGCGGCTTTTGAAAAAAACTGCATAAAGAGCTTTGCTTTGTCTTCATATGGGATATACATTTTTTCAATGCCATCCAACTGAGAAACATTCATGCTTTTCCCTTCGTCATCACGGTAAGTCGGGAGGATATGCTTCAGAGTAACGTCAATCATTTCCTTGGCTGTCATCGTGCTTTCCATTTCTGCTTCAATTTTCAGACCAAAATACGCCAGAAATGCTTTAAAGGCTTCAATCGTCAGCGTATCCTTGTTCTTGAAATAATAGGTGACCACCCCTTTTGAGCAGCCGGCATACTCCGCGACCTTTTCCAAAGTCATGCCATCAATCCCGTGCTTGCTAATGCAGGTGAGCGTGGCGTTGATGACCTCTGCTCGACGCTTTGGTTCCATTCCTACTTTGGGCATTGTTTCACTTCACCTTACTCTTTTTTATACCGAACGGTCAGAATAAAAAGAGTGTACTCGATGATGGGGATTATTGTCAAATGGGGACGTTCATATGATGAGAAGATATGCATGGGACGTACTCTGCCTTGCCTGCTTGAGCGCGTTGTAGAGTAGAGAACTGAAACTTTCGGGCGACCGTATGGTCGCCTTGCTCATTTCAGCTCCCCCTCATCAAACCGTACGTGAGGTTTTCCCTCATACGGCTTTCCGATGTTCTTCTTTCTTTGGCATTCGGCTTACTTTATCCGGCTAATTTCAATAAACTACCCTGCGTGTTTTGTATGACCTTCAGCTTTCCGGCATGTTTATTCCGCTTGCTTCTTTTCTTGTTGCAGAAGATTGTAAGGCGTTCAATCACATACCAGTCTATCCGTCTTGCCCATCGTTTGGCGATGGGCGAGATGAAGTAGTAGTTCTTGAACCCCCTTAGCTTGCGATTTAGCCCTTTCACTAGCTCTTCTAGAGACAGAAACAGTTTGTTCCTTGGTGCAGTGTATTCCTTAATTTTACGTCTCATTTCCTTCATTGCTTTCTTAGCTGGTACATGAGACATAGCAAATACCTTGCTCCCCCCTTTGTTGAACACGGGGAATTTGCGATGGTGCAGCCCAAGAAAGTCAAACCCAGTGGAATTGTCCCAAATATTAACGAGTCTAGATTTCTCTTTACTGAGACTAAGCTCCAGCTTGTTTAGAATAGCCATCAGCACTTGAATGCTTTCCAATGCTTCTTGTTTGGTTCTGCACATGATAACGAAGTCATCCGCATAGCGGATAAGTGTGCCAAGATGGGAGAATTGATTTTCCCAAATGGTGTCCATGTAGTTTAGATAGATGTTTGAAAGAAGAGGCGAGATTACCCCTCCTTGCGGAGTTCCCAGTTCTGTTTCATGGAATTGATCATTTTCCATGACCCCAGCCTGCAGCCATTGTCGGATAAGTTTCAGAACACGTCTGTCGCTGATTCTCATTTCGACCAGTTTCATCAACTTCTCATGGTTGATGTTGTCGAAATACCCTTTAATGTCAACATCTACGACCCAATAACACCTCTTGCTTGCTTTGCGTATCTGTGCAATTGCCTGGTGAGCATTTCTTCCTGGCCGAAAGCCATAAGAACAGTCCCGAAAATCAGCTTCAAAGATCGGTTCAATGACTAGCTTAGTAGCCATTTGGACCACCCGATCCTTGATCGTCGGGATGCCGAGTGGACGTTTCTTGCCATCCGGTTTAGGGATGTAAGTTCGACGAACCGGATGTGGACGATACCGCTTTTCTTTTAAATCTAGATAGATCTCGTTAAGAAAACGGCTCTCCCCATACTCCTCCACAATCTGTGCGATGGATTGTCCGTCGATTCCTCCGCTCCCTTTATTTGCTTTTACTCTCCTCCAAGCTGTCGCTAGAATATCCGGGCGGTAGATTTTGTCATACAAGGCATGAAATCGCCGTTTTGAGTTTGCCTTGGCACAAAGATATAGGGTTGTCCAAAGTTGTCGAGCTTTTACATCGGTGTAGTTAGCAAGTTTACTTGCATTCACTCACTCTTACCTCCTTCGACCCGTGAACAAAGCAGGGCTTGGATCGGCTACACTGAATTGGACAATTCTCTTAAGGTCTAGTAGATTGAAATCAAATCGACAAGGAACGGAGAGAATGTCATGCAGAAACGTGAGCGTCGGTCATTTACAGACGAGTTCAAGCAGCAGATGGTTCAACTTTACGAGAATGGGAAACCGCGTGCAGATATTTTGAGAGAATATGATCTGAGTGCATCTGCGTTTGACCGTTGGGTCAAACAGAGTAGAACAACAGGTTCTTTCAAAGAAAAAGACAACCGAACCGAGGAAGAAAAGGAACTCATAGCGCTGCGTAAGGAAATCCAACGGTTGAAGATGGAAAACGATATTTTAAAGCAAGCAGCGCTGATCTTCGGACGAAAATAACGGTAATCCAGCAAAACGCTCATAAGTATCCCATATCGGCCATGTGCAAGATCCTTCAGGTCAATAGGAGTACCTACTACTACGAGAGCAATGAGCAATCATCTGTCAATGATGAAGTGGAACAAGCAATTATCCGTATTTTTGAAGAGAATCAGCGCGTGTATGGAGCAAGGAAAATCAAAGCAAAGCTTCAAGAAGAGGGAATGACGGTTTCCAGACGGCGCATTGGACGTCTGATGAAGAAAAACGGCTTGGTCTCGGTCTATACAGTGGCGCAGTATAAACCGCATATGTCGTCATGTAACGAATCGCCGATCCAGAACGAACTGAATCGCGAGTTTGCGAAAGAAGCACCACTGGAAGCCGTTGTGAGTGACTTGACATACGTTCGGGTCGCCAATAAATGGCACTATATTTGTTTGCTCGTGGACTTATTTAATCGGGAGATCATCGGTTACAGCTGCGGAAAATTTAAAGATGCCGCACTAGTCTATCAAGCATTGGCAAGCGTAAAAGGAGATCTACGCCAAATCCAGCTTTTTCACACAGATCGTGGCAGTGAGTTTAGAAATCTCACGATTGATGAAGTGATCAACACGTTCAAGATCAAGCGTTCATTGAGTATGAAAGGCTGTCCCTATGACAATGCAGTTGCGGAGGCAACCTTTAAGCTGATCAAAGCCGAGTTCGTGAGAAATCGCAAATTTGAATCGCTATCTCAGTTAAAGCAAGAGCTAGGAACATACGTCAAATGGTTTAACGAAGCTAGGATTCATTCCACACTAGGATATCTAAGCCCATTAGCGTACAAAGAGAAGGCACTTAAGAAATCTGTCTAGTCAGGTGTTGACAATCCAGCTCCTTCCCTCCATAAGGTTGTGTTGTCCTTATGTTCATCGGTACTATGAACCCCTCCGACTCCCTCTCTGCCATCCACCACTTCCCTTACGGTTATAGGTTTCCGTTTTACGCTCCTGACGGGGCGTGCAGAGTAGGGTCTCCCCAGTTCCGTTAACTACTTTCTCAACATACCGCTCCCCATACCCCGAGGGATTCATAGGTGCTGTATTCCAAGTTCTCCACACCGTCCTTGGCCTTCGCCCATATGAAACAAGCTCGGCTTCCCTTTGTCCACCTCTCGGTGGTCTTTCTTAACGAGGCTGCAGGATTCACTTTATGTTACGGCCTGCTGATTTGCTCGCACTCTTTCGAGTTACTTTGTCACAGGGCTTCAACCTTAGGATTTCTCCACCAGTTGCCTGTCAGCTACGAGGTGACTTGGCTCCTGCCTCGGTTGGACTTTCACCAACTAGCAATTAACGGCTTGCTGGGCACGCTTCACACAAAAAACCACGCTCATCTGGGCGTGGTTGCGTCTTAAAGCGGCTAGCTTCACCATTTCACCGTTCCATCGCTTACCTGCTTAACTTCTTCACCGCCTCACTGCACCAACTGCAATAAAAATGGCGAAGCCTCTCCTGAATAAGTAAGCGTAAGCATATGCATGGCTCTTGTGCAGGCGATATACAGCAAGCTTCGGTCCATGTCTGTCTTGTAGTTTTCCGCATCGACAAAGGGCACGAGCACTTGATCAAACTCAAGGCCTTTGGCCAAATGTGACGACGTGACAATGACCCCCTCACGGAATTGATCGCTGCCAAAATCCAGTAGATGGACGGCTTCCCCACTACTCGCGATCTCTTGATACAGCTTTTCCGCCTGGCTTTGCGACTTGCAGACGATGCCCAAAGTGCGCTGCTCCGATTTCTGGAAGCTTGCGATGATTTTCTTGATCTGTGCAAGCTCGGCGCTGCTGTCACTCGCCTTTTTGATCTCAGGGGAAGGGCCATGGCGTTCGATCGGAATCATTCGGCTGTTCGGGTTGATTTGCTGGGCAAACCTGATAATTTCCATGGTCGAGCGGTAGCTCTTTAACAACTCAACGGTTTCCGCATTTGGAAACACCTTTTTGATCTCTGTTATCGAAGAGGAGGAGTAAGGATTCACGGATTGATTGCAGTCCCCCAGAATGGTCTTTTTGCATGTGAACAAACGGGACAAAACGGCGTATTGTACGGGTGTATAATCCTGCATTTCATCCACCAGCAAATGCTTCACTTCCTCAAAGCCCTTTGTTCCTTCCAGGTGGATTTTTATATAGACCAGAGGAAAAACATCGGAAAACTCCAGCATCTTTGGCTTTTTCAGCTTGAACAATTCCGGTCTTCCCATGTATTCATAGAAATCCTTGTAGATTACAAGCAAATTCAGAGATGCAAACATTTTCTTGATTGCCGCTTTGACTTTTCTTGCTGTGGCTGCTGTTGCTTTGTCGCCATTTTCATCCCTTGCGTTTGCCGCAATGATCGACGCTGTTTTCTCCAGTCTTTGCTTGATTGGCAGGTTTGCGGCACCGCGATAAGCGCGCATGATGTCTTCTTTTGCGATATGCACGTTGTCGAATGCTATATCATCTGGGACAAAGGAAGCCTCGCTCATATGGGCCAGAAACTGATCCAGACGTTCTACCATCTCTATGCCGGATTTATATTGGATGCGTTCAATGAGAGACTGGTCGTTCGAGGCTGCAAGCTCCGCCACCTGCTGGCTGAAGCTCTCGAATTTGCATACGCCGTCAAGCTCTTTCGCCGCAATCTCTTCGATCCCGATCTCCATAATCTTCTCCTCCCCCAGCTCAGGGAGGATGTTGGAAATATAGTCGGAAAACACTTTATTCGGGGAGATAATCCATATATTCTGCGAAGTGATCGTCCCTTTGCTTCTGTACAGCAAAAAGGCGACCCGGTGAAGGGCGACCGAGGTTTTGCCTGATCCGGCAACGCCTTGAATGATTAGTTCATGGGAATGCTCATTGCGAATGATGACGTTTTGTTCCTTTTGAATGGTAGCGACAATATTTTTCATCTTCTCGTTGGATGTCTGACTGAGCTCTCTTTGCAGGACTTCGTCGTTGATGTTCAGCGAGCTTTCAATCATGTATTGCATGACGCCATCTTTGATCTTATATTGTCTTTTCAAACAGACCTCCCCTTCAACCTGTCCTGCCGGAGAGGGGTAAGAGGCTCTGCCTACCTCAAAATCATAGAACATGCTCGCGACAGGGGAACGCCAATCATAGATGAGGTTCTTTTGGCTGTCCTCTTCGCTGAAAGCATGGACCCCGATGTAGTGGGAATCGCTTCTGCTCTGGCCGTCAAGGACGAAATCCACTCTTCCGAAATACGGGGACTCTATTAGTTTCCGAAGCCTTCTTTCTTTGTCGACAGCCTTCTCTCCCTGGTCAATCGTGAGCATGATGTCGATCTTGTTTGCTGCTGTTTCCGCCGGGTCAAGCTCGGACCTGTTCTCCCAAAGGTATTTTTTGGATTCCATAATCTCATGATGTGCCTTGCTGATCTTTTGCTCAATCGTTTGCAGCGCTTTTTGCAGCTTGGACACGATGTTGGCCAAATGTTCTCTTTCTTCCATTTCCGTCTGATTCTCGATCATAGACGCCGCCCTCTTTTCTTAATAAGAATGTACTCATAAGTGTAGAGAACTTCGCAAAAAAATATAGACTTATACTTTTCTTTGTAGTATTATATTTTAATCGTGGGTCCAAAAAACGGCATACAAAAATGCCATAAATTTGCATATTAAAGATGACAAAAACCAAGTTCCTGAGAGCAGGACTTGGTTTTTTTGGTGATTAACCATGACAGAAATCCTTGATAATCTGCTTCTTTACTTCCTCAACCGGATAGCCGGGGTACACAGTCATCAGCAGCATAACACCGTGAAGCGCGGAGGAGAAGTATAAGGAACGGAGTGCTGGATTCGCTACTTCCATTCGCTCGAATATTGCACACTGGGTTTCGAATTGCCTGGCCATTTCCTGGTTTAACATTTGGCTGTATTTGGATAACACAGCATCCTCTTCAGGCTGCGTCTGCAGATGAAGGAGAAACCGGTACGCCTTCGGATTTTGTACAATGTGGCTTAACGCGCCTTCAACAATATGTGCCAACTGATCTTTTGGTGAAGGGAGCGCGGACGCCGTTTCGATGACATTCGCTATCTCGTCTGTCCGAATTCGAACGATTTCTGCCAAAAGGCCTTCTTTGCCCTGATAGTAGTTGTAAAGCAGCCCCTTGGAGATGCCTGCTCTTTTGGCAATATCCTCGACAGATGAAGCATGGTACCCCCGTTCAAGGAAGACCTCCATGGCTGCGGTACTTATACTGTTCTTGGTCTGTTGGCGAATTCGTTCGTTTTCTTCCCTGCTGCGTGGCATGGATCATTCACTCCTTCGATTTTAGAAAAGAATGAATATGCGTGGCAAGGTCCTCAGCGTGCGTCAATGTCAACATATGATCCGCTCCCTCCACCTTGGCGAATCTATTTCTTCTATCGCAACTTCCGAAGCCGAGCGCTTTTGAAACGGTCTACTGTGCCTGGAAGTCTTCTTACCGGACGGCTCCTTCCCTCGTTTTATTGTACATTTTCCCATTTATGCGTGACATGTTCGGGTCACAGTAATAAACGCTGGAGAAGGTAAAGCTCACTTCTTTCTTAGAAAATGGTTATCGCAGAATAGATGAGCAACAAGCACATGATCATATTTATGATCCTATCGTATTTTGCAAATATCTTTTTAAAAGCCGCACCACATAAGGCCCACAATAGCAATGCTGCGCAGCCAATCAGTATGGTGACGCACATAAAAAAGAGCTTGGCTTCATTTGAGTCGTGATAGGGAAGAATGAAAGTTGACATGGCAGTTAAGAAATACAAGATGCTTTTTACATTCAAAATCTGAAAAAGCAGGCCTGCAAAAAAAGAAGACCGGCTATTCGTGTCCGTACCCTCGGCTCCCTTGGAAAATGCCATTTGCCATGCCAGATACAACAGGTACGCCGCACCCGCTGCTTTCAAGTATGGTTCTGCCATGGGAATCCACTGATAAAGACTTGCCGTCAGCAGCGAGGTACCTATCCCAAGCATAATAAACCCTGAAACTATTCCCATGTTGAAGGGAGCAGATCCTTTGAAACCATATCTTCTTGCCGTGTTCATCACTAACAGGTTGCTTGGCCCCGGGGTAATGGATGTAATAATGATATAGAGAAGGAATGCGGTAAGATTCATTTCCTTGATCTCTCCTCTCGTTAATCAGTTGCAAAAGAATACGTGATTCATTGTAATACCTGCCTATTTATCGGTAAAATTGAAATCACGAATACCAAATATCATTTTTTTGAATACACAAGAGGAGGCCAACCCTTTTGGATATACGACATTTTCTTACGTTTCGAACCATTGTCGATGTCGGCAGCTACACGAATGCCGCCAAAAAATTGGGCTATACGCAATCAACCATTACTTCTCATATACAAGCGTTGGAAAGGGAGATCGGCGGCGAATTATTTACTTACATCAGAAGAGAGCTGCAACTGACCTCCCTGGGAAAAGAACTGATTCCCATGGCCGATGAATTGCTCGATACGTATCATCGCATAACCCAGATGAAAAACCATGACAAAGTAAGCGGAGAGCTAAAAATTGCTGCCCCGGAGTCATTAACGATTTCGCGTTTGGGGCCCATTCTGAGGGAATATACAACGAAATATCCGGATGTTACGATCATCGTAAGCAATGGCACCTGCGGGCAAAACCAAAAAGATTTGATGAGCGGACTCGTCGATATTGCTTTTATGGTTTGGCCCAAATTGGAAATCGATCATTGCATCCACCATCAATTGCACAAGGAAGAGATCGTTTTGATCGCCAGTCCAAAAAAAAAGCGGCACTTTGATGAATATAAAGGGACTGACGAATACTTTATTGCGAATGAAGATGGATGCAGTTATCGCACCATGTTTGAGACGTATCTCGTGCAGAATCAAATCCCGACATTTCAAACGATGGAACTGTGGAGCCTGGAGGCCATCAAGCAATGTGTGATGAGCGGTTTGGGCTTTTCAGTATTACCCTATGTCACCGTAAAAAATGAAGTTGAAAACGGATTATTGAATATTCTTGAACACAACGAACAATTTGAGCCCATTTACTCGCATCTGCTCGTCAAGTCAAAAAAGTCGCTTTCTCCTGCGGTGCAAAAGTTTATTGAGCTGACGTTGGAAGCTGTGTAGGTACGGAGAATGGAAATGCTGAAACGCAATGGGTCTCTGCTTTTATAGCATTTTTGAAGCTGGTGGATCGTAAAAGTTCAATAGCCGATATTCTACTTAAAGAACATCGGCTTTTATTTTTTTATATACCGTACAACTTTTCATGTTTTACACGGCCAGTGTAACGTTTCTACCGGCTAGGGTTAAAGACGCTTTGACACGGATGATCGGTTTTGGTCCGCTTCTTATTGCACTGCTCTCACTGATTGTCGCGATCATTGCTGCGATTAGCCAAAAGAAATAGACCGCCCTCGCCAAGGTAAGCGGTCTATTTCTTGGTCACAGATCCGAAGCCGACTGCCTTTGAAGCAGTCTGCTGTGCCAGGGAGTCGTGTTACAGCACGGCTCCTTCTTCTTCTTACTAAACGTTTTCCAGTTTTTACAGGCAAGATTCGCGTCATGAAAATATACAGACTTGCTTTACGGCAGTGGATTAGATGCCTTCATCAAGTATTTTCCCGTGATCGACTGTTCTGCATGGATGATCTGCGAAGGGGTGCCCTCGAACACCACCTGCCCGCCCTTGCTGCCGCCGTCCGGTCCCATATCGATGATCCAATCCGCTTGGCTGATCACATCGAGATTGTGCTCGATGACGATCACCGTATTGCCGGCATCCACGAGACGGTTCATGATCCCCAGAATGTGACCGATATCTGACATGTGTAGTCCGGTCGTCGGCTCATCCATCACATAAATGCTGCCTTTCTTATGCAGCTCGCTTGCCAGCTTGATACGCTGGCATTCCCCTCCCGAAAGCGTGCTGAGCGGCTGACCGAGCGTAATATAGTTCAGCCCCACATCACTCATCGCCTGGAGCTTGCGAACAACCTCTTTTAGCTCAAAAAAATCCAATGCCTGCTCCACAGTCATCTCCAGCACTTCTGCAATTGACTTGCCGTTCAGCTTGTACGCGAGCACTTCTTCCTTGAATCGTCTACCTCCGCATACTTCGCATGGCAGCTTCACGCTGTCGAGGAATGCGAGGTCTGTATACACAACACCCAGCCCTTGGCAGTTCTCGCAAGCCCCCTTGGAGTTGAAGCTGAACAATCCTTGGCTCACCTTGTTCGCGGAAGCAAACGCCTTGCGCACATCATCCATAATGCCCGTATAGGTCGCGGGATTCGAGCGTGTTGACACTCCTACCGCCGATTGGTCGATGACAATCGCATCCGGATGCTGGCTGAGGAATACTTCGTTAATCAGCGTGCTCTTGCCCGAGCCGGCGACACCCGTAACGACTGTGAGCACCCCCGTTGGAATATCTACACTTACATTTCGCAGGTTGTGCAGTGTGGCATTCTTTATGGACAGCTTGCCGGACGGCTGCCTGCAATCGTGCTTCAGGAGGAGCGGCCGCTTCATATGGGTGCCCGTCAGCGTATCTGCTTCGAGCAGCCCCTGGAAGCTTCCTTCATACACGATGGTACCGCCGCGGCTCCCGGCATATGGTCCAACATCGACGATATGATCCGCCACCTTGATCACATCGGGATCATGCTCGACGACGATCACGGTATTCCCCTTGTCGCGCAGCTTCTGAAGCAACCCATTTAACCGGTGTACATCACGGGGGTGCAAGCCAACGCTGGGCTCATCGAAGATGTAAGTGACATCCACAAGACTGCCGCTCAGGTGCTTCACCATCTTGACGCGCTGCGACTCGCCGCCGGACAATGTATCCGTCTCCCGGTCCAGCGTCAAGTAGTCAAGTCCGATATCCACCAAATGCTGCAACCGCTCTGTCAGCGATTTTACGATCGGAGCGGCGACCTCGTCGTCAATCTCCCGTATGACGCCGATGAGCTGTCCGACCTCCATGGAGGACAGCTCCGCAATGTTCCGTCCATTGATCCTGCAACTGAGCGCGGCCTGACTGAGTCTCGCGCCGTGGCAGCTGGAGCAGGTACCTTCGGTGATGTACGGTGCAACAGCTTTTTGTGTGCGCTCCGATTTCGTCTTTACATCCTGCTTGATGTACTTGTTGGTGAACTTCTCGATGACACCCTCCACTGTAATATTCATTGCCTTCCCGGCGAAATCCATCTCCACTTTCCTCGCCTTGGCGTACAGCAGCTGCTCCAGCTCCTCCTCCGAATAATCGCTCAGTTTCTTATCGAGATCGAAGGCCCCCGATTGCACGATCATATTCCACTCCCAGCCGTTCACCTTATAGTCAGGGAGCAGGATGGCCCCTTCATTCAACGACTTTGACATGTCCAGCGCCTTGCTCATGTCTACTCCCAGCCTGCGGCCGATTCCGTTGCACTCGGGACACATGCCCTGCGGATCGTTAAATGAAAACATGTGCGCTTGTCCAATATAGGGCTGACCCACTCGGGAGAAGAGAAGACGAAGAATGGGAGAAATGTCGGTAATCGTGCCCATTGTGGAATGGGAACCGCCGCCCAGCCGCTTCTGATCCACAATAACCGCCATGCTCAGGTTCTCGATCGCATCCGCATCTGGCTGCGGATAGCGCGGCAGGAAATTACGCACGAACATGCTGAAGTTCTCATTTAGCAAACGCGTGGATTCTGCGGCAATCGTATCGAAGACGATTGATGACTTGCCCGATCCGGATACCCCGGTGAAAATTGTGATCTTCCGCTTGGGAATGCGCAAGGATACGTTCTTGAGATTGTTTTCCCTTGCAGCCGAGATTACGATATATTCCTGATTGGATTCGCTCATGTTATCATCCTTCCGAAAGTGAATTTCTGCTTGCCTCCTCGCAGGACGGCCGCAAGCGCTTGAAGATCAGGGTTTGGCATTGGCGGTTGATACGCACTCGTTCCAGGTTGCCTGGTAGTTCCGAGAGCAATTGGCGGTAAAGCTATTGAGCCCTGTCATACGTTCTCCTTTCTTTTGTAGTCGTAGTCGAGCATATTGTCCTCGAAATTGTCGAGTCGTTCTTCCCACAGGATGCTGAATGAATCGAACCATTCATCCAGCTCCTGAAACGGCCGGGCTTCAAGGCTATATATTCGCTGCTGGGCCTTGCTGCGGACGCGTACCAACCCAGCCTCGCTCAAAATACGCAAATGGCGAGACACTTGCGGTTGGCCGATGTTGAGAGCCTGAACGATTTCACTTACGGATCGCGGTCCTTGTTTTAAAAGTTCGACAATGTTAAAACGGTTCGGCTCGGCGATCGTAATTAATGTTAGTTGCATCGATGTCGTGTTCATGTTTTTAATATACACCATCACGTATATACACACAAACGCATATAACGACTGTGAATGCTAATCTAATAATTGACCACCTAGTGGTACATCGCTCATAAAAAAGTTGACCACCTGAGCACCTCTTTCCTGTATCTTGTAGTTGTCTAGACAACAAGATATAGGAGGAAAGGAAATGCTTCAGATGGCTAATTATGAGTTTATCAGGAAACAACACTTTCTGCTAGGGAAGTCGATTCGTCAAATTTCTCGCGAAACTGGCTACTCGCGTCAAGTGATACGAAAAGCCTTGACATCAACGGAAATCCCTGTATACCAGCTTTCAAAACCGAAGCCGAAGCCAGTCATTGATTTTGTCAAGCCCATCATCTTGGAATGGCTGCGTCAAGATGAACAGGCTCCCCCGAAGCAGCGTCATACTGCCAAACGTATTTACCAGAGACTCGTTGACGAACATGGATTCACCGGCGGTGAATCTACTGTACGACGCTACGTCAGAGAGTTGCGGGTTTCTCCTCCTAAAGCATTTGTCCCTCTTGATTTCCCGCCAGGGCGATTTGCCCAATTTGACTGGGGTGAGGTTACGGTTCATTTACAAGGGAAACAAGTGAAGGTTCAAGTCTTTTGTATGCGTTGCACATACAGCAGAAAGATTTTCATCAAGACATTTGCTCATCAGAAGCAAGAGGCTCTTCTCCAAGGTCATGTAGATGCTTTTGAATTTTTCGGTGCTGTTCCCCAAGTCATCACATACGACAACCTGACAACAGCCGTTAAGAAGGTATTGGAAGGCAAAAATCGCGAGGAACAAGAGCGATTTATTCAGCTACGTGCCCACTACCTGTTTGAAAGCTATTTCTGTGATCCGGGAAAAGGGCATCAAAAAGGCCAAGTGGAAAACCTCGTACAGTTTGCCCAGAGGCAATTTTTTGCACCTGTTCCTAGTGTTTCTTCTCTGGAGGAGCTAAATCAAATCCTCCTCGAAAAATGTATCTCTTACGAGAATACAACCGTTCCCCGGTCTTCCCTAACGGTTGGAGAAGCATTTGTTCAAGAGTTGCCCATCATGCTTCCATTGCCTCCACGGCCATTGGATTGTTTCCGTGTTGTACCCGTGAAAAGCAATACGCTATCCATGATCCACATTGAAAAAAATGCCTATTCCGTCCCGGTTTCCTATGCATCGACCCAACTTATTTGCCGAGTATTTGCTGAAAAAATTGAGGTGTATCACGGAAAAAGCCTGATTGCGACGCATGAGCGGTGCTTGGAAAAAGGAAAGGAGATTTTGCAATACGATCATTATCTGGATTTACTTCTTATTCGCCCAGGAGCAGTTCTTTATGCTAGACCATTGCATCAGGCAGGATTACCCGCCATTTACCAAAAGTTCTTGGACAAGTGCCGTAACCGACCAGGAGGGATGAAGGAGTTCGTTCGACTCTTGCTTTTGCACCGTGAATTCGATACTTCTCTCGTCGAAGAAGCACTGGGGGAGGCCTGCCAAAAAGGGATGTTCCAGTATGATGCCGTAAGGCAATTATTGTTTCAGCGAACATTGCCGGAACACCGTTTGCCCCAACTCTCGTTGGCGGAGGATAGCTCTGTTCCACGTATTCAGGTAAAGGCCCCAGATCTTAGCCAGTACAATCGTTTGTTACAGAAAAGGAGTGTGGTTCATTGAGTACGAGTTTCCTGCTTGAAACCTACGCGAAACGCCTTCGCTTACCTGCGATTAAACGTGTCTATAAGGAAATCGCCCATGATGCTGCTGAACGGCAAATTCCCTACGAGGAGTTCCTCTTAGCCCTACTAGAGCAAGAAGTTCAGCAAAGGGATGCTAACCAAATCGCGAGTCGCATCAAGCACGCCAAATTCCCTTCTATGAAAACGCTCGATCAATTTGAATTCTCGGCGATTCCGTCCCTCAATAAGCCCAAATTGCTTCAACTGGCTCGTTGTGAGTACATCGAAAAGGCAGAGAACATCATGTTTATCGGAAACTCTGGCACTGGCAAAACTCATCTCTCCATTGCACTCGGGAAGGAAGCTTGCCATCATGGCTATTCCGTTCAGTTTTGGACTGCCGCTAAAATATGTAACGAGCTTATGGAAGCTCAGTCCCAAAAGCGAATCCTCCAGCTAGAGAGGCAATGGTTGAAAACAGATTTGATTATTTTGGATGAAGTCGGGTTTGTCCCTCTGAGTCGGACCGGGGCGGAGTTATTATTCCAATTTTGTGCGGCCCGCTATGAGAAAGGAAGCATGATCATTACCAGTAATCTGGAATTTACGGAATGGACACAGATTTTCAAAGATGAGCAAATGACGTCAGCCCTGGTTGATCGGCTTACCCATCGTGCCCATATCTTTGCAATGAATGGAGACAGCTATCGCTTTAAGCAGAGCATTCAAAGATCGTGATCATGAAAAAGTTACCCACCCGACGGGTGGATTGATTTTTGCCATGGTGGTCAATTTTTTGATGAGCACGGTGGTCAACATTTTGATTGACATTCACAAACGACTTTTTTAACCACCTCACTATCAGGGAACCAGCATTTCTTTCCAGCTTCAAAACTCCGAAGCTGTGAGTGCGATTTTTTACGTTCGATGTCGGAAACCGCCAGTGAACGTCTTCGACGGAACTCCGTCATTTAAAGATAAACAAAAAAACGGCATCTCTGCCGTGTAGAAGGAAAACGGCGGCTACATACCTGTTGTCAAAACCGCCGTTGACTTTCAGTTCTCAATTATCAAAACAACTTCTGTTTGTATTCTGCATTTTTTTAAGTCAAGCCCGCTAGCGCTTCGGATTGACTCGTTGGTTATCCTTTGCTCAAAAGCCTTTTGAGACAAATTCAAGATTTCCCGTAACACAGCAGATACTTTCAGCCGAGATGGATAGGGGCTTTTTATGTGTAATTCGATAGGCATGGAAAAATCAATAGCGGGCCCTCGTATTTTGTACTTTGGAAGGCCAACTTCAGCTCCGTTTTTCTGTATCAGCTCCGTATCCATAGCATATTTCTCCACAAGCTCTCCGTTATTGCTATGGAACCCCTCCAATATTTCGGAGGCAATGCTTTTGGGATTGATACGGGAGTAAATAGTCATATTCCATGTAGAATCGCAATTTGAACATTTATAGATTAACCATATATCTAAATACTTGCGTTGAGCATTTACACGAAATAATCCGGAACAAACATACTCTGTTTTTTTGCCACATTTCTTGCAATACTTGATTGCAGGTGGTGGAGATAGATACTGTATATCCACGTTTACGATTTGCATAAAATGTTATCCTTCCTATTCAGAATGAAATAGGAAAGAGAAAAGGCGGATTGTCACAAATCCTTTTCATAAACGTCCCCCCAGTCTGGCATTTCGTCTACCTACATTGTATGATCCTGTCCTGCAAAGCCAAACCTCAAAGACTTTTCGTAAAAGAAAATGAGCCAATACAGTAGATAAACTGCATTGGCTCATTCTATGCTCAAGGAATGTTTCTTTGTTCCCGTATTATCCTTTGCATGCTTTTCAAAGACAAAAAATATTTATCAGCTAATTGTTGCAGACTATTCCCCGCCAAATACTCTTCATAAATCTGCCTATTTCGCTGCTGTAATTCTGTGCGGGTAGATGTATTTGACCCCCATTCTTTTTTCTTGCCTGATTTTCTGGGGATATAGATAAACTCACCGTCTACATACTCTTGCACCATCTCAAGCAAGTCATTCGGGAGTATATGAATCGCCCTCTTATAGCTCATTTTGCTCTCCTAAAAGTTTTATTTTTAGGAATAGCAAAGGCTATGTTCGCATCTGATTTCTACCCTTGTAGCTGTTCATTGCAATAGCCTTTGCTATGCAATGTTAACGATTGGATTAAGCATATATACAAGCCTCCTCCTGCCTAATTTTGTAAAATTATAACACCGCCCTGCTTTGTTATCAAGAACAAGAGCATTTTGGTGCAGCACCGAGCGTGGGCTCCAGATGGGACCTACCCGGGATCGAACCGACGACCACTTGACTGCCCAGTGTGGCGCACTCCCGTAGTGGTTTATTCAACTGCTCCAAAAAACTGATTGGGTACGATCCGCGACTGCAACGGGAGCAACCGTTACCTATCAGAATAGTGCTTGAGCAGCTCTTGTGACAGGAAATAAATACGGTCAATCATTTCACGCGGCTCGATAACCTTTGCCGCAGTACCTAACTGGAGAAAATACCTGGATACAAATTCGACTTCACTTTTATCAATCATAGTGTCAATGTATCCTTGATCTTCATTCATCATCACAATATCAGGCTCCAACCAGGGCTGGCTCCGGCATTGTCTCAGTCCTTCCCTCGTCAACTCCACGTATAATCGGAGCGGATTCATTGGCGATTTGGCAGCGTGTCTGTCCAACCATTCGTGAAGAGTGACTTGCGGGTCTTGATGCCTTTCCATAACCTTCAAGGATAAAATCCGGTCTGTTCGAAACAATTTTACCTCGTTATTGGCAAGATCAATGGCGGGCATATACCAGAATCCATTGTACGTATAGATACCGATTGGGGAAACTTCGCGGATCGTATTCTTTTCTTTTGACGCGTATTCGATTTGCAGGTTCTGCTTCTCTACAGAAGCTTCGATGATTTCCTGTAGAAATTGTGACGGAACGCTTCTTTTTATATTCCAAAAGGACAACACACCCTCCAGCCGATCTATTTTTCTCTTTATATCAATCGGAAGGCTTGAATACAGCTTTGCGGAAACAGATTTGATCTCAATGTCAAAGGGCAGTGATTGATAGAATTGTAGTGATTGAAATGCAAAGAAAATGGAGAAGGCTTCATTCTCGTCAAAGATAATGGGTGGCAGCAGCCTGCTGTTCAACACTCGATAACCGCCGTTTCGACCAGGCTCGGTATAGAGGGGGACGCCCATTTCACTCAACTCTGACAAATACCTATGTGCTGTTCGCACCGAAATATCGAATTCATAGGCAACGTCCTGAGCAGTAAGGAGCGCTTCGCATTGACATACATCATCAGGTTGAATAAGTGTGAACGGCACTGTTAAAATCCTCAATAACGGCACTTGAAAATTCCCCACTTTCGGCAGAAAATCTCTCCCTGGAGGAGAGAAATATGCTAAAGAATGGGGAGTTTTACTTGATTAAAGACATGAAACAAAGAGGAATGAGTACCACGCAAATTGCGAACGAATTAGGGAGGGATCGAAAAACAATCCGTAAGTGGTTGAAGAGGGATGAACCTTCGAAATACCAGCGAACCGTCAAAAAAGCAAGCATCCTCGATCCATTTAAACCCTATATCAAAGCGAGAATGGAAGAAGGCTGCTTAAATGCTGTTGTCTTGTTTGATGAAATTAGAGCCCAGGGATACTCAGGACAAATTAGACTCCTTCGTTCCTTCATGGAACCATTGCGCCCCGTCGTTACCTCCAAGGCAACGATCCGTTATGAAACCACACCTGGTAAGCAAGCGCAAGTAGACTGGGGACATTTCAAAGTTGAATGGAATGGTGGATATAAACGACTATACGCCTTTGTCATGGTTTTGGGATACTCGAGAATGTTGTATGTGGAATTTACGGAGAACGAACGGCTGGATACCCTCATCGGCTGTCACTTACGTGCCATGCAATACTTTGGCGGCAGACCGGATACATGCTTGTACGACAATATGAAAACCGTCATTGCAGGTTACGACGACCAAGGCCATGTATTGTGGAATGAACGTTTTTCTCAGTTTGCAAGTCATCACGGCTTTACCCTCCGGCGTTGTGCCCCCTACCGTGCACGAACAAAAGGGAAAGTAGAAAATGGTGTTGGCTATGTGCGAAAGAATTTTTGGCCTCGCGTACAGTCGTTTACCAGCCTGAGTGACTTGAATCAACAAGTACGCCATTGGTTGGATACGGTAGCCAATGTACGGATTCACGGCACCACACATGAAAAGCCGGTAGATCGATGGAAACATGAACAGTTGAAGCCGCTTAACCCGGTTCCGTTCGAAGAAGTAGAACGGCATACTCGAAGAGTATCCAACGATTTGCTCGTTTCTTACGGAGGAAGCAGGTATTCTGTACCCTATACCTATATTGGTCATACGGTACAGGTACAAGATCTCCAGAATGGTCTTATCCGGATCTATCAGGGCAACACGATTATCGCTGAACATCAAAAAGCAGTTCGTTCCAAACAAGTCGTAACCAATAAAAAACACTTCGAGGGGATTCAAACCCAAAGTCGCGTGAAGGCTCCCCAACCTATGCCGCGTCTGGTTTCAAATCCAAGCCCCGAAGTGGTGGAACGTGATTTATCAGTCTACGAGCAGTTTGCTGACGAGGAGGTGATCGTACAATGATGCTCCAGTCCCGTTTAGAAGAAGCCTTTTCGCAAATGGGATGGGTACGAATCCCGGAAATTATTCACCACCACGCAGAAGAAGCTGCTGCTCAGAATATATCGTATTTGGAGTTCTTGGACAAGCTTTTGCAAGAGGAAATCAAGGCCAAGAGGGAGCGATTTATTCGAATGAAGACACGATTGGCTCATTTACCCTACCATAAAACATTAGAGCAATTCGATTTCAGTTTCCAGCCTTCCGTAGATGAAAGACGGATTCGTGATTTGGCAACCCTCCGGTTTGTGCACCAACAGGAGAATCTCATTTTGCTGGGTCCGCCAGGAGTCGGAAAGACCCACTTGTCTGTTGCATTGGCTTTGGAAGCCATTAAGCAAGGTTTGACAGTTTACTTTACAACTGCTCACGATTTGGTACAGACCCTTCAGATTGCCCATCAAAACAATAGTATCAAACAAAAAATGCGGGCTTTTATTAAGCCAAATGTACTGATCATTGATGAAATCGGCTATCGCAAGATGGATGAAACGGCAGCTCATTTTTTCTTTCAAATAGTTTCGGAGCGTTATGAATCTGGTTCGATTATTCTTACCTCGAACAAGTCTTATGGTTCGTGGGGAGAGATATTTGGAGATACGGTACTTGCCACCGCCATCCTTGATCGATTATTGCATCACTCCCACACCATCAACATTAAAGGAGAAAGTTATCGCATAAAGGAGAAGAAAAAAGCTGGTTTCTTTCGACCAGAGACAATTGTAGATAAAACCGAATGAACGGAATTTTCCCGCCGCCAGCCCCCTCGGGGGCATTATTCAAACAAACCTATTGCCTAATATGGGGAAAATTCAAGTGCAGATAATGGGGAATTTTCATTTGCAGTTGACATAAGAGCTTTGCCTTGGATATAAACATTCACTCCTCACCATAAAACATGTCAGTTATTGTCATGGTATTCTTGTACACTTTCAAATGCAACAAAAACACAGGTCAAATGAGGAGGTTGCTATGAATAATAAGATGGATACGATGAAAGCTGCGGTGCTTAATCGGTTTGGTGGTCCTGAAGAACTCGTTCTGCAAAAGATTGATTTGCCCGAGATCGGACCCGAGGACGTGCTGATTCGCGTTGAATACGCAGGTGTGGGAGAATGGGATACATTTGAACGTCAAGGAGGGTATGCGTCAATGCTGGGCATAGAACCCCGTTTTCCTTATGTATTAGGTTCAGAAGGGGCTGGAACTGTGGCTGCAACAGGCGAAAAGGTTTTGGCATTCAACATTGGCGATAAAGTGTACGCCCCCGGCTTTCTTCATCCCCGAGGCGGATTCTATGCAGAGTATGCATCTGTTCATGTCAAATACGTGTCTCCGATTCCAAATGGTATGACCGTTCAGGAAGCAGCGGTGGTCTCCGGAGTGGGGATTACTGCGCTGCGTGGACTTGAAGATGTATTGGAGCTTAAACAAGGAGAGTCTATCATGATTTTTGGCGCCAGCGGAGGAGTAGGCCACTTGGCGGTACAGCTTGCGAAGTGCAAAGGGGCACGAGTATTTGCCGTTGCTTCAGGTAAAGACGGCGTTGAGATGATACAGAATCTCGGCATCGATGCGGTGATGAACGGCCGTACAGAGGATATTGCTTTGGCATCTAGTACGTTCGCTCCTGAAGGTTTCGATGCTGCCTTGTTTTGCGCAGGCGGGGAGGCCGCCAATGCAGCGATGAAATGTATTCGCAGGGGGGGACGCGTCGCATATCCCAATGGCATACGCCCCGCGCTGCAGGCACGTGACGGAATAATCGTATCTGGATATAACGGCGAACCGGATACCGACATTATTAGGCGATTGCATCATTACCTTGAAAATGATCAAATAACCGTTCATACCAGCCGCACGTTTTTGCTGGAAGAAGCACGCGATGCACATATCGCGCTCACGAATCATTACCTGGGGAAATTATGTCTGAAAGTAAGCTCAGAATGATGGTGGCATGAAATCAAAAAACGCAGCCGGGATTGGCTGCGTTACTTGCTATATATGGTGGAGCATAGCGGGATCGAACCGCTGACCTCTACACTGCCAGTGTAGCGCTCTCCCAGCTGAGCTAATGCCCCATATTTTCCTTAACTTCTCTCGCTTACAAATAGGAGTATAGCACATCCAAATTTATGATGCAACTAAAAATTTCGCTTTCCAAACCTAAAAAGTTTAACCCCCGCCTTTCAATTATATCCTCCATCCCCCTCGGAAACACTCCCCCGTTTTCACTCCCTGCCCTCAACAAAAAACAGTTGACGATTTCCCCTCTCCCCTATTACTATAAACAACAGCATTGATAATGATAAACATTATCAATTACTTATATCCAACTTTTATCTCTTCCTTATTCATTCGTTCAACCCATACTTACTGACCAAAAATCAAAACACAAAACGCTCAACCAGAAAGGGGAAAACTCCCGTGTCCATCAAGTCCAATCCTACCAAATTCCTCGCAGTTCTCAGCCTGTCGGCGATGCTTGCTGCTTGCGGCCAAGCCGGAACCGCCGAAAAAACGGACACAGCGGCCGGTCAATCGCAGTCCGACGCAGTAGCCGGCACTAGTCAAGCCGGTGAAACCACTCAAACTAGCCAGTCCGCCGCTTCAAACGAAGCCGACCAGGCAGCGATCGAGCAATACCACAAATTCGTCATCAGCCAGACGGATCAATTTGTAAAAGAAACCGACGCTTTCGTCAAAGCGGTCAAGGCGGGCGATCTGGAAACGGCCAAAAAGCTGTATGCGCCTACCCGCATGTACTTTGAAAGAATCGAGCCAATCGCCGAATCGCTCGGAGATTTCGACCCGTGGATCGACGCTCGCGAAGGCGATGTACCGGATAGCGAATGGCGCGGCTTCCACCGTTTGGAGAAAGCGCTATGGGTAGACAAGTCAACCAAAGGCATGGACAAAGTGGCTGACCAGCTGCTCCAGGACGTAAAACAACTCCGCGTGAAAGTAGAGCACGTCGAGATCGACACCCAGATGCTCGTGACCGGCGCTGTCGAGCTGCTGAACGAGGTCTCCTCCAGCAAGGTTACCGGCGAGGAAGAGCGCTACTCCCATACCGACCTTTACGATTTCGCAGCCAACGTCGAAGGCGCCAAGGAAATTTACCTGGTCCTGAAGCCGACACTGGAGAAAAAAGATGCAGCCCTGGCGAAAGAAATCGACACCCGCTTTGCTGAGCTTGACCAGTCGCTTGCACCGTACCGCAAAGGAACCGATTTTGTTCTCTACACAGAACTGAAACCGGAAGAAACAAAAAAACTGAGCCAAACGATTGACGCTTTAGCCGAGCCATTGTCCAAAATCGGCACGGTGTTGGAGGGGTAACGGATGGATTCCAATCAGGACCGGAAAACATACACCCGCCGCGACTTGCTGAAGCTGGCCGGAGCAGGAGGCGTCGGGCTGCTGCTCGGCGCCGGCGGCGTGGGCAGTCTGATGATGAACAGCAAGACGACGGCATCTGGGTCCCCCGGCACTCCTCCATCTGCTTCCGAAGACATCGTTCCGTTTTACGGGAAGCATCAGTCTGGCATTGTGACGCCCATGCAGGATTTTATTTGCATGGGTGCTTTTGATCTGACGACGACCGATGTCCAAGCAGTGCGGGAGCTGTTCAAAAGCTGGACAGAGGCCTGTGCGCGGATGGCTGCGGGGCAGGGCGTCGGGGAGGAAAGCACGAATGCATTCCTCCCTCCTACCGATACGGGCGAGGCCATTGGGCTATTGCCGACACGGCTCACCTTTACATTCGGGGTGGGCGCTTCCTTCTTTGACCAGAGGTTTGGCCTGGCTGGAAAACGGCCGGAGGCACTGATCGACATGCCCCGCTTCAAAGGGGACGCGCTGGTCGACGATTGGTCGGATGGCGATGTGGTCGTGCAGGTATGCGCCAACGATCCGCAGGTCGCCTTTCACGGAATACGCAACCTGGCCCGGATCGCCCGGGGGAAAGCTGTCCTGCGCTGGCTCCAGCAAGGCTTCCAGCGTACAGGAGCGGCTGATCCGAAAGGCTCCACTCCCCGCAATTTGCTCGGCTTTAAAGACGGGACGAACAACCCCGATGTACAAAATGCGAGCGTTGCCGATGAGGTCGTCTGGGTTTCCTCCACTGACGGTCCGGCCTGGATGACAGGCGGCAGCTACATGGTCGTCCGCCGGATTCGCATGCGTATCGAAGTGTGGGACCGCACCTCGCTTGGCGAACAGGAGCTGACCTTTGGCCGCCACCGCGATTCCGGTGCGCCAATCGGGGAGAAGGACGAATTCGCCAAGCTCGATTTCAGCAAAAAAGATGCCAAAGGAAGGCCGCTCATCGACCCGGCCTCGCACGTGGCGCTTGCCCATATGGAGGGCAAGGTGCAAATCCTGCGTCGAGGCTACTCCTACTCGAACGGCATTGACCTTAAGACCGGCCAGCTCGATGCAGGCCTGCTGTTTATTTGCTACAACCGCGATCCGCGCAAGCAATTTGTCCCGATGCAGCAAAAGCTCGCTGCCCAGGACCGGTTGAATGAGTATATCGTTCACGTCGGCAGCGGACTGTACGCATGCCTGCCCGGTGTCGGGCAGGGCGGGTATATCGGAGATACATTACTGTGAGGTTGGAGGTGGGCATTTTGAAACGCACAATATCGATTCTGCTGCTATGCTTCCTGCTGGTGTTGCCAGCCTCCTCATTCGCCGCTCCCGAATCGGGCGCCG
This sequence comes from Brevibacillus sp. FSL L8-0520, assembly GCF_037963895.1. NCBI lineage: Bacteria > Bacillati > Bacillota > Bacilli > Caryophanales > Paenibacillaceae > Brevibacillus > Brevibacillus sp. FSL L8-0520. The sequence continues at coordinate 1,526,301 of NZ_CP150171.1, read as the reverse complement.
CCAAGCAGTCAGACCAGCTGATCTCCCTCGTCAGCGATGCGTTGATCTCAGCAGGAGACAAAAATCTGGATCAAGTGAAGGACGCGATCTCCAAGCTGAAGACGCTCTGGGCGGAAACAGCTGCGGAGGAAGCTGAGGGAGCTTCCTCGCCTGGTACGAGCAGTAATTCTACGCCAGGCACAAGTACGGATTCCCCGGACGCCCCCGCCCCGATTGCGGGCGAGGCCAAGAGCAACGGTCCAGAGGCGAAGGCTGTCACGGAGGCCATTGCCGCTGTCGAGCAAGAGCTCTCGCAAGCAAATCCCGATACGGATGCCGTTTATGCGAGCGTGTCTGCCTTGGCAAAAGCGATCGATACGTACGTCTCTTCCCTCGACGGCGAGAGCAAGCAGGAAAAGGCGCATGAAAGCATCAAGAAAATCCTGCCGCTCATTCAAAACAGTCTGACCGCAATCCAGTCGGAGAAATGGGAAGAGGCCAAAAGCAGCTACCAATCGTTCGTCAATGGATGGTACAAAGCAGAGAGCCTGATCCGCCAAGAGGACGGCAAGTTTTACGGAAAGATCGAAGTAAAAATCACCGGCGTGCGGATTGCGCTGAATACAGAGCCGCCGGACAAGGCAAAGGCTGTGCAAAAGGTGCAAGAATTGATCTTTGTCCTGGACGACTATCTGGCCGGCAAATCTGCTGCAGCAAGCGGCGATACGGGGGCTATGGGCGAGATTCACAGTATCTCCGACCTGATTCAGCTGCTCAACGCTGTGCAAACGGACGTGCAAAACGGCCGGGCGACAGACGCAGCGGACAAAATGGACCAGTTCATTGTAGCCTGGCCAACGGTCGAGGGAGTCGTTTTGACGAAGTCGCAGGATGCGTACAACCGGATTGAAAGCAGGATGGTTTCCATCCCCAGCCTGCTGCTCTCCCAGCCTCCGAAGCTGGAGCAGGCGGATGCATTGTTAAATGAGCTCCGTGATGAGCTTGCGCCGTACAGCCAGTCCGTTTCCTACTCGGCTTGGGATGCCGGAGTGATCCTGTTCCGCGAAGGCTTGGAAGCTATCCTGGTCATCGCTGCCCTGCTGACGTTTTTGAACCGCACGGGCAATGCCGACAAGCGAAAATGGATCTGGTCCGGCGCCGGTGCAGGCGTGGTTGTGTCTGGAGTGTTTGCGCTCGTCCTGACTGTATTTTTGTCCCACCTGTCCACAGGCAACTCCCGCGAGCTGATCGAAGGGGTTACCGGTCTGATCGCCGTTGTCTTCATGGTGACGATCGGGGCGTGGCTGCACAGCAAGTCCAATCTGCGCGCCTGGAACCAGTTCGTGGAAAAATCGATTGGGGCATCGGTGGCAAAAGGAGCGCTCTGGTCATTGGCTTTGACGTCTTTTCTGGCTGTAATGCGGGAAGGCGCAGAAACGATCATTTTCTACATCGGGATGGCGCCTTCTATTCAAATGTCTGACCTTCTGTTCGGCATCGGGGTCGCACTCGTTTTACTGGCCGTGATCGGGTACGCGCTGATCAAAATGAGCTCTCGCATTCCGATTCGCTCGTTCTTTTTGGTCGCGAGCCTATTGCTCTACTATTTGGCGTTTAAATTTATCGGCGTGAGCATACATGCCCTGCAGATTTCAGGGAAGCTTTCGGCGCATATGTCTGATCTGTTGATCGACGCCCCTTCATTTGGTTTGTACAGTAGCTGGGAGGGCACCATTCCGCAACTGATCGTTCTGCTTGTCATTGTGTGGAATATAATCCGGGTCGAGCGGAAAAACCTGAAAGCCAGGGCTGCTGTCTCTTAACGCTGAGCATTCCCATTCAATAGAAAATCCCTCTGGCAATACGGCGACTGCTCTTTCGTTTGCAGTCCGCCAAAGCTAGAGGGATTTTTTATTGACTAACACAAATCTTTTTATTGACTAGTTACTACACTTATCAAGGAAGAAATATCACGTTAAGCTCTGCCGTCTTTTCGGGCAGCGGACAAAAACGGTTTCTCCCGCTTCGCCTATTCGTTGCTGATCACGACCGAGTTGGAGTAAGCATCCCAGCCTACCTTCGCTCCCAGCGCTTCGCTGACAAAACGGATCGGCACCATCGTCGTGTCTCCGTTAAAGAGCTGGGCCGGGACGTCCAGATTGATCTTTTTTCCGTTCTTATACGCGACCTTGGACCCGATCGTCAGTTGAATCGTGTTGTTGTCTTTCGTAGCCGTTACGGTTTGGGTCGCTTCGTCCCATTCTACCTTTGCCCCTAGCGCTTCAAAGATGGCACGCAAAGGAACCAGCGTACGACCGTCGATTTCGACCGGAGACTTTTGGAACACTTGCAGCGCCCCGTCGATGAAAATGACGATATCCTTCGTTTGGTTGACGGTGACAAAAGCCGGCAAAGAGGTTGCCCAGGAACCGCTGGCCGTATCCTCCACCTCGATCACAATCGTGTATCCACCTGTCGGCAGGTTCAGCCCTTGCAGGGAGAAGACCGGATTCTTCGGATTCAGCGAAATGCGCTTCACCGACTTGCCGTACTCATCATAGACGACGACATACCACTCATAACTGCTGTACGAGCTTTTCCACTCCAGGGTGATGCTGATCGTTCCATCGCTGTTTACTTTGATGCCGCCCGGAAAGGAGGCGCCGCTCGGAATCGTAAACGTCGAGCTGCTTTTCGTTGAGATCGTCCACGAAATGCTGGAGGAGTACGATTTTTTGCCGCCGTTCACCATTTCCAGAACGAGCGCGTATTCGCCTGCCGGAAGGGACAGGCCTTTGCCGGAGATGGTTGGATTTTTCAGGTTGATCGGAATGCGTTTGACGACCTTGTCGTCCTCATTCAAGACGAGGAGCGTAAATCTCGCCTTTGCGTACTCACTGGTAAGGTCCAGACGGATCTGAATGGTGCCGTCGTTTGACAGGCGGATTTGTCCAGGGAAGTTGAGGCTCGGTACAAATCCTCCGTTGCCCGCAGTTCCTGTGCCTATTCCTACACCTGCTCCCGGTCCTGTACCGACATTACCCGCGCCGCTTCCTGCCGTTCCCGCTGTCGGTATGACAAGCACAGCCGATTCGGAGCGAAGAACGTCACCGCCGTCTGTGACTTCCAGATATATCGTGTATTCACCGCTCGTCAGCTTCAGGCTGCCAAGTGAAATCTGCGGGTTCTTTGGATTGATGCTGATGCGCTTTACTTCCTCGCCATTCTCATCGATGATCACCATCACCCATTTGGCTCGCGTGGAGACAGCGGATGACTTGATCGTAATCTGGATGGTGCCATCCTTGTCGACCTTGATTCCTCCAGGAAAGACTTTCTCCGCTCCCGCATCAGGCAGCACGATTTGCTTTTCCTTGGAGTACTCTTCTCTCGTCACGTCCGGTACGAAAAACGCGGTATCGCGTCCCCGTACGATTACCGTGTACTCGCCCGGGGCGAGATCCAAAGCCTTCGCCGGAATGGTGAATGTCAGTGTTTTGATATTGATTTCAATGCTTTGTCCAGATGGATGGAGAACTCTTTCCTTGCCGTTCTTTGCTTTGGTCGTCACGCCCGAAGCCAGCTTCTCTTTGCCTCCATTCCAAATCTGAATCTCCCTGCGATTCTTTCCTTTTTCATCGGTAAACAAGAGCGACACGTCTGCCTCGTATCGCGTATCGACCACCACCGTACCTGTAATGCTTCCTGTCTGATCTGCGATTACCTCCAGAAAAACAGGGGGAAACGAGTACGTAGAGACAAGCTTCGCCGTATCGTAATCTGCTGCGTAGGCGGGACCTATCCCTGCTGAAAGAATGAGAGAAAATACGGTAATTACGATACTGCCTGCTTTGAAACCCCTTTTCATGCTGTCAGTCTCCTTTTGTCTGATTAAAAGAATGATGGCCGTTCTCCTGAGTGTTCAGGAGATATATTTGTTGCACATTCTTTTATCGGCAATAACCGATGCGAAATTTAGGTATTTGTACCTGATCTTTAAGTCCGAACAAACGAAAGAACCCTGCACATTCGCAGAGTTCCCGTTGCTGATAGACACGCTATTTCTGTTGCACTTTTTCTTTCTGTTGCATTCGCTATTTCACGATCACGACCACCGGTGTACGCTTGCCGCCATACGTGACCGTAATCGTCGCCTTTCCTGTACCCGTCGCCTTGATGATGCCGTCCTTCACGTCGGCCGTCAACAGGCGGGAGGTTGTCCAGAGAGCCGGTATGGTTACATCTTCTTCCGTGCCATCCGTATAGGTGGCAATCGCCTTCACCTTTTTGGTCTCTCCTTTTTTCATTTCGATCTGAACTACATCGGTTTTCAGATACTTCAACATATCCACTTCGACCGGAATGGTAACGGTTTTTCCGTTGTAACGGGCAGTGACGGTCGTCTTGCCGTAGCCGACGCCCGTAATTAATCCTTTGGACACATCGGCGACTTTGTAGCCGGATACCTTCCATTCGGCATCTGCACTGACGTCCGAAGTCCTGCCGTCGGAGAACTTGGCGGTCAGCGCGACTTGCACGCTTTTACCGGATTTCAGTGAAACAAATCGCTTGTTTGCCTCCAGGGCCGTCACGATTCCGACTTCGACCGGCACGGTGACGCTTTTGCCTCCGTAAGTGGCTGTAATCGTGGCGCGTCCGCTGCCATAACCAATGACATGCCCTTTGTCGACATCCGCCACCTTTGGATTGCTCGATTTCCATACGGCGTCATCCGTAACCTTGCGGGATGTGCCGGAAGCGTCTGTTGCTGTCAAAACGATGTCAGCCGACTCGTTGACGGTCAAGATCAGCATGCGAGGCTCAATGCTCAGTGTTTGGGCCTGATCGACTTCGACAGGAATGGAGATCGTCTTGCCGTCAAAGACAGCCGTAACTGTTGTTTTTCCTGAAGCCATCGCCGTTACTTTGCCAAGCACGACTTCAGCAATTTCCGGATTGGCACTTTTCCATACAGCCTGGGCGGTGACATCCTTTTCTTCGCCATCCGTGTAGGTAGCGGTCAGCTTGATCGTCTCGCTTTGTCCATTCTTCATGACCAGCTTCTTCTGGCTCGGGACGATGCTTTGGATGACACCTACGTTCACCGGCAGACTGACAGAGCGGTTCGCATAGGTGACCGTAATCGTAGCCGCACCAGTGCCGACGCCAATTACCGTACCTTGGCGCACAGTCGCTACATTATCCGCGCTGCTCTTCCATTCCGCCTTTTTGGTTACATCTTCGTTGGCTCCGCCCGGATAAATGACGGTCGCCTTTACGTCTGCAGAACCGCCGATTTGGAGATTCAGCGAGGTTTCATCCAGTGTCAGCTTTTGCGGCAGGTCTACATCGACCGGGATGGTCACTTGCTTTCCGCCGTATTTGGCTGTAATGGTGGCTGATCCGGCTTTATAGGCAGAAACAACGCCGTCCTTGACGAACGCGATGTCACTGTTGGAAGAAGACCACTCTGCCTTGTCGGTAATGATTTCCGGTTTCCCGGAGACAAAGGTTGCTTCCAGCGTAATTTTCTCAGAGCTTCCAGAGCGCATTGGCAAGTATGCAGGCTTCGGATCGAGATAGCGGGGCACCTCTACATCCACCCGGATTTGCACGCTTTTTTCTGCGTATTTGGCAGTAATGACCGCTTCGCCTGATGCGTGGGCAATGATTTTTCCTTTGCTGACAGAAGCGACCTCAGGCTTGTCGGAGCTCCATTCCGCTGTTTCTGTTACCGTATCCTTGTTGCCATCTGCGTAGAGAGCCGTGAGCTCAAGCGTTTCCTCGTCGCCAACGTGCATGAACAGATCCTGCTTGTTCACTGTCAGCGTACGAGTCGAGTCAACATCTACCTTGATAGTAGCTGTTTTTGTACCGTACTTGGCCGTAACGACCGCTGTACCCGGCCCGTATGCGGTGATTTTCCCCTTGATCGCATCCGCTACCGCTTCGTTGTCGCTGGACCATTCTGCGACACCGGCGACGTCTTCTTCGACCGAGCCATCCGGGTACAAGGCGGTCAATTTAATCGTTTCAAATTTGCCATTCAGCAAGGAAATTTGCGTTTTTTCCGGCTCCAAACGACGGACAATTTCCACGCTGACCGGGATGGCGACGGTCAGGCGTCCGAACTTGGCTGTTACCGTAGCCGTACCCGAGCCATGACCTTTGATCAGTCCGTTGGTCACAGTGGCTACCGATGTATTGTCGATCGCCCAGTCCGCTTTTTCTGTTACCTCTTCCGTTTTGCCATCACTATAGGAAGCGGTCAATTTCAACTGTTGGGATTTATCCTTCCTGATATCGACCGACTGCTTGTCCACTGTCAAGGCTTTCAGCTTTTGGGTGACCGTGGCTGTAGCCACCGCTTGTTTTCCCATGTAAGAACCTGTAATGACAGATGTCCCTACCGCTTTGGCTGTAACCGTTCCTGCGTAGACAGTGGCTACGCCTGTGTTTTCACTATTCCATTCCGTCTTTATCGTGACATCCTCTGTCTTCCCTGAGACATATACCGCAGTTACTGACAGCGAGATCGTGTCTCCGGTCTCCATCGCTAATTCGTTTTTGGACAGGACCAGACGTGAGATTTCATCCGCTGCCAATGCTGTCCCCACGGTTCCGCCTCCACATATGAGCAGCAGAGCGAGAAACCCAAGTAACAGTTTTCTCCAGTTCATGACTTTCCTCCCCCGTTGGTATTTTGAAGTCCCTTTTATGGTTATCGGCACCAGGGAATAATTTTACATGAGCCTTGCGTTTTAATTGTGTCCAAAATGTGTCTGAATAGTGTCAAGGAACCGCCTTTGGAAAAACTCCCCGGAAAAACATGCGCTCCCGTAACGCTTTTCAAGCTAGAATCGTCATTAATACTTGAAAAGCTGCTCGACCAAATCCATGACGTGTCTTGTGGTCCGACTGCAGCCATACAGCTCCGAGCGTGTGCCGAAGTACCGAACGTGTACCGCGTCCGCAGGAGGCACCCTTTTCCGCAAAAAAAGCAGCCGTCGGGGCGGGCTGGGCATTTTTCATTGGTTCGGACGATTCTTTTGGTCCAGCCGATTCTACATAATTGATACAGGAGCTTGAGGAAAAATGAATGTACAAACAGGAAATAACGATGGAAGGTCAGTTCGAATGAATCCATCCCGCATAAAGCCCAGCAAGAGCCGAAAGCAGCGAATATTTCGAATCCTCGCTGCCTGTATCGTGATCTTGGGCTGCTGGTCCGGATATCTTTTGTGGAAAATCGAGCGCACGATTCAGGAGGCTGTGCCGCGAAAGGCGGATGTGGCGATCGTTCTCGGTGCAGGCGTCTGGGGTGACCGTCCGAGTCCGGGACTGCGGGAGCGGCTGGACCAGGCGGTGGAGCTTTATCGGGAGGGGTATGTACCATACCTCTTGGTTACGGGGGGGCTTGGCGAAGGGAAAACGTCCACGGAAGCTGCCGTCATGCGGAACTATCTGGTTGAACAGGGGGTGCCCGAGGATCGGATCTTCATGGAGCATCAAGCCCGGGACACCTACGAAAACCTGCTTTTCAGCAAGGAAATCATGCAGCAGCACGGGCTGTCGCAAGCTCTCGTGGTCAGTCACGATTACCACCTGGCGCGAGCGGTCGACATGGCCGAGTCGATGGAAATAGACGCTTCGCCCGTCGGAGTGAAATCCCACGTCCTGTACGGCCCTTACCATAAAGCAAGAGAGGTGCTGGCTCTCACCAAATGGCACCTCTCTCATCCGTTTTGACTATTTTCCTTCGATCCGCTGGTTTTTTCGCATAATCGGATATACATCGACATAATGGCGGATTCGCTCCATGACGCGAGCCGCCTTTGTTCGTTCGATCCGGTTGCCGTTGGAGATGGACATGTGCTCCTCCAGCTCTTCCAGCGAGTAGTTGGAAGTAAACAAGGTAGGCAGGTGATTGTTGACGCGATGGTTCAAGATGACGCCGATAATCTCGTCTCTCACCCATGGCGTCAGGTTTTCCGCCCCGATGTCATCGAGGATGAGCACGGGCACTTCCTTCAAGACCTCCAGCTTCGCCGAATGGGAATGGTCAGCCAGCGAGTCTTTCATCTCCCGGATGAAATCCGGCACATAGACCATCAGCGAAGGCACGTTCCGTTCGGAAAGCTCGCGGGCAATCGCCCCCATCAGGTAGCTTTTTCCGACTCCAAACGGTCCGTGCAGGTACAAGCCTTTCAGCTTTTCCCCTGTTCCTGCCCGCTCGCTGAATAATATCCCCGCTGCGACAGCGGCCCGATTCTCCGCATCCAGCTCCAGTTTTTCAAAGCTGGCCTGCATCGTCTCTTCGGAAATATAGTAGCTGCGCATCAGCCGGCGGCGGCGCTGGTCTTCCTCGTACACTTGCTGCTTTTCACAAGGCGTAATCGGACTGACGATGGAACCTTGAGTTACTTCGAGTTTGCTCCTGTGTCCCTTGACCAGGTTCGGGCATTTCTCCAGCCCTGGGCAGCGCTCGCACCAGTATTGCTCCTTTACAGCGGTATAGACGCTGGAGAGCGCTTTGAGATAGTCATCGCGGCCAAGCTCGGGATGCGCCTGCTGAAACGCCTGGAGGTACCCGGATGAACGGAACATTTTGTCCAGCTGCTGGTCAGGCGTCAGTAGCTGCCGAGGCGTCCGCTTGGCCAGCTCTTGCATAAATTCACCGATTGATTCCATCTGCCTTTTACACTCCTCTCTGCCGCTTCCTGAGGGATTCGAGCATCTTTTTCAGTTCCGGATCATCCTCGATCGTCTTGACCCGCTCCGGCTTTGCTTGTGGCGTCTCCTGATCGCTTTGTTCCCGCTGCTGCTCCTGGGAAAGCTGCCATTCTACCGAGGCAGGCAGCTTGTCCTGCAAAACGGCGCGGCCATTTCGGCGGACCGGTGTATCCTTGCCCGTTTTTGTTTGTCTTGTTTTCTCCGCATGCTGAGCCTTTTGGTCGGCCCGCTCCAGTATCTGGCGGACGGCTTCGTCCACTGTCGTAATCCGCTTTGCCTTCCAGCTGTCGCGGATTGTCTCCATGTAAGCCTTTGGCAGCTCCATCTGCATGCTGCTGAGCGTATGGAGCAGCAGCGCATTGACCACCTCGACCGTCATCCCGTCGTTGAACAGCAGGCTCTCCGCCCGCTCCAGAAATACTTTGCTCACGCGGCCTCCGACGACCTTTTCAAGCAGCGTCAGCGGAGAGAGCTGGCGGCAGACCCGGACGAACATTTCGCTGCCTGGCTGAGGAAGCTGGCCCGGCCCCCATTCCTCTTCACCGGGAACCGCGCTCGGCGCTATCCGCACGAGCTTGTCGTCGGTATAGCGTTGAATCAGCCGTTTGCGGAGCACCTCGCTGTCCAGCGAGCCGTCCGGCTTGTACAGCGTCCAGTCTCTGAGCTCCTGGCCCAGTCCCCAACTGTCCAACTGGTAGAAATGTTGCAGCCTGTACAGAACCTCGACGCCTTCTTTGGAAAACACCTTGTCGGACTTGGCGTTGTCCGGAAGGTAGTGACGCAGCGAAGACAGGCTGAGCGGATGGTCCACGGCAGGCTCAAACCCGGCCTGCATCGGTGCGGGAGGATAGCTCTTTTCCATCTCCGAGAGGAACTGCTCCCGCTCCGAGCCCCGATGCACTTCCAGCTCGGAAGCTTTCAATGATTGAAACACTTCGTGAAAATCCTTGGTCACATCTTCGGTGATCGTATATTCCTGATCCAAAGCCGCTCCCAAGTGATCCGCATATTTTTGTCTGAGCTGCTGGTAACGAATATTTTCAATCTTGTTTAACAACATGAGCGACAATACGTAATCCGCAAAAAATTCATTCGGTGTCAGCGGAGGCTTCACCATGTACTCGTAAAAGTAGTCTCGCTGCAGGTTTTCCCTGCGCCGGACTGTGACGAGGCCGAGTGCTTCCAGCCGCTCACGGGCCAAGAGCAGTCGATCCAGTGTAAGTCCGCTCATCAGCATCAGATTGCGGTGTGTGCTTTCAGCTGCGGCCCCGCTTACCTCCTGCACCTCGTGAACGAGCAGTTGATAGAGGGAAAACGAATCTGAACCGATGATCGGCAAATATAGCTGCGTGACGTAGCCCAGCTCGGCGAAGCTGAGAGGTCTCATCATTCGGACCACGCAACGATCTTTGGGCATCAGTTCGTTCCAAACGAGACGGCGCATGTATCTTGTTCCTTCCTGTCCATTCTGGTTCTCCTATTATAGCATGTCTGACTGGTGATAGATACGAGAGTGACTGGAAGCCGGGAGCCGAAGCGGCTGCAAAGCATGCCGTCTCGGTCCGTCGAATATGGGCTGCCTTTCGTCTGTATGCCAAAAAAGGCGGAGGCTGAAGCGCCTGTCGCCTGAGACTAAGTACCCAGAAAAATTTATGGTGACCGCAGTGGCTTTTTATGATTCCGTGTTGCCGCGAGCCTGGGACAGCAGCTCCTCCAGTTCTTTCATGAAAACATTGATGTCTTTGAACTGGCGGTAGACCGAGGCGAAGCGGACATATGCCACTTCATCCACATGGTACAAACGCTCCATGACCTTCTCCCCGACATCCTTGCTTGGTATTTCGGCTTGACCGCAGCTGCGGAGCTCTCTTTCAATCTCATTTACCACATTTTCCAAGACTTCGAGCGTGACAGGCCGTTTCTCGCATGCCCGGACCAACCCGCGCAGTACCTTCTCCCGGCTAAACTCTTCTCGTGTTCCATCCTTTTTAATGATCAGCAGCGGTGTTTCCTCGACCACTTCAAACGTGGTGAAACGGCGCTCGCATTCTTCACATTCGCGTCGACGTCGGATTGACTTGTTATTGTTAAAAGGGCGGGAATCTAGGACTCTAGTCCCGTTATACTCGCAAAACGGACATCGCATCCGAAATCAACTCCAATACTGTCAATACTTTTAATAGTGTCCCTCAATTTGACAGCCAAAGTCAAGTCAATCCTTCTACCTATTTCATGCACCTGACTATTGGAGTACAATAATGGTACAAGCTGGAGGGATTCGTATGAGATTAGTTTCAATCAGACATGTGCAACCCGGGATGAAAGTGGGACGCACGATCTTTACGGAAGACGGCAAGGTTTTGCTCGGCGTTGGAATGACGCTTACCGATCGCCTGATCCAGGGATTGCAGCGATCCGGTATTGACTCTCTGTACATAGACGATCCGCGCACGGCCGATATTGTGGTGGAGGATGTCATTCGTCCGGAGACCCGTCAGGTTGCTGTCGAAACCATTGAGAAAACCGTCAAACAGATCACCAATTCCAATAAATTGGCCCGCAAAATTTCGCTCAAGGAAATGGGGCTGCACTTTCAACAAGCATTCGGCTCCATCTTGGACGACCTGATGCAAAACAGACAAATCGTCATGCATCTGGCCAATATATCTACTCACTCCCCATCTCTGTACCATCATTCCGTCAATGTCGCGGTGCTGTCTACCGCCGTGGGAATGTCGCTTGGCTACAATCGCAATCAGTTGATGGAGCTCGGGATTGGGGCAATGCTGCACGATATTGGCAAGGTGGAATTGCCCGCCGAGATGCTGAAAAAGACCGAGCGCTGGAATCAGGAAGAAATGGAAGCTGCCAAACAGCACTGCATTCTGGGATTCAATATATTGCGCAAACAGCACGATATTTCACTTCTCTCTGCGCACGTCTGCCTGCAGCACCACGAACGTCTGGACGGCAGCGGATATCCACAGGGCCTAAAGGGTAAGAATATTCACGAATATGCACAAATTGTTGGCATTTGCGATATTTACGACTCGCTTACTTCTCCGCGTCCATGGCGCAAGCGCTACATGCCGCAGGATGCTCTCGAATATCTCCTCGGCTCAGGCGGCCATTTGTTTGAACATCGGCTGATCAATGCCTTCCGCAGCCACATCGCGATTTTTCCGATCGGAAGCAGCGTGGTGCTCAACACGGGCGAGGTAGGCGTCGTCTGCCGCGTCGATCCGGAGTACTGCCATCGTCCGACCGTCCGAATCCTGAAGGACGGGCGCGGGAATGACGTGCGGGCAAGCTATGATCTGGATCTGAAGACGAATATCAAGCTGTTTATCGTCGGATTTGAGGACGATCAGCTCTTCTCCCTCGGAGGATTGTCGGAGAGCAAGACGACGTAATTCCATTACTTGGGAATTCCCTCTGCCAGGAGTTGTGATTTCGAAGACAGGACGCAGAAATTGTATCTGCGTCTTTTTTGTGCGTGGCTTTTGTAACGGGAGCGTAAGTATGGTACACAAAAAACCCCCAAGCAGTTGGGGGTTTCAGCCTGTAGACAAAGTTCCGTAAGGAACAGGGTCTGCAGGCTTTTTTGTTGAATATAGAACATGTTACGTTTTCAAAAGTTATTTTTTAGAGGTGGCATTATGCTTAATAAGCAAGAGGCCGAAGGGCGTTATCAGATATCTGCATTCTCGCTAGATGAGTTGGTGCCAGAAGATCATCTCGTAAGAAAAATTGAAAATGCAATCGACTTTTCGTTCATCTATGACTTGGTGGAAAGCCTCTACTGTCATGACAATGGCAGACCCAGTGTTGACCCTGTAGTCTTAGTTAAAATTGCTTTCATCCAATATATTTTTGGAATTCGTTCCATGCGACAAACGATTAAAGAGATCGAAACCAATGTTGCCTATCGGTGGTTTATTGGCTATGATTTCAGTCAGCCCATTCCCCATTTCACGACCCTAGGCAAGAACTATGTTCGCCGTTTTCGGGATACTCAACTCTTCGAGTCGATCTTCCTTCGAATATTGGAGGAGGCGGTTCATCATGGATTCGTGAAGCCTGATGTGCTTTTCATTGATGCTACGCATGTAAAAGCCAGTGCGAATAAGCATAAATACGTGAAAGAAATCGTTGAAGAACAAGCGAAGAAATATCAAGAGCTGCTGGACGAAGAAATCAATCAGGATCGTATTGCACATGGAAAGAAGCCCCTTGAAAAAAAGACAGAAACTTCGAAGAAGGAGGTGAAAGTCAGCACAACTGACCCGGATTGCGGATTGTTTGTAAAAGGGGAAAAGGAACGTGTATTTGCTTATAGTTTTCATACAGCATGTGATCGAAATGGATTTGTGCTTGGTGCCAAGGTAACGCCAGGCAATGTGCATGACAGTCAGGTTTTTGAGGATGTTTTGAATCAAGTGCGAAAGACGTTTGCACAGCCTCAAGCTGTGGCAGTGGACTCGGGATACAAGACGCCTTACATCAGTAAAACACTCCTTGATGACCAGATTCGCCCCGTTATGCCCTACACAAGACCACGCACCAAAGAAGGTTTTTTTAAAAAGCACGAATATGTGTATGATGAATATTTCGACTGCTACATCTGCCCGAACGAGCAAATCTTAACATATGAGACAACAAACAAGGATGGGTACCGTATCTATCGATCAAATTCTCAAGTTTGCCGAAGTTGTCCGTTCTTGAAACAATGCACGGAAAGTAAAGACTACACAAAGAGAGTGAGTCGCCACATCTGGGCTGATTACCTCGAAGAGGTAGACCACCTCCGGCATACCGAGGAAAACAAACAAATCTATAGCAAACGGAAAGAAACGATTGAACGTGTATTCGCTGATATGAAGGAAAAGCATGGCATGCGTTGGACGACCTTACGAGGACTGGAGAAGGTCACGATGCAGGCGATGCTTGTTTTCGCTGCCATGAACTTGAAAAAAATGGCGACCTGGCTATGGAAATCAGGTCGCCAAAAGGTGAACGATCAAAACACCTTCGGTATTTTCATCAAATTATTAAACAAACTCCCTCTGCTGTTCGTTCAGCGAGGGAGTTTGTCTGCAACCTGAAACCCCCAAGCAGTTGGGGGTTTTCGCAATTTATTGTTTCATTCCGCTCATTGATTCTGTGTTTCCATTCTCTAAGCTTCTGCATTACTTCGCTGCGACTGCTGCCTTTGCCTCTTGGCGAGCCTGATTGTGGTCTTCGGAGACGTGGCGAACCAAATCGACTACGCGGCAGGAGTAGCCCCACTCGTTGTCATACCAGGCGATTACTTTGACTTGGTTGGTGCCCATTACGAGAGTGGAAAGACCGTCGATAATAGAAGAGTGGTCATTGCCGTTGAAGTCGCTGGACACGAGCGGCTCATCGCAAAATTCGATGTACCCCTTCATGCTGCCGTCCGCCGCTTCACGCAACACGCGGTTTACTTCCTCTACAGTAACTTGCTTTTTGGTATTGATCACCAGATCGACCACGGAAACGTTTGGCGTCGGTACGCGCAATGCAAAACCGTTCAGCTTGCCGTTCAATTCTGGCAATACTTTTCCTACGGCACGAGCTGCACCAGTCGTTGTAGGAATGATCGATTCGCCAGCTGCACGAGCCCGGCGCAAGTCTTTATGCGGATTGTCGATGTTTACCTGGTCGTTGGTGATGGAGTGTACAGTCGTCATCAGGCCCTGCTCGATGCCAAATGCCTCATGCAGCACCTTGGCAACCGGTGCCAGACAGTTGGTCGTGCAGGATGCGTTGGAGACGATGTGGTGCTTCTCATGATCGTAAATATCGTGGTTGACCCCCATAACGATGGTTGCGTCTTCTTCTTTGGCGGGAGCTGTGATCACTACTTTTTTCGCACCGCTCGCAAGATGCTTGCCTGCCCCTTCGCGGTCCTTGAACTTTCCGGTTGCTTCCACCACGATTTCCACGCCGAGCTCTCCCCAAGGCAGCTTGAGCGGATCGCGGTCAGAAAGGACAACGGTCGGTTTTCCGTCTACGATGATTTTGTTGTCTTGTACTTCCACTTTATGGTTAAACCGTCCATGAATGGTGTCGTATTTCAACAGGTGTGCGAGTGTTTCGGGCGGATAGCTTGCGTTGATAGCGACGATTTCGATGTTGGGGTCCTGAACGGCGCGGCGAAATACCATGCGCCCAATTCGGCCGAAACCATTAATACCTATTTTGATAGTCATATTTAGAAACCCCTTCCCTTATTGAGTTACACTTATCCGTTACTCTTATTATAATAAGTATGACACAATTATCAATGTGTTTTACTGAAAAATAAATATTTGGACGATTTGCCTGATGCGATTGTCCTGAATTTCCGCTGATTTGTCCTGACGTTCCCTGGTTTCGGGCCTCTCTTCGGCCTGATTTTTGCCTGCTTTTGGCTATTTGGAGAGGCCTATAAAAACTCATTGAGGGGCTTTAGTGGAGGAGATGAAAAAGGGAGAAAACGGCTCAAGGTTCGGTGGGACACTGCATGGAAGCTACTCTGTCCGGCCGGCTTCCAAAAGCGAAACCGCGTCCAAAAGCAGTATATTCAGGGGGCAACTCAGAGGTTGGACGCTAAAAACGTGTTTCGCTTTTGGAAGTCGGCCTGGATAGTGTCCCAAAGACCTTCGCTGTTTTCTCCCTTTTTCATCTCTACAGCTTTTTTCTTTGGCCGTCTTTTTTTGAGAGCGAATCATGGTGGTTTGCTGTTTGCTCAAATAACTGGATTTGGCTGGCGGTGATTCGCCAACGGCAGCTATGTTTGGGGACGCTTATCAGTTGATTCCACGATTGCAGAAGATAAAGTCAAAAAAAAAAGAATCTACTATTGTTTATTGGAAGATCAGGTGTTGGATAGGAAACGATATGTGATAATTACTTTCATAGATACTTCAACTATTCATTTGGATGTGCTCGCAAGTATGATTGAAGCAAGTCAAAATAATTGGAGGCGTTCAAAATATGGTACAGTCAATCGTTCATATCGCTCTCGTTGTGAAGGATTATGATGAGGCAATCGAGTTTTATACGAAAAAGCTGAATTTCACATTAGTAGAGGACATCTACCAACCAGAGCAAGATAAGCGGTGGGTCGTAGTATCTCCCCCCGGTTCGGCTGGCACGACGTTGTTGCTTGCAAGGGCATCCAAGCCTGAACAAGAGCCCTTTGTCGGAAATCAGACAGGCGGCAGAGTTTTTCTCTTCTTGCATACAGATGATTTTTGGAGAGATTATCATGAAATGGTTTCCAGAGGTATCGAATTTGTGAGAGAACCCAAAGAGCAACCATATGGAATGGTTGCGGTATTTAAGGATCTGTACGGGAACCTGTGGGATTTGCTGGAACTAAAAGATGATCACCCCATTTCTCAAAGAATGAAGCGGGGAGAAGGTTTGTCCTAAACAGAAGCAGTTTATAACGTGAACTATAGTAGGCGGCAATCGTGAGTTTGCCGGATAGCATTGCTCTGCAGGAGATTTCCTGACAGTGAATACTGTCAGCAAGCAAGAAAGCCGCTTGGCCAGCAATCCTGACCGCTTGAGCTCTCGTATTTTATTCAGTCGAGTGCTTAAAATTAAAAGTTAAAAGTTATCGCTTATAAAAAAACACGGGCCCCTGTGTAGGCGACCCGTGTTTTGCATTGTTCTTTTTCATTGTTTCAAAATTCTTCGCCGCTTAGTCCAGCGGCTCGACTTTCATGGCCTCGTCCACCCAGTCCTTTAGCTCGGAGATGGCTTTGTCGGCACGCTCGATGGCCGCTTGCACGCGCTTGCTGCCGGTGCCGCCGAAGACGTCGCGGGCGTCGACCACTGTCCTCACGTCGATGGCTGCATACACGTCCTGCTCAAAATGCGGGCTGTGCTCCTGGTACTCCTCCAGTGTGAGGTCGGCGAGGAATTTGCCCTGGGTGATGCAATACAAGACCAGCTTTCCGATCACCTCGTGCGCCTGGCGGAACGGCATGCCTTTTCGCACCAGGTAGTCTGCGAGGTCTGTCGCGTTGGAGAAATCCTCCTTGACTGCCTGCGCGAGCCGCTCCCGGCGGACTTCCATCGTGCGGACCATCCCCGCGAACAGGGCCAGTGCTCCTTTTACCGTCTCTACGGTGTCAAACATGCCTTCCTTGTCTTCCTGCAGATCCTTGTTGTAGGTGAGCGGCAATCCTTTGAGCACGGTCAAAAGGCCGAACAGATTGCCGTACACTCTGCCGGTTTTTCCGCGCAAGAGCTCGGCCACATCGGGATTTTTCTTCTGCGGCATGATCGAGGAGCCTGTGCAGTACGCGTCGTCCAGCTCGACGAAGCCGAATTCGGTGGACGACCAGAGCACCATCTCTTCGCAGAAGCGGGACAGGTGCATCATCAAAATGGAGGAAGCTCCGAGGAATTCCAGGACGAAATCCCTGTCGCTCACGGCATCCATCGAGTTGTCGTACATGCGTGCAAAGCCCAGTTCTTTGGCGACGAGCTCCCGGTCGATCGGAAACGTCGTGCCGGCCAATGCCCCGGCTCCCAGCGGCAGGATGTCAATCCGTTTGAGCGCATCCTGCAGCCTTTCCGCATCGCGGGCAAACATGCCGAAATACGCGAGCAGGTGATGGGCCAGGAGCACTGGCTGGGCCCGCTGCAGATGAGTGTAGCCGGGAATAATCACGTCCTGATGCTCCCTCGCTGAATCCGTCAAGGCTTGCAGCAGCTCTGTCACCAGCGCGATGATCTGTTTCGTTTCACGGCGCAGATAGAGGTGAATATCTGTCGCCACCTGGTCGTTCCTGGATCGGCCGGTATGCAGCTTGCCGCCCACGGGACCAATCCGTTCGATCAGTTTTTTTTCAATGTTCATGTGGACGTCTTCGTTTTCGACGGAGAACACAAACCGTCCTTCCCGGACATCCTGGAGAATGCCCCGCAGCCCTTCAGAGATCGTGTCAGCGTCCTCCTGCGGTATAATGCCGCAAGCGCCCAGCATCTTGACATGGGCCAGCGAGCCACGGATATCATCTGCCGCCATCTTTTGGTCAAAGCCGATCGAAGCGGTAAATTCCTCGACCAGCTTGTCCGTCGGCTTGGTAAAACGTCCGCCCCATAGTTTCATCCTGCTTCTCTCCTTTTGGTTCAATCGATCAGTGGTTGAGCACCTTCGCCAGGAAGTCTTGCGCCCGGTCCGTTTTCGGGTTGCTGAAAAATTCCTTTGGCTCCGCCACTTCAACAATCTTTCCTTCCGCCATAAAGACGATTTGATTGCATATTTCCTTGGCAAAGCCCATCTCGTGGGTCACGACGGCCATCGTCATACCCGTCGATGCCAGCTTGCGGATGGCATCCAGCACTTCCTTGACCATTTCCGGATCGAGCGCCGATGTGGGCTCGTCGAACAGCATGACCTTCGGGTCCATCGCCAGCGCTCTGGCAATCGCCACGCGCTGCTGCTGCCCGCCCGACAGCTGGCCCGGATAGGAGGCGAATTTGTCACCCAGCCCGAGAGAAGCCAGCAGTTCTTTTCCTTTTTCTTCCGCTTCCTTTTTATTGGCGTTTTTCACATTGACCGGAGCGATCGTGACATTCTCGAGAGCCGTCAAATGCGGATACAGGTTGAACGACTGAAAGACGAATCCGATGTTGGCCCGAAGCTTGTTGATATCCGTTTTTTTGTCATGGACAGAGACGCCGTCGATCAAAATTTCCCCTTCCTGGATATCCTCCAGGGCATTGATCGTGCGGATCAGCGTACTTTTCCCCGCTCCGCTCGGTCCGATCAGGGCAAACACCTGCGACTGCGGAATCTCCAGATCAATATCGTGCAGGACCTTTACCTGCCCGTAGCTTTTGGAGACGTTCCGGATGGAAATCATGAAGCAGTCCTCCTTCTCCTTGTCAAAAGTTATTCCAGCACGCGGTACTTCCGCTCAAAGTAACGAATGATCTGCGAAAGGCTGAATGTAATGACGAAGTACACCGCGGCGATAAACGTCCATACCTCCAGTACGCGGAATGTCGTCGCAACCAGATTGTGTCCGACTAGACTGAGATCGACGACGGCGATGACAGAGGCAAGCGACGAATCTTTGATCAGGATGATGAATTGGGAAGCGAGCGGCGGCAGCACCTTTCGCAAGGCCTGCGGCAAAATGATCAGCTTCATCGCCTGAAAGTAATTCATCCCCGAAGACCGGGCCGCTTCCATCTGCCCTCGCGGCACAGACTGAATTCCAGCCCGTACAATTTCCGCCACGAAGGCGCCGGAGAACACCGCAAGACCGATAACCGCCGACCAAAACGATCCAAGCTTCATAAATTTGCCGAGAACAAAGAAAATCCACAGAAGCAGCACCAACAGCGGAATCCCCCGGATGACCTCTACATAGCTTGCCGCCAAAAACGAGAGGACACGATTGCGGGAGATCCGGCACAAACCGGCTATGATCCCGATCGGTATGCTGATCGCAAGCGACAGCGCGGAGATTTTCAAGGTAACCAATAATCCTTCCATGAAAATGTCGAAATTATCGGTGATGACGCTCCAGTCCATCTGGTAATTCACATGCTCACCCTCCCACTTGCAACATTTTTTCTTGATAAGACAGAGGCGGGAAGAACCAGACGATCGGCTCTTCCCGGCGAGGACAAACCCGTGCTCCTATTTCTTCTGCTCCACATTGCTTCTCCAATCGCTAGAGTTAAACCATTTATCGATGGATGCCTTGTCTTCCGGGCTGTTTTTGTAGGCAGCCAGGAATGTATTCAGCCATTGCAAGGTGGCAAAATCATTCAGTTGAACGGCAATCCCCAGATTTTCCGCAGAGATCAGGTCATAGATGCCTTTGACGCTGTAGTCTTTTTGCGCTTCGTATTCGCGAACCACCACTTCTTCTGTCACGACCCCGTCTGCTTGTCCCTGATTCAGCGCCAGCGCAGCGGAAGCGACGTTTTCAAAGTCCATGACCTGGGCTTGCTTGAAAATTTGCTTAGCCAAAAGGGCTCCTGTCGTGCCTTGCGATACGGCGATTTTTTTGCCTGGCTGATCGAGGTCCTGCCAGGATTTTGTCACGTTGTCCGCTTTCGGTACCATGATGATTTGTCCGGTGGAATAGTAAGGGTCCGAGAAGCTGACAGACAGCGCGCGGTCGCCGCGGATCGTCATGGCGGCAATGGCCATATCGATGTCACCTGTCTGCAGGGCCGGAATCAACCCGCTGAATTTCATTTGCTTGAATTCTACCTCTACGCCCAGCGCCTTCCCGATGGCATTCCCCATGTCGATGTCATAGCCGACAAAGTTCCCATCCTTGTCTTTCATTTCAAACGGCAGATAGGCGACACCGGTACCGATGACCAGCTTCTTTTTCTCTTTCACCCGGTCAAGGGTGGAAGGGACCTGCTGACCCGGTGCAGCAGTTTCCCCAGAACACCCGGCGGCAAGTACGACCAAAAGCAGAGACAACAGAACGATAAGTACTTTTTTCATAGAAACATTCCTTTCCGGCATCAAGCGATCAATTTTAGGGTTATTTAAGGGTAAATACCCTGATATAAGTATTATAAGGAATACTTTGAGTATTTCAACACTTTTTTCACCTCGATTAAAAAAACATAATACTGAATAAATATAAATCATGTACGAATTTTTTTCCATATGACGAAAAAAATAACCGCCCTTTTTATTTGGGCGGTACAAGAGACAGGTGCTTGTTCATTTATTTCAATCGATAGATTTTGCTCGGCCTTCCGCGTGTGGATACTGATTCTTCGCCTATGCATTCCGCGAGGTCCACTTCGCATAAATATGCGACAATTCTCCGTGCATTCCGCTCGTCCAGATGGAGGTGCAGTGCGAGATCCTTGGTCGTAAACTCGCTCCACCCCATTCTCCGGATCAATGCCTCGATCTTGTTGTACGTTCTGACGCTGATATTTCCCTTCTTCAGCTTTTCCAGAAACTCTTGGTCCTGCATGCGGTATGAATACGCAAGCTCCGATTCCAGGCCAGCCGCTTCGATCACGGTGCCATCCTCCTGGACGATGACAATTCCCCGCTCGGCTTTTTCCTTTGACTGCCCAATCGCGCGGCGAGCGTTGACTTCCGCTGTAAACACCGTCTCCCCAAATCCGACGCCGACCGCTACCATCGACTCCGAGACGAGCGACAACTGCCTGATCGTCTCACGCAAAATGTCAATCTCCCGTTCAATCGCTCCCCGGGAGCTGAACACAACGTAGCGTCCATTCCCTTTTTCCAAAAGCGAACCGTTGAGCTTTTCGCACAAATGCAGCAGCGCTTCCTTCAGGCGCAGCTCCAGATGCTGCAGGTGATAGGGGCTTTTCGCTTTCTCCGCGACCCTGTCAAAATGCTCGATCTCGATGATTTCGACCCCGATCTGCGTATCCTTGAAATACAGGGTCCGCACTTTTTCGGCCACGATCCGAAACGTTTGCAAAATCTCCAGTCGTGTCGGGGTAAACCAGTAAACCGGCACTCCCGCCGCTTTCAGACCTCTGTAAATCCCTTCGAAACAGGTGATGGCCCCGTCCGTTTTGCCTTCTCTCCACATCTGCAAATGAAAGTCGAGCAGCTCCTCCGGATTGGTATCTACGTCGTAAATTTTCAGGTAAACGTCGCGATGCTCCATCTCCAGCTGCTGCAGCGCATAATCCAGCTGCGTCTTTTCCAGCTCGTCAATGCTGACCCGCTCCAGAAATCTTCCCTGTTCTTTTGCCATCATCAAAAAACATTTGTAGAGACTCGCTTCCGTATGCTGGACATGCACCATATTTTCCGCACTGCCAAGCTCCTGTCTGGCGATCATATACGACAGCTTCCCCGAGAACAGCCATACATCCACCTGATGATCGTTGGCCTTCACCAGCTCGCGCGTTTCTTGAAACCTCTCGTAGGGATAGGGATAAAAACGCATGTCCTTCTCAAATGCCTTGCCCATATCAATCATCCGTTCCACAGATGGCTGCGGCCCGACGACTCCGATCCTGTGCATACGATACCTACTTTCCCAGTTTCGTAAAAGTACACTAAGTATAATCGATCGCGCTCGATTTCGCTAAACCTCCGTTTGAGACAAAAAGCAAAAGCCGCTTCTCCTTTTGACAAGAGAGCGGCTTATTGCAATTGATCCGTATAGATGCTCCGATATCGATCATGGTAGTAAAGGACTCGCTGGACGTACTGGCGTGTTTCCCCGAACGGAATGTCTTCGATCGTCTCACGCTTGCCGTCCCACTGTTCCCGCATGAGCCAGCTGCTCACCTTGCCCGGTCCGGCATTGTAGGCTGCGATCACTTTCACGACGTCTCCCTCATACCGCTTCTCCAAAAAAGAGAGATACCACGTGCCCATGTTGATATTTGTCACCGGGTCGTACAAATACTTTTCATCCGCTGGCCCCAGACCGGCTTGTTCCGCGATCCACTCCGCCGTATCAGGCATCACCTGCATCAGTCCGATGGCGCCCTTCCTCGATACTCTGTCCGTCTCAAAACCGCTTTCGGAGCGGATCACTGCCAAGATCAGGTACGGGTCTACCTGATAGCGGCTGGACGCCTCCAGGATCTCCTTTTGGTATTTGATCGGGTACATCCATTTCCAGACAATCGGTGAATTGATCAGGAAGAAAACAGCCATCAAAAAAAACAGAAAGACTGCCGCTCGCTTGCTCCTTTTCATGGAGCCGTTTCCGCCTTTAACCGGCCCAGCAGCTGGATTACTTGTTTCTCGGTCTCTTCCCGTGAACCGGTATTGTCGATGACAAAGTCAGCATCAGCCCGTTTTTGCTCAATCGGCAATTGCGCACGCAAACGCTTTTGCGCCTGTTCTTCCTCAAATTCGTCGCGTTCCATCATCCGGGCCAATTGCAGATGGGCGGGGGCGTAGACGACGACAATCTTGTCCACCATATGCTGCAGCTTGCTTTCAAAAAGCAGCGGAATGTCCATAAACACAATCTTGGCGCCGTTTTTCTCCGCTGCCTCCGCCTCCTCGCGCATGACGCGGCGGACTTCAGGGTGAACGATCGCATTCAGCTTTTGACGCTCCGCTTCATCCGAGAAAACAATTTCCCCCAGCTTTTTTCGATCGATCTGTCCCCCTGGGAGCAAAATCTCTTTTCCGAAGTGGCGAACAATGGCTTCATAAGCCGGTTTGCCCAGCTCAACCACTTCACGGGCAATTTGATCCGCATCGATGACAGGTATTCCTTGCTCCCGAAGCATAGCCGTAACCGTGCTTTTTCCAGTGGCTATGCCTCCTGTCAGTCCAAGAATCATCCGCTCACCCTCCTTTTGGCTGCTGAGCCCCTTTTTTTCGCGTGACCGCCGTCTTTTGACAAGCGGGACAAATATGCGTCCCCCTTCCGCCAACGACAAAGCGGATGATTTCCGTACCGCAGTTTACGCATGGCTCTCCCTTGCGTCCGTAAACCAGTAGCGATTGCTGGAACATGCCCATCTCGCCTTGTCCGTTTACGTAAGACTTGACCGAACTGCCTCCTTGCTCGACAGCTTCGGAGAGCGTGGCTACAATCGCCTCGTGCAGCTTCGCTACCTGCTGGGCGGTCAGCTTTCCGGCGGGACGCTCGGGATGTATCCGCGCCCGAAAGAGGGACTCGTCCACATAAATATTCCCCAAACCGACGATACATTCCTGGTTCAGCAGAAGCGGCTTGATTTTTGTTGTCCGCCCCTTGAGCAGACTGCGCAGCACCTCTGGCGTAAACTCCTCTGCCAATGGCTCGACACCGAGCTTGGCAAGCGGACCTTCTACGGTCTCCTTGCCGAGCGGAAAGAGATCCATCGTCCCGAACTGCCGGACGTCGCGATACCGCAGCTCTGTTCCATCGGTAAAATGGAAGATCACATGTGTATGTTTTTCGACGGGCTCATCCGAGCGGTAAAGACCGTAGCGCCCCTCCATCCGCAGGTGAGAGATCAGCACGTCCCGATCCAGTATGAACTGGATAAATTTGGCGCGACGCTTGATCTCATGGATCGTCTGCCCGACGAGCATCGCTTTGAACTCTTCCATATCGTCCGGTCTGCGGATGATTCGCGGCAGCAGTACGCTGACGCTCCCGATTGTTTTTCCCAAGACGAGTTGGCGCAGCGTACGCACCACCGTCTCCACCTCTGGCAATTCCGGCATGGCTCTCCCTCCTCCTGTTGTCTGTTTGTCATGCCTGCGCAAAGCAAAAGCACAGCTTGTCTCTTATGCAGTGAACCCGGCTTGCCGTGTCAGCAGTGGCCTCGGCTTGCCGGCTTGCAGTTGCCCTGGGCACTTCCGCCTCGTTCCTTGTTCGTTCCTTGCTCGTTACTTGGCTTCGTACCAGCTTCGCCCGTAGTTGACATCCACCTTCAGCGGAACCTCCAGCTTCAGGGCGTTTTCCATCACATCGGGGACGAGCTGCTGCATGATGTCCAATTCCTCTGTCGGCACTTCAAAAATCAGTTCGTCATGCACCTGAAGCAGCATGCGGCTCTTCAGGCCTTTTTCCTGCAAGCTCTCCTGCATGCGGATCATCGCCAGCTTGATAATGTCAGCCGCCGTACCCTGGATCGGCGTGTTCATCGCTGTCCGCTCTGCAAAGGAACGCAGGTTGAAGTTGCTGCTCTTGATGTCCGGGAGATACCGTCTGCGATTCAGCAGCGTCGTGACGAACCCGTCTTCCTTGGCCTGCTTGACGATGTCTTCCATGTATCGCTTGACCCCGGAGAAAACGGCGAAGTAACGCTCGATAAACTCTCCGGCTTCTTTGCGGGTAATATTCAAATTCTGAGACAAGCCGTAGTCGCTGATGCCGTAAACAATACCGAAGTTGACGGCCTTTGCTTGGCGCCGCATGAGAGAAGTGACCTCGTCCTCGGAAACGTCAAACACATCCATCGCCGTCCGCGTGTGAATGTCCATTCCTTTTTGGAAAGCGTCGATCAGATTCTCATCCCCCGAGATGTGAGCCAGCACCCGCAGCTCGATCTGGGAGTAGTCCGCCGCCAGCATGAACCATCCTTCCTCGGACGGGATAAACGCCTCCCGTATTTTCCGTCCTTCCTCCAGACGGATCGGGATGTTCTGCAGGTTGGGGTCCGTACTGGACAAGCGGCCAGTCGCTGTCGTCGCCTGGTTGAAAATGGTGTGAACCTTGCCCGTGCCTGGATGGATTTCCTTTGTCAGCCCTTCGATATACGTCGAGCGCAGCTTGCCGAGCTGACGGAAGTGAAGGATCGACTCAATGATCGGATGGTAAGGGGCCAGTTTTTCCAAAACGTCGGCGCTGGTGGACGGCCCCGTCTTTGTTTTTTTCAACACCGGAAGGGCCAGCTTGTCGAACAGGATTTCCCCCAGCTGCTTCGGCGAGTTGATATTAAAAGACGTGCCGGCCAATTCATAGATTTGTCCGGTCAGCTTCTCCAGCTGGGCGTCCAGTTCTTCACCCATTTGCTGCAGCCGCTGCTCGTTTACCTTGACCCCCTGTTTTTCCATCGTGGCCAAAACGAGGCTGAGCGGTCCTTCCATCTGGTCAAGCAATTCATCCAGCTTGCTTGCGCCCATCTCTTCTTTGATCTTCGGTACGCTCTGGTACATGGCGGCAGCCTTCAATGCCACGTGTTCGCTCAGTACATCCGTTTCCGGGACGAGCCGCTTTGCTCCTTTGCCGTAGACCTCTTCGTCCGGCATTACCCGCATATCCGCATAGTGAACGGCAATATCCGACACCTGCGGACTGCTCTCTGCCGCATTGAGCAGGTAAGAAGCCAAATAAATGTCAAAGCCGATGCCGGCCATGTCCAGTCCGTGCCATGCCAATCCGACCGTGTCGCGCTTCCCGTCAAATACCCACTTTTCCTTCGTTTCATCTGCCAGCCACTGGCGGAAAGCGGACCATTCCTTGGCTACATCAAAAGGAATGTAGAGCGAAACGCCTTTTGCAGCAAGACCGAAGCCCAAAATCGGCGCTCGGTGGTAATTTTCTCCGTCCATCTCCACGCAGACCGCCATCGGCGAGGTCAGCTTGTCCTCAAAGCGTTCCGCATCCCCGCTGTAGACCACATCGAAGGCAAACGGAGCGGCATCCCGCTGCTCGCCCTCAACCGCATTGCTTGTTCCTTTTACTTTGGACAAAAGGGATTTGAACTCCATTTTTTTAAAGAATTCAATAACCGAATCGGCTGTATAGCCGGCGTAGGCGGTCTCTTCCACATCCACTTCCACCGGAGCGTCGCGCATGATCGTTGCCAACGCCTTGCTCAGCTTTGCCTTGTCGACGTTTTCCCGCAGGTTTTCTTGCAGCTTTTTGCCCGACACCTTATCAATATTCTCCAGCACCGATTCGACCGAACCGTATTCGTGCAGCAGCTTCAGCGCTGTTTTTTCACCCACCCCGGGCACGCCCGGTATGTTGTCCGAGCTGTCCCCCATCAGTCCCTTCAGATCGATGATCTGCAGCGGCTTCAGGCCGTATTTCTCGGAGATTTCCTGTGGTGTGTACATCTCGATCTCGCTCACGCCTTTGCGCGTCAAGGCGACCGAGACGTTGTCGGAAACAAGCTGCAGCATGTCCTTGTCCCCGGTGATAACCGTCGTTTTCCAATTGTTTTCGTCCGCTCGGAGCGTCAGGGTGCCGATGATGTCATCCGCTTCATACCCTTCCAGCTCAAACCGCTGGATCGAAAATGCGTCCAGCAGCTCGCGTATCAGCGGGAACTGCTCCGACAATTCCGGAGGCGTTTTGCTCCGGCCACCCTTGTACTCGGCAAACTCGCTGTGGCGAAACACCACCTTGCCCGCATCAAACGCAACCAGCACATGGGTCGGCTTCATTTCGTCCAGCACCTTGAGCAGCATGGTGGTAAAGCCCAGTACCGCATTTGTGTGCAATCCCGCTGATGTGGACAAAAGCGGCAAAGCGTAAAACGCCCGGTTGGCGATACTGTTCCCGTCTATCAACACCAAATGGCTCATTTTGTCCGCACCCTCTCACTTTTTTCGCTATCCTTCATCTTACCATAGGGGTCGGATAACGGCAAAGCTCAGGTGTTGCCAAGCAAGTCGGGTAATCGGCGGCTGGCTGACACACACTAAGAGGAAAAAGAAAGGCTGGCGATGCACATGACACTCGATAAACGGGGAAGCCTGCAAAAAACACTCGCGTTCACGATTGCAAGCATGATCGTGTCCATCAGTATGTTGGCGGGAACGACAAGTGCTCAGGATGTCATTGAACGTCCCCCGCTCAAGCCGGTTTCTGGGCCAAAAGCCAATCAGGTCGCGTTTGTCATCGATGACTTTGGCAACAACATGGAGGGAACAGAAGAGATCCTGGCTTTGCCCGTGCCTTTGACGGTGGCTGTCATGCCCTTTCTGCCGAGCACCAAGCGGGACGCGGAGCTTGCCCATGAAAAGGGGCATGATGTGTTTGTCCATTTGCCCATGGAGCCGATGAAAGGAAAGGCGTCCTGGATGGGGCCAGGAGGGATTACCACGAAAATGAGCAACGAGGAGATTCGCAAGCGTGTGGAAAATGCGATTGACGACGTTCCTCATGCAATCGGCATGAATAATCACATGGGCTCCAAGGCGACCGCAGACGAGCGCGTGATGCGAATTGTCCTGCAGGTTTGCAAGGAACGCGGCCTCATTTACCTGGACAGCAAAACCACGGCACGCAGCGTGGCGCAAAAGATCGCAAAGGAGCTGGGCGTTCCTTATCTGGAAAACGGAATATTTCTGGATGACGTCTACACCTTGTCGCACATCACCCGGCAGATGGAGCGGCTGTGCAAACGGATCGACAGCAAAGCCGGACCTGTGCATATTGCGATCGGCCACGTAGGGCCTCCGGGAAAAAAGACGGCCTCCGTCCTGTCCGAGTACATACCGCGGATACAGAAGGAGGCGTCGTTTGTAACGATTTCCATGTTAATTTCGAACGGGATGCCATAAACGTTCCCACCAGGTGCGCTTTTGCTCTCCCATTGATGCACGGCTGCCATCTCCGGCGAGCTCGCCCGTCAGGAGTAGGTATTCGCCAACAGCGTCGCTGATCACCCGGGCCAGCTTTTCCTGCTGCTCGGGATTGGTCAGCATGGTGCGGTCAGCGTAATTGCTAATGAACCCCATCTCCACAATGACAGTCGGACAATAGTCGTGGCGAAGCAGATAGTACGTCCTTCCCTTTACGGGTCGGCTGTTTGTCTTCGCCATCTGATTCATCGCATCCTGAAGCAGGGAGGCGAGCCAGTAGCTTTGTTCATTTTGCTGGTAAATGACCACCGGTCCCCGTCTTCTGCCGTCGGAAGACCAATTGACATGCAGACTGATCATCAGCTGTGGCCTGATCTCTTTGGCCAACTGTCGTCGTTGGGCCAAATCGCGGATATGTCTGGAGGGATTGTTCAACCATTGATTTTCATCGCTCAAGGCAACGTCCCGATCCCGATTGAGGACTGCTCTGTACCCCTGTTCGGTCAAAATCCGATATAAGCGTTTGCCCACCTCCAGATTAATCTCTTTTTCGAAAATCGTGCCGTGAGATGTTCCCGAATCCACACCTCCGTGCCCCACATCGATCAAGACCTGGACATTGGTTAGCGGCACTGCGGCAGCGGGCTCCGGCAGCAAAAGAAGGAAAGCGCTCAGCATCAAAAACAGCCATCGTTTTCTCATAGTGTTAGAATTGCCTCTCACCCGGCCATTCTATCCTTGATCTGGCATCGTACAACGATTGTGAATTTTCCGCAAGGCAGGTACAATAAGATTCATGCGAGCGATTATGACAAGAGGTGCTTCCCATGAACAAGCCGTTAGACAAGCCTTTATTTCCTCCGTATTTGGCCTTATTTTTCGGAGTTTTAGCGATATCGACATCTGCCATTTTCGTCAAGCTGTCTGACGCGCCTTCGCCGATCATTGCGACCTACCGACTCGTTTTCTCGGTCGTCTTGACCCTTCCGCTGCTGTTCTGGAATCGGGGAGCCATAGCGGAAATTGTGCGAATGCCGCGAAAGCAGTGGTTGCTTTGCGCACTGTCCGGCGCATTTTTGGCCAGCCATTTTTTGCTCTGGTTCGAATCGCTCAACTATACATCCGTAGCCAGCTCGACTGTCCTGGTAACCTTGCAGCCGCTGTTCGCCTTTATCGGCGGGTACTTCTTCTTTGGGGAAAAGCTGCGCCCGCTCGCGCTGACAGGCGGCCTGCTCGCCATCGCCGGCAGCTTCGTCATCGGCTGGGGCGACTTTCGCGTCGGGGGCATGGCCCTGTGGGGAGACATCCTCGCTTTGGCCGGAGCCGCTACTGTTACCGGCTACTGGCTGATCGCCCAGTATATTCGCCAATACCTTTCTTCCTTCAGCTATACATTGGTCGTCTACTCGATCACGAGCGTCATCCTGGTGGCGTACGATCTGGCATTCGGGTATTCGCTCACGGGCTATTCTGCAGCGAATTGGGGCTGGTTCTTCTGCCTGGCGCTGTTCCCTACCTTGCTTGGCCACTCGATCCTGAACTGGATCATCAAGTGGCTGAACACGACGACGATCTCCATGGGCATTCTCGGCGAGCCGATCGGAACTGCCATTCTCGCTTATTTTATCCTCGGAGAGGTCGTCACCATGCCGCAGTATGTCGGCGGTCTGATCATTCTGGCCGGTATCTACCTGTTTATCCGCAACAATCAAACATCCAAAGGAGTGGAATCCGGTGAACCAACTGCCTCCCCGCCGAAAAAGCTTGCGTGAGTACGTCAAAGGGTTAAGCGTCTGGGCCAAGATCGGCTGGACGATCTTTCTCGGCTACATCGTCGGCCGTATCGTGTACTGGATCATCAAGGTGTTTTCCTGATCGCTTGACCGCTGCCTACTTTTGTTCGTAAGCTTCATGCCTGGCCGTTATTTCAGCCCCGATTTCCACGATGCCATACGTATAGAGCGGCTGTTTTCGCTTGTCTGTCGGAGAACCGGGGTTGAACAGCAGGATGCCGTTCCTCTCTTCCCATAGCGGAATGTGGGAGTGGCCGAAAATAATCAGATCGACCGTTTGACCGGAGAATGTATCGACGGCCCTTTGCGGGGTCGTCTTTCCTTTTCCGTCCCCGTGGACGACGCCGATCCGCTTTCCTTTTGCTTCCACGATTTCTACCCGGTTCAGCCGGGCTTTGACTTGATCATCGTCTGTATTGCCCCATACTCCGACGACGTGGGCGATCTCGCTTAGCTCCTCGTAAACCTGGAGGGTATTCCAGTCGCCGGCATGGATAATGAGCTCCACTCCGCGCAGTCCTTCGATTAGCGGCTTTGGGAGCGTGTGTCCCCGTTTGGGGAGGTGAGTATCTGATACGACACCGATTTTCATCTGCTTTCTCCTCCACTGCCACTCAACTGGCAGCGTTCAGTAAGACTATTCTTCTTTCTAGCCCCAGGATTTCCATTCCATACATGAAAAAAGAAGGCACAAAAGTCCAGTAAATGGAGCTTCCGTGCCATCGGCTTTTCACTAGATTCCATTGATCAAATCCGTGTTTCTTCTTTTTATAAAACCTTCACTGTCCAACCGAACTTGTCCTCAACCTCGCCGTACTGAATGCCTGTCAGCGTGTCGTACAGCTTCATCGTCAGCTCGCCGACTTCCTGACCGTTGATGAACATTTGATGCTGGTTCCAGTTCAATTCTCCGATCGGGGAAATAACAGCGGCGGTACCGGTTCCGAATGCTTCTTCCAGTTCGCCGTTGGCGTGTGCCTGCTGCAGCTCCTCCATGGAGATGCGCTTTTCATGAACGGGAAGTCCCCAATCCCAGAGCAGCTGGAGTACGGAATTTCTCGTTACGCCGTCGAGAATGCTGCCGTTTAATGCGGGCGTCCAGATTTCCCCTTTGACTTTGAAGAAGACGTTCATCGCGCCGACTTCTTCAATGTACTTGCCTTCGACGCCGTCCAGCCACAGTACTTGCTCGTAGCCCAGAACCTTGGCTTCGGACTGCGCCTTCAAGCTGGCCGCGTAGTTGCCTGCTGTTTTGGCGTTCCCGGTCCCGCCTCTGACAGCCCGCACGTACTTGCTTTCTACGTGGATTTTAACAGGCTTCATGCCTCCAGCGTAGTAAGCCCCTACCGGCGAGAGGATGATGACGAGCTTGTAGGAATGAGAAGGACGGACACCCAAATACGGCTCTGTGGCAATCATGAACGGACGGATGTATAGAGAAGTGCCCGGCGCGGACGGAATCCAGTCCTGGTCAATCTTGATCAGTTCCCGCAATGCCTCCAGGACGAAAGCTTCATCGATCTGCGGCATGTCGATGCGCTCGTTGGACACATTCATTCTGTGCATGTTTTTGTCCGGACGGAACAGAAGGATGTTGTTTTCCCGGGTCCGATACGCTTTTAACCCTTCGAAAACGGACTGGCCGTAGTGAAACACCATGGCTGCCGGATCAAGCGTGAGCGGTGCATACGGCACGATACGCGGATCATGCCAGCCCTTCCCTTCGCTATAGTCCATTACAAACATGTGATCGGTGAAAATCTGGCCAAAGCCCAGCTTGTTGAAATCGGGCTTTTCCTTTTTTTCAGTGGCTAATGAAACCTCAAGCTGTAGGGCCATAGGTCATGCATCTCCCTTTTTATGAAGTACAAGTCAAAATCTTTTATCATGATAATTAAAACACAATTTTCTGCTTTCGGCACCTTTCTTTCCACAAGGCAAACCTTGGGAAGCACAGGCGACAGGAAAATGCCCTAACCCTATTTCCGGCCACAGCAAGGGGTAGTACCAGCGTAGCCTATACAAATCTTTCATTAATGATGTAATCCTGCTCTTCGTTTGTACGCGAAGATTTCCTCGACGGCTCGACGATACCCACCCGCAGCTCGGAACGAATCGCCAATTTCTGCACATACCTTTCGCATGGACGCATCCTTAAACACCCGTTCCGCCGCCTCTCTGAGATCTCCTGCGGTTAAGCCTTCTGGATTTAGGTGGATGCCTGCCCCGAGTTCAGCTACCCTTCGAGCCAAATAAGGCTGGTCAGCACTTTGTGGAAGGACAATCAGCGGCACACCGTAATAAAGGCCTTCACTCGTGCTGTTCATGCCGCCATGCGTGACAAACAATTTGGCGCGCTGCAGTATTTCGAGCTGCGGCACGTAGCTCTGAACAATAAAATTTGCCGGAATGTCTCCCAAATCCAATAGATCGGTTTGTCTGCCAACAGACAGGATCACGGTGTACTTCGTTTCGGCGAAGGCCGCAAAACAAAGTTTGTAAAAATCCACGGCTCGATTGATTACGGTGCCAAGTGAAATATAAATCAGGTGTTCTGTATTTATCGGGGAGAAGTCAAATTGATCGTGTGGGCGGGGCACGATAGACGGTCCAACAAAGTTGTATGTCTCGTCGAATTGTTCTTTATCCGGTTGAAAAAGCTTCGACGTATAAATGATAGTCATTGGCGCGGGATTGCAGAAAATCTCATAGGCAGAACCAACTTGCACATTGTATTTCGCTTGCACATGACTCCGCAGCTCTTGATACTCCTGTTGCGAACGTCTAATATCGTTCTCTGGAAATTTGCGTGAAAGGCTATCTTGCAGACGGTCAAAGCTATCTTGCTGCATTGCAAAACTGCTACATGAGCTGATTGCCGGCAGGTCGAGTATTTGTGCAAGCAAACGCCCACAGCCGAACATCGAGTCATGAATGAGGTAATCAAAATGGTCTCCTTTTGTTTGAGTAAGGAGACTGGGAATGACGATGTCGGCGGTGCGCAATAGCCCGCCCACTCGGGCCCAAGGATTTCGTCCCCCGGCAAGGAACGCTTCTACAAATTTGTTTCCATCGAACGTGATCACCTCTGCGCCCGTTGGCTCTACGCGATCACGATATTGTTCCGCTGTAAAGTAAACCACTTCTTCGCCTCGACGGATAAGTTCTTGAACAACGCCGAGGGTTGGATTGATATGTCCTTCCGAACCTCCGTTGATGAACAAAACGCGTGCCATAGTCATCACCTTTCATCATGAAGTACACAGCTCCAGGCGCAACCTATTTGCGTCGTCGCCACCACTATACATTCACTAACGCTCAATCCCCTCCATACGAAGGTTATTGATTAATTGTAGAACCCACTCTTCGTCAAAACGGAGTTTGTCCAACCTATGCCGGAACCAGATCAAATTGTAGTGTCGTTCCGCATCGGGCATCATTTCGTCTTTGCTCACATTCTCCACCCGTTCTTCTTCATGGCGGATCTCAAACCGCAGGTAATCCTTGTACTGGTGCAAAATCAAGAACTGCAGTTCTCTGCTGATCATGTCAAAATTTGAAAACTTGGTATAAAAATGCAACTCATAATCCGGCGAGTATGGAATCGGTTCTTCCATTAGCTGAAAAAAGCGGCGTCTGCCATCCTCCGTTATTCTGTACATTTTTTTCTTCTTTCCTCTTCCCTGCCGGACACCTTCCTGCTGTTCATCGGGGACCTGCTCGATCAGCCCATCTGCAACCAGGCTATGAATAAGCGGATACAGCACCCCCCAGCTGATTTTTCTCGTAGGTCCGATAATCCCGTTCAAAATCGTGTGCAGCAAATACCCATGCATCGGAGATCCCGTCAATTCGCCTAGTATGAACAATTCGGTCAAGCTTATGGCCTCCTTAATCGATTGATCTGCCTCCATTATATCTAAAAAATATAATATCACAATATATTTTTTTGTTATAAAAGACGCCCAAGAGGTGCAGAAGAACAAAAAAAGAGGCGTCCCCAAAACGAAAAAACGCTTTGAGAACAACCTCTCGCTTCTTGAAATATGCCAGCCATTACGCTGCCGCTTTTTGCTTTTCTTCCGCGGCGCCTTGTTTCTTCGGCTTTTTGTGCAGGAAGTAAATCAGCGGAATCGAGCAGAAAATGGGGATGGATGAAATCAGCATCGCGTCGGCAATGCCGCGCACGGTTGCTTCCTTTATGATCATCCCCATCAGCACGGAGCTGGCTCCGCCTTGCGCTGTTGCCGCATCTACGCCCGCCTGGGTAAACATGCCGGTCAAGCCTCTGATAAAGTCAGCAGCTGCCGTAGATGTGATGGTAATGCTTTCGGAAATCGTCGCAGAGTGGAAGTTCGTCCGAGTCGTCATGACCATCGTCAAGAGCGCGATCCCGAAGGAGCTCATCACCTGCCGGATCACGTTGGACAAGGACGAGGCTTTCCCTACGATCATCCGGGGGACGGCGTTCATCCCTACGGTTGACAGCGTCATCATGCACAATCCGATTCCCAGACCGCGAATCGTCAGGATCGTATTGAGCCAATGGTGCGGCGTATCCGCCTCCAGATTGTGCAGCTCAAATGTCGTGATCCCCATGACTGTCAAACCTACCAGGGCAATCGGACCGATTCCGTATTTGTCAAACAGCTTCCCGCTGATCGGCATCATGATGGCCATCGCGATTGATTGGGGCATGAGCAGCAAGCCTGAATCCATCGCCGACATGCCCTGGATGTTTTGCAGGAAGATCGGCATCATGAAGATCCCGCCCATCATCCCCATCATGACGAAGCTTGAAGTGATCACGCTGAGCGTAAACACCGGTATTTTAAACAGACTCAGATCAAGCAGTGGCTGCTCCTTGCCAAGCTCCACCCATACGAACAGAGCCAGACTGGAAAAAGCGATGAAAAACAGGCTGACAATGAAGAAGGAGCTCCATCCTTCCGACTGGCCTTTGCTGAGCGCCAGAAGCAGGGTCCCAAAAGCGATGATCGACAGAATCGCTCCCGGGTAATCAAACTTCAGATCAGGCTTCTTCTCCGTTTCCTTCAACAGGGCGCTGCTCATGATAATCGCGAAAATGCCCACAGGGACGCTGACCAGGAACAGAAAATGCCAGTTGAGGTATTGGATCAAATATCCGCCGAGCGTCGGCCCTACAGCAGGGGCCACCATCGAAGCGATCCCGAACAAACCGAGCGCCATCCCGATTTTTTCCCGGGGGACGATCATGTAAATCATCGACATCCCGATCGGCATGATCAACCCCCCGCTCAGACCTTGAATGATGCGGAAGGCGATCATACTCGTGTCGCTCCAGGCCATCGCGCACAAGACGGAGGATGCCGTAAACGCGATCAGCGAGATCAGGAAGACCCGTTTGTATCCGAATTTGTCGCCGAGGGAACCGCTCATGGGAATGACAACGGCGTTGGCAAGCATGTATCCCGTCAATACCCATTGGATCGTATCAGTGGTTGAACCGAATACGTTTACCAGCGTTGGCAAGGCGACGTTGATCAGACTGTTGTTCAAGATAGCAACGAAAGTCCCCATGAGGATGGCCAGAAGTGTAATCCACATTCCGCCACTCCCGCCGTCCTTTTGCTGTGTCGCTGCTTCCGCCATTTTTATCACCTCCGCTAGTTGACGATTACTTTGCTGCCTTCGGCCAATGAATCAGTCGGTGTCAGCACCAGACGGTCGTTTTGGTTCACACCTTGCGTGACACTCGTCCATTCGCCCGATGTTTCTCCTACAGAGACTTCCACCTGATGAACGACATCCTGGTCTACTTTGAAAACGTAATGTTTATTGTCTTTCGTTACGATAGAAGAAGCGGGCACTTTCCAAGAGTTGGATGCTTCTGCCTGATTCGGCAGGTACACCTCGGCAAGCATGCCGGCGCGCAGCTCGCCGTCTTTATTGTCTACCGTTACTTTGATTGGGAAAGAGCTGCTGTTGGCGTCAGAGATCGGGCTGACGAACTCTACGGTTCCCTTCAGCACCTTTCCGCCAAGACTGTTAACCTTCACATCGACCGGGGCGCCTACCTTGATCTGGTTGATCTGCTCTTGCGGAACGCTCGCTTCCACTTTTACCCGGTCCATGTTGACCAGTACGAGGAGCGGCGCGCCCGGCTGTGCCATTTCACCCGGATCGATGTTTTTCTTGGCGACGATACCGGAAATCGGCGATTGGATCATCGTGTTTTGATAAGTGTTTTTCGCCAGCTCCAGGCTGGATTGCAGGCGGCTCACCTCAGCCTGCAGGGCTGCTATTGTATTGGAGGTAGGTCCCTCCTTGGCCAAATCGTATTGGGCCTGTGCCTGGTCGAGGGCTGTCCTTGCCTTTTCCAGATCGAGTGTAGTCTTTTCGTACTCGGCTTGGGAAATCGCGCCCGAGTCAAACAACGCCTTCATCCGGTTGGCTGTATTTTCAGCCACCTGCAGCGTAGCTTTTGCCTGCTCCACACCGCTTGCCAGGCGTTGCAGCTCTTGTGTCCGCGCTCCTGCCTGGGTGTCATGCAGCCGCGCTTGTGCGCTCGCGATCGCGGCTTCGGCTTGCTTCATTTGCTCCAGGTAATCTGTCGCCTCCAGCGTTACGAGGATATCGCCTTTTTTTACGACAGAGCCTTCTTTTACATTGACCTGTGCTACTTTTCCGGACAGCTTGGAGACGACTTGAATTTCATCAGCTGCTGCTATTTTACCGTTGGAGATCGCACTGGTTCCGGCCATGTCCGCTTTCCATACCTTTACAACCGGAGCGCTTTCTGATGGTCCGGCTGAAGACGGCTCACTGCATCCAGCCGCAATCAGCGAAACGGCTGCCAATACGGTACCCAGCGTCTTCCATTGTCTCGCTTTATTCATGTTTTTACATCTCCTTCACGTGCACTTTGATTTCTGCGTTCAGTCCGGCGGCCAGATGAAGCCCAGCGGTATCGTCGATCGCGATTTTGATCGGAATGCGCTGGGTGACTTTGGTAAAGTTGCCGCTTGTGCTAACAGCAGGCATCAACGAAAAAGTGGAGTTTGTCGCTTGGCCGATCTCGATCAAGTGTCCAAGCAGCTTGGTTTTCGGATAGGCATCCAGCACAATGTCCACTTTTTGTCCCAGTTTCAGCCGGTTGAGCTCTGTTTCCTCCACATTGGCAGAAACGTACAGCTTGGATTCGTCAACGACCATGGCGATGGATTGACCCGGGGAAACAACCTCCCCTTCCTTTGCCAGCGTTTTGATCACCGTACCTGTAATGGGTGCGCGAAGAAGAGCATTTTCCAGAAGATTGGTCGTCAGATTGGTCGTATCCTGTTGCCCTACGATTTGATCGGCAACGACCGTATCGCCATCCGCAATGGAAAGCTTCTGGAGCTTTCCGGCAATACGCGGCATAACGCGGTAAATGTCTCCGCTGATTCGTGCGTCTTCGGTAGTAACGTAATGACTGCCTTGATACCAGTAGTAATAGCCGATGCCTCCTCCCGCTGCCACCACCAGGAGCAAGATGACATACAAAATGATTTTTCGCTTCATGGTTTCTCCTCAGCTTTCTTTCTCTAGTTTGGTGATCAGAGTCTCCAAGGCGCGAACGATTTGCCCCAGCTCTGCATCAGAAAAGTCGCTAAACAGTGTACTGTAGTACGCTTCAGAAAAGATCGGCAGTTTTTCGAATTGCTCCCTCACTTTATCCGTCGAGCGAATCCAGACAACGCGGCGATCTTTTTCATCTCTTAGACGTTCTACCAGCTGCTCTCTCTCCAACCGATCAATGATGCCTGAAACCGTACTGTAAGACAGATCGACAGCCTTGCTGATCTGGCCGATGGTGAGCATTTCATCTTTAAGATGCCGCAAAACCATCAACTGCGGATAGGTCAATCCGACTTTCTCCAATTCTCTGGCAGCAATCATGTTGATCGTCTTGTTCAGGCGTTTTAAAAGGTCGCGGATGACCACTGGCTTGTTCATGGCTTCCCCCTTCTGATCAATTTATTTCGCACACGAAATTTTATCACACGAAATACTATACGTGTTTTCGTTTATGATTACAACCTTTTTTTGAATTGCATTTGAATAAAACTGTCTTCTGTTGAACATTTTTTTCTTTAAAAACGAGGAAGACAGCCCCCTGGAGCAGGTGCTGTCTTAAACTGGAAGCTGCGAACTGACAACTGTTGTACCCTTATGCGAAACAGGACCGGCTGGCTCTTCTTCCGGAAGCTGAAACTGTACGCTTGGCACATTTCTCGGTTCGTATTCAATCTCCGGGAATGAGTGAATCGTCACCATCATGCTTCCATTCGCGGAATAAGCACGGATCAGGATCGGATATGCGTATTTGTTCTGGAAGACGAAATCGGGGCCATACCAGCTTACGGTAGCATCCCTGCCTGGAGGAACATACGGCACGTTGCGGCTGTGCGAATACCTTTTCACGATATGTAGGCCAGCTTTGTCAACTGCATTGAACAGAGTCGAAGAAACCTGGCAAATCCCGCCGCCAATCCCCTCCGACAGTTCTCCTCTGACGATAATCGGCGCTTCGAGATAGCCTCTGCTTTTCGTTCGCTTGCCCACCACTTTATTGAAAGAAAACGTTTCTCCCGGCAGAACGACATAGTTGTTAATCGCTTTCGTAGCCAGCTGTATGTTATGAGAGCGATTGTGGTTTCGCGGATTAAAATACGTCGTGTATTGACCGATCCTGCGCTTGCGCACCTGCTCCAGCAAAGCGCGGTCCACACGCGGAAGCACATCGCGCACGACAGGGGTGATCTGGGCCGGGCCGTTTCCGTAAAAGTAGGCATACACCTGGCCCCAAAAGGCCTTTTCATCCAGAGCTTGTCCTCTCTGTTCAGCGATAATCTGCCCTCGCTCATTGATAGCGGCATCTACCGGTGCCCGATAGACTTGAGCCGCAACACTTTTTCGCACCTCATCCAGCCTCGCCTCGTCTATCAAAGGGACGCCCGAAAGCGGCAATGTGTAATCGGCGCGATCCAGATAGGCAATCGGGGTTCCCTGCCAGACGATCCGGAGGAAATCGGTTGCGTCCAAGGGATGCACAAGAAGCATCAGTGCCATGACAAAAGAAAAACCCATCCGGCTGCTCACCTCCTTGGCATAGTATGAGCAGTCAAACGGGTTTCATGCGAATGGTCCGTTCTCCAGTCGGCCTCTCTGGCCGACTGGCTGTCAGTTTCAAGCAGGCTATCTGTCAGACCCCAGTTGGCTGGAGATCGCTGCCTCAAGCTCTGCGAGTTTTCTTTCGTCTGTCGCTTCCTGATAGATCAGAGACAAGCGGATCCGGCATTCCTCTGCCGCCTTCAAGCAGGCAGTGCCTCTTTTCGTCGCCTCCTTGTAACGCTTCTGGAAGGTGGCGATTTGACTTTGATACCGCTCATCCGTCCCTGGCTGGATTGCCCTCTCGTACATGTCGATGACCTCATCGGTTTCCCGCTCCGGAAAGTATTCATGCGGGGCTGTACTGTCAAAGATGGCGAGACCCCGTTCCGGCAGGACCACCATATCCAGGCTGTTCGGGTCCAGGCCGCAGTGGTATACCTCCGCATCAAATCCCCGTCTCTGCGCTTCTGCGACCAGGCGCTTCAAGATCGTGGATTTGCCCGATCCCGGCCTTCCTTTTATCAAATACCGCTTCGATACTTCCGCTGTCAGGTTGGGGACGAAATCCTTCGGACCCGCAGAAGTGGCTGCTCCCAAATACATCCGTCGGACTCGGGCTCTCTTCGCCGCTGTATCCTCACCGAAAAACAGGCGGATCACTTCGTCGCCCACCTGATTCGCCTTTTCCCGGTCGAGGTGGGCGATAAAGATACCCTCCCATTCATCGTGAATCCGCAGCGCTTCCGCAAACGCTTGGTGCGCCTCCAGCGTGCTTGCCTCGATCCGCTCGAGCAAAGTAACGATTTCTTCGCGATGAGACGCAAGCTTTTGTTTATCCACAGCATCTTGCAAATTGACATAGGTCTCGATCAAGCCGGGTCCCTCGGGCTTGAACTGGCGCGGGTATCCGCCGTCAACTACTGCTGCACTCCACTCCGGTATCACTACGCCATCAAAGGCTCCATTCACAAAAGGAGAGTGAATCCATTCGACCCGCTGGCCAAGTCGAATCGCCTGTTCTCCGATTTTTTCGATTAACCTGCTGGCGAGTCCCTCTGCATCGCCAGTAAGAACAATGCGCCGATCGATCCCGGTCAGTATCGCGTTCAAAAAAGACCGATACCCTCTCGCTGTATTTCCGCCTGCATAAATATGACGCTCGTTGACGCTCATGGCAATCCCTCCTGTAGAACTAAAAGCAAAATCAGCTTCCCGATATCGTATGCAGCAGCCGCCCATTAGGCGATTGTACCAATACGGACGTGCCGGCGTTCAGTAACAGCTTGCAGGCAAGCAAAAAGGCCGCTCTGCGATGCAGTCAGCGGCCTTCTTCCTGAGTCTTCTATTCTAATTGTTCAGATCGGTCATTTTTCCGGTGCTCATGTAAATAATCCACTCGCAAATGTTGGTCACATGATCCGCGAT
This sequence comes from Brevibacillus sp. FSL L8-0520, assembly GCF_037963895.1. NCBI lineage: Bacteria > Bacillati > Bacillota > Bacilli > Caryophanales > Paenibacillaceae > Brevibacillus > Brevibacillus sp. FSL L8-0520. Next base: position 1,486,227 of record NZ_CP150171.1, on the reverse strand, counting down.
CCGTTCCAGATACTGTGCCACCAGCAACAGATGCGTGCCCTGCGAGATCGACTGTCCGTTCTTGGTCATCACGTCGATGAGATCCCGGAAAATCGTCGAAAACAATTTGTCGACAATGTCGTCGCGGGCCGCAATCTCTTCTGCCGCCTGCTTGTCAATCCCGATATAGGCATTCAGGCTGTCCCGCACCATCGCCTTGACATGATCCGCCATCAACGGAATATCGATCAGCGGCTTCACATACGGCTCGGCCATCAACCTCCGCGTAGTCTTCGCAATCGAGACCGCGTGATCGCCCATCCGCTCCAAATCGGTCACCAGCTTGAGCATCGTCCCCAGCCGCCGGAGGTCTCCGCCGACCGGCTGTTGCAAAGCGATCATCTGAAAGCAGCCGACCTCGATCTCGTGCTCCAGCTCGTTGATCAGGTGGTCGCTGGCGATGACTTGCTCGGCCAGTTGAACGTCACGCTCGACCAGGCTTTTGATCGATTTATGAATAGCTTCCTCTACTAGCGTCCCCATCGACATCAGCTTGCGATGCAAGCCGTCAAGCTGTTCTTCGAAAGCATGTCGCGTCATACCCTGTTTCCCCCTCATTTGTCTGTCACGACCATGGTACAAGGGGAATGTATACCGGGAGTAAAGGGAGTGTTATCTTTGTGTAAATGTTTCAAAAGCTCTCTACCATACAATCGGCAGTGTCACTGTAAAGGTGCTGCCCTTTCCTTCCACGCTCTTCACCGTGATTTGCCCGTGGAGGCTTTCTACCAGATGCTTGACGATGGCAAGGCCCAATCCCGTGCCGCCCGAGTCGCGGCTGCGCGCTTTATCGACCCGATAAAACCTTTCAAAGATCCGCGGCAAATCCTGTTCCGGGATGCCGATGCCCGTGTCTGTCACCTGGATTTGCACGTGCCTGCTGTCCTGACGAAGCTCAAGCGTAATAGCCCCGCCCTCCGGCGTGTAGACGACAGCGTTGGTCACGAGATTTAAAATAATCTGCTGCAGACAGTCCTTGTCGGTCGTGAGCGTGATTCGCGGCTCTGCTTTGGGCAATGTGATCGAGATTTGCTTGCGCTGCGCCTGGTCTTGCAGGAGCGCAACGGTCGAGCTGATCAGGTCCTGAACATTGACCTGCACCAAATTCAAGGAAATTCGCTTCTGCTCGATTTTGGAGAGGTCGAGAATGTCCCGGATCATCCGATACAGTCTCTCGCTCTCATCAGAGATGATCTGCAGGAAATTGCGGCACGTCTCTTCGTCCTGCATCGCTCCGTCCAGCAGTGTTTCCGTAAAGCCCTTGATGGATGTGATCGGCGTCCGCAGCTCATGCGAGACGTTCGCCACGAAATCGCTCCGCATCTTCTCCAGACGGCGTACCTCGGTAAAGTCGTGCAGGACGACAACGACTCCTTTGGCTTCCCCTTTAAAGTTGATGTAGGGAGCAAAATTGACCTCAAGGATGCGCTCCTGCGGATAGTAAATATGCACTTCCTGCCGGAACTTTTCTCCGCGGTCCAGACAGCGGTCGATATACTGGCTTAGTCCGAAGCTTTTCCCCGCTTCGATGTGGAGCTTCCCGATCAAGTCGTTGGCCGAGGTTCCCAACAGCCGCTCTACCGCCGGGTTCACCAGCATAATCCGGCGCTGTTCTGAAATAAAAATGACACCGCTTGTCATATTGGTCAGCACACCCGAGAGTCTCTGCTGATTTTCCGAGATTTCGTACATCTGCTGCTCAAGGCTGGACGCCATGAAATTGATCGCGGTTGCCAACTGCCCGATCTCATCTTTTGCCTTGATCCTGACGCGGCTCTCGTACTCGCGCTGCGTGATGTTTCTCGCTACCCGCGTAATTTCTTCGATCGGCCTCGTGATGTTGTAAGAAATGCGGGAAACGACGATCGAGCCGAGCACCAGGGTAACGAGCAATCCCGTCACCAGGCTGTACCACAGATTGTGTACCGTGTCGGTAATATCCTGCATCGACATCGCCGAGCGGACCGCACCGATAATTTGATCTTCGACAACGATCGGAACCGCGACATACATCATTTCGTAGCCCAGCGTCTCGCTGTAATGTCTGTCTATGCCCGTCTCCCCGCGAAGCGCGGCCGAAAACTCGGGACGGTCGGCGTGGTTCTCCATTCGCTCCTGTTCATACGTATTGTCAAACAGCACGCGGCCTGTACGGTCTATCAAGGTAAGCCGCACCTCTTCTCCCGGAGCCACCTGTTCCACCCTCTTGGCCAGTGTAATTTCGTCACTGAGCACTTCCGGGCGGACCGCCTGCGCTACCAGCTTGGATTCGCGGGTCAGAAGCTCGCTCAACGTCTCCAGGTAGGAACGCTCCAAAACCTTGGCAAAATACATGCCCATCAATAATAAGACAAGAGAAATCAGTCCGAGAATCGTGAGGGTGAGTTTGATCCGAAATCGCGTCAAGGAATCAGTCCCCCTGTCATCCTTCCAGCTTGTAGCCTAGGCCGCGAACGGTTTTGATATAACGGGGACTTTTCGTGTCTTCCTCCAGCTTTTCGCGCAAATGGCTGACATGCACGTCGACGATCCGCGAGTCGCCGATGAAGTCGTAATTCCAGACGGCATTCAGCAATTGGTCCCGAGTCAGGACTCTGCCGTGATGGCTGGCGAGATAATGGAGCAGTTCAAATTCCTTTGGCGTCAGCTCCACCTTCTCACTGCCTCGAAACACTTCGTATTTTTCCGGATAAATCCTGATTTCCCCAAATTGCAATACTACCTCGTCCGGGGCGGCCGCCGCCTCGGAAGATGTCTGGGTACGGCGAAGAATCGCTTTTACCCGGGCGATCACTTCTCTGGGGCTGAAAGGCTTCGTCAAGTAATCATCCGCCCCCAGCTCGAGACCAAGGATTTTGTCCAGTTCATCGTCTTTGGCTGTCAGCATCAGGATCGGCGTGTTGTTGCGCTCCTGGCGCAATGTTTTGCAGACGTCCATGCCTTCCATCTTGGGCAGCATCCAGTCGAGAATAATAAAATCAGGCTGCTCCGTGCGAGCCATATCCAGGGCCTGCTTTCCGTCACAGGCAGTTATTACTTGAAAACCGGCTTTTTCCAGGTTGAATTGCAGCAATTTGACGATAGACGCCTCGTCGTCTACCACTAAAATCTTTGTCATTATGTTTCCCCCCTACGCTGCCGTCCTCGGCTCTTCTCTAGTGTTCTCACGTTCCAGTCTGCCAAATCCAGCTTAGGTAAGACAAGTAATTTTTTTGTAAAGATGTTGTTGGGGCTGTGGTGGAGGAGATGAAACAGGAGAAAACTGCTGCAGGTTCGGTGGGACACTTGCTGGGGGCGGGGGGGTGTCCGGCGCCAAAGCAAAAGCGGAACCGCGTCCAAAAGCAGCAGGTTCATTGATGTCTCTCAGAGTTGGACGCTGAAAGCGTGTTCCGCTTTTGCTTTGGTGCCTGGGTAGTGTCCCAAAGACCTTTGCCGTTTTCTCCTGTTTCATCTCTACAGCCATAGTGGTTGGAGGGGGTGTTTTTAGCAGATACAGGAAGCATAAGGGTGAAAGCGATTCGAAGATGAGCAGGCATGAATCATTGTTAACTTTTTTCAGGAAAAATCAAAAGACGCCCCCTTGGGAGCGTCTTTCACTAGTAATAGCTATTGCGGGACTTTGTTATTGCAAAACCTTCATGACATTGCGCACGGAGTCGGCGGATTTGTCGAGGGCGGCTTTTTCTTCCGCAGTCAGTTCCAGCTCGATGACTTTCTCGATGCCTTTTCCGCCGAGCAGGGTTGGCACGCCGAGGTAGATGTCATTGTAGCCGTACTCGCCTTCCAGATAAGCGATGGAAGGCAGAATGCGTTTTTTGTCCTTCAGAATGGCTTCTGCCATTTGAACGAGAGAAGCAGCCGGCGCATAGTAAGCGGAGCCGTTGCCCAGCAGGTTGACGATCTCTCCGCCGCCTTTGCGGGTACGCTCGACGATCGCGTCCAGGCGATCCTTTGGAATCAGCGTTTCCAGCGGTATACCGCCCGCATAGGAGTAGCGTACCAACGGGACCATGTCGTCGCCGTGGCCACCCAATACAAAGCCGGTAACGTCTTCTACGGACACGTTCAGTTCCATCGCTACAAAGGTGCGGAAACGGGCTGTATCCAGCACGCCGGATTGGCCGATTACGCGCTCTTTCGGGAAACCGGACGTTTTGAAGAACGTGTAGGTCATCGCATCGACCGGGTTGGACAGAACCAACACGATGGAGTTCGGAGCGTGCGTTTTCACTTGCTCTGCAACGGAGCGCATGATGCCTGCGTTGGTGTTGACCAGATCGTCGCGGGACATGCCTGGCTTGCGGGCAATCCCAGCCGTGATGATGACAAGGTCAGCATCCTTGATTTCCGCATAGTCCGCTGTGCCCGTGATGCTGGAGTCAAAACCGAGGACCGGAGAAGATTCCATCATATCGAGCGCTTTCCCTTTTGTCGGGTTTTCCAGTTGCGGAATGTCTACCAGCACGACATCTCCCAGTTCTTTTTGAGCCAGAATGAATGCTGTCGTTGCACCAGTGAAGCCGCTGCCGATCACTGCGATTTTTTTGCGTTGGAATGCCATATAAGGTCGCCTCCATAGCATTGATTTTTGTTGGTTTGCTAATGGTCCCAGAAAGCCTTTTTGCTCGGTACTTTACACTTACATGTTTTTGATCAGGGCGTCAGCGAACTCGGAGCATTTCAGCTCGGTTGCGCCTTCCATCAGACGTGCGAAATCGTAGGTTACGGTTTTCGCGGAAATTGTTTTTTCCATGGAGTTGATGATCAGATCTGCCGCTTCGTTCCAGCCCAGGTGACGGAGCATCATTTCGCCGGAGAGGATGACGGAAGACGGGTTCACTTTGTCCAGACCGGCATATTTCGGAGCAGTACCGTGAGTCGCTTCGAAGATTGCGTGTCCAGTCAGGTAGTTGATGTTTGCGCCAGGAGCGATACCGATACCGCCTACTTGTGCAGCCAGCGCGTCGGAGATGTAGTCGCCGTTCAGGTTCAGTGTAGCTACTACGTCGTACTCAGCCGGACGAGTCAGGATTTGCTGCAGGAATGCATCGGCAATCACGTCTTTTACGATGATTTTGCCTGCTGCTTCTGCTTCTTTTTGCGCTTTGTCAGCGTCGCCGCCTTCTGCTTTGATGCGGTCGTATTGCGCCCATGTGAATACTTTGTCGCCGAATTCGGCTTCAGCTACTGCATAGCCCCAGTTTTTGAACGCGCCTTCGGTGAATTTCATGATGTTGCCTTTGTGTACGAGGGTTACGGATTTGCGCTTGTTGTCGATCGCGTAGTTGATCGCTGCGCGAACCAGACGCTCGGTACCTTCTTTGGAAACAGGCTTGATGCCGATACCGGATGTTTCCGGGAAGCGGATTTTCTTCACGCCCATTTCGTTTTGCAGGAAGTCGATTACTTTTTTCACTTCCGGTGTACCTTCAGCCCACTCTACGCCAGCGTAGATGTCCTCGGTGTTTTCGCGGAAGATCACCATATCTGTCAATTCAGGATGTTTTACCGGAGAAGGAACGCCATCGAAGTATTGAACAGGACGTACGCAAGCGTACAGATCGAGCTCCTGGCGCAGCGCCACGTTGATGGAACGGATTCCGCCGCCGACTGGTGTAGTCAGAGGGCCTTTGATTGCGATCAGGTATTCGCGAACAGCAGTGAGGGTATCCTCAGGCAGCCACTCGCCGTATTGGTTGAAGGATTTTTCACCTGCGAATACTTCGAACCAAGCGATTTTCTTTTCGCCTTTGTATGCTTTTTCTACGGCTGCATCCAACACGCGAACAGATGCATTCCAAATATCAGGACCCGTACCGTCCCCTTCGATGAACGGGATGATCGGGTTGTTCGGTACTACCAGTTTGCCGTTATCTACTGTGATCTTTTGGCCAGAAGTTGGCTGCGACAAGTTTTTAAACACAAGAAATCCCTCCAGTATATGGAAAATAATGGTAGAAAAATATTTCCAGACGTAGGAGAACTACCACACTCGGTGGTAGTTCTCAAGCAGGTGCTTAGGAGTGTGGGCCCGCTATGGTGCCGCCTCCTCCACGATCGGAATAGCAAGGGTCATTAGCGGCGGTCGATTGGCACGTAGTGCTGGTTGACCGGTCCAGTGTAGTCGGCGCGCGGACGGATCAGGCGATTGTTTTCGTACTGCTCCATGATATGCGCAGTCCAGCCGGACATTCGGCTAATCGCAAAAATCGGCGTGAACAGATCGCTTTCCAGTCCGAGAGCGGTGTAAACGGAAGCGGAATAGAAATCGACGTTTGGCTTGAGGCCTTTTTCGCCAGTCACCATTTCTTCCACCTTGACGGACATCTCATACAGCTCTGGACGTCCGATTTGAGCGGTGAGCGCTTTGGACATTTGCTTCAGCCATTTCGCGCGCGGGTCTCCGTCTTTGTACACGCGGTGTCCGAAGCCCATGATTTTGTCCTTGTTGTCCAGCTTTTGACGGATGTAGGATTCCACATTGTCCATGGAACCGATTTCTGCCAGCATGGCTGCTACAGCTTCGTTGGCTCCGCCGTGCAGAGGGCCCTTCAATGTGCCGATCGCCGAAACGATACCGGAATAGATATCGGTCAAGGTCGCTACAGTCACACGCGCTGCGAACGTAGAAGCGTTGAACTCGTGGTCCGCATGCAGAATCAATGCTACGTCAAATGCTTTTTCTGCGGTTTCGGTAGGCTCTGCACCAGTCAGCATGTACAGGAAGTTTTTTGCAATCCCGTAAGACGGATTCGGAGCGACAGGTTCCAGTCCCTTGCGCATACGTGCATACGCTGCGATCAGGGTTGGGGTTTGAGCCATCAGGCGAATCGATTTCCGGTAATTGGCCTCAGGAGTCATGTCCTGCGCTTCTGCGTCGTAGAGCGCTAGCGAAGAGACAGCTGTGCGCAACGCCGCCATCGGGTGTACGCCTTTTGGATAGGCGCGAATGCTGTCGATTACCTCTTTCGGTACCGCAGCATTTTCGCCCAGTTGCTTTTTCAAAGCATCCAGCTGATCGCGCTTCGGTAGGGCTCCATGCCAGAGCAGGTACACAACCTCTTCAAAGGTAGCGTTTTCAGCGAGCTCGTCGATGTTGATACCTCCATAGCAAAGTACCCCATCGACAATCGAACAGATCGAAGATTGAGCGGCGACCACGCCTTCAAGTCCGCGAGTAGCTGTCATGTAACTCTCTCCTTTTCCACTCTAAGCTATATGAAATTGTCCTGGTGGTTCCTTTTACGACCACCCTCCGCACATGAATGATTGACAAATCGGCTTACATAATCATTCGCTTTTATAAAAAACGCGTATATCAGGGAGGAGAGACCCACGGGTCCTGCTGCTGCATGGTTATAAAAAGAATCCAACCATAATTCGACACAATTATAAAAGATTATTGCGATTTTGTGAATGATAAATGTACAAGATGCAAAAAAGCCGGTGTATATGGCAAAGCTTGCTTGCACCTACCAGCATACTGCATAATAGTTACAAAGCGGTCACGATCGTTTTTTCACGCTGATCGGAGGGACAGCCGCCTGGAAACATTTATGAAAACAACGAATCCATCTCTCTATTCCTCCGTGGATAGAAAGGAGAGTACTATTGAACCGGCATAACTGGGTTGAACGCCTCTTTCAAATCATTCGGTTTTTATGGGTTTGCCTTGTCATTTATCTCGGCTTCAAGCTCATTGTATTCGCATCACCTTTACTGTACCCATTTCTAATCTCCTTAGTCATCGCACTTGTCATTCATCGGCCTGTGACGTTTTTGACCAGAAAGGCCAAGTTCCCCCGGTGGCTGTCCGTAACGATCGCCCTCCTTCTTTTAATCGCGATTTCCGGCGGCGTCGTCACGCTCGTCATCACCGAGACAGTCGTAGAGATTGGAGAATTGGCGAGAAAGCTTCCCGGATTTTCCAACGAGCTTGCTCAATACCTGCAGCGGACGATTTCCCAGGATTTTCTGACCGGCCTGTATGAGCAGATTCAATGGTTCTACTCGCATCTGGACCTTGCGTACAAGGATAAATTGGACAACACGATCAGACAGGGAATTACATCGATTACGCAAGCTGGACAGCAGCTCATTGTGCAGTTTCTCGATGGCTTGAAAAACTTCCTCGTGTCGCTGCCGAACCTGGCGACAGTGTTCGTGATTTCCTTGCTCGGCGCATTTTTCATTGCCAAGGATTTCTTCCTGTGGGAAGAGCGCTTCAGAAAGCTTCTCCCAAACGGCGTCAACAACCGGCTTGACGAGATTTTCAAGGATCTGAAAGCCGCTTTGTTCGGCTTCCTCAAAGCCCAGCTTACGTTGATTTCGTTGACAGCTGCCATCGTCATCATCGGCCTTTTGATCCTGCGGGTCGAATACGCAGTCACGATCGGACTGATTACCGGTCTCGTTGATCTGCTGCCGTACCTTGGCACAGGGACGGTATTTATCCCGTGGATCATTTACCTGTTTTTCAAAGGGAACTACAGTCTGGTCATCGGCTTGTCGATCCTGTACGGAGTCGTGCTGATATTCCGGCAGATTATCGAGCCAAAGGTCGTTGCCGAAAACGTCGGATTGGACCCGCTGCTAACGCTGGTCGCTCTGTTCGTCGGCTTGCAGATTTTCGGATTTCTCGGCCTCATCATCGGGCCTGTTTCCCTGGTGTTGATCAACGCGCTTGTAAAGGCGAAAGTATTTACCGATATTTGGAGGTACATCAAAGGGACCGAAACGTAAGAAAAAGGAGGCGACGGCCTCCTTTTTTGCTTGTTTTTATGATGTCAGCGCCGGAAGAAGAAATGAACCCGCCCGGAAGAGATCAGCGACCACAGCCATCTTTTTATGAAGTGGCGAATAATCATCCGTGTATAGGGAACAAGGAAAATGACTCCGACAACATCGGAAAAGAAGCCTGGCATCAAGAGCATAATCCCGCCTGAGAGCACCAGCGCTCCGTCAATCAGGGTCTCTGTAGGCATTTGGCCTCGGGAGAGCTGCAGCTGGAGCATCCGCATGACCTGCAGCCCCTGCTGCTTGGCCAGCCACGCTCCGACAAAGCCGGTCAAAATCACCAGCGCGATCGTATACCATGGACCGATCACCTTTCCGACCGCGATCAGCCCCCAGAGCTCTACCGCGGGAACGACGATAAACAGAACAAGCAATATGCGAAAAAGCATGGCTATTTCCCCCCAGCACACCGCTCTTCCAGCAGCGCGTATACCTCCGGCACCACGCGGGCCAGCCGGATCGGCTTCATCTCCATCGTTGTAAACGCATGCTTGGTCTTGCCTGCAACGAGCAGTTGTTCGTCAGCCACCCGGTATATTTCATAAGCGAACGTCAATCGGACCATAGACAGCTCCTCCAGCTGCGTCCTGATTTCCACCCAGTCATCGTACCGTGCCGGCTGCTTATACGATAACGAGACGTCTGTAACGGGCAAAAGGATTCCCTTTTCCTCCAGACTCCGATAGGTCACGCCAGTCTCGCGAATAAATTCAGTCCGTCCCACTTCAAACCAATTGAGGTAGTTCGCATGGTAGACCACTCCCATCTGGTCCGTTTCACTGTACCGAACACGTATCCGATGCGTATAAACAGTCGAGTTCAACGCGATCGCCCCTTTCTATCCTTATTGTATCACAGACAACACCTTTTCTACTTCTTTTGCCGACTCGATTATCGGCGTCGCCCATTCGTCATTCCGCTTCTTTCCCAACCCGGCGGCTCCATCCGGGAAACGGTTTTTGCACTGTTGCGTCTATCATACAGTTGGAAAAAATAGAAAAAGAGAGAAGGGATCAAATGCTGTACCGCCGACGTACCTATCAAATTGATCCAGCCAGACAAGCGGCATTTCAATCTTTTTTCCAAGAATACCTGCTCCCTGCCCAGCTCAAGCACGGTGCCCGGCTGGTCGGACGATGGTCGACAGAGCGCGGCGACGAAGTGACTGCCATCTGGGAGTACGACAGCATGGAAGCGTATGAAAGAATCGAGAACGCTGTCAAGTCTGACGAACTGCATCGCCTGGCTCAAGAAAAGCGCAACAGCCTCGAACCGTTGTACCTGTCATGCAAACAGGACTTCCTGATTCCTGCCAGCACCTACAACCCGCCCAAGCACATCGTGGCAGCTTTCGGCTATATCACGAACGACGACGGCGAGGTCCTCCTGGTGAAGGCCCGAAATCGTCAGGATACATGGGAGCTGCCCGGCGGACAGGTAGAGGTCGGCGAGAGTCTGCTGGATGCTGTCATCAGGGAAATCAGAGAGGAATCCGGCATCGAAGCCCGGCTCACGGGCATCACCGGAGTCTATCACAACGTAAGCAGCGCCATCGTCGCTGTCGGCTTTCGCGGAGTCGCCATCGGGGGCTGCTTGCAGACATCGGAGGAGACCACAGATGTCCGTTTTGTCAAACTGACAGAGGAAAACCTGCATGAATACATCACCCGTCCCCAACTGGCCAGCCGTACGCTCGACGCCCTGACAAAAGGCTCTATCTGCTTGGAGATGTTTCGGCTGTCCCCCTATGAGCTGATCTACCGGATGGAAGAACCGACAGCCGCACCGCAATAGCAAAAACCGGAGCAGAACGATTGCGCCGTTCTGGCTCCGGTTTCTTCATATCCATGTATGCGATTAACGAATCGGGCAAGCCCCTGTCTCGCACGAATCTGCCGTCGAAAGATCGGAGTCTCCCCCGCTTTCGAACATTTGCAGAATCGCCGGATCAAACGGCTTCATGCTCGCCTTGAGCGCTTCGTACTGTTCTTTCGTGCACGCTTCGTAAGGCGCCAGTTGATAGGTTCCTCCGTCCAGCTGCAGGAAGGATACCCCGACGAAGTTGTCCCAATTGCTGTAGACGATCTCCTCTACCTCGTCCCACTCCTCTGGACGGACGGTAATGGTGTTGGACGAGTTGTGCTCCGTGTACTCTTTTTGGAAACGGAAGTAGGTGTCAAACTGGCGTTTGGCGTTTACTTCATTTTTCGTCTCGCGCGCACCGGAAGCAACCGGGAAATCGATTACCAGCGTACGGGCATTAGCCATGCGCTCCTCATGGGTTTCCCCAGGCGTCCCCACCTCGGGATGAACCGTCCAGCCCAATGTCTGAACCGCTTTTGCCAACGGATCTTCGGCATTGATCCGAATCCGGCGAATGTAGTACGGAGAATGCGACCAGTGCAGACCGCTGGACACGCCTCCAGCTACCTGGGAGAGCGTTCCTTCCGGCTTTACTGTGGTCACCAGCAGCGGCGAGTTGACTCGCAGCTCATATGCATAACGGTCGGCCTCTTCGCGGGCTGCATTGCCGAGCAGGCGGAGCAGCTCGACTTCTTGTTCCTCCGTATATCCCAGCGATGCGATCGCATCCTTGACGCCTGTCAGAGAGGTTCCCAGCAGTCTGTCGCGCTGTTGAACGACATCCCAGTGAGGCAATTCGAGCGTCACCAGAGTCATGCGCAGGCCGGCACGTGCCGATTTGCGCTGTGCATCCAGAAGTCCGTCCAGATCGAGGTATTTGGAGCCGTCCGGACTCTCTTTTACAAATTGGACCAGGTTGACAGTCGTCAGGTTGCACACGCCGTAAGAGTCCAGCAGGATTTCGGCGCAAGGATTGAGGCCTTCTGCATTCGGACGGCGGCGGTTGGCTTCCTCCAGATTGACGAAGCCCGGTTCGCCCTCCAGCTGCATCATCGTGAATACGAGATGCAGGAACTCGCGGCTCGGCATTTGGTTGAACGCGATCGAGTTGTTGGACATGCGGCGGTGATCCAGACCGAAACGGCCGTCGCCCACCTTTTGGATGTTGTCAAACCAGGAAGGCTTTTTGTCGCCGAGCAGCTCTCCCACTTTTTGGTGATGGGCGATCTGCTGCTCTGTCCAGAATCCGTTGATGCCGTATTTGGCAAACAGGCACTCATAGTCATCGTGGTCGAACAGGAAGATCTCTGCCGTACGGCGAACGCCGCCCACAACAACGTTTGCGCCGATCAGATTGCCGATATCGAGGACGTGGATCGGGCGAATCTTGCCGTAGCCTTTCTCGTCGACTTCGATCGGATCAAGGGAAGCGTCAATCTGGTTTTTCAGCACCTTGTCGATGCCTTCGAACATTTCGCGAAGCGGTTCATGGCCGCTGGCAGTTCCGCCAAAACGCTTCAGGCGCTCGCCTTTTGGCCGTACGCTGTTATAGGAAATCTTGACAGTATGAATTTGCTCATATGCAGGGTCGGTCAAAATATGCAGATAGTGGCGGAGCGATTCGACCCAGCCTTCCTTGCTGTCGCCAACGTAAATTTTGGCGTATCCGTTCCCCAGCACCTTCAGCTCGGAGCGCTCCAGTCGCTGATGCATCGGCAGCGGCTTGTACTCGGAAGAAAGCAGAGTGACATTCGTCCGGATCGGAGCCAAGCCTTCAGCCATTTGCTTTGTGCACTTGAAGCCCACTCCTGTTCCCACCAGCAGCAGGTAAAAGAGGTCGCACAAATCTTCCCAGGATTTGATGTTCAGGAAGGAGCAGTTGAAATTGGCCAGCGGATACAGATCGGCTACGCCATTTTCCGCGCCGCCAACCCAAAGTGTGCGTCCGGACAGGAATTGCTTCAGGTTGAACATGTTGTCAAACAGACCCTCGGCCTCTGTCTCCAATTCACGCAGATCAGGGGTGAGTCCGATTTTAATCATATGCTGGTAAGCCAGCTTCATATTGTAGTCGATCGAACGACGGCAGGTTTCTTTCCACGTCTCGCGTCTGCCGAGCTCAGGGATAAACCGGGAGTAGGTGCGATAGTAGACAAATTGCCCCAACGGGTTCATATGTAACGGAAAATCCGGGTATTGATTCAGGAAATCATCCCGCAGAAAACGGGTTCTTGTTTCTGTTGCCAGCATTTCGGTTCCTCCTTCTGATATAGCCAAACTACGTCCGATGTACCTGTCCGTAGCTACGCGCTTGTGCCCACATCTTGTCTTGCAATCTCTCTTTCTAGTTAACTATGTTTCCCCCAAAAACACAATAGATTTTTCTATATATTGTGCGAAAGATTTTTCGACAACACAATATATTGTGTTTTCCGCAAAAAACAGGACTTGACAAGCTTTTGCTGACAGACAATCAAGAGCAGGCGAAAATCCAATTTTACCAGATAAAATTGTGATTGGCACCCCTCGTCCGATAGGAACATATTCCTAATTGGACAAGCGTGCGACACAAAATACTCACTTCCTGCCTCGAACAAACCATACTTTTCTCCTATAGACTACCAGCGGAAGATAGACAACAAGCACGACAAAGAGAGGGTACATATCGGCACCCTCTCCCCATTATATGGAAAACACTTTTGCCTAGTTCCTACAGTACGCGTGCATGTCCGGTGTAAATGTGGCCACGCTCTGCATCAACAGTCACGGTTTGACCGTCTTTCAGCAAGTCCGTAACCTTTTTGACGCCTACGATGACCGGTACGTTGAGGTTCAACCCGACGATTGCGGCATGGGACGTTAGTCCTCCCTCTTCCGTAATAACTGCCCCCGCTTTTTCAAATGCAGGCACCATATCGGAGTCTGTCCCGATCATCACGAGAACGCTCCCCGCTTCGGTCTTTTCCAATGCTTCAGCAGCCGAACGGGCAACGACAACCTTGCCACTCACGATTTTGCGGCCGATTCCCTGCCCTTTCGCTACAATGTCGCCAATTACGTGGATTTTCATCAGATTGGTGGTTCCGACCTCCCGTACCGGAACGCCTGCCGTAATCACGACCAAATCGCCGTGGCGAACGAAGCCGGCCTCCAGTGATTTCTGCACGGACAGCTCCAGCATCTCATCCGTTGTATTGGCTACTGTTCCGAGCACCGGATACACACCGTTGACCAGGGCCAGTCGGCGCATGACGCTCTCATGCGGAGTGACCGCCACGATCGGGGCCTTCGGACGATATTTGGACACCATTCGGGCAGTGTGTCCGCTCTCGGTAGCCGTAATCACCGCTGCCGCGTCCAGATCCAGCGCCGCATTTGACACCGCCTGGCTGATGGCGTCCGTGATCGTCACCTGTTTTTGCACCGCGTGAGCAAACAGAATTTCCCGGTAGTTCAGCTCTTGTTCCGCTCTGACCGCGATCCGGTTCATCGTCTCCACAGACTCGACCGGATACTTCCCTGCTGCCGTTTCGCCGGAGAGCATGATCGCGTCGGTGCCGTCAAAGATGGCGTTCGCCACATCGCTTGCCTCGGCCCTTGTCGGACGCGGGTTCCGCTGCATGGAATCGAGCATTTGGGTAGCGGTAATCACCGGTTTCCCCAGATCGTTGCATTTCTTGATCAGCTGTTTCTGTACGAGCGGCACTTCTTCTGCCGGAATCTCGACGCCAAGGTCGCCGCGCGCCACCATCAAGCCGTCGGCAACAGCGAGAATTTCATCGACATTGTCTACGCCTTCCTGGTTCTCGATCTTGGCGATGATGTCGATTTTGGCATGATGACGCTCCAAAATCTCGCGGATTTCCAGAATGTCCGATGCCTTGCGGACAAACGAAGCTGCGATAAAATCTACGCCTTGCTCGATGCCGAACACAATATCCTGTGCGTCCTTCTCCGTAATGCCCGGCAGATTGATCTTGACGCCGGGCACATTGACACCCTTTTTGCTCTTCAGTGTACCGCCGTTTTTAATCTCGCACACAATTTCGTTGCCTTCTACTTTTTCTACAAAAAGTCCGATCAAGCCGTCGTCGATCAGGATCGTGTCTCCAGCCTTTACGTCGCGGGGAAGCTCCGCATATGTAATGGAGACGCGTTCGGCTGTGCCTGCCACTTCCTCTGTCGTCAGGATCATCCGATTCCCTTCGACCAGCTCGACAGAGTCTACACCGAGTGTGCCTGTCCGAATCTCCGGCCCTTTGGTATCCAGCAGGATCGCTACCTGTTTGCCTGTCTCCTCACACGCACGGCGAATATTCACGATGCGCGCGGCGTGCTCTTCATGCGAGCCGTGGGAAAAATTTAGCCGAGCTACGTTCATTCCTGCGTGAATCAGTTTTTTCAGCGTCTCGACTGATTCGCTGGCAGGTCCAATGGTACAAACGATTTTTGCTTTACGTAACACAAGAAGTCCCTCCTAAGCTATGTGCTCCCGATTAAATGGAGAGCGTACGTGCCAATTGATAAATGGATAAGTCAAGCTGATGCTTTTGTGAAAGTGCTTCCTGGAAATCGACGTCGACGATCACATTGTTGCGAATGCCTACCATGCGGTCCCGTTTTCCTTCGATCAGCAGATCGACCGCTGCAGCTCCCATTCGGCTGGCGAGCATCCGGTCAAATGCAGTCGGCGAGCCTCCCCGCTGAATATGGCCAAGCACGGTTACACGCGTCTCCAGGCCAGTCAGCCTTTTGATCTCGTCAGCGTAATAATTCGCGCTGCCTACGCCTTCTGCCACGATGATGATCGTATGTTTTTTCCCGCGGCGGTGTCCCGATTCGAGCCGCTCTACGATATCCTCGATATCATTCTCCGCTTCTGGGATCAAAATAGACTCCGCCCCGGCTGCGAGACCTGCCCACAGGGCAATATCTCCGGCATCCCTGCCCATCACTTCAATGATGTAGGTACGCTCATGCGATGTGGCTGTGTCCCTGATCTTGTCAATGGCTTCGACAACTGTATTCAATGCGGTATCAAAACCGATGGTGAAGTCCGTGCAAGGGATATCGTTGTCGATTGTGCCGGGAATACCGATTGTCCTGACACCCTTTTCGGACATTTTCTGGGCCCCCCGGAAGGAACCGTCACCGCCAATGACGATCAATCCTTCGATTCCGCGTCTGTTCAGTTGATCCACCGCTTTTTGCTGCCCGACTTCGGTCTTGAATTCTTCACTTCGCGCTGAATAGAGGATGGTTCCGCCGCGGTGGATGATATCACCGACCGAGCCCAGCGTCATTTCCTGTATATCGCCATACATCAAACCCTCGTAGCCATGATACACGCCATACATTTGAATCCCGTGGTACGCGGCTCGCCTGACTGCTGCGCGCACGGCTGCGTTCATGCCGGGTGCATCCCCGCCGCTGGTTAAAACTGCAATTTTCTGCATGGAAACCACCTCATCCATTCTTTCCGTCATTAGGATGCCTTGAAACCAAAACAGTATGTACGATATTCCCTTTCTTACACGCTGTATTAGTCACAAGGACATATCTGTTACACTCACGGGAGCAATGTGCTATACTTTTAGAAAGATCTGACAAGTCCCGGTTACGAATACGATTGTATCAGATTTTATCGACAGAAAAAAGCAAAAAGCGCCCCCCATTTTAGAGGGAGGCGTAAGAACCGATCTGTTTAAATTTCTCGTAACGATCCTGTATCAATTCTTCTGGACTGAGCTGTTCTAGCTGTTTCAGCCCTTCCAGCAGCTTGGCCTTGACGAGAGAAGCTTGCAGCATCACATCGCGGTGAGCGCCGCCAAACGGCTCCTCGATAATGTCCTCGATAACTCCCAGTGCCTTCAGGTCGGGAGCCGTGATCTTCATCGTTTCCGCCGCGCGCATCGCCAGACTGGCATCTCTCCACAGAATGGCCGCCGCGCTTTCCGGTGCGATCACGGAGTAATAGGAATTCTCCAGCATATAGACGCGGTTCCCCACTCCGATCGCCAAAGCTCCGCCGCTGCCGCCTTCACCGATCACGACACAGATGATCGGCACGCGAAATCTCGCCATCTCCAACAGGTTGCGGGCAATCGCTTCGCTTTGCCCCCGCTCCTCCGCCGCTTTCCCCGGATACGCCCCCGAGGTGTTGATGAAGCAGATGATCGGACGGCCAAATTTGTCAGCCTGCTGCATGATGCGGAGCGCTTTGCGGTAGCCTTCGGGATGGGCCATACCGAAATTGCGCTTGATGTTGTCCTTTGTATCTTTGCCTTTTTGGTGCCCGACAATGGTAACCGGACGTCCGTCCAGCTTGGCAATGCCCCCGACAATCGCCAGGTCGTCTCCGAATAAACGATCACCGTGCACTTCCAGAAAATCAGTAAAAATATGATCAATGTAGTCCAATGTGGTGGGTCGCTCCGGGTGACGGGCGAGCTGTACGCGCTGCCACGGCGTCAGGCTTCCGTAGATCTGTTCGGCCAAATCCTTGGCCTTCTGCTCCAACCGCGCTACTTCTTCGGAAAAATCAATCCCTTTTTCTTCGGTGAACCTGCGCAATTCCTTGATTTTATCCTGCAACTCCACCAATGGTTTTTCAAAGGGAAGTTCGTTCGCCATCTTTATACTCCCTCCCGAATCGTGTGCATCTCAACGAGCTTGGATAGCGTCAAGCGCATGTCCTTGCGATGCACAACCATATCGAGTTGCCCGTGATTCAGCAAGAACTCGGCTGTTTGAAAGTCTTTTGGCAGCTCCTGACGGATTGTCTGCTCAATTACGCGTCTGCCGGCAAAGCCAATCATCGCTCCAGGCTCGGCAATATTGTAATCGCCAAGGGAAGCAAAGCTGGCAGAGACACCCCCGTAAGTAGGGTTGGTCAGGACAGACACGAACAACTGGCGTTCCCGGTCCAGCTTTGCCAATGCCGCGCTTGTTTTCGCCATCTGCATCAGACTGAGCACGCCTTCCTGCATCCGCGCACCGCCTGAAGCCGAAAAAAGGATAAAGGGAAGCTTGCGCTCTGCAGCCTGTTCGATCGCCCTCGTAATTTTTTCACCGACGACCGAGCCCATGCTGGCCATGCGAAAACGCGAATCCATTACGCCGATAATGACGCGCTGCCCATCCAGAAGCCCTTCGCCTGTCATGATCGCCTCTTTCAGATTCGTCGCTTCCATATCCTTTTCCACTTTTTCCAGGTAGCCTGGGAAGCCAAGCGGGTTGGCTGTCACCAAATCCGTGTCGAATTCTTCGGTCAGCACGCCGTCGTCAAGCAATGCCGCAATGCGCTCCGGCGCCGACATCGAAAAATGGAACTGGCATCCCTTGCAAACGCGGAGATTCTTCTCCAGGTCCTTGGAGTAGTGAATCGTTCCGCAATGCGGACACTTATTCATCAGTCCCTCGGGAACTTCCTTGCCTTTTGTGACGGCTTCGACAGCGCCGTCAGCCTGGGGAGTTCCACGCGATATTGTTTCCGAGGGGACTGTAGCAAATTTGCGCTTTTTACCAAAGAGATCCTTAAGCACAGTTACACCTCACCTTTCCCTTCAGTGAAGGATCGTGCCGAGTACTTCCTGGACTTCGTGTACCTCGCTCTCGGGGACGAGAATCTCGTACTGTTTGGAGACCTTCGCCTCGCGAACCTTTACCAGGAATCCTTCATCTGTCAATCGTTGCTGTATCCGTTCCGCGATTTTTTCGCTGGGAGCGATATAGATGACCGTCCACATGGTGGCTTCCTCCTTGATCGTCCAATACAGGTCTGCATCATCATATCACAGCCCCAGCAACTGCCGCAAATCGGGCCGGGAGAAGTCAGAGCTTGGAGTTTTCCAGATGCTTTCTCATCCGTTCTACAGCCTGCTCCTCGTCTCCTGCTCGTATCGCTTCCATGATCTGACGATGCTCGTTTACTGCTGATCTGGCCCGTCCTTCACGGGAGAGCGATTCACTGCGGACAGAATCGCTGTATTCCACAAGCGGCGCCCAAATCCGGTGGAGGATGGAATTGCGGCTGGAGCGGCAGATAACGCGGTGGAACTGGTAATCCTCTTCAGTCGGAATTTCTCCCTGTTCGATCCGCTCCTCTGCCGCAGCGAGGATCCGCTCCATTTCTTCAAAGTGCTTCGCGGTAGCCCGGCGGCAAGCCATCCGAACCGCATCCAGCTCCAGGACCTGGCGCATCTCAATCAAATCTTTTTTCGTTTTGTAATCCCGGAGGATAAAAAAGCCGAGAATATCAATCAGGCGGTTGTGACGGTAATGCTTTAAAAAGGTGCCTTCTCCCCTGCGGGTTTCGATCAGGCCAAGCAGTTCCAATGCCCGCAGCGCTTCGCGTACAGACGAACGGCCGGCACCCAGCTGCTCGGACAGCTCCCGCTCGGAGGGCAGCTTGTCACCAGGACGCAAATTTTTTTCTTGAACGATCTGATGGATTTGCAGGAGAATGCCTTCGTATACCTTTCTCTCCTGTAGCGAATCAAGCATCCTTTCGCTCCTCCTCCCCGATTGCCTTCGGTGAAGCACCCTCCAAGGATCGCTTTGTCCCGGAGGGTGTTAGTCACATGACGTCCGCAATTTACGCTTTTTGATAGGAAATGGCTGTCAGCGCCGCCGTTTTTTGGCGGATCGCCTCCGGATCGACGGAAAGGCGAGCTACGCCTGTCTCCATCGCCGCTTTTGCCACGGCCGCAGCTACCTGTGGAGCCACGCGCGGGTCAAACGGAGCCGGAATTACCTTGTCCGCAGACAGCTCTTCGGCCGAGATGAGGTCGGCGATGGCGTAAACGGCTGCCAGCTTCATCTCTTCGTTGATTGCTGTTGCGCGCGTATCGAGCGCGCCGCGGAAAATGCCCGGGAATGCGAGTACGTTGTTTACCTGGTTCGGGAAGTCGGAACGGCCCGTACCGACGACAGCCGCCCCAGCCGCTTTCGCCTCTTCCGGCATGATCTCGGGAGTCGGGTTTGCCATCGCGAAGATGATCGCGTCGCGGTTCATCGATTTCACCATTTCCGGCGTGACAGCGCCGGCTACCGAAACGCCGATGAATACGTCAGCGCCCTTCATCGCATCAGCCAGATTTCCTTCCAGCTTTTGGCGGTTGGTGATCTTCGCCATTTCTTCCTTGATCGGGTTCATGCCGAACGTACGGCCTTCGTACACGATGCCTTTGGTGTCGCACATGATGACTTCCTTCACGCCCATGGACAACAGAAGCTTGATGATGGCGATCCCCGCTGCCCCGGCCCCGTTGGCTACGACACGGATTTCTTCCAGCTTTTTGCCGACAACGCGCAGGGCATTGATCAGACCGGCAGCAGTAACGATTGCCGTACCGTGCTGGTCATCGTGGAAGATCGGGATATTGGTCTCGCGCTTCAGGCGCTCTTCTACCTCGAAGCAGGCAGGCGCCGCGATGTCTTCCAGGTTTACCCCGCCAAAGGTCGGCTCCAGCATTTTTACAGTTTCGACGATTTTGTCCACGTCGGTTGTATTCAGGCAGATCGGGAACGCGTCAACGCCTGCGAACGACTTGAACAGGACCGCCTTGCCCTCCATAACCGGCATAGCGGCCTCAGGTCCGATATTGCCCAGTCCGAGTACGGCTGTACCGTCGCTGACAACGGCTACGAGGTTTCCCTTCATGGTGTACTCGTATACTTTCGCCGGGTCGTCGAAAATCTCCTTGCAAGGCTCGGCAACACCTGGGGAATATGCCAGGCTCAGATCGTGCGCATTGCGCACCGGCACCTTGGTTACAGCCTCCAGTTTCCCCTGATGTTTTCTGTGAAGTTCCAGTGCTTCCTCTCGTAAATTGGACACAAGTACCACTCCATTCTTCATTTGTATGTATGTTTGGGCTATCTATACTGAACCTGCGCTTAGTGGTCAGACCACTTTTTTAAATTATGTTCTCATTATAGCAAAACCGTTTCTCCTGTAAACCTCTCGAAATCGGCAAAAAAGGGAGGACTTTGGTCATCCTCCCCCGTTTACGGGCAATTCTTTTTGAATTACGCTGTCACGTCCCACAATTTCTCGCGCTTGCTCCAAAAATGACTCGTCCACCTCTACCCGAATGGCATCCGGAAGGCGAATTGTCCGTCTTTTCCCCTCGTAGTACAGAACGACGGGAATCGTACCTCTTTTTTCGACAAAAAGGCGCTGCAGGCTGTGAAGCGTCGAATCATGCTCCTGCTCTGCCGATATTTTGACAAACAACACGGGTTCCATGGATGGCTTGGGCAGCGAGGCGGCATCCCAAAAGCGGTTGGCAATCAGCTTCACGATGTCGTCCTGATGATCGATCCGCGCCTCTGCTACGACGACCTGCTCTTTTTTCAACAGCTCCGCGTATTTGGCATACACCTTTGGAAAGACAACGGTCTCCACCTGGGCTGTCTTGTCCTCTAGCATGAGAAACGCCATCGGCTCCCCTTTTTTGGTCTGGATGCGCTTTTCCTCCGTAATCATGCCGACGATCTTGACGGTCTGCTCCCGGGAACATTCGGACAGAGCCGATACGGCGTGCACCTCTGGCCGGTTGAAGAGATGCGAATACTGATCCAGCGGATGGCCGGACAGATAGACGCCGAGCAGATCGCGCTCCTCCTTCAGCTGCTGGCTGCTGGAAAAAGGCGGCACCTCCGGATATTCCGACGGCTGACGGAGGGAATCCGCTTCGCTGTCTCCGGCAAACAGGTTGAGCTGGTCGGCATCCCGTTCGCTTCGCTTGCTTGTCGCCTTGCCCATCGCCTCGTCCAGGAGCACCATCAACTGGCTCCGGTGTCCCGGCAGCGAGTCCAGCGCGCCGCAAAGGATCAATGATTCGACGACCCTCCTGTTGACCAGTCGTCCGTCCACCCGGGCACAGAAGTCAAACAAGTCGCGGTACGGCCGTTTTGCCCGCTCCCGCACAATCGATTCAATCGCTCCGTAGCCGACGTTCTTGACGGCTGCAAGGCCAAAGCGGATGGCATCGCGGCTAACCGTAAAGTAAGCCTCGCTTTCATTTACATCAGGCGGCAATACCTGCAAATGCAGGCGGCGCGCCTCCTCCGTGTACTCCGCAATTCTCGTCTGGCTGCCGATGGACAGCGAAAGGAGGGCAGCCATGAACGCGAGCGGATAGTTGGCCTTGAGATAGGCCATGTGATAGGCAATCATCGCATAGGCGACGGAATGGGCTTTATTGAATCCGTAATCGGCAAAACGGACGATCAAATCGTAAATCTCGTGGCCAAGCTTCTCCCCGTAGCCTTGGCGGATACAGCCGGCGACGAACTTTTCCCGCTGCTCGTTTAACAGCTCCCGCTTTTTCTTGCCCACGGCGCGCCGCAGTATATCCGCTTCGCCCAGACTAAAGCCGGCCAGTCGGGAGGAAATCTGCATGATCTGCTCCTGGTAGATCATGAAGCCATGCGTTTCCCTCAGAATCGGCTCCAGATCGGGATGAGCATACTGAACGGAGCTCTCTTTGTGTTTGGCCCGGATGTACTGCGGGATAATCTCCATCGGCCCCGGACGGTACAGTGCCAGTACGGCGATGATGTCATCGAGTCCGGTCGGCTTCAGGTCCCGCAAAACATTGCGAAAGCCGGTCGACTCCAACTGAAAGACACCGGTCGTCTCTCCGCGGCTGAGCATCTGGAATGTCTTCGGATCGTCCGGCGGAATGTTCTCCAGGTCCACGTCTACGCCAGCCTGGCGCAAATGCCGAAGCGCTTCCTGAATAATGGTAAGGTTGCGCAGGCCGAGAAAATCCATTTTCAACAGCCCGATTTCCTCCAAATCCTCCATCGGAAACTGTGTCAGGGCCAAGCCTTCACTGCCTGTCTGCAGCGGGACATACGCAGTCAACGGTTCAGGGGCAATAACCACTCCCGCCGCATGCGTGGAGGCGTGACGCGGCAGCCCCTCTACTCCCTTGGCCGTCTCGATCAACTGGCGTGCCTGGATATTTTCCGCACACAGCTTGCCGAGGTCCGGATTGAGCTGGAACGCTTTGTCGATCGTCATTCCCGGCGACTGCGGGATCATTTTCGCCACGCGGTCTACCAGTGCCAGCGACATGCCCAGCGCCCTGCCTGTGTCGCGGACCGCTGCACGGGCGGCCATCGTTCCAAAGGTAATGATCTGGGCAACGCGGTCACGTCCGTATTTGTCCGCTACATAGTGGATCACTTCATCCCGCCGCTCCACGGAAAAATCGATGTCGATATCAGGCATCGTGACCCGCTCGGGATTGAGAAACCGCTCAAACAAGAGGTTGAACGCAATCGGGTCGACATTCGTGATCTTGAGGGCGTAGGCGACCAGACTGCCCGCCGCCGATCCCCTTCCCGGTCCCGTCGCGATTCCTGCTTCATGAGCAAAACGCATGAAGTCCCAGACGATCAGAAAGTAGTCCGTAAAGCCTGTGCGGGTAATGATGGACAGCTCATGATCGAGCCGTTCGCGGATTTCATCCGTCATCGTCCCGTAACGCTCGATGCAGCCCCGCTCGCACAGCTCGCGCAAATATGCTGTCGGATCCTGTCCTTCCTCCAGCGGATATTTCGGCAGGATGTGCTGTCCAAACGACAATTCCCATTGGCAGCGCTCCGCAATCTCTACCGTATTGGCCAGTGCACCAGGCACATGGGCAAACAGCTTGGCCATCTCCTCGCCGCTTTTCAGATAGTACTGGTCCGTCTCGTAGCGGAAACGGTTTTCTTCATCGACCGTTTTTCCCTGTCCGATCGCCAGCAAAATATCATGCTCGCGGTGCTGCTTTTGGTAGACGTAATGGACGTTGTTCGTGACCACGAGCGGCAGTCCCAGCTCATGACCGAGTCTGAGCAGGCGCTGATTGAGGCGGCGCTCGATCTCCAGCCCGTGATCCTGCAGCTCCAGATAAAAATGCTGCGGGCCGTATACATCCCGGTACCACAAAGCTGCCCGTTTGGCCTCCTCCGCATCGCCAGACAGCAGAGCTCTGGCCACCTCTCCTTCCCTGCAGCCGCTAAGAGCGATCAAGCCTTGCCTATGCTTCGCCAGCGCCTCTTTATTCAAACGGGGCAAAATAAAATGACCATCCGTGCCTGCGATTGTGGCCAGCTTTAAAAGATTGGCGTACCCTTCCTGATTTTCTGCCAGCAAGACCAGATGGCTGGGCGGCGGCGCACTCCGGACCCGATCCTGAAGGTTTCCTTCTATTACATAGACCTCCATCCCGATGATCGGCTTGATCCCCGCTTCTTTACAGGCCTTGTAAAAGGGGACAGCCGCATACAAATTGGCATGGTCCGTCACAGCCAACGCTTTCATTCCCAGCTCTGCGGCTCGCTGCACCAGCTTCTCCACTCGTGCCGCCCCGTCGAGCAAACTGTATTCCGTATGCACATGCAAATGCACAAAGGGGGTCATCTCGATTCTCCCTTTCCTGCTTTCCCGTCTTCTTTTTCTTTCTCTCTTCATTATAACGAAGTGGTTCCCGATAAAAAACGCTTCGGTCAAAGACCCCGCATCCGCGCGGCCTGCCTTTACAATCACGCGTGCGGAAGGTATAGTGAAAGAAAAGGACCGAAGCGTTGCCGCGCTCCGGTCAAGTACAATCGGTGCCCGCAGAGGAGCGGCCCGCCGGAAAGAGGTAGCTCGCCGAAAAGATCCGTCAGGTGCGAGCTACTTCTTTTTGTTGCTCAGATCATGGGTGACGAGTAGAACGACCAGGGAACCGAAAGACAGCATAAGACTGATGGCTTCGAATACAGTCATGGCATCACCCCCCTTCCTTCCAAAGTGGGGATGAGCTCGCTGCCCCTGGCAAGCTGTCCGGATTGTACAAGAAAATTATACCACAAAGTATAACCAGAACAAACATTCCCATACCCGATTTGACCTGTTTTGCAAACTTTAGTAGGATTATCCTAGATTCCAGGAGAGGATGAATCCATTTATGTGGTTTGCTACCTATATGACGGGCGTGATCGCATCGTTGGTGGCCAGCGTCTATTACAGCGTGACAGCCCGTCAGCGAGGCATTCACCCGCTCGTCTCCAGAATGACGCTCGGCAAAATGAATATATCGCTCGGGGTATTGGTCACCTTGTTCGGGTTGAACCAATTTTCCTTTGATGAGCTGGACCAGATTCGGATCTTTGTCGCTTTGCTGCTCCTGTTCGTCGGAGTGATCAACCTGGTCCTGGGCACACGCAACTATCTCCGCTATCGGGCTGCCTGGCAGGCGGAAGTGAAGAAAAGCTCCTGACCATGGTGGAGCTGTAAGCTTTGGGGCTTGCGCGCCTTATCCTTTTAAAACGGGAAGCTTTTCCTTTATTCCCATCCGTTTTTTCTGGCTAAACGTTTTTTTCTTGCGCTATAATGGGCGTGTGTGACATTCTATGCTTCAGACAACCGGAGAGCTGTGCCGACGGTTGTCCTTTTTATTTTCTTGGAAACGATTTCCACTCTCGTTCGTAATACATAGCAAAACGAAACTGTTATGCAGGGGGGCTTGGACTGTATGCGCAAGCAATCACCGAATCATTTACTGCTCTACCTGGGGTATGGACTGATCGGTTTCTTCGGCTTTCTGGTGTTCGTTGGCATCATCAACTTCCTCCTCAGCAGCACCAGATAAATATTTGCGAGAAAAAAGGAAGGCGAGCATGTAGGCTCCCTTCCTTTTTGTTTCATCTATTCGGTTCGATCCTACCGGTCAATAATCTGTGCAGTCACCATCGCCTGCCCTACCATTTGCTCTCCTTGATAGACGGACACTTCGACTTTCCCGAAGCGCCGGCTGATGTCGAGCAGACGCGGACGGACGTGAATCCGGCTCTCCATCTGAACCGGCTTCAAGAAGTAGACGGTGATGTTTTCCGGCACCATATCCCCTTTTCGGTGGATGCGCAGCAGGTTGCAGCCGACCTCAGCGATCA
Source organism: Brevibacillus sp. FSL L8-0520 (assembly GCF_037963895.1). Taxonomy (NCBI): domain Bacteria; kingdom Bacillati; phylum Bacillota; class Bacilli; order Caryophanales; family Paenibacillaceae; genus Brevibacillus; species Brevibacillus sp. FSL L8-0520. Next base: position 1,460,589 of record NZ_CP150171.1, on the reverse strand, counting down.
CGGTCGTCATGATGCCGCTGGCGATTGTCCCCAGATGGTTGGTCATTTGAGGCGTAACCTCTCCCGTATAGACGATATCCTCACCCTGCCGCTCTTCGCGGAAATGGGACATGATCAAATTGGGGAAGGTCTCGCTCATCTGCGGCTGCTTGGCCGTGTACTGGAGCGCTTTCAACACGTCGTTGCGGCTCAGCACCCCGACCAGCTTGCGGTAATTGTCCACCACCGGCAACAGCTCGATTCCTTCCCACACCATCGTATGGGCGGAAGACGCAACAGAGACTCGCGGCGAAGTGGTAATCGGATTTTTCGTCATCACCTTGTCGATAGAGGCCGTTTGATCGTGGCCGATGATGTCCTTGGACGTCACGATTCCGATCAAGCGCATCTGCTCGTCCACGACCGGAAAACGCGTATCGTGGTACAGCTCCGTATACTGATGCCACTTGGCTACCGGATCGGTAGGCAGCAATACCGGCGTCTCTGCCAACGGCTTCAAAATATCTTCGACCATTACGATCTCTTTTTTGATCAGCCTGTCGTAAATGGCCCGGTTAATCATGGCGGCGACTGTAAATGTGTCGTAGCTCGACGAGATGATCGGCAGCGCCAGGCGGTCCGCCAGCTGCTTTACCTCTTCACTTGTATCGAAGCCGCCGGTAATCAAGACAGCAGCCCCTTGCTGCAGCGCGATTTTATGTGCTTGATAGCGGTTGCCGACCAAAAGAAGGCTGCCCGCATCGATATAGCGCATCATCGCTTCCAGCTGCATGGCGCCGATGACGAATTTGTTCAGCGTCTTGTGCAGTCCTTCCCGGCCCCCGAGTACGTGGCCATCGACGATGTTGACGACTTCGGCAAACGTCAGCCGCTCAATGTTTTCCTTTTGCTTTTTCTCGATCCGGACCGTCCCGACACGCTCAATCGTGCTTACATATCCTTGTGTCTCCGCTTCCTTGATGGCACGGTAAGCCGTTCCCTCGCTGACATCCAGATCTTTGGCGATTTGGCGCACCGAAATTTTTGACCCGATCGGTAACTTGTCTATATATTGAAGGATTTGTTCATGTTTGGTTGCCATCTGTTTCGTGCCCCCCTCCCCTTTCTCCATACACGCAATCTCCTTGGAACAATATACCCGATGAGCGGACAAAAAAAAAGGGTAGCTTTTCGGCTACTCCGGCAGAAAGTATATCATTAAGGGGGTTTTCATCGTGTCTTTATCTTACCCCTGGAATATTACAGGATGATTACAAGCCGTTTACAGTTTCGTTTCAATGTGACAAAACTACCCAAACAAAAGGGATAACAGGCCCTGCACAAGCCCGATCATGCCTCCGAGGATGAATCCGAGTACCGTAATCATGCGAAATTCCCGTCCCGAAATGCCGACAACCATCTCTTCAATCCTCTCGATCGGGAAACCTTCCACCTGCCGTGTTACGATCTCGCGGATCGGAAGCCTGTCAAACAGCTTTTCCACGTTTTTCTCAAGCGTCTCTACCAGCCAGCCGGATACCTTGGGGATCAGCACTGTAGTGACTGTCCCGCGGAGCGGGGCCAACAACTCAGACAGAGGCTTGTCTGCCCAGCGGAGCACTTGCTCCTCCAATTTGTAGAAGGCTGCATCCGACCATGACTGGATTTGCTCGCTCCCGATCCAATTCTCCACATCTCCGACTGTCTTGTCCAGCAGCTTGTCGGCTTCTACGCGCAGGACCTCATATATTTTCCGGGCCAGGGCCGGATTGGTCAAAAGCTCGTCCAGCGCAGGCAGAAGCTTTCCGATGATCTTTTCATCTCCGAGGAACATATTGACCAGACCGCCGAACATCCCCCCGCCACCGCCGACGAGTCCGCGAATCATCTGCTGCAGCGTTTGCAGGCCCTCCGGGGAATGCAGATAGGCGCGTGACTTTTCCAGAAAGAGGCGGCTCACTTCCTCCAAAGCCGTTTCCAGCTTGGCCATCCCCGCTTCGGGAATCATCTGGCGCAGCGGTTTTTCCCGATATTCGGCAAGCCGGGATTGAAGCCACTTCTCCCAGGCCTGTTTTACCGGCAGGCGAATATGCTCGCTGATACGCCCATTTTCATCGATTGCTTGCGGATACAAAGTCTGTGTCCACTGGTGTAGGGTGCGGCTGTCCTCCATCCATCCCCGGGCCGCTTTCTCCAGCCACAAGCTCAGATTTTGCTCCATTTCTGCTTGGGCGAGAGCCCTTTTCACACCCTCCTTGGTCAACAGATGCTCTTGGACCAATCGTCCCATCTGAACCGCGATCTCATCCCGTCTGCGCGGGATCAGCCCAGGCGTAAAAGGCACTTGCCACCTGCCGATTCGCCATGGGCGATGGGGGCGAAACAGCATGCGAATAGCCAGTTCATTCGTAATGCCGCCGATGGCGGAGCCCACGATTACGTTTATTGCCAGCATCCAAACGTTCATCTACATTAACAACCTCTCTTTTCCGCATGGAACCAAAGTAAGTGCCTGCTCATAAAATAGACCAACTTCATGCCTGATGGGAAGGGGATTGCCATGTCGTATGTTCCAGTCATTTTGCAATCGTACGAACCCAAAACAGACACCGACCTGTACCTGCCCCAGGCGCACATGCGCAAATGGAATCTCACACCGTCTTCGGTCACCGTTCAATTTGGCAGCAAAACTGCCCGGGCCAAAGTGAGCGGCCTGCAGCAAGCCCGAAATTCCCTGATCCGTCCGTCTCTTGCCCAGATGCTTCATCTGCCCAAGGGAGTTCCCCTGCTGGTACGTTATCAAGCGAGCCAGCAGCGTCTTGTTTTTGGACCCTATCTGGGCATACTCGTATCCGCGTACAATCCCCAGTACTCTTTATCCCCTTTTGGCGGACTCACCCCGTTCTTCAATGAGGTGGCCGACAGTTGCCGCAAACGCGGGGGAATCGTTTGCATCTTCCGGATGCAAGACGTCAATTGGAATACCGGGATTGTAAGGGGTATGGTACGGCAAAATGGGCAATGGAGGCAAGTGATTCTGCCGCTTCCGCAGTGCATCTACAACCGCGTGGTATCTCGCCGGCGAGAGCGCAGCGAAGCGATGAGCGACTGGATGCAGCGGTGCAAGGAAGCAAATATCCCGTTTTTTAATGAACAGTTTCTGAATAAGTGGCACGTGCATACCGCTCTGGAAAACGAGCCGGGTGCTTCCGAGCATCTGCCCCGCACCATCCTCTATCAAAGCAAACAAGACTTGGAAAGCATGCTCCAGTCCCACAAGACGGTATATGCCAAACCGGTAAACGGAAGCATGGGGCGGGGAATTGTACGCATTCGCCGTACAGGTGGCGGCTATCAGCTAAGCCGCTCCGGCGGCGGCTCCAGACAGTTTGGAAGCATCAGCGACCTGCACCGTCATCTGTATCAGCAAACCAAAGGCAAGAAATATTTGCTTCAGCAAGGGCTTTCCCTCATCGGCATCCAGCAGCGTCCAACCGATTTTCGAGTGCTGGTGCAAAAGGACCGGCAGGGTGCTTGGGGAATCACTTCGATGGTCGCCAGGCTGGGACAGAACCGGGTCGTATCCAACGTATCCCGCGGCGGCTCCATGGCTGCACCCGCCTATGCTCTTCGGATATGCGGTCCCTGGATGACAAGTGCGCGCCCGACCGTCCAAACGTTGCGCAGCGTTGCACTCAAGCTGTCACAGCTGCTGGAACAATCGCTCAGTGGCCATTACGCGGAGCTTGGGATCGATCTGGGAGTAGATGTCCGCGGACACGTCTGGCTGCTCGAAGTGAACAGCAAGCCTTCCAAGACGACAAACTCCCTCCCGATGCAAGGCGGAGAAGACGGAACGTCCAGACGGGTGCGACCATCCGTATTGCGGATGCTTGACTACTCCTCCTACCTGAGCGGCTTCCCGCGGTCAGGGAAAAGCAAATCAGAAGCACGCAAGAAATCAAGACGAGGGTGACCTTATGTTGGCAAACCAAAAAAGCCTGGGCATCATTACGATTTGCCGCGGCTCTTCCTTTGTCGAAAAAGGGTATTACAAAAAATTGACCTTGATCGGTCGCAAAGCCGGTATCCGCGTGTTCGTCTTTTCTCCGCGCCAGGTGGATTTTTCCACACGCACGGTGACAGGGTTTGAATATCGCGACGGCAGCTGGCGGAGCGGAACCTTTCCGTTGCCCGCCTATATCTATGACCGCTGCTTTGTTGGTCCTTCCTACCGCCACTATAAACCATTCGTAGAGAAGTTGCAAAACGATCCATCCATCACGTTTTTGGGGCATGGGCTGTCGGGAAAATGGCAGGTGCATCAGATGCTGATAAAATCGCCTCTGCTTGCAAAATGGCTTCCGCCTACGAGCCTCTTTTCCTTCCCCAAGCTCCAGCAGACACTCAAGCGGCACGGCTCTGCCATCATCAAGCCGATTGCCGGCACACATGGAATCGGTGTGGTGCGGATCGATCAGACCGGAGACAGCTACCATCTCACTGGCCGCAATCTGGAAAATCAGCCTTTCTCCAAAACGATTCGCACCCAGAATGGGTTAAACACCTATTTGGCCGGATTTATCGGCGGACGGACGTTTCTCGTACAGCCCTATCTCTCCCTGCATACACCAGACGGCACGCCGTTTGATGTCCGCGTGCTGGTACAGAAAAATGGAAACGGCGAATGGGAAACGACCGGAAAAGCCGTACGGCTGGGAAACAAGCAAAGCATCACGTCCAATTTACACGGCGGAGGAAAGGCGGCCCCGCTGCCGATCTTTCTCGCCAAGCACTTTTCCGAGAAGACCAGAAGCAAAATTGAGATGCAGCTCGATCAGTTAGTAGCAGAACTGCCTCCCTTTTTGGAGCTTGAACACGGCCGACTTGTCGAGCTTGGGATTGACGTCGGCATCGATACGTCAGGGAATATCTGGATCATCGAGGTGAACAGCAGGCCGGGGCGTACGGTTTTCCGAATGATTGATGATCCCAAGGCAAGGCTTCATTCCATTACTCAACCGGTCCGCTACGCCCGTTATCTTATGAAACATGCGTAGGAGGTAAATATAAGCATGGAATCGATCAGAGTGCGGCTCCGCTTCCTGTCTTATCCCCATGTATCCGGCATTATCCTGCCGTCTGCACTTGTTACGAAGCTGCAGCTTCGTCCACGGCAAAAAATCAGGATTTCTCTGGGGAAACGGGAAGTGGTGGCTACCATTTTTCAAGACCGTCGTAATCAAGAAGGCAATGTCGTCAAAGTAACCAGCATGCTGAAAACAAATTTGGGCATCCCGCACGGTGGTCTGATTCAGTTGAAGAAGGAAGGAGAAACCCTGCGGATTGGTCCCGCAATCGGCATCGTCACCACTGGCCTCAAACAAAACGCCCGCCAACCGATTGGCCAGCGCACATCATTTTTCCAAAAACTGCTCCAGGCCCAGGAAGGAAAAGGCGTCTTCTACTTCATCTTTGCGCCAAATGAAGTCGACTGGGAGACCAATCGCGTGAATGCCTGGTTTTTGCGGCCGAGCAAGCAAGGCGGATACATCTGGAAAAAGATGAATACTGCTCTTCCAGATGTGGTTTACGACCGGATACCGTCTCGGTCAGCCGAGCGCCATGAAGCAGTTCAGGAATTCAAGCTGAAGCTGGCCAATTATTCAACGCCGATGTTCAATCAAGGATTTTTCAACAAATGGGGAGTCCACCAGCTCCTCTATCCCAACCCGGAAGTAAACGAATTTATACCCGAAACGTACCCTTCCCCGTCTTTAGCCACTGTCCGCTCGCTGCTGCGCAAGTACCCGATCGTCTATCTCAAGCCGAAAAACGGCAGCTTGGGCTATGGCATCGTCAAGATCGTTCACTCTCCCGGCAAAGGATATGACGTGTCCTATCACAACGGGGGAGGAAATGTGAAACGGCGCTTCACAACCCTGTCCGCACTGTACCAGCATGTCTTCCGTACGCGCCGAGCCAGCGCCTACCTGGCCCAACAGGGAATATCGCTGCTGACATTCCACGGCCGTCCCTTTGACTTCCGGGTCCATCTCCACAAAAATCTGCAAAATGAGTGGGTCGTATCCTGCATGGCCGCAAAGGTGGCCGGTTCAGGCAGTGTGACGACGCATGTCCGTACAGGCGGCACGGTAATCCCCGGAGACGAGTTGCTGAACTACTTGTTCGGCAAGCAGAAAGGCCTGATGAAAGAACGCGTCTCGCAAGCAGCGATCCGGTTGGCGACTGCCATCGAACAGGCAAAAGGGATGGACCTCGGCGAGCTGGGTCTGGATATGGGCATTGATACGCACGGACATGTTTGGATGTTCGAGGCCAACTCCAAGCCTGGACGCTCCATCTTTAAGCATGCCCGGCTCAAACAAGCGGACATTGAGTCGAGAAACCTGCTGGTCGACTACAGCTGCTACCTCGCCAACTTTTGACAGACGACCAAACCACCGTACAGGAAGGAGGAACACCCATGCCTCAACTGCGCTCCGGGTGGTTGACCATCTTCCCCGGCGGCCGTTGGTTTTTGCAGTTACCGCGTCAAAATCTTCATATCCTGCGCGGACGCAAACAGCTGTACTCCAGACTGGGAGCGTTTGATACGCCCAAACGCGTGTACCTCGGCCTTCCCAAACGGCAGCCAGGCCGCATTCGCACCCGCATCAACTGGAGAACAGTGAATGACACCCTGAAGCTGGGCCCGTTGATCGGGATTTTGACAGTGGGAAACGGTCAACATTTTTTTGGCAATCGACAAAACTTTAAAGACATTGCTCTCTCCGGCAAAAAGCTCGGTGCTCTCGTGTATGTCTTCACTCCGCAAAGCATCAACTGGGACAAAAAAAGCGTCCGCGGCTTCCTCTACGACGAACAACAAGATCACTGGCTGGAGGCAGACCTTCCCTTTCCCCATGTGGTGTATAACCGCATTCCTTCACGCAAAGCGGAAAAACGCTCGGATGTGCAGGCGACATTGAACCAGATCGACAGCTTGCAAAATGTGACGTTGTTCAACCGCTGCTTTTTCGATAAGCAAAAACTGTTTCAAACGCTGAGCAATTATACCGAAGTAACCCCTTTTCTTCCGGAGACAAAGAAGTTTGATTCTCTCCAACGCTTCCGTCTGTTTTGCAACCAGCATCGGTTCGTATATCTAAAGCCGGTACTGGGGAAAGCAGGAGAGGGAATCATGCGGGTGGAGCACAAACGAGACCACTGGCTCGTACAGCGGCTCAAGGAGCAAAAAGCCGTTACACGCCAGTTTTCTACTCTCGAAGGTGTTTGGAAGCATGTAAAAGGGCACACACGCGGCAAGCATTACATCATGCAGCAGGGAATCCATCGGGCGCATTACTTGAGAAAGCCATTTGACGTCCGCGTTCTGGTCCAAAAAAACGGCAAAGGGGAATGGGGAGTGACTGGCATCGGCATTCGCCGGGCAGGTATCCAGAGCATAACGACCCACGTCCCGCGCGGCGGCTCGATCCACTCTCTGGGAACCGTCCTGCGAGCGATCTTCAAGGAGGATGCCGGCAAGATTGAAGGCAAAATAAAGGAGACGGCCTTGACCATTGCCTCCGCTTTGAATCATGCGATTGAGGGACTTGCAGAAATGTCGATGGATATGGGGCTGACAAAGGAAGGGCAGCTTTGGTTGTTCGAAGCAAATGCAAAGCCGGAAAAATTTGACGAACCAACGATCCGACGGACCTCGCTCTCCAATCTGATCCACTACTCGCAATACGTCTCCCGGCTCCAGAACAATCGGGAGCTTGCTTCGGGGTAGCACACAATGAAAATCATCAAGGTGTCCCCCATTGCCTTGACATCAATCAAAGCTACCCTGCTCCGCTTTGTCAGGCTGGAGGGTGAACGCCGGATTACGGCAGAGGCGCGCGACTGGCTGGCAGAGCTGACTCCGGAAAAACTGAAAAGACAGGAAGCCGTCTTGCTTGCAGCTGTCGAAGGAAAGCGTCTGGTCGGCTTGTTCGCCGTCTCCAAGTGCGGGCTCGCCCACTCGTTCCTTGTCGTCGACAGGCGGAGACGAGGGCACGGAATCGGCAAGGCGATGGCTTCCCGGATGTGCAGGCTGCTGCCCAAGCTTTATGTCAGGATCGCGATCGACAACGAACCGAGCCTTGCTTTATTCCGCAGTCTCGGATTTGCGCCGGCAAAAGCATGTATCGGCCCTACCGGCAAGCCTACTCTATGGCTCGCATACGGCCAATGGACTCCCGAGGATTTGCAGGTGTCTGCGGGGTAGTGCCCTTCTGCCCTTACTCTCCCAAGCTGACCGTTTTGACCGGTACCTTGGGAGAGTTTTTTTGTTATGCAGATATTTTCACAAACAGCACAAATCCGAATTCTCTTTTAACAGGGGGGGATGAATCAGCTACTAAACATTGGAAAATATAGTTAATGGAGGTGGTCAAAATGACCTTTCAAAATTACTTGCCGATCCAACAAGCTCCTTTTTCCAGCTCTGCCAACGCCGTTTTTCAACCCGGATTTGCCGGTACGAATGCACAAGAGGTCCGCTACTTGAATAACGGTGGACAAATTCCGGCAGCATCTACATACGGAGCTCCTGTGCAAGGCGGTTTTGGCGGGGTACAAGCTGTTTTCCAACCTGGCTTCGCCGGCACGAACGCCCAAGAGGTACGTCAACAGAACCAAGTCGGATTCGCTTCCTTTGGTCCTGGCGCAGGCTATCAGCAAGCCGCATTTGGCTATCCGCAAGCCCAGGCTGGCTATCAGCAGCAATTCGCCGGATCGGCACAATCGATCTTCTCTCCTGGTTTTGCCGGTACGAATGTACAAGAAGTGCAGGCCCGGAATAACACCTCCTTCGGCGGAGGCTTCAACAATGCCTATACAGGCTTTGCCGGACCCGCAGCAGGCAATGTCGGCAGCATCTTCTCTCCCGGCTTCGCTGGTACGAACGTTCAGGAAGTACGCCAACTGAATCAGCCAGGCTACTCGTCGTTCGGTGCAGGCTTTGGCTTCCAGGCGCAGCCGCAGCAATCGTTTGCAGCGCCGTTTGGCGGCAGTGTACAAGCTGTGTTCCAGCCAGGCTTCGCAGGCACGAACGTGCAAGAAGTACGCGCTCTCAATGCAGGCCAGCAAGCCCCCTATGCCGGCTATAATTTCGCTGGCTTCTAAATGAAACTACGCTTATAGCGAGCAAGACCGTCTGGATGCGAAGTCCGACGGTCTTGTTTTTGCGCTTTACGTCTACTCGCTTTCGGCACGTACTGCCGCAATCGCTTCGTACAGGGCATGCAAGCTCTCCAGGCTTTGATTGTCCACTGTAAAAAGGATCTCTCCAAACTGGTACAAATCCCGTTCTGCTCCCGGCAGTCGCCGATTTTTGGGATCGCCTTCCCATTGGGCATCTACGCATTTTTCCGGCTGCTCAAGGTAATGGCGGACGTTGACATGGGTTTCCAGCACGCCCCGAAACTGCTCCATGATCCGGGCGTGTCGTTCATCGTTTTTCGCCAGACGGTAGAGCGCCATTTCGATCTGCAGCCAGCACGTTACATAGAAGTGAAACTCCAAAAACAGCGTCGTCAACGCCCCGTTAACCGCCTGCTGCCGCTGTTGCCGTTCATCCTCCTTTGCGCCTGTCCACTCTGCCAGCGCCCGCTTCACATCCGCTTTCTTCTCCTGGATCAGATCGTAGTGGTTCACAGCTCCCCGGTAAAATTTGCGGACGATGTTGTAGAGCATCTCCGGTGTGCGCGGCGGCAACCCCTGGTACCGGTTTTGTACATCTCGCATAAGCAGCTCGCCTCTTCTCTTCGTAATTCTCGCTGACGGCTTTTCTTTCTCTCATTGTACCCTACCAGCTAAAAAGAGCAAAAGCCCGCTGATGGCGGTCAGCGGGCAGGGGTTTGCTACTATGGGTACTGCTTACAGGGTTTTCATGCCTGGCTTCCAGTTTGCCGGGCAAAGGCCACCAGCCTGCAGCGCCTGCAGGATGCGGAGCGTTTCGTCAACGCTGCGGCCGACGTTCATGTCGGTAACAACCTGATAGCGGAGAATGCCTTCCGGATCGATGATAAACAGTCCGCGGTGAGCGGCACCGGTCTCTTCATCCAGAACGCCGTAAGCTTCCGCAGTCTTTTTGGTGATGTCGCTGGCAAGCGGAAAGTTGACCTCTCCGATGCCTTGTTGGTCGCGAGGGGTGCGAATCCATGCGCGGTGAGTGTGCACGCTGTCTACAGATACACCCAGTACTTCGCAATCCAGATCCTCAAATTCCGCGATGCTGTCGCTGAAGGAAGTCACTTCTGTCGGGCATACAAAGGTAAAGTCAAACGGCCAGAAGAACAGGATCAGCCACTTCCCTTTGTAATCCGCCAGAGTCGCGCGCTCCTCCAGCGTCTCCAGATTTTTTGTGGTCACCATATTAAAATCAGGTGCTTTTTTTCCTACTTGCAGTTGTACGCGATCGCTCATTGATGTCCAGCTCCTCTCATTTTTACAGATGTCTGTTCCTGATTATTCGGCTGCTTCAAGCGCAGCCAGCGCTTTCTTGATCCGATTCGGGTTGAAGCCGAGAATCTGCTTTTCGCCGATCAGTGTCAACGGAACAGACATCATTCCGAGACGGGCCAGCTCTTCGCGGTAGGCTTCATTCTCGTCAATATTGCGTTCATCATAGGAAATGTTTTGTTCTTCCAGATACGTTTTCAGCTGCTTGCAAAAACCGCAGTTTGTGCTGGAATATACGATTGCTTGTGCCATGTTCACTCTCTCCTTGCCGAGGGTTTTATTTGTATTGGGGAACGATCTTGCTCCGTTTGTTGATATACCTGTCGACAGCCATTGCCGCGATCGCTCCGTCAGCGGCTGCCACCACTGCTTGCTTGACAGGCGTTTTGCGAACTTCGCCCGCGCCGAATACTCCCGGCACAGAGGACTGCATAAATTCATCCAGGATCATGAAGCCTTCATCATCAAGCGGTACCTGATCTTCGAGGAAATCCGTTCCGGGCTTGCTTCCCGAGAGGAAAATAAACACTCCGTCCACCGAGACGAGCTCTTCCCTGCCATCTGCGTGGCGTATTTGAACACCTTCGACAGACTGCTCTCCGACAATTTCCACGGGACGAGTGCGGAACAAAAATTCCGTTTTGGGCAGCTCGGGTACTTCGTCTACCCCTTGGAGCTCAGCCCGGGGAACGATGAAGACAATCTTGTCTGCAAACTTGGTCAGTGCATGCGCCTCTTCCAGCGCTTCCTCGGAATCCCCGATCACCGCAACACTTTTTCCTTGGTAAAAAGCTCCGTCGCACGTAGCGCAGGTACTGATGCCTCGGCCCAGCAGCTTTTCTTCGCCAGGGAGCATGCGGTTGCGCCCTTTCGAGCCGGTTGCCACAATCACGGCCTTAGCCTCGAATGTGCCGTCTGCGGTGTAGATGCTTTTGACCTCATCCTCCACATCCACAGCGGTAATCGTTGTTTGCAGGAATGTCGCACCAAAGCTCTCCGCCTGCCTGCGCATAATGTCCAGCAGCTCTTTTCCCGTCATCTCGCCTTCCGCCCCTGGGTAGTTGGCGATTTTATGTGTCAGCGCCAAGGCCCCCGTATTGGGTGCTTTGTCGATCACCAGTGTCTTTAAGTTGCCGCGCGCCGTATAAATCGCTGCAGATGCTCCTGCTGGTCCACCGCCGATGATGATTACATCGTACATGCACGCATTCACCTCACGATCCATATTTTATAATTATTATTAACTAGTAACAGTTATCATTTTACCCAATACAATATAAAAGTCAATATCTTTTTGTAATTATTTTAAATAAAGGGCAAATTGCTCTTGCTTCTTTCCAAAAGATGCATTACTTTTTAAAGGAGGAAACTGTTCAAAAATCACCCAAAATGAAAATCCAGGTAACGAACGCTGCCACTAGATGGCAGCTTTCGCGCTTTACAGGGGATGAAACTGTTTCTCACTTCATATATGAAAGGAAGACATGCCGATGAAAAACATGGATTATCACCATCTCGATCACGTCAAAGACCAGCAGACATCCAAAAAGACACTGTGGATTACGCTGTTCATTACCCTGTTCTTCACCATCGTCGAAATCGTTGGCGGACTGCTTTCCAACTCGCTCGCGCTCCTGTCGGACTCCGCACATATGATCTCGGACGTCCTGGCGCTGGGACTGAGTATGACAGCCATCTACATGGCCTCGCGGAAACCGAATAGCCGCTATACCTTTGGATACCTGCGTTTTGAAATCATCGCATCCTTTCTCAACGGAGCGGCGCTCGCCGTCATCGCGGTCGGAATCTTCATCGAGGGGATCAAACGGATGATCACTCCGCAGGACGTGGATCTCAAGCTGATGCTGACGATCGCCTCCATCGGCTTGGTCGTCAACATCATCCTGACCGTCGTCTTGAGCCGCAGTTCGAAAGAAGAGGAAAATTTGAACATCCAGAGCGCCCTGTGGCACTTCATCGGGGATTTGCTCAGCTCGGTCGGGGTTATCCTGTCTGCCGTCATCATTTACTTTACCGGCTTCACCATTTTTGACCCGTTGATCAGTATGGTGATCGGCGCGATCATCTTTACCGGCGGAGCCAAGATCATCCGGGCATCGTACCTGATTATTATGGAATCCGTTCCGGAAAAGTTTGACCTCGAAGAAATCCGCCAGGACATAGCGGCGGTGGAGGGTGTCGAGGACGTGCACGAAATGCATCTTTGGGCAATTTCGACTGACCATTATTCGATTACCGCCCACGTGTTTGTCCGCGAAGATATTCAGCCGTTCTGCGTTATCCTGGCAGTGAATGAGACTTTGAAGAACAAGTACGGCATCAATCACTCCACGATCCAGGTGGAGCATGCGCAATTCCACGATCACGGAGAGTACGGGAAGATGTTTCTGCAGCAGCGGGAGGAGCAGTTTTCTTCCTGATCCGATTGCCTTTCGTCCTGGCTGGCAGCCATTGTCAATAATAAAAGCCGCTTTTCCGGGATTCCGGGAAAGCGGCTTTTTGTGCGAGTCGGCACCTGTTCATATTTGCGTGTGGAAATGGCCCGCCAAGCTGCCGGCGATAGCGTGCTCGTGCTTCTTCGCTTCTTTGCTTTTTTGCTTTTTTAGCTTATTCGCTTCTTAAACGGCTTCGCCGCCGCTTTGATCCATATACATGACTTCCCACAGATGGCCGTCCATATCCTGAAAGCTCCAGCCGTACATAAAGCCGTGGTCAAAGCGGTCATTTGAAGCTTTTCCGCCTGCTTCCAGCGCTTTGTTCACAATCTCATTGACCTGCTCCCTGCTCTGGGCCGATAACGCCATAATCACTTCCGTCGTTTTTGTTGCATCGGACAGCTCTTTTTTGGTAAATGTCTGGAAGAAGCTCTCGACCAGCAGCATGACAAAGGTGTTGTCATTGATAATCATGCAGGTAGCATTCTCATCTGTGTACTGGGGATTGAATTCGAATCCGATTTTCGAAAAAAAGTCGATGGATTTGTTCAGATCCTTTACTGGAAGATTCACAAACGTCATTTTCGCTTGAAGTCCCACGATCAATCACCTCTACGTTATTTTTTGCGGTTGGTTTGGCAAGATAGGCCTATTCTAGCATGTGCCTTTTGGCTTCATTTCTTATGAATTGCTATGTTTGCAATCTGCAGACAAATTCGTTTCCTTTATTCGAGACTTTCTGCCAATTAGACGAATATACTGTTTACATAATTATTTTGCGATTGCGAAAACTGCCGAACGCATTGACGTATTCAACCATTCAAGCTAAAGTACCCCTATCGCTTGAACGCGAAAAAGCGAAAAAGCACAAAAGCATAGCCGCACAAAAGCGGCGGTGCAGACGAGTAGGAGTCGTTATTGCCATGAACAAATCGATCACCTTTGGGCAGAGCCTCTCTGTTTTGCTTGTTGTCTTTGCCATATTGTTTCCCGCCCTGTTTTTCGGAAAAGCAGAGCCTCATATGCCATTATTGACCGCTCTCGTAGCATCCGCGGTTTTTATCCGCCTTTTCGGAGTGACGTGGGAGGAGATGGAGGAGGGCATTATCAAAGGCGTTCAGTCAGCTGTCGCCCCCCTGCTCATCCTGTCTCTCATCGGCATCCTGATCGGTGTTTGGATGTTGAGCGGGACGGTGCCGACCATTTTGTATTACGGGATTTCTTTGATTTCGCCGGAGTATTTTACGATCAGCGCTCTGTTTTTGACCATTCTCGTCTCAACAGCCACAGGAAGCTCCTTTACGACTGTCAGTACGGTCGGGGTAGCGTTGATGGGGGTAGCCACTGCACTGGGGATGGACCCGCTTGTTACGGCTGGTGCCGTCATTTCAGGGGCCTGTTTCGGGGACAAAATGTCTCCATTGTCCGACACGACGAATTTTTCTGCGGCTGTAGCCGGTGTTCCCCTGATGTCGCACGTCCGTTTCATGACCCGAACGACGGTACCTGCGATTGTCTTGACGGCTGTCTTTTTTGCCTTTCAGAGCCAGCCTGACGCCGTCAATCTGTCCAACATCGCGCTTATCCAGGCGGAGCTGGAGAAGCACTTCTCGCTGTCGGTCTTTACACTGCTGCCCGCTGTGGTCGTGATCGGGTGCTCCCTCTGGCGCAAACCGATCCTGCCCACGCTGATCGCGGGTATCGCCAGCGGAATTGTTACCGCAGCCATATTCCAGGGAAAACACTCGCCGCTTGCGTGGCTTTCCGTGATGCAGAACGGATTCCACGGCGAGTTTTCAAATGAAATCGTCGGCTCGATCGTGAACCGCGGCGGGCTGATGTCGATGACGTGGTCGCTGTCGTTGATTCTGATCGCCCTTTCGCTAGGCGGTCTGTTGCAGCGAAGCGGAGTCTTTCATGCCCTCTTTGGTTCCTTGCTCAAGCGAATCAGGCACGAGGGCGGCATCATTACCATGGCAGGCTCGTCCTCCATACTCGTGAACGGGTTGACTGGCGAGCAATACCTTTCCATCCTGCTGCCGGGGCAGATGTTTCGTGATTCCTTCGAATCCAGAGGCATTTCTCGCGTAAGGCTCTCCCGCACGCTGGAGGATTGCGGTACGCTGATCAATCCCCTGATCCCGTGGGGCGTAAGCGGTGCATTTTTCACTTCCACCCTGCATGTGGCAACACTGGATTATTTGCCGTACGCCCTGTTCCTCTGGCTGTCGCCGCTCTTTACCTTTTTGTTTGCCTGGATCAGGAGATAAGTTATCCCGCTCCGTAAACGGTCGCACAGTTTTTTCCTCTTTTCTTGGAGCGGTACAGCGCCTCATCCGCGGCCCGTTTCAATCCGTCCGCGCTGTCGGCATGATCGGGATAAAGCGCGATCCCGGCACTCACTGTTGCCGGGATGAGCCGCCCTTGATAAACCAGCGGGTGTTTGTACAGGTATTCACGGATGGCGAGCACCTTGTCCATCATTTCGCGCAGGGTTGCATCGGGAGAGAGAAGCATGAATTCGTCGCCGGCGTATCGGTAGACGCTCTCCCCTGCTCCCGCGTTCACTTTCAGCGCCTCGGCGATACAGCGGATCAACTCGTCTCCTACGTGATGACCGTATTGGTCGTTCACTGCTTTCAAATGGTCCGAATCCAGCATGATCAGTGCTACGGATGACTGCCCCTCTTCCAGAAGCTTCTCCAGATCGCGGTGAAAAGCCCGATAATTCAGGATTCCGGTCAAATCATCCCGAAAGGACATCTGGTACATCCGATCGTACAGCCTCGCTGTCTCGACCGCGCTGGCTACTTGAGAGCCGATGATTTTCAGCAGTTCCTCGTGCTCTTTTTTGTAGGCAAACTCCCGATACGATTGCGCGGAAATGACGCCTTTCATCTGATTCCCCAGCATCAAGGGGACAAAAATGCACGTATTTGTGTCGCTTTCGGGATTGCCCCAACGAACGGCAGAGGCGCCCACTGTTTCATCCCGGGAGGTACGGAGATGTACGGTTTCACGAGTCGCAATCACTTTGGAAATAATCCCTTCCCCGTAAGGAAGCGTGATCGGACCGTAATTGACTCCTGAATCGATACTGATCGGGATTTGAATTTCACTGTCGCCTTCTTCGTAAAGCGCGATAAAAAAGGCATCCGTCCTCATTACACGGGAAACCAGCTCAAAGGCCTTCGTGAGTATCTCTTCCTCATCGTAGGTTCTGGAAAACGTGTGGCTGAGGTCATGCAGTATTTTCAAATGCTCGGATAGCCAGGACAAATGTGCCACTTTTTCATTTAGTTTGACTATTTTGTCCAGAATCTGCTCGTGCTGCTCCAGTTCGGAAACACCCAATATCCCTCCCAGTTCCCGAGAGATTGCGAATATTTCTTCCCGGTCAACAGACTCGATATGGTTTAGCCATTGGTTGTACCGATCGAGCAATCGCTTTACGGACTCTTCCCTTGACCACGTATTCTCTACCATGCACTACCCCCTCGTACACTCGGGCAATCCAATCAATTTTCATTGCAATCTAGGAATTCGGAATCAGGACTGCCTTTTTGTCTCCAGAAAGCGTTCGACCGCAGCCCTTATCGCCTGCAATACAGCCCCTTGTCCCGGCGCCAGAAAACGCTCCTGAACGACCTGGGTGATCTCCGTCATCCCGCCTGCAACCGACCTGCCGCGAAGCAGGCCGGCTAAAAAATCGCTGGTCTTATCCATCACAAAGGTAAAGCTGGCGTCACAAATGACTTCCTTCTCTACATCGATGATGAGCACGCAGCCAACTACTGAAGATACTTCATACAGAGTCGTTCCTTTTGGAATTTGAGCAAACCCAGCCGTAAGTACAGTTTTTGCTTGAGACCAGTCGGTCATCTGCCTCTGCCTCCCTTTTACTTCCGTGTCCAGGAGTGTTCCCGCCTGTTCGATGCATCTATTTGTCGTGTTCCTTCCCCCGTGGGACGAGAAAACGGCTACCCCGGTTGTTGGAAATAGCCTATCGCCTTTTCTTCTACTAAGTACAACCAATATTACCCTATTCCCTCTGTTCTTACCATCCCTAATGCAGTTTGCGTTGCGAAATCTTCTCCCAAGTCGCAACTTGCACATGCGCTGGCAGTTCAGCTTCGTTTACAGTGAACGAAAAAAAGAGGCACCGATATCGATGCCTCAAACGCATAGCCTGTATTTCACTCATAATTATCTCTCTACCTTTTTTCCATGGCCAACCGCAGCTTTCCGCCAGCCTGGTTCAATCGCTCCCGTGCTTCTTCTGCCGAAAGTCCGGTCTGCTTCATCACGATCGCTACCCGGGCGTCTCCGCCTGCGAGCGTGATATGCCGCTCCGCCTCCTCGTAGCTGGCCCCCGTCACCTCCATGACGATGTGCTTGGCCCGCTCCCTGAGCTTCTGGTTGGTCGCCTGGACATTTACCATCAGATTGCCGTAAACCTTGCCGAGGTGAACCATGCTGGCTGTCGTCAGCATATTCAGCACCATTTTTGTGGCCGTGCCTGCCTTTAACCGCGTTGAGCCGGTCACCACCTCGGGTCCGACCACGATGTTGATCGAGACGTCGACTCCCTGGCTGATGTCGGGGGTAGGATTGCAGGACAGCGAGATCGTCACAGCCTGTCTCGCTTTGGCTGCCTCCAGTGCTCCGATGACATAAGGTGTCCTTCCGCTGGCGGCTATGCCCACCACTACATCACCCGCGCGGACACCGCTGCGCATCACGTCTTCTTTTCCGAGTTCTGCCGAATCCTCCGCTCCCTCGATCGCCTCCACCAGCGCATCAACCCCTCCGGCGATCACGCCCCGGACAAGCTGCGGATCTGTGCCGAACGTCGGCGGGCATTCGGAAGCATCGAGGACTCCCAACCGTCCGCTCGTACCGGCGCCAAAATAGAAGAGTCGCCCTCCGTCCTCCAGCGCACGCGAAATCAAATCGACTGCCCTGGCCACCTGGGGCAAAACCTGCTCGACGGCATGCGCTACTTTTTTGTCCTCTTCGTTCATCAGTGTCACAATCTCCAGGCTGGTCATCTGGTCCAACGCTTCACTAGCTGCATTTCGCATTTCCGTAGTCAATTCATGCAAGTTTTCACCCATGGGCGTCCTCCTCTGCTCCTTCTGTTTGCTTCCCTGCAAGTCTTTTTTTCATCTGCTCATCGATTGGCAGCCCGGCCCGCAGCAAAGCTGCAGCCAGGCATCCCGATACGGGAGTTGCCTGCGGAATGATTACATCAAAGCGGGCCATTTCCAAAAGTCGTCTTCTCAGCATCGTATCTGACTCCAGCAGCCCGCCTGCCAGAACGACAGGCATGCTGCTGGAAGTCCGCGTCCGGCATGTCTCGACCAGCTCCAAAAGCGAGCGGGCAGCCTGGTTGATGCAACGAATCGCTGCTTCGTCGCCGCATGCAGCCGCCTTCTCAGCCAGGACGCTCGCTTCAGCCAGGTCCTTGCGGGGGTTTGGCGAGCCGTACAAGCGGGCGATCAATTGATCGGGCCGGTCGATTCCAAAGTGGCGATTCAAAAGCTCGCTCAAAAGCGTCGGAGCCCCGCGGCCGTCGAGTGCCCGCAAAACAGCAATGACCGCCTGTCTGCCCAGATCATAGCCGCTGCCTTCATCCCCCAAAAGATACCCCCAACCGCCGACCCGATGGCGCTCTCCCGCAGATGTCAGCGCGTAGGCGATCGAACCGGTACCGGCAATCAACACGATACCCGGCCCGCCCCACGTACCGGAATAGAGGGCACCTGCAGCGTCATTGTCGATGTGGAGACGTCCTCCCCACGACGGTCCGAATGCGCTCTCAATCCAGCCTTTTACCTCTGGCCGGTCAGCACCCGCTATGCCGAGGAAGATCCCCTCCACGTCATCCGCCGTACCGCCAGCCTGTACGATCAGTTCGTCTATGAGCTGACGCAAGGTGTTTTCGACCTGCGGCCAGGGCCGGGAAAGCGGGTTCGCACCTTCTCCGACGGCAAAGCCGACAATCTCTCCCGTTTCATCACAGATCGCAGCCTTGGTTTTGCTGCCACCTCCATCCATTCCGATAAATAAACGTCGCGCCTTATTTAACTGCACCAGCCGTCAACCCTTCCATAAATTGCCTGGATGCCATCAAAAATACCGCGATCATCGGCAAGGCAGAGAGGGTCAAGCCTGCGAACAGCAGACTCCAGTCCGTCTCGTACTCGCCGAACAGCACCATCATCCCCACCGGAATCGTTTTCAGCGCTTCATCCTGAATAAAGATCAGCGGAAAAAAGAAGTCGTTCCAGGCATGAATAAAGTTAATGATTACGACCGTCCCCAAAGCGGGGCGGATGAGCGGCAGCAGGACTCGCCAAAATACCTGAAAGTGATTGCAGCCGTCGATCCTCGCCGCTTCCTCCAGCTCCACAGGCAGCGTCCGAAAAAAGCCTGTCAAGATAAACACGGAGATCGGGATGCCGCTGGCCGTATAGATCAAAATCAGCGACCAGAGCGAATTGAGCAGCCCCAGCTTTTTCATCAGCAAAAAGAGCGGGACGATCCCGAGCTTGATCGGAATCATCAGCCCGAGCAGAAAGAAGAAGTAGAGCAATCCCGTCCATCTGTACGAAAAACGCGCCAGATAAAAAGCTGCCATGGCGGACGTGACCGTGATCAGAAGCACGGATGTGACACTGACCACGACGCTGTTCATTAGAAAATCGGCAAAGGGCACGACCTCCCACAGCTTCCGGTACGTGTCCAGACTGAACGTCTTCGGCAATGCCAGCGGACTTGTGAAAATCTCCGCATTTGTTTTAACAGACGAGCTGACCATGAGGACGATGGGATAGAGGGCTACCAGTACGAAAAGGTAGGCAAAAAGATACTGCAGGGAACGTCTGCCGATGCCAGCTCTCATGCCGCTCTCCTCCTTTTGGGCGGCATATCTGCTACATGCCGCTTTGAATCACGCCGCTTTTTTGTAGTCGAAGGCCTGCTTCCTGGTTGTCTGGATCAGTGCTGGATTTCACGCTTACGCATCACCCTGAGCGAGAAAGCCGATACGGAGGCTACGATGAAAAACAGCACGACGGCAAGTGCAGAGCCGAGTCCGATGGAAACATCCCCTGCTCCTCCCGAACCGCTGAAGGCGAGCCGATAAAAGTAGACCGCGAGCGTATCGGTAGAGTGGAACGGCTCTCCCATCGAGCCCTGCATCGCATATACCAGCTCAAAAGCTTCAAACGCCTGAATAAACGTGAAAATGGTCATGATCGTGATCGACGGCATCATCAGCGGCAAAATGATGCGTCCCAGCATAGTGATCCCCTTGGCTCCATCCAGCCTCGCCGCCTCGATCAGCTCCTCCGGGATGGATTGCAGGCCCGCGAGGAAGATCAGAACGGCAAAGCCGATCCCGAACCAGCAATTGACCAATATAATCGCAAGCAGTGCTGTATCCGGGTCCCCCAGCCATGGCTTGGCCCACTCCTCCAGCCCCAGCTTTGCCAGGAACGTATTGAGCGCCCCGTAGTTCGGATTCAGGATCAATTTCCACAAAAACCCAACCACAATGACGGAAAGCAGCCGCGGCATGAAGTACGCAATCTTGAGAAAGCCCGCTCCGCGAATTTTGCGATAAATCAGAAAGGCGAGGATAAACGCAATTCCGTTCTGGACGACCATCTCGACGAGAAAATAGATGACGTTGTGTCCAAAGGCATTCCAGAACAGTTTGTTAAACGGCTCCACCTGAAACAGCGTCAGGAAATTTTGCAGGCCGACAAACGCTCCCCGGGCTATCCCTTTCCACTCGTACATGCTGTAGGTAAAGGCAGAAAGGATCGGATAGACAACGAACAGTGTATACAAAATGAAAGCAGGGAGAGGGAACAGATGCAGCAACCAGCGCGCCTTCGATTTCCTTTTTGGCTGTACCTGCTCCCGCTCGGGTACGCCCATGACGACCACCCCTTGTATGTCGGCGGCAAAGGGCTGAGTGACCAGCCCCTCTACCGGCCGAATCCATTCTCTTTGTTATTTTTTGAATGTGGGGAACCAGCTCGCCGCCGATTTCTGCACCTCTTGGCTCACCTGCTCCGGTGTCAATTTGTTCAAGTACATGCCTTGCAGCGCGTTTTCAAGCGTTTGCTTGGTCGTCGGATTGCCTTCTGCAAAGTGGACCACCATCAGGTAAGGGGTCGAGCTGCTGGCTGACAGCTCCGCCATTTTGTTGACGAGCGGATCGCTTGTCGTTACACCGGGGATGGCACTGATGCGTTTGAATTCGTTGGCAAACAGCTCACCGAACTTCTTGCTGGCCATAAACTCGAGAAACTTGAGCGCTTCCGCTTTATGCTTGGACTTTGCGTTGACCGCGTAAGAACCGTCTACCCACGTCGTCAAAACGGTTTTTCCGTCATCCGTCGGCATCGGGAAGAAATCGAGCGGCAGATCGGGATTCATTTTCTGCAATCCTTCCAGCTCAAAGCTTCCGTTAATGAACATAGCGGCTTTCTCCGTGAAGAACATCGTCCGGGTGTCATTCAAATCAAGTCCAACAAAATTTTCCGGGAAATAAGGAACCAGCTCTTGCATGCGCTGAATGGATTTGACGAATTCAGGGCTGGTAAAGTCAGCTTCTCCATTCAGGATTTTACCTACGAAAGCATTGCCATTGTACGTTCCGGGAGCGATGACGCCGTGGCTGAGCGAGAGCAGCCAGCCTTCCTTGGCTCCGAAGGCAAATGGCACCACACCTTTGTCTTTCAGCGTCTTGGCCGTATTGATCAGTTCGTCCCAGGACTTCGGTTCACTCAAACCGTTCTGTTCAAACAGTTTCTTGTTGTAATAAATTTGTGTCGAGTTGAGTGAGAGGGGAACGCCGTACACTTTTCCATCTTTGCCGGTAGAAGCTGCAAGTACGTCCTTCGAGAAATTCTCGATGCCTGGCAGTTGATCCAGCGGCTCCAGATGCCCTGCTTCGGCAAGAGAAATTCCGGGAGCGTACGGGCGAAGCTGCAAAATGTCAGGGCCGCTGTCGCTCTGCAGAGCAGTGTTGAGTATGGTGTTGTACTCCGTTGCCTTGAACGGCTTGAAGTCAATCTTGATGCCGGGATTCTCTGCTTCGAAAGCCTGAATGATTTTTTTGTAGCCCTCAGCGTCCTCCACGCGCCAGCTGTGCATGGATAACGTCACTTGCTCAGCCCCGCCGCCAGCGCTGCTGCCTGGATTGCCGGTCTGCCCCCCGCTCTGTCCATCTCCGGCAGGCGAACTATTCGTCCCTCCGCTGCATCCGGCGAGCACCAGCATAGCAGTCAGCATAGCGGAAACAAATGCGCGAGATCGGTACCTCCTCATCCTCTTTCATCCCCCTTTTTTCCACTGCTTTGGCTTTATTAGGTCAGGCTCTTTTTGAGTTGAGCCGTGACTGCGTCATGCAGAACAGGACGAAGCTTGCGCAGGCTGTGGTCCCGTCCCAAATGAACCGCATTGGTCAAAAAGACGACTGCCAGCTCCTGTTCCGGATCGATCCAGAGACTCGTTCCGGTAAATCCCGTATGCCCGTAGCTGGAGGGAGAAAAGCCGGAGCCGCAACTGTTGCCGCCCTCATGACCGTTTATCTCCCAGCCGTACCCGCGGTTTCCTCCCTTGCCTTCCGTGTGATTGCGGATCGCTTGGCTTCGGATTTCCCGGGAGATTAGCGGCGGTGCGCCGGTCATCCACATCTGTGCATAGCGGCAAAGGTCATCCGCCGTCGCGAACAGGCCGGCGTGGCCTGCTACCCCGCCCATGACAAAGGCTTTTTCGTCATGAACCTCACCGGAAATGTACCGGTTTGTCAGACGGCAAAACTCCGTAGACGCAATATTCGGAAAAAACTTGGCATACGGACGGAAACAAGTCTGTCTCATCTGGAGCGGTGTCCATACCCTTTTCTCGAGAAACTGGTTAAAAGGCTCATGGGTGATCTTCTCGATCAACAGCCCCAGCCAGATCATGCCAATGTCGCTGTAGACGACGCGCTCTCCCGGGGCGTGTGCCAACGGAATTTCATAGAGCAAGTCCGGCAACGCGATAGAGCCGTCACGCCTGCGCTCCGCAAGGTCTGCGGGCAATCCGGACGTATGCGTCAACAACTGGGCGATCGTAATTTCCCGCTTTTCTTCCGGGCAATCAGGGAAGTATCGGGAAAGCGGATCGTTTTCGTGAAGCAATCCTTCCTGCAGCAAAAGCAGTACGGCAGGTAGCGTCGACGTCACCTTGGTAAGAGACGCCAAATCGAACAAGGTATCCGCTGAAACGGGCCGCCCCTGCGGGGTACAGCTTGTTTTGCCGACATCGGCGGCATAGATTACTCGTCCTTTTCGCATAATGCGCAAGGCAGCGCCCGGCACTAGTCCTTCCTCCACCCACGTCCGCAGCAATTGTCCAACCGCTTCCATCCTCTGCTCCCCTTTTCTCACGACCGCTTGGTACGGCTGACAGCCAACCGGGTCTTTTCCAGTAGTGGAATCACTTCTTCCTGCTGTCTGCTGACGAGGGTAATAAACAAAATATCAATCACATTCAGCTGCGCAATGCGGGACGCCATGGCCCCGCTGCGGATGCTTTTCTCCACGGAGCTGGTGAACAGCCGGATATCGGCCAGCTCCGCGACCGGCGAGGGACCGAATTTTGTCAGCGTAATAATCGTCGCGCCCTGCTGCCTGGCCTCCGTGAGCGATTGGATGATGTCCTCTGTTTGTCCCGAATAGGAAATGCCGAAGGCCACGTCCCTCTCGGACAGTGTGACTGCCGAGGTCAGCTGCGCGTGAAAATCGGAGTATGCTTCGCACCACAGATTGATGCGGGAAAACTTTTGCCGAATATCGGCGGCGATGACGGCAGATGCGCCGACTCCGTACACGTCAATCTTGCGGGCTTTCGCCAGCGCATCGACGGCCCTGGCAACCTCTTCTCCCGACAGAACGGAAAGCGTATCCTGAATCGACTGGATATTGTTCCAACTGACCGCCTGCATGATCGACTCTACCGAGCCTTCCATCATGATTTCCTTATAGCTGCCCGTCGCCGTCTGTTTATTCAGATCACCGGCGATGCGCAGCTTCAACTCCTGGTAGCCCTTCATGTTCAGAGAACGTGCCAGCCGGATAATCGTCGCCTCCGAAACACCGCTCAACTCCGCAAGCTTTTGTACCGAAAGCTTGACCACCTCTTCCGGATGGGCGAGAATAAAATCCGCCACTTTCCGTTCGGATGGCTTCAAGTCCTCCAAAATGGCCTGCAAACTGACAAGACCTCCATGTAGCATCCTCACACCGACCTTTTACCAAATCTTACCTACATTGTATGAAATTTTATTTCCATCGTCAATTAGTCGATAATAAATAATATTACAGCACCGAACAAAAAATGTCCCTCTTTATCAATGGTCAAGACCCCATTTAGTGGACAGTAAGAAAAAACCCGACCGTTAGACCGACAGCTGACGTCTGAATTCAACAGGCGTCAGCCTTTTTAATTTTCGTTGTGGTCGACTTTGGTTGTAGAATTGAATATATTCCTCAATTCGCCTTTGTGCCTCATCCACACTTCGGATATCATAAGGGTAGAGCCCTTCCGTTTTGAGATGCGAGAAGAAGCTCTCCATCGAGGCATTATCATAACAGTTGCCTCTCCGAGACATGCTGATTTGGGCGCCAACCTTCGGCAACATGTCGTGGTAAGCGTAGGACGTGTACTGGAATCCCTGATCGCTGTGAACGATCAGTCCAGTCACGTCTTTCGTCTTTTTAAAGGCTTTCTCAAAGGTCCGTAGGACCAACTGATTGTCGTTGCGAACTCCAATGTGGTAAGCCACAATCTCATTATTAAACAAATCCTTAATAGCAGACAGGTAGAGCCACGTATCCGCGACACGATACTGTGTGACATCGGTTACCCATTTTCGATTAGGTGCATCCGCTTTGAAATTCCGCTGCATCACATTCTCAGCGACTCGTCCACCTTCGGTTGAAGCATAGTGACCTCGATATTTGCGGCGTATTCGAGAACGGAGCTTCATTTCTTGCATCAGACGTAGTACCTTCTTATGGTTGACCCATACCCCGTGATCTCGTAAGAGAAACAGCTGGGTTTGTCGATACCCATATTTACCATCATACTTCTTATAAACTACTTTGATGAGGTCTTTCACGGGCTTGTCCCGGTCCGCTTGTTGCCGTTTCAAGTATGCATAGTATCCACTTCTTGAGACTCCAAACAGCTTGCAAAGTTCACTAGTCGTATACTCACCAGCTACTTGCTTGATCGCCTCATACTTATGGGCTGCACCTCCCGCATCCAGATTTTCAAACACTTTTTTAGCATCGAGTTCTCTCGTTTTAGCTTTTTAACATATCGATCTTGATCAACATATTCTTCACGTCTACCTCGTTGATCCATCAACCCAAATTCGCCTAACTGTTTATATTTTTTCATCCATACTTTAAGCCGGTGGCGGTCCGGAATCCCCAGATGCTCCATGATTCGACGGTATGTCCATCCTTCTTCGATATGCAGTCGTATGGCTTCCACCTTTAATTCGTGAGAATAACTTCTAAACGTTTGCCCCTTTTTCACCATAAAAAATGCACCCCTTAAATTTCATCGGATTTACCAGGGGTTTAATCCAATGTCCATTCTAAGGGGTGCACTTCACAAACGCAGAGGGACATTTTTTTCGCTATGCTAGTTTCTTTTTTGTTGGATCGAAATGATTCCCATGCCATCCGCAGTCATGAGCACCGCGCCGTTTTTCCCGGGCCAGACTTTGCTGAAAACAAACTCCGGATCGTTTCCCACCAGAATAAACCTCTCCTTGCCATCCTTGTCGAGTCCGTACAAGTTTCCGCCGTAATCGGCAAAGTAGAGATTTCCCTCTGCATCCGAAAATCGTTCCCAACTGACGAACCCTGTCTCTCCCTCAGGTGTGTGATAGCTCCACAACACCTTTCCCGTCCGGTCTATTTTTCCTATGGTGTTATTGCTGAGGGGAATGTAGTAACCGCCCGTTCCATCATTCGGGATGCCCAGCTTGGACAGGATGTCATGATCTACGGGTGCCTCAGCGATATCCTTGCCATCGGCGGCGTTAAAGAAGTGAAGTCCTTTTTCCCCCAGTACGTAAACGATACCATCGGACGAATAGTACTGGTCTCCCCAGTCGAGCCCTTCTCTTTTCCACCTGATCTTGCCAGCTTCGTCCAACCCGATAAACGTTCGCCCGTCCAACCCGACGACCAGCGTGCGCTTGGACTCAACCCAGTCGATACTGTGCACGCTTGGGAACAGTGCTCCCTCCTGCAATGGGACTGTACTCAGAATTTCTTTGTTGCTCCAGCGTACGTTTCCTTCCTTGTCCACTGCCGTGACGCCTTGATCGGTGAGCAAAAAGAACGTGCCGTTACTGGCCACATCGAAATCCCGGTAGCTGCGGCTGAGCATATATGGAAACTCGATCGCCCGAAGCTCTTTTCCTGTTTTATCCACTACAATCACATAGCCGGGCGCTTCCCATTCGTACTCCAGCGTGTTGTCCCAGATGACGTACAGCAGTCCGTCACGCCCCATCTCCAGATAATGGGCCCAGTACATCCACAGATCGCTTTTGCCCAGCAGCTTTCCTTCTTGATCGAGACGATAGAGAAAACCGTCCGCCCCGGTCACATACATGATCCCTTGTTCGTCGGTAACCACGTTGGAGAGATATTCGTTTTCCAGCGAGTTTTGCCACTTTACTTCGTACTTGTCCCCACCCTTGAGAATTAGCGCCTTGCTTTCTCCATTTTGCGAGACGATAACGGAGGTCTTCACCTCGGGCAAAGAGACCGTTTCCGCAGTTTGCGGCTGCCCTGCTTGAGTCTGGCCGTGTGCAGCAGTCGGCAGAATCAAGGCGAGTGCAAGCGCGAGCAGTGCGACTTTTGTCTTTGCCCCTGTCCTTATGTTCATCAACGCAGCCCCCAATGCCAAAAATTTCCGTTCCCTACTCCATCTTACTTTCCTCCCGGTTTGCCTTATTCCTGCTTTGCTTCCTCTTACTTTTACGTTTCCGCTTCTTTCCTCCTGGTTTGCTCCCGTTTTTTTCCTGGTTTGCTCCTGGTTTATTCCTGCTTTGTCCCTATTTGTCCCTGCTTTATCCCAGCCGGCTAATCCGGCGCAAAAACCCGATTTTTCCGATACTCTTGACCTTTCCGCCGCGTCAACCCTTACACTTGAGCTCGCAGAATGGACGAAGGAGGAAATGGAATGAAACGTATCTTGATTAAAGAAGGCACCATTTTGAGCATGAAGGAAGGCGAGCAGGCCTTTACCGGCGATCTGCTGATTGAAGGGGATAAAATCGCGATGGTGGCCCCGATGATCGACCAACCCGCGGATCAAGTGATCAGCGCCAAAGGCATGGCAGTCATGCCCGGTCTGGTCAATGCCCACAATCACGGGGCGATGTCGCTTCTGCGCGGCTTTTCCGACGATCTGAAGCTGATGGATTGGCTGGACAAAAAAATGCTTCCGGCCGAAGCGAGGATGACGGAGGAAGACGTCTATTGGGGGACGAAGCTGGCGATCGCGGAAATGATCCGCTCGGGCACCACCACGTTTGCCGACATGTACGTCTGCATGGATGCTGTAGCGAATGCGGTCGTGGAAAGCGGCATGCGGGCCTCGCTCACTCGCGGGCTGGTGTTCCTGCAGGATGACGGAGGCAGGAGAATGCGGGAAGGAATCGATCTGGTGGAAAAATGGTCTGGTGCCGGAGATGGCCGCATCACCACCATGTTCGGTCCGCATGCCCCCTATACCTGCCCTCCTGAACCTTTGCGCGAGGTAATTGCGCTTGCGCGTCAGCGGCGCATCCCGCTTCACATCCACCTCGCGGAAACCAAGGAGGAGACCGTGAAGATTCGGGAAAATTACGGCGAGACCCCTACCGAATACCTCTACCATCTCGGCATGTTCGAGCATACGCACGTCCTGTTGGCCCACGCCGTCCATCTCACCCGCAAGGATATCGGGTATTTGCGCGGCATGCGCGGCGGTGTCGCCCACAATCCGGTGAGCAACCTCAAGCTTGGCTGCGGCATCGCGCCAGTCATGGAGTTCAAGCGGCAAGGCATCACGGTCGGGATGGGCACAGACGGGGCGGGCAGTGCCACGACACTCGACATGTTCGCCGAGATCAAGGCAGCCACCTGGATGCAAAAGCTCGACTACGGCGATCCGACTCAGCTTTCGGCAGAGGAAGCGCTCCGCATGGCGACGATTGAGAGCGCCAAGCTGCTCGGCATCGACCATGAGGTTGGGACGCTGGAAGCGGGGAAAAAGGCCGACCTGATCCTGATCGACTTGAATCAGCCGCACCTGCAGCCCATTCACAATCTGTTTTCACTAGTTGCCTACAGCGTCAATGGCTCAGACGTCGACACCGTTATCGTAAACGGACAAATTCTGATGAGACAGCACCAACTGACGACCCTCTCCCGGGAGGAGATTCAGCGGGAAGCCGCCAGTCGGGCTGCCCGGTTGGTAGAAGGGCTGTAGGGGAAAACGGGAGAACGAAACAATGCCGTCCTGTCGCGGGACGGCTTTTTTCATTTATGATGGCGGTATTAATATATGGCCTCACCCTTTTCCTCTCTCCCGACGGTACCGGCTCGGGCCATGCTATTCTCGATATCCCGTTTTTTGGTTTTGCTTTTGCACGGACGTTTGTTTGACTCCGATGATCTGCTTGTTCCCGTCGTTATTCTCGGGATCGGCATGGTGCTGAAGCTGCTCGTCCATCTTCTCTATTTGCAGTGGCAGGCCTCGCTTTGCAAAACGGCAAAACGATCAGTGCTGCCAACAGAAAGCATATCCCTGCCGCGCCATAGATGAGTTCCAGCGGGAGCGTCCTGGCTGCTATGCCGGATACGCTCATCATCACTACCATCGAACCGGTCATCAGCGGCGTCCGAATGCCGGTAACCCGGCCGATGTATGCTTGTTCGGTGTGCATCATGACCAGAGCGTTGTTCCCGATGAAAATGGCAGGTTGCAGAAGCGCGATCAAAAACTGGGCCGCCATCGTCAGCCATAATACAGTAGACAAGCCAGACAGGATGATGCCAGCCGCATTCACAGCCAGCCCAAGCATGAGAAATCGCTGAGGCGCTATCTTGGCGGCCAAGCGAAAGGTCAACAGCCCTCCGATGATTTCGCCGACACCGTATGGGATTGTCATCCATTGCAAATCCTGTGCGGACAAACCCAGTCTTTCCGTGACGAGAAAGATTCCGAGCGGAGATATCAAACCGACGCCAAGTCCAACTGCCAAGAAGCACAGGTTTAAGGAGACGAGAACTTTTTTCGCCGCGACGTAACGGATACCGTCCACCATGTCTTGCATCACCGATGTCTGCATGCCCCTCTCGCCAGCGCCAGCCTGGTTGTCAGGCGGGATAAAAACCATCGCACACGCCGAGAAAAGAAAGGCTATCCCCGTCAGCAGGATAGAAAGGTAGATTCCGAGAGCTTGATACGCGATTGTGCCGAGAATCGGCCCGAGAACCATAAAGATGGAAAATACGGTTTGCAATAGCGACATGCCAGCCTGGGCCTGTTCGGCCGGCACGTGCAGCTTGAACAGCTTCATCCCGGCAGGCTGCGTGATTTGCGATAGGACAGCGGAGCAGCATGTCGCAAAAAACACAGCCGCCCACATCCCTGATTCGAGTGCAAGCAGCACGACGCCAACTGAAAGGGCGCTTGCCAGTTCAGACCAAATGATCGTCTTTTTCGGACGCCACCGATCCGCCAGCACCCCGCCAATCAACGAAAAAAGAAAGATGGGCGCGTATTCGGCAACCGAGATCATGGATACGGCAAAAGCGTCTCCGCCGGTTCTCTCCATGACATAAAAGAGGATGGCGAAATTTCGTATCCATATTCCGAGCTGGGAAAACACGTTTGCGATGAGGACCATCCGTATAAACGGGTTGCGCTGCAGCATTCCGAAAGTCGGCATGTTCATATTCCTCCCCTTGCTGCCATCTGGCAGGTGAATGTCGCATTCACTCTACCTCCTCCTGCAGCAGGAGAGTCAAACGTTTTTTTCCGTATTCAGAATGTCTTGACTCTGACCTAGGAGGAGCCTTTACGCTATGAACAGAGAGGAGTGGGATGAAAATGCTCTACACGGTAAAAGAAATCGCCGCGCTGTCAAACGTAACGGTAAAGACTTTGCATCACTATCACTCCATCGGCCTGCTGCTGCCATGTGAGATTAGCGAAGCGGGGTACCGCCTGTATGGAACAAAAGAGCTGGAGCGTCTGCAGCATATTTTGTTTTACAAGGAGCTTGATTTCCCGCTGGAAAAAATCATGCAACTGCTCGAAGGCGCCCCTGATCGGCTGTCCATTCTGGCCAGTCAGAAGGAGCTTCTGCTCGCCCGCAAGCAACGGATGGAAAGAGTCATTCAAACGCTGGACGAATCGATTTCACATGCCGAGAACGGTGAACAGATGAATCAGGCAGAGATGTTCAAGGGGTTTTGTGACGAAGAGGAGTGGATGGAGGCACTGGCCGAACAAAAACGGTATTTGGAGGAGACCTATGATTTTTCTCTTCCTTCCATCGACTCGTCCGAGGTCCCGGCGATGAACCAAATGGCGCGGGAAGCGAAGCGATTTACGGATGGAATGGCGGATTTTCTGGCGAAGGGCGTCAAATTTGACGATGAGAGTATACACAGGCTGATTTCCGAGCATATCGCCTTCTTGAATCAGAGCGGACATGCGACCAGCGCTGACGATTTTGCGGCACGAACGCGCTTTTTCCTGGATGACGACTTTCACCGAAAGATGCTTGAGGAACAGCAGACAGGTCTTGCTTACTATTTATCCACTGCTGCGGAATCATTTGCAGCCAAGGAAAAAAGTGGGACTGAAGCGAAAAAGTACGACTGAAGCGAAAAAACCGCCGCAACCACTGATCGTTGCGGCGGTTTTCCATGCTTCCAAGCATCCATGCAATATTCAAACAAGGTGAGAAACATCCACCTATCGATTGAGCAAAAAGACCCCCCAAGACAGATACACCGTGTACAATGCCCACAGCAAATAGGGGATGAGCAGATAGGCCGCCGCCCGCTTGCGGGGCCGGATCATTTTGATCAGCAGCCAGGTGGAATAAGCGACAAGCACGGTGTCTGCCGCCGCTGGCAAGAGCAGATGCTTCTCTACGAAAAGCCAGGTAAACACCTGAACGACTGCCCAGTTGATAAAAAACAGCAGCAGGGTTTCTCCATCCATTTGCCGGCTTCTGGCCAATTGGACAATCGATAACGATATAAGTGCATATAAGATTCCCCACACGACGGGAAAGACGCTGGCGGGTGGAGTGCCTGGCGGTTTGGCAAGCACCTCGTACCAGGCCCCACCCTCCGGATAAAGAAAGCCTGCCCATGAGTATATCGCATAGAGGGCGAAAAACAACAGCGCGGAGGTACCGATTTTCACCGCACATCCCATCCTTTGACATCTGATCTTCTTGCCATAGTTTATGAGACGTGCCTTCGTTTCATCACGATTTGTCCAACGGGATTTTAACGTCCTCCGGCTTTGATCAGCATCTCTTCGATTTCGCGGTATCCGCGCTTTTTCGCATGGGCAAGCGGCGTTACCCCGTCCTTGTCGGGAATATTCACGTCGGCTCCGTGATCGATCAGCAGCTGCACGATCTGCTGATGGGCCTCTCCTCCGTCGCTGAGCACGATCGCTTCCATCAGCGCTGTCCAGCCCAGATTGTTCACGTGATTGACATCTACACCAGAGCGGGCGAGCAGCTCCTGTACAACTTCTACATGCCCTCTTTCCGACGCTGGGATCAGAGCTGTCCCGCCGTATCTGTTGGTGAGCTTCGGATCGGCACCCGCATCAATGGCCAGCTTGACGATATCCAGAAGTCCCTCTGCCCCCGCATACAAAAACACGTTATCCAGGCGGTTGTCCCGGATATGAATATCGGCCCCGGCTTCGATGAGCGCTTTGACCGTTTCCGCGTGATTGCCATGCGTAGCTGCCAGCACCGCCGTCCGTCCTTTTTCATCCGCAGCATTGATGTCCGCACCTTTTTTGAGCAGCTCCAGCACCGCAGCCGTTTCCCCTTTTTCCGCCGCCTTGATGAGCTCCTGGCCCATATTTTCCTGCACCACTGTTTGTCCACTCTCCTTTGCTCTATTCTGTGCATCCTGCAGAACTTCCCCTGTGCTTGCAGGCTCCCCGCAGCCTGCCAGAATCAAAAAAGAAGAAAAGAAAGTCACAGCCAGACGGATCACGAATCCTTCCCTCCCTTTGCTCATTCGCTTCCTTAATGCTATCATGGTAATTGATATACGAAAAATATTACTTTCATTATAAATAATTACTTTTCCCATATATTATTGAAGGGGGAGTCTCGGTGGATATCAAACAGCTTCGCTACTTTATCGCCATTGCAGAGGAGAAACAAATTTCTGCGGCTGCCAAGCGGCTTCATCTCGCGCAGCCGCCGCTTAGCCAGCAGTTGATCAATTTGGAGAAAGAGCTGGGCGTCGCCCTGGTCGTCAGGCACGCCAGAGGTCTGGAGCTGACAGAGGCGGGACGCATCCTGTACAAGCACGCCGTCAAAATTGCCAGCCTTGTGGAAGAGTCGGAGATCGAGGTAAAAGAGGTAGGCGAGGGCACGAAAGGGACACTCAGTATCGGTGTCAACACGCTCTCTTCCGAGCTATTGCCCATACTGTTGAAGCGGTTTCAGGAAAGCTATCCCCACGTAACGTACAAAATCCAGCAGAATGAATCCGATCAGCTTCTGAAAATGGTAAAAGAAAAAGCCATTGAGCTGGCGATCATCAGGCTGCCGCTTGAACTCAATGACTTTTCGATCCTGCATCTAAAGACGGAACCGCTGCGCTTCGCCAGCTCCACTCGCATTCCCGGCTCATCCGCGACAATCACCTATGAGCAGATTTGCCATCATCCGTTGTTGTTGCCCAGCATCGAAGGACTCGGCGTGTACCACTTGATCCTCGAGGAATTCTCCCGGCGCCGATTGGAGCCTGTCATCCTCGGCGAATGCTCGGATATCGCGGTCCTCTTGCAATTGGTTTCTTCCGGCTTTGGGGCGACAATCGTACCGGAGGTCGTTCTCCGCATGCACCCCGGGCATGATCTGCAGGTGTACGAGATTGCGGATGCGACGATGGCTGCTTCATCCGGCGTCATTTGGCTGAAGGACTACTACTTGTCAAAGGCGGCACAGAACTTCCTCGATCTTTTGAGAAAGTAACGCCTTACAGACGTGTCGACTCTCCCGGCTTCAGCGCGGCCCCGTCGATTCCTTTTTCTTTCAGGCTTTCGACAAATGCCTTCCCGTCCTGCTTGATCGGCGGGAACGTATCATAGTGCATCGGCACGACGAACTTGGCTCCTACCCACTCGGCCGCGGTTTTGGCATCCTCCGGTCCCATCGTGAACACATCCCCGATCGGAAGGAAAGCTGCGTCGATGTCGTGGCGCTCGCCGAGGAGCTTCATATCTCCAAACAGTCCGGTATCGCCCGCATGATAAACCGTCTTTCCGCCCATCGTGACGATAAAGCCGCCCGGCATTCCCAAATAAACGATACGCTTATCTTCTTCAAAAACCATGCCCGAGCTGTGGAAGGCTTGGGTCATTTTTACTGTACCGAACGGAAAGGAAGCGGAGCCCCCTAGGTTTAACGCCATCGTCTTGGCACCTTGCCATCCCAGGTAGTTGGCCAGTTCAAACGTAGCGACGATGGTAGCGTCATTTTGCTTCGCCAATTCTACGGCGTCCAAAATGTGATCCTGGTGTCCGTGCGTCAAGAGAATGTACTGAACCCGAATATCGGACAGCTTCGTGGCAGCAAGCGGGTTTCCGGTGATGAACGGATCGATGATGATTGAATGTCCTTCGCTGGTCAGTTGGATACAAGAATGACCGTGATACTGGATTTCCAACATGTGCATTCCCTTCCTTCTTCGCAATCTACTATTCATTCCTGATGATAGGTGGGAATGTCAGCCATGTCAAATCAGTTGGCGCATGTTGTTTCAAACATTTGAATAATCAGTCAAACAGAACCGCAAAGGCTCTCGTAAAAGCGCCGTCGCTCCCTTTAATCTTGAGAGGCGCAGCCGCGAAGAAGACGCGCTTGCGGTCAATTTGCTCCAGGTTTTTCAGGTTTTCCACGATCCCCAGCTTGTTGCCGAGAAAAATGTGGTGAGCGGGGAAGTTTTCAGTCTCGATCGGGTCGGGAGAGATGAAGTCGAGCCCGACTGCCCGAACTCCACGCTCCACCAGCTCCTTGGCCAGTTCTTCTCCGAAGTAAGGGTAGTCGGTTTCGTAAGCATCCGTCCCCCACTGCTTGCTGAGGCCCGTACGGAACAAAACGATGTCTCCCGGGCGAATGTCCGCGCCTTCCAGAACAGCCGGACTCATTTCCCGCTGTCCGTCGAGGTGGACGTCCACGATCACTGCTTCGCCGACAAAACGCTCCAGCGGGATTGCCTCGATGGTCTCGCCATTTTGAATAAAATGGGCTGGTGCATCGCAATGCGTTCCAACGTGAACGACTGCGTGAAAGTCGGTCACCTGAAACCCGTCCGACTCTACTTGAGAAACCTGCTTGAACTCAGCAACCGGCTGACCCGGGTACTGGGGCATTCCTGACTCGAGCACTTGCGAAAGATCGATAATGCGCATGAGACCCTCCATTTTCCCAACCTTACAAGTCGGAATAGTATGTGTTTTGCTAATATTATCCAATCCCAAAAGCGCTATCGCAAGTGTTTTTTCTGCCCTCCGCGTATGTTTTTGCTCTTCCGTCCGATTATGTAAAAGGCTGCGAGAGCCGACAGCCAGTCCGTTCCTTCACGGCTTTCGCAGCCAGTCCGTTCCTTGCCGGCTTGCGTTTGACACTACCGGCTTACTAGAGGAGATTGTCTTTGTGATGGGGATCCTTCAATTCGACGAGCGCGATGATTTTCGAGTCCCGAATGACAACGCGCTTGCCTTCATTGTCCCGCAGAATCAAGGTAGAGTTTTTCACATCCACCAGTTTGCCGACGAAGGTGCCATTCACTGTATCGACCTTCACTTTTTCCCCTTCGAGCTTTTTGGCCTGATCACGAAATGCCATGGTTGATCCCTCCTTTACCTGCATCCTATGTACATGCAACGCCATTCAACCAAAGCAAACGTGGATTTTTCTCCAAAATGTGCAGCCACCCTTTGGCAATGATCCCGGGTGACATTTGGCCGTTTACTCTGCCTTGCTGGACGTTCGGCACTATACAGAACGAAAGGACGTATGCAAGCTGCGGCAGGCCAATGATGTATCCAGCCTGAGGTCGAGCTTGATCCCTTTGTTTGCCGCGTCTTCCCTACTTATTTGGTCTTCTTCTACCAGGGCCGGGTCGTATCCAAAGCGAAGCGCTGTCTTCTGTGCAAAGGTGTAATAGCTCTCAAAGCTGCTCGGTCCCACATGCAAAGTGCCCGTCCACTCGCTTCCGGCCAGCTCCAGCAAAGCGTCCGCGAGATCCTCCACGTGGATAAACGTGCGAAGGACATTGCTGCTGCGGACAACCCGCTCCCCTTTTTCCCATGCCTCTGTCAACTGGCGCACGCGATTGTCCCAGCGCCCGTCCGCATCCGGCCCGTAAATGGGACCTGATCTGACGATAGCATGATCCAAATGGCCGCTCCTCACCATCTCCTCGCCGGCAAGCTTGGCATTGCAATAAGCCGCCAAGCTGCTGTCCCTGTTCCAGAAGGAAGGAGCGTCCCGTTCCTGGTACGGTCCTTGAGCCCCTTCAAAAACGCCATCAGTCGACACGAACAGCAGCCTTGTCGCTGGCGAAATATGGGAGAGAACTCCGGACAGCCCCTTCTGAATCAGGGCAGTTTCGTTCTCTCCGCTCATCACTGCCCATATCACCACATCAGGATTCGCTTGCCGAAGCAGCTCTGCACAGGCGCTTTCTTCCCTCAAATCTACCTGACTGTACTGCGCATGGAGGTTTTGAAAGCACGTCCCCGTCACTTCCCATCCTTGCTTTTTTCCGTTTTCAACGATCTTGGAACCAAGATAACCGCTCGCACCGAGAATCAATAGTCGTGACATGAATCCTTTCGTTCCTCTCTTTATGGGTTATGGGACGAACCCTGATAGAATTTGTCGTACGTTTGCAAACAGGAGTTTACTTAGTGTCAGCGAAGTGTACAAGCATAATCATTTCACAATGTTCGGAATACTTTTGTCAGAACGGGAGGGAAGTCATATGAAGAACGTGATCGAACTGGTTGCCAAGGAGAAAACCTACTCCGGACGTGAACTGGCCGAAATTCTCGGAGTCGGAGCCAGCACGCTGCGAAAGTGGAGCATGCTCCTGGAGCAGCAGGGGTACCGGTTTTTGCGGGACAGTCAAAACCGCCGGGAATACAGACAGTCGGATGTCGACGCACTGGTTGACAAAGGAAAACCTGATGCCGCTCGAGGAAGCGGCGCGGACCGTAGCCGGACGCACTTCCTTTCAACAGACCAAGCGGGAAACTGCCGCTTCGCTCAGCCTTGTTCCCCCGGTCGTGCCCTCTGCCGGCTCTGCACCTTTCCCGTCAAACCATTCGGCTGCACTGTCTGCGAGCACATCCGCTGCTTTGGCTCTTCGGACCAGCGCCCATGTCGATCGGCTGGAAGAGAAAATCCACTCTCTCGCCCAGCATGTACAGCATCAGGATGCAGTTCAGATGGAGCTGATGGAACGCTTGGAAAAGCAGGAAGCGTACATCCGCAATAGTCTGAAGGAACGCGACCGCCGCTTGATGAAAGCCATGAGCGACATCATCGAAGCCAAGCAGCAATTGGCCCAGCTCCGTGACGAGCAGCGAAAAAAATCGATCTGGCACCGCTTGTTTCGGACACAGTATGATTCGTCGCTTTGAATCGAAAACCTCTTGCTGTTTTTGTCCCTCCGTATCGCTGCCGACCCGCATAGAAACAGGGCCGCTCCGATTGTACAGTCATCTCCAATCGGAACAGCCCTGTTTTGTTGTTTGTCTCGGAAAACCAGTGCCTACGCTGCGTTGATAGTCTCGTCGTTTGCCCTCGCGCTGCCTTTTGTAGCGAGGCTCACAACCGTCGTCACTGCAAGATTGACGACCAGTGCGATAATGCCGACGTTCAGATCTTGAATGGACTGCGGCAGGAATGGGAAGAGGGTGCCGATCGTGATGCCGCTGATCGTGACGATCGCAACCGTTGCCACACCGGCGATGATACCGGCTGCCGCTCCCTGCTTGCTGACAAAATTGCGTTTGGACAGGCTGAACAGAAGCGCAGGGAAGAGCTGGGTAACGAGACTGTAGCCCATCAGCAGCAGGGTGACGAGTGTATCTCCGCCCTTGAATGTAAAGTAAAGCGAGATGAGCGCGACTACAGGCACCAGATAACGGGCCAGCTTGGATACCTGTTCGTCCGTCGTCTTCGGTGCGAATACCTTGTACACGTTTTTCGCAATCAGCGTCGACGAGGACATCAGAATCATCGACCCCGGCACGATCGCTGTCAACAGCCCCGCCGCGCCGATCACCCCGACAAACCAGGGATCGAAGGTTTGGATAGACAGGCGCAAGAGTGACATGTCGCCATCCGCCCCTTCCAGTCCGGGCACCTGCAGGATCGCGGCAAACCCTACGAAGAAGACGAACAGCAGCACCAACTGGTAAAGCGGCATGACGATCGCGTTTTTCCGGAAGACCTTCTCATTTTGAGCAGAGTAGACCGAACCGAAAGTATGAGGCCACATATAGAAACCAAGCGCTGTCAGCAGAACAGTAGAGACAAACCAGGACGGACTGAGGCCTTTTTCCGGCAGAGCGACAAATCCTGGCTTGGCCGCTTCGACAGCCTGAAACATTTCGGTGATGCCGCCATAGTAGTGGAACGGCAGATAGAGACCGAGGAACACAACCACAAACAGAATCATGATGTCTTTGACCACAGCGGTCCACGCCGAGCCGTGGATTCCGGAGATCATCACGTATACCGTGACAGCCATGGTCCCGATCCAGATCGCCGCCGTGTTTGAGATGCTTCCGTAAGAAGCCTCTGCCACGATCAGCCCCAGGCCTTTTAGCTGGAGGACCAGATACGGGATGAGCGCCACTACCCCGACGATTGAGACGAGGACACCCAGGTACGGGCTTTTATACTTGCTGACAAAGAAGTCGGACTGCGACATCAGCTTGTTCTCTTTTGCGTAGCGCCAGATGGCGGGCAGCAGCCAGTACGACATGATATAGGCGAGACAGCCATAGCCGAGAATGTAGAAGGTCGGCCCGCCTTTGCCATATGCCCAGCCGCTGCCGCCCAGGAACGTAAAGGTGGTGTAAATCTCGCCCGCCATCAGCAGGAATACAAATATCGTTCCGAAGCCGCGTCCCCCGACGGTCCACTGCTCCAGGTTCATATCCTTGCCGCGTTTTGCCTGAATCCCGAGAAAGAGAGACAGTGCCAGGAATCCGAAAATGATCATCAACGCTGCATTCATCTAGGAGTCACCTCTCTTGTTCGCCGGGTCCAGCTTGTAGATGATCGCCATAATGACAGAGGTCAGGACGACCCAGAGGACGATCCAAAACAGAAGGAAGGGCAGTCCGAGCACGTAAGGCTCTACTTTATTGACAAATCCGATGCAACCGAGTATTCCGATAAACGGCAGCAAGGCTAATAGATGAATCAGTTTCATGGGCAGCAGATCCCCCTTTGTCTGTCGATTCCTGCGATTTGCAACCGTTCGGAATCTTCGGTTTTTTCATGCAAATCTATGCCATGACGATTTTATGGGCGGCATTGACGAAGATCTTCACGCCTACCTCCAGCGCATCTTCATCTACCGTGAAGCGCGGGTGATGGTGCGGATAGACGATGCCCTTCTGCTGGTTGCCTGCGCCTACGTAGAAGAAGCAGCCCGGAGCTTTTTGCTGGAATGCCGAAAAGTCCTCTCCCCCCATGTTCGGCTTCATGTGGTCGATCCATTCCTCTCCCAGCGTCTCCGTGACGATGCTCTCCATCAGACGGGTCACTTCCTCGTCATTGATCACAGGACGATAGCCGTATTCGTATTTGAATTCATAGGTGGCTCCGTGGGCCTCGGTAATTCCTTTGACGACGCGTTCCATCAGAGCCGGAACGGAATCGCGAAGCTTTTGGTCAAAGCTGCGAACAGTGCCGCAAATGCTGACCGATCCCGGGATGACATTGTGTGTCGTTCCGCCGATAAACTGGGTGACGGAAATGACCAGATTGTCCAGCGGATCGGTATTGCGAGAGACGATGTGCTGCAGGTTGGTGACCACCTGTGCCGCTATGGCAATGCTGTCGACCGTCTGATGCGGCAGTGCTGCGTGCCCTCCCTTGCCGGTGATGGTAATGTAGAAGGTATCCGGTGCGGCCATCATCGGACCTGGGCAAATCCCCACTTTGCCAAATTCCATTGGCGCCCACAGATGGGTCCCGATGACCATGTCCACGCCGTCCATGACCCCTGCCTGCACCATTTCCTCCGCCCCGCCGGGGAAAAGCTCCTCCGCGTGCTGGAACAGGAAGCGGACCTCGCCTTTGATCCGGTCTTTCATCCCTGAGAGAATTTTCGCCGTGCCGAGCAGCATCGCCGTATGTCCGTCGTGACCGCAAGCATGCATCACGCCGGGATTCGTGGAGACAAACGCAAAGGTGTTTTCCTCCGTGATCGGCAGGGCATCCATGTCGGCCCGCATCGCCAGAACACGCCCGGGCTGTGAACCGATCAGCCGCGCCATCACGCTTGTCTTGGTCGGTCTGGTCACGTCCAGGCTGCCGAACGAAACGAGCGTGTCGTAGACGAACTGGGCCGTTTTTTCCTCGTGAAACGAAAGCTCCGGATTTTGGTGCAAATAACGCCTCCACGCGATTACCTGCTCCTTGAGCTGTTCCGCTTCTTGATTGAGTGTCGCTGTCGTCGTCATTCAAATACGCCTCCCTAATGAAATTCGTGCCTTCCTACGCCTTCCCGGCGAGTGAGAGAACCGTGCGGTACAGCACATTGGCTCCGTCTGCACAGTCTTCCTTGGTGGTATATTCAGCCGGATTGTGGCTGATGCCCTTTTGGGAACGGGCAAAGATCATGCCAACCGGACAGAGGCCGGTCAACTGCATGCAATCATGTCCGGCACCGCTCGGCATCGTAAACGGTTCAAAGCCAAGCGACTCGCACGCGTCTTTGGCAGCCTGCTGAATTTCTTCGGAGCAGATGACCGGCGGTATGCGCTGCAACAGTTCGATCGCGAGCTGAATGCCTCGCTTTTCGCATATTTGCTTGGCAACTCTGACAATTTCGGCTTCGACGCGGTCAAGTACCGCCTGATCCACATCGCGAAGGTCCAGCGAAAACTCCACTTTTCCCGGGATGATGTTCACGCCGCCGGGATATGCCTGCAGCTGTCCTACCGTACCGACGGCTGTTCCCGTTTTGCCCGCCTCCTGCTCGATCGCCAGCATGATTTCTGCTGCCGCCGCCAGCGGATCGCGGCGAAGCGTCATCGGTGTGGCTCCCGCGTGCCCGGCTTCCCCCTCGAGGATGAACTTCACCCACAAAGGACCGGCTACACCGCTTACCACCCCGACCGACAGATTGCGGCTCTCCAGCACCTTGCCCTGCTCGATATGCAGCTCGACGTACGCCTTTACGCTCCCCTTCGGACGAGCGGCTTTGCCGATCGCATCGGGATCCAAACCGTTCTGTCTCATCGCCTCGGCAATCGAGATGCCGTCCTTGTCGCAATGCTCCAGCTCGCTTCCCTCCAATAGACCGGCGATGCCGCGGCTTCCGATCATGCCGTAGCTGAAACGGGTCCCCTCTTCATCGGTAAAGGCGATCACTTCGATGGGATGTTCGGTGGCGATGCCTTGCTCGTTCATCGCGTGCAGGATTTCCACGCCAGCCAAAACGCCAAGCGGACCGTCGAAGTTTCCGCCGTTGAACACAGAATCGATGTGCGAACCGACCAGGACGACAGGCGCTTCCGGATTGCCGCCTTCTTTTCTGCCGATCAAATTGCCTACCTCGTCCTCCCGTACGGCAAGCCCCGCCTCAAGCATAAAACCGCGAACGAGATCTTTTGCAGCTCTCTCTTCGGGTGTAAAAGAAAGTCTGGTAATGCCGCCCGACTCTTGTTTGCCGATGTCACTCAAACGCATTAACCGATCCCACAGCCTGTCCGGATTGATCATACGCTTTCACCCCTTTTTCTTTACGCAATTAACGGTTGATTTACGGTTGTGTCCATAATTGTATAATAGTCTGTCAATTTTGAAAAGAGGGAAATATTTTGGGGATTATTGGAAGTCCCTTCCGGTGTTGCGTGTTCTTCCTGGCGACTGAGGAAAAAGCGGTCCTCTTGATTTCAGTCGTGGTTTAAAAAAACGGTCAATCAGGCCTTGGTGGAGGAGATGAAAACGGCTGAGGAAGAAAAACGGTTTGGACATAGTAAAAAAAGAGCCGGGACTGCTCTTCACGAGCGCTCCCAGCCCTTCCGCAGGCAAAATCATCCTAGAGCAGCAAGCACAAGCGCCATAAGCGTCATCACGACATGTGCCGCCGCGTGGGCGACCATGGCTGCTTCCAGGCTATGCTTCCAAAACAGCCAGCCGAAAAGAATTCCGCCCACGGCATTCAGCAGGATGGTACGGATGATCAGCATAGGCGTAAGCGGAGCGAGGACGGCCACCGCTCCCAGATGTCCGATGCCAAACAGCAGAGCGCTTATGACAATAGCGGTGACCATAACCGCAGCTCCCGGAATCTCTCTCCCCCGCTGGAACAGGCGCCAGCCGAGCCACGCCAGGAGCGACATCATGCCCCAGCGCAGCAGCAATTC
Organism: Brevibacillus sp. FSL L8-0520; assembly: GCF_037963895.1. Classification (NCBI taxonomy): domain Bacteria; kingdom Bacillati; phylum Bacillota; class Bacilli; order Caryophanales; family Paenibacillaceae; genus Brevibacillus; species Brevibacillus sp. FSL L8-0520. The sequence goes on along the minus strand of NZ_CP150171.1, from coordinate 1,418,650 downwards.
TTCCGTAATGCCTCCGTACAGCATGGCGCTGATGGTAAAGGAGAGATCCCGCGGAGGCGCCCCGCCCGCAAGGCTTGCGGGCAGCCACGGCTGAAAGAAAATGTCGAGCAGAGGCAAAATGACCGCTGCCGCGATGCCAAAAACGATGGCAGCAGGCATCTGCGGACGCAATCGGCTCCAAAACGGCTCGCCTTTCGTCGCCTTGTCGGCGACAAGCGATGTCAGCCCGACCCGTGGAGCCAGCCATGTTCCCACAGCAACCGAGATCGCCAGCAGGATCAGAGGCTGCAGCATGGACAGAGCGGCCAGCACCGCTACCGGCATGTCAGGCAATCCGGGCACATTTTGAAGCTGCCTGACAGATGTGGGAACGAGTGCAATCACGCCGATCAGTCCGGCAACAAACAGGGGCACATATGCTTTGCCGTATGAGGGGTAGCCGTGCATGCTTCCACTTTTCATCCCTTCGTCCCCTCCAGCCTGCGATACGCCATGTAAGAGTAAATGACCGGTACCCCGACGGACAAGCCGATCACGACCAGCAGCGGCCAGCTCGCGTCACGCATGGCAGGGAGGAATGCCGACAAGATCGCAAACAGTCCCGCAATTACCCAGAGCGGCCCCGACATCCGGTGGGTTTTGCGCCACACCTCTTCGCTCGCCAGTGTCCATGGCGTTTTGATTCCAATGAAATAATTGCTTCTCACCTGCGGCAGATAGTTTCCGATCACGAGCCAGAGGACCCCGATGATCAGGTTGGCAAATACGTCCGCGCCTATCGCCCGCATCCCGAGGTTATAAGCCAGCAGATGGCTGAAGGCTGCACTCAAAATCAGGACGGTGAGCAGCCGGATGATGCCGTACGCTTTCTCGAATTTCTCGTAATTTTGCTTCTTCGGGTCAATTTTGCGGGTATATGCAACGATTGCAAAAATCACGATGCTGATCAGAATGTAGGTCAAAAAGAACGTTCCTTTGCTTTGAAAACCGTCCGGCTCCCCGCCCGGCCCAAAGTGGATGACCATCTGTTCGGGCAAGTCCTTGTACGTAAACAATCCGATGAGGATGGGTACCAACAGGATCATGATACTGACCGCTTGATTCATGCCTTTCACTCCTTCTCAGGTTTCCGGTCCCCAATAATCTCCAAAAACCAGCCCATGACATCCTGCACAACTGTCGTATTCAAGGAGTACACGATGTTCTGCCCCTGCCGCTCATCCAAAATCAGCTTCGCCTGTTTCAATGAACTGAGATGATGGGAGATGCTGGGCTTTGTCATGGCAAAGTGATCGGCGATTTCGCCTGCTGTCATATCTCTCTCCTTCAACAGCCGGATGATTTGTCGGCGCGTAGGGTCAGCCAGCGCTTTAAAGGTATCATTCACAAAACCACGACCTTTTTGGGAACATAAAATCTTGGTTATTAGACATTTAGACAATCATCTAAATATCTAATTTAAAAGTATGCCATTTCTCGGCTGTTGTCAATCGCTGTTTTGTTCCTCCAGGAAATGGCATCTGTTTTTTGTTTAAGAGATTGGCGCGCTCTGCTTCGCATCCTTCCGTTCCGCTTTCCGAAAACACCCGATAAATATATAGCCGAAAACGATCCCGCAGATCGCCGGGAAAGTCGAACCGCCGAAGCCCAGTACGATGGAAGCAAATGGCAAATTGCTTCCGACAGGAGAAAAATACAGCCAGATAAAAAGCGAACCGTACAGAGACGGGACTCCGACAGCAATGAATTTCACCCAGTCAAAGCTCCAGGCCGCTGGCTGTCTGCAGGTGCGGACAAAGCCGGGTATCCCGAGCAATATCCCGATGATGACAGGAAAAAACGCAGAGTAGACAAGAAGCGGCATCGACTTAAATGTCACTCTGACCTGCTCCTGGAGAAGAACTTGCACACGCAGCATCTGCAAAATAAGAATGCCGCAGAAAATCGAATACGCCAAATAACTGACAAAACGCCGCCACTTGCTCCCCTTCCACGTGCCCACCCTCGTTCCCCCTTTCCTCTTTCCGCCGAAAGTCTCGTGAGGACCTGTTCAAAAACACGCTCAAACTCTCTCTCAAAGCTCGATCCGATACACCTTTCGCGGCCTTCCTCGCGGATGCGGACTCTCTTCTCCGACGACGGTCGCAATACCCTTCGTCTCCAGCTCGATCAGGATGCGGCGGGCGCTGCGCGGCATGATCTGCATGTGCATGGCCAGCTCATGCGCGTTGATCTCGGCCGAGCCGCGCTTCTTCAAAATCGATTGAAGCTTGCTGAGCGTCTGGACGCTAAGCGACGTCTGCCGGCTGATCTCCTGGATCTGGCCGGAAGCGCCGCTAAACGTAATTTGCTCGCTTTTCCCCAGAGGTCCGGCGATTCGCTTGTCGTCGAAGAACACCATCCAGGAGCCCGGTCCGCTCTCCTTGGCGTGGAGCAGCGCCGTTCCTGCGTGGATTTCCGCTTCGTAGGCCGTCTTGCCGATCCCGATGCCGCAGGTGACCATCTCGTCCTGGATGCCCGACAGCTCTTCCAGGCGGGGAGCCGCCACAAAGTCACGGGTAAAGTCTCTCAGGATGCCTCTTGTCGTAAAAATGACGTACCGGCCCGGCCCCGCAATCTTCAGGGAGCCTTGCAGCTGCTTTGCGTAGCGCAGCAGCTTTTCCGTCGATTTGATCTCCAGATTGTACAGCTCGTCTGTAGAAAATGTTCCGCTGGTCAAGCCTTTGAACGAATCGATCTCCATCATCTGGACGGCAATCTGCGTATCCTTGAACTGAAGCATTTCATAGGTCCGCAGCAGCATACTGAGGACGGCCTCTACGCCTGCGCGGGTCGGCAATACGCGGTAAACCGGCACCCCGCGTCTTTCCAGTTCCATCTGGGCTGTTCGCAGGCAAGTGACGGCCGCCTTCGTCTTGCCTTCCCGCCACAGCGTCTCGTGGTAGTCAGCCAGCTCGCTTGCATGAATCGCTCCCGCGTACGATTTCAGCCAGATTCGGGAAGTGGAAAGACCCGCCTCCTCCAGCAAACGCGAAAACTCGTCAGACGAAAACGTATCAAAGCTGAGCTCGCTGACAGTAATGCTTTTCTCGTGAGAAATATGGAGCAGTGTCCGGTACAGGCTGGCGCCGATATGCGGAACATAGGCCATCGGCGTCTTGATCCTGCCCCATTCCTTTACCATGGAATACGGCACCTGGCCGGAGAACAGCCACATGTCCGCCTGGCCCACATGAGGCTCGAGCAGGTCAAAAATTTCCTCTTCCGTCCAATAAACGATGGGAAGGCATTCGATCTCGGCATAGTCATTTACGACGGAACGGATGATATCCAGTGAATCATCGGCTCCCATGATCCCCAAACGCAGCTTCAAGTAAGCTCCCTCTTTCGTGCTGGCAGTCTTTTTATCCTTCCTCTTACCATAGCAAATTTGCGGCTGAGAGGGAATCAAGTCAAAGACCAATGAACAATAAACAATGGACAATGAATATTGATAATCGCTTATTGCTTCACCAGACGCTCGCCTAGCCAGTGAGCCGAGAACAAAACCGGGATGATCAAAAGGACAAACGGCAGGGTGGAAAACAACAGCTCCCAACTGACCGCTCCCGATGCCAGCAGGCGATAATAGGCGTACAAGGAGTACGGCAATATGACCACTACCGCCGTCACAACTCCGGGGGTATAGCTGCCAAGAAGGATCGACTGCCCCACATGGGTAAAGACATGCAGGAACATGACATGCACGCACACCAGGTAAAAGGGCAAATAAGCTCCGGTCGACAGCGTTGTCACTGCCAATACCGTAGCGCTGGAGATGACGAGAAAGATACAGGCCACTGCGGCAGCAAACTGCGCGGTATTCATCGACAGGGACGGCTCTAAAAAACGGGCTGCTTTGGGCGGAAGCACCTTGAGCACTCGTTCCCTGTTTCCGGCCAGCCATTTTTCTACCGTGATGATCTCCTCCAGATCGTGGCAAATAAAAGCGATCGGCAGCAGCCATAAAACAACGGATAGCTCCCATATGGAATCAAGCCACGCAATCATGTCCTTTCCCCCTTTACTTCCTTAAAACTAACTTTTGAGCTATATAACTTATGAGTTAGTTTTATACCTGATGAATCTTGCTGTCAATAATCCGGTTGATTTTTTTTTCAGTTGAGAGTAAAATAACTCCTCAAAGGATGACAACTCGGCGATGAGGAAGAAGAGTAGACATCACAGGAGACTTAAGAGAGCTGATGGTTGGTGCGAATCAGTGTCAAATGGATGTTGAATGGGCTTCCGAGCTCCAGACCGAACCCGGGCTTACCGGCAGTAGGCTCTGGCGTGAATAGTCCACACGTTACAACGGGCACCGTATCACTGGTACGGGTAAAGAGATTCCACGCAAGCACGGTCTGTGTTTGCCCGGAATAACAAGGGTGGCACCACGGTTCATTCGTCCCTATTCGGACGAATGGACCTTTTTTATTTTTCGTTCCCATTTTGGAAAGGAGAGAAATGTTGACATGAAAACGATTTTTTCCGGCATTCAGCCCAGCGGCATCCTCACGCTAGGCAACTATCTTGGAGCGATGAAGCACTTTGTGCCGCTTCAGGATGAATTCAACTGTTTTTACTGCATTGTCGATCAGCACGCGATCACCGTGCCGCAAGAGCCTGCCGTACTGAAGGACAATGTGCGCCGTCTGGCCGCGCTCTATTTGGCTGTCGGCCTGGACCCTGAGAAGGTCACCCTGTTTGTTCAATCCGAGGTTCCTGCTCATGCCAAGCTCGGCTGGATCATGCTCTGCACCTCCTACGTCGGAGAGCTGGAGCGCATGACACAATTCAAGGACAAAGCTTCGGGACGGGGCGAATCGATCCCGGGCGGCCTGTTGGCATATCCGCCGTTGATGGCAGCCGACATCCTCTTGTACAACACCGATTTTGTCCCTGTCGGCGAGGATCAAAAACAGCATCTGGAGCTGACCCGCGATCTGGCTGCCCGCTTCAACAACCGCTACGGCGAAGTCTTCAAAATTCCGGACATTCGGGTGGCCGAGGTCGGCGCTCGCATCATGTCGCTGCAGGACGGCACCAAAAAGATGAGCAAGTCCGACCCCAACCAGGGCGGCTTCATCTCGATGCTGGACGATCCCGACACCATCGTCAAAAAGGTGAAACGGGCGCAGACGGATTCCGAAGGCTCGATCCGCTTCGACAAAGAGAACAAACCGGCAATTTCCAACCTCTTGACCATCTACTCCCTCTGCTCCGGCAAATCGATTCAGGAGCTGGAAGCCATGTATGACGGCAAAGGATATGGAGCGTTCAAAACCGAACTGGCCGAAGTAGTGGTCGAAACACTGAAACCGATCCAGGATCGCTTCCACAAGCTGTTTGGTTCGCCGGAGCTGGACGATATTCTCACCGCTGGCGCCAAAAAAGCGGCAGATGTGGCAAACGAGATGCTGTACAAGGCAGAGAAAGCGATGGGCATGGCCCGTCTGTAATAGACCATTTTCCGTATACGACAACCGGATTGAATCATTCAGATACAGGGCTGCCCCTCTTTTCCTTCGCCGTGACTGCTGTCGCGGCGATCCGGGAGGGTCGGCCCTGTTTTTTTGTTCCGTCTGCTCTTTGGGTTCTTTTTCACAAGAAACTAGTCTTTTCTGTGCTTGTGAGCCATTGCCTCCCTGTACTACGATGGTAAAAATTTGTTGCCGAGACTCTTATTCGTTTCGGCCGACACGGCAAGAACTTCACCTGATGACAGCCTACTACGCATTTTTGATGGAGGAACAAAATGATGAGACAGTCCCGGTTTTTGTACGTGCTTCTCTGTGTAGCAGCGAGTATTCTCTTCGGCTTTTCCTCTCCCGACAAAACCAAAAAAGCGACGTGGATTTGGCAAGCAGAGCTGATCGATGCCAAGCGGCAGGACATTCTCGGATTTGCCAAGCAAAACGGCATCAACACGATCTATCTTCGCATCGAAAGGCAAAAGCCGTTCGACTACTATCGCCCGTTTCTGCAAGAGGCGCATGCAGCCGGTATCGAAGTGCACGCCTTGGGAGGACACCCCGCCTGGGCTCTTGCCAGCCACCGCGGACGCATGCTGGACCTGCTGGATTGGGTATCGCGCTACAACAGCGAGGCCGACGCCAAAGAACGAATCGATGGGGTGCACCTCGACATCGAGCCCTACCTCCTGCCCGAGTGGAACACCGATCAAGCAGAGGTGCTGAAGCAGTGGACGGCCAACATGAAAGCTTTCGTCGAGCAAGCCCGGAACGATCCGGCGCTGGAAGTAAGCACAGATCTCGCCGTCTGGTTCGACAACATCCCTGTACCCGGGGTTGCGGACACCACTCTTAGCGAATGGATGATCGATACATTCGACCACGTTACCTTGATGGCTTATCGAGACAGTGTGGATGGACCCAACGGGATCGAGGCGCTGGTCTCAGATGAGCTTGGCATAGCGGATCGGCTCGGAAAACAGGTTCTCGTCGCGGTAAACGTAAAGGAGATGCCCAGCCAGCGGCACACTTCCTTTTACGAAGAAGGGCCTGAGGTCATGGAGCGGCAGCTAGACCTGGTGGAGAAACGACTGAGCAAGCACCCTTCTTTTGCCGGAACAGCCGTTCATGATTACCTCTACTGGCAGAGTCTGAACCAGACAGAAACACCGCCTATCCAGCCGCTGCCTCACGACAAGCCTTTGCTCGGTACATACGTGTGGCATGCGGATGTAGCCATTACCCAAGCGGATGAAATCGTTTCCTTTGCCAAACAGGAAGGCATCAACCTGTTGTATGTCCGGCTCGATCTGGAGCAGCCTTTCGAGGCATACCGCGAACTGGCAGGAAAAGCGGCAGCGGCGGGTATCGAAGTCCACGCGATGGGCGGCCACCCGGTATGGGCGCTGGAGGCAAACAGGGAACGAATGCTGAGGCTGGTCCGCTACGTAAAAGCGTACAACAGGAGTGCCGCACCCGAAGAGCAGTTCCGCGGCATTCATCTGGACATCGAGCCGTACGTCCTCCCCCTTTGGCGGGAAGATCCGGAGGGCGTATTGAAGCAGTGGATGAGCAATATCGAAGCGTTCGTGTCCGAAAGCAAGGAAGGCGGCGGCAGCCTCGTGACCAGCAGCGACCTTGCAGTCTGGCTGGACCGCTTTCACGTGCCAGGCGATCCTGACACGTCTTTCAGCAAATGGATGATTGAGCAGCACGACCACATCACGCTGATGGCTTTCCGCGACCGCGCCGAGGGTGCAGGAGGGATTGCCGCCATTGTCCAGGATGAGCTGCGGTTTGCCAATGAACTCGGCAAGGAGATGATCATCGCTGTGGAGATGAAGGAAAGCCATGAGGGGGATTATGTCTCTTTCCATGAGGAGGGAAAAGCGGAAATGCGGCGGCAGTTGGACATGCTTCCCGGGCTTTTGGAGGAGCATTCTTCTTACAAGGGGAATGCGGTTCATGCTTATGAGTATTGGCAGAGAGCGAAAGAGTAGGCTTCTCAGTCGGGTTTAAAGAAATTTGCTTTAGTCGGGCTTTGAAGAAAAAGCGCTTGGATCGGGCTTTCGGGGAGGAGTGAAACGAAAGAGAAAACGCTCAGGGTACGGTGGGACACTTGCCGGGGGAGTGGACTGGCCGGCTCCACTCCAAAAGCGGAACGCGTCCAAAAGCAGCGATTTCTGGGGGTGTCTCAGAGGTTGGACGCTAAGTGCGTGTTCCGCTTTTTCCATTCCGCCTGGGTAGGTGTCCCAAAGACCTTTGCTTATTTCTCTTTCGTTTCATCTCTACAACTGCAGGTCTTTTACGGGCTTATTTAAAGTCCTCTAGTCAGATTGCACCGATGGCCTCTTGTCTGTTTCCGTCGTCTGGCAGACGCTCGGCCTCGTCCAAAAATCGCGTGATCAAAAGGGGCAAAGAGACGAGAACGGGTGGGTCATACGCCTTTGGCGGCCGCAGGAAAATCCGGGTGTCGCCAAAGAACTGCCCTTCTTTCACGCGAATGGCTCCCGCCGCTTTTCCGCGCAGATTGTTGCGGGGAAGGAAATACTCCATCAGCGGTTCATCCCAAGTGAACGCCGCCGCCAGCAGGTAGTAGGTCCCATCGGCAACCGGTGGCAGCCAAAAGGAGCCGGATTGAAACACCATCGTGCAGGCTTTTGGCGTACCCATGGGAATGGGCTTGGCGAAAAGCCCGATACAGATCAAGCCGTCAAAGCTGTCAGGGGCCCATACACTGCCGCTGATTCCGACCGAAGGCGATGGCGGACAAACGGCTTCTCGCTTATTCTCGTAGTGCTTTCGTACACGCTCCTTGCAGACGTCCATATGCTGGCGGAATTTTTGCGGCGAGATGCCGACCAGCTTGGCAAAACGGGTGGAAAACGTGCCAAAGCTGCTGTACCCCACCCGCTGTCCGATTTCCGTAATGGGCAAATCGCTCGTCGCAAGGTATTCCTTGGCCCGGTCAATCCGGAGGGCAGCCAAAAACTGACGGGGCGGGACGCCGGTGACCGATCTGAACATGCGGTCGAAATGGAACGGGCTGTACATCGCGATTTTCGCCAGCTTGTTCAGAGTCGTGGAGGAATCATCCATTTGATTTTGCATGGCGCCGATGACTTGTGTAACCGTTTCGGTGTGTGATTCATTGTGATGATCCGTCACTTGGTTTCCGCCTCCATTTTCCCATGTTCCAGTATAATCGTTTCTCTCCCATTTCTATCACACTCCGCAAAAATTGTCCAAATTGTCTTGCGTTTGAGGTAGTCGTTCATTGTGCCTTCTTTGACAGCAAAAAGGGTCCCCCTCCGTCTGCGCGAGACGTTGGGACACCCTCTGCGTTTCCCACTCTATTTCTTTTTCACACTGACCTGGACATCGACTGACTTGCCCCCGTAGGTAATCGTGATCACGGCCTTGTCCTTGTCCTTGGCCGAATCCGAGACCTGGATCAATCCTTCGTCGCTGACGGCGACGAGCTCGGGATGATCCGATACATACTCGATCTGGGCGTCTCTGGTCACATCGTGTTTCCCGCCATTGCCCAGATTGGCTGTGACCTGGAGCTGTGCTTCCTCGCCGGGCTTCAGCTTGTAGTTGCGATCCTTGACGATCAGGGCTCGCACCACCGGCGGCTTTTCCTGCTCTTTTTGCTCCTCTCCCAGCACCAGAAGTCCCGCCTTTTCCGTCGTAAATACGGCGACATCATGGGTCAGGGTTACTCTTGCCGGATTGCCTTTTTTGTCTGTGAGTGGTTTCCATTTTTCATTCTCATACAGAAACACCTTCACATTCCGCGAGACTTCCGTTTTCACGGGAATTCCCAGCATGGCGGCGCCTTCGTCAAGGCTTTTGACTGGCTCTCCGTTTACCTTAAGCTCCCACGTATATACTTCGCTTGCCGCCTTGAAAGCTGCAGGGGCCTCGGGAGAATCAGACGGCTCTACTGTAATGCCCAGACGCTCGCCCTCGAAGCTGTCGATCGCGTCTTTTGACAGCAGCACCCATGCTCCGCTGGCGTCCTCCAGACGGGCGGTCGCTTCGATCTCGGCCAATCGCTCCGTCACCTCTTTGCCGAGCGTGACCGCAGCTTCGGATTGGTCTTTTTCCTCATCCGCTTTCAGCACCTGTATGGACAAGGATGGCTCGAATCCGACTTTTTCGTCCCTGTCATCGAACGCCTTATCGAGGGCTTCCAGTACCAAGAGAACAAGCTTCACCTGTTCGTCCCCGGCATCCAGCTCCTCGCCCCGCTCCACAGCAATGACGCCGGCCTTTGCAAGCAAAGTATCGGCAACAGATTGCAGCTGCTCCAGCAGGTCGTCAGTCCGTTCATCCTCGTCAATGGACAGAACGACTGTCTCCAGGAGAGCCTGCAAGGCCCCAAGCGCCTGTTGGCCGGCGTCTGTCAGGGCTCCTGAGCGAATGGCAGGCTCAAAAGCCCGTTGCAGGAAGTCCGCTGTGAGTGCCGACAGCGTGATCTCGTCGACGATCCCTCTTTTTGTTTGCTCGACGACTGCCTTCAGTACGGTCTGGATCGTATCCTCGATAGCTGCCCATTTGTCTACTGCCTTTATGCTCGAAGCTCCGATCAGCTTTTGCAGGCTCTTTCCAGCAAGATCTGCCTGGCTGAGGACGCTCTCCTCATCTGCAGCCGAGAGAATTTCCCTTGCCGCTTGCCTGTTCAACGCCTTCTGCTTCTCCAGCGTGACATCTCCGGGGTTCGTGTCAGAGCCCGGCAGCTCGATTTGCACCAGCACCGGATCATGATCGCTCACCCGCCCGTCCTCTTTCGTAAAGTCGGCATTGATGTGAATGATGTCGATCTCTGCTTTCTCGGCAAGGTGATTGCTTACGAGAATGTGGTCCAGTACCTGAGCATTGCCTTGATAGTTATACGTGTACTGCTCGCTCAAAGGCAGCGTGGTTATCATGTTGGTCAGTTCGTCTCCTTCGAGCACCTGCAGCGGACGGGAGAATTGAAAATCGTTGAAATCTCCCAGCACGACTACGTTTGCCTCAGGATCAGCCTCGTAAATCTCCTTGACAAAGCCATTGACGACCTTGGCGATCTCGACGCGCTGCTGTTCGCTCACCAGAACAGGCGGCTGCTTCACGCCAAACAGTGCATCGTCTCCGCCCTTTGAGTTAAAGTGGTTGGCAATGACAAACACCGGCTTGCCGTCAAAAATAAATTCAGCAGCGAGCGGCTTGCGGCTTTCATGAAAGGCCGGGTTGAGCGGGTCGATGCGTCCAGGATTGTGGGAAAGGCGGGTTGTCCCCTGTTCCGCTTCGACCTGTACCGCTGTCACCGCATCACCCGCCGGCCGGTCCGCCAGACTGACACGGTCTGGATTGTAGAGGAAGCCGACGCGAATATTGCCGCCCGGTTGTCCGCCGTCCTTTTTATTCTCCGGGGCAATATCGACGTAGCGGTATGCTGCTCCCCCTGCCCGCACGATGGCGTCGATCAGCGCCTGGCCCGACTGGCTGGCATCTGTCACGCCATTGTCTTCCGGTCCGTTGTTGTCCTGCATCTCTACTACACCTACGATGTCAGGCTGCTTCAGATTGTGAACGATAGATTCTGCGATACCGTTTATCTTGTCGGCTTTGTCCCGGGCGGAGAAGTTCTCGATATTGTAGGTCGCGATGCTCAAGCGGTCTTCGGCAGGCTCGAGCGTGGTCACCTCCCGCTCGTAGCCGCTATCTACGACGGCAGGCAGGGGCTCCGTGTTGTACAGCTTGAAGTTGGCAAAGCTGTAGTCGATCACCCCGACGATCGGCCCGGCGAACGCATCCCCCACCTTGACCTCGGGAGCTCCCGCAACGAACTTGTCGGCAATGGTAATTCGCTCGGGATTGTAATTGTCTGCCGCAATCGGGATACCTCCGGCAGGAGTGCGTTCTTTATCGGGATTCGCCTTGTCAGAGAGAATGACGAATTCCACACTCGGCGGATTGGCAAAGGTCTTGGTCGCCCCTACGACGCGCGGCTGATCGACCCGAACGAGCATTCCCTCCAGGCTTTCCCAGAAGTCGATGCCGTCTTCTTCGGGATCAAAAAGGGAGAAGCTGTCATTGTCGATCACCGTTTTCGGGTATGGATAATCGCCCTCGCCCAGAACGACCGGAGCAGGGAGCGGCAAGCCCCTCTCCTTGACTGCTACGGAAGCGGCGTCGATTTCCGTCAGCGTCAGGTCGGTCGCTTCCCGGCTCTTGCTGACGTATTCCTTGACCGCTCCGCTGACCTCTACTCTGTCGCCCGCCCGGACATTTGCACCCGGTTCGTAGACATAGATGCCTTCCGAAGTGCGAGGGTCGTTGTCCGGCTCAGGGTCCTGCATGTAGAACCCGACCGTTCCCGAATTGCCGTTTACCACTGCTGTCACTATGCCCTCCACGCGGGACACGTTTGCTCCCTCATACGGAGAACGGTGCCCTTTGCCCTGAATGTCGCGGATGCGCAGGGCGTCCGGCTGGCTTCCACCATCGCCGATCACGTCTTCGGCCAAGCGGGGGACCAGCTTATACTCGTTAAAATCGTAGGTGACGACCCCGGTCAAGCGTTCGTAAAACGCCCCCGGCTTGAGCAGAGCAGCATCGTACGGCTTGGCAATGAAGGCCCCATGCGGATCGGTCAAAGTGACATTCCCTTTGCTGTCCCTTGCGCCTGCGGTCACATTTTTGATTGTGACCAGCTCGGCCTCGAACTGTTCCCCGGCTGCAGCGCTAAAGTCTGTCGAGATGACCTCCTGCGGCTCGGGGACGCCCGCGTTCTCCTGTACGATCACGACATCGCTTGTGCTGGCCGGCTCGATCTGCGGCAGCCCGTAGTAATCATTCACTTTCCCGGTTGCCCGGACTTCATCGCCGATCCGAACGATATTGCCGAGACCCGCCGCACGCACCAGCATGCCCGCCGTCTCGTCCTGCAGAAAGACGTTCGTCTTGCCGCCAGCTTCGAAAGCGGCAGTGACAATGCCCTGGACGGATGCAAGCGTTCCCGAAGACGACGTCCGCACCTCGCTGATCGGCTTGACCTCCGGCACCTCTCCTCCCGGCTCTCCGCCGCCTTCTCCCGGCTCTTCCGGGGAGCTCTGGCTGTTCTGCGGCTGCGGCTCCCAGGCGAGAAAGTCAGCGCCGTTATGATCCGTATCCCAGGCGCTGCCTTTCCCGGGCACGAATCCGGACTCGCTGCTTTTCCGGACAATGCTTTTCGCAGCCGAAGGAGCGGGGGCCGGGCTTTCTCCCTCGTGCGCATTTGCCGTTCCGTAGCCGACAAAATCGATCACGGCCAGATCAGTCACGGGATTGCCGGAAAGCGCTGTCGCATGACTGACCAGCGCTACTTTTCCTCGCGTGGCGGAAATGTTCGTGCCGCCGGTCGCATCAGCGCTGGGGAGGGCACTTCCATTGGCTCCGCCGCTCGCCAGCCGGACGAGGTAGTAGCTGTGGGCGGAAATACTGCCCGACAACGGCGTTACGAGCCAATTTTCCCTGTCTGCAGCGGCGTACTGAACGGACCAGTTGTTCAGCGAAACGGCTTGTCCGCTCGGATTGTACAGCTCGACGTAATCGTGCTGGTAAGTTGCCCCGCTGTTCCCGCCAGCGCCGTAAATCTCGCTGATCACTACGTGCCCGGCGACAGCGGCCTCGGCTTTTGGCGCAAGTCCGAACGGCAGCACTGTCGCAATCATGAGCACTGCGGCCAGCACCAGGTGACGCCAGCTCCGTTTTCCCTTCCTCATCAACGGATTCATCGTGTACTTCCCTCCTTGATTGTTTTTGCGGTTCTTATCCTGATTCTATAGAACTTGTCTAAATGTTATGTAAATTTTACGCAAAGATTTGTACACTCCTCCTGTTTCCAGCAAAAAACCGCCTAAAGCCATGTTCTGGCTTCAGACGGCTATGACTGTAGCACTATCGCACGATACCGCCAGCTCCGACTTTCTTCCGTTGCGGCTCTCCCACCAGCCCGTTTCGTCGTTGCATGGCCGTGGTCAAACCGTATGTGCTCCCCTGTTGCGAAGGCTCCTCCTCGGCTGGCCGCCTCAGACACGCCATCACTTGTTTTTGGCATACAGCCAGTTGTAGTAGCTGGCATGTTTTAACTCATCCGTCATGATTTCAAAAATCGTGTCCCGGTACTGCTGCGGTATATACCGGTAGATGGTGCGATATTTTTCAAAAGCCTTTAATTCGCCCAGCAACGCTTGTTCAATTCCCTCCAGATAGCTGGCAGGTCTCTGAAACGTCTCTCCCTCTTCGCTCATCCCGGGACGCTGCCCTGCCAATTGGGTATACAGCTGCCGGAAAAGCCTCCGATGCTTCCGCTCGTCATCGCGAATGCCGGTGATGACGTCCTTCTCCTGCTGGGTCGGCGCAACAGTGATCAGGTAGTCGTAAAAAAGCTCGTCGCTGCGCTCACCTGAGATGCCTTCCTGAATCATCCGCAACACAACAGCTGCCCGATCATCATGGCGGTCCATCGCCACAGGCCAAATCGGCGCATAAGTGGCATAGCCATACGGTCCCCACCAATATCCGTTCATATATCCTGACTCCTTCGCTTTTTCCCTGTCAGGATATTCGCCCGCTAGGCTGATGGAGCATGTTTGAAAACGAAAAAAAAATATCAAACCATTTTTTCCGGCCGCAGCGCCTCCTCAATGTCCGGCGACCAGAGCCCTGCTTCCCGGATGACCTGCACAAGTGTCTTGTTTTCCGAAAAAGCTTGCTTGGCCAGAGCAGCTGCCTTGTCGTAACCGATCAGCGGGTTGAGCGCCGTCACCAGAGAAAGACTCGCTTCCATCCACTTGGCGCATTGGACTTCGTTTGCTTCCAGCCCTTCCAGACATTTTTCCCGCAGCACATCCAGCATATTGCTCAGGATCGTGATGGATTGCAGCAGGTTGTAGCCGATCACCGGCATCATGACGTTGATCTCCAGCTGGCTTCCGCATCCCGCCACCGTCATCGTGGCGTCATTGCCGATGACTTGTGCCGCCACCATGTACGACATCTCCAGCATCACCGGGTTGACTTTGCCCGGCATGATCGACGAGCCGGGCTGCACCGCGGGCAATTGAACCTCAGCCAGGCCGGTGCGGGGACCGGAGCTCAGCAGACGCAGGTCGCTGGTCACCTTGATGACGTGCACGGCCAGCTCCTTTAACGCAGAATGAACCTCCAGAGCGGCAGCCGTATTTTGCATAAAGGCAAAGCGGTTGCGCGGCTGGGCAAAAGGCAGGCCGGTTCGTCTGGCAATTTCCTCGATGGCGAGCTCGGCATACTGCGGGTGGGCATTGATCCCGGTGCCGACAGCGTTTCCGCCGAGTCCGATCTCATACAGCCGCTCAGCCGACTGCCGGATGCGTTCACGTGCATTTGCAAAGCTTTGCGCGTAGCCGGAAAATTCCTGTCCCATGCGAATCGGGACGGCATCCTGCAAATGTGTGCGCCCGGCCTTGATGATCCCCATAAACTGCTCGGACTTTGCCCACAGCACTTTTACCGTACGGTCCAACGCAGGCAAGAGCTCGTGCTGGACCAGCTCTGCACCGGCGATGTTGATCGCGACATGTATCGTGTCATTGGTAGATTGGGCCATATTGACGTCATCGTTCGGGTGCACAAGCATCTGATCGATTTGTCCGCCCAAAAGCTGGGTCGCGCGGTTGGCAATCACTTCGTTGGCGTTCATGTTTTGCGAGGTTCCCGCCCCCGCCTGAAAAGCGTCGACGACGAACTGGCCGTCCCACTTTCCCTCGATCACTTCCTCTGCCGCCTGGATGATGGCCCTGGCCTTCCGTTCATCTAGCTGGCCGCAGGTCATATTGGCATGAGCCGCGGAAGCCTTGATCAGTCCCTGCGCACGGATAAAAGCCCGCGGCAGCCTGAGTCCGCTGACAGGAAAATTTTCGACTGCACGCTGTGTCTGCGGGCCGTACAGGGCATCTGCAGGGATTCTCACCTCTCCCAGGGAGTCTCTTCCGATACGTACTGACATGCTGTCCACTGGTGTTGACCCTCCTTTGCGATCGCTCTATGATGCACACCCTATTCTTCCCAGCAGCATTTCATGATATGTTTGGCTTCTGGGAGCTTGCAGCTTATGGAGGGGCTTTTGGGATCGTTTTGGCAAAGCTTGAGGAGGAAAAGGACATAGAAAAACGCGGGTGTTCCCTGAACGGGCTCCCGCGCTGTTTTACGCTTTCTTGACCGCTTTTACATCGTAGACGCCGTGTGCGACGCTGATCACATGCTCCGGCTTGGGCTTGCCTCTGCTCTGTCTGTGGCCTTCCAGATGAGCTTCGCTCGTTTCCCACTTTTTCCACGCTTCTTCCGATTCCCAGCGGATCATGACGATTACTTCCTCGTCTCCTCTGCGCACCTTTTTAACCAGAACGCTCAAATCGATGAAGCCTTCGGACTTCTCAATCTCTCCCGCCTGGCTGAACCGGTTCACGACCAGATCGGAGGTCCCTTCCTTGACCGTAATCGTTTTCGTTTCTATAAACATGAAGCACACTCCTCTTCGCACAATTGAAAAAATATGGTGTGTCTTCATTTTAGTTGATAAAGATTATCATTGTCAACAAATAACCCGGGCAGCTTACACTTCTCGCCCGGGGCCTATCCTTTACGTTGAAAAGAAATAAAATGCGCCATATACAAACAAATTTGGCAATGCCGCAAGAAAGAAGAAAGATGTCCACCTGATCCTGCTCTTGTTGTCCTTGTGCTCTTGCTGGGGCTGTTGAAAATAGGCCGGTGGCTCGGCGGTTGACTGAAGCGAAGAGAAGCTGACTAGCGCACCTAGTGTAAACAGAATGGCAGCCGAATAGAACGTCCAGGTCATAATCCATTGGTAATCGTTTTTTAGAAGTCCGGCGAGAACAATCAAAAGCGCTATAGCGCAGCCTGTAGTTAAGGATTTTCTCATAGCTCTGCCACATCCCTGTTTTTATTTCAATCCCTTCTCTCTACCATAATCGTTTTTGTAAATAATGTAAATATTTAGAATTACAAAGAAAGCAAAAACGTCTCGCTTTCCACAGGAAGTCCGAGACGTTTTTAACAGCAGCCGTGCAGCAGCCTATCAAGTCAGCATCGGCAGTACCATATTGAGCAAAAACAACCCTGCAACGACGTACAAAAGCGCGGGCACTTCCTTGCTTTTCCCCAATGCTACCTTCAGCAGCGGATAAGCGACGAATCCGAAGGCAATCCCGTCAACGATGCTGTAAGACAGGGGAATCAGGGCAATGATGAGGAAAGCGGGAAATCCCTCGGAAAAATCGCGGAGATTGATGTTCTGCACGTTTTGCAGCATCAACGCCCCGATGATGATCAATACCGGAGCGATCGCGCTGTCCGGAATCAGCTTGATGGCCGGCAAGAACAGCAGCGACAGCAAGAAAAGCACTCCCGTGACGAGAGAAGCTAGTCCAGTACGAGCTCCCGCTGCGATTCCCGCAGCAGACTCCACGGTCGAAACCGTCGGACTGGTGCCCAGGATGCCGGACAAGGCGGACGAAATTGCGTTTGCCTGCAGACTGCGGCGAAACTTCTCGGGCTGTCCTGCCATTTGCGTATGTCCGTGAACCAGGCCGATGTTTTCAAACACGATCACCATCGCCAAGGAGAACGTCGCCACCCAGAACGGAAGCGTTGCGATGTGCGAGAACGAAAATGCGGCAAACACCTCACCGTAGGAATCAAAGGAAATCCCGGACATGCCTTGTCCCGGATGAACCAATCCGGCAAGCCAGCCGATTCCTGTACCTGCGGCGATCCCGATCAAAAAGTTTCCGGGGACGTTTCGGACAAACAAGACAAGCGTCAATAGCAGAGTCGCAAGCGTAACCCATACCTGTGGATGGGAAAGGTCACCGAGCGCTACAAAGGTGGAGGGATTGGTCACGACCAGGCCGCCTTTTTGCAGCCCGATAAAGGTGAGAAACAATCCGATTCCAACCGTAATCGCTTCCTTGAGCGAATCGGGAATGGCGTTGGACAGCACGGTTGCCGCTCCCGTAAAGGCAATGGCGGCAAAGATGACCCCCGACAGAAAAACAGCGGCCAGCGCTTCCTGCCATGGCAAGCCCATCGTATTGCACAGCGTGTACGTAAACAAGGCGTTGATCCCCATCCCAGGGACCAAAATCATCGGGGCATTGGCCCAAAAAGCCATCAGGATCGATCCGATAAAGGCGGTCAGCACAGTCGCCAGAATGCCGGCTTCGAGCGGGATGCCGGCATCCTCCAAAACGGAGGAATTGACTGCGACGATATACACGATCGTGACAAAGGCGATAAAACCGGCCATTATTTCTTTTTTTACAGTGGTTTGACTCGCTTGCAGATGAAATATCCTCTCCAACAAACTGCGCACATATGTCCCTTCTTTCTCTCTGTTGTTGCTCATGTAAGTTTCCGAAACATATGCTAACATAGCTCTATCGATATAAAAAAAATTTGTTTTATCTCCGTATCATACGTTTTACATATGAAAGGCAGGCAGACTCATGGATATTCGTCAATTGCGCTATTTTATCGCGATCGCAGAAGAAGGCCAAATCACCGGAGCAGCCAGACGCTTGCGTATGGCCCAACCACCGCTCAGCCAGCAATTAAAGCAGATGGAAGAGGAGCTGGGTGTCGAGCTAATCGAGCGCTCTGGAAAAAAAATCGCGCTGACACAAGCGGGCGTCACCTTGTACAAGCAGGCATTAAATCTTGTCCACCAGATGGAGGAAGCCATATCCGAGGTGAAGGAAACGGGCGAAGGCGTTCGCGGGACTCTGTCTGTCGGCGTGAGCGCCCTTTCCTCCTACCGCTTGCCCGAGCAAATCCGCCAGTTTCGGGAGCGCTATCCGTTGATCACCTACAAGGTGTGGAAAGGAGACACACAGCTTCTCAGCCAATGGCTGGAGCAGCGAACGGTCGAAGTCGCCATCGTCAGGCTCCCCCATTCGCTGGCGCATTGTACGACAATCCCGCTTTTGGAGGAAACGTTTGTCCTGATCGTTCCCGTTTCTTCTCCGCTCTCCCAAAAAGATAGTATCCATATGCGGGAAATCGCTGACCACCCTTTGATCATGCCCAGTACGCCCGGACTCGGCATCTATGAGCTTTTGGTCAAGGAATTTGGCCGCCTGGGCGTGACTCCGCATGTGATCTGTGAATGTCCTGACCTCTCGCTGATCGTCAGTATGGTCGGGGCCGGGGTTGCCGCTGCGATCGTCCCCCGCTCTGCTTGGGAGACGCAGGGAAACGCCAATATCAGCCGTCTGGAGATCACTGGCACCTCGATCACCTCGTCGTCCGCCATCGTCTGGCAGACGGAACGCCATCTCTCCAAGGCAGCACGCCATTTCATCGAGATGTTTGCTCCGATTCCGGAGCAATAATCGGCCCGCATGTGAAAACGAGATGGTTCTTTTTAGCCACAGAGGATAAACAAGCCCGGTTCGTGGGATTCTATACCACTGATATCTTCCATTTTCGATTTCGGCTTCCTGACATTGCATTTCATCTCGCAAAGTCCGACAAAGGAGGGCTCCCATGACCTTTGCCATCTCATTGGCGGTGGTGCTGCTGTTTGTTCTCTGGGGCTTTTTTTCACCGTCTCAGCTTACAGAAACAGCGACCAATGTCCTGCATGCTACGACTTCCAATTTTGGCTGGTTTTATCTTCTGGTTACCTTCTTTTTCCTCGTCTTTTGCATTTTCCTGGCCTTCAGCAAATACGGCCAGATTCGGCTCGGGGACGATGATGACGAGCCGGAGTATTCGGCGGTTACCTGGTTTTCCATGCTGTTTAGCGCTGGTATGGGAATCGGGCTTGTCTTTTGGGGCGTCGCCGAGCCTGTGTCCCACTATTTTTCCCCGCCCGTCGGCGTTGAAGCCGAAACATCCGAGGCGGCCCGTACAGCCATGCGGTACGCTTTTTTTCACTGGGGGCTTCATCCCTGGGGGATTTATGCCGTCATCGCCCTTTCCCTGGCCTACTTCCAGTATCGCAAAGGCGCAAAAGGCTTGATCTCCTCGACGTTTTACCCCCTTCTGGGTGACAGGGTAAACGGTCCCATCGGCAAGCTGATCGATATTCTCGCCGTGATCGCAACCGCTTTTGGAGTCGCAACCTCCCTCGGATTGGGAACGCTGCAAATCAACGGCGGATTGAGCCATCTTTTCCAGATTCCGAGCAATATCACGGTCCAGATAACGATTATCGCCGTCATTACCGTCCTGTACCTGTGGTCTGCTACCTCCGGTCTGGACAGAGGGATCAAAATCTTGAGCAATACCAATCTGGTATTGGCCTTGGCCCTTTTGCTGCTCACTTTGATTTTTGGCCCGACCGCCTTTCTCTTCGACAACTTTACCAACACATTGGGAAGCTATTTGCAAAATCTCGTCTCCATGAGCATGCGGCTTATGCCTTTTACCGAAAGCAACTGGATCGCCAACTGGACGCTGTTCTACTGGGCCTGGTGGATTGCCTGGGCGCCTTTTGTCGGCACATTTATTGCCCGGGTATCCAAAGGCCGAACGATCAAGGAGTTTATTATCGGCGTCCTTCTGGTGCCGACTGTGCTCAGTTTTATTTGGTTTTCTGTCTTCGGAGGAACCGCTCTCCATCTGGAGATCTACGAGCACGCCCCCATCGGCGACGCGGTAAAGCAGGACGTCTCCAGCGCTCTTTTCATTACGCTGGAACAGCTCCCGATGGGGATGATCCTGTCGGTGGTCGCCACCCTTTTGATTATCATTTTCTTCATTACCTCGGCCGATTCCGCCACATTCGTCCTGGGGATGCTCTCCTCGGGCGGCAAGCTGGATCCGCCCAATCCGGTAAAAATAACCTGGGGTATTCTCCAATCCTCTACCGCTGTCGTCCTTCTTCTAAGCGGCGGGCTGGAAGGACTGCAGACTGCATCTATCGTCGCTGCGCTGCCCTTTGCGGTTATTTTGACCCTGATGTGTTTCTCTTTGCTGCGAGCGCTGCAGGAAGAGGATCGCGCGATGAGGAAAAAGCGGCGGGAGCAGGAAAAGAAGCTCAGGCGGCTGCTTGAGCAACTGTAGGAAAGATCCCAAACGCAAAGATGACCTGTCGATTGACATAAGCAATCAACAGGTCATCTTTGTCTATGCCCAAAAGGCATCCGGTTCTTTATTCGGAACGGCTCATTTCAGAGCGAACGTCAATCCCGTTTTTTATAAGCAGTGCTGCTGTTACCCCTACGCCTGCTTTTTTCCGTCCGGTAAACGTACCATCGTACACGTTTGAACTGCCGCAGGATGGACTGTTTTCCTTCAGGATTGCCGACACTGCTCCTGCCGTCCGGGCGAGCTGCAGCGCCTGCAGAGCTCCAGACTTGAATTCCTCCGTGACATCTCGGCCCGTATTATCGACAACCTTGGCGCGGCCCTCCCAGACGTCAAACCCGTCTCCCCCAATGATCTCGGCCGGCGGACGGGGCGTAGGCAAACCGCCCATCTGCTCCGGGCAAACAGGAATCGCTTTGCCTTCCTTCAACAGATTTTCAATCGTTTCATCCAGGCATGCCCCTTGATCATAGCGGCATTTACAGCCGATCAAACAGGCGCTCACGATTTGCATTCGCAACCACTCCTACCGGGAGATTACAGCCTTCTCAACTTCACTTTTTGTATCATATGATCCTCTCCCTTTTCCAGGATGAGGCGGGCACGTCCGCGAGTCGGCAAAATATTTTTCCGTAGGTTGATACCGTTGATCTCATTCCAAATGCTGGTCGCAACCTGGGTAGCTTCCGTATCGGACAAGCTGGCGTAGCGTTTAAAATACGATGCGGGGTCGGAGAAAGCCGTCTGGCGAAGCAGCTTGAAGCGGTCAATGTACCACTTCTTGATCAAGTCCTCCTGCGCATCCACGTAAATGGAAAAGTCAAAGAAATCGGAGACGAATACCTCCGTCAGCCTCCGCTGATTTTCATCGAGCGGGGTTTGCAAAACGTTCAGTCCTTCGACGATCAAAATATCCGGCTCCCGCACGATCTGCCATTCGTCCGGCACGATGTCATAGACCAGATGGGAGTAAACAGGAGCAGCCACTTCGGAAACTCCCGATTTGACGTCAGACAAAAAAGAAACGAGACGACGGGTGTTGTAGCTTTCGGGAAATCCCTTGCGCTTCATCAATCCGCGCTCTTCCAAAATGCGGTTCGGATAGAGAAAACCGTCGGTCGTCACCAAATCCACCTTGGGGTGATTGGGCCAACGGGATAAAAGCGTTTGCAAAATTCGGGCTGTTGTACTCTTGCCTACTGCAACACTGCCGGCGATGCCGATGATAAACGGCACTTTCTTTTCCAGATTCCCCAGAAATGTATGTGTGGCCTGATACAGCTCCTGTGTGGCTCCTACATGCAGATTTAGCAGCCGGGAAAGCGGTAGATAGATGTCTGCCACTTCCGTCAGGGACAGTTTTTCATTCAACCCCTGCAAACAGGCCAGTTCTTCATCGGAAATGGTCAGCGGCGTGGATGCCCGCAGTCCTCTCCACTGCTCGCGACTGAACGTAACATAAGGCGATGCCATCGGAGTTGTACATCCTTTCTTCGTTCGGTATGCTGTCTTGCCGTTTATTCCTCGTTTATTCCTTCCATAGTGTAACACCTGTGTCTTCTCTTGGGAACAATCCGTTTGCACTTTGGCTTGCCGGTTCGGATTGGCGGAACTATGTTGCTTGGGAGAAAATGGCGGTTGGACAGGCTTTTGTGGAAGAGATGAAAACGGGAGAAAATACTCAGGTTCGGTGGGACACTGCTTGGAGGCAGCACTGTCCGGCACCAGGCCAAAAGCGGAACCGCGTCCAAAAGCGGATGAGTCAGGAGGCAAATCAGGTTGGACGCTGAAGGAGTGTTCCGTATTTGGCCTGGTGCCTGGGATGTGTCCCAAAGACCTTTGCAGTTGGTTTCATTCGCTTATTTCGCTTTTTTCTTGAGGACAATGGTTCCCAGTAAAGATTGCCGAATTGCGTGAAAGCATGATTGGCAAGACTTGCTGAGAAAGGGAAAAACCCGCCGCCGTTTGTAGGCTGACGGGCTGCTAGGTCAATCGTATTGTTGGCGTTATACGGTTCGTGTTTTGAATACCTGCATTTGTTTCCTATTTGCCGAGAAACGCCTGGAGCATCCATACATGCTTTTGCAGGCTGGAACTTATTTCCAGAAGCATATCCGAGGTGGCTTCGTCATTTTCCTTTTCTGCCACAGACATGCCTTCCTCCAGCTCGCGGATGACTGTTTGGAAGTCGGCGACTACAGCTTGCACCATTTGCTCGGCGGACTCGCCCCCTTTGCCCTCCTCGAGGCTGGCCGCCTCCAGACAGGCTTTCATCGTCGAGACGGGCTTTCCGCCGATTGCCAGGAGGCGCTCCGCCAGCTCGTCCACATAGCCGGCTGCTTCGTTGTACAGCTCTTCAAATTTGGCGTGGAGCGTAAAGAAGTGCGGCCCGTTCACGAACCAGTGATAATGGTGCAGCTTTATGTACAGAACGGACCAGTTGGCGATCTGCTTGTTTAAAATGCCGTGCAGGGTGTTGCTCATTTGTCATTCATCCTTTCGGGGTAGTGGATAGTGTCTACACTTCAGGAAAACATCTACAGACAACTAGTAGTCTTTCGCCCCGAGCAAATGATTATACCTTCCAGAATGGGTGATCAAGTGTCATCTCGTCACAGCCTCTTCGATCACCAGTTTGCACGCATCCGCATCCAATCGCGCCTGCACGCCGAATGGCAAAGCGATATTGCAAGCGCCGTGCCCGGCCTGTAAATTCCAGATCGTCGGCTTCCGATAAGGCACGACGATATTTTTGAAGACATCGAGAACGGAAAAGCCATCCCGTTTTTTCGGAACGCAGTTTTCCCACGTACCGATAATGATTCCGGCGCAATCCTCGAAGGTTCCGGCAAGCGCCAATTGCATCAGCATTCTGTCGATACGGTACGGCTCTTCGTCCACGTCCTCCAGAAACAGCAGCTTGCCCCTCGTGTCCAATTGATAAGGCGTACCGGCCAAAGCTGCGACCAGCGAAAGATTGCCGCCCACGATCGGACCGCAAGCCGCGCCGCCGACCAGACAACTGATCTCCTCTCCCTCGGGATTGATGATCTCGCCTAGCGGATCGGGACAGGTCATCGCCCGGAGCAAATAATCGCGCGACCACGGGTCCAGCTCGCTGGCAATTCCCGCAGAGGCCATCGGGCCGTGCAGGGTGGCAAGACCCGCTTCCTGCATAAACACGGTGTGCAGGGCCGTGATGTCGCTGTAGCCGATAAACAGCTTGGGGTTGGCAGCGATACAATCGTAGTCAAGCAGGGGCAAAAGCTGCGGCGTACCGTATCCGCCCCGCAGGCACATGATCGCATCTACCTCCGGATCGGCGAACATGCAGTTGATCTCCTCTGCGCGAAGCTGTGGGTGCCCTGCGAGATAGCCTCCGTATGTTTGACGGCAGCTCTCGCCCACTTTCACCTGAAACCCCAACGCCTCCAGATCGGACTGCGCCTTGGCCAAAACCTCCGGGGTGGCAGGACTGGACGGTGCCGTGAGCCCGATCGTATCTCCGACCTGCAGTGCTTTTCCTTTTCTCATCCCGTTTTCTCCTCTCAGTATGGACTCGCGCCGGGAGGATAGAGCCAGCTTCAGCAGACGACATCCGCTTCGCGCTTCCAATGCGAAGCTTTGCTACTGCTGCTTTTGGCCATACCACAATTTCTCGTGCGCGAGTCTTGCATTCTATTCTTTATAGGCCCATTTGAAATCGATTTTGCTCAGCGGATCGACGCGGACCCCTTTTACCTTTTCGCTCTGAACCCAGGCATTGACGTCGCTGAAAATGCCGGTCAGCGGCATCTCCTCCATCAGGAGCGCCTCGGCCTCCAGCAGGATTTGCCTTCGTTTTTGCTCGGCTGTCTCCCGATACGACTTTTTGATCAGCTCGGTGTAGACCGGATTGTGCCAGCGGGTAATGTTGCTGGAGCTGTACTTCTCGATAAATTTTTGCAGGAAATTGACCGGATCATTGTAGTCAGCCGTCCAACTGGAGCGGGTAATCTCAAAATTGCCCTGCTCCTGGTCGTCGAGGTATACCTTCGTTTCCTTGTTCACCAGCTTCACATCCACGCCCAGCTGCTTTTTCCAGACAGCTTGCAGGGCTTCGGCAATCGCCCTGTTGCGATCATTGGTATTGTACAGGTAGCTGATCCTTGGCAGCCTGGAGATGCCCAGCTCCTTCATCCCTTCGGCCAACAGTCTTCGCGCCTCCTCCGGCTGGTTGTCTGCGAAAAAACCATCCGGCTTTAGCGAAGCGGTGATCGGCGTGATGCCCATCAAGGGCGTCTGGCCTGCCTGCCCGATGTTGTCAGCGATTTCCTTTCGGTTGATGGCATAGGCAAACGCTTTGCGTATCTTCGCATTGGTAAAGGGCGGCCGTTCGGCGTTGAAGCGGATATAGTACGACGTCGCTTTCGGTTTGGCGACGAGCTTCCCCTCCCGACGCAGCGGCTCCACGGCATCCACAGGCAAGCTGCTGATCGGCCCGCCTGCCCAGTCCAAATCGCCGTTCTCAAACATGGCAAGCTCCGTATTGGCATCGGAAATCATCGAGAATTCGATTCGCTCCAGCTTGACGACGTCACGCTCCCAATAGGTGTCATTCTTGACGAGGACCAGCTTGTTCTTGTGCTCCCACGTATCAAGCTTGAACGGGCCGTTCCCGACCAGTGTTTTCGGGTCCTTGGCCCAGTCCGGGTTTGATTCTGCCACGTTTTTATTGATCGGCATCAAAAAGGAGACCAGTGTCGGAAAGAAGGGCATCGGGTGCTCCAGCACAACCTGCAAGGTTTTGTCATCCAGCGCCTTCACGCCCACATCGTCTCGCACAGCCTTCCCTGCCGCAAACGCCTGGGCGTTTTTCAAGCTGTAAAACTGATACGCTGCCTGCGAGCCTGTCTTCGGGTCCAGGGCGTGCTTCCAGGCAAACTCAAAGTCATGGGCTGTAACCGGATCGCCGTTGCTCCACGTCGCATCCCGCAAGGCAAACGTATACGTGGTTTTATCATCCGAGACCTTCATGTCCGACGCGATGGAATTGATCGGGTTTCCCGCTTCATCCAGCCTTGTCAGGCCGTCAAAGATGGCGCGGATGACAGCACCGGAGACAGTGTCCTCGGCAAACGTCGGGTCGAGCGTAGCCGGCTCCTCCATGTTCATCCTGAGTACCTGCAAATCACCGGTGGCGAAAACAATTTCACTATCAGAAGAAATTGTTTCATTCACAGCAGAAGCCGATTCGCCGGTGGGCACCGATGGCTGAGCTGAGCCTGCCGCCCCCGGCGCCTGACTCCCGGCCGGTGCAGAGCTGCTGCTGCCCATGCAACCGGCCAAACATACTGCCAGCACAAGCAAGGAACTGAGTCGAAACGAAGCTCGCCGTCTCAAGATCACATACCTCCTGCTTTTTCGTGTTGAAATATTGCAAAAACTGTACCAGGATCATCGGCGCTTCCAACGACTCCCCTATTATTCACAATCGAATAGACTTTGGCACAATAAAGCAAAAAAGAAAAGCAGACAGGTATGCATATTTGCATGGATCGATTCAGGAAAGAATCGCGTGCTTCCGCAGTTTTCTGCTCGCGCTCGGCTGACTGATCCCCAGTGCTTTCGCCACCTTGGTGGTCGTCTTGTGGACGTCGTATGCACGCTGCAGCAACTGCTTTTCCACTTCTTCGATCGCCTCCTGCATCGAAAGCATCCGCTCGACCTTGATGCCTTTTCCCGCTCCTTTGGCTGCCTCACAAATATATTGCGGAATTTGATCCGGCATGATCAGCACATCGTGAGAAGTAACGACCAGCCGCTCCATCACGTTCTCAAGCTCGCGGACATTCCCCGGCCAGTCATACTCCTCCAGGATCTGATGGCACTGATCGCTGAGCTTGCGGTGAAGACCGTACTTGTCGGCGAACAGGTTGAGAAAGTAGTGAACCAATACGGGAATTTCCTCTCTTCTCTCCCGCAGCGGCGGTATTTCCAGCGGAACGACGTGAATGCGGTAATACAGATCCTCGCGAAATTTCCCTTCATCCACCATTTGCTTCAGGTTTTTATTCGTCGCTGTGATCAGCTTGATGTCAACCTTTTTCGGTCTGGTGCCGCCTATCGGGGTGATCGTTTTTTCCTGCAGGACATTCAACAGCTTCACCTGAAGATTGAACGGCAGCTCCCCGATCTCGTCCAAAAAGAGCGTGCCCCCGTCTGCTTTCTCAATCAACCCTGCCTTGCCGTCCTTGTCAGCCCCTGTAAAAGCCCCCTTCTCGTAGCCGAACAGCTCTGATTCCAGCAGGCTCTCGGGTATCGCGCCGCAGTTGATGTGAACAAAAGGCCTGTCTTTTCTCGGACTGCGCTCATGTATATACTTTGCCAAAACGCCTTTTCCCACTCCGGATTCGCCGAGCAGGATGACCGAGGAGTCTACCTGTGACAGCTTGTCCGCCATAGAGGCCACCTGCCGCATGCTCGGACTTCTGTACACCAGGCCGTTTTCGCCGCCGGCCAGCCTGTTCTGTTTGGCGATTTCCATATGGTACAGGGTGCCCAGATATTTGTTTTCCTCCAATTCCTGCTGCAGCTTTTCCTGATCGGTAATGTCTGTGGAGGTATTCACGACGCCAAGCAGGCACCCCTGACGGTCGAAGATGGGCGTCCCGACCACATACAGCTTGCGTTTTTGCTGTGTAGTCTGAATCGTATGAACCTTTTTTCGCTCCCGAATCACTCTCATCGTGATCATCGGAGTAAAATACCCCTGCCGGTAAAAGTCTTCGATTGGCTTGCCGATCATCTCGGCTGGATCGATCCCGAAAAACTCCCCGTAGCGTTCGGAGCAGTACAAGGTTTTTCCTTCCGCGTCCGTAATATGGACGATGTCGAACAGCGAGCCCAGCACATCTTTGTAATCGATCATTGGTGTTTGACACTCTCCTTCGTTTCGCTCAGGCCTTCTGCCCGGCCTCTGCCAAAACGTAGCGGTTCGTCGGCCGGCCTACTCCGCCGTAAGACACATCTCTTTTGACGCGTCCGGACTTCTCCAGGAACTCCAGATAGCGCCTCGCCGTCACCCGGGCAATGCCTACCCGCTCGGCCACCTCTTCGGCAGACAGCGGCGTCTTGTTGGCCCTAAGCTGACGGGCGATTCTCTCCAATGTATCCATGTGCAACCCTTTGGGCAGGTCTTTTTCCCTAAAGGCTTCGCCAGAAGAAACGCCTTCCACACCAGACACGGCGTCTGTACTCCGTCCCTCGATACTTGTCCGGAACAGCAGCTGATCGACTTCCTCCTGCGAGACCGTACCGTCCGCCTCCAACTGCTTGCGATACAAGCGGTAGCTTTCCAATGCCTGCTTGATCCGCTCAAACGTAAAAGGCTTGATTATGTAATCCACAACGCCGCTCCTGAGCATCGTCTGAATGGTCGGCTTGTCCTTGGCCGCTGTAATGACAATCACATCCACCGCCTGATTGGACGCCCGCAGCTCCTGAAGAGTCCGTACGCCGTCCTGGACGGGCATGAATACATCCATAATGACGAGGTCTGGATTCAGTTCCTGGACTAGCTGCACCCCTTCGACCCCGTTGGAGGCAACCCCCTCGACCTTGAACGGTGAAACGCGCTCGATAAATTGCCGGTTTACCTCCTGCACCATCGGGTCGTCCTCGATGACTACTACGCGAATGGCCGTTTGATTCTCCATTCTATGCTACACCTCCTTCATCGGGAACGTGATCAAAAAGCTCGTCCCTTCACCGGGCTGGGATTGGCAGCTCAGCTCGCCCCGTCCTTTTTTTACGATTTGATCGACCAGGTACAGCCCCAATCCGCGATGTTCCGTTTGCTTGCTGGAAAAGCCCCGCTCCAGCATGTGCTGCTGCACGTCATGGTCCATCCCGATTCCGTTGTCATCGACCAGCAGCGAGCACGATTCCTCGTCTTGCGCAATGCTGATGAACACCTCTTTGTGTTCCCTGTCGGACTGCTCCAGGGCATCAAAGGCGTTTTCGATCAGATTTCCCAGAATCAAGACGAAATTATGATGATCCAAATAGGGCGGAAAGCTCTCCAGGTGGCTCCGCCTGTCGATGACGACACGTATCCCCAGCTCCTTGCCCCTGCTTACTTTTCCCATCAAAAGACCTGCTACGTTGTCGTCCGCAATGCGCGCGCTTAAAAAGGAGGTCAGCTCCTCCTGCTGGACATTCATGTCAAACAGGTACTCCAGCGCTTTCTCCTGCTGGCCCAGCTGCAGCAGTCCCGCGATCGTATGCAGCCTGTTCATATGCTCGTGATTTTGAACACGGAGGGCCTCGACAAATTCCCTGACCCCGGTCAGCTCCTCCGCCATCCGGGCGACTTCCGTTCTATCCTGAAAGATCGCCATCGCTCCGACTACCTTTTCGTCCACTTTGATCATAAACCGGTTGGACCACAAGAGAGCGTTGCCGACGTGAAGCTCGTGATCAAAAAAGTTCTGCCTTTTCTCCAGTACCTCCGGCAGGGCTGTATCGCGGATCACTTTGCGAATCGGCTTTCCCAGCACATCTCCCTCGATATGAAAAATTTGCTTGGCTTTGTCATTGCAGATCGTGATGCGCTCCTGAATGTCGATGGCAACCACGCCTTCGCGCATGGCGTGAAACGCGGCGGTCCGCTCGACGAGGATGCGGGAGATTTCCTCGGGCTCCAGATTGAGCATCTGTTTTTTGATGTGGCGGGCGAGCAGATACGATCCCCAAATCCCGAAAAACAACGAGAGGAGAAATGTGATGACGATGTTCTCCCGCTGTTGGTAAATGATCTCCCAAATGCCGGGCAATACATGTCCGACGATCACGACGCCGACCTGCTGATGCTGCGAATCCATCAGCGGGACATATGCCCGCAAGGCCGTTCCCATTTCTCCCCCGACCTTCTGCAGGTAGCTGTGCTCGGCAAAGGCAGCTTCCGCATGCTTGTCCTGAAAAACCGTGCCGATCCTCGATTCCAGAGGGTCAGAGAAGCGGATGCGGTCCATGTTCAATACGACGATATAGGTGACGTCATTGACGATCCGGATACGGCGGACGGCGGGATTAATGGTCTTCCAGCCGTCCGGCTCCTGTATGCTTTTCTGGATGGACTGGATTTGGGCCACGGTCCGGGCCGTCGTCATCAAGCGCTGTCCCAGCTCACTTTCCGTCATGCGGATAATGCTTCCAAGAAGAATAATGCCGCCGATCAGCAGAGAGAACAAAACGATTCCGACCGATAGAAGAGTGATTTTTCCCTTAATTTTTAATTGTTTAAACAGTGAGGTTCTTCCTTTCCCATGGGGTTACCTGTTACCATTATATCGTATCCGCCGCATACGTCCTCGAGAAAAGAGAGGTTGAAATCGAAAAAGCATTGGCAACCAAAAAAGTAAGCAGGTGTCATTCATGAAATCATTTCTCAGCATTACGTTGGTCGTCGTTCTCGGATTTTTGAGCGCGATCCTGATCGGGTTTCGCACCGACCTGCCTTTTTCTCCACTGGCCTATGACGAGGAGCAGGAGGGCTTGCAGGATCGGCTGATTATCAAATTCAGTCACGTTGTCGCGGAAAACACGCCAAAGGGGCTCGCTGTCGAGCGCTTTTCTTCTCTCGTCAAAGAAAAATCCAACGGGCGTATCGAGGTGCAGGTCTTTCCAAACGGCATCCTGTACTCCGACATTACGGAATACGATGCCCTGCGAAACGGCGACATCCAGATGATCGCCCCCGCCTTTTCCAATCTTGCCGACAAAATTCCCGAGTGGTCTGTTCTCGATCTGCCATTTGCCTTTCGGGACGAGACGGATGTGGAGGAGGCCTTCAACGGGGAAATCGGAAGACTGCTGTTTGAAAGCCTGGAGCCTTTCGACATGAAAGGAATGGCCTTCTGGAACAACGGCTTCAAGCAGATGACGAGCAATCGGCCGATCCGCAGGCCGGAGGATTTCAAAGGACAGCGTTTCCGGATCATCCAGAGCAAGGTGCTGGAAGCCCAGTTTCAGGCGCTTGGGGCGAAAGGGTACGGGGCCCCGTTTACAGACGTGTATCAAAAGCTCGCCAGCGGCCAGGTGGACGGCCAGGAAAACACGATCTCCAATATTTATACGAGGAGACTGTATCAGGTCCAGCGGTACATGACGCTGAGCAATCACGGCTATCTCGGCTATGCCGTCATCATGAACAAGCAGTTTTGGGAAGATCTCCCGCCGGAAACGCAAACCATCATCCAGGAGGCCTTGAAGGAAACGACCGCGTACAGCAACCAGCAAGCTCTCGCCATCAACGAGCAGCAGTGGAACCAGCTCCAGAAAATGCCGCTGGAGATCCACAAGCTGACAGCGGAAGAAACGGAGGTATGGCAAGCGGCGATGAAGTCGGTCTACGATGCTTTCGCTCCGGTCATCGGCCCTGCCATTATGAAAGAGCTGGAAGAGCTGCATGCG
The DNA here is from genome assembly GCF_037963895.1 of Brevibacillus sp. FSL L8-0520. Lineage (NCBI taxonomy): Bacteria > Bacillati > Bacillota > Bacilli > Caryophanales > Paenibacillaceae > Brevibacillus > Brevibacillus sp. FSL L8-0520. The sequence continues at coordinate 1,387,556 of NZ_CP150171.1, read as the reverse complement.
AAACCAAAAAGACGCCGCATCGCCAGAAAAGAGGGCAAGCGCTTTCCTGAAGTAATTCCCAATTTATGGAATCAAGAATCGAAAGCGCTGTCATTATCGCAGTCTGAACTGCTCCTTGCGAGCAGCAAAACGGTTGGTTCCCGCATCTTATTGCGGAACTGCGGGTAGTCTTCTCATGCGCAAAAACAGGCAAAGGACCGGGCAGCTTATTGTCCGGTCCTTTGCCGATTGCGTCGCTATACGGTTCGCGGTGACAGCGAGCCTGCCTCCACCGCAGTCAACTCCTGCTCCCCCTGCTGAAGCTGATACATCTGATAATACTTGCCCCCAAGCTGCATCAGGGTATCGTGGTCACCCCGCTCGACGATTTCGCCTCGGTCCAATACGAGAATCAGATCAGCGTTTTTGATCGTCGAGAGCCGATGCGCGATGATAAACGTCGTCCGGCCCTTTTTCACCACTTCGAGCGCATCCTGGATTATCGCTTCCGTCTCCGTGTCGATGTTGGAGGTGGCTTCATCCAGTATGAGAATCGCCGGGTTAAAGGCAAGTGCCCGGGCAAAGGAGATCAGCTGCCGCTGCCCCGCCGACAAGGTGCTTCCCTTTTCGATCACCGGCTCGTCAATTCCTTTGGGCAAATGCTTCAATACCCGCTCTCCGCCGACTTCAGCCAACACCTTTTCCACCTGTTCCCTGGAAATCGAATCGTCTCCGAGCGAGACATTGGATGCGATCGTGCCCGTGAACAGGAACGGGTCCTGCAAAACGATTCCCATGTGATCGCGCAAGGTTTGGCGAGGGACGTCCTTAATATCGACCCCGTCTATCGTGATCCGGCCGCGCTGCACGTCATAAAAGCGGAACAGCAGATTGAGGATGGAGCTTTTCCCCGAACCTGTATGGCCGACGAGCGCCACGGTCTGTCCGGGCTTCGCTTCGAATGCAATGTCTTTGAGAACGTACTCGTCGTCCTTGTAGGCAAACCATACGTCCTCAAACTTGACGTGTCCTTTGTATCGCTCGATTTTCTGATCCGACACTTCCTCCCCTTGCTCGTCAAGCAGGACGAATACCCGCTCTGCAGACACTAGCGCCGTCTCCAGATTCGGCAGCTGATTGACGATGCGTACGACGGGCTGGAACAGCCGGTTCAGGTAATCGACGAAGGCGTACAGCACGCCGAGCGAAATGACGCCTTCCACCCCCGAGATGGAAATGCCGCCAAAATACCAGATCAGGGCGATAAAGGCGATATTCCGAATGACTCCGACCAGATTGTGACCGGTCATCGCATTGAGGCTGAGAAGCTTGCTTTTGTACGTAAAATGCCTCAGATTGTACGTTTCAAAATCCTGCTGCGTCTTTTTCTCGGTGCGAAACGCCTTGATGACGGTGATGCCCTGGATCGTCTCGTTGATCATTCCATTGATTTCGCTGACGGTCGCCCGAATCACCTGGTTGAACCGCTTGGCGAACCGACGATACACGTAGATCCAGACGCCCAGAAGGGGAACCATAAACAGGCAAATGGCCGCAAGCTGGCTGTTTAGCATGAACAAGGCGGCGAATACCCCGACCATATAAATGATACCGGAGAAGAAGTTGGCCAATACGGTAACGTACAGATCGCGAGTTGATTCGGTGTCGTTTGTAATCCGCGATACGACCTTTCCTGCCGGCAAATTGTCGAAGTAGTGAATCGGCAGCTTGTTGATGTGGGCAAACACGTCCATCCGCATTTTTCTGATAATCCGGTTCGCGGTAGCCTGAAGCAGGTATCGTTCGCCATAGCTGAAAGCAGCGGAAATGATCAGCAGGCCAAAGTAGAACACGCACAACTGGATCAGACCGCTCATTTCCGGTTGAAAAAACGGGTAAAGCTCCCCCGTTTCCAGCTTTTGTGCCGCGTAAGTCCGGGTTTCCGTTCCCTTCGTGATCGCGAGCTGCCCTTCCGGCGTAATGGTCCTTTCGCCGTCAAGCAGCACGGGTTCGCCGACAAAGTAATAATCCTGCTGCACCTGAAGCACCCTTGCTTCCGCACCGCGGGGCTCTCCCTCGGAAAAGTGGTCGGCGCGTTTGTACAGCTTGCCGCCGTAGGATACCGCATACGGACCTTGCTGCTCTGTCACATACCAGGGCTGCTCAATTCCGGAGATGTGCACATCGATCATCCGCTTGGCGATCAAGGGGCCTGCCAGATCTGTTCCCACCGCCACGGCGAGCATCAGCAGCGCGGCGAGCAGCTGCCATTTAAAAAGCAGCGCATAGCGAACGAGCCGCTTGCCCGTTTTGGCCACATTGCCCGGGGTCCGGTCTATCTCCAAATCATACAGTTCCGCATCCATCTCCCTCACCTGCTCCCTGTCAGTTTTTCTTCTACCTGCTGGCGTGTGAACTGTTCCTTGTACCAGCCGCCCATCGCCATGAGCTGATCATGTGTTCCTTCCTCGATGACGCGTCCTTCATCCAGTACCAAAATGCGGTCTGCATGCTGTACGGCCGAGAACCGGTGTGTTGTAATCAGCGTGGTTTTGCCTGCGCGAGCCTTGCGGATATTGGCGATGATTTCCGCCTCTGTGCGCCCGTCGACAGCCGACATCGCATCGTCCAGAATGAGGATGTGCGGGTCGGAAATGAGCGCCCGCGCAATCGAAACGCGCTGTTTCTGGCCGCCGGAAAGCGCTACGCCTTTTTCTCCGACCAGTGTTTCCACCCCTTTAGGCAGGTACTGCAAATCCTTTTGGAAGGCGGAAGCAGCCAGGGCATGGGCAAACTCCTCCTCGCTCGCATCGCTGTTGCCCAGCAAAATATTGTTTTTTACGGATCTCGAGAACAGAAACTGCTCTTGGGGCACGTAGCCGTACCATGATTTCAGCTGGTCCATATCGATTTTCTCCAGCGGAACCCCGGAGATCGTGATGCTGCCTTCTCCAGGCGGATATTCGCGCAGCAGCTGCTTGACCAGCGTGGTTTTGCCGCTTCCTGTTCGCCCGACAATCCCCAGCGTTTGCCCTCTCTCCAGCGTGAAGCTGATCTGCTGCAAATTGTCGACAGTCGAGGTCGGATAACGAAATGTTACGTTGTGAAAGGCAATCTGTCCGGGCGCTTCGAGCGGTATCGTCTCTGTCGGTTCGGGAACATCAGGCTGGTAGCTGAGTGTCTCGTTTACCCGGTCGAGAGAGGCATTTCCCCGCTGCATGATGTTGATCAATTCGCCGATCGCGAACATCGGCCAGATCAGCATCCCCAGATAGACGTTGAAGGAGACGAGCCCGCCGATTGTCAGCTCATTATGAAACACGAGATGTGCCCCGTAGCCAAGTCCGATCATGTAGCTGACGCCGACCAGTATTTTGATCGTCGGTTCAAACAGCGCATCAATGCGGATGACGGCCAGGTTCTTCTGGAGAACATCCCCTGTCACGTCGGCAAAATGCCGCTCCGCCGCCCTCTCCTGGACATATGCACGAATCACCCGGATGCCGGAAATCGTCTCCAGCACACCATCGTTCATCTCGCCGAACGCATTTTGAGCGGCCGTAAACCGCGAGTGAATCCATTTGCCGTACATTCTGATCAAAACCGCCATAATGGGCAGCGGCAGGATCGCAGCGAGCGTCAGCTTCCAGGAAATGAACGCGACCATCGTCACGAGCAGCGTCGCCATCCAAATGGTGGAATCGAACAAAGTCAAAATCCCGATGCCGGCCGTTTGCGCTACTGCCTGCAGATCGTTCGTGGCGCGGGCCATCAGGTCGCCCGTTCGATTTCGTTCAAAAAAAGTGGGCGTCATCTTCAAAAAGTGCCGCATCAGCCGCGAACGCATGAGCCGCTCAATGGTAAACGCTCCTCCGAACAGCTTGTAAAACCAAACGTAGTTCATCCAGTACGTAACGATGGTAATGCCCAGGAGCAGCAGCAGCGTTTGCGTCACCCCCGCCCACGTCAGCATCCCGAGCTGAATTGAGTCAATCGACTTGCCCACCAGCATGGGCGGAACCACCTCCAGAATGCTGGTGATCACGAGCAGTGAAATGGCAAGCGTATACCGTTCCCATTCCTGCTTGAAAAACCATCCGAGCTTTTGCATAACCGTGATCATGCTTTTCACTCCCCTCTCTTTGGTCCTGAGTCAAAAAACAAAAAAAGCACACCACGCCACCGCAATGTGCTTTGTCAAAAAACGAGAAAAGCGCACGCCACGATAGGCCGTGACCTGCGCATAACAAACGGAAAGGACAAAGAAGCTACTTCTCTCTCCGGTTAAACGAGGAGGTCACATCAAGCATGATGAAGTTGTGTGCAGCTGCTCTTCTGCGTACGCGAATGATCATCATGGCTTGACGCCCCCTTTCCAAAAATTTGAATTTTTTGTCACATGAGTAAGTTATCACGGATGGGAACCAATGTCAATGTTCTTCTATTAAAAATTGTTGATGGCCATCTCATAACAAAACAAAGAGCAGAATCGTCTGCATGATTCTGCTCCCCGTCCGTTGCGAGCGCCGCGCTTTTATACCTGCAGCAGCAGCAATATGATCGATGTCAAGCTGAAGCAAACACTGATCAGGCAAAGAAAGGCCACTACCTGTTTTTGATTCATCCCTGTCCGCAGCAAGCGGTAATGCGCCTGACTGGCATCCGCTTGATAAATCGGCTTGCCTTGCAAAAAACGCTTGGTGACCACGAACAGATTGTCAAAAATCGGCACTCCCAGCGCCAGGATCGGGATAAACAAGGAGAGGACCGTCGCCTGCTTAAAGGCTCCATCCAAAGCGATGACCCCGAGGATAAACCCGAGAAACGTCGCTCCCGCATCCCCCATAAACACCTTGGCTGGCGGCTTGTTGTAGCGCAGGTAGGCGACTGCCACTCCGACCAGAACGATAGCCATGATGGCGGAGGTGTTTTGTCCTTTTACCAGAGCCACAATAAACAGCGTTCCGGCCGATATGGCGGAAAGCCCTCCGGCGAGTCCATCCATGCCGTCCGAGAAGTTGATGACCGTCGTCACCCCAAAAATCCAGAGGATGGTCAAAATAAACTGTAACCAAACCGGAAGCAGCACGTACTCACCACTGAGCGGATTGTAAAATCCTGTAAAGGCAATGCCGGACGCGTAGACAAGCACAGCCGCTGACAGCTGGACAATCAGCTTTGGCAAAGCAGAGAAGTCTTTGCCCTGCGTCTTGTACCAATCGTCAACCGTTCCAATGATCAGAAGCAGCAGGCCGCCCGCGAGTACGGCAATCGTCTGAACCAAGGTTTCGTCCGAAAACAGCACATAAGGCACGGCAAACCCGATATAAATCGCGTAGCTGGCCGTAAGCGGGATCGGCTCCCGATGAATTTTTCGCTCGACATCCTTTCGCGGCTTGTCCACAAAATCGAGCCGGAAAGCCAATTTCCCCAGCGGCGGAATCAACAAGTACACGATCACAAATGAAATCAAGAAAGAAAGTACGTAATAAATCGTCACCATCTCCTACAAAATAGGGACTGTCTTTTAAGTTCATTATAGGGAATATGCGGAATTTTGTCGATGCTGTTTGTCTGAAAAATCTTGCCTTGACCGTCAATCCGCCGTCGTGACTGTCTGTATCCGTGTTTGTGGATGAGATTGAGGCTGTCAGCGATTTACGAAATCGCCTTGAGTCCAATTGCGGCCCCCAGCACCATGCAAATGAACAGGATGCGCCGCCAGTCTTTCGACTCCCCATAAAGGAGCATGCCCAGGATGGCCCCGCCCGATGCTCCGATGCCGGTCCAAACTGCGTACGCAGTCCCCATCGGCAACGTCTTCATGGCCAGAGACAAAAACAGAAAGCTGGCGCCAAACCCGAGAAGCATGTAGACGGTAGACAGCCAATTTCGGTCGCGGTGCATTTTATTGATCATGGCCACCCCGATCATTTCAAAGATGCCTGCCAATACAAGAAAAACCCATGCCATCAGGACTCAGCTCCTTCCTGTTGCCGCTTTTTGTCATCGGTGACCAGCTTGAGTCCTACGACACCGGCCAGCAGCAGCAAAATCAGCAATATCTTTGCCCACTTAAACGGCTCGCCAAAGAAGGCGATCTCGGCAAACACGGTGCCTGCTGTACCCAATCCGACGAACACGGCGTAAACCGTCCCTACGGGCAGCTTTTTCCCCGCCATGATCATCATGTAAAAGCTGATGTAGATGGCGACGGCCGTTCCCAGCCACGTCCAGGCGTTGTACGCATGCTTCAAGCCAATCACCCAGAATACCTCAAAAAATGCCGCAAAAAATACCTTTGTCCACTCTCGATTCACTCATCTTCCCCTCCTCACATGCAGCTTTCAGCGCTCGGACCTTGCGCAAACAAAAAAAACCGGGCATATCGTCAATTCATAACGATACTCCCGGGCTTTTGTCCCTCCGTGTCACAGCGAAGCGCTGTGTGTTTTCTCTCGGACCAGACCAGCGATTCGCTGCGGAACCCTAGAAAACAATGCTTGCATGTTTGATTTGCTTTAAAGAATAGCAGACAGGAGATTTGTGAGCAAACACCCTTTTTTCTGCTGGGAGAGAAAGATGCAGCATCTCATCGCTTGGGGACTGTTTTTCTCGTTCTCTCTCTTCGATTCTCCTTTTTTTGACAAGAGCTTCAGTTCGCCATCTGGACCGGCAGCCACAGCGACAGGGACGGCCAAATGATAATGATGACCAGTACCAGCACCATCAGGGCAATGAAAGGCATAACGCCCTTTACCACTTCCTCGAGCTTTTCCCTGGTGATGCCGCTCACCACGAACAGGTTGAGTCCGACCGGCGGCGTGATCATGCCAAGCTCCATGTTTACCGTCATGATAATGGCAAAATGAATGACGTCGATGCCAAGCAACTGCAGGATCGGCAGGAAGATCGGCAGCGTAATCAAAATAATCGATGTCGGCTCAAGGAACATCCCCATGATAAAGAACAGGATGTTGCATGCAATCAAGAATGTCCACTTGTTGACGTCGCCCTCCATGATCCATGCCGCAATATCCTGCGGCACCTGGGCGTTGGTCAGGTACAGGCCAAACACGGTAGCGCCCGCGATGATGAAAAAGATCATCGCGCTCGTATTCACCGTTTCCCGCAGGATGGCTTGCGTGTCCTTCCAGGAAATCTGGCGGTAGACGAACACCGCCATGATCAGGGAGTAGACACACGCGACAACAGAGGCTTCCGTCGGAGTGGCCACGCCCATGTAGATCGTGCCGAGAATCAAAAAGGGCAGGAAGGCGGCAGGCAGCGCCCTTATGCTCAGCTTGATCCGCTCCTCCCAGCTCGCTTTGGGGAGACGGCCAAAATTTTTCACCTTCGCGTAAATGATTGCGGCAATGACCAGTACTAAAGTCAAAAACAGTCCGGGCACAAAACCGGCCATAAACAGCTTTCCGATCGATTCCTCCGCTACAGTCCCGTAGACGATCAGCGGAATCGACGGCGGAATCAATATGCCAAGCGTTCCGGCTGCGGCAACGAGGCCCATCGAATACCGCTTGCTGTAGCCTGCTGCCACCATCCCGGGGATCATGATCGCCCCGATGGCGGCAGCTGTCGCCGGGCTGGAGCCGGAAATCGCGGCAAACACTGCGCACGCCAGGATCGTCACGACGGACAAGCCGCCGGAATAATGGCCTACCCATGCCCGCAGCGCATCGATCAACGCTTTTGAAATCCCCCCGCGCGACATCAGCACCCCGGCCAGGATAAACCCGGGAATCGCCATCAGAGTCGCCACATTCAGTGCCGAGAACATCTTCTGGGGCAGAACATCCAGATTAAAGCCGCTGTCCAGCAGCGCCAGCGAAGCGGAAAAAACAAGGGCGATCGCGACCGGCACCCTCAGCAGCAGGAGCAGGAAAAAGAGGATAAATACTATCCATTCCACTCAATCTTCACCTCTTTTTTCAGACTGGCCAAGAGTTTTTCCACGAAGCGATAGCCGAGCATCAGTCCGCTCAACGGAATGACGAGATAGACGATCCACAGATAAATTCCGACGTCAGTCGATTGCTGCTGCGTGACCCAGTACAGCGAAAGCAGCTTTCCTCCAAAAAAGATAAAACAAAGGCAAAAGAGGGCACCAAGCGCATTTGAAAACACGTCAAACGCCTTTCGCAAGGCTGGAGAAACGCGGTCGTACACAATGTCGACCTGGATGTGATGGCCGTCCCGGAGCGCGACAGCAAACCCTGTCAAGGCTCCCCAGACAACAAAGTAGGTGGAGATTTCATCGATCCACGCTTTGGGACTGTTAAACACATACCGGCAAACTACTCCGTAAAAGATCAGCGATACACCGATGACAATCAGTGTCCCTGCAAGGTAATCCTCGAAAGTGGCATATCGCTCCCGCCATTTTGACATTGTATCTACCTCCCCCGGTCATTGGTTGGAAGAGAAAGGCACCTTGCTCCCTTTAGGCAGGTGCCTTTCCTGGCTTTCCATTTTCCCCTGAATTACAGCTTTCTGGCTCCGTCGATGATCTCTTTTCCGACCGTCTCGGCAAACTCGCTGTAAACCGGCTCCATCAGCTTTACGAATGCCTCGCGCTCGGACTCGCTCAGCTCGACAACCGTCATGCCGGAGTTTCTCAGGTTGTTCTCCGATTCTTTATCCAGCTGCACAGCCAGCTCGCGCTCGTATTTTGTCGCTTCGGCCATGGATTCGTCAAACGCCTTGCGGAACTCTTCCGGCAGCTCGCTGTACCATTTTTTGTTTGTCAGGACGATGTAGTCGAGGCGTCCGTGGTTGGAGACGAGCAGATGTTTCTGCACTTCCACGTATTTTTGCGTGTCGATGTTGTTCCAGGTGTTTTCCTGGCCGTCAACGGTTCCCTGCTGCAGGGCGGTATAGGTTTCACCGAAAGGAATGGTTGCTGCACCGGAACCGAGCGCTTTAAACTGCGCTTCCAGTACCTTTCCTGCCTGCGTCCGGAATTTCAGGCCTTTGAAGTCCTCAGGCTTTGCCAGCGGCTTGTTTGCGGTAAACACCTTAAACCCGTTTTCCCACATGGCCAGGCCCAGCATGTTTTTGCTCTCCAGCGAGCCCAGCAGCTTTTTGCCCAGCTCTCCGTCCCAGAACTTGATCACCGAGTCGTGGTTTTTAAACAGGAACGGCATGTCGACGATTTGGAAAGCCGGATTGAAGCCGACCAGCTTCGTCGCGGAAGGTGCGATGATATGAACGTTCCCCGCCTGCAGCGCTTCCATCTCGTCCTTGTCGCCGTAGAGCTGGGAGGACGGATACACCTCGACCTTCACTTTTCCGCCCGTCTTTTCCGCCATCAGCTCGGCGAATCTGGTAGCAGCCTTGCCTTTCGGGCTGTCAGCCGTCGTAACGTGAGAAAACTTGATGATCAACGGTTTTTCCGGTGTATACGCCGATGCATCCTGTGTCTTTGCGCCGCCGCAGCCCGCAGCCGTCAGCATCAGCACAGACAGACAGCCTGCCAGTGCAGCCTTCCATCTTTTTTTCATAAGAATACCCCCTACTCTTTTTCCTTCCGCCATGAAAGCGTTTACCAAAAATATTGTAGTAAATTTTGGAATCATTATAAATATTGTGTTCTTATTGTTCTTTTTGGTCATTTTGGTCACGGCGAAACCGGCATGGAGCAGGGATTCGGAGCGGAGAGAAGGGTCCTCTTCTTGTCTAGCAAATGGAAAACATGACAAAAAAGCGACTGGATGCCAGCAGGGCGCCAAAAAACAGCCGGCAGATCAGTCGCTCTTTTTTTGCAATTACCGTGACTATGACTATCTGAACTAATAATACCCGAGCCATTTCCACCAGGTCAGCGCCATCAGGAATGTTAGGCCCGTCGTTACGAGTGTCAGCCAAAAGCCGGGTACAAAGAAATCCTGCTGCGTCACCCACCCTGTCCCGTGCACCATCACGCCCGGAATCGTCTCGACAACCAGAATAAATCCGTACAGACTGGTAAGCCCGGCAACAAAGGCGAGCAGCAGCGCCGGAGAATCGGGGGAGTGGGCCGCCAACGCCATCACAACAGGCACGGTGGCGATCACCGCCGTGGATACATTTGACGTCACCTTGTGGATCAGTTGTGTCAGCACAGCCACTGTCAGCACTGCCAGCGCGGGATTGGAAAAGAGGTACAGCGTCAAATCGGATTCCATCCATTTGGACAAGTAACCTGTCACACCTGTCTCGTACAGCGCCCTTCCCAGCGACAGCGTGACGCCAAGCATCACCAGCGGAGCAAATTTGACATCGAGAATCTTCTCCCAGTCCGCCACCTTGATCCCCGGCCACGCCATCAGAACAGCTCCGATCAAGGCGGGAATGACCGGAGGCCACCCGTGAACGCCTTCCAGCGCCCACAAGACGCAGACCCCTGCGAGGATGCCCATCAGCCGTTTTTCCCTGGAGCTGACCGGTCCCAGCTCCGCGATCAACTCTTTCATCTTTTCCTTCAATCCGCTGGGCATCGGCTCTTTCACGGGAAAAGAGCGATACAGCACCCACCAGGATGCCGGGATCATGATCAGCCACATCGGCAAAGCGAGCACGAGCCAGTCCGTATAGGTCACGTGTGTCTGCAGATAGGTGTTGATCAAATCGACCGTAATCACGTTTCCAAGAGCTGCCGGCAGGACAGCCGTTCCGCTTATTCCGCAGCCGATCACGACACCCATCATCAGCTTTTTGCCGCGGACATCCCCCGCTTTTACGCCGAGAATCGACGTGATGGAAAAAACGATGGGCAACAGCATCGCCGTACGCACGGCAGCGGCGGGAATGAAAAAGGCCATGACCTGGGGAACGAGGATGATCCCGGCGAGTACGCCTCCTTTTTTCTCGCCAAACCAGTAGAGCAGCTGATACGCCAGCCGCTTGCCCAGCGGAGTCTGTTCGACCCCGCTCGCAATCATCATGCCTGCAACGATAAGAAAGATAGCAGGCGATGCAAAGCCAGACAGGATCAAATCGGTGGAAACCGCTCCCGAGATCGGCAGCAAAAACAGAACCAGCACGGCGGTCATCGAAAAAGGGATCGGCTCCAGCACCCAGAGCACGATGACGGCCAGCGTAATCGCAAGGGTGACCCGAGCCCCATAGTCCATATATGCTTCGAGTCCAAAATAGACGAGGACAAAAGCGAGGACAGACAAGGCAAACCAGAGCAGCTTTCGCAGCGCCTTCCGCCGTTTGGCTGTCGCCGATTCCGGCCTGTCTGCCGCCGATTTCGGGCTAGTTGCCACCGATTCCGGGCTGGTCACCGCCGATTCCGGGCTGGTCACCGCCGATTCCGGGCTGGTCACCGCCGATTCCGGGCTGACCGCATCAGATTCTGGCCTAACTGCCTCCTCATCCGGCTGCCGATTTGTCATCGTGGACATAGGCTTACCCCCAAAAACGCATTCTTCGTACAGGATAGGGTATCCCTTTTTATTTGTCTATCTATTTAGAAGATTCATATAAACCTCTGACTTCTGCTGCCTGACTGATCTGCTGTTAGTAGAGTCATTTACGGGATAATCGCTAAATGGCATGTCCCCGACATTGATAAAACGGTGGGGAATATCCGCCTCAAAGTAGAGCGAATCCCCTTCTTCCAAAATCGTATCGAGCAGGCATTCGCCAAGCACGGCCCGCATCCTCCCTTGAGTGACGACCAGGTATTCCTTTACACCTTTTTGGTGTGCGACGGATGTTATCCGCCGCTTCAATGACGGATACGCTGGCCCAAGCCGCAGCCACTTTGTTTGGCGGTGCCTTTATGTTCTTCTCCTCGGTGATCGGCGGGATGGGCGGCGCTTTTTGACCAGAAGCAACACCGGTTCTAATGCGATGTTTATCAAGCTGCAGACGCAAACGGCCACGCAGCTGGGCATTTCCCCCGAGCTGGTTACCTATAGACAAAATACGGCATCTTTCCACTCTATGCTGGCTTCTCCTTCTCGCGTCCTGCTCGGTGTCACCGTAGGGGATGTAAAAGAGAGGGAGCATGAGTTGCTCAAGAAAATCACTTTGATTGTGCTTAAAACGATCTTCCGGGTCGTTCTCGGCCTCGTGCGGATTCAGTTTTTTTCGTAACAGGCTTTGCGATTTCCATTTCCATTTGCATCAAAAACGAGGCGGCTCACGGGGTTCAATTCGCACGGCACGTCCTTTGGCGCATTGCCGGCCGGCCAGTCGTTTGCATTCTGCTTTCATCCATACATTTGATAATTTTATACCACTAAAGCGAATTCATAATTTACCCTTTTTTTCCATACTTTATAATGGTATATTTTAAAAAAACAATTTGATTCCCTATCTGAAAATCAGTTAATCCCGTTATCTCCTCCCGAATTTCTAACTAGCCATTATTTCCCCAATGACTGCGAATAAAGAAGCTTCCCGAGCCTATTGTATAAACGAGTCTTTGCTGATGAATGTTTGCTGCATCCATTTTCTGTTTTTATATTCGATTGTAAAAAACTGATACATTCCTGCTTTGTAATAAAGTCGCAGACACAACACTTTGGAAGAAGGGAGAAGAGTATTATGAGGTATTTGATGCTTGTATTAATGATATTTGTTATCCTTTCTGGTTGTTCATTAGGTAGTAAAGATAGTTTAATGTGGTTTTCTTCACCCGATGCCGCAATTCAAAATGGTATTAAACTAGAAAGTATTAATGAAAGTGATTTGTTGTCAACAGTAGAAACAGACGGCGAAACACTACTTATTTTTAAGCAAAATGTACCCGAAGGAACGATAGTTGGTGTTGCAAGTTTAAGCAAAAAAGATGGACAATTCGCATGGTATAGAGAGAACGATCCTGTATTAGTAAAACGTCTGAATGAAACCGCATCACCTGCTATAACATGTGAAATTAATACTCAATCAAAGAAAACCTTCTACGTTTACCTTGGAGTTACAAGTACTATCGAGAATAGAATCAGCCTTAAAAACGGAAGTAAGGTCCAGCCTTCTATTGATAAAAATAGCGGGATCTACTATTATGTTGAATCCGCAAATGACAAAAAATAGCTGTTCCATTTTTAACTTTTAATAGTATAATTTGAATAAATTGGTAAATGAGGGTATTAAATGAAAAGGATTCTGAAATTTTTGTCTCTTGGTATTAGTTGCACACTAAGTCTATTGGTCTTATCTTCTTCAGTAGTAGCAGCAAGTGGTAAGGAAAACAGAGCTTATCAAGAAATTAACAGAGAAAATGCTTTTATCGACCCATCAACCGGTCTGCTTATCACCCCACTAAAAGAGGTTGGTGGCTATTTAGTACCAATGACCAAAGAGGAATATATATCTAATACAACGGATTTACACACCCAAAACAACCAGAGAACAATCCCTACAAATAATAAAGCTAATACGATAAATCCTGCAGCTGATTATCGCGAATACTACACCTATACTGAAACCACAAATTCAACTGAGTGGAGTAGAGATTGGATACAAGTTACTGATGGAATTAAATGCACATCAACTGGTGGATGTTCCCTTGGTAAGACTGTATCAGCACAAGTCAGTCACTCTTTCAGCGCTTCTGTAGGTGCAGAAAAAGACGCGATTTCTGCCGGAGCCTCCTTTACTTGGCAAAAAACCTATTCATCTACTGATCACTATACCTTTAACTTAGCTTTGGGAGAAAGAGGATATATCGCATTCGTACCCAGATTCAAGAAAACTGAAGGAGTACTATATAAATATTCTAATTGGGATGGTCGAGTCTGTAAAATATTTTGTGTAAACTCTCAACCTCTAAACTACAATTAGGAGTAGAAAGGTTGGGAGATTTTTATGATGTCAAAAGAGCAGATCAAGCAGTGGATCAAAGAGAAAAACATGAAGTCAGTGGACGACGTACAGTCAGCGTTAAAGGATCTATTCGCAGACACAATCCAAGAAATGCTGGAAGCTGAAATCGAGTCCTCTCTTGGATACGCCAAGCATGACATGAAAAACAAGCGGACAACCAACAGTCGCAATGGGTATAGCAAGAAAACCGTCCGTTCTGAGTACGGGGATGTCGACATCCAAGTCCCTCGAGATCGAGAGGGTGATTTTGAACCAAACATTGTAAAGAAACATCAATCCAATGTTACAGGGATCGAAGATCAAATTCTTGCTCTCTATGCCAAAGGCGTATCCACACGCGATATCCAAGACCATCTGCAGCAGCTCTATGGCATCGAAGTCTCACCAACGCTCATATCAAATGTAACGAATAAGATTGTACCGATGATCAAAGAGTGGCAAAATCGCCCCTTGCAAGCGGTTTATGCTGTTGTTTTCCTTGACGCCATTCACTTTAAGGTAAAACAGGACGGAGCTATCGTCAATAAAGCCGCCTATATGGTCATTGGTATTGACCTTGACGGTCATAAAGATGTGCTTGGGATCTGGATTGGGGAGAATGAATCGGCAAAATTCTGGCTGCATGTCCTCAACGAACTGAAAAATCGTGGAGTCCAGGATATTCTCATTACAAGCGTCGATAATCTTCGTGGCTTTACAGAAGCCATCTCTGCATGTTATCCGAAGACGGAGATTCAGAAATGTGTTATCCATCAAATCCGAAATTCCATCAAGTATGTTTCCTATAAGGATCTCAAAAAGATCACGTCCGAGCTAAAACCTATCTACAAGGCTCCAACGGAGCAAGCCGCGTTGGAAGAACTCGATCAGTTTGAACAAACCTGGGGCAGTAGATATCCCTTGATGGTTCGTTCCTGGCGGAATAACTGGGACGAGATTGCCACTTTCTTTAAATATCCTCCAGAGATTCGAAAGCTGATTTATACAACTAACGTGATCGAGAGTTATCATCGACAGCTTCGAAAGGTGACAAAAGGAAAAGCCATGTTTCCCACAGATGATGCCCTTTTGAAGATGTTATATCTCGTAACCATGGATGTTCTACGAAAGTGGACGGGACGAGTTCAGAACTGGGGCCAGATTCTCTTACAGCTATCCGTTTTCTTTGAAGATCGGGTACAGCCGTACATCCGTTAACAAATGAAAGGCTTCATCCCCGAAGGGATTATCTTTCTCTCCACCAACGCGTCAAGGGTTCGCTTCGCCTTTCGCCCTTGACTCTATTGGCTCCGAAAAAGATGTCCCAATTAGGGGGATGAAACCTTTTCATATATTGGTTGATTGAGTTTACACAAAAATCTTGACAGACCCGGATGGTCTCCTATCGAAAAAAAATGCTTGGGGCCTGTCTCCAAATGGCGGGTACTATACTTTTGTCCACACAGATTATTAAAAATAAGTTTTTGATTTCTGGGATACAAGACAGAAGCTAGTAGACAAGCATACTTATGTGTTTAAAATACAGCCAATTAGACTGGTAGAAAAATATATACGGCGACCACTACTCGGTATTCCACCGGGAAAGGTCGCCGTGTTTTCTTAGAATACTTATTCTCTATAGATGGGTATTAACCATTACTTAATCTCACTAGCAACATACAAATCTCACATTTCTCATGATAATGCTTCTTTATTCATTCATTCTTCGCTCCAAGCTTGTTTTCAGCGATTCTTCGTGGACCAGACAGCCAACAGAACGAGAGCGAACTAAAAAAATGTTCTGCACACCGCTATTCCTTAATCTTAAAAGACGCTTTGATCCCCGATACCTCGGCAAACATCGCCTGGTATTCCCGCTCCTTCTCGGCATCGCCCAAAATCCATTGCACATCGGTCGGCGTGCTGAACGAGTATACCTTGTCATCCGTCTCGCCGATTTTCTCCAAGTGAATGACCGTCGTCAATTCCTCGCCGTCCTGCTTCCATTCTTCCTGGCTCCAGACTCTGACTTCGCACAGAATGCCGCCGGGCTGGTTTGCTTTGCTGGAAAAGATGATCTGGTTTTCCGTCTCTGTCACCTCGTATTTCCCTTCCCAGCTTTTTGGAAGCTGCAGCGTAAAATGATGGGTAGTGTTTTCGTACAAGATGCTCTTTGTATCCTCGCTCTTTTCTGAGCATGCTTGCAAAAAGAAAAGCGACAGGAACGCCAAACAAAATCCAAGGAATCGGCTTCTCATGAAAATGTCTCTCCTTTACAATATGGCGGATTTTCTAGCCCTTGTTGGAGAAGACGGAGCGGACTGTAAAAAGTTTCCTGTCCCTGCAATAAAAAAACCGGCCGCCATTCAGGCGCCGGTCCATCTCGTTTGTTCGATTAATTTCTCTGCCTCGAGGTCCCTTCGCTCCCGCTCTCCTGTTCTCGTCCAGTGCAGGAAGCGATCATCCAGCAATTCCGAGAGCAGCTCGCGCTTGCGCATTTCGTCCAGCGACAGAGCCAGCACGCGGCTGCGCATCGCTCCAAGAAACGCCGTATATTCCACGTATTCGGGACCGAACTGCGTCTCCACCTGCCGGCGCAGCTTCTTGGCCAATCCCGGATTGTGCCCGCCTGTCGAGATGGCGATCTGCAAATCTCCCCGCTCGACAACGGAAGGAACGGTAAAGCTGCACAAATCCGGCCTGTCGACGACGTTCACCCATTGGTGAGGACCGCAGGCTTGATACACGGCCAGATTGACAGCCGGATCGTTCGTCGCCGCAATTACGATCACCGCTTCCCGTACGTCTTCCGGAGAAAACGGCCGGCGAAACAGGACAAGACTACCTGCCCCTGCCCATTCTTCAACTGCTTGGGAGCACGACGGACTCACTACGGCCACATCCGCTCCGGCAGCGAGCAGACTGCCGATCTTCCGCTCTGCCACCTGACCGCCGCCGACGACGAGGCAGCGCTTGCCCTGCAGCTTGGCCATCATCGGATAGAGGCGCATATCCCTCACTCCATCCGCTCAAACCAGTTGATCTTCTCTCGCATGTTGACGACGTCGCCAACGAGGATAATCGCCGGGTTGGAGATGTGCGGACCTGCCGCCAGTCGTTCTTCGATGTCGGCCAGCGTGCCGGTCACGGTCGTCTGCTCGGGCATCGTTCCCCAGGCGATCACGGCGACAGGCGTTTCCGGGGCGCGGCCGTGGGCGATCAGCTGTTTGCGGATGAACGGGAGATTGCCCACTCCCATGTAGAAGGCTACGGTATCGATGCCTTTCGCCAGCGCCTGCCACTTGTCGCTGACGGCGTCCTGTGCGTCTTCTGCTTCCGCCGTTTCCGCTCTGCCCTCGCGCAAATGCCCGGTGACCACTGCAAATGACGATCCGTACTCCCTATGTGTCACCGGAATGCCCGCGTAAGCCGGAACAGCAATGCCCGCTGTCACGCCGGGAACGATCTCGAACGGAATGCCGAGCTGCGCCAGATGCTCCGCTTCCTCGCCCACTCTGCCGAATACGCACGGATCGCCGCCCTTCAGCCGGACGACCGTCTTGCCTTCCAGCGCCTTTTCTGCCAGCAAGGCGTTGATCGCCTCCTGCCGCATCGTGTGGTTGTCCGGAAGCTTGCCGCAGTAGATGCGCTCAGCATCGTCCGGGGCGTGCTCCAACAGAGCCGGGTTTGCCAGCCGGTCGTAAATCACCACATCTGCCTGCTGCAAGCACTCCAGACCTTTTACGGTAATCAGCTTCGGGTCGCCGGGACCCGCTCCTACGAGGTAAACGCGGCCAGTCTTGCTCACTCGCTGCTCACCCCCGCCTCATCAAACGTAGCCATCTCCCGCAGCATCCGCGTCGCCGCCTCGACGATCGGAAACGCGACCGCCGCTCCGCTGCCTTCCCCAAGCCTCAGGCCAAGGTCCACAAGCGGCTCCTTTCCAAGTGTTTGCAGAGCAAACGCATGGCCCGGCTCCTGTGAGCGATGTCCGCCCAAAAGGTACTCGGCAGAAACCGGGCAGAGGCGAACGGCGAGCAAGGCAGCGACGGTCGAAATGAAGCCGTCAAGCAGGACCGGGACTCGTCTTGATGCCGCGCAAAGGATGGCTCCGGCCATCGAGCCGATCTCCAGGCCGCCTACTTTGGAGAGCGCGTCGAGCGGATCGCCCGCGTCAGGCTGATGCAGGGAAAGCGCTTCTTTCACCACCGCTTTTTTCTTTTGCCATTTCTCGTCGGAGACTCCCGTTCCGCGTCCGACCAG
Organism: Brevibacillus sp. FSL L8-0520; assembly: GCF_037963895.1. Lineage (NCBI taxonomy): Bacteria > Bacillati > Bacillota > Bacilli > Caryophanales > Paenibacillaceae > Brevibacillus > Brevibacillus sp. FSL L8-0520. The sequence goes on along the minus strand of NZ_CP150171.1, from coordinate 1,369,496 downwards.
CTCATCCTGCTCCGCTCCCGTCAAGGCAGCGAGCAGAGCGCTGCTGGCGGTCGTATTGCCGATGCCCATCTCACCGACGATCAACAGCTTTGCCCCCTCGTCGATGATCGCCTCGGCGCTTTCAAATCCTATCTGCACGCACTGCTCCGCTTCCTCGCGAGTCATCGCCCGCTCGCGCAAAAAGCTGGCTGTACCGGGCCGAACTTTCTTCGTCCAAACGCCGGGAGCATCCACATCGACTGCGACGCCGACATCGACGACGTGTAGCAGGGCGCCGATCTGCCTGGAAAATACATTGATGGCTGCCCCTCCGTGTGCGAAATTGGCTACCATCTGTGCAGTCACTTCCTGCGGATACGCAGAGACCCCCTCTGCCGCCACGCCATGATCGGCGGCAAACACAAGGACGCCGGGCGGAGTGACCGCCGGAAAGGGCTCCCCTGTCATCGCAGCCAGCTCCACAGCCAAGCTCTCCAGTCTGCCCAGGCTGCCGAGCGGCTTCGTCAGTTGATTCACATGCCTGCTTGCCTGCTGCGCTGCCTCCTCATTTCGCGGTTGTACCTGTGCCAGCTTGTTCTTCCAATCTGCTGTGTTCATTTACGCACTCACTCCCCTGAAAAGCTCTCATCTGCTCTTCGATGATGTCCAGACGCACATGGCTCCTGACGGTATCTGCGATCAAATCGAATCCTCGCTCTCTCAACGCCACGAAAGAAGGCCGCTCCGTGATCGGAGCCAGTCCCTTTCTTTTGCGAAGCGCATTGAGCAGGCGCATCCGAAGCGGATCGCTGTGAAACAACCCGTGAAAATACGTGCCAAGCACACGGCGCTCCTCATCGCAATAGCCGTCCGTGCGATCCTCCAACCGGATAAATGGAGATGCCTGTCCGGTAAAAACAGAGCGGCCCATGTGAATTTCGTAACCATCCAGAGGGATCTTCTCTCCGGCAAAAGCGGCGACTCCCCTCGACAAAACGGTCGTTTTGCGCTGCTCCATCGTCGTTTCCATCGGAATCAGCCCCATGCCGGCTGCTGATTTCAGTGGAGACTCCACCCCTGCCGGATCGTAAATCACGCTCCCCAGCATCTGGTACCCGCCGCAAATTCCCGCCAAAAAGCTGCGTCCAGCCCGGTGCAAATCCAGAATCGACTGCTCCAGCCCGGTCTTTCTCAAAAACAGCAAATCTTCCAGTGTATTCTTGCTCCCCGGCAAAATGACCAGGTCAGGCTCGCCCAGCTCTTCCGTGCGGGTGACAAAGCGGACGCGGCAATCCGGCTCCACGAAAAACGGATCAATGTCGGTAAAATTCGAGATGCGGGGATAGCGGATGACCGCGATGTCAATCTCCCTCGTCTTTTCCGCCTGCCCCTGATAGCGGTGCAGAATCAGCGAATCCTCCGCATCGATCCACAGGTCGGGAATAAACGGAACGACGCCGAGCACCGGCTTGCCTGTATAGCGTTCAAACCAGTCCAGCCCCGGCTGCAGGAGCGACAGATCGCCGCGGAACCGGTTGATGATCACCCCGATCACCCGCTCGCGATCCTGCGGCTCCAGCAGTTGGAGCGTTCCGACGAGACTGGCGAACACGCCGCCGCGCTCGATGTCGGCGACGAGAATGACTGGCGCGTTCACCAGCCGGGCAACCCGCATGTTGACAAGCTCGCGGTCATTCAGGTTCACTTCCGCCGGACTGCCTGCTCCCTCGATGACAATCCGGTCATAGGATGTGGCCAGTCTTTGATAAGCGTCTTCGATCACGCGCAAGCCCTGGTCGTAAAACTCGGTCCGGTAGGCCATCGCTTTCATGTTGCCGTACGGCTCGCCGTTGACCACGATCTGGGATTCCGCATCCCGGGTTGGCTTGATCAGAATCGGATTCATATCTGTCGTGGCGGCGATGCCTGCCGCCTCGGCCTGAACGCCCTGCGCCCGTCCGATCTCCTTGCCGTCTATGGTCACGTACGAATTGAGCGCCATGTTTTGCGATTTGAACGGTGCTGTCCGGTATCCGTCCTGGGCGAAAATGCGGCAAAACGCTGTCGCGATCACGCTTTTCCCGGCGTCGGAGCTGGTTCCCTGGATCATCAGCGGCAGGGCTTGGGATTTTTTCTCCTTTGCCGGAGCCGGAGCGTTCCCCGGGAGGCTGGCAGGCGCTGTTTGAACGGTTTCGCGAGCTGCGCTGTTTGCAACTCCGGCTCCATTCGCGCCAGGCATGCCGCTGCCTGCAGACTTAGTTCCGCTGCGGTCAAAAGCTCCATGATCAGCCACGCCTCTTCACCTCCAGGCACCGCTCCACCCAACGCTTCGCCAATGCCGGATTGGAGGCAAAGTGCAGGTGGGTGTAGCCCGCGACGAGATTGTCTTGTGCGTACCCTTCCGGCTTGGTGCCGCGCAGCCCTTTTGTTTCGTAGGCATGCGGCAGTTCCTCGTCGGCTGCGAAAGTCGAGTAGTGGAATTCATGCCCTTTCGCCTGCTCGTCCGGTCCGATCAGGAAGTTGCCCGCTTTTCCGGTGACTTCGCGGTAGCCGAGAGCAGCCAGGCGCTTTTGCATCGATACCTTTCCCGGGATCAAACCGGCCATCGGGTAGACGCTGCCGTCGGTCGTCACGATCGCCTCAGTCAAATACATGAACCCGCCGCATTCAGCGAGCGTAGGCAAGCCGGAGCGGATGGCATTCCGAAACGATTCCAGTACGGCTGTGTTTTCCGACAGCTCCGCGGCAAACTCCTCCGGAAAGCCTCCGCCGATGTAAAGTCCGTCGGCATCAGGCGGCACAGTCTCTCCGGCAAGCGGAGAAAAGTAGTGGAGCCGGGCTCCGTACGCTTCCAACAATTCAAAATTCTCCGGATAGTAGAAATGAAACGCCGGGTCTTTGGCGACGGCGATCTTCACCCGCGGGGATTGGCTGGAAACGGAACCAAACATCCGTGGCTCCACCACAAGCTCCTCAGCCTGGGCCAGCTCCCAAATGCGGGCCACGTCGACTGTCTCCGCGATCAGGTCGGCAAGCCTCTCAAACAGCGGGGCCAGCTCGCCGCGCTCGACGGAAGGCACCAGGCCGAGGTGACGCTCCGGAATCTCCAGATCGCTCTCCCGCTTCAAATAGCCCACGACGGGGACGCCGCACTCCTGCTCGATCGCTGTTTTGACGATCTTGAAATGCCCTTCGCTGCCGACCTTGTTGGCGATTACCCCGACGATGCGGGCCTCCCGGTTCAGCATTTGAAAGCCTTTGACGATCGCCGCGGCACTCCGGGCCATGCTCTGCGCACCTATAACCAAAAGGACCGGAGATTGGGTCAGGATACTGATTTCCGCCGTGCTCCCCTTGTCATTTGTCGGGTCCTTGCCGTCGTACATGCCCATGACGCCTTCAATGATGGAAATGTCGGCACCCCGGCTGCCCCGGGCAAAGATTTCTTTCATCGTATGATGATCCAGCATCCAGCTGTCCAGATTGCGGGAAACCCGCCCGGTCACGGCTGTATGGTACGTCGGATCGATGTAGTCTGGTCCGCATTTGAAGCCCTGTACGACATGGCCTTTGCGCTTCAGGGCGGCCATCAGGCCGATGGTCACGGTCGTTTTTCCCGCCCCGCTTCCCGTACCCGCAATGACGAGACGACGGCTCTTGCTCATGGTCTTCCCTCCCCGCCATACGGCATCAGGGCGACGGAAATGGTCACGTTGCCCGACTTTTTCTTCGTCAGCACGAGCTGGTCGACGCCCGCATACAGCTTCGCGGCCGGTTCGCTGACGCCATACGCGCCAGTAAACTTGTACACGGTCTCGGACGGCTCCTCCAGCTTCACCGTGTTCAGCTCCTCCGGGGAATACCAGACGAACGGCCAGCCGTATTTGCTGCAAACCTCTATGAGTCCCTCTTCATCCTTTTTCAGCTCGATCGTGGCCAGAGCCTTTACGCTCTTGATGGAGAAGCGAAGCTCAGCCAGCGTTTCCTTGATCACCGACTCGATTTCATCGGCGGAGGTGCCGCGGTTGCAGCCCATCCCGAGCACGATCACCTTGGGCCTGTACAGAACGCCGTTTTCCAAAATGGCCTCTTCCTCCGAAGACAGGATTCTGTGGGTGACGACCAAAGCGCCGTGCGGCTCGGCAGCAAGCGCTTCCGAAATCGTATCGAACACGTGGATGGACGGGGGCATCGGCGTATCATGCATCCACCAGTTGCGCTCGCCCGACTCTACGACGACAGCGACCTTTTCCTCGTTGACGACCGAGGCGCTGACCGGCGTCAATTTTTCGTCCGACTCCCACTCCCAGCCGAAGCGGCGGCCAAACAGATCAACGGGAATCGTCTTCTGCACGTCGGAAGCCGTGGTGATGACCGGATTTGCGCCCAGTACAGCAGCCACTTCCCGGGCCAGCTCGTTGGCGCCGCCCAGATGCCCCGACAGCACGCTGATCACGTTTTCTCCTCTGTCGTCTATGACGACGACCCCGGGGTCTGTTTTTTTGTCCTGCAAGATGGGGGCGATCATCCTGATCACGGCCCCGAGGGAAATGATCAGAATCAGTCCTTTGTAAGCAGGCCAAAGAGCGGGAAACAGCATCCGCACGCTGTTGTTGAACATCTGGATGCCTCTGGCTTCCTCGTCTCCTTTGGCAAACTTGCTCATGTAGTACAGGTCGCATCCGGGAAAGGTCTGGTGAAGGTTGCGGGCCATCTCGACGCCGTGCTTGGTGATGGCGACGATGGCGTACTCGCCTCTCTGCCGGATCGCCGGGATTTCTCCTTCGGTCAGCTCGATGTTCATCCTTCTTTCACACCTTTTCTGTACCCGTGCGTAAAGGTTTTATCGTACAGCTTGGAGCGATGCTGCTCGCTTTTGGCGTGGATGTCGGGGTCCAGCGCCCAGCCGGCCAAAATCATCGCGTGGGAGCGGATGCCGTTCTTGCCCATATCCTCATCCAGGTTCCTCAGCGTCGTCCGCACGATGATCTGATCCGGCCAGCTTGCGCGCTGCACCACAGCGACTGGCGTATCCAGACTCCAGCCTGCCTCCGTCAGCTCGCGGACCACCTTTTTGGTCAACGTCGCGCTCAGGAAAAGCGCGATGGTGCAGTGATGCTCAGCCAGCGCCCGCAGCTTTTCCCGCTCCGGCACAGGCGTCCGTCCCTCTGCACGGGTCAGGATCAACGTCTGGGTCAGCTCAGGGATAGTCAGTTCCGCTCCGACTGCCGCTGCCGCCGCGAAGACGGAGCTGACGCCTGGGACGATCTCCACCTCAATGCCCGCTTCTTTCAGCAGTGCGATTTGTTCCATCGTCGCTCCGTACACGGACGGATCGCCGGTGTGCAGACGCACGACCGTTTTTCCCTGGCGGATGCGGTCGACGAGCAGTCCCACCATCTCTTCCAGCGCCATCCCCGAGCTTTGCAAAACTTCTGCCCCCGGCTTCGCCTTTGCGACCAGCTCGTCGTTTACAAGCGAATCCGTGTACAGGACGACATCTGCCGATTGCAGCAGCTTCAAGCCTTTTACCGTGATCAAATCCGGGTCTCCCGGTCCTGCGCCAACTATGTACAGTTTCATCCCTTTTTCACCACCATCAGCGTGAGATAGCCAAGCTCTGCCCGCTCCAGCTCGCGGACATTGGTCCAGATCATTTCCTCCGAGGAGGTGACTTTGGTTGCCACTGCGGCATGATCGACCAAGTCCAGCTCTTTGAGCAGCCCGATGATCATTGGCAGCACTTTGGCTACCTTCAAGAAAATGACGCAGTCGTGCTCTTCAATCGCTTTGCGCATCGCTTCGCGGTCTTCTGTAGCCGGAATGATTCCGATCTGTTCATCGCCGTCCGCGAGCGGCAGATTGAGGCGGGCTGCCGCGCCGAGAAAGGACGAAATGCCCGGCACCGACACGACCGGAACCTCCGGGTATTTCTCCTTCATGACGCGCATCATGTGAATGAATGTGCTGTAAAACAGCGGGTCTCCCTCTGTGACAAAGGCGACATCCTTCCCTTCGCGAAGCCGCTCCCAGACGATGTCGGCAGTGTTGTTCCACTCCCGCTCCAAAATGTCCTTGTCCTTGGTCATCGGAAAAACGAGGCCGAGCATTTCCTTGTCCGGCGAAGGCTTGACGTACAGCTCCGCGATTTGGTGCGCGTAGCTTTTGCTGCCCATCCGTTTCTTTGGATAGGCGACGACTGGCGATTGCTGCAAAAGGCGAAATGCCTTGACCGTGATCAATTCCGGGTCTCCCGGACCGACTCCGATGCCGTACAGTGTTCCGATGGTGCTCACTGGCTGTCTCCTCCTTGCTTGTCCTCCTGCTTGGCCCAGGCGGTAATGATATAAATCGGGTTCAATCCCTCAAACCTTGTCATTGACAAAATCGGCTTGCTGCGCGAAAGCTGCGCCAGCGTAACCGATGTCTCAAAGCCTTCCGCAGCGAATGCCTGCGTCGCTTCGTACAACGTCTCGATCGTCGCGGCGTTGACCACGATGCGGCCATTTGGCCTGAGCCGGCTGCAGCAAATGCCGAGCAGCTCGCGAAGCTCGCCGCCGCTCCCTCCGATAAACACCGCATCCGGGTCGGGGAACTGGTCGAGTCCTTCCGGAGCCTTGGCGTGCACAACGGTAAAATCGGTGCGGAACTTGGCCATGTTTTCCCGGCAGTTGGCCAGATCGTCCGCATTTTTCTCGACCGCGTACACTTCCCCTTCGCGGGCGATGCGTGCTGCCTCAATTGCCACCGAACCGGTGCAGGTGCCGATGTCCCACACGATGCTTTTGGCGTGGAGCTGCAGCTGCGCGATGCTCAGAATACGCACTTCCTTTTTCGTGATCAGCCCCTTGTCGGGCTTGCGCTGGGAAAATTGCTCATCGGCGATGCCGAGCGGCCATATCGGGCCCTGTCTGCGTTTGCGCAAAATGACCACGTTCAGATCTGCGAAACCCCCGTCCGCCATCTCCTCCAGCGAGTACCAGCCTGTCCGCTCCCCGGCGCTGCCGAGATTTTCCCCGACGAAGGCGTCGTACTCGTTCATGCCAAACGAGAGCAGGTAGCGGGCAATCGCAGCCGGATTGTTTTCCTGATCGGTCAGGAGGGCCACTTTTTCCTTGCCGTCGATCCGCTGGGCCAGACCCTTGATGCTGCGCCCGTGAACGCTGAGAAACGCGGCATCCTGCCACGCCTCTCCCATCCTGGCAAAAGCAAGCTGGATCGAGCTGAGATGCGGATAAATCTCCACCTGCAATTTTTTCGCGAGCAGGCTGCCGATTCCGTAGAACAGCGGGTCCCCGGAGGCAAGGATGACCGTTTTCCGCTTCTCCTCGCGCAATTGCTCGACCATGGCGGTCAGGCCGCCTTTTAAAACCAGCTTTTCCCCCGGATAATCGGGAAAAAAGGAGAGATGCCGTTCTCCCCCCACGAGCAGCTCGCTTTCCTCTATCCACGTCCGGTACAACGGCAGCAGGCTTTGCGTACCGTCATCTCCGATTCCAATCACCTTCATTGCCTGTGTCATGAACCGTCACCTTCCCCAACAGGGTTCCTTTCATCGTGATCAGCATGGTCTCGATCTCCATGCCCCCGCCAACCTCGCGAAGTCCTGCCCGCGAGCAGCTTTCGCACAGCTTTTCAAAAAAGAGGGGGTATTCTGCCATCATGTCCCCTACCTGGGAAGCGGTATTGGCTCCCCGCGCCTCCTCGACCAACGCTTCCGGTGCACCCGCCTCCCGGACGAGCTGGGCCAGAAAGCCGAAGTCGACGGGAGCGCTTTTGGAATGGACCATCATGACGCCCTGCGCCACCTTGGAGAATTTCCCCATCATGCCCACCAGCGTCACCTTTTCGATGCCCTTGAGCTTGCATTGCTTGAGCGCAAAGCCGACAAAATCGCCCATCTCCACGAATGCTTCCTCGGGCAGCTCCGGATACTGCGTCATGCCAAACTGCTCGCTTTTGCCTCCCGTGGAAAGCACGATGTGGCGGCAGCCCATCTTCTGCGCGACGTTGATCGCCTGGGCGACGCTGGCCTTGTAGGCGGACGTGGAAAACGGCACGACGATGCCGCGCGTACCCAGGATGGAGATGCCCCCGATGATGCCAAGCCGGCCGTTCAAGGTCTTTTTGGCGATTTCCTCGCCAGCCGGTACGGAAATGACGATTTTGATCCCCCGCTCGATCCCGTGCTCATCCAGGACGGCCTGCGCGGTCTCCCTGATCATTTTGCGCGGGACCGGATTGATCGCAGCTTCACCGATGGGGACAGGCAGGCCCGGCTTGGTGACGCGGCCCACGCCGATTCCGCCGTCCAGCACGATCCCCGGTTCGTCCAGCCAGCTCACCGTACTGACGATCAAAGCGCCGTGGGTCGCATCGGGGTCATCCCCGCCGTCCTTGATAATTCCTGCTGTCGCGGAAACGGCATCAAACTCGCAGCTTTCCGTCTGGAAGCTGACGTCCTGTCCGATCGGCAGACGGATCGTCGCCTCGCGCTGTTCTTGCTGCGTGATCAGGGCGGTCAGCGCCGCTTTGGTGGCTGCCGTGGCGCATGAACCGGTTGTATAGCCGTGACGCAATGGTTTTGCTTCCTTTTCCTCCGCAGTCGCTTTCCCCGCCATGAATTATCCCTGCCGTTCCGCCATCAGCGAGAGTGCGTTGAGCGCAGCCACCGTAACAGGGCTCCCGCCTTTCCGCCCGATGTTTGTGATGAAAGGCACATCCAGCTTGGCCAGCTCTTCCTTGGACTCTGCCGCCGACACAAAGCCGACTGGCATCCCGATGATCAGGCCCGGCTTCGCCTCTCCCTCTTTGACCAGACGGATCAGCTCCAGAAGCGCTGTCGGCGCATTGCCGATCGCGAAAATGCCGCCCTCCGCTTCTTTGACCGCTTTGCGAATGGAGATGATTGCGCGCGTGGTGTTCAGGCGCTTCGCTTCCTCCATGACATCCTTGTCGGAGATGTACACCTTCACTTCGCCGCCGAATTTTTCGATCCGGTTCTTGCTGATCCCGACCTGAACCATCTGGACGTCGGCCACGACAATCTTGCCGCTTCGGATCGCCTGAATGCCCGCTTTCACCGCATCCGGGTGGAATACGAGACTGCGCCCCAGGTCAAAGTCCGCCGAGGCGTGGATGACGCGCTGCACGACAGGGTACTGCTCTTCGGTGAAAGGATGCTCTCCGAGCTCTTCGGTGATGATTTGAAAGCTCTTTTCCTCGATTTCTTGCGGTTGTACGGTCAAAGGCTTGAATTCCGTGCGAAAATCCATGGTATGCTCCTCCTTTGTATTGGGGTTTGGCTTTGGCTGCAGCAAGCCGTTAGATTTCGGCCAAGCCGAACGATTCGTCCTTGCTTACTTGCTTGTTTCAATTTATCTCGCCAAGCGTTCCGCTCTATTTTCTCTGAAAAACCGCCCGTTACGCTTCTTGCGGCAGGGGCAGCAGCTGCTTCAACTGACCGATCACTCCGGCGAAGTCGGAAAATTTGGTGCCGTAATCGATCTTGGGCCGGGCGATGACAATCGTCTCGATGCCCATTTCCAGCGCTGCTTCCACCTTTTCGTCAAAGGCGCCGACTTTGCCGCTCTCCTTGGTGATCATCAGCGTCACTTTGTAGTGGTCATAGAGGGCCTTGTTCAGCTCCTTGGAAAAAGGGCCCTGCATGGCGACGATATTTTTTTGCTCGATGCCCAGCTCCTCGCATTTTTGCATGTTGTCGGTGCGCGGAAGCATGCGGGCCACCAGCGTCGTATCCGGCAAGCCCAAGAGCCGGTCGGAAAAGATTTTCAACGTTTTGCTGCCGGTCGTCAGCATGATCACACCGCGCTTTTCTGCCGCTATCTCGGCGGCTTGGACGTAGTCCTCGGCGAAGATGATCTTCTCGTGCCCCGGCGACTGGGCGCTTTCGCGTTCGTACCGGATGTAGGGAACTCCCGCCGCCTCTGCTCCGACCATCGCGTTTTTCGACGCTTCCTCAGCATAAGGGTGGCTGGCGTCCACTACCGCCTGAAAGCCTTTTTCACGGATCAACGCCTCGATGTCGGCGGATGTCAGACGGCCTACCTGCACCGGCAGCCCCGCTTCCTCGATGCTTTTGGCCGCGTTGTCGGTAACGACTGTGGCAAGCAGGTCATATCCGGTTTCCTTGATCAAGAGAGCCAGCTCCCGGGCGTCACTGGTTCCCGCCAATACAAGAATCATCGCTCGTCCCTCCTTATTTCTTTACAGGGTGATGCTCATGGGCGTGATTGTCGCTGTGTCCGTGTTTATGTTCATGATCGTGGTCATGGTCGTGATCGTGGCTGTGGCTGTGGCCGTGACCGTGCCCATGATCGTGATCGTGGCTGTGACCGTGGCTATGTGCGTGACCGTGACTGTGTCCATGGTGATGGTGATGATGGTGATGATGCCCATGGTCGTCGTCGTGATGGTGGTGATGATGGTCGATATGCTCCATCGCCGCCAGACGGTACTGACAAGTATCGCAATTCAGTTTGACTTCGCCGTGCAGCGCCTCTTCCACCCGGTCTTTCAGCACTTCCTTGAGCAGCGGATGGAAGCCGAAGTACTCCGCCAGCGTAAATTCAGCCTCTGGATAGCGAGCGCGGAACTGTTCAAGCTGGTCGGCCATCCGTTTGATCAGCACGCCGGTAAACAGGAAGTACGGCAGGACGACGATGCGGCGGGCACCCAGCCTGAGGCAGCGCTCAATCCCTTCCTCGTACAGCGGGAAGGTCACGCCCATGAAAGCAGTCTCCACCCACTTTGCCTTCCAGCGTTCCCAGAACAGTCGGGACATTTTGTAGATGTCGCTGTTCGCGTCCGCATCGCTGCTGCCGCGTCCGATGATCAGAACGGCTGTGTCCCCGTGCTCCTCGCCGGATGCAAAGCCGGCTTCCTGCATGCGGGTGGCCAAAATATTCAGGACCTCTTCGTGAATACCTATTGGGCGTCCGTAAATAAATTGCACATGCGGATATTTCGCTTTTGCTTCGTCGATCGCCGCCGGAATGTGAATCTTGGCGTGCCCGGCCGAGAACAGAATGATCGGGATGACGGCTACCCGAGTGGCTCCCCGCTTTACGCAGGCGTCCAATCCCTGAAGCATATCGGGACGTTCAAATTCGAGAAAGCATGTCTCCAGAATCGGAACGTCGATCTCCGGCATCAGCGACGCCACAAACTGCCTTACCTCTTCATTTCCTTCGGGATCCTTGCTCCCGTGTCCGACAAACAGTACCGCGTCCATCCTGATTCCTCCCCGTTATTTTTTCTGCCTGGCCCGTGGTTTGGGGCCTTGCTGCTTTTGCAAAACCAAAACCCCCGGATATGCTGGCGCTTGAATCTAGCGGCTAGTCGCCGCAAACAGCGTTTTCAATTTTGGGAATGGCTGGCTCTCTCCAGACGTATCCCTCGATTTCGCCGACCCTTTGGAAAAATTTGTGGAACCTTTCATTCGGGAATGCTTCCCGCTTGTATCTGTCAATAATCCGCTCGATCAAGGGAACGATGTCCTCCGGCTCGATGCCTTCCGCTACCGGCAAGCCGGAATGTGCCGTTCTCCCCACGGTTTTGGCGCCGAGGAACAGATCGAACTTGCCCTTGCGGAACACGAGACCGATGTCTTCCTGAACCGCCCCGTAGCAGGCCATCCCGCAGCCGTTTACGCCGATCTTCAGCTCTTTTGGCATTTCCTGTCCGCCCAGCTTGCGGTGGATCTCCTCCGCGTACGGAATCGCGTCCTTCTTCTCGCCGTCGCAGAAGTCGCAAGCCTTCACCTGCAGGACGTCCCCGACCGGAGTCAAGTTGAGACCGAGGTTGCGGAGCGGCGCAGTTACCTCCTCCGGGTTGCTCGTCGGAACACGCAAAATGATCTGGTGGTGCGGCGTGTACTCCAGCTCCCCTTTTTCTCCGGCTGCCTGGGCAAGCGCCATCATCTGCGCCGGAGTGAACTTTTTGTTGGCTACGCCCGGACTTACCGCGCACTCGAAAATCATTTCCGGGACAAAGACCGGGCGATGGGACTGGCTGGAGGATACGAGCGAAGCATCCGTTTCGATCCCCCTGGATTCGTTTACTGCCTGCAAAGCCTGAGCCGCCCAGTCAAACGGCGTCAATGTGCCGGTCTCCTCTTTTGGCTGGGGAGTGGCCCGCAAGCTCGCTGTGTCCGCTTTTTCAACCTGTGGTTCGACAAGTGAAGAAGTTGCGTCGGGTGCCGCTTGTTCCACAGCGTTTTGCGAAGCCGCCTCCAGCGACCACGGCTCGTTTTCCACGCGAAGCCGCTGATGGGGCTTCAGCGATTGCTCATCTGTCGCAAGCGTATACTTCCGCTGATAGCCGCGCGGGGTAATCATTTTGCCGTCATAGACAAATGTGGACGAGTTCCCGATGATGACCGTCGTCAGCATCCCGATGTCATGGTTCAGCATCTCTGCCAGTGTCGTGATGACGATATGCTCCCGCTCCCGATAGGCGCTCTTGACGATCCCGACCGGCGTGTCCGGGGAACGGTACTGCAGCAGGATGCGCTGTGCCTCGACGATCTGTCTGGTGCGACGCCCGCTGCGCGGGTTGTACAGCGCGATGACAAAATCGGCCATGCCCGCAGCGTCGATCCGCTTGGCGATCAGCTCCCATGGCGTGAGATGGTCGCTCAGGCTGATCGTGCAGGCATCGTGCATGATGGGCGCGCCGAGCAGAGCGCCGCAGGAGTTGATCGCCGATATTCCCGGAACGATTTCCACCTCCACGCCCTCCGCAGATGTCCAGCCTTTTTCCACGAGCACCTCGTAAACGAGTCCGGCCATACCGTACACGCCCGCATCGCCGCTGGAGATCACGGCCACCTTTTTGCCCGCTTCCGCCTGCCGGACGGCTTCGCGCGCACGCGTCACTTCCTCCGTCATCCCGGTGCTGACGATCTCCTGATCGGTCAACAGCCCTCTGATCAGGTCCACATAAGTGGTATATCCGATGATGATGTCACTCTCTTCGATCGCTTCCCGCGCCCGTTTGGTAATATGCTCAAAGCTGCCCGGCCCGAAGCCGATCACAAACAGCTTGCCGCTCATAGAAAGTCCCCCTTTCATTATTTCGCCTCTATTTGAAAAACGCTGTTCATCCATGCAGAACATAAGCAAAAGCGGCCAGACCGACTGTGCACATGATCGAAGTGACTGTCATCAAGCGCACCGTAGCCGCAATATCGCCTGCACACAGCGGCCGAAGCGGATCACCCAGCTTGGCGCGGTGAGAAGCCACGCCCTGATAGTAATTCAGTCCGCCCAGTTGAACGCCCAGCGCACCGGCGACTGCCGCTTCCGGAAGACCGCTGTTGGGGCTGGGATGAAGTCCGGCGTCCCGCCGCATGATGCGGTAGCAGCGGCGCCAGTCCAGCCGTTGCAGCCAGCTCGCCCCGACCAACAGCAGAGCAGTGAGGCGGGCCGGTATGTAATTCAACACGTCGTCAAAGCGGGCGGAGGCCCAGCCGAGATTCACGTATTTCTCGTTTTTGTAGCCGACCATGGAATCAAGCGTGTTCGCCGCCCGATAGGCCATCGCCAGCGGGGCGCCTCCGATCGCAGCGTAAAAGAGCGGAGACACGATGGCATCGACGATGTTTTCCGCCACCGTCTCTACAGCCCCGCGGCTGATCTCGGCCTCACCCAGATGCCCCGTGTCCCGCCCGACCACCATCGATAGCGAACGGCGGGCCATTGCCAGATCCCCGGCCAGCAGATAGCGGCCTATTTCCAATCCGGCATCCGCCAAGCCTTTGGTCGCGATCGTCGTAGAGATCAGCCAGATTTCCAGCGCGATGGCCAGCCAGGGATGGATCAGCCCCGCGCCGTACACAAGTCCGGCGACGACCGCATAGCTGCCCCCGACGATCAAGAGGGGAAACAGCAAGCCGGCTGCCCTCAAACCCTTCTCCTGTTTGACAAACAGCCGGATGACGCGCTCCAGGCGGGCAATAAACCACCCCATGATCACTACGGGATGCGGCAGACTGCGCGGGTCTCCAACCAGGCGGTCGAGCACGTAAGCCGCCACGATGAGAAAAGCGGTTGTCATCTATGCTTCACTCTCTTCCCTGATGTCGATTGCGTGCGATGCTGGCTTCCACGTCCCCGATACATGCTCCACGATCATCGCCTGACCGTGCCCGAGTCCTTTCATGTGCCAGTACAATCCGGGGTCACCGTGCAGCCAGGCCGCCTGAAACCAGCGGATGACACCACCGTGCGTCACCAATGCGACCGTGTGATCCGGCTCCGTTGAACCGCATGCATCTCTCATTTCTTTCCACATGCCGCTCAACCAGCGGTTCACTCGTTCGCCCAGCTGCGTCAGCGTTTCTCCGCCCGGCGGCGCGATGCCGAACGGATCGTCGTACCAACGGCTTGCCCGCACGCTTTCTCTGACCATCAGTTCTTCGTAGGTGAGCCGCTCCCATTCGCCAAAAGACAGCTCGCGAAGCTCAGGAACCCGGATCGGACTCATCCCCCAGACCGCTGCCAGCCGATCAGCCGTCTGCACGCAGCGGAGCAAATCGCTGGTAAAAAAATGGGCCGGGCGTTCATGCCCGAGCTGTCTGGCGAGAAGCGCCGCCTGCTCCACCCCCGCGTCATTCAGCGGCACATCCGTATGTCCCAGATAGCGCCCTTCGCGATTTTCCTCTGTCTCCCCGTGCCTGATCCAGATCCATCTCACGTCCACCAGCTCCCTGCCGCAACAAGCAGCATCACTGCTTCACTGCTTTCAATGATCGCGCCGTAGCAATCGCCCGTCAGTCCTCCGAGCCTGCGGCAGATGCCGCGTGCGAACCAGAGGCTGAACAAAAGCGACACCGCGACTGCCGCTATCGCCTGAATGCCGGCGATCCACCAGCCAAGTCCGAGGACAGCTGCGTAGGCCGCCACAATATGCCAGAGCCGCAACCCTGCACCGATCCCTTTTCCGACGCCGTTGTCGGAAGAAACGTTGGGGAAGCAGCGTATCGCGAGCAGCACATGAGCGCGGGCAGCAAATGGAATGAGGACAAGCAGGAGAGAGCCGCTATAAAGTGTCAGCCCTTCCGCTCTTGGGCCACCTGCTAACAGACCCGACAAGCTTGCCTGGTTTGGCGGATTTGTCAGCAGACCCGCCAGTTCCGTTATCCCTGCCGTTTTCAAAAAGAGCAGCAGGATCGCAGCCAGGACAGCCATGGCACCCGAGCGGCTGTCCTTCATAATCTCCAGCATGCGTTCTTGCGTACGGCTGCTGCCGAGGCCATCCGCCAGGTCCATCCACCCGTCCAGATGGAGTCCTCCCGTGATGTACACCCAGGCCGTGCACGTCAAAACGGCGGCGATCAGCGGCGGAAAGGCCCATAATGCAGCCTCGTGCACGATCCACAGCACGCATCCGATCACCAGCCCGACAGCCGGATACCAAGCGACGCTGTCACGCCAAGCCTTTTCCGACGGCTTCAGCCACGGCACGGGAATGCGTGTAAAAAAAGTCAGCGCGTGAAAAAATGCGTTCATCCTTTCATCCTCCAGGGGAGCCCGGCGATCACGGCATAGACGGTGTCAGCCTGGCGCGCGGCTTGCTGATTCACATCGCCCAAAATATCGGCAAACCATCGTCCCAGCCTCGACATCGCTACCCCGCCAAGACCCACTTCACTCGTTACTGCAATCACGGTTTGATTCGTTTGGGCGACAGCATCCAGCCACGCCTTTGCTTCTCCCACAATCTCTTTTGTAATGGATTCGTCCCGCCACGCCTGCTCCGGGATGTCCATCAGGCGACCGCTGACCCAGGTGGAGAGACAATCGAGCAAGACGACACTGTACCCTTTGCTCGCGTCCAGCGATTCGGACAGCCGTCCGCCGAGCTCGCACAATCCCCACGTATCAGGGCGGCGCTCCCGATGCAGCTCGATTCGTCTGGCCATCTCATCGTCCCACGCTTTTCCTGTCGCCACGTACAACACGTCCTGCGCGGCATCACGGGCCAATTCCTCGGCAAAACGGCTCTTTCCCGACCGAACGCCCCCTGTGACCAAAATAAGGCTCACAAGACCGCCCCCCTTTTTTCCATCACATCATGAAAGGCAGACAGCAGCCGTTCATTCTCGGCCCGCGAGCGAACGGCGATGCGAAAATCGCGGGCGGTCAGTCCCGGATACATGGCGCAGTTGCGGATCAGAATGCCCCGTTTGCCCATTTCCTCCTGCAGCGCCGTCGCGTCTATCCATTCCGGGGAGCGAACGAGCAAAAAGTTGGCCTCTCCCGGCCATACCTGCCAGCCCAGCCCCGACTGCAGTCCGTCCAGCAAAAAGCGGCGTTCTGCAGCGATGAGGCGCCTCGTCTCTTCTTCATAATCCGCTTCCTGCAAACACAACTCTCCCGCAAGCAAGGCCAAGCCGTTGACGCTCCAGCTCACCTGTTTGCTCCTCATCCTCTCGATCAGTGCGGGGTGACCGATCGCATAACCGAGCCGAAGCCCCGGGATAGCGAACATTTTGGTCATGGAGCGTATCAACAGGACGCGCGGAAAATGTCCTAGCCGATCCGCAAGTGTAAACTGCTTCTCCCGAGCCGCAAAATCGAGAAAAGCTTCATCGACAATCAAATGGGTACCGGTGTCATTTGTCCATTCGGCCATTTGCAAAAGCTCGTCTGGTTCATACAATAGACCGGTCGGATTGTTCGGAGAACCGATGAACACGAGCTGCGTCTCCCGAAAGAGCCGATACAGCTCCCGCGCGTCTGGCTTGAAGCCGTTTTCTTCCCGTCCCGCGCATTCCACGACGCGAGCGCCGAATTGGCGGGAAAGTTGGGCATATTCGGAAAAGCACGGCGTCACCACACCTGCGCTTTCCGGCTGCAGAGCGAGCACGGCCAGCGCCATCGCTTCCGCCGCTCCATTTGCCGGCAAAAGGGCGTCTTCCGGCAGACGCAGCCGGGCAGCCAATGCCCGCTTGAAAGCTCGATGGCCGGGATCAGGATAGCGGATAACGGCGGTAAGCGACCTCCCCAGCGCTTCCAGGACCCTTGCCGGAGGACCGAGCGGATTTATATTGGCGCTGTAATCAAGGAACGCCTCGGCCGATACGCCAAAGCGCTCTGCAGCCGTCACCAGATCCCCGCCGTGGCCGTAGGTCTCCAGCAGCCCCATCAGTACTCAACTCCGAGTACAGCGGGAATGCCTTCGTCATAGTAGTGCTTGACCGGCTTCATCTCCGTCACAAGATCGGCCATCTCGATGATCGCGGGCTGCGCATTGCGGCCGGTAATGACCAGATGGACGTGGCGCGGCCTGTTTTGGACCGTATCCAGCACGTCAGCCAGCGGGAGCACATCGTCAATCGGAAAACGATCAATTGCCAGGGCATTGTTCAATTCGTCCAGGATCACCACATCGTACTCGCCGCCAAGCACCTTTTCGCGGGCAAAGCTCCACGCCTTTTCAAGGGCGCTGCGGTGCTCCTCCGGTGTTTTGGTCCAGGTAAAGCCGACGCCCATCTGCACCATTTCGATTCCGAGACGGTCGAAAATAATCTTCTCGCCATAGGTGCGCTCCGGAGACTTGATAAACTGGATCATTAAAACCCGTTTTCCTCTGCCGGTTGCACGTACAGCCAAGCCTAACGCCGCTGTCGTCTTGCCTTTTCCGTCTCCTGTATAGACCAGCAGCAGCCCTCGCTTGTTGTCGGCCTTGCTCATCAACAGCCCCTCCTTCGTTCTGCGCAATCCTTTTGAACATACAAAGCCACTCGGGCAAATCTCCGGGTGAAACGCGAAACTGCCGCCTGCTTTTCCAGGGGAGTACACGCCAACCTTCCGAAAAGTATAAAAAAACGCCTTGTTCCCTTTGGAAAACAAAGGGAGACAAAGCGCGGACAGTTCGCTACAACGATCCACCTCTTCCTTTGACCCGAAGGAAATCAGTGCTCAGGCAAGACAGGCAGGTCTCCTGGCTCGAGAATCGCTGCTTTCCTTCTCCTTCCCGTCCCCGACCCGGGGCAGTGGATGGCAAAATGCCTTGAAGGAAAACTCCTCTCTTACAGTGGCGGGACCGCGTTGGATTTTCACCAAACTTCCCTTTTAACTTCGCTTCCCGCGGCGTGCACCGTGCAGGAAGCAAAGACCTGTTTGCGCGATATGGAAATGTTCAGCCAGCCAAAGACTGGCGCTTGCTATCATCATAACAAAAGTGGGCACGGATAGAAAGAACAAGCTGATCATCGAGTTTTATTCAACAAATGAAAATTAAATGCAGTTTACTAAAGTTTTGTTCTTTGCTAGGATGATGGAAAACATATCCACAAACAGGAGGTGGTCCAGATGAAACAGGATCTCCCGATTCCTCCGGAGCGGCCACATCTCTACGTACAGCCTCTCCTTGAAGAATGCGGCGAAGCGATGCTCCCCCTCTCCAGCTTGTCCGAAAAAATTACGGTCTGGCCGATGTACTACAAGCAAGGCTACGACGGAACCACTCCCGAAGCGTACTTGCGAAAAAGCGCCGCTCTCCGCCTGGTCCAAGCAGCCGAACGCTTGCCCGACGGCTATCGCTTCGTCGTATTTGACGGCTGGCGCTCCTACCAGGTGCAAAGCTCTCTCTATGAAAGATTCAAGCAAACACTGCTCAAGCAGGGCTGGGAAGAAGGCGAGGCGCTTCAGGCCGAACTGAGCAAATTTGTCGCCGTCCCCAGCAAGGATGTGCAAAAGCCATCGCCCCATTTGTCCGGTGGAGCAGTAGACCTGACGATCGAAGGCCCCGATGGGTGGCTCGACATGGGAACAGAGTTTGACGATTTCAGCGAACGGGCCTCTACCCGATTCTATGAAAACGCTCTCAGCCCTGATGAACAGGCGAAAACGATCCGCGCCAACAGACGTCTTCTGTATCACCTGATGACCGAGGCCGGTTTCGTCAATTACCCCAAAGAGTGGTGGCATTACGAATACGGCACGCTTTCCTGGGCACGGCAAACTACTGGACAAGCCATGTACGGGGGAATCTTGGAAATTGATAGCGAAAATAGTTGAATAACCTCAATTTTTGCAATATATTAAAAATATATTAAATTTATAACAAAATGTTGGGGGTTGATCTCTTTGAAGCGCAGATGGTCATTCGTCCTCACCAGCCTGGTTCTCGCTGTTTCCATGCTCGTTGCCGCTTGCGGCACACCGGCGAACCAGCCTCAAGCTCAGAACAACTCGCCGGAATCGCCGGCAAAAACCGAGCCGACCGCACCGAAGACGTCAGCAGACACACTGTTCGTCGCGATCAACGCGGATCAAGGCACGCTCGATCCCGCCGTCACCTTTGACAACGCCGCATGGAAAATCACTTATCCCACCTACGAACGTCTCGTCGAATACGACGGGGAGTCCACAGAGGTCAAGCCCGGTCTCGCCAAGGAATGGAAAGTGAGCGAAGACGGCCTTACCTGGACCTTTACACTGGAAGAAGGACATAAGTTTGCCGACGGTACTCCGGTCACGGCAGAAGCCGTCAAGTTCACCTTCGACCGCACGCTCGCCATCAAGAAAGGCCCGGCTGACGTATACAGCGTGATCAAAGAAGTCAAAGTCGATTCGCCGACACAGGTTACCTTCGTTCTCTCCAAAAACTTCCCGCCATTCCTCTCGACTCTCGCAGCCAACTACGGCGGCATCGTCAATCCGAAGGTAAAAGAAGAAGAACAAAACGGCGATCTGGGCCAAAACTTCCTCGCAAACAACACGATGGGCAGCGGCCCGTACAAGCTCGAAGAATGGAAAAAAGGCGAATATCTCAAGCTCACCGTCAACCCGCACTCCACAGTGAAACCCGCATTCCAAACCGTATACTTCAAAATCGTTCCGGATGCGACAGCTCAGCGCCTGCAGTTGGAACAGGGCGAGATTGACATCGCCGAAGGCATCCCCAATGAACAATTGAAAGCCGTCAAAGAATTGCCCAACGTAGAAGTCCTGCAAAAACCGAGCCTGTTCGTCGACTACGTGTACGTAAACTCCTCCAAAGGCAACGAAGCGCTCAAAAACCCGAAGGTTCGCCAGGCGTTAAGCTACGCGATCGACTATGACGCCCTGACCGAATCCGTGCAGGAAGGCTACGCTACGCAAATGCGCGGTCCTATTCCAAAAGGTCTGTGGGGGCATGATGAATCTGCCCATCAGTACAAGCGCGATGTGGAAAAAGCCAAAGCGCTCCTGGCGGAAGCAGGCGTCTCCAACCTGACCCTCGATCTGCTGTATTCCGACAACAAACCGTGGTGGGAGACAGAAGCACTCACCCTGCAGGCATTTTTCGCCGACATCGGGGTAAAGCTCAATCTCAAAAAGATCGCCTACGCCACGTCCCGCGAAATGATTGACGCCGGCGAATTCGACCTCGCTCTTGGCGTTTGGAGCCCGGACTTCGGCGACCCGTACATGTTCATGAACTACTGGTTTGACTCCGTCAACTTCGGTCTGGCCGGAAACCGCGCCTTCTATAAAAACGACAAAGTGGACGAGCTGGTGCGCAAAGCCGCATCGATCAACGACAAGGCAGAGCGCGAGAAGCTGTACAAGGAAGCGCAGAAGATCGTCATTGATGAAGCGCCTTACCTTTATCTGTATCAAAAGGACTTCCTCCTGCCGGTCAGCAAAAACGTCAAAGGCTTCGTCTACAACCCGATGCTGGAGGGCATTTACAACCTGGCGGAGATGTCTAAATAACGCCTTGAATAAAGGAGTGCTTTCCTCATGAAACAGATCATCCTGAAACGTCTCGCCATGCTGGTGCTGGTGCTCCTCGGGGTCACATTGATCACCTTTTTCCTCTCTCATGTGATCCCGGGAGATCCGGCGCGGATGATGGTGGGACAGCGCGCCAGTGAGGAAACACTGCAAGAAGTTCGTCGCCAATTGGGCCTGGACCAGCCGGTCTGGGTCCAATATCTTACCTACATGAAAGGGCTTTTTGCAGGTGACTTTGGCACCTCGATTCGCACGCAGCAGCCTGTCGTCCATGATCTGATCGCCTTTTTCCCTGCAACGCTGGAGCTGGCCATCACCGCTTTTATTATCGCGATCGCCATCGGAATACCGCTGGGCGTCCTGTCCGCCGTGAAAAAGGACACTGGATGGGACCACTCCAGCCGCTTTTTCTCCATCGCGGGAATCTCTACACCCGTGTTCTGGAGCGGCCTCGTCGGCATCCTGATCTTTTACAAGTTTCTCGGGGCGCTGCCATCCAGCGGCAGGCTGGACCTGACTGTCCCGGCTCCGACCAAAATTACCGGCCTTTACCTGTTTGACAGCCTGCTCACGGGCAATTGGGCCGCATTTAAAAACAGCTTGTGGCATCTGATCCTGCCTGCCTTTACGCTGGCATTTGCTCAGCTGGCAATCGTCACCCGCCAGGTCCGCTCCAGCATGCTGGAGGTACTCGGACAGGATTACATTCGGACCGCGCTGGCCAACGGCATCCACGGCCCTGTCCTTTTGATCCGCTACGCCTTGCGAAATGCGCTGATCCCGACGATTACCGTCGTAGGTCTTTCCTTTGGCTCGCTGCTTGGCGGAGCAGTCGTGACGGAAACGATTTTCAGCTGGCCCGGCATGGGGAAATACGTCGTCGACTCGATTGCGTTTCTCGACTTCCCGGCGATGATGGGCTTCACTTTTGTCATATCTTTCGGGTACGTCGTGATCAACCTGCTGGTTGACCTCACTTACTACGTACTAGACCCGCAAATCAAGGAATAGGAGGGGCCACCATGTCCAGTCTATCGGCAAAAGCGGATACTGCTGCCCAGCCGTCCCGTAAGGTAAACCCCTTTTGGTTCCGGATCCGGCAGAGCCCGCTCACCTTGTTTGGCTTGTTTCTGCTCGTCATGCTGCTGCTCTTGTCCGTGTGCGCGCCGCTCATCTCCCCGCATGACCCGACCAAGATCAATATCCCGGAGCGGTTCTCCCCTCCGTCCGCTGCTCACTGGTTCGGAACAGATGAAGTGGGACGCGATATTTTTACGCGCATTCTGTACGGCGCTCGCCTGTCGCTCGGCGTTGGCGTAGCGGTCGTTCTCTCGGCGGGTCTGGTCGGAACGGTCATCGGGGCGATCTCCGGATACTTCGGCGGCCGCGTCGACCAGATCATCATGCGGATGATGGATATCGTCCTCGCGTTTCCTTCGCTCGTGCTGGCGATGGCGGTGGCCGCTGTTCTCGGCCCCAACCTCCAGAACGCCATGCTGGCCATTGCCATCATCAAGATACCTGTCTACGTCCGGCTGGCCCGTGCGGAAACACTGGCTCTGCGGGAAAAGCTGTATGTCAAAGCGGCTGTCACCTTCGGCATCAAGCCCTGGCGGATCATTACCCGCCACATTATTCCCAATGCCGTCTCCCCCGTGATCATCCAGGTCACGCTGGATATCGGCGATGCCATCCTGCTCGTCGCAACACTCGGCTTCCTCGGCCTGGGCGCTCAGCCTCCTACGCCGGAATGGGGCGCGATGATCAGTATCGGCTGGAAATACCTGCTTGATTATTGGTGGTATCCCACCTTCCCTGGGCTTGCCCTATTCCTCGCCTCGTGCGGGTTTAATCTGATCGGCGATGGCATTCGGGACATCCTCGATCCGAAAGCCAACCGATAGGGAGAGATACCTATGCTTCTTACAATCAAAGACCTGTCTGTCGAATTTTCCTCGATGCAGCAGACCGTCAAAGCGCTGAACCACGTCTCTTTTTCCATCGACCAGGGGGAAATTGTCGGCATCGTGGGAGAATCCGGCTCGGGCAAGTCGGTTACGGCGCTAACCATTCTCGGGCTGCTGGATAACAATGCGACGATCAAAAACGGAGAAATTCTTTATAAAGGAAGAAACGTCCTGCAGCTTCACAAAAAGGAGCAGCAATCCCTTCGGGGCAAGCAGATCGGCATGATCTTCCAGGAGCCGATGACGGCCCTCCACCCGACGATGCGGATCGGGGATCAACTGGCCAAGGTCATTCACCGGCACCGTGAGATCGCCTACAAGGAAGCTTACCGGCAAGCCGTCCTCAGCCTGGCGGAGGTAAAGATCAACGAGCCGGAGCTGGTCGCACGGAAGTACCCGTTTGAACTGAGCGGCGGCATGCGCCAGCGGGTCGTGATCGCGCTGGCGATGTCGGCGCCACCTGACTTGTTGATCGCCGACGAGCCGACTACAGCGCTGGACGTGACCATCCAGCATGAAATTCTCAAGCTGATGAAGGAGCTGGCTGAAAAACGCGGCACGTCCATCATGCTGATCACCCACGATCTCGGTGTCGTTGCCGAGGTATGCCAGCGGGTCGTCGTCATGTATGCGGGTGAAGTGGTTGAAACGGGAACGACCGATGAAGTACTCGCTCATCCCGTTCATCCGTACACACGCGCCCTGATCGGAGCCCTGCCAGACCTCGCTTCCCCTGATCAGCCGCTGCATGCGATCCCGGGGGAGTCTCCCGATCTGCGGAATTTGCCGTCCGGCTGCGTTTTCGCGCCGCGCTGCGACCGTGCCTTGCCGCTCTGCCGCGAGGACCATCCTGTTTTGGAGCCGGTACCGGGCTCGCGAGACGCATCGACAGGTACACATCAAGTCGCTTGCTGGGTGAGGTGATTACATATGGAAGCACTGCTGCAGCTTTCCGGCGTCAGCAAGCAATACGGGAAGGGAAGCCAACTGTTTCACGCTGTCTCTGACGCCGCTTTTTCGATCTATCCCGGTGAGACGTTTGGCCTGATTGGCGAATCCGGTTCCGGCAAAAGCACGCTGGGAAAAATGGTAACAGGACTGGAATACCCGACTTCCGGGTCCCTTCTGTACCAAGGAAGTCCGCTTTGGAACGGGAAAAAATTCAACAGAAGGAAGCCTGGCGAGATGCAGATCGTCTTTCAGGACCCGCAGTCCTCTCTCGATCCGCGGATGAAGGTTCAAGACATCATACTCGAGCCGCTGTGGGCCCTGCCTGCCGAAGAACGGAGGCAAAAGGGCAGCACGGAACGATTGCACGCCCTGATCGCACGGGTAGGCCTCAAGCCGGAGCATCTGCCGCGCTATCCCCACGAATTCAGCGGAGGCCAGCGCCAGCGAATCGCCATCGCACGGGCCCTGATTACCGATCCGACGTTCGTTATTTTGGACGAACCCACCTCGGCTCTGGACGTTTCCGTTCAGGCGCATGTCCTCAATTTATTGAAGGAGTTAAAGCGCGAACGGGGCCTCACCTATCTCTTCATCTCGCACAACATGGCGGTCATTCGCTACATGTGCGACCGGATGGCCGTCATGCAGAAGGGAAGAATTGTGGAGACGGGAACCGTTGAAGACATTTTTAAGCATCCGCAGGAAGCCTACACGAAGACCTTGTTGTCGTCCCTTCCAAGCCTGCACAAGGAAAACGCCTCTCTTCACGCATGAATGAAGAACACATGAGCCAACAGACTAGCTTGCATAGCAAAGAAGGTCGATACCATGTTCAACGGAGCGGAACTTAGAGAAATCCGCAAACAAAAACAGCTGACCCTGCAAAATCTTGCCAATCGGACCGGTCTCAGCATGAGCCTGCTTTCCCAAATCGAACGCGGCCTGGTCGATCCCACCGTAGGAACGTTTTGGAAAATCTGCTCCGCTCTCGATGTACCGATCAATCATTTTTTCAAGGCAAAGGATGACGAAGAACCTGTCATCCGACGCGATCAGCACAAGATCATTCAGTTGAAGAACACCCACGTCAAGTATCACGTACTCACGCCCATACAGGCCGGAAAAATCGAATTCCTGCTGATCGAAATCGAGCCCGGGGAGACACTGGAGCAGGAGCAGATTTCCCACTCCGGAGAAGAGTGCGGCTTCATTCTCAAGGGCGAGCTGAAGGTGCTGCTCGCCGATCGCGAGTACCATCTGTACGAAGGCGACAGCATCGGTTTCAACAGCTCGTCGCCCCATCGGTTTATCAACCCTGGAAACTCTGTCTCCCTGGCGATTTGGGCACGGGCTACGTAGGTTTCCTTCGACACCAGAACAACGTCCGTCTGATCAAAAAAGCTCCGGGGCCAGCTTAGCCTCGGAGCTTTTTACCGTCGTTTATCGTCGTTTATCGCTTAATCGGAAGGAATAAATACAAGAGTGATGCGTCTGTCTCCATGCGGAGATCTCGCCTCTCCCCCGACTATGTACGATCCCCGGCAGGCTTGGGCGACTTCGCCTGCCCAACGGGAGCTGCCACCCGCTCATTTCCCATCATCAGGATAAACAGAACGGCCAGAATGGCGGGGACCAGCGCCCAAAGAAAGGTATGGGCGATGGAGCTTGCCAGCGTGTCCGTTATTTTTTCCAAAACGGGAGCCGGAATTTGTGCTCTTGTCTCCGGCGATAGAATAGCTCTCGGATCGGAGAGTGACCCGCCTGGAATCGCACCGCCATTTCCCGCAAGAGCAGTGCTCAAGCCACTCTCAAACAAATTTCGCTGAATGATGCCAAAAATCGTGATCCCCAGCGTCATCCCGAGCGAACGGAAAAAGGAGTTGGTCGACGAGGCAGATCCTCGCTGCCGCATGTCAAAATTGTGAATCGCCGCCATCCCCAGGACGGAAAAAGAGAACCCGACGCCAAAGCCGGTAAGAATCATATAAATCGTTACCATGACGCGCGAGGTTTCCGGCGAGAGCGTTCCGAGCAAAAGAAGCCCCGGAACGAAAAACACGGCTGAGATCAGCATGATGTTGCGGAAGCTCGTCTTGGTCGTGAGCAGCCCTCCGACCTGGCTGCCGGCAACAGAGCCGAGCATCATCGGCGTGAGCAGCAGGCCGGAGTTGGTCGCGCTCCCGCCAAATACGCCTTGAATAAAGATCGGAATGTAGATGGTCGCAATGATAAACGCCGAGCCGTACAGGAGCGCCACGCCGTTGCTCGCGGCAAACAAACGCTTTCTGAACATGGCAAACGAGATGATCGGTTCCGCTGCCTTCCGCTCAACCGCGATAAAGGCGGCAAACAGGATCACAAACACAGCGAACAACGCGATGATCTGAACCGAATCCCATGCGTACTGATTGCCGCCAAGCTCCAGAGCAAACATCAAGCTGACGACGGCACCGACCAGGGTTATCGCACCCCACCAGTCAATGCTTTGCTTGTTGTGCGCCAGCGACTCCTTGTAGTGCAGACTGATAAAAAGCAGGGACAATAGCCCGATCGGCACATTGATGTAAAAGACCCAATGCCAGCCGAAATACTCCGTTATGTATGCTCCAAGCAGCGGACCAAAGACACTGGATGTACCGAAGACAGCTCCGAACAGTCCGGTCATCTTTCCCCGTTTTTCCGGCGGGAAAATATCAAAAATGATGGTGAAGGCAATCGGCATCAGCGCGCCTCCGCCAATCCCCTGGATCGCCCGGTATACACTCAGCTCGATCATGCTGCCCGCTGTCCCGCACAGGATGGAGCCCAGCAAAAAGACGGCAAGGCCAAAAATGTAAAACCGTTTGCGTCCGTACATGTCGGACAGCTTTCCGAAGATCGGCATCCCCGCCATCGTGGCTACCATATAAGCGGAGGTCACCCAGACGAACTTGTCCATTCCCCCCATCTCGGACACTATCGTCCCCATGGCTGTAGCCACAATCGTATTGTCCATCGATGCCATCAGCAGACCGAGCAGGAGCCCGGCTACGACAAATCCCGTTTTGCTTTCTTTGGCAATCACGCCGCACCCCTCCTATTTCCATGCTTGCCCACGAATTATATTGTAATCCAGGCCAACGAGTTGTTATGAAAAGATTGATAAAAAAACAGCGCACATGACATGGCGCTGTAAAAGGAAGACCGCTGGACCGCTCAGGCCCCGAGATGCGGTTAACCCGTCATTCTCATCAGCCTGGCGATCAGCGGGGATTGCTGTAATGCGTAGTTACAGACGGTTGAAAGCCAGCCTGCTGGCTCTGATACATTTTGTATCCGGCTTCCGACATCGGTTCCACCATCGGCTTGATCTCTCCGGTGTACACATTTTTGGAGAACGGCATATTAAAGGTCCGCACCCCATCGCTTTTGCGCATGATAGACCCATCCGAGAGCTCGACCCAATTGCTTCGCTGACTGCCGTAATCGACTACATAAACGCCCTCGTCCGTGTAAAACGGAGCGTTATAGCCAGGAGAAGCTTCCGGCTGTTGCTGCGTCTGTACCTTTGGTGCCGGTGTTTTCTTTGCTGCCTGTTTTTTCGGCTGCGTCTTTTTTCTCGCAGTTGCAGTCTGAGTGGCCTTCTTGGCCGGAGACTTGGAGGCCGCCGACTGGGCCGTTTGCTTCTGTTCCCCCGCCCCTGCAGATTGCAATTGAGGGGAAGCAGCGGTATTTTCTCTAGCTGCGAACTGCTGAAAAGCGACCTCGGTCTTTTTCGGGTCTTGGTTGGAAAAATCCGTCCCTGCCGCTGTCGCCTGCACGCGAGATTCGGCCTTTGGCTCCGCTGCCTTTGTCCCCGCCGATACCGACTTGATCAGCGCAGGCCAAATGTACGCATTGAGGCCAAGCAAGGCCACCATCAATGTAATCCCCAGGACTTTTTTCATTTCGTATTCAGCTCCGTAAGTAACCTGATCTATGTAGCAAATGGTTCTGCCCAAATCAATAATGACTTCAGAACTATTATACAAGAAAAAGGTGCCTGGGGAAGCAAGAAATGGCTGATTAATTTGTCTTCAATATATCGTGGTCGACGTAGCGCTCGCCGTTCAGCTCGCTGATGACATTGATCGCTACCTTGGCTCCGTCGCCTGCAGTGATAATCGTGTGGACGCTGGCTCCCGCGCATGTCCCGGCAGCCCAAAATCCGGGTACGTTGGTCTTCCCTGCCGCATCTGCGTCGATGACTGTTTTGATCCGGGGTTCGGTGCCAGGCTTTGTCGCCACGCCTGCTTTTTCCGCCAGTTCGACCAGTACGCCGGTGGCGAGGATGACATGCTTGGCTTCATATGTCGCGTTTTCTCCTGCGGCAATCACAAAACCATCGCCTGATTTGGAAATATCAGTTACTTGGGCAGCGACCAGCTCAGCGCCGAAGTGCGCCGCTTGCTTTTTCCCCAGCTCTACCATGTCCGGTCCGGTAATTCCCTCTACTCCGTAGTGATTCTCAATCCAAGCCCGTTTGGTCATGCTTTTGTCATTGTCGAGAAGCAAAGTGCTCTTTCCCGCCTTGGCTGCAAAAAGCGCTGCGCTTGCCCCGGCTGGACCTGCTCCAATAATGGCGATATCGTACATAATGTCAACACACCCTTTCTGGACTTCTTTTAATCAACTTAATTATATAATAAGTAACAAAAATAGAAACCATTTTTTACAGTTTGCCCGCGGTTTTTCAATCTTACCATCAGCAGTCTCCATTCTTGACGCCTGCTCCGCAGTAGTGATAAAAATAACTGATAAGTTACTTTTCTCGTCGCTTTTGTTTGGGAGGGAACCAAGGATGGAAACACAAGAACGAAACAGGACCGCAAAAGGCGAGGCCAGCAGACAGCGGCTGCTTGCTGCCGCGACTGCCCAGTTTGCCCGCAAAGGCTACCACCATACCAAAGTCAGCGACATCGTCAAAGCCGCCGGATTGACCCAGGCTGCTTTTTATCTCTATTTTCCGAGCAAGGAAGCCATCTTTACAGAGCTGGTGGACAGCTTTCGGATGAAGCTGGCAACGCTCGCCCAATCAGCCGGAAAAGTGGCGTCGCTCGCTCCGGGAGAAGCAGCCAGGCAAATCAAAGAAAATCTGCGGGACGTCTTTGCCTTTCTGCAATCCGAGCCCGAACTGACCCGGATCGCCTGGTTTGAGTCTCCAGACGCAAAAGAAATGAAGGAAAAAGTAATCGCGCTATTGAGCGCCCACATCCTGAACAATCAGCAAGCCGGCCATATTCGCAAAGAGCTGGTCCCCGAAGTGGCCGCCTGCTGCATCGTCGGCATGATTGACCAGTTGACCGAGCGATGGATCGTGACCGGGGAGAAACAGCCGGAGCAGTTGACGGAAGAAATGTCCGAGCTGCTGCTTTACGGCGTACTTGCTCCCTATCAAAGCAGGTGACGCTTCATCCGACTTCTAGCTTGCACATGTTCATACAGTTGACAATGCATCCCGATAGCTAGTCTATACCCGATCATCCGGTTGACTGCATCCGACAATCTGCAGTCGTTCATCCAGATCACGTAAGATTCATATTCGCAATCCAGTCGGAATATCCAAAGAAAAAGTCCCGGGCTTTTCATCCTTTTCTTCCCCGAATTACTTTAAAAATAAGACGCTTCTCCCCACTACGGCCACTTTCCAATCCTTCTTTTAAAATGAATCGTTCTCCGTATGCAAAAAAGCGCTCCCCTTAATCGGGAAGCGCTTTGCTATGCTCTTGGTTCACTTTCGAACCTTAGTACTTGTTGAACGTCATGATCCAGATAGAACCGACAACGATCGTAAACACGATCACCAGCCCCAGGATCAGGGTTTGCACATTGTATCGCGGCTTTTCTCCCTCTCTGATATGCATGAAGAAGAATAGCTGCACAATAAATTGCAAGATGGCCATCACCATGATCGTGATCACGAGTGCCGTTTTTTCAAGCATGTGGTTCATAACCAGCACGAGCGGGATAATGGTCAGCACAATCGACAAGATAAAGCCGATCACATACGATTTGAGCGATCCATGATTGTGGTTGTCATGGTTTTCATGATGCATCCTACATCACCCCCAACAGGTAGACGACCGTGAACAGGAAGATCCACACGACGTCCAGGAAGTGCCAGTACAAGCTCAGGTTGGTCACTTTGCGGCGGGTAACCGGCGTAATCCCGCGGCGGGCGAGCTGGATCATGATCGCCACCATCCAGAACAAACCTACCGAGACGTGCAGACCGTGCGTACCGACCAGCGTATAGAACGCGGAGAGGAACGCACTGGTGGAAATGGTCGCACCTTCATGCACCATGTGCACAAATTCGGTAACCTCCAGCGCGATAAAGCCCAAGCCGAGCAGCGCTGTTACAACCAGCCAGCCAATCAGCTTTTTCACGTTTCCTTTGTTCATTGCCAGAACAGCCAAACCGCTGGTGAAGCTGCTGGTCAACAGGATAAAGGTTTCCGCGATGACACCCGGCATTTGAAACAGTTCCTTTGGTGTCGGGCCACCAGCGTAGTTGTGCATCAGCACCGCATAGGTGGCAAACAGCGTACCAAACAAGATACAGTCGGTTACAACGAATATCCAGAAACCAAGTACTTTGAGCTGCTCATGATCTTCATGACCATGATCGTGGTCGTGCCCGTGACTATGGTCGTGATGTTTTGCCACTTGTTGCATTATACAACCCTCCCCAGTGAAGCCTCCGTGCTGCGCACTTCATCCACCGGTACGTAATAATCCGTATCATATTGGAAGGAACGCGCCCACATCGACAGGGCCACGCCAATAAATCCAATCACGGCCATCCATACCCAGCCGAACGTAAAGCCAAATCCGACCAAGAACCAGAAGCAGGACATGATAAACGGAATACCCGAGTTTTTCGGCATATGGATCGGTTCCAGATGCACAGGCTCTTTTTTATAGGTGCCGTTTGCCATCGCTTGTTTTGTATGCCACCAGTCGTCCGCTTCTTTTACCTCAGGAACGACGGCGAAGTTGTAAAACGGTGCCGGGGACGGAATAGACCATTCCAGCGTGCGTCCGTTCCACGGATCGCCTGTTGTGTCGCGTTCACCGCGCTTGATGCTGTAGACGATCTGCCATACTTGGAAGATGAAGCCGATCCCCATCAGGAACGCCCCGACGGTGGAAATCAGGTTGAGGTCAGCCCAACCGCGGTCCCATCCATACGTGTAATAGCGACGGGTCATACCCATGAAACCAAGCGCGTATTGCGGCATGAAGCAAACGTAGAAACCGATATTCCAGAACCAGAAGCCCCATTTTCCGAGCTTCTCGTCAAGCTTGAAGCCGAACAGTTTTGGCCACCAGTAGTAGATACCTGCCAGGTAACCGAACACAACCCCACCGATCAACACTTGGTGGAAGTGAGCAATCAAGAAGTAGCTGTTGTGGTACTGATAGTCCGCTGGAGCGACAGCCAGCATAACCCCGGTTGCTCCCCCTACGAGGAAGCAAGGAATAAACGCGATCGTCCACAGCATCGGCTGTTTGAACGAAATCCGTCCGCGGAACATGGTGAACAGCCAGTTGAACACCTTCACCCCGGTCGGAATCGCGATGACCATCGTCGATATCGCAAAGAACGCGATAACGCTTGCGCTCGTACCCATCGTAAAGAAGTGGTGAGCCCAGGTGAAGAACGATGCGATCGCAATCGTCATCAAGGCTGCCACCATGGATTTGTAGCCAAAGACTGTTTTCTTCGAGAACGTAGCCACGACCTCAGAGAAGATACCGAAGGCCGGCACGACCACGATGTATACTTCCGGGTGACCCCACATCCAGATCAGGTTGAGGTACATCATCGGATTACCGCCGCCGTCCATAGTGAAGAAGTGGGCACCTGCAAAGCGGTCGAGGAACAGCAGCGCCAGTGTTACGGTCAAAATCGGGAAAGCAAAGATAATCATGATACAACTGGACAGTACGGACCAGCTAAACAACGGCATTTTCATCAACTTCATGCCAGGAGCGCGCATTTTCAAAATGGTCACGATGAAGTTAATCCCCGTGGCCAAACTACCGATACCGGAGATCTGTATCCCCCATATCCAGAAGTTCTGCCCCGGCCCCGGACTGAAATCATTTTCCGAAAGCGGCGGGTAAGACAGCCAGCCGGCATCCGGGGAGCCCCCGATGACGAACGACAGGTTGAACAGCATCGCACCCAGCATGAACAGCCAGAAGCTGACTGCGTTCAGAAACGGATAGGCAACGTCCCGCGCGCCAAGCTGCAGCGGAACGACCATGTTGAACAAACCGAACATCATCGGCATCGCCATGAACAAAATCATGATCGTACCGTGTGTCGTAAAGATGGCATTATAGTGATCGGAGTGCAAAAACTCCACATTCGGGAATGCCAGCTGCAGACGCATCAGGATGGCGTCAACCCCGCCCCGGAACAGCATCAGCAGAGAGGCGATCAGGTACATGATCCCGATTCGCTTATGGTCGACCGTGGTCAGCCATTCGCGCCACAGCCAGCCCCATTTTTTATACTTGGTCAGAACGAAGACGATCGCGACCACGGTGAGTGCGATGGAAACGTCCGCGCCGTAGATCAGTGGATCACCTGTTACAAAGAACGTGGATGCAAACTCCTTTATGTTTTCCCACACTTGGTATTCCTCCTCCCTCTCAACTAGTGGTTGTGATGATGGGTTTCTGTCGAAGAAGCCTCATCTGTCTTGTTGCCCGATTCCTGCCCGGTTGCAGGCATCGGTTTTTTCATGACATAGTCCATGTCATGTCCATGGCTGTGTTTCATGACGATTTCTTCAAACAACCCTTCAGGGAATGCAGAATACGTCTTTTTATCCGTCAAGCCAGGCTTTCTCAACTCTTCGTAATCTTCCTTCGTCATAACAGGTGTCGTGTTCTTCACCTGCTGCACCCATTTGTCAAACTCTTCCTGCGGTTTGGCCTCTACCTTGAATTCCATATGAGCGAACCCTTCTCCAGTAAAGTTGGCTCCTCTGCCATAGAACTCGCCAGGCTTATCCGCTTGCAGGTACAGCTCGGTCGCCATCCCGGACATCGCATAAATCTGGCCGCCAAGCTCCGGTACCCAGAAGGAGTTCATAGGACCGTCCGCCGACAATTGAAATTGAACAGGTACGCCAGCAGGAATTTCCAGATAGTTCACTGTTGCGATGTTTTGTTCAGGATAAGTAAACATCCATTTCCAGTTCAAAGAAGTAACCTGAATGGTCATCGGCTTCACAGCCTGATTCGGCGATTCTTTCAACGCGTAAGTATCCCGCACCGTGAAATATCCCAGGATCGCAATAATGATGACCGGAATACCCCACCAAATAACCTCAAGGGTTGTACTGTGTGCCCAATCCGGCTTGTATGGCGCTTTATTGTCCTTGGTATCCCGATATCGATAGACGATAAAAGCAGTAAGCGCAAGAACCGGAATGATGATGATCGCGCACAATATCACGGAAATCATAATGAGATTGTACTGCGTCTCTGCGACAGGCCCTTTCGGATTCAGGACAACGTAATCGCTTCCGCATCCCGACAACAGGACGCTGGCGATAATCGCCATTAACCAGAAGCCCATCTGACGAAACGTCTTCGCTCTGTTCATTTCTTCTACCCCTTCCTCGTTCGCCACAGAAAAGGAAACGATCGTCCCCAATTTGTTCACATGAATTAAACTTTTCTTCGCCTTCACATACTAACAGACAGAACGATTTTCCGCAGTGGGTTTTTGACACCGTTCAACATTCTGTCTTTATTTTGTTACAAAGTGTTCAAGAAGGGTTCACGAGTTGATCATAATATTGTTATCGATCTCCTGCATTGGATTTGATCTGCCAAAAATGGTCATGTTTTCAGTGAAACTAAAAAAAGCGGATGCTGCCGCTGTGGCAAGCATCCGCTTTATCGGTTGGATCGTTTTGATTCGAGTTCTTTCCATATTATAGACCTGGCCCGTCTGGTCATACTGGTTTAACTGTTCGGTTCCAGATGAAGCAGTCGAAATACAACGCTGAGCAGGAAAATATTCGACGCTGCAATCAAAAACCCGATCGCTGCCATCAGACCGAAGTTTTCCGCCCTGAAATCGCTTACATGCGTAACGAACAAAAGTGCACCGATGAAGAAAGTGATCCAAGCGAACCATTTGAGTGTGTTTGCTGCTTTCATCCCGTTATTCATAACACATGACCCCTGTCTTTGTGTTTTCGAAATATTGTTACTTACATTGTAACACACTTTTCACTTGTTGTTCACTTTTTGTTCAAATTATTTTCAAAATCTTACTCTTGAGGAGTTTGATTGGGAAGCCGGCCGTCAATTATGAACAAAAATCAACAACCCGGCCTCCGCGCAAATGTGACAGACGGGGTCTTTTCCTGCCACGATCCGTTTTCCGTCAATCCGACACATAGACGCGCTCAAGCCGATTTCCCAGCCTGCTGCACAATTCATTCGTAATCGTTCCTGCCTGCTTTGCGACCTGCTCCGCTGTTATCCGCTCCGTGCCGTCCTCGCCGATCAACGTCACGATGTCATTTTGCCGGACATCCGGTATCCCGCTGCAATCGATCATGAGCTGGTCCATGCAAATTCTGCCGATGACAGGAGCCTTTTTCCCTTTCACCAGCACATAACCGCCGCCGCACGACAAGCATCTGGGAAAGCCGTCCGCATATCCGATGGAAACGACTGCGATTGTCATGTCGTAAGGAGCGGTAAAGCGGCACCCATACCCGACGGTCTCGCCCGCCCCGATCTCTTTTGTGAGCGCTACCCTCGCCTTCAAGGAGAGGACCGGGCGCAGGTCCACGGACAACTTCGTTTGATCCTCTGCCGTACTCAGCACGCCGTACAAGGCAATGCCGATCCGGGCGTAGTCGCACTGCAGCTCGGGAAAGTTCAACACGCCGTAGCTGCTCTGGATGTGTACGTTTGGCAGGTCGTATCCCCAATCCCTTAGCTGGGCCAGCACGCTGTAAAAATTGTCGATCTGAAAGCGGGAGAAATTCATTCCCGCCGGGCTGGAATCATCGGCCATGCCAAGATGCGTAAAGATGCCCTCCACGCTCAAGTTTTTGAAAGCAAACATGCCGGCTATCCCGCGTACGTTTTGATAGTCCTCCCCGAGCCGGTGCATCCCTGTGTCAATCTTTACGTGAACCTTTATTTTGCGTCCATACTGATCCAAAAGCTTGCCGTATTCGCAATCGACGACCGTCTGCGTCAAATCGTACCGGACCAGATCCGCAAATTCCTCCGGTGAAGTATAACCGAGGATGAGGATCTCTCCTGTTATTCCCTGTCTTCGCAGATGTACACCCTCCCGGATGGCAGCCACGGCAAAGGCAGAAATCCCGATTCGATTCAGTTCCTTTGCGACAACCGCATCTCCGTGCCCGTATGCATTTGCTTTCACGACCGCCATCACTTCGCACTTCGGCGGCAAAAGCTCCTTTAAAACCTTTGCATTGTGGCGAAGATGGTTCAAGTTGATCTCCGCCCACGCCCTGCTTTTCATACGATCTTCCTTTCTCTCTTCCGCTGCAGCAGCTTGGTGAGCAAGATAGCCCCCGCAAATGACAGAGCGGCTACCGCCACATAGTGGACGATACTATTTTCAATCAAAAGCGGCTGCATTTTCGCAATCTTGGCAAATCCGCGCACGACAATAATCGCCAGCGGGTGAATGATGTAGACAATCATCGAAATGGTCCGCAGGCTTCGGCTGCTTTTTCCCCTCCATAGAAGCAAGGATTGAAACAGGAAAAACATGCAGGGGAGCAGCATCACGTACATGCTGTCATGGCGCTGGAGAGAAAAATGGTGCAAGAGCAAGCCTTCCGCGAGCAAAAGCAAGAGCGAAACGGCAAGTCCGCCCATGCTTTCTCTCAAGCCAAATCCGCTTGTCTGCCGCGCGATCAGCCCGCCGAGCAAGAGAAAAACCGGGGCAAAAAACAAGCCGTTTCGCGTGTAATCCGAGAAGCTGAACAGCACGTCGTAAAACTGCGCAAAAAGCGGCACCTGCGATGTCAGGCCGTAATAGCTGTCCCCGCCGAGCCCGATCATGTAAAGCAGCCCGGCAATCAACGCCACCACGCCGGTCTTGCAGCTTCGCAGCAGAAGATATACGAGCCCCGCTCCCAGAATCGTCGCCGGCAAGTACCACAAATGATAAAACGTGCCATCGAAGAAAATATCCTTCAGCAGGTTGGGCAAAAGCGGCGTGGTTTCAAAGTAGCCGGCATACACGTTTACGGGGAGAAAAAGCAGGATCGCCATGCCATACAGCTTGCACGACTTGACAAAAAATTTGGCCAGGCTGCCCCTGTCTCCACGCTTCTCGTCCATGTATCGCGGCAGCAAAAAAAATCCCGTTGCCATAAAGAAAAACGGGACGGCTACCCGCCCCAAAATTCTCGTCAAGATAAAGTCCCCTGTCTCGCTGACGGAGACGAGCGGGTACGTGTGGATGGCCACAACCAGAAAGGCTGCGATGATGCGAAAGGTATCAATGCCCGCATAGCCCGCGTCCTGTTTCATCCGTTCTTCCTCCAAACCGTTGCCACGAATCCATCCACGTTATTTCCCGACACCTCGCAGCGGGCGCCGCTCGGAATGTCAATCCGCACTGTCGGGGAAGACAGGGCATGTACGTAAAAAATTTCTGCTGTTTGTCCATCTGCTTCAAACAACAAGTGCTCTCCCCCATAGGGGAAGCTTTTCACAAACTCCGTATACTCTTCCAGGGTAAACTGATGCTTCCGGATCAGCTCCGCATGCGGATAACCGACATACCGGAAGTGCCAGGGCTCGTGGGCGATGCCTGTAATGGCCTCTTTTCCTTGCGGGTAGCGTTCAATAAACCCGTACCTCGCTGCTTTTAGCCGGAACTCCTGACAGATGCCGGTATAGGGAAAGTCCGGCCTGATAAAGTCGATCTCTTCCTTCTGCTCGCCCACGTCAATCGCCAGCCCTGTCTGGTGCTCGCTGTGGTTCGGATAAGCTACGTACTTTCGCGTAAATTCCTCGCCGTTTTCCCGCATCGACTCGGTGTAGATGGTTTCCTGTTCTTTTTTTGTGCGATAGCCGCTGACAGGGACGATCCGCTCTCCGCCGTCGAGCGAGTGAATCAGCGCTGCGTACATCGCCGCCGCCCTTCGTTCCAGCAAAATGTCCGGGTGCCTGTGATCTGCGGGGATGAGCATGTCTTCCGCAGGCTCTTCAAAAACCGGGTGCATTCTGTTGATCAAGATCAGGCTGCCTTTATGCATATTGGCTTGTTCCAAAATCAATGTGTTCATTCCTCGATCGCCATCCTTATCAGCTTGTCTACGATTTCCTCAAACGACATGCCAATGCCCTTGAGCATATTCGGATAACGGCTGTGGGCGGTAAAGCCCGGGATGGTATTCACTTCATTAAAAACAAGCTCTCCCCCCGGCGTTACAAACATGTCGACTCTGGCAAAGCCGCGGCAGTCCAGCGCCTTGTAGATCGCAGCCGCTGTATGCTTTATCCGTTCGGCTGTCTGCTCGTCGACTCTGGCTGGCATGTGGATTTTGGAGGTTTTGAGCGTATATTTTTCGGTGTAGTCAAAGAACCCTTGCGACAGTTCGATTTCGTCCACTTCGCCGATAATCAGTTCCTCATTTCCCATCACGGCGCAGCCTACTTCGAATCCGTCGATGCCCTCCTCGATGACGACTTTTGGATCGTACTCCAGAGCGTTCACCGCCGCTTTGAAAAGGCCGTCTTCTCGCTCGACTTTGGTGATGCCAAACGATGACCCTGCCCTCGCAGGTTTGACAAACAACGGATAAGAAAGCTCCCGGACCAACTGTTGCAATTCTCCCTCGCTGATTTTGCCGTTTACGACGATGGAACGGGGCACCTTGATTCCCGCCTGCATGGCGATTTTGTGAGCCATGTCTTTATCCATGCACAGCGCCGAGCTGAGCGTGCCGCATCCTACGACAGGGATTCCGGCCAGTTCAAGCAAGCCTTGAATCGTGCCGTCTTCGCCGTTTTTTCCATGCAGGACGGGAAATGCGGCATCGATCCTGGTCGCTTTTATTCCGTCCCGATGAAACTCGATCACACCCCGAACATGCCTGCTTGGAGAAATAACGGCATGCACGCAGCCCGGGTCTGTGCTCCAAGTATCATCCATAATCTGTTCAAGGCTTCCGTTATACCGAAGCCATTCTCCCTGCCTCGTGATTCCGATCAAAACCGTTTCATACAGGGATTGATTGACGTGTTTTATGACTGCATAGGCGGATTGCAGAGAAACTTCATACTCTGTGGAACATCCGCCAAACAGGATGGCTATTTTTTTCTTTTCCATCGGTTCCCGCTCCCTCCTCCAACAATGCCTGTGCCCCGGCTTGCGGGAAGCAGGCAATTGTATTGTAGCGAAACGAGACAGGCCGTCCTTTAACTTTGCCTAAGGGAATCCTTACGAAATCATTACGGAATCATGACGTTTCCAGAACAGGTGAGCTGGAATAGAGGCCTGAAAAAACGACCAACCCTGCTTCGGATTCCCGGAACCAAAGAGCAGGGTTTTCCTTTGATCGGATAATGAATCGATCTATGATACCAGACAGCGGCAAACAATCGTTTTTGAACTGCATTTCTTTGCTTGACTTAGAGTTACCTCTAAGAGGTAGGCTAGTTCTACATCTACAGAGAGGGATGATGATCTTGTTCACCATTCGGGAAGCTGCTGAAAAGTGCGGCATCAGCTCGTATACATTGCGGTATTACGAAAAAATCGGGTTGCTCCCCCCGCCCAAACGAGACAGCGCGGGGAGACGCTGCTACACGGAAACGGATCTCCGCTTCATGCGGTTCCTGAAGAGCGTAAAGGAAACCGGCATGTCTCTGGAAGAAATCCATGAGTTTGTAAAAGACGGCTGTATCATGGAAAAGATTCACCTGGATGTGCCGATAAAGGAGCTTACCCCATCCTTAAACAGGCGCATCGAGATTTTAACGAAGCATCTGGAGAATATGGAAGCGAAGAAGAAGGAGCTCGAAGAAGTGATCGCGGCAACAAAGTCGAAGCTCGACTCCTACCATTCCATGCTGAGTGAGGGGTGAACATCAAATGAAGCCTATGAAAATATACGCGATGCTGCTCGGGTTTTCTATTTTTACAGGAGCCACCTTCAACCTCGCCAAATACACAGTCGAATACTTGGCGCCTTCCTCCGCGGCGGCGTGGCGTTTTGGTTTGGCTGCCGTGGTCATGCTGGTCATTTTGCTTTTGACGGAAGGGGTAAACAAAAGCCTGCTCAAGAAAAATGCAATCGCCTATGCAGTCCTTGGAATTGTCGGGATCTTTGGATTCAACGCTCTGTTTTTTATCGGCATGAAATATACGTCACCTGTCAACGCGGCCTTGATCATGGGATTGAATCCTTTGCTCACGACCATTTTCGCCCGGATGATCTTGAAGGAAAAAATTGTGAAAAGACAGGCAGTCGGCATCGCTTTTGCCTTTATCGGCGTGTTTCTCGTCATTACCCAGGGCTCGCTGGAGGCGATCGCCACCTTGTCGGTTTCAGTCGGAGATCTGCTTATTTTTGCAGGCAACCTTTGCTGGACGCTATATGCCGTGCTTGGACGCCGCTTTATAAAGGACGCCACTCCGCTGTCTACGACAACATACACGATGGCGGCCGGCGCGATTGGGTTAATCGTCGCTTCTTTGTTTA
This sequence comes from Brevibacillus sp. FSL L8-0520, assembly GCF_037963895.1. Taxonomy (NCBI): domain Bacteria; kingdom Bacillati; phylum Bacillota; class Bacilli; order Caryophanales; family Paenibacillaceae; genus Brevibacillus; species Brevibacillus sp. FSL L8-0520. The sequence continues at coordinate 1,330,082 of NZ_CP150171.1, read as the reverse complement.
CGTCCAACCCTGTTCCTCTTCCGGATGTTCCGGTCGGCGCTTGGGGCGCGGTTGCCTTTATGGCTGTCTTTACAAGCGTTTTGGGCTATCTGTGGTGGAATCAAGGGGTAAAAGAAATCGGGGCTGGGAAAACTTCTCTGTTTTTTAATCTTGTTCCTGTCGTTACGATGATCATTTCATTTGCCGCAGGAACCCCGATAACGTTCTTTCAAATGATCGGGGCTGCTCTCGTCATCGTCGGCGTTTTGGCTTCTTCGGGAATCTTCCATCTTCCCAAAGCCCATGCAGAAAAGCAAAAGCGTATGCTTGCAGCAAAATGAATTGATCTTAGGCTGAATACTGCCGTATTTCTCATACAGAGATGCGGCTGTTGTCTGTCCGTTTACGGATCCATTTTGTAGCCAACGCCCCGTACCGTTTTGATATACGTCGGACTTTCTGCCGAGTCATTCAGCTTTTCACGCAAATTCCTGATATGAACCATGACGGTGTTGGTATTATGACTGTAGTATTTTTCTCCCCAAACCTCCTGGAACAATTTCTCGGAGCTGACCACCTGTCCTCTGTTCTCACTCAAGAGCCAGAGGATCGAAAATTCGGTAGGCGTGAGTGGCAAAAGGTTTCCGTTCAAGAAGCATTCGTGGGAGTTTCTATTTAATAGAAGACCCGCAAAAGCGATTTTGTCATCCTCCTGCTGTGGATCACGATTGTATGTTGTGTATCTTCTAAGCTGTGCTTTTACGCGAGCGACAAGCTCCAGCGGACGGCACGGCTTTGTGAGATAGTCATCCGCTCCGAGCGCCAAGGCGGTGATTCGGTCGATTTCCTCGTCTCGCGCTGACAGCATGATGATCGGAAAATAGGATGTTTCCCGAATGTGTCGGCAGAGCGCGAATCCGTCCATCCCCGGCAGCGTGACGTCCATAATGGCAAGGTCAGGCCGAACAGAATCGAGACAGCGAAGAGCCTCTTCGGCCGTATCGCATTTGTGAATGCTGTAATTCTCGTTTTTCAGGAAAAGCTCGATATACTCCGCGTATTCCCGTTCAGCATCGACGATTAAAATAGTAGAATTCATGACTTCTCCCTCTTTTAGCAAAGCGATAAGAACTCTATGTATTCTACTGAAGAAACACCGGGAATTTTGCGTAGAAATTCTTAAGATTCCCTTACAAAAAACGCACACATGAAAAAACCCGCCTCCGAGATTCGCCGGAAACGGGCATCGGTCTAGCCTTGTGATCCGGGTGCTTGCCCCGCAACGGCACGACGACGTGCTCAATACACGCCCATCCCAACCGCTCATCGCTCAGTTCGTCAAAGATTGTCCGCTTGATTATAGCCTGTGTGAATATAAAAATCCCTCCAGTGAAGCTAAGATAGCAAAAAAACGAAAAATCCACCTCTATTATTTGGAAAAGAGGCGGATTTTTTGGAGGATCCAAAAGCCACATGCCTGTCAAAATTTTCAATGCTTCCTCGTATTTGGCTCTTTTACGCTTTCAAAAATAAGTAAAGCCCATCGACGTCGACATTGCCGCCGGAAATGACCGTCACGACTTTTTTGCCGGAGAATGGCAGCTTGCCGAACATAGCTGCTGCCACAGTCGTAGCGCTGGACGGCTCGATCATCTGCTTCATGCGCTCCAGCACAAACCGCAACGCCTGCCGGATTTCCTCCTCGCTGACGAGGACCAGATCATCGAGGTGCTTCATCAGGACTGGAAAGGTAAGGTCACCCGGCTGCGTCGTCCTGAGGCCGTCCGCAATTGTTTTCGGGCCCGGGACGGACACGATGCTTCGCTGCTTCAGCGAAAGCCATGTATCGTTTGCCAATGCCGGCTCCACACCGATCACCCGGACTTTTGGCCTGGATTCCTTTACTGCAGTCAAAATGCCGGAAATCAGTCTGCCTCCGCCGATGGGTACGATGATCGCATCCACGTCGCTGAGCTGTTCCAGTATTTCCAGCCCGATGGTTCCCTGTCCGGCCATGATGGAAGGATCGTCATACGGGGGGATGTAGACGCCGTTCTCGCTCGCTGCGAGCTCCTTTGCCCGCGGGAGCCTTTCTGCCGATGTGTACCCGTATTTCTCCACCGCCCCCCGGTAGGACCGGATCGCGTCGATCTTGCACTGGGCAGCATCCTCAGGTACCACAATCGTCGCCGGAATCCCCAGCCTTTGCGCGATATACGCCACCGCCTGCCCGTGATTGCCCGAGGATGCCGCCGTCACATAGGCGGCTCCTGCTGATACAGCCTGCTTTACCTTATTGGTCGCTCCGCGAATTTTGAACGAGCCTGTCTTTTGCAAGTGCTCCGCTTTCAAGTAGATGTCATTGCCGCAGCGCAGGGAGAGCTGTTCGGAGTTCAAGAGCGGTGTGACTCGCACGACGTCAGCGATTTGTTGACGCGCTTCCTTCACTTGCTCCAGTCGAATCATCGGCACTTCTCCTTTCATTTATTTGCGTTGACTGCAAACACAAATTCGATTTCCACCGGTGTATTCCCGGGCAGCTCAGCGACACCGACTGCAGAGCGCGCATGCCGTCCTTTTTCTCCAAAAATGGCTTGCAGCAGCTCTGAAGCGGCATCCAATACTTTGGGCTGCTGCGAAAAGCCGGGAGCGGACTGAACAAACCCGGTCACTTTCAATACCTGCTCCACTTTATCCAGACTGCCGAGCTCGGCTTCCAGACAGCTCAATCCTTTTAATACACAGATTTCCGCCAGTTCGCGGGCTTGCTCAATCGTGACCTCTGCCCCAACCTTTCCTGTATAAGGGAGCTCCCCGTTTACCCGCGGCACCTGGCCGCTAACGTAGGCAAAAGCTTCCTGAAACTGCCCATTTCATTTTCCCCTCGCAAAATCTTTGCACGATCTTCATCAATCCTTAACGGTATAGCTGCTACAATTCTTCCATGGGAGGCGGATTTTTGCATCAAAAGCAGCAAACTGTAAATTTTGCACATTTTACAGTTTGACCCAGTTGCCTTTCCATGCCCCGATTTTATATAATGGGTCTTATTTTCTGCGAGCAGGAAGGATGCTGATTCCTGTCCCGTGGCGTTTTTGAAAGAAATTGAGCAACACAGAGAGAGAGGAGAGAACCATCGAATGAAAGAACAGAGCATCCAAAAAGCGCCACTCGTCATCTTGATGGTCAACATGTTCATTGCTATGCTTGGAATTGGCTTAATCATTCCGGTTTTGCCAAAATTCATGCTGGAATTCGGGGCCAGCGGTACGGCCTTGGGCTATCTGGTCGCCGCATTTGGCTTGACCCAATTCATCTGTTCACCGATCGCCGGGGAGTTTTCCGACAAGTACGGCCGAAAGCGGATGATCGTCATTGGGCTGGCCGCGTTTGCACTGTCCCAGCTCATCTTTGCCCTCGCTGATCAGATGTGGCTGTTGTACCTGTCAAGGTTGATCGGGGGAATGGGCGCTGCGTTCATGATCCCTTCCATGATGGCTTACGTCGCCGATATTACGAGTGTGGAAGCAAGAGGAAAAGGGATGGGGCTCCTCGGAGCATCCATGTCGCTCGGGTTTGTGATCGGGCCGGGGATCGGCGGGTTTTTGGCCGAGTACGGCTTGCGTGTTCCGTTTTATGTGTCTGCCGCTGTCGCCTGTTTTGCGACCTTGGCTTCCTTCGTGTTTTTGCGTGAAACCTTGTCAATGGAAGACCAGTTGGCAGCCCGCAGCTCAGAGAAAAAGCGGGAGAACATTTTCAAGCAGTTTGCCTATTCGTTTAAAGCGCCTTATCTGGTGCTCCTGGTGCTGGTCTTTACCCTTACGTTTGGCCTGGCCAACTTTGAGGCGATTTTCGGGCTGTTCGTCGATCAGAAATACGGGTATACGCCAAAGGATATTTCCATTTTGATTACAGTCGGGGCTTTGATCGGCGTTGTCATTCAATCGCTTCTGATCGACAAGCTGCTCCGCCGCTTCGGCGAAAAACGGCTGATCAATCTCAGCTTTTTTGTTTCCGCAGTGACTATGGTGCTGATGCTGCTGTCTGGAAACTTCTGGTACGTGATGCTGGTGTGCCTCATCTTCTTTACTTTCACATCGATCCTCCGTCCCGCGATCAATACGCTGCTCTCCAAAATGGCAGGCAAGGAGCAGGGCTTCGTCGCAGGGATGAACAACGCCTACATGAGCCTGGGGAATATCGTCGGTCCTTCTCTGGCCGGTATCCTGTTCGATGTGCACATCAATCTTCCGTACCTGTTCGGAGCCTTCATGCTGCTGTTCAGCCTGTTGTTGTCCGTCTCATGGAATCGCCGCACTAAAGACAAACACATAACCCCTGCTATCCAGGAATAATCAGCAGGGAACGCAAAAGGGACGCGTGCCTTCTATTCGCCGAGAAGCGGATAAAGAGCATGCGTCCCTTTCCTTTTACAATTGCAGGTGATTTCTTTCCTTGAAGCAATTGCGGGTAACTCGCCTTATTGAAACAATTGATGAACTTCTATTTGACTCAGGTAATCCTGAATTTCTTTCCCTCTTTTTTCGAGCATATGGAGCGCTTCCTGTACCTTTTCTTCGGGCATGCGGTAGCTGGGACCCGCGATGGACAGGGAGGCGACGATTTCCCGATCTTTGTTGAACAGCGGGATGCTGATGCCAAATGTGTCCTCGAAATACTCTCCCCTGGAATAACACCATCCCTGCTTTTTGATGTTGTCCAAATCATCGATCAGTTTGTTCGGATCGACGATTGTATTGTCTGTATAGGGAGACAAGCCTTGTTCGATCACTTCCGCCCGCTTTTCTTCCGGGAGATAGGCCATCAGCACCTTGCTGGAAGCTCCAACATACAAAGGGGCTCGATTCCCCACTGTCAGCTCGTATTTTACCTTTTGCGGGCTCTCCACGATCTCGATGTCAACCGCTTCGATTCCCTCCAGGATCGTCAAAATAACCGACTCGCCGGTATCTTCGCACAGCCGGTGCATGATCGGCCGAATCGCGTCAATGAGCTTCAGCCGTTTCTGGACAAGCTGTCCGTACTCCCAAAATTTGATGCCCAGGACATATTTTTTTGTCACCTGATTTTGCGCCAAAAAACCGTGCTTTTCATAGGTGGCCAGAACCCGATGAACAATCGAATGGCTCACATTCAGCTCTTTCGCCAGCTCGCGGACACCCCAGGCAGGGGTTTCATCGGTGAAAAATTTTAAAATTTCCAAAGCGTTATCTAGTGTTTTCAAGCTCATACCGGTATCACAGCCTCACTTCCCTTATACAATGTCGATTATAGTATAAGAGTCCTGATATTGCCATTCGCTTCCATATATATTTCCAGAAACGGAAGATTCGTGCTGAGTGCTGCCCGCTCGCTGACCTTGAGCGACTATAGGCCAGACATCTCTTGTGACCATATCATCTGATGCTGTGACCGCCCAAAATTGTCAACTGTTTTTGACGATATACCAGGCGAGAAGCCCTTCTGCCTCCACTGGATCGATGACGGTCACGCCAAACTCCCTGCGAATGAGGGGTGCCAGGCCGATGGTTGAATACCCGGTGCACGCAAACGCGATCGTCTTTGCCCCGTTCTCCACCATCGTCCGCACAGCGTTCAGTGCTGCTTCCCGACCGTGGGGCGCCATGACCTCTGCGGAATTGGTCACCCCTGGCGGAGATATATGCCAAGCGAGCTGCCTGCCTAAAATCCGCTTCATGACCCGGGGCGGTTCGGCAGCGATATCGAGCAAACCGACTGGCTCGCCGTATCCTTTGGCAAGGAGTGCCGCCGCACTGCCCGCCCCGATCACGGGCACCCTCACCTGCTGACGCAGCGCATCGATTCCCGGATCATCCGCACAGCTGATCACCAAAACCCGGCAGCCTGATGCGGCCAGCCTTTGACCCAGTGCGACGATTTTCGGGACTGCTTGCCGCTCCGTCACCTCGTCGCAAATGCCGTACGGCTGATCGGGAATGCATGCGGATACGGTTTGGACACCGTACTTGCTCTCGATCAGCTTGCCGTGCTCATTCAGAATGTCCGCATCGTCAGTCGTGATTACCCGGATGATACCGATCATGGCTGGATGGTCACCCTCCCTTTGGAAAGGATTTTCGCTTCGTCGATGAACACGTCCGGCTCGTGGACGACCAGATCGATATGGACACCTGCTGAAATCGTGCCGCCAAACGTCCGGTTGCTGCCGAAGGCTACGTGAATCGTGCCGTATACCTTTTCATCCTCGAGCACATTTCCGGTGATGCGCGCCTTGTCATTGGTGCCGATGCCGAACTCCCCGAGCAGCCTGCCGTCTCCCTCTCCCAGCATGTCCAGAAGCTGATCGGCATCAGGGCCTTCCAAATCGATGATCCGTCCCTTGTCAACGGATACGAGCAGAGGACCGCTCACCTTGCCGATACCGGCAATCGAGCCGTCTACGACGATTTTTCCCGATGCCGTTCCCTCGACAGGTGCGATGTACGATTCTCCGGAAGGCAGATTGCCCGACTCGCCGGGATTGCGGTACACGCCCGTACTGGAAATCCCGTCTCTGCCCGCGATGGAAAAGCTGAGCGAGTGACCGTCCTTCTCGATCCGTACGGTGTGGCCAGTTGTCAGGACGCGCGTCACCTGCTCCGTCAGCACCTGTACCTGACCGTAGTCCGCCGTGATCGCTCCTACAAGAAACATGTCGGCTGTAATCCCCGGCATCGTCGCGATACGGGCGCCGCTCGCGGCTGCACGTTTTCTCGCTTCGGTATGGGTGAGGGAATACTCCGTCACACAAACGACGACGTCCGCTCCCCGCATCGCTTCCGCAATCGGTGTCGGCGGCTCTTCCCCGTCCTTTTCCCGCTCCTTCATCACCATCAGGAGCGATTCTGCTCCGATCGCAAGACCTGCCTTCTGAATCGCCTCCGCGAGCTCCTTTTTCTCCAGGTCAGCGACGACCAGGAGCGTATCCTCCTGCTTGAGCACCAGACTTGTCACCAATATGCTTTTGCTGACTTCGACCAATTGCGTGTCCATATCCCGATACCCTCCTAGTACAGTTCCGATACGATTTTGGCAAGCAAGGCGTTTGACAGGATGACGGGGAGATTCGCGTGGGCTTCTACGACCGCCTTGGACGCTTCTACATAGCCCATGCAGTCCATCAGGATCGCGTCCACATTTTGATCAGCCAGCTCTTTTGCGGCGCGGATCAGTTCCGTCTCCCCCTCCGCATATGGAGAAGCCGCTGCGTAGACGGCATCCACAAGGCTCCCCCATTCGTCTTCGAGCGCATCCTGCTGTTCCAGCAGAGGAACGATCACACCGAGTCTCTTGTTTTTCAGCATCGCGGACAAGGTCGAGCGCAGGATGACATCGGGCTCGATCAACAAGGCGTTGTTTGTGGCAAGCCCTTCAAATGTTCCGGTGCACAGTACGACAATCGGATCGCAGCCGGCTGCTTCCAGCTCATGCAGCCTGCGCTGGAGGACAGGCGCGATCTTTTCCCGGGACATCACCACAGACTCTCCGGTCACGAGCTTGCTGGTCAAGACGTAGTCACCCTTTTCCGGTGAAAAGGCCGCTTCCGCCTCCGCTTTGGTCATGCCGTCGAGTACGCCTGCCTGCATGATTTCCGCCCGGCCTCCGACGTATTTTTGGAAAATGGGGCCGACATCCATCCGCGGCGCTTGTCCGATCGTGACGATCCCCAGCTTTTTCATCGTCATGACGATTCTCCCGGCGTCTCTTGGCTGCCCATCGTCTGGAATACCGCCAGCGAGCCGTACAGGCTGACGAGGCGGTCGTACTCCGTCTGATCATAGAAGCTGCAAGTGCCAGCCGTAAACTCCTTGGCTACCTCGATGGCGAACCGGGCGGTGGCTGCGATGTCTACTTCGTGGCTGGCCCCTGTGCCGCAGCCGGGTACGGCAGATTGTGCCGTGATGGCGACTCCGACCACGGGAGCCTTTGTCGCGACAGCCGGCTGCATGATGCTGTTGAAATGGAACACGCCGTTTCCGTACGGCGTTATGTCCTGGAGCGTGATCGGGAAGGTGGCCGGAAGCTGTCCCGACGTCATTTCCATGATCCGCAGCAAATCCTCGCTTACGCGCAAAATGTACCCTTCCTTCACTGTCGGGGAGAGCGCAAAGCCTTTGATATTGATCAGCCTGTTTCCTTTGGACGTGTCGATGGACAATATCGCGTCCATCTCCGAACATACCTGGTAGCGGTTCATCGTCGGATCATCGACAGGGGAGTCCATGAAATCAACGGGATCATGCGGCTGGGTAGGCGCATCCGGACAGATGTGCGTCGTCACCAGCACGTCTCCTTTCAGCCTGTCGCCGTTTCTCGCCATCTCTGCCAGCTTCAAGCCGCTGGCGACCGCTGCCACCGCGCCATCCGCATCCGATACCATGCCGATCCGGCTCGGACGGGCCCCGATCCCGCCGAGCTGCCCGATGATGCCGAGTGTCGGAGCCGAGCCTCCCCGGGATTTTCCCTCTGTCCCGGGAATCAGGATTTTCACGAAATCCGTTTTGCCTTTGTCTCCTTGCACCGTATCTACTGCAACCTGAACATCGCTGTAAGGAGAGAACAGTTCCTTGATCTTCTCCCCGGAAGCGTATAGACTGTCCATCACCTCATAGACAATGAGTGTCTGTTTCAATGCCATGCCTTACCATCTCCTTTCAGGAAAACACGTACGAAATGACCTGTTTTCCAATCGCTTCTTCCACAGGTTCAAACAGTTTGCGGTTTCGCATCGTCGAGCTGAGCAGCAGCTGCTCCTTTGGCACCGCGATGACCGCCGCTTTTTGACCATTTGCCATTTTGGCAGATTCCAGCGGGCGTCCGCTTTCTGCATCAAAGGCCATGATCAGATCGGGGAACGTGGCCAGCCGCTCGCCATTTGACTCAAGTGTCATGTACTCGTTCCAAAAGGTAAGCTCCAGACTGCCAATGTCGGCCCGGCCCACATCAAATCCGCCTGTCGTATTCAACGAAAAATTCGAAACAGTCCCGACCTCGATGATTCTGCCCTGCAGGAGCTCGGTCACTGCTTCAATCGCCTTTTCTCCCGTGTGGGCCAGCATCGTCTCGCCGATGCGGATCGCCTGCTGGATCGCTCCCGGACAGCCGTTTTGCTTCACATAGGACACCTGTACGGGATTGCGGGCTACGGCGACCATGCCTCCCGCATCTACAGATGCCCGGCGCACCATTTGCGCCATGTTCTCCAGGGAACCGGACGCGCACAGCTCGATGTACCGGCTGCCCAATCCGCCTGCTGCCGTCTGCGTAGAGACGTAGCCTTCCAGCTCCGTCAAATTCATCGAGCCCATGCTCCCTGTCGGATGCGCTCTGCCGTTGCACGGCGCGTCCAAAACGGGCAGTCCGGTAACAGCCGACTGAAACCAGCCATTGACTGTGGTGCTCGCTCCGTTTTCGTTCGTGATCAGCCCGGAGATCGGACGGCCCAGCTTGTCCAGCAGCAGCTGCAGGGCCCGGATATAGTGCATCGGCTTGACGTACTGCTCGGCTGCGGCAGGTGCCCCCACCGCAGAAACCGTCACCACCCACTCGTCATCTAGCAGTTCATCTATCGTAATCAGCTTCGGCTCGCCTACCTCCAGGGCCAGTCTGCCGAGCTGGATGCCTTCTTCGATCGGGCCTCCGCCTCCGCCTCCGAGGACAGCGCCGCCCCAGACAGCAGCCTCCATTTTGCGTTCATCCAGCGTAATCGTTTCCATCTGCCTTCTCCTTCCTTCCTCTATTTTTTCATCGAAAAGACGGAGCTGAAGAAGCTGTACAAAGCATCGCCCGCGATAAATCCGGCTGCCATGATATTCATCGAGGAATCCGCCTCTTGGCCTTTCCATTTCAGGATAACGACGCGAATCAAGAGACCTGCGAGAACCGCCCAGCCCGCCTCGGGATACGTAAGCAGCAAACCCGTCGCAAACAAAATCCCCATCTGCCGCTTGGGCCCGCCGAGGAATTGCAGGATCGCGCCCGGAATCGCCCAGAGGAACAGCTCACCTGCCACATCGCCAGAGACCCCGGCGTTAATCGTCGCTACGTATACGGTATCGACAGGCGGAACGAGGTTTTGCGAAAACAGGCTGTGAAAGCTGAAAAGGACGACGAGGACAGCTACGCCGAAAGCGATCATCCCGGCTGTCATTTGCTGTCTTCTGCCCTCTTTCTCAAACTCGGGATCAGCGCCGTTGCCGCGCAAAATATAACCGGCCTTCAGGTCGTAGCCCATGTCTGCAAAAGCGGGACCCGTAGCTGCACTAAAGCCGACGAGCAGTGCCAGCGCGACAGGCGGAAATCCGATCAGCATGCCGAGGATCAAGGTGATCAGCGCCACCGCAAAAGCCGGAAACCAGCCGGAGTGCATCGCGGAAATGCCGACGATCAATTCGTGCAAATAAGCGGCGAAAGCAGCGAAAATAATGAACAATAAGAACATTCCAAACGACATATGCGTCAACAATCCGCCAATGATTGCCAAAATGACCGAAATCGCCATGTACAGCAAAAGCCCTGTCAAAAGCGTGCGCGAGGTTTCCTTTTCCCCTTTGGTCACCTGCAGCGCTTGCTCCGCCTCTGCGCCTGAACCTTGCTGCGGAGACTTTTTCCTGAAGATGACGAAGCTTACCTGGATCAGGGCGACAATTCCCGCTCCGATCATGAATCCATGCGGTATATACGAATCCTTCAAATCCATTCCAAGCAATGTCCCGGAGTAGCCCTTGAGCAAAAGACCGATCCCGAACATCGCCAGTGCCCAGATGTTTCCGATGAAGGCGACACCGAATGCAGACATCGGCACTCCCAGGATGGAGCCGACTACACCGCCGGCAATCCCCACACCGAGCAATCCGGCACGTTTGCCGCCTTTGTCGCCGGCAATGATCGACTCCGCTGTGGCGCGTCCGTCCGGCCAGGTGCCCGAAGCGGGAAAGACCTTCGTGTCAAACAGCCTGTACAACAGAAAGGCGTCAACGAACATCGCCAGCGCCGCACCGATCAGCATCGGCATGATCAGCTCCGGCTTCCCGAATACATATGGAATCCCGATCGGAATGAGCAGGCTGTTCGCAGCCCCGAATGTCGCCGACGAGATGGCGGTCTGAACGATATTTTGCCGATGGACAGAGCGCATCTTGCGAAGAAAGGCAAGCGGCACCCTCGCGATCAGCATAGCCAAGAGCGCTCCGATAATGGCCGTATTGGCCGTAATGCCCAACGTCACGATCAACTGCATCCCGATCGCCGCCCCGAGAATCGCCGTGACGATCGTCAAGATCAGCGTGACAGGCTCTAACGCTCTGGGATGCTTCTTTTGTTCCCCATTGTTCATGTTGCCCTTCGCCCCTTTTGTCTCCATATTCGGACCATAGGTCCTTATTTTAATAACATATGTGCAATTATACAAATCCGCCTTTTTTTATTCAATAATCAATTTTCGTTATTTTGGACTTTTGCAAATATTTTTGCGTCTGTTTGCGAACAGGCTGCGACAGAAAAACGACAAAAAACCCAAGCTGATCCGACTTCTCGGACGTCCGCTTGGGTTTTTCACGAAACTATGGTGAAAGATGGGCTTATTCTTCGACGATCAATTTTCCTGTCATCGTATCATGGCCGGCACCGCACATAACGGAGCAGTTGAATGTAAACTCGCCCGCTTTGTCAGCAGTAAACTCGGCGCTTCCGTCACCTTTGAGGTCTACGTTGAAATCAGGAATGGCTACACCGTGCATGCCTTCTGTATTGGTCAGCGTCAGCTTGATTTTATCGCCTTTTTTCACGTGAATTTCTTTTTGGTCAAATTCGAAGTTTGTCGCGGAAAGCTTGATCTCTTTTACGCCGTCTGCGGATTGAGCCGCACCTGCGTCAGCAGTAGCTGTGCTTGCTGCGTTATTGCTTGCAGCGCTGCCTTGGTCGGATTGGCTGTTTCCGCAGCCTGCCAGCGCAAGAGCTACAGCAGAAGCGAGGATCAGAGAAGTGAGTGCTTTTTTGTTCATTGTAATTACCTCCATTGCATCTGATAGATTGATTTATGTTGATATGGCCTGAGCGGCCATGTGTTACTTGGATTCAGGCTGCTGCTGGTTTTCGGTCTTGCCTTCGGTGGTGATGTCATCGACCACGCCTTTGGTCGACGAGCGGAATTCGCGCAGGGTATCCCCAAGCGCCCGTCCTAATTGCGGCAGCTTGGATGGCCCGAATACAACCAGAGCAATGACCAGAATAATGATTAATCCAGGGATGCCAATACTGTTGAACATCGATCATACCTCCTTTTTATGACTTTGACCCAGATACGAGCAAACCGCTTGATCTGCGATGATACCACCCTGAGATGAGGACGCTTAGCTCGAATAACAAAATGAGCGGAATCGTGACCGACAAATGCGAGACAAAATCAGGCGGAGAAATCATCGAGCCTACGATGGCAAGTCCCAGATAGACATATTTCCGAACGGCTTTCAGTTGGGCGGGAGTAATCAGCCCGATCCTCGTCAGGAACAGCACGACTGCCGGCATTTCAAACGCGACCGACAACGGAAAGATGACGTTGAACATAAAGGCGAAGTAGCGGTCAATCCCGTACGTTTCCACCGCTCCGATGCTTTTGTTCACCGACGAGAGGAACGACACCATCATTGGAAACGCGACGAAATAGCTGAACGCCATCCCGCACAAAAACAGAAAGCACGACAGCGGCACAAACCAGATCGTCTTCCGCGCCTCGTCATCGGACAAGCCTGGCCTGACGAACGCCCAGGCCTGGTAGAGCCCGAGCGGAAGCGTCAGCAGGATCGCCACCAGAAAGCCGCATTTCATATAGATAAACATGCCGTCCGTGAACGAAAATACGTTCCAGACTACATCGGCAGCCACCGGTTGCGCTTTGATAAACAGCAAAATGTCAGGGGACATGTACAAGCCGATGCACAGTGACAGAAAGAAGCCGACAATGACCACAATCAATCTCTTTCGCAGCTCAGCCAGATGACCAACAAATTCTTGTTTGTTTTCCATACACACCCCCAAATGAAAGGCAACGGGCAGCATTTTCAGACTAGACGAGGGAGCCGCCTTGCTTGATGTACTTCAAAATGCCTTCGGCTGCTCTGTAGGAGAGGGCCCCTACCGTAGCTGTCGGGTTGTATCCGCCGTTGTGAGCGAATGCGGAAGCCCCTACGACAAACACGTTCTCCGCATCCCACATCTGCAGGTAGGAGTTTACCGCGGAAGTCGACGGATCAGCCCCCATGATGACACCGCCCGTATTGTGCGTGGACTGATATGGGGTGATGTTGTACGATTTCATTTCTTTGGAGACTTCCATTTTGGTCGGATTCATTTCTTTCATGATCTCTCCGGCCCGCTCAGCCAGATACTTGTTCAATTCCCGGTCCTGATCCTCCCAGTCAAAGGTGATCCGCAAAAGCGGAGTTCCGTACGCATCCTTATAGGTAGGATCGAGGTCGAGGTAGTGGTGCTGCCACGGGAGGCTTGCCCCTTGGGAAGCCAGCGTAAGCGTCGAGTTCGCATACTTGAGCGACTGTTGTTTAAAATCCTTGCCCCAGGAAGGCGTGCCCTTTGGAACCGGATTGGTGGCAATCGGCCTTGCGCCAGTCTGGGTAAAGCGAATACCGGCCCCGTGCAGGAAGTTCAAGTTGCTGTGGTCAAAGTTGTCGCCGTTGAAATCGCTGATCTCCGCGCCGAGCGCACCCGCCCCCATGAACGTGTTGAACTCTTTGTCGTCGAAGAAGCCGACCGCTTTCCCGCTGTTTACCTGGTATGCGTAGTTCTTTCCGATCACGCCTTTTCCGGATGCCGGATCGTACGGTTTGCCCAGCTTGGATGTGAGCAGCAGACGGACGTTGTTCAGCACGTAGCTGGTCATGACCACGAGATCGGCAGGCTGCTCGATTTCTTCACCGGTAATGGTGTTGACGTAAACCACGCCGGTTGCCTTTTTCCCGTCATGCAGGATTTTGGTCACATTGGAATGCGTGCGCAAATCCAGGTTTCCTGTTTTCTCGGCGACTGGAATGACGGTTACGACCGGGTCGGCTTTGGCGCCGTACTCGCAGCCGAAGCGCTCGCAGAACGCACAGTACTGGCAAGCGGCACGCTCGATGCCGTCCGGATTTTTGTACATCTCGGACAGGTTGGCCGAAGGAATGATGTATGGGTGATAATTCAGCTTTTTCGCAGCGTCCATGAACATCTTCATGCCAGGCGTGACTTTCATCGGAGGAGTCGGGAACGGGTTGGAGCGTTTTCCGACCATCGGGTTTTGCTCCGCTTCACCCGAGATCCCCGCCATTTTTTCATACTTGTCGAAATAGGGCTCCAGCTCGTCGTAGGTAATGCCCCAGTCCTGAATCGTCATTCCTTTTGGAATCTTTTTCTCGCCGTAGCGTTCGATCGTTTTGGAGCGAATCTCGAAATCGTAAGGCAGAAAGCGTCCGTACTGCCCATTCCAGTGAGACCCTGCGCCGCCGAGACCGTCGCCCAAAAGGAAAGATCCGTACGTCCGCATCGGGAGCGCCCGCATTTTTTCGTTATTGCGGAAGGTGACGGTTTCCTTGGAGAGGTCCTGCATCATCTCATAGCGCAGCGCGTAACGGAGCTCGTCATGAGCCATGTAGTAATCGCTGGTGCTTCTGCCTTTTCCGCGTTCCAATCCAACAACCTTCACGCCGGCTTTCGTCAGTTCCGAAGCGATAATGCCGCCTGCCCAGCCCATACCGACGATCACAACGGGAACCTTTGGTAGCTTCTTGCTCATTTATGTCATCCCTTCCTGGTTATCAGTGGCCCATGTGGTCATGAAGACTTTTAGGCTCAATCTTCATAAATTCGTCCTTCTCGATATCTTTGGCGAAACTCATCTGGTTGCCAGGATAATTGCGCATTTTCCAGCCCTGCATGTCCTTGTTGCCGCCGTACATCGGATCGGTGTAAACGCCCTCGATCGTCATGCTGCGCAGAAGGCTAAAAAACCCTGTGGTCGAAGTTCCCGCAAGCTGATACTCCTTGCCTGCCTCAAAAACCTTCAAGGTCTCGTCTTGCTCTGCTTCGGTCAAATCAGTGAAGCGTTTGTTGTATTTCTTTTTGCTGTAGTCAGCCAGCCCTTGCAGCCCCAATGTGAAAATCTCCGCGCGTTTCAGGGAGGTTTGCATTCCTTGGGTCGGTTCTCCCGGGTAGAACGGACCGGTCATGTAATCTTTCGCATTGATTCCCCATGGACTGGCCAACTGGTGGTCGATGTAGAAGGCTACGCCCAGCTCTTTTGCGCCGGGGCCGTGCTCGTCCTGCGGAAAAATGCGCTCGCAAGCCGCTTCCGTCAATTGGAATTGCTCCTGATTGAAAAACATCAGCGCCTGGTTGTAGTTGACCGATTTCTCGACAACCTTCTCTACTTCCGCTTTCTTGCTTCCGAACAACGAACCACCCAGTACGCCTCCAACCACCAGCCCCCCGAGGGCGATCCCGGAATTCTTGAGGAATTCGCGCCGCGAGCTACTTTTGGGCTGTTTTGAGTTTGTATCTGCCACAGTAGTTCCTCCTTGATGTGTAAAATTAACTAGATAATTATTACCTAGTTCATGATAGTTCCAAAGAAAAATATCTGTCAAACGTTTAGGTGTTATTGTAATTTTCCAATAAAACAAACTTGGAAATCCCTACGCTGTCCAAAATGAAATTTCCATACAATTTTCACAAAAGATACATTTACTTAAAGCCGTTCTGCAAGTAGGATGAATAGTAGTTGCATTTACTTAGGTAAACATTTGAAAACGGATTCATCGCGCCGCTGAGCAGTCCGTTTTTTGGAAATCATAAACAGATGGAAGCAAAAAAATTGTTACCAACCTCTTGGTGTTCCGTCTATGAAAGAAAAGGATCATCTGCCAAAAAGCACCTTTAGGAGGATAGCCATTGAACTACATATATGGACACAAAATAAACCAGGCGGCTAGGAAATTTACCAAAAAATTGAATGAAAAGCTGTCTACCCAAGGGTTGTACAGCTCACAGTGGGGAATTATCTGGTGTTTGCATCAGCGAGGCTCCTTGACCCAGGTCGATATCAGCAATTATTTAAACGTGGAAGCCCCCACAATTACCAGATCACTGACCCGGCTGGAGGAGCTGGGATGGGTGATTCGCGAGGAAGGCGAGGATAAACGGGCACGCAAAGTTTCCCTGACTCCGCAGGCGAAAGAGATGCTCGCCACCTGGCAGAAAACCTCTGACGATCTGGAAATTATCGCCCTGCAAAATATCAAGGAAGAGGATTTGATCGTCTTTGACCGCGTCTTGCAGCAAATGATGAAAAATCTCGATTCGCTCTCTTGATCGTTTCAACATCGGTTACACGCTATCTGGCCAAAAAGCGCCGCTCCGATCCGGAGGGCGATTCTTTGTGTTTTCCTATGATTCCAGTTGGCTGATCAGGGGGCTCTATTTGAGCTCTATTTGGAGCTCTCTTTTTGAGTGAAGCTACACTCTTGCTATGTCACTTCAGTGCCTCGTCAAATGCGCTTTCGATTTTCTCCGCTTCCTTCGACACCGCCAAAAGAATGTAGCGGCCCTTCGTCTTCAAGACATGTTTTTCCAATAAAAAGTACTCATCTGGGACGTAATCTTTGAATTTTTTCCCTTGCTCTTCTATTCGCTCCGCTATTTTTGCCTTGATGCTTTCTGCCTGACTATCATCCTTTGCGATCAGCACTGCGACCTCGTCAGCCCTTACGTTCGTCGGGGCTGTATACAGGATAAAATCCTCAACCTCTTCCTCGCCGAGCTTGTACAGCTTTTGAAGCTTTTTCGCGTCTCCCGCTTTCATATCATCCAGATGCACAGCCTGTTTGATTCGATCTCCTATTTCTGCCGCTGCAAGCTGACTCTCTTCCGTATTTTGTCCGGAACAGCCGGTTAATACGGAAAGAGCAACGATACATGCAATCATCGAAACGAGTAATACTGCGTTTATTTTTCCAAGCCATTTTTGCATCATGCTTGGCCTCCTTTCCTATCTCCACTTACACGCTGCGGCGCTCTATGGCGGTGATCGGACGACCTGCTGGCCACCGGCAGCCTGATTCAGCGCTGACTGGCCAGCTCCTTTATCGACGGATCTTCCAAAAACGTATTCACGTTATAGAGCAGCAGCACATCGGTTATGTGGTTTTCCTGTATGAGCTCATCCAGGCGATCCTCGTAATACCGGAGGTCCACTACGTATATTTCCTCGAAATGAGCCGTCAGAAAGGGCAGAAAGCAGTTGGCATATGAGTCCTTGACGACAACGAGTTTTTTTCCATCCCCGGAACCAGTCGTGATTTTAATGAGTGGATGGTTGCCATTTAAAAAGACCGTGTATTTGTCTTTTTTCTTCAGGTTTTCCCTCTCATAAAGGGAATAGGTGCTCCTCTTTTCGCTTGCATACTCCACGCTATACGCTTCATCATCCTTTGGCAGATACAGGTCGATGCTGTCAGGGAGCACATGTCTGAATCCGCTTTTGGAAAAAAGCGAGCCATAGAAGTCATCAGTGGCCCGTTCAATCCGAAAATCCGCTTGCATCCTCGGCGTAAAGCCCATTTGCTTGCCAAGCTCCTGATAGGCATAGTAGGCTCCCCTGGTCGTCCAGTGATGGTCCGTTTTATAGTACAAATACTCTTCCTTTTTGGAACGCAGCGCAGGATAAACGTCCACAAAGGCAATGTCTTTGCTGAGCGCCTCTTTCACTTTTTCCATGTACGTTCGTTCTTCGTCCCCAGTGACATGGGCAGGCAGCTTTTCTTCCAGCACGCTGGCTGCAGTCGGCACCAGCATCATGTACGTATGGAGCCCCGGCAATGATTTGGCAAAGCCGTTTATGGCTTCCGCCTTCTCTTCCAGATCGCCGTCCTCCGGTTTCCCGAATTTTTGAATCAGAAATCCGTCCTTGCCTACATAAACCCCGTTGCTCTCCTTTTTCCCCATCAAGCGATCCGCTTCCGATTTTACGCCGATCCAAAAGTCTCGAAAAACAAACTGGTCAGACAGGTACTTCTCGAAATGGGCAGTAAATGTTCCATTCATACCTTTTTCCAGTGAAAAGGACGGAAGCTGCTCCAACATTCTGTTTTCTGACTCGGAAAACTCGCGTGTCGGCGCACCCGTGTTCAGTACCAGCAGTCCGCCGATAAACATTAGAAATACCAAACCAAGCATCCATTTGGACAGCTTGTCATCTCTCAGCATGAATACCCCCTCCTGCCAAGCCTGCTGATTTGCATGCACACCACCGCATCCGGTTAAAAGCGAAAGTAAAGAAACGGATTGTACGTTTCATTGACCAGATAAGCCGTCGAAAGAAAAAGCAGACCGACGTAGACAGCGGTACCGATGAGCATTCCGGCGATGTTCAGCCTTTCCCGCAGAACAGAAAACGCCTTGTGGGGAAGCGGGGTTGAGCACATAGCCAATGCGCTCAGCAGGACGAAATGGGTCGATAAATCGTATAGCGCTTTGCTATCTACGAGCGAATGCCCGCCTAGTCCAAACAGCGTGCCAATAAATGCCCACGCGGTGGACAGGTCTTCGATCTCGAAAAATACCCAGCCGACGATCACGATCAGCAGTGTATACAGATGTCCGACGAAGCGAGTCCTATACTTCAGCCAATCGAGCAGAAACCGCTTTTCCAGCGCGAGAAAACAGCCGAAGTACAATCCCCACAGGATGAAATTCCAGTTCGCCCCGTGCCATAGTCCGGTCAACATCCAAACGACGAACAAATTCCGAAGCTGTTTGGCCGTCCCCGCCCGATTCCCTCCAAGCGGTATGTAGACGTACTCCCGGAACCAGCTACCCAGCGAGATGTGCCACCGGCGCCAAAACTCCGTGATGCTTCGGGACACGTACGGGTAATGGAAATTTTTCAGAAAGTCAAAGCCAAGCATTTTCCCTAGGCCTCGGGCCATATCCGAATAGCCGCTGAAGTCGAAATAAATCTGGAAGGTAAAGGCGATGATACCCAGCCATGCCGAAAGCACTGTAAGCTCAGCCACAGGCGTCGCTTTCACATTCGTCCAGAGCAGTCCGATGTTGTTGGCCAGAAGCACCTTTTTTGCCAGCCCTTTGACAAACAATTCGGCCCCTTCTCCAAAATGCTCCATGGTTACCTTTCGGGCTGCGAGCTGCTTTGCAATATCGCCGTATTTCACGATCGGCCCTGCGACCATTTGCGGGAACATCGTCACATAGGCGCCGAAGGAGATGAAATTTCGCTGTACAGCCACTTTTCCCAGATAGACGTCAATGACATACGACATCGTTTGAAAGGTGTAAAAGGATATTCCCACCGGGAGCGGAAGCTCTGCCGCATGGATGTTCAGGCCGAACAGATCATTGATCGCAGCGACGAGAAAGCCGTAGTATTTGAAGAAACCGAGGACCCCCAGACTTGATATGATGGAGACGATGAATATGGCTCTGGCAATGCCCTTGCGGCTTCTGTATTTGTCGATCATGCGGCCGTTCATATAGTCAAATGCGGTAGAGAAGATCATGAGAAACAGGTATACGGGTTCTCCCCATGCATAAAACACCAGACTTGCCGCAAACAAGATGCCATTCCGAAGCATGCGCGGTGACAGGTAATAAACAAGCAGCACCAGAGGGAGAAATAGGAAGAGGAATAAGAGACTGCTGAATACCAAGGCTTTCCCCTCCTGGAGTAATTTTTGTTTTTGGGCAAGCTTGCTCGCATAAGGCGTTGCCCAGCATGTTTGGACGCTGCGGGCATGTTTGAGCGCTCAGGAAGAGAACTGCCCTGCAGCCCTCCTGAACCGAATGCAGGGCAGCGAATCTATTTTTGACGGTTCTTGATAAACTCCAGCATGAGAGGATAAAACTCCGCTTTGAAGTGAATGCCATCCGCATCATGCAGATCGGATCGACCTGTAAAAAGCGGCGACAGATCGATATATTCCACCTGCTCCTTTGCAGCCAGCTCCTTCAGTCCCTGATTGTACTCGCCGATCGTGTTATAGCGTGGCTCTTTTTTCTCTGCCTCCGCTGTGACCGGCGTGACGGTAAGGATCGAGATTTTTGCATTCGGCAGCTTTTCTTTGATTTGGCCGATCAGTTTTGCGTATTGATCCAGCGCATAGGCAACCGGATTCTCTACCGGCCAGAGGATGTCATCCGACCCTAGCTGGATGTAGATATGCTCCGGGTTTCTTTTGACCAGATCGTCAATGTCCTCCAGAGCAAACTCGGCCGTTTTCCCGGCGCCGGCAGCCACATTCGCTTCGTCCAAAACATCATGGAAGGACAGCCCTTCCGTAATGGAATCTCCCAAAAATACGCTCGTTTGAAAAACGGATGGCAACGAAGGCTTCGCAGCGGGCTCTTGCTGGTTCGCTGCGGGAGTGGAAAGAGATGTTCCCTGGCTGCTTGCCGTTTCCTGGCTTCCGCACGCCGCCAGCGATGCCGCTGCGACCCCTGTGAGCAAAAATGTCATCCATTTTTTCGTCATATCGATGTCCCTCTCTTGTACATGTATTTCCAAGCCTTGCGCTTGCAAGAGATAGCGTAATCCGGGCAGATAAAGATCAGATGCAGATGAGATCAAGATAAATAAAAAAAGTGCAGAACCTGCAGTTCTACACTTTTTTCGGCAAATAGAAGTAAAACAATACGCCCTCCGCTGTATTGGCCACCCCATAAGCTGCACCGTGCAAATCCAATATTTTTTTGCAGATCGCCAGTCCCAGCCCGGTGCCGCCCTTTGAGCGCTGGCGCGAAGGCTCCCCGCGATAAAAGCGGTCCCAGATTTTCTCCAGATGCTGCTTCTCGATATGGACCCCTTTGTTTTCCACACAGACCTTTACGCTTCCCTCCTCTTCCATAGCCGTAATGGAAATCGACTCCTTCTCCGGCGAGTAGCGGATCGCGTTTGTCAAAAAGTTGGTGATGACTTGTTCGATGCGATGCTGGTTGGCGATGACTTCGACCGGAGCCAGATCGGTATGAAGCTGCAGCTGCTTTTTGTCCAGCTCCAGAGACAACTGCTGGCATATTTGCCGGATCACCGTATCAATAAAAAAAGCATCGAGCTTCAGCTTGTACGTACCGGACTCGAACTTCGCCAATTCAAGCATATCGACGATCAGCATGTCCATCCGGTTCACTTCATTTTCCATCGCTTCCAGATAATGCTCCCGCTTGTGACTCGCGACGCCGTCCCTGACAATCGAGATGCAGCTTTTGATCACGCTCAGCGGCGTTTTCAGTTCATGCGAGACGCCCGCGATAAATTCCTTCCTCGTGTTTTCCAACTGTTTTTCCTTCTCGATGTCCTGCCGCAGCTGTTTGATGTGCGAATGCAGCGTATCGGAAAGCTCATTGATTGTCTGAGAAAGATCGCCAATCTCGTCTTTGGAGGCAATGGAGATTTTCTCCGAGAAGTCCAGCGCGGCAATCTTTTTCGTCGTGCGGTTGATGAGCAATAGCGGCCGCGCAATCCGTTTGGAGTAGTAAAACGAGAGCAACAGAATCAGGATCATCACAAACAGAATCAGATACACGTAGTACGCCTGGATCATCTGTACGGCCTCGTCAACAGGCTGCAGCGAGGTCATCGCGATGACATAGGCGGGTTCTCCGCCGACGATTATCGGGTCGATCATGATTTTGTACTTTACGTCGTTTTCCTCATAATCAATCATTTGCAAACCTACAGGCTGCTTCTTCTCTTTCCCCAGCAGCAGATTGGCCTGGAATTCTTTGACCCGGTCTATAAACAAGTGGTTGGAATAAACAAATCTGCTGGCGCGGTTTCCGTCAGGCAGTTGGACCTTGGTGATGTGGCCATAGAGAAAGTAGGAGGGAAATTCTTCATGCTCCTCTGCCGGATTATCAAAGCTCGGAATGATTTCGTGCTCTTTCTTGGCCATCTGCTGGTTCTCCCAGGCAATATTTCCGTTTCCCAGCCCCACCCGATACGTGACCGCTGCCGAATCCACCGTGATGCCATTCAGAATCACACGCTCCCCTTCGCGAAGAAAAGGATTCTTCTTAGAAATTTCTTCGGCACCCACGAGGCTGTACAGCGGAACGGTTATCGTCTCCCCTGCGATGCTGTGGTCTTGATCAGGATCGAGTTTGACCTCGATATAGAAGTCGTCAGTTCCTTTCAAATTGCCCAGCTTGTCAACGGTGGTAATCCATGTATTGTGCTTGCGGTAAAACTCTTCCTCCAGCTTGTCGATTGCGTGTGTATCGCCGCCGCTATTTGCGTAGGCTGTTTCAAAGCTTTGGAGGCTTGCCTGAATATTATCCACTTTTTTATTCACATAAAACTGCTTGAAAAATACGGTTTGACCGACAAAAATGACGGCCAAAATGAACAGGCACAAGGCGCTTGTCAGCAGAAACAATTTGAATACGATGCCCGTTCTCATGCGTGCTCCTCGAATTTATAGCCCGAACGGACAACCGTCACAATACATTTTGCTTTATCCCCCAGCTTGTATCGCAAATTGCGGATATGGCTGTTCACCGTGCGGTCATCTCCAGCGAAATCATAGCCCCAGATTTTGGTGATCAACTGCTCCCTGTTGATGATGATCCCTTTGTTTTTCATGAGATAGGCGAGAATTTCAAATTCTGTATGCGTCAGGCTGCTGTTCTTTCCATCCACCGTGACGGTACGGGAAGGCAGGTGCATCACAATGCCGCTGCCTGATAAAGTGTCATCGGCTGAAGCTCGCGTCAGCTGCCGGCTTTCCAGAAGCCTTTTCGCCCTCGCAAGCAAAATCGGCGGGCTGAACGGCTTCGTAATATAATCATCCGCACCCAGCTCAAACCCGAGCAGGGTGTCATCTTCATCCGAGCGGGCGGTCAACATGATGATCGGAACGTTGGATATTTTGCGAATCCGCTGGCAAACAGACCACCCGTCGATTTTCGGCAGCATGATATCCAAAATGATCAGATGAACGTCATGTTCCTGGAATAAAGCCAAAGCTTCTTCGCCGTCGACTGCTTCCAGCACTTGATAGCCTTCATGCAGGAAATAATCCTTGATGATTTCACGTAAGATCTCTTCGTCTTCTACGACTACAATTGTTTTTTGCATCATGTTTGTACTCTCCGTTACAAGGTTTATCTGTAGCTTTGCCAAGGATGGGCCGGTGTGGCAAGTGTAAATCGGAGGCAAGACCGGAAATCTCCGGGACTTGTTACATACCATCCTACCTATCAAGTCTACTGAAACAGGTGGCGGGATTCTATCTTTTTTGCTGTTTGGGTTTGTTTTATCTGTTGCGTCCTATTGGATTATCCCGGTTCTCGCAGAGTTTTCGCTACAATAATTGGATTAATTTGTAAAGATACTAAAAAGGTTTTTATTGAACATTATATGAAATTAATAAAGAAGATTTACAATATAGTGGGTAAATGGTAAAAATAGTATATACCAAATTTTAGGAGGTATTTTCAATGAAAAAGATCGTCCTAAGCATGCTCAGTCTTGCACTTTTATCCAGTGTAGCTGTCGCAGCATCTGCAAATGAAGCTTCGACGAATTCTGTGATTAAGCCACAAGCAATCTTCTACGATAGAGAACCAAACGATAAAAGGGCCGATGCCAACTTTTTCTCTATTGGCGACGGAAACCAAATCTCCGGGACACTCCCGATAGGGGACGCTGCGGACTGGTATACATTTACTCCATCGACAACCGGAAAATATCGTTTTTATTTTTCCCATTCGTCCCTCCAGTTTTATTCAATGGTTGTTAAAGGGGATGGCGTTGGAACAGTAGGAAAAATTGAATATAATGACCCAATTAAGTATTTTGACGCCACAGTAGAGGCAGGCAAAACTTACTATATTGAGGTCAGTGGCGGTAAGGACGATACTGCTGATTTTGGTTATGATATTTACACGTACAAAATTAATTAATGAAATGAAAGGAACCACTCGGATAACTCCGAGTGGTTTCGCTTTCCCTTATTCGCTACTGCCGTTTTTCCGGGCTTGCGTTAGTTTTCTAATCAGATCACACTCAAACTCAGCAAGACTTATTTCCATTGGCTGGCATCTACCGGTTTTGCTTTGATCAACTCAGCGACAATTTCTTGTTGCTGCGGAAGATCTTCCTGGAAGGTTACCTGGTAGCCGAGATCGTTCTCTACCCAAAAATAACTGACATTGTCAACTTCATCCGGCGAGCTCAACCTTCCATCTATTTTATATTTTTCTGTGCGGAATACTTTTTTCCCCTCTATTTGCAAAGGAGTCGTCTTCAAGCCAATTTTTTCGCCATTAATAATTTCGTGAAAATAGGTGCCCGTCTTCTGAATCTCTTCATACGTGCTCGTGTCTTTTTCCTGATCAAAATAGAAGCTGTTTTTCCATTTTCCAGGTTTGTTGGTTCTTGCAAACTCCACGAAGAAGCCCATTGATGTGCGGTCCGTATCTCGATAGTACGCCCAAGCTCCAGATGCTTCAAAGATTTCAAGAAATTGCATGGGAAGCTTCGGAGTAAATCCGAGCAACTCCTGCGCATAGCGCAAGTCTTCTGTGTCATAGACGTTTGTTTTGAACTGACCCTTCTGATTTTCATATTGCTTCAACATGTCTTGGTCAGGGAATTTCATCGAGGAAATCACTTTCAACATTTCTTCATCAGAAACATCAAACTCTCTGAGCTTATATTGAAGGCCTTGGTCCTCCCAAAAATAGGCGGTCAGCGAGTCCGATACCCGTGTCAGCTTTAGAATGTCCATTCCATTCAGCTTCAGCGTTTCTTTCTTGATATCCGGGGATTGCTGATTTTCCAACAAGGCATCATCATGCTCGGCTCCACTAGGAAGAATCACCATATCATATAAGTAGTGGCTCTTTCCTTCATATTTGTTAAAACCAATATCCACTTTGGACAGCTTTTGATCATCCAGATACAAGGTAACATAGGCCAAGCTTAACTCCGGCAAGTCCGGCACCTTGAACGGTGTGGGCGATACCTTTACCGCCTTTTCCAAGCTGCCGTAGCTCCGATGAGAAGAATTGAAAAGAAGGCGCTCTTTTCCCGTTTCCGCAATGGTTGCCGGGCTGCTTGCCGGAGCAGGTGCAGGCGCGGCGGCGTTTGTTAATGTCGCTACACCGAGACCGGCTACACAGACAACCGCCAGAGCCGACAATTTATACGTTCCCTTTTTATATGCTTTGATCATGGTAATTCTCCTTGTCATTTCGCTTTTGTTGGTCGTACCCCAAAAATACAGCAGTTGGGGCTGAGCGGATTTGGACGCAAACCGCTTCAAACATTCAATCATCGTCAAGCCATAAGGAGTCGCTGCTTGTTCTCCGAGAACCTCCAGAACGCAGGCATCGCAGGCGATCTCCCTGGCCGCTTTCATTCTTTTTACACAGATCCACACGAGCGGATTCATCCAGTGAATCGCCAGGACAAAGCTGCTGAGCGTATTCCACCACATGTCTTTTCTTTTGCAGTGGGCCAGCTCGTGTGACAAAATATGTAGTAGCTGGGAGGGGGCCAACTCTTTCACGACCGCTTCCGGGACGAAGATCCACGGATGAATCAATCCGGCGATAAACGGGCTTTTTGCATAGTCCCCTGTGTACAGCGGGATTGGCTTCTTTATACCGAATTTCCTTTGACATTCATCCATGACAGACAAGATCTGCGGGTCTGTTACAGGCGTGAGCGTTTTGCGTCGATTTCTCAACCGGAACAGGCAGGCAAACAAATAGCCTATGAACACAATGGCCCCGGCAAACCAGATCGCCGATACGACTTGTACTCCCAGCGGATAGCCAACCTGCGAGAATTGACGTGCTTGCGTTTCATCCTGCAGCGCGATCGCTACAGGCTGCACATGATTTTTTTCAAGAGCCGTGCTATGATTGTTTTGTGGTATTTTATTCTCTTCGCTGTTTCGAGAAATGTCATGGGACAGGCTGCTGCCTTCCACATGAATCATCGAAACGGCATTTTTTATCGTTGCGGCAACATTAAATATGCTTGCCGGGCTGCTTGGCAAATCAGGCAAAAGCAGTCTGACCAACACGAGCAGCCACAGCGCATGCTGAAGGCGGGGACTCAGACGATGCCGAAACAATTTTTGAATGGCCATCACCAGCAGGACCACTGCGCTCGCCGCTAGTGTGGAATCGAAAAACCATAAAAAAACGTCGCATAGGATCTCCATGTGTTTGTACCTCAACGATGGCCTCCGGCATTTCGCCTTCTGTCGCTATCGTTTTTCTCCCTTTTTTTCCTCAAGTATCTTCTGCAGCTGCTCAATCTCCTTCTCGGACCAATCGCCCTCTTCCAAAAAGTTGGTCACCATCAGCTTTGCCGCTCCGCCAAACACTCTGTTTACAAACGATTTGCTTTCCGCTTTGACGCATTCTTTTTCGGTAACCGCCGGGTAGTACAGATAGCTTCTACCCGCCTTCTCGAATCCGATCGCCTTTTTTTTCACTAGCCTGTTCAGAAAGGTGCGAACCGTCTGATCGCTCCATTCGATTTCGGCCGGCAGTTGAGCTGCGATTTGCTCCGCGGTGAGCGGACTTTGCTTCCAAATCACCTTCATGATTTCCCACTCGGATTCGGATATTCTCGGAATGTTGGTCATATGCTTCACCTCCTATCGATTGGAAACCATTATTTACAAATGTAAATATAACAGCCGACTTCAAGTTTTACAAGCGTAAATTCATTTTGTTCAGGTCAGCAGCATCATGAAACAAGCTTGCGCAACAAAAAGCGGAGATGGCGTTCGAGGTGCTTCTCTTTAAACGAAAAAGCAGTAGCTGCGGCTTGAGCAGAACAATGGGATGGCAGTGCGGCTGATGTCCATTCTGTCTGGAACAAAAAAAGGGGCTGATCGCCCCATCTGCACTTTTTGCTTTCCCGTGAAAAAAATGTTCTTGTGATCTTCCCGTACTCTTACAAAAACCGCCGATGCACCTTTTTCCCGTCATACGTAAACTGTACAGGCCGATCCTCGATCACCGTTTCAAGATGGACATTTTTCCCCCACATGCGATAAATGTAAGGAATCGTCTTCTCCACGTATTTGACATCCAGCTCCAGTCCTTCAAAATGGTGCTTCAGGTACAGCTCGCCAGCCCGCAGGTAGTCGCCGTCGTGGACCATGACATACGGGAAGCCGCCATTGACGCGGGTAACGGCGAGACCATCCCGGACATCCTCCCATGCCTTGTCAGTCACGACCCACTCGTTCCCCTGCTTGCCAAACATGTACAGATCGAGCTTGCCGACCAAATCCTTGGTCAAGTAGTTGCGGATAAAGCTGATGTCAGACTCCAGCTCGCGGACTTCAAAAATTTTGGCGCGTCCCTGCCCCGGCTTCCGTCCGAAACGCTCCTGCTCCTCCTTGGTCGGATTGTCCCAGCGGCGTTCAATGTCTTCGAAAATTTTCAACCCCAAATGATACGGATTAATGCTCGTCGGCGAAGGCTGAATGACAGAGGAATGCAGCTTGGCAAATTCAATCGTCTCCGCTTCGGTCAGGTCCATTTCGCGCAAAATCCGCATGTGCCAGTAGGAGGCCCAGCCTTCGTTCATAATCTTCGTCTCCAACTGCGGCCAGAAATAGAGCATCTCATCCCGGACGATCGTCAGGACATCACGCTGCCAATCGTCGAGAATCTGGCTATGCTCCATAAGAAAGAGCAGCAGGTCTTTCTCCGGTTCTGGCGGAAATTTGCGCGCCGGCTTCTCCGGCTCCATCTTCTCTTCTGCACGGTCCAGCCGCCACAAATCGTCGTATGGGGTGCTGCGCTCCGCTTTGGCTGCCGGTTTATTCCCCGCCTCCTCTACCTCCCGCTTCCATCTCAGCTTGGGACGCAAGAGGCTCGGGTCGATGTGCTCCTGAACGGCCAGGCAAGCATCGAGCAAGGATTCGACCGCTTCCTTGCCGTGCTCGATTTCGTATTGGCGGATGCGCTCCGAGCTCGCTGCCATGCTCTCGACCATGTCCCGGTTGGTGTTGGAGAAGCGGGCGTTGTTTTTGAAAAAGTCGCAATGCGCCAGGACGTGGGCGACGATCAGCTTGTTTTGGATCAGGGTGTTGCCGTCAAGAAGAAAGGCGTAGCACGGATTGGAGTTGATCACCAGCTCGTAAATTTTGCTCAGGTTGAGGTCGTACTGCAGCTTCATTTTGTAAAAGGACTTTCCAAAGCTCCAGTGCGAGAAACGGGTCGGCATCCCGTACGCGCCGAACGTGTAAATGATGTCCGCCGGGCAAATTTCGTACCGCATCGGGTAAAAATCAAGGCCGAAGCCTTTGGCAATCTCCGTAATTTCGTCTATGGCACGCTCAAGTTCTTTGCGCTCTTCATTGGTCATTGTTGTCCCCCCAAGTCTTTCCGTCCTTATCTTATGTATATGGGGAGTGCTTGGGATTAGATGAGGGTTGCTGAGCAATTTTTGTGTGGGTAATTCGTTCGTTGTTTTACGAAAAGAATAGGCTTCGAAATTATTATTTAGAGTTGTAGTTGCTTTTTCGTTGTCATTTTTTCCTTGCTAGTTGAAGCGACAGGAAAGACCGGTCCTAACAGTCGTTTTTAAACCTTTAAAACTAGGGGGAAAATTAAATGGCGATGCGAAATTTGCTAGTATATATCGGCAGGCAGTATGATCCCATTCGTGCAAGAGACCTTGATAAACTCGAGGGTACCGGCTTGAATGCGATTACTTTAGAAGTGGGATTAGGAAGTGACAAGTTTAGGTACGATGATACCAGACATAATAACAGTATCGTTGATTTCTGCATTAACGGAGTAGAATCATTTTTCCGGGAATATGCAAAATCCGATTTTCAGCCTTGGGT
Source organism: Brevibacillus sp. FSL L8-0520 (assembly GCF_037963895.1). Taxonomy (NCBI): domain Bacteria; kingdom Bacillati; phylum Bacillota; class Bacilli; order Caryophanales; family Paenibacillaceae; genus Brevibacillus; species Brevibacillus sp. FSL L8-0520. The sequence goes on along the minus strand of NZ_CP150171.1, from coordinate 1,301,172 downwards.
GTGGGTCGGTCTACCTCATTATGAGGCCACACATGGGACGATCAACTATGAAAGGCATCTGTACAAGTACTACAGAAATTATATTGATGGTGTACGAGAAAGTCTTGAATCAATTGGTCGTTGGGAAGACGTTAGGGGTTTTTATTACTCGATGGAAACTGTACATCCAGTTTATGAAAAAATTAGTGAAACTTCACCAACGTCCAATTCTAGCGTCAGATTAATGAATGACATATCGTACTATATTCGCGATTTAGATGACCATTATGGAAATGAGTTTATGTGGTGCCCTTACTATGGATTTAATGAAAACAAACTAAAGATTATTCATAATCTGGGTGTTGTCGCTAATAGAACCAATATTTTCGACTACATCTTGATCCAGCCTTCCTACTACTTCCAACCATCAGAAAAGGAAAACGTGAATGCTGTTCTAGATTCAGTTACAAATGAATATTTGGATCAAGATGGCGAAATTGTTGATCTGGATGGTGATCCTGTAGCTGGTGGAAGAAAAGCTAATGCTACCGCAGATATTGGAGTCGTAATGGAGATTAACGATAAATATTTTTCTAACAGCGCATACGCTGAACGTTACGATTATTGTGAACGACGTTTCAGTAGACTCCTCCACCCTGACTCGCGTACACCTATTACTTTTTATGCAGGTCAACTTTCAAGTGTTCTCTCTGAAAAATCAAACGGCGATAGTCTAATAAAAAAAATAAAAGATTTCTATGATAAAAGAAAAGATTGGTAAAACGTTGTTGGATAATAATCTCTAATCCACTATTTAAGATACCGCCTCCAAATATTTGGCGAAAACGAAGACATTCGTGGCTTATATATGGTATCTAATAATATCTCGAAAACATCTCATAAAACCAAGTAGCTTAAATCTAACAAGGTTTCATCCCCTTAGCGGAATATCTTCCCTTGACACAATATAGTCACAGACGCTAATTAAAGCGGCTTGCGACTAATGTTCGGGAGAGAACCATCCTTCGGGGATGAAACCTTTTATTAAATCTACGTAGGTACAAAGTACAGTTATTATTTTATACACAGTCTTTTATTTTTTAGGGATACTGAACAACGTTCCGGTTGGATCTTGGACGTTCTCAAAAAAATAAATGCTAGTAGATTGGGGTTCTTTTTTAGGAATAGCATAATATTCTTCGTCCCAATATGTCCAAAATATCTCTTCCTTCATCGGAAGGCCTGTTTTTCGATCAACGTAAGCGAATATCGTGGTAGTGCCTTTTGGTTCAGTATCTACTTGCTTGTACACTTGTGTCATCTTCCTGTTATAATTTACAGTTCCTACAAATTCCCATTCCCTCCCGCCTTGATTTTGAAACAAAGATAGTCCTGCAGGAATAAAATTCCCTGGCTTCCTCTCCGTATTTACAGTAACTTCTCCTCCTTCCTTTCTCTTATGAAAAAACTTCGTTCCTTGTTTATTTACGATCCATTGCTGACTTACACCCTCTTTGAATGAAAAGTCATAATTAAAAAATTCATACCGCTCATCGCCATTTTGTGGATGTTGCCAGCTTTTTGAAAAGGAAATAATATTTGAACTTTTTGTTATCTGTGTCACATGTTTGATAATTTGTTTATGCTTTTGGGGATCCGGAATCGTGAATAAGGCACCTGCTGGATCGTCTACCTTTTCAAAAAAGAACGCCTCCGCAATCAGCGGTTTTTTTAAGTCTCTACCCTTGTAATACTCTTTAACAACAGGCAAGCCGGTCGTTTGTTTCAAATAAACAATTTCCGTATAAGAGGCCACTGGGTCCCGTACTTCTCTTATCATTTTTTCCACCCGTTCCCCGTCGATTTGTACAGTACCAGCCGAAGTCCAATCCGTTGTCCGATAGGCATCTGTCGTGGATTGGAACAAAGTTTTGCCCGGAGATATTGTTGTATAATACGGTCCCGTTCCGGTATCCTCAGTAACTTTATCCTGTTTTTTACTAATCCTATAAATCTGTTTCCCTTGCTCTTTTACGATTGTCCGTCCCATCCCAATTTCTTCACTGTCAGCAAAGGAATATTCGAATTCGTCATGGCGCTCATTCTTACTTTGTGTATGATACCAACTTTCTCTAACGAGTATTTTCTCAGGACTTTTTACCAATGTTACCATATGCTCAATAACAGGTTCAGGATGTTCTGAAGCAAAGCTGCACGAACTGTCAGTCACACTCCACATGAGTAAGACGAGAATGCTCAGACACCCTACAATTCGCTTGAAGCTCATGTTCCTCCTCCTTTTTCCTCTATAGGTAATTACCTCCTTAATTATTAAACGCAAAATGAATCAATAAGTTGCTTTTTTACAATTATTTTTTTCTACAAATTCCCATCCTACTAACTAATACTTAGATTTCATCCCATCGTCCTCCTGAAAAAGTATCACTTCCACCTCCTTTATAATGAAATATACAGAATAACCCCTGGTAATATCCGCCATCCGTCCACGATCAGCAAACTAAACGACCCTTTCAAAATACATTCCTAGGAACATGCTGGGTATGTTCATACATACGTTCAATCATGATAATTCGCCTCCCTTTTTTACCTCATGTTAGACACTTATCAATAATTTATTTGTCGAATTACGTTATGTAAGCATTCGTGATTTTTACAAATTTCGACATCTAATATAAATTAATAAAAAATAACCTATGTTTTCCTAGGAATAAGGTTGCAATTTAAACAATTGGATTTCCTTGTTAATAGATAGTCTTAGACTAGGGCTATATTCCTCCCCCTTGGCCATTTCCACATTTCCATCAGCTTATTTTAAAAGGTAAGAAGGTGAGACTGTTGAGAGATGAAATCATAAAAAAAGAATGTCGAAATTTTTTAAAACGTGTCGCTTGGCGCTTGCAATATTCTGCTAAAAGAAATGTATACCGCCACACTCGCATGATAGATGAAATATATGGTGAAGATATCACTTCTCATACCGTCTCAAAGCTCTATATCGAAGAAGTACTCTCTCAAATACCAGAAAAAGCTCGTTTTATCATTTGTAGTATTGTCATCGACGGACAAACAGAAGAAGAAGTAGCAAAAAAATTAAAAATCTCGAGACAAGGAGTGAACAAATGCAAAAACAAATACCTTCGAATACTCAAAGAAAAAATGACTCCTTTTACATGACTTTTAAACTTGCAATGGCAGGTGATAACCAAGCTATGATGGAAGTTATTGACTTTCTACTCCCTGATATGGAATACCTTGCAAACTTTATTAAATTACCTAGAGAAGAATCTATTCAAGAAATGAAAGCCGCTATGATTGAAGCCATCCGCCAGGGAGAAATTCAACTATGATACCATCTGATTTGATAAATGTGCTCGCCGTTATCGTCTGCTTTTTAGTTCTAGTAGTCACATGTAACCATGTGGACTTGCAAGTTAGAGTAAAAAATATTCTTGACTTACACTTAAAAACAAATAAAGAAAAGAAGGAAAATAGTGAAGACGAAGATCAATTTCCATCGTAGTTTGTGAATGTAGAAACAATACAATCAGGGTTTCTTCTCTTAAATCTATGTTAATTATAGGAAATGAGAGGTGTACTGCCAAATGGCGGAGGTTGTGTTAATTGGCTCATGTGCCGTTCTAGTATTCTTATTTAGTGGTCAAGTAATTTTATTAAGACGAATAAAACAAAAGATTAAATAGTTCTCGAAGTACACTTTGAGCTATCGTACAGTTTACTTTGATAAGCATTGTAAAATAAACAATAAACATTCATTTTGAATTTTATCATCTGTTTACTACAACTTCAGATTCTATCTTCTGAACAGGGGGAAGGAATATCATTCCGTGGAAAATGGTCGAAGATTCAGGGTCTGTAAATAAATTTATGTAAAATCAAACATACCAGTATATAAGGTTTCATTCCCTAATTAGAAGTTCTCCCTTAGAACCAATCGAGTCAAAGGCGTAGGTAAAGCGAACCTATGACCCTAATTGGAAGAGAAAAATCAGAAAATTATTAGGGGGATGAAACCTTTTCATATATTTAGGTTGATTGAGTTTACTCGAAAATCTTGACAGACCTAATTGACGCAACCCGTCCATTTCCAGTAAGATGTCCGTCATCAATGTAGAGCATTTGAGATGAGCCTCTACCTGTTTATGGCAGACTAAAAATGTAGGTTATGGCAGTTAATTTATGCAGACCCGTAGGGGCTGCATAAATTAAAAAACCACTTGCCAACATCCCCTTATCAAAATACACTCCTGTTGGGCATTACAGACGACGGGAGGTATAAAGTTAGGAGATGTTAGCAGTGGCAGAAATTAATTATATCAGGCATGAGGCAAACAAAAAAGGGCGAGCTTATAGCAAGATTGCCAAACAAATGAATCGTGATTCAAGGACGGTTCAGAAGTATGCAGAAATGGATGATTTCAATCTACAAGAAAAGCCCAAGCAAATTCGAAAAGCTAGAGTCATGGAGCCCGTTAAACCTATTCTTGATCAATGGATCAAAGAGGACTTGAACAAGAAAAAGAAGTTCCGAAGAACAGCACAACGCTTGTTCACGCAATTAGTGGAGGAATACCAATTTACAGGATCATCTCGCTCTGTCAGACAATATGTTTCCCAACGTAAGCACCAGTTAGCGGAGACAAGTGATGCTGCGGCATTGCCATTGGAAACGAGACCTGGATCAGCTCAAGTTGATTTTGGAGAAGCACCATTCAAATATCAGGGAGAAAGTGTTACCTTGCCATTCCTCGTTCTCTCGTTTCCTTATAGCAACACGTTCTACTTTCAAGTTTTCCAGTCTCAGAATCGAGAATGCTTTCTGGAGGGATTAAAGCGTATCTTTCACTATATAGGTGGAGTTCCAAAGGTCATTCGATTTGATAATTTATCACCAGCGGTGAAAAAGATCATGCCAAATGGTCAGCGTGAACTGACGGAGGAATTTCAAAACTTCGTTTTTCATTATGACTTTGAATACGAGTTTTGCAATCCCGGTAGTGGCAATGAAAAAGGGCACGTAGAGGCGATGGTCAAGTACGTTCGCAACAACTTCCTGCTTCCTGAGTTGCAGATACACAATCTTGATCAGCTAAACGAAACCCTTTGGAAAAAAGCCGAGAAAGATCGGGAGAGACCTCATTATGTGAAAGAAACCATGCTTTCCGAACTATATTTGGCAGACAAGGAACACCTTCTTCAATTACCTGCCAAAGAGTTTGATTGTATCCGATATGAACGAGTAAAAGCGGATAAATACGGATATATCCGAGTCGAAAATAAACTCTACTCAACGTCTCCCCGTTTTGCCAAATGTATGGTTTTGGCAAAGATCTCATTTGACCGAGTCGATATTTTAACTGAAGAATATGAGCTGATCGTACAGCATCCCAGGCTGTATGGCAAAGAGCCAAAATCAGTGATTTGGCAGCCATATTTGATATTGATGGCAAAACGGCCAACTGCTATTAAATACACAAGTTTTTATGAACAATTGCCAATCGAATGGCAAGTCTATCTCTCGAATTGCACGGTCCCAGAGAAGCAAGAAGCTCTCCAGCTACTATCCGTCATTTTAAAAAACGATGATATGAAAATACCCACGCAAGCTTTGCAGCTTGCCTCTGAGAATGGTCACCCAGCCGTTGATTCTATTAAGCAGATCTATTATCAACTCATGAATGGCCGTGGACAAAGGGATACCATCCAACCGAAAGGTTTTGTTCCTGCCGTTCCAACAGCCACTAGAGGATTAGCCCATTACAATGAATTTTTTAAGGGAACGGGAGGTCATCACTAGTGGATGCATTGATAAAAGAATATTCAAAGCGTCTCAAGTTGAGTTGGGTTCGGCAACATTTCCATGAGGTTGAAGCTACTACAAATGAAGAGTACTTACTCAAAATACTAGAAAACGAGATACAACAACGAGAAGTACGGAAAATCAATCTGCTCTTTAAACAATCTTCCTTGCCAAGAGTAACAGGAAAGCCATTTGAATGGGGTCATATTCAGATGGGACAAGGTCTCACGCAGGATCATATCCTTCATGGTGGATTTATAGAGGAGAAAGAAAATCTGATCTTTTATGGCGGTGTGGGAACGGGGAAAACGTACTTATCCACTCTGATTGGCTTAAATGCCATTCAGCAGCAAGGGAAAAAGATAAAGTTCTTTACTGTCGCTGGATTAGTCAATCGGCTGCTAGACGCTCACGAGACTGGCTCGTTGAGCCGATTCTTTAACCATATTGAGAAGCTAGATCTGTTAATACTCGACGAACTGGGGTATATTCCTCTGCATAAACAAGGTGCAGAACTGCTATTTCAGATTATCTCCATGTGCTACGAAAGAAAAAGTATTATTATCACGACCAATCTACAGTTTGGCCAATGGAATCATATATTTGGTGATCCAATTTTAACAGAGGCAGTTATTGATCGCTTGATTCATCACTCTCATTTGATCGTCTTCAATGGCGAAAGCCATCGATACAAAGAATCGCTATTACACGGTAAATAATTTAGGGGTTGGCAAGTGGTACATTTTTAATTGCCATTTGCTACATTTCTTACTTGCCAAAAACAGTTCAGGAGTCGTTCCCAACTTTAATGTAGAGAAGGACCATGAAAAAGACCTCTTAGAATCTCTTTGTAAAATTAAAAAGTAGCATGAACCTATTGTCCGCGAAGATAATATTTTATCTCGTTATCTGGATCTCCAACCTGCTTCATTCGGTAATAACATTTTTATACTCTGAATGATACTCTTCTCGGCATAACCATCAATCTTTTTAAAAAACAAATAACCCGCAAGAGGTCACTTTTTTTAGTGGTTATCTTACGTGTGAACGGCACTGTTAAAATCCTCAATAACGGCACTTGAAAATTCCCCACTTTCGGCAGAAAATCTCTCCCTGGAGGAGAGAAAATATGCTTAAGAATGGGGAGTTTTACTTGATCAAAGACATGAGACAAAGAGGAATGAATATCACACAAATTGCTGATTCATTAGGGAGGGATCGAAAAACAATTCGTAAGTGGCTGAAAAAGGATGAGCCTTCGAAATACCAACGATCTGTTAAAAAAACAAGCATTCTCGATCCATTTAAACCCTATATCAAAGCGAGAATGGAAGAAGGCTGCTTCAATGCTGTCGTTTTGTTTGATGAGATCAAAGCCCAAGGTTATCCAGGGCAAATTCGGCTCCTTCGCTCATTCATGGAACCATTGCGCCCGGTTGTTAAGACCAAGGCAACGCTCCGTTATGAAACGGCACCCGGAAAGCAAGCGCAAGTAGACTGGGGACATTTTAAGGTAGAGTGGAATGGTGGATATAAACGGCTGTACGCCTTTGTCATGGTTTTGGGATACTCGAGAATGTTGTATGTGGAATTTACAGAGAATGAACGGCTTGATACCCTCATCGGCTGCCACTTGCGTGCCATGCAATACTTTGGCGGCAGACCGGAAACATGCTTGTATGACAATATGAAAACCGTCATTGTCGGTTACGACGATCAAGGGCATGTATTGTGGAATGAACGATTTTCCCAGTTTGCAAGCCATCACGGTCTTACGCTGCGACGCTGCGCTCCCTACCGTGCACGAACAAAAGGGAAAGTGGAAAATGGAGTAGGATATGTTCGCAAGAACTTTTGGCCTCGGGTGCAGACGTTTACCAGCCTTCGTGACTTGAATCAGCAAGTACGTCATTGGTTGGATACGGTGGCTAATGTACGGGTACACGGCACCACGCATGAAAAACCAGTAGATCGATGGAAACACGAACAGTTGAAGCCACTTAACCCGATCCCATTCGAAGAGGTAGAACGCCATACTCGAAGAGTATCGAATGATTCACTCGTTTCTTACGGAGGAAGCCGGTATTCAGTCCCCTATGTTTATGTAGGTCATACGGTAGAAGTACAAGATCTCCAGAATGGCCATATCCGGATCTATCAGGGCAACATGATCATCGCTGAACATCCTAAAGCTACTCGTACCAAGCAAGTCATAACCAATAAAAAACACTTCGAGGGGATTCAAAACCAAATTGGCGCGAAGGCTCCCCAACCTATGCCGCGTTTGGTTCCCAATCCAAGCCCCGAAGTGGTGGAACGTGATTTGTCTGTCTATGAGCAGTTTGCTGACGAGGAGGTAATCGTACAATGATACTCCAGGCCCGTTTAGAAGAAGCCTTTGTACAGATGGGATGGGTACGAATCCCGGAAATTATTCACCACCACGCAGAAGAAGCTGCTGCTCAGAATATATCGTATTTGGAGTTCTTGGACAAGCTTTTGCAAGAAGAAATCATGGCCAAGAGGGATCGGTTTATCCGCATGAAAACGCGATTGGCTCATTTACCCTACCATAAAACGTTGGAGCAATTCGATTTCAGTTTCCAGCCCTCCATTGATGAAAGACGGATTCGTGATTTGGCAACCCTCCGGTTTGTACAACAACAAGAGAATCTCATTTTACTTGGTCCGCCAGGGGTCGGCAAGACTCACTTGTCTGTTGCTTTGGCTCTCGAAGCTATCAAACAAGGGTTGACGGTTTACTTTACAACTGCTCATGATTTGGTTCAGACGCTCCAGATTGCTCATCAAAACAATAGCATCAAACAAAAAATGCGAGCATTTATAAAACCGAATGTACTCATCATTGATGAAATTGGATATCGCAAAATGGATGAAACCGCAGCTCACTTTTTCTTTCAAATTGTATCAGAACGTTATGAATCCGGCTCAATTATCCTTACTTCGAACAAATCCTATGGTTCGTGGGGAGAGATATTTGGGGATACAGTACTTGCTACAGCCATCCTTGATCGATTATTGCATCACTCCCACACGATCAACATTAAAGGGGAAAGTTATCGCATAAAGGAGAAGAAAAAAGCAGGTTTCTTTCGACCCGAGTCAACCGAAGATAAAACAGAATAAACGGAATTTTGGTCGCCACCCGCCCCCCTCAGAGGGGGCATCATTCAGACAAACCTATTGCCTATAATGGGGAAAATTCGAGTGCAGATAATGGGGAATTTTCATTTGCAGTTGACATACGGGTTATATACGAAGCTGGATCTATTAAAATGTTAGAAAAAAATTTTACGTAATTATCGTTTCATTACTCATCTATTCTTTTTTGCCCTAATCGTTTCATAAGTTGTAGCTTCATAAACTTCACCAACATATCGGTCTAATGGTCGCTCAGTACGATCATCTATTGTATAACCCAACCACTTTCCATAAACATCATATCTTTTAGCTTGAGCATAAAAATAAATAGTATAATCACCTACTTCGTCTACTGAAACACTTGTTTCCGTACCTTTAGTGTATTCAATTGTTTCCGAGGTCACATAGTTGTAGTCAAAGTGCCCCTCTATTTCAGTAAGAAACTTGTATCCTCCTTGTACTCTTGCTCCTGTATCTATTGAATGCGAAGTTTCATTGATCTTCTTTATAGTTTGGAGGAATTTATAATTTATCTTTGTCCCTCTTGCCACTTCTACGTCAGCTTTATGAACTAAAAAATACTCCCTATCATAACCATTTTGTTTAGCTCTTATTGAACCGCGTACAAATCCATCTTGCTTATATACTATAGTCGAGGAAGCAGGTTGTACCGAATTTGATTTTTCAAAACTTGGAAGCTTACTTCCTGAATCGTAGTTTAGATGTCCTACTGAGTAGGACCCAACTTCACGATCAATATCTTTTGCGAATACGTTTGTACCAGAAGCGAAAATACCCAAGGCAAAAGTAACAGACAATAAACTACTGAGAACTGCTTTTTTCTTTACTTTAAACAATTGAATTCTCCCTTTCTCTCTAATATTTAGAAACTTCCATTTAAGAAAGTATCTAACTGAGTTACAAAATCTACTAAAGAGTTGGAACCTTCATCAAAGTCAGCATTAGCAAAAAGTGTACAGCTTATGCTATATCCTTTTTTTTCAAAACTATATTGATATACATTAATAGAGGGATAAATATCGGAATAATATTCCTTAAGTTCATTATCAAGCGAATTATATCTGGCATTGCTATAGTAGATACTATGCTGCCACTGTTGGTGCTGAGATCCAAGGCGGGAACTAATGCTTAGAAGTACAATAGTTCCATTTGTTTTGTTTTTATAAATATAGTTTTTTTGTCTTCCAAAAATAGATTTAGTGATATCCTCTTGCTGTGGACCTAGAATAGTATCTGGAACAGTTAATATGTTATCGTTTCCTTTTAATAGTTCTTCATAATTGTCTGGTTTGAAATTCTCTTCCATTTCCTTTGTCATACTTTGGAATTTTTCCCTGCTTTCCTCTGTCAAAACATCCCCAGCATTAACCATTTGGGCTTTTGTAACAATTCCATAAGTATATCCACCTATAATAAATGCTGATATATATCCACCTATCAACAATACCAACTTATATTTCCTCATATATAGCCACCTCTGACTTGGTAAGCGTAACCGCGGCCTACCTAGGAATCTTTCTTTTTCAATTATAAAAACGGAAAATATTGTGATCATAACCTGTTTTTATTATATATTCCTATTAAATCCAATTATCTATTTTTTGTTAAGTTTTGTCAATCGTAAGAATAAAAAAATTAGAAAACTCCTCCCCATCCCCCACAGAAAAAAGGCGTCCCTTCCCCGGACGCCGCCATCGTCACTGAAATCCGTATCCTATTTTGTTGCATTTACTTCTGGATCATGTCGCGTGTGAATGTCAATCAAAATGTTGACCACCGTGCTCATCAAAAAATTGACCACCATGGCAAAAATCAATCCACCCGTCGGGTGGGTAACTTTTTCATGATCACGATCTTTGAATGCTCTGCTTAAAGCGATAGCTGTCTCCATTCATTGCAAAGATATGGGCACGATGGGTAAGCCGATCAACCAGGGCTGACGTCATTTGCTCATCTTTGAAAATCTGTGTCCATTCCGTAAATTCCAGATTACTGGTAATGATCATGCTTCCTTTCTCATAGCGGGCCGCACAAAATTGGAATAATAACTCCGCCCCGGTCCGACTCAGAGGGACAAACCCGACTTCATCCAAAATAATCAAATCTGTTTTCAACCATTGCCTCTCTAGCTGGAGGATTCGCTTTTGGGACTGAGCTTCCATAAGCTCGTTACATATTTTAGCGGCAGTCCAAAACTGAACGGAATAGCCATGATGGCAAGCTTCCTTCCCGAGTGCAATGGAGAGATGAGTTTTGCCAGTGCCAGAGTTTCCGATAAACATGATGTTCTCTGCCTTTTCGATGTACTCACAACGAGCCAGTTGAAGCAATTTGGGCTTATTGAGGGACGGAATCGCCGAGAATTCAAATTGATCGAGCGTTTTCATAGAAGGGAATTTGGCGTGCTTGATGCGACTCGCGATTTGGTTAGCATCCCTTTGCTGAACTTCTTGCTCTAGTAGGGCTAAGAGGAACTCCTCGTAGGGAATTTGCCGTTCAGCAGCATCATGGGCGATTTCCTTATAGACACGTTTAATCGCAGGTAAGCGAAGGCGTTTCGCGTAGGTTTCAAGCAGGAAACTCGTACTCAATGAACCACACTCCTTTTCTGTAACAAACGATTGTACTGGCTAAGATCTGGGGCCTTTACCTGAATACGTGGAACAGAGCTATCCTCCGCCAACGAGAGTTGGGGCAAACGGTGTTCCGGCAATGTTCGCTGAAACAATAATTGCCTTACGGCATCATACTGGAACATCCCTTTTTGGCAGGCCTCCCCCAGTGCTTCTTCGACGAGAGAAGTATCGAATTCACGGTGCAAAAGCAAGAGTCGAACGAACTCCTTCATCCCTCCTGGTCGGTTACGGCACTTGTCCAAGAACTTTTGGTAAATGGCGGGTAATCCTGCCTGATGCAATGGTCTAGCATAAAGAACTGCTCCTGGGCGAATAAGAAGTAAATCCAGATAATGATCGTATTGCAAAATCTCCTTTCCTTTTTCCAAGCACCGCTCATGCGTCGCAATCAGGCTTTTTCCGTGATACACCTCAATTTTTTCAGCAAATACTCGGCAAATAAGTTGGGTCGATGCATAGGAAACCGGGACGGAATAGGCATTTTTTTCAATGTGGATCATGGATAGCGTATTGCTTTTCACGGGTACAACACGGAAACAATCCAATGGCCGTGGAGGCAATGGAAGCATGATGGGCAACTCTTGAACAAATGCTTCTCCAACCGTTAGGGAAGACCGGGGAACGGTTGTATTCTCGTAAGAGATACATTTTTCGAGGAGGATTTGATTTAGCTCCTCCAGAGAAGAAACACTAGGAACAGGTGCAAAAAATTGCCTCTGGGCAAACTGTACGAGGTTTTCCACTTGGCCTTTTTGATGCCCTTTTCCCGGATCACAGAAATAGCTTTCAAACAGGTAGTGGGCACGTAGCTGAATAAATCGCTCTTGTTCCTCGCGATTTTTGCCTTCCAATACCTTCTTAACGGCTGTTGTCAGGTTGTCGTATGTGATGACTTGGGGAACAGCACCGAAAAATTCAAAAGCATCTACATGACCTTGGAGAAGAGCCTCTTGCTTCTGATGAGCAAATGTCTTGATGAAAATCTTTCTGCTGTATGTGCAACGCATACAAAAGACTTGAACCTTCACTTGTTTCCCTTGTAAATGAACCGTAACCTCACCCCAGTCAAATTGGGCAAATCGCCCTGGCGGGAAATCAAGAGGGACAAATGCTTTAGGAGGAGAAACCCGCAACTCTCTGACGTAGCGTCGTACAGTAGATTCACCGCCGGTGAATCCATGTTCGTCAACGAGTCTCTGGTAAATACGTTTGGCAGTATGACGCTGCTTCGGGGGAGCCTGTTCATCTTGACGCAGCCATTCCAAGATGATGGGCTTGACAAAATCAATGACTGGCTTCGGCTTCGGTTTTGAAAGCTGGTATACAGGGATTTCCGTTGATGTCAAGGCTTTTCGTATCACTTGACGCGAGTAGCCAGTTTCGCGAGAAATTTGACGAATCGACTTCCCTAGCAGAAAGTGTTGTTTCCTGATAAACTCATAATTAGCCATCTGAAGCATTTCCTTTCCTCCTATATCTTGTTGTCTAGACAACTACAAGATACAGGAAAGAGGTGCTCAGGTGGTCAACTTTTTTATGAGCGATGTACCACTAGGTGGTCAATTATTAGATTAGCATTCACAGTCGCGTACACCCGTATAAATAAGTGCAGCGGAAAATACCAGCATCGTGATAATCCCCAGACCATCCACGACGGGATCCAGGCCGGAGAGGAAGGAACCTTCCAGAGGCGTTTTCAGAAAAGCATAGCCTCCGACCAAGCCGCCAAGAAGCGAGAGCCATTTGTTCATCTGTGCGTCACCTCCCGTTCACCCAGCTCTAACTTCTGCTGGATTTACTACACCCTATGCGAGAGGTGGCCAAGCGGTTTAGACAGAAGTACAAGGCGTGTTCATCAATTTGCAATTGGGCATTGCTCTTCCTGTAAGGTACAATAGAAGCAGCGAGTCAGTTGAATTGACCATTTCCTCTTCAAAGGAGCGATATACGTTGCGTACCTTCTTATTGCTTGGCGCGATCAACGGTTTTTTGTCCGTTGCACTCGGCGCGTTTGCAGCCCATGGCTTGAAGCAAAAGCTGGATGAGTATTTGCTGGGCGTCTTTCAGACCGGCGTTACCTACCAGGCCACACATGCTCTCGCCTTGATCGCGGTTGCCTTGCTCATCAAGTTTTTCCCCGGTTCCTCCACATTGACCTGGGCAGGCTGGTGCTTCTTTTTCGGCATTGTCCTGTTTTCCGGCAGTCTCTATGCCCTCAGCTTGACCAACATCAAGGTGCTGGGTGCGATTACCCCGTTCGGGGGCGTGCTTTTCCTGGTCGGCTGGGCGCTGCTTGCCATCCAGGCGTGGAAAACAGCTTCTTAACCTACTCATTGTCTTTACACCATGCGGCTTCTTCTTCGACGGAGAAGCCGTTTTCCATTCTGCAACAGAATTCGGACTGCCGCGCCTCCCTGTTCGCCAGGCTGCCGCGATTTTGAGCAGACGCGGAATTGACATCTTCAGCGAAAATGCCTAGCACGGCACCCGGGCCTTTGCCATATCCTGTAGGTGAGTTTCCCCGAAGGAGCGAACCGGATGGCAAAACACCCGTTTTCTCATCAGCCGCCTTACTTTTACGGCATGACAGATATGTACATGCAAATGGGCTTTTACCCCTATCCAGGACAGACAGCCGAAGAACATCCCGATGCGAACGTTGGCATCCCTTTGCCCATGGCCATGGCCATGCAATGCAAATACTACCTCGGCCAGACCGAACCATTGACAGCGGGGGGCGGCACTTCTGCCTGGGCGGCGCTGGTCAATCCGCTCCGCTCTGAAGTCCATCTGTTCGTAAATGAGTATGTAATCACGAACCGCTCTGCCGCCTATCCGGCTGAAGCACAGCTTTGGTTCGGCAAAGCCGCTTCTCTCGGCAATCCTACCGTATCCCAGTTCGTCACACCCGGATTTGTGCAGCTCTCCCCCTGTCCACAGCCCCAAGGTCAGATCGTCTACGATACCGGCCCGCTTCCCATGAACGGCACTGCCTCGGCTACGCGGGTCGTCTCTCCCAGCTCATCCGTCGCCGCCGAAAAAACCGGCCATTGGATACTGGGTCCCGGTACAGCTCTGCTATTTTATTTTCCCGGGGAGGGAGAAGCTGTCGATTTGATCGTTTCGCTCGGATGGTGGGAGCAGCCGATGTACCGATAAAAACCGCTACACGTTGGCGGTTTTTTCGCGTCTTCATGCACATCCCAATCCAAGTCGCAGAACAGTCGGGAGGCCTTTGAAACGATAAAAGCTGTTGCCAGAAAACGACTCATTAGTCCGTTGCTATCCGCGGCTTCTGCCTTCGACCACCCAGGTAGAGAGTTGACGCCAGCAGCACCAGATCAAGCTCATACCCGCTTTTGCCTCCGCTTCCTATCAAGCCGTTTTGCCATTTTACCGTAACAATGGCACCGATCATGATGGCTGCCAGCGCCCATGCCGCATAGCGGGTGGCGATACCGAGGATCAACGCCATTCCTCCGAGCAGTTCCACGGCCAGAACAGGATAAGCCAGCCATTCCGGCAAACCGTAGCTGACAAACGATTCTCCGACCGGCTCCATCCCCTTTTTCAGCTTCGCAAGGCCATGCGCCCAGAATATCAGTCCGGTTACGAACCGCAAAAATAGAAACGACGCCTGCTCGATCCCCTTTCCCCAAGAAACGGCTGCTGTGTCGTCTTCCTCCATCCGTTTCTGCATCTTTGCGACCTCCTTTTCTCTTTTTCTACTACTCTATGCTCCCTGTCGGACAAACAGGAAAAACCCGAACAGAAAAAGTCCGGGCTTTCGTAACGGATTCGGTGCTGCATATGGCTCTGATTCGGCTTCGACTCTGCATACCGTACTGCGTTCGTAATCTATTTGGCACTGCATACGATATTACACCAATATCTCACGTTGGCATCGTTCGTCCGGCTCAGCCTGCAGATACTGGACTGGCCAACCTGCGTTGCTTCTTTTCGTAAAGACTGCGCCCCACTCCGTAAAACACGAGACTGATGACGGCGAGTGCCGCCATGACGAGGAACATGACCGGTCCCCCATAAGAGGATAAAATCATGCCGCCGGCCCACGGGCCCAAAAAATTGCCCAACTCACTAAAGCTTTGCGCTCCATAATAGGTTCCCCTCATGTGTGCGGGAGAAATCTGATCGATCTGGGCGTATTCTGCTGGAACGATCAGTATTTCACCAAGAGTAAATACAATCATCGCAATGATGAATGAGCTCCATTCCTGGGAAAAGGCAAAGCCAACCTCGCCTGCAGCCATCAAGAGCACTCCCCCGACCATCCGGCGAAACAGCGTTAAGCGCTCTGCCCATCTGGTCAAAGGGGCCTGCAGCAGCAGAACAGTCACTCCGTTGACGCTCATCATCACGCTGAATAAAGCCACGCCCTCCTTGATGTTCTGCTGCAGATACTGAGAGAGTGTGACGGACATCTGGCCATGTACCGTAACCAAGAGTACGCCTCCGAGCACAAACATCAGCAGGACGACATCGCGGCCAAGCACCTGCCACATCTTTGCAACTTGCGGTTTTTCCGCCAACTGGCCGGGCGCGTCCCCTACCCGGTACTTTTTGCAAACATACGAGAGCAATATGGCGAACAGCAAATAGGTCATGGCAGTCAGCACAAACGTGAAGCCGCTGCCCGCGATTCCGAGAAAAGCCCCCAGCATCGGCCCGATGGAGAAGCCCAGGTTGATCGCCAAATACCGGTTGGCGAAGACGCGAAACCGCTTGTCCTCCGGTGTCAAATCTCCCATCAGCGCTTTGGATACGGTACCGAAGAAGGCGCTGGCCAATCCCCTCAAAATACTGTTGAGAAGGAGTATGAACGGGTCGTTGGTGACGACAAATCCGGCGAAAGCGACTGCCATCAAAAGCATGGACAGAAGCATCAGCTTTCTGCGACCGAACAAGTCGGACAGCAGGCCGCCCAGAAATCCTCCGACCATTCCGGCCAAGGGACCGGCACCGATAATCACGCCGATCTCTGCAGGCGACAGCGACGTCGTCTCGCTCAGCATAATCGCCAAAAACGGCATGCTCATCGACTGCGTCAGCATGACGAATACGGTGCCTGCCATCAGCAGATGGACAACGGGATGTTGGGCGGCCCACGCTTCTTTCAGCCTGTTCATCGCTCGCTTCCTCCATCGTAGAAGTATTGCGACAACATGTCAGGCAGTTTGGCAAAGATCGCGTCCCGTATGCTATAGCCCTGCACCGTTGTACTGTCAGCGTAGTGGGCGCGGATCAGGCCTGCCCTGCGCAAAGCCGTGACATGGTGATGAACGGTGCTTTTGGCGAGCCCGACTGCTGCCTGCAATTCGCTCAATGTGCATGTTTTCTGGGCAAGCGTACGAAGGATGAGGAGGCGCTTCTCGTCAGCCAGGCATTGGGTAGTCGCCAATAGCTGCCTCACTGGGTTTTGTTTCACAATTTCTCCGTCAATGACCGGGTACAAGACCGTCGCCATGCCGCGATAAAAGTCAAGAATCGTGGTCGGTGTACAGTGAGCCTGAGGAACAAGCACGACGCGTTTGAGACTCTCTGTCGGCTCGATCCAGATGCCATTTGTCGCTTCATCGATCAAGAACGGCGCCTCGATGCTCTTTGCCCGCTCCCGCAAGTATCCCGCGCTTTCTTTCAAAGAAGCCAAAACAGCCTGCTCCTGACGGGAAAAGTAATGCTCATTCCAGCTAGACAAAAGCCTCAAGGAGCGATCACGAATTTCTCCCAAATTGAGTGGAATAGAGTCGACCCACGGTGCCATCCGCTCATACATCTCTCCGGCAGGCAGCGAGCCCAGCCAGTCAAGGAATTCGCCGACCGTCTCCTTTCGGGGTGACTGTGCAGCCAAAAGAACGATCCGGTGGAGCACCTCCCAGCGCTCATCCTCCAGTTCTGCAGCAAAGGACGCTGGCAGCAGTTGTTTTGTTTTTTCTCTCCAGGCAGGTTCGAGAAAATAGCTTTTCACTTCCTTTTGATGGGTGTATGCATAAAAGCTGGTTATACATTCGTACACAGGAGAGAATTCGATATCTATAGAATACATATTTTTCATTCGATCACCATCGAATATTTATTTGATGATTCAACTTTACCCCTCCTGTTTGTTTTTTGTCAATAGGAGCACTGGATCCCTGGCGTCCTTCCCGTTTTGCATCTGGCATTACAAGGACGTGATGCGACTGGTTATCTGCTAATTTTTAAAATGTGAGTGCGTTTTTCATGTTGACGAATGTGAACAGGAAAATATATACTAAACACGATATTGATAATGATAATCGTTATCATATATTTACTTTGGAGGTCTCATATGAAATCTACAGTTATCAAACGTCTTTACAGTACAACCTTGATCACCGCTTTCCTGTCGGGATCGCACATCGCTCTTGGTGTTCCGTTTGCTGCACATGCCGAACAAGCTAGCGCAGACAAAGCAGCGCTTAGCGAGGTTAAACAGACGGATTCAGCGCCGTCAACGGTAAACCAGGCAAAACAGGCTGAGGCAGCGGCATTCACACGAAACCAGACTGAACAGGCAAAAGCAGCAGCATTGACGCTTGCTCAGGCTGAAGACATAGCGCTAAACAACAGCATCGATCTGGCCATGCTGCGGCTTGATGCCGATTCAACCTATTACAAGACACGCCAGACTTTGCAAGAAAAAGGGGCCATCAAGAGCGGCTCGATAAAAACGCTTGATCAGGCAAAAAAGAAGTACGAGGAAATGGCGAAGGCACGCAAGGACCTCGTCCATAGCCAGGCTGCGATGAAAGCACAAGAAAACACTTTGCGCCTGCAAGTGCAAAAAGCTTACCTTGACGCGCTGTTTGGCAAAGCACAGCTCGACTTGCAAAAGAAAAGCATCAAGCGACAATTCTGGTCTTCCGCTCCAAGTGAAGAAACGCAAAAAAACATCGAAAATCTCGAAACCAACCATAAACAAGCTTTAGCCAAGCTAAACGAACTGTTGAATGAGAATCCGTCCAAAGAGTGGAAGCTGGAGGCAGCCGATGACTTGACGAATGACAAACTGCCCGTTCTTGAGGAAATCCAGAAAGCCGCGTACGAAAAACGCCCGGACATCGTAAAAGCGATAGCCGAGAAAACATTTGCCCAGGAAAAAATCGATTACCTCAAAGATTATTCCGCTTTGAGTACATACCTCGGCAAAATGGCTAGAAACGACGGAAAAAAAGCGGAGCTTCTTTTGCAGCGAGCAAAAGCAAAGGCGGATCAGGAAATCGCGGAAAGCTACAAGAAAGCAGTTGCGGCCAGACAAGCTATGGAGGAAAGCGCTGAAAGCAGAAAATCGGCAGAGAAGCGTTATCGCGCCGTTCTGTCAAACTATCACAACGGGAAGGCGGCTCTTTCGGAGTTGGCCCAGCAGGAGAGCGAATTGTTGGAGCTGGAGACAAGGCATGTTGAATCCATCTACCAGTACAACACAGCGGTAGCTACCTTAAAACATTCGATCGGGTATTCATCGTATTAATCGTCCAACCAGCTATAAATACTCCCAACCTTTTTTAACGAACAGGTTGGGAGTTTCACATTCTCCCTCACAAACATCAATCAATGACAAAAAGGCTCCGGCAATTAGCCAAGGAGGATGGAAACAACACGGAAAAAAACACGGGACAGCTCCCGTGCACCAAGTCACACAAACGGCGGATTCCACATTTTCTTCCGCCAGCCCATTTTCAGAGAAACGACGTTTAGCTCCCGGTCCAGACGAACATCCACGCCAAAGGGAAGCTTGCGATCGTACCAGAACCGCACGTCGCTCCAGGTCACTTCATAACCGTCGTGAATCTCTTTCCACGTCACATGGACCCGCTGGGCAAACCCGAGAAAGGCCCTGACCCCGTCGACTCCCATCGTGGCCCGAATAATCTCATTCCTCTGCTCCTTCAGGTAAACCTCCTCTACATATATGTGCTGATACTCCACTTTTCCCGTATAGAAGTGGCGGTCCGTTTCCACGACAAACCTCCAGAAAAACGGATGAAAGCTGGGGATCACATGATACACCCCGTCCAGGCCAAACCGGCCTTTCACACGGCGAATCAGCAGCTGATGCTGGCAAGCCCGGACGGCAATATAGCCAAATGATGCCAGATAGACAATCGCGAAAATCGTTCCCGGCTCTCCGTGAAAGAAAATCCACCATACCAGCCCACCCGCATGCAGCACAAACAGGAACGGCTCGAAAATGGCCAGAATGTCGAGGTGGACCCAGCGCTGTGACAACGGACGCAGGCACTGGACGCCGTACGTATTCAGCATATCGAGAAAAACGTGGAGGATGACCGCAGCCAAAGCCCACCCATACAAGAGCCAGAGATGACCCCACAAACCGTAACCGGCAGACACCAGCAAGGAAATAACAGCCGGCCACAGGAACAATGCCGGGATTGAATGCGTAACCCCCCGGTGATAGCGGATGTAGGTTGTCTGTCCCTTGACCCGGACCACCGTGTCAAAGTCGGGTGCATTTGAACCAATCACAGTCGCAGCCATGACCGCTTGCGCCAATACCGGATCGCTCGCGACGTCCGGACTCAGGTGGGCAAGGCCCCCCAAAGTAACTCCCAGCAACAGATGACTTCCCGTATCCATGACGATCCCTCCCAAACGTTTTTTGCTGTACGCATAGCCTCCTGCAACAGCGCTCTCCTTATTTCCTTTCTCTTTCTCCCTCTCCCTCAACTGTACGGAACATTCGTAACTCCTGAATCAATGCAAGGTAAAGGTTTCTTTAAGAAAGCGAGGGGCTGTCCGATTTACGAGCGACAAAAAAACCGCCGGGGCATATACCCTGACGGTTCCTTTACTAGTAGCTGATCAACGCTGCCAGCAGCAGCCCCGCCGCAATGCTCAAGCGGGAAGCAAAGATGCCGACTGATACGTTTCCGTTTGGAATTTCCGAAACGACTTTAAATGGAGTGAGCCATTCAAACAGGTAAAAGACGAGAACCTGAAAAACGACCCCGACAATCCCCCAGAGCAAAAGGTCCAGCAGGTTTACGGAATGGTAAACCGCAGATCCGAGCACGATCGCAAGCCCGATGATTTTTCCCCCGAGATCATGGGCCGCCGCTTTGGCTGCAGCCATTTTTTTCGGATCGTCTGTCTGCGATCCATTCTTGATCAGTTCAAATTCCTTGTACGGAGTCGTAAAAGTAAATACAAAAATACCTACTCCCAAAATGGGAATGGTGACAGCCAAATAAGAAAGAAAGTTTAATAGATACCCCACTTGTGAGTCCATGTCGCTCTCTTCTCCCTCCTTTATTCTTGTAGGCCTACCGGCAAATAGTAGGACATGTTGTTGGTGATCGGCCCTCCGACACGGGCGATGATCGCGGATGCCTCTCCCCCAATCAAAAACGAGCCCCAGAGCAGCCGCCCTTCGCGTTGTCCTTCAGATGTTCTTACCGTAACGACGGGAAGCTCCACGCGCTTTTGGTAGATCATCTGCTGGTCCCAGTAAAACTCCTCCTGGTCCTTCTCTACGACGCTGCCTTCCGCATCGAACAGCACGACCCCGCCTCCTTCCCGCCCAAAGACAGGCTTGGTGACGTAATCGGCAACGCCCGCGAACCGGTTTTCAAAATAGGTCGGCAGCATATACGTTGCAACAATGTCATGCTCTTCCTGCGAAAAAAACTCGCCCGCTTCATGCAAATTCCAGATCAGGGCCTGAACAGCCTTGGACTGGAGCAAAAAGGCCGAAGGCGGATTGATAATCGCCAGCTTTTTATCTGCGATCAGCTGCAGCACATGCTCGCCGGTCGGGTAGCCGTCCTCGTCTCTCTCCTCTGCGAGCTTTTCCAGGGCATGCAGCCGGTATAGCACGTCAACAGGTGTCAGGTCCTCGCCCTCGAGCACGTACAGCCGGTCCTCGAAGACACGCAGCTGCTCGAGTCCGGCAAAGCGGGCTGGCAACCCGGACTTTTCCAGAAGGTATTGCGTCGTCCCTTTGTCTTCTTCATGCCAGTCAAGCGCGCTGAACCAGATGTGCTTCGTCCGGTACCCCCGTTCTTTGTAAGCTTCCAGTATGTTCTGAAATGACGGAGCAAATCTCTTCTCCATCCCCCGGTTTGGGTTATTTACTCCAAAAGCATGGCAGACGTGCTCATTGACGCAAAAGGCTTCCACAATCCCCGTTGGCGTATCGCTGTTGTACTCCAGCATTTTCAACCCTTCTGCTGTCTGGGCAAAGTCGAAACGGCCTACGACTGTCGCAGGAATCTGCGGGATGGCGGTTCGCACAGCTCGCAGTGCCGGTTGCGGCACACCCAGCTCAAGCAACAGAGAGTCATCTGCCTTTTGCAGCACGGGCACCGTTTTTGCGAAAATTACGGCCAATTGCTTCGTCGCCAAAGCCAATTCCTCGCGAAAGGAGCCTGTGATCAGATGAATGTCGGCCAACGCGTATTCTTCGCCGTACATCCAATCCCATGTAAACACGCCTTCCGTCCTCAGAGGACCGTATAAACGTTCCCGATCAATGTTGTGCGGCGCTGTCATCTCTCACCCCGAACTGGACGTTCCGGAGCTGCCGATGCCGCCCTTGGAACCGCTGCTGATGCCTGATGAGCTGCTCTTGTCTTTACTGCTGCTGGAATGGTAATAGTGAGAGGAGCTCGATCTCGAACCGCCCCCGCCATCATCACAATATCCATCATTGTCCGCGTCATAGCAATCGTCGTCATAGCCCCCCGACGAGCAGCCGCTGATTGTCAATGCCGCAGCCACGAACAGTCCGACTACTTTAGCCGTCTTGGTTTGTGTCATCATCTTTCCTCCTACGCTGACGGCCGTGCGTAATAAACATACACGCGCCGATCTTCATCCACCTCTGCAGATGTCTTTTCCCATTCGCGACCGTTCAAGGTAATATAGTCGCTTTGCAACAGCAATAGAACATCGTCGTCATCCTTGAAGGAGTACGTATGTATAAGCGGGTATACATTGGTTCCTTCCTTGTACTCGCGCAACTCAATCTGAATGCTGCCCCAGCGTGCTGCCGCTGTATCGACGTAGTCCACGGCCTGCTCCTCCGCAGAATACCGGACATAAATGACGTAGCACCCCGGCTCAGTCGCGCAGGACGTCTTTTCAAACACGACGTGACCCTTGACCAGGTAATCGCAGGCAAACCGCAAGGAAATCTCGTCCTTGTCAATCCCGTCGTAATAGTACAAAACCGGATAATCCTTTTCCTCGTCAAGCAGACGGTATTCCAGTCGAGCCATCCTTTTCACCTCCACGTAACAGAATATCAATATTTACGGATATGGAAATGATTTGTTTCTCCTATTTTTGATAAAAAATGGTTTGGCAGCAGGACATTTTTGATGTCTCTGTACGCTCAAGCTGGCCCTTCCCATCGAAGGAAAACGTTCCGCACCAAAAAAGATCCGACCATTCACCGGCCGGATCTTGCTATTGGGACGTTTCCTACACCGTCTCTTTTTCCGTCAACCGCAGGAATTCATCGATGTCGGCTACCGCCAGATCGACGGCTGTCTGCCAGAACTCCACAGTCGTAATGTCCTCGCCCAGGTGGCGCATAGCCAGCTCCTCGACGGTCATCCGCCCCGTATCGCGCAGCAGGGCGTCGTACATGTCGGCAAAGCCGGGCCCTTCCTGCAGCGCGCGTGCATATACGCTCAGGCTGAACAGATAGCCGAAGGTGTACGGGAAATTGTAGAACGGATAGGTGGTGATATAGAAATGCAGCTTGGACGCCCAGAAATGCGGCTCGTACTCGGAGAGCGCATCGCAGTAGGCTTCTTTCTGCGCTTCGACCATCAGGCGATTCAGCTCGCCGACGCTGACCAGTCCTTTTTTCCGCTGCTCGTAAAAACGCGTCTCGAACAGGAAGCGAGCGTGGATGTTCATAAAGAAAGCGACGGTCTGCTGCAGTTTGTCCTCCAAAAGGGAGATGCGTTCCTTGTCGCTGGCAGCGTTTTTCACAGCCGCATCGGCGACGATCATTTCCGCAAAGGTGGACGCCGTCTCCGCCACGTTCATCGCGTAATTTTGCGCCAATTGCGGCAAACCGCTCATGACCTGCTGATGATAAGCATGACCGAGCTCGTGCGCCAGGGTCGATACGTTTTTCGCAGTTCCAGCGTAAGTCATGAATACGCGGGATTGGTTTCTCACCGGGAAGCTGGTGCAGAAACCCCCGGGACGTTTGCCTGCGCGATCCTCTGCCTCGATCCAGCCTTCCTCGAATGCACGGCGGGAAAATTCAGCCATCGCCGGGTGGAAACGGCCGAACTGCTCGAGGATAAAGGCAGCCGCTTCATCATAAGAAACCTGTTTATGTTCTTTGGAGATCGGTGCGGACACATCGTACCAGCTCACTTTTTCCACACCGAGCAGCTTCGCTTTCCGCTCCAGGTACGCAACCAGGCGGTCCTTGCGGTTGTTGATCGCCTGCCACATCGCATCGAGCGTTTTTTCCTGCATTCTGCCGATGTCAAGCGGCTCGCGCAGAACGGATTCCCAGCCGCGATGGCGGTACAGCGCGAGACGGAAGCCTGCCAAATGGTTGATCGCTTTGGCAAACAATTCTGCTTCTTTCGCCCAAGCTTCTTCCCACTTGGCAAATACGAGAGCGCGGACGGAACGATCCGGATGGTTCATCAGATTGGCCGCTTGACCGACTGACAGTTGTTTCGTCTCCCCGTCGATCTCCACTTCAATCGTCATGCGCCCTACGACTGCATTGGACAAATCTTGCCAGGCATGATATCCGTCGACAGCCAGATCGGTAGCCAGCATCTCCTGTTCAGGAGTCAGCTTTTCCTGAGCCCGTCTGCGCCGTTCGTTCAACGGAAAGGCGATCGGCTCCACATCCGGTAGCTGCAGGATCGCATTCCATGATTGCTCGTCAATGTTCAGCAGGTGAACATCCCATGTCGTCAAAACGGAGGCAAACGCAGCGGACAGACTTTTGACCCGTCCCCCGAGAAGCGTAGCCTGCTCGTCCCGGACGTTCTGGGCTGTCAGGCAGGAAATAAACGCCCCCGCTTCTTTCAGGCGAACCGCAATGCTTTGCACAGTAGCGAGTACGGCTTGAAACGGTGACGGCTCAGAAAGGGAAAGTCCTTTCTGTGTTAACTGAGCGCGCAGTGCGGCAACCTCGTCTTCCAGTTGGCCCAAAAATGTACGAAACGCTTCCGAGGCGCTTCCGCCTGGAAAAAACACATCCAAATCCCAACGCTGTGGTAATTGCTTTGTCATTATGTACCCCTCCCCCTGTCATTGTAACCCAATGGTTTCACCATGTGCAGAGTATTTCCAAAATTTTGTAGAAGCAAGGATGTCTTCATTTGCTGTCTCTATATTATAGGAAGAAAATATTTTGGGATGGAAGAAAAAATTTGATAAGAGAGCAAACATATCCGCCTGACGTCAGAATGTGCCTCCGGATGCGCAAGCTGTATCCATTAGTAAACGCTCACCACTGGATACGGGGAGACAGGGATCGGGCGGCATGAAACAAAGAAAAGCCGTTTTCCCAAGTAGCAGGACAACGGCTTTTTGAAAACGATTTTTTAAGAACGGCTTTTTAAGTACGCCTTTTTGTACAGCAACCCATTTTCATTCGAAGGATTGCCCGTAGTAAAAGGTAGCAATCAGCCCGTCCCTTTTTTTCTAGCCTCGTAATAATCCAGCACAAACCGGGCGACCCGATCCCGGTCATTCACCGAAAACACAGGCACCTCTGGATGTGCAAAAGCATCCCAGCTGATCACAGCGACCACACCCGATACGAGCGAGAGCAGCTGCTGATCCTCCGGACGGCGCAGGACGACCATTTTCGGGTAGTTCTCCCGCTTGAAGCCTTCGACCAGCACCAGCTCGGCACCTGCTGCTGCCATCCGCTCGATCAGCTCTGACAAAGGCAGCGGCCGCTGCTCCAGCATCGCCGTTTTTGTCCGCGATGTGATCGTCACCAGCGAGGCTCCCGCTTCTCTGTACTTCCACGTATCCTTGCCCGGCTGATCCCATTCAAAGTCATGCCCGCCGTCGTGCTTGATGACGCCTACACGAATGCCAGACTCCTCGATAAGCGAGATCAGCTTGGCCATCAATGTCGTTTTGCCCGAATCGGAGTAGCCCACGATCTGCAGGACGACCGCTTCCCTTGCCATTCGTCACTCCTCCCTCGACCAGCCCGGCATGACATGACAGATGACCTCGACGACCTCTCCGGCCAGCTTGCCTCTGCCTCCTGGCGGAATAATGGCAAAGCATTCGCTTTTTGACATGGTGCAAAGGTTTCCCGCTTTGTCGTTCCAATCAGGCCATACGTACAAGCTTCCCTTTTCCTCCGTCAACTTCCCCCGCAAATACCGGGGATACGGGCAGGGCTTGTCGTACGTCTCGCCCAAAAAGGCTTTGATCCGCTTCGTTTGGACCTTGCCCTCACCCAAAAGCGACCGCAAAACAGGGAGCAGGAAAAGGTGAGCGCCCAGAAAACAAGCGCCCGGGTTGCCCGAAAGCGCGCAGATGAGCTTGTCTTGGTAGAGCAGCGCCGTGGTCGGACTGCCGGGACGGATCGCCACTCTGTTAAACAAAAGGCTCACATCCGGCTCGTCTGTCAGATAAGCCATGACATCGTAATCCCCCACGGAAACGCCTCCGGACGTGACCAACAAATCGACCTGCTCCAGGCACTCTCCGATGCGCTTCTTGGCGAGCGGCAATTCATCGGGAAGCCCTTCGAACAGGACCGGTATCCCGCCTGTCTCCGCGATCATGGCAGACAGCATGATGGCATTGCTGTTGCGAATTTTTCCCGGCACGAGCGGCTCGTCTACCTCCAAAAGTTCCGTGCCGGTCGACAGCAGGCCGACCCGGGGCTTGCGGACCACCGGTACCCGGGCGTAGCCGAATGTAGCCAGGATGGCAAGCGTACCTGCATTGATGCGCTCGCCCGCTTTGGCTACAACGCTGCCCTGCTGCATTTCCTCCCCCTGGCGCGAGAGGTTTTCACCCGGCGCAAGCTGGCGCTTGATTCTGACCTCCCGCGACATTTCACCCGGCTGCTCTGTCTGCTCGAACATGATGACTGCATTGGCCCCGGGCGGCAGCATCGCCCCGGTCATGATCCGGCTCGCCGTCCCCGGTGTCACTTCCTTTGCCGGTACATCGCCGGCCGCAATCGTTTCCACTACCTGCAGCGGGACGGGCTGCTCCACGGTAGCACCTGCTGTATCCTCCGCCCTCACGGCAAATCCGTCCAACGGGGAGCGGTCAAATGGAGGCAGATCGCTCGTAGCCGTAATATCTCTGGCCAAAATGCGTCCGTATGATTCGTATATGTCGACCTGTTCTTCCTCCAGCCTGCCCAGGTCGGTCAGCAGCCTGCCGACCGCTTCCTCCACGCTGATCGTTTGTCGCTGAAAGCGCATGGTTTGTTCCTCCTCCTAGATGTTCCCTGCCTCGCGTATCGCAAGCCCGATTAGCCGACGTCCACTTCCAGATCCTCCACCCGCTTTTCCGCGTACTTCAAATCCTTGCCTGCTGTAAATCGGTCCGCTTTTTCCACTTTCACAGTCGTATTGTATTCGGGAATGCCCGCGTACTTTTCGTAAACGCCTTTGGGAATGAGCACATTCCCCTCTGGCCAATACACCTGGATATTTCCCTGAAGCGTATCTGCATACTTCGCCTTGCCCTGAAACGTTCCAAACTGATTATACACGACGATCGGCTCCCCCTCCCGAATATGCAAGCTTTTGGCATCTTCCGGATGGATCAGAACGTCATAGCGATCCGCGTCGTTAAAGGGGTCTCTCTCACTATATACCATGGAATTGAACTGCTTGCCTCTGCGGGTCGTGACGAAAAATTGACCATTCGGCCTCTGCAGCTCAGGCAGCTCGATCGGAATCAGATTGGCCCGCCCGTCGGGAGTCGGACAGACGCCGTCCTCGCACAACCACGCCCCTCCCCATTGGAAGACATCGCCCCGCTTTTTGAGATGCTGGATGCCGTCGTAATTCGGATTGGCCAGGGCGATCTCCTCCCGTATCTCCTGCGCGCTGGAAAACTGGATCAAGTGCTTGCGCTTGGGGTCTACACGGCAGGCCAGATCGACATAAATCTCCCATTCCGCCCGGGCCTCCCCGATCCGCGGCCCCTCTACCTCGGCGCTGAAATAGACCATCCGCTCCGTACTGGTCGAGGTGCCTCCCCCCGGCTGTTCATAGCGGGTCATCGCCGGCAGGACGATGACCTCCTCCTTGGCGTCCACCAGCGTAGAAGTGTTGAAAATGATGTCCTGATGCACCCGCAGCTCGACGTTCTCCAGACATTTCTTCATATAAGAAGGATCAGGCATCGTCTCGAGAAAGTTTCCTCCGCTGGTGTAAAACAGCCTCGTTTTCCGCTCGTGGCCGTTTGGGAGCAAAGCATTTTCCAGCGAGACGCCGACGATGTCCCCCTGCCACTTCGGAATCGAAAAGCCCCATATCTTCTCGAGCCGGCTCCAGCTTTTTTCATCAAAATCTCCTCCGGGCAGACTGAACGGGTCGGCTCCCATCTCGCCCGAGCCCTGTACCCCGGAATGCCCGCGGATCGGCATCACGCCGCAGTGCTTCCGTCCAATGAAGCCGCGCAGGATTGCCAGATTGGCCACCTGGGAGATGTTGTCCGTGCCGAAACGGTGCTGCGTCAAGCCCATCGACCAGACGAACACTCCTGATTTCGCGCGTGCCAGCAAGACGGCGAACTCCTTCATCCGCTCCCGGCTCGTTCCCGCCGATTTCTCCAGCGCCGCCCAGTCCTGAGCCAAGACATGCGCCTTCAATTCATCCAGTCCGTTTGCATGATGGGCCAAAAAGTCGTGATCGAGCGCCGCTCCCCGCTCGGCCTCCTCCATCTCAAACCAAATCTTCATGACTCCGTTCATGAAGGCGATGTCGCCGCCTATATTGACCTGATAAAAATCGTCGACGATTTTGGTGCCGAACAGAGCGCTGTCAGGGATGGACGGAATCCAGTACTTCTCCATCGCCGGCTCCCGGTACGGGTTGATCAGGATGATCTTCGTCCCCGCTTTCTTGGCCGCATACATATACTTGGTGGATACAGGCTGGTTGTTCGCTGGCACCGAGCCCCAAAAGACGAGCACATCTGTCCCGATCCAGTCCTGATAGTTGCAACTGGACGCTCCGATGCCCAGTGAGCGTTTCAATGCCGTTTTGCTCGGAGAGTGGCA
This sequence comes from Brevibacillus sp. FSL L8-0520, assembly GCF_037963895.1. Taxonomy (NCBI): domain Bacteria; kingdom Bacillati; phylum Bacillota; class Bacilli; order Caryophanales; family Paenibacillaceae; genus Brevibacillus; species Brevibacillus sp. FSL L8-0520. The sequence goes on along the minus strand of NZ_CP150171.1, from coordinate 1,272,266 downwards.
GATTCGGGAGGAATTGTCGATATTGTTCGTTCCGAGGAAACGGGCCACTTTTGCTGCCGTATAGTACACTTCGTTGGTTATGCCGCGGGAGGTCAGAAAAAACGCCAGCTGCTTGGGAGAAATGCCTCTGATCTTGGAGGCGATGCGGTTTAAGGCTTCGTTCCAACTGATGCGGGCAAAGCGATTTTCACCAGGCTTGCGGGAGAGCGGGTAGGGGATGCGGCCCAGCTTGCGCAAATCTGCGCTGGACAGCTTTCTCATTTCTTCTACATTTTCAAGCCATTTCGGATCGATGGCGGGCATCGTATTGAGCCGCAGCACGTTCAGGCGCGTCGTGCACAGATGAGCGCCCTTCAGCGTCTGATCGGACAAGCCTGAGACACCGAGCGCACAGCCGTCGCACACTCCCTGCGTCAGGATGCGGTATGCGTATGCAAGGTTATCCCGATTCTCGTAGATGACCTTCACCGTATCTCGGATGTGATGCGGCTTTACCTTGCCAAGTCCCATTGGAACCAGAGATGCCCACATAGAAGGTTTCCAGGATGTATCAAGCTTGATGGGACCGTTGTGCTTCGTCTTTCCCATGACACTCGCTCCTTTCTTTTTAACGATTATTCCGCCGAAACAATCGTATTCCTTCCTATCCATCATCCGAAAAAAAAGCGTTTTCATTATTTGCAAGAAAATAACCACCGCGAAACAGTCCCATCAAAGCGAAAGGAATGTCCACGGTGGTTCTTCGGCAGGAGCGCTACCAAGTACCTTGCGTGTGTGAGGCGATACTCCGTCTTGTCCAAACGCTCACAGGATCGCTGCTGCGCTCAGGCTTACGGCTCGTTTTTGAACTTTTTTTCGATGTCTTGGTCAAACACGAAGATGGACATCCCAAAATCGCGTTCAATGTCAATATCGACGAATAAATCCACGAGGGCCGCACCTAGAAATGCCTCCATGTCGATCGGACGGTTTTTCCGGTACATTTCCTTTACCATTTCCGTCCGGGCCGCACGGAGCATCTGTTTCCCTTCATCAGCAGTCGCAATGAACTTTTCTACCGGAGAGAGGTTCCCCTCCATCTCGCAAATCGCCCAATTTTTGCAAAACGTCGTGACGATTTTGCTCGGTCCCTTGCCCATGTGTCGCTTTCGGAAGGTTCTGACCAGATTGCTGAACTCAGCTTCATATTTATTCATCGATGCAAGTCACCTTTAACTAATTGATCTTACCTAAAACTTTACCACTTATCAGCTAGCCAGTTCAACAGCGTTTTCTTTGCGCTTCGCTTCTTCTTTCAGCTTTTTGATGTCGAGACGGACGATCAGCGAGATGACGAGAGCTACCACAAACATTGCCACAAATACGCTCAGCGTGCCGGTGTAGCTGCCAGTCTTTTCACGTACCCAGGCTGCAAAGATCGGACCAGCCAGTCCCGCTGCCGCCCATGCTGTCAGGATGTAGCCGTGAATAGCGCCCAATTGCTTCGTGCCGAACAGGTCGCCGATGTAGGCCGGGATCGAGGAGAAGCCGCCGCCATAGCAGGTCATGATGATGAACATCGCGATCATGAACAGCGTCTGGATCGTCAAATTCGGCAAAAGGAAGAACAGGACGATCTGGATCGCGAAGAAGGCGGTGTAGGTATTGGCACGGCCGATATAGTCAGACAGGGATGCCCAGCCGATGCGGCCGGCTCCGTTGAACAAGCCGTTCAAGCCAACCATGGTTGCCGCCATGCCGACAGACATTCCGGCAATCTCTTGCGCCATCGGAGACGCAACCGAGATGATCGCGATACCACAGGTCACGTTGATAAAAAGCATCAGCCACAGCCAGTAGAATCGGCGCGTTTTCACCGCTTCGTTGGCGGTCAGCTGGCACAGGTCCTTCTTAATCTGCTTTTGTCCCTCGCTTGCTTGTGCGGAATATCCTGCCGGCACCCATCCTTGTGGCGGCGGAGCCAGGTATTGAGCGGAAGCAAACATAACGACGAAATAAATGATGCCGAGAATAAAGAATGTATTCGCGATTCCTACGCTTTCGATCAGTGCTTGAATAATCGGTCCCGCAATCATCGATGCAAAGCCAAATCCCATGATCGCCAGTCCTGTTGCCAAACCGCGGCGGTCAGGGAACCATTTGACCAGCGTGGAAACCGGAGTAATATACCCGACGCCCAGTCCGATTCCGCCCAATACGCCGTAGCATATGTACAAAAGCGGCAGGCTTTCCATGCTGATGGCCAGACCCGAACCGGTAATACCTACGCCAAAAAAGATTGAAGAAAGAATGCCTGCCTTGCGCGGTCCGTGCTTCTCCACATAGTGCCCGAGGAATGCCGCGGACAGCCCCAGGAACAAAATTGCGATGCTAAACGTCAGCTGTACACTGGACAGCTCCCAGCCAAATTGGCTGGTGATCGGCTTGGTGAATACGCTCCACGCGTAAACAGAACCGATTGAGAGGTGGATTCCCACCGCAGCCGCTGCAATCAACCAGCGGTTTTTCACTTTCTGCTGCATGCCAATTCATCTCCTTCATCATCAACTTGAGAGGCGATACCGAAGCACGCCCCGAAAACAAGAAAAACTGCCGGTCCATCCTCGCTACTGGAAGCCGGAAACCGGCACATGGGCGAAAAGATGAAACACGACAGTTAATCATCAGCAGGGTCGCTACTTCAGCATCAACAGCTAGTGTTTGGTATTCACTTACAGGCAGTCCGACAAAAGAACCGGCGACAGGTACGCTATCCCGCGTCAATTTGTGAACTGTTTCGTAAAAAGGTGAAAATTCTGTGACAACCAAAACCTCAAATAGTATACTACCATGTGAGCGCTTACTCTACAATACGTTCCTTAAATTTTTTTTGATATAACGGTTCAAAAGGAGGCCAAGGCCAGTATGTCCGATTTGTCCAAAACAATTACGCGCCCTGTCCTGAAGGTACAGGTGGGCAAGTCCGAGTGGGAAGACGACGAGGTTGTCACCGAATACCCGTTGACGATTTTTCTCGGGGACGAGGAGTTTGCCACCATCGTCTGCACGCCCGCCGATCTGGAGGAAATGGTAATCGGCTTTCTTGCCGCAGAAGGCGCGATCCGCTCCTATGCGGACATCAAGCAAGTCACCATCGACGAGGGAAAAGGGTTCGCGTACGTCGACACCCATCAGAAGACCATGCTGTCCCAGAGCTTTTACTCCAAGCGCCGCATCACCTCCTGCTGCGGCAAAAGCAGGCAGTCGTTTTATTTCTTCAGCGACGCGCGTACTGCCAAACCGGCTGAAGACGGCGTCACCGTCACACCGGAGCAATGCTTGCAGCTCATGAATGTGCTGCAAGCCTCGTCCGACATTCACCGCAAGACGGGCGGCGTGCACAACGCCGCGCTGTGCACGCCGGACAAGGTGCTGCTCCAGTATTCCGACATCGGCAGGCACAATGCGCTGGACAAGATCTACGGGTACTGCCTGCGGGAAAATATTTCGACCGCCGATAAAATTCTCACCTTCAGCGGCCGGATCTCCTCAGAGGTTTTGCTGAAGGCGGCAAAGATCGGAGCGGGCATCATTTTGTCCAAATCGGCCCCGACCGACCTCGCCCTGCAACTGGCGGAGGAGCTGAACATTACGGCGATCGGCTTTATCCGCAATGACAGGATGAACGTGTACACGAATCCTCATAGGGTCATCGTACCGACAGCTTGAGCTTTGTGTAAAGAGAAAGACCGGGCCGTTACGGCTGCCCGGTCTCTCTTTTTTGCTTTTCCTGCAGGGCGATGCGGTATTCCTCCGGCGTATTGGCATTAAAAGCCGCCCAAGGGTCGAGCAAGCCGGGCGGAGTCGTCACCACTTGAAGCCCGCAAAGCACCTCCATCAAGCGATGCTGCTTCATTTGCAGCGCCTCCTCCCACCTCGGCTGAGACCTCCTGTGGTACAGCGCAAACAGCGGGTGCAGCCGCTCCTCCTTTACCACAATCGCATCCCATTCGCTTACCTCTCCAGCGTATTGAATCAAACGTTCGAGCTGTGTCCGGTCCGCAAACGGCAAATCGCAAGAAAGCACCAGCAATGCCTCCTCGCTGCGCAAACGAAACGCGCTGACGATCCCGCTGATCGGTCCCGCTGACGGCACCAGGTCGCGTGTGACCTCTACCTCTACCGCTGCTTCCGCTACCTCCGCTCCCTGGCCCTTCTCCCCTTCCCTCTGCAGGGCTTCCGGCGTATTGGACACGATCAGACAGGGCAATCCAGCCGCGTTCACTTCCTGCCGCAAATATTGGATCAGCGTACTCCCCTGCCATGCCAACAGCTCTTTGGGCTGGCCCATTCGGCTGCTTTTTCCTCCTGCCAGAATGACTCCGGCTATCGATTTCTTCCGCACGCGATCAATTCCTTTACCCAAAATATTCAACTCTATTATATTTTCACAGAGAAAAAAAGAATTAACTTTATTGTCGGTTTCTCGATACTATCAATATACTTCGAAGATAGCAAAGAAAGGAGCGGTCACATGCCATTTCTCAACAAATTATCCCTCGGAGCGAAAATGAATTTGCTATTCGTAGCCGCTCTGCTGCTGGTTTCCGCCGTTGTCCTGATAACGGCTCAAACACAGCTGGAGAGCGGCATCAAGACTGCTGCTCTGAATAAGGCCAAGTCGGATTTGGCGCTGGGCTATGGTTACCTGGATCAAAAAATTCCCGGAGCATGGTCGGTGCAGAACGGGGTCCTTTACAAGGGGGAGACGCGGATCAACGACAATTTCGAGCTGGTAGACGAGCTCGGCAAATTGACAGGCGGCGATACGGTCACGATCTTTTTGGGCGATACGCGGGTCACGACCAATGTCATGAAGGACGGACAGCGCGCAGTCGGCACAAAGGCATCGGACGTTGTCATTCAGACCGTCCTGACCAATGGCGAGATCTACCTGGGAGAAGCAAACGTCGTCGGCCATCGCTACCAGTCCGCCTATCAGCCGATTACAGACAGCAGCGGAAAGGTCATCGGCATTTGGTATGTCGGCGCTTCCCAGGAGTTGATCGACAGCACCCAGAAAAAGTTTATGGCGATTTTTGCCGGGGCATTGATCGTCGTGCTGCTCATTGTCCAAGCTGCGTTCTTCTTGTTTACCCGCCGCCTGAAAAAAAGATTCGGCACGATCACGGAAGTCCTGGAAAATGCCGGGAATGGCGATTTTACCCGAAAACTAAGCGACCCATCTGGCGATGAAATCGGCCGGATCGCAGTCTCCTACAATCACATGAGCGCCAAATTGAAAGAATTGCTCGACACCGTCGCGCTGACTTCGCGTGAGGTTGCCGCCTCCTCGGAAAATCTTTCTTCCAGCGCAGCACAGATCAGCGAAGCCTCACGCCAGATTGCGGAGCATGTGTCAGAAGTCGCGATCGGCTCCGAGGAGCAGGTGCAAAAAGTAAATAACCGCCTTCTGGCGATCACGGATATTTCCTCGAATGCCCGGTTGATCGCCGCGCAGTCAGAGGAAATATCCGCCGCGGCCATCCACACCGGCGCAAAGAGCGAAGAAGGCGATATCGCGATCCAGCAAGCTGTAAAGCAGATGGGGAACATCTTCCATACCATGAACCAGCTTTCGCTTGTCGTGCAGGAGCTCGGGCAGCGCTCCCAGGAGATCGGGCAGATTACCGACGTGATTACAGAGCTCGCCGGTCAGACCAACCTGCTTTCCTTGAATGCCGCGATTGAAGCAGCCCGGGCAGGTGAACACGGGCGCGGATTTGCTGTCGTTGCGGACGAGGTGCGCAAGCTTGCCGAACAGTCTGCGCGTTCAGCCGAACAAATCGAGCGATTGATCGTCAGCATTCAGGCTGAAGCGGAGCAGGCCGTACAGACGATGGCCTCCGGCAGCGCCGAGGTCGCCGAGGGAATCGAAACCGTCAACAATGCCGGCGCTTCCTTCGCCGAAATTCGCCAGTCGATCCTCTCGCTGACTGAGATGATTCGGGAAGTGTCAGGACGCGCCCAAAACATGTCGAGCACGACTGAATCCGTTCTCGATGCCGTGTCAGGAATCGCCGAAATTGCCAGCCTTTCTGCGAAAAAGACGCAGGCTGTTTCGGCCGCCTCGGAGGAGCAAACGGCTGCTATGCAGGAGGTGACCGCCTCGGCTCTCACACTAGCGGAGCTGTCGGAACAACTAAAGGTTCTGGTGAACCGTTTTCGCACGTAAATATCAAGCAACCGGGTGCTCGCCCGGTTTTTTATTATAAATATTCCCAAAATTGAGAGGATTCTATCTGCTGTTGTCGAAGTGGGTTTTGCATCTGTTTTTCTGCTTCCGTCTTGTGAATAAAACCCCGTCTACAAGGATTGGGGACCTCGTATTGCAACTGTTTTGCCTGCAGACAGGAGGAGAAATGCAAATGAGTTTATTGCGGGAATTCCAGGAGATCACGCAGCAGGTGGCCGAAGCCATCTCAGCCGCTTTGCAGATCGAGACGGAGATTGTCGATGACACGATGACGATTATCGCCGGGACGGGAAAGTACAAAGACCGCATCAACACCAAGGAGGAGGGCGGCGAAGTGAACGCCGGCTATTTGTACGGCCGGGTTCTGACCACCAACCAGCCGTTCTTCATCGAGGACGCCCGCAGCGATCCCTCCTACGATCCGTCCGTCCTGCAGGGGGTCACCGAAGAGCTGGCGGAGCTGTGCACGCCGATCCATTACAAAGGCGAGGTGATCGGCGTGATCGGCCTGATCGCCTTCACCGAAACCCAGAGGAGGCTGCTCATCCACAATCGGCTGCCGTACCTTACCTTTTTGCAGCGGATGACCGAGCTGCTCACCGGCAAGATCGCCGAGCAGGAAGCCTGGAACGAGTGGAAGAAGACGTTCACCCAGTTGGAAACCTTGATCGAATCCATCCATGAGGGCATTATCGCCATCGACGAGCGCGGATTGATCAGCAATTGCAACAAAACGGCCCAGCAGCTGATTCAAAAGAACAAAAAGGAGCTCATCGGCACTCCCCTGCAAACGATTTGGGCCGACTCGCCGATGCTGCAAGTGCTTGAAACCGGCGTCGGCTATGTCGAGCAGGAGGAGATTTACCGCCTCGGGGAGCATGACATGCACTTCATCGTAACAGCCCGTCCCATCCGCGTGGCCGACCGGGTAGCGGGGGTTGTCGCCTCGTTTCGCCGGATGGCGGACATGCGTCGCCTCGCCTACGTCCTGACCAACGAGCACAAGGACCTGTACTTTTCGGAAATCATCGGCAAAAGCCGCTCCAAGTCGCTCGTGATCAAGCAGGCGGAGCAAGTCGCACGCGGTACCTCCAACATTTTGATCACCGGCGAGAGCGGCACCGGCAAAGGCATGATAGCCGCCGCCATCCACTCCGCAAGCAACCGGCGGGACGGTCCGTTCATTATCGTCAACTGCGGGGCGATTCCCGAGGCGCTGCTGGAAAGCGAGCTGTTCGGCTATGTGGCGGGCGCATTTACCGGAGCCAAGCGGGAAGGCAAGGCGGGCAAGTTCGAGCTGGCCGACGGCGGCACCATTTTTCTCGACGAGATCGGCGATTTGCCGCTGCATCTCCAGGTGAAGCTGCTCCACGTCCTGCAGAGCAAGCAGGTCGAACGGGTCGGGTCCAACCAGCTAATCCCTGTCAACATCCGGGTCATCTCCGCCACGAACAAAAACCTCGAGGAAATGGTGCGAAACCGTGAATTCCGCGAAGATCTCTACTTCCGGCTGAACGTCATCCCCCTGCACATGCCGCCTCTGCGCGAGCGGGTAGAAGACATCCCGCTGCTCATGGATCACTTCCTGGCGAAGTACCGGGAGCTTTTAGGCCACCCGATTCTCGATTTCACCCCGGAGGTTCGGGCACTGTTCATGCATTATCACTGGCCCGGGAATGTCCGCGAGCTGGAAAATGCCATCGAGTACGCCGTCAACATGGAGGTCTCGCCGTACATCGGACTGGACAGCGTTCCGGTGCGCATCCGCCAGCACCACAGCGTCAGCGGCATCACCGGTCCCGGCGAAGCCGATCAGCCGTTGAAGGAGCGACTCCAGCGCCACGAGCGGCAAATCCTGTACAGCATGCTGCAGCAATACGGATATTCTCTGGAAGCCAAAAAGCTGGTGGCAGAAAAACTGGACATCGGCCTGGCGACTCTATACAGAAAACTGGAGGGACATAAACTTCTCAATGATGAGAAAGTATTCTAATTTCTAGGAAGCAACGGGCGATGATTTTCCTGCCTTCTGCTTCTTTTTTCGTGTCTGATCGACCTATATGTTGGAATATTCAAAATTGGCATTATTTTTGCTTGTAACAAGAGGTGCGAAAAGAAAAAACGAGGGGGGTTCCCATGCTAGGTCCTATGGTGGAGCTTCAAAACGTCGTCAAACGCTTTGGTCAACATACAGTCGTACACGATCTGTCCCTCCACATCCAGAAGGGTGAATTTCTCACTTTGCTCGGCCCCAGCGGCTGCGGCAAAACCACTACGCTCAGAATGATTGCCGGATTCGAACATCCGACATCCGGCAAGGTAAAGCTGGATGGCGAGTTCGTACAGGATTTGCCTGCCTACTCCCGCGATGTCAACACCGTCTTTCAAAGCTACGCCCTCTTCCCCCACCTGAACGCTTACGAAAACGTAGCGTTCGGTTTGCGTGTCAAAAAAGTCGCCAGGGAAGAGATCGACCAGCGGGTCAAACAGGCTCTTCGCCTCGTTCAATTGGAAGAGTACGCCAGCCGCAAGCCGGAGCAGCTGAGCGGCGGCCAGCGGCAGCGGATTGCCATCGCCCGGGCGCTGGTAAACAATCCAAAGGTGCTGCTGCTCGACGAGCCGCTGGGCGCCCTGGATCAAAAGCTGCGCAAGCAGATGCAGGTCGAGCTGAAGCATCTGCAAAAGCAGCTCGGGGTCACGTTTGTCTTCGTCACGCACGACCAGGAAGAAGCGTTGACCATGTCTGACCGCATCGCGGTTATGAACAAGGGTGTCCTCGAACAGGTCGGCACCCCTGCCGACATCTACGACCGGCCTGCGACGCGATTTGTCGCGGAATTTATCGGCGAGACCAACCTGTTGACCGGAACAGTCAAACTGCGGGATTCCCGCCGGATGCTGATTGACTGCGGGGGCATGGAGGTAGCCGCGGCTTCTCTGCAGCTTCCCGAGAATGAGAAGGTGACCGTCGCGATCCGCCCGGAAAAATCGGCTCTCAGTCTTGCACCGGTAGAAACCGGGATTGACCAGCTCGTACAGCTTCCCGGCCGATTGACAGAGCGGATCTACTGCGGCGGAATTACGCGGACTGTCGTCACCTTGCCCGGGGGAATTCCCTTTGTCGCCGTGGAAAAAACGGATCAGCTCCTGCCGGTAAACGAAGGCGACGAACTATTCGTCAACTGGCAGCCGGAGCACGGGGTGGTGTTAACCCGATGAAGGCCCCTGTAATCGGCTCCGCCACCTCCAGCAGACCTGCAGCCACGACCCCGAACCGGCCTGTCCGCGATTACGGAAAGACCTGGACAATCGGGCCCATCCTGATCTGGATGAGTGCCCTTTTCCTGCTGCCGCTCATCTTGATTCTCGGCGTCAGCTTCTTTACCCGCAGCTCATTTGGCGGGATTGAACTGCCTTTGACAGTGGAGAACTACGTCCGTTTTTTCGACCCGCTCTACTTTAAAATTTTGTGGATTTCCTGTGTGCTGGCCTTTTTTACGACGGCGATTTGCCTCGTTCTCGGCTATCCGTTCGCCTATATCGTCGCCCGCTCTCCAATCAACTACCGCAACATTCTGATGCTGCTGATCATTGTTCCCTTTTGGACAAACTCGCTCATCCGAACCTACGCCTGGATCGTCCTTTTGCGGACCGAAGGGGTCATCAATACAATCCTCATGCAGCTCGGGATCATCAGTCAGCCCCTGCCGCTTCTGTACAACGAGACTGCCGTTCTGATCGGGCTTGTTTACACCATGCTGCCGTTTATGGTGCTGCCGCTGTACGCCTCGATCGAAAAGCTGGACAAATCGCTGCTGGAGGCGTCCTCGGACTTGGGCGCCAAGCCCGTCCATACCTTCTGGAAGGTGACCCTGCCTCTCACCGCGCCAGGGATCATGGCCGGTTCCCTGCTCGTCTTCATTCCGTCGCTGGGCCTCTTTTTCATCCCGGACCTGATGGGAGGAAGCAAGACCGTCCTGATCGGAAACCTGATCAAAAATCAGTTTCTCACCGCCCGCGACTGGCCATTCGGCTCGGCAAGCTCCATTATCCTGATGGGACTGACGCTGTTGTTTATCACAGCCTACATCCTGATCACCAAAGACAAAGAGGGAAAGGAGCTGCTCTAGGATGCGCTACTCGCTCGGCCGCAAATTCTCCGTTTTCTACGCTTCGCTTATCTACCTGTTTTTGTATATGCCCATTGCCATTTTGATTCTGTATTCCTTTAACCAATCCAAGCTGAATGCGGTCTGGACCGGTTTTACTTTCGACTGGTACGTAAAGCTGATGCAGAACAGCGACGTACTGGAAGCGATGAAGACCTCTCTGATCGTAGCGCTGATCAGCACGCTGGCCGCGACGATGATCGGCACGCTGGCGGCCGTCGGGATGTACCGCTACCACTTCCGCGGAAAAACGGCTCTGGACGCGATGCTGTACCTGCCCATCGTCATCCCGGAAATCGTCATGGGGATCTCGATGCTCGCGCTGTTCGCCCAGTTGAAGGTGCCGCTCGGCTATTTCACCCTGATCGCAGCGCACATCACCTTTTCCGTTCCCTTCGTCGTTGTCGTGGTGCGGGCCCGGTTGGCCGGATTTGACAAAAGCATCGAGGAGGCGGCGATGGATTTGGGGGCTACGCCCTGGCAGACGTTTGTCAAAGTGACGATGCCGGTCATCGCTCCGGGCATTTTAGCCAGCGCGATGCTTGCTTTTACGCTGTCTCTTGACGACGTGATCATCAGCTTTTTCGTGGCAGGGCCTGCGAGCGCGACGCTGCCCCTGAAGATTTTCTCCATGGTCAAATTCGGCGTGACTCCGGAAATCAACGCTCTGTCTACTTTGATGCTCGTCGTCACACTGGCTATTGTCATCTTTGCCGAACGCATCCGGATGCGCAAGGAGTAGTTCAAACGCTCAGCTCTTGAGTTTCCATATTATTACAAAGGGGGATTTGATATGAAGCAAGGCTTTCGGAAAATAGTGGCGGCCGGCTTTCTGACGATCGCACTGACAGCGGCTGGCTGCAGCTCCACGCCGTCATCGCAAGGCGGAGAAAACGGTCTGGACAAAGAACTCAATGTGTTTAACTGGTCTGAGTACCTGCCCGACTCGGTCATCAAAAAATTTGAAGAGAGATACGGGGTAAAAGTAAACTACAGTACGTTTTCCTCCAATGAAGAGATGCTGGCCAAGGTTTCCGCAGGGGGCGGCATTTACGATCTGACGGTAGCGAGCGACTATTTTATCCAGCCGATGGCCAATCAAGGACTGATCGAGCCGCTCGATCTGAACAATATTCCCAATTTCAAGAATCTGGAGCCCGACCTCGTAAACAAAGAGCATGATCCCGGCAACAAATACAGCGTCCCCTACATGGGCAATACGGTCTCGCTCGCCTACAACCCCGACAATATCAAGACGAGCATCACCAGCTTTGCGGACCTGTGGAAACCCGAATTGAAGAGCCAGATCGTGATGGTGGACGATCAGCGGTTCATCCTCGGCATGGTGTTGAAAACGCTGGGCTACTCCGGCAACGACACCGATCCTGCCCACCTCGAGGAGGCCAAGCAAAAAATGCTCCAGCTGATGCCCAATATCAAGGCCTTTGACAGCGACAGCCCGAAGACGCTGATGATCAACGGCGAAGTGAACGTCGCCCTCGTCTGGGGACCGGAAATCGCGCTGGCACAGCGGGAAAAGCCGCAAATCACGACAGTCCTGCCCAAAGAGGGACTGATGATAACATTTGACAACTTCGTCATACCTGCAGGTGCGAAACACAAGAAAACGGCGGAGGCCTTCATCAATTTCTTGCTCGAACCGGAAATCAGCGCGGAAATCGCCAAGGATTTTCCCTATATCAATCCGAATACCGAGGCCCGCAAGCTGATCGACAAGGAGACGCTGGAAAATATCGCCATCTATCCCCCGCCCGAAGAGATGAAGCGGGTGGAAAGCCTGAAGGATATCGGCGATTCGGTTAAACTGTACGACCGCATCTGGTCCGAAGTAAAAAGCTCGCAGTGAGCTGGCGGCAGTGTCGCTATACGAATTGCTCCGCCCTCGCACATTAGTTGCCCGAGGCCGTGGCATATTGCGAAACGTCTCGACCAATTGCCCGAGGCCGTGCCACATAGGCGAAACGTCTCGACCAATTGCCCGAGGCCGTGCCGCATGGCGAAACGTCCCGGCTAATTGCCCCAGACCGTGCCACATAGCGAAACGTCCCGGCCAATTGTCTAAAGGCCGAACCACATTTCAAAACGCCCAGCCTTGATATAACCTTTCCAAGGCTGGGGCGTTTGTTATTTTCCGTGTGTCAACCTCACTCGAAAATCGCTTGCTTTGCTTCTTCTTTTCGGAAGATCTCCCGCGGATAGTAATTGGCGAGGGGAGGAATCCCGTTTTCTTGAAAATACCCGAGCTCGCACATTTCGTCGTTTTCCGGGTGAAGAGCGCCTCCGACAACCGCGCACTCAAAAACAACCGTCAAGTATTCCACCTGATGTCCGTTCGGGTATGTAAATCTGTGCTTTTCCCCGCCAAACACTCCGATGATTCTCTCCGGCTTTACCTCCAAACCGGTCTCCTCCAGCACTTCCCTACGTACGGCCTCCGCTGGTGTTTCTCCGATCTCGATCGCCCCGGCGATCAGGCCCCAATTCTCCTCGTTATGTTTGCGTCCAAACAGAATTTCATCTTTTTCATTGCGGATCATTGCAGCGACGCAAGGCATGAAAATCAGGCCGGGCCCGAACGCTTCTCTCAAATCTTTATAGTATTGAGACATCGCCATAACGGTCAGCTCCTTCTTTATTGGCATCTTTATCGATTGTCTGCCGCTCTAACAGTTCCTTGCGACGCCCCCGCTCTCCTGCCTATAAAGATCCGCCAACCGAATGAAAAAAGGAAGGGAGCATCCATAAACCGCTCCCTTCCTTTTTGCCAAACTACCGCGCCACTTTCATTTCTTTGGAAAGCTGGGCGATCCCCTCTTCAATGCAAGCCAACACGTAATCGATCTGTTCGTACGAAATGACTGCAGGCGGCTCGATGCGAATCACCGTCGCGTTGTTGATCGTACCGCCGACGAGGATTTTCTTGCCGAACAGCATTTTGGCCAGCGTATAGCCAAGGTTGTTGGTGGCGAACTCCATCCCGATCAACAGGCCCCGTCCGCGTACGTCGACCATGACCTCCGGGTACTGCTCCTTGATCTCGTTTAGGCGCAGCATGATGTAATCGCCCTTTTCCTTGGCCATCTGCGGGATGTTGTCGGCAAGAATCGTGTGAATGCCCGCGATAGCCCCCGCGCAGCAGAGCGGGTTGCCGCCGAAGGTGGAGGAGCCCAGCAGGAACGGATTTTCCTCCATTTTTCCCCACCATTTCTTCTTGGCGACCATGGCAGCGATCGGCATGACACCACCGCCGAAAGCTTTGCCCAGTGACATGATATCCGGTACGACATCCCAGTGATCGACGCCAAACAGAGTGCCGGTCCGCCCCATGCCGGTCTGCACCTCGTCAACGATCAACAGACACTCGTATTTGTCACAGATTTGGCGCAGCCGCGGCAGGTAGTCATCCGGCGGAATATTCACGCCGCCCTCTCCCTGGATCGGTTCGACGATCACGCCAGCCACCGTTTCGCCAGTAGCGATCAGCATGCGAATCGCCTGCTCTACCGCGTCCGCATCCCCGAACGGAACGTGCTGAAAACCGGGAACGAGCGGCATGTACGGCTCGCGGAATGTGGATTTCCCCGACGCCGAAAGGGAAAAGAGCGTCTTGCCGTGGAAGCCTCTTTCCGTTGAAATGAAGCATTTTTTCCCCGTGGCCAGCCTCGCCAGCTTCAGGGCCATTTCGTTTGCCTCGGTACCGCAGTTTACGAGGTAGGAGTGCTGCAAATCTCCTGGTGTAATGTACGCCACCAGCTTGGAAAGATAGCCCCGCAGCGGGTCCACCATCTCTTGGCTGTGCAGAGCGTAGCGCTTCAACTGGGCCTCTACCGCCTTGACCACTTTCGGGTGGCGGTGGCCGAGCAGGTATACACCGTAGCCTCCCAGGCAATCAATGTATTCATCCCCCATCGTGTCGCGGAAAATGGCTCCTTCATCTTCCCACTCCACGACCGAATAGTCGGTCGAAACAGACTTGCGGTGCGCAAGTATAGCCTTGGTCACATGGTTGGTAAAGTTCTCGACCGAATCGCTTACAATTTTCTTTTTCTGTTCGACTGTCAGTGTCTCGCTTTCGATGAATGAAAGAATTTCACTGGCAAGCTCAAGAGATTCTTCCCGTGATTTGCGTTCCATGCACCTCATCCTTTCCGGTTTGGTTTTTCACCTTGGAGAAGTTGCAAGAACAATGCCAGCCGAAACAGAGAGAAATGCCCCCGATCTCCCTTCTTTTCATACAGAAATGCACAGTGAAATGAGAAATCGGCTTCTCATATTCAAGAATGACGCGCAATCATTCGCTTGATGATTGGCTCAATCCTTTCTTCGTTTCCTGTTCTTGAGAACTTTCGTGCGGAAAGGAGAAAGGCGGTTGACAATACTGTTTTTTATATTATAATAGGTATCAGATAATAATTATTATAAATAAGGAGCGGATGAACAATGGAAAACCTGTATTCTGTACTAAATAAACAAGTAGCCAACTGGACGATCCTGCGCATGAAGCTGCAAAACTACCACTGGAATGTCAAAGGACCTGCATTCTTTACCCTGCACGACAAATTCGAAGAGCTGTACAACGAAGCTTCCGAACACATCGATACTCTCGCTGAGCGCATCCTGGCCCGTAACGGAAAACCCGTTGCCACATTGGGAGAGTGCATTCGAGACGCCAGCATCGAAGAAGCAAGCGACCGCGAGACTGCTGAAGAAATGGTTCAAACACTGATCGAGGATTTTACCACTGTAATCGATGAATTAAAAGACGGCATCAAGAAAGTGGAGGAACTCGGCGATGAGGGCACCGCAGACATGCTCCTGTCCATCCAGACCAGTCTCGAAAAGCATGTGTGGATGCTGAAAGCCTTCCAAGGCTAATCTTGCTGCAAGTGTGTTTTATTTCCTAATAGAGGAAGTTTATTTCCTGATAAAGGAAAAGAGGGCTTTTGTGCCGGAATGCACAACTGCCCTCTTTTTTGCTGCCCGTCTATGTCGCCAAAGAAAAAACAAGTTTTCTTCCGTCCTTTTGAACCTTGACCTGCGGCAAATGCTTGATCGTCTTGTGAATGCCAATGTACGGGCTGGCAAATTCGACTCCGCTCCGTCTTTTCAACTCATCACAGAGCTCATTCAACGTTAATGCCGACATCTCCCGCAAGATTGTTTCTACATGATTGGCTACAGTTTCATAGTCATGACGGGTATGCGTTTTTCGCCCTTTCAGCCGTTCCATCACTTCCACGTTCATGCCGACGGTTCCGTTCTCTGCTCCTTCCGCCAGCAGCGGTTCTTCATTGCCTTCCGCTTGGTCAAGCTCTCTTACTCGCGCCAAAATCTGCTTGATGTCAAGCCCGAGCTGTTTGTCTTGATCCACATATTGTCGGCGCAGCAAAGCCCGCTGTTCCAATAGCGACTCCAGAGTCATTTGCAAAGCCTTACGTTCCGTGAAATATTCCGCCATAGCCTTCCCCTTTTTCACAATTATTTTGATATCCTTAATAATAATAGAATTATATGTAGTTGAAAACGGGTGATTTGTCAAACAATCAAACAGTGAATTAGGCGCGGCGCTGCCCAATTTAGGCGCACGATATCCGGGCATCTGCTTATCCTGATGATAGGCATGCATACTAGAAATACAGAGGATGGTTGCTTGATGGATTTTCACTTGACAGTCGTCGGCCTCCTGGTGGGATTTCTGGTCGGCCTGACTGGTGTAGGGGGCGCCGCGCTATTGACCCCGATCCTGCTCCTGCTGGGGATACAGCCCGCTATCGCTGTCGGAACTGATCTGGTCTACAACTCCATCACCAAGATTTTCGGGACCTGGCAGCATTGGCGGCAAAAAACCGTTCACTTTCCCATCGTGCTCTACCTTGCGATCGGCAGCATCCCGAGCGGCATTATCGCCGTGAATTTGATGAACTGGGTGCACCAGCATGTCCAAGGGGCAGACCTCATCCTGAAAAAAATACTCGGCTTTGTCCTCATCCTGATCCCCCTGGCCATCCTGGCCAAAAGCTGGCTCAGCCGCAAAAGTCCTTCGTGGAATAAATGGCAAAGCATGAGCACGCGCGAAAAGCGTACCCCGCTCATCATCATCGGCGCTTTTCTCGGCTTTCTGGTCGGCTTGACGTCCATCGGCAGCGGCTCGCTCTTTGCCATCGCACTCATGTATTTCTTTCAGCTCTCCGGCAAAGAAGTAGTCGGCACCGACATCGCCCATGCCTTTTTGCTGACCACGGCCGCTGGTCTGGCGCACATGAGCTTCGGCACTGTTCATTTGGCAACTGTCTTTTGGCTCCTGCTCGGCTCGGTGCCCGGCGTCTTGCTGGGAAGCCGCTTGTCCTGCAAGGTCCCCACCGTTTTCCTGCGCTATGCGATCTCGGTTCTCATCATCATCAGCGGAATCAAAATTATCCAAATATGACAAAAACCCTTCCCATACTGCAATCGGGAAGGGTTTCTTTTCTGTTATCGGCAGTTATTTCCCTTGTTCCAGCTCTTCGATCAAGGCGGACAGTTCGGCCCAGCGCTCGATCGCAGCCTCCAGGTCTGCCGCAACCTGCTGCTCTTCCGCGTACAGCTTCTCCACTTTGCCGTAATCGCTGCCTGCCGAGGCAATCTCCTGCTTGAGCTGCACGCTTCTCGCCTCCAGCGCGGCGATCTTGTCCTCGATTGTCTCCCATTCCTTCTGGTCCTTGTAGGAGAGCTTGCGCGTGCGGTTGTTTCCGCGTCCGGAGGCGCTTTTCTCGTCGGCTGCAGCCGCTTTGGCTTCCGCCTGCGCCTTCCCGGCTTTTCGCTTGTCCGCAGCTTCCTGCTCCAGCTCTCTGCGCCGGACCTCGAGGTACTCCGAGTAGTTTCCGGTAAACTGGCGTATCCGCCCCTCGCCTTCAAACGCAAACAGATGGTCCACGGTCCGGTCGAGGAAATATCGGTCGTGGGACACGGTAATGACAGCCCCCGGGAACTGCTCCAAATAGTCTTCCAAAATGCTCAGCGTCTGGATGTCCAGATCGTTCGTCGGCTCGTCCAAAAAGAGAACGTTGGGCTCTCCCATCAGCGTGCGGAGCAGATAGAGGCGGCGCTTTTCCCCGCCGGACAGGCGAGAGATCGGCGTCCACTGCAAATGCGGCGGAAACAGAAAGCGCTCCAGCATTTGCGAAGCGGTAATCACTTCCCCGTCACTCGTGTGCACGACCTCCGCCGCTTCCTTGATGTACTCGATCACCCGCAGCTTCTCATCCATCTCTACGTTTTCCTGCGTGTAATAGGCCAGCTTCACGGTCTGGCCCGTTTCCACCGTTCCGGCATCAGGGGCAAGCCGGCCGGCCAGAATGTTCAGCAGCGTCGATTTTCCGCTGCCGTTGGGACCGATGATCCCGACACGGTCTTGCGGCAGGACGATGTAGCTGAAATCGTCGATGAGCTGCCTAGGGCCGTAGCCTTTGCGAATGTGCTCAATCTCCAGCACCTTTTTCCCCAGGCGGCTCGCTCCCAACGCCATTTCCAGCTTGTCCGCCGGTCCGTCTACCTGTCTGTCCCGCAGCTCTTCCGCCCGCTGGACGCGAGCCTTCTGCTTGGTCGTGCGGGCCTTGGCCCCCCTGCGCAGCCAGGCCAGCTCCCGTCTGAGCAGATTCTGCCGTTTGCTCTCCGCAGCCGCTTCATTCTCTTCGCGTTCCGCCTTTTTTTCCAAGAAGGTCGCGTAATTGCCCTCGTAGCTGTAAAGCTTGCCGCGGTCAAGCTCAAAGATCCGGTTCGTGACGCGGTCCAGGAAGTAGCGGTCGTGGGTTACAAGCAAAAGGGCTCCCTGGTAGCGGGAAAGGTATTCCTCCAGCCACTCCACCGTTTCGTTGTCGATATGGTTCGTCGGCTCATCCAGGATGAGCAGGTCCGCCGGCTGGATCAGCGCGCGTGCCATCGCCACCCGCTTGCGCTGCCCGCCGGACAGCTCCTGGACCTGCTGGGAAAAATCGTGGATGCCGAGCTGCGTCAGGATCGTTTTTGCGAGCGTGCTCGCCTCCCATGCGTTCGCTGTATCCATCCGGCCTTGCAGGCTGAGCATCCGGGTCTGTTTCTGTTCATCGGCAGGATCTGCCTGCAGCTCCCCCAGCGCCTGCTCATATTCGCGCAGCAGCTGCATCAGCGGCGAGTCGCCGTAAAATACTTGTTCGAGGACGCTGGAGTTTTCCGCAAAGCTCGGGTTTTGCGGCAGGTACTCGACGCGGAAGTGATTGGCGTGGATTACTTTCCCGCTGTCTGCCGTGTCGAGTCCCGCGATTATTTTCAGGAGCGAGGATTTGCCTGTACCGTTAACGCCGATCAGGCCAATCCGCTGGCCTTCCGCGATGTGAAAGGAAATCCCGTCGAACAGGACCTTCTCGCCGTAGCCTTTGGAAAGGTTTTCTACTGATAAGATATGCATATTGTTCACCTGTGCTTTTAATAGGATAGGAGATGAATCGGTCCGAAATGGCTGCCTTCTGCATGTGCATGGCAGGCTGCCATCATTGCTTCGACCTGGCTTCGCCATGTTTTTAGCCTGCTTTTTGCAGGCGCGAATGCCATTCCATTGCGAAAAGCAAAACAGCTAAGCGCGTCAGGATGATGCTACTTGCAAATCGTAACACGTTTTTCGCCGTTGTCCCAGAGACATGCCTGCTCATGCGAAGGCAGTACAGTACAGTACAGCCCCGCCGCTTCGTTTACGAGATCGAAGGAGACTGGCGAATGACAGCCACGCTCGACTCCCTCACGATCAGCCGAGGCTCGAACTGCACGCGTTCATATTCCCCGGCCCCGTTGTCGCGAATCCGCTTCAGCAAAAGCTCGGTTGCCAGGCGAGCCACTTCGCCCCCCATGATCGACACCGAGCTGATTTGCGGGCTTGTGACCGTCGTCCACAGGTTGTTGTCGATGCCCACGACCGCCACATCCTCCGGGACGCGAACTCCCAGCTCCTTGAACCGGTTCACGATCCCGATCGCCACCATGTCGTTTACCGCATAGATCGCATCCGGCATATGTTTCAGGCTGTAAAAGTAATCAGCCGCACGCACGCCTGTTTCAAACGAGAAGTCCTCGCCGAAATAGACGAGGGAAGGATCGACCTGCGGCAAAGACTGTTCATAGGCAAAGTAACGCTCCTCGATTTTGTTCTTGGGAGCACCCGCGTAAGCGATCCGGGTCCGCCCGATTTTGATCAGATGCTCCATGACCAGGCGGCCTTCCTGACTGGCCAGACCGACAACATCCGCTTTCACATTGTCGTCGAGCTTTTTTCCGTAGTTGATGATCGAGACAGGTACGGTTGTTTTATTGATCAAGTCGACCAGCGTTTTGGGATAAGCCAGCGGCATGATAATCAGCCCGTCCACATGCAGCTTTTTCACCTCGCGCACGATCTCCAGCTCGGCCCGGGCGTTCCCGGAGGTATTGATCTGCACGACACGGTAACCGTGCTGCTTGGCAGTCTGCTCCACAGACCAGGCGATATCAGGAATGATTGCATTGCGGATATCCGGCACGGCCAAAGCAATTTGATTCGTTTGCCGCACCTTCAGGCTTTGCGCTGACGTATTCGGAATAAAGCCCATTTCTTCGATTATTTGCAGGATCAGCGCCTTTGTTTTCGGGCTGATCCCGCCGCTATTGTTAATGGCCCGGGATACGGTGGCAATCCCTACCCCTGCCTTCTTTGCTACATCTTCAATCGTTACTTTTTTCTTTGTGGCCAAGAGAGATGTCCCTTCCTTATTGGAATCGTTTTCTGCGATACGAACCAACGTCAGTCGCCTCGTTCTATTATATCATAGGAGGCGATGCTATGACGGGAGGCGGGCTGCACACCGGGGCCTCGGACCCTGCTGCCGCAAAAAAGATCGACGCACGCAAAAGCATCCGTGATCAAGCTTTTCAGGAAGGTATTTTATTCCAACACTTTCATTCAAAAAGCACTTTGACAATGTATCAAACTTATGACATATTAATTTTCGGAAACGTTTCCTATTTTTCTTGCTGGACTCTATTTTTATGATCCGAACTGACAAGGAGATGGAAGATATGAAAGCGTTGCGCTGGCATGGCGTAAAAGACTTGCGTTTGGAAACGATTACGGAACCTCAAGCGCTCAAAGGGAAAGTCAAAATCAGAGTGGAATGGTGCGGCATTTGCGGAAGCGACCTGCACGAATATGTGGCAGGCCCGATTTTCATCCCGGAAGGCACCGCCCACCCGCTGACAAACGAAAAAGCCCCTATTGTAATGGGACATGAATTTTCCGGACAAGTCGTAGAGGTCGGAGAAGGTGTCACCTCCATCAAAGCAGGCGACCGCGTCGTCGTCGAGCCCGTCTTCGCGTGCGGGACATGCCCGGCGTGCAAGCAAGGCAAATACAACCTTTGCGACAAAATGGGCTTCCTCGGCCTCGCCGGCGGTGGCGGCGGGTTTTCGGAATACGTAGCCGTCGATGAGCACATGGTCCATAAAATTCCCGACAGCGTCTCTTATGAGCAAGGCGCTCTGGTCGAACCGTCCGCTGTCGCGCTTTACGCTGTCCGCTCCAGCCAGTTGAAGGTCGGAGACAAGGCTGTCGTGTTCGGTACCGGACCGATCGGCTTGCTCGTCATCGAAGCACTGAAGGCTTCCGGGGCCTCGGACATTTACGCCGTCGAGCTGTCGCCGGAACGCAAGCTCAAAGCAGCAGAGCTGGGCGCGATCGTCCTCGATCCGAAAGAGTGCGATGTCGTCCAAGAAATTCACAAACGGACAGGCGGCGGAGCCGACGTCGCCTTCGAGGTGACCGGCGTTCCTCCTGTTCTCA
The DNA here is from genome assembly GCF_037963895.1 of Brevibacillus sp. FSL L8-0520. Taxonomy (NCBI): domain Bacteria; kingdom Bacillati; phylum Bacillota; class Bacilli; order Caryophanales; family Paenibacillaceae; genus Brevibacillus; species Brevibacillus sp. FSL L8-0520. Next base: position 1,251,022 of record NZ_CP150171.1, on the reverse strand, counting down.
CCCAGGCGATCGAGTCGACCAAAATCGGCGGACAGATCATGATTGTCAGCATTTTCGAAAGAGAAGCGCCTATCAAACCGAACCACATCGTCATGAAGGAGCGGACCATGACAGGCATCATCGGGTACCGCGATGTATTCCCGGCCGTCATCAGCTTGATGGAAAAAGGGTTCTTCCCTGCCGAGAAGCTGGTTACCCAGCGAATCAAGCTGGATGATGTCGTGGAGCAAGGCTTTGAGGCTTTGTTGAAAGAGAAAAATCAGGTGAAGATTCTGGTGAGTCCTAGGTTGTAGGTGCAGGTGTTTTCGGGAAAGGTGCCCTTGGGTCGGACTCAGGGGCACTTTATCCTGCTACATAGAAGCTTGTTAGCAAAAAAGGAGTTTCTTGATGTATGACGACCAGCAGAAGAAATTTTACAATTGAGGAAAAATGTTGAACCGTATTGAAAATTCCGAAAGAAGAAAATCCAATGAAGGTCGGCTGGATGTATCTGTACGCCGTTATGGACTGGCATTCCCCCTATATCATCGATTGCAGCTATACCAGAGTCTGGGTTGGTTTCGTTGGGAGACCGTGAAACGGGCCTTATCGAGACGCAAGGCCGAAATTATCCGCAGTGATCAAAAACCATACCCGGTTGTTGTGTATAACCGAGATGCAATTCTGCAATCCACCAGACAATATGTAAAAGAAAACTAATTGCCGGGCAGTCGGATGTCACGCCAACCGCTTACATCACATTGACCGTATTCATTACTACCCACAGCAACTACCGTGCCATCCGTTTTAAGACCGATTGTATGAGCGCAACCCGCCGCTACCGCCACAATATCGCGCCAGCCGCTTACATTGCATTGGCCATGCTCATTTCACCCCACAGCCGCCACCGTGCCGTCCGCTTTCAGCCCGATTGTATGAGCATTGCCCGTATGAGCATTACCCGCCGCAACCGCCACCATGTCGCACCAGCCGCTTACATCGCATTGGCCATATCTATTATCACCCACAGCCGTCACCGTGCCGTCCGCTTTAAGGACGACGGTATGACGATAACCCGCCGCTATGGTATCTTTAGGCAACCGTTTCACCTTTAACGCCGCTTCTTTCGGTAAAATTTTATCCATGTTTTACCTCCTTGAAAACAAGAGCTATAAACGGCTCTACTTCGAGCGGATGCCGTGAAATTCGGCTTCTCGGCGATCCACGCCTCCACCGCGGGCATTGCATCTCCTCCTTTCCTTGATCATAGCGATTCGGACACGGGCTTTCAACACACTAGCGATTTTGCATGGAGGTATTTCAATGGGGGAGATCTCTATTTCAACACGGTGCTACGAGTACCCAAAAGAAAAGCTTTCTCTGTGCTTACTCTTTGGCTACGTCCTCCATATGTGGACATTAACAAAGTGGTAGTATATGTGATATGCCATTAATTCCGCTTCATTTTATCAACAACTGATCAATTTCAATTAGGGGTAACAAAAAAGAGCGATGTGCAATACTTCACACCTAATATTTAAAAAACTGTCTTCACCTCTTGTAGCACTTTTCTTTTTTTCGCGAGGTCAAATAAAGAAAACCCCAGACGAGCGCGGATTACTCGTTTGGGGTAATAATCAATTAATTTCCCCTTTCCCTGTTTGGATCCGAAGAAATAAGGGACTAACTCCTCATAGACTGTTTTTTAGAACTACACAAATGCCCTAACATCTACATTCTCATCCCATTTTTAAAGGGAGACCTTTAAATAATTCGGGTCTGTCAAACTCAATCAACCAATATATGAAAAGGTTTCATCCCCCTAATTGGGCCATTTTTCGAAACCAATAGAGTCAAGGGCGAAAGGCGAAGCGAACCCTTGACGCGTTGGTGGAGAGAAAGATAATCCCTTCGGGGATGAAGCCTTTCATTTGTTAACGGATGTACGGCTGTACCCGATCTTCAAAGAAAACGGATAGCTGTAAGAGAATCTGGCCCCAGTTCTGAACTCGTCCCGTCCACTTTCGTAGAACATCCATGGTTACGAGATATAACATCTTCAAAAGGGCATCATCTGTGGGAAACATGGCTTTTCCTTTTGTCACCTTTCGAAGCTGTCGATGATAACTCTCGATCACGTTAGTTGTATAAATCAGCTTTCGAATCTCTGGAGGATATTTAAAGAAAGTGGCAATCTCGTCCCAGTTATTCCGCCAGGAACGAACCATCAAGGGATATCTACTGCCCCAGGTTTGTTCAAACTGATCGAGTTCTTCCAACGCGGCTTGCTCCGTTGGAGCCTTGTAGATAGGTTTTAGCTCGGACGTGATCTTTTTGAGATCCTTATAGGAAACATACTTGATGGAATTTCGGATTTGATGGATAACACATTTCTGAATCTCCGTCTTCGGATAACATGCAGAGATGGCTTCTGTAAAGCCACGAAGATTATCGACGCTTGTAATGAGAATATCCTGGACTCCACGATTTTTCAGTTCGTTGAGGACATGCAGCCAGAATTTTGCCGATTCATTCTCCCCAATCCAGATCCCAAGCACATCTTTATGACCGTCAAGGTCAATACCAATGACCATATAGGCGGCTTTATTGACGATAGCTCCGTCCTGTTTTACCTTAAAGTGAATGGCGTCAAGGAAAACAACAGCATAAACCGCTTGCAAGGGGCGATTTTGCCACTCTTTGATCATCGGTACAATCTTATTCGTTACATTTGATATGAGCGTTGGTGAGACTTCGATGCCATAGAGCTGCTGCAGATGGTCTTGGATATCGCGTGTGGATACGCCTTTGGCATAGAGAGCAAGAATTTGATCTTCGATCCCTGTAACATTGGATTGATGTTTCTTTACAATGTTTGGTTCAAAATCACCCTCTCGATCTCGAGGGACTTGGATGTCGACATCCCCGTACTCAGAACGGACGGTTTTCTTGCTATACCCATTGCGACTGTTGGTTGTCCGCTTGTTTTTCATGTCATGCTTGGCGTATCCAAGAGAGGACTCGATTTCAGCTTCCAGCATTTCTTGGATTGTGTCTGCGAATAGATCCTTTAACGCTGACTGTACGTCGTCCACTGACTTCATGTTTTTCTCTTTGATCCACTGCTTGATCTGCTCTTTTGACATCATAAAAATCTCCCAACCTTTCTACTCCTAATTGTAGTTTAGAGGTTGAGAGTTTACACAAAATATTTTACAGACTCTATTTAAAGAAAGTGCCTCAATAACTTCTCCCCTTCGTAGGCGGCTACAAGGGCAAAAAAGAAACCCCAGACGAGTTTGGATTACTCGTTTGGGGTTAAAAGTTGTTATTTTGCTTTGTAGTTTAACTCAATTCCTATTTTAGATAATACTCCCGATTCCACTAAATCAAATACAAAACGAACACCTTTTTCCGAAATATAATTTTCTTGATATTCATCTGACATAATACTATCGAGAGTCCACTTTACACCTTTATCTACTAATATCTTCCTGATAAAGTCCGTCTTTAGCATTTGCCTCTCAGGTATATTTTCTATTACCATTCTATTTGGTAGATTTAACTCTTCTTCATTAAAAGTGATTACAACTGTCTCTAATTTATTCTCTCGGAGACGAAATTCTAAACATCCATAAATCATAAATGTTGGGTAGGATTTTCTCTCGAGAGTATAGATTTCTGGTTCGCCTAGTAATTCGATAATTTTTTCTTCTGATTCACTTCCCTTAAAAATCCTCTCTATTCCAATTGTAACTAACTCCCAAAAATCAATTGTTATTTTCATTTCATCTTCTCCAGCGCTTTTATTAAGATTTTAAATTCTGCTCCCTTCATCCGTATGGAGAGTCTAGTAACGCCGACTTTTACATAGAATCTTAAATAAACCGCAAAAATTCCCCAGACGAATATCAAAATTATTCGTCTGGGGTTCCAATACTAGTCTTCAATTCCGCTACCCTTTACAACAAAATGCGAGTTCAGTTCTCCAGGGACAAAGAATCTCCAGAACTCCTCCTCTGATGAACTATCAGGGAATAATTCTAACAAATATCGATCACTAAAATAAACTTTTATACCACCAAGATCATCAGCTTCAATTTTATCCACTAATATATTTAAAGCCTTGAATTTTATAATTCGCTCATCATACCGATTCATCCCCGGTTTATCCCATACAAATTCTTCATCCTTTCCCACCCATTCCTTGTTGGGTATATATATGTCTTTCGAAGCAACAATTATTTCATGTTCTTTTGTGATCCTCCATGAGCATTGAACATTTAGGGTATGCTCTCCCACTCTTTTTTCAATACCTCTTAGAGAGGTTATTTTTTTTGTTTTACCGAAACTAAACCACGTTAGGTTCCCCGATCTTCCTGCATTCTCAACCGGTAATCCAATCAAAACCTGTAATTTTTTCTCAATTATTTTTTTCATTTTACACCTTTCTTTCAAAAATTTAAAATCTCCCTGCTTTTATTTCTTTTGCAATTTCTTCAATAGTATGGAAATCATAATTTTGTCCTGAAATTTCATCGTGTAATTTTCTTTGTTGATCTTTATTTAATTTATATTTGGTGACAATGTCTCTTACCTGTTTATTTTGAGCTTGATTATTTCTAGGGGTACCTTTGTATTGCTTCCCTATATTTCCTCCTTTTTTTGCAAAACTTAAGACGATTCCTGATCCAGATCTAACATTTTTTGCAAAATCAAGACCTGCTATAAAATCAGGAAACCCCATTTCAATCTGTTCTTTCATATAGCCTGACAGTAGCTTGTACTTGAGTCTCTGCTGTGTAGAACTTTCTAGACTATAGTAATAATCATTGTCACCACTTACCCATCTAACATAGCTGTAATCATCTTTGTAAGTAGACCAATAATCCGCTGAACCATTTCCTGGTCCAGATACGCCAATATATCCTTTGATCTTACCATTATCCAAAATTGGTCGACCTACAAAGTCCCTGTCTTCACCTAAATATATACTGCTGTCTGAATTACAATCTCCTCCGTGAGCATTTTTACCATTTGCGGAAACACAGTAGTTACCGGTTGGGTCAATATTAACTAACGGATTATTATGCACATACGTATACCGATTCAGTGTGAGCGGATTATCCACTTGCCCTTTATACGTATCCTCCGAAATAAACCGCCCCACCGTCGGGTCGTAGTACCTCGCCCGCAGATAGTAGAACCCGGTCTCGCCATCCAAGATCTCCCCGCTATAGGTAAACGGGTTGGACATCCCCTCCGTTTTCGCCGTGAGATTCCCCCACGTATCATACTCGTAGCGGTTTAGTTCCTCGCCGTTCTCCCCAACGACCTTCACGACATCCCCGTGGCTGTTGTACAGATAGTAGCCGCGCTTGTTCGCCGCAACGTCCTTTCGGGAGAGCAGCTCATTCCCCCAAATATTCTGGGCTTTCAGCTGGCCGTTTTTGTCCAGCTCCTCGATGACTCTGCCGTTCAGGTAGACGTAACGGGTTTCGCTGCCATCTGCTGTCTTCGTCGCACGGAGGCCGTCCGGATAGTACGTATATTCCGCTTTGGCTCCCGTCTTTTCATTGGTGACGCCTCTCAGGCGGTTGCGCTCGTCAAAGGTGTAAGTGGCTGTGCTTGGCATCGCCGGCAGCGTGCCTTCAAAGGTCATTCGGCTTCCTCGGCCGTTATACGAATAACGATTCTCCCCCGCTGGCACATTTTCCTTCGTCAAGCGGTCCACTTTGTCGTACTCGTAGCGGTAGGTCGTGCCGTTTCGCTCAATGCTTGTCACGTTGCCAAAAGAGTAGTTGTTCTTCTCTTGCCATACAGACGTGCCGCTCTTGAAGTGCTTCAGCGTGTCGACCTGGCCGAACGAATCCCGCTTGCGTACCAGGCTCACGCCGTTTGGATAGGTCAGGGTGTAGGTGTCTCCCGCGTCGCTGAGCTGGTAGTCATAGCGGACAGTTTGAGAGGAACCATTCGATCCCGGAATCGTCACCTCTTTTACCCGCATCGCGTCATCGTAGACGTAGGAAACCGCTGTATTTCCAGGGTAGATCAACTGATCCATCTGGTCGTCGGCGTCCGTATGGCGAATCTGATAGAGTCTGCCAAACGCCGTGAAGCTGTTCATCCGCAGGAACGGATCATAGGTGTAGAACAACTCGCGATATAGCGGGCTGCTGGACTGGATGTTTGGTCCGTTGCTGTTGGTTTCTTTCTTTACCAAAGACGTATTCGGGTAATACTCTTTGGTTTCCCGGTTTTTCACCGTACCGGCCTTGTCTTTCGTCGTCAGCTCGGACAGCTCGTAAAACGGCGTGTACGCGTACTCGTGGCGGTTGCCCGCTTTGTCCGTGAACACCGATACTTTGCCGTTCGGGGTGTAGCCGAATGTCTCCGTCGCCCCGGATGGAACGTCCGTTTCGCTGATTTTCCAGGAAAGCGCATTGTAGTGGTACTTGGTCGTCAGGGTGTTGTTTTCCGTTACCTGCACGAGATTGCCATATGGGTCGTAGCCGTAGCGGTATTCGTTCTTTTCAGGGTCGAGCAAATAGACGAGCTTGTCGCTTGGATTGTAGCGGTATGACCAGGAGCGCGACGCTCCGCTCTGTTCCTGCTCTGTCTTGCGCGAGGGCTGTCCGAATGCGTTATAGCTATAGGCGGTGGTGCGTTTTTGCCCGCTTACCCACGCCTCATTCACTTCTTTTTCCAGCTGGCCGTGCCTGTCGTAAAACTGGATCGTTTCCAGGCCGTTTGGACCCAGGGTTTTGATCGTCTCTACCGGCAGATATTGGTTATTGAGCGAATCGACGAACGTGTTTGCCCGCAGGTAGATCGTCGTGCCGATGGGCTCCTGTTTTTGCCAAAGCGTGCCGTCTTTATTGTAGACATACGTGGTCGCCCGGTTGTCCATGGCGTAGGGGGCACTGGACAGCAAGCGCTCTCCATCCGGCGAATACGTGTTGTACTGCAGTGGACGGATTTGGCCGTTGGTCCCGATCTGTCCTTCGTATTCGACTTCGCCGCCCGGGGTAAAATGGGTGAACCTCTTCGTGCCGTCCGGCAGGGTCATTGTCACCTTGCGTTGGTCGTCGTCGTAGCTGTAGGTGATCGCGCGGGTTTCTCCTTTATTGGCAAACTGTTCACGCTTCAGCCGTCCGAGGAAGTCGTATTCGTAAGTGGCCTGGCTTTGATCCGGATAGGTTCGCTGTGTGACTCTGCCCAGCTCGTCGTAGGCGAAGCGGTACGTCAGCCTTGTTTTGACGCCGGGGGAAGTTTCGACTTGCATGTTGATTTCGGTTGGTTTCAGGTCGTACCGGTCGTAGGCTGGAAAATTTTGGACCATGTTTTTATTGTCCAAACCGATCGTCATATGCTGAATAGAGGATATCCGCTTGTTCTCGTAGGTGTAAAAACGTCCGATTGCCTCGGTTTTGATGTCGGCACCATCCGGGTACGAATCGAGGATCGATTCTCCCTCAAGCAGCTTGTCGCTGTTGTACGTAAACGATTCTTTGTGAAAATGCTTCGGGTTGTCTGCGGCGGTGCGGCTCATCTCCGAAAGCAGGCGCAAGTAATATGTTGTGGGCGGCAAATACGTCCAGCTGGTCGTATTTCCTTTCGGATCGACGAGCTTTACCAGATCGCCGTAACTGTTGTATCTGTATTCCGTCACCTGAGCGTAGTCGGCCAGTCTGTTTTTCACCTGTTCCAGATTCTTCGCTTCCGGCGCGAGCAGGTACTGATACACGTCGGCGTCTTTCGTCATGGAAGCGGGCCTTCCCAAAAATTCGTAGGAGTAGCTGGGCTTGGTTTCCCTGCCGCGATACATGTGGCTTACGTACGATACCGGGTGGTAGCTGTACTTGTTCCCGTCTGCGGTCAAGTTGAGGCGGCCTTCGATTCTGTCTGTGTCTGCACCCGTCCCGATATAGGTTTCGACCGAACGGAGCAAGAAGTTTTTATCCGAATTGACGGCAAACGTCTTTTCCTGGCTGGGCAAGCCATCCTGTTCGATCCGGGAGACTGCGACCGTTCCGTCTCGTATCGTCTGATTTTTCAATCGAACAGAGGTGTCTTTCTTCGTTTTCCAAATCTCTTTACTGGTCATTGGATAGTAGATCGTTTTCAAATACGTTTCTGTGGACGGACGGTCTGGGTGTGGTGTCTTGGCAAAACGGATATTTACCGAAGTGACCGGATGGTATGTGACATAGGTCAGCTTTTCCTCATCGTAATAATTCCGAACAACGCCTCGGTTCAGAAAATCAGTTGCGCTAGAGAAATAGGGGCTGTAGGCATAGGTCATGGTCAAGCCTTCCACCGGATACTTCACCTGATGGAGAAGCTCGTAATTGACGTACCCCCGCTCATTCCAGTCCATATCCAGATACTCGGAACTCTCTATACCTTTATAGTCCAGTGGAATCTCTTTATTCTGCGCGGAAAAATAGTAGTTGGGACGAAGGTTAAACTCAGCTTTCCCAAAGACTTCGGAATCAAGGTAAGAGTATTCGGCAATGACCTTGCTTCCCCCTCTGTTGACATCGTGCTCGATGACACGGTCTGGAGTCGTGCCTGTTCCCCATGCGTACTCGATATGCTTCAGCAGCTTGCTTTTGGAGGTATCGGCATACACCTTCAGGCTTTTTCTCGTTAACTCGATATACCGTCCGACGCTATCGGTAATCTGTATCGGATCATTGTTATACGGAATTTTGTAGACAATGGTATCGCCGTATGCATTCCTTTTGGTGATGACATCAACAGGGGAAGGATCGTAAACGCCCTCCCTGGTGAAGCTGTAGTGGTAGCCGTTGTAATCGACCCAAGCGATCGACTTGACGCCATTTGTTGGATTTTGGTCTTTGGAATAGAAATGCATCGACGCTCCTTTGTAGGGATAATTCACCCAATCTTCACCGGAGCGTGAGGAAGATTCAAGCACCGTGCCATCATCCAGGGTGAAAACATAACGAAATTTCCCGGATGTTCTTCCGCATACGTAAGGTGGATTATTCTTATCAACGTAGTTGCACGCGATTCCATCTTCGTACATTTCTTCAGCCATCGGGATGTTCAGTCTCCAACCGAGCGGCATGTTGTACTTTTCCCAATGATTGTTGTTATAACTGGTCTTGTTGCCGCGTGTGCTGTAGTAGAAACGCTGTTCAATGGAATCAAACTGCGAATAGGTCCTCTCCAGCCTCAGATCCATCCCGTGCTTGCCTTCGAGAACCAGGTCCGTCTCCGTGATAGTAGACGTTCGGTAGACATCATCTACCGGCGAATCAATCGAACGCTTGTATTGATAGGTCAGCCCTGTCGGATCGTACACGGCATCCGGCAGGTCGGAGCTGAGCAGCCCGGCGTTTGCCGCTTTCGTTGTCGATGTCTCGCTTTCTTGCTTTGAAACGGCCATTTTTTCTTTCGGCTGTTTCGGTTCGGCCTGCTTTGCCTGCACGCTTTTCCACTTGCTGTAGTGCTCTGCGATAACCGGAACTTCCTTTGCCAGCCGGTTGTACGCATCAGCCGGAAGCTTCGCGATCTTGGCCATCACATCCCGATCGGTCCAGCCGTACTTCTCTACCTTTTCATTGTGGGACAGCAGCCGGTCCACCTGGGGATAAAACCAGGCGGCTACCTGCAGGCTGGTGCGATCCAGCTCAGCCTTCATGCGGATGATCGCGTCGGCGGCAAACGGGTCCCACTCCATTGCCCTGATCTCCTCGTCCTTATAGGAAGGAATTTCTGCCGGTTCGAGCGTCGTTTCGGCTGTCTCCTGGGCAGCCTTGGTGAATTGCGCCAGCCATTCCTTTGTGCTCGGCAGCTTCGTTGCGTCAGGGGCTGCATTCGCCTTGCCGCTATGGAGCAGCCCGTTTTGCACCGCCCCCTGGGCCTGAACGACGCTTGGAATCAGCAAAGCCGCCGACAAAAGCAGCTTGAAGCCGATGCCGATTGACTTGTTTCGTCTCATAGTTTGCCTCCTTTTCGTTCTTCTAGCGAACGACTTTTCGTATCAAATTTCCGTTATTGTCGTAGTAGAAATCGACGAGGACTTTGCCGTCCTGCTTCATCTGGACAAGCAGCCCTTTTTCGTTGTACACGTACTCGACGCCGAGGTAGCGGACAGCGAGCCTGGCGTGAACTGCTTTCCCGTTCCAGCCTGACACGCTGAGGAAGTAGTTCTGTCCTCCGTTCAGAAGCAGGGTGACACTGGAAAAGGGCGGCTTCTTGCCGTCGTCATTGGTCGCCAGATGGCGGGTCCGCTCGTAGTCCTCGTAGACCGAGAGGATCGTATCGCTGGTGCCCTCCGCGGGATTTCCCAGAAAATAGTCGGTGTAAATCTCATAGGTACCCGTCGCGGGCGGGGTAAATTTTATGAGCTGATACTGCGAGGCAGCGACGTCCAGATCCCTGGGTGCCTGCAGGGTGACAGCAGGCGTGTCGGTAAACGCAAAGGAGAACGGATTCGTCGTCACATCCTCCAGAGCCCCGACAATCGCCTCCTTGTAGATAGTCACGGATGCTTCGCCGGAATCCTTGTTTTCATGCGAGAGCGCTTTTCCGCTGAAACGGATTGCCAGCTGTTTATCGTTCAGTCTGACCACCTGGGTCTCCAAGCCTTCCGGAAGGTTGTTGAAGCTGACCCGGCGCGAGGAGACAGTTGGAGCAAATACGCTTCCCTCCAGTGTGATGATCTGCTGCTCCGCCACGCTGCCGTCGTTGGCTTCGGTTTCGTGCAGAATCGGGACTTCTGCGGACACATTCGGCTTGGATGCAGCCGTCAGCCTGGCGTGGACCTGGCCGTCGTTTGCCGAAGGAGCCACGTACAGGTAATAGGTCAAGCCTTTGGTCAGATTGACGTCAAGCTCTGAAAAGACGGTATCTTCTGACGCATTGTCATTTCCGCCCAACAGTTTTTGCATAAGCTCATCCTCGAAAAGCAAAAGCAGCGTGTCGTTGGGCAATCCCGTCCCCGCATAAGGAGATGTGAAAAAGCGGAAATTTCCCGTCGCCGGAGCCGTAATCCGATAACCCGGCACCACGCCTTCCGGAACATCGATATCTACCGGCGTTCCCCATGCGAGCTCGGACGGGTTGCCGACTATGAGGTTGTATCGGTCCGTCGTGCTGAAGTGCTGATCCATGCTGAAGACGACAAAATAATACGTTGTCCCGGCTTTAGCCTCGAAGGCAACCTTCTCCGCCGCCCCCGGTTCGCGCCCGAGACTTGAGCCGACGTTTTTGCTGGTCCCTTCCATGACGATCAGGTCGTAGTTCTTGTCTTTCGGGACGGTAAGCTTGACCGTCAACATGCCGGAGTAGGTTCCGGAGTCATAGCGGTAATAATCGAAATCGGACTCTGTCGAAAGCAATGACAAGTAAGAATACCCGTTTTTTGCCGGGTAGGCTTCCGGATAGTCGTCATTCGGTTCAAACGTATCGCGGACCGCAGCCGCACCAGCTTGAGGCTGCCGTGCCGCACTAGCGCTTGTGTGTGACATCCTGTCCTTTTTTCTCTTGGAAATGTAATCAAGCGCTTGTTGCGTCCTTTCGGGGCTTTCCGGCTCAGGATTCGGATTGTAGCTCCTCTGAAACAATTCAATGATTTCATGCGCGTGGGCCGTCTGGCTAAAGCCGGGCATCGTCATGACCACCAGGATCAGGCACCCCCAAACAGCCAGACGCCTCCACTTTCCTATGCGTGTTGGTTTCACGTTACTCACCTACCTTTTCTTTGATATCGCGCAGCTCGCCGATAATCACGTCGTATTTTTCGCTGAACTTGTCCAGCAGGTCTTGCAAGCGGTTTTCCCGCTCCCGGTTGGCTCTCATCACATAAAACAAGAGCCAAACAAAAAGAGCCGCGAACGGCCCCTGCTGCAAGATCGACTCCAGATGCAATTCCTCCATCACTCATCCCTCCTTTCACACAATGTCACACTGCCATCGTAACAAGCAGAGGAAAAACATGTGTGCCGCATCCGTTTCGAAATCGTTTCACGCGGGACTCTCCTCTTCGTGATATACTTCCATGCCAAGCCCCCCGGCCAGCTTGCGAAACGCACTGCTGCGGGTCCGGTAGTACGATGAATGCGTCATATTCAGCATGATGTAGGCCTCTATATCCGTCCGGTCCTCGCCGTCAAACCAGCGCGTCCAGATCAGCTCCCGTTCCCGGGAAGACAGGCGATTGACCGCTGCGAGGATTCGCTCGACGTACTCCCGCCGCTCCTGTTCGATCGTCGCGTTGCGGACGGCTGCGTCCTCTGTGCTGCTGCGAAACTTGTTCGTGACCGTAGAGGGTGTTGAGTGCCAGCCCGCTGTCGTCCGTGCCTCGATCCCCGGATGAAATCCCATGCGAATAAAATCGCGCGCCAGATCGAGCGCTTTTTTCACTCTCCGCTGTGTAGCCGGCCAATTTACTTTTGCTGTAGAAAATGCAAACCATGTTTCCATCATCTCACTCCTCACTTACAGGATATTTGTACTTTTTCCACATTCATACAGGACAATCCGATCATAAAGTACAAGTATCTTGTTAGTCAATACATTTATCACAATTTTTTCATACACACTTCCCTAAATATCTCCAATCATGTACAATATAGTTGTACTCACTAACAGGAAGGACTGGTTCGTTCATGCTCTCCCAGCGCTTACGAACAGCCCGCAAGGCAAAAGGACTGACGCAGGAAGAACTGGCGGAAAAAGTCCAGACAACCAAAGGCACGATCAGCAACTACGAAAACAACCACAGTTCACCGCCAAATGAGATGCTGGCGCAGTTGGCAGACATCCTTCAGGTCTCCACAGACTGGCTGCTTGGCCGCGTGGACGATGAGCTTGCTTCCTCCTCTGCTGCCGCGGTGCAGAGCCACAACCGATCATTGGAGGATTTGCTGCAGGAAAAAATCGACGACCCGGATGACTATTATTTTCTCGACGGTTATCTGGAAGCGTCCGAAGAAGAGAAAAAAGAGATTCGCCGATACTGGTATGATTTGAAAAAACAGATGCGGGTTCATCAGGTGAAAGAATCCCGCACTCCATCCCTGTATGCGATTACGGAAAAAATAAAAAGAGAAAAATAAAAATAGCCCCTCTTAAGAGAGGCCTGCAAAATACCTCTTTTGAGGTTTGCGGATCGGGTAACCCACACTATTTTTTACAAAAAAGGACTTTAACGAAAAATGCAGCCCATTCTCCTTTAAGAGGCGGGCTGCATTTTTTCTGCCAATTTTATCATCCGTTTTACATTTACGACGAAAGTCGTAAGTATTGCCTGTATTCGCATACGAAAGAGACCACGGTACTTGGCCTTGGTCATCCCATGATACCTTTTTAATTCAGCATTTTTGTGCTCAATAATCGATCTGCGACGAATACGTTCTTTGAACGTATCGCTGTTTTCAAACTCGATTTGCGCCTTGTAGGTTTCCGCCACGATCCGGATGGAGTAGGTCTTGCTCTTCGCTCCTGGTTTGAAACAGCCTTCCCTAAGTGGGCATGTCTTACATTTCTCCGTATCGAAGTAGAAAACGAGAGAACGACTTTTGCCACTCTTGCTTCCTTGGACAGCCTTTCGGATACTATGTTGTCCTGCCGGACAAATAACAAAGTCTGCATCCTTGTTGTACTCAAAACCTTCTTGCCTTAGCCCTCCGTTATGTACGATTGGGTTTAGTGGGACGACGGGTTGAATCTTCTTGGCTTTCATCTCGTCCAAGTTATCTTTACCCGAATATGCGGTGTCAGCAATCACTTCTTGTACTTCTATTCCTACGTCAAGCGATTGGTTCAAAAGTTGTTTGAATTGTTTTCCGTCATCCGTACTTCCTCCGGTGACCTCCACAGCCGTAATGATTTCTTCTTCGGTCATGGCAATATGCTCTTTGTAGCCAAAAAAGGATTTCGTATTACTCTTCCATCCAAAGCGTGCATCTGGATCAATGGCCGACATAATACCTTTATTGGCGAGGAGACGTTCGTCTTCCACGATGGCCTTGGCGATCTTGACCTTCTCCGAGATGGAACCCTCATGATCGGGTAACAAAGTCTCGACAGTCTCTCCAAGTTCCGCCAAGTAGTGAAGCATGATCTTCTCAGCATCCTCTTGATCTTTCTTCAACTCCGGTAACCGTGGGAGTTTCTTTTCGAGTTTTGGATGCTTTTTCACCACAACACGGAATAAGCGCTTCGCCGCATCCCGCAGTACTTCAAGCGGCTTTTGTTTTTGTGAAGCTGCCAGTGTATGGGTGGAATCCATGATGATCGTCTTTGACTTCACAAGTCCTTTTTCGATGCACTGACGTACAACTGATTTAAGCACCTCATCCACGGCTCCGGCCCCTAACCGATGATTACGAAAGCGGGATAATTGAGAGGGGTCAGGAAGGGGATCTTCTGGATTTAAACCTAAAAACCACTTATAAGCGAGGTTTACCTGCGTTTCCTGAATGATGCGTTCATCCGAAAGATTGTAGAGAACTTGTAAAAACAATAGACGAAACAGGAGTTCGGGTTCGTTAGCAGGTCTTCCGTAATGCTCACAATAAGAGGAACGAACCAACTCATGAATGAATGTGAAATCTACGATTTCATTGATTTTACGTAAAGGGTGATCCGCGGGAATTAGTTTATATAATTCGGCATGGAAGGATGCCGTGATTTGTTTAGAGGGCTGTAGCAATGGTTCCAACTCTTTCGTTTTCTTTTCATTGTACAACAAACCCAGTGTCGAAGGGGCATTGGGTTTCAGCCTGTTGAAAACCTACTGTTTCGGAGGAGAAGCATGTTTCCAGGCGGAGCGACTGGCGGAGTCCAGCCAAGCGGAACAGCGAGCCCGGGGAAACAGAAGCGCAATCTATGAGTAAACCCCGGAGCTGCGCGCCGTTTTGCGCTTCCCCCGGGATCGCTGTGGAGCGGACAGTTTCACATCCTTGCAGGACGTAGACCGGAGCGCAGATCGGAAACATGCTTCTCCCCACTACAGCTACATTCTCGATACTTAAAACCCCAGTACCTAAGGGCACTAGGGTTACGGTTTACAGATATTAGGTGGACTTTTGCAGGACTCTCTCTTAACAGGGGCATTCTTTCCGCCACAAAAACGAACAAACGTTCCCTAATCAAGGAGGTCGTCACTCATGTTCTCACTAGTCTCCGACGTCTTCGAGCCGCAGACCTGGCTAGAATCGCGCGTCTATGATTTATTGGAGCTTCATGACATCAAGCAGCCGGAAGAGATTCACCTGACCGAGCTTTGTGCAGCGTACGGGATCGAGCTGTGGAACATCACCGGACGCAGTCGGGCGCATCCGCATCCCTATCTGCCCAACCGCTACGTGATCGCTGTAGACGAGCGCCTCCCTCTGCCTTCGAGACGGGAAAAAATCGCCCATGAGCTTGGACATCTGCTGCTGCATGAAGGAATCCAGCCGATAGGGAGCACATCGATGATCCATTGGCAGGAAGCGCAAGCGAATCACTTTGCCGAGCATCTGCTCATGCCGTTTCCGATGTTTGTGCCACTGCTGGAAAACTGCAACCGCTATGAGGCTCCCTTTTTGCTGGCCCGAATCTTTCGCGTTCCTCTCGCCCTGGCCCAAAAAAGATTCGACCGCTTGCTGGGCAGGCTTTACGCAAAAGGCCACCCCATCAATTGGTAATAAACCGATAAAAAGGAAAAAGGAGTTCGGAATGAAAAAAGTATTTTTGGCCGGAGACGCTTACAGCTCCCGCTTTTTTGACTTGTCTTTGGATGACGAAGAGCTTTCCTTGATGCCCTGGATTGCCGCAGCGAGCTATCATGTAGCCCGCTTTGCCTTGCTGATGCAGGACGACGGTCTTGCCGGACTCGGCATTTCCAGCGGAGATGCCCTGCTCATCTCTGATTTTTCCATGGAACCGATCACAGGCAGGCCCGTCCTCGTACGTCAAGAGGGACAGTATATCGTTCGTATTGCCAAAGAAGTCAATCCGGTAGAATGCGTTTTTACCTGCACGAACGATCTTCCGCCTCTGATCCTGCCCTCCGAAAACATACGCATTACAGGGGTGGTTTCCGGGATCATCTCTGAGCCGGCGATACACCGCGGAATCGACAGGCAATGAGACGGCTGTCATTTCATTTTCGATCCAATCCGGCGACCGTCGATTTCATCCATTCCTTCAGCACAGCGGCGGTCTGCTGCCACTGGTCTCCCGGGGGAATTGCGGCGGGCTGGTCTCCTTTTTGGGCCCCATAGCTTCCGAATTGAGCATGATTGCCCCCGGGAATCTTCAAGTAGACCGTATTGTCAGGGAGATACTGACGGGCCATTTCATAGGCCGAGCTGTTCACCACACCGTCTCTTGATCCGATCAGAGACAGCACCGGAATGGTTTTTTCCTTCAAGCTCCCTTTTTGATCGGGATACGATGCCAGAAAAAAAGTCCCCAAGACACGCTCGGGATGACTGGCTGCATACCGTGAGGCCATCGTCCCGCCGAGTGAATGCCCGCCGATCACGAACGGTTCCTCCGGATAAGCCAGCAGCACATCATTCGCACGGTCAACCCCGGTAAAGGCAAGATTCAGCGGCATTTTCACAATAACGGTCCGATGGCCGGACATAGCCATCAGCCTGGCAAGAGGCGCATAGCTCTCCGGACCGACCAATCCGCCCGGATACAGGATGATCCCGGGAGGAATATTTTCACCGCCTTCAAAGACGATCAGCCCCCCTCGTTCAGTTACGTTGACGCCATCCCCGTCACGCATAGCCTGCATCGCGGCATCATCCGGCTGATACGGATCGAGATACCAGGCGGCAATCGCTACCAGCACAGCCACGGCCACAAATACATAGATCAAGTAGCGGATAAAGTTTTTCCTCATCACTGTTCCCCCCTCTCGCATTGACTCATTTTTCCTATCAGTAGTATGCACTTTCATTGAAATCGTTTTCTCGATTTTTATTGACAATGAGATTCGACTATTTTTATAATGAATTCAGAGAATACGAAATAGGAACACTGTTCCTCATTGTGGAACAATCAGGAGGTGGAGAAAGATCAAGACTCCAAGAGATACCTCTTCGGTTCAATCCGTCGATCGAGCTTTGCACATTTTAAACCTGCTCAAGGAAAATGTGGACGGCTTGGGTATTACTGAATTATCCAACCGGATGGAACTCGCGAAAAGCACTGTACACCGCTTGCTCTCTTCCCTGAAAAACCAGGGATTCGTCAGACAAGACCCGCTTAGCGAGCGTTATCTTCTCGGTCTGAAGCTGATTGAACTGGGGTCGATCGTATCACAATCATTGGAAATACGAAAAATTGCCAACCCGATCATGAGCCGGCTGGTGCAGGAAACGGGCGAAACCTCCCATTTGGTCGTGCTGGAGGATGGAGAAGTGGTCTATATTGAAAAAATTGAAAGCCCTTACACCATCCGCATGTATTCGCTGATCGGCAAACGTGCCCCCGTTCATTGCACGGGTGTCGGAAAAGCGATCATTGCCCATATTCCGGAGAGTGACGTCAGAAAAATCGTCGAGCAGAAGGGTCTGAAGAAGTTTACCGAAAACACGATCACCACGATCGATGATCTGTTCGCGAATCTCCAGGAAATCCGAGAAAAAGGCTACTCGCTTGACAAAGAAGAGCATGAGCCCGGCATATACTGTGTCGCAGCTCCCATTCTCAACCACAATGGCGAGTCCGTCGCCGGTCTCAGCGTATCCGGCCCAACGATGCGCATGGATGAAGAGAAAGTGAAGTTTTGCATGGATCGCGTCGTCTTTTACGCTCGTGAAATTTCCAAACACCTTGGATTCCGAGGGTAATTTTTTTCACAGTATTTAGGAACAATGTTCCGCATTAAGGAACAAATGACTTATAAACAAATTGTCTACGCACTGCCCATGTACTGCTTTCAAAGGAACACTATGAACACATTCCTTAATTATTGGAGGATGACATCATGAAATTGAAAAGCATTTTCTCTGGTCTCGCCGCTACCGCTCTTATCGCATCTCTCGTCGGATGCGGTTCTGGCAACTCCTCTGCTCCCTCTGGCGATCAAGCAGCAGGAGAGGCAGAAGCGTATCCGAAAAAGCAAATCGAACTGATCGTTCCTTACGCAGCCGGCGGCGGAACCGATGCAGTCGCCCGGGCATTTGCGGACTCTGCGAACAAAGTTCTGCCCCAATCCATCGGCGTCGTGAACAAGACAGGCGGCGGCGGTGCCGTAGGCATGAGCGAGGGAGCCAAGGCAAAGCCGGACGGCTACAAGCTGACGCTGGTCACAGTGGAAATGACAACGCTTCCTCCACTCGGTTTGGCCACCTTCAAGCCGGATGACTTCAAACCGGTTGCCCGCCTGAATGCGGACCCGGCAGCCATTACGGTCAGTGCAGACGCTCCTTGGAACACGATCGAGGAATTTGTCGCCTACGCCAAGGAAAACCCGGGCAAGGTGCGTATCGGAAACTCCGGTACAGGCGCGATCTGGCATCTGGCTGCAACCGCGCTGGAACAGAAAATTGATACCAAATTCAACCACATTCCTTTTGACGGGGCCAATCCTGCTGTGACAGCTCTGCTCGGCGGGCACATCGAAGCTGTTTCCGTCAGCCCGGCAGAAGTAGCTGCACAGGTGGAAGCGGGCAAGCTGAAAATGCTGGCCGTCATGGCTGACGAGCGCCTGCCGAAGTTCAAAGACGTACCGACGATGAAAGAAAAAGGAATCGATCTGTCCATCGGTACATGGAGAGGAATCGCGGTTCCGAAAGATACACCGGACAACGTCGTCACCGTATTGAAAGACGCCGCGAAAAAAGTAACGGAAGACAAGGCGTTTACAGATGTACTGGAAAAAATGAACCTGGGCGTATCCTATGCTGACGATGCAGCCTTTTCAGAAGCTGTGAAAAAAGACAGTGAGCTGTTTACGAAACTCGTCTCCGATCTGGGGTTGAAAAAGTAAGAAGCGCTGGACACGGGCGATGCTGTAGTGCACTCCCCGTGTCCTCCGTTTTAGGGAGGGTAGCTCGTGAAGAAGACTGATCTGTTTGTCGGTATTGCTCTCATTCTTTTGTCCGTAGCGGTCTGGATCACGTCGGGGCAATTTCCGTCGGTCGGCGATACAGATGTCGGCCCCGGATTCTTTCCCCGCCTGATCGCCGGCGGCCTGATCCTGATGTCGCTGGTGCTGATCGCAGCCGCATTCCGTCCCGGACAGGCGGCCGAAGAAGCCGGGCCTCCTACGTCCTGGAGACGGACCATTCTTGGTTTTGTCTGTATGTTCGTATTTTTGGCACTCGTCTACCTCGGCGGTTTCCATCTGGCGACACCAGTGTTTTTGCTCGGTTTCATGTGGCTGTTCGGCTATCGGAAGCCGTTTGCGTCGATTCTCGTAGCCGTCCTGGTTACGCTGTTTATCTACCTCATCTTTGAAACAGTGCTGCAGGTTCCCCTTCCTGCAGGCGTCTTGTTCGAGTAGAGAATAAGGAGGGAACCGCATGTTTGATCTATTTGTAAACGGGTTAACGAACATCCTGACTGACCCCTTTGCCCTGCTGATGGCTGTCGTCGGCGTCATTATCGGGATCGTGGTAGGGGCTCTTCCCGGACTCACCGCCACCATGGGAGTCGCACTGATCTTGCCGATGACGTTTGGAATGGAGCCTGTCGCAGGTCTTTTGCTGCTGTCCGGCGTATATTTCGGCGGCGTCTACGGCGGCTCGATTACAGCGATTTTGTTGAAAACACCAGGAACTCCCGCAGCCGCGGCTACCGCTTTGGACGGCTATGCCCTGGCACAAAAAGGGATGGCGGGAAAAGCACTCGGTGCCGCGACTCTCTCCTCCTCTATCGGAGGCACGATCAGCATCATCATCCTGATGTTTCTCTCCCCTGTTCTGGCTACGATCGCTCTCGAATTCAGCGCACCGGAGACCTTTGCTCTGGCTGTATTCGGTCTTAGCATCATTGCCAGCATTTCCGGCAAATCGCTGGTCAAAGGACTGATTGCCGGTCTGGTCGGGCTTTTGCTCGCCACGGTCGGACTTGATCCGATCCTCGGCTTCCCGCGTTTCACCGGCGGCAGCGAACAGCTTTTGAACGGCGTCCCGTTCATTCCGATCATGATCGGCCTATTCGCCGCCTCGGAGGCGTTCAAGTCGCTCTCTGACATGAATGTAAAAGAAAAGGTCAAAGTGAAAATCGAAAAAATCGTACCGAGCTGGGGCGAATTCCGCGGCATTATCCCGACGATCCTCCGTTCGACCGGGCTTGGAACCTTTATCGGAATTATTCCGGGAGCGGGCGCCGATATCGCAGCCTTCGTGGCGTACAACGAAACGAAACGGTTCAACAAAGACAAAGAGCCTACGGACAAAAGCAGGATGGCTGGCGTTGCCGCATGCGAATCAGGTGCCAATGCATGTACCGGCGGCGCTCTGGTGCCGCTTTTGACACTGGGAATTCCCGGAGATGCCGTTACTGCTGTCATGCTCGGCGCTCTGATGGTCCAGGGACTGCAGCCAGGTCCGCTTCTGTTTAAAAACAACGGCGACCTCGTCTACACCCTGTTTATCGGGATGATCATCTGCTACGTGGTCATGTGCTTGCTCGGATTGTTCACGGCTCGCTACTTTGCCAAGGTTGTGCAAATTCCGAAAGAGATTTTGACCCCAGTCATCCTGGTTCTATGCATTGTCGGATCATATGCGATCAACAACAGCTTCTTTGATGTGTTGATCATGGCGGTAGCGGGTGTGATCGGCTTCTTTATGCAAAAACACGACTTCCCGGCTTCGCCGATCGTGCTGGCTCTGATTCTCGGCCCGATGGCAGAAAGCCAGTTCCGCAGAGCGCTAGCGCTTTCCAGCGGCAGCTACGATATTTTTTATACGCGGCCCATTCCGCTCATTCTTTTGCTGCTGTCGGTCATTACCCTGCTCACTCCGATCGTAAAAGCCATTTGGCAGCAGAGAAAACGCGCTCATCAATAACGCAGCCTGGAGGAAATCATGATGGACGTAGTCACTTTTGGAGAAACGATGGTACTGTTTACTCCGGAGAGCACTGGACTGATGCGCTATGCGCACACCTATACGAGAAAATTTGGAGGCTCGGAAACCAATTTTGCCATTGGGCTTGCCCGCCTCGGCCATTCTGTCGGCTGGATCAGCAGGGTAGGCAACGATGAGCTGGGCAAAGCGATGCTCTCGTTTGTCCGGGGAGAAGGAGTGGACACGAGCTGCGTCCGCCTTGATCCCGATGCGCCTACCGGCCTTTATTTCAAGGAAATCCGCAACGCCAGCGATGTCAACGTGTACTACTACCGCAAGGGCTCCGCTGCCAGCCGGATGACCGCTGCCGACCTCGACGAAGCCTATCTCGCGCAAGCCCGCTATTTGTTCGTGTCGGGGATCACGCCTGCGCTGAGCGAATCGTGCCGCGAGATGGTATTTGAAGCGATTCGCATGGCAAAAGCAAGCGGATTGACTGTCGTCTTCGACCCGAACCTGCGGAAAAAGCTGTGGACGGAAGAACAGGCCCGCGAAACGCTGCTTGCCATCGCCGCCCAGTCCGACATTATTTTGCCCGGACTGTCCGAAGGGACGTTTCTCTTTGGAGAAACCGATCCTGTCAAACTGGGAGAGCGATTCCTCAGCCTTGGTGCCAAAATTGTCGTTTTGAAGCTGGGCGAAAAAGGAGCCCACTACTTTACGCCAGAGGAAAACCTGCACATTCCCGGCTTTCATGTCGAGCAGATGGTTGACCCTGTCGGTGCCGGTGACGGATTCGCGGCCGGGTTTGTCTCCGGTCTGCTGGATGGCCTTCCGCTTCCCGAAGCGGTCAAACGGGCCAATGCTGTCGGTGCCATCGTCACGATGGTGAACGGCGATGTCGAAGGCCTGCCGGAACGCTCCGATTTGAAACGGTTCGTGGAATCGCCCGGCGAAGAAGTGATGCGGTAAAAGCTCGTTTTCGATAATGGGAAGGAGAATATGAGATGACCAAACTAGAGAAAATCCTCGACAGTGGTGTGGTAGCCGTGATTCGCGGGGCCAAGCCGGAAAAGATCATGGCGGTGGCAAAAGCGCTCTACGAAGGGGGCGTGACTACACTGGAGATTACGGTGGAAACGCCGAAAGTGCTCTCTTTGATCGAACAGGTTGCCAGCGAGTACGGAGACAAGCTGGTTATCGGTGCGGGAACAGTGTTGGACCCGGAAACAGCCCGCGCCGCCATCATGGCCGGGGCCCAGTTCATCTTTTCCCCGACCGTGAATCCGCAAACGATCCAGATGGCCAAGCGCTACGGTGTCGTGAGCATTCCCGGCGCCCTGACACCGACCGAGATTTTGACGGCGTATGAGCACGGCGCAGACGTGATCAAAGTATTTCCGGCCAACGTATTTGGCCCCGGCTACTTGAAAGACGTGCACGGTCCGCTTCCGCACATTCCGCTGATGCCGACCGGAGGCGTCGATCTCTCCAATGCAGCCTCCTATATCAAGGCCGGCGCGGTCGCCGTTGGCGTAGGAAGCTCTCTCGTCAGCTTCAAGGGAGCGGTGGACGAGGCGTATCTGAACAGTCTGACCCAAACAGCGCGCCAATTCGTCGAGATCGTCAAGGCAGCGCGATCCTAGAGAGGAGTCGAAACAGATGACAAAACCGCTTGTTTTTGTCCCTCACCGCATCGCTGAATCAGCGCTTGCCCTGCTACGCGAGCGCTGCGAAGTGGATTATCGCGACATCGAGGAAAAGCTGGACGACGCATCGTTTGCAGCCGGTCTGCAGCGGGCCGACGGGTTGATGATCTACTCCCGGCACAAAATCAATGCCTCCGTCCTGGAAAAGGCTCCCCGTCTACGGGTCGTCAGCAATATCGCGGTCGGTTACGACAATCTGGACCTTCCCGCATTGACAGCCCGCGGCATCCTCGCGACGAATACCCCGGACGTCTTGACCGAGACAACCGCCGATCTGACCTTTGCCCTGCTGATGGCGGCTGCCAGACGTGTACCGGAGGCTGACCGGTTTGTGAAAAACGGCCAATGGAATGAATGGCTCCCCAGTCTGATGCTCGGAAAAGACGTGCACGGCGCGACCATCGGGATCGTCGGGATGGGCAGGATCGGAGAAGCTGTCGCCCGGCGAGCCAAAGGCTTTGACATGAACATTCTGTACTTCAACCGCTCCCGCAAGCCGGAAGCGGAAAAAGCTCTGGGGGTACAGTTCACCTCGCTTGACGATCTGTTGTCCCGGTCCGACTACGTGGTGGTGATGACGCCATTGACCCCGGAAACAGAGGGCCTCATCGGAGAACGCGAGCTGGCTCTGATGAAAAGCGACGCCATTTTGATCAATACCTCCCGGGGACGTGTCGTCGATGAACAGGCCTTGATCCGTTCTCTGACGGAGCGCCGGATAGGCGGAGCCGGCCTGGACGTCTTCCAGATGGAGCCAACGCCAAAAGACAATCCGCTGCTTTCCTTGCCCCACGTGGTCACACTCCCTCATATTGGCAGCGCCACGAGGGAAACCCGGGAGAAGATGGCGCTCAAGGCCGCGCGCAACATGCTTGCAGGTCTTTTTGGGAAACGTCCGGAAAATTTGTTAAATCCTTCTTGACTCCGCTTTTTCAGCGTGATAATATCTAACCCATACGAAATCGGAAGGGTGACTTATGAACAATGGACATCTAATCCTGTCTCCATGAAAACAACCGTTTGAAAATAACCATGTCTGTGGGAAACGAAACGGTTTCTGGATAGGATTGGTATGGATGTTCATAGTCGCATGCATCTTTTTTCGGTGTCGACAGCTTGCTTTGTTGTCGGTATGAGGATGCACTCCTGAAGGGTGAACTTGCTTCCCAGAATCTCAGAAGCATGGCACATTCCTTTGGATAGAAGGAAGCCCCTTTGAGCTGTTTTTGGGCTTATGTTTTGTCTTCCTTGCGATCACGATCTCTTCGCCTCCTGTCCAGGAACTTGGATGAGGAGGTTTTTTTATGCGAGAAAAAGGAATCTTTCGCAATAAAGTCATACAAACGATCCTGCTGTCTGCGCTGTTTTTGCAAATCGGCGTATGGGTCCGCAACTTCGCGATCCTGCTGTTTGTCATGCAGCAAACAAACGGCGATCCTTTGGCTGTCTCGATGATTTACGTGGCGGAATACGCTCCGATCTTTATTTTTTCCTTTATTGGCGGGACGTTCGCTGACCGTTGGCGCCCCAAGCGAACGATGGTCTGGTGTGATATTTTAAGCGCGCTGTCTATCTTCGGAGTCCTGCTTGCTTTTGTGTTCGGAACCTGGAAAGCGGTCTTCTTCGCGACGCTGATCTCGGCCATTTTGTCCCAGTTTTCGCAGCCGTCCGGCATGAAGCTGTTCAAAATGCACCTTCCTGCCGAGCAGATGCAAGCGGGTATGTCCATCTATCAAACGCTTTTTGCCATTTTCATGATCCTTGGCCCTGCCCTCGGGACGTTTGTGTTTCAGACATTTGGGATCGGTGTAGCAATCGCGGTGACCGGTGTCGCTTTCCTGCTCTCCGGCGCCGTTCTTGTGCGGCTGCCCGCCGACCACGTAGAGGAAAACGGGCAGCAGCCGACAACTCTATGGCAGGAAATGGTCGACGGCATCCGTTATGTGTTGAAAAGCAACATTCTGACAAAGCTGGGCTTATGCTTTTTGGCAGCGGGCCTAAGCATCGGACTCATCCAGCCTCTGAGCATTTTTCTCGTGACGGAGCGATTGGGCTTGCCTATGGAATCCCTCAAATGGCTGATGACAGTCAACGGGATCGGCATGATTGTCGGGGGTGCGCTGACCATGACCGTTGCCAAAAAAGCCTCTCCGCAAAAGCTGTTGGTCATCGGCATGCTGGTCAATGCAGTAGCCATGAGCATCGCGGGCTTATCGACCAACCTCTGGCTGACGTTGACGGCCCAGTTGTTCAACGGCCTGTTTATGCCTTGCATTCAGATCGGGATCAATACGATGATCTTGAAGCATACCGAGGGCGCTTTTGTCGGCCGCGTGATGGGAATCCTGAGCCCTCTCTTCACCGGAGCCATGGTTTTGACGATGAGTATCGCGGGTCCATTGAAAAAACTGCTCTCACTCGTCTCTGTTTTCGAGATGGCTGCGCTTCTGTTCATTGTCGGCCTGCTCTTCATCGTACCGCTTTTGCGGTCGCAAGCAGGTTCGGAACAAGAAGCTTCCGGTTGAACCTGTTGAATGACAAAATGAAACCACGCGGGAGAATTGCACCTGCGTGGTTTTTTGTATCCTGCCGGAAGAGTTCCGGTTTTTGGGTTTTTGGTTTTCGGGTTTCGGTTTTCGGGTTTCAGCTTTTCGTTTCTCCTCTATCGGAATATGCCGGCTAACCTGCTTTCCTGCTTTCTTGCTTTCTGGCTTTCCCGCTTCCAGCCTTTCCCCTACCCGAACGCCTGTGCAGCAATTGCGTACAAGTGGCCGTTCCTCTCCGGCAGCTTTTCCGCATTCCTGATCATGATCGGAGGCTGGCTCGCCTTTTGAAATCCGCACTGCTCCAGAAAAACCAGGAATTCTTCATGTCCAGACGGTACATCGATCCGCAGCTTGCCTTGATATCCACTCGCAAGCTGTTCCACGATTTGTTTCGCTCCCTGCAGGTCAAAAGCGACGATCGGGCCGAGAATCAGGTTGACCGGCCCCTCTACAGACAGGCCATAGCCAATGACAGCTCCATCCTGCTGCTTCAAGACGACGCCATTTTGCGCCTGCTGGATGCGATGAATCAAAAATCTTCTGCGGTCCGCGCCGACTGCGGCCTTGTCCAGCTCCACGATTTGCTCCAGATGCTCCCCGGTCAGCTTCTCTACAAATGTATCTCCTGTATCAAACGATGCTCGATGCCGCTGGTACGCTTCGCATAAGTATTTGTGCACGCAATCTACGGACACAAAGCCCATGCTTTCGTACATCGGCTTTCCCTCCGGTGTGGCGATCAGCATCAGGGCTGTATCCGCTGAAGTCGAGGCGGCATCGATACAAGCCTGTGTTACTTGTTTCCCCAGCCCCATCCCTCTGCATTCAGGATGAACGATGACCATGCCGATGGAGGCAAGCGTTTCGCCGTATGGAACAATCGCGGCGCTTGAGTACACTTTTCCCTGGTCATCACGGTGTCCGAATACTCTCCCTGCAGCAATGAGGGTTGCCAGCTCTGCTTCATGGTAATCCCAGCCTACCGAAGCAGACAGCTCGATCAGCCCCGGAATATCCCCGCTGGCAAGCTCGTCCAACCTCAATTCGTGCCGTTTGCTGACAGTCATGTTCTTTTCTTCTCCCTTTCTCCCGATCTTCCTGGATTTATGTGTCTTTCCTCTCCTTTTTTTGCCGCTCGCGAAAGCGCCGCACTTTCATCAGGTTGCCGCACGCCTTATCGTCGCACCAACGGCTGGAGCGGTTGCGGCTCTCGTCGTAATACACCCAGAGGCAATTGGCGTTTTCGCAGATCTTCAATCGCCGCAAATCGGTACCAGCCAGAAGCTCGGCGAAGGAAAGTGCGATTTTCCCTATGACCAGGTCCCATTCTTCGCCTCGTACAACCTCCTCTATTTGAAAGCCATCCGGCCGATGAACGATGCGGCGGCAGCTAGGCACAGCCGCAAGCACCTGATTGATGCCGACCAGATCGCTTGGATCAGGTGCTTGTCCTGTTGCCACCGCTTCCGTGACATTTCGCATCTGCTGCCGCAGTTCTCTCAAGCTCTGGAGCAGCATAGGGTCTGTAGGAAGGGGGACTTTCAGCTCCCACTTCGTCGAAAAATACTGCCACCATTCAGGCTTGCCAAGCCGGTCATCCCGCTGTCCGGACCCTCGCCAGTCTCTGCAATCGCTGTTGATAAAATCAAGACATATCCACTCCACGGAGTTTTTTCTCCTCTCTTGAACCACTCGCCAAAATATGGTAAGGTATTGTTTGTAACCACCAAAATGTATTTAAGTAGTTACAGACGGTATTCTTCTCCAGATTCTACCTTCATTATACCGCCGTCAATCACTCTTTCCCAGATGAGGAGGACTTGCATGAACCGTATGGAGTTGCTGTTGCACGAGTGGGATTGTACATTCGCCAAAGAAGATTGGTATCCCCCCTTGAAAGACGCCTTGGCAGGACTCACCGCAGCCGAAGCAAGCTGGCGGCCGCCTGGCGAAGCTGCCAACACCATTTGGGAGAATCTGAGCCACTTGCTGTTTTACAAGGAACGGCTGCTTCACCGTTTGAAGGGCACCGAACAGCCTTCTACAGCTTCCACCAACGACGACACCTTTGCCCCATCCGGAGGACCAGAGGACGAGGAGGCCTGGCAAGCGGACGTCAAGCGGATGGAGACTCTCCACTATGAACTGAGAGACGTGCTCGCTTCCATTCCGGAGACCTCCTTCGATCAGCCGTCGCCTTCAAAGCCTTTGGGGCTGAGCGTATTCAGCATCATCATGCACGATGCGTTTCATACCGGACAGATTGTGCAGATTCGCAAACTGCAAGGCACCTGGCCCGCACGCAGGTCTTTTGATTAAGAATCCGCTTCCTAGACAAATACCCAAACCCGCCCGGCTATGCCCTCATACATTGTAGGGAAGTTCATCGGAGCGAGGCGATTCCATGAGTCAAAAGTCCGAAGGTATGTCGGCTGACGATCTTGCTTTATTGGCGGCTGTGATTGTATTAATCGGAGACTTTCTGGCGCTATTGGCCTTGGTGCGGGAGCGGCAGGAAAAGACTAAGAAATGAAGAAAAGCCGTTGCTCGCGACAGCAACGGCTTTCATTCGTAAATGAAGGAAATCGCCCTCTGCTTTTAGTAAGGCGATCCTTCTTTGCTTTCATTGATCGGATCACCGGGCTTCGGTGTGATTCCATACTGAAACGGGTTGCCTTTGCCCGATGGAGCCTCTACCTCAACGGCCGGAAGCTTGTCGACTGCCTGCTTGAATTCAGGGGCGTAATAGCTGGTCAGCTTGATTGTCGCCGTCATCCTGCTGTCTTTGGGGACGGTAAATTCATCCTTCTCCGCCGCAGTGACAGTGAATTCATCTACCCGCAAATATCGGGACAATCCCTGTACCTCCTTGAGGAAGAGGTACAGCTCATCGTATCCTCCCTTTACAGAAAGCGTGATCTCCACGCTTCCCAATGCGGTTTCCGGCAGCAGTCTCCTGAGCGTGTCTGCCGTGGGCATGGCAAGTGCAGCGCTGCGGTCCTTGGCATTAGGTTCAGATGCTATTCCTGTTGCTTCCGCTGTACCTGTTTCCTTTTTGTCCGTATCTGAGTTTGTTTTCGGCTCTTTGGCTCCAGTTGACTCTTCGGCCGCTGTATCCGCCCCCTGCTCTTCTTTCGAAATGATCTGCTCCGCCATGTCTTTCGTCGACAGCACTTTTGGCTGGGCAAAGCTGGCCGTAAGAATCTCGACCTTGCTGATCGTCTGGAGCTTGCCCAAATCCTTCACGAGCTGATCTGTATAGGGAGAGACGGGGATTGCCTCCGTTACCTTTGCCAATGCTTCCTCGGAAACGGCATCATCCTTCTTTTCCTCTGCATTCCTGCTGCTCAGCCCTTGCACCGTCGCTTGCAGCTGAGCCAGTTCTACCGTTAGCTTGCTCTTTTTTGCCTGCAACGGCGTGAGATAGATATAGTAGAAGACAGCGAGCAGGGCAAACAGCAAAGCAACAAACAAGAACAGGTATTGACGTGTTTTCTCAGCCATGTTCACTCTCCTACTTCTTCTGCTCTTGTGTACGTGCAGCAAGCTGCTTGTTCAGCACGCCCAGGTCCAGGGTGAGTACCTTCACTTCAAATGTAGCCGTGTAGCGGGGCAGGATGTCTCCGCCCACCGCACTCAACGCTGCCGAATGGGGCCTGCCTTTCTCGTCCACCGGCCCGGTCCACTTCACGGGTACGGAAGCGATTGTTTTTATCTGCGCTTCCCGTACGTATGGCGAAGCCTGCAAATTGTGCAGATAGGCGGCCACATCGTCATATTGCTCAAAGCGGCCGGTGAGCTGCACCGTGCCATCCAGGGCATAACTGATTTTCAGCAGCTTTCCCATCTCCGGCAGGTTTTCGGAAAAATTGTCGAGCAGGAGCGTTGTCGGGTAGAACAGATGCTGCATCTTCTCCGACAGCTCTACATAGTCTTGCAAAGTCGCTGTATTTGCTTTCAAGCCGATCCGCTTTTCCGCTGCCTGGACCATTTGTTTTTGCTGCGCGATTTCCTGCTGCAATCTTTCCACCGTTGCCTGATCGGCATAGTAGGCAAAGCCCATCCAAGCCGCCCCGATAAGCCAAAGCAGCCCTGTCGCGGAGAGCAACAGGACTCCGCCTCTAACCTTTTTCTTTTTTGGTAATAGGTTAATGGTTACCACTTGCGTCAACCTCTCAAGGTTAGTCCCGCCGCTGCCGTAAAGGCCTGAACATTCAGCGGTTGCGTATGCTGAAGGCGGATATGGTGGATGGGCAGAGGAACGATCTCAAAGCTCGTCATGCGATTTTTAAGAAGCTGGATGGTGTGCTCCAAATCGTCATCTTCACCGGTTACATAGATCGTCTGAATACGGGTCCCGTCATTTTTCATGCTGAACTGATAGAAGTTGATCACGCGGTCGACTTCCCTGACCAGATCAGCTACAAATAATGCATGGACGGCAGCAGCACCGTCTGTCCCCCCGGATGCGGAAGCCTGCTCATAATGGGCGAGATGGATTGGAATGTTTCGCAAAAACTCCGGAATATCGCTTTGAAAAATGCTGACGTTGACCGAATGCCGTCCGAGCTGCAGGAACATGAAGTCGGTTTTGTGGACTTCCCCGCTCTCCTCCAGCAGCCGGTACAGAGCAAGCGGTTCGATATCAACAGCCGTTACTTCGATATCGAGTACTTTCAACAATTCGATATATTGGTCGATCAAATCACCAGGAGCGGCAATCACCAAGTATTCATCCTCCGGCTGCGGCTCCTCCGCGAGGCTGTACTCTCCCAGCTCGTCCATCTCCAGCGACGGCGGCACTTCTCTGATCTTGTGAAAGTCAAAATAGGGCCTTGCAAAAGGAAGGTGAATGGTCGTCCCCAGCTCGATTTCGAGCAAAGAACGAATATCGTCCGTCGTCAGCTTGGGCTGAATGGTTTTTCGAATCACCACGGTTGACGTCGGAACGGAGAGAACCGCCTTCTTTTTGGAAAGCCGCAGCTCCTTCTTTGCTAGAGTCAACTGTATTTTTACCCGCTCGATATCCGTGATCCGCCCGTTCTCGAAGGTTCCTTCCTCCAGCGGGATCAGACCTGCCTGCCGTATCTCCACGCCTGTGTCCGTTCGCCGTGCTTCTGTAAAGCGAAGCCCGTCTTCTTCCACGGCAATGCCGATACGAACGGGATTCGTCATAAAAGGGATGCGCAGTTTCATCCGCCTCTTTTCCTTTCTGTCAGCCCCAGAGCTGATGCAATTCCAGTTCCTGTGTTTGGGAAATCCGGTTCCTTAATGCATGCGCAAGCTTTCGCCCTGTCGATGATTATTGTGTTATAGGAAGCTTGCCACTTGACGAAATTCTTCATTTTTCGACACATTTCTTCTATCACTCACTTATTTTTCGACACACCCTCCCGGTCAACCTCTGCTTAGCGGAAAAGGAAATTGCTATTTCATTTGCTGTCAGAAGAACACATCCACATACCAGCCGATGATCGCATCTCCTTTGAGATAGGCAAGCAGTGACCCGGCAGCGATGAATGGTCCAAATGGCACCTGCGTTTTCCTCCCCGCCCCTCGAAAGAGCATAAGTATGATGCCAAACAGCGTTCCCAACAGAGCTGACAAAAAGATGGAAAGCGCCAGCAAAGGCAGGCCCAGAAACAGACCCACTACGGCAAACAGCTTGATGTCGCCTCCGCCTACACCGCCGCGGGACAGTACGGTGAGCAGGAAGAACAGGCCAAATCCGACTGCCATGGCGATCAAGTGCATCCAGTAGGGCTGTGTCGGGTGGACGAGCAGCCGGAGTATGAGAAACAGAGCCAGCGCAGGCAGAGTCACCTTGTCCGGGATAAGCCGATAGGCGAGGTCAGCCACGCTCACAATGACGAGCAGCGAGACAAACAGCAAACCCATAAACATTTCGGCGCTCCAGCCGTATGTGAGGTAGACAAGGGCAAATGAGATACCGCAGATGCTTTCCATGACTGGATAAAGCAGCGAGACTTTTGTCCGACAATAGCGGCATGCCCCCCTATTCAGCAAATAGGAAAGAACAGGGATCAGATCGAGGGGACGCAGCCTGGTGTTGCAGCTTTTGCAATGAGACGGCGGTTGGACAATGGATTCCCC
This sequence comes from Brevibacillus sp. FSL L8-0520, assembly GCF_037963895.1. Taxonomy (NCBI): domain Bacteria; kingdom Bacillati; phylum Bacillota; class Bacilli; order Caryophanales; family Paenibacillaceae; genus Brevibacillus; species Brevibacillus sp. FSL L8-0520. Next base: position 1,219,669 of record NZ_CP150171.1, on the reverse strand, counting down.
CTGCGGGACTCGCAGACCGACGACGTTGAAAAATGAACCGAATACGAGGCCGAATACAAACAGGACGGCCGTGATCAGGTACTCCATGGCTTCTCTCCTAGTTGGTGGAACGGGTATAGTTTGCTTTGATTCAGGAAAAAACTTCCTGCACCGCATTGGGATGTAGGAAGTTTTTATTGGTTCATTTTGTTGCCCGTGTTTTAAAAAGCGCTCGTAGCCGTGGCTGTAGTGGAAGAAGCCTGTTTCCAGGCTCCCTCCGGTTCCGCCCTGCATAGAAGCGGGGCCTGTACGCGCCGAGGCGATTCGGGTGGGAGCGTCAAAGTCGGACAGCTTTAGGGTCAGGGTCACTCAGAGGTGACGCTCCTGTTTCCTGCGACTCGCTGCTCTGCTGAGCCAGGCTGGACAAGTCGTACATCAGGAAACAGGCTTCTTCGGCGAGCGTTTGTTTTCTCAATAGATATATATTCTCTTATAAATCTTGAGTTGATTTTTTACTTTTTACCATCAAGGTATACTTTGTCTCGATCCAAGGCACTAATATCTTCATCTACAAAAACCCTATCTCCTTCCTGCAACTTTACTTCAATTACTTGCTTCGTAATTTTTGTATCATTGTCCTCTTTAGCGGTAATTGTGACTTCGCTTTTCTTAACATCGTAAGTTTTATCTTCCCCTGGAACCTGAATGTCACTAATAAATCCTTCTTTTTGCAACTCTTCCAAGGTATAATCCCCAGTCGCTTTCCCTTCAGCAGTAGCTGCCATTCTCGCCGCATTTGCCAACATTTGCGCATTCGCGATGTGCGCATCCTTGCGGCTATTTTCAATGATATTTCCTACTGACGGAATCGCAATCGCCGCAATAATCCCCAAAATCACCACAACGGCGAGCAGTTCCACCAGCGTAAGGCCTCGTTGATCCTTCAAATAACGTCTAAACATATAAGTTCCTCCCCACAAAAACATCTTTCATGCCTAGTGCACTTTTCCAAAAATCTCAAACATCGGAATCATGATGGCAAGTACAATCGTACCCACAATCGCCGCAAGCAGGACGATCATCAATGGTTCGATCAGCGACTTGATTTTGTCAACGGCACTGTCCACCTCCGCCTCGTAGAAATCAGCTACCTTTTCCAGCATCTGATCCAGTGATCCGGTCTCTTCTCCGATGGCGATCATGCGTGAGACGAGCGGCGGGATTACCCACGCACGCTTTAGCGGCTCGGATAGCGGCCTGCCCTCGCGCAAGCTGGTTTTTGATTCATGCACGGCTTGACTGATAATCTTGTTGCCAACGACGTCTTCTACAATCGTGAGTGCTTGCAAAATCGGCACCGAGCTGGAAAATAGCGTACTCAGCGTCCGGCTCATGCGGGCCAATGCGCCTTTCTGCATAAGTTTGCCAAATATCGGCAATCTCAGTGTAGCATAATCCGCAAAATATCGTCCATAAGAAGTATTGACAATAATTCGAAATACAAAATATATGCCAATTAGACCTATTGCATATAGGTACCAAGAACTAACTACACTTTCACTAGCTGCCATGACCATCTGGGTCATCGCGGGAAGCTCGGCGTGAAAGCTGGCGAACATCGAGACAAAGGTAGGCACGATGTTGATCAAAAGGTACATCGTTACGGCAATAGACAAAATCCCGACTGTGATCGGGTACATCATCGCCGACTTGATTTTTTCCCGCGTGTAGTGCGACTTTTCGTAGTAGGTAGCAAGCCTGTCCAGGACGATTTCCAGACTTCCCGACGCTTCCCCGGCCCGAATCATGCTGAGAAACATTGCTTCAAAGACCTTCGGATGCTTGCCGAACGCCTCAGACAGCTGTCCGCCCTTGCGAATCTCCGCTTCTACCTCCTCCAGTATCTTGCGCAAGACTTTACTCTCGCTTTGCTGGGCAAGAATATGGACGGAATCGACAATCCCGATCCCCGCCCTGATCAGGGTGGCAAGCTGGCGCAGAAATACGACGAACTCCTGCGACTTCACCGGCTTGCCGAAATGGATTTCGCGCTGCAGGAAGCCTTTCGCTTCCTGTTCAATCGAAAGCGGGGCCAGCCCTTGACGCTTCAGCTCAACGATGGCGACTGGCTTGGCGGCAGCCTCGATCTTCCCGCGCTTGCGCCTGCCTGTGCGGTCCTTCGCTTCGTAAATAAACGTCGGCATCTACTCTAGCGCCCTTTCATTCAAATAGTGTTGCGCGGCTTCGGGAGTAATCTGTCCCTTGTCCACTAGCTCTTTGACGGAGCTTTCCATCGTGTGCATTCCCAGTTCGCGTCCCGTCTGCATCAAGCTTTTGATTTGATGATTCTTCTCGCTGCGTATCAGGTTGGCGACAGCATGTGTATGAACGAGAATCTCAGTGGCGACTGCCCGGCCGCCCCCGACCTTCGGAAACAGGCGCTGCGAGACGATCCCGACCAGAACGGAAGACAACTGCATCCGAATCTGGGATTGCTTGTCGCCCGGAAAGACATCGATAATCCGGTCGATGGTCTTGGGCGCATCGGTTGTATGCAGCGTCGCGAGCACCAAATGTCCCGTCTCCGCCGCTGTGACTGCTGTCGAGATCGTCTCCAGATCCCGCATCTCGCCGACCAATATGACGTCAGGGTCCTGCCGCAGCGAAGCCCGCAGTCCGCTGGCAAAATCTTTGGTATCAAAGCCGATCTCCCGCTGATTGACCATGGAGAGCTGATGCTTGTGCAAATACTCGATCGGGTCTTCCAGCGTAACGATATGCTTTCTCATCGTCCTGTTCATGTAGTCGATCATCGCCGCCAATGTAGTCGACTTGCCGCTTCCCGTCGGCCCTGTAACGAGCAGTAACCCTTGGGGCTTGTGGCAAAGCTTCCGGATTACCTCCGGCAGTCCCAGCTCTTCCAGTGACGGGATGCCTGTCGGAATGACCCGGGCGACAAGCCCGATGCACCCGCGCTGGTGGTACGCATTGACGCGGAAGCGCGAGATGCCCGGCAGTCCGTAGGAGAAATCCAATTCTCCCTTTTCCAGAAAGGACGGATACAAATGCTGCGGGATCAGCTCCTTGGCCATTTCCTCGGTGTCGCTTGGCGCAAGCGGAGAAATGTCGAGCCGGCGCAGTTCCCCGTCAATCCGGAATACGGGAGAGGTGCCTACTGTCACATGCAGGTCCGATGCCTTTTTTTCAAAAGCGTATCTGAGCAGCTTTTTGATTTCGACGCCAGCCATCCGTTCTTACCCTCCTTGGCATTGATCCGGCCACTATTCCGGCAGTGCGATCCGGTAGATTTCTTCCAGGGTGGTCAACCCCTGTCTTACCTTCAACAGGGCATCGTCAAACATCAGCACCATCCCGTTTTTTACGGCGTGTCGCTTGTATTCGACAGCGGGGAGACGCTGAATAATCATCTGCCGAAACGCATCGTCCATGACGAAGCTTTCGTGGACCGCCAGCCTGCCGCGATACCCTGTCATGCTGCAACTGCCGCATCCCACGCCGCGCCAAATCGTCTCAATGCGCAGTCCGCGCTGGGAAAAGATCGCTTTTTCCTGCTCGGTGGCCGGCATCTCTTTTTTGCATTCCTTGCAGATACGCCGGACGAGTCGCTGGGCTACGACTCCGTTGAGCGAAGAAGCCAGCAAAAACGGAGGAATGCCCATATCCAGCAAGCGCGTAACGCTGCTCACGGCGTCGTTGGTATGCAGCGTGCTTAGCACCTGATGCCCTGTCAATGCTGCCCGGATCGCGATCTCGGCCGTATCTTTGTCGCGAATCTCCCCGACCATGATAATATCCGGGTCCTGACGCAGGATGGAGCGCAGCACGGATGCGAAGCTCATGCCGATTCCGTCGTTTACGTGCACTTGATTGATTCCGTCCAACTGATACTCGACCGGGTCTTCCACCGTAATGATATTGACATCCTCCTGGTTGAGGTGGTTGAGTGCCGCGTACAGCGTGGTCGTCTTCCCGCTTCCCGTCGGTCCCGTCACCAGCATGATGCCGTTTGGCCGGTTGATCAAATTCCGGAAATAGGAGAGATTTCGATTGGTCAAGCCCAGCTTGTCTATTTCGATCAAGGCATTGGACACATCCAGGAGGCGCATGACGATTTTCTCGCCGTAAATGGTCGGAAGTGTCGATACCCGAACGTCGATCTCCTTGTAGTCCACATGCATCTGAATCCGGCCGTCCTGGGGAGTGCGCCGCTCCGCGATGTTGAGGTTGGACATGATTTTGATCCGCGCTGTCAAAATGCCGATCATGTGGCGCGGCAGCACGCGCTCGGTCCGCAAGACGCCGTCTACCCGATAGCGGATGCGGACCCCGTCCTCCTGCGGATCGATATGGATATCGCTGGCACGCAGCTGGACTGCCTGTTCAAACATCTGGTTGACCAGGCGAACGATCGGGGAATCTTCATCGACGATGCGAGATTCTTCAATCTCGTCCGCCTCGATCTTTTCCATCAGCTCCTTCACCGAGCCCTGCATGCTGTACATCCGGGAAATCGCCCGCTGGACCTCGTCCCGGGTAGCAATGACCGGCTCGATGACAAAGCCTGTGCTGAGCCTCAGCTCATCGATCGCAAAGTAGTCGAGCGGATCGATCATCGCCACGGTCAGCTTGTTTCCCTCTTTTTTCAACGGAATGAGAGAATATCGTTTCGCCACCTCTTCCGAAACGATGCTGGACAAGGACGGGTCTATCTTGACGCGATACAGGCTGACGTGAGGGATTCCCAACTGGAATTCCAAAATCTCGATCAGCTGCTGCTCCGTAATGTAGCCCTGCTGCAGCAAATGATCCCCCAGCTTCAGCTTCGACTTTTTCTGCTCGACCAGCGCCTCCTGTAGCTGCTCTTCGCTGATCAGGCCGCTTTCGACGAGGATGTCCCCCAGCCGTTTCCTACCCATGCCCGTCACCTCTCAGGCGCGTCATGCAAAATAATGACGCCGTTGTTTTTCTCGACCTTTACCGCTGCTCCCGCACCAACCGAAGCTGAGCCTTGAGGAACGGCAGCCCCTGCGTTTTCCGGCAAAGGGGCTATATCGGGAGGTCTTGCGCTGCTGCCTGTATCGCCAGGAGTGCCGCTATCCTCAGATGGCTTCACGCTTCCGTAGATGATTTCCGGCGGCAATTCCTCTTCCGCTTCGCTGCCGACCCATGGCTCCGCTTCCGCTTCTGTCGGCCAGTCGTCCTCCCGGCTTTTCGTTCGGACTGCTCCCTCTTCTCTCGGACCGACAGCGATCACGTTCGGGACAGGCTGATACAGGTTGTCCGAGACGAGCACCTTTTGATTCAAACCCGGATCGTAGAGGAACACCTTTGCCCGCAGCCCTTTTTCTCCGACGCGCACGATCCGCTCCTGATTCGGTTTCATATCGCGGTCTACCCGAACGATCGTACCGGGGCTAAAGGTTTCGGTCGTTTCCGCCATGAGCTGCGGCTTGCCCTTCTCCAATGACTGACCGCTTCCGTAGAGCGCGACCCGTAAACGGCCCTGCTCAACCGCTGCATGGATATAGACCGGCGTCTTCATTCGATTGGCCAAGCGCAAATCCATATCCCGTCCGTTTACGAATGCTTCCAGTCCGATCCTTTGAAAATCGACCGGGCGTTTCGCGCTGTGCCGCTCCACCACGCTCAGAGAGCTGGTGAGCGCCGTTTCGTACAACGCAGAGGCTACCTGTACGGCGCTTCCGCCAAGACCGTCGGGTATTGCCTGCCGTTCATCTATGAGCTGGAAGCCTTTTGCTGTCGTAAACGGCCCGGCAGCTTCATTGAAGGAAAACACCTGGTCCGGCATCAGGATGGTGCCATTGAGCAGTTCGGCAGCCCTTTTCACGTTCACCAGGCGAGAAGGCCCCCCCGTGCCAATCGTCCCGTTCCACTCGCCCAGCAAATCCACGCTTTTCTCCAGATCCTTTCGTGTGATTGCCGGCTCGTCCTTTTTCGCCTTGATCGGTATGCGCAGACCGTAGCGCAGGGTGCGAAACTCTGTTTCGACAGCCGAAACAGTCTCTTCCACATCGACCTGATAACCAGCCTGATCCGGTATCACGACTGCTTTATTGTTTTCGATTCGGAGTGTAGCCGCGACCGCTTTCCGGTCAATTTCGCCGGCGATGCGCTCCACCTGCCGAACCAGCTCGGAGCGGTCGTAGTGAACGGCCAGCGGTACTGTGCCGTCCGCTTGTTTCCCTGCCAGCCGCTGAAACCATCCTGCCAATCCCGCAGAATCGCGAGAGCGCTCAACGGCTTGCCGGATCGTCTCTTCTGCCTCGAAACGCAATCCCAGCTTTTCCTTGTCAAGTAAATAGGTGCGATCTTCGAGGGTAAGCACGGCGGGCATTCCGGAGAGGTCCTCAACCTTTCGTTTCACGCTGGCCCGCGCTTCTTCTATCGTCAGCCCGGCTAGCGAAAGGCCGGCTACCTGTACATCGGACAGCCTCCCGCCCGCCTCCGAATCCGGTTGGTCCCACAAGCCGGAGGCGAGCAGGGAGACCGCCCCGAACACACATGATTGGATAAGCAGGAGCGCAAAGGCCCCGCCAAACAACTTGTACTGTTTTTTTTCCAACACGATCCCGCTCACTTCCGATTTGATGTGTCCTGCTCATGCTTTGCTCCCGAGGCATGGCCCGGCGATGTTCCAGTGCCTGTCGATGTTCCGGCACCTGTCAAAGAAGGATCATCCACACGGTCCAGTTCTTCCTCGAACCGGCTCAACAGCCTGCCGGATTCATCATGCAAAGACCCGACCAGGGAGAGCTCCTCCCAAAAACGTTGTCCATCAGGGGACGTCTGCGGCTCCCCCGGCTCCGTTCCGGGTGAATCTGCGTCCTGCGAAAAGAAATCAGCGTTTATCGGCTCATCCGAAAATCTCCACCCGAAATCGTCCAAGTCCTGCTCCGCCGATTCTGCCGTCATTTCAGAACCTGCTTTTATCTCTGCCATTTCTATCTTCTCGATCTTCTCTATCTTCTCTGCCTTCGCTATCCTCTCTATCTTTCCGCTTCCCGTGTCCTCCTCCTCAAACTCAAAGAACGGCAAGGGTGATAAGCAATCCGCTTTCGTTGCATCCGCTGCATCATCCGTTTTCAAACCGGATTGTCTTCTCGTATCTATTCCCGTGTCTTCGAAGCTGCCAAACTCCGCAAAAGCTGGATCAGCAGCGTGGTAGTACGGGAACGCTTCAGCGGGGCTTCCCTGTTTTTCAGCCCATTCAGATTCATCTGCCGGTTTACGTTCCGGTTCAGGCCACGGTTTAAGCTCTGATTCAGGCTCTAATGCAGTCTCCGATTCGGTCCACCGCCCAGCCTCGACGCCGTCCGCTTCCTGCTCCATGGCAGCCGCAATCTCCTGGAACGCTATGCTCTGTCCCTGCTCATACCAGTAAAGCCGCTCTCCACGCTGATCAGGAGCAGTCAAATCTTTGGAAGCAGCAGCGTTTCCGCCACCAGGCAGCCCCTGCTGAGCAGCAGTATCGGCAAATACTTGAGCAGCGAGAATCCCGGTGTTTTCCGTAAAGTCATTTTTGGCAAAGTCTCTCGCAATGAAATAGGAAAGGAGCAGCGTGATCAGGATGGTTGCAACAGCCGTTTCCAACCTCCCGAAAAGAGACAGGGAAAATGGCAGGAGCGCTCCGAGCAGGAAGGCACCCCCGGAAGCTGTCATCACGGACAGCCGTTTACGAGAAAAGAGGCGGCGACGGAGCAGCAGGTACAACAGAAGGGTTAGAAGCAGGTACACAATGTAATAGCCGCTTAAACCTGATAGAAGCATAGGATCACCTGTTTTATAGCCAAAAGGCGTAGATCATAGTACATTAGTAGTAGATTAGCATAGTTCTTTGGTTGCATCCATTTTTATGCAATAACTTAATTTCGACAGGTTTCATGCATCTCCTCTAAAATTTTGTCGAAAAATATTCTCCCTCCCTCGAAATGTCACCTTTTATCCATATTGGAATACGCTTTCAACCGATTATCATGAAATACGAGAATTAGTAAGAAAGGAGGAATTGCGATCGTGTGGGAACAAAGCAGAAATGAAAACGGGATGACGCTGATCGAAGTGCTCGCTTCCATTGTCATACTCTCCATCGCTTTCCTATTGCTGAGCAATTTTCTCGTGCGCGGTCTGGAGCTTTCCGGAAAAGAGGACAGCAAGCTGGTTGCGATGAATCTGGCAAGGCAGTTGGCAGAAAGCTGGCGATCAGGGAACGGAGACTTGAAGACTGCAGCGCTCCCGGATGATTCCCTCCGAGACTATGCCTCCGACAAGCTTACTTATCCAAAGCTTGCGGCATTAACCGACCACCTGAAGAACAAGGAGATTTCCTTTCCCGATGTGGAGGTCAACGAAAGAATCTATCAGCCAAAGCTCTCTCTTTCTTTTCTGGACAAGCACAACGGCGGGTACAGGCTTGACGATCAAACGATGATCCTCATCACAGTTCGCGTCACTTCTCCCGAGGGACAGCAGCTTGCCATGCTGCAGACCGCCGTCGCCGATCCCCGGACAGGAGGAACAACGCCATGAAGCTGAGGACTCGAATCTCTCGCCTCCTGCGTGATCAATCCGGGATGACGCTGCTGGAAACGCTCGCCTCCCTGTTCATCTTTCTGATCATCCTGATCCCGTTAACCTCTGTCTACGTCTCAGGCGTCCAGGTCTTCAACCAGACGCGGGAACAGACTGACCTGCGCAATGTCGCTGACTTTGCCATCGGTGAAGTGATGCGGACTGTGCAGGGAGCGACTTATTTTGAACTGGAAAAAGACGGCGGTTCACTCGATTCCGAAAACGAGGAAATGGACACTTTGCGCCAGATCATGCAGAGCAAAAAGGCCGGCGAGCTGCTTTTGGCCGAACAGGGAGGAGCGGGAGCGGGAGGGTACGGAGCAATAGACGCGGAAGAAGGCACCCGAGAAATCGGCGTATCGCCCCAGTTCTCTACTGGCCTTGTCGTTTTCACCAGCTCGACTGTCTATGTCCCTTCCGATCAAGACTCTTCCGATGCCGAGTCCGGCAGCACGCAATCCTTTGTAAAACGAAATGTCTACCGCTTTACTCCCTCTGATCCTTCAGACGGGCTGGTCAAGTCATTTCGCTTTGAACCGGGTTATCTCGTCCGCGGACTCTTTTTGACCTCGGCGGACAACAAGACCTTGTCTCTCTATCTGGTGGTCGCACCGTACGGAGAAAGGGTTGTCGACCGCGACGGGCAGCAGATGAGGTTTCCAAATCTGGAGGAGGTCAGGGCCGAGCTGGAGCGAACAGAAGCATCCGGCAAAGTCAACAGCTACATTCGCCTGGTCAAAACGGAATTCGCCGTCTCCAATCTGCAGAGGAGTGAGTAGATGAACCGCCTCAACAACGAACGCGGAAGCGCGCTCTTGATCGTCCTGTTTATCGTCGTGCTGTTTACGGTGCTCGGGCTGTCCATCCTCAGCTACGTCGCGCAAAGCTCCCGGCAGCACGTATTCTCCGAAGACGAGATTCAAGGGAAAATGCTGGCTGACATGGGCCTGGCCTACTTTCAAAAATACGCCGAGCAAAACCTTTCCTTTGACGATGAGGAACTTGCACAAGCGCTGGAAGATGGGAGCGGCCAGGAAAAAATCAAGAACGTCCTAAGCAATATCGCCGCTGAAATGAACGACACCGACTGGGAGAAGGGCCCTTACAAGCAAACCATGCTCCCTCCCCTGCCGGACGGGACAGCCCAAGGCTTCGCCATCGGTTACCGCATTCTGGACGAAATCCGTTTGCAGAAAGATCCCGGACAGCCATACGTGCTGAAGCTGAAGGTCTCCGCGATCGGCATTCCGGCTCGCGGAAGCGAAGACCTGTCCGTAGTGAAAAGCCGGGTTCGCCTGGATTCTACCGTGTACATAAACACGATCGCCGCACCGTTTCATTATGCAGTCAGCACTCCCGGAGAGCTGCGCCTGTTCGGCGGCTCCAACATCATCGGCAATGTGACGGCTCACCATGTGGTCACTGCGACACACTACCGGTACAGCGAGGAGACCCCCGATGGGCAAGGCGCCGAGTGGACATCAGGCTCTTTTGAAAAGAACCTTCCATATTTGGAAGGCGTACTGTCGCTTTCACAGAATGCGAATCGTTCCGGCGGACTGGTTAGCGGACTGTATCAGCTTGAGAGACTGGAGGAGGAGGCTCCTTCCGCTGCAACGCTCGCAGACGAAGCCGACCAGGCACTCATCTCTGACCGGCAAAGCCTGGCGTCGCTTTTTTCTCCCAAGACGCTGCCCAAAGACAGCAAAGAGACGCTTCTCTCCGCGCCATCGGACAGGCCGTACGAGCCCGGCTATGAGCCTCCCGTCGTGCAAAATACAATCGATTCGGCCAGGTCTCTGTCCTTCCCTGGAGGAGAGTCGACGAAACAATACATCTCTCAAATGATACGTGAGGGAAAAGCAAGCTCGCACGAAGAAAGAGTAGCAGCAGACGAGTCCGTTCAATTGGAAGAGCACAGCGGGGACTACGCGTATCTGAATGAAGGGTTCCGCCTCATCGACATTCCTACCGGAAGCGAATCCATCGCGATTCTGGCCGAAGACAGCAAGGAAGGCTTGGACGGCTCCTCCGCCGTATCCCTGACCGCCCGCTTGACCGGGGATGAATTGGCCGGGGGATCTGTGCGCAAGCTGTATATCGCACCTGCCTCTTCGGACGAGGATTCTTTGGCTACGGTTGAAATGGGCAGACTGGGCTCCTTCATCCCGGATGCGGACGCCTCCGAGAGAAACAGCGGAGAGCCCTTCACCTTTGAGGGAACGATCTATATCAAAGGAAATCTGGACATCGTCGGTGACATCCGCATCAACGGCACCATTTTTGTCGATGGCGATGTGCTGATCCGGGAGATTACCAACCTGGACGACAAGAATCTGGCGATCGTCGCAACCGGCAAGATCAGCCTGACCTCCCGTTACACCGAGGAGACCGATCATACGAGCAGCGTCGATGCGTGGAAATCGCTTCCGCCCATCTCGGCCTTTCTCTATTCGGAAAAGTCAATGGAAATCTACTCGGTTGCCTCCTTTAACCGCATCCAGGGCGGCATTGCGACTGGCGGCCCGTCCTCCTACATCGAGCTGAACACCAAACGAAACGAGGACGACCGTCTCGCCTCCCGTCTGGCCATTCAGTTCAACCGCAGGATTTTCGAGCAGGAGACCCCCGGCCTGCCTGTTGCCGAGGAGTTCTTCGTCGATCTGTACGATCTTCAGTACAGTCCCCACCCCGACGAGGTGGAGCTCGTTCCGTAAACGTTCAGTGATATCCTGAGCGAGTCCGGGGATGCTCGGCTTTTTCGGCCTTCCCCCTCGTCTCGCCCCTCCCCGTACGGGCCAAAAATAGAAACGACCCTATCAAGCCAAAAAGAACCTGAAGCCTTTCACAGCTCCAGGTTCTTTTTGCTAGTTCAAGTTGTTTTTCGCTTTGACGGTGACCGTTTCGATCTTCTGATACGGCCTGCTCTCCAATAGCTCGCCTGTTAAAGAGTGATAAATATTCACCTTCACAAAGATCGCGATCTGATACGTTTGACTTTGACCGGAGCTTGTCTTCAGGTTTTTGACGATTTTGTTTTGCTTCCCGTTCAGAATACTGGTTCCTTTACCCGCAACGATTTCTCTCAGCAAGTCCGCATCCCCATCGGAATCGCCAATCGCATATCTCGCTGCAGCCAGCTCCAGATCCTTCTCTGCTCGGAACGAATACCCGATCTCCACTTGAACAGCCCTGTTTTCCAAAGCTGCTGTACCGTTGTTCACTCTAACGTAAAGGTTGGGCAAATCATCATAATCCGGGTCACCCCCACCGCCGCCGCTTCCCGGTTTGGGCACTTCTATGATCGCCGTTTTTACGGTGGGAATCCCCAAATGGATGTCGCCATTCAGCGGATTTACCGCCTTTACAGCAACCGGCGTATCCACGTATTTGCCGTTCACTTTTACGTAATCGACCAAAAACTCTCCTCTTGCCTTCCCCTTGTCGTTCTTGTCGAAAGCCACCGGGAAAGACTGCCACTCGCCCGTCCCTACTCTGTAAAACCATTGCGTATGCTCGTCAACGGTATCCATGACAGGGGTGACAATGACTTTTGCGCTGTCCGGCAGCGTCAAGCCCTGGCTCAGTTCAAAATCAGGCGGAACGATAGGTTGTCCCAATGACACCTCGCGAACGACAATTTCATTTTCATCCGGTGTCCCATCCGGTTGGGCATAGTTTCCATCGCGGTTAAAGTCCTGAAACATCCCGACGACAAGCGTGGTCGGACCGGAGGGATTCAAGGGAATGCCGGTCGCCTTGTTGCCCAGATTAAAAGGAACCCACGGGGAGGATGCGCCCACCTCCGAAAGGTCGACACCGGGCATCCAGAAAAACTTCACGTCTTCCATGACCAGCGTTGTCGGCTCTGCCTTCAAGCTGCCCTTTTGATTCAATGGCGAACCCTCTCGCTCCAGTGTCGCTGCAAATGCCGTTACGGGATTCAGCAGCAAGGTATTGCTCACAGGATCGGCCGATTTGCCGCTGGCGTTTTTCGCCTCTGCCTGGACAGGCGTCGGCCCCACTCTCAGCACTTCGCCGATTTCCTCGCCGCTTTTCTTGCGAGCCGCTTCCACTTCAAATGTATAGGTGACCTTTTGTCGCCCATCTCCCAAAGAAGACGGCTTTGCTTCATACAGCGCTGAGGCGGGGAGCTCAGCACCGCCAACCTTGACTGTCAGCTTCATCGGGAACGACTCTGGAAAATCGATGACTTCCGCCGTTACAACCGCTTTTTCCGGATACATCGCATCCCAGCCATTGTTCGCAGCAAGGTCGAGGACTGGCTTGCTCGTTACCGTAATCTCACTTGAGGAGGAGAATTTGCCGTCCGGTGTTCTGGCGGTAATGACCGCACGCCCTGGCTTCACCCCCGTGACGATGCCGTTGGAGGAGACTGTAGCGACCTTGCTGTCAGCAGACGTCCAGATCACGCTTTGATCGGCGTTGTCAGGCGTAATTCTGGCCTTCAAGCCGACCGTCTCCCCTACGAGGATCGAGGCTTTTTCCGGGGTGACCTTCAGTCCTGTCACTGGCGGAATATTCGTATCCACCTGCAGTGTCAAATTGTTGAAGAAACGGCTGTTGACCGCGTTTCCTTCCCGGTACGTCAGCTGCGAGTCGGACAGCAGGTACGTGCCGGTCCTGGTCGGCTTCACGGTTATGCCAAACGAAACGGGCGCAGCCTGATACACATCCCCTTTGCGCTCGTAGGTGATGTCCGGAAGCTTCAGCGTCAGCGTCCCATTGTCGCTTCGCTTGCTCCACGACTTATCGATGCTCTCGATTGGCACCTCCGCAGGGAACGGCTCGGTCAGCGTAACGTCCGTGACGGCGAATGTCTCCGGCAACGGACCATAGCCCGCAAAATTAGCGATTACCCTGTTGTTGACTACAGACAAACCAAAAGTGGCAAAGGCGTTGACCGTGACCGAATCGCGGCCCTTCAGCATATCGGCGAGCTGGCTTTCGTCTACCAGGGGAATGGTGATTTCCTTGACTCCCGAGCGGATCAAATCTTTCAGCGTGTCCAAAATGTCATCCTGCTTTGCGCTCGGTTCCGCAGTGAGCTGTTGGTTGACAGACACTTCGCCGCTATAGCCCGATCTCATCACACTGAGAAAATGGCTTTTTCCTCTTCCACCCAAAGCAAGTCCGCCGTTGTTCGAATTCCCCTTTCCGTTCACCTTCACTTTGTCCAGTTCATAACCGATGTCATAGCCTTTTCCGTAGACAAACGGCTGATTCAGCAAAAAGAACGGACGAATCCCCGTTGCTCTGCCGGCGGGTTTGTCGGCCAATCCTTCAGCCGAAAAGGACTTGGGCGTGACCGTGTAGCGGATTACACTCGTTTCCCCCAGCTTGATCGCCGATTTGGACAGGGAACGGGCGAGGTCCACCGATGTGAGCGGCGTATGGATCGTCACCTCGTATGTGCGTTTCGTCTTTCCGTCCTGCGCCGTGACGACGATCGTGACCTTGGTCGCACCCGGCTTGACCGGGATCACCTTGGGGGTGCCGCTCTGATGACTCTCTCCGTTTACGGTCATGCTCGCCCTGCTGTCTTCGAGCGTGGGGGTGATCGCAACAGTTTGGACATGGCTGTTCAAATGAACGTCATAGCTGCCTTGCGACCTGTCAAAGCCGGGCTCAAGCGGGACCAGTGTCTCCCCTTTTACCGTCAGATTTTGCAGGTAGGCGTTGTCGCTTGGCTGCGGGGCGAGCTGAAAGTCCAGTATAGCGGTGTCTCCTGCCTCAAAGTTTTCAATCAGCTTGAGCTGCGGGATGTACCCGTCCTTGGCCGCTTCCACAGAGACCAGACCTGCGGGGACATCCTGGAGGATGTACTCGCCTTTCGCATTCGTCACTGCCGAAACAATTCCCCCGGCAGATACGACAGCACCCGCGAGCGGCTTGGGAGGCGAGCCCGAATCCGTAACCTTGCCTTTGATCGTACCGGTGTGCTTGTACTCTCCGAGATTGATCAGCAGCTTGACAAAATCGATGGCTGCACCGTCTCCGTACGGATTTCGCGTCGTCTTGTCATCGAGAAGGATGGTCAGGCTTCCGTCCTTCAAGAGCGGCAGGTATTCATCCGGAATTTGGACGCTGATCAGCTTTCCGATCGGCCCATGCTGGTTGAGCGAGTTGATAACGTTCTCCAGAAACGGCGCCCGGACGCCGTTCAGCTCGGCTGTATATTTGACCCGCCCCGGATACTTCCGCGGCTGATAGTCATTGATGAACATCTGGAGAATGGCCCCTTCGATCGGGGTGTTTTTCGTGTCAAAGGTTACCTTGATGGGAACGACCGGATTGGCTGTCTTGCTGTAATTGTTTCGGGTATAGCCGTCCGCCACATGATCATTGGCATCATTTTTGGGGTTCCGCAAATCCGGATATTGAAAGGAGCTGATCACCATCAGCTGGTCCGTTCCTGCCGGATCGGTCGGCTGGTGAGTTACTTTCGGATATGGGGCCCCTGTGCTTTTTCCCGAAAATGGATCGTAGCCGTTCGGCCAGCCTCCGCCCAGATTGTCGATATCCCCGACCCGGACCATCAGATCGGCCTCTGTCGTATCGTACTTTACGGCATACGGCTTGGACCAATCCCCGTTTAACGGATCGTTCGTGCGATTTACCGCCGACGCAGCCATAGCAGGACTGCTTGTCCATTCCAGCGAAAAACCGGTAAAGCAGATCAGAAATGCGAGGCACATCAAAAACAGTCGATGCAGACTCCGCTTCATGAAAACGGCTCACCTCTTTCCTTTATTTGCGTTCGAGCTATGCAGTGTCTTTGAAGGGAAGACATCTAACATTCCTAATTATGGTACTATTTTACCATGAATAAAGACTTAGATGACTAGATGGTTTTTGTAGCATCTGTTACACATTTTTTTGCAGCCTGCGATCCCATTAGCTGTCATATCCACACCATAATCTTCATACTGTCAGAGCATGGCCCTCTTTTCCTTCGTACCCTTCTCCAGCTTCGATAAACCAAAAATAATAGACCGTCGCGATGTCCCGGACCTCACTGCCACAAAATCACACTTGATTTTAAAGGAAAAACCCATATACTTGAACCATAACATAATCTCATAGCAATTATCCTCATCAGACACGATGAGGATAGAGGTCGCGGCTTTTATATTATTCTGTACGAGATCCAGAGAAGATTGATGACTCCAGAAGAAGGAAAAGCTGCCGAAGTCTGCCGTGTATTCTCTGTACACACAGGCTGGGGCTGTACCCGACAAGGGACAGAACTGTCACGTTTGCCAGCCGAGCAAGCGTGGTGTGCTATCTTCCGTGAAGGCTTGGTGGGGATTGGATCATACCGCCCTTTTGCCGTTTTTGGCTTGTGGTGGTATTTTTATTTCCGGCCTTCCTTCCCGCAAATCAAGAGAAAGGTCGTGTTTTTATTTTATGTCTTCCAATCAATTGCAACGCGGATTGAAAGCCCGTCACTTGACGATGATCGCCATCGGCGGATCGATCGGTACCGGACTTTTCCTGGCGAGCGGCGGCTCCATTCACTCTGCCGGTCCGGGCGGTGCTTTGGTTGCCTATATAGCGATCAGCCTGATGGTCTTTTTCCTGATGACGAGCCTCGGTGAGATGGCGGCGTTCATGCCGGTATCCGGCTCCTTCAGCACTTATGCGTCCAAATTTGTCGATCCGTCCCTCGGCTTCGCGCTCGGATGGAATTACTGGTACAACTGGGCGATCACGATTGCCGTCGAGCTTTCAGCCGGTGCGCTCATCATGAAATACTGGTTCCCGGACACGCCGTCCATTCTCTGGAGCGCGCTTTTCCTCGTCCTTATGTTTGGCTTAAATATGTTATCAGTAAAAGGATACGGCGAATCCGAATATTGGTTTTCCTTGATCAAAGTAAGTACGGTCATCATCTTTATCATCGTCGGCGTATTGATGATTTTTGGCATTATGGGCGGCGAAGCAGTCGGCTTCCACAACTTTACCAAGGGAGATGCGCCGTTCAGCGGCGGCTTTATGGCGATGCTCGGCGTCTTCATGATCGCCGGCTTTTCCTTCCAGGGAACCGAGCTGGTCGGGATTGCCGCAGGCGAGAGCGAGGACCCGGCCCGCAACATTCCGAAAGCCATCAAGCAAATCTTTTGGCGCATCCTGCTGTTCTATATTTTTGCGATCTTCGTCATCGGGATGCTGATCCCGTACGACAATCCGAATCTCATAAACAGCGACATTACGGACATTGCAGTCAGCCCGTTCACGCTGGTGTTTGAAAAAGCGGGGTTTGCCTTTGCCGCTTCTGTCATGAACGCCGTCATTTTGACATCCGTCCTCTCGGCGGGCAACTCCGGGATGTACGCGTCTACGCGGATGCTGTATGTTCTCGCCAAAGAAGGAAGAGCTCCCAAGCTTTTTGCCAAAGTGAACAGCCGCGGCGTGCCGACCAACGCCCTCCTGCTGACAACGCTTATCGGGATGTTTGCCTTTCTGTCCTCGCTGTTCGGGGATGGCACCGTCTACGTCTGGCTCTTGAATGCTTCCGGGATGTCCGGCTTTATCGCCTGGCTCGGGATTGCGGTGAGCCACTACCGCTTCCGCAAGGCGTATCTGGCACAAGGCTACGATCTGAAGCAACTGCCTTACCGGGCGAAATGGTTCCCGTTTGGACCGATCCTCGCCTTCATCATCTGCCTCATCGTCGTGCTTGGCCAAAACTACACCGCCTTTACCGGCGAGACGATCGACTGGGGCGGCGCACTTGTATCGTACATCGGCCTGCCGCTCTTCATCCTCGTCTGGCTGGGCTACAAATACACGAAAAAAACCAAGGTCGTTCCGCTGCACAAAGTGGATTTGACCAACGAGCAATCATAAGCGGCGGCTCTCCTGCTCTCCTGCAATGATGTGCTCACCATCCAACAGGCAAGGCCGGGATCAGCTCCCGGCCTTTTTCCATGCACGCCAATCTTATTTGGCAGAAACCTTTTGGACAAAACGTCCCATCCGCTCCAGCGCCTTTTGCAGCTGTTCCAGCGAAGTCGCATAGGAGCAGCGAATATGGCCCTTGCCGCAGTCGCCAAACACATCACCCGGCACCACTGCCACCTTTTCCTCCATCAGCAGGCGTTCGGCAAATTCGGCTGCCTCCAGGCCCGTAGAGCGAATGGAAGGAAACGCGTAGAAGGCTCCCTCCGACTCATGGCAGGCCAGGCCGATGTCCTGAAACCCTTGAACGACGAAGTTGCGGCGCTGACGGTAGCTCTCCACCATCCGCTCCATGTCTGCCTGTCCGTGACGCAGCGCTTCCAAGGCAGCCATCTGAGCCATTACCGGCGCGCACAGCATCGTGTACTGATGGATTTTCAGCATCCCCGCAAGCAGGTCGGGAGAAGCGCAGACATAGCCGAGCCGCCATCCCGTCATCGCAAATGCCTTGGAAAAGCCGGAAATCAAGATCGTCCGGTCCTTCATCCCCGGCAGAGCCGCGATGCTGTCGTGCATTCTTCCATAGGTCAGCTCGGCGTAAATCTCGTCGGAGATGACCAGCAGATCGTGCTTTTCAATCACCGGAAGCAGCTTGCTCCACTCCTCGGCAGTCATCGTGCTGCCCGTCGGGTTGTTCGGGTAGCAGAAGATAATCGCTTTGGTCCGCGGGCTGATGTGGGCTTCCAGCTCCTCCGGCGTCAGCTTGAATTGCTGCTCAGCGTTCGTCCGCAGGAAGACAGGCTCCCCGCCAGCCAGCCGGATAACCGGCTCGTATGATACGTAGCAGGGCTCTACGACCAGCACCTCGTCGCCCGGGTCGATGATGGCGCGCAGCGCGATGTCAATCGCTTCACTGGCCCCGACAGTGATCAGCATTTCTGTCTCCGGATGATACGAAACAAAGAAGCGCTCCTCCAGGTATTTGTGAATTTCTTTTCTGAGCTCCAACAGCCCGGCATTGGACGTGTAGGCCGTATAGCCCCGCTCCAGCGATGAGATGCATGCTTCCCGGACACGCCAAGGAGTGACAAAGTCCGGCTCCCCTACGCCGAGCGAGATGACGCCCTCCATCGAAGCCGCCAGATCAAAGAAGCGGCGGATGCCGGACGGCTTGAGCGAAGCAACAGTTTGCGACAGGCGGTTTCGTAACACAGTGTGCTGACTCATGGGGTGACCACCATCCTGCGGTCCTCATCCCGGTCCTCAAACTGGATGCCGTCATGCTTGTATCTTTTCAGAATAAAGTGCGTCGCTGTCGATACGACCGAATCCATCGTCGCCAGCTTCTGCGAAACGAATGCAGCCACTTCCCGCATCGTTTTGCCCTCCAGCACGACAGACAAATCGTAGCTGGCTCCGGACATCAGGTAGACAGCCTGGACCTCAGGAAAGCGACAGATGCGATCCGCCACCTCGTCAAAGCCGACATCGCGCTTCGGCGTTACCTTGACATCGATCATAGCCGTGACGTACGGATGGTCCTCGACCAGCTCCCAGTTGATCAGCGCCGGGTATTTCACGATCACTTTTTCGTTTTCCAGCGCGGCGATGGCCTCTTCCACCTCCGCCTGCGATACTCCCATCAATCTGGCGATCTGTTCGGCGCTGCGACGGCTGTCCTCTTCCAGGAGCCGCAGCAGCTCGCGTTGCTTCTGTCGATCCATTTCCTTTCCACTCCATTCCATTCATGTTGTGTGCCCGTGAATAAAAAACGCCCCGGCAACCGACCCGGCTTTATCCGGATTGTCGGTTGCTGAGGCGATCTGTTCGCGGTACCACTCAGCTTTCTGTTTTCCTCACGAAAAACAGACTCATGAAGTCTTCCATAGACTTGCGACTGATAACGGAGTCCTGTCCGCTGCTTTCTACTGAACGGTTCAAAAGCAGAGCTCCAAGGCGGCTTCAAAGAGAGGTGACGGCCGCCTTCACAGCATTCAGGCAGGCTCTCTGGGCGTCAGTGCCCTCTTTTACTCTTCCTTTTCCAAGCGATATGTGGTGTTCATCTTTGCATTTCGGGAATGTCTCAGATTATAAAAAGTTCTCGGGCTGTTGTCAACAAAGGGTTGCCTGGGAGTCTCTTCCATCCCCCTTCACATCCCTTTGTTTATAAGCATTGAACAAGCTTCCGTTTTTTTCAACAATGCATAGGGCCAACCAGAAATCGCTTGCAGTGAATTGTTGCTGGACGTGGGACAAATCCGGCGCATATGCAACAAAAAACCAAATCAGCAACTGATTTGGCTCTCATGAACTATGAAAAATATCTTTTTATGAGCTTCCCTGGGAAAGCAAAATATTGGCGTACCAGGTGGAATGCCGCTGCTCATCCTCTGCTGCCCGCTGAAAAGCCCTTCTGATGCGGGGATCGGTAGCTCGCTCAACGATATCCCGATAAGAATCGACCGCCTCCAGCTCGTCGCGGATGGCCAGCTCTACGCCTCGTTGAAATGACTCCGGGGCCGGGACAGGCTCACGCAAAAGCTGCGGTTCTCGACCGGTCAACCGAGAATACAGCTGCGAAAAGTTTTGCAGATGCTTGATCCGTTCGTCCTTGATGATCGTAATCAAAACTTTCACATTTTCCGTAGGGGCTAGTTCTGCCAGGCGCGTGTAGAAATTTCCAGCCCTCTCCTCCCGATGGACTGCCTGCAGGATTTCCGCAGCCAGCGAGCGATCTGTTGTATCAACAGCCCTGCGTCTTCCGCCATCCTGGACAGGCAAGGGCCAATGAACATAGTTGACGGGGTATCCGTACATGCCTTCTACCTCCAGACGGTATAGGTGTTTATACCATAGCTTATGTCGCGCCCAAGAGGTGGTGCGCCCAACTATGCTCTCGCGAAAGGATTGCGTTCCCTACGCTTCCGCCCCCTTTAGCCATCCTGTCCGCTGCGTCCCTTCCAAGAGCCAGTCAGTTGTTTTGAACAGCAAGCAAGTAATGTTCAAAATCCCGCGTCGGAAGAGGCTTGCTGAACAAATAGCCCTGACCTTGATCACACCCGTTCTCGCTTAGCGCCGCTACCTGATCGAGCAGCTCGACACCTTCGGCGATGACGTTGAGATTGAGGCTTTCCGCAATCGTCACGATGGCTTTCACAATCGCCTGGCTTTCCTGATTTTGATGGATATCCTGAATAAATGAAGCATCGATTTTAATCGTATCGATTGGCAAATGTTTAATATAACTAAATGAATTATAGCCTGTACCGAAATCATCAATGGAAATTTGAACGCCTGATTCGCGTATCGCATGCAAAATGGTGATGGCTTCTTCCAATTTGACCAGTACACTTTCCGTGATCTCCAGCTCCAGCCACTGCGGATCAAGACCTGTTTCCTGAAGGATGGCTTCGATCACCTCGACCAGATTTTTCTGGTGAAGCTGGCGGGCCGACAGGTTTACCGATACTTTTAGCGGAGGAAATCCTTCCTCCTGCCAGCGTTTATTTTGCTGACAGGCACGGCGCAAAATCCATTCGCCAAGCTCGATAATCATACCCGTTTCTTCAGCGATCGGGATAAAGCGGTTGGGCGGAATCACACCCAGTTCAGGATGAATCCAGCGCACGAGCGCCTCCATCCCGGTCAGCTTCCCTGTAGACAAGTCTTTTTTCGGCTGGTAATAGATTTCAAAATGCTCCTGCGCTATCGCTTTGCGCAGTTCATTTTCCATCAGAATTCGCTCCAGCGTCTTAACCTCCATCGTCGGATCGAAGAACTCGTACCCATTTCGTCCCCTCGATTTCACTACGTAGAGAGCAGTGTCCGAGCGCTTCAGGAGATCATCCGTCTGTTCCCCGTCTTCCGGGAACATGGCGATCCCGATGCTCATGGACAAGGTAAAGCTCTGACCGGCTACCTCCAGAGGCTTGCGCAGCTCGCTTTGCAGTCGAAAGACAATCCCTTCCACCTCATCGCGCCCCGTGATATTGGGCAGGACAATCGTGAACTCGTCACCGCCCAGGCGGGCCACCATGTCATGCTTGCGTGTACAGCTTTTCAGCCGTTTCGACGCCTCCAGCAAAATCAAATCGCCGACGTCGTGCCCCCATGTGTCATTGATGTCCTTCAATCGATCCAAATCCAGGAACAGCACTGCGAGCTTGGAGCCGACCCGTTTGGCTTGGTTCAGCTCCTTGCTGAGATACTGCACAAACAGTCTGCGATTTGGCAAGTCAGTCAACGTATCATGGTAAGCCAGGTGATGAATCGTCTGTTCCGACTTCTTTCTCTCCGTAATTTCACGGCAAACCAAAACCAGTTTTCTTACATTTCCTGACTCGCTCATTACGGGAGTGATCGTCGTTTCGACCCAGATACATTTCTGCTCGAGCGTGCGGAGGCGGTATTCAATCTGCCTGCTCTTTCGGGCCGAAAACGTATGTTGAATGGCTTCGACCATAATCTCGCGGTCTTCTTCTTCGATCCAGGCGAGCAGATTGTTGACCCCGACATTACGGATATCGTAGCCGAGCACCGTTTCATGCGAGGGGGACAGGTATAGAAAATTTCCTTCCCGATCAATCACGGAGATCATGTCAGTCGTATTCTCCGTGATCAGCCGGTACTTTTCCTCACTCTGTCGGACTTCCTCCTCCATTTTTTTGCGTGCGGTAATGTCGTTTCGAATGGAGACGTACTGATACGGTTTGCCCTCTTCATCCAGAAACGGAACAATCGTCGTATCTACCCAGTAGAACGAGCCGTCCTTGGCCCGATTTTGAATCTCTCCGCGCCAGATCTCACCCGATCCGATGGTTGCCCACATGTCTTTGAAAAATTCCTTGGGGTGAAAACCCGCGTTCAGGATGCGATGATCCTGGCCGATCAATTCCTCCCGCAAATAACCGGAAATCTTGCAAAATTGATCATTCGCGTGAAGAATCGTTCCCCGGCGATCTGTAATCGCAACGATCGAGGACTGGTCGAGAGCGTACTTCACATCGGCAAGCTCTCGCTCCACCTCTTTTAGTTTGTCGGTTTGTTCCCGTGAAAGCTCCTTTGGCTCCCCCTGTTTCACAGAAAATGCGTCCGTACTCATGTTTTATCACCGATTCTTTTTATTGGATGCGCCAGCGCAAAAACGAATGCTCCGGCGGGTATACAAGAGCAAATTATTGAGATGCTTCATTTTACCTTACCATATCTATACAGGTTGACAACCAAATCGGAGGTAAGTTACGAAAAGTGTACGAATTGACAAAAGTTATTATCGTCATACCTCTCTCTTCAGCAGCTCCATTTTGACAACGCCGGAATTGGCATACAAGGCATGACCCGCCTCTTCTCTCCTTGTTTCATTAGAGCTTCAATCCAAATTCTTCTGACAGCCCGCTGATGCCTGCAGCCGTCACGCGAACAGCCCGCCCATCCGGAAGTCGCTCGATCCAGCCCAGCTCAAACAGCCGTTTGGTCAGCGAAGCCCCCAAGCTTCCTGCTACGTGATGGCGGCGTTCACTCCAGTCCAGGCATTGACGGGCAAAATGGCGGCGGCTTTTTGGGGGAGGATCGACCTCAACCCCCAGGGCCTGCAGCTTTGCTTTGCCTTCTGCACTCAACAGAAAGTCCTTTCCCGACTCCTGGATCAACCCCAATTCGAGAAGCCTGTCCGTCAAGGCCACGCCGATCTTGCCCGCGAGGTGATCGTAGCAAGTGCGTGCGTATTGCAAGGCCTTCATCTGGTCCGATTCCCGCAGCGAGCGTACCGGTTTCGGCACGGCAATTGCTTGCAACGCTTCCAGTGCATGCGCCACCTCGGGATTGGCGAGCCGGTAATAACGATGGCGCCCATAAGACTCCTGGCTCAGAAGACCGCCTTCTACCAGCTTGGCAAGATGAGAGCTGGCTGTCTGCGGAGTAATTCGGGCTATGCGGGCCAATTCGCTGGCAGGCAATGCTTTTCCCCCGATCAGACTGATCAGGATCGCTACACGGGACGGTTCTCCGATCAGCGAAGCGACTTCGACAATATCCGGACTTGAATTCACTTCTGCACTCCTCCTTCACATTGCATGCACACTTCGACATGAACCGAAGCGATTTTATACTATTCTAAAAGCAAGCTGCAGAGACATCCGCATCCTGCATTCATAGTTCGATAGTAATCAAAATGTAAAATCAATACAATACTGAAAAAATCGTTGCCTGATTTATCCAGAAAATGGAAAAGCTGTTCTTTATCTCACCGGTTCCGGCCAGGCATCACAGTTTGAACTGATCACGGTCCGGGAGCAAATCTGCACCGTAAAATAAAATACACCTCCTAAAGCAGCATTGGATTTCATTTGCGATCTCCAATGCCTGCTTTAAGAGGCGCGCTTTCATAGCTGCAAGGCAGGTTCCTATTACTATCTTTGAGGTTCGCGATTTCTGTTTCTGCCCATTAAGCCTGCAAGACCAGCCAGGCCCAGCAAACCAATCCAGCCCCAGTCCGTATCATTGTCGGCAGCGGCTGTTCTGTACGTGCCCTGGTTTACATTATTGACGCCCGCATTACCGGGCCCACCTGCTCCGGTCATATTCCCGGGAGCATTGGTTCCCCCTACATTCCCTGTGCCTCCGGTTTCCGCGTTAGCGGTCAGTCCCATAGTTGCTGCCAGGACCAAAGCCAGTGCCAAAACGTTCATCTTTTTAAACATGAAGAGCCCCCCAAACTTTTTGTTGACTTGCTATTAGCCATATTTTCCATTGGAGGGGAAAAATATTCACTCCGCGACTGTCCGCTTCTGCTGAAGAATGCAATCAACCTGATGCGCAGAATCCAGTTTTTCTTGCTGTCGTTCCTCGGACTGTTTATGTAAATTCAGGCAAGGTTCATATGACTCCTATTTTATGGTATTATTACATCTGATTAAAAAAATTTTGATGGGAGGCTTTCTGTCCCTTGAATAATCGCTCGATCAATTTTTACATCATTGCCGTGTTGATCCTGTTGGCGTGTGCCATACCGACCATTGCCAAAACTTTTATCGACGTGCACCCACTG
This sequence comes from Brevibacillus sp. FSL L8-0520, assembly GCF_037963895.1. NCBI lineage: Bacteria > Bacillati > Bacillota > Bacilli > Caryophanales > Paenibacillaceae > Brevibacillus > Brevibacillus sp. FSL L8-0520. Next base: position 1,195,110 of record NZ_CP150171.1, on the reverse strand, counting down.
CGCTATCTGTTTGTCGTGATATTCGTTATTGGCATAATCGTCGGATACTTGCGCTATCTGATGAAGCTGAAAAAAGAGAGCATGCAAAATAAGAGCAAATGGCTGCGATACGGGTTTGTGCTTCTCTTTGTCTTAGCCTACATGGCAATAAGGTATGGAGTACGGACTGTTGTCAGTTACGAGGTTTCCGGCGATGACTACGGCATCGTCATGGCTTTCTTTATTCTAGGCCTGTTTATTTCTTATTATGGTCTGAATCTGGTGCAGTTGTGGAAAGCAAAGAAGCAATAGGTCTCTCTTGAACGACAAGTTTTAAAAACCTAAGGGAGCTATGTTCATGTGAAAAATATGTCAATCCTGTTTGACAATGTCCTTAGCTCTCCTGCTGATTTCAGGCTGTGCTCCCGATGCTGGTGAACCTTTCAATCAGGCAACCATCCAAAACCCACTCAACGACTACCTCCATCAGGTTGATCAAACGGAGCGGGAAATTGAATTCAAACGCGTACAGACACATGCATTCACGTAAAAATCCGGGGATATCTACGCAGATATTCGCTACTCCTGCGGTGCAAAGCTTTGTGACCACGCATTGGTCCAGATTAAAAACGATGAACAGAAGGTTATCCACTTGCATTCCGGCAGCATTTTTCAGAGACATATTTTTTCCCCCGACGGCAACTATGTAGCTGTCCTATTGGGGAGAAATGAAGGGACGGAGGTTGTCAGAAACAGTGTCATGGTGATTCGCACAGAGCCATTTACCTTGGCAGAATTTCAAAGCAAAAACGAATTGGCCAGCATGTTGACTGCACCGGAGTTTACAATCCCGATCATTTCGCTGGATTGGGCAAATGACACAACGTTGAAAACCGAGATACCCGGCACAGCAGATTACACATTTGAAACGTTGGCAACATGGAATCAGCATAGAAGCAAGACGATGGATGTTAGGTTGACAGTCAAGTAACGGAATGGATGTTGATGTATATTTCTCTCCATGTAAAAACGCCTCTCTCGAATTGAGAAAAGGCGTTTTTATTGCTTCTTGGAGCGATGTGAATATTTCGTGTTCACTGACGCGGCCTCCGGTGTTTCCAGATATTGGGGAGAAACTTCATCAAAAGCTGCAAAACGAACGGTCAGGATAAAGAAATCGAAATGTGCCAGGGCACGATACTCTCATACGAAAACTAAGCAATTCAAAAGAAATGAGAACACAATCTGTGTGCTAGTATATTACACATAGTAATTTACTGACCATGACATCTAAAAAAGGAGGTTGAAAGCAGTGACAACCCCATCGAGCAAGAGGAGAACCGACACTGCTTCGAGAATCATCAAGGCATCCCCAAGCAAAATCTATGAGGCCCTCGTGGACCCGGTGGCTCTGATTTCGTGGCTGCCCCCAAAGGGGATGAGTGGCCAAATCTTAAAGTTTGAGGCTCGTGTCGGTGGATCTTATCAAATGTCTCTAACCTATCTCGATAAAGACCATTCAACCCGTGGTAAAACCTCGGAACATGCCGATGTCGTCAATGGTAAATTTTTAGAGCTTACCCCAGATGAGCGAATTGTACAAGCAGTAATTTTTCAGTCCGACGACCCCCAATTTTCAGGGGAGATGATCATGACATGGACTTTAGCAGCCGTTCCAGAAGGCACTGCTGTTACCATTCAATGTGAGAACGTACCTGAAGGTATTCGAAAGGAAGATCACGACGTTGGTTTAAGGTCTAGCCTGGAGAACCTCGCCGAATACATTGAATAATTCACTCAAGAAATACATCATTCATGCAGACGAGAACGACCGTTTAACGGGACAAACGGCATTCTAGGACGTCATTCTTACTCCTAGCTGCCGCTCTTTTTTGTCCAGTCATCGCTTAACGTCGTCCCCGATCAGGTTCGAGGCCGGCTCATCGTCCTGGCGTTAATAAATGCCGCCGGGACTTCCCGAGGGCCGTTGATGGATTACATGACAGTGTGAGTAATCACATTTGATTCACCTTCGTTCTTTCCACCTGTAATGACAACCTACACCGTGCGGGCGACTTTCATCGCACACAGCGTTCTATCAACGGATCAGAAGACAATGTACAACGGGCAAAACAAAGCATACAACAGCATGGAATCCGCGTCTGCTATCGAAGGTTGACTGCCTACCCGTTCAGGGAAAAAGGGAGCCGAAACAGCAGCTCCCCATGAAAAAACGCCTCCCCCCATTTGAGAAAAGGCGTTTTTATTACCTCTTGCAGAGATGCATTTACTTTGGATACCTTGACGTATTACTTCTCCCGCTACCTCACAATCTCTTCCTTCTTCCCAAAAAACGTCCGCAGCGCTTTGTATACCTCGCCTTTTTCCCTGATCACGCAATGCATGAACTTCGGGTCCTTGATGTGCCGATAAGCGGACATCAAAGTGGAGTGCCTGTTGTATTGGTTGACCTCCCCATACCCGAACATATTGCACCGCTCCATCAATTCCTTGACCAGCTTGACGCAGCGTTCATTGTCTGAAGTCAGGTTGTCGCCGTCGGAAAAGTGAAACGGATATATGTTGTACTGTGAGGGCGGGTAGCGGCTGTCGATGATTTCCAGCGCCTTTCTGTAGGCCGACGAACAAATCGTTCCCCCGCTTTCGCCCTTGGAGAAAAACACTTCTTCCGGCACTTCCTTGGCATCTGTATGATGGGCGATAAAAGCAATGTCCACCTTCTCGTACTTGGTCCGCAGAAAGCGAACCATCCAGAAAAAGAAGCTGCGGGCGATGTACTTTTCAAAAACCCCCATACTTCCCGACGTATCCATCATCGCAATGATCACAGCATTGGAGTGCGGCTTGATGATCTCCTCCCACGTTTTGAATCGCAGGTCGTCGTCGCTGATCCCCAGCTCCATGTCGCTGTACCCGGCCAGCGCATTGCGACGAATCGCCGCGATCAATGTCCGCTTTTTGTCAATATTGCCCATCAAGCCTTTTTTGCGAACGTCGTTAAACCGCGTCTCTTCGATCACGATCTGGTCTTCGTCCTTGCGCTGGAGATTCGGCAGCTCCAGCTCCGAAAAGAGCATTTCCTCAAGCTCTTCCACGGTGATTTCCGCTTCGAAATAGTCGACGCCCGGCTGGTCGCCGGCGCCCTGGCCCTTCCCGGCCCCTTGGGCGGGATCGCCGTCCTTGGCAATGACATCCCCTACTCTGGTGTCCCCTTTTCCTTGCCCGGCATGCTTTCCTTTTTGGAAGTTGTACCGCAGCCGGTATTCATCCAGAGAGCGAATCGGAATTTTAATCACGTCACGCCCGTTTGACATGATGATATTTTCTTCGCTGACCAGGTCAGGCAAGTTCTTCTTGATCGCTTCCTTCACCTTTTCCTGGTGGCGGGTTTGGTCCTGGTACCCTTTGCGGTGCAGCGACCAGTCTTCCCTGGAGACGACAAACGGTACCGAATCCTCCATAGGGTCCCCTCCTACTGGCGCAGCTGCGCCGAATTACTCCTTCGTCAAGCCAGATCCAAAGTGCCCTTTGGGTGCCTCCTACTGGCGCAGCTGCGCCGAATTACTCCTTCGTCAAGCCAGATCCAAAGTGCCCTTTGGGTGCCTCCTACTGGCGCAGCTGCGCCGAATTACTTCATCGTCAAGCCAGATCCAAAAGTGCCCTTTGGGTGCCCCCTTTTACCTATTCAGCAGACTGCCTACATATCGCAGCAGCTCGTTGGCACAAACAGGGCAATAGTGATGCTCATCGATCAACCTTCGCGTTACTTCATTGATCTTTTTCAATTGATGTTCATCCGGCGTTTTGTTGGAGGTCGTAATTTTGACGACGTCCTTCAAATCGGTAAACAGCTTTTTCTCGATCGCTTCGCGGAGCCGGTCATGCGTGCTGTAGTCAAATCGCTTTCCTTTGCGGGCGTACGCGGAAATCCGGATCAAAATTTCTTCACGGAATGCCCGCTTCGCATTTTCCGAGATGCCGATCTGCTCTTCAATGGAACGCATCAAGCGCTCATCCGGGTCCATCTCCTCGCCGGTGACCGGGTCGCGGAGCTTATTCATATTGGCGTAGGCTTCCACATTGTCGAGGTAATTGTCCATCAGCGTTTTGGCGGACTCCTCGTAGCTGTAGACGAACGCCTTCTGAACCTCTTTTTTGGCCAATTCGTCGTATTCCTTGCGAGCCATGGAAATAAAGTTGAGATAACGCTCCCGCTGCTCCTTGGTGATGGACGGATGCTGGTCAAAGCCTTCCTTCAACGCGCGCAGAATATCGAGCGCGTTGATGCACTCCGTATCCCGTCGGATCAGCGCGCTGGAGATACGGTTGATCACGTAGCGGGGATCGATGCCCGACATCCCTTCGTCAGCATGCTCGTTTCTCAGTTCGTCCAGATCGGAACCCTTGAAGCCCTCCACCGACTCGCCATCGTAGAGACGCATCTTTTTCAGCAGATCGGCTCCTTGTTTCTTTGACTCCTTCAGGCGGGTCAAAATGGAGAAGGTTGCCGCCGACCGCAGCGCGTGCGGAGCGATATGCACGTGTCCCAGATCAGACTGCTTGATCAGCTTTGCATATATTTTTTCCTCGTCGCTCACCCGCAAATTGTAGGGGATCGGCATGACGATGATGCGGGATTGCAGCGCTTCGTTCTTTTTATTGGCGATAAAAGCTTTGTACTCTGACTCGTTCGTATGCGCGACGATTAGCTCATCGGCAGAAATCAAGGCAAAGCGTCCAGCCTTGAAATTGCCTTCCTGTGTGAGCGAGAGCAGGTGCCAAAGAAATTTTTCATCGCACTTCAGCATTTCCTGGAATTCCATAAGGCCCCGGTTGGCCTTGTTCAGCTCGCCATCGAAGCGGTAGGCGCGGGGGTCCGATTCCGAGCCGTATTTCGTGATGGTGGAAAAATCGATGCTTCCCGTCAAATCAGCAATATCCTGAGACTTGGGGTCAGATGGACTGAAGGTTCCGATCCCGACACGCTCCGCCTCCGAGAAAAAGATTCGCCTGACGGGGAAGTCTTCAATACGCCCTCCGAACTCGGTTTCCAGACGCATGCGATTATAAGGAGTCAATTCCCCTTCGATCTTGATCCCCAGCTCTTCCTCAATTTCCGGTCTCAATTCATGCGGAATCAGATGGAGCGGCTCTTCCTGCATCGGGCATCCGTCCAGTGCATAAACGGCTCCCTCATCTGTCCGGGAATACTCCTCCAATCCCTTTTTGAGCATCGTCACAATCGTCGATTTCCCGCCGCTGACCGGGCCCATCAATAGCAAAATCCGCTTGCGTACATCCAATCGGCGGGCGGCAGAGTGAAAATATTCCTCCACCAATCGTTCAATCGCGCGATCCAGACCAAAAATCTCCCGACTAAAAAAACGATAGGAGCGGCTATCGTCCTCGTTTTCCTCTACGCCGGCACTCTTGATCATATTATAGACGCGTGAGTGAGCAGTCTGGGCAATCTGCGGATTTTTACGAACCAGTTCCAGATATTCAGCAAATGTGCCTTTCCACATCATCTTTTCTTCTCGGGCCCGATGCTCGGCGATGCGCTTTAAAATGTCCATGCTCGTCTCTCCTCCCTCTTAAGCCCTCTCTCTTCGCGAACGACCATGTACTTTCATGTATATGTCCGCCAGCGGCCACGCATTCTTATCGAAGCTGCTCTCAACCAAAGACACGACATTTTTGCTGTCTTTTCCTATCTGTATGCGCGAAGACGACACATGTTTCAGCGAACTTGATGATCGGATAAGCGTTTTGGCATGGGCCTGTATCGCTGCCCGTTCCCTCTGGAAAACGGCGCCAAAAAATTCATCAGAATGACAGAAAGCGCTCTCCGTATTTCCCTTGCAAACAGGGAAGGCTAGGTTATAATGGGAGTAGTTTGGTAACGAAAGGAGCAGTCCAACATGGGTACGTTTATCGTAGGATTGGTCTTTGCCGCATTTCTGTTTTTCATTCTGACGGCAGGATATAACGAAGACAAGACCTGGAATCTGTAAGGCCAAGCCTTATTGAGGCTTTCCTTTTCACATCGCTCCCAGGAAAAAAACAGGCTGCCTTTGACAGGCATCCTGTTTTTTTTGATCGCGAAACTTGGATAGGCCAAGCTTTTCGCCGAAGCCTTCGCTCCCTTATCCTTTTGATCGAAAAAAAGGAGCCATCGAAACACGATGACTCCATTCCCCAAGACCCACTACGAGGGTTGTTACACCTGATTCTGTTGCTGAGCTGCTTGTTTTGGTGCTTGTTTTGGTGCTTGTTTTTCCTGTTGCCTTGCTTCTTGCTTCGCCTTTTGCTTTGCCTCTTTGCTCGCTTGCTTCTCTGCTTGTTTCTCAGCCTTTTTTTCGGCTTTATTCGCTGCTTTCATTTCGGCCTTTTTCGCTTTGATCGCTTCCTTCAGCTCTTTTGCTGTTTTTCCAGTTGCATCGGTCCCCAGCTGAGCCGCCTTTTCCTGCAGCTTGGCAATATGCTCTGCCTGTTTGGCTTGACGCTGCTGTTTGGTTTCGGCCTTTTTGGCCTGGATCATCTGTTTGATTTCCTTCGGAGTCTGGCCAGCAGATGTTTCTACCCCCGCTTTTCCGGCCTTTTCCACAAGCTTGGCCAGCTGCTGCTCGTGCTTTTCCGCTTGTTTTGCCTTTACGGCTGCCTTCACTTCTTTAGCCGTCTTTCCATCGAGCTGTATGCCCCACTTTTGGGCCTTTTCCTTGAGCTTGGCCAATTTCTCCGCGTTCAATTCCGCACGCTTCGCTTTGTAGGCCTCTTTCATTTGCTCGACTGTCATGTTCGTGGTATCAATGCCCCATTTTTCTGCGAGCGCTTTGATTTTGTCCAGATGCTGCTGGCGCGCTTCAGCCTTTGCCTGTTTCCCGGTGTTTGCAGGTTTGCTCGCTTTTGCATGAGCTGCCTTGTCCACGGATGGCACTTCCGCTGCGTTGACAACGGATACGCCTCCCAAAAGCAGGCTCAATGACAAAATGGAAGACACACATTTTTTCATCAAAACCCTCTCCTTCACTCTTGCCATCTCCAGATTTCCTGGTGCAGGAATAGAGTAGCCAAGAACTATGTGAAAATGATGGGATAACAATGAAAGATTGTGGCTTGTCTGCTGCAGCAGCAATATACGCAATCTGAGCATGCGCTTCTCCTACGGCGTACGTCGCTGGGTGAAAACCGTACGTGTGTCTCTCGGATTTTCTCGCCATGCGATCTGAACATGCGTCCCTTCCGACCTACGTCGCCGGCGCAATCTGAACGTGCTCCAATTCTGAGTTAAATTGCGGCGCAGTATGGCGGTGGTCCAACCACAAAAAGAGCAGGCACCTGGTACCTGCTCAATCTTTCAGTATAAATCGCTGCCTTCAGCATTACTTGGCAAACAGGCCTGTCCGCTCCGTGATCGCCGTATAAAGCTCCTCGAGCGTTCCCTGTTGATCGACTGGATATTGCGGCTCTCCGCGATCCTCCAGCCAATTTGTCACGAGGAACGTCTTCATCCCCACTTTGCTGGCGACCATATCTTCCTGCATGTGGTTGCCGACCATGACGCATTCCTCAGGCTTGACTCCCAGCTTGCTGCAGATCTCCTGGAAGTAGCCCGGATTCGGCTTGGTAAAATGGGACTCCTCGTAGACTGTGACCAGCTCAAAATCGTCCGGAGACAGTTCAATCCAGGCCAACCGGCTATGAATGGCATCACGCGGAAAAACCGGATTCGTGGCGACAGCTACACGATACCCTTGCTCTTTTGCCGCTTCAATAATTTTTTTCGCCCAAGGGGACGGATGCGTCAGATGGGAGAGCGATGGGAACACTTCTTGATAAAACTTGTCGAACAGCGGCCACAGCTCTTCCTTTGACCAAGGGCTGTGCTCTGCAAAGTATTCGATGAAGACTTGCTCATTCGTTTTTTCGGGGTCCTGGTTCATGATCATCGTTTTGGTCGCTTCCCAAATGATCCCGAGCAGCGCCTGACTATCGTAGTTATCCCCCATATACTGCCCCAGTTCCTTCAGGTATCCTTTTACGAACGGGTCCGTCCTCATTTCCAGCAGTGTTCCATCGAGGTCAAATAGGATCGTTGTCGTGTTCATGTACGTTCTCTCCCTTGTTTGGATGATTGTCAGGCTACGGGTCATGCTCGTTATTTGAGTCCGGGGAAGCCCAGCTGTCTGAGCCCTTCAAACAGGACAATGGCAGCGCAATTGGACAAATTGACGGATCGGGTGGCGCCGCTCATCGGAATGCGAATCGTCTGTTCCCGGTATCGGTCTGTCAACTCCTCCGGAAGACCGGTTGTTTCCTTGCCCAAAATGATATAATCGCCATCACGGAAGGAAACCTCCGTGTAAAGCTTTTCTCCCCACGTTTCCACGAAGTAAAACGTACCGGCGTTTTCCCCCTGCTCGCGGACGAAATGGTCGAAATCATCGTAGTGATGCACCTGTACCGCGTGCCAGTAATCAAGACCTGCCCGCTTTAAATAGCGGTCGTCTGTGGAAAAGCCGAGCGGATGAATCAAGTGCAAATGCGCACCCGTAGCAGCACAGGAACGGGCAATATTTCCCGTGTTGGCAGGGATGAGCGGCTCATGAAGGACGATGTGTAACGGCATAATCAAAAATCTCCTTGGTTACCGGACTTTCAAACATCCTCTATTATACATAAACAGACATAGGGAAGGCCACCCGCTTGCCCCGTTGGAATGGCTTTGTAACAGGCTCCGCGTTTAACACTGATTCGCTTCATCCGTTTTTTATCGTATCGCCTTTTTCATAAAACCAGTTTTTCTTATCATCCCTTTTTCATAAAATCCGCTATTCATCTCATCCTCTTAGGAGATCATCTTCTTATCGGATCATTCCTATCCAGCCGATTCTGAAGGAGGAAATCCGCCCACTCTTGCAATCGCAATAACCTTCACTTTCCAACAAGCGTGTAACGAACATTTCTTTTGAAGACGCCACTTCCTGTAACAAATCAGAGGTGTCCTGCATCAAAAAGAAAACGGGTATCGCACCGAAAGGGAGTGGCCTTGCAAATGCGTTTGTTTCGTTTCCTTGCCTTTATCGTCAGTCTGCTTTTTCTCCTTGCTGTATTTTGGATCAAGTGGCCGCAATTTTCTTTTTTCCGCACGCCTGAAGCCCTGAGTATGATTTCCGGATATTTGGCATTCCTGCTGATCAGCCTCACTTTGCTGCTCGGTCCAATCAAACAGTGGCTTGCGCGCTTTGCCCCCCAGCTTTTGTTGCTCCGAAGAGACTTGGGCATTATCGGCGGCGTGTGTGCACTGGTCCACGTCGCACTCGTCCTGTTTATTTTCGAAAAAGGGCCTCAGCTGCATTTTTTGCAAAGCGATATAACCGCAAAAGGGTGGCTCGGTCTTTTCTTCCTGGACGCCAGTGTCTACGGCGGCGGACTGTCTCCCAATTTTACTTTTACCGGCATAGCCAACTACATGGGTCTGATTGCTTTTATCCTCCTGTTCTGTCTCTGGATTACGTCTTCCCGCTATGCAGAGAAGCTGCTTGGCGGCTCCAGCTGGAAACGCATCCACATGAGCAATTTCCTGTTATTTGTCCTGGTCGTGTTTCACGCCCTCATCTATGTGAATTCGATAAAAGGCGAACCGCATACTCCGGGCGATTTTTTGTGGATAGCCGGAATTGTCGTCGCCATTCGTCTCATTGCCTTTGTAAAAACCGTCTTCTTGCGCCGGACAAAATGAATAAGGCCTCTCGCACAGAGAGGCCCTGTCTTGTTTATGGATAGCCAACAGACTCCGCATCCGATCACGTTCCACGGATGCGAAAAAAAGCGTACCGGATTTGCGGGGTATAGGCCGTCGAATCGCGGTAGTCCCAGTAACGCAGGCGGCTGTTGGTTGTATTTGCATTGACCAGAGGCATGTTGTTCGCGTCTTTTGCCACGACGATGGTATTGTGCTGGAATCGTCCGTCGCCGTTAAAATCATAGCAGATGATATCTCCCGGCTCCAACTGCTCGACAGAGGGCACTGCCACTGCCCGCATCGGCGGCCGGCCAGACTTTAAGAGCAAATATAAACTATGTGCCACCGTCCAGCTGTAGCTCCAGTTGGCACCTTTTCCGCTGCCCCGCATCCACCAGCCCTTCCCCTGTTCCCGGGAAAAAAGCATCGGAATCCCGCCTGCATGCAAGCATTGCGAGATAAAGTTCGTACAGTTATCAGTAAAGAGCGGATAGGCAGGATTGGCTGTATTCCAGTATCTCTCCGCATACGCGATAGCCTGACCCGAATTGTATCCTCCTGCTCCGTGCACGAAAAGAGTAGGGAGGAGATTATCCTCGGGTTCTTCTAGAGTTGACAGCGTTTCTTTCGTTTCGTCAGACAAGGCTCCGTCACCTTTGATTTCTTCGATATGATCGACATGCCATCCTCCGTCTGCGCGGTTCAGGATGACACGCAAAATTCTCTCTGCTTCCTCTACTCTGCTCTCTCCCTTTAATGTATACCATCGCTGGACGTTCCAGCTCATGCAAAGCTGAATTTCTCTGCCCTTTTCCATCCAGAAGAGGGGGATGGCACGCCCGTGAACAGCGGTAGTAACCGCCCCTCTCTCCTGAAGCTGATCTTCCCAGCGCTGCCACTGTCTCCAAAAGAGCGATTCCCGTATTTTCCCTTCTTTCCAAAACGGCCAGATGCGTTCGTAACCCTGATCAACTCCGTAGCGGTGAACGTCATCCAGATAGTCCTTTAGAAACTGCTGCCATTCTTCTTGATTCACAGCCGCCGCTGAATCCTGCCGGTTCACCAATGCACTTCCTCCCCTCTTTCTAGTCTGTCCTGCCGGGCTCCTGTGCGTCCTGTCAGGCTCCTGTGTCTCCTGTCAGGCTCCTGGGTGTTCTGTAAAGCTACTGTGTGCCTGTAAAGCTACTGTCTGCCTGTAAAGCTACTGTCTGCCTGTAAAGCTACTGTCTGCCTGTAAAGCTACTGTCTGCCTGTAAAGCTACTGTCTGCCTGTAAAGCTACTGTCTGCCTGTAAAGCTACTGTCTGCCTGTAAAGCTACTGTCTGCCTGTAAAGCTACTGTCTGCCTGTAAAGCTACTGTCTGCCTGTAAAGCTACTGTCTGCCTGTAAAGCTACTGTCTGCCTGTAAAGCTACTGTCTGCCTGTAAAGCTACTGTCTGCCTGTAAAGCTACTGTCTGCCTGTAAAGCTACTGTGTGTCCTGTCAGGTAGCCTGTATCTCTCGTCAGGCGTCTGTTGTCTCTTCAGGCTCAGGCTCCAATGCGTCTTGTCACAAACCTGTACGTCCTGCCACATACCTTTTATTTCATGCATGCCTTCCATGCTGATAAAATATGATCCGACACATTGATTCAGAAGAAAAAGATACCAGCAGGAGCCCTCCTCCGCGGCTGTTTTTGGAACAGCCGGAAAGCCGAGTCACACTTGGATCTTTCTATTCTCGATGTTCCAGATGCTCGCAAAACCAATAAAAAAGCTATCCGGACTAGCGGATAGCTTTTGCTGATTCGATGGAAGGAGCGGGGTTTCCTGCTCCTTCCAAAGCTAATAGTTGCTCTTTAATGGATAAGCCGCCTCCGTAACCGACAAGCGCTCCATTTGAACCGATTACCCGATGGCAAGGAACGATGATCGGAATCGGGTTGCGGTTATTCGCCCCGCCAATCGCCCGGACCGCTTTTGCCTGCCCGATGGCCAAAGCGATCTCCTTGTACGATCTTGTTTCCCCATACCCGATCCGGGTAAGCTCATTCCACACAGCTTTTTGAAATGGGGTCCCGAACAGTAGAATCGGAACGTCAAACCGCGTCCGCTTTCCGGCAAAATACTCTTCCAGCTCAGTTTGCACAGCCTGATTCAATGCAGCATCTTTCTCCAGATTTGCGCCGAGAAAGGTTTTGCGAGCCCACCGCTGCAGCAGAGGAAGCGCGGATTCCTCGTCTCCAAATTCAATATAGCACAGCCCTTCCTTTGTAGAAGCTAATAACAACGGTCCGATCGGTGAGTCCATGGTGGTGTAACCTATCGTTTGTCCCACTTTATCATTCCTCCCTTGCCGTTTTTTCTTCTCCTGTAAACGTGTGCTAACTGATCTCTTCCGTTTTTTCCCGGGAAACAGTCCCTTTCCGCAGAGAATGGACCTGCTGCAGCATCGAGATTCCCTTCCGAATCTCGGCCATAACTTCTTCCGATTGTTCCTGTTCTGCTGCCTTGTAAAGAGCCTCTGCTGCTGCTTCACCGCCAATTTTCCCAAGAGCCCATGCCGCTGTACCTCTGATCACTTCCCGCGGATCGCTTTGCATCAATCGGATCAGATCCGGTACAGCGGATTGATCCCGAAAGTGAGCCAAGGCGAGAATCGCATTTCGCTGAATAGGCTTTTTCCCTCGCCATGAAGAGGAGGAGTTGCCGAACTTTTGCTTGAATTCCTTGTTGCTCATCTGCAGCAGTGGCAGCAGCAATGGTTTGGCCAGCTCCGGGTCCGGCTGAAACTCGGGATGATGCTCAAAATGCAGGCCCCGGTTTTTGGGACAAACCGTCTGGCAAGTATCGCAGCCATACAATCGATTGCCGATCTTGCTTCGGTACTGATCGGGAATAAAACCCTTTACCTGTGTCAAAAAGGCTACGCATTTCTGCGAGTCCAGTTGTCCTCCCTGAACAAGCGCCCCGGTCGGGCACGCCTCCACACAAAGATTGCAGTCGCCGCAGCCTTCTTCTACCGGTGTATCCGGTGGCAGCGGAAGATTGGTCAGCATCTCGCCTAGATAAACCCAAGAACCGAATTCAGGGGTAATGAGCGCACAGTTTTTTCCCACCCAGCCGAGGCCGGCTCTTTCGGCGACCGCCCGATCCGAAAGCGCTCCGGTATCGACCATGGACTCAAGCCGGGCATGCGGCTCCAGTTGTCTGATGTAATCAGCAAGCTTGTCCAGCTTCTCCCGGAGGACATGGTGGTAGTCGGTCCCCCAGGCTGCTCGGCACATAATTCCTCGATACGCCCCCGGCTCAGACTTGGGCGGATTCTTCAGCTTGGATGGATAAGCCAGTGCGATCGAGATGATGGAACGAGCCCCTTCCAAACTCAGCGAAGGCTCGGTTCGTTTGTCCAAATCCGGCTCTTCAAAGCCGGATTCATAGCCTTTTTCCCGGTGCTCTACGAGACGCTGCTTCAAGGTGAGAAACGGGTCAGCGCTGGCAAAACCGATCTTGTCTATCCCCATTTCCTTGGCATAGCGGATGATGGCCTGCTTTGTGTCTTCCCAGTATTGGCGCTCGTTCACAGCTTCTTGATCGCTCCTGTTGCCAGCTCATCGCAGCGGTTGTTCCATTCATTGTCTGCATGCCCTTTTACCTTGACGTACTGAACGGTATGAATCTCCATCAGCCGCAGCAATTCCTTCCACAAATCCTGGTTTTCCACTGGCTGGTTCTTGCTGTTCTTCCATCCGTTTCGCAGCCATCCCTTGTACCAGCCTTGCTGAAAGCAATTTACCAAATAAGCGCTATCGCTATATAGAGTGACCTTGCAAGGCTCCTTGAGGACGGACAATGCCTCGATCGCGGCCTTCAGCTCCATCCGGTTGTTGGTCGTTCCCTGCTCGGCACCGGACATCTCCTTTTTATGTTCACCATACATCAACACGGCTCCCCAGCCTCCTGGGCCGGGATTGCCGGAACATGCTCCGTCGGTATATATCGTAACTTCACGCATCGTCAGGGAATCCCTCCTGTCTTCTTCTTATTGTATCGAAGGATAGTCGCGATCACAAAATTTTTTTGCTATACTACCAAAAAATGCTGTACGCAGGGAGTGATCGCCATGAAGGTACGGCTTGCCAAAGAGGTAGCCGGGATTCTTCCTTCGTTTTCGCTGGGAGTTATTCATTATACAGACGTTACCGTAAGCACTTCTCCAAAAATGCTTCAGGGACGGATTAATCTATTTGTGGAGTCGCTGCGTCTGGAGCACGAGCTGTCGCAAATTACGGAAATCGCAGGGGTTCAGCACTGGCGCTCGGCATTTAAACGCCTCGGCATAGATCCGGGCCGCTATCGCCCCTCCTCGGAAGCGCTGCTGCGCAGACTCCTCCAAGGGAATGCCTTCTTTTGGATCAACAGCGCTGTCGACGTAAACAATTTTTTCTCCATTCTGCAAGCCCTGCCTTACGGTATATATGATGAAGCACAGATACAGGGAGACGTCGTCTGCCGCTTGGGACAGGCCACGGATGTTTACCAGGGCTTAAACGGCAGAGAAGTACATATGGAAGGCAAATTGGTTCTGGCCGACGAGCTGGGGGCATTCGGCAGTCCGATCGTTGACTCAAAGCGCACCCCGGTTTCCGAAGAAAGCAAGCAGCTGATGCAGGTCATCTTTTTCCATGAACAGCTTACACTTCCCGAGCGCGAGGAAATCATGGGGACGACAGCCAGAATGTTCACGGAAATCAACGGTGGCCTCGTTTCATCCTCGTACATCGTCACCGGCTGATCTGAGGCAACACCCCACGATATGTTCCCCGCAACTCTCAGGAAAAAGACGGCTCGTCACTCGGACTGGCCGTCTTTTTCCGCTATTTCTTCTGGTTTTTGCCGAAACACGACATGCTCCAGAACCAGGCTGACCAACACGCCAAGCAGCAATCCGTTTCCAAACAGGAAGCTGGCCAGGGACGGAAGATGCTGCCAAGCTGTCGTCGGAACGAACATAACGCCGATCCCGACGAGGATTGAACTGCCTGCCACGGTAATTGCCCGAGTGTCCAGCTTGACGGAGGCGATGTCCTTCAAGCCGAAGCCAAGGAGCTGCGTGTAGGTAATAAACATGCCAGCATATGCGACAGGCGTAGGCAATGCAGCCAGGAACTGAGATACGGCCGGCAAAAGGCCGATCAGCATCATCCCTGCCATCGCTACCAAAAACGGGAGACGAGCTGCCATTTTGGTCGTTTCGATCACTGCTGCGGCGATCGAAAGCGGAATCATTCCGACAACACCGGATACACCGGACAACATGTGGGAAACGCCCGTAAATACCCCGCCACGGTTGTACTGGCTCACTGTCGGAGGTGTTTGGGTTGCTTTGCCCATCACATTCATGCTTGTTACCAGGTTGGTAAGCAGAACGAAGCCTGTCAACAGACTGGTCAACACCACGCCCCAGTCCCACCTCGGTTCACCCCAGAAAAACAGGGTTGGCATCACGATCCATTGATCCGTATGGCGTACCGGTTCCGTCCAGCCTAGCACAGCAAACAAGATCCAGCCGGCCGCCATCCCGAGCAGCACGGCAAAGCTGGCAAACCGCTTCGTTCGCAAAAATATCAGGACCAGAGCAACGATTAATACGGAAACCAGGGCGATCCCGGGACTTACTTCTTTCGCGTGCTGATAGCCAATACCCAGCATGCCCGATACGATGCTGCTGCATAAGGACACTGCCAGAAGCACCATGTATGTGCCTGAAACAAGAGGAGTAAACCAGCGTTGGATTTTTCCGATCCACCCGAGCAGGCCAAACAAAAAGAACATCGCACCGGCCAACAGCAGCCCAAGCTGGAACGACTGCCCGATTTCCCGCGGAGCGATACCCACACTGGTTCCGATTTGCGCCAAAATGATAAAGATTCCCCACCATAGCCCTGCCGGCCCTTCGATCATCGGATATCGATGGCCGATCCATACTTGCAGGAAGGACGCCAGTCCGACGAAAAACATGGTCTGCTGCATCAGGAGGCCGACCTCATCAGGGGTAAGTCCGTAAATGTCTCCAATCGCCAACGGTACGGCGACACTGCTGGAGACAGTGACGATCATCCATTGCAAAGCTGACAGAATGGTCGTTCCAAATGGAGGCTTCTCATGTAACCCATATCCCACTTCTCACACCTCTACTCTCGATTCCCATCTGCTGAATCACATCGCAGAATCCTACTCTTACGGCGTCGACGATCCTTCAAAAGAAAAGAGAAAGCACGCCATGGTAAGCGTGCGTTTTGTCTATGCCTTCAATAAGGATAGCATTCACTGAAGAGCGTCAGGGAATCCTTTTCGTGACCTAGTTATTTTAACATAAGAGGACGAAATGTGTATCTGTGAATCTGCTCCCGACCACATTTTGCAGGAAGGCGATTATGCTCATTTGCTTGGCTTTATTCTAACAAGGAAGCGGCTGAAGCACCTGTAGTCACAAATAAATCGAGAATATCTTTTGCCGTTTTTGCTTGTTCCGCTTGGCAGGAAATTTCCATTTTCAAAAACCTCTGGCTTCCTTCTTGGGAAAGGTGATGCGCCACACCAGAGATGTGATAACCGTCTGGAGAATCGGCGAGGAGATATTGTACGGTTGTTGGGGAGACCAGCGTCCTTTCTTTAAATGCAACTTTCGCAGAGATCGGAAATCCTTGTTCCTCTGCCCACTTCTCCTTGTCCGGGAAGTATGTTCCAATCGAGGTAATCGCGCATCCTTGGCATCCTCCGGCGTTGTCGGAGTAGTTGAGCTTCTGGTTCGGATCATGCGGATTAACCAGTTCGATGCCAATCGATCCATTTGCGCCAATACCAGCTTGCCCTAAGGTCCAATCCCGCGGTCCGATAAAAAATACGCTTCCTCCCCCCAACACATCCATCCAATACGCACCAAGCTCATCCTTGCTTGATTGCGGAATCGATAATGGAATCACCGGGTATGGCTTTTTGGGCCCAACAGTCTGCGGCTGGTCCCCATCGATGTAAAATTCAGCCTTAATCACTTTTAGCGGAAGCGAAGTGATCGTCTCTCCAGTTTTGCCTTGAAACGATACTTGGCCTGCTTCAATCATAAACGAAGCGGGCAGTTTTTCAGCTGCGTCCTCCTTTTGAACAGGTGAATCATTCAAAATAGCTGCTGCAGCTGCGGTAATCTCGCCAGGCTTTTCCGTATGCAATGCTGCCTGTGGCCCAGTGGAACATCCCACTGCTGCGAGAGACAAACCAACCATGAGCAGGTTCTTGAAACGTAACGCGCTTCTCTTTTCTTTCCCCATGTGTTACCCCATTCTTTTCCTATTTCGTATTCATTTTAAAGACGGTTCCCTTTGCTGTTTCGTTACGCAAAGTAAAGTGTGTAAAAATACTTTTGTATCGGAGTGTACGGTTTCCGCTCTGCCGCAGGTTTTGTTATCAGGTGATAGTTATCATGAAACATAAAAAAGAGGAACCCATAATGGATTCCTCCTTGGTCAAGCATATGGTGCCGGTAGAGGGACTTGAACCCCCACGGTTTCCCTCACGATTTTGAGTCGCGCGCGTCTGCCAATTCCGCCATACCGGCACTGTTCTATGGAGGAGGCACCCGGATTTGAACCGGGGATAAGGGTTTTGCAGACCCGTGCCTTACCACTTGGCTATGCCTCCGTATTATGCATCAAAATGATGCTTCATAAATAAAATTCTGTTATGGTTTCAATGGAGCGGACGACGGGGCTCGAACCCGCGACCTTCGCCTTGGCAAGGCGACGCTCTACCAATTGAGCTACGTCCGCAAAGTGGCTGGGGCACTAGGATTCGAACCTAGGCATGACGGAGTCAAAGTCCGTTGCCTTA
>NZ_CP150171.1:710000-1170000 GCF_037963895.1 Brevibacillus sp. FSL L8-0520 | reverse complement strand
AAAGAATGCGTTCCTGGGGCAACTGGAGCATGGGAATCGGCATTTTGTCGATGTATACAGGCTACGCGTTTTTCGCGGGATATCTCGATTTTATCCCTTTCCTGGGAACTTTGTTGAAGGGTTCTTATGTATTTATGACTCTCCTTTTAATCATCGGTTTTTTGCTGACTATGGGGGCGACCGTTATGTTTATGATTTCCGGAATGGTCTCCACCTCGGCACCGCAAGTGGAATGCCCCTCCTGTAACAAGGTAACAAAGATGCTCGGAAAAGAAGACGCTTGTATGTTTTGTGGACAGCCTTTAAAGCTGGACGATGAACAGCCTCAGCAAAACCACACCTGAGGGGCTCGACACGAAACAAAACATCACAAAAAACCACCCGTCACAGTCAAGTGATCCAGGTGGTTTTTCGCATTTTTCACCGCTTTCCTCTTATTCCGCCGCATTCAAGCTTGCATCGATCGCTTCCCAGATAGCCGGCTGCTCATAGCCCCGCCGCCATGAGGCTACCCCCGCGAGATCGTATTTCTTTACAAGCTCCATGCGCTTTTTCATCGACGAGACATCCTCCATCCACATCTTGTAGACAGCTCCGTCAGCCGGGTCCTTGTATTCAACATAGAGCTGACCGGTTGCTTCATCCGGTTTTGGCGTCAGCTTCCTCTCTTGCACCCATTTCTCAGCCGTCGGCATCGACAATGCCTTTGACGTTACTTTAATGCTGCCATCCTGCTGTTTGGCCTCTTTCCACAAGCGCGTATAGAATGGAACGCCCAGCAGCACCTTTTCCGCCGGCACTTCTTCCAAGACTCCCTTCAGTCCGTTTTCGGTCCACGGCAGTGAAGCGACGGAACCGGCCTTCGGACTCGATGCCCAGTGCTCGTCATAGGTCATCACAGCCATGTAGTCTACGACTTCGCCCAAAGCCTTCCGGTCATAAAAGCGAGACCACATGTCACTGGTCGATTTAATCGTGACATCCACAGAGACGACCAGCCCCTGCTGATGAAGGTATGGCGTCAGCTCCCGAACGAATTGGACAAGCTTGTCCTTTTCCTCGATGTAGACATTTTCAAAATCGAGATTGATCCCATCCAAATCGTACAGATAAGCGTAGTGAAGGATTTGGGAGATGACCTTGTCACGTTTTTCATAACTGGACAAAACGGACCGCGTCCAATCCGGATTAAATCCGTTGGTTACAAGCCCCCACACCTGATAACCCCGCTTGTGGGCCCATTGGACGTACGCAGGATCAGCCTTGTTAATCAGTGTTCCTTCGGCATCGCTTAGCTCAAACCAGGTCGGGGATACGACATTCACGCCTGGCATGCTGCCGATCTCGGCCGTATTCGGATTTCGCTTGACGACTTGTTCCCAGGTGAGATTGACCTTTTTCCCTTTCGGTGTCCATAAAACAGGCAAGGATTCTGCCGGCTGTTCCAAATTGACCTTTCTTACATCCCCTTGCTCGACGACCTTCTTGGGCAAATAACCGGATATGCCGTCAGCGGACAAGACCTGGTACCACTCCTCTTCTTGTCCCAGCACGTCCACTACGGCTCCTCCCGGCAGTTCTGCCAAATAAGGGGAACGATGCGTCGGCTCTAAACGAAGCCGGACCTTCTCTTCATCCTTTAGTACATGTGCCTGCTGGATTTCGTACTCGTTTTTCTCTACGCGCAGCACCCCGCTTGTCTCATGCCGCGTAAAGGCATACGGATACAGCTTTTCCAGAGGGGCAAGCGGGATGTAGCGGTGGCCGCCAATGATGGAGACTGGCACCTGCAAATCCACCGGCTTCTTGTTCAAATAGGCCACCAATTGGCCGCTCTGCATGCGGAGAACCTTGTCCTTGGTTGTAATGATCAGCATCTTGGTCGGCTCTTCCCAATGAATGTGCGGGTCGAGGCGCTCCTGGATAAATTCAAACGGCAGCAAAATCTGATCGCCTTCCATTGCATACGGCTGCTTAAAAGGCTCGCCCTCGAAGACGATGGGACGTTCGTTTCCTAAATAGGGCAACACCTGTTCATTCGACGGCTTCAGTTCAAAATACCAATACCCAAACCCGGCAGCCAAAACCAGGAGCATCAAAAAAAGGAGCGGAGCCCTGCGCTTTCGTCTCTTGCGTCGTCTCGCTCGTCTATCCAAGGCTACTTCCAGACTCATCGACTACTCCCTCCGCTCAACCGCTTCTTGACTTGACCATATGTATAACATGCATTGACGGCTGTATTCCTCTTATCGTACCTTCTGTTCACTCTATTCACAACCTTCGAGAAACTGGAAATGGCTAAAACCTTCATTCAAAGATGACGTGGCAATCGCCAAAAGGTTACATGTCTCGCCCTAATTTGCATAAACATCTCAGCGCAACAAAAAAACACCCTCTCTCCAACGAAAGCCTGTTGGAAGCAGAAGGTGTTCTTTGAGCGACACATTCCTCAATGCGTCTTCTTTTGACAATCTTCGCATACCCCGTATACCTCCATCCGGTGTCCGGTTACACGAAATCCAATGGTTTTTGCGGCCGAAGCCTCGGCATCTCGGAGATAAGGGTAGTGGAAATCCCGGATCGAACCGCATTCCGAACAGATCGCGTGGTAGTGATCTTCCTCCACATTGGCGTCAAAGCGGCTGGACGCATCTCCGTAGGTAAGCTCGCGCACCAGACCCGCATCCTTAAAGACGCGCAGGTTATTGTAAATAGTCGCCACGCTCATATTGGGGAATTTCCCCTCCAGAGCCTTGTAAATCTCATCAGCTGTCGGATGGGTCATCGTCCCCAACAAATAGGATAGAATGGCATGACGCTGAGGTGTCATCCTTACCCCGGTGTTCTTTAGGATTTCAACAGCTTTTTCTACACGCTGTGACATTGTGCTACACCTCACAGTCTTTCGCACGATGAATGTACATGGTTTGTCAAACCCTTTGATTAGAATTACTTTAAATTAAGTGTACTTCTAATCAAGGAAAACTGTCAATATACATTCACCGGAAATCGGAATCGATGATTCAGACATTCATCAGCCCTGCGATGCTGCCGTTTTTTTCGCCGCCGGCTTCTTTGCCTTTTCCTTCGTGCCTGCTGTTCCCGCCGATTTTGACTTGGACGCCGTTTTTTTGGCGGTGGCAGCTGTTTTCGCCGTCTCTTTTGTCCGCGATGACTTCGCCTTCTTCTCTTCGGCCAGGGCGTACCTGCACATGTCCTTCAAAGGACAGATGCTGCACTGTGGAGTACGAGCGGCACAGATGCGTCGTCCATGCCAGATGAGCCAATGATGGGCATCCGACCACTTTTCCTTGGGGATCCGCTTCATGAGCTGACGCTCCACCTCGTCCACATTGTCGCTTTTGGCCAAGCCGAGGCGATTGGCAACCCGAAACACGTGTGTATCGACTGCGATGGCTGGAACTCCAAAGGCGTTGGACAAAACGACATTGGCGGTCTTTCTGCCTACGCCGGGAAGCGCCTCCAGCTCCGCATGGTTTTGCGGAACCTCGCCGTTGTACTTTTCGTAAAGGATCCGGCAGGTCTCCAGGATGTTTTTACTTTTATTTTTATACAATCCCAGCCCTTTTATATGCTCCTCCATTTCCTCTTGTGTCATGTGGAGAAAATCTTCCGGTTTATTGTGTTTTTGAAACAAGGGCGCAGTAATCTCATTTACCCGTTTATCTGTGCACTGGGCTGACAGGATCGTCGCAATCAACAGCTCAAAAGGCGAGGTATAGTTCAACTCACAGTGAGCATCTGGGTATGTTTGGTAAAGTATTTCCAAAATGTCATCTACGGGTACTTTGCGTTGAGCCAAAGCTTGGACCTCCTCTCTTTCTATTAGTATTATACGCTCTTTTGTCAATCCACCGGGAGAGCGCATCAGCAATGGAGCAAGCTGTCTATCTGGTGTACAATGGAACCTGGGAGTTTTTTACTTTAGGGGGGATATGGATGAAAGTGTTCCTGACGGGCGGTACCGGCTTTGTAGGAAAGGGTATTTTGGCAAAACTGGCAGAAGACGGACATGAGGTCGTTTGCCTGGTTCGTCCCGGTTCGGAGGAAAAATGGCGCAAGCAAAACCAGGCAAGTGAAAATGCTAGAGTCGCCGCCGGTGATCTGTTCGACCCCGATTCACTTTCCCGGGCGATGGCTGGCTGCGACGCCGTTATCCATCTGGTAGGCATTATCCGTGAACAAAAGCAAAAGGGCATTACATTTCCCCGGATTCATGTGGAGGGGACCCGAAATGTTTTGCAAGCCGCCAAGAAAGCAGGCATCCGGCGCTTTGTTCACATGAGTGCGCTTGGAGCGAGAGCCAATGCGACGAGCGGGTACCATCAGAGCAAATACGAAGCAGAACAGCTCGTGAAGGGCAGCGGCATCCCTTACGTCATTTTCCGTCCCTCCGTGATCTTCGGTCCGGGAGATGAATTCGTCAACATGCTGGCCGATCTTGTCCGTATGCCTGTGACCCCCGTGATTGGAGACGGCTCCTATCTCCTGCAGCCCGTTGCCAGCCAGACAGTAGCAGATGTATTTGTCCAGGCTCTCTCCCGAGAATCTGCTGTCGGACGAATTTTCGAGACGGGCGGACCGGAACCAGTCTCCTATGGAGCGATTCTCGACGCTATTGGCGAAGCCATCGGCAAGCGCAAAGTACGGAAAGTGCATATTCCGCTGGGATTGATGAAGCCGGTCATTAATCTGATGGAAGGTTTCTCCTTCTTCCCGATCACCAATACCCAACTGACGATGCTGCTGGAAGGAAACGCATGCTCGGATACGGAATCGCTGTACGACATATTTGACACAGAGAAAATTCCTTTTTTGCAAGGTATCAAAGCGTACTTGCGCTAAAATGTTAGCGGAATATCAACGGAGATGTTCAAACCTCCTTCCCGCCCGAGAAGACATAAAATACGGCCGGCCACCCCGAACTAAACCGAGGGCAGGCTGGCCATCGTGCTCCTCTCCCCTTTTCAAGATCTCTAACCGCTTTTGGTTCCTTTCATTACCTGGCCTTTTATACTCCATGAACCTTCCGGGTTTCAAGAATTTGCCCGATATGATGCAAAGCATGTCCCATGAGCGGCTCGATCCGCTGGCGAACGGATACGATGTGTCCCGATGACAGAGAGACCGTTCTGTCCATCGCGTCGGGCAGGTGCTTCAACAGGCCGCCGATATGAGAGCGGATCGCGCAAAACAGCTCGACCTCCGCTTGTATGCTGCGATGGGCATAATCCAATCCGGCCGCCCATACGTCAGGGTCGTAAGCATTCCCGTGAAATACCCTCCCTGGCTCCGCCAGAGCGAACTTCACCATCGCCAGCGAGGTTGCGTCCGAGTCTACCATATGTAAAACGATTTGGCGAATCGACCATTTTCCGGGAGCACGGGACAAGTCAAGCTGCTGATCGTTCAGTCCCTCCAGCGCTTTCTTCAGACGAGTCGGGGCTTCGTCGTAAAAGGCTATGATCTGCCCGTCACTCAGATTCCGCCCGCCCCAGAATGTGATCACATAGCCTTCCGGATCAGTCACACTGAGACGTTCCCAGCCCCATTCCGTTTCTACCCATTCCGCATTGTGCTGCTTTTGAGCCAGTACCCGATCGCGATATTCATAAAATGACGAAGGTGCGGAAAGATAGAAGCTCTGTCCAAGGATTGGCTGGTCAAACACTTCCGTCAAATACAAAGAAAGGTCTTTTTGCTCTGTTCCCGCCAGTAAAATCCGCTCACCGCCAGGGGCAATCAAAAATGTCAGCTGCTGCTCTCCCTCCACCTGCTCAACGTCAAATCCCATCAATCTGCGGTAAAATTCCAACTGTTCAGTAAATTTATTCGTCCGCAAGCACTTGTCCGCTTTCTGAAACATACGAATCCCTCCTTTTCAAAAATGGATTGCCTCGGGAAATGTCTGGTTCCCTTTCATGGCTTTAGAAAAGGGATGCAAGCTGCTCTGGATTAGAGAGCAGCCTCATCGGAATTTGCATCGGAATATACGTTACAAGCATGCTGCGACGTCCATCATTTTTGTATCGGACTAGAGCAGAACGCTGCCCGAAAAGCAAGCCGGAATCGGAACCCCGGCGCAAAAGCTTGGTTCAGAAGTCTGGATCGGGAGCCTGGTTCAAAAGCTTCGGTCGAAGCCTACTTCGGAAACCCGGTCGAAAGTATAGTTGAAGTATGGTCAAAAGCATGGTTCGAAAACTGGTTCAGAAGCCCGGACTGGAAGCCCGCATTGAAAGCCTGGACAGGTACACGCCGCCCTTCTCTATTCGTGCAATTGAAGCTCTTCATGCCCTGTCTCGCGATTGACATACCTCGCCACGACAAATAAATAATCGGACAAGCGATTCAAATATTTCACGACAGCGGCGTTTACCTCTTCCTGGTTTGCGACCATTACTGCCTTGCGCTCAGCCCTGCGGACTACGGTGCGGGCTATGTGAAACGCGGCGGCAGCCGGATGCCCGCCCGGCAAAATAAAGTTGGTCAGTTGAGGCAAAGCAGCGTCAAGCTTGTCGATTTCCCCTTCCAAAAAGAGTACATCCTCTTCCTGGATCGGCCATCCCACCTGTTTTCCCACAGGGGTGGCAAGCTCCGCTCCAATGTGAAACAGCTTGGTTTGAATGACGTGAAAAACTTGACGAAGTTCCTTCCATTCGTCCCCGGCAGGCAGGAGAGAAAGTGCAAGGCCAATGCTTGAATTGGCTTCGTCACATGTTCCGTACGCTTCTACGCGATCCGCAAACTTCGGGACGCGAACGCCAAACACCAGTGACGTTTCGCCCTTGTCCCCTGACTTTGTATAAATTTTCACCGTCAGTCCCCCATTCTTCTTATTTCCCCGGAAATCGACACGGGGACATCCCGCTTGCGCTTTATCCATTCGCTCCCTTGAAAGCAGTTCGGTCGCTCGAAAGAAGTTCGCTCCCTTGAAAGCAGTTCGGTCGCTTGAAAGAAGTTCGCTCGCTTTAAAGCAGTTCGGCGACTACTATCAATTCGCTGCTGGAAGAATCGAACGGCTTTTTGTCAAAGGAGCCGTAACGCTGCGTCACCTTGAACCCATTGAGCCGAAGCAAATGGTGCAGCTCGGCGGGGAAGATGTAGCGCAGCGTAAATCGCCCGACAACTCTTTCGGTCACGACACCGTCCGGTGAAGTCCGTTCATAAGTCCGAGTCACCTCGGATAGCTGCTGGAAATGGTCGTAGCGTGTGTAGTCCCACATTGCAACCTCTTCTCCCGTTTCCAATCGGAAAGTGCCGCGGAGCGACATCTTTTCGCTCTCCTCATACAAATGGCTGATTTTGGGCACAAACACATTAAAAACCAGCTTTCCTCCAGGTGCCAGGTGCTTTCGGATGCAAGCCAGCGCCTTCATCTGTTCCTGGATATACAGCAGATGCAAAAAGGAGCGAAACGGGATCATAATCAGTGAAAACGTCTTTTGCAGATCAAAGGAGCGCATGTCTCCCTGGATCAGCCGAAGGCGATCCGCTACACCGTGTTTTTCCGCCTTTTCCTGCGCTCGCTTCAGCATCTCGGACGACAAATCCAGCCCGGTGACGGACAATCCTGCTTCTGCCATCGGTATGCTGGTACGGCCAGTCCCGCATGCCAGATCCAGCACCTCGCCACCTGCATGACGAGCCATATCGAGGTAAAACTCCACGTCACCTGCCATGCCGCGCTGTGTCAAGTCGTAGTAGTCGGCCCAGCGGTACATATCACTCATAGCAAAGTCCTCCTATGCTTGCAGCTCTTCAGACTGGATGTAGGCCAGGACCAGTTTTCCCGTATTCTCCAGCGCCTCTTTGTGTGTTCTTTCATGGGAGTGAGAAGCGTCCACGCCCGGACCGATCAGGCCGTGAACGATGTCGTATCCGGCTCTCAGCGCCGCGCTGGCGTCCGAGCCGTAATACGGATAAATATCGACCTGGTAGTTGAGACCCTGCTCCTCGGCCAGGCGCACCAAATGCTTGCGCAAGCCGTAATGGTAAGGGCCGGAGGAATCCTTGGCACAGATGGACACGCAGTATTCATCTGTCGTCTGTCCGTCTCCGATCGCCCCCATGTCGACAGCCAGATATTCGACCACTTGTGCCGGAACGCTGGAATTGCCGCCATAACCGATTTCCTCGTTGTTGCTGATCAGGAAATGCGTCGTATACGGAAGCTCGATGCCGCTTTCTCCGATATGCTTGAGCACCCCGAACAAAATCGCTACGCTCGCCTTGTCGTCGATATGGCGCGATTTGATAAAGCCGCTCTCGGTAACTGTTACACGCGGGTCAAAGGAGACAAAATTGCCTACGCTGATGCCAAGCGCAGCCACGTCTTCCTTTGTTTTTACTTTCTCGTCCAGCCTGACTTCCATGTTGCTTTCGTTGCGCTCCATTTTGCCAGCTTCCCGGCCATACACATGTACAGATGCCTTGGTCGACAAAATGGTGCCGGTAACAAGTCGGCCGCTGTCTGTCTCAATCGTGCAGTGCTCCCCCTCAATGGCATTGAATTCAAAGCCGCCGATCAAAGCGAGCTTCAGCCGGCCATTGCTCTTGATTTCCTTTACCATCGCGCCCAAGGTATCGACGTGAGCCGTCAGCAGACGATGCTTTTCCTTGTTTTTGCCCGGCAGCGTCGCCAGTACCGCTCCTTTGTTGGTTTTTACATAGCTGACGCCCAGTCGATCGAGCTCGTCTGCCACCCAGGACATCACCTTGCCCGTATTTCCCGATGGGCTTGGCGTGTTGGCCAGTTGGCAAAACGTTTCTACCATATATGCAGTGGACAAAGTCATTATTTGTTCCCCCATTGATTTATTGGTTGTCCCCCGGATTACGGCCTGTGCAGCTCTTCCCGGATAAACGCGAGCACCTCCTGGACGTGCCCTTTTACCTTAACCTTGGGCCAGACCTTGGCGATGTTTCCTTCCGCATCGATGACAAAGGTCGTCCGCTCGATGCCCATGTACTCGCGCCCGTACATCTTTTTCAAGACCCATACGCCATATGCTTCCGCGATCTGATGGTCAGTGTCGGCAAGCAGCGGAAAAGGAAGTTCGTGCTTGGCGACGAACTTGTCATGGGATTTCACATCGTCGGGGCTAATGCCCAGTACGACCGTATTCAGCTTGGCAAAATCGGGATGATAATCCCGGAAATCGCATGCTTCTGTCGTACATCCCGGCGTCATGTCCTTTGGATAAAAATAGAGCACCACATTTTTTCCGCGAAAATCAGCCAGAGAAAGCTCCTGACCGTTGCTCGCCTTGAGGGTAAAATCTGGTGCAGCTTGTCCTGCAGCGACCATTTTTGATCCCGTCCTTCCACTAAAAACTGCTTTTCATTTGGTCTCATTTTACCACAAGCTTACAGCTACTTCATCCGCTTGCACGTTGCGCTTTTGCACAGAAAACGATAATATGGATGGATAGTAATGATAAAGAAATATAAAATTTGCGTAGGTAGCTGGATGGTGAAGAATGGCGATGAAAGAATTTTTTAACGTAACAGACCCGGAAGCCCTCAAATCCCTTGCTATACCAGAACGTGTAAAGATTTTGGAATTGTTTGAGGATCTTGAGCCCCGTACAGCCAAGCAGATTGCAACCGAGCTCGGGGAAAACGCCGCCCGTCTTCACTATCATGTGAAAGAACTTGTGCGCGTAGGCTTGTTGCAGCAGGTAGACACGAGAGTAAAAGGCTCGATCGTGGAAAAGTACTACGAGCCTGTAGCCAAAGTCATTCAGGTGAAGCTGCGGCTGATGATCGAGGAAAACGCACAGCAGCTGAGCGATATCATGTTTACCCCTTTCCGCACGACGGAAAAGGATCTGGTGCGTACGCTCAACCGGTTTGTAGCCAGCGACGTGGATGTGCGCAAGGAGTACAAGGATACGTTCGCTTACAACCTGACTGAATTTTATTTAAGCCAAGAAGAAAGAAATGAATTGGTTGCCGAGATTAGCGACCTTCTCCAAAAGTACAAAGGACTGAAAAATGAAAACGGACGACGGAAGTTTAAGTTCTTTGATGTCTTGTTTCCCGTTACTCCTCCTGACCCGAGTGAAGACGACGAGGACGACGACTTTGAAGACAACGAGGCATGAAAGAACTCATCTTCGCATAAGACTGAACGAACAATCAGAAAACGCAGCAGTATGCTGAAGCTGACCAGTATGCAAAAACAACCATGAAAACCATCCGCTGTGATGGTTTTCTCCATTTTTGACCAAGGAGGCTTACGATGCGCACCATTCTATTCGATTTCGACGGGACCGTAGCCGATACGCTGCCGATGATTTTCAATTCCTTCCGCTCTACCTTTCAGCACTTTCTTCAGCGCCACTACACGGATCAGGAGATCGTCGCGATGTTTGGCCCGCCTGAGATGGGGATTCTGGAAAACATGATTGCCAGCGAGCAATTGGCGGATGCCGTGACCCATTTTTACGACTTCTACGCAGCCGAGCATCAGCGCGTGTCCAATCCGCCGGAAATGATCCGGCTGCTCGACCGCTTGCAGCAAGCCGGCATTTCGATGGGGATTGTCACAGGAAAGGGCAGACGAAGCGCAGATATCTCTCTGAAAGAGTGGGGGCTTGCCCCTTATTTTGATGTGGTGATCGCCGGGGATGAGGTGACAAATCCGAAGCCCGATCCGGAGGGGATTTTGCTTGCGATGGAGCAGCTTGGTGCAACGCCCGAACAGACCATCTACGTCGGCGACAGCAACGCGGATATTATAGCCGGGAAGGCTGCCGGACTGGTGACAGTAGGAGTCACCTGGCTTCCGGTCACGCAAAAAACGGGAGGCTTTCAGCCGGAACCGGATTACGAGTTTACGGATACGGATGCGTTTGCGGAATGGGTATTGGGGCGTCAAAAATAAGACGCCCCCTTTTTCATTTCGTATTTGTTGGTCTAGCTTGGCCGTAAGCGTTCTTTCGTCGGGTTTGATTTTGGCCTGATGGCCTTGCCTTAGTAAGCCCGGGCAAACCAGACCGTGTGCATCGCCTCTTTGCCGCAGCAGATGCATGCGGATTTTTGTGCAGGCGGCTCGAACGGGATGTTGCGGGAGGTGAACTTGGTCTCTTCCTTTACCTTTGCTTCGCAGCCATTGTCGCCGCACCAGCCCGCAAGCACCCAACCCGCGATGCCGTTTTCTTTCTCGGCGGTCTCCGCGTGCTGCTTCAATTCTTCGAGCGTGTTGATCTCCAGATGCGAATGGGCATTGCGGAATTCGACTGCCCGCTGGTACATGTTTTGCTGGATTTCCTCAAGCAGGTTTACGACCGCCTCTACTGCATCCGCAAGCGGAGCCGTGATCTTTTCCCCGGTATCGCGGCGGGCCAGAATGACCTGACCGTTCTCGACATCGCGCGGACCGATTTCCAGACGGATCGGAACGCCGCGCATCTCCCATTCGTTGAATTTCCAGCCGGGAGTCTCCTCGCGCAGGTCAGCCCGGACCCGTACGCCTGCCGCTTTCAACTGATCAAAGAGCGGATCGAATGCTGCCATCACCCTTTCACGCAGCTTTGGCGGTCCAACCGGAATCATCACGACCTGCGTAGGCGCTACACGAGGCGGCAGCGACAGCCCCCGGTCGTCCCCGTGCACCATGATCATCGAGCCGATCAGGCGGGTAGAGGTCCCCCAGGATGTCGTATGCACGTATTTGAATTGATTGTCGCGGTCCAAGTACTTGATCTCGAAGCCCCGCGCAAATTTTTCTCCCAAATAGTGCGAGGTGCCGGCCTGTACGGCCTTGCCGTCCTTCATCATCGCTTCGATGGAGTAGGTGTCGACAGCTCCAGCAAACCTCTCGCTCGGCGTCTTTTGCCCCTTCCAGACCGGGATCGCGAGCAGTTCCTCCACGACCTCGGCGTAAATGTCCAGCATCTGCATCGTTTCCTGACGGGCTTCCTCCTCTGTGGCATGGGCGGTGTGTCCCTCCTGCCACAAAAATTCGGAGGTGCGCAGGAACGGCATCGTCCGCTTTTCCCAGCGGAATACATTTGCCCACTGATTGATGAGTACCGGCAAATCTCTGTAGCTTTGAATCCATTGACTGTACATATGGCCGATCATCGTCTCCGAGGTCGGCCGCAGCGCAAGGCGCTCCTCCAACTGTTCCCCCGCAGCTTCCGTAACCCATGGCAGTTCCGGGTTGAAGCCTTCTACGTGCTCTTTTTCCTTCTGAAAAAAGGATTCGGGAATCAGCATCGGAAAATAGGCATTGCGGTGGCCGGTTTCCTTGAACCGCTTGTCCATCGCCTCCTGGATCCGCTCCCACAGCTCAAATCCGTCCGGCTTGAAAACGATACAGCCGCGCACAGGCGTATAATCCATCAGATCCGCTTTTTTGATCGTGTCGATGTACCAGCGCGAAAAGTCTTCAGACTGCGGCGTGATTTCTTTGACAAATGCTTTTCCTTCTTTCAATGCCCTTCACTCCTTCATGAGCTTCTTTTCAAAAACGCAAAAAACCCCCATCCCAAAAAGGGACGGGGGAAACTCTCCCGCGGTACCACCCTGATTGACCGCTGCTGCCACAAGCATCTGCGATCCGCTCTGACCCGTTAACGGAGGGAATCCGGCATGGCTCGTCGCCAGCAGCTCCAGGATGGGGAGCAGGTACATTTGTGCATCGACCTTTCAGCCAAGGGCCGACTCTCTGCGCCACATTCGCTACCTGCGGGTCCTTTCACAGCCATTTTCGCCTGTTTCTTGGGCAATATGGTAGCAGACCCGCCGGGCAATGTCAATTTCTTGCATAAAGGCTGAGTCTCGGTGCCAGCTTCACGTAGAGCGGATAAGCGACTACGGAGACCATGATTCCTTTTATCAGGTTAAACGGCACGATGCCGTACAGGATCAAAGACCATACGCTCTCAGCCTGGAATTGCGCGACCAGCTGCTCCAGCGACACCTGATACAAAGCCGCATAGGCGGGCAGCAGGAAGTAGGCGTTGGCTACCGCCATGACAGCCGTCATCAGTACAGTACCGATAGCAAGACCGGCCATGAAGCTCATTTTCCCCTGTTTCATCCGCTGCAGCCAAACCGCTGCGACGATGAAGCTCGCACCCGCCACTACGTTGGCCAGCTCGCCGATCAAAAGGCCGTCCGTATTTTTAAACAGCATGTGCAGCGCATTCTTCATCACTTCGACGATAACGCCTGCCATTGGGCCGTAGAGCAAGGCGCCGATCAATCCGGGCAGCGTACTGAAATCGAGCTTCAAAAACGTAGGCATGAGCGGCACCTGAAATTCCAGGTACTGCAAGACAAATGCGACCGCCGCCAGCATGGGAATCGTCACCAGCCGCTGCGTCGCTTGCGATGTGGGAATCGCGGTTCCTTTCATCTGTACCATCTCCTCATTGGTTTCTTCCTTCTTGAGGAATGGCAACAGCATACACCCGGACGTGCCCGCGTTCGGTCCTTGCACAGCAAAAAGCCCTGAGAAACAACATCTCCTCAGGGCTTTGGCACACATGCAAAGACAACGAAACAGACCTGTGCTCTTAAAAAAGGGTACGTAAACAGAAGGGCCGAAAAGCGGCACCCAGCCCGTCGTGCAATACCCATGCACAAGCAAACAAGCACGCACAGCGTACGTACTGTCGTCATCCTTCTCCCATCCAGACTGTACTGTCGGCTCTGGATTTGCACCAGATCCTGCACTCCGGAAGCTTTCGCATCGCGGAGGCTCGCGGGCTTACGCGCTTTTGGCGCGATCACCGCCGGTCGGGAATTTCACCCTGCCCCGAAGGAATGTATGTGATTTTACATGGATATTATACAGTGCCGCACTCGGATTTGACAATGCTGGAAGTGTTCCCTGCTATGGTCGTTGCGAATCTCCTGCGTAGCTCCCATCGCTTTTGGGAAACCTGCCGCAAATTTCGGCTATCATTTGCGGAGCAAACATGATCAGCCAGGGGAACATAGCGAGGTAGAAAGAAAGCAATTTTTCCCAATACGACAAAAGCATGCAAAAACCCTCCCCCAAGACGGAGGAGGGTCAGGCAGCAAGCCGATTACGACCCTGCTCCGCTGTATTTGCGCACACCCCAGTTCCAGACGACCAGTCCGATGCTGAAAAAGACGATTCCCACGACGGGAGTAAACGCCGCATACGCGTACCACGTTTCCTTGCGGAGAAAATACGCCGCCGGATACACGCCGACAAAGGCAAAGGGCAGCACGTACGTGAGCACAAACCGGATTACCTTGTTGTACACGTCGACCGGGTAACGCCCATACTGCTGAATATTCCAGATCATCGGCGAAATCCCTGTCCGGGAATCGGAGAAAAAGCTGATGGCCGCAATGGCCGTGTAGACCCCGCCATAGATCAGCATGCCGCTGACGACGAGACCGACAAACAGGAACGGGTCGTACCACGTAAAGGACAAATCCAGCTGAATAGCCGCATAGCCCATAATGATCAAACCGGTGATGACGCCAAAAATCCGGTCCGGTGCGATCGACTCAAGACAGACCTGTGCGAGATTGTGCAGCGGCCTGGTCAGGACGCGGTCCATCTCTCCGCGAATAATGTACCGCTCGTTGAAATCCCAGAAGCCGAAAAACATCGAAAACAGCGCGTACGGGATGAGGAAAAAGCCGTAAATGAAAATAATCTCGTCGCGCGTCCAGTCATTGAGCAGCGGCACGTGCTGAAAGACGACGACGATAAACACGAGGTTGATCAGCTCATTGATCAGATTGGACACGAGCTCCCCGAAAAAATCAGTCCGGTACGCGAGACGCGTTTTGAAATACTGTCCCAAATAAGTGGCAAAAATGCCCAAGACATGCTTGATTTCACCCATTGCTTCTTATCCTCCCTGCACGACCAGCTTGGTCTGGGCTCTGCGCCACAAGACGAAGATCGGGATGAGAATGACCGCGACCCAAATCGCCTGGAATCCGATCATTTGCCACGCGCGGGACGCCGGTATAGCCCCGGTGAAGATGACGCTGGGATAATAGTTGATCGCCTGAAACGGCAGATATCCCATCAGCGTCTGGGCCCAGCCGGGGAAAAAGCTGATCGGCAGCACCAGGCCGGAAAGAAGGTCGACGACTACCCGCTTGGCCCGCATCATCCCGTCATTGCGGAAGAGGAAAAAGGTAACGAGACCGGTCAACAGATTCAACTGCGTGTTGATGACAAACGCGAACATCAGGCTGAGCAGATACATGCCCCACGCTTCGGGCGTGCTCGGGAATTGAAACGGAATGAACAGGCTGATCAGGAAAATGCCCGGCGCGGCGAAAAACAGCATGCGGAAAATCCCTTCGCCGAATGCCTGCGCCGTCTTGACCGAGAGATAATTGTAGGGGCGGATCATCTCGATCGCCACTTTTCCCTCCCGGACCTCCTGCGCCATCTCCATGTCGATGTTATTGAAATAAAACGCCCGCGACATCCAGGCGATGGCGACATACGCCGTCATCTGCTCTACCGAAAGACCGCCGAGCTGCTGCTGTCCGCCGTAAATCGCCCCCCAGAGGAAGTAGTACGCCCCGATGTTGATCGCGTAGATGATGATGCCGCTGTAGTAGTTGACGCGATACGCCAGCAAGGTCAGAAAGCGGATGCGGATCAGTTCCAGGTAAAGCTTACCCATGGCTGACTACCTCGCTGTCTGTAGAGTAGATATTGCGGACGATGTCCTCCGTGCTCGCTTCCATAATTTTGACGTCGCTGATGTCAAACGAGGCCATCACGGTGGACAGGACGAACGGCAGCATTTCCTGGCTGCGCGACACTTTTACGCGCAAAGCAAAGTCGTTTTCCCGAATGATCTCACAGGGCAGCTCGCCGAGGACAGTCCGCAGCTCTTCGGCTGACGTCCGCTTTTTGAACTGAAAGGCCACTTCCGTCCCATTTCCCCATTTTTCCTTCAGGTTTTCGAGCAGCCCGTCAAAAATAAGCTTGCCTTTGTCCATGACCAGCACTCTTTTGCACAGCGCTTCGATGTCGGTCACATCATGTGTGGTCAACAGAATCGTCATATGCTCGGTATCGTTTAAATTTCGCAAAAACTCGCGAATCTTTTGCTTTACGAGTACGTCCAGACCGACCGTAGGTTCATCCAGAAACAGCAGGCGAGGCTTGTGGATCAGCGCCGCCGCCACCTCACAGCGCATCCGCTGGCCGAGGCTCAGCTTGCGTACAGGCTGGCTGACGAACGAACCGATGTCGAGCTCCTCGATCAAACGGTCGAGCCAGCGCTGTCCTTCATGCTCTTCGACCTTGTAGACGCTTTTCAGCAGACGGAAGGACTCCAGCGGGGACAGGTCCCACCAAAGCTGCGAGCGCTGGCCAAACACGACGCCGATGGAGCGCACGTAGTCCTCCCGCTGTTTTTGCGGGATAAAGCCGTTGATGACGATCTCCCCGCCGCTCGGGTTCAGGATGCCCGTCAGCATTTTGATCGTGGTCGACTTCCCTGCCCCATTTTCTCCGATCAGGGCGAACATTTCCCCTTCTTCTACGGAAAAGGACAGGTCGTCGACCGCTTTGACCGTCTTGTATTCCCTGCTGAACAGGTCGCGAAACGCGCCTCCCAGACCGGCGCGGGCTTGATGAATGCGAAACTCCTTTTGCAAATGGTTGACTTGAATCATGATTAACCGCCCTTTTGTCGCTTTTGAGTAGGATTCCACTGCTTAGTGTATATGAGCAGGCTGATTTCTGCAAAAATCAATGTGCTGCCAACTGCAACCTTCAATCTAAAGCCTTGGAAGACCATACGGCTCAGTCGCAGGCTCGTTCTCGGGAAGGCAAATGACGACACCGGTTTTGTCATCGGCAGGCTTGAACCGCGGGTAGGCGATGCACTCCGGATCGCTTTTCTCCAACTGGACCAGTTCATCTGTATACGCCTGCAGCCCTTTTTCCAGGATGGGACAGACCGTTTTCTCCCAACCGATGCTCCCTTCTCCGCGCGCGGCCGGCCAGAACAGTCCATCTGTCAGCAGGAGCACTGCCTTCAGGCCGATCCGGTTGATCCTCCCGTACTCCAGAAAGTCTCCGCTGAGCGGCTCGCCGTTCAGCACGCCGTATCCTCCCGGCGTATTTGCCTGATAGCGGTTGTGAACGAGGATGTCGCGAACGCTTTCAATCAGTTCAGCCCTTGTGCTTAAGCCTTGGCGAATGCCTTCTTCCCACTTTTCCATCGCGGCTGCTTCCAGGTGATTTACCTGCAGATGAGTCAGGACGCGGATCGAATCGTCGGCATACACGGCAAAGATCATGCAGTCTCCCGTCTGGGCATAGTGAAGGTGTGTCCCATCGAGCTTCACTACGGCGGCGGCTGCACCCCACAAAGCTTCCTTTTGGCTCAAATCGATTTCTTCGGAGATCATATAATCCCGAAGGCGCTCGTTGGCTGCGAGCAGTACAGACGGCAAGTCGGCGTCTTTTCCGACAGCCGCCAGATGATCGTGAACGATCCGGGCCGCCATTGCCCCTCCACTCTGCCCGGTCCTGGTGACAAACGGCACCAAAGACGAAACTCCGTCAATCACGGCAAATATCTGCTGAGCCGTGTTTATCAAAAAACGATCCTCATTATTGCCGCTGTAACCGGGTATGGACAACGCTTCGACGTTCATTCGCCCTCTTCCCTTCCGCTCTTGTTTTTACAATCCGTCCAAGCCGGAACAAGTCGTTATCAAAGGCTGGCTTGGAAGCTGACAGGCTGAATTGTATCACTTTTCCAAATACGGTTCCAGCTGCAGCTCTGCCGATTACGCCAACCTTCAAGTGTGATAAGATGAGGATGGACTTATGGACGAAAAGAGGGAATGAACATGAACCGCGAAAAATCTGCCCGCCTGCATGAACAGGCGATGGACGTCATCCTCGGCGGGGTAAACAGCCCCTCCCGCTCTTTCAAAGCTGTCGGCGGCGGCGCTCCTGTCACGATGGAACGCGCGCAGGGAGCCTATTTTTGGGATGTCGACGGAAACCGCTACATAGATTACCTGGCTGCATACGGTCCGATCATCACGGGCCACGCCCACCCGCATATCACAAAAGCCATCTCGGAAGCGGCTGCAAACGGGACGCTGTACGGGACCCCTACTCCTTGGGAAATCAAATTTGCGACGATGATTCGCGAAGCCATCCCGTCGATGGAACGGATTCGCTTCAACAACTCCGGGACGGAAGCGGTGATGACCTGCATCCGCGTGGCTCGTGCCTATACAGGCAGAGTCAAGGTAATCAAGTTTGCCGGCTGCTATCACGGCCACTCCGATCTCGTGCTGGTCGCTGCGGGTTCCGGTCCATCCACACTGGGCATTCCCGACAGTGCGGGCATCCCGCAAAGCATCGCGAGCGAAGTGATTACCGTACCGTTCAACGACACGGAGGCGTTCAGAGAGGCGATCCGCGTCTGGGGAGCGGAGACGGCATGCGTGCTCGTCGAACCGATCGTCGGCAATTTCGGGATCGTCCCGCCGAAACCGGGCTTTTTGGAAAGCGTAAACGAGATCGCCCACGAGGCAGGTGCGCTCGTGGTTTACGATGAAGTGATCACGGCCTTCCGCTTCTGCTACGGCGGCGCGCAAAACCTGCTCGGCGTTGAGCCGGACTTGACGGCTCTGGGAAAAATCATCGGCGGCGGACTGCCTATCGGCGCTTACGGCGGGCGACGCGAGATCATGGAGCAGGTGGCACCGCTCGGCCCTGCTTACCAGGCCGGGACGATGGCCGGTAATCCTGCCTCGATACGCGCCGGTATCGCCTGCCTGGAGGTACTTAAGCAGCCAGGCGTATACGAGGAATTCGAACGCCTCGGAGCCTTGCTTGAGGCAGGAATTCGGAAATCGGCAGACGCCCACGGCATCAAGGTGCAGGTCAACCGCGTAAAAGGAGCGCTCGCCGTATACTTTACGGACCATCCGGTATATGACTACGATACGGCCCAGGCGGCAGATGGCGAACTGTTTGCCCGATTCTTCCGGCTCA
This sequence comes from Brevibacillus sp. FSL L8-0520, assembly GCF_037963895.1. Classification (NCBI taxonomy): domain Bacteria; kingdom Bacillati; phylum Bacillota; class Bacilli; order Caryophanales; family Paenibacillaceae; genus Brevibacillus; species Brevibacillus sp. FSL L8-0520. Next base: position 1,150,982 of record NZ_CP150171.1, on the reverse strand, counting down.
TGCTGGATGAAGGCATCTGCCTGGCACCATCCAAGTACGAAGCGTGGTTTGTCACGACCGCCCATACAGAAGCGGATATTCGGGACACGATCGCGGCTGTGGATCGCTCGTTTGCCAAGCTCTAAGATCGTAGATGTTGCTGTCGCAGCATGCGGTTCAACCCCGTATCATACAACGCAGCGGTGCCAGCGGGAATAGGCAGGTGCCGGAGAGAATAGCCCGATGCTTGCGGGAATAGCCCGGTACTTGCGAAATAGCCCGATCTTGGTTGTATAGGTCTCCTGCCGGGGAAGATTTTCCTGAACGAAAACCGCAGCTTCCTCCACATACTAAGCGGGACAGCATACCACCGCAGGAGGGATTTTACGTGTCCAAAGGGGAAAAAACCTACCCGCAAGCGCCGGAAAAAACGTTGGACCCCAAAATGAGCTCCAAGATGATGGAAGTCGTCGGCTTTCAAAATCCGCGAAAGACGGAGCACCACAAAACGCAAGACCACGACCGCTAGCATTTCATACCGCAACGCAAAAAGCATGCTCTGCCGCGGAGCATGCTTTTTTCCTTTTGAAAACGCTATATTCCATGAATAAAAATACATTTTTTATCGAGAAAAAACATTTTATTCTAATTAAAACGCTTACATTTACATGATTATCCAAACCCCGATTGTGTACTCCATTCATTCATGTTATTCTTAGCACTACTATTTTGAAGTTTCCGACTATTGGTAAAGGAGGTGGAGGGTCAGTTCGTCTGACCGCAACCATGAGAAACTACCTGCAAAGAGAAGCAATCGAAACGTTTCAAAACTATCACAGGATTGAGCACGATAGCTGCGGAATCATCTGTGTCATCGAAAAAGCGGGAGCCCCTACGCGAGCTAACGTGGATGAAACCATCCGGTCGCTGATTCAAATGGAGCATCGTTCCGGATTTATCGACGGGGAAGGAGACGGCTGCGGCATCCTGACGGACATCCCTCGTGCCCTCTGGTCCACATACCTCCATCAGGCAGGGCTGGACGGCGGTTTTGCCTACGACAAACGATTCGCAGTGGCCCATCTCTTCGTGCCTCAAGCCAGTCATGACCCTGAGGAGGTTCAAAGGCAGGTACGGCAGCTTTTCGCCGAGTATTCCATCGACATTATGCTTGAGCGGGTACAAGAGGTGGACTCTGCCGCTCTCGGGAAAAACGGCAAACGCGACGAACCGCTTTTCTGGCAATTGGCCTTGTCCTCCCAAGAGGAATTGACTGGCTACCCGTATGCCCAGCGGCTGTTTGAATTGCAGATCGCCATCGAGACGGCTCACCATGTTCATGTCGCTTCGCTCAGTCCGTACACTGCCGCGTACAAGGTAATGGGCGCCGCCTCCATCCTGCCCCGCTATTTCCGCGATCTGGCTGATGATCGCTTCGCGTCGTCCGTGACGATCGGACACAATCGCTACTCGACCAACACCCTGTCCAACTTCTTCCGTGTCCAGCCGTTTTCGCTGCTTGGCCACAACGGAGAGATCAACACCATCAGCAAGCTGGAGGAGGAGGCGCTCCTGCTCGGCGTTCCGCTCGTAGACGGTGGAAGCGATTCGCAAAATGTCAACCGGACAGTCGAAACCTTCATCCACCGTTATGAACTCAGCCTGTTTGAAGCGATGGAAATTGTCTTCCCTCCGATCCATCACGAAATGAAAAACCTGCCTGTCCATCTGCAGGACCTGTATGCCTATCTGCGCCAGGCCTGGGGACATTTTGCCCAAGGTCCGGCCGGCATCGTGTCGCGCTACGGAAATGAGTGCCTGTTCAGCGTCGACGCGCTTGGCCTGCGGCCGCTGTGGATGGTGGAAAGCGCAACCTCCTACTACTTCTCCTCGGAGCAGGGAGTCATCCCTGTCCACCAGATGACGGCCGAGCCGAAGTCCCTGGCCCCTGGCGAAAAGGTGGGCGTCCTTCTGCACCCGGATCGGGAAGCGGAAGTCGTGCCTCACCACAGCCTGCAGCAACTGGTCCATGACCGTTTCACGAGCAAGGTCAAGACGGATGGCTGGCGGCAGCATCTCTATTTCGCATATGAGGCAAATGCGCTCGTCTCCGAGCCGGATGCAGAACCCCCTGCCTCGTCGGTGTACAGCGCATTCGGCTGGGACCGGGAGCAAATCCAGTTGGTCGAGCAGATGTCTGCCAACGGCGTCGAGCCGATCCGTTCCCTCGGACATGACGGCCCCCTCGGAGCTCTGTCCAAGGAGCGGCAAAACCTGGCCGATTACCTCAAGGAGAGCGTTGCAGTCGTCACCAATCCGGCGATAGACCGCGACCGGGAAATGGAGCACTTCTCTACCCGCGTCGTCGTCGGCTCGCGCGTCCCGCTCTCGGCAAAGCCGGTTCCCGGATTGCGCCTGGAGCTGCCTTCTCCCGTACTGTTTGAAGGCCAGTCGCTGCAGGCCGCCGCTGCGCAGCAGGGCACCTTCTCCTTGGAGCAGGTCCTCCACTATTTGAATAACCACCCGTCCAGCATTTCGCTGGTGTCCACTTCTTTTTCCAAAGAGGAAGGGCTGGAAGGCGGTCTGAAGCGAATAAAGCAGACGGTTGTGCAAGCTGTGCAGGACGGTGCAGTGCTGGTCGTTCTGGACGATACGGAAACGCATCGCAGCGACAAGTTCTGGATCGATCCGCTGCTGGCGGTGGCAGCCTCTGACCAGGCGCTGAAAGCCGTTTTTCTCGAAGACGGAGACAATTTGCGCCGCCGCGCCTCTCTCGTGCTGCGCTCCGGCTCGATCCGCTCGCTGCACGATCTCGCTCTGGCAGTCGGCTTCGGTGCGGACGCGGTGTCGCCGTATTTGATGTTCGCCACAGCCTTTGCCAAGGATGGGGTGACATCGGCAACAAACTTGTACAGCGCGTTGAACAAAGGGCTGGAAAAAGTAATTTCCACCATCGGCATTCACGAGCTGCGCGGATACGGACGATTGTTTTCTTCTATCGGTCTGCGCCAGGAGCTTGCTTCCGCCCTGTCCATCATCAATTTCTGCGGATCGGCCGAGTCGGGGCTTTCCTTTGCCGACCTGGAAGCGGACAGTATCCAGCGCTCGCGCGATTACGCAAGCGAGACGGCCCGTGAAGCCAAGACCTTCCACATCTTCCCGCGCCTGTGGAAGCTGATCGGACAGGTCGCGGCGGGAGACATTCCCTACGCCGACTACGCGCAAAAGCTGGAGGAAAACGAGCGGGAGAATCCGATCGCTATTCGCCATACAACCGACTTCGCCTTTGACAAGAACGCTCGACAGGAGCAGGGCAGGGTCGAAGCGGAACAGGTGGATCTCAGCGTAGGCAGCCATTCCCTGCCGTTCCTGATCTCCTCCATGTCCTTTGGTTCACAGAACGAGACGGCATTCCGCGCCTATGCCGAGGCAGCGGAACAACTGAATATGATCAGCATGAACGGGGAAGGCGGCGAGATCAAAGACATGCTCGGCCGCTACCGGAAAACACGCGGAATCCAGGTTGCTTCGGGCCGTTTCGGCATCAATATCGAGCTGGCAAATGCGGCAGACATCCTGGAGATCAAGATCGGCCAAGGCGCCAAGCCAGGCGAAGGGGGACACCTTCCCGGCTCCAAGGTAACAGCCAAAATCGCCGCTGCCCGCAATGCGACGATCGGCTCTGACTTGATCTCTCCGTCCAACAACCATGACATTTACTCCATCGAAGATTTGGCGCAGATGATCACCGAGCTGAAAACAGCCAATCACGAAGCAAAAGTATGCGTGAAAGTGCCAATCGTCCCCAATATCGGCACGATTGCCGTCGGGATCGCCAAAGCAGGTGCAGATTTCATCACGCTTTCCGGTTTTGACGGTGGTACGGGAGCGGCCCGCGTCCACGCCTTGCAGCACGTGGGACTCCCTGCGGAAATCGGCGTCAAAGCCGCTCACAACGCACTGCTGGAGGCGGGATTGCGCCACAAGGTGGAGCTGTGGGCGGACGGCGGCGTGAAAAGCGCCGCTGACGTCGTCAAGCTGATGCTGCTGGGGGCAAACCGCATCGGATTCGGCACACTGGCTATGATCGCAGTCGGCTGCACAACCTGCCGCGGCTGCCACCTCGATACATGCCATGTCGGGATCGCCACGCAGATTGACTCGCTCGAAGAAGCGCATGAAAAAGGTCTGCGCCGCTTTGTTCCCCGCCAGTTTGATATGGCGGTGGAGGGCCTGAAAAACTTCTTTACCCTGTTCGGCGAAGAGGTCCGGCGGATTACAGCCGCACTCGGCTTTAGCCGTACACAGGATCTGGTCGGACGCTCCGATCTATTGGTGCAAAGCCGTCTGCTGGAGAAGATCGACCTTTCGTCTTTGCTTGCGCTCCACCCGCAGTTTGGCACTGCCGAAAGCGTTGACGCGGAACAAGAGGAAAGCCGTGTGCTCGTAGCTGCCGGTGCCCACGCAGGAGAGGCGCAGGGGCGCTATTATCAGGCGGATAGGCCCATCCAGGAAACCTTCAGCAGCGTTCTCTCCGGGCAGCGGGTCCTCGGCAGCCGCTGGTCGGGGGCACGGGTGAAAGACCATCTGGACGGAAGCTATGCCTCCCTGCCGGAGGTGTCGCTTCACTTCACCCACGGCAGCGTTCCGGGCAACGGTCTGGCTGCCTACAATGCGCAGGGCGTCAACATCCGCGTCCAGGGCGGTGCACAGGACGGGGTAGGCAAAACCAGCTTTGGCGGCCGCGTCTCGATCCTCAAGGCAAAGGGATTGAACGGCGCTTACATCAACGGCTCAGTGGGCAAAAGCTTTTGCTACGGGGCACAAAAAGGGCTCTTTATCGTCCAGGGCAACGCCGACTCCCGCGCCTGCATCCGCCTTTCTGGCGCCGACGTGGTCTTTGGCGGCGAAATCACCCAGCCGATCAGCGACCAGCTTGGAGGCATCGGGGCTCGCGCCAACCTGAAAGGCTTTGCCTTTGAATACATGACAAACGGCCGTGCTGTGGTGCTCGGTGATCCAGGGCCGTGGATCTGCGCCGGGATGACCGGAGGCGTCGTCTACGTGCGGCTTCAGCCGGAGCTCGGCTTTGACCGCGACGCATTGGAGCGCCGAATCGCCAAAGGAGCCAAAGTGTTTTTGTATCAGCTCGACGACAAAGGGACGAGCGATGTTCAAGAGCTGCTTTCCGCTTACAAGGAAGAGCTGCTCGCTACCGAGCAATATGAAACAGCCAGCCGCATCCAAAAGCTGATCGAGAATCCGGCGGACAACTTCCTGATGATTTCGCCAAAGAAAGAGCAGGCCGATCCGTCTGTCTCGACCGAGTGACGCTCCGCCATACCCTTTATTCCCAACTCTTCCCCTGCCAGGGAGGAGTTTTTCTTTTTTGCACATATAAACGTCCATTTATATTGTCAAAGATAGTCAGAGATTGTACAATAGAAGGAAAGATGCGATCATGAACTGATCATGTCTTGCATGTTTCAAGGGTCAACAGCAATTTTCCGACAGTCAGGCAGCTAATGGCATTCGCCTCGGCCAGGGAAACACGCTCCCGGGAGAAGCAGGGATGTTTTGCACAGAAAAATGAAACTAGCGCCCGCCATAATCGTAGATGTAGGTAATGGGCACAATAGATGGATGCTTTTATTCATGGAAAAATTCATTATGAGAAAATGAGGAGTGATCACTTCATGCTGTTGTTTCACCCCATGGATTTCCTGATTTTCATTGCCTTTGGTCTTTCGCTGTGGGCCCAGTTCCGCGTGAAGGGGACCTTCAACCGCTTTGCGGATGTGCCCGCATCCTCTGGTCTGACTGGGGCCGAGGCTGCCCGCCGAATGCTGGACGAAAACGGCTTGACCAATGTCCCTGTCGAACACATTCCCGGTACGCTTACCGACCATTACGACCCGATTTCCCGTGTCGTTCGTCTGTCCGATCCGGTATATATGGGCAATTCGATTTCCGCTATCTCGGTCGCCTGCCACGAGGTAGGCCATGCGGTCCAACATAAGGTGTCCTATCCGATGCTGGTTGCCCGCCATCGCATTTTCCCTGTCGTCAACCTGGTATCCGGCGTTGCGCCTCTGCTGCTGTTGGCCGGCTTCTTTTTCAAGGCTGCCAATCTGCTGCTTCTGGGGATTTTGTTCTTCTCCGCAGCAGTAGCCTTCCAGCTGATCACACTGCCGGTGGAATTCAACGCCAGCAGCCGCGCGAAAACGATGATGGTGAAAATGGGCTTCATCCGCAACAACGAAGAAAGCGGCGTAAACAAGGTCCTCGGTGCCGCAGCCCTCACTTATGTGGCGGCAGCTCTGATCTCTGTGCTGGAACTGGTCAAGTACGTCATGATCTTTACCAACACGAGAGAGGAATAACCAGCGCTTTGACTTGACGCCTATGACGCGTTAGGCTTTGACCGTTGCGATCATTCACTCAAGGTACAGCTCCCTTTTTCGGGACTGTACCTTTTTCATTCCCGATTTGTTAGGATAGGATTGGAAGGAAGGGAAGCAAAATGGTCATCGGAATTATCGGATTAGGAAACATTGGGCAAATGCTCGTCAAAGGTCTGTCCAAGAGCCGGGTTGTCTCCCCCAGCGATATGATCGTCTTTAACCGCAGCCGGGATAAGGCCGCGGAATTGCAGCGGCTTTATCCGTTTGAGCTCGCCGCTACCGCCCAGGAGACAGCAGACAAGGCAGACATGCTGTTCATTTGTACCAAGCCTCTCGATGTGCTGCCCGTCCTGCGGGAGCTGACTCTCCCTGCAAGGCTGCATCTCGTCTCCGTAGCTGCCGGCGTCAGCCTGCAAGACCTGGAGACGGTACATAGCGGCCCTGTCAGCAAGGTAATCCCGACTGTCACCTCGGAAGAGCTCCGCGGGGTGTCCCTGTTTGCAAGCAACCGCCTGGTGAACGATACGCAGCGAGATAGCCTGCGGCTCCTGCTCGACGCACTCGGCACGGCTGAAGAGGTTTCCGAGGAAAGCATCGAGACCGCGACAATCCTGACAAGCAGCGCTCCCGGGCTGATCGCGGGCATACTGGAAGCCTTCGCACAAGCCGCGGTGAGGACATCCCCTGAGCTTGGGATTGATACCGCACGGCGGATGCTGACAGAAACACTGGCCGGCACCTCTCTGTTGCTGAAAGGCCAGGAGCTTGGATTTGACCAGCTCATTGAGAGAGTCGCTACAAAAGGCGGCATTACCGAGGAAGGTCTCGCTGTTTTGGGGCGGACGCTGCCGCAAGCTTTTGACGACCTTTTTGCAATGACAAGCGAGAAGCACGCCTTGTTAAAACAGAAAGTACAGGCACAAATTATCGATCGCAAAGGAGAACAGTGATGAAAGTCGGATGGATTGGACTTGGCAACATGGGCATTCCGATGGCGAGCAATCTGCTGGCGGCCGGGTATGACGTTTGTGTATGGAACCGGACTCCCGCAAAGGCAGAGCGGCTTGTGAGCCTTGGGGCTGTCATCGCCGAGTCGATGGAGAAATTAGTAGAGAATTGCGACATCATTTTTACGATGGTAAGTGACGACGATGCCGTTCGATCCATTTATACAGGAGCTGGCGGATTGCTGTCTGCCGCTGTCCGGGGCAAGCTGGCTGTGGACATGAGCACCGTTTCGCCGGAGACCTCCCGTTTTCTCGCACAGAAATGCCGGGAAGCCGGTCTGCGTTTTCTCGATGCACCCGTTTCCGGCAGTGTGGGGCCAGCAAAGGAAGGAAAGCTCGTCATCATGGCAGGAGGAGAGCAGCAGGATTTTGAGCAAGCGAAGCCTATGCTGGACAAGCTGGGAAAAACGGCTCTTCACCTCGGACCGAACGGAGCCGGAACCTCGGCCAAGCTGGCGATCAATCTGCTGCTTGGCATTACTGTGCAGGGCGTGGCGGAAACGCTGCTGTTCGCACGTGGAATGGGCATCACTACCGAACAGATGCTGACGATCATCTCCGAGAGCGCTGTCGGAACGCCGCTCATACGCGGGAAGGCCGCTTCCATTTTGGCCGATGACTATCCGGCTGCTTTCGCTTTGAAGCACATGGCCAAAGATTTGCGCCTGGCACGCGAAGCGGGAGTCTCTTCCCCTCTGGCAGAGTCTGTAGCAGCCAGCTACCGGACCGCACTGGAGGAAGGTATGGGGGATCTCGATCTGATGGCGATCCTCCGTTTTCTCGATCCGGAGAAAATCGAGTAGGAGGGGGCGACTAACCCCCGTCCTCTCACACCACCGTACGTACCGTTCGGTATACGGCGGTTCACCAAGCTTGACGAATTTGAGAATATCGTTGCACTAAGCTTTTCAGCCCTTGTTGTTGCCAGTAGGCAATGCCGAGGGCTTTGTGTATATGCGGAGATTTTGTGGTACGCCATGCACCCTTGCGGGTATTTGCAATTTCAATGGCTTTTACGTGAGATATGCCAAGAGAACGAAGTTCTCGATATCTGGTTCTCACGCGTTTCCACTGCATCCACAAACAAAGACGGAGCCTGCGCCTTGTCCATTCCTCAATGGATTGTAGAATGCCCTTCGCGTCTGCAAGGGCGAAATATCCAATCCAGCCCATGAGGTACTGATTTATTCTTTCAATCCGCTTCTCCATCGAGATGCTCCACACCGGATTCGTGATCGTGCGGATTTTCTCTTTTAGCTTGAGGAGGGATTTGGGGTGGATGCGAATCCTTGTCTGTTTTGCAAAGGTAAAACTAAAGCCCAAGAATTTTCGTTTCCATGGTCGGTCTATCGCGCTTTTCTCCTCATTTACTTTTAGCCTTAGTACCTTCTCCAAGTGGTTTTGAATACTCTTCTTTACTCGTTCCCCTGCCCGTTTTGTTTTCACGTAGATATTACAATCGTCTGCGTAGCGGCAGAAACGGTGGCCTCTCTTTTCGAGTTCCTTGTCCAAATCATCAAGTAGGATATTTGCCAAAAGTGGGCTTAACGGCCCACCTTGCGGTGTTCCTTCACTTGATGTTGTACAGACGCCATTTATCATGATCCCCGCATTCAAGTAGGAACGAATCAGTCTTAAAATTCTCTTGTCCTGAACTTTTCGAGCCACACGGCTCATTAGAATATCATGATTTACGCGATCAAAGAATTTCTCTAGATCGATGTCCACCACGAAACGATATCCTTCGGAGATATACGCTTGCGCTTTCCTTACTGCCATGTGAGCGCTACGTTTTGGACGGAACCCATAGCTAGATTCCGAGAAGGTGGGGTCGAAGATCGGCGTTAACACTTGGAGGATGGCCTGCTGAATAAAGCGGTCTACCACGGTGGGAATGCCTAATAACCTTACACCACCGTCAGGTTTCGGGATTTCGACTCTGCGAACAGGTGAAGGTCTATAGGTTCCCCTTTCCATCTTCTCGCGGATGGCTTGCCAGTGTTCACGTAGATAATCGCGTAGTTGTTCGGTTGAAACACCATCGACTCCACCGACACCTTTGTTTTCCTCCACTCGTTGGAGTGCCATCCGTAAGTTTTCCCGTGATAAGACTTTTTCCAGCAAATCCATAATGATGTTCCTTCCTTCGCACATGCGGACTCCGTGCTTGCTGTACGATACTCAGCCCTCTTTTGTACCCTCGGGGCTTCACCCCTGCTCTTCAAAAGTAGTTCCTTGACAGAATTCTGCTTCGACGTACCGTATCAAAAGACATGGATCGCATGCTGACTTGATGTTCGGCCCTTCCCCATTCAAGCGTCCTCTACTCGGGTACTATGGCCTCTGCTGACTTCTGCATGTTCAGCGTCTCCTTACGGAGACGGTTACCAACAGTTGAAGGCGTTTCATGCAGACCTCCCCAGGTAAGAACGATAACTTTCATCCCATGTACCTGCCCAAGTTTACTACTGTATCCCTTGGCTGTATGGGGCTTTGTCTTGTTTGGCAGACTCGCCCGGATACAACAGCCTCAAATTGGGTTCGTGTACCTCAGGTCGGGATTTTGCCGCCGGCTTCCTTCAGATTCGACCTCGCGGTCGACACCCTTGCCTTGAGCTAACGGTTGGTACAGCCAACCCCCGTTCGGGACTTTCACCCTATAGCTATCGCCCATGCTGGGCGCACCAAGAAAAGGCCCTTTAGGACAAGGGCCTATTAAACAAGGGCCAACTAGCAACGGTTCCATCAAGTCAACACGCTGGAGACAAGTAGCAGGAGAACAAGGAGAAAGAATGCAGCGAGAAAGGAATAGCCAAAGACTCTCAGCCATTTCGGCATGGAGCGCATATCCACTGGCTTTGGCGGTCCCCCTCCTTCTGCTGCCTGGGCCTGTTCCAGCAGCGGATTGACAGGCTGATCAGCTATCGGGGGATTGCCTGCAGGCTGACTCTCATGTATTTTGGTCTTTCCCGTCATCCAGACTCACTCCCTTAAAAAAAAGCTGGGGCAAACACCTCAGCTTTTTCTATTTTTCACTCCATTCGGCTTGAGCGGAAAATGCTCCATTTCTTCGCAGCTTTATTCCGACAACAGCCGATGTGCCGAGCAGGACAAAGGCGAGTATATATACGGAGCGGACACCGGCCAAATCGGCAAGTCCCCCCATGATCAGTACGGATAAACCAAACGTAACCGAGTCCAATGTTCCCTTGGCTGACAGTACGAGCGGCAGGGAAGCAGGCGGAGACGCTTCCTGCAGCATCGTTTGCTTGGCTACCTGCTGGAGCTGGTAAAAAGGGCCGAGGGCAAAGGACAAAAGAAGCGCACTCCACGCCCATGTGCCAAGACCGAACAAAAGCGTGATCAGCCCGGAGAACAGCGTGCCTGTCAGAACAGCAGCCAGGAGCCGCGTGCGCATGCGATCAGCGCAAGCCAGCACTACAGCTCCGCCAGCGACCGAGCCCAGCATGTAGGCAGCATTGATGTATCCCCACCACTCTTCGCCTCTCTCAAGTACCGTATGAACGTAAGGAAGCAGGATGGCGGCCATCCAGACGGCTCCTGCCAAGCCTTCCAGCACTTCCATCTGCACGAGCAGCCGCAGCGGCCGCTGATTTGTGATCAGACGCCAGCCAGTCGTCCAGGACTGGGCTGCGTTATCATGCTCTTGCACAGCGCCTTTCAACGCTTTGTCGGGGTTGTCGGGTGTGGTGGCGGTGGATTTGTCGACGCTTTTTCCAAGCGGCCAAACCGCAAGCGTAGCTGCCACATAGGCAAAAAACGTTCCCCACAGCACATGCGCATATCCGAGCATAGCCACCAGCAATCCGCCAGCCGCCCAACCGGCAAACTGCAGCGTCTGGTCAGAGGTCGCCATCAGTCCATTCGCCCTTACCAGGCCGTCGCGCGGCACCAATGACGGAACCATGGCATTTCGCGCAGGGGAAGCCCAGCCGTCCAAAAAGGCGTTGGCAAAGACAAAGCCAAAAACAAGGAGCAATTTTCCCGTACCGAGCTGCTGGTCCGCCGCACTTGCATAACTGAGAAACAACGCGAGCAGGCCGAGCAGTATCGTTTTCAACCCTTGCGAAGCAAGCAAGGCCCCAGCCAGCGTGACCCGCCTGAAGAGCAGCGGCGCGAGCAATCCGCTGAGCGTTTGTGCCGCGACAAAGAGAATCGGGACAGCCCCCGTGTAAAGAGCCGATTGGGTCGAGACGTACACGGCTGATACGACTGCCACCACGTAAAATACATCGCCAAGATTGGCCAAAGACTGCCCGGAAAACAGCAGCCAATACCGTTTTGTGAACATGACAAATAAACCTCCTGTCGGTCTTCCAAACAAATTATGCTTTTGATAGCTTCTGTTTGGGTGAACAAGCCGACAAGAGGTTTACAATGGAGGAATACTCCTTTCACGAACAGTGTTATGTAAATCAATCTTACTTGATCAGGTCCCTTCCTGCAAGACTTCCTTTTTCCGGAAAAAGCTGAAGTATACCCAGCCTGCATTGATGAGCAAAAACGCACTGGTCATCCAGAAAACGCCGTTGATGCTCACGTAGCCCGCCATAAAGCCGCCGATCATCGGCCCCAGCATGCTTCCGATGCTGACAAAGCTGTTATTGTATCCGTAGACCCGGCTGACCATATGAGTCGGGGTGGCACGGCGGAGCAAGGCATTGACCGATGGGAGCAGTCCTCCGAGCGACAAGCCCAAAAGGAAGCGCAGCAGCACCAATTGCCATACGGCGGTGACAAAGCCTTGAGGGATGAACAACAGTCCGGCAACCAGCAAGCAGCCGAGAAGCACTTTTTGCGAGCCGAATCGGTCGCCAAAACGGCCCAAACGAGGAGCTGCCAGCACATTTGCCGTTCCCATCGCGGCTTGGACGATCCCCGCCCAGAGGGCTACGTTGCCCGCACTGCCCAAGAGAATACCGATGTAGACTGGCAGGATGGGGATGATGCTAAAGAGAGCAAACTGAATCATGACCGTCACAAAAAACAGAACAGGGAGCTTCTTGGATGAAAAAATCATGCGAAAATCATCGCGCAGACTGGTCCGCTCCTTTTCTTCCGGCGGAACGAACGTCTCTTTTACCGTAAAGGTGATCACGAGTGTAGCCAGTAAAAGCAGGGAGCCTGTAACGACAAATATCATCCGAAACCCGATACGTGGTTCCAAAAGCCCGCCAAACAGCGGACCCATGATGGACCCTGCTGTAATAAAGGATTGCAGAAGTCCCTGAGCCCAGCCAATCTGCTCCTTCGGCGTTGAAGAAGCGACGAGGGCGGTACTCGCCGGGATAATACCGCCAACCATCCCGTTCAACAGCCTGAGGCCAAGCAGCATCCACAGGGAGTTGGCAAAGCCAGTCGCTGCGATTATGATGGACATGAAATAGCCGGAGCGCAAAATCATGATTTTGCGCCCGTACTTGTCAGCCAGATTGCCCCAGATCGGAGAAACGAGACCAGCCGTCAAAAAGTTGGCGCCAAAAATGACTCCTGCCCAGGCAGTCACTTCATGAGGGTCTTCGACGCCAAAATCCTGTTGGATGTACAACGGCAAAAACGGCATGATCATGCTCATTCCCATCATCACGACAAAAAGAGCCCCGCACAGTACGTATAAGTTGCGTCGCCAAGATTCCATTGGCGCTTCCCCCCTCCTTCTTACAAGGCCGGCTGCTGCTCGCCGGGAGTGCCCAGATCCTGCACGTGCCACAGATTGTGATACACGCCTTTTTGCTCCAGCAGCTCTTCGTGGCGACCCTGTTCCACAATTCGTCCTTCTTTCATCACGACGATCTTGTCCGCGTGGGTGATCGTCGACAATCTGTGCGCCACAATGATTGTCGTCCGTCCATTAGTCAGGCGGGCGAGCGACTCCTGGATCATATGCTCCGACTCCAGATCGAGCGCCGAAGTCGCTTCATCCAGGATGAGAATGCCCGGGTCCCGCAAAAAGACGCGGGCTATCGCGATCCGCTGCTTTTGCCCCCCGGACAGCTTTACACCACGCTCGCCAAGCTCCGTGTCATAGCCCTCCGGCAGGTCCATGATAAAGTCATGCGCATTGGCAGCCTTGGCCGCTTCGATCACGGCTTCCTCCGTTGCATCCGGATTGCCCATCATGATATTTATGCGTGCCGATTCGCTGAACAAAATATTGTCCTGCAGCACCATGCCGATATGGCTGCGCAGGTTTTGCTGCTTGACGTCCCGAATGTCGACGCCGTCAACGGTAATGCGCCCTTCCGTCACATCCCAGAAGCGGGGCAGCAGGCTGATCAAGGAAGACTTGCCTCCCCCCGACATCCCGACGATGGCTACTGTTTCGCCAGGCCGAATCGTCAGGTTTATCTTTTCCAGCACCAGCGGCCCTTCATCCCGATAGCGAAACGAAACGTCTTCAAAGCGAACCTCCCCGCGAATTCTGCCTGTCTCCGGATTGACGGGGAGCACACCAGCATCGGGTTTGTCTGTAATATCATAGGATTCATCAATAAATTCAAACATCCGGTCCATCGAAGCCACGGCTTGCGTCAATGTCGTCGAGGAGTTCACGAGACGGCGCAGCGGTGTATAGAGACGGTCCAGGTATGCGTAAAAAGCGACCAGTGTCCCGATCGACATCGTGCCGTTGATGACCTGATAGCCCGCATAAGAAATGACGAGCAGCGGGGCGATATCCGTAATCGTGTTGACAACGGCAAACGTATTTGCATTCCAGCGTGTCAGCGCCAGCGCCTTCTTCAGAAAATGATCGTTCTCTTTGGCAAACTGTTTGTTTTCATGCTCTTCGAGAGCAAAGCTCCGAATCATCGACATCCCGTTGATCCGCTCGTGCAGATGGCCTTGCAGATGAGCCAGCGCTGCCGATCTTTCCCGCGTCAACTGACGCAGCCTTTTGTAGAAATACTTGACGGAAAATCCGTACAGCGGGAAAACGAGGATGGACACTACCGTCAACTCCGCGTCCATGTAAATCATCACCCCGAGCGTCATCCCGATGGTGATCAGATCCAGCCACAGATTCATCAAGCCCGTATCGATAAAGCTCTTCGTCGACTCGACGTCGTTTATGACCCGCGAAATGACCTCGCCCGTCTTGTGATTGTTGTAATAGCGCATCGACAGTCGCTGCAGGTGATCAAACAGCTGGTTGCGGATGTCAAACAAAATGCGGCTGGACACCCATTGGGCAAAGTACTGACGATAGTATTCCACAGGGGCGCGGATTACAGTAAAAACGAGAAACGCTCCTGCCATCAGCCAAAACAGATGTGTCAGCTTTTCCGACTGGGGCATCGGACTGGGCAATAGATCATCGATTACATACTTGATGATCAGCGGCAGGAGCAACGGTATGGAAAACTTGATGATGCCGATAAAAATCGTCCCGATAATTTGCTTGGCATACGGCTTTACATACTTCATGTAGCGACGGATACTCAAAGCCCGTTCCTCCTTTTACATGCTCCGTCTAATCGAAAACCTGCCGGATTTTATTTTTGCCATTCATAGAAAACCCGAAAGCAGGCCGCCAAACAAGGAAATCCCTCCCCCGTCAATCGGGAAAGGGATTATTCCTCGTCCTCACGCACCAAAAGGTAGCGCTCATACCAGCGTTGGACAAATCCGTTTTGAAAAGGGCCTCGTCTCAGACGCACCCATTCCAGCACCTCCCGCAATGCGCTTTGTACGCGCTCAACGACTACAGGCGGATAATTCATCTGCTTGCCGTGCAAGAGAAACTCCTCTTCGTCGAGAATCGTGTACGTCATATCGGGAAACACCTTTACGTCCAGATCGTAATCGATGTAGCTCAAGAGATTCCCCTTCAGGCTAAACGGGGAACCGATGTTGCAATAGTAGTAAATCCCATCGTCCCGAATCATGGCGATGGTATTAAACCACTGCCCGCGACCAAACGTGCAGATTGCCGGCTCACGTGTACGCCACTCCCGGCCGTCAGACTCTGTCACTTTTACTCGATCGTTGCCGCCAATCACTACTGCATCACTGGTGTGGATTAGTGTCGTCTTATCCCAGATGCGATGCAGGGAGTGGTCGTGTTTATAGCTTTCAATGCGGATAATGGAGCCCGGAGCTGGCGACATGACCCTCCCCTTTCTTCTCTTCTCTATCTGAATGGGGACAGCCTCCCTTAGGAAGAGAGCTTTTTGGAAAGTGTAACATATTTTTGCATCTCATAGCCAAGTGAATGATAAAAAGGAAGTACTTCAGGATTGCCTTGATTCACCATAATCAGGACGCGATTGACCCCACGCTGTTTGAAGCGCTTCTCGATCGCCTCCACCAGTTTCCGGCCTATACCTGCACCCTGCAAGCGGGGGAGAACTGCCAAACGGTAAAAATAAGCCCGTGTCCCGTCAATGGTACCGACAACCACACCGACCACTTCACCCTCTTTTTCTGCTACCATTACCAGATCGCTGTCCCATGCAAGCTGCTTGGCCAGATCATTCAGCGACTCTGCTTCTTGTTCCTCCAAACCGGTTTCTTGCCAAATGCGAGTAATTGCGGAATAGTCACCGAGCCGAAACGGACGAATCAGCATAAGTTGCCTCCTTCGATGCCTTCTTTTTCTATTGTACACCAAAAAGGACAAGTTTGTCTCCGTATGAAGATGCAAAAGAGGGGTGGAGGCTTGCTTGCCTTCCGATCCCCTCTGGCTTTTTTTGAATTATGTCAGCAGAGAAATGCCTCCATCGACAATCAGGGTTTGTCCCCGAACCATCGATGCTTTGTCGGAAAGAAGGAACATGACCGCATTGGCCAGGTCCTCCGGTTCCACGATCCGTCCCGCAGGCGTGCGCTTTGCAGAATCCGCGAGAAGTTCCTCCCGGTTAGGGAAATGGCGCAGCGCGTCCGTATCAACCGCACCGCCCGACACTGCGTTTACGACAATGTTGTGCGGCGCCAATTCTACTGCGAGATAGCGGGTGAGCGCCTCGACAGCCGCTTTGGATACGCCCACCGAAGTATAGTTGTCCAGAACGCGGATCGAACCCAGGCTGGAAAGGCTGACGATCTTTCCGCCTTCGCCGGTCTTGATCATCAATTTCGCCGCTTCCTGGGCGCAGAACAGAAGCGCTTTGCTGTTGATATCCATCGTCCAGTCCCAGTGGCTCTCCTCCAGCTCCATCAAAGGACGCAGCACCCCGGAGGCTGCATTGTTCACAAATACATCGAGACGGCCAAATTCACGGTCGATTTCCGCAAACAGCTCTTTGATTTTTTCTACATCCCCGACATTGGCTTTGACCAAATGGACGCGAACCCCTTTTGCCTCCAGCTCTGCTGCCGCTTCCCGGGCGGCGGAACGGTTCCGCAAATAGTTCAAGACGAGATCATAGCCCTGTTCGGCGAGCTGCAATGCAATCGCTTTGCCGATCCCGCGCGTTCCCCCTGTCACCAGTGCCACCTTTTTTGTTGTATTCATAAGGTTACCCTCCTGCTACACCAACTATTAATATCAGGTACTAAATATTTCGTACTTATTATACATCTCCGCTTTGGCAATTGCCACCCGTCAAAAGACATAACGACAGAAGCCCGCTCCGTCCGGGATGGAAACGAGTCAGGTCAGCCATACTACGATAAGAACGGTTTGAGCGGAAAGGGGACTGTATTTCTATGTATATTGGCCGAGATTTGTCCGAATTAACGATGACATCGCTGGACGACTGGGAGTTGAATGAATTGCTTTACTACCACCACTCGATGTCGCAGTTGACTGCCTATCTGAACGCAGAAGGAACCTCCATGCACGCCAAAATCATCAAAGAGCTGGAATCCCGAGGTCCTGTCGGCGGAGACGGCGGAGGCTGGGATCATTCTTCTGCCCCCATTTACGACTAAACGAAGGGAGGTCAGTTTCAGTGAAAACCAGGAACCGACAGCTCGGCGCCATTATTGCGATCGTCGCTTTCAGTCTCGCGGCAATGATCGGCTTGATTTTCATGTTTTGGGTCTAAACCTGGCGCCCGTGCAGCAGCTAAAGCTTTTCGGCTGGCAGCAAGCAGAAAAGGCCGAGGAATCCCCGGCCCTGCATCTTTTTTATGTCTGAAAGCGGGCGACCTGCTCCTGCAGATGAGCCGCCATTTTCTCCAGTTCCACCGCAGCCAAGGCGATTTCCTCCATGGATGCGAGCTGTTCCTCCGCTGCTGCAGACACGCTTTGTGTACCCTCTGAGCTGAGTAGAGACAGCTCCGCTATACTGCGAATGGATTCGCTTACCTGACGGGTACGGGCGGACATGCGCTGGGTCGCTTCGGAAACCTCGCCGATTTGTTTTGCTACTTCCCCGACAGATATACGGATTTGGTCAAAGGACTGTCCAGCAATGGAAACCTTCTCGATCCCGGCAGTCACCTCTTCACGGCTTCGCTTCATCACTTCGACGGCTGTTTGCGTCTCTGACTGGATTGACTGGATCAGCATGGCGATTTGCTGGGCGGAATCCGACGACTGTTCCGCCAGTTTGCGGACCTCATCAGCCACGACGGAAAAACCGCGTCCAGACTCGCCTGCCCGTGCCGCCTCAATCGCAGCGTTCAAGGCGAGCAGGTTCGTTTGCTTGGCAATATTGGCGATCAGCTCCACGATGCTGCCGATTGCCTGGGAACGGCCGCCCAAGCTCTGTATCACTTCAGCCAAGTCCTGAATGCTTTGATTGGAGGCTTTCATCTGCAGAACAGCTTCCTGAACCGATTGATCGCCCTCGCTGGCAAGCCGGGCTGTTTGCCGGGCGGCAGAGGACACCTGGCTCGCATAGCTGGCAATTTGGTCGATCCCTTGTGCAAGCTGCTCCGAAGCTTCCGAGCTTTTCTGTGTGTGCTGCACCTGCTGGTCCCCTCCGACGGCCATCTCCTGGATCGTCGTGGCGATCTGCTCCGTTGCCTTGCTCGTCTGGTCTGCACTGGCTGACAGCTCCTCTGCAGACGAAGCCAATTGCTCTACCGAATGTTTGATCGTGGCAAGCAATGTTCGCAACGATTGCGCCATGTGGTTAAAACTGTGGCCAAGCTTGCCGAATTCGTCTTCGGCTTCAACGGTTACCTGCTGGGAAATGTCTCCCTGACCCATGCGTTCTGCTGCTGCAGTCAAGCGCTTGAGTGCGCCAAGCATCCTTCTTAAAATGACAAAGACGAGCACGCTCCCGAGAGCCAGCGCCATTGCCGTAATCCACAGCGTCTTCTGAAAAATCGGGCTGGCTACCCGATCGGCCTCTGCCTGATACATCAGCCCCATCAGCTTCCAGCCAGTTTGACGGTTCGTCACATAAACAGCACCTGCCGACTCACCAGCGTCGGCAAGATCAAACCGCCCCGTCTCTTCCGCATACAAGGAGTCCATCCACGGCTCCTTGTTTTCGTCCTCTGGCTTGAGTGAAGGATGGACGAGAATGCGGCGGGCTTTGTCATAAATGGCGACGTATCCCGTCTCGCCGATCTTCGCTTGCTTGACAGTCTCCTCCAAAGTACCGAGGTGCAAATCCATCCCGATTACACCCGAGCGGTCTGTCAGAGCCTGTGCAATACCGACGACGATGCTGCCTGATGCCGCATCTACATACGGATCGATGATAATCGGCTCATTCGGATTTGCCATGGCCGCCTGATACCAGGGCCTCGTTCGCGGATCGTATCCATCCGGCAGCTTCGTATCCGATCCCATCAGCATAATGCCGGTCTTTGTCCCGATGTATATCTCGCCCACCTCCTTATGGGTGGAAAGAAAGCTTTTTAATCGTTGCTTCAGAGCGGCAAGCTGGCCGGGTGCCAGTTGACTTTCCCCTGTTGTCTCGGCAAAGAAATGAATCGACTGCTCTTGTGCCGTAAGCATTCGCTCAAGCAGCTCGTCAACCAGCCGCACGTTTTCGTGAGCTGCGCTCAGCAGCTGCTCTGCGAGCTGTTCCTTTGCGCTCTGATACGATAGCAGTCCCAGTACGAGTGTCGGGATCATCAGTATCGCTGCAAATGTCGCTATCAATTTCGTTCTGACCGATGTCTTCCTCTTCCGCAATGGCGAACGCCCCTTTGTCTCTTTTGTCCTCTTCTATCTACCCTTTTCGTTGAAATGAAAAACTGGATAAAAATACTAATTACCTCCATATATTTTGTAAGCATATATAAAAAATTTGATCTGACTGAAATTGCTGAATTTGTTGTCAGAATTTATTTTCTTTTATTTTTTTGGCAAAAAGTCCTTTACAATGAGAAAAATTTGCCATATTCTAAGAGTACGATTTTTATCAACCATTTTAAGGAAGGAGGCAAACAACATGATGATGGTAACTATCGCAGCACTCGATCTAGCATTGGTTTCCAAAACTTCATATGACAGCGCCTCCTGGACGAACGAATCGTAGCATTGTAAGAACTGCCTTTCTTACTCATACCCTATTCGTTGCATACCAGACCGCAGGCGTTGTAGCTTGTGGTCTTTTTGATTCCCATTTTCTTCGTTACAAAGACCGTAGGCCCTGGCCCGCGGTCTTTTTATATCCATTTTCCCCTTGAGAGGAGGTGATTCGAGATGGTAGTCAACTTTTTGTTCTTCACGATCAAAATCGAGCGTAACAACGCTGCACAGCGCATGGCTGAGTACAACTGTGAACGCTACTTGCAAGAACGCGCAGACGCGCAAGCGATGCAAGCTGCCCAGTACCCTGATTTTGCGATTCGCGGGTAAGACTTTGAAAGGATAACCAAGGAGGGATGTCAGATGAGAAATAAAATTCGCCGTCAGAAAATGAGATTCACAGGAGTCAAATCGATAGAAGGCGGCTGACTGACTATATTCGTCCCTGTAGGAGGGGTAGCACCATGTATATTCCAATGATTTTCTTCAGCATTATCATCGAGAAGCGTGTATTGTCTCCAGAGGAAGTCGAGGCGCGTTACCAGCAGGAGCAATTCATCCGGGAATGGGAAGAGAAGCGCTTGCTTCAGGCGGCCCAGTTCCCTGAATACTGCCGCTGGTAAGCCATAAATAGCGAAAAAAAGCGACCATCAGCGGTCGCTTTTTAGCTTTTCCACAATTTTTTGATGGGCAACAGGGAGCGCGAGGGACGAGATCTCTTCCAGGGTAACAAAACGGGCATCGGAAGGGAGCTCCCCTCCGTCAATCCAGTCGCAAAGCCATACCTCCATGTTCCAATGCAGATGCGAGAACGTATGCTGCACCTCCATCAATGGCTCAAGCACCTCCGCATCCTGGCCAAAACGGCTGCTCAAGCCATCCAGCAGTGTTTGCTGCTTGACTGACGGCGCGTCTGCATCGGTTTCCACCATCGGAAACTGCCACATCCCGGCAAGCAGCCCCTGCTCCGGCCGCCTGTTCATCAATACGCGATCCCCGTGCCGGACAACGGCTACCTGCAGATTGACGGGGCGCGGCGGTTTCGCCTTGCCTTTTACCGGCAGTTCTTCCTGGACGCCTTCGCGACGGGCCAGACAGTAATCAAACACCGGGCACGTCAAGCACTGCGGAGTCCTCGGCACACACACAAGCGCGCCCAGCTCCATTAGCGCCTGATTGAAATCTCCCGCTCTGCCTTCGGGTATGACCTGTCTGACGAGATGCTCGACTTTTATCCGCGTTGCCGGTTTGGCAATGTCATCGGTCATGAGCAGCAGACGCGAAAAAACGCGCATGACATTGCCGTCCACGGCCGGCTCCGGTTTTTCGTAGGCGATACTGAGAATCGCGCCCGCCGTATATGGACCGATTCCTTTCAGTGTCGCGATTTCTTCGGGCTTGTCCGGCACGACGCCGCCGTAGCGGGTCTTGACCTCCCGGGCAGCGCTTTGCAAATTGCGGGCACGCGAGTAATACCCCAGCCCTTCCCATGCCTTCAGCACCTCTTCCTCAGGTGCGTCGGCCAAAGCCTCTACGGTCGGGAACTTTTCCATAAAGTTTTGGTAATACGGTTTTACCGTTTCGACTCTCGTTTGCTGCAGCATGATTTCCGAAACCCAGATCCGGTACGGGTCCCGATTGATTCGCCAGGGGAGATCACGCTTCTGGCCGTCGTACCAGGCCAACAGATCGCGTGAGAATCCAAAAACATGAAATTCCTCGGGTAGTGTATACGTCAATGCTTTTTTTTGCTTTCCTGCCATACTTGTCTGCACAAACTCCTTTTCTCACGCCAATTGGACAGGCTGAAACGCCCATACGTGCAATTTGGCTGCCCCTCCCGCTATACAGGCGCAGAAGTCCTGATCGGCAAGTCGCCATGCTTTTATCGCTTCGTATTGTTCGACACTCTCTACATGAAAGGCTTCGACGTACAATCCGGGCTGGTCATATCCTTCCCAGCAGCGGTATTCACGCGCTCCCTTCTCGCCGATTCTGTCCGGCATTTCTGCCAACAGGCGAAGATACTGGTCGCGCATGGATTCTTCGATTTTGTATTCGATGAAAACGATGAGCACGTTGTCCCTCTCCTTTCCGGTCCCTTTCATCATACCTGCCCATTTCCAAAGGAACAAGGATACTTTTTTTCAGCCGAAAAGGGAATTTTCCCATCTAACACGCTATAATAACTGATAAGAAACCTCAATGGAGGCACTCTCAAGATGCGCTACCGCGTTTGATGCGGCAACATATTTTTGCCCGAACGAAAAGGAGGGAGCATCCGCACCTCATGGATACTGCAACGCACTTTGCAATGGGCTTCGGCTTGGCCGGTCTCGCCCATCTTGATCCTGTCGTGGCTTCGACACCGGGATTGGCAGAGGCGGTCATGATCGGAACCGTCATCGGTTCACAAGCACCTGACTTGGATGGATTCACCCGTATTCGAGGAAGTGCCGCTTACATCCGCCACCACCGTGGAGTCTCTCACTCCATTCCGGCGCTGTCTATCTGGACAGCCGCGGTCTTCGCCCTCGTGCAGGCCATTTCCCCGCAAGTTCATTGGCTGCACCTGCTCGGCTGGATTTTTGTCGCTGTCTGTCTCCACGTATTCGTCGATCTGTTTAACGCCTACGGAACAAAAGGGTTGTATCCGTTTCACAACAAGTGGATCGCCTGGAATGTCATTTTTATTTTCGATCCGTTTATCTTCGCCGCCCATGTGACCGGCCTGATGCTGTGGGGCGCGGGGGCTGATCCGGGACATGTTTTCTTATGGGTGTATCTGTCGCTTATTCCGTATTACTTCTGGCGCTGGCAAGTGAACAAACGAACGACCGAAGCGGTTCGCGCATACATCGGCAAAGCGGGAACCTACACAGTCATTCCTACGCTCTCCTGGAATCAGTGGACGTTTGTCGTCCAGACAAATCAGCATTGGTACGTCGGGGAAGTCCACGGCGGCGAGGTCAGTATCCTGGATGTTTTCACCATCAAGCCGGAGAATGAACTGATTGCCGTCGCCAAGACTGACAAGAAGGTACAGGCGTTTCTTTCCTTTGTGCGTCATGCGCATGTCGAGACCAGAAAGCAGCCGTTTGGCTACGAAGTAAGATGGTTTGATCTGCGTTATCGGGCCAGGTATTCCGGAAAAAGCCATTATATGTTCGTAGCCGTGGTCTATTTGGATAACGATATGAATATCCGCGACTCGTTCGTGGGCTGGATTCATCGCGGGGAAGAGCAGCTTGCCAAAAAGCTCGATCCGGACAAAGAAATTCAAATGGGATAATCGTCAAGCAAAGCGCTTGCTCTCGGGCAGGCGCTTTTTATTTGCCCAATCTGACCCGATGCAAAAAGAATAAATTGACCCTTTCCGAAAGGTCAGAATCCTCCTATCATGGACGTACATCCTACATCGAACGGAGGAGATCCTTTGTTTCCCATCCGCTATTCCAAACGCACAGTTACTGATCAAGACCAAATCGATGCCTTTCTCACGCAAGCCAGGATCGGCCACCTCGGTCTGACTGACGGAGAAGAGCCTTATGTCGTTCCGCTGAATTTTAGCTGGCTAAACGGCAATATCTACTTTCACGGAGCAGATTCCGGCAGAAAAGTCGAGATGATCGCCAAAAACGCCCGCGTCTGTTTTAGCGTTTGCGACGAATACGGAACGATCGCTGATCCGGTGCCGGCTCTCACCGACACAGCCTACATGAGTGCCATGGTTTTCGGCAAGGTGGAGCGGGTCGAGGAGCCGGAAGAAATGCGCGATGCCCTGCAAGCCATGCTGGACAAATACGTTCCCGGCTACTACCCGGAGCCGCTTTCCTTGCAGCATGTAGTGAAGTACCGCTCTTCGATGGGAAGCGTCGCAGCCGTTTTTCGGATCAAACCCGATGCGATCACCGCGAAAGGAAATCCGCTGCCGGAGAAGAATGCCTTTTATCCCGGCCGTACCCGGCAGATGGATGTGTAAACAACACCTCTACATCAAAAAGACACGTCTGATCCCCGGGCGCCGCGACCTGTAAGCTCGGTCGCCGCACACTGCAGGACAGCGTGTCTTTTTTGTCATTCATAAACATCTATCGCGTAGGGCGATTCATCCATTACCGTACCGGCAAGTCAGCAGGGGCGCTCATTCCGGTAGCAATCGCCAACCGGTTCCAGGAGTTGATCGTGTTGATAGCCATCAGCAGGGAGACGGTTTCCTCCTCGCTGAAATGCTTCTGTACGTTCTGGAACACCGCTTCCGGAACGCCCTCTTTTGCGATCAGCGTAACGGCTTCCGTCAGAGCCAGTGCCGCCCGCTCTGCTTCGGTGTACACATCCGCTTCTCTCCAGGCATTGAGCAGATAGAGGCGCTGCTCAGTCTCGCCGTTTTCTCTCGCTTCACGAGTGTGCATGTCAAGGCAGTATGCGCAGCCGTTCAACTGGGACGCCCGCGTTTTCACCAGCTCCAGAAGCTTGTGGTCCAACCCGCTGCTGCGGACGAATTTCTCCATTTGCAGCATTGTTTGGAAAGCCTGGGGATTTGCCTTGCGATATTCCATTCTCGGTTTCATTGCCATCGATCCTCTCTCTTGTGATTTCTCGTTCGTACTTGAAACGAGAAACCCCTCGAGTTTGTGACCGGTTTTTCGAGATTTTTTTATTTCGCCCCAAATTTCCAGATGACATGGCTGAGGCTGCCATAGCGAAAGCTGATATGCTCCCTGGCTGCCGTTCGGTCTTCATCGGCAGCGCCCATCGCATAGAGCAGGGGAACGAAATGCTCGCTTCCGTGCAAAGGAACAGCCTGCCGGGCATACGGAGCAAGCGTATCGTAGCGGAACAAGGACTCCAGATCCCAAGCCTCGATCCTGTCCCGCAGCCATTCTTCAAACGCAACGGCCCACTCGTCTCCCTCCTCCGTATCGGAGCGCATACTCATGTAGGCAAAATTGTGTACCGTTCCTCCGCTGCCGATGATCAAGACACCGTCCTCGCGGAAAGCTTGCAGGGCTTTGCTAATCGCATACTGCTCTTCCGCTGAAAGCTGCGGATTGACCGAGAGCGAGACGACTGGAATATCTGCTTCCGGGTACATCATCCGCAAGACGACCCATGCCCCGTGATCCAGCCCGCGGACCGGCTCTGCCGTTGCCGGAATGTTATTCTCTGCGAAAATGCGCAATGCCTCGGCAGCCAGAGCGGGATCGCCTTTGGCCGGGTACTGAATTTCATACAGCTCACGAGGAAAGCCGCCAAAATCGTGGATGGTAGCGTTGAGCTTTGTCGTCCCGACAGCCTGAACGCGGCTCTCCCAGTGGGCGGAAAAAATCAGGATGGCCCTCGGACGAGGCAGTTCCTCCCCCAGTTGCTTCAGTGCTTCCGTATATTGATTCCGCTCAATCGCAAGCAGCGGCGCTCCATGAGCGAGGAAAAGCGATGGCATTTTCATGGTGCAAGACACCTTCCTTTTGTACACTTAATTACCTTTAGTAAGTATTATATCTCATTCCTTCCATACTTTCTATCCTTTCCTTTGCAGGCCGCTTTCCGACAGAGACCAAGTGTCAAATCGATCAACTGTCCCGGCATGTTTGATTTGCTTTTCTATTCCACGATGACGATCATCCCTGCGGTCGCCTGTACGGGGTAGGATTCGGCGACAGGCCCGTCGAAAGAAACCTCCACCCTGGTTCCCTCCCGCAAGTCATCCAATGTCGCCGGCACGAGCGAATCCCCTTGCTTTTTCAGCAGCTCCGGCGACTTTCGGAGAGAGACAGAGGCTTTATCATAGGGCGTTTTGCCGCTTTGGGAATCCGCCTCAACCATGATCGCGACAATCCCGGTCGGCTGAGCCGGATCGATACCATTGGGAGTGTCCTTGCTCGATACAGACGCGCTCGGATCTGCTGATTGATCCGGCTGCCCCCCGATCGGTCCGGTGATGACAGCGGTGACGGTTCCTGCGATGTCGATTTGCTTTTCTGCCTGCGGCGACTCGCCTGGCAGCATTTTGCCCGCAGCAACCACTGAACCCACCACCACCAGCAATAGCCCCAGCGCAATCCCTACCTGCTTCAACATTTTATCCACGGTGATCAACGACCCTTTTCGCTTATTTTTTCTATTCCTATGGCTAAGACGATGGCAGTTGACGTTTCGTTGCGAAGGCGAGGAAACAAACAAAAAAGGCATGCCGGTTTGTCCGACATGCCTTTTGTTCGTAAGCAGTAATGCTATCGCGTTGATTTCCGCTTAGCGGGCAGCTTCAAAGCGCTTGCTGACTTCGTCCCAGTTTACAACGTTCCAGAATGCACCGATGTAGTCAGGGCGTTTGTTTTGATACTTCAGGTAGTAAGCATGCTCCCAAACGTCCAGACCGAGGATTGGCGTTTTGCCTTCCATGATCGGGCTGTCTTGGTTTGGAGTGGAGGTGATGGCCAATTTGCCGCCATCTACGATCAGCCATGCCCAACCGGAACCGAAACGGGTAGTTGCCGCTTTCGCGAATTCAGCTTTGAAGTTGTCAAAGCTGCCGAATGCTGCGTTGATCGCATCTGCCAGTGCTCCAGCAGGTGCTCCGCCGCCGTTCGGGCTCAGGATTTGCCAGAACAGAGCGTGGTTCGCATGACCGCCGCCGTTGTTGCGTACAGCAGTGCGGATCGCTTCTGGCAATGCATCCAGGTTGCTGATCAGCTCTTCTACAGATTTCGCTTGCAGGTCAGCGTGGCCTTCCAATGCAGCGTTCAGGTTGTTTACATAAGTAGCATGGTGGCGTCCGTGGTGGATCTCCATGGTTTGCGCGTCGATGTGAGGCTCCAACGCATTGTGTGCGTAAGGCAGTTCAGGAAGTTGATGTGCCATGATAACATTCCTCCTCAATGGTATGTAGTTCAAGCTCGCTTTTTATTATAATGCAAACCGCTCACTTTTACAACAAATCGGTATGCTAAGTATCGTAATCTTCAAAATCCCCCTATATCAGTAAATAGTATCTTGCAATGTACAAAAGCCGTGCTAGACTTGGATTATTCATGAACCCAATTCAACAAGCAAGGTGATCTTCTATGGACTTGGACTTATCAACGATTCTGTTTCTTGCCTTTTTTGGTTTTGTCGCTGCCTTTATCGACAGTACCGTGGGCGGTGGAGGCTTAATTTCGCTCCCTGCACTGCTTGGGCTTGGCATTCCGCCGTATTTGGCTTTGGGAACAAACAAGCTGGCAGGCACCATCTCCTCGGCCACCAGCTCCGTCACCTTTATTCGCATGGGTAAATTTGACAAGAAACTGATGGCGATCCTGTTCCCCGTTTCGCTTGTGGGCGCCTATTTCGGGGCGAAAACAGTACTGTTTGTCCCGCAAGAATTTCTCAAGGTGCTGGTCATCATCATGATGGCCGCAATTTTTGTCTATACCCTGCTGAACAAGCGGTTTGGCGAAAACACCACGTTTAAGGGATACACCAAGTTTACGCTCGGTCTGGGGATTCCGGTCACGTTTTTGATCGGCTTTTACGACGGCTTTTTCGGACCCGGCACCGGATCGTTTTTCGTCTTTCTGATGGTTCTTCTCTTTGGCTATGATTTTGTCATAGCCGCCGGCAATGGGCGCATCCTGAACCTGGCCAGCAACATCGCGGCTCTGCTGGTCTTTATGCTGGAGGGCAAAGTGATTTTCATTACCGGGCTGACCATGGGTGTGGCGATGCTCCTGGGGGCCACGCTGGGTGCCCGTGTTGCGATCAAAACAGGTGTGCGCTACGTTCGTCCCTTGTTTTTGCTGGTGTCCATCACCTTGATTACCAAGATGGTCTATGAGTTGTTCTTTACAAGCTGAAAAATGGATAGGGCAGCCGAGAAATCTCTGGCTGCTCTATCCATTTTTTGTACTGCGTATGCTCCTGTCAGCTCTTTTACGGCTACTCATTTTTCCCCTTGCGCTGCTTTAGGCGCAAGATGATGCCGTCAATCAACAAACCAAGCCCCGCTCCGTAAAAAGGAAAAGCAAAGCGAACTCCTTCACTGATCGGAAGCCCTTTTAAATAAACAACGACGACGCCGACAATGAAGCCGATCATCGTATAACGCAGACGGGTCGGACCCATGTCGACATCCCCTTTGCCAATTACTTGCCAAACTTTTTAGGCATCTTCATGTTTTTCATGTTGCGGCTCATTTGCTTCAGTTGTTTTTGATTCAGGTTAACGCCCATGGAACGAGCCATCGCTTGTAATTGTTTGTCATCCATCTGCATATTTTCCACCTGCTTGCGCAGATAGTACGTGCCGCCGAAAAATCCTCCGGCAAGGCCGATAATCAATGTCACGATCGGGATTACCCAGTTGTACCAAGCCATCAATACATTACCATCCTCTTTTGGGAATTAAATCTCTCCTATTGTACCACAACTGCGTGCTCTGTACATCGCCGCCCGGGGAAAATGAGCGAACTGTCCTTCGGCATGTTCGCACCTTTTCGCATATGCTGAAACAGGAGGTGACTTTATATGACCCCCATTTTGGTGATAGACCCGGGGCATGGCGGGATCGATCCGGGCGGCGGCTCCAATCAGCTCTTTACAGAAAAAGAGAAAAATTTGCAGATTTCCCTTTACCAATACTCGAGATTTCAGACCCTGAACATTCCTGTTGCCATCACCCGAACCGGCGATACCACCCTGACGAGCGATGATCGCGCCACTCTGGTCAGAAACAGCGGTGCCCGCTATTGTATCTCCAACCACGTCAATGCCGGTGGAGGACGGGGTGCGGAGGTTATTTACTCGATTTACTCCTCCCCTACATTTCCCCGTCTGATCCTCGATGACCTGGAAGCAGAAGGGATGCCGGGCCGCCGCATCTTTACCCGCACACTCCCCAACAACCCGAGCAAAGACTACTACTTCATGCACCGGGAGACCGGCAGTGTGGAGACAGTGATTATCGAATACGGCTTCGCCGACAATCCGCTGGATGCGGAAAAATTGGACCGGGATTGGCGAGAGCTCGCAGAGGGCGTGGTCCGTTCCTTTTGCGAATACACCAACCGTCCATACAAGCCGCCAACCCAGACAAATCCAGGAGACGGAGGAGGAGCAAACGTGCCTGAATGGAAGCAAGAAGCGATAGATTGGATGTTTAAAGAAGGCTTGCTTACAAACGAAGATTGGCGCCATGAGCCGGATAAACCGCTGCCTCTGTGGGCGGAAGCGGTCATCCTGAAACGGCTGTTCGAAAAATTGCGCACACCTTGAGCAAGGAGGGATTCTGATGGGTTTTGACCTCGGTCTGATCATTGCGCTGGCTTTGGCCGCCGCTGCAAGCATGTCGGATTTTCTCCGCATACCAAAAAAGCTGCGCGGTTGGGTCGCCATGGTGCTCATCCTCGGTCTTTACATGGTCAATCAATGGATCTACAGCACGGGATTCGACTGGCGAATTGCCTTGCTGGAAGGCGGGACGGCTGCTCTGGCCGCTGTCGGCATCCACTCGACTGCCAAAAATACGATGCAGCAGGTCACCTTGCTCCGCAAGCGAAACGGTCAAAGCAGCCCCCCGGCAAAGGAGCAGGGGGAGACAGCCGCCTCACCCGGGTCAACTTCAGCCGATTGGAGAGTGTGACTCATCCAAACTCGGCCAAATAGCGTGTCAACGGCGTTTCTGCCAAGCCTGAGTAGTTTTCACGTGCTGGTACGCTCACAATCTCGTCCTCCGGGAAGCGATAGGCGGTAAGCATCCCTCCAAACACGCATCCCTGGTCGATATTGAGCGTGCCATTCTTTCTTTCCGGCTCGGGACGAGGATCATGTCCCCAGACGATAAGCGGCTCGGCTTTTACCCGTTCGGCTGCCCAATCCCTGCGGATCGGTCTCCCGTCGGCCCCTGTCCCGGCTACATCTCCGTACCGACAATAGCTCTGGATGGAAGGAGATTCTTTTCCGATGTAATCATCGCGTATCCCCGCGTGAACCGCAACGAGGACTAGCCGTCCCTGATAGTGCACCATCATGTGCGAAGGGGAGGAAAACAGGAGTCTCCTGCTCTGCTCCTTTAATTGATCGGCCCTCCTGGCCCCGTACTCCCGTTCGAATATTTGAAACTCGTCAGCTACCTTCTCGTCACCATGCGCCAGCATGACAGGGCGTCCATCCAGCCAGCGGGCAATTTTCCACCCGTGGTTGCTGTCCACCATCTCCGCCAGGCCCGCTGCCACATGCCGGATGAAAAACTGCAGCATCTTGATCGATTGTGGCCCGCGGCTTGTAATGTCTCCGAGAGAAAGGAGCTTCCGGCCCTCAGGATGCCGGTGGGTCCCGTCGTGACAACGTTCATATCCCAAGCGCTGCAAGAGTTCCATAAACTCGTCGTAACAAGCATGGACATCGCCGACAATGTCGACACCCTGATCGGCAGCCATCATCCTGGAGCGTGTACGCGGTTTGTGCCTCATAGCCCGTTCTCCTTTCCGCATCTTCTACATTCTATGATTGCCAAATTCAAGCAAAAAAACTCACCCAAGGGGGTGAGTCCGAATTAGCGGAAAACGGGATAGCCTATGGAAATAGAGGAGAAGGGCAAGCAACTAATCCAGATGATGCGTATGTACGTAGATGGCCGCCTGTGTGCGGTCCTCGACGCCCAGCTTGGACAGGATGTTGCTGACGTGGGTCTTCACGGTCTTGATGCCGATGATCAGTTCGTCCGCAATCTCCTGGTTGGACTTGCCTTGGCCGATCAGCTTCAATACTTCCAGCTCGCGCGGCGTCAACTGTTCATGCGGCTGCGCTTCTTGTCCATGACGGAAGCGGGCCATGATTTTGCCGGCGACGCGAGACTCCAGGACCGGCTCGCCTGCGGCTGCCGCCCGGATCGCCCGGGCAATTTCGGCTGCACGCGAGGTTTTCAAGAGATAACTGAACGCTCCTGCCTCAATGACGGGATATACCTTTTCATCATCAATGAAGCTGGTCAAGACGATGACTTTGCTAGCGGGGCAGGTTTCACGTACCCGCCTGGTCGCTTCCACGCCGCCGATCCCCTCCATCACGAGGTCCATCAAAACCACGTCCGGCTGCAGCTCGACAGCCAGCTTCACTCCTTCTTCACCGCTGGATGCTTCGGCTACTACTTCAATGTCGTCTTCAGTAGACAGATAAGCAGCCAATCCCATTCGCACCATTTCATGATCGTCCACGAGCAATACGCGTATCATGTCAGCTCTCTCCCTTCCATTTCCGCTTGCAGCATGATCGGGATGCGCACCTCGATCTGCGTCCCTTTTCCGACTGCCGAGTAAATATCCAGCGAGCCGCCGAGCTCTGCCACCCGCTCCCGCATGCTTCTCAATCCGTACGAAGTCAGCTTCTCTCCCTCCGGATCAAAGCCGACGCCATCGTCTACGATGCGCAGCCTGACTTGCCCCTTCAGCGTAAACAGCTTGACCGCGATGTGGTTGGCACGGGCATGCCGGAGCGTGTTGGAGAGTGATTCCTGCAAAATGCGGAACAGATGGTCCTCGATTCCGCTCGGCAGGTTGTCCACTTCTTCGATCTCCCAGCTAATTTCCATCGCATTTTTGCGGGTCAGCTCTTCCAGCAGATCTTCAATGGCTTCCTTCAGTGCCTTGTTCTGCAAAGTCGCCGGGCGGAGGTGCAGCAGGAGCGCCCTCATCTCCGCCTGCGCAGCCGCGGCCATTTCTTCCACCAGCTCGATCTGCTGGGCAGCTCGCTGCGGATTTTTTTCGATCAGTCTTTTTAAGGCTGCAGTGGTCATCGCGATGGCAAACAACTGCTGGCTGACCGCGTCGTGCAGCTCGCGGGCCAGTCGCTGCCGCTCTTCGGTGACCGCTGTATGCTTCAATTGTTCCGCCAAAGCGGCGTTGTGATTGGACAGCCGTTGCAGGGAAGCGACCTGTTCTTCCCACTGGGCCGCCAGACGGTTCAGCTGCCAGCCCAGTTCACCGATCTCGTCCTCGCCCAGCTCAGGGACGCGCGAAGACAATATGCCGCGCCCCAGGCTGGTGGCTGCCTCCCAAAGCACCTGCAGTCTCTTTTTCAGCAAATTCCCGAAAATGTAGCCTCCGACCAACCCGACGACACTTGCTGTCAGGATCGCGAATGCAAACGAGGCCAGTTGTGTTTTCCAATCCAGCTTCTCCGGCAAATAGAGATGCAGGTAGGTCGCAAGCCATCTCGTGACGTCCGGGTCCCCGGCCACCACGCAATACAGAATCAAACTGCACAAAAAGGAGGCGGTAACCGCTCCTACGGCCAGCAGCAAACCGTAGCGCACGTACTGCCATTGGATACTTGCCAACCGCTGTCGTCGCATTTGTCAGTACCCCCTAAATGTACTTGACTTTAACATCGCCGACGAGCAGCGAAATCTGTACATGGATTTTTTGCGCTTCCTGTTCGTACTGTTCGGAGCGGATCATCACGCTGCGATTGATGCCCCCCTGCCTATGGCCAAACACTTCCAGATCGCCGATGCGCACCTCCGCAGATACGGCTACTGGCATGTCTACCGGAACGTAAATAGTGACGTCCCCCACCCAACCGTCGACTATCAGAAACGCTTCATCATCCATCAGCATCGCCCGGGACAGATCTATGACAACATTCCCGACTCCGTGCCAGATATGCAACTGGCTTAGCTCAAAGCGGCCGGATGTCAAGTGAAAATCACCGATCAGCGAACTGCGGGAATCTTTGGGCGACAAAATGCTGCCAGGGCCCGCGGATGAAGCAGTCCATCTGCTTCTTTCCGTTCCAAATGGATTGCGGTATCCCGCTTTCTGTCTCCAATGCCCTGATTGTTTGCCTGTTGCCGTATCTTCCGCTGAAGCAAAATTCGGATCAGCATCGGCTGCTTCGGCAGCCTCCGGTATTGTCGGCCGGATTCCTTTGTCAGCCGAACGCCCACGGATCAGCCGAAATCCAAAGTAAATGAACAAAAGCGGGATTACAAGCTGGAACAGATCATCCATGCCGATATGAAGCCACATGTCCAAAGCAATCATGATGCCGAGCCCGGCCAGCAGGCCTCCCCGAACACGCTTGTGATTTCCCCACATCTGTACGCCGAAATACACGAGAACCATCGGCCACAAATCAAAGAGGCCAAACGTGATTATATGCAAGCTGTCAAGAAAAAGGCCAATTCCTGTCAAAATGATCAAGACACCGACCGTCATTTTTTGTAAGCGGGACAATTTCACAAAGGTCTCCTCTCTTACGCCCCATGTCGGCTAATTTCCTACACTTCCGTCACGGCAAGTATAAATAAACGCAGGCGGAATATTCAACGGCGTAAATGTGGTTTCTACCCGCTGAAAGCGCGTCTGCAGCTCAGCTTTCAGTTGGAGGGAGTATTGAAACGTGATGAACAGGCCACCCGGAGCAAGGGCAGACTGGACTTCATCCAAGATCCCCGTCCGCAATTCCGCGGGAAAGTTGGCAAACGGAAGTCCGGAGATAATGGCATCAGCCTTGCCAATCCCGGCCTTACTCATGTACTCTTGCAGCTTCAGTGCCTCATCCCACATCGTGATGCCGGGAAATCGGCGAGTCAGCATTTCGCGAAACAACGGATCTCTCTCCACCAAAATGTATTTGGTATCGAGCCTTTTTTTCTTTAGAATGCTTTCCGTAAAGGCGCCTGTTCCAGGCCCCAGTTCTATAATCACGTCAGACTGATTCCAGTCCACGCTGCACAGCATCTTTTCGCATAAAAAACGAGAGCTGGGAATGATGCTTCCTACACGTCCTGGCTCCGCAAAAAATCGACGTAAAAAGACCATAAAGTCTGCCAAGGATAGAACCTCCTAGGGGAAAAGCAGCCTGCTTGGACAGGCTGCCTGGTTGCCACTTCCTATTCTACACGAGATGCCTGATTCCTGTCGTTACTCCTGAACTTTCGCAGGCTCGGCATCCTTTTTGCTTTGCAAAGACGCTTTGATTTGGGCCAGCTCCTCATCCAGATCATTCTTTTCAAGGGACTCGAGAGCTTGCTCCAAACCAGCGCTGGTCTGGCGCCACTGGCCGCTCAGATTGGCTTCCGCTTCCATCCGCAGCACTTTTTCTTCCATCCGGGAAAAGCCTTTGCCGGCAGATTGATTGCCCATGCCGACAATTGCATGGTTCACTTGTTTTTGCGTTTTCGCTACTTGCGCTCTTGCCATCAGAGTGAATTTTTTCGCTCTCATTTTATAAAATTCTTCTTTCAGCTCGGCCAGCTTCTCGCGCATTTGCTGAGCGGCTTCCGATGCTGTCAGATAAAGGGCTTCGTATTCTTGGGCACGCAGTTCGTATTGCTTCTTGTCGGCCAAAGCCCGGCGCGCGAGCAGGTCTTCCCCTTCGGTCAGCGCCAGCTTTACTTGACGATCGCGTTTTTCCGCAAGCGCCACTGCCTCTTCCCATTGCTGGTGGAATTTCTTCTCCAGGGCCACTTGCTTGGCTACTGCCACTTCTACTTGTCCGATCTCCACTTCCATGTCACGCATGTACTGATTGAGCATAACCACCGGATCTTCCATTGAATCCAAAGCGTCATTCACAGAAGCCACCGTCAAGTCACGCAGTCGTTTAAAAATACCCATTTTTTAGTCCTCCTTATCATATCACAAGAAATTTGATTGTCATGTACCTTGCACTTTTCAGGTTTGTTTCATCACTTGTCATCGATATCAAGGTTGTTGCTTCTTGGCTATTCTGTGCTCCCAGCTGTCCAGAGTATCCTCTTTCAATACCTGCCTTGCCCACTGCCTCTCCCATACTGTTGGCATGGAATCATGCGTCTTGTCACTGCGTCGGATAAAGCGGTACCCGAGGTAAATCACTCCGATAGCCAGTACGACATTGAACAGTAAATGCAGCTTGCCGATCAACATTAACAGCCCGAACAGAAAGATCAGTATCCCCCAGAAGCGGGAACCGGAACTGCCAATCACTTTACGGGCTCCGTATAACATGATCAGCCCGGGGATCAGCACACCGAGGAAATCGCCGCCGTCGATGCCGAGTTGGTCCAATAAGACAAACCCTCCGGTCAGCAGCAATGCGAGTCCAAGGAGCACCTTGCCAGACCGCTCACTCATGAAATGCTTCCCTCCAATCGACTATTTGTTGGTGTGTCAACCTTATGCCTTTATTCTAGACGGGGCCAGTGTTCGACATAACGGGCGAGCGGTTGGTTTTTGCCTCCGTCCCTGGACGGATAAAGTGTCGTCCCCCAATCGGACAAGGGTCCCTCCTGATTAGGTTCAGCCCTTTTCCGGCGTGGGGTGAAGCCGTCTTGTAGCGGGAGAGTCCGACACATCGTTTCCATTACTTATAGAAGAAAAACATCGCTTGCACGGTACTGCCGAAACGTTACAGCTTATGACAAAATATTGTGACGAAATCGTGAACAAGCATGGGTATAAAAAGGAAAAGTGGGACAAGTGTTGAATTGTGTGGAGGTGCGTGTAAAAAAACATCGAAAAATAGCCGAGTTCCGCTATGCGGAAACGGGGGACCCATTATCTTTGGGGTGAATGGCTGCGCTCTCGCAGTCTAGGGAATTCCTTTCGACCGAACCCTTCAGCTAACCTCGTAGGCTCAGGAGAGGAGCAGTATCTTTTGCGCAAGACAGTAGTTTCTTTGCTTATTGCCGGGTTGCTTGCGATGGGTGCCAGTGCGGCGCATGCTCAGGAGGGAACCCCCCTGATGAATGTCGTCAATGATCTGTACGGTGTCCCTTACAAGTCTTCCGGTACCACGAAAAAGGGCTTTGACTGCTCCGGTTTTACACGCTATGTGTTTGATGCGCTAGGTGTAGATTTGCCTCACAATTCTTCTTCTCAGTACCAAGTCGGCCAACCGGTTAGCCGCAAAGATTTGCAGCCCGGCGACCTCGTCTTCTTCAAGACGAATGGAAGAAGCATTTCCCACGTAGGAATCTACATCGGCAATGACACGTTTGTGCACTCGGAATCTGGCAGAGGCGTCGTCAATACCAAATTGAGCGACCCTTACTACTGGAGCAAACGCTATGTAGGAGCCAAGCGAATCGCTGCTCCGGCACTCCAGGCGAAAGCCACCGACACTCCTCCAGCCAAGAAAGCGGTACAAGCGGCTTCCTTGCCTGAAGCACAACCAGAACAACAAGCGAAAGCGCCCGAGGCAGCTCAACCAGAGCAACAGCCTGGGCAGCAGGCAGCAGCTGCAGCTGAGACACCAGTTGAGACACATACAGTGCCACAGCCGGAACAACAGCCGGAAGCGCAGCCTAGCAAGTAAGTGCAAGCAATCGAGTAGGAGGGGGCGACTAACCCCCGTCCTCTCACACCACCGTACGTACCGTTCGGTATACGGCGGTTCACCAAGCTTGACGAATTTGAGAATATCGTTGCACTAAGCTTTTCAGCCCTTGTTGTTGCCAGTAGGCAATGCCGAGGGCTTTGTGTATATGCGGAGATTTTGTGGTACGCCATGCACCCTTGCGGGTATTTGCAATTTCAATGGCTTTTACGTGAGATATGCCAAGAGAACGAAGTTCTCGATATCTGGTTCTCACGCGTTTCCACTGCATCCACAAACAAAGACGGAGCCTGCGCCTTGTCCATTCCTCAATGGATTGTAGAATGCCCTTCGCGTCTGCAAGGGCGAAATATCCAATCCAGCCCATGAGGTACTGATTTATTCTTTCAATCCGCTTCTCCATCGAGATGCTCCACACCGGATTCGTGATCGTGCGGATTTTCTCTTTTAGCTTGAGGAGGGATTTGGGGTGGATGCGAATCCTTGTCTGTTTTGCAAAGGTAAAACTAAAGCCCAAGAATTTTCGTTTCCATGGTCGGTCTATCGCGCTTTTCTCCTCATTTACTTTTAGCCTTAGTACCTTCTCCAAGTGGTTTTGAATACTCTTCTTTACTCGTTCCCCTGCCCGTTTTGTTTTCACGTAGATATTACAATCGTCTGCGTAGCGGCAGAAACGGTGGCCTCTCTTTTCGAGTTCCTTGTCCAAATCATCAAGTAGGATATTTGCCAAAAGTGGGCTTAACGGCCCACCTTGCGGTGTTCCTTCACTTGATGTTGTACAGACGCCATTTATCATGATCCCCGCATTCAAGTAGGAACGAATCAGTCTTAAAATTCTCTTGTCCTGAACTTTTCGAGCCACACGGCTCATTAGAATATCATGATTTACGCGATCAAAGAATTTCTCTAGATCGATGTCCACCACGAAACGATATCCTTCGGAGATATACGCTTGCGCTTTCCTTACTGCCATGTGAGCGCTACGTTTTGGACGGAACCCATAGCTAGATTCCGAGAAGGTGGGGTCGAAGATCGGCGTTAACACTTGGAGGATGGCCTGCTGAATAAAGCGGTCTACCACGGTGGGAATGCCTAATAACCTTACACCACCGTCAGGTTTCGGGATTTCGACTCTGCGAACAGGTGAAGGTCTATAGGTTCCCCTTTCCATCTTCTCGCGGATGGCTTGCCAGTGTTCACGTAGATAATCGCGTAGTTGTTCGGTTGAAACACCATCGACTCCACCGACACCTTTGTTTTCCTCCACTCGTTGGAGTGCCATCCGTAAGTTTTCCCGTGATAAGACTTTTTCCAGCAAATCCATAATGATGTTCCTTCCTTCGCACATGCGGACTCCGTGCTTGCTGTACGATACTCAGCCCTCTTTTGTACCCTCGGGGCTTCACCCCTGCTCTTCAAAAGTAGTTCCTTGACAGAATTCTGCTTCGACGTACCGTATCAAAAGACATGGATCGCATGCTGACTTGATGTTCGGCCCTTCCCCATTCAAGCGTCCTCTACTCGGGTACTATGGCCTCTGCTGACTTCTGCATGTTCAGCGTCTCCTTACGGAGACGGTTACCAACAGTTGAAGGCGTTTCATGCAGACCTCCCCAGGTAAGAACGATAACTTTCATCCCATGTACCTGCCCAAGTTTACTACTGTATCCCTTGGCTGTATGGGGCTTTGTCTTGTTTGGCAGACTCGCCCGGATACAACAGCCTCAAATTGGGTTCGTGTACCTCAGGTCGGGATTTTGCCGCCGGCTTCCTTCAGATTCGACCTCGCGGTCGACACCCTTGCCTTGAGCTAACGGTTGGTACAGCCAACCCCCGTTCGGGACTTTCACCCTATAGCTATCGCCCATGCTGGGCGCACCAAAAATGAAAGCCAGGGACGTTAGGTCTCTGGCTTTTTCTGACGAAATTTAGTACCTGGTGTCAATAGGAAGTAACACCCGCTATTCTTCATTATATGTCCTTTTTCCTGCCGGAACACGCTGGTAACGTTTGGTTTCTTTGTCCTTCACCAGTCAAACCGTGTTATGATAGGAGAGAATACAAATATTCAGGAGATTTGAGGTTACTGGGGGAGTACCTGTGAAAGACCATATTTTGCTTGTAGACGACAATCAGGAAATCATAGAGCTTCTTGAAGATATTTTGGAAAACGAAGGGTATGAGGTCACTTTTTCAGAGAGCGGGGAGCATGCCCTTACTTTGTTGAAGCAAGGCTTGAAGCCCAATTTGATTCTTTTGGACATCATGATGCCGAATATGAGCGGCTATGAGCTGTGCTCGCAAATTCGCCGCGAATCGGACCTGCCGATCCTGTTTCTCAGTGCGAAAGGAAAAGCGGTCGACAAAGTCGTCGGTTTTGAAATCGGCGCCGATGACTATATCACGAAGCCATTCGACACGGAAGAGCTGCTCGCCCGCATCCGGGCGCATCTGAGAAGGTACGAGCGGATTCGCAAGCATACCGAAGAGCACAGCGAAAAGGACCCATCCGGCTCCTCCATTACCGTTTTGAAATTTAAAGGACTGGAAATCCACAAGGAAACGTACTCGGTGTATGTAAATGAAGAAAAAATTGACCTTTCCACCAAAGAATTTCAGTTGCTCACCTTTCTGGCCGAAAATGCCGGCATTGTGTTTACCCGCGAACAAATTTACGACCGGGTATGGGGATACGGCTACGGCTCCCTCAATACTGTGACGGTTCATATCAAAAATTTGCGGGAAAAGCTGGAACGGGAGCGGCAGTACATCAAAACGCAGTGGGGGACGGGTTACGTTTTCATCGGGGAGAAGGTGTAGATGAGCATCCGCAACAAGCTGTTCCTCTCGTTCTTCGCACTGATTGCGCTGAACCTGTTCGTTTTCAAGTTTGTCTTCGAGGATATTATTGTCGTTCAACTGAAAACGGATCGCCACAATCAATATCGCTATGAAAAGGAAACGGCTGAAAAGGTTCGCGTCAATCAGCTGCTCAGCGCCAGCAATTTCAAGGACCCGACAGACCGCAGCGAGTTGGAAAAGCAGTTGCCGGAGGATTTGGTATACAAAATGTTAGTCAAGGACGCCAACGGCAACACGATCTTCATCAAGACATCCCAGGCATACAATTTGAAAAATCCGCCGAGGAAAATAAAAAAGGAAAATACCGATCTGAAGGTTGTGGCGGAATACCATTTTCAACACGAACCGCCGAAAAAAGGCGAAACCATCATCTACTTCTACACAGATGACTCCGATATTATGGCAACAAAAGGGGTCAGCATGATGCTCTGGTACATCTACGGGAGCATTGCCCTGGTCGGACTTGTCCTGCTCGGCTTCTTCGTCCGCTGGATTCACCGGCCGGTAAACGAGCTGTCCCGCGTAACGCAGGAAATTCGCGAAGGAAAACGGCTGGTTTCGTTTACGTACCATTCAGAAGACGAATTTGGCCGTCTGTTTCGCTACTTCTCCGACATGGTCGATCAGCTCCGGTTTTCCGAAGAGCGTCAATCCGAGCTGATTTCCGCGATCGCTCACGATTTCCGGACACCGCTGACAACAATCAAAGGATACGCCTCCTACATCGCCTCAGGGCGGGTAACCGATCTGGAACGGATCAAGAAGCAGATGAAAAAGATCGAACAGAAGACGGACGATCTCGACAAGCTGCTCGACGAACTGCAGGACTTTACCCAGCAAAGTACGGAGCTGAAGCTGAACCTGAGCCGCATCCACGTCAAGAGCTTTGCAAAAGGAATCATTGAGGACTACCTGGTCAAGATCAAGGAATCGGGACTAACACTCCAGTGGAAGCTGCGCATCTCCAATGATCTGTACATCGAGGCGGACGAGACCAAGCTCCGCCGCGTACTGGAAAATCTGTTAAACAACGCCATTTACTACAACAAGCCGAACGGATCGATCCTGCTCACCTGCGACCAGCGGGAGGGGCATGTGCTCTTTTCCGTGATCGACAAGGGTGAAGGCATCTCGCAGGAGGATTTGACCAAAATCTTCACCAAGTTTTACCGCGCGGAAAAATCGCGCAATCGCAACAATGGCGGAACCGGCCTGGGCCTGACGATCTGCCAAAGCATCGTCCAGCGACACGGCGGTTCGATTTCCGTCAGCAGCGAGCTGGGGAGGGGGAGCTCTTTTTCCTTTACGATCCCCTTTTTCCAATCTTAATTTATATAGATTTATTCTCAGTTAATATATCCTTTATAATTGTCTGGTAGATTATCTTGTATAGCATGTTGCTTTCAGTGATAAATAACCCCAGTTCGGTATCTAACACCTTAGCGGAAATTGCAAAAATGGTGGGCAGATGCCTTTTTTTTATGCAAAAAGACACGAACCGTCAATGGTCCGTGTCTTTTTCTGTGCCCTTTCGTTATTGCGACCGCGCCTCCAGCCTCATCATCAGACCGCCTTTCGGGCGAAGGGTGACAAGCGGCTCCGCTTCCACGGGCTTGCCCGGGTCGGCGAGCTGAAAGCGATACTTCTGTGCGAACGTAGCGAGCAGCAGCGCGGCTTCCATCAGGGCAAAGTTGTTCCCGATACAGATGCGCGGACCTCCGCCAAACGGAAAGTAGGCGTATTGCGGGATACGCTTCAGCAAGTCCCCCTCAAACCGTTCCGGGATGAAATCCTCCGGCCTGTCGTAGTACTTCTCGCTTCTGTGCATGACGTACTGGCTCATCATGAGCGTATCTCCGGGCTTGTACGTATGCCCCCCGATCTCCACTTCTTCGGCGACTTCCCGGTTGATCGTCCAAGCCGCCGGGTACAAGCGCAGCGTTTCGCTGATAATCTGGTTTACATACTTCAGATTCGGAATATCCTCTACCGTGGGCAGCCGTCCTCCCAACACCGCGTCCAGCTCGGCCCAGAGCTTTTTTTCCGCCTCAGGGTTGGTCGCCAGCAGATACCAGATCCAGGACATCGTGTTGGCTGTCGTCTCATGGCCTGCGACAAAGATGGTCATGACTTCGTCTCTTACCTGCTCATCCGTCATTCCTTTGCCGTCATCCTCATCTCTTGCCGCCAGCAGCATCGCCAATAGGTCAGTGCGCCCCTGATCTCCTTCACGGCGGCGCTCTTCGATGATGTTGTAAATCGTCTTGTCGAGCAGCTCGGCTGACTCGCGGAACTGCCGGTTGCTTGAGGTCGGAACGGTGAGCGGAATGTCGATGAAGGACGACGCTTTCGTCGAGACGTATTTCAGGCCCACATCGATGGCCCTGGCGATCTGGTCGGCGCCTTCCTTGAGACCTTTGCCAAACATCGTCTCTGTGATAATCGCCAGCGTCACTTTCATCATGTCTTCATGCACATCGCGTACATCTCCTGCTTTCCAGTCATCCATCAAGCTTATCGCCTGCTGGACCATGGACTCGCCGTAGGTCGCGATCCGCTCGCGGTGGAATGCCGGCTGCATCAGCCTGCGCTGGCGTATGTGCTTCTGTCCTTCGCTGGTGAGGATGCCGTCACCGACGACCGCCCGGGCGACCTGCAAGCCTTTTCCTTTGCGAAAATGGGCCTGCTTGCTCACCAGAATTTCCTTGATCATGTCCGGATTGCTGATCAAATACACATGCCGCGAGGGGCCAAAGCGAAAGTGGGCCACATCGCCGTGTTCTTTCGCAGCTTCGCGCAGGAAGCGGAGCGGGTCCCGGCGAAAGGCGAGCAGGTTGCCCGAGATCGGCAGTCCTTTTGGGCCAGGTATGGTGGTTATATTCACGATCATTCCCCCATTCTCAGTCGTGTTTTTCCCAATACTGTTTGTAGTATCCAACCAATCTGGCCGTTTATACCATGAGTGCCATGTCTGAGAGAAATGACTGTCGATGTTGCTGTCGGAGGAGGTCTCGCAACCACCGAGGACACGGACAATGGACTGAACTGCCGTAAACCATCAAAATGTGGATACAAGGATTCGGGCAATAAAAAAAATCGCCCGAACTCGGCGAGCGATTTGGATTGTTTCAGGATAGCGGTCTGCTGTGTGCCTGAAGCAGATTTGAGGATACGAGCCGCTCTCGCACCTTGATGCCGATCCAGGCAGCCAGGACGGCTTTGACGACACCTACCAGCAGGAATGGTACGGCTCCTCCGGCAAAAGCCTTGTCCCACGGAATGTCCAGAACGTACTTGAGCTGGACCGACCCGAAGATGAGCGTAATA
Source organism: Brevibacillus sp. FSL L8-0520 (assembly GCF_037963895.1). Classification (NCBI taxonomy): domain Bacteria; kingdom Bacillati; phylum Bacillota; class Bacilli; order Caryophanales; family Paenibacillaceae; genus Brevibacillus; species Brevibacillus sp. FSL L8-0520. The sequence continues at coordinate 1,108,706 of NZ_CP150171.1, read as the reverse complement.
ATCATGCCGACAATATTGGCGACCAGAGCCCATGTAAAGGTAAAACGCGTTTTTTCGAGAATGAGACCAGTGGCAAAAGCCGTAAAAATAAAGCCAAAAATGTAACCGCCGGTTTTGTCCACCAATACCTGTGGTCCACCGCTAGCACCTGAGAATACAGGAAGGCCTACTGCACCCAGCAGGACGTAGATGAGAATCGCTACGGTCCCCCACCTGCTCCCCAGAATCGTCGCGGTAAAGCCGACAGCCAGCGTCTGACCCGTAATCGGAATAAGCGGCAGCGGAATCGTAATTTGCGAAAAGACAGCCGTTACAGCGGCAAAGATGGCAGAAAGCACCAGCCATTTCAATCGTTCGTTTCTCATGATAGCCTCCATTTTGTCAACTTAAAAATAAAGTGCGTTAACAAAATGATACTGCCTGTTTTTCTGCTTGTAAACAGTTACTTCACGATCTTTTCGCAAGGACGGCATGCAGTTGTGTGAGCGATGCGATTGTATGATCCACCAAGCCGCGGAGATCCTCGATGTTGCCCTCGTCGATTTTGCGATGAAAGTCGAGTGTGATCTGGTTTTCGTACTGTTTGGGCGGCCAGTGGAGCTGATACTCGTCCAGCTTGGCTTTAATGGTTTGCGTTATGTACGGCCGATTCCCCCAGATATCATTCAGCATCTGCGCCACGGCTTCTGTCTCCCGCTGCACATCGGTGACTGTCATGAAAAAATGGATGCAGATCGTACAGCCGATATGCTCTGTCAAAGGCTGCTCCAGCTGTTCGGCCGCAATATCGGCAAGCGACGTACGCAGCTGCATCTGGGCGAAGACACCCTTTGCCTCCCCGAATTCGTCTGCCAGCCGAAAATCGATCTGAAACTGCCTGTGGAACGTCGCCAGATCCATGGTGTCCGAACGCCCGATAATCGTGATGCTGCCTTCAAAGTCCCTGTCGTACACGGCTCCTTCCAGCACCACTTTGATATTGTCAAAAACAAGCGGGTGAAACATGTCCGCTCCTCCTTTTCCCTTGCACCTCTTTCTCCATAGAGTGCCCCTAAATTCTTTTCATTGCAAGCGAAGTCTCAAGTTCAAGAGCATGCCAGCTTTACGCTCTGTTATAATAAGCTCATTCATCACTGCGATCCCTGAAAAAGAGAATCCGTTGTTGTGAGGAGGTTTTTTCATGAATGCATTCGATACCATGCTGGACCGGTATGCGTCATTGGCGGTAAAAGTCGGCGTAAATGTGCAGCCTGGACAGACTCTGGTGATCACCGCTTCCCTTTCCTCCGCCGATCTGGTGCGAAAAATTGCACGAAAAGCGTACGAAGCAGGGGCAAAAGACGTACATATGGAATGGCGCGATGACGAGCTGACACGGATGAAGTACGATCTCGCACCGGACGAGGCCTTTCATGAGTATCCGCTGTGGAAAGCAAAAGGGATGGAAACGATGGCAGAAGAAGGGGCGGCCTTTCTCAGCATCATCGATTCCGATCCGAATCTGTTGAAGGGCGTTCACCCCGAGCGTCTGGCTGCCGCGAAAAAGTCAGCCGGTCAAGCGTTAAACAAATTCCGCAGCTATACGATGAGCGATCAGGTGAGCTGGTCCGTGATCGCCGCACCGAACCCTGCCTGGGCGGCGATGGTCTTCCCCGACCTTCCCGAGCAGCAGCGAATCGTGGCGCTCTGGCAGGCCATTTTCCGCGCTACCCGCGTCGATCAGGACGATCCGGTTCAGGCCTGGAGAGAACATCAGGAGAATCTGAACCAAAGAGTCGAATATCTCAATGCGAAGCAGTACTACGCCCTGCACTACAAGGCGCCGGGTACCGACCTGACGATCGAACTGCCAACATCTCACATCTGGATCGGCGGAGGCGGCGTAAACGCCAAAGGGGTCCCCTTCATGGCCAATATGCCGACAGAAGAGGTTTTCACCGCTCCGAAGAAGACGGGCGTTTCCGGTGTCGTACGCAGCACGAAGCCGATCAGCTACAACGGAAATCTGATCGAGAATTTTTCGCTCACCTTTGAAAACGGTCGGATTGTCGATTTCTCTGCGGAAACGGGCTATGAAGTATTGCAGCAGCTGATCGAGATGGACGAAGGCTCCCATTATCTCGGGGAAGTCGCCTTGGTTCCGCATCAGTCTCCGATTTCCCAGTCAAATATGATCTTCTTCTCCACGCTCTTTGACGAAAACGCCTCCAACCACCTCGCGATCGGGAATGCCTACCCCGTCTGCATCGAGGGAGGAACCAGCCTGTCGCCTGAGGAGCTGGACAGGCGAGGCATCAACACCAGCCTGGCTCATGTCGATTTCATGATTGGATCAGATGAAATGGACATCGACGGTATTGCTGCCGACGGTACGAGAGAGCCTCTGTTCCGCGGCGGCAACTGGGCCTTCTAGCATGTTTTTAATCGGAATATTGGTCGTAGTCGCGATCGTGGCAGAAATTTTCCACCGGTTGAATCCGTGGAAAAAGCCGGAGCCGCCCTACGAAGAGCTTATCGAAAAGATCAAGCAGGCTGACTGGTACCAGGAGCTGTGGCAGGATGAAGCGTGCCGCCACGTGCTGGAAACTGATCCTCACGTACTCGCTTATTACTCGGGAACGTATGAAGCAAAACGGCTGCTCGAAAATCGCGGTTTTCAGCTCGGCTTGATCGATTACGTCAAGGAACAGGCAGAAAAAGTCGTTTTGAACAAAAGGTAGCGAAAACGAGAAGACTTGTCTTCCCCAAACCGATTTGAAAAAAAGATGGATAGAGTCGACAGAGACATTTCTCTGCTGCTCTATCCATTTCTTTGCAAGCGCTGAATTCTTTCTATATACAATATACATGGCAGTTGCTCCTCATATGCTATCGCGGGGCTGCCTATTTCTTTGTGTGATAATACAGGTATGCATCGTGTGTGGCCTTTTCCTGGCAAGCAAAGCACTCTGTCATATAAGACTCGGCCTGCTCGACCATCGTTTGGCCGCAAGCTGCGCAGCATTTCGATTCGAGATTGCGAAAGAACGTTGTGATTGGCGTCATGACCATAACCCCCCGATTTTGTTCGTTGAGGTTATTGTATTATAACAGCACTTGTTTTATAAAACTTTGTTATAAAACATTATGCTGTATTATCACAGACTTGCTCGCTCTCGCTTCTGTTTGCTCCTGTTTTCTCTGTATTAGCACTTTTTTGACTATTCCTTACTGTATTACAACAATTGTTTGTACCATAATTTCAGGCATCCCGGGCCTAGATCAGCAGATTAAACAGATACGGATCATGGGTAATTTCCACATAGCGGATGCCGTGCTTTTTCATCCGATCGATCAAGGGCTCGTAATCCTCCTGAGACTTCAGTTCGATCCCGACCAGTGCAGGGCCGTTGTCCTTGTTGTTCTTTTTTGTGTACTCAAACCGGGTGATATCGTCATGCGGCCCCAGTACCCCGTCGATGAACTCGCGCAAGGCTCCGGCACGCTGCGGGAAGTTGATGATGAAGTAGTGCTTCAGCCCCTCATACAACAGCGAGCGTTCCTTGATCTCCTGCATCCGGTCGATATCGTTGTTGCCGCCGCTGATGATGCAGACGACGTTTTTCCCTGCGATTTGCTCCCGGTACAGATCAAGAGCCGCAATCGGCAGGGCTCCGGCTGGTTCCACGACGATGGCATTTTCATTGTACATCTCCAAAATAGACGTGCAGACCTTCCCCTCCGGAACAAGCACGATGTCGTCCAGCACTTCCTTGCATATTTCCCGCGTAAGCTGTCCCACCTGCTTGACCGCCGCTCCATCCACGAACTTGTCGATTTCGTCAAGCGTAACCACATCATCGTGGGCCAGCGCTTCTGTCATGGAAGCCGCTCCCGCAGGCTCCACGCCGATGATCCGCGAGGACGGGCTGATTCCTTTTACATACGTTCCCACACCTGCGGCAAGCCCTCCGCCGCCGATGCTCATGAAGACATAATCGACAGGCTCGTCCATGTCGTTCATGATCTCTGCCCCTACCGTCCCCTGTCCGGCCACTACGTACGGATCGTCAAACGGGTGGACGAAGGTCATGTTTTCCTGCAGACAAAATGTCATGGCTTCCGCAAACGAGTCGTCAAACGTGTCTCCGCCCAAGACAACATCCACGTAGTCTCCGCCAAACAGCTTGACCTGTGTTACCTTCTGCCTGGGCGTCGTGGCCGGCATGAAAATCGTGCCGCGAATCTGCAGCAGTTGGCAGGAATAGGCCACACCCTGCGCATGGTTGCCTGCGCTGGCGCAAACGACACCCCTTTGGCGTTCTTCGTCGGACAAATTGCGGATGAGATTGTACGCCCCTCTGATTTTGAAGGAACGGACTACCTGCAAATCCTCTCGTTTCAGATACACATGACAGCCGTACCGTTCCGACAGCCGCTTGTTTAGCTGCAGCGGCGTTTTTGCGATCACATCCTTCAGTACGTGATTGGCAACGATGATATCTTCCATACTTACTGTTTTCATGGTCTTGCTCCTCTCCTGGTGCACACCCTGTTTCTTTTTCGAAAAGAAGAAAGCCCCCGCCGTCGGCCAGCTGTGCAAAAATTGCGCACGACTGGCTGAGGCGAGGGCATCGCGGTACCACTCAGCTTCTCTGTTTCCTTGCGAAAAACAGACTTTGAGAGTCTCCGGTGAAATCTAGAGACTCCGCCGGATAACGGTGGCGGCTTCCGTTGTCCTTTACTCGAATCGCATCCGCGAAACTTTCAAGAACACAGCTCCAAGGTGATTTTCACAGCAAGCTGACGTCCATCCTTTCAGCACAGGGGGATGGCTCTCTGCGCGTCGCCTTTGCTCCTACTCTTCCTTTTCTACGCTTCTTTTCGTCCTTACGTAATATTTTAAATTAGTTAAAAATTATAGATTTTTGTCTGCTCTTTGTCAATAGGATGTGCTTATTTCAAGGGAACAGGTCTATCATGAGTCCGAGCAAAAGGGAGCCACTCAAAAGGGCTCAACTTAAAAGGCTCAACTTAGAGGTCGCAACCAGCTTTTTATAAAAAGCGGAGAATGCTTGCCGCATCCTCCGCCTTCTTGTGCGCTCAGTTGCTTCCGGGGTTTCCCCTCGGTTTGCTTACACTGCCTTGCTATTTGCTTACACTGCTTTGCATCTTGCCTACACCGCTTCGCAATTTGCTTATGCGGCTTCACAATTTGCTTATACGGCTTCGTAAATCGTTTCGTAGCGCTTGCCGATTTCTTCGTCGGTCAGGCCTGCTTCACGCAGACGATTGATCAGAGCGGTCGCCCAGATTTCGCAGCGCTGTGCCATTTTGGCGTACTTCTTGGCTTCCTTGGTCTTGCGCTTGGAACGGTCTTCCCCGTTGGACTTCAGGTTGTCTAGGATGAACAGCATATGCATGGTGTCGTCCTCGCCCAGGCCGGTCCAGTTGTCGTTCAGGAACGCTGTCACCTTTTTATAGTAACCGTCAAACTCTTCAAAGGAAATTTCCGTGTCCATATTCAAGTATTCCTTCATTTTGTCAAACAGCTCTTGCATCCTCCGTCACAACTCCCTCAATTTTCTCTGCCCTATTATAGCAAAAAGAGAGAGCGCACGAAAGCTGGCATTACTTGTCAAGCTGGATGGGAACTTCCCAATTGAGGTCGCGGTACTGACGTTCCTGAATGCCGTAGGTGATGGTCAGCTCCTTCGGCTGCTTCTCGAGGCCGCTTATGAATAGAGCACTCTTGATTTGCACGCGTCCGTCTTTGTCGCGGGTATACTCTCCGTCGCCGTTGTCCATGCTCATACGGTATACGTTGCCTTTGTCGTCTGTTGCCTTCCAATCGGTAATATATACGATGTCATTCGGCAGGGTTGCTTCAAACTCGATGATTCCGCCTTTGCCACGAGACTCGTGCCTTCCGAACCTCTCCTTTTCTTCCGTCGTCTTCAGGTGGAATTTGCTGAATGTAAAGGTGCTTCCGCTGTTTTTAACCGTCACCGGCTGTTTGCTTAATTCATCGAGAGAAATCTTGGCCTCAAAGGACGCCGGTTCATTCAGATAAATCGAGTGAAGCTTGAAGGTCAGCTTTTCATGGCCTGTAAACGGTGCAAAACCGTCCCACCACACCCTTCCTTGTCCTTCGCCTTTTCCTTTGCCTTTGCTGGTGTTGCGCACCTCATTTTTTCTAATGCCGTTCAAGGTTTCGAACATGGTATCATCCCGACCTGCGATCAGATTCCCCTTTTCGTCAAGAATTTCATAGGCCAGACCGTAATCAGTCAAGTAGTACTGCATCAGTTCTCCAGGAGTTAACCGCATTTCCTTCCTGGGCCCCTCAGGCGCATCATTCCAGCCTTTCTCCTCGATCAGCTTCCTATACTCCTTGTTTTTCTGTTCGTTCCAAGCCGTCTCTAGGGTAAGCAGACTGGCGCTGGGAACGGTCATGATGTTATCCAGCTTGATGACGACCCCCTGCGGCGAAGTATACTCCTGATTGATCACTACCGTTTTCGCCACTTCTTTAGCCTTTTTCATATCGATGGGAATATCGAGCTTCCACGAGCCTTCGGTGTCCATGATTTTATTGAACTCAACGCCGACCCTAAGCTCGTCTGGCACTTTCTCTACTGAGTCAAATATGTCATACAAATCCTGTCTGACAAGCATGTAATCCCCGTATTTCCCACGTGCCCAGCCATCTCCCTCGGGATTCAGGTCGTTGCCGGCCTTGTCTGTAAGCGTAAAGCTCTCTTCGTAATTGCCCGCCTTGAAATCCAGCTTCTTTCCATCCTTATCGACAATCTCAAAGATCAGGGCAATGCGCGTCGGATCGGCGAGCACTTCCTTGACGGTCACGGTGTAGCCTTTATCCGTTACCTGCTTGTTGATTTGCTGGGCGTAGCCCTCGACCGCTGCTTGTTTCAAGCCCCCGTCCACATCTTTAACAGTATTGAACAAACTGTTTACGTAATTGGCAAACGTCGGCGAAACCATCGTTCCGAATGTAACGGCAGCCGTAAGACCGGCTACGGCAATCGCTGTCTTCTTCATAATATCCATGCTCCTTTTTTTCCACGTTTTTCTTTTGTTCCTGCTTTTCTCTTGCCTGGCAATATCCTCCATGACCAGCTCTGTAAAGCGAGGAGAGAGCAGCTCCTCTGCCAGCAGTTCTTCCGCTTCTGGCGTACCCTCCATGATGTGAGCCAATTCTTCCTGACAAGGGATGCATAGATCGACATGCTGCTCCAGCCTGGCTGATTCCAGCGGGGAGAGCTTCCCGTCGAAATACGGCTTCAACTGGTCAGATTTGTGACATTTCATACAAGGAAGTCCCCCCTTTCTCCAAGCTCTCCCGCAGCTTCTTCTTCGCCCGGTGAATCCGCATCTGGACAGTCGTCATCGGAAGCGCCAGCGCCTCGCTGATCTCCTTGTAGCTGAGCTGGTCGATGTAGCGCAGCACGAACACTGACCGGTATTCCTCTTCCAAGTCCATAATCCGGCGGAGAAGCACCTGTTTCTGCTCTTTTTGCAAGAAAGCTTCCTCCGGCGTCTCCATTTCGATCAGTTCCACTTCTTCGCCAGTGGTTTTAACGGTGCGCTTCCGCCGTCTGAGTTCATCCAGACAGTGGTTGGCAGCAACACGGTAGAGCCACGCTGAAAAATTGCGGTCCTGTTGAAACTTGCCTAGTTGGAAATACGCCTTCGTAAAAACCTCCTGGGCCAAATCCTGGGCATCCTGCTTCTGTCCAATCATCCGGTACAGGTAGGCAAATATTTTTCCTTTATACTTGTCGACAAGTCGTGTATAGGCTTGCTGGTTTCCCCCTAGCACCAGACGAACGAGCTCGTTATCGTCCTGCATGTTTTTCTTTTCCTCCTATGCAAAAGGCTTGCTGCGCAGCGATTGCCTTTTTGCCAAAACAGGTCTGCAAATTTTCCCTAACGGAAATGCCGCTGTTCCAGACGCCATTGTCCCGCTGGCTTCCGATAACAAATTGGCTGATCCCTTTTTGCATCCAGGTTATCGTCGCCGCTCCTCAGGCATGCGGCTGATACTGGCAGACTGTTTGGCTGTGTTCATGAAGTATAACGAACGTTTTCATCCTTTTCTTTCAAATCTTAGGGAAATTTTTAGGGAGGCTCTTGAACGAGTATGCTTTCTGATGTTTTAACGTTAGGGGGGAGTAGGAGGATTACAGCAGGTGGAGGCAGTTCGCTTGCCGGTGCGGAAAGACAATAACAAAAAAAGAGGGACATCACGCCCTCTTTTTCGTCGAAATTTGATATTCACGCGGGAGGGGAGAAATTTTACAACTCCCCCCGCAATTTCGCTGCCCTATTCTTGCAAAAAGAGAGCGAAAGCTTGCCTTACTTGTCAAGCTGGATGGGTACTTCCCAGTTGACGTCGCGGTACTGGTGTTCCTGAATTCCGTAGCTGATCGTCAACTCCTTCGGCTGCTTTTCCAAGCCGTCTATGAACAGAGCGCTTTTAAACTGCACGCGTCCGTCTTTGCCGCGGATGTACTCACCGTCGCTGTGGTCCATGCTCACACTGTATACGTTGCCTGCCTCGTCTTTTGCTTTCCAATCGGTGATGTAGACGATGTCCTTTGGCAGGGTTGCCTCAAACTCGATGATCCCGCCTTTCCCCTCCGACTTGTACCCTCCGATCTTTTCCTCTGCTTCCGTTGTCTTCAGGTGGAATTTGCTAAAGGTAAAGGTGCTTCCGCTGTTTTCAACCGTCACCGGCTGCTTGTTCAATTCATCGAGGGCAATCTTGGCCTCGAAGGAAGCCGGTTCATTCAGATAGATCGAATGGAGCTTGAAGGTCAGCTTTTCATAGCCTGTAAACGGTGTAAATCCGTGCCACCACTCCATTGTTTGGCTATCGCCCTCTCCTCTTCCTGAACTTATGCTGTGTACGCTATTTTTTTCAATACCGTTCAAAGTCTTGAAAAACGTATCATCCCGACCGGCGATCCGATTTCCCTTTTCGTCGAGAATTTCATACGCCAGATTATAGCTAGTCAAAAAGTCTTGCATAATCTCTCCAGGGGTTAACCGCATTTCCTTCCTTGGCTCCTCTGGCGCATCATTCCAGCCTTTCTCCTCGATCAGCTTCCAATACTCCTTGTTTCTCTGCTCGTTCCAATGCGTCTCCAGGCTGAGCAGACTGGCGCTGGGCACGGTCATGATGTTGTCCAGCTTGATGACGACTCCCTGCGGGGATGTGTACTCCTGATTGATCTCTATCGTTTTTGCCACTTCTTTTGCCTTCTTCATATCAATAGGGATATCCAGCTTCCATGATCCTTCGGTGCCCCGGATTTTATTGAACGCAAATCCAACCGTAAGCTCGTCAGGTACCTTCTCTGCACTGTCGAATACGTCACGCAGGTTTTTGCTAATAAGCATGTAATCCCCGTATTTTCCCCATCTCCAGCCATCTCCCTCGGGATTCAGGTCTTTCCCGGCCTTGTCCGTAAGCGTAAATTCCCCACCGTATTCGCCTGCCTTAAAGTCAAGCTTCTTTCCATCTTTATCGACCATTTCAAAGATCAAAGCGATACGCGTCGGATCGGCGAGCACTTCCTTGACAGTTACAGTGATGCCTTTGTCTGTCACTTTCTTGCCTACTTCCTGTACGTAGCCTTCGGCCGCCGCATTTTTCATGCCGCCGTCCGCTTGATTTACGGTATTGAACAAACTGTTTACGTAATTGGCAAACGTCGGTGAAACCATCGTTCCGAATGTAACGGCAGCCGCAAGACCGGCTACGGTAATCGCTGTCTTCTTCATAATATCCATGCTCCTTTTCTTCCAATTGATTGGTTTATTCAAGGCAACCTGCATTCGTTCATCCTGCGCCTGAAAGGGAAATGGAAGATGCGCAAGCTTGTTTGCCACTTCCTCCGTGAACGCATCCGGCAACGGCGGGATGTCCCCCAAAACCCGGATCTCTCGCAGTTCTCCTCCGATCTTTTCCAACTCGCTTTGGCAATAGCTGCATTCTTCAACATGACGTTCTACCAGCAGGCTCTCCGAGTGAGGCAGGTCGTCGCTCAGATATGCCTTCAGTTGATTAGACTTCACGCACCTCAACAGGACCACCACCTTTCACGGGAATCATATACTGTCGCAATTTTTTATGTGCCCGAAAAATCCGCATCTGCACCGTCGTTACCGGAATGGACAGGACTTCTGCAATTTCCTTGTAGCTTAGCTGCTCTACATAACGAAGGAGCAAAATGACCCGATGATCGTCCTCCAGTGCCAGCAGTTTCTCGTGCAGCACTTCATGTTGCTCTTTGGCCAGCAAAATTCGTTCAGGTGTATTCTCATGAACCAGTTCGCTTTCTTCCGCTGTTGTCGCAGGCAGGCGCTTTCGCTTTCGCAGCTCATCCAGACAATGATTGGCGGCAATCCGAAACAGCCAGGCAGAAAAGCGGAAGTCCGGCCGATAATCGCCAATTTTGCAATACGCCTTGATAAATACCTCCTGCGTCAAGTCCTGAGCATCCTGCGAGTGGCCGATCATTCTGTACAGAAATGCGTAGATTTTCCCTTTATAGCGCTCGACAATCTCTGTGTACGCCTGTTTGTTTCCCCTTCGAAGCTGTTCGATCAGCTCCCATTCCTCCTGCATGTGGTATCCTCCCATCCAAAAAGGTGACTGCGCAGTTTTTAGCCTTTTTGTCTGTTCATCAGCTATAACGGATAAACCGGCATTATCTTTCTCCCTATTTCCATCATTTTTTTCTGCAATGGATCAAATAAGTACGAAACAGCTTCCTCCCTCCCGAGGAAAAAGCCATTCTTGCCCTGCCTGCTTGCCAAGCTTGGGTCAGAGGGCTGAGACAAGGTATAATAGAATCATCACAAAGTAAGGAGAGCTGCACCCCATGAAGTCACCTGGCAAGCATCAGAATAACACTCGTCCCAGAAATGATAAACAACCGGACGCAAAACTCGCGGTCGGCCAGCAGATGACCCTGACGATCAAAAGTCTGGGCATCAACGGAGAAGGCATCGGCTATTTCAAGCGAAAAATTGTGTTCGTAGAAAAGGCGCTGCCAGGTGAGGTAGTCCATGCAGAGGTAACCGAGGTAAAGGAAAAATACGCAGTCGCCAAGCTGCTGCGTGTCGTAGAAAAATCGCCGGCTCGCGTCGAACCGCCCTGTCCCGTGTATGAACAGTGCGGCGGATGCAGCCTCCAGCATATGGACTATCAGGCACAGCTCGCCTCCAAACAGGAGCTGGTCATCGAATCGCTGCGAAAGTACGCCCGTCTGGAAAATCCCCCGGTAGCCCCGACAATCGGTATGGACAACCCTTGGGGCTACCGCAACAAGGCACAGTTTCAGGTCGGCAGACAGGACGGAAAGCTGGTGGCCGGACTGTATCAGACCGGGTCTCATCAGCTTGTGGACCTGGAGACCTGCCAGGTGCAGCACGAAGCTACTACGATCATTGTTCGCACGGCAAAAAAGGTCATCGAGGAACTGGGAATCCCCGTCTACGATGAACGGAAGCGGACGGGCGTGATCCGGACGGTGGTGGCACGTGTGGCGTTTGCCACCGGTGAAACGCAGCTGACGCTTGTGACGGCCACACCTGACATTCCGCGAGTCAAGGAGCTCATCCTCGAGCTGCGGACGCGCCTGCCTGAGCTGGTCAGCATCGTGCAGAACGTCAATCCGAAAAAGACTTCGGTCATCTTTGGCGATACGACCCGCGAGCTGTGGGGGCGGCCGTCCATCGCCGAAAAGCTGGGCGAGCTTTCGTTTGACCTGTCGGCCCGGGCCTTTTTTCAGCTGAATCCGGAGCAGACCCGCAAGCTGTACGACGAAGTAAAAAAAGCCGCCGGACTGACCGGCAGCGAGCTTTTGCTGGATTTATACTGCGGGACGGGAACGATCTCGCTTTGGCTGGCCCCGTATGCACGTGAGGTTCAGGGTATTGAGCTGATCCCCGAGGCGGTGGAGGATGCCCGGACAAACGCCGAGCGCAACCGGGCCCAGAACGTACAGTTTCATGTAGGCCGCGCCGAGGTGCTGATGCCCAAGTGGGCCAAGCAAGGGATAAAGCCGGACGTCGTCGTGGTGGACCCGCCTCGAACGGGGCTGGACGACGCTTTGATCCGTTCGCTGCTGGAGGTACAGCCGAAGAAGCTTGTTTATGTATCCTGCAATCCGTCTACACTGGCGAAGGATATTGCCAAGCTGTTGGCCGAGTATGAGCTGGTGCAGGTGCAGCCGGTGGATATGTTTCCGCATACGGCGCATGTGGAGGCGGTATCTCTGTTGGTGAAAAAAGAAAATGGGAGATGGATCGGCGGGAAAATGCAGAGGGGGAACCAGCGTCAAAATATCAAAGGAGGCAAAATATGATGAAAATCATTGTCACCAGCATATTCGTAGACGACCAAGACAAGGCACTCGAGTTTTATACTGAAAAGCTGGGCTTTGTAAAAAAGCATGACGTTCCCGCAGGAGAATTTAGGTGGATAACGCTTGTTTCTCCCGATGTACAAGACGGTACCGAGCTTGTACTCGAACCGAACAACCACCCTGCCGCCAAAGAATACCAACAGAAAATATTTGCCGATGGCATACCAGCAACAATGTTTGGCGTTGCAGATATTCGAAAAGAGTACGAACGATTAATGGAAAAAGGTGTGAAGTTTACAATGAAACCGACAGAAATGGGCGAAGTCACAATAGCTGTTTTCGACGATACATGCGGCAACCTGATTCAGATCTTGCAGCAGTAACTTCATGACGAAGCAACCTGAATAAATAGGAAAGCACTTCAGGCGTGTACGCTCTCGTGCTTTCCTATCAGACGTAAATATTATGAGGGAAAGTATCCCTTTTTAAATATTTCGTACCATTCATTCAATTCATCGCCTTTTAATACACCCAATCTTTCTAAAATATGCCTTGAAAACTCCAATGCACCGCTTCCATTCGCAGTGATGAGATTCTCGTCACGGACAGACTGAGCATCTACATAATGTTGATCTCCTCTGTAATTCGGAGCTCCTTGCTTCAAATAGGGTAGCGTATTGCCTGTATGTCTATGATTATCCAAATATCCGTGGTTTCCCAAAAAAGTGGTCGCATCGCAGATCGCTGCGACAGGAATATCCTTGCTCACACAATAGTCAACCATTACTTTTGCTTGCTGATTCTTTGCTTCTCTCCATCCCGTTCCGCCAGGTATGATTAGCATCGCAATATCGAGATTCGGATTGAATTCTTCTACGCTGTAATCTGGAAGGACCGTTAACCCTCCCATCGAAACCTTGGGCTCCCGATCAATCGCGATTGTCTTTACACGATATCCTGTTTCTGGCTTGTTTAGCTCTGAACTGACGTAGCTTGCCTCCCAGTCGGCAAAGCCATCCGTTATAAAAATCAACACTTCCTTCAAAGTGATTCCCTCCTTGTAAAGTTCTGTACAAATTGATTGTAAACCAGCTTCACTGACAAGCATGGTCAGGAAAGATAAGTTTTCTCTGAGCCGATGTCATTCCTCTTTTCCAGGACTGGAGACGCTAGATTCTGCTGCGCCCTGCTATCCATAATTATAGGCGAGCTTGAACGCGATATTGGACGTCAAGCGGTTTTTGGCTTGTCTTCTGCCCCTTGACGGTTCAGCGCTGAAGCGGTAAAGCGAGATCAAACTCCTTCTGAAGACCGATGCCAAAATACATCGGACTTCGGATGCAACTTTTCCCACTTGGTGTATTGTGGAAGTTAATGGAAGAAAGTGTATCCCAGCTGATCGCAGAGGCAGCGCCCTAGTTGTCGTCATGTTGCGTCCAGGATTCAATAAACCCGATACGAGGAGATGTCATACGTGAAAAAGTTAATCCAATTCAAACAAGTAACGAAGGAATACAAAGTAGGAGAAGTGAACATCAAGGCGCTGGATGGTGTTGATTTTTCCATATCCGAGGGAGAATTCGTCGTTATTTTGGGTGCAAGCGGCGCAGGCAAAAGTACGATTTTGAATATTCTCGGCGGTATGGATACGGCTAGCTCAGGTCAAGTGTTTGTTGGCGATCAGGAAATCACAAGATTGGACGAAAAAAAGCTGACACAATATCGCGGCGAGAAGGTTGGCTTTGTCTTTCAATTCTATAACTTGATTCCGAATTTAAACGCGCTGGAAAATGTTGAATTTGCCACTGAAGTATGCAAAAACCATCTGGATCCGAAAGATATTTTGCATAAAGTCGGATTGTCGGATCGTATCCAAAACTTCCCTTCCCAGCTCTCTGGAGGAGAACAACAAAGAGTGGCTATCGCTAGAGCCGTGGCAAAAAATCCTTTGCTTTTACTCTGTGACGAACCAACCGGAGCTTTAGATTATGTGACAGGCAAGTCCGTCTTGAAGCTGCTTCAAGATTTGAACAGGGAAACGAAAAAATGCGTCGTTTTGGTCACACATAATTCGGCCATCGCGCCTATGGCCGATAAAATTATCAAGGTGAAAAGCGGAAGGATAGAAAGTGTTGTGATTAATGAAGAAAAACAAAGTGTAGAAGGGATTGAGTGGTGATTTATGAAATTATTTGTAAAATTATTCAGGGATATTAAACAATCTGCCGGGCAATTTTTGGCCTTTGTTTTGCTTATTGCCGTAGGAGCTTTTTTCTACGCGGGGCTGGCAACCTTGAGCGATAATCTTAGCGCATATACAAAGGTTTACTTTAAAGAGCATAATATCAGCGACTTATACGTATATTACCGTCACATTTCCAAACAGGAGGTGGCTGGTTTAAGCAAAGTCGAAGGCATCAATAAAATGGAAGGCCGCTATACATTTGAGGCCACGCAATCCTTTGAAGATTATAAAGCCTCATTAAAAATTCATTCGATCCCTGCAGATAATGAAATCAATACGCCTGCGATGATTGAGGGCAGCATCCCGTCCAGGAAGGGGGAAATTTTATTAGATTCTCATTATGCCAACGAACATCAGTATCGTGTCGGGGATGAAATCAGCATACGGACGAACGATAAAAACTTGAAGCTTACCATTAGCGGCTTGTGCGAGAATGTTGAATATGCAAAAAAGAACGAAATACAAGACCATAAATCATACGGAGTAGCTTATATTGCCGAAGCGACCATACCTGAAGTCGCAAATGGCTTTTTCTATAATGAAATCATGATTGATGCCAAGGATGGTTACGATATCAACAAAATAGGCGAATCCATTGAAAAAAAGTCCAAACAGCTGACTTACGTAAACCAAGTAAGCAAAGAACGGACCTTCAGTTATTCGCAGCTAAATGCCACGATACATAATAATTATTTGATGAGCAAGGTTATTCCTTTGGTTCTCTTTTTGATCGAAGCGATTATCTTGTTTCTAACCATGTCGAGAATGATCGATTCTCAAAGAAATCAAGTAGGCATTATGAAAGCTTTGGGAGTGAAAAACAGTAGCATCATGCTTCACTACATGGGATACCCTGTGCTGGTCGGTATTCTAGGCTCCATACTGGGCTGGGCCCTTGCTGCTTTTGTATTTGTTCCGTTCGCAGCTGCGTCGAATGCAAAGGCCTACTCTCTGCCCGGCATTCAGTTTTCGCTTTCTTTTTATTCTGTCATTCCTCCTCTGATGTTCTCCTGCGCTTTTGGGATGCTCTCTTGTTACATAAGCGGCAGAACCATATTGAAGGAACGTGCGGCTCATGCGATGCGTCCGAAACCGCCGAAAACGATGAAAAAAATACTCATAGAAAGAATACCGGGTATTTGGAGTCATATCCCTTACAGCTACAAGCTTATTTTGAGAAATATATTCCTGCATAAACAAAAAGCGCTGGCGAGCTCAGTGGGCGTTGTGGTAAGCACGGTTTTATTGATAACCGCTTTCGGTACGCAAGCGGCTTTGCAAAAAGTAGCAAATCAAATTGAAGATGTGTATACCTATGATGTCAGAGTAGATTATAAAACGGGAGTATCTGCGAATTCTTTGAAACTGCCCTCCGGCATAAAACACAGTTATTTTTTATCCACCCTTCCAGTTGAATTCAGAAAAGGCAATGAAACAGAAAAGGCTGCTTTAGTTGTGACTGAAAAAGAAAACAATCTGATTCATTTCTTTGACGAAAATGACAATCGGATATCTATAGAAGATAATGGCGTGCTGGTCCCCAAATCTTACGCCGACAAATATCATATTTCAGAAGGGGATCTCATCCAAATCACGTTTATTGCACCAGAGCTTGCAAATAAAACGGTAAACATGAAGGTCTTACAGATATCTACACAGTATTCGAATCCGTCGTTTTATATCACACCCGATTATGTAAAGAGTTTTGAGCTAGATTACAGCCCCACATCACTTTTGGTTGAAGCAAATAGCCCGACAGATCTTATCGCCATCCGCAACTTCTTTGAACAAGATCCTCAAGTAGATGCCATATCGGATAAGACGGATCTAAAGAAATCAGCTCAGTATATTTTGAAACAAAACAGTTTTATCTTTATCATGTTTATCATTTCTGCCGTCATACTCTCCTTTGGCGCCATCTATTCGATATCCTCCATAAACATTTATGAAAGGAATCGTGAGCTTGCAACGCTAAAGGTATTAGGCTATCCAAAAAAGAAAATAAACAGACTTATCTTCTTGGAAAATATCATCCTGACCACATTTGCGGTCATTGTTGCCTTGCCGATAAGCGGCTATGTGTATGCCATTATTGTGAAGGCATTGTCCAGCACCCACCAGCAAATCCCGGATAAAGTAAATATCTTTGTCATGTTGGTTTCGATAATCCTTGCCATCTCCCTTACCATTCTGTCTAACTTGCTGCTCAGGAAAAAAATTACAAAAATAAATATGATTGAATCGTTAAAAAGCATAGAGTAAAACTGCGGTATAGCCAAGCAGAGAAGCTTCGCTCCGGGCTGTATTGTCATTGTTCAGCCATTACAGCCCCCCGGTTTTGCTCCCCCCACTGCTTCATCTGGAGAATGATCGGCGTCAACGTTTGACCTAAGTCGGTTAAGGAATATTCCACCTTGGGAGGCACCTGCTGATGAACCTCCCGGTGAATGATGCCATCCTCTTCAAGCTCGCGAAGCTGCAGCGTAAGCATCCGCTGGGTGATATTCGGGCAGATGCGCCGAAACTCATTGAATCTTTTGGGCCCGTCAATCAAATGATTTGACACTCCCCATGCCTAAAGGCAGGGGATTCTTGGGTAGTCACTCCTAACGGAGTGAAATTCACCAAGCTATCCCTGTGTGTCCCACAGTTCAGTTAGCTATGCCAACAGTCGAAGTCCTTCTTGCTCAATATTGATGGCTGCGTTTTCGTCACGATCATGCTTCGTACCACATTTCGGGCAAGTCCATTCTCGCAAGTTCAGGTTTTTCACGTCTTTGTTGCGGTATCCGCAATTTGGAGTGGAGCAAAGTTGGCTGGAAGGGAATTGCTTCCCGACGATGGAGATCGTTCTACCATACCATTCCGCCTTATACTCCAGCATCGTGCGAAATATAGACCATGAAGCATCCGCAATGGATTTTGCCAGCTTGTGGTTTTTGACCATATTTTCCACCTGCAAGTCTTCCAAACAGATCACTTGGTTTTCGTTAATCAGCTTGGTTGACAGCTTATGTAGGAAGTCATTGCGGGTATTTGCAATCTTCTCATGCAAACGAGCTACTTTGATGCGTGCTTTGTTACGGTTTTTACCGCCTTTTTGTCTACGTGATTGAATTCGTTGCCACTTCGCCAGTTGTTTTTCATACTTACGATAGTACTTGGGATTTGCTACCTTCTCACCAGTAGACAGAATGGCGAAATCCTTGATACCAAGATCAACTCCTACAGTCTGTTCGATTTGCGGATGTGGTTGAATATCAGTCTCGCACAATACCGACACAAAATATTTTCCCGAAGGATTTCGTCTGATCGTAGCCGATCGGATACGTCCCTCGACTTCTCTTGATTTTGCAAACGCAACCCATCCAAGTTTAGGGAGTTTGATGCGATTTCCTTCCACTTTGATATTCATTTTGCATGTGTAGGATTGTTTCGGGTTCTTCTTGCTTTTGAATTTGGGATAGCCTTTTTTCTCTTTGAAAAACTTTTTGTAAGAAGAATCCAAATCTTTCAATGTGGATTGCAGGGCAGTCGAATCCACTTCCTTCAGCCATTCGATCTCTTTTTTTAGTTGTGTAAGCATGGCAGAGCATTCGTGGTAGTTGAGCGTTTTCTTTTCCTGTTTATAAACATTTTTCCGTTTTGCAAGGAAGTGATTGAATACAAAGCGAGTACAGCCAATTGTTTTATTGATGAGCATCACTTGTGCTTTGTTTGGGTATAGACGAAATTTGTACGCTCTGTGCATATTCAATCACTCCTTTCCTTTTGAGACGCAATGTATTTCGTAATCACATCCAGTTGAACAGTTCCAACGGTGGCAACAAAGTAGGAGTTTGTCCATAGCGAAGGGAGCCTGCTTTTGAGATGTTTGAATTCCGTTCGCAACACTCTGGATGTATAGGCCTTCAAATGTTTTACGACTCGGTGAATTCCGAATTGTGGGTCACACTTGATGAGTAAATGGACGTGGTCAGGCATGATTTCCATTTCAAGTACGTAGCTCCATCGCCTTTTCAAGAAACAGCTCTTTTAATCGAATGTCTACAGGCTCTATCAAAACCTTTTTACGATACTTTGGACAAAAGACAACGTGATATTTACAGTCAAATACGATATTGTGGTTGCTTTTCACTGATCTGCTCAAAACCATCACCTATGGTTAATGATACCACATCTCGTTAGATATATGGTACACATCTAACAACGATGTAAAAAAGAACTATTTTTTGCTTGTTCTTAGCATCCCCTAACGAGGATACAGAGCAAAGTTCCTTATATCCCCATAGCTAAAGCAAGGAGTTTTACGGCACGAATGATAATCGACTGTGAAAAGATGGATATCCAAACAGAAATGGAGTGGATGGTTGCATGAATTAAGAACAAATTTTGGAGGCATATCGCTTCCGGCACGCCTGCAAAGAGCTCGATCCCGGACGGAAAATTTCCGAGGAAGATTTCGCTTTTATACTGGAAACAGGACGCTTGTCCCCGAGCTCTTTCGGTTTTGAGCCCTGGAAATTCGTCGTACTGCAAAATCAAGACGTACGGGAAAGGCTGCTGCCGGTCACCTGGGGAGCACAGCGGTCACTTCCAACAGCGAGCCATTTTGTCATTATCCTTGGCCGGACGAAGGAGGATCTGCTGGCGGATTCACCATACATCCAGCATATCATGAAGGACGTGCAGCAGCTGCCTCCGGAAGTTGTTCAGCGCAAAGGGGAGATTTATCACAATTTCCTGGAGCATGACTTCCATCTCCTCGATAATGAAAGGGCTATGTTCGAGTGGGCCTCCAGACAGTGCTACATCGCTCTCGGCAATATGATGACAGCCGCCGCTCAGATCGGCATCGACTCCTGCCCGATTGAAGGCTTCGATAAGGATAAGGTCGAGCAGGTTCTGCGTGAAATCGGCGTCATGGAAGACGGCCATTTTGGAATCGCATGCATGGTGGCTTTCGGCTACCGTGTCCAGGAACCACGCGAAAAAACACGCAGGCCTATCGAAGAAGTTGCGCAATGGGTACGCTAAACAGGGAATTGCACAAAATAAAAACGACCTTGGTCTATCATGGTCGTTTTTATTTTGGATTTCCGTAATCTCCTGTGAGCTGTTCGGTGAAAATAATGCCATGGGAACAGATTTTCTTTGTAACAAATGCAACAGATCAGCCGAAGCAGCCACGCACTTTATTTTCTGTGACAGCAAGTAACCATCTTATACAACACCGATTTATCCAGATTAGGGAAAGCTGGCACGTTCTGCCGTTGACAAATATTTATGCCTGCACTATTATTTGATGCGTCAACTATTGACATGGTCAACGATTGGCTGCACGTGTTTACGGGGAGGTGTTTTGTTGACGGATTCAAAAGAAACTTCCATTATTGATAAACTTCAAAATCTCTACCTCCTGCTAAGCGCCCAATTTGGAAATTGCACAGGTGTCAGCCCGTCCCGGTTTCGGCTGCTTCAACAGCTCTACCATGCCGATGAATTCAGCCAGGCTGCTCTGCAAAAGGAATTGCAGATCGACAGTGCGGCAATTACCCGGCATCTGAAGCAACTGGAAGCCGACGGCATTGTCGCTCGCCGGATGAACCCGAGCGACAACCGGGTCACTTTGGTCCGCCTCACGGATCATGGGCGGAAAGAAATCGTCCTTTACCGAAAGGAAATGGAGCGTTTCCTGGCGCAAATGCTCCAGGATTTCAGCATGGAAGAACAGCAGCAGCTTTCCCGGATGCTTGCGCGCATGCAATCCAACATACGAAACTACACAGAAGGGGAATGACAGATGAACACTTCAGTACTCAATAACGATTTTCAAGAAATCGTCACCGGACGCCGTTCCATTAAAAGATACGATCCCACCGTCAAAATCAGCCGCGAAGAAATGACGGAAATTCTCAGGAAAGCCAACATGGCTCCTTCCTCTGTCAATTTGCAGCCTTGGCGTTTCCTGGTGATTGACAGCCCTGAAGGGAAGGCGAAGCTTGCTCCCCTCGCCCGGTTCAACCAGACCCAGGTAGAAACATCATCTGCCGTGATTGCCGTCTTTGGAGATCTCGACAGCTTTGCCTATGCCGAGGAGATTTACGGAAAAGCCGTGGAGCTTGGCTACATGCCGGCTGATGTCAAAGAAAGACTGATGGAATCCATCACCCAGTATTACGCCAACATGACTCCCGAGGTCAATCTGCAGACCGTCCTGATTGACTGCGGCCTGGTATCCATGCAGCTGATGCTGGTCGCCCGCGCCCACGGATATGACACGAACCCGATCGGCGGATACGAAAAAGACAAGATTGCCGAAGCTTTCGGGCTCGATCCGAAGCGCTACTTCCCCGTCATGCTGATCTCCATCGGGAAAGCGGCCGATAGCGGTCACCCGTCCTACCGTTTACCGGTGGACAAGGTCGCAACCTGGAAGTAACGAATAAACGACACGCTGAGAGGATGAACGCACCATGATCATCATTCACGCCACCATGCACGTAAATCCGGAGAAGACCGAGACATTTTTGCAGGAAATCCAGCCGCTGATCGAAGCCTCCCGAGCGGAAGCTGGAAACATCTCGTACAACCTTTATCAATCCGCGGAAAAAGAGAATACCTTCTTGATGGCCGAAGTCTGGAAGAGCCCTGACGCGGTCGCTTCCCACAATCAAAGCGATCACTTCAAAGCCTTCACAGCTAAAGCCCAGGAATTTCTCTCAGCCCCGTTGCAAGTCGACCTGTATCAGGGAGAGCCGTTACAGACTTCCCGCTAATCAGTTCAAAAGGTCCAGCCCGCTTGATGGCAAGCGAGTTGGACCTTTTTTCTAATTTGGCAAGCGAGTTGGACCTTTTTTCTAATTTACAAAGTGTTACAGTGCCTACGTTGGGGGATTTTTCTCCCTTCATCTCCATCCGCAAATCCACAGCTTTTGCCGCCGCAATCTCTTCATCCGTCAGGGTCGTCGGTACGCCATGTTGTCTCAGAAGATCGTAAGGGTCGCCCGTTCCCTCACCTCGCAGCACAGCCTTCAGACTATCCTCGACCTGCTCAGCACCACTCTTCACCACAGCCTGTACCGTTTCCTGCCCGGTAGAATACGCTTTGTTTAGTCCAATCGATCCGCCGGTCACCAGCAGCGCCCCGATGGCCGCAGCAATCACGGCTTTGCGGTAATTCACCTTTTCCCCGCGCGCCCGGTCATCCATCACGCTAACCGCAAAGCCTTCGCCAGCCCCCGCCGTTTTGCTCCGCAGGACCGTCGTTGCCAAGCTCCGCGAGATCGCACTGCCGATTTGCCGGAAGCCCTGGCTGATTTGCGTGCCTGCTTTTCGCGTGAACCCTGCGATTGCCCGGACGGGTGCCGTGTTTTTCACGGTCTGGACCGAGATAAAATAAGAAAAGTTAATATAAATCGAGTAGGAGGGGGCGACTAACCCCCGTCCTCTCACACCACCGTACGTACCGTTCGGTATACGGCGGTTCACCAAGCTTGACGAATTTGAGAATATCGTTGCACTAAGCTTTTCAGCCCTTGTTGTTGCCAGTAGGCAATGCCGAGGGCTTTGTGTATATGCGGAGATTTTGTGGTACGCCATGCACCCTTGCGGGTATTTGCAATTTCAATGGCTTTTACGTGAGATATGCCAAGAGAACGAAGTTCTCGATATCTGGTTCTCACGCGTTTCCACTGCATCCACAAACAAAGACGGAGCCTGCGCCTTGTCCATTCCTCAATGGATTGTAGAATGCCCTTCGCGTCTGCAAGGGCGAAATATCCAATCCAGCCCATGAGGTACTGATTTATTCTTTCAATCCGCTTCTCCATCGAGATGCTCCACACCGGATTCGTGATCGTGCGGATTTTCTCTTTTAGCTTGAGGAGGGATTTGGGGTGGATGCGAATCCTTGTCTGTTTTGCAAAGGTAAAACTAAAGCCCAAGAATTTTCGTTTCCATGGTCGGTCTATCGCGCTTTTCTCCTCATTTACTTTTAGCCTTAGTACCTTCTCCAAGTGGTTTTGAATACTCTTCTTTACTCGTTCCCCTGCCCGTTTTGTTTTCACGTAGATATTACAATCGTCTGCGTAGCGGCAGAAACGGTGGCCTCTCTTTTCGAGTTCCTTGTCCAAATCATCAAGTAGGATATTTGCCAAAAGTGGGCTTAACGGCCCACCTTGCGGTGTTCCTTCACTTGATGTTGTACAGACGCCATTTATCATGATCCCCGCATTCAAGTAGGAACGAATCAGTCTTAAAATTCTCTTGTCCTGAACTTTTCGAGCCACACGGCTCATTAGAATATCATGATTTACGCGATCAAAGAATTTCTCTAGATCGATGTCCACCACGAAACGATATCCTTCGGAGATATACGCTTGCGCTTTCCTTACTGCCATGTGAGCGCTACGTTTTGGACGGAACCCATAGCTAGATTCCGAGAAGGTGGGGTCGAAGATCGGCGTTAACACTTGGAGGATGGCCTGCTGAATAAAGCGGTCTACCACGGTGGGAATGCCTAATAACCTTACACCACCGTCAGGTTTCGGGATTTCGACTCTGCGAACAGGTGAAGGTCTATAGGTTCCCCTTTCCATCTTCTCGCGGATGGCTTGCCAGTGTTCACGTAGATAATCGCGTAGTTGTTCGGTTGAAACACCATCGACTCCACCGACACCTTTGTTTTCCTCCACTCGTTGGAGTGCCATCCGTAAGTTTTCCCGTGATAAGACTTTTTCCAGCAAATCCATAATGATGTTCCTTCCTTCGCACATGCGGACTCCGTGCTTGCTGTACGATACTCAGCCCTCTTTTGTACCCTCGGGGCTTCACCCCTGCTCTTCAAAAGTAGTTCCTTGACAGAATTCTGCTTCGACGTACCGTATCAAAAGACATGGATCGCATGCTGACTTGATGTTCGGCCCTTCCCCATTCAAGCGTCCTCTACTCGGGTACTATGGCCTCTGCTGACTTCTGCATGTTCAGCGTCTCCTTACGGAGACGGTTACCAACAGTTGAAGGCGTTTCATGCAGACCTCCCCAGGTAAGAACGATAACTTTCATCCCATGTACCTGCCCAAGTTTACTACTGTATCCCTTGGCTGTATGGGGCTTTGTCTTGTTTGGCAGACTCGCCCGGATACAACAGCCTCAAATTGGGTTCGTGTACCTCAGGTCGGGATTTTGCCGCCGGCTTCCTTCAGATTCGACCTCGCGGTCGACACCCTTGCCTTGAGCTAACGGTTGGTACAGCCAACCCCCGTTCGGGACTTTCACCCTATAGCTATCGCCCATGCTGGGCGCACCAAAACCAGGTCAATTATAGTGGTATCTGACCATAATCGACCTGGTTGATGTAACGATGTTAAGTTAAAAAGAGCGTGCCTTTTATTCCTAGTTGCACATTCAAAATTACACAAATTTCCTAAAGGTATAATAACAGAATGTTTTATTCGGTACAGCAAAGCACCAACTCATATTTTCAAGTACACATTTGTCTTTATTTATAGTTCATAAAAATTGATTTCTATTAGGTTTTCCTTCCTGATAAATTTTTCCCAACGAGCAAATATAAAGATAGTAAAATTGGAACTTAAGAATTTATTCAACTCATTCTTGGTGGATTATAACCCTCGAAGGCTATTTTTCGAGCTATGTTACGGGTTTCTTCATCAACTAAAAAACTATAGTAAAGACCATTTTTTTCAATAACGAAATATTTCCCAAACAACTTATCTTCTTGAACCAAAATTACAAGGTTTTTACACCATGGGTAATTTTCATTAAGGCTAAGAGGTTTGGAATACATACTTCTTCGATCCCATATATGCACTCTTTTATACTCCAATTTTAACCAATTAACAATATTAAGCAGGACACCTCTTAGCATATCACTGCCTATCTTCTCTTCTGCTGTTTCTAATAATGAGGATTTTTCACCATTTTTTAGGTAAAATAGCATACTCCGAACAAATTCATCCAATTTTTATCACCTACTCGTACGGATTATATGGTTTATTTTTATAATTAAGATATATGTGCATTAGCATGTCTTCAATTTTCTCAAACTCAACTTTCCCACCTGTTGCTTTCTGGAACTGACGTTCATAAAACCATGCACGTTTTTCCCATTGCCATTCTGTCTTCGTTCCTTCAAACCCATACATATTTCTGAAATCAAGAGCATGCGTTCCCTCATGTACTGTTTCACTTAACAAGCTACCCGAACTTTTCCGAAGATATATCTTATCACCTACTGCCAATGCCAATTCTTCCCCAAAATACCTGTCAAATAGCTCATCTCCAAGTATGCTAACTTTAATGTCTCCATTTTTAATAGCCTGAGCAATTTTAGTAGACTGAGTGGTGGTCCCCTCAAGCGCTTTAATGATATTATTCTTGTTTATATTGTCTCCCGTAGGAGCTTTCGCTCCAATCTTGGCAAGATCAACTTGCCGCTCGACCCGCAGCATCCCCTCCAAACTATCCTCGGCCTGCTCAGCACTGCTCTTCACCATAGCCTGCGCGGTTTCCTGCCCGGTAGAATACGCTTTGTTTAGTCCAATCGATCCGCCGGTCACCAGCAGCGCCCCGATGGCCGCGGCAATCGTCGCCTTGCGGTAATCTACCTTTTTCCCGCGCGCCCGGTCATCCATCACGCTGACGGCAAAGCCTTCGCCAGCCCCCGCCGTTTTGCTCCGCAGGACTGTCGTTGCCAAACTGCGGGAGATCGCACTGCCGATTTGCCGGAAGCTCTGGCTGATTTGCGTGCCTGCTTTTCGAGTGAACCCTGCGACAGCCCGGACAGGTGCCGTCTTTTTCACAGTCTGGACGATGGACTGCATTTTGCTGCCCGTCGTCTTCGCCACGGTACGCAAGCCGCTTCCCACGTTGCTTGCCAGCTTCCCGATGCCTTTCCCCGTATTTCGTCCGAGGCTGGCCACTGCCCGGTACACACTGCTGTTTTTCACAGCATTTCCTGCGCTGCTGACAGCACTTCTTACATTCTTCGCTACAGACGCTGCGCTCTGGGCCAGGCGCGTTTGCCCGATGCGTGCTGCAACAGCTCTCAGAGCGCCGCCTGCTTGCTTCGCTGTGCTTGCCAGAGCGCTGCGAAGAGCATTCCCCGCCTTGCCTGCCGCGCTCGTTGCCGACCGTACCGCATTTCCTGCTTGGGTCCCCAAGCGGGCTGCGGCACGGCCAACCGAGGTTTGCCGCACCCATCTGGCTGCCGCCCCTGCCGCTTGCGCTCCTTTGCCAACGGCGGTCCGGACAGCGCTGGTAGCCCGGCTCGTCAAAGCGGATGCTTTGCCAAGGGCATTTGCCACCGGTTTGAGGCGAGCGACTGCCGTAGCCGCCTTTCCAATTAAAGCGCCAGCACCAAAGCCCGCTGCCGACAGTACGCCGCCAAGCGCCATTTCCCGCAGCAGCTCATCGCCGCGCATGCCAAAGGCGTACCCGATCACACCGGATATCCCTTCGCCGACCAGGATCGAGACGCCAAACGGCAGCAGCGGCGGAAAGAACACGCCGCCCACGGTGAGGGCGACACCTGCTGTCGTGACCAACACGACCTCCCAGTGGTCCGCAACCCATTTTCCTGCATCGACGACCGCGTCTACGACGGTAGTTACGACGTCCTTCACAGTATCTACGACGGTGTCAATAGCGTCCCTCACTGTTTCCTTTACGCTGTCCACGGTGGACTCCCAAAGCTCCAAGCCTTTGTCGAGCGCTTCGGAGGCTCCGCCGATCAGCCAATCCCAAAAGCCTGGCTTGCCCTCTTTTGCTTTCAACTCATTGCCTTTCCCATCGGAGTCGCCGCTTTTTGGGTCATGATCGCTGGCTGTGGGGTCAAAAGGAGTGCGGGTGTTTTCATGGGTCGGAGTACCGTGCTCTGGGTCTCCCCCTTTCCCCAGGTTGTCTCCGTCTCCACCTAGGTCGTCTCCGCCTTTGCCTAGGTCGTCTCCGCCTTTGCCTAGGTCGTCTCCGCCTCGGCCTAGATCGTCTCCACCCTTGCCCAGGTCGTCTCCACCCTTGCCTAGGTTGTTTCCGCCTTTGCCCAAGTTGTCCCCATCCCCGTGCAAATGGCCCGGTATCCGCCCGTCCCACATACTTTCCGCATATGTCGCGTACATGATCCTGAATCTCATCAGTTCGTCGGGAGGTGCCCCAGCTCTTGCTGTTCCGCCCGAAATCGCATCATTTCGCTCATCTGCTCGCAGCATGTTTGGCTTTGGCTTGTCTGCTGCATACGTGGCCAGCGGCAGGCAAAGAATCATTGCCAGAATCAATAACAAATAGTGCTTCCGAATCACCAGTGCCCCTCCTTTTCCCTGCCGGACATACCTCTTCCGCAATCGTCTCTTTTTCATATGGTAGTATTTGGATGGAGAGGCTACATCCAGCAAAAGTACGAAAAACTTGTAGGCACTATGGATTAGGGGGGACAACGGCTCCCTGCAAATTATCATATGTTTCCGCTCAACCCTCCTTGGTCATCTCCAGACAGCAAAAACGATAGTTCTCTCGCAAACCTATAGTTAATACCTATCGAATTAATAAAAGTTTAATATTTTATCTATACCACTCGCAGGGGTAGAATAAGTGGAAAAATCTGATTGGTCACGGAGGACTCCACATGGACACAAATACTGCTCGAAATCGTGCGGAATTGTCGGGAAAGCTGACCAATGTTTTAGATTCGCGGTCATTGGCAACATCCCACAGAAGGCTTGCACAAATCCTGACGGAAGGAATGACCGTTCTTGATGTTGGCTGCGGTACTGGAGCCATTACACGCGGAATCGCCGAAGCGGTAGGTCCGAGTGGACGTGTTGTCGGAATCGACAGCAATCCGGCCCTCATCGAAAAAGCCCGGAAAGCTCATGGCGATACCCCGGGGTTGACTTTTGAAACAGGTGACATTTACACGCTTGCCTGTGAGCAGGAATTTGATATTGTTGCCTCGGCTCGCGTTTTGATCTGGCTGTCTGATCCGCTAGAGGCTTTGAAATCAATGGTATCGGCTGCAAAAATAGGTGGAAGGATTGTGGCTGCCGATTATAATCATGAAAAAATACAATGGGAGCCGCAGCCGCCCGCGAGTATGCTCGCCTTTTACTCGGCATATTTGAAATGGCGTTCCGATGCAGGAATGGACAACGGAATTGCCGACCGCCTTTCAGATTTGTTCCAAGCAAGCGGCCTCAAAGAAATCACGATAACGCCCCAGCATGAAGTCATGAAGCGATCGGACCCGGATTTCCAAAATAGAATTGGCATTTGGGCGGATACCGCTTCAAGCAGAGGCGTCCAGATGGAAAGAGACGGATATATAACGGAAAAGGAATATGTAGCAGCGGAAAGCGAATACCGGGAATGGATAATCCGGGATGCCCAAGCTTTAACGATGTATATGTTGGCTGTTGAGGGAGTAAGGGATAAATAAGCTTCCGCGTTGAAGAAGGATTTTGATGCTGCCTTTCGAGATGTGGCTAAACACGTCGCAGAAGGTTCCCTCTGTGGCGTTGTTTTGTGGTAAAGATCGTTCATGAAACGAAGCCAGTCTCAAACTTTTTTCGTGTTTGGACTGGCTTTTTGTTTGGAAGGATGGAGCAGTCGACGGTGGATTGTCCACTAACCATCATGTTTGAGACTCACTTGAATGATTGCGCAAACGGGCAAATTCATTTAGCAAGACATCCATTCAAATTGAACAAAGTTCATGTTTCAAATCTTATAACTGATGCCTTTGCGATCAAGAAGTTCGGTTTGCCCCCGTTCCACCATGTATTCAATGCCGATCTCCTGCATGATCAGTACCGCGTCCAACAGCTTTCTCCCGCGTTCAGTAAGAAAGTACTCTACATGCAACGGATACCCTTCCGTTTTGATTTTATCGACGATCCCACAAGATTTGAGTTCTCTTAAATGCTGTAACAACATCTTTTGGGTTATCTGGTCGATTTCTCGCTCCAGTTGAGCCAAAGACATATTCCCGTCTTTCAATTGATAGATGATCATTGTTTTCCATTTCCCTTTTATAATGTCGTGAACAATTTCCAAAGGGCAGGTGCATACCTCTCGAATGATCATGGAACTCACCTCTGTGTAATCATATCAGACGCAAAAGATCCTTTCCCATACCCACAAAAAAGTGGGTAATTCATCATTTCATTTACTGAAATTACAATGCTGTTTAGAAACAACTTTAACCTGCGGAAGGGAGCCATGTACCATGAATACAGCGTTGGTATTGGTAGACATTCAAAATGATTATTTCAAAGGAGGGAGAAATGAATTATTCCAACCCGATAAAGCGGTAACTCACGCAGAAGAAGCATTGTCGCTGTTCCGCGAAAAGAATCTGCCTATTGTCCATATTCAGTGCATTCTTCTGGAGAAAGAGGCTGCCTTTTTTCTGCCCGATACCGACGGGATAACCATTCATGAACGCGTAAAGCCCCAATCTGACGAAAAAGTGATTGTGAAACATACGCCAGACAGCTTTTTTCAAACTGAATTGCAAAAACATCTTGAGTCGATGAAAGTAACGCGGTTAGTCGTTTGTGGCATGATGAGCCACATATGTATTGACTCGACTGTGAGAACCGCGCATCGTTTGGGCTATGAAGTGATATTGCTCAGTGAAGCGTGTGCCACCAAGGATTTGGTATGGAACGATACAGTGATTCCTGCAAAAACCGTTCATGATACTTTTATGGCATCATTGCAGGATACCTTTGCCCGGGTAATTGACACTAGCAGCCTTTATGACATGGTTTAAGTTTTTCCATTATAATCGTTCTGCCGCAAATTTGGCAGTCGGCATTCTGACAGCTTTCTTCCTTCTCACTCCGAAAAAAAAGAAAATGGCAAAGCACAGCTGACAAAGCCCGCTCGGAACATACACAAAGAACGGCCAACTGTAAAAAGCTGCGAAGCTGGCCGTTCTTTTTTATGGATTCCCTATGCGCTTTTTTCAATTAACCTGCACAGTGTTAACTGTGGTGACTTTCCGCGTATACCTGGAAGACCACGCCGAACTTGTCCGTGACGATCCCGTAGGCTGGACTGAAATGCGTTTCTTGCAGAGGCATGTTGACTTGACCGCCCTGCTGCAAGGCTTCATACAGTTGCTTTGCTTCCTCCGGGCTGTTCGTTGTAATGCAGATCGTCACTTGATTTCCAACGTTGTGCGGCTGACCCGGGAACGTATCGGAGAACATCAACTCGGATTCGCCAACTTTGATTGTTGCGTGCGCTACCCGGTCCTTTGCCTCTGCCGGCATCGGGAACTCCGGATTTTCCGGCATTTCACCGAAGGTCTGGCTGAAAAGCAACTGCGCTCCCAAAGCAGTTTGATAGAATTGAATCGCTTCCTTTGCATTTCCGTCCATCATCAAATAGGGGATCAGTCGTTTTGCCATCATCAAACAACTCCTCGTTATCCGAATTTTCCTTCTTTTATCTACTACTATATCCGAAGCTCCTTCATTTTAAACGCTCTTATCTTCTTACGTAGCAAAAAGATATTTACAGTCCGATAGTCGCTCGGCCGTATAGTGCAGGCAACTGGAAGGTTTAGGGAAAAACATCTTTGCTAGTCTATCTGTTCGAACGTTCGACGAAACCCCCCCGACTTTCCTGCCTTAAAAAACAGGGGGACGAGCCCC
Organism: Brevibacillus sp. FSL L8-0520; assembly: GCF_037963895.1. Taxonomy (NCBI): domain Bacteria; kingdom Bacillati; phylum Bacillota; class Bacilli; order Caryophanales; family Paenibacillaceae; genus Brevibacillus; species Brevibacillus sp. FSL L8-0520. The sequence goes on along the minus strand of NZ_CP150171.1, from coordinate 1,078,401 downwards.
CTGCGTCCATGCCTGTTAGCCACTATTCAAAGGAACGTTCCAGCTCGTCGATAAGCGATCCGATGTAAGCGACAGCTTTACGGATCGGCTCCGGGTTCGACATGTCCACACCGGCATGCCGCAACAGTTCCAGCGGCTTCATCGTTCCGCCTGCACGCAGGACGTCCAGCCATCTTTCCACGGCCGGCTGGCCTTCTTCCCGGATCATCTGGGCGACAGTCGTAGACGCTGTCAATCCGGCAGAGTACGTGTACGGATAAAGGCCCTTGTAGTAATGCGGCTGGCGCATCCAGGTCAAGCGGGCGCCTTCGTCCAAGTCGACAGCATCCCCCCAGAAATCGGAGAGAACCGATCCTTTTATTTCGGAAAGCGAAGCCGCCGTAAGTGCTCCACCCTTTTCTGCCAGGCGGTAGACGCGACGCTGATACTCCCCTTCGAGGGCGTGGGTAACAAAGTTGTGGTAGTACGTCGCGAGCAGTTGGAGCACAATCCAGCGGCGCATTTGGCTTTCATTCGTACCTGCCAGCATATGCTGTCCCAAGAGAAGCTCATTCAGTGTAGACGGCGCTTCGATAAAATAGAGCGACGGCCGGGTATTCATGATTCTTTGGCTCTTGTTCGCCAAGAAGAAATGACCCGCATGCCCCAGCTCATGCGCCAGCGTGAACGTATTGCGCATCGTGTTTTGCCAGGTTATGAGGATGTATGGATGGGCTCCGTACGGGCTCGAACAGAAGGCCCCCGTCGATTTGCCGATGTTATCAGAGCGGTCCACCCATCGCTCCGTCAATCCCCGTTCCATGATCTGAAGGTACTCCGGCCCCATTACCTGCAAAGCATCCAGGATCATTTTGCTCGCTTCCTCGTAGGAGACCGAGGGATGATAATGCGGGTCCAGCGGCGCTTTCAAGTCGCAGAAGCGCACGGTCTCGAGGCCGAGCACTCTTTTCTTGAGTCGGGCGTATCGGCGCATATGTGGAGCAAGCTCGCTGACAATGATATCGAGCTGATTGTTGTACATCTCCAGCGAAACCTTTTGCGGCTCCAGCAGCATTTCCGTGACCGATTCGTACCCTCTGAGACGGGAGAGGGCCACTTGTTTTTTCACTTCCGTCGCGTAGACGGCGGCAAATGTATTTTTGTACTGCTGCAGCGTATGGACAAAGGAGTCGTACGCTTTTTTGCGCAGCTCGGCGTCGGGCGAGAATTCATAACGGGTTTCAAACAAGGCAAACGAAACGGGCAATTCATTCCCTTTCTCGTCTTCTACCGGGGAAAACTGCATATCCGTCAGTTTGCTCATGCTGAAGATGTGATACGGCGCTTCCAGAACTTCTCCGAGTGCAGCGAGGGCTTCTTCCGTTTCCGGGGAAAGCCTGTGCCTTTTCTGCTCCAGAAGCTCATGCAGGCTTCGGCGGAAAGGCTCAAGCCCTGCTTCTTGCTGGATGTAGGCTTCCACTGTTCCATCCGGCAGCCGAAGGATTTCGGAATCGATAAAAGACAAGGCGGCGCTTACCTTTGTCCGAACTGCGGAAAGCTTGGACGAGTTCGCCTGATTGACAGGGTCTGTTCCATCCGCTGATTGCCGCAGGCTGGCAAAAGTCCAGGCCTTGATCAGCTTCATCGAAATCTGTTCCTGGGCTTGCAAGCATGCGAGCAAGACACTTGCCCCTTCTTTCAGCTTCCCTTTGTACGCTGCCATTTCCGCTGCGGCTTTTTCGATTTCTGCCAGCTCAGCCTCCCAGGCTTCGTCAGACGCGAATAAATCCCGGAGATCCCAAGTCAATTCGACAGGCACTTCGGAGCGGGTCGGACGCGTTTCTACCGTTTTTTCCATGTGAAATGTCTCCTTCCGTCAATTTAAACTGCCCATGCAAAAGCGTTAGATATTTTCCCTGATCCTGTCCAAAACAGCCTCCCAATGTTCTTTCATCGCTTCTCTGACCTTCTCGTCAGCGAGGTGCTCCTGATGAAAGCTGATTGTCGTCTTGTTTGCCTCCTTCGCTATTAGGCGAACCTGAACAGTAGAAGGCCGCTGCCACCCTTCTTTCTGCCAAGTAAGGCGGAGCTGCTGGAGCGGTTTGACAATCCGGAATTCACCTGTCCCTTCGTCAGAATAATATTTCTGCCCCGGCTGCAGCATGACACTGATGCCCGCTCCCAGCCAAGATTCCAGCCCTTCTGCCGAGGTGAGAAGCTCCCACGCTTTCTCCTGCGAGACGGGTAGCGTTCTCCTTACGCCAATTTGGAACCCCACCGATTTTGTCTTCCCGACGATTTTCTGGTTCATTTCGCCTTCTCCCGTCTTTTTTCGAATTTTCCCCCAATCATCTCCTCTTTCATTTCCATACAAGGCGTATCCTATCCTGTTTTCTTCCTGCATTTCGCACGATCATTTTCGATTGAACCTATGTTTGGGAGAAAAAGTGGGGTGGCTTACAAAAATGTAAGATTAACGCGGTGTTTTGTAAGAAAGTTCGATTTCACAAGCAAAGCTCCATCTGTAAATTATTAGGTAGGAAAACTGCTGAGCACGCGTTTTCCTAAAAGTTGCGTATTAAGCATGAGTTTAGGAGGAATCTAGTCATGCCCTTTGCGGAATTACATATCGAAGTGTTTCGATGGATCAATGATTTGGGGAAGCATTACGCCGCGCTGGATCCGATCGCCGTCTTTTTTGCGGAATATATGATGTACGTTTTGGCAGCGGGAATGCTCGTGTATTGGTTCACGAGATCGAATCAAAACCGCATGATGGTTATTCAGGCGGTCGCAGCCTTTGTTTTGGCTGAAATCCTCGGAAAGTTGGCAGGGCAGTTTTACTTCCATAACCAGCCGTTTGCTGTATTGTCGGACGTCCATACGCTGATTGAACACGATATCGACAATTCCTTTCCGAGCGACCATACGATCTTGTTTTTCTCCATTTGCATATCCTTCCTGCTCGTTCGCAAAAAGGAAGGGTGGCTCTGGCTTGCAGTCGCTATCTGCGTGTCCCTCTCCCGGATTATGGTAGGCGTCCACTATCCGATTGACGTCGCAACAGGTGCGCTTTTCGGCTGGCTGGCCGCTCTGGTCAGCTATTGGGCTGTACCGAAGCTCTCTTTTATCAAGCAATTGCTTTCGTTTTATGAAAAAGTGGAAGGCCGCATTCTGCCCGCAAAAAAGAAGTCGACGAACTTTTAGAAGCAGATGGGCATTTATGATTGGGCTCCAAAAGCGGGTTGCGTTATTGCAGTGCATCACATAGCATCGCAGCAGCTACTGGCTGCGATGCGCCATAGCCCGGGAGTGATTGAGGAAGGAATGCGGATCGGGGAAAAAACGGTTACGGGCCCTAATTGAATCGTATGTGTCACTGGTCGGTTCTAAACGTTTTTTCATGCTGAATCAGCCATTCCTTTCTCCATATTCCCCCCGCATATCCGGTCAGCTTTCTGTCCGAGCCAATCACGCGATGGCAGGGCACAACGATGCTGATCGTATTTTTGCTATTGGCATGTCCCACTGCCCGGATCGCCTTCTCATTCCCGATGTCGGCTGCAATGTCTTTATACGCAACCGTTTGGGCATAGGGAATTCTGGTCAAAGCCTCCCACACTGTTTTTTGGAAGCCAGTCCCGTCTAGCGTATAGGGAAACGTAAACTCCCGGCGTTTTCCTTGAAAATACTCCTCCATCTGCCGATAGCAGTCCTTCAACACCTGAGGGGTATCATCGCTGGCTGCATACCGCGGCTCGCCTCCCTCACGAAACATGATGGAAAGCACACTGTCATCCGAACTGATCAGCTCCAGCACACCAATCGGCGAATCGTAATCCAGTTTATACAGCTTGCTCATACAGAGACCTCCACAGATAAAAGGTAGCGTATGCTTGCCACCCTTCCCAATTTGCTCCCAAGTCCATGATTTCATCGACAGTAGGCTTGCGCTGCAACCCGAGCCGGGACTTCAATGCGTTTTGCAGTCCGACGTCCGCTACGGGAAAGGCTGCCGGATCAGCAAAGCATTTCATCATGACATAGTCCGCCGTCCACAACCCCACTCCGCGAATGCCCAGCAGCGTTTTCTGCACATGCTGGCGATCATTCATGTGCCGCAAGCTTTCTTTTGTTACTTGTCCCGTCGCCATCGCTTTCGCGACCTCAATGATGTATTCCGCCTTCCTGGTCGTAAATTGCAGGCTTCGCAGCTCATTGATGTCAATAGCTGCGATCTTGTCAAAGGCAGGATACAACCAAAAGACTGTCCCCTCGTAAACAAGCTTTTCTCCAAACTGCTCAACAAATCGCTTTTTCAACGTGTAGGCAAACGGCAGATTGATCTGCTGACCGATAATCGCCCACGTGAGCGCTTCAAATAAATCGGGGATGCGAATGATCCGCAATCCGTAATAGTTTTGGACAAGCTGATGCAATACCTTGTCCTGACGGGCCATTTCATAAAAGCCGCTCAAATTTTGCTCCAAATCAAACCATTCCCATACGTACGCCGCCACTTTTTCACGCACCTGCTCGGACGGGGTTCCCAAGGGAAAATCAACGCGAATCGTCTGACCCGCACACCCGATTTTCAAGAGAACAAGCTCTTGATCGACTTTCACCAGCTTGTACAAATACCCGTCTTTGATCTGATGCAGAACCTCCAGCTCTGATCTGCCCAAGAAAACGAGGCATTCGCCGAAATGGAACTCCCTGGGCGGAAAGAGTTCAATGGAAGATTCATGACAACTCCAATTCATAATCGTTCCCCCTCGCGAAGACGTTGACTATGCAAAGACATAAAAGTACGTGCTAACTCCCGAGCCTGCGATACTCGCTCGGAGAACACTGTTTGACATGGCGAAATGCCTTGTAGAAGTTGGACGGACTTTGAAAACCGACTTCGTAGCAAACTTCGAGGTTCGTAAGCCTTGTGTTGGCAAGGAGGTGTGCCGCTTTATCTACTCTGATTTTCTCCAAGTAGCTGCGGGGAGTTTCCGCCGTGACCTGTTTAAACAGTCTTTCCAAATAGTGCGGACTGACGCCGACGTGCCTGGCTATATCCTGCAAAATAAGCTTTTGCTTATAATGCTCCACTAAAAACGCCTTCACCGCGGTTACCAACTCGATCTGCGGAGAATGCTCGACATCGGGCTGGCATCTTTTGCACGAGCGAAAGCCTGCCTTTTCTACAGCATCGATGTTTTGGTAGAAGACGACGTTTTCTTTTTTCGGCTTTTTCGACCGACAGGACGGACGGCAATATATTTTCGTCGTTTTGACTGCGTTATAAAATAACCCGTCATATGAGCGATCACAGGCCAAAATAATTTCCCACTTCTCGTCAAATGTGAGATTCATATGATTCGTCATCGTTCAACTCCTGCCTTTTTGGGAAGTTTCATGCGACGTGGCACCCCGGCCTTCTTGGGAAGTTTCATGTAACGCGGCACCCCGGCCTTCTTGAGAAGTCTCATGCAAACGTCGCACCTCGGCCTTCGCTCTTAATCAAAACCTCTCAAGGATGCAGCAGATATGAACAACTTTACCAAGGAAGATCATCACATTCATCCTTTTTCTTGCTCTTATGATCGAGCTTTCCTAGGGATTCCCGTTGCAGAAAGAGCTTGCGCTTGAAAAACGACATCAGTGTCGTTTATAATCACAAAAACGACACTAGTGTATATTTTGTTTGCACAAGCGTTTTTTCCCTTTTTACAAACATGATCCCCTACGAAAGGAGGAGTGCTTATGGCTCCAAGAGTAAGCGAGGACTATAAAAATCGAAAAAGACTGGAACTGCTCCGTGCCGCCAAGCAAGTCTTCATGAAAAAGGGCTACACCCGGACAACGATGCAAGACATCATGGATGAAGCCGGAGTTTCGCGAGGGGCCTTGTACGCCTACTTCGACAACATCGAGCATGTCTACCGCGAGCTGCTGCGGCACGAGGATGAACAAGAACTGCACTTCTTCGATCCGGACGATACGTCCACAGCCTGGCAGCAACTGACCAGCTGGATACAAAAACAGCAAAAAGAGATCGAAGCCATCGAACGCTCACTGCTGCTGGCCAATTCGGAGTTTTTTCTATCCACCCACAGCCAACCGGAAAATGAAAGCCGCCGCTATTTGACGGCCCGCTACCAGCGTATGGCCGAAGCGATCGTCGATTTCGTCCAAAAGGGGACCGCCAGGATGGAGCTTCAGCCCCGCCTGCCTGCCGAATCGATTGCTCTGTATTTGATCTCGTTCATCGATGGCTTGATGCTGGACACTTTTCAGTTGGGCCCGGAAAAGACGCGGGTGAGCGCTCAAATCGATGTGCTTTTGTTTTCGCTGAAGGAAATGCTTTGCCCGGTCGAAGAAACAGCAAGCCCTTCATAAAACAGAGGAAAGGAAGAAAGCCTGATGCTATTTGAATCCGCAAGAGTTCGCCTGCGAAAAATGACCCCCGATGATGCAGCCGTCTATCATACATGGAGAAACGACCTTGCTGTCATGCAATCAACCAGTCCGACTCTCGATCTGTTTACATTCGAGGAGACAGCCTCGTTTGTAAACCAGGTGATCTTGGGGTCGCCTTCCGGAAAGAGCTATATCATCGTCGACAAGGAATCGGGAAAACCGGTCGGGATTACGTCGCTGATCAACCTGGATTACAAAAACCGCAACGCGGAATGCATCATCGATATTGGAGAAAAGGAATGTTGGGGCAAAGGCTATGGAAGGGAAGCCTTGCAGCTCCTCCTCGACTACGCCTTTTTGGAATTGAATTTGCACCGGGTATCCTTGCGTGTTTTTTCCTTTAACGAAAAAGCGATCAGACTGTACGAAAGGCTTGGTTTCAAGGACGAGGGCCGCTCACGTCAGAGTCTCTATCGAGATGGTCGCTGGCATGACATTTGCCATATGGGGATTCTTCAGGAGGAATATGTGACGAGCAAGCGATCCGTCCCGGGCAGTTGAAGGCTCCCTCTTTGTGCGTTCGGTATCGTAAGCTCGACTGTCAAGCTACAGTCATTTTCTGCTTGACAAGACACTCTCTGCTGCAGCCTCATTTTATTGAGCAAGACGTTACTGACTACGGCCGCCCTTTTATGAAAGCAGCATCATTTGCGCCGAGAAGCTTTACCTGTTATCATACAATTTAGAAAACGCGAAAGGAGAGTGCCGCTGATGAAAAAAAGATCGCTTCTGTCGTTGTCCAAAGGCATCGGGTACTCGACTGCCGTTTTCTTTTCTGCAGCTAACCAAGGGAGAAGTCTGTCCAAAATTGGATATACATGCGACTCGTCATCCTTTGATTAGCATTTTCTCAAAAGAAAACGCCACGGGTCGCTTCCCTGTGGTTTTCATCGTTTTGCTGTCCGGCATCACAGGGAGTACCTGTGGTGTTTTTTATTTCTTTGAAAAAGGGAGGCCGACCAAATGAAACGAAAAGGCAATCTGATTTTTGTACGACCGTTTGAAGCCGAAGATGCAGAAGCTCTGCTCGACCTGGAACTGCGGAATCGGGACTTTTTTCAAACCTACACAGCTCTGCGCGAACCGGAGTTTTACACGTTGGCAGGACAGCTTGACCGGATAAACAAAAACAATGAAAGGATGGCTCTCGATCAGTATTACTCCTTTGGCATTTTTTTGCTAAAATCAGGAGAATTGATCGGAAGCGTATTTCTGTCAGAGGTTGTACGCGGCCCTTTGCAAAGCTGCTGGATCGGCTATTATCTCGACCAGCAGTACAATGGGAAAGGGTATACGACAGAGGCCGTCCGTCTCGTAGTATCGTATGCTTTCGACGAGCTGAAGCTGCACCGGATTGAGGCCGGCGTCATGCCGCACAACCTCAGATCGATGAAGGTTTTGGAAAAGGCAGGATTCCACAAGGAGGGCATCGCCAAGGAAAACGTGAAGATAAACGGCAAATGGGAGGATCATCAGATCCTTGCGATTGTGAATAAGGATGACAGCAACTGAAGAAGCGCATAGCCGCTAATAGAAAGACAAGAGACATTACCGTGATTGCCTTCCAAAGCAACCCATACAAATAGCAGGACGTGAACCCTTGGTCGATACTAATGACCACCGGGCCGCGTCCCTTTTCTTTTTATACCATCAGTCCTAAGTAAGTAGAACCAATGAAAGGTACTAGGTTACGAAATTTTATGGTTAAAAAAACCACTTCTTTACAGTTATTTTGCCAAATAATGAAGGTTTTAGTATTATTTTGACGAACCATGTAATTTGAACTAGTTTTTTTATGAACAATAATTCCCTCTGCACTACAGGGATGTATTTCAGGAGGAAGGAAATGGGTAATACGAAGTACATTTCAACAACCGCTCTTTCAAAATTAATAAACATTCCCACCAGTGAGCTTTTTTCTCTATTAATGAAAATGGGCTGGATTGAAAGAAAAAATGATACTTGGTGTTTGACGGAAAAAGGAAAAATGAAAGATGGACAATTGAGATCGGACTCTATACGAGGAACCTGGATTGTATGGCCAGAAAACATTCATGAAGACAAGGATTTTCTAGAGTCATTTCATAAACCGGAGACAAAATTTATAAACGCCACTGCATTGAGTCAAATTTTTAACATCTCCAAGTTTCGTATTAATCCGATTCTGTCGGAACTAGGATGGGTAGAAAGAGACAGGAAAGGATGGATATTAACGAATTTAGGCAAAAGCATTGGCGGAAAGCAGTTGGAGTACGAAAAAACCGGAATCCCCTATGTAACCTGGCCGGAGAGCATCCTAAAAAACAAGCGTCTTGTTGAAACCTTTCAGCAATTGATTGGTGAACCTATGGAAGAAAAAGACGAGGTGCAGGAACAAAACGATGTAAGTTTTCGGGAAAAATTTGAAGCGAAGCATCGAACCGCTGATGGCCATTTTGTGCGTTCGAAAGCGGAGATGATCATCGATAATTGGTTGTATATGTCGGAAATCGTCCATGCCTACGAACGAAAATTGCCGATCGAAGAGGATGTGTATTGTGATTTCTACCTCCCCATAGGAAAGGTTTATATCGAATATTGGGGGATGGAAAATGACCCAAAATACCTCGACAGAAAAAAAGCAAAGTTGGACATCTATCAAAAATATGGGTTTCATCTTATCGAACTGACGGATGCAGATATTCAAAATCTAGATGACGTTTTTCCAAAAAAATTACTGAAATTTGGTATACAAGCTTATTAATTTCCCGGGATAACAAACGTTGCTCCCATTGAAGCCTTGATTTTTTAGCAGCTTTCCATTGACGCAATGAAAGTTTGGAGGCACAAACATGGCGTTTACTTATACGCTTCTGATAATTCTGCTGATCATCGCCTTTATTTTGAAGCATCCGTCGGTAAAAGGATTTGTCGGAGAAAAAACTGTGCAACTTCTCCTAAAAAAACTCGATCCAAATGAATATTATCTCGTTAATGATCTACTCATTCCTGGTACAAAAGGAAAAACAACACAAATCGACCACGTTGTCATTTCAGCTTACGGTATTTTTGTGATTGAAACAAAAAACTATAAAGGTTGGATCACCGGTACGGAGAATTCCCAATATTGGACACAAACCATTTATAAAAAGAAAGCACGACTATTCAATCCAATCTGGCAAAACAAAGGACATGTGGAAGCACTTAAAGCTCTCTTATCGGAGTTTGAAAACATCCGTTACATCCCCATCGTAGTATTTAGCGGCAGAGCTACTCTGAAAGTGAGTGTTTCTTCAACAGTCATTTATACTAGTCAACTCGTTAAAAATATCCTTTCGTACAAAGATCCCGTCCTTTCGAAAGCAGATCGAGAAGCCATTGTTCGGAAGCTCGCCGTATATAATTTGCAGGATAAGGATGCGAGAACAAAACACGCCAAAACATTGCAAAAAGAAAATGAAATCCGTAATCAACGTATAAAAAATAATCTGTGTCCCTCTTGTGGCGGAGAATTAGTTGAACGGAATGGAAAATACGGAAAATTTATTGGATGTTCAAACTATCCAAGTTGCAAATTCACCCTCAAAAATCGTGCCTGACGACAGATGATTAACTTGTTCAGTAGCACCGGAAAGGCTGACATCTTATGGCGAAATGGTCAAAAAAAGAATTAACGAATATTGAAAACCTGATACGGGGGATACTCGTTATTTCCTCGGCATCAATTTGCTTTGCCTATAATCTTGGCTACCTATTTTTCTTCGGTTCTATTGGCGTTAGTCTCGTCTTGTCTGTAATCATTGGAAGTTGGTTAGCTAGGGTAAACAATCAAGGAAAAGCAAAAAAAGAATGGGGCAAAGAAAGAACTAACCAAGAGAAATCACAAAACTGAAAAACAATCTCGTAAGCCACTTTCGGATCAAGAGTTGTTAACCGCAGATATTGATTCCCTTTCCGGACCGGACTTTGAAAGATTAATGGAAGCTTATTACCGAGACAAGGGGTATCAAGTAGAAAGGGTTGGAGGTTCAGGGGATAACGAGGTTGATTTGATTCTCCAAGATAAGAAAGGCTACAAGATCGCCGTACAGTGCAAACGCTGGAAAAAGAACGTAGGAAATGACATAGTGCTGCGATTAAAGGCTGGCAAGCAGGTGTACGGTTGCTATGACGCTTGGATTGTCACAACAAGCCATTTTACCAAGACAGCAATAGAAATCGCAGGTCCCCTAAATATTACATTAATTAATGGGGCTCAAGTCCATGATATGATTCGACGTTGGAGAAAGGAAAAAGCAAAAAATATGAGCTGACGTTCGTCACCCTTTCCTTATTGTGGAAAGGGCTTTTTTTTCACTTATACTAAGAACGTACATTCCCACCAAGCTGCTCTACTCATCGCAGATCACAGGAGGAACTTTTCATGCAGCCATATGATTTGCCATTGGACCAATTGCAGACATACCGTCCGGCGCTTACGCGAAAAGACGATTTTGCAGACTTTTGGGAAGCCACCAAAGCGCTTCTGGATCAGGAACCGCTCACCTATGAACTTGCGCCGCTGACACATCCCGCAGACGGTGTTCGCTTGTATCAGCTCAGCTACCGTGGATTTGGAGGTGCAAGGATTCAGGGGTATTTCGCCGTTCCGGACAAGCCGGGCGCACATCCGGGGCTGATTCTCTATCACGGCTATGACTGGTGCTTCGACGGCGGCATCCATGACGTGGTCAATTGGGCGTTGCACGGCTATGCTGCGTTCGGCATGCTCGTCAGGGGGCAGCACAGCAGCGAAGACAACAGCTGGCATTTTTGCGTGATCATTTGAAAAAGTAACGTTTGTCTGCACGGGCCATTTTCACAATCCAGCCAAGCGGCAGGAGGTATTGGCTTTCCATGCAAAACGAGCAGATCGAGAATCCCAGCGTGTTCGCGGCTGTCCCGCAATAGAAGAGGCGAAAACCTGCTAATGAATACTCCAGGTTTCCGCCTCTTTATCCTTTATCCTTCCTCGTCCGCAACCAATTCCTTGGCAAGCGCCACCATCTGCTTCTGCACATTTTCGTCAAACTGATTCCCGTTCACCAAATAACCGATTTGATACATGACCCCGTTGTGGTAGAAATCGATTTCATTTGCCATGGTTTTCACCATTTGGACAGAGCGCTTCTGCTCATCCCAGTCATAGTAGGAGTACACGTAGCCGCCTCCTGTTTGCAGGATGTGATGGTACAGGCGTATATTGTCGTCGCCAATGGTCTCCACTTCAATCCTGTTTCCCATATCATCCGTCCCTGACTTGCGCCCGACGAACCCCACAAAAGGATCGGAAGCTGTTTCCGTCATGCGGACGATAACGAACTCGTTGCCATATCTGCCGTATTCGTCCTTGTCTTTTAAATAGGAGAACTGCACCTGATGCAAATGTCCGCTTTCTTGTCCACTTTGAAAGCTGACGAGATAAGCGTTTTGTTTTCCCACCGGAAAAGGAAGCTTGCCCGGGTCGATGAGCTTTGCATTTTGCTTCAGCTTTTCAGGCAGATACGGAAACACCTGATTGAATTCAACCGGCCGGTAGTACATTGCCTCCGTGTCGCCTCCGTATACATGGTAATGCTCGCTTTGCGCCAGATTGCCCTTTCCCGCTTTGGGCAGCGAGCTGTCCGATTCACACCCGGTAAGGCCAACTGCTAGATACATGCACAGGAATAGCCAAAAAATTTTCTTCACGTCTACTGCTCCCTTTCCTCCCGCTCTTGCAGCGTTTCCACTACCGCTCCCTTGCCCGCGGATTTGTCGATGATGCCTGCGACCCATGCATAGCAGCTTTCCAACTGTTCATCATCGATCAGGTCAGAGCGGTGCTCGAACATGATTCGCACGCTGTCGTTCTCTGCGGCGATGATGTTCAAATACTCTTCGATGGGAGCCCATCCGTCCGCAGGATTCTGATCAGGGAGCACGGGGTAATGATAGTGCTGTAAATCCCCTTCTTCATTCACCCGAAGCGTCCATAGATGGATCGTCGCTGCATATTTGGCGTACTTTTTGATGACCTCTTTGGCCCGGAAATGCGGATCCAGCTTTTCCTGAAAAAAGAGCCGTCCCGTATCCAGGCATAGCTTGATGGCCGGATAGCGCACGAGCAAGCTTTCCAAAAAATCGGCCTCGTACACATACCGATTGAGCGCGTCGAACTCAAGCACCGGAACGAAGCCGTACTGTACGCTTTTCTCCGTGAGCCACTGAAACAGCTCCTCGCTTTTCGCCGCTGTCTCTTCAAAGCTGCAGGCACTTTCATACATGTATTCCGCCGAATCGTAAAATCGCCATTTTTCCCAATCTACCCTGTCGTCCAAGATAACCGGTTTGGGGTAATGAAACAGCACATATTCTGGCTGGACCGAAGCGGATAAATACGCCAGCTCGTTCTCGATATAGGCGTACGCGTTGGCTCGAATTTCATCATCAGAAGACAGGAAAAGCGCGTCTCTCAGCGGGGAGAAGCCGGAGCGAAACGGAAAGTGCACCCCGATCCGAAAGCCCCTGCGCTTTGACTCCCCGACCAGTTTGGCGATATCCTCCGGTGCGGAAAACAGACACGCTTCGATTCCGTAAAAGCCGTCCCGGAAATCACGCTTGTATTTTTTCTCGTCAAAACCTGCGTATTGGCCAATCAAAAAACGGTTCATCACGGTCACCTCATCGCGAGAGATAAGCAGCCTTCCCCTTCATCCCTCTTCTGTGCACACGTATGGATCGAACGGCTTGCCTATCACTTTGGGTGTTGATCACACTACCGTTATTCATCCCTCTCCCGTATTCGACAAGTTCCGACCTTTCCCTTTTTTGTAGAGTAGAGAACTGAAACTTTCGGGCGACCGTATGGTCGCCTTGCTCATTTCAGCTCCCCCTCATCAAACCGTACGTGAGGTTTTCCCTCATACGGCTTTCCGATGTTCTTCTTTCTTTGGCATTCGGCTTACTTTATCCGGCTAATTTCAATAAACTACCCTGCGTGTTTTGTATGACCTTCAGCTTTCCGGCATGTTTATTCCGCTTGCTTCTTTTCTTGTTGCAGAAGATTGTAAGGCGTTCAATCACATACCAGTCTATCCGTCTTGCCCATCGTTTGGCGATGGGCGAGATGAAGTAGTAGTTCTTGAACCCCCTTAGCTTGCGATTTAGCCCTTTCACTAGCTCTTCTAGAGACAGAAACAGTTTGTTCCTTGGTGCAGTGTATTCCTTAATTTTACGTCTCATTTCCTTCATTGCTTTCTTAGCTGGTACATGAGACATAGCAAATACCTTGCTCCCCCCTTTGTTGAACACGGGGAATTTGCGATGGTGCAGCCCAAGAAAGTCAAACCCAGTGGAATTGTCCCAAATATTAACGAGTCTAGATTTCTCTTTACTGAGACTAAGCTCCAGCTTGTTTAGAATAGCCATCAGCACTTGAATGCTTTCCAATGCTTCTTGTTTGGTTCTGCACATGATAACGAAGTCATCCGCATAGCGGATAAGTGTGCCAAGATGGGAGAATTGATTTTCCCAAATGGTGTCCATGTAGTTTAGATAGATGTTTGAAAGAAGAGGCGAGATTACCCCTCCTTGCGGAGTTCCCAGTTCTGTTTCATGGAATTGATCATTTTCCATGACCCCAGCCTGCAGCCATTGTCGGATAAGTTTCAGAACACGTCTGTCGCTGATTCTCATTTCGACCAGTTTCATCAACTTCTCATGGTTGATGTTGTCGAAATACCCTTTAATGTCAACATCTACGACCCAATAACACCTCTTGCTTGCTTTGCGTATCTGTGCAATTGCCTGGTGAGCATTTCTTCCTGGCCGAAAGCCATAAGAACAGTCCCGAAAATCAGCTTCAAAGATCGGTTCAATGACTAGCTTAGTAGCCATTTGGACCACCCGATCCTTGATCGTCGGGATGCCGAGTGGACGTTTCTTGCCATCCGGTTTAGGGATGTAAGTTCGACGAACCGGATGTGGACGATACCGCTTTTCTTTTAAATCTAGATAGATCTCGTTAAGAAAACGGCTCTCCCCATACTCCTCCACAATCTGTGCGATGGATTGTCCGTCGATTCCTCCGCTCCCTTTATTTGCTTTTACTCTCCTCCAAGCTGTCGCTAGAATATCCGGGCGGTAGATTTTGTCATACAAGGCATGAAATCGCCGTTTTGAGTTTGCCTTGGCACAAAGATATAGGGTTGTCCAAAGTTGTCGAGCTTTTACATCGGTGTAGTTAGCAAGTTTACTTGCATTCACTCACTCTTACCTCCTTCGACCCGTGAACAAAGCAGGGCTCCTTCCCTCCATAAGGTTGTGTTGTCCTTATGTTCATCGGTACTATGAACCCCTCCGACTCCCTCTCTGCCATCCACCACTTCCCTTACGGTTATAGGTTTCCGTTTTACGCTCCTGACGGGGCGTGCAGAGTAGGGTCTCCCCAGTTCCGTTAACTACTTTCTCAACATACCGCTCCCCATACCCCGAGGGATTCATAGGTGCTGTATTCCAAGTTCTCCACACCGTCCTTGGCCTTCGCCCATATGAAACAAGCTCGGCTTCCCTTTGTCCACCTCTCGGTGGTCTTTCTTAACGAGGCTGCAGGATTCACTTTATGTTACGGCCTGCTGATTTGCTCGCACTCTTTCGAGTTACTTTGTCACAGGGCTTCAACCTTAGGATTTCTCCACCAGTTGCCTGTCAGCTACGAGGTGACTTGGCTCCTGCCTCGGTTGGACTTTCACCAACTAGCAATTAACGGCTTGCTGGGCACGCTCCATAAAAGAAAGCCCCTGCACTTGTTCGTTTGAACAAATGACAGAGGCTTCAGCCTTCCTTGTTGCATCAATCGCTTTTATACTCGCAGCGCCGCCAGATCGAACTTCGGTACGAGTCCTTCCTCGGCAGCGCGGCCCAACAGCGCCGTCACCGCGGCATAGCCGTCTTCTCCCAAATTTGCCGTGAAGCTGTTCACATACAGATTGATGTGAGCTTTGGCTACCTCAGGGTCCATTTCTTGTGCGTGGCTCATCACGTAGTCTTGAGATGCCTCGGGATGCGCCCAGGCGTACTCGACAGACGCCCGCGTCCACTCCGCCAGCTTGTCCAGGTCGAGCGAACGGCGGGCAATGATCGCACCGAGCGGAATCGGCAGGCCGGTGTCCGACTCCCACCAGCTTCCCATATCAGCGAGCATTGTCAGCCCATACGTCTGATACGTAAAGCGGGCCTCGTGAATCACCAGTCCCGCATCGATCAATCCATCGCGGACGGCGGGCATGATTTCGTGAAACGGCATGACCACGATTTCGCCCACGCCTCCGGGTACATTCTGGGCTGCCCACAAGCGGAACAGCAGATACGCCGTGGAGCGTTCGCTAGGGACAGCCACGCGTTTGCCCGACAGCACGGACGGATCGTTCGTTCCAGCGAGACTGCCTTTCGTCAAAACAAGCGGGCCACAGCCCCGGCCAAGCGCCCCGCCGCATGGCAGAAGAGCATAGTCATCGAGCAGCCACGGAAGAGCCGCATAGGAAACCTTCAGCACTTCCGGCCCCTGTCCGCTTGCCGCAAGTCCGTTGGTAATGTCAATGTCTGCATACATCACATCCAGCTTTGGAGCGCCGGGAACCAGTCCGTGCACCCAGGCGTGAAAAACAAATGTGTCATTAGGGCAAGGAGAAAACGCAATCTTCATCATAGTACCTCCCGAATTACTTTGCATGCGGCTTCGAGCGCCTCAAAGGCCTCTTTCATACGCCATGCCGCCTTGTTTCGCGGACCGACCGCATTGGAGATTGAACGGATTTCCAGGACAGGCAGGCCGCTGTCCTTTGCAGCTATTGCGACGCCGTATCCCTCCATCGCTTCGGCGGCTGCTTCCGGGACTCTGGCCTTCAGCTCAGAGGCGGTAGCCGCTGTCCCCGTTACCGTCGACAACGTCAAGATCGGACCGTGACAGACGGGAAGTCCCGCTGCCCGCAAGGCCTCGGTCAGGCGGGATGCGAGCTTATCTTCGACCTGCACGCGGGCGGAGCCGAAGCCGAGCTCGTCCACGCTGCAAAAGCCATCCGGCGTCTCGGCTCCGAGATCGGCCGCGATAATCTCGGCAGCCACGACCAGAGAGCCTACCTCCGCCTGGCCGACAAATCCGCCGGCGATTCCTGCGCAGATGACCAGGCTGTAACCGGACTCTGCTGTTGCCAGTCTTCTGGCCGTCCTGGCAGCAGCCGCTACGGAACCGACGCCCCCTACCAGGACGTCAAACCGGCTGTCGCCGCCCAGTCCGCGCAAGACCGCTTCTTTTTCAGGCTGAACAGAGACAACCACGAGAATTCTCCCCGCTCCTGCCTCTCGATCGGGTGATGCCCAAGAGTTTTCCGTGTTCTTATCAACATTCATCTGTGTAGCTCCTTCGGGTTGATCCACAGGATCGATAATCGTTCGATATAAAACTCCCATCCTTTACGTTATCTTTATCTCCCTCTTGTGTAAAGGGATCGAGTGCATGGAAATAAGGCCTATTCCTGCCACTGTCTTCTGATGCGAATCCGGGCTTCCGCCGATATGGAAAAAATGGAAGCAGCCTTGCAATTCCATCCGCTTCCAGCTATACTATGAATAACTTTACTGAAATTAAGGGGATGTCTTGATGTCCGCGTTGGTTCTTAACTAATCAAATTTGATAGGGTGTTTTCCTGCTTTCCTTGCAAAAAACCCACATTTTTCGTGGTCTATTTGTGCTGGGAACATGAGGGGATACCCAATTAGTTAAGAACCGGCCATCCCATTCAATATCTTTGTTGACTGCAGACGACCGTGCTCTTATGCGCGGTTTTGTTTGTTTACACGCATGTCCCGGAGGAGCGTTTATTTGTCGTACCCTGCTCCCTGGAATCCGTGTATCGTCAACACATGCCCAAACAGGCAGAAGATGGACGCTGTGTTCATTTTCTGCCTGTTTGTTTTTTTGAAAAATAACGATGAAAAGAGTGATCCGATTGAAAAATTATATAGAACTCGCAAGCAAACGCATAACCCTGCAGGAAGGTGTACAGGCGATCGAACAGCTCCTGCTGGAGTCTTTTGTCAATCCCGGCATCTCTACGAAAGAATTGGCTCGCAAGCTCCTGCTGCCTGTTCCCGTGACGGCTGCAATCAAAAAGGAGCTGATCAAATTGGGCGCGCTTCGCCAGGATCGCGGAGTTTGCTGCACCGAAGAAGGGGCAGAATACGTTCGGCAAAAGTGGGGCTTCGACGGTTTGGACATGGATTTGTACCGCAAGCTGCTGGAGGACTGCGATTGGAAGGCCGAGCTCGCCGACATCCTGTCTCGTCTCTACGAATGGTTCCCTGCTCGTCCGCAGGTAAATGTAGAGATTGACCAGTCCAAATGCACGCCGGAGACCAGCTTGAGGCGGGCGATTCTTTGCCTGAAACATCATGCGCTCATCGGCAGCAGGATTCTGTGCGTCGGCGATGATGATCTGGTGAGCGTATCTCTCGGACTGCTGCTCAAGCGTTTGTTCCCGGAAGCGGTCCAGCACAAGGCATGGATCACCGTCGTCGACATCGATGATCGGTTCCTTGCGTTCATCGCGGACATCGCTTGGCGCGAAGGCCTGCCGATCAGCGGTCACCGTGCAGACCTCCGCAAGCCTCTGTCCCAGAAGCAGCTCGGCACATTTGACTGTTTTTTCACCGACCCGCCCTATACGCTGCCAGGCATGAGCCTTTTCGTTTCACGGGGAATCAGTTTGCTCAAGCAAAAGACAGGACTGCCTATCTTCCTGTCCTTCGCCCATAAATCGCCTGGCTTTATGCTCGATATGCAGCGCGAGTTTATCCGGATGGGGCTGATGGTCAGCGAGATCATTCCGCATTTCAATGAATACGAGGGGGCGGAGATGATCGGGAACAGAGGCCAGATGATCGTACTGAAAACGACTGAGCAGACAACTCCCAAAATAAAAGGAGGCTTCGACGATGCGCTGTATACCGGCGAGGTGAAAAGGACGATGCGGACATACCGCTGCAGGGAATGCAATGGAAGCGTGCAGGTCGGCTTTCAGCAGCGCTTTTCTACGATTGAAATGCTAAAAATGCGCGGCTGCCCGCGCTGCCAGCATCATACGTTTGATCTCGTAAACAAGAAAAGCGTTTGACGGATTGCCTGACGAAAGATAAGAAAAGATAGCTCCACCTCTTCCAAGCATGTCTTTGCCGAAGGGGAAAGCTATCTTTTCTCGTTTTTTAGCCCGACTGCGCGGCGTTTTACGCTTACGCTCGCACAGCCGGGCGTTTTCTTTCTAGATGATCAGCTTTCTTTCTGTTCATCAGCGTTCCTTCTGCTTCTGTTCAGATGCCGCCGGGATTTCTCCCTTCTCGATGACGACAGCATGCCGGTTTCACTTTCTCCCGGAAAGCAGCAAGAACAAAGGGATTCTCATCCGCCGCTCATACGTCTCCTGATGAAGAAAGTTTTCCCTGAGCGGCCGGGATTCCCTTAGCTGTTCTACAGTAAAGCCGGCCTTCTGCAGCCCGAGGAAGTAGTCTTCGATCGTACGATGGTACTTGGAAACTGTTCCACCCATCCAGTGCTGCTGCCTCGGTCCGTTGACAAAATACTGATCGACCAGCCAATTCGTCCGTTGCCCTGCTGTCTGCAGCGTAGACGTAATGACGGGGTGTTCGACAGAAAAAAGAAGTCTCCCGCCCGGCTTCAAGGCTTGATGGATACGGCAATAAAGCGAATCGAGATCTTCGATGTAGTGAAGCACCAATCTGGAGAGCACAAGATCAAAGCGGCCTGCAGGAAATGGCCAATCCTCGATGGTGGAATGGACCACCTTTGCGGGATAGCCATGCAAATTTCCTGCTGCCGCTTCGACCATGTTGTGTGATCCTTCCACCCCCAGATAGTCCGCACATCCCGCTTCCAGCAGTTCGATGCCGAACCGGGCGTCGCCACAGCCAAGATCCAAAACCGACAAGCCGCTCACGTCACCCATCATTTCCCGTATCAGCGGTTTTTCCAAAGTATCGTTGGCATTCTCCTGTCCTTCGCGCCGCGCCATATAGTTTTGAAAAATGCAATCGTCGTCAAAAAAATCAGATCCTCGAAAGCCCACGGCAAGCCCCTCCCTTGTCCGCTCCGGTTTTTACCAACCGTGCATATGCCGGGTTGATTCCCAGTCTCTTCTACTTCCACAGCAGACGCCATCTCCCCTTTTCAAGCACCGCGAGACAGCGGCCGCTGGTCAGGAGATGTTTTTTCGGCAGGCTCCATGACTGCGTATGCAGACGCGAATGATTGTACATACACTATCAAGAGTTTTTTTGAAAGGAGGGCCGGTTTCATGAGCCAAATCACCGATGGCCATCCCGCTCCAGACGGTTTCTACCGAACGATGGGGGAATGGGTAGCCTACCATCTGGCGAGAGGCCGATCCATGGACGGGCTGTTTCAGGAATATTACGCCGACCATGAGAGCGACTTCGCGCTGCCCATTGGCCTGGATCAGCCTGCTCCCTGGGAATTTAGAGAAAAACCGTTTACCAGCCACCCCAGCCCCTTTGTAGGGATCATCCCGGACGGACGGCTCTGGGGGACAAAAGGGGCGGTGGTTACGCCGGAAAACAAGCTGGTGTGGGATGTGTCGGTCGAGCATTCGTCAGAGCCTCCGGAGCAGCATTCTGTTTTTCGCCAATCCTCTCTGCCTGCCCCGCAGCATTATGATGAGACCTGGGCAGTACTTACCTACACCGCCAGCGACAGCTATTTTCACTGGATGCTGGACGTGCTGCCCCGGCTTGATTTGATCCGGAAAAGCGGCCTGTCGATCGACAGGTACGTCTTTAACTATATGTCCATCCCGATCCTTCCCTTTCAGGATGAGACGCTGAACATGCTCGGCATTCCAGCCGGAAAAAGGTTCCAACCGCAAGCGGACAGCCATTGTCAGATAAAGCAAGCAGTCATCCCGTCGCTGATCGGCTATACGTCCCATTATCCCAAATGGGCTGTCGATTTCTTGCGCAAGGAACTGCTGCCCTCTTCCATTGGACAGACAGCGCCGAGCAAGGAAGCGAGCGAGTCTTTCCGTCCAGGTCCATCGGGGGCCCTGAACCACAAGCGTATTTACGTCAGTCGGGCAGATGCATTTCACCGGCGCGTATCCAATGAACAGCAGATTGTCAGCCTGCTTGGGTCTCACGGTTTTGTCACCATTACTCCGAGCGAATACAGCGTGTCCGAACAAATACGTCTGTTTGCCTCCGCCGATGTCATCATTTCCCCTCACGGAGCCAATCTGACCAATATCGTCTTTTGCAAACCGGGGACACTCGTGATCGAGCTGTTTTCACCCGGATATGTGAATCCGATCTACTGGGCATTGAGCAATCACGCACAGCTACGCTATGCCTACCTGATCGGCAGCGGCAGACGATCTCCAGAATCGGTGCACGAGCTGCGGGGGAAGGAAGACTTGACGATCCCGCCGGATTCGCTGCAAAAGCTTTTGAGTTTGCTGGGCGTTGTATGACAGAACAATAAAGCGGGTCTGTAACAAATATGCAAGGAAATTTGCATAAACCGAAAAAGCAGCAAATTTCCGCTGAAGAGTCAAAAAGAAAGCAGGTGATACGTGTGAAAATCCTGTTTGCCACCTATGGCCAAATTCCGCAAGCTGGCAAGCTCCCATCGCCTTTTTCCTTGCTGCAAAAAGAGCTGGAGCAGCGCGGGCATCAAGTCGATGTCCTGGGCCACCATCCTGACATGCAGCGCGTCTATTTGATCTCCCAGACAAGATCGGGTCCATGGACGCTGAATTTGCAAGGCCAATCCGTCCCAAAAGCGCCAATCAAAGAGCGGGTGTACGATGAAGTATTTCGTTACTATCAAAAATATCTGCCCCATGTCCATCCATGGATTCGCTGGAGAGAAATCGAACGGTACACCTTTGAGCTGATCCTGTCCCTCTTTGATCTGGGGAAGTACGATCTGATCCATACCCATGACGCGCTGGCGACAAGGGCTGTTTGGCGGGTAAAGCCTTCTCATGTCCCGCTATTGTATCAGTGCGGCGGACTGCTTCGGCACGATCCGGCGGTGGCGGCGGAAGTCACATCCCCGGACAGTCTGAAAGCGCGGTATGTCGCCTGCGAGGAGTACATGGCTGTCACTTCCTGCAATCAGGCCATCGTTCCCAGCGCATGGCTGAAAAAAGTATGGCAGGAGGAGTTTTTTATACCGGACGGGCATTCAGCCGTGATCCATCGAGGAATGGAATTTGCCCCTTTTCTTCAATGGCTCCAATATGAACCGTATCCTCCCGTCGAAAAAAAGAAAGGTGTGCAGATCATTGCCTGCCCGCCCGGACTGGATTTTCAAAGCGGATCTGCTACGCTGCTGGACGCTCTGGCAAGGCTCAAGCAGCAGCGGGACGATTTTTTGTGCTGGATGGTTGGAGACGGTCCGTGGAGAGGGGAGCTTGAAGCGTATTGCAGGGAAAAAGACCTGACTCGGCATGTGCTGCTTCTCGGCGAACGGACAGACTGGCCATCTCTCTTGGCGAAAACGGATATTGTCGTGTGGCCCGCACCTGCTGTCGACTTCCCTCTTCCGCTTATGGAGGCACAGGTCGCTGGAACAGCGATCGTAGCTTGTGACAGCAGCGTGATCCAGGAAATGGTTCGACACGGCGAAACGGGCTTGCTGTTTGAAGCCGGCAACAGTCTGGAGCTTTCAGAGAGGCTTCTGCAGCTTTTGGACACCCCGGAGCTGGCAAGTCATCTGCGAAACAGCTCCAAGACTTACGGGATGAACGAATGGTCGTCTACCAAGTGGGCCGAGCAGGTCGAGCAGCTCTACCTCCAGATGAAGAGGAAACACCGGGTCGCTGCGCCTGCGGGGGAGAAGAAAAAAAGCCGGGATTCAGTTGCGCAGCTCTTCGCCTTCCGCCTCCGCCACCGCTTGGATGAGGGCGGATGGAATGAGTTTGCACACCGTCTCCCGGCTTCCTATCTCGTTCCTGATTTTGACTTTTTGCGCGTCTTGACCGAAACCAATCAGTTTGACGAGTGACTGGCGCCTTTGTCGGAAGCGCCTTGCCTTCTCATCTGTTCACAGCAGGTGTTGTTTTGGCCGGGGCTGTCGTGCTAGCCGGAGTTGTCGTACCGGCCGCTTTTGGCATGCTGGCCGCAGCACTTCTCGCAATCACGGCGTGGGCATGGGGCTCCAGGTCAAACCAGAAGATCAGGTCTCCCTGGTCCTTCTTTTGCGGAGGCTTTTTCCCGTTTACGTACACCTCCGCACCTCTTACAGCCATCGAAAGCCCGGATATTTTCGCGGGTCCGTCATTGTAAACCCGCACCGTACCGTTTGCATCGTACTCCATCCGCACCTGCTCCAGCGCCAGCCAGTACTTCATCAAATCCCGCACGGTAGTGAGATAGAGCTTTTGCTGATCGCGGAGAGAAGCCATCTTTTTCAGCAATTGATCAAAGCTTGGCTGGATGACCAGCGCTCCTTTTTGATCCCGTTTCAAAATTTTCCCCGCGGCCTTGCCTTGCGGGATTCTGGCGATATAGGCATGGCTGATAAAAACACCGCGATCATTGATTAATTGAAGTAAATTTTGTTCATTGTACCTATACATCGTATTTTCGGGAACGATCGCTGCCGCCCATGAGTAAAACGGGCCTGTCACTGTCGGATGGGCCCAATACAGGGGCGTTCTTCTGCTGTCTCCATTTCTCGTTTGCAACAGGTCAAATGCCTGGTTGACGTTGGTCACGTCCTCCGAGCTGTAGTGCCAGAAATACCGGGTGTCGTACTTTTGCCACAAATCGGCGATATAATAGGGAGTTTTGATGTCCAAGCCTTGAAAGCCAAAGCTGTATTTTACGTAGCCATGATCAATCCAGGTCACGCTATGAAACTCATTTTTCATAAAAGCCAGGATGTTCTCCGCCACATCCCGGTACAGGTGCAAATCGAACGGATAAGCCGTGTGCAGCCCGATTTCTATTCCGCGCTTGTGCAAATCCTTCAAGAACTGCAGGAATTCCTGGTTCTCATGGAGCGCTACATTCATCGGCTGCTGCAGACGGTAATACGGGTTCGAATAAAAGACGCTTTTGGTCACAGGTATCTTGTATTTGACAAAACCACCCACTGCTTTATCCGGGCTCGCAATCTTCTCCGAGCCGTAGTAAGCCGCCCTGTTGCTTGCCAGCGACTGTTCATCCGCATGCTCCGTCCAGACGTGCGTCGCGAGAAACCCATGAGGCTGGTTCATCAGCCGAGGCATCAGTGACGGTTGAAAACCGACTATGAGCGAAAATGTATTGATCCGCTGTTCCTGTGGCTTGTATTCGGAGGCGTGTCTCACCTTCCCGACCTGCTTGCCTACGGTCTCCTCTACGTATCGGTGATCTCCCATATGATCCAGATTGACGACCAGCTGATTTTGGACCGTGTTCAACTCCAGCGACGATACGTGCGGGGTGTGGTACAGAAAAGCCGACTGCTTTCCTTGCCCGAACCGGACGCCTTCCCGGTCCAGCCAGTATTGCTTTTGAAAAGAATGCGTATCTACCTTCCTGTTTTTCCGATAGACCTCTGACACCTTTGGCGCGAAGCTGAGTGTCAGCGCCTCGCGAAAAACCTTGATTTGACGCTTGTATGTAGTCTTCACTTCCACATCGACGACCGGGCTGTTTTGGCGCAGCAGGTAATTCGTTTCTACCTGGGCAGCCGGAGTATCTCCGATCACCTTGACGAGCAGGCCGTCGGGCTTTTGCTCGGTAAGCACCGCTGTCTTCTGATACTGGCGGACAATCGTATGCTCCCGCCGAATAAACATATTGGTATCTATCGGTTTTGACACCGGCGGCGAAAAGGCGAGTTCATTTCCCTGTACGCTTGTTACCTTGGCCTGATGAACGAGCGGCGCATTCAGCCTGCCCGCGAACGATTCCGAGCGAATTTGTATCATGCTTCCCACCGGAATGGCTGGCGGCGCGTCCAGTTTGATTTTGCTGGTCCCAGCGGGAAGCTGCGGAACGAGCAGATTGTAAATGTCCCCGTACTCAGCCACATACTGGACTGAACGAAGAATCTCCTTGCCTCCAGCGTCCGTAATCCTGAGTTGTCCCTTTGCGTCCCACGCAGCTTTGTAATACGGATTTTGAAAAGATGTCTGCCCCTCGCTGGAATGTGTCGTGAATGGACTGAACGCAAACAAAAGCACACATACCAGCCATGCTGTCATTACCTTCCGAATCATTGTTGTACCCTTTCTCCTTTTCTATGGTCTTGCTCCGCTCCATCCTCTCGTCGTTTGGCTAAAATGGCAAACCGGATTTCGAAGCCAAGGTAAGCTTATGCCGCGGGTTCTGTCCACTTTCTCTTTTAAAGCAGATGTTTCCACTAATTTTTGGAAGTTTCTTGCAGAACTTACGAAAATGTCCCTATAATACCAAAAGAATGATAACGTATATCGGGGGTACCTTGTGAAATTTACATTAAAAAAAGCCGCTCTGGAAGAAAAATCAATTATAAGCAATTTGCTTGAGCTGTACAATCACGACTTTAGTGAATATATGGACTTGGATGTGGACGAACAGGGACGATACGGATATCCTTATTTGGACAACTATTGGACGGAACCGGATCGCTTTCCGTTTCTCATCCAGGCCGAGGGCAAATGGGCCGGGTTTGTGCTTGTGAGAAAAATCGCAGACGAGAATCACTTGGGCAGCAGTTATTTTTCCATTGCAGAATTTTTCATTATGCGGAAATATCGCAGGTCCGGGATTGGCAAAGCCATTGCTCACCAGGTATTTCGCATGTTCCCTGGCCACTGGGAGGTTGTTCAGTTGGCTTCCAACGTGCCTGCCCAACTATTCTGGAGGAAAACAATAAGTGAGTATACCAATGGCGACTTTCAGGAATGGGAAGAGCCCGGAAAAGTGTATCAATCCTTCGTTTCACTGGAAAAAGCGGATTGCTCGTAAACGGTTTCACCTGTCAGCCATGCAACAGGTATCGGGTCCGCAATCTGTAGAAAGGGGGCCTGAACGATGAAACTGGACAGACTTCTTGCCATCACGATGATCCTCATCCAGAGGAGGCGTATACCTGCCAAAGAGCTTGCCGACATGTTTGAGGTATCTGTCCGAACGATTTACCGGGATATCGAAGCGATCAATCAGGCAGGCATCCCGATTGTCAGCTATCAGGGAGCCAATGGCGGCATCGGCATTATGGAAAACTACCGGCTCAACCAGCACATTTTGACCCAGGAGGAGCTGGCCTCAGTCACGATGGCTCTGAAAAGCGTTGCCTCGACCTACCGGGATGCACGGGCTGAGGTAGTACTCGGGAAGATTCGCGGCATAGTGGAAAGCACACAGTCCGAGGCGTTCAAGATGATGTCCGAGCAGATCTATATCGATTACAGCCCATGGGGAGGAGATGCTCCGCAAAAAGAAAAGATCACGCGGATCAAGCACGCAATCCAGACATCCAGCCTGCTCTCCTTTACCTATCACAACGTCTCCGGGACGATTTCCGAGCGAATCGTGGAGCCGCACACTCTCGTTTTAAAAGGACGCCAATGGTACCTTTACGCTTACTGTACAAACAAGTGCGAATTCCGTCTATTCAGGCTGTCACGGCTGAAGGAGCCCGTTCTGCTGGAAGACGCCTTTCAACGCAGACCGATCAATCTGGAGGAGCTGCCATGGGACAATGAATGGAGAAAACCGGGGCAAACCGTCCAGCTCGTCCTCCGGTTCGTTCCCCAGATCCGTTCCATCGTGGAAGAAATGTTTGGCGTCGATCACATCCGTATCGACGAACAAGGGTATTGCTGGGTCTCTGAAGCTTATCCCCTCGACGACTGGCTGTACGGGTTTGTCCTCAGCTTTGGTCCCAGGGTAGAAGTCGTAGAGCCGCTCTTTTTTCGGGAAAACATTCAGAAGCTGGCTCACGAGATCGGGAGCGTCTATTCGGGCAGTTCGTCACCGACATGTTCTTCCATCTCGGCAGAACAAAAAGCTGGAGGAAAAAAACGCGACGAAACATGACAGACAGTTGTCAGGTTTGCTTCATTATCATGGAGACATCCCCAATAAAAGGAGGCAGTTGTTCAATGACGAAAACCTTTTGCCAAAGCTGCAGTATGCCCATGGTGGATGCCCACATCCTCGGAACCGAAAAAGACGGCTCCAAAAACAGCGAGTATTGCCTCTACTGCTACGAAGAAGGAGCCTTCAAGCAGCCTGACATCACGATGGAGCAAATGATCGAGATTTGTGTTCCCTTTTTAAAGGAAGAAGGCATGGAAGAAAATGCGGCCCGCGCGATGCTGCAAAAACATCTTCCCGAGCTTGCCAGGTGGAAAACAGTCAGCTAATCCGGGTTTGGTAAAGCCAAGCTTGCAGGCAGGATATCCTCTTCTCAGGCGGAGGGTATACTGCCTGCAACAGTTTGAACATTCCGAACTTTACATGCAGCTAAAATGTTGCCTACAATAAATGGTATAATAAAGCGAAGAGAAAATCTGGACATCCGGGAGGAGTTGCCTTTGGAAGGTGTGCAAGGAAAGTCATCGCATCATCAAAAACTGTCTGTTGCCAAACTTATCAAGCGAATACTCTTTATCCTGATCGGATCCGCCTTATTTTCTGTTGGGCTGGAAATTTTTTTGGTCCCCAATCATATTATTGATGGCGGAATAGTCGGTATCTCCATTATTATCGCGCATCTGTCGGGACTGCCGTTGGGGATGTTTTTATTTCTGTTGAACCTGCCTTTTCTCGTAATTGGCTACAAACAGATCGGAAAAACCTTTGCGATTTCCACACTGCTCGGAGTCAGCACGATGTCGATTGTGAGCTCCCTGCTTCACGATGTGAAAGGAGTCACCGAAGATCCCCTGTTGGCTGCTGTCTTTGGCGGAATCATCCTGGGCATTGGTGTGGGGCTGGTGATTCGTTACGGCGGGTCTTTGGACGGAACAGAGATTGTGGCTATCTTGATCAACAAAAAGACTCCGTTCTCTGTCGGTGAAATTGTGATGTTTTTTAACCTGTTCATCCTGGGTAGCGCAGGACTCGTATTTGGCGTCGATCGCGCCATGTACTCCCTGATGGCTTATTACATCGCATTTAAAATGATCGACTTGACAATCGAAGGATTTCAAGGGTCGAAATCAGTCTGGATCATCAGCGACAACCACAAAGATATCGGTGACGCCATCGTCGCCCGCCTGGGCCGCAGCGTTACCTATTTGAAGGGCGAAGGCGGTTATTCCGGGGATGATAAAAATGTGGTGTTCTGCATTATTACCCGTCTGGAAGAAGCCAAGCTCAAGTTGATCGTTGAAGAAGTCGATCCATCGGCATTTTTGGCAGTTGGCAATATTCACGATGTACGGGGCGGACAGTTTAAAAAACGTGACATTCACTAAATGGCATAGTGTGAATGCAAAAAACGCGGAGGCAGTTCAAAGCTGCTTTCGCGTTTTTTCGTTTTATGCAAGCCTTGCAATTACATTGCTCCCCTTTTCAAGAGCTTGTGGAGTCAGCTTTAGTGTCCACGTTGGGTGCCCTGATCCCCCATATACTTCAGGGTAGTTGAACAGTTCTTCATCCAGAATGACCGGCAAACCGTGCCCGATGAGCGGAATACTGCCTGGCTCGTACCCGGTCAATCCCTTTACCTCATCCATCCGGGTCATTCTTATGCTTTGGTAGCCAAGTTGAGCGGCGAGGGACTGGAAACTTATGCGCCCACGCTTGCCCGACAAAATCAGGGCGACATGTGAATCATCAGCTATTGCGATCAATACCGGTGCAGTCTGCCCCATGTCAATGCCGAAAAGAGCTGCTCCCTCCTTGGCCGAACGAACCGGACGCTCGTGTTCAATCAGCTCATACTCCAATCCCAGCTCTTCGAGGATCGCTTTCACACGTTCCATCTTACACCTCACTATGGGAAATATTGTATACTTTCTGTATAGATGAAAATTGGAGGTCCTGCCATGATTATTCGTTCTCCCCGCCCGGAAGAAACACCTGCACTCAGCGACCTGGCATTTCGCTCAAAAGGATATTGGAGCTACGATGACGATTTTATGGAGGCATGTCGGCAGGAGTTGACGATTACCCCTGCGTTTCTTCAGACCTCCCATGTGTTTCTGGCCGAGGAGGCTGGAAACATTCTGGGATTTTACCGTTTATCCGTAGACGAAACCGGGGCAGAGCTTAGCGATCTGTTCGTAGACCCTGCTGCCATCGGCAAGCGGGTCGGAAAAGCGTTGTGGAACCACTTGATGGATACCGCCCGCTCCCTCAGCATTGACCATTTTCTCATCCACAGCGATCCGTACGCAGAAGGTTTTTATGAAAAGATGGGAGCTGTTCGGATTGGCGACATCCCTTCCACTGTTTTTCCGGACCGTCGACTCCCCTTGATGAAAAAACAAGTCGCCCCCTGACGCCTGCTGCTTTCGCCACATGAGACACGGCAACCAACATGCCCGTGTCTTTTTTGTTCCTACCAGTTTTGAAAGGCGCTTTTGAAATTCCACTCTGCTTTTGTCCTCTTTTCAGGCACCCGCTCAAGCAAAAATAATCTGCGGACATATAGTGTTACTGTTGAAAGGGGGGAGGAGAATGGGGCTCTTTAACGGATCTGACGACTTTACTCTCATCCTGGTACTGTTCATCTTGCTGGTCATCGTAGGCTGCGATTGTGATTGATGATGACCTTTGGAGCAGAAAGTGTGTGCAAAGGGAGAATGAACAGGCTTTCTCTCTTTGCATTTTTTCATTTGCGAATCGAGGTGAAAAGAAGATTTGGCTAGACGAACAAACCAAAAAAGCGACTCATTTTCACCGGAATTTATGGATTGGCTAAAGGGAAAGAAGGTTTCAAGGAGAAGGCTGCAAAGAAATCCCGAACTGTTCGATCAGTATTATCAAGAGTGGTCGAAAACGCAGCGGAAAAATAGGCCGCGAAGACGGTCGCTGTTTCAGCTTCCGAACCTAAACATTGATCTTGGAACCATTCTCAATGGCATGCAAATGGCAACCGAGGTCATGAGAACATTCCAAGGGACAAAACTGCTCAATCATTCGTCCAGAAGCGATGATTAGGCGGGAAAATACGGAGCAGCCATTACCGGCTCATGGAAAACAGGCCAAGGCGATGGAAGCTCTGCATCGCTTCACTTTTCGGAACGCAGGTCTCATGGGATCTGCGTCCTTTACGTTTACTGGGCAACTACGGTCACTGCTTGCTTTTTTCACAACACGCTGCAATTTTTCCGCTCCGCCCCCCCTCCCTGTCATCCTTCCACGGCTGCTGACACCGAGCGTTAAGGAAATGGTAAGGCAGACATTCGGTGCTGATAAGGTTGCTCCTTTACACTGACGGTGAAAGGAGAGTGGAAACCATGTGGGCTATCTGCATTCACGAATTTATCCGACTGTTTCGAAGCGTCAAATCCCTGATCACCATCGCTTTTATTGCCGGCGTATCGTACTGGGTGTCCGATCTGGTCAACCAGGCCGCCGGCTTCATCTCCCAACATGAGCTGACAGAGGGCCATGCGCTCGGCGTTTTTGCCTTGGTCATGCTGTTTGGCCCTTTGTTTGTCTTTGGATTATCGCATGACATGATCAACCGGGAAGTATCCAGTCGGACCGTCCGTTTTTTAGTCACCCGCACTTCCCGCTTCCGCATTGTGCTGGGCAAATGTTTCGGCGTTCTGCTTTTCTGGCTGTGCTGCATGCTGGTCACCTTTGGAACAGTCTTGGCCTCTGTCCATACTTTTGATGTGAAGACCTTCCTGGAGTGCATGTCCATGCTGGTGTACAGCGTTTCGTTGTGCCTGTTGCTTTCTGTGCTGATCGCCCGTCCCAGCTACACCATGTTCGGGGGGATCATTCTCGGTTTATTCCTCCCGATTCTCGGCATCTGGACGCTTGCCTCCAGCCAGCCTGCCGCCAAGTGGATCGGCTATTTGCTGCCTTATGCGTATTTGGAAAAAGGCGAAGCGTACATCGGCGTGATCTGGCTCTATGCGCTTCTCTTTCTCGCCGCCTCTGCCTTGCTGTTTCAAAGGAGGGATTTTTAAATGCCGCTTATAGAGACTGTCCAGTTAACCAAGCGATTCGGGGAACGAACGATTGTCAATTCCGTGTCGCTCACCGTACAGCAAAATGAAATTTTCGGCTTTCTAGGAAAAAACGGAGCCGGAAAATCAACCTTTATCAACATGCTAACCGGTATTATCCGCCCCTCTTCGGGGAGCATTCGCCTGTTTGACGGAGACGGGAACACCGAGGAGTGGAAACGCAGGATCGGTGTACTGCCGGATTACTCCACCTTTTATGATTCACTGACGGCCAGAGATCATCTGTTGTACCTGAGCCGTGTGAAAGGAATACGCGTCACGAAGAAGGAGTGCGACCGCATCCTGGAAGAAGTAGGATTGGCCGAGCATGCCGGGAAGAGGGCCAAGGCTTTTTCCTTCGGTATGAAAAAGAAGCTCGGCATTGCGCAAGCGCTCCTAGGTGACCCGGAGCTGCTGTTTTTAGACGAGCCTACCTCTGGAGTGGATGTGGAGTCCTCGCTTCAAATCCAGCAGTTGCTGCTGCGTTTGCAAAAAGAAGGACGGACGATCTTCATGACCTCGCACAATCTGCATGAGGTCGAAAAAATCTGCACCCGCATCGCGATCATGAAAGCCGGTACGATTGCTGCAGCGGGCAGTCTTTCCGAGCTGCAGGCCAAGCATCGCAGCTGGCGTACCGTTACTGTGCGCCATGCAGCGTTGGCCGACAAGCCGTATGAACTGGTTTCGTTTGTGGAAGGACTGGGCAAACACCTCGAATGGCGGGAGGAGGCTCTTTCCCTTGAGGTCGATGACAAACGAAAGGTGGCCGCGCTGATTCGCGCTTTCGTCCATGCGGGAGTCGATATTTACCACGTCTGCGGGGACGAGCCTTCGCTCGAGCGGATCTTCCTGGAGGAGTAGCTTCTTGGATGGAGTAGCTTCCTAGAGGAGTAGCCAGGGGGCACTGCCCCCTTTTTCGTGACATTTCAGGTGAGGATGTCCGCCAACTGTTCCAACCGCTCCACGACAGCGAGCGGCACGTGGCCGGTAGCCGGCTGAAGCTTGCCCGGATTGATCCAGACTGCGTCCATCCCTGCCTCAATCGCTCCGGCGACGTCAGCTTCCCAGTTGTCTCCGACAAACAGCGTCTCTTTCGGTTTGGCGTCGAAAAGCCGCAATGCCGCTGAAAAAATCCGCCAATCCGGTTTGTGATAGCCGACGACTTCAGAGATGACGATCGTTTCTTTCGGAAAGAGCCTGGACAGGCCGAGCCGCTCCAGCTTGGTATAGGCCATATCCTCCGGTCCGTTTGTCACGATGCCGAGCCGGCAACGTTCGGCAAGCTTGCTCAAGCATTCCTCCACAACCGGAACTGGCGCGATCACCTCAAAGCAAGCCGACATAAACATATTCTGAAAATCATCCATCTCCTCCGGCTTCGCAGCACGTCCAAAGTCGGCAGTGGCCTTCTCCATCCGTTGGTGGCGATACTCCCGCAGCGAAATCCGGTTCTCTGTGAAATCCGGCCACAGCTCGTCGCTGTATGTTTTCAGCTTGCAGTAAAAGTCGTCTTCATTCAGACCCGCAGTCAAAGGATGGCGGCGGATGGTCAGGCGCATCCCCGCCTCCCAGCTCTGCGAATAGTCAAACAGCGTATCGTCGAGGTCAAACAGGATCAGCTTGTATTCTTTTTTGCTCACAGAAATACGGCCCCCTTGCTTCCAGGTTTGCTTCTTTCATTCTACCATTTCGCCCGCACCGGATCGCCGTTTCCTTTTTCCTCCCAGAAAGCTTCTATCTCTCCTGCTCACCCTCCGCAGCCTTTGCCAATTCGCCCAGCCAATCTTCCGGCAACGCTACCGAGCGGCGCGTCTTCGCATCGATCATCACCATCGTCACATCGGCATCGGCTGCAAGCTCCCCCTTCTCCTTGTACAGCTCGTGCCGGATGACATAGCTTTTCTCGCCGATCCCCAGCACCCGCGTCCGCACCTGCACCTGCTCAAGCATGCGAAGCTCCCTGCGGTAGTTGATATTGATGTTCACCACTACCGGCATCAGTCCTCTTCGCTGCAGCTCGTCTAGTGTAAACCCCCTTTGGCAAATCCAGTCAAAGCGGGCCCACTCCATATATTCCAAGTACTTGGCGTTGTTTACGTGCCCGATAAAATCAATATCGGTAGAACGGACAACCAGATCAAACAAGTGCTCCTGCATACTCATCGCTCCCTTCTTTTCCCCTAGTATACCGAAACAAAACAACTGAGTGAACATTCACTCGGAATGTATTTCGGAATATTCCGAAGGATGCGGCTGTATTTTGTTTCAGTCTTCACTATAATAGAGCTAACACAAACGCTTACAGTACGGACACGGAAGGGAAGATGCCGATGTTTGAACAAATGCTGCTGCCTGCACTGCAGATGGCGCGCTCCCGCTACCAGGATGCTCTCGCCAATCTCACCGAGGGCGAGCTGGTCTGGAAGCTGGCTGACGGCTCCCATTCTGTCGGGTTCCTGATCCGGCACATCGCAGAAGTCGAGTATCGTTTTTGCCTGATGTTTTTTGGCCGCCCGCTGCCAAATATGGTAACCTTGGACACGATTGGACCGGTAAAGGATGAGGGTCAATTTACCGACCTTTCCGCTCTGCTTGCATTCCGCGAACAGTCGTATGCATACTTGCTGGAATCACTTCGTCAACTGCCCAGCGAAGCCTGGGACCACCCTGTGGAAGCTCCGATCGGAACATTATCCCCCCGGCAAGCGTTGGGCCGGCTGATCTACCATACAGGGTATCACGCGGGCCAGATCGGGCTGATCCGCAAATACGGAGGCAAACGATGAGTCTTTTGCTTCAAGGAAAACATGTATGGCTTCGGGAGATGACCCCGGATGACCTGGGTGCTGTGCTGGAAGTGTACAACAGTCACCCCGCCTACAATCTTTGGCGAAACGGAACTGCCGCGCTTAGCCTGGCAGAGCTTGAGCAGGAGTACAAGGCGATGCTGGATATTCCTTCCGGCCATTGGATGATCGTAAAGACTGTAGAGACTGCTCAGACCGCAGAAACTGCACAGACCGCTCACGCCGCCAAGCCGGAACCGAAGATTATCGGGGTTGTTCACTTCTCCACAGCTCATCCTTCCCCGGGAAAAGGGTGGATTGGCCTGTTTCTCATTCACCGGGATTGCCAAGGCCAAGGCTTTGGTCGCGAGGCTTGCTCGCTTTTGGAGCAATACTGTGCAGAGCAAGGGTGCTCACAGCTCCATCTCGGCGTAATTGCCGAGGACGAGCAGACTCTCCGTTTTTGGGGAAAGCTCGGCTTTGAACAGTATCGCCAGGTCACGGCTCCCGTCGGACGCTTGACCCAGCCTGTCCTGCTCCTGGCCAAGCAAATTGCGGATTGACCGCGTTCCCCAGCACAGCTTTGTCCTTTAAAGGAGGTGAAACCATGCTCGCACGTCCGCGTTTTGAATGTGATGTACCCGTCGTTCTCCTCACCTAGTCGGAGAGGGAATGTGTGAAATCGTCCCCCCGGCTACGGAAAAGAAACAGTACCATTTTTCCGGGAGGGGCACGTTGATATGAATGCGATGTGGAAACAGCAGTTGTTTGGAGCACTTTGCCTGACTTTGGCAGCAGCCATTTGGGGCGGCGTCTATGTGGTAAGCAAGGTAGTGCTGGAAGAAATTCCGCCATTTACGCTCTTGATTATCCGTTTTGCCATTGCTTCCGTCGTGTTGGGGGTATTTGTAGTGGCACGGCGCGAGTTCATCGCCAAACAGGATTTTCCCATGATTATGGCGATCGCGTTTGTCGGAGTGACAATTTCGATTGGCGCGCAGTTTTTGGGGACCAAGCTTTCGACGGCGCACATGGGAGCGCTGATTACCGCCGCTTCCCCGGCCTTCATCGCGCTGTTTGCCGTCTGGCTGCTCAAGGAGCGCATCCACAAGCTGCAGCTCGCAGGCATCCTGCTGGCTACGATCGGCGTCCTGATTGTGATCGGCATTCCCGACGAGGCGGATGCCCAGTCTTCCCTGCTCGGCAACCTCATTCTTCTGGTCGCCGCGGTGAGCTGGGGGCTGTATACGGTCATGAGCAAAAAGGCGACTTTGCGCTACTCCTCTTTGGCGGTAACGACGTATGTCGCTCTGTTTGGTCTCATCTTTACCTGTCCGGTCATGGTGTGGGAGTTGTCCGTCACAGCGGTATCCTGGGATTTCAGCTGGAAAATCTGGGCCGGTGTCCTGTACATCGGGATTATCTCTACAGCAGGCGCCTTTTACCTGTGGAATAAAGGCTTTGAACTGCTCCAGGCGGGCAGCGGAGCCGGATTTTTCTTCGTTCAGCCGATCGTCGGCGCTGCACTGGGCTGGCTTCTTCTTGGGGAGCATCTCGGCATTGGATTTTTCGCCGGCGCAATCTTTATCTTTTTGGGCGTCGCGCTTTCCAATCTCCAACAATCTGCTGCCAAGCAAAAAGCAGGCACACCCGATTAGGGTGTGCCGCAGGCTGTCGAGAAACCCCACAATATGTTGGAGTTTCTTCTTTCATAACAATAAAATTGAGCACGAAGTGCTGGAAGTCTTAGATAGCACCACACCTAACATGCCTTTGCAAGGTGGAGTGCTATCTTTTTTATATTTTGAACGGTTGCTGTCAGCAACGCTTGCTCTTGGACATTTTCACGTCCGCGCAACCTACAATAGCGAAGTCCATGCAGTTCTTTGGCATCTGCAAAACTTCGCTCTATCGTTTGGTATCTCAACCTGTATAGGTATTTTCCTGACTTACTTAAGCGGTTCTGTCGAACCCATTCTTTACTCTCTTCCCATACATGCCTGGTTATCACCTTTTGGTGATTTTTTGACCGTGTACACATAGTGAGCATCGGACATGCCTTACATATTTCTTTATTTGACTTATACATTCTGTATCCGTTACGGTCAGTTGTCGAATAAGCAAGCTCATGTTTTTGGGGGCAAATATAGACATTCTTTTCGGGATCATATTTAAACCGCCATTTGGCGATAAGGCCTTTAACAGGTGAAAAAGCTCGATGGCCAATGACGGCAAAGATATTTAGATCGTGCAGAGCCTTGCAGATTGGAGTAGTTAAATAGCCAGCATCCAATGCAACGGCTTCAATGGTATCTGTAAACCCAAACTTCTCAATTTGGTGTTGTAGCCGATCTACATAAGGAACAGAATCATGAACGTTACCCGCAGTCACGTGTACATCAGTTATGATATTGTACTTATGATCGACTGTCCGATGATCGAGATAGAAAAAGCCTTCAGGCTTTCCGTCACGAACCATGTAACCACTGTCCGGATCAGTAGTACTCACCTTGATTTCCTTTTCTTCCTTCACATCCTCTCTAGGCTTCAATCCTTTTTTCCGTGTGCTTCACGGTCTTCATTAATGGCTGCTTCTAAATCACTAAGGTAGGCTCGACTAGATTTTTCAATAACATGCTTCTTAAATTTACGTTTGTTCGCATTTGCTTTCAGATGAGTGGAATCACTTATCAAAACACGTCCGCCAACCATGCGATGTTGGATAGCAAGGCGAACGATTTCATCAAAAATCTCTTGGAAAACATTTGTGTTTTTAAAACGAGTTCGACGATTCCAACTGATGGTAGTGTGGTCTGGAACTCGATCTGTTAGTGAAAGGCCAAGAAACCAGCGGTAAGCGATATTCGTCTGAATTTCCTTTTCGAGTTGTCTTTCTGACCGGATACCGTAAAGGTATCCAATGAAAATCATTTTAAATAAAACCACCGGATCAATGGCTGGTCTACCGTTATCTTCACAATAGTATTGGCGTACTTTTT
The DNA here is from genome assembly GCF_037963895.1 of Brevibacillus sp. FSL L8-0520. NCBI lineage: Bacteria > Bacillati > Bacillota > Bacilli > Caryophanales > Paenibacillaceae > Brevibacillus > Brevibacillus sp. FSL L8-0520. The sequence continues at coordinate 1,041,963 of NZ_CP150171.1, read as the reverse complement.
CTCGGATGAAAGAGAAGTCTACATGCTTTTGAATAACTCGTAGCAAATGGTCCTCCGGGACCAACTCATCAAGGCATACAAATTCATATTGCATTTGTTGCTTTTTTTCATTAGAGGAAAGCACAATAATCACCCGCCAGTAAATGTAATTACAAGAATATTATAACACATTAACGCGGTGTCGTCATAAAATACAGGGAAATAAAAATGGCTGTCGACTTTCTCGACAGCCTGAGGCACACCCGATTAGGGTGTGCCGTTTGTTTTTTCCTAGTAGATGGTTCTCTGTTTCGCACTTCCCTGGCGAAGGCTTCCCCAAAGGTAGCCAAGCATTCCTCCGACGATTGCGGGCAGAAGCCAACCGATCCCCTCCGCGTAAAGCGGCAGGTGTTTATACAGCGCAGTTATCGCGTCCATCGGAACGCCGAGCTGCTTCAGTCCATCCGTCAGGCTGACAGCTGCAGTAGTGACGATTGCCCCGATGTAAACCGAAGAATATCCTCTGAATACCCGGTGCAAAAAGGACAGCAGCATCAGCACGATTGCCAGCGGATAGATGGCAACAAGCACTGGTACGGACAAGGCAATAAGCTGGGTCAACCCTACATTGGCTACGGCTGTGCTGAACACGCACAAGACCGCGACCATTGTTTTGTAAGATACAACCGGAAAGCGATCCGAGAAAAATCGGCTGCAGGCAGTCACCAGACCGACCGATGTCGTGATGCAGGCGAGTGTAACAGCCAGGCCAAGCAGCAAAGATCCCATCGAGCCAAACAAGTGTTGGACGACAGCAGTCAGGATTTGCCCTCCGTTGTCCGAGGCACCCAATGTCTTGCTGGTAGCGCCAAGGTAGCCGAGCGCCAGATAAACCAGGGCCAGGCCGGTTGCCGCAATAATGCCGGCTTTGATCGTAGACAGAGACAATTTCGCGCGGTCAGTGATGCCAAGTTCCTTGATCGCAGTCGTGACGACGATCCCGAAGACCATTGCAGCCAGCGCATCAAGGGTCAAATACCCTTCCAAAAAGCCTTTGAAAAACGGTGTCGATTGATATGCTTCGGCAGGTGCTCCCACATCGCCGATCGGATGTGTCACTCCCTGGAAAAACATGACCGCAATAATCAGCAGAAGCGCCGGTGTCAGAATTTTCCCGATGCGATCCACCAATTTCGACGGATGCAGGGAAAGCCAGTAGGTCAGGGCAAAGAAGACCACGGTGCAGATAAACAGCGGTACCCAACTGCCTTTCACCGACTCGGGCAAAAACGGCAATACCCCCATTTCAAACGTAACCGTCCCTGTGCGGGGAAGCGCCAGAAACGGGCCGATCGCCAAGTAAACGACAACCGTAAACAGTACGCCAAATACCGGATGAACGCGGCCAGCCAGTGCGGACAGACTCCCTCCGCCGAGGCTGACAGCCACCACGCCCATCAGCGGCAGCCCCACTCCGGTTATGATAAAACCGAGCATGGCAATCCAGACATTTGTCCCGGCGGATTGCCCCAATGCCGGTGGAAAAATCATATTCCCCGCTCCGAAGAACAAGGCAAATAGCATGAGTCCTATCGATATGGTTTCTTTTTTGGATAATTCTTTCATATTTTCCTCTCCAATTGCCTTTCTTGTTTTTAAATTTTGCGAAAGTTTTTTATAATGTAACTGAACACAGATTATAGTACGTATTAAGATCTTTTTCAAATATATTTTTTTCCAACACACGGACAAACGCTGTCATATCAACAAAAAAGCCTGCATCCGATCAAGCGGCTGCAAGCTTTGCTTCACTGACCGATTTGATGATTACCAGGCTTCTTTCCGCTTCAGAGCCCCGACTGTTTCCCATACGTACAAGGAGACATAGCTGCGCCAGGGTGCCCAGCTCTCCCCGATCCTTCTCATTTCAGCTTCATCCGGTCTTGCCTCCAACTGGTAAACAAGCTGCATCCCGTTTTTCAGTCCGATATCTGCTACAGGAAGCAGATCGGGCCGCCCCATGCCGAACATCATCATGCACTCGACAGTCCACTTGCCAATCCCCCTAAGCGGGGTAAGCGTGGCCATAATTTCCTGCTCGTCCATTTTCCACAGTCCCTCCAGGTCTACACGGCCATTCACGACCGCTCGTGCCAGATCGATGATGTATTCCGCTTTTCTCTGGCTAAACTGCAGGGGGCGCAGTGCCTCCGGCTCCATGACTGCAATCCGGTCAGCGGCGGGAAAGGCATAGTGGAGAGTGCCCTCTGCATCCTGGACGCTTTCACCCGCAAGCTCCAAGAGCCTCTCGGTCAATGTCGCTGCAAAAGCGAGGTTGATCTGCTGCCCGATAATCGTCTTGACCATCGATTGAAACAGGTCGTCATCCAGTACAAAACGCAGTCCGCGAAACCGTTCTGCGAGCGGAGCCAGTTTGGCATCTGCCTGCATAAGCGCGTAGAGTGGAGCCAGATCCACATCTGCACTGAACATATGCCGGATGTGTTTCTCCAGCCCCGCTGCCTCGGCGGCACTCAATGCCGCGCTTGTCTCCCAGGAAAGGCTCGGATGGTCCAGCTCGCCTGTGAAACGGATGCTGGCCAAAATGGGACGGTTGTTTACACGAAATACCCGCTGAAGCGATTTTTGCTCGAAGACTACCTTTATTTGCGGGTCGGGATGGGTCTCAAGCCGCCTTAAAAGCCGCTCAAACGAATAGGGGGCCTTTAGTTGAATGATTTGGCTGCTCACGGGTAGATTACACCTCTCTTTTCAATCCATTGGAAAAATGAAACAGGAGCAACTGGGCATACTATGACAGGCATTTGCCGGACTACTGCCAGAAGGAGAGATTTTGCATGCGCCTTGCCTCTCATGAAGCAGCCGAATTAAACGAACTGCTGATGAGCTGCACCAACTCGATCCAAAGCATGGCCTTGTTCATCAACCAGGCTCAGGACCCGGAGCTGCGCTCGATGATTCAGCGCCATTACTCGGTTCATGTACAAGACTACAACATGAAGGTAGAATTTGTCACACAGCAGATGGGCTCCCGCGATCAATTGAATGTCCCGGCGATTACAGGACAAGCCTTCACACCTGCTCCCGGCCATCAATATCAGCCGATACAGCCCCAAGTAAAGCTTGCTCAACTGGATGACCGCGCGATTGCCACCTCGTATCTGCTGACGTTGAAGCGGGCAGGACGGGAATACGCCTGGTCAGCCTTTGAGACGACGACTCCGCAGCTGCGCATTTTCCTCGAGGATGCATTCCGGATGTGTTCCCATCAATCGTTTGAAGTGTGGCAGTACATGGTCAAAAAAGGCTGGTACGCCGTCACGATGGCACCTCCGCAGGCTGTCTCGACACTCGGGCTGGTGTACCAGCAGGTTCCGTATCATCAGCCGATGGAAGCCTATCAGCAACAGCCATAAACGGCAAAAAACGCACCCTTTGTCCCCTTTTTTGGAGACGGGTGCGTTTTTGCAAAGCAACGATAGCTGTCCGATTACTTCGTGAACATCCCTTTCAAGACAAAAGCAACGTTAGCCGGGCGTTCTGCCAGACGGCGCATGAAATAGCCGTACCAGTCGCTGCCGTATGGCACGTATACACGCATCTTGTAGCCTTCGCGCGCCAGATCGATCTGCGATTGCACACGGATGCCGTACAGCATCTGGAATTCAAATTGCGTGCGCGGAATGTTGTATTCCTTTTCCAGCTTTTTCACGTAGTCGATGATCGCGTCATCGTGAGTGGCTACAGCAGCATAGCAGCCATTCAGCAGGTGCTGCTTGATGATTTTTTTGTAGTTCTCATCCACATCGGCTTTGTTCGGGAACGCTACCTCAGGCGATTCCTTGTACGCCCCTTTTACGAGACGCAGGTTGACCTTTTTCTCTTTTACACCCTCGATGTCAGCAGCGGAATCGTACAGGTACGCCTGAATGACAGTTCCGACGTTGTCGTAATCCTGCAAAAGCTCGTGCAGGATTTCCAGGGTAATATTTTTATGGGCATAGTCCTCCATATCGATCCGGACAAAAATATTTCCGTGGTTCTTGGCATAATCGAGAATGCGGCGCATGTTGGTCATGCACAGCTCGCGGCTGATATCCAGACCGAGACTCGTCATTTTCAGAGAAAGGTTGCAATCGACACCGGACTTGTGAATCGCTTCCAATGTTTTGATGCAGTAGTCAGCCGACTCATTTGCCTCTTCCGTGCTGAATACGAACTCGCCCAAATGGTCCAGCGTGCAGACAAGCCCTTTCTGATTCAATTCGCGGACCTTCTTGATCGCCTCGTCAATCGTTTCACCCGAAACAAAACGGTTGGCTCCGAACCGCAACCCCCATTTTTTCGCAGCAGCATTCAACGCTTTGTTCTTGGAAAGGAACAGGAAAAAGTCCTTCATAAGTTGTTCCATCGTAAATCTGTCTCCTCCTCAACAATACATCTGCGAGATTTTATTAGCATAAACCGTGCCAACACCACAAATTCGAAAAAAAAACAACAATTTCTTTCCTGGTTGTTCACCATTTTTACACATATGTACAGAATGTGTTTATTGTTGTACACTTTTGCTTAGACAAGATCCGACATAAACGTACATGAGAAAATTGAAACCGTTTTCCTATCTCTTAGTGTGGATTGGAAGTGAGGATTTGAAACCGCTGTTTTCATTGGATGCCCCTATTTCCAGCCTGGCAAAGCCCATCGACCCTGCTCTGGTCAGTATACGCGAGGGAATCACGCCGGGTGTAGGTTTGCTGCGGATAAACGATCAGGAGTCGGCCGTGCTCCTCTTGCCGGAAGCGATGTCTATGGCTGATGCCGGAAAAAGACTGTTGGCTGAAGCCGACGACAGCGCCTTTGCGCCCGACATTGTCATCCTCAACAGCGAGGGCCATGTGAGCGGATTTGTGGAAGCCAGGCGCTTGCTTGGAGCCTTCGTCTCCATCGCCGGCAATCAGGCGATCCTGCTCAAAACCTTGCTCGATACGATGAGTGAAGCGATCACGATCGTGGATACCGATAACATCGTCCAGTATTGGAACCCCGCCGCCGAAAAAATTTATGATATCGATCGGAGCCAGGTGGTCGGCACCCGTCTGGACGTGCATTTTGCCAGCGAATCGATCCGTCTGCTGGATGCCCTGCAGCAAGGGGAGACCGTCTATCGCCTCTACCACGTTCCGAGGCCAGACCGCCATGTGCTGATCAATGCCGCTCCCATCCGCCGGGAAAACGAAATCATCGGCGCCATTTCGATCGAGCAGGACATTACCGAACTGGTCCGCTTAAATGAGGAGCTGGCCCATACGACTGCCCACCTGCACAACCTGCAGCAGGAGATGAGCCGTTTTCATCCTGCCGACGATCCGTTTTTTCCGATCAAAGGTCACTCCGCCTCTATCCAGACTGCGATACAGGCTGCCCGCAAAGTGGCGCAGACGGATGCAACGGTCCTGATAAACGGCGAAAGCGGTGTAGGGAAAGAACTGTTCGCCCAGGCGATTCACCAGGCCAGCCGCAGAAGAGACAAACCGTTTATTGCGATCAACTGCGGCGCGATCCCTGCAGCGCTGTTCGAAAGCGAGCTGTTCGGCTATCAGGGCGGCGCTTTTACAGGCGCGGAAAAGAAAGGAAAGCCCGGGAAGCTGGAGCTGGCCCATGGAGGGACGCTGTTCCTCGACGAAATTGGAGAGTTGCCGCTCGAGCTTCAGGTGAAGCTGCTGCGCGCCCTGCAGGAGCGTCAATTTTATCGCGTCGGCGGTACGGAACCGATCACGGTCAATACCCGTATCGTCGCCGCTACCAACCGGAAGCTGGAAAAAATGGTCGCAGACGGGCTTTTCCGCGAAGACCTTTACTACCGGTTAAACGTCTTTACACTGGAAATCCCATCCCTGCGCGAGCGGCGCGAGGACATTCCCGAGCTGGTGCAGATCTTTCTGCACGAGTATGCAATTGCTCACGAACATCCGGTGCCACGGGTCTCCCCCGAAGTGATGCAAGCCTTGTACGACTACAACTGGCCGGGAAATATCCGGCAGCTGCGCAATGTGATCGAGCGGCTGTCCATCCTGCAAGAAAACGGTTTGATCCTATACGATCAGCTCCCCTCCTCGATCAGGATGCAGCAGCTCGAACAGCCTGTCATTCCGCAGCCGAGGTTCTCTTCCGCAGACAATCATCCCATCGCTTCTGCGTCGTATGCTGCATCGCGCCCCGGCTTCGAGCATGGCGGGAGTGAAAAGGAGCGGATTCTGGCTGCATTGGAACGAACCTACGGGAACAAAAAAGCGGCCGCGGTTCTTTTGGGATTTTCCCGGGGAACGCTGTACAACAAAATGAAAAAATACGGAATTGACGAGGGATTCTGAAGTGGAGACGCTCCATTTTTACGATGAAGCTTATGAAGTGTGCCTAAATAGCGAGAGAATTGCCCTTTTGCCAAAGGAGTACGCGCTTTTGCGCTTTCTCTTTACCCGGCGCAATCAGGTCTTCCGCCGCAGCGATCTGCTCGATCTGGTATGGGGACAAGACGAGATGCCGACGGACCGGACAGTGGATGATCACGTTTATCGTCTGCGCAAAAAACTGCATGGGTGGCGGCATCTGTTGACCATCGAGACGGTGCGGGGGATGGGCTACCGGCTCACCTGGAAAGAGCCGAAAGGGCAAAATCTGCTCGAGAACAATCCTGAATTCGCGGGACATGTCAGGCACATGCTGGAGATGTATCACGGTCTCGGGATGGGGGCTGCGATGCAAACGCTGTCGGCAAACAAGGACGTGCTCGGGTTTGAGCTGGACCCGTTCTACGCTGTTTATTTGCGTTTTGTCTCAGGGGATTTCCGGTGGTTTTTGACCACATCGGACCTCCCCTTCAACGAGAAGCTGTTCTATTTGGCCCATCTCTACTTCATTGCAGAGGAAGACTCCGCAAAAGTATTGGACCTCTACAAGCGGATCGTTGACGGCAAGCAGCAGTTGCCAGGCTTGTGGGAAGAAGAGCTTCAGATCAACATGATTTCGCTCCTCGTTGAGGCCAAGCAATGGCAGCAAGCTGCCGACCAGATTCAAAAGGTTGAGAAGATTGTCGCCAGAATTCAGTCGCCTAGCTATACGTTGACCTTTCTGTTTCAGCACATCTGCTATCTGCTGGATCGGCAGGATGTAGCCGGGGCAGAGGAAGCCTTTACGCAAGCAAACGCTTTGCTCGCTGCAAAACCGATGCAGCGCGAGCAGGGAATGCTGGTCATTTTAGAAGGCATGTGGCAATATCTGCAGGGTCTTCCTGAACAGGGGCGGCTGTCTTTGGATAAAGGCATCGAGATTTTGCAGCGGACCCGCTTTATTCCCCACTACCTTTTTGCTGTCCGCAAAATTGACCGCTTCTTTCAAGCCTTCCCAGTCGACAGCGTCTGGCAGCAGAAGTACAAAAAAGAGTGGGCCCGGGTAAGCGAAGAGTACCAATTTCCACTTCTGCGGCGTCAATTAGTCGATGTCTTTGCCCGCCATCTCTGATATTGCTCTGACAATTCCCCCTTATACTAACGTCAAGGAAAAGGGGGAATTGTTCATGATGCTTTTGAAAAACCGCGTATTTGCCAAAATGTTTGCCGCTTACGGGCTTTCTACGCTGGGCGATTGGTTCGATTTCATCGCCCTGTCCATGCTGCTCGGCTACGTCTGGAAAGCCGAACCGATGACACTCGCCTTGCTGCCTCTGGCGTACGCGCTGCCCAGCGTTTTTTTGAGCCAGTTCGCCGGGATTGCCGCAGATCGTTTCGGCAAGCTGAAGGTGATGATCATCACGGACTTGATTCGATTTGGTTTGACTCTTCTGTTGATCCTCGCGCCCAACCCCTGGTGGCTGCTCGGCATCGTGCTGATCCGCTCGACGGCTGAAATCTTTTATGCTCCAGCCCATCAGGCGCTTACCCGTCATGTCGTTTCTGAAGACCAGCTGCTCCAGGCGGCTTCGCTGAACGGGAGCGTGTTTCAGTCGGGAAAGCTGATCGGTCCGCTTTTGGGCGGGATCGCTGCCGCCTTTGTCTCGCCTGCTGTCTGCCTTCTGATCAACGCGCTCAGCTTTTTGGGCTCTGCTGCCTGCTTGCTTGGGATCGGGAGCATACGCGAGTCTGCGCAGGGGGAAACCAACACCGCAGAGCCCCCGGAACATACAAGCTGGATCGCGACCTGGCTGGAGGGCTGGCGCATTCTTTTGCACAACCGTACGCTATTTTTTAGTACGCTCTTTTTTCTCGTTTCGCTCACGGCCATCCAGCTCGTTGACGCGCAGTTTGTCGTCATCCTGCGTGAAAAGGCACCGGGTCAGCCCGAGCTTTTGGGCTATATGATCAGTGCGATTGGAGTAGGAGCTTTGCTTGCCGTGATGTGGCTTTCCCGCTTAAAAGAGATTGTTTCGTACGGCTGGGTCCTCGGCGGAGGCGTGCTTTTGATCGGCGTCATGGTAACGTGGGCCGGCTTGTACCAGCCTGGAAGCGGGGTCTCGTGGCTCTTGCTCGCGGCTTTCCTCGGAGGGATTGGAACAGGTCTTGCCTCCGTCGGCTCCAATTACCTTCGGCAGAAAGAGACGCCAAAGGAAGCGATCGGCCGTGTCACCGGCATTCTCGATTCACTTAGCAGCTCTATTTTTATCGTCGCGCCGCTGCTCGGCGGGGCCCTCATTCAAACATGGGGCGTAAGCCTGAGCTTTCAGTGGACGGGTATACTCATCGGAGGCATCGGCGCAGCTGGCATCCTCCTGCAGAAAGTCATTTGGAAAAGAAAATCGGTGCAAAACGAAAGCCTGCAAGGCTGGGGCTGAGAAAGAGCTACAATCAAAAAAATTGGTCCACCAGGAACCAATTCTGAAGTCTGCTTATTTTATTCCGGAAGGAAATGGCGTCGTTCTTCCAGTTGTCTCTGCAGGATATACTTGCGCAAAGCATGGAAGTAACGCGCTTGAATACGGACGATTTTACAGCCGTAAAAGTAAAAGCCCCCTTCCATTCTCTCGTGTATGACTTGCAGTTCGGCCAGGACCACGCCGTCTTCCCGATGGCGGCCGTACAGTTCTGTGGAAAAGGTGATCGTTTGTTCGCGCGGGATTGGCCGGTCTACGCGCAGGGCCAGTCCCCCCAGACTCAGATTGATCAAGGCCACCCTCTGTGTATGGAGAGAAAATCTGTGTTGTCCGGGGTCCGCTTTATACCTGATCCATCCGCTCATATCAACGTCGAACCTGGGATACCGACGCCTTTGTTCGCGAAATTCGATCGCCGTCGGGGAATGGAAAAGAAACAGGCGATTCTTCTCTTTCGCCACAACGACCGCCTCAAAATTACTGATTGTCTCGTAATTATCGGTCAATAAGCATGGCAACTGATCGCCCACCACTACCTCTGCAATCTCAGGGAAGACGGCTTCGATCAAATCACCTTCTTCATAGATGACACTGCCTTCGAACAATTGCTTTCCTTTTTTTATTTGTAAGAAGCTGTCCATCCGAGTCTCCACCACTTCACGTAAAGATTTGCTGCTTTCTTCCATGCTAACGGAATTCAATCATTTTCAAGGAAAATAAGGTATAATGGGAACATTGACAGATAGGAGGTTACGACCGATGAATCGATATCAATGGGTTACCTTAACGCTGGCTCTGGGCGTAGCAGCCTGCTTCATCGGGGTTGGTGTCGCTATCGGTGAACGCAGCCCGCTGGGTGTCATCGGAGGAATCCTCGGTGCCTGCGCCCTGATGGGGTATGGCTTTTCGTACAAGCGGAAGCACTTGCGTTAAAACCGAGACCCTACCGCCTGACGAGCAGACTATTCACGTAGAACAATACTGAAGGCAACCCCCTGGCCTGTTTCAACAGTTCTCTGGCAATGGTGTATATGCGCGGCTGGTTCCGGTTTACCTTGCGATCAACCAGGTAAAAGGCGACCAGTCCGTCTACGATCATACGGTGAAAATCCGGATTGGGCAAGCGGTCTACGCTTGCCTTTGCTTGCTTGATAAAATGCCGCAGCCGCTCGGTAGCTTCCCGCTCGGAAGTGTAGTAGCTGACAAAATTCAAATCTCCGCCGAGCCGATCCTCTTCCATATCAATCAAGTAATCAAGCAAAATATGTAAGCCGCTGATCCAGGGAAAGTACGCCCCGTTTATCGCAAGAATTTGCTCATCCGGGACATCCTCGTCCGTCGCCAAGCAGAACAGCGCAAAGATGTTGATCGTCGATCCCGTTACCGCAGCGAATTCCTGCCAGTACAGCTCGGAATTCTCTTCCTTGTGCTCATCCCACCAGGCGAGCAGCCGCGCTTCCCGCTGATCGTGAGCAATATGCTTGTACACTTGCAAATCGCTGTATAGACGAGACAATCTCAGAACATGCGGCTTGATTTTCTCATAGCCGGACAGTTGTGCCGTATACCGCTGACAAGCCAAAACCAGCTCCGCGAGAAAACCGCTATCGTCCTTTTCGTCCCGGTATCGATAATAGTCCTGCAGCGGCGCTCCCGGCGTCAGCGCATCCTGCATGGATACGTGAAGCTGCCTAAAGTCCACGGGATCCAGCGACGTACTCCGGTCGCACAGGTTGTCCAGATAGTCGCTGATCGTCTGGTAGGCCACGATTAGCGGTACAATCACTTCGATGTGAGGTACTACCTGTGCCGCGTAAACACATCCTCCCTGACAGTGAAACTTCTTGCTTTCCATGCTAGCCATCGCCTGTTTGCGCAATTCCGGGTCCTCAATTCTTTGGGCCCGTCCATACCAAGCGTCAAACTCCCGCTCCAAAACCGGCTGCACATGGCGATACATCCGATACAGCAATTGCCACGGATGTCGTAGCTCCCTCACGCAATTCCCTCCTAACCGACAACGCGTTTCCGCCGTGTCACATGCCTTTGCTGCCTGATCGGCATGCGCAGGCTCTCTTTCTATTAATAGTGCTATCTTACCATAAATACCGCCATGATCAAAAAGATTGTACTCTTACGCCGCCTCGTTCTTCTATTGTTATCCCAACAAGCGCTTTGCTTCCAGATAAAGCACCAGCATAAACTTTTTTGTGTTGATTTTCGTCGACGACGGGCCGGGCTCGATCTGGTTTTCCAGCTCCCTCATCCGCTTGCGCACTTCGGTAAAATCAAAAAAAGTGGAGGCGTAGGTCTCGAATTTCGGATTCGCGTAGTCAGTCAGTCCAAGTGAGGCCAGATGGGAAAGCGCCTGGTAAATCGCCCGGCGTACCCGTTGCTCCGCCGCTTTTACTTCCTTTTGCAGCTCATAGCCGCTCGCCTGATCGCCCAGCTTTTTTTGCGCGACAGCCAAAAAGATTTCTTTTAATGCAGGGAATTTGTAAACGCCTGTTTGCATACCTTCTTGACGATGGAGATAATCGAGCATTTCCAGCAGGTCCTTGCTTCCGCTCTCTCCGATCATGCCCAGCTCGGTCAGCAAAAACTTGCCAGGTGTCTGGATTGTCTTCTCGGTAAACGGCTGTTCTCGCGGCTCTCTTGCCGCACCGCCCTGGAGCACGCTGAGCGAGCGTTGAATCCCTTCAATGGAACGCTGCAGCAAGATCCTCTCCTGCACTTTTTGCAAGACGCTCAAAACCTCCAGACGGTTGATCGGCTTTGTAATGTAGTATTCGATTCCAAGCGAATACGCCTCCGCGATCATTTCCTTCGACTCGATCTGGGAGATCATGACGATCCTCCCCTCGAAGCCGATCAACTGCCGGATCGTTTCAATCCCGTCGCGGTTCGGCATCAGAAGATCGATCAAGAGAATGTCGACCTGTTTCAATCGCAAAAAATCTCCGTCAATTTGCGAGCCGTCTTCTGCTTCTCCCGCTATTATTCCCAGATCGGCATCTTCGATAATGTGAGCGAGCATCGAACGCACCGCCTGATCGTCATCCGTGATGAAGTAACGCATGCTATCAACCTTTCTGGACCAGATTTGCAACCGGCAAACGGATCGTAAAAACCGTTGTGTACCCGTCCGTTCCTTCCAACAGCTCCACCTGTCCCCGCAAGTTATCCGCGACTTCCTTGACATAGCAAAGGCCGATTCCCGTAGAAGGATTTCCTGACACGTCGTATTTGGTCGTAAAACCGGGCACGAAGAGAAGCTCCCGATTCTTCGGAGTAATGCCGGGACCATCATCCTTTACTGTAAAAAGAAGAAACTGGCCTTCTTCCAGCTTCACAGTGATGGCGATCGCACCGCGCTCGCGGATCGCTTCCACTGCGTTTGCTGCCAGATTGTTTAAAAGGGACAATGTCGTAAATATATGGCAGGCGAGAAAAGGAACATCCACCCGATAGGTCAGCCTGATATCCTTTCCGAGCAGCCTGGCGTACTTTTCGTTTGCCCGCACAATCACTTTCAGCAGTTCGCCCAGAGGCATGTAATCCCGGTCGTTTTCGTCCGAGATGAGCTTGGAGAGGCCTGCATAGATCCGCTGGTTGTCCTTTTTCACTTCGTGCACCTGTCCGGCAATCCGGAGCGCCTGCTTGGCGTAGCCCTTTCCCTGTCCGTCCGTTTCCTTTAGTCCCCGATAGAGCTCATAGCAGTCTCTGGTGATCTCCTCCACATCCTGGAGCGTCTTTTTGAGATGAATGGACTCCTCGTACAGGCTGGAAACGAGCATGAGCATGTGCTCATTTCGAGTGCGCTGCTGCTCCTCCATCCACTTGGCCTGCCGAAGCTGAATCATATTGAAGAAGCTCAGCACGAAAAAGCTGCGGATCAGAGCGATTACGGCGACAGAGCTGATCACTTCCCACTGAAAAACGGCATCCCACTGCGGAGAGCGGAAAGCCAGCTCGACCAAATTGGCGGCGATTTCGGCAACAGTAGCGAGCAAACCGACTGCTAACGGAACATGATGAAGCTGATTGACGCGAAACAGCGCAAAAATAACCGAAAAAGTGACGTAAAAGAAAAAAGCAGGAAGATGCATCTGGAACGATGCGAGCAAGTCAAAAGGCTCATCGGCGATCCAATCGAGTCCCAGCCGAAACAGGATGACCATGCATCCCGTAAGCGGCCCACTTATATAGGAAGGGATTTTCCTCAGCCATAGCAAAAAAAAGAAAAAGGCCGTCGTTCCAAAGCTGATCCGAAAGTCATCCTGAAACGGGTGAAACTTCAGTTCTCCGGCAATAGGGACGGCTATCAGCATCAGCAGCAAAATGTATACGCTTTCTCTCATAATCGTTCGCTTTCTTTTGTCGAATGGTTTCGACATTTATTTTACTATATTTTCGTATAGTTTTTTGTAGTTTTTTATAGGTATGCGCTTACACTGCTTGATGGTAGTACCTTTGTCTTCGCATAAATATTGTATTCTTGCGAAAAAGAGGTACTATAGGAAATGAACAGATATTTTAAATAAGGGGGAATTTTCATGAAAAAACGCAGTCTCCTTCTTTCTCTGACACTGCTTCTGACCATGTCTTTGGTCACAGCCTGTGGCGGCGGTGGCGGAAACAGCGCCCAAGGCGGCAATGGTGGAAGCACCGGCGGAAGCGGTGGCGGAAGCAACGATCCTTCCCAGTTGATCATCGCAACCGGCGGAACCGGCGGAACTTACTATCCTCTGGGCGGCGGTATGGCTGACCTGATCGGCAAAAATGCCGGCGTAACCGCTACGGCGCAAGCAACTGGAGCTTCGGCTGAAAACATCCGCCTCATTCGCGACAAGAAAGCTGATATCGCTTTCACACAAAGTGACATCGCCGATTACGCCAGCAAAGGCGAAAATATGTTCCAGCAAGATGGCAAAATCGATGCATTCCAGGCGATGGGTGCTCTCTATAACGAGACGATCCAAATTGTTGTTTCCAGCGACAGCAACATCGCAAGTGTAGCTGACCTGAAAGGCAAACGCGTATCTGTAGGCGCACCTGGAAGCGGTACCGAGATGAACGCACAGCAAATTTTGGAAGCATATGACCTGAAGTTTGATGATCTGCAACTGCAGCGCCTCTCCTTCGCTGATTCTGCGAAAGCAATCCAGGACGGCAAACTGGATGCGGCATTCCAAACTGCTGGAACTCCAACCGCTGCGATTACCGAATTGGCTGCGACCAAGGGCGTAAAAATCATCCCGATTGACGCAGACAAGATCGATGCGCTGATCGCAAAATATCCGTTCTATGTAAAAACAACAATTCCGGCCAACACGTATCAAACGGTTCCGGAAGAGATCAACACTGTCTCTGTCAAAGCCATGCTCGTCATTCGCGCTGACCTGAGCGAAGATCTGGTGTACAAAGCGACCAAAGCGATCTTCGAAAACACTGACAAGCTCGGCCATGCCAAGGCAAAAGAAATCACCATTGAAGAAGGACTTGCCGGCGTGAGCTTGCCTGTACACCCTGGCGCGAAGAAGTTCTTTGAAGAAAAAGGCGTAAAGTAATTACCCTATGTTTCTGCAAAAACAAGTAGGAACCGGGAAAGGGCGGACGTCGTTCCGCCTTTTCTCCTTACTGTGTCTCATCGCTGTGCTTTCACTGGTTGTCATCCCCTTCTTCCCGTCTCTGGTCATCCGCGACACGGAGACAAACCGGCCGATCTGGAGCGGCCGCATCGAAGAAAATGGCACATTTTCCATACGTTGGACTCATTCCATTCACCGCACGCCCGTGGTAGAGACCTACCTCATCCGAGACGGGCACATCCTTTTATCCGAAATGTCTTTTCAGGATTACGGCATTGGCATGGAAAGCGAACTTGCTCCCGGAGAAAAGCTGATCAGCCAAGACGGCCAGTTTCGCGTTGTCAATATGAATCGCGCCTTCCCTGCCTTGCACCTGTTCATCGGTCAGGTGAGGGCTAATCATACACTGCTTTTCGCTGGAAGGGAAATACCGCTCGCAAGCGTCGACAGGCCGGGAGCGGCCGTTACCATTCAGGTGGAGAAGCGTTCCATTTTGAATGAGATTGGAGGGTACTAGATTGAGCACACAAAATATGAGTCAGCAAGAGATGGACCAGCTAATTGCTCAGTACGACAAGGAATCGGCCGTACGGAATTACATCGGCCCGATGAAATGGATTACCTTTTGTCTGTTGGTTTTGTTTACGGTTTATCAGCTAGTCAGTACGATCTTTTATGCCCTGCCCCCGCAAATCCACCGTCCGATTCACTTGGCCTTCGGTCTGGGTTTGATCTTCTTGTTGTATCCGCTCAGCACGAAAAGAAATAACCATAAGATTGGCATTTTCGGAATACTCCTGGCAGTCATCGCCTTTGTCCTCCCTCTCTATTGGGTATACGATTACGAGGGACTGGTCGTACGTACGGGGAACTTTACCACGCTCGATCTGGTAATCGGCGGTATCGCCATCGTACTCGTACTGGAAGCGGCTCGCCGCGTTGTCGGACTTCCGATCGCCATCATCGCCTCTCTGTTTTTGCTGTACACATACTTCGGTCCGTATATGCCCGGTTTCCTTGAACACCGCGGAAACGATGTCGACCGGATCATCGGCCACTCGTTCTTTACGCTGGAAGGGATTCTGGGCACACCGCTTGGCGTATCATCTACGTTCATTTTTCTGTTCATCCTGTTTGGGGCTTTTCTTGAAAAGACTGGCGTAGGGCAATACTTCAACGATCTCGCCCTCGTCGTCGCTGGGCGCCGCATTGGCGGACCGGCAAAAGTGGCGGTCTTCTCCAGCGCTCTGCAAGGAACGATCAGCGGCAGCTCGGTCGCAAACGTAGTAACTTCGGGGTCCTTTACGATTCCCATGATGAAACGCCTCGGCTACCGCAGTGAATTCGCCGGTGCCGTCGAAGCCGCTTCATCTACTGGCGGACAGATCATGCCGCCAATCATGGGGGCGGCAGCCTTTCTGATGTCCGAGTTTTTGAACAAGCCTTACTTCGAAATTGCCAAAGCAGCTGCACTTCCAGCCATTCTCTACTTCACCGGAGTTTGGATCATGACCCACCTGGAAGCAAAACGCCTCGGCTTGCGCGGGCTGAAAAAAGAGGAATTGCCCGATAAAAAAGAAGTATTGAAACGGATTTACCTGCTTTTGCCGATTTTTGTGATCATCTTTACCTTGATGAGCGGTGTTTCACCTGAGATGTCCGCCATTATCGGGATTGCTTCTACGGTTGTCGTAGGCGCCTTCCGCAAAGAGACACGCATGTCTATTTCCGATATTCTGGAAGCCTTCGCTTCCGGCGCCCGGACGGCGTTGGGGGTAGTTGCCGCTACCGCTTGTGCGGGAATCATCGTAGGTACAGTCACCCTTACCGGTATCGGTCTCAAACTGGCAAACGGTCTGATTGATATGGCAGGCGGCATTCTCTTCCTGACCCTGTTCTTCACGATGATCGCTTCGCTGATTCTTGGTATGGGTACGCCAACGACAGCCAACTACATCATTACGTCGACGATCGCAGCACCTGCCTTGATCCAGATGGGTGTTCCCGATCTCGCCGCTCACATGTTTACGTTCTACTTCGGTATCGTTGCGGACATTACGCCGCCTGTCGCCTTAGCGGCCTTCGCCGCCGCCGGCTTAGCCAAATCAAAGCCGATGCAGACCGGGGTACAATCGACCAAGCTGGCGATCGCCGCCTTTATGGCTCCGTACATTTTCGTCGTCTCACCGCAATTGCTGTTGATTGATACCACCTTTATGGAATCGCTCTGGGTAATGATTACTTCTGTACTCGGCATGATTGGTGTCGGTGCCGGAATTATCGGTTTCTGGATGTCCAAATTGAATCCGTTGGAGCGCATCCTGGCAGCAGCCGGCGGCATTCTGGCTGTTATTCCTGGATTGACCACGGACATTGCCGGTCTCGCTCTTCTGGCAGCAGTCTTCGCTTATTCCATTTACAAAGGGCGTAAAGAAAAGCAGGTTACTGCATCTGCCTAAAAAGCGAATAAACCAACTGCATGTTTACGAAAAGCGGGCTCCTCTTTTAGAAAGGGGGCCCGTTTTTCGTATCAAGTTGAGCATAAATGATCAGGTCTGGCAAAGCTTGATCATCAGCAGCCGTTTTTTATCACCCCGGCATTCTCTCAGGGCTTCATTCTCTACGGCCTTCACTTTCTCATGCCTTGAAAAACGCCTTCATCATCGGCGGGGTTACCACCGTTGTTACTAACACAACGATCACGATGACCGGAAACAACTGCTCCGCCAATAGCCCGCTTTCCAGTCCGATTGCGGCAATGATCAATGCCACCTCGCCTCTGGAGACCATCGCCGAGCCTATGCCAAATGAGCTTCTCCAGTCAAATCCGGCAAAAAAGGCGCCGACAGCCGAGCCAAGCAGCTTTGTCAATATCGCCAAAAGGCTGAGCGCTGCAATGACCCCTATGTAGCTGCCAAGTCCTTCGAAGTCGACCGCGATCCCGATAGAGGTAAAGAAAACAGGCACGAATACCGAGTAACCAATCGTTTCCACCTTTTCGAACACTTCATGCTTGAAATCGGTCAGGCTGATCGCCACTCCCGCGATATAAGCTCCAATAATATCTGCAACACCTGCGTATTCGGCCATTGCGGCATAGAGAAAACAGATGATCAAGCCTGCAGAAATCACCGATTCTGTCACGCGGAGAGGGGCAAATCGTCTTAACAGCCAAGGAACGGCGATCCACCCCAACAAAATGGCGACCACAAAAAAACCTGCCTTTTTGGCAATCAGCATGCCCAGGTTCACTTCGCCTCCGGCCGCACTCATGAGAAACGCCAGGATGATAATCACCAGAACGTCATCGATTACAGCGGCACCCAGAATGGTCATGCCTTCCCTGGACTTTAATTTGTCCATCTCTTTAAGGGCTTGCACGGAAATGCTCACACTTGTCGATGAGAGCAGCAGTCCGAGAAAGATCGCTTCAAAGGTCGACATATCCAGAAACAGTCCGGTTGCATACCCCAGCGAGAGGGGGACGATGATGCCGATAACGCCCACATAGGCGGATGCCTTGCCAGTCCGCTTGAACTCTTCGATATCCGTCTCTAGCCCAGCGAGGAACATAAGCAAAATAACGCCGATTTCGCTGAGCTCATCGATAATTTCCGTGCTTGTGATGATGCCCAAAACCGCAGGGCCGAGGATAATCCCGATCAGAAGCTTTCCGAGAACCGATGGCTGTCCGATTCTGGCAGCGAGATCACCGGCTATTTTCGATGCGAGCAAAATAATCGCCAGCTGAAAGATAATCATGCGTACGACCACCACTCCTCCATGCCTAGCTTTTGAAATCGGGACCATTATTATGTCCAGATTCAGCTATCGAGACTTGGCAAATACAGCAATAGGCAACGCCGCGATTCCAAAAGAAAAACGGGCTCCTTTTTTAGAAAGGGGGCCCGTATCGTGTGAGATATGTTTTTCAAGAATGAGGCGGTGTGGGGATGTCCACCAGTCTCGTCCATCCATTTGCCTGCTCTACTCTCCGCTCTTTCATCAATTTTCCCAGCGCTCGTTTGAAGGCGGATTTGCTCATGCCAAACTTCTCCTTGATGACATCGGCAGGCGTATCATCTGTATACGGCATAGCTCCATCCCGATTGTTCAAATACTGAAGCAGCTTGTCGGCATCTTCTCCGTACTGCACTTCTTTGCGAACGCGCATCGATCCGTTGATCCGTCCGTCTTCGCGAACGTAGCTGACTCGGCAGCGGATGGATTGGCCCAGGCGGAGAGGTTCCGTCATTTCGTCCCTGTGAATGAACATGACGTGTTCTTCCTCGGTGAATAAAAACGCCCCGGCCGCAATTACTTTGTAGACTGTTCCCTCTACCCACTGATTGTGCATTTCGCTCGTCGCAGGTACCGAGATTTTGGTGATTTCTTCCTCTGTGACCGGCTTGGCCAAAAGGCGCCCCAGCTTGTCCCGCTTCAATGTAACCAGCAGCCTGTCGCCGATCCGCGGCCACTCCGCCTTCAGCTTGGGCAGATCATCTGTGAACAGGAGCAAGTGCTTTTCGATGCCGTTGTCCAAAAATACGCCCATCCGCGGCATAATATCCACTACTTCCAGCCAGCCGTATTCATTCAAGCCTACATAGGGCATGTCCATGGTGGCCGCCAGCCGATTCTCGTGGTCATGATACAGAAAAACCTCTGCTGTGTCGCCTATGGAGAGCCTTCCTTCCGCTTCTCTGCGGTGGAGGAACACTTCATCTTCTCCGGCTCGCAGAAAGTAACCCGGCTCGATCTCCCTTTCCACGGTCATGGTCAAGAGCATCCCTGCCTGCAATCCGGCGGGAGGCGTGTAGGCCTTCTTTTTTGCCGCTGAGCTGATCAGCCTGCCGCTCAAATCGCGCAGCGGCCGTTTATTTCGTTGACTCCGCTGGTCTGGACGATTCCTTTGATTCCTTGGGTTTCGTTGGTTCATTTTCGTTTATCCTCGCTTCCGTGCATGTGCACCCTAACTATACCTATTTTCCTTTGGTAAATTCCACAACTTTTTACAACAGACAAGCACGATCCAGTGAAAAGAGGCAAGTCTCCCTTTTTCCCACATACATATGGTGTACAAGGGGGCAGTATTTTGTCCTTTTCCCCCTAACAACAATGTACATGTAAAGGATGGGAGCGAACAGACGATGTTGGTTTTGCTTGAGCATATTTTTCTCGGAATCGTACAGGGCTTAACCGAATTTTTGCCGATTTCCAGTACAGGCCACCTGGTTTTGTTCCGGATGCTGTTTGATATGCAGGAAGCCGGGCTGCTGTTTGATACCATGCTTCACTTTGGCACCCTCATCGCGGTGGTGATCGTCTTTTGGTCCGAGGTTCGACACGTTTTATTGAATCCGACCGGCAAGCTGGCACGATTGCTGTTCGTCGGAACGATTCCTACGGCCGCCATCGGTCTTCTTTTTGAGGACTTCTTTGAAGAAATATCACGGACTGGTTTGACGATCGGCTGGGAGTTCCTCGCTACTGGAGCGATCCTGTGGGCGGTAGAATCCATGCGCAGAGGAACCCGCACCTTTGAACAAATCACCTACGCCGACGCCCTGATAATCGGAACGCTGCAGGGTGCCGCCATTTTGCCTGCCATCTCCCGTTCCGGACTGACTATCGCAGGATCACTGATGCGCGGGATTGCCCGTGCGGATGCGGCCCGTTTTTCGTTTCTCCTGTCGCTCCCGGCTATTTTGGGGGCATCGGGTTTGCAAACGGTGAAGCTGATAAAAACTCCACTGGAAACAATCGATCTCATACCGATGATTGTAGGAACGGGATTTGCTGCAATTGCCGGCTATGTAGCCATTCGCTGGATGCTGAAAATTATCAGCAACGGTTCGATGAAGGGCTTCGCCGTCTACGTATGGATACTGGGAGCCGTCATCCTTGCCATGCAATTCATGGGACATTGATCGGACAGACAGGTGGCCGTGTAACAGGGTCCGACCTGTCTGTCCGACCGCCATGCAGCGCCGCCACACAGCCTTGCAACGGATCGAAACCGCATCAAGCGGCCTGAAAAACGGCATCAAAACGGCCTCGAAACGGCATGAAAAAAGCCGGCCCTAAGCCGACCGACTCCTTCATTTGCTTTCTTCCCTGTCGTCATAACGGCTGGCGACCAGTTTGGCTACAAGCAGGACAATCCCGTAAAACGCCGTGGCTAACAGCGAGGTAGCGAGCCAGGTCGCCGTTCCCAGAAACAGATACAGCAGTGCGTGAGCGGCAAAGATGCCGATCAACCAGACGAACACATTCATTCGGTTTATAAAGGACGCCAGGCTGTGCAAACTACGACACCTCCAACAAGAGCATCTCTTGTTGTTATTGCCGTTCCCGACTGAAGTTATCCCCGCCCATAATCACTTTCCTCATTTCCCCCAACCACCGAAAAGCCCGCCCGCTCGAGGATGTTTGCCAGCACGTCCAGCGGAGTGTGCGCCACCTGGGCGTAAAGTGCCTGGGTATGCAGGTGAGTGGCATTCGGAAAATCCTCCTGCAACTGGGAGCGCAATTTCTTGCCGCTGTCATCCTCGTCCGTAAAGATGTAGATCTCTTCTTCCTCTTCCAATTGCTCTTCCAGATGGGCAGCTTTTTCGGCGCTGTATGACCCGTACGTACAGACGATCAGGACCGGCTCCGCCAATACTTTTCGGAGCCTTTCCCGGTCTGTTTTTCCCTCGACGATAATAGCCCGTTCGTGATCCATCCCGGAGGCCTCCTTTCCCGGTTGTTCCACAAGTTATTTTATAGACTTAGTATACCTTACTTGTGTAAAGCGGGAGCAATATTGCGGCAAAAAGTGGCTGAGTAACGAGGTGATCGGGATGGAAACGTAACAGTGAGATGACCCCCGGAAAGGAATGAGTGCCACATGGCAAAGTGGAAAAGCGCGAAAAACCTGAACCAAAAAGGCTTGGCAGTCACGGGCTTGACGAGCAGCACAGTAGCTGACGACACGCATACAGAAGACAATCAGGGCCATTCCAAAGCGCATAATCAAGCGGATCGTACAAACGACAATCGTCCCATGTAGCAGGGACTGCTGGCTGAAGGAGCCTGACGGAACCTGAATAAACCGATCATAAGCAAAGAAGCCTGCTATCAAACAGGCTCCTTTGCTTTTTCATAAATTACCGCAGTATAGACGCGGCTTCACCCACCTATGCCCAGCAAGCGAACCGTGAATAAAAAGCGATGAGCAGCGTCTGCGGATATTCCTTTACTTTATCAAGGCTGCCTGCTATTCTGATCTGGTAAAAATATTTTGTCTGAATATTCGCAGGACGGAGAGATGGGTGTGGAATCGTCAGCATTGTGGAAAAACCGTTCGTTTCTGCTGCTGTGGCTGGCTCAGCTGACTGCCAATATCGGCGACCAGTGCTACAGCTTTGCCTTGCTGTGGTATCTCCTGCAAGCCACCCAATCAGGGACAGCGCTGAGTCTGCTGGCCATCCCTGAAATGACAGCGGGCTTGTTGTTCTATTTAATCGGAGGCGTACTGGCGGACAGATACAATCCTCGTTCGCTCATGGTCGGAGCTGACCTGGCCCGCATCAGTGTCGCTGTCCTCGTTGGAATCATGACAGCACTCGGCGTCAAGCAGTTCGCTTTTTTCCTGGCCGCCCAATTTTTGATCGGTGTTTTCTCCAGCCTGTTCCACCCAGCTCGTACGGTCGCATTGAAGGCAATCGTCCCTATTGAACAGTTAAGCCGTTCCAACGCCATCCTGGATACCACCTTCCGGACCGTGCGTATCGCCGCGCCAATGACGATCGGTGTAATTGCAGCGTGGGTGCCCTTGTCCACCCTGTTTTTTATCAATGCGTTTGCTTATCTGCTGTCCGCATGCTTCCTCTATGCCCTGGGGAAAATCCCGCGAAGCGGTCAGGAAACGGTGACGAGCCGTTTATCTGCGGGGCAGTACATTCGCGACATCGGATATGGCTTAAAAGAGCTTCAAACCAATCGCTTGTTGTTCGTTATCCTGCTATTCAGCAATATGGGCTTCCTCGTCTGGCAGGTGTGCTGGAACGTAGGATTTCCTTTTCTCGCAAACGAGATGGGGCAAGGCGACAGCAGTATGCTCGCAGTCCTGATCGGCTTCTACGGGATAGGAAATCTGCTGGGCAGTCTCTTTATGGCCCGCCTCCAGTATCAGCGCCACCTGCTGGTCATCATCGCCGGTTGGCTTGTTCAGGCGGTCGGATTTCTTCTGCTGACGCAGGGGCTCGCCCTCCATTGGCTCGCTTTTTTGGCAGCCGCCATCGCGGGCGTTGGCGGACCTTTGATCGGAATCCCCACCGTTACCGCCATCCAAACAAAGGCGGCCGATTCCAACACCGGCAAAATCTATGCGCTGAATATGCTGATGTTCACCGGATTTTCCATGCTCTCCAGCAGCATGGGGGCCCTGTGGCTCGGAACATGGCCCGTCAAAGAGCTATTTTTCGCAAGCGGATTGTTCCTGGCCATTATGTGTGCGCTCGGATTGGCACTTGAGCGGAAGGCCAGACAGGACAAACACCAGTCATTCTCGGCATGAGCCGGGGGCTGGTGTTTTCTTTTTGCAGTTTTCAGAAAAAACGGATTGCATTCTTTTTTCTTATGTCATATAATCTGACACAAATATACAATGTCAGATAAACTGACATAAAAGGAGTGGAAAGGATGGAACCGACATTCGCTTCTCTTGCCTCTGCGATTGATGCTACATGGGTCATGGTCGCAGCCATACTGGTAATCTTGATGCAAGCCGGCTTCGCCCTTTTGGAGGCAGGCTCGACCCGGATGAAAAATGCCGGCCACGTAGCAGGAAAAACCGTGCTCACCTTCGGACTTTGCACGCTTGCGTTTTGGGCCCTCGGTTTTGGACTTACCTTCGGAAACGGCAATGAATTTATCGGGCTTGGCGGATTTTTCTTCGATCCCTCCGGCGAAAACGCTGCTGATTCCTTCAGCAATGCCTTTGCCGCCGACATTCCCATCTCCCTCTTTTTTCTGTTCCAGCTCGCTTTCGCAGCCGTGTCGCTGGCCATCGCCTGGGGCGGCTTTGCCGAGCGGGCAAAGCTCTCCATTTACGTCATTTTCAGTTTTTTGTTTACCATTGTCATTTATCCGGTCATCGGCCACTGGGTATGGGGCGGCGGCTGGCTGGCAGAACTCGGCATGCAGGACTTTGCCGGGTCTACCGTTGTTCATCTCCAGGGTGCCGTTGCGGCTCTGGCGGCCACCATCCTGCTGAAACCGCGGATCGGCAAATACAACCGAGACGGCAGCTCCAACCCGATCCCCGGACACAACCAGGTGTACACCGTACTTGGCGTGATTCTCCTCTGGATCGGCTGGTTTGGATTCAACGCCGGCTCGACACTGGGCAGCACCTCGGGCTTTTTTGCGTATGTCGCATTGACGACCAATCTCGGGGCTGCCGCCGGGGCTGTTGCCGCCATGGCGATCGCCTGGTCCGTCACGGGCAAGGCGGATATTCCGACCATGTTGAACGGCGTCATCGCCGCACTCGTAGCGATTACTGCTTCCTGCGCATTTGTGGAGCCTTGGGCCGCCGTAGTCATCGGTTCTGTGTCAGGTATTCTGACATACTTTACTGCAATCTGGTTTGACAGAAAAGGAATTGACGATCCGGTTTACGCCTTTTCCGTCCATGGCGTGGCGGGTATCTGGGGGACATTGTCCACTGGATTCTTTGCCACTCCCGAATTAGTCGAACAGGCAGGCGTAGGCGCTCCCGGCCTGTTTTACGGCGGCGGCTGGCACCAGCTCGGCGTTCAGGCGCTTGGTCTGGTCGGGTCCCTCTTGTACGTCTTTATCGTTTCGTATGTCATTCTGGCAGCCTTAAAAGCGACTATCGGCCTGCGAGTAACCGAGGAAGAAGAGGTGATCGGTCTTGACCTTAGCGAACACGGGGGATACGGATATCCCGAGCTGCTTCCCGCAGAACATATCTCCTCCTTCAAACGAAACGGCTCTCATTCTCTCACCCGATGATGTCCACCGGATCAGCGAAGCCTCTACTTTTCGCGAGCTTGCCCTCCTGTGCGGGGAGCTGCTGGAAACGTCGCGGCTGGAGGGCATCCGGAGAGCTGCCGAGCTGGCTCCGTTTGCCGTACTCGTCAATCTCATCCACGAGCGTCTGATCCGGCAGGGTGTTCTCCTCGCCGTCCGACAGCTGGCAAAAATGGGCGTAGGTACCCCGCCCGTCCCCTTTGCCTATCTGCAATTCGGCAGCGGCGGCCGGTGTGAACAGGCAGTCGCAAGCGATCAGGACAATGGACTCGTTTATCAATTGCCGCATGGCTTATCGACAAAAGAACGGGAAAATATCGAAGGCTATTTTCATCTTCTGGGAGCCGTCATTGTACAGGGGCTGGAGCAGGTAGGCTATCCCCCCTGCCACGGGAATGTCACATGTGTCTCCGCCCGCTGGCGCGGAAGTACGGAGCAATGGATGGAGCGCCTGGAGCACTGGGCCTCTCACCCTACCTGGGAACATTCCCGCTATCTCCTTCTTTTCAGCGATGCGCGCGTCATTTGGGGGGAGCCTTCCGCCTTCGCCACCGTTGCCGGTTATTACCGGACCCTGCTTACCAACAATCCTCTTCTGATCGAAAGGCTGGTGAGCAATACGCTGTACCATCGCATCCCGCTCACCTGGCTTGGACGGCTGGCGCCTGATCAGAGCGGGCGGTATCAGGGGGCCGTCAATGTAAAGGAGGGCGTCTACCTGCCTTTCGTCAATTGCGTCCGCCATTTCTCCCTCGCCCATGGAATTTACGTCACCTCAACGCTGGAAAGACTGCTTGCGCTGCGTACGCGCAGGATTTGGCCAGAAGCGTTTTGCCGGGATGTCGAACAGCACTTCCGCTTGTTGATGGGACTTCGGCTGATCACCCCCTTGCATTGGAGAGACGGGCAATACGGCAGCAACAGCTATGTCAAATTGGGGGAGCTGTCCCAGGACACTTTGGCGATGCTGCGCCGGGCGATGAAGCTGGCCTTGAAGCTGCACGGGAAGACGAAGAATCTGCTCGATGTCTATCGTCAATAGGGGGGCACCTGCATGGCAAAATGGAATGGCCTCGGCCGCTTGTGGCACCTGAGCGGCCGAACCTGGGGAAAGGGAGTTGCTTCCTGGTGGGAAAACAGCGGAGATCTGGGGGCACATGCCTTTCTGCGTTTTTTGGAAAGAGAACAAGAGCACGCTCGCAAATGTATTGATCTGCCGCTTGCCAATCTGGAGGTCGTCGTGGTGGATCTGGAGACGACCGGCTATGATCCTGACCGCGGTGATGCGATCTTGTCTATCGGCGCCGTTGCCATGCGAGGTGACCGGCTTGTACTGGGCGATTCTTTTTACAGTCTGATCGACCCTTGCCGTCCTATCCCGCCGCACGTCTCCTCGCTTACCGGCATTCGCGAGGAGATGGTGCGTTCGGCACCCGATTTGGCTACCGTGCTGACTCGCTTCTTCCAGTTCGTCGGCGACCGGCCGCTGGTCGCCCATCACTCTCGCCACGAACGCAATTTTTTGCGGGCGGCGCTCTGGAAGACGAGCAGGCGGAAGTTTACCCATCGCTTGCTGGACACGATGCTGCTCATCCGGCTGTCGGGCGAGGTGATTGGCAACGGATCGCTGGACGCTTTATGCGCCAGACACAATATTGTTATCTCCCGGCGGCATCATGCTTACTGCGATGCGTTCGCTGCAGCCTCGCTCTGGGGAATCTACTTGTCGCTAGCCCGCCATAACGGATATACGGATTTGCGGCAGGTCTATGAAGCATTGCGCTAAAAAGAGGGACCACTCTCGTCTCACACCCAGACACGAGAGAAGGTCCCTCTGCTGTTCAACGTCTTAGAACATACACTTGTTACTCGGCAGACTGAGCGTCAATGACCCGGGCTCCCGTCATCTCGACGAGAGCTTGAAAAGAGACCGGCAGCAGCGATTCCGCAATCCCGGCAGCCGTATAGACGACCGGAAACCGCTCCAGAGAGGAGTCGACGAACACCGGCACCTCTGTTTGCAATGCAAACGGGCAGACCGCCCCCACCTGAAAACCGGTTATCTCTGCTACTTCATCAGGCGAAGCCATCTTCGGCTGACCGCCTTCCAGACACTTTTTTACCCGCTTGGGGTGAATTCTCACGTCGCCTGCCGCCACAAACAATCCGTAGCGGTCACTGCAGCGGAACAGGATGGATTTGGCAATCTGGCCTGCCTCCACACCCAATGCCTGGGCTGCTTCCTCCGTTGTGTTCAGCTTCTCCTGAAAGATCAGAGGTTCGATAGCGGGATCATATTGTTTTACAAAACGGGACACGCGTTCCAATGGATTAGACATAAAATACAACATCCCCTTCGGTCACTTGCCCCGGTCGAACGACAGACGCATACACCCCGAAATGATTGTCATGCCGTTTTACGCAAGTTTTTAATACAGCCGGATTCATCTGGAGCGTATCCGGATCGATGTTGACATAATGGCAGCGCTCACAGTGCTTGTTTACCTGCAGGACAACATCGTTGATCTGCAAGTGCTTGCCGATCCATTCGTCCTCGGCAAACGGACGGTCTTCGTCCAATGCGACTACCAGATTGGCCCGGAACCGTCTCGGATCGATACTTTCCCAGCCGATCAGTCTGGCGATTTCCCTCAGGGAAGCGTCCGTCACCAGCAGGATATGGTCTTCCCAGTTCTTCCCGCCTTCTTGCGGCGTGCTCATCAACGGCGTGATCTGGCGATTGGCAGTACGCGCGACATCAGCGAACAGCGCTTCCTCCCAGCCGTACTCCGCCCCATTCGGCGTTTGAATCCGCACCTCGGGATAGGCGTCTTCACCAGACTCGCCCAGCAGACGTGCTGAATACCCGAGCAATCCGGGGATGATATCCGCACTCAAGTATTTTCCGTTGCGGGATTCGTCCAGAAAAGCATATCCTCTGTCACCGTACAAGCCGAATCTGTCCACCAGGCTGGTCTGAAGCTGCTCGCCTTTCATCGCCTTGACAGGATGACGGAAAATGTTCGTTACTGCCCCGACTCTCTTCATCCCCATACTCCTCCCCACAAGCGTTCTTTTTTTATCCGGTGATAAACGATTTTCTCACCCGACTCCAGAAGGTGAGCTTCTTATACCTGGCAAACTTCACTTTCTCTCCCCCTACCCGACAAGTAATCGAGCGGACGTCTTTCCATACCCCTTGCTCCCTGTCCAGCCCAATCATGATCTCCGGGTTCATGACAATCAATTCTACTTCGTGATGATTGGGCAGGACGAGCGAGCTGTTTACCGTCCGATAAGCCTGATTGTTGATAGAAGCAATCTCCGATAACTGAATAGCCTCGATAGAAGGATGCACCAGCGCCCCGTTGACTGCTTTGTTGTAGGCGGTACTGCCTGACGGAGACGAGACGATCAGGCCGTCTCCGCGAAAGGTCTCAAACTCATCCCCGTTTATGTACACACAGGCAACCAACGTAGAGAGCGAGGCATTGCGGATCACCAATTCGTTCAGCGCCCATTTGTCATAGGTGATGCCCTGTTTGGTATGAATCCGGCATTGAACCGTCGGATATTCGACGATAACCGGCTCCGTACGCTGTGTCAGCACCTGTACGAATTCGTCCAGCTCATCGGGGTGCCAATCCGCGTAAAAGCCCAAATGACCGGTATGAATGCCGACATAGGCCGGTTCAAAGCCGTATTGGTGGACGGCCTCCAGAAGCGTTCCGTCACCCCCGATGGACAACACCATATCCGGTTTTTCTTCGGGACTTTCGACGAAACGAAATGGACAGTCCGGCTGCAGCAATTTTTCCCGCAATTGACGGCAAACTTCCCTTGTATAATCATCTTTCCGCAGTACGGTAGCTATTTTCATGGTGCAAACCCTCGCTTTACATAGAACAAAAAGCCTCTTCAAAAAGGCCCTTTGGATATCCTCATCTTGATTTGTCGTTACTAGCCTACGCTCGCTATCACTATATCACAGCTGATGCCGGGATGCATGTTCTTTCCAGCTTTACCATCGGTCTGTCGTGTATTGCTGTCGGCAAAATTCCTGAAGCCGCCGTTTTGTCGCCGGCGTCAGCTCCTCGGGAAGCCCATCCCACGTAAAAAAGCGCATTTCCTCTACCTCGGGGTCACTCGTGTCGCGTTCGTGCAAACGGTATTCCCCGACATGAAAAAGGGCAATGTAATCCCGTTTTCCTTCTCTTTCGCTGTAATACAAATGGCATAGCGACAGCGACTCTGCTTCTGCGCGGCACTCTTCCCACAGCTCGCGTCTCGCCGCATCGGCAAATGATTCCCCTCGCTCGACACCTCCCCCTGGCAAGTACCATCCCTGGACATAGGTGTGGCGAACCAGCAGTACACCCTTGTCCCTGTCTGTCACGATGATGCGCACTCCCAGTGTCAGAGGCTTTCTGAGACGCCAGTACCATCTAAGCAGCGAATGATACCATGCCACGGTCCTCCACACTCCCTGTCTTTGAAAACTTGCTTTCATCTGTCACCATTTTACATTACCTTTCTTCTCCCTGCTATGCGGACAGAAGCAACAAAAAACGTCGGGCCCTTGGAGAAATCGTCACATCGAACAAGAAAACGGGCCAATCGTGTCGATGGCCCGCCGCATGTCTGCGATTCACGCAAATCTTCTTTCCAATTCCCTTACCATGGCTTCCGCTTTTCGCATCCAGTGCTCATCGACTGCGGCATCCTTGTCTACCGGCTCCTGAAATTGATTCATGGCCGCAGACGCAACGGCAGAGTAGTAGCCGATGTCCGATTCAATCCCCTCTCGGTAGACGTGCTTCAGGACAAACGGCGTTCCGAGCTCCAGCCAGGCGTCTTCGCTGTCCAGCTCGCCCTCCTGCACCTGAACGGGAATCCGCAGAAAGACCATGCCCGCTTCGTCCAGCTTTTTATCCAAATAACCCGCATTGTAATCCCAGTTTGCCAAGGTAAAGCCGTCCGGCTCCAGAGCTTCCCGAAAAAAACCATACGTCCCTCTCGTTCCCGGCAAACTGCTTTGAATGGTTTGCATCCAATCCCTGCCTTTCCGACATTTTGCCGTTAGTGTGTGACAAATGGGGGAGAAGTAGTCATTGAAGGACGTTTGGAAAACCTGGCTTTGCCAGGCTTTATGGCGAAGCCTCAGTTGGACCAAAAAAAGCCTCAAGGCGGCTTTGCCTGGAGGCTTTTTGCACTTGGATGCTCACACCTGTACACTCGCCTAGATCAGCGCGATGGACAGCAGAGAGAACAGCGTCAAAGGAATGACTCTTTTCCGGCAGCGGCGACGTGGAATCGGTGCCACGCAGGATGATTCCAACGTTTTTACGACGGGCGGACATGGTACGGGTGGCGGCGGTGGCGGCGGAGCTGGTGCGATCGGTCTGTACGGCGGAAATGGCGGATACGGAGGAAATGGGTACGGAGGGTACGGTGGATATGGCGGGAAAGGACTGACACCCGGGCGGACATCCTCGGCCGGACTGACCCTTTGATCTTTCGGTTTTTCCGTTTCCGCCGGACTTACCCGTGTCGGTCTTTCTAATGGCGCCACCAAGGGAACGCACGGTATGCAATAAGGCTGTACAGGCGGCTGTATGAAAGACTGTACAAAGGACTGTACAAAAGGGAATGGTCTTGTGACACTTTCCGGAGAAACCGCTGTGTAGGGGCTGACCTCAGAATAAGGCATCATTCCGGGATACAGACGGGCGTTCGGTCCCGTCGCGAATGGACTGACTGCTGTATACGGACTTACGCCAGGATAAGGACGACTGTTGGGCCCTGTTTCATACGGGCTTACCGCCGTATACGGGCTAACCCCTGGATACGGTCGGGCGTTGGGCCCCGTTGCATATGGACTGACTGCTGTATATGGACTAACCCCCGGATGCGGTCGGGAATTGGGTCCCGTTGCATATGGACTGACTGCTGTATACGGGCTGACTCCGGGATACGGACGGGCGTTCGGCCCTCCGCTCGCAAATGGGCTGACCGCTGTAAAGGGCGGACGCATATTGGGATCGGCCGGGTCGTACGGGGAACTGTAGGACACTTGCTCTACATCCAACTCATAGCCATCCCAGTCTACTTCCTCCGCCTCGTCGTCATCCACCTCTTCTTCGACTTCCAGATAGACGTGGTCGTTGTCCCAGTCTACGATCTCTCCTTCGTATATCTGTCCATCCAGCGCTTCGATCCGAACCTTTTGCCGGGCATGCTCCTGGCAAACGTTTTGGACCGTATGGCGGATATCCTTGATCATGCTGACAGCGGCAGTGTCAACATGAAACAATTGCTTCTTAGACTCCTCCATCTATTTGACTCCTCCCCTCTGGTGTTTCTTTATTACCATATACGCCAGCCTATGGGGAGGTGTCTATTTTCCAGAGGGGACCAGCCCATTTTCCGATCAGGCCGTACCCATGAGCCTTATCTGTTTGTTGTCGACCCGAGGAACCGGGATGGCAAAAAGGGTTGCAGCGCATCTTCGCGTCCGCTCTCCACATAATCCGCCATCACCTTTGCTGTGACCGGAGAAAGCAAAATGCCGTTCCGAAAGTGGCCGCCCGCAATGGAAACGCCCTGCCATCCCGGTACGGGTCCAAGCAGCGGCATGCTGTCTGCTGTAGCGGGACGCAAGCCTGCCCACGCCTGCTGGAAGGCTGCTGAATGCAGAGCGGGCACATACGGCATCACACCGTCCAATACTTTCGCAAGACCGCTCAGCGTGACATGCCGCTGAAAGCCCGCTTCATCCTCGGTCGCTCCAAGGACGATCTTCCCATCCAGCTTGGGCGTGATGTACCCGGATGTGCCGAAGATGACGGTACGCAAAGGGATTCCGCTGGACGATACCGATGCCACCTGCCCGCGTACCGGTCTGACGGGCACAGCAAAATCGAGCCATTCGGCCATAATCCCGGCCCATGCGCCAGATGCGATCACGGTATGCCCGGCTCGCAGAGGCCCCGTGGTCGTTTCTACACCGACGATCCTGCCCCCTTCTTTTGCCATTCCGGTTACAACAGAGCCGGAAAGAAGCGTCGCTCCCATTTTTTTGCAAGCGGCTACCAGAGCATTCAGCAGCATGCGGTTGTTGATGTGCCCTTCTTCAGGCGAGTAGATCCCCGCGATCGCCTGCTCGGTCAAGAGCGGCTCGACTCTCCGCATCTCTTCCCCTGTCATCCACTCAACCGCATAGCCCGATGCCTTTTGCCACTTGTATTTTTCCAGCAACGCGCCCGACTCCGGCTCGGTAAGAGCTACTGTCAGCAGTCCGGATTTGCACGCCTGCACGTCAATGCCTGTCCTCGCTTCCAGCTCCTCTGCCCATTTCGGATAGAGCTCCAGCGACTTCATGCCCAGCTCCAGCATCGGCCCTGGCTGCGAAAATTCCTTCAGCGGCGCCAGCATTCCCGCTGCTGCCGATGAAGCCTGGCCTCCCCATTCTCCTTGCTCCACTACAGTCACGGCCATTCCTCTACAGGACAATTCATAGGCGAGACTGAGTCCGATGATGCCTCCGCCAACAAGTAAACAGTCGGTCATGCTGCTTCCTCTCCTTATCAAATGGAAAAGCCCACCCTCTCCGGCAGGAAAAGGTGGGCACAACACGCATCCAACGCATCAACGGGCGAAAAAATATCCGCCTGTAACCACTTCCCTGCGCCAGCATGATCTGGATCAGGTGCAAAGGGTCGACGGTCATCGCTTCCGTCCTCTCAGCCCAGCAAGATGGACTCCCCCAGTTACTTTTCATTCTATCAGTTGTCTTCTTCAGTATAGTCCTCTGGCCGCAAATCTGACAAGGGCTGAACTTAATCTTCGTCCTTCACGTCGTAGCTCTCCGGGATCGGCTCATGCTTCTGTTCATCCTCAAACTCCCGGAGCTTTCGGATCTGTTCCAGATGATGCTGAAACTGCTCCTTGTTGATCAGATACTCTTCCCCGTTGTGAACGGCACGGATTCGCCCTTCGCGGATTTTTTCCAGAATGAACGTCTCCGGCAATTCCAGATACTCGGATGTTTCGGCTACAGTCAGGTAGGTTTTAGTCGTCTCCACGAATTCTCGCTTCCAATTCTTCTTTCATTTTTTCAAAGCCGGGCCGCCCGAGCAATGCAAACATGTTGGCTTTGTAGGCCTCTACCCCGGGCTGGTCAAACGGATTGACCCCCAAGAGGTAGCCGCTGATCGCACAGGCTTTTTCAAAAAAATACACCAGCTCACCAAAATGATACGCTGTCAGCCTGGGAATTTCCACTACGAGATTCGGAACACCCCCATCTACGTGGGCCAGCATCGCTCCCTGCAGCACCTTTTGGCGGACGAAATCCATCCCTTTTCCAGAGAGATACTGCAAGCCGTCCAGATTGGCCGGGTCGTCTCCGATGGTGACGTCAACGTCAGATTTATGCACGGTCAAGACGGTTTCAAACAAGTGCCGTGTTCCGCTTTGCAGATATTGGCCGATGGAGTGGAGATCGGTTGAATACTCTGCGGATACAGGAAAAATCCCCTTGTTGTCCTTCCCTTCCGACTCGGCAAAGAGCTGCTTCCACCATTCCGCGAAAAAACGGAACCGGGGTTCGTAGCCGACCAGCACTTCAATCAGCTTGCCCCTTCGATACAGAATATTGCGGACAGCGGCATATTGGTAGCAAGGATTGTCTGCCAGCACCGGCGACAAAAACCGCTCTCTGGCATCTGCCGCTCCTTGCATCAGCTCATCCATATCGATTCCGCCGACAGCGATCGGCAAAAGACCGACGGGAGTAAGAATCGAAAAGCGTCCGCCCACATCCTCGGGAATGACAAAGGTCTCATACCCCTCGCTCTCGGCAAGCTGGCGGAGCGCTCCCTTCGCTCTGTCTGTCGTAGCGTAAATCCGGCTGCGGGCTTTTGGTCGTCCGTACTTTTTCTCCATCCAGCTGCGAAACAGGCGAAAAGCGATAGCCGGTTCCATTGTCGTTCCCGATTTGGAAATGACATTCAAAGAGACTTCTTTTCCCTCCAGCAGCTCCAGAAGATGAGCGAGGTAGACCGGACTGATGTTGTTGCCGACAAAATAAATCTCCGGTACCCGTCGTTTGCCCGCAGGCAGAAGATTGGTGAAGTGATGCCCGAGCATCTCCAGCGCTGCCTTGGCTCCAAGATACGACCCGCCAATGCCGATGACCAAGAGCACATCCGAATTCTCCTGGATTCTCGTCGCTGCCTGGACGATACGTTCCCGTTCACTTTTCTCGCATTTGATCGGCAAGTCCAGCCAGCCGCGAAGCTCGCTCCCTGCTCCCGTCCCCTGATGGAGCTGTATGTGCGAGCGCAATACTTCAGGAGCTAGCTGGTCTAAATCTGTCTGCTCGAAAAATTTGCACGCATGGGAGTAGTCAAAACGAAGCGTCTGGTTCATAGCTCCCTCCCTTGGAAATCCTGCTATGCTCCCTACATCTTATCGCTTCGGCCGGGCAAGGGTTCGACAAAGACAGCGCCCCATTTTTCCTTCACTTCTCCCTGCTCCCATGGTTTTGTGAAATTGTGAACATTCCATGAACAAAAAGGTTACCTTGTTACTTTTTTACTTGCCCCCCGTAAAACAGTTTCGTAAAGAAGGTATACATTATTTGGCAAGGGGATTAGAAGACATGAAAAAACGATGGTGGATGATCGGGTCCGTCGCCGCCGTACTGGTGATCGGAACCGTTAGCGTAAATCTTTTGAGTCCCGGTCAGGCGATGGGCATGCCTGTCCAGATCGGGACAGTAGCCACATCTGCGCTGGAAAGCCGCATCCTGACCTCCGGCAGTGTAGTCGTGGAGGATAAATACAGGGTGTACGCAAATGTGAACGGGACGCTGCGTGAATTCTCCGTCAAAGAAGGCGATCTCGTTAAAAAAGGGCAGGTTATCGGGAAGATTGACACCTCTGACGTAGAGAGCCGACTCCTGGAGCTGGACGCACAGATTGAACTGG
The DNA here is from genome assembly GCF_037963895.1 of Brevibacillus sp. FSL L8-0520. Classification (NCBI taxonomy): domain Bacteria; kingdom Bacillati; phylum Bacillota; class Bacilli; order Caryophanales; family Paenibacillaceae; genus Brevibacillus; species Brevibacillus sp. FSL L8-0520. The sequence continues at coordinate 1,007,473 of NZ_CP150171.1, read as the reverse complement.
CACGAGCGAATCTGTCCAAAGCGCAAGCAGGAAATGAACCGGAAGAGCTGGCACAGGAAAAAGAACGGGTCGCCCAAGCCCAGCGCGAGCACGATGCCGCTCAAAAGGAATACGATCGGCTGCAGCAGCTGTTCGCATCCGGGGCCACTACGCAGCAAGAGGTGGACAAGGCAAAAAGCCAGCTCGATTCTACGCTCTCGTCACTGAACGTCTCCAAGCAGCAGCTGGCATTGAAGCAAAAGGGACCGCGCAAAGAGGAGCTCGCTTCTCTGCAAGCGCAAATCAACAAGCTTCAGGTGGAGAAGGCACAACTGGAGAAGGAGCGCACCCAAAGCGTGTTGGTCGCTCCCGAAAACGGCACCGTCATCAGCCTGGCTGCAGACAACGGCCAGTACGTAAACAAAGGAACGGAGATCTTTACACTCGCGAACCTGAACAACCTGCTCATCCAGGCCGATATCAGCGAGTCCGACGTAAGCAAAATAAAGCTCGGTCAATCGGCAGTCATCGAGGGCAGCTCTCTTGGAAAGCAGAAGCTGAATGCCAAAGTGGTGCGAATCTCCCCGATTGCCGTAACCACGCAAAACAGCTCCGGGCAAGGTGAAAAAACACGCGTCAAAGTCACTCTCCAGCCTGATGGCGACGTCTCGGCTCTCAAGCCCGGGTTTCACGTCGACATCAATATCCTGACGGAGAAAATCGACAATGCCATGCAGGTGCCGATCGAAGCGATTCAACAGGAGGCGGACGGCAGCACATTTGTTTGGGTAGCCGACAATGGCACGGCCAAGAAGGTAAACGTTGAGGTCGGCATGGAAAATGAGCTTTCCTCCCAGATCAAGTCGGGACTAACCGGCAATGAGCAAATCATCCTGAGTCCTCTGGATGCGATCCAGGAGAATGCGCCAGTCACCCCGTCCCCCATGGCAGGAATGTAACTACTTTGCAAAAAAGGAGGTCGGCCCATGCTTTACGTGGAAGGCCTGACGAAAACATATAGGACGGGCGATTCGGAACTGCCCATATTGCGAGGGGTAAACCTCTCCGTGGAAAAAGGGGAATTTGTCGCCATCATGGGACCGTCCGGCTCCGGAAAATCAACCTTCATGAACATGCTCGGATGTCTCGACCGGCCGGATTCAGGAACCTACGTGCTGGACGGCATCGAGGTCAGCAAGCAGAACGACCAGCAGCTTGCTCTCGTCCGCAACCAGAAAATCGGCTTTGTGTTTCAATCGTTCAATCTGCTGCCTCGCTCCACTTCCTTGCATAATGTCGAACTGCCGATGATGTACGCGGGCATCAGCCGCTCCGAACGAAGAAAGCGGGCGATGGAAGCATTGAAGCGAGTCGGGTTGGGCGAGCGGATGAACCACAGGCCGACACAGCTCTCCGGCGGACAGAAGCAGCGGGTGGCAATTGCCCGTGCGCTCGTAAACCGGCCAGCCATTTTGCTTGCAGACGAACCTACGGGAAATCTGGACAGCCGCTCCGGTACGGAGATCATGGCCATGTTTCAGGAGCTGCATGAGCAGGGTGTAACGATCATTCTCGTTACGCACGAGCTGGATATCGCCCAGCATGCAGAGCGCATCGTCACCTTCAAGGACGGTGTCATTATGAAGGACGAGCGCGTGGAAGAGCGCCTGACCGCCGTCCCGTCCGATGAGGTGATTCTGACATGAATTTTTGGGAAGCGCTGCGTACCGCCATCGATGGCATCTGGGCCAACAAAATGCGCTCCGGACTGACCATGCTCGGCATCATTATCGGGATCACATCCGTCATCGCCGTTAACACGCTTGGCGAAGGCGGACAGAGGGCCATCACCAGCGAAATGGAGAAATTCGGGCAAAACAGCTTTAATATCTATACCGATTATGAGAGCAAGGAAGAGCACTCCAATGACGACCTGACAGTGGAAGACGCCGAAACCTTGAGCCGTATCAGTCCCTACATCGAGCGGCTCGTCCCGTACAATCAATCCAACTCGATCGTGAAGGGTCCGAAAAAGGAAGAGCGGGTGAATGTTTATTCGACAACCGCTCACTACCTGGAGATTCAGCCTACGGTAAAAATAAGCAAGGGACGCTTCTTCAGTGAAGCTGACGACAAGGAGCTGCGAGCCGTCATCGTGCTTGAGGATGAATTGGCAAAGAAGCTGTTCGGACAAATGAACCCGCTCGGCCAGCGGGTACGGATGGGAGACAACTCGCTTGTCGTAATCGGCACCTACAAGGAAGAAAAGTTCCGCTTTGACATGAGTCAAACGTACGGCGCCTATATCCCGATCCGCTACGACCTGAGTTTTCAAGAGGAGCCTTTTGTCAGCACGCTGATCGGAAAGGCAAAAGACAAGGAGTCGGTCGAAGCCGCGATGAAGCAGGCTACCCAATATTTGTCCCGCAAGCATCAAAAGGAGAATCATTACCGCTCCTTTAGCATGCAGGAGCAGGTCAATCAGTTCAATCAACTGACCGGAACGCTGACGATTATTTTCAGCGTCATCGCCGGCATTTCCCTGGTCGTAGGGGGAGTCGGCGTCATGAACATCATGCTCGTCTCCGTTACAGAACGAACGCGGGAAATCGGCATTCGCAAAGCACTGGGGGCCCGCCGCCGGGATATCCTGATGCAGTTTTTGATCGAATCGCTGATCGTCTGTCTGATCGGCGGCCTGATCGGGGTACTGCTCGGGCTCGGAGCCGCAGCGCTGGTTTCTTACTTCGCCCAGCTCCCGCCGCTGTTGTCCTGGAACAGCATCTTCATCGCATTTGGCTTTTCCAGCGCCATCGGGATCTTTTTCGGATTGTACCCCGCAAACAAAGCGGCCAAGCTTGATCCGATCGAGGCGCTGCGCTACGAGTAAACTTTAACTTTACTTGCAAACATGAAAAGCAGCTGATCAATCACCTCACGATTGAGCAGCTGCTTTTTTACGTCTGCCAACCTGTATCATCGTTCAACCGGCACAAAGACTGGATCGGCCATCAAAGCTTTCTCATGACAAGGTCGGGGTATCCGCCACGAGCTTCAGGACAAAGAACAGCGTAATGCCGAAGCTGGCTACCGCCCACCACAACACTTTTCCACCGGGTCTGCCCGCTTTGTAGATGCGAAGCAACCGCCAGGTACCCACCGTTACACAGATGACACTGACAAAGAGCAGGATGGTCCCCACGGTCATTCCCCCTTTCCCCTTCTACTAGCTATATGGGAAAAGAGGTGTAAAAATCCCTGTTTATGTTTTCTTCTTCCCCAGACGGGAGAGGATTGCTCTACCCCGCTCCTTGATGGCATCGTCCTTTACGTGAAGCTCCCGGCGCTTCAGCATGCCGTTTTTTGACGTGTCGGGCCGGCCTTCACGCTGATTTTTTTCCTCGGTCATCAGCTGTACTTGCCTCCGCCTTTTTTCTCATACTCTTCCAGGAGCTCGCCAAAGCTTTTGTTTCGCTCCCGCTCCTCTTGCTCACGCCGCTTCCGTTCGGCGGCTGCCTGCTCCGCTTTTTCCAGTTCTTCCTTCATCTGGCGCTCCAACTGCTTCAATTTTCCAAGCGCGTCGTCACTCAACATTTCCTTTACGTTCACACCGTTTTTTTCAGGGGTTTCCGCCTTGGCGAATTTCGGCGCCTGGCGTTCTTGCTTGCGCTGTTTCTTTGCCATACATACGTGCTCCTTTCACAATGCTATGATCGAATCTGCCCGATTGGGCCATACTAAGCCCATGTGACAATAGAGGAGGGCAGACAATGGTACGAAACAAAGCTAAGGATTTCGGGAAAACTGCCGAGATTCGCGGTCCCAAAGCCCAGTCGGAGGCCGTTCGTTCTGATGGCTCCATCAATAGTGAACCACAAGAGAGACTAAAAGAAAACCGGTAACTCCACCAAGGAGGGCACCTGCATGGCTGATCATACTTCCAAAGAGGTAAAAGACGTGTCCCTTGACGGCACGCTCCCCCATCAAATCAGCTCCCCCGACTACAAGGACTCTTCCCGCACCATGCAAAAGCCATTTGTAAACGAGCACGGTGTGGTCATCGGGGACAGCTACTACAACTCCGAGGATTCTCCGCTCAACCAGTGGAGCACAGACACGGACCCATCCGTCATGGCTGGGGACGGCTGGGTCCATCCGACCAACGACATCGGGTGGAACACGACGGAGAACAGGGAGCTGCTTGAGGACGTTCCGCCCAATAGGGCCCGATTCATGCACCCGACACTGGATGTAAGCAAAGGAAAAGATTAGGAATTCGTTTGAAGCTGTCCAAACGTGGACCAAAGAAAACGCCGCCACCACCAGCGGCGTTTTTCCCTTTTTCCAGGCGGAAATTGGCGGAACCGCGTTTTCTAATGGTAAACTAGACGGATAGACAGATGTTTGAGAGGAGTCGCGTCATGAGTATTCACCTGCAAATTCAACCGGCATTCGCCCTCGCCTATCAGCAATACGCCGACTTTCGTCCCGGAGACACGCTTCGGCTGTACGTACGCACCGGAGGCCCGGGAACAGGAGGCCTGTTTTTCGCGATTGAAAAGGACGAGGTCGAGCCAGGCGACGCTGTTTTCGAAGTAGAAGGGATGCGGTTCGTCATTCGCCCGAACGATTTTTGGTATTTTGACGGCGGCGAGCTGCGCTACGACAGAAGATACGGGGAGTACGGCTTCTCCTTTGTCAACCCTCGTCTGCTGGACGAATAGGAAACTTTCCGCTGCTCTGTACGTATGAAAAGGATGATCGGCACTTTGCTTATCCTCCTTTTTGCACATGCACGTTTTTCCCGGAGGGCAGCTTTGAAAACCGTACAGGAGGAAATGGCATGAATAAAACCAGGTCGGCGCTGCTGGCCATCGGCGCTTTTCTCTTGACCAACCTCAAGTGGGTATTGGGTTTGTTGAAATTCTCCAAATTTGGAACCACGCTTTTGTCGATGGCTCTCAGCCTCGGCGCTTATGCGATGTTTTACGGCTGGAAGTTTGCCGCTGCGCTGGTCTACCTCATCTTTGTCCATGAGATGGGCCATGTGATTGCCGCGAGACAAAAAGGAATTGCTACCTCACCGGCCGTCTTTATTCCGTTTGCCGGTGCCTTTATTGCGATGAAGGATCATCCGCGGGACGCGAGCACCGAAGCGTATCTGGCCTACGGCGGGCCGTTGGCAGGCATGCTAGCCTTTCTTCCCGCTCTGCCGCTGTACTGGTGGACACAGGATCCGTTTTGGGCATTGGTGATTTATTTGGGGGCGCTGTTGAACCTGTTCAACCTGCTTCCGGTCTCCCCGCTGGACGGCGGACGCATCGTCTCCGTCTTGTCGACAAAAATCTGGCTGATCGGACTGATCGGACTGGGAGCCATGCTGTTTGCAAGACCGGGACCGATCATGGTCTTTATCTTTATCCTCGGCCTGGTTACCTGGTGGAACCGCGCCCGGGAAGGGTATAAAAAACAGGTGCTGGCATACGAAAAAGAGAAGCTCCACACCCTGCTGGAGACGATGGCCGGCTGGCCGCAGCTTGAATCGACATGGGAAACGCGGGAAAGCCTGAACGCCAAACATCTGGAGGCTGCTAAAAAGAAAGCACCGGAAGGCTTTGCCATTCCCTTTTTGCAGGACGAAAAACGGTTTGCCAAGGATCGGGTACGCCTGGACAAATTGTTCGCGGAACAAACCTGGGAGCTGTTCCGCAAATGGGAGCGGGAACCGATGGAATTCTACGACTACGAACGGACGCAGCCTGTTCCCTCCCGCCTGCTGACCGAGGCCGAAAAACAGGCCCGGGAACGGATTGCCCAGATCGATGAGCTCCTGCACCGTCTGACGACCTATTACGAGGCACCCGCTTCTACCAAGTGGAAGGTACTGGCCGCCTATCTCGGATTGGCAGCCGTTCTGTCGGTCTTTTTCGTTTACGCGCAGCAGCTGCTTCAAATTCGATGAGGCTAAAGAACTCTGTTTTGACCTCTCTGGCCACCCCAGCGCTCAAAAACGTGTGAGCCGGACACCCTACTGCCGTTTTTCGGTCGGAATGAGGGTGAATTGCTCACAATGGACGGAAATCGCCTTTGAGCAAAAAGGGAAAAGGCTGTACCATAGTAGTATACATTCAAAATAATTCCAGAGAGGATGACTTCTTGCTTGGACAGTATTCCGATAGTGCTTAACCTGCTGCTTGTATTGTTTCTGGTTGTGTTGAATGGCTTTTTCGTAGCCGCCGAATTCGCACTCGTCAAAGTACGGCAGACACGCTTGACTCAGCTCGTAAACGAGGGGAACAAGCGAGCCGCTTTTGCCCAGAAGGTTACACAAAAGCTGGACGCGTACTTGTCTGCCTGTCAGGTAGGGATTACGCTCGCATCGCTTGGTCTCGGATGGGTGGGTGAACCCGCGATCGCTCACATGATCGTGGAGCCGCTGCTCGGTTCGTACCAGCTGCCTTCCTACCTTGTGTCGACGATTTCCTTCGGCGTGGCGTTTGCGATCATCACCTTCCTGCACATCGTGCTCGGTGAGCTCGCTCCGAAATCACTCGCTATTCAAAAAGCAGAAACAACTTCGCTGTGGGTTGCTGCACCATTGATGCTTTTCTATAAATTGCTTTACCCGGCTATTTGGGTGCTGAACGGAACCGCCAACAGACTGCTCAAATGGGTAGGCCTGGAACCGGTATCCGAACATGAAGCGGCCCATACGGAAGAAGAGATTCGCTTGCTGGTCAACCAGAGCCACCAGAGCGGCCATATCGATCAGACAGAATTGTCGCTCGTGGAGCACGTATTTGATTTTTCGGAAACCCTCGCACGGGAGATCATGATCCCCCGGATCGATATGGTGTGTCTATATACGACGAATACGTTTGAAGAAAACCTGGAGATTATCAGCACGGAGCGTCACACCCGCTTCCCTGTGGCCGCAGAGGACAAGGACAATCTGATCGGTTTCGTGCATGCGACCGACTTTTACTTGTCTGCCCTGCAGGATGAAACCGCTCGTCTGGAGGATATGCTTCGTCCCTTGCTGACTGTTCCCGAATCGATGGAAATCAGCCATGTGCTCCGTCTGATGCAGAAAAAACGTTCGCAGATGGCGATCGTCATCGATGAATACGGTGGCACTGCCGGCCTGTTGACGATGGAGGACATTTTGGAGGAAATCGTCGGCGACATTCAAGACGAATTCGATACCGACGAACGCCCTGAGCTTGAGAAGCTGGAAAACGGCCTGTCTGTCGCAGGCAAAATGCTCCTGAGCGAACTCAATGACCACTTGCCGTTTGAGCTCGTTTCCGAAGACGTCGATACTGTCGGAGGATGGCTCTACAGCCAGTTGGAAGAGGATATCGCCGTCGGAGCGTCCGTCGAGCTTGAGGATCACGTGTTCACAGTCGCTCAAATGGATAACCACCGCGTCACCCGGGTCACGATCAAACAACTGGTCCGCCCGCAGGCCGAAAAACAGGAAGAACCGGAAATGAGCGCTGTGTAACAGCGACCACGATATGGTTCAATCGCGTTACCATATAAAATAAGTGCCAATCATTCAACATTGCTGAAAAAGCCGACGCCTCCTCTGGGGCTGTCGGCTTTTTCTCTGTCTTTCCGTATATTCTGTCTCTCTTTTTCCGGGACCACGCAATGACCGTGCACCCGCGATGGATTCATGCCTTTCAGCCAACAAAAAACGAGGGGAGCTCCTTCGTCCTCAGCCGAAAGTCGGTTCGTCAAAGTTGATTCTCCGCGTCGCTACAATCCGTACGCCTTCCGCTGATTTCAAGACGCTCGGTCCCTCCGGAAACACTTCGTCCAGCAGGGTCTCCGCCTCCTGGGCGTACTGCTCGCGAGCGACTTCGGCGATCTCTACTGTTTTCTTGCGCTTCCATGTCACATCCGTCTCGTCTGGACCAAACGGGTGTCCTGTCAATGTCAATCGCATGGTTTTACCTCTTTTGCGTGGATGGTTGTTGGCTAGCATACAATTCCACCCCCCTCTCCAGAAATACATTGAATGTATCAAGAAGTGGCTTATTCACTGTCGTAAACTGTTCGAGAAAGTGATCGTACTCGGACTCGGCTATCTGCGTGTGTGTTACGAGATGGAACGTGATCACGTATGTTTTCGCAATGGGGATGGAGATGATGTACTCGTATTCGCCAAGCAGACCAAACTGTCCCTTGCAGCCCATCACTGACTCATTGGACAAAAATGCGGCTACCATCCAGTTCTGGTTCTGCGGGAAAAGTTCATTGTGATCCAGGCGAAAGCGGTGGTCTTCATCGACGTCCCGGGCGTGACCGATCTGAACAAGCTCACGGCCGACCAGGGAAAACAGCGTGGCTGCCGAAGGACTGAACGTCTCCGGGATGTGACAGGAGCCGAGCATTTTATCCAGAATCCGGTTGACATGATTTCTCGTCTCCACGGTATGCTTGCTGTACTTAATCAGTGAATACAAAAAGTGCAATTGTGCCTCTAGTCTCTCTTTTCTTTCAATAATATCACGAATCTCTTGCCTGCGTCCCCATTTTTTGATAATCCGGGCCAGCTCGCCCGTGAAAACGCCCAGCGCGGCAGAAAGATTCCCGTCATCCCGGTCGGCCTCGTAGTCTCCTGCCTGGATGCCGAACAGATCGGTGGGAATGCGGAACATCGTCATCCCGCGAGGCTTTACAAAAAAGGCCCGGTTCGGTCCCAGCTTGCCCATGGACAGCCCGAGCTCAAACAATACATTATCGCGAGCCGTTGTCCACTCCTCTCCGCGCAGACGAACCTGATCGTCGGGGGAAAAGACAAACACGGCAAAATCGGTTGATTCCAAATGTTCCAGCAGACTGGCAAGCGCCGTTTGGTTCAGGGCAAATACGCCCTGTGACCAGAGTGTAACCTGTGCAACGTATGAGAGATTGGCCTGGATCGCTTGCGCCAGAGATAACCCCTCGACCGAGGAGCCGACAAATACCCGCGGTTTTGCACTAGGGCTCATGGTTTTGTACCCCCATCATTTGATTCCATGTCCGTACGCCTATGTTTGCCGTCTCTCTATGTATATTAGCAGACCATCCAGATTCATCCAACAAATTTTCCGGTCCGAGCATATTTTGTTGGCGGAGACAAAACAGACGTTTCAACTTGCTGATTTGGAGGATAACTCCTGTTGGGAGCTGTGCGTGCCGGACGGCGGCCTCGATCACCCCTTTCGTTTTTGTTGAAATGAAAAGAAGCGCATGATATGATACATGTAATTTACTGATATGGAGTTGAAAAGAATGTAATTTTTCTTGCTTATGAAATGAAAACAATAAAGCGAATCATGTTTCGCATCAGGTTGCAGACAAACTCCCTCGCTGAACGAACAGCAGAGGGAGTTTGTTTAATAATTTGATGAAAATACCGAAGGTGTTTTGATCGTTCACCTTTTGGCGACCTGATTTCCATAGCCAGGTCGCCATTTTTTTCAAGTTCATGGCAGCGAAAACAAGCATCGCCTGCATCGTGACCTTCTCCAGTCCTCGTAAGGTCGTCCAACGCATGCCATGCTTTTCCTTCATATCAGCGAATACACGTTCAATCGTTTCTTTCCGTTTGCTATAGATTTGTTTGTTTTCCTCGGTATGCCGGAGGTGGTCTACCTCTTCGAGGTAATCAGCCCAGATGTGGCGACTCACTCTCTTTGTGTAGTCTTTACTTTCCGTGCATTGTTTCAAGAACGGACAACTTCGGCAAACTTGAGAATTTGATCGATAGATACGGTACCCATCCTTGTTTGTTGTCTCATATGTTAAGATTTGCTCGTTCGGGCAGATGTAGCAGTCGAAATATTCATCATACACATATTCGTGCTTTTTAAAAAAACCTTCTTTGGTGCGTGGTCTTGTGTAGGGCATAACGGGGCGAATCTGGTCATCAAGGAGTGTTTTACTGATGTAAGGCGTCTTGTATCCCGAGTCCACTGCCACAGCTTGAGGCTGTGCAAACGTCTTTCGCACTTGATTCAAAACATCCTCAAAAACCTGACTGTCATGCACATTGCCTGGCGTTACCTTGGCACCAAGCACAAATCCATTTCGATCACATGCTGTATGAAAACTATAAGCAAATACACGTTCCTTTTCCCCTTTTACAAACAATCCGCAATCCGGGTCAGTTGTGCTGACTTTCACCTCCTTCTTCGAAGTTTCTGTCTTTTTTTCAAGGGGCTTCTTTCCATGTGCAATACGATCCTGATTGATTTCTTCGTCCAGCAGCTCTTGATATTTCTTCGCTTGTTCTTCAACGATTTCTTTCACGTATTTATGCTTATTCGCACTGGCTTTTACATGCGTAGCATCAATGAAAAGCACATCAGGCTTCACGAATCCATGATGAACCGCCTCCTCCAATATTCGAAGGAAGATCGACTCGAAGAGTTGAGTATCCCGAAAACGGCGAACATAGTTCTTGCCTAGGGTCGTGAAATGGGGAATGGGCTGACTGAAATCATAGCCAATAAACCACCGATAGGCAACATTGGTTTCGATCTCTTTAATCGTTTGTCGCATGGAACGAATTCCAAAAATATATTGGATGAAAGCAATTTTAACTAAGACTACAGGGTCAACACTGGGTCTGCCATTGTCATGACAGTAGAGGCTTTCCACCAAGTCATAGATGAACGAAAAGTCGATTGCATTTTCAATTTTTCTTACGAGATGATCTTCTGGCACCAACTCATCTAGCGAGAATGCAGATATCTGATAACGCCCTTCGGCCTCTTGCTTATTAAGCATAATGCCACCTCTAAAAAATAACTTTTGAAAACGTAACATGTTCTATATTCAACAAAAAAGCCTGCAGACCCTGTTCCTTACGGAACTTTGTCTACAGGCTGAAGCGAATCATGTTTCGCATGTTTTATTTCGTATGTGCAAGAAAGTTACGATATCTTTTCACTCAAATCATATATCCTCATCCGACTCCGAAGCGGGTTGGATTTGCTGTATGTTTTTTGAGCTGCAAGAAGGTAACTTTCTTGCGGCTTTTCTATTTTCCATACAGGGGGATATGTTCATGTCATTGATCAAAGTGGCAAACCTGACGTTTGCCCATGACGGCAGCTTCGATCACATATTTGAAAACGTAAGCTTCCAGATCGATACCGATTGGAAATTGGGATTTACGGGAAGAAACGGCAGAGGCAAGACGACCTTTCTCAACTTGCTGCTCGGAAAATATGAATACAGCGGAACCATTTCCGCCGCTGTCAGCTTTGAATACTTTCCTTTCCACGTCGACAACAAGGAACATCATACGCTCGATGTCATCAACGAGATGATTCCCGACTATCAGAACTGGCAGCTCATGCGCGAGCTTTCACTTTTGCAGGTTTCAGAGGATGTATTGTACCGGCCCTTTGCCACATTGTCCAACGGGGAACAGACGAAGGTGCTATTGGCTGCTCTGTTTCTCAAGGAAAACAGCTTTTTGCTGATTGATGAACCAACCAACCATCTGGACATGGCTGCAAGAAAACTGGTCAGCGACTATTTGGGTACAAAGAGCGGTTTTATTCTGGTGTCCCACGACCGGGCATTTCTCGATAACTGCGTGGATCACATCCTTTCCATCAACAAGACTAACATCGATATTCAAAAAGGCAACTTCTCCGATTGGTGGGAAAATAAAAAGAGACAGGATCACTTTGAGCTTGCAGAAAACGAAAAGCTGAAAAAAGACATCAAGCGCTTGTCCGACGCCGCCAGACGAACGAGCATCTGGTCCCATGAAGTGGAAAAGACGAAAAACGGCACTAGGAATTCCGGTTCAAAGGTGGATAAAGGGTATATCGGCCACAAGGCAGCCAAAATGATGAAACGCTCAAAAGCAATTGAGCAGAGGCAGCAAGCTGCGATCGAGGAAAGGAGCAGGCTCCTGAAAAATATCGAGACCGCAGACAGCTTGAAAATAACGCAGCTGCCCTATCATAAAAACCAGCTTGCCGAGCTCAAAGACGTTTCGATATACTATGGCAAAAAGCTGGTGTGCAGCGATGTCAGCTTTACGATTGAGCAAGGGGAGCGAATTGCCCTGTCAGGCAAGAACGGCTCCGGCAAAACAAGCATTCTCAAACTGCTTTGCGGCGAGAACATCGACTATACGGGGACGTTCAACAAGGGAAGCCAGTTGAAAATCTCCTATGTTTCCCAGGATACCTCGCATTTGCAGGGCAATTTAAAGGACTATGCCCGAATGAACGGGATAGACGAAAGCTTGTTTAAATCCCTGCTGCGAAAGCTTGATTTTTCCCGGGATCAATTTGAAAAGGATATGGCAGCCTTCAGCGGCGGCCAAAAGAAGAAAGTGCTGATCGCCAAAAGCCTTTCCGAGAACGTCCATTTGCACATTTGGGATGAGCCGCTTAATTTTATCGACGTCATCTCCCGCATGCAAATCGAGGAGCTGCTGCTTGAATACGCGCCCACCATTCTGTTTGTGGAGCACGACAGTGAATTTTGCAAAACAATAGCGACGAAGACGATTGAACTTTGACCAAATAGACGGCTTGTCTTCAAAAAACAGGCGGCGGAAACGAGCATCGCTCAGCTTCCAGCCGCCTGCGGCATTTTTCTTTCAAACGTTGATACTAGAATAGCAAAAATCCGAGGCTGATGATGGCTCCTGTGACGAAGAGCATCATCAGACAATAACCCATAATATCCCTTGCCCCGAGTCCTGCCAGAGCGAGGACGGGCAGCGCCCAGAACGGCTGGATCAGGTTGGTCCATGCATCGCCCCAGGCGATGGCCATGGCTACCTTGGCATGCGATACGCCCAGCTCCGTCGCTACGGGCATCATGATCGGCCCTTGTACAGCCCACTGGCCGCCGCCCGAAGGAATAAACACGTTCAGTAGACCGGCGCTCCAGAAGGTAAAGAGCGGGAACGTGGTCGGAGTCGAAATGCTGATGAACCATTGGGAAATGCTTGCAGCCAGTCCCGAAGCGGTCATCATCCCGATAATGCCGGCGTAAAACGGAAACTGCACGACAATCCCGGTCGTGGTCTTGATCGCCTCTCCCATCGCATCGAGGAATTTGCGCGGCGTCCCGTGCAGGAAAATTCCCAGGAACAAAAAGGCGAGGCTGACGATGTCGAGATTGAGCTTGAAGCCCTTTTCCACAAAATAAGAGATCAGATACACAAAGCCGATGGCCGAAATCAGATAGGAAATGATGCGGCTGTTCTCCATCTTTACTGCCGGGCTGTTTTCATCCGCTGCCGGAGCGGCAGTGGCAGCCGTTTCCTCACGCCCCAGGTCTGCGCCCTTGAAGACGATTCTGTCCTTCTCGGCTGGCAGCATCAGTCGGTTGACCAGCGGCAAAATCACCATGATCGCGATTACAATGGTCAGGTTCATCGCGGAAAACATCGTTTCGGACGTAGGAATGACGCCGATCACATCCTGAAGGCTGTGCTTTTCCGTCGCTACCGTGAGCGGAACCGAGCCGGCAAGGCCGCCATGCCAGACGACAAATCCGCCGTATGCGCTGGCTACCAGCAGGCGGTAGTCGACTTTCTCCACACGCTTGGCGATCTCGCGGGCCAACAGAGCGCTGACGACAAGTCCGAAGCCCCAGTTGATCCAGTTGGCGATACAGGAAACCAGCGTGACGAGAACAATCGCCCGTCCCGGAGTCTGGGCCATGGAAGCGACTGCCCGCAGGCCCTTTTTGCAAATGTCTGTCTCGGCCAGTGTATGTCCGGTGACCAGAATCAGCACCATCTGCATGGTGAAGCTGAGCAGTCCCCAGAAGCCGTCTCCCCAGAAGCTGACCATTTCCAGAGGCGATTTTCCGTTGACGACAATACCTGCCACAAAAACGAGAAAAGTAAGAATGACCGCGAATAAAAAGGCGTCAGGCAAATAACGCTGCACCATCCGGACGGAGGCGTTGGTCAACGCTTGAAACACAAGGCATTCTCCTCTCCAAAAAAGATTGATGACTTCTTTGTCAGGAGAATGCAACTGGCGTGCCAGTCTTTTCAGAGAGCCAACCCCACGCCATGTATGCGCTTTCATAAAGCATCTGACATCGAACTGGCTACTTTTTGCGCACTTCGCCTCCATTTTGCACACCGTCTGTCCCGTTCAATCCGTACATCTCCAGCTTGTACAACAGCGCCCGTCTGGAAATCCCCAGCCGTTTCGCCGTTTGCAGCTTGTTTCCCCCCTCCTTTTGCAGCGCTCTGACAATCGCCTCCCGCTCTACCTCCTGGATAATTTCCCGCATCGTCCGATCCTCCCAACGGAGCATGCTCCCCATCCTGCCCGTCTCTGCCGTTTCTGTTTCCTGCAAAGGACCCTCGACGTGCTCAGGCAAAATAGCGGAGCCGCCCGCGATGACCAATGCCCGCTCAATCGTATTCTCCAATTGGCGGACATTGCCCGGCCAATGATAGGACAGCAGCGACTCCATCGCAGCCTTTGACAGATAGCACGGCCCCTTGCCCATCTCCCGCCCGTATTTGGCTAAAAAGTGCTCAGCAAGCAGCGGTATATCTTCTTTTCGCTCCCGCAGCGGAGGCATGTGGATCGGAACGACATTCAGCCGGTAGTACAAATCCTCACGAAACAGCCCCTGGCGGATACGCTCCTGCAAATCGCGATTGGTCGCAGCAATAATTCTCACATCTACGGATACCGGCTCTATGCCGCCCAGCCTGACGAAGGTGCGCTCCTGGAGCACTCTGAGCAGTTTTACCTGCAGGCTTGGACTGAGCTCGCCGACCTCATCCAGAAACAGCGTCCCTCCATCCGCCAGCTCGACCATGCCCGGCTTCTGCCCCGTCGCTCCTGTAAAAGCGCCGCGCTCGTACCCAAACAGCTCGCTCTCCAGCAAATTTTCCGGAATCGCGCCGCAATTGACGGCGATCAGCGGCTTTCCTGCCCGGGGACTGTTGCTGTGAATCGCTCGGGCAATCAGCTCTTTTCCTGTGCCGCTCTCGCCCTGGATCAGGACCGTCGACTTTGTCATACTCACCCGTCCGACCAGTTTGTATACCTCTTGCATGGCCGGGCTGAGACCGACCAGACCGGGGCCCTCCCACGGCTCGTCGAGAGATGCCTCGCTCAGCCGGTTGGCCTGGTCGCTTTCCCGCTGGCGGAGCGCCTGTGCCACTACTTGTTTGACCCGTCCAAGATCGAACGGCTTTTGCACGTAGTCGAATGCGCCCAGCTTGATCGCTTCCATCACGTCCTTGGCCGAGCCGTAGGCCGTCATCATCACTACGCTGGGACAAGCGTCTTCCATCTGCTGCATGTCTCTGAGCCGCCGCAAAGTCTCCATTCCGTCCTGCTCCGGCATGCGCAAATCGAGCAGCATGACTTCAGGGCGGAAGTCTTTCAAAAGCTCCAGCGCTTCTCTTCCGCTGGATGCTTCTTTCGTCTCATATCCCACCTTCCGAAGCGCCGTGGTCAGCGCTTTTCGGACATTGATTTCGTCATCGACCAGCAGCACTCGTTTTTTCATCGCAATGCCTCCTCCTTATTGGCGGGCAGCACCACAGTGAACTGCACGCCCATGTCCACATTGCGGGCGAAAATTTGCCCGCCGTACGCCTGCACGATCCGTTGCGATATGGCAAGGCCGAGCCCGGTTCCCGACTTTTTGGTCGTAAAAAACGGCTCAAACACGGTCAACAGATGCTCTTCCGCGATAGGCGGTCCTTCGTTGGTGATCTGAATGCAAACATGTCCATCCACTGCCTCTGTCTCCACCAGCAGCAGTCCCCCGTCCCTCAATGCTTGCAGGGCATTGATCAAAATATTGAGAAATACCTGCTTGAGCAGCTCGGGTGAAGCCAGAACAGTTGCAGGCGCATCCCGATACACCTTTTGCAAGAAGACTCCTTGGCTGACGGCGCGGCGCTCGATGAGCAGCAGCGTCTGATCGAGCACCTCTCCGACACGCGAGGGCACATGATGCTCTTCATTGGGCCGGGAAAAGAGCAGCAGCTCATCGGCAAACCGATTCAGCCGTTCCACCTCGTCGACGATGATCCCCGTGTATTCCCGACTGTCATGCCCGGCAGGCAGCTCCTCCTCGATGATTTGCGCAAAAGCCTTGATCGAGGTGAGCGGGTTGCGGACTTCATGGGCAATGCTGGCCGCCAGCTCCCCGATCACCGCCAGCCTTTTGGCCTGAGCCAGACTCGACTCCATCCGTTTCCATTCGGTTCGGTCATCCATCACAATGATCGCGCCAAGCACCTGCTCCATCGGACTCTTCCAGATAAACGTGCCGATTTTTACGAACAGTCTGGCTCTGCCCGCGCCCCGAGGGCTCCATTCCGCATCCCGTGTCGTTTTTCCCTCGCCAAGCGCATCGGACAGCGCTTTCAAAATCTCCTCTTCTCCGCGAAACACATCCTCGTAGTCCCGGCCCATCGCCTGTTCCAGACTGACCCCTGTAATGCGGGTCGCCGCTTCATTCCATGCCGTGACGCGGCCGCGGTGGTCCAGTGCGATGACACCGCTCTCCATGCTGTGAATGATCGTTTCCGTATGGCTGCGGCTCGCCTGCAGGTCGCCTGCCATTTTGTTGATCGCCTCGAATATCTCGCCCGGTTCGCCCTTCGCCGGTTTCATCCGAAAGGAAAGGTCGAGACTGAGCCGCCGCAAGCCTTCTTTGATTTCCTGCAAAATGATCTCGCCTCTGTGTATCATCAGTCCGCTGGCTACGGCTGCAATCACACAGCCAATCCCTACGATGGAGTAGATGCCTTGGCGCATTCCGGCGAGCTGTATATCAATGCTTTGCATCAGTTCATTTGCCCATGCGTAGCCGATCACCTCTCCGTTCCGTTCGATCGGATACATCGCATTCATAATTTCGCCGCGCACCTGCGGACCGACGACAACATCGGCTGACCGCCGGCTCATCACCTGTCTTCCCGGATGATCCGGCGCGATGGGCATGCCCACATGCTGGCCCATTTCCCGGCTGGGGCCGTATGTAATGATCGCGTCCAGCCGCCTCGCATAATAGCCGACACCGATGCCCGGATGAGCGGTTGCGATCTGATCGGTTAGCTGCTCAAGCTTCCGGTTCAGCGCTGCGATCTGCTGCTCGCGCGAGGCGTTCTGCAGCCCCTCTTCACGCAATACGTTTTCAAAATCTTGCGACAGGGCAAAATCAAGCTGCTCTGTGATCGCCAGCAGCTTTTTCTCCTTCTCCTGCAAGAGCGCCTGCTCCGCCGCTTTCAACAGCACAACTCCTGTCACGATGATGGGCAGAACGGTAACGGCGATGACGGACACGATAAAGCGGATGCGGTACACATATGACTTCACAATAACCTTCCCGTCCCTCTCTTTTTGTCCCTCTCTATGGTATTCTATCATACAGAAGTTTCG
The DNA here is from genome assembly GCF_037963895.1 of Brevibacillus sp. FSL L8-0520. NCBI lineage: Bacteria > Bacillati > Bacillota > Bacilli > Caryophanales > Paenibacillaceae > Brevibacillus > Brevibacillus sp. FSL L8-0520. Next base: position 990,083 of record NZ_CP150171.1, on the reverse strand, counting down.
AGAACGTTTTGCAAGGAAAGGAGCAACAGCCATGACACATGTCCTATTTGTTTGCCTGGGCAACATCTGCCGCTCTCCGATGGCCGAAGCCGTTTTTCGCCATATGGTCGCGTCGGAAGGGATGAGCAGCCAGATCTCCATCGACTCGGCGGGTATCGGGGGCTGGCACGCAGGCGAGCCACCCCACAGCGGTACGCGCAAGGTCTTGTCCGGAAAAGGAATCGCCCACGAAAGCCTGAAAGCTCGGCAGATCACCCAAGACGACTTTTCCACCTTTGACTACATCGTCTGCATGGATGAAGAAAATCTGGCGGCTCTAAAGCGGATGGCCCCTCCAGGAGTGCACGTCCACCGCTTGATGGACTTTGCCGCACACTTGCCGGAGAGAGACGTCGAGGACCCGTATTATACCGGACGGTTTGAGTACGTATATCAGCTAGTGGAAGCTGGATGCCGGGGGTTATTGGAGGAAATCAAAAAGAGCGAATCCCCGGCTAGATGAGAGATTTCACTTGGCATAGGTATCGCTTCTTGTCTATAATCATGTGGTAAATCCTGTAACTTCAAGGCTGTTTTTCGGGAGTGGAGTGTTACAGATGAAAAGAGTCTTTTTGGAAGCTGCTTTTTTTCTGGCGCTGCCTCTCCTCGTGTGGTCTTACGGCAGGCCTGTCCTCGGGGACTACAGTGCGATTCTCTTGTCAGGGCTGCCAGGCTTTTGCTATGGCCTTTACGTGCTGTTCAAAGACCGGCGCTTCACGTTTACGGGTGTCTTTTTGCTCGCGACACTGCTTATCCCCCGTTTCCTCGACCTACTTTCCGATTCCCCTGAATGGCTGCTGCGGAACAATATATACACCGATGCAGCACTCGGCCTGTTCTTTTTTCTGTCGATTGCAGTAAAAAGAACCCGCCGCTATGCTCTTTTCTGTTGATGTCGCTGCTTCCATGGGCTATCCCGTTCAGAGCAGCCTGCGGTTATTTCGACACCCGGAGGCATATCGCTGGTTTTTGTTGCTTACCTTCCTTATGGGACTACCGGTCTTTGTCAAAGCCGGGATCCGGGCGCTGCTCATCAGCCGGTTCGGCATCGAGGGCTACGGCGTGTACCTATCGGCGCTATCCCTCGGAAGCTGGCTGACCTACGGCATCATCTTGGCCGCTTACGGATACATTTTCCGCAAGCATATCTATCCATTGGCTGAACGGCTGGAGAAGGAAGGCTACTTCAGCGGCTAACCCCGTCATTTCTTCCTCTGAAACACCATCTAAAACAACGTCCAGGTCTTGAGCTCCAGACATCACATTTACGAGCGGCTTCAGATTGCGAAATGCCTCCATGTAACGGATTAAATCTGTACCCTGTGTCAGTAAAAGGAATGCGTACTGCTTCTTTCTCCCGATCATATCAGGACCGGCAGTGCATATATTGATCCAATACGGGCTCCTGGCCTTTTTTGATCTTTTCCATCTCTTCCATCGAGGAGATCAAGCTGTCAGCCTGTCATACATGACCTCACCGCCTTCCTCAATGCACAAGTAAAATTGTATGATATTTTCCCTATGCACGAACATAATGGACGTCATTTTCCAAGTATTGCAACTGGAACGAAAATCTGTTAGAATTAAACAATCTTACAGGAACGGAGGGTTACGTGTGTTAGACCATTTTTCCCGCTTGCGAACTTTGCGCCACTAAAAAATCATAGTGCTCAAAGGCTCTGCCTGTGTGCAGGGTAATCGGGATTGGTCTGCCTATTTTTCGTAACCTAATCTAACTAAGTTGCAAAATGAGATGGCCTTGCAGCCTCCTCTTTGTACTCATTGTTTCTACACGCATGATCGAATAATTGAACAATTCCAGGTTTTGGTCTTGAAGGCCGTGTCCTCATCGCTTTTTTGCACCTCGCATCGCAGTAGGGATGGTGTGGACGTCAGAGGAATCGTGCCTGTCAACATACCGCACTTGTCGGTGGTTACTGTTCATTTCATTTGATCTCGGCCAATCAGTCAGCCGTCAGGAGTGTTTTTCGCTTTCCGTAAACAAGCGACTCCTCCTGCAGCTGTCCCATCCCTTCCGATTATCCCAAACACAGGCAGCAGCAGCCTGTGTTTTTTCGTTTTGGCGCAGTTCTCGGGCAGCCAAGAGAGCAAGTTTTACTGCCAGACAAGAGCAAAATAAAAGGAGGACTCGCCCTTATGAACCCCATTCAACCAACAAATCATGAAACAGTTGTCGCTGATATGCTGCGTATCGCCAAAAACAACGGTCTTCGGATTGATCCGAGTCGCGTAGAGATCAATGAGTCCGGCATGGACTTTCAAGTCGCATTCGTAACCGATGAAGACGGCAAGCCTTGGGTTTTACGCAAGCCAAGACGGCCCGACGTAATGGACAGAGCGGATAATGAATACAAGGTTCTGCAGCTACTCCAACGTCATCTGGCTGTTGCCGTTCCTAACTGGCGTGTATACACGTCTGAGCTGATCGCCTATCCGTTGCTGGAGGGAACTCCCGCTGCAACGGTAGATCCGGTGTCCAATGGATACGCTTGGAAAATGGAGCACGACCCGCTGCCCGCCGCTTTTGTCAGCTCTCTGGCCCAGGCACTCGCCACCCTGCATGGGGTTGACCATGATCTGGCGGCTTCTGCCGGTATCCGCGTGAAGAGTCCAGCCGAAGCACGAGAGACCTTCGCTAAAAATATGGATGACATCAAGCGCAAGATCGGAGTGTCTGATACGCTGTGGGACAGGTGGCAAAGATGGATAGCTGACGATAGCTACTGGCCTCAGCATTCCGTGCTGGTTCATGGCGACCTGCACCCGCCGCACATTCTGATAAACGAGGGTAATCAGGTGACGGGACTTCTGGATTGGACAGAAGCAGAAGTAACGAACCCCGGAACGGATTTCACCATTTATTACGCGCTGTTTGGAGAAAGCGGACTTGATGTCTTGTTGAACCAGTACCAGGCTTTTGGCGGCCGAGTGTGGCCCCGCATGCGCGAGCATATCGCCGAGCAATGGGCCGCCTATCCGGTGCTGATCGGCATGTTCGCCTTGCACACGGGCAAAGAAGAACACATGGAGATGGCTCAGAGAGCGCTTGGTCTGCTCGAACAAAAACAAGAGTAACCTCACTCGAGAGAGAAGCTCTTTCCAGATTGGTACTGAAGACAAAGAGGATTATAAACAAAGAGACAAAGACCGTTCCCTGCGATCTTTGTCTCTTTCTCTTTTGTGTCAACCTCTTTTGTACCAAAATCTTTTGTGCCAAGGCAGAATCTCTTCAGCCAAACCCCTGGCCCTTTGCTTATATCGCCACGGTTTCGCTTCCGGCAAATACGCTCAGCCAGCTGCTCGTTCTCCCGACCAGCCGCTGGTAGGCGTCTTGCGCCGAAAAAGTATGATCCCCCCGTACGATAATCTCCGTCTCGCAGTGTCCGCTCTTGCGGAGACGAAATTCGCGTTCATAGTGAAAGAGAGAGTCCAGCGGGATGACTTCGTCCCTGTTTCCGTGAAGCAGCAGGACATCGCCGTCAAATTGACCCGCTTGCTGCAACGGGTCGTAGGCATGGAGCGACTGGAAGAATGTCTCCTGCAAGGAGTACCCCCGGTGATCGGTCCGGCCGTATTGCACAGCCTCCTCGTACCCTTGCTCGCCCACAATCCGCACAATATCCTCAAACGGACGCGGGACAGGGGCCCAGAGGATCAAGCCGTCGATGTTCTGCTCCAATGAAGCCGTAATGACAGAAACGGCTCCGCCCAAACTGTGTCCCAGCAGAATAACTCTGCGGGCAGCACGGCCCTGCTCACGGCAGCGTACATAAGCAAGCACCTCACGAGTCTGTCTGACCAAAAGCTCCAGTCCTCCGGCACCGTAATCTCCTTCGCTTTCCCCGCATCCGCCGTAGTCAAATCGGACCACTGTCAGACCAGACACTGCCAGATCGCGGGCCGCTTTGACGAAGAGCCGGTCCACCCCAATCCGGTTGCCCACAAATCCGTGACATATCAACAATGTTGTATCAGCAAGGCTGTCGTCTTTCCGTACCAGCTCAGGCTCATGAATAGTGGCAGCCAGCTCATATTGGTCAAAAGGAATCCGAACCGACCGTTCTACATATCTCACCTGAACTCCCCCTCTTTATTAAAAGTATTCCGATTAATTTACTTTGTTATACATCTGTATTATTCCTTTTTCCTCTTTGATTGTCAAGGCTTCCTGCCTGGTCAGCCAAGCCCTTCAAGAAAAAAGAACAGCGGCGAAAAACCGCTGTCCTTTAGCCAGTTGGTCTTTTGTTTTCATCTACTCGGTCGCCGGCGGAGGGCTGCTCTTTGGCGGCGATGCCAGATCACGCAGGATCGCCACCTCTACGCGCCTGTTTTTCGCTCTTCCCTCCGGTGTCGCATTGGATGCCACCGGATGGTACTCGCCCATCCCCGTCGCGCTGAACTTGGACGGGTCCAAATTGCTGTTTTCGAGCAGGACCTTCAAAAAGTTGACGGAGCGCTTCACGCTGAGATCCCAGTTGGACGGAAATTCGGCACGATGGATCGGAACGTTGTCCGTATGGCCGGTAACCGTCACCTTTTTCGGATGCGGCACCAGCATGGAAGCCATCTCTGCGGCCAATTTGCGGGCCTCCGGCTTGAGGTCTGCTTTTCCGGAATCGAACAGGGCATTGTCCAAAATCGTAATCAGCAGGCCTTCGTCCGTCAGCTGAGTCTGCAGCTTGTCTCCCAGATTGTTTGCCTTGATGTAGTCTTCCATGCGCTGCTGAAGCTTCTTCAGATCCTCCGTCTCTTTGCGGATGGCCTCTTCCATCTTCTTTTCTTCCTCGGTCTTTTCCTTGTCATCCGTCTCCTTGCCCATATGCAAGGTCTGCTGGGGCAGCGACGGGTCGAGCGGCACGGGGCTCGGCTGGTTAAACACGCCGATCCCGCCATTCAGCGCCACATCAAAGGAACGAACCATTTGGTCGAATTTTTTCGCGTCCATCTTGCTGGAGGCAAACAATACGATAAACAGGGCCAGCAGCAAGGTCAGCAGGTCCGCGTAAGGAATCAGCCAGGATTCATCCATGTGCTCTTCATGATTGCCGTGACGTTTGGAATGCTTAGCCATTTACTGCGGCCTCCTCCTCCTTCTTCTCCTCCTTCACTGCTGCACGTTCCTGCAAAGGAATGTAGACAAGGAGCTTCTGCTCGATAGCCGCAGGGGAAACACCCGCTTGAATGGAAAGGAGTCCTTCCACCATAATTTTTTTGATCTCGATCTCGCGCTTGGATTTGCGCTTCAGCTTGGTCGCGAACGGGTGCCACAAAACGTACCCGGTGAAAATCCCCAGCAGCGTCGCCACGAATGCCGCCGCAATCGACACGCCGAGAGCATCGATATCGCTCAGGTTCCCCAGGGCGGCGATCAAGCCGACTACCGCACCCAATACCCCGAGCGTCGGCGCGTAGCTTCCCGCCTGGCTGAAGATCAGTGCGCCGGACTGGTGCCGCTCTTCGATGGCGTAAATCTCTTCATTCAAGACGTCCCGGACAAACTCCGGCTCTCCGCCGTCGATGATCATTTTCATGCCGTTTTTCAGAAACGGGTCCTCGATCTCGTCCGAGGTGTTTTCCAGCGCCAGCAGGCCTTCGCGGCGAGCGATGGAAGCCCAGTTCATAAACTGGTCGATCAGCTCCCGCTTGGACGGCAGCTTCTGTTCGGTGAACAAAATTTTGAAGAGTGCAGGAATCCGTTTGATTTCCGAAAGGGGAAACGCGTTCATCAGAGCCGCAACCGTACCGACGATAATAATCATGAAGGCTGCCGGATTCAGCAAGGCACTCGGACTCGCGTGTTTCAAGATCATCCCGACGACAACTGCAATAATCCCTAATACAATACCGAGCAAGGTCGATTTTTCCATTGTGACACTCCCTAACTACCGTGTTCGAAAAATATCTCTATATATGGTTTCGGTAATTCTGCCGTCGGTTGTGAGAGAAAGTTGCGGAAAATCGGGACAGTTTTGTGAAAAACCTCATCCAAACCATCTGATCAGGCAAATCATCACGAGCAGTCCGACGATAAAGGAAAAGGTAGCGGAGCGCTCATGGCCGTCTCCGTGGCTTTCGGGAATCAGTTCCTTGTACACGATAAACAGCATCGCTCCGGCCGCAAACGCCAGTCCGTAAGACACCAATCCCTCTACGAAGGACGTCAGGTAATACCCGGCAAACGAAGACACAATCTCGACTGATCCCGTCAGAGTCGCGAGCAAAAAGGCTTTAAAGCGGCTGACCCGCTGATTGATCAAAAACAAGGCTACGAGGAAGCCCTCCGGCGCATTCTGGACGCCGATGGCAAAGGCGATCAGGCCGCCCAAGCCGCTCTGTTCGGATGAATAACTGACGCCGACGGAGAGTCCCTCCGGAATGTTATGCAGCGTAATGGCCGACAAAATGAGCAATGACTGCGAGTCCATCGAGATATTCGCCCGCGTGTGTTCGAGATCGATGTGCGGAATGACGCTCTCAAGCAGCGTCAAGAGGATGGTTCCCGTCAACACCCCGAGACAGACGACGATCAAGCGTTCATTTGCCAATGCCTGCGGGATCAGGCTGAACGTAGAAGCAGCCATCATGATTCCGGCTGTAAACGCCAATAAAATATCCCGCCAGCGATGGGTAACCTGTTTAAAGAAAAGAATGGGAAGAGCGCCTGCTCCCGTTGCCAATGCAGATAATAAACTGCCCACTACCAGTTGTTCCATGAATATACCCCCAGGGCCGAGTACGATGATTCCAACATCATATCACGGATGCACAAGTCCGTGGAAAAACTTGCAAATATGCCAAGGTCCTGCACTGCCATCCCTGTACTTATACGACGAAATCCCGATTTTATACATGTCGGGGACCTATCAGTGAACAAAACTAAAAACAGTGCCGTCATCAGACAGCACTGTTTATGATCGTAGTGGCAATGCTTAGTGGCCGAGCGCGAGAATCTGCTCGACGCGCTGGGTTTCATTGAGGTGCGGACATGTATAGCAGCATCGCCCGCCCTCCAGCCGGTATTGGAAGCAGCATTGGTGCCGGATCTGGATCGGCTCTCCCTTGCCCGACGGATGGGGAATCATCGTATAGGAAGTGTCGAGGGGCTGGCCTTTTTTCAGGCCAAACACGGACGGATCGGCTGCTTTGGTCAGGTAGTGATAGTCGTCGGCAATCTGCCTCTTGAGCTCTGCAGACTCCGCCGCATCCTGCCAGCGCTTGTAGTAAAAATGCACAAGGTACGAAGCGTGGGCCCACAGAACATGGGCTTTAACAGAAGTAGCTGCACAAAGTGCCGCAATCAATGGCTGGATCGTACCCGCAAACAGTTCGCGGACGACCTGCTCCCGCCACTGTGCGCGGCTTCCGTCTTCCGGTCTGCTGACGGATTGATCAAGCAGGACAAATCGCGGAATGCTCCAGCTTTTTTCTCCTGTTAACACAACATTGGCAAGAGAAAGCTGCAAGCCCACCGAATCATGGGACATGGCATGCAGAGCGCCGGTCATCAGAGCGAGGAACCGTTTAAAGAAGAGGGATGCCGTCACAACGCTGCCGGGAGATCCGATCTGTTCTCCTACCTGCCGCAGAAACATCATGCTTGTCTCTTTTCGAAGCAGACCTTCGGCTGAAAAGACAAGCGGAGCATTGATCTCATCGGCAAACGAGATGCGGTATTTCTGCTCAAGTACGGCTGTATTCCAATCGGTCCCCATCGGTTCCATCCTTCCACTGTGTTAATTCATGCCGTTATCAATGATTTTCATTATCAGTTACAACTTATTATATGCCTCCGTCTTCTCGGTTACAAGTGTTTGCGAAAAAAACTTGAAGATCTTGCCGATTGTACCTGTCTGCAAAGGCTCCGCCTTCTGTTGTTTTTTGAAACAAGCTGTTATCATCCGGATTTACATGAAAAAGGCCGTAGAGACTTACCGCCCTACAGCCCTACAGCCTTACACCAAACTATTCACCAAACTATTCGCGTTCTATGCAGCAATCTGCATCCATCCAGCTCTTCAACCAACGACTGGCGCTATATTTTAAATGCGGAGACAGTATCCTGCAGCTCCTCCGCCAGCTTGGACAGCGATGTCGCCGAAGCGGCTATCTCCTCCATGGAAGCCAGCTGCTCTTCCGTAGCGGCCGAGACATTTTGCGTGCCGTCTGCCGTGACGTCGGATCCTTCGGCGATCAAGCTGATCACTTCGACTACCTGATCGGTATGGGCTGACACCTGCTGAACTGCGGCGGAGACATCCTGGATCTGCTCGGTGACGTCCTGGATCGAGTACTGGATTTGTCCGAAGGTTTCTCCTGCCTGATGAACGGCCGCGATGCCGGACTGCACTTCCCGATTCCCCGCCTGCATGGAATCGACTGCCCGCACGGTCTCCTCCTGAATCGTATTGATCAACTTGGCAATCTGTGCGGCCGACTGGGAAGACTGCTCGGCGAGCTTGCGGACCTCGTCCGCTACGACGGCAAAGCCTCTTCCGTGCTCACCGGCCCGGGCCGCCTCAATCGCCGCATTCAATGCCAATAGATTGGTCTGTTCTGCAATTCCCGTAATCACTTCGATAATGTGGCCGATCTCTTGGGAATGTTTGCCCAGTCCTTCTACAGCCCCCGTCAGATTGCGTATGGAATCGTGAATGGCGCTCATTTGCTGTACCGCGGCTTGAATAGCCTGATTTCCTTCGCCTGCCAGCTCCGCCACCTGAACAGCTGTAGAAGACGCACTCTGCGCATTGGCCGCGATATGCTGGATGCTGGCTGTCATTTCACGAACCACTCTGGAGCCTTCATCGACGCTCCTGACCTGCCTGTCCGTTCCTGCTGCTACCTCCTGAACGGTCACGGCAATTTGTTCTGTCGCCTTGCTCGTTTGTTCCGCGCTTGCCGTCAACTCCTCGGCAGACGCCGCCACCTGCTCTGATGACGTGCTCACCTGACGGATCAAGGTTTGCAAGCTGGCTGTCATTTCATTAAAGGACTGCGTCAGGCTGGCAAACTCGTCCCGATTCTTGATGATCAACGGTTCCACGCGCAAATTTCCAGACGCCACCTCTTTTACGTTTGCCACCAGCTTAACGAGCGGATTGCGGATATTTCTGGTCAAACCAATCGCCAGAAGAATCCCGCCAGCGAGCGAGATGACAAGCAGGAGCAGTGTATCCCGCATGCCGTCCCGATAAAGCTGATAGCTTTCCGCGACCGCTTGATTGGCCCCCTCGCTGTTTCGTTTCTTTAATTCATCCACGTATTGCTGCCGTTCCTTGAACAGCATGTCGGCTTGCAGGCGTAGCTCTTCCAACCGCTTCAAATCCTCCGGCGTAGCCACGGTGGACACGTCTATTTCCTTCCCGGACTCGACAATGCGATTATTGAACGTCTTATAAACCTCAAGGGTTCTTTGCAGGTTCCCAAAAATTTCAGCATCTTCACTGGTTTGAACCGTCTTTTCGTAATCCTTGGTTTTTTCCTCCACATAGAGAAACTGCTCTTCGATTTGTTTGACGATTTTCTCTTTGTCGGCCGCATTTACTGTGGCATACAGGCTTTGATCGTAGGCGTAGATCGTCTGGAGTGCGGCATTTATTTCCAGCACCGCCTGCAGACCGGGCATCCAGCCGTCGGTAAACTCCGAAACCTTCTCGTTCAGCTTGTGCATTTTGTATACGGCCAAAAAACCGGAAAGGATCATGATGACAAGCAAGATCGAAAAAGCCCCGCTTAATTATTGAAGTGCACCCCTTAGAATGGACATTGGATTAAACCCCTGGTAAATCCGATGAAATTTAAGGGGTGCATTTTTTATGGTGAAAAAGGGGCAAACGTTTAGAAGTTATTCTCACGAATTAAAGGTGGAAGCCATACGACTGCATATCGAAGAAGGATGGACATACCGTCGAATCATGGAGCATCTGGGGATTCCGGACCGCCACCGGCTTAAAGTATGGATGAAAAAATATAAACAGTTAGGCGAATTTGGGTTGATGGATCAACGAGGTAGACGTGAAGAATATGTTGATCAAGATCGATATGTTAAAAAGCTAAAACGAGAGAACTCGATGCTAAAAAAGTGTTTGAAAATCTGGATGCGGGAGGTGCAGCCCATAAGTATGAGGCGATCAAGCAAGTAGCTGGTGAGTATACGACTAGTGAACTTTGCAAGCTGTTTGGAGTCTCAAGAAGTGGATACTATGCATACTTGAAACGGCAACAAGCGGACCGGGACAAGCCCGTGAAAGACCTCATCAAAGTAGTTTATAAGAAGTATGATGGTAAATATGGGTATCGACAAACCCAGCTGTTTCTCTTACGAGATCACGGGGTATGGGTCAACCATAAGAAGGTACTACGTCTGATGCAAGAAATGAAGCTCCGTTCTCGAATACGCCGCAAATATCGAGGTCACTATGCTTCAACCGAAGGTGGACGAGTCGCTGAGAATGTGATGCAGCGGAATTTCAAAGCGGATGCACCTAATCGAAAATGGGTAACCGATGTCACACAGTATCGTGTCGCGGATACGTGGCTCTACCTGTCTGCTATTAAGGATTTGTTTAATAATGAGATTGTGGCTTACCACATTGGAGTTCGCAACGACAATCAGTTGGTCCTACGGACCTTTGAGAAAGCCTTTAAAAAGACGAAAGACGTGACTGGACTGATCGTTCACAGCGATCAGGGATTCCAGTACACGTCCTACGCTTACCACGACATGTTGCCGAAGGTTGGCGCCCAAATCAGCATGTCTCGGAGAGGCAACTGTTATGATAATGCCTCGATGGAGAGCTTCTTCTCGCATCTCAAAACGGAAGGGCTCTACCCTTATGATATCCGAAGTGTGGATGAGGCACAAAGGCGAATTGAGGAATATATTCAATTCTACAACCAAAGTCGACCACAACGAAAATTAAAAAGGCTGACGCCTGTTGAATTCAGACGTCAGCTGTCGGTCTAACGGTCGGGTTTTTTCTTACTGTCCACTAAATGGGGTCTTGACCATTATTTCCCTATGGTCATTTTCATGCAACCACCCGCTTCGTTCGGTTAAATTTTTTGGTTTAGCTTGCTATGTATTTCCCGATTTTTTTACAAATGAAACCAGAGGGAGAAAACTTTCTGAAAGTACCAACAATGCCGCCTCGACCTCGCGATGCATCTGTAGGATAATAGTTTGAAAAACAGTATGAGTCAGCACTGTGGGAAGAGGAGGAAGCCACTGTGAAACACTATGATGTCATTATTGTCGGGGCCGGTTCCATGGGAATGGCAGCCGGCTACTACCTGGCCAGGCAAGGGGTCCATACCTTGCTGATCGACGCCGGCGACCCGCCGCACCAGATGGGAAGCCACCACGGCGACACGCGCATCATCCGTCATGCATACGGAGAAGGCGAGCTGTATGTGCCATTGACGATTCGGGCCATGGAGCTGTGGAAGGAGCTGGAGGAGGCATCAGGAAAGCGCCTGTTTGTACAGACAGGCGTACTAAGCGGCGGTCCTCGCGACTCTCGCTTCGTGCAAAATGTGCAAAAGAGTGCAGAGCGCTATTCGCTTCCGCTGGAGGTTCTCAGCGCGAAAGAGGCAGCTAAGCGTTGGCCGGGGATACACATGCCAGACGATTTCACCGGGTGCTACGAGCCTACCTCCGGTGTCCTTTACAGCGAAGACTGCATCCGGGCCTATCGCCAGCAAGCGCTTCTCCACGGTGCAGAGCTTCTGGTCAACGAACGGGTAAAAGAAATTTCTGCGGCGCCGGATGGAGCGGTGGTCGCAACCGAACATGGCACCTACGCCTGCGACAGGCTGCTGATCAGCGCCGGAGCATGGAACCCGGATGTACTGACTTCTCTCGGCCTTTCCCTGCCACTGACGCCTACGCGAAAAACGGTCTCCTGGTTTGAAGCAGACGAGAGCCTGTACCGTTCCGACCGGTTTCCCGCATTTATTTTTGATTTGCCGGACTCGATCTTTTACGGCTTCCCCAGCTTTGACGGGGCTGGTGTCAAAATCGGGCGCCATGACGGCGGCCAACCGGTGCACCCCGATCAACTCGACCGCACGTTTGGGACGTGTCCTTCCGACGAAGCGGATACCCGCTCGTTTCTGGAAAAATTCATGCCGCAGGCAGCCGGGCCGTTGCGTCAAGGCAAGGTATGCTTGTACACCTTTACTCCGGACGAGGATTTCATCATCGACAAGCATCCAGAGTACCCGCACATCGTCATTGCCGCCGGTTTTTCCGGACATGGCTTCAAGTTTGCAAGCGCGGTCGGAGAGGCTGCCAGTCAGCTGTTGACCAGCGGAACTGCGGTCCATGACCTGTCCCGTTTTGCCATCGGCCGCTGGTAGGCGCCCCATAACAACAACAGGCCGGGAAGAGTCGAAACCTCTACCGGCCTGCTTTCATAACGGCTTTCATAACGGCTTTCATCACAGCTCCCATACTGCCGACCCGATCTCCGCCCTGATTTTCCCGGCTTCTGTCTCCGTGCTTCCAGACATGAAGCGGATTCCCCCGGTATCCTCAAAAGCAGCCAGGTATGCAAAACCAGGCCGCGTCGCCTGGCTCAGCAGTTGGGCGCGTCTCGTCGCTCCGGGTCTGCGCTTGCCGTTCAGATGATGGAGGATCCCCTCCGCGGTTTCGACACCGATCCCATGCCCAAAATATCTGCCATTGCCCAAGTCGACGGCATTTTCCCCCTGCCACTCCGGCTCATCCAGCCGGTACTCGGGATTTTCAAAGTAGAGAATATCCCCTGGCAAAAAGGTGCGCGTTTGCTCTGTAGTCAGCCGAAGATCCTGATCATACCTCCAGTCATAAAGCAAAATGCCTCTGAACAATTGGTCAAAATCTGCCCTGCGAATCGTCTGCAAAACTGCGTGATACAAAATAATGACCATTGCGGTCGCGCATTCAAACGCATAGGCATGGCCGTTTCGGAAAATGTCTTCGATAGCGATGGACGGAGGCACCTCGGGCCGGAGCATGCACCCTCCGTAATCCGTCCGCACCCAAAACCTTTCGTTGCATCTCGTCTCCTCAAAGGTGGCAAAAGCCAGGCCGCTCCGGAACAGCTGCAGGGAGGAAACGACAATTTGATTGCGCAGTCTGAGCTCGTAGCGGAGCAATTCGGCATTTGGATAGTCAAACACTTCCCCCGCCCGAGCCATTCTGTCGACAGTCTCGCGCTGGACGCTGTTCAAACGCCATTCGCTGGCCAATGCCGCCGGGTCGACTGGCATTCCTGCGATACTGATCACGCCTGATATTCCCCCTTCCTGACGCATTGCTACACTGTATGCAGGCTGGGCGGGATTATCACTTTTCTGGCTCGGCGTTGGGAAAAACGTTCGTAGTTCCGGCTGCAGTGGAGGAGATGAAAAAGGGAGAAAACGCTTCAGGTTCGGTGGGACACCGCATGGGGCTGACCTGCCTGGGATTGTGTCCCAAAGACCTTCGCTGTTTTCTCCCTTTTTCATCTCTACAGCGTTTGGTGTTTTCTAGGTTTATGACAGCCGATTGATCCACTTTCCCATGAAAAATACGTCATCGCGGGTGAAGCCTAGCTTTTGATAGAACGCTCCGACTCGCACGTTATCTTGCGCCACCAATAAATTCATCTTATCGCAGCCGACTGCCCTCATCCGCTCCTCCAGCTCGTTCATAAGCAGGCGTCCGATTTGTTTGCCCTGGGATTCTGGATCGACGGCCAGGTGATAGACCCATCCCCGGCGACCGTCGAAAGCACCCATGACGGCACCGATTAACTGGTCTTGCTCGGTGGCTACCAGAAACAGCTCCGGGTCGCGCTGCAGTTTTTTTTCGATCGCTTCCCGGCTGTCGGAGGGCGACAGGGTCAGCCCTGCACGCATCCATAGCTCTACTACCGCCTCATAGTCTGTCATCTGGAAAGAACGAATGTCCATCGTCTCATCACCTTGGTGGAAGATTTGAAATATTGAATGATTATACTACAAATTTTGGCGGCTTATCGGCCAAGGTTTGGAATAGAAGGGACTTTAGACTTTATTCCGCTCGTTTGGTTAATCGTAGATGCGGCATAATAAGGCTCGGGTGATCACAATGGTACGGTTTATGAAGGGAAGCTTGACGGAGATGAGATCATCATCGGTTCTTTTGTGGCAACCACCTCATTCCATACAACCTTGTACAGAATGGAAGACGGACATCTGCTTTTTACTGACCTGAATAAACAACTTCATGGGGCAGATAGTGTTCGCGTAACCGATGACCTTTTCTTTGAAGTGCGTCAAGCGACAGACTCGAGTCCTGACATGTACAAATACAGGAATAAGAAGCTGATTCCTATTTTTTAGCGTGATTTTCTGAGCTATGGGAACTTGATTCTGAAGAGGCAGAAGTCACGGAAAGAGAAATCTAATCCGGTAAACTGGAAGATCGAGATAATGACTGCTCCCCAGCTTTTGAATTTCTCCCCCCATATTGTCGAACATATTGAACAATGTAGTTATCAAGTTCTTGACTTAATTCAATTACAGAATGATGGGAGATGCCTTTTTCCTTTGCAAGGTTGCATAATTGCATTCGTAACTGTTCTATTTGGAATATTAGTTTATTCTGTTCCAATTTCAATTCCCCCAAAATTGGAGTCTTCTCATAGGTTCTAGGACATACTTAGTTTTTATTATAAATTCTGTCGCAAAATTCATTTAACAATCGGATAATTATAGACGTTTTACAAAATTCAACAAAATTCGTCTAATTGATAAAAAAATACCCCATCTCCTAATGAAGTGCACCCCTTAGAATGGACATTGGATTAAACCCCTGGTAAATCCGATGAAATTTAAGGGGTGCATTTTTTATGGTGAAAAAGGGGCAAACGTTTAGAAGTTATTCTCACGAATTAAAGGTGGAAGCCATACGACTGCATATCGAAGAAGGATGGACATACCGTCGAATCATGGAGCATCTGGGGATTCCGGACCGCCACCGGCTTAAAGTATGGATGAAAAAATATAAACAGTTAGGCGAATTTGGGTTGATGGATCAACGAGGTAGACGTGAAGAATATGTTGATCAAGATCGATATGTTAAAAAGCTAAAACGAGAGAACTCGATGCTAAAAAAGTGTTTGAAAATCTGGATGCGGGAGGTGCAGCCCATAAGTATGAGGCGATCAAGCAAGTAGCTGGTGAGTATACGACTAGTGAACTTTGCAAGCTGTTTGGAGTCTCAAGAAGTGGATACTATGCATACTTGAAACGGCAACAAGCGGACCGGGACAAGCCCGTGAAAGACCTCATCAAAGTAGTTTATAAGAAGTATGATGGTAAATATGGGTATCGACAAACCCAGCTGTTTCTCTTACGAGATCACGGGGTATGGGTCAACCATAAGAAGGTACTACGTCTGATGCAAGAAATGAAGCTCCGTTCTCGAATACGCCGCAAATATCGAGGTCACTATGCTTCAACCGAAGGTGGACGAGTCGCTGAGAATGTGATGCAGCGGAATTTCAAAGCGGATGCACCTAATCGAAAATGGGTAACCGATGTCACACAGTATCGTGTCGCGGATACGTGGCTCTACCTGTCTGCTATTAAGGATTTGTTTAATAATGAGATTGTGGCTTACCACATTGGAGTTCGCAACGACAATCAGTTGGTCCTACGGACCTTTGAGAAAGCCTTTAAAAAGACGAAAGACGTGACTGGACTGATCGTTCACAGCGATCAGGGATTCCAGTACACGTCCTACGCTTACCACGACATGTTGCCGAAGGTTGGCGCCCAAATCAGCATGTCTCGGAGAGGCAACTGTTATGATAATGCCTCGATGGAGAGCTTCTTCTCGCATCTCAAAACGGAAGGGCTCTACCCTTATGATATCCGAAGTGTGGATGAGGCACAAAGGCGAATTGAGGAATATATTCAATTCTACAACCAAAGTCGACCACAACGAAAATTAAAAAGGCTGACGCCTGTTGAATTCAGACGTCAGCTGTCGGTCTAACGGTCGGGTTTTTTCTTACTGTCCACTAAATGGGGTCTTGACCACTAATCGAGAGGGGTATCCATTTTTTATAGGGAAACACTATGCTTACATTATTAATTTCAGGGCACCGATCTTCTCAAAGTAATAGATGCTTTGCATATAGGCTTCCATCCCTTCATCAATAAGTCCATTCGTCATGAAATAATTACCTTTTAGCTTGTAAAATCTCCCTAACTCAGAATATTGATAGGGGTCGTTATCGAAAATCTGAATTTTTTTCTCCTCTTCCTCAAGAAAACTTTTAATCGAATTAAGGTCACTCACTTTGCACAGTGCATCAAATAACTCGGTGAGTCTAAATATCCGGTTAACTTCTGTGGTCTCAACCAGACATTCCCTTAACAAGGGAATAGCTTCCTCATATTTGCCTGTTCTTGAATAAACAGTCCCGCGAAAAAATTTAATCCGTTCAATGATAAATCGGTAATTTAGCTTTTCAAATAAATCAAGGTGTTGTTCTAAAGCCCTATAATCTCCCAGGAACATATATGAATTGCAGATTGCCAAGGCTACTCGCTCTTTTAGCTCATTGTGTGTAAGATCTGCGGCGTGTCCCATCTTTCCGAACTCAATACATTTTTCATACTTTTTCATAGCATGAGCATGAAAAGCCATTTTGTAATAAATGGTTACCTTTTCCTCATTACTCAAAAAATCAACATAGTGCAAGATTTCTTCTCCGGTGTTATAGGTCTCTTCTAATCGATTGAAATCATCTCTTTCTATCAGGTATTTGTTCAATAGTCCTTTTGCCAGAAACCGCTGCATTCCACGTTCTCTGGCATACTTTATAATTACGTGGTATAGCGGCAGCTGAAATCTTAGATCTGATAAAGAGGAAACAAAGTTGTACAGTCGTTCCATTAAGGAATAGCTTTCCTCATAAGGTGTCTCAAGAATCCGCTGAGCAACTCTTGCGGCCAGTGGAACATTGAACAACCGAATTGGGTCTGTCAAGATTTTTGTGTAAACTCAATCAACCAATATATGAAAAGGTTTCATCCCCCTAATTGGGCCATTTTTCGAAACCAATAGAGTCAAGGGCGAAAGGCGAAGCGAACCCTTGACGCGTTGGTGGAGAGAAAGATAATCCCTTCGGGGATGAAGCCTTTCATTTGTTAACGGATGTACGGCTGTACCCGATCTTCAAAGAAAACGGATAGCTGTAAGAGAATCTGGCCCCAGTTCTGAACTCGTCCCGTCCACTTTCGTAGAACATCCATGGTTACGAGATATAACATCTTCAAAAGGGCATCATCTGTGGGAAACATGGCTTTTCCTTTTGTCACCTTTCGAAGCTGTCGATGATAACTCTCGATCACGTTAGTTGTATAAATCAGCTTTCGAATCTCTGGAGGATATTTAAAGAAAGTGGCAATCTCGTCCCAGTTATTCCGCCAGGAACGAACCATCAAGGGATATTTACTGCCCCAGGTTTGTTCAAACTGCTCAAGCTCTTCCAACGCGGCTTGCTCCGTTGGAGCTTTATAGATGGGTTTTAGCTCGGACGTGATCTTTTTGAGATCCTTATAGGAAACATACTTGATGGAATTTCGGATTTGATGGATAACACATTTCTGAATCTCCGTCTTCGGATAACATGCAGAGATGGCTTCTGTAAAGCCACGAAGATTATCGACGCTTGTAATGAGAATATCCTGGACTCCACGATTTTTCAGTTCGTTGAGGACATGCAGCCAGAATTTTGCCGATTCATTCTCCCCAATCCAGATCCCAAGCACATCTTTATGACCGTCAAGGTCAATACCAATGACCATATAGGCGGCTTTATTGACGATAGCTCCGTCCTGTTTTACCTTAAAGTGAATGGCGTCAAGGAAAACAACAGCATAAACCGCTTGCAAGGGGCGATTTTGCCACTCTTTGATCATCGGTACAATCTTATTCGTTACATTTGATATGAGCGTTGGTGAGACTTCGATGCCATAGAGCTGCTGCAGATGGTCTTGGATATCGCGTGTGGATACGCCTTTGGCATAGAGAGCAAGAATTTGATCTTCGATCCCTGTAACATTGGATTGATGTTTCTTTACAATGTTTGGTTCAAAATCACCCTCTCGATCCCGAGGGACTTGGATGTCGACATCCCCGTACTCAGAACGGACGGTTTTCTTGCTATACCCATTGCGACTGTTGGTTGTCCGCTTGTTTTTCATGTCATGCTTGGCGTATCCAAGAGAGGACTCGATTTCAGCTTCCAGCATTTCTTGGATTGTGTCTGCGAATAGATCCTTTAACGCTGACTGTACGTCGTCCACTGACTTCATGTTTTTCTCTTTGATCCACTGCTTGATCTGCTCTTTTGACATCATAAAAATCTCCCAACCTTTCTACTCCTAATTGTAGTTTAGAGGTTGAGAGTTTACACAAAATATTTTACAGACTCACCGAATTGCCTCATTAAGCAGTCCAAATAACACCTCAGGACGTTTATCGATTTCAATATAGAGTTCAACAATCTTATCAGTCGGAATATTCAATACCTTAGCTAAGGGCATTGTTATTTTTAATCCCGGACGCCTGGTACTTCCGTTTTCAATCTTTGCAATGACTCCTTTGTGAACACCCGTCAATCTAGCTAGTTGTGAAATACTTAAGTTAGACTGTTTTCTATATTTTTTTAGGACATCTCCGATGGTTGCAAATTCAAGTGTATGTACACTTTCCTTCACGACTGCCACCTTCCAATAAACTGTTCCCATTTCTCTAACAGTCAGTTTTCACCCAAATATTAACATTGGTGCATTTGTTTTGTAAATTGAAGGTTTCTTTTATTACCCAAGTTCAGTAAAGCAAAAGTATAGAAATGAAAACTATCATTCCAATCCTAAAAAATAAAAAGATAGAGCAGCAAGAACTTTCCCCTTGCCTCTCTATCCTTAACTACTCTTATCTTTTTCCATCCCTCACAACAACCACGACTGCACGACAGGGAAAAACACGTACGCCCAAACAACCGTGATCATCGCCCCGGCGATGACCGCCAGCGTGGCGCTGCTTCCCTCGACATCACCGCGCTCGAACGCTTTTGCCATGCCGAGCGCATGGGCGCCCATCCCGTACATCAGCCCGACGGCGAGCGGATGCTGGAGCCGCATGCGCTTGATGATTTTCGGTCCGAGAAAGACACCGGCAAAGCTGGTCAGCATGACAAATGCTGCAGTCAGCTCAGGCTCTCCGCCCAACGCCTTCGATAGATTGACCGCTACCGGCATGGTAATCGAGCGAGGAATGACGCTGACGGCGGCTTCACTCCCCAATCCGAGGAAGAAGGTGCTCACCACCCCGGCCAATACAGCCGACAGAGAGCCGAGCGCCAGGCTGCCGACGATCATCCGCCAATTTGCCGCAAGTATCGGCCAGTTCCGATAGAGCGGGATGGCGAAGGCGACCGTCACCACGTCGAGCATGTCTGCAAAGAACGACGTCGCTTCTTTGTATCTTGCAAAGGGGAGATCGAACAGCAAAACGAGCAAGACGATTCCCAGCGGTGCCAGGATGGCCGGAGAAAAGAGCAGACCCGCCTTTTTGGCGCTGATGCGCTTGGCTCCCCAATACAAGGCGAGGGTAACAGCAACGCTACAGATTTTCCACAGAATCACGCTGCTCGCTCACCCCGCTCCATCGGAACAGCCGCTGGGCCAGAACTCCTGTGGAGATCATCACCAAGGCCGTTCCGCTGACGACCACGGCCAAAACGAGAAGCCCTTTTACACCCAGCATCCACGGGTATTGGACAATGCCCGCAATCGAGGGGATAAAGAACAGAATCATTTCGGACAGCAGCAAAGCCGCTCCCGCTTCCACCCATTTCAGGCGGATCAGGCCCGATTGCAGGGCCGCGAACAGCAGGCCAAGGCCGATCAGGCTGCCAGGTATATGCAGTTGGAAAAACGCTGCTGCCGCTTTTCCCAGCCAGGCAAACACAAATAAAATCAATATCTGCGGCAATGCCGTCAGCCATTTTTTCATCGAGACCACCCCCGGTGCCAGCTAACTGATAGCACCATTGTAAGGGGCCCTCTTGCTATTCGTACAATATATAAACATCATCAAATCTATGCAAAAAAGTTATACATAGGCGTGCTCGCGGACAAATCCGATAAACGCCCGGGCGGCGTGGGACAAATAACGATCTTTGCGGCA
Organism: Brevibacillus sp. FSL L8-0520; assembly: GCF_037963895.1. Classification (NCBI taxonomy): domain Bacteria; kingdom Bacillati; phylum Bacillota; class Bacilli; order Caryophanales; family Paenibacillaceae; genus Brevibacillus; species Brevibacillus sp. FSL L8-0520. The sequence goes on along the minus strand of NZ_CP150171.1, from coordinate 969,805 downwards.
GATCAGCGCATACGTCCAATCGATGGGCGGCCAGGAAAGGGCGACGACGTGAAGGCGGCCTTTGTTCAGGCGCTCGGCCACGGACCGCGGTACGAGGGATATGCCCATCTGCGCGGCGACCATCTCCCCGACAAAATCCCACAGCGAGCTCATGTAGGCGACCTTCGGCTCAAAGCCGGCCCGCAAGCACGCTTGCCGGACCACGTCATGCATCGCGTACTCCTCTGTAAACAAGACGAATGACTCGTCTTCAAGCTCCTTCAGATCGACGCTCTCTCTCCCGTACAGCCAGTGCTCCTGGTGCACGATGGCGACCATCTCCTCGGACCGCAGCGGGATTGCCTCGAAGCGTCCCTCGTCCACGGGCAGCACGGTCAAGCCGATGTCGATATGGCCTTGCTCGACCTGTACTTCCAATGGCCTCGCGCTGTACTCCCTCATTTCAAGCTCGATATGCGGGTAGCGCTTTTTGAAGCCGGCAATAGCCGCCGGCAGCAGAAACGCACCTACCGTCGGCAGCAAGCCAAGCTTGACGAATCCCCGCTCCACCTGGCGCAGCTCTTCGATGGAAGCCGTCAAGTCGCCCATGATCTGCAGGACTCGCTGGGCGTACTCAAAGACGAGCTGTCCGGCATCGGTCAATTCGATTTTCCGCTCGGTCCGGTCGAGCAGGATAACATCCAGTTCCGTCTCCAGGCTCTTGAGCATTTTGCTGATGGACGGCTGCGAGACATGGAGCACCTCTGCCGCCCGGGTAAAGCTTTTCTGCTTCGCCACCTCGGCGAAGTACTGAAGCTGCTTGATGTCCATGACAATAGCTCCGATCAGGAGATGGTGAACACTTCATGCTTGCCGGACAGCTCGACAAAGAGGTTCATGCCCGCGATCTGTCCCGCTTTCAGCTTGTCCGCCACCCCGTAATGCTCCACGCAGGTCTTGCATCCGTACACGGGGACTCCCTGCTCCTCCAGCTCCTTTAAATGAAGATGGGCGAGCGATTGCTCTGTCAGGTTGAAGACGCCGCGGTTCATGCAGAAGATGGCGGCCGGTTTTTGCTCTGCCTGTTTGACGTGTACGAGAAAGGTCTCCATCACGATTTCTCCGAGCTCGGGCTCTCCTTTTCCGAATTGGTCGGAAGCGAGCAGGATGACCTTGTTATGCATGGTTTGTTCCTCCTTTTGCAGGTATCGTTGTTACCAGCTTACCATACATGAGCGGTGGATCAGAAATGCTTTGGCTGGTTTTGACCAGTTGATGAAAACGAACATGACAAATTTAACATGCTTGTAAAAAAGACCGCTCCGAAATAGAAAATTTCTACTCGCGGAACAGTCTCTCATTTTACGGATAGATAGTCGCATCACATGCAATTCTTAAAAAAGTTGCAGCAAGTTGACTATAACAAAAAAATTTCAATTTGGTAGTTATCGTTTCAATATGGTAGTAAGGTTTCAATATTCACTACCTTACCTATTCCCTCTCAACTTACAAATCCTCGTTAGCCAACTCATACATTGCCCGCGCATACATCGCGGCGGACTTGAAGAGATCGTCCAGCCCGATAAACTCATCCGGCTGGTGGGCAAGCGACACTTTGCCCGGGAACAGCGGTCCGAAAGCGACGCCGTTCGGAATGTGGGCGGCATATGTGCCTCCCCCGGTGGAGAGCAGCTTGGGCTCTTCGCCCGTGGCGTAACGATAGACGCGCTGCAGCACCTGGATGACCGGATGCAAGCGGTCTACGTGGTGCGGCTTTTTGATGATCGGCGGCTCAACGATGAAGCCGTACTTGCCGACGCTCTTTTCGATCTGCGGCAGGATGCGGCTGTCATCGTCGCAGACGGGGAAGCGGAGGTTGATATGGAAGAAAGACTCGCCCTCCGGCTCGTACTGGATGATCCCCGAGTTGATCGTCAGCGGACCGGTAATCTCGTCCTCGCTGGCGATTCCCAGCGCCCGGCCCCGCCAATCCTCGAACAGATAGGCATCCGTGCAGGCCAAAAAGCGCTGCGCATCCTCCTGGAACGAATAGTCCTTGAGAAAATGAATCAGCAGAAGGCCCGCGTTGATCCCTTGGTCAGGCTCCATCCCGTGGGCTGATTTGCCCTCCAAATGAAAGCTCGCTTCTCCGTCTTCCAGCAGCACCTGTCCGGGGCGGCCGCAAGCAGCCAGATAGGAGCGAAACTCCTCTGCCAGCGCCTCCAGCCTCTCCTCTGGACCTGCTACCCTGGCCCGGGCCGCTTCCGGCACCATATTGGGAACGCCGCCTGCAAAAAACGATGCCAGGAAAAGCCCGGATCGGTCGTTTTCATTTGCCGAGGCGCTTGCCCCTATTTGCCGCAATACCACTCTCGTGTTGATCTGCCCTTTCTCCGCATGGACGATCGGGAAGTCCGCATCGGGCGCAAAGCCGGTCAGCGGCTTCTTCTCCATCACCTTGTAGTGCTCGATGCAGCGGCACTGATTTTCTTCATTGGTCCCGAAAATGAGGCGGATGTTCCGCTTGAGGGCAAGCCCGGACTCCTTGACGATTTTCAACGCGTAAAAAGCAGCCAGCGTCGGTCCCTTGTCGTCGATAGCGCCGCGCGCATACAGCTTTCCGTCGCGGATGGACGGCTCATACGGCGGGCTTGTCCATTCTCCGGTCGCCGGTACGACATCCAGATGGCAGAGGACGGCGATATAGTCGTCATCTGGCGCTCCCGGGCCGTACTCGGCGTAGCCGTAGTAGCCCGCCTCATTTTTTACGCGAAAGCCCTCACGGCTGGACAGCTCGAGCATATAGCTCAGCGCCCGCGCCACCTCGGCCCCCATCGGCTGATCCGGTCCTGCCGTCGACAGGTCGTACGTGCTCGGGATGCGCAAAAGGCCGCCCAAATCCTCCAGCAGCTCCTCTTTTCGCCGTTGTACCTCATCCATCCAGTCCATGCTCTTCACCCTTTTCCGTCTCGTTCCCTTTATCTGTCAGGTCAAGCTTCGTTCTCTCCAGCCGACCGTGTCATCCATTTTCGGCGCCCGCTCATCCAAAAGCCAGCAAGCCGCCTGATGCGTATCCGAGCAGCGCATGTGCTCCGGCTGATACGACAGGCAGATCTCCAGCGCGTACGGACAGCGCGAGGCGAATCCGCAGCCCTTCGGCGGGTCCAAGAGGTCCGGCGGCGTACCCGGAATCGCCATCAACTGCTCCTCTTGCATGTGCAGCTTGGGCATGGAGGCCAAGAGTCCCATCGTATACGGGTGCTTTGGCTGGTAAAAGATTTCGTCCACCGTGCCGACCTCGACGATTTTTCCCGCGTACATCACCGCCACGCGCGAGGCCATGTTGGCGACGACCCCCAGATCATGGGTAATCAGGATGATGGCCGTCCCCGTCTTTTCCTGCAAATCTCTCATCAGGTCGAGAATTTGCGCCTGGATGGTAACGTCGAGTGCGGTCGTCGGCTCGTCCGCGATCAGAATTTTCGGGTTGCAGGCCAGCGCCATGGCGATCACCACACGCTGCCGCATGCCCCCGGACATCTGGTGGGGATACTGCTTGTACCGCGTCTCCGGCTGCGGGATGCCGACCAGCGCCAGCAGCTCGACCGACCTTTTTGCCGCCTCTGCCTTGCTTACCTTTTGGTGCTTCAAAATGACTTCGTCGATCTGCTTCCCGACGGTCATCGTCGGATTGAGCGAGGTCATCGGGTCCTGGAAAATCATCGAGATTTCCGCGCCGCGAATGTCCTGCATCTCCTTTTCCGACAGCTTGGCCACATCCCTGCCCTCGAACAGGATTTCTCCGTTCTTGATCCGTGCCATCGGGCTGGGCAAAAGACGCATCAGGCTTTTGGAGGTGACGGACTTGCCTGAGCCGGATTCGCCCACGATGGCGAGCGTCTCTCCCTTGTCAAGCTCCAGGCTGACGCCGCGCACCGCCTTCACTTCCCCGACATACGTCGAGAAGGACACTTCCAAATCCCTGACTTCCAGTAGTTTGTTCATGTCGCTTCGCTCCTCGTCATGATGCTATTTGCGCATTCTCGGGTCAAGCGCGTCCCGCAAACCGTCGCCCAGGATGTTAAAGGTAACCATGATGGCGATGATCACGATAGCCGGATACAGGAGCAAATGGTACTGCGTATTGATCGCCTGATATCCGTCGTGAATCAGCACGCCCAGTGAAGCCATCGGCTCTTGCAGGCCAAGGCCGATAAAGCTCAAAAACGCCTCGGTAAAGATCGCCGACGGAATCGTAAACATCGTATTGATCACGATAATCCCGATCGTGTTGGGAATCAAATGCTTCAAAATAATTTGCGTATTGGATGCTCCCAGGGAGCGAGCCGCGAGCACATATTCCTGCTCCTTCAGCTTGAGGATTTGCGCACGCACCAGACGGGCCATGTTTACCCATCCGGTAATGACCATCGCCAGCATGATCGTCATGATCCCCGGCTCCATCACCATCATCAGCAAAATGATGATGATCAGGCTCGGAATCCCGATGATGATCTCGACGATCCGCTGCATGACATTGTCCACTCTGCCGCCGATCAGGGCGGAGATGGCTCCGTACGCGACACCGATCACGAGATCAAGCACCGCTGCCAGCACAGCGATCAACAGCGAAATGCGGGTGCCTTCCCAGATGCGGGCCCATTGATCGCGGCCGAACTTGTCCGTCCCCAGCCAGTGATCGGCGTTCGGCGCCTTGTACACTGCACTGTAGTCGGTATCGTAATACGTATAGGACGTCATCCACGGCCCGATGATGGCCAGCACCCCCAAAAGGATCAGGATGATCAGACTGACGATGGCCGCCCGGTTTTTCCGCAGCCTCCGAAAGCTGTCCTGAAAGGCTGTGAGAGGGGGCCGTGAAATTTTTTCCGGTTCTTTCGCGCTGACGCTGGCGGGTCGAAATAAATGGTCCAGACTCGCTTTTTCTTGCTGCTGCATGTTCTCACTCCCCTCCCGAAGCCAGACGGATTCGCGGATCGATCACGCTGTACAACATATCGACGATCAGCATGATGAACACGTAAAACGCGCTATAGAAAATGGTGATACCCATGATCGTGGAATAGTCGTTCATTTTGATTGAATCCACAAACAGGCTTCCGATGCCGGGTACCCCAAAAATGTTTTCGATAACTAGTGATCCGGTCAACAGATTGACGACGATCGGACCTAAAATGGTGACGACAGGAATCAGCGAGTTGCGAACGGCGTGCCGCATGACTACTGCCATATTGGTCAATCCCTTCGCCTTTGCCGTCGTAATGTAGTCCTGCTGCAGTACCTCCAGCATTTCATTGCGGGCAAATCTGGCAATGATCGCGACTACGCCCACGGAGAGTGCGACGGACGGCAGGATCGAGTTTTCGTAGCTGTCCCAGAAAGCGACAGGCAACAGCCCCCACTTGAGACCGACGTAGTATTGCAAGAGTGCTGCCAGAACGAAGTTGGGGACCGAGACCCCCAGCACGGCGATAAACATCGTGAAGTAATCCCAGGCGGAATTATGCCGGTAGGCTGCGATAATTCCCAAGATCAGGCCGATCGACAAACCGAGTACGACCGCCTGCAGACCGATCAGGGCGGATGGCCCGATCCGGTTTGCGATAATGTCTTTGACGGGCATGTTTTTATAGGTAAAAGAAGTACCAAAATCGCCTTGAACGACGTTCGCCAGGTAGCGCACATATTGAACGTACACCGGCTGATCCAAACCGTAGCTGGCGTACAAGAGCTGCCGCTCCTCTACGGGCAGTCTGTTCAGTTTTTCCTCGTCAAACGGCGTACCGGGAAGCTGTTTCATCAGAAAAAATGTAGCCGTCGTGATGACAAACAGGGTGATGAGGAGATACACCAGCCGCATGCCGATATATCGTTTCATGCGTACACCTCCTGTAGCAGAAAGATAAGGAAGAAGAGAAGGGGCTTCTCTTCTTCCCGCAAGTCAAGCTGTTATTCCACAGTTGCGTACTTGTATTCCACCGGGGAACCGTACGGATGGAAAATCAGGTTTTTCACGTGCGGCTTTTGCAGGAAGGAGTTTCCTCTGTAGAACAGCGGAGAAACTACCGCGTCTTCGGCCAGGAGGATTTTTTCTGCTTCCAGCAGCATGTTGATCCGTTTTGTTTCATCGACTTCTTTTTTCGCGGATGCGATCAGCTCATCGTACTTCGGATTTTCGTAGTTGCCGCGGTAAGGCGTATGGTTCGCCCACAGGTCGAGGTACGTCATCGCATCGTCGTAGTCCGCTCCCCATCCGGTTACGCCGAACTGGTAGTTGCCTTCGTCCATTTGCTGGTTGCGTGCTTTTACGGTTTTCGTTTCAACCGTTACGTCAATCCCGAGGTTTTTCTTGTATTCGCTTTGCAGGAAGGTACCCAGGTCCTTGGAAAGGGAATCATCCGGTACCAGAAGCTTCAATTGCGGCGCTTTGCCCAATTCCTTCACGCCTTGCTCCCAGTACTCTTTCGCTTTCGCCGCATCGGCCTTGATCAGATCGCCCTGCAGGTCGCGGAACGATTTGTGGTCGACACCGCTCATCTGGACCGGAATCATGCCGGTTGCCGCTTTGGAGCCGTTGTTTAAGATCACTTGCTCCAAAATGGTCGCATCATAGGCAAGCTGCAGAGCCTTGCGGATGTTCAGGTTAGACGTGCCTTCCCCTTTGGTGTTGAACTGGATGTAGTTGGTACGGAACTCGATGTCTGTCGTATACTCAGGGTCGTTTTTGAAGGTGTCAACGTCTGCAGAAGAGAGCATGACGCGGTCGAGCTCGCCTGCCTTGTAAGCGTTAAGCGCTGTGCTTTGCTCCTTGATGACCTTCAGGTTGATTTTTTCCACTTTTACATTGGCATTGTCCCAGTAGTTTTCGTTTTTCACGAGCGTCGCTCCGGAAGCCGGGTCAAACGAGGTCAGCTTGTACGGGCCTGCATACAGCATGTTTTCCGGTTTCAGTGCGTAATCCGCGCCCTTCTCTGTTACAAACTTCTCGTTGAGCGGGAAGTACAGGATGAAGGTAGTCAGACGCAGGAAGTACGGTGTCGGCTGGTTCAGCGTAACCACCAGTGTCTTGTCGTCTTTCGCATCGATTGCGACAGCATCCGCGCTGCCTTTTCCGGATGCGTATTCAGCGCCGCCCTTTATGTAGTCGGACAGGATGAAAGCATAGCCGCCTTTGGAGGTTTGCGGGTTCATCGCTCCGAGCCAGGCGAATTTGAAGTCGGCTGCGGTGATCGGATCGCCGTTGCTCCACTTGATCCCGTCACGCAGGGTAAATGTATAGGTCAAGCCGTCTGGAGAGACTTCCACGCCTTTTGCCAATGCAGGCTGCGGCTCGTGCTTCTCATCGAGGCGGTACAGACCTTCACTGACGTTGTTCAGCACGGAGAACGAAATGTTGTCCGAGGTAGAGAACTGGTTCAGGTCTTTAATCTCGTTTTCAAAGGAAAGGTTGATAACGCTTTCTTTTTTCGCTTGCTGACCGTCTGCCGCGGGTGCTGTTCCTCCGGGAGCACTGCCCGATCCCTTATCGCCGCTGAAGTTGCATCCCGTGGCGACGAGGCTGACCAGCATCAGTAGACATAGCAAGGATGTGGACCACTTCTTCTTCATTGATCTGTCCCCCTATTTTTGGTGTCAGAAGTATATTTGCATAAAGACGGCGCTTTCACTTTCATGACGAAGCGCTGTCTCATACACGAGTAACAGCATCGCACGGCTCTTTTCTCAAGCGGAGAAAGCCAGACGATCAGCAGGAGAGAAACAGGCCGACTGCCTCATGTAGCCAACTGCCTTAGGGAACCGACTGCCCTAGGCAAAATCGGCTCCGGCCAGCGGGGCGAAGTGCTGCAGCGCCAGAGCGCCCGCGCCGATCACGATGGCTTCTGCCTTCAGCTCCGAAGCGATGATGCGGAAGGTTCCCTTGAACGGCTCCCAGATCACTTGCTCGCAGTGCTCGTGAACCAAATCCACGATTTCGGTGTAGTTCTCGATCAAGTCTCCGCTGAGAATCACCGTATCCGGGTTGTACATGCAGACGATATTGTTGATCGTAATCCCGATGTACAGGGCTGTGCGAGAGACGATCTCCTTGGCCCAGCGCTCGTCGGCACGCGCCGCTTCGAACACTTGGCCGATGTCAGTGATCTCCTTGACGCGCCGCGCTTCGGTGATGAGGGCGTTTTCGTCTACATAGGTCTGCAGGCAGCCGCGCTTGCCGCATTCACACAAATTGCCGTTGGGGTCCAGGGTCGTATGCCCAAGCTCCCCGGCACTGTTCGATCCTCCTCGGAAGATCTCCCCGTCGATAATCAGTGCCGAACCGATACCGGTACCGATCCCGATCAAGGTCGTCTTCGTCGACCCCTTGGCCGAACCGTACAAGTATTCAGAAAGGATTTTCACTTTCAGGTCGTTGTCGATCACCGTCTTGATCCCGAGGATTTGTTCCACCAGAGCTGCAAACGGCACGTTTTTCCAACCGAGCGTACTGGAAAACTGGACAATCCCTTTTTCGTAATCGATCACGCCAGGGACACCGATTCCGATGCCTACGACTTTCTCGGGTGAAATCTTGCATTTCTTGATCAGGCCGGAAATCTCTCGGCCAATCAATGCTGCCGTTTCCTCAGGCGAGGACTCCAATGCCGTGTGAGCGACGCGGTGATGCTCTACCACCGTTTCGCTGAAATCCATCATCCCGAATTTGATGCGCTTTTTTTCGATTTCGACTCCCACGGTATAAACGGCGTCCGCTATGATGTCCAGCTGGACCGCCTTGCGTCCGACACCCGAGGATGTCAAATCCGTCTCCTGCACCAAGCCCTCCTCGCACAGCTCGCTCACAAAGCGGCCGACGGAGGTGGCGCTCATTTTGGTGATCTTGGCCAGTTCGGCCCGGGAAATCGGACGCTGCTTTTTAATGATGTCCAGGATCATCTGCTTGTTGTGCTGCTTGATGACGTCCTGGTCCTGCTTTACGATTTTTTTCATCACGGACATGCTCCTCTTCCACATATTCGCGTTTCAAGGTTTATTTATCCAACAGTGTTATAAATTGTGTGATTAAAGATGGATAATACTCCGATCAAACACGAGGAGCAGACGATTTTTGCTTTATTTCGGTCGGATAGCTTTTTTAATTTCTCCATTGGTGTTAATAATGAGTTTATCTGGCATCCTGTATGAAGTCAACTGTTATTTCCAAATGGTGCGACGCTTTTTATTTTTTTGAAAATGCCTCTCACGCCATCCCTCCCCATACTTGATTTTGAGCCGACCGACCGCGTCTTTTCCTCTCTTGACCGCAGAAAAAACCACCCGGCAAATGCGGATGGTTGGCAAGCCTTATTTGATCGAATTCCAATCGTAGGGCGTTTCCTGATACACATAGTAGTTGAGCCAATTGGAAAACAGCAGGTTGGAATGAGCGCGCCACCTGACCACTGGCGGTAGGCTCGGGTCATCCCCCGGGAAATAGTTTCTGGGAATGGCAATCTCGAGGCCTTTGCTCACATCACGTTCATACTCTTCCCGCAGCGTGCACGGATCGTACTCGGAATGTCCGGTGACGAAAATTTGCCTGCCGTCTTTCGTCGCAACGATGTACACACCCGCCTCCTCCGATTCGGACAATATCTCCAGCTCCGGCACTTTCTCGATGTCCTCCCGCCGATTCTCCGTGTGACGGGAGTGCGGAATGTAGAATACGTTGTCAAACCCGCGGAACAGCTTCACATTCTGCTTGTTCAAGGTGTGCGGAAAAACGCCGAACAGCTTCTCGGGAAGCGGATGCTTCGGAACGCCGAAATGATGGTACAGCCCTGCCTGTGCGCCCCAGCAAATATGCAGTGTCGACGTCACGTTGGCCATCTTCCAGTCGAGAATTTGCTGCAGCTCCTCCCAGTAGTTCACCTCGCAAAAATCCATCTGCTCCACGGGCGCTCCGGTAATAACCATTCCGTCAAACTTCTCGTGCCTGATTTCCTCAAAGGTCTTGTAGAAGGTGGCCAGATGCTCTTCCGGCGTGTTCTTGGAGGTATGGCTGGACGGGTGCAGCAAAACGACCTCCACTTGCAGCGGGGTATTCCCCAAAAGGCGGAGCAGTTGGGTCTCCGTAGTCTGTTTCACTGGCATCAGGTTGAGAATGACGATGCGCAGCGGGCGAATGTCTTGGGTAAACGCCCTGCTCTCCTTCATCACAAAGATGTTTTCATTCTCCAATATCTCTGTCGCCGGCAACTCATCAGGCAATTTGATTGGCATGTTTCTCCCCCTTTCAGTCCGTCACAACGCTGTCGCCAGACAATAATCCGACTAATTCGCCATGACTACTTAAGATTCCTGCTTCACTTTTCCCTGCATTCAAAATGTTCTGTCTCTACTATAGCAGGAAAACGGACCACAGGGGGTACTGTCTTAGGCAGGCATTCGCTTTGGCTTGCATTTTTTCCGCGTACGTCCCTATCGCTTTCATTTCTCCGCCGTCCGCTTTTCATCAGACTCAGACATCCGCAGCCGTCAGTGCACAGATACTCGCTTCCCGCCTGGCTCTTTTTCCGGTGCGGCTGCCCGTCTGAGAAACAGCGAGCAGGCCCAAGCGACGGCAATCAGCGCGAATGCCAGCAGGAACGCGCTTTTCATCCCGGCAAGCATAGCCAGGATTTTTCCCGTAGCATCATTTTGCGCGCCTGACGGACTTTCCAGAAACCGCTTGGAGCCATTCGTCATGACCGTTACGAGAAGCGCTGTCCCGACCGCACCCGATACCTGCTGGAGCGTGCCGATAATCGCTGTGCCGTGGGGGTATAGCGGCGGCGGCAGTTCATTTAGGGCATTGGTCATCACGGGCATCATCAGCATGGAGATGCCCAGCATGAGCAGCGTGTTCAACAGCATGATCATCCCGTAAGAGGTAGACAGCGTAATGATGGCAAATTGCCAGAGCGTATTTCCGATCAGCGCCAAGCCGATGACCGCCAGCCACCTCGCGCCGAATTTATCAAACAACCGTCCGGTGATCGGAGACATGATCCCCATCACCACTCCGCCGGGCAGCATGACCAGACCCGCTTCCAGCGGACTGTATCCCAGCGCGTTTTGCAGAAAAATCGGCAGCAGCATCATCGCCGAGAACATCGCCATCATGACGATCATCATGATCAGCGTCGAGATGCGGAATACCTTGTATCCAAACGCCCTCAGATCCAGCAGCGGCTGCGGAATGACGAGCTGTCTCCATACGAACAGCCCCAAAGAAACGGCCCCGGTGACGATCGGAATGAGGACGCCATTGCCCGTCCATCCCCCGTGACTTTCGCCAGCGCTGCTAAAACCGTACACAATCCCTCCGAATCCGAAGGTCGAGAGAAGAAGCGAGATGACGTCAATTTTGGGATTCGTCGTCTCTGTCACATTCTTGAGCTTGGCATAGGCAAAGCCAATTACAAACAAAGCGATAGGCAGCACACCGTAAAAAAGCACCCTCCAACTGAAATGCTCGACGATGATGCCGGACAGCGTAGGTCCGATCGCAGGGGCAAAGGTGATTACAATCCCGATGGTCCCCATCGCTGAGCCTCTTTTTTCAATAGAGACGATGGCAAATACTACATTGGTCAGCAAAGGAAACAACAGTCCAGTCCCGGCAGCCTGCAGCACCCTGCCGGTTACCAGCAAGGCGAACCCTGGCGAGATCGCCGCGATGAATGTTCCCACTGTGAACAAGCCCATCGCCGACAGGAACAGGCTCCTTGTCGTGAACCGCTGGAGCAAATAGGCGGTAATCGGTATGAGGACTCCGATCACGAGCAAGTACCCGGTCGTCAGCCATTGCGCTTTGCTTGGTGAAATGCCGATGTCGGCCATGATTTTGGACAAGGCAACGTTGAGCAGGGTCTCGTTCAAGATGGCTACGAACACGCCCAGAATCATGACCATGACCACGACAAAATTGCCTCTGCTCCCGAAAGTCCCTCCTGTATGCTGCACTTCGCGTTTTTCCACAATCGCTCTCCTCTCCTTGGCAAATGCGCCCTGTTTCATGGACTCTCTTGAACCGTTGCCGCCCTCCCGCTTCGTTTTTAGAACCTTATTCTAGCCTGAAATGCCTGCACAGATTTCTTACCGATTGCTATGTTGCTGACGGCGGTATGCATGCCCGAAAGCTCTGAAAATACGCTCCACCGAAAGCATGCGGGAAAGAGTCCTGCCAAATGAGGCCAGCGTGGCTCCAATCTGGAAATCACCCTTTTTTTTGCGTATGATAGAGGGTAATGATCTTTTGCTAGAAGGGAGACAAAATGGCCCCCCGCTCAAAATGGTTGATATATAAATGGATTCTCGCGATAATCATCGCTTGCTTGTGCATGTTCCCGGCGACCCCCTCGCCAGCCGATACATTTGCTTCCGATGCAACGGCCAAGTACACGTCCGTAAAAAGCGAAGCCGTCCAGATTGTCAGCTACCGGCCTCATTTTACGGTCAAGTTTTTGAAGCAAAAGCTGCAAGGCTCCCTGTTCATGGACCAGTTGCGGAATTTGCAGCAAACGTACGCCGCCCCGCTCGTGACATTCCTGTTTGTGATCCAGACGCTGCTAAAATGGACCTTGCTAATGCCGATCCGATACGGGTCGATCTTCGTGGGCAGCTCCCCTTTTGGAACGCATTACATTCCAGAGAGGGGAAAAGCGGAACATGAAACATACAAAACAAGATGCCGAAATGATTCGGAGAACCGTAAAAGATTTGAAAATATTTGTCATCTTCATCGGGTTCGTGGTGGCAGGTTTGCTGGCCGCCAAATATTACTTGGGCTAACATGCAAATCCTCCCCTTGTTTTTGGGGGAGGATTCATTCATTGTCACGACGAGCCTATCATCAGAGCAAAAAGGAGTCTGTTCCGTGGAAAAATCACTTTATTTCGTCGTTAGCTGGGCGGACGCTAAGCAGTATTCGGACGCACTGAAAAAGCTTGGTATCGAACATATCATTGAAACGCCTGAAGAGATTCCTTCTCTCGTGCCGGGAGAGCTGGCTTTTGTATTTCCGAGCTTGCCCGTGCGCGTTTACGCCAAAGTCAGGACGCTTTTTTCACATAACGGCAAAAGATATTAATGCTGTGCCTGCCATGTAGAGCGTATTCGTCCTCCTGTTTGCGTCCCTCACACGCCATTCCTCCGCAATCAAAACCAGATTGTCAAACATCCCAAGCCGGTCCCGGCAATGTCTCCCATGATCGCAAATTTGGAACAGAAATCATTTTCCTCCCCCTCTATAATCAAGCCGGGAGGGAAAGAAATGAAGCCATTGCAAACAAGAGATCCATTTCACGTATACATCTATACGTGTTTCCTGTCACAGCTATTTTTCACCTTTGTATTTACGGTGAATCTGCTCTATCAAGTACAAGTCGTGAAGCTCGATCCGTTTCAGCTCGTTCTCGTTGGAACGGTATTGGAACTATCCGTTTTTCTTTTTGAGATTCCAACGGGAGTTGTTTCAGATTTAAAAAGCCGGAAGCTTTCTATCATCATTGGCTATGCGTTGATCGGCATTGGCTTTCTGGTAGAGGGGCTCTTTCCGCATTTTATACCCGTGCTGTTGAGCCAAGTCCTTTGGGGGCTCGGCTATACATGTACAAGCGGCTCGCAACAAGCCTGGATTGCCGATGAAATAGGGGAGGATCGCGCTTCACTTGCCTTTATGAAAGGGGCTAAAGCGAACAGGCTTGGGGAAATCATCGCGATCCCTTTAAGTATGGCCACAGGTTTTTTTATGGTTAATCTGCCGATCGTTATCGGCGGGAGTTGTATGATTGGGCTTGCTGTATTTTTGAGTTTTGCCATGAGAGAAGAAAATTTCAAACCTGCGACTCGCGAGGAACGAAAATCGAGTTGGCAGAGCATCAAGGTGAATATGAATACGATCATTCATTTTACGAAAACAAGCGCGATCATCCGCATCCTATTTCTCATTGCCTTGTTTGTCGGATTTTATAGTGAAGGATTCGACCGGCTGTGGATATCCCAGTTTTTGAACGTATCCCATTTATCGGACGTAATGGATGGTAGTTTCGTGGCGGTAGTTGGCAGCATTCAGCTCATCATCGTGCTCATTTCCTACGTGATCCTGCACTTTGTAAGTCGAAGCCCGATCCATCAGCATCTGCGCCTGATTTATGTATCGCTGTTTATCGGGAGCAGCGTGATTATCGCCTCATTGCTCGGTTTTGCGTTCTCTTCGCTTGGCGCTGTTTTAATCGCATTCTACGTCATCATCCAGGTGACGCGATCTGTGATGCATCCTTTGGAGGACATCTGGTTAAATAAAATCATTCCCGACTCGTCCACGCGTGCGACCTTCTTTTCCGTCAAAGGGCAAGTCGACGCCATCGGGCAAATCAGCGGCGGACCCGTAATCGGCTATATCGCTTCGAGCTTTACCATCAGGACGGCTATTGTGGCAAGCGCCATTCTGTTGACCCCTGTTCTAGTTTTCTACCATAAGCTCTTGAAAAAACGGAAAGGGTGAATCGATCACCCTCTTTCTTTTTCGATAATGGGAATATGGATTTCCATATAGATTTTTTCGTAATCCCAGTAATGGCAGTGTTCATCGTAGTATTCGAAATCAAAGCCGGCTTCATCTATTTCGTAAGACGATTGCGGCAGCCAATCTTCAAGGATGTATTGCCACGTTCCTTTAATGGAGGGGACGAACTGTGCGGGTTCCACGAGCGGCGTCCGAAAGATTGCGTACGTGGTTTCCGGGATGAGAAAGGCCGTCAGTTCCTTTGGAAGAGGGCGATCGTTATCGTAGTGTACGGCAAATAAATACGTAAATCGGTCCTTGTCCTGCTCGTTGCTTATATTGATGCAGTACTCGCCATGCTTTTCAGGGGATAATAATTGATAGAGAAACCGTTCTATCGAGCCATCGGTTAACCCTCGTTGCTGCCAAAATGCCGGGGCGTCCCTCGTATAACGGACATTTTCAAAAGCGCCTTCGAACGCTTTACCCGCTACATAAAACGCGCTCCGCTTCGCGATCTTCGGCTGCATAATGATTCCGCCTGTATTTTTTTCATGGAGGCTTAAGAGATTTAATTTTTGCGGCAGCGATAGCGGACAATGCAGCTTGTATAAGCTTGGAGGGCTGCCAAAGCATTTCTTGAATGCCTTCGTAAAGCCGGAATGGGTCTCGAAGCCATAATCCATCGCGATTTGAATGATCTTTTCGCCGTTCGCCAATTCATACATCGCGTATTGCAGCTTTCTTTTGACAACGTAGTCCATGATCGTGAAACCGGTATGCTTGTGAAAAATCCGATAAAAATGGTAGGGCGAATATCCAGCCATCGCCGCCAGCTTTTCCGGATCGATTTCATCTTTAATATGATCTTCGATATAATCGATTGCTTTTTGAAGCAAGAGTAATTGGTGGATACAAGCACCCCCTTGTAGACATACGATGGGCCCTATTCAGATACCGGGCAATCCGTTCATTGTCTAGAGTATCAACAGCATCGGCAGACGTCCGCGTCCAGGCCGGCTTTCAAAGCGAACTAAAATAAAAATAACAGATAAGCGGCTTGATCGCATCAGGCTGCTTATCTGTCGTAGAACATGTTTCTCTGGCGCAAAAGCAAACTGCTTTTCCTATTTTTTAAACGTCACGATTTCACTCGTATCTCCAAACCGGAGAACAGGCTGGCTCGGCTCCGTCTCGGCGATGATCTTCCCGTGCCGAATCGAGTAACGGACGGTAGCCTGGCGGCGAATCGCATCGTATTCGTCCTGTGCGTTGAGAATGATCAGATTGCCCGGCTTTCCTTCCTCGATGCCGTACTCCGCTTCGATATGCAGCGTCTTCGCGCTGTTGACGGTAATCAGATCAATCGAGTCGACGATTTGCTCGTAGCCCATCAGCTGGCAGGCGTGAATGCCCATGAACAGCACCTGCAGCATATTCCCGGTACCGAGCGGAT
The DNA here is from genome assembly GCF_037963895.1 of Brevibacillus sp. FSL L8-0520. Classification (NCBI taxonomy): domain Bacteria; kingdom Bacillati; phylum Bacillota; class Bacilli; order Caryophanales; family Paenibacillaceae; genus Brevibacillus; species Brevibacillus sp. FSL L8-0520. The sequence continues at coordinate 953,822 of NZ_CP150171.1, read as the reverse complement.
ACCACGGATCGAAAATGTCGTCATGGCCGAAGCAGACGTTGATGCCCTCCTGCACCATCTCTTTCACGCGCGTGATGCCGCGGCGTTTTGGATAGCTGTCAAACCGCCCCTGCAGGTGGATGTTGACCAGCGGGTTGGCCACGAAGTTGATGCCGGACAGCTTGAGCAGACGGAACAGCTTCGACGCATAGGCATCATTGTACGAATGCATGGCCGTCGTATGCGAAGCCGTCACCTTTTCCCCGATCCCCAGACGGAGTGCCTCGGCGGCTACCACCTCGACGAAGCGGGACTGCTCATCGTCGATTTCGTCGCAGTGAATGTCTACGAGACGGTCGTATTTCTCAGCCAGGCCAAAAGCGAGCCGCATGGATTCGACGCCGTATTCGCGGGTAAATTCGTAATGCGGGATTCCTCCGACAACGTCAGCGCCGAGACGAAGCGACTCTTCCAGCAGCTCCGCTCCGTTGGCGTAGGAAAGAATGCCTTCCTGCGGGAAAGCGACGAGCTGGAGATTGACGTACGGAGCCATCTCCTCCTTAACCTCCAGCATGGCGTGCAGCGCGGTCAGGCTGGGGTCTGTGACGTCCACATGCGTGCGAACATGCTGAATCCCCTGTGCCACCTGCCATTTGAGCGCTGTTTTGGCCCGCTCTTTGACATCTTCCTTGGTCAGCGTCTGCTTGCGCTCCGACCAGCGTTGGATGCCTTCAAACAGCGTTCCGCTCACATTCCAGCTAGGCTCTCCTGCTGTCAAAGTCGTATCCAGATGGATGTGCGGCTCGATGAACGGCGGCAGAACAAGCGCCCCACCCGCATCCAGTACTTTTCCTTCGAAACCTGTGATCTCCGTGGCGATTTTGACGATCTTGCCGTCACGGATGGCGATTTGCCACAGCCCTTCGCGTCCGCGAAGCTTTGCGTTGGTAATAAGCACAATCTTTCACCTCTTCATTTTTGTCGCTTGCTTCTGTGTCTGCTTTATTTTACCTGTTTTCCGTCAGATTCGCTGAACGGTGCGCTCCCATGGCTCGCATGACGACGACATAGATCAGCGCCGAGCCGATGATTGCATTGAGCGGCGGAATCCCCGGCACGAATGTCGCGAGCAGGACACCGGCTACCCAGGCAATGATTGCGACTACATTGACGCTGGCAAATGTTGCTGTCTCAAAATGCTTGTACTTCTCCCGGTTGACGAAGAAGTAATCCGCCAGAATAATGGCTCCGATCGGCGGCAGGGTGGAGCCGAGGAAGGTCAGGAAATCGACGAAGTTGTTGTAGAGCCACCAAGCCAAGGCGGTCCCGACCACGCCGTTGAAAATGACCACTTTTTTGATTTTCACTTTGGTAATGTTGGACAGGCCAAGGCCTGAAGCGTAGAGCGCATTGTCGTTGGTCGTCCAGATATTCAAACCGAGAATGATAATGGCCGGCAGAATCATTCCCTGCAAGAACATCACTTCAGAAACATCGGACTGTCCCGTCGCGATGGCCCCGATCGCCCCGAAGAAGAACATCAGCGAGTTGCCGATGAAAAAGGCGATCACAGTCGCGATCACGCTGTTTCGCTTGGAGTTGGCAAAGCGGGTAAAGTCCGGCGTCAGCGTTCCGCCGCTGATGAAAGACCCGACGCAGATCGTCAGGGCTGTCGCCATGGAAATCGCTTGCGCCGGTTGATATTGCAAAAGTCCCTGCAGTCCCCCCACAGAGTTCGCTGCATCAGTAACCGAAATCATGCCCAGTACGGCAATGGACGGACACGCGATAAAGCTCAGTATGGCCAATGCCTTGATGCCGAAATAGACAGTAGCCGTCATCACAATACCGAACACCACGATCAGCAAAAGCGTATCGATTCCCGTCACCTTGTTGACTGGCAAAGCAAACATCGCTACCCCTACGCCGAACCAGCCGATCTGCGTCGCCGCCAGCATGAACGAAGCGAGGTACGAGCCCTTTTCCCCGAAGGCAAAGCGGGCCAAAAGATGCGTGGACAGGCCCGTATCAGCGGCCATATACGCCAATGCCCCGGTGTAGATGCCAAGAATCAGATTTCCTGCAAGTACGGCCAGTACGAACTGGGTAAAGGTAAGCCCCGTCCCGAGCTGACCGCCCGACCACATGCTGGCTGAGAAAAACGTAAAGCCGAGCATCACGACGAGAATGTGCCAAAAACTGCTGCGCTGCGATTTCGGAACCGCTTCGAGTGAATATTCCTTATCGACGGATGAAGTGCTCATCTGTACCACCCCTGTTGTTATTTTGTAGACCGGCACCCAACCAAAAAGAGGCCTCCTGCCGTATTTCCTGACAAGAGGCCTCTTTCACCCACAACGACAGAAAGGGACACAAAGATTCCCAGCCTGCCATCAGCGGATTTCCGACTTACCTTGTCAGCCTCACGGGACTGATTTAAAGGTACCGTATCTAGTTCATTGGAATTATCTGCGATTCTTGTCCATCTGTCAATGAAAACCTGCCGACGAGACCCCGCTAGTTTTTTCACAAGTGTATGCGGACCCTTTCATCGCTATGACAAGAACTTATTTTCCTTTGTCGATATAGCGCTGCATCAGGCTCGCTCTGGTCAGCCAGACCTGGTCACTCAGATGAATCCGGTAATGCTCGGGATTCATCATCCGCAAGTACTCCGGCCAGAACATCTGCAGTTGCTCCTTGTGATGACGGCGGATTTCTGCCAGATCAGGCAATTGATACACACGCTTGCCTTCCACAAAGACAGGGACGAGCAGCGGCTCGGCCACGTAGTTTTCCACCAGCTTGCTCAAGTACGTGTGGCTCGGGTGAAACAGCTTGATCGGCGCCTGCTCCTGGATGTCCGTCTCTGACGGATAACAGAGATAGTCCGCGATCGCTTTTCCGGTGCTTCTGTCGATCAGCCGGTAAATGTCTTTCGCTCCCGGAGTCGTCACTTTCTCCGGGTTGGCCGATATTTTGATCGTCGGGATGTACTCGCCGTCGTCACCTTCTCGGGCGACCAGCTTGTACACACCGCCCAAGGTAGGCTGATCTGCTGCCGTAATCAGCTGCGTCCCCACTCCCCAGGAGTCGACCCTCGCCCCCTGCACCTTCAGGCTCAAGATCGTATGCTCGTCCAGATCATTGGACGCGACGATTTTCACGTCGGAAAGCCCTGCCTGATCGAGCATCTCCCGCGTTTTGATTGAAAGAAAGGCAATATCGCCGCTGTCGAGACGAACAGCCCGCAGCCGTTTGCCCTGCCGCTGCATCTCCAGGCCGATATTGATCGCATGCGGCACCCCGCTCCCCAGCGTATCGTACGTGTCCACCAGCAATGTCACTTGGTCAGGCAGAGCGGCTGCATAACGGCGGAACGCCTCCTCCTCGTTTTCGTGCGACTGGACCCAGGAATGGGCATGCGTCCCTGCCGTCGGGATGCCAAACAGCTTTCCTGCCAGCATGTTTGACGTAGAGTCAAACCCGGCGAGATAGACAGCCCTCGTTCCCCAGAGCGCAGCGTCCGCTTCCTGGGCGCGCCGGATGCCGAATTCCATCAGCAAATCGTCTTTGGCTACCTGACGGATCCGCGACGCCTTTGTGGCAATGAGCGTTTGGTAGTTCATAAAATTAAGCAGCGCTGTCTCCATGAGCTGCGCTTCAAAAATTCTGCTTTCCACGCGAACCAACGGCTCGTTTGGAAACACCAGCGAACCTTCCTTGACAGAATGGAGCGTCCCCGTGAAGCGAAAATTGCGGAGCTCCTCGAGAAAGCCGGGATCGTAATTTTCCTCCTGCTCGCGCAAATAATCCAGATCGCTTTCTTCAAAGCGAAGATCCTCCACGTATTTGACGATCCGCTCCAAGCCCGCAAATACGGCGTAACCGTTTCCAAACGGAAGCTTCCGAAAAAACGCCTCGAAAACCGCTTTGCGATTGTGGGTGCCATTGATCCAATGCGCATACATCATGTTTATTTGATACTTGTCTGTATGTAAAGCCAATCCTGGTGAAAGCAAGCTGCTTCGCCTCCTGTTGTTGCAGCGCCTGTGCGGAAAACCGGCGGACACCGCGGCGCTGGACGCCCTCCTCGAATCTGGCGTATACGAAAAACGCATGAATACTTCTCTCTATTTTAGCCTTTGTCGATGACAAGGTATAGCTTTGAAATGCAAAAGAAGGCCTGCCGGACGACAATGCGCCATCGCATCCGTTCGCCAGCAGGCTTTCGCTTTGATCTAGTTTTGATCCGTCAGCACGATTGGTCCGTCGCTCGTGATCGCAATCGTATGCTCGTACTGGGCTGACAGCTTGCCATCCAGCGTCCGGGCTGTCCAACCGTCCGCGTCAATCTTCATCCGATGGGTTCCTGCATTCAGCATCGGCTCGATGGTTAGCACCATTCCCTCTTTCAGCCGGAATCCTTTGCCTGGCACTCCGACGTGATTGTAGTTGGGCTCCTCATGCAGCTCCCGGCCTACTCCATGCGCCAGCAGATCACGCACGACAGAATACCCGTTTTCCTCGGCATGACTCTGAACCGCGTGCATCACGTCTCCGATCCGGTTTCCCGGCACAGCTTGCGCGATCCCTTTGTACAGGCATTCCTTGGTCACCCGCATCAATCTTTTCGCTTCGTCGGAAACCTCGCCCACCGCATAGCACCAGCAAGAATCTCCTACCCAGCCGTTGTACGTGGCGACGATGTCGATTTTGACGATATCCCCGTTTTTAAGCGGCTTTCTGCTCGGGAAGCCGTGTGCAATGACGTCGTTGACCGATGCGCAGATCGCTGCCGGGAATCCGTTGTAACCGTCCGTGTACGTCCCTCCACCTTGCTGCCTGATCAGCTTTTCGACAAAATCGTTGATCTCCTGCGTAGTGACGCCCGGCTTGATTCTTTTGGCGATTTCCTTGTGGCATGTCGCCACGATCCGGCCTGCCGGTCTCATCTGCTCGATCTCTTCGCGAGTCTTCAAGTAAATCACGCCCGGCTCCTCCCTTTGCTCTCTCCGCTCTCTGAGAGGCGGCGCTCACTTACGCTCTTTCGGATCATCAGCAGCACTCCCTCCGGTGAAAAGTCTGCATCCTTGTGGTACATGGAGATGCCGAAGCATCCGACCATGGTGCCGATGATAAAATTGGCGATTCGGCCGGGATCGGTCCCCGTCGCGAGCGCTTCCGACTGAACCTGCATCTGCGTGATACACTCCAGCAGAGGCTGATACAGGGTATCGTCGAATCTCTGTTTGGCTGTGCGGCGAAGCTGCTCTTCCATTCCCACGAAGTTTTCCGCGGCCCATTTGTAGACGATAAACGCTGCGGGTGCCTCCAGCCACAGCCGCAAAAGCCCGGCACAGAACTCATCCAGCAGTTCCGCCGACTTTTCTTGCCGAGAAAAGAAAGCGCTTGTCAAAGCTTCCGACAGTTCAAAGCCTCTATCCAGCAAATCACTGACGAGACTGTTCTTGTTGCTGTAATAATGGTAGACAGTGCCATAACCGAGTCCCGCTTTTTTGGCGACGTCGCGAATATCAAAGAGAAGGCCTTTCTCAAAATAGATCTGTCCTGCAGCCTCCATGATCTGTTGAATGCGCTTTTCCCGCAACTCTTCACATTGTTCCTTTGTTCGCGGAGACATGGATATCCTCCTTATTTTTAGACCTACAAGTATGTCGATAATAAAATACCACTTTTTGGACTGAGCTGCAAGCGATTTGGCCAGCCAAGTCCGCCCTTTTGAAAAAATGCAATAAAAATCCCCCTGGATTCATGAAAACCGCGTGAGTTTTCGATGAATAGCAGGGGGAAGGAAGTTCTTTTATTTACGACGCCGCAACATCCTTCGCAGCGGCAGCCTCTTTTTGTCCCTCGAGATACTCCGTTGGACCGATAATACCTTTTTCACGATCCTGTTTCTCCAGCTCCAGCGCTTTTGGCACGGACAGCCAGTAGGCCAGACCGATAGCGATCACGCCGGCACCGAATTTCCCGATAATCAGAGGCAGGATGATCGTAGGCTGGAAGTTGGCGGAGAAAGACAGGTGGTCGCCCAGCAAGAACGCCGCACATACCCCAAACGCGATATTGATCACCTTGTCTTTTGGCGGCATGGAGCGAACGAGTCGGAACATCGCCAGGATGTTGGCGATCGTCGCGAGCAAACCGGCGCTTCCCGTCGGGCTCAGGCCCATCCGGTTGCCCATCGCCTGCAGAGGCTTCGCCGCGTATTTCCGCAGCATGTACACCATCGGGAAAGCACCCGCCAGCATGATACCGATATAACCGGCCGTTTCCAGGGCGCGGAACTGATCGGTCGGATCGGCAATGATCGGATCGAAGCCCCAGGAGCCAAATACCTTGGAAAAGACGCCTGTGAAGTATTCCACGATCGAGAATACGAGGACGAGCTTGATGCCTGCATCCATCGTCTTCCCGAAAATCATGAATGCCTTGATCATCAGGTCGGGCAGGAAGCGCAGACCGAGCGCAATGGCGACCACAAACACCAGGATCGGCGACAGATTGATCAGAATTTTTCCGTATCCGATGGCAAAGGCGTAGGTGGATTCCGCATCAGTCGAGATTGTTTCGCGCACCTTGGTATTCGTCATTACGAGGATAGCACTGGTGATAAAGGCGCCGATAGGAACCGTCAAAATCCCGGACATCACGCCAAGCGCCATGTATTTGTGATCCCGTTTGTCGAGCATCGCCAGGCCCATCGGAATGGAAAACACGATGGTAGCTCCCGCCATGAATCCGACGATCATCGCCATGATCCAGCCCTCATAGGAGCTTTTCAGCACGTTGGCCAACTGGTAGCCGCCCATATCGCTGGCCAAAATAGCGGTGGCCGCAAGCGCCGGATCGGCTCCGATCTTGTTGAAAATCGGCCCGCAGACCTTGTCGATAAACCAGGAAATATACGGAATTGAGGCCATGATACCTGCTGCCGGTACGAAGATATAACCGGTGGAATGAAGACCTTCCATAAATTCTTTGCCGAGCCCTTCATCACTGTTGCGGATCGCTGCGATTGCGCCGATCACCGCACAAATCATGATAAAGTAAATGACGTAACTGCCGATTTGGTCCATGTATCAACCCCACCTTTTCTCGCGCGTTCTATCGTCTGTCAGGCATAAAACGATCCTAAACCAGCGTGACACCCCATTTGCCTGCGGGCTTCCCCGGCTGTCGGGGGCTTCCGTCGGCAAGCCGCACGGACTTGGACAGCGGCTGCTTGCTTTCTCCCTCATGGTTCTCCTCCTTCGCAAAGGCATGGGAAAAATTAACAATAAAGGCGCCTAGTAATCTGGTAGCAGATTACCCAAGCGCCTTTGCTTTTTCGTATACACTTGTGAATTGTGAACAAGCGGGACAAAACTGGAACCGCTTACAATCAGGCAAAAAAATAAAAGCGGTACGCATAATTTATACTTCTTCATATACTCTGAAAATTCATCAGTAAAGCTCCATTGCTTTACTCCCATCGTAACCCAATTATATGGGCGGTAAGTCACGATGTCAACACTCGTTTTTTGCCTGACTCACAAACCTCGCCCCCACCATGCCGCCTCGAAAATGATGGGAAAAGCACCCCTGCCAGCTTTTGAAGTGCACCCCTTAGAATGGACATTGGATTAAACCCCTGGTAAATCCGATGAAATTTAAGGGGTGCATTTTTTATGGTGAAAAAGGGGCAAACGTTTAGAAGTTATTCTCACGAATTAAAGGTGGAAGCCATACGACTGCATATCGAAGAAGGATGGACATACCGTCGAATCATGGAGCATCTGGGGATTCCGGACCGCCACCGGCTTAAAGTATGGATGAAAAAATATAAACAGTTAGGCGAATTTGGGTTGATGGATCAACGAGGTAGACGTGAAGAATATGTTGATCAAGATCGATATGTTAAAAAGCTAAAACGAGAGAACTCGATGCTAAAAAAGTGTTTGAAAATCTGGATGCGGGAGGTGCAGCCCATAAGTATGAGGCGATCAAGCAAGTAGCTGGTGAGTATACGACTAGTGAACTTTGCAAGCTGTTTGGAGTCTCAAGAAGTGGATACTATGCATACTTGAAACGGCAACAAGCGGACCGGGACAAGCCCGTGAAAGACCTCATCAAAGTAGTTTATAAGAAGTATGATGGTAAATATGGGTATCGACAAACCCAGCTGTTTCTCTTACGAGATCACGGGGTATGGGTCAACCATAAGAAGGTACTACGTCTGATGCAAGAAATGAAGCTCCGTTCTCGAATACGCCGCAAATATCGAGGTCACTATGCTTCAACCGAAGGTGGACGAGTCGCTGAGAATGTGATGCAGCGGAATTTCAAAGCGGATGCACCTAATCGAAAATGGGTAACCGATGTCACACAGTATCGTGTCGCGGATACGTGGCTCTACCTGTCTGCTATTAAGGATTTGTTTAATAATGAGATTGTGGCTTACCACATTGGAGTTCGCAACGACAATCAGTTGGTCCTACGGACCTTTGAGAAAGCCTTTAAAAAGACGAAAGACGTGACTGGACTGATCGTTCACAGCGATCAGGGATTCCAGTACACGTCCTACGCTTACCACGACATGTTGCCGAAGGTTGGCGCCCAAATCAGCATGTCTCGGAGAGGCAACTGTTATGATAATGCCTCGATGGAGAGCTTCTTCTCGCATCTCAAAACGGAAGGGCTCTACCCTTATGATATCCGAAGTGTGGATGAGGCACAAAGGCGAATTGAGGAATATATTCAATTCTACAACCAAAGTCGACCACAACGAAAATTAAAAAGGCTGACGCCTGTTGAATTCAGACGTCAGCTGTCGGTCTAACGGTCGGGTTTTTTCTTACTGTCCACTAAATGGGGTCTTGACCACTTTGTAACAGGGGTGCTTTTCCTGCCGAGAACGAACTAGTCCGCCTTCTTCAGCAGGTCGATGATTTTCGCTTGTCTGTCCCGCAATACATCAGGCGTCCACTTTGCATGCTGCTCGATAAATACCTTGTTGGCGTGGAAAGCGTCGATCCTCTTTTGCAAATACAGCTTCTTCTTGTCCTCGAAATCGTGATTGCCAAGCGCGCTGTTTTTCTTCTGGCTGATGAGTACGAGATTGGCCAGGCGATTGGTCCAATATTCTCTCTCTTCATCCGTGAAATCCCGTTTCCACTGACTCGAATCAGCCGGGTTTTGCGGCAGCACGTGCTCCACTGTTATGTAGCTGTGTCCGGAGAGATGCACGGTGTTGTCGCTCAAAAGGTATTCGAGCTTCAGCAGCAGATGACGGGCGAACTGCTTTTTGTACACATGTCCTTCAATGTTCCGGACAAATTCATCCTCATCAATCTCGAAGAGCTCTTTTTTCTTGAACAACTCTTCCACCTGATTCGCAGGGGTGCTGTCAATGGCCTTCAAAATGCTGTTCATTGCTTCCAGACGCAGCGTCGGTGTGATTCCGCACACCCAGTCGCCCGTAAATTTATGCTCCAGCTTTTTCAGGAATCGTTCCAGATCGGCGGCACCGAATTTGGAATAGTAGTGCATGAGCGGCGGTATCCAATCCTCCGAGCGAAGGCCGATCCGCATGACAGTGATGAGGTTCTTGTAGCCATTGCTCAGGTTTGAGCCTTGCAGCTCGATGATCTCTTCGTAAATCGCATTGTATCGCTCAATCAGTTCAAACGTGTCTTTCCCCATCCTCAGGCTTGGCTGCTTCGGCGCTTTTGGGTGATAAATGTGGTCGTGGAACTCTTCCAGCAGATTCGCGCGCGCTTTTTCCTGCACCAGAATCGTCCGGATGAACTGGAGAAAGCGGTCAAAATTTTCTCCGTGCTTTCCTTCGATCTCTTCCCAGACCTTGGCGTATTTGTTTACTTCCTTTTCCGATGCGAGAGCCCCGATGTTTTGCGATTTGAGAATGTCCGCGTTGGTCAGGGGAATGCCCCGGTTGTTCAGGATTGTAAACATCCGAAACGCATCTTCCGTATTGTCCGTGGAGACGTAGATAAACAACGCCTTGTTAAAAATGAAGCGTACGAACTGGGGCAAGTCCCCCGCCGCAATTTTGTCCTGCAGTTCGGCACGAAGCACGAGCGTGGCATTCGCCATGTTTTCCAAAGAGACGTTTTCGCTCTCCCGCAAGGCCTGCAGCTCTTCTTCCTTCGCTGTTCCGCCGTGGGCGATCAGATGCGATTGAATGAAGTCTTCTACCTTGTCGCGGATTTTGTATGTAATTCTCATCCTGGCCGGAACGTTCTCCAGCAGGTTCTCTTCCTGATAAATCTTCTTTTGCAGCGTCTGCTTGAATTGATCACTCCCGATCAAATCGCGCAGTACGGCCATCATGATAAAGAAAGTGGTCAGCCGCTGCTGCCCGTCCAGCACCTCGTACTCCGGATAGGAACTCGCCTTGATCCGCTTCAGTACGAGCGACCCCAGGAAGTAATCATTGTCCGGTTTGTTTTCAAACGCAAACACGAGGTCATCGACCAGTTCGGTCAGATTGTCTGTTTGCCATACGTAAGACCGTTGGTACTCGGGAATGACAAACCAAAAATCCTCTGAAAAGATTTTCTGCAGAATCTCTTTATTTGCATCAATCGTCCCTGCCGTCATTTCTGCCGCTCCCTTTTCTATTATTTTCACATACTGCCAGTAGTACTATATTCCTATCATATACGAGCGGACAGCTTTGCTCCAGGTGCAATTCGGCAGGATGCCAAGAAGGGGGCCGCCATTTGCAGCTAAGCTTGAGACCGCGCTTCCCCGAGCAGCTTCTCGACCGCGGGCACTGTGAAGCAAGCCAGGTTTTCCGGCAGCTCGTCCAGTGCAAACCAGCCGATCGCCCCGATGGCTCCGCCCTCTTCCCTGTTCCGCGCCTCTCCTGATACGATGCGGGTCACATAGATAGCGGAAATCCAATGCTCGCCTCGCTCCGGTCGAATCGTTTCCGCCATGCAGAGCAGCCTCTCTACCTGCACGTCCAAATCTACTTCCTCTCTGATTTCCCGCACCACTGTCTGCTCCAACGGTTCGTAGGGATCTACCTTCCCTCCCGGAATGCTCCAGGTCCCTTTTTCCGGTTCGCGGTTTCTGTAGACGAGCAAAAGCCTGTTGTCTGAATCGAGGATGACGGCGCCGACGCCGATCCGGGGTGCTTGTTGGGTCATATCCAATCTCCTGTCCATTTTTTCGAGAACGACTACAGCGGTTCGTTCACTGTCCTTATCAGCCTTATGTATCTTAACTATCTTATCTATACGATATTGTACACTTCACACACGAGCTTTGTCTTTCTTGGGAATCCTCACGTTTATATGAACAAAAATCCTCCAACCATATTTTGGGCAAAAGCTGCTTGACAAAAAATATAACCATCGGTTACATTATAACCATCGGTTAGTAACCGTTGGTTATGAATTTTGTCTTTCTCTTATGAAATGGACTTCGAAAGGGATTGTGATCATATGACAAACAAACAGGAGCAGCGTTCGGAGGAGACCAAGCGATCGATACTGACAGCGGCGGGCAGGCTTTTCGCGGAGCGGGGCTACGACGCGGTGACCATGCGGGAAATCGCCAAAGCGGCGGGATGCTCACATACGACGATCTATATTTACTTCAAGGATAAAGAAGCACTGCTCCACCACCTCGCTATGGAGCCTCTGCAAGCCTTGTTTGCGGAAATGGAGGCGGGCGTGCAAAATCACTTGCTTTCAGCAGACGAAAGACTTTTGGCTGTCAGTACCAGCTTCGTTCGTTTTTGTTTGCTGAATCGAAGCATGTATCCGCTTTTTTTCATGGCGAAGTCCTCCCGCGTGGACGAAAAAGAGCCTTCGCTTGAACTCCAGCATTTGCGAAACCAATTGTTTGGACTGCTGAAAGACGCCGTGATCGCTTGCCTTCCGCCCCACCTTACAGAAGAGCAGTCATGGGCCTATGCCCGCGTCTATTTTTTCACGCTGCACGGCGTGATCGGCACGTATTCCCAGTCGGACGAAACGTTTGACATGCTGATGGAAAGACTCGCTCCCACCTTTGAGCTGGCTCTGCGGGTCGCTCTGGCTGGCTGCAAGCAAATTGCACATGAGGAGGCTGCTGCGAAATGAAAGTGGAGAGAATCTCGGAGCACATCTGGAGCATCCGTTCCTGGATGCTGATTCCCGTACACGTATGGGCCGTAGCGGATGAAGAAGGGGTAACGCTGGTGGATGCGGGGATGCCGTTTATGGCAAAAGGGATTGAAAACGTCGTGGATCAGTTGGGGGCGGGACCTCTCCGGCGAATTCTCCTGACTCACGGTCATTCCGACCATACCGGTTCCGTCAAGGCACTCGTGGAGCGCCGATCCATTCCTGTCTACGCTCACCGTACGGAGATTCCGTACATGGAAGGCCAGCTTCCGTATCCGCGCCGCAAGAAAGCGGAGAAAAATGTAACCCCCGGCCTCGCGCAAGCGCTCGGCGAGAACGAGCATGGACAGTTAATGACCGTAGCCGGTCTGCGGCCGTATCTCACCCCGGGGCATTCGCCCGGACACGTCGTCTACTTTCACGAAGAAGACCAGGTGCTGTTGGCTGGCGATTTGTTTACCTCGAAGAAAGGAAAGCTTCACAGACCAATGCCGATGTTCACGGCTGATATGGGCGAGGCCATTCAAAGCAGCGCGATCGTCAGGGAATTGGCCCCTCGCCGTCTGGAAGTATGCCACGGTGGGCCCGTCATGAATGCAGTTGAACAATTGGATGCGTATATGGAGAAGACGGCGCGGGCCTACTCGGTTGATTTGCGGACTTCTTAAAAAGGGGGAGTGTGAAAAACACTCCTCCTTTTGCTGTCTGGTTGTTCAGGTCTTTCAGACAAGAAGCAGGACTGGGCTCCTCTATCTGCACGCACTCTCGTCGCGTCTAGTCGCGTCTACCCCAGCTGTTTGAGCAGCCAGTCTCTCCGATCGGCCTCGGCCTCCCCGCAGCCTGTGAAAAGATGGTCGCTCTCATACCATTTGACCTCTCGGGGAGTGCTGGCGGCAGCGATATACTGATCCGCCTGCTCCTTGTCGATAAATTCATCATTGTGCACAAATTGAAACAAGACAGAAGCTGGTGCCGTATTCTTTATGTAATGGACCGCATCCAGCGCTTCCAGCTCGGCAAAAACCTGCTCAAACCGCTCCTTGGGCAAAATTTGCCGGACCAGATCGGCTACCGGGTGCCCGCTCGTCCTGTGCCAGACTGTGGACCGGGAGTAGCCAGCCATGAGAACAAAGGCCTTGACCCGCTTTTCCACACCTGCAAAGACACCGCCCCAGGTCGCTCCATAGCTGTGGCCGACATAGCCGATCCGATCCGCATCGACGATGTCCAGGCTGGTCAAAAGGTCTACCGCTCGCTGCAAATCGACCACGGTTTGGATATACAACTCTTTTTTTACCATCATCTCGACGAGCTGCACAGCTCTTTCCGCCTGAGACAGCTCCGAGGAAAGCTCCTGCCGTAAAAACGGAGCGTCAATCAACAAAGAAACGATCCCTTGGGCCGCAAGTCTTTCCGCTTCCGGCAAAAACGAAGAGCGGTTCCCTTGTCCCGGATGCAGAAACAGTACAGCCGGGAGCGGTGTTTGCCCTCTTCCGTCCGGTGTCACCAAATATGCAGGAACCTTCCCTCCGTGGGGGCTGTTGTAGGAAATATCCCGTACGCTGTACCCTTCTTTTTCCGCAACAGAATGTTCTTCCCAACTGAGCGGCAATGTTTTGTCATAGAAAAACATCGTTCTTTCCTCCCTTTACTCAATGAAAGCCCCGGGGCATTTTCGGCGCAGCTCCGTCAAAAACGCATCCCGGTCCTTCGGTGAAATCAGGACTATGCTGCCGTTCCCGTATGAGATTTCCAGCCGTTTCAGGGACAAAGCCGGACTTGAAGCGGGATTGGAGGTTTTTCGCACTGTTTTTATGCTGTCCAGCGGAACTGCTCGGCGAAACGGGCCATAGCGGATGAGCAGCTCCTTGTCCCCGATGACGTAGTACGTGGAGGAGAACAGCCACAGGATAAAGCAGGGAACGGCAAAATGAACGATGAAGAGCACTGCTCTTTCACCCGTGCTCATCAAGCCTCCTGCAAACATGGTCCGCAGTCCCTCTAAAATGACTAACAGCATCGTTCCCACGATCAGTACAGCCAGCCACATATCTACCTTGGAAGGAAATTTCACGTTTTTGCTTTGCCTCCGTTTTTTCATGATGAGGACGATGAGCCTCGCAAGCGCAGTCTTCCACTTATTGTAACATATCGCTCATCCGTTTTTTACCTGATGGCCCATCTCCTGGGTTTGCTGGACTTGACCCTTTGACGTATAGTAATTGATAAGACAGAGTTGTAGATATATTCCGAAAAGAGGTGGAGAGAGCCCTGCTGCGTCTGGTCAGGGATCTCGCAACAAATGAAACTGGTATGCGTGAATTGTAGCCGGGAAGTGGCTTTGGATGCGTTCGATTATCAGTGCGGATGCGGCGGTTTGTTCGACATCGTCCACGATATGAAAGACTTGGATGCCGACCGACTGAAGCGCGTTTTTGACGAACGCCTTTCAGAACGCATGACCCCTTACGCAAGCGGAGTATGGCGCTACAAGGAGCTGATTTTCCCCGAGCTTCCCGAAGAGTTTATCACGACGAAATACGAGGGAAATACCGGGCTGTATTCCTCCGAGCTGCTGCAAGCCTATACAGGGATTCGCAAAATTTGGCTGAAGGCCCAGAGCGAGAATCCAAGCGGCTCCTTTAAAGACAACGGCATGACCGTGGCTGTCTCGCACGGGCGCTCGCTCGGCTATAAGCGCTTTACTTGCACTTCGACAGGCAACACGTCTTCCTCTCTGGCGATGTACGCCGCGCTTGCGCAGGGCTCATCCTACGTGTTTGTTCCGAACAAGAACATCTCGCTGAACAAAGTGCTGCAGACACTGGCCTATGGGGCAAAGGTGATCAGCTTTAGCGGCACCTACGACGACGGCATCCGCTTTTATGAACAGTACAGCAAGGAGCTGGAGCTGTACATTTGCAACTCGATCAACCCGTTCCGCATCGAGGGACAAAAGAGCATCATTTACGAAATCTCGCAATATCTGAAGTGGAGCCTGCCCGACTGGGTCGTTATCCCCGGCGGTGCGCTGAGCAATGTAACGGCACTCGGCAAAGGGCTGCACGATCTGAAAACGCTCGGCTTGATCGACAAGGTGCCAAGGGTAGCCCTGATCCAGGCTGAGGGGGCAAGCCCGTTCCACAAGATGGCGGCTGCCGGAAAGCAGGAGCTGACTCCCGAGCCAAGCCCGTATACCCGCGCGTCCGCCCTCAACATCGGGAATCCGCCAAGCTGGAAAAAAGCGCTCCGTACGCTGGAGCAAACAAACGGCGTGACCTGCTCCGTGACCGACGCGGAAATCCTCGACGCCAAAGCGAAGGTAGACCAGAGCGGAATCGGCTGCGAGCCGGCCTCTGCTGCGACTGTAGCCGGACTGCGCAAGCTGGTCGCACAGCAAATCATCGACAAGGACGAGACAGCAGTATGCATCCTGACCGGCAACATGCTCAAGGATACCGATGCTCTTCACGAATATCATCTCGGCGAAGCCTCGGCGGGCAACTACCGGAACGGCATCTTGTCGGCTGACCTTGCCCTGGAGGACATTCAGCGCCTTCTGTGATTGTCAGCTTGCGATTTACCCTTTGTTGATTGACCCCCGGGTATCGGCTCTCAGGTATTGGCTCACATTTTCCGGGCAATATTGCTCCCGGCTGGCGATCCTTCTTACAAACAGGCAACAAAAAACAGGCGTGCGCGAAATTGCATGCCTGTTTTTCTTTACCTGCGGGCAATGCAGACAAGTACATCTTGAGCTGTAACGCAGCCACGAAGAGTGGTACGCCGACCACTTCGCCGCCTATTTTAGCGGCATGCTCATCGTGACGTTTCTTTCTGTGAAGCCCAGCTTCCGATAAAGCCCGACAGCGTGGTTTTCCACAAAAACGCTCAAGCGAACCTCCGGCAACCCCGCCTCTTTCAACTGCTCGATCGCCCGCTCCATCAACTGCTTGGAGATTCCCCTTCCCCGGTACTCCTCGATCACATACAGCTCGTAGATAAATCCGAACGGAATGTCGGTGAACTGATCCCTGCTCGT
This sequence comes from Brevibacillus sp. FSL L8-0520, assembly GCF_037963895.1. Classification (NCBI taxonomy): domain Bacteria; kingdom Bacillati; phylum Bacillota; class Bacilli; order Caryophanales; family Paenibacillaceae; genus Brevibacillus; species Brevibacillus sp. FSL L8-0520. The sequence goes on along the minus strand of NZ_CP150171.1, from coordinate 937,658 downwards.
CCCGAGCAAAACCCAGCCCATCAGCCGATCTTCCTCTGTCGCGATGAGGTAGTAGCCTCCTTTGGCCAGCAGCGGCTCAACCAGCTGTCTGACCTTCTCTTCTGTCGGTCTCGCTCTCCCGATGGTTCCATCGAACAGCGCTTGCACAGACAACTCCAGAATCGCTGCAAGCTCGTTCCCGGTTGGCTTTCGAATGTCCATTACTCTTCTTTCCTTCCTTTTTGCTTCAGCAAAACTAAGTTAAAAACAATAGATAAACAGCCATAATGCCGCCATCGGCCAGAATATGGCTGACGATCCCTCCTGCCACAGCATCGCTTCTCGCCCGCATGTATCCCCAGATCAAGCCCGCCGCAAATACCGGAACGACCATAAACACGTTATACGGCCAGGCAAACAAAGGAATGACGGACAGGAAGTGATACAAGGTGTAAAACGATGCCGTAAAGAAAATCGCTGTATGCTGTTTGTATGTATTTGCTAATCTATGAAATATGTACCCTCTCCAGTACAGCTCTTCCAGAAAGGGATTCACCGATAAAAGAATCAAAATGAGCCATATGAGATGATCGCCTGAAAAATTCCACTCGATCAGCAGGCTTTGCAGCTTCTCCCGATGGAAAACATGCGAGTGAAAGAAATAACCTCCCAAAAGAATAGCCAAAAAAAAAGAAGATTCCCGTACTCATTCCACTATACATATTTTTCCGTCTAAACACGAGCCCGCAGTCTCTCATCGCTTGCGAAAGCTTCTTTTCCTTCCTCAGCAGCATGTCCACGAGAGGAACCAGCAGGAGCCAGCTATAGAAAAGGACAAACGTAACCGGCACGCTCCCCACTCCCTGCAGTCCAATCAAGATCATGACAGCAGGTCCGCACAACAGCAGCAACAGCTTCATCCCAGCACCACCCATTTCCGCATCAGATGTATCTTCACAAATTTTATCTCCTCAAACAAAAATAAAGCAGTACCAAATTCTTGTGGTACCAGCGCAACCGGTGGAATCAACTTCCGACACTCGACAAACAATAGACGATTTAGTAAAATGTTTATATTAATACAAACGAAAAATAGGATGTGTTTATTTAATGACTGTTTCCGAACGCTTTTGGAATGCGTCACTGGATGAGCTGAAGCGCGGATATGTTCAAGAAGAGGATCGCTTTGTTTGCCTGCTCTGCGGAAAGGCTTTTGAGAAGGGAATTATTTATCCGGAAGATGGTGTCTTGTATGAAACAGAAAGATACGTGCGCCATCATATTGGGAAAACGCATCAATCGGTGTTTGACTACCTGATCAAGCTCGATAAAAAGCTGACCGGTCTAACCGAGCACCAAAACAGCCTGCTTCACCTGTTTTACCAGGGTAAAAGCGACGCCGAGGTGCAAAAGGAGCTGGGCATCGGCAGCGCCTCCACAATCCGCAACCACCGTTTTGTCCTGAAGGAGAAAGAGCGGCAGGCCAAGGTATTCCTCGCATTGATGGAGCTGCTGAAGGAAAAGGACAAGCACGCTCCCGCTTTTATCGACGTGCATCAGACCGCCACCATGGTGGATAATCGGTACAACGTAACCGCGGAAGAAAGCCAGGCCATTTTGAAAAAATACTTTCCCGAAGGCACGGACGGACCTCTCAAGACGTTCAGACTGAGGGAAAAGCAGCGGGCAGTCGTTCTCCGGCAAATCGCCACCAGATTTGAGGCGGATCGCACCTATACCGAGAAGGAAGTCAATGAAATTTTGAAGGCTGTTTATGACGATTATGTAACCGTCCGACGTTATTTGGTTGATTACGGTTTTTTGGACCGAAAAGCAGATGGCAGCCAGTATTGGCTGAAGAAATGACGATCTCCCTGTGCACGTTGTGGCGCTGCATGGCAGTAGTCGACAGAAAGAAAGGAAGGTATTTCCCATGAACCGCAAAGAGGAATTGAAGCAGCAATTTAAAGAAATCAAGACGGAAGCAGGCGTTTATCAGATCAAGAACATTAAAAACAACAAAATTTTGATCGAGAGCACGAAAAACTTAAAAACGATAAACGGCAAAAAGTTTCAACTGAAGGCGGGCAGCCATTTTAACAAACAGCTCCAGAAGGATTGGAATGAGTACGGCGAGGACGCCTTTGTCTTTGAAGTGCTGGAAGTGTTGAAAAAGAAAGAAACGGGCTATTTTGATGAAGCCGACGAGTTGAAAAAGCTGGAGCAGAAATGGCTGGAAGAGCTTCAGCCGTACGGTGAGCGCGGGTATAACTGATGAGACTTTACATGGAGAGACGGGCATGATGGCTTGCTGATCATGCCCGTTTCCATGTAAGGTCGGCACAATAGTTGAATGATCCGGTTAGTTCGTTCTCTTGGGGTCTGTCAAGATTTTTGTGTAAACTCAATCAACCGATATATGAACAGGTTTCATCCCCCTAATTGGGACATCTTTTTCGGAGCCAATAGAGTCAAGGGCGTGAGGCGAAGCGAACCCTTGACGCGTTGGTGGAGAGAAAGATAATCCCTTCGGGGATGAAGCCTTTCATTTGCTAACGGATGTACGGCTGTACCCGATCTTCAAAGAAAACGGATAGCTGTAAGAGAATCTGGCCCCAGTTCTGGACTCGTCCCGTCCATTTTCGCAGAACATCCATGGTTACGAGATATAACATCTTCAAAAGGGCATCGTCTGTGGGAAACATGGCTTTTCCCTTTGTCACCTTTCGAAGCTGTCGATGATAACTCTCGATGACGTTAGTTGTATAGATCAGCTTTCGAATCTCGGGAGGATATTTAAAGAAAGTGGCGATCTCGTCCCAGTTATTCCGCCAGGAACGAACCATCAAGGGATATTTACTGCCCCAGGTTTGTTCAAACTGCTCAAGCTCTTCCAACGCGGCTTGCTCCGTTGGAGCTTTATAGATGGGTTTTAGCTCGGACGTGATCTTTTTGAGATCCTTATAGGAAACATATTTGATGGAATTTCGGATTTGATGGATGACACACTTCTGAATCTCCGTTTTCGGATAACATGCTGAAATGGCTTCTGTAAAGCCACGAAGGTTATCGACGCTTGTAATAAGAATATCCTGGACCCCACGATTTTTCAGTTCATTGAGTACATGCAGCCAGAATTTTGCCGATTCATTCTCCCCAATCCAGATCCCAAGCACATCTTTATGACCGTCAAGGTCAATACCAATTACCATATAGGCTGCTTTATTGACGATAGCTCCGTCCTGTTTTACCTTAAAGTGAATGGCGTCAAGGAAAACAACAGCATAAACCGCTTGCAAGGGGCGATTTTGCCACTCTTTGATCATCGGTACAATCTTATTGGTTACATTCGATATGAGCGTTGGTGAGACTTCGATGCCATAGAGCTGCTGCAGATGGTCTTGGATATCGCGTGTGGATACGCCTTTGGCATAGAGGGCAAGAATTTGATCTTCGATCCCTGTCACGTTGGACTGATGTTTCTTTACAATGTTTGGCTCAAAATCACCCTCTCGATCTCGAGGGACTTGGATGTCGACATCCCCGTACTCAGAACGGACGGTTTTCTTGCTATACCCATTGCGGCTGTTGGTTGTCCGCTTGTTTTTCATGTCATGCTTGGGTATCCAAGAGAAGACTCGATTTCAGCTTCCAGCATTTCTTGGATTGTGTCTGCGAATAGATCCTTTAACGCTGACTGTACGTCGTCCACTGACTTCATGTTTTTCTCTTTGATCCACTGCTTGATCTGCTCTTTTGACATCATAAAAATCTCCCAACCTTTCTACTCCTAATTGTAGTTTAGAGGTTGAGAGTTTACACAAAATATTTTACAGACTCTTCTCTTGTAATGCCCAGAATCGGCGGTGCTGGGGATACTTTATCAAAACTTCCTTTTGAACTCTTTCACTACCCATTTGTCTTTTTCTTTTACTAAAATAATTTGTCCGTAGCTTATTCTTTCCATGCCAACATCATTGATAGATAACGGAGTCTTTGACTGTTTTGTGTAAAGTTTTGCCCCCACTAGAAAACTATGGTCGCTCCCTTCACCATCATCCGAAATGCTCAGCACGATCTGATTGTCTTTAACTACCTCACCATTTTTTCGCAACCACTCTTTTGCAATATTTACTTGTTCAGCATTCTTTTTATCGGCAAGCTTGACTGCTGGCAAAACGTCGTGGATTTCAGAGAATATGGAATCCACTTCATCCATATATTGCAGGATTATTCTTTGGGTTATTTCATCATTTACATTGTCGGAATCTGCGGCTTCGACAGAAGCAGGAGTGGCAGCAGTAGTATTATTATCTCGTGGGATCACTAGATAAAAAACAGCCCCAAGTAGAACAATCAATACTAATATCCCGTACATTTTTTTCACAGTTTCGCGCCTCCCTAATTAAACAATATATAGTGTCAAGGTTACCCTCGACACTATATATTGTTTAATACTCTTCTATATTCCACTTATTTCCGTAAATAAACACGAATTTCATACCTAATTTGTCTGGAGAAGCTCCCCCATAGAGTGCTTTTAGATTTTTATCCTTTTGGTTATTTGTATGAGCACTAATATAAATTTCTTCATAGTCAGTTATCGAATTATCATTGTCGTCATCAACCCGTGTAACGAACATCACGTGCCCTGGTACATAAATATAGTCACCAATTTCAATTAAGTTTGGTTTTTTTGACTCCCGTCCATGTATTCCATAATCCTCATTAGCGTCATTATAAGTTATCCAATTGAAAAAATACTTAGTCCCTGTCCAATTCCAAGTATTTGTTTCCCCTTTTGTATTTGCCCACCAATCTCTTCTCATTGGGTAATCCTTAGAAGAGCTATCTCTGCCTCCTAAGCCATACCAAATAGCTTGGGAAACATAATTTTGACAGTCGGTATCTCCATATGCTTTAAATTGACTATTATTGTAGTTTTTTGTTGATGTTGAATTTGTTGCATCTGTATATTTTCTCGCATAATAAACAGCATCCTCTCGGGCAGATTGGTCAAATCTATCCCACTTATCTCCTGGGACACCTAATACTGATACATTATCAGATGACCTATGTCCTGATACGTTTCCTTCAATTTTCAATCTTTTTTCCTCCCATGTTTGAGGGACATCCGCATCTTCAGCCTGTGACATCACCTCATTTCCTAACTTACTAATACTATTAAAATCTGTTCCAAAGCCGAACAATTCTTTTAAATTATCCGAATAATCATCTTGTGAAATTAGCCACTGGTCATTTTCTTTAACTAATTTCACCTTATGATTTATTTCATTTTCGAATGGCTCTTTTAAAAAGTTGTAATCAATACTTTGATTAAGAGAAAGCTCAACGCTTGCTTCCTTATCCTTAATACTAATTGACAAGATGTCAATTTCATTGTTGAAGCTACTAATTTCAGTCCCATCCTCTTCATGAGAATTAATTAGAAATTCGGAACGATTGATCTCATACTCTAAGAATTTCCGGCTAATAATGTCATCATTATTAAACAATTTGCCCAAATCCTGTAGAGCATCTTTGTCTTTATCTTTAATAGAGGATAGTTCTAAATCAAAATACTCCTGTAGTTTTGATTTAATTTTTGTTTCCTCAGATTCATTCTGAGTTTTTGCAAAAACCGTAACTGGACTTAAAGCAAGTGTCAAAACCATAAGTATAAAGATACTTTTTTCATAAATACTAAGCCTCCTTTGATTCTTTTTTGTTATAATAAAAAATCTACTCTATTTCAAACACCTCCTTTATGAGAACTATAGAAGACATTCGCCCCCTTTACCTAAGTGGTAACTATTGGAAGTGATTAGACAAATTTTACCAACAATAAATCGGTTTTTCAAGTTTATTTTTTGATTTTTAACCCTTATACAACTTTAAAAAATTATTTTTATTCACCAACTTGTATTAGTTTCACTCCCATGAAAAAAGAACGAAACAATACTTCTCTAAATCTGCCTTTTAACATCGAACATCTCCTGCTTTTGTAATAGTCAGTAAAGTTTTTCTACTCTAAGATGGGAAAACTTTTAAAAAGTATGAGTGGACTCTGAAAAACATGTTCTGATGACCCATTGTTACCGTAGCAAACAGCATAGTATAACCGATTAGGAGCTTTTACGAGTAAACAATGAACAATAATCATATATTGACCATTAAAAATTCGAATCGTAAAAAAGCCGTACACGACATGAAAGCAGTTGCGTACGACTTTTTTTATGAGTGCATTCACTTTTCATTTCGACCAAAAGATCACGACCTCTCGAAACTTCACTCCACTTTCTTTACAACCTGCGTAAAGAAGCGCTCCACATAGCTTGCATCTGCCAAAGGATCTCGTACGATTTGGTTCCACTTTTCCTTCTCTTGAAGATCGGCAAAGGAAACCCCGTACCATTTTTCTGCCGCATCTCTCGAGATGGAATAGGCACCATCGGTAAAGCTCATTTGATACGTTTGCAGGTTGTCGATGAGGACAAAATTGGCTGTCGCATTGTAAAGCAGCGCTTGCTTGAGCAGCCTTTCATCAATGTTGGCGGCGTCCAGTTCGAAAATAAGCTCCACCTTGTATTCCTCAGGAAAAAGCTGAAAGGTCTTGGGTATGTCGGAAAGCGGAAGATGGTAGTTCAAGTTGCCCAGATTGCCCGCGTCCCCCATATATTTATGTTTATAGGGCAGGACACTTTCAAAATCATGAGTCAAAGGGTTCTTCTGCTCCATTCTGTACTGCTCTTCCTTTGCTTCTGCTTCAGGCTTCAGGTAGCCTTCTACCATTGTCAGTGAAACGGCGCCTACGAGGAAAAGAATCACAATCCATACGTTTTTGCTTTTCATCTCACTCTTTCACCTCGCATTTCTCCGCCAAATGGGACGCCTTCCAAAACATCAGCGGCACGATAATCAGAAGGAAAGGAGGCGCATAATCCGCGATGAGAAGCCCAAACTGATACGGCCCGTCGATACTGATCGGGCGGCCAAACCAGAGGTGGCTGCCAAATTTGATCGCCGTCGTATACAGGGTCATGATTGCTGCATACAGCCCCCATACAATCCATGCCGCTTTCTTCGTTTTTTCCAATCTGGCAACGTTCATGACAGCGACGGCCTGAAGATCGTGGCTCTTTCTCAGCAAACCCGCAACGTAGATGCCCCCGCAAAGCAGCACCGCCATCGTAGCCATATTGTTGAACCACATGCCCGACAGGGTAAACCGAAGCGGTATCGACAAAATCCAGACGACCAGCATGTAAAGCAGCACGGACTGGGCAAGCTCGACTTTGTAGCGGTTGACATAGATCGGCTGGCTGCCGTCCACGAGAAAATCAACGGTATCCAAGCTTCTTGTCGCACGCGAAAAGGCTTCGGGAAAGGGCAGTCCCTCTTCCATCAAGTCTGCTACCTTCGCTTCCAGATTGCTGATGATCTCCTCTTTCAGCTCACGGGTTTCTCTGCTCTCTTTATGGGCAGCGAACAGTCTGTCTACGTATTCCCGTAATTCTTTCATCGCTCTTCCACATCCTTTTCCACACGAATCAGACGATCGATCAGATTGCGGGCCAGCTCCCATTCCGCGCAATTGGTGCGGTACAGCTCCCGGCCAAGCTCCGTAATGCTGTAGTACTTCCTGCGCCCTCCCTGCGTTTCTTCTCCCCAATAGGACTCGATCATTTTCTGTTTTTCGAGGCGGCGCAGGCTTGAGTAAAGGGTCGGCTCCTTCAGCTCAAACCGGTTTTGGCTTTTTCTATAGATTTCCTTGATGATTTGATAGCCGTAGTTATCGCCCGTCAGAAGCACAGACAAAATGATCGTATCAATACTTCCACGGACTAGATCGCTATTGTTTAAGGTTTCATCCAATCGCACACGCCTCCAATCAGTTGCTGAGTATAGCATAACATATATTACTATGTGTGACAAAGTACATTGGCACAGATAGGCGGTTTTGTTCTTCGCTTCGTTTGATGTTTAGTGCTTATGGTTGGAAAAAGCGTGTTGGACGGGCTTTTTTGAGCCCATCCGGGAAACGAAAGGAATGCTGCTTCCGGTGTCAGAACCATGCCACCAGCCGATTGAAAAAACGGGTTTCCGCCGTATGAACAGTAAGAGATAAGCTGCTCCATTACTACTCAGGAACAAGTTTGTTCGCCATGTTCGTTTTGCTCAAAAAGAAAACCGCCCTTTATTTAGATAGGCGGTTCATGCAGCGCTTCCATACTTGTCGTTACTCTACTGTGATCCTGTCACCTTTACTGGTTGGCTGCGAGATTACCAAGAATTCAATTTCCTCGTTTGAATTGTTACACATTTGATGCGAAATCAGTGGTGCAATCTCGATTCCCTCTTGTTGATTGAGAACAAACTCCTTGTCGCCAATGATCATCGTTGCTGTGCCCGACAGGACAAAGAAAACTTGGCGAGCCTTTTCATGGTAATGCTTTACTTCCGAAGTATTTGCTGGCATCCGTTCGTGGATAACGCTTAGATCCTGGCCTTTCACTAAATGCCAGCCGTCACAATTATCGCCCCAAATATAATGTTCGGCACGGTGTTTGCTTATTTTCATTTGAGCAACTCCCCTCATCCGCTTTTCTTGTTAAACAGATTATAGAAAAAGCTATTCCGACAGTGGATCACATAGAAAAATGCTTCTTGGCGCAGCGGTACGATTCGCTGTTTGCGGCCAAGAAGCATTTATTCTGCATTTTTCCGTATGACCGGCCTGGATTACGGCATCCTAGCCCGAATGGTTATTGATTCTCTGCCGAATAGTATTGCTTCAGGCTGGAGCGGATTCCGGCGGTATCCTTCATCAGCGTTTTTGCACTGAAGAAAATGCTGCCCTGCACTTGCGGGAAGGCTTTGTTGAACTGGAGCTGCTGGATGATGGCGTTGCTCGACGCCCAATCTGTCGTGTTGGTGCCGACCTTGTACGCGCCTTGCCCGATGTAGAGCTTGACCGGCGTACCGTTCGTCTCCATAGACCACCATTGAACCAGCTTGTCATAGGCTGCCGGCTTGTAGCCGATGCTCCAATAGAGCTGCGGAGCCACGTAATCAAGCCAGCCGCTGCGAATCCATGTACGGACGTCGGCATACAGGTTGTCGTAGGAGCTTTGACCGTTTGTATCCGAGCCGGTTGGATCATCTTTTGCATTGCGCCAAATGCCAAACGGACTGATTCCGAACTCCACCTGCGGCTTCACGCTTTTGATCGACGCATACAGGTCTCTGACAAAAGCGTTGACGTTATCGCGGCGCCAATCTCCTTTGGTGGCAAAGCGCCCCTGGTTGTAGGCGGCAAAGGTGGCGGCGTCCTTGAAATCTTCTTTTCCGTACGGATAGAAATAATCGTCCAGATGCACGCCGTCAATATTATAGTTGTTTACGACCTCCATAATGGTGTCGATGATATGCTGCCGAACCTCCGGCATGCCCGGGTTGTAAATCAGCAAGTTGTTGTGAGCGACGACCCAGTTTGGATGGAGCCTGGCTGGATGCTGTGGCGCAAGGGTTTCCTTTGCTACCGTAGTGCTGGCCCGAAACGGGTTGAACCAGGCGTGGAACTTCATGCCGCGCTTGTGCGTTTCTTCGATCATGAACGCGAGCGGATCGTAGCCGGGGTCTTTCCCCTGTGTGCCAGTCAGCCACTTGGACCATGGAACGAGCTTGGACGGGTAGATCGCGTCTGACTCCGGTCTTACCTGGACGATAATGGCGTTCATACCGGTCGCCTTCAGCTCGTCCAGCATGCGGATGTACTCCGCTTTTTGCTGCTCTACAGGGAGGCCCGCTTTTGACGGCCAATCGATGTTGAACACCGTGCTTACCCATGCTGCACGCATTTCTTGCTGCTGACCTACTGCGTTGATTGGTGCGGTGTTTGTTCCGTTCGCCGAAGCGCCAGAACCAGCATTGATCGCAGGAGCTGGAGCTACTACAGAACCATTGCTCACGATGTCAGGCGGTGCTGCAGACAGACCCAGCTGTACATTGCCCGCTGCAGACGCGGCGATGGAAGCGCCTGCCGCCGTTTGCGGCTGAGCTGCTGCAACGACTGGCGTAAGCCCTAACAGCAGTACGAACAAACCCATGAGAAAGCCTTGTTTCTTCAATTTCTAATCCTCCTAACAGCCAAAAAAATTCCCCGATATGTACTATACGAGCTTGTCTGTTTTATCTATCAATCTAGTAGACGCACCAAGGAAGATTTTGTTGCTTGAAATGGCTGAAAAAAATGGATAGAAAACGCGAAGGGTGTCAACATGGAACCAAACATGCTACTTATTTCCCAATTTTCATCAGATTCAGGAAAAAATTGATGATTTTCGCTGGAAGAAACCCGTATACTTCATGGTAATGCGGGCTGCAGGCTCCTATCATGAACTTCCGATTTTTTTTCGCAAGTCGTCACAAAGAGGTGATTTCCTTGATCGAAATGCAGCGAAAAACAAACCGCCTGTTTACCAATGAACTTCCGAAATGGGCCCTCATCGTACATAAGGTGATGATTTCCCTTCTCTTTCTTATTGCCGTCCCCCTCTGCGTACTCAGCCTGATCGCCTTGTTTACCGAGGACGACCTGTCTATTTTTCTGTTCTTGGGCATTATCGGCGGGGGGGTTTTCTGGTTCGGGCGTTTTTGCTACAAAAATTTGCTTCAATATACGCAGCAGCGGTTGATCGTGGAGCTGCGGGAGGACGGGTACTTTACGTCTTTTTCCAACCAAAAAACGAACGAGAAGCAGACCATCTTTCTCCCGTTTGCCGGGATGGAGTACGTTTTGCTGGGGATGGATTATCAGTATGCGGTGAAGGCAACCCCCCGCTCTACTGGCCCCGGCGGCAAAGTTGTTTTTTACCGGGTCGTCAAACTCATGATAAGCGGCATCAGTTCAGATAGGAAGCATGAAGTGGTCAGCTTTCCCATCGGTGATCAGCCTACGCTTGACGAATGGGTGAACGTGTTTCAAGCCAATCAAGTCCCGGTCCTTGTTACAGATAAAGCATTGAGCGCTGTTCCTTATACAAAAGAAGGGATCGATGCGGTACCGAAAGCTCCATACCAGGGTACCCTCCCGTTTCGGATCGGCTCGGAAGCAAAAGAGCTCGACAACGTGTTCCTGACAGAAGAGCAGCAGAAACAGCAGGCGGAGAAAAAGAAAAAAAACCGGAAGAGAATGCGCGGCTTTCTCATCGGCTTGGGGATTTTGCAAATGTTGATGGTCCGTTATTGGTTTATCGATTGGCGCGTTGTAGACGAATCTGTCTTTAGCGATAAAGCGGATGATACCCTGGTCTTGTTTCTCACTTTGATCGGATTGCTTGTGATCAGGTTCTTCACGCAGTCGAGCCGGTGGTTCGACCCGTTAGTTGACATGCTGGTGCTCTTTGGCGGTTTGACTGTCGGCCTTCTCTGGACTCTCGTCAGTGTGTCAGTGCCGGATGGTTTTTCGTTCGCTGTCTACTCGCATTGGCTTTTGAACTGCTTTCTCTACGCGCCGTTTGCCATTTTCATGATCGTTCGGCAGCTCTTGCGCGATCGAAAAGAAAAAAAGCAGCAGCGCGAGCAAGCTGTGTAATGCACAAAGGAAAAAAAGGCTTGTTTGACGTGATCATGCAAGGTATGCCTGCACAAGCAAAGAAAGCTTGCAGAATCACCAAATGCCTTCGGAATTACAGAATGCCTGCAGAATCACAGAATACTCGCCTCTTTTATGGGCAGCCGGTAGCTTTTTACCAAGGTCGGACCGCTTTGAATATCCTTTTCGGGAGCGCGCTCAAAACCGAGGCGTTCATACAGGCTGATGGCAGATGCCATGATGTCTGTCGTGTGCAGATGCAGTGCGGATGCACCCAGCTTGCGCGAACGCCTGACGCTCTCCTTGATCAATTCAGTGGCTACCCCTTTTCCTCTCGCTTTTGGCAGAACCGATAAATAGCGAATAATCGGGGTGTCGATCTGCAGCTCCGGCAAGCCATATGCCTCTTTGGCTGACATGTACAACTGCACGGCGCCAACGATCTCTCCATCGTATTCGGCTACGATGCGCGCGAGCGGACGGTCATCTGCCGCCGACTCGCGCAGCTCTTCCCGATACTCCTCCCATCTTCCTTCCGGCAACAGGTGCTCATACTCTTCATACGCTTCCACCAAGAGCTTCTGAATTGCTTCCCGGTCCCCGGGAGCGGCGACGCGAACACGAATTTGACTTGAACCGCCCATCTGTCACACCCACCCTTCCTCTTTTCGTCCATGCTTTGCCTGAGACCCGCGAAAAAGGAGTCTTCGCTTGGAAGCTGTCGTAATTATAACCATAAATTCATATAGGTTATATAGGAATTATGATTGTAACTATACATGCGCCATTTTTCGGCGTCAATGCGCATTCTAATAAAGTTATTCCATCATAAAATAGAAAGAATTTATAACGAGGCTGACTCAAGCAAATACTTGGGGGAGAGAGTCTCACACTATTTTTCCTGCCAGGAGGTTTACGTAATGGGGGGCCTGCACGTTTATTTGCGCGATCGTGCCGAGCGAACGCCTGATGCGGAGGCAGTCGTTTCCGGCGACAAACGTTTTACTTATCAAGCTTTTTTTGAGCGTGTAAACCAGCTTTCGATGTATTTGCAATCGATTGGAGTGCAAAAAGGAGACCGTTTCGGAATCCTGTGCAAAAACAATCACCCCTTCCCGACGATTCTGTTCGCCGTCTTGCAGGCAGGAGCGGTGGCGATGCCGATCAACTGGCGACTTACCGCCTACGAAATGGAAGGAATCATTCAGACAGGAGCTCCCAAGGTTTTATTTTACGACGAGGAATTTGCCCATTCTCTGTCTCATGTCAAAGGAATGATCGAGTTTGCGATCGCTGTCGAGGCAGGCGGCGAGCTGACCGATGCTTTCGCTTCTATTTTTGAAAATTCTCCTCCTCCCGAGCCCCCTGCCGTTCCCGTTTCGGATGAAGATCTCGCTTTGATTCTGTTCACCTCGGGAACGACCGGGATTTCCAAGGGCTGCATGATTTCCCACGGATGCTACGACGCTTATTTGCGGTGCATTGATCCCGATCTGCGTTCCGGCTTCCGCTTTCTGGCCGTTCATCCGCTCTTTCACATGAGCAGTACGTCCATGATCCTGTTCAACGTCTACCTGGGAAATACGATGGTGTTTCTCGACGACGACGCTCCGGTTTCGATCCTGAAGACAATCGAAAAGGAAAAGATCAACGCGATGTTTGCCTTTCCTTCCGTATACACCTATCTGCTGGAGGAGATCAGGCAAAATACGTGGGACCTCTCCTCTCTTGTCCACGTGGCATCGGGAGGCACGCGTGTTCCTGCCTCGCTCATCCGGAGCTATGCCGAACTGGGGATCCCGATGGGGCAAGGATACGGAAGCACGGAGGCATCCTTCGTCAGTCACTGGAATTTGCAAATGGGGCTGGATACGGCAGAATCCGTGGGCAAGCTCTTTCCCGGCGTCCAGCTGAAGATCGTCCATCCCGACACAGGCGAAGAGCTGCCACCGGGACAAACAGGAGAACTGATGGTGAAAAGCCCCTATATTTTCAAGGGCTATCTCAACAATCCGGAAGCTACACAAAAGGTTTTAATCGACGGCTGGGTACGTATGGGCGATGCCGGCAGACTCGACGAAAACGGGTTTTTGTACATCTCCGGACGGTACAAGGAGATGATTCTCTACGGGGGAGACAATGTATACCCGGCTGAAATCGAAGAAGTGATTCACCAGATCGAGGGCGTGATGGAAGTGGCCGTCATCGGAGTCCCGCATGAGACGATGGGCGAGGCGCCCCGGGCGTACGTAATCAAAAGCGGAAACAGTCCGCTGACGGAGTCGGACATCGTTCGCGCTTGCAAGGAAAAGCTGGCGGAATACAAAATCCCCGAGGTGGTGTTTGTCGCTGACCTCCCTAAAAACGGACTGGGAAAAGTCATGAAGCATGTGTTGCGAGAGCAAGCCCTGTCCGAAATGCCAGTACGTTCCACCTGACGAAAAAACCGTCCCAGACTTTAGAGTGGGACGGTTTTTCACTATGGCAAGCAAACCATATTGGACGTGTGCCTCTCCCGGCCCGCATTGCAGCGCTCCATGGCGGCAGTCGGGCCAAATGGAGCGGTCTCTTCCGGCCTTGCCTGTATATTAATCAGGTATCGGAAAATGGACATAAAACGTACTGCCTTCTTTGCTTGTCTCCACATCAATTCGCGCCTGATGCCGGTTTGCGATGCTGTAGCAAACAGCCAGCCCCAAGCCGGTGCCTTCCGCCTTTGTCGTAAAGAACGGAGTCCAGATTTTGTCCAAAAGGTCTTCCGGGATTCCAGGTCCTTGATCCGCGACTTCCAAAACAGCTTCTCTGCCCTGCACATATGTCTTGATGGTCAAGGTGCCGCCACGCTCCATCGCTTCGAGCCCGTTCAATGCCAGATTGAGGAAAAGCTGGCGAATTTCTTTGCCATCCAAATAAAGCTCGGGACAATCCTCCAGCATCGTCTGCATGTTTTTTCCGCTCAGAGCCGCTTCCGCCTGAACGAGCGGCAGCAGCGGTTCAATCGTATGGAACAAATGCTGCTTTTTCAGATCGCTTGTCTTGTTTTTGGCGAGAGTAAGAAATTCGGTAATGATCGTATTGGCACGATCCAGCTCGGTAATCATAATATCGACGTATTGGAGCGACCCTTTCTCCTGATTTCCTTTTTCCAACTGCAAAAATCCCCGGACAGTCGTCATCGGATTGCGGATCTCGTGGGCAATCCCGGCTGCCATCTCGCCGATCAGATGCAAGCGATCCAGGCGAGCGATCTCTTTTTCCAAATAGACTCTCTCGGTAATATCGGTGACCACGCTAAGGATGCACCGTTCACCCTGAATTTTGATCGTCTCGGTAGACAACAATCCTTCCCGGATGTCACCCGTTCTTGTCATGTACGTAATTTTTTCGTTTCGGATCGCGTCCTCCAGATCGATGGCCCGCTCCCGTTTGCGCAAGTCCCCCGCCAAAACGAGCCGGTCTTCAGAGACATTCTTTACTTCCTGATAATCATAGCCGGTGTAAGCCAGCCAGCTCTTGTTGACATCGATATATCTGCGGTCCTTGCATGACCGGATCGCGATCAGACAGGGGCTCGACTGGAAAATCTTCTGAAACAGCTCCTGCGAGAGCACCAGCTCCTGTGTCCGTTCGCTCACCAGTGCCTCCAGGTGCTGGTAATGCTGTTTCCGCTCAATCTCCAGCTGCTTTCTCTCCGTAATATCCCGAATCGAACAAACGTAGACGTGCTTCTGCTGAATCGTCGCCTTCCTGATCTGCACATCAACCGGAAAGACACTTTTATCCTTCCTGCCGGCAACAGTTTCCACGATATTGTCTACCGGAATCTCATCGGCCCCTCCGAGAGCGGATAGCAAAAGGCCGATCGGCTTTCCGACAACCTCCTCCACCCGATAGCCAAACATGCTCTCGATGATCGGGTTTGCAGATAAAACAATCCTCTCCTGATCAAAGGTAAGAATGGTGTCGGCAGACGTTTCGACGATCGTCCGGGAAAGCGCTTCGCTTTTTTGCAGCTCCAGCATGGTGTGCTGGTGGCTCTTGTTCGCTTCCTGAAGCTCCAGCGTGCGAATGCGGAGCATTTCCCGCTGGTACTCGATCTGCTTCTGCTTCCGGTACAATTGGATAAATCCTTCTACCTTCATGCGCAAAGTGTCCGGGTGAAACGGCTTGAAAATGTAGTCAATCGCTCCTGCTTCGTATCCTTGGACGACGTGCTCGGTCGCCTTGCTGATCGCCGTGATGAACAAGATGGGAATATGCCTCGACAGCTCCCGCTGCTTGATCAGCTTCGCTGTCTCAAAGCCGTTTATCCCCGGCATCTGCACATCGAGAAGGATGCAGGCAAAGTCCTCCTTCAGTACCCAGCGAAGCGCCTCTTCTCCGGACTGGACAGAGATGAGATGATACCTGGGAGAATCAAGCACGGCCTCCAGCGACAGCAAGTTCTCTCTCCGATCATCCACGAGCAGGATATTCACCTTGTCTTCCGGCTCCCCCGCTCCCTCACTTTGCTTGACAAGCATGCTTGCAAAAGGGTCATGGCAATTTGCGATAAAGCTTTTCCGTTCCGAAAACTTCCTCGTAGCAGTTCGCATGGGTTGTAAATACAACTCCTTCCTTATCCCCAAGACCGAGAAAACCATTGGCGCAAAGGCTTTCATAAAATAACTTGTGAACGTGGTTCTGAAGAGTCTCATTGAAATAGATCATGACATTGCGGCAAATAATGACGTGGAACTCATTGAAGGAACGGTCCGTAACCAAATTGTGCTGGGCAAATACCATGTTATCCATCAAAAAGGGCTTAAACTGGACGGAACCATTGATCACGTTGTAGTATTCGGAAAAAGCCCGCTTCCCCCCGGCACGCATATAGTTTTTTGTGTACTGCTGCATTTTTTGTATCGGAAAGATGCCTTTTTTCGCTTTTTGCAGCACCTTTTCATTGATGTCGGTTCCATACAGCCTCGTTTTCGGCAACAGTCCTTCTTCATGCAGCAGAATGGCCATCGAAAAAACCTCTTGTCCGGTAGAGCAGCCAGCATGCCATATTCGAATAAACGGAAGTCTCCGCAGCTCAGGCACAATTTTTTGCCGAAATGCGAGAAAAAAGAGCGGATCGCGAAACATCTCCGTGACGTTAATCGAAAAGTCCGATAACAGCTTATCCATCATCTTCGGGTCATGCAGCACCTTTTCTTGCAGGGCTGAGATCGTGGGGACTTGTTCGATCCGTATCCGGTGCCAAATCCGGCGCCGGATCGATGAGTAGTTGTAATTTCGGAAATCGTATCCATACTGACGGTATATTCCCTCCAGCAGCAGGTTGATCTCGATCTTCTCCAATTCTTCAAATTCGTCTGGTTTCAGATCCGGATGACTTTCGCCAAGAATGGATACTCACTCCTTTCCTTCCATTGGACTGTACAGCCATACTCGCATAAGCGAGATCAGCTGTTCCATTTCAACTGGCTTGCTGATGTAGTCGGAAGCCCCTGCTTCGATGCATCTTTCCCTGTCGTGCTTCATCGCCTTGGCTGTCAGGGCGATGATCGGGAGCTTCTCCATCGAAGGCATTCTGCGGATCGCTTCGATAGCTTCATACCCGTCCATTTCCGGCATCATGATATCCATCAGCACGATGTCGACGTCGGGATTGTCCTCCAGAGCCTGGATGCCTTCCCTTCCATTTTCCGCATAGATGACCGTCATTTTGCGCTCTTCCAAAGCGGCGGTCAACGCAAATATATTTCGCATGTCATCGTCGACCACCAGTGCCTTTTTCCCGATCAGCCCTTCGCCATCAACACTGACAGGCGGCTGATCCTCCGCCGCGGTCATCCCCGCCGCGACTGGCGGCAGGGAATAGGGGTCGGAGCCGGTACTGATTTGCTCCTCAATCGGCAGATACAGGGTAAACGTGCTTCCCATCCCTTCGACGCTCTCCACCTGGATGAAGCCGCCCAACAGCTTGGCCATCTCCCGGCTGATCGAAAGTCCCAACCCCGTCCCTCCATACTTGCGGCTGGTGGTACCGTCAGCTTGTTGAAACGCTTCAAAAATAATTTCCTGTTTTTCCGCAGGTATGCCGATTCCCGTGTCTTGTACCGCGATGGAGACGTACGCAATGTCGTCGATTTCCTCCCGCGATAGCTTGAGGCGAATCTCGCCTTGAGACGTAAATTTAAACGCATTGGACAGCAGGTTGGTGATGATTTGCTGCAGGCGCTGCTCATCGGCCCATAGTTTGTCTGGCACATCGTCAGCAATCTCTACGGAAAACCCGAGTCCTTTTTGAATGGCGAGCGGCCGAAAACCGCGTTCGGCATAAATGGCAATCGACTTGATCGACACCTCGCCTCTGTTGATCTCCATTTTTCCCGATTCGACCTTGGTCAGGTCCAGAATTTCGTTGATCAAGGTAAGCAGGTTTTTCCCTGAGGTAAAAATGGTGGTGGCATATTCCACCTGCTTGTCTGTCAAGTTTTTCTCCTTGTTCTCGGACAGGATTTGCGACAGGATCAGCAGGCTGTTTAAAGGCGTTCGCAGCTCATGGGACATGTTGGCGAGGAATTCGGACTTGTACCGTGATGCCTTTTGTACCTGCTCGGCCTGCTTCTCCAGCTCTTCCTTCACCTTCTCCAGCTCTCTGGCTTTCAACTCGGAATTTTTGTACTGTTCCTCCAGCTTTTCGTTGATGCTGCGCAGCTCTTCCTGCTGCAGCTGCAGCTCCTCGGACTGGCTTTGCAACTCTTCTGTCAACGTCTGTGACTCCTTCAGCAGCTTGCGGACCTGCATGTGAACAAAAATACTGTTGATGGCGGTTCCCATCGTACCGGCGACTTCCTCCAGCAGATTTCTTTGCAGCTCCGTAAACGGGAGAAACGAAGCGAGCTCGAGAACAGCCAGCACTTGTCCTTCGTGTGAGACCGGCACCAGGATGAGCGAACTGGGGGCCGAGCTGCCCAGTCCGGATGAAATCTTCACGTAATGCTCCGGCAGCTTGGAGATCTGGATGACCTTATTCTCCACTGCGCACTGCCCTACCAGCCCTTCGCCTTCCTCAAAAGCAAGGCTCCCGATTTCTTGTGAATCCCTCGCGAAAGTGCCCGCCTTTACAAAACGCCAATGATCGGACTGTCCTTCCCTGATGTAAAATACGCCGTAACTCGCTCCGACCAAGGGGGTAATCTTCCGAATCAACAGCTCCGCCAGCTTATTGATGTCGTGCACGCCTTGATAGGTGGCTGTGATATCGGCGAGCTGTGTCTTCAGCCAGCTGTGCTCCTGCATGGCCAACGTGAATTCTTTTTCCTGCTCGGCATGCTCTTCCAGCGTCTGGGCCATTTCATTAAAAGCTCTGGCTATGTCTCCGATCTCATCCCGACTCGTGACGGGAATGCGCGGGAACTTGTCCGTTGACCTGTACCCGACTGACGAAATAATGGAAGTGATTCCCGTCAGATTTTTGCTGATCCCTCGTATGACCCAGGCCGTTACAGCGCTCCCCGACAGCAGTCCGAAGATCATCAGGTAAAAGGATAGCTTTTTGATAAACTCGTACTGTTCCATGGAGCGGTCGTAAGCGTCGTCCAGGAGCGATTCCTGCAGGGCCTTTACGTTGTCGATCATATGGAATAGCTCGTCCTTCTGACCTTTCATATCAGCGTTGATCAGGGCGATCGCCTCTGTTTTCTGTCCGGCTTCTGCCAGCTCGCTGATCCTTCTGGACAATTGCGTATAGATTTGATATTCGGATGCAATTTGGCTCAGCAATACCTTTGTACGGTCATGTTCCGTTTTTTGCGTGAGGACATCGAATGCGGCGGACGCTTTGCTAATCGATTCTTCCAAAGCCCGCTTGTCTTTATTAATGCTCTGCGGCGTTTCATCGATGACGATCCCGGCTACCAGTCTGCTCATGTTGTTGACATGATTTTGCATATTATTGGCCGCTTTCAGCTTCATGTACCTGTCATCGACTATCTCATTGATGTTTTGAGTCAGGTGTGTCAGCGCATTGGAAATGGTGCCCAAAAGCACCAGCATGAGCACTAGCAAGAAGCCAAAGCCAATCAGCAGCTTCGTTTTATATTTCATGGAAGGTTCCTCTCTTCCTCGAAATGTGTAAAGGTTTTGACAATTTTCTATTCTTCTCTATCACATTAGTGAATCCTTCCAGTCCTTTCAATTCTTCTCGTTTTTTTGTTTCGCAATCCGAAATTGTGCATAAAAAAAGCCAGTTGGTTTCCCAACTGACCTTGTCAAACTTTATTTTGTTCCTTATACGCCCATTTTTCTGCGCTGATTGCTGATTTTCTTTGTTTGCTGGCTCTTCATCATTTGATTGCCCGCCGCTTGATGCTTCTGTTGGCCTTTCGCACCTTGCTGCGCTTGCTTCTTCTGCTCCAGCATGCGCTTTGCGGCTTCGGCCAGACTTACCTTTTTCACTTCTTCTCCTGCTCCGGCAACGCTCGATTTGTCGTTTTGCTCCATCTACTTTTCACCTCAAGGTTCTTGTGCCATATGTCTGAAATTTTACCATCTCCGGGGTAAAAGTTCCAGCCATGTTGCCCTGAGATTGAGCGGATTTTACAATAGCCGCTACTTTAATGACCGGTGCAGGAACGATTTTGTCCGCTCGTGTTTGGCATTGTGGAACAGCTCGTCCGGCGAGCCCGATTCGACGATCTCGCCGTTGTCCATGAAGACGATTTTGTCCGCCACCTCTTTGGCAAAGCCCATTTCGTGCGTGACCACGACCATCGTCATATGTTCCTCGGCCAACTGCTTGATCACCTGCAGCACCTCGCCTGTCAGCTCGGGATCGAGGGCGGAAGTCGGCTCGTCAAACAACATGATGGCCGGATTCATCATCAGCGCCCGGGCGATCGCCACCCGCTGCTTTTGGCCGCCTGACAGCTTGGCCGGATACGCCTCTTTCTTGTCGGTCAGGCCTACCTTCCGCAGGAGCTCATCCCTTTTGCGGCGACTCTCTTCTGCCGGCTCTCCCCTCACAAGCCGGGGAGCCAGCTCAAGATTCTCCTGTACCGTCAGATGGGGAAAGAGGTGAAAGTGCTGAAATACCATCCCCATTTTCGATGTGATGCGCTTGATCCCCTGAGGATTTGCATAAACGCCGTCCTTTACGAGGTACTCGCCTTCCACAGCGATGCTCCCGCCGTTCACCTGCTCCAGGTTCACAAGGCTTCTGAGCATGGTGCTCTTGCCCGAGCCGGACGGACCGATCACAGCGACGACCTCGCCTTTGCCGACCTCAAAGGTAACATCCTTCAGCACATCCAGCGTACCGAATGATTTTTTCAAATTGGTTACTTCGATGATCCCCATTCGTCTCCAGTCCCTTACTCAAATTTGAACCGTCGCTCCAGCGATTTGAAAAACAGTGTCAATACGAAAGCCATGAGCAAATAGATAATGCCGGCTATGAAAAAGGGAGCGATGGTAAAGTCGCGGTTGACGGCGGTCTGCGCGAAATAGAGCAGCTCGGGCACAGCCACGGCATACAAAAGCGCCGTATCCTTGACCAGCGTAATCGACTCGTTGGCGATCGCCGGCAGTGCGACGCGAACCATCTGCGGAACAATAATCTTGGTAGTGGTTTGCCATCTGTTCAAGCCGAGCACCTGGGCAGCCTCATACTGCCCCTTGTCAATCGCCAGCAGCCCGCCTCTGAAAATCTCGGCAAAATAGGCCGCGTAGTTCAGGATGAAGCCGAGACAAGCGGCGACGAAGCGATCCATGACGAGGTAGTCGCCGATGACGGGAATGATCGGCAGCCCGAAGCAGATGAACAGCAGTTGCAACAGCAGCGGCGTTCCTCTGACCACGTATATATACGTGTGGGCAAACCAGGCAAGCGGCTTGCTCTTGCTGTTTGCCATGAGCGTCAGTACAAAGCCGAGCGGCAAAGACGCGATGATCGCGATGAAGAACAGCAAAACCGTCATCTGTGCCCCTTCCAGCATCGGCACCGTAATATTGATTAGATAATCGATGTTCATCTTTGATTGGCTCCTTGCGATACGCAGCCCGCCTTCTTTTTCCCTTGAAGAAACATGACTGCGCGAAATCTTCCGTTCGTACAAATGGCAAAACCGGATTTGAAAAACAATCCGGTTTCCCTATTATTTTAAAACCTTGTCCTCGCCAAACCACTTCTCGGAAATCTTTGCTGCCGTACCGTCCTGGTTCATGGCATCGAGCGCTTTTTGAAGCTGCTCCAGCAGCTGTTCGTTTCCTTTTTTCACGCCGACTCCGTACTCTTCAGGCGCCAGGCTTTCATCCAGCAGTTTGAAGGTGTCTTTTTCCTTGGACATGTAATAGCGCGCCACCACTTCGTCGATGACGACCGCATCGACGCGGCCGATCTTCAAATCGCTCAGCGCCAGTACATTGTCTTTGAATTCCGTGACGCTGTTCAGCTTGTCCTTAATCGCGCTTGCATTCAGCGCATCGGCGGCAGAAGACTGGGCCTGCAGGCCGACCTTTTTCCCTGTCAGGTCGTCCAGCTTGCTGATATCGGATTTCGCCAGAACCGCTACCACCTGCGCATTTTTCAGATAAGGCTTGGTGAACAGCACCTTTTGTTTTCGCTCGTCCGTAATTGTATATCCATTCCAGATCAGATCAATGCGTCCGCTGTTCAGCTCTGATTCCTTCGCATTCCAATCAATCGGCTGGAAGGTCGCCTTGTAGCCCATCTTTTCTGCTGCCGCCCGCGCGTAATCAATATCAAAGCCGACAATCTCGTTTTTCTCATCGCGGAAACCCATCGGCGCAAACTTGTCGTCAATCCCGATCACCAACGTCTTGTCGTCCCCATTGGCGGAATTGGCGCCGGAACATCCGGTGATCAGCGAGAGGATGATCCCGCATGCCAGCCACAGTGCTCCTATTTTCTTCATCTTGTATACCCCCTGAATAATGGACCGTGTTTAGTAGTTATAAACATTTTTAAGTGCTTCACGTTTAAGAGTGTATACTTTATTACGGTAAAATGCTAATTCGATAATATACTAAAATATCTTCTTTTTGCTGTTTTAGTTCTATCATTCTCGTGATTTCTTCCGTTTTCTTTTGTTTTCACCTTTATTGAACTCCTTAAAGGAAAAACTCCCCCATTGATTTACAAGGGAGGAGATGCATTTGCTATTTGTGATTGTGGTTCGACTATCGCCATGCAGCACCGGCCGACAGCTTCTTGCCGGAAAAAAGCAAACAGGCCCGTTACCCGGAAACCTCCTTGGCAAAAGCCAAAGCGCTGCTTGAGGAAGCGGAGCGAGCACGGATCATCGACCGAATCGAGCAGCTGATCCGGGATGAAAACTGGCTCCTGTACGGCTTTCACAAGCAGAAAGAAGCACGCTATCACCCTGCACTGAAAGGATTGTCCATTGAGTCGTTCAGCTGGGTAGACTTTTCGAAATTGTGGATCAAGCGTTGAGGGAGTTGTGGCTTTGCATAGGATAAAAGAACTTTATAAAATTTTACAAATTATGAGAAATGTGCTATTTTCATAAATGGGAAAAATCAGGAAATCAAAAGGTATAATCGGAAGGTGAAAGTATCATGGGGGACAGTGTAGGCGTACTTCACTATACGACCATCGGTGATATGATAAAGAGATACCGTGAACGGGAACAACTGACTATCACACAACTTGCCAATCTATCCGGAGTTCACAAAGGTGTAATTTCAAAAATAGAATTGGGCGACACGAAACGCCCTGAACTCAGAACGATCAAACCCATTGCAAATGTTCTGGGAATCCCCTTTCCGGAAATAGTCGAGCAATACATCGAAGTAGAGCGGCGGGTCGATGTGCTACGTGAGCTTTTATTGGAGGTCATTCGTTTTTCGAACCAGACATTGATTTCAAAGGTGGCTCTGAAACTCCTCGAATCGCCTCTAGAAGATACTAATACTGCAATTGAGCAACTGTACGATCTAGCTGATACCCTTACCGATACTGACTCGAAATTAGCGCTGTTTAAATTGATTGTGAGATACTCTCGCGAACGAGGAATCCCTCTATTTATTGCAAAGGGATTGCTGCAAACCTATATGATCGAGCGCCTTGATCTGAAGCGCATGGACGAATCCTATAAAGATGGAGAAGAGATATTACATTATATTGAGTTTCTTTCCAAAGAACAAAAAATTAATTATTACTTCAGAATGGCGCTCCAAGCCTTTGCAATCAAAAAATACAAGCAATGTATCAAATTATGCGAATCGGGTCTTGCACTGGAAACGAATGATACTGAGCTCAAAGCTAGAGCTTATCTGGCTATGATCAACTCCTACTACTTCCTGGATCAATTTGATGCCGTAGAAAAACATCTGGATGTATTTGAAAAATTTGAGTACGACTTTGTTAGCGACTCGACCAAGATCAATCGTGCCGCTACCAAGGTAAGAAAGAAAGAGTATGACGAAGCGATCCCAATGTTGAAAACGTACTTGTGGGAGCTGGCACAAGAAAACAGAATCCATATGGCGAACGAGTTGCTTGATATTTATTTAGAGACCGGAAACTTGGATAAAATCACCGAGTTAATAAAAAAAGAGAAGGACCTACTGCCAAGAAAAGTAGAGACACCCTACAAGCATTTGTCACTAGGGATATATTACCAGAGAAAAGGCTCCTACCAGGTACAAACCGGATTGATTCCCGAAGGAATGGAAAGCTTCATCAAAAGCCTGAGCATACGGAGAGATTTATGCGCTTGAGGAGATCATGAAATGCATAAATGACATCTTCTCCTTTTTCTCGAAAAATTCCATATCTATTGACATTCAATATGTCACGGAACTAAGCAATGTGTATAATAGTATTACAGGTAAAATTAGGAAGTAGGGAGGAAAGTGAAATGAAAAAAGCACTGATGACTATGTTCTTATCTCTAGCCCTGATGGTAACGGTAGGCTCGTTCACCGCGGGGAAAATTGTCGTTTCCCCTCCTGCCAATTCTGCACCGATTGTTAAAAATGTAGCAGACCCAGGTTATTAATGCGAAACAGTTTTTAGACGAAACGATTGTCGAACGTTCCGTAGAATGTAGGTAAAACTCCCTCGGTGTACCAATAACTGAGGGAGTTTTACTTTATTTTTATATATAGGGTAGAAACCGGGAAAGTAGACGAGAATTGTTGTCCCTCTTCCTGCTAATGTAGTACCGATTGTTGGGCGGCACCTAGGTTATTCATTCAACTATCTTTTTACGGAACGCTTGTCAATGCGTTCCTTTTTGATTTACTCCCTTGTAGATTCTCGTCGAATATTGTAAACAATCACCCATCTCCAATTTTTGTAAATAAATGTGCGACGGCTTGTATACTGGCAAAGAAGATGCATTTATTTCTGTAAAGGGGATGATCCTATGACCGCTCGATGTATCAATGAAAAAATGAAAGAGACATTCCTCATTTCGCCACGCAGAAAAGAAACGTCTCATTTTGTTGCAAGTTTAACCAAATTAGCGAGATGAAAACAGGCAAAACCTCCAAATCTAAAACTGTAAAGAGTGACGATATGGATACAACAGATGAAGTAAAGATTAGTAAAATCATTGAGGACTTAAAAAAACAACTGCTTCATTTGGTCAAAAACAAGGGACTTCAGGATGAAGCCGTCATTGAACTGAGTCAGAAGTTGGACAAATACATCGTGCTGGCTCAACGCAACATGAAAAAGTACAGCCGTCGCTGAAAACTCCCAACCTGCTCCATCACCGGATTGAAAACAGACTGGGAGTTTTTCATCCATTCTTCTGATTAACTTATGAGTTTATATTCCATTGGCCGGGATGTTTTTTCCGTAAAAAATCTCATCCATCTCGATTGTCAAACGATTGGTTATTTCCTCCTGTTGCCGCTCGCTCAACTGCTCCTTTGTCCGTCCGAACAGGTAGTTGTTCAGGTCAAAATTTTTCAGCTTGCATTTTGTATGAAAAATATTCTCCTGGTACACGTTGACGTCGATCATGTGGTACAAGCTTTTTACTTCATCCGGTATGTAATTTTGGATCGAGCTGATGTCGTGATCAATAAACAGCTTGTGGCCGCAAATATCTCTCGTAAAGCCTCTTACGCGGTAATCAATCGTCATGATGTCCGTATCAAACGAGTGGATCAGGTAGTTGAGCGCCTTCAACGGCGAGATTTCCCCGCAGGTAGATACATCAATATCGGCGCGAAATGTGCTGATCCCCTCATCCGGGTGGTACTCCGGGTACGTATGAACGGTAATATGGCTCTTGTCCAGCGACATGACGACAGATTCAGGGAGGGGGCCCGGCGATTCCTCGAATGACTCCTCAGGGACTTCTACGACAGGGCCTTCCGATACAAGAAAAGTCACACTCGCTCCCTGGGGAACATAATCCTGTTTTGCGATATTCAAAACGTGGGCCCCGATAATCTCTGCTACGTTGTTCAAAATCGTCGTTAGCCGGTCGGCATTGTACTGCTCATCGATATACGCCAGATAGGCTTCGCGCTCTTCTTTCGTTTCTGTATAGCAAATATCGTACATGTTGAAGCTCAACGACTTGGTGAGATTGTTGAAGCCATGCAAAGTAACGCGCTGCTCAGGTGTCAGATTCATGTTTTTGCTCCTTTGACTGATCTGATGGCTGCGGTTGATATTCCGTCCAGATTGTGGCCATTGCTGTCTGCCGAAAAAACACATTATTTGGTAGGATACCCCGCCTTACCATGAAAATACCACGATCAGCATGTATGGAGAAAAACCGTACCGGTCTGGTGTCTTTAATGCCTGCTTTATCGGAATCTCCTGCGCCTGACAAGAAACGCCGTAAATGTCATCAGGGAAGGGACAGCCAAAGCAAAGCACAGTGTCGCCAGAACGAGAAACACATTTGACAACAGTGTAATCCCCTGCGCTTCGACAATCTGACGGTAGATCAGGTGGAAAACGATACTGAAAATGACGAAAACCGCAGCGAGCATCCTCCAGACACCGATTACCCGATTGTACTTTTCATACATCGTGTTTTTATCCGAGTAAATCGGCACTGTTCCGGGAGGCGCTGAAAAGATATGAAGTTTCCCTTGCGTGCAAACGTGGGACCAGCCGCCCGCTTCGAACAGCTCAAAGTACTCGTTCTGTTCTGACGGCTTGAGTTCATGGACGTCCAGGCTGTATTGCAGTTTTTGCGCTTCACCCTTCCGGAGCCTGTACCCCAAGAAGGCAAATGATTCAAGCAGCCACCCCTGCTCAGCCATTTCGCCAAGCTTTTTCATTTCCTTTTCCTCGGCAAATGCGAGGCCCATCGAACTCATGTAGCGCGTTTTGCCTGTCCTATTCATGATTGATCCCCTCCGTCGCTGATTTCCATGCTGCTTTCCCGTGATCCACCATCCTGGAACGCCGGTTGATCTCGCCTTCGATGATGGTCCTTCCCTTTTCTGTGGCAGTGTAGGTTTTTCGCCGTTCGTCCTCGCCTTCGCCGAGAACGATGTAGCCTGCTTCCTGCATTTTTTTTATCAGCGTATACAGGGTCGCCGGTCCGATCGTAACCTCTCCCTCTGTCAGCTCCTCCACGTATTTCATAATGCCGTAACCATGCCTGGGAGTGAGCAGGGACAACAGGATATAGTAAGCAGAGTCGGTAAGCTGCTCTGTGGCAAACGTATTATTCCGCGACAAGAAAGCACCTCCTATCGTATATCCATTTTCAATGCATCCATTCAGGATATATCCATTAACGATATAGTAAACCACCGTTTTTTCTTTGTCAATGGACGCCTTGCCAAAAAAAGAAGACACCGGCTCCCGCTCCGGTGTCTGGTCCATACCGTATTCATGAAATATCCGCTTTGGCCGGTTATTTAAACCAGCCCTTCTCCTTGAAATGCATAATCGCTTCGATCCGGTTGCTGACCCCCAGCTTATCCAGGATGACGGAGATGTAATTGCGGACCGTCCCTGTTGTCAGGTACAACTGGCTCGCGATTTGCTTCGTATTTTTGCCGTCGGCGATCAGCAGCAGGACTTCCTTTTCACGCTCGGTCAACGGATTTTCCTGACCGTACGCCTCATCCATCAGCTCCGGCGCGTAGATGCGTCTGCCCGCCATGATGCTGCGGATCGAGCTGGCCAGCTCCTCGCTGGGACTGTCTTTCAGCAGATAGCCGTCCGCTCCCGCTTTTAATGCACGCTCAAAATATCCGGCTCTGGCAAACGTGGTGAGGATCATGACCTTGCAGCCGGATGTCTTCAGCTCCTCCGCCGCATCCAGCCCGCTCTTCACCGGCATCTCAATATCCATGATGCAAATATCCGGCTGATGCTGATGGACGAGCTTCACAGCGTCCTCGCCATTGCTGGCTCTGCCAACGACCTTCATATCCTCTTCCAAATCGAGCAGGGACGCAAGAGCACCCAACAGCATCCGCTGGTCCTCGGCAATGACGATCCGAATCATATCCCCGCCTCCTTTTCCGGTTGTTTGAAGACGTTTGGCACACGCAGGACGATCGTCGTCCCGCCGTCTGAAACAATTTCCATGCTCCCGTTTACGAATTCGAGCCGCTCCCGCATGCCCCGCAGACCGTTTCCGCGGTAGCAAGCCGACTCGTCGGCGATGCCGATCCCGTCGTCCTTCACTTTGACCACCAGATCGGTCCGCGATGGCTCGATTACGACCGAACAGGCTGACGCACTGCTGTGCTTTACCACATTCGTCGCTGCCTCCTTTATGCACATCGAGAGCACCGTCTCGGTCATCAGGGAGGTTTTCGTCAAGTTGGGGTCGCCCTCTAGCTGAAAATCAATTTGGGCCGCTTCGAGAATCTGCTTGATGCGAAACATCTCTTCCTCAAGCCGCGTACCGCGCATCTGGGTTACCATTTCCCTGACTTCCTTCAATGCGATCCGCGCCGTCTGGCGAACTTCATTGATTTCAACTTTCGCCCGGTCCGGGTCCTTGCTGATCAGCTTGCCCGCCAGATCGCATTTCAACCCGATCAAAGAGAGCTTCTGTCCAAGCGTATCGTGCAGATCGCGTGCGATCCTCTGGCGTTCCTCCAGCTTGACCAGCTCCGATATCCGCTTATTGGCGTCCTCCAGCTGTCCCTCCAGCTTTTCCCGCTTGTTCCGGTTGTAGGTGGTGACGGGAAGGAGGATCACGGCGATCATGCTGACAAGCACAAACGGCAGCTGGTTGATCATCTGCGCGTTTTTCATGATAAACCCGAGATTGATCGTGACCACGGTACTGACGAGATGAATCGAGTACAGCGTATAAAAACCGACCTTGTTCTGAATATTCCCGATAAAAAACGCCAGGAACAGCGAGAAATATACATAGCCGAACAGCAGCGTCATCGTGATGGAAATGATGATTTGCACACTCGTCCAGAAGTAGATCAGCCATCCCTTGGAGAGAAACGAAAACACGTAGCAGACAAAGAACACGAGAATCATCACAATTCCGCTCACAACCTCAAGTGTAGAGGAGGAGCGGAAGATGAAATAGAACGGAAGGATATAAAAGACGACCCACACATAAGGGCTAAGACCGGTGTTTTTGTGAAGAATTTGATACCACTTCTGCATGATCGCCCACCTTTTCCACTACACTGTCTACATTAAGTGTATATGAAGAGAAAGGTTTTCGCAGGTTTATTTTCCTTCCAGACTGGGACTTCTTCTTGGCAACGGCTCTGGAGCAGATCCTGTTTTATCCAGCAAGTCCTTGATCTCCTTAAAGCTGACAAACGCCTTGTTGCGCTCATCCCACAGCCGGAACTGAAGCGATTTCAAGCTGGTGGCAAGTGTAATCGTTGTGGCCTTTTGCAGCGGAGGCGTGGCATTATGCGCCTTCTCCAGATTGTAGTTCGGAACTTTCGGACTTAAATGATGGACGTGGTGAAACCCGATGTTTCCCGTGATCCATTGCAATGGCTTGGGCAGCTTGTAATAGGAGCTCCCCTCCACGGCCGCTTTCACGTAGCTCCACTCTTCCTCGTTTTCAAAGTAGGAATCCTCGAATTGATGCTGCACGTAAAACAGCCAGATGCCGAGCAGGCCGGAGATGAAGAAGATCGGGCCTTGGATGAGCAGAAACGCTTGCCAGCCCACCGCCCAAATCATCAGTGCATACAGCGCGATGATGGCAACATTGGTCAAATACGTGTTCATCCGTTCCTTGGCTCTCGCTCCTTTGCGGTTAAAACGGTACTGGAGCACGAAGACGTAGATCGGACCGAGCCCAAACATGACAAACGGATTGCGGTAGATCCGATAAGCGATCCGGAGCCACAGCGGGGACGACAGGTATTCTTCGACGGTGAGAATCCAGATGTCGCCGACACCCCGTTTGTCGAGGTTGCTGCTCGTCGCATGGTGGATCGAATGACTATGCTTCCACTGCTCATACGGACAGAGCGTGATCACACCTGTAATGGTGCCAAGTATATCGTTCGCCAGGCGATTCTTGAAGAACGACTGGTGACAACAGTCATGAAAGATAATGAACGTCCGAATCACAAATCCGGCAGCGATAATCAAAAGAGGAAGCGTCAGCCAATACGAAACGGCCAGGCTTTGATACGCTGCGAACCATAACAACAAAAAAGGAACCAGGGTGTTGAAAAGCTGTCTGATACTCGACTTCGTATCGTTCTTCTCATAGGGGGCGACATTCTTTTTCAGAGTAGCTATGTTGGATTCGTGCATTGCGTATTGCCTCCTCGATTTGACGCTTAGAAAACGTTCAGGAACGTAGGGCGCAAATTTTTCTTACTTTCATTATAGAAAGCGCATCCTGTTCACTGTAGTCATAAACGTCAACTTGAGGATATGACATTTGTCATGGTTTTTCAGATTTTATTTCCTGTTGTGGAATTAATTGCTGGTTTGCGGTTTTGAGCAGAGCCGTTCCTTTTTATTTTTGAGCGAGAAAGCATGCATGACGAAGAGACGCTTGTCTATTTCAGCCTTGTCTGTTCAATGGAGAAGGTATCTGCGCCATGGCTGACGGCGAAAGTCTGCAAAGCGTTCAATACCTGTTTTTTCAGTGGTCCGGTGAATTTTACATGAGGTTCGATTTGCAGCAATTGAACCGTCAAATGGCGGCTTTTTTTATCCAGCCGGGGGTCCATGCGGCCGATCAGCCTGTCTCCCGCCAGTATCGGCATCGCGTAATAACCGTACTTGCGCTTTGCGGCCGGCGTATAAATTTCCCAGCGATACTCAAATGCAAACAGGTCTTCCAGCCGCTTGCGGCTCCATAACAAATTGTCCAGTGGCGGCAGGAAGTAAACGGAAATGTCTTTGTCGTCATCGGCAATCCCGTCCTGCTCTGCTTCGATGTGAGAACAGAGGCGGCCGCTGTCAGAAGCGAGGATAAAATACGGCTTGGCAAGTCCCTCCACCTCTACTCGCACCACGTCACCCGCATGAATACGCCGATCAATCGCCTCCCGCCGTTCGCTTGCACTCAGCCGCTGCCAGCCCAGCCGCGGATCGCTCGGTTCGAATACCCGGTACGCCCGGAAATACTTGTCCAAGAGCGCGCTTAGGGCCTCTCCTTTTTCCATCTTCCGGCCCTGAAGCTCGCCAGGAACGATCCGGCTGGACAGATCAAACAGGCGCTGGTTCCCTTCTCTGTCGACGACTGCAATTTGCGCCGCATCCAAAAGCAGATTGAGGACATGAGACGTCGCCTTTGTTTTGGCGCTCACATTGTCCCAATAGCCGTGGACCCGCAGATCGGATTCAAATGCTTTGGACGGCAGCGGGCCTTCCTCGCCCAGCTTTTGCAGGACGCCGTCCGCAATCGCTTTGAACTGGTCGAGCTGAGGCTGCACGCGCTCGCGCAGCCGCTGGCGAGTCGGTTCAAAGATCGGGTAATCCTCCATCGGAATGATGCAGGCGGCATTCGCCAGGTATTCGAAAAAAGCTCCGGCCCGAAGCAGCTCATCCAGAACCTCTGGCCGGTAGCCGGGAATCCGCGCTGCCAAGACCAGATGTTGATTAGGGCGGACGGCATTCACCGGATCGATCTGTACACATTCGAGACGCCGGATTGTGTCCCGTACGCGGTCTTGCAGGACTTGTGGCGAGTCAATGGGGGTGCCCTTTTCCGTTTCCGGGCTGCCGAGCAGCATTTGCGTCTCCAGCAGAAAACGCCGGAGCGCTCGTTTGGTTGATTTGATCGTTTTCATTAAAGGAACCTCCGAGGCTGGTCATTTCGTTATCCTAGCTCTTTTACCTTCGGGTTTGACAGCTTCTTTTTCTCCGCCACTTCATCCAAAAATTGCGTAAAGGTTGAATGGCCACTGTAAGTTAAAAATAACCATTCCAAAGCTCGGGTCATGGCTATATAAAGCAGTGATACCTCTCGTTCTTCTATTTCTTCCAGCGGGAATGGCATATTTTCGACTGCCACGATAAAAACCGCTCGGAAATCGAGACCTTTGGCACTATCTATGGTAGATATTTTCACTTTGTTTTCTTCACGCGAGAAGTTTCTTTTCGTTTCGGCGTTTTCTGTAACCCATGTGTACGGCAGCCCGTGTTGTTCCAGACTGTTTTTGATCTCATCAATATAGGAGACTCGATGGGTATTTTTCACTCGGTATAATATGGCAATTTCACTATACGGTATATTTTTCTCTCGTGTTAGAAAGTTAATGGACTTGGAAACAAAGTTCATCTCTTCTTGAATGTTTTGAAATCGTTGAATGAACGGTTCTGGACCTTTCCTTTTGGTTGACTGCGGAGGAATGATCTCCACACCTTCTGTCGTCCCGCTTTTTACTTTGTTCTGCAGATGGGAGTGTGCCTGAAAAAAGTTCCAAGCAAATTGCACGATTTGAGCCGTATTTCGATAATTAATCGTCAGTATTTTTGACCGCCCACGAAAATCAAGGCCAACATCTTGAGCCAAACTCGTTTTTCTCCTGAAAATAGATTGGGCGCGATCCTCTACCAGCAACAAAGACTGCGTGGTCGGGTTCAAACATTGGCACAACAATTTCAGCCAATCAGGCTCAAAATCTTGCCCCTCGTCGATTAATATTGCGTCGTACATCGGAAGGACCGCTTCTTTACGCTGCGCCTTTTCCAAAAGGATGGGAATATCAGTGTCGCTCATCTTCAGATGCTGGGTGAGCCATTCATGAAAATTGTAAACCTCTATATTGGCAGCGGAAGGAGTTCCTGGGGCATTCATCATCTCATACAGATCTTCCGGTTCATTCAGCATTTTTTCAATCATTTGCTTTAAACTTTTTGACAATGTAATCCCGTAGCAGAGAACGAGAATTCGCCAATCAGGATGTGCTTTCGCAAGCAGCCTGGCTCGACTAGCCAAGACAAGTGTCTTGCCGCTGCCAGCGACCCCGCGGATTAAACGATGCTTATCTCCCAACTGCTTTGCTAGGTTCTCTTGATGCAAATCCATTGTTTTGATATTGTGCAGAGATAAAAGAAGTTGGTCCTGATGGCGAACCGGTGATGTAAACCTGGCACCAATTCGAACCTCGGGAAACAGGTGGAAACGAATTGCCTGAATGTCTTCATTGGTCAATATATATCTCTTCGTGTTGCGAACAGTGAACATCCCGCGTATTTTCTCCAATAGTATTTCAGGAGAAAATCCGTCCTCATCAGGGTCAACCTCGTCTTGGCAAAGAACAAACTGTGGTTCAATCACATGATAAAGATTATGCTTCAAAAAATACTCCTGTTTTAAGCGGGTAAAAACCGTACCATAGCCGTAGGAAAATTTTAAATATGAGCTGTTGTCCTGTAGCAAATTCCGATCTTTTTTCAAGTGATCAGTAAGCAAACGGGCATTGTCCCTCGCTTGCTTTAAGGGACTTTTCGTTGTGACCATCCCACCGCCCTCTTTGTGCAGTATCCAGTCATCGTTATTTATTTGATAGATGGTGTTGCTCTTGTAATCTTTCACTTCTAAAACTACAAGACCAAGGTCAGGCCCTATTATGACAAAATCCGGCCTTCTTCCCCGTATCTCCGGTTCGTAGTAAACGATATAATCACTTGGTAAATGGTTTTTCAGGCACTCAAATAACATTCTCTCTCCAGCCGTCGCTCCCCTTGGGATTGTTTCCGGTACCATATAAGCCACGATCTGTCTCTCCTAGTACATTATTCCTAATTTCATTTTATTATAGTATAAGTGACAGCAAAGAAGCAGACGAAAATACAGATGAGCCGGAACGGGCCACTGGCTAGTCGCAGAAAAAAACAAAAAACACGAGCCCGCCCAAACCAGCGCAAACTCGTGTCCATTCCGCTTCGCCGCAGCAGGCAAAGCGCTTACTCTTTCACCACAAAATCAATACCGCCCAGTCCGTCCCAGTGTGCGGATACGACGTCACCTGCAAACAGCTGATGTGCGCCTGTAATGCCGCCGGATAAAATGACCTGCCCCGCCCGGAGCTTCTCCCCTTTTCTTGCCAGCATATTGGCCAGCATCGCGACAGAGTGGGCCGGGTGCCCAAGTACAGCGGCTCCCGCCCCCAAGTCCTTCATCTGTCCATTAATCGAGAGAGTCACTCCGACGAGGTCCAGCTCCAGTTCGTCCGGCCTTTTCAGGCGGGAGCCAAAAAAGACCCGGGATGACGACGTGTTGTCAGCGATGACATCGGGAAGCGTGAACTCGAAGTTTTTGTACCGGCTGTCGATGATCTCCAGCGCCGGCAGCACATACTCCGTCGCGGCCAGCACCTGCGCTCCGGTGACGCCCGGTCCCGCGATGTCTTTGCCCAGAACAAACGCGATTTCCGCCTCCACCTTTGGATGAATCAGCTCGCCCAATGGGAGAATGCCGTTGTCGATCGCCATATAATCGAAAATGACGCCGCAGATCGGCTCATGCACGTTCATCTGCTTCATTTTGGCCTGGCTGGTCAGGCCCATTTTCAGCGCCAGTACACTGTGTCCCTGCTCGTTCTTGAGCTTGATCAGCTCTTCCTGAATCAGGTAGCCGTCCTCAACGGACAGCTCGGGATACTCTGCCGTCAATTTCACGATCTCCTGCTTGCCAAGCTCGGCGTCGACCAGCTTTTGCGCGAGCGCTCTGCATACTTGTTCCGCGAGCATGCCGCTTCCCTCCTATCTGCTTTCAACCGCTGCCTGTCGCTTCGCGATCTCGGCGGCGACATCGATGATCATATCTTCCTGCCCGCCGACAGCCTTTCGCGCTCCAAGCTCGATCAAAATGTCGCGGGAATCGATCCCGAAGCGCTTTGCCGCCCGTTCCGCATGCAGGCGGAAGCTGGAGTAGACGCCGGCATAGCCGAGCACGAGCGAGTTTCTCGTAATCTCCTGGGGCACCTGGATCAGAGGCGCCACGATGTCTTCCGCCAGGTCCATCATTTTGTACAGATCGATTCCGGTATGGATGCCCATCCGCTCCATCACGGCAACGAACACCTCTGTCTGCGTGTTGCCTGCCCCGGCCCCGAGGCAGCGGACACTGCCGTCGATGCGGGTAGCGCCTTCCTTGATCGCGGCCAGCGTATTGGCCATCGCCAGAGACAGGTTGTTGTGCGCGTGAAAGCCGACCGGGACTTCCAGGCTTTCCTTGAGCGCCCGGACTCGCTCCGCGACCTGGTCGGGGAGCAGCGCTCCTGCGGAATCGACGATATAGACGACATCTGCTCCGTAGCTTTCCATCAATTTTGCCTGCTCCGCCAGCTTGGCGGGCGGGGCCATATGGGCCATCATCAGAAAGCCGACCGTTAAAAGCCCCAGCTCCTTGGAACGGGCGATGTGCTGTGCCGAAATGTCCGCTTCGGTGGAATGGGTGGCAATCCGTGCCATGCCTACACCAAGCTTCGCGGCGGCATTCAAATCCTTGATCGTGCCGATCCCCGGCAGCAGCAAAACGCCGATGGTCGTCTGCTTGCAGACGGAGACGGCCGCTTCGATCAATTCCATCTCATTTGTACGCGACAAGCCGTATTGCAGAGAAGAACCGGCCAGCCCGTCTCCGTGAGAGACCTCGATAAAGGGCACGTTTGCTTCGTCGAGCGCACGAGCCACACGGACGACCTGCTCGACGGTAAACTGGTGGTTGATCGCGTGACTTCCGTCGCGAAGCGCTACTTCGGTGACGAGAATCTCCCGTTTATCAGTCATTTCTCTTCCCTCCCTTTCAGACAGACGCCGCCCCGACGTGAGGCTTGGCGAATTCCTCCGCCACTTTGACCGCAGTCGCAGTCATGATGTCCAGATTCCCTGCGTATTTGGGCAGGTAATCTCCCGCGCCTTCCAGCTCCAGTACCACCGTTACGCGGTTGCCGTCAAACAGCGGCTCTGTACGGAGGCGATAGCCGGGCACGTATGACTGAATAAAGGCAACGGTCTGCTCGATGGAAGCGGTTATTGCCTGTTCGTCCACCTCGCCCTCCACCAGCGCGTACACCGTGTCCCGCATCATGATCGGCGGCTCGGCCGGATTGAGAATGATGATCGCCTTGCCCTGCTTGGCCCCGCCAATCACTTCCAGACCGCGGGCGGTCGTTTCGGTAAATTCGTCGATATTGGCACGGGTGCCCGGACCTGCGCTTTTGCTGGAGATGGCTGCGACGATCTCCGCATAGCTGACAGGGCAAACCCGGTGGATCGCATGGACGATCGGGATCGTGGCCTGCCCGCCGCAGGTGATCAGATTGATATTGCATTCATGCAGATGTTCTCCCAGATTGACGCTTGGAACGACATACGGGCCGACTGCTGCCGGAGTCAGGTCGATGGCAAGCTTTCCGGCCTCCTTGAGCGCCTTGGCGTGACGGATATGCGCTTTCGCCGAAGTCGCGTCAAAAACGATGTCGGCAAGCTCCGGGGCATTGTCCAAAAACTGCTTCAGCCCTCCGTCAAACACCTCGTACCCCGCTTTTTTCGCGCGCAACAGTCCGTCTGAGTCGGGATCGATCCCGATCATCGCCGTAACCTCCAAATATTTGGAACGCTCCAGCTTCATCAGCAAATCCGTGCCGATGTTCCCCGATCCAAGGATCGCAACCTTTTTCCTGGACATGGCTCTCCCTCCCTTGACACTTAGCTTGTAAACCGGACACCGACTTCGCCCAGATGGGCAATCCTGGCGCGGAACGAATCGCCCGGCTCCGCCGCGATGGCCGCAGACAAAGCACCGGATAGAATCACTTCCCCCGCTTTGAGCGGAATATCGAATTCGGCCAGTTTGTTGGCGAGCCAGGCGACGCATACAGCCGGATTGCCCAATGCCGCCGCGCCCACACCCGTATTCATAACTTCGCCGTTTTTGTACAGCACCATGCCGGCCATGACGAGGTCGATCTGGTCTGGCTTCACCGGACGCCCGCCCAATACGTAGAAGCCGGAGGACGCATTGTCCGCAACGGTGTCCTCCAGCTTGATCTTCCAGTCGGCGATGCGGCTGTCCACGACTTCGAGTGCTGGGACCACATATTCGGTCGCCAGCATGACATCGAGAGCCGTCACGCGCGGGCCTTTCAAGTCGCGCTTCAGAAAGAAGGCGATTTCCGCCTCTACCTTCGGCTGCAGCACTTTTTTGCAGGAGATGTGACCGTGATTTTCCACAGCCATGCTGTCAAGCAGATGGCCGTAGTCCGGCTGGTCTACCCCGAGCAGGGTTTGCATCGCCAGCGAGGTTAGACCGATTTTTTTACCCGTAATCACATCGCCCGCATTCACTTTCCGCCCGACGGTCAAAAGCTGCACGCGATACGCGTCTTCGACCGAAATCTCCGGCTCTATTTTCGTAATCGGCTCGACAGCCAGGCCGCTTCTCTCCGCCTCCGCCAGATGGTCGGCGAGCCGCTTGATTTTTTCCTCGTCCATTGCCGTATCCCTCCCGCACGTTGTTTCCGACCGCTATCTTTTCATCGTGATCGTCTTGGCTTCCGTATAAAATTCGAAGCTGTGCCGTCCGCCTTCCCGGCCGATTCCGCTCGCTTTTGCTCCACCAAAAGGCGTTCGCAAATCGCGCACATACCAGCAGTTGATCCACAGCAGCCCGGACTGCACCTGATCCGCCACGCGGTGAGCGCGTCTGAGGTCGTTCGTCCAGACGACGCCGGCCAGCCCGTAGATGGAGTCATTGGCGATCTGGATGGCTTCTTCTTCTGTTTCAAACGGAATGATGACGATGACCGGACCGAAAATCTCCTCTTGGGCTACCCTCATTTTGTTGTCCACATCGTAGAGCACGGTCGGCTCGTAAAAATTGCCGTCCCCCAGACTGGTGATGCGCTTGCCGCCAAAAGCGAGCTTGGCTCCCTCTGACAGTCCGATCCGGACGTATTCATCCACTGTGGCCAGGTGGCTGCGGGAGACAAGCGCCCCCATGTCGGTATCCGGGTCGAGCGGATTGCCAACCTTGATTTTTTTCACCGCCTGCACAAATTTGTCCAGGAATTGATCGTAGATGCTCTTTTGGACCAAGAGGCGCGATCCGGCCAGGCAAATTTCGCCCTGGTTGCGGAAAATCGCCTCGATCGACCCTTTCACCGCCTCATCCAGATCTGCGTCCGCAAAGACGATGTTGGCTGATTTTCCGCCCAATTCGAGCGAAACGGGAATGAGCTGGCTAGCAGCGTTCCGCATTACGGTTTTGCCTGTCGTGGTCTCCCCGACGAACGATATCCGGCGGACATGCGGGTGTGTGGTCATCGCGGTGCCGACTGTTCCGCCCGGCCCCGTCAGGATGTTCAAAACGCCCGGCGGCAAGCCTGCCTCGTTGGCGATTTCGCCCATCATGACCGCGCTCAGCGGCGTATAGGAGGCGGGCTTGACGATGACCGTATTGCCCGCCGCCAGTGCAGCCGACGCTTTCCACGTCATCTGCATAAACGGCAGATTCCACGGAATGATCAGGCTGGTCACGCCTGCGGGAGCGTATTTGGCGTAGGACATGAAGCCGTTCATTTCGTAATGTTCATGTACGAGATACTTGGCCATTTCGGCGAAAAAGCGCAAATTCCAGGCGGCTCTGGGGATGTCAAAGCCGCGGCTCTCCTTGATCGGCTTGCCGACGTCAAGCGTCTCCACCAGCGCCAATTCCTCCACCCGCTCCATGACGAGATCGGACATTTTGCAGAGAATCTTCGCTCTTTCTTCGACGGGCATCCTGCTCCAGACGCCGCTTTCAAACGTGCGCTGGGCTACCTCGATCGCCTTTCTCACATCCTCTTCGCCCGCATTTGCCACCGAGGCCAGCTTGAGATTGGTCGCGGGATCGAGCGTGTCAAATGTCTCCCCGGAGATCGCGTCCACGTATGCTCCGTCGATAAACAGCTTTGCGTCCTTCAACTTTCGCTGATTTGCCTGTGTAGTCTGACTCATGTGAAAGCCTCCTACTCTTCGATTTCCAGAATCATTTCGACTTCCACCGCATTATTGTGCGGAAGCTGGGCCATCCCGACGGCGGAACGCCCGTGCCTCCCCTTCTCCCCGAAAATCTGCACCAGCAGATCGGACGCTCCGTTCATGACCTTGGGCTGATCCGTAAAATCGGGGGCGCTGTTGACAAACCCGAGGATTTTCACCACCCGCTTTACGCGGCTCAGCTCGCCGATCTCCGCCTTGACGACAGCCAGCAGGTTGAGCATGCATTGCCTGGCTGCCATGTAGCCTGTTTCCACCGACACATCATCGCCGAGCTTGCCGCGGTATTCATCTGTCCCTTGTCCGGCGGTAAACAACAGGCTGCCTGCGCGGACACAGCCTACGTAGTTTCCTGCTGCCTGCCGTGGGGCCGGAAGCGATAGCCCCAATTCCTGCAATCTTTGTTCCGGTGTAGCCGCATGCGTAGTCATCTCCCTCTCACCTGCCCTCGCTCATATTCAGGAAGCGCAGCGCGTTTTCGCCCAGCATCGCCCGCTTCTGCTCCTCGGTGAGCGAAAGCGCATTGTCTATGACCTCGCCCGGAGGAATTTCCCGCAGCAAGAACGGGTAGTCCGACCCCATCAAAATGCGGTCGGCGCCAAAGCGGTCCACCATGTATTGAATGTTCAGCGGATCGTAGTTCAGCGAATCGAAATAAAAGCTCTTGGCGTAGTGGCTTGGCGGCTGCTCGGTCAGCCTCAGATGCGGCCATACCTTCCAGCCCTGGTCCAGGCGGGGAAGAATGTAAGGAAATGACCCTCCGCCGTGGGCAAAGCAAATCTTCAGCCGAGGGAATTTTTCCATCACGCCGCCGAGAATCAGGCTGGCAGCAGCCAAGGCCGTCTCGCTCGGCATCCCCACCGTATACATCAGGTTGTGCCGCGGCATCCGCTCTCGGCCGAGTGTCTCCCACGGGTGGACAAACAGCGGCACCTCCCACTTCTCGCACATTTCAAAGAAGGGAATCAGAGACGGATCGTCCAGGTTGTTGCCATTCACATTCGTACCGATCTCGATCCCCTTGAGGCCGAGCTCATGCATGCAGCGGTCCATTTCACGAATCGCAATCTCCGCATTTTGCAGGGGCACGGTCCCAAGCCCGAGAAAGCGCTCGGGATGCTGCCTGACCGTGTCCGCGATAAAATCGTTTTGGATGCGGGCCATCAGCTCCGCTTCTTCAGCAGGGGCCCAGTAGGAGAACGTGACCGGAATCGGCGAGATGACCTGCATGTCGACCTTTTCCCGCTCCATGTCAGAAATCCGCTTGGCAGGGTCCCACACCTGATCGGTCACTTCCCGGAACACTTTGCCCGCGACCATGATGTTGGCGCCGCACGCGCAGGTCCGCTGCAGGACGGGCCAGCGCTCGCCTTGAAATTTCTCAGCCAGATTGGGGAGGTCTTCCGGAATGATGTGCGTGTGGAAGTCTACTCGCATTTCCACTCACTCGCTTCCGGAGGCATGACGTGCCCGCAATTTTTGCATGTCCGCAGCTCCAGATTGCTGTTGAAGCCGTGAATCGCTTCTTTCACCTGAACCTCGATATTGGTCAGCTGCACGGTGGCGCGATGCATTTCGCTGTCGCACTCGTCGCAGAACCAGACGAAGTCCTCCAGCTCTCCTTCCGCCCGGTTTCGCTCGATGACCAGCCCGATCGTATCGGCTACCCGGTGCGGCGAATGCGGAACGTTGGGAGGAAGCAGGAACATCTCTCCCTCCTTGACCGTAATTACTTCGCGTTTTCCCTCGTAGTTGATGATCTCCACATAGCAGTCGCCCTTGATCTGATAGAAAATCTCCTCCGAGGGGTCCACGTGGAAGTCGCGCCGTTTGTTGGGGCCGCCGAGCAGCATGACCATCAGCTCGGCGTCTTTCCAGATCACCTTGTTGTTGACCGGCGGCTTGAGCTGGTCTTTGTTCTCCTCAATGAACTTCGCCAAATTTATCGGTGCCAGGATGCTCATGCAAATCACTCCCGTTCGCTTTTGATGGTTGCTTTTCAGCGGATTACCGCTGCGCTGACAGATCGGCCGCGCCCTTCAGCGCTTTTTGCAGCAGTACGACTTCTTTTGCCAGATGGCTGATGCGGCTCAGAACATCCTCGTCCACAATCTCGTTTTGCTGATTGAAATGGTCCGGGTGGGCGTAGACGAAGCCCGGGGCCACATAGGCCCGGAAATATCCTGCGATAGGCTTCAGTTGGTTCTCCACCACCAGGTAATGCTGGTACGTCCCGCCATTGGCGACAAATCCCATCACCTTGTTGCGCAGCGCCTGCGGCGGAATGTGGTCAAACAAGTTTTTCAGGGCGCCGGTCAGCGACCCTTGGAAAATCGGCGTTCCAATGATGTAGCAATCAGCCGACGTTACGAGATCAATTACCTTTTTCGTGTCATCGGGATAGGTGGACGGATCTCGCCCATCACACAGCGACATTTTGAAGTCCCTCAGGTCCAGCAGCTCTGTCTCAAGCTCAGGGGCTTCCTTTTTCACTTCTTCCAAGACTTTATGCACGAGGATGCTCGTCTTTGCTCCGATAATGGTTCCGGATATACCCAGCACTTTCACCGGAAACCCTCCCTTCAGGCAGATTCTTTCGGTAGACTTACACTACGTTTGCGGCTTTTGCGGCTTTTGCGGTTTTTACCGCTTTTACCGCTTTCGCCGCTTTTACCGCTTTCGCCGCTTAGTCAGCTCCGCTTGCCCGCTTGACCGGAAGCACCGACTCCGCTGTCTTTTTCCCCTCAAACACACTGAGAGCGTCATCCACAAGGGAAAAAGAACGTTCGCGTTTGTAGTTGTTGTAGAAAATCGCCCTTTTTCGGATCGGGTCGCCCGTGTAATAGCGCTCGTACTGGAGCAGCCGCTGCCCGAACGCTTCGCCGCACAAATCCCAGGCCAGCTTGAACAGTCGGACGCGCTCCGATCCGGAGATGCCCGCCCGTCCGGCGTAGTACTTCTCCATGTCCTCGGCCAGTTCCGGGTGAACCATATCGGCATCCGTCGGAGACATGAGCAATCCGCCTGCGCCGATGATTTGCAGCACTTCGATCGCCCGCGGGTACATTTTCGGGAGCAGTCCGCGAATCGTCTCGAGCGGCACCCAGCCTGGCATCATTTCACCCGAAGGCAGCACATCGCACTCCCGCTCGGCTGTCCGCAGCAGCGCCCGGATGCACTCGACGGACTGAATCAGCTCTCCCAGGTCATTTTGGACGTTCAGATACACGTCTACCCCGATGGAGTCAGCCAGGCGGACCGCCACCTCCGTGGCAAACTGCAGCTTGATCAGCCCTCTCACTCCGGTCTGGTGCGCCGGCTGCTGGGCGATTCCCGTTTTCGGATAGAGCCCGTTCGCCGCTTCCACGTTGTTGTACAAAAAGACGCGATCCCATGGAACCAGCACATCGTGGAAGACGAGCACCGCATCGCTTTCCTCGAACCGCGACGCCAGCGGATGATCGTAGACGGAGCGCTTTCCG
This sequence comes from Brevibacillus sp. FSL L8-0520, assembly GCF_037963895.1. NCBI lineage: Bacteria > Bacillati > Bacillota > Bacilli > Caryophanales > Paenibacillaceae > Brevibacillus > Brevibacillus sp. FSL L8-0520. Next base: position 895,180 of record NZ_CP150171.1, on the reverse strand, counting down.
TCCTGCATCGGCTCGCGGCACAGGATGCGCAGTCCCGGCGTATCGATCGGGATGGCAAACGCAAGCGCGTAACGCTCGTCGCCTGGCTTGAAGCCGGGGAACGAGTAGATGATCACTTCATCCGTGATCGGCGCCAGCGTGGCCAGCATTTTCGCCCCTCTGACGATCAGCCCTTCCGGTGTCTCTCTGACTGCACCCAAATGCGTAAACATGTCCTGCTGTTCATGCGAGGTCTTGCTCCGGTCATTTTGCGGGTTGATGATCGCATGTGTAAGGAACAGGTCATTGTCGCGAATGTACCGGTAGTAGCTCTTTACATTTTCCGCCCATTGTCGGTTGTACTTTTCCAGAAACGAAGCATTGCTGTACAAGGAAGTCAGAACGATATTGAGAAAATCCGGCGTTCTCCCCATCAGGCCGAACGTTGCCTTGGCGTACGCCTCATACAGATTTCTCCTTGCTTCCAGATCCTCCGCGCTTTTTACCGGGAGGAAGGCGTTGTTTACTCTCTCACCGGTTTCCTCGCAAATGTGCGTGATCTTGTCCTGATACTCCGGGTCATGCTGCATGTCGTACAGATTGGCGATTTCGAGTATAGGCTGCTTGAAAACCGCCTCATCGTACACACTTGTCACTCTGCGCCCCTGCAGCCAAATCTCCGGCTGCCGGGATTGCAAACCTTTGATGTATTCAGCACCTGAACGAATTCCCATAAACAATCCTCCCCTGGCAATGTTGTTTTTTCACCTTGAAACGGATTATAATATCCAATTTTTTCGAAAATTGTAGCGCATTTAACGTTTTTCACCGTTTTTTGGCGGGCAGATGAAAATCTTGGCATCAGCCTGACAAAGGGGGGGTTATTGGGACAAGCCCAATATTTTCGGCACGAACAGGACGGCATCTTCCCAATAGGTGATCACAAACAAAATGGCAATCGCCATCACCAAAAACGGCATTGTCGCTTTTACAAGCCGCTCAAATTTGACCTCCGCAATGGAGGAGACGATAAAGAGTCCCGTACCCACCGGCGGTGTCAACAGACCGATCGTCAGGTTGATGCAGATGATCACGCCAAAATGGATCGGATCGATCTGAAATGCAGTGACGAGCGGCATCAGCACCGGCACCAAAATAATCAGCGCGGCAATGCCGTCCAGGATCATCCCGAGCAAGAGCAGCAGCAGATTGACCAGCAGCAGAAACACAAACGGACTGTCGGACACGGAAAGCATCGTACCCGCGATCAATTGAGGGATTTGCTCAAAAGCGATCATCCAGCCAAAAATGTTGGCCATCGCGATCAAAAAGGTGACCGTAGCCGTGCTGATGACGGTATTGATCAAAATTTGCGGCAGCTTTTTTACGTGCAGCTCCTTGTACAAAAACGTGCCGACAAGGAATGCGACGACACAGGCAATCGCCGCCGATTCAGTCGCCGTGAACGCCCCGCTCAAAATCCCGAAGATGATGATAAAGGGCACCAGCAGCGCTGGCAAAACTTGAACCGTACTTCTCAGCATCTCTTTTCCCGACGCGCGTTTGCTCTTCGGAAAATTGTTCTTATACCCCAAATAGGCGATCAGAGCCGTGAAGCCGATCCCGTAAATAATGCCGGGAACAATCCCCGCCATAAACAGCCCGCCAATCGAGGTCCCTGACAGCGTCCCGTAAATAATAAAGATCATGCTCGGCGGGATAATCGGTGCGACGATGGACGACGCCAGCGTCAAGGCCGAGGAGAATTCCCGGTCATAGCCCTCCTTTTCCATTTCCGGAACCATCACCTTGCTCATCATCGCAGCCTGCGCATTGGCCGATCCGAGAATCGAAGCCAGAAACATGTTCGACACAACTGTCACATAAGCCAGCCCGCCGCGAACATGCCCCACGAACACCTTGGCGAACTGGACCAGCCTGGTCGTGATGCCGCCTCCGTTCATCAGCTCCCCGGCAAGCATAAACAGCGGGATCGCCAGCAAGCCGAAATTCTCCAGACCGGAGTAAAGCCGCATCGGTGTAGATGTGAGCAGTGTTGTGTTCCCCATGAGTAAGAAATAGACGATCGTGATCATGCCCAGGACAAGGGAAATCGGGATGCCCATCAATAAAAAGAGCAGAAACAGCAGGATTACCAATGTGGTCAACGGAATTCCTCCTCTCGGATCAGCTCGATCAGATTGGACAACAGATGGATGGCGGCAAACGTCAAGCCGACCGGCACCGCGCTGAACGGAATCCACATCGGGAGGAGGATGGCTGTCGACTTTTGAAAAGCAACGCCTGGCGACAGCACCCATGTATAGCTGTAATAGAGCATCACCGCGAGAAATACGAGCATCAGGATATGCCCGGCGATGCCTGCCATTTTCTTTACCTTCGCCGTCGCGTACTCAAGGACAATGGTAACGGCGGCCTGAGACTTGTACTTCAGTCCCAGGCTGCCGCCGATAAAACTGCTCCAGATCAATAAAAAGATCGACACCTCCCCCGCCCATGACAGGGGGGCATTCAGCACGTAGCGAAACACGACTGCGAGTGCAACAATGACAGCCATCGCAAACATGAGGACAATGGCTAAATACTTTTCCACCGTAGAAATGAGGTCGCTCAATGCTTTCATGGTCTGTTCCCCTTTGGCTGCCTATTTGCGGAATGTATCGATAAACTCTTGGATGAGCGGGTTGGTCGGTCCGTATTTTTGGTCAAACTCCTTCATGATGGGACCAAACAGAGCCGGATCGATCTCATAGATTTTCATTCCTTTGTCACTGAGCGTTTTTTTGAACTCTTCTTCCTGCCCCGCTCTGGTCGTTGCGGAAAAATCAGCCGCCGCGGCAATGGCGTCGCGAACAATCTGCTTGTCCTCATCCGGCATCTTGTCGAACGTCCCTTTGCTGACCATCGCGACCGCAGGCCACACCATATGATTGGTCACAGCCCCGTACTTCACGACTTCGTAGTATTTGTTGGTGATGGTCGCATCGAGGTCCATATCCATTCCGTCGATCACGCCGGTTTGAACGGCCGAATACACCTCGGGCAGCGGCAGTCCTTCCGTCGATGCGCCTGCAAACTTGTAAAAATCCTGCAGCGGAGGGCTCGGGGTGACCCGCAGCTTCAGTCCCGCCATGTCTTCCGGCTTCAGTACCTCTTTGTCTTTAAACAGCATCACGCGCTGCCCGGCGAATAAATAATCAAGGCCCACCAATCCCTGCTGCTCCAGTGTCGCGAGAATTTTTTTGGCTACGTCCGTATGCCTGGCTTCATTTGCCGCCTTCAGATCAGGAAATGCATAAGGCGTAAACCAGGCAGAAAATGAAGGAGACCTGGAGCTGAGATAGGCCGCTGTAATCAAGCCGAAATCGACCGAACCGGCACCGATTTGCTGAACCATGTCAGCTTCCGTTCCCAACTGGCTGGACGGATATATCTCCAGCTTCATCTGGCCTCCGGAACGCTTGTCCAACTCTTCTTTAAACTTTTCCGCCGCCAAATGCCATGTGTGTGTAGGCGGCGTAATATGGGCCAGCTTGAAGTTGTAGCTCGGCTTGGAGTCGCCGCCTGCTGCCGCAGGCTGATTGGAAGTACCGCTTGGCGCCGCATTTCCGCCGCAGCCTGCAGTCATGACAATCATCAGACAAGCCGTCAAAAGGGATGCCCCCCATTTTTTTACCTTTTTCATTGACTACCCCTCCATTTTTTCATGTACGAACCCATTCATGAATCATTGAACAAGCTGCTTTCGTCTAACCTGCCGGATCGTTTCGCCGGATAGTTCCCTTACCCCCTATCCAATATCGGAATGTTTCGATAATTTTGTGCCCGCTTTCCGTTTCAGGCAAAAAGGACGGTGCTATGATTTTACTAAATGGGAAGCTGGAGTATTGTAAAGCGCTTAACGTTTCAACCACATTTTTTGACAAAAAACGGCTTGATATCGCATCTGAATGTAAACCATTTAACATGATTTCTGTTTTTTTGTTTTGTCCATGCTCCATAGATTGAAAATACTCTTTTTCTTCATCTATAATATCCGTGGAAGGTTCTGAAAATTTAGAATTGGTGTGGCAAAACGATACGGAAAACGTTTTTGGTGAAGGGGTTTGAAGGCAATGAGCCTGTTGGAAAATGTCGTCCGCGTTTCTTCTCTCATGCATAAAATGGTCTTATGCTTTGAAGAAGACTTTACGCTGGGAGTAACGGATCGGGAAAAATTTATAACCTATATTCCTGGAAAAACCCTGCAGTTTGGCTTGTCTCCTCACGCTCCGATCAAGGAGGGCAGTCTTGCCAAGCACATCCTGGAGCAAGGCATGCCCGTCAGCAAAGTCATGGATTCCTCCGTATACGGGATTGCCTATCTGGCCGGCGGACTTCCCATCAAGGAAAATGGAATCATTGCCGGTGTCCTTGTCTTTGGAGTCGGCCTGGATCGACAAAATACGCTGACACAGATCGCCGGGCATTTGTCGTCGATCGTCGAAGAGGTTTCTGCACAATCCATCGAAATGCAGAAAGGCTCTGAAGTCTTATCCTTGCACAGCGAAAAACTGCATACCGTCACGACCGGGATGCTGGAGCAGTTGAAAACGACTTTTACCGTATTGAAATCGATCTCGCAGATTGCCAAGCAGTCCGAAATTCTCAGCCTGAATGCCTCGATTGAGGCCGCACGGGCTGGCGAACACGGCAGAGGCTTCAACATCGTCGCCGGAGAAATGCGCCGTTTGGCAACGATGTCCGGAGATTTTGCCAAAGAGATTTCTCAGAACCTCTCTTCACTCCAAGCAGAAATGGCCTCGATCTCGGAAATGGTCCTGGACTCGAAGAATCTGACCCAGGGACAGACAGAAGGCATAAGAGAGCTGGCTTCGGCCATACAGGAAGTAAACCAGGAAGCCACCCTGCTCCAGCAGATGTCAAAAATTCACTCAAGCTCCCCGACCGGGTAGTCGAAACCGCCAACCGAGCCCGTTTTTCGAGCATCCACAATTCCAATTGTAAGGAGTGTTCGATATGGTATCTCCGTTTGAAACCGATGTGAAATGGGAATCGTTCCTGAAGTACGGGACCCGGCAATTTTGTAAAGGAAAAACGATCATATACAAGCAAGGCACGATGGGAGAAGGTTTTTACTACCTCCATAAAGGTCTCGTAAAAATCATTTCCACAACGGCAAAAGGGAATGACCGTCTGTTAAACATCGTCGTTCCCGGCCAGATCATGGGCGTCCAATCCATGGATCGTCATACGCACTTCACCACAGCCGTTGCCGTAAAGAACTCGGTCGTCTACCACTTCTCCTGTGCCCAATTTCAAGAAATGCTCAAGGCTCAACCTGAATTGCTCTCGCTGTTCACACAAACTGTCAGCCAGAAACTGCGTATTCTCCTTTTTGCCATCAACATGAAAGCGCTTACTTCGGAAGAACAGATCGCCTCCCTTCTTTTGAATCTTTGCGATGATTTTAAGAACTACGAGGTTCCGCTCACCCAGCAAGACCTGGCCGACTGTGCCGGTCTGACGCGGATCACCGTCTACAAGATTCTGAAGCAGTGGAAAGAAAGCGGAATTATCGAGATCAAAAACCGGACCTTTGTCATCCAGAAACCGGAATTGCTCCGCTATCCGTATCGATACACCCAGACGGCGTTGACTGTCTAGCTTCCGCTGTCCAAGGCAGATCACGAGAAAAGGAGATCGCCATGACCAATCTGCGCTACAAATGGGCCCCGTTTTTGATGTATGGCCAAAAGCTGGAGTATAAAAAGAACGCCACCGTCTATCGCCAGGGCGAACAGGGAAACGGTTTTTACTACCTGGATCGCGGCGGTTTAAAAATCATCCTCTTATCCGCGAACGGACACGAGCGCACCATCGACTACGTGCCAACCGGCGGATTGTCTGGCGAGCACGGGGCCTTTAAAGGGCCCTACGTGACTTCCGCCATCACCACCTCCCCTTCCGTTTTGTACTTCTTCTCCGATGAAGCGCTGTCCAATATATGCAAAGATCACCCCCAGGCCGCCGTCCTTTTTACCAATTCGCAAATATACAAGGTTCGGCTGCTGGCTGAAATCATCGCATTCCAGGACTGTCCGGTCGAACAGCAGATGGCCCATTATTTGATCAGACTATACACCGTTCATGAAAATGAAAACGTCCCGATCGATCAAACGTCATTTGCCCGCTACATCGACACCTCCCGCATTACCGTAAACAAGATTTTGCAAAAATGGCGGCAGCAAGGGCTGATCGAGCTTTCCAACCGCGGTGCGATTCGCATTGCAGATGTCGAAAAGATCAGGGAAATTGCTTATAAAACCGGGGAGTTGGAGGGAATGAGCCTTTGGCAGTAGGCCGCTTCCCTCCATAAAAAAACCCCCGGGAAATCGGGGGATTTTCGCTTATGCTTCTTTCGGCAGGACAATTCCTTTGTAAAGCTGTACCGTAATCCAATAGTAAAATGTGTAGATGACCAGGAAAATGCTGATCGGTACCCAAATGCCCACATACGGTTCTTCCAGGATAAACGAGAACATGTTCATCCCTACGAGAACGTGAACCAGACCGATCAGGGCAGGAAACACGAAGACGACGAACAGCTCCTTGTAAATCGAACCGACAAGCCATTCCTGGCGAACTCCGATTTTGCGAAGCATGCTGTAGCGGTCTTTGTCCCGGGTAGCCCCGGACAGGATTTTAAACATCAGGCAGCTAGCCATCATCGCCAAAAAGGCAATTCCGAGGAAGAAGCCCATGAACATCGTCCCGCTCGTAAAGGCATAGAGGCTGGCATATGTGGTGTATTTCGAATAAAGCTGGGGACCCTCGGCTCCAGTCTCATCAGCATACAACCGGGTTTGCCGCTCATCGATTTCTTTCAGCTCCTGCTTGTACTTTAAAAAGTCATCCACCTTGGCGAGCACGACCGAGCGCTCTTCTCCCTGGATACCGCTATACGTCGTTTGATCGACGATGCGGACTGCCTTGCCGTTGATCATCTCGTAGCTGTTGATAAATTCGCCCGTGACCGCTTCCTGCCAGTCAGGGGGCATCGACTCGATGTCCGGCCCCAGGTTTTCCTCAGGATGATCATACACGCTGTACACCTTGGACGGGAGAGACGTTGACACGCGCTTGACCCGGTTGTCCGGATCGTAGTCCTCCAATCCGATCGTGTTGATTAGCGGCGGATCCGCCAGCAAATCGTCCTTCAGGTAGTAAATCCCCGCATCATCCACCTTGTATCGGTACGTGTTTTGTTCCTCGACCGTCATTGCTTTCAAGGCTTCATAGTCTGCAGGCACAGGCTTGTGAATAATGACGTCATAGACTTTTCCCATTTCCGCCATCAGGCTCACGTTTTTCTGAAAAGCCATGCCCCCAGCCATTGCCCCAACGCCGAGCGCGATCAGCATCGCTACCGTTCCGAGCACCTTTGTCAGGTTGTTTACGCGAAAGCGAAGCTGCGCGAATGTGAAAGCATTTAGTTTACGCTCATTCCACACCCGATTCTTTTTCAACGCATTTACAAACACCGGCAGCAGGGTGATGAAAATCAAATAGGTTCCAATGGTGGTAGCTGATGCCGCGATGAAGAGTCCGATTTCCCTGAGCTCTTCCATATGGACAAGCGCATAATAACCTGCTGCGAGTCCGGCAAGGCCGATCAGTGCAAGCAGAACCGTAGCGAAGCCCTTTCGCTGTACCCTGTCATTTTGCTGTTCGGCCCGGATGAGGTCCAGCTCTGTCGTACGGGCCAGCTTGATTGCATTGACCGATGACGTCAGCAGAAAGAGCACCAAAAAGAACCCGCACGTCATCATGATGGAAGGGAGATAGAAGGGCTGGTAGCCTTCAAGCGAGATATCGAGCTGCTTCATCAGCAGGCTCCCTACCCCGCTCGCCAGCCCTGCTCCCGCGATGGTGCCGATGACCAGGGAAATGATCCCGAGCACAAGCGTTTCCAAAAACAGGATTTGGCTGATCTTCCTCTTCTTCGCGCCCAATATCATATACATCCCGAGTTCTTTGCGTCTGAGCGACAGCAAGAACGAGTTGGCGTAAAAGATATAGAAGAAGGTAATGAACGCCAGCAAAACAGAGCCTACATTAAAAACGAGCTGGATCGAACTGATCACCGAATTTTGTTTCGTAAAGTCACCATTCAGCGCCAGCGTCTGGAACATGTAAAAGATCGTAATCGAGATGACCAGACCGATCAGGAGAACCAGATAGTCCTTCATCATTTTTCGCATACTTGAAAGCGAAAGCTTCAACAGCATGTGCATTCCCTCCTAGCGCACATCATGCGATGCACCCAGCTCGGCAAGTACATCCAGGATTTGCTTGAAGAATTGCTGACGGTCTTGTGTCCGGTGAATTTCCGTATACAATTTTCCGTCCTGAATAAAGAGAATGCGCCTGCAATAGCTTGCACTGAAAGCGTCGTGCGTGACCATCATGATCGACACGCCGTGGTTCTCGTTCAGATCGGTCATCGTCTCCAGCAAGCTTTTCGCGTTTTTGGAGTCAAGCGAACCGGTCGGCTCATCAGCCAGCAGAATGGCCGGATCATGCACCAGCGCACGTGCGGCCGCAGCCCGCTGCTTCTGCCCGCCGGAAATCTGGACCGGGTACTTCTGCAATATCTCCTGAATCCCCAGCGTTTGCGCCACCTTGTGCACCTTGGGGGCAATCTCGCTCGAAGAGACGCCTTGCAGCGACAGGGGCAGGGCGATATTTTCATACACCGTCAAGTTTTCCAGCAGGTTGAAGTCCTGAAAAATGAAGCCCAGCTTTTGCGAACGGAAGTCCGCAAGCTGATTCTGTTTCATCTGGGTGATGTCCGTTCCGGCGATCTGAATGAATCCGTCCGTGGGGCGATCCAGTGTGGAAATGACATTCAGCAGCGTCGTTTTTCCGGAGCCGGAAGGACCCATGATTCCGACAAATTCGCCTTCCTGGATAGTCAGCGATACTCCTTTCAACGCATGCGACTGACTTTCTCCTCGATTTCCGTATATTTTTTGAACGTCTCTGACTTCAAGTACAGATGCTTTCACATTTATTCCTCCCAAGCTTATTCCCGAAACTCAAATGGCAGTCGGTTTGCTTCTCGTTGTATTAACTGTAACCAGTTTCCAGACAAGTAGCTATTGATCTACCTTACATTTTGCTTTCGGTTTTGTAAGGAAAACTTTGTTCGAGCTTGGGTGGAGAGATGAAAAAGGAGAAAACCGCTTAAAGTACGGTGGGACACCTGCTCGAGGGTTGTACTGGCCGGCTGCATTCCAAAAGCGGAACCGCGTCCAAAAGCAGCCGGTTCCCGGTGCTTTTCAAAGGTTGGACTCTTAAAAGAGTGTTCCGCTTTTTCCATTTCGCCTAGGTAGGTGTCCCAAAGACTTTCGCGTTTTTCTCCTTTTTCATCCCTATCGCTTTTCGTGTTTTTCTTGCTTTGTTTTAAAGATTATTTCTTTTGTTTTGGGTTTTTTAGCATCCTTGGCTTTGATATCTTTGGCATTTTTGGCTTTGGCATCTTTGGCGCCTTCGCCCTCGGAATCTTCGGCATCTTCTTCTTTGGCACCTTCGGCCATCGGCTTGGGTCAACATACCGGAGCATCGAGTGAAAGAGCTCCCCCCACTGTTGCTCATTTAGAGAAGACACCGCTTGATTCCGCTCCAGTCTCAACGCTTTTACCACATGCTTGATTTGGGAAGGGGTAAAAATTCCCTGTAAGGCCGCAAAGACAGGCGCTTGCGGCTGCTGGAGGATATAAGTGGCCAACGCCATAAACCTTGCATGAGCTTGCAGTGGAACCAATGGACTTTGCTTTCTGAAGATCGTTACTATTGCTGACTCGACCTTTGGGGGCGGTGAGAAATGGTCTGGCGATACCGTCCGGACGAGCCTGAGATCAAACCACATCCGCCATTTCAGGATTCGTGGATTCGTAATCCGCACACTGGTAAACCGTTTGGCCGCCCCTTTTTCCATGATGAGCACGGCTCTCTGCAACGGAACAGCAGGGTCGTCCAGAAGCTTCCCGAGTATCGGCGTGGTGATGGAGAATGGAATATTGGCTACGACACTGAACGGACTTTTGGGAAGGTTGAACTGTAAAAAATCTTGCCTGTTCATCCGAATATTCGCTACTCCTTGCATCTTATCGAGCAGCTTCTCGGCAAAAACCGGATCGTTCTCCACAGCGATGACTCTTGCCGCTCTTTTTGCCAACGGGAATGTTATCGCCCCTTTGCCGGCGCCGATGTCTATTACCGTATCATTCGGCGTTATCTTCGCCATGTCGATCATGTCTTTGCTCAATTGTTTATTAATCAACAAATGTTGTGCAGAGAAGTTTGAGGAGATCCGGGATTTTCCCCTGGATGTCCGTCTATTTTTGGGCATAAAAAGCACCTCATTCATTCGTAGTAGGGAATGAAAAAGGCACAGCACAAATAAACCTGGACCATTTCTAAAAAAATGGACAGGTTATACATGTTCTGTACCTTACATTACCTTGTACGCATGAATGCGATGCAACACATAAAATCGGGTCCTCCCTAATGGGAATTCATAAAGGATGTACATCTATCGGTTAGCAACATCGTTCTACATGAGTGCAGTTTTTTCGGGGCGCACTCAAGTTATAGAGTAACTTACGGGAAAGAACAAGTCTATTCTTTCCTTTGAATTCCCGATTTATTTTCTATGCTGCTTCCGCGGGCCAGCAATCTTGCATATCACTGTGCAAAAAAGGGTGCGTGTAGAAATCTTCAGGGTTTCACTGATCCGCTGCTGCTGTTGGCTCCTGATCGGACCGCCCGTTTTGGTGAAGCGGCAAAAAGCTCAAGTATGTCAGGCTTGAGCTTTTTGTCATGCTGTTTGGAGCTTGTTGTTCAGACTTTTCCCGGCCGCTTACACATGGGCCCTTCGATTTCTGATCTCTTCCCTCGCACGGTCATTCATTCGGGCCGGACTCCATCTTGGCTCAAAAACGAGGTTGACATGAACGTTCCCTACCCCTGGAATGCTTTTGGCTTTGGCTTCCACATTGCTGACGATCATATCGCGAAGCGGGCATTCGGGAATGGTCAACGTCATAGTGACAGTCACATTGTTTTCCTCATCGACCGCAATGTCGTATACCAGGCCCAGATCGACAATGTTCACACCTACTTCCGGATCGATCACTTCTTCGAGCTCTGCCCAGAGCTTTTCTGTTACATCCATCATTCCATCCCCCTTCATGAGGATAGGTTTTCCTTTGTCGCCCTGTTTATTGCATTGGCCGCGCGATTCCATATCCATATGCTTCAAGCCGTAGCATTCCCGCAAATAAAAAGAGGCTGCCCCGCCAGCAGTACAACTACTTGCGAGACAGCCCCAAGCAGGCTTATGGTTTATTGATGTCCGTTTGAATGTGCGTAATTCCGTTACATGTTGCGCATGGAACGGGTTCTTCTGTAGAGCCACGCTCCAAGAACAATGAGGCCGGCTCCCGCCAACTGAAGCGGGAGGTGGCTCTCTTCTCCAGTCTTCGGCAGGACCTTTTTGGCTGCCTTGTCCGGATGGATGCCGCCAGTCGGAACATCTCCATCTACCTCATACAGCATTTCCTCTTCATTGCCGTCTTTATCTTTGACAATAATCGAGAACGAATCTTTTTGTTTTTTACCGCCGTTAGGCGTGTATACCCATTTGCCGCTCGGATCGACTGTGACAGTACCATGCTTAGGCTGTTTGCCGATGGTTGGCGTTCCGCCTTCTGGCACTTTCACCGAACCGACAGGCTTGTCTACTTTCTCAACGGGCTTCGTTGGACTCGTAGGCACGCTCGGGCTTGGGGTAGTTGGCTCCGGATCTACCGGTGTCACCGGCGCTGGATCTACAGGTTTTTCCGGTGTTGGTTCTACCGGAGTTGGCGTGACAGGCACCTCCGGCTTGGAAGGCTCGCCAGGCTTGGACGGCTTGGACGGAACGCCCGGTATTTCTGGTTTCTCTTCAGGCTCGTCCCGATCCGGTCTGTCCGGCTTGTCCTTGCCTGGTTTCTCAGGCTTTTCCGGTTTCTCCGGGTCTACCGGCGGATTGGGTGGGTCTACCGGTGGCGTTCCACCGCCGCCTCCGCCAGAGTAGCGGACGTTCCCGATCGTTACGGTTGTAATCTCATTCTTTTTAATCTCGAATTCAGTTAGTCTGTCTTTGATGACATAACCGCTGGGTGCTCGTGTTTCCTCGAAATAATAAAGGCCAGGTCTGAGATCTGGAACGTGCAATTCACCGATTTTGTCCGTGGACAGTCCGCTCAGGATCGGCTTCTTGTTCTCGTCCAACACTCTGAACTGCGCACCTTCCAGCTTGACGTCTGGTCGATTGGAATCGACTTTGGTCAGTGTTGCAGAACCCGGGATCAGCTTGTTCGTAAAGATTTTCTGTACGACTTCGCCTTCATTTACGATCTCGAACTCCAATGTTTCCTGACTGACCAGATAATCAGTTGGAGCTGTAATTTCGACAAATTGATACTTTCCTGCCTTCAGGTCTGGTATCACCAGTTTGCCATTTTCATCTGTTGAAAGGTTCGACTGCAGCGTTTTGCCGTCTGCATCGCGGAGCTCAAATACCGCTCCTGCCAGCGTAATGTTATGGTCAAACTCGTCTACCTTCACGAGTTCTACTGAACCGCGATTCGCAACATTCTTCATCGTCCATGGAATCACGGCAGTCTGATTTGGCCGAATCGTGAAAGGAATCGGTGTTTCATCCAGCTTGTACCCTTTCGGCGCACTTGTTTCGATTAACTGATAATCTCCAGGCTCCAATTTCGCGAGATAGAGCTCTCCGTTTGCGTCAGTTACAAGCGAAGTGTGGTCAGCAACGTCTTCAAACTTATCGCCGTTTTTCCGCTGGAGTTTGAAGACAGCGCCTTCGAGCTTCTTCTCGCCATCCTCCGAATCGACTTTCGTCAATTTAAAGCTCCAGTCGCCTTTTTGGTTTGTAACCGAAATTTCTTTGTCTTCTTTGAAAGCAATCAATTTGCCGCTTGCGTACGCTTCATCGACGAGATACCCAGATGGGGCCGATTTTTCTTTGAGTACATACTCTTTAAAGCTGTATTTTTTCTTTGTTACTGCTACTCCCTGTTCATCGGTTACAAGCGTTTCAAGCAGCATTTTGCCTGTCTTGTCATACAGTTCGAATGTGGCTCCTGCCAATAATTCACCTGATGCGGCATCCGTTTTCACGATTTTGATGAATGCTTTCCCAGCAGGGAACGCCCCTCCGCCAGCTCCTGACAAGCTGACTTTGATTCCACCTTGTCCACTGCCATCGTCAGCCAGGGACGTTCTTCCGGCAAAAGCGGCGCTGTTCTTGATGTATTCTCCATTTTCCGCGATGATGAACGACTTGTATTCCAAAATATAGGCGCTCTCAATCGGCTTTTTGAAGATCAATTCAAAGCTATGCTCCCCATCCGCTGGCGTAAGAACTTTCAGTTCGTAGTCCGCGGGATCGGCTGGTTCGCCTTTGCTCACTACCCCGTTGGCATCCACCACCGTCTGATAGAGCTGGAAGGATTCCGGAAGGAGCACTTGATTGTCAGACAGCTTGTCCGTTACTTTCGCACCGGCATCGATCCAGGACTGATTTCGATTCAGGTAAATGGTCCAGAACGCATTTTCTGCATCTGCCCCTGTTCCCTGCTTGCCTTGTTTAAGGATATACTCCCCACCATGCTTTGGCTTCACCGAAGCGGATTGGGCAAACAACGCCGGCCCGCCGCCATCGCTCATGGTTGCATCGTTCATGTATTCTGCCAAGACCTCATGGCCTTTCAGGCTCGTCTGGTACGTGATGCGATATGCAGAGTCGATGGGATCTTTAAACGTCAGTGCAAAGCCTTCGTGACCTTCACTGTTCTTCAGCCCGCCTTCAAACGAATACGCACTGCTAGGCAGCTCTTCTTTAACCTCTACCTGGTCGGCTCCACCCTGGAGGTTCAAACGATTCACCTTCAGGGATTCCTTGACAAATGTTTGCTCTCCCTGATAGAAATCCTTGATCACCGCCTGGTTAATCTCTTGCAGATTGTAGTTTACATCGATGATCCAGGTGATGGTTTTCGTTTTAGGGTTATACGTCCCCGTTTTATTCCCGTTGTTCTTGGTGTAACGGTCCGAGGAAACCGTTGCCGAATCTTCCCTCTCGTATGACACTCCGTTTTCAAGCCATGTCAGCTTTCCATGGTTGGTAATGTCATGGGCATTGAAGTAGTTCGGGTCAAACTTTGTCTTGTACTCGATGTCCACTTTCGTGCTGATCGGATGATTGAACTTGATCGTAAACCCTTCGCGATAATTGTTGATGGGCTCGATCGTGTAATCTGTCCCCTCTGTCAATCCGGAAATTTTCAGGCTATCTTTGTCAAGCTCAATCCCTTGGCCCTTGTAGTGGTCGGTGATGACAACTTCGTCCATTTGATAGTTGTCATAGTTCAGATACATCTTCCAGAGAATGGTCTTGGTGCTGTAGTTGATGTCCTCGTTTTTGGCGTCCTTCCAAAAGATGACCTGGTACATCCCTTTCGTTGCCTGTTTAGTCGTGCCATCGTACATCTCTGCCTTGTTCGTCACATTGACACTCTTGCGAACACGGTCCTTCGCTTTTGTGTCGTAAATGATTTCATAGGCAGACTGAACGCCGTTCGGAAAGTCCAGTTTAAAGCCGTTTGGAACCGTATCGTCTATGATGTATTCATTAGAAGCCACTTGGTTTCCCCGGGTCGCCTTACCGTTTTCGTCGATGGTAACCTCGTAGACTTTCAGTGTGTCCTTGAGGAATTCCTGAGTCTGCTCAGTTTCAAAGGTATCGACAATCCAGGCACTTCCCGGTGCGATCACTTGCTCATTGTAATTGTACTCAATGGACCAAGTGAGGGTTTGTGTAGAAGACTTGTAATCAAGAGACTTTTTCGCGAGCGGTTCGCTGAATGCCACACTGACGGATGCTGAATCGTCCTTTGCGTACGAACCGCCCGTAACCGACACATTGTTGGTGTATGTCGTATTTTTGGCCTCAAGGATATTTGTTTTGTACTTGACGCGATACGCTTTATCGATATCTCCAAAGACCAGCTGGAACTGATTGCCGGAGACTGTTGGCTGTATCGTCACAGCACTTCCCTGCCTTACGCTTCCGTCCAGCATGACCTCCAGCTCATATACCTCGACAGAAGAAGAAACGAGTTCAAGTCCGGCAGGTATGCTATCCTGGAAGGTCGCGCCTGTAATCTTTTGCTCGCCCTTGTTAAAATCGACAACCCAGTCGATCTCGCTTGGGTTCATTTTCTTGGCTGTTCCTTGCTTGTCCATTTCTTCCCGGATATTGGCTTTGAAATGAACGTTGATCGTTTCTCCGAACGGAAATTCGATCTGCTGCTTCGTTCCCCCGGAAAATTTGCTTTCGTCAAAGGTTCGCCAAACCTCAAACGTACCGACGAATTCGTCATTCTCCACATCTTCGCTAAAAGTGAAGGTAACGGTGCCTTCCGGTGTTACTTCAAATGTCCCTACGTCCCCCGTGAGAGGTCCATCCAAAAGTCGGTCTACCTTAAATTTGTCCGGCAGATCGAAGGTAAAAGTGTCGCCACCCTTATAGGTGTGCCCCTCCGGAAGATGCCAGTCGAAGATGATCTTTACCATTGATCCCTGATCAGGACGAATCTCGGTAATGTTATTACCTTCCTCATCCTTCATCGCCACTTTTGTTATGATGTTCTCTGGTGATTTTTCGGGCTCTACAGGTGGTGCTGGGGGTAGTGGCGGTGGTGGCGGTGGCGGGTCTGGCACCGGATTCGTTCCGGTTCCTGGATTTTCCGTGCCTGGCTGCGGATTCTCCGTGCCTGGCTGCGGATTCTCCGTACCTGGCTGCGGATTCTCCGTGCCCGGCTGCGGATTCTCCGTGCCCGGCTCTGGATTCTCCGCACCCGGCTCTGGATTCTCCGCACCCGGCTCCGGATTCTCCCCACCCGGCACTGGATTCTCCCCACCCGGCTCTGGATTCTCCCCACCCGGCTCTGGATTCTCCCCACCCGGCTCTGGATTCTCCCCACCCGGCTCTGGATTCTCCCCACCCGGCTCTGGATTCTCCGCACCTGGCTCTGGATTCTCCGCGCCTGGTTCTTGATCCGTTCCCGGCTCGGACACCTCGCCACTTGTTGGGGCACCTTCTTCACTGGTGATTCCTGCGTTCATCGGTACTTCATTGGCACTGACAAACGCGGATGGCAAGAAGAGATTCACCAGCAAAGCGAATACTAAGTAAACAGATAAAAGCTTCTTTCGATGCCACATCTTAACTACGTTCACCTCGCATGTTTAAATTGGCAAGGTCGTACGACTCTAGCAGCGATTACCCATATGAAGTTTTGATAATGCTGCCAGTCCCCTTTTCGCCGGGGAAGAAGAATATGACACCTTGCACAATCCTGAGAGCATGTTTTTTTCGTTGCTTCCTCCTCTCCATTGTTCTTTATTTGTAAGTGTCTAAAGCTGTTCTTTCTTGGTGGCGACTTACATCAAAATTTGTATGGTTTTGGCTGTTAAGCCACAAAACACACTATAAAAGATCACTCTGAATTTATTCTGAATAGGAGAAAACGAAAAGCCGCCCGCCTCTTTTATGAGAGGGAGCGGCTTCTGAGCAGTTCCTGCATCGTGTCCTAATACTGCTTTTCTATGACATATTCACTTTTATTCTTGATCATGGCCGGCTTTTTCGTTCCCTTTACCATAATCGAATCATATGTTGTATCGACCGTAATCCATTCGTTCGTCTCTTTCAAGTAAATCTCATTCCAGGCATGGTATTGCGGGATGTCGTTTTTCCGTCCCATCACCAGCTTGGCAGGAATCCCCTGGCTGCGCAGCATGGCGGCAAACACCGATGCGTAATCGTAACAGATGCCTTGCCCTGCAGTCAATGTCGCATCTACCGAAGGGATGTATTCACTCGTAACTTGATTGGCTTTTGCGTAATCGTACTGGACGTTTTGGATCACATAATTGTAGATAGCTTGTACCTTTTCCTTGTCGGTCTTCAAGCCCTTGGTCAGCTCTCTGGCTTTTGCGGTCGCATTCGTCTTGTCGTTCCAGTAGATCATCTGGATCGGTTGCAGGAAAACGGCCTGCGGGCTTGATGCCGTCAGGTTCACTTCCTTGCTTTCTATCGAACGGTATTTATTGTTCGCAACGTGTTGCAGGAGTGTAATCGTATATTTGCCATCTCCTAGCTGTAGTGGGAAACGGTTGTTGTCTTTTACGCTATAATAGAAGTTCTGGTTGTCTTTCGTGATTTTTACTTTTTCATTGACTGGCTGTGCCGAATGATGGTGTTGAACTTTGACGATTCCATTATTGAGCTCGCTTACATCAATAAAGGAAGGAGCGGAGCTCGCCCACGCAGTCGCTGGAGCCGCCAGCAAACACATGCCTACCACTGTCATCGAAAGTCGTCGAAAAAACACAAAAAAACTCCCCTTTCGGTAGCTGGCTGCCATCTTGCATACACAAGGAAGGCCCTATAGCTTTGCGTCTCTAATTTTCATTAGATTTGCCATTATCGTTTGAAAGTTTTAAAATCAAATATACTAAAAAAATAATAGCATAACTTTACTAGAAAAGGGAGCCTCATCCTATCTTTTCTTGAAAAATATCAATCACTCTGTCATTTTTCCCCTAATAATCAGTCGGTGTGTCGGATTGTGCATCGGATGGCAGGTGATGAGCGTAATCTCCTTATCTTTTCCGTTCCCTTCCAAAACCCACACCTCTTCGGGCTTTACATACAATTTTTCTGTAACGGTATAGGAAAATTTGCTCTTGCCTTTGTCAACCTCGATCTTGTCTCCTGCAGCCATCTCATCCAATCGATTGAAATTTCGACCGTATGTAAAGTTTCTGTGTCCAGCGATGGCATAATTGCCGACTTCCCCGGCCCTCCCGGTGTTTTCGATGCTCGCAACCGTCGTTTTCATATTGTTATCTGATGCACCGTGCAAAATGGGCAGCATTAGACCAATCTTTTCAATCGTCAAAATACCTTCCATATTCTTATAGCTGCCAAAGTCCGGTGCCGGCTTTTTCCCGTTCTCCTTCTCGGTCGCAGCATCGGCACTTTCTATCGCTGTCTCGCTATCTTCTGTTGAGGAAGGAATTGCCGGTGCAGGATTTGATCCAGCGGCCTCTTCCCCATTGGAAATATTCTGCAAACTGTTTTGCCATTCCTCGACAAGCTTTTGCTGCCGGTAGTCCTGATACTCTTCAGCCAGTGTTGGATAGCTCAGCACAACGATTCCGGCCACGATCAGAAGCATTGATAACAGTCTCATTTTCATGGTTTGCCCGTCCCTGTCCGTTTTAGGTTTGATCCCCTTTTTTCCATTGTTCATACCACTCCGTCAGTTCCTTGCTGGGAGCAACATCGAATTCCTCTCTCAGCTTGGTCGAGATCAGCTTGAACTGCTTGCTCACCTCGCCTTGGTGGTTCAACATGGCGTATATCTTCATTAAATAGAAGTAGCCCTCTTCCATTACTGGAAACTTTTCACGTATCTTTTGATAAATCAAAATCGCCTCGGTATATTGTTCAACCGATACGTAATATTCAGCAATTTGCTTGACATGGTTCAACCAGAGCAACCGCAAGCGCTCCTGCTCGTACTCTGCCCACAAATACGGATGCTCCTCCAGAAAATCGCCTGTGTACTTGGCCATGATAGACAAGTGCTGTTCCAATGTCTCTTCTGTAACTTTGGGAGCATCTCGCACCAAGGCTTCCCATTCCTCAACATCCAGCTTCACATCTCCCCACACCAGTCGATACCCTTCATCCTTGTATTTAATCTCCAAATCGAAGCCAATGCTCTTAATCATTTTCCGAATCTGATAAATGGCCGTATGCAGTTGTGTCCTCGACCGGACTGAATCGTAATCAGGCCAGAGCAAATCTATCAAAACCTGCTTGCTCACTGTCTTATCCCGATAGTGTACCAGATACGCAAACAGCTCCTGCCCCTTCAGTGTTTTCCAGGGAAGATATTGTTCGTTGCCTTGTTGATCGAGATAATGCAAGCTTTGCAAGCAGCAGAGTGTCATATGTTTTTGGCTGCTGTAGCTGACCGAGGTCTTCCCGGCGGATTCTGCCACCCGTTGCAGGGTCACAGCCAATCTGCCCTGATGGACAGGCTTCAACAAATAGTCGAGTGCGTTCATTTCAAAGGCTTTCACGGCATACTCTTGAAAGGCGGTAACGAAAACAATGTGAAGTTGCGGCTGAATGTTCAACAAGTGCTCAGCCAATTCAAATCCATCCATATCGATCATCTGAATATCCAGGAACGCTACATCCAGTTTTTCTTGCTTCGCGGCCTCCAATGCGGCATGCGGATCTTGAAAAGACCCCATCAAGTGAATGGGAGTGTTCGCGTTCTGTTCCTTCAGGAGCTTTTCCATTCTTCTCAATGCAAGCCTCTCATCGTCTACGATAATCGCTTTCAAGCATATCTCTCCTATTTTGCTTCAGCTGTAACTATTTTTGGGACAACAGCCGCTAACAACTCTCCCATATTATTGTAGCAATAGGTCAATGAGATGTCCAAGCTGTATAAACCATTTTGGCGGTTGCTGGCAAAGGGGGATAAATGCTGCCGATCAAAACCAAGACACAAAAAAGCTACCGACCATGCAACAAGTCAGTAGCTTTTCCCGTCATTCGTCCCATTCAACGTAAATGCCTGAGATATCGCCGATATGTAAATCATGAATGATAACCCTGATAACCGGCTTCCCTTCGCTGGTCAACACATAGCCTCCCCAATCTTTGCCGCCATCCGCCTTGTACCCGGCGATATCGATTCCAAATATGCTTGCAATCAGCGGCTTAGTCACTGAGATCGCTTCTTCTTTCGAGTTTATTTTATATCGGTCCGTTACGTGGTCAACCTTGTATATTCGGGAGGATTTCGCACCGATCCGGACAGTATACCGCTCGTTTTCATTCTTGAGTGTCCACACTTCTTCTACTTTACCCGAACGTTTATTGGCATGCGAAAATGAGAAGCTCTGCTTGCCCGTTAGGAGCATGAGCGCTTTTTGGGCCTGATACACATACTTTTTATCCACATCATCCAGCTTGTAATCCAGGGAGTAATCGGTCACTCTGTTTGTATTCACATCGACGCTGACGTATTGTTGATTTTCTAAATAAAATGACAGGTCTGTTCCTTCATCGCTTTTAAAGAAACGGGCTTGTTGAAAAACGACTTGTTGATTGGCCTCTTTGAATGCCTTTTGGGCGGTATCGACATATTTTTGATAACTCGTCGGCAACTCATTGACCGCACACTCTACCAAGATGGTACGAACTTTTGTCGTATTCGGGTAAAATGTCACAATGGCCTCTCGATCCGCTTTCCGGATAATATCGTAATCTCCATCTTTCTCAAACTCATCAAAGAGAATTTCCTTGTTGATTCCTGCCGATTTAATTGCCTTTTGGGCAGCCTCAACATAGGCCGGGTCGATAGAAGCATGACTCGCCGATGTTTCTACCGGAGTAGAGAATGGTTTCATCCAGATAACGAAAAACACCGCTGCGCATGCGACAAGCCCGTTCGCCACCCATACGTATTTTGCTCGCTTTTGCTGCTTGCTGATCTTTCTTCGCTCTTCGCGAATGTTCTCCAACATCACTTGTTTTCGCTCCCAAGAAAGTTTTTGATCAGGAAAACTCCTTAAATCCTCCCAGATTCTCTGTTCATCTCGTGACGGCATTTTTCATCGCCTCCATAACAGAAACTTGCCTGCTGCTCTGAACAGCTTTCATCGCCCGATGCATAGTGAGATTCACTTTGGCTTCGCTCCATCCCAATATCTCCGCAGTCTCCTTGCTGGACAATCCCTTGATCCCGCGCAATATCAACACATCTCTGTAAGAGGGTTTCAACTGATTGATGATGTCATAGAGCATGCGCTTGTTCTCGCTCAACTCTAAAGACTCTTCGGGTGTCTTGTCCCGGGAAATAAGATGCTGCAGGAATGTTTCCGGCAGCAAGCTGATCAGTTTTTTTCTGCGCCTCTCATCAATGGCCGCATTTCTGGCAATGGCAAACAGCCATGTTTTCGGGTTTGCAATCTCTGTTTGCTGAGGTGATTTCAGGGCGCGAATAAAGGTCTCTTGTACAAGATCGTCTATATCCGTGCGTCCGGTATAGTAAACGAGAAAGCGATAAATATCGCTGCTGTATGCCAGAAACCATTGCTCGATACGTGCGCCGACATTATCATCCAACTGGGTTCCACCTCCTTGTCACTGTATAGACGGAGGGCCTTCCGACTATCTTTCACTTTTATCGTAAATTTTTTTGGCTTTTCCTATTGCTGAGTTTTTCTTAGCTTCTTTTCAACAGCTTCCTGTTTATATGGCAATAGCAATGACACTGACAGACGATAAAGCTATTGCAACAAAAAAGACACCTGCCCGAATCATAAGCCCCCCAATCGCAAGACCTGTGTTCAACAATTGGAGACCTGTTCATTCGAGTGGTATCTTCTGGATTTTGGTATACGATAAGATCGATGTGAACCGCGTCTATAGATATTTTATCCGTAGAATGCACTGCTGGGTGTACGGGACCGTACGCTTGCCTTCAATTCGGCCAACCCGACTTTTTGGACCTCGTACCGAATGTCCGCTCCTTCCTCTCGCTCTACCGCTGCCGAAACCATATACCCTTCCAAAGGTGCACATGTATAATAGGAAAACGGCTGCTCGTCGACTCTGCCCCGGGCAAGCGGCACGGAAAAAGACAGAGGCGGCAGCGAGAAGCCTTTCCCAAGCGCCTTCATCACTGCTTCCTTTCTCGTCCAAACCTGATAAAATGCCTCTCGCTTCATGGAAGGTGTCTCTTGCTGCTCGACGCAGGCTATTTCCTCTGGCACGAAAACAGTCCGCATTACTTCAAAACAGCAATCCTTTTTGACCGCTTCGACGTCGATCCCCGTCTTCTCGATCTCGGAAAAGGCGCATACCAGCATTCTACCTGAATGGGACAAATTAAAAAACAACGGTCGCTTGATGCTACCCGCCACGTGGCGGCTGTCCAGGAACAACTTCCCGTATTCATTTTTGATAAACCTGACTTCTTCCGGGAGGACTCCCCTTTTTTGTCCGATCATGCTCTTGAGCAGCATCCGTCCAAGCAAAAACTCTACTTTTTTGAAATCGACGAGATATCTCTCATACACCGTTCTTTCTTCTTGGTCCAGTACTTCCAAACAGCTCTTCAGATGTGCAGGCTGCATTTCTTCATCGACATGAAGCCAATAGATTTCAACCCTCTTTTCCATTGGTTCCCGACTTCCTTCACGATAGTTTGCATGTAGAAGCGTTCTTTATCTGAAACGGCTTTGCCTCCTTAACCCGGCAATTATCCGCATCCATGAAAAAAAGGGGGAGGCCCCCCTTCTTTCTGCGATCATTTTGACAATTGTGCGCCCTTTTGCTTTTCAATAAAGGCCACAATGCTGTTAATCGTTTTAAACGTGTCTGTATTGACAGCACCAATGTCCAGATCATATTCCTTTTTGATCAGATTGATGAACATCAGAACATCCATGGAATCAAGGCCATAGGGCGAGTCGGGACCAAACAATGGCTGATCATCCTTCACTTCTTCCAAAGAAACGTTCAATTTATATGTTTCCAAAAATTTTTCTCTTACCGTTTGTTTAATCATAACCCATTCTCCTTTACTCGTTTTTTGTATATTGCAAACATAGTGAACCCCATAAAAATCCGGCGCCAATGGCGGATATCACCAGATAATCCCCTGGTTTAATGGCTTTTTCCTCCAAAGATTTATGCAGAGCGGAAAAAATGGAAGCAGCCCCCGTATTTCCATAGTCCTGAATGGTTACGGTCGTTTTCTCCATCGGCACGTCCAATGCCGCCATCGTTTTCTTGATGATATTCAGGTTGGCTTGATGCAGAATAAAGTGATCAATATCCGATACTTGCAATCCGGCCTTATGCACGGCATTTTTAATCGAGAGGGGCAAGTTTCGGGTGGCCGTCTTCCAGACCTCTCTGCCGTTCATCCTGATAAAATGGCTGGTTTTGAGGTCTGCTCCCTCTGGCATCCGTGCAGTACCTCCGCCGTGCAGGGTGACTGCCAGATTTAAATAAGAGTCTAGATCCCATGCCAGCAGTCCGCTGCCTTCACCTGTTTTTTGAAGGAGGATCGCTCCGGCAGCGTCCCCAAAAAACGTCTTGGTAATCCGGTCCGTCGGATCGATGTATCGCGACAGGACTTCTGCCCCGATAACCAGCACATTGTTGATGAACTGATTCTGCAAAAGATGGGAAGCAAAAAGGATGGAGTAAATGCCTCCTGCACAAGCCCCCTGCGTTAAATCAAAGGGAATCGCGTTTTTTGCACCTATTTTTTCCTTGACGATCAGCGCGGTAGAAGGAATCTGTTGATCCGGAGTCGTGGTACACAGGACAATCGCATCGATATCCTCACTAGTAATGCCTGCATCACTTATCGCATCTAAGCTGGCATGGACGCACATATCAGATGTGGCCATATCGCTTTGCAAGTACCTGCGCTCGCGAATCCCGGTTTTATCCTGAATCCATTCGTCAGTCGTGTCCAAGGTTCGCGTGAGCATTTCGTTTGTCACAATGTCTTCTGGTACGTAAAAGCCTGATCCTTGAATGCTAAAGGAAGTGGCCAGCCCACTTTGGTTGACAGTGGATGGCTTCGTTAACGTTCCCGTCTTCATTCACACCAGCTCCTTTGCGGGAAAATCCCCATGTAGTCTTTTTATGGGATCGGGTACGTCATCAAGCGACACAATCGCTTCGATCACGACGATTTGATTTTTCTCATACGCTTCCAGAGCTTGCACAACAACATGTGTGATCTCTTCGCTTTTTTGCAGCGGTATCACTGTCAAATGTGGATGAAGAGTGTCGATCATCTGCAAGGTCTGGTTTAAAAATCGGGGGTTCCCCTGTCTTCCCGTATTGATATGCTGGAATTCAAGCCACCCGTACCCGCCGTTTTTCAACACGACATAGATGAGTGGAATCTGGTACGTTAACGCTGTTGGCAGATCGCTTCGGAACAGGTTGAATGCGCCATCTCCTACGAATGCAACGACAGTCTGCCGCGGCTTGGCCTTGGCTACCCCGATGGCGGCAGATGCCCCAAAGCCCAGGCTTGTCTGTTCACTCGGGACAAAAGCATTTTGCTCTTTGCCAAGCCCGAGATACGGAAAGAAATAAGACCACATGTCCTGCAACCCGTTTTCATGCACATAGATGCTGTTGGAAGGAAGGCGGGCTTGCAGTTCATCGAGAATATCCGCGATTCTCAACCGGGAGGAATCTCGCTGCCTTTCCGCCTTTTCCAAAAACATGTCTCGCTTGCAGCCCTCTATCTCCGCTTGCCATTGGCGATTAGCCGGCTGCTCCCGAACTTGCGCGAGGAGCTCATTTGCGACTGCTTCCACATCACCAACCATGTACATGCTGCTGTAGTCCAGATGAAAATGCTCTTCGTTTAGATTCACTTGAATGCTGTCTATGGCCTGGAGCTTCTCCTCCCAGCCAAACAGAGCCGTTTCCTCCAGCTTGCTGCCCATGGCAATCACCAGATCCGCCTCGTGCAATAGCGTTTTGACACGCCGGTGCAGATACAGCCCCGCCAGCCCGCAAAAGAGCGGATGTTCTTCATCAAAACTGCCTCTGCCTGAAGCAGTGACAAGAACCAGAGCTCCCAATCGTTCGGCGAGTGCTTCCAGGACGCCGCGGGTTTTGATCCGTTTGCATCCTCCGCCCAGCAATAACACCGGCTTTTTGGCAAGCATGATCTTTTCGCAAGCCCGCTTGATGCCAGATGGTTCTGGCAACGGCCTTAAGACAGAAAGAGGAAAAAAGTTCAGCTTTGCCTCATCAAGCAGCTGGCTGCCAATATCTTCGGGAATCTCGACGTATACCGGACCGGGTGTTCCTTGTTCAGCCATAAATATCGCTTTTCGCAAGACCCATCCGATCGCGTCTTTGTTCTCCAAGCGATGACTCCATTTCACCAGTGGGGAAACGAATGCCATTTGGTCTGCTTCTTGAAATGCTTTTTGGTTTCCGTAGGAGCGCGTTGGAGTGCCTGATGAAATGATCAACAGCGGGCAGCTTTGGGAGTTTGCCTCCAACAAGCCTGTGATCGCGTTGGAAACGGCAGGTCCTTTTCCCACGATGCAAACGCCCGTTTTTTGCGAGGCTAATGCGTAGCCTGTCGCCATAAACACGGCGTTGCGCTGATCCTTGGCAACCAAAAATTCAATCCCGCAATCCTCGATGGCATTCATCATGTAAAGCTCGTCATTGGGAAGCCCAAACACCAATTCCACTCCATACGCTCGCAGTCCCTGCGCTATTGCGTCGTATACACTGATTTGGTTCATTGGTCACCTCGTTGCCAATATTCATGCAAGATTTGCGAAATCAAAATGGGTTTAATGATCAATTCCCCCTGGTAGTACACAAAGTTGGCCATGGGACCGTAGCCTCCGAAGGGAGCGTTGCCATTTTCAATATCAAACAGTGTTTCATTGACGGAAACGGTATGTTTTTTCCGAAGAAGCTCAATGATCGGGCTGTCTGATCGGCCGTAGAAGGTAGCCCCCAATGCTCTTTCCACAAAATACTCCTGGGTTACGATCCGTTTTACATCCTCTTCCTCGCTATAGATGACTACATTAAATACCGGCGAAAAAAACTCGAGGATTTTCAATTTCTCTGCAATTGTGCTTACGAGAACTGTCGGCTGAATGATCCTATCCCGGTAATCGATCCTCCCCCCGTACACAATATTTTCGCTGTATTGGGTCAGATGCTGACCTACCATTTCCAGCGTTCCGGTATAGTGTATGGGACCGTATGCCGCGTCCTTGTCCACATTGCTGCCGTATTTGAGCGCGTCCAGCTTCTCTGTCAATAAAGACAGAAACGAATCCTTTATGGTTTCCGGAACATAAATGACATCCGGTCCCATGCAGTCTTGTCCTGTGTTGTACAAACGGGCTTGGATGAGATCGTGAACCGCTTTTTCCAATTCAGCCGTTTCGGATATGATAAAAGGATTGATTCCCTGACCAAAAAAGATAAACATTTGCGTTTTGGCCAATTGGAATTTGATGCTTTCCGCATTTTGATACGTACCGGTAAACACGACGACATCTGCATGCAAGACGGACGCTTTCATATATTCTCTGTGGGAGAGTTCCAATAGTTTCAATGGCAACTGGTGTATGTTTTGCAGCAAATGATGAAGTTTCCTTACTTGGGGAAGCACCGAAGCAGAACTCCGAAATTCAATACTCTCGGTATACAGCGAGGGAATCAGCAAATACAAAACGTAAGAATACAGAATAACATTTGAAGGCATAAATACGGACATTCGATTGATGAGGGGAGGCCGATTGTTGTGCACCTCGTTGAAGGCATTTTTCAAAGCCCCCAATGATGCTTGAATCTCCAGTTCCGCCGTCTGGTACGTCGAGATTTCCGTCAGGATCTCTCTGATCATTTCCGGATTGGACTCGATGAAATGAATGCAGCGGATGATCGCTTCTCTGCGCTGGCCAAGCGGGATAGACAGCTCCAGGTCTACTGTTGTACCATGCACTTCCCTTCCTCCTCTCTAGCGTTCTTCCATTGAATTGCCTGATTTTGCAATGCCACAAAATCAACCTTTCCGTTTGGACGATAGGGAAAAGCGGGCAAAAACATGATTTTGTCCGGTTTTAAAATAGATCCGAGTGCCTCATTGATCGCATTCTCGATCTGCTGCGTAAATGGTTGCCGGGTTTCAACGAAAAGGATCATGTATGCGCCCTTTTTCTCATCCTGAAGAGATACAACTCTCGCCCGCAGCTTCAGTTCATTCTCCAGCCTGGTCTCGATATGCGCCGGGTAGATGACATAGCCTTTGCGGACAATTTCATTTCCCTTTCTCCCCAAAACATGCAGATTTCCGCGTTCATCCAGGTATCCCAAATCGTTGGTTTTGAACCAACCATCGGCCAACACTTCTTCCGTCTTTTCAGACAAATGAAGATACTCTTTCATGACGCCTGGACTATTGACATAGATTTCGCCTGTTTCCCCTGATGGAAGCTCATTTCCCCTGTTGTCCACCACCTTGATCTTCACGCTGGGCAGCGGTTTTCCGCAGCCATCCCGATAATCTCCCGTGTTTAGAGCGACATTGCCGACTTCGGACAAACCATATCCGTCCAGCAACGGCTGTTTTATCAAGTCGTAAAAGCTTACAGCCAATTCCTCGGATAGCGGCGCCCCGCCCACACACCACATGCGAACCGCGGAATCCCTTACTTTTGCACACAGCTTTTCCCGCTTTTTGCACATTTGGGTCAGCATATAATAGGTCGAAGGAATGCCGTCTACAACGGTAACTCCTCTTTCCGTTACTGCTTTCAGAACGGTGCGGATGTTTTTGTAATTGCATAAAATCAAGTCGCATCCCGCAAACCACCAGATGAAAACGATCGACAATCCGTAAAAATGCGTAAACGGGATAAGGGGCAGCAGCACGTCCTCGCTTTTGTATTTCATGACTTCCATGCTTTCCTCCAGGTTGGAAAGAAAAGAATGGCCGGACTTTACAATCCCCTTTGGCTTGCCGGTCGAACCGGACGTATAAAGGATGAGGGCATCTTCTCTTGTTGACCAAGTCGAAAATGACAGTTCGCTGGCTGGATTCCCTCCCCCGTCTCTCACGATTTCCGAAAGCAGAAACGTCCTGATCGGATCCGATAGCAGCAAAGGACGGTCGGAAATGCATATTCGACTCTCTGAATCCAGGGCAATTTCATTGATTTCCCGCGCATCTGCCATACAATCAACCAAAGCAATGGAGCAGCCTATTTCAACCAGGGCGAAAAAGGCGACTAAAAATTCATAGGAGTTCTCGGCTGTGACGATTACCCTGTCCTCATCAGTGATATGACTGCCTCTCAATTGGGCGACACAGCTTTGTACATCCCCCAAAAACCTTTCCTTTGAGCAGCTTGTCTCATCCAACTTTATAATATGAGCCATGGATTGCACCTCATGAAATTCCCACCTGATGCATGACGGTGTCAGGCGATATTCCAATCGTTTCAAATTCGTATTTCAACAACTGTGTAAACAAATTCCGTGGACCAACCACATACGCGGTCTCGATATGCTCTTGCTTCATGGATTTGCTGACGAGATCCCACCTGACGGGATGGTCGTAGCCATCCAGAAGCATTTGCTTCAGCTCTTCGGATTGTTTGTAAATATGTCCGTCAACATCGGAAATAATAGGGACTTGCAGCGGCTTGAAGACAACCTGGCTATAGAATTTGTCCCGCAGCTGGTGCTTGAGCTCCGTCAGCAATCGGCTGTGAATGGGCTGTTTCATCGTATGTAACGAAAAGCACTTGCTTCTTTGATTGATGACTTCCTTTAGAGATTGGACAACGCTTTTCTCGCCACATAAGCAAACGACTTTTTCCAGATGCCCGACCAACTCCAGCTCCATTCCCTTTGCTTGGAAGTCGTTTATTAACTCCTCCGTCTCCTCAAGGGACAAATTGAAAATAAAATGAGTGTGGTACTCCGCATCCATTTGCTGGAAGTAGGTTTTTGAATGTTTTGCGCTTTCGTGTGTCAGCCACAAACATTCCCCAAAGGTCAAGCCGCCTGACTGAACGGCAACGGACATGCCGCCAAAACTTGCTCCAATCGAATAATCCGGGTGCAAACCGTATCGTTCGTAAAAATAATCGAGCAAAGCAATCGAGTTCGCCAAAAAGGCGGATTCAATCACTTCGTGCTGGTCTTCTGTCGCCTCTCGAAACGCCTCGGCCAAGGAGTACCCGATGATGTCGCTTGCTTCTTGGAAACGCTTTTTCGCAAACGGGTTTGTTTCAATAAAATCCTTCACTTCTTCATAGCTTGAAGGAGCTAGACCGGGCAATACCAATCCAATCATGTACGGGCCTCCTTACTTCTGCTTTGCTGTCAGGGCTGCTTCAACATCATGACTGTCCAGCAGCTTCTGAACGGCAAATGGTATATCCGTGAATCCCAAAGATTTGTGAATAAAGTTTCCGGGACCGAGCATGATTACTTTTTCCACACCCTTACTCCACAATTGCTGCAGGCATTTATACCAGCAGACACTGTTGGTATATTGCTCTGTCAGTTCGGTTGCCAGGCCGGCAGCATCGGAAATTTCCTCGGCATTCACATTGCTGATCAAGGGAACGTCGGGAGAGCGGAAGGTAATATGCGGCAGCACCTCTTTTTCCATACGCATCCTGACGTTTTGAAGAAGTGAGCAATGTCCAGGCGGGCCATACGGAATCGTGACACCCAGACCACCGTAAGGACTTATTTTTTGGTGAAGCAGCTCCAAGCTCTCCTGATCACCGTTCACGATCATTTGCGTGGCGTTTACCGTCACACAGGGCTCGACAAATCTGCCCTCCGCTGTAAGCTCTTGGATCGATTGCTCCAGAATAGCGATATCAATGTTGTAGAAGAAGTAGACGCCGTATCGCTTGTCAGGAAACTCCTCTTCCTCCATTTCACACATCCTTTTCAGCATGCGAAGCGTTTCCGGGAAGGGCAATCCCCCTGCGCAATGAATAGCCGTTACTTGACCCAGGCTTGGACCGAGGAAGTACGCCGGCTGCCCGATCTCCTCCCGCAGCAATTCAAACAGAGCCGTGCTGATTGTGACGATGCTGGGCCTGGCAATCACGCCGAAATTCGTCATCGCTTCACTCTCAAAAAAGAATTTGGCGGCAAGATCGACTCCCATAATTTCGCTTGCCTCTTCAAACTTGGCCCTTACGCTGGGAAAGCTCTCGTAAAGGTCCAAAAAGCTCCCCTGCTTCAATTTCACCAAAGGCGGAAAGATCAGTGCCGTTTTCATTGTTTCTCACGCTCCTTCTTTACATAAAGCCTCCATCGACGACTAGCGTTTGCCCAGTTATATAGCTGGCCTTGTCCGATGCTAGAAAGGAAACCGCCTCTGCTACTTCTTTGGCAGTTCCCAGCCTTCCCATGGCAATGCGCTTCCTGAAATTGTTCATCTGGTCTTCAGGAATGCGATCCACCATGCCTGTATCTTCCGTATAGCCGGGAGCAACCGCATTCACTCTCACGTTGTACGGGGCGTACTCTTTCCCCAATGAACGCGTCAGCCCGACAACCCCTGCTTTACTCGCGCTATACGCGCTTAAACGATCCACCCCGATCAAGCCAGCGACCGATGCGATGTTGACGATTGCTCCTTTTTGTTCCAGCAGCATGTGAAAAGAAACGGCGTGGATGCAATTGATGGTCCCCATGACATTGATCTGGACGATTTCCTCCCATTTTTCGAGAGGATTGCTCGGAATCAGCGCCCCTCCGTAGCTGACTCCCGCGTTGT
Organism: Brevibacillus sp. FSL L8-0520; assembly: GCF_037963895.1. Lineage (NCBI taxonomy): Bacteria > Bacillati > Bacillota > Bacilli > Caryophanales > Paenibacillaceae > Brevibacillus > Brevibacillus sp. FSL L8-0520. The sequence continues at coordinate 864,611 of NZ_CP150171.1, read as the reverse complement.
TTACAAGAACGTCTATTCTTCCAAATTGCCCAATGATTTCTTTCACGGCATCCTGTACTTGCTGTCTGTCAATTACGTCGAGTTTGACGAATGAAACTGCCTCATTGCCGGTTTTCGCCTTAATCTCTTCAACTGCTTGGGCAGCTTCCTCCAATGAACTCCTGTATCCCAAGATGACCTGATCTCCGGACTCGGCGAAATGCTCTGCAATCGCCTTGCCAAGACTCTTCGAAGCGCCGGTTACAAGCACGACATTTTTTTTAGCTTCCAACCTTCTCACCTTGCCTCAACAAATTTGGCAAACACACTTCCTTCCAATACCCTTGAAGATACTCGTACAGCTCCTCCCGGATTTGCTGCTTTTCGCTTTTCGGAATCATATCTTCTGGTTGCGGCTCACCGTAACTGTAGTATTCCTCGCGCAAAATGGATGAAATAACCGCGTCATGGTATTCTCCATCCAAAAAGAAGTAATCGCGCAGGATCCCTTCAATCACCACTTTGTTCTTGATCAAAAAGCGGATGGATCTCATGTTGAATAAACCGTTAATGAATTGAATCTTATGCGCATTTTTAAAGTGGAACAGGTAGTCCATGAGCAATACCGAAGCTTCCGCACCGTAGCCCATGTCCCATAATTCCGGATCTCCTATCACGCCGCCTAGCATGTAGCTCCCCTCGTATCTCAGCGTTTGCCAAGATACGAACCCGATTTTTTTCCCGTCGTGGGTTACCACTGTGGCGTAGCGTGTATTTCCGTTTGCGATATCTCTTCTGACCTCTTCCTCAGTCACAAAGTCTTGCCCCCCTCTTGCCAACGCACTGACTTTGGATGGGCAAACCCATTGAGAGAAGAGCTTGTAATCTTCTTCTTCGAGAGCTTGCAATCTAACGAAATTACCCCTCATCGATTCTTCTCCTCCGCTTTAGAGTCGTATCTTCATCATAAACAAGCAACCCGGAGAGTGCCCCCGTAATTCCCGCAAAGTATGAACAGCTCTGCCATTTTTCATGACAGAGCTGTTCATCGTCGGCACCGCTACTTTGCGAAACCTGTTAAAGTATTCGTTTATTCAATATTTGTCTAAACAAATTGGCTTTTGTCATTTTCACAGCTAACCCTACCCTGCTTTTTACCCCTAATTTTTGCATGCATGCAGCAATATGGTACTCCACCGTTCTTTTGCTGAGATAGAGCGTGTCTGCTATTTGCTGATTGGTTCTGTCATTCGCCAATTCCTCAGCCACACGAAGTTCCATTTCTGTCAACGTTTCCGGCAAATGGAGATCCATCTCGATATCATCTTCGATCCCTTCTCTTCCCCAGCTAGAAAAGAGAGATTCCATGAACTCACTGGAAAAATAGCAGCTTCCTCTTTCCACAGCATTGATCGCGATCATTAGTTCACTGGGGCAGTCCTTCATCAAGATGGCTTGTGCGCCTTGTATATATTTTACGTAGTGCTTATATTTATTGCTCAGCAGGATAATCGTCCGAGTGTGCTTATTTTTTAAATGGAACGAGAGATTATCCTTCGTGAGACTCAAAATGACCAAATCGAATTTTTCCAAAAAAACGGGATCCGAGAGCAAATATTCATTGTTCAAAAAATGGCAGTCATATCTATTTTCGGACAGTAAATTTGAATAAAATGGCTGTTTTCCTTCTCTCTCATCTACGATTAAGATGTTTCGGACACCCATTCTTTATTCACCTCTACTTGATTGTAGCTAGTAATCTGATGTCGGTTCCGCAAACAGGTGTTTGCTGAAACAACGGGAATAACTGAAGCGAATTTACTAGTATTTTTTTCCTACCCATCTTATTCCTCCCATTTTTGAAAAATTATACTTCAAATATACGGGAGAATTCTGTTAAAATGTATATGCAAACATGCAATATTTGGTAAAAGAGGATATACAAGGGAGACTGGTCATGAAAACGCTTGGGGATAAAATTCAGTATTTTCGAGAGAAACGAGGCTATTCCAGAAAGTATGTCGCCGAAGACATTTGTGACGAGTCCACTCTGTTTCGGATTGAAAAGGGGAGCCATATACCACGTTTGGACATTTTGCAGAGCATATGCCGGAAACTAAAGATTCCCGTGGATTATCTGCTTTCTTATGAAAACGAGACGCTCATTCATTTTGTTGCAAAGATTCATCGGTTGTGCCGGGAAAGTCTATATTTTCATGATTACACCACTCTCCAGTACCTCGTCGAGGAAGCTACCGCTTTTATCAAAAAGAACCAAAACTTTCGAGACAGCAGCTTCCTGAGATTTATCGAATGGCAAAAGGGCATTCTGTATTACCGGATTGACCGCCATCCGCGAAAAGCGGAGCAAACATTTCGAAAGTTGATTTCCAACAACAAAATCGTCAATGAGCTGGATATCAATATTGCCAACACGCTTGCGCTGTTACTGATCGAAATGGATCAAAAAGCGGAGGCATACCAACTGTTAACAAGCAGCATGCATGTATTGGAGAACCTCCCTTTTGTAGAGGACAAAACCCTTTTCCCCAGATTGGGCTACAACTTGGCCTACATGCACTACCACCAAAACCGATTTGATCTCTGCCTGGAGCTGGGCTATCGATTGCTCAACTACTTATATTCTCATCACTTGCATTATTCGGCAGGAGAAATCTATCATATGCTGGGCATTGTTTATGGCCATACGGGCAACCTTGAACATGCCAGAGAATATCTGGAGCATGCTGTTTCCATCTTCAAATATGAGCTTCGCGAGCGATTGTACGCCCGAGCAGGAAGAAGTCTTGCAGAAATCCATTTCCAGCTTGGAGAAAAAGAAGAAGGCCGCATCATTTTGCAAAAAACCCAGAAAATATGCAAGCGTCTTGCGGATCGAAACCACTTGGATGAAGGGGAACAAAAAATAGAGCATACCGAGAATCAGTATGCTATGACGGGCCTTTCTTCATCATCTCTTCTACTAATTGAACCGCTCTATTAATATCATCACTCGTTATATGCCTGTGAACAACTGCTCTAATCCTCCCATAGCCCATCTCTGAAAAAATCACGCCATGAGACTTGGCCATCTGCAAAAATGAATTCCATGTATAACGAGGATCTGTTACGCGAAAGATGACGATATTTGTTTGCACTTCTTGGGCATTCAATTCGATTCCGTTTATCTTTGCCAATCCATCGGCCAATTGTTTCGCATGCCTGTGGTCCTGATCCAACCTCGTAATCATTGTTTGCAAAGCTACAATACCAGGCGCTGCGGCGATTCCCGCTTGCCTCATTCCTCCGCCCAACATCTTTCTTACTTTTCTCGCTTTGTTTATATGGGACTGAGTTCCCGCTACAATCGAACCAATTGGGGCAGACAATCCTTTTGATAAACAAAATTGAACCGAATCGGCATATTGTGTGATTTCCCTGACATCCACATCAAGGGCAACTGCCGCATTAAAAATGCGGGCACCATCCATGTGGACAGGAACATTGCGTTCTGTTGCAAATTCCTTTACCTCTTGCAAATAAGCGATCGGCAAAACTTTTCCACCACAGCGATTGTGGGTATTTTCCAGACAAATTAAAGCAGGCAAAGCAAACTGAGGGTCCTCTTCATCAACGGGGAACGCTCTTTCAAGATCCTCCAGCAACAAGCGTCCATCCGCTTGAGTCGGTATGGGCTCATAAACAATCCCGCCGCATACGGAAGCGCCGCCTGCTTCATAAATGTAGATGTCTGATTCATTGCCTACCAAAACCTTTGATCCACGAGGGCAATGGGCCATGATCGATGATAGATTCGCCATTGTGCCGCTGGGCATAAAGCAAGCAGCTTCCATCCCCAGCATGCTGGCGGCTAATCGCTCCAATTGATTTACGGTTTGATCCTGTCCGTACACGTCATCTCCCAGCATGGCATGTTGAATGGCATCCATCATTTCCTGCGTCGGCAAGGTAACCGTGTCACTCAGAAAGTTTAGCAACAGACACACGCTCCTTCATCTTTAGTTCGACTTTTTCAATTAGATTCAGCAGCTGATGAAGCTTGCTTGCGTCTGCTTCCACTGCGATTATGTAACCCAAGCGTCCGTATGCATTTACGATTCTATCCACCAGCTTTCCCGGCTCTGCCCTGCATACGACTTCCTTCACACCTGGCATTTGCTGAAGCTGTTCGATACCGGTCACTTCCTCAATTTCGCCTGTTTCTTGCGGGATCAGAAAGCGAATCCCTGCATATTGAATAGGCGGACGGCCAAGCTCGGGGGACAAGCCAACCGCTGCTTTGAGCTGATCCTTCAACACGTCCATACCGGTCGCATGCCGGATCAGTTCCGGAATCATCCCCCCGGCCAATCGTCCATTGCACTCAACCAGGAAAACCTTTTGATTGACGATTTTTATTTCCAGATGACACGGGCCAAAACGCCAATCCAGCTTTTCCAGCAGGGACAGCACACCCGTTTCCACGATTGTTTTGATCTGGTCGGTAGACAAGGATGGGAAAATATGGCCTGTTTCTATGAAGTAAGGCTCTCCCCCAATGCTTTTATCTGTAATTCCGATGATCGAATGTCGGCCTTCATAAGAGAAAACTTCGACACTGTACTCAGGTCCTTCCACGTATTCTTCGATCAAAGCAACCCCAGCCGCCGGTTGCCTACGGACATTCTCTTTCACAGCCAATATGTCCGTCACCCGCTGATACAGCTCTTCGTAGGAGAGACACTTTACCACCTGATTGGAGCCACTGTCATCCACTGGCTTCACGATGCACGGGAATTGTATCTGCTGCTTGATCTCCTCTAGTTTCTGCACGTTGTCGACTGTAAAAAACCAGGGCTGATAAAGCTCGGGAGTGTCCCTCAGCAATGCGCGAACAGCAGCTTTGCTCCTGCACGTTTTCACCGTATCGGGAGAATTGCCACGCCAACCGAATCGCTTAGCCAGAAGCGCAACGGTATAAATATAATATTCGCTTGTCGTCGTAATTCCTGCGATATCCTCCAGGGTAAAACGGAGCTGAATTGTATCAGCCAGCTTTTCCGTATCGTTTGTATCGCAGATGACGATTTCGCAGCTTTGGTCAGACAAGCCCTCATAGCGGCTCGGCTTATTGGTCAACAGCACGGGATCATATCCCAATTCCTTTGTTTTGTCCAAAGCAAGCATGCCTGTGCCAGTCGTATTTGACTCAATAAACAGCAGTTTTCTCTTCATGCCGAAATTTCCCCTTGTTAAAGTGAAAGTAGGTCCAATCGGAGACATCCTTTAATTCTTCCATGCGATTGGGTGAAAGACGCAGGTTGTCCTTATTCAGATGATGGACATTGAAAAAATCATCGTTGTAAATCGAGTGAATATATCGGTCCCCCCTGTCCGGGAAGATGCACGCGATCACTGAATGTTCGGATACCTGGCTGCTGAGCCACCTTGATACGGCGTACACGCTGCCTGAGCTGTTCCCCGCAAAGATTTTTTCCTGTTTGGCGAGCTCACGTGTCCATGTGAAGGCTTCTTCATCGTTTAACCAGTGAACTTCGTCGATTACGGAAAAATCAACATTGGGTGAGCGCAAACTGTTGCCCAGGCCGCTTTGCAAACGCTTCGGATTGTCTGTTTGGTAGAAGATAACGCTGCCTACGGCATCTACAGCTATGACCGTCAAGTCGGGATTTCTTTCCCGCAACGCTTTGGCAGTCCCGCATAAGGAGCCTCCACTTCCAACCGATCCGACAAGATAATCGACGCGTCCCAGCTCTTTAACCAGGTCATCGGCCAGTTGTTGATAGGCCAGCGGATTTTGCGGATTTTCGTACTGTTTTGGCCAATAGGCATTTGGATATTTGTCCAGCAAACCTTGCAAGTAGTTCAGCCTTGCTTTTTGCCAGCCGCCATCCTGCTCCATTTTCTCTACAATATGGACCTGCGCTCCCAATGCTCTGAGTTTTGCCAACGTTAGTTCATCGATGCGCGGGTCGGTGACAATGTGGACTTCATGTCCCAAATAAGTGCCGATCATGGTTATGCCCAAAGCCAGCGTTCCTGACGAGCTTTCCACAATCGGTGCATTTTCTTGCAGCTGCCCGGTTCTCTTGGCATCCATAATCATTTCTTTCGCTACCCTGTCTTTCATGCCGTAGGGATTAAGCAGCTCTAGTTTCGCATAGACAGGGGCTTTGCTGTTCTCGTCCAACCGCAGCCGAATTAACGGCGTTGTTCCAATCAGTTCGATCAGACTCTTGTCCATTACACCAGAACCTTCTTTCTTTCTATAGTGGACATGGAATGGAATATTTCTGTCGGGCAGCCAAGCTGTTTCAACAAAGACAGTCCTTCTTTTACTTTTTCAGAATACGCACTGTCGTTTTCAGAAAGGAGGATCCCGATAAATGTTCCGCTATGAGCCGTTACAATCCCCGTTCCTTCAATTGAACGGCATATTCTTTTCACCTCGGCAAACATCTTTTTCGGATGCAGCTTCTGGTTTAATTCCGCGCTTCTGGTAGCGACCTCGCCAATTGCCTCTGCATCTTGAGCACGTATGGCAGCTGTTATCTTCTCAAGCAGCATGCCATATTCTTGCTTCTCTTCATCAGTGAATGGTTTGGGCTTGCAATTGAAATCGACTGTATTTACTTCTCCTCCCTCATCCAAAGCAATCACAGTCAACGGTGGGCATTCTCCTATCCATTCTCTCAGTTTCACTTCTTTGTGATAATAAGAGACGATGCCCGGGTACATGATGCCGTCGGATGGTTCGATATCGCGAAGGATCTCCTCGATCACCTCGGTAGGAACGTTTATGTCATAACAGGATTCAATTGCTTTCACAGTCGCCATCATATCTGCTGTAGAACTCGCCAATCCCTTTCCTTGTTGAAGCTGGCTTTCCAGATACAATGTGCCTTTGATGGGCAAGTGGTAATAATCAAGAATTCTCTGGCCAAAATACAGAGATTTCCTCTTCCAGGAAGGATGTACACACAGATCTTCGTCCTGAGCGGAATAGACAAACTGGCATGTCGAGTACCTGTCAACAGGAAACGTTACCAAAAAGTCCTGACCGCTTGGCAAAACGCCTTGCAACAACTCACCAAATGTGCCATGAGCTTCCCCTTTGCCTACTTTCAGTCTCATCGGCTATACTCCTTACCTTCAGACATCATCCATCTATCCAATTCTTCCAATCTCCGTTTGACCTCGGTGGAAATCCCATTGAATACCTGCTTGCATTGGGCGGCCTCCTGCATTTGCAAGGCAATCATGTCTTTTACGGCATCCGGATTTGTGGACCCTGTTGATCGCTTCATGGTTAAGGCAGAATGGACCGCAAAGAGCGCTTGCAACTCTTGCTGTGTAATTTGGTTTTCAAAGCCGTACTCATGACAAATCTCTTGCAAGGTCTCAACCGAAACATGCTGAGGGGAGTGTCCGGCTTGGATCGACTGTGTGATAAATCGTCCTGCTATCACCTGCGCTTGGCGATACGGTATCCCGCTTTTTTCAGTGATTCGATTTGCCAGTGAAAAACCTCCGTAGTAATCCTTTGTGCAGCATTGCTGCATCTTTTCTTTCTGAAAAGAAATGTTTTCAAACACCAGCATCAGTAAATCAAACAATACGTGCGTCTCATTGAAAAGGGAGAGGAGATTTTTGCTTGATTCTTTGGAAACTTCGACCAGATTGCTATAGGCCGTATTTCGTTGTCCCAGCAAAAAATCCACATGGTAGGTGATGAGATGGCTCGTTTTTCCTCTCGCTCTTTCCAAGATAGGAAAATTGCGTTTTTGTGGCATCGATGATGAAATGCCAGCGAGTTCATCAGGAAAATCAATAAATTGGTACTCGCTGCTCCCCCAGTTCATCAGGTCAGTCAAGAAGCGGCTCATATTGTTCGCAAAGAAAGTCAGGCAGCTTCCAATGTCCAATAGCCAGTCCCGCGAAGCAACCCCGCTCAAGGCGTGACCTATGTATGATGAAAATCCCAAAGCATTTGCCAATTGCAGGTTGTCCACTGGATACTCCTGACCAGACATAGCCCCGGAACCGAGTGGGCAGTACCTGTTCATTGATTCTAATGCGCCCAGCATCCTCTTTTCTGTTTCAAGAAGGTGTTTGCTGACTGCCGTAAGATAAAAGGCAACACTAATAATTTGAGCTGACTGAAAATGTGTGTACCCGGGCATGATTACGGAATCATATGTCTTGGCTTTGTCCAGGATGACATCCCGCAGTATTTCAACTCTTTCAATCAGATGCATCCATTGCTCCCGGGCAAACATCAGTTGGGCACATGCCTGAAAATCGTTGCGGCTTCGATCAATATGCCATTTCACCACGGGTTGTTCCAACTGTTTCTCTATCGCTCTTTCCAACGTCAAGGCGATGTCTGTTAGATTTTCTTTCGAGTTTTGCAACAAAGCATCTCGCTCAATCCTGTCTATTGCTTGCAAGAGGGAACGGACCTCATCCTTTGAGAGAATGTTCGCTTTCTCGTAAGACTGCAAGAGAGCCTTTTCTATGTGGATATAATGCTCTGTGTAGTTTTCCAGTTCATATTCAAACTGCGGGTAAAGAACAGCTGCTGTATACGTGTCATGCGGTGCTTTTTTCACGCGCCCGGTCACCTGTGTTTTCATGAGCTTATCCCCGTTTCAAAGTTTCTGAGATTTTCTGTCCGAGATACTCGACTTGAGGAGACGACATGAGATTATTGTGATGCCCCATTATCGGGTAGGTGTACACTTTCCCTGTTGTTCTTCCCCTCCATTTATCAACATCCACCAGCTCATGGAGTTTTCTGGGATCGACTTCCTGACAAGTGAAGGCATGTAAATCTGTTTTAATCGGAGCAGAAAATGTATAGTGATCGCTTGCCATGTTATTTGCTGCCATTACCGTAATAATTCGAAATACGTCTTCCAATTCAGCCGTTCGAGGCAATAGCTTTTTTTGTTTGGCAGCTTCCAAAATAATCTGGCATTTTTCCAATTTCGGTTTGCTGCTAAACTGCTCGATTTCTATGGACAAGCTGTCTGCCCACACGCTTAACGGATCCAAGCGGTGCTTTTTTTTCGCTACTTGATCAAACGGGTAGGCATCCAGCAATCCCAGGAACGACACCTTTTCCCCTTTTGATTCAAAAATTCTCGCCATCTCAACCGCGATTGTTCCTCCAAAAGACCACCCTGCCAACTGATAAGGGCCCTTCGGTTGAATCTTTTGTACCTCATGGACATACAGCTTTGCCATCTCCCGTATATCTTGCAGAGGTTCAACATTTTTTTCATACCCTAGTGATTGAATGCCGTAAATGTTGATATCCCGAGCTATATTTCTTGCAAGAGGAACGTAGCAGATTGCTCCCCCTCCCCCTGGATGAACAAGAAACAGTGGGGGATCACCGGAACGGCCTTCTTTTAATTTGAGAATCAGTCCGCTGCCAGCTTGAGATTGATCACTCTGTATAAACTCGCTTAACGTTTCGATTGTTCGATAAAGAAATAATTGAGAAGGGGACAGCTGAATGTTCATTCTTTTTCTCGTTAGACCCACGATCTCGATGACCTTGATGCTATGCCCACCCAAATCAAAAAAGTCTTCGTTTATTCCAATGTCGTCGATAGCCAGAACTTCCCTCCAAATATCAGCTAATTGTTGCTCAATCTGATTGCGAGGCGGTATTTTCTCGCCACTTGCCAAGTCGCTGACGTCAAATGACAACCGCTTTTTATCCAGCTTTCCATTAATGGAAACCGGCAATTCCGTGAGCCACCTGATTACATGCGGAACCATATAATAAGGCAGCTTTTTGGCCAGGCGTTTTTTCAATTCATTCGCAGAAATCTCCACGCCGGGCTCCTTCACGGCAAAAGCAAAGATCTTTTTATCCCCTTTTACCTCTTCAACAAGAACAGCGGCCTCTTCAATCTCAGGCTGTTGCTGCAATACATGACGAATTTCATCTAGCTCGATACGGAAACCCCGAACCTTAACCTGCGTGTCCTTCCTTGAAATGAAGAGGTAATCTCCTGTATCCAGCTGTTTAACCAAATCTCCCGTGCGATAATATCGACGTGTCACACCTGCCACGTCTAATAGGGGGAAGGCCTCAGCCGTCAACTCTGGATTGTTCTCATACCCCTTGGCAACACTATGCCCGCCAATAAACAACTCCCCGACGACACCTTGTGGGACTGCCTGCAAGTTTTCATCCAACACAACGAGATGATAATTCGGGAAGGGGATGCCGATTGGAGCGGTAGGGTATTGTTGCTCAGGATGACATCTCCAATAGGTTGCGGCCACACACGCTTCTGTTGGTCCATATAAATTGACGAATGCAACCTCCCCTTTCATATTTTCATAAAATTTCCGAACAAGCTGATTAGGCAATGCTTCGCCCCCGGTAAATATATACTTGAGGGTTTTATTTTGCCTGAAGGAGGGAAGATCCAACAGCTTTTCTATCAAGCTATGGAACAAATGTGTTACCGTAATTGCTTCATGCGCTATCACATCTGCTAAATAATCAATGTCAAATTGCTTGTCGGGATGAGTAATTACCAATGTTCCCCCACTTACCAGCGAGCAAAAAATCTCACTCATGGATGGATCGAAGCTGGAGCTGATGTTTTGCAGAAACATCTCGCCTTCCCCGATCTGGAACTCCTGAATAAATCCTTGAACGTGGTTGATTAAGGCCGCATGCGTAACGCTGACACCCTTGGGTTTGCCTGTTGTTCCCGAAGTATAGATGACGTAGGCAACTGCCTCTTCCGGCGGCAGAGAAAGTTCCACTGCATCTTTGGCAGTCTGATTGTTAAAAACCACATCGGGTTCCAGGATTGTTTTCTCTTTCCATTCATTGAATGAAAGATCGTCTGTAATAATTACGGCCGCTTTGGAATCCTCTACCATCATTTCAACCCGTTCAACCGGCAAGGAAGGATCAATCGGCATATACACGCAGCCGCTTTTCAAAACACCCAATATACAAGCAATTTGGTCGGGGGAGCGTTTCAACCGGATTCCCACGATGCTCCCCGGCTGAATATCGCGTCGAATCAGCTCATGGGCTATTTGGTTCGACTTTTTATACAATTCCTCGTACGTAAACGAATGATCATGTCCCTTTACTGCAATCTTGCTTGCGTGTTTGAGGGCTTGTTTATCTACTAGATGGTGTATGAGATCTGTTCCCATTTCGGCAAGAATGACGTTATTTTCAATAACATGGTTTTTCTCTTCCTCTGTCAAAATGTTCAATTTGCAAATGGGCTTGTCAGGATTTTTCAAGATTTCTCGGATCAACGTAATATAGTGTTGAGCGAAACGCTCCATTGTTTTTCGATTGAACAAATCCGTGCTGTATTCGATCTCACCCGACATCGTTTGTTTGCTGCATGACATGTACAGCACGAGATCAAATTTCGAAGTATTTGTGCTGATTTTTTCATATTCCATCGTAAACGGAACTTCTACTTCCTTTTTCTGATAGTCTTGGAGAGTGAACAGCGCTTGAAAAATGGGATGGTAGCTGCTGTCCCGATCAGGTTTTAACTCCTGAACTAATTTTTCAAAGGGAACCTCGCTATTTTCATAGGTCTGCAGAAATGATTTGATCGTGGTTTTCAAGATATTCAAAAAGCTGCTATACGGTCTGATAAACGTCCGCACCGGTAGTGTATTTACAAAAAAACCGATTAAATCTTGAATCATCTGATTAGGCCGATTGGTGATCGGTGTCCCGATCACAATATCTTTTTGTCCCGTATACCGGTAAAGCAACACATTAAACGTGGCAAGAAAGAATGTATAATGGGTAGCTTGATGGGTCCGGCAAAAAGTCGTTATGGGCTCAATTACATCCAATGGCAAGTCAAATTTGACAATGTCTCCTGCGTAAGTTATTTCTTTAGGCCTCGGCCGATCCGTTGGAAGCTCCAGCAAGGAGGGGATATTATCCAAATGCTGTTGCCAAAAATTCAACTTTTTTTGCAGCGTTTCTCCCTCGAACATTTCCTTTTGCCAGTTTGCGTAGTCTGCGTACTGGAGGGGAAGTTCCCCGCATTCAGCTTCTCGGCCTTGTTCAACCATCGTATAGATGGTAACAATTTCCTTCTGCAATACTTCCAAGGACCAAGCATCAAAAATAATGTGGTGAATATTCACTAGCAAATAATATTGGTCAGCGCTTAGCTGGACAAGCTGGAATTTGATTAACGGACCTTTTTCCAAATCAAATGGCTCAAGAGCAAATTCCTTGAGATGCTCCGTCAAAGGCTTCTCTTCTTCCAGCTCCTCTTTTGTCTTCACGTCTAATCGAAAAGAAGGGAAGTGAAGGGAAACCTTTTGTTTCAGTTCCCCTTCGACTTCTAAAAAAGTAGTGCGAAGAACTTCATGTCGTTCTATTATTTTTTGAATCGTTTTCTCTAATACGGCTGGCTGTAGATCTCCTGTTATTTTCAGGAGAATCGGTATATGGTAGGTAGGACTATTTGGAAGCATTTGCTCGAAAAACCAAATTCGGTTTTGACCATAGGAAGACGGAAGCAGATAGACTTCATTTTCTACGGATAGCGAACCCATGTTATCCCTGCCTTCATTCATAATGAAGTTTATAACTTTTGCTTAATCCGTGTGACTTTTCGAATAGATAGATCCTTTTTCTTTCTCTCTGGCATGAGGGCAGCTAAGCCTCTGATCGTGGGATATTCGAAGACATCCATTAAGCTGATCTCATAACCGAGGCTGTCTATGCGTGATATCATTTTTACAATGAGCAGAGAATGCCCCCCGCATTCAAAGAAATTGCTGTTGGGCCCTACGGATGACACAGGCAACAACTTTGTCCAAATTTTTCCCAGCTCCATTTCCAAAGGAGTTTGGAAAACGTCATCTGATTCTGCCTCTTCAAAAACTTCAAGAGCCGCCAGTTTTTTTCGATCGATTTTGCCTATGGAGGTTACAGGCACCTCATCAATCTGGATAAATCGGTTCGGAATCATAACCAGTGGCAATTCATTGCGCAAAACTTTCCGCAGCTGATCCGGATAGAGCTTGTGGCCGTCCTCCATTACGATATAGGCATTCAACTGGATCTCATCTGCTTGTTTTGCATCTAAAATGATGCACTGTTTCGTGTATGGCTGTCTCAGAATAGCTGCGACAATCTCGTTTTTATCAATACGGACGCCCCTTATTTTGATTTGATCGTCTGCTCGACCTATGATTTCCAAGCTTCCATCCGGTCGATAGCGTCCCATGTCACCGCTGCGATACAAGTAAATATCATCTTCTGGATCAAAAAAGTTGGGGATAAACGCCTCTAGTTCCTTATTCAAATATCCTTTCGTCCGATAAGGAGTGCGAACCATTATCTCTCCAGGTTCCCCAATCCCGCATAGCTGTTTTTCCTGATTGACAATCAGCAATTGCGTGTCTGGCATTGGATTGCCTAGCGGCTGGACCTCTTCGGCAAGCTCCTTTGGAACTACATAGAAGCACTTGATCAGAGTCGTCTCTGTCTGGCCATAGAAATTATTCATTTGGGCATCCGTGATTTCACGCCAAGCATGAACGAGACTGGCAAGCAAAGGTTCTCCTGAAAAAAATACATGTCGCAATGACGGCAATGACTTTGTCTTTGCTGATTGCTTGAGCCAATGGCCCGCGAGCGATGGGACCGTATGGAGCATCGTAATCTCTTTTTTCGCCAGCCAATCGAGCATATCTGTTTCTTGCTTCGAAGGAATGAAGAGAGACGCTCCACTTGTCAATGGCAAAAAGACATCTCGCAGGTACGCATCAAATGTAATGTGAATGAGCTGCGCGTTGCGATCCTTAGTCGTGACACCGAATTCTTGCCGCTGCCAGTTCAAGAAGTGAGAGATACTGTTGTGCGTACCCAGGATTCCTTTCGGCTCTCCCGTTGTTCCTGATGTAAAGAAAATATAGGCATCCGGACAAGTATACGCTGGAGGCAGATCAGTGCCCGTCTCCGCTTCTTCTTTTAGCAGGTCGCTCACTTCAAATGATTGGACTCCACTTGCTGCCAGTGCGTCTTTGTATGTTTGGCCCAGTGTCTCGCTCGTTACGATCACGCGTGCGTTTGCAATCTGTAGCATGGACTCGAATCTTTTTTCCGGTACTTGCGTGTCCATGTTCATAAAAATGGCATCTGCCAAATGTACGCCCATCATCGAGATAATCATTTCATAGCTTCTATCTCCATATAGAGCTACTACATCTCCGGAATGTACATTTCGGCGGCGCAAACCTTTTGCAATCCGCAGGGAATCTTGGAACAATTCCCGATAGGTATACGATTTTTCGTTATCTTCTACGGCAACCTGATGGGGAGCCTGCTCACTCCAGTACTTCACTTGTTCAATAATACGTGGATAATCGATCTGTTGAAGTCTCGCCGTTGGGTCAGGCAAAATGCGTTTGGCTTGTTCAGTGACCAATGAGTAGGATTGGATGGATTGATCTGCCAGTTTCATCGCCTGCTGCAACAAGTGGATATACTGATTCAGAAACTCAGCCATCCGCTCTTTTTCAAACAATTGATTTTGATAGGCGAGCGTTAGATGGAATCCGTCTGCGGCTTCCTCAATATAGAGCGTCATGAAGAACTTCGATTCAATTTCATCCACTTCGATCTCTTCCACGACCACATTATCGGCTGCGTATGTCTTAGGTTCATCGAAGCTGCGATAGTTAATGGACACATCAAATAACGGATTGCGGTTAAGGTTCCGCTTCGGATTCACTTCTTCCACAATTTTTTCAAAAGGAATATCCTGATTGGCAAACGCCTCCAGCACCGTCTGTTTTGCCTGATCCAACACATCTCTGTATGTCGCATTTGCATCAAGTTCCATCCGCAATGGCAATGTATTCAAATAGAGACCTACGGACTTCTCCAATTCTGAGGTATTCCGATTGACTACGGGAGTGCCGATGATCAAATCGGTTTGCTGGGACAGTCTGGACAGCAGTACGCCGAATACGGATAGCAGCGTCATAAAAGGTGTGACTCTCTGTTCCTGACTGAAAGCTTTTATGTCGCTTGATACTTGCATGGACAAAGATTTTCTCAGCGTTTCATTTCCCGTCTTGCCCTCCCTTTGCCGGCTTCTGCTAATGGGAAGCTGAAGCAAGGGAATCTCTCCGTCAAACTTTTTCTTCCAATAGGAAAGCTGCTCCTGATATTCCGCCTGATTGATAAAATCGTTGTGTCTTAACAGGTAGTCCACATATTGCACAGGCTTTTCCTCTAAAAATGTCCGTTCACCCGCATACAGCTTCAGAAGCTCTTCTTTCACAACCTTTAGAGACCAGCCATCACTGATAATATGATGGAAGGTAAGCACCAGGACATCCGCCGACTTCCCTTTCACCAGAGTGCCTCTGACCAAGGGTGCCGCAGCAAGATCAAACGGACTGGACATTTCTCGTCGCACGATCTGTTGCAATTCCCGATCTCCCCACTCTTCCACCTGCAAAGATATTGTGGCGTGGGGCAAGATGCGTTGGATTGGCTCGCCGTTTTTATTGAGAAAAGCGGTGCGCAATGATTCATGCCTGTCAATCAGTTGGTTCAGGCAATCCTGCAATCTCTCTGAATCGACAGATCCATGGAATTTTAAAACGAGCGGCATATTATGTTTTGTGTCTTGGTAGAGCTGGTCTAAAAACCAAATCCGCTTTTGGGCATCCGAAAGAGGGAACGGTTGATTGCGATCAGCCAATTCCATAACCGGGCTGCTCGCATCACTGTTCTTGCGCTTTTCCAAAACGCCAGCCAATGTTTCAATCGTTGGATTTTCGAACAGGTCTTTCACGTAAAGCCTTGACTCAAACTTTTTATTTACTTCCGAGATAATCTGAACCGCTAATAAGGAATGTCCGCCTAACTCGAAGAAGTTATCTTGGACTCCTATTTTTTGTACGCCCAATTTCTCAAGCCAAATGGACAAAATAGCTTGTTCCTTGTCGTTCTTGGGGGCAACGTAAGCGCCAACAGCAGCAAGATTTTGCTCGGATGGTTTTGGCAGCTGGTGCCGATCGATTTTCCCATTCGCATTTAACGGGAACGCCTGCAGTTGAACGTAATAGCTGGGAACCATATAATCAGGCAGCACCTTTTTCAGCTCATGCTTTAATACGCCGGGTTGTATGTCGCCTTCTGCGGACGTATAGTAGGCAGCCAAATATTGAATGTCAGACTCGGTTTTATGGACGATGACGACAGCTTCGGAAACCCCCGCGATAGCCCTCAGCGTGGTTTCGATCTCACCGAGTTCGACACGCATTCCTCTTAGCTTGATTTGATTGTCCTGGCGGCCGAGGAACATAATGTTTCCATCTGGTTTCAAGTACCCTCTATCACCGGTTCGGTACATGAACTCCCCCGGATAAAACGGATCGGGAATAAAGGACTGAGCCGTTCTTTCCGGATTGTTGATATACCCTCTGGCCAGGCCGATGCCGGCAATGTATAAATCACCAGGGACGCCAGGCGGAACCGGTTCTAAAAACTTGTCCAGTACATAAATGCGGTTATTGTCGATCGGACGTCCGACGGAAACAATTTCAGAGCTGTTCTCCACATCCGGCTCGCAATCAAAACATGTGGAATCAATCGAGACCTCCGTAGCTCCCCATGTGTTGAACAGCTTGCCTGGCATCTTTTCATAGAACGAGCGGACCACGTCGGCATGCAATGCTTCCCCGCTGGATACGACAATGCGCAGGTTCGTCAACTGCTGTCTTTGAACCGGTGTGATTTGCTCCAGCACCATTTTCAGCATGCTCGGAACAAACTGAAGCAAGGAAACGTTGTGCTTGATTGCATATTCGATAATACTGACCGGGTCCCGGTGCGCTCCTTTGGGCAGAAACGCGATCTTCGCTCCGACTGTCAACGGCCAGAAAATCTCGACGGCGGAATCATCAAACGTCAGGATTGTTTTCTGCAATGCGACTTCGTGTGCCTGTAGACGATGCTTGTTCTGCATCCAGTTCATCCGGTTAACCCAGCCTTTATGCGTGTTGCTGACGCCTTTGGGTTTTCCCGTTGAGCCTGATGTGTAATAGATCGAAACGAGATGGTCAGGGGTGACTTGAACATCCGGTTTCGTGACTGGATATCCTTCCAAAAGGCTCTCCTGCATCAGATAGGAAAGCAGCTCGATATCTTTTGTTTCCTGCAGCCTTGTCCCTGGCTGCGTTATGCAAATCGAAGCCCCCGCATCCCGCAAAATGGCGTAAGCCCGTTCCCAAGGGACTTCCGTATCAATCGGCAGAAAAGCACCGCCCGCTTTCAGGATTCCCATCATGGACACGACCAGTTCCAAAGACCGTTCCATGCATAAGCCTACCGGCGTGTCGGGAGCTACGCCCTTTTCACGGAGCAAGTGAGCCAGTTGATTCGCCTTCTCATCAAGCTCCCTGTAGGTCAGGCACTCCCCTTCATACTCGGCGGCGATGTTGTCCGGCGTTTTCATCGCCTGGGCTTCAAACCATTCATGCAAGGCAACATCCGGAAATTCGCATGCTGTCTCATTTAACGTGTGAATCATGAACGCCTTTTCTCTCTCGCTCAGCACGGGAAGCTGTTCAACAGCAGTAAATGGCTGTGCCAATACTCGCTCACATAGCTGCAGGAAATGCGAACTAAATCGTTTGATCGTCTCTTCCTCAAACAGGTCTGTCCGATATTCCCATTTTCCGATATATTCTTCGCCACTCCGTTCCATGAACAGCGTTAGATCAAACTTGGCGGTGTCGTTATGGAGCGAAATCGGTTCGCTGACCGCCAGTTGATTTCCCTGCGCCGGGTCAAACGCGAAATCCTGGAAGGTGAACATATATTGAAACAGAGGCTGCTGGTTGACTGAACGATGCGGTTGAAGCTCCTCCACCACTTTGTCAAAAGGAACGTCTCCATGGGAGAACGCTTTTACCGCCGTATCGCTTACTTGCTGGACAAGTTCAACAAAGCTGGTGCCTTCGCGAATTTCATTTCGAATCACCAATGTGTTTACAAAAAATCCGAGCAACCCTTCCAGTTTGGCGTGATTTCGCCCTGCAGCCGTTGTCCCAATCGCAATGTCCTTTTCCTGTGACAAGCGATAAATCAACAATTTAAAGAGCGAAAGCATCGCCATGAAAAGGGTCGTATTGTTCTGTTTGCAAAACGCTTTCAGTTGCTCTAACACCTGGTTCGGAATCTGGAACGTGCTGACGGCCCCATTATGACCATCCGGATGCGTCTTCTTCTGATTCGCCATCAACTTGATAGAAGGAGCCTCGGTGCCCAGTTGTGTTTTCCAAAAGTCCATCTGCTCCCGGTAAACCGGGGAATCAATAAAAGCATTCTGCCAGGTCACGTAGTCACTATATTGGACCTGCCCTTCCATAGCTTCCTGTACTTCACAGTCTGTGCCGCCTACTATTTCGTTGTATTTCTTGAGAAGGTCTGATTGGAAAACATAGTTCGACCAGCCATCCCAGACGATATGATGAACATTGTAATAAAAGAGATGCTGGTTATCAGACAGCTTATACAGCTTAAACCGATACAGCGGGTCGGATGTCAGTTCGAATGGAATCTTCGCGTCTTCTTCCATCGCTTGCAGCGCTGTTTGTTTCGCTAACTCATACGGCTGATCAGATAAAGAGATCCGTTCCAAATTGCTTTTCTTCGAATCATCAATCACTTGGAAAGGACGACCGTCCTCTTCGATAAAGTTGACCCTTAATACTTCATGCCGCGCAAGCAAATGCTCCAGACTGGCAAGAAAAGCATCGTACTGCAAGGGTCCTGTTATTTCGAAATAGGTAGGCAAGTTGTACAAGGAGCTGGTTCCCTGCCATTCATTAATAAACCAGAGCCGCTTTTGCGCAAACGACAACTCTCTTTTCTTCTCGTCGTTCTTCGCCGGCAGCAAAGTCTGCTCTTCCGAGATAAAAGATTGTGAATCGATAAATGCACTCAATTGACGAATGGTAGGATGCTGAAAAACATCTTTCAACGTAAGATGGATTGGCAGCCGCTGCTTTAAGCGAGTCACAAAACGGGCAGCAAAAAGCGAGTTGCCCCCCACATGGAGAAACGGTGTATCAATACCTACATCGTCTAAAAACAGAAGCTCTTTCCAAAATGAAGCCACTATTTTTTCGGTCTCCGTTTGTGGTTGACGCTCTGCAGGAACAATCCTGTTTTTCTGGGGAGCAGGCAGACTTTTTCGATCAACCTTTCCATTGGACGATAAGGGGAACCCATCCAAGCGGACAAAAAATGAAGGAATCATATAATCAGGCAGCTGCTCCTCCATTTGTTTACGAACGCTATTTTCTTCCCATTTCTCGTCGTCCAGGACGGTCACATAAGCAACAAGGAAGGTGTGGTCGCCTTCGCGAACGGCAGTAACGACACACTGCTTGATATTGGGCAAGCGCTCCATGGCTGCTTCAATTTCACCCAGTTCAATCCGGTATCCGCGTATTTTTACTTGGAAATCGATCCTGCCGATATATTCGATGGCACCGTCTTCGCGGTATCTGCACAAATCGCCCGTTTTGTACAGACGCTCGCCTTCGTGGAAGGGATCAGCAATAAATTTTTCCTCGGTCAGCTCCGGTTTGTTATGGTAGCCTCTTGCAAGTCCGATTCCGCCAATATGCAGTTCGCCTGCGACCCCTGGCTCCGTTATCAGGTTTTCCCCATCGATAATATGCAAGCGAATATTGCTGATCGGAAACCCGATGGGCACTGCCTTTTCACGTTTATCGCCTGTGCACTTCCAGTAGGTGACATCGATAGCCGCTTCTGTGGGACCGTATAAGTTGTACAGCTCAACCTTGTCAAATTTTGAGAAAAAGGCGAGCTCCATCGACTTCGTCAGTGCTTCCCCACTGCAAATAATCCGCTTGAGAGACGGGAGCGGCGTTTCTGTTTGATACGTATCGAGAAAAATTTGCAGCATGGACGGTACGAAGTGCATGGTCGTAATGTTCATCGCTTGAACGGTTTGGATCAGATATTCGGGATCTTTATGCGCTTCTGGTCTGGCCATGACAAGGGTTGCCCCGGCAAGCAACGGCCAAAAAAATTCCCAGACTGACACATCGAAGCTGAACGGCGTTTTTTGCAGGATGCGATCAGAACTGTTTAATTGAAACTCTTTTTGCATCCACTGCAGACGGTTGTTTAAAGCCCGGTGTGTATTCATGACCCCTTTGGGATTTCCAGTGGAGCCCGACGTATAAATCATGTAGATGAGGTTGTCGCCTGTCATTGGTATGTCAAGATTACGGGAGGGCTGCTTGCTCCATTCCTCCCCTTTGTCGACAACAACAAGCTTTGCATCTCCCAATTGCTGATCCGCAAAGATCATTTCTCTGCTCTGCGTCGTAACAATGATGGGGGCCTTCGCATCCGTCAACATATATTCCAAACGTTTTTTCGGATAGTTCGGGTCAATGGGAACGTAGGCGCCTCCGGCCTTTAGCACTCCCAGCAATACAATGACCATCTCCAGAGAGCGGTCCATGCAAACAGCGACAGGCTCTTCAATTTGCAGCCCGCATTGTACCAGGTAATGAGCAAACTGATTGGCTTTTTCATTCAACTGCTGATAACTGAGCTCACTTGCTTCATAAATGACTGCTGTCTGATTGGGTGTCATCGCCGCCTGCTGTTCGATCAAATGATGAATGCATGCGTCCATGTTGGAAAACTGCTCTAGCTTCATGCGATTTTCTTGTATATGAATCACGCTCATAGCTCTCCCTCCCACAACTTACCCTTGCCATTCCTTAACAACGATACAAGCATTGTACCCGCCAAAACCAAACGAGTTGTTCAAAACGGCCCGTACTCGATGCGCCTGCGCCTCATTTGGCACATAGTTGAGATCGAATCCTTCATCGGGCTCGTGGAGGTTAATCGTTGGCGGCACGATTTGATGCTGCAGAGTCAGGATGCAGGCAATCAGCTCGACTGCACTGGCCCCTGCCAGCAAATGCCCTGTCATCGACTTTATGGAGCTGACGGGAATGGACCTGGCCTTTTCACCAAACAGCTTCTTTATCGCCAGCGTTTCGATTTGGTCGTTCAATCGCGTACTGGAACCGTGGGCATTGATGTAGTCGATGTCAGCAGGTGCAAGATTGGCATCCGCAATTGCATTTTTCATCGCCATAATCGCGCTTTTCGCTTCCGGATCAGGTGCCGTGACGTGATAGGCATCTGTAGTGGAGCCGTATCCGGCTACTTCCGCGAGGATCGTGGCTCCTCTTTTCTTGGCAGACTCCTCCGACTCCAGCACAACAATTCCCGATCCCGCACCAATCACGAAGCCGTCCCGGTCCTTGTCAAAAGGGCGGCTGGCCGCTTGCGGATTGTCGTTCCGAGTGGATAAAGCCTTTATTTTACAAAAAGAGGCCAAGTCAATAGGCGTGAATTGGCCTTCCGTTCCGCCGGCAATCATAACATCTGCTTCTCCGTATTGAATCGCTCGGCAGCCTTCGCCAATACAGTTGTTTCCTGTTGCACATGCGGAACCCCAGGCCCCGCTTTTGCCTTTTGCCCCTACCATGATCGAAACTTCGCTTGTCGGGGCATCCACCAGCGAGGCAAATGCCAAGTAAGAGCTGACTTTTCGATACCCGTGCTGAAGCAGGTCCTGATAGTTTTCCAGAATGAGCCTCGTTCCACCCATGCCTGTTCCGACAATCACTCCCACGCGGTAGGGGTCTAGTTGACGCATGTCCAATTTTGCCTGGGAGATAGCTTGCCTGGCAGCCACGATCGCATACTGTGTAAAAGTTTCCATCCGGTTTTTTTCTTTTGGGGTAAACCATTCATCGAGGTCAAGGCCTTTTACTTCTGCACCGATAGTCGTCGGAAACCCTTCGGCATCAAAAGCTTGAATGTAGTCAACCCCGCTCACGCCCCGTACAACGTTTTCCCAAAAAGTTTTGACACCTACTCCTATTGGCGTAACGACACCCATCCCGGTAACAACTACACGTTTTTTCATGATGAGTCCCCTTTATTCCAACAATTTACACCTATCATACAAAGGGAGGTTTTCTCAGACATCCGTAAATCCCGCAACAATTCACAACCCAACGATTGCAAGGGAAGTAATTCATTCATCCCATAGCTGGGAGCATACAAAGTATCTAAATCCCTATTTTTACATTATTTTCTTGATAAAAGCACCATGTGGTGTATACTCTCAGTATATAAATCGTGAGCAACAGCCAATGATTACTGCAAAAAGCCCGGCCACATACAATTCAGTAGGGAATGGCGAAAGGATTGCTCCATTCCTTGAAAAAAGGAACAGTGCCTTCCTGGCAAGTTCATCTATGTTCAGGGAAAAAAGGATGGGAGGGATTGTTTACCTGGTTATATCAGCATGTTGAATAAACACAGCATGTACTCGCACACTTTTTTTAAAAGGAGGCAGCAAATGGATTATATTTTAACGCATAAATGGGCTTTCCTTATTGTCGCGGAAGTCATCTTTTGGGTTTCCATCATCACGTTCTTGATCGCCAGATATTGGTTCGGCAAAAAAACTCTCAGCTTTGTTTTTTTTCTGCTGTTTATCGTCAATGACCTATGGATCGCTTCTTTAGGTTTTTTTGACTACTTGCATACAGGGCAGTTTTCCAGTTATCAAATCGTTGTGCTGGTTGTTTTTGTATATGCCATCACGTATGGAAAAAGCGACTTCAAAAAGCTTGATTACTATATCCAAATCTATGTTGCCAAGTGGAAGGGACTGCCTGCTCCCAATATCGAACCGCCGAAGAAGCTGGTGGGAAGGGAACACGCCCAAAAAGAACGGAAACATTTTTACATTCACTTCTCTGTCTATGCAATAGCCCACCTGGTTTTCTATTTTTTGTTCGGGCTGTCCTCACGGTTCTACGAAATAACAAGTATGGGCGATTTTTTCCGTGAATTTTTCTCAGCCAAGGAAGGCCTCCTGCCTTTTGCCAATCCGACAGTCAATAACCTCAGCAGGATTTGGACCTTGATTTTTGTCATCGACAGCATATTCGCTCTGTCGTATACCGTATTTCCGAAAAGCGAGAAGTCTCGTGGCCTGTTATGAACACACATTCCATACTCCAAACAGAAACAACCGCCAAGAAATGTCCTCTATGCTTCTTGGCGGTCGCTTTTTTTCATGCAACTATCTCAAGAAGCAAGAGTTTCCACTCTATTTCAAGAACACTCCAGTGGCCAGAAGTCTAACGGTTTTTTAAAGAATTTTTTAAAAGTTTTTATATTTTCAAATAAATTGTTGTTCTTACCGGAATTGCAATGTAATATATATACATATTTGTGATGTTGTTACAAAATAAAAAGGAGTGTTTTCTATTCATGTCAAAGAAAAAGAAGTTGTTGCCACTGGCAGTCAGCGCCTTGTTGGTAGGTGTACTCACCACTCACTCTTTTCTTTTGCCATCGCATGCATCTGCACAAACACCTAATCCTGATTCTCAGATCGGACAAGACCTCGACCAAGAGGATGATCGTGTCGGAGATTCTGATACCGCAGAAGATAGTCTCGGAGATTCCATTACTGAAGAAGACAGCCTGGAAGATTCCGTTACCGAAGAAGATGGCGTCGGAGATTCCGTTATCGAGGACGGCAGCCTCGACGATTCTGTTACCGAAGAGGGCAATCTCGAAGATTCTGTTATCGAAGAGGATAACGAGTCTTCCGTTCGTTCCAAGTATGATCACACCAAATTTTTAACACTTTTTGACAAAGATAAAATCATTAAAAACTTCCGATCCATGAATAAAATTTTTCCCAGCCACAAGATCAAAAACGATAAGAAGAACACCTTTACGTTCAAAAAGAAGCTCCGCGATTTGCCCAATTTCACCTATACCTACAACAAGCAGCAGCACAAATTTGAAGATCTGCTGAAGCGAACGGTAACAACCGGCCTGCTTGTCATCAAAGACGATAAAATCGTTACCGAGCGATATTACCACGGAAATAGCCAGAAAACATTGAATACATCCTGGTCCATGTCCAAGTCGTTTACCTCTGCGCTGGTCGGCATCGCCATTGACGAAGGCTACATAAACAGCGTCGATGATCCCATCACGGATTATCTTCCGGAGCTGAAGGATTCCGGTTATGACGGCGTATCGATCAAGGATATTCTCAACATGGCTTCCGGCGTCAAATATCCGGTCTATGAAGAGCCTTTTATCACCGAATGGTACAATCGACTATTTGTGGAGAAGGAATCCTTCAATGAGATGATGACGACCCTGCCTTCGGACGCATCCCCCGGCACCTTTACCTACAAAGGGTCCGATACGCAAGTGCTTGGCATGCTCATCAAGAAAACAACAGGCAAGCAGCCATCCAAATATCTGGAGGAAAAAATCTGGAAGCCGCTCGGCATGGAACACTCCGCATACTGGAACACCGACCTGCACGGCGATGACATGACGTTTGCCTATCTGAATGCCTCCCTGCGGGATTACGCCAAGTTTGGCCGGCTGTACTTGAATAACGGCAACTGGAACGGAAAACAGATCATCTCCGAGGATTGGGTAAAAGAAACGTATATCGGCAGTGAAGGCTTCCCATTCTACAAGTATCAATGGTGGATTCCGCCAAGCCCCGACCCGGACAATAAGGAAATTTTGGCCAATGGCATTTATGGACAAAATATTTACGTCAACCAGAATGAAAATATGATTATCGTGAAGACTAGCGTGAATTCTTCTGAAGAGGATTTGGGAGAAGAGATTACGGTCTTCCGGGAGATTGTTGAATTGTTCAAAGACGAGTAGGATTATCTTTTCGTATAACAGTTCAAGCATTTTGAGACAAACAATCTGAACGTTGGATTTATGCCGCTTCGCTACTCGCAAGATGTGCAATGTGAAGGAAATACGATGGCAGGAAAAAAGGATTCAGCCTCTTCTCGTTTGAAGAGGCTGATTTGTTTGTCAGCATATTATGGGAGGGTGAAATTGCCGGCTGCCAAGAAAAGGATCATGAAAGATTGGTAGATATTTGGTATCGGGCTGTAGTTCCACCCACACTTTCCTGACAGAAGAAGATATTCAGTTTTACAAAAACATCGTTCAAAACGAAGCAATGAAAGAACTTGAGGTCTGGGTGGCAGTAAACGAGCTTCAAGAACCAACCGGATTTATTGGACTGAATGGGCCGAAATTCGAGATGCTGTTCGTCGACCCTGATCAGCACGGGAAGGGAATTGGTACGCGCCCTTTTTTCCCCGCTTTCCGTTTTTTTGTGTCAAATACATATCAAACCCTTTTGTTTTATTCATTTTTATACTCATTTTTTAGAATGCTGTAGATCTCCAGGTCAACTACGCCCTTCCCCGACCATACGGTTGCTTGTCGCAGTGTGCCTTCTTTGACAAACCCATTCTTTATCAATACCTTCTTTGAAATTTCGTTTGGAGGCATGACTTCGGCCTGTATTCGGTTTACGTTCACTTCATGAAACAGAAATCGTACCAATGCTTTCACAGCCTCTGTAGCAATCCCTTTCCCCCAGTGCGCTTCCGCCAAAAAGTACCCGATCGTCACCATATTCACCTTCTGGTTAAAATCGAATGCTTCGATGATGCCAACCAGTTTGTCGCTTTCAACATGAGTGAATATGCCCCATTTTACGCGAGACTTTTTATTGAAGTCCCTCTCAAAATGCCCGATCATCGACTTCACCGTCTCTTTATTGTGCTTCGGGATGATTCCGCAATATTCAAACACCTTGTCATTGCTGTAAATCTCAAATACATCCTCCAGATGATTGGCATCAATCTTTTTCAGGATGAAACGGTCGGATTTTATGATCGGAAACTCATCGAAAACGGCATTCGTATCCATACGTGATCCTTCCCTTTCGGCGTCGTTGGTATCGTGCTACAAGTATTGAAACAGCAGGCTTTTCGCAATTGCCTAAGATCATCCCGAGAATTACGGTGAAATGGCTGATTGGGATAATGTTACTTTCGCTCACTCTCCACTTTTACCCTTTTCCTTTTTGCTGCAACACGCTATATTCCACGCAAGTAATCGTCAATCTTCATAAGCCGGCGAGGTGTGACAGTGGTAAGCTAGGAGAGAAGCTTGCTCGAACTGCCTGTTTATCCTCAACTTTTTAATTCAGGGGGCAACTGAAATGCGTGAACTTGCATTTATGAAGGATTATAAAACCAACGAGGCACTTCGAAGGAGTTTATCCGAACTTGCTGCCAGCACTTTTGGCATCCAATTTGAAACGTGGTATCAAAAAGGGTTTTGGAATGAACGGTACATACCCTTTTCATTTGTTGAGGGAGAAACCGTTGTCGCAAATGTTTCTGTTAACCTGCTTTCGCTCATTATGGATGGCGAGAAGAAAAAAGCGATACAAATCGGAACGGTCATGACTCATCCGGAATATCGAAAACAGGGACTGTCTGCAAGGTTGATGAACAAGGTTTTAGAGGAATATGAAAATCAGTATGATTTCATGTACCTTTTTGCGAACAAAACGGTTCTCGATTTTTATCCCCGGTTTGGATTCAAACCGGCAGAAGAGCATCTCTTTTCGATGGATTTTACGCCAAGTCCGAGCCCTAGTGCGGATACAGGCATTCGAAAGCTTACTGTAAATGATGAAGCTGATCTTCGTTTCATTTACAGGCTTGCTTCAGAAAGGCTGCCTGTTTCTCAGCGTTTTGGAACGGATGGCGCTCAAGGAATCTTCATGTTTTATTGCCTGAACGTATTTGGCGACGATCTGTATTACTTGGAAAACGAGGACGTTCTTGCGATCTATAAAAAGGAAAACAATCACCTCGATCTTTTCGATGTCATTAGCACGAAGGAAGTCAACATTCACGATATTTTGACCAAGATTGCAGGCAGCGATACGGAAAAAGTAACGTTCCATTTCACTCCTGACTATGAGGGGATCGAAGTAAAAAGCGAGATCTATGATGGCGGTTTATTTGTAAGAGCAAATGAGGGGAACATCTACCCCCCATACGTTAAACATCCGATCACATCCATTGCTTGATGTCAAAACTGCCCGCTTTTGGTCGGGCAGTTTTTTTGAAGCATAATTTCTTTCGAGGGACTTTCGGCTGCCTTTCAGACCAGCAGTTCCCCCGCTTTCTCCCCTGCTGTAGTGTAAACCTCTCAGTTGTTCCATTTGTCGACCCGATCATTCAGCAATACACTCTGGCGGGAGGGCTCCGTGTACTAGAATTGTAGCTTCTCCATAGCTTCGTCTAGTATTTGTTCTTTCACATTCCTGGACAGCTCATATGTGTCATGCTTCAAAGCGTAAGGGTTTACTTCTACCTTTTTTCCTGCCTCTGCCTCTTTTTGAACGAAGAGAGCTAATGAATCCACTGGATTCGATGATTCTTTCAGCAGTTGAGTCTTCAAGGTCTCCAGCAAGTGATGGTGGCTCATATCCTGGAACTGCAACAGCCCGTCTGTACACCTGCATTGCGATTCGTAATCTCCATAATGATTGACAACCTCCCAATCAGACCATTTCTCTTGAAGTTGTTGGGAGATGTTTGGGATTACATTTGCATGCCAAAATTCCAATCTTCTCCGTTCCATATCAATATGGAAGCCTCCGATCGGAAAATCATGGGACCATTCACTTAAAGATATACGTGGATACCCATAGGCTTTATCTATTCGATTTACCAAATCAGGTCCATATGGCAAATAATTATCGATCCCTCCCCATAATGGAAACAGTAGCATTTCGTTTGGAGAAAACTTTACGCTTGCCACTGTATCAACCCAGTCTTTCTCCTCCGGAGGAGCTAAGCTCGTATGAGCGCAATCGTTTTTACGATCCGTTAGCACTTTTTCCTTTGGGTAACCCACGTAGGCTGCCAGGTCTACAATACCTTCGTAAGCCCATTTGATTTCCCACCCCTCCCAAATGTATCCCATAAGTTTTACATAGAGATCTCTTAGCGGAATGTTGTAGCGTATATCTTCGCCCCCATAGAACATTACCTTTTTTTTATCTGCATCAAGAATGGCTCCGCCTTCAGCCCAAGCATCATTCAACCATCCAGACTCATCTACCTTCGTCTGCATTTCGATAAATTTGATAGCGTATTGTTCTCCCCAAAATATATTTTTTGGCAAGGTGTTTGCACACCAGTGGCTGTAATACAACTCGTATGAATGATTTCTCACAATGATCAGATTCGCTCGGTGTCCCATTGTACTCCTCCGTTCAATCGGCTTGACTTGGACTATTATTCCATTTTAAAGACAAAAACCCTTCCAATGGTTGGAAGGGGCTCGCACCGGTAGAACTTGTTATGAATCATTCCTGACGCATAGTAAACAACACAATTGAAGCGTCCTGTCCAATAAAATAGCCTGATTCTAGTAAAGATGTTTTCGTTTAGGTTTGGGCAATAGAACATCAAAATAGTAGCGCCACACTCCCCACATGACTTGTGTACGTAAATATTGGGAAATTACCTATATCTTTGGTCTGTGTGGTGAGACAAGGGAGAATCTAACCCTAAACCGTATCGTTGCCAGCGATGCGATCTCCCGCTCACCAATTTCACTACCATAAGCTGGTTCACGTCGCACCGGGGGAGTGAATTGTATTTTGCTTGAATCCTTCCAAGAAAACAGAAAGAACCTCCATTGTTTCATCCAAAGCTTTCGGCTGCGCGGATTCATTGGCAAGCCAGAGGGCCGCTTCATTCAAACCGCCCGAAATAAAATGGGTCAGGACATCGAGGGGAATCATTCGAAAATGTCCTTGTTTCTGCATGATAGCAAGCTGCTCTCTCAATAAACGCATGGAGTGGTTCTGGTCCATTTCCCTCCAGGTTTCCCAACCGAGAACCGCCGGACCGTCTACCAACATGATTCGCCTATTGCTCTCTTCAACAGCAGCCATAATGAATGCCCGGCAACCTAAGTAGAGCTGCTGCCATGGATCTTCGCTCGTCGAGGCTTCCGCTTCCACTCTCTTGGCAACTTCTCGTTGGACATCTTCCAATACGGCTCGAAACAATTCCTTCTTGCTGCGAAAATGATGATAAACCGCGCCTCGCGTTAGTTTCGCTTCATGGACAATCGATTCCAATACCGTATTCGCATAACCATACTCGGTAAAATGGGTTCTGGCGATTTCAATCAATTTACGTATCGTTTCCGTTGTCTCCGCTTTGCTTCTCCTCATGTTAAACAACTTCTCCATTCATCAGCACATATGCTCCCAAGATTACTACAGTTCCTTTATTATTGCCAACGCATCCGGATCTCCGGACTTCACTTGCGACCTTAATGCAAGGCGGACCACGCTCGGACCATGTTCCCACCCCCTGCACAGCTTATCGGCTATCCATGTTATAGTGACCCGTTTGTAATCCTTCGTCAAATCATTCACATGATTGGCCACAGACCGTCTGACATAGCCCAAACCGTCATTCAACAAAGGCTCAAGCAAGTCAAGATTTCGCAAGGGATCTCCGCCGAGTGCGTTCATCCGCTTCGCCCAAGGAAGACGAGGTCGAGTTTCTTCACTGACCAAACGACGCACATGAAAATTGGGATCGTACGACCAGGTTTTAAGTGTCTCCATACATTTCTCCGGATAGCAGTAGAGATAAGGGCGGATTGCATATTCCGCGGTATGGCGTTTTGTAATTTCATACAAGGCGTCCATTGAAATCTGGAAATGCTCACCCCATATGGTTCCACGAAATTGGCGACAGGCATCAGGAAGTAACCTTCAGTGAACATTCCCTGCTCACTCCCAATGTTGGCGGCCCCTTATTTCCAGATTTCTTCGACATATTGGCTGTTGAAATCACCTGTCGGAGGAATGACGGTTATGACATCGATCAAGACTCCGTTGGGGTCGGAAGTAATGAAATGCCGCTGTCCAAAATCCTCGCTTCGGATCTCAAGCTCGAGGGGAAGCTTGGCTCCCCGTATCAGACGTTCGTATTCGGCATCAACGTCGTCAACTTCAAAGTTAAGGATTAACCCTTTTACTTTCTTTCTATACTCGTCGGGAATGGTCGGATGAGCTGCGTCGAGAATTGCCAACTCGAATGGGATGTCATTGCCGGACATTTTCAAGCTTACATACCAATCCGCCTCGAAGACCTTCTCAAATCCAAAGTGTTCTATGTAAAATGCGGCCGTGGTTGCAACTTGCTCTGTTAGAACGACGGGATAAAAGCTGGATACTTTCATGATAAAACCCCTCTCGGTATGGTAAGCTCATTATACATACATACAGAATGTATGTAAATGAGTAATTCTGACTTCTGGATCGTCTCGTATTGTTGCACCCAGCAATTTCATCGACAATTTCGTTGTCTTGCTCGTCCTGCCAGGCAAACTACGTGTGGAACGAAGCATCCGATCTGCCCCTTCATCAACTCCACGAACTGCGAAAAAAAACACAGCCGAATTGGCTGCCTTATGTATACGTATGGTGGAGTTTAGAAATGTATCTCGTCAAACTTAACAGTACGTTTAAACTTGGTTGCTCATTCATGATGATCTTTCGTCAAGATGCGTTGAGTAGTATAATAGTCCTCGTTTGAAATACTGAAGTTTCTCATCATTTGTGGTCTCCAGCAAATTAGTCAAAACGATTTCCATTGCTTCCTTGTAACGTTCCGTATTGTACAGAACCATCGCGTACAAAACCTGGATCGCCCGGTTATGCGGAAACTCTTTCACACCTCGTCGCAGTACCTCCTCCGCTTGCTCGTAGTTTCCCAAATAGCGGCAGGTGCTGCCCAGACCGAGCAAGCATCTCTCCAGGTCCGGTCCCGAGAGTCCCAATTCAAGGGCACGTATATAGTACGGAACGGCCTGTGCCCCCAACCCGGAGTTGTCATGCGCCACTCCGGTCTGAAAGAGTATCTCCGCGTCATCGGGGTATGCTGCCGCCAACTCTAAAAGAAGTGTTCTGGCTTCCTGCAGAATCACCTGGTCTTGCTTGGCCCGCCCTTCTTCCCGCAGGCGAATGGCTTCTGCTAAACGATCTCTTGTCATCGTTTACCTCCTGTTCTGCTCAGCCCATAATGCCTCTTTTTTATAGTGGGGAATATATATTTTTTAGTTTACAGCAATATCCCTCCGCACTAACAGCGAGCAACACTCCACATGCCCCGTATGCGGAAACATATCCACCGGCTGCACTTCCTTCACCTCATACAACTCCGCCAGCACCTTCAAATCCCTCGCCAGCGTCGACGGATTGCAGGACACATACACTACACGCTCCGGCTTCATCTCCAGGATCGTCGTCAGCAGCGCCTCGTCACAGCCCTTGCGCGGCGGGTCGACCACGATCACATCCGGGCGGATGCCCTGCTCCTTCCAGGCCGGGATGACAGCCTCGGCTGGTCCGGTCTCAAACGTCACATTTTCAATCCCGTTCAGCTCGGCATTGCGATTCGCGTCGGCAATCGCCTCTGGCACGATCTCCACCCCGTACACATGGCGGGACTTCTGCGCCAGAAAGAGCGATATCGTCCCGATCCCGCAGTAGGCGTCGATCACGGTCTCTGTTCCCGTAGCCCCGGCATACTCCAGCGTCTTGTTGTACAAAACCTCGGTCTGCACCGGATTCACCTGATAAAACGAGCGGGCAGAGATAGCGAACTTGATCGGACCGATATAGTCGTAGATGACCTCGCTTCCCCACAGCGTAACCGTCTTGTCCCCGAAAATGACATTGGTCCTGGCCGGGTTGATGTTTTGCACGATGCTTTTCACATCGGAAAGCTGCTCACGGATGGACGCGACCAGCTTTTCCTTTTGCGGGATAAATTCCTCCGTCGTCACCAGGACGACCATGACCTCGCCTGTGCGAGCGCCGACCTTGACGACCACGTGACGCAAAAGTCCGGTATGGTTCACTTCGTCGTATGGCTTGATCTGCAGCCTTGCTGCGAGCTTCTTAACGGCTGCTACCGCTTCGTCGTTGGCGGGATGCTGGATCATGCACTCGTCCATATCGATGATCTCATGGGAGCGCTCTGCGTAAAAGCCGCCGACCAAAGCCCCGTTCTGCTCGCCGATCGGGACCTGTGCCTTGTTGCGGTATCTCCACGGATCGCTCATACCCAGTGTCGGATGAACCGTCACAGCACCCTCCCCTTCTACGGAGAAGCCGCCGATGCGGCGCAGGTTGTCCTTGACGATCTGCTGCTTATGGACGAGCTGCTCCTCGTAGGCGAGATGCTGCAGCGAACATCCGCCGCAGCGGTCGTACACCGGACAGGGCGGGAGAGCCCGGCTCGGACTCTTCTCCACCACTTCCAGCAGCTCGGCAAAACCGAAATTCTTTTTGACGTGATTGACCTGGACGCGAACCCGTTCTCCCACCAGTGCTCCCGGCACAAACAAGGTGTACCCTTCCACCCGTCCGACACCGGCTCCTTCGTGGCTCAATCCGGTAATGTCCACGTCTACGATTTGCCCCAATTGCACGGGCAATCCCGCTAGCTGCTTGGGTTGCTTTGGCCGCGCTGGCTGTTTTGCCTGATTTCGTTGCTCTGCAGGATTGTGCTGGTTCCTCTGGTTTTGCTGCTTCGCATCGCTTTGCTGTTTCGGCTGCTTTAGCCTCCCCTGCTCTATTTGCCTTGGCTGCTTCGGCTGTTTCGCCTTGGCTGCCGCCTGTTTTCCACGCTGATCCTTTGCTGTCTTAGCCACAAATCTTTTCTCCTTTTAGAAAACGGAAGCGGCGCCATTTCGCTGCATGACGCCCCGTCATTTTTGCACGTTTGACCCACATGCCTGTTACTGCTTCATTATTGCTAGTTCACTGTTCATTTTTCTCTGTTCACTATTCACTTTTCCTTGTTCACTGTTCATATTCTCTTCTTCCCTGACATTTCCGCTACGGCACAAACAACTCCAAATGCCCCGGCAGCGCCTTGATCTCGCAAGGAAGCTGTCCTCCGAGCTCGCCGTCCATGTTGAGCTGCACCGTTTGCCCTCCCGGCGTGGTCGCTTTCAGGTAGTCGGTCTGAAAATACAGGATGGACGGGTCTTTCAGGTGTTCCCCTCGCATAGCCTGCGTCGCCAGACGGATAAACTCGGCGATGTTCGTTTTCTTCACGACGATGAGGTCGAGCTTGCCGTCGCTGAGATTGGCGTTTGGCGCCAGGCGGTCGAAGCCGCCGAACGAATGGCTGTTGGCGATCAAAAAGACCATGATCTCTTCGTCGATGAGGACTTCATTTTTCGTCTCCAGCCGCACGTGAATCGGGTGCAGAAAAGGCAGTTTTTCCAGCCCTTTGACGTAATAGGCGAGCTGGCCCATGACGGTTTTCAGCTTGCTCGGCACTTCATACGTCAGGTTGGTCAATGATCCCCCGCCGGCAATATTGATAAAATAACGGTTATTGATCCGTCCGATGTCGACTTTTTTCTTTTTTCCAGAAGCGATGATGCGGCATGCTCTGCCAACAGAGCGGGGGATGCCGAGGGCTCGGGCGAGATCGTTGCTGGTGCCGCACGGGATGATCCCGAGGGCAGGGCGAGTCTTTTTCTCGGCCATGCCGTTGACGACCTCGTAAATGGTACCGTCTCCGCCTGCAGCGATGATGACGTCAAAACCGCGGGAAACGGCACGAGCAGCTTCCTCGGTGGCATCGCCTTCTCCTTTTGTCGCGTGGCACGACGTCTCATATCCAGCCGATTCCAGCAGATCCAGTATCTCCGGAAGACGGCGGCGAATGATTTCCCGCCCGGAGCTGGGATTGTATATCAATCTGGCTCGTTTCAACGCATTCCCTTCTTCCTGTCACGCTCTTGGTATTCTCTCTACTCATCATATCCTGTATAGCCATTTTTGGGAATCGCTATGCTGCTGGCGGCATGATAAGATAGGAAAAGATAACCTTCGGGTATGAATGGAGGAGCTTGATGTGAATACGGTCATCGTAGGCGTCGACATCGGTGGCACTGCAATCAAAATGGCTTTGCTGAACATGGACGGGATTATGCTGGTCAAAACACAGGAGCCTACGCCGGTAGCAGAAGGCGAAGACGGAATCGTCCAAAAAGTAGCCGATATGATGGATCATTTGCTGCAAGGCCAAGGGTTGCATAGAGAGCACGTGGCAGGAATTGGCGTCGGGGTGCCTGGCACTGTAGACGGAAAAAACGGAATCGTCCGGGAAGCGGTCAACCTGAACTGGCGCAGCCCTGTTCGACTGCGCGACAAATTGGCCGCCTGTACAGGACTGCTGGTAGCTGTAGAGAACGATGCCAACACCGCCACTTTGGGCGAAATGTGGCAAGGCTCCGGCCAAGGCGCTCAAGACCTGGTGATGATTACGCTCGGAACAGGTGTGGGCGGCGGCGTCATTTGCAATGGCCAGATCGTCGAAGGCATCAACGGCATTGCCGGAGAGATCGGCCACATCTCGATGGCACCGGAGGGCGGTCCGCTCTGCAACTGCGGAAAAACGGGCTGTCTGGAGACCTACACGTCAGCTACTGCTTTCATACGCGCTGGACGAGAAGCGGCTGAAAACGGAACAAGCCCTTATCTGGCCGAGCTGCTTTCCCGCAACGGAGAGGTCAAGGCTAAAGACGTTCTTGATGCCGCCAGGGCAGGAGATAAAGGGGCGCTTGCCATCGTTGACCGGGCGGGACTTTATCTCGGGCTGGCATTGTCCCATTTGGCGATTCTGCTGAACCCGGCCAAGCTGATTATTGGCGGAGGGGTTGCGGCTGCGGGCGACTTTCTCTTTGCCCGCGTTCGCGAGTCGTTCTGCCGCTTTGTGCCGTTCCCATATGTCGTGGAGGCGACGGAGATTCTTCCCGCGACCTTGGGCAATGACGCCGGTGTGATTGGCGCGGCTTGGCTGATCCGTTCCCGTACGTAACTGTTCCCGGGAACGAAAAAAGGACGCTTCGAGGGCTTCTGTTCTCCCGGCGTCCTTTGCATACATAGGAAGCTAGTCCTTCCCTTTACGACTGTCTTCTTTCTTGCCTCCGTCGTTGTTTGGCCCGCGATACTTGGCACTTAACAATGAATAATGAACAATGAATGATGAATAGAAAAAAAGGAGAGTTCTCCCATGCCGATCCGTTCACAAGCAAAAACAAAAACGCCAAAATTGCCGCTGACCGAGGCAGAACGAACCCAACTGCGCCGCGCCAAGCTGCTGCTGACAGAGGTCGGTTCACAGCATCCCGAGCACTTGTCGGCTCAGCTCGGCACTTCTTTTGAACGAGCAAGGGAGCTGATCGCTCTCGCCGCCTTCCAGTCCGTTCCCTCCATTGGCCCGAAACTGGCCGAGGATTTGGTGCTGCTCGGCTACTACAGCCTAAGCGAGCTGCACGGTCTAAAAGGCGCCGACCTCATCGACGCCTTGGAGGGCAAATACGGCTGCCAGATCGATCCGTGCGTCGAGGACCAGCTCCGCTGTGTCATCCACCATGCGGAAAATCCCGGAAGCGATAAACAGTGGTGGGATTTTACCGGGGAGCGAAAAGCATACCGGGAGCAGCACGGCTATCCGCCGAACCGTCCCAAGCCCCGGTAGATGCCGATACACTGAATGCCCCGGCCAGCCCCTAACCCCGGCAAACGCCGATAGACCGAACTGGCCCGTCACTAGCCTCGGCAAACACCGATAAACCGAACTGGCCAGCCCCTAGCCCCGGCAAACACCTTTAAACTGCCTCTGGCCCACCTCTAGCCCCTCGCAAACACCGATAAACGGACCATACCACTCCTAGGGAGCAGGGGAAATCTGTTAAACAAAATTCGTACAAGGCCTTTTCTCCAGCTAACCAATATCCCCCAGCCAATCACGTAATCTGTTTTGCATCTGCTTCCTCCGTCTGCTGGCCTGCCTGCCTGTTTTGGCTGCGCACGATCAGAACGGCTCCGAGGAGAACCGCAAACCCGCCCAGCATCTGCAGCCACCCCAGTCTCTCCCCGAACAGCAGTGCCGAAAAACCGATTGTCACCACGGGCTCAAGCGTGCTGAGCACGGACGCCCGCGTAGAGCCGATGAGCTGAATTCCGCGAAACAGGCAGCCCATCGCGAGGATCGTGGAAAAGAGAACGATGCCCCCCAATGCGAGCCACCCCTGACCGCTGAAATCCAATGCCGGCTCCCCGTCCTTGAGCGCCAGCCCAAAGGTAGAGATGGCCGCAAACAACGACACATAGGCGCTCGTTACATATGGAGAAAGACCTGTCACGACGCGGTTGCCGACGATGAAGTAGACGGAGTACAGTACTGCCGCAGCCAGAGCCAGTCCGACTCCGAGCGGCTGAATGCCGTCAAATGAAAGGCCGAGAACCAGAACAAGTCCCGCAAGCGATAAAGCCATGGCACCGATCGTCTGCTTTCGCAGCGCTTCTTTATTGACGAAATAGTTCAAGACCGCCACATAGACGGGAAAGGTGTACAAAAGCAGGGCCGCCATAGAGGCCGGAATGTACTGCACTGACGAGAAAAAACTCAGTGACTGCAGCGTGTACAAGACTCCTCCCAGGCAAAACAGGGCCAATCCCTGCTGCCTGCTAATCCTGAGCGGCTCCCGCTTTACCGCCATCCAGACAAAAAACAGCAGCGCCGCCAGCAAAAAGCGCAGGAACAACAGGGTAGACACCGACGCCCCTGCCTCGTAGGCGTAGATCGCAAAGATGGACATGACGCCAAATCCTGCTGCGGACGCAAATACGTAGAGCACTCCTGCATAGAGCGCGTTCATTTTCTGTCACCAGCTTTCTGCGTATTGATCCAGCTTGTGAAAAATATCCGAGCGATGTCGCCCGTCATTTTGCCTTTCTGAGCGTTTCACCTCTCCCGGCCTACGCTGGGGCACTGCATAGCGGCGTTGGCCGAACAGCCTGCCTATCCTTTAATCACTGCACCCTCCCGGCGGAAGAGGCGGGCGGACAAGGCCAGAATGCCAGCCACATACAACAGCGAGGTCCCTAATCCGACGATCACGTGCCAAGGGTCAATCGCTCCGTAAAAGACCTCTTTGCACAACGCAACACCGCTGAAAACGGGAAGTACGTAATACCACTCGGGGATGTCCACGGGATTGAGCGGCATCATCATGTAGGAGGGGATCATGGCCAGAACGACCACACCAGTCATATAGGTCTGTCCTTCTTTAAACGATTTGGCTATCGTGCTCAAAGTCAGCTCCAGACCGGCAAACATCGCCGCCAGCAAGAGAATGGTTCCCGCCAAAACCACGAGCGAGCCAGGCTCCAAAAAGCTGAAGGAAAACGCCGCTTCCGCTTTGGTCAGCGGGCCCATCCGAAACACAAACGAGAGGGAAAGCAGCGATGCTGTCGCGCTGATACAGCTCATGACCATGACCGCGAGAAGCTTCGCTGTCAGCAGTTGATTCGCCGCGATGGGAGCAGTCAACAGCGCCTCGAGTGTCCCGCGTTCCTTTTCTCCCGCCACCAGGTCTGTAGCAGCAGCGATTCCGCCAGAGGCCAGCGACAGCACCAGCATCAAGGGGATGATCCCGGCCAGCATGCCGCCCGCCTGACGGTCCTTGGACGCCGTATTGTCATATACGGTCTCGATCGGCTTGATCGCCTGCTCGGACAAGCCCGCCTGGCGCAACCGCTTGGCCACAATCTCGGAGCTGTATTTTTTTACCGCTTCTTCAATGATGGAACGGGCGTACACTGATTTTTGGTTGGTGGAATCGTAAGCGACCGCCAGCTTTACGGGCTTCCCCGCTTTTACCTGCTGATCGAAGCCGTCCGGGATGGAGATGATGGCCCGCAGCTTGCCCTGCTGCAAGTCCGCTTCCGGATTCGGCGAGTTCAACAGTTTCACACCAGGAGTCTGTTTCAGGTAGTCGACAAGCACAGACTGACCGCTGATCGAAATCGGTACGTAGGAGCGTGCTTCCTTTTCAACGTTGTTGTAAGACGTGCCCAATAAAAAAAAGACAAAAGGAATAACTACCATGGGTATGACAAATGTGCCAATCAAGGTTTTGCGGTCGCGAAGAAGATCGGTCAGCTCTTTGCGGAAAACGGTCCAGACGATGTTCGTTCCCACTACCGCCCCCCTCCTTCTACCATGGTCATGAAGATATCGTCCAGATCATTCATCTTCACCTGGTCACGGAGGGCGTCAATCGTCCCCGCATAGCTCAGCCTGCCCTTGTGCATAATGGCGATCCGATTGCACAGCCTCTCGATTTCCCCCATGTTGTGACTGGAAAACAGAATGGTCTTGCCCTCCTCCTGCAAATGGGCCACCATCCGGCGAAACATGTTGGCGGCAGTCACATCAAGGCCGGTCGTCGGCTCATCCAGCAAAATGACATCCGGATCGTGCACCAGCGTGCGGGCAATGGCTACCTTTTGCCTCATCCCGCGTGAAAAGCCGCCCACCCGGCGATCCATAAACTCGCTCATATGCAGCATTTCGCCCAACTGTTCGACCCGCTTTTCGAGGGCATCGTCGGCCAAGCCGTACAGCTTGCCAAAATAAGCAATGTTTTCCCGAGCCGTAAGCCTGCTGTAAAGGCCCACATCTCCGCCAAACAATATCCCGATGCGGCGGCGGACCTCCACCGGCTCGCTCAGAACTGAGTAACCGCGAATCCGGATATCACCTGACGTCGGTCGGAGGATGGTAGCCATCATCCTCATCGTCGTCGTTTTGCCCGCTCCGTTTTCTCCGAGCAGCCCGTACACTTCTCCCTTTTCCACGAAAAAGGAGACGTCATCGACCGCTGTAAGGTGTCCAAACCGCTTGCTTACCCGGTCTACTTCGATCACCTGTATTCCTCCCGCCCTTTTTGGTCAAGGTTCAAAAAGAAAGATCTCGCTCCCGAAAGAGGAGATCCTGCTCTTATAGTCTACCCATATCCAAACAAAATCAGAATCTTGCAAACACTTTCATTTCTCCTCCCTAAGCGAGGGAGAGAACCGGGTATTTCTCCTTCCATTTGCTTAGCGAGAAGCCGGAGAACAGCTTCAAAAACGCTTCTGTATCATTGATGTAATGGCGGTTTTCCCTGGCCTCGCCGTGGTGCTCCAGATAGAGGATGGCCACCAGTCGGTTGACCGGCACCCCTTCGGCTTCCTGGTCGTAGATGCCTTTTTCCGCCAACACTTTTTCAAAATAACGCACATACGTGACTGTTATGCTTTTTTGCTGGCCGTCTTTTTCATAGCTGGCCATCGAACGCTCAAAGGTATCGGCAGGCGATCCGCCCTTGCTCGGCGGCACGCTTTCTCCCGCCACAGACAGGATTTTCATGCTTTAGAAACCTCCTCCACGCAATCTACTTTCCATTATAGGGGAGCACTTCCATTCTTACAAACGAAACAATCTCACCCGTACAGTCTCTTGGCCGGGTCTGTTTCGTCGCCGTTCAGGCGCTTTTGAAAGGTCTTGCGCCAGTTTTCGGACAGCTCCGCCACTGCCAGGATTCGTTCGGCCGCTTCCCGGTTATTCTTGTCCCGATGCATGATATGGTTTGCCTCCGCCACGGTGATGCCCGCCGGATGGCGTTCGATCAACGTGATCTCGCTGGCCGGAGATACGTTTCCTTCTTGCAGTACACGAAAATAAAAGCCGGTATATCCCGTCTCCTGGACCCACAAGGCCAGCTGTGGCAAATCGTAGCGCTTTGCCAGCTTGTGACAGGGCTGTCGCGGCTGGGTTACTTGCACAATCGCTTCGCCAAGCTGGTAGGTATCTCCGATGCACACGTTCGTTTCCAGCATGCCTGCAACCGTCAAATTTTCTCCGAAAGCGGCGTATGGCAGCTTGCGGTTCAAGCGTTCCTCCCAGTATGCATAATGCTCATGAGCGTATACACAGACCGCCTTTTCCGGTCCGCCGTGGTGGACGAGATCAGCCTGTCCGTCTCCCGTCAGGTTTACAGCCGAGAGGAAGAGTGTCTCCGCTGCCGGCTGTTTAAACATTCCCGTCAAAACCTCTTTGCCTTGGTAAAAAAAGCGCTCCGGCTTTCCTACATTGAGCGAAACAAGCTTGATTGGACCATGACTCATCGAGCCATACCTCCCTGTTTCATCCTGTGATGAATTCCTATACAATCATGTCAGAACTGAAAGTTTCTGTAAATGACAAAACACGCACGATTTTGTTCATTATTTTTGATAGAACGCAGTCATTTTGTCAGAAACTCTTCTTTCGAGGAGTCTATGTCGTAGGTCAACTTACTTGCGAGGTGTTTGTTTTGCAAAAGGAGCTTTTCCAATCCGAAATGATTGAGGCGCGGGAGGAACAGGAAGATTCGGCTTTGGTCGAAAAAGCCCGCAATGGGGACAGGGAAGCCTTCGGTGAGCTTGTCAGAAGGCATCGGGCCAAGGTGTACGGGTATGCCCGCTCGTTTACAAAGGAGCCGTTTTTGGCGGAGGACATCGTCCAGGATGCGCTCATCCGGGCGTTCCTCCATCTCGGCACACTGGTCGACAGCCGCCGGTTTTTGCCCTGGCTGCACCGGATCGTCCGCAATCAGGCATACACCCGTCTGAAGGCGGCGCCTCAAGCCAAGGAGCAGGTATTTTCTTCCTGGCATTCACCTGCTGAGGAGGAGGGAGAAACGGACTGGCAAAGCCTCGACAGCATCCTTTACCGGTTGGGCCGGCAGCATGCCCAGTCGCTCCGCGAGCAAACGGCTGCTCCAGAGGAGACCTTGATGCGTCGGGAGCTGCTGGAGACGATCATGCACATGCTCCGGTGCTTGAATCCAAAGGAGCGGCGAATCTTCGAGTCCCATTTCTTCGACCATCTCTCCCCACAGGAGATTGCCGGAGTATTTGGCATGTCGCAGGCCAATGTCTACCAGATTCTGTCCCGCTCACGGAAAAAGCTCTTGCGGGAAAAAATTCGTCTCGCTGTTGACCAATACGTACTCAATCGAAAGGATGAGGGACTCATGAATAAGGTCACGTTGAAAAAGCCCGAAGCATTCTCGCAGCGCGTATGGACGACTGCTGCAGCAGCGATGTATGGACTGACGGAATACACGGAAAAACGCTTTTCCCTGCCCATGGTGATGGGACTTACCGGGCACGCTTTTCGGATCAATGTCGTTCCCGGCGAGATTCACATTGCCGGACCAACCATGTTCGACTTTGACAATGTGCTGTCGGAAGGAATGCGGAATCTCGGCTTTGAGGTAAAAGTCGTTCAACAGCATACGCAAATGGCCCCCGGTCCTAATGCCAATCAGGCGGACCCATCCTTGTTGACGGCGGCGGCGCGTGAAAAAAGAAAGCTTCCCGAGGTATTGCCTGTAGCTCTTTCGCTCATCCACGACGCCATCGACCGGGGACATGCCGTGCTTTCCTGGGATTTGTTCATACCCGAATTCGGCCTGATCTACGGCTATGACACCGAGACCCGCCAATTTCAGGCGGGAGACAACTGCGGGCATGATAAGCCCATTGCCTACGACCATCTCGGACGCGGTCTGGTTGAAGAACTGTTTGTGCTGGCCATCGACAAGCAGTTGGACATCGACCAAAAGACGATGCTGGCAAACGCACTCAGAACGATCCTGCATCACTATCGTCAAGAGACGAGCGGGCCTGCCTGCGCTCACGGATTGGCCGCCTACGATGCTTGGCGGGAAGCGTACCTGCAAAAAGGCATCGAGCCAAACGGCAACGCCTACACGACCGCTGTGGTCGGAGACGCTCGCCGTCACGCTTCGCTTTTCTGGAAGGAAATCGCGGAAACCTGGACCGACGCCCAGTTTGACAAGATTCGCCCGCTAGTAAAGGACGCCGGTGAGCTTTACACCCAAATCGCGGATGAATACGCCACTCTTGCCCATAGGTTCCCGTTTCCAACCGGAGGCAACCCCAATGATCCCGATGAGTCCCGGGAAGCCGTACAGGTGCTGGATAGGATCAAAAAGCTGGAGGAACAGGCTGTCGCTGTGCTAGAGCAAATGCAAGAGAAGCTTTCGGTGTAAGGCGAACGCCAGATAGCCACGCAGCAAGTCATACGCATATGCAAAAAAATTTGCACAGCAGATCAAATACGAAATGGCTCTAGCTGCAAGTTAAAGGATTTAGCCGTAAGTTAAAGGCTTTAGCCGCAAGTCAAAAGCTTTGGCCGTTGGCCCAAATGAAAGAAGGCCCGCATTGCCGTATCTTTGGCAAAGCGGGCTTTCGTGTTGCGATTTTTTGCTTCTGCTACATATTTTTCAGTGCTTCTACAAGCAGCTTGTTCACCATGGGCGGGTTGGCTTTTCCGCGGGTTTGCTTCATCACCTGTCCGACGAAGAAAGCGACTGCTTTGTCGTTTCCTGCCTTGTAGTCGGCCACGGCTTGCGGGTTGTTGTTCACCACTTCTTGTACGATGGCGAGCAGAGCGCCCTCGTCGCTGATCTGGACGAGACCCTTTTCCTCGACGATTTGCTTTGGCTCTTTGCCTGTCTCGACCATTTCCTTGAAAACGGTTTTGGCAATCTTGGAGGAGATCGTGCCGTTTTCGATCAGCTTGATCATTTCGCCCAAGCCGTGCGGCGTGATTTTTACATCAGCCAACGTCAGGTTGCCAGCATTCAAATAACCGAGCAGCTCGACCATCAGCCAGTTGGCTGCCGCTTTAGGATCAGCCCCTGTCTTGACGGTTTCGTCGAAGAAGTCGGCCGTATCCTTGGACATCGTAATCACGCCGGCATCGCTTTGCGGCAAGCCGTACTCGTTGACATAGCGGGCCTGGCGGGCGTCAGGAAGCTCGGGAATCGTAGCCCGGACCGCCTCGATCCACTCCTCGGAGATTTGCATCCGCACCAGATCCGGGTCCGGAAAATAGCGGTAGTCGTGCGCTTCTTCCTTGGACCGCATGCTTATCGTTTTTTTGTTGGCCTCGTCCCAGCGGCGTGTCTCCTGCACGATTTTTCCGCCGGAGGTCACCACCTCTTTTTGCCGCTCGACTTCATATTCCAAT
The DNA here is from genome assembly GCF_037963895.1 of Brevibacillus sp. FSL L8-0520. Classification (NCBI taxonomy): domain Bacteria; kingdom Bacillati; phylum Bacillota; class Bacilli; order Caryophanales; family Paenibacillaceae; genus Brevibacillus; species Brevibacillus sp. FSL L8-0520. The sequence goes on along the minus strand of NZ_CP150171.1, from coordinate 821,597 downwards.
GCCACCTGTACGTTGCGGAACGAGTTCATGTTCTTCAGCTCGGTTTTGGTACCGAACTCCGCTTGGCCTGCCGGACGGATCGATACGTTGGCATCGCAGCGCAGCGAGCCTTGCTCCATTCGGACATCGGATACCTCGGTGTACTGGATGATCGCTTTCAGCTTTTCCAGGTACGCGCGAGCCTCTTCAGGCGAGCGGAGGTCCGGCTCGGAAACGATCTCGATCAGCGGCACGCCCACACGGTTGAAGTCGACCAGGGATTCGCCGCCGAAATCGCTGTGCGTCAGCTTGCCCGCATCTTCCTCAAGATGGAGGCGGGTAATGCCGATCCGCTTTGTCACCCCGTTGACCTCAATATCAATCCAGCCGTTATAGCCGATCGGCTGGTCGTACTGCGAGATCTGGTACGCTTTTGGCGAGTCCGGATAAAAGTAGTTTTTCCGGTCAAATTTTGTCTCTCTGGAGATTTCGCAGTTGAGCGCAAGCGCCGCCTTCATCGCGAACTCCACCGCCTGCCTGTTGGTCACAGGCAAAACGCCCGGATGTCCGAGGCAGATCGGGCATACATGTGTATTTGGCGGCGCGCCGAACTCGGTCGGGCAGCCGCAAAAGATTTTGCTATTCGTCGAAAGCTCGGCGTGAACCTCAAGGCCGATGACGGTTTCAAACTGGCTCATGACTCTTACCCCCTCACCCATTCCGGCTTGCGCTGGTAAAATCCAGCCGTTTGCTCATAGGCATGAGCGACGCGCAATACCGTGGATTCGTCAAACGCCTTCCCGACGATCTGCATGCCGATCGGCATTCCGTTTTGCGCAAATCCGCACGGAACGCTGATGGCTGGCAAGCCCGCCAGGTTGACCGGAACGGTGCAAATATCCTCCAGGTACATCTTCACCGGATCGTCGACGTTTTGGCCGATCTTGAAAGCCGTGGTCGGCGTGGTCGGATGCAAAATGACGTCGTAATGGGCAAAGACATCGTTGAAATCCTGGATGATCAGCGTACGTACCTGCTGTGCCTTTTTGTAGTACGCATCGTAGTAGCCGGACGACAGCGCGTACGTGCCGAGCATGATGCGGCGTTTTACTTCCGGTCCGAAGCCTTGGCTGCGGGATTCCTTGTACATTTCAATCAGGTTCTCGGCGTTGTCCGCACGTACGCCGTAGCGCACCCCGTCAAAACGGGCCAGGTTGGAGGATGCCTCCGAGGACGAGAGCAGGTAGTAAGCCGGTACCGCGTATTCCGTATGTGGCATCGACACCTCGCTCCAGGTGGCGCCCATGCTCTCCAGCTGCTTCAAAGCGGCCAGCACGGCATCGCGCACCTCGCTGTCGATTCCTTCGCCGATCAGCTCTTTCGGAACGCCGATCCGCAGCCCTTTGACATCGCCGGTCAAAGCAGACAGGTAGTCGGGAACGTCTACCTTGGCGGACGTGGAGTCGTACTCGTCGTGTCCGGCAATCGCCTGCAATACGTAAGCGGAATCCTCCACGTTTTTCGTGATCGGACCGATCTGGTCAAGCGACGAGGCAAACGCCACCAGACCAAAACGGGAGACGCGGCCGTATGTCGGCTTCAATCCGACGACTCCGCAAAAAGCTGCCGGCTGGCGGATCGAGCCGCCCGTGTCGGAGCCGAGCGTAAAGAAGAAGTGGCGGGAAGCCATCGCAGCTGCAGAGCCGCCGCTGGAGCCACCTGGCACGTATTCGGTATTCCACGGGTTTTTGGTCGGGTAAAACCCGGAGTTTTCATTGGAGCCGCCCATGGCAAACTCGTCCATGTTCAGCTTGGCGACGATCAGCGCATCGGCGTCCTTCAGCTTCTTGGAGACGGTCGCATCGTAGATCGGATCGTAATTGCTCAAAAATTTGCTGGCGCAGGTCGTACGCAGACCGCGGGTTACGATGTTGTCTTTCAAACCGACAGGCAAACCGTACAGCAGCCCCATCTCTTCGCCTGATCCTGCCAGACGCTCGTCCAATGCCTTTGCTTGGGAAAGAGCGCCTTCCTCGTCCACATGCAGGACCGATTTGATTTCGCCGTCGTGCTCCTTGATGCTGGCGATGGACGCTTGCACCAGTTCAGCAACGGACAGCTCCTTTGAGCGCAGTGCGCTATGTATTTCCGACAATCGCTTGTCAAACAGCGACACGTGGGTGTCCTCCCTTCAGGTGATAACCGTTTCGTCTATTCAAACACAGCCGGTACTTTAAACTGGCCTTCCTCATGCTCTGGGGCGTTTTTCAACGCTTCTTCATTGGAAATGCTTGGACGATTGACATCTTCGCGCATGACGTTTTTCACGTCTGTTGCATGACTGGTCGGGACGACGTTTGACGTGTCCAGCTCATTCAGCTTGGCTGCGAATTGCAGAATCGAGTTCAAATCCTTGGTATACCGCTCCGCTTCTTCTTCTGTAAGGTTCAGGCGGGCGAGATTGGCTACGTGCTCTACTTCCTTGCGGCTGATCGCACTCATGGTTCCACCTCCGAATCTATCACATAATTTTGATCTTACTTGAAAAGAGCGGGTGCAGTCAATTTTCGGGGGGATTTCTTCCTTTGGTGATATGTGGGTCGGGCTTTTCGTATAACGCTGGTCGGGTTTTACGTTTTGCGTAGACCGGTTCTTTGCGTGATGTTATCGGGCTTCGGTTGTGACGTTGGTCGAGCTATAGTGCAGGAGATGAAACAGCTGATTGGTTTCATTCGATCTCGATGAAAGAAAGCATATTCAAAGCGGATACAATCTCTAAAGCCTTTAGAAGTCGAACAACGTTACATTATGATTTGCGTGCCGATACTCCTTGTTAAGGATCACCGGCCTGGCCAGTAGCCGAAGATATTAAAATTTTTGACACGTGACTGCAGGATAGTTGAGGCTCGTGCGGAATGTAAAGGAAAACAGTTTGCTTACAACCCGTTTGCCGCCTCGCAGTACGCTGATATTCATTCAGACAACCCAAGCAAAGCTGCCTGCGGATCGTTCAGTGTCCCTGCCTTCTTACGGGCTGATTTTCAGAATAGCAATCGAAAAGAAATCTCGTTTGCGGCTTTCGGTTATAGTAGGTGTAGGCAGATTGTTCTTCATCTATTACGGAAGGCATTATTACACTTTCCATATAAAGGAGGCTTTTTTCATGGCAAATGTGAATCCGGCAACGATAACAGTAGAAGCGGTCGTTCATTCCCCCGTGGAATTGGTGTGGGAGTATTGGACAGACCCGAAGCATATCACGCAATGGAATGCGGCTTCGGATGACTGGCACACGCCATATGCCGAGAATGATCTAAAGGTCGGCGGCAAGTTTGTTTCGAGAATGGAAGCGAAAGACGGCAGTATTGGATTTGATTTCAGCGGGGTATACGACGAAGTGAGCATAAATGAGCGTATAGCCTATACGATCGCCGACGGCAGAAAAGTGCAGATCTCCTTTATTCGCCAAGGTAACGACACGTTAATCATCGAATCGTTCGATGCGGAAGAAACCCACACAATCGAGATGCAGCAAGCCGGCTGGCAAGCGATTTTAGACAATTTCAAAAAGTATGCGGAGTCGGTCGAAAAGTAAATAGGGACGTTTTAGTCATAGAAGCGCGCATGCCATCATTGGCATGCGCTTTGCATTGCATATTTTGTGGAACCAAAAAGGCCTTTGCAAGCGCAAATTGCTTGCTTGGGCCCTCTGGTTGTCGGTTAACGTTTACGCCTGGTTATTCGCTTGGTTTCAGTTGTGCCAGCTTTTGGCCCATGAGAACCGGGCTGCCGATCTTTACGTCGTCGGCCCATTCCAGTTGTCTGGATTCAAACAGCAGGATGACGGTGGAGCCGAATTCGAACCAGCCGAGCTCGTCTCCCTTTTGGTAGTGTGGGGTTCCGGGGATGTCCTCGCTGGTTTTGCAGCCGCGTTTGACGTTGGTCGTCGCTTTGTTGTACATGACCTTGACGCTGCCGACAAAAAGGGCGCCGACCTTGACGACGGCTACTCGCCCCAGCTCGCTTGTTTGGACGTGAGTGACGAGGCGCTCATTGCGGGCGAACAGCTTGTCGACGTGCTCAATGCCGAGCTGATTGACTGGGTAGAGTCGGCCCGGCACGTACGTGTAACGGATGAGGTCTCCTTCCACCGGCATGTGAATCCGATGGTAATCGCGCGGGCTTAAATAAATGGTAATAAACTTGCCGCCGTAAAAGCGCTTGGCCGCCTCCGGCGTATCTCCGAGCAGATCAGCCAGACTGTACTGTTTTCCTTTTGCCTGGATCAAGGTACCTTCGTGAATATCTCCCATCTGTGAAACCGTACCGTCGACGGGACTGGCTACTACGTCGTCGCCAGGAGCAATCGTCCGGACTCCGGGCTTCAGCCTGCGCGCAAAAAATTCTTTTAACGATCTGTATTCACGTATCGGCTTTTCAACGATCGAGGGGTCGATATCGTAATGTCGTATATAGTGGCGGATCGCCAACCGGCTGAAACGCGAAGCGGTAATTTTGCCCATGGTCCGCGACATGACGTTCTGCGGCAGCCGATGAATGAGTCCGGGAAGGATTTTCTTGTTCATAAGCATCCCCTTGTTCTTTCCGTTCAAAATCTATCCATACTGTACCATCTCGGGGTACCGCCAGTAAAGCCCACTCCGACTATGGCCTCATCATTTTCTTGTCCTTCATTTGCTATACTAAGATGGAAATACAGCATGACTTACAGGAGAGACAATCATGACAAAGCGCGATATTGAGAACCTCATCCATCAATACGGCGATGTATTATCCTGCTTTTTTCAATATATGTCCGATATGGTTTTTCTTATGTCGGTAGAAGAGGGAACCCGTTTTCGCTACGTCCTGATGAACCCTCCTGCCATGCAGGCCGCCCGGCTGACAGAAGAAGCCTACGGCAGGCTGATCGAAGAAGTGTATTCCGACGAAAAAGCAGCCAATTTGAACAGCATGTATCGGGAGGCAGTGGCAAGCGGCAAACCGACACATTATACGACTTACGACGAAATCATTGGCGAGTCCGTTCTCACCCCGATCTATAACAGTGAGGGTGTCTGTACCCATGTGTTTGCTGTGACCCGGGATATTACAGAGCGCAAGCAGTTGGAGACCCAGCTTGAATTCATGGCGTACCATGATGTTTTGACTGGCCTTCCCAATCGCCGCCTTTTGCTGGATCGGATGCAGCAGGCGATGTCTCAGGCGACCCGAAAAGGCAATCAGCTCGCCGTCCTCTACCTGGACTGCGACTACTTTAAAGAAATCAACGATACCTGGGGACATGACGTGGGAGATGAGTTTCTTCGCGTACTCGCCAAACGGCTCACCTCGTGTGTACGGGATGTGGATACTGTTGCCAGGCTGGGCGGGGATGAATTCGTCCTTTTGCTCACCTCTTTGGATACGGCCGAGGAGGCAGCCAAAGTGGCCAGCCGCGTACTGGAGGCGTTGAAAAAGCCTTTTCTGATTCAGCAGCATCGTTTTCACTTGACGATGAGCATCGGCATTGCCCTTTTTCCAAATGACGGCCCAGATTCCTCCCAGCTCCTCCGCCACGCAGACAAAGCCCTTTACCGAGCCAAGGAAGCCGGACGCAACCAATTTTGTTTTTACTCTGCTCCTACGGAATAATCCAGAAGAACAACAGCAGCGAAAGCGCAGAAAAGATAAAGCTCACCACATACAGGACGACAACCGTTTGTTTGGCGGACAAGCCAAGCGACATCAAACGATGGTGCACATGCCGACGGTCGGCCTGGTACATCGGCGACCCTGCCAATGCTCGGCTGATCATCACTTGGACGGTATCAACGACCGGCAGTCCCAATGCGAGGACCGTCACGACCAGTGTGATCAGAGTCGCTCCCTTCATCGCACCCTCCAGAGAAATCAGAGCCAGGGCATATCCGAGAAACATCGAGCCCATATCCCCCATGAACATTTGTGCAGGAAAAAAGTTGAATCGCAAAAAGGCAAGCGCGGCACCTGCCAGAACGACGGCAATCAAAGCTGTAAGGCCCTGTCCTTTAACATATGCGAGAAAAAACAGCGTGATCGCGGAAAAGACCGTCGCTCCGGAAGCCAGACCGTCAACGCCATCCAGGAAGTTGACCATGTTGATCAAGCCCGTAATCCAGATCACTGTTGCCAGACAGGAGAGCCAGACGGGAAACAGATAATAGTCACCCGTGTCACCGCCCAGCCACGGAAAGGATATGCCGCGAAAACGGATATCGCAGACGAAAGCCAGCAAACCTACCAATACCTGTACCAACAGCTTGGGCAGAGCAGGGAATTCCTTTCTACGCGCCTTATACGCGTCATCGGCCCAGCCGACCGCCATCAGGAGCAAGCTGCCAATGATCAAAACTGCCACCAATTTTTGCAGTCCTGCAAAAAAAATGGTCACCACTGCGACTCCGACGAACATCGCCAGTCCCCCGGACAACGGCATTGGCCGGGTATGACCTTTCCGTCCCTGGGGAATATCGAGCAGCTTTGTCTTCCATGCTATGGCTCTGGCTGCAGGCATCAGCAGCCAAACCAGAAAAAACACCGCTACCCCCGGGACCAAATAAGATAGCATGCCTTTCACCCACCTAGACCATTTTTGCTTAGTGTGAACAAAAACGGGATGAAATAGCGATGCAAATCGCGATTGGGTCACAGGCGCAACATAAAAAAGCTGCCCGTAAAACAGGCAGCTTTTTGTAAAGCAGAACGAACTACAGTTTTTCGGAAACAAGCTTTGCTTGCGTGAACAGCAGCAGGTAATCCGGGCCGCCAGCTTTGGAATCCGTACCGGACATGTTGAAACCGCCGAACGGATGCACGCCCACCAGTGCGCCTGTACATTTGCGGTTGAAGTACAGGTTCCCTACGTGGAATTCGCTGCGTGCCTTCTCCAGATGTGCACGGTTGCGGCTGAACACGGAGCCGGTCAGGCCGTATTCGGTGTTGTTGCCGATTTCCAGCGCATGATCAAAGTCTTTTGCTTTGCAGAAGGCCACGACTGGTCCGAAGATCTCTTCTTGCATGATGCGGGCTTGCGGCTCTACATCAGCAAATACGGTCGGCATGATATAGTAGCCGTTTTCTGGCCCTTTCTCTCCGCCTGCCATCAGCTTGCCTTCTTTTTTCCCGATCTCGATGTACTCGAGAATTTTGTTGTACGCCTTTTCATCCACAACCGGACCGGTGTAGAAATCAGGGTTTACCACATCGCCGACAGTCAGCTGCTTGGTCAGCTCAACCACCCGGTTCAGGACCTTGTCGTACACGTCCTGGTGAACGATGGCACGGGAGCAAGCAGAGCATTTTTGGCCGGAGAAACCGAATGCGGAAGCAACGATTGCTTGAGCAGCCGCTTCCAGATCGCAGTCATTGTCTACGATGATGGAGTCTTTTCCGCCCATTTCCGCTACGAGACGCTTCATCCATTTTTGACCCGGACGGTGTTTCGCAGCCAGTTCATTGATGCGCAGACCGACGTCACGGGAGCCTGTGAAGCTGATAAAGCGGGTTTGCGTATGTTCAACCAAATAGTCGCCGATTTCGCCGCCGGAGCCTGGTACGAAGTTGACAACCCCTGCAGGTACGCCTGCGTCTTCCAGGATCTCCATGAATTTCGCAGCAATTACCGGAGTGGTGGACGCCGGCTTCAGCACGACAGTATTTCCCGCTACCAGAGCTGCAGTCGTCATCCCTACCATGATCGCGAGCGGGAAGTTCCAAGGCGGAATGACAATCCCTACGCCAAGCGGCACGTAATACAGCTCGTTGTCTTCATCCGGGATGCGGGTCAGCGGATGGCGCTCGGCGAGCTTATCCATTTGACGGCCGTAGTACTCCATAAAGTCGATTGCTTCAGCCGTGTCGGCATCTGCTTCCGCCCAGCTTTTGCCTGCCTCTTTTACCAGCCAAGCAGAGAATTCATGCTTGCGGCGACGAAGGATGGCAGCCGCTTTGTACAGATAGCGGGAACGCGCTTGCGGCGGTACAGCCTTCCAGGTTTCAAATGTCTGAGCGGCAGTCTGGATTGCTTTTTCAGCCAGGGCTTGGTCAGCCTGGGATACTACGCCGATTACTTGCTCTTTATTGGAAGGGTTGATGGAGCGGGATTTCTTTTCGGTTTTGATGCGCTCTCCGCCGATGATGATGTCGTATTCACGGCCCAGCTCGCTCTCTACCTTTGCGAGCGCCTCTTGAAATGCCTTTTTATTTTCCGGCAAGCTAAAATTGGTAAACGGTTCATTTTTGAATTCGACTTGCATCTGGAAAACCTCCTTATCATTCTTCCATTCTTGTCATCCAAATTTATATGCAAGGATCATACCAATTTGGCTGGATTCTTTTCGCCGTGTTAGTGTTTGCATTTTTCTCGAAAAACAACAGGGTTTCTTATGTATCGGGTTATGAACATTCGTGTCCAAATCACTGAACACTTCTAAACAAATGTGTTCATATCATCTGTCATTCTACGCGAAAAAACGCCCTCTCCGTTCCGAATGAAAAGGAAAGGGCGTTTTTGCTCTTTGTTATTTTCTGTAAATATGCATGTATGGTTCCCCGCTGGTTGGCCGAACATACAAGGCCAGCGGCTGATTAATCGTCTGAACATACAGATTGACGTGGACGTTCTTGTCAAAGGTCTGTTCAATTGCGGAAGCTGCAAATTGCGTAAATTGCAGGACTTGCGTCCGGGAATCGTACTCAGCCGTAGCCGTAATCGTCAACTCGGTGAGTCTGCCGCCCATAAAACGGCCGATTCCGGTCATTCCGATATACTCTTTGAAGTAAGACTGCGTTTGACGCTTCAGCTTGTCGTACTGCAGGGCTTGCTGGGGATATGCTTTTTCGGCGTCGCTGCTCGGGAACAGGTAGAATTCTTCGTCAATGGGCTGCCATTTTCCGATTGAAGACTCACCTGCATTCACCGTACCGGACATGATGAACTTGCCCGGAATCAGCGTGGAATTTGGCTCTGGCACCTGGAACAAAGCGATTACAATCGGGACTTCTGTAGAGTTGGCTCGAACACTCTGTACGATTTTTGACGCCAACTGCTGTCCCTTTGCCCGCAGTTCGTCCGTCGTATAGGTTTTCTCCTGCCCCGTCGCATCCTGGTAAACCGGGGACAGGGAGAGTCCGAGTACCATTCCGGCCAGTTGCTGCTTGTCCTTGCTCAGATAATCGTGCTCAAGCACGTGAACAAGGCTGCTGGTTTTCCCCTTGCCGTTGGGACCCCCGGCCTTTTCTTGCGCGATCCAGTCCCTTACCTGATCTTTTGTGATGAACTGGCCTTCCTGGAACAAATAATCGGACGTAGGGAAGGTATCGCGCGCAATCTCCATCAGTCCGAGCTCCAGGTGGCTGAAGTCGATCCGATAAATCGTGCTGGCCAGTATTCCGCGCGTTTGGTTTGGTTGGTAGGGCGGAATGCTGCCGTAATAATCCTCCGAAACTTCCACAACAGGGGAAAGCGAAGGGCTTGCGGGCTGCGATTCCTCTTGACCTTTTCCTCCTGGCAGAAGCGAGCAGCCTGCAGCCGTCATGGCCAAAATCAACGTCAGCGGCAACATGTACATCCATCGTTTTGCTTTCATCCATCCAAACTCCTTACACAACGAAAGAGGCCGAAGCCTCTTCATGTTTTATCAATTCCATTTCTTCCATTTGCCGTTCGACAATGTATAGACAAAGGCCGACTCACCGATCCCGACCCACCTGTAATCACCGGCGCCGGGAGAGATCACGATCAGCGTCTCAGGAGACTTGGCATCCAGCTGCTGCCAGCTGCCATCTATTTTTTCCATAATCCCCTGATCTGTTGCGACAGCGAGGATTCCGCTCGTTCTGTCCACCGTGAGCGAATATACCTGCTGGGCATTCGGGACGACTTCTGTTTTCCACTGCCCATCTTCATGATAGAGAAGGTTGAATTGGGCAGCCACATACAGGCGGTTTTCCATCGGATCGTAATCCATCGCATACACTTCCTGATCAAGCGGCAGCCATAGGCTCCACTCGTTGCCCCCGTTCGACGACTGGTAAATCCCCTCACCCGTTACAAATGCGAACAGGCGGATCTGATCGCCTTCCCGAATGCCTGCAAAGCTGCGGATTTCGGCAGGCTCAGGCAAGCCTTTCCCCAATTTGGCCCACTTCTTCCCGCCGTCAGTCGAGCGCAGCACACCGTTGTTTCCAGCGGCAAAAATGTGCTGGGGATTATTCGGATCGACAAACCAGCCTGTCACGTCCTTCTGCTCAAGCTCGGGAGACAATAGTCCCCAGACTCCTCCGCCTGCCGAATGATAAAGTCCGGCATGTGTTCCTACCCAGATGTGCTGGGCATCCGGAGTCATGGATAAGTTGTGTACGACCTCGCCCTTTTGCAGAACATCCTGATAGGTCAAATCTCCGGGCAGAGCCGCGGCAGTTACGGGCGGCTGTATCGGCTTGCTCCGCCCGCTTTCGCCGCAACCTGCCAAAAGTGCCCCTGCCATCAAGATCATTCCCCATCGCAGCAAGCCTTTCATGCCGACTACACCCCTTCCCGTTCTCTCCCACTAGCCAGGTCTTATCCTTGACTCTCCAGCAATTCTCTAAAGCCTGCTTCATCCATGACAGACACTCCCAGCTTTTCCGCTTTCTCCAGCTTGGAGCCTGCCTTTTCACCGGCGATGACCAGGTCCGTTTTCTTGCTCACGCTGCCCGTCACCTTTCCGCCCAAACGGGCAATCGCTTCTTCGGCTTCCTGCCGCGTCATCGTCGCAAGCGTACCAGTCAATACGACAGTCTTGCCGGAAAGCGGCAAATCCGCTCCAGCCTCGACACGAATGCCTTTGTAGCTCATATTGACACCGGCAGCCTTCAGCCGCTCGATTACCGCCTGGGCCTGCGGCTGGCGGAAGTAGCCTACGATGCTGGACGCCATTTTCGGTCCGATCTCATCAATCACGGTCAAATCTTCTTCGTTTGCGGCCATGATGCCGTCCATCTCGCCAAAGTGCTCGGCAAGTACGCGCGCCGCCTTGGCACCCACGAGGCGAATGCCCAGTCCGAAGAGCAGCCGCTCCAGGGAATTTTCCTTGCTGGTCTCGATGGCGGTAAGCAGGTTGTCAACCGACTTTTCCCCCATCCGCTCCAGCCCGAGCAAAACGTCGCGCTGCTGGTGCAGATAGTACAGGTCGGCTACGCTGCGGATGATGTCCTTTTCAAAAAGGGAAGCGACGACCTTTTCTCCCAAGCCCTCGATGTTCATCGCCTGACGGGAGACAAAATGAATGATGCCTTCGCGGATTTGCGCCGGACACATCGGATTGATGCAGCGGAGCGCCACCTCTTCTTCCAGGCGCACCAGCTCGCTGCCGCACTCAGGGCAGTGCGTGGGCATTGCAAAAGGCGTCTCGCTTCCGTCGCGTCTCTCTGGCAGGACAGCGATAATTTCCGGGATGATGTCGCCTGCTTTTTTGACCATGACATGGTCGCCGATCAACAGTCCCTTTTCCCGGATGATGTCCTCGTTGTGCAGCGAGGCCCGCTTTACCGTGGTGCCAGCCAGACTGACCGGCTCCAAAATCGCGGTAGGAGTAACCGTGCCAGTGCGTCCGACAGATACTTCGATCCCTTTCAATACGGTAATCGCTTCCTCTGCCGGGAATTTGTACGCCACCGCCCAGCGCGGGCTTTTCGCCGTAAAGCCAAGCTCCTGCTGCTGAACGTAGCTGTCTACTTTAATGACCATACCGTCGATATCGTATGCGAGCTGCGGTCGTTTTTCCACCCAACTGTTCACAAAATCAATCACGTCATCAATGTTGTCAAATGTGCGCCGTTCTTTATTTACTTTGAAGCCGAGCGACTCCAACAGATCCAGCCCTTCGCTGTGGGACTCGACATCGACTCCCTGCAAATCGCCGATGGCATAGATGAAGGTGTCCAACTGGCGGGAAGCCGCAATCCTCGGATCGAGCTGACGAAGCGATCCGGCTGCGGAGTTGCGCGGGTTGGCAAACAGGGCTTCTCCGCGTTCCTCCCGTTCCTTGTTCAGCTTCTCAAAGGCTGCACGCGGCATAAACGCTTCACCGCGCACCTCGATAGTCACTGGGCGGGTCAGCCGGAGCGGAATCGAACGGATCGTCCGCAGATTTTGCGTAATATCCTCGCCTGTCGTCCCATCGCCGCGAGTCGCTCCCTTGACAAATACTCCGTCCTCATAGTGCAAGGAAATCGCCAAGCCGTCAATCTTTAATTCGCAGACATAGCGGACGTTTTGATTGCCTACCGCCTGGCGCACACGGCGGTCGAAATCGCGCAAATCCTCCTCGCCAAAGGCATTGCCCAGGCTGAGCATCGGCGTTTTGTGAACCACTTTTTCAAAAGCGGCCAGCGGTGCGCTGCCCACCCGCTGCGTCGGAGAATCGGGCGTGACCATGTCGGGAAAAAGGTCTTCCAAGCCTTGCAGTTCCCTTACCAGATTATCGTATTCCTGGTCGGTAATTTCCGGGCGGTCTTCTGTATGATACAGACGGTTGTGATGCTCAATTTGTTTCCGCAATTCAAGAATTCGTGCTTCCGCCGTCAATCGATCCATTTCGTTCATCCTTTGCTATTCCGTATCAAGCCCGAGCGCTTCCCGGGCAAATCGCTTTCGTGATTCAGCTTGCTTGCAAAAGATTCTGTACCGTATAGAATACTATCCCCGCTCGATCGGAGCAAATTTTGCCAGCAGCTTTTTGATTCCGGTCGGACTCGGGAAAGCGATATCCAGCTCCGTATCGTCTCCGCTTCCTTTCACCTTGACGACCGTACCGGTGCCCCACTTGCCGTGCTTTACCTTGTCGCCTACCTTCCAATCGATGCCGGAGCCGCCGCCATGGCCTTGCAATTTGGTCGGAGCGGCCATGGCCGGACGGGAAAAGGCAGAGGTGCCTGTAGTGCCGGTGCGTTGTCCAAAAGCGGACTTTGTCCCCGCATCCGCCTGACCCGCTCCATAGCGGCCAAACCCGTCTCGCTGGCCGTAACCGCGCTGTCCAAAGGAGCCTCCCTGCATCCCGCCTGATTCTTGAACAGGGCTTCCTTCCAACAGCTCGGCAGGAATCTCCTTGAAAAAGCGCGAGGGCGCATTCACATTGGTACGGCCAAACAAGGTCCGCATCCGCGCCGATGTCAAATACAGCCGCTCCTCGGCCCGGGTAATCCCTACATAGGCGAGGCGTCTTTCTTCCTCCATCTCCGCGTCGTCGAACAGCGAACGGCTATGAGGGAATACGCCTTCCTCCATTCCCGCCAGAAAGACGACCGGAAACTCCAGACCCTTGGCGCTGTGCAGCGTCATCAGGACGACCTGGCCTTCAGCGGATACCTCCTCCTCGGTCTGGCCGTCATCCGACAAAGTGTCAATGTCGGCTACCAAAGCGAGGTCGGTCAGGAAGGCAAGCAGGCTCTTGTCCTCGTTCTTCCGCTCAAACTCCTGGGTAACGGACAAAAGCTCCTCGATGTTCTCCAGCCGCGCCGCGGACTCCAGCGTTTTTTCTTCCTTCAGCATCTCGCGGTATCCGGTTCGCTTCAGCACTTCCTCCACCAGCTCGGTCACGGACAGATAGTCGGTCATCTGCATCAGGTTGGTGATCAGGTCATTAAATGAAAGGATCGCATTGGTCGTGCGTGCCGGCAGTCCCATATAGCCCGCCTCCTGGATCGCGCCGTACAGGGATTGGCCATGGGCATTCGCGTAAGCCTGCAGCTTTTCCACTGTCGTATCGCCGATATTTCGCTTCGGCACATTGATAATCCGCGTCAGGCTGATGTCGTCATCCGGATTGGAGATCACCCGCAAATAAGCCAAAATGTCTTTAATCTCTTTGCGGTCGTAGAACTTCGTGCCGCCCACGATGGTGTAAGGGATATTCGATTTGATGAACACTTCCTCGACCACGCGGGACTGGGCGTTGGTCCGGTAAAGGACGGCGAATTTGTCGTACCGCTTGTAAATGGGCATCTGCTTGCGGATCGTATCTACGATGAAATACGCTTCGTCGTGCTCGGAATCCCCCTGGAAGCAAGTGATTTTTTCCCCTGCCTCGTTTTCCGTCCAGAGCTTTTTCTCCTTGCGCATGACGTTGTTTGCGATCACCTGGTTGGCCGCCTGCAAAATCGTTTTGGTCGAGCGGTAGTTTTGCTCCAGTTTGATCAATTTCGCTTCCGGATAATCCTTTTCAAAGTTCAAAATGATGGATATATCCGCCCCGCGCCACTTGTAAATGCTCTGGTCGGCATCCCCGACGCAGCAGACGTTGCGGAATTTGTCCGCGAGCATGGAGATGAGCATGTACTGGGCCCGGTTCGTATCCTGATACTCATCGACATGGATGTAGCGGAATTTCTTTTGGTAGTATTCGAGAACCTCCGGCACTTCCTTAAACAGCCGGACAGTTGTCATGATGAGGTCGTCAAAGTCCAGGGACTGGTTGTTTTTCAGTTTCTTTTGGTACAGCTCGTATACCTTCGCGACGACCATCGAGTAGGCATCTCCGGCAAGATTCGAGTAACGGATTGGATCTGTCAGCTCGTTTTTGGCCCCGCTGATCGCCGCCAGGAGGCCGCGCGGCTCGTACTGCTTCGGATCTATGTTCAATTCTTTCAGACATTGCTTGATAACGGACAGTTGATCGCCGGCGTCGAGGATCGAGAAGCTCCGGTTTATGCCCAGACGGTCAATATCTTTTCGCAGGATGCGGACGCAGAGCGAGTGGAATGTAGAAATCCAGGTGTCCTCCGCTTCGCGGCCGATGATGGCGGCCACGCGGTTCTGCATCTCCCTGGCCGCCTTGTTGGTAAAGGTAATCGCCAGAATGCTCCAGGGGGCCACGCGCTTTTCCTGGATCAGATAGGCAATCCGTTGGGTCAGCACCTTGGTCTTGCCGCTGCCTGCACCTGCGAGTATAAGAACCGGCCCTTCTGTTGTGAGGACCGCTTCCCGCTGCTGCGGATTTAGTCCGGCGATAATTCGGTCAACTGTAGACATATGTATAACTTCCACCTTTCCTGCCTCTCAAAACGCTCCCGAACGAAAGCATATGTTCCTATTTTCTCACAGATCGAGGGAGAGTTCCAGTCAAACCAGAGGAGGGATTGCTGGCAAACAGAGTAAACATTTGAAGTCTTACCCTGCAGGCTCGCGGCCGGGCAAAAGCGGCTCATACATCATATACGCGCGGTTTTCCGCAATAAACTCGTCTCCAATCAGTTCGCCCTCCAGGTCATACACGCGCCGGTACAGAAGGTTGCGGCGTTCGTAGCCGCCCCAGAGCCCTGGAGTGATCGCGTGTTTCTTTTCATATACTTCGTATCGCCGCGTCGGCGGGTACTCGCCCAGCCACTCTCCGACGAGGCAGCCACCCCCAAGCGAAAGACGCAACTGAAAGGCCTGGTTCGTCTGATTGGCAATTTGAAGATCGAGGTAGTTGTAAAAACACGTCGCTCCGCTGCCAAATGGCTGCGTGCGGCTCGCGTCAGGAAAGACGTCGTAGCTGTGCCGGTGGCGCTCTGTCACGGTAAGGGGTGTAAACAGCGTCATCCAATAGATCAGGTTGGACAGCTGGCACAAGCCTCCCCCCACACCAGCCAGCACCTGCCCATGCGACAGCAGCATCCCTTCCAGATACCCTTTGCGCCGCGTCGGCTTTCCGATCAGCTTCCAGTACGAGAACGTCTCTCCCGGACGGACGACGATTCCATCCAATCGCTCCGACGCAATGCGGAGGTTCGTTACTTTGTTGTGCTGCATCCACATCTCGACGTTTTGCAGTTGCCTTAGCAAAGGGGTCTGATGATGTTTATGCAGGCAAGGAAGTCTCTCCGGTTTTCTCAGTCTGGCATACTTTTTTCGGCCAAAGAGCCATTCTCTATAACGTTTGATGCGGTAATAGCAGATACCCGCTGCCAATCTCCAGCGGCTGCGCTTGATCGGTCTCATGGAGCCCCCTCCTTTTTTGTTGATGAACAGGTTCAAAAGACCTGCATCCCCCCTATCTTCCGTCATGCCAGCAGCATGAGAGTTTAGGCTATAAGGATGATTTTTCCAAACCGTGTAGATTTGAGGGAAGACTTCGTGTAAACTGGAACTCAGCAGAATATTTTGAATATTGTGATGGAGAACAGGAGATTCGCAGTATTCCATTCAGCTTACACGCTGGGGGGAATCTGTGATTTTTTGTTTTTGGGGCCCCGAAAACACCATCGCATATTCCAGCCTGCAGACCATGCTCCCTCTTTTCTTTGTCATCGCCTGTGGGAGCCAAAAAACGTCGAGGAGGAGATTTACATGATTCGCTTGGGAAAAACGTTGATGGCCGCAGTACTTGTTGCCGGATTGCTCCAGCCGCTGGCAGCTGTGGCAGCACCCAATGAACATGCCCACCGCGTAGACACCGTCGCCCACCGTGGCGCTTCCGGCTATGCACCCGAGAACACCATGGCGGCGTTTCGCAAGGCAGTGAAAATGAAGGCTGACTACATCGAAATCGACGTGCAAGTGACAAAGGACGGGCAAATGGTCGTCATACACGACAATACCGTGGACCGCACTACCGACGGCACCGGAAAAGTGAAGGATTTGACCTTTGAAGAAATCCGCGAGCTGGATGCTGGCAGTTACTTCGATCCGGAATTTGCGGGCGAACAAATCCCCACTTTTGAAGAGGTGCTCGATGAATTCCGCGGCAAAACCGGCATCTTGATCGAATTAAAATCTCCTGAGCTGTATCCGGGCGTAGAAGAGATGGTAGCGGATGCCTTGCGCGAGCGAAACATGGACAAGCCCGCAAATAACAAGATCATCGTGCAATCGTTTAACTTCGACTCGATGAAAACATTCCACGAGCTTTTGCCGGACATTCCTGTCGGCGTTTTGACCAACAAGCCAGAGCAGTTGACCGATGAGATGCTCGACGAATTTGCCACTTATGCAGATTATGTGAATCCCAGCCTGAAAATGTTTTCCCCGGAATTGCTGGAACGCGTGCGCGAACGCGGAATGAAAATGTCGGTCTGGACCGTGCGGAAGCCGGAAGAAGCGGAACCGCTGCTGGACGCCGGCGTTGACGGCATTATCACGGATTACCCGGATTACGTGCCGCGCAACAAGCACAAGTAAAACCTGTTCAAAAGATCGTTCATTTGTCTGAACGCGCCTGTTTGTCACGGAAGACAGATTGAATCGAGCGCGTCAGCCGATTATACGGCCTTAGTCCTTGTACACATGGACGCAAGGCCGTTTTCATTTTGCATGGAGCGAAACATGCATGCTTCCAATTTCAAACACATGCTCCCCAACAAAACAGGAGAGACCCGTTTCTGAGTCTCTCCTGCTGAACACACTATGCCTGTTTCCAACTACAGCCCTTCCGCCTACCTTTTCACAGCGCGAACGGTAGACAAAGCCGCCTGCAAGTCTTCGTAAATCACATTGCCCACGACAATCGTATCAGCCAAGGCCGCCATTTCCGCTGCCTGCTCCGCCGTCCGGATGCCGCCGCCGTAAAACAGATGCGCTTCCCCGGCGCCGCTTTTGCATGCCCGGACTACAGCCGGATCTCCATAGGCCCCGCTGTACTCCAGATAGACAATTGGCAGGCGGCAAATTTTTGCGGCTGTCTGCGCATACGCCTTGGCTTCCGCAGCGCCTTCTATCGGGCGGGCTTTTGTCAGTCTGGCAACACCCGAATCAGGGTTGGCTACCAGATAGCCTTCGGCAATGATCTCGTCCCAATGTATGTACTGGCCGAAAGCCTTGAGGCCGCTGACGTGCGGGGCAAACAGCCAATCTGCATCCCCCGCGTTGATCACCAGCGGAATAAAATACGAATCGAAGCCGGGTACAACCGCATCCAGCGAAGAGATTTCCAGGACTGCAGGTACCGCATAACGCCGGATCCGAGACATCAGCTCAAGCGTGTTGTCATATGTCACGCCATAGGTGCCGCCGACAATAATGGCATCCGTACCGGATTCGCATAAAGCCTCCAGCTCATCGTCTCCGATGGTTTTATCCGGGTCCAGTTTAAAGGTATGGCGCCAACTGCGATAATCAATCAACGGTGCTGCCTCCTGCCTATTTTCCGATCCGCTCAAGCGCCAGCTGATAACCGTCGTTGCCGTAGTTCAAGCAGCGCTTGACGCGTGAGATGGTCGCCGTGCTCGCTCCCGTCTCCGCTTCGATCTGATTGTAGGTGTAGCCCTTGCGCAGCATGCGTGCCACTTCCAGACGCTGTGCGAGCGACTGCATTTCATTGATGGTGCAGAGATCATCAAAAAACTGATAGCACTCTTCCATCGTCTCCAAGGAAAGAACGGCCTCAAACAGCTGCTCGATCCCTTTTCCTTTTAGTTTTTCCAATTGCATCAGGATCACCCCGTCATAGGGAAGTTTTTTCACTGTAAAATTTTTAAGCGTTAAAGCTTACAAGATTATCTTAGAAGAAACAGGGCCACCCTGCAAGCCCCTATTCTCCGAAACCTATTCAAACTTGAGGTAGCTCGTCATCGCCGGGGCATTCGGCACGATCGAAACCCATGTATTGCCGCGCAAAAGCGGCACTTCCTTGGTCATGGAAGCGTCCTCGTAAGCCCGGATGACGCCGCCAGCCCGCTTCCATTTGATTTTTTTCGCCTTGCCCTGCTGGAACAGATATCCATCTCCCGGACCGACGACGTCCACCTGACGGCGGCCTTCACTATCCAGCACGCGATGCTTTGCGGCAATGACCAGCAGATTGGTCGTCGAGAGCTGCTCGTCTGTCGTCAGATCAAGATGCGGTTTGCCCTCTGTAAGCCGCATGTACTTTTTCTTTTCTGCATCGTAAACAAAGCCTGCTTTGTTGAGCGAATGAAAGACGAGATCGACCTTTGTCGCCGGCTCCCCTTCCGTGATCTCGGCATCTTCCGGCAAAAACGGAAAGTACGGCAGCTCGCCTGTCATGCGAATGCCTTTGTCCAGCATCGCCTGCTCAATCAGCTCCGGTTTGGTATACAGATTATGCGGGGCGTGGCGAAACTTCTCCCGCCAAAAATAGCGGCCGTTGGGAATTTCGTCGAGGTGGCTGTAATCGGAACGAGCCAGCGTGTTGAGCGCATCCGGACTGCCGCCGGCATGAACCAGCATGGCATCGATCCCAACTCCAAGCTGAATAAAATAGGGACGGATGCTGCGCACCGGTCCGATCACTTCCGGCCTTTGACTGTGGAAAACGGCGAGAAGGCGGGTCATTTCCCCTTCTGCCAGCACTTCGTATACCAGATCCGCCTTGTTAATCCCTGATTGCGGGCGTGCCTGCGGTGCATTGTTGATCATGACCATAATCGGCCGCTGGTCCAGCCTTGTCTGGCTGCCCAGGCCGGTAAACGGCGCAGTGTAAGGAAGCTTTGGCGGTTCCGCCGAGGGCGGCTGCACAATCGGAGCGGGCGGCTGCTCGGGCTGCGGCGTCGTGTCAGCCGGTTTGTTCGAACACGCTGCAAGCAGCGCCAGAGAAAGCAACATGAGAGTTCGTGTGATGCGTCTTTGCATGAAAGCGCTCCTTTCCGGTTTTCTCTCGCACCCTCTTTTTTTCTCTGAAAGGAAAACAGAATCCTGCTTCCACACGTTTTCCACGATTCTCATACGCCGCTCCCACACATCCGGCCCGCGACTGTGCTACAATTTATGCAAACTCAGATGAAAAGCGAGGAAGAAGCCATGCAAACTCCCTACCTCGTCTATCTGGTAGATGACGAAACCAGCCTCTTGGAGCTATTGCAATCGTATCTGCAAAACGCCGGTTTTCAGGTTCGCGCGTTTCAAAGCGGCGCCGAGGTTCTCCCCGTCCTGGAAGAACCGGAGCAGCCCCATATATGGATTCTCGACATCATGCTCCCGGACATCGATGGCTATGAGCTGCTGCGCCTGATCCGGGGCAAATCCGACGTGCCCATCGTCTTTATTTCCGCCCGTGATCAGGACATGGACAAAATCATCGGGCTTGAGCTGGGTAGCGACGATTATCTCGCCAAGCCGTTTCTGCCGCGTGAACTCGTCATTCGCGTGCAAAAGCTGCTGCAGCGCACCTATGAAAAAGGAGGGGCCGCAGTCCCTGCTCCCATTCAGGCTTCCTACGAGGACTGGGTGACGATCGGGCCGTACCAGATCTCCGAAAAGGGACGGCAGGTAAAAGAAAACGGGAACCAGATCGAGCTGACTACTAAAGAATTTGAGCTGATCGTCTACCTCCTCCACAATCAGGGCCTGGCGCTCAATCGCGAGCAAATCCTGACAGCAATCTGGGGAGAGGACTACATCGGTTCCGATCGGGCTGTGGACGATCTGGTCAAGCGCATCCGCAAGAAAATGCCCAAGTTTCCGCTGGAGACTGTCTATGGCTTCGGCTACCGGATGACCCGCACATGAGCAAATTCCGACTGAAAAACCTGCCGCTCTCCCGGCAAATCCTTATCCTGTTCATGCTCTTGACCAGCGTGCTGGGGATCGGAGTCGGGATTGTTTTTCCTTTTGCCGTCAAGCAGTACCTGGTCAACAATACGTATTCGCTTCTGGAGCAGGAGTTTTACACCCTGTCCGACCACATCTCCTTTAACGAGCACAACGAGCTGTTACCGGTACCGGCAGCCGCCCCTTACTTTTTGCAGGTGCTGCTGTCTCGTTATGAATACTCGTTTGACATGATCGTCTTTTCGACCGACGGCGTAGAGCTGGGCAGCCGCATTACGGAGAGGGAACGGTTTTCCTATAACGACGCGGCCGCACTCTACAAGAAAGCGGCCTCCTATCCCGGCAACAAGCTCCAGCACGGGACCCTGGAGCGCGGGGGAGAAGACTATCTGTTCGTCAGCAGGCTGATGGACTACCACGGCTTTCCCTACTATATGGTGCTGTTCTCCAAAGAACGCGAGCTGAATCAAATCAACTCGCTGCTGACCAGGCAGTTTCTCATGATCTTTGTCGTGCTGCTCCTGATCAGCTGGCTGCTGGCCGTCTGGTTCAGCCGCTACCTGAGCAAACCGCTCCGATCGCTGGACGAATCCTGCCAGAAAATCGCCCGGCGACAGTTTGATACGCCGCTCACGCTGGATCGCGGGGACGAGATCGGCCAATTGGCGCGCTCCTTTGAAACGATGAAGGATCAGTTGAAGGAACACGACGAATCTCAGCGCCATTTTGTGCAAAATATTTCCCACGAGCTGAAGACACCGATCATGGCGATACAAGGCTACACGCAGGGCTTGCTGGAGGGAGTCTTCCAGGGCCCGCAGGCGGAAAAAGGATTGCAAACGATCATGCAGGAAAGCAAGCGACTGGAAAAGGTCGTGGGACAGCTCTTGTACTTGACCAAAATCGAATCCGTCTCGCAAATGATGCAGATGGGCAGAGTCGATGTGACGGAGATGTTTCAATTGCTGGAGCAGCGGCTCTCCGTGCTGAACCCGGACATTTCCTGGCAGCTTGATCTGCCGCCCGCCCTCATCCTCGAAGGCGATGGCGAGCAGTTGAGCACTGCCTTTGTCAATATCCTGGAAAACCAGCTGCGCTACGCAAAAAGCCGGTTGGTCGTGACCGGCCGGCAAGCGGACGACAGGGTCGTCATCACCATCGCAAATGACGGTCCGCCGATCGAAGAAGCTCTGCTCCCGCAACTGTTCCAGCGGTTCCGCAAGGGGAAATCGGGCAAGCACGGACTCGGTCTGGCCATCGCCCGCGCTGTCTTTGAAGCCCACAAAGGCAGCATCGCTGTCCGCAATGAAGCGGAAGGCCCCTGCTTTACGATTACGCTACCCGTAAAGAGATAGCAAACCAGCAGAAAAGCTCCGGACCTCCCGGAGCTTTTTGGCCTTTCATTTATTTTGGGTCTTACATTTATGTAACCGGGGGCGGCCGAGTTGTTTTTGCATGGAATAATTCTATTTTATCGTTTTGTATTTTTTTATTATTTCAACTAGAAAGAATATTCGTTGACGCGGCCACTATCAGTTGATATGTTTATAAAAAATATATATTATTCACAAATTACTTGGGGGTCTCATTGTGAAAAAGAAAACGATGCTCTTACTCTCCGCTCTACTGACCAGTTCGCTCGTTGCCGGATGTGGTACGGGCGGCGGCGGGAATACCGCTTCGTCACCTTCCACCGCTCCATCTTCTGCTCCATCAGCTCCGTCTTCCGAAGGAGGGGCCGGAGGCGGAAGCTCGAACGTGATCAAGATTGCCACCCAAAGTCCGTTGTCCGGAGCCCAGTCGCTCGAAGGCGACGGCATCAAGCTCGGGGCGCAAATGGCCGTGCAAGAGCGTGCCGAAGCGTTTAAAAAGCTTGGTTTTGAGATCCAGCTCTTCCCGCAGGACGACCAGGCAGACCCGAAAATCGGCGTATCCAACGCGGAAATGCTGATTTCCGACCCGGACGTGTACGCGGTGGTCGGCCACTACAATACAGGCGTCGCCATCCCGTCCTCTGTCAAGTATGAAGAAGGCAAGCTCGCAATGATCTCCCCTGCAAATACCGGGGTCGAGCTGACGGAAGCGAACAGAAAGAGCGTAAACCGGCTCGTCGCTCGCAACGACCAGATCGCTCCTGCCGCAGCCAAATACGCAAAAGACAAGTTGGGAGCCGCAACGGTCTACCTCGCTCACGACAAAACGGCCTATGGCCAAGGCTTGACCGACGAGGTCCGCAAAGCATTCAAGGACCTGGGGGTAACCGAAGTCGGCTACGAAGGGGTCACCGCAGGCGAAAAGGATTACAGCGCAATCGTCAACCAATTGGTGGCGAAAAAGCCCGATCTTGTCTTCTACGGCGGCATGTACGCGGAGATGGGCATCATCGCCAAGCAAGCCCGCGAAAAGGGCTTCACCGGCAAATTCATGGGCGGCGAGGGATTGGAGTCGGCGGATATGTATAAAATCGCCGGACCCGCTGCGGAAGGGATCGTTTATGCGACTGTCGTAAGCGACATCCGTTCGCAGGAGCAAGGCAAGCAATGGGTAGAAAAATTCAAGGCAGCCTTCAACAAAGAGCCAGGCGCGTTCTCTCCTTTTGCTTATGACGCTACACTGGTCGCCTTGAACGGAATTGAAAAGGCGATTCAAGAAAACGGGGGCAAAAAGCCTACCCGCGAGCAGGTCATGAATGCAATCCGCGCCACGAACGAGTTCAGCGGTCTGTTTACAAAGGTCACCTTTGACGAAAAAGGCGACAACAAGCACTCCCAGGTTTACATCTATCAATACGGAAAAGAAAAAGCCGAATTTTTGGGCGAAGCAGGAAATTAAGGGGACACACGAAAAAGCACCTGTCTTGAAAAAAAAGACATGGTGCTTTTCTTTTTTTATGGAACGAAACGGCCCTCTGCCGCCAAAACTAAACCCCTCATCCTTGTCGCCAGGATGAGGGGTTTGTCTGTTATCATCTTTCAGCAGTCTTACCAGAAGCGCCGACCGGACTGTTATCAGCATCTTTCGATCAATCTCGCCAAGAGAGCCGACCGGACTGGGATCTGGTCGATCTCGATGAACTCGTCCGGGGAATGGGCATAGCCCCCTTTGGCCCCCAGCCCGTCAAGCGTCGGGACACCGCATGCGGCAGCAAAGTTGCCGTCGCTGACACCGCCCGTACCGGACTCCTCCAGCTCGATCCCGATTTCTTGCTCGGCAATGCTTTTTGCCAAAGCGAACAGCCTGCCGATCTTGTCTGTCCTCTCCATCGGCGGTCGTCGCATGCCTCCGGTCACGGTCAGGCGGGTACCGGGAAGACTCGGCTGCAAGGAGTGGAAAAGCTGTTCCATCTGCCTTGCAGCCTCCAGCGTCATCACCCGTACATCCACCTCTGCCTCGGCAAAGTCCGCCACGACATTCGAGCCGATTCCTCCTTTGACAAGCCCGACATTCACCGTCGTGCCCACCTCGTAATCGGTAAAGGTATGCAAGTATTGAATGATCCGGGACATCTCCTCGATAGCCGATACCCCTTTGGCGTGATCGACACCGGCATGCGAGGAGACCCCGTGCACGCGAAGCTGGAAGTGGGCGCTCCCCTTCCGCCATGTTTTGAGAGCGCCGTGCGGTTCTGTTGGCGGCTCCAGAACAAAGCTGGCTACCGCCCCTTCCGCCTCCCGTTCTACCAACCGTCGCGAGGTCGGACTGCCGATTTCTTCGTCGCTGTTCAGAAGGAGAACGACCTGCTTGTCAGCGGGGAATTGCCCCAGCTCCTGCAGGGCCCGCAAAGCGTAGAACGCCTGCAGTACGCCTGCCTTCATGTCGTACACGCCGGGGCCGTACGCTCTGCCATTTTTTATCGCAAATGGCCTGCGGTCCGCCTCTCCCTCCGGCCAAACGGTATCGTAATGTCCAATGACGAGCACCCGCTTCTCGCCGTTTCCGAGCACACAGCGCAGCTGATCTCCATACTGTTCATTGGCGATACGCTCCGCTTGCCCGCCTGTCAGCTCGACAAACCTTTTGCCAAACCAGTCTGCCATCCGGTCCCCCAGCGCTTTGCTGCGCGAAGGCGAATCCATATTGACACACTGCCTGAGATCCTCGATCAATTGCTGTTGATACTGTTGCAATAATAAGTGAATGTCCATTGTGCCTCTTCCTTAGTGGGATTGAGAATTGAGTCCAAACAGCCGTTCCAGTCCGTACACCTTTTCCAGGATGACGATAAACAAAAGACTGAGCAGGATGACCACTGAAGAGATGGACGCAACCAAAGGATCGAGCGTCTCCTGCATGTAGGTGAAAATAGCCAGCGGCAGCGTTGTCGTGTCAGGCGCCACTAAGAACAGGGATACCGTCACGTTGTCAAAAGAAGTCAAAAAGGAAAAAATCATCCCTGACACAATAGCCGGACGCAGCAGAGGCAGGGTAATGTCCCAGAACACCCGCAGCGGACGCGCTCCCAGCATGTAGCCCGCCTTCTCCAGCGTATAGTCAAACGTGCTTAATCCGGTCAACACGAGACGAACGACATACGGAATGGAAATCAGTATATGCGCAAGCAGCAGCCCGGTAAACGTACCGGCTATCCCGATACGCGTAAAGAACAGCAGCGCGGCAATCCCGATAATGAGCGATGGAACGGTCAAAGGAGACAGCAGCAGGCCGTTGATGATTCCTTTTCCGCGAAACTTGTATCTGTGCAGGGCCATCGCTGCCAGCGTGCCGATCAGGGTTGCCAGCACAGCGGTGATGGCCGCGAGCTTGATGCTGAACCAGAACGATTCGATAAATTCCGGCCGTTCGAGAATCATCGTGTACCACTGCCAGGAAAAGCCTTCGGGAGGAAAAGAGAGATATCCCGCCGCGGTAAATGAACTCGGTATGATAACCAGAAACGGCAGGTTTACCAGGATGAGTACAAAAAAGGTGATAAGGCCAAGCGGTTTCAGTTTTGTCATGACGAAAACACCTCTTTGTATCGCTTGGTCTCAATCAGCCTGGTGTAGAGAGTCACAAGCAAAATCGTACTGCCCAAAAGCAGAAATGCCAGCGCCGCTCCCAGCGGCCAGTTCAGCGTAGCCATTATCTGTTCATAAGCAATTACCGGCATGACTTTCACCGACGTTCCCCCCATCAGTGCAGGTGTGACGAATGCGCTCATGGACAGGCTGAAAACGAGTGTCGTCCCGGCGACAAGCCCCGGCAGACTGAGCGGCAGCGTCACGGTAAAAAAGGTCCGCACCCGGGATGCCCCGAGGATCGAGGCGGCCTTGGACAAGGACGGATCAATCGCATACAGGCTGGTCGCAATCGCCAGTACCATATAGGCGATAAAGGAGTCCGTCAGACCGATTACGACGCCTAGCTCGTTGTACAGCAACCGGAGCGGCTCTTTGATCAGTCCGAGCGCAAGCAAAACCTCGTTGATCCAACCCTTTTCCCCGAGCACGACCACCCAGCCGAAATTGCGGATGACGACACTGATCAGGTGGGGAGCGAGGATCAGCATGGTCACGATGCCCCGCATCTTTCCCGTCGCCTGAGCCATAAACATCGCCACCGGAAAGCCGAGGACCAGCGAACAGAGTACGGTCCAAAGGCTGACCCGTATCGTCCTCCACATGATCTCCGCATAATACGGGTCCTTTGCAAACAACAAGTAGTTTTCCACGCTGAAGGCTTGCTCGTCATTTTGAAAGCTGAGCAGCAGCATGAGCAGCATCGGGAGAAGAAAGACGCCGAGCAGAACGATCATGCTCGGTGCCGTCAAAAGAAGAATCGACAGCCTTTTGTTCATCGTCATCCCCTCTCCGCCGGCATGACCAGCACATCTTCCGCATCCCAGCTGCAAGAGACAGCCTTGCCGGGGACGAGCTCCACGCCTTTATCGACCGTTTGCAGCTTGACAGATATGCTGTGCCCGTTTGCCTGCACCTCGCATTCCGTATAGGAACCGAGGAACGAGCTGAGCTTCAACTGACCGTTGGCCCGATTTCTTCCTTCCGGTGCCGTATCGGCAGACAGTCTGATTTTTTCCGGACGGATAAAAACGGTTGCTTTTTGCCCGGGGAGAAGCATCAGGTTTGCAGACTTTGCCTCTACCAGAAGACCGCCGATTGTCTGGATGATCAAGGAGTCGCCTTCATGCCCGGCGACTTCTCCCTCGAGACGGTTGGTCTTGCCGATAAACGTATGGACAAATTCGGAAGCAGGCCGGTTGTAAATATCCTTCGGTGTGCCGATCTGCTCGATGAAGCCGTGGTTCATCACGACGATCCGGTCTGACAGGGAGAGCGCCTCTTCCTGATCATGTGTCACAAAAATGGTCGTAACGCCTATTTCCTGGTGCAGCCGTTTCAACTCATCGCGCAGCTCTTCTCTCAGCTTCGCGTCGAGATTGCTGAGCGGCTCGTCCAGCAAGAGCAGGGACGGCTCGATGACCAGCGCACGGGCGATGGCGATGCGCTGCCGCTGCCCTCCGGACAATTGCTTCGGGTAGCGGTCTGCGACATGCGGCAGCTTGACCAGATCAAGCACGCGTCCCACCCGCTCCTGGATCTGCGATTTGCTGATTTTTCGCAGCTTCAGCCCGTAGGCGATATTCTCCGCTACGGTCATGTGCGGAAAGAGCGAGTAGGTCTGGAACACCATTCCCAGCTCACGCTTGTAGGGAGGGACACCGTTCATCCGCTGTCCCTTGATCAGCAGATCGCCGCCATCCGGGTCAAGGAAACCGGCGATCATATTCAGCGTGGTCGTTTTGCCGCAACCCGACGGCCCTAAAAACGAGACGAACTCTCCCTGCTCCACTTGCAGGTTGAAGTCCTGAACCACGATATTGTTCTGAAACTTCTTCATGAGGCTGCGCAGTTCGACATCAATCACCTTGCTCAAACAGACACCTACTTTCCTGTAATGGGTGCGATTTCTTTATTGAAGCGGTCCAGCCAACTGGCCGTTTCCTTCCCGATGACATCGTAGTCGAAGTTTACGACCTTGCTGCGGTCAAACTCCAATTGCTTCGCCACATCCTCCGGAAGCTTCACAGCAGTGGCAGGATTGTAGTACAGCTCCGTCGCGTACATGGTCTGTACCTCGTCACTCAGCAAAAAGTCGATAAATGCCTTTGCCGCATTCGGATGCTTGGCCCCTTTTACCAATGTCGCTACGTTCGGAACGATGTTTCCGCCCTCTTGCGGGAAGACGAATTCCAGCGGAAGTCCGGCGTCTTTTTGGGTCAGGCTGCGAGCCATCGTCCAGGTAGTGTACGCCGCGCTCTTGTTTTGCAGGTTTTGCTGCAGCTGGGCCGCGCTCTTCGCAAAGGTAGGCATATATCCCGCAATCGTTTTCATTTTTTCAAAGCCGGGCTCGATGTTTTTCTCGGAGCCTCCGTTTGCATAGGCCATCATGATCATCGCGGAGCGGCCGAAGTTGCTTGCTACATCAGTCATCGTAATATAGCCTTTTACTTCCGGCTTGGCGAGGTCATTCCAGGAAGCCGGTACCGGCAGATTTTTTTCTTTGACCAATTCGCTGTTGTAGGAAATGCCCATCGGGGTAAAGTTGACGGTTACGCCGCTGTTTTCCGCGATCTTCAAGTCATCCGGGACATTTTTCATATTCGGAATGTCCGCTTCGGAGATCGCTTCCCAAAGCCCCTCCTGGCGGCCTTTTTCCTGCTCGCCGCCCTCGATGACGGTCATGTCAATTTGAGGCGAGTTTTTCTGCGCCTTCACCTTGGCGACAATTTCCGTGGAAACGCCGGATACGTACGTCAGCTTGACATTCGGATATTTCTCGTTGAACTTTTTGAAGATCACGTCTTTCATCAGCTTTTCGACAGTGGCCCCGTTGCCCGCGATGACCAGCGTGTCCTCCAATTGAGCCTCGGCTTGTCCGGCACTCTTGTTGTCTGCCGGTTGGCCCTGTGGCGCAGATGATTGCGGTGCAGAAGTGGAAGAACCACAGCCTGCGAGTAGTGAACCTGTCAATGCAAGAACAGAGAGCAGCGATAATGTCTTTTTCTTCACTTGTCTTCATCCCCCGTATCTCCAATTTTTGTTCACGAATAGAGAACGATGTTTGCTATTCAAGAACATTGGTGTTATACTACCATAAGTATACTGACAATTCAAGATAGTCTGAGTAGAGGGAGGATTCTCCCCTTTCCTTTTGAAAGCTTTTCGATTATGCTTGACTACTATCAATGCCTGTTACGGAGGAATGACCTATGGATCAGGTTTTGTCTTCAGTACGAAATGGCTGCAAGCTATTGAAAATGTTCCTGGACGGTCCCCCGGAGATGGGAGTGACAGAGCTCAGCAAAAGGCTGCAGCTTTCCAAGGGGGCTGTGCACAAGCTGCTCACCACATTGGAGTCGGAGGGATTTATCCGGAAAAACGAAAAAACCAAGCAGTACACGCTTGGCTATACATTGCTGGAATTAGGGGACAAAGTGATCAAAAACCATGACATCGTCGCATTTTCAACGCCGTATATTCAACGGTTGCTGGCCCGCACCCAGGAGCTCGTTGTCCTTTGCATACAGGATGGAAAAGACGCCATCTATGTGAGCAAAGCGGATTCGCCCCATCCGATCCGGTTTACGCTCGAGACCTACCGGCGCTTTCCCATGTATTCGACTTCCGCCTCCCGCGTACTTTTGGCATACCGGACGCCAGAATTTCAGGATGAAATTTTGCGGGAGGAGATCAAGGGCTACACGCCGCATTCTTTTACCTCCGTCGAAGAAATCAAACAAAATTTGCAGGACATCCGGGAGCGCGGCTATGAATTCAGCTCTAACCGGCGAAACGTCGGAGTAACCGGCATGGCCGCGCCGATCTTCGATTCGACTGGCGAGGTGGTTGCCTCGATCAGCGTAATTGGACCTTCAGATCGCGTGCTTCCTCAGCAAGATGTGATTCGCAATGAGTTGCTTACAACCGTACAGGAGATGTCTGCCGAGTTGGGATACAGGTATCAACTGACAAGACCAGTCTTATGATTGGTCTTCTTTTTTTTAGGAAAACTAGGAAAAGTACACGTTTCATAACCTTTCCCATAGTTTTACGTTTACGTCAACGTTAATGTCTGTTAAGATAGGAGATGTCATTTTTTATTTGTGATTGGAGGAACCTTTCATGTATCAAATCGAGGAGGTCGCCAAAAAAACCAATCTCACCAAACGGGCCCTCCGCTACTATGAAGAATTGGGCCTGGTCAGTCCGTCCGGCCGAACGGAAAGCGGGTACCGCCTGTACACGGACGAAGACGTCACCCATATTCTGCACGTCAAAAACACCCGTGATCTCCTCGGCGCTTCCCTGCAGGAAATCAAGGAAATCATGGATCTTGGCAAACGCTACGAGCTTTTGAAGCAGGACTACTTTTCCGATAAGCATGCGAATGACCAGCATGTGGGCGAAAAGCTGCGCTTGCTGACAGAGCTGGAGGTAACGCTGAGAGCACAGCGGGACGTTCTGCAGGAAAAGCTGAACAAGCTGACGGAGATGCTGCAGGGATACGATGAAAAGCTGACTCGCATTACGAATAAGAAGCGGGAATTGGAAAAAGAGATCAAGGAGTGAACATCAGTGAGCAGTCATGGAGCTTCTTTCCAAACCTTGTTTAAACAGCCCAAATCGGCCTGGGCTGTCGCTTTTGCTTGTATCGTCGCCTTTATGGGCATCGGTCTGGTCGACCCGATCCTGCCGGCGATTGCCGAAAAGCTGAACGCCACCCCCAGCCAGGTATCCCTGCTGTTTACCAGCTACATGGTGATGACCGGGATTACGATGCTCGTAACCGGGTGGGTATCCAGCCGGATCGGTCCAAAGCCTACGCTGTTGTTCGGTCTTTTGGCGATTATCGTCTTTGCCTTTATGGGCGGAATGTCGAATTCCGTTACGGAGATCGTTTGGTACCGCGCCGGTTGGGGATTGGGAAATGCCTTTTTCATTTCCACCGCACTTGCCGTGATCGTCAGTGTAGCCAGCGGCGGTACGGCCGGAGCGATCGTTCTGTACGAAGCGGCGATCGGACTGGGCATGTCCGTCGGGCCGCTGCTGGGAGGATTGCTTGGCGGCATTAGCTGGCGGGGACCGTTCTTTGGCGTTTCCGTACTGATGGCCATCGCTTTTCTCGCAGTTTTTGTCCTGTTGAACGAAGTGCCCGCTCCAAAACGGCGCAGCTCGATTTCCGATCCGTTGCGGGCCCTGACCCACCGGGGACTGTTTACCCTGGCCGCCACTGCCCTTTTGTACAATTACGGATTTTTTACGCTGCTGGCCTTCTCTCCCTTTGTTCTGCACATGGATGAACACAGCCTCGGCTTCGTCTTTTTCTTCTGGGGCGTAATGCTCGCGATTACCTCGGTGATCATAGCGCCGCTGCTGCAAAGGAAATACGGATCGATCCCGACGCTGAACATGATGCTGTTCTTGCTGGCCATCGTCCTTGCTGTTATGGGATTCGGCGTAGAATCGCAAACGACTCTGGTCGTCGCCATCGTCATCGCCGGCGCCATACTCGGCATCATCAATACGGTTTTGACTACCGCGGTGATGGATGTAGCCCCGGTCGAACGGGCAGTCGCTTCCTCAGCGTACAGCTTCGTCCGCTTTTCCGGCGGAGCGATCGCACCGTGGCTGGCAGGGAAGCTGGCCGAATGGTATTCGCCGCATGTGCCTTTCTATGCGGGGGCGGTTGCGGTGATTGTCAGCATTCTGGTGCTCGCCGTGGGGAAAAAGGTTTTGGCGCATGTCAATTGATCCCTTTTGCTGAGGATTTGCGAGTGTTGCTTACGCCCATGAAATAAGATATTAACCGGGCAGCTGCATTTGAACAAACACTGGGGCATTTTTCTCACTTCCACTCCGAAAGCTGCTGCGGTGAAGAGAAGCCTGTTTCCATTCTCTGCTCCGGTCTACGTCCCACAAGGATGCGGAAACTGTCCGCTCCGCAATGATCCCGAGGGAATCGCAAAACGGCGCGCAGCTACGCAGTGGATTCATGGGTTGCGATTCTGTTTCCCCGGGACCACTGCTCCGCTGGGCTGGACTTCGCTAGTCGCTTCGACTGGAAACAGGCTTCTCTTGCGAACCAGTGGTGACTCATCGAGCTTTAAAAAGCATGCAGGATATTTCAAGGTTGTCCAAGGTTCATAGCAGCCTCTCCCAAACCGTTCGGGCGTACGTCCGAACGGTTTTTTGATGGAAACCAGCAGCTATTGAGATGAAAAAGGAGAAAACCGCGAAGGTCTTTGGGACACCTCCCAGGCGAAATGGAAAAAGCAAAACACGCCTTTAGCGTCCAACTCTGAGATGCTTCCTTGAGCAGGCTGCTTTTGGACGCGGTTTTGCTTTTGGAATGGAGCCGGACAGTCAATCCCCCTCGCAGTGTCCCACCGAACCTGGAGCGGTTTTCTCCTTTTTCATCTCCTCCCCCAAAGCCTGTCCAACCGCCAAAAAAAAGCTGCTGCGGTGAAGAGAAGCCTGTTTCCATTCTCTGCTCCGGTCTACGTCCCACAAGGATGCGGAAACTGTCCGCTCCGCAATGATCCCGAGGGAATCGCAAAACGGCGCGCAGCTACGCAGTGGATTCATGGGTTGCGATTCTGTTTCCTCGGGATCACTGCTCCGCTGGGCTGGACTTCGCTAGTCGCTTCGACTGGAAACAGGCTTCTCTGTCGAGCGGAATTGCTTCTTCCAGCTTTAAAAAGCATGTGGGATATTTCAAGGCTGGCTAAGGTTCATGGCAGCCTCTCTCAAAACCGTTCGGGCCGAACGGTTTTTTGATTTAAACCAGCAGCTGTAGAGATGAAAAAGGAGAAAACCGCGAAGGTCTTTGGGACACCTCCCAGGCGAAATGGAAAAAGCAAAACACGCCTTTAGCGTCCAACTCTGAGATGCTTCCTTGAGCAGGCTGCTTTTGGACGCGGTTTTGCTTTTGGAATGGAGCCGGACAGTCAATCCCCCTCGCAGTGTCCCACCGAACCTGGAGCGGTTTTCTCCTTTTTCATCTCCTCCCCTAAAGCCTGTCCAACAACACAAAAACCAAAAAAAGTGGCTGCGAAAGAAAGAAGCCTATTCCCTGAAAAACGAAAAACCCCGCTAGCACGCAGGGCTTTCCAAACAATCTGAATCATAGGGAAACACTCAAGCTCCCAAGCCGTCTCTGCCGCTTGGCTCGCTAAACCAGAATCGTCCCGTTCTCCACAACCAACCGATTGTCAATCCACATAGTTGGCTTCAGAATCATCCCGTCAGTATGGAAAGGCGCATCGACATTCCCACCGATGTTCAAGCTTTTGCCAATCCCGACATGGAAGGCCCCGAGAATCCGCTCGTCCTCGATCAGCTTTCCGCTCAGTACAGCCTTGTCATTGGTACCGATACCGATCTCGGCAATGTTGTAAACATTCGGGTTGTTGAAGGAACGCAAGAGAGCCTCGAATTCCACCGCTGTGTTGCCGCCCTCAATTTCCGTGATCATGCCGTCGGCCACTTTCAGCACGACCGGCTTGTCGACAATGCCGAACGGCGCCAGGCTGCCGTCAAACACCATGGTTCCGTTGGTGGCTCCTTCAAGCGGCGCAGTCGCAGTCGTTCCGGCCGGGGCGAAATTCCATTGGCCTGCTTCCTCGCAGATGCCGTCTACCGCCATCGTGGAGCGTCCTTTGATCGGGAAGGTGATGTCCGTCCCGTTGGGGCAGGTCACGCGAACGGTCTCGGCGGATTCGAGCATAGCGACGAATTGGCTGGTCAATTCGCTCATTTTTTCGTAATCGGCGTTGACGGCTCCCGTCATCATCCGTTCATCCAGACCGCTGCAGACGAGCACGCGTGTCCCTTGCTTGCGCGCCTGGCGAATGGCCTCGACGTGCGTAATCGAGACAACGGGCAGCACCACGGCCGCATCGGCGCTTTTCAGACTCTCTGCTACGATTCCCATCGGTTCCTCGTTTTGCGTGGAGACAACCGGATAGATCACCTTGCCCGTTTTCGCTCCCAATAGCGCTCCCGCTGTGGTGAATGCGTCGACGAGCTGCTCGTTTTGCTTGTCATCCGCGACAATGACGACCTCTTCGCCCGGCTTCACCTTCAGCCCGTTTTTCATCACATTGAAAGCAGATTGAATGATGAATTTATTCATTGCTGCCCCTCCTTCTGCAAAAGGTCCAGAATCAACTGCACCGTTTTGTCAATCTCTTCTTCGGTGTTGAAATAATGGAGCGATACGCGGGCCATTTTATTGATGCCGTACTGCTGCAGCATCGTGTTGGCCATAAAGGTGCCGGATTCGATGATGATGCCGTT
This sequence comes from Brevibacillus sp. FSL L8-0520, assembly GCF_037963895.1. Classification (NCBI taxonomy): domain Bacteria; kingdom Bacillati; phylum Bacillota; class Bacilli; order Caryophanales; family Paenibacillaceae; genus Brevibacillus; species Brevibacillus sp. FSL L8-0520. Next base: position 787,790 of record NZ_CP150171.1, on the reverse strand, counting down.
CTCTTCCAGATACTGTGTAATCCGGTCGGGCGACAAGCCCTTTACGTTGAACGGGATCAGCGCCAGTCTGTCTTCCAGCCGCTCGGGTCCGTAGATGACCATGCCCGGAATCTTTTCCATTTGTCCCACCGCGTACGCCGTCAGCTTGCGAACCCGCTCGTAAATCGCTTCGACGCCGATCGCTGAAGCGTATTCCAGAGCCGCTCCCAGACCGAGAATGGAAGGAACGATCGGGCAGCCGGCTTCGACCCGCTTGGCGATGGGCAGGAAGCTGTACTCGTTGGTGTCAAAATCCCAGCTCGTTCCGCCCCATCCGATCAAGGCGGGCGTGATGGACTCGATCCATTCGCTTCTGATAAAGAGAATCCCTGAGCCTTCCGGGCCGCGCAGTCCTTTGCGGCCACATGCGGCGAGGAAATCGCATTTCACCTTTTTCACATCGATGGGGACCATCCCCAGGCTTTGCGAGGCGTTTACGAGCGTCAGCACGCCGTGCCTCTTGGCCATTTCGCAGATCGCTTTGATCGGCTGGAGGGCGCCTGAAGCATTGGGCAGGTGAGAAACAGAAATCAATTTCGTCCGGGGAGTGATCAGCTCTTCCAGGGCGGCTGGGGAGATAACCCCGCTTCTGTCCGTCTTGAGAACCTTCAGCTTGATCTTGCCCTCGCGCTCCAGCCGCAGCCACGGTACAAAATTGCTGTGGAATTCCAGATCGGCGATGATCACTTCATCTCCTTCCGACCAAGTCAGGCCGCTGGCGACGAAATTGATCGCTTCCGTTCCGTTTTTGACAAAGGCGATTTCATTGGCCCCCGCTCCGATGTAGCGGGCCGCCTCCTCGCGGATGGCATCCACCCGGGCATAGGTCTCCCTGCGAAAAGAGGGCAGATAGGGGCCCAGCTCTGTTGTTTTGCGCAAATAGTCGGTCATGGCCTCAATCACTTGGCGTGGAGGTGCAGATGCTGCCGCAGTGTCCAGGTATGCATAGCGTTCATGCAGAGGCGTATCCTGTCTGATCTGTTGGATATTCATGATTCCACTCCCTCTTTATTGGGCGTTTACAGTGTGATCAGTTCCTTGGAGGAGGTCATGAGATTGAGATAACCGTCCTTGGTGACGATGATGTTGTCTTCGATCCGTACGCCGCCTTTGTCAGGCAAATAGATTCCCGGTTCGACCGTAAACGCCATGCCCGGCTCAAGCACGAGCTGGTTGTTCTGCATCATGTACGGCGCCTCATGCGCTCCCAGTCCGATTCCGTGGCCGGTACGATGAGTAAAGTAGGTGCCGAAGCCCTTGCTCTTGATAATGCTCCGCGCCTTGTCGTCTACCTCGTGAGCGGTAATGCCCGGCTTGATAATGTCAATGGCAGCCTGCTGTGCTTCCCGGACCGTCTCGTAGATCAGCTTCAGTTCGTCCGAGATCTCTCCTACGGCGACCGTGCGTGTAATGTCCGCCACATATCCTCCGTAGATGGCGCCGAAATCAAGAACGACCAGCTCGCCGGCTTCGATCTTCTTGGAGGCGGCGCGTCCGTGCGGCAGTGCTCCGCGATAGCCGGAGGCGACGATGGTTCCGAACGGCGTGCCCTCGGAGCCGCGTTTGCGCATTTCGTATTCCAGCCGCGCAGCGATCTCCAGCTCGATTGCCCCAGGCTTGATGTACGGCAGTGTCGCTTCCAGACTTTCTTCCACGATTGCTACCGCTTTTCGCAAATACTCGATTTCCGCTTCGTCCTTGCACATGCGGAAGGAATCGAACAGCTTGCTGACATCCTGAGTGTCCGTGCTGCCCAGTTGCTCTACCGCTTTCAGCTCGGCAACCCGCATCGTACCGAACTCGACGCCGACCTTGCCCAGCTTGCCCTTGGCATCGACCAGCTCCTGCAGCGCCTTGGCGGAGCCTTGTTCATCGGTGTACCAGAAAATATCTCCTTTTACCGTGGACTGGACCTTGCTCAGCTCCACCTGCGGAGTCACGAACAGCCATTTTCCCTCCGCCGTCACAATGGCGAGTGTAAGCCGCTCGCTCTGCTTCAGCTGCAGGCCGGTAAAGTAGTAGAGGTTGGGACCGGGAACCAGTACGGCTGCGTCCACCCCTGCTTCCCGAATCTTTCCTGCCAGAGCTTGCTGTCTTTTATCGAACATCTTTCCTCATCCTCCTGTTCGTTGTTGCAGGGACTTGCCGCCCCCGCCTACAGTTTTTTCAGTTTAAATACGGAGCTAAAGAAGCTGTACAGCGCATCTCCGGCGATAAACCCTGCCGCGAGAATGCTCATGGTCGTCTCAGCCTGCTTGCCTCTCACCTTCAGCACGACAGCGCGGATGACGATGCCCGCCAGCACGGCCCAGCCTGCCGGCACGTTGAGCAGCAGCAATCCGGTCGCGAACAGGACGCCCATCTGACGCTTGGAACCGCCGACGATTTGCAGGATCGCGCCAGGAATCGCCCACAGGAACAATTGACGGGCAATGTCGCCGGAGACGCCTGCCTCAATCGTCGCCGCATATACCTTGTCGACCGGCGGCACAAGGTTTTGGGCAAAGTAGCCTTTGTATGCGATCAGTACAGCGATCGCCGCTACGCCAAATGCGATCATCCCGGCGATAAATTGCTGTTTGCGTCCATCCAGCTCATACGCCATATCCTCTCCGTTGCCGCGAAGAATGTAGCCTGTCTTCAGGTCGTAGCCCATGTCGGCAAATGCCGGACCCGTAGCGGCGCTAAAGCCGACCAGAAGGCCCAAAGCAAGCGGCGGGAAGCCGATCAAAATCCCGATGATCAAGGTGATCAGCGCGACTGCGAAAGCCGGAAACCAGCCGGAGTGCATGGCGGCAATGCCGACGATGACTTCATGGACAAATGCGGCAAAGGCAGCAAACAAGAGAAACAAAAGAAGCATGCCAAAGGACATTTTTGTAATCACGCCGCCGATGATCGCGATGATGAGGGCGATCACCAGATAAGCGATAAATCCAAATCCGAGCGCTCGCGAGGTATCTTTCTCTGTACGCGTATACGGCTCTTCTTTTTCCACTGCAGAAGCTGCGTCTGTTTTCTTTTTCTTTAAAATGATCGTCGTTACTTGAATCAGTGCAACAACACCGGCACCAATCATAAAGCCGTGGGGAATGTAGAGTTTGTTTACGTCTACGCCGAACAGCGGAACGGAGTAGCCGCGAAGCAGAAGACCGACCCCAAACATGAGCAGAGCCCAGATGTTTCCGATGAAGGCTACGCCAAACGCTGACATCGGGATGCCCATTGCCGAACCGGCGATTCCCCCGAGGGCGCCCAGCCCGAGCCAGCCAGCGCGCTTGCCTCCCTGATCGCCTGCTTTGATCGATTCAGCCGTGGCAATGCCCGGAGGCCATGCTCCGCTGGCGGGAAATACTTTGGAGTCAAAGAGGCGATACAAAATGGCGGCGTCTACAAACATCGCCAGGACCGCGCCGATCAGCATCGGGATGATCAGCTCGTGATGGCCCATCATAAACGGGATGCCGATCGGAATCATCAGGCTGTTCCCGGCCCCGAAAGTCGCCGAGGAGATCGCCGTCTGGATCAGGTTTTGTCGATGGACAGAGCGGTATTTGCGAAAGAGAGTTACCGGGATGCGAGAGATAACCATGGCGATCAGTGCCCCGATAATGGCCGTGTTCGCTGATATGCCGAGTGTCACGATCAGCTGCATGCCGATAATGGCCCCGATTACGGACAAACCGATGGTAAGGAGAAGCGTAAACGGTTCCAGAGCTCTTGGATGCTTTTTGTTTTCCGGCTGCTTTTCCATATTTTTTACCCCCAAAATTGATTAAGTGTTGTACGGAACCATTTTTATCTGGGTTGATGCAGCTGCTTACAAGTAACGGAAAGAGTAATCATTCAGCAGTTGTTGAATCTCGTCTCGTGCTTTCATCAGATGGTCCAATAACTCGGGCACTTTTTCTTCAGCCAGCCGGTGATCCGGGCCGGCGATTCCCAGGGAGCCGAGGATTTTGCCATTTTTGTCAAACAGAGGCATATGCAGCCCCGCAACCCCTTCGTTGTACTCCCCTGCCGAATAGGCCCAGCCGTTTTTGCGAATCATCTGCAACTGTTGCCGCAAGACTTCGGGATTTACGATCGTCCTGGATGTAAGCGGATTTAATCCTCTGGAGATAATCTCTTCCTGCTTGTCTTCGGGGAGATGCGCCATCATAACCCGGCCAATCGAACCGGCGTACAGCGGAAATCTTCTGCCCACGGTTACGGAATACTTCAAAACATGAGAGCTTTCCACGATTTCTACATAGACCCCTTCGAGGCCATCCAGCCAGCTCAGGAAGACGGAATCCCCCGTCTGTTCTGAAAGCCCTTTCATAACCGGAACCAAAACATCCCCGGGCTGAATGCGTGCCTTGACTTTCTGGGCGATCTGCAAAAACTCCAGTCCCAGCTCGTACTTCTTGTTCTCCGGATTTTGCCTCAGGTAGCCAAACTGTTCAAAGGTCGCCAAAATGCGGTGGACAATCGTATGGCTCATGTCGAGCTCTTTTGCGATTTCCCTGACTCCCCAGGCTGGTTTTTCCTCAGAAAAGCATCTGAGCAGTTCCAAAGATTTTTCCAACGTTTTCAGAGACAACGACTTCATACCCCCTTCGCACATTGTACCGATAATCGAACCATTGTACCTTTTTATAAATTTATTATATTGAATGACTTTGCCGATTTCAATCATTATTCTCAACATTCAGGCTGGAAACGATCCCCTTTTGCAAAAGGCAACGAAAAAAGCAGGAATCGCAAAGGTTTTTCCTCTGCAACACCTGCTTATGCTACTTTCCCTCTACAATCCCAAAAAAAGCCGCCAGCCAATCAGCACCGCTACTCCCGCGAGCAGCGCCCAGACGATGTGTTTCCTCCACAATCCCACCGCCAAGGCAATGACTCCGGCTGCCAGATACTCGGGACTCCACTGCCCGTCTCTCAGATGAAACAGGATCGGCGGTACCGTCAGCGAGCTGAACACCCCGACCGGCACCATCGCGAGCCCTCTTTTCAACCAATCGGGCACAGACCAGCGGGTACTGATCAGCAGCATCGGGAAACGCGTCAAATACGTAACGAGAGCCATCAGCAAAATGTAAAGAACGACATTATCCATCCCGCTTCACCGCCCCTATAGCTACAGCCGTCAGCGTACCCCCGATCACCGCGGCCACCCCTCCTCCCAGCCAGTAGGCCAGACAAGCAACCAATGAAGCGGATACGGCTACCTTCACGTGAAAGGATGAGATCAGGTTTACGGCAAGAAACCCTAAAAACGTCGCGATAAAGGCAAAATCGAGACCAAACGCCTCGGTCTCTGTAAATACTGTCCCGAACCAGGCACCAGCAAGGGTACTGGCATTCCAGATGACGTAATCCGCGATGCTCGCTCCGGCGAAGTACGGAAGGCTCGGCTTGTTTCCCGCTGTCAGGTACGTAATTTTCAAGGCATAGGTCTCGTCATTTAATGAACCTGCCATCAAGGAAAGCTTCCACGGAGGGGTTTCGCGAAAATAGGGACCGAGAGACAAACCGTATAACAGATGCCTTGCATTTAGTAGCGCGGTTGAGACCAAAATCGGCCACCCTACAATTCCCTGCGAGATCAGGCCTACTGCCGCAAACTGGGACGAGCCCGCATTTACAAGCAACGACAAAAGCATGGCCTCCGTAATTCCGAGCCCTGCTTGTCTGGCCAAGATCCCGAATACCAACCCGTCAATGATGCCGGCAGACGCAACGGGCAGGATTTGTTTCATCCCTTGTACGAACAAATTTTTCGATGAATGCAAGCAGTCCACCCTCCTGACACACCCACTCTATTATTGTCTGTACATTCTGTCAATTACTGTGCAAAGGCGCTTCTGCTTGTGTATGCCGATCGGGTTCGGGTCGGATGGATCTCGGCTTCGTACCGAATCGTCCACAAGTACGGAATCGTCCATGAGTACGAGTAGCTCATTTGTCACCTTCGTCCGGGATACCGGGCAGACTCAATCAGCGTAAGTGCGTCAATCTCTTTCATGGCTGGTCAAATACGGCTTCCACACTTCTTCAAGCAGGCATATCCCCTGCTCGATAGCTTCGGCGGACATGCCGCCAAAGCCAAATTGAAAGGCAGGCAAGCTGTCCTTTGGCTGATGCAGCCATTTTCGGGTCGTAGGATAGACGCGGATTCCCACTGATAACGCGTGCTGCGCCAGCTCCTCTGCCGAGAGGTCTGATACTGCTTCCACCGTCACGGATAATCCGGCATTCTGTCCGGTCACATGAATCCGCTCCCCGAAATACGTATGCAAGCTTTTGAGCATGGCCTCATGTTTTTTGCTGTATAAAGTCCGCATTTTGCGTATATGCCGCTCCCATTCCCCGCTTTTCATGAAGAGAGCCAGCGTCTCCTGATGGATGCGGGATGCGGTTTGATCGTATTCATACAGCTGACTTCCGTAGATCTGCAGCAGCGCCGGGGGCAAAACCATATAGCTCATGCGAATCGACGGCAACAGTGATTTGGAAAACGTGCCGAGATAAATGACTCGTTCATGCGTGTCCAGTCCCTGAAGCGAGGGAATCGGTTTCGTCTGATAGCGAAATTCTCCGTCGTAATCGTCCTCAATGATGTACGCGCCCGATCTGGCCGCCCACTGCAGCAGTCTGATTCGCCTTGCGTAAGGCATAACGGCTCCGGTAGGCTCCTGATGGGAGGGCGTGATGTAAATCAGCGTCGCTCCGCTTGCCTCCAGCACCTCTACATCGATGCCGTCTTCGTCCAATGGAATCGGGGCTATTTTATATCCGAGATGCTGGAAAACAGTCCGCACCCCGTCGTATCCCGGCTCCTCCATTGCGACCACGCGTTCCTCCAGGGTGAGCAAAAAGCAAAGCACCTGGACCAGCACCTGCGTTCCTGCCCCGATGACAATCTGATCTGGCGTGCAAGCAACCCCGCGGGCCCGCTGCAAATAACGGGCAATCTCCTCCCGCAAGGCGCGCTCCCCTTGGCGGTTCCCGTAATTGAGAATATTCCTGTTTTCCGGCCGCATGCACTGATTGCTGTACTTGCGCCACAATCCGTACGGAAAATGCTCGGCATCGACCCGGGCCTGATGAAAGTCGTAGAGAATATTCGGGTTCTTCCCCGCTGGCAGACCGGCCGTATCACTTTTGGCGATCGCTTTTTCGGGAAGTGGAGTCGTGCCTGTACCAGGTAACGTATGTGCAGCCGCATGCTTGGCCCCGGCTGTATGCCCGACTCCAGCCGTATATCCGGCTCCGGCTGTATCCTCAGCCCCAACTCTATATCCGACTCCTGCTGGCTCCGCTTCGGCTGCATGTCCGGCCGTATTCCCAATCTCGTTCATAGCGCCGTTCGCGGCCGCTTTTCCTCCGTGCTTCCCGGGTGGAACGGCTACCTCGTCCTCTTCCCACTCCACCACGTAAAAACCGCTTCTTTCCCTGCTCTCGATGTATCCTTCCGCCAGCAACTGATGGTAGGCCGTTTCTACCGTTGTTTTGCTCAGTTGAAGATTGCGGCTGATCGATCGAACCGAGGGCAGCCGGGTTCCCGGCAATATCCGTCTAGTCTGGATTTCCTCGCGAAAGTATGCGTAGAGCTGCAGGTAGAGCTTTCCTGATCCGGCCTTCGTCCAATTCGGGTGAATCTCCATCAATAACCTCCAGGCTGACCCGCTTTCTATTTTGGAATCTGACCATTCGTAGAAGGTCAGCTACTTCTTATGATGATAGTAGCAAAAACATAAAGATATGGGGAGAGCGCATTCTTGTTGCACATTCGTTTTCCTCCAAAAGCCGTCGGTCAGTATGTCGGAAGCGACTCCCTTTAGAAAAAACAAGACCCGACGGAAGTCCATACACTCCATCGGGTTTTCTTCGTTTCCATCAAGCAAGATACGCTTCCCGCACCTGAGGATTGGTCAGCAGATTTTGCGCTTCATCCTGCAGAATGATTTCGCCTGTCTGAATGACGTAGCCGCGATTCGCTACAGAAAGGGCCTGGTTGGCGTTTTGCTCAACCAACAGGATCGTCATGCCTTCGCGGTTCAGCTCTGTCACGATGTCAAAAATTTGTTCCACCAGAATCGGGGCAAGACCCATAGACGGTTCATCCAGCATCAGGATTTTCGGCTTCATCATCAGACCGCGAGCAATCGCGAGCATCTGCTGCTCACCGCCGGACATCGTTCCGCCCTTTTGATCGATCCGTTCCTTCAAACGGGGAAAATAGCGAAATGCACGCTCGATGCCTTCTTCAATGATCTGTTTGTCCTTTACGGAAAATGCACCCATCTCCAGGTTTTCCCGAACCGTCAGCTTGGGAAAAATCCGCCGTCCCTCCGGCACATGGGCGATCCCCATCGCTGCGACATCGTGCGTCCTCATCTGCGTAATGTCCTTGCCGTCAAACACGATCCGGCCTTCCCGGGCACGGGTCTGTCCGCAGATCGTTTTCAGGGTGGTCGACTTCCCGGCGCCATTGGAGCCGATCAGCGTCACGACCTCCCCCTCGTTTACTTCAATACTTAATCCTTTCAACGCGTGGATACCGCCGTAATAGGTGTGAACGTTTTGCAATTCAAGCAACGGCATTGTTTCTCCTCCCCCTCTTACGACACTTCCGTCGCGCTTTTGCCCAGGTAAGCCTCGATGACGTTCGGATTGTTTCGAATCTGTTCCGGCGTACCCTCGGCAATCTTGCGTCCGTAGTCCAGGACGTGAATATACTCGCTCAATCCCATGACGAGCTTCATATCGTGCTCGATCAAAATAATCGTCAGGCCCAGCTCATGCTTCAGCTTGCGGATAAATTCAGTCATTTCTACCGTCTCGCGCGGGTTCATCCCGGCTGCCGGCTCGTCGAGCAAAATGATTTGCGGATTGGTCGCAAGCGCCCGGGCGATCTCCAGACGGCGCTGCAGTCCGTACGGCAGGCTGCCTGCCGCTTCGTTCGCCACATGGGCAATGCCGACGTATTCCATCAGCTGGTAGGCTTCAACCTTGGCCCGCTCTTCTTCCTCGCGAACGCGTTTTGTATTGAACATAATGCCCAGGATCCCTGCCGACAGGCGGCTGTGCGTGCCCACCATGACGTTCTCCAGGGCTGTCATCTCCTTGAACAGGCGAATATTTTGAAAGGTCCGCGTAATCCCGCGCTCCGCGATTTGATCGGGGCGCAGCCCCTTGATGCTTTTTCCGTTCAGCAAAACATCTCCCTCGTCCGGCTCGTAAAAACCCGTCACCATATTGAAGAAGGTCGTCTTGCCCGCACCGTTAGGGCCAATGACGGCGGTAATCGTTCCTTGTTCGATTTTTACGGTCACATCCTGATTGGCAACCAGACCGCCGAAACGCTTGGTCAACCCATTGGCTTCCAATAATGCCATCGTGCTCCCTCCTTCTTCGCTACGACTGTTTCCCCTGGGTAAGCTTGCTCAAGATGCCAAGCTTGCCTCCAGCGTATTTGCTTCCTTTGATGGCCTCCAGATCGTTCTTCTTGCGCCTGGCCGGGATCAACCCGTTTGGCCTGTAAAGCGCCACCAGGATCAGCATAATCCCGAAAATCAAACGCTGGAATTTGGACGGGTCAAGCTGGTTGGGCAGATTGATGACTCCCGATTGCTGCAGCGAATGCAGGAAGTTGGAGAACTCTTTCAAGAGCTGTACCTGAAGCACTGTGACAAAGGCGGCCCCGAGAATAACCCCAGGGATGCTGCCGCTGCCCCCGAGAATGACCATCACGAGAATCCCGATCGACTCCATCAGGGTAAAGGACGTCGGATCGATAAACGTCTGTTTGGCAGCAAAGATGACTCCCACGACACCGGCAAAAGAGGCGCCTGTCGCAAACGCAGCCAGCTTGGTGTTCAACAGGGAAATACCCATCGACTGCGCGGCCAGCTCGTCCTCCCGCACCGCCACCCACGCGCGGCCCAGACGGGAGTGCTCAAAGCGGATGTTGGCGATAACGATGAAAATGATCACGAACAGGACGATAAAGTAGAAGTAAAACGGCGTCCCCATCTTGACCCCGAACAGCTCCGGAGACGGAATCGGCGTAATCCCTTGGGGACCGTTCGTAATATTGATCGGCTTATCCAGGTTGTTAAAAATAATCCGAATAATTTCACCAAAGCCCAGTGTAACGATGGCGAGGTAATCGCCTTTTACCCGCAGTACCGGCAAACCGAGCAAAATCCCGAATATAGCCGCCACGATCAGGCCGACGATGAGAAATGGCCAGAACCAGTCTCCTGACAACGGAAACAATCCGCCAGGAATAAACTCGTTTGCCTGAGAGGTGGAGAAAATTGCATACGCGTAAGCACCCGCTGCAAAAAAGGCGACATACCCCAGGTCAAGCAGACCGGCAAAACCGACTACGATGTTGAGGCCGAGCGCCATCGCCACATAGATGCCCACCTGCGAAGCCACTTCCATATAGTAGCGGTTGTCCCCCGCCACCAGCGGAATGATCAGAAGCAAAACGGCGGCACCCAGGATCAGGCGAACCCGCTTGTCCGTGTTTGTATAGTAGATCAGAATAATCGAGAACAAAATTCCCAGAAACGCGATGACGGACTTTTCCATGAAGTGCAGGGCTGCTGCAGAGACAGCGATCCAGATCAGTGTAACGACCAGCGGGATTCCTTTCATCGACTTCCATCCGATGTTTGCCATGATTCTCACCTACACTTTCTCTTTCACTGCTTCGCCAAACAGACCTTCCGGCTTGAACAGAAGCACGAGAATTAAAATACTGAACGCAAATACATCCTTGTATTCGGCACCGAAGGCTCCGTTGGTCAACGGTCCCATATACGCGCCGGACAGTGATTCCAGAAGGCCCAGCAGCACGCCGCCCACCATCGCTCCGCGGAGGTTTCCGATACCCCCGAGAACCGCAGCGGTAAAGGCTTTCAGGCCGAGGATAAAGCCGATGTATGGGTCAATCGTACCGTAGTTTTGCGAAAACAGAACACCCGTTGCTCCGCCAAGGCTCGAACCGATCAGGAAGGTAAGCATGATGACCTTGTCCACGTTGATTGTCATCAGCGATGCCGTCGACTGATCCTGCGCGACCGCCCGCATTGCGATGCCCCACTTCGTCTTGTTGATGAACAGCGTCAAAGCAATCATCATGACAATGGCAAGAACGATAACGATAAAGCCTTTTGTCGGAATCGAAGCGATCCCGAGAGAAATGCTGCCCGAGAAAAGTGCGGGAGTATTCAGATAAAATTCGTTGCGGGCAATCGCCTCGGTAAAGCGAACCAGGTCTTGCAGCAAAAAGGAAACGCCAATCGCCGAAATCAGAGGAACCAGACGCGGCGCACCCCGAAGCGGCCTGTAAGCGACCCGTTCTATGAGCACACCGAGTCCCCCTGTCAGCGCCATCGCGATGACGAGCGTCAGGAAGAAAGCCACGTACGGGTTCATTCCTTCAAGAGCGCCCAAGGAGTCGGAGATCAACAAAACCTCTGTCCCTACGAAGGCACCCACCATGAAAATTTCCCCGTGGGCAAAGTTGATAAATTCCAGAATACCGTAAACCATGGTGTAGCCGAGAGCGACGACGGCGTACATGAATCCCAGTGTCAACCCGTCAACCAACACCTGAGGCAAAATGTTGAGCAGCATGCTTCCCATCCCTCATTCCTTCGTAAACTTGTGGTGAATTTCAATTTTTTGCATGCGACAACGCCAATAAAGAGGGACCGCACGGAATGTGCCGCCCCTTTTGCTGAATGAGGCTCGTCAGATGCGTCTATGATGCTGTTTCCTCGCGCCCTATGAACCAATACAGTCCGAAAGCGAATCTTGTCCATTTGCGCAACAGTCGCCTTTCTTTTCGCCTATTACGAATGGCCTGCTTCTATCCGCAAAATAGTGTGATTTGACTGAAAAATCAGCTACCACTATCATATCAAAAGATTCAGTAAGCTCGCTACCTGGAATTACCGGTATCTCCCTTCATGCCAATTGAATCCCCCTTTTATTTCTCTTTATGTTTTCTTCATCATCAATCAAGCTGTCTGATCTGCCAGTTTGAACCTATGTAAACACCGGATCAATCAGCCTATATCATTGACGCAGCTTGATTCTTTTTCATTTTAAAAGAAATTAGAAAATTTACAAGAGAAAAAATTATTTTTTTACGCTACATATAATTCCAATACATAATCGTAAAAAGCAAGCGAGGAAAGAATATATCAATGCTATGTCACATTAAAGAATGTAAGTATTTTCCATTACAAGAACTCAGAAGGAACGAGGATCTTCCCCGACTTTACCTCCACGATTCCTTCTGCTGTTATCCGCACATACGGCAGATGAGTAGCCGTAAAGAACAGCAGGGAATAGAGCGGGTCCAGATGCTCGTGGCCTTTTTCCCGGATCAATCCCGTAAACCTCTCAGCCATGTCAATCACTTCCTCCATCGGTGCGGGGGAGAACTTGCCTCCCAGCGGAAGCGGGCATTCCAAGACTGCCTTTCCTTTTTCGTACATGGCTACCCCGCCGTCCATTTCCATGACCCTCTGCAGCGCCTGCGCCATAGACTGGGCACAACGTCCTATCACCAGCCAATCGCTCGATGCCGTATAGGTGCTGGCCAGCCCCTTTAGATCCCTGCCATATCCCCTGACGACTGCCCGGGTCAAACGTTTTTGCACAGGGTTAATCAGACAGAGCAGCGCGAGCTCCGGGTCGTTTTCCAGCGAAACATATCCCTGCGTATCCACGGGTAAGCTCGCTTGCTCCATTTTGGTGATGACTGCGTTCAGCATGCAAATGACAGGGACCGGCACTCCTTTGTCCTTCATGCGGAACCATTCTGTTTTCACCTGCATTTCCTTCATTTCCCGGGAGACGGACGGAAAATCGTAGTCTGTCCATACTGGCTGGACCGTCGGGACGAGCAGCTTTCCATCTTTCCCCGAGAGCTGTCCGTTTGCGATGACCGCTTCCGGCGTCGGCTCCCCGGGTTGCGTCAGAAGCAGAATATCGGCCAGCCGTCCGGGAGCTATGCCGCCCACTTCGCTGTCGATCCCGTAGTAGACGGCCGGATTGAGCGAGGCCATCACATACGCTTCGACTGGCGGCATGCCTGCTTCAATCGCCACGCGGATCGTATAATCCATCAAGCCATGACGGTACATCGGCGGCGTGCTGCCGTCTGAGGTCAGCATCATCCGGGATGACCAGGGAATCCCTGCTTCCAGCAACCCTTGCACCAAAGTCGGCAGGTCGGGGCGAATCGATGAATGGCGGAGGGTCGCGTACATCCCCACTCGCAGCCGCTCCAGCACATCCTCGGCCGTAATGCTTTCATGGCAGGCAGTAATGCCCAGAGCCGCTGCCGCATTCAGCGTTTGCACAGAGGCGCCGGGGTGATGCCCCTCCATTCGCTTGCCCACATCCAGTGCTCGCTTGATGCCGTACAGCAAGGTTTCATCCTCGGCCAATACGCCTTGCCAGTCGGTCAATTCTCCGCCCTGAATGACACGGGGGTGCTCCAGCATCCGGCCAATGCCTTCCCGGTCGAACGGCGGCGATGCCATTGTGCGTCTCATCTGGGGATCAAGCCTTGCCCAGAAAAATTGCTTTACGGGATGCTCCGCCAGTTTTTCCATGATGTCAGCCACTTGCGCAAAAGGCAGCGTCATAAGCATCAAAGAGTCCGATATCAACGTCGTCGTCCCGCGCGCCAAAGCAAAATCCGCCATCGTGAACGGATTGTACCATTGAAAGGGATGCGCATGAGGTTCAATGTATCCGGGAACAGCGTACTTGCCATCGGCCTCCACAATCGTCGTCCCCTCGCAAGTCACCGGCTCTTTTTCCCCGACATACGCAATCCTCTCGCCGGAAACGGCTATGTGGACCTCCCGCCATTCCTTTGTATAGACATGCAATACTTTTGCTCCCCTGATCCACATATCTGCCGGCTCTTCCCTTCTTGCCACCCGCAGAAGCTTTCGATGAGCAGCCTCATCTATCGAACGAACTCGCATGAATATCCCTCCTGTTTCCCTTTAAAAACGATTTCAGTCATTTCTTCTGATGCCCTTCTTGTTACCTTAAAGCTTCGCCATCTTAGAAACATTTTCCTTGGCTGTTTTCCCAAGACCCGCACACACTAACCGGTAGATACAAGTTGGACAGGAGGAATCCACATGCGAAGGAACGTCGGAACTGTAGATGCCATGATTCGCATCACTGCCGGACTTGTTGGACTTGCATACGGGGTCGGCAAAATGAGCCGTCGCCCCTATCGTACCCCCTGGCTGCTCATGACCATGTCGGCCATGAAGGTAGCGGAGGGTGCGACCCGATTTTGTCCGATGCTGTATGCGATGAATACCGATACGGTGACCAAAAAGGGAATGAACAAGATTGTCGGAAAAATGACCGAAGCCGGCGTCCGCGCAGCCATGCGGCAAATGACGGGGTCAAAGGGAGGCGGCAAGCAAGGCGAGAATGCGGCCATGACCTCCGAGATGTCTCAAGCGATGGCAGCCGGGATGTCGCCTGAGAAAGGGGCAGCCACTGCCACAAGGGAGCTGTCCCAGGAGGATAAACAACTGGAAGCAGCCCTGCGAGAACACGTCACCTATCCGACAGCCGATCAGTTCATGGAAGACGAAGACAGCGATCTGGAGAAAAAACCTTCGGAACGGTACAGTCGGGACGAGCATCTGTACCCTACCTATTCATAAGAGGAGGACTGCTTTATGACGATTGTCGGCCCTCCCCTGTACGAATGGTTTTCCCACAATGTGTTTGTCATCGCCATCATCATAGCCTGCGTGGCGGCGATGGGATACTTTTTTTACAACACGCGCAAAAACAAAGGGAGATACCGCCAATAACAGGCGTATCTCCTTTTGTTAATTTTGGTTTACAAGAAAATATGTTATACATATAATTGTTATGACAATCATTTTGGATAGGAGCTGTCCCTCATGGTTTCTACGCCTCACTATCAATCAATCGGATTTCTTCTCGGTATCACTTATCGGCGGGTGAGCCATCTTGTCACCATCCGCCTCAAGGAGCTGGATATTACACCGGAACAGCTGGCTGTGTTGCTCAGGCTGTGCGAGCAGGACGGCATCAACCAGAAGGAGATCGCCATCCGCACAGCCAAGGATCAACCGACGACTGCCCGGATACTCGATGTTCTTTTGCGGAAGGAATTGATCGAGAAAAAGGTGAGTCCTGCTGATCGGCGCGCTTTTTTAATCTATCTGACCGAAAAAGGAAAATCGTTTGTCGAGCAGGCTATACCTCTGGAGAAACAAGCGATTGATGAAATGCTTGCAGGCATAGACCCGGAACGGCTTGAGCTGTTGAAGGACACTCTTTTGACCATTCAAAACAATGTCAACCAAGTCATCATGGAGTAGGAGTGGAATAGGTGGAAGAGAAACCAGAGACAAATGAAAAGCTATGGACGGGCAAGTTTGTCCTCCTGACGCTTTGCAACCTGCTGTTGTTTTTGAATTTGCAAATGATGACGCCATCATTCCCGGCGTATGTAAAGGAACAATTCGGCGCGAGTGATTTCACGGTGAGCCTGGTGATTAGCCTGTTTGCCTTTGCGGCTGTGGTCGCCCGGATTTTTACAGGCAAGGTCTTGCAACCGAAAAACAGCAAAACGATTTTGCTGCTCGGACTGTCTATCGTTATTCTTGCGACAGCCGGTTACGTTTGGGCAGGGACAATCGCCTTTCTGCTGGTCATGCGCATTGTATTCGGCGTCGGATTCGGGATGACGAGCACGACCTTTCCTACTCTTGCGTCCAATGTCATCCCGCCCAAACGGATGGGGGAAGGCATGGGGTACTTTGGCCTCTCGTCCAGTCTGGCGATGTCGATTGCTCCCGTGATCGGACTTTGGATATTGGGACAATTCGGGTTTGTCGCCCTTTCCGCTTCGGCTGTTGTGCTCGTAATCGCCATCATCCCTATGCTGCGGATCATACAGCCGGCGGCACCGGTCCATGCCATGCGTGAAAACAAAGAGGGGCAGGCGAATCAAACCGGCACGCCACAGATTCCGAGTAGCAAGCAACAGATCAGCAAGCAGCCATTTCCAACCGGCAGCGGTACCAGTGGAGCTTCCGGCCGGGGCATTTGGCTTCCAGCCTTTTTAAATCTTTTGCTCTCCATCACGTACGGAGGCCTGATCAGCTTTTTGGCGCTGTTCGGAAAAGAGGTTCATATCGACAACGTCGGCTGGTTTTTTCTTTGCAACGCCTTTGCCATGGTATTGATCCGGCCTGTCTCAGGGAAAATATTTGACAAAAAGGGGCACTGGGCCGTTCTTCCTCCCGGAGCCCTGCTGACCGTGATCGGGCTTGTGCTGGTCTCCCAAGCATCCTCTGTCCCGACGCTGCTGACAGCCGCCTTATTTTACGGTCTCGGCTACGGAATTATTCAGCCGTCGATTCAGGCCTGGATGATCAAGCAGGTCTCTCCGGCAAAGCGCGGGATGGCCAACGGGCTTTTTCTCAATTCGATTGATTTGGGAATTGCGCTGGGGGCCATGCTGCTGGGAGCCGTCGCTTCGGCATCCAGCTATGGAGTGATGTACCGCCTGTCTGCAGGGTGCATGGTGCTGTTTCTCGTCGTTTATTTACTGTCTCAGCTTTTGGAGAGACGGGCAAAGGCAGCGGCTTCCCGGGAGGAGATTGGGGTTTAATAGCGTTGGTTGGGTCGGGAAAGCGTGTTCCCCTTTTTCCATTCCGCCTGGGTTGTGTCCCAAAGACCTTTCGCGTTTTCTCCATTTTCATCTCTACGGCTTTTGGCTTTTGCCGGACTATCACAAAACAAGACAAGCCTTCAATCCGCTTCTCGGGATTGGAGGCTTGTTTGCTTTTGCACAAGCTTTTTGGAAGCAGGTCAAGCCCATTCGAACAGACCCGTTCTCGCTTCTCGTACCCCCTTACCTTACCGGTTTCCCAGCGCCTTGGCAGCGATGTCGGTGCGGTAGTGGGCGCCTTCGAAGGAGATGGAACGTACCGCCTCGTAGGCAGACGCTCTCGCTTCCTCCAGGTCTTTGCCGATGCTGGTCACGCCGAGTACGCGGCCGCCGCTCGTGACTGTGCCCTCTGGCGTTTGCTTGGTGCCGGCATGAAAGACGGCTACGCCTTCTGCTTGCTGCTCCAGTCCGGTGATGAGCGAGCCCTTCGGGTACTCACCGGGGTAGCCGGGAGCAGCCATGACGACGCAAACCGCACTCTCCTGCTTCCACTCAACATCCAGGGAAGCCAGTTCGCCGTTGACCGTCGCCGTGCAAATATCCACCAGATCGGTCTTGAGGAGCGGCAGAATGACCTGCGTCTCCGGATCGCCGAAGCGGGCGTTGAATTCCACAACCTTCGGCCCCTCCGAGGTGATCATCAAACCGGTGTACAGCACGCCGCGAAACGGAATGCCGTCCCGCACCATGCCGGATGCCATCGGCTGGACGATTTTTGCCACGATTTCATCTACCAGCTCGGCTGACATGTGCGGTACCGGCGCATAGGTGCCCATTCCCCCGGTATTCGGTCCTTGATCGTTGTCAAACACCCGCTTGTGGTCCTGGGAGGTGATCATCGGCTTGACCGTCTCTCCATCGACAAAGGAGAGGAGGGACAGTTCTTCTCCGCGCATGCACTCTTCGATGACCACACGGGCTCCTGCCTGGCCGAATGCGTTCTCTTCCATGATGCTGTACAACGCCCGCTCCGCTTTTTCCAGCGTCTCCGCCACCACGACCCCTTTGCCTGCGGCAAGTCCATCCGCTTTTACCACAATCGGCGCTCCCTGCTCACGCACATAAGCAAGTGCAGACTCATAGTCGATAAAGGATTCATACTTCGCTGTCGGTATGTTGTAACGCTTCATCAGATATTTGGCAAACGATTTGCTTCCCTCGATTTTCGCAGCTTGGGCAGTCGGTCCGTAGATCGGCAGGCTGCGCTCCAGGAAAAAGTCGACAATGCCTCCCAGCAGCGGGTCCTCCGGGCCTACAATCGTCAAATCGATGCCTTCGTCCTTGGCAAACTGTGCCAGTGCGGCAAAATCATGAACGGGAATCGGCACGTTCTTCGCCAGCAGGGCTGTTCCTCCATTGCCGGGGGCACAGAAAATCTTTTTCACCTTGGAGCTTTGCGCCAGCTTCCAGACAATGGCGTGTTCACGGCCGCCGCTGCCGATTACCAGTACGTTCATCGTATTCCCTCCTGTATTCTCTCTCTTCTAATGCTTAAAGTGTCGCACACCAGTAAAGACCATGGCAATCCCAAAACGGTTGCAGGCATCAATCGATTCTTGGTCCCGTACAGAGCCGCCTGGTTGGATAATCGCCGTAATTCCCGCTTTTGCCGCTGCCTCGACGGTATCGGGCATCGGGAAAAAAGCATCGGAAGCCATTACGGAACCGCGGGCTTTTTCACCAGCCTGCTCGATGGCAATCTTGGCAGAACCGACACGATTCATTTGACCGGCTCCTACCCCGATGGTCATGTTATCTGCGGCCAGTACGATCGCGTTGGATTTGACGTGCTTGACCACCTTCCAGGCGAATTTCAACTGCGCCAGCTCCTCGGCTGTAGGCTCTCTGTCGGTAGCGACGCGAATCTCCTCATCGGCGAGCTGCTTGAGATCGTAATCCTGAACCAGCGCTCCGCCCGCTACCGGCGCTACCCGGAGAACAGCTGCGGCATCTTTTTGGACAGGCGCCAGATCCGGCAGGCGCAAGAGGCGCAGGTTTTTCTTTTCAGTCAGGACATTCAATGCCTCCTCGGTAAAATCGGGAGCGAGGATAATTTCCAAAAAGGTTTCTTTCATCAACAGGGCCGTCTCTTTATCGATCGGCCGGTTGGCAGCGACGATCCCGCCGAAAATCGAAACCGGGTCGGCTTCAAACGCTTTTTGATACGCCTCGCGGACATCGCCGCCAATGCCGACACCGCACGGATTGGAGTGCTTGATCGCGACGACTGCCGGCTCTGTAAATTCACGGACGATAGCGAGAGCCGCATCCGCATCATTAATATTATTGTAGGAAAGCTCTTTTCCATGTAATTGCTCAGCGCCAGCGACAGAAGTCAGCCCCGCAAGCGGTTCCTGATAGAAAGCTGCACGCTGATGCGGATTTTCGCCGTAGCGCAAATCCTGTACCTTTTCATACGTCACGGTCAGGCTTTCCGGAAATGCTTCTCCCACCTGATTGTTTAGGTAGCGCGCGATCAGGGCATCATACGCGGCCGTATGCCCGAATACCTTGGCAGCCAATAGACGGCGTGTTTCCAATGTAGTATCGCCCGCTGCTTCAATTTCTCCGGCCACTTTCTCGTAATCCGCTGCGTCCACAACCACTGTGACGAATTGGTGGTTTTTGGCGGCAGAGCGAAGCATCGTCGGACCGCCGATATCAATATTTTCAATTGCGTCGGCATAAGTAACGCCGGGTTTCGCAATCGTTTCTTTAAATGGATACAAATTGACTACGACCAGATCAATCGTGTCGATGTTCAGTTCTTTCATCTGCTGAAGATGCGACTCGTTGTCGCGAACAGCCAAGAGACCTCCATGAATATTCGGGTGCAGCGTCTTGACGCGTCCGTCCATGATTTCTGGAAAACCGGTCACATCTGAAATGCCAATGACGGGGATGCCCGCTTCCTTGAGCAGAGAAGCTGTCCCGCCGGTAGAAATGATCTCGACCCCAGCGGCAGCCAAGCGGCGCGCAAAAGGTACCAACCCAGTTTTGTCCGAAACGCTGATCAGTGCTTTTTTCACACTCACGAATAGAACCTCCTGACTTTTTTCAAAAAGGTTGTAAAAACACGAACATTACATATACATTAAAACATAATTGTACGTTTTTATCAAGATTGTTCGGACAAAACAAAACGCAGCCTTCGGTGCCGGGGCACAGTCGGCTGCGTATCTTTTTTGTTCTCGTTATCGATACAGCGTTTATCCTGTCATGTCCGCTTCTTTTTGCGGCTTTGCATCTTTTTGATCCGTTCCGCCAAAGAGAGGTTTTTCACTTTTCCGCTGCCCTTCGGGGACGATTTTTTCTTTTCTCCCGATTCCTTCTTCTGACTGGTCGTCATCAGCTCCCCGATTGTATCCGCGGAAAGAGATTTGCCGTCTTTTACCTGCTGCCTGACTTTGTCTTTCGTTTCGTCCGAAAGATCAAGTCCCATATCCGACAGCTCACTCAAGACGGATTCAATATTTCCGTTCCCGTTTTTAGGGAGTTTCTCCGCAAGCTTCATAATGTCGGTCAGCGTCCACTCCCGACCCGTTCGTTTACTCAGCTTCCCCAACAGATCGGCTACGAAGTCCCCGTTCATTTGGCCCCTCCTTATTTCCACCTTCCCTTTACTGTATGTCGGGGCATGCGAAAAGTTTTTGTTGACGAGCGTCTATACGCTCGGTTTTTTTGGGGGACAGCTTATAGGTCCAACCGTTCTGAGAGGATCGCCGTTTTTTATTCACAGCACTTTGCGACCGGCTGCGCACTCGCGTACTTTTCAAGCCCGGCCAACGCCATGTTCCATGCCTGCTCAAACCAGCCGCGTGCAGCGTCCCATTCTTCTGTGCTGCCCCATCCGTTATGCACAAGCTGCACGTTGGTTCCTTCTCCGTCCGGAATGAAGGATACGACGACATGGGTGAGCGGACGCGCTTCGTTCATCAGTGAGGCAAACTGCCTTGTCCCCTTCCATTCAAAGACCAGCAGTTTGTTCTCCTCGATGGCCAGCACCTTGCAGCCGATAGTGCTGTCGTTTTCGCGATCGTCCGGTGCCCAGAACAGCTCGTATTTGCCTCCCGCCACAGGCTCCACCTCCGCCGCATTGGTCAGCCAGCTGGCCAGATGCTCGCTCCCGGTAAAGAATTGAAAGGCTTGCGCAGGGCCGCAAGATAGCTTTACGCTTTTATGTATGACCTTATCCATGTTATTCCTCTCCTTCCAGGTACTTTGTTTGATTATACCGGAAAGACTGAACATTCCGCTTCTTCTTGTTTGCTCTTTTGAGCGAGATCGCGAAAAGTTTTTTGAAGAGTGTCTGAGTGTTTTGCCAAAATCGAAACGTAGTCATTGATACATAGATGAAACGAACGTTGAAAGGGGCCCGGCGTGGATCGAAATGAACATCAGCGAAGAGAACCTTGCAAGCGAACTAAAGAACCGCAATCCGATTGCTTTGGAATACGCAATGAACGTATACGGAAAAAACGTCTACACCCTCGTGTACCGGATCATCGGCGGCATCGGGAGCCGGGAAGACATCGAAGAGTGTGTAAGCGACGCTTTTATCACCGCGTGGAAAAAAATTGCCGAATTCGATGAAAGCCGGGGAACATGGAAAACGTGGCTGCTGATTCTCGCCAAATACAAAGCGCTGGATTATCGCCGCAAGCTTCAGGAGCGGGGCAATGGAGCGCCATTGGCTGCAGAACCGACTTCCCGTACAGACCTGGAGACCGTTGTCCTCTCCCGCGAGCGTTCCGCACAAATTGTCGCTCTGATTCGCTCCTTTCCCGAACCGGACAGACGCATTTTTATCAAACGGTATTTTTACTACGAGACTTTGGAGAACATCGCGGCTGAGACGGGGTTGACCAAAAAGGCGGTCGAGAATCGGCTGTTTCGCTCCCGGCAAGCCCTCAGGCAGCAGATGCACCTTTTGGAACAGGAGGATACGTATGAAGGGAAGAGATGAACAAGCCGTATTTGACCTGATTGATCAAATAAGCGAAGAAGACTGGCGTGACTTCAAGGACTTCCGTGATTTCCCGGACTTCCGAGAATCCCCGGACTTCCGAGAATCCCCGGACTTCCGAGAATCCCCGAACTTCCTCGATTTCCCGGACTTTTACGATTTGCATGAACCCCCTTCCCATGCGGCTCTTCCTCTGGACAACGCTGCGTTGGACCGGATCAAAACGAGAACATGGCATGAGCTGGGCATTCATCCGCATGCCCAAAGCTCCGACTCTGTCCAAAAGAAGCCCGCAACGCCCCGAAGACGCTATCATAAAAGGGCTTTCGCTGCAGCCATCCTGCTTGTTTTGCTGGGAGCCGCTATCGGTTTATCTGAAGAGGTACGGGCAGAACTCAAAAAGATACTGCAGTTCCTCCCGGGATTTGGCACAGTAAGCGAAGGGAACGGGCATCCCGTCTATGTGCTGGAGAAGCCTGTCTCGGCAGAAGCGCGCGGTTCTGAATGGAAGGTGGACGGCATCATGATCGGGGAGCAGGAAGCCTCGATCAGGCTGAGGGGAACAGGCGGACATGCCCCCGACAAGATCACCCTGTCTACGGGCCAATCCGATAAGGAGCGCTATGAATTTAAGCACGGCACGTTCACCAGCTCAAGCAATGGGTGGAAGGCATCATATACGTATCGGGGAGCCATTCCGTTTTCCGGTCATGAGGCCGTATTCGTAGAGCTGCCAGTGGCTGTTATCGGTCCCTTGCCGCTTGTGTTGGCCAAGCAGGCTGGCAATCTAGACGGTCTTGGCCCGACCGCAGCAAAAAACGGCGTCACGATTACGGCAGTGACGACCCCGATGGCGCAGAAACGGATCAGGGTAAACCTGCTGTCCATCCTGCCTGACGGTCTTGAACTAGACTCCTTCGGCATAGATCCGCTCAATAAAAGCGAGGAGACAAGGCTGAAGCTGACAAATGAACGAGGCGGCAACCTCGAGATCCAAAAAGATTCAATTTTTGCCAATCAGAACGAGTTTTTCTTCACAGGGTCACCGCAGGATTTAGAGCGTTACCGCTTGTCGATCCCGTATATTCGCGTCGCCGATAAACATGCACCGCAACAGCAGGTAACAGTGCCTGTTCCTTTACAGGAAGGATCGGCAAATATTGATCAAACAGTGCTCCTGGCAGGCTTTCCTGTCGATTTTACAAAAGTGGAGCGAGTCGATTCCGAGACTGTCCGCGTGCACGTAAATGTCCGCTTTGATTCCGGTCTGGCGAAGACGCTGCAAAGCTTCAAGGTCTATACACAGAACGCCGACCGGATGTCCTATATGTGGAAAGCAGCCGAAGATACGGGAGCGATCGAATACTTGGAGCTGGAGGTGCAGCCTGGCATGGAGGAGCTGACCTTTTCCATCGGGGAACCGCGCTACCTCTTGAAGGGCCCGTGGCAAATGGTGATAGAATAAGAGCCTGCCCTTTCATCTTCCCCCTTCTGCAACGCAAAAATGGGTGCCCATTGTCAGATCTGACTTGTGGGACACCCATTTTATTCAGATTGTACTGTACAGTGAAACACTATTTCGTTCCTTGTCGTACATGACGCCCTTCCACTTTTACCCGGCCTGTGAGCAATTTGTCGATGACGTCAACGAGCAATCCATGCTCCACCTGATGAATCCGGGCGCTCAGGCTCTCGGCTGTGTCATCCTCCAGCACCTCTACAGGTGTCTGCGCGATGATCGGACCGGTATCCAGTCCGGCATCGACCATATGCACCGTTACCCCCGTTATCTTTACCCCGTAGGAGAGTGCCTGGCCGACGGCATCCTTGCCCGGAAACGCGGGGAGCAGCGACGGGTGAAGGTTGATCATGCGCCCCTCGTATGCCTGAAGCAGCGTATCTCCGACCAGCCTCATATATCCGGCCAATACGACAAGCTCTACTTCTCTCTTCTGCAGCTCGGCGACGATTTCCCGCTCGAAAGTGGCCTTGTCCGGATATGCTTTCGGATCGAACACAAACGCATCTACGCCAAGCCGAGCAGCCCGTTCCAAAACGCCGGCGCCCGGTTTGTCGCATACGAGCAGGGCAATCTCGGCTCCCGCCAGACGGCCGCTTTTTGCCGCTTGCACGACCGCTTCAAAATTGGAGCCGCTGCCAGATGCAAAGACGGCTATCCGCTTCACCACGCCACCCCGTTGTATACGACCTTTCGTTCCCCGGCAGCGATATGGCCGATCCGGTACGGCTGCTCGCCCGACTGCTTCAGCGTCTCCATCGCCCGCTCGGCATCCTCCGGCTTGACGACCGCGATCATGCCGATCCCCATATTGAAAGTGCGGTACATGTCGCTCCAGGAAATATTCCCGGATTCCTGCACCAGGGAAAAGATCGGCAGCACCGGCCACGTCCCGACGTCGATGACCGCCTGCGTCCCTTCCGGCAATACGCGCGGAATGTTTTCCGTAAAGCCGCCGCCGGTGATGTGGGCCATCGCTTTCACCTCGACCGCATCCAGCAGCGACAACATCTGTTTTACGTAGATGCGTGTAGGAGTCAAGAGCTCCTCGCCCAATGTTTTGCCGAGGACGTCCATATGGTCGCTCAGAGAAAGGCCGCGGTCAGCCAGCAGAACCTTGCGGACAAGCGAAAAGCCGTTGCTGTGGACTCCGCTTGCGGCCAGCCCGATCAGCACGTCGCCCGGCTTCACCGAAGCGCCGGTAATCAGCTTGTCTTCGTCAGCCACGCCTACCGTAAACCCGGCGATGTCGTACTCGCCTTCCGCGTACATGCCTGGCATTTCCGCCGTTTCGCCGCCGATCAGGGAGCAGCCTGCCTGGGCGCAGCCGTCGGCAATCCCCTTGACGATGGCTTCGATTTTCTCCGGAACGACCTTGTCGCACGCCAGATAGTCGAGGAAAAAGAGCGGTTCCGCTCCTTGCACCACTACGTCGTTGACGCACATGGCCACCGCGTCGATCCCGATCGTGTCGTGTTTGTCCATGGCAAAAGCCAGCTTCAGCTTGGTGCCGACTCCATCCGTTCCCGAGACGAGCACCGGCTTTTTGTATTTGGTCGTATCGAGACGAAACAGAGCGCCGAACCCGCCCAGATCAGTGAGCACCTCCGGCCGGAATGTCCGTTTGACGTGCTTTTTCATGCGCTCGACCGCCTGATTGCCCGCCTCTATATCTACTCCCGCTTGCTTGTATGCATCACTCATGGTTTCTCCTCCATCGGTAGAGGTTGGTTGTTCGCTTTGCAAAAACACGCAGCTTGCCTGTCAGCACTTATCTGCAGGCAGCGCCGCTTCGTATTCCACTTCTGTCGGGTAGTCTCCGTTGAAACATGCCAGACAGTGACCGCGGTTGGGAGAGCCATCCTCGCGGCCGATCGCGTCGATCATGCCTTCGATTGTCAAAAAGCTGAGCGAATCGGCGCCAATGAATTGGCGGATTTCTTCCACCGATTTGGACGAAGCGATCAGCTCGTCGCGCGTCGAGGTGTCGATGCCGTAAAAGCAGGAGTTCATGACCGGCGGCGAACTGATGCGGACGTGGACTTCCTTTGCCCCCGCGTCGCGGAGCATTTGCACGATCCTGCTGCTCGTCGTCCCGCGGACAATCGAATCGTCAATCATGACCACCCGCTTGCCTTCGACCACCTTGCGAACGGCTGACAGCTTCATGTACACGCCGCGCTCGCGCAGCTCCTGGGTCGGCTGGATAAAGGTGCGTCCCACATAGCGGTTTTTGATCAAGCCCAGCTCGTAAGGAATTCCCGTCGCCTCCGCGAAACCGATTGCGGCAGAAATGCTCGAATCGGGAACGCCGGTCACGACGTCGGCTTCCACAGGCGCTTCGAGAGCGAGCTGTTTCCCCAGACGCTTGCGGGCCATGTGGACGTTGATGCTGTCGATGTCGCTGTCCGGACGGGCAAAGTAAATATATTCAAATGTGCAGATCGAGCGTTTGGTGTTTTCGGCAAATGTGGACTCGCGGACGCCGTCCTCGTCGACCACGATCAATTCGCCCGGCTGAACGTCCCGCCAGTACTCTGCGCCGATGATGTCAAACGCGCACGTCTCCGACGCCACGCAAATCGCATCGCCGAGACGCCCCAGCGAAAGCGGACGCAGGCCGTTGGGATCGAGCGCGATGATTAGCTGTTTTTCATTCATGACGAGAAGTGCGTAGGCTCCCTTGATATGCTGCAGCGCCTCGCGGACAGCCTCGGTCAAATCGCTGCTTTTGGAACGGGCGATCAAGTGCGCGATCACCTCAGTGTCGCTGGTCGTCTGAAAGATCGAGCCTTTTGCCTCCAGCTCCTTTCTGAGAACCGAAGCGTTGACCAGGTTGCCGTTGTGAGCCACAGCCATGCTGCCGTGAGCGTAGCGGAAAAAGAGCGGCTGCGCGTTCTCGATCTTGCTCGAACCCGCAGTGGTGTAGCGTGTATGACCGATGGCAATGTTGCCGCGAAAGGTTTGCAGATCCACACCGGCAAACGCCTCCGCCACCAGCCCCATCCCCCGGTGTTTGTACCAGCGCTCGCCATCGGAGGCGCAGATGCCTGCGCTCTCCTGACCGCGATGCTGCAGGGCGTGCAGCCCCAGATACGTCAGCGGGGACGCTTCCTTGTGGTTGTAGATGCCAAAAACGCCGCATTCTTCGTTCAGTTTGTCCCAGATTACCCGATCAAACATGGAATCGCATCCTTCCATGCGGCCTTCAAAGCTGTCAGCGGTGCGTGTACAGCTTCGACCCCGTTGATGTTCACCACCAGTTGCTCTCCGCCAGTCTGTCCGATTGCCTGCGCAGGCACGCCCATTTCGCCGGCCAGAGCCAGCACCTCATCGGCCTTTTCCGTGGCGACACTGATCAGGATGCGGGACTGCGATTCGCTGAACAACAGCACATCCGCTCTCAGATCAGAGGACAGGGAAACTGTCGCGCCGATGTTTTCGCCAAAGCACGCTTCCGCAAGAGCCACGCCGAGGCCGCCTTCCGACAAGTCGTGTGCCGATTTGACCAGCCCGTTGCGGATGGCGTCCAGCACCAGCTTCTGCACAGCCGCCTCTTTTTTCAAGTCCAGCTGAGGCGGACGGCCGGAAATCGCGCCAGTCGCATATTTTTGATACTCGCTTCCGCCCAGCTCGGCAAAGATTTCGCCGAGCAGGATGACGACATCTCCCTCAGCCTTGAAATGCTGCGTGGTGATATGATCCACATCCGTGATCAGGCCCACCATCCCGATCGTCGGGGTCGGGTAGATCGCATCGCCGCTCCGCTCGTTGTAGAAGGAGACGTTTCCTCCGATGACAGGCGAATTCAGCGCCAGGCACGCTTCGCTCATGCCGTCAACGGCTTTTTCAAATTGCCAGAACACTTCCGGCTTTTCCGGGCTGCCGAAGTTCAGGCAGTCTGTGACCGCGAGCGGCTCGGCACCAGAGCAAACGACGTTGCGCGCCGCTTCCGCCACGGCGATGGCACCGCCCACCTGCGGGTCCAGATACACGTAGCGTCCGTTGCAATCCGTGCTCATCGCCAGCGCCTTGCGGGTACCGCGCACCATCACGACAGCGGCGTCGGAGCCTGGCTTGACGGCTGTGCCTGCCCGGACGATGTGATCGTATTGTTCATAAACCCATGCTTTGCTCGCGACCGTCGGCTGGGCCAGCAAAGCCTTGAGCGTTTCATTCAAATCCTTCGGCTCGCTGATCGCCGCCACCGGGTCCACCTTGGCATTCGCCTCGTAATAGGCGGGAACCCTGGAAGGGCGATGGTACACAGGAGCGTCATCCGCCAGCGTTTTCACCGGCACCTCTGCGACCACCTCGCCGTGATGGAGCAGTCTGAGCAGGCCGTCATCCGTCACTTTTCCTACGACGGCAGAAGCCAATCCCCATTTGTCAAAGAGAGCGATTGCCTCTGCTTCTTTGCCCTTTTCCACGACGACGAGCATGCGCTCCTGGGATTCGGACAGCATCATTTCATACGCGGACATGCCCGCCTCCCGCTGCGGCACCAGATCGAGGTTCATCTCGATTCCATTGCCCGCCTTGGAAGCCATCTCCGCGCTGGAGCAGGTCAGGCCGGCCGCCCCCATATCCTGAATGCCGACGACGATTCCGGTGTCGATCAGCTCCAGGCATGCCTCGAGCAGCAGCTTTTCCATGAACGGATCGCCTACCTGCACAGCGGGGCGCTTTTTCTCCGATTCTTCATTCAATTCCTCGGAAGCGAAGGTAGCCCCGTGAATGCCGTCACGGCCGGTGCTCGCTCCCACGTAAATGACCGGGTTGCCGATCCCGCTGGCCACCCCTTTTTGAATCTTGTCGTGGTCGATCAGACCGACGCACATTGCGTTGACGAGCGGGTTTCCTTCATACGTAGGGTCGAAGTTGACTTCGCCGCCTACAGTCGGAATCCCGATGCAGTTGCCGTAGCCGGCAATCCCGGCGACTACGTTTTCAAACAAGTATTTGACGCGCGGGGTTGTCAGTTCCCCGAAGCGCAGCGAATTGAGCAAAGCGACCGGACGCGCTCCCATCGAGAACACATCGCGGATGATGCCGCCTACGCCTGTTGCCGCTCCCTGGTACGGTTCGATGGCAGAAGGGTGGTTGTGGCTTTCGATCTTGAAAACGACAGCCTGATTGTCGCCGATGTCGACGATGCCGGCGCCTTCACCCGGTCCTTGCAGGACGCGCGGGCCGGTCGTCGGGAAGCGGCGCAGGACAGGGCGGGAGTTTTTATACGAGCAGTGCTCCGACCACATCACGCTGTAGAGCCCTGTTTCCGTCCAGTTGGGCTGGCGTCCCAGAATGTTGACAACGCTCTTGTATTCTTCGTCTGTGAGACCGATTTCGCGATAAAGCTTTTCTTCGGCAATTTGCTCGGCAGTCGGTTCTTTATGAGTGAGCTTGGACACTGTTTCGTTCCCTCCATGTCTGTAGAATCGAGGTAAACATGCGCCGTCCGTCGGCAGAACTCATCCATTCGTGAACAGCGCGCTCCGGATGGGGCATCATGCCCAGCACGTTGCCTTTTTCGTTGCAGATGCCGGCGATATCCTCCAGTGAGCCATTCGGGTTTTCCCCGTGATAGCGGAACACGATCTGATTGTTGGCTTTCAGTTTTTCCAGTGTTTCTTCGTCACAGTAGTAGTTGCCCTCGCCGTGTGCGATCGGGATCTGGATGACTTCACCCGCCGCGTAATCGCGGGTAAAGGCGGTGTCATTGTTCTCGACGCGGAGCGCGGACAGCTTGCAGCGGAATTTGAGCGAACGGTTTCTCAGCAGCGCTCCCGGCAGAAGCCCTGCTTCGGTGAGAATCTGGAAGCCGTTGCAGATGCCCATGACCAGCTTGCCTTGCTCGGCCGCCTTGATGACCTGCTCCATCACCGGGGAAAAACGGGCGACGGCGCCGCAGCGCAGATAATCGCCGTAGGAAAAGCCGCCCGGCAGCAAAATGACATCGTAGCGGGACAAGTCGTTTTCTGCGTGCCATACGTAGTCGACCGGCACTCCCATCACGTCTTCCACTGCATTGTACAAATCCACGTCAGCATTGGAACCGGGAAATACGATAACGGCTACACGCATCGCTCAGCCCTCCACAATCTCGAAGCGATAGTCTTCGATGACAGTGTTGGCAAGCAGCTTCTCGCACATTTCGGAAACCCGTTCCTCCGCTTTGCTCAGGTCGGAAGTATCCAGCTCCACTTCCAGATACCTTCCGATGCGCACGTCCTTTACCTCGTCGAATCCAAGCGAATGCAGCGCTCCTTTTACTGCGTGGCCTTGCGGGTCCAATACGCTTTGACGCAATGTAACGTAGACGACAGCTTTATACATGTGCCTCTCCTCCCAATCGTTTGAGCATTTCCTGATACGCTTCCTCTACTTTGCCGAGATCGCGGCGAAAACGGTCCTTGTCCAGCTTTTCTCCCGTCTCGGCATCCCAGAACCGGCACGTGTCCGGCGATATTTCATCGGCGAGGAGAATCTCTCCTTCCGGTGTACGACCAAACTCCAATTTAAAATCGACGAGAAGGATGCCCCTCTCCCGCAAATACGGCTGCAATACGTCGTTGACCATCAATCCCAAACGCTCCAGTGCAGCCAAATCTTCTTCGCTGGCGATACCCATCACCTTGATGTGAGAAGGATTGACGAGCGGATCTCCGAGCGCGTCGTCCTTGTAGTAAAACTCGACGACCGGCTGAGGAAGCACAGTGCCTTCCTTCATGCCCAGGCGCTTGGCCAGAGAACCGGCGGCGATGTTGCGCACGACAACTTCCAGCGGAATGATCTCCACCTGCCGTACCAGCTGCTCCGTGGGCGACAACAGGCGTATGAAGTGATTGTCGATGCCGCGCTGTTTCAACATCGTGAAAAAGATTGCGGTAATCCGGTTGTTCAGTTCTCCCTTGCCGGTGATGGTCGCTTTCTTTTCTCCGTTAAAAGCAGTGGCGTCATCCTTGTACTCCACCCAATACTGATTGTCCAAAGACGTACGATAGATACGCTTTGCCTTGCCTTCGTAAAGTTGTTCTCGTTTTTCCACTTCCGGAGCCACCTTCCCCCGATGATATGGGTTTGATCAAACCAATTCACGAACGATTCAATTTCATTTAAACATAATTATACGCCATTATCAACGGAAATTAACAAATATACCTTCGACAAACGTTCGGGAATTATTGTATAAAAACATCATTTTCTCTCTTAATATTCGTTTACATTACATCCACACCAGCTTTACATTCCTTCACTACAATGGAAACGGGACTATCTGACTACGCAATTTTTCAGGGGGACAAACATGATCAAGAGACAATCCGTTTTTACGCCTCTCGCAGCTCCATTCGCCCGCCTGCACAGGAACATACGGCTACAGACAAAGATCACCGTTCCGCTGCTGTGCCTGCTGCTTTTTTCCTCCATCATCATCGGCGGCGCGTTTTATTCCCAAGCCAAACAGATGATTATCTCCCAGATGGAAGCAAGACTGGACTCTGAAACCGAAAAGATTACGGAAAAAATCGCGCTGATGAAGTTCACGTTTGCCTCCGACGACAAAACATACAAAAAACGGCTGCAGTACGAGCTGCGACAGCAGCAGGCCGGTCTGGCCCAAAAAGGATTGGACATCCAGCAGTTTGTGGTCCGTGACGGCCTTTTCGAACCGATTGAAAACATTACGAAAAGGGCGATTGACTTTCCCGGGGAGCTCGCCGCGCAAATACAGGCCCAGCGCTTTGGCGTTACCCATATAAATGCAGGCGGGGCCGTACATACACTGGCTTTCAGTCACTCGCCCGAAGAAAATTTCATCTACATCATTGCCGTTCCGCAAAAGCAGTACCTCGCTCCCCTGGACCAAACAGGGACATTTATCTTGTTTACCATCGCAGTTTGCCTGATCCTTTCCTTGATTCTTTGCTGGTTCATTGTTCGCGGCATCACGGCACCCTTTCAGACTCTGATTGCCAACATGCGCCGGGTTAGCTCCGGAGATCTGACCCAACGGACCGACCTCAGCCATGAAGGGCCGGAAATCCGCTCCATCGCAGACAGCTTCAATCACATGGTCGAACAGATGGCGGATATCGTGACCGAGATCAAGCGGATGATTGTCGAATTAAACAGAGACGGTCATGAAATTCGGCTCGCTGCCGAGGAGGCCGGAGAGCGCTCTTCGCTGTTGGCCCTGCGCCTCGATACGGTGAACAAGGGCGTCGAGGAAACGGCCAGCTCCACAGAATCTGCCACCGCCTCTTTTCAACGGATGAAGACGGACATGGATGAACTGTTTAAGGAGATCGCCTCTGTCCTTGCATCAGGAAAAGAGATGGAGCAAGTGGCGCTCAACGGCCAGGAAAGGATCGACGATCTAACCTCCATGATCCGCCGCTTTTCCGGGAGATACGAGCAGCTTTACAACCGGATGTCCGCCCTTCGGGAGCAGTCTGAATCGATTGGAGCCGTCGTCGGGCTGATCCAAAACATTTCCAAGCAGACAAAGCTGCTGGCGCTGAACGCCACGATCGAAGCGGCAAGGGCAGGTCAATACGGCCGGGGCTTCGCCGTCGTCGCGGACGAAGTAGCCAAGCTGGCCGGGGAGTCGGAAACAGCAGCGGTCGAAATCTCCCACATGATGCAAAGCATCCGGGGTGAAGCGCACTCCGTTTCTGCGGAAACGACAGAGGCTGCCGGACAATTGCAGCAAAGCATGGAAAAGCTGCACGAAGCGGAGAAAGCCTTTCTTCTGCTCAGGCAGACGATCGACCGGACCGCCGTACAACTGGAGGCTGCAAGCAAAGGCTTGTCCGGTATCTCAGATGATTTGGATGAAGTCGATGCTACACTCGAAACGTTCGTCGCTGTCTCCCAGGAGACCAGGACAAGTACGGAAGAGATGCTGCACACGTCCAGGGAGCAGCTGGCCTCGATCGAAAAGTCGCGCAGACTGGCAAGCGAACTGTTGGCCCTGTCTGGCCGCCTGCATGAGCTGAGCGACAAGTTTCGGGTTGCGTCATGATAATTTCGCTTCCAACTGCAAACAGTAAGAGGGAAAATGGACAGATCGGGAGGGAATATCATTGCGGGATACCTATATTCCGGTTACTTCGGCGGCAAGCGGCATCGGCCAGAAGATCGCCTCTGACGTGTTTGCCCTTTGCATACAGGTCGTAAACCTCTGCTTTGTCGGAGAACCTCAGTCCGGGCAGTGGGTGCTCGTCGATGCCGGGATGCCCAAGTCGGCTCCCGACATTGCGGCTGCGGCTGAAAAACGCTTTGGCTCGGGAGCGCGACCAAAGGCAATCGTCCTGACCCACGGCCATTTTGACCACGTCGGCGCGGTGATCGATCTGGCCGATCGGTGGGATGTCCCTGTATATGCCCACGAGCTGGAAAAGCCTTATCTAGATGGCACCTCCGATTATCCCGAACCGGATCCGGGCGTAGAAGGAGGTCTGGTCGCGAAGCTGTCGCCGCTGTTCCCGAACGGAGGCATCGATCTGGGCAGCCGGTTGCAGACCTTGCCGGCAGACGGAACCGTTCCGTTTATGCCGGGGTGGCGCTGGATTCATACGCCCGGCCACTCCCCCGGCCATGTCTCTTTGTTTCGGGAGCAGGACCGGGTGCTGATCGCCGGGGATGCTTTTGTCACAGTGAGACAGGATTCTCTCTATAAAGTGCTGACGCAAATGACCGAGATTACCGGCCCGCCCCGGTACTTTACGACTGACTGGGAGGCCGCCCGGGAGTCAGTGGCAAAGCTGGAAGCGCTGCGTCCGTCGATAGCCATCACGGGTCACGGTCTGCCCGTCTCGGGTGAAGAGCTGGCAGAAGGACTGGCGCGGTTGGTGCGCGACTTTGACAGCATAGCGCTTCCCGATTACGGGCGGTATGTGCCTGAGCGCTCCGTTCAGACCGACTCTGCGGGCCAGGGGGATCATGCGCTTTTTTAGCAAACAGAAAAAACGCGGGGAATTTCCCGCGTCAGATTCAAAAAGCCCCTTTCGGATGAAACGGGGCTTTTCAATGGTTTAGTATGAATCTGTTTTGATTACAAATCCAAATGGGTGTTCTTGATCATCCTTATAGGCATTGATTCGAAAACCTCTGTAAACTGTTTTACTCTTCTTAGGATTCGAATCCAGCGCAGAAGCGAAGTGCTTCTCTAATTTGAATTGATAGTGATTGTCTTCATGGGTATAGGGCACCTCCTTGATCTCTTTATCCGTATATAATTGTTTCCCCTCTGAATCGAGGAGAACGTCCAAAATCGCTATATGATCGAATTCTGTACCGCCAAAATCAATGGTAACTGTCTCGCCGCTTTTGTAGTATGCAATCTCTGGATGAACCGTTGGATCAAACGCAAATGTGAATTGGTCTTTGAAATTTTGTACACCTTTCAAATCATGCAAGGGAAAAGTATCCTCTCCGATCATTATATTTTTTGCCTCTTTCCCGACTGGATTCTCAACGACTGCACTGTTTTCTTCCTTCGTCTCAGAGGCATCCCCGCATCCGCTGATTCCTGCCAGGATCAAAGCCACTAGCAGGAAGCCTTTGAAGCTGTTCATTTTTTTCATCTCCCCTTCTATTAATTTATTCCGAATTGAAATGAGCCCCTGCGATAAGTCTGGCGACCTATCTGTTTCGATTGCGTCCCACGATATCCAAAGCTGTACCGTTACCAGAATCATGCTCCAGAATTTTTTCCGAATTTCTATGGCTTCCTCGCCACTGATGTATTGTCCCGGCAGCTCGTGAAACAGCAGGAGATATTCCAGAAGCTCCGGATCGTCCGGCGACAACTCTGCTGCCTTTCACGTGTGAGAAAGAGCCGACTCATAATCGCCCTCATAATGATTGAGTGCCATCGTTCTCCAAGCCCGCTCCCTTTTTGTGATACACTATCTAATAGAAAGAATGCGTGAAAGGATGGGATTTGTCATGTTGCCGTTTGAATTGTCGTTTCCGACTCGCATATTGTTTGGAACCGGGGAAATCGCAAAGGTTGGACAGGAAGCAAAGAGTCTCGGGCAAAAGGCGCTGCTCGTCACCGGCGGAAGCTCCGCAAAGCGAACAGGCTTGCTGGACAGAGTGCAGGCCTTCTTGAACGAACAGCACGTTTCCCATGTGCTCTTTGACAAAATCGAACCGAATCCCCGTACTTCGACCGTCGATCAAGGAGCTTCCCTTGCCCGCGAGCACGGTTGTGATTTTATCATTGCCCTCGGCGGAGGTTCGGTGATGGACGCGTCGAAGGCGATCGCGGCTGCCGCTTTATCCGGCCGCCCGATTTACGATTACATGCGCGGAAATCCGAGCGGAACCGCAAAGGATCTGGTCCCTGTACAGGAGGCCTTGCCGCTCATGGCGATCCCGACAGTCGCGGCGACCGGCTCCGAAGCCAACAACATCAGCGTACTGACGCACTGGGACACACATGAAAAATCGTCGATCAACGGGCCTGCCCTGTACCCGCGGGTAGCGATCCTGGACCCCGCCTTGACGTACACCGTACCCGCGCATGTGACGGCTGAAGCGTGCGCCGATATTTTTTCGCACATGTTTGAATCGTATTTGATTAGCGCTCCGGGCACACATGTGCAGGATGGAATCACCGAGTCGCTCATCCGTCTCGTCGTCGAGCACTCGCTGACAGCGATTCGCCAGCCGGATCACGAAGAGGCCCGTGCGACGCTGCTATGGGCCAGCACCCTTGGGATCAGCCCCTTTGCCATCGGCGGACGCGGGGCAGGCATGCCGCTCCACCAGATCGAGCATCCCCTGAGCGGCCATTACGACATGGCTCATGGACGCGGGCTGGCGATCCTGTCGCTGCCTTATTTTGAGCAGATCATTCTGCAAGACCGTCCGGAACGGCTGGCGCGAATGGGACGGGAATGCTTCGGCGTATCCGAAACGGATGAGCTGGCAGCAGCGCGGGCAGCGATCAAGGCCGTACAACGTTGGTATGAGGCGATGGGCATCACACAGCGTCTGTCCGACTTCGGCGTCGACAAACATGCTCTGGAGGAGCTCGCCCGCGAGTCGATCGTCATTGGCGGCAGAGGAGCCGGCTATCTCCCAAGCTCCCGCCCTCTGTCCGAGCAGGATGTAATCTCCATCTACGAAGCATGCTTGTAAACGCCTGACGCTGGCGTTCGGACCAGGGCCGCTTCGCTATGCATACCTCACGAGCGGTTTTTTAGCGGCCCGGTAAATCGTAAATATGCTCGTCCTAACGACTGGCACGGCTGTTTCGGCTATGCGATAATATGATGGATAAAAATTTTTTTACTATGGAGGTTACACACAATGGCAGATCCGCGCATTAACGAGCTAGCCAGTCGCCTCATCCGTTACTCGCTCAACCTGCAAAAAGGGGAAAAAGTCCTCATTGAAAATACCGGCATCCAGGTGCCGCTGGTGCGCGCACTGGTGCGGGAAGCGTTCGCTGTAGGCGCACTCCCTTTGGTAACGCTGAAGGATCAGGAGATTTTGCGTGCCTTGAAGCAAGGGACAAGCAAAGAGCACATGGAGCTGATCGCCAAGCATGAGCTCGCCCGTATGAAGGACGTCGATGCCTACATCGCCGTTCGCGCTTACGACAATATCAATGAATACGCAGACGTGTCCGAAGAAAAGATGGGCCTGTATTCCCGTCACTGGTATCAGCCGGTTCACACGAACGAGCGTGTACCGAACAAGCGCTGGGTCGTGCTCCGCTACCCGAACAAGTCGATGGCCCAGCTGTCCAACATGAGTCTCGAAGGCTTCGAGGACTTCTACTTTGATGTGTGCAACCTGGACTACTCCAAAATGTCCAAGGCGATGGACCCGCTCAAAGCGCTGATGGAGCGCACAGACCGCGTCCGGATCGCCGGACCGAAAACGGACCTGTCCTTCTCGATCAAAGGCATCCCCGCGATCAAGTGCGACGGAAAGCGCAATATTCCGGACGGCGAGGTATATACCGCACCGATCCGCGATTCTGTGGAAGGAACCATCTTCTACAATGCCGCCTCCAACTACCACGGCATCTCGTTTACCGATGTCCAGTTTACGTTCTCCAAAGGAAAAATCGTCGAGGCCACCAGCTCCAACACGAAGGCCCTGAACGAAATCCTGGATACGGATGACGGTGCCCGCTATATCGGCGAATTCGCGATTGGCTTTAACCCGCACATTCTGCACCCGATGCTCGACATCCTGTTCGACGAGAAGATTGCCGGCAGCTTCCACTTCACCCCCGGCAATGCCTACACCGTGGCAGACAACGGCAACCGCTCCTCGATTCACTGGGATTTGGTGCAAATCCAGCGCCCAGAGTACGGCGGCGGTGAAATCTGGTTTGACGATGTACTGATCCGCAAAGACGGACGGTTTGTCTTGCCGGAGCTGGAAGGTCTGAATCCGGAGAATTTGGTGTAAAACTTTTTTACACAGCAGAAGACTGCTCGCTTGAGGTGGCGTGCAGTCTTTCTTATTCTCTTTCTTCTCCGTTTCTTTTGGCTTTTTTCGGGCCTTTTGCTTTTTTGAGGCCTTTTTCTTTTTTGGGGTCTTTTTCCTTTTCGGGGGGTCCTTTGCCTTTTTTTAGCTTCTTTAGCTCTTTTAGCTTTATTGGCTCTTTTGACTCTTTTGGCCCTTGAGGCCCGCTAAGGCCACTTTTGCTTTATTCCTTCCCTTCCGTCTGAACCAGCTTGCTCCCTTGACTTACCTGCTCCTCCCCCGCGCTTGCCTCTGACACCGCACCGGGAAACATGCTTGCCAGCTTCTGATAGGTCGGCGGAAACTCTGCCTGGTAGCGAAGGTAGGTGGGAATCGGGTAGCGAATGCCGCCCCGGTTCGTACCCTCCAAGCCCTCGACCAGCTCCGCCGCGTCGCGGAAATGAAAGCTGAAAGCCATCTCGTGATCCTGTGTTTGCGCAAACAGCCTGTCGCCATAGCAAGGGACGATCACCTGCGGCTCTCCGGTCTGCAGCGGCTTGATCGCTATATCGGCGCAGTCGGCCCGGCTGGAAAACGTCGACGGGATCGATCCGCCCCGTTTGTACAGCATTCCCGCCACCAGACGCATGACTTGGGCGGAGTTTCCGTAAATGACGACCACGTCCGGGTCAAAAGGAGCACGCTCCAGCGGAAACGAGACGTAATACCCGCTCTCTTCCCGCGAAAGCTTGGGTACATCCTGCTCGCTTTTGGCGCCAGCCTCCAGAGAATCCGTGTACATGCCACAGGCGAGATGCCCTTCGGAATAAAACGGAAGCTGCTCCTCATAGCCGAATGCCACCTGAGCGATCGGACAGGAGAGATCCGCGCCGTTCATGGCAATCGTCCAGCCGTATCGACGGGAAAAGCTGACCGCCTGGCAGATGGTGATGAGATAGCCCAGATCCTGTGACGGGCGCTTTGCTTTTGCAGGCAGCTCGCTCTGGCTTTTGACAATTTTAATCCCCACCGGAAAAGTGTCAGGACGAATAAACGATTGGATGGCTTCACGCAATTGCTGTATGCTCATAACTTTTCCCCCCGGTCGCTTTTTTTGAATATTTCTGCAATGTTAGTCAAAAAACCTGTTTCTTCCCCACAAATTACGGGATGATGCCAAAACATATGCACATTACAGAATTGTAAGGTGAGGGAAAGGTAAATCGATTTATTGTCGGCTGTTTGTATAGTACCTTTGTTAGTAGAGAAAGTTTGACACTTGGTGGAGGAAACGAAAGAAATGAAGAAGTTGGGGATTGTCGTAATAAGTATCGTATTGTTGCTGCTGACCGGCTGCGGGCGCCAGTCCTCCCCTGAGCAGGTCCAGGGCCTTGGAAAGGCTGAGGCTGCCGCCATCGCCCAAGCGGCGGTGAAGAAATTCTTTCAAGCCGAAGTAGATATAGAGGACCGGGAAGTGACTTTGGAAGATCCCGACTCCTTGATTGACAGCGATACGCACCAGCCTATCTACCGAGGAGTGCCCGTCCATGCCGTTCTCAAGCGAAAGCCGCAGGACGGAGAAATCGCGGCCTTCCATGCGGTTATAGACCCAAAGACGAAGCAAATCCTTTCCCTTTCCATAGATCGAATGAACAAACAGACAACACAGACAACATCGCTGTCGACCGAAGAGCTGGAGCGGATCGCGGCTGATTACGTCCGCTCTCGGGCGCTTTTGAGCCCGCAAGCCGTGAAATTGGTGAAGTGTTCTCCCGTCAGCACGGGCGACCGAAAGCAGTACTTTTATTTTACAGACGATCAGTATACCGTGGCTGTCGGGGTTGATACAGAATCGCGGCAGATCGTAACCTTTACGTTTGACTGACGGCTCCCGGAGGGCCGTCAGTCGTTCACTTTCCAATAGCGATCCTATTTTTTTGAAATCCACGGCTCGATAAGCGCATTTACCACAAAGTCTCATCACCTCTCCTCTGCACTACGCATCCTGTACAGAAAAAAGGACGCGACTGCTCGCGCCCCCTCCCTTTTACTTTGTTTACCACGACGCGATGCAGCTGTCCGTCCGCATGTCGGTCCCGCCGATCAAGACGCCGTTTTCATCCCGCCAGATGATCTGGCCTCGGCCAAATCCGCCGAAGCCCGTCACCCGCTTGATGTCATGGCCCTTTTTCTTCAGCTCCTGTGCGATCTGTTCGGGAAAATGCTGCTCGACCTCCACCGTTCTTCCTTCCACCCAGCGCCATCGCGGAGCATCCAGGGCGGCCTGCGGATTCAAATGAAAGTCGACAGTGCTCATCACCACCTGCACGTGACCCTGCGGCTGCATGTATCCGCCCATGACCCCGAATGGTCCAACCGGTTTCCCGTCTTTGGTCAAAAAGCCAGGAATGATCGTATTGAACGATTTTTTCCCCGGCTCCAGCCGATTGTCGTGCGCGGGATCAAGCGAGAAGTTGTTCCCCCGGTTTTGCAGAGCAATTCCCGTACCCGGAACGACAATCCCTGATCCGAATCCCATGTAGTTGCTCTGGATAAACGAAACCATATTTCCCTCGCCATCCGCTGTCGCCAGGTAAACCGTACCGCTGGCAACCGGTTTGCCGGGTTCGGGTATTCCGGCATGCTCCCCGATCAGGCTGCGGCGGTACACTGCATACTCCTCGGCCAACAGGTCCTCCACCCTGACGCTCATCCTGTCCTCCTGCGTGATGTAGCGCAGTCCATCGGCAAAAGCCAGCTTGATCGCCTCAATTTGCTTGTGGCAGGTTTCGGCCGAATCCCTGGCGTCAAAATCGAAGCCCTTCAGCATATTCAGCGCCAAAAGCGCGACCAGCCCCTGACCGTTCGGCGGTATTTCCCACACATCGTAGCCTCTGTAGTTGACGCTGATCGGCTTGACCCACTCGGGCCGGTACGCAGCCAAGTCGGCCAGACGAAGATACCCGCCAGATTCGCGAGAAAAGGCGTCGATCCGCTCAGCCAATTCCCCGCTGTAGAAGCTTTCTCCCTCGGTCTCGGCAATCTTCCGAAGCGTCTTTGCGTGTCCGGGCGAGCGCCAGATTTCCCCTGCTTTCGGAGGACCTCCTGCGGGAGCAAACGTGGAAAACCAATGGGCGAATTCCGGGCCCGTACAGAGCTGCTTGAATTTGTGATAGGCCACTTCCCAAAAATGAGCGAGTGTCGGCGACAGCGGATAGCCTTGTTCCGCATAGTCGATTGCCGGCTTTAGCACGACTGCAAGCGGAAGCCTGCCGAATCTTCTGGAAAGCTCGACCCATGCTGCCGGCGCACCTGGTACTGTTACCGGAAGCCATCCGTACGTCGGCATTTTCTCATGCCCCTCCGCTTTTACGGCCTCGATGGAAATGCCGTTTGGCGCCGGGCCGCTTGCGTTTAAGCCGTGAAGCGTGCCTTTCGTCCAGACTAGCGCGTACGCGTCGCCGCCAATCCCGTTGGAGGTGGGCTCTACGACAGTCAGACAGGCGGCGGTGGCAATCGCGGCATCGATGGCATTTCCGCCTCGCTTCAGCATATCAAGTCCCGCCTGGGCCGCCAGCGGCTGCGAGGTTGCCACCATCCCGTTTCTGGCATAGGCTGTCATCCGGCGGGACGCATACGGGTATTCCATCGGGTCAAAGAATGTCATAAGACGTGCTCCTTTCAACTGGTCAGTTGATAAAGAAAAACCCGTACGCCATCGCGAGCAGAATAACCAGGGCGGGATGCAGCTTCCACTTTTCCAAGAGGAGAAAAGCGGCGACCGAAAGGATAGCGGTCTGCATCCACCCGATCCCTTCGACGGCTCCGAGCAGGAACTCGTAGGTCATGATCCCCAGCAGCACCGTCACGATCGGACGAACCGATTGCGTCATCGCCTTTACCTGGGGGGCATCGCGAAACAGGTTGAGAGCGCCGAGCAGCGCAATCATGGCGATAGCTGTCGGAGCTACGGTAGCGAGAAGGGCGACCGCCGCTCCGGGGACGCCTGCCACCTGGTAGCCGACATAGCCCGCCAGCTTGGTCGCGATCGGGCTTGGAAGCGCATTGGCGACGGCCAGCACCTCGCCGAACTCCTGCATCGTCATCCAGCCGTAGTGGTCGACGACTTCATTCTGAATCAGCGGGATGCTTGGCGGCCCGCCTCCGTACCCGAGGATGTTGGAGATGAAGAACGCCCAAAACAGTTGCAGGTAGATCATGCTTCTCCCTCTCCTTCCCCTCTGCTCCGCTGCTTGCGGACCGCCCAGGTGGCGTAGCCAAAGGAAAGGGTCAGGGCGATGCCCACAACGATCCCTGGATGCAGATCAAGAAACAGCAAAGCCACTACCGATAAAAGCAAAGCGGCAGCAGCTCCGCTCTTGTTCTTGCTCCCCTGCCAGCCCTTTTGCAGAAACTCCCAGGTCAGTACGGCCGTCATCACAGCAATGACTGGCTGGATCGCCTGAATCATGCCGTATATGCCCGGGGAATCCTTCCACTGATAGATCACCTGCAGCAGCGCAATCATCGCCAGCACAGTGGGCAGCACCACCGCACAGTTGGCGACCAGCGCGCCCATCCAGCCTTTTACGCGGTAGCCGATATATGCGGCCAGCTTGGTTGCGATCGGGCCTGGAAGCGCGTTTGCCATCGCCAGGTTGTCGGTAAAATCCTCTTCGCTTACCCATTTGTATTTCTTCACGCATTCGGTATAAAACAAGGGGACCATCGTCGGTCCTCCTCCATAGCCAAAAATCCCGATTCGAAAAAAGGCAAGAAACAACTTCCAATAAATCATGCTGTCCTCCCTTTCTGTTTTCTGCCTTCCATTTCAACGAAGATATGTATGAGATGATTTCAATAATTTCAATTCATGAATGACATTCATGCGGACAATACCGGAAATCTTGTTCAGCCTGCCCAGTAAAAAGCCGGACAGCTCCTCGTAATCCCTGTGCAATACCTGGATCATGATCTGATATTCTCCCGAGGTCAGGACGATCTGCCGGACCTCTTCAATAGCCTGCAGCTCGGCTGCCGCTTCATCGAGCCTGCCTGTCTCGACTGCCAACTGGATCAACGATGACAGCGTCAGTCCCGCCTTGGCCGGATTCAGTACGCCGATCAGACTGAGCACTTCTTCCTCCTGCATCTGCTGTACCCGCATCCGAACTGTCTTCTCTGTCACCCCCAGTTCCTTGGCGATCTGGGTAAACGGCAGCCGCGCATTCCCCTGCAAAGCTTTGGCGATACCGTAATCCAAATCGTCCAACTCAAAATATCGTGAACCTTCCAAACTCGTTGACATGCTCCCCCTGCCTTTTTCTACTCGTTTTCGCTTGATCAGCGCCTATCACACGAAGATATGCGCCGGACAAGGACGATAATCAGATTTTTAGTTAGCATAATATGGAACCTGCCCAAGCGCAATATTTTCCCTAAAATTCTGATAAGCCCGCCTGCCTGAACAGACGAAAGCAGGCGCCGCATGCGGAGCCTCTCTCCGCTGCGACGCCTGCATATCGTAGCTCTTGGACGTTACTGCATGGACCGCTTCAGGTTGAACAAGTAGCGGTTGCGAATAATCCAGAAATAGACAAATTGTACGAGAACAAAGCTCGCCAGCACGATCGCCGTCGGCTTTACCACGGACGCGATCATCATCAGCTTCAGAAGGCTGTTTAGCGAGACAAACGCGACGGCACTGTGTACGATGGCCACGATGATCGGAACGAAGAACAGCAGCCCGATCTGCGTCGTCACGATGCGGGAAAGCTCCTTCTCGGAAAGGCCAATCTTTGTAATCGCGCCGTATTGTCTGCGGTCGCTCTCCAGATCAGTGTACAAACGGAAGTACAAGAAGCTTCCTGCCGCTACGAAAAACAGAACGCCGACAAACAATCCGATGAACAAGCTCGTGTTGGCCATTTGCTTCAACTCTTGATAGATCGGAGCGCGGGCTCCGAAGGAATACGCCCCGTCATGCTCCTCGGAAATTTCTGCTTCCAGCTTTTCGCTCAGTTCTTTCGTCTCTTTCCATCTGTCCACTTGGTAGAAATAGTTGTGTTCAAAATTGCTCTCTTTTGCTTGGGCATAAACGCTGTCTGCCACAATCACCAACTGATTGCCGCTCAAGGATCTTATTACCGAAAACCCTTCGATACCTCTGGGCTTCAATTGTTGACCGGCGACTGTCAACGAGCCGTCTTCTGCACCGCTTACATCCTCGCCCGGCCAGCGTTGATAGTAGACAGCTTCTCCGTCGCCTACCTGCACCTCATCCGCGTCCGCGGCACGGGCCGCGCGATTGTACTCGGTGACCCCGACAATCGATACCCCTTGATGCTCTTCTTTGTTAACGGACAGGTACTTTGTTGTTACCTCCCATTTTTCAAACGGAAAGCCGGCGTCTTGCAGCGCTTTCTCAATCCTGGCCGTTGTCGCTTCCCGCTGTTTCGCGTCTGCGGTGGTCAGATATTCAAACGCATACGGATTCGTCCTCACTGTCGTCTCCGTGATCGAGGAGGCCAGGGCAGCCAGTGTCCCGATCGCGCAAAACGCCACGGTAGAGACGATGCAGACGAGGAAAAACATGCGGGCGTTGTCTTTCATCCGATAAGCCAGGTCAGACAAGGTGACCAGGTTGGTCTTGTTCCAGTAAAAATGTCGGTTGCGCTTCATCAGCCTGATCAAAAATACACTGAGCTGCGTGAACAGCAAATAGGTCCCGGCGATCGTCAGCGCGATGACTGGAAACATCAGGACCATCACAAACGCGCCTTTGGCCCAGATCGCCAGCGCATACGCCATCACGAGGAGAGCAGCTGCGAGCAGAGACAAGAAAACCGATGCTTTTGGTTCCTGCTTCGGACGCTGGCTTCCTTGCAAAAGCTCCAGCAGGTTGCTTCGTTTCAAAAACAGCACCGTAAAGACGGAGATCGCCACAAACAGGCACAAGAAGCAAACAATGGTCAGCACCATGGCGTCCAACGGAAGATAAAAGGGCAGCGGTTCCACATCGAGCAGGAACCCGGCAAATTGGAAAAACAGTTTCCCCAGAACCATCCCGAGCCCGATCCCAAATACAATGGACAGCGATCCGATCATCATGTTTTCCATGAAGATCAGCTTGTTCCTCTGGCCTTGCGTCATGCCGTGCATCATTAAAATGCCGAACTCTTTTTCCCTTTTTTTCAAAAACGCTCCGACACAATAGAAGAGAAAGAAGAAGGCAAACAGAAAAATGATGTATTCAGCCGCCACCATCCCCTGGGCGACAAAGCGGTGAATCTCGCCGTTTTCAACGCCAGGATGGTAGATGAACATCGCGTAGATGAAAAAAATCATCACCGAAAACACACTGCTCAGAAAAAATGCGGCATAGGTTCGCTTGTTCCGGGAAACGTTGTTAAACGCGAATTGACGAAAGGTCATGCGTATTCCCTCCCAGAAGCGACAGCGCATCGATGATTTTCTGGAAGAATGCCTGTCTGCTTTCTCCGCGATACATCTCGTTGTGTAGCTGGCCGTCCTTGATAAAGATGACGCGGTGGCAATAGCTGGCCGCAAGCGGGTCATGCGTGACCATCATCATCGTCGTGCCGTCGTTTTTGTTGATCGTCTCCAATGTTTCCATCACGTTGCGGGATGCTTTGGAGTCTAGGTTGCCGGTCGGCTCGTCAGCCAGCAGGAGGGAGGGCGTATGAATAATCGCCCGGGCGATGGCTGTCCGCTGACGCTGGCCTCCCGATATTTCGTACGTCCGCTTTTCCAGAATGTCCACGATCCCGAGCTTTTCCGCGACGGTCTGAAGCTTTTCGTCCATTTCAGCGACGCTTTTGCCGTCGAGGGTCAGCGGCAGCACGATGTTTTCGCCAACTGTCAGCGTATCGAGCAGATTGA
The DNA here is from genome assembly GCF_037963895.1 of Brevibacillus sp. FSL L8-0520. Classification (NCBI taxonomy): domain Bacteria; kingdom Bacillati; phylum Bacillota; class Bacilli; order Caryophanales; family Paenibacillaceae; genus Brevibacillus; species Brevibacillus sp. FSL L8-0520. The sequence goes on along the minus strand of NZ_CP150171.1, from coordinate 743,153 downwards.
AGTCCTGAAAGACAAATCCCAGCTCTCTTCTGCGGAACAAGGCAAGCTGGTTCCGTTTCAATTCATGCGGATTGGTGCCATTGAGCAGCACCTCGCCCGATGTCGGGGAGTCAATCGTCGAAATCATGTTCAGAAGCGTGGTTTTCCCGCTTCCGGACGGACCCATGATGCCGACGAACTCCCCTTTTTTAATTGTAAAGTCGATGTCGGTCAACGCCCGATACGTGACCCTGCCGCCGTATATTTTGCTGAGGCGCTTTACATGCAGCATATCCATGTGCGCTTCTCCTTTCATTTCATGCCTGATCTTATAGATTAGGTAGCATCCTTTACTGCTTACCACTATACGGAAAGCGCGCATGTTCATCCATCGAATTAGCTTTCATCCAGCTTACGTTCTTGTAAGGTTGGCACAACAGCCGAAAAGACGATGCGGACTTTTGTTCCCACACCAACCTCCGACTCCAGCTCTACGGAATGATGAAGGCGTCCGCAGATCTCCTTCACCAAGTAAAGCCCCATACCGGTCGACTCCGCGTACTTGCGGCCGTTTTCTCCGGTGAAGTACGGTTGATACACGCGCTGGATATCCTCCGGCGGAATGCCGATACCGCTGTCCTCTACCTCCAGGACTGCAAGCTGTCCCCTGGTATACGAGCGGATCGTCACCTTGCTGCCCTTTTTGTCCGAGTAGCGCACTGCATTCGTCAACAGCTGGTTTAGCACAAAGGAGAGCCATTTTTCATCCGACTCTACCACCAAGTGTTCATCTACAGCCAGCTCGGGATACACCTGATTGCGTATAAACAGCCGCTTGTTCTCCGACACAACGCTCTGCGCCAGCTTTCTGAGAGACACCGGCTCGATCAGGTAATCCTGCTCAAAACGGTCCAACCTGGCGCTGTACAGAACCGTCTCCAGCCCCCTTTTGATCCTGTCCACTTCTTCACGCACGCTTTCAATCCGCGGATCGTCATCGTCCTGCAGCAGGAGGTGAATGACAGAAATCGGGGTTTTCATCTGATGGACCCACTGCTGGATAAAGGTCGTATGGTCCCGCTGCTTGGTCTCATACGTATGGAGCTGCTCTTTGAAGAGCCGGTACTGGTTTTGGAACGTTTGATCCATCGCCTGTCCGAGCGGAGCATTGCCATGCGTCAGCGTCAGTTCCTCGAGGTTTCGAATTGGCGTGCTCAGCCGCTTGTATACGTACCGGTTGGCCAGATAGCGGATCACTAAAAAGCACCCGGCGAAAAAAATGCACAGGAAAATCGCATAGCTGATCAAAGAAGGATTCCAGTAGCCGTCCAGGCCGAAAATCAGGATCAAGAGGAAGAGCTGAATGAAAAACATCGCCAGAAATGCCCATTGGTCGCGCAAGAACAGCTTCATTCCGCATCCTCCCACGTGACCTTCAGGCGGTACCCGGAGCCGCGGACAGTTTCAATCGCCCCGTCCAGCCCCAGCTCCTTCAGCTTGCCGCGCACACGCGTGATGTAGACGTTGAGCGTATTTTCATCGACGAACTGCTCATCCCACAGCTTTTCCAACAGGCGCTCGCGGCTGACCACCCGGGGATATTGATTGAGCAGCGCCTCCAGAAGCAGTGCTTCCTTTTTGCTCAGCTCTACTTTTTCGTCCCCCATCATCAATTCCATCCGCTCCAAAAACAGCCGCAAGCCTGCTACCTCAACGGTTCGCTCCGTTTCCTGGGGAGCGTACATCCCGTAAGCGCGCCGCAGCTGACTGCGAATCTTCGCCAGTACGACATCGTAATCAAACGGCTTGGTAATGTAGTCGTCCGCTCCATTCTCCAATGCCATCACCTGATCCATCTTGCTTTCCCGCGCGGAAATGAACAGGATCGGACAGTTCGACACCTGGCGAATCTGGCGGCACCAGTAAAACCCGTCAAACTTGGGCAAATTGACATCCAGCAGGACCAAATCAGGCTGGCCCTGGGAAAATACATCCATCACCCGGTCAAAATGGTCCACGTTTATCGTTTGGTACCCGTATTTTTCCAACTGCCCTTGAAGCAGCTGGTTAATCTTCGGATCGTCTTCCACGATCATGATTGTCGACATTGATCATCCGCCTCACTTCCGTCATCTCTATTTTTACTATACCAAAAAATCGGATGAGCCCCCAATGAACGAAGCCAACTGTATGGGTTGCGAGAATCGACTCCCATCCGATCCCAGCCTTTTTTAAAAAACTCCAAAAAACGGGACAGATCCTGTGATCCATCCCGTTTTTTCTATGCTGCCTCCCGTTCTCTCATACACGAGACATCATTTTTTGCAGCTTTTTGATCCCGCGGAAATGCAGAATTTTTACTGACGCTTCCGTCTTTCCGAGAATCTCGGCAATTTCGTTCATCCTCAAATCGGCCAGGTACCGAAGTGAAATTACATTTCGCTGGTCGGCTGTCAGCGTCTTAACGTTTTTCCACAGGTCTTCATGAGACTCTTGGTTCAATACCCGTTCCTCCGGCAGCTTTTCGCTTGTGACCAGGCTGGAGAACACCTCTTGGTCCGCCGGATATTCCCGTTTTTTGCGCAGGTAGTCGATCAATGTATTGTGGGCGATCCGGAAAATCCATGCCCCGAAAGGATGGCGTCCGTCGTACTGGTCGAGCTTGGAGTACACCTTGACAAACACAGTCGTCGTCAAGTCCTCCACGTCCCAAACATTGCGGACGCGGTAGCGGAAATAGCGGTAAATTTTCGCCGAATATTCTTCATATATGTGCCCGTGGTCGGTTGACTCAAGTTTTCTCACAGTATTCATGGTCCTTGCTCCCGTATGTTCGTTTTTTCCTGTATGAAGGTTCGTATGAATTGTCTTTATTGTAAAAGGCCCGGGAGATTGGAACCATCGAGTTACATTTCATCTTCCTTACAGTTTTGTAAGGTGGGAGCTGCGTTGAAGGCCGGAGAGTTATTCCACTTCACAAACTGGGATTCTCCTTGGACACTCGCTTGCATGGGGCTTAAAGAAATCACTGTTAAGCTGAGGAAGCTTAAAAACGCAAACGTGAAATCTGTGTGAATGACAAAAAGCGACATTCTTTTATGATGCAAATATGTTAATTTATTTTTGTAAAATATTTGAAAGGATGGTACTAATGAGAAATAACTTTTTGAAAGCATCGTTACTCTCTTTACTAGCAGTGGGCCTTTCCGCAAGCTCCTTGTTTAGCAGTACACCGATTCTAGCCAAAGATACCCCCTCAACATTTGAGGATCTCCCACAATTCGCAACGAAACAAAGCGTAAATATTATGCTTTACGATGAAGACGGAAAAATCGAAAAAGAGTTTCATGCCGATGGGCTTGAAGTGACTTATCATTATCAAAACGGGATCATGACTGAATCCGTGGATAACAAAGGGAGAACACAAAGATACAAAAAGCGGGACAACTTCGTCGAAATAACCGAGTATGAAAACGGAAAGGAACTTTTTACTCATAGTCTTTCTCAGAGCGATTATAATTTTCCGGAATTTACAACCCTCGATCACGAAGACCGTGAGAAAGAAAAATTGGACAACCAGATCAATCTGGAAAACAAACCAAACGATGAAGACTCCTTACATATCGAAAGTAAAACCACCTACGAAGATTATTTTGTGAATGGAGTCCTTATGAACAACCTAGTTCCTGGTTCTTGCCCCTGCTCATCAGGTGCATCAGACAAATTTATCAACCATAACTCTATGACAGAAAGGGAGATTCAGTCGTTTTTTGAAGAGAAGGGTTCCATTTTGAAGGATCCTGTGCAAATTTGGAGGAAAGATTCCAACGGAAAAGTTTATAATACCAACAAAACCATCCTTCCATCCAAAGCTATCTACGACGCTGCGCAAACACACAGAATGAATCCGAAAGTGGTTATTGTCACCCTCCAAAAAGAGCAAAGCCTTGTTTCCGCAAAGCCCGGAAGCGAACCATACTCGTCTCGCCGTTTTTACTACGCGATGGGGTACGGTGCCACTGATGGTGGAGATTTGAAGGGAACCAGCGGTTTTGATATTCAGATCGATAAAGGAACAAAACTGTTTAAGGATTTGTGGTATCAATCTCCAGGCGGTAGTTACCCCGTTCTGTTTGAAAACATCAATTACGGAAGCACCAAAACCTCCAATGGTGTCACTTATAAAAACTACATCTGGGTTAAAAATTATGGAACATGGGCTCTCTATAAATACACGCCTCATACCCTGGATATTAAGCAACTTCCAAATATTAAAGGAGGAAACTATTTGTTCCAGAGTCTCTTCAAATCATATTGGGGAGCAGACTGGGATTGAGTTAATAAGGCATGCCCTTCGCTATAAGCGAGGGGTGTTTTCAATATGAGGGAGGTAATATCTGTGAAAAGTAAGCTCTTGCTAATTTTCATATTCGTACTGTTCCTATCGGGCTGCACTTCCCAAGAAACTACACCAAATAATGCCCCACAAGAGACACCCGCCCAATCCTTGGCAAGTCAATTTCCGGGGACAAACTTACACGCCATACAGGAGCATATTTACAATTCAGACTCTATAAAAGCCCAGCCGGAATTAGCCGCGATATGGTTTGAAGAAAATGAGAAAAAAAGTATGCTCCAATGGTTGGAAACAGCCACAGAAATTACTACTCTTACTCAAAAGATTAAGAAGATTGGATGGTATGACTTCGAATATCAAATTGGCAAACAGGTAGTAGATAGAAAATACCTAGCATACGTTCAAGATGAGAATGGCCGATTCTATGTCAAGCCCTTTGAAGTAGTGAAGGAGTTGAATCTGGAGGAATTTACAGAAGAGTCTATTGAGCCGATTTTACAGATACTAGGCAAAGATAACTGGTTTGTTGTAGAAGAGGCACCCTTTTAGAACAATACAGATTAGTGCCTGCAACCAATTTTTTGAGCTGTCATAGCAACGCCAGAATGTAAAGCAAAGGAGGTGTCCCTTGGTACCAAAGACACCTCCAACAATTGCAAAGCATACTGGTATTAACGTCAACATTACCCCCGACATTTGCCGGGGGTGTTTATATTTTTCTTTTATTCCTTCACATTGCCTTAAGACAACCTTCTCAAAGCTTGAGCCACTCCGCAAAATACGTCTCCGTCACCGGAAAATACGCTGTGGCGAACCGGACAAACTCCTTTGTATCCACCTCTTGGTAGGAATACCGCTCGCAGTAGGCCTTCAGAAAACGCCAGCCGTCCTCTGCAGTGCCATAGGTGGAGATCAGCTCCCATAGACGCAGGGGCGGCACGGAGTAGAAATAAGCATAGGTTTCGCCCTCGTATTGGTCCAGCGGCAGGTTTGACGGTTTATCAACGGCAGCTCGGGCGGCCTGTTTCATGGCGGCAAACACTTCGTCCTCCGATTGCTTCCGGTAGTCGAGGAAAAACATCGCGGAAGCCAGCTCGGTCAAGCCTTCATCCAGCCATCTGTCATGATAGGCGTCATTGGCGATCATGCCGTAGAACCACTGGTGCCCGATCTCGTGGACGACGGTATGCTCCAGCGACGAGCCGGTCTTGTTCGCGGCTACCGCGACCACTCCGGGATACTCCATATCCACCCTGCCATCGAGCAGAATGTCCAGCTGCTTGTGCGGGTACTTGCCGATTTTCTCTGAGAAAAACGGAACCGCTTCCGCCGCTGTCCGCAGGGCTTCCTCCATTTTCTGCCGATTTGCCTCCTCGCCGATGACGCGTATCTGTACGCCATCCACCGTTTCCGAAATGGACGTGACATCTTTGACCACGGCCGCAAATGCTTCCCGGACGCGTGAAATGGCAACCTCGCCGCTTTGCCGTGCTTCCGCCGGGTCTTCGTCCGAGGAGCTGACGAACTGATAGCCGGGCGGCAGATCGTAGGAAACGGTGAAGTCGGAGTAGCCTGTATGATAAGACTCCCCGTTGATCCGGTACTCTTGCTTGTTCCAGCCATTGCGGTACGTGGCGAGCATCGGATAAGCCTGGGCCAGAAAATAGCGCTGCCCCATTTTGTCGAAGCGCAGTCCTTCTTCCGGCACAGTAAACGAGTACGATACGTGCACCGTCCTGACTTCGCCCGGAGCCATTTTCTTATCCAGCGGGATCGCCAGTGTATCGGAGGAAAGCTGGTATGCCGCCTGCTTTTGATCCAGCTCGACCTTGTCAATGCTCACATCGGCAGTGCCCTTCACCGCTTCAGGCTTGTTTTGTTTCGTAAAAACGTTGGGGATAAAGTAAAACACCAGCTGATCCCAGTTATCTTTGGAGAGGTTCTCCACCCGTATGTCCGCTTTCGCCGCAAACCTTCTTGATTTGTCCATGCGGAAAAACAATTGGTAGCTGGCCTTGCTGCCCTCCGGTACGGGCTCGGGAGCAAAGCCGGTCAGGTCGCCAGCTGCTTTCTCCTGCTTAGGCGGCGTCCCCGTTCCCTCTTTCCCCTGATTGGACCCTCCCTGTGCCGGGTCTGGATTTGCAGATGGCACTGGCTGTTCACCGGGTGCTTGCCCGGGCTCTGCCCCTTGCTCAGTCGAAGACGCTTGCCACAGCCGAATCGCGCTGATCGTCGCCCCGGCCACACTGCCGATGAGGAGCACTGCCATCATGACGCGCAGCACACGCTCTGTCCGCCTGCGGTTTTTCTGGGAACCGCGCAGCCCTTCTGCCGGACGGAACCGCACGGCCATGACGGCTGGAAATATAGCCCCAAGCACCCCTACCAGGACGGGAATCAGCCCGGCACTGAGCAAGAGCCACATGTCTTCCGCCGGAAACTGCCGATACAGCACGGCGATCACGAGCACTCCCAGCCCGATCCCGCCGATGGCCGCCAATAGCCCGCAGAGCAGCCCTTCCGATAGAATCAGGCGGAATATCGCTCCGTTGCGCCAGCCCATCGCTTTGAGCAGCAGCAGCTCCGCTTTTCGATCCATGACGTTCTGCCAAATGATTTCCGCTGTCGTCAACACCGCTATCACCAGCGCGAGCACCATCGCCACGTAGTGCTCCTGTCCGATCTCCACTGCCACATATTGCCCGAGCCATGACGTATACATCATCCCTTGCAGGCGGAAAGTGACGAAGCCGAAAAACACCAAAAGACCGGTCGGCACCGCGATGGCAAACACGGAAAGGAGGCTGCGGCGAAAGCGAAGCAGCAATTGGCCAAGCGCCAGCGAGAAGCTGCTTTGCACCCGAATCAGGCGGCGTGAACCCGGCTTTAGCTCTCCCGTCCGCATGAGCACCAACGGGGATACCCTGCTCACGAAAAAAGCAGCCGGAATTGCGGCCAGTACGTAAATAACGATCCCGCACAAACCGATGCCGATCACACGCTCTAATGGAACGTTTGCTCCCTGCTGCAGAACAATCATCCCGACAATGGCCCAACTGATGAGAGTCACAATGCCTCCCAAGAGGCAAGCCTCCAGAAACAGGATTCCTGCCACGTGCCCGGGACGCCACCCGACTGCCAGCCACAGTCCGAATTCGTTGGTACGGGCGTACAGCGTCACCAGGTTGGTCGCGAAAACGTAGGTGACAGCCATCAGCATGACAATGCCCATGATGCCGGAGAAGCCAAGCGAAACCTCGCGAAAGAGCGTAAACACGCTGCCCAGCTTCACAAAAAATTGCTCGATCCAGCCCATTGCCGGATAGCTGCCGTTGGCGGGAACATGCACAAGGACAGGCTGCGGCGAGGAACCAAGCGTAATGTCGGCGATCAGCCCGGTTCGCTGCTCAATCTCCCTGGCCACTTCCTCCAGCTTTTGCTGGCTGGCTTCGCTGACACCCTCCACTCCCTTTACCTTGATCCGAATCGATGCGATCGGCTTGTCTCCCATCAGCTGTGCCGCTGCATCAATGGTCGTGAGCATCAGGGGCGGATTGGTGAGCAAACCAAACGGGTTGAGCGAAGGACGAACGGAAACAGGCGGATTCACCGGCCTTCCGTCTTTGTCCAGGACCAGGCGAGCCTCCGCAGGCCGATACGTTTCCATCGGCAGCTCGTCAATCGGATCTTTGGAAATGGCCAGCTTCTCCGGGTCGTAAAAGCCTACCCAATACGGCTCGATCAGGTGGCTCCAGTTCCAATTGTCCACGAACCGGAAAGGGCGAAAGGAATAGCGGAAATCGTCCGGCATGTACCCGTAAAACTCTTGTATGTCCTTGGGAATCTCCGGCTTGACAGCTTTTACGCCATAAGCGTAGTTCCAGCGCTCCGGATAGGGACTGGCTGTCTTTTCAAATGCAAGCGGGCCCGGCTTATCATTTAGCGTGTTGCTCATGTAGGCCCAGCGATTGTTATTTTGATAGCGGAGAAACGGTTTTCCCGTTTGGCTGTCAACTCCCGAAAGACTTGCGAACAGCAGTGCATGGGCTTCTTTGGAACCGAAGGCGTATTCGATCGGCTCTCCTTCCGTCTCTAACTGATCCAGATACGACGCGCCGCCCTTGCTCGCGACCTCCTTCATGGTCTGGTCGGCCTCTTCCCTGGTGGAAAACGGCAGCTTCAATCGTTCATATCTGCTCACAAAACTGAAATCGGCGTCTATCCGGTTGCTCATCAAAATAGGGAGCTTGGTCACCTTCTGCCCTTCCCCGGCATCGTCCGTCTCCGCTTTGTCTTTCTCTGTGAAATAGCGGCTTTCCCCGATTGGCATGACAGCCTGGTCCAATCCGACCAAACGCGCTTCTTCCACGGGATCAATGCCCACCAGAAGTTGATTGAAAAATCCCCAGAGATCGAGGATCCATGACTCTACACCATAAAGTCGGCGTGTTTCTTCTTCGTCACCGGGCATACTCCAAAGTCCATTTGTATAATATCGGGTACGTTCAACTGAAGGAATGACATGCACTCCGTCGTTACTGTAGGTTACCATAACGTGGCGATAAATCCCCGGCTCTTTTGGCTTTTCAATTACTTTTCCATACGTAAATGTGGTCCCCGAATAGCCAATCGGCGCAAGCGGAGCGGCAACCTCCACGTCCGGCAAACTCTTGATCCAGGCGTAGTCGTCAAGACTGATCCCCCCGTACAACCCGTTCAAATAATTCGGCTCCAGCAGTTGGTCCTGTTCCGTCACGCTGCGTGTCCCTTCCGGCCGAACCACGATATGGTACGCGGCCTTCCAGCGCTTTTGCAAAATTTCCTGGGTTGTCCCGTTGTTGCTCTCGGTGACGCCCACAAAATAGCTGAGCGTCGAGCTGATGATGAGCATGCCGACGAGCAGCAAAAGAAAGCGCTCCGGGTGGCGCCACCAGTTTTTCCATATATAACGAATCATGAGCTCACCTCATCGTGTCGGCTATCATACTGCCATCCCGCATTTCGATCCTCCGGTCGGTCCGGCCAGCCAAATGCTCGTCATGGGTGACAAAGACAATCCCGCTTCCATGCTCCTGCTGATATTTTCGCAACAGTTGAAAGACCATCTCCCCGTTGTTCGAATCGAGATTGCCTGTCGGTTCGTCGGCCAGCAGCCATTTCGGCCGATTGACCAAAGCCCGGGCGATTGCCACACGCTGCTGCTCGCCACCGGACAATTGAGAGGGCAAGGCATTCTGTTTATGCGATAGGCCCACCCAATCAAGCAGCTCCTGTGCCCTGCCCTTTTTGTCGTAGCCGACTTTTCGCGGAAACAAGGGGGACATGACATTCTCCAAAGCCGTTAGCGTCGGGAGCAGATGAAAGTGCTGGAATATAAAGCCGATCTGGGCAAAACGGAAGTCGGCCAGCGCATTTCCTCTCAGCTTGCTGACATCCACATCGTCGTAGAAAATAGTCCCTGCAGTAGGCACGTCGAGCGTTCCGATCAGTTGCAGCAGGGTGGATTTTCCGGAGCCTGACGGACCGACGATGGCCGTAAACTCTTTATGATGCAGGGTAAGATTTACATCGCGGAGCGCGGTGGTTGCTACTCCGTCTCCGCTATAGGTTTTGGCAAGGTTTTTGATTTGGATGGTCATGGTCATGGCGTCACACTCCTCTGCTTTTTCATCTGTAGCTTTCAGGTCGCATTTTCCGGAAAGCCGATGCGGTTTTATCGTGCGGATTGCTCTTCATCGGGTCATTGCGGTAAGCAAAGGTACTGCTCACATACGGAACCTGTTTTCCATCTGTTTCATTTCCATGTAATAGCAGAGTAGTCCAATCCCCAGAAATTGTAAATACCTTATTCGTCCTGCTCTTGTGGCAGAAATGGTGAACGCTCCCGAGAATGCAGTCGGGAGCGCCTCTTATGTATGGAAGGTTGATCCACCTGGTTTCCTTTGATCCATGCAACAGCCGGACAAGTCCGCGACCGTTCTTCCTAACCCACTTTAACGACTGGCATATTGAACATGGATTCGATATCCCGATAGTCTTTCACTTGCTTGATGTCACGGATCATTCTGTTTTCACCGACCAAAATAGCAGTCGGAACGATATGAATCTGGTATTTCTGCATGATCTCCTCTGAACGGATGAGATGAATACCCTCCGGAATCTCCATGCCCTTTTCATAGTAGATCGGGTTTGCGACCACAATAATCCTCACATGCGGATACTGGTTTCTCACATGCTGCAGCTCCGATATGACAGCCTTGCAGGTCCCGCAATGATCGTTGGTAAAAAGCAGCAATGTTTGTGCTATCTGTTGATCATTCAGTTCGACGATGTCTCCCTGCTGATTTTTTTCCCGAAAGAACGGCGCTGAACCGCCAATGGATAAGGACGCCATTTCCACCTGTTTGTCGCTGATTCGAAACCGGTTTAAAAATTGAACGACCAACCGAATAAAGAAAAGCAAGATGATGGATTGAACAAACACAACAACCCACAGCAATACATTCGAGATCGCCAGACTATTCATTTTGATCCCCCTTCTCTGCTTACTGCCTCCGCAAAAAGAGCCGAACCTTGGCATATATTTCCCAAACCCCGTTGATCATCGCAAGAAACAACAAGGCCACCCACGCCATCAGCACATTTTGGATAACGGAGAGGTTGAATAACCGGCTAACCTCGCCTATCCACAAGCTTTCGATGCTGCCCCATTGGGACGGTGAAAAAAACACCCACCCTGCCAGCAGCATCAACAGCAGATTGCGAACAACCAAAAGCCACGAAATGCGATGATTGCCAGCCACACCGCCGCAGCCGCATGAAATCTCTCTTCGTCCGCGAAACAAATTCAGGGCAATCGCAAACGAATAGAGGATCAGCAACAGAACGGCAAGAGAAGCGCCAAACGTTTGGAACAACCCCAAAAACAGCAATACCCCCGCCAAAAGCTCTACCGCTGTCTCCGCACGAACGAATAAATGGATGGAAGAGGCGGGAAGAATGCGATACTCTTTCACGATCACGCTATGCTCCTGCATGTTTTTCCACTTGCTCATGCCTGTACTTAAAAAAAGCGTGCCAAGAAACACTCGCAACACAAATGTCAGCTCGTCCACCCGACTGCCTCCCTTTCCCCTTCCCTTTCCGATGAGAACCATTGCGCCTGCATCTGGTACATCTGGTAATACTCCTGTCCAAGCGCCATCAATTCCTCGTGGGTGCCCATTTCGACGATTTTCCCTTCCTTCATGACGATGATTCGGTCTGCCATCCTCGAGGCGGCCATCCGGTGGGAAATAAAAATCGCGATTTTGTTTTCCGTAAGCAGCTTGAACTTGCTGAAAATATCCATTTCCGCGATCGGGTCCAGCGCCGCTGTCGGTTCGTCCAGAATGACTACTTGACTGTCACGAAAAAGCGCCCGCGACAGCGCCACCTTCTGCCATTGCCCGCCGGAGAGGTCTTCCCCGTCGGCGAGCAGCCTGCCCAAGTAAGTCTCATACCCTTCCGGAAGCTGGCGAATGAAGGCGTCCGCCCCGCTCAGCTCTGCAACTTTTCGGATGCGGTCCAGATCATCTATCCCCGCGATGTTGCCAATCGCGATATTTTCGCGAACCGACAGATCATAGCGAATAAAATCCTGGAAAATTACAGTGATATTTTTATGCAGCTCATTTTCGTCGATGTCCGCAATGCTTCTGCCATCGATTTTGATTTGCCCGCTCGTAGGAGGATAAAGCCCCATCAGGCACTTTACCAATGTGGTTTTCCCCGAGCCATTCTGACCGACAATCGCAATTTTTTCATGCGGGTGGATATGAAAGGAAATGTCGGAAAGAACCTCTTTATCACCCTGTACATAGCGAAAGGAGACCTGATTGAATGTGATCCCCTGCCGGATCGTGGACGGAAAAGGCTCGTTTCCGGCAGCAATCAGGATTCTCTCATCCTCGCGCTCAAAAAATTGATAGAAGTCCTTGATAAACAGCTTTTCTTCATATAGTTTGGCAAACAGCATGGAAATTCTCGTGAACGTTTCCTGCGCCCCCTGGACCGCCTGTATGATTGCGACGAATTCGCCAATGTTCATTTTTGCTGTCCGGGCCAGCCATATGACCGAGACAGCAATTCCCATGTAAAAGAAAGCGGAAAACGCCTCCAAGCCCACTTCGGAGCCCTGCTGCTTCTTTTCCAGGCGAAGCGTTTCTCCCGTGTTCTGCATAAATTTTTCCGCCCATCTCTCGCGAAAAAAAGAAGCCAGGCCGAACAATCTGATTTCCTTTGCCGACTTGCGATCCTGCAACAGATACTTGTAGTAATCTGCCGCACGGGCTACCGGGCTTTGCTTGAGATGCAGGCGATATCTCCTCTGGCCGAACTTCGCCTGGATATAAAAGATAGGGATCGTAGCCACCAGACTCAGGATCACCAGGCGCCAATCGATCACAATCAAAAAAAGCGCGTAGGAAAACAAGCTGATGCCGGCTTGCAACATATCAATGACACTTCGCACCGGAGATAAAAATCTGGCTCCCCCGCCCGAGATGCGCTGCAGATGATCATGGTAGTCGGGCAGGTCAAAATACATGACCGGAACAGACGAGGTTTTGTCCAAAATCATCTGCTGCACGTCGAAATCCAACGTGCATTCCATTTTCTTATCCAGGTATTCCCGAATATTTTTAACTGCTGATGATAGAATACTCAGCATGAATTGTCCAACCAACAACAAGAGCAAAAGTGCGTATTCCTTCGTGCTGCTTTGAATAAACCGTGTGACCTCGTTGATCAGTTCCTTTGACACCCATAAGGTGAGAAACGGGAAACAACCGGTTACGACGCTCAGTGTGACAGATAGGAAGAGCCACCACTTTCCTTTTTGCCACACGTACCGTAATGCCTTGGCAAGATATTTATTGTCCATCTTTTCCACCTGTCTCAAGGCTGACGCGAATTTGTTCGACATACTTCACCAAAAAATGAACCAGCAGAAACTCGCGCTGTATAACCCCTTTTGGATCGATGACAAAGAAAGTGGGAAACCTCGTGATGCCCAATCTTTTTAGAACCGCTTCCTTGACCGGAACAATCTCGGCCCATTTGCTATAGTCGGCCCGGAATTTTTCAAAGTAATCAGCCTGATCTGCTTCCGCCAGGCAGACAAACGGAATTTGCAGACTCCGATTCTCTTTCAAAAATTCAGCCAACGCCTCATGACAAGGATGGCAGGTAGGCGATGAAACCAAAAGGACCGCGTACGTATCTTTTACGACATCAGGCAGCTCAATCGCGTCATGGATCGGCATGCCTACAGAGTGATTCACGGTTTTCGTTTGCTGTGCAGGTTCCGGAAGGTAGGAAATCTCCAGCTTCAATCTTTTTACATAGTTTAAGATATTCAGCGATAAAAGAGTCCATCCCAAGGCTAAACCTATATACGCAGCGATCATGTCTACCCCCAAAAGAATGGCTGTTGCCACTTGCCAATGATGAAAAGGAGGCCACATCTGAAGGCTCTCCTTTTCATCAGCAATGCAACTTATGAAATTTCCCTATGAAAGCAAATCTGTCAACTCTTGCTCATCCAATCAAATCTAGCAGCATCTTACCTTTGACTCCGAACACCGTTCGCCATTTCTGGTGTCGTATGTGTACTTGATGTAGGTTTTGTTTCCCGTAGTTTGGCAACCGGACCAAGTGACATACTCGCAAACATACTTCGGGCCAGCAATGAAGCCGGAGTCAGCGCAAGGCACGTACATTGGCGACACGCCAAACAGATTGGAAATTTTTTGGAACATGATGATTCACCTCCCTGATTTTTATACTAGTACAAAAATACTGAATTGTAAATAAATTGAATCTATTCATTTATTTACAATTTCTATCATTTTTCGACATATCCTTGCTAGATTTTAATCATCCCACCATGTACGGGATGAAATCCTTTTGCCAGAGAACGTTTAAAACATGAAAAACACCCCTTAACGCAGCAGTGGCTTACTGGTTACCCAATGGCTGCTGATCAGGAGTGTCTTTATCCTTCTTCTTTATTATGTCAGGTCTTCAAATCACTTTGTTCTTTTTCAAATCAAGCCTAACCGCTGGAAAATCGTATCCACATGCTTCAAATGGTAGCGGTAATCGAAACAATCATCCAGCTCTTCCTTGCTCAGCGTCGAGGTCACGGTCTCGTCCTCCTCCAAAATCGCTCGGAAGGAACGCTGCTCTTCCCATGCCTGCATCGCCCGCGGCTGTACGGTGTCGTAAGCCTGTTCGCGGCTCATGCCCTTTTCGATCAGCTTCAGCATTACTTGCTGCGAGTAGATCAGGCCAAATGTGCGGTCCATGTTGCGCTTCATGTTTTCCGGGAATACAGTCAGGTTTTTCACGATGTTCATGAAGCGGCGCAGCATGTAGTTCAGAAGTTGTGTTGCATCCGGCAAAATGACGCGCTCGACCGACGAATGGGAGATGTCGCGCTCATGCCAGAGCGGAACGTTCTCGTAGGCGGAGAGCATATGTCCGCGAATCACGCGGGCCAGACCGGAGATGTTCTCGCAGCCGATCGGGTTGCGCTTGTGCGGCATCGCGGAAGAGCCTTTTTGGCCCTTGGCGAAAGCCTCCTCCACCTCGCGCATCTCGCTTTTTTGCAAACCGCGAATCTCGGTGGCAAACTTGTCCAGCGAGGTGGCGATCAAAGCCAGTGTCGCCATGTACTCCGCATGACGGTCGCGCTGCAGGGTCTGGGTGGAGATTGGCGCCGGTTCCAGGCCAAGCTGCTCGCATACGTACTTCTCGACGAACGGGTCGATGTTGGCGTAGGTGCCGACAGCGCCGGAGATTTTGCCGTACGCGATTTCTTTTTTCGCCGAGCGGAAACGGGCGAGGTTCCGCTTCATTTCCTCGTGCCAGAGCGCCAGCTTCAGCCCGAACGTAGTCGGCTCCGCGTGGACGCCGTGGGTGCGGCCCATCATGACGGTATCCTTGTGCTCCCGGGCCTTGTCTGCCAAAATCTGAATGAAGTCCTCCAGGTCCTTTTCCAGAATCTCGTTTGCCTGGCGAATCAGATAGGAGAGTGCCGTATCGACGACATCGGTAGAGGTCAGGCCGTAGTGGACCCATTTTTTCTCCTCGCCCAGCGTCTCCGACACAGCACGGGTAAAGGCCACCACGTCGTGACGGGTTTCTTCCTCGATTTCATAAATACGCTTGATGTCAAAGCCGGCGTTTTCACGCAGCTTTTTCACGTCTTCGGCGGGGATGACGCCCAGCTTGGACCACGCTTCGCAAGCGAGAATCTCTACTTCCAGCCATGCCTTGAATTTGTTTTCCTCTGTCCAGATGGCACGCATCTCCGGTCTTGAATAACGTTCGATCATTGTTGTCCCTCCGCTTTATTCGTCCATATTTCCAGCCGTTCGATTTCTGCCAGCGCCTCTTCCACTGTGGGCGCCAGTACGTTGATATGGCCCATTTTCCGCTTGGGCTTGCTGTCCGCTTTGCCGTACAGATGCAGCTTGGCGGTACGGGGCAGGCGTTCGATCCGCTCCAGCACAGGCTCCAGGTGCTCTCCCAGTATATTGGCCATGACCACCGGTGACAAGAGCTCCGTCGATCCCAGCGGCAGATTGCAGACGGCCCGCACATGCTGCTCGAATTGCGATGTGACGCAGGCGTCCATCGTATAGTGTCCGGAATTATGCGGGCGAGGCGCCAGTTCATTTACATAGAGTTCCCCGTTTGCTGAAAGAAACATCTCGACGGCGATCAGTCCGACCACGTCGAGCTTTTCCGCGATGGTGCGGGCGATCTCTTCAGCCCGTACGCGCACCTCTTCGGGAACGCGGGCCGGTACGATGGAGAGGTGCAGAATATTGTCCACATGCACGTTTTCCGCCGCCGGGAATACAGCCAGCTCGCCGGATGGATTGCGGGCGGCGATGACGGACAGCTCCATGACAAAGGGGACGAATTTTTCCACGATCAGCTCTGTCCCTGCTTTGGAAAGCGTTTCGTACGCTGTGTCAATCTCGTCCATGGACCGCAATACCCACTGTCCTTTCCCGTCGTATCCGCCGGTTGCCGTCTTCATCACCGCTGGCAAGCCCAGTTCCCCTACGGCCTGCCGCAGGCTGTCTGCGCTGTCGACGACGCGAAACGGCGCGACCGGGATGCCCAGATCGCGGATCGCTGTCTTCTCGCGAATGCGATGCTGCGTAATGCGCAGCAGGCGGCTTCCCTGTGGCACATAGGAACGGGATTCCAGCACCTCGGCCACCTGCGCGTCCACGTTTTCAAATTCGTAGCTGATGACATCGCTCGCCTGGGCAAGCTCCAAAGCCGCCTCCACATCGTCGTAGCGGGCGACAATTTGTCTGTCTGCGGTCTGTCCGCACGGCGCATCCTCCGTCGGGTCCAGCGTAACGAATCGATAGCCCATGGCTCGTCCAGCAAGTGCGATCATGCGTCCCAATTGACCTCCGCCCAAAATGCCAATGGTCGCTCCGGGCTTTATCGGATTGTTCTGTTTCGGTAGTGTCTCGGTTCGTTTCATCATGCCAGATCACTATCCCCCAATACCTTGTCGCGCACGGCCTCTCTTCTGGCCACGAAGCGCTCCTGAATTTCGGGGTACTTGATCCCGAGAATTTGCGCGGCCAGCAGTCCCGCGTTGACTGCACCGGCTTTGCCGATGGCAACGGTAGCCACTGGTACACCGCCCGGCATCTGGACGATCGAGAGCAGAGAATCTAGTCCGTTCAAGGTAGACGATTTGACCGGAACGCCGATGACAGGGAGTTCGGTCTTCGCTGCCACCATGCCGGGCAGATGGGCCGCACCGCCCGCTCCCGCGATAATGACTTCCAGCCCCCGCTGCTTCGCCCCTTCGGCATAGGCAAACATCAAGTCAGGCGTTCTGTGAGCGGATACCACTTTCTTTTCATACGGAACCTGCAGCTCCTCCAGAATAGCGCAGGCATCCTGCATCGTTTCCCAATCCGACGTACTGCCCATGATGACACCAACCAACGGTTTGACCATTGTCTACTTCGCCCCTCTTCCGTCAATGTCCTATCTTATCATAGAAAACGGGGCCACTGCTTCACATAGAAATGAACTTTGGCCACTCGTTTCACGCCCATTCAACGACAAAACCCAACCGATCCTTTCACAATCATGAACAGGAGCGCCTGGGCTTGCTATCTTTTTCAACATGTTTAGTGTAACAGGGGAAAAGCTGGACTGTCAACAGACAAACCGAACGATAAACAATGGTAAATGAAATAACATTCGCCTTTAGAACATCCGAGAAAGCCTTCCTCTTTTCATCCAGGCATCCGCCTCGCTCTTTTTTTCCAAATCCAGCCTGAGCCAGTAGTCGACAAACGGCGCCGCATTCTCTCCGGCAGCTTCTGAGAGCATTTTGACAAGCTCCCCTCCAGTTGCCTGGCTGTATTGATGGTTTTGGACGTACTCGCGCAACATTTGATGCAGCCGGTCTTTCCCCCACTCCGACCGCAGTGTCCACCACATCATCCCGCCTCTGGCATAGACCAGATCGCTGTAGCTCTTCCAGTCGGGAAAACGGTCCAGCGGCAGCCAGACATCCAATCCTTGTTTTGCGTAGGCATCCGACTGCCTGGCCCGTTCCCTCCGGTAGGCCAAATAGCTTCCGCCGCCAGACACCGGACCATCCTCCAGGAACGCCATCGTGGCATAATCGGCGAGGCTTTCGTCTACCCACGCCTCGCGAATCTCGTCGCTCCCGACCAGACCGTAGAACCACTGATGGGCCGTTTCGTGCGCCACTACCGCTGTCCCCATCCCGTTTGGACCATATTGTGAAACAAAAAAGTCCCCCTGGATAAAGGAAATCCCGGGATACTCCATCCCTCCGAAAAAGCCTCCTGTCTTGACCACGTCGTATTCCGAATACGGGTACCTGCCAAACTGCTGGCCAAAATAGCGGATTGACTCGGCCGCTGTCTCGTGAAGACGGGCTACTGTTTCCGGATCGTCCCCCTCCTGCCACCATGTCCGGATGGTGGTCCCGTTCACCTGACTGGTCGTCTGCCTGTAGCTGTCATCCATCACGACCAATGCAAAATCCCTGATATTCCAGGCATCAATCTCGTAGGCTGCTTCTTTTTGCGGACGTTTCCGCGTGACGACAGCCTGGCTTTCCGTCCCGCTCGTCGCCAAAAGGTAGCCCTCCGGCAGATGGACCTTCAGATGGTAATGAGCCATCTCGCTATAGAACGGGTCGCCCATCGGATAGTACGGGTCCAACCGCCATTCTCCCTTTTCGCGCACTGCCAGCATCGGCAGCCAATTGCCCAGCCACATGGCGTGACCGTTGTAGGACAGGCGCCCATTGTTGCGAGGGAGTTTGAGCTGAAATTCAATCTCTACTTCCCTCAGGCGGGAGGTTTGCTTGCCGGATTGAACCGTTCCAGCGGACCTGACATCGGACTGGTTCGGGTTTACTTGCTCTTGTGTAATTTGCTTATCGCTGGTCTGCCTGGCGTTGGTCTGCTCTTCATTGCTTTGCTGCTCTTCATTGCTTTGCTGCTCTTCATTGGTCAGCCGCTTTTCATTCGTCTGCCCGCCATTGGTCTGCAAAGTCTCAGGCAACGCTACCTGCAAAATGTTCTCCGTCGGTCCCGCCGTCCGAAATGCAGCAGTCTTTCCATCTGCACGGACATCCATGATCCGCATTCTTCCCGGTTCTGTCTGCTTTCCGAGAATCTGCTGCCAGTTGGGATCGCTCAAATCTGCCTGGGGATGAAACGCATTGGGGTACAGGTGAAACATCGCCTGACTGTCCGTTGAAAAAAATCGAACAGACAGCTTCCCGGAAACGGTGTGATTTTTCGGATCAATCCGGACGTCTCCGGTGTACGTCGTATGCGCCGGAATCTGCTCCGGCTTCACGGTATCGGCCCTCGCCTGATCCTTCCACGGCTGTGCCAACAGAAGAGCCGTCAAACCTGCCCCTGCTGCTGCCAGGAGCATCCATCCCTTCCGTCTCATGAGCGATCCCCCTCATATCTTACCGCTTTGCTGCCCGCTGCCGATCCAGCCAGGCCTCCGCCGCCTGTTCTTGACTTCTGTCCAGCAGCAGCCAGTATTTGATAAATGGGCTGGCATCTTCACCGGCTTCTGCCGTCAGCGCTTCCACCCATCCTTTCCCCGTCGCGATCCCGTGCTGATGGGCAGCCACAAAGCGCCTCAGCATTGCGTGAAGACGCTGTTCTCCCCACGCTTCCCGGAGCAGCCAGAGCATGGTCGTCGTCCGGGAATAGACCAGATTGCTGTAGCTCTCGTTATCAGGGAAACGGGACAGCGCCATCCACGGCTTGAGCCCTTTTTTGTCATAAAAGCCTGTCGTCCCTCTGACCATTCGGCCCACTACCTGCTCGCCGGCCAGCTCCGGATAGGCATTTACCATAAAGGCGAGGGAGGCGTATTCTGCCAAGCCTTCGTCAAGCCATGCCTCTTCTACCTGATTGTTCCCCACGAGACCATAAAACCACTGATGGGCCGTCTCGTGAACAACTATGGGGATCGATGACAGGTGATCGCCTTGGTAGTGGGAGCCGTCCAGAAAAACGATGCCTGGATACTCCATGCCATTGATATTGCCGCCGATTCTCACCGTATCGTACTCCGGATACGGATAGGCGCCAAACTGAGCCTGAAAGTATGCGAGGGCTTTCACCGCCGCTTCGTGGTTCCGCTTCACTTGTCCCGCCGAATCACCCTGACGCCACCAGCTGCGTACCCATGTATTCCCTACAGGCGTCTCCGCATGCTGATAGGTGTTGTCCATAATGACGAGCGAAAAGTCTCGAACCCGCTTTGCCTGCAAGCTGTAGGTGATTTCACCCGTCTGAAGCTCTTTTCCCGCTATATTCCGGTCCGTCGCCGTACTGACGAATTGGTACCCGGCAGGGATCGTCAGTTGTACCTGGTAATTCGCCGTTTCCGTATAAAAAGGATCACCCACCGGTCCATAAGGGTCCAGATGCCAGCCAGAGGCATCGTACACCGCCAGTACCGGCAGCCAATTTCCGAGCCAGATCGCATGCTCGTCATACGACATCCGCCCCATGTTGAGGGGCAGCGTCATCTCGAAATCCAGCTCCAGGTCGATTGGTTGGGTAGTTGCTTGGGCAGTCGCTTGGGCAGTCGCTTGTAAACCTGCTTGTGTACTTGCTTGTGCGTATTGTAGTTCGCCTTCTTTAGCGCTGACAGCCTTTCCGAGCCCTACCTTCACGACCGTTCCGTCGATCTGATAGGAAGCAGGCTTTCCTTGGACGACCAGTTTGGTAATATGATACGTTCCGGGCACGGCATTTTTTCCTAAAATTTCTAGCCAAAGCCCCCCTGATTTTTTCTCGGTAAACGCCAAAGGATACAGGTGCAAATACACATAATCCGGGTCTCTCGGCGCAAACCGGATGTGGACGCTGCCGGTTGCTGTCTTGCTTGCCGGATCGATTTTCACATCAGCCGCATAAGAAGTCATGTCCTCCGTCGCTTGCCCCGCCGTCGGGGACACGGCAACGCTCTTTTCCAAGCTGTCGGCAGCATTCTCGCTCTCGCTCATACCGCTATTTTTTGCCGCAGCAAGCCTGGTGCCTCCAGGAGTATCTCCCGCACCTGCCGAAGCCGCGGCCCGCTTTGCAAAAGCCGCTCCTCCGGCAGGAAAAATACCCACAAAACTCATACTGACGACCAATACCACATAGACAGCTTTCACCGAAACGAGCCTCTCCACCCGGCTTCTCACCGCATCTCCCCCTTTTCTTGTCTTCTATCCTACACGATCTCCACTGTTTCGCTAAGCCTGCATTTGGGTAAAAATGGAGGGCCAGTCCTTTTCATCTTTGATGCGAATTGTCCGCTCCTCGCCGCTGATCATATTCTTAACGACCACCGTCCCGGCAGCCCGCTCATTTTCCCCGAAAATCAGCACATACGGGATTCGCTCCTTGTTGGCGTAGTCCAGCGCTTTTTTCAAGCGGCGTCCCATGAGCTCTACCTCTACCCGCAGACTGGTCGATTTGCGAATGAGGTTTGCCAGTCCCAACGCCTCTGCTTCTGTCCCGAGCGGAATGACAAAAACATCTGCACTGCGGGCTTCAAAAGGGCTGTCGCCCATCGTGAGTGCCGTCAAAATGACGTCCAGTCCATATGAGATGCCCACGGCCGGATACTCCCGTCCGTCCCCCAGAAACTGGCCGATGATCTTGTCGTACCTCCCCCCGCTGCCAATGCTGGAGGTGATTCTGCCGTCCTTCAAAAAGATTTCGTACACCGTACCCGTGTAGATGCTAAGGCCCCGGGCCAAAAAGGGGGTAAACCGAACCTCTCCGGCCACACCCGCTCCTTGCAAAAGGGCAAACAGCTCCTGCAGCTCGGCTGCGCCCTCCTGTACCAATTGCTCGTCGTACCTGTTTGCCAATCCATCGAGACTCCGTTCCCCATTGCGCAAAAAATCGGCGATCTTCGCTATTACCGGCTCCTCGATTTGCCGCTCCCGCAAATCGTCGCAGACGCCATCTACTCCGATTTTTTCCAGCTTGTCGAGCGATAGCATCACATCTGCTGCCTGCTCCTCCGCGATCCCCATCACCTGAAGCAAGCCGGACAACAGCTTGCGGTTGTTCACCTGGATGTACACGTCCAAACCGAGCCGCGCAAAAGCCTCAAATGTCATGCTGATCAACTCGGCTTCGGCCAGCATGGAGGTCGTCCCGACGATATCTACATCACACTGGATGAACTCGCGGAACCGCCCCGGCTTGACCGGACCGTCGCGAAACACCTTGCCGATTTCATACCGTTTAAACGGCAGCCGCATTTCAGGATTCATCCCGACGACTTTGGCGAGAGGGACGGTCAAATCATAGCGCAGCGCCAAATCGCGTTCCCCCTGATCGGTCAGCCTGTACACCTCTTTGAGGATTTCCGCCCCTCCCCCGTATTTCGAAGCGAGCAGATCGTAATGCTGCAGCATCGGCGTCTCCAGCGGCTTGCAGCCGTGCGAGGCAAATACTTCCTCCAGCGTCCTCCGGATCGTATTGCGAAGCCCCTGTTCCTCCGGCATAAAATCCCTTGTCCCTTTGACATTGCGCAAAATCCCTTCCATAAACTGT
The DNA here is from genome assembly GCF_037963895.1 of Brevibacillus sp. FSL L8-0520. NCBI lineage: Bacteria > Bacillati > Bacillota > Bacilli > Caryophanales > Paenibacillaceae > Brevibacillus > Brevibacillus sp. FSL L8-0520. The sequence goes on along the minus strand of NZ_CP150171.1, from coordinate 720,650 downwards.
TCCTCCTTTTCATTTGCTTCCCAGTCTGCTTCTTTTCCTTCTCCGGAAACGGCAAAAAAGCCATGCGGAGACATCAAATGCCCGCATGGCTTTCCTTCTGCCACCGCAGGCACCAAGCACAAACAGCGCTTGCACCTGCGGAAAATTTCATTTCCGTAGATACAAACGCTCTAATGATGGTGATGCAGTTGAAGGAATGTGCGAAGACCGATCATCGGTCCATCCCTCCTGAGCAGAATTTTTCCTATCATACAACACGCAGTAGCCGCGGCGCAAGAATCAAGCTTGTCCCCTGCACAATAAAAAACCGGCTGCCGCCACTCAGGCGACAACCGGTTGACCTTTTGTCCATCTATTCTCTCAGGAAGATAAAATACGCCAGGAAGACGAAGAACAGCCCGTACATGACTGGATGAACCTCGCGGCCTTTGCCCTTCAACACCTTGATCACCGGGTAAGTGATGAAGCCTGCCGCGATTCCGGAAGCGATGCTGTAGGTCAGCGGCATCATCAGGACCGTCAGGAACGCCGGGAACGCTTCGTCCATTTCGCTCCACGCGATCTGGGCCATGTGAGACGCCATCAGTACACCTACGATCACGAGCGCTGGCGCTGTCACAGCTTCCGTCACGACGGAGAGCAGAGGGAAAAAGAACAGAGCCAGAAGAAACATGATCCCGGTTACAACTGAGGCAAAGCCTGTCCGGCCGCCCGCTGCGACGCCTGCCGTCGATTCGACGTAGCTGGTCGTAGTCGACGTTCCGAGGATCGCTCCCGCCATACCGGCAATCGCGTCGGAAGCCAGTGCGCTTCCCGGACGAGGCAGCTTGCCATCCTTCAGTAAGCCTGCCTGGCTCGCTACTCCAAGCAGTGTTCCTGTCGCATCGAAAAAGTCAACAAACAGGAAAGTGAAAACGACAATCAGCATTTTCGCGCTAAACAACGTAGAAAAATCGCCAAGATACTGGAAAGCTGCACCAAAGGTTGGAGCAAGGCTTGGCGGCGTGTCGACGACCTGTTTCGGAAGTTCCACAATCCCGAAAATCATCCCCACGATCGCCGTCACAACCATCCCGACGAAAATCGCGGCATTTACCCGGCGAGCCATCAGGACTGCCGTCAAAACCAGACCGAAAACAGCCAGCAAAGCATTTTTCACAGCCAATACCTGCGCGGCATCCATATCCGGATGGAAGGTCAAATGGCCGAGTGTCACGACTGTCGAGTCACTGGCGATAATAATACCCGCGTTTTTCAAACCGATAAATGCGATAAACAGCCCAATCCCAGCGGACACCGCGTACTTTAGCCCCTGAGGGATGGAGTTTACAATCGCTTCCCGAATGCCAGTGAGCGACAGGAGCAAGAAAATCGTACAGGAGACAAAAACCCCCGCCAAGGCCTGCTGCCAGGGAATCCCCATCGTCAGAACAGCTGTATACGTAAAGAACGCGTTGAGTCCCATCCCCGGCGCCTGGGCGATCGGCAAACGGCCGACAAACGCCATGACGAGTGTACCAATCGCTGCTGCCAGCGCTGTGGCTGTAAAAATGGCGCCAAATTCCGGATAGTTCGCTTTCAGCTCAGGCGGCAGATCGGCCCCGCTGAGGATGAACGGATTGACAGCCAAAATGTAGGCCATTGCGAGAAATGTAGTGATACCTGCAATCGTTTCACGACGATAATTGGTGCCTAGCTTGTCAAATTCGAAGTACTTCCGCACCGGAATGTCCCCCCAGATATTTTTCGGTAAATAAAAAGCCGAGGCGCAACCATACACCTCGACTACCGAACAAAACAGACGGGAAACCATAAATAAAATGAGTACCTTAACGTTTCAATATCCCCGTTGATGTCTTGTTCGTAGCCAGGTCGTTTGCGGCGACCTCGTAGAAACTCCCGAGCCCTATTCCCGAGAATATACGAACCTTCCTTATTTACCTTTTCACAACGAAAAGTTTAGCAGGAAGAAAAGAGGTTGTCAACGGAAAATACGAACGTTAAAAATCTCTGATCAATCAATATCCGGTTTTATTGCATTTCAGATGAGGACCTTCCTGCCATTCTCACAGCTTGTCCCCAATTCCGAACGAAAATTTACTCCCACTCGATAGTTGCTGGCGGTTTGGACGTGATGTCGTACACGACTCGGTTCACGTTCTCCACTTCATTGACAATCCGGGTGGAGATTTTCTCCAGCAGATCCCACGGAATCCGAGCCCAGTCTGCAGTCATTCCATCAATGGAGGTAACGGCCCGAATCCCGACTGTGTAGGAATACGTACGAACGTCACCCATTACTCCGACACTTTTCATATCCGGCAGTGCCGTGAAGTATTGCCAAATTTCTCGATCCAGACCTGCTTTCGCGATCTCTTCGCGCAGGATAGCATCCGATTCACGAACGATCTCCAGTTTTTCTTCTGTAACTTCGCCCAATACACGAATGCCAAGACCTGGTCCCGGGAACGGCTGACGCCATACGATTTCATCCGGCAATCCGAGTTCTGTTCCCAGCTTGCGGACTTCGTCCTTAAACAGTGTTTTCAACGGCTCGATCAAGGTGAAGGTCATATCCTCTGGCAGCCCGCCAACGTTGTGGTGAGACTTGATGGTGTGGGCAGTAGCCGTACCGCTTTCCACGATGTCGGTATAGAGTGTGCCCTGGGCGAGGAAATCCATGTCTTTCAGCTTGCTTGCTTCCTCGTCAAACACGTAAATAAATTCGTTACCGATGATTTTGCGTTTTTGCTCTGGATCGGTTACGCCTTTCAATTTGTTTAGGAAACGTTCGCGAGCGTCAATTTTGATGACATTCATCGAGAATTTATTCGCGAATGTCTCCATGACGCCTTCCGCTTCTCCCTTGCGGAGCAAGCCATGGTCTACGAACATGCAAGTCAGTTGATCGCCGATCGCCTTGTGAATCAAAGCCGCTACGACCGAGGAGTCGACCCCGCCGCTCAAAGCGCACAGAACCTTTTTGTCTCCAACCGTCTCGCGGATCTTTTTGATCTCATCGTCGATAAACGTGGTCATGCTCCAGTTGCCTTCGCAACCGCAAATCTCAAACAGGAAGTTGGCGATGAACTCGTTTCCTTTTACCGTATGGCGCACTTCCGGATGGAACTGTACCCCGTACAGCTTGCGCTCAGGATGGCTGATGGCTGCCACGGGACAGCTGTCGCTGACTGCATCGATCCGGAAACCGGCCGGCAGCTCCACGACCTTGTCGGAGTGGCTCATCCAGACCACTTCATTTTCTCCCCATTTTTCGTACAGGCTGTGCGGTTGCTGCAGACGAAGCTCGGCTTTTCCGTATTCCCGTTTGCCGGCGCGCTCCACTTTTCCTTCCAGCATGTGGCTCATCAGCTGCATGCCGTAGCAAATCCCCAGTACCGGCACATCCAGATCAAAAATAGCCGGATCTACTTTCGGTGCGCCTTCCTCATACACACTGGCAGGTCCGCCGGAGAAAATAATCCCCTTTGGCTGCATTTCCTTGATTTTTTCAACAGGTGTATTGTAAGCGACCAGCTCGCTGTACACCCCAAGATCCCGTACGCGACGGGCGATCAACTGGTTGTATTGTCCCCCGAAATCCAGTACGACGACCATTTCCATTGGCTTGCTCATGTGATCCTCCTTCTCCTGTTTCCGCCAGGTTGTTACCGATAATTTCACCTTGGCCAAGCTCATGCACCGCGAAATTGGGAACGTAAACGCATTTTCGTTTCCCAACCGTCCAAGGTTGTAAAAAAACCGGGACCATTGCCTCCGATAAAACAAAACGGAGGCAGAGTCCCAGTTTGTGTACACTTTTGCGGTTGCATGTACAAAAATCCGAAGTCCTCACCTCGTAGTCGCCCGATTTACGGTCGAGCGGTAGAAACTGTCAGGCCAATTCCTGATACTATACGAGTATTCGAAGGAAATTCTAGCAGACTGAAGGTAATAGTTCAAGGCTTCAATTGCTGGGTAAGCCGATCAATCAGTTGCTGTGCAATCGAACGGGCCTTTTCCTCCATTTCCCTGCACCCATAATAGAGACGCTCATACAGGTGAGTGAGGTACTGCAGGTCTTGACGTTTGTCACCGGTCAGAGCAATTCTCTTCACGTACTCCCGCAAAGTCTCACCCGGTTCCCGGCGTGAATGCAGATGCTGAATCATCTGAAGCAGCAGTTTATATCGATCCGAGTAGTGCTCGTTTGGATGACTTCTCATTTGACGCTGAAGCCACCAATACGTGATAACCCGTTTCTTCCTCCAGGCCAGATAAGCACCGGCTGCCAGCAACACAAGCGCTGCCGCTTTTGCTTGCCACGGCATTTTCCAGCTTGCCTGTGTGGGGCTGTCGGCGCCCTCAAGCTCGTCTAGTCGGTTGTTTCTCCGTTCGGCTGCCGTATTTTCTTGCAGATTCGGAACCGGCAGGGTTACCGATTGTTCCGATGAGTTCAGATCGTATTTGATGCGAACAGGGGACAAGAAAGTGCTGGTCGCTTCAAACGGAATCCAGCCTTGTCCAGGGAAGTAGACCTCTACCCAGGAGTGAGCGTCCTTGTTTCGAACTTCGATGACATCGTTGCCATTGCTGTCAGTGCCTACGCGGCTGCCCGGAGCAAATCCCTTGACCCAGCGTGCCGGTATCCCGATCGATCGCAGCATGACCGCCATCGAGGTCGAGAAATGGTCGCAGTAGCCCCTGCGGCTGTCAAACAGAAAGTGGTCTACGAAGTCCTGCCCCGGTGCCGGTACGGGCACATCCTTGGTCTCGTATTTATAATCTCCTCCCGTACGGAGGTAATTCTCGATCGCGCGCACTTTTTCATACGGAGTGTTTGCGTTCTTGGTGACATCCTGAGCCAGCTCCTTCACTCTGTCGGGCAACTCGCCAGGCAGCTGCAGGTAGCGTTGCTTGATGTCAATCGGATAGGTGGAACCGGCTTGCATGATTGCCTTTTCGCTGACAATCGGCACTTCCGCTTCCAATTCATATTTCTCCGGCTTCAGCAGAAAACGGCTCGGCAGTGATCGCTTCTGTCCTGTGCTTTGAGATTCTGTCGCTTGTTCACCCTGTTCTTCTGTCGGCTGTACTGCCCGACCACTTGCAGGCTGCCCGGTTGGAGCTTCTCCCGGCTGTACCGCCTGACCACTTGCAAGCTGCCCGGTCGGAGCTTCTCCCGGCTGTACGGCCTGGCCACCTGCGGGCTGCCCGGTCGGAGCTTCTCCCGGCTGTACGGCCTGGCCACCTGCGGGCTGCCCGGTCGGAGCTTCTCCCGGGTGTGGCACGCCTCCCTCTTCTGGCTCGGCTTCCTCCCTCGGAGCTCTCATATCTACTCTGCCGGCCCGTACCTCCACTTGCTGGCTTGCTCTGTCATAAACCATCGTGGCGTTATCAGGCTCGATGCTTACAACCTTTTTCAACTGCCCTGGATAAAACATCGTAAAATACGGTTCCCCTCTGGAAAAATCCATTGTAGCCCGCACTTCCTTTGTTTCCGTTCCATGAAACAGCATTTGCTTCCACTGATGGGTTTGCAGGTTCAAAATAGGCTCATACTCCCGCTCTCCCTTTTGCCAGCCGCGTCCTGTGTAAATATCCTTGGAGTCGCCGCGCCAGTACGTCCGCTCATTGGTGATAGCAACAAAGACTAGCGCCTCATCCTGTTGGAAGGGGCCACCGAGGTTTTCGTCATTATTGTCGTAGCCGACCTTTTTCATGGTGCCAACTGGCCCTTCCTCGCCTCCGGTTAAAAAGGCGATCGGATCCGGCCAGACGGCATCTTTTTTCGGGCCGGCGTAGGCGACACTTACTACGATGGCCAGAATCAATACCGGGGCGATCAACGTATTCCACAGCGTCCAACGCTTTTTGCCCGCAATCGGGGCCCGCTTGGATATGGCTGTCAGATGGGCGACAGCCAGCAGCATAAACCCGTAGATCAGCGTTCGGATGATCGCACCGTCCGCCTCATAAGGCAAAAACGTATCCAGCACTGCCAAGTACAGCTCTGTCAAAAAGACAAACCAAAGGCCCTGCCGCTGTTCCAAAACTAGATAGGTGACCATCGAAATCAGTATGGCCAGCATGAGATCAAATAGCAGGTTGCGGGAGATCAGAGACATCGAAATCCAATCCTGCTGAAAAGCCAACGGCACATCGCGCACCAGGCTTGCATACATGTTGTAAAGCCATTCCGTACTCAAAAACGACGATGTGAAAAAGTCGGAATGAATGATCCATAAAATACCGAGCAGCTTGAAAGGAAAGGTCAGCCATCGGTATGGAACGACCAGATCGAGTAACAAAACACCTGCAACGATCATGTAGAATGGCCAAAGTGTTCCGGTATCGGTCAGCTCGCTTAAAGGCAGCAGCCACTCCCTCAGCATGAGAAAAAGAAACAAGGCAGCAAGCCATTCCATTCCTTTGGGGCGTCTCCAAACACTCATTACGAGGCACCTCCTATCCGCTTCCCGTCTTCCACATCATCCAGGTGCACCGATTTGCACGTTACCTTGCTCGCCATCAGCATTTGAATAGCTTGCTTCTCCTCCGGTGCCGGAACCGCATGTGCATGAATCCGCAGTAGATGGACATGCCGCCCTTTTTGAGACAACTGTACCAACCTGGCTACCAGTTCCTTGTCGACGCGTGGCGTGATCACGACCAGTGTGACGCCTGGAGGCTGCTCCAACGCTTCCCGCCCCACAATCCGGGCAAAGCTGTCCACACCTTCCGCCATCACCCGTGCCAGTTGGTCAAAAATCCGGATAAAATGCGTATGCGAACAGGCTGGTTGTATCGCGATTCGCTCTTTTTGCTTGTACGTCAAACCGTAATGATACTGATTGCGATTGGCATAAGCGACGAGACTTGCGGTCAGTTTTACGGCGGCCTCGAACAATTGCGGCGTTTGATCCTGGTAGTGAGCCTTTTCTACATCCAGAAAAAAGACCACCTGGTTCATCGCCTGGTGTTCAAATTCTTTTGTCTTGAGACCGGTCCCGCGTGCCGATGCGCGCCAATGAATTTGGCTCAGTCTGTCTCCACGGTGATATTCACGGACACCTCGCACTGCCGCTACGTCATCAGAACGGCGATGAGCGACGTGTACAGTCCCGCTGAAGCTCCCGTCACCCAGTGCCCAATGCGTCATCTCCTGATAGGACGGGTAAACGAGGAAATCATTGAAGACCGAGACCGTCTTTTTCCGTTCAACAAATCCAAAGAAGTCTCCCCCGCCCAACACACATTCGGTCAAACAATAATAACCCCGCGGCAGTCCGGGTATGACGTATTTAAACTCTATTTCTCTTTTAAACCAAGGAAAGATTAATTGCCGATGCGGCTCAAATACACCAGCCAGCCGGTCTGGCAGCGGTTCTATCACTACGTTCCAGCCCAAAGGAAACCAGAAACGGCGGCGCAAACGCACCGTTACAACGACGTCTTCGCCTTCCTGAAGGCGGTTTCGGTCGATTTCCCTGACGACCTCTAGCGAGCGGAACATCATGAAAAACACACACAATTCATAAGCCAGAAACACCAGGCTGCTGTAAAACAAAAACCAACTGGCAAACCCGCCCTGGAACATGGCAAACACAAACGTAATGAGGACAAGTGCAGCGGTTTTGATTTTCCCGTAGCGTTGTTGTTTCATGCACGTTCACCGCCTCAGCTAACCGGAACACGCGTTTCCGATAGAATCGCCGATAGGATCCGGTCGATCGTAGCTCCCTCCAGCCGAGCCTCCGGTTTCAAAATAATCCGATGAGCAAATGTCACCGGCACCAGTTCTTTGATGTCATCCGGAATCACATAATCTCGCCCACGCACGAAAGCCAACGCCTGGACCGCACGGAAAAGGGCAAGTGACCCGCGTGGGCTGACGCCCAGGTACACCTGATGGTGTTCTCTCGTCCGCATGCACAAGCGTACCAAGTACTCCTGAACGCCTTCAGACACTCGGACAGCGGCGACCTGCTTCTGGATTTGAGACAGCTCTTCTGTTGTAACGACGGGCTCCAGGCTGTCGAGCGGGTTTTCCCCGGAGAACCTGTTTAACATCCGCACCTCTTCCTCCAAGGTCGGATAGCCAAGACGCAGCTGCATCAAAAAGCGGTCTAACTGCGCTTCCGGCAAAGGAAACGTACCCTCGTACTCCAAAGGGTTTTGGGTTGCCATTACAAAAAACGGGCTGTTTAATCGGTAGGTATTGCCGTCAACGGTAACGGAACGCTCCTCCATTGCCTCAAGCAGCGATGACTGTGTCTTTGGAGAGGTACGGTTGATCTCGTCAGCCAAAATAACATTGGCAAAGATCGGTCCGGGACGGAACTCGAATTCCATCGTTTTTTGATTGAAAATCGCTACGCCTGTTACATCTGTCGGCAGCAGGTCGGGAGTAAACTGGATTCGTTTAAATTCGCCGCCAATCGATCTCGCCAAAGACCGAACCAGCATGGTTTTACCGACTCCAGGGACATCTTCCAGCAAAACATGGCCATTTGCCAATATGGCTGCCACGCATAGTTCAATAATGGAGCGCTTTCCAATCAGTACTTTTTCAATATTAGCAATCAACTTTTCCACAGAGGGATGTGAATGATCGAGTTTAATCGAGTTCATGGATGACAACTCCTGTTCCAACGTATTCTACCTTTTCGGCAATCACGTGTAATAAGGGCCTTTTCATCAAATAGGAACGGCCGATGGTCGACTCTCTCTTCATTTTATCTGATACCTTCATCCAGTGGAGAGGAAACCTATTCCTAAAGTAAGATAATGCGCTTGAAGTTACAAGGAAAAAATCGTTAATATTTGTAAAATTGTGAAATGAACTATGAAAAAAAGGGTAGGATGCATTCCTACCCTGTTGTCGTAATCTACACATATGGCGTGCCCTGAGAGATTCGAACTCCCGACCTTTTGATTCGTAGTCAAACGCTCTATCCAGCTGAGCTAAGGGCACAAAATGGAGCGGACGACGGGGCTCGAACCCGCGACCTTCGCCTTGGCAAGGCGACGCTCTACCAATTGAGCTACGTCCGCATAATCGTGATTACATATAAAACGTATAAACAGTCTCAAGGTCACTATGGTGCGGGTGAAGGGACTTGAACCCCCACGGTCTCCCGCCAGAACCTAAATCTGGTGCGTCTGCCATTCCGCCACACCCGCATGCACATTGAGAAACTGTTATTTTTGAAAAACTGGTGAGCCATGAAGGACTCGAACCTTCGACCCTCTGATTAAAAGTCAGATGCTCTACCAACTGAGCTAATGGCTCAAACAAGTGGCTGGGGTACTAGGATTCGAACCTAGGAATGACGGAGTCAAAGTCCGTTGCCTTACCGCTTGGCTATACCCCAAAAGTGGTGCCGGCGATAGGACTTGAACCCACAACCCCCTGATTACAAGTCAGGTGCTCTACCAATTGAGCTACACCGGCATGATATTGTTGGCAATAATGGTGGCTCGGGACGGAATCGAACCGCCGACACGAGGATTTTCAGTCCTCTGCTCTACCGACTGAGCTACCGAGCCAAAAAATGCTAATCCGCAAATGATATCCGCTAGGGATAAAATGGCGGAGCTGACGGGACTCGAACCCGCGACCTCCGGTGTGACAGACCGGCGTGAACTCCAACTTCACCACAGCTCCATATTTGGTTGCACCCAAGAGCACTTTGATCCTACTTGAACGGAAAGTATATCGAGGTAGTACAAGTAGAAAATTTGGTTGCGGGAGCAGGATTTGAACCTGCGACCTTCGGGTTATGAGCCCGACGAGCTGCCAGACTGCTCCATCCCGCGGCGATTTTAATAAATAAATGGTGGAGGCTGACGGGATCGCTTCCACTTGCGACGCTGCGTCGATTACTCTTCACATGCGAGCAAGATCTGAAGTACCCGAGCAATACTCCTTTGAACTTCTTCGAGGGTGAACCGGCACGGTGAGATCCCGTAACCGATAGCAACGAATAAAGCATATGGTGGAGGCTGACGGGATCGAACCGCCGACCCTCTGCTTGTAAGGCAGATGCTCTCCCAGCTGAGCTAAGCCTCCAGAATCCTTCGCAAAACTCCCGGATGTTACCGAAAATTTGCGAAGCACTTGTATGGTGACCCGTAGGGGATTCGAACCCCTGAATGACAGCGTGAAAGGCTGCTGTGTTAAACCGCTTCACCAACGGGCCATATTTTTTTCATGGTGCGGTCGGCGAGACTCGAACTCGCACGGGTCGCCCCGCCACCCCCTCAAGATGGTGTGTCTGCCAATTCCACCACGACCGCAACTTAGGTTGGTAGCGGCGGAGGGGATCGAACCCCCGACCTTTCGGGTATGAACCGAACGCTCTAGCCATCTGAGCTACACCGCCACTATTTATAAAGGTTAAACATGGCGGAGAGTGAGGGATTCGAACCCTCGCTACGCTTACGCATACTAACGGTTTAGCAAACCGTCCCCTTCGGCCTCTTGGGTAACTCTCCGTATATGGCTCCTCGGGAGGGACTCGAACCCCCGACCGATCGGTTAACAGCCGATTGCTCTACCAACTGAGCTACCGAGGAACAATGATAAAGGCACTAACGCAATTCATGCAGCTTCGCGCCTTCAAAACTGGATATGCATGCTGTAAG
>NZ_CP150171.1:507500-697500 GCF_037963895.1 Brevibacillus sp. FSL L8-0520 | reverse complement strand
CCAATGAGGATAGAAAGATGATCAGGAATACAGACAAACCGCTCACGTACACACTGTTCCATATATAAGCCCCGAAGTTGACTTTGTCCCAGACCATCGTGTAGTTGTCAAACGAAAAAGACGTGGGAAGTGCCAGCGGTGATGTGAGAATCTCCAGGTTCGTCTTGAATGAGGAGCTGATCATCAAGAAGATGGGATACAACGCCAGAAATGAAAAGAACAGCAATACCAGATACTTGGCCACTCGCCCGATCTTTATAGTCATGGATGTCCTCCTACTGTTCGAATTCCTTTCGTTTGAAGAAGAAAAGAAGTACAGCCGTTGCGCTGGAGATCATCAAAAACAGCACAACTGCCAGCGCGGAGCCAAGTCCGATCGACTCTCCGCCCTCTACCGATCCAAAGGCCAGCCGATAAAAATACGTTGCCAGCACATCTGTGGAATAGTACGGCCCCGCCTGAGAGCCTTGCATGGCAAAAATCAGTTCAAATGCCTCGAAGGCGCCGATAAATGTCAAAATGGTCATTACCATCACGGATGGCATCGCCATTGGCAATGTAATCCGAAGCAGCATAGTCAAACCGGATGCCCCATCCATCTTGGCGGCGTCATAGATTTCCGAGGGAATCGCCTGCAAGCCCGCCAAAAAGATTAAGACAGCAAACCCGAGGCCGTACCAGCTGTTCACAAGGATGATCGTATACAAAGCCGTATCCGGGCTGCCCAGCCATGGTTTGGCCAATGCTTCCAACCCGATAAAGGAAAGAAAGGTATTGAGCGCCCCGTATGTAGGGTTCAGAATCAGGCTGAACAAAAACCCGACAACGATAACGGACAAAAGCTTCGGCATAAAAATAACGGCCTTGAAAAATTCCTTTCCGCGAATCTTGCTGTTAATCAGCATCGCCAGGAAAAACGCGACGATCAGTTTGGAAACAACTGTTAGGATAAAGAAAATGACGTTATGTCCAAAACCGCGGTAAAACATCTCTTTAAACGGAGACTCCGTAAACAGGCGGACAAAGTTTTCCAATCCGGCAAACGAGCCCCGCTGCATTCCGTTCCAGGAGTAAAAGCTGTTCCAAAACGCGGAAAAGATCGGGAACACCTGAAACCATACATAGAATATCAAGGCAGGCAGCAGAAACAGATGAACGAGATGCTTTTTCCAGTTCACTCCCCGTTTGACCGACGTTTGTCTCTTTGTTTCCAGTGTTTTTTCCAATTCAGGCACGCTGTTTCAACCTCCTCCTAAGCTGTACTCATCAAAAAGGGTACAGTCAAGCAAGTCGGCCTGACTGTACCGCTGCAATCAACAATCCGTACGCTTTCTGCCTTACTTGGCTGGCTTAAACCATTTATCAGCGGAAGCCTGGGTCTCCTCAGCTACCTGCTCGACTGTCAGTTTGTTGATGTACATCCCTTGCAGAGAGTTCTCAAACAATGTTTTCGTGGTTGGAGTCCCATCGCCGAAGTGGACCAGCATCAGGAACGGCACCATGCTCTTATCACTGAGCTGCGTCATTTTTTGAACGAGCGGATTCTTCGGCTCTACCCCTGGGATCGCGCTGAATCTGTTTAATTCGTCGCTGAACAATTGCCCGAACTCTTTGGAAGCAAGGAACTCCATGAATATTTTTGCTTCTTCCGGGTGTTTGGTCGACTTGAAGATGCCGTACGAGCCGTCCACCCAGTTTACAATCGGAGTATCTCCTCCCTTTTCCTTGGCCAGAGAGGGAATGATGTCAAGCGGCATATCCGGATTTTGCTTTTCGAACGTTTCCAGACGGTAGCTGCCGTTGATATACATCGCAGCCTTGCCGGTGTAGAACAGCGCCTGGACATCCTTGTCGTCGAGCGCGATGAAATCCTGCGGGAAGTACTGCTCCAGTTCCTTCATCTTTTTGATCGAGTCAATGAAAGCCGGGTCTTTGAAATTGACCTCGCCCTTCAGCATTTTCTCGATGTACTCGTTTCCGCCGATTGAGCTGGGCGCAAAAACGCTGTGGGTAATGGACAGCAGATAAGCTGCCTTGCCTGATTGCGCAATCGGGATAATGCCTTTCGCCTTCAAAGCATTGCACACCTGGATAAATTCGTCCCACGTTTGCGGAGCCTCCAAGCCATTCTCCTCAAACAGCTTTTTATTGTAGAAGATGACGGCTGAGTTGATCGACAACGGTACGCCGTAGACTTTTCCATCGCTGCCGCGAGCGGCATCCAGGTACGCCTTCGGAATATCGCTTACCCCTTTCAGATCATCGATGGGCATCAGGTAGCCTGCATCTGCAATAGAGGTAGCTCCCTGGTAAGGACGAAGCTGCAATATGTCCACTCCCGTCCCGGATGTCAGCGTATTGGTCAAAATCGTGTTGTATTCGGTTGACTTGAACGGTTTGAACTTTACCTTGATGTTTGGATGCTTCGCTTCAAACTCGGCGATAATCTTGTTGTACGCTTCTTTGTCTTCTGTACGCCAGCTGTACATCGTCAGCTCAACCTGTTCCCCTTTTGGCGCTTCAGCCGCAGGTTGAGTCTTTCCCCCTTCTCCGCCGGAAGTCGTTGCCGGAGGACTGCCGCTACAGGCAGCCAGGAAAAATACCAGCAAAAGAGAAAACAGCCAAACCCCTACTTTTCTCATCGCGAAAATCTCCTCCACGTTTTCCATTTGTCTGTCCTTCTCGTGCACGCTTGCTCTTGGAGTATTATTTTATAATCTATTATAAAATTAGGAAATATTTTTTCAATATAAATATTTACACTTTTCAAAAAACATTTGAGACGAGGAGACGCTTTCCGAAAAAAGAAGGACGACAACAAGGATGTGCCACATGGAGAGCACATGCCTTGAACGCACAAAAAAGAGACAGACCCGCAAGTCTGTCTCTTTGCGAAACGGATGGCCGTTTCTTACATCATGCCCATGCCGCCCATGTCAGGCATGCCGGCAGGCGCTTTGTTTTCTTCTGGTTTGTCTGCCACAACTGCTTCGGTAGTGAGCAGCATAGCCGCTACGGATGCAGCATTGGACAGAGCGGAGCGAGTAACTTTCGCAGCGTCTACGATACCTGCTTCGAGCATGTTTACCCACTCTTCGGTAGCAGCGTTGAAGCCGATGCCCACAGGTTCTTTCTTCAGGCGCTCAACGATAACGGAGCCTTCCAGACCAGCGTTGGCAGCGATTTGGCGAACTGGCTCTTCCAGAGCGCGCAGAACGATCTGAACACCAACCGCTTCTTCGCCTTCAGCTACAACTTTTTCTACCGCTTTGATAGCGTTGATCAGGGTAGTACCACCGCCAGGCACGATACCTTCTTCCACAGCAGCGCGAGTGGAGTTGAGGGCGTCCTCGATGCGGAGTTTCTTTTCTTTCAGTTCGGTTTCGGTAGCTGCACCGACCTTGATCACTGCTACACCGCCAGCCAGTTTTGCCAGGCGCTCTTGCAGTTTTTCACGATCGAACTCGGAAGTGGTGTCTTCGATTTGTTGACGGATTTGAGCAACGCGTGCATCGATATCAGCCTTGTTGCCTTCGCCTTCCACGATCGTAGTGTTTTCTTTGGTAACAACAACTTTGCCAGCGCGGCCGAGTTGCTCCAGCTTGGTGGATTTCAGTTCGAGACCCAGCTCTTCTGTGATGACTTCGCCGCCAGTGAGGGTTGCGATGTCGCCCAGCATAGCTTTGCGGCGGTCGCCGAAGCCAGGAGCTTTTACAGCAACAGCTGTGAAGGTACCGCGCAGTTTGTTTACTACGAGAGTAGCCAGCGCTTCGCCTTCTACATCTTCTGCGATGATCAGGAGCGGTTTGCCGCTTTGTACAACTTGCTCCAGAACAGGCAGAATTTCTTGGATGTTGGAGATTTTCTTGTCAGTGATCAGGATGTAAGGGTTGTTCAGAACCGCTTCCATCTTGTCGGTATCAGTGATCATGTAAGGAGAAGCATAACCGCGATCGAACTGCATACCTTCTACTACATCCAGCTCAGTAGTGAAGCCTTTGGACTCTTCAACGGTGATTACGCCGTCTTTGCCCACTTTTTCCATCGCTTCAGCAATCAGGTTGCCGACTTCTTGGTCGTCAGCGGAGATCGCTGCTACTTGTGCGATAGCGGATTTGCTCTCTACCGGCTTCGCGATGGATTTGATTTCTTCAACAGCTGCGCGAACAGCTTTCTCCATACCGCGGCGGATTACCATCGGGTTAGCGCCGGCAGTTACGTTTTTCAGACCTTCGCGAACCATGGCATAAGCCAGAACAGTTGCAGTTGTCGTACCGTCACCAGCGATATCGTTGGTTTTGGTTGCTACTTCTTTAACCAACTGCGCACCCATGTTTTCGTATGCGTCTTCCAGTTCGATTTCCTTTGCGATGGTCACACCGTCGTTGGTGATCAGCGGGGAACCGAATTTTTTCTCCAGAACCACGTTGCGGCCTTTTGGACCGAGGGTTACTTTAACGGCATTTGCCAGTGTTTCAACACCGCGAAGCATCGCGCGGCGAGCATCTTCAGAGAACTTGATTTGTTTTGCCATCAGAACTCAACCTCCTGCGTTATGTGTTTACGGTTCGTACCGGTCTTGCCTTATGTGAAAGAGCCTTAGCCGATGATCGCCAGGATATCGGATTCGCGAAGCACGAGGTATTCTTTGTTATCCACTTTCACTTCGGTGCCGGCGTATTTGGAGAAAATAACCTTGTCGCCTTCTTTTACTTCCAGAGCGATGCGCTCTCCGTTGTCGGAAACGCGACCAGAACCGACTGCGACTACACGACCTTCTTGCGGTTTTTCTTTCGCAGTGTCAGGGAGAACGATACCGCTAGCGGTCGTCTCTTCTTTGGAAATTGGTTCGAGTACTACACGGTCACCCAATGGCTTCAGCACAAAAAACACCCTCCTCAAAAATGTAGGTTCAAGAAGTTTTGCGTTGTTAGCACTCAATCAAAGGGAGTGCTAACACCCAATTCCTATAATAATGAATCGCTATGTACTTTGCAAGTATTTTCCCTCACAAATTTCCAATCTCTTGTTCCAGGCTCGTCACTAGCCAGATATGCCTGGCCCTTCTTCTTTGTTCTATCAATCCGGCTCGTTCATATAAATAGAGAGAACGTAGAATCAGATCCACTCTGAAGGAGGAATACTGCATGCGGAAATGGCTCTGGATCGGCGTGTTCGCTCTCTCTGTGGCAGGAATCGGCCGCCTCTTGTCTCCTGGCTCGCCCTTTATCCTCGCCTCGGTCCAACCGGTGAAGCTCTACTGGGATGGAAAGGAAGTAACCGATGCGGACAAGCCCGGCTACTATCGGGACAAAACCGGATACCGGCCCGCTACGCTGGAATACAAAGGCACCACCTATATCCCTTTGTCGCTTGCCGGCTATCTTGAAGGCAAGCCGGTCCACCTCGATCAAACCAATTCGGCTGCTTTTGTCGGACAAGCTCCGGCCCCAAGGGAAGCTGCTGGCAGCCGGCAGGAGGACAAGCCGCCGCAAAAGCAGCAGCCGGTTCAAACACCTCCGGGTTCTCCGGCTGCAGCGGTGCCAGCATCGGCTGCTGCTTCCGCCCAAACGGCAAACAAGTCCGCAAACAGCCTGTTTGGCATCAAATTGGGCATGCCTGTCGCCCAGGTGACAAAACTGCTCGGCCAACCGGGACGGCAGGAGCCGAGCGGCCTTGGCTATCAATGGTACATCTACAACCAAAATCCGGCTCGCTACCTCCAGGTAGGGATTGCGAACGGAAAAGTGGTCGACCTGTATTCCAATGCCCCGGAAGCAAAGCTCGGCGAGGTGGGAATCGGCACCAGCCTCTCTTCTTTGAGCCGAATGTACAAGCTGCAGCACACTGTCTCTTTCTCTTATCAAAAGGCCAGCGTCCAGATTACCAATCAAAAAAATCAGCGTCCGCTGGTAATTCAGGACGGCACTCCGCGTATCTTTTATCTGGACAACCAGAACAGCGACAAGGTAACGGCCATTCGGCTGATCGATACGCTGATGCTGCTGCGGGGCGGTTTTTACGAAACGCGCTGGACCTATTCCGGGGCAGCCCCCGACTTTGACCCGCCTCCGTTGAGCATCAAGGAGCAGGAACAGGTGGATGCAGCCAGAGAGAGACAAATACTCGACCTGGTGAATGTCATCCGTTACCGCTACAAGCTTTCCCCGCTTCGCTGGAATGAGCAGGCTGCACAGGTAGCCCGAGGCCATAGCGTCGATATGGAAAACCACGACTTTTTCGACCACGTCTCCGCTACGACCGGGATGGACCCGTTTGAACGGCTTCGCAAAGCGGGACTTTCCTACAGCATGGCGGGCGAAAACATAGCGGCTGGCTATCCCGACTCCATCGAAGCCCATGAAAGCTGGATGAACAGTCCCGGCCACCGGAAAAACGTCCTGGAAAAGAACTTTACCCAGCTTGGCGTCGGGGTCGTTGCCGACTACTACACCCAAGCGTTTGTCACTCCCAAGCAATAAAACCGGTAAAATGGCTTTTCAACGCCACAAAAACGCCCGACCAGTCCTTGCGACGGCCGGGCGTTTTGCTTCCCCTTCCGCTTCCTTTCTACTTCGCTGCTCCCCTGTACTGGCACTACGGCAGGAGAAGCAGCTTCTTCAACTTGCCGATCTCCCCCGAAAATTCAACAACCAATGTTTCCGCTTCCTTCGTATGCAGGATCATCCAAGGCCGGCGGCTGCTATCCTTTGGCATGACGACGAACATGTTGGCGATCATCGTATCGATTCCCGCCTGTTTATGAAGCAGCTTTTGCGGCGGCGCCAGCGGGATTTTGACAATCATGGCGTGGGACAGAGCAGGCTGAAGGTCCTGCACCCGCCCGCTGACGCTTTTCAGGAGACTTTGCGCTTCGGTTTGAAATTCGCTCGTATTCTCGAGAGTTTTGATGACGCGCTCCTTGTCCGTATCAAACAGCTCTACCTGCTCGGCTGCCAATGGGTCAGCAGCTTCAGTCCCCTTTTGAATCTCGCCGTTTTCCGCTTGATGCAAAGTAATGGCCCTTTTTACAGAGTCATGCAGGAATCCGATCCCTGCGCCTTCGGCAGAAGCATTTGAAGAAGCGCTTGGCATTGCCGTCAAAAAACTAAATAGCGCCACGATCAAAAAGGCAGCTTTCCACATCTTCCGTCACCTCCCAAACTTTCCCGTTTAGTATGTCCAAGCAAAAAAAAATCTCCCGCCCTGGGGGCAAGAGATTTTTCACGTTCAGCGGACAGCCTCATCCGCTTCCATGTTGTATTCGTTGTTCCACTTCTCTTCTTCCGCAAGCTGCTTACGGTACACGATCTTGGAGAGCCAGATGCTCACCTCGTACAAAAGCAGCAGCGGGACTGTGACCAGAATGTCGCTGACAATTTCCGGCGGCGTCAGGGTAATGCCGACAACCGCAAGTCCAAAGTAGGCAAATCTGCGCATTTTGGCCAAACGCATCGGATTCAATAACCGCAGCCGCGTGAGGAAGATGACGATAATCGGCAACTGAAACAAAATCCCAAACGGAATGACCAGGTTAAACAAAAAGCCGAAGTACTCTGCGATCCCGTAGCTAGGCTTGACGTCCATCCCGAGCGACATGCCTGTCACGAACAGCATGATCATCGGAAAGACGACATAGTACCCGAACAAAACCCCGATGATGAACAAGAAGAAAGCGGCAGGGATAAAATACAGCGTCACCCTGCGCTCATTTACTTGCAGGCCCGGGGAAACAAATCTCCAGATGTGAAACAATGCGACCGGCAGTGTCACCACCGCCCCCACCAGAAAGGCAAACTGCATATAGACGCGCAGCGTGTCGGACGGATGCAGGGAGATAAGCGGAACTCCTTCGGTGATCGGTTTCTCTTTCAAGTATTCGATCAGCGGGCCGGCGCAAAAAAATCCGGCGATCAAAGCAACAAAAAATACTGCCAGCACCCAAATGATCCGTGTACGAAGCTCGGTCAGGTGCTCTACTACCGTCATTTCGCGATCTTCCAACATGGCACCCACCTTGTCCGGCTACGCCTTGTGTTGTGCGTTCTCTGCTTGCAGGCGCTCCTGCTCCAGTTTTTCCCGGATTTCTTTTTCCAGGCGCTCACGTTCGAGGCGTTCGCGAATTTCCCGCTCCATTTTCTCGCGGTCAAAGGCATCCTTCTCTGTGACGACAGCTGTTTTTGCTTGCTGCTGTTGATCTTTAGGCTTAGCCTCTTCTTCCTCGTCATCGTCTCTTGTCAGGCCGCGGGTCGCATTCTTGAACTCCTTCAGGGTATGACCGACTGCCCGTCCGAGCTCCGGAAGCTTTTTGGGCCCAAACAAAACCAGCGCCAGCACCAAAATTAAAATAAGACCAGGAATTCCAATCGTACTCATGCACTTCACTCCTTTTTTCCTGTCATTTGACAGTGTAACCAGCTAACACTTGCGCAATCCGCCATATCCCAAACGGGTCATGTCCTGTTCGGCAATTTTTTCTCCGGCCAGGATGCGTGGCAGGAAGACGTCAAATGAAGTAAACGGTTCGTGCATTACCGCTCCCGGCAAACCGAGGATCGGTATGTCTCCTTTATACGCTACCATCAGCATCGAACCGGGAAGCATAGGTGTGCCGTAGCGTACGACTTTTGCACCGGTTCCCGCGATCGCTCCCGGAGTGCGGTCGTCCGGATCCACAGACATGCCGCCTGTCACCAGGATCAGATCGACTCCTTCGTCAAGAAAACGGATAATCTCTTGTTCAATCAGTTCTTTGTCATCGGGAGCAAACCGCTGTTCGACCACGACGGAACCAAACGCTTCTACCTTGGATCGGATGGCAGGACCGAATTTGTCGGAAATTCTGCCCGAGAAGACCTCGCCACCTGTAGTCACCAAGCCGACACGCTTTTTCAGGAACGGCTTCACTTCCACGATCGGGCCGGAAAACTGGCGTGCCAGTTCCTCCAATCGCTCAATTCGCGCTTCTTCCATAATCAGCGGGATGATTCGGGTAGCGGCCACCGTTTGCCCCGGTTGCACCACCTGATCGCCGTAAATGGTGGAAAACGCGATGCCCTCCAGCTCATTCAGCGCGTGAACAGCCTCTTCATGTACTTTGGCCAACCCCAGATGCTTGGCTTTCATCGACACTTTGCCTTCGTAGGGCTCCGTCAAGACAAGCCCTCCTCCCGAAACGGCACGGGCAATCCTCAAGCCGGCTTCTTCTTCGTGGATAAACCCTTCCGGCATTTCAAGGACGTAAATATGCTCTTTGCCGATGGAAAGCAGCGGCTCGATATCCGCTTCTGTGACGACATGTCCTTTTTTAAACAAGCGTCCCTTAAACTCTCCTGGGAGAATCTGCGTCATGTCGTGCGGGAGCATCATGCCGATCGCTTCTCGAACAGGCACTTCCTTCAGCTTCGGTTTTTCTACCAACCCAATCCTCCCCAATCTTCATTGGCTCCTCCGGTTCCCTGCAAGATGTGCAAGGCGTCAGACAGCATGTCCCCGATGGCGTTGAAGCAAATCTCGACGCCCTTTGGATTGCCTGGCAGGTTGATAATCAGCGAATTTCCCCTCGTTCCGGCTACTGCACGGGTCAGCATTGCGCGGCGGGATTGCTGCAAGCCGGCGCGGCGCATTTCCTCGGCCAATCCCGGAACAGGTCTGTCGATGACCCACGCTGTCACCTCGGGAGTGACGTCCCGCGGGCTCAAACCCGTGCCTCCTGTCACAATCAACAAGTCGCATTTCTCACGATCTACGCACTCGATCATGTTTTCCTTCAAATCTTCCATATCATCAGACACAGCACGGTAGACAGATACATCAACCTGCAGCCATTCCTTTGCAAGCTTACGGATAATCGGGATGCGATCGTCTTCGCGCTCTCCCCTTGCAATGGAATCGCTTGCGGATATTACACCTATTTTCCAGTTGGTCACAGCCCATTCCTCCAATAGTTCTTGCTACTGTATTGTACACTGTTTTTTTTCTCGTGTAGATAGGGCAGGGGCAAATGACGCAATCTCGACACAAAGCAGTCACATTTACGAAAGGTCTGGCTGGCCTGTTTCTCTGATCCCTGACTCCGTCGCAAGAAAATCGAGCGAAATGTCGTGAGGTTCCATCGGCACCGCCTTTTGTACCTGCAGGTCAAACGAACAGCCGATCAACAGCGGCCTGTGCGGGAGGGAGGTAAGAAAGCGGTCGTAATAACCGGCACCGTACCCCATGCGCCCACCCCTGCGGTCAAAAGCGACACCGGGAACAAGCACAGCGTCCAGGTCTTCGGCTTTTCCTTCCGCAGCCAGGCCGGGATCGGGTTCGAGTATGCCGTACGTTCCCCGCTTCAGCATATCAGGCCCCGTATAGATGTAGGGAACAATTCGCCGCTCCGCCGGAAGCGTCAGCGGCAGCCATATCTCCTGCCCACGCTCAAGCGCTTTTTCCAGGAACGGGACGATATCCAGTTCTTCGCGAAACGGATAGTACGCCATGACCGTACGGCAGCGGCGCAGTCTGTCAAAGGAAAGCAAATGACGGCACATTTGTTCGGAGCGGGCCTGGCGTTCTTCCGGACTGACAGATGCTCTTTGGGCGAGAATTTCTCTGCGAAGTTCCCTCTTTTGATCGAGAAGCTCCATGTGTTTTTCCCCTCTCTTTTCTCCCGGCCACTCCCATATCGGTCGGGGTTGTCCCTTTCTGGTCTCTAAGCTACACTGATACAGACAGGAGCAGAGCATGCTTGGCCGCTTGCAGAAGCGCCAGGATCAGCAATCTGTGCCACGCAGGCCGACAGATCGTTTACGGTATTGATAAAGAGGTGGAAGCAATGATCTTACTTCAAGCTGAACATATACAAAAAACGTACGGGATTGAGACTATTTTACAGGACATCTCTCTGCAAATTCAAACAGGAGAGCGCGTCGGACTGGTCGGGGTCAATGGAGCCGGAAAATCGACACTGATGAAGATTTTGGCCGGGCAGCTCAGCTATGACAGTGGAACCGTCCGAATTCCGAAGGATGTCACGCTCGGTTACCTGGCGCAAAACGGCGGGCTGGAGTCCGAACGCTCCATTTGGGAGGAAATGCTCTCCGTCTTCACTCATTTTCAAAAGGAAGAGCAGGAGCTTCGCAAGCT
Source organism: Brevibacillus sp. FSL L8-0520 (assembly GCF_037963895.1). NCBI lineage: Bacteria > Bacillati > Bacillota > Bacilli > Caryophanales > Paenibacillaceae > Brevibacillus > Brevibacillus sp. FSL L8-0520. The sequence goes on along the minus strand of NZ_CP150171.1, from coordinate 686,370 downwards.
GGAGACGCTGATGGGCGATCCGGCCGTTCTGGCTGACGAAAAACGGTACCAGCAGATACTGGAGGATTATTCCCGCCGCTCCGAGGCATTCAAGGAACGCGGGGGGTACGGCTATGAGGCGATGATTCGCGGCGTCCTGCATGGACTCAGATTCGCCGATATGGACTATCAGACGCCGATTTTCACCCTGAGCGGCGGGCAAAAGACCCGGCTTGCCCTGGCGAAGCTGCTTTTGCAGGCTCCTTCGATCCTGCTGCTGGATGAGCCGACTAACTACCTGGATATTGAGACGCTCACCTGGCTGGAGGGCTACCTGCAAAATTACCAGGGCGCCATCCTCGTGGTCTCCCATGACCGATACTTCCTGGACAAGCTCGTCACCGTCGTCTACGAGATCGAGCGCACCCGTGCGACCCGGTACACGGGGAACTACAGTCAGTTTCTCGACCAAAAGGCGGCCCGGCTGGAGCAGGAATTAAAGCGCTACGACAAGCAGCAGGAGGAAATTGCCAAGCTGGAGGACTTCATCGCCCGGAACATCGCTCGGGCGACAACGACCAAGCGGGCCCAAAGCCGTCGAAAAACCTTGGAGAAGATCGACCGGCTGGAGAAACCGATCATGAACAACAAGTCGGTCAACTTTTCCTTCGATGTCGCCAAAATGAGCGGCAACATCGTGATGAAGGCGGCCAATGTCAGCATCGGCTACCCGGACGCCGTGCTGTCCCGACACCTCACCTTTGAGCTGGAACGGGAGGAGCGCGTCGCTCTCGTCGGTCCCAACGGAATCGGAAAATCGACTCTCCTGAAGACGATCGTGGAGCAACTGCCAGCTATTACAGGCAGCATCCAGTTCGGCAGCAATGTCACGATCGGCTACTACGACCAGGAGCATCGGAATCTGAATGACCAAAATACGGTGCTCAATGAAATCTGGAACGACTATCCGCTGATGCTGGAGCGGGATGTCCGTACCCTGCTCGGAAACTTTTTGTTCAGCGGCGACGACGTGCAAAAGCGCATTTCCGATCTGTCGGGCGGCGAAAGAGCACGTGTTTCGTTGGCCAAGCTGATGCTGAAGCAAGCCAATTTTCTGATATTCGACGAGCCGACCAACCACCTTGATATTTTCAGCAAGGAAGTGCTGGAAAACGCCTTGTACGACTACCCGGGAACGATTCTGTTCGTCTCCCATGACCGTTACTTCCTCAATAAAATCGCCACCCGGGTACTGGAGCTCTCCCCGGATGGCGTGACCAGCTATCTCGGCAACTACGATTATTACGTAGAAAAGAAGCAGGAGCTGGCCGAGCTGGCAGCTGAACAGCAAGCGCAAAGCACGAAGAAACAAGCCTCCTCTGCTGCAGACCTGCAGGAGAAATCGAGCTATGAGCGCGACAAGGAGGCCAAGCGCCGCGAGCGCCAAAGACTGCGCCGCCTGGAGGAAATCGAAGCGGCGATACAGGAGCGGGAGGCCGCCATTTTGACCTGGCAGGAGGAGCTGTGTCTCCCGGAAATCTACAGCGACCACGTCCTGGCCAAGGAGCGCAACGACAAGATCGAGCAGACAAAGGTGGAGCTGGAGCAGTTGTACGATGAGTGGAGCGAGCTTTCAGAGAGTTAGCCTGCTCCCGGCTCCCGTAAAAGCAAGACGTTCTCAAGAGCTGGAATAGCGTTCCTCGACTGGCTCGCACAAAGCGGTGTACAGAGTCGGTACGACCAGGTAGATGATGCATGTGGCCGCGGTAATGATGCCGGAATCATTCAGGAGCAGGCCGGCCAGCGAACCGGCGATCACTCCGGAGAAGCCTTTGACCAGCAACGGATAATCGCTGGCGAAATGGCGCAGATACTTGTCACTGCGCAGCGCTAGCAGCCCCAAAACGAGCAGGGACACGACAAAAACCCGGCTCCACACGGAAATACGAATCAGCCTGAGATTCATCTCCAGCTTGCGTTCCACGATATGCATCACTTCCGTCCAGTCACCGGACAAAAGCTGGCTTGCGACTCTCGTAATATGAGTCGGCGGCTGGCTGGACAAGAGACTGACAGATGCGAGCAACGCAATACCGACCAGCATGCCTCCTGCGAGCAGCAGGAGGCTTTTTTTGCCTGGGCGCCACCCCTGCAGCCGAATGAGCACGACAGCAAAACCGATCAGTCCCGCCAAGAAACCGCCCGCGTCCGCCCCCCACGCCGGAGCGGCCATATAGGCAAGGACGAGCAGAAAGAGAGGCACGATTACCCACAGAGCAGACTTATTCTCCCGGCCTGGCGCTTTTTCGGCTGTTTTCGAATCGCTCCACTGGTACAAGGCGGCTGCAAAAAGGATGGTGCATCCGATCAGCACTCCTTCGTATTCATTCCCCAATCCGTAAAAACGAGCGCCGATTACCGGGTCATACCCCAGATACGAGCGGCGCATCGCCGGGGCGCCGCTCCAGCCATCGATCAACAGCAGGGCGACTGTCAACCCGGCCACGACCGCAAGCGCTGCCGGCAGCGGCCTTCCCTCCATCAGCCAGGCACCCGCCATCGCTGCCAAAATGAGCTCGCCGAGAATGACCGGCGGAGATACCCGCCAACCGGCCAAGCCTTCGAGCAGGAACAGCAGGGGAAACCACAGCATGGAGAGGAGAGCAAGACGCATAGCCCTGCGCCCCCATTGCAGGCTCTCTCCGCTTTTCCCCCTTCCCCAAACCCAGAGAGCGGCCGCTGCCGCCAAAATGACGATCTGCAGCATGACGTAGGTGTAAAGCACAGAACTGCGATTGGCGTAAATATGGTGGATTTGTTCCACCTCATAGGCGAGCTCGCCGATCCCTTTTCCCGTTTCCTTTTTCATGACATGTCCAGCCAGCCCATCCGGCACGGAAACCTGCAGAAAGGCAAGCACTGTCGGGAGAATATCAAGCCCGCTGACCAATCCGGATTGCCTCGTTGTCGCAGAGGTGAGCAGCCCTGCCTCTCCCCCCTTCCAAACAAACACAGGCGGCAGCAGCATTTTGGCTTGTACCGCTTTCTGGTTGGGGACCGGCGAGAGCAGCATCACCATTTGTCCGGGCTTGCGCGACGAAAGCAGCCGGTCAAGAAACCCGCCCAAGTCCTTCAGCACCTGCTCGTACTGTTTGGCAAACCGCTCCGGCGCCATATCGTCGGCTACCTGATACAAGCGCGCCAAATCAGCCAGTTGGATCGAGATCAATCCAGAGGCCGTCTCCCTGTCGATGCTCTGGAGCAAGTAATCGTAGTTCGTTTTAACCCCGTAAGGATAAGAAGGCGCTTGTATCGCCGTTTTGTCCGAAAGATTTCCAAACGGCACCCCACCGCGCTCGTCCATCGCGAACAGAACGGCGTGCCGGGTCCTGATGTCATCGTAGTCTCCGCTCCCGTAGCTGATTACAGACAGATTGTGCCGAGCCAGTGTCTCTCCCAGCAAGCCGATTCGGGAGGTAAACGGCTTGTCTCGATTCTCTGCCTGCAGCCGGTAAATGCCGGGAAAAACGATGCGATAGCGCGCTACAGGCTCCACCTCAGGCGGGCTTACTTCCACCATCCGCTCGCCGGCTGTTTCGTACTTGGAAAGATACTCTTCCGGGTGGTAGGCTGTGCCGCTCCGGTCCGTGTAAAGAGCCTGTCCGCCGCTGCCCATCAACAAATAGGAGTTGGCTGCCGATCTCGCTCCGGGCGAACGGATAGACAGCGCTCCGGCCTCGGCTTTTCTCAGCCAATTATCCACATGTGGATACTTCCTGAGCCGCTCAACATCCTGAAAGGAGAGCCCCTCCACAAACAGCGCTATCACCTGCCGCTTTTGGAGATTCTTCTTTGACTCCACAGCAGCACCTGCGTAATCCTGTCCGAGCTGCGACGACCATAGCAGGACAAATAGTGCGGCGAGCAGCAACCATTTTTTCATCAATCTTCCCCCACTGTTGATAAAATTTTCTGTTTATCCACATATTCCACAGATTCATCCACAGAAAAAACGTGATTTTCCCGGTAAATGCCTCGTGTTATCACCAGTATTCACAGGTGTGGGGAAGACAAACCTCAAAAATTATCCAGAAGCTGTGGATAACGATGAGGAAAAGAAAGACTGCTCCCCCAAGTGAGCAGTCAGGATTATGCGTTTTATGACAAGGGCAGGCCCGGCACACCGTTTAAGTCCAGCCGTGCAAAGCGCCTCTTTTGATACGAAATGTATCCCGCTGCGGCAATCATCGCCGCGTTGTCGGTACATAGGGAGAGCGGCGGGATGACAAGTGGAAGGCCTTCCTCCCCGCATCTTTTCGAGAGTCTTTCCCGCAGCCCGCGATTGGCTGCTACTCCCCCTGCAAGCAATACTTGTCTCGCTCTGTATTCCTTTACCGCACGGATTGTTTTTTCCACAAGCACCTCTGTCACAGAGTCCTGAAAGCTTGCAGCGAGGTCTTGCGGACTGATGCTTTCTCCGCGCTGTGACGCATTGTGCAGCGTGTTGAGTACAGCCGATTTGAGACCGCTGAAGCTGAAATCATAGGAATTCGGCTCCAGCCACGCGCGAGGAAGCGGAATGCTGGGAGTTCCTTCGTGTGCCAAGCGGTCAATGTGCGGACCGCCCGGGTACGGTAGCTGGAGGGCGCGCGCAACCTTGTCGTACGCCTCCCCGGCAGCGTCATCCCGCGTCTCACCTAAAATTTCGTAATGTCCATGCTCTTTCATCCAGACGAGCTCTGTATGCCCCCCGGACACGACCAGAGCGATCAAAGGAAACTCCATCTCCGTGACCAGCCGGTTGGCGTAAATATGGCCGGCAATGTGATGCACCCCGATCAAGGGGATTCCGCGGGCATACGAGATCGCCTTTGCGGCAGCTACCCCTACCAGTAGGGCGCCAACCAGGCCCGGTCCGTAGGTGACGGCGATGGCCTGGATGTCATCCAGCGTTTTCCCCGCCTCCTGCAAGGCTTCCTCAATCGTCAGGGTAATGTTCTCCACGTGCCTGCGCGAGGCTACCTCCGGCACGACACCGCCAAACCGCTTGTGTATATCTGCCTGCGAAGCGATGATGTTGGACAGGACTGTCCGGCCGTCCTGAACGACGGAGGCCGAGGTTTCGTCGCAGCTTGTCTCGATCCCCAAAATGTTTACCGGACGACCAGACTGCTGCTGAGCCAGATACGCCTGCTGCACCCGTTCTTCATAGCGTGATGGTTTTCTATTCTTCATGCAATGTCACCCACATTATGAGAGCATCTTCATCGTTATCGGAATAATAACGCTTCCGACGTCCTTGTTCTGTAAAGCCCAGCTTGGTATACATATTCCGCGCCACGGTGTTGGACGGGCGCACTTCCAGCGTCATGCTTCTCGCTCCGAATACATAGGCGAGCCCCATCATCTGCCGCATCAACCGCTCTCCTACCTTTTGCCCGCGGCAATCGGGATGGACGGCCACGTTTGTAATGTGAGCCTCGTCCAGTACAATCCACATCCCGCAATAAGCGATGACCTGGCCATTCATCACGGCTACGACATAGCGGGCATTTGGGTTGATCGTCAGTTCATTGACAAAGGCATCACGCGGCCAAGGTGTCGGAAACGCCAAACGCTCCAATTCCCAGACCGCGTCTACGTCTTCTAGTGTCATAAAGCGGAATTCTATATCGATCTGCTCAGTCATTGCTATTCCTTCACCCCGCATGCGGGGTTTTGGGCCAGCCACTTGGCTTCGGCCTCTGCCAGCTGCAAGTATTCGGGAACCATTTCGTGCGGATGACCACCCTCTGCGAGCTTGCCCAGAGCAGCAAGACCGATGTGGGCAGCTCGCGGATGATTGTGGGTTGCAGGCGCAAAAAGGGCTTGTTCACCCAACTGCTCCGCGATCGTCTCCCGGTGAATGCGCAAATCCTCTCCCATAAACAGAACGCGCTCATTCCCAGCCTGTTCCTTTAACGAAGCGAGCCAATCGCGAAGCAGCACCAACCGCTCTTCGGCTACTACAGACAGTTCCGCCCAGTCTTTTGTCCGGAAGGCCCCTGTATAGACCTGTCCGCGCCTCGCATCGAAGAGCGGGACGATCAAGCCGGAGAAGCCTCGCGCATTCATAGCGACAGCCTCAAGGCTGGAGACGCCGATCACCGGTATTTGAAGCGACCAGGCCATGCTTTTTGCCGTGGCCACACCGATCCGTACACCCGTATAAGAGCCTGGCCCTTTTGCAACTCCGATGCCAGCCAGCTGTTCCGGCAATGTTCCCGTTTCATCCATCAACTCGGAGATCGCGTCCATCAGGCGGACAGAGTGGTTTTTCTGCTGATTCGTCGTCAATTCAGCCAAGATCCTGTCCTCTTCGACTACGGCCACGCTCAACACGAGATTGGATGTATCCATTGCAAGTACCCGCATCACCAATCAATCTCCTCACACAATTTCACATAGCGATCCCCCCGGGGAATCAGTTGAATCCGCCGGGCATCATCGCCTTCCGACCGCAGGATGACAGTCAGCCGTTCCGGCGGCAGCACGTCCTCGATCAGAGAAGCCCACTCCACCACAGTGACGCCTTCCCCAAAAAAATAATCGTCCAGCCCGAGCGAGTCCACGTTCTCTCCCACCCGGTAGACGTCCATATGATACAGCGGCAAACGCCCTTCATATTCCTTGATAATCGTAAAGGTGGGGCTGTTGACTGTTCCTTTCACCTCAAGGCCGCGAGCCAGTCCCTGGGTGAAGGTCGTCTTGCCCGCCCCCAAATCCCCCTCCAGGGCGAGAAAGTCGCCGGGGAGCAAGCGGACACCCAATTTTTCCGCAAAGCGCAAGGTCTCTTCTACGCCTGACGCATTCCATTCGTACTTCATCCTGTCACCCTTTCCTGGCATCGGCCTTGCCAAAATGGTTAAATCCCGCTTTCGCAACCGGCTCCCAGCGCGAATTGCGGTTCATCACTACCGATGGTCCGCCCGCTTCCACCCGCCCGATCACGGTAAACGGGATCCCCTGCTGCGCAAACAGCGCTCCGATCCTTTCTTCTTCCACCGCTTCAATCGTTCCTGCAAGCTGATAGTCTTCTCCTCCGTACAATGCCCAATGGAGAGGATCTTTTCCCTTGTGAGACGCATACATGCGGGTTGTTTCCGCTACCGGGATCAACTCCGCTTCGATCCGCAGACAAACACCGCTGGCTTCGGAAATCTCCCACAATTCAGAAGCAAGTCCGTCACTGACGTCGTTTAGCGCTCCTGGATTCGCAGAGGCTGCCAAAATGCGTCCTGCGGCAACCTGGGCCACCGGTCTCTGGTGAAAAGCAACCAACGGCTGCCACATCTCCTCTACAGCTTCTCCCGTTTTTGCCGTTTGCAACAACAGATCCAGGCCGGCTGCCGACCCGCCTACATGCCCTGTCACAAATACAAGCTGACCAGGCTTCGCTGCTGACCGGAGCAACGCCCGTCCCTTTTCCACCTCACCCATCACCGTAACAGACAGTGAAAGAGCGGCGGGGCTGGACACCGTATCGCCGCCAATCACACGTACGCCGTAGGCCTCGCACGCAGCGTAAATGCCGTCGTAAATCTGCTGACACTCTTTTGCTGTCCAATTTGGCGAGACGGCAATGCTGATCAACGCGTATTTGGGAATGCCCCCCATGGCGGCCACGTCGCTGATGTTGCTAATGACGGCTTTGTAGCCGATGTCGCTCGGGTTCATCGTCTCTTTGAGGAAATGGACAGTCTCTACCATGGCGTCGCAGCAGGCTACCACTTCCCTGTCTGCTGGCAGCGAAAACACCGCCGCGTCATCTCCGATCCCTACGCTAAGCCCGTCGCCTGTTTGGCCGGCGGAGCGGCTCGTCCACCGCCTGATGAGGGAAAACTCGTCGTACGTCACTACTACCGCTCCTTTAGTTTACAGTGCCTTCATTATACCGCCCTGCTTTCAAAGCACGCAAGGAAACGGGCGCACAGCCCGGACAGGCTTTTCCGTGCTGCCGCTGCTCTCCGGCTGCCATCAGCCCTGCTGCTTTGCCGCTGTTTCCAGCTCATACAGCCGCAGCTTTCCTGAACAACGGCCGCAGCGGTAACGGGCCGGATTGATTTTTCGCTTTCGTTTGTACCGCATCTGGCAGGCTTCACACACAAGCTCATAGCGATACGGAAGCCGGGTTCTTCCGCCGCCGACCTCCTGGCAGTAGCGACTTCCCCCCACTTGCTTGAGCAGCTCCTGAAAGTCGCGATCTTTATGCTGGTACCCTTTCTTTTCCAGGTGAAGATGATAGTGGCACAGCTCATGCTTTACGATCCCGATCAGCTCTTCCTCTCCGTGCTGCTCCAGATGGCGAGGGTTGATCTCGATGTCGTGGGAACGAAGCAGGTAACGTCCCCCTGTCGTCCGCAGCCTGCTGTTGAACCTGGCCTGGTGACGGAACGGCCTGGCAAAATACTGTGCAGAGACCGCTTCGACCAGTGCTTGCAACTCCTGATCTGTCATTGTTTTTCCTCCCCAGCTGAAGCTTGTACCTCGACGATAGCAGTTTTGGTTGAAAAGTGCCAGAGCAATACAGTACACTTATTTGATGAGATCATGAGATTGGTGGGGAAACTGATGCGCTATTTAATCTTGCAGGAACAAACTGGGCTGCGCTTTGTCGCCATGCCGGAATCCCATATGTATCAACTGGTCGCTCTTCTGAAACGGCTTCAAAAGGAGATCGACAAGCTGACCATTGCAGAGCGTCCGCAGCTTCCGACGGTCATCGCGGAATGCGCCGAGCTAGAGCTTCTCTCCGATGCGTTTCAAACAGAAGATGGTCTGGCGTACGTCAGCCGGCTGGAGAGCCATTTCTCCTCTTTGCAGGAAACGGTTTATCCGCTGATCTCGTTGTTGACGGAGATTCGCGCTTTGCAGGCACAGCTTGAATTCCTGCTGGAAGATGAGTAATCTCTTTTCGGAGGCTTTGCGAAGCCTCTAGTACCCAAAGGCCGAAAGTCTCGCTTTCTTACGTGCTTTCACAGTTCTGCTTTGTTGCTATATACGAACAACTGCAAATTACTCGTTTACGAGTCGTGCAAAGAAAAAAGGTACCTCCTGTGTGTTTGCCGCATACATTGCCAATATAGGAATGACACCAGGAGGTACCCTTCATGCCACAATGGATGCGCAGGCAATTGCAGCGTGCCTTCTTCGGGAAGGACGTCCGGCAAATTCGATTGCTCAACAGCTGTTGGTTTTTATACTGGGAAAAACACGGCGGCCGCCCTCAATAGGGTGGCCGCCTTTTATATGCTTACAACAGCTTGTTCTATAAATCCTGTGGCGGGATTAAAGTCAATCCGACCCGTTGCCGTTTTTCATCGATATCGACTACCCATACATCCACAATGTCTCCGACGGTCACCACGTCCAACGGGTGTTTGACAAACCCTTTCCGCAAGCGGGAAATGTGGGCCAGGCCGTCATTTTTCAAACCGATATCGATAAACGCCCCGAAATCGACCACGTTTCTTACCGTTCCCTGCAGCTTCATCCCCGGGCTGAGGTCAGAGAGCTGAAGCACGTCGCTGCGCAAAAGCGGCTTGGGCAGCTCGTCGCGCGGGTCACGGCCCGGGCGCAGCAGACTGTCGACGATATCTCGCAGCGTCGGTTCCCCGATTTCCAGCTGCCGGGCAACCGTCGGCACATCGAGTCCCTGCAGCCGTTCTCGGCAGGCTTCGCTGCCAATCTCTTCGGCAGACAGCCCGATCAGGTCCAGCAGCTTGTGTGTAGCCGGGTATGATTCCGGGTGAATCGGCGTTTTGTCCAGCGGATTTTCCCCGTCCATAATCCGCAAGAAGCCTACGCATTGCTCGTAGGTTTTCGCTCCCAGTCTGGGAACTTCCTTGAGTCCGGCCCGGCTCGTAAATTTTCCGGTCTCTTCCCGCTTTTTGACGATGTTCGCCGCCACCTGCTTGCTGATGCCGGACACGTATTGCAGAAGCTGCGGCGACGCCGTATTGACGTCTACGCCTACGTGGTTGACCGCCGACTCGACGACGAATTGCAGGCTTTCCGCCAGGCGCGACTGGGAAACGTCGTGCTGGTACTGTCCGACGCCGACCGACTTGGGATCGATTTTGACCAGTTCGGCCAGCGGGTCCTGCAGTCTGCGGGCGATGGAAATCGCGCTTCGTTCCGCGACGTCCAGATCGGGGAACTCCTCCTTGGCAAGGGCAGAAGCGGAGTACACGGAGGCCCCTGCCTCATTGACGATGATATAGGACAGATCGCCCTTCACTTCCTTCAACACGCCGGCGATAAACTGTTCCGTCTCGCGAGACGCCGTTCCATTTCCAATCGTAATGATCTGTACCCCGTACCGATTGATCAGTTCCTTTACCTTGGCAGAAGCTTCGGCTACCTTGTTTAACGGAGGAGTCGGATAAATGACGCCTACCTCCAAAAGCTTGCCTGTCTCATCGACGACAGCCAGCTTGCAGCCTGTTCGATAGGCCGGGTCTACCCCAAGCACAACCTTGCCCTTCACAGGCGGCTGCAGGAGCAGATTGCGCAGGTTTTCCGCAAAAATGTGGATCGCCCGCTCTTCGGCGACTTCTGTCAGCTCGTTTCTTACCTCCCGCTCGACAGAAGGCTGGATCAAGCGCTTGTAGGCATCCTCCGCCGCTGTCTCCAGCCACGGCCGCGCTACCGTCTCCCGCGGAATCAGCTTCCTTTTCAGATAGAGCAGAATCTCATCGACAGGAGCCTCAACTGATACCTTCAGGATACCTTCGTTTTCTCCGCGGTTAATTGCCAACACGCGATGAGGCGCGGCCTTTTTCAACGGTTCACTGTATGCGTAATACATCTGGTAAATGTTCTTCTCGTCTGCTTCGGCCGCCTTCTGCTCCGATATGATCGTCCCCTTTTGAAAGGTACGCTCACGGGTCCACTGGCGAATCTGGGGATCATCCGACACCTGCTCGGCGATGATGTCCATCGCTCCTTGCAGCGCCTGCTCCGCCGACTCCACCCCTTTTTCCGCGTTTATGTACGCTTCCGCTTCCGCCGCCGGATCTCCTGATTTCGGAAGGGTCAAAAGGTAGGCAGCCAATGGCTCCAACCCCTTCTCTTTGGCCATCGTCGCCCGCGTTCTGCGCTTTTGGCGATATGGCCGGTACAGGTCTTCCACTTCCTGCAGCTTTGCCGCCCGTTCGATCGAAGCCTTCAGCTCTTCGGTCAGCTTGCCCTGCTCCTCGATCAGCCGGATTACCTCTTCTTTTCGCACTGACAGGTTGCGCAAGTAGCGAACGCGCTCCTCAATCGCCCGTATCTGGGTCTCATCCAATTGTCCGGTCATTTCCTTGCGGTAACGGGCAATAAAGGGCACTGTATTTCCTTCGTCCAAAAGGGCGATGGTCCGCTCTACCTGATGCCTTTTGATTTCCGTCTCCTGAGCGATCGTCTGGATCATCAACGTTAGGTCCATATTCTACCTCCTGCGCTCATCTACGTGGTTATTGTACCACAACACCTGTCTCGCCACCGGCAAAAATCAGCCTGGAACCAAGCGAGAATCCCTGCTCTCTCCAGATCCTGGGAGGATACGTGCCCCTTTTACATACACCGGATATTCAGTGCAGCAGAATGCAAAAAATCGCGGCATGCGAAGCTGACAAAAAAAAAAAACGGAGGATGCACGCACCCCCGCTTGTCATTTACGTTGTATATTCCTGCTGATCGGTCCGAAGAACTTCCCGAAGCTTGCCCAGCGCTCTCCGCTGCAGCCTGGAGACGTGCATCTGGGACATCCCGAGCAGTTCTCCCGCCTGCTTTTGACTCAAATTTTGATAAAAAGTAAGATGTATGATTTCTTTTTCCCGATGGTCGAGTGCATGAAGCGCCCGGTCGAGCAGCATGTGCTGATCGATGCGATCATAGCCGCTGTCTTCCGAACCGATCAAATCAAACAGGGTAATGGTATTGCCGTCGCTATCCGCCTCCAGTTCGCTGTCCATGGAAAGGGAATGATAGCTCCGTCCCATCTCCAGCGTTTCCAGAACCTCTTCTTCGCTGACGCCCAAATACGCCGAAATATCTGCAATCTGCGGGGAGCGCTGGAGCTTGATGGTCAATTCGTCCACCACCCGCTTGATTTTCGGGCTCAGCTCTTTTACCCTGCGGGGAACATGGACACTCCAGGTCTTGTCCCGTATGAATCGTTTCATTTCTCCGACAATAGTCGGAACAGCAAAGCTCTCAAAGGAGCGGCCAAATGCGGGATCAAACCGCCTGAGAGAAGCTAAAAGTCCGATCATCCCTACCTGGACGAGATCTTCATAGGGGATCTGTCCCCGAACAAACTTTTTGGCAAGGGACTCTACCAAAGACGTATAGGCTTCGACCAATTCTCCTTGGAGGACACTGTCTCCCGTCTCTCGATATTCATTGACCAGCCTGACCAACTCATCTCGACTATGCTTAGGCTTTCGAGATTGCCCGGTCATCGCAAGACACCTCATCCCGCTGCAAGTACTTGGTCATTGTCACTGCCACTCCGTCATTGCTGCTCACTTGCACTTCGTCCATCACGGAGTGAATCAGATACAGTCCCAAGCCACCTTCCTTCACTTCGTCAATATCTACATCAGGACGGATCGGTGCCGGCGCTTCCTGTCTATCCTCCAACGGGAGGCCCTTTCCTTTATCCCTTACTTCCACCACAAGCCGATCAGCAAGGAGCCAGCATGAAAGGCGCAGTTGGTCATTTCCTTGCGGGCAATCGTAGGCGTGTTCGACTACATTGGTGCACGCTTCCGCCACCGCGAGCTTGATGTCTTCGATATCTTCATACGGGAATCCCATCCGGTTGGCAATCCCCGAAACAGTTAGGCGGGCAATGCTGACATACTCCGCTCGAGCTGGCAGCGTCAATGTAATCACATCTGCCTCCGGTCTCTGACCCATTATTCGCTCTCTCCTTTGTGAGGCACCATTCTTTCATACAAGCCGGTTATACGAAAAAGCCGTTCCACACGAGGCGACAGATTCTGCACAGCAAGCTCACAGCCTGTCTGCTTGCAGGCCTTCATTGCAGCAACAAAGGTACCGATTCCCGTGCTGTCGATATACTCTACCGCACTCAGATCAACAGCAACCCGCTTTACCTCTGGCCGATTTACCAAACAGAGCAGCAAGTCCCTCAGCTTCGATACGGTATACGCATCGATTTCCCCTTCCAGGTACAGCAAATGTTGGCCGTCCTGGCTGTTCTCTCTGATCATAAGCTCCATTCTGTTTCTCCTCCCTTGCTTGCCTTACGTTCTCCGAAGCACAATCATGGTGTAATCATCCGGCAGTTCAAATTGAGAGAGAAGCAACAGTCTGCGGTACAGATGGTTAGCCATCTCCTGTGCAGACGCACTCGTTTCCTCCTCCAGGAGAGAGACGAGTTCTTCTCTTTGTATGTAATATCGGCCAATCTTTCGTTCCGTTACACCATCTGTCAGAAGGATCAGAAAATCTCCGGGCTCCAAATAAATCTCACGTTCTTCGTATTCGCTGCCCGCCGCAATGCCTAAAGCCGTCCCGCAACCCTCCAGATCGAAAAATCGGTTCTCCCGAGCCCGATACAAAAATCCGGGCTCCTGGCCCGCTGTAGCGTAGCGAAACACGTGCTGAGCCGTGTTATAGCGGCCAAATTGCATGGTTACAAACATGCATGGGTCGATATTTCGTTCAACAACGCTGTTTAAATGTCTCAGCATGTTGCCCGGAGCAAGCTTCATCTCTCCCAGGCTGTCCATCGCGTACCTGAGCATCGACATACACATCGCAGCGGGGATGCCTTTTCCGGTGATATCCGCAATGGCAACAGTGAACTCACTTTTGCTTTCACAGAGGAAATGATAAAAATCTCCGCTCATTTCCTTGGCCGGAATACTGATCATGCCAATGTCTACATTCGGATATTGCGGAAGCGTTTCTGGCAGCAGCGTCTGCTGCATTGCGGTCGCGATGGCGATTTCAGCCTGCAGCTGTTGATGGCGGCTTCGCCAGCTGTCAAAGGAGCGGTAGGCATTGCCGTACTCGATCATGATTTCGGTGAGAATTTGAAAGGAATCTTGTATAAACTCCGGTACATCTCCCAAATGCTCCAGAACGTTTGCGTGCATATCGGTTACTTCCTCAGGAGAAATATTCCGTGAGAGCAGCCACTTTCCCAGTTGTTGAGCCAGGTATAGCTGGTCTTCTCGCTTTCCTTTCAGATAATCGCGCACGATCCGCGTGTATATGTCCTCATTTTCCTGACTCATGAACAGGCGTCATCTCCCCTCGTTCCCTTACCGCCATTTAATGACGACAACCTGTGTCCCCTCTCCCGGACTGCTCTCCAAAGAAAACTCGTCCATCATACGTTTCACGCCTGGCAATCCTGCTCCGAGCGCCCCGGAAGTGGAGTACCCGTCCTCCAGCGCTTTTCGCACGTCTTCTATGCCAGGTCCAGAGTCAGATGCGATGATCCTAAGTCCGACACGTTCGCCCTCCTCGAGAGGCTCTATCAATACGTTTCCGTGACCGGCATAAAGGAAAATGTTCCGTGCCAGCTCGGAAATCGTAGTGGCAATCCGCGATTGCATGATCGTCCCAAACCCCAGGCTTTTCGACAAGTTTCGACCTATTTGTCTAGCTGTGACTATATCTGCCTCTGAATATATCGTTATGTTATATGAATGAAGCCCTGTCACAACAAGAAACTCCTTCCATCGACGAGCTTTTCAGCAGTCGGTTAAACATGCAAAACGTGTCACTTTTTGTCTTTTTTCTTGTACACCATTCGATGCCAGGGCGCAAAATCCCTGCAATCACAGCAAAAAAACCACTGGCTATCCAAGTGGTTTTTCTTTCCTGCTCGTAATATTACCATTCCTTATTTAAAAGTCAATGATTCCCAGGCTAATTTGCAGCGATTCATTGACTCGATCCATCATCTCGTCGTCCAGATGAGTGATCTTATCGGTCAGTCTTTGCTTGTCAATGGTTCTAATCTGTTCTAACAAGATGACGGAGTCACGATCAAATCCATACATTTTTGCGTCAATCTCTACATGCGTCGGCAGTTTTGCTTTTTGAATCTGCGCTGTGATGGCAGCGACGATGACCGTCGGACTAAATCGATTGCCAATATCGTTTTGGATGACTAATACGGGTCGCACGCCTCCCTGCTCGGAGCCGACGACCGGTGACAGGTCAGCGAAAAATACATCGCCCCGTTTGACAATCACATGTCACACCCCGCTAACTAAGCGGACAAGAGTATGGTCAGCCTCTTCTTCAGCGCCGAATGCCTCCGATGCCATTTTCAAGTTGATTTTCGCCATTTCCATGTACCCTTTTTGCATGGTTTCGCGAATGACGCGCTTTTTGCGCTCCTTCAGATACAGGTGCATCGCTTGGCGAATAAACTCGCTGCGATTGGATTTTTCTTTTTGAATTACGCCGTCCACTTCCTGAAGCAAGTGTTGTGGCAGGCTGATCATGATGCGTTTCGTGTTTGACTTGGACAAGACAAATCCACCTCCAACCATGACCGTAACATCCGCAGTGCTTGTTACCACTTACCAGTATGGGTCACTACCATTATGTCGAACCATTTGCAAAAATATACCTGTCCGGTCGCTTCGGGAATAACCCGATTTTGCGCTTTACTAGTATTCGTGCTTTGCTCCGAAATTCCTGCCTGCTTTTTGCTGCTAGTTATTGACACTTTGTGCTGGCGCATGTGTCATCGTCAACGGATGAAACACCTCCGACACTTTCCCGTCTTTGCGATAAACACGCGGAAGCCGGTAATTCAGCATGCACGGAATCTCATAATTGATGGTCCCCACGAGCTCAGCTACTTCGTCCAATGAAATTTCTTCCGTTCCCAGGCGACCGTAGAGCACTACTTCGTCGCCTACCTTCGCGGAAGCGCCATTCAGCCTGACCATGATCTGGTCCATGCACACCCTGCCGACAATGGGAGAACGTCTGCCCTCGTGCAGAACAAAGCCGCGATTGGACAACGACCTGGAGAAGCCGTCTGCATAGCCGATCGGGAGCGTGGCGATTGTTTCACCTGGCTTGGCGGTGTACGTAGCTCCATAGCTTACCGTCATTGCTTCCGCTGCCGTTTTCACATGGGAAATGCGAGTTTTCAGGGACAACGCCGGCACCAGCTTCACCTGTTCCCGCTGCTTCAAAAACGGAGAAGGATATAACCCGTATAAACCTATGCCCAAACGGATCGTATCATACCCCCATTCAGGAAAGACAATCGCGGCGGCCGTATTGCAGCAGTGCACGCGCGGAAGCGTTTTTCCCGCCTCGCGAAGGGCGGCCAGCAGCTCCTGAAATTGCCGGTGCTGACGTCTGACATGTGTTGTATCTTCTTCATCCGCACAGGCGAAGTGGGTAAATATTCCTGTCCAATCAAGGAACGGACTTTGCTCCAAGGCTCTCACGACGTGAAGAAGCTCCTCGGCTGTACGCACTCCGAGTCTTCCCATGCCGGTATCCGTTTTGATATGGATGCCGATCGGCTTTGCACCGGCTTGCTCGATCCGCTCGTTCGCCTGTATGATCCAGTCGGCATGGTAAGCGGTCAGTTCAATTCCGAGCCGGCTGGCAGTTTCGACAGAGTCGACCGGGGTATAGCCGAGAACAAGGACAGGGGCAGTAATTCCCGCCTCGCGCAACACGACTGCCTCGTCCAGCATGGCTACCGCCAGTGAATCGGCGCCGCTCCGCAATGCCTCCTGGCCTACGTGCACGGCCCCGTGCCCGTATCCATCCGCTTTGACTACGGCCATAATCCCCGTTGTTTCAGGAATATGCCGACGAAAGCTTGCTACATTGGCCGAAATGGCGTCCAGATCTACCTCTACCCACGTGTCGCGACAAAACGGTTTCATTTGCTATCTCCTCTTTTTGCCCTTTTGGTATAGATACAAGCGTTCATTCAAGTGATTGAGAAACTGCCTGGAAACCATCAGCGACTGGCGCTTTCCGCCCACTCTGTACAGATGGCGCCCTTCAAAAATCGGTTCCACCTCGGAAAGCGGATAACTGGTTTCCTGTCCGCTCATCCGAATGATCAGGTGAGTCTTTGTCAGTGTATACGAGGGACGCAGCGTGAATTTGTACAGGAACGGGGCCAAGCCAACCACCGCAATCGCGATGGCAAAAGCAAAGATCTTGAATGCGTCCGTTCTGGAGTCAAAGAACTGCGACAACAAAAGCATTCCGATGACAAAGGCTAGCGTTTCCATAATCCGCATCTTCATGCTTTTCCGCAAAAGAAGGTCTTTATACCCCGATTCCTCTTGATACAAAATGTCGTTCGACTGTTTCTTCATGAATACCGCTTCACCTCATAGCATAGTTACTCTGACTTTATCTCTTTTGGACAGAAGGTGTCAATTCGTTAAGCACAAATGTATGGTTTTTTTCATATAATACGGACACTTTGCGATTTGGAAAGGGGCCCAATAACGTCAGGCGAAGAGGCCCCTGTCCCTTCCCCTGCCCCGCTGAAAATCCATAGAACTAGGCTGTGATCACAATCGGATACAGGGACTTTCCTAGGAAAACACTACCGTAAGAATTTAAACAAAAACACGCCTGATCCTGCATAGGACCGGGCGTGTTTGTTGCAACATCTTTGATTTGCGAGAAAGGAAAACGGAATCTCAGTGTGATGCGGACATTTCTCTTGCGCTCAAAGCTGAAACTGCGGCGGCTTGGATTCGTCCTTATTTTCCGCCCAAACCGTATGTGGATTGAGCTACCTGAACCATTTCAACCTCCGGCAGGTCTCCCGTCAGCGTAAACTCGACGCCGTCCAGCTCCCAGGTCAGATAACGCTGATTATCTGCCGTTTGGGTCAGCACCCCGATCGTAAATCCGAGGTCGACAGGCATTCCCTGTTCATATGAAACGGTGGCCTCGGTCGGACGGGACTCGATCAGCTTGTAGTTATACGCTCCGTTGTACTGCAGGACGATCGTCTTTTGACCATTCCGGGTAACCGGCTCAATGTCTCCCTGTTTCACACCTTCAGGCATGTACGTTGGAACGATGACCCCGAACTGGCTGTTCGGCTGCTGGCTTGGCTGAGATGCCTGTGCCATCGTCGGGATGACAGACATCGAGCTGGCTGTCATGTTGCGATCTTTGTCAAAGGCATCTTGATCAAATGTCGGATTAAACACAAATTCCGTGAAGTTGATCTTGACCAGCGTATCCAGATTGGAATCCATGATCTCTGCGCGTTTTGGTTTCAAGTCTTCTGTCAGCCAAATTTTTTGTTTCGTGAGCGAGCGGTTTCCACTGTAATTCGCTTTTACTTCAAACACGTAGTCTTTGTTGTCCATGTTCATTTTACGCTCGGTATCGTCGATAATGCTGCGGGCGAGCGTTTCGTAGAGATACAGCGGCCCATTGTTTTCCGGCCATCCGCTTTGGAAACGGAAGCTTTTTTTCAAATGGGGCGTAAGCACAAACACACCTTCGTTATTTCGCAGGATGATCTGTGTGATTCCCCGCTGCTTGGAGGTGAGGGCTACCCGGTAGTTGGTCGGCTTCTCGTACCAGACCTCCACATCGTACTCCATGGGAGTCGAGCTGGTTTGCATGGTCAAAACTGCTTGTGATTTGTAGCCCCCCATTTTGTCCAGCGTACTGCCTAGATCATCGACAATGTCCTCCGGTGTCTTTTGACCGAAGCAGCCGCCGAGCAGCAGAGAAAAGACCAACAAGAGCGCCAATGGAAGTGCTGCCCGTTTCATTCAAAGAACTCCTCCTTGTCTGCATTTTTCGACGAAGAAGGGCTCCCCTGTCTATTTCCTGGGAAATCTGTCATTCTTTCATCCGATCAGCGCATATCTTGTCATCCTCTGATGGGCCGCAGGTGTTAGTCTATCGCTGATTTTCAGCAAACTTCCCATTCTGGCTAGAGCAGGTAGTCCCTCCTAATCTACGCGATATAAATCTATGTCCCATCTCGTCCCAATATGCAGACAAGTTGCAGTTGTCCTCTATTCTTTCGATTCGATGACCACCTGCGCTACTGCGTACTCTTTGCTGTGGGAAATGCTTACATGGATTCGCAGCTTGGAGGGGTCATGTCCGATCCGGTTGCATGCCGCCTCGGTAATCGTCAGTTCCGGTTTTCCTGTCGTCCCTGGGGCGATCTGAAGGTCATGCAGACCTACAGCCCCACCGATGCCGGTCCCGAGCGCCTTGGCTCCTGCTTCTTTGGCTGCAAAGCGCCCTGCTACGTACTCAGCCAGCCTTCCCTCTGGTTTCCCCTCTAGCAGCTTCCTTTCCGCTTCCGAAAAAATCCGGTGAAGCAGCTGCGGCTGGCGCTTTAAAATCGCTTGAATGCGATGAATTTCAACGATGTCAATGCCGATGCCAACTATCATACCAATCATTTCTCCCCGACTTATTTTGCTGCCAACATAACACTTACGATCCATTATTGGCAAGCACACAAATAAAACACCCCCCGCAATCGCTGCGGGGGGAGAGGCGCTCTTAAAGGGTTTGTTATTCAGTCGGTTGTTGCTGCGCTTGTTGAGCCGCATTCGCAGCGGATTGCTGGTTTTGGCGGCGTACTTCCGACACGTTGGTTTCGCTCGCAAACTCAGTTGCGTTCGTAGCGGTTTGGTTGCGCATCGCTTGGTTCATACCTGCTTGCTTGTTTTGTTTCGGCATGGTCTTTTCACCTCCTCGACGTCACTGAATATAATGTGTGCTGAGCAATGCCCCCGTATCCCCGCCTGTTTTTTCCTCACCTCGACAACAGGGGGTTAAATCCCAGCCGCTAATCAAGCCGCGTTTGGTTATGCTATAACGAGAAGCAGGAAGAGCTGCCGCCTGCCGCGAATATGTACGTTCAATGTAAAAGCATGAGAGGAGCAAATGGACTATGGCTCAAACCGTTATTATTTATACACAAAAAACCTGCGGCCCTTGCCAGGAAGAAAAAATGTGGCTGTCGCAACAAAACGTTGCCTTTGAGGATCGCGACATACGTGAAAATGACGCTTATTTTCAGGAAGCGATTGGACTTGGGGCCAGCATGACACCGGTTACTCTGATCGAAAAAGATAGCGGCGACCGTATTGTCATCCACGGATTTGACAAGGAACAACTAAAAAAAGCGTTGGATCTTTCCTGATCCAACGCTTTTTTCCTATACGTCAACCTAGCGAATGCGCTGCTGTAGCCTTTTTGTCCTTTACGATTGGCGACATATCCGGCAAATGCTGCAAAATCTGCCGAATGGCGGGTGAACACTCCGTGTTAAGGGAATAAAACACCCAAGGTCCCTTGCGTTTTTCTTTAACCAAACCGTGTGTCTTCAGTTTGGCCAAGTGTTGAGAGACAGATGGTTGGGACGTTTGCAGAATCTCCACGAGATCTCGTACACAAAAGGATTGTACCTGCAAGAGAGCCATGATCGTCAAGCGTGTTTTGTCGCCGAGCAGTTTGTAAATCTCAGACAAATACAACACCTGCATCAAATCTGTGTCCATAAAAACCCACCCTTTGCCTTGCGTTTCTGATTACAAGTATACTACACGGACATAAGGCAGGGAAGATATGATGTCGACAGATCGGTGAACGCTTGTCTTTTTCCCGGTCAATTCGCTCCGGCCGTGATCGGAGCAAGCACTTGAAATCAGCGCCATTCGTGGATGTATCCGACTGTTTACCGCAGTGAAAAAGAAAAGCGCTCTCTTGGAAGCGGTTTTTGCAGTTTTTTCCATTGCCCGACGTCCATTTTTTCATCCAAATATCCGCAACGTCAAATACAGACCGGTCAATGTGATGAACAGCGTAGGGACAGTCAGGACGATGCCCGTCCGAAAATATTGCCCCCACGTAATCCTGACACCTTTGTTGTTCAATACGTGCAGCCACAAGAGCGTCGCGAGCGAGCCGATCGGCGTAATTTTTGGCCCCAGATCGCAGCCGATGACATTGGCGTAAATCAGCGCTTCCCGGACGATTCCTTCGGCCCCTGACCCTTGAATCGCCAGAGCGTCGAACATGACTGTCGGCAGATTGTTCATGAGCGAAGAAAGTGCTGCAGCGACAAATCCCATGCCCAATGTGGCGGCGTACAGTCCGTGGGCCGCAAACAGTTCCAGCCATCCTCTGACGACTTCAGTCAGCTGCGCATTGTGCAGCCCCCATACGACCACATACATGCCAATGGAGAAGATGACCACTACCCACGGAGCCCCTTTCAAGATACGTTCTGTCTCGATGGCGGGACTTCTCCTCGCCGTCAGGTAAAAGACAAGGGCGGCACCGGTTATGATCAGCGATACGGGAATATCCAGCCACTCGCTCGCGAAGAAACCGGTCAGAAGCACAGCCAAAATCAGCCAGGACAGCCGAAACATCCTCACGTCCCTGATCGCTTCTCGCGGCTCCCTTAGCACACTGGTTTCATAGCGACGCGGGATGCTTTTACGGAAATAAAGAAACAGAACAAGCAAGCTGCCGGCGACAGAAAACAGATTGGGCAGCAGCATCCTGGCGGCGTATTCGGCAAAGCCGATCCCGAAGTAGTCGGCGGAGACGATATTGACCAGATTGCTTACCACAAAAGGAAGAGAGCTGGTATCGGCAATAAAGCCGCTCGCCATGACAAAAGCAAGCACCATTTGCGGCTGCAGCTTCAACGCTCTCACCTGCGCCAGCACAATCGGGGTCAAAATCAGCGCAGTCCCGTCATTGGTAAACAGCGCCGAGACAAGCGTGCCGAGCAAAATCACATACATAAACATCAGACGGCCATTTCCTTTGGCCAGCCTCGCCATGTGCAGGGCTGACCACTCGAAAAAGCCGATTTCGTCCAAAATCAGGGAAATAACGATGATGCCAACAAGGGAAATCGTGGCGTTCCAGACAATTCCCGTCACCTCGCCGACATCCGCCATCGTGACGATGCCTGTCGCCAATGCGAGCAGTGCACCTCCCACTGCCGGGTAACCGATCGACAATCCTCGGGGCTGCCAGACCACGAGGATGAGTGTCACAGCAAAAATGAGTAATGAAAGCCAGACCACGGTTGTGTTTCTCCTCTCTGTTCTGCACATGCTAAAGTCGTGTATTCATTACATGGCGAAAAGCTCTCCTCTTTTTGGCGAAGACAGCTGGCAGAAGCAGCCGCCAAAGACCTTCCCTGTCAGGACACACCAAAAAGAGCGGACTTTTGTGTCCGCTCTCTTACGATACTACAGATTCTCTTTAACCGAAACGTCCTGTAATGTAATCCTCGGTTCTCTTGTCACACGGATTTTGAAAAATGACCGGTGTGGAATCGAATTCAACCAGCTCTCCATTCAGGAAAAAGGCTGTCTTGTCGGAGATGCGGGCTGCCTGCTGCATGTTGTGCGTAACGATGACGATGGTGTAGGTCGTTTTCAGCTCATCGAGCAGTTCCTCGATCTTTGCCGTAGAAATCGGGTCCAAGGCCGATGTCGGTTCATCCATGAGCAAAATTTGCGGATTCACGGCCAGAGCGCGAGCAATGCAGAGGCGTTGCTGCTGGCCCCCGGACAAGCCATAGGCCGGTTTCTTCAAAACATCCTTTACTTCCCCCCACAGGGCTGCTGCTTTCAAGCTGCTCTCCACGATCTCGTCAAGCTTGTTGCGGTCTGTAATGCCGTGCAATCTGGGGCCGAAGGTAATATTTTCGTAAATGCTTTTTGGGAACGGATTGGGCTGCTGAAAAACCATGCCGATATTTTTGCGCAAAATCTCTACGTCCACCCTGGACTCGTAGATGTCCTCGCCGACGACCTTCACACTGCCGTCGATTCGCACGCCCTGAATCATGTCATTCATCCGGTTCAACGTCCGCAGGAACGTCGATTTACCGCAGCCGGAAGGTCCGATAAAAGCAGTGATGCTGTTCGCTTCAATCTCCATATTGATATTGTGCAGGGCTTGGTGTTGTCCATAATACAGGTTCAGATCGCGTACCTCGATGATACTCACGGTTGCCAGACCCCTCTCTTTGTAAAAGTTCCTCTATTAATAGCGCTTCTGATATTTATTGCGAAGGTAAACCGCGGTCGCATTCAGTGTAAACAGCACGATCAACAGCACGATAATACCGGCGGCGGCAATCGCCCTAAACTCATCCTGCGGCTTGGATGTCCAGCTGTAGATCTGGATCGGCAGGACCGTAAACTGGTCGAGCGGAGAGCTCGGTACAAAAGCGATAAACGTAACCGCTCCGACTACGATCAAAGGCGCCGTCTCTCCGATCGCACGAGACAGGGCCAGAATAAAGCCGGTCAAAATGCTCGGAAATGCAGCGGGAATCACGACGCCCCGAATGGTCTGCCATTTGGACGCCCCCAGCGCATAAGAAGCATTTCGCAAATGCTGCGGCACGCTCCTGATCGCTTCCTGGGAAGCGACGACGATGATCGGCAAGACCAGGAGAGCCATCGTCAGCGCACCGGACAGAATCGTGCGGCCAAACAGAAAGCCTTCCACGAACAAACCGAGACCCAAAATCCCGAAGACAATCGACGGTACGCCGGCCAAATTGTTGATATTGACCTGAATCAGGTTGGTGAACCAGCCCTTTTTCGCGTACTCTTCCAAATACAGCGCCGTTCCAATCCCCAAAATAAAGGCGACTGGCGCGGTTATGCCAATAATCCACAAGCTGCCGAACAGCGCGGACAAGATACCCGCCTTTTCCGGAAAACGGGAGGCAAAGCTGGAGATAAACTGCCAGTCCAGCCAGCCAAGACCATCTGAAAGGATGCGATATAGCAATATGCCCAGGGCAGCTACACCTAGCAGCGTAGCGAGCAAAAACACTACGCGGGAGGCCCTGTCATAGATTTTTCGACGAGTCAGATTTCCTGCCGACATCAATACTCCTCCTTGTAGCGGCGCGTAATCCACTGCGCAATGATGTTAATGCCAAGAGTAAGAAGGAACAGAGTCATGCCAACAGCAAAAATGGTGCTGTACTCAATCGAGCCATGCTCGATGTCTCCGCCGCTGACCTGAACGATAAAGGATGTCATCGTCTGGATGCTTTCCAGCGGATTGAGCGTCAGCTTGGGCGTAGCTCCGGCCGCAATCGTCACGATCATCGTCTCTCCGATCGCGCGGGAGCAAGCAAGTACAAATGATGAAATAATCCCCGACAGGCCTGCAGGCACGACGACTTTGGTCGCTACCTCCAGCTTGGTCGCTCCCAGCGCGTAGGCGGCATCCCGAAGCGAACGGGGAACGGCCACCATCGCGTCCTCACTCAAGGAAGCAACCATGGGGAGAATCATGATACCGACCACGATACTGGCGGAAAGGGCGTTGAACACCCCGGTATCGGGAAAAATGCTGCGGATGAGCGGCGTGACAAACGTCAAGGCAAAGTAGCCGTAAACGATTGTCGGAACACCCGCGAGAACCTCCAAAATCGGTTTAATCGTTCGACGCACTTTTTCATGCGCATATTCGCTTAAATAAATCGCTGTCATCAGCCCAAACGGCAGGGCAACGAGACAAGCCCCCAGCGTAATCAGCAAAGACCCGGACAAGAGGGGCAAAATGCCAAAGTGCTGCGGTATAAACAACGGCGTCCACTTGGTGTCCGTTAAAAAGGAAAAGAGCGACACTTCTTTGAAAAAGCTGATCGTTTCAAACAAAAGCACCATGACGATGCCGACTGTAGTCAAAACGGATACGAAGGCACACGCGATCAAAAACGTGCGGATGCCGAATTCTCTATTTTTCTTCTCGTTTTTGACGACAATCTGGCTTTTTTTCGAGCGTACTTCCTGATTTAATGTTAGTATTTCTTGTCTACCCAACGTGAACATCCCCTTTCCTCTCGCGGACAGAGGGAAAAGTGGCGTTATCTCGATCATAACGCCACATTCCTCGTGCACCCGCTGTCAGGATTACTGGATCTTGGCAAGCGATTCTTTGTATTTGTCATCGGTCAGCGGTACGTAGAATACCGATTTGACCAGTTCAGGAGCGTTTTCCAGATAGAACTTCACAAACTCTTTTACTTCCGGTTTTTCCAGGGACTTTTTGTTTGCATAGATAAAGATCGGGCGAGCCAAAGGCTTGTAGGTACCGTCTTTGATCGTGTCAAAAGTAGGCGTTACCGCATTGCCATCGCCGTTGTCGATCGGAACCAGCTTCAGCTTGTCTGCATTTTCTTCGAAGTACGCATAACCGAAGTAGCCCAAGCTGTTTTTGTCGCCGGCAATACCTTGTACCAGCACGTTGTCATCTTCACTGGCGGTGTAGTCAGGACGGCTCTTTTTAGCCTCGCCTACAATCGCTTCTGTGAAGTATTCGAATGTTCCGGAATCCGTTCCCGGCCCGTACAGCTTGATTTCTTCAGCTGGCCATTCCGGACGAACGTCTTTCCATGTTTTCACCTTGCTGTCCGGCTCCCAAATCTTTTTCAGTTCATCGACTGTCAGCTTGTCAACAAAGCCGTTTTCCTTGCTGACGACGACGGAGATACCGTCATAGGCAACCGGGATTTCAACGAAATCAATTCCTTTTTCCTTCGCTGCTGCCGCTTCTTTTTCTTTAATGGGACGGGAGGCATTGCTGATGTCCGTTTCGCCGGCTGCAAACTTCTTGAAGCCGCCGCCTGTACCCGATACCCCGACCGTTACCTGTACGCCAGGGTTTGCTATTTGGAACTCCTCCGCAGCCGCTTCCGTGATCGGGAATACGGTGGAAGAACCATCTACTTTAACAGTTCCCGACAGATTGCTGGCTGTTTTGTTATCAGCTGCAGGAGTCGTTGCCTCCGTGCCGCCGGTAGAACCTGTAGCGCCATTGGAGCTTGGAGCAGATGTTGCGCTGTTGCTGCCGCATCCGGCGAGAATGGAACCTGCGAGAGATAGTGCCAGCATCAAACTACCGAGTTTTTTCACGATGAAAATCCTCCTTAAAATCGGTTTGTTTTCCTCTTTCCACTTACAGATGATACAGGCGGAATGTTGTTCTATTGTTTTGGCTTTGTAAAGCTTTCTTAAAGATTGGCCATTTCGTTGAGTAATCGCTTGATAAAGTGGGCAGACTATTACTACTTTTTTCAAGGAGTGAAACATACGATGGATAAACTGGCATTGATTCTCGTTATTATCGGTGCTCTCAACTGGGGATTGATCGGCTTGTTCCAGTTTGACCTCGTCGCTACCCTGTTTGGCGGAGAGAATTCGCTTGTCAGCCGAATCGTATATACTCTGGTTGGGCTTGCTGGCATCTACTCGATCAAGTTTTTGGTAGGCGACCGGGAACGGGCTTGACAGAGTGAAGCTTTCCGGAACAATAAAAAAGGCACATCCTGACCATCCAGGACGTGCCTTTTTTACGATTTATCGGTTTATTGTCTGGTTAACGGCTCATCGATGCTTACATGACCCATCAGCGATTCAGTCGGTTTTCCATCGACCAGGATGACGATTTTCTGTACCTCGTCAAACTGGAAGAGCGTATCCTTCAACGCATCAATCGCCATTCCTTCCCCGCTGGAGCCAAGGTTGTAGACGTTTTTGCCGTCTGCATCAATCGTCAGCGTGCCTTTGTCGAATGTGACAGAGTGGTAGTGAAAGTCCTTCCACAACGGCGCGTGAGCTTCATCCTTTGGCTTTTCCAAAAGGGCTATCGCCTGCTTGTACTTGTCCAGATCATCTGTGTAAGCAATCTCCTGCTCTTCTTTCTTCAATTCCATCAGATTGTCATCGGTGTAATAAAGAGCGATCGTTTGCTTCGTTTTCTGCTGCTCTGTTTCCGGCTGAGCAGCGGAGCCGGGCGTCTCCGTTTGTTCCGCGGGCGGCTGCGCTTGCGGCGCCTTTCCCTGACCACATCCTGTGACCAGAAGGATCGCTGCAGCTGCTGTCACCCAAAACGTCATGCGTCTTTTCATCGGAAACCTCCCTTTCTCATCCATGCCCTTCGCAATTTCTTAGTGGTAGGACTGATAGTATTCACGGATGGCTGCCGCGAGTGCTTCCGCCACCTTTTGCTGGAACGCCGGGGACGTCAATTTGGCATTCTCCCCCGGATTTGAGAGGAACCCTGTCTCCGTCAAAACGGCAGGCATCGTCGTATGCTTGATGACATAGAAGCCTGTCTGTTTCACCCCGCGATTCGGGAACTGTGTCGCCCCTTGCAGGTGACGGTGAACGACCTCGGCCAGATTCTTGCTGTTGGCGTTATAGTAAAAGGTTTCCGTCCCGCCGGTGGTCGGCTTCGTAAATGAATTGGCGTGGACCGACAGGAACAGATCGGCGTGCCGCTCATTGGCAAAAACAACGCGCTCGTCAAGTGTCAAATACACATCTGTAGAGCGTGTTGCTTCTACCTGAAACTCCGGATACTGCTTCAAAAGCTGTACCAGCTTGTTGGCGACAGCCAGCGTGAAGTCTTTTTCGATATTTCCGTTCACGCCCTTGGCGCCTTGATCCTTGCCTCCGTGACCGGCATCCACTACGATGAGGAATCCCGTCTTTTTCGGAACAGGCGAAAGCTTTACTTCAATGCCGTCTTCCGTATACTCCAGATTATACTTGCTCTTCTGGTTGAGCTCAATGACGACACGCACAGTTTGCGGCGATGCGCTGTACTGACTGTAGCGCACGTCTTGCACCAGAGTGTCCTTTTTGCTTTTTTCTTCGTCTTCGTGCTCAGCAGCTGCGGATTGGTCATCTGCTTCGTCCGACTCCCGTGAAGCGTCCGTGTGGCGATTTTCTTTGTCGTCGTCATCCTGATCGCTGCCTTTCTTTTTCTCGTCAGCGTCAGCATCCTGATCTTCATCGTCCACACTTGTTTCCCCGCCCTCGTAGTCGTCAGAGTTGCTGCTTTTCTTCAGCTTGTCCAACAAATCCTGATCCAACTCTGTCTGGGGCAGGTCCAGGACAATCCGATGCGGTCCTTGCAGGACGAACGCATTGGCCGTCACAGGAAGGCTTGTTTCAATGCGCACAACCTCATCATCATGGGTAACTCCCGTGAAGTAAGCGAGCCGTTCAATCTCCACCCGGTTTTTCCCCTGATCCCAGGTGAAACGTCCACCCAGCTCAGCCTCCAGCTCTTCCAATGGCAGAGCCAATTCGCCGTCGATGGTGAGTCCGCGGTCCGGATGCTTCCATACCTGTCCCTTTTTCCCTACCTGTTCGGCTGCGGCTTGGGCAGATATGTACAGCTTGTCCCCGTACTGGAAGCCTTTGAGAGACAGTGTTGGCTTATTGCCATTGTAGCGCATTTCCGGCGTTTCATTGGCAATGACCGTACGCGAAGCGTTGTCCCACCCTACCGTCACTCCAAGCGATTCCCCGACGAATCGCAGCGGCAGCAGCATTCGCTGATTCCGCATGACAGGAGGAGTATCCAGCTGCACTTTTTTTCCGTTCACCAGTGCATTTTTGGATCCGACCGTAAGCTGCAATGTTTGCGGGCCTCTTGTTATCACGGCCGTTCGCGTGGCCTGATTCCAGTCCACCTTGGCTCCGAGACCTTCCGCTATGACTCTGACTGGCACCAGAGTACGGCCTTTTTCAATGATCGGCGGTACATCCGGCTGTACGGCTTGTCCCCCAATCATCAGATGAACCGATGGGGCCGCAGAGCTTCCTGCAGCTGACGCCCACCCGGGGATGATGAGCAGGAACAACAATACAAACAGCGGTAACAAACGTGTTTTCATCCTGACCTCCTTCATGTTGTGTTTTCCTCTGGCAAAAGAAGCCGAGCGAATGAATTGCCCCGTATAGTTAGACGCAGCACCACCTGCAAAGTTTGTAGTCTTTTGGTACTAAATTCGGTCGAATACTGAAAAAAAGTGCCGAAATTCGGCACTTCAGGTTGCAGACAAACTCCCTCGCTGAACGAACAGCAGAGGGAGTTTGTTTAATAATTTGATGAAAATACCGAAGGTGTTTTGATCGTTCACCTTTTGGCGACCTGATTTCCATAGCCAGGTCGCCATTTTTTTCAAGTTCATGGCAGCGAAAACAAGCATCGCCTGCATCGTGACCTTCTCCAGTCCTCGTAAGGTCGTCCAACGCATGCCATGCTTTTCCTTCATATCAGCGAATACACGTTCAATCGTTTCTTTCCGTTTGCTATAGATTTGTTTGTTTTCCTCGGTATGCCGGAGGTGGTCTACCTCTTCGAGGTAATCAGCCCAGATGTGGCGACTCACTCTCTTTGTGTAGTCTTTACTTTCCGTGCATTGTTTCAAGAACGGACAACTTCGGCAAACTTGAGAATTTGATCGATAGATACGGTACCCATCCTTGTTTGTTGTCTCATATGTTAAGATTTGCTCGTTCGGGCAGATGTAGCAGTCGAAATATTCATCATACACATATTCGTGCTTTTTAAAAAAACCTTCTTTGGTGCGTGGTCTTGTGTAGGGCATAACGGGGCGAATCTGGTCATCAAGGAGTGTTTTACTGATGTAAGGCGTCTTGTATCCCGAGTCCACTGCCACAGCTTGAGGCTGTGCAAACGTCTTTCGCACTTGATTCAAAACATCCTCAAAAACCTGACTGTCATGCACATTGCCTGGCGTTACCTTGGCACCAAGCACAAATCCATTTCGATCACATGCTGTATGAAAACTATAAGCAAATACACGTTCCTTTTCCCCTTTTACAAACAATCCGCAATCCGGGTCAGTTGTGCTGACTTTCACCTCCTTCTTCGAAGTTTCTGTCTTTTTTTCAAGGGGCTTCTTTCCATGTGCAATACGATCCTGATTGATTTCTTCGTCCAGCAGCTCTTGATATTTCTTCGCTTGTTCTTCAACGATTTCTTTCACGTATTTATGCTTATTCGCACTGGCTTTTACATGCGTAGCATCAATGAAAAGCACATCAGGCTTCACGAATCCATGATGAACCGCCTCCTCCAATATTCGAAGGAAGATCGACTCGAAGAGTTGAGTATCCCGAAAACGGCGAACATAGTTCTTGCCTAGGGTCGTGAAATGGGGAATGGGCTGACTGAAATCATAGCCAATAAACCACCGATAGGCAACATTGGTTTCGATCTCTTTAATCGTTTGTCGCATGGAACGAATTCCAAAAATATATTGGATGAAAGCAATTTTAACTAAGACTACAGGGTCAACACTGGGTCTGCCATTGTCATGACAGTAGAGGCTTTCCACCAAGTCATAGATGAACGAAAAGTCGATTGCATTTTCAATTTTTCTTACGAGATGATCTTCTGGCACCAACTCATCTAGCGAGAATGCAGATATCTGATAACGCCCTTCGGCCTCTTGCTTATTAAGCATAATGCCACCTCTAAAAAATAACTTTTGAAAACGTAACATGTTCTATATTCAACAAAAAAGCCTGCAGACCCTGTTCCTTACGGAACTTTGTCTACAGGCTGAAGTGCCGAAATTCGGCACTTAAATACACAAATAGTCTTCGCATGATGTTTCCAAGTAATAAATGTCAGCTTTTTTAACAGGGGGATTTGACCTTGTCAATAAAACGATTCGATTTGTTTCCACATTTCCTATCCGATTTGTAATGGTATTGAGTCATCTGATGTTTGAGGAATAACAGTATCCACTCGATAGCCTTTGTTTCTGTAAGCAGAGTGAGCATTCATTTGTTCCTCTAACCTATTGTATACCTCCAAATCACTATATTCTTGGTTATTGTCCACGAAAATCTTTACTGTCTCGCCATTATTCAAATAACGTGTCATACCATAAAAGAGGCGCTCAGGTATCTTTACGTAAAATAACTTTCGCAGTTCTGTAATGGTCAGAGCCATTGGGCTACCAATACGTTTTGCATCTTCATTATTTACAATAAAAATGTTTATATGGATATCATAGTTTATGACACAGTTCATCGATTTAAAGTATTTTCCAAAGTCCTTATCGTTTGTATACTCTGCAAAATGCATTTCTCTGGTAGTTCCAAGTTGTGTTTTTATTCGTTCGATCTGCTCAACAACCTCATTCATTGTCGCTTCATTAGTCCCAAATGCCCCGTAATAAGAGTAAGCACCATTAGGTTGATCGAGCTTGTTAGATTCGTCAAAATAAATATAGTATCCCATTTCTTCTCCCCCCTACTGATACATTTCATCTATTTGGAAATGTCAACTTGACGTTATTCCTCAAGGATATTATAATTGATTTAAGCTTAAAATACGGATGAGTGTTCACTTTCTCCGCCACCATTACGCAGGGCTGGTGTCACTCAAAAAGAAAGCCTTTCCCCGCCACCATTGTGCAGGGCTGGGCTTTTTTCGTTTACCCTTGTAATCTTTTTTAGCGGTCAGCTTGTTTATTCTTGACGATGCATCTCAATCGCCTCTTTTCATCTAAAAAACTACGCGCTTCAAACTTTTGTCCTTTTTTCACAAAAAAACACTCTTTAAAGTATTCATCGTTTTTTAACAGCAGAGCGTTTTCCGATGGCTACTTTTAAAAGAGTGCAAACTAAGTATTTTCGTGGTCCCGAGTGATGTTTTGGACGAATACGTGATTCGTTCGTTATAGTCCAAAATACTGTTTCAACAGCTCTTTGAATCTCGCATCGTCAATCTTCTCCTTCGTCACGACTCCATCCCGCCATTGTGTAAATGAGGTATTGGTTAAGGTTATATTTCCTTGATCTGTAATCTTTGTGATCAACGGAGATTTGTTAAACGGGGAATCCTCGTGCTCGGCGATGATCCTTTGAATCTCATTCCATTCCGATACGTCGGTGACAGGATGCTTGGAATCGAAAGCGTATCCGATCCTCCAGTCGGCATCCTTATGCTTCAATTTCATCTCAAGAACGTAGTCTCCGTGTTCGCTATCTACTTGTCTGATCCGAAACTCTCCATTGTCGGAGGCTACAGTCTCTCCGGTCAAAGGAACCGGTGTTAACGGCAAATTCGCTCCAAAGCCCGTATCCACCAGATACGTCTGTTCCTCGTGAACGACCAGGATGGTTACATGCGTTCTTCCAATCGTCTGGTACTCTCGCGTCTCGTTTTTGTAAACAACTCCGCGGGCCAGGACTGCATCAAAGCCATTTTCAAGCAAAAAGAAGTACAGAATCGAATTGAGCTCGTAACAAAGGCCGCCTTCTTTTTTTACGAGCATTTTGTTTACCAGGCTTTCTCTCGTAATCTCGCTCGTTTTATTTCCAATGATGCAAAAGTTTTCAAAGGGGATGTTTTTTGCCGTTTTTTCGAGAACGGTGTCCAAGTGTTCAAATATAATCTGTTCGTCCTCCGGAATGCCGATTCTTTTGCGAAACAAAGCATTTAGCCCACTCATTGTGTATTCCTCCAAATAGTAGTTGTTCCTTGATTATTTTTCGACCTGGTTGTCCCGCAAATATTTGAAGCCAAAAACGTGTTTTTCTTCTATTCATATTCCCGAAACGGGAACAGATCCCTTTTCGGAAAGAGACGAACAAATCCTCCCCATCGTCAATTCGACTGCTGAACGGCAAAAGCAGTCATCGATTAGACGAAACAAGGCTGCCGAAAGATTCCGGCAGCCTGATGCGACGAGTCATCTACCTATTCGAGCTCTCTTTCCTCGAAATCATACTCAACCTTTTTCGGAGCGACCCGGGCGTTTTCCAGGGCAGGCGTATCTGGGCGGGCAATCTGGTAAACGGCTGCTCCCACGATTTCCGCTACCTCCTGGAGCTTGTCCTTGCTGATCTTGTCAATGCTGTCCTCTGGCGTATGATACCATGGCTCAACCGGAGCGTGGATGAAGAGCGCTGCCGGGATGCCTACCTCAGCAAACGGAACGTGGTCGCTGCGGCCTTCCCGTCCATAGTTAACGGTTTCCGACAGGCGTGATCCGGCCGCTGCACCCAGGTCGGTGACGATGTTTTTCTCGCCATCCACTGTGTACATGATCAGCTTGCCTGCATCGCGGCTGCCGACCATGTCCATCTGGAACATGCCGACCGTGCTTTCGATCTCTTCTTCTGACAGAGACTCCACGTAGGCGTAAGACCCGAGCAGCCCATTCTCCTCCGCTCCAAACGTAACAAAACGGAGTTCCGTATCGATCGGCATGTTGGCCATCACTCTGGCGAGCTCCAGTGTAGTCGCCGTACCGGAGGCATCGTCATTGGCTCCAGGGGCACCCTCAACAGAATCGTGATGGGCTCCCACCACAATGATCTGACCCGTGCTTTTCTTCTTGTCCGGCTTTTTCGTGGCGATTACATTGTAGGAGGTGCTGTCCTCGATCCTTGCTCCCTCTACCTCGACAGCAGCGGTCAAGGACTCGCCCGCTTCCAATTTTGCAAGCAGCTCCTCCCCCTGTGCCTTGGTCAGGGCCAACACAGGAACGAAGTCGTCGTTTGGACCTCCAAGCGTGCCGTTGATCACCCCTGAGCTGTTGTTAAACAGGAGTACGGCCTCAGCTCCTGCCCGAGCGGCATTCAACACCTTGTCACCGAAGCTGATTTCGCCGCGCTGGATGAGAGCGATTTTCCCGGTCAAGTCCACGCCTTCCAGATCGCTCTCGCGGCCCAAGCCTGCATACACCAATTCCCCGGAGGCTTGTCCGCTCACTCCGTATGTAAAGTTGCCCAATTCCCATTCGGTATCTTCATAGCCGCTGACAGACAAGGATACCCGGTCCGGCTCCTTGTAGCTGGAAAACTCAAATGGCTGCAGTTCGGTATCATACCCATAAGATTTGAACTGTTTCTCGATGTATTTGGCAGCATCATGCTCCGCTTTTGTCCCGGCTACCCGGGGCTGCTTGGAAAGGTAGTCGATTGTCTCATAAATGTTGTCAACCTTGATTCGCTTTACAATTTTGTTGTCAAAAGCGCCATCAGACGGATGCGGTGCCGCATAAACAGGGAGACTGCATGCCAAACTTGCCAGTAAAGCAATCGGAATGACCTTGTGTTTCAGCATAATTCTCCTCCTTGTGGTAATGAATTCACGAACTATGTCCATTATCTTGGCTATTGCGCAAAATGTGTAGACTGAATCGTCAGACAATTTCACGCAACATCCGACATAAAAATAGCCGCTTTTTGCAAAAAAAAGAGACGTTCTTAGTTCGAACGTCTCTTTCGCTATCCCCAAATTCTTCTTTCCCTGCGACTTACGGGTGTGACAGTCCTGCCTTTTAAACCGCCGTTTGTCAGAAATTGTTGAATCATGGCGATTACAGCCGGGTTGGACAACACCTTCACCGATTCGGCCACCTTGGGATTCTTCAGCTGGGGAATAACATTTCCCAATTGGGGCAAGAGCGGCAGCAGGTCTTCCAAAGGCAGTGCGGGCTTTGGCTTTGGCGGTTCCAGTTCAACGGGAATGGAACGCCTCCTGCCAAACAGTCCCCCTCTTCGCCTCTGTGAGGGCTGCCTCACTTTCAAACGGTCCAGCGTAGCTTTCATTTCCTGGATTTCCTGGCGTACCTGATGCATCTCGCGCATCACTTGCTCGTTGCTTGTCGTATGAGCTTCAGCGATTCGATGGATCGCTTCTGCCATTTTCGCTTGTGAAAAGCTGTTCTTTGGTTTTTGCTTTGCCTTTGTTTTTGCAGCGATCGTACCCACCTCCCCCTTCCTTTTGCACCGTCGTTATTTCTTGAATTTCTTCTTTAAGGCACCGAGATCGTTGGGATTGACGCCTTTTTGCGCCAGCTTGTTCATCAGGCTGCCGACGTTCTCCGTTTTGGCCATTTTCCGGAACTGGGACACGTAGCTGTTCAGCTCCTGGTCGGAAAATTTCTTGCCCGACTTTTTGCCGAGTTCACGGATGACCTCCTTCAGACCTGCGTCTGTCTTGAGCTTATCTTTTGGAATCGATTTGACAATGCCGAGCAGTTTTCCAATATCCACGCGCTTTTCCCTCCCAAAGTGGTGGTACTCCTTTTTACTCTATGTTTGCGGAGGGCTGGGGGTTTGGTCATTTGTCCATGGTTGCAAAAAAAAGAAGAGAGCACGCCTGTGCCCTCTTTTTATTTGGAAATCTTTTATTCGACATCTGCCCATTTCCAGTCGACGTCGCCGAGACCGGAAATAACTACGCCTTTGACGTTGTCCTTTTGTACCCAGGATTGGGTATAGAAGTAGATCGGCATGATCGGCATTTCGTCCATCAGGATTTTTTCAGCTTCGCCGAGAACCTTCAAACGTTCCTCGTGATTTTGGATGGTTGCGGATTTGTTCAGCAGTTCCTTGTACTGCGCATTTTCCCAACGAGTATCGTTGTTGCCGCCGTCTTTTTCCTTGTACAGCTCCAGGAAGTTGATCGGATCGTTGAAGTCACCCAGCCAGCCCATGCGGCCTACCTGGTAGTTTCCTTGATGCAAGTCTTCGATATATACTTTCCACTCTTTGTTTTCCAGTTTGACATCTACGCCGAGATTCTTTTTCCATTGGTCCTGGATTGCCTCTGCAATCTTCTTGTGACCTTCGGACGTATTGTAGGACAGGGTGATCGGTGGCAGCTTGCTCATGCCGAGCTCTTTCAGACCTTCTTCGAGCAGCTTTTTCGCTGTCTCTACATCGTTGTCTTTGAAGTAGCCGTCTTTGTTGACAGCCATCGACATTGGCAGAGCGCCCATCGCCGGAAGCTGACCGGTTTGCAGGATGTTATCGATCAGTGATTGACGGTCGATCGCGTAAGCAAACGCTTTACGGATTTTTACGTTGTTAAACGGCGGCTTTTCCGTGTTGAACTTGTACCAGTACGTACCCGCGATCGGCTGGGTTTTCATTTTGCCAGACTCTTTCAATGCAGGAATCGCATCGGTAGGCAGAGCGCTGGTCGGAGAACCTGCCCAGTCAATTTCACCGTTGTCAAACATGGACAACTCGGTATTCTCGTCCTCTACCATCGCAAACTCGATTTTGTCCAGTTTTACGCTGTCTTTATCCCAGTAGTTTTCGTTTTTCACGAGAACCAGCTTGTTCTTGTGCTCCCAGGATTCCATTTTGTACGGACCGTTACCCACGTGGGTTTTTGCTTCTCCAGCCCATTTTGCATCCGCTTCGACTACTTTCTGGTTAACCGGGAAGTAGGTCGGGAATGCCGTCAGCTCCAGGAAGAACGGAGTCGGGTTCTCCAGCTTTACTTCCAGTGTTTTTTCGTCGAGCGCTTTTACGCCTACTTCATCGGCGCCAACTTTTCCTTTGTTGAACGCTTCCCCGTTTTTCACATAGTAGAGCTGGTATGCGTAGTTGGAAGCAGTCTTCGGATCGAGCGCTCGTTTCCACGCGTATTCAAAATCCTTTGCGGTCAATGGATCGCCATTGCTCCACTTGGAATCGCGAAGTTTAAATGTATAGGTCAAGCCATCCTCAGATATTTCAATCTTTTCTGCCACTGATTCATGAGGTTGTCCGTCTGCACCAACACGAGTCAGACCGTCAAAGGTCGCACGGATGATCGCTGCGGAAGTCGTATCCTCAGAGAGGCCAGGGTCAGCCGTAGGCGGTTCGGAATGAAGGTTCAATTTCAGAACTTTCGGACCGGTTTTTTCCGGAGCAGCCGCTTGCGGGTTTTCTGCTGGCTTTTGTCCGTCAGCCGGTTGAGCGGTATTTCCGCCGCCGCAGCCTGCAAGTGCAGCGCCAAGCACGAGAATGGAACTCATTGCTACAAAAATATTCTTTTTCATGCCACTTGTCCCCCTTGTCTAAATCTTTAATCAATATACATCCTTTTATATTATTTTTAAATAAGTTTTAGATTGATTTAATAAAATTTTATTTGTTTATAAAGAAATTTATAAATTAATAAAAAATGTTTATTGATCAAAAATGAACGATCCGAAGCAGCAACGGTATCGGCTGGGAATATTTCCGTGAAAACAGCCAATGAATTGGCAAATCTATTGAGAAAAAGCTGAAGATACAGAAAAAAGCAGACCGCTTTCGCTGCGATTTGCACGCAACAAAAGAGTCTGCTTTTTAGCAGCAATTGCTGTGTTGTCGTAACCCCTCTACTTTAACAGCGCGTTGCCGATAAAGGCGTGAATTTCTTTTTTATCATTGCCGGCTACCTTGCGAATTTCCAACTCCAAGGTTTTGACGCCCGCTACATTTACATTGATTAACTGGCTCTGTCCAGCCTTCATTCTTTCGCTGTCGAAAAGAACTTTTCCGTCTCCCTTGATCCTCCAGATGATCAAATCCGTTTTATTCGGCGAATTGTCATCTGCTGCTACAACACCGGACAGCGCTTTGTATTTTCCATTCAGCTCGATTTTAAACACTTGTCTGGTCGTGTTGGGCAGCTTGTCATTTGCGATCTTATCGACATTCGTATAACCCAATCCGTGATCGTAAACCGTTCCCCCTGCTGAAAAAGAGCCCTTATCCCAGTTGTCGACATAGGATTTTGTGTTAATCAGTCCATACGGCATGGAATACTTCAGTGAGGACAATCTCGTCTCGCTTCCGACTGATGCCGCGGGGCCGCCGATCGTCACCGTACTTGCATTTGCATCCCATGAGACATTTTTGCCTGCGGCTGTACCTACAAATGCGACCGGCGCATAAGGTACTCCCTTATATAAAAACGCGTCGTTGGTCTCACGCAGCTTGCCGTCTACCATGAACTTGATCGGCTTGAAATCGACCGGAATAGATTGCGTAGCTGCATAGGTCAGGCTGGAAAAGAAGATGGACCCCAACAGAAATCCTGACAAAAATCCCAATTTCGACTTTTTCTTCACGATTACTTTCTCCCCCTATATCTTGCCAAATCTACCCAGATCATAACACTACTTGCTGTATTTGGCGGTGAGTCAAAGGATGGATTTTTTCGACATTTTTTCAATGCTTTCCCGAGACTATCCTCCTAAAACGACAAATTGCCGCTTTGGACAATAAAAAAGAAGGACGCTCGGCCCTTCTTTTTTGATCTCAGACCAGACAGATCCAGTCGGAGCGATTATTCGATTGTTGCCCACTTGTAGTCGACAAAGCCGAGACCGTCGAGTACGACACCTTTTACCTTGTCGTTTTTCACGTAGGAGTGTGTGTAGTAGTAAATCGGTGCTGCCGGCATTTCGTCCATGAAGATTTTCTCGGCATCTGCAAGGATTTGCTTGCGTTTCGCTTCGTCCTTCTCCAGTGCGGATTGGTTCAGCAGCTCTTGGAACTTCGGATTTTCCCATTTCGTATCGTTGTTTCCGCCGTTTTTGAACTTGAACAGCTCCAGGAAGTTGATCGGGTCGTTGAAGTCTCCGCTCCAGCTGGAACGTCCGATCATGAACTTTCCTTGGTGCAGGTCGTCCAGGTATACTTTCCACTCTTTGTTTTCCAGTTTGACATCGATGCCAAACGCTTTTTTCCACTGGTCTTGAACAGCTTCCGCGATCTTTTTGTGACCTTCGGAGGTGTTGTAAGAGAGCGTGATAGTCGGCAGCTTGGTCAGGCCTTCTTCTTTCATGCCTTCTTCCAGCAGCTTTTTCGCAGTTTCGATGTCGTTGTCCTTGAAGTAAGGCTCAGACGCTACAGCCATTGTCGGCGGCACGAGACCCATAGCCGGTTGTTGGTTTGCCTGAGTCACGTTGTCAACGATGGATTGACGATCGATCGCATAGGCAAACGCTTTACGGATTTTTGCATTGTTAAATGGCGCTTGCTCCGTATTGAATTTGTACAAATAGGTACCGGCGATGGCATGCACTTGCATCTTGCCGGATTCTTTCAGCGCAGGGATCGCGTCTGTCGGAAGCGCGCTCAGCGGTGCGCCGGCCCAGTCGAGATCGCCGTTGTCAAACATGGACAGCTCGGTATTTTCGTCCTCAACCATGGAGAAGTCGATCTTGTCCAGCTTTACTGCATCTTTATCCCAGTAGTTTTCGTTTTTCACGAGAACCAGCTTGCTCTTGTGCTCCCACGTTTCCATTTTGAACGGACCGTTGCCCACGTGAGTCTTCGCTTCGGTCGCCCATTTCGGATCTGCCTCGGCTACTTTCTTGTTAACCGGGTAGTATGTGTAGAAAGCGGTCAGCTCGAGGAAGAACGGAGTCGGGTTCTCCAGCTTCACTTCCAGCGTTTTGTCATCGAGCGCTTTTACGCCGACATCTTCCGCTTTTGCTTTATTGGTGTTAAATGCTTGAGCATTTTTGATGTAGTACAGTTGGTAGGCGTAGTTGGCTGCTACGGAAGGCTCCAGCGCGTGCTTCCAAGCGTATTCGAAGTCGTGCGCGGTAACCGGGTCGCCATTGCTCCACTTGGAGTCGCGCAGGTGGAATGTATAGGTAAGTCCATCTTCGGAAATGTCGATTTTTTCTGCTACGGATTCATGCGGCTTTCCGTCTTCGCCGATACGGGTCAGACCGTCGAAGGTAGCGCGCAGCAGTGCACCAGAGGTAGAATCTTCAGCCAATGCAGGATCTGCTGTAGGCGGCTCAGAGTGGAGGTTCAAGCGCAGAACCTTTGGACCTGTGCTCTCTTCTTTCGTTGTTGTATTTCCTTGGGCATTGTCAGCTGCCTTGTCGCCGCCGCCGCAACCGGCCAGCGCCGCACTCAGTACGAGAATAGAACTCATTGCTGCAAATACACTTTTCTTCATACGATTTGTTACCCCCTTATAACCTATAACTCACCTCATTTAATATACCGTACTTTTAGTAATATTGAAGCGATTTTAACTAAGTTTAATTTTACTTTATTTAAACATTTATTTACGTAAAAGAAAATAAAAACCGTCCCATTTTTGGAACGGTTCTGACATTTCACTTCGCGATTTCAGCCCATTTCAGGTCGATAAAACCAAGCGGATCAACCTGGACGCCTTTTACCTTGTCGTTTTGCACCCAGACATCCACATCCGTGAACATCGGTATGACCGGCATCTCATCCATAATAATTTGTTCAGCCTCAGCAAACATTTGCTTCCGCTTCTCCGGGTCCAGCTCCGCTGCAGCCTGCCTGATCAGCTGTTTGTATCTGGCATTCTCCCACCCGGTGTCGTTGTTCCCGCCGTCTTTGTCGCGATACATTTCCATGTAGTTGATCGGGTCATTGAAGTCGGCGCTCCAGCCAATTCGCCCGATTTCAAAATTGAGCTCGTGCAAGTCCTGCTGGTGGACCTTAAACTCCTTGTTTTGCAGCCTGACCTCGATCCCCAGCCCTTTCTTCCATTGATCCTGAAGGGCCTCGGCGATTTTCTTGTGACGATCGGTCGTATTGTAGGAAAGTGTCAGAACAGGAAGCTTGCTTAGCCCCAGTTCTTGCAGTCCTTCTGCCAACAGCTTTTTGGCCGTTTCTACATCATTGTCCTTGAAGTACCCATCCGGCTTCAAGATCATGGTCTGTGGCAGTATTCCCATCGTCGGCACCTGTCCTACCTGGGTGACGTTATCCACGATATCCTGCCGATTGATCGCATAGGCGAGCGCTTTGCGGATTTTGGCGTTATTGAGCGGCGGCTTGGTCGTATTCAGTTTGTACCAGTACATCGATGCCTGCGGATGGATCACCAGTTTGCCCGATTCTTTCAACGAGGGAATCGCATCGGTCGGGAGTCCGCCGAGTGGCTGCCCTGCCCAGTCGAGCTCGCCCTTTTCAAACATTGCCAGCTCCGTGTTGTCATCCTCGATCATGGCAAATTCGATGCGGTCCAGCTTCACCGCTTCTTTGTCCCAGTAGTTTTCGTTCTTTTCGAGCACCATTTTGCTCTTGTGCTCCCAGGCTGTCATTTTAAAAGGGCCGTTTCCAACGTGCGTGGCTGCTTCCAGCGCCCAATCCGGATTTGCCTCCACCACCTTTTGATTGACTGGATAATAGGTGTAAAAGGCTGTCAGCTCCAGGAAAAAAGGAGTCGGATTTTCCAGCGTGACCTGCAGTGTCTTGTCGTCCAAAGCTTTTGCGCCCAGCTCATCCGGCGAAGCCTGCCCTGCATTTATCTTTTGCGCATTTTTGATGTAGTAGAGCTGATAGGCGTACTCGGAAGCCAGCTTCGGATCGAGCGCCCGCTTCCAGGCGAAAGCAAAGTCGCTTGCCTTGACTGGATCGCCGTTGCTCCAGAGGGCATCGCGCAGCGTAAAGGTGTACGTCAGGCCATCCTCCGAGATTTTCACCTCTTCGGCCATGGAGTTCATCGGCTTGGCATTTTGATCCAGACGAGTCAACCCGTCAAATGTCGCCCGTACCACGGTACCCGATGTCGTATCCTTTGCCAGCCCCGGATCGGCTGTCGACGGTTCGCTGTGCAGGTTCGCACGAAAAACGCTAGGTTCAGTTGATGGAGCAGGTGTATTCTGGTTGGTCTGACCTGCAGATGGCTGCGGCTGCCCGGTGTCAGCGGATTCTCCCCCTCCGCCAGTACAGCCTGCGAGCACTGTCGTCAATACCAGGACCATGCCGGTCAAAAGAGCGCCTATCCTTTTTTTCATGATGGACTTCCCCCTAATCGTTATCTTTTGCTTAAACGATACGCAAGCGATAGTAAATTCGAGACCGGTATCGCGTTTATTTAATGAATTTTTAGAATATTTTATATAAAATGGAAGTGCAAAGGATGTTACTCTGCCGTTTGGAGGATGAATTACATGCTGGAGAAAGAAGAACTGATCTCCCATTTTGAAGGCGTGCGGAAGCGAACTTTGAAGTATCTGGGACAGTTGCCTGAAGGGGTAATCGACTGGCGTCCCGACGAGGGCAAGTTTTCGATCGGCGATATCATTCGGCATCTGGGCTCAGCCGAGCTCATGTTTTTCCATGCAATCACGCAAAATGAATGGAAGTACGATGGGCATGGGCCTGAGAAAGGCAAAACGTTAGCGGAAGCAATTCACTATTTGGAGCAGTGTCATGCTACTGTACTTGCCGGTCTTCGCCAGTTGGAGCCAGAGATGCTGAAGGGAAAAGTGAAAAATGTCCTCGGCTACGAAGTCAGTGCATGGAGAATGATCATGGCCATGACAGAACACGAGATTCATCACCGGGGCCAACTCTCTGCCTATATGCAAGCCAACCACATTGACCCTCCGCAAATTTTCGGCTTGAAGATTGAGCAAATCCCGAAGGACGAAAGCCGCCGGTACGGGGAAGCCGAGGAGGATGCCAGGCATCAATAGGGTGAGATCATATCTGGAAAGTCTGTGATGGGCGGACAAAATGGCAGCAAAATGGCAGACAGAATGGTGGGCGGAATGCTGGGCAGAAGGTGGGCAGAAGGTGGGCAGAATGGCAGTCTGGAACCCGCTTTCCCTGTTCTGGACTGCCATTCTTAGTTTTCTGACCGGGACGCTGATCTGGCAGTAAGGCCCTTTTTCTTTATTCGCTAATCTCTGCCCATTTCAGGTCGACAAATCCGAGACCGTCCACCTGCACGCCCTTCACCTTTTCTTTTTGCACCCAGACGTCTACGTCAGTGAACAGCGGAATGATCGGCATTTCATCCATAAAGATTTGCTCCGCTTCCGCAAACATTTGCTTGCGGGTCTCGGCGTCCTTCGCTGTAGCAGATTGGATCAACAGC
The DNA here is from genome assembly GCF_037963895.1 of Brevibacillus sp. FSL L8-0520. Taxonomy (NCBI): domain Bacteria; kingdom Bacillati; phylum Bacillota; class Bacilli; order Caryophanales; family Paenibacillaceae; genus Brevibacillus; species Brevibacillus sp. FSL L8-0520. The sequence goes on along the minus strand of NZ_CP150171.1, from coordinate 643,881 downwards.
TCCTTGTAGCGGCTATTTTCCCAGCCTGTATCGTTGTTTCCGGTATCCTTTTCGCGGAACATCTCCAGGTAGTTGATCGGATCGTTGAAGTCGGCATTCCAGCCGAGGCGGCCAATGTCGTAATTGAGCTCGTGCAGGTCTTGCAGATAGACCTTGAATTCCTTGTTCAACAGCTTCACATCGATGCCCAGCGCCTGTTTCCACTGATCCTGAACGGCCTCGGCGATTTTTTTATGGCGGTCAGACGTGTTGTAGGAAAGGGTGATCGGCGGGAGCTTTGTCACGCCCAGCTCCTTCATGCCTTCTTCCAGCAGTTTCTTCGCGGTTTCAACATCATTGTCTTTGAAATAGCCATCCGGCTTCAGAATCATCGATTGCGGCAACAGACCCATCGTCGGGACCTGGCCAACCTGTGTCACGTTGTCCACGATGGCCTGCCGATTCACTGCGAGCGCCAAGGCTTTGCGGATCTTCACGTTGTTAAGCGGAGGTTTCGTGGTGTTGATCTTGTACCAGTACATGGTCGCTTTCGGATGGACGACCAGTTGGCCCGATTCCTTCAGTGCCGGAATGGCGTCCGTCGGCAGTCCGTTGAACGGCTGACCCGCCCAATCCAGTTCATCGTTTTCGAACATGGAGAGCGCCGTATTGTCGTCTTCGATCATGAAGAACTCGATTTTATCCAGCTTGACGACGTCCTTCTCCCAGTAGTTTTCGTTTTTCTCCAGCACAATTTTGGCCTTGTGCTCCCAAGCGGTCATTTTGAACGGTCCGTTCCCCACATGCGTCGCCGCTTCCATGGCCCACTTCGGATTGGCTTCCACGACCTTTTTATTGACCGGATAGTAGGTATAAAAAGCGGTCAGCTCCAGGAAGTACGGAGTCGGATTCTCCAATGTGACCTGCAGCGTTTTGTCGTCCAAGGCTTTTACGCCCAATTCCTCAGGGCCAAGTTTGTTGGCGTGCACCTTTTCCGCATTTTTGATGTAGTAGAGCTGGTAGGCATACTCCGCTGCCAGCTTAGGGTCGAGCACGCGCTTCCAGGCGAATTCGAAGTCGTGTGCGGTGACAGGGTCGCCATTGCTCCATTTCGCATCTCGCAGGGTAAACGTATACGTCAGCCTGTCATCGGATATTTTTACATCCTCTGCGATCGAATTCATCGGCTTGGAGTCTTTGTCCAGGCGGGTCAAGCCGTCAAAGGTGGCGCGAACGATCGCCCCGGAGGTTGCATCCTTGGCCAGGCCCGGGTCCGCTGTGGACGGCTCGCTGGTCAAATTGGCCCGAAACACTTGCGGTCCTGATTTGGCCGCCGGTGCCGGTTCCTGGGAAGCATTCGGGGCCGACTTGTTCCCGGATGCTGACTGGCCGCCGCCTGCCGAACACCCGGCGAGAGCCGCGCCGACTACAAGCGACAACCCCAGTGCCAGTACTGAGATTTGCTTCTTCATCTGAAAATTCCCCCTTGTCTATCAATAGCAATGCAACCAAAATATACCTGCAAAATACCGTGTTGGGAATGGGTTTTGTTTAGATTTAATTAAATTTTACGAATATTTTATCTATTAGTAAAAAAATATAAAGATAGATATGAAAAAGAAAAAATACCGGTAATTCTGTATGCCAGATTCCCGGTATTCTTGTTTGCACGGAATAAAACGGGTTCATATACTTCGCATTGCGAACCTTTGCCACAGCACTTAAATGAACGTCGCCCTCCCGCTTCACGCCTCAGGTGAGGACCAGTGCATCGGATGGGAAAGGGACGGCGGCAGCTTTGTACTGGCATCACCCTTTGCCGCATTGATCTGAGGCTGCGTCAGAAAGATGCTTTCCGTCAGATCGGCTCCCCTGATGTCAGCGTCCCGAAAGTCAGCCCCGATCAGATCGGCTCCTCTCAGGTCAGCTCCTCTGAGATCGGCGGCAATCAGGTAGGCTCCTCTCAAATTGGCGGCTCTCAGATCGGCTCCTCTCAGTTTGGCTCCGATCAGATCGGCTCCCCGGCTGTACGTCTTGCGCTTGCCTGCGGATCCCCTCTGCGAGCGCAAAAAATCGGCTCGCACAAGTTCGCTGGTCCGCAAGAGCAGCTTGTTGACATCGGCACGGTGTGCTGCCACGTCCAGCTTCAAGATCGAGTCTGGATCGAGGTTCGTGAGGCGCTCTGTCTTGTCGAGAGCCTGGCTCAGCTCATCCCGGATGGGACGGGCTGGCCGAAGCGTCAGCGCCTCGGACAAATACCAGAGCAGCTCATGGAGCTGCCACATGATCGGAAACACTTCAAACATTTCCTTCGCGGACTTAGGGGACTTGCGCCAGTCGAGTCCTCCGTAAGTGACCTGGGAGACCTTTTGTCCCGCGCCAAAGCAGTCATAAACCGTGCAGCCTCGAAAGCCCATCTGTCTGAGGCTGTTGTGAACGCCGCAGCGGAAGTCCGCCTGCAGGTTTTGACAGGGCTGTCCGGCATGTTTGTCAATCGCAAAATCTGCCGAAGCAGCGAAGGGCAGCGCGACACAGCACAAGCCGAAGCAGTTCTCGCAGTCAGCTTGCAGACTGAGGCGACTACTGCCGTGGGGCGCTTTTGCATATTCGAGATCCTCGGACATTGCGTTGTCTCCTTCCGCTTCTTTGTATGTCCATGCTTGCATCGTCCTGCCTGAAGACAAGGCTGTGGTTATGATAGTACTGAACGATCCTCTCCGTCAATCCTGGTTCGGACAGGAGGAGAGCCAGGGGGATGAGCAGGTACGGTGTTCACGTTCCGTATTTTCCGCTTGTTTTCTCCTAAAAAAGGAAGGTGCCCCACGTCTAAATGACTGTGGGGCACCCTCTCGATATCTTGAGCAAGAAGCCTATCGTAGAGCTTGAAGCCTGGCATTAGAATGCAGGCACAATTGCTCCTTTATACGTATCTTCGATGAACTTTTTCACTTCTGGCGTATTCAGCTCTTTCGCCAGCTTCTGGATCGCTTCGGAATCCTTGTTGTCCGGACGAGCTACCAGGTAGTTTGCATATGGAGAATCCTTGTCTTCGATGAACAGGGCGTCTTTGGTCGGTACCAGCTTCGCTTCCAGCGCATAGTTGGTGTTGATCAGAGCCAGGTCTACTTCATCCAGGACGCGTGGCAGCATCGCAGCTTCTACCTCTTTGAACTGCAGATTTTTCTTGTTTTCTACGATGTCTTTTACAGTACCGCTGATGCCTGCGCCGTCTTTCAGCTTGATCAGGCCTTGCTTTTCGAGCAGAGCAAGTGCGCGGCCGTTGTTCGTTGCATCGTTTGGCAGAGCAACGGTTGCACCGTCAGCGAGTTCATCCACGCTTTTTACTTTTTTGGAATATGCGCCAAACGGCTCGATATGAACAGGTACTACTTCTACCAGGTTCATGTTTTGTCCTTTGTTGAAATCATCGAGGTACGGCTTGTGCTGGAAGAAATTGGCGTCCAGCTGCTTTTCATTTACCTGCACGTTAGGTTGAACGTAGTCGGTAAATTCTTTGACTTCCAGAATTACGCCCTGCTCTTTCAGCTTCGGCGCGACGAACTTCAAAATCTCAGCCTGCGGGACCGGCGTTGCGCCCACTTTCAGCGTTACTTCTTTTTGCTCGCCTTGGGAACCGCCGGCAGACGGCGCGGGAGCCGATTCATTTTGGCTGCCGCAAGCAGCCAGAGACAGTGCCAGTACAGTGGACAGTACAGATACGACCAATTTCTTCACAGATGATTTCCCCTTTCTATTTTGAACATTCTCTATGGACAAGATCCTACTTCCGGCTGAACTTGATGACGAGCCTGTCGCCCACCATCTGCAGGATCTGAACCAACACAAGCAAAATACATACCGTCACGACCATGACGTCTGTCTGGAAGCGCTGATACCCGTAGCGGATCGCCAGGTCTCCCAAGCCTCCGCCGCCGATGACCCCGGACATCGCCGTGTAGGACACGAGCGACACCGTGGTAATCGTAATCCCGGCGATCAGCCCCGAACGGGATTCCGGCAAGAGCACGCTGCGGATAATTTGCCAGTTGGATGCACCCATCGATTGCGCCGCTTCAATTACGCCGCGATCAACCTCGCGCAGGGAGGTCTCCACCAGTCTGGCGAAAAAGGGAGCCGCCCCGATCACCAACGGAGGAATCGAGCCCTTTACCCCGAGTGAGGTGCCGACGAGCATTTTGGTTACAGGAATCAGCAGGATCATCAGGATGATGAATGGCACCGAACGCAAAACGTTTACGACAAAGGATGAGATCGAATAAAACGCGCGATTCTCCAAAAGCTGGCCTCTGGATGTGAGAAACAGCAAAATGCCCAGCGGCAGCCCGATAACGACGGTAAACAAGGTGGAAAAGCCAAGCATCGTCAACGTATCCTGCGTTCCCTTCCAAATTTCCGCCCAGTCTATATTTTTAAGCGTGAATCCCATTTTAAATCACCTCCACTTCCAGGCCGCGCTGACGAAGCGTATCGACAGCTTTCCTGTTCTGCTGCGCATCCCCGCCCAACTCGATCACGAGCTGGCCATATGGGGTGTCTTTCATACGCGAAATGGTTCCTTGCAGGATACTGAACACCGTACCTGTTTCCTGCATCGTTTGGAACAGAATCGGCTGGTAGGTTTGTTCTCCGAGGAACGTGACCCGCAGGATCGTCCGTTCGCCTGACGCCTTTTCATGAGCAACGGCAGCCCGCAGCTCGCTGGAGTCTGCTACTTGCTCCACGAACTCCTGTGTCGTCGGATGCTGCGGCTTCAAGAACACATCCAGAACATTGCCCATTTCTACGATGTGCCCTCCGTCAATGACACCGACCCGGTCGCAAATGGAGCGGATGACGTGCATTTCGTGCGTAATGAGGACGATCGTCAAGCCCAGCTTCCGGTTGATGTCCAAAAGAAGCGCCAGAATGGAGTTGGTCGTCTGCGGGTCCAAAGCGGATGTCGCTTCGTCGCACAGCAGCACCTTGGGGTCGCTCGCCAGCGCCCGGGCAATGCCGACACGCTGCTTTTGTCCGCCTGACAATTGTGCTGGATACTTGTCGCGGTGCTGTTCCAGCCCTACCAACGCCAGCATTTCCTTCACCTTTTTGTCGATCTCCGCCTTGGGCCGCTTGGCCAGCTTGAGCGGAAACGCGACGTTCTCCCCGACTGTAGCCGACGAGAGCAGGTTGAAGTGTTGAAAAATCATTCCGATATGCCGCCGCTGTTCCTGGAGCTTGCCTTCATCCAGCTTGGTCAGATCAACCCCGTCTACAATGACGCTGCCTGCTGTCGGACGTTCCAACAGGTTGATGCAGCGAATCAGCGTACTTTTGCCGGCACCGGAATGTCCGATGATGCCGAAAATTTCCCCCTTCTCGATCGAGAGGTCAATTCCGCGCAGCGCAGGTGTTTTATGGCCTTTTACAATGTAGTCTTTTTTCAGATTCTGCAACCGAATCATCCGGTTCACCTCCCATTACAATCAACAGCCCCTTTTTCATCAGGCGAAAAAGGGGCTGCACCGCATTATACGATCGCATTCACCCTTCTCATCTGTCAAGATTCTACAATCTTGTAGGAATTGGCACCGCGCCACCCATCAGAATCGATGAGCCGGTTGCCGGGCTTCATAGGGCCTGTCCCTCCGCCGCTCTGGATAAGAAGAATTCTACGTATATTTAGTTTGAAGAACTTTATTTCTTTTTATGATACAAAACGGATTATATGCTATACCAAAATAGAAAGTCAATGGGCAATTAATCCAACACGCCGTTGCGGACAATTTCTACATCGATGTTGTAATCGAAGCGGGACTTCCTGTACATCTCATGCCACTGATCGTGAGACAGCTTCCGCGCCCCGCGGAATTTTGCCCGGTATAATTCCCCGAACCCAAAGGGGTCTACCTCCCATTTTTGCATTTTGGCGACGACCTTGGCCAAATCCTGCTTCATGTTTTCAGACAAGGCCTGCTCCATTTTTCTGAGTACCTCCGGTTGTTCTATTTTTAACGGTATTGACATTTCCAGAATGCGTGTCCGTACTTTCACATCGACCTTGTAGGTCAGTGGATTCGTACTGACAATATCGACGTGGGCCTTGCTGCTCAGCGTATCAAATACCATTTGGATGTCAGGGCCGGTTGTGTTCTTCTTTTTCGGCTTTACCCCCATCCTCTCCGGATCTACCGACGTTTCGTACGTTCCCGCTCGATAAGCATCATGAACTAGCTTGATGTGAAAGGCTTCCTTTGGAGGAATCCAGCCGACATATTTGTCCTTGTGAAACAGAGCCACGCCTTTGATCCTCACCTCATCCCCTTTCCTCTCAAGAAAAGGGACGTAAGGGTCGATTCCCTCGCTGAAGTAGGAGCGGTAAAACTCATGGAGAGTAGGAGACGGAATTTTGTCATCCTCTACGTTGTGCCGGATCAATTGGTAGAGGTAAATGCCAATATTGCCTTCCTCTTTGAATTTGTACGTCAGCAAATCGTAGGTTTGGCCCTCAATGACACTTAAATAAACCCGGCTTCCAATCGAGGGGTCGCGGTACAGAGTGTCCACAATGCTGCCTATCCCTTTTCTGGCCAGCTCCTCGCTGTACATCGCGACCCGAAGCTGCCCGCCCAGCACTTCTTTGTCTGACTGCAGGTTGGCCTTGTCGCGAATGCCCTTGCTCGTCAGACTGATGCCGGACATCACCTGCACTTTTTCTTCAGCCTCGGGATTGATGGAGGGCATCACCACCGTTCCGCGTATGTTCCCGTCCTTTAACAGGTCATATCCCGCCACCGTAATCATTCCAAGCTCATCAAAAATTTGCGTCCTGATACAGCCGCTGAGCAGAACAGAACATAGAAGGAGCACGGCTCCCGCTCTCAGGAGCCGCTTATTTCCGGATCTCGGCACGATGAATCCTCCCTCCTGTTCCACCGCCGTTTGATCAGAACTCCCAACAATAGGACATAAGGGTAAATCACAGCCATGTACAAGCTAACGTACGACATGCGATCGATGATGTAATTGGCTGCATGTCTCGAGACAAAAAATTGCATCGCAATAAAGATGACCGCGCCGATGATGTACAAAACCCGCTTCTGGTTCCAGCCAAACATTCTTTTGCACCCCCTGGAGGCGGACCACATATACAGCATGACGTTGGGCAGGATGATCAGCATCCACAGGGAGATGGCAAGGTACTCGAACCGCTCCAGAAACGGGAAATACACGACGGTCTTGATCTGCAGCGTTGGCCATATCGTTCGTATGAGCTGGCCTTCGCTGAAGAATATGAGCGAGATGATCATCAGGACGACGTAGATGAAATTGGTAATGAACGCTCCCCACTGGGCATGCCGATGCAAACGCGTTTTATCTCCGACGTAGGGGTAAATCGAATACAACACTTCATACCCGACGGAGGTAAAGGCCATGATCAGTGCCCCCTTTAGAAGCTGCTTGAAATCTGCCTCCATAACCGGCAAAAGATAGTGCCAGCGGGCGTATTCCAACGTGAAGTAGAGATCAAAAAAAAGCCAGATCGTGATAAACACCGAAATGATCGCGTAGCCGGTAATCACCCGAATACCACCGAGGACAGTGTACATCGCAAGAAATAACAATATCGAGCCAAGTATCCAGATCGGAATCCCTGGAAAAATCCATGATTGTACGACTTCTATGTACCCCCGCAGGATGACCATCGCCATTGCGATGAAGTAGAGGATGTACAGAAGGCTGAATAGGTTGCCGATGATTTTCCCGTACACATCCCGATGTATCCCGAATAAATCTGCGGACGGGTAGTGCCTCAGTGTCCGGCATATGATCCAAATCGTAAGATGCGACAGCAGTCCCGCGATGGCTACGGAAATCCATGCGTCATGGCCGGATTCGGCTGCGACCACCCGCTGATAGCCTAATATTCCTACCCCTATTTGCGTCGACATGACAACGAAGCCGGTCATGTAAGGAGCTATGGTCGTCGTTGGTTTGGGCTGAACATTGATCTTCATGGCTCCTCCCTACTCATCTTCATCAAAATTATGGATTTGGCGTGCTCGTTGCTTGTTGTAGCGATAAGGCTTGCCGTTTTGAAAAAACTCGAGACGTTTGGCAAGGAACGCAAAGGGAGCCCGGATGAAGCTGTTTTTCCAGTCGATGAGGCGAACCGGATAAAGCGGGGAGAGGTACGGTCTTCCCAAGCTCGTCAGCCGCAAGAGATGGCTGATGAGGAAGCTGACCGCCATCATGATTCCGATCAGACCAAGCAGCCCCGCCATCAAAATGATGGGAAAGCGAATCACGCGGATCGTAGAGCCGATCACGTAGCTGGGAGCGATAAAGGATGACAAGGCTCCGAGCGCAACAATGATAATCAAGATGTTGCTGGTAAAGCCCGCCTGCACGGATGCTTGCCCAATCACGATACCGCCAACGATGCCGATCGTCTGTCCTACTTTGGTAGGAAGCCTTGCCCCTGCTTCTCTCAAGAGTTCAATAATAATCTCCATCATCAAAGCTTCAAACAGAGGCGGAAAAGGGACTCTGGCCCGGGACTGTGCGAGTGACAAAGGAGATCAGCCGGAATCATTTCGTAGTGAAAAGTGAGTGCCGCCACGTAAAGCGGTGTAAATAGCAGGGAAGCGATCATCGCGGAGACACGGAGAACCCGGTTAAACGTGGCAATGCTCCAACGGAAGTAATAGTCATCCGGCGACTCAAAAAAGTGGATTAACGCAGTTGGCCCAAGCAGCACAAACGGACTTCCCTGCATCAATATGGCCACCTGACCCTTCCGCAAAGCGCTTGAGACGCGATCCGGCCGCTCCGTTTGCAGCAATGTGGGAAAAACGGTAATTTCATTGTCCGCTATGTACTGAGTCAAAATGTTGACTTCAACAAGTCCATCCACCTCCAAATCTTGTATCCGTTGACGGATGGTTTGAACATGCTCCGGATTCGCCGTTCCCTCCATGTACAGGATGGCGACTTCCTGCGGCACGCTTTTCCCAACCCATAGCTGCTCGTGAAATAGCTGAGGGGAGGCAAGGTATTTGCGAATGATCGACAGATTCATATCAAGATCTTCAACGAACGCTACTTGCGGGCCAAGTACGTTGGTCTCGATTTCCGGCCTTTGCAAATTGCGTGTTGCCACCCCGCTGGCAGGTATCGCCAATCCATAGGGAGCTCCGCTTACATGAATGTAAATGGCACCCTTGAGCAACTGGTTGATGACCTGCTCCTGCCGGGATTATCCGCTGAGAGGCCGGGACACCGAGCCGATTTTCCACCTCGCTGATCGTTGCGTTCTGGAGATCGAGCTGCCTCAGCTCCGGCAAAACCTTTGTGTAGACAACCTTGTTGTCAGCCATGCTGGACAGAAAATAAATCCGTACACGGCCTTCTTGTTCGTCAACATGCTCGACAATCAGGTCTGCTGTATGGGAAAACCAGTCACGGATGACATCGGAAGCCACCACTTCCCCTCCTAACACATGGGATACGGCTAGTTTTCCCCAATCTCTCCGATTGATGGCAAAAAAAAACGACACGCTTATCTTTGCGTGTCGCTGCTTGTTTGCTGCGGAATGGAAGACGTCTCTTTTTCTTCTTTGAGCGGAGGCTGCAGCGCTTCCTGAATAAACGCTTGCACCTTGTCCACGTCGGGAATCAATACCGAGCCGGCCCGATGAGATTCACGGAAAGTTCCCATCGGCGGCAGCTGATACTGCCCCGGCTGCTGCGTGTCCAGCGAAAGCCCCAATCCGGCCAGCTTCAACATATCCATAGAGCTGATGTTCGTCTGCACGTATGGAGTGATCTGTTTTAAAATGGAAGGAAGCTGAATCAGGGTCGTTCCGTTTTTCATCTGGCTGGCAAGAGCAGCCATCAGCTTGCGCTGCCGCTCTGTCCGGGTGTAGTCGGAAGTAGCGTCATGGCGGAAACGAACGTATTGCAGCGCTTTGGTTCCATCAAGCCGTTGCAGTCCTTTTTTCAGATCGATGTCATACATGCCTTTGTCTGTCGGGTCGCGGTAGCGCATGTTTTTTTCCACATCGATCTCCACACCGCCGACAGCATCGATCAGGTGCCTGAAGCCTTCAAAATCAGTAATGACATATCTGTCAACGGAAAGACCCGTCAGTTGGCTGACCGTTTTCATCGCCAATTCCGGTCCGCCCTCTACGATAGCAGCATTGATGCGTGAACTGCCGTGACCGGGTATCTCTACATACGTATCGCGCAAAATGGAAAACAAATCGTATCTTTTGGTCACCGGGTCAACGCTCACAAGCATCATGGAGTCTGAACGGGGAAGCCCATTGTTCTTCATGCCGCGCCGGTCTACCCCCATGAGGAGAATATTGACCCGGTCCTTTCCATCCCATACAGGCATCTCCGCTGCCTTGGTCGTCTCCCCCGGCTCCTGCCGATGTTCGATGACGTTGGGCGCTTGTATGTCTTCAGCAAACTGATAAAATGCGTATCCGTAATAACCTCCTGCCACAATGACGACGAGGAGAAGCATAAACAACAGTCGTTTTAATGTACGAATCAAGCATAACTCCACCTTTGTTTCTGTCTGAATGCGGTCAACTCCCACTTTGTCTAGTATACTCGAATCACGTCGAGATGGGGCAGCCTTTATTTGCCTGATGGCAGCTACTTTATAAACTTTTTAGTTTATAATATTTAATAATTCAGCTATACTACTTCCAAAACGTACCGCAAAGGGGGAAGCCCAGCATGATCTCACCAAGGGCATGGCTCCACCGCTATCCCCGGGAAGCCTGGCTGTTTCTTGCCGCCAGCTTTCTCAACTCTTCCGGCAGTGCCTTTATGTGGCCCTTGACGACCTTATATGTCCATACCCAGCTGCACCGTTCGATGACGGAGGCCGGTTTTGTGCTCATGCTGCAATCGCTGGCAGGCATCGTCGGTCAATTTACCGGAGGATCCTTGTTTCATCGGGTCGGAGCCAAGCGGCTGATCGTAGGCTCACTCCTGCTGCAGGCTTGCTGTATGCTCGGAATCCTGCTTTTGGGCAACTGGTATCTATACATCGGATTTATGATCGGTCTTGGCTTTTTGTTTAACGTGTCGAATCCCGCTATCCAGGCGTTTATCGGCTTTCGCTGGAAGGAGCAGCGGCGTGAACTGTTCAACATCGTGTATGTGGGCAACAACCTCGGCATGGCCGTAGGTACCGCGCTGGCTGGCGTGATTGCGGCCATTTCCTTTCACTTTACGTTTTTGTTCAACAGTGTGAGCACGTTTCTTTTTGCCGGCTTTTTCTTTTTCTTCATGCGGAACATGTCTCACGATGAACTGGTCGGCTCGATGAGCGAAAAAACGGAAAAACGGAGCCAAGGCTCGATGCGGCTGCTTCTGCGTTATCAAATATACCTGTTTATGGCGCTTGGTTCTGCCTTCATTTTCTTCTCCACGACCGTTTGGAACACGGGCGTCGCTCCCCACCTCACCTCGTCATGCATGCCGCTGGCTGCCTACAGCTGGCTGTGGACGATCAACGGCATCGTCATATTTGCCGGACAGCCCGTCACCTCCTGGTTGAAAAGGCTGGTAAAGCAAAATCTGTCCTCCCAGCTTGTCGCCAGTGCCATCGCTTACGGCGGGGGATTCGGGTTTATGCTGTTCTTTCATGACAATTATGCGGCTTTTATCATCGGTATGATTATTACGACCTTTGGAGAAATGCTGATCGCTCCTACTGTCCCGACTTTTATCAGCGAGAAAACCGGGGAATCGGCCCCGTTTTATCTCGGAGCCGTAGGGGCCATTACATCAGGAGGCCGCTTGCTTGGACCGCTTTTTTTCGGGCAGATGTACGACGCGGGCGGGATTGTTCCTGCGCTTACGCTGGCGACAGTAGTCTCGTCGGCTGCAGTCGTGCTGTGTCTGATCCATGCATCGTTCCATCGGGAGCGAAAGGGACGTGTGGAGGCTTCCGGCAAAACTGATTCATGAAAGCAAAAGAACGCGGCATCATAAACTGCCTCTCCATTTGTTTCGATATGTCTAACAAATGAGGAGTAGTTCAATGACAATCCCGCGTTCTTTTTTGTGTATTTATAGTCAAGCTTGCTTCTCTTCTACTCTTCCCACGCCAGCTTCGGCTGCCGGTACCACTCTCCGGACATCCATTCGCCTGCTTTCCAGCGCAGCACATCCGCACGGACCAGCGGCATGATCTGTTGAAAGAAGCTGACCCGTTCGATGTCCGTCATCGGAACAAAACGATTCGCTGCGGCTACATCGGCTTCCAGCTCGTTCATTTTGCTGACGCCCAAGACGGCAGTCGATACAGGCAAGCTCCACGTATAGCGCAGCGCCTGCTCGGTCCAGGGGGCCAACTGTCCCAGCGCCATTACTTTCATGCCGATCACAGCGACCCCTTTTTCCACCGCCAGCGGCACGAACTCATGGGCAAAGCTGTAGATGAAATGATCAAGTGCGGATAGAGCGACCAAAGCGCTGTCAAACGGAAAGCGGCGGATCGCTTCGGCGAGCAGCCGGGGGTCGGTATGTCCGCTGATGCTGAGCTTTCTGACCATTCCCTGTTCCCGCGCCTCGATCAGCGCTTCCAGCGCCCCGCCTTTGGCAAAAACGGCTTCCAGATCATGCGGCTGCATGACGTTATGCACCCGCCATTCATCCACGTAGTCTGTCCCGAGCCGCTTCAGACTGCCCTCCAAGTCTCGCAAAGCCAGATCCCTCGTACGGCCTCCGGTTTTTGTGGCGATCCACACCTTGTCCCGCAATCCGCGCAAGCCGAGCCCGACCCGCGATTCGGACTGTCCGTCGCTGTAGCTGGGTGCTGTATCAAAGTAATTGACTCCGAGCTCTACAGCGCGCCTGATGATCGCAATCGCCTGTTCCTCCGTGCAATCATGCTCGTCTACAATCCGCTGGGCGCCAAAGCCAAGCAAGGAAACCTGGTGGGAGTCTCGTCCAAACGAACGGGTAAGCATTGTTCTCATCCTTTCCAAGTGAAAAAGGGGCTACGATTTAACAAGACGCCCCCTTCGGAGCGTCTTGTTGACAGTCTGTTATGATGTGCTGCACGTTATCCGCAGTATTTGTCGTATGCGTCGGTCAGCAGCTTGGCGATGGTCGGCAAATCGTTGTTTTCGATCTGATGGCGCTCAATCATGGTCATGATTTTGCCGTCTTTCATCAAAGCAAAGGACGGAGAGGATGGCGGGTAGCCTTCGAAGTACTCGCGCGCTTTTGCCGTCGCTTCTTTATCTTGGCCCGCGAAGACCGTGTACAGATGGTCCGGCTTTTTCTCGTGGTTGATCGAATAAGCGACAGCCGGACGGGCAAGACCAGCCGCGCAGCCGCATACGGAGTTGACGACGACAAGAGCCGTCCCCTTCATTTCTGAAAAGGCTTTTTCAACTTCTTCCGCCGTTTTCAATTCGGTAAAACCTACACGTGTCAGCTCGTCACGCATCGGTTGAATGACTTGGCTCATATATGCCTCATAGGACATCATTTGGCATTCTCTCCTTTGTGGATCACGATTCACTTATCCCTATTATACCCTCTCTTGTGCCCAAGGAGAATGTCGGAAGTGCAAAAACACAAAAACACCTTGATCAGGTGTTTTTGTCCAGGCTTTGCTGTTCGTTTTTCATCCGGCTGAAGATCGTCGCCACGATTGGGCCGGAGATGTTGTGCCAAACGCTGAAGATCGCGCTCGGAACTGCAGCCAATGGGGAGAAATGGGCCGTGGCGATTGCTACGCCCAAGCCGGAGTTTTGCATGCCGACCTCGATGGAGATCGCTTTTTGTTTCGCTCTGTTCATGCCGAACAGTTTTCCAAACAAGTAGCCGAGCAAAAGTCCGAGACCATTGTGCAGCATGACGACGCCGAAAATAGCAAGACCGGTCGTCGCGATTTTTTGCTGGCTTCCGGCTACGACAGCTGCTACGATCGCAACGATGGCGATGGTGGAGACCAGCGGCAGTGCCTTTGCTCCCGCTTCCGCCGGTTTTTTGAACAACGTTTTGACGATAAATCCAAGAACGATCGGAATGATGACAATTTGCAGAATGGACCAGAGCAGGGCCAGCGCATCCACCGGTACCCATTGGCTTGCAAACAGCAGGATGAGCGCAGGCGTTACGATTGGCGCCAGCAGCGTGGTGACAGAAGTAACCGCTACAGACAACGGGACATCCCCTTTTGCCAGATACGTCATGACGTTGGAGGCAGTACCGCCCGGGCAGCAGCCGACGAGGATGACGCCGACAGCGATCTCAGGAGGAAGCTGCAATCCCTTCGCCAAGCCGAAAGCGAGCAGCGGCATGATCAGGAACTGTCCGAGTACGCCGACCGCTACGTCCTTGGGACGGCGGAACACTTCCCGGAAGTCGGACGGCGATACGGTTAACCCCATACCGAACATGATAATGCCGAGCAACGGCGTAATGTACTTTCCGATCCATTTGAATGCGTCGGGGGAAAAGAAGGCCAGGGCCGCAAACAACAGCACCCAGATGGCAAATGTTTTGCCGACGAAATTGCTTAACTTTTCTAACGATTCCACTTGTAGCACTCCTTAGTTTATGTATAATAAAAAAATTTATAGTTATTATAATTGACTGAATTTGAAATTGCCATAAGAAATGGCTCACAGGTATAAACCTTTTTTCAACAAAAGCGATACAACGGAACATTTCCGCTTCCTGATATCTCCAACAAAAAAACAAGCCGGAAAAAATACAACGGCTGTAGAGATGAAACAGGAGAAAAATGCGAAGGTCTTTGGGACGCCAACCCAGGCTCAACTCCAAAAGCGGAACACGCTTTTAGCGTCCAACCTCTGAGACGCTCCCAGATTTGCTGCTTTTGGACGCGTTCCGCTTTTGGAGTTGAGCCGGCCAGAGATGACCCGCACAAGGTGTCCCACCGAACCTGGAGCAGTTTTCTCCTGTTTCGTTTCCTCCACCAAAGCCTGTCCAAAGTTTTTTGGTTTCCACGCATGATACGACAATTTCTAGCGTATAGGCTTATACGGTTGTAAACCGAATGGTTCATGCCGCCGCAGGTTGAGAAAGCCATTGTCAGGTTGAGATGACAATGGCTTTTCTATCGAACCGTTTTTCTTGTACTTGAACATTTACACTTCCATGAGAATGGTCAGGATCATTGGGTTGCGGCCCGTTTTTTCGTAAATGAACGGCTTGATCACTTCGTTGATCTGGGATTTCAGCTCGGACCATTCCTTGATTTTCTTGTCCAGCGCTTCCTGCAGGCGCTGGCGGACGAGAACGGTCGCCTCCTGGATCAACGACTCGGATCCGCGCACGTAGACGAAGCCGCGGCTGACGATGTCGGGGCCGGTGAGAATCTTGAAGTTTTTCATATCCAGGCTGACTACGACGACCATCAAGCCATCCTCGGCCAAATGCTTGCGGTCCCTGAGCACGATGTTGCCCACGTCGCCCACTCCGCTGCCATCGATCAGGACGATGCCGGCCGGAACCTTGCTCAACCACGCCTTCTCGCGGGTGCAGTTCAGCACATCGCCGTTGTCCATGATAAAGATGTTGCTTTCCTCGATGCCGACCTGCTGGGCAAGCTTGGAATGAGTCTTCAGCATCCTGTACTCCCCGTGAATCGGGATGAAGTACTTCGGCCGGATAAAGTTGAGCATCAGCTTCAGCTCTTCGCTGCTTCCGTGGCCCGACGCGTGAATGTCAAAGGCCGAGTTGAGAACGACATTGGCTCCTGCCCGGTACAGCTTGTCTATCGTGCGGCTCACGTTGACCGTATTGCCGGGAATCGGCGACGCGGAAATGATCACCGTGTCCTCCGGGTAAATCGAAACACTGCGATGAGAGCCGGACGCGATCCGGGTTAGGGCTGCCATCGGCTCGCCCTGGCTGCCTGTACAAATAATCAGCACCTGGTTGTCCGCGTAGTTGTCGATGTGCTTGATGTCGATCAGCATGCCCTCCGGCATAGTGATGTAGCCCAGCTCTTGTCCGATCAAAAACACCTTTTCCATGCTGCGCCCGATTACCGCCACTTTGCGGTTGCACTCGGCGGCGGCATCGACCACTTGCTGCAGACGATGCACATTAGACGCGAACGTAGCCAAAATAATACGGCCCCGCGCCTTTCTCACCACGTCCAGAATGCCTTCGCCTACAGTGCGCTCGGACATTGTAAAGCCGTAGCGCTCACTGTTCGTGCTGTCGGAGAGCAGCGCCAGCACATTTCCCGAGCTGCCGATCTTGGCAATCTTCCCGTACTCGGTTGTTTTTCCGACAGGGGTCATGTCGAACTTGAAGTCACCCGTGTGAACGACCAAGCCCTCCGGCGTCTCCAGCACGATTCCGAGCGAATCCGGAATGCTGTGATTGGTTCTGAAGAATGTGGCCTTCATGTTTTGGAACGGAATCTCCGTTTCCTCCGAGATCGGGATCAATTGGACCTCGTTTTGCATGCGGTGCTCTTCCAGCTTTGCCTTGACCAAGCCCAGGGTAAGGCGTCCGCCGTAGATCGGCATCTTGATCTGCTTCAGAATGTACGGAATGGCGCCGATGTGATCCTCATGGCCGTGTGTCAACAAGAGCGCCTTGATTTTGTGCTGATTGCTGATCAGGTAAGAAACGTCCGGAATGACCAGGTCGATCCCAAACATCTCATTTTCGGGGAATTTCACCCCACAGTCGATGATCACGATCTCGTCTTCATACTCGACACAGTACATATTTTTTCCGATTTCGCCGAGACCGCCCATCGCGAAAATCTTAACTTCGCTCAACTTCTTTCCTCCTACCTCAACGTGCATGTTTTGTTGGAAACCCGAACCAATGCATGCCATATTTATTGTATCACAACCCAGCACGTTCTTTTCATTCAGTCTAGCCAAAATGCATCCGAAAGGAAAGTCGGTCCGTCTGGATTCTACGTTTGCATACACGCTTTAAGCATACCACCTGCACATCCTACATAAGTATTATAAGTAACCCAAGCAAGACATAAGCTTTGATCCAACAACGGGGCACTGGAATAAATTTACAAATGTCCGTTTTCATGATATCCTATTTAGGGTGCTTGCTTACTTTTTCCATGGATCAGCGAAAGATGCAAGTCCCACATATCCGGTCAAAAAAAGCGGGTGGTAGCGTGATGAAAAGGATTGCTGTGGCAGGAGCATGTACCCTGTTGGTAGCCGGGACACTCGGCTGGAATCACTCGACAACCAGTGCTGCAGAAGAAGAATTTACCGGAGAACTGCCGTTGGAACGATTTGCATATGACAAAAGCAAGGATTCTGACTCCCGGCCGATCAGCCCCAATTTCCTGAACTACAATGCCATTCCCGTGCGGATCATCATGGGCAATGACAAAACGGAAGCGTATGAAGACGCTGTTCGTTCAGTCGTTGCAAGCAAACAAAAGAACAGCGTAATTACCTCGCTCTACGTAAGCGACGATGAAGATGAGGGGTATGTGCTGGAGACGACGGAGGACGGCATTTCCTATGTGCATGTTCTGGAAAAGAACGGCGGAGACTGGGCGGTCGCCAGGGTGGAAAAGCTGGAGTGGAAGAAAAAGAAGCGCGGAGAATAGCGATAGTCGGTGAGCCTGTTTGCGTATGCGGATGGGCTCTTTTATTTTGGGGGGAAGGTGACTGACTATTGGAGACATGAATTTGAAAGGCCTGCTGGGTCGGGCTTTGGGGGCAGGAGAAGAAAAGAATACTAGAGCTGCTCCGCTCCTGAACAAAATCGTCTTTTCATAAATAACAATCCCTCCCCTGCAAGGGCACGGCTGCAAGCCACGCACTGCACGGGAGGGATTGTTCATGTCGGGACGATATTGATGCTCGCCCTTAGATTTTTATCAGTCAGCCAGTTGAATCATTTCGTTCAGGATTTGGTCCATGTCCATATCGGACGCCATTCCGTAAGCGCGGCGCATTTTTCCGTCCTGATCGAGGAGGAAGATGCGGGCGGTGTGGACGTAGGAGCCGTCCGGCTGTTTCAGGGTCGCCATCCCGAAGTCTTTTGTCACCTTGTCGATGTCGGCCTGCTCTCCTCTGAGGAATTGCCAGCCGCTGAAATCGACGTTGAATTGCTCGGCGTATTTTTTCAGCACGTCCGCCGTATCGCGCTCGGGGTCAAACGTAATGGTGACGAATTCCACCTTGTTCCCGAAGCTTCTCTTTTCCTTCAGCTGCTCCTGCAGCTTGGACATATTGAACGTGGTCGCAGGGCAAATATCCGGGCAGTGGGTAAACATGAATTCCACCAGCCGTACCTTGCCGTTGTGCTCCGACAGCGTGTACTTCGTGCCGTCGATGTTGTCCAGCGAAAAGTCATTCACTTGCTTCAATACAGGCAGCTGGTTCTTTTGCCAGTATTGGTAGCCAAACACGGCGGCGATCAGCAGGATCAGCACTGCAGCTACCAGCGTAAACCAGTGCCGCTGCAAAAAGGTCGCCTGCTCCCGTTTTCCTGCACTCACGACAATCCTCTCCCTATCAATTGTTGCTTACCTGTTCTCTATTGCTCTGTCTCTCCCGGCCAAGCCAGCATTCCGCCTACCATATTGGCCGCGTCAAACCCGAGATTGGTCAAGTACTCGGTCGCCATGTGGCTGCGTGCTCCGCTCCGGCAGACGAGCACAACGGGCACGTCCTTGTCCAGCTCGTCTACGCGGTGCGGCAAAAAGCCGAGCGGAATCAGCCTGGCCTCCTTGATATGGCCGGCATTCCATTCTTCTACTTCACGCACATCTACGACTTGCAGCTCTTCTTTCGCCGCCAGCTTCTCCATCAGCTCCTGCGGGGTCATTTCCTTTACGCCTTGATCGCTCATCTGCAAACAGCCTCCTGTATGCTCAGGTTTTCACCTTGCTTTCACTGTCTCCCATCATACCATATGCGGACGCTATTTTTGAATCGGACGACCCTGCACGTACTTGGCGTCAAAAAGGAACAGCTTGAGCAGCAGCAAAAGCGACGGAATCAGCAGGAAAAGACCGGCGATCAGTCCGATCACCAGAGCCTTGCCCATCGCGGGGCTGTTGATGCTGTCCGTGATCGTAATGTACGGGTAGAGCAGGTACGGCAAATGGGCCATTCCATAGCCAAAGAACGCGAAGGCAAACTGCAGCATCACGAGAATGAACGCCCAGCCGTAGCTGCGCTTTTGCAACTGCAGGGCAAGCGCACCGCAAAAGCAGGCAAAGGACAAAAGGAACAGCCAGCTGATGTCCATCATCTTGTCAAAATGCTCCGGGTTGTGCCGGTGAATGGAAAGGAACACCAGGAAGCTGGCGAAGATCGTCGGCAGGCTCCAGGCAATCGCAAAGGAACGAAGCAGCTTGACCGCGGCTGTGTCTTTTGCCCGGTCCGCATAAAAGGTCAGGAAGCTCGCGCTGATGTACAGCACGCTCACCAGCGCAAGGGCTACGACCGACCACGAATACGAGCTGGTCAAAAGCTTGCCCATATTCAGGACGATTTCTCCGCCAGCCATCTGCTCGATATAGCCCCCTTCGGAAATTGTCAGGACCGTGGACAGGGAAGCCGGGATAAACAGCCCGGTCACGCCGTAGACGAACAAGTAGGCCGTGCTGTTGCGCGCTCCGTAATGGGCAAAGGCGTAGAACGACCCCCGGAGCGACTGCAGGACGAGAAAGATGCTGCCCGGTACAAGCAAGGCTGTTCCGTAGTAATACGCCGTATCCGGGAAAAACCCGATGAGCCCGACCATGAAGAAAATCAAAAAGACGTTCGTGACTTCCCACACAGGCGACAAATACCGTTCAATGATCGCGTTGACGATATGATCCCGCCGCGTGACTTTGCAGAAAAACGAGAAGAACCCCGCTCCGAAGTCAATCGACGCAATAATGATATAGCCGTACAAAAAGATCCACAGCACCGTAATGGCCAATGTTTCCAGAGCCATGTCGCATACCCTCCCTTCCCGCTACTTCAGCTCGGCTTCAATCGGCTTGTTCTTGAACATCCGCTTCAACACAAGCGAGCAAACGATGGCCAAAAATGCGTACAGAAGACTGAACATCACCAGCATCTCACCGACGTTGTCCGCCGTCGTAGCCGCGTGCTGCGTTTTCATGTAGCCGACGAGAATCCACGGCTGCCGCCCGATCTCCGAAAAAATCCAGCCCAGCTCGATGGCGAGAATTGAAAGCGGCGCTCCCCAGAAAATCGCATGCAACAGCGGCCTCGGGACGTTCCCCTTTTTCCAGCGGCGAACAGCAAAATAGAGAAGCGGCACAACCAGCATGTACATCCCGATCGCCACCATGCCGTCAAAGAAGTAGTGGATAACCAGAGGCGGCCAAAGCTCGCGAGGAATTTGATCCAGCCCCATCACTTCGCCGTTTGGCGAACCGGTCGCGAGAATGCTGAGCGCATAGGGCAGCTTCACGGCTCCCTTCACTTCAAGCGTCTCCCGGTCCAGAACGCCGCCAAAGATCAGCTCGGCCTGCGGCTTCGTCTCAAAGTGCCATTCTGCTGCTGCCAGCTTGGCCGGCTGGTATTTGGCCAGGTACTTTCCGGCAAAATCGCCGTACAGGGCCGTCCCGAAGGAAAAAAGCAGCGCCAGGGCCACCGTGAAGTGAAGCGCTTTGCGGTAGTACTCGTGACGGTTGCCTTTGAGCAGCTTCCATGCAGCGATGGCGGCAAGGATAAAAGCAGAAGTTGCATACGAGGACAGAATCATGTGCCCCGCCTTTGTCGGCGTAGCCGGGTTGAACATGGCCGTGAGCGGCTGCACGTCGACGATAGCGCCATTTGCGAGCGTAAAGCCCTGCGGCGCATTCATAAACGCGTTCACCGTCATGATGAAGAAGGCAGAGGCCGTCGAGCCAATCACGACCGGGATCGAGAACAACCAGTGGATATACGGATTTTTAAAGCGGTCCCAGGTATACAAATAGATCCCCAGGAAAATCGCTTCAAAGAAAAAGGCAAACGTCTCCAAAAACAGCGGCAGCGCAATCGCCTCGCCGGCCACCTTCATGAAGCTTGGCCAAAGCAGGCTGAGCTGAAGCCCGATACAGGTGCCTGTCACGACACCGACCGCAACGGTCACGGTAAAGCCCTTTACCCAGCGGCGGGCCATCAGCGTGTACATTGGATCTTTGCGCCGGATGCCCAGCCATTCGGCAATCGAAATGATTACGGGAATGCCTACGCCCATAGCGGCAAAAATGATGTGAAACCCAAGCGTCAACGAGGTCAAGATACGAGCCAGCATCGTGTTGTCCAGTTCCATACGTTGTCTCCCCTCCCGAAAACAACATTTTCACAGTGGTTATATGTGAATGTGATCACAATCCTCTTTATCATATGGCTTGTGCATGCATTATGCTGTGAACAACGAAGGACGAATTGGTTACGGAAAAACGGCGAATTGGTTACGAAAATAAGGCGATGCTCGGTCATCGGCCAAAGCGCCTCTGCTGTGGTATGATTTGAAGCAACGAAACGGAAAAGGAGTGGTTGGGATGTCCGCATTTTGCACGTGCTCTTTTACTCGTATTCAAGAGGGATGGGGATCATAACTTCTTGTCTTCATTCAGAAAATTGTTTCCCTGTCCCCTCTTCATCTGAATGAACAGAAAGCAGGACAAACAGGGGGAATTTGATCATGAGCATGGAGATTTTCTTTGACATTCACAGCAATCTGCCCCGGGAAGGCCCCGGAAACAATGATTCGACCCGAAAAGCTTTTTCGTATGTCAAAAACATTCCGGGCGATGCTCGCATTCTCGATGTTGGCTGCGGTCCGGGCATGCAGACCATGGAGCTGGCAAAGCTTTCGGACGGCCCGATAACGGCAGTCGATACGCATCAGCCGTTTCTGGACGAACTGGCCCGGCGAGCTGCGGAAGCAGGGGTTTCCCATCGGATAACGCCTGTAAATGCCTCGATGTTTGCGTTGCCCTTTGAGCCTCTTTCCTTTGACGTGATCTGGTCGGAGGGAGCGATCTACATCATGGGCTTTGGCGAAGGGCTGCGGGCATGGCGTCCTCTGCTGAAATCAGGAGGATACCTGGCTGCAACAGAGCTTTGCTGGCTTCGGGATGAACGTCCTGACGAAGTGGAGCGGTTTTGGGCTGAGGCTTACCCGAGCATGAAAACGGTTGAACAAAACCTGCGGATAATCGCTGAGGCAGGCTACACCTTGCAGGAGCATTTTGTTCTGCCGGATTCGGCCTGGTGGGATGACTACTATGAACCGATGCGTGAGCGGATCAGTCATCTGCAGGATCGGTACAAGAACGACCGGGACGCGCTCGCGACGCTGAAAGAAGCCAGCCGGGAAGTTGAGCTGTACCGAAAGTATTCCAGCTATTACGGCTACGTGTTTTACGTGATGCAAAAGAGCGATTCAATCGACTGAGATGATCGCTGTTTGTAACAGACAAAGGGAAAGCCTCTAGCTCTCCTCTTTTTTCTCAGGCAACTTGTCCCAGATGACGATGTTTAGCGTGGCGATCGGTTCCAAAAAAAGCGCCCAAATTGCCAAGCGCTTGGCAATTTCTACGCCACAAAAAACGAAGAAAAACGGAGCTAGAGCGAGATCGCACTTTTTTGACCAAAAAACCCATTTTGTTCACGCCTGGCGGACAATTCTTATCGATCGCCAGGGCGTTAATTGCCGAAAACGGCAAAAAACGGCCGAAAATGGAGATTCGAACACAAGGTGACATAATACCGATATTTATTCAGCACCCTAGCGTAACTGACACAAATTTATGTAAGAAGATCCAGCATAGCGAAGCTTTTGAAAAAACCCCTTTGTCAATAGAGATTGAACTGTGACCCGTAAGATGGACACTTTAAAAAAGTGACCCTCTTGCGGGTCACAGTTCAAAAAGGGGGGATTAGTCATTTCTTCATGGTTTTCAGTTCTTTACACAAACGCTGCTGACTCATCAATACTCCAAACAGTGTAGCTCCTGACAGAAGAAGTAAAACTGTTATGATTGTGGCCATGTTCATTTCCTCCTTATCATTTGATATAATTGTGAGCAGAAAGAAATCGCCATTTTCTTTCTGCTATTTATTTTTCCAGGGAAGGATCGGATACTTCGGATTCTTCTTTTTTTTGACTTTCTTGCTCTTTGTTAGCTTGTAAGGACACGTTTACTATGTCCCGTATTTGAATGGTTAAACTTACATGTCGGTAAATAATGCAGATGGCTAAAACTGCAACAAGTCCAGCAATTATGGTGATCGTTGTTTCATTCATCCTTCCTCCTCCTTTTCTCTGATCATGATGAGATCAGTTCCAAAACTGCTAAATGTAAACTTTGCAGACTATCTTCGAGTGGCATACGTATAAACCACGTCATTTTTTCTAGTTCGGGTTGTAAGTATTTTAGTAAGGCTTCCTGCGCTTCCCGATTTCCTCGTTGCGCATCATGCACCAATTTGCAAAAGACATCATCTTCCAGCATTACGTTCCTCCTTTAGGCAAAGACAATTTTTTTATGAAGTCTTTGTAATCCTTGTACTTTGCAGGCGTGGAGTCGAGAACGGGAGATACGGAGTTCTTGCGCTACTTCACGTTCCGTTCTCCCTTCAATCACCACTCGTTGAATGATGAACCTCTCACGTTCAGGTAAGCTGTTGAGCAGTTCTTCGACAAATAACTGGGAATCAATCGAGTCGTGGTACGGAACTTCCTTGTGATCGTCAAGGAACATTTCCCGCCGATACTGCTTTTTGGCTTGGTATTGTAACTTCCAAGCCGTCCGTTTGATCTGCTGAAGAAATTGAACTTTTGTCCATGTCTGTTTTGGCATAGAATCCCCCCACCTACTAGGTACAAAAAGGGGGGTTTTTGCTCACCTTCTCTCTATAAATTTTTATAAAAGCAGGAACACACGTTCTATTTTACCAAATTTTATGTGATTAACCGAGACCTTTTTCCTGTCACTAGTAGAATATTTTTGGGGAATATTGGTTTGTAAACAATTCGAATTGTCACATAAAACAATTCTTTTCATTTGTAACTTTTTACCTTTTCCTGCGTCTAAAAAGGTGAGGCTACAAAAAAGGATATGGAGGGTGTTTCATTTGAAAAAACTAGCGTTCGTTCTTCCTGTTGCTTTATCCGTTACACTTGGATGGTCAGGATCAATTTCCCCCGTTTTTGCTGAAACGGTTGCTCCAGCACAAGCTGCACAAAAACAAGGCACTATTGAGCATATGAAAGTAGTACGAGTTGATGGAGTTACCATTGCCGTATATGATACTTGGTTTAATCCAAAGAACGGATCGCAACGAAACGACTATCTTTACTTCTATGAGGATACTAGGGATATTAAGAAAGATACCAGATTCAGTAACGAGGAATCTTCTTTGTTTCAAAGAACAGCTAACAATTATAAAGATAAGCGTTGGACATCCGTCGAGGCTGTAGAGTTGAACGGAAAACAAGTGGAAGTGTTAAAGGCGAATAATAATGCAAAGGGTAACCCTGCTTACCATATGGCCTATATCGACAAATCTACTGGTATGCCAATAAAAGTAGAGGACTATAACAGCAATAACGAAGTTATGGCGGTCTATCTATACTTTTTTGATTATGTTCATGAAATAGGTGACAGGTTTATAGAGGAAAAGTAAAAAGCGCGATTTCTCGCGCCCAGGCTGTCGAGAAACCCCACAATATGTTGGAGTTTCTTCTTTCATAACAATAAAATTGAGCACGAAGTGCTGGAAGTCTTAGATAGCACCACACCTAACATGCCTTTGCAAGGTGGAGTGCTATCTTTTTTATATTTTGAACGGTTGCTGTCAGCAACGCTTGCTCTTGGACATTTTCACGTCCGCGCAACCTACAATAGCGAAGTCCATGCAGTTCTTTGGCATCTGCAAAACTTCGCTCTATCGTTTGGTATCTCAACCTGTATAGGTATTTTCCTGACTTACTTAAGCGGTTCTGTCGAACCCATTCTTTACTCTCTTCCCATACATGCCTGGTTATCACCTTTTGGTGATTTTTTGACCGTGTACACATAGTGAGCATCGGACATGCCTTACATATTTCTTTATTTGACTTATACATTCTGTATCCGTTACGGTCAGTTGTCGAATAAGCAAGCTCATGTTTTTGGGGGCAAATATAGACATTCTTTTCGGGATCATATTTAAACCGCCATTTGGCGATAAGGCCTTTAACAGGTGAAAAAGCTCGATGGCCAATGACGGCAAAGATATTTAGATCGTGCAGAGCCTTGCAGATTGGAGTAGTTAAATAGCCAGCATCCAATGCAACGGCTTCAATGGTATCTGTAAACCCAAACTTCTCAATTTGGTGTTGTAGCCGATCTACATAAGGAACAGAATCATGAACGTTACCCGCAGTCACGTGTACATCAGTTATGATATTGTACTTATGATCGACTGTCCGATGATCGAGATAGAAAAAGCCTTCAGGCTTTCCGTCACGAACCATGTAACCACTGTCCGGATCAGTAGTACTCACCTTGATTTCCTTTTCTTCCTTCACATCCTCTCTAGGCTTCAATCCTTTTTTCCGTGTGCTTCACGGTCTTCATTAATGGCTGCTTCTAAATCACTAAGGTAGGCTCGACTAGATTTTTCAATAACATGCTTCTTAAATTTACGTTTGTTCGCATTTGCTTTCAGATGAGTGGAATCACTTATCAAAACACGTCCGCCAACCATGCGATGTTGGATAGCAAGGCGAACGATTTCATCAAAAATCTCTTGGAAAACATTTGTGTTTTTAAAACGAGTTCGACGATTCCAACTGATGGTAGTGTGGTCTGGAACTCGATCTGTTAGTGAAAGGCCAAGAAACCAGCGGTAAGCAATATTCGTCTGAATTTCCTTTTCGAGTTGTCTTTCTGACCGGATACCGTAAAGGTATCCAATGAAAATCATTTTAAATAAAACCACCGGATCAATGGCTGGTCTACCGTTATCTTCACAATAGTATTGGCGTACTTTTTCTCGGATGAAAGAGAAGTCTACATGCTTTTGAATAACTCGTAGCAAATGGTCCTCCGGGACCAACTCATCAAGGCATACAAATTCATATTGCATTTGTTGCTTTTTTTCATTAGAGGAAAGCACAATAATCACCCGCCAGTAAATGTAATTACAAGAATATTATAACACATTAACGCGGTGTCGTCATAAAATACAGGGAAATAAAAATGGCTGTCGACTTTCTCGACAGCCTGAGCGCGATTTCTCGCGCCTTTTTTATTACGATCGGTAGAAATCTTCAATTGCATCTAGCAGCCCCGGAGTTCCCGTCACAACTTCAAGCGTATTTCCGTAAAACACGATTGGCACATCATTGATAAGCGGGCTAAAAGTGTCAATGTAATCATTAAAGATTGCCCTCTTGCTCTTGTTGAAATCGCTATCGCCTTCCATGTTCACACCGATGAAGGCCGTAGCGGATGAGCGTTTACCACCAGCAACTGGATCTCCATATACGTCCACGACTTCATCATTACGGGCACTCCTATAAACCAAGTTCACATTCTTATCAGGAGCCGAGTGATAATATGTTGCTGGTTGAATACAAATAACATCAAAAATATTGGTGCGATTAGCGATAACTCCTATATTGTGAGCAATATTTTCCCTGTTTGCACCATAGCCATAGTATGGGCACCACATAAAGTATCTTTCATAAGTGTTGCGAATACGATAAGACAGATCATTCAACAGTTTCACCATCGGATTTGAGGTTGGTCTGGAACTGTCAAGTTTCTCCTGAATCGGATAAATGGCTTCTGTACTGAAGTAAAAACCTGCAAAATCCTTATCCCAATATGTTTGTCCCAACCGATCAACGATTGTACTTTTCACTTGTTTCATATAATCTACATAGTCAGAATAGAATTCGTCCGCCTTCTCGATAGTAGATGAATTGTTGTGAAGCATAGGGAGGGAAATGTACATTTCCTCTCCAGCAATGTCTGATCGCTTCCACACTCTTAGAAAATCCTCCAAATAGCTAATGGATTTCGAAATGACTTGCGCTCGATGTGATTTAGATTTCAGACGGTCAAACCTCGTGCTTGCATCATCCGGATGTCCGAGGTGAATAATATACACGTTAAGCCTTCGACCGTCGAGTGCGTTAAGCATACTTGTAGTTACGTTATAACCGTCGCCTGTATAAATGTGTAATCCTCGAATGCGGTTCAGTGCTATCATAATGCAAAGTCCTCCTTGTTTTTGTAAGAGATAAACGACTTTTTGACCGGTCATCTTGTCGCTTTCACTTACTAGGTAAAATACAAGGAAATTTGCTCACTCTTTTTTTTGAACAGGTAAGGGATTGGCGTGGAATAATTGATCGACGTGAGGGGAAAAAAGTGAGGAATAAAGGTGAATTAGTCATGTTCCCCTCCAAAACTCAGCTACCGCATTATTCTGAGGAACTGGAAAAAGAGAAGGAAGAAAACGACAAATTTATCAGGGACCTTCGTGTTAGGGTTGAAGATATCATGAAAAGACAAGAGCTATGCAGGCCATCTTCACGAGAACAACACCAATAGGCTAGGGGAGCTACTCCCTAGCCTCAACACAGGATATTGTGCATATGTATACCTATACCTGCCTCTCGTTATGGCCCGTACGCAGCCATCGACCGGTGCAAAAATGCGCAAGGAAAAGCATCCATCACTAGGGCGCCCACTTCGAACAGGAACCTTGCAGTAACGGATTCGCCAAAATCAACTGAATATA
The DNA here is from genome assembly GCF_037963895.1 of Brevibacillus sp. FSL L8-0520. Taxonomy (NCBI): domain Bacteria; kingdom Bacillati; phylum Bacillota; class Bacilli; order Caryophanales; family Paenibacillaceae; genus Brevibacillus; species Brevibacillus sp. FSL L8-0520. The sequence goes on along the minus strand of NZ_CP150171.1, from coordinate 616,123 downwards.
TTCAAAGCAATAAAAAAAGCCGGAGGCCTGTGCTTCCGCTCCGATTTTTTCCTTGCGCCAGTCCCGCATTGATCAAGGACAAGGTTTCCCAGCCTACTGCAAACTCATTTTCCATGGCTCTTTCCTTTCCTCCTTATTGTTGCTGTGAGGAAAAACAAAAAGCCCAAGAGCGTACACCACCCGAAACAGCTCCTCCCCACCCTCCAGATGCAGAGAAAAGACCATACGATAGCAGCGTTCTCGAAATCACAGAAAAACCACCAATTTAGTCGGAAATTTGATTGACCTTCCGAAATTGTCCCCTTATAATACCAAATAAGCGCTATAAGAAAATTGCAAACATTTCATCAAGAGTGGTGGAGGGACAGGCCCGATGAAACCCGGCAACCTGCGCAAGGACGCATGGTGCCAAATCCTGCAGAATCGCTGATTCTGAGAGATGAAACCGCCCGGCATGTCCGAAGCCTTCCCCTCTCAGGAGAAGGCTTCGTTTTCTTTATATCTTTTGACGAGAGGAAGAGATGCCCATGTCAGACCAGCAACAGTGGAAACCGGAAACCCTTGCCCTGCACGGCGGCCAATCCGTCGATCCTGTGACAGGATCGCGAGCAGTGCCGATCTACCAGACGACGTCCTATGTGTTCCGCGATACGGAGCATGCGGCCAACCTGTTTGGCCTCAAGGAGCCAGGCAACATTTACACGCGGATCATGAATCCGACGCAGGATGTATTTGAACAGCGCGTTGCCCTTTTGGAGGGCGGGGTCGGGGCACTTGCCACTTCGTCCGGCCAGGCTGCGATTACATTCGCCATCCTGAACATCGCCCAGGCGGGTGACGAGATCGTCTCCTCCAGCAACCTGTACGGCGGCACCTACAATCTGTTTGCCCATACACTGGGCAGACTGGGGATCAAGGTTCATTTCGTCGATCCGTCCGATCCGGAGAATTTCCGGGCCAAGATCAACGAAAATACGAAAGCTCTTTTCACCGAAACAATCGGAAATCCGCGAATTGACGTCGCCGATATCGAAGCGATTGCGGCCATCGCCCACGAAAACGGAGTTCCGCTGATCGTAGACAATACGTTTGCCACGCCGCTGCTTTGCCGACCGTTTGACTACGGTGCCGATATTGTCGTTCACTCCACGACCAAGTTTATTGGCGGACACGGCACCGCGATCGGAGGAATCGTCGTCGATTCCGGCAAGTTTGACTGGAACAACGGAAAGTTCCCCGGGTTGACCACACCGGACCCGAGCTACCACGGCGTCGTCTACACGGAGGCTGTCGGACCGCTTGCCTACATTATCAAAGCGCGCGTGCAGCTCCAGCGCGATATCGGCGCGGCCGCGGCTCCTTTCAATTCCTTTTTGTTCCTGCAAGGGCTGGAGACGCTTCACCTGCGGATTGAACGCCACAGCCAAAACGCATTGGCGGTAGCCCGCTATCTTCAGCAGCATCCCGCGGTCGAGTGGGTCAACTACCCTGGCCTGGAGGACAGTCCTTACCACGAACTCGCGAAAAAGTACCTGCCGAAAGGAGCGGGAGCAATCCTCACCTTTGGCATTCGCGGCGGTGTTGCCGAGGGCAAAAAGCTGATCGAGTCGGTGAAGCTGTTCTCCCATTTGGCAAACGTCGGCGATTCCAAGTCGCTCATCATCCACCCGGCTAGCACCACTCATCAGCAAATGAACGAATCCGAGCAGCTTGCTGCCGGTGTGACCCCTGGCATGATCCGCATTTCCGTCGGTACGGAAGCCATCGACGACATCATCGCTGATCTGGAGCAGGCACTCCATGCGGCGGTAGCGGTCAGCAAGGTGTAGCTGAACATTTAACGAGCCGGGAACAGCCTTTTTCCTGAACCCGCCATAGCAAAAGGGACGACCCTCTGTCGCGAATGACGCGGACGATGGTCTTCCCTTTTTCCTTTTCCTTGGCAGAGGGGCCAAGGTGAGCTCAAATAGATTTATAGTAAAAAACAGTTGCATGCAATTCCCCATCCGCCGATCTGGCGTAGTCAGGGATGCGGCCCGCTTCCTTATATCCGAGTGAGGCATAGAGCAGGTTGGAAGGATCTCCTTCTCTCGTGTCGAGAACAAGGAGCGTCCGCCCCGCCTGCTTCGCCCTCGCCTCCGCTGCTTGCATCAATCTGCGGCCGATTCCCTTGCGGCGATAATCCGGATGGGCCATCAGTTTGGCGATTTCCGCCCTGTGTCTGCCGTTTTGCTTCGTGGATGCATGCAACTGGACGCTTCCGACAATCTCATTGTTGATTTTGGCCACAAGCAGAATGACCCCGGGCTGCATTACGTTCTCCCAGTACCGCCTTGCCTCTGCCTGCTCCATCGGCGGGAGAAAACCGACAGACGCACCATCCTCGACAACCTTTACCAAAATCTCCGAAAGCCTCTCAACATGCTCGGCAATGCGATTGCATTCTTCAACCTCTACTTCACGAAACATAGCAGACACCCCCAACTGCTGGTTTTGGCCAATCTATTCTTTCTACTATACGCTGTGGGTAATCTTTCTTACAACAAGCGATGTACTTTTAACAGACGACGTATGTTAACAGACTCTGTCAGAACGACAATTTCGTCGGCTTGCTTGCAATGCTACCGAAGCTTGTGGTACATTGGTATTGTTTCCTTGGAAACAATACTGAGGAGGAGGCTGCTCGACATTGGATGTGAAGGAAAGCATCTTCCAGCAAATTCTCGTTCTGTCTCATAAGCAGGAGGAGCGAAGAAAACAGAGACACGACCGATTGCTCGATGAAATCAACCGACTTGCTCCCGACTGTGCGCCATGCAAAAATTTGAGCCTCACCGAGCTGCACGTGATTCAATGCATCGGTCTCGGCGGCGATGCAAACGTGACGGCGATCTCTCAAAAAATCGGGGTGACGAAAAGCGCTGTTTCCAAAATCACGGCAAAGCTGCTCACAAAAGGACTCATCACGCGCTACCAGCTTCACGGCAATCAAAAGGAAGTCTATTTTCGGCTTTCACGACAGGGAGAAGCGGTTTTCTCCATCCATGAGCAGCAGCATCAAAACATCAGCAGCGAGTGGAAGGCGTTTCTGGGGCGGTACACCGCAGAGGAGCTCGCCTTTTTGCACCGCTTGCTGCAGGATGCACTGGAACTGGCTGATCAAAAACAACGCGATGAATGACATTCGATCTTCGTCGCATTACTTTTGAACATATTGTTTCCACGGAAACAAAAAAGGAGGAAAACAACCATGATACAAAAACAAACGGTTGGCTCGTCTACTATTTTATACCTGCTGGGGATTACGATTTTAATCGGTACCTTTGCCCAAAATCTATTCTTGCCGATTTTGACCGATATGCAGCAAACCTTCCATGCTTCCGCTTTTGCGATCAATCTGACCGTTTCCGTTTTTACGCTGATGCTTGCCGTGATGCAGCTCGTGTACGGCCCTCTGGTTGACCGCCTCGGCCGCCGGAGAGTCCTGCTTCCTGCCCTGCTCCTGTTTGTGGCCGCCTCCATCGGCTGCGCTTATGCCCCTTCTCTTGCCTATTTACTGTTCTTCCGGGCGCTCCAGGGTATCGGCTTTGCCGCGATTCCGATCGCAGCTGCGACGGTCATCGGGGACCTGTTTGAGGGGGCAAAAAGAGCAGAAGCGATGGGCACCTATCAAATGATGCTGGGATTGGGCCCGGCGCTTGGGCCGCTGCTGGGCGGCTGGCTGGGGGGACTTGGCGGACATCCGGTCATTTTTCTGTTTCTCGCTGTCAGCTCGCTGATTCTTTTTGGCGCCAACGCCTGGCTGCTCCCGGAAACCAGGCCGTCCGGCTTGTTGGCGACGAAAAAAGAGGGGCGACCGTTTGCCTCTATTTTGACCCATCCAGTGGGAGGAGCGATCATTTTTATCGCTTTTGCGCAAATGTTCACCTATTACAGTTTCCTCGTGTTCCTGCCTGTGCAGGCCACTCACTCCTTTGGACTGGATCCGAATGAGATCGGCGTATTGTTTCTGTGCATTTCGCTCGTATTCATTGCAAGCAGCAAAATGAGCCGTCTTCTGTTGAAGCGCTTCAGGCTTGAGCGCGCTTTGTTGATGACCGCCATCGCGAATGCCGCTGCCACCGTTCTCTTCATGCTGCTGGCCAACATATCGCTGACCGCCCTGATTTTCGGCAGCATGGCGTACGTTTTGACGCTGGGGATCGGCATGCCTTTGCATACGACGCTTTTGTCCGAGGCTTTCCTCAATGAACGGGCTACAGCCATCGGCTGCTACAATTTTGTCCGCTACATAGGGATGGCGGCGGGCCCCGTAATCGGTGCCTTCCTGTTCAAGCTGGGGGACAGCTGGCTGGAATTTGGCTTTGCCGGGCTGTTTATCGCCGTCTCTGCATGGGTTGGCTGGATTCGTTTCCACACCGCTTCAAATGTCGTCCGTCCCGGCCAGTAGTACTTGCCAAAAAATCCCCACTCGTCTTTGAGTGAGGATTTCTTTTTGCGGCAGCCAACCAATTATTTCGGCTCGCCGGCTGTTTGCTTGCCTTCCAGCTTCAGCGTCAGGTTTACGCTGTCTTCCTGGAAGCGGTTTTGATCATTGCCGTCATCTGCGAATTCAATACCCATGTAAATGCGGTCTGTCGTGTCAGGCGGCAGCGTGAGGAGCTTGGTAGCCCAACTGCTGATATCCACTTGACCGCTGTCTTTCAATTCCTTCAGCGATTTGCCGTTCAGCGGATGGACGATGACCCGCTCGGAGATCGGGATGCTCGGATCTGCGCTGGACAGCCAGTAAACCTTCAGGTGATTGTCGAGATCATCAGAGCCGTTGTCGCCGTTTTTGTCGGCTACCGTGTAATCTACGCTCATCAGCAGTTTATTGATGTCGATAGTCCCTGTGTTGGTGATGTCAAATGTTCTTTCAAACCAATCACCGGGCTTCATGTTTTCCACTTGGAAGACGGACTCGGCTGGTGTTGCGCCGATTTCCATTTTACCGGCGGCAAACGTATTGTCCTTGATTTCGCTTGTGGCATTGAACCATGCGAAGGTGCCTCCGCCGATCAGTGCCGCGCCAAGTCCTACGGATGCCAAGGTTACCGCAAATTGCTTTTTCAAGCTCATGTTTTTCTTCCTCCCACGCATTCATGATATTTATGATGACTTGAAGCCTGATACCAGAAAGAACTGCTATCAGCCCCCAAGGTATCACCGCGAGGGTGATTTACGGCTGCGGCTTTGCCGCCGTTTTCGCTTCCTCTTCCTTGATCATTCGCAAGAGCTTCCAGACCTGGCTGACGATCAGGTAGAGTCCGGGCAAGCCCAGCATCAGCAGCATGCCGAGTCCCGATCTGGCAAACTCGATAAAGTAACCGATGAGCGGAACGGAGTACTGCACTTTGCCGATAAACCGGTCTGGCGTGACCGGGGCTGTGTCCTTTCCGTCGTTGGCGTCGCCCTTGGTAATCAACTGGCCATCGCGTTTCTCGATGACGCGGTGCGTAATCGTGAGGCCTTCCGGGTCCTTGAAGGTAATGATGTCCTTTTCTTTGACCTCCTTGAAGTCGACCGGCTTTACCGCGACGATGCTTCCCGTGTTGAAGGCGGGAGCCATCGATCCGCTGAGCACGACCATGATCTGGTTGCCGAACAGAACCGTTTTCCCTCCGTTTATCTTGCTGACGAAGAGAAGACCCGTGATGGCGATGACCGCGATTAAAAACAGACTCGTCAGAATGGATATGCACTTTTTCAACAGGACCACTGGATGATCTCCCCGCTTTCCTTGGCGTTCGGCTGTATGCCGTTCACAGTTCTCATCTTACGGATTTTCCGTTTTCCCATCTTCCTGCGTCAGGGTGAACTTCCTGACTGTCCGGGATGATCCGAAGCACCGGAAAGTATGGCTGCATTTTCATACCGAGGGATGACCTTATCTCAGCTTTTCATGGTGCAGTGGAACGACGGAAACGACTTTTGGCATGAAAAAACCAGCGAGTGGTGACCCGCCGGTCTTGTTTGATCCGTTTCTGTTTGATCCGTTTACACTTTGTTTGAATGCACGCTGCTAAAGCACTCAGCCTGTCGAGGCTGGCAGACTCTCGCCGTCTTGGTTCGACGGCGGAGTATTGTCTTCTCCCGGGCTCGGAGGCGGCTGATCCTCGCCTTCTCCGCCTGGAGGCTGCGGCGTCTTTTCCCCTGTGCTCGGAGACTGAGGTTCTTCTCCTGTGTCCGGTGGCTGCGGAATTTCTCCTCCTGCTCCCGGCGGCTTCGGTGCTTCTCCTCCTGCTCCCGGCGGCTGAGGTGCTTCTCCTCCTGCTCCCGGCGGTTGCGGAATTTCTCCTCCTGCTCCCGGCGGCTGCGGAATTTCTCCTCCTGCTCCCGGCGGCTTCGGTGCTTCTCCACCCGCCCCCGGCGGTTGCGGAATATCTCCCCCTGCTCCCGGCGGCTTCGGTGCTTCTCCCCCTGCTCCCGGCGGTTGCGGAATTTCTCCTCCTGCTCCCGGCGGCTTCGGTGCTTCTCCCCCTGCACCCGGCGGAGGCGGTACAGGGGTTTCCGTCCCCGGCGGCGGAGAGCCCGGCGTACCAGTCCCCGGTCCAGGTTTGGCGGGCGGAGGTGGCGGGCTCACCTCCACGACACTCGAGCTTTCCTTGTATTCCGTAACGACCGTCAACGGAATCACGTGCCGGTAAAAACCGCCCAAGGCTGTTATGTGCAGTTCCCCTTCCAGTGTTTCATGTTCGCGCTTGACTTGATCCCGTATATGGCCGATGCGAAACTCGATGCCGTTCCCGCCGCCTTCCCGGCTGATCTCGAGGCGCCCCTCCGGCTCACCCGTCACTTTCAGATTTTCCACGTCCAGATCGAGATGCGGACGCTGCGGCTTGAATACGAGCGTAAAGGTGCCCTCGTCGATGCAAATGTCTACATCGCGTTCCTCCGTGCTTTTTCCTGCTTCCGTCTTTACTCTGGTAATCGTTACGTGCTTCTCCACCTCTGTCACGAGGCGAATCGCTTCCGTTTCCGTTGTAAAGACGTCTTCATTGGTTCCCAGACTGACAGGGACTGTCTGCTTTTTCTCACTGGTCAAAAAGGCAACTGTACCTTCGAGGGGGAGGAGCGCGAAGATCAATGCGAAAGCCATGAGGCCCGACACCAGCTTTTTCACCATTCGTCCCCCCTATTCCGCAAAAATGGCATCCAGCGTGGCCTGTTTGGCCAGGAAGCGTATTTCCAGGTTCCCCTTCAGCGCTTGAAAGCTGTGATCTACGCCTTCCTTTGGCAAATAGACGGTGATCGCAAACGTCTTGCTTCGCTGATGGGGAGAGAAATGCTCTTCCGTTCCGTTCACATGCTTCAGCCCGGGCTGCTCCTGATGCAGCCCCCGGACCAGCCCGTCATAAATGACGCTGCCGCCGCTTTCAATCCGGATGCACAGAACTTCTTCCAGCTTCTGCACGTCTTCCGGCTTGCCCGCTTCCTTCACCTCAGCCACAATCTTGTAGATAAATTCCAGATCGCTCTCTCCGCTGGAAAGGGTCGCCTCCAGCTGGCGGGCGTCTCCCGGGATCATCCGGGACAAGTCGACTGCCTGGTTGCCCCCTTCAATCACCCGCCACTTTTCGCCAAACACGCTGCTTGTAATGTCCAAAAGCCCGATGGCAAATTGGTTGCCTGTATCTTTGACCCCCTTCCACATCCAGCTGTAGGTGCCGGCTGGCTGTACCCAAAGCGAGGCGGTCAGCCCCAGCAGAAAAATACCGCCTGCCCATTGTTCGGCAAGCCGCAGGCGTTCCTTTTTGGGTCTTTGTCCGCTTCGCCGCTCAATCATATTTGTTGTCTTCCAGGTAGAGGTCTGCCTTGAACAGATGGAGGGCAAGTTTCTTCGCATCCCCGTTCTCCTCGCTTGTCTCCTTGAATCCTTCAATGCCATCGCCCACTTGAACGCCGCCGCTGTCCACTGCGTATTTATTTACGTTGGCAAAGTCATTGCCGACGATCTGCACTTCGGTCTCCCGGTCGTTTGCTACGACCACAGCGTGTTGAACGCCCGAAAACGAATTGTTTGCGATGAATGCCCCTTTGATCGTCTGATCCAGCAAGATCGCTGCCTCGGCTCCGGCAAATGTGCTGTCTTTTACCGTCAGCCCCTCCAGCGTCTTCTCTCCGCTCAGATCGGGCATCGTCCGGATTGCCGCGTCGAACTGGCCGTCAAACGTGCAGCCGCTGAAGCTGACGTTGGAGCCGACGTACAAGCCTGTCCCGCTGCCTTCAAAGCGAATGCCTTCAAAAGCGGCGTTGCTCACCTGCAGCTCATCTGCCCGGACGACGACCTTGCCTTCCTTGCCGGGAGCCGCTTTCCACGTCACCTTTTCCGGCAGCTTCATGTCGGAAAGATCGTAGCTTCCTTCTTCGAGGACAAAGGTCAATCCCGTCACGCTGTCCTTTTCCGCTTCCTTGCTGACCATCCGCAGCGTTTCCACCAGCTTGGTGCCGTTCAAATCCTGCGGTGTGAACGTCATGACAGGACCGCCCTGAGCAAAGTAATGGCCATTATCCTGCTGGGTAGCCAGGAAACCAAAGGTCACATCGGCCGACTTCTGCTGCACTTCATTTCCCGTGCTTTCCGGAAGGTATACGGAAAAATGCAGATCGTCACTTTCATCCTTGGGCAGCTCCGGAATGATCACATTGGCCAAAGTAAGCTGGCTGACCCGCCCGTGGTAAAGCAGCTCGCCGCCTTCATTTTCCCTTCGCACTTCCACGACCAGCCGATCGTACACGATGTCGTCTCCGCCTTCCTTCTCAGCCAAAAGCGCGTATTTCACCGGGACGTCACTCTGATTGTGGACCGTCAGCGTCTTTTCAAACCGGACTCCGGGCAAAAACGGCTGATCGTCGGCGGCTTGAAACCTGGCTTTCGTCTCTCCGAGGGAAATTTCCAGCTTTCCTGCCGCAAATGTACTGGAATCTTCCACTTGGCTCGTAAAGTAGGCGTACGTGCCAAAGCTGGTACTGGCTACGATGGAAGTCAGAACAGCCGTCCCCATCGCGATTCGCTTCCACGGCCAATTTTTGACCTGTTCCCACTTCATGAAAGTTCCCCCTCAATTGTCTCAGTTTGCGTACGCTTCGACCGACTCTGGCCCTTCCGATGCGAATACGCCAAAGCCACGATAAAGGCAGCCAATGCGGCGAGCAAGACAGGCGGCTTCCGAAGTCCCTCCTGGACTGCAGCCGCGTACGGAATGGTGACGACCACTTTGCCGACAACGCGGTCCGGATCGGTCCACCCTCCATCCTCACCTTGATTGGCGTCTCCTTTCGTTTGCAGATAACCGTTTTCCATTCGATGCACGATGCGGTGAGTCGTAAGGGAAAGGCCATTTTGCTCTTGCCAGTACGTAATGATATCGCCCACGCGCGGCTGCTCTTCCCCGTACCTGCGAACGATGACCATATCGCCGGCATTTATCGCGGGGGACATGCTTCCCGTAAGCACAGAAAGCACCCGCCAGCTGCCGATCCCCGGCATGCGGTCATCGTTTAAGCGGCTGGTTGCGAACAAAAAAAGATTGAGGATGACAAAGACGATCAGGATAAAAATACCGCTTCTCTTTCCCCAGCGAGCTGCCACGCCGATCACCTCTTTTTTTCATTTTACGCGGAAGTCAGGGGCCCATCTTCCATCGCCGGAAGGACTGCGCATACACATTGGGAGGAAGATTTTTATTCGCCGGGATGAGACGATCTCAGACTGAAGGATGAGGGAAACAAAAAAGCTTGCAGATCTCACCTCTCGGGGAGTGTTCGGCAAGCTGTCAGTTCAATTTCTTCTATTTTTCGGGGCGGCTGCACAGGACGAATGGGAACATACGAGAGGGTGGCCGGAGTGGCACGGATACGGGAAAGGTCTTTGCCGCAATAGGGGCAGATCCATTCGTACCGTTCTGCGCTGCTATACGATCGCTTTTGGCATTTCCCGCATTTCTTCTGCCACACTTGCCTTCCCTCCTGACCGACAGTTCATACGTTATGATTACCATTTATTTATACCATCTGCATCAGGCTTCAGGCTGTTTTCTCCTATCCTTCAGGCGGAGATTTAGCCAACCATCGGCGGGACATTGGAAACGGTGACGGGAAGGGGCATCTGTATCGAGCGCGAAAAAGCGCAAACCACACGCTCATCGTATACCGTTCCTGCCATCAGGCGGATTTGCTCGCAGGCTTCCTCCACCGTTAGCGGCTCGCGATAGGACCGGAAGGTGGTCATGGCCAGATAGCATTCCACAATCCCTAAAGCCTGTGCGAGCACTGGAATTTCATTCGCCTTCAATTGAGTGGGGTAACCGGTGCCATCGTAGCGCTCATGATGCGAATGCAGCGCAGCAACCACGCGCTGACAGGCCGGATCGTCCTTGAACAGCTCCGTCCCGATGAAGCAGTGCTCCTGAATGACCTGATATTCGTAAGTGGTCAGCTTGCCTTCCTTTTCAAATACATAATCAGGCCACTTGATCCGGCTGACGTAATGCAGGAGGGACAGCAAATTCACCTCCCAATCGCTCACCTTCTCCTCCGGAAACTCGCGGAGCATCCGCTTGATCAGCCTGCCCATCTGCTCGATCTCCCGGGAGCTGATCCGCGTTTTTCGCTCGACCGTGGGCACAAGCTCGTTTAGCAGGGTCATCGCGTATTCGCGTTTCCTCTCGTCTGCCGCCCGCCTGGCACCGCCGACCCATCTGTTCAGGGAGTAGTACCCGAGCCAAGCGCAGATGCCGCTTCCAGCCGCGAGCGAAAGGTGGGCAAACACATCCATCGCGGCAGCTTGCTCCAGTTTTACACCGAGTGAAAAAGCGTAGATCAAACAGCTCACGGTTCCCCATATAAGCAGCAACATCCGGTTGTGAAAGAATGTGAGATACAGCGGATAAATCAGAAAAATGTTCCACAATCCCGCATCATACTGCCGGTTGGACAGACAAAGAAACAACAGCAAGGCGATGACGAGAAAAGCGGACACGTGCGGTGATCTGGCGTCCGGCAGCACATAGCGCTTGTGCAGCAGGTAGACGGTCCAGGATACCGCTCCACCGATGACCAAGCCCATAACATGTACCCATGGAGAAGAGATGGCATTGGTTACTGCCAGAAGCACTGCAATCAGCGCATCGACCGTGACCAGCACAGCCAGCCAATAAAACATCCTGTCCGCCAGAAATTCGGTATGATTTCCTTTCCTCTTTCGCAGTTCCATGTAAGACCCTCTTTACCGTTTTTACAATCGGCTTTATTTGCTTATCTACCGCGGCACCCTGACCATGCCTTTTTTCAAACCGTACAGCACTGCTTGCGATCGATTGGGCTGGCCCGTCTTTCTGAGAATGCTGCTGACGTGGGTTTTGACGGTCGCCTCTGATATGTATAGCCGGTGAGCGATTTCCTGATTGCTGAGATTTTCGACAATCAATTCAAAAATCTCTTGCTCCCGCTCTGTAAATACGACATCGGCTTCTTCCTTGCGTCTCCGCTGGAGCTTGGATTGAAAGCAGGAATAGCCCATCATGACCATGTCCATGGTGTGAAGGATTTGCTCTGGTCCCGTGTCCTTCATGACGTACCCGTCTACATGGGAGTCCAATGCCCGAAAAACGTCCTCGCTTTCATCATAGGCAGTCAAAATCATCACTTTCAGCTCAGGCAGCTTCTCCTTCATCGATTTGCAGCTGTCGATTACGGAGATGCCCGGCATTTTCAGATCGGATATGATCAAGTCCGGCTTGCTGCTCATCGCCTTTGCCACGAGTTCGTCTCCGTTATTGGCTTCCTCAACCACTGTATATCGGGGCGAACTCTCCAGGATCATTTTCAGGCCCTCCCGGACGATCCGGTGGTCGTCCGCCAGCAGCAATCTTACCTTATCCATACATTTCCACTCCTTTTTTCGGTACAATCGCCACAATTTCGGTTCCTTCATTCGGTCTGGATTGAATGTGCAAGGTCCCACCCACTTCAGCAATCCGCTCTCTCATCCCCAGAAGCCCGTAGCTGTTCTTCAGGTCGGCCTTTTCTTCCGGCAAAAAACCGATCCCGTCGTCCTTGATGCGCACTGTGATTTGCAGGGAGGACGCCTCGACGGTCACCTCCAGACGGGACGCGGCGGCGTGTTTCACTACATTGGCCGAAGCCTCCTCCACCAGTCGGTAAATCGCATCGAGGATCGGCAGTGGTTCCTCTCCCAGCCTGCCGCGCGTCACAAAATCCACGTCAAGCCCGGTCCCCACCGTAATTCTTTTCAGCAATTGCTGGACAGCCTCGGTTATCCTTTGCGTCGGCCGGGCATCCCGCAGGTGTGTAATGTACTCGCGGACCTCGCTATGACACCACTGGATTCGCTCCTCCATCTGCTGCAGCCTTTCCAGAGAGCTCTCCCTCGCCTCCGGAGGCAGCGTCTGCTTGATTTGAAACAATTGGGCAGACAGGAAAAACAGTTGTTGCGCCAGCCCGTCATGCATATCCTGGGCCAGCTTTCGCCGCATTTCCCGATGGAGGGAACGCGCCATTTCATAGCGGACGCGATTTTGCTTCACGTGCTGGCAAATGACGACAGCCATCATCCGCAGCAGAAGGCATTCATAGCGGCTCACTTGCCGTTTGGGCGAAACCGAAAACAACAGGCATCCCACGGAACGGCCGTCCTGCCTAAGCGGCATGCAAGCATACGTGTCTTCTCTGCCTGTAAAGTCATGCAAAGGCAAAAGGGTCAAATGCTCCAGCCCTTCCGCTCCCAGATCGAGCAAGCGCTGAACAAAGTAGTCTCTCCGCCAGTTCCCATCTCCTTCCCGCTCCTCAAACAGACATAAATAGGCGTTTTCCGCGCGAAACATCCGTTTGACCGTCTTTTCCGCCTCATTAGTAAGATAGATATTCTGCTCCTTCTCCGACATCCGTCTCATAAACAGATATATTTGCAAACATTTGGAATAGGCCCCTTTCAGTTGTTTGATCATCGTAAAGACCCAATAAGACAGGCTGATCCAAAGCAATATGTCAAGCAGCAAGCGAAGGTGATCGAGATAGGGTTGCGGCAGCAGCAAATCGTGAGGTATCCATGCTTGAAGAACGAAGTAAGCGAGGAGAAAAAGGGCGGCGACCAGGAGAAACTGTTCCAATCGCAAAACAGCCGTCAGCCAAAGCAGCGTTGTATAGGCATACAGCATGAACGGACTGTTCGACTTTCCTGTCAGGACGATAAACAGCAGCGCCACTCCCAGATCGACCAATCCCAGAAAGAACCACGACTTCCGGGGGAGCGCGTACCAGAGCACCCCTGCATAGACGACAACCAGCCCCAAAAGGAGAAAATAAAACGTGTCGTGATTGGCTGACGACTGCATGTAGAAGGAAAAAAAGGAGAGAAACAAGACCCACTGCAAAAGATACAGCATCAGACGAATTTCTTTTAACAATTGGTTCATTCCGATTACCCTCAAAAGCTTCGTCAGAGTAAATATCGACTGATATGATGCAGACGACCTAATCGTATCCCAGTTTCCAGTCATTTACAACAAGTGTAAAATGTCGAACATCTGCTGATATTTCCAGTCTTTTCGACGGAACCTTACAGATTCGACGAAAAAGATCCGGCCAAATTTCGGTATTCGGTTTTTATTGAACAATTCATTCGGTAAATATAGAATATAAACAACTACGATTCGGAAAGGATGTCCATTCGATGAAGCTTTTGGATATGAGCTATGGCCGCAGCAGCTATCAGGTGACACTGCATTCTTCTCCTCTGTTCGAAGCAGCCTTGGGGATCGCGGCTGCTACTTATGATGAAATCCATCCTACTCTGGAAAAGCCGAGGGAGCATTGGCTGGCGATGATCGCCGCTCTCCCGCCTGACGTTCAAACAGAACTGTACGACGCGCAGCGGCATCATACTTGGAAAACGCTTTTGCAGCTGCTGCATGCTCGCCCTTTTCCCGATCTCGATGCATTCCTTTCCTATCTGGAAGGATTGCCCGGACAGCAGCTTCGTCTGGAAGCATTGCCCTACCTCGGGAGAGAACGCGAGGATGCGCGCTATCTTGCGTCAACAGGAAACCGCCTAGCAGTGGCAGAACTCCTGCAGGCTTGTGCGGGCCACAAGTTTTTCCCCGCGTACATCTCCCATGTCTCCGAGGTGGATGCAAATGAATTGCGACGCCATTTGATAACGCTTTTCCGTGGCTGGTACAGCATCCACGTACGCCCGCAAGAAACGGAGCTGGACAGTCTCTTGCAGCGCGACTGCGATCAGAAGCGCGCCATGCAGCAAAAGCTCTCTCCGGAAGCGCTCGTCGAATGGGCGACAGGGGGAAAATACGAGCCCGAGCCTTCCGTCGCTCGCGTACTGCTGGTTCCCCATACGCTGTACCGCCCGTGGACGATCCAGGCTGACGCTCCCGACACCAAGGTGTTTTATTACCCGGTCGCAGACGAAAACATGGCAGAGCAGGTCGATCCGTACCAGCCGCCGCATCTGCTCGTTCAGGCCTGCAAGGCATTGGGCGATGAACATCGCCTGCGCATCGTCAAGCATCTGGCAGAGCGCGCTCACAGCCTGCAGGAGCTGGCGGTACGGATGGACATGGCGAAGTCGACGCTCCACCACCATCTCTCCATGCTCCGCTCGGCCCGCTTGATCGAAATGGACGCCTCCAAATACCAGCTTCGGCGGACTCATGTCGACCAGCTCTCGCTTTTCCTGTCGGAATATCTGGACAAGGACTGCAGCCGATGAGGTCTTGGAAGCTGGGGGCGAACCCTTCATTTTGGCTGATTGTCTCGGGACAAGCCGTCTCCGAAATGGGGGCGAGCCTGGGAACGCTGGCAAACAGCTGGCTTCTGCTGGAGGCGACCGGTTCTCCCGCAGCAGTGGGCAGCATGTGGCTTTTGTACTTTCTCCCCTCGCTCGCCGTACAGTTGTTTATCGGACCGTATCTGGACCGCTGGGACCCGAAGCGAGTCATGATAGTTTCCCAATTGGCGAGAAGCGCAGCGTTTGCGTGCAGCTTTGCGGCTGCGCTGACGGGCTTGGGCGGAGTCTGGCCTGTCTACCTCACGTCTTTGGTAAACGGCCTGGTTCAACCGTTGTACGTCCCTGCCAGCCTGTCGCTCCTGCCCTCTGTCGTAAAGCCGGAGGCGTTGACCCGGGCCAATGCCACGCTTGACGGCACCTTGCGTCTGGCGATGGTCGGCGGCCCGTCGCTCGGCGGGCTTTTGATCGGCATTTTCGGCGGTACGGCAGCACTCGCTCTGACTGCGGCCGCCTTTGCCGCAAGCGGCACTCTTTTGGCTTTTTGCCAGAGCAGGTCTGTCAGTGAACGGGCGAAGCGGGAGGCCTGGATCTCGATGTTTGCCGAGGGTCTTCGTTTTTTTGGCAAAGAGCCGCTGCTTTTGCGTCTCGGAGTGCTGCTGTCATTTGTCCAGTTCGCCGTGGGGGTCCAGATGGTGCTGACCTTGCCTTATGTGGTGGACGAGCTGCATGGAACAGCTTCCCACGCCGGTCTGTTATTGGCTGGCTTCCCGCTGGGCTACGCCTTTGGTTCGATGCTGGTTCCAACCTTGTCCAAACGGTGGCCGCGTTCTGTCATCATGATGCTCTCCCTGCTCCTGGGCGGCACAAGCTTTGTCGCGCTGGCACTGGTCCACTCGATCTGGCTCGCCGTATGCATCGAAATCATCGCCGGCATCACAGCTCCCTTTTTCCATGTGCACAACACCAGCCTGTACCAGACAAGGGTTCCCCGGCAACTGCTGGGACGTGTGCTCTCTGTCCGCCTGCTGATTATTCGCGTCACGATGCCGCTCGGCGTCTGGCTGGGCGGACTGCTGGGGGAACAGGCGGGGATTCGCTTCGTCTATGCAGGTATGGGACTTTTGATCGTGATCGCCACTGTGCTGCTGCCTCTCCGGGCCCGCCTGCTCGAAGCCGGACAATGCGAGAGAACAGTCAACACCCCTTGATCAATCTATAAAATTTTATGAAAATTTGGCGATATCAGGATACTTGATTGTATAATGGATGACGAGTTGTTTTTTTGCAAAAACATCGGATAAAAAAGGGGTTTTTCTGAGAATGACACATCCAAAGCTGGAATCTTTGCTGGATACAATAAACAGAGTGATCGTAGGCAAGGAGGATCAGGTTCGGCTCCTTTTGACGGCTATGCTCGCACGCGGCCATGTCCTGCTGGAGGACCTGCCCGGGATGGGCAAGACTGTTCTGGCCAAAACGTTGGCCCAAGCGATTGGCGGCACCTACAACCGCGTGCAGTTTACCGCAGACCTTTTGCCTTCGGACGTCGTCGGTCTGCATGTGTTCAACCCCCGCACCAATGAATTTGAGCTGCGCCGCGGACCCGTTTTTGCCGATGTGCTTTTGGCGGACGAAATCAACCGGGCGACGCCCCGTACACAATCCGGTCTGTTGGAATGCATGGAAGAGCGTCAAGTGACTATCGAGGGCGTGACCCTGCCGCTGCCGTCCTCGCTGCTGGTGATCGCGACCCAAAACCCGATTGAATCCGAGGGTACATATCCGCTTCCGGAGGCGCAGCTGGACCGCTTTTTGTTCCGTCTGGCGCTCGGATACGGAAGCAGAGAGGATGCGCGTGAAATTCTGCGGCGTTTTCGCGGCCAGTCTCCGCTGGAACAGGTGCATGCTGTCGTCAGCCCCGACGAGATCGCGGCCTTGCAGCGGGAGACGACGGCCATCCACGTCAGTCCCGCTGTCGAAGAATACGTCATCGACCTGACGGAAGCGACCCGGAATCACCGCTCAGTGGAAGTGGGACTCAGTCCGCGCGCCATGCTCGCGCTCCTGCGCTCCGCCCAGGCCGCTGCCCTGCTCGACGGCCGCAGCTATGTCCTTCCAGATGACGTCAAACAAGTATTTCCTCCCCTGGCGGTCCATCGCATCCGTCTGTCGATGGAAGCGGAGCTGCACGTCACCGAACAGGAAATCATCCAGGAAATCCTCCGGGAAGTCCACGCGCCGGTCGAAGAGGGCGTCTAAAGCATGAGCACGCGGCAGACGTACCACGGTTTGGGCTTTATACTTCTGATCTTTGCCCTGTTTTCAGGCAATTGGTTTCTTTGGCTGTTCGGCGGGTTCTTCTTTTTTATGTCCGGGCTCGCTAGCTGGTGGGCTAGAAACCTGACCCGGTGGGTGCAGGTGGAATGGTCTGCTGATCAAAGCCGGGTCATGCCCGGCACGCCGATCACCGTCCGGCTGCGGCTTCACAACCGTTCCTGGCTGCCGCTTCCGGGGACGCTGGTCCAATTTTCCCTGCCCGACCATGTTGTCCCAGAGCAGGCAGACGAGGTGGTGGAGCGAAATGCGCGAACCTGGATACGCTTTCGCTTTCATCTGCCGATGCGAAAAACCGCGGAGCGGACATTCGTGATCACTCCGCACAAACGAGGCGTGCTCTGGCTTGGCGAAGCCCAGTTTGAAACCATTCCGCTGTTTGGCGAAGAAGCGGAGGCTCTTGTGCTCCCCTTCTCCTTTTCGGTGCTCGTGTATCCGCTGCCGCTGCCCATTCCCCCATTGGATACGGGAACAAGCGAGCCGGAGGGCAGCCGTGTCACGCGAAGCCACCCGATAGAGGACGTTACCTTTTTGCGGGGTGTCAGAGCGTATTCCCCCGGCGATCGCCTGAAGCATATTCACTGGAAGGCGAGCGCCAAAACCGGACTCTTGCAAACAAGGCTGTTCGAGCCGACGGCAAATCCGAAGTGGATCGTGATCGGTCACATCCTGCCCTCCTACGAGCCGGTTCTGCAGAAACACAACGATGCCGTCAACGAACGGACTATCTCCGGCCTGGCAGCGCTGTCCGTCCTTTGCCGCCGACAATCGCTGTCCTACGAGCTGTTGCTGACGGTCCGGCAGCGCGGCCGGGAGCATTACCACCAGACTGCCGGAAGCGGCAAGGCGCATCACATCCAGATCATGACCCATCTGGCCAAGCTCCACCAGTACGCGCCGACATCCCTCGCCGCTGCCCTGCACCGGCTTGAGCAGCAAAGCGCCGCAGAAGCGCGAATCGTCATCGTGACCCCCCGGCTGGATGAACCGGCATTGGAAATGATCGAGCGGCTGACTCGGCGCGGCTATCACATCACGGTGCTGGACGTGTCGCAGGACCAGCCTGTCATTCGCCGTTACGGACTTGCTGCTGCCAATCAAAGGAGGGTGAGCTGCCGATGAGCCGATCCTTTCTGATCCGCCAGTCTTTTCTCTTCTGGCAGGAATCCGTCCTGGCCGCTGTGCTGTTGATGCTGATCGGCTGGCTTCCCTCCCTGCCGGGTAGCGTAGCCGGCTTTGCCTGCGGCGCCACTGCTCTTCTCGCTCTGGGCCTCTGGCTGTACGAGGGCGGCGGACGTCATATCATGCTTCACTTTTTGCTCTATCCGCTGGTGATTGCGGCTGGTGTTCTCGTGTACTATTTGTTTGGCTCCCTGCTGCTTGCCGCTCTTGCTGCAGCGCTATTTTTCTGGCGGGTCCATGCCCTCTCGACGCTCACATATACCCGGGCCACACTGCAGCGGCTGTTCGTGATCGCGCTCTGCATCTCGCTCTTCCATTTGGCGATTCTCGCCTTGTTCGGGTCGATGATGAAAGACGCGGTCTACGACGCAAAGCAGCTGTCCCCCGTTTTGGTGCTGATACTCGGCGGCTATTTGCTCTCCAGTATAGGTGAGTATTTGACGCGGCAGGACACGAAGGGAGCTTTTCCGCCGTCAGCGTATGCTGCATCTCTGGGCGGGCAATTGCTCGGATCGCGCCTGCTGCTGGCCCTTGGCTATACGGCGGTGACAGGTCTTTTGCTGCTTGTCTTGAGCTTCCTTTGGGGGGTTGCCAAAAAGCCGCTCGGCGACGCGCTCTACTGGTTGTTCGGGCCTGCTTTGCGAGCGGCCGGAAATTTGATAGAACAGCTGGCAGGCGCTCTGGGGAACAACCAAAGAGTGAATGACCTGATGAACGAGTCTACGGAAGCAACGGATGAACTCCCGCTGGACGAGATGGAGTTTGCCGGAGAGCCATTATTTTCGCTTTGGGAGCCGTATCTCATCGGGGGTATTGTTGTCGTTGTGGCGGCCTCGGTGGGCTGGGCGATTTGGAAGCGGAGACGGCGGACTGCAAGTCTGAGCGCTGCTGACATCCCCGTCCAGGCTGAAACCGCCTTGCAGGAACTGACCGATGAAGGAGCCAATGAAGGACGGCCGATCTGGAATTTGGACGAGCTGCGGAAAAAGACGGCAGGCCCCGAGGAAGACCCGGTTCGCTACAGCTACTACCGCTTTTTGCTGCACATGGCAGATGCCGGCTTGCGAATCGAGCCCTTCGAGACAAGCCAGGAGTATTTGCGACGCCTGCGCCGAGAGTGGCCTCATCCGGACGCGCTCGAATTGGCTGGACGCATCACGCGGTACTATGAGCAGTACCGGTATTTGGAAAAGCCGCTGTCTTCGGAGGAGCTGGCCGACCTGCGGGATTGTGTGGAAACGATACAAAAGACTATGGAATAGGAAAGAGGGTGCCCGACTGGGACACCCTCTCTTTCATGCGTCTTCGCACCGTAGTATACCGGACTAATCGCCAAATGAAGCAAGGAATACGCCTCTCTTCCTCACGCGGGGTTTTCCTTTTCCCCGCCAAACCGGAAGTGACATCTAGGCGGCTTCTTCTGCCTCTCCATCCGATTTTTCCTTCGCTTTGTTCAAAATGACAATTCCCACGATAACAAGGACGAGCGCAACAACCTTGATCAGGCTCAGGCTTTCCTGAAAAGCGAACACCCCGATCAAAGCAGTCAAAGCCGTTCCTACTCCTGACCAGGTTGCATAGGCCGTGGAGAGCGGAATCGTCTTGAGGGCAAAGCTCAGACACGTAAACGAGGCCAAAAAACCGATGGCCACACCGATGGAGGGCCAGAGAACCGTAAAGCCTTCCGATATTTTCAGCATCGTAGAGCCGAACGTCTCCAGCGCTATCGCCAAGCTTAAATAGATCACACCTGTCACAACCGATAACCTCCCACTTATTTCGCAAGATTCAGCAGGACAATGCCAATGATCAGGATGGCAATGCCTGCGATCGCTTGCTTGTTTACTTTTTCTCTAAACAGGTACACGCCCACAAGCACGGTCAGAATCGTCCCGACGCCGCTCCAGGTCGCATACGAAAGCCCCAGCGGAAGTGCTTTCAGCGCCAGGGACAATGCATAGAAGGCCGCTCCGTAACCGATCACCACGCCGACACTCGGCAAAAAGCGCGAAAAACCGTTGGACAGCTTTAACATGGTAGAAGCGAATACCTCCAGGACAATCGCTGCCCCCAGAAATACATAGGCCATGATTCTTTTCCCCTCTCATTTGTGTACGTGCAATTCCAGGCCAGCTCCGCTCAATCCGATTCTCCCTTGGTGAGCTGGATTAATCTCGCGATGACTTTCGCTTTCATCTCGTCATTTACAGGATTGAACTGGAACATGTCGTTATACCACAGTCCATCCGCGACGAGGTAGATGATATTGGCTAACACAGGGTCGATCTGGTCTTCTCCGGTCTTGGCGTAGAACTGCAAAAAACAGTCCTCCAAAGGACGGAGCAGCTCTCGGTTCTCCATCACTCCACTGAACAATGCCGAATACAGCTCATTATTTTTTGACTTGTCGTCGCCCGTCAGCTTCAAGTACGTCCGAGTCCATCTTCCGCGAGGGTCATCGTCTTCATCGTAAATGGCTTGGAATTGCTTTTCGACTTGTTCCTTGGCATAGATGACGATGGCTTCGATCAAGGCTTCTTTGGTTGAGAAGTGATACAAAAGTCCTCCCTTGCTTACCTGGGCCTCCTTGGCAACGGCATCCAAAGTGAGCTGGGCTGCTCCTTCGGAAAGAATGACGCGAGTCGCGGCCTCGATTATGTCAACGCGTTTAGATGAACGCATATGTCATGCCCCCCTGTTTTGTCCACATCATTAGTGTACCGTCTGGACGGTTTAGTTTTCAACGTTTTTTTATCTATTCCACCTATCACCCTATCAAGACTGACTGGCTCAAGTGTTGTTCGAGGTCGAGGACTCGCTCACGTGTTGCTTATGTCCCGGACTTGTTCCCGTGTTGCTCAGGGCCTGGGCTCGCTCAAGTGTTGTTCATGCCCTGGGCTCGTTCGCATGCTGCTCATCTCCCGCCGCAGCTTCGCAAGGCTTCCGTTGACAGCCCCCCTTCCCGTGAATAATGTCTGTCTTCGCTTTTGCCATTTTTAAAAATGAATGAACCAAATGGTTAATGGAAGAGGAGAGGAAATCATGCAGGGCTTGCAGCAGTGGCTTGGCAAGCGGGTGACAATCTCTTACCTTCCCGCAAAAGCGCTTTTTCTCAGCCTGCACGTCCTCGCCAATCCCGACCACCACACCTCCCGTATCGGCCGGGTGCGCGAAAGCAGCCGTGGTTTCAAGCTGCGATGAAAAGGCCGCAAATGAGCCGTATAGCCTTGCCTTTGCCTTTACTTTGCCCTCCGTTTTTTTCAGACAAAACAGCCACCAGAGTCGGTGGCTGTTTGCTTTGTTTTCTTTCATTTGCTCGGGCTTTTTTCTGGCATAGCAGCTACCGGAATTCCTTCCGAAACAAAACGCGATCCTGTCCCTTGCCGTCATGGCTCACAAATACGGGCACGCCATCCACCTCGCCGTTCCCTTTTTCTATCTAAAATCCCATGCGCTCCTGATGGAATGCGGCGATCCTCGCGGGGTGTGGGGAAGAAGCTTTCTCCCGATCCGCCCCGAGCTCTTGCAGGCAATCCGCAAGAAGCAGCTCTCGGTCTTTACCTGTCACTTGCCCATGGACACCAGCCGGCCCATCAGTACTGGCGGTGCGATCATGGAAGCGTTGGAAGCCCAAACTATGCAGCCTTTCTGGCGGGAAGGAAACGGGCATGTCGGCATGATTTGCCGGGTAAAAGAGACGGATACCCCGTGTTTAATCGATCGTTTAACATCGATTTTCGCCATCTCCTGCGTTGACTTTGAGGGAAACAGCGAGAGAAGATTCAGTGCATTGCCATCGTTCCCGGCTGCGGGGATGTGGTCGACCGAATGCGTGAAGCGGAAGCGCTGGGCGCCGATGAGAAATCTGATGTGAAGCTTATTTCTCAGACACGGTGGTGGCTGTAGAGACTGGGCGGTTTTCCACGGGAATGGACGGCGGATCGAATCGTATAATGCAGCCCATTTACGTAAGATACTTGTTTGGCGATGATCACGGTATGGCTCCTTCCTGACACAGGTTGCCACATATTACCACTGCGGACGAGAACAAAAAAAGATAGCTCATTTCTTAGCCAAGAAGCAGAGCTATCCTGCCTATGTTTTTGTATGTAAGGAAGCTTTCTTTCGATTGTGCGAATCACCCGCCTTGCCGTGTGCGTCCGACCGGCAGCCTCTCCTTGGGCGTGGCCGTTTTTTCCAGCGGAAACCGCTTTTTCTCGGTCCGCTCGATCTGGGTGATCTGCGATTCGTGCACGATGATGTTCAGCGTCCCGTACTCCAGCCCCTCAAGAGCTTGCAAAATCATCTCCAGACGGGTGTCAACGGATTTTCCATGTCCTTTGTTCGACATACGTTCCACTCCTGTTTATGCCCGATTTGATTTGCTTTCTCGATTGCATGGTCGCGGGTTATCCGGACCTGGCGCGATTAAAGAAATGAATAATCTGCATTATTCATATCATATAAGTCGGATTTAAAGGCCAAAAAAGTACTACAACACCTTTTCCATCATCGTACACGAGCGTCTGCAAAAGACAATCGGAAGCTTTTTGGCTTTCGCCTGGCTCTTTACGTGACAAGACAGATTGTGATTGACGAAATCCGTAAACACTACGATCATTTTCGTATCAGCGGGGATGTTCACTTTGTACTGGGAATGTTTGCGTCCCGTGACGTGATAAATTTGCCGGTAACCGCGTCCGTGGAGCACATCGGTGATATTGCCCAAGCGGTCTCCGCCAATGACCAAAACTGCTGACATCGCTTCTCCCTCCAGACCTTTTCCTTTTTTCAATACCGTACAATCCGTTCGTGATTTCTGTTCGCTTGCTGTTCTCGTGTATTCCTGATCGTCAAAAGACAAGCAGAGCCCCTTGGTTGCGGGGAAACCTCCAGTTGTCCAGTCGGTTTCGCAGTGTTCGCGCGTAATTCCAAGTATTTTTATAGGTTTTTACATCATTATAAAAAGTTCGTTGTTGCCTGTCAACGGCTGTTTGTGGTGTGAACTGTTTCCGCTGGTAATTAATTGCAATTCATCGTTGTTTCGTGCTTTTAAAAATGGTGGGTGTTCGCGCGATAGTGGAGGAGATGAAACAGGGAGAAAACACTTCAGGTTCGGTGGGACACTTGCTGGGGGGCTGTACTGGCCGGCCCCATTTCAAAAGCGGAAGCCGCGTCCAAAAGCAGTATTTTCAAAGATGCGATTCAGAGTTGGACGCTAAGGGCAGCTTCCGCTTTTGGAATGGAGCCTGGGCGGTGTCCCAAAGACCTTCGCTGTTTTCTCCCTGTTTCATCTCTACAGCTTTTCGTTTTTACCGGTATTTTTAGAAGGAGAATCAAGGAAGACGCAAAAAAGAAAGACCTTCTTATTGGGAAGGCCTCAGCCTGTAGACAAAGTTCCGTAAGGAACAGGGTCTGCAGGCTTTTTTGTTGAATATAGAACATGTTACGTTTTCAAAAGTTATTTTTTAGAGGTGGCATTATGCTTAATAAGCAAGAGGCCGAAGGGCGTTATCAGATATCTGCATTCTCGCTAGATGAGTTGGTGCCAGAAGATCATCTCGTAAGAAAAATTGAAAATGCAATCGACTTTTCGTTCATCTATGACTTGGTGGAAAGCCTCTACTGTCATGACAATGGCAGACCCAGTGTTGACCCTGTAGTCTTAGTTAAAATTGCTTTCATCCAATATATTTTTGGAATTCGTTCCATGCGACAAACGATTAAAGAGATCGAAACCAATGTTGCCTATCGGTGGTTTATTGGCTATGATTTCAGTCAGCCCATTCCCCATTTCACGACCCTAGGCAAGAACTATGTTCGCCGTTTTCGGGATACTCAACTCTTCGAGTCGATCTTCCTTCGAATATTGGAGGAGGCGGTTCATCATGGATTCGTGAAGCCTGATGTGCTTTTCATTGATGCTACGCATGTAAAAGCCAGTGCGAATAAGCATAAATACGTGAAAGAAATCGTTGAAGAACAAGCGAAGAAATATCAAGAGCTGCTGGACGAAGAAATCAATCAGGATCGTATTGCACATGGAAAGAAGCCCCTTGAAAAAAAGACAGAAACTTCGAAGAAGGAGGTGAAAGTCAGCACAACTGACCCGGATTGCGGATTGTTTGTAAAAGGGGAAAAGGAACGTGTATTTGCTTATAGTTTTCATACAGCATGTGATCGAAATGGATTTGTGCTTGGTGCCAAGGTAACGCCAGGCAATGTGCATGACAGTCAGGTTTTTGAGGATGTTTTGAATCAAGTGCGAAAGACGTTTGCACAGCCTCAAGCTGTGGCAGTGGACTCGGGATACAAGACGCCTTACATCAGTAAAACACTCCTTGATGACCAGATTCGCCCCGTTATGCCCTACACAAGACCACGCACCAAAGAAGGTTTTTTTAAAAAGCACGAATATGTGTATGATGAATATTTCGACTGCTACATCTGCCCGAACGAGCAAATCTTAACATATGAGACAACAAACAAGGATGGGTACCGTATCTATCGATCAAATTCTCAAGTTTGCCGAAGTTGTCCGTTCTTGAAACAATGCACGGAAAGTAAAGACTACACAAAGAGAGTGAGTCGCCACATCTGGGCTGATTACCTCGAAGAGGTAGACCACCTCCGGCATACCGAGGAAAACAAACAAATCTATAGCAAACGGAAAGAAACGATTGAACGTGTATTCGCTGATATGAAGGAAAAGCATGGCATGCGTTGGACGACCTTACGAGGACTGGAGAAGGTCACGATGCAGGCGATGCTTGTTTTCGCTGCCATGAACTTGAAAAAAATGGCGACCTGGCTATGGAAATCAGGTCGCCAAAAGGTGAACGATCAAAACACCTTCGGTATTTTCATCAAATTATTAAACAAACTCCCTCTGCTGTTCGTTCAGCGAGGGAGTTTGTCTGCAACCTGAGACCTTCTTATTGGGAAGGCCTTTCCTTGCTTCTTGTTTCTTTAGACTTTTATTCATCTGCTTGTGGAAACAAAGCTTCGTTCCGATATCGCAACGGGTCGGTCACGCCAATCGTTTTTGCTTTGTTTATCTAACTGAGACAAAACAGCATTCCTTAAAAAGCCCGTCCGTATTGCTTTGGAGGCACGAGTTCGCCGTTTAGCTGCTTGATCGCGTGCAGCGCCCAGTACGGGTCGCGGAGCATAGCGCGGCCGACGGCGACCAGATCGGCGTCACCGTTGCCCAGCGTCGCTGCGGCAAGATGGGGGTCGTCGAGGATGCCTACGGCGATGACCGGGACGTCAAGCGCTTCCTTGATCGCACGGGCCATCGGGACCTGGTAGCCGGGATGGATGCCGGGGCGGCCACCCGAACCGATCGGGCCTTCTCCGCCGCTGGTGATGTGGAAGATGTCCACGCCCGCCTCCCGGTAACGCCGGCAAAGCTCGGTGCTGTATTCCAATCCGTAGCCGCCGTCGATATACTCGACTGCCGATATCCGCATGATCAGCGGCATTTCCGGCGGCAGCACGCTTTTGACAGCCTGGATGACTTCGATGCCGAACAGCGCGGGGTCCTGGCCGTACTCGTCGCTCCGCTTGTTGGTAGCCGGGGAGTGGAACTGGTGGATCAAATAGCCGTGCGCCCCGTGCAGCTCGATGGTGTCTACGCCAGCTTCGACAGCCCGCCGCGCTGCATCGCGGAACAGCCCGACCATTTCCTTCACCTCGTCCGTGGTGAGGGCACGCGGCGTCTTGAACTGATCGCTGAATGCGATAGGCGACGGTGCGACAGGCACTTCCGCATCCTGTGCCTTGCGTCCAGCATGAGCGATCTGGATGCCGATCTTCGTTCCGTATTTCTGCACTTCGGAGATGATTCTTGCGAAGGCGGGAACTTGCTCGTCAGACCACAGGCCGAGATCGTAATCGGTAATCCGCCCGTCCGGGTCCACATCGGTCATTTCCATGATGATCAGTCCGGTACCGCCGACAGCCCGGGATACGTAGTGGACGAAATGCCAATCGTTCGGCGCGCCGTCCTTGGCCTCTACGGAATACTGGCACATCGGGGGCATGACGATACGGTTTTTGAGCGACAACCCTTTGTACTGAAATGGGGAATCCAGCTTGATCATAGCCATACTGTTAGCTCCAGCTCCTTCCTTTTCTTTCGGTACGTTTATCATCTCAAAAGCGCCCCCGATTGGCAAAGCTTCTTGACACTTTCGTTGCAGTTTTGACAGGAGGAGACACCCGATACAACTGGTGCGGCCTTCCGCCATTCTCTGATGGCCCGCCATTTTCCTCCAATCAAGAAAAACAAAAGCCCACAAGCCGAAGCGTTCCGACTTGCGGGCAGTCCAGTGCTCCTCATTCATACAGATCTTCTGTAATGAGAACAACCTCGCCGAGGTGGCCTGGATTGTCAGGAGAGTCGCTTTTCATCTCAAGCAGATAAAAGCCGTCCACATATGTAAAGGAAGCGGAGACGGCGTCCTTTTTTGCCGGCACGCCTGCCGAATTGACCGTCAGCCCCAACGCTCCCATCACCTTCATGATATCATCCGGATATTTGTAAGGCGCTCCCTTCTCTATCGACAGCTTAATCCGCACGGCTTTCCCGTCCATAAATATGACGCTGATCGTCCCGATTCCAACCGTATAATCATTTTGTCTGTACGGCATCTGCTTTTCTGTGGACGTCAGTATCCTTTCGCCATTCTCGGATTGAATCGGTGTCCCCAGTACTGCGGAAACCTCTTCTTCCGTCTTGCCCGCAATTAATGTAATATCAAATAGTCCCGTTGCTGCATTTTCAATTTGACCAGGTTCGCTGCCGGCTGCGGCAGCCCCCGTGCCCTGCTCTGGATTGGCACCCGGCTTAGCAGTATCCGGTACGGGTGTTTCCTTTGCTTCCTGCTGTCCCTGGACGGATGCGGTCCTTTGATCAAACACATCCTGAGGCTGCGTCTTCTCTGTGGTACAGCCCGTTAGAATTGCGATAGCCACTATTAGGTATGCAATCTGTTTCATGACAACCCCCTTCCGCCTCCCCTTCATTATACGCCATCCGAGCTGAATTCACTATTTTCTGTAAATAAATATCATAGACAAACATAAAGAAAGCTTCCATTGAAGCTCTTCGAAGAGCAGATTCTTCGTTACAGGAAGCGAAAAAACCCCCTTGGGCAACCTGTATGGCCGCCTTTCGGGGGTCGTCAAAAACTTTTCCTATTTCCTTTATTCCGGCATGGAACCGATATAGTTGGACTGCGGGCGGATAATCCGGTTGTTGCTCGCCTGCTCCAGGACGTGAGCGCTCCAGCCTACCACACGGCTCACGGCGAAGGTCGGCGTGAACAGGAAGTCATCCAGGCCCACGGCACGCATCACTGCTGCGGCAAAAAACTCTACGTTGGTATGCAGCTTGCGGCCCGGTTTATATTCGTCCAAAAGCTTCAAGCCGACTTGTTCCACGTGGGTCGCCAGGTCAAACCACGGATCGTCGGCAGAGAGCTGGGAAGCTACCACGCGAAGCGCTGTCGCCCGTGGATCGATTGTCTTGTAAACGCGATGGCCAAAGCCCATCAAACGCTCGCCGTTTTCCAGCTTGGCGCGGAGCCAAGGCTCTGCGTTTTCCTTCGTGCCGATGGCTTCGATCATTTCCGTTACTTCAGAAGGAGCGCCGCCATGCAGCGGTCCTTTCAATGCGCCGATTGCCGCTGTGATCGAAGAGATCAGGTCCGATTGAGTCGAGGCGACGACTCGTCCGGAGAATGTCGATGCGTTCATGCCATGCTCCTGGGTGAGGATCAGGTAGGCATCCAGGGCCCGGACATGCGCCGGACTCGGCTCCTGACCTTTCAGCATATACAGGTAGTTGGCTGTATGATTCAGGTCCTGGCGGGGATTGAGCGGTTCGCGTCCAGCCAGGCGGGCAAAGCGGTGAGCGATGATTGTCGGCATTTTCGCGGTCAGAGAAATCACCTGATCGAGGCTTGGCGGCCATGCGTGATCGGGAGCAGCCAGCGCAGAGACGCCGGTCCTCAGCACACTCATCATATCGACATCCGCAGGTATCAGATCGAGAATGCCTTTTACATGTGCAGGCAGTTCCCGGTTGGCCCTCATTTTGTCTTGCAGCTCGGCAAGCTCCTGTGCGCTCGGCAGGTGCCCGTACCAGAGCAGGTGAGCGACTTCCTCAAAGGTGTGATGAATCGCCAGATCCCGCGCCCAGTGGCCGCGGTAAACCAGGAGTCCGTTTTGGCCATCCACCAGACTTAAATCCGTTTCGGCTACGGCAATCCCGTCTAAACCGATTGCTAACGTATGTGTTGTCATGATCACCACTCCTTTTTTCTCCGTATCTTTCCCTTAAGTATATCGATTAAAAAACACAAAGGGAAATAGAAGAAATCAGGGGTTTTGATCACTTTCTGCAATCAATTGGCAGGCGTCGCCGGCTTTGTCCTTCGACGCCCATACGTCATGAAGCGCCAGACGGTTTCCATCGGACCTCGTTCGAAATATCTCATCCAGATCGTGCTTGCGACCAACTGAAAGACATAGATGCCGATAGCCAGGTACAGCCACTGAACAAGCGGCATCGGCTGGATGTGGAAGAAATGAATGATCGTCATCACGAGAAATGTCTGCCCGAGATAGTTGCTCAACGCCATTTGACCTGCGTACCCAAAAGGTCGCAGCACGCGCTGGATCCTTTCTTTCGTCAACAGAACAAACAGGCCCGCAATAAAAAACAAGGCAGTCGGCAGGGTTCCCAGATTGACCATAATTTCACGGGCAGCGTCCATCGTTTCTCCCGGATGTACATAAGTCCAAATCATGGCGCATTCTACTGGAATGCTTAGCACCAGTGCGGTCAGACAGACGCTTTTCAAAAGCTTAACGTGCGTAGCCACAGCACTGATCAGGCCTCGTTTCCCTGCATACAAGCCCAGCAGGAACATCGTGAAAATGGCGAGAATGTCGCTGCCAATAGCGCTTGCCCAGGTGTTTATTTCCACGCCCGACAGCGTTTGCCAAAGCACGATCGCCTTTGCCGCCGTGTACAGAAGCCCTGTGCCTCCCGCCCAAGCCAGGATGGTTGATGTCTTTCTCCGATAAAACGGTATCAACAAAAATCCGATGACAGCATAAGCGGTCAGAATGTCCCCAAACCAAATCACCATATGCACAATACCAATCAAAAGCAGGGCCAGCAGCCTCCGGGTAAAGCGCCAATACACTTTGTCCCTCCGCTGCTCAGCACGAGACATGAAAATAAAAAATCCCAGGCCGAACAGGAATGAAAAAATACTATAGAACTTGGTCTGAATCATTACATCGTACAGCAGTCTCAAAAGCGCATTAATCCCCGTCTCTTCCGGCATCGGCATCTCTTCCGTATAAATAAGAAAAGAGGGCATGTTTACGATCAAAATGCCAAACAGAGCAATCCCCCTGACGATGTCGATGGAAAAGATCCGATCTCTTTTAGCGATGGGTTCCGCCCCCATTGGTTTCAACCCCTTTGTTTAATCACACTAAACAAAAAGGAGTATACTAAAAGAAAAGAAAGCTGTTCCAGCGATATTCCTTACAGTTTGCTTACAGCTTTGTAATCTCTGTTCGTTTTTCTCTACCGGGGCACGCTAATGCACAGTCTCCATCGGTGAGTACAAGGCCTCCAAAATATCGACAAAGTGCTGTGCGGCCTCGCTCAAGCCTGTTTTCGGAACGAGCAGGTAGGAAGCCGCACTGGGAACAGTCAGCCCGGGAGTAGGCAGCTCGATAAAGCGGTTCTCAAACAGCTCCCGGCTGATCGCTGACCGTGGCAAAAAGGAAACCCCGAGACCTTCTTCAATAAACCATTTGGTAATATCGACCTGGGAAACGGCCATGGTCCGAAGCGACAAGCCCCGCTGTCTGAGCAGCAAAAGCAGATCGTCCCAGTAGCCGGGGTGATTGTGGGTCAACAGTCGCTTCGTTTGCAGCTCCTGCTCCCAGTCAGGCAGCGGTGCCTCCATGTCTCCACCGTAATGCGGCACGGCAAATACGACCGGGTCTTCGTACAGTTTGTAGGCGGAAAGCTGCAGCTCACCCGGAATCATTCGCGTCAATCCGATATCAGCCTGTCCACTCTGAACGAATGGCCCAATCTCGACGGAATCAGCCAGCTTGATCGACAAGTCCACATCCGGATAAAGCTTGGTGTAGCGATGAATCAAATGGGACAACCGGGTTCGGGCAATGATCGGCGAGACAGCCAATTGAAGCTTCTCGCGGTAGCCCTGCCGCCACGCCATCAGATCTTCCAATCCGTGATGCCACTGCTCCAATAGTCCTCTTGCGTGCGGCAGGTAGCGCTTGCCTGCGGGCGTCAAGCGGACCCGCTTTCCGACGCGTTCAAACAGCTTCAACCCCAGTTCGGTCTCGAGAATGCGAATATGTTGGCTGACTGTTGGCTGCGCGATAAACAACGCCTCCGCGGTCTGATGGAAATTCTCTGTGGTTGCAGCCATCACAAACGTCTGCAAAACGCGAAAATCCAAAGGTCCCCCTCCTTTATCCTTGCAGGCTTGACCCTTGTATATATGATCGGGTCGTACCGGGTTCTCACCATTCTATTCTATATCGCAAAGAAAAACGTCCCCATGCTGCTGCCAATATTGCGAAGCACCTGCTACTTGCTTTAGGCTCGGCACTTCTTATTTTGCCATGCAGACAGGCGTACAGGAAGGGAAGACTCTTTTTTTGCGCAAGCCATCGCCACATTTGTCACAGGCAGTGTCCACCGACCGGAAATATCCGGGACTTTTGCCGTCTTGTCAGCCGTTCTCTTGTCTACCATTATCACGAAACACGACAGGAAATCCAGCCAACGGACAGGATACCCCCCCTTTTCTCCTGGTTCCATCTTCCTCTTTTTTAAACATATTACCAATTTTCGACATCTTTGCCCTCTTTATGTGGTACAATACGAAATCGGGGCGAGAAACGTCTTTTTTTGCCCCTACAGAGAGAAAATATTTGAGGAGGAAGAAAATGGAGACCACCACAAACGTGACCCCGCCTCGCAAAAGCTCGAAAAAGGCGCTGCTGATCGCCGGTGCAGTCGGGGTTGCGATTCTAGGCGGATTGGGTACTGCGTACGCCAAGCTGGACCTGTTCAAAAGTGCCAAAACGATTTATTTAGAGGCAGAGGCCAACAATGTCAAGCAACTGGCAGACGATGCCTCCCAGTCCTTTGGAGAATACGAAAAATATATCAAGCCTTACCTGGAGAAGCCTGTTCACTCCACGATGGAACTGAGCCAATTCAACATTGACGCAGATATTCCGGACCCGCAGGCTCAAAAGGTTTTGGACCTGTTGAAGAGCGCCAAGCTTGTCGTTGAAGCGAATGCGGATGAACAAAAGCGGCAGCAGTCCGGCAACTTTGAAATCCATCTCAAAGACAACAAGCTGATCAACATGGAGTATTTTGTCGACGATACGAAGATGGGCTTCCGTTTCCCTGACTTCTACCCCAAGTACGGCTATGTTGATTTGAAAGACCGCGATGTGATCAAGGAAAAGCTCGGCGAAGAGCTGCCGAAGCGCCTGGTTACCAACAAAGATATGTATGAAGCGATCAAATTCAGCCGCGAAGAGGTATCCAGCATTTTCGCTCCGTATGCGCTGATGTACGCTGAAAGCTTGAAAGACTCCCAGATCGCGATGAACAAAAACGCCTCTTTCTCCGAGGAAGGCTACAAGACAGACGCACGCGAAATCACTGTCACCTTCAACGCCGAGGAAGCGAAAGCGCTGTTTACGAAAATGGCCGAAAAGGCAAAAGCGGATGAAAAGCTGTTCGACCTGATCTACAACCGCTACCACAACGTATCAACACTGCTCATCGACAGCGGATACCCTGACGTACAGGAGCTTTCCAAGGATGAGTTCAAGAAGGAATACGAAAAAGCTTTCGACGATGCACTGAAGGATCTGAAAGATACAAAAAACTCCAAAGAACAGCTGAAAATGATCGTTCTCGTAGATGGAGACCATCAGATTCTTTCCCGCAAGCTGGTATTTGTCGAAGAGAACCAGAAAGAACAAAACATCTGGTCCAGCGTAGGCTTCAAAAACGGAGCAGACACGTACCAACGCTACTCCCTGTTCGTTGAGGATGGCGGCGAAAAAGGCGAAATGACCCTCAGCTACAAAGCAAACAAACAAGGCGACAAAACAACAGGAACGGTAGCTTTCCTGTTTGACGCCCAGCCGGACGTATTGCTCGACTTGACAACCAAATTCGAGACAACGAAGCAAGCCGACAAGGAAAACGGCACGTACGACTTCACGCTGAAAGCCAAGTCCGATTCTGATCCAGAGACGATCTCCCTGACCGGCCAAGTGACATCAGCCGTAACCAAAACAGAAAACGGACGCGATACTGACGGCACGTTCAAGGTGAACTTTGAACAATCCACTCCTGACATGCCAAAGAGCTTGAGCATGAACCTCAAGTTCAAGGAAGAATTCGGCAAGGCAATTACCATGCCGAGCTTGAGCGCTGACAATGCGGTCAACGTCGCGACTGTGACAGAAGAAGAAATGATGCAGATTCAGCAGGAAGTAGGCACTGCTGCCCAACAGTTTATGATGAAAAACATGGAGCTGTTCCAAGAGTTCATGCCTCCTATGCAATAAACCCGGGCTTTCGTTCGGATGATTCGACAAAAAACCTCTTTCTTTTGAAGAAAGAGGTTTTTTTGTCGATAAAAAAATGGCAAAACCTTGCAATGAATATAAAAAATTACTTTTCCTTTGAAGGAATACAGTTTCTCCAGACGAATAATTACCAATATTTAGAATTCTATCAAATGACAGGAGGAGAATGTGTGAAAAAACAAGCGAAATCGTTCATTCCCTTATCCCTCTCCGCAGCCTTATTGTTCAGCGTTGCTCCCGGCGGTGTCTACGCTTCCGAGGATCTGAGCAAACGGGAGCTGTCAAAGCTGAACAGCGTCACCAATGCAGTAGTGGAGCAGGGAGCAGCAACAGCCAAAATCTCTCCCCGCCTGAACACAACATCGCGGAAAGAGGTAAGCGTCATCGTGCAGCTGCAAGGAGAACCTGCCGCGAGCGAAGCGTCCTACAAACGCGGTTCGCGCTCTTCTGCCACGCGCTCGGCTGAATCGCGTGTCTCCCGCGAACAAACCTCCTTCTTGAAGGAAGCGCGCAAGAAAAATATCGATCTACATGTAGAACGCACTTTTTCACATGTCTTCAACGGGATGGAAATGACGCTGCCTGCCAACGAAATCGAGAGTCTGGCCAGCCTGCCGCAGGTAAAAGCAGTTTATGAAAACACGATCTACACCATCCCCGATGTCGAGCTTGACGCGATGAATGGCCGCGAATTCAAGTACGATATCGCTCCCCTCAAGCAGATTGGCGTCCTGGATATGTGGGATGCAGGTCTCACCGGAAAAGGGTTGAAGGTCGGTGTCATCGATACAGGTGTCGACTATCTGCATCCTGACCTGAAGGATGCCTACAAAGGCGGCTACGACTCCTACGACAATGACAAGGACCCGTATGAAGAGGCGCCCATCTCGCCCGATGACGATGCAAAAGGCGAAGGCGGCTACGAGGGCTCCTCGCACGGTACGCACGTCTCCGGGACGATTGTGGGCCGCGCCAAGAACAAAACGTCCGATGTGCAGGTAAAGGGGATCGCCTATGAGGCCGATCTCTACGTGTACCGGGTACTCGGACGAAAAGGCGGCAGCTCCGCACAGGTGATCGACGGTATCGAAAAAGCGGTGAGAGACGGCATGGACGTAATCAACCTGTCACTCGGGGCAGACATCGAAAAGAATGCCGACTCCCCCGACTCGATTGCGGTCAACAACGCGATGCGCGCAGGCGTCATCACTGTAGTAGCCAACGGCAATGCCGCCTCCGACGAGCCGGGCAGATTTTACTACACGGCCGGCTCCCCGGCAGGAGCGAAGCTGCCGATCTCTGTCGCGGCAGTGAATTCTCCAAGCATTCTGTACGACGCTTCCGCCAGCTCATCTCTCGGCCAAGACTACCAATTCCACGTCATGGCCTGGCAGATCAGGGAAGACAATTTCAGCGAGCTGATCGGCACAAATCCGCTCCCTGTCGTGTACGCCAACCTGGGCTCGGTTCAAGATTTTGAGAAGGTAGACGTAGCTGGCAAGGTCGCTCTCGTGTCCCGCGGCACCCTCGCCTTCACTGACAAAATCATCAACGCGAAAAAGGCTGGCGCTGTAGCGGTAATCGTCTTTAATGGAAACGACAAAGACGGCGATGGACAGGCAGACCTCAATCTCCCGCCGGAAGATCGCGGCGGTTATGTGGACACCATACTGGGCGACCAGATGGATGCTATCCCTACCTTTGACATGAAGGGAACGGAAGGACGGGCTCTCGCCTTGCAGCTCCTGAACAATCCGTCCAGCCCTGTCACCCTTACCTTCTCCAGCGACTATCCGACCACCAGTGACAATGGAGACAAGGTAGCCAGCTTCAGCTCCCGCGGTCCCGTGCTTGGCGACAATTACTCGATCAAGCCGGATGTAGGCGCCCCAGGGGTTTCCATTCTGTCCGCTTATCCGGCATGGTCCAAGCTGATCGACGGTGCCAGCTACGAGAAGGCATACGCTCGCTCCAACGGAACCAGCATGGCGACCCCGCACGTTGCCGGCCTTGCTCTCCTGTTGAAGGAGGCCCATCCGGAATGGACTCCCTTTGACGTAAAAGCCGCTCTGTCCAATACGGCAAAGCCGCTGTATGAGGAAGAGGATGTTCTCTACGATGTCTACTCCCAGGGAGCAGGCCGCGTCGATGGATTTGCGGCGATGAAAACTCCTGCCCTGCTGCAGACAGTAGAGCAGCTCACCATCTTAAACGAAGATTTTGAAGCGGAGACGATCGAATACAACGGCTCCAACTACAGCTTCGGTCTGCTGAAAGCAGGCAGCAAGCCTGTTTCGCAAACGCTGCAAGTCAAGAACACGTCCGATAAAGAAGTGAGCTACAGAGCCGAGGTCAACATGCACAGCTCGGTAACCACCGATCCTTATCGTCCAAAGGATACACCGGACCCGAACAACATCGATGTCAAGCTGTCGACCAAGAATATCACCGTAGACGGCGGCGAGATCGAAACCTTTACCCTGACTGTAGAGCCGCAGGAGGATGCGGAGGAAGGCGTGTACGAAGGTGAAGTTGTCCTGCGCAGCTCCGATCGCAGCATTCCCAAGCTCCATCTTCCGTTCGTCATCCACGTGGGCGACAAGCCGGAGGATACCCACTTTGGCCTCGACAATATGAAGCTGTCCAGCGCCATCCTGTCTCCGGACGGTGACGGCGAAAACGATACGATCACTGTAGAAGCATTGCTCCAGGCTGAAGGCGTCAATGTGATCGAGCTGGAAGCCTGGAGCATGGATGACACGTACATCGGTACGATGGCTGCTCTGTTTAACGATTACAAACCATTTGCTCCCGGCCCGATCACCTTCTCCAACATCGACGGCACGTACGTGAACGGTTCTCTCATACCGAAGAAGCTGGATCCAGGCGTCTACAAGCTGCGCCTGGTGGCACAAGTAGTCGACCCTGATCTGCCGAGAGGCGAACAGGTCGTCGAAACGTATGAGATCTGGAAGTCGTTCAAGCTGGAAATCAACGAAACGGAAAAAGGCAAGCGGACAACGGAGAAGAACGACGATAGCCTGAAGCAAGCGGCTGAGGAATTTGAAGGCAATGTCGTCAATACTGACAAAGTAGGCGAGGCTGTTCTGGAACTGCCGGAAGACTCTGATGCAGTGACCTATGCCGTCACCGAAAGCTCCCATCCCGAGCTGATCGACAATGCGGGCGTACTGCTTGCATTGCCGGAAGAAGGCAATGAAACCGTCACACTCTGGGTTACGATTGCATCCAAAGACAACCCGGATCAAACTGAAAAAGTGAAAGTAAAAGTGAAGCTGGAAGCTGGAGAAGAATCGCGATAACACCGCAAGAAGGGCTGTCCCCGAAAAGTAGGAACCTACTGGACGGGGAAGCCCTTCTCTATTGTTTCATCCGTTTATTCCCTGCTGCCCATGGAGGGTTGGAGATCTTCACCCTCCACGATAATCGCCATCATTTCCCTCTACGCAAGTTTCCCCAAAGCAGTGAGAATCTCATCTTCAATCGCATATAAACGTGAGTCTGGTCCCCCTGCTGCGGGAGGATGGGAGGATTCCCAGGCGATCGTCCGGGCAAAAGCTTCTGCGCGTGAAACTTTTTCGGAAAAACCGAGCAGACGGCGAATCTTCCCCGTATCGATCTCGATGTGTTGGCTGGTCTCTATCCCCAGTTGCATGGAGGGGGGCAGCATGTCGGGAGCTGCCGTTACGATACTCCCCTGCCAGCCAACTTGTGCCGCGATGCCCATGATCCAGTCACGCAGCGAGTAGCTGTCCGACTCCCCGAGGTTGAAGATTTCCCCCTTTGCCCGATCGTCCTCCGCTGCCAAAACGATGGCTGCCGCCACATCCTCCACGTATCCGCGGGTCCAGCGCCAATTGTCCAGCCCCTCCTCCAGCAGGATGTACCGTCTGCCGTCCAGCATCGGCTTCAGATACGGATACATGCGGTTTTGATAGTCTCCGGGGCCGTATACCATCGGCAGGCGGAGTACTGTTCCCGGCAGGCTGGGGCTGCTCATGACGACCCTTTCTACGAGCACCTTGTCGTAATCCTGTCTGTCTTCTCTCATGCCGCGGAACGGATACCGCTTCTCGCCCAGCGGCGACTCCTCCGTCAGCAGCCCGCGCTCGACAGGGCCGTCCTCGATCCGGTTCAGGATCTGAAACGCCCTGTATACATCACAGCTGCTGATCGCTACGACACGATCGGCAATTCCGTCGAAAACAGTCATCATACTCGTCGCATCGGACTCGGTATAAGGAAACATGTCAATCACGACATCTGCCTGATACTCGGCAAACTGCTGGCGATAGCTTTGCAGCTGCACTCGGTCCCCGATGATTCGTCTGACCTCATCAGGAAATCCACCATCTGCTTTCAACTCGCCGCGGTTGAACACCGCTACTTCGTGACCGGCCGAGACAAGCTGTCTGACCACATGCGGGCCGATAAAACGAGTCCCTCCCAGCACCAGGACTTTCATCTCCCATCTCTCCCCCGCGCTACAGTTTTTCGATCACCTTGTCGACAATTCCGTACGCTCTTGCTTCCTCTGCGGTCATGAAATAATCGCGGTCGGCATCCCGTTCCACTTTTTCAACCGGCTGCCCGGTCCGCTTTGCGATAATCTCAAACAGCAAGCGGCGATGGTTCAGAATTCGATCTGCCTGGATTTTGATGTCGCTTGCCTGTCCCTGGCTCCCGCCCCACGGCTGATGAATCATGATCTCCGCATTGGGCAGGGC
Organism: Brevibacillus sp. FSL L8-0520; assembly: GCF_037963895.1. Lineage (NCBI taxonomy): Bacteria > Bacillati > Bacillota > Bacilli > Caryophanales > Paenibacillaceae > Brevibacillus > Brevibacillus sp. FSL L8-0520. The sequence continues at coordinate 578,362 of NZ_CP150171.1, read as the reverse complement.
GTAGCGTTTACCCGGAGCTCCTGCCAGCAGCAGGAAAGAACCCATCGAGGCGGCAGACCCGATGCATATCGTAGAAACCGCAGGCTTAATGAATTGCATCGTATCGTAAATGGCCATCCCCGCCGTGATAGAGCCCCCCGGGGAATTGATGTACAGATGAATATCCTTTTCCGGGTCCTCCGCTGTCAGAAACAGCATTTGGGCGACTACCGCATTGGCTACTTGATCGTCGATTGCGCTGCCCAAAAAGATGATCCGGTCTTTTAACAGACGGGAGTAAATATCGTAAGAACGCTCTCCATAGCTGGTTTGCTCCACTACAACCGGTATCAGATTCATGTTCATGCCTCCTGTCTTCTTGTTTACTCATTTCCACACAACGAAGAGTTACGCGGCAGCTCTCCTGCCCAGCATAGCCTGAGGGGCTGCCTGTTTGCGCTCGGCCGCTTCAAATCCGGACGACACGATGGTGACAGTAGCGGGATTCTCTTTGGGCCCGACTGTCCAACTGGTTACCGTCGCTTCCTGCTCCACTGTTCCACGGCCGCTCTCACGCGTAGGAAAGGGAATGACCGAACGATCCTGCTGCCTGACATCACTTTCCCAAATGACTACTGCTTGCTTTTTCATTACCGGCATCATTTCTCTTCTCCTCCTTGGGCGATTTGGGGATAAACAGCCAGCACAACTTGATACGCTTCCTCTGTCTCGTCATGTGCTTGATATTTCTCGACAAGCTGGCTTACCAACTGCACGTACTCCTGCACAAAAGCGCTGCGCTGCTCCTTTGTTGCCAGCCGGATACTGGTATCGACCGTCGCACTCGGGACCTCCTCCTGCTGATCCGATCTCTCCAGGAGTGTAAGGGCATCCCGCTTAATCCGTTCGGCGGCCGTGATCAGATGGGACAGCGACCCTTGATCCTTGATCCGGTCGACGGTCTCTTTCGGCCAGTTAAGCGTCTCCGACAAAATGTAGGTCCGGGCGATAGCCTGGTACAGCACCTCTACCAGATTTCTCACCTGCCGCGTACCGACCCGACGTACCAAACCGACCTTTTCCAGCGCCTTGAGATGGTAATTGACCCGTTGGGGGATTTCGTTGATCCCGCGGGCCAGTTCGGCCGCGGAGGCAGGTTCGGTCAATCGGCCGAGGATTTCCGCCCGCAGCGGATTGAGCAGAGCCATGGCCTGATCCGGCGACTCGACGACATACGTTTCCAATACTTGTTGATCCATTATATACACCTCGGAAAACTTATTGTTCACGTAAAAATATTTTATTACGTGAATCTCCCTTTTGTCAAATGGTGGAAAGGCCTTTTTTTGCAATCCATGTATCAGCCAGTGATAAAGCTGCTCCAGATTTTGTGGGTTGCACCCACTCCCGGAACGGAGTTACAATATGGGGTACCAAGAACCGAGGTTCTTGCCAGCGCCAATCAAAAGGGGGGAAATCACCGATGGAAGATCTGATTCTTCTGTTTTCGCTGGATGATTTCTTCGCCTTGCTCGCCTTGTTCGCGGGCTGCTACACCTCTGTTTCCTACATACAGAACTGGTGTCGTCCGCAGAGATTGCCTAATGGCTGGCGTTCTAGCGATACTTACGAACCTTCTATCAATCGTTGCTTGGTCGAGACGTATCCGACGGCGGCAAGGCAGCCGCAGCGCAGACTGATTCTGCGACGCTTGCGGTATGCAGACAGCGACAACGACGGCTCGGCACTCCTGTTTCCGGCATGATCAGAAAATCTGTCGTAAATAAGGAGGTTGATCAGTATGATCGCCAAGTATATCGGAGAAGCTTTGTTGGCTGTAATTGCACTCCCGCTGTTTGCTTACCAGACAGCAGAAAGCTTGCACGCTCTCGCTGATGTGTTTGCTCAGATGACCGATTACTTTAAATGAACATATTATTGGAAATAGGCAACCAGCCTGGCCGCAGCATTACGGTCAGGCTGGTTTTTCTTCTTGTCCAAATCCCACGTTTTCCCATTCGCAAAATGAGGAATACGTCTTTACTTTACCTCGGCATTCGGATATAATGATTATATAATTTAAAAAGCACGAACTTTTAGGAGGAGCCTGTCACCAGTGGCTTTCTTTTGCCTTTTTTCGCAAAAGAGCCAGTGGTGGCAGGCTCTTTTTGCTTGTTTTCCATTTGCAAACAATTTAGAAAAAGGTGGGGATACTGTATGCTAATCTTCCAACTGGCTGTGATCCTGCTCGCCTCCAAAATTGCCGGAGAAGTGAGCTCCAAGCTCGGACAGCCTTCCGTCCTCGGGAAATTGCTGATTGGGATTATCCTGGGCCCTTCGGTGCTCGGCCTGATCTCAAATACGGAGATTCTGAAAGAGATCAGCCAAATCGGTGTCATCCTCCTGATGTTTATTGCCGGGTTGGAGACCGATATAGACGAATTTAAACGAAGCGGAAAATCCTCCATGAATGTCGGCGTCGTCGGCATCGTCGTTCCGCTCGCTCTCGGATACGCTGCCGGAATGGCCATGGGACTGCCCACACTGGAGTCTGTATTCCTGGGTCTGCTGCTTTCTGCCACCAGTGTGAGCATCTCCGTCCAGGCTTTGAAGGAGCTCGGCAAGCTGAAATCAAAAGAAGGCGCAACCATCCTGGGAGCCGCCGTCATTGACGACGTGCTGGTCATCATCGCACTCGCATTTGTCATGAGCTTTGCGGGCGGTGATGTCAATCTGGGAATGGTCGTACTCAAGAAAGTGGCCTTCTTCGCGGTCGTCATCCTGCTCTCCTGGAAAGTCGTTCCGTGGGTCTTGCGGAAATTTGCTCCGTTGAAAGTGACGGAAGCGGTCGTAACGGCCGCCCTCATTATCTGTTTCCTGTTCGCCTACCTGGCGGAATACACCGGAGTGGCCGCCATTATCGGCGCGTACATCGCCGGCATCGCCATCAGCCTGACCAATTATCGCCATGAAGTAACGGAAAAAGTGGAAACGATCAGTTATTCCATCTTCGTACCGGTCTTCTTCACCTCAATCGGGGTGTCGGCCCAATTCAACGGCATTGTCGATCATCTCTGGCTGATTGTCGGCCTTAGCATTTTGGCCGTCCTGACGAAGTTTATCGGCGGAGCACTCGGCGCAAAGGTGTCCGGATTCGGCTGGCGCAGCTCGTGGGGCATCGGGTCCGCGATGGTGTCTCGCGGTGAGGTCGCCTTGATCATTGCATCGATTGGACTTGAGGCGGGGCTTTTGGCTGACAGCATGTTTGCTGTATTGATCGTCGTCGTCCTTGTGACCACGATCGTGACCCCGCCGATGATGAAGATCTTCTTCTCTGAAAAAGAGACAGGGAAAGAGCAAATTGCCCTGAGAAAAGAAGCGTAGCTGCATGCAATGCATCTGCCAAGAACCAACTGGCTTCAGCATACAAAGAAACTCTCTGCCCGGGACGAACCGGCAGAGAGTTTTTTCATGGATGCCGCAGCTTTACTTAGTTTCGCGGTGCAAAGTGTGCTTTTTTAAGCGGGGAGAGTATTTTTTTAATTCAAGCCGCTCGGGGTGATTCCGCTTGTTCTTCGTCGTGATGTAGTTCCGGTCTCCTGACTCTGTGCATTGCAGCGTTACCTGTACGCGCATCTACGCTCCTCCTTTTTGGGCTGCATCCCTTGAAAGCCCATTGATGATTCGGCTGTTTCTCACAGCGCTGTTTCCACGACAGTATCTGCTGTCGGGAGCGGATCGGCAATCGCGCTCCAATCTCCGCGGTACTCATCCTCAGTCAGCAAGCACCGATCCAGCTTCTGCTCAATCTCTTCCCTGTTCATCTCCATGCCGATAAACACCAGCTCGGTTTGGCGATCTCCATGGTCGGCATCCCATGTTTTCGCCCACTCCGGATCTTCTGCCAGGATGGCCTCCCGCTCCGCTTCAGGCAGAGCTGCGGCCCAGTACCCGGCGGCGCCGATTTCAATCGAAGTTCCTGCCTGGCTCAGCGTCATGGCCAGGTCATTGCGCGTCGCGATCCAGAAAAAGCCCTTGGCCCGCACCACCTCTTCCGGCCAGTCCTCCAGCCAGCTCGCAAAGCGCTCCGGGTGAAACGGTCTTTTGCGTCGGTAGACAAAGGAAGAGATGCCGTACTCATCCGTTTCCGGCGTATGCTCTCCGTGCTCCAGCTCTTTGATCCAGCCGGCAGAACGGCTTGCTTTTTCAAAGTCAAACAAGCCGGTATTCAGGATATCCCTCGGGTGTACATGCCCCCGGCTGGTCCGGATCAGCTTGGCATCCGGCTGCAATTTGCGCAGGACCGCTTCCAGTTCATCCAGTTGTTCCGGCTCCACCAGATCGCACTTGTTTAGGATCAGCACATCACAAAACTCGATCTGGCTGATCAAAAGATCCACGACATCGCGGCGATCTTCCTCTGCAGCTGCCTGACCGCGCTCAAGCAGGCTTTCTCCGGAGGAAAAGTCGTGCCAAAAACGGTTGGCGTCTACGACCGTCACCATCGTGTCCAGCCGGCAAACGCGGGACAGGTCGATGCCCATTTCCTCGTCGACATACGTGAAGGTTTGGGCAACTGGCACCGGTTCGCCAATCCCGGTCGATTCGATCAGAATGTAGTCATACGTCCCTTCAGTGGCCAAACGCTCCACCTCTGTCAGCAAATCCTCCCGCAATGTGCAGCAGATGCAGCCATTGGACATCTCCACTACCTTTTCCTCGACCCGGGACAGCCCGCCTCCCTGGGCAATCAGCTCCCCGTCAATATTCACTTCGCTCAAATCATTCACGATGACCGCGACTCGCATCCCTTCCCGATTGTTCAACACGTGGTTGAGCAATGTTGTTTTGCCTGCTCCCAAATACCCGCTCAGTACTGTTACCGGAATCCGATTGTCACTCATGCCTATGTACAACTCCCTGTTTGTGGATTGTGATGCGCAACAAATAAATCGTAACAATTACGATTTAACAATCATCCTACACCCCGCAAACAAAAGTTGTCAAGATAAATCGTATTCATTACGATTTAACAACTGCCTGAATCTATTTGCTCCTCCTCTGCTGGAAACAAAAAAAGCTGTCCCCGTCTGCGATAGACAAGGGACAGCCCTTAACCGTCAGTATTCAATGAAAAAGTGCTCGACAGGAGCTGTTTCCTATCTTCGGCTTTCTTGCAAGCTCACATGTTTATTTTTTTGCGGACCGAACGCTCTGAACCGAAGTCCCGACTCCTTGGCCATCTAATGTTACCTTGTACTGTTTCGGGTTATTGAGCGCTGCTTGATCGATCAAAGGTACAAACTTGGTATACTTCCACGTCAGGGCGCTGTATACGCGGCCATTTTTGGTCGGAATGGTCACAAGGATGTCTTTTACTTTGTCCGAGTTGATATAGCCGATGTTCAGCTTCGGCAGGTATCCGGCATCCAGCTTGCCTACGGAAGCAAAGAAATGCTGGCCCCTTCTTCCTTCGCGAACGACGATGCGCAGATCATCGACCGGCAGGCCAAACGCAGCTCCCTCTTTGTGTCCGACCAGCATGACATGGTCTTTGATGCCGTCACCGTTCACATCGGCATACTTGGTGTCGAGTACAAATGTGATGTCTTTATCCAGAGAGATTCCCGTATTGAGGAACACATCAGGAGACGGAAAGTTGTCTGATTCCCCCGGGCTTACAGTCAGGCCGACAAGCTTCGGCTTCTGGTTTTCCAGCTTCCAAATGCTTGTAGCGTGAGCGATCTGGTCGTTTCCGTGCAGTCCCCACATTCTTTGACGCCCCACGTATTGAATCGACCCGTTCTCGGTCACATAGGGAACCAGCTCAGCCAGCTTGTCGGAAAATCCGTTAGTCGGCTGCGTCACTTTCCCCTGCTTGTTATAAATCCCTCTGCGCAGGTACTCGTCTTTGTTTTCCTTGATATCGATATAGGTCGTCGCTCTCGTCTTGTTGTCCACGACTTTGGCGCGGAATCCGTCAATGAACTGGATCGTGAACAAGATCGACTCCTCCGGCGCAATCCGTACGATCTGAACTGCTGTCTGCTGACTTGCTTGTGCCTGAACGGGTGCTCCCGTCCACGTAGAGGTCAATGTGACTGCTCCCCCCAAAACAACTGTACATAACGCTCGTTGCCATGCTTTCATTTCTTTCTTCCTCCCTTAGTACCCAGGCTTTCCTGCTCTTTTTCTCCTGTTATCATTAGCACAGGTCCAGAGTCATGCCTCTTTTCATGTATGTCCCATCCACTTATCCGCCATATTTCGCAATGGATGGGTTTCATTTCTCTGTAATCATAAACGGTATAACCTCCTAAATTGTTGCAGGCAGGTTTCTCCATGCCCATTCTTTTTTTAAGCGGGTCTGTTTTTTTTACCGGTTTGCAACAAATTCACCTCTCGGGCAAGCTACAATAGAGTGGGAATGAAATCATGCGTCTATTTGAGCACCAACAGAAAGGAACGAAAAGACAGATGAAAAAAATCTGGCTGTATTTGGCTGTCTTGTCTGTCGCGCTGACCGGCGGCGGCTGCGGCTTTACCGATACTCCCAACGAACTGATGCGTGCGCCTGCGGCCGACGTCAACCAGCAGTCGATCAATCAGGCGGTCATGCAGTTTCTCCCCCCCGGCTCACAGCTGACCGTGCCGTTGAACCCGGCAGAGTCTAGTGCTGTCGCCCTTCACGACTTGACAGGCAACGGCTCGCCTGAGGTGATCGCCTTTTACAAGACGGAAAAAACCGACTACGAGATCGGCGTCCTGGTCTTGTCACAGAGTGGCGGAAACTGGAAAAAGACTGCCTCTTTCACCGGGATCGGCCGGGAATTGGACTATGTCGATTACGTTGACATGACCGGCGACGGAATTCCCGAGATGCTGATCGGATGGGGCGGAGGAGACGGCCTGAACAAGGAGCTTTCCGTCTATTCCCTAAAAGAAAATCAGCCCGTGGAACTGCTGAAGCAGCCTTATTCGGTCATGGCGGTAGGAGATCTTGCCGGCAATCGGGAGCAAGAGCTGGCCCTCGTCGTTCACGACAACAACAATCTGGTATCCAAAGCAGAGGTGTACGGCCCAACGGACGGGAAACTGTCCAAATGGACGGAGATCCAACTGGACGGCAATGTAAACGGCTACGAGCAGGCAGTCATCGGCAAGGCGTCCCCGACAAAAAATGGCATTTTCATCGAAGCCGGCCTCGGAGCCCATTCCGCTATGACCGAGCTGTTGATCCTGGAAAATGGCCAATTGCTCCGTCCATTGGCTGGCACCCGGGAAGAAATGGAACTGACTTTTAAACCATACAGCCTATATAGTGAAGATATTAACGATGACGGGATTATAGAAATAGGAATTCATACACAGCCGCCAGGCACGGACGAAATGGCCATGGCGGAAATCCCCTGGATCTCTTCCTACTATCAGTGGGATGGCAAAAGCGGCCTAAAGCATATGGAGGATCATTTCCAAAGCACCAGGCTTGGCATCGATTTTCGCATCCCGGATAAATGGAAGGACAAGTTTACGGTTGAGCGAAATCCCGATTCCAATTCGACCGTGGCCCACATGGTCTACTACGGTCAGAACGGCGAGCAGAAAGCGACCCTCCTCACCTTCCAATCGATCCCTCAGCAGGAGTGGGCGAAAATGGAAAAATCCTCTGAGGGCAAGCAGACGCCGTATCTGGTATTGTCAGAACAGGGCAAGCAAGTGCTCGTGGCGATCCAGCCGCAAAAGCCTGACAATCTGAGCAGTGCCGCTTTGCGCGAATACAACGCCATGCTGCTGACCTCGGACGAAATCAGACAGTTGTTCCGACCGTTGAAAATGCAGCTCTAAGCTCGGCCGGTTCGGTTTTCTAAGGAGACGAGAACATGAAAGTACTGCTGTTAGAAGATGAAAAATCAATCCGCGATTTTGTCCGCATCAATCTCAAGCGCGAGGGATGCGACGTCATCGAGGCCGCCTCTGGCGAAGAGGCGTTGACCATTGCGGACAGCCAACCGAATATCGAGATCGCCATCCTGGACGTCATGCTGCCGGGAATCGACGGATTTGAAGTGTGCGGACAGCTCCGCCGCAAGTTTCCCCGCATGGGAATCATTATGCTGACGGCGAAGAGCCAGGAGCTGGACAAAGTGATGGGGCTGGAGTTTGGCGCAGATGACTACGTCGTCAAACCATTCAGCCCGGCAGAGCTGCTCGCCCGGGTAAAAGCCCTGCACCGCAGGCTTACTGCGCTCGAGGTGCAGGAGGAAGATTCCCGCATTATCGACATTCCTCCTTTCCAACTGCTTCTCGACGAGCGGAAGCTGATCAAGCACAAACAGGAAATCGATTTGACGCCGAAAGAATTTGCCATCATCAAGCTGCTTGCAGAGAACGCCAACAAAGCAATTAGCCGCGACGACATTTTGACCGAAGTGTGGGGACAGTTCTATATCGGCGATCTAAAGGTAGTGGACGTGAACATCCGTCGAATCCGGCAAAAAATCGAAGACGATCCGGCCCATCCCGCATACGTCGAGACGGTCTGGGGCTATGGTTATTTATGGCGAAAGGAAACCGCTGATGAGGGGAATTAGAGCGCGGCTCGTCATTCATTTTGGCCTGATCCTGCTGTTGATCGTCCTCGTCCTTGAGGGGCTGTTCTACTGGGCTGTGCATACCTACTATTTCGGCACGGCCACAGAGACTCTGGTGACGAGATCGACGACCTTCACCAACTTTATCAACAAGTACGCGGACAGCTACCACTTGAGAGACAAAGCCCGCTATATATTGGAAAACGTCTCAAAAGAAGAAACCGCCAAAGTGGAAGTCCTTGATCTGACTGGAAAAGTCATTCTCAACTCTTACGGCTTTCAGACGGCAGAGGTCATCGAAACGCCAGATGTGCTCAATGCCTTGCAAACCGGCATGGGGTTGTATGTCGGCAAGTCTCCGTACACGCGGGAGAGGGTGATCGCGGTATCCAATCCGCTTGTCTACATGGGAGAGCAGGTAGGTGTCCTGCGCTACTCGATTTCAGCCGAGCCGCTGTACGCTGCCGTATACCGGATTGCGATGTACGGTGCGGGAGTCGGGGTGATCGTGGTGTTATTCGCCTTCACGTTGAGCCTGATCATCGCCAAGCGCATCGTCGGCCCGATTCAGGAGCTGACCCGGGCGGCTACACAGATGGCGACCGGAAATTTCTCCGCGCGGGCAAAAAAGCAATTTAATGACGAAGTCGGTACTTTAGCCGAGGCGTTTAACTACATGGCAGCGGAGATAAGCAAGAATGAACAGATGAAAAACAACTTTATCTCATCGGTTTCCCATGAACTGCGGACGCCGCTTACCTCGATCAAAGGCTGGGGCGAGACGTTGATTTCCGGAGGGCTGGAGGACAAGGAAGAGACGATGCTGGGGCTGGAGGTCATCTCCAAGGAGACGGACCGGTTGATTGGTCTGGTAGAAGAGCTGCTCGATTTCTCGAAGTTTCAGTCCGGTGAACTGAAATTATCGACGGAGCGCCTCGATCTGCGCGATATTGTAGAGGATGTGCGGATTCAATTCGGCCTTCGGGCACAGGACGAGGGCATTGACTTTTTCGTCCATATCCCGCCCTCTCCTGTTCCCGTGCAGGTGGACCCCAATCGGATGAAGCAGATCTTCGTAAACCTGCTGGACAATGCTTTCAAATTCACTTTACGCGGAGGCTCTATCCAGATTTCATGTCAGACGGATGAGACGCATGTAAAAGTGCTGGTCAGCGACACAGGGGAAGGCATCGCCCCGAAAGATTTGCCCCATATAACGGAAAGGTTTTTCAAGGGACAATCCAAGCGATCAGGCAGCGGTCTCGGTCTTGCCATTTGCAAAGAGATCGTTCACCTGCACGGCGGCCAATTTTCCGTGTCGAGCACCTTGGGCAAAGGAACGACGGTAACGGTCGAGCTGCCGCTGGCACAAAGCCTCACCCCTGAGGAGAAAAGCGTATAGCCGATATTTGGCCAACCAACAAACAAATTCAGCCAACAAAAAACGCCCGACCACGCGAGCGTTTTCCTTCTTTCATCCGTATTAAAAGCTGTTTTCAATCACCAATTCATCCAGTCCGAATCGCTGCGTAGGATGGGCAGGAGCGCTCGCCTTGCCCAAAGTAATGATCATCGAAGGCAAGTAGCGGCTAGGAATATTGAAAGCCTGGATCAGCTTCTCTCTGTCGAATCCACACATCGGGCAAGTGTCGTAGCCTTTTGCCTTGGCGGCCAACATCAGCTGCATGGCTGCCAGGGAAGAGTTGCGGATCGCTTCATCGCGGGCGAGCTGCGGGTTGTCTCGGTATGCGTTCTCGATTTGGCTGATCATCGTGTCGCGCACCTGCTCGCTTACGTAGCCTTGAGCCAAAGCTCCATCGTAAACGGGGCGAGCCGACTTGTCGGCCTCCAGATCAGCCAAAATCACAATCGCTGCATGAGCTTTCACCACTTGTTCCTGACCGTGGGCGATCGGCAGCAGGCGTTCCTTGTGAGCCTGATCCGTTACTACCAGAAAGCGCCAGTGCTGCAGATTCCAGGAGGATGGAGCTGTAGCTGCTAACCGCAGGATTTCATTCAGTACTCCTCTCGGAATCGCTTCATTGGGATCGTACTTTCGGACGCTGTGACGCGCTTCCATAGCTTGCTCAGCAGTGAGTTTCATGTCTGTTTGCATGATATACATCCTCCTTTATTTCATCAAGTAGCAAAGTCAATACTTACTTTACTATAGTTACATACTGCATTTCCAGCCTATTTTTGTATATCTTGCAGTTGTATGTATGAAGGTACGCTTCGCTTTCAGTTTTCAGCTATCCTTGCTATTTCATGCACCGCTATATCTACTTCATTAGGAGGGTTCCGTTATGCCGTTTTCCGAAAAAGTTGTCGTCGTTACCGGTGCAGGACAAGGTATCGGCTATGCTGTCGCCGCCATGTATGCCGCCCGGGGTGCAAGAGTCTGCATTGCCGAAAAAAACCGGGAATTGGGGGAACGGGCTGCGGCAAAAATCAGCCATGCCGGAGGAAACGTCTTTTTTCAGCAAGTGGATGTTAGCTCTCCTGCCGATATTATTCGGCTGATGGAGGAAGTCGCGGAGCGCTGGGGCCATTTGGACATCCTGATTAACAACGCCGGGGTATCCACATGGAAGTCTCCGTATGAGCTGTCCGTAGAGGAATGGGACCAAGTGATCAATACCAATCTCCGCAGTGTCTTTCTCTGCTCGCGGGAAGCCGCACTGTTGATGCGGAGAACCGGCGGAGGCGCGATCGTCAACCTCTCCTCCACGCGCGCCCACATGTCCGAGCCCCACTCCGAGGCATACGCCGCTTCCAAAGGCGGCATTCTTGCTCTGACTCACGCTCTGGCGCTTTCCCTCGGTCCGGACCGTATTCGCGTCAACGCCATCTCCCCTGGCTGGATCGAAACGGGCGACGAAGAAGCACTCCGTCCGGAGGATCATGAGCAGCATCCCGCCGGCCGCGTAGGACGTCCGGAAGACGTCGCCCGGGCCTGCCTATTTTTGACCGACGACGAGAACGACTTTGTCACCGGTACCGAGCTCGTCCTCGACGGGGGCATGACTCGGAAAATGATTTATCTGCCTTGACTTCGCTCTCTAACGAACTTCGCTTTCGATTATTTCGTTGAGCCGCCTTTCTCCATATGCAGGAAGGCGGTTTTTCTTTCTATGTACAAATTCTATGGACAAAAATTTCTTCACTCAAATTGAAAAGCCACTCGGCGTAAAACCGAGTGGCTTTTGTTGTGGCTTCTGCTTTTGCTTCTGCTTTTGCTTCTGCATTTGCTTCTGCTTTTGCTTCTGCTTTTGCTTCTGCTTTTGCTTCTGCATTTGCTTCTGCTTTTGCTTCTGCCTTTGCTTTTTACATTTGTCCCAACGTTTACCAGGTGCGAATTGGTGGCGAACCAGGCGGATTGTGGGTCAGCTGATCGGCGATCGGAATGCCGTATGCCATCACGATAAGGAAGAGCAGTACGCCCACCCATACCGGCCAGCGTTCCAGAATCCGGGGCGTATGCTGCTCCGCCTCTGTTTCCGCGATCGGGTATTCGGTCTTTCCTTTCGGGGCATAGAAGGTCAGGTAGCCCAGGATCAGGATCAGCAGTACAGCCGCTACGAACAGCAGCCCGCCGCCAAACGCCATGACGCGTTGGTAATCCATCCAGCCGAGCGCCAGCGGATGATCCATGTAGGTGGTATAATCCGTCCGGCGAGGCGTTCCTTGCAGGCCCAAATAGTGCATCGCAAACGACATCAGGAACATTCCCACCGACCAGAATACGGTTTGTACCATCCCCATGCGGTTGGCTGTACGGGTCAATGTCCGCCCGGTCAGCACAGGGATAAGCCAATAGCTGACACCGAAGAAGGTCAGAGCGACAGCGGCACCTACTGTAATGTGGAAATGGCCGGTGACAAAGATCGTATTGTGTACGACCGCGTTCATCTGGTTGCTGGCGTTGATGATCCCGCCGGCACCTGCCGGGATAAAGAAGAGCATGCCGACGAATGGCGCGAAGAAGCGGACATCGGACCACGGCAGCTTTTTAAACCAGCCGAACAGTCCCACTCCTCCCTTTTTCCGCCCCGTTGTTTCAAAGGTGGCGAACATGGAGAAGGCAGTCATCAGCGACGGTACGACAACGATCAGCGTCAAAATGACGTGTATCATTTTCCAGCCTGCGGAAATACCCGGCTCCATCAGCTGATGGTGGAAGCCGACCGGCATGGAGAACAGAAGCAGCGAGATAAAAGCAAGCCGAGCGAGCGAATCGCTGAATACATGGCCGCCGATGACGCGCGGAACGCAGACGTACCAGGCGATATACGCAGGCATCAGCCAGAAGTACACCAGCGGATGGCCGAAGAACCAGAACAAGGTACGGCTGAGCATGACGTTAATGCTCGGTGTCCAGCCCAGAGACCAGGGGATGAGCTGGAACAGAACTTCCACAGCAACCGGAACGGTCGCGATCAACCACAGAACAAAAGTTGTGACTGACATGTAGACAAACAGTGGAGACAGCTTGCCTCTGTTTTCCCGTCTCCATTTGCGGTAGCTGCTAAAGATGGCAAATCCGCCAAACCAGCTCCCGACGACCAGGAGCGCAGCCCCGATGTAGAAGTACGGCGACGCCTTCAGCGGCGCGTAAAAGGTGTAGAGAACGGAAGCGTCGTTCGTGACGATCGTCACGACAGCCATCGCTGTCCCGACAGTCATCAGCACCCATCCTGTCCAGCCGAGCCCGCGGGCAGTTCCGTGCAGAGAGCCTCCCGTCGTTTTGGCTACCCCGGACAAGAGGAATCCGATGATGAAATACGTCGTAAAAATAAGTGCCATTAACACTCCGTGCGCGGTCAAAATCTGATAGTAATTCGTCCAGCTGGGCAGTTCGACAAGTCCGCCCCGCACCATTCCTTGGAGCATCCCGGCCAGTGCAGCCAAGCCAAACGCCGCATAGGCGACCCAAACGTAAGCGAGACTGAGACGAGCCGTAGGACGGTCGACTTGCGCCTGCCCGATTGTTGTATGATTCATGTTATTCACCTGCCTCTATTTTACAATAATGGTGGTCGCCATCACCTGGTGGCCGGCGCCGCAGTATTCGTTGCACAAGATCAGGTATTCTCCCGGTTTGTCAAAGGTGTAGGATGCAGAGTTGATATGGCCCGGCATTACCATGAAGTTGACGTTGGTTCCCGGTATTTGAAATCCGTGGACGACATCCGGACTGGTGACGTGAAAATTCACCTTGGAACCGACCGGAACTTCCATTTTATTGGGCGCAAAGCCGAAAGCAAACGCCGTCATGTACGCATCGTACTCGTTGTCACTCAGCTTTTTCAGGCCAGGGTTGTCGAACGGAGGCGTTTCTGTCACTTTGGCCGGATCGATCATTTCCATGTTGCTCGGAGGAGCCATTCCCATCGCGAAGGCATTCACACACAGCAGCACGATGAATAACGCGAGGCCCCCTGCTCCCAGGGACAGCCAGATTTTTTCATAACGGTGCAGATGCATCGTTTCCTCTCCTTTCTCTTTGAACTCGCTCTTCTATGCACGACCCAGGAATAGTCCGAACACACCAAACCAGCTTAGGAGTATGATTGCGCCTACCAGCAATACAGCGATAAATGTCCCTTTCAGGTTTTGCGACTCAGGCTGCGGCTTCTTCGCCTTGTCCATCTGACGCTGCGTATCTGTTCTCGTCTCCACGGCTCGCTCCTCCTTTCCTGAAACCGTGACCGGCGTTATTCCTTTTTACGCCTTCATTCTACCCCCCGGCCAGTTGCGGTGTAATTCAGGGAAAACCCCTAAAATGCTCCGGGAACCTCCCGATATTCCCCGATTCCTGACACATTTTGTACAACAATGGCGAAGTTGCAACAAAAAAGCTGGCGCCGGTTGAAATCCCGGCGCCAACTTCCAGCCTGGCATCTGACATGCCCATCATTGGGTTTGCTACTGATCAGTATGCTTCTTTAATTTTCTTGAACCGAGTGATTAATCTGGAACACAATACCCTACTACCGGAACAGGTCCAACAGGAATCGTTCTGTAGTAAATCGTATACCCACCATTATTCCAATTGCATAATTCATTTGCTCCATACAATGCAGTTAATACAGCTGCTACAACCAACGGGAGACCGAATTCAGATGCTAATGCAGCAGCTCCAGCACCCGCAGCTAACGCTTTACCAATTTTAGAAGCTTTGCTTGCACTTACATAGTATTCATCAAAAATGGCTGCTGGTTGAACTTTTGCAGAGGAATTTTTATTCTTGCAAGCTGAATGTTTATGGCAGACTAAAAATGTAGGTTATGGCAGTTAATTTATGCAGACCCGTAGGGGCTGCATAAATTAAAAAACCACTTGCCAACATCCCCTTATCAAAATACACTCCTGTTGGGCATTACAGACGACGGGAGGTATAAAGTTAGGAGATGTTAGCAGTGGCAGAAATTAATTATATCAGGCATGAGGCAAACAAAAAAGGGCGAGCTTATAGCAAGATTGCCAAACAAATGAATCGTGATTCAAGGACGGTTCAGAAGTATGCAGAAATGGATGATTTCAATCTACAAGAAAAGCCCAAGCAAATTCGAAAAGCTAGAGTCATGGAGCCCGTTAAACCTATTCTTGATCAATGGATCAAAGAGGACTTGAACAAGAAAAAGAAGTTCCGAAGAACAGCACAACGCTTGTTCACGCAATTAGTGGAGGAATACCAATTTACAGGATCATCTCGCTCTGTCAGACAATATGTTTCCCAACGTAAGCACCAGTTAGCGGAGACAAGTGATGCTGCGGCATTGCCATTGGAAACGAGACCTGGATCAGCTCAAGTTGATTTTGGAGAAGCACCATTCAAATATCAGGGAGAAAGTGTTACCTTGCCATTCCTCGTTCTCTCGTTTCCTTATAGCAACACGTTCTACTTTCAAGTTTTCCAGTCTCAGAATCGAGAATGCTTTCTGGAGGGATTAAAGCGTATCTTTCACTATATAGGTGGAGTTCCAAAGGTCATTCGATTTGATAATTTATCACCAGCGGTGAAAAAGATCATGCCAAATGGTCAGCGTGAACTGACGGAGGAATTTCAAAACTTCGTTTTTCATTATGACTTTGAATACGAGTTTTGCAATCCCGGTAGTGGCAATGAAAAAGGGCACGTAGAGGCGATGGTCAAGTACGTTCGCAACAACTTCCTGCTTCCTGAGTTGCAGATACACAATCTTGATCAGCTAAACGAAACCCTTTGGAAAAAAGCCGAGAAAGATCGGGAGAGACCTCATTATGTGAAAGAAACCATGCTTTCCGAACTATATTTGGCAGACAAGGAACACCTTCTTCAATTACCTGCCAAAGAGTTTGATTGTATCCGATATGAACGAGTAAAAGCGGATAAATACGGATATATCCGAGTCGAAAATAAACTCTACTCAACGTCTCCCCGTTTTGCCAAATGTATGGTTTTGGCAAAGATCTCATTTGACCGAGTCGATATTTTAACTGAAGAATATGAGCTGATCGTACAGCATCCCAGGCTGTATGGCAAAGAGCCAAAATCAGTGATTTGGCAGCCATATTTGATATTGATGGCAAAACGGCCAACTGCTATTAAATACACAAGTTTTTATGAACAATTGCCAATCGAATGGCAAGTCTATCTCTCGAATTGCACGGTCCCAGAGAAGCAAGAAGCTCTCCAGCTACTATCCGTCATTTTAAAAAACGATGATATGAAAATACCCACGCAAGCTTTGCAGCTTGCCTCTGAGAATGGTCACCCAGCCGTTGATTCTATTAAGCAGATCTATTATCAACTCATGAATGGCCGTGGACAAAGGGATACCATCCAACCGAAAGGTTTTGTTCCTGCCGTTCCAACAGCCACTAGAGGATTAGCCCATTACAATGAATTTTTTAAGGGAACGGGAGGTCATCACTAGTGGATGCATTGATAAAAGAATATTCAAAGCGTCTCAAGTTGAGTTGGGTTCGGCAACATTTCCATGAGGTTGAAGCTACTACAAATGAAGAGTACTTACTCAAAATACTAGAAAACGAGATACAACAACGAGAAGTACGGAAAATCAATCTGCTCTTTAAACAATCTTCCTTGCCAAGAATAACAGGAAAGCCATTTGAATGGGGTCATATTCAGATGGGACAAGGTCTCACGCAGGATCATATCCTTCATGGTGGATTTATAGAGGAGAAAGAAAATCTGATCTTTTATGGCGGTGTGGGAACGGGGAAAACGTACTTATCCACTCTGATTGGCTTAAATGCCATTCAGCAGCAAGGGAAAAAGATAAAGTTCTTTACTGTCGCTGGATTAGTCAATCGGCTGCTAGACGCTCACGAGACTGGCTCGTTGAGCCGATTCTTTAACCATATTGAGAAGCTAGATCTGTTAATACTCGACGAACTGGGGTATATTCCTCTGCATAAACAAGGTGCAGAACTGCTATTTCAGATTATCTCCATGTGCTACGAAAGAAAAAGTATTATTATCACGACCAATCTACAGTTTGGCCAATGGAATCATATATTTGGTGATCCAATTTTAACAGAGGCAGTTATTGATCGCTTGATTCATCACTCTCATTTGATCGTCTTCAATGGCGAAAGCCATCGATACAAAGAATCGCTATTACACGGTAAATAATTTAGGGGTTGGCAAGTGGTACATTTTTAATTGCCATTTGCTACATTTCTTACTTGCCAAAAACAAGCTGAATCAGAATTCGTTGTTATTATATCCGCTTTTATATCTAAAATGTTTTTTCCGATAGCAATATTTCCTTTTCTAATCTCGTTATTTGCGAAACTCAAAATCTCTTCAAATTTTTCAAAAGCTTCTTTGCTTACACCTGCTTCTTTATGGTTTTTAAAGCCGTTTACAATTACACCGTTTTGCACCGTAGTCTGCTCTTCTAAATTGGATTTAGCAATTTCTAGGAGCAATTCTAAATCATAATCATTTTTTTGTTGTTCAGCATGAACACTTGGGACTAATACTTAGGAATATCCGGTAAAAAGGAAAGCAGTCGTTACTGCAACGGACAAGAACGAATGAACTAATTTATTTTTTCTCATTTTTAATTCCTCCAATCCTATATTCAAGGTAAGTAAGCCAAAAAACCAACGCGACTGTAATTCCAACGGAGACCTTCCTGCTTATGCCTAAGCTGATGTCAAGATCAAAAAAACTGAAAACAAGAAGCCCAAGAACGATAATCAAAAGGATCCTCCTAATAATTCCACCCCTCCCTTTTTTTATAATATTATTATAAATATATTAAAATGAGAATGTTGTCTATTTTTGTCGATGATCATAACTTTTTTCAACTACCATTCTCTATACCTCTTGACGTTTTCAATAGTCAATAAAAAAGGTAACTTCTGGTACCATTCAGAAGTTACCTTTTGGCTGTCTATACCAGCGTGCTTTTTCTACACCCTGTCTCCTCTGTCAAGCTTCGACTCCTGGGATCCTGTCCCTTCGGTTGCTTGCTTCCGTTGTTGGTCGCTGGCCCGACTTTATTCAAAATCAAGCCATCCCTTTTTGATCGCATACCGGACCAGATCGGGCCGGGTGCGCAAATGAAGCTTCTCCATAATATGAGCCTTGTGAGATTCCACGGTCTTGACAGAAACCGTCAATTGCTCGGCAATTTCCTTGTTGCTGAAGCCCTTGGCGATCAGGATCAGGACTTCCTTTTCCCGCTCCGTCAAAATCTCGTATTTTGCCTGCTCCTCGCCGTTTTTCACCATTTGCAAAAATTCCTCGATCAGCGATTTGGTCGCCGACGGATACAGGTACGCCATCCCTTTGGACACGGTCCGGATGGCGGCGATCAGGTCGAGATCGGGAGCGCTCTTTAAAATGTAGCCCGCAGCCCCTGCCTGCAGCACCCGGAACAGGTACTCTTCGTCGTCATGCATGGTCAACACGAGCACCTGGATGTCGGGAGCGGCCTCCTTCAATCTCCCCGTGGCAGAAAGCCCGTTTTCGCCCGGCGGCATGCTGAGATCCATCAAAACCACATCCGGCTTGATTTCCAAGGCCTTGTCAAAAGCCTCTTTCCCGTCTGCGGCATAGCCTACGACTTCCAAATCCGGCTGGGCGTCGATCAGCATGCCCAGACCGGAGCGGACCACGGCATGGTCGTCAGCGATCAGGACGCGTATCCCCATGTTCTGCTTCCCCCTTTGGCAATGGTATGCGAACAATAACAGTGGTGCCTTCCCCGATCGCAGAACGGACATCGACGCTTCCTCCCAGCAGTTGGGCCCTTTCCTTCATCCCGAACAATCCCAGCCCGGAGCCTCTGTGCTCGGCTGCTTCCACGTCAAAGCCGACACCGTCGTCCACGATAGTAACCACCACTTCTTTTTCTCTGTCTTCAAAGACGATACCCAGCTTTTCCGCCTGGGCGTATTTGGCTGTATTCGTCATCGCCTCCTGGACGATGCGGTAGAGAGCTGTTTCCATCGCTGCCTGGTAGCGGCGCCTTGCACCCTGCACATGGAGATCCACGGTGAGGCCAAAGCTCTTTTCCACCCGTTTGATCAGGGAGCGCAGAGCCGGCAAAAGCCCGAGATCATCCAGGGCTGAGGGGCGCAGCTCCAGAGCCATCCGCTTTACCTCTTCCATCGCTTTGGCGGTCAGTTGCTGGACATCCGCGACATGCTGCTTCATCGCCCCGCTCAGCTTGCTCTGTCCAAGGACGTTCAAGCCGACAAGAATGCTGTACAAAGCCTGCCCTACGCCATCGTGAAGCTCCCGGGAGATGCGTTTCCGCTCTTCCTCCTGAGCCTGGATGACGAAATTGGTCAACTTATGCTGGTACCGTTCTTTTTCCGCCCGCTGCTGATCAGTCATGTCGCGGAGGATCATCACCATTTTGCCTGGCGCCCCTTCCGGCAGTCTGGTCGAACTGGCAGCCACGGGATATTCCCGGCCCTCTTTTGTCCTGAGCCGCATCTCAAAGGAAGGCATTTGCGAGCGTTTGAAAAAACAGTCTGTACAGGTGCTCTCCTCCTGACATGTCGCCATGCCCAGACATACTTCGCATATATGTTTTTTCCCGACCAGTTCGTCCTGCGACCATCCGGATATCCGTTCCATAGCGGCATTGACGGTCACGATCATCCCGCTGTGATCGACGACGAGAACAGCATCGCTGATGTTCGTAAAAATCGACTGCAGCAGCGAGACGGTCTCTTGAGACGTACCCCGTTCTTCCTTCCACGCGTTCACCTTGTTCCTCCTCGCAGACAAACATCCATATTGCTATTGTAGGCTGTGGGCCGGGGAAAGTGTATCAGGGAATTCCCTTAACCTCCGCCCTCCATCCACCTGTTAATGGGACTGGAGGCACGGTTTATGCACCGGAAAACATGAGCAACCCGGCACCTCCTTCCTTGCACGCCATATAGCTGATAAAAACAACTGTGCGTTGGCACACCGGGGGAGCTATGCATGTCAGGGAATCAAGCAATCTGGCTGTTTACTGGAGCCGCTACTCTGTTTTTGGTCGGAACCGATGTCTTTATCATGTCGCCGCTGCTGCCTGCTATATCCGCTGAGTTTGGTGTGACACCGGCTGCCGCGGGCTGGCTGGTGACGGTCATGGCGGTCATGTATGCATGCGGCTCTCCCTGGGCCGGTACATTATTTGACAGGCTTCAGGAAAGGCGCAGCTATGTATTGGTGGCAGGATTAGTCTGTTTTGCGCTTGCCAATCTGGGGACAGCGCTTGCCGACAGCTTTCTGCTACTGCTCGGCAGCCGGTTGGCAGCCGGACTTTCGCTGGCCGCTATCGCCCCTTCCGTCTACGCCTTTGTCAGCGGTCTCGCTCCTGCCAACCGGCGGGCGGCATGGCTGTCTGTTGTCGTCTCCGGCAATCTCACCGGCTTGTGGGTCGGTACGCCGCTCGGCACTTTGCTTGCAGGCTGGGAAGGCTGGCGCTTGCCGTTTCTCTGTATAGCCGCAGGAAGCTTGCTGCTTGCACTCCTGAATGGGCGCGTATGGCCAAAGATGCGGAAAAACACTCTGATGCCCCAGACAAAGCGCCGCCCTCTCTGCGATGTCCTGCGCTCTGTCGTGGTAACCATATTGTGGTCGATGGCGATGTACGGGGTGTATACCTTTTTGGGAACGGCCCTTG
The DNA here is from genome assembly GCF_037963895.1 of Brevibacillus sp. FSL L8-0520. Classification (NCBI taxonomy): domain Bacteria; kingdom Bacillati; phylum Bacillota; class Bacilli; order Caryophanales; family Paenibacillaceae; genus Brevibacillus; species Brevibacillus sp. FSL L8-0520. The sequence continues at coordinate 557,640 of NZ_CP150171.1, read as the reverse complement.
CCCAGCAGAACGAGTTTACGTCCGCACAGCTTGCCGTATCGCTGACGGCATACGGAGTCGGAGCGATGCTGGGGAGCTTGAGCGGCGGAAGGCTCGCCGACTGGATTGGAGAGCGTCCCGTTTCTACTGCCAGCCTGCTTGTGCTCGTCCCCTTTCTATCTCTGGTCGGTACGCTTCCCTCGTCAAATTGGCTTTATCCGCTCCTGTTTCTGTGGGCGTTGGTCGGGTATGCCTTCGTGCCGTCCTACCAATCGCGCTTGTCCAATGAGTATCCGGGCGAAACGGGCAGAATCATGTCCTGGAACATTACCGGCATGTACATCGGGATGACGCTCGGTTCTTATTTGGGCGGACCGGTTTATCAGCTATGGGGGTTTACTGCGCTGGCGCTGATTTGCGGAGGATTTGCGCTCGGGGCCGGAGTGTTGAGCCTGGGATTTTTAGGCAAACAGGTGAGGAATGCGCCCCCTGATCACCTATAAATATGAAATCTGTTTTTCTGTATTTTGCGTGTTATAATTTAGCAAATTCTTTTCGAAAGAAGGAAGATCGATGAGCGAGTTACATAATATCACGATCAGAACACTCGGACCAGAAGATGCCGAACGATTCATAGCCTTGCGCCTGGAGGCTTTGAAAGCAAATCCGGAAGCTTTCTCGACCACCTATGAAGAAACGATCCAGGACAAAAACCTGCTGGACACATGGAAAACCCGCTTGACCCCCACCCTGGATTTGTTCACGATGGGCGCATTTGTCGGCGATACCTTGGTCGCTGTAGCCACGCTCAAACGGGAAACGTATGTAAAACTGCGGCACAAGGCTTCTCTGGCAGGCGTCTACACCACCCCTGCCCAGCGCGGGAAGGGCATCGCCAAAAAGCTGATTTCAGCCATTATCGAGAAGGCAAAAGAGCTGGACGGTCTTGAACAGATCAATCTGACCGTAGCCAGCGACAATGAGGCTGCGCGCCATCTCTACCTCTCCTTGGGCTTTCAAGTATTCGGCACGGAAAAGAATGCCCTCAAGCAAAACGGCGTTTATTCGGACGAAGACTACATGGCTTTAGCCCTGTAGCCCTTGTATGAAAAATCGATGTTGCAATCACCGATCTTGCTTCTTGCACCATTTTCCGAAACTATTTTCTGCGGCCTCCGCATTCTCCATCAAATGGAAAAAATGGGGTGGGATGCATGGAGCTGTTTATCTTTGTGTTTGAATTTATCGGCAATATTGTCGGCATGCTCCTCAGCAAAGATCGTGCCTAGCTGGCGGGGTTTCAGTGCCTAACTGATCCGACTCAAAAACCGTACCGGGAAGCCCTCTCAGCCCCAAAAAGAAAAGCGGGCCAGCATGACAAGCTGGACCGCTTCTTTGTTTTCACTCTTATTTTTTCGGCTCATCAGCTGCCGCCGGCTCCACGGTCACCAGGTTGTCAGCCGGCTCCACGACGATTTTCTCTGCCACGCCCTGCGGAATGGCGCTGCGGGTCAGCTTTGGACTGTAGAAAGCAAATACTTTCGCATCCTTTTTCAGATCCGCGATCGCAAGCGCCTTGTTGCCATCTGTAGTGACAATCTTCGTCTGGTCGTTTACGAGCAGGTGGATCTTTTCAAACGAATTGTCGGTCAGACGCTCGCCCTCGACAGCGATTCGCACTCCGCCATCCTTGTTGTCCTCGACACTGGCGACAGACCCGAATGTTCCGAGAACGTCCTCGGTCTGCATGCTGTTCTTGATGACGATCTCTTTCGCCGCCGTTTGCGGCGGCAGGCTCATCGCCATGAATTTCTCGTGGACAACCTCGATTTCCATGCCCAGCTTCAAGTCTGCTGCCTTGGCTTCCTTGCCGTCCGCTGTGACGATTTTCGTTTCATCCGCTACATGCAGCAGGATGCCCCGCTGATAGCCATTCAGCAAAATCGATACTTTGCCGTCCGTGTTGCGGATACTGGTGATCGTTCCCGCCTTCTTTGTATAATCCTGCTCCTCTTCTGCCGCAACACTGACAGAGTTTCCGGACACCTGCACCGGTGTTTGCAAAATTTGCTCCACAAAGGCGACCGGCACATAGGTGTTGCCGTTAATCAGCTTTGGCGTCGCTCCCACCGATTTGTACATGCGGGCAAAGGGATAACGGTCCTCGCCAGCTTTGGCATAGCTCCAAACGGCCCCCTTTTTCACTTCAGCCGCTTTGGTCTGGCTGTTCCAGCTTACTTCATATCCGAGCGACTCCGCTACTTCCCGAAGCGGTACCAGAATCGTCTGTTGCTGCTTATCGTCAATGGCGAGCTTGCCAATTTCCTGTCCTTTTACCTGTACGGACAGTTCGCGTACGGGCTCAGACGTAGCGAATGCGCTGACTCCATTCATCGTGAGGACTGCTGCTGCCAACAAAGTTATGGAAACAGATTTCATTTTTTTCATGCTGTCATCTCCCATTCATCTCTTGTTTGGATGTTGTCCTGCTATTGGGACGACAGCAAAGAAAAAAACGTTTCACGATTTTTGAAAACGGAGTGTTTATAGTTCAAGCTTCTCCCCTGATTTAAGGGTTTGCTACGCCCTGCGGAGCCCGCGGATACGGCACATCCGGCTTGCCGGCGGGGTTGTTGTACAGATAATCGGGCACCTTGCCCACGACGAGCGCTTCCGTGATCGGGATCTGGGTCACTACCGTTTTTTCCTCGGTGGCAAAAGGGATGACAATCCTGAGCGTAACCTCCACCTGGATGTAGACCGTGACCAGCACCATGTTGATTCCGGCCTGCTTCATCCCCGTCTCCAGCCTGGTCTTTACCGAACCAACCGGGACAAAAGAGACAGGGATTTCAGGACCGTAATGCTCGAGAAACACGCTTTTGGTCGCCAGGCCAAGCGGGACGGTAATCTTGACGTTCTCCTCCTCGAACTCCTTCATCCGGTTTTGAATCCGGGTGGTCGTTTCCCCCACAATCCGGGCGTACTGTTCAAAATTGAAATTCATCGCCTTGACGTTTCCCTCGTTGTCCTTTTCCATGACGATAATTTCGTTGAAGTCCACTCCCTGCTGGGTCAGCCGCTTGGTAACCACGTCCGTGATCGCGAGCTTCGCCACCTGATCCGCTTTCTGGGTCGCAATCAACAGCAAGGTCGGTTCGATCCGTTTCTCGACGATCACGAACAGGACCATAAACGCGATAAGCAGCGCGACAAGCGTCATGAAGAATCGTCTCCCCCTCCGCCGCCAGCCTCCTTTTCTATAGCGAACCACGATTTCGCTCTCTCCCGGCTTTTTGACATCTGCCTTGCAGAGGGATCAGGAACGCACTGTCCCTGCAGTCGATTTGTTCGCTGGGCGCGGACGTCCGCGCCGCAGCACACCTCCCATACCCGCGACGAATGTAGGTATGCCGGCCGCTACGATAATCAGTGCCCAATCGCGGAAGTACAGATCGGTCGTTTTGAAAATCGGCTGCAGCGCATCCAGATACACGACCCCAAGCACGAGCACGATCGAGGAAAGCACGGCCCATACAAGATACTTGTTTTCAAAAATATTGCGATGGAAAACGCTGTGCTGGCTGCGGCAGTCAAAGACGTGGATCAACTGGGCCATGACGAGTGTGACAAATGCGACAGTCTGCGCGTGGACGAGGTCATCCGGGTTCTCCCGCCAGGTCAGCCAGAAGGCCAGAAGCGTCATGAGGCCGATCAAAAAGCCGCGGCTGACAATCTTCCATCCCAATCCCCTGGCGAAAATGTTCTCGTGCTTGTTGCGCGGCCGCTGGTACATCGTGTCTGCCTCGGGCGGATCGACCCCCAGCGCCATCGCCGGCAGCCCATCCGTCACCAGGTTCACCCAGAGAATCTGGATCGGCACCAGGGGCAGCGGCATCCCCAAAATCATGGCGAAGAACATGACCAGAATCTCACCCACGTTGGAGGCGAGCAAATAGCGAATAAATTTCCGGATGTTGTCGTAAATGTTGCGGCCCTCTTCGACCGCAGCAACGATCGTGGCAAAATTGTCATCACGCAAAACGAGATCGGCGGCTTCCTTGGTCACATCGGTACCGGTAATCCCCATGGCAATCCCGATGTCTGCCGTTTTGATCGCAGGCGCGTCGTTTACGCCGTCGCCAGTCATCGCCACTACATGCCCGTTGCTTTGCAAGGCGCGGACGATCCGAAGCTTGTGCTCTGGCGAGACCCGGGCATAAACCGCGACCCGCTCGGCCCGTTCGGCCAGCTCTTCATCGGTCAATCGATCCAGCTCGCGCCCCTCCATGATCTCTCCGTAGCCGCGCATCAGCCCGATTTGGCGGGCAATCGCCTCAGCGGTAATGCGATGGTCGCCGGTAATCATCACCGTCTTGATGCCTGCTTGATGACACAGATTGATCGCCGGGCGCACTTCCTCGCGCGGCGGGTCAATCATGCCCGCCAGTCCGACAAAGATCAGGTCGGTTTCCTTTATTTCGGCCGATTGACCCCTGCGATAGCCTTGCAGCGGCTTGTAGGCGAATCCCAGGACCCGCAAAGCCTGGGCGGCCATTTCCTCTGTCTGGTCCAAAATCCGGTGGCGCATCGTGGCGGACAGGGGCTGCACCTGGCCGTTCCACATGATGTGGCTGCATCTGGAAAGCAGCGCTTCCGCCGCCCCCTTGGTCAACAGGACATAGCTTCCGTCGCTTTTTTGCTCCACGACCGACATCATTTTGCGGTCGGAGTCAAAAGGCAGTTCGTCTACGCGAACACCCTCCTGACGCCCTTTGCCTGTCTCCGGATCGAAGCCGAGGCCCTTGGCCGCCAGTACCTTGAGTGCGCCTTCCGTAGGATCTCCCACCACCTGCCACCGCTTCACCGCTTTCCCCATGCCAAGCAGTCTGCGCGCCTTCTCCTCTTCGCAGGAGAGCTGGGCGTTGTTGCAGCGCTGGGCGATCTGCAGCAACTGAACCAGCGCCTGATCGCGGTCGGGAGCAATTTGCTTGCCCTGCAGAAGAAAGGCGCCATGCGGCTCGTAGCCGCTGCCGGTTACCTGATAGGTCGTGTTGCTATGCCAGATGTGGGTGACAGTCATTTTGTTCTGCGTCAAAGTTCCTGTCTTGTCGGAGCAAATGACTGAGGCACATCCAAGCGTTTCTACGGACGGCAGCTTGCGGACGATTGCGTTTCGCCTGATCATCCGCTGTACCCCCAAAGCCAGGGCAACAGTCACGATGGCCGGCAAACCTTCCGGGATTGCGGCGACCGCCAAACTCACACCGGCGAGAAACATCGTAAACAGCTCATGACCATGCCATACCCCTGCTCCGATCACGACCAGCGTGAGCAGAACGGCGACGACTACGAGGATTTTCCCCATTTGCTCCAAGCGGATCTGCAAAGGAGTCTCGGCTATCTCCGCCTGATTCATCATATGGGCGATCTTTCCGATCTCGGTATCCATTCCTGTGGAGACGACCAGCCCTTGCCCGGTCCCTCCGGTCACCATCGTGCCCATGAATGCAAGGTTTTTCTGGTCTCCGAGCGGCACCGCATCATCGGACACAGCCGAGAGCGCCCCCGCGGTTTTGGAAACCGGAACAGACTCCCCTGTCAATGCCGACTCCTCGATCTCTAGCCGATTGGCTGAAAACAGACGCAGGTCAGCCGGGACCCGATCCCCTGCTTCCAGCAGCACCAGATCGCCGGGAACGAGCCGGGATGCCGGGATCAGGAAAAGCTGGCCGTCGCGCATCACGCGGGCCATCGGGGAGGCCAAATCCTTTAAGGCCTGCAGGGACCGTTCTGCCTTGGCTTCCTGAATAAAGCCCAGCACCCCGTTAATGAAAATGATGGCGATAATCGTGATGGCATCGAGATACTCTCCGAGAAAATAAGAAATCAACGTGGCAACGAACAGAATCAGCACCATGAAATCTTTAAACTGGTCAAGCAAGACCGTAAACAGCGGCTTGCGCTTGTTCGCGGCCAACTGGTTGGCGCCGATCTTGGCCAGTCTGCGCTCCGCTTCACTCTGGGACAGTCCTTCTCTGGCGTCGCTGTTCAGCGCTCTCGTCACATCAGCAGCCGCAAGCGTGTACCATTTTTGATTGGGCCTTGTGTCCACCTGAATCTCCTCCATCCCGTTCACACTTCATCTCATATGTATGCAGACAGGCCCCAAAATAACCCACTTGTCCGGGGAACACACAAACAACCCGTCCTTGCTTGCAGAAAGGACGGGTCGATTTACGATCTCACGTGAAGCTTTTGAACAAACCGATACAGATGAGCAGGATGGGGGGAAACCAGGTAAGCCGCGACAGCCACTTCCACCTTCCGGCCTGTTGCCCCAATACCACGCCAAGATACAGCAGGCCACCGCTCATCGCGGCGATACATGCAGCTACCGTCAGGGGAGAATAGCCTAAGAATGTCAAACTGATCCCCGCGCCAAAAGCGTCCAGCGACAGCGCCAATCCCAGCAAAACCGCTTCCCTGCCCGTAATATGCCCCGATTTGTCGGCATCCGCATAAGAGGGGTCTCTGAGGATCTGGATGATCAGCCCAAAAATGCGGAATTGGGATACGAGCGCCGGATCGCCGCTTTGTTCAGACTCGCCTGCACTTGTCTGGTCCTTTTTGGCTGAACGGGCAGAGACCAGCCGCCACAAGGTAAATGAGCCCATCCCGATCAGTACAGCCGCTCCGATTTGTTTGCCCCACTCCGGTGACAGCCAGAATACAAGCGTCGAACCTACTGCCATTACCGTATACACCACGGCAAAGGAACAACCGGCGACGACGGCAAGGGATATCAGAGGAATCCGCATATTCCGAAGACCGTATGTCAATCCAACGGTGACGCTATCCATGCTAATCGCCAGGGACACAAGAAGAAGCGAGAGCCAGCCGCTCATGATGCCATCACCTCTCTTTCCCGTTGCCCTTTAGAATACGCTCCGCGCTTATCCGATGTGCCCTTTTTGACCAGGGGCGTTTTCCCGCAGCTTTCGCTCATCTGTAAACACGATATGTTTCAAGCAAAAAGAAAAGCCCGGAGGGTATGCCCCGGGCCAAAAACTTGCGTGTTTACAGATCATCAAAGCCGCCAAAGTCAAAATCGTCTCCGCCTTCATCGCCGCCGGACTCTTCGCCCGACTCCCCGAAGGCAAGCTCACCCGCATCCGACATGAGCTCGCCCAAGAGCATTCCTCCCAGGAGGCCCGCAGCCATTCCGCCGATCATGCCGCCCATGCCGGAACGACCTCCATGCATTTGCCCATAGGAAGCCATGGAAACATACGGGATGGCTTGCGGATTTTCCGCGTACTCGCGCAGTTTTTCCAGCAAAAAACGGGACAGCTCCTCTTCCTTCTCTGCGGCAAGCAGCTCCTGCGGCACGATGAGCTCTGCCTTGTACTCCTTCTGGCGTCCCATCAGCATGCCCGGCACGGTCAAGTCGAGCTCGAGCAGCAGCCGCATTTCGCCAGGCGTGGAGAAAAAGACGACATCCAGCTCGCGCAGCGGTATCCCCAGCGACTGCCCTGTAAAGAACGAAAACTCTTGTCCATAAGGAGTCAGACCGCCGGAGTCCGGCTTTTGCCGCAGGTCCAGCCGGTTCAGGGCGTTCAGTACCCGCTCCACCGGCTCCGGCGGCAGCACCTCCACCCGATCCATGTCAGTCGGATCAAGCGCCATTTCCACGTCCAGCTTTGTCTGCAAGCCGTACTGGATAGACGGCGACGAGATCGCCAGCCCCTGCGGAAGCTCAAAGGAAACGGGGATGTCCACTGTGTAAGGCTTTGGCAGTACCTTAAAGCTGTGGGCAACCTGGACGGAATGCACCTGACGGGTTACGATTTGCCCTTTGACCCGGGCGTTCATCATCAAAAGAACGCTCAGCTCTGTAATCCGCTGCTCCACGTTCCCGCCTTCGATATGAATGTGTCCGGTCACGGTTTCACCCAGGCGATAAGCCGGCTGATCCAGCCGAAGATCCACGGTTGCTGCGCCTACGCCGAATTTGGCCATCAACTTTTTGAACATGACGGTTTCCTCCTTATCAAATAAACGAACGCTAATATATCCAGTGTAGCAAAAGCTGGATGGCTGCGCGAGTGGCACCGGCAATTGTTCACGAAACGATCATGGAGGAACGCCGCCTGCCTCTTACCGCCTTGTTAATCGATCGTTTAATTGGCGCTCCTTTCCGGGTCAGCTTCCGGGAATGCACACGGTAGCTGACTTGCGGCAAGTCACTGGCAAGCCTGCTTCCTGAAGGAAAAAAGAAGCAGACTTCACGGTCTTTCCCGCTCCTTTTTTCCTGCCGGCTCATTTTGGCCTGCCACTCATTTTTATCTGCCAGTTCATTTTGGTCTGCCAGCTCCTTTGGCCTGCCCTCTACTTCATCCGGTCGAGCGCAATATTCAGCTTGAGTACATTCACCCGGGGCTGTCCAAAGACACCCAGACTCCGCTCCTCGGTATACTCGTCAATCAAGGCGTTCAGCCTAGCCTGATCGAGATTCCTCGCTTTTGCGATGCGCTCTGCCTGTACGCGAGCCGCCTCGGGGGAAATGTGCGGGTCCAGCCCGGAGCCGGAGTTGGTCAAGAGATCGGCGGGGATCTCTTCCCGCTTGACTGTCGGATTGGCCTTCAGAAAAGCCTCTATGTCCTTTGTCGTCCGCCCGGCCAAAGCCGGATTGGACGGGGCGTAGTTGTTGGAGCCGGAGCTTGCCGCATTATATTCAATAGAAGAAATGCGTCCCGCAAAATACTTCGGGTCTGTAAACGCTTGGCCGATCAGCTCTGAACCGATCACGTTTCCCTTGTCATCCACGATCAGGCTGCCGCTCGCCTTGGCGGGCATCGCCAGCTTGGAGATGCCGGTCATCGCCAGCGGGTAGGCAAGCCCGCAGATCAAAAGCAGAACGACACTGAGACGAACATTTTGCAGCATGGACATTCACCTATTCCTTTCCATTATGGGTGTCGTGACGATTTAGACCAGGCTCAGCGAGACCAGCGCCAAGTCGATCAGCTTGATGCCGACAAACGGAGCGGCGATTCCGCCCAATCCGTATAAGGCAAGATTGCGGCCAAGCAGCCTGCTTGCGCTCATCGGGACGTATTTGACCCCTTTCATCGCCAGCGGAATCAGGATCGGGATGATGACGGCATTGAAGATCAGCGCGGACAGTATGGCGCTTTGCGGTGTAGCCAGCTGCATGATGTTGAGCGCCGACATCTGCGGAATTGCCAGCATGAACATCGCCGGGATGATCGCGAAATACTTGGCGACGTCGTTGGCGATGCTGAACGTCGTCAATGCTCCGCGGGTCATCAAAAGCTGCTTGCCAATCGCTACCACCTCGATGATTTTGGTCGGATCGGAATCGAGATCCACCATGTTGGCTGCTTCCTTCGCCGCCACGGTACCGCTGTTCATCGCCAGCCCGACGTCCGCCTGGGCCAGCGCCGGAGCGTCGTTGGTGCCGTCTCCCGTCATAGCGACCAGCTTCCCTTGCGCCTGCTCTTTTTTGATCAAGGAAATCTTGTCTTCCGGCTTCGCCTCCGCAACGAAGTCGTCTACCCCCGCCTCACGGGCAATCGTCGCCGCCGTCAGCGGATTGTCGCCCGTGCACATGACGGTGCGGATGCCCATCCGCCGCAGCTCCTCGAAGCGGTCCCGCATACCCGGCTTGACTGTATCTTTGAGATAGATCAGCCCGAGGATGCGTTCGTCCACGGCTACAGCCAAAGGCGTGCCGCCCTCTGTGGCGATCAGCCGCATTTTCTCCTCCAGCTCCGCGGGAATCTGACCGCCTTTTTCTGCGATATGCGCCTTGATCGCATCGACAGCTCCTTTGCGTATTTCACGCCCGTCCGGAAGCAGCGTGCCGCTCATTCTCGTCTCCGCCCGAAATTCGATTCCCACTGCCCGAGGGATATCCAGAACAGGCGAAGAAACTCCCTGCCGCTTTGCCAGTTCGATAATAGACCTTCCCTCCGGCGTCTCGTCAAAGATGGAGCTTTGCGCCGCAGCCAGGCTCAATTCCTCCTCGCTCGCATTCCCGACCGGGAAAAAGGCCGCGGCCATCCGGTTCCCAAACGTAATCGTTCCGGTTTTGTCCAAAATAATCGTGTTGATGTCGCCTGCGGCCTCTACCGCTTTCCCCGATTTGGCGATCACATGGAACTGCGTGACGCGATCCATGCCGGCGATGCCGATGGCTGACAAAAGCCCCCCGATGGTGGTAGGAATCAGGCAGACCAGCAGCGCGATCAGCGTCGCCATGGGGATAGCTGCATTCACGTAACCGGCGATCGGCAAAAGCGTCGTGCAGACGATCAGAAAAATCAGCGTCAGCGTGACGAGGAGCGTGCTCAATGCGATTTCGTTCGGCGTTTTTTGCCGCTTGGCCCCTTCTACGAGACTGATCATGCGATCCAGGAACGATTCGCCCGGATCGGCAGTGATCCGCACCTTGATCGTGTCGCTGACGACCCGCGTTCCGCCGGTGACCGAGTTGAAATCCCCGCCCGCCTCCTTGATCACGGGGGCGGACTCTCCGGTGATCGCCGATTCATCCACCGACGCGACGCCTTCGACAATTTCGCCGTCGCCCGGGATCATTTCGCCCGCCTCGACGATGACGAGATCGCCCTTTCGCAGCTTGGTGGCCGGGATCGCTTTGACGCTTCCATCCTTTTGGACGAGCCGGCCCACCGCATCCTGTTTCGTTTTTTTCAGGCTGTCCGCCTGCGCCCTGCCCCGGCCTTCGGCGAGCGCCTCGGCAAAGTTGGCAAAGAGGATCGTGAACAGCAGGATCAAGCTGACGGCCGCATTGTAGCCCGGATCGGACTGGCCGCCAAAAGAGGTCGGAAAAAAAGCCAAGAGCAGCGTGATCAAAAATCCTGCTTCGACGACGAACATCACCGGATTTTTGCACATCACGCGCGGGTCCAGCTTCCGGAATGAATCCAGCAGAGCCCGTTTGTACAAATCATGGGAAAGCGCGGTTTTGCGCTGTGTACTCATCGAAAGTCTCCTTCCCCCGGAGCCGCTTTGTTTATACTCCGGGTCGGCAATAATCCAAGGTCAGCCATATCAATTACATACACGTGTCTATCGGATCGTCAGCCACTCGGCCACTGGACCCAGCGCAACGACCGGGAAAAAGGTCAGCGCCCCGACGATCAGGACTGTCGCCAAGAGAATAAGCAAAAAGACGCTGCTGTCGGTCTGTAGCGTGCCCAAGGTCACCGGCACCGGCGTTTTTCTGAGCAGCGACCCGGCTACCGCAACCATCGTGATGATGGAGATGTACCGCCCAAACAGCATGACCAAGCCGGTCGAAATATTCCAAAACGGCGTGTTGTCCCCCAGCCCTTCAAAGCCCGAGCCGTTGTTGGCAGCCGAGGACGTGAATTCGTAGACGACCTGCGAAATGCCGTGAAAGCCGGGATTGGAGATGGCGGTGCTGCCCATCCCGGTGGCAAGAGCCACGGCGGACGGCGCCAAAATGATCAACGGGTGGACGAGAAGCGTGAGCGCGATCAGCTTCATCTCCTTTGCCTCGATCTTGCGGCCCAGAAACTCGGGCGTCCTCCCGACCATCAGCCCGGCCAGAAACACCGCCAGCAAGGCGTACATCAGGATGTTGACCATGCCGACTCCGTCGCCGCCAAAGACGCAGTTGAGCATCATCTGCGCGAGCGGAACCAGGCCGCCCAGCGGCGTCAGGGTGTCGTGCATGTTGTTGACCGTGCCGGTCGTGGCGGCTATGGTCACTGCGGTAAACAGGGCGCTTTGCACGATGCCGAAGCGCACTTCCTTTCCTTCCATGCTGCCCATCTCCTGAGAGAGGCCCGCTTTTGCCAGAGCCGGGTTGCCGTTCGTTTCACTGATGTACGCCATGGTTAAAAAGGCAAGGAACATCAGCCCCATAGCGGCAAACAAAATCCACCCCTGCTTGCTGCTTTTCGCCATGTGCCCAAACGCAATCGGCAGCGCGGCCGGGATGACAAACATCGAGAGCATTTCCAGCACATTGGTAAACGGCGTCGGGTTTTCAAACGGATGGGACGAGTTGACGCCGAAAAAGCCGCCTCCGTTCGTTCCCAGATGCTTGATCGCAACCAGGGAAGCTACAGGCCCTCGCGCGATCTGCTGTTCCACGCCTTCGAGCGTATGGGCGGTCGCCGCCGGCTCCAGCGTCTGCGGTACTCCCTGGCTGACCAGTACCAGCGTGACGACGACAGCCAGCGGGATCAGCAGCCGTGTATGGGCACGCACCAGGTCGACGTAAAAGTTGCCGAGGCTACTTTGGCCGGTCACTCCCCGCATGAATGCCATCACGGCGGCGATTCCCGTCGCTGGCGTAGTAAACATCAGGTACATAATGACAGCCATTTGCGACAGATAGGAAAGTCCTGTCTCGCCGCTGTAATGCTGCAGGTTCGTATTGGTCAGAAAGGATGTGACGGTATTGAATGCCAGCAGCGGTTCCATCGCGCCGATGCCCGCCGGATTGCCCGGCAAAATCCCCTGCAGCCGCAAAATCAGATAGCAGATGGCGGCCATCGCCAGGTTGCTGGCCAGCAGAGCCACAACATACTGCTTCCAGTTCATGTCCCCTGTCCGAATGCCGGACACCTTATAGAGGGCCTGCTCTACGCCGCCGAACACTTTGTCCATCCTGGTCCTCTCAAGGGCAAAGGCCCTCTCCAGATAACGGCCCATCGGGATGGCGGCCGCAAGCAGCAAGGCCAAAAACAACGAAATTTGGATGAAGTCCACAACAAGCTCCTCCTCACATGTTTCAAACAGACGGACTCTAGTATTTCTCCGGATAAACAAGGGCGTGGCACAGGTATACGATCAGCCCGGCGGCGATCAACAGCAAAACGCTCATTCCTTCTTCCCCTCCTGCTCTTCTGCTACTGCCTCGCAAAACTTGACGACGCCGTAAAAAATCGCAAACGACAAGGCGATCAGCAATACGGAAACCGCGTCCATCTTCGAGCCTCCCTCCATGCTCAGGAAATTGCTTATAGTCCAATCCACCCGGAATACTTGCTTGCTTTCATCCTCCCTTTGACTTGTCGTGTATGAGCCGAGCGGACTCTTTCGCTTACGCCTCTGCCCCTCTCCCAAGCGATGCCCGGAGCGGTGCCTTTGGGTAAAAAAATAGACCAATGCTTACTCCTTCCCCAGGCGACAAACAAGCACAGGCCACTGCGGGCAGCCAAAAAAACAGCCGCTCGCAAACGGATCGGGCCGGACGGCGATTCATCCAGAATCGCTTCTCCCTTCGATCCGCCGGTGTCTCTTGCTTTGCCTTGTCGGGGAAAAAGTACTCATTGGTCTACCTAACGCCCAGCCGGCAATCCATTGCCCTCTTTGCGCTCTGTCTCCCTGTTCCTTTTTCCAAAACAGACGATTTTTACTGACAGAAAAACGAAAAGACCTGCAAATCAGATCGAACAGGCGGATTGCTGCCGCATTTGGGCAACAAAAAAAGCCTCCTCGAACAGGCGGTCTTTTGACCTCCCTCGCTTTAGCCGACGAAGTTAGCTGACGGGTAGGATGGCGAAAGAGTTTCTCATCCCTTCCACAAAAACCGTGGAATTAACCCCTACTGATTGGGTCCTCCGCTCCCGGGCGCCCCGGGACTAGGCCAGATTTGCAATTGGTTGTTATGTGTCATTATAAGTCGGACGCGATTGGTTGTGAACGGCTGATTTTGACCGATTTCCGATTCTTTTGGGAGAAAAATCGGAATGAAAACGGATAAATCGTTCATTCTCTCAAGCGATCAAATTATTTTGCCCGTTATCTCCCGTTTCCTTTTTTCTCCATTCTCGCGTTGACAGCCTCTCTGGCGCTCAGTAAGATAGGGCTCAATGACAAGATAGGGAGGAATTGGTTTGGCCGTTTCCCACAAGAAGAAAATGGAAGCCGAGATCAGCGAAGCGTTTATCAAGTTTCAGCGCGAACTGATCGGACGCGGCCCGCAGGAAGGAAAATCGTACATCGTCGGCGATATGGTGATCTGCCGCTTCAAAGGCGTCCTCACTGTCGAGGAAAAGCATTTGGCTCATCATGAAAAGGGACGCCGCGTGGTCAAGGAAATGCGAGAGGTCCTGCGCGAGATGTACAGCAAGGAGTGCGAGGAGATCGTCGAAACCATCACCGGCTGCAGGGTGCTTTCCAGCCACAGCGATATCAGCACAAAAATGGGCGAGCGGATCGAGGTTTACGTGCTGAACAAGGATTTGGAGAAGGCGCTGTTGGACATGAAAAGCTAAACTCTAGTGAGTCATCGCCGTTTGGAGGGAACAAAGCTTGAACGAAAAGTATCGGAGGCAGCAGGTGGTGCTCGATCCTCTGAAAGCAAACATTTACAGTATCTTCTTTTCCATCGCTTTTTTCATCGCTGCCCTTTTCCTGTACGGCGGCGAGGTGACGTTTTCCGTGTCGATCCAAGGTCTTTTTCTCTTTCTGCTATTGGTGGTCGCCGGGATTGTTGTCCATGAATGCTTGCACGGGATTGGCTTTTTGCTCAGCAGGGAAGTCTCGTTCTCCGACATCCGCTTTGGATTTGTACCGAAGAAACTGGTTTTCTACTGCTGCTGCGCAAAACCGATTGCGGTATCCCGCTACCGGTTCGCAGTACTGCTGCCCGGCTTGATCTTGGGATTGGTCCCTTTTTGTCTTTCCCTTATGGGACATTCGCTTTTTTGGTACTTGTGGAGCTTTTTTATGATAGCCGGCAGCTTTGGCGATGTTTACATCCTGTGGACACTGCGGAAGTATGACCGGCAGACGCTTATTACCGATTCTGTGGACAGCATCGGTTATGACGCCTATATTCCCGTGGAAGATGGCAATGGAAGCAAGTGAGGTTTGTCACAGCAGCGTTCATCCACCCCAAAAATACAAAAAAAGCCGCGTATGCGAGTGACGTTTGCCATCACCCGATACGCGGCTTCTTTACTTCCAAAAACCGTTTTACGCTACAACATCGTAGCCCTGATCTTCAATCGCTTCCTTGATCGCATCCACAGTCAGTTTGCCTTCGTCGAAAGACACCTCGACCGTTTTTGCCGCCAGGTCAACTTTGCCTGCCGCACCCAGCTCCTTCAGCGCTTTTTCAATCGAGTTTACGCAGTGGTTGCAGGACATTCCTTCTACTTTCAGCGTTACGTTTTGCATCATGATCTCTCCTTCTCAATTTTCCTTTTTATATGATAACCATGCCGCCTCACCGCTCCCAAGGTCAACCCTGGGGATGAGACAGATGGGTCTTGCCTTGTTCTATGGCATGGCCAGCCGGTTGCTGGTGAGGAGCCTCGTCGGGACCGGCCCAGACTGTGTACAGCTGATAGCCGCCGATGACGAGCAGCAGATAGACGATTGCCGAGAGCGCCCATTTTGTTTTGAGATTCATCCTCGTTTCCCCTTTCCCATTACAATTTCACCCGCTGCAGGCGCAGGGCGTTCAGCACGACAGAGACAGAGCTGAAGGCCATTGCGGCCCCGGCCAGCCACGGCGCGAGAAAACCGAGTGCTGCGAACGGAATCCCGACTGTATTGTAGGCGAATGCCCAAAACAGATTTTGCTTGATGTTGCGGATTGTCTTGTGGCTCATCACGATCGCGTCGGCGACACTGGTCAACTCTCCGCGCATCAGCGTGATGTCCGCCGCTTCCATCGCCACATCCGTTCCGGTGCCGATGGCCATGCCGATGTCGGCTGTAGCCAGTGCGGGCGCATCGTTGATGCCATCTCCCACCATCGCTACTTTGTGGCCTTGCTGCTGCAGCTTTTTCACTTCGTCCGCTTTTCCTTCCGGCAACACCTCGGCAATCACCTGGTCAATCCCCGCCTGACGGGCAATCGCTTCTGCCGTCTGCCTGTTGTCCCCGGTCATCATGATGACAGTCAGGCCCATTTCCTTCATCCGCTTTACCGCTTCGCGGGAAGTCGGCTTGATCGTATCTGCCACGGCGACCATACCAGCCAGGCGTCCATCGACAGCAGCGAGCATCGCTGTTTTTCCTTCCTTCTCTAGAGAGGACATGACATCTGCGGCCTGTTCATAGGAAATCGATTTTTCGGCAAGCAGGCGGCGCGTTCCGACGAGCACCTCCCTGCCGTTTACGACCGCGCGGATCCCGAATCCGGGAATCGCTTCAAACGCTTCAGCAGCCCCCAGTGAAACTCCTTTTTCGCCAATCCCTTTGACAATCGCCTGGGCCAGCGGATGCTCCGAATTTTTCTCGGCGGCTCCGACCAGTGCCAGCAGCTCGCTTTCGTCCATGTCATAAGCAAAGACGTCCGTGAGCTCGGGTTCGCCTTTCGTTACGGTACCCGTTTTGTCCAGTACAATGGTATCCAATCGGTGCGCCGTTTCCAGATGCTCTCCGCCTTTAAACAGGATGCCCAGCTCTGCCGCGCGGCCCGAACCGGCCATGATCGAAGTAGGCGTAGCCAGTCCCAATGCGCACGGGCAGGCAATGACGAGCACCGCGATTCCCTTTTCCAATGCCGAGGCGAAATCGCCCGGCGAAACGAACCAGTACCAGATCACGAAGGTAAGGACGGCAATCCCGACTACAACCGGAACGAACACGCCGGATATGCTGTCCGCCAGGCGCTGGATCGGAGCCTTGGAGCCTTGCGCTTCCTCGACTACGCGGATGATTTGAGCCAGTGCCGTTTCTTTTCCGACCTTGGTCGCCTGAATCTGGAGAAAACCGTTTTTGTTCAGTGTCGCGCCGATCACGTTGTCTCCGACAGTCTTATCCACCGGAATGCTTTCACCAGTCAGCATCGATTCATCGACAGCCGACTGTCCTTCCAAAACGACGCCATCTACCGGCACCTTTTCGCCTGGCTTTACATAGACGATGTCCCCCGGGCGCACTTCGTCTACCGGAATCGTCATTTCCTCTCCGTACCGTATGACCACTGCCGTCTTGGCCTGCAAGCCCATCAGCTTGCGAATCGCCTCCGAGGAGCGGCCCTTTGCCTTGGCTTCAAACAGCTTGCCGAGCAGGATCAAGGTAATCAATACCGCGCTGGTCTCAAAATACAGCTCAATCATGTGGGCCCCTGTGCCGATGGATTGGATCGCCATGTACAAACTGTAGAAGTAAGCGGCCGAGGTGCCGAGTGCGACCAGCACATCCATGTTGGCGCTTTTGTTGCGCAAAGCCTTGTATGCTCCAACATAAAATTGTTTACCGACAACGAACTGAACCGGTGTCGCCAAAGCCAGCTGCACCCACGGGTTCATCAGCATATCGGGCAGCCAGATGAACGAGGTAAAGGAAAAGTGGCTCACCATCGCCCACAGAAGCGGCAGGGAAAGGATCAGGGAAAAGAGAAACTTTCCGGTCTGCCGTTCGATTTCCTGGGCCCGGCGGTCCGCCGTTTCCGCCTCGGACTGCTCATCCTTGCGTACGGCCTGATACCCCAGCTTTTCCACCTGCCTGATCAGGTCGGCGACGCTCGCCTGGCTCGCGTCGTACTCGACAGAGCCTGTTTCCAAGGCGAGGTTGACATGCGCCTGGATGACGCCCGGTACCTTTTGCAGCCCTTTTTCAATCCGGGTCGCGCAGGCAGCGCAGGTCATTCCCGAGATGTTGAGCTCTACCTTGTCGGTGATCACTCCGTACCCCAAATCCTCGATTTTTTTCTGGATGTCCTGAAAGCTCATTTTTTCGGCGTCATAGACAACTGTCGATTTTTCCAGGGCGAGGTTGACGCTTGCGGACTCGACGCCTTCGAGCTTTTGCAGACCTTTTTCGATCCGAATGGCACACGCTGCACATGTCATGCCGGATATGGCGACTGTCGCTTCTTTTACTTTGCCGCTCATGTTGATTCCTCCGAACCAAATACCCATATGGGGTATATTTTTATTAGTATTCCCCTTACGTCTTTTCTTATCGCAACTTCAGTATACAGTACCCCCATAGGGTATATCAAGCGTTTTTTTCAAAAAAAAATTCCCCGCTTGTCCATTTCAGCAAAACGGGGTCTGCGAAGCCATCCGAACGCAGTTGCGCCCTGCTTTTTTTTGCTTCATAAAGAGCCTGGTCGGCTCGCTCTATGGCATTTTCCGGGGAGATTGCCTCGGCAGGCAGGAGCGTTGAGACGCCTACGCTCACCGTCACCACACTGCTTGCCTTTGAGCCGCTGTGCGGAATGGCCAGAGATACGATTCGCTCCCTCACATCCTCCGCTATTCCAAGGGCCCGATCTGCGTCTGTACCCGGCAGCAGCACCGCAAATTCTTCTCCACCATAACGGGCGACCATCGCTCCCTGAAGCTTCAGCGCAGATACGGCTGCTGCAGCTGCTCCTGCTGCTTCCCGCAAACACCTGTCTCCCGGTTGATGCCCGTAGGTATCGTTGTACATTTTAAAATAATCGAGATCAAACATAATGAGCGAGAACGGAACCCCACTCGATTGACATGCTTCCCACTCCGCGCGAATTCGCTCGTCGAAGCAGCGCCTGTTGGCTACGCCAGTCAATCCGTCCATATTGGTCAAATCGCGCAAAAGCTGGTTGGCTGACATCAGCTGCTCCTCTGCCCGCTTCCTAAGCGTAATGTCGCGAAAATGAATCAATTGGGCCGGCTCGCCTCGATAGGAAATCCATGTACTCGCCGTCTCGACATCGACCTCGCTGCCATCCTGGCGGCGAAACCTTGTCTCGATCAGATCCGTGACAGACTCCATATGCTTATGCGCATACGTATCGCGACAGGCTTCGGCTCGCCACTCCTCTTTCGTAAAGGTATACAGCGGTTTTCCCAGCAGCTGCTCCCTTTTTTCCAGTCCCAAAAGCTTTAAAGCAGCGTCGTTGGTCAACACAACTCTGCCTTCCCACACCACAAGGACTCCGTCTGGAGAGAGCTGCACCAAGCGCCGGTAGCGCTCCTCGCTCTCCTCAAGCTCGTAAAGCAGGTGATTGGTCCGGCGAATATACGTCATGACCAAATAACTGAGGATCCCCCCCATGAGGGATATTGGCCACTGATACATCGCCACTTGCATTAACAAAGATGTATCGGGAAGATTCATGTACAGAGAAGATGTGGCCACGACAATCCCGTAGAAGTTCAAAAGGATAATCCTGCTCGAGGGCTGCATTCGGAGATACGACAGGGCGCCACACCCGATTCCGATCAGGATGGCAAAAAATGCAGCAGTCAGCGAGGCGGCACTTACACCATACAATCCCACCCGTCCGACCGCGATGATGACGGCTGAAGCCAGGGCCGCAGGCATCCCTCCGAAAAAAGCTGACAACACAATCACTATATGTCGCAAATCCGCCACCACAGAAGGAGAGACTCTGATCGCATACAGCATCAGCAGGACACCTACCATGCCAAGCAAACCGCCATACACCAGACGGATGCGGATGGGGGACTGGGGTACGACCAGCTTTCCTTTGTAAATATGACCGATGATCAAGAAGCACGAAATCAAGATAGCCAGATTGGTACCGAAATCTTTTAACACACTCTCACGCCTTCTGCTTTCTTAGTATGCCACATGCGACCCCGTCACGGGCGATCAGCATGGCAGACGTACTCCGCTACATCATAAAGCTGCAAGGTTCACTTGTAAATGTTTTCGGACCCTCTTCCTTGAAATCGCAAGCCCGTTGTTGTCAGTTTGTCACCTTTTTGAAATGGCAAAAAGCCCTGCTCCTCCCATTCGGAACAGGGCTTCCCGCATTTGCTTTTGAGCCTTGCATATTCATTAGCCTTGCGTATTTATTTACCCTTGCTTTTTATGATAAGCGGCGGCAATCTGCGCAGCCACGGCTGCATTGTGCTTCACCAGGGCAATATTGGTTTGCAGGCTTTTGCCTTCTGTCAGTTCTTTTACTTTCGAGAGCAAGAACGGCGTTACCTTTTTGCCGGCGATTCCGTTTTCTTTCGCTTCCTTCAGCGCTTGCAGAATGACTGCCTCGATCTTGCCGTGATCAAGCGCATCCTTCTCCGGTACCGGGTTGGCGATGACAAGACCGCCGTCCAGACCGAGCTTCCACTTCGTATCCATCACGGTTGCGACTTCTTCTGGAGCATCCAGACGGAAATCGACGCCAAAGCCGCTCTCTCTTGCGAAGAAGGAAGGGAACTCATCCGTGCGATAGCCGACGACAGGCACCCCTTGTGTCTCCAAGTATTCGAGGGTACGGCCGATATCGAGAATCGACTTGCATCCGGCGCATACGACTGCGAGGCCCGTTTGCGCCAGCTCGGTCAGGTCAGCAGACACGTCCCAGGTGATTTCGCCTTCGCGGTGAACACCGCCGATGCCGCCTGTGGCAAAAACGCGGATGCCTGCCAGCTGGGCTGCGATCATCGTACCGGCTACCGTCGTCGCCCCGATTTTGCCGCTGGCGAGAATGTACGGGAAATCGCGTCGGCTTACTTTTTCAACGGATTTGTTCGTCGCGAACTCTTCCAGTTCACTTTCCGACAGCCCGATCTTGATTTTTCCGTCCATAATCCCGATCGTTGCCGGTACCGCGCCGTTGTCACGGATGATCTGCTCGACTTCCTTCGCCATCTCGATATTTTGCGGATACGGCATCCCGTGGGAAATGATTGTTGTTTCCAGGGCTACAACTGGCAAGTTATTGTCCAATGCATGGCGCACTTCATCTGTAAAAGTCAGGTATTGTTTCATCCGTTATCGCTCCTCTTCGTATTGGTTTATCGTTTGTTCCAGTTCCTCCGGCTTCAGCAGCGGCGATACCGAATACTCGGTCTGCAGCGTCAAGGCCGAAGCAGCCATGCCGAGCCGGCACGCTCTGCCCAGCGGCTCACCGTTTACAACCCCGTACAAAAGACCGGAGGCAAAAGCGTCGCCCGCTCCCGTCACGTCCACTACCTCTGTCGGGTAGGGGGCCAGCTTCTCCGCCTGGTCCTCCGATTGATAATAAATGCCCTGTTCGCCGAGCGTCACCACGACACTTTTCACGCCTCGTGCCCTGATTTTCCGGCACGCTTCTTCGCAGTCCTGCATGGTTTTGATCTCCATGCCTGACAAAAGCTCGGCTTCCTCTCGATTCGGCAGGATTGCTTCGACTCCGTCCAAACGCTCGGGCAGTTTTTCCGCCTTGGCAGAAGAAACCGGATCGACGAACAGCGCGATGCCCTCATCCCGGCAGCGTCCGATCACGTATGCCAAACAGTCTGCAGGAAGGTTCGTATCGAGGTAAACGGCCCGGGCGGCTGCGATATGGGACCACCGTTCCGCAAACATTTGCGGCGTGAGCGTATCGTAAATATCCATATTCGCCAGAGAGACGACCATTTCGCCTTCCTTGTCCAAAAGCGCCGTGTACGTACCGGTTCGCTGAGTGGGCAACCGCCACACCTGGCTGATATCGACCCCGTGCTTTTTCGTTTCCTGCAAAATCCAGTCGCCTTCCTTGTCTTCCCCGACACAGCTGATCAGCGAGACATTGCAGCCAAGCCGACCGAGATTTTCCGCGATATTGCGGCCGACCCCTCCGCATGATTCAGAGATGGTTACCGGATTCGATGAGTGGAGCCGCACTTGCTGCTTGGCCCGCGCTTTCCGGTCCAGATTGGCTCCGCCGATGCAGACGATCAGCTCTTCGTCGCGAAGAATATAGGCCCGTCCTTTGATTTCGCCGCGCTTGGTCAGCTGCGCGATATAGCCAGCCACCGCCGACCGGGAAATGCCCATCTTGTCAGCCAGCTCCTGTTGGCTGACGAACGGATTTTCACGAATGTAGCGGAGGATTTGTTTTTCTTTGTCCACGGCCCTCCTCCTTTCTGCCTTAGTAGCATTTGCAACTCGAACTGCTCCTCTTTACAAACAAAAGTTTATCACATAGACAAAAGTTTTCAAAGAGAAAATAATGGTGCCGCAAGAAAAAACGCATTCTTTGACCATCCGCGAAAAGATGGGCACAAGAATGCGCTTCTATAACGGCTATGCTGTGTTATGTTGCTTTTTTGCTAATCCATGGTTGATCGCTTTTGATCGCCTGCATTTTCCGACCTCTATGCCCGCCCTTTTTTACGATCCTACGGCATTCTGCAGCGCCGGCTCCTTCGCTTTTTCCCGATGGCGGGACAGGGCAAAAATCGTCCCGATAATGCACAAACCGCCGATCCACTCAAACATCCCGAACGACACATGCAGCCAAACAACGGTCGTAATCACGGCAGACAATGGTTCCGCGCAGGCAAGCAGGCTGGTTTCTGTCGGGCGGATATAGTTCAGACTGTCTACGTACAGATAAAAGGGAATCAAGGTCCCAAACAAGACGATGAAGACAACAGCCAGAACCGATGGAACCGACCAGATCATGTCAGTTGCTTGCCAGGGCTGTTTTGCCAGGCAAAGACCGATGCCCCCGATCAGCATCGCCCAGCCAAGGACGACTGTAGACCCCCAGCGCCCCAGAAGCGGCTTCGGGTATACGGTGTAAAAAGCAAGCGCCAGCGCCGAGGCCAGCCCCCAAATAACGGCGGCAGCGGAAATCGTCAGCTTCCCCGGATTTCCTCCCGTGATGAGCAGATACGTCCCCCCGAGAGCCAGGATCAGAGCCGTCACCTGTGCTGCTGAAGGCAACTGCCGAAGTTTGATGACGAGATACACAACCAGAAAAACGGGCCCCAAATACTGCAGCAGCGTCGCAGTCGCCGCATTGCCCGCTTCGATCGAGGCAAAATACGTATACTGGACCGCGAGCATGCCTGCGATCGAAAACAGCAGGAGCCGGGCCAAATCACCGCCGGAGAACAAAATCCGCCAAACATTCTGACGATGCGGCCCACATAATGACAGCGCGAGCAGGATCAATCCGGAGGCGAGCAACCGTGACGCTACCAGCCAATCCGTCTGAAACTGATAATGCTGCATGAGCGATTGGGCCACGGTGCCTGAGACTCCCCATAAGATCGAAGCGACAATCACCATTGTAAAGCCGCGGACGCGTAATGAAGAAATCATGGTGTTTTTTCTCCTCTCCCATCCAATATATTATGCAATATATCGCATTCTGCTGTAAAATACAAGAAGATGCTTCTTTTACCAAAACGCCTTCTAAGGAGGACTTGTCATGCCTCTTCCCCCCAATTTGCGAAAGGTCGAACGAACCTCCGCGAAAAACAAGGTATTGCAGCAGCTGCAGACCTGGATCATAGACGGTACCCTGCAGCCGGGCGAAAAAATATTGGATACGGAGCTGGCCGACGCGATAGGAGTCAGCCGGACGCCTGTACGGGAGGCGCTGCAAATCCTGGAGCTGCAGGGCTTTGTAGAGATGCAGCCCGGTGTGGAGACGCGAGTGACCAAGCTGGCTCCCGAAGACGTCCCCAACATCTACCGGCCGCTCATCGCCTTGGAAGCGCTGGCTGCGGAGCTGGTCGTGCCCAAGATCACCGATGCGGTGCTGGACGAATTGACCGAGCTGAACAGGCAGTTTTCCGAAGCGATCGAGACAAGCCAGTCATATGCCGCCATGGAGCTGGACGAGGCGTTTCACAAGCTGATCCACGAAACGGCCGGAAATACGTACATATCATCCTTTACCTCCCTCTTGCACATGCATTTGCGCCGGTTAAAATTTGTCTTCTTCCAGCATTTTTTGCCTGCCCGCACTTCAGTAGAAGAGCATCGTCTACTGATTCAGGCCCTCCGCGACAAAAATGCGGCGGCCGCTGTCGAAGCGATGACGCAAAACTGGCTCAGACCCATGCATGAGGTAGCACGCCAACTGGAAAAAGCAAACAAAGGAGACGACTGATGAATAGACCCTGGCTAAAGCTTTCCCTGATTGAGTCGAATGAAGAAAGAAAGGCATACCGCTCTCTTTTGCTTTTGGCAGATGACTGGGCCGAGGCCGTTGACCAGTACATGTACGAAGGAGAGCTGTATATCGCCCAGGATCAGCAGGACCAAGTGCTGGGCGTTTGTCTGATGCACGCTTTGTCCCCCGAGGAAGCGGAGATCAAGAACCTCGCCGTCCGGCCGGAATTCCGCGGACAGGGAGTGGGGAAGGCCATAATTGAAGAGCTTTGCAGCCGCTTCGCCTCCAAAGGCTTTTCACGGATCATAGTAGGCACCGCCAATTCCAGCATCGACAATCTGGCTTTTTACCAAAAGGCGGGCTTCCGCATGACAGAAATTCGCAAGGATTTTTTCTGTTCCTATCCCGAGCCCGTGATTGAAAACGGGATCCGGGCATGGGACATGGTCATGTTTGAACGCCCTCTGTCTGCATCTTGCTGAAAAAGTCTTGGAAGCTGTCCCCGCTTGCCGATTCCCCCGGCGAAAGGATGATTTGCTGTCCATCGGCACATACTACCGAAAAAAATGGGTGGGATGATGGTGTCGAATCAAACAGACGGACGATACAACAACGCGCAGGCAAAAGGCGAAGACAAGCAGGAAGGCGAGTTCTTCTACTTTGATCTGTCAGACGAGCACCATGAGAAGCTCTTGGAAAAGGAATTGAAGGAAGGTCACGAAAATCCTCTTGGACCTCTGGAAGAGGTAACAAAAGTGGAATATTAAAATCAACCTGGAACCGGCTCCGGCTATGAAAACAAATGGCCGGAGCTTTTTCCTGCTTTCCCTTTCTACATTTGATGCGGGATACGTTGCTGCCGTTTTGTCCGCTTCTTTGACAAGCACCACTAAGAGGTGTATAATTATCTTAAATTTGAGATATGTACTGAACTAAATCCTAAAGGGGGTGCACGCAAATGCCCGAAGAACAGCAACATCGTGACGACTCGCTTTTGCTGATGGTGGTTTTGGCCCGTGCCTATAACTGGGTAACGGCACATACCACGCGGGAAATCCGCCAGCATGGGTTGAATCCCACCGAGTTTGGCGTACTTGAGGTGCTGTACCATAAAGGTCCCCAGCCTCTCCAGCAAATTGGCGAAAAGATCCTGATCTCGAGCGGTAACATTACGTACGTCGTGGACAAACTAGAAAAGAAGCAGCTTCTGGTCCGCAAGCCATGTGCCGAAGACCGGCGGGTTATTTACGCAGAACTGACGGAAAAAGGTCAACAGTTTCTGGCTTCCATCTTTCCCTCCCATAAAATAGCCATTGAGCAAGCCGTCAGTGGCCTCAATCCGGAGGAAAAGAGAAGCGCAATCGAGCTGTTAAAAAAGTTGGGGCATTCTGCTCAAGAGCGCTTTCATAAATAAAAAAACATGGAAGTGTAAAAACTCTTGACAAGATCCTCGATACGTAATAATCTTAAAATCAAGATTTACTATTTCAAGGTTATATACTTTCCTTTTGAAAGGGGAATAAGAAAAGCATGAGTAAAGTATTATTTATCAAAGCCAACAACCGTCCCGTGGAGCAAGCAGTCAGCGTAAAGCTGTACCAAGCTTTCGTGGACTCTTATAAGGAGACCCATCCACAAGACGAGATCGTAGAACTGGATTTGTTCGCAGAAAACCTGCCATACTACGATGTAGAAAAAATCAATGCCATGTTCAAACAAGGCAAAGGAATGGAAATGACTGCTGAAGATCAAAAAGCAGCTGAGCTGGTTAACAAATATCTGAACCAGTTTATCGAAGCCGACAAAGTGATGATCGCATTCCCGCTGTGGAACTTCACTGTACCTGCTGTCCTTCACACGTATTTCGACTACCTGTGCCAAGCAGGCAAAACGTTCCGCTACACTGCAGAAGGTCCAGTTGGGCTGTTGAACAACAAAAAAGTGGCTCTGCTGAACGCACGCGGCGGCGTATACTCCGAAGGTCCTGCTGCCAATGTTGAAATGGCTGTTAAATACGTGCAAACCATTCTGGGCTTCCTGGGCGTGAAAGACATGTCCACTGTCATCGTAGAAGGCCACAATGCGTCCCCTGACAAAGCGGAAGCACTTATTCAAGAAGGCATTGAAAAGGCTGTAAAACTGGCGGAATCCTTCTAAGGCCCGCCGGCCTTTTTTTGGACTAATATCTCAAATTTAAAATACTCTAATTTAAAATTATTTTACAAGGAGTGAATGTATGATGGTAGATGTAGGTTTGTTGATCATTCGTCTTGTTGTCGGTCTTACTTTTGCAGCTCACGGTACACAAAAATTGTTTGGTTGGTTTGGCGGTCACGGATTAAAGGGTACGGGCGGATGGTTTGAATCCATCGGCATGAAGCCCGGCGTCGCCATGGCTCTGATGGCTGGTTTGAGTGAACTGATTGGCGGACTGCTGTTTGCTGCCGGAGTCGGCACCTGGGTAGGCGCTGTGCTGATCATCGGCACGATGCTTGTAGCGATTGTAAAAGTCCACGGCCCTAACGGATACTGGGCAACACAAAACGGCTACGAATACAATCTGACCCTGATTGCTGTCGCTTTGGGCGTTGCTCTGATCGGTCCTGGTGCCTATACGCTGTTCTAATCAAAAACAATCAGCATGTTATGCCTTGCCCTTATGCAAAACAACAGCTAGCATAGAAGCTACTTTCTATGTCATACATGTCCCATAACAAGGAGGCCATTATGCACATTTCCATCTATACACCGGACCAGCAAGGAAAAGGCCATTTCGGCAATGGCGAAATCGTGGAGAGCAAACCGATTGCTTTTCCCCACGAGGAAACGGCTGTCAAGCGCGTCGGCCCCCTCTTTTACTGGGCTTGGGCCAAATCGCTGACGACGTTTGAAATACCGCTGCATCCGCACTCCGGCTTTGAAATCGTTTCGTACGTGCTAAACGGAACGGTTGGTCACCGCGATACACTAGGCAATTTGCAGCAAGTATCCACCGGCGGAGCGCAAGTAATGCAGACCGGATCAGGAGCTTATCACGCCGAAGAAATGAGTACAGGCACGGAAATGTTTCAAATCTGGTTTGAGCCTCATCTCTCCCAGGCGGTCAAGGTGCCGCCCACTTACAACCAGTACAATCATGAAGAGTTTCCGCTCGATGTGATTGACGGCGTACAGGTGAAACGGGTGATCGGTACGGATGCGCCGATTTCTCTCGTGACCGACTCTTTGATGAGAGATATCATCATCCCGGCCAATCATTCCTATCGTTGGCAGCTTCCAAAGGGGTATTCCCTGGCAGCAGTTGTCGTTTCGGGCAAAGGGGAGCTGCATTTGGCAGAAGGAGCGAGTGGCCTTCACGGCGGCGATTTTGCCGTGGTGTCCTCGGATCAGGCCGGAGAGCTCCGGTTTAGCGCCCCTTCCGGTGAATCGCTCCGCCTCGTTGCGATTCAGGTGCCGTCAGAGGTGGACTACCCGCTATACCGAAAGTAAACAACTAGGCAACCTTCCAAACCGTACGATTGAACAGGCCGCTCCGCTGACTGGAGCGGCCTGTTTGTTTGCCTTTGCATATTCCGGCCCCTCCCAAGAGACAATAAAAGGGAATGTTTGACAAAGCATCACAGTGAAAGGACGTTATACGGTGGACGATCTTGTACTGGCGCGAGCCACATTTGGCACTACGATGGCCTTTCACATCATCTTTGCCACTTTGGGCGTAGGGCTGCCCCTGATGATTTTGCTGGCCGAAATTCTCTTCCAGCGCACCCGGGACCGCGACTACGAGCTGATGGCCAAACGCTGGACAAAAGGACAGGCCATTTTGCTCGGTGTGGCCATTCCCTCCGGCACCATCGCAGGTGTACAGTTGTCCCTTTTGTGGCCCGGCTTTATGGAAGTAGTCGGGAAAGTGATCTCCCTGCCGTTTCAAATCGAAATTTTCGCCTTTTTCCTGGAGGCGCTCTTCATGTCCATCTACGTCTATGCCGCCGATCGATTGACCCCGCTGATGCGGCTCGTTTCCGTTTTTATGATCCTGCTTGGGGCTGCTGCTTCAGCGGTTCTCATCACCAATGTCCATGCTTTTGAGGGTACGCCCGCCGGTTTTCGCATTGAAAACGGAGAGGTCGTGGATGTGGACCCCTGGGCGGCATTTTTTAATCCGAGCTTTTTCGTCACTGCGGGCCATGTCGTCGTCTCCGCCTTTATGACAGGCGCTTTTGCCATCGCATCCGTCGCTGCCTGGAAAATGATCAAGTCCGATCAGGAGAGCCGGGAATACGCCTTCCACCAAAAAGCGCTGCTCCTCGGCTTGATCGTCGGCGGGTCTTTCTCGCTCCTCACCGCCTTGAACGGCCACGAATCGGCCCAACTGCTGCACCGCTATCAGCCTGAGAAGCTGGCGGCAGCCGAAGGTCTTTTCCAGACCCAGGCCTATGCCCCGCTGGCCGTCGGAGGTTTTACCGATCCGGAAACCCAGGAAGTGAAATACGGAATCGAAATTCCCTGGATGCTCAGCTTTTTGGCGGGAAACCGCTTTGACGAGGTGGTGGTCGGGCTCAATGACTTCCCTCGGGAGTACTGGCCTCCCCTCTATATCCACACCTTGTTTAACGGCATGGTGGGAATCGGCTCCCTTCTGATCGTCGTCGGATTGCTCGGCTTTGCCTGGAAAAAACTGCTGCGCCGCTCCGTGTTTCCGCGCTGGGTGCTGGGCATCTTTGTCCTTAGCGGCCCGCTGGCTTTGCTCGGCATCGAATTCGGCTGGATCTTTGCCTGTACGGGCCGCCAGCCCTGGGTCATCTACCGGGTGATGCGCACGGCCGACTCTGTCACCCAATCAGCCGGGATCGGCCCGCTGTTTTTCACCTTTCTCGCCGTTTACCTGTTTCTCGGCATCGTGACCATTCTGGTCTTTCGCAGCTATTTTGGCCGCCACCCGCTGGAGCTTCATCCAACGGACCGGCCGTCGGGAGAAACAGCCCCCTAATTTGATCCAAGGAGGCTTCTGTTCATGACGGACACGATTTTGGCGATTACGCTGGTGTGGATCTTTGTGGTGATTTACGCAGTAGCCGCATCCTTTGACTTCGGCGCCGGCTTCTGGTCGATGGTTTATGTAAACCGCATAGATACAAAGGCGACAAGCATCGCCAACCGTTACCTGTCCCCGTCATGGGAGGTTGTCAACGTATTTATCGTGCTGATCGTCGTCGGGCTGGTCACGTTTTTTCCCGGAGCCACCTACACGCTCGGCACCGTGCTGCTCATCCCCGGAAGCCTCATCCTCCTGCTGATTTTGATCCGCAGCGCCTTTATGGTTTTCTCCCATCTCGTCCGCAAATACGATAAAACGCTCGCCTTCTTTTCCGGAATCAGCGGCCTTTTCATC
This sequence comes from Brevibacillus sp. FSL L8-0520, assembly GCF_037963895.1. NCBI lineage: Bacteria > Bacillati > Bacillota > Bacilli > Caryophanales > Paenibacillaceae > Brevibacillus > Brevibacillus sp. FSL L8-0520. Next base: position 528,451 of record NZ_CP150171.1, on the reverse strand, counting down.
CCGGCTCTGCTGATCCTGGTCCTGCCGCTGACGCAGGGCGGATTTATTCAAACGATCGATGGGGTGGAAAGACTGGACTGGGGAGCGCTGCTGACGAGTCCGCATGTATACGCCTATGTAGGACTGGCTGTGAGCAGCACCCTCTTTCTCTCCTCGCTGCTGCTCGCGGACTACTCCCGCGTAGCCAACGCACAGCAAGCCTTTCGCGTCTACCGTCGCGACGCCATTCTCATCGGTCCCCTCACCTTGCTTGCCGCCGTTTTGACAGTCGTCACGATGAAAACGGAGGCGAGCTGGCTCTATGAGAGGCTGCTTGCCTATCTCCCGTGGCTGATTGCTTCCGTCGCGTGGTTTTTGGTCGGTTATATCGCTCTGTTGATCCCGCCGGAGCAAAAACGGCTTGCCTATGCGCCGCGACTTGCCGTTGTCGGCGTCATTATTCAATATCTCTTGGCAAGCTACGCCTACGGAGCCGCCCGTCTGCCCTATATCGTGTACCCTACCGTTACGATCGAATCCGGTTTTACTCACCCCAACACGTTCCGGGCTTTGTTCGTGAGCTATCTGGTCGGCTTCGCCATCCTCATCCCCGGGTTTGTTTTCTTCTGGCGGATGTTTATGAAAGATGAACAGTATATTCAGCAAAAATAACCTGCGTGGGGTCTGCTCCGTCTTTTCTGGCATAAAAAAAGCCTCCCCCCGATTAACGGGAGGAAGCTGTCTCTTTTGCAAGCATGCTGCCTTCCTGGGCATATTGCGTATGCCAGGAAAAGGCTTTTTCGAGTACATGCGGTGTATGGCCGCCGCGGGTCAGCGCTTCCTCGAAATAATCGCGGAGCTGATCCCGGTACAGCGGATGCGCACAGTTTTCAATGATCAGGCGGGCTCTCTCGCGGGGAGCCAGTCCGCGCAGATCAGCCAGCCCTTGCTCGGTCACGATGATGTCTACGTCGTGCTCGGTGTGGTCCACATGGGATACAAACGGAACGATACTGGAGATGTGTCCGTTTTTGGCAATCGACTTGGTGACAAAGATGGCGAGGCGGGCATTCCGGGCAAAATCGCCCGATCCGCCGATGCCGTTCATCATGCGTGTGCCGGATACGTTGGTCGAATTGACGTTGCCGTAGATATCCACTTCCAGAGCCGTGTTGATGGAGATCAAGCCCATGCGGCGAATCAGTTCGGGATGGTTGGTGATCTCCTGCGGCCGAAGCAGCAGCTTGTCGCGATACTGGTCCAGGTTTTCCATGACGTGCTTCATTTTTTCAGCCGTCAGCGTGATGGAGCAGCCCGAGGCAAAAGCGATCTTGCCCGCATCCAGAAGGTCGAATACAGCGTCTTGCAGCACTTCCGAAAACACCGTCAAGTCGGAAAACTCGGAATCCAAAAATCCGTTGAACACCGCGTTTGCAACCGTTCCGATCCCCGATTGAAGCGGAGCGAGATTGCGCGGCAAGCGGCCCTTTTCCACCTCTTCGCGCAAAAAGCGGATCAGGTGGCCTGCCATGACCGCCGTCTCCTCATCCGGTTCGACGATGGTAGACGGAGAATCCATTTGATTGGTGATAACGATTCCTTTTACCTTCGCCGGATCTACCGGTATGCCGATTTGGCCGATGCGCTGGTCTACCTTGGTCAGCGGGATTGGCTCGCGCTCGCCCTGTTTTCCCGGCGTATACACGTCGTGCAAGCCTTCCAAAGCGGCAGATTGCACCATGTTCAATTCAATGATGACATGCTTGGCGTACTCGACAAATATATTGGAGTTCCCGACCGACGTGGCGGGAATGATGTATCCGTCTTCGGTTACTGCAACCGCTTCCACAATGGCGTAATCAATCGGATCCAGCACGCCGGAACGAATCCATTCGGCAGTGTGGGATAAATGCTGATCGATAAACATCATTTCGCCGCTGTTGATTTTTTTGCGCATGACCGGATCTGCTTGAAACGGCAGCCGCTTGCGAACAATGCCTGCCTCGGCCATAACGGCGTCTACATCGGAACCGAGCGATGCCCCTGTATATACATTGACGGAAAACGGTTTTCCTTCCCGCTTTGCCCGTTCGGCCAGCGCGACCGGAACTACCTTGGCATCTCCCGCCCGGGTAAAGCCGCTCAAACCCAATGTCATGCCGTCTTCGATCCAGCTTGCTGCTTCTTCTGCTTGAACAATTTTATCGTGAAGGCGTTTATCGCGTAAGCGCTCCCATACCATGTATGACCACCTGCCACTTTCGATCTTGTTTTCTTTACAGTATCACACGGTCGCTGAGCGGGCACTCGATTTGGGTCGAAGCAGAAGAATTCGCGGTGAAACAGAAAATTTGGCAGTTAGTTGTTCGGCTGGTGAATGATAGATTCCGGAACTGGTTGTCATTACTCTCTGCTGTTTCATTTATTGCCTGTGGGTCGGACTTTAGTGGAGGAGATGAAAAAGCAGAAAACGCTCCAGTACGGTGGGACACTTGCTGCGGGTAACACTGTCCGGCTGCACTCCAAAAGCGGAACCGCGTCCAAAAGCAGCGGTTTCGGGGGAAGCTGTTCAGAGTTGGACGCTGAGAGCGTGTTCCGCTCTTTCCGTTCCGCCTGGGCGGTGTCCCAAAGACTTTCGCGTTTTCTGCTTTTTCATCTCTACAGCTTGTATTGTCTTTCATGCTTTCTTCAATCAGAGAAAAACAAACGTTTAAGAGATGAGTTTCAGTCCGATGGCAGCAGCTAGCACCATGGCCATGAACAGGATACGACGCCATTCTTTTGATTCACCGAAGAAAAGCATGCCAACTAAAGCGCCTCCCACAGTACCAATCCCCGTCCATATCGCGTAAGCCGTACCCATAGGAAGACTTCTCATTGAAAAAGTCAAACAAATGAAGCTAAAAATAATCCCCCCGGCAACAGCAGATAAGCCTTTGAAGTGATTATAAATAGACAGTTTTTTAATCCCCACTTCTGCAGCGATATCAGCGAGAGAGGCACCCTCAACCTGAATGTAAAAAAGCAAGCCGATGACCGGCTTGCCGTTTAAAATCCCAATATTTGTCGAAATGAACTCGCATACGACTGGCTGACAGGCACGCGGGTGCGCTGCTTGTCTTTCATCTCTAATAGAAAGGTTGAATGGAAGTGAGGGTGGATATAACCGATCGCCTCCAGATTGACCAGAAAAGAGCGGTGGCAGCGAATAAAGCTGGCGGGTGACAGCATTTGCTCCAGCTCTGACAGGCTGTAGCGGTTTGCATACGAATCCGTCGCTGTATGCAGCAATGTCTTCCCTTCCTGGGAGCGGATGTACATGATATCGGATATCGGAATGGGCAGCCAGCCATCCTCTCCTTTGCCGATCAGCACTTTCGGCTGCGGCATGAACTGCTTGGGGTAGATCGCTGTAATGCATCCTTCTACGCGGCCGCTACGCAGCAACGGAAGGGAAACCCCGTAGTACGGGATGCCAAAAACACCGCTTTCCACATACTCCGATACTTTTTGCCTGGCCGTCAACGCTCTGTACGTCGCTGACCCTTCTCGCACCTGATCTCCCGGTTTGATTTTCAGATCAATGCTTGCGCTCGGCTGATAGTAGATATAGCGTCCGCCTTCCGAAATCGCAACAGAAACGCCGTCCGGTATTACCTCTCCGATCATTTGCAGTACTTCGGGCACCAATGTTTTCTCCATAGATCATCCCTCTGTATCCTGTTTCTCATCTCTATTAAACCACAATTTTACCCGCTGTGAGCACGAGACACGGAAATGACACAGCTGCATTCTGTTGGAAAATCAGACACAAAAAACTGGCATCGCACGAGGCAATGCCAGCAAACGATTCGATGTTTTCCCAAGCAAAGAAGCGAGCAGTTTTTCGCGTGCTAAACCATCAGGAAGATTTCCGCTTCGGCTCAGACGCATCGTGGTATTTGTATTCCTTTTCCCAGAAATCCGCATCCTTGATTCCCAGCTTTACCGGATCGAACACAGGGTCTTTTCCTTGTTTTTTCTGATCCTCGTAATCCTTCAGCACCTTCAGCGCCGGCTTCGTCAAAAGAAGTATGGCGATGACGTTCAGCCAGGCCATGCTTCCTACCCCGATGTCGCCAAGCGTCCAGGCAAGACTGGCCGATTTCACGCTTCCGTAGAAAACGACGCCGAGAATCACGATCTTCAATGCGTAATCCGACCAGATTCGTTTCACCGTGCGGTTCAAGTAGGCCAGATTGGTCTCGGCCATGTAGTAATAAGCCATAATCGTTGTAAATGCGAAGAACAACAGGGCGATCGCGACGAACGGAGCCCCAAATCCGGGCAGCACCGATTCGACAGCCTGTTGGGTGTAAACCGGCCCCGGCTCCACATCGCCCAGGTTGTTTACAATCGCGGGAGCACCTTCAGGCGTTACGTTGTACATCCCGGTAAAAAGAATCATGAAAGCGGTTGCAGTACAGACGAAAAGGGTATCGACATAAACGGAAAAAGCCTGAACAAGCCCTTGCTTCGCCGGGTGCGACACTTCCGCCGCAGCCGCTGCGTGAGGAGCCGTTCCCTGTCCGGCTTCGTTGGAGTAGATTCCGCGTTTTACCCCCCAGGCGATAGCAGAACCGATGATGCCGCCGAAGGCCGCGTCCGCTCCGAAAGCGCTTGAAAAAATCAAAGACAGAACAGCTGGCAATTGAGAAATATTGAGAATGACAATGATTAAGGCAACCAAAATATACCCGAGAGCCATGAAAGGCACTACGATCTGGGCAACGTTTGCAATCCGTTTCACACCGCCAAAAATGATGAAGGCAAGCACAGCAACGAGGAAAATGCCTGTAATTGCCGGATGAATCCCGAAAGCGTTTTCCATCCCTGCGGCAATGCTGTTCGCCTGAACGCCAGGCAAAAGCATGCCTGTAGCAAAAACCGTCACGATGGCAAACAACACTGCGTACCACTTCAGCTTGAGACCCTTTTCAATGTAGTAAGCAGGACCGCCTCGGAATTGTCCGTCTTGCTTTGTCTTGTACACTTGGCCGAGCGTCGCTTCGACAAAGCCTGATCCGGCCCCGAGGAAGGCGATCAGCCACATCCAGAAGACAGCCCCTGGACCCCCGTAAGCGATAGCGGTTGCAACACCGGCGATATTACCCGTACCGACACGTCCGGACAAGGCCATGGACAAAGCCTGGAAGGAAGAAACCCCTGCCTCTGAGCTTTTTCCATCGAACATTAATTTGACCATGTCCTTGATGTGCCTGACCTGCATGAAGCGGGTTGCAAGCGAGTAAAACAAGCCGGCTCCCAGGCAAAGATAAATCAATCCCTGGCTCCAAATAATGCCGTTTAACCAGTTAACGAACGCCTCCAAAAAATGACCCCCTCTTCCTAATCATTATATGATCTTGTTTAATTATAAAATATTGACTATATTCAAACAACTGAAAATGTTTTCACTCGACAAAAAAGGGGGAATCTTTTGTTCCGAAGAAACAAAGAACCATCTCTATTCCTGTTCCGTCTTTTTTTAGCTGCAGCCAGGTTTTCGCTTGCCCGAGTTCCCCGATTTTGGCCCACAAGCACCAGCTTGGTTCTGTCACCAAAAAAAGTCCTGACAGTAGCAACTCAAGGTTACTACTGCCAAGACTTTTCCAATTTCATTTGCGTTCCGGTACATTTTTTCTAGTGCCCAGACGGCAAGGCGAGTCCGATCCGCTCAATCAGCTTTTGGCTTTCTTCATTCAGTCCTTCGAGCACAATCTCTTTGCCGGCCTGCCGATAAGCAGCTACTACCTTGGAAATGGCCGTTACCGCCGATTGATCCCACACATGAGAATGGCGGAAGTCCACTACCACCCGCTCAGGGTCGGACTGGACATCGAACTGTTCGACAAAATGACTCATCGTTCCAAAAAACATCTGTCCGGAGACGGTGTATACCTTCACACCGTTTTTATCGTACAGGACATTTGTCTTCAAGCGAGCCATCTTCCAGCCAAATACGAGAGCGCTAATGACCACTCCGGCGATAACGCCTTTGGACAGATCGTGCGTAGCGACCACAATCGCTACGGTGACAATCATCACGACTGCGTCGCTGAAAGGCACGCGGCGCAAATTGACGAGAGACTTCCAGTCAAACGTGCTGATGGAGACCATTATCATGACGCCAACGAGCGCTCCCATAGGGATCTGCTTGACGACGTCGCCCAGCACCATGATCAAAAACAGCAGGAACAGTCCAGCCACCAGTGTAGACAGTCTTCCGCGGCCTCCCGATTTCACATTGATCACCGATTGGCCGATCATCGCGCATCCGGCCATTCCGCCAAAAAATCCGGTCACGATATTGGCGATGCCCTGGCCCTTTACTTCCCGGTTCTTGTCGCTTTTCGTCTCCGTCATCTCATCGATGATGGTCGCTGTCAAAAGCGATTCCAAAATCCCGACGAGAGCAAGTGCAAAGGAATACGGGAAGATGATCGTCAAGGTCTCCCAGCTAAACGGGACATCTGCAACATGAAATACCGGCAGGGTCCGCGTTATTTCCCCCATGTCACCTACTGTCCGCACATCCAGACCTGCCCAGATGGCCAGAACCGTCATCACGATGATCGCGATCAATGGAGCCGGCACCGTTTTCGTGACGAGAGGCAGCAAATAAATAATGGCCAATGTTCCCGCGACCATTGCGTACATGATCCAAGATTCGCCGACAAAATGAGGAAGCTGCGCCATAAATATCAGGATCGCCAGCGCATTGACGAAGCCGATCATGACAGAGTGCGGCACGAAGGTAATAAACCGGCCGATCCTGAACACGCCCATGATGAACTGGAGAACCCCTGTCAGCACAGTCGCGGCAAACAGGTACTCGATGCCATGGTCCTTGACCAGCGTCACCATCAGCAGCGCCATTGCGCCTGTCGCAGCGGAGATCATCCCTGGACGCCCACCCGTAAATGCGATCACACAGGCGATGCAAAACGACGCATACAAACCCACCATCGGATCGACTCCGGCGATGATCGAAAAGGCGATCGCTTCAGGAATCAAAGCGAGAGCTACCGTCACTCCCGCGAGCACATCACCCCGCAGGTTGCATAGCCAAGTCTTTTTCAGTTGTGAAGTAATCAATGCATGACCTCTTTTCTGCTAAATTTTCCGAGTCTCGTTCAAGCTTTTGATTTTGCCGAAAAACACATTGACTTTCTCCTCGCAAGAAAGTCGGGGCCGTTGAATACGAAAACATATTATAAAGGATATAGGCAAAGTTTGACCATGTTAAATTATGGCAGGAGCTGTTGTATTCTGCTTCTGTTCGCAGAAAATAAAGTTTTAGACTGTATCCGTTGATTTGCTCCCAAATAAAACAGCGGAAGCCACGGACCAGAAAACAAAGTCCCAGACTCCCGCAGCTTTATTAAAGCTATCGATCCCGTTGGTTGGATACTTCTTACGTCACTCCTTGGCTCTTTATAGACACATCTTTTTCCAATGTTAATTCGTGAAATGATTTCACGCGTAGCTGTAAAAATGGGGTGAACCATAATGTACAAGCCGAAGCTAACAATCCAATGCCACCCGCAAATAAAGCGAACCGTAAACCCATTGCTCCCCCGATCATCCCTCCCATTAACGAACCAAGAGGTAAAGAACCCCACGAGATAAATCGAAATGTAGCGTTCACGCGACCTTGCAGGGCATCGGGTACAATTACTTGACGTAAACTGATGGTACTAATGCTAAACATTGAGACCCCCATTCCGAAAAGAAGCTGTCCGAGCATCATAATCAACGCAATACTTAATTCTGATCCTACTGCTAATGGAGCAAGCAAACCGCCACTTGCTGCGATCGTAGCGGAACCCACAATTGTCGGACCTACTCCAAAACGATGTACAGCCCTTTGGGCAAGCAGAGAGCCAAATAGGTACCCTACTCCTAGCGTTCCATAAATGATGCCGAGAATGCTCGCACTGATTTTGAGTTCCTGCGATGCATATAGAACATAAACACTAAAAATAACATTCCAGGAAAGGTTAAAGACTGTTGAGCAGCGCACCACTCCCCACAGCAACGGTTTTGTGTAAACCGTATGCAGCCCTTCTTTCATTTCCAGCCACATGTTTTTTGGTTTTTTCGCATCTGTCACGACTTTCTCCAACTTGCGAATCCGGGCTATGTACACAGCGGATACAAAAAAGAATACCGACGTGAACAATATTGCAAAAGGAGCGGTGATTACCTGTTCCAATCCACCTGATAAACCCGGCCCAGCAATTTGTGCTGCAGATTTACTTGTCTCTAGTTTGCTATTTCCATCAACAAGCTGCTCCTTGCTCACGACGGAAGGCAAAAAGGATGTATAGGCAACATCAAAAAAGACAGTACAGATACCCACTATGAAGGCTACCAAATATAGAACTGTCATATTCAGGAATCCAATCAAGGCTGTCAGCGGCACAATGAGCAGTAATGCACCCCTGAAAAAGTTAGCGGCGACAAGAATGGGTCGCCGGGGAAATCTGTCTATCCATACACCAGCGAGCAAACCGAAAATGATAAATGGCGCATACTCGGCAAAACCAAGCAACCCCATTTGCATGGGACTGGCCCCTAAATAGAGAGCTGCCACTAATGGCATTCCTAATAATGCTACCTGAGTCCCAAACTGTGATGCAGTTTGCCCAATCCAGAGCCTGCGAAAATCTGTGTTCGTTAACAATCCTTCTGCCTTGTTACTCATGCTCGTTCCCCCATTTTCGTCACAACTCATTGCCATTCAAATTTGCATTTTTAGTATAGGGGAACTTACGTTTCAAGATCTTGCGCTTTCATTATCACAAAATGTTGGATGATTCATTTTGTTATGAAGGCCTTTGTCTGCACTTTTCGTTTATAATGCCATACCATTTACTCCTCGGTTCCGCCAGTTTCTTTCCGAGTCTGCAACATTATTTTCTTCGAACAGCTCCGACAATCTCCTGTACCCTGCTTGCGACTCTTATGAATAACGGCAAAAAGCCCGTCCCTTGCATAACCGGTACGGGCTGATTCAACCTGTATCATCTCACGTTATTTTCTGCCTACCTTTTTCAACACGGCTTCCCTTTCGTTTTCATGCAGCAATTGATTGGCCATCGGAATTAACATCAGATTTTCTTTGCTCAGGTGGTCCAAAACGAGCTGCCACGCCTCACGCATCAAGGCAATCAGCCGGTGGCTGCTCTGTTTGGTCTTTTGACAGCATTCCGTTTCAGATTGAAGCTGCAGAAGGGTGGCGCGAATCCGTTCGTGCTCCTTTTTCATTGCAGAGACCGGGTGAACAAGGGTAAGGTTCGCTTGTGTGATCAGAGGAAACAAAATCTCTTCCTCTTCCGTAAAGTGGTGGAGCATATTTTGCACCAGGTCGGCTGTAAGGGCCACAATCTGCTCTTCCTTCTCCGCATCCCAATTGGAACCGGAGTATAGGAGTTTTTTCAGTGTTTCTAGCTGCTGCAACAAATGGTCGTGTTCCCCGCGAAAATATCGCAGCAATGTCGCACATTCCCCCCTTTCCACAACATTCATGATAGACCCCGTTCCTCGCCTCCATAGTGAGGATCGTCACAATCTGCTCAAAAATACATGATTTTTCTTGAAATGTGACTGTAGTCACTGCATTTCCACAGCTCCATCCGATAGAATGGTTTGGACTACTCAACAAGTATCGACGTCTGCTCGTATGAAATGGGGGAGCGCGATTGGCTAAAAGCCTTACCTTTGTCCAGCAGATCTCGCCTGACTTCCTGGCGAGGCTGTATACTCTCGCCACGGAGAGAAATTTCCCGGCCGGAGCCGTTCTCTACATGGATGGCGACCCTGCTGAATACCTTTATCTCATCTCGTCCGGGCAAGTAAAGCTGACGAAGACCACGGTTGATGGAAAAGAGCTTACCCTGCAAGTATTCGGTTCAGGCGAGCTCGTCGGGTTGGCCGGCTTGTTTGAAGCAGAGCTGGTCCACACTGCCAGCGCGGCCATACTGGAAGACGGAGCGGTCCGAGTGATCCCGCGCGCTGGCCTGGAACAGATTCTGATAAAAAACGGGGAGTATTGCGTAGACTTCATGCGTTGGATGGGAATCATGAACCGGCGCATGCAATCAAAATTCCGCGACCTGTTGTTGAACGGAAAAGTCGGCGCCTTGTATTCCACGTTGATTCGCATGTGCAATACTTACGGAGAAGAGCGGTCCGAGGGCATTTATATCAATCTTTCTTTGACCAACCGTGACCTTGCTCATTTTATCGGCTTGACCAGAGAAAGCGTAAACCGGATGCTGTCAGACCTGAAGAAGCAGCAAGTGATTGATTTGCTGCCGCATGGACATATCCTGATCAAGGATCTGACCTATCTGAAGGAAACGATTTGCTGTGACGATTGCCCGCCGGAAATTTGCCAAATATAGCTGCAAGCAAAAAGCACCCTGCCGTCTCCATTGGCAGGGTGTTCGATTGCCTGGCAAGCCGCTGTCTGTCTCTTGCGACTCTCTACTGACGCACTTTTCGGCTCAGTTCTGACCTATTCTAACTCAGTTCTGACTCACTAAACTGACTCACTTCTGACTCTTTTTCCTACTCCCGCCCCCGCTCTCGCCGATAAATCATATATGCAAGCGGAAACAGCAGAAGATTGACAACTGAAAGCATAACGCTCACTTCATATCGCTCGGCGAAGTACATATTCACCGTATACTGTGTACAAATGATGCTACCCAAAAGCACCAAAGCCAGCAGGATGATGCCTCTGACATTATGTTTCATACGGTTTCACCCCGATTGCGTAAATACTTCCCCCTTCGATCTCCAGCTCTATTTCGGGCAGCGCCCTTCTCGGCGGCCCGGCTAACGGCTCGCCGGTCATGACGTCAAATTTGCCGTGGTGGCACGGGCAAAGCAGCTCGTTTTTTTCTGTACTCCAGAAAACCGGACATTTTAAATGAGTGCAGGCATTTTGATAGGCCCTCCACTCGTCCTCTCCTACCCGTACAAGCAATGCCCCTTCGTGGTCGCTTGGATAGAAGAATTCCACTGCCTCCCCTGTTTTCACAGCTTCCGCTTCGACGATCTTTTTCCGGGGGTATTTCCCGCTTCCCGGCGCCAGCAATTGTTTGGCAGCCAGCGTCCCCCAAGGCAATGTGGAGACTGCGAACAATCCGACACCGCCCAGCACCGTTTTCATAAAAGCCCTGCGGTCCAGCGAACGTTCATTCGACCGATGGATATTGTGCGTATAATTGTCGTCCCGCTCCGGCACGTTCCTTCTTTTGTCGTCACTCATCCTGTCCTTCCCCCTTTTCAAAGCAATCGTTCCGTTCGGCTCTGTTGCCTGGCAGCCGCCGCACTCAAGGACTTCAAGCAGCGCTTGTCGTCTTGTCGCCTATACCGCGAACCGCACCATGCGGCTAAAAGAGCTTCTCCCTTCCCTGCAGAATGCCTGGCAAGCTGATCCTCACGTTTGTTTCGCCCTCAAGCGGATTGAACGGCTGGCTTGCAACCCATTTGCCGTTGGACAGGAGGTGCTGCTCCTGTTTCCGTGCGAGCTCCGCTTCGTCGATCCACTGCAGGGTGTTGGTCGGGCAGACAGATGCGCACATGGGCGGAATGCCGTCCTTTGTACGGTCGTAGCAAAGATCGCATTTGTACATCAGGTTTTGCTCCTGATCAAATTTCGGGATACCGTAGGGGCAGGCGATCGTACAATTCTGGCAGCCGATGCACTTTTCGACCAGCGCCGAGAGGACAGCGCCGTTGTCGGCGATCTGGATTGCCTGCGCCGGACAGCTGCGGGCACAAGCCGGATTGACGCAATGCAGGCACATCAGCGGGATCGTTTGCCGCGTGTGAAAAGGATCGACGTCCATTACGTAGTTGCGGTTGCGATTGTCATGACCTCCGCACTGCGTGCAGGCAGCCAGACAGCTTCGACAGCCAATGCAGTTGTCCATTTCAATGTAGAGCACTTGCTTACCCATGGCGGCGCTCCTCCCTCCCCAGCTTGATGAGTTGTGCGGCGCATGCCTTGAACTCTGGCATCTTGCTGTACGGATCAAGCGCTGGATTGGTCAATAGGTTGATCGATTCATGCTTGCCCCAGTGATAAGGGACAAAGACCGTATCCGGTCGGATTGCCGCGATGACTTTCACTTTGTAGGGAGCTTCTCCCCGCCGGGTTTTCAGCAAAACCGTCTCTCCGTTTTGGAGGCCGTAGCGTTCAGCGGTCTCGGGGTGAATTTCCAGCAGCGGGTCCGGGTACATGGCATGCAAAAACGGAATGCGACGCGTCTGGTTTCCCGACAAGTAATGGTACACGACACGGCCAGTCGTCAGGCGAAGCGGATAGTCCTCATCCGGCTCCTCGGCGGGGGGACGGTACGGCAGGGCGCATATCTTCGCCTTTCCGTCCGGATGGTAGAACTTTTTGTCCAAAAACAGATGGGGCATCCCTTGGTCTTCCTCGGAGACACACGGCCAAAAGACCCCGTTGTTTTTCTCGATTTTCTCATAGGTGACGCCGGAGTAGTCGGCCACCCCACCCTTGGAGACGCGACGCAGCTCGTCGAAAATATCCCGCGGGTCCTTCAGATGTTCAAAATACTGCCCCCGCCCCATTCGTTTGGCGATCTCGATCTGGATCCACCAGTCCGGCTTTGACTCGGCGTACCACTCCTGGGCCTTTACGTGGCGGATGATGCGTCCCTCGAGATTGGTCGTCGTGCCGTCGTCTTCGGCCCATGTCGTCACAGGAAGCACCACATCGGCGTATTCAGCCGACTCGGATAAATAGAAGTCGCAGCAGACCATGAAGTCGAGGCTTTGCAGTGCGGCCCGGACGTGGTTCTGGTTGGGCGCGCTTACGGCCGGATTGGAGCAGAGCAGGTACAGCCCGCGAATCGTTTTGTCCAGCATCAGCCCGAACATTTCGTAGGCGGAAACTCCTTTTTGCGGCATCTCCTCCACGGGGATCCCCCAGGCGCAAGCCACTTCTTTTACGTGCTCCGGGTTGTCCATCTTGCGGTACCCGGGCAGTTGGTCCGCTTTTTGCCCGTGCTCGCGTCCGCCCTGGCCGTTTCCCTGTCCGGTAAACGTGGCCACGCCTGATTTCGGCCGGCCGATCTTTCCTGTCACGAGCGCCATGTTGGTGTAGGCCGATACGTTGTCCGTCCCCTTGGATTGCTGTTCGGCTCCTCGGCAGAACATGACGATCGCTTCCGGTGCCTTGCCGTAGATCTCGGCAGCCCGGATGATTTTCTCTGTGGCGATCCCGGTAATGCCGCTGACGTATTCCGGTGTGTAGGCTTCCAACAGCTCTTTTGTCTCCGCGAAGCCATTGGTGTGGTTGCGCACAAATTCCTCGTCTACGTAGCCGTTTTTGATCAGCAGATGGACGATTCCGTTTGCCAAGGCCAGATCGGTTCCGGGACGCAGATCGAGGTGGATGTCCGCCCGGCGGGCAAGCGGAGTCTCGCGCGGATCGGCGACGATCAGGTAGCCGCCCCGATTCTGCACCTCCCAGATGCGAAACATGCTGGTCGGATGGCATTCCGCTGCATTGGAGCCGGCGATAAACAGGCAGTCTGTCTGATGCAGGTCGGTCCAGGGAACGGTAGAGCCCCGGTCAATGCCCAGACTGCGGTTGAGGCCTGCTGCTGCCGACGACATGCAAAATCGCCCGTTGTAATCGACATAGCGGGTTTGCAGCGCGACCCTGGCGAATTTTCCTGTCAAATAGCACTTTTCATTTGTCATGGAAACGCCGGAGAAGACAGACAGGGTGTCTTTGCCGTATTTCCCCTGCATGTCCCGGAACCGGTCTGTGATCAGGCTGAGCGCTTCTTCCCACGAGACCTCCTCGAAGCCATCCGGCGTTCCTTTTAAAGCCGGATTCTTCCGCACAAGCGGACGTTTGATCCGATCCGGATGGTTTACCTGCTGGTAAGCCGTCACGCCTTTGGGGCACATTTTGCCGAGGTTGACCGGAAAGTCGTAGCGCGGCTCCACTCCGACGATCGTATTTGTATTCGTATCCACCCTCAGCTTCATCCCGCACTGCATTCCGCAGTAGCAGCAATGCGTGGACACCAGCTTTTCATGAGGATGCACGACATTTTGTATCTCTTTGAAAAATTTATCCGTTTGCATGCTGGTTCGCCTCCTTGGCGTCTATCTGGTGTGTCGGAATACCGGTAAACCGGAACATGCGGTACTTGCGTCGGCAGGGGAGGCACAGTTCGGCCAGATGGTACCCGTGCTCGGTCCGAAATGAAAGGTCGTTTTTCGCAAGCACCTCAACCACATCGGCAGACTGCTCGGCCGAAACGAAGCCTGTGCCGCATGCCTTGCACGCCTTCTGCTCCAGCGCACCGTAATGCTCCCGGTAGTTGCGGGCGAGAACGCTCATCGGACGGAACGGGATGTGCGCCAGTTTGCCAAACGGCAGGTAGATCAGCGTCACGATCACGGCAAACTGGTGAATGATCGTGAGCACCGGATGGCCAAACCCTCCGGCAAACATATTGACGCCGGTCAACGCAAGTCCGGTCACACTGACGAACAGCAGCATGTAAAGCGGCAGGAAGTCGTAAAAGAAGGTTTGCTCCGCCCGAGCCTGCATGTTCTTGAGGCGACGGTACAGAGCCATGCATACGCCGGCAATGACCATGAAGGCGGAAATATTCAGCGCATTGTAAAACAGGTAGGCGAGCAGACCGTCTGCTTTGATTTTCATCACGTCGATGCCCATCGCGACGACGTGGTAATAGCCGTTGTCTTCCATCGTGAAGTACATCCAGCCAAATACCAGCGGGAATGTGACAAGCGCTGAGAGGATGCAGCCCCACCCCACCAGGAAATGCTGTGTCCAGCGAAACCAGCCGCGATTCCAGATGAAGCGGTACGTGAGCAGATGCTCCGCCGACGTTTTGCTCGTACCGCGGCGAAACAGCAGCTTCAAGCCCTTTTTCAAGATCAGCTTGGTGGGCGGCCGCTCCGCCCAGGCGGAGAAACGGTACAGAAACCCGCCGATAAATACCAGCGTCCCGACGATGTAGCCGTACAGGGCCAGGTCGATATGCGTAAAGAATCGAGATCCCAGATAGCTCAACACAAACAGGATACAGACGATGACAAATGCCCTTTGAGCCAATGTGGAAGCAAACGCGTGATTCACGGGAAACCCTCCTTCTCTTTCGGGAAAGCGTTCGTTCTCTTGACGGCTTCATTCTATCAACCCGGCCTTTTGCCGGTTGTGATGTTTGTCACTTGCGTCGGCCCGGGACGGCCTCTTTTGTCGAATCCTGCTCGTTTTGTCATCACTTCTTCACAAACCGGTCGGCTCGTACTTGCAAGTCCGTACATGAAAAAAGACAGGCACATACGACCGCCTGTATGCGCCTGCCTGTATTTGTTTGTTTGTTTGTCTGTCACCGCTTTATCTTTCTTCCATGGAAGCTGTATCGTTCTTTCGCCCAGCTTTACACATCCTCTGTCCTCACCTTCTGTCCTCACCTGCCGCCTCTACCCGGAAGCCTTTTCTGCTCTTTGCTGCGTCACATCGCTAAACATCCCGGCATAGTATTTCACCTCACCGACGTCATTGCGGATCGCGCTGATCGTGAGCCATTCCAAAAACAGACCGTTGTCTTTTCGCTTGTTCCATATCTCCCCGGCCCAATATCCCTGCTCCTCAATCGCTTTCCACATCCTGTCGTAAAACGCCCGATCTTGTTTGCCGGACTTGAGTATGCTGGGGTTCTTGCCGATGACCTCCTCTTTTTTGTAACCGGTCACTTGTTCAAATGCAGGATTCACAAACGTAATCGTCCCTTTTTTATCCGTAACGACGATCGCCTCGACCGTGTTTTCCACGATGCTGAGGGCGAGCGTAAGCCGATCCTGGTAGTACATCCACATCACCATGATGAAGCAGCAGAGCGCCACCTGGGAAAGCGCCATGAAGCCGATCGCGTAATGTCCGGTCAGATTGAACAACAGGGTCAGCATCAGCGGCGGGAAAAAACCGCCCAAACCGCCCATGGCGGAGACAATTCCGTTTACAATTCCCGCTTGCTTGGAAAAATACATCGGCACCAGTTTAAAGACGGCTCCGTTTCCGATACCCGCGCAGGCCGCAATCACCAGACAGCCTACTGTATACAAATGGATCGACAGCGAGAAGGACAGCAGTATGCCCGCAGCGGTCATTCCGGCAAAGACGACCAGCAGCACCTTGAACGAATCCCAGCGGTCACCGAGCCACCCGCCTATCGGGCGGGCCAGCGTAGCGAGGACGATAAATCCTGCTGTGCGCAGCCCCGCATCCACTTTGTCCAGTTCAAAATGGGCGACCAAAAAGTTAGGCAAATAGACGGTAAAGGCCACAAACGAGCCGAACGTAACGAAGTAGAAGAGACTTAAAAACCAGAGTCTTTCGTTTTTGTAGACGCTTTTGATCTGCTCCTTCAAGGAAACGGTTACCCGCGGTTCCGCTTTATCGCCGAGCAAGAGATTCAGCGCCGCAAATCCGGCTAGCAGCACCATGTACAGTTGAACCGTTGCCGACCATCCCCAATAGCTTGCGATGACAGGCGCCCCGAAAGAGCTGATCGCTGTCCCGATATTGCCCATTCCGTATATCCCGTTGACGGAGCCCAGCTTTTCCTTTGGATAATACTTGGGAAGCGACGTCACCCCGACTGAAAAGACCGCTCCCGAGATGCCCAGAAACAGTCCTCCGATCATCAGGTCGGCTGCACTCGTAGCCTCGCTGATGTAATACACGGGGACCAACAGGATCAAAAAACTGATGGCAAACAGCAGCCTCGCCCCGTAACGGTTCGCCAGATAGCCGACCGGTATCCGCAAAAGGGAACCGAGCAAAACCGGAATGGCCGTAATCCAGGCGATTTGCCCCTGTTCGAGCGACAAGCTTTCTTTCATAAATGGCATCAATGATGATAGGATCACCCAGACCATAAACCCGACGACCAGACTGGCGGTCTGCAGCGGCAATTGTATTTTCTTTACCATGAGCACTCATCCTCCTTGAGGAAGTTACACCCTCATGGTAATTGAATTTGGAGCAGGAGATTGTGATAAATCTCACAGGTGCCCTCTCTTCGTTTATGAAGACAACAAAAAGGGGTGGCATAGGCCACCCCGTATATCAATGTGGGAGGGAAGTAGTTTGAAAGCACTCAGACGCGACTTGAACGTTATGTCGTACTAGATGTACAGCTTAGTTGCCGGAACCCGTTGAAGCAGCTGGGTCGGTTGTACCACCTTCAGTTTTGCTTGCATCAGCATCTCCGGACTGAGAATCAGCCGAACCTGTCGATGCATCGGAAGAACCTTTCGACGCATCCGTTGAATCGGTTGTGGAATCCGATCCAGTCGACGCATCAGAAGACCCCGGTGTGGAATCCGAAGCTCCCGTCGACGCGTCAGGAGTCGATTGATCTTGGGAAACAGAACTATCTGTAGACTGATCAGTTTCGGTTGTGGAGGAAGAGCCAGGGGTCGTTGCGCTTCCGTCTTGTTGTGTCGCTGGTTCCGGGTTGCTGGTCGGGCTGGAGCAAGCCACCAAGCTGCCGGACAGAAGAAGTGCGACTGCCGCTAAGGATATCCATCGTTTGTTCATGATTGAACTCCCCTTTCCTGTCTTTACTTTGTGACTTCTTTCGGCCACATGTATATCGTAGCTGGGAAAGATGATCATCCTGTGAGGAGAGTGGGAAAAAACCATGAACAAAATATGAAAAAACGATGACCTTCTCAAACTGTCAGACTGTCAGGAAACCGACCGTTCGCAGTTCAGTGCCGGCAGCCGGACGATAAACACGCTTCCCTTCCCCGGCTCGCTCTCCAGTGTTACCTGTCCGTCGTGCAGCTCAACCAATTCTTTGACGATCGCAAGTCCAAGCCCTGTCCCCTTGTTCTTTTTGGAACGGCCGCGGTCAACCTTGAAAAAGCGCTCCCAGATCCGCTCCTGATCGTCCGGCGAGATGCCGATCCCCGTATCGCTGACGGAGATTTCCACCCACTGTCCATTGCTTCGGGCCGAGAGGCGAATCGTCCCCTCATCGGTGAACTTGATCGCATTTTTCACGAGGTTTTTCAAAATTTGTGCGACCCTGTCTTTATCGGCGTACACCTTGGGAAGGCCCTTCGGCTGCTCTACGATGATCTCAATGCCCTTTTCCTCGGCTTCCGGGCTGAAGGAAAACGCCACCTTGTTCATCAGCGTTTCCACATCAACAGGGAATTTCGCCAGCGTTACTTCATTGTTCTCCAGTTTCATCAAGTCCATCAGATCATCGACCAGCCGACTGATGTGCAAGGTCTCCGAATACATGACCGCGTAGTATTTCTGACGGGATTCCTCTTCCTCGACCAGCCCGTCCTGCAGCGCCTCCAAAAAGCCTTGCATCGCCGTCAGCGGCGTCCGCAATTCATGCGAGACATTCGCAAGAAAATCGTTCCGAACTTGCTCCAGGTGCTGCCGCTCCTGTTCTACACGCTCCAATTTGCCGGCGAGCGTATTGATCGTCTGGGCCAGGTCGCCAATCTCGTCGGCAGTGTCTACCTGTACACGTTCGGAGTAGTTCCCCCGTCCGATCTCCGCTGTCGTCCGTTCGATATTTCTGAGCGGCCTGGAAATGGACCAGGACAAATACGAAACCATCGCCGTAGACAAGAGCACGCCAAACAAGGTCGCCCAGAGAATCGTTTCCCTCATCTGGGCAAAGGTCCGCTCCACTCCCTCAATCGGCGCATGCAGAATGATCCCCCCGTACACCTTTTCCCCTTTGCCCCAAGGGATAGATACGGATAGCATCGGATCTTCCAAGCCTTCCATCTTTAACTCCGTAACCGCATTCTTTCCTTTTAATACGGAATCGGCAATGGAGTGGGCAACCGCTTTTCCCGTAAATACCTCATCCTTCATAGAAGTCGCCACAATCTTGCCTTTTTGGTCAAACAGCCAGATGCGCATGTTAAAGGACTCATCGAGCGAGGCCAATTTTCCAAGCAGTGCCGGGTTGATTACATTGCTGTCTTGGATGGCGGCATTCACTCGCTTCGCCTGACGAAGCATCTCTTCTTTTTGGGCACCGTAAATGTACTCCTTTGCGAGAAAGGAGATCAGGATGCCGGAAAAGCCCAAGCCGATGAGGACCGTAGCCAGAAAGCTGAACAGCAGACGGCGGAAGATGCTTTTTGACATCCCCATCATGCTTCATCCACTCCGAATTTGTAGCCGATCCCCCACACGGTGTGTATGCATTCATAAGGAAGCACCTGGAGCCTTTGCCTGATTTTTTTGACGTGCACATCAATCGTACGGGCATCTCCGAAATAGTCAAAACCCCATATCTGTTCCAATAATTGCTCACGTGAAAACACGGTGCCCGGTGACTTCGCCATGTGCACCAGCAGGTCAAACTCCTTTGGACGAAAACTGATTTTCTCGTCTGCAGCCAGCACTTCCCGTTTTTCAATATCAATCATGAGCCGATCAAAGGTAAGTACCTTCGCCGTATCCTCTTCCTGCTTTTCTCTCGGCTGCGTCCGTCTCAAGATCGCCCGGATCCGGGCCACAAGCTCCCGGGGACTGAACGGTTTGGTTACATAATCATCGGCGCCCAGCTCGAGGCCAAGCACCCGGTCGAATTCTTCATCTTTGGCCGTCAGCATGATAATCGGAGTATCCCATTTCTTGCGGATTTCTCTGCACGCTTCAAAGCCATCCATATGGGGCATCATCACATCGAGAACGATGAGATCGGGAATCTCCTTTTCCACAAGCTCCAAGGCTTGCTTCCCGTCGTTTGCCACGACTAAATCAATTTGTTGTTTGGAAAAGAACAGACGGATAATTTCGCACACATTTGGATCGTCGTCCGCGACTAACACTTTCGTATTTATCATGGTCAACAACCTCCCTTCTGTGGACAGTGCCTGCCATCCGTAAGCAGAAAAGCATAAATTTTTATCATGGTAACATATAATAGCTTGCTTGTGGACCTGCATAAGTCATGCCGCCATAGTATGATTCTCCAGTACAGGATGGGGCTGGATTTTCTGGTACAATCCGATGCATTCCATTGCTTTCCGATACATTCCTTTGATTTCCGAGGCTTTTTTAAATACCGGCATCGGGTGATCCTTGCAAAAACAAAAGCGCTTTTTCTGATAGGCAGGCAAAAGTCCTTCATAGCTTTTATCCATCGAAAAAGGATGTGCCGATTCCGCAGCACATCCCGTACACCTTATTATTTCATGATGGTCAACAATTTGCAAACCCCATACTCAGCCTTCTCCCTGTCCCCCTCGGGAATTCGCTTCAACAGATCGAGCGCGGCGTAAGGCACTTTTAACGCATGCGGATCTTCGTATGTCTTCTCCCAATATTCCGGTGCAAGAACAGATGAAAACTCCGGTTCATGCACTTGGTCCCTTCGTACCTCCTCAGGCATTTGGCGATTGAGGTACATTTGTATGCGGTGGTTAATCATGCCTGCATCGACCAAGTCCTTATAGCCGAAGCGTTCCAGGTCGGTAAGTGCTTGCGCAAACGTAATGCTGTGCTCGGTTTCTCCGGCGAAATGGTACATGACGCCATCGATCTTTCTTCCTGCTGATACTGTATGAAGCTCTTCAAATGCACGCTGCGCCATATCGACAGTGTCTCGATAGGGGGGAACAAATGGCCGGACATCCGGTTCGGTTACTTCAAAGTAGTTATCGATGCCCCAATATCGGTTCTGTCTGTCCTGCGTAGTCAATTCCAATACATGGACCAGGCCGTCCACGATCTCGGCTGTAATGAGTTCCGGCCGTTGCCGTAACGCTTTGAGAGCGAGTACCCCCAGCGCCAATCCGTGTCCGGAGGTTCTCAGTCTTTCTGTATTTGTCTGAATGCCCGTTAC
>NZ_CP150171.1:410000-500000 GCF_037963895.1 Brevibacillus sp. FSL L8-0520 | reverse complement strand
CTGTAATCCCCGCTATATCTGCACACACATCCGTAAAGGTGAAACACCCTCGGGTGGGAAGGCCACAATCCCAGCATGTATTGGGCGGTTTCTTTGGCCTCATCCATTCTGTCGAGATTCAAATAAGAGTAGCCCATTTGCAGCAGTGCATAAAAATGGTCAGGTTCCACCGCGAGCAGCTCCTTGGCCTCCGCGATCACCGTCTCATAATTGTCATTGTCAAAATGGTACTCGATGCTGTCTACCAGTCTTTCCACTAGCTCTTCGGAATCGTTTTGTATCCTTTCTTCCATCTCTCTCAACTCCTGGGTGAAAATTAAATCTGTCTGCCAAACTTGCGCAAATACGCCTCTATATCGTTGTAAAGCCCGCTGTGGTTGGAATATTTGACATAGTTCTTCGCCGTGCGCAGCCAGTCCAGGGTGGTCGGCTTCACCTCGCTCAAAACCGTCTCCAAATCCTTCATCATGATCGGGCGCTCCACGCCGGTCTCCAAGATTTCCTCCAGAACAAGCTCCGCTGCCCGCTCACACACATTTTCAATGTCAGCCCCGGAAAAGAACTCCGTGTGCTTGGCCAGCCAATGGGGATCGATTCCTTTGGCAAATCGTCCGTGCAGCTTCAGCGTGAACATTTGCTCACGCGCTTCCAAATCTGGCGGCGCAACAAAAATCAACCGGTCAAACCGCCCCGGCCGCTTCAGTGCATTGTCTACATCCCAAGGGAGATTGGTAGCTCCAATGATCAAAACCTGATCGGTGCTGGTATCAATGCCTTCCATTTCCGACAAAAAGGTATCGATCACGCCCCGCATGTAATTGGATGAAGATTTTGAACGATTGTAGCCGATCGTATCGATCTCATCAAAAAACATAATGCTCGGTTTATGGTGACGCGCCTTGTCAAACATGGCTTTCAGATTCTGCTCGCTCACTCCGATATACGGGTCCAGAATATCGGTGATGTGCACCGGGACGAAGGTGGCTTTGCATTCTCCTGCAGTCGCTCTCGCCACGAACGTTTTCCCGCAACCGGGAGGGCCGTACAGCAATACGCCGCCGCCCACTTTTTTGCGGAACTTGGAGAACAGGCCTTGATTGAAAAACGGGCTTATTATCCGCAAGCGAATCGTTTTCTTCAATTCATGCAGGCCTGCCACATCCTCAAACGTGACCTTGTTTAACGTTGGCAGTTCCTCTTTTTTCTCCCGTTGGCCGCCATCGATAATTTTTAGGCCCGGATGGTTCTTTACTTTGTAGGAGTGGTTTTGTCTGCCCGCTCCAGTTCCCTGGCTGCCAGCATAACGGTCATCCTCGTAATCGCTGTTGTCGTCATCGGCTTCATCGTATTTCTCATCGTCTTCCCCGAAATCATTTTGCAGCGAATGGTTGCGGCCATCTCTTTTATGATCTGTTTCTTGGGGGGGAGCCTCGTTTTTCTCTCCGATGTTTTCTGTTTCCATCCCTTTGGCCAGAGGCGCGACATTGCTCATCCCTGTAGCCGAGGCGGCGGAGGAGTTCTTCTGGACAGCCGGGGCAGCAGCACTGCCCGTTGCCTGTTGCTGCAGCTGTTGTGTGGCCAGTGACAGCTCCCGAATAAAGTCATTGCGCAATTCCTCATTCTCGCAATATGTGAGTCCTGCAGAATATGAACTGATCGCTTCCAGCCACAAACCGTTTTCGGCCAGTTCCTTTCCTAACCAGAAGTGCGTTTGGGCGTCCTCGGGATGCTTTGCCGCCATTTGACGCAGCCATTGTATTTTTTCCAAAGCGTGTTCACCGCCATTCATCCATGGTCTTCTATCTTGACGCGTGCATCCAGTTTCGGATATTCGTTTGCAACCTCTCATCATTCTACATCAAATGTAAAAAACTTCAAGAAACATGGTGGATTGTGACGATTTCTGCGGGTTGTCCTTTTCTTTATTTTATGTGGGTATTCGGGCAAAAGAAGCAGCGAAAACGGGACTTTCTTACCATTCCCTGTTCTGTTTTGATGTCTTGGCTATTACAAACACCCGATACAAATACTTCCATTATTGATAAACAATATAAAAAGGCCGTCACGCTCTCGTGCGAAACGGCCTTTCCATCCTTAATAGGGATCAGCCTGATGCCCTTTTCTTTCGGCTTCCTTCACTGCTGCTCCAGCGTTTTCTGTGCCGATCGGACCGCCCGTCCCCAATTTTCCCGAATCCTTGCTGCCGGCCTGCTCCAGACCCTCCCGGACGCGACGGCCGTAATCGGGATCGCATTTTGTTAGCATCTCGATCATCTTGTCCTGAATTTCCTTCCTGCAGACGCGCAAGGCGTTTACCAGATTTTCGATCAGATCGTCCCGCTCCCAGTCCTCGAACATCCGGTAACGCTCCCCGGCCTGTTTGAAGTCATTGGTCCGGTCAATTTTTTGCCGCACCACATTTCCCGCTACGTACGGCTCGTGGTCCTTTTCTTCCTGCACGACCTCACGCAGTCCCCCAATCGTGGACGGCTCGTAGTTGATATGCGGATTGGTCCTGTCCACATGGTAGAGCATTTGACCGCCTTCCTGATTGGTGGCTACGCGTTTTTTCGGAGCGTTGATCGGAAGCTGCAAATAATTGGCGCCTACCCGATAACGCTGTGTGTCAGAGTAGGAAAACGTCCGCCCCTGCAGCAGCTTGTCATCGGAAAAATCCAGTCCGTCGACCAGTACGCCCGTCCCGAAGGATGCTTGCTCTACCTCCGCAAAGTAGTTTTCCGGATTTTTGTTCAACACCATTTTGCCTACAGGGAGAAACGGAAATTGTTCCTCCGGCCAAAGCTTGGTCGGGTCCAATGGATCAAAATCAAGCTCCGGATGCTCGTCATCGCTCATGATCTGGACACAGAGCTCCCACTCCGGGTACTCGCCTCGCTCGATTGCTTCGTACAAGTCCTGAGTAGCGTGGTTGAAATTTTGTGCCTGAATTTTTTGGGCTTCCTTTTGCGTGAGGTTCTTGATGCCTTGGGAAAGCGGCTGCCAATGGTACTTCACCAGAACGGCTTCGCCCTCTTTGTTGACCCACTTGTACGTATTGACGCCCGAGCCCTGCATCTGGCGATAATTGGCCGGGATGCCCCACGGAGAGAAAAGAAACGTAATCATATGCATGGCTTCCGGGGTGTTGGAGATGAAGTCAAAGATGCGCTCCTGGTCCTGAATATTGGTCACCGGGTCCGGTTTGAACGCGTGAATCAGGTCCGGAAACTTCATCGCATCCCGAATGAAAAACACTTTCAGGTTGTTGCCTACCAGATCCCAGTTGCCGTCTTCCGTATAGAATTTGACGGCAAAGCCGCGCGGATCGCGCAATGTCTCCGGCGAGTGGATGCCGTGGGTGACCGTGGAAAACCGGACAAACACGGGTGTGCGCTTGCCCGCTTCCTGAAACAGCTTGGCCCTGGTGTACTTGGCTATAGGCTCGTCTCCCACTTTGCCGTACGCTTCAAAATAGCCATGGGCACCTGTCCCGCGCGCATGAACGACCCTCTCCGGAATGCGTTCCCTGTCAAAATGGGTGATTTTTTCCAGAAAATCGTAGTTCTCCAGTGTCGTGGGGCCTCTTCTGCCCACCGTCCTCATGTTCTGATTGTCCGTAATGGGGTGTCCTTGCCGGTTGGTGAGAGAATCTTCGCCCTCCCCCGCAGTCATTCTTTTGTCGTATACGCCGCCGGCACCCATTACCGAGGTCCCGTTCTCTCCTTCCGCTGACGCTCCTCGTTCCTGATGAACATCACTCATTGCATTCCCCCGCTTTCAGTCAAATAGCTTGCTTGCACGTTTTTTGGTTGCACATATGTAATATCTTCCTGCGGGGGTAGCTTTATGCAAAAATTGCCTGCGAAACCATTAGAGAGGGAATTTCATGCCACATACGAATGTGTAACACTCTGGAGATGTTGGTCGGCAAAACCGCTACAGGGCACAGCCTAAAGTGAGCCGCTGAAAACAGGCTTCTTCTGCTGCGCCCTGTATGTAGCGACTTTCATTTGGCTTCCAAGTCAGCAAAGGATTGACTCCAATCCTTCCTACGCCCGCTTTCTGCGCAATTGATAGTACGTGACTGCCAATGCCAGCGCCAGGACAATTCCTTTAATGATGTCATACGCATAATAAGGAAGATTCAGCATCGTCATGCCGTTCAGCAGGACACCGATCAGGATGGCCCCGACGAAGGTGCCGAATACATTGGGCTTGCCTGCGCCAAATACAGAGAAACCGACAAACGCCGCGGCCACCGCATCCATCAGCATGGAGCCTCCGCTGCTCACCTGACCGGTTCCGATTCGCGCAGCCAAGAGCATCCCTCCGAGTCCGGCAAACAGGGCAGAGAGCACGTAAGCAAGCGTCCGGTACCGGTTCACGGGTATTCCGGAGAGCCGTGCCGCTTCCACATTCCCTCCGGTCATATAAAGCATGCGCCCTTGTCTCGTATAGGTCAAATAAATATGCGTGACCGCCACCAGCAAAAAGGTAAGCAGCACAGGCACCGGTACGGAGAGAATCTCGCCTTGCCCCAGCCAGAGAAACCATTCCTGAAATTTGCCCGGAGCAGTCGTCCCGTCCTCCATCGGCATATTGGCGTAGATCGAGTAGCCCTTTGAATAGGTCATATGGACGCCGTTTACGATGTACAGCATCGCCAAGGTCGCCAACAGGTCGGGAATCCGAATCTTCACGACCAACAGCGCGTTGATCAAGCCCACCAGAACGGCCAGAACGATCGGAACCGCCAATGTCGCGACCGCTCCTTGTTCGTACCAGACCATCATCGATGCGGAGACAACGGTAGTCAAGGAGACGGTCGAACCGACAGACAGGTCGAATCCGCCGACAATCAAGGAAAACGTAACACCGACGGCCACAAATGTGACGATGGAGATGGAGCGCAAAATATCCGTGATGTTGGCATAGGTAAAGAAATAAGGATTGGTCAGGCTAAAAAGCAGGATGACGATGGCGATCACGGCAACTGTTCCGTATTTATAAACAAAATCAAACAAGCTGTATTTTTTTGCTTCCATCTTATTCACCCCCGCTTGCGTAATACATGATTGACTCCTGGGTCGCTTCTTCCCGGCTCAGCTCTTTTACGATTTGTCCCTCGAACATGACGAGGATCCGGTCCGCAATCCCCAGCACCTCGGGAAACTCGCAGGAAAAATACAGGATGCCTTTTTTCTCCGCGGCGAGCGAGCCGATCAGGCGGTATATGTCGCTTTTCGCCCCGATGTCCACACCCTTCGTCGGCTCGTCGAACATAAAGATGCGCGCATCCGTATCCAGCCATTTTCCGATAGCGACCTTCTGCTGGTTTCCCCCGCTCAAGTGGCCGACAGGCTGACGGATGCCCGCTGTCTTTACCCCCAGTTTTCGGACGATCTTCTCGGCTTGCTCCGACTCCAGTCTTTGCTTCACAAAGCCCTTTGGCGACCATTTGGCCAGGGTAGCCACCGACAGATTGCGGGCGACCGACTCCTCTACGAATATCCCTTCCTTGCGGCGCTCCTCCGGCACGAGGACGATCCCCGCCTCGACTGCCTCTTTCGGCGTGCGAAGCCGCAAAACCCTGCCGTTTACAATCAGCTTGCCATCCTCCCACTCATCCGCGCCGAACAGCAGACGTGCCAGCTCCGTCTTCCCTGCTCCAACCAGGCCGACGACACCGACGATTTCTCCCTCGCGCACATGCAGGTCCGCTCGGCGAACCTTGCCTCCTCTGGCGTTTTTCACTTCCAGGATGGTCTCGCCGATCGGCACCTGGGTCTTCGGGAACTCCTCGGAGAATGTCTTGCCCAGCATCGCGGCGATGACCTCGTCCATCGTTGTGTCCGCCGTCTCTTTGGTAGAGATCCGTTGTCCATCGCGCATGACGGTGATCCGGTCGCAGATTTGAAAAATTTCCGGCAGCCGGTGGGAGATGTAGATAATGCCCAACCCCGCTTGCTTGCACTGCTCGATGATCTGAAACAGCCGCTCTGTTTCCGTGTTGCTGAGCGGAGCTGTCGGTTCGTCAAAAATAATGAATCGGGCCTGCTGTACCGTCGCCCGGGCGATCAGGATCAGCTGCTTTTCGGACAGCGTACAGGCTTCCACCTGCTTTTTCACAGGAATGGAAAAGCCAAACCTTGCGAGAATCGCTTCCGCCTCTTCATACAAGCGGCGCCAGCTGATCAAGCCCTTTGCTTGGATTTGGCGATCGAGCAATATGTTTTCCGCTACACTGAGGTACGGGATCAGCGCCGTATCCACTTCCTGATAGACGCATTGAATCCCGAGCGCTTTGGCATCCTGCGGCGACTGGATCGCGGCCTCCCTGCCATCAATCACAATGGAGCCTCCGTCCGCCACATAGGCTCCCGTCAAAATCTTCATCAGCGTGCTCTTCCCCGCTCCGTTGGCTCCGAGCAGAGCGTGAACTTCTCCCGCTTTCACTTCGAAATCGACGGAACGGAGCGCGGGTACGCCAGAGAACTGCTTCATGATGCCGTTCATCTGCAAAGTCGTCATTTTCTGTCCCCCCTTATTAAGGAAGAATCCCGTTGATGGATGATCAACGGGATTACGCTACACCATCTATGCAGGATTACTTGCCCCATTCTTTCACGTACTGGGAGAGATCTCCCATCGTGATTTTCTTGTCCGTCGGCAAATCGTCTCGCTTGACCAGCACAGGATTCAGTTTGACGCTGTCCGGCACCTGCTCGCCGTTGATTTTTTTGAAGACGGTTTGGGCTTGAATCCGTCCGATGTTGCCCGGGTCTACCGCTGCAGTCGCTACCCACGAGGTAGAGGGATCCTGCATGAGCTGCAGGTCTTCGTCGCTCAAATCGATCGAGTATACTTTGATCTCGGTACGGCCGGCTTGCTGAATGGCGCGGGTCGCTCCTTTGGCGAACTCATCCCAGGAAGCCCAGACCGCTGTAATATCTCCTTTGTTTGGATACTTCTTCAGAATGGCTTCCATCTGCGATTGCGTATCCAGCGCGGTGTTGTTGGTGGCGCTGCCGAAAGCGGCAACCTCCTTGATATCCGGATATTTCTTCAAAAAGGCTTCGTACGTGATCTGGCGTTTTTCCATCGGTGCAAAGCCAGCCACCCAAATTTTCACGATGTTTCCTTTGCCGCCGGTATCTTCAGCCAGCTTCTCCAGGCTAAGCTCAGCCAGCTTCTGGTCATCCTGCTCTACTACAGGAACCCCGGGAAGCTTGATGTCTGTATCAAACAGCACGAGCGGGATGTTTTGCTTCACAGCCTTTTCTGCTCCTTGCTGCAGTGCTTCTGCAGTGCCGTGGTCAATCAGAATGCCGTCGAAACGCTGGTTGACCGCCGCATCCAGGTTGGAAGCCATTTTGGACAGATCGGTATCTGCGTTGAAAACAGTCAGCTCTCCGCCGTTCTTTTCTACTTCGGCTTTGACGCCGGCAATGTACTGAGCCGAGAATGTGCCTACGTTTTGCCGCATCACGAGCGCGATCCGTTTTGCTTTCTCGCCGGAGCCGCCACCCGCTCCGCCGTTTCCGGAAGACGCGCTGTTGCCCCCGCCGCAAGCTGTCAGCAAAAGAGACACAGAAAGGATAAGCGATCCAATCAAACTAAACTTCTTTTTCATATCGGAAAACCCCCTTTTTAAAGTAACACGGTACGCTGTTCTGCGGTTTTGAACCGGAATCGACATCCATTTGCTCCATCAAAAAAGCCTCTTTCCAGATGAAAGAGGCTTAAATCAGCGGATTTTCGCCTCTCATCTGTCAGGTATCGCTACCTGTAGGAGTTAGCACCTTGGCTCAAAAGAAACGTGTTCCTTTGCGCTAGGTTGCCGGGCTTCATTGGGCCAGTCCCTCAGCCTTCTCTGGATAAGAGTTCATATTCTCATATCAAAACCTTTTGTATATACAGAATATAATGGCTGCTTTCAAACCTGTCAACTAGGATTTTTTCCCCTTCCCTGTCCCTATCTTTTCAAATGCCTGGGCGACAAACCAACTGTGCTCCTCCCGCATCTTTTGTTCCGTAGACGCATCGAGTCCCCAGTCGGATATTTTGGAAGCCGGGCGCAAAGCTGCGAACAGATCCCAGTAAGACAGGTCTGTAAAATCGAACTTCGTCAAGGATTGATAGCGACCGGTAAAACGAAGCATCGCCTCGATGCCGAATGCCCACAGAATCTCCAGTCTGGCGTTGGCAACATCCGCGAGCGGATCTCCGAGCTGCGCGTCCTCCCAGTCGATCACTGCAGCAAGCTGTCCGTCCCTCCACATTACATTTCCTGGCCAAAAATCTCCATGCAGCAGTACGCATGGATTCCGCGAAGGAAATGGCCAAACTGCCTCCAGAACATCCCGAATGCGTCCCTCACCCAGCGATTCATCTGTGATTGCCGGCCGTTTTTCGATTTTCTCGGTACATGCTTTCTCCAGTTTGGGCAAAAAGGACAAATCCAGCTTCGAGACGTCCACACTATGAATCCTGGAAAGCTGCGCAGCTAGCTGGAAAACGTGGTCGGTCACATCGGCAGGAGTGAACTCAGTCTTTCCCTCGATGTATTCAATCACGACGTACGGCGTGGAAAAAATCTCGCCTGATTGATCCAGGAAAAATGGCACTGGCGCGGCCACCCCCACAGACTTCAGGAGTTCCATCAGCTTGAATTCATCTGCTGCCACATGGGGATTCTGTGAAATGTCTGCCGCACCGTGCCGGCGCACAACCATTTTTTTCCTTTTGCCGTCAAGCTGCTCGATTTCAAGCGCCGTCACCTGCGCTGAGACACCGCCTTTCAACTCCCAGGAGCGAACCAGCTTGCTTTGGGGTTCAAGCCTTTGAACCAATCTTTGAAAGCAGTCCCTTTCCGTTGATTCTGTCATTTGCACCTCTCCTTTGCCTTTTCCGGAATATTCGCTATCCCCGTGATCAAATCATCCCGGTTTCCCGCAGAAGATGAAAAATGAAAAGCGGACAGCTCTCGAATGGGCCGTCCGCTTCTTTTGCTCGCTTTACGGGTCAATCGCTGTTTATCGCTTTAGTTGGATGTGCAGCCATTGCATTTTTCACCTGGACTGCAACTGCTAAAGCCAGCGCCTGACCAATCCCCCTACAAATTCCCAACTACTTCTGCTGGTAATTTACTCTTACGATCTTCCAGCCATACGGGCTTGATTCTTCCTGTTCCAAAGAGTATTCCACCTGATAATTTCCTGTCAGCGTATGCTGATAGCTTCCTGTCACCCACAATCGCTTCGGATTGCTGTCATCTTTCCTGACCACCAGGCTGCCGCTGTAATCATGCAGAGGGAGCGGAGCGATCTCTTCCAGTGACTCTTGGGCGTCCTTGCTGAAAAACTGCCCGATCCGCGACGGGTCCTTCTGGACATACGCCTGATTGGCGGCGGTGAGGAAGAGGTTGACGATGTTTTTCTGGCGAAGCTGCGTTTCCTTGAACTGCTGAGGCGTATCGCGTTTCCAAAGATCATGCAAGCGTTTCAGGACGATGGCAAACTGCGCTCGTGTCATTTGTTTTTTCGGGTCAAAATTTTTGTCTGCGTTAAAGAGATAGAATTCGGAAATCGCTGCCGCATAGGGCGATGCCGTATCCTCGTATTTGGGATCGTGCTTCCACAGATAGTAGCCCGTATAGTAAGGCTTCACTTCATCCAGCTTGAGGGTTGTCGCCCGCATTTTGTAAGGAGCCAGGACATGGAACAGGATCATGCTCGCTTCTTCTCTGGTCAACGGCTTTTGCAAATAATCGGAGGACAGCCACCAGTCGATGTTGTTCTTCTGTGGCTGCTTCATACCTCCACGTTCGGATAAGTGCAGGTAGTACAGCATGCTTTCTCCCGGATCGAAGGAATTGACAAATCCGGTTTGTATGTCTAGCATGGCGCGCATATTGGCAAGGAGTTGTTCCGTTTCCTGTTTATAAGAGAACCGTTGATCCACATGCGTATTTGGCTTGGCTGTTTCCAAGGGACCATAGATGCCTTCCAGCACCCGGTTCAGCAAAGCCAGCGCTTCGCCCCTGGTAACCGGATTGTCCGGATGAAAATACCCGTACTTGAGGCGGTAAACATTCAGTGCGCTCAGTTCCTCGATTTCCTTTTGGGCCCAATGCCCCTGAATATCCTCATAGTATACGGGAGCCGCAGAAGCGCCGGGGACAAAAAAGCTTTGGACGAACAGACCGAACATAACGATCCAGGCAAGATAACGTTTGTACATTTCTCAGTACTCCTTTCCAAATAATGCTTCGGGCAACATTTTCCCTAGGTAAGTGATCGTGCTGATGCTGACGGACGGGAATACCATGCGATTATCGGATTTCCGTTTACTTGTGGACTGCTCCTGTTTTATCGATCTGGATCAGCTTCCCGTTCTGTTTGACTGTGGCGACGCCATTTTTAAAAGGCGTGGCGTACTCGTACTGGCAATCGATGACGAGGCTTCCCTCGGCGTTGATGTACCCGAACTTCCCGCCCTTTTTCACGACAGCGAGCCCTTCGGAAAAGCTTGTCGCATGGTCGAATTGATACGCAATCGCCAGCTCCTTGTCAAACGGATTGATCTGTTTGACATAGCCCCATTTCCCGTTCTGCTGGACCGGTACAAGCACAGGGGCTGGTGCGGCTTTTGGCTGCGGCTTTGGCTGGGCGGGCTTTGCTGCAACCTGACTGGGCTTTGCTGGTTGTGGTTGCGGCTGTACGCTAGGAGTCGGCTTGCTTTGCTTTTTTGGGCTTTCTTTCTTCGGTCTGGGGGCGGCTTCTTTTTTTGCGACTGTCGGAGGAGCGGCTTTTGCGGCAGTCTCCGCTGTCGCCGCCGGGCTGGGCGTCGCTGCCGCTTCTGCTGGCGGTTGTACCGCCTGTTCCGCTGGCAGCTCTGGCTGCGGCATTGGGGGAACAGATGGAACCAGCTCTTTCCCCTGCCCGCTGAGACTCGACGCTGTCTCTATGGCTGCAACTGCCTTTTCCTTGGCAAATCCAAACAGGGACGAGCGCATATCTTTTCTATCTCCGTCGGTTGCCGGGCTGTAGGCATTGAACTCCTCCGTCTCCTCTGCTGGCAGTTCTTTGCTCTCGGAGGTCTGGCTGGCCGGAGCGGGTTCTGGCTGGGCACTTGCCGAATCGCCTTTTCCGCCGCTCATCTGGGACAGGGCGACGCCGTTAATAATCAGCGTGACTGCCACGATCGCTCCTCCGATGATCAGGCTTTTGCGATTGCCCCAGCTCTTCTTTTTTTTGACTGGTCCGGCGGCGGCCGTCACCTGGATGTGCGTTTCCGTCCGCTGCCCCTCATACTGGGCCAGGACGACCATGTTTCCGACCACACCTACAGTTACAGCACCTGCCTTGGTTACTGTGCCAATCTGTGGCTGATCTGTGCTCCAGCGTACTTGCTCAGTAATGTCCTCCTCCCGTCCATCCATCCAGACGAGGTACGCCTTCAACTGTGCGGTTTGACCGGGATGCAGCTCCAATTCAGCCGGTACGACTTTGATGTAATGGGTAGTAGGCTCCCCGGTATTCGATTGTATGGACATGGTGGCACCCCCTAATTCTTCAGGTTTATCGTATAGGTATTTACACCTTGAACAGAAACGGCGTTAAAGTAAGCAAGACCGGACTGAGGAAGCTTCACAGCGTACGAAATGCCTCCTCCGGCATCTTTTAGGCCTTTTACCGTCACTACGCTCGGGACGGGAACGCTGATCGCTGCCGGCTGATTCGTCAAAGTAAGTACGGGGTATACCGACTTTCCATTGACAAGGATCTCGATCTGATCTCCGTCTTCGGCGTTGAAATCCCAAATCAGCATGGTTGCCTCCCCCGCTTCGTCGGCAGGGCTCTCTACGACAAAATCCTTCGCTTCCAAACCGGCCGTATTCTCTTCGGCAAACAACTGTTCACCGGCTGCGACGGACGTGCTGACCCGGCTATTGACGATCTGAGCGGCATCCCCCTCCGGCAGTTGTCCCCCCGTAAAGAAGACGGCCGCGGCAATCAAAATGGTTGCCAGCAAAAATGATTTTCCGATTCCTTTTTCGCCGGGGACCGCATCATGGGGCTCGGGTTTGCTTCTGCTGTCCGGAGCGTATGACCGAGGCGCATCTCCCCTCGTCTCCGACTTGCTTGACATGCGGCGCGACTCTTCCACTTGCATCACCCCTGCTTTCTCACGGTGAGACTAATCGGATATTTGCAGTACCAGTAAGACAAGAAGACCCGGGTCACCAGAACAATCACGACCGCTCCTCCTATCGCCA
Organism: Brevibacillus sp. FSL L8-0520; assembly: GCF_037963895.1. Classification (NCBI taxonomy): domain Bacteria; kingdom Bacillati; phylum Bacillota; class Bacilli; order Caryophanales; family Paenibacillaceae; genus Brevibacillus; species Brevibacillus sp. FSL L8-0520. The sequence goes on along the minus strand of NZ_CP150171.1, from coordinate 487,720 downwards.
GCCACTTCGGAAACAACAAGCTGTCTGCCCACTGGTTCATCACTTCCAGACCTGCAGATGTTCCAATCGCCATAAAGTAAGCGATATGCAGGAAAGGCAGCAAAACCGGGTATTTTCGGTACAAGGTTCGCAAGGCTCCCACCCGGACGGATGCGAACAGCAGTCCGCCGATCACTCCCAGCACAATCAGGGGATACCCCAGACGGGGAGCCTCGTACTTGGCTACCTCGATCATGTCGAGGATAGAGAACAGCGGCATGGTGACCAGGATCAGTACACAGGGGAGCAGGAGCAGATAGAAACAGACCGCGAACATCGCCTTAGCTGCTTTCATAGATAGCCTCCTCCACCACATCGCATTCTTCCAACATGGTCAGCTCTTGTATGGTTGCGTGTTTGTTTCGGCTCAGGCGCATGGCGTGCGAGCGTATTGCCCGTTCACACAGATTCCTGGCAAAGCGTCCGTTCCCCGCCATCTTGTCCCCTTGCGTCTGAACAAACTGCTGCCGCATGGCTCGCTCTGCCGCAGCAGAAGCCTCATAGCCTCGCTGCGCCAACAATTGCCGGGTGATTTGCAGCAATTCATCAGGTGTATAATCCGGAAACTCAATGATCGTCGGAAACCGTGAACGCAAGCCGGGATTGCTTGCCAAAAACCCGGTCATATCCTCGCCGTAGCCTGCCAGAATGACGACGAGACTGTCGCGAAAATCATCCATCGCCTTGACCAGCGTGTCGATCGCTTCCCGGCCAAAGTCACCTTCGGCCCCCGCCAGTGCGTATGCTTCATCGATAAAGAGCACACCCCCCAGCGCACGCTCGATGACTTCCCGCGTTTTGAGTGCCGTTTGCCCCACATAACCGGCGACGAGCCCGGAGCGATCCGTTTCAATCAGCTCATCCCGCTTGATTACGCCCAATCGATACAACTGCCGCGCAATGATCCGGGCCACCGTCGTCTTGCCTGTTCCGGGATTCCCTTGGAAAATCATGTGCAGCGTCTGTCCCGCCGCATCGGGTATTCCGGCCGCTTTCCGCCGCTGTGCGATCTGGATTTGTGCCGCCAAAGACCTGACCATGTATTTGACCGGCTCCAATCCCACGACGGCAGCCAGTTCCTCCTCCAGCTCGGCCATTATGTTCTCTGCAGTACCGCGCTCCTTATCACCGATGCCCCAGTCTTCAGCTCGCAGCCACCTCCACTCTTCCGCCCCCGCTTCCAACTGGGCCAGACGAGCTGATTGCCTCCTGACAGCTTCCTCAAACAGGTTGCGAACCAGACGCCCGTTTCCGGTATCGCTTCGGCCCCGTACCTGCTTGCCTTCAATCATTCCGAGCAAATGCTGACGGGCATCGGGATGGATTTCGTACCCGCGGCCGATTACCATTCTCTCCAGAAGCTCCGCCATCTCTTCCGGCGTGTAGTCGGGGAATTCGATCTGCAGCGGAAAGCGGGAGCGAAGACCGGGATTCACTTTCAGAAAGGCGTCCATCTCCCGTGTATAGCCGGCCAGGATAACGATCATCTGGTCCCGGTGGTCCTCCATCGCTTTGACCAGTGTATCGATGGCTTCCCGGCCGTACAGATCGGCAGGGTCCCGGGACAGTGTGTATGCCTCATCAATAAACAGCACGCCGCCAATCGCCTCCTTTATCCTTTCTGCGGTTTTGGCGGCTGTGGAGCCGATATACTCGCCTACGAGATCCTGTCTGGTCACCTCGACCAACTGACCGCCCGACAGCAGCCCCATGCTTTTCCAGATGCGGGCCACGAGCCTGGCTACGGTTGTTTTTCCCGTACCCGGATTGCCTGAGAACACCATGTGCATCGACATGGGAAGCTTCGTTTGGCCTGTCAGGCTTCGCTTTTTTTCAGCCGTCACGACATCCAGGCATTCTCGAACGAATTTCTTAACGGCGTCCAATCCGGTCAACTGCTCCAGCTCCAGCAAAGCTTCTGAAAGCTCCTGCTCCTGCCCTCTCGCCAAACCCGGCAGCGGCAAGCTGACCGCTCCGCTGACGAGAACGAGCTCTCCCTCCCGGAAAGCCACCAGCGCCTCCTGATCGGAACGAAGCACTCCTCTCGCTCTCCAGTCCAGCAATTGCGGGGTAAATACATGTGTGACCCATTCCTCAATCGCCTTCTCGTACCGTTTTGTCTGTTCTACCTGTTTGGCGAGCTCTTGAAAAACGGACTCTTCAAAAGAAAGGGTCAGCCGGATATCCGCTTCGAGCCTTTCTGCTTGCGCCAGACACCTTTCTCCCAGCAGCTTCGCCAGAGTATCAAGGCCGGGGGCAGCAGTGAACGCGCACGTATCCAGACTTTTTACCAGGGCTTGCGGAACGGCTGGCGAAATCATTTTCTCCAGCGTCCTTCGCTCCATTTGTTCAGCGGCTCCTGCTGTTTCGCTTTTGGGAGACGGCTGGTCCACATGGAGGACCAGGAAGTAGTCGGAGGCCTCTATCTGTCCCCCCTCCGGAGTCCGGATCAAGCCATCTGCAAACAGCTTCGTAACGTACTGGACGATTTCCGGGCCAGCCCGCTCAATGCCTCTGAAGCAAACCGTCCCGATTCCGTCCCGAAAGGCATTTGCACAGTCGAGGAGAAACAGCGTATGTGCCTCCCGCTCACCATATCTGTCCAAATCGACCGTCGTGACGTGGCCGTACGGCAACAGCCGCTTTCGGCAAAACTGATCGAGCAGCAAAGATAATGTTCGCAGCTTGCCCGTCCCTTCGGGTCCGGCCAGCAGGAGCCTGTGCTGGACTTTTCCGCTTTCCCGAAGCAAAAAGCTTTTTTTGTAGGCGATCGCCACTTCGTAGACGAACGGCTCCTGCCGGTTGATTTGCCCGTTAACCTCTTCGATGATGGCCGGGAAAAGATCATCCAGCTCGGCCCGGGACCGGACCCAGGCATGCTTGTTCCACCCCCGGACGGTATCTGCCACTGCCTCTCTTCCGCTGGCCAAAGGGCCAAAGGTCTCTTTTCCCGCAGACGAGGCTAGCGATTGGCTTTGCCCGGCCATCCCGCTCTGCCGAAATGGCGATGTTTCGGGCTGTTGCTGACGCTCTGCCTTTTTCCCCGAAAACCCTCGCTCCCGTATATGGTCAAGCAGTTGAAGCTCCGGAAAGAGAATGCGCATCCACTTTTTCCATGCCATGTCTGAATCGTTTCCTTTCGTCATCCCGCCTCGTCTCAATGGGCTTGATAGAAAAATCCAGAATTGTTATGATGTAGAACAAATGCCAGATTGGGCAAAATATCCAGCCCGGAGGGGCGTTTATGAAGATTTGGAATGCAACGAAAAACAGAATGATCGCACAGCAGGCCAAATGTGCCGACACGTCGGTCACAAGGATGCTCGGCTTGCTCGGGAGAAGCACGCTCCCGGAGGGACAGGCATTGATCATAAACCCGTGCAAGGCTGTCCATACCTGGTTTATGCGTTTTTCCATTGACTGTCTGTTTGTCGATCAACACGGCGAGATCGTCCATCTCATGGAGGAGCTGCAACCATGGCGGTATACTCCGTTTATAAAAAGGGCGGCCTATGTTATCGAACTGCCTGCCCATACGATCCGCAACACGCAGACTGAAATAGGCGATCGACTGGAAATTACAAGCTAACGAAAGGAATCGTGACCATGATCATTCAGCCATCGAATATCCAACCTCAGCCCATTTCAGTTCTTCTGGGCCATAGTCTGAAAACGGGGAAACGGATCTGGCTCAGCCAGTTTCCCTTCCTGTTCCTGATCGTTTCCCTTCTCTTTTGGTCAGAGCAAGCGCTGACAGGATGGGCACAGTCCCAGCAGTTGAAGGAAGCGTTCAGCCCGCTGATCATGACGCCGGTCAACGGCATTCTGCTGTCCCTCTATTTCGTCTACATGGGAATCGTTTTGAAACGATCTCATTTGGGAACACAATGGGATCAGCAGCTTCAGGCGCTGACGGCCTTTGGCAGCCTGGTGCCCGTCGTTATCCTTGCCAGCCTGCTTGAATTTGCAGGGGTGGCATTGGGTACGCTACTGCTGATTATTCCGGGCATTTTGCTCATGATCTGGTTTACCGTCTTTCCTCAGGTGATCGCCTTTGAAGGGATGGGGGCGATCGCGGCACTGAAGCGAAGTCTCTTTTTGGTAAAGGGCTCCACGCTTCGCGTCCTGGGCATCATCCTGATCTTTGCCGTCGTGAGAGCAGTATTGCAATACTTGCCCGGCTTTTTGTTTCCGGCAATTGCCAGTCAGCCGGCGATAGCCTTCCTGCTCTTCCTCATACGCGAAATGCTGATATTGCCGTTTGAGGGCGCCGCCTACTACCTGCTGTACCTGGAGCTTCGCACAAGAAAAGAAGCATTCGATTTCGACGTATACCAAGAGGAGAGCAGCAGAATGTAATACCGTATCTTGTACGGACGGTCGCGGGTGGCCGTCCTTTACTCTTCCATCCTCGCCTCCGCAGATGCGGACAAGGTGGTCCCCTGGATGCCAAACATTTTCATGAAGAAAAACTGGCACTCCGCTTCCGCTTTCACGACAATGGTGCCACCGCTCACCTCTACACCGGTAAGCTGAGCCTGGGGATAATTGATCGCCAGGTAGCTGGCTGCTAGCGACCGTGCTTCGCCCGGTACAAGCACGACCCGCGGTTCTTCGGGCGGCTCTACATTCCAGAGATCGCGGTCATACGAATCCAGTCCCGCCCAGGCAGCAGCGTCAGTGGCCTCGGACAGCTTCGCCTGATGATAGGCGATCACCCCGGTGTCAATGACCAGCCCGGCCACAGCCACAAGGACAGGAAGAAAAGCGGCGAACAGCACCAGGGCGCCGCCCTTTTCGTCCCGTTTCCACCGGCCCCACTTTCGTTTCCATTCCTTTTTCCACTTCGCTGGTATTTTCATCTGACCTCATTCTTTCCTGCTCAGGATTTTTGTCCCACCGCTATAGCACTTTATAGACAGCCGTATGCTCAAGCTTTACAACAGGATTGGAGAAAAACGCGCTGATGATCGGGATCGTCACCGGGTAGTCATAAGTGACTGTCACGCTGATGTCATTTCCCGTTTCCCGGATCTGGACATCGTGAGACCCGCTCAGGCCGTTCGTTAGAATGGACAGGGCGGTGTTGCGGATTTTGGCCCGCGCGGCTCCTGCCCCCTCATCATCCCAGACAGCGCCGCCCACCCGCGCTCCCTGGCTGGCAGACAAGACCACGAGGGTTTTGGCGTACATCATATGTCCAAAAACGAGGATGCCCGTGATCAGCAGGATCATGACAGGCAGGACAATCGCAAATTCCGTGATGGCCTGCCCTTCTTCTCTTTTGACAAGTTGTCTCAGACGATTGCGGATCCCCAATACATGGTCACCACCGTTCCGATAAATATTGCGATGCCGTACGGAAATACCGGCTGGGAGCGATCTTTCAGCACATGTAAAAAGTCCTTCAGCTTTCCGCTACACAAATAGACAATAAAGAGATAGAGCAACTCGCATGTCCCTTTAAAGCCTCGCGCAGCGACAACGATCCCGGCTGCGATGACTCCGCCGACTGCGATCACGACAAAACTGTTGGTGACGATAAAGGGAAGACCCATGACCGCACCGATGCTGCCCATCATTTTTACATCTCCGGCGCCAAAGGCTCCCATCAGGTAAGGGACAAGAAATATTCCAAGTCCGGCCAGCAAGCCCAAAAGATGCTCCACGAAGCCGGACCAGCCGTACAGAATGGTGCCGTTTGCCAGTCCGGCCAGCGCGAGCGATACCGTCAACAGGTTGGGGATTCGATATTTCCACACGTCAAAGATAAGCGCGATCGTCAGACCGAACAGACAAAGACCGTACGTGAACATTTCCAAACTCAGCTGCCCTTGCCAAGACCGTCAGCAATATCTTTAAATACTTTGACAATCTTATCCTTCATGGCGACCAGGCCAGCGATGGCGGCAATCGCGATAATGCCGAGAATCAAGCCGTACTCGCTGAGCGCCTGTCCTTCTTCTTCTTTCCAAAATTTCACCAGTGCTTGTTTCATTGCGAATCCCTCCATTGAATGGTTGATTGATTTAGAAGCCTTGCAGTGTGAAAACATACCCTTCCTGCTGGAATGAATAATTGCTGTTCAGAACGTCCTTCTTGTCAACGACGATGCTGAGCGGACGTGCGTCTCCTGTCGAAAGACTGCCAATGTCCTGAGCATTCGGAGCAAACGGAACCTCGACTACCTTTTGTCCATCTGCTTGGTAAATCGTCAGCACAGCTTTCGAAAGATCGGCAGACGTCAGTGTTTTCCCTGGTACGCCATTTCGCAGCAGCATCACCGCGAGAAGCGAGCCGTCCTCCTGGTAGGCTGCCGTCACTGGAACGACATCCACGCTGCCTTCAGCCAGCGGCAGATAGAGATCCATCAGTGTCGTCAAATATTTTTTCATTTCCTCTGTTCGAAATGGTTCTTGATGCTCCAATACGGAAAGCTTCGATTCGACCCACTTTCCGCCTTGGCCGATGATTTCATCCCTTTTTGCTTTTAGCTGATCCTTTACCGCTTCCAACTGCTTTATCCGCTCCTCCAGATCTTCTTGCTGCAGATTCGCCAGTTGTTCAGCGCGATACTGAAGCTTCCGGTCAGCTCCGTTCTCCGGTCCGGTAGCAGGGGCGGACGTGCTGCTCTCCCCGCCGCAAGCGGCGAGAAAGAGGAGCAGGCACGTCGCCATCATGATGCTGCTTATCTTTTTCAGTTGCATGGTAACGTCCTTTCCATCATCCGGTCGACTCAACCAAATGACTTTCGTACATTGCTGAAGAAGCCTCCGATTGCGTTTCGTGCAGAGCTGGCTGCCTTGCGTGTCGAGCTCCACGCCCGGCTTGCTGTCTTCTTCGTCGAAGACCATGCGCGGTTCGCCGTCTTCTTCGTCGAAGACCAAGCATGGCTCGCTGTCTTCTTCGTTGCAGACCAAGCACGGCTTGCTGTCTTCTTCGTTGCAGACCATGCACGGCTTGCTGTCTTCTTTGTCGAGGACCAAGCACGGCTTGCTGTCTTCTTCGTTGCGGACCATGCGCGGCTCGCTGTCTTCTTCGTTGCGGACCATGCGCGGCTCGCTGTCTTTTTCGTTGCAGACCATGCGCGGCTCGCTGTCTTCTTCGTTGCAGACCAGGCACGGCTTGCTGTCTTCTTCGTTGCGGACCATGCGCGGCTCGCTGTCTTCTTCGTTGCGGACCATGCGCGGCTCGCTGTCTTCTTCGTTGCGGACCATGCGCGGCTCGCTGTCTTCTTCGTTGCGGACCATGCGCGGCTCGCTGTCTTTTTCGTTGCGGACCATGCGCGGCTCGCTGTCTTTTTCGTTGCGGACCATGCGCGGCTCGCTGTCTTCTTCGTTGCGGACCATGCGCGGCTCGCTGTTTTCTTCGTTGCGGACCATGCGCGGCTCGCTGTTTTCTTCGTTGCGGACCATGCGCGGCTCGCTGTTTTCTTCGTTGCAGACCAAGCACGGCTCGCTGTCTTCTTCGTCGCAGCCCAAGCACGGCTCGCTGTCTTCTTCGTTGCGGCCCAAGCACGGCTCGCTGTCTTCTTCGTCGCGGCCCAAGCACGACTAGCTGTCTTCTTCGTCGCGGCCCACGCCCTGCTTGCAGCCTGCTTTGTTGCACTCCAAGTCTGGCTCGCTGTCTTCTTTATTGCGGACCACGTATTTGCGGCAAAGTTTTTCGTCGCGTTCCATGCGTATCGGCCCAATTCTTTGCCTTTGTTCCACACCCATTTGGCGGCTGCGGCAATTTCTTTCCGATACTTCAGAGCTGTGGACACGACTGCCGCTCCAAGTGCAATCCCCGCCACGATCGGTGCAGCAGGCGTCGCAAGCAGGAACGGCAACGCCACTCCGGCAAGACCTCCGATGATATCGACGGAGCCCTCTGCGATTTTCCAGCCGTCGTTGTTCTTCGCTCCCTGAACGACATCATACACACCGAATCCAGCGGAAATCGCGGCGAACGGCGCCCCGACTTTGGCCAGAAAAACGCTGGCTGGCCCGTTTTGCAGCGTCGTCCAGGCGAACTCGTTTTTCAGCTTCGTCCACCAGCTTACATTCGCGGCGGTATTGACTGCGCCTGTAAACACGGTTTGATAGTTGAAAGCTGCCCGGAATTCCACAGCCTTGAGAGCAGGGTCTATCCCTTTCTCGATCAGCTGCACGCTCCAGTGGGTATCTCCTGCTTCGTTGAAAATCTTTGACCCGGAGGCTACGACGCCGAGGGTTCCCACAATGATGTTGCCTCCGCTCGGGGAGCTGCTGATGCTCTCTACTGCCTTGGCGACCTCCAGTACATACGTAAATGTATTATTGAATGTCTTTCCGGCCTTGTAGGCAGTGTCGTCCTGTCCCTTTCCATCCGGCAAGGCTCCGGGTGCTGCCCCGTTTGCTCCAGATCCCGGCTTTACGTCGTTCTTTTCATCTGCCTTGATCATGTTGGGAGTGGGTTTCTCGTTTGCCGACACCATCTCTGAAGGCACGGCAAACCATAGCAAGTTGAGCAGCACGATGAGGAAAACAGACACACCGGCGATCAGACGCCTACTCTGTTTTTTCCTGAACCACCTGTACATGATCTACCTTCCTTCCTGCTTAGTAAAAAAACCTCCATCGAAGACTTTGCAAGGATGAATGAATAGCGCTTTGCCGGAAGGTTTTTATGCGGTCGTATAGGGTGAGATCCACCTCCTCCAACAGATTTTGTATTTGTTATCGCAGCTACCACCCCCCTTTCTACGCGCTCCTCTCGGATGGTCAGTCATGCCTGTATGCTGCTTCCTTCCGCTCCGAGGAGCCATTTTTGCCTCAGCAAATCAGCGGTATGCTTGCCGATAAAATCCCTTGTTTCGTTCTTGGCTGTCCAGATTGCCTGCTCAAGTGTTTGCGCACCGCGCTCCGCTATTGAGACCCGCTCCACCTGAAAGGAATTCTCCAGTAAAGCGACGATGTTCTGAGCTAGCTTCTCCTCACCGGCACCAAGCCATTTCTGGGCCAGCGCTTCAGAGAGCAGTCGCTTTGTTTCCGTGCGGGCTGTATGCGACTCCAGAAGGACCAGCACTCTTTTCCGCGAGTCATCCATGAAATCCAGCATCGCTTTGTCAAGCTGAGCCACCTCTTGCTCCCTCAGCGGCTGGCCCGCCTTGATCGGCTCGAGCCGCCGCAAAACCTCTCTTCCCGATGAGTTAATGCGCTCACCGAGCTGTGCTCCTTGTTTCAGGTACTGCTTGTAGCCATCCAGGTGAGCCTGTGCCGCTCTCCCCTGCTCCTCCCCGAGACGATCCAGCACCTTCTTTCCCAATTCCTCCACGTGCCGGATGATCGGCACAAACGACTGAGGATCGACAGCCAAATTTTTTTTGAGATAACCGGCGTTGTTGTCGAGTGTCACGATCAACTGGTACATTCGCAGACAGCGCTGCGTCACGTTCTGGTCTGGGACCAACCGGCCTGTTTGATCCACGATGGCGAATTTCTCAAAATTCGTTTCCATCCGAAGCAGCACAGACATTGGATAGATGCCCACCAGACGATAAGCTTCGCCGTCCACAACCATCTCCGAGCTCATGTATATCTGCTGCAAGCCGCGCTTAAACGGGGACAGCGCTGTTTTGAAAACACCCTTTGCCGGCGACATGATCCATAGCAATTTCATTGTCAGTCCTCCTTGTTCGTACATGGACAAATCGCTTAATTCATGACAAACCGAGCCAACTCAATAAACACAGGTCCCAGCATAAATATGGTCATCGCCGGAAAGGCAAGCAGCAGCAAAGGCAGGAACAGCTTCAAAGAAGCTTCCGCACCCAGTCTTTGCGCTTTTTTCTTGCGGTCCTCCCACACCTCCGAGGCTTGCTGGCGAAGCACGCCGGTGATCCCGGAAGCCCCCCGCTCGATCGTCTGCGACAGGGCCGAGACAAACCGGCTTACCTCTTCTACCTGACAGCGATCGGCCATCCGCTCCAAAGCCTCGATTTGTCCCACGCCGTAGGCCACATCATTGACGACCGTCAACAGCTCCCGGGCGAGCACTCCCTTTTGGCGAGTCGCTACTTCGCGGAGAGCGGGAAAGAGATGAAGTCCCGCCTCGCACATGATAGCGACAGCGTTTAGCAGATGCGGAAGCTCACGGCGTATCGATTCCTGCCTGCTTTTGATCTTTTGCCTGATCCATTGCTGCGGCAGGAAGTATCCAATCAGTACGGCTCCTATGGCGATGAGGTAATAGTCGGAATTCCCGTTTGCCCAGCCCAGAAACAGAAAGTACAAGCCGGCCAGTACAGCCGATCCCGCCTGGACGCTTACGAAATTCTCCACGGTCCAGTTCTCGGCCAACCCTGCGTGAATCAGCTTGGTTTGGATATCCTTGCGCTGTTTCGGACGGATGCGAAGCCGCAAAGCAGCCATCATGCTCATCACGAAAGGAGTGATGAGGTGTACGAGACCGGTTTTTCGAGTGGTGGAAGAAGTCACGTAGGATGACATAAAGACAAAGCCCTTTTTTACTTTTTGCACCTGCAGCCATTTGGTCGGCAAAAAGAGCATGACGACCAGTACGAATGTGAAGCAGGCAATCAGCGTCGGCATAAACATTCACCCACTATATATTGATCTTCGTGATGGCGCGGCCGAGGAAGTAGTTGGCGACCAGCATCAGAGCGGCTAGGAACATCAATGACGACCCGACCCAGGAATCGTACATCGGCTGCATATAGCCCGGATTGAGCGCCATGATCGCCAGCACAATACCGAGGGGCATGAATGTGAGCATTTTTGCCTCCATTCGCTTTTGAGCTGTCGCCACCATGATTTCCTGCTGGACCGTAATCTTGTCGGTGATCATCATCGTCGTATTTTGAATGACCTCGGCCAGGTTGCCGCCGCGCGATTTCGTGATGAGGGCCGCGTTGACGAATTGCGTGACGTCCTCCTGATTGACCGCATCGCGGAATTTTTGCAGCGCTTCCTCCAGCGATACGCCAAAATGGATGTCCCGATTGAGCTTTTCCAGTTCATCCAGCATGGGGCGATCCTTTTTATGGCCGAGCTGCTTCGCCAAGTCTTGCTGACTGCGCAGGAGCGCGACCTGCAGGGAGGAACCTGCCTTCAGCGAGCTTGCGATGGACAAAATCGCCTCGCGAAACTGGAGAACCATGATCTGACGCAGTTTTTCCTGCCTTCTTTTCTTTATGGCCCGCGGAACGAAAAGCCCAAGTACGCCAAACAAGGCTGCGTAAAACTCGTTTTGGAACAGCAGCATGCCAAAGAAAAACAGCGACACGACCGAAACGGCGATCAAGAGATAGTCAAGCAGCTTCGTATCCGACGACGATCCCAGTTGCAGCCATCGCGACAGCCCGGCCCGCTCCTTCTTTGTTTCAATATGACGCAAGCGGTCAAACTGCCGGGTCAGCCACTTTTTTTGCGGAAATTCCCCGTAAATCAGCACGTACAAAAGCTCGATGAAGGAACGGAGCAATACGTACAAAGAGACCATGACCGCTACATATGTCCCTAGCATCTCAACTCCTCCGCTTCAAACATGGTTTCTCCGTATCCCCTGGACAGCCATTTCTCCATCTGCATGACCGGCTCGCCGGTCGGAACGAGAGCCCCCCGCAGCCGACCGTCCTCATCCATGCCTTCCATCCTCCAGCGAAACAGGTCGACGCACTCGATTTCGCCATCGACGTAATCACGGATTTCCGAGATTTGCAGGACCTTGCGGGAGCCGTCGCGAAGGCGGCCCAGGTGAACGATAATCTCTACCGCAGAGGCAATCTGCCTGCGGATGGCGGGGAGAGGCAGTTCCAGTCCCGACATCAGTACCATCGTCTCGAGACGAGACAGCATGTCGCGCGCCGAGTTGGCGTGGCCCGTCGTCAGCGAGCCGTCGTGGCCCGTATTCATCGCCTGCAGCATGTCAACGGCCTCTCCTCCGCGGACCTCCCCGACGACAATCCGGTCAGGACGCATCCGGAGCGCTGTCCGTACCAGGTCGCGAATGGCGATGGCGCCTTTCCCTTCTACGTTGGGCGGCCGCGTCTCCAGGCGGACAAGGTTTTCAATATGAGTGACCTTCAGCTCGGCCGCATCCTCTACCGTAATCACCCGCTCCGTCTGCGGAATGAACATGCTGAGCGCATTGAGAAACGTGGTCTTCCCCGAGCCGGTTCCCCCGGAAACCACGATGTTGTACCGGGCACAAATCAGCTTTTCGAGCCACTCTGCTATTTGAGGGGAAAGGGCCCCCAGCTCCACCAGCTCCTGCATGGTGTAAGGATTTTCAGGAAACTTCCGAATCGTTACGATCGGCCCGGACAGCGAGATCGGACGGATGACTACGTTTACGCGCGAACCGTCGGCGAGCCGGGCATCCACGATCGGATCGCTTTCATCCACTTTGCGGTTGATCGGGGCCACGATTTTTTCGATCAGGTGCAGCAGCTCCGACTCGGACTCGAACTGCAGCGGGGCGCCTTTTTCCGTCATCGCCCGGCGCATTCTCCCTTTTTCCTCAATGAAAATCCGTTCAATTCCGTTGATCATGATCTCTGTGATCTGCTCGTTCTTCACCAACGGATCAATAATTCCGTAGCCGACCAGCTGCTGGACAATTTCTTCGACCATTGTCCGCTTTTCTTCCAAGGTGAGAAGGGCATGGCCGAAGCGGGACTCGCTCTCCTCTTCAAGCACTTTCCAGATCACCTGGCGAAGCAGCTCCGGCTGGCTCAGCAGCTGTTGATCCTTTTCGTTCTGCTCGATGATTCGCTCGCGGACAGCCTGTTTCAGCTCGGGAAGCTGGACGGTTTCCTGCGCACGCCCTTCTGCCGGGCCCTCGCCGGTCGCACCCGCCTTCTTTTGCCTAATGGCCTCTTCTACCCGCACGTGTAAACACCCCCCGCAAGCTGAAGCCCTTGCCCAGCTCTCTTTTTGTAAAAACCGGACAGATGAAGTGTGCAATACGCCGGTAGTACCTGTTGATCTTCAGATGGGGTCTCTCGACGAGCGAGATTCCCCGGTTCGTAAAGCCTTGTATCTGCTGATACATATCCGGGATGGTTTCCGCGATTGGCATGGAGAGGATCTCCTCCAGCTCCGAGGTCGGGAACCCGATCGACGAATGGTAGCGATTGAGCACCAAATAACGGGATTGGAGCGGCCGGTTCAGCTTTTCGACGATATCAAAGGTGGACAAGAGCGACCAGTTGGCGACCACATCCGTCGTCGTCACGTAGAACAGATCGGTCGCTGCGCTCAGCAGAGCGATATTTTTCGGGGAGAGGTCGGTCGATGTATCCATGACGATTACCTCGTAGTCGAGCGCCTCCAATCCCTCCAATATTTTGTCGGTCATGTCCAGCGTCATGTTGCTCATCTTGAAATGCGTAGCCGCACTCAGAACATGCAGCTTTTTCCCCTCTACCTCGACCTGGTGAACCGACTCTTTGAGAGTCGCCACGAGGTCATCCTTTTGTCCGATTCCCTGCTCGATCATCCTGATCGCATCTGTCAATCCCCGGGTCCGGGGCAAATACAGATAGGCAGATATTTGTCCGAAGGTAGCGAAGTCGACAAGCAGCACCTTCTTATCTTTTAGTGCCAGCTGGCAGGCCGTGTTGATCGCCAGCGTCGTCTTCCCTACCCCTCCCTTCGGAGAAAAGAACAATACTTTTCGCGTTTCCTGATTGCCCAGAAACTCGTTCACCGCCGCCTTGCTTTGGACAGGCTGCGTATGTCCCGGCGTAAAAGAATAGATCCGGGGAGCCAGCAAATCGTACGGGATGTATTTATAGACGAACTCTACGGTTCCGCCGTGGAGATCCACCTGCAGCTTCCGCAGCTTTTCCATCTGGTCCGTCCAAATCATGATCTTGGCTACCCGGCGATTCCTGATCTGAATGATCTCCTCTTGCGGGTTCGGCATCAAATCCAGGTTGATCAATACCACATCTACATCATGGGCCCCGCAGTAGGCATACAGCTCTGCCAGGGAACGGACTTGCGCAACCACGCGAATGGTCGGGTGATTTTGTTCAAAATAGTGTTGAATGTCCTGTGTATGCTCACGATCCGTATCCGCTACAGCCACTCGGATAAACGAGGTTGCGCTTGCAGTCGTGTTGTCGTACTCCATCTCTTTTCACCTTCTTTTGCGATCCTTATTTCAGCAGCAGCGAATCTGTTACCGGAGCAACCCTCTCCCGGTCTCCGTTCCAAGGGTTCAGGATCAGATCGATATCACCCTTGTGCTTGGCGAGCGAGAGTTTGACGGCTTCCTGCGGAGAAACGAGAAGCGTGACGTGCTGCATGACGCTCTCCCTTCCTTCGCCCTTCACATTCACACGCTCGATGTCAAACACCTCGACCTGCTGCAGAATCATGTGGGAAACAGATTCTCCTATCGCTTTCGAGTCTGATTTGGAGGTGTAGATCACGTCGACCCAATCCCCTTTGCTCAGTCTGTTGTCCACCACGGAAGCCGGTGGCAGCGCGACGGATATCAAGCGCTTTTCTTTTGGAATGAAGTAGGTCATATCCACGCTGCCGTCCTTGCGCAAATACATGCTTCGCTGTTCAGGAAAGATGAGCGCTTTGGGGTCCAGTTCCATCGGTTTGCCCGCTTCGATTTTTTGCAGGGTGATGCCGCCTACGACATCTTCCTTGACGGTAACCGGCTTGGTAATCAGCAATCGTGCCGAGTCAGCCGCTACCTCGACGGGCTTTACCATGTCTTCGGTAATGAGCGTGTGTGCCGGAATTTCCTTGGCCGCGACAATGACCACCGTCGTTTGGCGCAACGAATCCAAATATTCGTACACGGAATATGCGATAGCTCCTGCACTCACTAAAATAAAGAAAATACGCCAGCCCACTTTCGCAAACATATGAGTTCCTCCTGCTATGACATTGCCATCGTTTCAATACATTTCCTCTATAGACCGAAAAACCCAAAGATTGGTTGCAAAAAGTAAGAAAAAAACACCATTTTTTATGAAAAAAATTGGGTGTTTTTTCTAAGCATTGTCGCATATCCTGATGGATTCAATGGGAATACCTGTACATAAGAACTGGAGGAAAACGGGAAAATAAGCAAAAAACTAGCCCAAGGAGATTACTTATGGACCTGTCCTCCCAATCAAAAGTCTCTGGTTTTGTCATACCGGTGGAAGGATTGAAGTCCCCGGAAGAGCGGTTGCAGCCTTTTGCCTGGTTTCAAAAAATGCGGAAGGAATCCCCTGTTTCCTTTGATGCCAAGCGAAACTCCTGGGACCTCTTCCGCTACGACGATATTCTGGCCGTTCTCAAGGACCCCGCTGCCTTTTCATCGGTGAGGCCGCAGCAGGGCCCTGTTTTGTTGGGAAGTATTTTGGGGATGGACCCACCGAAGCACCATCAGATGAGAAATATCGTGAGCAAAGCGTTTACACCCCGTTCAATCGCTGAACTGGAGCCACGCATTACAGAGATCATGGGTGAGCTGATCGCACAAACAGAAGGGAAAACCGAGATCGATCTGCTCCAAAGCATTTCGATCCCGCTGCCTGTCATCGTGATCGCCGAGCTTCTCGGCGTTCCTGCGGCAGATCGCCAGCTGTTCAAGGACTGGTCGGATCGAATCGCCGAGTCGGTCGAGGACGACTCCGAAGCAGCCATCCAAAAATTTCTCGCTGATAAAGAAAAGGTACGCCGCGAGCTTGACGATTATTTCATGAAAGTAACGCTGGAGCGGAGAAAACAGCCCGAGGATGATTTGATCACCAAGCTGGTGCAAGCAGAAGTAGACGGGGAGAAACTGACGGACGAGGAAATCATGGAGTTCTGCATTCTGCTTTTGGGTGCCGGCAACGAGACGACGACCAACCTGATTACGAATGCTGTTCGCATCTTTATGGAAGAGCCGAGTCTCCAGGAAAAGCTGAGGCAGCAGCCGGAGCTGATGAAGGGGGCGATCGAAGAGGTTCTGCGCTACTACTCGCCCATTCTGGCGATGAACCGCTATGCGACAAAGGATGTGGAAATCGGCGGGAAGCAGGTGAAAAAGGGCGACCTCGTCGTGACCTGGATCGGTTCCGCCAACCGGGATGAGGAAAAATTCCCGGACGCCGACCGTTTTATCGTCGACCGCACGCCCAATGCCCATCTCGCTTTCGGACAGGGCATCCATTTTTGCCTGGGCGCCCCGCTCGCCAGACTGGAGGCATTGATCGCCCTGCCGCTCATCCTCGCTCATTTCCACGACATGAGGCTGCCCGAGGGAACGAAGCTGGAGGCGATCCCCAGCACTTTTGTTTACGGCGTAAAGGAGCTGCCGGTCCAGTTTACTCCTGCCGCCTATCATTAAGAGCGTTTTTTGAACAAAAAAACGGACTTGGGCAAAGTCCGTTTTTCTGTTCTTATGCTTGTGCTTGCTGAGAAAGCTCATACAAATAAAACACGTAGTCCGTCGGCACGCCTGCGTACCCCTGCTGTCTGAGCATCGCCGCAATATTCCCGCGATGGTATGTGCCATGGTTGACGACGTGCTGCACGATATCAGAATACCTGGCCTCCAGCACCCCGTAAGTAGGATGGCGGTATTGAGTCGTCGCGTCCAGAATCTGGCAAACCCGCCAAAAACTCCTTGTACCTCTCGGAGGCAGTGCGGAACAGCTGCTGGAGTTCCTCTGCGCTTTTGCCATTCGTCTCCTCGGTGATGCCCCCGATCGCCTCTCTTATCTTCTCAAAGCTTTCGCCAGCCATCGCGTACAGCCAAATATGATCTGCCGTATAGATATGAACCAGTGCACTGTAAACAGAAGAAAAAATGCTCTGAATCTCTTGACGGCAGGCTTCTTCGGGCAATTCCTTCAGTTGTTGAAAAATCCTCTCATTGGCCCATATGTGGTATTCGTACAATTGTACTGCGTGGTGCTTCATTTCAGATACGCCTCCATTCGCCTAACCTTTTCATGTCCACAGCATAACCGAGATTCACTGACAAATACAGTCAGTCAAGATGAATACGTTTCGTAATGCACAAGCAATGCCTTCGTGACACTCACCATTCTTTCCCGAAGCAGCTTCGGCTCCAGCACTTGAATCGCTCCACCGTACGGCAGCAGAAAGTACGGTACGTAACCCGAGATCGATTCTTCATCCAGTTGAAAGCGGGCCTCACCCTCCGACCGCTCCACCAGAGCGTGTCCGAACAGCCAATGTTCGCAAAGGTCGCGTATGGCATGGGGTTTTCCCTTGATCCGAACGGCAATGAGCTTTTTCCTCTCCGCATCGGGCAGCAAGTTTTGCATGAAAAACTGCCTTGCGGAAAAATCGTCGGGTGGTTGGAACAAAGCATCAGTCCGGGATACGTGATGAATTCTGTCTACGCGAAAGCTGCGGATCTCGCATCGCAGATGGCAATAGCCGACGACGTACCACTTGTTCTTCCAGTAAACCAGCCCGTATGGATCGACATCGCGGACCTGCGGAGACGGATCACGGCCCTTTTGATAGGCCATGGACAGCGTATACCCATCCGCTACCGCTCGCTGCAGCTCTTGCAAAACTGACTCTATCGCAGGATTCGGTGGCGGGTTAATCACATCGAAACCGCGTTCATTCCGCTGAATATGATGCAACTGCTCCTGATTGGTGTACCTCTTCAGCTTGGACACGGCACTGTCCAACGCCTCGCCAAAAGGATAACCGGCCTCTTTCGCAAAAATGGCTGCATGAATCAGCGCCTTCTGCTCGTCCAGGTCGAAAAACAAAGGAGCCTCGATGAAGTGATCGGGCAGGGTATATCCGCCATTGTGACCGGAATCGGCGATGATCGGCACGCCGCTCGCGCACAAGGCATCGATGTAACGGTAGACGGTCCGGATATGAATCTCCAGCGTCTCTGCCAGCTTCTTGGCCGTCATCCGTCTCCCTGTTTTCAAGAGCCACAAGATGGAAAGCATGTTGTCGGCTTTTGACATGTTATGAAGTGCTCCTTTCCTGTTGGCGAGGTTATCGTTATTTCTGTTCACCGCATTAAGATCCGGTTCTCTTTTTTCATGTGGAATTGATATACAATTATCCATGAAGGCACCATAAACCTGCTGGCTTGTTCCATTCGTTCATGCTAAAAAGCATCGTTCCCGTTCTCCGTTATTTTGGGAATGATGCTTTCCATTGCCGATGTAGTCCCATAGAAATGATCGGAACCCTATTCTGAGGCACGTCTCGTCCCCCTAAAAAACAGGGAGGTGTCGCTCATGATAAAGCGAATCCTATGGTTTATTGTAACAATTGGCTTCGTCATCCTTTTTGTGGCAGGCTGTTCTGAATTCTTTGGGACCATACCAGACAGAGTCAAAGTACGACAACAAGCCATTGCCTACATTCATAACAAATACAATGTTCCCATCGAACAGATAAAAACGGATATTCCTTCTTATCGGTATGGAACTTTGCGCTATGTAATACATGTATTCGATACAGAAAGCGAGGACGTCTATTTCCTATCTGTTAGAATCAGGCCGAAAAACCATGTGGAAGACATAGAAGAGCCTATGGGGAATCCTATCAAGGAATGAAAAAGCAGTTGTAATAAAAGCAATCAGCCGTTTGATGCTGCAGCCTTGAATCCGCTACAGGCCGAGGATGAGCGATAAGCCACTTTCCCCAACCAACAGCCATCGGACGCCTTTAACGGAAACACTTTCGTTCTCGTACCTCAAGAGACAAAAAAAAAAAGACCACGTCAGTTCGGGTCCTTCGCATGCTTTCCGATCATATCCAGTTCCACGTCTGCAACCCTTCGGTTTACATACCGTACTTTCTCTTTCATGTCGCGAATCTCGGACAGTACCAAATTATCGCTATTAATATTGGCGATGTGCTGGGAGTGAAGCGCGACTTTTATTTCGTCTACCTTTGTATCCAGTCGGTCAAAACGTTCCTCCAAATGGTCTACCTTTGCCTCTAGCCGATCAAAACGTTCTTCTTGTCGATCTACTTTCTCCTCAAGTCGCTCGAACCGCCCTTCCAACTGGTCCACCTTTGCCTCCAGCCGATCAAAACGTTCCTCTTGTCGATCTACCTTCTCCTCAAGCCGGTCGAACCGCCCTTCCAACTGGTCGAATCGTCCCTCCAACTGGTCGAATCGTCCCTCCAACTGGTCGAATCGTCCCTCCAACTGATCGAACCTTTCTCCCATCCGCTTCATGCCTTCCGCGATTTCCAACAGGAGCTTTTCCATTCCGCTGTTCCCCTCCTTATGGGCATTATACAGGATTTCTGTCGGCTTGTAACTCACTGAGAAAGGGCCTTCATAAAGAAGGCCCCGCTGTTTTTCCCACTATTCTTTTGTATTGCGCCAAAGGCATAGCGCCTCTACTATCAGTACTCATAGCCTGACGCTATTATTTCAAAGCGCCCTCTACTTCTTTTACCATTGCGTCGACGGAGACGAGTCCGCCGCCGGACAGATACCAGAAGTCCGGTTTGAGATAAACGATGTGCCCTTCTTTAAAGGCTTTCGTTTTCTTCACCAGTTCGTTTTCAACTACACCCTTCGCGGAGGATTCTCCCCCAACTGCAGCGGTGCGGTCGATGACGAACAAGAAGTCCGGGTCTTTCTCCACGATGTATTCAAAAGAGATGCTTTGACCGTGAGTGGATACCTCGATGTTCTTATCTGCCGGTGTAAAGCCAAACACGTCGTGAATAATGCCGAAACGGGAGCCTGCTCCATACGCGCTTACTTTGCCGTCGTTGGCCAGAATGATCAGCGCGTTTTTGCCGCTGGCTGTTGCTTCTGCGTTCAGTTTTTTGATCGATTCATTGATTTTCGCCAGTTCTTCTTCAACGGCTGCTTCTTTGCCAAAAATTTGGCCAATCGTTTTTGCGTTCTCGGTAAAGGACTCCATATAGCGGGAGGTGTCCACGCCCTGGTAGATCGTTGGTGCGATCGCTTTGAATTCTTCATACATAGCCTGTTGGCGGCCAGAGATGATGATCAGGTCAGGCTTCACTTCGTTGATTTTCTCAAAATCAGGCTCTTTCAGGCTTCCTACATTCACATACTTGTCATCCTTGTATTTTTCGAGGTAAGTAGGAATGCTTGTTTTTGGCAGCGCCGCTACTTCAACGCCCAGCTTATCCAGCGTATCCAGCGTACCGAAGTCAAAGACAACAACTTTTTTCGGGTTTTTCTTCACTTTGGTTTCGCCCAGCTGGTGTTTGATCGTCAGCTCTTCGCCTTGCGCTTCCGTTGCCGGCGTTCCTTGCGCTCCCTGCGCTTGCGGCTGCTCTGCCGTGCTATTAGTGCTGCCGGTCGTGCTGGAACCGCCCGAACCGCATGCTACTGCAAAGACTGCCAGTACGGCAATCATGAGATATACTGCTACCTTCTTCATGTCGTCACCTCTAAAAGGGATTTTTTATATTGCATCGATGATTGTCTGGAAAAGAGTCTGGCTATTTAAAAACGGGATTTCTCTTTTTCAGACACCATCGAAATGATGCCTGACACAATAGATTTTCATCAAGAGAAGTAAATACAGATTTTATTGTCATCGATGTGCTGGATCGGAATGTCCATGTCATAGACCTCTTTCAACACGGGAGACGTGATAATCTCCTCGATCGTTCCCTCCCGGACGATCTTTCCGTCCTTGAGCGCCACGATGTAGTCGGAGTAACAGGAGGCGAAATTGATGTCATGGATGACGATCACCACTGTTTTCCCCAGCTCATCCACCAGTCTGCGGACAATCTTCATGATCTGTACGGAATGCTTCATGTCGAGATTGTTGAGCGGCTCATCCAGCAGGATGTATTCGGTGTCCTGAGCAATGACCATCGCGATATAGGCGCGCTGCTTCTGTCCCCCGCTGAGCTGGTCCAAATATTTGTCCTGCATGTCATGAAGCTCCATATAGCGGATCGCTTCGTCGACATGCTTCCAATCCTCCTCTGTCAGCCGTCCCTGCGAATAGGGGAAGCGTCCAAAGGAAACCAGCTCGCGGACCGTCAGCCGCAGATTGATGTGATTGGACTGCTTCAGAATGGAAATCTTTTTGGCCAGGTCGTTGCTTTTGCACTTGCCGACTTCCTGACCGTCAATGTAGATATCCCCTTCGTCCATGGCGATCAAGCGGCTGATCATCGACAGCAATGTGCTTTTGCCTGCCCCGTTTGGACCGATAAAGGAGGTGATTTTCCCTTTGGGGATTTTTACAGAGACGTTTTCCACTACTTTTTTCTGTCCGTATTTTTTGGACACGCTTCTTACCTCTACCATGATTTATTCTCCTTCAATAGTAGATAGATAAAATACACGCCGCCGACAAAGTTGATGATGACGCTAAGGGTTGTCGAGAAGGTAAACACCCTCTCTACGATGAGCTGCCCTCCGACGAGTGCAATCACGCTGATGAAGATGGAACCGAGAATCAAATACTTGTGGTTGTAGGTTCTCATGAATTCGTACGTGACGTTGACCACAAGCAGTCCCAGGAAGGTGATCGGCCCGACCAAAGCAGTCGAGATCGAGATCAGAATCGCTACGGCGACCAGCAGCCTTTTGACTACATAGTCGTAATCAACCCCCAGGTTTATGGCTTGATCTCTCCCCAATGACAGGACATTGAGGTATTTATTGAACCGCCAAAAATAAGCGAATACAAGCACCATCAGGATACCGGCGATGCCGATCAGATTGTTGTTGATGTTGTTGAAGCTGGCGAAACTCTTGTCCTGGATGACCTGAAACTCGTTCGGATCGACCAGCACCTGCATGAACGTCGCCATGCTCTGGAACAATGTCCCGAAGATGATGCCGATCAGCAGCAGATAGTAAATATTTTGCTGATCCCGTTTAAACAGGATCTTGTACAAAACAGCCGAGAACAGAACCATCAGGCCCACGCACAACAGAAAGTTCAAATTGTTGTCTACCATGGTGAGCGACTTGGAGCCGAATACGTAAATGACGAAGGTTTGGATCAGCATATAAAGCGAATCCAGGCCCATGATGCTCGGTGTCAGGATTCGGTTGTTCGTAATCGTCTGAAACACCAGTGTCGAGTAGGCGATGGCTGTTCCCGTCAGAATAATCGCCAGTACCTTCAAGCTCCGCCGGGGAAGGATGTAATCCCAGTTGCCCCCTGCTTTGATTGTCATAAAAATGGCGATCAAAACGAGGGCCGCCGCTGCCAACCAGACCATTTTCTTTTTATATGCCATATGCCTTTCTCCTCATCAGTAAATAAGCAAAGATACCACTTCCGAGCACCCCGACGGTCAGGCTGATGGAAATTTCGTATGGGTAGATGATGACCCGGCCAAGGATGTCGCAGAAGAGTACGAATACGGCTCCCAATAAAGCGGTATGAGAAAGGCTGTTTTTCAGGTTGTCGCCACGATAGATCGAAACGATGTTCGGGATGATCAGGCCCAGAAACGGAATCATCCCCACAGTCAACACGACGGACGCGGTGACCAGGGCAACAATCACCAATCCAATGTTGACCACCCGCCTGTAATTCAGGCCCAAATTCTTGGAAAAGTCCTCGCCCATCCCGGCTATCGTAAATTTGTTGGCGTACAGGTATGCGATAACAAGCAGCGGAATGCTGATGTACATCAGCTCGTAGCGCCCTTTCATGATCATGGAAAAATCGCCCTGCAGCCATGCCGACATGTTCTGGATCAGGTCGTACTTATACGCGATAAAGGTAGCGAAGGAGCTGATGATGTTCCCGAACATCAGTCCGACGAGCGGGATGAAGATCGTATCCTTGTACTTGATCTTCTCCAGGATTCTCATGAACACAAAAGTGCCCAGCAAGGCAAAGACGAAAGAAATCAGCATCTTGACCAACGGACTTGCCGTGGTAAACAGCATCAGCGATACGAGAATCCCCAATCTGGCGGAATCTAGCGTCCCTGCTGTCGTGGGAGAAACAAATTTATTCCGGCTTAGCTGCTGCATGATCAGACCGCAAATACTCATGCTGACGCCTGCAATAATAATGCTGATCAGACGGGGAAGCCTGCTCACGAGCAGTATTTCGACCTGGTCGTCTGTCAGCTGGAATACATCCAGCGGGGAAATGTCCTTTACACCGATAAAGACAGACCCGAATGAGAATAGAAGCAGTGCAAGAAACAAATATCCGATTTTCATTGGCTCTTTCCTTTGTGGTCAGGTAAGATTCTCAGTCAAAATGCCTATGAAGCACAAGAATATGTACTTCCGGCATCCAATAATGATATTCATTATCATCTGATTACATTGAGTATTATACCCATTCATTTACATACAGTCAATGAGAATGATTAGAATTCTCAGTGGCGGATGTGCTCTTGATGCGTCCATGAATGATAAAACCCGGAGCGGCGCCCCGGGCTTTATCCTTTTACATCTTCCTATCTCAGCTTTTCGGTGTACGCAACCAACTGGGCAGCAAATGCGTCCAGCCTTTGCTTCAAATCCTCGGCTGTAACGGCGTACCGTCCATTCTCAAGTATAAAATCGCTTTTGCAAGACGCCACCTGCATGGGGATCGCCACGCCCAACAGTCCCCTCACGACAATGCGCAGATGATCGATCGGCTGCGTACTGCGGATGCCGCCCCCATTGCCTACGAGCCCCACCGGTTTGTCCCGGAACATATCCATATTGAGAATATCCAACGCATTTTTCAGGACACCCGAATACGAATTGTGGTAATTGGGCGACCCGAGTACAAATGCATCTGCTTGCCCGGCCAGCCGGATCAGCTCGCGAGCGGTTTCATCGGGGTGCTTTTCCGGTTCATAGTGATATTTCGGATCGGCGATAGGCAGCGGACGTACCCGTAAATCCCAGACATTCGCTTCACAGCCTTTTTCCCGCAGCCGTGCGGCGATCTCCTCAATCAAAGCCGTTGTATGCGCAGGCTCCGCTACACTTCCCGATATGAGCAAAATTCGCATCAGATCATTCTCCTCTCTTATTGATGCTCAGATACCGCAAGTCAGCTCCCGCACAGGCAGGCAAAGGCATCAGACACATTGCCGACGCTGGAGCGGAGGGCCATCACCTTTCCCAACATTTCGTTGGGGGTCCTCAGCTGCAGAACAGTCGTCAATGTCGTGCCGGATATCGTATTTCCAAAGCCTTGGATCAACGCCGATAGAAATGTTTAAATCTTTTTTGTCAACAGCCAGCAACGGGATGCTCGCTTGAATAGCCGGAAAGAAAAAGGCCCGCAGGCAGGTCATGACAAAGCTGACGATCATGATGTGCTCCAATGTCAACACATCGGCAGCATGAGCAATGGGAATGGACAAGGTAAGCAATCCCCGTGTCCAACCGCAAAACAGCATGATCGCTTTGCGGTCTACTCGATCGACAATGACACCGCCTATGATTCCGAGAAAAAAATAAGGAATCTACGGAGACAAACAGCACCGCTCCCGCTCCCAGTGCACTGTCGCTGTATTGCAGGGACAGCAGTGTCAGTGCAAGCGTATAGACCGATGTGCCGAAAATAGACGAAGCATCTGGAAACCAAAGCAGTTTAAGATTGCGCTTCACGATTTTTCCTCACTTTTACTTATGTAGTAACTCCTTTACTGTCATTACATTGCTCCAGATGTCTACTCCAGCTAAACTGCCTTGCCTTTTGCAGCTTCTGATACCTTTCCTCGTTTTCAGCACTTAAAATGTCCGATATTTCTAACAATTATATCCGTACTGCTATTTAAAGTGAAGGCGCTTTTATGCGCCTTCACTAAACTCTCCCCGTCAAATCCCGTCAAATCTTCCAGCGTATCCGATCATCGACGAAACAAAAAATTCCACTCATCGCTTCTAAACAAAAAAGCCAATAGCGAATCAAGCGTACAAGTATACAATCTCATCCCGGTCCTTCCGGTAATCCACCAGCATGTCCTTGCCGTCCAGATACCAGATTTCATCCTCTACGATGTAAAAGGTAATGCCGTTCACTTCAGTGGAGAGACCGATATTGTCCGGCTCTTCTTTGGTGAATCCCATGGAAAACGAGTCCTGAATCGTGCTGCTGCCGCCATAGCGGGCAAAAAAACGAACGTAGTCCCCCGATTGAAAGCCGCACTCCTCCTCGAACCAGGCAAGTGCCGACTGTGTAACTGTTAGTTTCATGCGCTAGCGCCCCTTTCGGCAAAAGGCTGCCGATGGAATAGGTGATGCAGAAAAAGAAGACAGCTGTTTTCCCCATGAAAAGGCCCTTCTGGGAGACAAGTGGACGTACCAGAGAGGAATGCGCCTTCTATGCAAACAGAAAACAGCCTGGATCAAACTTTGCTATACATACAGTATAGGCAACTTACTATACTATTTCAATCATTTAGTTTATAAATCAACCAAAAAATGATGAGCTCCTTCACAAGGGTCGGATGGTATGAACCCAAACCATTCATTGGTCCAAAGCTTTATCACCTGAAAGCGCACTCTTTCTGCCGGACGAGAACACATTCGCCCCGACAACCCCGATGAGGATCAAAGCGCCGCCAACGACATGGAAAATCTCCACTCTCTCGTTTAACCAGATCACACCCGCAATTATCGTTACCAGCGTCGATATTTGATTGCATACACTCATCTTGGAGGCTTCGATATGCGACAAGGCATAATTGGACAAAAAGGAGGTAACGAGCGACGACAGCACGCCCAGGTACAGGACGCTGACCAGAAAGGACGGATTCGCCAAAGGCTGAAAGAAAGCGGCGAGCGTCCCCGCCGAGATATGGCTGACAACGGACATGCCGTTGAAAAACAGGAAGCCGAACACGGTCATTGCATACGTGACATCCATGTAGTGGTGTTTCTTCACAACCTTGCGGGCCATCACGCCATAAGCGGACAAGGAAAGAGCGGACAAAAACACCAAAACGGTTCCCGTCAGATTGGCGGATTGCGGGTCGACCCCTTTGGAGGCGAAGATGTAAACCACTCCCGCTACGGACAACAACGTAAACACCTTTTGCATCCCATTCGTATACTCCTTTAGGAAATAAGCGGCCAAGATCATGGTGAAGATCGGTACGGTAGCCTGAATAATCCCTGCCTCCGATGACGACGTATAGACCAGGCCAAACGCCTGCAGAGCAAAGAAGATGACGGGATAGAACAGTGCCACAGGCAAAAATGAAACGATGTCCCGCAGCGTGGTCCGCAGCCTGACCCAGCCCAGCAGAACGGGAATCGAAGCCGCCAGAAACGACAGGGTAAACCGGTGAGCCAACGTATCCAGCGGATCGCTGATCGCAAGCGCCACCTTCACGAACAAAAACGACAATCCGACGATAAGAGCGTTCAACACCGCCGCCAGATACGCTTTTTGAATTGTCTTTTGTGTCATATGATTGCCTCCTCATGCATGGCGTAACTGTGATTTCATGACCGGTCATGGCTCTATCGTAAATGGCAGGCACGTGTGCTACAATTCAAAAAAAACAAATCTGTATCGGTACAGATTTGTTCTGGAGTGAGATGATGCACAAATATTTGCAGTTGCTAAGCGAGCTGGAATCAAAAATCGAAAGCCGCCAATGGACAGATGGAAATAAGCTTCCCTCCATCAGGGTCCTTGCAGACAGGTATGGATGCAGCCAAAGTACAGTTATCCGCGCTCTGAATGAACTGGAGAGGCGCCACGTCATCTATTCGGTCCCGAAAAGCGGCTACTATGTAGTGAAGGGGGCGCTTGCCTCACCCAAGGAAGGTACTGGCGTCATCGACTTCGCTACTTCCGCTCCGGATCGCAGCGTCTTTCCCTATCTCGATTTTCAGCACTGCATCAACAAGGCCATCGACACTTACAGCGGCGACCTGTTCGTGTACGGGACACCGCAAGGACTGGATACCCTGATCCAGGTTGTCCAAAAGCAATTTGCCGATTATCAGGTTTTTGCCAGCCCGAAACAGATCTTTATTACCTCGGGCGTTCAACAAGCCTTGGCCGTTCTCGCTGGGATGCCTTTTCCCAACCGAAAGTCAAAGGTCGTCCTCGAGCAGCCCGGCTATCACTTGTTGATTGAATACCTTGAGACGCACAACATCCCGGTCGTAGGTGTAGGGCGAACCGCAAAAGGACTGGACCTGGAGGAGCTGGAGAGAATTTTTCGCGGAGGGGACGTCAAATTTTTCTATGCGATGCCGAGATTCCACTCTCCCTTGGGTACGTCTTATACAAAACGGGAAAAGCTCGCCATCATCGAATTGGCCGAGAAATACGACGTGTTTGTCGTAGAAGACGACCACATGGCCGATTTTGAACAAGACAGCAAGGCGGACCCTTTGTTTGCCTACGACAGGTCCGCCCGCGTCATTTATTTGAAAAGCTATTCGAAAATCCTTCTGCCCGGCCTGCGGGTGGGAGTCGCCGTTGTCCCGGACCAGTTGGTCGATGTCTTTCAGCGGTACAAGCGATTACTGGACATCGATACCTCGATGCTGTCCCAAGCAGCGCTTGAGATCTACATCAAAAGCGGGATGTTTGAGCGGCACCGGCACAAAATTCGCGCGTCCTACGCCAGGAGGTCGAACGTATTGGCAGCGTCGATCAAACATCATTTCGGGCCATTGAGCGACATTTCCGCTATCTGCGATGCCAGCCAGCCGATGATTCATACCCATGTTGCGTTGGATCGGAGCATTTCCGTCCCGAGAGTCATTTCCCTTCTGAAAAAGAAAGGCGTCGTAATCGAGCCGATCGACAAGCATTATTTGACTGCCTATCCAAAAGAAAATCTCCTGAAGATCAATGTGTCGAACACAAAGGACGAGGATATTGACCAAGGAATTTGCCGCCTGGCGGAAACGGTCAAAAAGCTGGCGAATACAAAGCGCAGATCAGCTGCCCGCGATCAGTGACAGCCGGCTTACTTGACAGGCGTTTCTTTTTTCACCGGAAACCAGCCTTCGACGGTCATGATGCGCTCCCACAGCGGATCGGGAATTTCCAGTTTCTCCTGGTCGTTTGGACCCACCGTGGTGGCGATTTCGTCCTCTTTGCCGTCCATCACTTTTTCCACCCATTCCGGTTCGATAATGATTCCGCGTCCCAGCGCGATCAGCGGCACTCCCGTCTGTCTGGCGGCCAGCACATCGTCTGCCGTATACAAGGAACCGACGCCGATTACCGCCGTGCGATCACCGATCCGCTCTCGTATCTGCTCGATTCGCGTGCGGGCCGAATCGCCGCCCCGTCTCGGCTTGGACCAAAAATCCTGCAGCGACACATGTAGATAGTCGAGTTCCTTATCTGCGAGAGCGTCCACCAAAACGAACGTGTCGTCCATCGTAATTCCCTTTTCATATGGCTCTTCCGGTGAAAAGCGATATCCTACGAGGAACGGGCGGTCTGCGTGTTTGGCCACCACTCGCTTTACCTCGTCTACGACGGCGAGCGGAAAGGCAAGGCGTTTTTCCAGGCTGCCTCCCCAGCGGTCCGTACGGCGGTTCGTATGGCCGGAGAAGAATTGCTGGACCAGGTAGAAGTTGGCGCCGTGAATTTCTACACCGTCAAAGCCGGCTTCGATGGCGCGGCGGGTCGTTTCTCCGTATGCGCGAATGATCTCCTGAACCTCTTCATCCGTCAGCGCACGGGGAATGGGCGCATTGTCATCAGCGACTTCACTTGCGCTGACGATCTCTCCTCCGGGAACAAGCTCCGGCGGAGCCATTCGTCCGGCATGAAATATTTGCAGGACTGCCTGCGCTCCCTTTTCCTTAATGGTCGAAGCCAATCGGCGCATGCTCGGGATCATTTCGTCACTGGTTCCAGAAAATTCGCCGGGGAAGCCCTTGCCGTTCTCTGTCACATAGATGCAGGCGGTAATCACCATGCCCACGCCGGTAGCGCGACGGGAATAGTAGCGAAGTTCCGCATCGGAAACGGTCCCGTCGTCATTCGAAGAATAATTGGTCAGCGGAGCCATGACGATCCGGTTTTTCAATGTGATTCCGCTGCGAAAAGTAAAGGGTTCAAACAAAGGCGTATATTTTTCTTTCATGTACCGTACACTCCCAACATATTTCGCTATTGTGTCCAATTTGGCTTTTGCTCTCCAATCACTGCTCGCGTATCTCGTCCCTCCAGGTCCGCCCGAGTCTCCCCATCATATTCTTGCCTGGGATCCAGCCTTTACTCCGCTGCAACCTGTTTTACGATCTCAAAGGAGCGCAGGCGAGCCTGATGATCGTAAATCGCGCCGTTGATGATGATCTCGTCGGCTTGCGTGGCATCCAGCAGCTCCTGCAGCTTTTCTTTGACGACCGCGGGACTGCCGATAATCGACGCCCGCAGTTGGGCATCTATGCTCGCTTTCTCATAATCGGCCCAAATTCCCTCCATGCTCTCGACCGGCGGCTGAAATTTTTGCGGACGGCCTCTTACCAGGCTGAGGAAATTGAGTTGCTGCGAGGTTGCCAGACGTTTCGCCGTTTCATCGTCATCCGCTGCGATCACGTTTACCCCGACCATCGCATACGGCTCCTCCAGCACTTCGGATGGGCGGAAGGCACTCCTGTACAGCCGGAGCGCCGGCAAGATATTGTCCGGCGAAAACTGGCCCGCGAAAGCGAAGGGCAAGCCCAAAAGACCCGCCAACTGGGCATTATACAGACTGGAGCCCAAGAGCCAGATCGGGATGTTCATGCCTTCGCCGGGAACAGCCCGAACGCGCGGCCCATCCGAACCCTCTGTGGAAGTCGGGTTCAAATATTCCCGCAGCTCCGCTAGCTGTTCCGGGAAGTCTTCACCGCCGCTCTTGCTGTCTCGGCGAAGCGCGCGGGCCGTGAGGTGATCCGTACCCGGCGCTCGCCCCAGTCCAAGATCGATGCGGCCCGGAAACATGGACTCCAGTGTGCCGAACTGCTCGGCGACGACGAGCGGGGCATGGTTGGGCAGCATGATGCCGCCGGAACCGACCCGGATCGTCGAGGTGCCTGCCGCCACATATCCAATCACCACGGACGTCGCGGAGCTGGCGATTCCCGGCATATTGTGGTGCTCAGCCAGCCAGTAGCGGTTGTACCCCCACTTTTCCGCATGCCGGGCCAGATCCAGCGTGTTTCGGAAGGAATCGGCCGGTGTCCCTCCCTCCAGGACAGGCACGAGATCCAGTACGGAAAGCGGGATGTCGCGAAGCTGTTTGTTTCTTTCAGTCTGCTTGGCCATTGTTTTCATCCTTTGCTATGAGAAGATCGTTCCCCTGATCATTCTTACAAAATTACATATCTGAATATCTAGATTTATAGATGATAGAACATCCGCATACATGGCTGGGTCTCGCAGCAACGCGGGAAACACATCCATGTACATTTCGGCTGTCTGGACAGGCAGCTACAAGTCGTGTTGGATAAACGCAGCCAACTCTTTCAACTTCTGCTCATTTCGCTTGTAGTAGGTCCACTGGCCGTATCGGTATACTTCCAATAGGCCTGCCCGCTGAAGTGTCAAAAGGTACTGGGAAACGGTCGATTGCGATAAGCCAGCCTTTTCCTGAATGTGGCTTACACATACCCCGATTTTTCGGCAATCTCCTCCTTCTTGCGGGGGGAAGTGTTTCTCCGGTTCCTTCAGCCAGTCCAGAATTTGCAAACGCGTTTCATTAGATAAAGCCTTGAAAATGAGAAGGGGATCCATGCCCTTTATTATATCTTTATATCCCGATAGATCAATGCAGCAAGTGTAGGCAAAAAAAAAGAGAGGGCTCCCCCCTCTCAGCGTACATCCAGCAACACTTTTCCCGTACTCTGCCTGCTTTCTACCCACTCGTGGGCCTTGGCCGCCTCGGCGAGAGCAAAGCGTCTCCCGACTTTGATCTTGAGGCGCCCATCCGCCAAATACGGCAGCACCCGCTCCGCTGTCTCGCGCAAAAGCTGCGGCCGTTTGCTGCGGGTCGTTCCCAGGCTGAAGCCCAGCACGGAGCGGCAACTGGTATGCAAATCAATTGTTCTGATTTGTCCGACTTCCCCGCTCGCATTTCCAAAGTGAACCAGCCGTCCGTATGGAGCCAGACATTCCATGCTCTTTTCCGTGACCCGGCCAGCGATCGAGTCCAGAATAACATTCGCGCCTTCCCCATCGGTCCATTCGTTTACCTTTTCGGCAAAGTCTTCTCTATCCGTAAAAATCACATGATCGGCACCGGCCTCCAGCGCGATCGCCGCCTTGCTCTCGCTGCCCACTGTCCCGATGACCTTCCCTGCCCCCAGCAGCTTCGCTAGCTGGATTGCGGTCGTACCAATGCCTCCCGCCGCGGCGTGGATCAGGACGGTTTCTCCCTTTTCCAGCCGCGCTACATCAGCGAGGAGCTTGTAGGATGTAAACGAAACGATCGGGCAAGCTGCTGCGGTGTCAAAGTCGAGCTGGTCCGGAATAGCAAACGTGAGGTTCTCGTCGGCAACGATATACTCCGCGTAAGAGCCGTTGTGAGGGAATGCGATGACGCGCTGGCCCACATGCAGCGACTGCACCTCGGAACCGACTCTCTCAATCACGCCGGCTGCGTCGAGACCGGGAATAAACGGCAGATTTCCTCCGCCCTTTTTTCCGTAGCGCGATTTGATATCCGCAAAATTGACGCTCGTTTTTTCTACCCGGATCAATACCTGCTTTGGGTGTATGGACGGCATCTCGACTTCCGTATACACCATGCCCTCGGTTCCGCCAAAAGCTGTGACAAGAACTGCTTTCATGTACCTCTCCCCCTTTTGCCGCATTGGATCAAATGGAATTTCGTTACATTCCGATGAGGCTCTGTTATTATAGTACTAGACACCTTGTTTCAGGAGTGATCGCATGCTTGCCGAAAAGCTGTTTAGCAAAATATCCAGCTTGTTATTTTTGTCTACGCTTGCGATAGCACTGGCTGGATTTCCCCAATCCACACTCTCCGTCTATTACGCGATCCTGATGCCGCCTTTAGGTTTGGGACTGTCGTTGGTTGGAGTCTACCTCGGTGAAAAAGGAGTGCTTCGATTCATCGGTATCTGGGGAAATGCTGTTCTTCTCGTTTTTTCTGCCTTTACTTTGTTTACCTATACTTTATTTGTTTCTCTTTGGGGGAGTCTGTAGACAACGCTCTTTCTGTTGCACCTACAGACTCCCTCGGACTTGCGGAGCCAACCCAAACCTTTTTGCCGTTTTCTTACTGGTATACCGCGCCAAACTGAGCCTGGTGCAGCCGGTGGTAAATGCCGTCCGCAGCGATCAGCTCCTGGTGCCGTCCCTGCTCAGCAACACCGTCTTCATTGACCACGACGATTCGGTCCGCATTTTTGATCGTCGTCAGACGGTGCGCCACGACGAGGGTCGTACGCCCCTGGGACAGCTCGGAAAGCGACTGCTGGATCGCCAGCTCCGTCTCTGTATCCAGCGCCGAGGTGGCTTCATCCAAAATAAGGATCGGCGGATTTTTCAAAAACATGCGGGCGATGGCCAAACGCTGTTTTTGTCCGCCGGAAAGCTTCACGCCCCGCTCTCCGATCACAGTATCCATCCCTTCCGGCAGGTTCCGGATCACGTCATCCAGACGGGCTCGTCTCGCTGCTTCCCAAATCTCGTCCATACTGGCATCGAGCTTGCCGTACGCGATATTTTCCCGAATCGTCCCCGAGAACAGGAATACATCCTGCTGAACAATCCCGATCTGCTTTCTGAGCGAAGCTAAAGTCATCTTGCGGATATCGATTCCGTCGATGGTAATGCTGCCTTCATTCACCTCGTAGAACCGCGGCAAAAGACTGCAGATCGTCGTCTTACCCGCACCCGATGGCCCGACGAAAGCAACGGTTTCTCCGGCGCGAATGGACAGGTCGATGTTTCGCAGAATGCTCCTGCCCTCTTCGTACCCGAATGTCACCCCGTTGTAGCGAATATCCCCCTTCAGGTTTGCCACTTCAATCGCATCGGGCGCATCTGCCACATCCGGTTCTGTGTCGAGAATCTCTACATAGCGTTTAAACCCGGCGATTCCCTTCGGATAGCTCTCAATCACCGCGTTGATTTTCTCGATCGGGCGGAAAAAGACATTGGTCAACAGCAGGAACCCGACAAACTCTCCATACGACAGCTCGCCTCTGATCACAAACCACGTACCGCAGATCATGACAAACAGGGAGATGAGACGCATCATCATGTAGCTGATCGACAAGCTTTTGGCCATGATTTTGTATGCGAGCAGCTTTGTCTGGCGGAACTGCTGATTATTGACGGCAAACAGCTCTTTTTCGTAGGCTTCATTGGCAAATGCCTGAACCACGCGAATGCCGCTGACATTGTCCTCCACCCTCGCGTTGAACTCACCCACATCGCCAAACAAACGGCGGTATGTCTTGGTCATTTTTTTGCTGTAAACAGTCGCAACGACAGCCATCAGTGGAACGACCAGGAACGTTAAAATCGCCAGCTCCAGATGAATGTATGCCATCAGTCCGAATGAGCCGATCAGTGTCATGACCGCGATGAAAATATCTTCGGGTCCGTGGTGGGCAATTTCCCCGATCTCGTTCAAATCATTTGTGATCCGGCCGATCAAATGCCCTTTTTTGTTGTTGTCGAAAAAACGAAACGACAGCTTCTGGAGATGCTCAAACAGCTTTCTTCGCATATCTGTCTCGATGTTGACCCCGAGCATATGTCCCCAATAGGTGACGATATACTGGAGGACCGTGTTCAGCGCATAGATGGCAAGCAGGCCCAAACATGCCAAAAGAATCAGCGACCAGTCTTTGCCGGGCAAGAGCTTGTCGACGAACTGATTGACAGCCAGCGGAAAGCCAAGCTCAAGCAAGCCGGCGATCACCGCACACGAGAAGTCCAACAAAAAAAGTCCTTTATAGGGACGGTAATAAGAGAAAAAGCGCTTGATCAATTTGGGATCACTTCCTTCCTGCTTCGTTACCTTTGCGATACATGCTATCATACCAATCTTCCCAAAATTTGAAAATGGAGTTCTCGGCTGGCAGTTTTGAAAAGGGGAGCGATTGGCTTCTGGTCAGTGTCACGGCAAAAAGGCTGCCGAATCATCGGCAACCCGCTTTCCTCTGTTTTATCTCTCTATACGTTTTATTCGCGTATTCAGTTATGTTCAGTCCCGTATTTATTGCTTCAAATCCAATACTTCATCCGGATCGGCCACGTCTCGCCCGTAATATCGCTTTGCACGGAAGTTGTGGATTTCCTGGCAAGCCTTCGCCATTTTTTCCAAAATGACCTCTTGCGGCTCGTCCTGATCCGGACTCCAGTAGTAAATCTTCATCTCGTACGTCTCGCCGCTGTCATCCTCCCGGCGGTACTGGATCCGGTCCGCCTTTACAAACCCGTTTTTCCGATAAAAGTTGACCCGTTTCCACGTGTCCTCGTCTTCCCGGTCGATCGGCTCCACTTCGAGGATGATCGTCTTTCCTTTTTCTTTCAGCCGGTTGAGCAGCTTGGTTCCGATCCCTTTCCCTCTCGTCTCCGGGTTGATCAGCAGGTAATCGATGAAGAGAAAGGTCGGAAATTCCGCATACAACAGCAGATAGTCCTCTGTCTCTTCCTTGTGGTAAACATCCTTGTCCTCGATCAGAGCCTGCAGCTGGCGCGGGTCCTTCATCTCCTGCTCAGGAAAATATTCGCTTAAACGCTCGTACCATTCCATGACGACTCCCCCACATTCGATCACTCTAACTATCTGTCATAGCATTTCCATGAAGAAACGATTCCACTCGCTTTGGAGAGAACCTTCTGCAATATAAAAGCCGCTTGCTGTGAGGTAGACAATCCAAAAAAGAGGACGCTCCATAGCGGATTCGCCCCCCTTCATGGCACGCAGCGCTGGATGGCTCTAGCGTATCCGGGCAACTGCTACGACGAGATCTCTTTGTCTATTGGATCTGTCGGTTGCTGAAAGGCTGTCGGATTGGCCTTCTTCCAAATAAAGTAACAAATCGTGATCAGGATCAGCCACGGAAAACCGAGCCTCAGCGTGTCCTTAAACTCCGGCTGAAACCAGGTCGACAAGACGACAGACGCAAGCAAAACGGCTCCCAGGACACTCAAATACGGATAGCCGATCATCCTCACGGGCAGCTTTCGCCCCCCCATTTGCTCCCATTTCCGGCGGAAGAACAGGTGCGTCACGAATACCATGAACCAGGCGAACATCGCACCGAAGCTGGAAAGCGAGATCATGACGGCAAAGGAGCTGTCCGGCACCACCATGCCTACGATCGTCGCAATTGCAATCCCGATCGTAGACAAAGCAAGCGCCTTTACCGGAACGCCTTTTTTGCTCAGTTCGCCCAATTTTTTCGGGGCAAAGCCTCCACGGGACAGCGAGAATACCATCCGGGTCGAGATATACAGCTGGCTGTTCATTGCCGAGAGAGCTGCCGTCAGGACGACGAAGTTCATAATTCCTGCTGCGCCCGGAATGTGGATGAGCTCGAACACCTTTACAAATGGGCTCCGATCGCTTCCCGTCTCGTTCCAGGGCACGATCATCAGCATCAGGGCAAGCGTCAGGATGTAGAAGAGCACCAGCCGGACAACAGCTGATTTTAATGCGATGGGTACGGCCTTCTCCGGTTCCTTTGCTTCCCCGGCGCTGACCGCGATCATTTCGATGCTGAGGTAGCTGAACAGCGAGATGAAAATGGCAATCCACATGCCCCAGAATCCATTGGGGAAAAACCCGCCGTTGGCCGTGAGATTCTGGATGCCCATTTCCGGATGGCTGCTGCTCCCGAATACGACAAAGGATCCCAATACGATAAACAGGATAATAGCCGTTACTTTAATCATAGAGAACCAGTATTCAACAGTACCGAACAAATTGACACTGGTTGCGTTTACATAAATGAGGACGGCGGAGAAAATCAAAATCCAGACAACTCCCGGCACAGCGGGAAACCAGTATTTCATGTAGACGGACATCGCTGATACCTCGGTTCCGACCGCACACACCAGGCTGAACCAGTACGAATACCGGACTGTAAAGCCAGCCCACGGGTTGATATACCGCTCGGCGTGTGCTCCGAATGAGCCTGTGGTGGGATGAGCGACCGTCATTTCAGCCAGGCAGCCCATCAATAGCAGAGCAATGACTGCGCCGATCAGATAGCTGACGATGACACCGGGACCGGCGAAGCCGATTGCCATCCCGCTTCCGAGAAAGAGCCCGGTTCCGATCGCTCCGCCGATGGCAATCATCGTGAGCTGGCGGGTCGTCAACCCGCGCTGCAGCCCTTTCTCCCGCTCCATAATATCTTGAAAATGAACGTTCTTCTCCGACATCGCAGCTCCCCCTTTTTCCAAACGCTAGGCAACCACACTGCACGTATTTCCGAACTTTTCGCGAAATTCATTGCACATGATCTTCCGGGCGTAGAGCTCTTCGGCAAAGCATTTGGTCACGGGTAACGTTGAATTCGCGATAAGGCCCTCCTTTCATCTTTTCATGCTTCGTTTGCAGCATCTAATGTGAACTCAAGATTGCTTCTCTTTGGTGACGCCGCCAACACCCCAGTGCGTGGGCGGAACTTCGGACACAATTACGCGCACCTGTTCAGGTCTGACCTCCAGGCTTTCGACGACAGCTTCGGTGACACTCGCGATCAATCGGGCGATTTGCTGTTTGTCTCTTCCTTCCAATACCTGAATCTGTACTATTGGCATGAATCCACCTCCTATTCGGCAGTTGTCAGGAAGCAAGGCACAGTCTCTCAACGAGCCGGGCAAATATGCCGACCCCTACGGCCAAGGCATCCTCATCAATCGTAAAGCGCGGATGATGATGGGGAAAAGTGATGCCCTTCTCTTTGTTGCCTGCCCCGATCAAGAGAAAGCAGCCGGGGGTTTTCTGCTGGAATGAAGAAAAGTCTTCCGCTGCCATAACCGGTGCCATCCGTTCGATCGCATTTTCTCCGCAATACTCTCGTACAGCGGCTTCTGCCTGCCTGGTCACCTCCTCATCGTTTATGACTGCCCGGTATCCAAAATCGTAGCGGAATTCATAAGAAGCGCCGTGGGCTTCCGCGATCCCTTTTACGATACGCTCCATCAGCGGAGGGACTTGTTCGCGAAACTCAGGCTGAAAATACCGCACCGTCCCCAAAATTTCGACCGTGCCGGGGATGACATGAAAAGCCGTTCCAGCCTGAAACTTCGTAATCGACAGAACCAGCGTTTCCAACGGATCGGTATTGCGGGAAACGATCTGCTGGAGGTTGCTGACGACTTGGGCGGCAACCGCGATACTGTCAACGGACAGATGGGGCATTGCAGCGTGGCCGCCTTTTCCATGAATCCTGATCGTAAAAGAATCGCCAGCGGCCATAGCCGGACCGTAGAGAATACCAATTTTGCCGTATTCCAAAGGGGACCATAGATGGGCGCCGACGATCATGTCTACTCCGTCCAGCACTCCTGCACGAACCATCTCTTCTGCCCCGCCCGGCGGCGACTCTTCCGCGTGCTGAAAGAGAAAACGGACCTCACCGTTCAGCCTGCTTTTGCTTCCGGACAGTATTTTGGCCGTCCCCAGCAGCATTGCCGTATGGCCGTCATGACCGCAGGCATGCATGACGCCAGGATTTTGCGAGACAAAATCAAACGTGTTTTCCTCCGCAATCGGCAGGGCATCCATATCGGCCCGAATGGCGATGACCGGTCCCGGCCGTGCTCCGCGCAAACGGGCCATTACGCTTGTTTGGGTCGGCCTGGACAGTTCCAATCCTCCAAATGAGGTGAGTGTGTCGCAGACGAACTGGGCTGTTTTTTCCTCCTGGTAGGACAGCTCTGGATACCGGTGCAAATACCTGCGCCATTCGATGACCTCCATCTGAATCTCGTCGACCAGCCTGCGTAGCTGCTCTGCTGCCATTCAGGCACCTCCCCTCTCCGCGAGTTTTTGTCAGTTGGAAACGAAGAATATCAATCGATAGCGACGTTTTTTGTACGACAGTATCGAGCAGCATTTGTTCTTGTTCCGTTGGCTAGGATTTTATTATAAGCTTCCTCAAAAGCACGTACAACACACTATTCAGAATATTCTAACCCAAAATTTGTATGCTCATTTCCAGAAAAGCAAACGGTCAACCGGTACAATCCGGTCGACCTTCAAAGGAATTGCATTACATTTTTCTGTTGGCCGCTTCCTCCCCAAATGCCGGAAGTGGCAAACACGCCGGAGCTTGTCATATGCACCAGTCAAACGCAGCCGTCCAAACCGAGCCGTCTAAACGCTGCCGCCAAACTCGATCAACCTATTCGTCCTGCTTAGCGTACCAAAAAAGCGCAAATTCTGTCATGACCGAGGCGTGGCCGATTTGCCGCAGCATGGCGGAAATATTGCCGCGATGATACGTGCCATGGTTTACGACCTGCAAAACAATTTCGGCATAGCTCGTTTTCCGGAACCCTGCATATGGATTGTCAAGCTCGATCGTCTGGTCCATGTTGTCCTGCCTGCTGAAAAATGCTTTGTACCGCTCCGACAAGTCTGAAAACAACGCGTCCAGCTCCTCGATGCTTTTGGCTTCCGCCTGTTCTATCAGCTGATTGGCAGATGCCAGCGCTTCATTCATGCTTTTGCCGGAAAGAATGTCATACCAACAGTGATCGACCATATAAATATGGGACATTACTTTTGAAACGGAAGGAAAGACGCTTTGCATCTCCATCGTGTATACGTCTTGGGGCAGTTGTTTTAAGTGATTGAAAATGGTTTGATTTGCCCATACATGGTAGTCGTACATATTGAATACAAGCTTTTCCATAATAGTTCCTCCCTTTTTCGGAAACCCATCGTCTGCATCAGTATGTAGCCATCATAAAACAGCTTCCCTGACATCGGCGGTCAGGGAAGTTTTGATCATCTATATTTTTAATTTTGAGCCGGCTTTGCATCATTTCTCCCGCTCAGTGAAACACAAGCGAGGGCGGCAACCAATCCGAGCCCTACAATCAAGCTCGCCAGCCACGGATTGTAAAGGACGGTTGAAGCCGCATTGACCATGACTCCCCCTGCTCCCGCTCCAGCCGCCAATCCCAAATGAATAATCGATGTTTGCAAGGAAAGTACGAGATTCGCTGACTGAGGGGCCTGCTGAATAAAGAACGTTTGAATCGCAGGAGCGGTCGTAAACATGGCAAGCACGATGACGGCTATCAGGAGGCAACCGATTGCCGGCGATGAGGAAAACAGAGGCAAGAGCGCCAATGATACCACATGAACAGCCAATCCGATCAAAATCATCCGAACAACTCCCCACTTGTCGACGACAAATCCGCCCAATCGCGACCCGATCACGCCAAATATGCCAAACACGAGCATCAGCATACCGACCGTAGAGAGCTTCATCTGCAAAATGGACTGCAAAAACGGCGTCAAATACGTAAACATGACGGAATTTCCCGATTCCCTGAAAAAAGTCAGGAACAAACCGCTTACGATGACGAGATTCCCCAGTACCTTAAACTGGTCTTTGAACGAAACGGGAGCGTCTCCCTCAATCTTGGGGAACCTGCGGAAAATGACAACCATGACAAGCAGACTGAAGAGGCCCAATATGAGAAAAATGGCTTGCCAGCCAAGCCAGCCGGCAATGGCTATCCCGATCGGCACTCCCAATACCATCGCACTGCTGAACCCAAGGATGACCGTTCCAATCGCGCCGCCCATTTTTTCGGCAGGCACCAGTTTTGCGACAGAGCCGAGTGCGACGACAAGATATACGCCCGAGCTTGCACCCAGGATCATTCGAGATACCATCAGGGTCGCATACTGGGCGCTAGCAAACGAGACGAGACACCCGAGGATAAACACAGCAAGTGAACCAACCAGAACCTGTTTGCGCTCCATACGGGACGTAAACGACACAATGATCGGGGTTCCAATCGCAAACGCGAGCGAATAAGCGGTGATCAGCTGCCCCGCCAGAGCGGTGGATATATGCAATTCTTCGGCGATGACATTCAGGATTCCGGATACCACCAGTTCAGAAGTCGCTGTGAAAAAAACGCCGAATGCAAGAAGGTAAACATACAGTTTCTTCATCATTGTTATTCCTTTCTGACCTATTCACGGGCTTTTGGTCGATGATCCTGTTTCGGGCGCTGGCAGGGATTTCTGCCGCTTTCGTCACCCCGCAGGTCTGGGCGGCTATCCCCGCGCTTGTTCCCCTCAAAACATCATGAAGGCGATGGGAATTGCCACAGCAGGTTTACAGCGATATGCTTCGCCCTTTCGCTGCTCTTGTGGGCAAGCAGCGGTGTACTGAGGTCCGTTGCAGCAAAAGAAAACGCGGCCTGAAAATAGAACAGACACATAGGCTAGGTATCATGCCGCTCACAAAAAGCGGCTGATAACAAGCAATGCACCGGGGCTTGCGCGATTTGGTCTTCGTTTTGCCAGGGTTTTGCCCGAGTTTTGCCCGGTTTCTGTTTGAACCAATCGCACAAGCCCCGCTCCCTCTGCCGACTATTTCATCGATTTGGAATGTGATGTGGCCTGAACCTTTCTCACGGGCGCATTCTTCCCTACCATTACGGAAAGCACGACAATGACAGAGGTTGCTATCGTGAAAAGCGTGATCGATTCGTTCAACAAAAGAGCGGAGAACAGAATCATCAAAAAGGGCTGCAAATACTGCATCTGGCTCACCCGCGAAATTCCCCCCATGGCAAGGCCGCTATACCACGCTACGTATGCCAAAAACTGACTGACGACGGCAAGGTAGATAAAACTGATCCAGGCTTTCAGGGGGGCGTGCAGCATTTCCCCTGTGACGTTCATCAGGACAGGGACGACGATAAACGGAACCGCAATGACTAGTGCCCAGGCTATTACCTGCCAAGCGCCCAAGTCCCGTGCCAGCAGCCCTCCCTCGGCATAGCTGAAGGCGAGGATGATGACTGCCGCAAGCAGCGCGAAATCGGCATACTGCAATTGGCCGAATCCGAGGTGGAAGGCGTACGCGATAACCGCCAGAAAGCCTACCACACTGGCCACCCAATACTTGAAGGAAGGAAGCTCTCTTGCGCGAAGCATGGCGCAGCCTGCAGTAGCCAATGGCAACAAGGCGACGACTACGGCTCCGTGAGAAGCAGGCAATCTCTCCATCGCCCAGGATGTGAGTAAAGGAAAGCCCAGGACAGCACCGAGAGCGACGACAATCAGTCCTTTAAACTGTTTGGCAGACGGAAGCTTCTCCCTCCGAATCAATAAGACAATCGCAACCAGGACCGAAGCGATCACCGTTCTTCCCAGCCCGACAACTGTGGGGCCGAAATATTCGACCGCTATTCGCGTGGTCGGAAGCGTTAAACTAAAGCAAAACACCCCGATTACACCGAGCAACAACCCTAGCCGTTCTTTCTTTTCCTGTTTTTCTCCCAGCATGACAATCCCCCACTTTTTGCTCGCAGCCGGGGGTCAGGCATCTGTCCCCCGTTTGCCCAAGCTGCAAGCGAAATAAATGAACTGTACCACTCCAAATTTTCATACATTGCTTCCAAAGACATGTCAGAATAATTACACTATAGGGGAGACAGACAGCGATTGAAATCGCGCTTTTCCTCATCTGTCCTGGTACAGAATCGGGAGGTTTACCTTGTGGCCGCAAAATACGAGATGATTATGAGCGTAATCAAGCAGCAGGTGGCAAACGGAACAATCGGTCCCGGAAGCAAGCTTCCCTCGGTCCGCATGCTGGCCGACCGATTTTCCTGCAGCAAAAATACCGTCATTCAGGCTTACAGCGAGTTGGAAAAAGAGCATCTGGTGTATTCCGTTCCGAAAAGCGGGTACTATGTGGTGAATGAATACCGCTCGCCGCATGATGAGCTTACAAACAAAAAGGTTGATTTTTATTCCGCCGGTCCGGACAGGGAAGCGATGCCTTACATTG
Organism: Brevibacillus sp. FSL L8-0520; assembly: GCF_037963895.1. Taxonomy (NCBI): domain Bacteria; kingdom Bacillati; phylum Bacillota; class Bacilli; order Caryophanales; family Paenibacillaceae; genus Brevibacillus; species Brevibacillus sp. FSL L8-0520. The sequence goes on along the minus strand of NZ_CP150171.1, from coordinate 445,789 downwards.
AGTTTCAGCATTGCATCAACCAGGCCATCGACATTTACAAAGAAGAGCTGTTCAGTTATTCCGATCGCCAAGGCTTTTATTCCCTGCGCCTCCAGCTCATCAAATACTTGCAAAATCTGCAGGTGTTTACAGATCCGGAGAGGCTTTTCATCACGTCGGGAGCGCAGCAGGCTCTCCATCTGCTGGTGTCTATGCCATTTCCCAACGGCAAAAGAAATATCCTTATGGAACAGCCAACCTACTTCGGGTTTATAGAGGCAGTGGAGCTTCAGAACGCCACGGCATTGGGCATCGAACGGACAATGAAAGGACTTGATCTCGACCGTTTGGAATATATGTTCCGAAACAATGACATCAAATTTTTTTATACCGTCCCGCGGTTTCACAATCCGCTTGGTCACAGCTATACAAATGAAGAGAAAAAACAGATTGTGAAGCTGGCGCAAAAATACGATGTGTACATCGTTGAGGATGATTTTCTGGGCGATCTTGATCCGAACCCCAGGCATGACCCCATGTTCTCCTACGATCCTTCCGGGCGAGTGATCTATCTCAAAAGCTTTTCGAAAATCATGCTGCCCGGACTAAGACTTGCCGCCGTCGTCCTGCCCAAGCTCATGATCCACACATTTTCGCGCCATAAATTCAGTGCAGATTTCAACAGCTCCGCACTTTCTCAAGGAGCCTTGGAAATTTATTTGAAGAGCGGCATGTTCCAGGGACACATCAAAAGAATAAAAAAGCTTTATCAACGAAAGATGAAGCTGCTTCAAGAAGCCTGCGACATCCACTTGCCCCCCGGCGCTTCCATCTCCAGGCCGACTTCCGGTTTTTATCTGGCCGTCTCTCTCCCTGAACATGTGAAGGCCGGGCGGATGGCCGATTTGCTGCTCCGGGCAAATGTCTACGTCGATGACGCGGTGCGCATGTTTTTGCCTGAATATCGCCAGGAAAATATGCTGCGCCTCTGCATCTCCCAGGTGAGCGAGGAGCAGATTGGCCGCGGGGTCGAACAAATCGCCCGGTGCATTGTCTTTCTTCAAGGGAAAAAGGATCATTTTCATTCCAGACCATCTTTGCTGCTGTAAGCCTGAAGCTGTACCCTTTTTTGGAAAATACAGGTTGTATCTGCAATCCATTTGCGTTATTCTAATGGCATCTCGCTTTTGAAGGGAATGATTGGCATGAAACGCCGGGCTTATTTTCCTTATGGAATGATGATGAACTAAATAGTGCAGATGGTGCTTCCTCTGCAGTTTTATAAGGATATCGCTGCTCATGGCTCCTATAAAAAGGGGGTTTATTTGCTTTGCAGATAAACCCGGCAACAATAGGCCGATAGAGACCGCAGGCGTTGTCTGCGGTCTTTTTGCGCCCAAAAACAGGCGTACGCAGAGATTACGGAACGAAAAGGCCGCGATTTTATCAAAATCCGGGCGATGCGCAAGCAAGGCAGTTGCCGTCATGGAACAGCGTTTTAGCCGTTATGCGATTTTATGCTTTTCCCAAACAAAAGGAGGTTTTGCTTCATGGAGCTGCAAAGCAAAAACTATACAAAGGCCCTGGACATTTTTCAGGATTGCAAGAACCACTTGTGTATTCACGGAGTGATCCATGGCCTCATACCCGGCCGAATTTTTATGGCGGATGATTCTGCTACGGCCATGGTGGCAAGCACAGAAGGAATATATCTGGGCGGCAATCCCGATAATGATCTGTTTTTACGGGAGATGAACAGCCTGTTACGACATGAGATTTTTCCCAAGCTTGACGCCGACGATGTGCTGGACTATGTCGTCTATTACCCGCAAAGCCCGCTGTGGGAAGCGAAAATGGATATCGTGATGAAAGATCTGTACGCGATGAAAAGCGGCAGAATGACTTTTTCTCACGATCTGGGCAACACGGATGCACCGCTTGCCGACAGTGTCATCCCTGTGGATCAAAAGCTGCTGGCACGCGAGGATTGCATCGGTGTGGACGACGTTTTGGAGGAAATCTCGAACCAATGGCCTTCGCTGGAGGCATTTCTAGACAAAGGTTTCGGATGCGTCGGCATTGAGGAAACAGAGCGAAGACCGGTCATTGTCAGCTGGTGCCTGACAGATTGGGTGGTCGGCAGCGAGTGCGAGCTGGGCGTTGAAACCGCAGAAGGCTACCGGGAAAAAGGCTGGGCCAAAAAGACAGCCGCAGGCGCTCTCGCACTGGCCCGGAAACGGGGCCTCACACGAGCAGGCTGGCAGTGCTGGTCCAGCAATGCAGCCTCTCGACGAACGGCCCTTTCTGTCGGATTCAAGCCGCTTGCCGAATACCCGGTCCTGTTCGGGTGGACGAATCCGCTGAACAATTTTCTCGTAAACGGCAATTATTACATGCAAGGAGACGGGACTGTGGGCACTCAAAAGGATTATGCCCGCGCCGCATGGAGCTACGCCCAGGCCCTTGACAAAGGCTGGGACTGGGACGGCATGGCCTCGCTGTATTGGAATGCGGCCTGCCTGTTCTACCGGATCGGCGAGAAGGAGCGCGCCAAGCATTATTACCGGATCGCTGTGGAGAAAGGCTGGGACGGTACCGAGTGCCAGACCGCCGCAGACTATGTGTACTCCGAAGCGGATTCCGCGGCCATAGCTCTGGAATTGGCGAAATAAAAACGCAGGCGACCGACGCATTGGCGCCGGAGAGCAAATCCCGGACTGTCCCTCCGTATGAATTTTGCAGTAAACAAGTTTAGCTGAAACAAACAAAAAATGGATAGAGTTTCAGGCATCAACTGAAGCTCTATCCATTTCTATTACCTTTATTGCGAAGGCTTGATCAATACCCCCCGCCCGGCGTAAAAACGGGCGAAGACCTCGAAGCTTAACCGGACATTTTCCTGACTGGCGGGCGTGTCCCCGGATGGATTGTGAAAAACGACCTCCCGGGTTTGAGCATTGCCGCCAAATACATACACCAGATGCCCGCCTTGCCGGGGCGGCGTCACCTCAGGCGTGCGGATACTCGGGTGGACAGAAGCAAAGAAGACATGGCCTTGATCGAGCAATTCGCCGATCTCTTCAATCGGTGTATGCTCCTTGACCTCGGCTGCAAGCCCGAATTTGTCCGCGACAAAGGAAACAAAGGGACGGTAGAACAAGCCTTTGATCGTCCCGTCCCCGTTCTCGACATACCCTCCGTATTCCCGGCATTGTTTCATTAACTCGATGGTTGGAATGATTTGCTTTTGCCGATGGGCGAGCAGCATTTTCAGGCAAGCCATGCCGCAGATGTGAGCGCTCCAGGTCGCATATTCCTCCCGGTTGGAGGCGCCGGACAGATGCCACAGGGGGTCATCGGCAGGAAGCATGCGCCCGGACAAAAAATCCGGCACCAGCTCCCGAGATTCCCATTGCGAAAAATAAGGCACTACAGCCATATTCTCATTCCTTTCCATGGCGATTTGTTCGCTCCCGATCAAAATGAAGGTACCAGTACAGCGCAGTCTCGCCGCTGCTTTCGGGAATGCCTTTATACACAAAAAAATCAAAGCCGCCTATGACAAAGCCGCAGCTCTCGTAAAATTTGCATGCGTTTACATTGTTGCTTTGCGTCTCCAGCATGATGCCGGCCATTCCGCCCGCCTTCGCCCAAAGCACGGCCTGCTCGATTAATTTGCGGCCGATACCAAACCTTCTGCAGCTTTTGTCTACTTTGATGTCTTCTATATAAGCGAAATGGTTCCAATTCCGCTTCAACACAATCAGGCCCGCGACTTTATCGTCTGCCAGTGCGACATAGATGATTTGATCGGGATTGCCGATGTATTCGGAATAGTCCACGTCTTCCTCTTCCAAATAGCTTTTCTGATAAGCAGGCACTTCTCTGACTGTATACCCGATTCGCCCATCGGTTACGGATAGGACAAGCTCGGAATCAACGAGAAAGCTGCCATCGATGCTATCCACGCGGTAATCTCCGTGAGCGTCCTTCAGTTCCGCTATTTTTATATTCATTGTCTTCCTCCCGTACTTAACTGGCCCCCACAAGAAGACCGACAATCCAGCTACTCTCCCTTTGTTCTAAATGGACAGCCTTGCTTTGGATATACTAAGTCCAAATTCATTGTCCATACATGAAAGGAGGATTGTTCCCCATCGACACACACCGCGAGGACCATTTGCCCGATTTTAAACAGTTGACCGACCGCGTGATCGCCCCGCCTCCCCAAGGTCCAATCATTGGCATTCGGACCAATCTGGACAAAGAATCCGAGGATGCGGGAAAAGAAGCGCCGAAATAGGCGATCCAGCCTCTTGTCCGAAAGGCTACAGGCACAAGCCGCCCAGCTTTGGTACGACGGCTTGTGCCGAACCATCAAGGGCGCGGATTTGGCCTGGGGGAATCAGCCACTCTTTTGCATCCCCTCTGGCATGTTGCTCGCGCAGCCGCTGCCTTCCATAGTTGCAGTCCGCCAGGGAATACTTACTATTTGTCCATTCTGCTGCCTAAGTCCTTCTCTTTATATCGGGCAGCTCAATTTTTATCCGGGAATAGAAAAAGACAGCCCCTTTTCAGAGCCTGCCTTTGCCATTGCGAATACCCGCCAACATATGAATTTGTCGGACTGGTATGCTTACAATTCCAGAAAGACGCCCACCAGCGAATAAAGAATCACGGTAGAAAACAAGACGGTCATGTGCAGCAGTGAAAACAGGAACAGCGATTTTGCCCACTTCTCCGGGTCCATTTTTTTATAGCCATACACACTTAAAATCAGCCATGCGACACTCAACAGAAGAGCCACCAGCATCAGTCCGAGGCTAAGCGAGCCAAGCAGAAAGCTGGTCGCGATCAATACGACCAAATACACATTCGTTTGGATATAGGTTCTGCGGACGCCCTTGACTACAGGCAGCATGGGAACCTTTGCTGCCTTGTACTCATCGTGCTTGCGGATCGCGATTGCATAGAAATGGGGCATTTGCCAAATTACCATGATCACAAAGAGGCCCAGGATCGCCGGATGCGTGATATCCGGATGAATCGCTGCCCACCCGATGAGCGGAGGAGCTGCTCCAGAGATGCTTCCCACCTCTGTATTGTAGATCGTCCTTCGTTTCGTCCACATCGTATAAGGGACGACATAAAAAAACAGTCCCAAAAACCCCAGCAATGCCGCAAGCGGAGTAGTCCATGCGAGAGCCGCCAGTCCCAGGATCGTCATGACAATCCCCAGCCACAATACCGTCTTCGGCTCTATTTCCCCTGTTACAGTAGGTCTGTTTTTGGTCCTCTCCATCACAGAGTCAATGTCGCGGTCATACAGGTTATTAAAAGCCCCCGCCGCCCCCATTACCAGACTCGAACCGACGAAAGCCAAGATGATTTCCGGAAGCTTTTCAAACGGGCTGATCTTGTACGTATATAAGGCCAATGTCAATCCCGCAAACATCGGAATCAAATTCGACTTGATAATCCCCGTCTTCACGGTTTGCGCCAAAATCTTTGACAATGTCTGTTTCGGAGCCGTTGAGAGGGCTTGTTGTATGTTCGTATCGATTTTTTCGTCCTTTTGCATTTTCCCTATCTTCCTTTTCTAATCTACCCGAAATGTGACCAGCTCTTTTTACTCCTACCTAGTATATCAATTTATCATTCATTATGTTGCGAGTTCAAACAATTGGCACACACCAGTACCTGCCAAATGGGAAATGACTATCCCGAAAGACGCTGCAAATAACGATTTAAAGTAGAAAAATACAGATGTTTCCTTATATACTCATTGGAATTTACATACTAATCGGTATATTAATAGTATATGGGACGGCAGTCAAGAAAGGAAGGACGAGCGGTGACGAGACGACGATTGACCCAAGAGGAGCGCAAGCAGGAAACACGGCAATTGCTTCTGGAATCGGCAGCGAAGACTTTTGCCCAGCTCGGTTTTCACGGGGCCTCTGTCGATAAAATCGCGGAGTTTGCCGGGTTTAGCAAAGGAGCCGTTTACGCCCATTTTCAGTCCAAGGAAGAGCTGTTTCTTGCTATATTGGAACAGCAAATGAAATTGCATGTGCACACTATCCATAAAATTATTAGCCAACAGCCTTCACTTGAGCATTTTCATGAGACGATGAACCGCTATTTCCATTCAGCCAGACAGCAAACCCGGACCTGGAGCATGCTGAACATGGAATTTCTTTTATATGCGATGCGAGAGGAATCGGTTCGCCAGAAGTGGTCGAGCATGATCTTGGAATCGGCAGAACAACTCTCAAAGACAATCGAGGAAATGATGGCAAAGGAGCATTGCGAGGCGTCTTTATCTGCGGAAGAAATGGCGTGGACTCTATTGTCGCTGGAAAATGGCATGGCTATCTTTTCTTCTATTGTGGAAAACGCCGCTCCTCCCGATTTATTTGGAAAAGCGCTGCAAAGCATGCTCCAGCCCCCTCGTGAGGAAGAATAGGTTTCCCCTGATGGGAGGGGGCAGCATGTCAAATGCAGGGTTGGGCGTTTGTGATCATCTATACGGAAATAAGGGGTGAACATGATCGTGCCATACAATATGGATTAGCTCCCCCAAATCGTCAATGACAGCATCCGCCTCTGCTACAGTTTCAAACTGTTCATTTCTCTTCCAAACCGCCTTCATTCCGACAGCCCGGCTGGCTCTGACATCGTTCTCCGGATGATCCCCTACAAATAGAGCATCTTCTGCCGGAACGCCAAGCTTTGCAAGCGCCCGAAGAAAAATCGCCGGGTCTGGCTTTTGCAGCCCTTCCCATTCCGATATCAATGCCTTATCGAAAAAATGCTCAATGTGCAGCGCCGGACACACCCCTTTGCGCTTTCATGCCTCGCTAAAAAAGCGGCTATCCAGACATACGCTCAAACACTTCCATTGCTTGAGCAGCCGTGGGGACCTGGACGACATTCTCCTCTGCGAACTCATGGGCTTGTGGATCGTCACTTCTTCTAATTTCGCTTGCGGCCGCTTCTACGTCGTAAGCCGTCCGCCGAAACTCGCATCCGTTCGGGCCAAGCAGCAGCCAATAGGCACCGGGCTGGTCGGCATAGGGCATACCCACGCTTCCTGCATTGATGACGCGAGTTTTTCCGGCAAGCAGTTCAAACTGAATATGCGTGTGCCCGCAAACAACCGTTCCTTGCTCAACTCCCTGAAAGATAGCGTCCAGCCTTTCCTGCTGCGTGAGCGGTGTAAAAATCACCTCGTCGCTATGCGGGGTCGCATGACAGAACAATACCTCCCCAATCCCTTCGATATCATGGACAAACAGTTGCGGCATCTGCGACAAAAAATCGCGCTGAGCGCGTGTCAACTGTTTGGCGACCCATTCGGTCTTTTCACGCCCCTTCGCTGACATTCCGGGACGAAGCGGCTCACCGTCAAAAGCCATGACGACTTCGCGATCACAGTTGCCACGTATGAAGCGGACCTTTGTTTCCAGCCGGAAAAGACGCTCGAGCGTCTGTGCAGGCATTGGCCCAGAGACGATATCTCCCCCAATGACAATCAAGTCCGGCTTCACGTCTTCAAGCTCATCCAACACAGCGTGTAGGGCTGGCAAATTGCCATGGATGTCATAAAGTGCTGCCACTTTCATCGTACATCTCTCCTTTCGACCATCAAACCGTACTTTTAAAAAAACCACCACGGAAACGAAATGCTTGCGTGGTGGTTTTGCTTTGTGCCAGGTTAAACCGCTGTTTTCTTTGGCGCTCTTCCGTACGGGACGGCCATCATTCGCTCCCACATCGGGATAAACTGCTTGATCAACGGCCCGATCGCTACTGCCGTCACCAGTGTACCGATCGAAACCGGCCCTCCCAAGAGAAAGCCCACGAGCGCAACTGTACATTCGATCCCGACCCTGACTTTGCCGATCCCCCAGCCCATTCGTTCATGCAGCGCCAGCATAAAGCTGTCGCGGGGTCCGGCCCCGATTCGCGGCGAAATGTACATCCCTGTTCCGAACGTATAGATCAGAAGCCCGCCCGCGAACAAGACGACGCGCTCCGTCAAGGTTTCGCCGGTAGGAATCCATTCCAGCCACAAGAATAAGTCAATGAACAGCCCGAAGAAAAACATGTTTAAAAACATGCCCACGTTTGGCCTGATCTTTCCGATTACGTAAGACGCGAGTATGATGAGCGCTCCAACGATTTGCGACCAACTGCCGATGGTCAGTCCAAATGTCTTTTGCAATCCAATGTGCAATGTATCCCACGGAGCCACACCGAGATTCGCTTCGATCATCATCCCGATTCCAAAGCCCATCACAGCCAGGCCCAGCATGAAAACGGCATACTGAACCGTTACCGGGCTTGAAAAAAACTTCTTTATCATGATTGGTTCCCCCTGTTGTGTTGGGGTGGTCAGCCCCTATTTTCGGTTGTCCTCTTCAGGACGCATAAGGGGGAGATTGTGCGAATGCTATCCATTGTCCGAAGACGGGCATCACGTGTGTATCCATAAGCTTCACCTTCTTTCTGCAAAATTGAATATTTGGACTACTTGACCGAGTAAATGACCCTACAGGAGGAACCGGCTTCAAGCTCACGCCATCTTGCATCTTATGATAATTTTTCAGGATTTATTTCTCTTTCCCTCTCCCGTTGAACGAAAGGACTTGCTTATTCTCTCTTTTCTACCATTCTCGTTTCCACTTGTCTATAGGAAAAAGGCAGTCCCATACCAAATCATGGTGATGTAAGGAACCCCTCTTGGCTATTTGGGAACAGGAAGAGTGCAGATAAGCAAGAGACTCTTTCAACTTTCATTCACGCTGGAAAGTTGAAAGAGCCTTCTTCAGGCAGCCAGAACGGCAGAATTTGACTAGTCGTTTAGACTGGAAAGATACTTTCTCTTTAACCCGAAGTAAAAAAGAACCTGCAAGAAAAGGTACACGGCCACCACATACAACGCCTGCAGCATCGTATAATGGATTTTTGAGTAGTTGGTATTCACCAATGCGATATAGTACAAAGCCATAGCAACACCAAAGATGGCTGGTACCGAAAAGATCAATTTTAACTGTTTCGTCAGATTTTGCGTCATCTCGCGGTTGGTGATCCCGATTTTTCTCAGTATCGTGATTCTCTGCGTTTCTTCCGCAATATCTGTAACAATTTTATAGAACAGCACAATACTTGAGGAGATCAGGAGCAACGCTCCCAAAAACGCCATGGAGAAGTAAAAGACGCCATTTATTTGTACATCTATTTCTACTTTCTCGGCCTTGGAGAAAGGGCGATATGCTTCCAGCAAGGTCCTTTCGTTTTTCGGTCCACCCAAAAAGGTTTTGTCCTTCCAGATGGACTCATCAGCGTGATTCGCTTCCCGCAAAGTGCGGAGCATCTCAGCAAATATCTTGTTTTTATCACCGCTGGCGAGGTTGATCAAATGATACTTGGAAGTATCGGGATAGCCGCTCTTTCTGCGGATCATTTCATAGTCTGCATCATCGACTACATAGATGTGATACGTTGAATACGCATTGGTATACTCTAAATTTGCAAACTGAGCCATATCACTTTGAATCCGATCTTTCGAGACGGTAAATACATCGGCAGGGTCGACCTGACGAAAGAAGTCTGAAGAGCTCATTGTTATATTCGCCTCATCGAATGATGTGCCTGGGCTTTGCACGCTTTTTTTATTCATCAAAAACATGACATCTTCAGCAGGTTTCGTTTGAATCTCTCCGCCATCAAGAAATACATCCAGCATGTAGCCTTGTTTTACGTCCTTGTTTGCAGCCATATGCTTGTTGTAATTCCTTTCGCTAACAAGGACACCGTTGAAATACGTACGCTCACCCGTTTTCACTTTGCCATCCTTCATTTTGTAAATCGGTAAGGAAAGATACTCCAAGACCGCATATTTCTCGAGCTTTCCGCCGCTATCTTCAATGACTTCCCGCATCTCATCTGGCGAAACATGATTGTATATACCATCTTCAACGAACATGAAGTCATACGGCCTCTCCAAATCATTGAATGTAACGGTATTTTTATGGATCGTGTAACCGACTCCGATCAGAAAAACACCCAGTGACACCATGAGGGAAACCACGTAAAGAATCGTCCGGTAGGATAAAAAACGGTGTGCAAGATTAGACAGAACCAGCAAGTTGTTATTGTACACCCTCGGAAATTTACGAATGAACAATTGGCATGTGCTGATCAATGTACCGAAAATGAAGAATGGACTAGCTAATACCACCATCGCACAAAGCGCAAGCATCGCCTTGCTACCATCAAAGATTTCATCCGTGTAAATTTTCGGCAATAGGTACAAGGCTAGTCCAAATAACAGGATAGATACCAAGCCGACGAAGGGATTGGCAGTGGCTACTTCTTTTTTCGAGCTGGATTGAATGACTTCAATGATGGACAGTTTGGTCAAATATCTCTCTGTAAAAAATGTGCTGATGATATAAATCGGCAAAAAGACACCGATCGTCAGCAAAAAAGAATCAAAGCCGATGCTGTATTCGATAGTTTTCAGCAATTTGCCCAGAATCAGGTAAAACATCCTCGAAAAAAGCAATCCTGCCGTAATTCCGGTTAGCAATGAGATGGAGATAATGATGATATTTTCTCGTCGCGTCATCTTTTTGAGGTCTCTGGCAGTCATCCCCAATGTCAAATAGACGCCAAATTCTTTTCCTCGGAATTTTACAAAATACGTTTGCGTGTAGGAGATAAAAACGATACAGAACAGCACGATCGCCACAAACGAAAAATTGAACACACTTTTCGTGTTGTCCGGGATGCTGTCGTTAAAAAACAAGGTTCCATACATAAATAGAACAGCGACAATAAAACTGTTTACGAGATAAAAGGAGATATAACGGGCGAGGTTGTACTTCAAATTTTTATATACAATCGCGGAAAACGTCATTGGAGCTCTCCCCCAATCATGCTTTCAGCTTCCAGGATGCGGTCAAAAAATTCCTTTCTGTCGCCACTCGATGCGATTTCCATCTTGATCGCTCCATCTTTGATAAAAATGATTCTTTTGCAAAAAGACGCAGCAAAGGGGTCATGACTGACCATGAAAACCGTGCTGTTTCTTTCTTCATTGATCTTTTTCAGCGTATTCATAATATTTTTGGAGGATTTTGAATCGAGATTTCCCGTCGGTTCATCGGCGAATACGATGGCGGGGTCATTGATCAACGCTCTGGCTACAGCTGCTCTTTGCTTTTGTCCACCCGATATATGATAAGGATATTTATTTTGGATATGCTCGATTTCGAAAAATGCTGCAAGCTCCTGAACTTTTCCGTTAATTGTTGCCGGGTCGATCTTGTCCAGTATCAAGGGAAGGGAGATGTTTTCCGAGATCGTCAGGCTGTCCAGCAAGTTAAAGTCCTGAAATACGTAGCCTACACTGTGCCTCCGAAAAAGCGCCATTTCCTCCTTCGACAGGTTTGTGATGTTTTTGTCCTCGATAAAGATTTCTCCCGACGTGCATTGATCGATACCAGACAGCAAATTCAGCAAAGTGGTTTTGCCGCTACCGCTCGGCCCCATAATGCCAACAAAATCGCCTCTCCTCACACTGAGGTTTATTCCATGCAAAGCCGTAACTTCTTTGGCTCCTTTAAACGAGTTGTACACTTTTGACAGGTCATTTACTTTTAATACTTCCATCAGAAAGAAAACCTCCAATACGCAACGTTTGTTCTGTTCTAAGCAGAAGTTTATAGGAGGAATGGATAACAAAATATCGATTTTGCTCTCAAAGTCTTACAGTTTTGAAAGAAAAACGATGTCGACCGTCGTTCCTTTATTCTTTTGTGATTGAATGTGAATGTGATGTCCCAATCGATCCGAAATAAGCTTGACCATATAAAGCCCGATTCCTGTGGCATTTCTGTCCCGTCTCCCGCCATCTCCCGTAAAAAATGGATCAAATACGCGATGGAGATCCTTTTCGTCAATCCCAATCCCCTCATCAATAATCGATAGAATCACCTTGTCCCGTTCTTTTCTTGCGCGAATCATGATTGATTCGCTCCGCTCTGCTATGGAATACTTGATGGCGTTTGACAGGACTTGCTCAAGCATATACTGTGCCCATTTTTTATCGGTCAAGATTTCAAATTCTTCCGGTATATCCACAATCGGTTCGATTCCTTTATACCTGATTTCTCTTCTTCTTTCGTTCAAGGCTTGATAGACGAGTTGCTTCAACGGCATGCGCTGAGCGATAAAATCCCTGGAAAACTCTTCGATTCTAAGCAAGTTCAGAGCTTCCTCCAGGTTCTTTTTCAATCCTTCATTCTCTTCCTTGATGTCTTCCAAATACTCATCATTTTCTCTTTCCGCAAGTCCGATTTCACAAGCCAGGTGGATGACGGAAACCGATGTTTTCATGTTGTGGATCCATTGTGAAAACAAGGCATTTTTATTGTTCTGTTTGACTTTGTTATCATAAAGCCTTGCGTTATAGTGACGATGGAGTTTGGAGAGCGTCTGAAAAACAAGCTTGTCTTTGTGATTCGAGACATGCTTGGCGTAGTCCGGACTCTTCCCTCCGTCCTCGATCTCGCTTACAAATTGATGATATTTGTATACTTCGTAGCCTACATAAAGAATGAGCAGAGTACTGCTCAACAGGATCGGATATACATACTCCGCGCTATCCAGCAAAAGCATATAAAATAAAATGATCAAGAGCGTATTCATCGTGTACACGAAGATCGTCACTTTCTTGTCCTGGATCACTTCAATCAGTAACGGAATGAAAGACATATCCCAACCCCCTTTTCGTCGTGATGACATCCTCAAGCCCCAATTCCCTCAGCTTTCCCTTTATTCTGGACATATTGACATTGAGCGTATTTTCCGCCACGAAGGTGTTATAATCGGTCAGCACATCAAACAGATCATCTCTGCTCACCAGTTTCCCTCTGTTTTGCATCAATAATTTGATGATTTTATACTCATTCTTCGAAAGCTCTACGGTTTGATTTTCATACTGCAGCTTTAAACTGTCCTCCAGCAGCACCAGCTTCCCCTCTTCGATCCTGACCCCATCCGAGTATTGCATGGACCTCCGCAAGGCCGCGTTAATTTTGGCCATAAGAATCCCGACACTAAACGGTTTGGTGATATAGTCATCCGCCCCTAGCTCCATTCCTCTGATTTGTTCTCCTTCTTCATTCCTGGCGGATAATATGATGATCGGTACGGCGTGGGTTTTCCTGATTTGTTTCAAGTAATAAAAACCATCAAACGTCGGCAAATTGATATCCAGAATGATCAGATGAGGTTCTACCCGGTCAACTGTTTCCACGACCCGCTCAAAATCCCCGACAATGAAAACTTCATAATCGTATGCGGTCAAATACTGCTTGATATATTTGATCAGCTTCACATCGTCTTCTATTAAAAGTATTTTCATCGCTTGCCTCCCGAATCAGGATTGTTGGATGCATCGCTTTTTGCTTTGCATGCCGTGGCCTGCATACATTATATCCCTTCCTTTTTTCAGGGCGAAACCGGGAGAGTCTCTTCAGCTAAGACCAGGGGCATTTATGTGCGGATATCACCGAGAGGTATCCGACTACAGCAAAACCTGGAAAACTCCAATACCATGTAATATTTACAGCTTTGCTTGGTAAAGGAGAGTGAGGACTTCTTGGCAAAACGAAAGAAGATCATCGTCCGGATTGCCTTTAACTCCAAAAAGCTAAAGTACAACCGCAAGAAGAGATTTACGACGAAATGGATTAAAAGCCGGATGAAAATATTTATGCGGTATACGCGGAGAAGTTTGCAAAGACAGACCAATCAAGGCTTTGTCGCTCTCGTGGAGTATGAGGACCGCTCCCGAAGGAAAATAAAAAAAGAGCTGCGCAAGTACAGCAAGCTCCCTAAAAATATCAAATTCATCCCCAAAAGCAAGTACCAGAAAAGTATCAGGAAGCGCCTCAAGGGCTATCATTATTTGTATTTGGTGCGGTTGGATTCAGACGATTTGTACCGCCGAAGCTATATCCAGCAGCTCAAGAATCACCGCAGAAGAAAGGGAACGTCCGCGGTGATCAACCAATTTGGCTACATGTATGACTCGAAAAAGAAGCGAATTGCGCCGATGTATGCAAAGTCGCCGGCATTCTATACGTTAATCTATAAAGTAAAAGATTATTTGAAAGGAAAACGGTATCGGCTTGCCGGGGGACATCCCGCCGTCATCCGCCTGCGCCACGACAAATTGCGTCTGCGCAACTATGTACACGTCATCCACTCGGGCAATACGACAAGCAAATTTCGTTCAAAGCGGAACAAGGTCATCAACAAAAGACGTATTGTAAAAAATCGGCGCCAGGTCAAAAGGATCCTCTCGTCTTTTATGTAAAAAGGACCTTCTCATCGTTTTATTTTACAAGAAAAAAAGGTGCCGATTTGGCATCTTTTTTATTCTTGAATCGAAAGCGATATGCCAGGAGGCTTAGTCTGGTTGGTGTTGAAACACAGGCCCTCCATCTTTTTCGTCGGCTTCACCATCTCGTTATTCATGGATTAACTCAAATAATTCGACAATCAAAACCGTATCATCTGTTAACGTAATCCCGATATCTTTCCAAGCAAGCCGATGGTCCTCCTGGAATTGAGCGACATCGTCTCCGTTTCCTTCTCCTTGGACAAGCCGCATATCTGGGTTTCCAAACGTCGTTTCAAAAACCTCCTTCAGTCTCACATTGCATCTGGGATTGCCATGCTTGTCATAGACGGTGACAATTTTTCCGACCGGCTCGTATGTTTGCTGCAATTCTTCCGCGGAATATTCTTCTTTGGGTGCACAAGTAGCCGTTTTCTCCCCCCTGAGGATTTGCTGAATCAATCTCTCGCCCAAGCCATTATCCTCTTCCCAGCCAAATATCATTTTGTGATTATGTACTGTAATTTCTGACATAGACTCTCCTCCAAAAGCTCACTTATCCATTCATCATAACATTTTGGCGAGTTGGCTTCATAGCTTGCCTGCCCTGTTATTCCCGTCAGCCTTTCCTTTGCCTGCCCATTTGGCATTGCCGCAAGTACTCGTTTTACCAGTTTTCGAATCGCTTATGGCCGCGGCGCAGGCATCAAAAAAGACGCTTCCGTGAGGAGCGTCTTTTAGCATTCCGAACATGTGTTCTTTTTTTGAAACATCCAAACTAACCAGACGTATATTCGACCTTCATATTAGTAGTATAAACCATTCTGAATTATAAGTCTATATTTACTTGAAAAAATGCTTTAAAGTTTGTATACCCGGCCGGGAAACTTGTGGTGTGTATCTGTTTGTAAACAGGAACATGCCTGCTTTGACAATAATGAGGAGGATATGGATGAAAATACGTTCATGGAATAACAATTTGAAAACCCGGTTAATCGGGGAAGCACTGTTTAACATGCTGTTTTGGATGTACTTTCCGTTTATCACTGTATATTTTGGTGCGGCATTGGGCAATCACATCGCTGGCATTTTGATGACGGTCCCTCCGATCTTCAGCCTGATCGGGAGTCTGCTCGGAGGAGCTTTGGCCGACCGGTGGGGAAGGCGTCCTGTCATGCTGCTGGGCGCTTTTCTTCAGACGGTGATGTTTGCCTTGTTTGCCGTGTCTTGGTCCCATTGGATCGATTATATCGCATTCATCGGTCTTGGTCTGGGAGGAGCCATTTACAGGCCGGCAAGCTCCGCTATGGTTGCCGATCTGGTTCCCGCACAATCCCGCCGCCAAGTATTCGCAACGTTTGCGACGGCCAACAACATAGGAGCGGTTCTCGGACCTGCACTTGGAGCCGTTTTCTTCTTTCATTACCGGCAAGAGCTGCTGTGGACCTGCGCACTGGTCTTGCTGCTGTATTTCATTGCCATGTATGCAATCGTCCATGAAACATTGCCGCGGTCGGCGAAAAACCCGGAAGCGCCGGCTTCGATTTCCCGCGCTTTCAAGGAACAATGGAAAGGCTACGGCGTTATTCTTCGCGACAAAGTGTTTCTGGTGTATACGTTGGCAGGCATCTTTGCGCTGATCCCGATCATGCAGCTGGATCTGTATTTGTCAGTATACGTGATCAATGAAGTCCCTGCCCAGCCACTGTTCCCGTGGAATGGCGATACCCTTTTGCTTTCCGGTACGGAGATATATGGATGGCTGCTGGGATTTAACGGTCTTTTGTTTGTCCTCTTCATCCTGCCTGTCACGAAGTGGTTCAACCATTGGCAGGAGCGCAATGTCTTTATTCTGTCGACGCTGTTGGCCGGCGGGGGCACATTCCTCGTCGGGATCAGCACGAATATATGGTTCCTGTTTTTCGTTACGGTTATCTTCACCTTTGGCGAGATCGTGCGCTCACCCGTGACACAGAGCTTTATCAGCCGCTATGCCCCGGAGCATGCCAGGGGGCAATACATGGGTGCTGACAGCTTGCAGGCCACGATCGGGAAATTTTTGGCCCCGGTCACCGTCTTCCTGTCCGGGTGGATGCCGCCTATGGGAATATTCAGCCTCATTTTGGCGCTCGCCTTGATCAGCACCGCGCTATACATTCAGTTATTCAGAATGTATGTGGAGAAGCCTGAAGCGGCGGGCTGATGGAAGCTTCAGCCCAATGCCGTACTAAGATCGATACCGTACCGTCAAATCGATTCCATCCTGCCAAAATAGTTGATCACAAACTGCTTGAATCGCAAGGCGGCAGGCGACAAGTACCGATCCTCAACATACGCGATCCCGATCACGCGTCTGCACTTTGGCTGCCGGATCGGGATATACACGATTTTGCTCTTGTCCAACCCTACGTCGGGGAGAAGCGAGAGGCCCAGACCAGCGGCGACCAGCCCTGCAACGGTAGACACTTCTTCTCCTTCGAACGTAACTTTCGGATTCATTCCCAATTGCCGGAACAAACCATCGGTAGTTTCACGCAGCGCGTACCCCTTTTTCAAAAAGATAAAGGGTTCGTCCGCTATTTCTTCCATCGAAATGCTCTGGGCATGAGCCAACCGATGATTCGTGGGCAGGATCACAAAAATCTCCTCGCTCCAGAGAGGCTTCCATTGGATCGGCACTTTTGTTTCGGTTGGCTCTGCTACAAGACAAAGGTCGAGCTTGGCGGCGTTCATCTGCTCTAACAGCGAGTAGCTGTGATTTTGGGTCAGCTGAAAACGGATCGCCGGGGAATGGACACGGAAGGCGCCAAGCAAGTCAGGGATCAGGCTGGTGCCGAGCGTATGCAAGAACCCTAACGCGACTTCTCCATGCTCCGGATTCACCATATCGTGCAGCTCCCGCTTCCCAACGTCAAATTCCATCAAAATGCGATTCACCCGCTTCAAAAAGAGCTGGCCATATCGATTCAGCACAATGGTACGCCCTTGTCGGTTGAATAACGGTACCCCAAGCTCCTCCTCCAGTCGGGCAATGGAACGGCTGAGGGCTGGCTGGGAAATGGACAGGTACTCGGCCGCACGCGTCACATGCTGCAAGTGAGCCAAGGTTTGAAAGTATTCGAGCTGTTGCCACTCCATGTTTGAATCCTCCTTTCTGTAAACATCGTGTGCTGATTTATCTATTACCCGTGTGCATGAAAAACATAATTACAATGAATTATACATCATGAGTTGCCGGTGATAGTATAAAAATGCGTACGGAAGAAGGTAAGGAGGTTCTTGTCATGGGTTACATTCAACAAGGCACCGCTGCTTTTCGCAAATCGAACCTGGCCTTTTTTGCAGCCGGATTCAACACGTTTGCGATTCTTTACAGCACGCAGCCATTAATGCCGGAATTCACCAAGGAATTTCACATCTCCCCTGCAATGGCCAGCCTGTCCCTTTCTTTGACCACCATATCTCTGGCGGTTAGTATGCTGTTGTTTGGCTCGATATCGGAAGTATGGGGACGCAAGCGAATCATGATGATCTCCATGCTATCCGCCTCCGTCTTGTCCATTTTGACTGCCTTCAGTACAACGTATGAAAGCCTGCTGGTCTTCCGGGTGATTCAGGGATTCGCTTTAGGCGGACTCCCCTCCATCGCAATGGCCTATTTGGGAGAGGAGATGGAACCAGCCAGTCTCGGTGTGGCGATGGGCCTGTACATCAGTGGAAACTCGCTGGGAGCCGTAGCAGGCAGAATCATTGCCGGAATGATGACAGACATGTTCAACTGGCACGCAGCGCTGGGAACCATTAGCGTCATCAGCATTTTGGCCAGCCTGATATTTTTTGCGAGTTTGCCCAAGTCCCAAAACTTTCACCCGCGTTCTCCTGAAATTGGCAAGCTGCTTGCGTCTCTGGTTGATCACTTGAAAAATCCGGCATTGCTTTCGCTCTATGTCATCGGGTTTCTCATCCTTGGCAGCAACATTGCCTTGTTTAACTACATCGGGTATGTCCTGACCGCGCCACCCTACTCATTGAGCCAGACGGTGATCGGCTGGATTTTTATCGTCTATCTCGTAGGCATGTTCAGTTCCGTCTGGATGGCAAAAATGGCAAGCAAATACGGTAGACAGAAGGCGCTTTTGCTCTCTTTGCTGATTACCTTGGCCGGAGTCATTCTGACATTGGATTCCCATGTGTGGCTCAAAATATTGGGCTTGCCGATCGTGTCTTTCGGATTTTTCGGCAGCCACTCCATCGCCAGCAGCTGGGTGGGATACCGCGCTCATCACGATAAGGCGCAAGCTTCTTCGCTCTACCTTTTCTTTTACTATATAGGCTCCAGTATCGGAGGGACGACAGCCGGCGTGTTTTGGTCTTCCCAAGGATGGGGCGGAGTCGTCGGTATGATCGCGGGATTTTTGCTGATCGCACTTGTACTTACGTTGCTTCAAGCAAAATGGGTTACGGCCGTGCAACATAAGAAAACCATTTCCTTTAAATGAAGCCATGCGTTGAAAAAATCCTCATCTGGCGAATGAGGATTTTTTTGTGTTTGAAAGAGTTAGCTGCCTCTCTAGGTTGTCTCATGCCGATACGCCTGCCGAATAGGAGAGCAACATTTGCGGATGTCGCAGCTTTCCTGGCCTCTCCGGAAAGCCGGTGGATTACTGGACAGTGCATCGATGCTAGCAGGGGATCGCATTTGTGATTTATCTCTTTCTTGCCAAGCGGGCTGCCGATCGTTTTCTCGGCAGCCCCAAAACGGTAACGTCCCGTTTTCACTTTGTGATTTTCTTTCGCCAAGATATTTGTAGGGCAGTTGAGATTCAACCGTCTGTCTTGGCTCCATTTTTCGTCACAAGCATGTTGTTCAACGGCTATGCAATCAAGTAGCTCTTGAGTAGCCTTTCCGTATACTTCATATTGCGTTCGATCGGGGCATTGCTGCCCGTCAAACGGCTCGCCATGATGGCCCCTTCCATGGAATCGATCAAAAAAGCGGCCATTTCGGCAGCATCCATATCCGGACGAAACTCCTTGTTGCATATGCCTTGCTCAATGATCGATTGAACGAATTTGACCATGCCCGCGTAAGCTCCTGCGGCCTTCTGACGGAGTTCGGGGAACGTTCCGTCGCTTTCTACCGCCGTATTCAGCAGCGGACATCCGCCGGGTATGGGCGGGTTGTGGACAGCATCCTGGTAAACCGCCGAGATTTTCAGCAATTTATCGAGCGTACTCGTCCCCTCTCCCACAGCTTGTGTAAAAAACTGCTGCATGATTTGCCCCGCTCTCTCAAAGGCAGCCAGCACAATCAGTTCCTTGGTTTCAAACCGCCGGTAAATGGCTCCCTTCGGCAAACCGGTTGCTTGCATGATTTCTTGTATCGACGTTTGAGCAATGCCTTTCGTATTAAACAAAAGCATGGCGGCATTAACGATCTTTTCCTTTATCTCATCTGATTTCTTCATATGATTCATCCCCCTGGCAGGCAGTCCTATTCATTAGAACCTTCCGCGACTTCTTCATATTGTCACGAATTACGAGAAGCTGTCTATTTTAAATTAGCAGAAGACACCGTATAATGAAACCGTTCAGACCGGACGGTCCGGTCTGATCTATTATACATAAAAACAGCAAAGGATGGTTTGCCAGTGTGAAAAATCGAACGAAAGAAAAGAATGGCGTTGTTATTCTGCTGTCAGTCGTCGCGTTGATGTGGATCATGCATACGGTAACCAAAAATTTCGTGTCTGATCCCGAATTCATCAAGCTTCTTGCAACCAGGGATTCCTTTACCGCCGACCGGGCATTGTGGTTGTTTATGCTGAGGGCGCATATTGTGCTTGCGATTGTCTCTTTGATTACGGGGCCTGTCGGCATGCTGCGAAACATACGTACCCGGTCAATCGCCTGGCATCGATGGAATGGGCGAATCTACGTCGTTTCTATCCTGCTGAACTTCATTCCCGGGCTTTACGTTTCGTGGTTTGCGGCGGGAGGCTTGACAGTTGCCGGTTTCCTCCTCTTGAATTTGCTCTGGCTCGGGACCACTTGGCTCGGATATCTCCATATTCGCCGCAAGCAAACTGCCGAGCATTCCAAGTGGATCACACGCAGCTTTTTTCTTACTTACGCGAATCTGGCCATTCATCTCCTGCTCCCGCTCGGCCAGCACGCAATCGGGCTTACGTACGCCTCTGCGTATGCGTTCGCCGTATGGGGGAGCATGCTGCTCAATCTGGGATTGGCAGAGATTTTCATCTGCAAGAAATGGATGACCTAGGAGTGGTCAACCTTCTCATTTTCGAAAGCCCGCTGAGCTAATGTATAATAGTGTAAGCAAAGGGGGCGGAGAGCGGTGGAGTGGTTAATAGGTCTGGCCTGCAGCGCCGGGATTGCTGGAGCGGCTTATGCAAAACGGTCGCTGTCCGGTTCCGGCTTTTTCGCGGCGGTGATGCTGGGCACGGTGATGTACGCGCTCGGCAGCGCGGTCTGGTTCGGCTCCCTTATCGCTTTTTTTGTTTCGTCGACGTTATGGTCCAAGTGGAAAAAGCATGCAAAGGCAGAGGCAGAGAGCGGTTACGAGAAAACCGGGAGGCGCGATGCGGGCCAGGTGCTGGCGAATGGAGGAGTGGGGCTGCTGTTATGCGCGGCAAACTGGGCGTATCCGCATCCGCTTTGGTGGTACGCCTTCCTCGGCGTAATGGCGGCGGTCACAGCCGATACGTGGGCTACCGAAATCGGCGGCTTGAGCCGGACGCCTCCAATATCGATCAAGACGGGTCGGCGCGTTCCGCCCGGCACGTCCGGAGGCGTCTCAGGCCTCGGTATGGTCGCTTCGCTGGCTGGCGGCCTATTTATTGGCGCTGCAGCGTGGATGCTGCTTGTGGTGGTGCCCGGCCAATCCGCACCGGATACGACCTCGGCGGCTCTTAGACCGGCGGCCTGGATCGGAATAGCCGGTCTGGCGGGCATCATTGGATCGCTGGCCGATTCGTGGATCGGTGCGACATGGCAGCAAATGTACCGTTGCCCTGCTTGCGGCCGGGAGATCGAGCAGGTCCGCCACTGCGACAGGCCAGCCGAGCGGATCCGCGGCCGCTCCGGCTGGAGCAACGATACCGTCAATGTCGCCGGATCGCTTGCTGGCGGCGTAGCAGCCGCCTCGCTGGCTCTGGCACTCGGCTTGGCCTGATGGGAAAAGCCGGAAGGACCTTGTATCGTTGAACGATGCCTGGTCCTTCCGGTGATGCCACATGCCTTGTACTATAGACGTACGGAACGTTAATAGAATTCCTATTAAAAAATGGTAGGCACCATCCCCCCGTCCATACGGATTGGAGAACCTTTACATGCGGATGCATCAGGGCTGCATACGAATGCGGCCAGCCTGCCTATTCAGCTTGATAAACTTTCTCCACGATGCATAGCTTATTGGTTCACATGCGGAAATCTTAGTGATATGGTCAGCCCTGAACCAAGCGCTGATTTTGCATCCAACTGAATGGCTAAATCATAGGCCATCTTGCTTACCAAAAAGAGTCCCATCCCCGTAGCTTGCCTTGTACAAGTACCTCGCCTTCCGGTAAAGCCCTTATCAAATATAAATGGCAAATCTTCTTGAGGGACACCAGGCCCATTATCACTAATATGTAAAATAGTTTGATCACTCCCTTTGTCGTAAACCGTTTCAAACTTCAAAATGGGACTATCCTGATTCTGTGCAACATGTTTTGTACTATTAGCGATTATTTGTTCCAATATAAAAGCTAGCCCTTTGCGATCGGAAAGAATTTCCCGCTCCTCACCTATGAATTGTATTTGAAAACCGGATTCATCCAGTAGCGTTTGATGATCTTCAATTGTCTGTTTACAAAAAGCCAGTAAGTCGATAGGTTCAAAAAAATAATCTTTATGAGTAGCCCCTAGTCTTGCAAAATACAAAATTCGCCCTACGTCTCCAAGCATTTGATCTCTAATATGAATCATACGCTGTCTGACAAGGGGAGACATTTCATCACTCCGGTTATCTAATACCAATGTCATTAGTGACAGAGGCTTTTTAATTTCATGAACCCATCCTTCTATATAGTTTTCATAATCGGTCAACTCAATAACTTGCTCATTAAGCTGCGCCTGATATGACCTTATGACGCTCCCCATTCTACGGATAAACGGCCAATATGTCTTCGGAGATAGCCTGCATAATATTTCTTCGTTCGTCTCATTCGCCTCTAATAAAAAATCTTCAAAGGCCGCTTCGATTATTTTTTGCTTTCTGATGATAATGAATACAGACAACGATATCATTGCTAGAGTAAAAACAATCATGAGTCCTACTAACACCTTAAAGGTTTCCGGGTAAGCCAGCCATGCGAAAAAGATAAATAGAAGATCTGTAGTAATGAAAATAAGAAACCATTGTTTATAAGCATGAAAACAATCAAAGATTTGCTTTATCCATTTCATGCCTTCACCTACCCCTAAGTCGATAACCTTGACCTCTTATAGTCTCAATTTGATCTTCCAAGTTTAACTGTCGTAGCGTTTTGCGCAAGCGAGTCAGATTTACTTGAAGTGCATTTTCGTCGATATATTGGTCTGTTCCCCATAAAAGTTCACGTAATGTAGACTTGGATACAATCTCAGGTCTATGCTGCACTAAAGTCAATAAAATTTTTCCTTCATTTGCTGATAATACTATCGATTGAGATCCCTTATACAAGGTAAAGGTATTGGGGTCTAGGAAAAAACTGCCGCCATTTATCAAGCCTGGTCGTCCTTCAAATCTTCTTAGCAGGTTTTGAATGCGAGCCAACAATCTATCTCGATTGCACGGTTTTGTGAGATAATCATCTGCACCTAAATCAAGACCATGCAATTCATCCTGCAACTTATCTCTAGATGTAAGAATCAATATGGGACCAGTTCCTTGTGATTTTAGACTTTTGCAAATTTCAAATCCCGATTGTCCCGGTAAATTGATGTCCAACAAGACTAAGTCTGGTGCCAAAGTGGCTATTTGAGCCACTATATCTTGGAAGTCCGCAATGGCAGCCACTTCATAACCAGCTTTTTGCAGTATATCGATTAATTCTTCCCTCATCAGCGGATCATCTTCAACAATGGTAATCCTCGCCACTTCAGCACCACCCTTCGATGTAAATTGCAACTGTTTTTTACTCTATATTTGGTTTCCAACGCAATTTATCTAGTTCATGATCTGCTGAACGGGCAACTGCTACTCCATAAATCCCCAAAATTACGATTACAATACAGGCAGAGGCAAGGGCAATCGGATAAAGGGACGCTTTGTCATCGATGTGAATCATAACAAATGCAATCATAGCCCTTATGCCAACAGCTCCACTCACGCATGCAAGAGATACAGGTAACAGAAAAGTCAGCAACACCTGTCTGTGGATGGATTTCTTCATTTGATTACGTTTTGCCCCCAACATGGAAAGCGTTACATAGCGTTGTCCAGTCTGTTTCACCTGTGTCAAAAATTGTAAAGCCAATACCGTACAAGCAATAATCAAAAACAAGAATCCCATATATAGTGTTGCATAACTCCCAGCAACAACATAGAAGAGTTTGCGTCCAAAGTTTTGCAAATAACTTTCAAACGTGAAGCCTGAAGCTTTTAATAAATCTCTGGCCTCCATCATTGGTTTCAGTAAACCTTCCTGGTCTTGCAGCTTTTGCGGGATTCGAAAATTCCAATACGCCACATAGGTTTCCGTATTCATTAATTGTTCAAACATATGATCAGGGACGATAAATGCTGAAAAAATTTGTACGGAGCGGTCTGCTACTAAACCTCTCATTGGAATTGAGGGGTGTATATATACCGCCTGACCATGAATGCTCATCAAGCTTTTGCCCTCTTTGGCAGCCTTTTCAAGAATATGATCTAGTACAGGCATGCTTTCCAGATTATCCATCGGCATAAAATCCGGATTAAAGTATAAAGCAATTTCATCTGAATGCAGGTTCAACGTTTTTTTTCCTACGGCTTTTAAAAGACCATTATAAGATGATTCTGGAATGAGGTAAGGTGCTGTTGTATCCGTCTCCAGAACCCCAAAAAGATTAAGTGCTTCAGGGTTTTCCGAACTGAAACTGTAATTCTGTATTTCTCCCGATAAAACTTGCTCTTTATAGTTGTCTGGCAGAGCCATAATCATTTGTTCTCTCAATGCAGACCAGTCTACCAAAGACAAAGGGATGCCGTCTTCGCCGCGTTCATCCTTATATTTCATTCTCCCAATTTTCAGCAGGTTTAAGTCCTCTACATATGGTTCCATTTTTTCCGAAGCAAGAAATTGCTCAATTTTTTGACTATCTCCATTAACAGTAAAATCATAGACAGAGGAACTCCTAGCAAAAACATTTTCTAACCCTATAAAAGTTGAAGCACCATCTGCTATCAAAATGATAGACAACGTGATTAGAATAGATGTTACTGCAACAGAAGTAGATCTATTGGCTACGTTTTCTTGAAACTGCCTTACTGTAAATGTGTGCAGACCTTTTGTAGATTTATTTTTAGACAAGCTTGCCAATAAGCCTAGCAATTTCCCAAAACCCCTCATAAAAAGGACCGTACCTAAACTTCCGAGAGCCACTGCCACAAACAGAAGCAGTCCGGCAATATCCGTGAAACGATATAAAGCAACCCAATATGCGACACCCAGGAAAACAGCGCCTGCCAATAAAGTGAGTACATTGCCCGTAAAATGCCCCATATCTTGTTTCTTATCCATTTGCTCATAAAGTAATTGATGCACCTCTTGTTTAAACAACCTTCCGCCAAGAATGGCCAGTGCTATAAACTGAATGGATAAAAAACCGATGATGGTAAAGAAAATCGCACCTGCCGACAAGCTTATTTGATGACCGATAATTCCCTGTCCGACTAGTTTAGAAACCGTCAAGCTGATTATTTCTGCTAAGAATCCACCAATCAAGAGCCCTGCAATGAGTGCCAAAATAGAAGTAATGAACCCCTCTGCCAATAGTTGAAGAACAAGGCGTTTCTTGCGCATTCCCAACAAGAGATAGAGGCCAAACTCTTTACTCCTTCGATTTAATTGGTACCGATTCGCAAATAAAATCAAGAAAAACAATAAAAATAACGCAAATAGATACACAATGGGCATTTGAGCTAAAAGCTTGTCGATCGAATCACTTTCAAACTCCTTTAAGAACAAAATAACATCTTGTCTGCCCAGTGAAAGAATGATATAAAACGACGCTATTGCGATTACAAGTGTTGCAAAGTAAATGAGATTCTCCTTGCGACTTCGTTTCGCATTGCGATAAATCAGCTTAGAGAACATTTGCGCTTCCTCCCCCAAGCTGAGCTAGTACCTGCAAGATTCTTTCATAAAATTTCTCGCGAGTCTCATCATGTTTGCGACGCAGTTCATGAAATATCACACCATCTTGAATAAAAAGGATTCTTGAGCAAAAACTTGCTGCATTAGGATCGTGGCTGACCATTAAAATAGTTCTTCCGCTCGTTCTATTCATACCTTCCAGCTTATTCATTAAAGTTCTTGCAGAGCGCGTGTCCAATGCCCCTGTCGGTTCATCCGCAAGAACGATATCTGGATCAGTAATGAAACAACGTGCGGCAGCTACCCTTTGCTTCTGTCCCCCAGACATCTGAGACGGGAATTTATGAAGGATATCCGTAATTTCTAAAAAACCGGCTAGCTCATCTAATTTAGCTCGTGCTTTTGTAAAATCCACCCCATGAATCGATAAAGGCAATAGTATATTTTCTTGTCCCGTTAGATTATCCAGCAATTCAAAGTCTTGAAACAAATATCCAATCCGACTGCCGCGATACTCAGCTAAATCCTTACTGTCGAAAGCACTGATATTTTTACCGTGTAAAAGTACACGCCCAGATGTTGGTTTTATTATGGTTGCAATGCAGTTTAATAACGTAGTTTTGCCAGAACCGCTTGGTCCCATTATTCCCAAGAATTCTCCGGGGAGAACATCAAAACTGACACCGTTTAAAGCTTTTGTTATATTGTTCTTCTTCCCGTAGTTTTTTTGCAAGTCTTGAACCTCTAGTAATTTTCCTTGTCTGACCACTGTATAAGGCTCCTTTCTTCAACAACTAGAATCGAATTGAGCTATACACATTATAGTCAGTACGAAAGACGAGAAACACTTACAAATGGCGTAAGGAAAAATGCAGGACATGAAAAAAGCCGAGCAAATGTCAGAAAATAATCCTGATCTGCCCGGCTTAATGCGACTTTTAATTGCTTCAGCACAAGTTTAAACTGCTGGTATAGGACTTTATTTGCTTTTTGCACTTATGCTACTTCAAAAACCCCTTACTCCACCGTAACACTCTTCGCCAGATTCCGCGGCTTATCAACATCAAGCCCGCGCGCAGCAGAAGTGTAGTACGCCAGCAATTGCAATGGAATGACGGTCAAAATTGGCGTTAACATCGGCGTGGTGGCTGGGACGTGGATGACGCCGTCCACCGATTTGGCCAGGTCGCGGTCTCCTTCGAGAGCAAAGCCGAGCACATGGGCGCCGCGGGCTTTGACTTCCACGATATTGCTGACCATTTTTTCGTAAATGTCCGGTTGGGTAGCCAGCGCCACCACCGGGACGTTTTCTTCAATCAGCGCAAGCGTACCGTGCTTCAGTTCTCCCGCCGCGTACGCTTCGGAGTGAATATAGGAGATCTCCTTGAGCTTGAGCGAGCCCTCCAGGGAGACCGCATAGTCCAGTCCCCGTCCGATAAAGAACAGGCTGGTCGCGTCCTGGATGCTTTGGGCAAACTGGCGGATCGGCTCGACGTTGGCCAGGATGGCGCCGATCTTCGCCGGCAGCTCCTGCAGATGCTCGACTACCTCTGCGATCTCTGCAGCCGCCAGTGTCCCTTTTACCTGCGCGAAGTACAGCGCAAACAGGTACAGGGCAATCACCTGGGACGTATAGGCTTTCGTCGAGGCCACCGCCACTTCCGGGCCGGCCCAGGTAAAGATTACTTCGTCCGCCTCGCGGGCTACGGAGCTGCCGACGACGTTGGTGATCGCCAGAACTTTGACCCCGCTCTTCTTCGCCTCGCGGAGCGCGGCCAGCGTGTCTGCCGTCTCACCGGACTGGCTGATGACGATCATCAGCGTCTTGTCGGTGTAGATCGGATCGCGGTAGCGGAATTCCGACGCGACGGCCACCTCTACCGGTACGCGGGTCCACTTTTCCAGGACGTCCTTCCCGACCAGTCCAGCGTGCATGGACGTTCCGCACGCCACGATATAGAGGCGGTCGTAGGAGGCCAGCTCCGCATCGCTCATATTCAGCTCAGGCAGGATGACCTGCTTTTTCTCCTGGTCGATCCGTGCGCCCATCGTGTCGCGTACGGCTTGCGGCTGCTCATAGATTTCCTTGAGCATGAACGAATCGTACCCGCCTTTTTCTGCTTGGACCAGATCCCAGTCTACGTGGAACACATCGCGCTCGATCTTCTCGCCGCTTTGGGCATCCATCAGCTGAACGCCTTCCCGGGTCAATACCGCCATTTCGCCTTCATTGAGGATATAGACATCGCGCGTGTGCTCCAGGAGAGCCGGGATGTCCGAGCCGATGAAGCTCTCTCCCTCTCCGATTCCGACGATGAGCGGACTTGCGAGACGCACTGCTACCAGCTTATCCGGCTCGTGCTCCGTCATGATTCCCAATGCGTAGGCACCGCGCATGCGCTGTACGGCCTTGCGGGCGGTAGACACGATGTCCCCGTCGTAGAGATCCGCGAGCAGGTGCGCGATTACTTCGGTGTCCGTCTCCGAGGTAAAGGCGTATCCTTTTGCGATCAGCTCTTCCTTGATCGGCAGAAAGTTTTCGATGATGCCGTTATGGACGACAGCAAACTTGTGGCTCGAATCCGTATGCGGGTGGGAGTTTTCGTCAGACGGTTTTCCGTGCGTCGCCCAACGCGTGTGTCCGATCCCTGCATTTCCGGCCAGCGGCTGTGCTGCCAGCTTTCCTTCCAAAACAGCGAGGCGTCCTTTTGCCTTGTCTACGAGCAGCCCCTGCTCGGTCAATACCGCGATTCCGGCCGAGTCATACCCGCGGTACTCCAGCTTGCGAAGACCTCCGATAATTACCTCTTGCGCTTGTTTATCGCCAATGTATCCTACAATTCCGCACATGTGTGTTTGTCCCCTTCCCTATGACGGGGGACACAACCCAGTTGTCAATGGTACGGGGGTTGCTCCCCCGCCATTCCAATTGTATATGTGGTCAGCTTGATTTTTTCGATAAAACCATTCCATAAAACAATCATCTGTATCATGCGCGGGTCTTGTGCAACAAGTCGCCCTGTTGTTTTGCCCCCGCGCTCCGCGGCCGCGATACTCGGCCGGGAGGCATCCGCCGAATGCTTCGATAAACCTCCACCTCGTCCACTGCACTCCACGTCGGGCAGCTGCAGTGCTGGCGCTTTCCCATCAAGATCGATGCTATGTCATTGTCTCTTTTCGCTGCACTCCCCCTTTTTCATTGTGAGCCCAGGCACAAACCAAACTTTATCATAGATCCCTGTCCTTCACAATCATTCTTTTGTCTTATACTTGTATGCAAAAGGGAGTGGCGCTGTACCACTCCCCTGACTTTTTACACGAGTTCCTTTTTCACGACCTCAACGATGCGGTTCACCAGCTCATCCAGTTGTGCTTCGTCTGGGCCTTCTGCCATGACACGGACGATTGGCTCCGTGCCGGACGGACGCACGAGCACGCGGCCGTTGCCAGCCAGCTCGGCCTCCACTTCACGGATCGCCTGTTCGATCGCTTCGTTTCCGTTCAGCTTGGTCTTGTCTTCTACGCGGACATTGACCAAAAGCTGCGGGTATTTGGTCATAACCTGCTTCAATTCAGACAAGGGCTTGCCCGATTCCTTGATGATGTTCAGGAGCTGAAGGCCGGTCAACAGGCCGTCTCCCGTCGTGTTGTAATCGAGAAACACGATGTGTCCGGACTGCTCGCCGCCGAGATTGTAGCCGCCACGCAGCATCTCTTCCACGACATAGCGGTCTCCCACCGCAGTTTTGGTCGTGTTGATCGCGCATTCTTCCATGCCTTTGAAAAAGCCCATGTTCGCCATGACCGTCGTCACGACCGTGTTGTTGTTCAGCTTGCCTTTTGCCTTGAGAGCCCGGGCGCAGATCGCCATGATGTAGTCGCCGTCTACAATTTCACCGTTCTCATCTACCGCAATACAGCGGTCGGCATCGCCGTCAAAGGAAAGTCCCAGATGAGCCTTGTGCTTGACGACTTCCTCCTGCAGGCGTTCGGGATGCGTGGACCCGCACTGCTCATTGATGTTGACCCCGTTCGGATTCGCTCCGATGGTGATCACCTCTGCTTCCACGTCCGCAAACAGCCTTGCAGCCAGCGAGGAAACGGCACCATTGGCACAATCCAGCACGACCTTCAGCCCGTCAAAACGTTCCGTTACTGAGCTTTTCAAATGGGAGAGATACTTCTGTCCACCCTCCAGGAAGTCCAGCACCGCTCCGATGTGCTCCCCAGTCGGCCGCGGCAGCGTGTCTTCAGCCGCATCCAGGTATTGTTCGATCTCTGCTTCCACCTCGTCGGAAAGCTTGAACCCGTTGCTCCCGAAAAATTTGATTCCATTGTCCGGGTAAGGGTTGTGCGAGGCGGAAATCATGACACCGGCATCTGCTCCCAGCGCTCGTGTCAAATAAGCAACGCCGGAAGTAGAGATTACTCCCAGACGAACTACTTCTGCTCCAACAGAGAGGAGACCGGCCAACAGCGCGCTTTCCAGCATTTGACCGGAAATGCGCGTGTCGCGTCCAATGACTACCTTGGGCTTGCCTTCCTGTTTATGTCTGGTGAGAACGTAACCGCCTACGCGCCCGATTCGAAACGCCAGCTCCGGCGTCAACTGCGCATTGGCTACACCGCGCACACCATCAGTTCCGAAATACTTCCCCATGTTTGTCCCTCATTTCTTTCCTTGTACAAAACAGCTTATGCCCAGCGCTATTTTTTGGTGATTTCCACAGTAACCTTCGTGATCGCATTCTTGGCCGTCTTGACGTAATCCGGCTGGTTAAAGATGTAGGTGATCGGCACCTCATACACTCCCGCCGGCATGTTGCTGACATCTGCCACGACCTGCACATCCTCCGGTCTTAGTTTCTCCAGTATGGTCGGCGCTCCAACCGTGTCGACGTCCATCGTGGACATCTCTTGCCCCGTTCCGGACAGTACGCGCGCCTCCATGTCTTCGGCCAGACCGCTGATGCGGATTGGAATCTTCTCCAAGCGTTTGGTTTCGGACGGCACGACCTTCAGGGCTACCTTCAGGTAATCCGGCTCCACCTTTACGATGTTCTCCAATATCGGCATCTTTCGTTCGATGACGCGATCCGAGGTCACATCGCTCAGATCGATTTCCGGCCCCGGATACGTCTCCGATTTCATCGCATCGATGACTTCCTTCGGACCGTATACGGTGACCTCATCCACATTCGTATCCACACTAGCCAAACTATATCCATCGGGCAATTCATTCGTCAAGTTTAATTTGATCGGCACCTGTACATACGGGCTTGTCACCGGCACGCTGATCTCCGCCGTGAGCGGGATAACCTCCGCGCCCTGCAGCGTATTCCCCGACTTGTCCATCACCTTTAACGGCACTGTCGTCTTGATCGGAGACGTAGCCCCTTCCAGATCGACGGGAGCCTTTACTGCGGCTACCTTGTCGGCCTGACTCTCCGGTACCCGGACAAGTACGCGGAACGGCTTGACCAGCGGCTCTCCGGCTTTGTAGCCGGGGGCGACCTGGCCGAGCAGCTCGACCGTGACTTCCCGCTCTACGGTTTTCTTTTCCTCGAGCGTAATTTCGACAATACTGGGAATAATTCCGACTTTCACATCGTCGGGAAATCCTTTGTACTGGACCGGAACACGGTGTGTCCCCTTCCCCTTGTCCATGAGGTCGACATACACCTCTCTGGAGTCCTGGGGCACGAGATTATGCTTGTAAAACGGATTGTTTGTCTCCAGAGCAAGCTGCACGGTACGCGGCATTTTGGCGACGTAATAACGATCCGTGTCATACTTTACGTGCAGGTTGACGCTGTCGATCAAGAGCGGCGGCGCTGAATCCGTGGTCGGCGTTGTGTCGCTTTCCACATTGACCACCGTCCACATCATCACGGCCAACAATAGAGCAACAATGCGCGCAAACCAGTGACTGTTCAACCATTTATCCATGTTGTTTTCGCCTCCATTGCCAACGACTTCCCATGGATTTGCTCTTCAGGGCCGGATGCAGTTGCTCGGTGAGCAATTCAGCCAACTGCTCCTCGGTCAAATTCCGGTTCATTTGCCCGTTCGCGGTAAAGGAAACTTGTCCAGTCTCTTCGGAAACGACAATCGCCATACCGTCGGAAACCTCGCTTACTCCGATCGCAGCTCTGTGCCGGGTTCCCAGCTCTTTTGAGATCGAATTGTTTTCGGAGAGGGGCAAATAGCTCGCTGCTGCCAAGATAATATCTTTTCTCATGATGACCGCCCCGTCATGCAAAGGTGTATTTGGGATAAAAATATTGATCAACAGTTCTGAACTGACTCGTCCATTGATGGCAATTCCCGTCTCCACAAAATCATTCAGGCCCGTTTCCCGTTCAATGACGATCAAGGCCCCGATCCGACGCTTGGCCATGTACGTAACGGACTTGCACACTTCCTGTACGACCCGCTTGACCATTTCCTCATCCTGAATCGTATTGGTGCGAGAAAACAGCTTCCCGCGTCCCAACTGCTCCAGCGCTCGCCGCAGCTCCGGCTGAAAGATGATCACGATAGCCAGTACCCCGAAGGTAAACGCCTGGGACATCAGCCAGTGCAGGGTCTTCAGCTCGAAGTACTTGCTCAGCAGCCAAGTGACGATAATCACCATGATCCCTTTCAGCAGCTGGACCGCCCGCGTCCCCCGGATAAGCATAATTAATTTATAGATCACGTATGTGACGAGCGAAATATCGATCACATACCGCAATATATCCCCATATTCCAGTGATATCATAACGAAGCCCCCATATCTCGCTCCATCTCAATGCGGTCGCTCTTATTCCTGCGGAAAAAGCACGGCTTCTGGCGCCGTGCTCATTATTGTTGTACCCTTTATTTTCTCCTATGGGAAGACGGGAAGCAAGTCATTTCCAATATTTTTCACTTCATACCAAATCCATTCGAAAATGGCTTCGATCGATTCAGCGCTTCCTGCCACGTGTGCAGTCGATGCCAGAACGACCTTCCCCTCAATTGCCACAACGTTCCCTCGCACTTCGCCCTGTACCTCGACATTGCCGTTGCGTACGACCAGATCTCCATCAATGGTGGTGCCGGCCGGAACCACGACGACATTGCGCGTACGGTCAATCTTCAGTTTATCCATGTTGGACGAGGCAATTTGCAGTGTATTGTCCCGTTCATACCAGTTGGCCATCGTGCTCCCCGTCATCAGGAAGAGAAAGACAGCTGCAGCTGTAAGAAACGGATGATTGCGCAGCCAAGAAGAAAAACGTTTTTTCCTCGTCGGCGTTGGCAGTTGCGCAAATACCCGGGCTGTAAAATCCGGAGATACTTGTATATGTGACGCGCTTTGTACAAAAGCGATCGCTCTTTGCAGCTCTTGAAGATGTTGACGACAGGAGGCACATGTTCTCATGTGGGTCTGTAATTTCTGATTGGACAATTCGTCAATTTCCCCGTCCAGAAACTCATGAATGAGAACAGACATTTCTCGGCATTCCATCGTGACTTTCTCCTTTCCTACATGAATCGCAGCTTGCTGCGCAATGCTTCCCGACCGCGATGGATACGGGTTTTGATGGTTGTGACTGGCAATTTGACGATATCGCTAATCTCCTGAAGCGACAGGTCTTCAATATAGCGCAAAATCATGATCGACCTATACTTTGGTGCCAGATGCGACAAGGCATCCTGTACGGTCTCCTGCAGCTCTTGCGTGACAAGCGAGTCTGCCGGGTTCTTTTCGTTTGAGGATAGGCGGGAATACCAGTCCATTCCCTGTCCGGGTTCTACTTCTTCATCCAGGGAAAAGTCAGGCCTTTTCTTTCTGCCCCGGTCAATACACAGATTGGTTGCAATCCTGTAAATCCACGTGGAGAACTTGTAGCTCTCGTCGTAGGTGTGCAGATTGGCATAGACCCGCAAAAAGGTTTCCTGCGCGATATCCTCCGCATCCTGACGGTTACCTACCATCCGGTATGCGAGTTGAAATATCTTGTCTTTATATATTTCGATCAACTCAGCAAAAGCCTCGCGATCTCCGCGTTTGGCGCGCTGAGTCAACCGTTTTTCTACAAAATCCATGCGATCCTCCCCGCAATACCGTAATCCTTATATACGGATAATACCTCAAATGGTTTCAGTTTTGATTATGTTTATCCCGCCAATTTTCTGGGAATGAGTGGAATAAAGATCAAGGTTCTCTCTATATAGTAGTGATGGTACCTCTTTTATCCTGATGGTGTAAAGGGAGCGTGGTTTAAATGAGTCAGGATGATGTTCTGTTCCAAATCGAACAGCTTCGTCAAGAGTTAAACGACAGGTATAAAGAACTGGCAGCCATAACTCCGGAAATGGTCGAGCTGAGCGTACGCCTCGACAATCTCCTTAACCAACTGCATTTCCATCCTTAGTCACTGTAACGCTTTCCCTGGCGCATGTAAAGATGTGGAAACAAAAAAGGAGAGGCCTGTTTCCCTCTCCTTTTGCCCTTATAACAATTTGTCGCCAAAAGCGGAACTCATGAGTGCTACTGCTACACGTGCCGTCACATTTTCCCGGTCGAGGATTGGGTTTACCTCTACAAATTCAGCCGAACAGAGTATGTCCGCATCTGCCAGCATCTCCAGGGCCAGGTGTCCTTCCCGGTAGGATATCCCGCCTATGACCGGGGTACCTACGCCCGGAGCGTCATGAGGATCCAGACCATCCAGATCCAGACTGAGGTGCACCCCATCCGTGTTTTTGGACACGTGAGCCATGGCTTCCTCCATTACGCGAGCCATTCCCAGCTTGTCGATCTCATGCATGGTAAACACCTTGAGCCCGATCCTCTTGATCAATTCTCTTTCCCCTCTGTCCAAATCCCGCGCACCAATGATCACCACATTCTCTGGTTTCAGCTTCGGTGCAAAGCCTCCGATATTGACCAGACGTTCATGGCCAAAGCCTAGACTCGCAGCCAGAGGCATGCCATGGATATTCCCCGATGGAGAGGTCTCTCCCGTATTCAGGTCACCGTGAGCGTCAAACCAAATGACCCCCAGATTTTTCACGTTCTTGGCCACGCCTGCTACTGTCCCGAGAGCGATACTGTGGTCCCCTCCCAGCACCAAAGGAAAACGTCCTTCCTGCATGATACCGCTTACAACCTCAGCGAGCTTTTGATTCGCTTCAACTACCTCGTCCAAATACTTATGGTTCTCTGTCTCTGTAAAATTGCGAGGACGTGTAACGGGAATATCTCCTTTATCCTGGATGTTCAAACCCATTTGCTCCAGACGGGCAATCACTCCAGCGTAACGAATCGCACTCGGTCCCATATCGACACCGCGGCGGTCTGCTCCCAGATCAAGCGGTACACCAACGATACTGATGTTTTTGTTCATACTCGTTACCCCTTCCTCTCGGTTACCTTGTTGTTTGTTACTTATTGTAGCCTTGAAAGAAGAAATGACTCAACTCGACACAAATCTGCATAAATAAACCGATAGGAAAAGGGTCCTAGGAAAAAGAAAGAACGATCTGCCGCTAAAAATAAAAAAGGACTGCCAACGGCATGTCCTTTACACTTATGGAGCGGGTGATGGGAATCGAACCCACGCGACCAGCTTGGAAGGCTGGAGTTCTACCATTGAACTACACCCGCATAAGAAATAATCGCTTGAAAATGCATATAATCCCAATGGAATACACGGGATCATAAGAAGAAATGGTCGGGAAGACAGGATTCGAACCTGCGACCCCTTGGTCCCAAGCCAAGTACTCTACCAAGCTGAGCTACTTCCCGACACAAAATCAATTGTCTAATCCCCGGTGTCAACACTATGCGATGAACAAAGCTTCGCATTATTTTTAGGGGAAAAATGGCGTGCCCTGAGAGATTCGAACTCCCGACCTTTTGATTCGTAGTCAAACGCTCTATCCAGCTGAGCTAAGGGCACATCTCGTTCACTTTAAAAATAAAAAAACTGGTGAGCCATGAAGGACTCGAACCTTCGACCCTCTGATTAAAAGTCAGATGCTCTACCAACTGAGCTAATGGCTCAAAC
>NZ_CP150171.1:302500-402500 GCF_037963895.1 Brevibacillus sp. FSL L8-0520 | reverse complement strand
CCGTGCCACACCTATTCTTGATGTGTTGCGTGAGAAAAAGGTAAACAAGGCCACCTTTTTTCTCTCCGCCCCCTGGAGCCAGCGCCACCCGGAAGTCGTCAAGCGAATCAAAGAAGACGGTTTCGAGATCGGTTCACATGGAAACAACCATGACTTTTACAGCAAATACCCCGACGAAGAAATCCGCACACAAATCAGCAAAGCCCACACCATTTTAACGGAGCTGACCGGAAAGAAACCTACACTTATCCGACTTCCAAACGGCGATTTTGACAAACGGGTTCTCCAAATCGCAAGTGAGATGGGCTATACGGTCATCCAGTGGGATACGGATTCCAAAGACTGGACGAACCCTGGCGTAGACGTCATCGTAAATAACGTACTGTCAAAGGCTCACCCAGGCGACATCGTCCTATTGCACGCCAGCGACACGAGCAAAGAGACCCATCTGGCCTTGCCCAAAATCATCGATAAGCTTCGTGCGGACGGGTACGAATTCGTCACTGTGTCGGATCTCATTGCCGGCTCCCAGGTAAAAAGCCAGGAGGTTAATTGAAAAAGCTGACCAGATCCGGTCAGCTTTTCCTATTTTACCACTCGATGAAGTTGCATGACTTGCCAGACATTGCAGAACAATAAGGGAACCAGCATCGACATCGTGGCATAAAAATTATGCTGTTTGAGAGCTGGAATCCACTCGATGGCAGAAAAAACAAACATAAAGAACAATGTCGGCACCCACGCGCTATGATTCGTCAGCTTCGCCTTTGCATATGCCGTTACAATGGCAATCACGAGCAAGAGAATGGGCTCAACGAAAAATTCCGATATCCCTTTTCCTTCTCCCAGCATCGTATACCGCAAGTAAACCATATCGAAAAACGCGAACAGCACCAGGAAAATCTGTATATTTTTCCACAAGCCTGGGTTCTTGAAAAGTCCTCTGGCAAAGTAACTGATCGTCATATAAGCAAAGAGGCCCATTTGAGCCACAATGCTGATCGTCATCCCATACAGCATTTGCATAAAGGTTCCCATAAAAAAGTTGGCCATTGTGCCTTCCAGCAATTTATCGGAAGCAAAGATAAGACCTACCACAATGCCGCCCAATCCACCAAGCAGCAACGTAGTAAAAAACAGCCAGCCGTACTTGCGCAAGCTCACCGAACGTCCCTCCAATCTGCATCGCTTATGATTGTACCAACCCATGCAAGAAAATACTAGCGTAAGAACAAAACAAAATGCGCACGTTACTCATTAGACAGGGTAAAGGAGGGTAACCGCCTCATGTGGAAGAAAAGTGTTTCTTTGTGGCTGTTGCTGGCGGTCAGCCTGATCATGACAAGCTGCGGCAACGGAGGGCAAGCCCAGGGCCCGGCACAGCCTGATTATAAGAGTGTAAAGGATATGGTGCTCGACATCCTGCAAACGGAAGAGGCCAAAAACTCCGTTGCGAAAATGATGAAGGACGACAAATTTACACAGAACCTCATCATGGACGAGTCAACCGTGAAGACAACGCTGATCCAAAGCATTACCAACCCGGAAAACCGGCATATCAAAGAAGCCTTCAAAGACCCGAAGTTTGCCAGCACCCTGGCTAAGTCGATGAAAAATGAGCATAAAACATTGATGAAAGACCTGATGAAGGATCCCGAGTATCAAAAAATGCTGATCAGCGTAATGAAAGACCCGGAATTTGAAAAAAATCTGATGGAAATGATGAGAAGCTCCGCCTATCGCAAGCAGACCATGCAAATTATGAAGGAATCCCTGCAGAGCCCGCTGTTCCAGGAAGAGCTCATGAAATTGATGACAAAAGCCACCGAAGACATGATGCAGCCGAAAGAAGCGAAAAAAGGACAGAAAAAAGGCGGTCAGGGCGAAGGCGGCGGTGGTGGCGGTGGAAGTGGCGGCGAAAGCGGCGGCGGCGGTCAATCGTAATAAAAAAGGTGAGCTCCAATAAGAGCCCACCTTTTTCCATAGTTGCGTTTATTGATTGACAGTGGCTTCACATTTCTCGGCCACAAGCTTTGCCATATCCATATAAATGCTTCCAATCGCCGAATCCTGCCGGTAAACGGATGGAGAATAGTCAGCCTCGGCTGGATGATTTTCCGGCTGACCGAGCGGAATTTGCGCCAGCAATTCCGTAGCAAGCGTCTCGGCGAGCTTGGCTCCTCCGCCTCTGCCGAATACGTATTCCTTGGAACCGTCTTTCGCCTCATACCATGCCATGTTTTCGACGACACCGAGAATTTCATGCCCCGTCTTCTTCGCCATGGCGCCGGCACGGGCGGCCACGAAGGCAGCGGTAGCATGCGGAGTCGTCACAACGATTTCCTTGCTTTGCGGGATCATGGTATGGACGTCGAGGGCCATATCGCCCGTACCCGGAGGCAAATCAAGCAAGAGATAATCGAGGTCTTCGCCCCAATGGACTTCTGTAAAGAAGTTCCGCAACATTTTGCCCAGCATCGGTCCACGCCAGATGATCGGGGAATTGTCCTCCACGAAGAATCCCATCGACATGACCTTTACCCCAAACTTGTCGACGGGCAGGATCGTCTCGCCAATAACAGTTGGGCGTTGCTCAATGTTCATCATGTCAGGCACGCTGAACCCGTAAATATCGGCGTCAATAATCCCGACTTTTTTGCCTAAACGCGCCAGCGAGACGGCCAGGTTGACGGTGACCGTCGATTTGCCCACTCCCCCTTTTCCGGAGGTGATGGCAATAAACGTGGTCATCGAGTCTTTTGCCAAAATCGGATTGAGAACGGGCGCTTGTCCTGCCGGTGACGGAGATGACGCCTGTCCTCCGCGCAACTGTGCGCTTAACGCTGCACGTTCTTCATCGGTCATGGAACCGAATTGCAGACGGACTTCTTTGGCACCCAGCTCTTTGACGGCAGCAATCACGTCTTGTTCGATTTTGGCTTTCAACGGACAGCCGGAAATCGTGAGAACAACGGTCAAACTGACAGTTTCTCCCTCGATCTGGATGTCCCGAATCATATTTAATTCGACCAGGCTGCGGTTGATTTCCGGGTCTTTTACATCACGAAGCGCTTCCAGCACGCTTTCTTTGGTCAACATCGCGTCCACCTCTATCTTATATGATACAAACGTAAACAGAAGCTCTTTAGGGTATGCGCGTCCATTATAGCATATCCGACGGGACCATACACGGCTGCGGGTGTTTCGAAATTGCAACAGTCAGACCGTCAGCAAGGAAACGCTGATCACGGTGCAGTCGGCGGCTTTTCCCCGGCGTAATGCCGCAGTATCCCTTGATAAATCGCATTGGCCATAGCCTTTTGGTAATCAACCGAGCGCAGGCGTTTAGCTTCCGCCTCATTGCTGACAAAACCAACCTCCACCAATACAGCGGGACAATCTACCTCGCGTATCAAAAATACGTCGTCCGTTTTGCTCGGCACCCGGTCCGTATTCTCCAGTACCCGCTTGATCTCATCCTGAATGAGGTAGGAAATTTCCTCGCTCTTTTTGAAAGCAGGATAGTAAAACGTCTGGGCCCCCTTCCACTTTGGCGATGGAATCGAGTTTACATGAACGCTTACCAAAAAGTCAGGGGAATTGTCGTTGACAAACTTGACCCTGTTTCGGATATCCTCTGATTTTCGTTTCCGCAGCCGTTCTGCCTCAGGGGAAGCCAGATCCTTGTCCTCTTCCCGCGTCATAATGACGTGCGCCCCTGACTGCAGGAGAAAATCACGCAAGTACAGACTGATTGCCAATGTCACTTCTTTCTCGATGACACTGCCATCTGACGAAACAGCTCCGCCGTCTTTTCCTCCATGTCCAGGATCGATGGCGATGACTGTCCCTGCC
Organism: Brevibacillus sp. FSL L8-0520; assembly: GCF_037963895.1. Classification (NCBI taxonomy): domain Bacteria; kingdom Bacillati; phylum Bacillota; class Bacilli; order Caryophanales; family Paenibacillaceae; genus Brevibacillus; species Brevibacillus sp. FSL L8-0520. Next base: position 398,645 of record NZ_CP150171.1, on the reverse strand, counting down.
AAGGGCAATGACCAGGTCGTCCAGGAGGAACGATCTGGTGCTTCATAGGTGAGCAACAGCACGAGCAGAAGAAATGATAAGATGTATCCCGTTACTTTTCGAGCCACCTTGCACCGTCCCCTTTGTCCATTCTCGTTTCATCTTATGGACAAAGGGCCGCAAATATGACGGCTTGTTCGAGTTCGCTTACCCAATAAACCAAACCTTGATCCGTCCCTACAATAGATCCGTTGGCGAAAAAACAAAAACCCCCTGCCTTTGCATACACAAAGAACAAGGGGTTTTGCATAAAGCCTCTCTTAGCGCTTGGAGAATTGAGGAGCGCGACGAGCAGCTTTGAGACCGTATTTTTTACGTTCTTAAATGAATGCTTAGGATACGCTAGGACTACCTAGTATTATATAGGAAGTTTCGTGTTTTATATCCAGTATCTTAGGATGCATTCAGATAAGAATATGGTCAAAATATGGTCAATCGAGTAGGAGGGGGCGACTAACCCCCGTCCTCTCACACCACCGTACGTACCGTTCGGTATACGGCGGTTCACCAAGCTTGACGAATTTGAGAATATCGTTGCACTAAGCTTTTCAGCCCTTGTTGTTGCCAGTAGGCAATGCCGAGGGCTTTGTGTATATGCGGAGATTTTGTGGTACGCCATGCACCCTTGCGGGTATTTGCAATTTCAATGGCTTTTACGTGAGATATGCCAAGAGAACGAAGTTCTCGATATCTGGTTCTCACGCGTTTCCACTGCATCCACAAACAAAGACGGAGCCTGCGCCTTGTCCATTCCTCAATGGATTGTAGAATGCCCTTCGCGTCTGCAAGGGCGAAATATCCAATCCAGCCCATGAGGTACTGATTTATTCTTTCAATCCGCTTCTCCATCGAGATGCTCCACACCGGATTCGTGATCGTGCGGATTTTCTCTTTTAGCTTGAGGAGGGATTTGGGGTGGATGCGAATCCTTGTCTGTTTTGCAAAGGTAAAACTAAAGCCCAAGAATTTTCGTTTCCATGGTCGGTCTATCGCGCTTTTCTCCTCATTTACTTTTAGCCTTAGTACCTTCTCCAAGTGGTTTTGAATACTCTTCTTTACTCGTTCCCCTGCCCGTTTTGTTTTCACGTAGATATTACAATCGTCTGCGTAGCGGCAGAAACGGTGGCCTCTCTTTTCGAGTTCCTTGTCCAAATCATCAAGTAGGATATTTGCCAAAAGTGGGCTTAACGGCCCACCTTGCGGTGTTCCTTCACTTGATGTTGTACAGACGCCATTTATCATGATCCCCGCATTCAAGTAGGAACGAATCAGTCTTAAAATTCTCTTGTCCTGAACTTTTCGAGCCACACGGCTCATTAGAATATCATGATTTACGCGATCAAAGAATTTCTCTAGATCGATGTCCACCACGAAACGATATCCTTCGGAGATATACGCTTGCGCTTTCCTTACTGCCATGTGAGCGCTACGTTTTGGACGGAACCCATAGCTAGATTCCGAGAAGGTGGGGTCGAAGATCGGCGTTAACACTTGGAGGATGGCCTGCTGAATAAAGCGGTCTACCACGGTGGGAATGCCTAATAACCTTACACCACCGTCAGGTTTCGGGATTTCGACTCTGCGAACAGGTGAAGGTCTATAGGTTCCCCTTTCCATCTTCTCGCGGATGGCTTGCCAGTGTTCACGTAGATAATCGCGTAGTTGTTCGGTTGAAACACCATCGACTCCACCGACACCTTTGTTTTCCTCCACTCGTTGGAGTGCCATCCGTAAGTTTTCCCGTGATAAGACTTTTTCCAGCAAATCCATAATGATGTTCCTTCCTTCGCACATGCGGACTCCGTGCTTGCTGTACGATACTCAGCCCTCTTTTGTACCCTCGGGGCTTCACCCCTGCTCTTCAAAAGTAGTTCCTTGACAGAATTCTGCTTCGACGTACCGTATCAAAAGACATGGATCGCATGCTGACTTGATGTTCGGCCCTTCCCCATTCAAGCGTCCTCTACTCGGGTACTATGGCCTCTGCTGACTTCTGCATGTTCAGCGTCTCCTTACGGAGACGGTTACCAACAGTTGAAGGCGTTTCATGCAGACCTCCCCAGGTAAGAACGATAACTTTCATCCCATGTACCTGCCCAAGTTTACTACTGTATCCCTTGGCTGTATGGGGCTTTGTCTTGTTTGGCAGACTCGCCCGGATACAACAGCCTCAAATTGGGTTCGTGTACCTCAGGTCGGGATTTTGCCGCCGGCTTCCTTCAGATTCGACCTCGCGGTCGACACCCTTGCCTTGAGCTAACGGTTGGTACAGCCAACCCCCGTTCGGGACTTTCACCCTATAGCTATCGCCCATGCTGGGCGCACCAAAAACCCGGCTCCGTTATTTCATGGTGCCGGGTCTTCTTTACACCATGTCAGCTGCTTCATTACGTCATTGCCCTTTTTCCACTTTTGTACTAAAGAAGCCTAAACCGGTCAATATCACCAATCACTTATGAATTGAGAACTATAATCTTCACAGGGATATTTCGCTCTAACAAATATTAAATAAATTAAATAAGAATGACCGGCTCAAAGTCCCATTCTTCATCAGTAAATCCGCTTTCAATTAATAACTCTTTTACTTTTCTGCTTATAAGCATATTCCGCTTTACTCTTTTTTCACTCACTGCTTGAAATTCTAACGAATAATTAAAATCCGCGATAACCTCTGAAACATTTTTACTATAATGATACGGGAAGATCAAATGCCCCCCTGTTCCACAAGCTGGGCACTTCAATTTTCGGGCAATAGGATCATTTTTAATTTCATCGGGTATTTTTTGTGATGGAAGAATATTTGTTGGTATTACTTCATAGGCATTTCGTTTCTTCGCTCTTTCTCCATAATGTTCAACTTGCTCCAGTTGATATCCCGTAAGTTCCCATTCATTAAATAGTGAAGCTATTTTTTCAGATATAACCAACCTCGAATCAACGTATACGAAATTTTGTTTTTCTACATTTGCTGTATTGATTTTCAATGCCCCCACCTTTTCATAGATGGCTCTTCCACATGTATCACAAAAAGGTTTAATTTGATACCTGCCTTTGTTAGTGGTATAACGTTGCTCAATGTTTCCAATAGAAGGTACTCGGAAGAGTGGGGAAGTGGTCAATTCGTGTTCCGTAAATTGAAATACTAATCTAAAATCTAGTTCCCCATCTTCTACAAAAGAAAGCTTTGTCATTAGGCTTTCTAAAATAGCAGGTTCATATGGTATACGTAAATCGTAATCAATAACAACATATCCACCCTTGATTATAAACGGCTCTGGCGGAGAATAGGAAATTCCAAAATCTTTTAATACTCTATCCACTCGTGGCTTTCGTTCTAAACTTTCAACTGTAAACTTCATAACGGCTGTTTTCTTCACTCTGTTCCCCCCTATCAAACTTATATAACGAATAACTGACACTTTATATATGAAATACAAAGTGTCAGTTATGCAATCATTTATTATTTATTAATTGTGTGTTGGCGAGTTTGAGCAAATTTCCACAGAAACTCATATACGGTGGCCTCTAGCGGAAACTCAATTGCCTTTCCAAAAGTTTTTAAACAGTGTTGTTTGTCAATACCGGAACAAGAGACCATTTAGTATCATCAGAGAATGTCTTATTATGAGAAATTCCGTTTTCAACCAATAACGTGATTACCTTCTTACTAACTAACATGTGCCGAATAACTGTTTCTTCATTGATAGGAAAATATTCATAAGTTAAATTAAAATCCTGCATCAATTGACTTACTTTCCTATCATAGCTATATGGTAACTGTAAATGCTCTACAACACCACATTCAGGACATGTTCGCATCTTGACTTGAGGATCACTACTTAGTTGGCCGATCAAATTTTGTGGTGGCAAGATATTAGTGGGAATAACCTGAAAGGCATTTTGTCCTGTTGTTGATCCTTTATGCCTTACCTCTCGTAATATATATCCTGATAGATTCCACTCACTAAACTTATCCGCAAGATCCTGGGAAATAACCATATGTTCGTCAACAAATATTAGCGGAAATTTTTTAATGACTGATGTATTAAACATTAGTTCGTTTTTTGTAACTTTCTTATTTCTTAAGCAACTTGGGCAAAATGTTATTAATTCATCTTTCGATTTACTGGAGAGATATAATTCCGACCTGTTACCTATTGAGGTTATTCTATATAATTCGGCGTTTCTTCTCTCATCATCAGTATACTCATATATATAACGAAAATAACGAAAAGTAGATGACATCCTGTTACTTCCTAATGATTCCTCATAAATCGAGTTGAGATTCTCTAATATCGTTGTGATTAACTTGATATCGTACGCTACCTCAAATTTATACCGGACATACACATCATCATTTTTTATATCTGATTCTGGTATTACAAAGTCTTGTATTAAAGTATTAAGAATTTGATCAATTTTATACTTGATTTTTAAATCATACACTTGAAAAGAAAAATGAACTTTTATCTTCATTAACTCACCTCATTATTTAGATAATAATACTATAACTCCACACCAAAGGTGTGGAGTTCTTTAAATCCTTAACGGATACTATGTTGCTTTTCCCTCGCAAATTTATACAAAAATTCGTAAACTTCATCATCAGTGTCTCTCCATAGTTTACGATATACGTCAATATGAGTCTCCAATATTTCAGCGCGAGAATACTGATTATAATCAATGCCGTAGGGAATCTCTTTTCTCATCGCTTTAGTGATTGGATCGTGGTACTCCTTAGGTATTGCAATACAAAACATATCATCTTCATGGGTTCCCAATCTTTTTGCAAAGCGTTTCTCGAATATGTGATGTCTATGCCAACCAGAAGGTATGTGTTTATGGCAGACTAAAAATGTAGGTTATGGCAGTTAATTTATGCAGACCCGTAGGGGCTGCATAAATTAAAAAACCACTTGCCAACATCCCCTTATCAAAATACACTCCTGTTGGGCATTACAGACGACGGGAGGTATAAAGTTAGGAGATGTTAGCAGTGGCAGAAATTAATTATATCAGGCATGAGGCAAACAAAAAAGGGCGAGCTTATAGCAAGATTGCCAAACAAATGAATCGTGATTCAAGGACGGTTCAGAAGTATGCAGAAATGGATGATTTCAATCTACAAGAAAAGCCCAAGCAAATTCGAAAAGCTAGAGTCATGGAGCCCGTTAAACCTATTCTTGATCAATGGATCAAAGAGGACTTGAACAAGAAAAAGAAGTTCCGAAGAACAGCACAACGCTTGTTCACGCAATTAGTGGAGGAATACCAATTTACAGGATCATCTCGCTCTGTCAGACAATATGTTTCCCAACGTAAGCACCAGTTAGCGGAGACAAGTGATGCTGCGGCATTGCCATTGGAAACGAGACCTGGATCAGCTCAAGTTGATTTTGGAGAAGCACCATTCAAATATCAGGGAGAAAGTGTTACCTTGCCATTCCTCGTTCTCTCGTTTCCTTATAGCAACACGTTCTACTTTCAAGTTTTCCAGTCTCAGAATCGAGAATGCTTTCTGGAGGGATTAAAGCGTATCTTTCACTATATAGGTGGAGTTCCAAAGGTCATTCGATTTGATAATTTATCACCAGCGGTGAAAAAGATCATGCCAAATGGTCAGCGTGAACTGACGGAGGAATTTCAAAACTTCGTTTTTCATTATGACTTTGAATACGAGTTTTGCAATCCCGGTAGTGGCAATGAAAAAGGGCACGTAGAGGCGATGGTCAAGTACGTTCGCAACAACTTCCTGCTTCCTGAGTTGCAGATACACAATCTTGATCAGCTAAACGAAACCCTTTGGAAAAAAGCCGAGAAAGATCGGGAGAGACCTCATTATGTGAAAGAAACCATGCTTTCCGAACTATATTTGGCAGACAAGGAACACCTTCTTCAATTACCTGCCAAAGAGTTTGATTGTATCCGATATGAACGAGTAAAAGCGGATAAATACGGATATATCCGAGTCGAAAATAAACTCTACTCAACGTCTCCCCGTTTTGCCAAATGTATGGTTTTGGCAAAGATCTCATTTGACCGAGTCGATATTTTAACTGAAGAATATGAGCTGATCGTACAGCATCCCAGGCTGTATGGCAAAGAGCCAAAATCAGTGATTTGGCAGCCATATTTGATATTGATGGCAAAACGGCCAACTGCTATTAAATACACAAGTTTTTATGAACAATTGCCAATCGAATGGCAAGTCTATCTCTCGAATTGCACGGTCCCAGAGAAGCAAGAAGCTCTCCAGCTACTATCCGTCATTTTAAAAAACGATGATATGAAAATACCCACGCAAGCTTTGCAGCTTGCCTCTGAGAATGGTCACCCAGCCGTTGATTCTATTAAGCAGATCTATTATCAACTCATGAATGGCCGTGGACAAAGGGATACCATCCAACCGAAAGGTTTTGTTCCTGCCGTTCCAACAGCCACTAGAGGATTAGCCCATTACAATGAATTTTTTAAGGGAACGGGAGGTCATCACTAGTGGATGCATTGATAAAAGAATATTCAAAGCGTCTCAAGTTGAGTTGGGTTCGGCAACATTTCCATGAGGTTGAAGCTACTACAAATGAAGAGTACTTACTCAAAATACTAGAAAACGAGATACAACAACGAGAAGTACGGAAAATCAATCTGCTCTTTAAACAATCTTCCTTGCCAAGAGTAACAGGAAAGCCATTTGAATGGGGTCATATTCAGATGGGACAAGGTCTCACGCAGGATCATATCCTTCATGGTGGATTTATAGAGGAGAAAGAAAATCTGATCTTTTATGGCGGTGTGGGAACGGGGAAAACGTACTTATCCACTCTGATTGGCTTAAATGCCATTCAGCAGCAAGGGAAAAAGATAAAGTTCTTTACTGTCGCTGGATTAGTCAATCGGCTGCTAGACGCTCACGAGACTGGCTCGTTGAGCCGATTCTTTAACCATATTGAGAAGCTAGATCTGTTAATACTCGACGAACTGGGGTATATTCCTCTGCATAAACAAGGTGCAGAACTGCTATTTCAGATTATCTCCATGTGCTACGAAAGAAAAAGTATTATTATCACGACCAATCTACAGTTTGGCCAATGGAATCATATATTTGGTGATCCAATTTTAACAGAGGCAGTTATTGATCGCTTGATTCATCACTCTCATTTGATCGTCTTCAATGGCGAAAGCCATCGATACAAAGAATCGCTATTACACGGTAAATAATTTAGGGGTTGGCAAGTGGTACATTTTTAATTGCCATTTGCTACATTTCTTACTTGCCAAAAACAAGGTATGTTTTTTAGATTATCGTAGACATCAATCCCAATCTCAAGTGCCTTCTTTAATGTCTTATTGGCTCTAATCATCCGCTCAACGCCAGAAATTGCTGGAACACCCGGAAAGACAACTGACGCACCATCAAATACTACTTTAAATCCATTCCAAAGCGTAGGTTCAGCCCTGTAGTCAGCCAAAGACAACATAAAGTTGCCTACATCAAAAGCTGTTTCAACCCATTGAGGTTTAATTACACCATCTTTTTTATCAGCGGCTAGAGTGGATAGGTTTGATTCGGCAACTTCCTGAAAATCGAATTCATTAGGATCTAAGTCTCTAATTTTTAGTTCTTTTAACTGATAACCTTCGCCCAAGGACTCGAAATCAGATTCATCTAACTCTGTTCCGTTCGTCAAGAACATAGTTGTAGAGATTTGATCCCCTTCAGGTGACTCAAGGATTACTTCCGCAACTCTATCTACGTCAAACTCTGGCTGTGCTACATTTTTGGAATTTGCAGCAAAGGCATAGTTGTTTATCGGACTAACTAGCAATACTACCACGAGGAAAAAAGTGAGTAATCTACTAATCACATTCATACGCATTTGCAACCTCCTAATAAAAATTGGTCGTGAAAATGGTAATGGTGTGATATAAATTGATAATCCTCCAAATCACCTCATTTCCCTAAATATTTACAAATTTATTTGTATATTCCCATGATATATAAAGAAGTTTTGCATTTCTACCAAATTCGATTTACATATTTCGACATTTTTCTCAGATAAATATACAAAGTCCCTTACTTACTGATTTTTACGAAATCCATGCTTCAACGCTTTTGATTTTACCCTTTGGTAGTTTTATGATTTTTACGATCCCCGTCCCGCTTACCCTGCAGGTAAAGCGCTGCAGCAGTTTCTCGGACAGGATCAAACACTACCCCTGTGTATATTGCATAGTAAAAGTGCTTAATTTTGTAGCAATTACTTATGCAGATTAAAGTGACTGGGTTTGACATGGAGAGGTGGGTGTGATAGGCTTGTCAGCCGTTACGAAGCCATTGGCTTCGCCCCTTCGCAATGATTCATACCCATAGAGGTTCCATGTCAAACCTATGCATAAAAGTTACTTCTGCATATTGATAAAAAATCATCGCAGCAAAATTCGGCACTTTTCGATTGCCAAACACACCCCCTGGATTGTTTCTATAATAAGGTCTTTCCCTTTCACCCGGACGTATCGTCTCCGCTATCCATTCCGGCAAATGCCGAATTCCACTGTCTTGACTGTTCTTTTAAATGTCTCAGATTAATCATCTCGTTTTTTACCTGCACGCCAGTATTAAAGAGTCAGATACTGATGTGCTCTGACCCCTTGTCGTTGTTGGCGAAGTAGGAACGCTCTTCAGAATTTTATTGCTGTCGCCTGAATAGTCATTATAAGAATTTGTACGTGGTACGTTTGTCTGGTACGCCTGAAGTTATCTCTTCTCAAAAAAATGCTGTAAAATCAAGAATATCCCTTACCATCTCTATCCCGTTTCGATAAATTGTAGCTTCTATACTAGAAGCCCCTCTCTGATGAGAAGGGCTCTTTCATGTCGGTTCAGTTATTTCCCGTTTAAACAGTCGGGCACATCATTCTTTGGGTATCCCACCATTGTTGATGGATTCGCTCGCAACTGATCAGCATCCTAGTGTGAATGTCAACCAAAATGTTGACCACAGTGCTCATCAAAAAATTGACCACCATGGCAAAAATCAATCCACCCGTCGGGTGGGTAACTTTTTCATGATCACGATCTTTGAATGCTCTGCTTAAAGCGATAGCTGTCTCCATTCATTGCAAAGATATGGGCACGATGGGTAAGCCGATCAACCAGGGCTGACGTCATTTGCTCATCTTTGAAAATCTGTGTCCATTCCGTAAATTCCAGATTACTGGTAATGATCATGCTTCCTTTCTCATAGCGGGCCGCACAAAATTGGAATAATAACTCCGCCCCGGTCCGACTCAGAGGGACAAACCCGACTTCATCCAAAATAATCAAATCTGTTTTCAACCATTGCCTCTCTAGCTGGAGGATTCGCTTTTGGGACTGAGCTTCCATAAGCTCGTTACATATTTTAGCGGCAGTCCAAAACTGAACGGAATAGCCATGATGGCAAGCTTCCTTCCCGAGTGCAATGGAGAGATGAGTTTTGCCAGTGCCAGAGTTTCCGATAAACATGATGTTCTCTGCCTTTTCGATGTACTCACAACGAGCCAGTTGAAGCAATTTGGGCTTATTGAGGGACGGAATCGCCGAGAATTCAAATTGATCGAGCGTTTTCATAGAAGGGAATTTGGCGTGCTTGATGCGACTCGCGATTTGGTTAGCATCCCTTTGCTGAACTTCTTGCTCTAGTAGGGCTAAGAGGAACTCCTCGTAGGGAATTTGCCGTTCAGCAGCATCATGGGCGATTTCCTTATAGACACGTTTAATCGCAGGTAAGCGAAGGCGTTTCGCGTAGGTTTCAAGCAGGAAACTCGTACTCAATGAACCACACTCCTTTTCTGTAACAAACGATTGTACTGGCTAAGATCTGGGGCCTTTACCTGAATACGTGGAACAGAGCTATCCTCCACCAACGAGAGTTGGGGTAGACGGTGTTCCGGCAATGTTCGCTGAAACAATAATTGCCTTACGGCATCATATTGGAACATCCCTTTTTGGCAGGCCTCCTCCAGTGCTTCTTCGACAAGAGAAGTATCGAATTCACGGTGCAAAAGCAAGAGTCGAACGAACTCCTTCATCCCTCCTGGTCGGTTGCGGCACTTGTCCAAGAACTTTTGGTAAATGGCGGGTAATCCTGCCTGATGCAATGGTCTAGCATAAAGAACTGCTCCTGGACGAATAAGAAGTAAATCCAGATAATGATCGTATTGCAAAATCTCCTTTCCCTTTTCCAAACACCGCTCATGCGTCGCAATCAGGCTTTTTCCGTGATACACCTCAACTTTTTCAGCAAACACTCGGCAAGTAAGCTGGGTCGATGCATAGGAAACGGGGACGGAATAGGCATTTTTCTCAATGTGGATCATGGATAGCGTATTGCTTTTCACGGGTACAACACGGAAACAATCCAATGGCCGTGGAGGCAATGGAAGCATGATAGGCAACTCTTGAGCAAATGCTTCTCCAACCGTTAGTGAAGACCTTGGAACGGTTGTATTCTCGTAAGAGATACATTTTTCGAGGAGGATTTGATTGAGCTCCTCCAGAGAAGAAACACTGGGTACAGGGGTAAAAAATTGCCTCTGAGCAAACTGTACGAGGTTTTCCACCTGGCCTTTTTGATGCCCTTTTCCGGGATCACAGAAATAGCTTTCAAACAGGTAGTGGGCACGTAGCTGAGTAAATCGCTCTTGTTCCTCGCGATTTTTACCCTCCAATACCTTCTTAACGGCTGTTGTCAGGTTGTCGTATGTGATGACTTGGGGAACAGCACCGAAAAATTCAAAAGCATCTACATGACCTTGGAGAAGAGCCTCTTGCTTCTGATGAGCAAATGTTTTGATAAAAATCTTTCTGCTGTATGTGCAACGCATACAAAAGACTTGAACCTTTACTTGTTTCCCTTGTAAATGAACCGTAACCTCACCCCAGTCAAATTGAGCAAAGCGCCCTGGCGGGAAATCGAGAGGGACAAATGCTTTAGGGGGAGAAACCCGCAACTCTCTGACGTAGCGTCGTACAGTAGATTCACCGCCGGTGAATCCATGTTCGTCAACGAGTCTCTGGTAAATGCGTTTGGCAGTATGACGCTGCTTCGGGGGAGCTTGTTCATCTTGATGCAGCCACTCCAAGATGATGGGCTTGACAGAATCAATGACTGGCTTTGGCTTCGGTTTTGAAAGCTGATACACAGGAATCTCAGAGGATTTCAAAGCCTTTCGTATCACTTGACGGGAATAGCCGGTCTCTCGAGAAATTTGGCGAATCGACTTTCCTAGCAGAATGTGTTGTTTCCTGATAAACTCGTAATTAGCCATCTGAAGCATTTCCTTTCCTCCTATATCTTGTGGTCCGACAACTTCAAGATACAGGAAAGAGGTGCTCAGGTGGTCAACTTTTTTATGAGCAATGTACCACTAGGTGGTCAATTATTAGATTAGCATTCACATCCTAGGGAACAAGAAGGAATTGTAGCTCAGCAGTAATCATATCTTAAATCCAAAACTGAATCCCATTTTTTCAAAAACTTTTATGCCATTCTGTCACCGATTGGATAATTGCAAGTCATATAGCGATCAAAGGTAATAGCAGCAATTAACGGCAGTTGTCACGTATTTTTTTATCGGATGTCGTTCCGGTGGTGACTAGAAAATCAAATGGAGTCTAATCTGGTTCGGATTTAGCACCAAAACCTTCTTCCTATCTGATGAATAACCCGTTTCCATGAAAGATCTCTCGCTCCCCTCAACCACTAGATCATCTGGATGTTGCCGATAGGCTACTCATCATAATTCGAAAGAGACATCAAGAAATGAAAATGCAAATAAAATGTCCTCCGGTATGGAAAACCCTATGTATCTTTAAACTCTCGTAAAGAAAACATTAAATTTCTTCCAAGCTTTTGAACATGGACCCGTTCGGAAAGAGCTAAAGCCTTGTGTAAGATAATGTATGGGTTTGACCAGTCGACTTGTAGTCGTTTTTGTAATTCCTGATACAATTCCGACATCGTCACTGGAGACGACTCTTCCAGAATGCTCTCGACCTCTTGGGAAATCCGAGGATAATCATAATACTGGTATGTCCTCCTTGTTTTCTGTGATTTCTTAGCAAATTTCTTGTTGGAAACTTCTGATTCGATCGGCTTTGTCTCTGTTTTCTCCAATCTGCTTTGGGAACCGTGTAACTCGTGCAACTCGTCCAATTCACGAATACGGTTCAGTACCTCTTTAATCTCCGCTGCAAACTGACTATCCCGTTCCACATAATCACTTCGCCAAGATGCTCTCTGTTCCAAAAGAGCATTCAATGTCTTCTCTAAAGCGACTCGCTCATTGAAAAATCCACCCATTTGACTACTCCTTACTTAGGTTATTTCAAAAAATTATACCCAATTATAGCTGTTCAAAAGAGCATATTACAAAAACTCTCCGATATAAGAGAAAATACAGCGGTAAAATCAACCTACGAATGGATTGCCAAAGTCACTACAACTGGGTATCTCACAATTGAGGTCAAAATGGAAGGCGTAAGTTTACATGCCTCCGAATACATGCCTCCGAATACATGCCTCCGAAGTTCGACAAGGTATGGTATAATTAGCAAGAGTTGACAATCCTTTTAGAAAAGTGGAGGATGAAAACATGGGGAATTATGTTCTTTGCTCTGTTTGTGATCACGATTACACTCATATCATGGGAACAATTCAAGTCAAAGATGATGACAACTATCAAGCAACCGAATTCATTATCAATCATCAATATCGAATCCCCGCAAAGGTAGAATACAAATTCCGTTCACAAGGTAACCTTCACATCATATTCAGGTGTGAATCCGGGCATTTCTTTATCAAAAGCTTTGATGGCCATAAAGGAAACGTGCACATTGATAGCAATCCACTTATGGATGAACTAGCTAATTATTTGAATAAAATCTACAAAAAACAAAAAGAATCATCGCTTTCGTTTGACTATGAATTACTTGGCAATATTGAAAAATTTATTAAACAGCAAGAATAATTCTCTTTCTTTGAGATTGAATTTTTATAGCAAAAAGCCCTCCCCGGAACAAATCCACAGGAGGGCTTCGCACGTTCTTACACCTTCTTAATTCTTCTGCGTAAATAACGATACATCAACGTCACCAGCCATACCCATGCTATTTTTCCGCCGAATAGTTTAAATCCATATTGGATACGAGCAGCCAGAAATTCATATCGATCGATGAGTTCTTGTTCCTTGGTCAGCACGTACAACTCGAATCCTGAATAGAGGCTCTCGATTTGGGCGATAAACCCGAAGATGCGAGGGAAAAGGTCATCTGCCATAAAGAGCAAAATAAATAGGAGCAAAGCGATCAGCGCGCCCCTCTCCTGCACAAATCCTTTTATTTGATCGACTATCGTTTGCGGACACATCTTTTCAAGAATTTCACTGTTTTTGAAATACCATCCCACTCCACCTGCAAGTCTAGGGCTGCGGCGAGCTCCCGGGCAGGAGCATAGGCAACGCCAGCTTCGATTGTCTCCGTCAGGTCTTGGCTGTTCACTCGAATTTGATTTGTGTCTGTTTGCCGTAGGCGAATACCCGGATGCCACCCACCGGCTTCTTTTTTTTGCGGATCGATGCGACCAGAATCTCCTTGTTTTATTTAATTTGACTCGGTCTAAAAAAAGGCCTCTTAACGAGAACGCAAATTCCCGTCGAAGGAGTGCCTTATTTTGGTTGTTTTAAACTTACTGAACTAAAGTATAAGTTTTTCTTTGTATCTTCTTGAATAGATGGTTTCAATTCCTTAAACCAGTCTTCTTCCAAATCCTCTTCTTTAAGAACATCTGGTCTCCAAAGTATCAAACCTAGTCCCGGAAAAGTAAAACAAGTATCTAATTCCGTATCACTCCTATCATAAGGGGATATTTCATCAATTAGTCGGATCAACTCATCGGCCTTAGTATTGAAAATGTCAATGTTCATAAATAAGCATTGAAAATCATCCTTTAATTCTGAAGGAATTTCTATAAACTCTACCTTTCCTTCCGAATCATATTTGATATTAAATGCAGTTTTAAAGTAATTTTTCATATAATTTGGCTTTTGATACTTAGTTGTATATTTTTCGATACATTCGTTAACTTCATCTTTGGTCATACCAAGCTTTATGTCCCCAATTCCCTTGCCTGATTCAATTAATAACACGTCCATATTATCCCCCTCGTTATATGTAACGGTTTCACCTATAGAATCCATGGAGCAATCGAGTAATCTTAGAAGAGAGATAATACCGATTGCTCCATTATTTTGTTCAATATTTTAGTTGTCCATACCAAAGTATCCCTCATATTGATAAACTGCTTCAACAACTGCACTACGGTACTTGTGAAGTAGACTGCTATAGTACCCCTCTGGATCATTGGTTTTCCTAAATCCTTCAACGTTAAAATCAAGCACTGCTTGATAACGCTGCTCTTTTAAATATTCTTCTTCTTGATCTCTATGACTTTCTCCTCCACCGCCATAACTTGGTGTTTTGTGGTGGTCTCTTGCTAACATCCTAATGCAAGGTGCATAGTTGGAATCGAACCCAGCTCTCCTTAAAGGTGTTGCCGATACAAAATGATGTCTTTGACCACCCAAAGCGTCTAAATCTCTGTACCGGTCTACCTCAAAATTGTAGCGTTGCCACTTCTTATCTTTACCTCCACCACTAAAGTACCAAGATACACCATTATCTATTATCGTCAGCTCGTATTCAAAATAATCCGAAACAGCATTAATATCTTCTGACCACGTAACCAGGGTACCGCTTCGTACATTAGTCTTATTAATTCGTTTTGTGTCATCAAGTACCCACTTAGTTCCACTCGCATTATACTTCATTATTTCACCTTTTACGACGTCAACTGGATCAACCCCTGTTTGTAAATGAACCATAGTTAACTTAGCTCCACTATCAGAAACAAGAAGGTTAAACGCAATTACTCCATCGATTGAGTTAGTTTTTACGTTTCGCTTAACCAAGAGAACTTGACTATCCTCTGTTACAAGGATTTCAGGTTCAGGAATGTTGTATTGCTTTATTATTCTTTCAACCTCTTTTGCCGGAACGCCTTCAATTTCTATCGGGTCATCCGATTTCAGATCGTCCAATTCATAAAGTTCTGATAATTCTTTGTACGATTTCTCTTCTTTGATGTAATCTTCGAAGCCCTCTTCTACGATTTTTTCTTTTACATCAGGATGCTCATCAAGATCTTTAATGTCAATTGTCTCAAATACGAACTCTTCGTTATTTGTCGCGTTAACATTTGAAGAGATTCCAAAAAAACTCGTGATTAATACTAATGACGTCAATATTAGTGAGAGTAGTCGCTTCTTAATCATCTAACCTTCCTCCATTAATTTTTAATTGCTTGGATAGCAGCAACCAAATCCTTATTACTCCCCTCCCTTTTGAACCCCTGTTATTACATATAATCCCAATGTACCCAAGCATAACTAAATATAACATCAGATATTAACTATGTAAATATATCCCTTTATGTAGATATACAAAAGACCGATTCTGACCTACTCCTCCAGTTGCCTTAGCTGCAGGCTACTACCTAGTTACCTCTCGCCTGCTCTAACATTTACGTTGAAAACTCGGGGCCGACTATAATTGGAAGAGGATTTGCCACATTTATTTGATTTTGGTACTCCAAAGAAGAAGGCGGCGGCGTTGGCTACCCGGTGGTAAAAAGCGTTGTGAAGAAATATAGGATCGTTCTTTAGTTTTTTCAAACATGATGCCACTCGTTCTGAAAACGCCTCAGGAAGGCTTACAGAAGCCTTTTGAACAAGATACCACCTAAAGTCGGAATACCGTAGGTGTTTTTTTCTGTAAAAAAAGGAAAGTGCCCACTTTTGAGTGGGGCCTTGGTTCATATACTTCAAATCAGTTGTTTTCACCCGGGCCAGCAATTCAAGATGGAGACTTGAATTGACCGCGCAAGCATGTGTTCATTTAACCTTTCACTTTACCTTTCTTTTCCACTATCATACAACTTGCCTAGAAACAAAAGTAGCCCCTCCAACGGCTTTTTTGCCGTCAGAGGGACATTGTCATTTTCAGACACACCTTTTTGAGAATTTGACGGTTTTTGAAATACCGTCCCACTCCACCTGCAAGTCGAAGGCTGCTGCGAGCTCTCGGGCGGGAGCATATGCCACGCCAACTTCGATTGTCTCTGTCAGGTCTTTGCCATTCACACGGACCTGCTTCGTCTCCAGCACCCATTTGGGCGTAACGCCGATTTCAAAAACATTCGGAGATTCTTTTATTTCCCTGCAGCATAACTTGATTGGCCGCTCTCCTATTCTAGAATCCCATCAATAACCATATATTTACTTTTGTTGCGTATTGTGGTAATATGAGGAATAGTTTAAGGATATAAAGTTTTCTATGGAGCAAAGAATCTGCCAGGAGGAATTTAGTAATTCGTGTATTAGAGGGGGGTTTCTTATGGGGGTAATGGTCCAGCCGTCATTGCGATCAGAGATCGAAAGGAATTTAAGGCTGAAAGGGTTTACAATTAGTAGGCTCAGCGAATTAACCGGCATTAATTCAGGGACTCTCAGCACGATTCTCAATGGTAATCCTCCTCGTCCCATGACAGTATACCAACTGGATCAACTGGCCATCGCGTTTGGCCACGAGCCGGGATGGTTATACGAACTGTATCCGGAAGAGTGTGTAACAGAAGATAAATTTTCGCGTCCACGTGTTATCCCGTATCTGGCTCGCTGTGCTGAAATTGGCCGACAGGATTGTATTAACGAGACTGTCTCAAAGCTGCTGGAGAATCCCAAAAATATAAGAATCCTATTTTCAGTAGCCGAGCAGCTCTTTGAAAATGGGAAACTGAAGGAATCAATGCCTTTTTATCAGTTCGTGGTCGACAACGAAAAGGATAGCTACTCCCATCATTTTATCATGGCTCAATACCGTTTATTTCGGGCGGTGTTGGGGTCAAATTCCGAAGAAAACTGGAAGGCCGTCATACGCTTTGAACCTTATCGGAAAAGGCTCCTAGAACATTATCAATTAGATGCATTGCTTCATTTAGCTAACACCTGTTTCTCTTTACACCAGTGGAGAGACGTGGAGAAGTATGCTGATGAGTTGCGCGAAATGGCTGTAATCTTATACGAGGATGAGCTGCGCAAAAAGAAAACCCAAAAAACTTTTGATCCGATAAACACAGAAAGACATCTTGTTGTATACTATGGACAAGGATACCTGCTAAAAGCAGCAGCTTTAGAAAAACAGGGGCTTTACGAACAGGCCAAACGATATGTCGAAGGGTATGCTGACCTCAGTTGGTTTGAACTTTTAGATGAAGTTGGCCATTATGAAGTTCAGAAGTTTCAGTTATGGGCAAAAGCGAATATGTACACCTTGGAAATTCTCCTGGGGAATGTTGAGGTTTTGCCCGAATATCTCGACTTCCTGAAACATAATCCCCCTGAAATATTACCTGCTCTGATAACTATTATTGAATCGGCTAACAAGCATGGATTTACGGTCGATCGCATTATCGATGACTTCTCTGAGGAGATCAAACTTTTTACTCATTATCGGGATCCACTCAATATAGACCGTAATTTTCGTTTCAGATATGGATTGGCTATTTACCGATTCAATAATGGTCAACATCTAATTGGAATTGACGAAACACTACAGGCTTTGACTTTATCCATAGTCAAGAACAATGAAAAGGATTTCTTACACTGTGTCACAACCTTTGAAGCATATAGAAACTATGCAACAGACGAGCAGAAACAAGAGTATCACCAAATTTTAGAGGAGGTACGAAATGATGAAAAAAGGATTGCTGCTTTCTCTGGCTTTGATCTTGGGACTGTTTAGTAATGTAGTGGCGGCAGAGGCTGGCCAAACAGCCAAAATTAAACCAAAGCCTGGCATTATTCAATATGAGCATGGTGTAGGCGGCTGATAAATTCTCCAAATCAGCAATTAGGGATTTTGAAAGTCGCAAAACAGGGAGGTTTCTTAGCCTCCCTCAGGCTGTCGAGAAACCCCACAATATGTTGGAGTTTCTTCTTTCATAACAATAAAATTGAGCACGAAGTACTGGAAGTCTTAGATAGCACCACACCTAACATGCCTTTGCAAGGTGGAGTGCTATCTTTTTTATATTTTGAACGGTTGCTGTCAGCAACGCTTGCTCTTGGACATTTTCACGTCCGCGCAACCTACAATAGCGAAGTCCATGCAGTTCTTTGGCATCTGCAAAACTTCGCTCTATCGTTTGGTATCTCAACCTGTATAGGTATTTTCCTGACTTACTTAAGCGGTTCTGTCGAACCCATTCTTTACTCTCTTCCCATACATGCCTGGTTATCACCTTTTGGTGATTTTTTGACCGTGTACACATAGTGAGCATCGGACATGCCTTACATATTTCTTTATTTGACTTATACATTCTGTATCCGTTACGGTCAGTTGTCGAATAAGCAAGCTCATGTTTTTGGGGGCAAATATAGACATTCTTTTCGGGATCATATTTAAACCGCCATTTGGCGATAAGGCCTTTAACAGGTGAAAAAGCTCGATGGCCAATGACGGCAAAGATATTTAGATCGTGCAGAGCCTTGCAGATTGGAGTAGTTAAATAGCCAGCATCCAATGCAACGGCTTCAATGGTATCTGTAAACCCAAACTTCTCAATTTGGTGTTGTAGCCGATCTACATAAGGAACAGAATCATGAACGTTACCCGCAGTCACGTGTACATCAGTTATGATATTGTACTTATGATCGACTGTCCGATGATCGAGATAGAAAAAGCCTTCAGGCTTTCCGTCACGAACCATGTAACCACTGTCCGGATCAGTAGTACTCACCTTGATTTCCTTTTCTTCCTTCACATCCTCTCTAGGCTTCAATCCTTTTTTCCGTGTGCTTCACGGTCTTCATTAATGGCTGCTTCTAAATCACTAAGGTAGGCTCGACTAGATTTTTCAATAACATGCTTCTTAAATTTACGTTTGTTCGCATTTGCTTTCAGATGAGTGGAATCACTTATCAAAACACGTCCGCCAACCATGCGATGTTGGATAGCAAGGCGAACGATTTCATCAAAAATCTCTTGGAAAACATTTGTGTTTTTAAAACGAGTTCGACGATTCCAACTGATGGTAGTGTGGTCTGGAACTCGATCTGTTAGTGAAAGGCCAAGAAACCAGCGGTAAGCAATATTCGTCTGAATTTCCTTTTCGAGTTGTCTTTCTGACCGGATACCGTAAAGGTATCCAATGAAAATCATTTTAAATAAAACCACCGGATCAATGGCTGGTCTACCGTTATCTTCACAATAGTATTGGCGTACTTTTTCTCGGATGAAAGAGAAGTCTACATGCTTTTGAATAACTCGTAGCAAATGGTCCTCCGGGACCAACTCATCAAGGCATACAAATTCATATTGCATTTGTTGCTTTTTTTCATTAGAGGAAAGCACAATAATCACCCGCCAGTAAATGTAATTACAAGAATATTATAACACATTAACGCGGTGTCGTCATAAAATACAGGGAAATAAAAATGGCTGTCGACTTTCTCGACAGCCTGAGGGAGGTTTCTTAGCCTCCCTGTTTTTTTGTCTTGAGGTTGGGTAGTAAAACGCAAGCCCCCAGGAGCGCCTTGTAAGCGACTTTTCCCTGGGGGCTCCTCCTTTTATATTCTCGCCTAATACGAAAGTGTCAAATTAATACCTTCCATTCCTGTGTCAACTGCAAATGAAAATTCCCCATTATCTGCACTCGAATTTTCCCCATTATAGGCAATAGGTTTGTCTGAATGATGCCCCCTCTGAGGGGGGCGGGTGGCGACCAAAATTCCGTTTATTCTGTTTTATCTTCGGTTGACTCGGGTCGAAAGAAACCTGCTTTTTTCTTCTCCTTTATGCGATAACTTTCCCCTTTAATGTTGATCGTGTGGGAGTGATGCAATAATCGATCAAGGATGGCTGTAGCAAGTACTGTATCCCCAAATATCTCTCCCCACGAACCATAGGATTTGTTCGAAGTAAGGATAATTGAGCCGGATTCATAACGTTCTGATACAATTTGAAAGAAAAAGTGAGCTGCGGTTTCATCCATTTTGCGATATCCAATTTCATCAATGATGAGTACATTCGGTTTTATAAATGCTCGCATTTTTTGTTTGATGCTATTGTTTTGATGAGCAATCTGGAGCGTCTGAACCAAATCATGAGCAGTTGTAAAGTAAACCGTCAACCCTTGTTTGATAGCTTCGAGAGCCAAAGCAACAGACAAGTGAGTCTTGCCGACCCCTGGCGGACCAAGTAAAATGAGATTCTCTTGTTGTTGTACAAACCGGAGGGTTGCCAAATCACGAATCCGTCTTTCATCAATGGAGGGCTGGAAACTGAAATCGAATTGCTCCAACGTTTTATGGTAGGGTAAATGAGCCAATCGCGTTTTCATGCGGATAAACCGATCCCTCTTGGCCATGATTTCTTCTTGCAAAAGCTTGTCCAAGAACTCCAAATACGATATATTCTGAGCAGCAGCTTCTTCTGCGTGGTGGTGAATAATTTCCGGGATTCGTACCCATCCCATCTGTACAAAGGCTTCTTCTAAACGGGCCTGGAGTATCATTGTACGATTACCTCCTCGTCAGCAAACTGCTCATAGACAGACAAATCACGTTCCACCACTTCGGGGCTTGGATTGGGAACCAAACGCGGCATAGGTTGGGGAGCCTTCGCGCCAATTTGGTTTTGAATCCCCTCGAAGTGTTTTTTATTGGTTATGACTTGCTTGGTACGAGTAGCTTTAGGATGTTCAGCGATGATCATGTTGCCCTGATAGATCCGGATATGGCCATTCTGGAGATCTTGTACTTCTACCGTATGACCTACATAAACATAGGGGACTGAATACCGGCTTCCTCCGTAAGAAACGAGTGAATCATTCGATACTCTTCGAGTATGGCGTTCTACCTCTTCGAATGGGATCGGGTTAAGTGGCTTCAACTGTTCGTGTTTCCATCGATCTACTGGTTTTTCATGCGTGGTGCCGTGTACCCGTACATTAGCCACCGTATCCAACCAATGACGTACTTGCTGATTCAAGTCACGAAGGCTGGTAAACGTCTGCACCCGAGGCCAAAAGTTCTTGCGAACATATCCTACTCCATTTTCCACTTTCCCTTTTGTTCGTGCACGGTAGGGAGCGCAGCGTCGCAGCGTAAGACCGTGATGGCTTGCAAACTGGGAAAATCGTTCATTCCACAATACATGCCCTTGATCGTCGTAACCGACAATGACGGTTTTCATATTGTCATACAAGCATGTTTCCGGTCTGCCGCCAAAGTATTGCATGGCACGCAAGTGGCAGCCGATGAGGGTATCAAGCCGTTCATTCTCTGTAAATTCCACATACAACATTCTCGAGTATCCCAAAACCATGACAAAGGCGTACAGCCGTTTATATCCACCATTCCACTCTACCTTAAAATGTCCCCAGTCTACTTGCGCTTGCTTTCCGGGTGCCGTTTCATAACGGAGCGTTGCCTTGGTCTTAACAACCGGGCGCAATGGTTCCATGAATGAGCGAAGGAGCCGAATTTGCCCTGGATAACCTTGGGCTTTGATCTCATCAAACAAAACGACAGCATTGAAGCAGCCTTCTTCCATTCTCGCTTTGATATAGGGTTTAAATGGATCGAGAATGCTTGTTTTTTTAACAGATCGTTGGTATTTCGAAGGCTCATCCTTTTTCAGCCACTTACGAATTGTTTTTCGATCCCTCCCTAATGAATCAGCAATTTGTGTGATATTCATTCCTCTTTGTCTCATGTCTTTGATCAAGTAAAACTCCCCATTCTTAAGCATATTTTCTCTCCTCCAGGGAGAGATTTTCTGCCGAAAGTGGGGAATTTTCAAGTGCCGTTATTGAGGATTTTAACAGTGCCGTTCACACCTGCATTAATATTATCTTCTTATGCTCACGGATTCAAAATATAAGTGTCTTATTTTGTCCTCTTGATTTTCTGGACTCAGCTTTTTAAACGAGTCTTCGAGCATATACTCCTCTTTGAATATATCTGATCTCCATAAAGATAGCCCTAATGACGGGAAAAAATACGTGTAGCCATCAGATTGATTTCGATCATATTCTGCAATTTTATCAATTTTCTCTATAAGATCTTCAGCTTTCGTGTTGAATACATCAATGCCTAGCAATAAGCAGTTAAATGTTTCCTTTAGAACCTCAGGAATTTCTATAAAGTCAACCTTACCTTCAGAATCATATTCCACCATGAAGAAGCCCTTGAAATAGTCCTGAATATGATATTCCTTCTGATGTACTTTTCAGTATATTTCTGAATGCATTTTTCAACTTCATCTTTGTTCATGCCAAGTTTTATTAAACCGATGCCCTTCCCAGGTTCGATGATTAAATTACCCATTTTTTATCTCCTGTACAAAATGTTTTTTTTACAATTTTTATTATGGACTTACAATGAAGTCCAGCATGTAGACAATGTTCCGTAAGGAACAGGGTCTGCATGCTAAAAGCTCTTTAGAGCTTCAGATACAAGACCTACATCTTTTAGCAAAATAGTAAACAAGTAAATACTGCCTACTATTACGACTGTATTCAATATCCCTCTCAGAAATCATGAAGTTTGTAATTACAATGGAGAAGGCAGAATTTTGAAATTAAATGAGCAGTAGTCATCCAAGATGATCATATATACAAATCCAGTTCCTCGATCTCCTCCGTATAGTCTTTACTTTATGATTAGTTATTCGACAAGCGGAAGGGTTCTGATCCAGTTCCTTTAATTCCTTCAGTAGGGGCATCCGCTACGAACTCAATCATTATCTTGCTTGGCTCTAAGGTTAGGGGGTGGTGCATCTAATCCTGATAGACAACAGCAAGCCATTTTGTCCCTGCTTTCGACAAAAGTACTCGTCTGATACTTTGGATGGGATTGGCGAATCGAATATGAGTTGTACCAGGCAAGGAACGGGGGAGTGCCCAGTATTGAGGATTAAATAGCGAGAATTTAATAATGTTAAATTTGTGTGTCTTACAAATTACGACAACTTTCTCATTTTTTTGCATTATGGTTAATATGAATTAATATAGAAAAGGAAGGATAAAACAATGAAACTTTTTAAGAAGCTTCTAGTTCCCTTACTATCACTTTCTTTGCTTTTACCCACATCATACTTATCTTCAACTATTTTAGCAGAAGAAAATATTGACTTCGAGAATTTACCTATTCAGCTTGCTGAGGGAGTGAGTTTGGAAGATCTTGCCGAAGTGCTTAATGAACCTCGTATACTGCAGAGTAAAAATGTAACGGTTATCGATAACGAGGAATTAAGCAGTTTGGCTATTAATAGTGGGGAGAGAAAAAAGGTTTTTGGTGCTAAATCGGAACCAGATGAAACTCCTTTTGATTTTGTAGCAACCACCGCAACAACATCTGATAAAAGAACCATGGGGCAACTACCGGAATTTGCCGCTATTGCTTTTGACCACTATATGACTAGCGATTATCCAAACGGCGAGGTAACTTCAAATGTCCGGGTTTCAGCTGTTTTAGGTAGTATAACTTCGGTTGCGTTCAGACACGAAATCACTAGATCAGTGTACGAAAGAGGGAGTTATCGATACGAAAACTATAAAACTGCAAGAATTCCCTACCCACGGGTAGGTCGGACGGAATATGTATCAGCAAACGCTGATACATTTTGGTGGTCTGGTGATATGTCTGGAACGGCTACCACAGCACAAGGAGGAGTCGTTCCAATTAATAAGATTAATGGGCCCGAAAAAATTTTAACAAATCGTTTAGGAGAGATATATCCTGATTATGTTGATCCTCAATCGAATATAGAACTAATTAAGCCGGATGCAAACTTGGTTAAACTAACGAGAGACAGGAGTTCCAATTATAGAAAAAATTTCGAGAAACATTACGAGTCTTACTACGGAAAGCCCCAATATTTTGATTGGGATGACGTTGAAATTCATCATATGATTCCATTAGAATACTACGGTACAAATGATGTAGATAACTTAATTCCTGTTTATGGCAGACTAAAAATGTAGGTTATGGCAGTTAATTTATGCAGACCCGTAGGGGCTGCATAAATTAAAAAACCACTTGCCAACATCCCCTTATCAAAATACACTCCTGTTGGGCATTACAGACGACGGGAGGTATAAAGTTAGGAGATGTTAGCAGTGGCAGAAATTAATTATATCAGGCATGAGGCAAACAAAAAAGGGCGAGCTTATAGCAAGATTGCCAAACAAATGAATCGTGATTCAAGGACGGTTCAGAAGTATGCAGAAATGGATGATTTCAATCTACAAGAAAAGCCCAAGCAAATTCGAAAAGCTAGAGTCATGGAGCCCGTTAAACCTATTCTTGATCAATGGATCAAAGAGGACTTGAACAAGAAAAAGAAGTTCCGAAGAACAGCACAACGCTTGTTCACGCAATTAGTGGAGGAATACCAATTTACAGGATCATCTCGCTCTGTCAGACAATATGTTTCCCAACGTAAGCACCAGTTAGCGGAGACAAGTGATGCTGCGGCATTGCCATTGGAAACGAGACCTGGATCAGCTCAAGTTGATTTTGGAGAAGCACCATTCAAATATCAGGGAGAAAGTGTTACCTTGCCATTCCTCGTTCTCTCGTTTCCTTATAGCAACACGTTCTACTTTCAAGTTTTCCAGTCTCAGAATCGAGAATGCTTTCTGGAGGGATTAAAGCGTATCTTTCACTATATAGGTGGAGTTCCAAAGGTCATTCGATTTGATAATTTATCACCAGCGGTGAAAAAGATCATGCCAAATGGTCAGCGTGAACTGACGGAGGAATTTCAAAACTTCGTTTTTCATTATGACTTTGAATACGAGTTTTGCAATCCCGGTAGTGGCAATGAAAAAGGGCACGTAGAGGCGATGGTCAAGTACGTTCGCAACAACTTCCTGCTTCCTGAGTTGCAGATACACAATCTTGATCAGCTAAACGAAACCCTTTGGAAAAAAGCCGAGAAAGATCGGGAGAGACCTCATTATGTGAAAGAAACCATGCTTTCCGAACTATATTTGGCAGACAAGGAACACCTTCTTCAATTACCTGCCAAAGAGTTTGATTGTATCCGATATGAACGAGTAAAAGCGGATAAATACGGATATATCCGAGTCGAAAATAAACTCTACTCAACGTCTCCCCGTTTTGCCAAATGTATGGTTTTGGCAAAGATCTCATTTGACCGAGTCGATATTTTAACTGAAGAATATGAGCTGATCGTACAGCATCCCAGGCTGTATGGCAAAGAGCCAAAATCAGTGATTTGGCAGCCATATTTGATATTGATGGCAAAACGGCCAACTGCTATTAAATACACAAGTTTTTATGAACAATTGCCAATCGAATGGCAAGTCTATCTCTCGAATTGCACGGTCCCAGAGAAGCAAGAAGCTCTCCAGCTACTATCCGTCATTTTAAAAAACGATGATATGAAAATACCCACGCAAGCTTTGCAGCTTGCCTCTGAGAATGGTCACCCAGCCGTTGATTCTATTAAGCAGATCTATTATCAACTCATGAATGGCCGTGGACAAAGGGATACCATCCAACCGAAAGGTTTTGTTCCTGCCGTTCCAACAGCCACTAGAGGATTAGCCCATTACAATGAATTTTTTAAGGGAACGGGAGGTCATCACTAGTGGATGCATTGATAAAAGAATATTCAAAGCGTCTCAAGTTGAGTTGGGTTCGGCAACATTTCCATGAGGTTGAAGCTACTACAAATGAAGAGTACTTACTCAAAATACTAGAAAACGAGATACAACAACGAGAAGTACGGAAAATCAATCTGCTCTTTAAACAATCTTCCTTGCCAAGAGTAACAGGAAAGCCATTTGAATGGGGTCATATTCAGATGGGACAAGGTCTCACGCAGGATCATATCCTTCATGGTGGATTTATAGAGGAGAAAGAAAATCTGATCTTTTATGGCGGTGTGGGAACGGGGAAAACGTACTTATCCACTCTGATTGGCTTAAATGCCATTCAGCAGCAAGGGAAAAAGATAAAGTTCTTTACTGTCGCTGGATTAGTCAATCGGCTGCTAGACGCTCACGAGACTGGCTCGTTGAGCCGATTCTTTAACCATATTGAGAAGCTAGATCTGTTAATACTCGACGAACTGGGGTATATTCCTCTGCATAAACAAGGTGCAGAACTGCTATTTCAGATTATCTCCATGTGCTACGAAAGAAAAAGTATTATTATCACGACCAATCTACAGTTTGGCCAATGGAATCATATATTTGGTGATCCAATTTTAACAGAGGCAGTTATTGATCGCTTGATTCATCACTCTCATTTGATCGTCTTCAATGGCGAAAGCCATCGATACAAAGAATCGCTATTACACGGTAAATAATTTAGGGGTTGGCAAGTGGTACATTTTTAATTGCCATTTGCTACATTTCTTACTTGCCAAAAACACTTAATTCCTTTACTAAAAAAAGATAGAAAGAATAAGTACATTTTGTATCATCATGAAATCACAGATTGGTGGAATAATTATTAAATATGTAAAAAAGGGCTATCAAAAGTGATAGTCCTTACAATTGACTAGAGGGGGATACTATGGAACATAAATTTGAAGAAATAATTAACTTAATAAAAGGCGTAAGAGAAGAACATGAAGAAATGCTATTAATAAAATGTGGCGACATTGAATTTTTGTTTAATAAGTCATTTAATCCTAGACAAATTGACGAAACATTAAATAGGTTTGAGTTACCTATCGATTATAGAGCCTTCCTAGAAAATTACTCCAGCGCAAGGTTATTTAAGGACTCCTATTACGGAGGGGGTTACGAAATTTTAAGTCCTCAAAATGTAATAGAGTACTGGAAAGCTTATAGTATTGATCATCCGTATTATCCTATTGCATGGAGTAGTCACTCTCTTGGGTGTATATGTGTAGATCAAGATAGGATTAATTCCGGAAACGGGTATCTTACCTGGATTCAGTCAATGGATCCGGAAAACCCTATCGATATTAATTTGTCCTTTTCGGAGTGGCTTAAGGAGGTAATTGAAAAAAATGGGGTTGAGTTTTGGATTTAGATAGTTTGACCCGAATATATTTTATGAGGGAGATGGTACTTGGGAGGAACTTTGTTGCCGCATCATTAAATTTTTTAACTGTTGCTTTTGCATAGAATGTTGTTGAAGTGCAAAATTTCAATTTTGTATTAAACATGTAAAGGTAATAAGCGTAAAGTCGAAACAAAAAACAATGTCTGAAAATGGTAGGCCCTTCGCATATCGTCGTTGCCTACGTGAACGAACGTCCCTTCTTCCTTGGCTGCCTGTAAATGCTTTTCCGGTGGTCAGCTTAGAGGAGGTCAAATCGTGAAAAAGGGGTGGCGAGAGAAATCATTTTCTGGTCCAAATCATATAGAACTGGACCAGAGAGGAGACAAACTCCCTCTGCTGTTAGTTCAGCCAGGGAGTTTGTCTCCTCTCTGGGACTTCATTACAATGAAGTCTATCTTCTTTACGATCCCCATTATTGGATACAGTATCCAGGTGCTTCCCTATGCAGCATTTCCCGATTTCCTGTTTTTGACGGAATATCCTATAGTAATATATGTCCTTATATTACTATAGGGGGCTGATCATTGTAGATACGGGAAAAAGAAATGGCAATCCATCTTCGGGCCTGTCAACGCCGGAATTAATTTGACCCACGAGCGCCGGTATAATTTTGACCCACCTGTGCGCCTGGTGTCGAATAGATTCCGGTTTTTAGTTTTTCTTTGAGCCGGTAGCTGTTCCCCCGGATGTTCACGACGTGGGAGTGATGCAATAAGCGGTCGAGAACAGCTGTAGCAAGAACGGGATCGCCCATGAGTTCGCCCCATTCGCCAAAGCTCTTGTTGCTAGTCAGAATCATGCTTCCTTTCTCGTAGCGTGCACAAACCAACTGAAAAAACAGGTTTGCAGCGAGCGGATCGAGGGGGAGGTAGCCCACCTCGTCCACGATGAGGATGCGTGGCCTGAGATATACCCTCATTCGTTTGTCCAGGCGATTCTCTTCATAAGCTTTTCGTAAATCGCCCACGAGCTGCGCGAGAGAGACGAAATACACAGGCAATCCTTGTCCAATGGCCTCCATAGCGATAGCAACGGCTAAATGCGTTTTCCCCACGCCGGGAGGCCCGAGAAACAACACGTTTTCTTGCCTCCCAACGAACGTCAGCGCAGCCAGTTCACGAATCAGTCGTTCATCAATCCCCGGTTGAAACGAGAAGTCGAATTCGTTGAGCGTACGCCGATAAGGGAGGTGAGACAGCTTCATGCGGACCTCTACATTTCGGCGCTGGCGATCCTGAATCTCAGCGTCCAGTAGATCATTGAGGAAAGAGAGATACGTGCTTTGGCTCCGGCTGGCAGCTTCCAGCTTGGCATCAAGCGATTGGGCGGCTTGACCCAAACCAAGTTCCTCCAGACGCTGGCGGGCTTGTTCGAGCTCAATCATGCGCCCACCTCCACAAGACGTTCATACACGTCCAACGGACGCACTTCCACGTCTTGTACAGGAATCTGAACGCCTTGCGGCTTTGGATAAGCATATCCCTGAGCTGTACTCAAATTCGTGTATTGGTCCTCACACATCACTAGCCTTCGGGATTGGTACTGCTTCTCGTGCCGGGCGATGAGCTGCTTCTCGCAGTATATTTCGACGAATCTGTTTACCTCTCGTACCTTTACTTCACGTCCGCTATACCGCCATGGAACGCCATAACGAACGCCGTCGTAGCTCACAAATCCGTCACGGCTTACTTTCCTCGGTTCAAACCGGTACTTTGCCCATCGTTCCGGAGACGGAAGCATACCGAGCTTCTCTTGTGCCAAGCGATCGATCGGTCTTTCCCCAGTTGTACCGTGGATACGACGGTTTTGCTCATCGCACCAGTGTCTGGCTTGGCGATTTAGGTCACCAAGATCGGTGAATGATCGCCCTGGCATGAAGTTCTGCTCGATGAACTGAACGCTTCTCTCGACCTTTCCTTTCGTTTGGGGACGTCGTACGCGGCAAACTTTGGGGATCAAGCCGATAGCCGCAGCAAAATCTTCAAACAACGGATGCCATCTCGGCTTTCGATCATCGCCCATGCCAAGAATAACGGTCTTCATTTGGTTGGTTAGCATGGTCTTTGGAACACCGCCGAAGTATTCCAAACCGTTCATCAAGCAGCGTAAGAAACTGTGGATGTCACAGCGCTTTGTAAATTCGATGTACATCGCTCGGGAGTAACCCAACACCATCGTAAAAACGGGGATTTTACGCACTTCACCGTTTAAATCGATGTACTCGCAAATCTTCCAGTCCACTTGGGCTTGGTGTCCGGCTTTTGTCTTGTGTTTTGCAAGTAGAAAATGCTCAGCTTTGCAGCCAAAATTGCCTAAGCACTTGCCAGCCGTTTGAAACTACAAAGGAATCCTATCCATTGCCTGTTTGAAGCGGAAACTCTCACCTGTGAATGAGAGGATATGAGCGTGGTGTACCAGACGATCAACGAGCGCCGACGTGAGCTTCGTGTCTCCAAACACCGATGTCCATTGGCCAAACTCCAGGTTAGATGTAACGATCACACTCTGTTGCTCATAGCAATCCGCAATCACGTTAAACAATAACTCAGAACCGGTTTGGCTGAACGGCACGTAGCCGACTTCATCGAGAATAAGTAAATCTATCTTTTTCAATTTCTCGCGAAATCGGCTGAGTGTTCCCGCCACAAATTTTTCCTGAAGTACAGAAACCAAATCGGAAGCCCGGTAGAACTGTACCGCCTTGCCCCGGCGGCAAGCCTCCACGCCCAGTGCCGTTGCCATATGGGTTTTCCCTGTGCCGACGGCACCCATTAAGAGTAAATTTTCTTTGCGTTCGAGCCAATCCAATTCCTGGAGCAGCTCCGGACTACTGCCACTAGGGAAAGAGATATGGTCATACACATACCCCTCGAAAGTCTTAATATGCGGGAACCCCGCCTGCTGAACAAGCTTACCTAACTTGGCACGGCGGCGGCCGTCCAGTTCCGCAACAAGGATTTGCTCCACAATGCTACGAATCTGCTCATTCTGTTGAACGGATACGTAGTCCACGACATGCGCCAATCGGAGTTGTCGGCACAAATCTCCCAATGCCGTCGGCATCTCAGCTCACCCCCACAAGTTGATCATAGCGTTGGAGAGAACCTTCTACGCGAGTTCCCGGAGGGGACAACGTCTCCTCCCACGTGACAGGGAGGTCACGACTGCCATATTTTACGCCTAGCACGGCCGTGATGCGCGTAATCGGTGTGTCTTGGCCTAGTAGAGCAATTACCTCTTGAATCTGTTCGATGGTGTAAATATCACACCAGTGCGACATTGCCTGAAGACGATCTTTTCGCTCTGTTAGATCCTTCACGGTTACATACCCTTGCAAGATCTCCGGTAGCATACGGAGAAACTGCGAGTGCGTTACACTACGTGGTTTTTTCAGCCATCCAGCGCATACTTGTGACCACGGAATGTCTACATTTCGTCCCGTATAAGGTCTGGGTACTTCCCGAATTAGCTGGTGTTGGCCGTTTAGAATGACAAGGCGATCCCAAAACGTTTGGATCAGTACCTCACTGCCTGGCGTTGCCATCCCCAGCAACGGAACCGTCAATTCATCCTTCCGAATCTCTCCATACTTATTCACCACTGCAGCACCCAAGCGAAAAGCCTCAAATCCATGCTCCGGCAAGGTAAGCAATTTACGGCGATCATCCTCCCATAGATCTGCGATGCAACGATTTAGGGCATAATGCTGACGACCACGATCACGGCTAGCTTGCTCGGCGAAGTAGGCAACTAACTGTTCATGGCTTTCATAGATGGGAATCGGCACTGCCCAATTGCGCTTGGAGTACCCGCATTTGTTCTCCACGTGCCCCTTCTCATGACCACTGTATGGGTTGCAAAAGACAGCTTCAAACCGGTAGTGAGCGCAGAATCGCTGGAAGCCATCCGTTAATTGCCGTTCGCCCTGCTTCTCGATATGAACGACGGCAGCGGAGAGATTGTCAAACCAGATTCGCTGAGGAACACCTCCCATTTGTTCAAAGCACAGCTTCATCGCCTCCAAAAAGCATTCCTGATTCTCCGCTGGTGTCGGATAGACGAAAGCGGCATTGCTGTACGGAAAAGACATTACCAGCAGTTTGTATGTGACCAATCGATGATCTCGGCATACCTCAATGGTTGTAAAGTCCACTTGTGCCTCACCCGGTGGATGTTCAAGCCGTTCGTACGTTTTGGCACGGTCCAGTTCCATTTCACTTTTTCGTCTCTGCACATAGGCCAATACTGTACGTTGTCCACCTGTAAACTGATGCTCATCGCGCAAACGTTGGAAAATGCGCACACCTGTGTGTCGCTGCTTACGGGGGACCAAACGGTCCTCCTCTAACCAGGTATCGACGATCTCCATAAATGGACCCATGACAGGACTTCTGCCCTTTCGTTTTGTCATCGAGGCATTCCAATCGGTTTTATCGGCATATTTTTTGGCAGTCCGCCAGTGAACACCTACGCGTCCTGCAATCTCGTTTACCGAGCATCCTTCTACTTCGCGTAAAAACCTGATATAGTGTTGTTGAGGCATTTTCAGCATCCTTTCCATTCTCCTTCGCTAAGTTGTCCCAAACCTAACGGTAGGAGGAA
Source organism: Brevibacillus sp. FSL L8-0520 (assembly GCF_037963895.1). NCBI lineage: Bacteria > Bacillati > Bacillota > Bacilli > Caryophanales > Paenibacillaceae > Brevibacillus > Brevibacillus sp. FSL L8-0520. The sequence goes on along the minus strand of NZ_CP150171.1, from coordinate 366,773 downwards.
TTATTGATGCTGACAAGTGCCTTTTTTGTATTTGTTTTGAGCATTTTTACGCTGCAATATTAGGCATTTCTATTGTGCAATAAACAGCCCTTCCCAGGTTCGATGATTAGATCGTCCATTTTTTTATCTCCCGCACAAAAAATTTTTATAACTTTGTTTATGGGGCTTCATTGCAATGAAGTCCATATTTTTTGCGCAATACCCCTTATTGGTATAGTATCCTGATGATCTCCTATGCAATATTTCCCAACTACTTGTTTTTGGCAGAATATTATATGGTAATATATGCTCTTATATTACAGAAATAGGGAGTTGATCATAGTAGATACGGGAAAAAGAAAAGGCGATCCATCTTCGGGCCTGACAGACGATAATCGAAATAAAGAAGACTTGTCGGAAACCATCGAGGAAATGCGGGAAAAATTAGTGAAACTGGTCCAAGAAAAGGGTATTTCCGACAGTGAAGTTGTAGTGTTAAGCCAGCGCCTGGACGAATATCTTGTCCAGTTTCAAATCAGAATGAGTGAGAAATTTAGCAAATGAGTTATATACTTAATATAGTATGTAGAGGAATTGGGCATGCCTGAGTGCGGCCAGGTCTTTTTTCTTTTGGAGACAAATACAAAACCGCTCTGGAATGCGCTCGGGCGATTTTACACTCTCATCCCTTATTATATCCTATGCCATCCCCTTCACACCCGCTTTATCTTTATAGGGTAATCAAAGTCGATACACCATACATCATTATTGTTTTATTTTAGAGTTTTGATAATCCCCAGCTTCTTCAAAAAACCGTTCAGATAGTTGGCTCCCCGAAACGCCAAAAGGCCTGCTGCTGTTGTCGCTATGTAACCACCTGGCCCGGTTAGGTTGAAAGCGAAAGCCAATAAAACGCCTACGAAAATGGATGTGACATAGGTAGCCTTGTCGCGGATCTGATCCGGAAACATGGCCTTGAAAACCTCAGTTCCCCTGTTCCATCTCCTAATTTATACCGGCGGGCGTAAGGGGGAGATTTTAGCGCTGCGCTGGAAAGACATTGACTTTAAAACGAAAACCATTTGCTTAAACAAAACTTTGTTTTATGAAAATGGTCAACATATCCCTCTGACCTCCAAAACGGCCGCTTCTAGGCGTTTTATTAGTGTAGACGACAAAAACATGTGAACGGCACTGTTAAAATCCTCAATAACGGCACTTGAAAATTCCCCACTTTTGGCAGAAAACCTCTCCCTGGAGGAGAGAAATATGCTAAAGAATGGGGAGTTTTACTCGATTAAGGACATGAGAGGAAAAGGAATGAGTATCACACAAATTGCTGATTCATTAGGGAGGGATCGAAAAACAATTCGTAAGTGGTTGGATAAGAATGAACCTTTAAAATACCAACGATCCGTTACGAAAACAAGCATTCTCGATCCGTATAAACCCTATATTGTCAAAATCGGTTGTAAAATCCCCAATATCAGCGGTTTAAAATTCCCCAGAAAAAGCCGACATACTCTCCGGGAGGAGAGTAAATATGGTGAAAAATGGGGAGTTTTTTGTGATCAAAGAAATGCGTCTGAAAGGTATGAGTATTACCCAAATTGCTGAAGAGATGGGACGGGATCGAAAAACGGTTCGAAAATGGCTCCTGAAAGATACGCCAGAGAGCTTTCCTACTCGCAAACCACGTCCCAGCAAGTTGGATCCTTTTAAGGATTTCATCTGTACTCGTATGGCGGAGGGCTGTCAAAATGCCCGCATCATCTTCGAAGAAATAAAAGCCCGTGGCTATACCGGAAAGGACACCATCTTACGAGACTTCATGAAGCCGCTGCGTCCCCACTCGTTCAAAAGTAACCGTACGATACGAAACGAAACCTGGACAACAAGCGCAAGTAGACTGGGGACATTTTCGAGCAAATGTCAACGGAAAACAAAAGCGTCTTTACGCTTTCGTCATGGTGCTGGGTTATTCACGCATGATGTATGTAGAATTTACCGAGGACGAAAAGCTGGAAACTCTCATCGGATGTCATCTTCGGGCTTGGCAGTACTTTGGGGGTGTCCCTCAAAGTTGTTTGTACGACAACATGAAAACAGTTGTTTCTGGTCGAGATGACAATGGTAGGGTGATCTGGAACGAGCGTTTCGCCCGCTTTGCCAGCCACTATGGGTGCAAGCTGCTGAGCTGCAAGCCCTATCGGGCTCGAACGAAGGGAAAAGTGGAGAATGGGGTGGGTTATCTCAGAAAGAACTTTTGGCCTCGCATCGGCACTTTTACCGGGCTACAAGATCTCAATCAACAAGTACGCTATTGGCTGGACACCGTTGCAAATTGTCGCCTTCACGGAACCACCCATCAAATGCCGAATGAACGATGGAAAGTAGAAGACCTCCAACCTTTGAACCACGTGCCTTTTGCTGTTGTGGACCGGCATTACCGGAAGGTGATGAGTGATGCTTATGTTTCTTTTGAAGCCAATCGTTACTCTGTTCCATGGGAGCACATCGGTCGAGTAGTAGAAATTCAAGATGAGAAAAATGGAGTCTTGCGATTTTATTGCAATGGCCATCTAATCGCTGAACACTCCAAACAGTGGGGGCGTCATCAGACCGTAAGCATAAAAAAACACTTCGAAGGAATTCGCACATCTACGAGCAAACCGGTTCCCCAACCTACACCTCGTTATATGGCGAATTCAACACCCGAAGTGTTGGAACGCTCTCTTACGGCGTATGAAGAACTGGCGGAAGAAGAGGTGACGCTGCAATGATCTTGCAAGAACGCCTGTTGGAAGCGTCCCGTCATTTTGGATGGATACGCATCCCCGAGATCCTCCACGATCACGCCGAAGAAGCATCCAAACACAACATATCGTATTTGGAGTTTTTGGACAAGCTTCTGCAGGAGGAATTAGCGGCTAAATACGAACGATTTTTGCATACAAGAACTCGATTAGCACGGCTTCCGTTCAAAAAAACACTAGACGAATTTGATTTCTCTTTCCAACCTTCCATTGATGAAAGACGAATTCGTGAATTGGCAACCCTTCGGTTTGTACAACAACAGGAGAATCTCATTTTGCTAGGTCCCCCAGGCGTTGGTAAGAATCACTTATCTGTCGCTTTGGCTCTGGAGGCCATTAAACAAGGTTTGACAGTTTACTTTACAACCGCTCATGACTTGGTTCAGACCCTTCAGATTGCCCATCAAAACAACAGTATTAAGCAAAAAATGCGGGCATTTATTAAGCCGAATGTGCTTATTATTGATGAAATCGGCTACCGCAAGATGGATGAAACGGCAGCTCATTTTTTCTTTCAAATTGTATCGAACGTTATGAATCTGGTTCGATCATTCTCACTTCGAACAAGTCCTATGGTTCGTGGGGAGAGATATTTGGCGATGCGGTACTTGCTACCGCTATCCTTGATCGATTATTGCATCATTCCCATACCATCAACATTAAGGGGGAAAGTTTTCGTATCAAAGAAAAGAAAAAAGCTGGTTTCTTTCGGACAGAGTCAATTGAAGATAAAACCGAATAAATGGAGTTTTCCCGTTACCTGCCCCCTTCGGGGGGCAATATTCAAACAAATGAACTGCTTATAATGGGGAAAATTCGAGTGCAGATAATGAGAAATTTTCATTTGCAGTTGACAAACATTAGGCTTACTAAAAAAAATCCGTACAGGGCAATTTGGGCGGTCATTGGTACATATCCATGCAAAAGTAAACGATCTGTTGTTTACCCGCGAAGATGGATCTCCCCTGTGCCTTGCTTACCCAAACGATAAATTAAGTGAGATTTTCAAATCCCATGATCTACACCCTATCACTGCTCACGGTTTACGCCATATGCACGCTTCTCTCTTATTTGAAGCTGGCCAGAATCAAGAAGGTGCAGGAACGTTTAGGACACTCTGATATAAAGATGACGATGAACATTTACACCCATGTGACCAGAACAGTCAAAGAGGAAACCGCAACTCGATTTGAAAAATTCATAGAGAAATGACCACACAAATATGGTCAAAATATGATCACGATGTTCTGGAGAAAAAATTAAAGCCCCTGACCAATGAAGGCCAAGGGCAATAATCCTTGATATAGCAGGCTCTTAGCGCTTGGAGAATTGAGGAGCGCGACGAGCAGCTTTGAGACCGTATTTTTTACGCTCTTTCATACGAGGGTCGCGAGTCAGGAAGCCAGCGCGTTTCAGAGCGCCACGCAGTTCCGGATCTGCCTTCAGGAGAGCGCGGGATACGCCATGACGGATCGCACCAGCTTGACCAGTGGTACCGCCACCTTTTACGTTAACCAATACGTCGTAACGACCCAGTGTTTCAGTCAGTACGAGTGGTTGTTTTACGATCAGTTTCAGTGTTTCCAGACCAAAATAAGTGTCCATATCACGCTTGTTGATCACGATGCGACCTTCACCTGGAACCAGGCGAACGCGTGCGACGGAGTGCTTACGACGACCTGTGCCGTAGTATTGTACTTGTGCCACGTGTCTTTCCTCCCTTTACCTTAACCGCGGATTTGCCATACTTCTGGTTTTTGAGCTGCGTGTGGATGGTCAGTACCAGCGTACACTTTCAGCTTGGAGAACATTTGACGTCCCAGGCTGTTTTTAGGCAGCATGCCCTTAACAGCGATTTCAAACATGCGGGCTGGCTTGTTTTTCAACATTTCACCTGCAGAGGTTACTTTCAGACCACCCGGATAGAGGGAGTGGGAGTAGTATTTCTTGTCTTGCAGCTTGTTGCCGGAAAGCTTGACTTTGTCAGCGTTGATTACGATTACGAAATCACCAGCATCAACGTGCGGAGTGAATTCCGGTTTCAATTTGCCGCGCAGAATGGAAGCAACTTCGCTAGCCAGACGGCCAAGCGTTTGACCTTCTGCGTCAACGATGTACCATTTACGCTCGACTTCGAGCGGTTTCGCCATATATGTGGTACGCATGTTTGTCCCTCCTAAATATCTTACACATCCATTTACAATCATGGAAAATCAGTTTGGAAAAGCTGTCTTGTAACGGAGAGCAACTTCTCCAGGTGTTTCAAAAAAAAACGAACTTGTTTTTCAATCCCGGGGCTAGAGTGGGGCTAGGCGGGTATGAAAATACCAAGGAATATCGTACTACATAGAAGTTCTTGAGTCAAGTGCCCTCATGCATGTTAAACATTGGCACGGCTGTTTTTTTGCGGGATCATCATCCGCAAAAAAGACCATTATTCCTCGTAGGAAACCTCCCACATGGTAAGACCCTTGGCCGGGGCTGTTTTCCCCGCAAGCTCGCGATTCCGCCCGAGCAAAATGGTCCGCAGCTCATCTGGATGGCGCTTTCCTTGGCCTACCTCTACCAAGGTTCCGACGATAATGCGCACCATGTTGTACAGAAAGCCGTTTCCCCTGCAAATCACCCAGATCACCTGTCCTTCAGACTCGACCCTCACATCGTACACCGTTCGCACCTTGTCTTCCACAAAGGTCTTGGCTGAGCAGAAGGAAGTAAAGTCGTGCCTGCCGACAAGATGCCGGGCAGCCTGGCGCATCGCTTCCACATCCAGGGGAGAGCGGATATGATCGGCATAGCGGTGGCGAAATACATCCGGGACAGCACCGTTGTCGATGCAGTAACGGTACTCCTTGACCTTGACATCAAAGCGGGCATGGAACTCCGATGATACTTCTTCGACGGATCGTATCACTATGGAATCCGGAAGCTGATTGTTCAGAACAAACCGCCATTTGTCCAGCGGAATGCCGCTTTTTGTATCAAAGTGAAAAACTTGGCCGCGGGCATGGACGCCAGCATCTGTCCGGCCGGAACCGGAAATCTGGATCGTCTCCCCCGTAAGCCGGTGCAGGGCAGCCTCGATTTCCCCCTGGATCGTGACCTGATCCGGCTGTACCTGAAAGCCGCTGAAATCTGTACCGTCATAAGCGACCACACACTTTAACCGCTTCATGTACGCCACCATCCGATCACGAGCAGCAAGACGCATGCAGCGAGGGCGATCGAGCCGTCTCGCCAGCTCATCGTCAACGTCCGCAGTCTCGTTCGTCCAACACCGCCGCGATACCCCCGCGCCTCCATGGCCAAAGCCAGCTCCTCGGCACGCCTGAAAGCGCTGATAAACAAAGGAATCACGATCGGTATCAAATTTTGTGCACGCCGGATCAAATTGCCGCTGGTGAAATTTGCGCCGCGTGCTGTCTGCGCCTTGATGATCTTGTCCGTCTCTTCCATAAGCGTGGGAATAAACCTCAGTGCAATAGACATCATAAGTGCAATTTCGTGAACCGGCACGCCTATTCGTCCAAACGGGCCAAGCAAGCGCTCCAGCCCTTCCGTCAGATCGATCGGCGAGGTCGTCAGCGTCAACAACGAACTTACCAGCACCAACAGGCTGACCCGAAGCGAGATAAAGATCGCTTGGGTGACGCCCTTCTCCTCAATGGAAAACCAGCCCCACTGAAAGTAGACCTCTCCGCCTTTGGTAATCAACACGTGAAGAATGACGGTAAACAAGACCAGGATCCAAACAGGCCGCAAACTTTTCAAAATATAGGCAAGCGACAAGCGTGAGAGCATTACAGTCATGACCGTAAAGGCAATCAAGATCGCGTAGGTGATCACGTTGTTGGCCAGAAAGACCAGGATGGCAAACAGAATGATAAACAGCATCTTGCTCCGCGGATCAGCCCGATGGAGAAATGAGGTTCCCGGAACGTATTGCCCGATCGCAATATTTTGCAGCATCTGTCACCGCTCCCCTCGGTCCGAAATCCGTGCCAGCAGATGACTGATCAGTTCTTCTTCCCGGTAAACCGAAGATGGAAGGCGCTGTTCTTCCGGCAGCTTCCTGTTCAACTGTGAAATCAGGGAGACCGTTTCCGGCACATCCAAAGCGAGCTCGCGAAGAGTATCCGCCTGCGCAAATACCTCATCAGGCTTTCCCTCCAGCATTACCTTGCCTCCTGCCATGACGATCAGCCGATCGGCATAACGAGCGGCTTCCTCCATACTGTGCGTCACCAGCAAGGTCGTCAGCGACTGCTCGCGGTGAATGCGATAAATGGCCTCCAAAATCGCTTTTCTCCCCGCCGGGTCGAGTCCTGCTGTCGGCTCGTCCAATATCAACACTTTGGGCTGCATCGCCAGGACACCGGCTATAGCTACACGCCGCATTTGACCGCCGCTCAAGAGAAACGGGGAACGATCCTTCATCTCCTGGTAATCCAGTCCGACAATCTCCAAAGCTTCACGTACCCGCAGCTCTGCCATCTCTGGAGGCATGTCAAAGTTCAGCGGCCCGAAAGCCACGTCTTTGGCGACAGTCTCCTCAAACAACTGATGCTCGGGGTACTGAAAAACAAGTCCTATGTTGCGTCTGCTTTCGTGCGGCAGCTTTCGAGTCGGTGTCACCGTAACGTCGCCCAGCCTGATTGTTCCTTTCGTCGGCTGAAGCAAACCGTTGACATGCTGAATCAACGTGGATTTTCCCGAGCCAGTCTGTCCGATGATCCCCACAAAAGAGCCGGATGGAATGTTTATGGAAACATCCTGCAGCGCGAGGCGTTCAAATGGTGTGCCCACCCCGTACACATGACTTACCTCTTCAAAAGTAATTTGCATAAGTGCTCCACCAGCTCCTCTTGGTGCAGGATGAACGGCAGGGATACACCTTCCGCGGCCAATGCATGACGAACACGAACGGCAAACGGGACATCGAGCCCCAACGCCTGCAACCGGTCCGGATCAGCAAATACCTCGGCTGCAGTACCATCCCATTCCACCTGACCGGCCCGCATGACGATAACCCGATCGGAGAAGACTGCTTCCTCCGGAAAATGAGTGATGTTTACAACCGTTATTCCCTCTTCCCGATTGAGACGGCGGGCCAGATTCAACACCTCTCGTCTCCCCATTGGGTCAAGCATCGCTGTCGCTTCATCCAGAATAAGAACAGAGGGCCGCATCGCCATGATGCCGGCTATCGCGACACGCTGCTTTTGCCCCCCGGACAAGCGATGCGGCTGGTCATACAGATGCGCTTCCATGCCGACCGCTTGCAGCGACTCCCGAATGCGTGTACGCATCTCGGCAGGGTCTGTTCCCATGTTTTCCAAACCGAACGCCACATCGTCCTCAACCGTTGCTCCAACGATTTGGTTGTCCGGATTTTGAAAAACCATGCCGACATGCCGGCGAACCTCCCAAATCAGCTCGCCGTCACGCGTATCAATACCGGTAACGAGAACAGTTCCCTCTTTCGGCAGCAATAGTGCGTTCATCAGCTTGGCCAGCGTCGACTTCCCTGAACCGTTATGCCCGAGAACGGATACAAAGGCCCCTTTGTGAATATCAAGGTTGATGCGATTCAGCACCGTTTCTTTTTGGCCTCCTTCGCCTTCGTAGGCAAATGAGACTTCTTGCAATGCCAGTAGGCGTTCCTCCGTCATCAGGTGTCCACATCCTCCCAGCTAAAACAGGGGATTTACAAACAAATAAAGAAAAAGGGCACGAATCAGAGTCCAGTCCCAAGACCAGAGTCTGCCCCCACCCTTTTTCAGGTTGTCTAAAAAGATAGCCTTTTTACACAACCCGGATTTGATCAGATATATTACACCAATTCGATGTAAGCCATCGGAGCAGCATCCCCACGACGAGGACCTGTCTTCAGGACACGAGTGTATCCACCATTGCGCTCTTTGTAACGAGGAGCGATGTCATCAAACAGCTTTTGAACCGCATCGCGGCCTTCTTCTGTAGCTACTTCTTTACGAACGAAAGCAGCTACCTGACGGCGTGCATGCAGGTCACCGCGTTTTGCCAGCGTGATCATTTGATCAGCGATGGAACGCAGTTCTTTCGCTTTCATCTCAGTCGTCTCGATGCGCTCGTTGATGATCAGGTCAGTTACCAGATCACGGAACAGCGCTTTGCGAGCAGAGCTGCGACGACCCAATTTACGGTATGCCATGTTCTTACCTCCTTCTTACTCGCGAGCACTACGTCGATTTGCTGCTTAGGTCGAGCGAGATCTGCAGTGCCCACTGGGTGCCTCTTGCCAGACATGCTGCAGGTGCCCTAGTCGTCGCTGCGAAGAGAGAGGCCGAGTTCTGCCAGCTTCTCTTGCACCTCTTCCAAGGATTTGCGACCGAGGTTGCGCACTTTCATCATGTCCTCTTCGGTCTTCTGCGTCAGCTCTTGCACGGTGTTGATACCGGCACGCTTCAAGCAGTTGTAGGAACGGACAGAGAGATCGAGCTCTTCGATTGTCATCTCGAGCACTTTCTCTTTCTTGTCCTCTTCCTTCTCTACCATGATCTCGGCATCCTTCGCCTCGTCAGTCAAGCCAACGAACAGGTTGAGGTGCTCGGTCATGATTTTTGCGCCTAGACTAACGGCTTCTTCCGGACTAATACTGCCGTTCGTCCACACTTCAAGAGTCAACTTGTCATAGTTGGTCATTTGACCAACGCGGGTATTCTCCACTTGATAGTTGACACGCTTGATGGGCGTATAGATCGAATCAATCGGAATCACGCCAATCGGCAGATCCTCCGACTTGTTTCCATCTGCTTGTACGTATCCACGTCCACGTCCAGCTGTCATACGAATGTGCAGACGACCGCCGTTTGCCAACGTTGCAATATGAAGATCAGGGTTCAAGATCTCCACATCACTGTCTGCGCGGATATCTCCCGCCTTGACTACGCCTTCGCCCTCAGCGTCAATCTCGATGACTTTTTCTTCATCGGAATGGATCTTAAGTGCCAGGCCTTTGATGTTGAGAATAATCTCTGTTACATCTTCCACGACGCCTTCAATCGTAGAGAACTCGTGAAGGACCCCGTCAATCTGAACGGTGCGTACCGCCGCGCCTGGCAAGGACGAGAGGAGAATCCGTCTCAATGAGTTGCCAAGAGTGGTGCCGTATCCGCGCTCAAGAGGTTCTACAACGAACTTCCCGTACGAGTTGTCGTCGCTTACTTCCACAACCTCGATTTTCGGTTTTTCTATTTCTATCATTAAACAAACCCTCCTTCAAAACGTCGAAATTCTTGGGTGGGCAAGCGTTCCGCCCACTCATGAATTTCCCCGGCGGTTTACCGTTTGCGTGCATGACAAGCTAAAATCAGAATTTACCATTCTAGTATGGACATGTTCTGAACGTTATAAACCCGTTACACGCGGCGACGTTTTGGTGGACGGCAACCGTTGTGCGGAATCGGCGTCACGTCTTTAATCATGTTAACTTCCAGACCTGCTGCTTGCAGGGAACGGATCGCTGCTTCACGACCTGCACCCGGACCTTTTACCAGCACTTCCAGAGAGCGCATGCCGTGTTCCATTGCTACGCGGGCAGCAGATTCTGCAGCCATTTGCGCAGCAAACGGTGTGCTCTTGCGGGAGCCTCTGAAGCCGAGGGCACCGGCACTGGACCAAGAGATCGCGTTGCCGTGCGGATCAGTGATAGTCACGATCGTGTTGTTAAACGTAGAACGGATATGTGCTACGCCGACTTCAACGTTTTTACGGTCACGACGACGGGTACGAGTAGCCGTCGCTTGTTTTCTTTTCGCCATGTCCCATTACCCTCCTTTACTTCTTCTTGTTTGCTACAGTACGGCGAGGACCTTTGCGCGTACGTGCATTTGTTTTCGAACGTTGGCCGCGAACAGGCAGGCCACGACGATGACGGATTCCGCGGAAGCAACCGATTTCCATCAGGCGCTTGATGTTCAGGGAGATCTCACGACGAAGATCGCCTTCCACCTTGATGTTCTTATCGATGAACTCACGCAGTTTTGCCACTTCTTCTTCTGTCAGATCACGAACGCGAGTATCCGCGTTAACACCGGTAGCGGACAGGATTTTTTGGGACGTGGGACGGCCGATACCGAAAATGTAGGTAAGAGCGATTTCCACGCGTTTTTCGCGAGGCAAGTCAACGCCTGCAATACGTGCCATGTGTCAAAAGCACCTCCTTGTTTACTTATCCTTGTTTTTGCTTATGCTTTGGGTTTTCACAAATAACCATTACGTTACCTTTGCGACGGATAACCTTGCATTTTTCGCAAATCGGTTTAACCGACGGTCTCACTTTCATGGTTCTTGCCTCCCTCTTTAGGGTAGTGAAAAACGTCGAGACGTTTTTCATAAAACTATAATCAGACCGCGCTGCGGTTACAAAACGCTGGGAAGCATTTTGTTATTTATAGCGGTACGTAATGCGTCCGCGAGTCAAATCGTAAGGCGACAGTTCAACGGTTACCTTGTCCCCTGGCAGAATGCGGATAAAATGCATGCGGATTTTTCCCGAAACGTGAGCGAGCACTTTGTGCCCATTCTCTAATTCTACCCGAAACATCGCGTTGGGCAAAGGTTCGATTACCGTACCCTCCACTTCAATTACATCGTCTTTCGCCATCGTACACTCTCCTTTCTTCTGCAGCTTCAGTCAGACCATGAGTTTTTGGTATATGAAATACGGAACGAACTTATCGTCGACACGTTGGACGACAATCCTGAAGCGACCGTTGTGCCTCAGCTACGCTCTTGTAAAAATCTCATAGCCATCTTCCGTAATCGCGATGGTGTGTTCAAAGTGAGCACATCTTTTTCGATCCACTGTTACAACCGTCCAATTGTCCTCCAAAGTGCGGACATAACGTTCGCCGGCATTGACCATTGGTTCGATTGCCAACACCATTCCCGGTTTCAACCGAGGACCTCGATCAGGCGGCCCGTAGTTGGGAACCTGAGGATCTTCGTGCAGGTTTTGCCCGATCCCATGCCCCACATACTCGCGAACGAGAGTGAAGCCAGCAGCTTCTGCGTGGATCTGAATCGCGTGGGAAATATCGGACAGCCGCGCACCAGGTAGTGCCTTTTCCAGGCCCTTGTACAACGACTCTTCCGTCACTCGCAGCAAACGTTGATCTTCTTCTGCAATATTGCCGACCGGGTACGTCCAAGCAGAGTCACCATGAAAGCCCTGATACTGAGCTCCAATATCGATGCTGATGATGTCCCCTTCTTGCAGCACCCGTTTTCCTGGGATCCCGTGTACGAGTTCTTCATTGACTGAAGCACAGATACTTCCTGGAAAGCCTCCGTAGCCTTTAAACGATGGAATCGCTCCCTTGCTGCGGATAAAGGTTTCGGCGAGTTCGTCCAGTTGCTTTGTCGTTACGCCAGGCTTGATCGCCTTAGCCAGTTCTTGATGGGTGAGTGCGACGATCCGACCAGCTTCGCGCATAACCTCAAGTTCTGCTTTCGACTTTAGGATGATCATTCACTTACCCTCGCAACAAAGACTTAATCTCCTCAAACACAACCTGGATATCCTGCTCTCCATCAATACTACGCAGAAGGCCTTGCTCCGTGTAGTAATCGATCAGCAGCTGTGTTTGGGCAATATTGACATCGAGGCGTTGAGAAACAACTTCCAGCTTATCGTCATCGCGTTGATAGAGCTTGCCGCCATCCTTGTCGCAAATTCCTGCCTCTTTCGGAGGATTGAACATGGTGTGGTAGCTCGCCCCGCACACTGGACAAATCCAGCGGCCGGTCAGACGATCAATCAGAAGCTCACGGCGAACATTGATGTTGATGACGTGATCAATCTCACGTCCCAGCTCCTTCACTGTCGCCGTCAATGCCTCAGCCTGAGGAACAGTACGCGGGAATCCATCGAGGAGGAAACCCTTCTCGCAATCTTCCATTGCCAGGCGTTCCCGCACAATTCCGATGACGACCTCATCAGGAACAAGCTGCCCCTGGTCCATATAGGACTTGGCTTTCAGTCCGAGCGGCGTTTCGTTTTTGACCGCTGCCCGGAACATGTCACCGGTTGAAATATGCGGGATGTCAAACTCTTTTACGATTCGTTCTGCCTGTGTGCCTTTACCGGCACCAGGCAGTCCCATCAAGATTATATTCACGTTCATTCCTCCGTCCCATCCGAAAAGCTTCTCACGCACCCTGAATCGGAGCCGTATCCCCGACCAGAAAGCTTTTCAACTACCTCGGTTACTTAATGAACCCTTGGTAATGGCGCTTGATCATCTGGCTTTCGATCTGCTTCATCGTGTCGAGAGCGACACCGATCACGATCAGCAGAGAAGTTCCGCCGATGTAGATCTGTTGAGGCAGGTTGGCCAGCTTACTGAAGAAGAATGGCAATATGGAAATTGTCATCAGGAACAAGGCGCCAGCCAATGTAAGACGGTTCAACGTACGGGTAATGTACACCTCGGTGTTTTTACCGGGTCGGATACCAGGAATGTAACCGCCATTTTTCCTCATATTCTCCGCCAGTTGTACAGGGTTTATCTGTACAAAAGTGTAGAAATACGTGAAACCGATAATCAAGATTGCGTATAGCGTCATCCCAAGCGCTGCGCTAGGTTGGAAATGTGTGTAGATCCAGTTGGCGATACCCGTTCCGGAACCATCTACCCAGAACTGCGCGATTGTTGAAGGGAAGATTACGAGCGAGATTGCAAAGATAACGGGAATTACACCAGCAGAGTTGATTTTGAGCGGAATGTGGGTGGATTGACCACCGTACATTTTGCGACCAACTACACGCTTTGCATATTGCACCGGAATCTTGCGCACACCTTGCTGCATAAAGATGACCCCAACAATAATAGCGATGATCACCAAAAGGACAATCAGCAATTTTACGATTGAAAAGAACAGATTCTGAGAAGCGTCGCCAAATTGCGTCGTGTAAATTGTCGTAATCCCACTAGGAATATTGGCAACGATACCAGCAACGATGATAATCGAAATCCCGTTTCCGATACCCTTCTCTGTAATTTGTTCACCCATCCACATCAGAAACGAGGTTCCTGCTGTCAGAGTGAGTGCGATCAATGCGTAACTGCCAATCGACGTATCGTTAAGCAGTCCTGGAGCCATGTTGTTAAACCCGATCGTCATCCCCACAGACTGGATCAAAGCAAGCACAATGGTGAAGTAGCGCGTGACGGTCGCGATTTTGCGGCGTCCCACTTCTCCTTCACGAGCCCATTGCGTAAACTTAGGCACAACATCCATGGACAGAAGCTGCATGATAATCGATGCCGTAATGTACGGCATGATTCCCATTGCAAAAATCGAGTAGTTTTGCAGTGCGCCACCGGAGAAGGTATTCAACAATCCCAGCAAGTGGTTCGTATTCTGCTGAAACAACTCGACATTCACGTTAGGGGCAGGGACGAAACTCCCGATTCGGAAGACGACCAGCATCATCAGCGTAAAGAATATCTTACGACGCAGGTCGCCTATCTTAAAAATGTTAGTTAATGAGCCTAACATTAGATCACCTCGGTTGTTCCACCGACTTGAGCGATCTTCTCAGCAGCTGCATTGGAGAACTTGTGAGCTTTCACAGTCAGCTTCACAGTCAGTTCACCGTTTGCAAGAACTTTTACACCGTCGCGCATAGCGCTGATTACACCAGTTTCTTTCAACAGTTCAGGTGTAACCACAGTGCCTTCTTCAAAACGATTCAGCGCATCCAAGCTAACAACCGCGTATTCCTTACGGTTAATGTTAGTGAAACCGCGCTTAGGCAGTCGACGGAACAGTGGGTTTTGACCACCCTCGAATCCAGGACGAACACCGCCGCCGGAACGAGCGTTTTGACCTTTATGACCTTTACCAGCTGTTTTACCAGTACCGCTACCGATACCGCGACCAAGGCGCTTGCGAGTATGGCGGGACCCTTCTGCAGGTTTCAGTTCATGCAATTTCATTCCTTGCACCTCCTAACCGTGTAAAATCAACGTTTACGCTTCTACTTCTTTCACTTCTACCAGATGCTTCACTTTGAAGATCATGCCGCGGATTGCAGCGTTATCTTCTTTCACCACAGTGTGGTTGATTTTGCGAAGACCCAGAGCTTTTACTGTATCTTTTTGATCGACTGTGCGGCCGATCACGCTGCGCTTGAGGGTAATTTGCAATTTTGCCATGTCCATTCCCTCCTTATTAACCCAACAACTCGTCAACAGTCTTACCGCGCAGTTTCGCGACGTCTTCCGCTGTTTTCAGACGGCCGAGGCCTTCCAGCGTAGCGTTGACCATGTTGATGGGGTTGTTGGAACCGAGAGACTTGCTCAAAACGTCACCTACACCAGCAAGCTCCAGAACCGCGCGGACAGGTCCGCCAGCAATAACACCGGTACCTTCGGAAGCAGGTTTAATCAGCACTTTACCGGAACCGAAGTGGCACAGTACTTCGTGCGGAATGGTCGTTCCTTTCATCGGTACACGGATCAATTTTTTCTTTGCATCGTCAATCGCTTTACGAATCGCGTCCGGCACTTCTTGGGCTTTACCCATACCAGCGCCTACGTGACCGTTGCGGTCGCCGACTACCACAAGAGCGCTGAAGCTCATGCGACGTCCACCTTTAACCGTTTTCGCAACACGGTTAACGGCGACTACTTTTTCTTCCAGCTCCAATTTGCTAGAGTCGATACGCATTCCTTTCCCTCCTTGTTGTTAGAATTGCAGGCCAGCTTCACGAGCTGCTTCTGCGAGTGCTTTAATGCGTCCATGATAAATATATCCACCACGGTCGAAAATTACGTCATTCAGACCTTTTTCTTGTGCACGCTTAGCAATCAGTGTACCCACAGCAGTCGCTGCTTCTACATTCGCACCGTTTTTCAGGCCAAGCTCTTTATCCAGAGAGGATGCTTGTGCCAAAGTAGTGCCTGTAGCATCATCGATCAGTTGAGCATAGATGTGCTTGGAAGAACGGAATACGTTCAGACGCGGACGTACAGCAGAGCCGACCAGACGCTTGCGAATGCGCAGATGGCGTTTTTTCCGAGCTTTGTTTTTATCAGCTTTCGTAAACATTACGCGGCCTCCCTTCTCATAAAACTACGAAGCTTATTTACCTTTTTTACCCTCTTTGCGGCGAACAACTTCGTCGCTGTACTTAATCCCTTTGCCTTTGTATGGCTCAGGCTTACGGAGGGAGCGAATTTCAGACGCGATTTGGCCTACGCGCTCTTTGTCGATACCTTTAACCACCAGAGTGGTTTGGTTTGGTACATCGATTTCAATACCCTCTTCAGGAGTTACCTCAACTGGGTGAGAGAAACCGAGAGAAAGAGTTACGCCTTTTCCTGCTTTCGCAGCGCGGTAACCTACACCTACAAGCTCCAGTGTACGAGTAAAGCCTTCGGATACGCCTTTTACCATGTTGGCAACCAGCGCACGAGTCGTACCATGGAGAGAGCGGTGAAGCTTGTTATCGCTAGGACGCTCAACGACTACTTCGTTATCGTTGATATTGATTTTGATATCCGGATGGAAGTTACGAACGAGTTGACCCTTAGGGCCCTTTACCGTCAGCTCAGTACCGTTCAGAGTGAGGGTAACGCCTGCAGGGACCACGATCGGTTTTCTACCGACACGAGACATGTGGTGCACCTCCTGTGCTTTTCAAATCTGTGATTACCAAACGTAAGCGAGAACTTCTCCACCTACATGAGCTTGGCGAGCTTGCTTGTCGGTCATTACGCCAGCAGACGTAGAGATCAGGGCTACACCCAGACCGCCAAGAACTTTAGGGATCTCTGTGTTTTTCGCATATACGCGCAGACCTGGCTTGGAGATACGCTTCAGTCCGGTGATTACGCGCTCGTTGTTCGCACCGTATTTCAGGAAAACACGGATGATCCCTTGCTTGTTATCTTCAACGAACTCAGCATCGCGAATGAAACCTTCTTCCTTCAGGATGCGAGCAATTTCTTTCTTGATAGTGGACGCCGGGATCTCCACTTTCTCGTGGCGAACCATGTTGGCGTTACGAATGCGCGTAAGCATGTCAGCGATTGGATCAGTCATAACCATGAGAGAGAACCTCCTTCCCGTTTCAAATTACCAGCTTGCTTTTTTCACGCCAGGGATTTGGCCTTTATAAGCAAGTTCACGGAAGCAAATACGGCAGAGTTTAAATTTGCGCAAAACGGAATGAGGACGTCCGCAGCGCTCACAACGGGTGTAAGCACGAACCGCAAACTTCGGTTTCCGTTGTTGCTTGATAACCATCGATTTCTTTGCCACATTCTTCCCTCCTTACTTTGTTTGTGGGGTTTATTTACGGAATGGCATACCCATTTGAGTCAGCAATTCACGAGCTTCTTCGTCTGTTTTCGCGGAAGTGACGATTACGATGTCCATACCGCGAACTTTGTCGATTTTATCGTACTCGATCTCAGGGAAGATCAGCTGTTCCTTCAGACCGAGCGTGTAGTTGCCGCGACCATCGAAAGCTTTCGAAGATACACCGCGGAAGTCACGTACACGTGGGAGAGATACGTTCATCAGTTTGTCGAGGAAGTGGTACATACGCTCACCGCGCAGTGTCACTTTCGCACCGATTGCCATACCTTCACGCAGTTTGAAACCAGCGATGGAGTTCTTTGCACGAGTTACAACCGGCTTTTGACCAGCGATAATTTGCAAATCTTCAACCGCGGAATCCAGAGCCTTGGCGTTGCCTACCGCTTCACCAACACCCATGTTGATCACGATTTTTTCTACTTTCGGAACCTGCATGATGGAAGAGTAACCAAACTTGCTCATCAGGCTAGGCACGATTTCGCTAGTATATTTTTCTTTCAATCTTGCTGCCATCTAGGACATCCTCCTTTCCGATCTGACTACTTGTCGAGAACTTCGCCAGATTTTTTCGCGTACCGAACTTTTTTACCGTTATCCAGTACCTTGTAACCGATACGTGTTGCTTTGCCGGACTTCGGATCGATCAAAGATACGTTGGATACATGAATCGGTGCTTCTTGAGTTACAATGCCGCCTTGCGGATTGGATTGGGACGGACGAGAGTGTTTTTTCACCAGGTTGATTCCTTCAACCAGGACGCGATCTTTCTTCGGGTAAGCAGCGAGAACGCGACCTTTTTTACCCTTGTCTTTACCCGTTATTACGATAACAGTGTCGCCTTTCTTAACGTGCATCGCTTGGTGCACCTCCTATCGAGCAAACTACCAGAGTATTTCCGTTCAATTAGATTACCTCAGGAGCCAGGGAGATGATCTTCATGAAGTCTTTTTCACGAAGTTCACGTGCTACCGGTCCAAAAATACGGGTACCACGAGGTGATTTATCCTCTTTAATGATTACTGCTGCGTTTTCATCAAAACGGATGTAAGAACCATCCTGACGGCGAACGCCGCGCACGCTGCGTACTACAACCGCTTTAACTACTTGACCTTTCTTGACAACGCCGCCGGGTGTAGCGGATTTAACGGAGCACACGATAACATCACCGATGTTCGCCGTTTTGCGACCGGAACCGCCCAGAACCTTGATGCACATGAGTTCTTTTGCACCGGAGTTGTCAGCAACAGCCAATCTCGTCTGAGTTTGGATCATTTACTGTTCCTCCTTTCGGATGTAATTACCCGAAAATCTGAGTTATACGATTACTGCCTCTTCGACGATACGAACCAAGCGGAAGCACTTGTCTTTAGACAGCGGGCGAGTTTCCATGATTTCCACGATATCGCCTGTTTTCGCAGAGTTGTTTTCGTCGTGAGCCTTGAACTTCTTGGAATACTTCACACGTTTACCGTACAGCGGATGCTTTTTGTAGGTCTCTACCAGAACAACGATGGTTTTATCCATTTTGTCGGATACAACGCGACCTACCATGGTTCTACGCATTTTGCGTTCTGCGGTCATGTTCGAACCTCCTTCCTGTAATTAGCCGATCCCTAATTCTCTTTGGCGCAGGACGGTTTTCGCACGAGCAATATCCTTACGCACTTGTTTAATGCGAGATGTGATTTCGAGCTGACCGGTAGCCAACTGGAAGCGAAGGTTGAACAGCTCTTCTTTCAAGGAGTTAACGTTTTGTTCGATCTCGGCAGTGGTCAAATTGCGAAAATCATTAGCCTTCATGTGCGTCACCACCCACTTCTTCCCGCTTCACGAACTTGCACTTAATAGGCAGTTTGTGCATTGCCAGGCGCATAGCCTCGCGAGCGACTTCTTCGGATACGCCAGCAAGTTCAAACATGATCTTGCCAGGTTTCACTACAGCTACCCAGTACTCAGGAGAACCTTTACCGGAACCCATCCGTACTTCAAGCGGCTTTTGTGTAATTGGTTTGTCAGGGAAAATCTTGATCCATACTTTACCGCCACGGCGGATGTAACGAGTCATCGCAATACGGGCAGCCTCGATTTGACGGTTGGTAATCCAAGCCGGTTCGAGAGCTTGCAGACCGAATTCACCGAAAGCAACAGTAGTACCGCCTTTTGCGTTACCAGCCATTTTTCCGCGGTGCTGTTTGCGGTGTTTCACGCGTTTTGGCGTCAACATGTTTATTTGCCTCCTTCCTCAGTCGCTACGTTCTTCTTCGTAGGAAGGACTTCTCCACGGTAGATCCACACTTTTACGCCGATGCGGCCATAAGTGGTGTGTGCTTCGGCTGTACCATAGTCGATGTCAGCACGGAGCGTATGAAGCGGAACAGTACCTTCGCTGTAACCTTCGGAACGTGCAATGTCAGCTCCGCCAAGACGACCGCTGACCAGAGTTTTGATTCCTTTTGCACCTGCGCGCAGCGAACGAGTAATCGATTGCTTTTGAGCACGGCGGAAAGAAATACGGTTTTCCAGTTGACGAGCGATATTTTCAGCTACCAAAGTAGCATCCAAATCAGGCTTCTTCACTTCGTTGATGTTGATGTGTACGCGCTTGCCAGTCAGTTCGGTCAAGGATTTGCGCAGAACTTCTACTTCCGAGCCACCTTTACCAATTACCATACCAGGCTTAGCGGTGTGAATCGTAACGTTTACGCGGTTCGCTGCACGTTCGATTTCAATGGTAGAAACAGCAGCATCTTTCAGACGCCCTTTTACAAATTTGCGGATTCTCAGGTCTTCGTGCAACAGAGCTGCGAAGTCCTTGTCAGCGTACCATTTGGACTCCCAGTCGCGGATAATGCCGATACGAAGACCAACCGGGCTTACCTTTTGACCCACACGTAATCCCTCCTTATTTCTCGTTTAGTACCACTGTGATGTGGCTGGTGCGCTTATGGATGCGGCTTGCGCGACCCATAGCACGCGGGCGGAAACGCTTCAGTGTTGGACCTTGGTCCACGAAGATTTTTCCAACAACGAGTCCGTTCGGATCCATTTCATAGTTGTGTTCAGCGTTAGCGATCGCCGATTTCAGAAGTTTCTCCACTACCGGAGAAGCCGCTTTCGGCGTGTGTTTCAGGATCGCCAGCGCCTCACCCACTTGCTTGCCTCGAATCAAGTCAACCACCAGGCGAACTTTGCGAGGGGCAATGCGAATATAGCGAGCAACTGCTTTAGCTTCCATCTTTGTACCTCCTCTCTGTCAAGAGAAAATTAGCGCTTCTTGGATTTCTTGTCGTTATCGACGTGACCCTTGAAGGTACGAGTTGGTGCAAATTCACCCAGTTTGTGACCTACCATATCTTCTGTAACGTATACCGGTACATGTTTGCGGCCGTCATATACAGCAAACGTGTGTCCTACGAAATCAGGGAAGATTGTGGAGCGACGAGACCAGGTTTTCACCACGCGTTTTTCGTTCTTTTCGTTCAGTTCAACTACTTTTTTCATCAGGTGATCATCTACGAAAGGACCCTTTTTCAAACTGCGACCCATGTGTGAACCTCCCTTCGCCAAAGGCGTTCGGTTATTGTCTCACCCTGCCTTACTTCTTGCGACGGCGGATGATATATTGATCGGATTTGTTTTTCTTCTTGCGGGTTTTGAGACCGAGAGTCGGTTTACCCCAAGGAGTAACTGGTGCTTTACGTCCGATCGGAGCGCGACCTTCACCACCACCGTGTGGGTGATCGTTCGGGTTCATTACGCTACCACGTACAGTTGGACGAATACCCAACCAACGGGAACGACCAGCTTTACCAATGTTCAACAGCTCGTGGTCGATGTTGCCTACTTGACCGATGGTAGCGCGGCAAACGTTATGGATGCGGCGAGTTTCACCGGAGGACAGGCGCACGATTACGAAATCGCCATCGCGACCGAGCAATTGAGCGGAAGTACCTGCTGCACGAACCAATTGTCCGCCTTTGCCAGGTTTCAGCTCGATGTTGTGAATGGTAGTACCAACTGGAATGTTAGCCAGTGGCAGTGCATTACCGGTTTTGATGTCAGCATCTGCGCCGGAAATGATTTCATCGCCAACTTTCAGGCCGTGTGGAGCGATAATGTAACGCTTTTCCCCGTCCATGTAGTTGATCAGAGCGATGTTTGCGGAACGGTTTGGATCGTACTCGATAGTAGCTACGCGACCTACGATGCCATCTTTGTTCCGTTTGAAGTCGATGATGCGATATTTGCGTTTATGACCGCCACCTTGATGACGAACGGTGATTTTCCCGTGGTTGTTGCGTCCAGCTTTCTTGCTCAGAGGCGCCAACAGGGATTTTTCGGGAGTCGAAGTTGTGATCTCCTCGAAAGTAGAAACCGTCATTTGGCGACGACCAGGAGAAGTCGGTTTAAACTTTTTGATACCCATTTAAAATTCCCTCCTTTTCGGTAGTCGTCGGGGTTATACGCCTTCGTAGAAAGCCAGCTCTTTGCTGTCTTCTGTCAGCTTAACGATCGCTTTTTTCCACTCAGAGGTGTAACCGGAGTATTTGCCGTAGCGTTTTGGCTTCGCAGGAACACGGGAAGTGTTTACTGCTTCTACTTTTACGCCGAATACTTTTTCAACGGCTTGCTTGATCTCGGTTTTGTTGGCTTTGAGCGGCACTTCAAAAACGTACTTCTTCTCAGCCATCATGTCAGTGGTGCGCTCCGTAATGATAGGGCGCTTGATGATGTCGTGAAGGCTCTTCATTAGGCGAGCACCTCCTCTACTTTCGCAACCGCATCTTTCGTTACGATTACTTTATCGTGCGCAACCAGGTCCAGAACGTTAATGCCAGCTGCATCTACGAATTTAGCGCCTGGGATATTGCGGGAAGAGAGCGCTACGTTTTGATCGAACTCGGAGGTTACGATCAGCACTTTGCGATCTACTTTCAGGTTGTTCAGTACAACAGCCATTTCTTTGGTTTTTGGAGCAGAGAAGTTCAGTGCATCCAATACCAACAGTTCGTTGTTTTGTACTTTTGTCGACAGCGCGGATTTCAGCGCCAGACGACGAACTTTACGGTTCAGTTTGTATCCGTATTTGCGTGGAGTCGGACCGAATACTACGCCGCCACCCTTCCATTGCGGAGCGCGAATGGAACCTTGACGAGCACGACCGGTACCTTTTTGACGCCACGGCTTGCGGCCGCCGCCACGAACCTCAGAACGGTTCTTTACATCATGCGTGCCTTGGCGTTGGGACGCTTGCTGCATAACGATAGCATCGAAAAGAACAGCGTTGTTAGGCTCGATACCGAAAACACTGTCTGCCAGTTCGATTTCGCCTACTTGTGAACCAGCTTGATTGTAAAGAGCTACTTTTGGCATGTCAGTTCCTCCTTTCCTTAACTAGTTCTTCTTGACTGCCGTAGATACTAGAACGTAGCTGTTTTTCGGGCCAGGCACGGAGCCTTTCACCAAAATCAGATTGCGATCAGCATCAACTTTGATTACTTCCAGGTTTTGAATGGTTACGTTGTCGCCACCCATTTGACCTGGCAGGGTTTGGCCTTTGAATACACGGCCTGGATCGATAGCCCCGAGAGAACCAGGACCACGATGGTAACGGGAACCGTGAGCCATCGGACCGCGGCTTTGGTTGTGACGTTTAATCGCACCTTGGAAACCTTTACCTTTGGTTACGCCGGCAACGTCTACAAACTCTCCTGCGGCAAAAATATCAGCTTTCAATTCTTGACCTACCTCGTAATCTGCGAGGTTTACTCCGCGAATTTCGCGAATGAAGCGCTTAGGTGCAGTGTTAGCTTTCGCTGCGTGTCCTTTTTCCGGCTTGTTAGCTCGATGTTCCTTTTTGTCTTCGAAACCGATCTGGATAGCTTCGTATCCATCGTTCTCTTGATCCTTCTTTTGCAGTACTACGTTAGGACCTGCTTCGATGACGGTAACAGCGATTGCCGATCCGTTCGGACCAAAAACTTGGGTCATGCCAAGCTTTCTGCCTAAGATTCCTTTGGTCATTTGTGCCACCTCCTGTGCTTATATCCACTTACCATACTGTTGTATCAAGGTCCCTGCCGATGCGCAGGGGCGCCGTTTACGGGGTTTGAAGACTTGATAGATCGCGCTTATTAAGACAACGCCTACGCGTGTATCGTACTCGAACCTTACAGTTTAATCTCGATGTCCACACCGGACGGCAGATCCAAACGCATCAGCGCGTCAACCGTTTGTGGGGTCGGATTCAAAATGTCGATCAAGCGTTTGTGAGTGCGCATCTCGAATTGTTCACGAGAATCTTTGTACTTGTGAACAGCACGCAAAATCGTGTAAACTGCTTTCTCCGTCGGAAGCGGAATTGGACCCGATACATTGGCACCGGAACGCTTGGCAGTCTCCACAATTTTCTCAGCAGACTGATCGAGGATTTTGTGATCGTACGCCTTTAAACGAATACGAATCTTTTGTTTTGCCATTTTAGTCCCTCCTTTTTCGCCCATTTTTTGAAACGGACATTTCTCCGTGGAAATATCCTGCACCCCGGTCATGGCAAAGGGGCCGGGTGTGTCAGCAACCTCCCACATCATCGCAAGTCCATGACCAACATTCAATATTGTACTAAAATGAAATGGGCAACGCAAGTTTTTTCTTGGTTTTCCACACATTTTTCGTACACAGCGGCCTTTTTTGGCTCACTTTGTCCATCTTACTGATTTATCCGGCCAAAGGCAAGCGGGATTCACTTCCAAACTCATTTTTTCTCTCTCAGTCTCGCTTGTTTTTTTGTTATCTGCCCGCGCAAAAACAGAACCTTCTCTTCCCGGCTATATATATAAGAAGAAACACGGTATACTGGTAACGTACTCTCGCAAAGAAGGAGGATACCGGCAGTGTCCGACAAGCTTGTCACACCTTATGAACAAATTGGCGGGGCCGAGACTCTCACCCGTTTGGTAGATACGTTTTACGATCTCGTAGCGAAGCATCCCGATCTCGCTCCGCTCTTTCCGGACGATTTTACCGAAGTGAAGGAGAGACAGTATCAGTTCCTCACTCAATTTCTAGGCGGGCCCACCCTCTACAGCGACAAGCATGGCCATCCCATGCTCCGCGCCCGCCACATGCGGTTTCCGATCGGCACTACGCAAGCAGCCGCATGGCTTTCTTGCATGAGCGAGGCTATGGATCGCATCGGTCTAAAAGGCGAGCTCAGAGATCAGTTCTTTGAGCGCTTGCGCCTGACCGCCTACCATATGGTCAACCAGTGGGAAACAGATAAAGCGTAGGGAGCTCCCCTACGCTTTTGTCATGACATCCGTTTTTGGCTTGATCCCTCTTGCCGAAATCTGCCGCGACCCCAAATAAACGCCAGCGACTATCATCACCAGAGCGAGCAAATGCAAAAGCTGCAATCGCTCCCCGAGAAACAAAGCGGCAAAAAACAGGCTGGCGAGCGGCATTCCATTTAAAAATACAGCCGTCCGGCTTGCCCCCAACTGGCGAATGCCGTAATTCCAGCCCATCGAACCTACAGCCGTCGAGAGTCCGCCTGACACAAAAATGACGAGCCATTGGAACGGTGTTACTTCCAGTGATACATAGTAGGATAATGGCTGTTCAACCAGAGCCGCCCCCCATAAAAAGAGGACCCCGAACATCTGCGAAGCGGCTGTAATCAACAAAACGGGAACGCCCCGGGTCGTCAGCTTCCGAATCAATAGTCCGCCCGTGACATACATCAGCATCGAGGAGAACATAATCAAGTCTCCCCAGCCGTTCATTTCGATCGAACCATGCTGGGACAAAACGACAATCAAAACACCGCTGAATCCAACCCCGATCCCGAGCCCCTTCCGCCAGGACATTCCTTCGCCCAGAAGAAGCATGGCAAGCAGAGCTGTTGCCAACGGATTGAGTCCCAAAATCAGAGATGCGTTTCCTGCAGTCGTAAATCGCACTCCCAAAGCGAGTGTCAACTGGTGCAGCGCTATCGAACTGGCGCCTACTCCCACGATGAGCAGCCAGTCAGTCCCTTTCAATCTCAACTGGTGCCGATACATCCATAAAATCGGGCTCAAACAAAGGCCTGCTACAGTCATCCTGATCGCTGCCACGTAGAGCGGCGGAAACATGGTAAGGTACTTTACCATTACGACATTCAGGCCCCACAGTGTGACCACACCGGCAAGCATCAGATACAACCATCGTTCATTGTTTTGCATGACTGGCCCTTCTTCCCTTTCTACATTACAAATCGCATTCGTAATTGTAGCACAGGAATGGCCGTCACATAATTTCCTTTTTTTGATCGCCGTCATTTGCAAATTTGATAAGGACCACCGGCGCGCACTAACCTTGAGTCATCAAACGTTTTTGAGTTTATCCGGATTCCGGATGATATACACGGCCGCGATTTTTCCGTCTACCAGCTTGATTGTATTTATACCGTAAACCTCATTTCCCTCATAGGCGATGATGCCAGCCTCGCCATTTACGTTTGCGATTTCCACACGATAATCTGTAGATTGCTTTCGGGTGACTCCCAGCAAGAACGCGACAACTCTCTCGCTCGACAAAATAGGCCTGAGAGCGGCCTTTACCTTTCCGCCGCCATCGGAGTAGAGGACCACATCCGGAGACAGCAGCTCCAGCAATGTGGCCGAATCCTCCGTATGAATCGCCTGTAAAAACGACTCCAGCAGCATCCTCTGCTGCTCGTAATCAATCCTTTTGTCTGGCAGCTCTTTGGAGAGCTTTTGTTTTACCCGACTGAAAATCTTGCGGCAGTTCACCGTCTCCTTGCCCGTTATCTCGGCAATCTCGTCATATTCAAAATCGAGGACCTCCCGCAAAATAAAGATGGCTCTTTCTACAGGCGAGAGACTTTCCATCAAGGCCAGCATCGCAATCGACAGTTGGTCTTGCCGGATCACCTGCTCCATTGGACCAAGCTGTTCATCCCGAAAAACAACGGGTTCGGGCAGCCAAGGTCCTACGTATACTTCCCTCTTTTTCCGAGCAGACCTCAAAAAGTCAATGCAGCGATTTGTCAAAGTCTTGCAAAGCCACGCTTTGATGTTTTCGACATTCTTTTTTTGAAATCTTTCAAGCGACAAAAACGTATCTTGAACAATATCCTCTGCATCCGCTACTGTTCCGAGCATGCGGTAGGCAATCGAAAAAAGCAGCGGCTTGTATGTTACGTAGAGCTGCTGTGTATCCATCATGGCTCATCCTCACTTGCCTTCCATCTTCAAAATGTCTTGCACAGCCTCATACGCGCTAGCCAATGCCGCATCCGCCAACAGCCCCTCGCGTGCAAACCAGTCGCCAACTGCGTAAAGACCGGGAATTTCCTTGATAGCCGGACTTTCTTTGGACAGCATGGCGGCTCGCTCCGGTGTCACCAGACTGTGGGAAACCGTCATCGCTGGCAAATAGCGCTTTTTCAAAACCTCGTTTTGCCAGCCTGGCTGCAGCCTGTCGAGAAAGGCTTCCAACAGCTCGCGATCCTGGTCGGAATCAGGGATTTCCGAAGCACGATGATATTTGAATGTGTGTATCACCTGGTAGTCCGGATGATTCGTAAAGACTGCTGCGGCTGAATGATTCGAAAAATACAGGGGCTGCTCCAGATCCAGGGCAAAGGAAATGTCCGGATTCGGCAGCCTCTTGACGATAACGTCCAGGGCGGCGCCTTTTACCGGTATGAGCGTGTATTTCCACCTGGCCAACACCGTCTTCTCTGCATGTTTCACCATACGATAGGTAGCCGCTGGGCCCGCCGAAGATATGACGTATTTCGCAGATAGAAATCTCGTTTCTGTCAGGCCGACTTTTATCGCTGGCGTTTCTCCTTCGATCGTTGCCACATGCTGCCTCAGCCGAATCGTAACACCCGCCTTCAATGCCTGTTCCCTCAAATCATTAATGAGGCTTTGCCAACCGTAGTGGAGATACGCTACACCACCTACTGCGGATAGTCGAAGCTGCCGAAGAAGTACTCCTGCGCTCGCTCGCTCGGGATCATCGCAGTAGCTGGACAAGCGAACCAGCGTATAAAGCAGTTGTCTCACACGTTCATCGGCTATGTTTAGATTAGCCCATTCGTAGAGTGTCATTTGACAAACTGATTCCAAATCCTGCCTCGTCAAGCGAAACAACAGACTGAGAAATTCCTTCTTTTGTTTCCAGGTAAAAACATTGGTTTTCAGCAGTGAGAGCGGTGTCATTGGCAGCTCATATTCATGTTCCCGCTCTGTTAGCGTGCCACCTAAAGCCAACGTGCCCCCTTTTGGAACGATTCCCAGTTGGCCCAGCACCTTCATTCCTATCCCTTTTTGGCATAAGGCATGAGGTCCCCGGTTTACAAAACACCCTTCATAAACATCAGAGGAAGCACGGCCGCCAAGCCGTTCTGATTGTTCCACCAGCATAACCGTTTTACCCGCCCCTGCCAAACAGACAGCCGACGCCAATCCGGATAGTCCGCCGCCGATTACACACACATCAACATGCTCCACTTGGCGTCTCCCCTTTTCGGGTTCTGTTCTACTCACAAGACGATCAGGGACTGGTTGTTGTGACAGGCAGCAGCAATTTGCCGCATGAAAAATAAAAAACCCGACAGCTTTATGCTGTCGGGTTTGCTTTTTTGGCAATTACTCAGTGATGGAGGAAACTACGCCTGCACCAACTGTACGGCCGCCTTCGCGGATAGCGAAGCGAGTACCTTGTTCCATCGCTACTGGAGCGATCAGTTCAACGGTGAACTCAGTGTTGTCGCCAGGCATGATCATTTCAACGCCTTCTGGCAGTTGGATGATACCTGTAACGTCAGTTGTACGGAAGTAGAATTGTGGGCGGTAGTTGGAGAAGAAAGGAGTGTGACGGCCGCCCTCTTCTTTGGACAGAACGTAAACTTCTGCTTTGAACTTGGTGTAAGGTTTAACGGATGCTGGCTTCGCCAGTACTTGACCGCGCTCGATGTCTTTGCGCTCAACACCACGGAGCAGAGCACCGATGTTGTCACCAGCTTCTGCTTGATCCAGCAGTTTGCGGAACATCTCAACACCAGTTACAGTAGTAGTTTTTGTTTCTTCAGCCAGACCAACGATTTCTACTTGGTCACCAACTTTAATTACACCGCGCTCTACACGACCGGTAGCAACAGTACCACGGCCAGTAATGGTGAATACGTCCTCAACTGGCATCAGGAATGGTTTATCAGTTGCACGCTCAGGAGTTGGGATGTAAGTGTCAACAGCTTCCATGAGCTCGAGAATTTTCTTAGCCCAATCGCCGGATGGGTTGTCAAGAGCTTCTTTTGCAG
This sequence comes from Brevibacillus sp. FSL L8-0520, assembly GCF_037963895.1. Lineage (NCBI taxonomy): Bacteria > Bacillati > Bacillota > Bacilli > Caryophanales > Paenibacillaceae > Brevibacillus > Brevibacillus sp. FSL L8-0520. Next base: position 338,267 of record NZ_CP150171.1, on the reverse strand, counting down.
AACCTTTGATTACTGGGATATCGTCGCCTGGGAACTCATATTGAGACAGCAGGTCGCGGATTTCCATTTCAACCAATTCCAAGAGCTCTTCATCGTCTACCATGTCGCATTTGTTCATGAATACTACGATGTAAGGTACGCCTACTTGGCGGGACAGCAGGATGTGCTCACGAGTTTGTGGCATTGGGCCATCTGCAGCAGATACTACCAGGATAGCGCCGTCCATTTGAGCAGCACCGGTAATCATGTTTTTCACGTAGTCCGCGTGTCCAGGGCAGTCAACGTGTGCATAGTGACGGTTTGCAGTTTCGTACTCAACGTGAGCAGTGTTGATTGTGATACCGCGCTCTTTTTCTTCTGGAGCAGCGTCGATGCTGTCATAAGCCATTGCTTTCGCTTGACCTGCTTGAGCCAAAACAGTGGTGATAGCAGCAGTCAGAGTAGTTTTACCGTGGTCAACGTGACCGATGGTACCAATGTTTACGTGCGGTTTCGTCCGCTCAAATTTTTCTTTAGCCATGAGAGTGAGCCTCCTCATTAATAAGGGTTTTATTAGAGTAAAGAAAGGTTTACCCTATCAACGGTTACCCTATCATATTGTAAACCTTTCTCGTTTCAAGATAAAGTCAAGCGCGCCAATTATTCGCCTTTGGACTTCTTGACGATTTCATCAGCGATGAACTTCGGTACTTCTTCGTAATGGTCGAGTACCATTGCGTACGTACCGCGTCCTTGCGTACGGGAGCGCAGTACGGTGGAGTAACCAAACATCTCGGACAGTGGTACCATTGCACGGATCACTTGTGCGTTTGCACGAGCTTCCATACCTTCGATACGACCGCGGCGGGAGTTCAGGTCACCCATAACGTCGCCCATGTACTCTTCCGGAATTGTGACTTCTACCTTCATGATTGGCTCGAGAAGAGTAGCGCCACATTTCTTCGCAGCTTCTTTCAGTGCGAGGGAACCAGCCACTTTAAATGCCATCTCGGAGGAGTCGACATCGTGGTAGCTACCGTCAACCAGCGCTGCTTTGATATCTACCAGTGGGAAGCCGGCAAGAACACCATTTTTCATAGCTTCTTCGATACCAGCTTGTACCGCAGGGATGTATTCACGCGGTACTACACCACCGACGATTTTGTTTTCGAATTCGAAGCCTTTGCCCGGCTCCAGTGGAGAGAACTCCACCCAAACGTGACCGTATTGACCACGACCACCGGACTGACGAACGAATTTACCTTCCACTTTGGCTGCATTGCGGAATGTCTCGCGGTAAGCAACCTGCGGAGCACCTACGTTCGCTTCAACTTTGAATTCACGCTTCATGCGGTCAACGATGATCTCCAAGTGAAGCTCACCCATACCGGAGATGATGGTTTGACCAGTCTCTTCGTCTGTGTGAGTTCTGAACGTTGGATCCTCTTCGGACAGCTTGGAAAGCGCAACACCCATTTTGTCTTGGTCGGCCTTGGATTTAGGCTCGATCGCAATGTGGATAACCGGCTCTGGGAAGGTCATGGACTCCAGAATTACTGGAGCTTTCTCATCACAGAGGGTATCACCAGTCGTAGTGTCTTTCAAACCTACAGCTGCTGCAATGTCACCGGAGTAAACCTGTTGGATTTCTTCGCGGTGGTTTGCGTGCATTTGCAGGATACGACCGACACGCTCGCGCTTGCCTTTGGTGGAGTTCAGTACGTAAGAACCGGAGCTCAGAACACCAGAGTATACGCGGAAGAATGTCAGACGACCTACGTACGGGTCAGCCATGATTTTGAACGCCAGAGCGGAGAACGGACCGTTGTCGTCAGCCGGACGTTCTACTTCATCCTCGGAGTCAGGGAGCGTACCTTTGATTGCTGGAATATCGATCGGAGATGGCAGGTATGCCACTACGTTGTCCAGCATTGGTTGAACACCCTTGTTACGGTAGGAAGATCCGCACATGACTGGCGTGATTTTGCACTCGATGGTACCTTTACGCAGAGCTGCGCGAATTTCATCGTTGGTCAGCTCTTCGCCTTCCAGGTACTTCATCATCAATTCTTCATCTTGTTCCGCAGCTGCTTCAACCAGTGCAAGACGGAGCTCTTCGCACTTGTCTTTGAGTTCAGCCGGGATTTCAACAGCATCGGAGGTTTTACCGAGGTCATCGGTATAGATGATTGCCTTCATTTCGATCAGGTCAACCATACCTTTGAACTGGTCTTCCGCACCGATTGGATATTGAACAGCTACCGGGTTTGCGCCCAGGCGGGTACGAATTTGCTCCAAGCACATATCGTAGTTTGCGCCGATAATATCCATTTTGTTGATGTAGCACATACGAGGTACGCCATACCGGTCAGCTTGGCGCCAAACGGTTTCGGTCTGAGGCTCAACGCCGCCTTTCGCGTCGAAAACGGTTACGGCACCGTCCAAAACGCGCAGGGAGCGCTCTACTTCAACAGTGAAGTCTACGTGTCCAGGCGTATCGATAATGTTGATTCGATGGCCTTTCCATTGAGCCGTGGTAGCAGCCGAGGTAATGGTAATACCGCGTTCTTGCTCTTGTTCCATCCAGTCCATGGTGGCCGCACCTTCGTGCGTTTCACCAATTTTGTGCACGCGACCGGTGTAGAACAGAATACGCTCAGTGGTGGTTGTCTTACCGGCATCAATGTGTGCCATGATACCGATGTTCCGCGTATTCGCTAAAGAGAACTCGCGAGCCATTGGGTATGCTCCTTCCATACTCGAATGTAAGAATATGCGGGTATCGAAACCGAACACCCGCTCTTATTACTACCAGCGATAGTGTGCAAACGCTTTGTTTGCTTCAGCCATCTTGTGCGTGTCTTCACGCTTTTTCACTGCTGCACCTGTGTTGTTCGCAGCGTCCATGATCTCGTTTGCCAGACGTTGTTCCATGGTTTTCTCACCGCGAGTGCGGGAGTAGTTAACCAACCAACGCAGGCCGAGAGTGGTACGGCGCTCAGGTTTTACCTCGATCGGTACTTGGTAGTTGGCACCACCAACACGACGAGCTTTTACCTCCAGTACAGGCATTACGTTTTTCAGTGCTTCTTCAAACACTTCCATAGGGTTGCGACCAGTACGCTCCTGAATAATGTTGAATGCATTGTACAGGATGTTCTGCGCAACACCGCGTTTGCCATCCAGCATCAAGCGGTTGATCAGACGAGTGACCAACTTGCTGTTGTAAATCGGATCAGGCAGTACGTCACGACGGGTTACAGGACCTTTCCGTGGCATCGTATTCCCTCCTTCTGTATAGATTTAAGATTACGCCATCATAGCTAGGCGATTATTTTTTTGCTGCTGCTTGGCCCGGCTTCGGACGCTTCGTACCATATTTGGAACGACCTTGTTTGCGGTTGTTCACACCAGCAGTGTCAAGCGCACCGCGAACGATGTGATAACGAACCCCTGGCAAGTCTTTTACACGGCCGCCGCGAACCAGCACGACGCTGTGCTCTTGCAGGTTGTGGCCGATACCACCGATGTAAGCAGTAACCTCAATACCGTTAGTCAAACGCACACGAGCGTATTTACGCAACGCGGAGTTTGGTTTTTTCGGAGTCATGGTACCCACACGAGTGCAGACACCGCGTTTTTGAGGAGAGCTTTGGTTGGTTTGAGCCTTTTTGAAGCTGTTGTACCCCTTTTGCAGAGCTGGGGACTTCGACTTCACAACCTTGTCCTTGCGACCTTTGCGCACCAATTGGTTCATTGTAGGCATGGATGTTACCTCCCTTCTTATTACCCAATCTCAAGACCACAGATCCAGGTGAGTCATCTTTGGTCAAATAGAAAGTCTTTGCCACACAACCAACGCGAAGTTGGCCGGAAACAAAAACATCGTTAACCACTTTTCTTTATCGCGGCAGTTGCCGCTCCCACTTCTATCCCACACGCTTTGCCTAATCGGCGCATGGAATCGACGCGGATGACTGGTACACCCTTCTCTTTGCAAAGAAGCTCGACTTTTTGGGTCAATCGTCTATCAGCATCAACTGCAATGTAAACCGCTTCAACCTGATTGTGCTCCACGGCTTTCATCGTCTGTTTGACGCCAATGGTGAGCTCCTTGGCCCGCTCTACTTTTTCATAAGACATGTAGAATCATATCCTCCAAAGTACAGATGTCAGGCACACTTGAATATAATATCAGTTGGGCCCGTCAATGTCAACGCCCGATGCTATTATTTTTCTATTATTTATTTAGTAAAGGGAAGTGCCCATCACGAGGACGGGCACTTCCTGCTTTGTTGCGTCTATTGCGCCGACCTGCTTTGGCGCTACTCTACCGACACAGCTTCGAGCTGCTCGTTGTTCTCGCTAGCTTGCGCTTCGTAGTCTGCACGGCTTGCTACCTTGATATTGCGATAGCGGGACATACCGGTACCGGCTGGAACCAGTTTTCCGATGATGACGTTCTCCTTCAGGCCAAGGAGGCGGTCCACCTTGCCTTTGATCGCCGCATCGGTCAGGACACGTGTTGTTTCCTGGAAGGATGCTGCCGACAGGAAGGAGTCTGTTTCCAGAGAAGCCTTGGTGATCCCCAAGAGGACTGGACGACCGACAGCAGGGCTCTTTCCTTCCATAAAGGCTTTGGCGTTTGCCTGCTCAAACTCATGCACTTCGACATAGGAGCCTGGCAAGAGATCGGTTTCGCCGCTGTCGATGACTCTCAGCTTGCGAAGCATCTGACGGATCATGACCTCGACGTGCTTGTCGTTAATTTCTACCCCTTGCATCCGGTACACTTTTTGTACCTCTTGCAGGATGTAGTTGGATACGCCGCGTTGGCCGCGTACCTTGAGCATTTCTTTCGGGTCAACGGAACCCTCTGTCAGCTCGTCACCGGCACTGAGCTTGGTGCCTACGGCTACCTTGATGCGGGAACCGTACGGTACGGCGTACACTTTGTTTTCCGCCTCGCCGCGAACCTCGATCTCACGACGGTCTTTGCCTTCGCGGATATCGATGACTTCACCGTCGATCTCGGAAATAACTGCTTGCCCTTTCGGATTGCGCGCCTCAAACAGCTCTTGAATACGCGGCAAACCTTGGGTAATATCGTCTCCCGCAACCCCCCCGGTATGGAAGGTACGCATCGTCAGCTGGGTTCCCGGCTCACCGATGGATTGAGCGGCGATGATTCCGACTGCTTCGCCGATTTCCACCTCGTCGCCGGTAGCCAGGTTGCGACCGTAGCAGCGCTTGCAGACGCCATGGCTTGTGCGGCAAGCAAGCACGTTGCGGATATAAACCTCGGTAATGCCAGCTTTTTCGATGACCTCGGCAATTTCCTCTGTAATTTCCTCGTTGCGGCCGATGATGACTTCGCCGGTCTCCGGATGGCGCACAGTCTCAAAGCATGTGCGGCCAATCAGGCGATCGGAAAGCTTCTCGATTTCTTCCTTGCCGTCCTTGATCGCTGTGACGCGAATGCCCTTGTCGGTTCCGCAATCGATCTCGCGGACGATCACGTCTTGCGCAACGTCAACCAGACGGCGGGTCAGGTAACCCGAGTCAGCGGTACGCAGAGCGGTATCGGCAAGACCTTTACGCGCACCGTGCGTGGAGATAAAGTACTCCAATACGGTCAGGCCTTCCCGGAAGTTCGATTTGATCGGCAGCTCGATGATTCGACCGGACGGGTTTGCCATCAGACCGCGCATACCAGCCAGCTGTGTGATCTGCGACACGTTACCGCGGGCACCGGAGTTCGCCATCATGAAGATCGCATTGAACTTATCCATGGACTTCATCAGCACTTCGGTTACCTCGTCCTTCGCCTTCGACCAGATGGAGATAACCCTGTCGTATCGCTCATCCTCGGTAATCAGACCGCGGCGGTATTGCGCCATAACGGTTTGTACCTTTTGATCAGCTTCTTCGAGGATTTCCTTTTTCTTTTCAGGCACGACGATGTCGGCAACAGCGATCGTAATACCGGCTTTCGTAGAGTACGTGAAGCCGAGTTCCTTGATTTTGTCCAGAATCTTCGAGGTTTCCATTGTGCCAAAACGGCGGAAGCACTCGGAGATGATGGTTCCCAAGAAACCTTTTTTCACAGCTCCCTGGTCAGGCAGCTTGGCGATAAACTCTTTTACGTTTACGCCTTTATCAAAAATGAAGAAGTCGTTTGGTACGCCCTTTTGCAGGTTCGCTTTCGTCGGAACGTTGATAAACGGCAGCTCCGGCGGGAAGATTTCGTTGAAGATCAGTTTCCCTACCGTCGTCACGAACAGAGCGTTGCGCTGTTCTTCCGTAAAGCTGGTTTTGTTCAATTCCTTCGCCGGCAGAGCAATGCGCGTATGGAGGCTGATAAAGCCGTTTTGGTATGCGGCAATCGCATCGTGAGAGTCACGGTATACCGTACCCTCGCCAATGTCCCCTTCACGCTCCAGCGTCAGATAGTAGGAACCGAGAACCATGTCCTGAGAAGGCGTTACAACCGGTTTTCCATCTTTCGGGTTCAAGATGTTCTGTGCTGCCAGCATGAGGATACGGGCTTCTGCCTGTGCCTCAGCGGACAGGGGAACGTGAACCGCCATCTGGTCACCGTCAAAGTCGGCGTTGTATGCCGTACAAACGAGCGGATGCAAACGAATCGCACGGCCTTCAACCAGTACAGGTTCGAATGCCTGAATACCAAGTCTGTGCAGCGTGGGGGCGCGGTTCAAAAGCACCGGGTGCTCGCGGATGACATCTTCCAGTACATCCCACACCTCAGGCTGAACGCGCTCTACCTTGCGCTTTGCGCTCTTGATATTGTGAGCGAGGCCTTTTGCCACCAGCTCTTTCATTACAAATGGCTTGAACAGCTCCAGCGCCATTTCTTTCGGCAGACCGCACTGATACATCTTCAGGTTTGGTCCAACCACGATAACGGAACGGCCGGAGTAGTCAACACGCTTACCGAGCAGGTTTTGACGGAAGCGTCCTTGTTTCCCTTTCAGCATATGGCTGAGGGATTTCAGCGGACGGTTACCCGGACCTGTCACCGGACGGCCGCGGCGACCGTTGTCGATCAGCGCGTCTACTGCTTCCTGCAGCATGCGTTTCTCGTTTTGCACGATAATGTCCGGTGCGCCGAGTTCCAACAGGCGTTTCAGACGGTTGTTGCGGTTGATTACGCGGCGGTACAGATCGTTCAGGTCGGAGGTGGCAAAGCGTCCCCCATCCAACTGAACCATCGGACGCAGCTCTGGCGGAATGACCGGCAGTACATCCAGAACCATCCAGTCAGGACGGTTGCCGGAATTGCGGAATGCCTCCAGTACTTCCAGACGCTTGATCGCACGGTTGCGGCGTTGGCCTTGTGCCGTTTTCAGATCTTCCTTCAGCGTCTCTACTTCTTTTTCCAGATCGATTTCCTGGAGAAGGCGTTTGATCGCCTCTGCTCCCATCATCGCCTGGAAGGAATGTCCGTATTTTTCACGGTAATTGCGGTATTCCTTTTCGGACAACAGCTGCTTTTTATCGAGCGGCGTATCGCCCGCATCGGTTACCACGTAAGATGCAAAGTAGATGACTTCCTCGAGCGAACGCGGGGACATGTCAAGAACAAGGCCCATGCGGCTCGGGATTCCTTTGAAGTACCAGATGTGAGAGACTGGGGCAGCCAGCTCGATGTGCCCCATCCGCTCACGGCGTACTTTGGCGCGGGTCACTTCCACGCCGCATCGATCGCACACGACACCTTTGTAGCGAACGCGCTTGTATTTTCCGCAATGGCACTCCCAGTCCTTGGTCGGACCGAAAATACGCTCGCAGAACAAACCGTCCTTTTCCGGTTTCAACGTACGATAGTTGATCGTTTCCGGCTTTTTCACTTCCCCGAAAGACCAGGAGCGGATTTTGTCCGGGGAAGCCAGGCCGATCTTCATATATTCGAAGTTGTTCACGTCTATCACAGGGCGTTACCTCCCTTTGTACCGGAATCTTACTCTTCGTCCAAGCTTCCGCCTTCAAGTACGAGATTCAGCTTTTCACCGCTGCCCTCGTCCTCTTCTTCCATTTCACGCATTTCAATTTCCTGCTCGTCTTCGGACAGGATTTTCACGTCCATACCCAAGCTTTGCAGTTCCTTGATGAGAACCTTGAAGGACTCAGGAACACCTGGCTCCGGTACGTTTTCCCCTTTGACGATCGCTTCGTAGGTCTTCACCCGACCAACGACGTCGTCCGACTTGACAGTAAGAATTTCTTGCAGCGTATAGGCGGCACCATAAGCCTCGAGTGCCCAAACCTCCATCTCCCCGAAGCGCTGTCCGCCAAACTGAGCTTTACCGCCCAGAGGCTGCTGCGTAACGAGCGAGTATGGACCAGTGGAACGAGCGTGGATCTTGTCGTCCACCAAGTGAGCCAGCTTCAGCATGTACACGCAACCTACCGTTACACGGCGGTCAAACGGTTCACCTGTGCGGCCATCGTACAAAATCGTTTTTCCGTCGCGGTCGAGGCCGGCTTCTTCCAGCGTCTCGAACACATCTTCCTGACGAGCTCCGTCAAATACCGGTGTCGCTACGTGGATGCCGAGCATTTTCGCCGCCATGCCAAGGTGCGTTTCCAGTACCTGACCGATGTTCATCCGGGACGGAACCCCGAGTGGGTTCAGAACGATTTCCACAGGAGAGCCATCCGGCAAGAACGGCATATCCTCCTCTGGCATGATCCGGGCAATAACCCCTTTGTTACCATGTCGACCGGCCATTTTGTCACCCACGGAAATTTTCCTTTTTTGGGCGATGTAGACGCGGACGAGTTGGTTGACACCCGGCGGCAGCTCGTCGCCGTTCTCGCGGGTAAACACTTTCACGTCGACAACGATACCGGAACCGCCATGCGGTACGCGCAAGGATGTGTCGCGAACCTCGCGTGCCTTTTCACCAAAGATGGCATGGAGCAAACGCTCTTCCGCCGTCAGCTCGGTAACCCCTTTCGGCGTTACTTTACCGACGAGGATGTCGCCGTCCTGAATTTCCGCACCGACGCGAACGATACCGCGCTCGTCAAGATTTTTCAGAGCGTCTTCGCCGACGTTCGGAATATCACGGGTGATTTCTTCCGGACCGAGCTTGGTGTCACGGGCTTCGGACTCGTACTCTTCAATATGGATAGACGTATACACGTCATCTTTTACAAGCTTTTCGCTGAGGAGAATGGCGTCCTCGTAGTTGTACCCTTCCCAGGTCATGAACGCAACGATAACGTTGCGGCCCAGTGCCAATTCGCCCTTTTCTGTGGACGGACCGTCACCGATGATGTCGCCTTTTTCAATCCAGTCGCCTTTTCTGACGATCGGGCGCTGGTTGATGCAGGTACCCTGGTTGGAACGGATAAACTTGTGCAATTTATATTTGTCGATATCGCCGGCTACTTTCTTGCCGTCGATCTCTTTATAGCGGCGTACCCAAATTTCGCGGGCTGTCACGCGCTCTACCTGACCCGGATGCTTGGCAACGATCGCCACGCCGGAGTCTTGCGCTGCTTTATGCTCCATACCGGTACCGACAAACGGCGCTTGCGGAATGAGCAATGGAACAGCCTGCCGCTGCATGTTGGAACCCATCAGCGCGCGGTTGGCGTCGTCGTTTTCCAGGAACGGAATCAAAGCGGTCGCAACCGAAACGACTTGCTTCGGAGATACGTCCATATAGTCAACCTTGTCGCGCGGGACACTCAAGATGTCGCCCTTGCGTCGGCAAATAACCATGTCGTTGATGAAGCGGCCCATTTCGTCCAAAGGCTGGTTGGCCTGAGCGACGTTGAACACGTCTTCTTCATCCGCCGTCAGATAGGCGATTTCATCCAGAACGTAACCGGTCTCCGGGTCTACCTTGCGACGCGGCGTTTCAATGAATCCATAGTCATTGATCCGGGCAAAGGAAGACAGCGAGTTGATCAAACCGATGTTCGGACCCTCCGGCGTCTCAATCGGACACATACGGCCGTAGTGAGAGTGGTGAACGTCACGCACTTCAAAGCCCGCGCGCTCACGAGTCAAACCACCGGGACCGAGTGCAGACAGACGGCGTTTGTGCGTCAGCTCTGCAAGCGGGTTGGTCTGATCCATAAACTGCGACAACTGGGAGCTTCCGAAGAACTCCTTGATCGCTGCGATGACCGGACGGATGTTGATCAGCGCTTGCGGCGTGATCTGGTTTTGATCCTGAATGGACATCCGCTCGCGAACTACGCGCTCCATACGGGAAAGACCGATGCGGAACTGGTTCTGCAACAGCTCACCAACGGAACGCAGACGACGGTTGCCCAAATGGTCGATGTCATCGGTAGAACCGACTCCATGAAGCAGGTTCATGAAATAGTTGATCGCCGCAACGATATCAGCAGGCGTGATGTGCTTAACGGTCTTATCGACGTTTCCATTGCCGATGACCTTGATCACTTTGCCGTCGTCAAGCGGAGAGAAGATGTTGATGGATTGCAGACGGATCATATCCTCTTCGAGAACACCGCCGTGCGTCCGTACATCTACGAACCCTACGCTCTCTTCCAGCATCGGCAAAATCCGGTCAAGAATCCGGCGGTCAATCATTTGACCTGCTTCTGCGATAATTTCACCTGTGCTCGTATCTACCAACGTCTCAGCCAGACGCTGATTGTAGAGACGGTTTTTCAGGTGAAGCTTCTTGTTCATTTTATAGCGACCAACGGATGCCAGGTCGTAGCGCTTCGGATCGAAGAAACGGGAAATGAGCAAGCTCTTCGCGTTCTCGACTGTCGGCGGCTCACCCGGACGCAGACGCTCATAGATTTCAATCAGCGCCTTTTCCGTAGAGTCGGTATTGTCTTTCTCCAGCGTATTTTTGATATACTCGTCCTCACCCAGCAGGTTGAGAATCTCGATGTCGGAACCAAAGCCGAGAGCGCGCAAAAGCACCGTTACCGGGATCTTCCGGGTACGGTCGATACGGACGTAAATGACATCCTTCGCGTCCGTCTCCAACTCCAACCACGCGCCACGGTTTGGAATAACGGTAGCGGTAAATGTTTGCTTGCCGTTTTTGTCCACTTTGGTGTTGTAATATACACTGGGGGAACGAACAAGCTGGCTGACAATGACACGCTCAGCCCCGTTGATAATGAAGGTTCCCGTTTCGGTCATGAGCGGGAAGTCCCCCATGAAGACTTCTTGTTCCTTCACTTCGCCCGTCTCTTTGTTAAGCAAGCGGACCTTCACGCGCAGAGGCGCTGCATAGGTGACGTCACGTTCTTTCGACTCGTCCACGTCATACTTGGGCTCACCCAGGCTGTAATCGATAAATTCCAGCACAAGGTTACCCGTAAAGTCCTGGATCGGAGAAATGTCCTGAAACATTTCACGCAAGCCTTCATCCAGGAACCACTGGTAAGACTTTTGCTGAATCTCGATCAGATTTGGAAGGCCCAGCACTTCGTTAATACGCGAATACGTACGACGCTGGCGGTGTCGGCCACTTTGAATCACTTTACCTGCCAACTTATTCACCCCTCAGGTTGTGTTTTCACACATAGAAAACTGGGCATCCGGCAAGCTTTTCAGCAGACGAATGCCTTGGTGCGAGCAAAAATAAAAATGGGTTAAAGCAGCGTTACCATTTTTAACCCAAAGGAAATCTATTTTATAAGAATTCCCATCTTTTTACACCGTCATTCCTCCTTTGATAAAAAAGCAGGAAAGCCGTTTTGATAATGAGAACTGCTAAAAAAATAGACATTAATCCCATATTGACATTTTATAATGCTAACATAATGAAATATGCACGTCAAGGGACTATTTTTTATTTCTTGCCTGCCGTGCGCAGATGTGCGTTCTGCTACTTCCTCGCTCTAAAAATGGAATACCCTTTTTTCTTGTCTACCTCTTCGACTTCGCGGTAGACTTCCTGCAGCTTTCGCAAAGCGGAAGGCGCCCCTTGTTTCTTCTGAATCACTACCCACATCTCGCCGCCTTCGGCAAGCAGCTCGTACCCTTCCGTAAAAATGCGATGGACGATCTCCTTGCCGGCCCGAATCGGCGGATTGGTTACAATGACGTCAAACACCCGCCCCTGAACAGCGCTGTACACATCACTGACAAGGATCTCCACATTCGTGATCCCGTTCAATTGAGCATTTCGACGGGCCAGTTCAACTGCACGCTCGTTGACATCGAGCATCGTAACCTGCCCCTTGTTGGCCAGCTTGGCTGCAGTTAGCCCCATCGGCCCGTACCCGCAGCCAACATCCAGCACGCGGGCATGCTCATCGAACTCCATCGTCTCGATTAGCAGCTGACTGCCAAAATCAACCCGATCCCGGGAGAATACACCCGCATCCGTAATAAAACGAAGCTCATGCCCCCGCAGTGTGAACGTAAACTGCTGCTCGTCATGCTTGGCTCCCGGGCGGCTCGTGTAGTAGTGATCTGCCACGTATGGTCCACCTTTCCTCTTCGATAGGCTTGGTTCCTTCTTACAGAAAATCCCCCTGCCGCAGGCAAGGGGATATATTCCACTTTCAGGAAGCTAACTTACTTCACTTCTACAGTTGCGCCAGCTTCTTCGAGTTTTGCTTTGAGGGATTCTGCTTCTTCTTTGGAAACGCCCTCTTTGAGTGTTTTTGGAGCGTTGTCTACCAGGTCTTTTGCTTCTTTCAGACCCAGGCCAGTCAGCTCGCGAACAACTTTGATAACGTTGATTTTGGAAGCGCCGCCGCTTACCAGGTTTACAGTGAATTCAGTTTGCTCAGCAGCAGCTTCAGCTCCGCCACCAGCAACTACAGCTACAGGAGCAGCAGCAGTTACGCCGAATTCTTCTTCAATTGCTTTTACCAGATCGTTCAGTTCGAGAACGGACATACCTTTGATCGCTTCCAAGATTTGCTCTTTGCTCATCTTATTGTCCTCCCATTCATGGATAAGTGTATTGGTTCGGTTGCTCACACAACCAGTTGGGTTTGTAACCCGTTCAGGCGATTACGCGCCTTGGCCTTCTTTTTGCTCGGAAACGGCTTTGACTGCCAGTGCGAAGTTGCGCACAGGAGCTTGCAGCACGCTGAGAAGCATGGACAGGAGACCTTCGCGGGAAGGCAGTGCTGCCAGCGCTTTGATTTCATCAGCGCCCACTACTTTTCCTTCGATTACGCCACCCTTGATTTCCAGCTTTTCGTTTTTCTTCGCAAATTCAGCGATGATTTTCGCAGGAGCGATTACATCTTCAGTGGAGAACGCGATTGCGTTTGGACCGGTGAGGTACTGATCCAGTTCAGTCAGGTTCTCTTTCGCTGTAGCGAGTCGAGTCAGTGTGTTTTTCAGAACTACGAATTCGATACCTGCTTCACGCAGTTGTCTACGCAGCTCAGTTACTTGCGCTACAGTCAGACCGCGGTAATCAGCGACTACTGTTGTTTGGCTATTGCGCAGTTTTGTAGCGATTTCATTTACCGCTTGTACTTTCTCTTCACGAATAACGGTTGGACGAATTTCTGCCAATGGTTACACCTCCCGTGCTCTATCCTGGAAAAAAGAATGCCCTCGTAGCATCTACGAGGGCATAATGTATATCGTCAAAGGAAATCTAGCATTTCCTCTATCCGCTTCATTACACGCCTCGGAGGGATATTAAGCAGGGCTTTTGGGCTCTGCACCTTCTGTCTACGGCATGGCATATTCTTTTCATCAACAGGAACTATCTTATCAACTTCCACCAGGGAAGTCAACTATCATTATTTTACAGCTACACGAACGCCAGGACCCATCGTGGAGCTGATGGATACGTTTTTCATGTAAACGCCTTTTGCTGCCGCTGGTTTCGCACGGTTCAGCGCTTCAGTCAGCGCAGCGAGGTTTTCAGCCAGCTTCTCGGCATCAAAGGAAACTTTACCGATTGGAGCGTGGATGTTACCTGCTTTGTCAACGCGGTACTCAATTTTACCAGCTTTGATTTCGTTAACGGCTTTGGTTACATCAAATGTAACGGTACCGGTTTTCGGGTTTGGCATAAGGCCTTTTGGACCGAGCACGCGACCCAGTTTCCCTACTTCACCCATCATGTCAGGGGTAGCTACGACTACGTCAAAGTCGAACCAACCGCCTTGAATTTTTGCGATCATGTCTGCATCGCCGACATAATCTGCACCAGCTGCTTCTGCTTCTTTCGCTTTTTCGCCTTTCGCGAAAACGAGAACGCGCTGTACTTTACCAGTACCGTGCGGCAGAACAACTGCACCGCGGATTTGTTGGTCAGCACGCTTCGGGTCTACACCCAGACGGAATGCTGCTTCCACGGATTCGTCAAACTTAGCAGAAGCTGCTTTTTTAACCAGCTCGATACCTTCTGCTACTTCGTATACTTTGTTCTTGTCAATCAGCTTCGCAGCCTCTTGGTACTTCTTGCCACGTTTTGCCATGTTTTAAAATCTCCCTTCAATGTGGTCGTAGCGGTTTGATCCTCCCACAAACAAGGGGCACAGCTCGTGTACCCCTCATTGCAACAAAGACAATTAGTCTTCGATCACGATACCCATGGAACGAGCGGTACCTTCCACCATGCGCATAGCCGCTTCCACGGTTGCTGCGTTCAGGTCAGGGCGCTTCAGTTCAGCGATTTCACGAACTTTATCGCGTTTCAGGGTAGCAACTTTCGTCTTGTTCGGCACGCCGGAACCAGACTCGATACCAGCAGCTTTCTTCAGCAGAACAGCAGCCGGCGGAGTTTTCGTAATGAAAGTAAAGGAACGGTCTTCAAAAACAGTAATTTCTACTGGAATGATCATTCCTACTTCGCTCTCAGTACGAGCGTTGAATTCTTTACAGAATCCCATGATGTTTACACCAGCTTGACCGAGAGCCGGACCTACTGGAGGTGCAGGATTCGCTTTACCTGCCGGGATTTGCAATTTAATTACGCGGATAACCTTCTTAGCCACGTAAGACACCTCCTTACTTCACATGTGGTTATTACGGGGGAATGCCCCCTCCCACTGTTTTGCCGAAAGTCCTATGTAGACTTTCCATCTATAGTGAGAGTGCAAGAAACCCCTTATGGTTGGGGAAATAAGAAACAACATGAAATGTACCACATAGCGTGGTCATTTTCAAGATGAATCCTAATCCAATTTTTGAATCTGTGTAAAGTCTAGCTCGACCGGCGTTTCGCGACCGAAGATATCGACCAGTACGCGAACCTTTTGTCTGTCAGGGTGAATCTCGATGATTTCTCCGGTACGGTTGGAGAACGGACCGTCAGTCACGCGCACCATGTCACGAAGATCAAAATCGACTTTGATTTTGGGAATCTCGATCCCCATCTGACGCAGGATCATATCGGCCTCTTCAGGACGAAGCGCTGTCGGTTTGGAACCAGCGCCCGTGGATCCGACAAAGCCGGTAACCCCAGGGGTGTTGCGCACGACATACCAAGAGTCGTCGGTCATCACCATTTCAACAAGGACATATCCTGGAAACACCTTTTTCGTGACGGTGCGCTTTTTGCCGTCCTTCGTCTCCACTTCTTCTTCCGTGGGTACGAGAACGCGGAAGATCTTGTCTTCCATGCCCATCGACTCGACGCGCTTCTCCAGATTTGTCTTTACCTTGTTTTCATAACCCGAGTACGTATGAACCACATACCATGCTTTTTCCATATCCACAAGGACGTTATCCGTCCGTCCCTCCTAGGCGTGCAAAATTACGTTCCTAAAATCAAATCAATAAGGCGCGAGATACCCAGATCAACGACAAAGAAGAAAGCAGCGAGAAGCGTAACCGTAATGAGAACGACGACCGTGTAGGTGGTCAATTCCTTTCGGTTTGGCCAGCGGACCTTCTTCAGTTCTGATTTCACATCGCCGAAAAATTCACCGGTCCGGCGAAAACTAGATCCTATTCTTGCTAGGAAACCCACACTGCCACCCCCTGACTTCGTCGCTTCCGTTCATTACTTCGTTTCGCGATGAAGGGTCTGCTTCTTGTCACGGGAGCAATACTTTTTCAGCTCGACACGCTCAGTAGTAGTGCGCTTGTTTTTCGTGGAGATATAGTTACGCTCGCCACACTCAGTGCACGCCAACGTGATGTTTACTCGCATTTATTGCCACCTCCATCTCATTTCAAACCTACGTATTCAAAAGAACAAGGATAAAATAGTACGGGAAAACCGCTACTTTTTCCTGACCATTTTAACAAAGCAACCATAGGCAAGAGAGAAATGTGGCCATGGTTACCTAAACAAATTTATCATACCAGTCAACCCATGTCAACAAAACGTCTTGACAAAGCGGAAGCATTTTGTTCCAAAAGAAAAGAGAGATTCTGCGATGCTACAGATGAATCTCTCTGCCTTCCAAATACTTTTCCAATTTGCGTTTTACCCGCTGCAGGGCATTGTCTATCGATTTGACATGCCGCTTGAGTTCTACAGCAATTTGCTGATAGGATCGGCCGTCCAAATACAGCATCAATACCTGACGCTCCAGATCGCTCAGAATTTCGCTCATCTTCCCTTCGATGTCGTCGAATTCTTCGCGATTGATGAACAATTCTTCAGGGTCAGTCACCTTCGTCCCGCAAATCACATCGAGCAGGGTGCGGTCAGAATCTTCATCGTATATAGGCTTGTCCAGCGATACATACGAGTTGAGCGGAATATGCTTTTGCCGGGTTGCTGTCTTAATCGCAGTAATAATCTGACGGGTTATGCACAATTCGGCAAACGCCTTGAACGACGTGAGCTTGTCCCCTCGGAAGTCGCGAATAGACTTGTACAATCCAATCATGCCTTCTTGGACGATGTCTTCGCGGTCTGCCCCAATGAGAAAATAGGACCTCGCTTTTGCCCTTACGAAATTCTTGTACTTGTTGATCAAGTACTCTAAGGCTTCGGCATCATTGTCACGAACCAGATCAACTACCTCTTCGTCGGACATTAACTCATATTGGGCATGCTTCAGCTCCTTGAGGTCAACGCTCACAATGATCCCCCCGCCATCCGGTTATTCCACAGATAGGGCTATTATACATGCGCCGTAAAAAAGCGTCAACCGAATCCAGGTTATTCCCTTCGCCATTTTTCGAATATTTTCGCTATTTCCCCATCCAAGGAAATACGCGTGGAGAAGCGTTCTTCACGAGTCTTCTCCACCTGCTCTTTGATCTCCTTGCCGATACTTTCCATGTCATGAAGCAACTCCCTCGCTGACTTGCGCAAGGCTCCCTGGCCAAAAATGACACGCTGGGATGTATAGTCCGAGGTCGCTACATAAATTTGTCGATTTTTCGCGTAATGTTCTGCCACAAGCTGCTCAATTTTTTCATCGGCCGTCTCTTTTTTCTTGGTGAAATAGATGTCTATCTGATAATCGCTCATCTGTCTTCCGATACCCGGCACATTGTAGGCATCAAATACGATAATGACCTTTATGCCCGTAAAGCTCTGGTAATCTGCCAGCTTGGAGATCAACAGATCACGGGCTTCGTCCATGCGCTCCTCCTCTTTGAGCACGCGCAGGTCGGGCCAGGCTCCGATGATGTTATAGCCGTCAACAATCAAAAGTTGCTTGGCTTTCCTTTTTGCCATGTCACTTCACCTGTGCCGACAAAGGACTCCTCGCGCGGTAAACTTCGTACATGAGAAGGGCAGCAGCTACTGAGGCATTCAGCGAGGTGACATTTCCCGCCATGGGCAGGCTGTACAGGAAATCACAGTTGTCCTTTACCAATCTGCTCATGCCCTTGCCTTCGCTGCCGATCACGATCGCCAGCGGCATCGAGTAATCGCCTTGGCGGAAGTCTTGTTTGGCACTGGCGTCCGTCCCGGCGATCCAGACGCCTTTTTCCTTCAGTTCCTCCATCGTACGAACCAGGTTGGTCACCCGCGCTACGGGGACGTAGTTGATTGCGCCGGCGGAGGCCTTTGCTACAGTCGCCGTCAAACTGACCGAACGCCGTTTCGGAATGACAATTCCGTGCGCTCCCACCGCATCTGCCGTCCGCATGATGGACCCCAGGTTGTGGGGGTCCTCGAGCTCATCGAGCAGTATGAGGAACGGCAGTTCATTGCGTTCCTCGGCTCTCTTCAGAATGTCCTCCACTTCGACGTAGTCATAGGCGGCGACTGAGGCAATCACACCCTGGTGATTGTCGGTGCCGCAAAGCTGGTCGAGCTTTTTGCGGTTTGCCGTGGTGACAATCACCCCTTGCTCCTTGGCAAGGGAAAAAATGGGTCCCATCAAATTTTTATTGGTCCCTTCCGCTATCCATATCTTGTTCATGGTACGGCCAGACCGCAACGCCTCGATAATCGGATTCTTTCCGACAATCCACTCTTCACTCATGTCCGTATACTCCTTCCACAATGGCAAATGCCTGCTCCATAATCTCCGCCAGCCGCTCTTCTTTCCCGCACAGATACAAGTAGCCGACGAGCGCCTCAAAAGAGGTAGCGTGCCGGTAATCGATAATATCGGCATTCTTTGCGCTGGAGCCGGATTTGGCGTTGCGCCCGCGCCTCACCACCGCTGCCTCCTCTTCCGTGAACAGAGGCATCAGGGTCAGCAGGATGTTAGCCTGCGCTTTTGCAGAGACGTACTGATTGGCCGTCTTGTGAAGCACATTTGGCTTGACCAGACCTTTTGCGATTAAATGGTAGCGAACGCAATGCGAATACGTAGCGTCGCCCAAAAAAGCGAGCACCAGCGGATTTAACAAATGCGGGTCTTTTGATAGCTCTTCCTTTTGCATGTTTTGTTATGCCCCTTTATTTTCTGCGCCAGCGAACACCTTGAGGGGTATCCTCCAGTACAATTCCCTTTTCGCTGAGGAGATCGCGAATCTCGTCGGCACGAGCAAAGTTGCGTAAGCGGCGCGCTTCCGTACGCTCTCCGATGAGCGCCTCCACCTCGCTGTCCAGCAGCTCCTCCGCCTGTTCAAGCTGCACGCCGAGTACGCTCGTCAGCTCCGTCAGCAGCGAGAGATACTGCTCGACTTGCTCCCGACCGACATTTTGATTGCGCAAGTACAGATTGGCTTCCTTGACGACCTCGTAAACGACCGTAATCGCATTGGCCGTATTCAGATCGTCGTCCATCTCGGCAATGAACTGTTCCCGCAGCTGACTGATCGTGCGGGCCTGTTCTTCGGCCAGCCCGTTCGGCTCCTGCGGCCGGGCAGTCTCCAGGCGATGGCGGAGATTGGCGTAAGCCGTCTTAATGCGCTCCAATCCATTGGCAGCCTGTTCGAGAAGATCATCGCTGAAGTTGATCGGATTGCGGTAGTGACCCTGCAGCATGAAAAATCGGATCAGCTCTCCGCCGTAATGCTGGATCAGGTCGCGTGCAAGGATGAAGTTTCCGAGCGACTTGGACATTTTTTCATTGTTGATGTTGAGCATACCGTTGTGAAGCCAGTAGCGGGCAAATACTTTTCCCGTGTAGCACTCAGATTGGGCAATTTCATTTTCATGGTGAGGGAAAACAAGATCGGCTCCCCCCGCGTGAATATCGATCTGGTCTCCGAGAAACTTCAATGCCATTGCCGAGCACTCGATATGCCAGCCGGGACGGCCTTCTCCCCACGGACTGCTCCAGCTTACCTCACCCGGCTTGGCTGCCTTCCACAGGGCGAAATCAAGCGGATTTTCCTTCTTTTCATTGATCTCTACGCGTGCCCCCGCCTGCAGCTCATCGAGAGGCTGATGGGACAGCTTGCCGTACTCGGTGAAACGGCCAGTGCGGAAATAAACGTCACCCTCACTATCATAGGCATATCCTTTTTCAATCAGTCCTTCGATAAACTGAATGATCTCCGGAATGGTCTGCATGACCCTGGGCTGGATGTCCGGCGGCAGGATATTGAGGGAACGCAGATCTTCGTTAAAGGCGTCTGTATACCGATCTGCCACCTCTTTTACCGTGATGCCCTCCTCGTTGGCTTTCCGGATCAGCTTATCGTCGACATCTGTAATATTTTGCACAAAAGTAACCTCGTAGCCCCGGTATTTCAGGTAGCGGCGGAGCGTATCAAACACAATGGCCGGACGGGCATTGCCGATGTGGATGTAGTTGTACACAGTCGGTCCGCACACGTACATCTTCACTTTGCCGGGTTCCAGTGGAACAAACGCTTCCTTTTGTTTGGTCAGCGTATTAGTGAACTGAATGCTCATTATCCTTCTTATCCTCCCTCAAAGCGCTCACTTCTTTGCGCAACTGCTCGATTTCCTGCTGCATGGTCCGAATCATGTCCGCCACCGGGTCGGGCAAATTGACGTGGTCCAGATCATTCGTGACCTTTTTTCCGTCCTGTATGCGGATGCGGCCCGGAATACCTACGACCGTAGAATTGGGCGGCACCTCCTGCAGCACGACCGAGCCTGCCCCGATCTTGGAATTATCTCCGATTTTAAAGGAACCCAGCACTTTAGCCCCTGAAGCGATAATTACATTATTGCCTACAGTCGGATGCCGCTTCCCTTTTTCCTTGCCTGTCCCGCCCAATGTTACCCCTTGATAAATGGTGACATTGTCACCGATCTCACAGGTCTCCCCGATCACGACACCCATCCCGTGGTCAATAAACAGCCGGTTGCCGATCTTGGCCCCTGGATGAATCTCGATTCCGGTGATGAAGCGGAAAAACTGCGAAATAGCCCGCGCAAGCGTAAACCAACCGGCTTTCCAGCACTTATGGGCAATGCGATGTCCCCATATCGCATGAAGTCCGGAATACGTCAACACCACTTCGAATGTGCTGCGTGCTGCCGGATCACGCTCAAATACTGCCTGAATGTCATCCCTCATCTGTGAAAGCACAGGGTTTCACCTCCTGCTTCGTTTACCTCTCCAAAAATGATTGCTGAAAAAAATGATTGTAGAAAAACAAAAACGCCTCTGCCGCCTTCGAATCAGAAGGAGGCAGAGACGGGTTGAACCGCGGTTCCACTCTGCTTAGATCGCCAATTGTCCGTCAAAATGAACGAACACGGCAAATCTCGCTCTTTCCCGATAACGGCGGGCCACCGATTGCCCTACTGCCGGTCTTGTCAATACAGATAGACGCCGGGTTCGGGGTCACAGCTCACAGGTGCATTTCCTGACAGGTCTCGCCGGACGGCTCTCACCTTTCCATCCTCTCTTTGGACGAGACTTGCTGCAGTACTCTCCTGGTCATAGCTATATTGCATCAGGCGATCAAAAACGTCCGCCCTTGCAGTATTCATTTCCTTACTCGCCGTTTGCCAATACGCGCTTTACACGCTCAAGCACGGTCTGTTGTCCCAGCAGATAGAGCGTTTCCGCCAGATCGCGGCCATGCGCCTGACCGGTGGCCGCAACGCGGACCGGCATGAACAGAGCCTTTCCTTTATGGCCTGTTTCTTTCTGCACGTCTTTCAAAATGGCCTTGATCGTATCTGCATTATATTCAGCAGCCGCCTCAAGGTGTTTGGCAAAGGAAGTCAATACCTCCGGCAATTGCGGTTCCTTGAGTACAGCTCTTGCCTCTTCATCGTACACCACTTCTTCGAGGAAGAAAAGAGCGGCCAGCGGCACAATCTGCGCACAGTACGACATCTGCTCCTGATAGAGGGCGACGATGCTGCGTACCCACGCCTTTTTCTCCTCGCTCAGTTCCTCATCGATAAAGCCGGCTTTTTGCAAATGAGGAATGCACATCTCCGTAATCAGATCAACCGATTGACGTTTGATGTAGAAGTTGTTCATCCAGTTCATTTTCGTGGAGTCGAACACTGCCGGCGATTTGCTCACGCGCTCTTCCGAGAACAGCTTGATCAGCTCGTCCAGCGAGAAGATCTCTTCTTCTCCGCCTGGAGACCAGCCGAGCAGCACCAGGAAGTTGACGATCGCGTCCGGCAGGAAACCGAGCTCGCGATACTGTTCAATAAACTGGATGATGCTCTCGTCGCGCTTGGACATCTTTTTGCCTTCCTGATTGAGGATCAGCGCCAGATGGCCAAACTGAGGCGGCTCCCAGCCAAACGCTTCGTAAATCATCAGCTGGCGAGGCGTATTGGACAGATGCTCCTCCCCGCGGAAGACGTGACTGATCTTCATCAGGTAGTCGTCAATGACAACAGCAAAATTGTAAGTCGGGATCCCGTCCGGTCGACAGATGACAAAGTCGCCCATCTCTTTGGAATCAAACGTAACCTGCCCGCGAATCAAATCGTTGACCACGTACTGTTTGTCATCCGGCACCATAAAGTGGATGGATGGGGTGCGGCCCTCCCTTTCGTACTGTTCACGCTGTTCCGGTGTAACATGGCGATGCTTCTCCAGGATGCGCGGCGTTTCTCCACGGGCGATCTGTTCCTCACGCTCCGCATCGAGCTCTTCCTTGGTCGCGTAACAGTAGTACGCTTTCCCTTCAGCCAGCAGCTGATCGATGTACTTGCGGTAAATGTCGAGACGATCCATCTGGCGGTAAGGTCCGTACGGGCCGCCGATGTCCGTCCCCTCTTCCCAGGTGATGCCCAGCCACTTCAGATTTTTCATCTGTTCTTCGTCGGCGTTTTCTACGTTCCGGGTCTGATCCGTATCCTCGATCCGAACGATGAAAGAGCCTCCGTGATGCTTGGCGAACAAATAGTTGAAAAGTGCAGTGCGCGCACCGCCAATATGTAAATGTCCAGTCGGACTTGGAGCATACCGTGTGCGGATTTCTTTAGCCATGATTGCGCCATCCTTTCGTGAAGCAATAATCGCTTCCTTCTGTCACTTCGTATCTACGGGTTAATCTTACACCCAGTCCGCATTACTTGACAAGCAAGCAGGCGGCTTGGGCAGCAATTCCCTCTCCTCGTCCGGTAAAGCCCAATTTTTCCGAGGTGGTGGCCTTTACGTTAACCTGCGACAAATCCTCTGCTTCAAGCACTCTGGCAATCAGCTCGCGCATCTGCGGAATATAAGGGGCCATTTTGGGAGCCTGCGCAATGATCGTAGCGTCGAGGTTGCCCAGACGGTATCCCTTTTGTTTAACCAGCTCCCACACATGCTCCATCAGCTTGACGCTGTCGGCATCTTTAAAGGCAGGGTCCGTATCGGGAAAGTGACGGCCGATATCGCCCTCGCCAATCGCCCCGAGCAATGCGTCGCTGATCGCGTGCAGCAGGACATCAGCGTCCGAGTGGCCGAGCAGCCCTTTTTCATACGGGATCGTTACTCCGCCAATAATGCAGGGACGTCCCTCCACTAATTGATGTACATCAAAGCCTTGTCCGATTCTCATAATCCCTCTCCCTTTCTTCTCCGCAAGATTTCTTCTCCAAACCACAGATCATCCGGCGTGGTGATCTTGATGTTTTCGTAACTTCCCCGGACAACACTGACGGTATGCCCCAGCCATTCGACCAGCATCGCGTCGTCGGTACCTGTCTTGCCTGCCTGCAATGCCGCTTCATGCGCCTCTCGCAACAAGGAAACGAGAAAAGCTTGTGGGGTTTGGACCGCCCACAAGCTCTCGCGTGCCGGGGTCGACTGGACTACTCCGTCAGCCCCTACCACTTTGATGGTATCCTTGACGGGAACGGCCATGATCGAAGCCCGATCACGCCGCACCTGCCGAATCATCTCGCTGATTTGTTCACGAGTTACGAAAGGACGGGCAGCATCGTGTACCAGCACGTACGAGCAGTCTGAGGAAAGAGCAGCCAAGCCGTTTCTGACGCTGTCCTGCCTTTCGGCTCCGCCAAGCACAACGGTCAGCTTCAGCTTCTCCTGGCGCTTCCACTTCAGTACCTCTTCATGATCCTGTGCGCTTACCACCAGTACAATTTCCCCGATTTCGGGATGGCTGGTGAACAGGCGTACCGTACGAGTCAAGATCGGCTCACCGCCAAGCGGCAGCCAAAGCTTGTTACGTTCTGCTCCCATGCGCTTCCCGGAACCAGCCGCAACGATTACGACTCCCGTTTCCACGTTACTTCCTCTCCAGTCTCTCTGCTCTGGATGTTCGAAAAGGGAGGCTGCATCCCTCCCCTTCGCTTCATCCCTTACAACGCTTTTTCCAAAAGCTTCGGCTTGGCGAAGATCATCCTTCCAGCCGATGTTTGCAATACGCTGGTTACGAGCACTTCCAGATCGTGCCCGATGTAGTCGCGGCCGCCCTCAACGACGATCATCGTGCCATCGTCGAGATAAGCCACTCCCTGGCCATGCTCCTTGCCGTCCTTGATGACTTGCACAGTCAGCTCTTCGCCCGGGAGCACCACCGGTTTTACTGCATTGGCCAGATCGTTGATATTCAGGACAGCCACTCCCTGCAGCTCGCACACCTTGTTCAGGTTGAAATCATTGGTGACGACTTTGCCGTTCATCACCTTCGCCAGCTTGATCAGCTTGCTGTCCACTTCCGAAACTTCTTCAAAGTCTCCCTCGTAGATCTGAACCTTTACCTTCATTTCCTTTTGAATCTTGTTTAGAATGTCCAGACCGCGACGTCCGCGGTTTCTTTTCAGTACATCGGAAGAATCTGCGATATGCTGCAGCTCCTCCAGCACAAAACCGGGGATAACGAGTACGCCCTCGAGAAAGCCGGTCCGGCAAATGTCGGCGATTCGTCCGTCAATAATCACGCTTGTATCCAGGATCTTGTACTCCACGTTGGACGGAGACCCGCCACTTTCCTTCTTGGACTTGTCCTTGCGCCCGATGGAAAAGACGGACATGATCTCGTCGCGCTTGCGGAATCCCACCTGAAAGCCGAGATAGCCGAGTAATGCGGAAACCATCAGCGGCAGCAAATCGCTGACTACCGGTATCGGGATGTTGCTGAGCTGGAGAAATAATAAAAAGGCAACGATAAGACCAATAATCAACCCCAAAGCTCCAAACATGACATCCACGATCGGCAATTTTAACAGCGTCTCTTCACCCCAGCGGACGATTCTCAATGTGTAATCGACAAACCAGTTGGCGAAGAAGAAGAACAGCACGGCTCCCAAAACAGCTCCGATGTAGCTTGTGTACTTAAAGTCACCAAAATTTAAAAGCGTGTTCAAGAGGTTAAAAAGATCAGGACCAAACTTGAAGCCCAAACCTCCTCCGACAAGTATAAAACAAATTTTCCCTAATCGGCGAACCATGCTTTCACCTCCTTGATATTAATATAGACAGAAGCTTTGCTGAAAAACCCTGCTTATCAAAAACATAATGCTAACGAATATGCTGCGAGACTTTCCCTCACTATAACAAAAGTTAAATTCTAGTGTCAAATAGCCAAAAATTTTAACATACATGGCAATTTAACGTCAATGGAGAACTTCCGTTTCCCTCGGTTTCAAATTGACAGCAGCCGGATTCCCTTCTTATAATGACAGTAATGCATTGAATAAAAATTCTGAAGATGGTAGCAGCCTAAAGCAGAGGTGAATCATATGGAAAAGCGAAACGTGGACGACTTTCAATCCCAAGTTTCGGAGCTGCTGATCAGACATCGCAGCGTTCTGGACGTTATGTCCAAAGTTCAAGAAAGCACAGCCCGCATCAACCGTTCACTCACCAAAGCCATCACCGAATGCGGCTGTGTCGAAGTAGTGGCCAGAAAGCAAACCTACGATCCCCAAAAAAGCCTGCAGGATAACCAGACACTGCTGGACACACATTTTTCCGGCCCTTTGTGCGAGCATTGCCGTGACGTAGTTACCGCTGAACTGGGCAAAAATCTCTTTTATCTCACTGCGCTATGCAATATTACTGATATCCGGCTCGAAGATGTCATCCAAAAGGAATCGGAGCGGTTACATACCCTTGGTGTATTTAACCTTTCATAAAGCTCCCATTTGGTATTACGAATGAAACAACAAAAAAGTTGCGTGCTCACAGAAAAAACCCGCTTCCATAGAGCGGGTTTTTTGCGCGCGGTTATTCAAATGGCAGCGATTCGTTTTCTTCCTTCTTTTCTTTTCGCAATTTTTTCAGAAGTAGGTCAACGTTTTTTTTTATCCCGTAAAGTGCGTAAAATGCCAATGGCAAGAAGACAATTTTCGGGAACTGCTGCGGGTATTTGACCGCGAAAACGACTACGATCGCAACGATAATGGGTGTGATCCAATACGCTGCTTTGGGAATCCCCACTTTTTTGAAGTTGGGGTACTTGATGTTGGATACCATCAGAAAAGCGAGCAGCAGCATGCTGACCGCGAGCAACGCTACATTAAACACATGATGGTACAGCGCAAGCGTAGCCAACACCCCGCCTGCAGCCGTAATCGGCAACCCGATAAAATAGCCTGGCACACCTGCTTGTACGTTAAAACGGGCCAGTCGCAAAGCACCGCAGATCGGGAAAACGGCTGTCACGAAAATGCCGATCAAATTGAGATCTTGCAGGGCCACCACGTACATGATAAAAGCCGGGGCCACTCCAAATGTAATCACGTCGGAAAGAGAATCCAATTCTTTGCCAAATTCGCTCTGTGCATTCAGCATGCGAGCCACGCGTCCATCCAGACCATCCATCAACATACCAATAATTACCGTAATCGCAGCATACTCCACATATTGGTTGCCCTGAAAGGCGAGAATGATGGCTACGATACCCAAGAACAAATTGCTCACGGTTAGCATGTTCGGTAACGATTTAACGAACATAGACTACCTCCTGGTTTCCTGCGCAAAGGAGAAACGGGTATGGCAATTCTGCCAGCCCTTGCTTTGTAATCCTTTGGCAATATCAAAACAATAATGTCTCTATCCTATTCTAACTCAAATGTGTCTGTCAATGAACACCTGTTCTTGAATTCTCTTCAGTCCGTCTTTGATCGCCCGTGCGCGAACCTCTCCAATGCCGTCAACCTCGTCCAGTTCTTCGATCGTTGCCATCATGATTCGGGGCAAATTGTGAAAATGCTCAACGAGATTTGAGATGATTGAAATGGGAAGGCGAGGAATTTTGTGCAGGATCCGATACCCGCGGGGCGAGAGAGACTCTTCCAGCATGTTCGGGTTGGCCGAATAACCGAGAATCCGTAAAAAAGCCCCCATTTCGAGCACCTCTTCTGCTGAGAGCTTTTTCATCTCCTTCAAGACTTGCTCTGGCTGCACGGCAGGATTTTTGGCGTAATCGCGGATCAGCATGTGCGCTTCTTCTTCGATATTGCCGACCAATTCCTCCAGCTGCATGGTGACAAGCCGGCCTTCCGTCCCTAATTCGTATATATATTTGGTGATCTCTGCTTTAATGCGCAGCACCATTTCGATTCTCTGCAGCACAGAGGTTACCTCATGGAGCGTCACCAGCTCTTCGAACTCCAGCGCTCCGAGGTTGGTTAGGGTCTGATCGAGTACAGCCTTGTACTTTTCCAGCGTGGAAATCGCTTGGTTGGCCTTGGCCAGAATCACGCTGATCTCGTTCAGGACATAGCGGAATGGACCTTGGTACAAGGTAATGACGTTGCGGCGCTGGGAAATGGCGATGACCAGATAGTTTGTGTGCAGTGCTGTTCTTTGCGCCGTTCGATGGCGGGTCCCTGTTTCACTCGAAGGGATCGCAGCGGGAGGAAACAACTGGGTATTGGCATACAAGATTTTTTTTGCATCCTCACTAACTATGATCGCCCCGTCCATCTTGGCCAATTCATATAAATGTGCCGGAGTGAAGTCGCAATTAATGGAAAACCCCCCGTCGACAATGTTCTTCATATCCGGACCGAATCCGACAACGATCAAACCGCCGGTTTTGGCCCGCAGCACGTTTTCCAATCCCTCTCGGAGCGGGGTTCCGGGAGCAACAAGACGAAGCACATCGCTGTAGACAGGTTCTCTTTTGTTTGTATCAAGCATACAGGTGCCCCTACCCCCTTAGCACTTCGCTTAATGCTTCCGAAATATTGCTTACACCGACTACCTCGATGTCCGATGGAACGTCAAGACCGCGGATATTTTTGGACGGGATGATCACCCGTTTGAATCCTAGCTTGTGCGCTTCGCGAATCCGCTGTTCAATCCGGGACACGCCGCGGACTTCACCCGTTAATCCCACTTCCCCGATCACGACATCATGGGGATTGGTCGCGTGATCGCGAAAGCTGCTGGCAATGCTGACAGCTATCGCCAAATCGACAGCGGGCTCATCCAAACGGACACCGCCAGCCACGTTGACATAGGCATCCTGATTTTGCAGCATGAGACCCATGCGCTTCTCAAGCACTGCCATGATCATGCCGACTCGCTGGTGATCCACGCCGGTAGCCATCCGACGCGGGGTCACAAAGCTGGTCGGTGCAACCAGCGCCTGAAGCTCTACCAGAACCGGCCTGGTTCCCTCCATGCTGGCCACTACAGTCGAGCCAGCGACGCCGACCGGACGTTCTGCCAAAAATATTTCCGAAGGGTTTCCAACTTCCTCCAGCCCCTTTTCTTTCATCTCAAAGATGCCGATTTCATTCGTCGAGCCAAAGCGGTTTTTTACTGCTCGCAAAATGCGGAACGTATTATGCCGTTCCCCTTCAAAGTACAAGACCGCATCCACCATATGCTCCAGCATGCGGGGCCCGGCAATCGCGCCTTCCTTCGTCACGTGACCGACGATAAATGTCGCGATTCCTTTTCCTTTGGCGATTCGCATCAGTTGAGAGGTTGTTTCCCTTACCTGTGCGACACTCCCCGCCGCTGATTGGACAGCGGGATGGAAGACAGTCTGAATCGAGTCGATGATCAGGACCTGGGGATCGACCTGGGCAATGTGCTGCTCAATGAGCTCCAAATCGTTTTCTGCAAGCACATACATCGGCGGCGTGCTCATTCCGAGCCGATCGGCACGCAATTTGATTTGCTTGGCGGACTCCTCGCCGGATACGTACAAGACCTTTATTCCCCCGTGTGCAAGCGCGAACGACGTTTGCAACAGCAAGGTAGACTTCCCGATCCCCGGGTCTCCGCCGACCAGAACCATTGAGCCGGGAACGAGCCCTCCGCCCAGAACCCGGTTTAATTCACCTATCGTTGTATCCATCCGCGGCTCTTCTTCGCCGGCCACCTCTGTCAGCGGAAGGGCTGCTGTTTGCCGCTGTCCGCCACGCAAACTCTCATGACGGGAGGCGGTCTTTACCGCAACCTCTTCCACCATCGTATTCCAATTGTTGCATCCAGGACATTTCCCCATCCATTTGGGCGATTCATAGCCACATTCTTGACACGCGTATTTCGTTTTATACTTGGACATAGTTTGTACCTCGTTTTGGGATTCTCCTCTATACGATTATCATACATGATGAAAACAAAAAAAGAATACCTCCTGTATATTGAGGAGGTACCCTTTCTAAACGTTTGCCTAAACCTCTGGTTATGAGGTTGTTTTCTCCAGACGTTTTACTACAAGCTTTTCATCTTCAGCATCTATCGAAACAGTGTCGCCTTTGCTGATGCTGCCTTTCAAAAGTTCTTCGGACAATCTGTCTTCGATGTTGCGCTGGATAGCGCGGCGCAGCGGCCTTGCCCCGTAAGCGGGATCGAAGCCCTCCTTGGCCAGCACTTTCTTGGCAGCATCGGTAAGTTGGAAATCGATCTCCTGCTCTCTCAGACGCTTGCGAAGATCTTCGGTCATCAAGGAAACAATCTGCTCGATATGCTCCTGCTCCAGCGAGTGGAAGACGATGACTTCGTCAATCCGGTTCAGGAACTCGGGGCGGAAGCTTTTCTTCAGTTCTTCCATGACCTTGTCTTTCATGTCCTGGTATTTCTTCTCTGTTTCATTGCCGGCGGTGAAGCCGAGCGTTGTGTTTTTCTTGATCAGGTTGGCTCCGACGTTGGATGTCATAATCACAACCGTGTTGCGGAAATCAACGGTTCTGCCTTTGGAGTCGGTCAGGCGTCCATCGTCCAGCACCTGCAGGAGAATGTTGAAGACATCCGGATGCGCCTTTTCAATTTCGTCCAAAAGGATGACGGAATACGGTTTGCGGCGGACCTTCTCTGTCAGTTGACCGCCTTCATCGTAACCGACATATCCCGGAGGAGCTCCGACCAGACGCGCCGTGGAATGTTTCTCCATGTACTCCGACATGTCGACCCGAATCATCGCGTCCTCGTCGCCAAACAGCGTCTCGGCAACCGCCCGGGCCAATTCCGTTTTCCCTACCCCTGTAGGGCCAAGGAAGATGAAGGAGCCGATCGGACGTTTCGGGTCTTTCAAGCCGGCACGAGCACGGCGGACGGCGCGAGCAACCGATTTGACTGCCTCATCCTGCCCGATCACTCGATCATGCAGAATTTCTTCCATTTTCAAGAGGCGCTCTGTCTCTTCTTCTTTCAGCTTGACGACCGGGATTCCGGTCCAGTTGGCCACTACGTGGGCGATATCTTCAGGAGTGACCTCCATGT
This sequence comes from Brevibacillus sp. FSL L8-0520, assembly GCF_037963895.1. Lineage (NCBI taxonomy): Bacteria > Bacillati > Bacillota > Bacilli > Caryophanales > Paenibacillaceae > Brevibacillus > Brevibacillus sp. FSL L8-0520. Next base: position 307,934 of record NZ_CP150171.1, on the reverse strand, counting down.
TCAGTTGGCCCTGACGCTCTTTCCAGTCCTTCTTCGTTTTTTCCAGTTCTTCGCGCAGCTTCTGCTCCTTGTCGCGCAGAGACGCTGCTTCTTCGAACTCCTGAGACTGGACAGCCGCGTCCTTTTCCTTGCGCACTTCTTCCAGACGCCCTTCCAGTTCCTTCAGATTAGGCGGAACAGTAAAGGATTGGAGACGTACTTTGGACGCCGCTTCGTCGATCAAGTCAATTGCTTTGTCCGGCAGGAAGCGGTCTGTAATGTAACGGTCAGACAGTTTTACCGCCTGTTCAATCGCTTCATCGGTAATTTTCACACGGTGATGCGCCTCATAGCGATCACGCAAGCCATGCAGGATTTTGATCGCGTCCTCTGTGTTCGGCTGATCGACCTGAATCGGCTGGAAACGGCGCTCGAGGGCTGCGTCCTTTTCAATATACTTTCGGTATTCATCCAGCGTGGTTGCGCCGACACACTGAAGCTCACCGCGTGCCAGAGCTGGCTTCAAAATGTTGGATGCATCAATCGCACCCTCTGCTCCGCCTGCACCGATCAAGGTGTGCAGCTCGTCGATAAAGAGAATGATATTTCCGGCCTGACGAATCTCATCCATGATTTTTTTCAGGCGGTCTTCAAATTCCCCGCGATACTTGGTGCCGGCGACGACTGTCCCCATGTCCAGCGTCATCACGCGCTTGTCGCGAAGCGTTTCAGGGATTTCGTTGTTGATGATCTTTTGCGCAAGTCCTTCGGCAATTGCCGTCTTCCCGACACCAGGCTCCCCGATCAACACGGGGTTGTTCTTGGTGCGGCGGCTCAACACCTGGATCACTCGCTCAATCTCTTTTTGGCGTCCGATCACCGGATCAAGTCCGCCATCACGGGCGATTGCGGTCAAGTCTCTTGCCAGACTGTCCAGGGTCGGCGTATTGGCCGCAGGATTGCTGCCTGACGGCTGGTGGGAATTCATCATTTCCGAGCTTCCCAAAAGCTGCAGGACTTGTTGGCGGGCTTTGTTCAGGCTTACACCCAGATTGTTCATGATTCGTGCGGCAATGCCTTCTCCTTCACGAATCAACCCAAGCAGGATATGCTCGGTGCCCACATACGTGTGCCCCAGCTTTCGGGCTTCGTCCATGGAAAGCTCAATCACTTTTTTGGCACGGGGTGTGTAGTTTGGGGTATAGTTTCCGCCCGCTTGCTCAGTCCCGCGGCCAATCAAGGATTCTACTTCACTTTGAATTTTATCGAGACCAAGTCCGAGCGACTGCAACGCCTTGGCTGCAATCCCCTCTCCTTCACGAATGAGACCGAGCAGCACATGCTCTGTTCCGATATCCTTATGACCCAATCTAACGGCCTCTTCCAAGGCGAGTGCCAACACTTTTTGCGCGCGTTCGGTAAAACGTCCAAACATCATATCTTCTGCACCTCCAGTAACCATCTTTATATTCTATGCGTTGTTTCCTTATATTTTTGCGTATAACAGCGATGATGGACAGCGAAAATTCTTGTTTACTGTCGAGCAGACAGTTTCTCCCGAATCAGCCTTGCTCTGCGTTCGTCCCGCTGGTCGGGCGACAGCTTTTGACCTGCGTGATGCTGCAGGAAGCCCGGCTGAGTCGTCACGAGCAATTCATTTAAGACGAGATGGGAAATGTTTTTCACAATCCCCAGATCAATCCCCAATCTGACATCGGAAAGCCTTTGGGCTGCTTCCTTGGATTCAACCGTCCGGGCGTACTGAAGAATGCCGTACGACCGGAGAATCCGGTCCTCCAAAGTGATTCTGGAGTGTTCAACCAGGTACCGGCGAGCCACTCGCTCCTGCTCAATGATCTGCCTTGCCACACCGTACAGGTTGGAGAGGATATCCGACTCGGACATCCCGAGCGTCACCTGGTTGGAGAGCTGGAACAAGTTGCCCAGCGCTTCGCTGCCCTCTCCGTAGATGCCCCTCACGACCAATCCGACTTGATTGATCGCCTGCAATATCCGGTTGATCTGCTGTGTCATCACGAGCGCCGGCAAGTGAAGCATCACCGATGCCCGTATCCCTGTTCCCACATTGGTCGGGCAGCTCGTCAAAAAGCCTCTGTTTTCATCGAATGCGTAGTTTACATGTTTTTCAAAAATGTCGTCGATTTTTGTTCCCATATCCCACGCCTGCTGGAGTTGGAAGCCTGGCATCAGCACCTGGATGCGAATGTGGTCTTCTTCGTTTACCATGATGCTGATCGATTCGTCATTGCTTAACAGCACGGCTCCCTTTCGAGATTCTTCTGCCAAATGAGGGCTGATCAGGTGTTTCTCGACGAGGACGCGCTTTTCCAGCGGATTTACCTGTTCCATCTGGATGAGCTCGAGTGGTCCGAGCTTTTTCATCGCCTCGGTCTCGCTCACTTCTGTCACCTTGCGAACCACTTCCTCTGCCTGCGAGTCAGTAGCCAAAAGCGGGAAGGGATGCTGGCGAAGGTTCCGTGCGATCCGAAGCCTTGTACTGATGACGATGTCGGAATCAGGGCCCTCGCCCTTCATCCAGTTGCTCCAAGGGTTTTGCATAAACTGTTGTTGGGACATGTTCCTCACCTCCCCTGTTTACGATTGACCCAGCTTTTGTTCAAGTGCCTTGATGCGGTCGCGAATTTCCGCAGCTTTTTCAAACTCTTCGCTGGCGATATGCCGTTGAAGCGCTTGTTTCAGTTGCTCCAGCTCCTTGCGCCGCTTCAGTTGGCCGCCGGTACGTTCCGGAACCTTGCCGATGTGCTGCGTATTCCCGTGAATCCGTCGGAAGAGCGGATCCAGGCGGTCACCCAAAAACGTGTAGCAGTCGCTGCAGCCAAAGCGGCCGCTCTTGCTGAATTGGGCGTATGTCAGTCCGCAGGTCTCGCAGCGCAGCGCTTTGTTTGCCGGAGTGTCCTGTGTTTTTTTCTGTGCCGGATCGAAATGGAGCAGGCCGGAAAGGAGATTATGGATGCTGAAGTTATGAAAACCGGGAAAGACGTCTCCTTTTTCCTGGGCACATTGCTCGCAAATATGGTATTCGGTTTTTTCACCGTTGACGATCTTGGTCAGATGAAGCGTAGCCTGTCGTTTGCCGCATTCTTCACAGTTCATCCTATCGTCCCTCCTGCCAATGCATTGGTTACCGCAATAAAATCGTGGCGATCATCTGCTTTAACATGGTAGCCCGTAAACGGTCTCTCAATTCAGCATCCACTAAAAGCACACTGCGCGAAGTAGCGATCTTCATGAGAGCCGCCTCCCGTTGACTGACCAACTTTTCCTCCAAAAGGCGGTCGATGATCGCATAACCGACACCTTGCGTGATGCTTTCGCCAATCAGCTCTTCAGTGAGCAGCTCCTGCAGTTTGGCTTTGCTGACAATCTGTACCTTTCGAATCCGGATGTAGCCTCCGCCGCCACGCTTGCTTTCGACGACGTATCCCTTTTCTACAGTAAATCGGGTATTGATGACGTAATTGATTTGAGAAGGCACACACTGAAAGATGTCGGCAAGCTCGCTACGCTGGATCTCGATAGAGCCGTCTGGACTTTCCGTTAAAATTCGCTTTAAATGCTGCTCTATGATGTCCGAGATGTTACGCATTAGTCGCCTCCTGTTCACAGTGTTTGCTCTTTGATTATTGACTTTGACTATCTTTGACTTTAATTATAATGCGTTTTTTTGGGGTTTGCAAGAGGGTGAGACACTTTCTAGTGTTGGCAAAATGGACGGAGTTGAAACCAAAACGAAAAAGCCATCCCTCTGGAATGGCTATAAGGATTGCGCTTTTTCATTGACCGGCAAATCGTCTATTTTTATGTGTGCTGCTGATAAGGTATATGCGCCAAAAGATCGGTAAATCGGGTAATGATCACATCAGCACCATCGAGCTCGCCTGGCTTGGCGAATCCGAAGTCACACCCGATCGTTTTTAACCCGTTAGCCAGCCCCGCCTCCACATCGGAGTGCCGATCCCCGACCATGACCGCTTGTTTTACCTGATAATCCTGAAGCAGCTTGGCCACGAGGTCCTTTTTGGATCGGGTGCCAAAACGTCCAGCCGAGTAAAGATCAGTAAACAATGGTTTGATCCCGAAGTGCTCGCAAATCTCGTCGATATAGCGCTCCAACCCGTTGCTGGCGACAAAAAGTGCTGTTCCGTTGGCATGCAGCTCCTGCAAGACCTCGCGAACTCCCGGGTACAAGTCCGCAATCCCTTGTTTCAACAAGATCAGTTCATTCTTCAGCATCAGCTTGTCTGCTACTTTCTTGATCTCTTCGCTTGCTCCTGGAAGCAGTTTCTCCCACAGTTGTTCGATCGTCATCCCCAATACATTGGTCAGTTCCTGCTCATCGGGGGTGGCTCCGTTCCAGAGCCCTTTCTCTCGCAGCTCCTCAAATGTCTTCTGGAATGCGGGTGTGGAGAGCCGCTCTGTTTGCAGCAGCGTACCGTCCATGTCAAAAAGAACTGCACAGGGAATGCTCATGATGTCCTCCTATCCTTCTTCTCCCGCCGAGCTTTGCATGTCGTTGCGGATAAACTCAGCGATATTTTGTGCCGCTTTCGGTTTTGCTATTTTTTGAGCCATCCTCTTCATGTATTCCACCTTCGTGGGATCATGGAGCATCTCGTGAATAAAGTAGATCAGCTGCTCGGATACATGGGCGTGAACGGCACATCCATTGTTTAACAAGAAATGGCTGTTTCGCTCCTCCTGTCCTGGGAGCGGGTTGTAAATAATCATGGGAACCTGCTTGCTCATAACCTCAGCCGAGGTCAAGCCGCCTGATTTGGTTACAATCAGGTCGGCAATCTCCAGATACTCATGGAAGTTGTTGACAAAGCGCAGCGGTATCACATTGTGCCGATACGTATTCTCGGTTACCTTGCGATACAGCTTGTCATTCGTCCCTGTCAGGATAAACGCGGTTATTGGCATATCAATATGCTCCAGACCGGCAAGAACTTGTTCCATTGATCCAAGGCCCAATCCCCCGCCTGACAATATGATGCTCAAGTGATCGGAGGGTACCTGGAGTTTTTCCCGAACCTTATCCTTCTCCAGAGGCTGGCTATATTTGCGCATGATGGGTATGCCCATCGGAATGAACTGGGCATGGTTGTGCCGATAAATGTCCACCAGATAGTACAGCTGTTCATGAGCGATAAAGTAATAGTTAATGTGATGATTAATCCATGATGGATGAATCGTATAATCCGTGATAATGGTATAGATCGGTTCTCTCCAATCGTTTCGGCCTTTTAGTACGGAGAGCATGCAACTGGCAAATGGATGCGTCGCAATAAAAGCATCTGGTTGCACACTGTTGATCAGTTTTTTTAGTTTATTGGCCAACAATTTGTTCATTAACACGTTCATGTCAAAAAATCTGGTTTTCTCGGTGTTGTGGTAAATGCGTCCCCACATT
>NZ_CP150171.1:87500-295000 GCF_037963895.1 Brevibacillus sp. FSL L8-0520 | reverse complement strand
TTTCTGTTCAAACTTCTTCCCAAATGGGTCAAGGCCCCATTCTCGAAGCTGATTCATTTTGTCATGGCGCACTTGCAGCAACTCATGAAGACTTTCCTGTTGCTGTTCTTGCTGCTGTTGGTCTTGCTCGTTATTCATAGCCTCATTCACTCCTTACCATACCTTGGTGACGATTTGGGCGGCTGGATAAATAGCGATACGGCGTACCCTTTTATCAAGGTACGCCTTGTTTCAGCCGATTACAAGTTAATATCGAGAATTTCGTACTGGATAACGCCTGCCGGAACTTGCACGTCGACAATGGATCCTTTTGCTTTTCCGAGCAACGCCTGACCTACCGGAGATTCGTTGGAGATCTTGTTGTTCATCGGATCGGACTCAGCCGACCCTACGATCGTGTACATCACAATGTCCCCGAACTCCAGATCTTTCAGCTTCACTGTCGATCCTACGCTTACGACGCCGGTGTCCACGTCTTCGTTCGTAATGATGCGAGCGTTGCGCAGCATCTTTTCCAGGGTAAGAATACGCCCTTCGATGAATGCCTGCTCGTTCTTCGCCTCTTCGTACTCGGAGTTCTCGCTAATATCTCCATAGCTGATCGCTTCTTTAATCCGTGCTGCAACTTCCTTGCGTTTAACCGTTTTCAAATCTTCAAGCTCTTGTTCGAGTTTTGCCAAACCTTCTGGTGTGAGAATCACTTCTTTTTCCGACATGGTTCAATTCCCCCGTTTAAAATAATTCCTTTCGCACTGGGTAAAGTACAAAGGATTATATGTAGATGCTCTATACAATATACAGGCAGAACGTGAATGCCAAGCTGTCGACTCCAATTGTCATAGGGAAAGCTGCCAGAGTGAACTGGCAGCTTACGTCCCGATAATACGACGTATTATAGGATATGAAGGAACCCTTGTCAATGTTTAGGATACCGTTAGTAGCTCACTGCTTCTTCCTGGGGCAGAGCTGCTTCTTCATCCACATCGTCTGCATGGTTTTCGACCCATTCCACATACTCCGTCAGGACGCGGCGAAGCTCTTCTTCTGTCTCGACAGCGTTGATCAGGTTTTTCGTATGGGTAGAACCCTTTAAGCCTTTGAGGTACCAGGCGGCGTGTTTGCGCATTTCCAGCACGCCTACTCGCGGCCCTTTCAATGCGATCAGCCGCTCGGCATGCAGCATGCAAATCTCCATCTTTTCACGCGGAGTCGGCTCAGGCAGCAATTCTCCCCGGGTGAGATACTGGACGGTCCGGTACAGCATCCACGGATTGCCCAAAGCTGCACGACCGATCATTACGCCATCGCAGCCGGTTGTATCCAGCATGCGGCGAGCGTCTTCCGGCGAAGCCACGTCACCGTTCCCGATGACCGGAATGGAGACCGCTTCCTTGACGCGGCGAATCCAATCCCAATCCGCTTTCCCCTTGTACATTTGAACACGGGTGCGTCCGTGAACGGCAACGGCCTTGGCCCCTGCACGTTCTATCGCCTGGGCGTTTTCAATCGCGTACATGTGCTCCTCGTCCCAGCCAAGCCGCATTTTGACGGTAACCGGCTTCTCTACGGCATCCACTACAGCGGAAACCACTTCGTAGATTTTATTCGGGTCCAGCAGGAGCCTTGCACCGGCATCGCAGCTGACGATTTTCGGAACCGGGCACCCCATGTTGATATCAATGATATCGGCGTTTGTATATTGATCGACATGTTTCGCCGCCGCTACGAGCGTTTCCTTGTCGCCGCCAAAAATCTGCAGGCTTAGCGGTTTTTCGCGCTCATCGACAAACAGCATATCCATCGTCTTCTTGTTTCCGTGCACGATCGCTTTGTCGCTTACCATTTCAGCGCAAACGAGACCTGTGCCAAACTCCTTTGCAATCAAACGAAATGCAGGGTTGCATACCCCTGCCATCGGAGCAAGAACGACGTTGTTTTTCAACTCAATGTTTCCGATTTTCATTTATCATTCAACCTCCTTTTCCCGCAGTTCCGCAGGGAGTCATACACACACCACGGCCCGACGAGTGGATGGAGAGGCTAAGCCCCAAGAAAAAAGTTATTTATTATTTATAGCACATAATTCCTCATAATCAACCTGTAAAGTGCTGGCGATCTTCCGCAGCACAGGCTCGGTCGGCATTCGCGTTCCTCTTTCCAGCGATCCGACAAAAGAGAGCGAGACGCCCATCTTTTCTGCCAGCGACTGCTGTGTCAAGCCTTTCAGTTTGCGGAATGACCGGATCCGGTTTCCCAGACGATTGTTCCCCATTTTTGTACCCCCTTGTCATCTTGCGGCAACAACCTGAGGAAATCGTCTAAAGGCCGGTTAAATACAGGCAGCAAGCCACCCTCCAAGACGTCGCGCAAAGGAACGAGCACGAAAGCCCGCTCTGTCATTGCAGGATGAGGGATGGTCAAATGCTCCTGATCCAGCGCTGTGTCTCCGTACAACAGCACATCGATGTCAATGGTCCGTGGCCCCCAACGAATCGTTCGCACACGTCCCAACTCCTGTTCGACTGCCAGTGCACTCTCCAGCAGCTTCTCCGGAGTCAGATCCGTTTCTACAGCAACAGCCATATTCAGAAACGCCTCCTGATCGACAAAGCCGACCGGAGCGGTTTCGTATACAGGTGAAATGCGGACGACCGAAATCCCTTCTCGTCCGTGCAGCTTTTCAACTGCTTGTCGCAAATTATCCGCCCGATCGCCCATGTTGGAGCCGAGCGCCAAGTACGCACGCACCGTCATTAGGCACTACCCTCTCTTTTGCGGCTCATCTCGATGGCAACGGAATCATAGTGGCCGTTGATCGGAGGATCAGGCTTTGTCACCCTGACTTTTACTTCTGAAAACGGAAACGCCTGCAGCAATCGATCCGCAATCCGCGCGGTCAATGCCTCCACCAGGTTGTAACGCTCTTTTTCTACTATTTGTTGCACACAATGAAATACATCGGCGTAATTCACGGTATCGTTTAGGTCGTCGCTTGCTCCTGCCCGAGACAAATCCATAGACAGTTCCAGATCGACATAAAATCGCTGCCCCAGCTTGGCCTCGGCTTCAAACACTCCATGATAACCGTAGAACGCCATTCCATTAAAATAAATTTTATCCAATTAGGCCGCCCCCTTTCAACATCGCGTCCATCATGGCGGTCACTCGCTTCATTTCCTTGACGTCGTGGACACGAACAATCTGGCAGCCCTTCGCTACGCCTAAAGCTACCGTGGCGGCAGTCCCTTCGAGGCGCTCCTCCACCGGCAGATCCAGGACGCGCCCGATCATCGATTTGCGCGATGTTCCCAGCAGGACCGGATAGCCAAGCGCCACCAGGTCATCCAATCGGCGCATCGCCTCGAGATTTTGCTCCAGCGATTTGGCAAAGCCGATGCCCGGATCGAGAATGATCATCTCGTCACGGACCCCCGCTTCCCTGGCAATCGCGACGGACTTACGCAAATCTCTGACCATATCGCTGAAAAAGTGGGTGTAGGCGGTATCCTCGCGGTTGTGCATGAGAATAATCGGCACCTCATGCTGGGCGGCCACTTCTGCGATTCTTCTGTCTTTTTTGGCTCCCCAGACGTCATTGATGATATGGGCGCCGGCACGAATCGCCTGTTCGGCTACCTCGGACTTGTACGTATCGACCGACAACGGCACGGAAAGCTCCTCGACCAACGCACGCACAACCGGAATCACCCTGTCCAGCTCCTCGGCCAGCTCTACGGGAGCCGATCCCGGACGGGTCGATTCTCCGCCGATATCAATGATGTCCGCGCCTGCTTCTACCAGGGCACGCGCCTGGGCTATCGCCCGCTCGATGTCCGTATAGCGGCCGCCATCGGAAAAGGAGTCAGGCGTGACATTTAAAATCCCCATGACGAGCGTCTTTTGTCCGAGCGGCAGCACATGGCTTTTGCAGTGAATGGCTTTTCTTTGCCGAAGCTGGCGACGCATCGCGAGCAGCTCCCGCACTTCCGCAGCCGCTACCCGCAGTCCGTCTGTCTGATCCGGGATGCGTTCGAGCAATGCCTGCCACTGTCCGTATGTACCCTTCATATATAGGTCGGTTAAATCGGGAAGAGCCGGATTGTCGTGCATGACAGCGTCTCCGCCGAGAAGCTGCATCTCTTTTCGCAGCAATGCCGCCTCTTCAAAAGCAAGCCTCTCGACATGAATCTGCAATGGCTCTCCCGCATCGGCAAAACGCTCCCTGTCGGCAGGCTTGACTCCTTGGCAGGCGAGCTCTTCTTCTACTTCCATGCGGTTTTGAGCGTGAATCACGAATGGATTATGAATCATGAGCCTTGCTTCCTTTCGCGTCTTGAATCTCTCGTTGACATGTTGTCTGATAGCATACCATAATTACCCACCACACGCTACAGACTCACGGTACGCCAGGTGCAGCGCCTGCGTATAGCTTCCATAAGCGGCAGGAAGTACCTTTCCATTCACCTCTGATACCGGAACGATCTCCTGGATGGAATTCGTCACAAACGCCTCGCTGGCACTCTCCAGCTCCTCCAGCCGATAAAAGCCCTCTTGCACAGGGATGTCCAGCTTTTGGGCCAGATTCAGCACGTGCCTCCTCGTGACCCCGTCCAGTATGCCCGTTTCGACTGCGGGCGTAAACATGCTGCCGTCTCGAATCCAGAAAAGATTGCTCACGATCCCTTCGGCCAGATAGCCGTCATGGGTCAAAAATAGGCCTTCGACGTCGGTTTGGTTCCCGACCTCCAGACGGGCCAGGGCATTGTTCAAGTAATTGTGCGACTTGAAGCGAACCGGGCCTTCCGCTGTCTGGCGGGGAATCGACAATACTTGCAGCCGCTTCGGACGAGGGGGCAGCGCGATCGGCGGAACGCTTTTTGCAAAAATAAACAGGGACGGACGAGCATATCCTTCCGTCACCAGTCCTACACCCTCGTTGCCTCCCGTTATGCTGATCCGCACGTATGCATCCGCAAGGCCGTTCGCTTTGGCTGTTTGCAGGATGGCCGCCTCCAGCTCTGCGGAGCTCCACGCATTCCTTATGTGCAACGCCAAAAGCCCGGCGGATAACCGGGCGAAGTGTTGATCCCACAGAAACAGCCGTTCCTGATAGACACGCACAGTCTCAAACAAGCCGATCCCGTACAAAAATCCATGGTCCAAAACAGACACCGCCGCCTGCTCGGCAGGGACGATCTGTCCATTCACATACACGTACATGGCATTCTCTCCCGCTATCCTTCTTGGAGAGCATCATACCATATTTCTCAGCCGATCTGCGCGGTCTCCTCCAGCCGTTTGCGGTGGATGAAACGGGAGATGGTGATCGACATTTCGTACAGAGCGATCAAAGGGACGATCACCAGCACATCGGAGACCAGATCAGGAGGTGTAATCGTGATGGAAATGACCGAAAGGAGAAAATACGCCGGCTTTCGCAGCTTGGCCAGCCGGTGCGGATTGAGAATGCCCAGATGGCTGAGAAACAGCACGATTACAGGCAGCTCGAACAAAAGTCCAAACGGAACGCAAATATTGAGCATGAATGTAAAGTAGTCATTCGCCGTGATGACGAGATCGAAATTGCCGTTGGACAATCCGAGCACAAATTGATACATCAAGGGAAACAATACGAAGTAGGCAAAGCCGAGCCCGATCAAAAACAGGAAAAAGAGCGCCGGTATATACAGCAAGGCTACTTTGCGCTCCTGCTCGGTCAGTGCCGGCACGACAAAACGCCAGGCTTGATAAGCGATGATCGGGATGGTGATAGCAATCGCTCCGACCGCGGAAAGCTTGATGTAGATAGACAAAATGTCGTTGGGACCGAGAATCGCCAGCTTTTCCTCCGAACGGCTCGCCAAAAAATGATAGATGTGATCTACGAACAAAAAGCACGTCACGAGACTGATGACAAAGGAAGCCAGAACGATGATCAGTCGGCGGCGCAGATCGGTCAGGTGTTCGAGAAACGGCATGGCTCGCCCCATGGCTCACTCCTCCTCCTCGTGAAAAAGTACACAAAGCCCGGTAAAAATGGCACAATGCGGCTTAAAACGACCGGGTTTTCTCAATATATCCTGCCGGGCAGCGGCAAAGGGCAGTGCGCGCGCGGCACACCACCCTTCTCCCTGCAGATGGTTTAGTTAACTCGATTCAAGGATTCTTCACCGTTTTTGCCGGCAAGGACGACTGCCTTGTCAGGCGTATCCTTGTCCTTCTGCTTTTTCTCGTCGTCCTCGTCCTTGGTCAGATCTTTGGCAGCCGACTTGAATTCGGTCAGGGTGCGCCCAAAGGCTCTCCCGATCTCAGGAAGCTTGCTCGGACCGAAGATGACGAGGGCAATGATCAAAATGAGGATAAGCCCGGGAATACCGATGCTGGACAACATGGCTGGCTACACTCCCTTTTTTAGAAGCCGGTAACAGCGATAACACCCGGCATGGCGACAGCATTGCCGCCTTTTGGCCAGTGGCTGGTCGGCTGATCGTAGGATTTCAGGTTTTCACCAGGATGCTGGACGGACAGGAACAGGGTCGTTTCATCCGGAGTAAACCACGGTCCGGTCATTTCCGCTCCTACTGGCGCAGAAGCAAATTGTGCCACTTCTCCTTTGTTTGCCCCGGTTGTCGGGATAAAGAAGATGCCGTTGTTGCCAAACGATTTGTAAATGCCGCTGTTCATGGACGAGGAAGAAATGTCCGTCACAACCCACAGGTTGCCTGCGCTGTCGAACGCCATGTTGTCTGGAGCAGCAAATCCGCTTTGCGGTCCGCCGGCGGCAAAGATTTCAAAGGTGAAGTCCAGACCGGCATGGTTGCCGTCTTTTTCAAACAGGCGGACAATTTGGCCGTAGAAATTTCCGTGCTTGGAGTTGTTCGTCATGGCGATAAAGACACTGCCGTCGATTGGATGCACTTCTACGTCCTCCGGGCGATCCATCGGAGTCGCTCCCACTGCTTTTGCAGCTTCGCGGCAATTCACGAGCACATCCGCCTGAGAGGCAAACAACGCTTTGCCGTCACTGTCGGTCGCTTTTTGCAGCGCTTCGTTGGAGGCGAAATCAAGTGCGATCCACTTTCCTTTGCCGAAGTTGGCTACATACAACGTGCCTTCCTCCAGCAGCTTGGAGTTTTGTTTGCCGTCGCTTGGATTGAACTTTCCTTTGGAAACGTACTTGTAGACGTACTGGTCGTTGGCGTCATCGCCCATGTACACGACAAGCTGTCCGGTAGGAGCGATGACCATCGCTGTATTTTCATGAGAGAACCGTCCCAGGGCCGTGTGCTTCTTCGGTGTCGATGCGGGATCAAAAGGATCGACCTCGACAACCCAGCCATAGTGGCGATTATCCTTCAGTCTGCAATCGTCGACGACATCCTGGAAGTTTTCTTCGCAGGACAATATCGTGTTCCACAAGGTCACTCCGCCGGAGCAGTTGGCGAAGGTACCGATTACTTCTTTGGCAAGGGAAGCGGCGGGGCCCGTCAATTCATGCTTGGTCAGCCCGCTCACACGGCGGCCGTATTTGGAGTCTGGAACCAGCTTCCATCTGCCGCCCTCGCGTTTTACCTCCACGACCGAGCCGCCCAGTGCGTACAGATACTTCTGGACTTGCTCTGCGGTGCGCTTGTTTTGCTTCGGATCGGCATTCAGCACATCGTAGCCGGTAACGTAGTACTCCAGCTCGCCCAAGTATTCATGATTGACCCAGAGGAGGCCGTGATCGGCGCTGCCGTCGATCGGCAGGAAGCAGGTGAAATCAGCATTGAACCCGAATGTATCCCCGTTCTGATTGATCCTGTCTCCGTAGACTGCGATCACATCATACTTGTACCCGCTAGGCAGCACAACATCGTCCTTGGTGGATGGCTCAATCGGCTTGAATTTCGGATTGAACTTGTGCTTCTTGTCTTCCAGCCCAAACAGATGATCAGCCGTTTTCCCGGAGATCGATTGCCCTGCAGCCAATGCAGGAATGCCTGTAGCCAGAGAGGCAAGGGCTGCCGTACCTGCACCCAGATAGGTCAAAAATTGTCGACGGTTCACGTCCATTCGCGTTCGCTCCTTTGTCTCTTTACTCACCTCCCGATTGTACAAGCCGTTCGTCTAGTTACTGTGAAAGCATGATTAAGAATGCGTAAAACTGTTTGTATGTTCTGTAAAGAAACAAAAAAGACCGCTCGCAATTTACGAGCAGTCTTGGACTATCGTGTTGTTGTACTCTATTTCACAGGTTCCTTTGCGTATGCTGTCAGGAAGTTTTGCAGCAGCTTCTTGCCGTGTTGGGTAATGATCGACTCCGGGTGGAATTGCACGCCCTCGATCGGATATTCGCGATGGCGCAGGGCCATGATTTCCCCTTCTGCCGTTCTCGCGGTCACTTCGAGCTCGGGAGGCAGCGTCGCTTCCTCCACGATCAGCGAATGGTATCGCGCAGCAGTAAACGGCGACGGAATGCCGGCAAAGATCGTCTTGCCGTCGTGGAACACCTCTGACGTCTTGCCGTGCATCAGACGTTCCGCGCGAAGCACCTTGCCTCCGAACACCTGACCAATCGACTGATGGCCCAGGCATACGCCCAGGATCGGAATTTTCCCGGCGAAATGGCGAATCGCCTCCATGCTGATGCCCGCTTCGTTGGGCGTGCAAGGCCCGGGGGAAATCATCAAATAGTCGGGGGCCAGCTGTTCGATTTCTTCCAGCGTGATTTTGTCATTGCGGCGGACCTGCAACTCCTGCCCCAGCTCGCCTACATATTGCACCAGGTTGTACGTAAAGGAATCGTAATTGTCAATCATCAGAATCATACGCTCTTCTCCTCTCGACTCTTCTTTCTGTTCTCGCTCAACTCCAAAGCCTTCCACAACGCTTCCGCCTTTTTCAGCGACTCGAGATACTCCGCTTGCGGCTTGGAATCAATGACGATCCCTGCACCTGCCTGTACATGCGCCATACCGTCCTTGACGACCATCGTACGGATCGCGATGTTGGTCTCCACGTCACCGTGAAAGCCAAACCAGCCGATGGAACCGGTGTAGACGCCGCGTTTGACGGGCTCCAGCTCCTCGATGATTTCCATCGTCCTGACTTTGGGCGCTCCTGTGATTGTCCCGCCCGGAAAAGCGGCTGCCACAGCGTCAAAGGCATCCTTGTCCTCCGCCAGCTCCCCTTCCACGTGAGAGACGATATGCATGACATGCGAGTATTTTTCCACGACCATGAACTCGCTGACGTGCACGCTGCCATAGCGGCTGACCCGCCCGAGATCGTTTCGCTCCAGGTCGACCAGCATGACGTGCTCGGCCCTCTCCTTCTCGTTTTCGACCAGCTCTTGCACGAGCGCGTTGTCCTCTGCCTCATTTTTCCCGCGGGGTCTTGTCCCGGCGATCGGGCGCGTGCTGACCTTTCCGCCCTTCGCCTTGATGAGCAGCTCCGGCGAGGCGCTGACCAGCTGAAATTCGGGAAAATGGAGGTAGCCCATGTAAGGGGACGGGTTCAGCTTGCGAAGGACATCGTACACTTCCGGGGCCGACACTTGCATCGGCTTGCTCTGGCGTACAGAGAGGTTCACCTGAAAGACGTCGCCAGCCGAAATGTAGGACTGGACCCGGCGTACCGCTTCCTCAAACTGCTCCTGGGCAAACGATACCTGCACAGGTTCCTTGGACTCCAGAGGGCGTTTTCGCAAGGCATCCCAATCGCTGCCGTCCTCGCCTTTTTCCGCCAAGGCAACGCGATCCAGCTCCTCGGCCAGCCGTTCCAGCCGAATCCGCGCAGCGTGGTACGAATCTTCCGTCAATGAACCGGAGGGCAAATGCGTCAGACAAAAGCATTCACGTGTCGCATGATCAAAGACAAAAACGTCTTGCATTATCATAACATACAGATCGGGCAGCTGTAAGTCGTCCAGGGCAATCTGCGGCAGGCCCGGTTCAAAAAAGCGGTTCATCTCGTAGCTGAGGTAGCCGACTGCTCCTCCGTAAAAGTCGGGAAAGTCCGGGATGGCCGGTGTCCGGTAGCGGGCCAAAAAGCGCCGCAGCGCATCCAACGGATTTTCTCCCTCGAGAGCCTCAGTCCGCTCGTCCGCATAAGCAACCACCGTATAGTTGTTCCTGCTGCTGACTGTTGCGATCGGCTGACAGGCGAGATAGGTGTAGCGTCCTGCACGGCCGCTTTCCAGGAGTACAGCCCCCTCCAAGGACGGCTGCAGAGCTTGCAGAAGGTCCCAGGGGTCCAGGCTGTCCGGCCATGCCACACGCTTTGCTAACGGGACGTAAGGATAAGAAGCTGCATATTGGGTCAGATCGGAAAAGGAAGGCACGATCACAAGGTTCACACTCCGGTATGCATACTAAAAACATCTAGCACTAGCATATCATAACCGCTGCCCTTGTCCTTAGCTGTTTGTTGCCAATGTCCTTAGCTGTTTGTTGTTGCCAATGTCCTTGGCTCCTGTTTGTTGCCAAACGGCTTGCTTCTAGGCTGCGGTTGCCGTCGTCACTTTGCACGGGAAAGCCCGCCCCACTGTTTCCAAACAGAGCCTTTTCGGTACATAAAAAAGACGCCGGCCGAAGCCGACGTTCTGTTTGCCATTTTGTGATGTCCTTATTCTTCGAATTGATACAGCGGAGTGGAGAGGTAGCGTTCTCCGTTGCTCGGAATGACGACTACTACCTTTTTCCCCTTGCCCAGCCTTTGGGCCACCTTGAACGCAGCATAAATGGCAGCTCCCGAAGAAATGCCGCCGAGAATTCCTTCGTTGCGGGCTACATTGCGGGCCGTTTCAAAGGCTTCTTCGTTTTCGACCTTGATAATCTCGTCGTAAATCTCGGTATCCAGCGTATCGGGGACAAAACCGGCACCGATTCCTTGAATCTTGTGAGGACCTGGCTTGCCTCCAGAGAGAACAGGGGAAGCTGCCGGCTCGACTGCGATGATCTGCACGCCCGGAAAATTCTCGCGCAGCACTTGACCTACGCCCGTAATCGTACCACCGGTCCCGACACCGGAGATAAATGCGTCGATGCCGCCAATCTCTTTGCCCTGCTCCAGCAGCTCTTGTCCCGTCGTCTCACGGTGAACCTTTGGATTGGCCGGATTTTTAAACTGCTGCGGAATAAAATAGGAAGGGTTCTCCTTAACCAGCTCCTCCGCTTTTCGGATCGCTCCGCCCATTCCTTCTGCGCCAGGCGTCAGTACCAGCTCAGCTCCATACGCCCGGAGCAGATTGCGCCGTTCCATACTCATCGTCTCAGGCATGACCAAAATAGCCCGATACCCTTTGGCAGCTGCTACCATTGCCAGGCCGATACCGGTATTTCCGCTCGTAGGTTCAATGATGGTATCGCCCGGTTTCAGTTTCCCCTCTGCCTCGGCTGCCTCAATCATGGCCAGTGCAATCCTGTCTTTGACACTGCTGCCCGGATTGAAGAACTCCAGCTTCAGGTAAATGTCTGCCATGTCTTCGCTGACAACCCGGTTCAGCTTTACCAGAGGTGTATAACCGATCAAATCCGTAATCGAATTGGCAACACGCATGTCTCCGTCCCCCTTTTAATAACCGAGTAAATTGGTAGGTTTTATTGGTTAATTATATCAATGAAAGCCCATCAGGTCAATTGGGCATTTGCCCATTCTTCACCCCGACGGATTGGCGCAATCGCTCCAGTACGGCATCGAGGGATTCAACCTGTGCCAATGCCATTTCCCTGCGAATGTCTTCCTTCGCCTGCTCGAATGTAATCTGCTCCGCTTCTTTCCGGTCCGAAAGCCGATAAATGTAGTATTTCCCGCCGCTCTCCACCGGAGGGCTGTTTTTCTCCAGCTCCAGAGAAGAGAGAATGGTTTTGGCCTCGTCGGTGAGGCTGCTGTCTGTAAGCGAGACCCAGCCCGCATCCCCGCCGTTTGGCGCCGTGAGCGGATCGATGGAGCGTTCCTTGGCGAGCGTGGCAAAATTGGCCCCGTTTTTCAATTCCTGCAGCACCTGCTCGGATTCCTCGCGGGAAGCGACGACGATTTGCCACAATCTCACTTTCATCGGATGGGTGTAGCGGTCAGCGTGGGTGGCGTAGTACGTCCGCAGTTCTTCGTCGGAAATGGAAATATCCTGGATAGCCAGCTCCTGCAACAGCATTTGATAGGTGATTTCCTGCTCTACAGCTTCTGGAGTCGTGCCTCCCTGCTGCTTCAGGGCATCGCGAAACTCGCTGTCTGTCTGGCTTCCGTAGCTCTCCCGGATTTGGTCCATTTCTTTGCTGATTCGTTTGGGATCAATCGTGATTCCCAGCCGCTTCGCCTCCTGAAAGACGGCCTCCCGATTGATCATATCAGCAAGCACCTGCTGGCCGTGCTTTTCCTTCAACATCTCGATCCAGTCGGCCTCGCTGATCGTCCGATCTCCCACCACGGCTGCCGTATGCAGCTTGGCAGCGGACTGGTACCACGACCAGCTCACTGCCAAAAGCAGCAGCACCAGGGCGGCAATCAATCCCCACAGCGTCTTTGTATTGTTCACGCCATCTCCTCCCTTGCTTTTCCAAACGATTCAAAAACAGAGCTGAGACTTGTACCGCCGCAAAACGGATACAGCGGAGCGCAAGCAGGACAAAGTTAGCAGGACAAAGAGGACGGACCGCAAACGCACGAAGTCACCAACCCCTGTACCTCGGGACCGACTGCTTCTCTATCCCGGAGTGCCAGAAATGAGGCTGCCATTTACATGTTCCTGCGAATTTCCTCCAATTCCGGCTTCTCGAATAGGTATCGCTCGTTGCAGAAATGGCAGTGAGCCTCTGCTTCGCCCTGTTCGGAAATGATGCTGTCCATCTCATCTTTTCCGAGGCTGATCAACGCGCTTTTTACCTTTTCGTGAGAGCAGGAGCACGTAAAGTGAATTTCGGTACGGCTGAGAATTTTCGGCTCATCCAACACTTTTGCCAGAATTTCTTCAGGTGACAGCTGATCCGCGATCATCCGGGAGATTTGCGGGATTTGGCCCAAGCGCTCTTCGATTTGCGCGATCACATCATCTGGCGTGTTCGGCAGCAGCTGAAGAATAAAGCCGCCCGCAGCCAGTACGGAGCGGTCTTGCGGATTGACCAGCACCCCTACGCCGACCGCGGAAGGCGTCTGTTCTGAGCTCGCAAAATAGTAGGTGAAATCTTCGCCAATCTCGCCGGATACGATCGGAGAGCTGCCGCGGTATGGTTCTTTCATGCCCAGGTCCTTCGCCACATTGAGAAAACCATCTGTTCCTACCGCGCGGGCTACGTCGAGCTTCCCTTTCTCGTTCAGCTCAAAGTGCACGTGGGGATTCGTCACATAGGCAATTCCTTCCCCGTGGGCATTGGCCTCTGCCACGATCTGCCCGATCGGACCTCCGCCTTTGATTTTTACAGAAATTCGCTCCTCGCCTTTCAGCATCGCCCCCATCATCAGCGTTGCGGTCAAGGTCCTGCCTGCAGCAGCAGCTGCCGTATTCCACATGTCGTGGCGTCTGCGCATTTCCTCGACGGCATTCGTCGTCCGAGCAGCAAAAGCGCGGACATGTCCGTTAAATCCGGTTGCTCTTATCAAATAATCGCTCATAAAGCGATCCTCCTTCTCATAGATGAAATGAAGAGTATGTTCCTACCAGTTTACCACAAGAAGGGCCGGACTTCTCAAGCGAGCCCTGCTTGTAAGTGTACCCCTTTTACCAACACGCAAAAAAACCCCCTTCTTCCAGACAAGGGGGTGAATATGCAAAGTGTGTTTTTTAAGTAAGCTCGTCAGGTCAAATAATCCTTCAGGACGCGAGAGCCTTTTTGCTTGCGCAGCCGATCAATCGTCGTCGCTTCGATCTGGCGAATCCGCTCGCGGGTGAGGCCAAACATCTTCCCGACCTCTTCCAAGGTGTATACCTGATCGTTGTAGAGTCCGTAGCGCATGGCGATAATCTCCTGTGCGCGCGGGCTGAGCCTTTCCAGCGCGGCATGCATCTGGGAGCGAAGATCGACCTTTTCAATCCAGTCGTCCAGCGACGTCTCCGGGTCGTCGACAATTTCCGCATAGCTGAGGTATTCATCCTCATGCTCTGCCCATAAGCTGTCGGAATCCGGCTCGTCATCAATCGACTCCATTTTCAGCATCAACGCAAACTCAATCGCCTCCACTTTTTCCAGAGGCAGCTCCAACAAGGCGGCAATCTCCTGTCGGTCCGGCGTACGGCTGAGCAGATGGGCCAACTGAAGCACCTGTTTTTGGTACTGCCGAATTTGCTCATGCATGTGCACAGGAATCCGAATCAATGCACCCTTGTCATTGATCGCCCGGGTAATCGCCTGAGATATCCACCAGTGCGAATAATGGTAAAGGCGAACACCGCGTTCCACGTCAAATTTGTCAATGGCAGTAAACAGACCAATCGTTCCTTCCTGTATCAAATCCAGGAAGGGCATTCCCTTTCGAAGATGGCGCAAAGCCGTGCTGACTACGTACCGAAGATAGGCACGCACGAGTGTCTCACGAGCAGCCAGGTCTCCGTCACGCTGATAGCGAATCAGGCAGTCCAACTCTTCTTCTTTGTCCAGCATGGGTGTTGCAGCGACGCCTTCCAGAAACAGCAGAGCCGACGTGTCTGACCGCAAGGAGCGCGGCACGGCGATACCCAACTGAGCTTCAACTTCCCGCCAGCGACGGGGAGTGGACTGGAAAGTAGATGTACTCACAGTCATATGCAACCCTCACTTCTCTGAGAGAATATTCAAAAAGCAAAGCGTGGTCAGCCTTTTGAACAAACTCTTTTGAATGAATTTCCACGATGAGGTTCAGCCTGTTGAATGCTTGCAAAAAAGATCATGCTGTTACACGATGGTACTGTAAACGTATTTCGACAAAAAGCAGATCATTCCTGCCTGTTTACAGAATATTAACGGAAATGTAGGCAAATTATTGCTGGTAGCGCTTCCATTATCAGGCGTTGGCTCATCTGTGTTTGTTCCATCAAAATAGCTTCTGCTCAAGAGATTGAGAGGGGCAGAACAATCCGTCGAATCATGACGAAACCTGTAGAAACAGAGTGGATCTCCACTGTTTATAGAGTGAGGCTACTGGGTCCTCCCTCCTGGGCCATACCGGATACCATTTTGATGAAATGTTCGGCGGGTTTCCCCAGATAGGCATCCTTGTTCCAGATAATCCCGTAGCTCGCTGCCAAATCGGTCTCCTTTATTTCGTACGCATGAATATGATTTCTCTGCAAGTACTCAAACACGCTTTTGGGAACGATCGAGCTTCCGAAGCCCGCTTCAACCAGTTCTCCCAGCAACAGAATATCTGAGCATTCACAGCGTACATTCGGAGTGATATTCTGTTTCGCAAATTGCTCCATAATATAATGAAAGAGACCGGAGCCGGAGGTGCTCGGCAAAATAAGCGGCTGAGCCCTGATGGCCTCCAGCGTGACCGGTTCGCTATGTAAACGGCTTTCTTCACTAGAGGTAATATAATAGAACGTATCTGTTTGATAATGCAGGACAGAAAAATCAGAAAGATCGATCGGAAAACGAATAAACGCAAGATCGATCACTCTGTCTCGCAACAACTGGCATAGATGCGTAGTCTCATTTTGCTGAATTTTGTAGGTGACATATGGATAGGCTCTCTGAAAGTCCATCAGAAGCCCTGGCAGTTCCGGCACGGACAATGTATTTACCCCGATGCGCAGCCTTCCTCTTACACCCATTCCCGCTTCCTTCACTTTTACAGCAGATTCCTCCATCTGCCTGACGATCTGCAAGGCATGCCGGTATAGTTCCGCACCCGCTTCGGTCAGCTCCATCCTCCTTCCCTTGCGAATCAATAAGGGGACCCCGAGCTCCTCTTCCATTTGCGCGAGCTGTTGGCTGAGCGGGGGCTGGGACATATGAAGCCGCTTCGCTGCAGCAGTCAGATTCTCTTCCTCCGCAATGGCAATAAAGTAACGCAGCTGCCTGACATCCATGTTACGTTTCTCCTTTTACCCATCACTTCTATTCTCTCTCCTTACCATATCATATTGGGGCTTGCTTACAGGTGCTTCGTTCGATCGCTCAGAGTTGTTTATTTTGATCCTCAGTCTTGTTTATTGGCTCCCATGGGCTTGTTTATTTAACCTTGGTCTTGGTTATCCGCTCCTACAGACTGTTTATTAATCCTCGGTCTTGGTTATCCGCTCCTACAGACTGTTTATTAATCCTCGGTCTTGGTTATCCGCTCCTACAGACTGTTTATTGATCCTCGGTCTTGGTTATTCGCTCCTACAGACTGTTTATAATCCTCGCTCTTGGTTATTCGCTCCTACAGACTGTTTATAATCCTCGCTCTTGGTTATTCGCTCCTACAGACTGTCTATTTCGGTCCCTTCAGTCCGGGCTGTAAAAAAAGAAAAGCCGCTTACGAGCGGCCTCAGGCTGTCGAGAAAGTCGACAGCCATTTTTATTTCCCTGTATTTTATGACGACACCGCGTTAATGTGTTATAATATTCTTGTAATTACATTTACTGGCGGGTGATTATTGTGCTTTCCTCTAATGAAAAAAAGCAACAAATGCAATATGAATTTGTATGCCTTGATGAGTTGGTCCCGGAGGACCATTTGCTACGAGTTATTCAAAAGCATGTAGACTTCTCTTTCATCCGAGAAAAAGTACGCCAATACTATTGTGAAGATAACGGTAGACCAGCCATTGATCCGGTGGTTTTATTTAAAATGATTTTCATTGGATACCTTTACGGTATCCGGTCAGAAAGACAACTCGAAAAGGAAATTCAGACGAATATTGCTTACCGCTGGTTTCTTGGCCTTTCACTAACAGATCGAGTTCCAGACCACACTACCATCAGTTGGAATCGTCGAACTCGTTTTAAAAACACAAATGTTTTCCAAGAGATTTTTGATGAAATCGTTCGCCTTGCTATCCAACATCGCATGGTTGGCGGACGTGTTTTGATAAGTGATTCCACTCATCTGAAAGCAAATGCGAACAAACGTAAATTTAAGAAGCATGTTATTGAAAAATCTAGTCGAGCCTACCTTAGTGATTTAGAAGCAGCCATTAATGAAGACCGTGAAGCACACGGAAAAAAGGATTGAAGCCTAGAGAGGATGTGAAGGAAGAAAAGGAAATCAAGGTGAGTACTACTGATCCGGACAGTGGTTACATGGTTCGTGACGGAAAGCCTGAAGGCTTTTTCTATCTCGATCATCGGACAGTCGATCATAAGTACAATATCATAACTGATGTACACGTGACTGCGGGTAACGTTCATGATTCTGTTCCTTATGTAGATCGGCTACAACACCAAATTGAGAAGTTTGGGTTTACAGATACCATTGAAGCCGTTGCATTGGATGCTGGCTATTTAACTACTCCAATCTGCAAGGCTCTGCACGATCTAAATATCTTTGCCGTCATTGGCCATCGAGCTTTTTCACCTGTTAAAGGCCTTATCGCCAAATGGCGGTTTAAATATGATCCCGAAAAGAATGTCTATATTTGCCCCCAAAAACATGAGCTTGCTTATTCGACAACTGACCGTAACGGATACAGAATGTATAAGTCAAATAAAGAAATATGTAAGGCATGTCCGATGCTCACTATGTGTACACGGTCAAAAAATCACCAAAAGGTGATAACCAGGCATGTATGGGAAGAGAGTAAAGAATGGGTTCGACAGAACCGCTTAAGTAAGTCAGGAAAATACCTATACAGGTTGAGATACCAAACGATAGAGCGAAGTTTTGCAGATGCCAAAGAACTGCATGGACTTCGCTATTGTAGGTTGCGCGGACGTGAAAATGTCCAAGAGCAAGCGTTGCTGACAGCAACCGTTCAAAATATAAAAAAGATAGCACTCCACCTTGCAAAGGCATGTTAGGTGTGGTGCTATCTAAGACTTCCAGCACTTCGTGCTCAATTTTATTGTTATGAAAGAAGAAACTCCAACATATTGTGGGGTTTCTCGACAGCCTGAAGCCGCTTACGAGCGGCCTGCTTCTTGTTTGACTTCGATTTTGGCGAGCAATTTGTCCCAGTCGACCAGCTTTTCCATCAGGATGGATAAAAACACGCCCATGATCAGACCATTGGAGATGACGGGCTGAAGCAAAACAGGCAGGCTGCCGAAAAAGGCTGGCTGAACATTCATGATACTGACGCCAATCAACACCGGAGCGGCAATCCGAAAGATCGTCTCCGACGTAAAAATCGTACCTTTGATGGTATGCAGCGCTGTCCCGAACAATTGAAGGTAAGCAACCAATAAGACCGCATTGCCCACGGTCAGAGGCATCGTTCCGAGAAAAGCGCTGAGTGGCGGGATAACCCCGAGAAACGCGAACATGATTCCGCTAATAATGAACGGCTTTCGGTTCAGCAGCTGGGTGCTTTGCAGAAATCCGATGGAAGACGTAAAAGGAGTATACGGCACCAAGCCAAAAATAGCCGAAATCAAAGCAAAAATGCCCGTAACGAGAGTAGATCGCCTGTATTGACGATTGTCCGCCTGCTCCTTGTAAATGTCGGCAGCAGCTTGTATGGAAACAAACGTATTGGTCAGATTCAGCAGTCCCGCAAAAAATGAGACAGCAATGATTCCGTACTCCAGATTGGGAAAGCCGAAGGGGAACATGCGGAAAGTAACGTCCGCATTGCTCGGAGTCGGAAGATCGGACGGAAACAGCATCCGATAGAGAGCCCAACCGACAACCATGCCGATGAGTATCGAAAAATTGCCCAATCCTTTTTTGCCTTTGATCTTCAAGACACTCACGAAAACGACGACCCCGATGGAGAACAGCGCGACTGGAATGTCCACGGTGCCCTGCGCGGTTGTGATAAACATTCCTTTGAAAAAAATAAAAATGAGCTGAAAGGTCAACAGGAAGAGATAGACACTCATCACCATGGGTGTAATGATTTTTTGTACGAGCGGAAGGAGGTTGAATACAGCCAGCAGGATGATCGTGGCACCTGCCAGCAAAATCCCCGTCGCGATTCCTCCCCCGACCGCATGTATATCCATTCCAAGCGCCGATGCGGACAGACCCATATTGAGGATGAGTCCCCACATCAGGCCGGAATGGCTCTCCAGGATCGGATAGCGATGTCCGATCCACCCTTGCAGAATGCAGGCGATGCCGGTGAATAAAAAAGAGCACCGGATCGTCGCCTCAATCGCTTCCGCAGAAAGCTGAAACGCCGCTCCGACCGTTATGGGCACGACAACTGTGTTGGCAAAAATAAAAAAAAGCCACTGCACCGAGGACAAAAGGGTTACGGCAGCTTCTTTCTTTTTAACGAGCATGAACACCGCCTCCGCAATCAGCCATACATCATGACAGCGATACTATGACGTTATGCTAACACAGAGGCCCCATTCTCAAAAGTATCGATTTCCTTGTTATGGTATATGGAAAGGATATAGATTCGTAGCGGGACGAAGACGGGATCTTGGGCTGGGACCCTGGCTAGGTACTCTGTGACTGGGTGCTTCGTGCTGGATGCTTCGTTGCTGGATACTTCGTGACTAGGTACTTCGTGACTGAGTATTTCGTAGCTGGGTACTTCGTGGTTGGAAGCATTTGTAGCTGGGTACTTCGTGGCTGGGTCTTCGTGCTGAATACCTTGTGAAGGGGGACCTCAGACTGGGGATTTTGGTGTTGGGTACTTCGTAGTTGGATTGGTCAGATAAAAACCTCGGATGAAAAAACAAAGCGACCGCATTTGTTTTGCAGTCGCTAAAATGGAGCCAGCTCTATATGATTTGGATCAGGAAATGCTCTCTCTCGCCAACTCTTTTTTCACCATTTGACCTCCTCTACGCTGACCACCGGAAAAGCATGTGCTGGCAGCACGGGAACAAAAGGGCGTTCATTCACATAGGCAACGACGATATGAGAGGGGCCTACCATCGTTTTTGGGGCCAGCCGGAGCTCTTCTCCTTTTTCCGTCATTACCGTGATTTGCAGGAGTCCTCCCGCTGGCCTTCTGGCTCCTGTAACAACCCTGTCGAGCGAGAAGTCCGATCCATTGAAACGGAGAAATAGCTGGTGGTCGTTTCGCCATGATACAAAATCGATGTAATGCCGTACAAATGACAATGAATCCGTCGTAACGCTGTGCCCGGACGGAAGATACTTGTTGCCTTCCCGACGATATCCGCCGTTTTCCAGCATGCGCCTGTCGAACCGATCTAACGCTTCTTTTTCTAGTAAGTCAATGACGCCTTCGGTCTTCAAAACCGGATTTATCGCAAAAGTGGCGTGATGATTGGACAGTTCCAACAACATTTTGACTTCCGTTTTTTTCTGCATCGCCAGATCGGCATCGACCACAAATACACCTATTAATAGAAAGAACAGCAGCGCCGAAATGGACAATATGTTTATTCCCGTACATATCCCTCCGGAATCGTATGCAAAATACGCCGCAGATCTAGCATCACCAAACAATCTATTGGTCGATGTTTCATTCAGTGAAACGATCAGCGACCACGATCAAACGCCGTAAAGCTCTGAAGTGTACAGAGTGACTACAAATCATAGTCCATCATGTTCACCGTCCCATGCCGCACAACTCTCATCGTTTTCTCGCCGGGAAGCCAAGATACAAAGAGAGGAAACGGAAGCTCTGCCTGAAGGACAAATTCGTCTTCGTGGCTCCACAGAACAGGGTCTGCTGCCCGACTCCGCTGAATGTGGATGATCAATTCCTCTTCTGAAAGGGTTAACGATTTTTCTGCGAGTTCCTGTGACATAAAGGCACGGACTTTCCCCAATACCTCCGCATCCCCTCGGCCTCCGTGATTACTGATGTATTTTGTTGCGGCGGCGCTTACCTCCAGTAATTCGTTATGCGTTTGAACCACTGTGTGGACCTGCAAAATGCCCATCGGAACCAATAGCAGCACCATCACCTGCAAAAATACTGTGATGACTTGTCCCATCACTCGGTACCGAACCTTGTCACATTATGCAGAAGCTTTTCGAAAAACTGCATACTCACAGCCAACAGATTATCGGGACCTGTCATTAATACGTGGACGGTCAGCGGCAGTACCAGTACCATCAGTCCCAGGATTGCAAGGATTTTGTTCATAGTTACCACCCCGGGTCAAAATACTCGGAAGGACGGCTTCCGGTAAACGTAAAGGCCTTCTCCCCCTCCACAAACCGATTCATCCACTGAGAAAGACGTGATGGATAAACAGAAAGCGAGAGGGTGACCATTTCGTTTCGTTCCTTTCGGGCCCGTATGCCTTCCATCCGCGGATGACTCCCGGAGAAGGCGTCCCCAGAGACGTCCCACCCCAAGTCTCGCATCCTTTGAACATAATAATCAGCCAGTTGCGGCTCCAGATAGCCAATATCCTGCATGTCATCAAAGGCGTCCGCGTAAATGCTGCGGGCAATGGCTCGTTCCATGGCATACATCTCGTATGCCCCAATAGCGGAGAAAAGGATCAGCATAACAGCCAGGCAGATGAGAAAAACCTTCAATTTCAGCATGTTTTCTCCGGCAACGACCAACGCTGCCCATCATAAGACTCGGCTAATGAAAGCTGACGGTCGCCGCCTTGTACACCCTTTCCTTGTGGGATTGCTTCAACTGACCCTGGGGATCGCTCCCCCATAAAAAAGCGCACAGACTCCCTACCATGACCAATATGATTAAAAAAACTTGTAGTTGGAGCATAATCGATAGGAGTAGATTATCGACTTGAGTAGGAGTTGCCGTTTTGCATCTTGAACTGAACGTTTTCGCCTTTTGTGTCATAGTTGAGGGAAGTCACAGAGTTGTGAATGTTCTCGGCGGATTGGATCGCGGAGGGACTTAGTTCATTGCCGTATGAACTTACATGATAACATCAAAATGCCCCTTCTCGACTGAGAGGGGGCTTTTCACATTGGCCAGAAATCCTCCTGTTTTAGGTTCGGATCCTTTTTCCGTAGTGCAGCAAGTACCTTTTTCATTGTGGTTGAGTGATGGCCTCGATCTTCATTTACCAGTCTTCTAACTGTCTCTTGGCTCAAGCCGGTTTCTTTTCTTAACCAAACTTGTGATATTCCGTTCTGATCCATCCAAGAACCAAGTTTGCTCCGCTTCTTGCCCAATCCCCATCCTGGCATGTAATC
Organism: Brevibacillus sp. FSL L8-0520; assembly: GCF_037963895.1. Lineage (NCBI taxonomy): Bacteria > Bacillati > Bacillota > Bacilli > Caryophanales > Paenibacillaceae > Brevibacillus > Brevibacillus sp. FSL L8-0520. The sequence continues at coordinate 272,842 of NZ_CP150171.1, read as the reverse complement.
ACCTCAATTACCAGTTTGGACAAATATTCAAAATCACAGACCAAAACCACTAAAAAAGTAGTGATATTGGACAATCCCTGCCGCATCGGATAGTAACACACCAGGCCGGAGCGCTCTTCACCATAGCGTTGCCGAGTAGACCAAAACAGTGGGAGGTGTGATGCATGGCAACTGAGCGCAAGCAGATCGCTTTCAACATTGACGACCCATTGGAACGTGCATGCTGGGAGTACGCCAGATCGATCAACTTTAGCAAGTGGGTCAAAGACCGGCTAAAGCATACGGTACTATCCCTGCAGGCGCAACGTGCGCAAAAAGAAAACCGCCCCGGGGGACGGTAGTCAAAACCCACCTGGCGGAATCACACCAAGGTCAGTCAGCACTTTTACGATCAGGATTCCGGTTCCAGCTGCGCCCAGAGCGTAACCGGCATATACAAGCAGCGGCATACGATCGACCTCCTTTTGCGAACAGTATGCCCATCAGAAAGGGGAGGTAAACGGTGTTTTTGACGGTATCGCTGCCAAAAGTCAAACGTCAACGGTATGAGGTGGTGCCATGGAGAGATTTTTTCGCGCAAACGGAGAGCGTGCTGACACCGCGACAAAAGCGGAAGATCAACGCTCTCCTGGCCGGAGCAACAGCAGCATACGTGTTACGTTTGGAGCCAGCCAGCGCGGCGGGGATCGCCGACCGGATCGTCAGCGCGTTCAATCCATTGATCGAGCTAGTGCAGGGCGTGTCGTACCCGGTAGCGTTTCTGATGATCTGCGGCAGCTTCCTCCTGATAATGGTGGGGCAACGGTCAAAGGGTCTGGCAATGCTCAAGTGGGCGTCAGTCGGGTACATCGGCCTGCAATTCGCTCCGGCGATCATGCAGATCCTGGTGAGTGTGGGCAAAGCCATGATGGCGAAGTAGTCCACCTCCGTATTACGCCGGACTCTCGCCTTGACAACGGACACGTCGAGCAGCTGGCTCAAACCCTGTGTGTGTACCGATCGCCGCTGGAGCGCTGGAACGGGCGCGGTATCGATCGGCAACACTTTCTGGCCTTTGAAACGGTGCTGAAGCCTGGTGTTACATCCTTTACCGTGACTGTTCCCCGGGACTCCGCGGCATTGGCTCGAAAAGCTATAGAATCTACCTGGCCAAACGTCACGATCACGGAGAATTCCGACCCCCTTACTGCCCTTCCAGATGCCACAGCAACACTAGAGCTTAACTATCATTATCTGTTCGCTCTACGCGTCGATCGGCGGGAAATCAGCCTGCTCTCCTCCCTGCTTGAGACGTTGAACGCACTTGACGACAGCGACGCTGTGTATGTGCAGACGCTGGCCGTACCAGCGGAAAAGGACTGGTACCAGTCAGCAGCTGCCGCTTATGAACAGTTCAAATCTGGTCAAATGCCGCAGAAGTTCGCCTTGAACAAGCGGACGATTGCCAAGACCGCTCTCAAGGTGGCGACAAAAACTGTCCTGACTGCAATCGACGTGGTGACGGAGCTGATAACCGGAGAGGAGCCACAGCCCATCGATATTGACGGCGGGGAACGGGCTGCAATTCTCCGGGACGGCAAGCTGCGGACAGAAACCTTAAACAAGACACGCGGCGATGCCTTTGACGTATCAGTGCGGATCGGCGTAGTATGCCCAGATAAAGCCCGGGCCCGAGCTATCCTGCGCATGGTCACCATGGCCTTCCGGGAGCTCGACGGCGACAATCACCTGATCGCAACCGAGACGGATCCAGAGCGCACCTGGCGCAAAATGGCTGGTCGTACCATGGGCGTAAGGTTGCAGCGCGACTATCTCAGCATCCCGGAGTTATCTCGATTGTTGCTTCTCCCTACCCGCCCGCTGCAAGATCGCTACCACCTGGACAGTGTGAAGATACAGGAAACCGGAGTGCCGGCGGAGATCACCAGCGGCGGGATGCGTCTAGGAACGGTCACACACAAAGGGGCGGAAACACCAGTATTTTTCCCGACCATCAACCACGACGAGCTATGCCTACCCCGGGTCGTCATCGGCGGGATGAGTTCTGGCAAGACCAGGGGTTATGGAGCGAATCTAATCGTTGAGTCCGTAAAGAATGGATTCGGTGCATTGGCCATCGATCCGGCCAAGGGAGAAATCGGAAACGAGGTCCAGGCAGTGCTGCCTCCCGAGAAGGTAAAGCGGATTCGGATTGACGGCACCGTGCCGATCGCCTTGGACTTCTGTGAGGTCATGTATTCACCGCGGGCTCGAAACCGACTGGCAAACAGCGTGATCAGCTTTTTTAATTCGGCGACCGACGAGGCCGGGGCCCAAACGGCCCGATACCTGCGCGCCGCCATAATGGCGATGCAGACGCCAAAGTTGGCTGAGATTATACGTATATTTGAGGACGCTGAATATCGCAAAGAGTGCGTTGAGAAGATGCCAGCGGGCATCCATCGCTCCACCCTCTGCGACTTCGGAGAGATGTCCGATGGCAAGCGTGGGCAAATACTTGGCCCTATCTTAAACCGGTTGGATACCATACTAGGTGACGAGTTCCTAGCGGAGTGCTTCGATTCCGACAACTCCCTGGACATGGTCGCGCTCATGTCAGAACCGCATGCGGTCATTTTTGACGTGCCAAAGACCGCGCTTGGGCCCGAGGGAGTCGATCTGATCGTGAACCTACTGTCCGTCAAGATCGATCTGGCTATGACACTCCGTCCGGAAGAGAAGCAGTTCCCGTTCTTTGTTGTGTTCGACGAGCCGCACCAGTTCCTCCGCTCCGCCCGCGCATGGAAGTCAGCCGCTGTGGAATCTCGTAAGTGGCGCGTCGGGTACGTCTGGATGTTCCACAGTTGGGAGCAAATCCCCTCGGACCTCGCCGAGATCATCCGCAGCGCCGGGCCGCACTACACGCTGTACCGGGCGAGCAAAAAGACGTTTCGCGAGCTGGCCGAGGAACTGGCTCCGTACAATGTTGAAGACTATGTGAAGATGCCGAAATATCACGCGCTAAATGCTTTGCGTATTGGCGAAGAGCAACATGTTGTTTTTATGGCAAAGATGACGCCGCCCCCGAGTGTGCAGCGTAACACACCGGTAAGCAGCACACCAGTCAGCAGAGCGTCGTTACACGGTGCTTAACAAAAACAAGGCCCCCTACCCGTTCAGGATGGAGGCCATACTTTTGCCTAACGCTCGCTTGCGCCTACGCGCTACACTAGAGCGTATGCTGGGACGATAGATTTTATGCCTGGACGCCAAAAATTCTATCCATGGGAATCCATTGGACATTTGAATCATTGACTAGCTTTATTCGCCGAGCGCTTGTATCGATCCACTTTACAATCCCCCACATGCTGCAACCTTTGCCCAACTCGTCTTTCACTGATTCCCACCACGTTACGGTGATCGCATAGTCGCACCGGGCAGAATCCATGATGATGTACTGAATTGACTCCAATTCATCCTGTTCAAGAATCGGCATGGGGCATAATTTCTCATCCTCTTTGATCTGAAGATACAGTTCCTTGTGTTCAGGCAAAACGAAACGACTTGCTCCAAATAGGTTGTCTACCTTCCTCGCCATCTGACTTCATCCTTTCGCTCCCAACCCTCGATCACGACCATGTGATCAGGATTTGATCGGTTCCATTCGATATATTTCTCGCGGGCCAAAACTTCCAAAACAGTCATTACTCCACCGCGATCTCGGCCAGTCTTGACGGAAATCACATCGATGGTAGGTGGCCGTCGACGAATCGTTGAGTAGTTGTAGATGATTCGAAGAACCTTCCGCTCAATATCCTGCAGCATGCTGGATCACCACCGGCTGAACAGCAAGGATGTTGCCAATGGCAAAGACCCTTGGTGCCCGCCGTGTCAGGCAGTACGCTTTCAGACGATCTCCGGCAATCTGCAGCGGCCGTATAGTTCGCTTGGTGGCCTTGCCTTCGCTTCCAAGATAAATAATTTCAATGTGTTGCTGCTGTCCTATGGCTCTTTGCAGCTCCTTTTTCATTCTGTTCGCCTCCGAATAGGAACGTTTGTTTGTATTATATGCGAACAATTGTTCTGTATTCAAGTTTGAGTTACGTATTATGGAGATTTTCCCGCCAATCTGATTTACATATAGTACTAAATATGGTACCATAGAGATGAAAGGAGGTTAGTATGGCAGGGGTAGATAAAATCATCGAAAAGATGAAAAACCGCCCCAACGGGATTCGGTTCAGTGAAATCGCCAAAGTCCTTGAATACCACGGATACATAATGGTTCGAGTAGTCGGCTCACACCATCATTTCCGAAACAAGAACGGAGACGTTATCACGATACCAAAACACAATCCCATCAAGGCGGTGTACGTGAAAGACGTACTGGAGAGAATTGGGAGGTAGCTGCCTCCCCTCTCCACACCCTTATGATAACCCCGGCCAAAAATTATGGCAAACAAAGACCTGAATCATTACCTTAGTTTACCCTACACACTTGTGATTAAACCGATGGACGATGAATCTGGTCGTTACTATTACGGCACATATCTGGAGTTGGATGGCTGCCATTCACACGGAGAAACAGTTGAGGAACTCTTGACTAACCTGGAAGAAGCAAAGCGTGGCTGGCTTGAAGTCAAACTGGAGCATGGTGATCCGATTCCAGAACCTCAGGGGGAATATAGCGGTAAGATCAACCTACGCATGCCGAAGTCATTACACCGGCAGCTTGCAATACAGGCGGAGCTCGAGGGGGTAAGTTTAAATCAGTATATGCTTTATAAACTGAGTAGGTAGGTAGCATAGTGAGAATGCCGTTTCCCATCCCTTGCTGAATTGGAAACGGCTTAATTGTTTCTTATATAACAACTGAAAATATAAAAAGTACCCCACTTTTTAGTGGAGTACTCTCAATTTATAATAGGTTCGACTATCCTATGACATCTTTATTCTAAAGTGATTGTCGTAAAAAACATCTTTGAAATCAATCTTTGTATTTAATAAAAAGTTTTTGCCAGAGAGATACTTTCCAATAATCGCAACAAATATTGGCATTAGCCAAGGCGACTCTTTTAAACACCACATATAAAATCTAAACTTTTTGTGACCGCGTAAATCTTTCGCTTTGGCCACTTCCTTGATTGTGGCTACACTAATGAGTGTGAAGGCAACAGGAAGTAAAAACGCAAAAAACAATAACGCACCCCGAACGCCATAATGGTACAATTTTATCATTGCACCAACTGACAAGGAAGAATAAGCGACAAGTATAACAATAGGTAGTATCTCCCTTAGTGTAACCATCGCGTTCATTATTATCCCTCCAATCCAGTTTCTTTTCTGGCCATAACGAGCTGCTCCATTTTGCTTTCGTAAATAAACGGATCAATCCCTGTCAGAAATACATTGACCCCTACAATACACCATATGATCTTTACAGGAAAAGTTTCACCAGAGAAAACCACAAAGTTCTTTGCAACCATCACCATTAGATTCTCACCTTCTGGAACGATGGTAAAAACACCTGTCATTGATATAAACCCAAACACCGCCCAAAAACCACAAGTAGCGAGACCAACTCGTCTCATATATAATCTTGGTTTTGTGTCTGGTCTAAATTTCAAGTAATCCAATGCTAACGGTGTAAAAAAAAGTATCAATGACGTAAAGAACCCCGCATTGATCCCCAATCCTAGTATGAACCAAGCTACTACGGTATAAACAAACCTTACCCATAAATGCGCGAAAATAGTAGGCTCGTCTTCCGGATAAACATTTGCGCGATTTATTGAATCATCATCTCGCTTGGACATCCTTATCCCCCTACTTACCATGACCACTTATCTTAAATCTGTGTATTTTATACACACATTATAGCAAAATATGGATGTATTGTCTCTACCATAATACTCTGATTTATATTCCAGTCATTTGAAGGTTCTATGGCTATTACTTTTATTAGGTGTACTAAGTGACTTTTTAACAACTTTTAGCCTCATTTAGCTTCAATCAAGCCTCCCCCACCTTGTGTATTTACCCGCTAACATAACAAACAGATACCGACTTACCGATCCGTCTAAATTGACAGTAAAAATCCTCCCCCGGATTTCTCCGAAGGAGGGCTTGATTTATATTTCCTCGTCGCTCCTATACCCAGCTTTTTAGTTTTTGCAAACACACTGATTCTTCAGCAATACGGTTTTAGTAGGTCCATCCCACTCCACCTGTAGGCCGAGGGCAACAGCAAGTTCTCGAGCTGGAGCATAGGCAACGCCAGCTTCTATTGTCGCCGTTAGGTCCTTTCCGTTCACTCGCACCTGCTTTGTCTCTGGCACCCATTCCGGAGTAACCCCGAGAGCTTCCGAGACAGAGCGAATCGGCAGTACAGAAACACCGTTTCGAAGATATCCTTGAGCTGAGAGCCGGACACCATTGATCTCAATTGCTACTTTTTCCACAGACTTATCAGGTGGTGTGGATATTTTTGTGGCAAACAATCCGGTCAGAAGGTCTACGATCTCCTTTCCATATTCCGCAGCTGGCGCCCACTTCCCGCCGAGTGATTCTACTGTCTTGGCTGTCCCGCGTACTGACGGGAAGTGTCTCGGGTCGACGATCTCGCCTTTTACCTCCACCCCGGCATACAGGGCTAGGTGCTGTAGGTGTGCTAGGACTCCAACCTCGTCGCTGGGGAAACGAGCGTGTGCAAGGGGATCGGTATTGCTGCCGCCCTTGGTTGTCTTCAGGCCGCACCAGTTATGGAAATCGCGGGATAGTACCCCGCCGAACCGACCGAAGCTTGTCTCTTTCGCCGCTTGGGCGTAGCTGACTTCTGGACGGATTCCTAGCTCAGCTCCGATCCGCCAATACACGGGTGCCAGATCGATGAACGCCTGAGCTGCTTTCCTCTGCCGTGCCCACTCCTGGGCCTGCTCGACGGTAGCCTGGGCTTGTCCGGCTATGGGTGTGCCTGATGCTGACGGGGCCGCTCCTGCCTTCTTTAAGCCGTATACCTCGGCAATGGCCTGGACGATTGCTGCCGCACACTTCCGGCGATATTCGTCGCCCTTGAGCAGCTCCGCCTCTTCCCGATTGGTCATAAACCCACATTCAATCAGGATGGCCGTCATTTTCGTTTCGCGCAAAACGTGCAGGTCGCCCGCCTTTACCCCGCGATCGTGGCGACCTGTGGCTCGGATAATTGCCCGCTGCACGGCATCAGCCAGCTTCACGGCTGCAGCAGGCCGCGAGGCATAGACAAACGTCTCGATGCCGTTAGCGTCGTTCCAGTTGTTGCCGAAGGCGTTTGCGTGGATGGAGACGAATACATCTGCCTTCCAAGTATTTGCCTTGTCTGTGCGTTCCTTCAACGGCACATCCCGGCTGCCGTCGTCGGTGTGGGTGAAAAGGACTTCTACACCTTCGTATTGCTTCAATCCGTCCCGGACGTAACGGGCAACGACGCTGTTGAAGTGGAATTCCCGCATGCTGTCGTCCGGCGTTCTCTTTCCGGGAGTGTCTGGCCCGTGTCCTGCATCTATCGCTATCTTCATGACTTATCACCGTCCAAATATTTTTCTTTTTCCTGCCTACGTTTGATTGCGCGTGCCAGCTTGTGCTCGATTTCATCTGACACTGCTATTAGTGCCCACTCCGGCACCCATTTCTCCCAGCCTGCCCGAACAACATTGGCCGTCATGCTTTTCCAAATGTGCAAGCCGAATGCGGCAGTGAGAAAAATAAACGCGATGCCGGGCGTACCGAGCAGACTATCGATCAAATGTCCTACTGCGGGCATAAAGAGCAGAAACGCTGTCCGAAAGGCCCCGTTGATTCCGTATTCAGATGCGTAAGAACCATCGATCTTAGAAGCCCGGTAACCGGCTGCCCAGTCCATCGCGATCAACAACAGGTACAACACAAGGGCTAAATACCGAATTGGCCCTTCACCGTAAAAAAACTGAAAAGCTGAAACAAAAAAAGCGCCAGCTGCACCAGATATGATTGATTCTTTCATGTGCTCTCTCTCCCTTCGGGGCAGAAAAATAGCCCCGATCGGTTCGGGGCGAGCTCCTGTCGTGCTGCATGAAAAAACGCCTTTTCTCTGATGAGAGAGGCGTTACGCTGCTAGAGGCTTGCCATCGGTTCCAAAACCCAGGGCAGCAAGCTCTGCTATTACATCTTCTTTTATTGTTGAAGGAACCTGGTCTATGGTTCGGCGGTCATTGATGATCAAACAAACATACAGATCGACGAGAGCCATAATGGTGTCACCTCCTTTCCAGGTGATAAGCCAATATAATAACCTAATCAACATTTTCATCAGCATCCAATAGGGCCTGTACATCTCCCCTTATATTCTCAGGTACGTTTTCTATCTCTCTCCGGTCGTTTTTTACCAAGGTGTAGTAAAGTTCAATGATTTTTTCATTCATGATGGTGTTCCTCCTGATTGCAAAACAACAATCATCTCATAAAGTTCTGCAACTGCCTCCATGGTCATGAGGCTATCTGCTCTTAGCGCTTCATTTTCTGCCTTCAGTGCAGCGTTTTCCGCTTCCAGTCTCACAATCTTCGCTTCTGGAGTTTCCTTTTCGGCATCACGAATTTTGCTGATATCCTTTACGTTTTGGAACTTCATCAGTCAAACGCACCTCCAAATCCGTCCAGTCTGACTCGCTCAGTGGCGGTGCCCTTCGCGATGACAACCCAAATATCAATCCGCCAGTCCTGTGCCGTTTTTGTCTGGTTGGTGAAGAGATAACCCCTGCCGGCCGTTACAGCTGCCGTGGCATCCTCCCAGGTCGGTTCAGCGTCAAGGGCATTGTTGCAGACTTTTACGCTTTCAATTGATGCCCCAGGTGGTAGGTACCGTTCCAGAGTAACGAGTACCCGCTTTGGCATTCCATCTGGGGTAAAGTGCGCGGCTACAGCAGGGTTGTCAAAATTGAGCAGAAACTCAATATGTGTCTCCGTCCGGATGAAGATAAAGGTCCTGGTCGACATCATGCCTTGACTATCAGTTGCCTCCACAGTCAACGTATGAGGCGTGTCCAGGTCAAGCCTGATCCACAAATCATGGGGGATCGTAACGGTTTCATCACGGCCAGCAACGCCCGGGAATGAACGGATCACGGTACCGTTGATTTTCTCTGTGACGGTAAAAGGGTTGGCCTCGGGTTCCGTGACCGTATACGTCTTCGTTGGCGGGACCATGATCGTACCTAGGTCTTCGTTGGATCCGGAGATTACAGGAGGTCGGTTGTGTATTACCCGGAAATTCCGTGTTACCTCTGCGCTCTTTCCGCCCTGGTCATCCTCTGCCCATACCCTGAGAATATGATCCACATTTTCCGCTAGATCAGTTCCTGTGACATCCGTGGCTCCATCCCAGAGTCTCTTGTTCTTGTAGGTAAGGCCCCGGGCAAAAGAAATAGGCGTTACCCCATCGGATAAGCCTGATTGTAAGTTCCGTATTGGCCCGTTATTAATTTGGTATTTGATGAGCACGTTGTTGTATTCGTCAAAATCTAATGCACTGCCTTCAACCCGAAACACTGCTCCTTCCGTGAGTACCTGACCATCACTTGTTGTTAGAGTAACAGTGGGCGTCTGATTCAGGATGCCGTAGTACCGGACGGCAGAGCTCGTCTGATAGATCGTCGGCGGAACGGAAAAGGGTGTCGAGAATATCGGGTCATACAGGGATGTAGGATTAGAGCCTTGCTCGACGATCACCGGACCTGTGAAGGTAGCAAATTCGTCTGTAGACTCGATTCGCTTGATGTAGCCGCCATCCTCGTAGGTGATGAACACCTTGCCGTTCCTATCGCTCGTAACGCTGGCGTTTGTCCCTTTCACGAGTTTCTTTGGTTCAGTAAGCCAGCTTACGCCGCCGTCAGCCGAACGTGTATATCGAATCCACTGAGTCACCGTATCGCCGCCGTCCGCTCCTTGCCAAGCTAGATGAATTACACCATCCACACTTACCGCAGCGCTCGGGTTTGTTTGTGGAAATGAAAGTTTATAAATACCTGTATAGTTACTTCCGGTGAAATTAATGGTTGTCCATGAAGTCCCCGACCCCGGGTAGTATTGTCCGCCAAAACCGTAAGCTCCGCTTTGCGAGTATTCCCATATAACTATAGGATTCCCGTTTCGTATTAAGAGTGTAGGATTATAGTAATGCGCTGTCGAGGTGTTTAAGCTCGTCCCCTGCCTAACCGCGCTCGGAGTCCCTAACGTCCCGTCCGCATTGATCGGTATGGAACCAGTGCGGATGTTGAAACTGTTCGGATAGGTGCTGTTTTTCGTGCTGGCTGCCCACCAGAGTTTTGTCTTGTCTGGAGTTATCGCAAGGGTTACTGAATTGATAGTTGTCTGGACAATCGAATCAAGCACAACAACAGCAGCACTATCTAAAAAGGTATTTGCCACAGGGTCGAAGCGTTGCAATCTTATTGTAGAGTTTACGGTGGGAGCAAAAACAAAGTACACATACTGCCCATTCGTAACAAGGGAATTAAGCAATGTATATGATCCTGTAGTATATCCCCATCGCCCCTTAGCTTCCCATGTCCTTCCGTCGTTTTTAGATACGTACATACGCATCCATGACTCACCGCTAATAGCAATTCCATTATCAATCAAGCAGGCAACCAACCAGCCATTATTCAAGCGAACAGGCGGTGACATACGCGAAACGAGGTATGCTGAAGAAACAACGTTGACCGGCAAGCCCTGCACCTTGTCCAGATACCCATTGAAAACGGTCTGCCCGCCTTGCGAATCCCGGACAGTAACCGTGAAAGAGTTACGGTCTTTCGTGTAGCCCGCTTTTAGGAACGTGTAATCGACGGGTGTATTGCGAGTGATCGGAGTCCAGTCTTTTTTTACCACGCCGTTCAGCTTAACCTGGTACTCCAGCGCGTCGGACGGATCGGCGTCGTCTGCGATCAGGCGGATCGTGAAATCGTTGTTGCCTGTGTAGACTGCCTGTCCTTCCGATAATGTTTGATTATTAGCGGGGTTTGTCAGAGCCACAGATGGGGCAGAGTTCAGAACTTCAAGGACGGGGCGCCACCCGAGATAGTTGAAGCGATCCGTGTCGTAGTAGTAGCTCCAGAAGCGAGCCGAACGGTTGCCGCGAAAAGTGCGGAAGGCGCTGTTCCCTGCATAGACTTCCTGCGCCCACGAGTACATGTAAAACCAGTTCCAGTATTGATTGTGCACACTGTTGAAGTCGGTCGAGTTTTGTATGCTGTCCAGGTCTGAGGCCGCAGGTATTGGAAGACCGCTGAAACCAGCTTCGTTGACGAGTATGCGGTCCCACTCGTTGGTTGTCGGAGTACCACCTGAGTAACCGTCCGTTCCCGTTCTGTAGTTTGAACCGCCCGTAAGCAAACGCAACTTGTACTGCCGTCCATCGATTGTGATTGTCTTTCCACTAACCAAACCTTGTGCGTTGAGGTCGCCCCAAGAAACGGAAGCGAGCAAAACACGGTCGGAGATAAGTAATTTCTTACCACCGTCATTTACCTCTCGCCACTGAATCTTATAAGCGTCACTAGCATCCGTATCTCTGATTTCGATAGTTTGACCAGCAGAAAAACTTGGGATATCACCGACACTTGGCGCTCCCGGTGGTGTCATGTCACTACGCCAAGGTTTTGTCGGTCTTGCTTTTTTTGTTCCGGCCAAATAAAACGTACCAAGTTTAATTAAGTCGCCGTTCGCCAAATTTCATCTCTCCTTCCACTTTGATGTAGGGATACTTGCCAAATATCTTCTTGGCTAGGTTGTAACTATTGGAATGTCTTGCGTGCCCAAGTCAAGAGTTCACCGCTTGTTTCTCACTTCCTCATATGGCCGTTATTGGCAGGTTTCCTCATTTTTCCTACACCTCCAAGCGGCTGGCCGATTCGTTGTAATAGCCACGAATCACACGGATTGAATTGACCGTCGAAAGATCGTCATCGAATTTGTTATACAGAAAGTTTTCTGGCAGGATCGATTCCAGCGTAGTCATGCGAATTCGCAGATTCGAAACGTCTACTGAGAGCTGTTCTATACTAATGTGGGCGTCCTCAATGCCCTTCTCCCAACGGTTGGCATCGCGTTCCGTTACCTGATCGTCAGGTTTCCAATCCAGTTTGGCTTGATATGCCATTACATCGCGCCTCCCTTCACTTCAAATTCGAAACGGAAAGATAGGATCTGATCGTCTACTACATCTAGGTTAACTTCTCGCTCCGTGATAAGTGCCCCTTGGTCGTCCAACAACTGCAGTGAGGTGAGTTTGGTCATTCCTTGTATCGGAATCGTAATCACTTCAACGCTTGCACCCTTCTGGATAACCCTGCTCAATTGGACAAGTTGATCATTCACGCGTAATGACGAGACCCGGCGCTGTAGATCCCCTGCAGCACGTTCGATGTATGCTCTGTCCATCAGACCTTCACCTCGTTTTCGTATTTGAGTAGGGTCATCCCCAGTCTAAGCTCGTTCAGTTTGTGGTAACGCCTCTGTGTCATAAACACTTGCTCGTGAAATGTGAGGACATCCTTCACCCCGAGAGCTACTTCAAAGGTTAGATGCTTTGGTTTCATCTCCTGTGCAACAGAAGCCATTCCCACAAGATCAATCGCATTGTCGATATCAATTTCAACCGCAAACCGCTTTTCTCGCCCGTATTCAACCACCCTGGCGTTTCGATTTCTCGTAAACTCAGACAGCAGCCTTTCCATTTCCCGTGGAGTCACAACTGGAGGTGTCCCAAAGCGTGATAGTACCCGCGCACGACGTTGATCGATCGTAGTCTCCTTAGGTACGGCGGGGAGTTTCATATCTTTTTCCCACTGACCAATCCCCCAAGTGGCAAGACGTGGATTTCCTTGGCGGATCACATCAAGCGCAAACTCCACGAAACGATCCGACTCTGACTCGATTGCTCCTAGAATGTCGTTAGCGATCTTCGACTTTTTGTAGTACGGCGGGGTAAGGTTGATTAATCGCTGACTCATGCCATCACCTCAAGAGTGACCATCCCAAGTACCGGCACTTCATCAGGGCCGAATGTAGCATTGGCAGCTGCTCCATTGATCGTCAACCCGTTGTAATCCAATACTCCTTTAATCCCGTGCAGAAGGGCCCCCGATTTGGTCCATATAATGGTCCGCGTCATGTCTGCTGAATCTGTCGACTCCTGCAGATCGGAGAAATAATCGTTTATTGCAAGGCTATACGATGACGCTATTTCTTCCACGGTAAAGCCTTTGTCTAACTTCACACTAGCGGAAAAATTGAAAGGTTTGGCCACGGCAGCAACCACAAAAATTCCATCATTACCCGGTCCGAGTGGTCGTTGGGAAAGAATATGCTTCTTAGCTGCTTCTACGATGGAGGCATCTGGCGGCAGACCATTTTGACCAAGTAGCACCACGCGTACCGTGTTAGGGCCGTCAAGGTTCTCAAATACCCGTGCTGCAGTTACCCCCGGCACCTCTAAAGCCCACTCCATGTAATGTGCTGCGTTGCCCGATGTAGCCCGACGTCGTACCTTTTGCCAATATCGGCTCCGTAACTCTGTATCCGATTCCTCATCTGCCCCACCTTCCAAATCAGAGAGGAGCTCGACCGACTGCAAACCGTTTACTGTTTGCACGGGGAGAAGAATTGTTCCCGCCTTTAAATTACCTTGCTGACCGGCGTCCTCAGCAATGAGCAGTCCGAACCCGTTACCCAACCCATCCAGCCTGACGTCCTCCGGGAGAACAAAAAATAGAGGGTTTGTTCCCTCTGTCATAAAGCGAGTGCCTGCTCTGATAATGTCAGTCGATGCCCCCTGGAGTTTCAGTTGCGGAGAAGGGAGGGTAGCCTTTGTAGCCTTCTTCCTCTCTATCCCCTGTGTACTCACCGCGAGGTCAAGATTCTCACCTTCCGCATACTCCACCCAAAGCGCGTAGTATAACGCGAGTACAAACCGGTATGCCTCCGCAAGTTCCATCGAGGTAGGTTTTAGAAAGTCATGTGGGATACTCCCTTCCTCTACATTCATAGGCCCAGCGATAGACAGATACTTTGCCACAAGCCTGTTAAAAATTTCATCTTCGGTCGGAATTGTTATCATTCGACTATCACCTCCTGCGGGATCGCCCCCTGATCTGTGACAAGAAAATAGCCTATTCTCAGGCCTGCTCCAATCCATTCAAACGAGAAGCCCTCGCATCGATCGATACCATAGAGAAACTCCACTGCTTCCCGAACAAGGCGCTTTGCTTCTGCCTGTTTCCATTCCCGAGTACCTTCGCCCCTGATCAGCTCCTTTAATTCATTGCCGTAAGCGGAAGTATAAATAGGGTAGGTGTAGCGATCCGTGCTCAACGCCTTCTGTGCATTTTGTTGGAGAGCCTCTACCCCATCGATGATGATCGGTTTCCCATTCGGGTGTAGGAGAAATTCTCCCTGCTCAATGTCAAATGAATAAGTCCGCAGAGAGGGTTGCTGCTGCTCTTCTGTTGCTTGTGGTTGTTCTACCTGATCAATAATTTCAGGGAAAATACTCATGGTCGCACCACCCTATCGATGATGTAATAACGCGAACCGACTGACGCAACAAGAACCCTGTCCCCTTTTTTGAGGACATCCTCAAATTTCAACTCCACAAAACTGTAGGAGAATTTTGTGAGCTCAGGTAATGGCGAATCGTCATCCGTATCCAGCAGGTCCTTTTCCATCTTGTCACCCAAATCACGCTCTTTCTGCTCCTCATGAACGATGGTGACGATTCGCGAATGCCTTGTAAGGTGCTCTGCAACCATAAGAAAATCCTTACCGAATGGTTTGTTTATGCCATCGATAAGGATTGACAGGTTGGGGGGCGGGGTCTGCACGGTAGCCAATTCAAGGCGCATTTCTTTTGGGACTGAATTTAAATCTGACTTATTCGTCCCTCCAAGCACATGGGCAAGTTTTTGAAACCCGTTCACGCACGGCTCACCTCCATCTGCAGCTGTAACTTCATCTCATGATAGCCTGGGCGAATCGTATGGCTATCGCCCCAAACAGTGTAAATCCCGTTTAACTGCGTGATTTCCTCAAACACCTCGATCTTTGTACCGGCAATGATATCGTCGATTCCCAGCGAGCTGACGGAAGCTTCGTCCTTTACCTTGTTCAGGTTTCTCAATTCCTGCTTTGCAAGAGACGAGGCTGTCCCCTTTTTCTCATCCTGGACCTCGATTACTTTGACCATTTTCCCGTATCGCTTAGCGTTGGTCTGATCCACCTGCTCATACATGATCGAGCTGCTTTCGTTGTCGCTGCCTACCACCCTAACCGCCGTCCTCATTTCACTGATGGAGCGTTTGCGGCTCGCATCGAGTAGGCTGGTACCCTGACTGATCTTCCACTGCTTTGTCTGGCCTCTTTGGGTTCCAACGAACACTTTCCCTTGCTCAAGCCAGCACCAGTAGCGAATTCCGCTGCTGCGATACACCTGATTTAAGATGTCCACCACCGCGTCCCAAAGGCTTTTTCGGATGACTTGTTTCTCAACGTATGGCATCGGGCCGATTTGACCGATTGGGATGCCCACCTGCTGGAACATCCTTGTCAGCAGCGCATCGGACCTTTCCCCTGTTGTGACCTCCACCACGTCATTATTCAGAAGGTAAAAGCCAAGATCATACGCAACGGGATTGATATCACCCTTCGATGTTTTCCCGAGATCTACAATCATCCCGGCAAAAAGTGAGCGAGGCGAGCCAGTAAAATAGGAGATCAGCTCCATTAAGTCGCCTTCTTCAACATCAATCTTCGGCCAAAACTTATCCCGTCCCCTATTTGTTTTCACCGCCAATGTCCGCTTTGCTTCTTGCCGACTGCCCGACCATGTGGCTTCGGTGAAAGGAATTCGTTGAGCCGTTTTACCGGGCTTTTGAATGCGAATCTCGTATCGATAATTGGGCTGCATGGCGGACACCTCACTTCTTCAGCTTTGGCTTCCCGCGGGAAAGGTATTGGTCAACCAAGCTCTCTTTCTCTTTATCCTTTGTGGAAGATACTTTCGCTGAGCGAGTATCGGGGCGTATTTTCCCGCCGTTCACTGTCTGGAAGGAGATATTCACGTTGGTGCTTTCCAACGTAATAAAGCGGTATTCCTTCAATGTCAGACTGAATTCTATATCAAACCCATCCCACTCGTGGGAAAAGTCTCGTATGGTGGCCGGAGTGTTAATAGAGCTGCCGGTGACTGTAAAGCGGATCGGATAGCCTGAGTTCTTCCAGCGTTTGATCGTTTCAACAAACTCTTCTGGGGAAGGGAATCCATCATAGTCACAAATCCCAGGGTCGTACGTTTCCGGCCAGATGGTGGAGAAAGAATACTCGTCCAGCTGCGGATCACCGATGATAGTCGCTTCCCCTACCGCGACCAGCTCAATATCGGTATAGGAGTGACCAATCTTCACGGATATTTTTGGCGGCAGGACAGGCAAGCGAAGCTTCTCAGCGTTATTGTTCCAGGTCAACCAGAACTCAAGATGTTTGGATTTCATCTCACCTACCCCCAATAGAAAAGACGCTCTTCCTTTTAAGAGCGTCATGACTTGTTTTCTTCACTATTTTGCTTTTCCTATGGACAAAGCTACCTCTCCATCCTTTGATGAGATAAAAGAGTATGCCAGTCCATTTTTTACAATACTCTTATCTAATGACCATATGTCTTGCATATTTTTTGTTTCAAAACCCAATTGCCCTATAATCTTTTTTCGTTCATCCTCAGTCAGTGATTTATCGACCCCCGCAATTGTTGAATCCATTAAGCGAATCAATACGCCGATGTCTTCTTCATTCTGCTTGGACTTTCCACTGAGGACAAGATGTGTGATTCCTTCGGATTTTCTGTCTATGTCCATCGTTATTTGATATTCAGCTGTTATATTGACTTGGATGGACTCAATATAATCTGTCTTGGTTCCTAGTTTCGTATTATCATCATCAATATTAAAATTAAAATTTTTTCCTGCTTCGTTGAAATGATGCTTGAATTGGGCAAATCCGACGCCAATGGTTTTAAGTGCTTCTTCATGTTTATTATCGCTCTTCTGCTGCGTCGTATTTACCTGAACCGTTGTCTCGGTATCGGATGTGGATGCAATAACAAATGACGTTACGCTTACGGTAAGTAAACCCACAGTTATATAGAATCGTTTTTTAGTTTTTCCATCCCCCCTTGCTGCCGAGAAAATGGTAAGTACAAGAAAAATAAAGGTTCCTATGAATCCTAGAAAGCCAATAGCTGCCAAAACGGTAACCTCCCTTGAAAAAGATCAACAAAGAGGTATTCTCCTTTTTACAAGAAATACCTCTTTGGACCTTACCTTGTGGTTATTCAAGGGCAATATTTCCGGTTCCAACTAGGACATGTCCTAATTTTTCAGCAAGAATTTCTGCCAACTGCTCGGCCAGATTATCCGCATCCTGTTTGCTTTGTATGCTGTTTGTCTGCAAAGTGACTGCAATTGTTGGTCGGAAATCAACGTATGTTGAACCAGCATTTTGCTCTCCAACTGCAGCTTGCGCAACTCCAGTATTGGCGAGCGAAGGTGTATAACTTGGAACTTTGCTAAATGAACTTTCCATAGCAGAAGCAAGCGAATCGCCAGATGCCTCAACGCCGATCGCCATCGTCTCCGGAATAGCCATACCACTGTCTGTGAGTCGGGAGAATGGCCCTAAATCTGCGTCCGAGTGGGGCAAGAATTGATCCGCCCATTCAAAAACGCTTGAGAGTGCGTCAGCAACTTTATCCTTCACAGACAATATCCCATCCACAATCGTGGTGATAATTTTCTGTCCGCTCTCGAATAAGCCACTGATCCAGCCGCCAAACCAACCGTCGATTGTGGTGAATGCGTTCAAGAAGGTAGTTTTGATCGTCTCCCACGCTCCTGACCAGTCTCCCGTAATGAACTGAGTGAAGGCTGTGAAGATGCCTTTCCAGAAAGCAATCACGGTATTGAGATAGGCTGAGATTCCTTCCCAAGCGGCTATTCCTGCGTTCTTTACCCACTCCCACGCGGCTACCAGATAGGCACTCACCATATCCCAATTCTCGTATAGCCACCAGCCAGCAGCAATAAGTGCGATTACGGCGGCTATCACCAAGAGGATCGGCCATAGAGCTGAAAGTGAAGCTATTCCGAACCCACCCATGGCAGCGGACATGGCTGCAAATCCAGTTTGTACCGGCATCCATATTCCAGCAAGGAATACAAGTGGAGCAGCTAACAATGCAAGTGCTGCAACAACCATCAAAAATCCAACTGCTATTTTAGTTATTAACGGATGTTCCTTAGAAAAATCTCCGATGCCCTTTGTAATGTCTGCTAAAAGTTTTACGATAGGCTTGGCAATGTCAAGGACAGCGTCCCCTACTGGTTTAAAGGCAAGCTGCATTTCATTAGCCATGGCCAGCCAATCACTTGCCACTTGGTCGGCAATCACTTCTGACTTTCCAGCGAAATCCTCAAGTGGGCCTGCATTAAGCATTGCCATTAATGCATCACGACCGACATCTTCATATTGTGTGCCAAACACTTTGGATAAGACGTCGTCCTGTAACCCTTGGTCTTTAATTGATGCTATACCAGTTGTTATCGCAATAATAGCCTGCTCCGCTTCTTTACCGCCTGCTTTAATTTGATCGAGCATCTTGAACAGTTTATCCTTACCGAATATTCCCTCAAGTGCACCCAATGCGTTTTCATCTAAGGCCTTATTCAAGCGGATACCAAAGGATTCTTTGAAGGCATCCCCGAGTTTGTCAAAATTAAACGCCTTATCAGCACCCGCCACGAACATCCCCATCATTTTCTCTGCACTGATACCAGCCTCTTTAAATTGCGGCGAGTATTCCCATATGGTATCAAGTAGATCGTCAGCCCTATCATTTGCAACATCATATGTTTTTGCAATCATATCGAGGCCCTTAACTGCGTCAGTTCCCCATTGATTTTGCATCATATCAAGTGCCTTAGCGATACTGTCTTGATCGAGGTCCCCTAACGAGATTTTTTCAAGAGATACCGCGCCTTCAGCAACTTTCCGAATATCATCATCGGTTCCCTTTAATAAATCACGAAACCTCCCGAATGACTCCGCGGCCTCCTGTGGTGTTTCCACCAATCCCGATGTAAAAAGCTGTTCTACGGACTTGGACATAGAAACCATTTCGGCGTCTGTAGCTCCGACACGTGCCTGCAGAAGATCGAGAGAGTGATCCATATCGTATGCGGATACAGCAGCAGCAGAAAGTCCGGCTGTCACGACGGCGCCTCCCGCAGCCATTAGACCACCAATTTCCTCCATGTGCCCGGCAACCTTGTCGACGTATTCAAGCGACTCTGCTGCTTCGTCCCCTGCTTTCGCTGCCTCACGAAGCGCCTTTTCTAGACGGCTAATTTCTTTGGAGTCAACAGCATCAACTGCACCCTCAACGAGGTCCACTTTTTTTGCCGCCTTGGCTGCTTCATCGTGAACATCAGAGAATGCATCGAACAGGTCAACCACCGGGATGTGGTCAAGATGGTCCAGTGCCTGCTCGAAATCCGAAGCAGCATCTTCTACTTCATCCAAGGAGTCAAGAACACTGCCCAGATACTTTGTAATCGAGGAGAGTTGCTTGGTCATCCTTTCTTGAAACGCCAGCGTAGTGGTTAAAGCCATTTGCTATCTCCTCCTTCCTCTTGTTCGGCGCCCGGTGTTCCGCTGGATTTTTTTCGCTTGTTCCGCCTTACGTTCCATTTCCATGACAGTGGAAACCATGACAAACTGTTTTTCGCGTTCAGGAAGGCTTAGGATCTCAGAGGGCAGTTTGTTTTTTTCCTGCCAGATGTAAGAAAAGAGAGCCAGCTCAGGGCTCTCTTTTATGAGTTTTTTACCTCTTCCTCCGCCTCCTCGTCTTCGGCGAAGTCGCTGATTTCGGCAATAGCCTCATACAACGAATCAATTTCATTTGGTCGGAAGATGCACGGAACAACATCTACAGCAGCAAGCTTGCCAAACTTCGCCAGAACCTGCGGAGAGTCGATTCGAAAGTTTGTCCGGTCAGTATCGATACCGGCGATGATAATGTCGGACTTATACCGCAAATCGTCAAATTCAACTTTACGTTCCGATTTGTTCTTCTTACCTGCTACAGAAACCTTCAGCGCAGCTTTCCTGGCCTTGTAGTAAATATCACCCGGTACAGACCGGATCGGGAGCTTAACGTTGTTTCGTTTCCACTCCCACTCCCCCTTTTCGGCAGCCTGTGTATTCATCCCCAAAAATTCTTCCATGGTCAAAAATTCACTCATTTGAGATACCTCCTGCGGGTCCGGAACCCCTGTTTTAGATGAATTCGTAATCGTCAACTGTTCCTTCCAGGCTTGTGTCCTCGTCAATCTCACCGTGTGCCCACTTTGCAAGGGCCAAGGAGTCTGGAGAGAAGCCCTTGACGGCAACACGGTACTTTCCGGCCACTGGGTCATCCAGTTCTCCGATAAAATTGACTTTCTTCTCTGGATTTGAAGCCAGTTCCTGAATGAGGGCTTGTACATTAGATGTTCGCTCGAATGTTGCCGTCATACTTACCGTAGAACTGACAACTCGATGCCCCTTCCGGAGTCGGCCAGCCCTTTTGCTCTCCGCCTTGTCAAATTCCTCGTTCAGTTCGAAGCCAATGCACTCGTTCAACTCATTCCCGTTCTTGTCGTAGAAATGACCATGTGTACCAGAATAGGTTTGTGCGTCCTTGTTCACGTCGCGTCACCTCACTTCGCTTTGTTGTAGGTGTAAATTTTCTCAAGTGCATCTTGATGACGGAATCCTGCGATAAAGTGCCCCGCATTACGGGCCGGTGTATAGATCGGATCGGGACCGTGATATTCAGGATCTTCGATGTATTCGTAATCGGGTGCAATCACTTCAATTGCTGCTAGTGGCCTTAGTACCTCATCCTTGATCATTTGGCAAAAGGCTGCTCGTTTGGCCGCGCTATTGCTGTTCGGTTGCTGGCGTACCCACTCTTTGCCCGCCTCCTCTTCCGCATACATGATCGAATGGAAGGTATCCACCACACGGATTTTCCCGAAGTCCTTGGATTGATCGGGTCCCGGAGTAGAGAGCGTATTTACCGGCTCCTGGATGATTACCTTGCCATTGTCCATGTTGAGCATCAGCGTACCGGACTGAACCAGTTCGATCAGATCAGTTTCGTCCCACTCTTTGGTGAGTGCTTCAAACTTGGTCACATAGAGGGCCATTGTGTAGTTAAGAGGCATAGCAGCCATCAGCGAGCCAATAAACACGGCTGTTTTTGCGCTTGGGTAGGTCTTGCCTCTCCACTTGAAGCCGCTGCCGACATTCACCACAACCATGTTGTTTGCATCAGTTGCTGCCTTTTTGATCGCCGCTTTGTCCTGATCACGTGTGGAATCTCCGCCGAATACAAACTTGATGTAATTCCCGAGCACGTTCTGCTGATCCGCCCAATCCTGAGCGGCTGCATTCAATGCTGCATCGGCAATCCCCAATGTGAAGACGCCAAACTTCCCTTTTTGGGTAGCCAGAGCGTTTTGATAAGCGGTATATTTGGTGGCTTCCACACTCTTCCCGCTGTCTCCGCCGATTAAATTCGTCCCCGCGGTTGAATCGGGCATCTGATCCGCCAGTTTGGTCAGTACGATGTAATCGCTGAAAGCATACGCAGCGACCAGCTCGTCGACTGTTCCGCCTGTCTGACTGTCCACCAGCTCCGCGTCTTTATAAACCAGCAAATCGCGCTTGGTGTTGTCCAAAAGGTTCGGCTGAACGACTACTTTCAGACTGTTGCCAAGCTCGCCTTTATACTTCGCATCAATTTTCAGGACGTCAGTTGCACCGTTTTTCAATGTAGCACTCGCAGCCTTCGCGCTTTCGCCCGTCACACGATAAAGCAGCACCTCGGTTGGCTGCGGGTCTGCCGCCCATACCAAGTCAAAGTCATCGACCTGGCCGAATATCTTCTCTGCGGCCGTTTTGTTGCGGACCGTGATAAACTCTCCGACCGGGCCCCAATCAGACACGATCGGCAGCGCGAATTTTCCACGCAATCCGGCTGTGGTTTGCTCCTCGATAAACGATTTGAGGAAAGAGTAGGCGCCAGAAAGCACCTTCTCATCCCCCGGTTGGTATTTGCCAGACATCTATTCCACCGTCCTTTCCTTGAACTGCTTTACAAACTGTTCCGCCTCCTCGACCGTCATATCGTCAGGGGCATTAAAAAAGGCAGCAATTGCTTCCGTCCGATTCAAGCCGAACTTCTGCTCTGCCACCTTCACGATTTGCTCCTTCGCGTATTTTACTGCTTGTTGGTCGCTATCTTGATCAGTGCCTGTTCTACGTGCCACTTGGCTTCCCTCCTTCCTTCAAGGTAGGATCATATCGGTTATGAATCACTTCCAGCGGGTCATATTCGATCGGCGTGTAAGGGATGTAAACCAGATACTTCAACTCCACTGAGCGATCCAAGCCGTCAGGCCTACTCATTGTCAGGCGACATTCCCGTAGGTACCCAACAAGCGTTCTGGCGGAGTTGTAGAGGGGCAACGTCCACCGTCTGTCAGCGAGATCCTGTCTGATCTGTTCTGATATCTCCGCCAGTTGGATATGGTCTTTGGCGAGAAGGACAAAGTTCATCGTCCCCTTCTCCCGGTAGAAATCAGCCCGCCGTGGTTCGGGAATGCGCTGCGGTTCCTCAACAAACCACATGGGGCGGATGAAATCTTTCGGCTTTCGGAGCACGTCCGTCTCGATGCCGGTCAATGAATATAGCCAGTGACGCACGGAGAGAACATCATCACCCATCGGGAAACAACCTCCTCGCCAAGTTTTCCAGTTCCTCAGCAACCAGTTCGTCCATTATAGACTCAACCTCTGCCTCCGAACGAGCCAGGTATCTCACACCAGGAATGCGTTTCCCCTTGAGCACCATACCGGCAGGGTATCCTGGAACATAGACGAACTTCTCATCGTCCCAGTAGCCAGGCACAAACTGTCCTGGACGTTGTGTGAAGCCCTCTTCAACGTACCGGGCGTATTCCAGACTGGTACCCACCGTGATTTCTGCACGCATTCCTCGCAGAACCAAATCGAATATGTTGTGTTTGTTGCCGATAATCAATGATGCCTGAAGCAGACCACCACCCGGACTGGCTGGCGCCCTATCTTGAGCTCCGCGTAAAACTTGCAAACCAGCTGCGCGGGCAACACGATCCATAGAAGCCTCTACTTCTTGCCTGCTTTGTTTTTTTAAACGGCGGTACTGACGCTCCAAGTCTTTTTTGTTTACCTTGGCCATCAGATTTCCGGATCCTCCCCCGTTGCTGTATCGATCAGGCTAATCACCACCTCATAGTGATGCAGGCCAGCGGCACCGTAAACGGGATAAGGCAATCCAACTTGATAGACAAGCCCGGAAAACTCAGGCTGTTCAAGTTGAATTCGCATGCCAGCTCTTATCCCTCCATGAAGGGTATGCAGAAGGAAGTCCTGAGACGTAGCCTGTCGCCCTGTAAGCCACTGAATTCTTCCGGGGGAACCAGATACCCTGCAAGGCACGTTCTGGGCTACTGTGCGCCATTCTGGGCGGTCTTTACCTCCTGTAAATGGGTCAGCCTCTCCTCCGACATCCAGAAGGGTAAATGAGTGGCACAGAAGCTGTTTGTATTCACTCAAATCATCCACAGCTTCTGCCCCCGTTTCTTACTGTATTTCAAGAGAATATCCTGTACCTTCGGATCGTTTGACGAGTAAGATATTGACTCCTGATAGTCCCCTTGCTTCACGCTGGTTACACGCTTTTCCTGCGCCATATCCTTCGCAACCATGGCCGTAGCCAATCGCAATTCGTCAGGCACCGGGTCAGGAAGATTCACCTGACCCAGCACATAAATGTTTGCATTTATGACGATGGAACTCAGCTTGTCCGACGACAAATACGCCAGTTCAGGAAAATGAGCCAGCAGCTGCTCGTTACTGAGAATTGTCATCGGTCGTCACAGCCTGACTGCCGCCTTGGTCATCTCCGGATGGGTCATCCACAATCTTGTATTCATGCTGGGAGTAGATGACCTCATATGCTTTGCGACTGACTTTCAGTTTTTCTTTACCCTTGCTGATCACAAGGATGTCATTCGGCTTTTTCATTGTGGAGCAACTCCTTTCTCACTGAAATGATTAACTTACGAAGCCGGCAGGACGCAGCACGCCAAATGCAGCTTCCTTGACTACCAGGAATGCTACTTGGAACGTAGCTTTCAGCGCAACCATGTCCTGTTCAGCAAGAGAAAGAGGCTTACCATCTGCAGCATTGACGCTTTGCAAGGTAGCCTCTTTCAGGATTTCGTATTCGATTTGTTGCAGAATGCCGACCTTGGACTTTTTGTAGTCTCCGGCGATGAGATCCGCTTTTGTTTTGTCCCATGCTCCATTGCGGCAGTATTCGATCGGCAGAGCGTACAGGGAATCTTCGGCAACCCCTTCACGGACGGAAGTGAGATAGAGCGGATCGCCCTGGCTGTTTTTCAGACCGCGCAGAGAGGATTTCAAGCCAAAGTGGGCAGCGAATGCGCGCGGCTCTTGATCATCAGCTTCAATCAAGGCCATAACGCTGTTCACGTCATCCGCAAGGTTTTGCCCAGCTACCGATCCACGGGTAAAGGTATTGCCGGAGTTTACCGCAGCGGACAGGATGTTGGTTGCAAACGGCGACTCCGTACCGATGAAGGCGGCTGCATCCAGCTTGGTGTAGAACGCTTCGGCGATGTAAGGCTTCAATTCCTCGAAAACGTCGATACGCGGGCGGTTGAGTGCTTCCTTCGACATCGGAATGATGACACCCAATTTTTTCGCCTGCAGCGTTACCTGTGCCCAAGTTGCTTTGGATGTTTTGATTCGCTCTCCTTCACCGACCCAGTAGGCACCCGGGCCATCGAGCAGGACGGGAATCTTCTTTGTGGCCGTGGTCATTGGTTCCAAATCGGCAAGTTTCATGATCGCAGAGCCGCGAACCACGTCCTTGACGATGTCCGTTGCGGTTTCATCAGGAATCAAGCCGGTCAGTTCCGTGCTGAGGGTAGCCCCTTCGGCAAATTTTTGAATGTCAAACGAAAAGGCTGCGGTCATAGCCATTACCTGCATAACGCTCATTTGTTTTTTCATCATGGATAGGTTCCTCCTTAGATACGCTGCATTTTTCGCAGGTCAGTAATGTTTGGAATGGTTGATTTTTGTTGCGTTGGCGGTTTGGCCTGTGGCGTGGTGCCCCGCGTGGTACCGTCTGATTTGAGCCAAGGTTTCGATGTGATCAACTCAGACACATGCTTGTCGATGTTCTTGATCTTTCCGCTGTCGGTGACTTCGACTTTGGTCAGCTCAGCCAACCGGATCGCATCAGCTAGTTTGTCAGGATCAACGCCTTGTTTAATGGCTTCCACGATAAAGGCATTTTCAATGCGCAGGGATTGAATGGTCCCATTGGCAGTTTTCAGGTCGGTTTCTCGCTCTGCCAGCTTTTGCTCCGCGGTCTTTTGAGCTTCCTGCTGCTGTTTATGGGCATCAACAATCCCTTTCAGATCATCCGCTTTCTCAATGCCCAAGCCTTTCAAGAAATCGCTGACTGCTCCTTGCAGAGCGGAATCGTATTCCTCTTTTGAGGAAAAGGCTACCGCAGGTTTACTCCCTTCCCCTCCCTTATCGCCTCCTGCAGCAGCTTGACCGCCTCCTCCATTGGAACCAGCATCTGCTCCGGTACCACCACCACCATTGTTCCCGGCCTGTCCACCTTGACCACCTCCATTCCCGCCGTCACCGCCGCCGGCAACACCACCTCCTTCGTTGAAGCGTTGAATTTTAAAGCTCCATTGTATCTTTTTCATGTTCACGTTCTCCTTCCTCAGATTGAATTTCCAAAAAAACATATTCGGGATATTGCTGTGCAACAGCTTGGATACCCAACAATGCTGTTTGCATAATGGTGGAGATTGCAGCACAGACGATGTCCTTCCCATGCTCTGCATAACCCGCATGGCCCTCAGCATGAATCTTCATTTCGCCATTATCCAGGTACGCTTTGATCTTGATCACATCGATGCCCCCTCCTTTCAAGGCAACAAAAAAACACCTGATAATTATTAGGTGCGTTTAGGTTGCTATTCCCTTTGCTTTTGCCCATTCTTCGTAGTTGCGAGCCGATGTATAGCCGCGCTCGTTCCCGATTCGATATGCACGCTCCCGTTCCAACTTCTCCAGCACCTTCGACTTCATGACAGGGCGCCAATATGATCGGCAGTTAGGGTGATTCGGGATACGCTCTCCGTCTCGACCGGGGGAATTGGCGGTATCGTAATCCAAAGGAAATCGCTTCCCGTCCAGCTTTCGGCACTGAGAGGAGGTTCGCTTGTCCAAAGTGGCACAAAATTCTTTCTCACTGACGATGTCCGAATTGGCTTGATAGGCTATCGTTTGCCCTTGCGCTGCTGCCCGGTTTAATTCTGTTCTGGCCAATCGAAGCGCGCTTGACCAACTCTCAGACGTGCGCATGGTGATTTCCTTGGCTGTTCGAGATACACCCCAGCCCTGTACGGCAGCCTGGGTTATGACATCTTCCATGGATGCTGCGAGCAAATCTGTTCGCATCCGTATCCTTTTGGAGAAGTGCCTACCTTCCCACGGCCTTTCGATTGCGGACACTATCATGTTCGGATTAACCTGCGGTAGGGTAACACTAACCTTCAGATCCTGCTCTAGGAAATACAGGTGATTGTATACGCTCAGCTTAAACTCTTCCGTCCAGGTGCTCCGCAGTTCCTGTTCTTCTTCCTGCCCCAACTCGCGCAAAATCCCCCGGATGGTTCCCATGATGATATCAAGACGGGAAGCGTTATAGATCAACGAGACCAAATCCTCACCACTCTCGGCAAACCTGGCATACAAGTCGTTAATCTCGCCAATGATTCGGGCATTCGAACGATTAAACAGGCCGCGCAGTTTCTTTCCGTGCTTGGCTATTCGCTGCTCGAGTTCTTCCTGGTAGCGTTCCTCCCTACTCATGAAGCATCACCTTCGTGTGAATCTCCACCCTCAACCGGTAAATTCTCCTCGGGCAGTTCGTCATCGGGTTCTATGGCATCAGGGTCCAGCATCCTCATTCTGCGGGCAGCCTCTTCTTCTTGTTCGGCCAGCAGTTTTTCGCGTGAGGCTTTCGGGTCATCCACAAATGGCAGCAATGCCAGCCTTTCTTCGTGGGAGAGTTGGCCAATCAGTTTGCCCACGATCTCGACCATTTCAACCAGATTGACTGGCATGTTTTTGCTGAACTTTACATCGACAACCTGGTAATCCCACTGTTTTCGATACTTCTGATTCAGCATGCCTGTCAGAATCCGAATTCGATTCCGAAAACCTTTTCCGTACTGGCGCATTTTGATACCGGCCTTAATGTCGGCGTGGTAGAAGATGATCTTGAGTGCAATACCCGACGGCGCCGTCCCGACCTGATCCGGTCTGAGGTGTGGTGTGCCTGTTTGATCCAGGAGAGATTCGATCAGCCGATTGATGGTGTTTTCCTCATGTGTATCTTGAAGGTCCCACGTGATCGGGACTGCCTTACCACCAATAAGGATTTGAGAGGTTGCCCACATTTTTGCAAGATACTGTTTTTTCCTCTCTGTGTCGGTGATCAGATTCCCCTCTTCGTCATAAAGTAGTAACTCGTCTAAATCGAGGCCCTCAAACAACACCTTCGGATTCTTGAAATACTCCTGTACATCTACTTTTCCAGTGACAGCTTTGTTGATCGCGTCCATCAACGACTTCAGATCAGCCAGATCTCCCGTTCCTTCAATTAATCCATCATCGCGGTTCGCTTGGTGTTTCCGCCTCCGATTCACGTAATGTGTCCAAGGGACTACGGGTTTCTGAATGAACTTCCCGTCTTGATCCTTCGCGTGAACTGTGATTTTATGCGGAACGGGGTTTAACTCGCGGCTCGTATCCAGAACGAGCCGCGCCCCCTCTTGGCGGAGATACGTAATATCATGATCGTCATACACCTCGACGATCATGGTCTTTTGGTTACGAGAGACATCTGTCAACGTGTAGTACCGTATAACCGCGATCAGTTTGGCTTTTACAGTCGTGTCGTACACGGCGATGCATTCGTCTGCCTTGAATTCTGTAATACAGATTTGACCGTCCTCATCAAAGTAGTAGTATTCAAACACTTCGCCATCAATCGATCCGTCCTCGATGATGTCATAAGACAAACTTTCCTCATCGTTGTCCACCAGAACCGTTTGTAGTTTTTTGATGAACTCATCCGCTTCCTCCCCTGCTTCATTTGCCGAGTAACGGATTGGGTTACTCGCGATGTATGAGGTGCCAAAGTCGATGATCTTCCGTGCAAAGTTTAGTGCGATTTTGTTATTGGGTTTCCCTTTCTCCTCTGCCTTACGGAGAATATCCTGGTCTCCGTCCACGTACTTTCGCATCAATGTGTAGTCCCGGTTTTTGTGCTTGGAGATCAGATCCAATACCCACCGCCACGAATTATTGGCTTTGTTCTCTTCAAAGAACTGCTCCAATAGCATCGTTTGCATGCTTTTCACCTCCTTCTACTGGGTCCCGATAACATGTATTATGTTAAGTAGCGTTCAAAACTTGATTTTCGGCCAAATTCAGCCATTTTCGGAGATTATTCCTCTTTCGTTACCTGCAGAATGTCCACCACCCGAAGACAAAACAGCATTTTTAGGTAATATGCACGATCTCCATTTTGCTCAGAATTACTCCGTTTTTCTTACGCTGCTTTGTCAGCTATTTTCCAAGGAATTACCTTGAATCTGCCGATCAGCAGTTGATGGAAAACCTTACTGTTCCACACTAGGTAACGAAGCGCATCCATTGAGTGATCGTTTTCCTTCATTGGAACCTCTGCTCGGTCACCAGTTACCCCTTCAGGGTACCGATAATTGGTCAATTCTTGGATGATTTCTTTTAGGTGATCCGAAATGAAGATATTTGGCCTGCCGTTGTCACTCTTCACTTTGAAAAGCGTAGCGACTGCACGGATACCTTCCCTCAAATGCTTCTGAGCAGCCTTTGCTGGCAGCCCATTTGTCTGATACGTCTTGATGTTGCTGGCATCTTCCGAATCACACCAAAACAGCTTAATCTTCCACTTTTTCATGAGGTCCTTGTCCTTAGCCACCCAACAATCAGGACTGCCGGGCACAAGAATCTCCATCTGTGCCTTATATATGGCATCGACGATCCACAGTTCTCCATTGGCTGTCATGGCTCCTACCAAGGTAACGCCCGGATTGGTGAAGCCCCAATCTTTCCCCGCCTCAACGTGTACGAAATGACCATCGGCAAATTTTTGTTCACACAACGCCCGTGGCACCACATGTATTGAGCGGTCAAATTCTTCGTAGACCTGCCCGAAAAACACATCAAACCGGGCAAAAATCTCCCGGTCAACATATCGCTTCGGCATTGTATCAATCATGCGCTGTATATTCTTCTGCAGCTCCGGTAAAGGATTATCCTTGCTGGTCCAATAGAAATTCTGCCATTCGGGATCGTCTCGGTACTCGTCAGGATGACCACCTGCTTGGGTATGTTGGCCGTTTAGAACGATATCGTGATAGAACCAGTTCATACCTTCGGGCGTGGTCGTCCAAACGCTCCAGCCGCCTTTATCCGCGAGAGCATAGGAGAGATATCCACTCCATGTTTGCTCCTTCATCTTGGACGCCTCATCAAGCCACACGCCGTCCAGCCCTTTACCAACGAGCGTTTTCGGATTGTCCGCTGATTTAAACTGGATAAGCACCCAGCCCTTCAGCCAGATACGGTTCTTCGACGCGTCCCAGCTCTCGATCATTTCCTCCGGGATGACCGCCGCCAGCTCTTCCTGCTGAATCTCGGACATGGCATACGTTGGCGACACACACCAATATTCAAGGCGCGGCTTCGGCTTTTTCATGACTTTCAGATTGCGCGGCGGTTTGTATGGAAGGCCCTTGCCTCGCTCCAAATCAGCCAGTATGTTGTCAAAGAATTTTCGCGCGCCTACATTGGTTTTTCCACCGCGCCGACCGCAGTTCATGACGATGTTTCTCGCGTCGCACTGCATGACTTCGACTTGTTTATCGTGTGGTGTCCATCCCTCGAATGGATCAACGTACACAGTTTTCATGTCGACCACCTCCTCACCGCAACCTCTGTCGGACGCTCGTCATCGCCGGACTGGAGCTTACCTACCTCCATCTTCAACTTCTCCACCCGCAGGCGCTGCTCTTCGGTCATGAAGCCGAGGTACTTTTCGAGCTTCTCCAGCGCCTTCATTTTGTCGTGGAGTTTGACGCTCACGCCGTCTTTGCCTTGCTTGACTTCGCTGATGATTGTGCCGTCGATACTCTCGCTGTCCTTGAAGTCTACATAGTTCACCACTTTGGTTACCGGATTTCCTGCATCATCTGTCATCGGCCCGAACATGGTCATGACCGGGACTTCTTTTTGTCCGAACTCCAACAAATCAGTAATATCAGCGAAGGCGATCTTCATGTACTCCGCAATGATGCGTTGCACACTCACGCCAAGCTCATCGGCCATCGCTTCCTTCTGGCGCTTGATTTCGGCCTGAATCTGAGGTTTTCTCAAGTTCTCCCAGCCGATGGCGTACGCTGTTTTCTTGCTGTAGCCGACAGCCATAGCAGCGCGGGTCGCGTTAAAGTCCCGGAGATACTCCAAAACAAAAAGCCTCTGCTTTTCAGTCAGAGACCCGTCTTCGTTATCTATTTCTGGAGGCGGATCTTTCCGTTCCTCTTTCTGTTTGGAACGTTCCGTAACTTTTGGAACGTTTGGAGCGTTCCGTTCCGATTGATTGGAACGTTCCGTTGGTTTTGGGGAAGTATATTGACTTTTTGGCGGAGGATTGGGTGCTTCCTTCAAGAACACTTTTCGCGGAGCGCTATCCTCGAAAGGACCAACGACGCCGTTCCGCTCCATCTGCTCAATCAGCCTTGCTGCGCGTGTGTACCCAATACGCATGCGGCGCTGCAACAGACTGACTGTAGCCATTTGTGCTTCCACAACGATGCCTACTGCCTGA
Organism: Brevibacillus sp. FSL L8-0520; assembly: GCF_037963895.1. Classification (NCBI taxonomy): domain Bacteria; kingdom Bacillati; phylum Bacillota; class Bacilli; order Caryophanales; family Paenibacillaceae; genus Brevibacillus; species Brevibacillus sp. FSL L8-0520. The sequence goes on along the minus strand of NZ_CP150171.1, from coordinate 241,659 downwards.
TCGTACAACTCGTCGACTTCCGGCTCATCCTCAACAGCCAGAGCTTCTTGCGGATTATCTACCGACAATGACCATTTGTCCTTGTTTTTCCAGCCCCGGACCGTGCCTTCTGAGATACCGAGCTGATCCGCAATATCCTTCAGCTTCGTTTCGCCGTTGGAACGCTGCCATATCTCGAATGCTTTATCGCGGTTGGGGTCTCTTGCTCGCGCCATCTACATCATCACCACCACCTATTGAGTTTGTTTTGGAAAAGAAAAAGCACCGCGTGGGTGCCTATACTTGCGCTATTCTTGCTTCTATTGTGGTTAACAAGCGCTCAATTTCATTTACTCTTGCTTGAATTTCTCTATTTTTTATTTTGAAATCTGCTTCTTTTTGCTCTAGCGTCGCCCTTGCTCCACTCGCTTGTTTGCTAAAAGATTCGGCTGCTTTGGGGTCGCTAATCCTCCAAGACCAAGATGCAACTTCTAACGTGTCAAGACGGATTTTTAATCGTTCAACCTCTTCCTTAACCTCATTATTTATTTTTTCCAATTCCTCTTTTTCTACTTTTAATTCAACCTTCCATTTTTGCAATTCGTTGAGTTCCACTGACATAGTAACACCTCCTTTCACCTACATAGTTCGGCAAAAGGAAGGTATTCCCTGTTACTTTCTTACTAATTTTCAGGACTCTTTCTCCGATAACTTAAAGAGGGGGAGTGAAAATATGCCGGAAATAGAATTACTTACTGATAAGCTTGTTGGTGAACTTTTAACCTTTGTTTTATGGACTCTAGTCCCTCTTTTTGTAACAATGTTTGCGCTTGTGATCTTTTATCCACGCATCAACAAACGCCTTGCTACGCTGGTATCATTTTTGGTTGCTTTTGTGTTTTTCTTTATTCGGTTTGGAAGCTAGTAAAAATGCCCGCCCCGTTTCCGAGGCGGTAATGGAGGGGTGCGTGAATCTCGAATATGAGATGCACGGAAAGAGGCGCGACCTACCTCTTGCTTCGCGTCCCCTTGCGCTGCATCTCCTGTTTGCGTAACCACTTTCGTCTTTCTTTCTCTCTGTGTCTTTGCACGCAGTCTTCCCAGTCGACTAACTTTCCTTCGGGTGTTGAAGGCATCGTGATCTTGACTAAAGTCATTCCCATGGTTTCACCCCACGTAAAAAGCCACCCAGTTTCCCGAGTGGCTCGTCCTTTTATTTTACACTACCATCGTATCACCGGATTAACCAAACAACACGCCAATATCCCGCCAAAAAACCGCCATTTTGCCGCCACGATTTTTACGCACTCTCTTGCTCGACCACCTCAAGCCGCAACATTAGCGCCAGCATATAGAAAGCCCTGGCCTTCTCGCGCTCGTATGTCCGCTTGCTCATGTTCAGTTCACCGCATATGACGTAATCTACGGCATCCTCAGACTCCAAATAGCGTTTTCTTATGATTTCCCTTTGCTTGCTCGCAAGACGGCTCACCGCCCATTCTACGCGCTCTGTGAGCGTTTTAATTCTCTCCTCTTGGTCAACGTTCCAGGTTGCGCATGCTTCGGCTGGTGTGCTTGTTTTATTGGTCTGGCCGTGGAACCTTGGTTCATACGATGGTGTGCTGCCGATTTCCCGTCTTACAAACCCGATCTGGTTGTATACTCGCGCAGTCTCCAGGGCTTCCTCAACCCTTCTCTGTGTCTCTTTACGGTCGATTTTCGGCAGGAATGACATTTGTGTGCTCATCTTCGCTCCCCCTTCGCAGGTTGCCCATGGTATAATTTTCTTGGCGTAGAAAACGTTTGGGCTCCCTGAAATGGGGGGCTATTTTTTTGTTTTTATACTCGCGAAATATTATGTTAAATCTCCTAACGTTTGTTATCTTTGCTAACGTCACTTCTTTTGATTGTTATCCACTCATCAAGTCGCTTTTCTTCTTCCCGCAATCGATCCACTTTTGTTTCGCGTTCGGCAACCTCGTTTTGCATGTATACCAGCTTTGCACGTTGTTGTTCAACTTGATGTTCGAGAGACTTGGAAGCATCGTTCAAAGCTTGATTTTGTTTCTGCATTTTCTGTAACTCATCCTGTAGGGTCCTGAGGTGATTTTTCATGCTGTTTATCTCGGCTTGCAGCGCACCTTTAGTCTCTGGTGTGTTTTGGACAACAGACCTATGGATCTCACTCAAGACTTCTTGATTGACCGCCCATCCACGCTCAGCGGCCGTAAACAGGATGTCCTCAAGATTCCAAAGCCTACCACAAGACAGAACTTGCACGGGGTCAGGCAGGATGTTTCTGCTCGCATAGACGCCTGCCTTCCCCTTTTTCCACCCGAGTAACTTTTCGATCTCAGCATTGCTCACCATGATCATGATCATCTCTCCCTGTCGTTATCTTTGATAACATTATAATTCAAACTGTTATCAATTTCAACTATGGGGATGATCACAATTTCTCTTATGTTAAATCACCGCAGCCGCTTGTGCCCCGACAGGTCCTTGAGACAATGTTTACACAACTGAACCCCGGTCTTTTCGGCGTATAACGGCGGAATTGCGTTGTCGTATGCAAACTGAATGGTCATCTTGCTCTTATGGCACCAAGAACATTTTCCTCGTCCGATCAACCCTTTCATACAGACACACCCTTCGCCTTCAAATACGCCAGGCATATAGCGTGCGGAGCTGTCGGTACAGCTTCTACTGCTTCATGATGAATCTGATACTCACCGTTTTTAAAGATACAACTAACGCCATAATAGCCACCGTTCAACGCATGAGAATATTCAAGATAAATCTCTTCTTTCCGAGCCTCCTCCACCAATTCTCCCATCTTCCTCCAATCAGTGGAATAATTCCGAATAAGGATCCATCCATCGTTTTCTTTCAAGTGCTCGATGAACCCGGGCTCCCATCCTTTGAGCGCTCCAGCAACTAAGGCATCCAACTCACGTCCTGCTTGCATCAGATTCACCTTCCCCAGCGTTATGACTTGCAATCAGCCCTGTAATAGTTCCGTCCGTTCCTTCTGCTACCCATTCATCGCAGGAATCGTTTGGTCCGGTATCTCGCCAACCTGCTTCACTCATCTGGCCATTCTTCCAGCAGCCGCCTCCGATTAACCAATGTCCGCAACTCCAGCAGTTCTCGCCCTGGGCATTATCTTCTTCTGACCGAAATCCCCGGTGCGTTTCTTCAGTCACTTCAAGTCCTGCTTGCATCCCGTTCCCCTCCTACTTGACTTGCTTAATCAAGAACCCATACATCTCCATGTAGCCGTGAAAGATGTGTTTTTCTCCGTCTGCCATGGTCAAGTTGATTCCATTTCGCGTTCTTCGGATCTTGGCCCCGATATCCTTTGCGACCGCCCGGCATTCCCTTTGCGTTAGCTTGATCTGCATAAGATGAGCTTGACTAAGGTTTGCAATCACTATTTTCCCTCCCGTTGTCTATTCGATGCCAACGATTAATGTTGTTCTCTATATTCTGGATCATCGTGCAGATTGACAGGTAAACCATGATTGCCATGTATTCCTCGATGCGTTTCAATTCGAATCGTTTTGAGTAGATCGGGCCCAGACGCTTTTTCTCAGCTTTTAATCTCCCTAGTGACATGCTTGCCAAGTCGTCCAGTACTGGGATGTCTTGTCCGTCAATCCGGATGTACATCTGGTCATCCCTCTTCTCACAAGTAATGATGTGTTAAACACCCATCTTTTCTTTCAGCCTGGTCAATTGGGTGATAACCGCATCAATTGACTTAGGATTGGAAAAAGTCAGGTGTCCAAGCGTGCCGTTTTCAATTTCTTCATCCGTAACATCACAATCAACATCCACTGCTACAGGATAAGTTACGTTCCTTTTCACAAAAGCAATTCCGTTCTGCTGCTTATCCTCTCGATCCGAGCAAAACATAACCGCGATGTCACCTTTGCCCATGGAAATTAGCATTTTTATTTCCTCCCTTTTGCAAATCGTGTGTTTTGTTCAGTCATTCATGCCAGCAAAGTAACACGGGCCTTTCATAAACAAAGTCGTCACCCAACATTTCATCGACAAACTGCCCGAATGTCATGGTTTTGTAGTCGCCTGACTCAGTTTCAAAGCGCCCAACTTCATCCATTGCGACTACACTCACCTCTTCGATAGTCGCGTGAAATTCTTCATCGACGCGAGAATTGTGGTCTTGCAACGCCTCTTCTGGAGTGCGTGCAATGATATACTCCGCATAATCCTCTTTAACTTGGAACAGTTTGTATTCCATTCGCTTTTCCTCCCCGTTTTTCATAATTACCGTTAATCATCCGAATCTGCACCCCAGACCTTCAATTCACCTGTTTTGTGGTCTACATAGATGCGGACATATACTTGTTCATCCCACGAGATGCTTTCACCAACTAGCGTCATTTCACAATGCGGGCAAGAATCTAATTCGTGCCCATCGATCTCATGAAAAGGCTCATCACAACGTGGGCAGAACGATTTGTTCACTTCAATCAGTGTATTACTGGTCTTGTACCAGTCGATTTCAGGCTTAACAACGCTCTCAAACCGTTCCAACTCTTTCAGAAGCCTCTCGGCATCCAGTGCCGTTCCCTCGCCGTTCAGGACCCGGTGGCGCAACTCATCGTCTATCGGCCCCCACTGTACAAACTTTCCACTTTCGTAGTTATCTGCGTACCCTTCGTGAAATGCCAAAGCTAGGATGCAAATGAACTCATCGTCACCACCGTATTTACGAATCGTTTCGTCCGAGACACCAACGTCATTCAGTTTCTTGCGGTTTTCCTCGTTGTTAGCGACCAGGATATAAGCGTCTTCCCCACCGTTAATTTCCGCTACTTCCAGGCTGTTCAGAACGGCCAAAACTGCTTGTTTATTCATCGTTCTTTCCTCCCTTTTCTGAGTAACTATTGTGGTTAATTATTTTTGAAGAAGTACCTATTGCAACGTCTGCAAAAATTAAAGGATGGGTACTTCACCAACTCATGTCCTTTTACAGAACAACGAAGTAAGATAAACCAATATCTTAAGAGCAGGAACGGATACAGAATAATGACCATTATTGTGAATCTCTTTCCACCAAAATCGTTCCAACCGATCATCTAACGCACCTCCCTCTTATCTGAATAACTATTTGTTAAGACCGCCATAACCCGAGTTCTTTCAACGTGTTGCGGGCAAGTTCCCAATCACTCAATCCGATCTCTCTTCCGTCACTAGCGTACCACCGTAAAGCATGGACAAGTTTCTCGTATCCGGCTCCCGCAGCAGCTACCACCCGAACGTTCTCAGCTTTCAGGCGTTCGTTTTCAGCACTCAACTGCTTAATCTTATTCAAAAAACGTTCGCAGTCAGCTTCCATGTCCTTCTCGATCTGCATGTAAGACTCGATCGCTTTTACCAGGGCTTCGTTTTGTTCGTTTGCTGCCTTTTCGGCGCACAGTAAACGCATTAACGCCCTGTGTACTGAGCCATGCGGATTGTGATACGGCAAAAGAGTCTCGATATCCTTACGCTCCTCTTCTCTGAGCGGTCGATCCCACCCAAATGCCTTTCCTTCAGAATAGATGCTCATCCTTTCCCCTCCTGATAATCAAACTGAGCATTTTGTTAAGCCGGGCGGTCTGGACCGCCCGTTTACTTTGCAGGAAATACTGCGACTATCGAACACAGTTTCTTGTTATGAACTTTTGGCGATCCGATCTTCCCGTTATTCCACAAGGTTAGGTCTGTCGTCTCTACCCAAATTCGTTTGCCTTTCTCATCAAGCATCAGAACATACCATTTTTCCATATCTCATTACCTCCAACCGTCTCGTTTTGCGAGTCATTTATTGTCTTAATAATACAATGTCTCGTTTTGCGAGTCAATATCCTTTTGACACTTTTTCCGAGACAGTTTATACTTCCTATAAAAGGGGGGTTGGCCAATGAGATTATGTTCGAATCTGAAAACACTTGCTGAAACAAAAGGAGTTTCCATTCGTGCGATCGCGCGCGATATAGATTATCGTCTGGAATCCGTCCGCCTCTTGTACAACGACGAGATGGAGCGATATCCGCGCGATTTGCTCACAAAGCTTTGCACTTATTTCCAATGCAGCATTAGTGATATTTTGATTTTTGAAGATAATTCAGTAGATCAGGTTTCAGCCGAGGCAGGTCAGTAATGGCCTGCTATTTTACATAATTGAGATTGTGAAACTATAAGCTGAATCCATCCACGGCCTCGTCAATCAAATCCTGCGTGATTCCTATATAGCGCAGCGTGATCGCCGGGTGGCTGTGATTGAATATCATCTGCAGCGTCGCTATGTCCCTTGTCCGCTGATAGAAGTGGTACCCAAACGTCTTCCGCAGAGTGTGTGTGCCAACTTCGCTCAGCCCGATCTTACGGGCAGTTCCGTTCAGAATCTGGTAGGCCCGAACCCTCGTTATCGGCTGAGGCCTCTTTGACGACGCGAACAAGAACTCCTCATCGTCCATTCCCTGGGTGTAGCTTCTGATTGCTTCTTGTAACTGCTGGTTTAACTTGAATCGTTTTCGCTTTCCAGTCTTCTTTTCTGTAATCAACAGGTGTGACTTGTTACGCACATCCTCAACCTTCAAAGGCAGAATATCCGAAATCCGTAGCCCTGTGTTGATGCCGAACATCAGCAAAAATCCGTTCCTTGCCGATTGCTTTTTCAATAGTGCTTTCAGCTCTTCCAGTTTTGCTTTATCTCTGATTGGCTCAACAAAGTTCATACTGATCCCTCTTTTCTTGTCTCATCGGCCTGTGCTAAGCTTCCTGCAGGAGTGTGATCACATGGAAAAGTCTTTTTACTTTCCGGTACCTTGGGGAGACGTAACTTTTTTGAAAGAAGCTTTGAATACAATGGAGCTGCCTTTCTCTATAGAGCAGCCTTCCGATCGCTTGGAGTTAGCCGCTGGTGAAGTGGGGATTGTCTTCCCAGACCTCCATGTTCGTCAATACAATGCTGTCCGTGAGCTGTTTGGAGAGCATGGAAAACGGTATCCAGGGTGAACTACCTCCGTCCATTCCAAGACGGCCGGCCGCCGCCCACTTTGTAATTGTTTAGGCGACCGATTCCGCTTTCGTTCCTTGCCCATTCAGCTATTTTCCTTGGGACAATTACAGGTGCCTGACGCTTTGGCTTTTGTGGATTGCTCATCTTCCACACGCTCCCTCTTTTACGCCGCCTCGCCTATTAGCTTGTCTACCCATAGCAGGTAATCCAGCGCGGCCCTTTTTGTGTTTTGTACGGCATATGCGTAGTACTCGAAATCGTCTTTTGGAATGCTTTTGCGTCCGCCAGTTTGGGCGTGAAGCATGTAGTGCCGAATCGTTGACAAGGGGACAAAGAATACTTCTTGTGATTTCGCGAACTCAATTAGGAAGAAGCAAATAGCCCCCTGTTGTTCGGCCCTTTCCAAGTGAGTGATTTGATGATGCTCAATATTATCCAGGGGGAAACGAGTCTCTTCTCGGGTAGATTTAGCCTCGAAGTAAATTGCTTTTCCTCGGTACACCCCGTCATAATCCACTGTCGATTTTTTCTCAAAGGTTGCAATGAAGTGGAATCCCTGTTTGCGGAGGGGCTTCATAGGTGTAGGGCGTTTGTGAATAAGCGCGATACCGGCCCGTTCGTACTGGAGATTCGTGAAGTTCAAGAGTTGTTCAAATGCTTGTCCACGGTTCGCTTGGCTTGTCCGAATTCCCATGCTTTTCCCTCCTATGCTGTCCGTCGTGGCATCCACGCATCTACGTAGCGTAGTACTTGTTGCAGTTCCGTCCTACGTACATCCCGGTAACTTGCCACTGCCCACCGATCCTTGATTTCCCGATGCAGTTGACGGAATAGTTCACGGCGTCGCTGCTGATCGCTCTCGATCTCATACACTCGACGAGCAACTGCCTTTTGAAGCGCTCGCTGTTCACCGTGATCGATGGTGATCTGCTCATCCACTTTTTGCTCAAGCTCAATGATTTTTTGGCTATGTGTTTGTGCGATCGTTTTGACTTCCTCAACCTCTTCAGCCAGCTCCGCGGTCAACTTGAGTGATTGAATCAACGCCTGGCGTTCGCTGAGGGGGACGACTTTGTTTTGATCGACAGCGTATGCCCCAGTCTTACGAATAGCAGGGATAACATCGTCAAAAATCCATCTTTCAAAACGCTCTGCCTTTTCTTTGATCTCGGTATTTCTGCTTTGATCCGCAGCTTTTACTATAAGCCTGTATATATCGCCTTCCGGAATCGCTTTTACTTCCTGCTCCCCGCCATCTGTAAGGACACGGTAAGTTACCGCCCCCTTGCAGTGAGTAGTAACTGCTTCATATGGCCTTGCATATCCAAGCGACTTTGCAACGTCATTGCCGACAGCATGAGGTTTGCCATTTATTTCGATCATTCTGATTTGGCCGAACTCAGAGTTATCAAAGATCCGAAGTTGTTTCATTGTTTCATCCCACCTTTATCCGATTTTCAGTTCAATGAATGATATGTTAGTAGGCAGTTCCACAGTGAGCCGACCAGCAACTGCTAGTCCCCGTTGCGCATCATAAGCTTTCATGTAGCGCATTAGCTGCCTTAGAGCCTTATTGTCAAAGGCATCCAATTTGACCTCAACTGGTATGACTTCATCTCCCAACTTAACAAATGAATCTGGCCAATGCTTTTTTAACCTCGGAACGCTAACGATCTCTGCCTCTGGTGATATGAGTTCCTTGACGCGCGATTTAAACAGATCCTGCAGAGCAAATTCATTTGTGGAAATATCAGAAATCCATGTGAGATGAGTGGCCATCGCTCCGTAAAGATTATTGAAAGTAGTTATGTTTTTTGGTCCCTTCCAAGAGTGGTACATTGTTGATGCAAGCTTCATGCATTCCCAAGCTTTTTTCTTGTTCTCCCTGGAATATTCGCTGATGATTTCTCCCGCAAGAGACAAAATGTCAAAAACATGGACATATAACTTGTCATCAAAACTTTTGCTGATCTCCAGAACCTCGCACACATCGCGCGCCACAAACCATGGTTCTCCATCCTTCACGACAACCCGTACCTGCTTTTCTTGAAAACTGAAAACGTTTTGAAGTGCTTGCATGATCGCTCCTCCTATCGGGCTTGTTTTTGTTTTTGGCGAAGTTGCTCAAGCATGGCCTTTAACTCGGGATAATCTTCGATCGTCTTAGGTTCTTCGGGGCCCATATGCTGCTGTACGCTTTGTTGCTCAAGCTGCCATTGAACGGACGCTGGAAGCTTGTCCACCATTGGTACGACATTGTTTCGTCTCTGTCTTGGCTGAGGATGACTACGAACAGGCATTGCTTGCGCGTCTTTTCCATTCCCGATCGCTCTGCTTCGTTCTAGCTTTTTCCATGCAAATGTTAGGCAATAGTTGATCGACGTTATCTTGTCATTTGGATACCGTGGCTGATACTGTTCAAAAGCTTCGTCTATAGCAGCGAGGAGCATGTCCACTGTTCCTCCGCTGAGAAGGAACGAATGGATATTTTTGGGTTCCTCGCCTTTCAAGTAGTACATGCGCCCTGTTTTCGCGATCATCTTTTCTTCCACACGCCTAAATGCCAATTCCATTTCATTCAGTTCAGGCTCTTCTTCCGAAACGGTGTCATTAATGCCGATCTCGGTATGTATCTCGTTCGTAGAAGAAGATATTTTAAAAGATTTATTTAAAAGACTTTCTTTAGACCCCTCTTTACTCTTAGAGCCACAAGAGTTTGAAGAGTTATCCCCATCATATTTTTCATTGTCACTTGTCATATTTTTTGTTGTTTCCGACAATGATTCGTTGTTCGCATCAATGTTTTGTAGTAGCGTCGACAACAAAACATTGGTGACTTCAATGTTTTGTAAGCTGTTGTTAACCAGCTTTTTCATGTGTTCCGATGATGTTTTTTTCTTGCGTGCTATCGTCCAATCGTCAAAATGTTTGTTGAACATGATGATTCGATGTTCTGGAAACCACTTAATAACTCGGTTCCTTTCCAGATACTGCAGCTCTTCGCTCACTACATTTCGATACACGCCAACAGCCTCAAAATCTGCGTATCCGTCATACATCCATGCTTTTTTACCGCACCCCCAACTCAACCTCAGCACCAAGTCAATGATGCTTCGCTGACGCTTTGAGAAGTCTCGCATGGCGATCTCTTCGAAGAGTGAGTGTGCTAATCTAAGGTGTGCGTCTGTGGGTTGTGGACTAACCATTTTGCAAAAACGCCTCCTCCCGTTGAACTTTCATCACCAATTGTTATCCGGATATATCTTTTGGAGATAAGCGATTTCTTCGTCATGGATGCCTGTTATTTTCTCCACAATCTTGAGTGCATCATAAGCACACTTCGATGGTCGATCCCAAATCTCCGAACCAGTAAAACGAAGCACCCGGTATTCCATGGATTGCAAGTCTCTATCTCGTTGCTTATCTCTTGCCGCTTGTTCTTTCGTCTTTTCGTGGAAATTATGACCATCACATTCAATAGCAAAGCTGTGCTTTTTCCCCTTAAACGAGCAATCTAAAGCAATGTCTATTCGATATTTTTTCTTTCCTCGTTCTACCGTTCTTTGTGGCTCGATGGTTATTAGAGGGAAGTTATCCCACTGTTTGTATTCCTGCTCACGCGCCTGAAAATAGTGCCTTAACCACATAAGCAGGATTGACTCGATCGGAGATTCGCACTTCGATATTTCCATCACGTGTAGGTATGCAGCGTCAGTCAGTATTACCTCTAATTCCTCGCGGACTTTGTCATCCAATTTCGAGAGTAGATTTAGAGCCATCTCCTTGTATCGCTCAATATCAAAACGGTTATGACTCATCCATCCCCCTCCTCTCCGCCAAAACTCTGTAATGTTTGATCTTGATTGGTTCCCATCCCGGGTAGTACCGCAGCATGTAAGCTGCGGCAAATCGCTTTAGCGTTTCTGGATCGTTTAGCGTGCGGTACAGATCCGGGAGGAGAAACCATTGAGTCCGTTCGTTCATCTCGATCCAAACAATGAGTCGATCTCAGCAGGATCAAATTCTGTCGATTCTTGATGATCTTCTCGGCTTTCTTCTGATGGTTCATTTGTTTCAGAATCTGGCCCCGATTCGTCGTCGATAACTTGGAAATCCGTATCGATCACGACGGAATTCGTTTCAGCGGCCATATTCTCTTGTGGCTCGGATTCTTCGGTATATGCTTGCTGCATCTCTATGGAGAGAATGCCCCACTTGGAAAGCATGTTGCGGATGACGGTCTTTTTAGCCATCGCGTCGTAATCGTTTTTCCAACCGAAATCACTCTTGGAAAACTTCTTTCGGTGGGCTTCAATCTGTTCTTTTGTCCAATACACCGTCTTGCGAAATCCGTTGATAAGCTCGAAATATCCGGCGTAACCGATTATTGATTCCGACTTTTTCTTTTCAAAGTCGATTACCAGTTCTTCCGTCAGCGGATTCCACTTTTGCAACTCGCCCTCATGAACCTCAATTACGTTGATCGCTTTGTATTTTGCGGTTCGTAATGCCAGTTGGATGTATCCTTTGTAGCCCAACTGAAACTGTGCGATCTGCCTACCGGACTTGTCTTTGTACGGGACCACCCAGGCGTAGCCAAGGTTTTTGTCAATAGGTAAGTCCAACGTTGCGGCTACCATTGCCGATGAAATAACGCTCATCGGCTCGCATTTTTGAAGGTAACCATCAGACGCATAAAGATTCACAATACTACTCATGAACTGCGGCGCCCGTTTGTCCATGATTTCTTCAAAGCGCTTCTTGATGCTCGGAGAATCCAGGAACGATTTGATCGTGGCTGCAGGTGACGGTTGTTTCGTTGTGCTGCCCTGCAGTTGGGTTTTCAGACTTGCGTTTGTTGCCATGCACTCTATCCTCCTTATGCAGTTGGCTTTATGCCGAACCGGCGCGATACGGATGGTTTGAGATACTGCCGATATATTTCTGGTTGCTCTTTCGCTAGTCGTTTGCTGTCGACTCGCTCTGATGTTACGGTTCTCCATGTCACGACGTGCGTTCTGGAAACACCGACTTCATTCTCACCCAGCAAAGCCTTGAGCCTGTTTTCTAACTCGGTGACTCGTTCCTCCGCTGTCTTCAGGTTGGCCTTCGCCACTTCCCACTCGGTGATTAGAAGTTCGGCATCAGAGGGCAAATGTATTTCACTACCGGCCACCGCGACCGGGTACATCTTTTTCAGCAGCTCTGTCGATGCTTCCGTACCGTCTACCATCGGGGGAACCTGAGGCACCACGTGGTTGTTCCAGAAGTCTGATTCCAGACCGATCAGGAACTGGATGATCTCCTCGTCTCGTTCGATCTTTTTGTAAACAAACTTGTTGCCGCCAATCAGGACGGCGATCCACCAGGCATCGTACCCGGTTACCGCCATATAGTGCTGGCATTGAAGTAGATAAGGAGCAGGTATCTCTTCTCCTTCCCATTCGCTCTTTAGGTATTCACTGGCCGTTTTGCACTCCAGGCCGACACGCTCTCCGACAATCAGCCGGTCAACGTTTGCCAGCATAAAGGGATAGTCAGGATGCTGGAGGATGGCATTTCGCCGCTTTACTTTCAAACCTGTACGCCTACTGAACTCTTGGGCAACCACGTCCTCCAGGATCGTACCGAAATGAGCTGCTTCACTTTGAGCCTCTTCGAGTGGAGCTTGTCCCGTCTTTTCGAGATAAACTGCCACTGGTGACTTCCATTTGCTCAGTCCGGCGATTGCAGCAGCGTCGCTACCGCCAATTCCCTTCCGGCGGAACTGGAGCCATTGTTCGCGGCCCATTTCCTTTGTCGAGGTAACTGCTAAAGCCATCAAAATCACTCCCTATTGATTTGTGAGGGCTGATAAGCTACGATTGAAGTAGATTCCCAATCGTGATTTATCAACCAAAGATCCCGTTGCCGCGGGGTCTTTTCTTTTACCGAGACGATCTCTCCCATTCCTCCTTCCTTTAGTCACGAGGCTGCCAGCAGGCCTTCCCACATCTGCCGGCCGTTGCAACCCTCTGTTGCTCCACGATCTTTTGCCTCGTTATGTATGTAGCGACGTGCCGAACAACCGTGGTCTGCCACGCCGCCACCATTGCTGGAGGTTCGATCCTCCGTGCAAAACCAGCAGTACTGATCCTGCACGCAGGGCCGAAGCCCTGTTACCTCAACAAGCGTTTTGCCTGCTCTCGTACTTCCTCGTGGAAATCTTCTGGCGTCATCGTTGCCCGTAAATCAACCAAATACTCCAGTTCTTCGATTACATCCCGAACGGTCCACTCCAGGTTGTCATCGTCTATATCAAATACCAGAGGTTTCTGCAGCTTTTGTCTGGTTGGCTCAGTTTGCTCGACGTACTCGGGGAAGTCAGGCAGTTGCGGCATGTCGTGTCGCCTCCTGCAGCGCAGCCAGTTCCCTGGTACGCCACTCGATCTCGTGAGACAGCTCGCGTTTATGGACATCCAATTCCTCGCGTTGTCGTTTAAGCCGGACGTATTCAGCATCAACTCTACGCCAATCGTCATCTGCTTCGCGGCGCTCGCGTTCCAGGTTGTTAAGTTCACGCTGTAGATCAGCTATCTGAGAAGAAAGAAGTTTCATATGCTTGTCCTCCTTAAAGCCGTGTGATAACCTATCTGTAGGTGATTTTTTTAAGCGTCTACTTTAGGCGCTTTTTTCTTTTTGTCTGATCTCGTCTGTGATCCGGCGAGTGATCTGCTTGTATACTTCGTGAGCCACCAAGTCGCCGGCCGTTTTGGCAACCATCATCATCCTCTGGTAAAAGTGCAACTGCATTCGAAGCGTTTGTTCTCTCATGCTGTTACCTCCCTCCCCCTACCTAAAATCAGCTTCATCCATGACTCCTCACGCTGCCGTTTGATTTCCATTACCTTTTGTGCTGTTATCCGCTTCTTCCGAGCATCTAGTACCATCCCTTGCTGCTCGCTTCGTTTGGCAGTATCCAGTAGAGCATCGATAATGTGGATCAGCTGTTCCTCGTCCAGACATCCCAGACAATCTGTCATAGCAACGTCCCTCCCATCATCAGAGCCTCTTGTCTCTCTCGGCGAATTAACTCACGCGGATCACTGACGACAATTTCCAACGCCTTCGCTTCTGCAAGCCAGTTGTGTTGATGTACAACCGGGTCGATCCCGTATCGCTCGTCCATCAAGATATGTACATCGTCACCAGCCTGAAAAAGATCCTCGATTTGCTTCCCAAGATGTTGCAGTGTTCGTTCGTCGTCAGATGTGACTGCCTGCCATGGACGCCGCGTTCGTTCCCACTCAATCACTACCTCTGCTTCCTGGATTACATCCCGACACTGTTTGATCAGATTGTTGAGTGAGACCGTCAAACTGCCCATCAATCGAGGATCAGTTGGCGGTGGAGCGTCTCCGTAGAGGTGTTTGATCATCCTGATAGCGTAGTGATTGCCGCAGGCTTGTACAAAATCCTCGGCATCCTCCCTCATCGGGGTGGCTCGTCCGTTTATGACATCTGAAACCCATCTGGCCGATCGTCCGATCTTCTTTCCAAGTGTTTCGTACGTCAGGTGTTCGCCTGTACGCTGATGCTTGAACGCATACTCGCATATATCACTTATCCGTGATCGTGAGTATAAAGAGACTTGCGTGCTACTGTTCCCCATGTGTTCCCCTCTTCTCTATTTGGTTATCAAGGTATGATTGGTACATGCTCATCTTCCAGACTCTCCCTCGGTCACGACGGGGAGTTTTCTTTTACATGAACACGAAGTTGGTTAAAAATCGCGTTATCCTGCATCAACACGCTTCGCATAAGCTGATCGGTCTGCCCCTTTAGTTCGGGTGCAATCTTAGTCACTTCATGGCAGTAGTTGACCAAGGCTTGCTTCAGTTCATCAGCAGCTTGTACATAGTCCGGATGACGACTGATCGACATCATGTGTCACCTCGCTTTCGCTCACACAACTGCATGCAGCGTCGAGTCCTGGCAGTGACCCTACCTTGACCTTGTTCTCCTTACCCGGCAGAACTGGTGGTATGTATTACGGCGCGGCTCCCTGCTTTTGCAGATCAATCGCTCGCTCCCGCTCTTCGGCGCTCTATGCAGTTGTGTGACATGGATATTAAAGCGGTATTACAGCATCACCAGCAGGAACGTGTAACGACCGTTTCGCTTCTCGATGTCGTACAACGTCCATCCCTTCTGGAGTAGGTCGTTTGCTTCTTTTGCACTGTTGGTTTCGTGAAGACCGTTGATTTCTGAGTAGTCCACTGGATCAACTCCCTTCTATATCAGGCTGGATACGGTATATGTCCGCGATGATCGGAGCCAACTTCCGGGTCATTTCTTCCCGGGGGACTAACTTCACATAAACCCGGATATTGGCTGGATCAGAACGACCGATGTGGAACGTGTAGTCCTGTTCCTTGTGAGCCAGGTTGCTTCTCAATGGTCATCTTCCTTTCAGGGTTGTAGGATTTTCTACCTTATCTACCGAATCTGTTTGTCGGAAGAACGTGAACTTTGGCGAGTGGCGTTCTTCAGAAGATAGAAAAGGAAGGTGGTGAATTTATGTTTGATACAATTAAACCCATCCGAGTTAGCGACTATAAACTTGCTGATCGTCAGTACGAGATTCTCATGGAGTCCATTCGGGAGTTTGAGTCTGACCTAGACGAAAAGCACGAAGTTGGAGTTAGACTCGCATCGTTTGGGCAATCGATCCTCATGCATGTAACCGGAATAGGTTACAGCAATCCTTCCCTGATTCATTTTTATGGACAGGTAAATGGAAAGGATGCAGAACTAATCCAGCATGTTAATCAGTTGAACTTTCTTTTAATGGCAGTTCCTGTTGAAGACGGGCGCTCTCCGCGTCGCATAGGTTTCTCAGTAGATCATGATGAAGACGAAGATGAGGCATAATCACTTCTTCGATGTATCGAATAATCTGTGATTGCTGAGGATCCACCACCGTGCGAATTTGCAATTGAGGTGGCTGTACCTTGTGTGCAGCCAACTCCTCCTGCACAATTTCGCGGATGCGTTGCTCAGTCAGTTCCATAGGTTCACCTCCTTTCATCGTCCTTTCAGGCTGTCTGTGGTTCGTCATCCACATCCGAATGATACGTTTCGTCGCAATCATTCTCAAAAAAATTTAGATCTGGTTTGACTTTAAGAGCCTTTGCGATCTCCTTCATTTGTTCGATACTCGGGTTGTGTCTCCCGCGCTCAATGTGAGCGTAGTTAGCTCTTGTCATTCCTGCACGTTTCGCAACATCTTCTTGCGTAAGTTTCAAAGCTTTGCGACGCATAAGCATCTGTGTTCGCATCTACATCACCTCTCTTGCGACGTTTTGTATCACTGTTAACCTAATCATACGATACACATCGTAGCAAGTCAATAGAATGCGATACATTTTGTTGCAAATATTTTTATGATACATTTTGTAGAGTAGAATGGTTCATAGGTGGTGATAACATTGGCGTACGGAGAACGCATTTCTGAACTTAGAACCAAAATGAAACTTACCCAAGATGATCTCGCAAAGCGTCTTGGTATTACCCGTGCAGCCCTATCCCACTATGAAAAAGATAGGCGAGAACCGGATTATGAAACTCTTGAAAGAATCGCCGATTTTTTCGATGTGCAAGTCGATTACCTTCTCGGGCGGACGAATGATCCCTCCCCTTCCGTTAAAAAGGAAAAGCCCGTGAACCGAGCTTTCCTGGAACTTCCAGAGGATGTAAGTGAGGAAGAGAAGGAGTTTCTCCAGGCTCAGTTGGATCTGCAGTTGGAGATTTTCAGGAAGTTGAAAGAGAAAAACAGTAAACAATGACACCACGACACAACATCACGACACACTTTGTAGTGGTGTTTTTGTTTTTTCTAAGGTTTTAGAATAATCACAAAATTGTCACTAAACTATAGCCTTTTAGCATAAATGGAGGGAATTTCATGACATGGGAAATGCCAGCACATACACGTGCTAAGCACGTAATCTTAAGAAATTATTTGAATGCTTGGTTTCCGATCATGGCTTTTACAAACCCGAGAATTGTATATATCGATGGTTTTGCTGGTCCGGGACGTTACACAGGCGGTGAAGATGGTTCACCCATAATGGCCTTAAATATCGCCAATGATATTTACAACACGCATAAAGCGAAACTACAGAACAAAGAATTCGTATTTTTGTTTACAGAGGCCAGTAAGTCCAATTACGAATCTTTGATTGAAGAAATTGATGACCTAACGCTTCCGAATAATTTTAAAGTTATGGTTGAACATGGTGAGTTCGCTGATGTATTAAGTGATGGATTGGACAAACTTGGCAAAAATAGTCTGGCTCCCACATTTGCATTTATTGATCCTTTCGGAACAAAAGGAGTACCATTTGACTTGGTAAAAAGAATCATGTCGTATAAAAGTTGTGAAGTATTCTTTAATCACATGTATTCTGGAGTTGTTCGTTCAGTACATACAACTGACCATACTGAACTCTATGGTACAGATGAGTGGAAGGAATTTGTAGATCTCACTGGGCCTGACAAACATGAAGCTTTTACTGGCTTGTATGCTAATCAGCTTAATACTGAAGCGAAAGTTAAATATGTAAGAACTTTTGATATCAGAAACACAAGAAATGCAACTATATTTGATCTTATTTACGCCACTAACAATGAGATAGGGTTAGATAAAATGAAGACCGCCATGTGGAAAGCTGATCCGCAAGGAAACTTCACCTTTAGGGATACAACCAACAAAGGGCAAATGGTCCTTTTTGAAGATGAACCGGATTTATCTCCACTTCGACGTGAACTTCTTGAGAATTTTGCAGGAAAAACTGTAAGTATAGAGACCATTGAACAATTTGTTATCACCGAAACTGCTTACTTAACTTCGCACATCCGACGAAAAACCCTGACTCCTCTCGAAAAAGAAGGTATAATTTCTGTAAATCGTACAGGTAAATCAGGATTCCCGTCAGGAACAAAAATCTCGTTCCCATCATGATGTAGAACGAATGTTCCCTGTGTGGTATAATGGTAACCGAAGGAGGGATGTTCAAATGGCCACCAACTCAACAATTGAGTGGACAGAGGCAACATGGAATCCCGTAACTGGATGCACTAAAATTTCCGAAGGTTGCCGTCACTGCTACGCCGCAGCTATGGCAAAAAGATTAGTCGCTATGAATAATCCTCGTTATAAGAACGGGTTTAACGTGACGTTACACCATGATCTGATAGAGCTGCCTCTTAAATGGAAAAAGCCTAAACGGATCTTTGTAAACTCAATGTCTGACCTGTTCCATAAGGATGTGCCTGATGATTTTATCCTTCAGGTATTTGAAACAATGGAAAAGGCATCTTGGCATACGTTCCAGATACTTACGAAAAGATCTGATCGTCTTGCTGAACTGGCTCCTCACCTCCCTTGGCCTAAAAATGTTTGGCAAGGCGTAAGTGTGGAAAACGAAAGCGTATCATTCCGTATCGAGGACTTAAGAAAAGTTCCGTCGCATGTTCGTTTTTTATCACTAGAACCTCTTCTGGGTCCGTTAGATCATCTTGACCTGACAGACATTCATTGGGTTATCGTGGGCGGTGAATCCGGTGCAGGAGCTCGGCCAATGCAAGAAGAATGGGTAAGAAGTATAAGAAACCAATGTGACGAGCAAAAAGTTGCTTTCTTCTTTAAGCAATGGGGCGGGGTTCAAAAACACAGAACCGGACGTTTGCTAGATAATAGGACATATGATGAATATCCAGACGAGATATTGATGGTTAGATAAGCCCATAAAGGGCTTTTCTATTGCACATCTTTTCGAACGTATGTTTGTATATATGGAGGTATTTATGTTCGAATTTTACCAAACCACCCCACTTGAGCAATGGATCCAAACTCGATACAAGTCAATTGGAATCCAATCTCCTGCCGACCTCGTTATGGACGTGATTGCGCATTCTTTTGGTATTGATCTGTTTTACTTACCAAACGCCAAAGAAGAAGCGATTTGGAATGACGACAATGCTGCAATTTTCCTTAATCCAAACAAATCAATCGAGGAAATTCGAGAAGTCTTTTTTCATGAATTATGCCATCCGCTACGCCATGCTGGTGATCAGTTGATGCTTCCACGGATCTTCCGTGAACTTCAGGAGACGCAGGCTAATCAATTCCAACTATACGCAGCTATGCCCTTTTTCATGGTAAAGGAGATAAAACTTCCGCTCTATAAGAATGAGGCGGTAGGCATGCTGGCCCAGCAGTTCAAGGTTACACCCCCTTTCGCCAAACGCAGATTGGAGCAAATCGAAAGGCGCATATATGAAGCTAAGTCCCGTCAAGAGTTTGTCCAGCAGATGCAAAGTCAGTACAGTAAGGCAGATCCGGCAAACTGGACAGATGAAACCAGGCGAATCCTCCAACAGCTTAATCGACAGTTAATTTCAAAAGGACAGAAAGGAATCGTGATTCCGTAATGGCTGAAATAAAAGTTTATTATGATTATCATGAAGGAAAACTGGTACCGTTGTGGTTTGTGTTTAAATTTAAGCCAGGGGTAATTGACTGGAATAAAAACCGGATCAATTTCCGGGTAGACGCCCCTTTCCAGCGCATGAATGCCGAAGACTTTGATCAATCAGCCCGAGGTGTTTCCATCATCGATTCTGATCTCACACTTGATGCGCTTAAACCGGGTTATTTTGGAGTTGACCTTCAAGCTGTTCGAAAACGGGTTGAAAAGCAAGGGTTTGAGGTTGATGAATTGGAACAGTTTGTTATCCAAGTGTCCGACATTGAAGAGTTAATGCAGATGAACCCATGGCGTTAGTTTGGGAAACCAATCAAAGAAAGGAAAATCAACATGCCCTACTATCCGCAAAATCTCCAAGACGTTGCCATCTACCTCCGGAAGTCCCGGGAAGACATCCAGGCAGAGCGTGAAGCGAGAAAGCGAGGTGAATCATACGATACGTTGGCTCGCCACCGCCGCGAGCTTCTGGACATCGCACACCGAAACAACTACACGATCGTGGACATTCTGGAAGAAGTAAAAAGTGGCGAGCGGATTGACGGACGGCCGCAGATGATGAAATTGCTGGAAAACATGCACAAAGGGATGTACAAGGCTGTACTGTGCATCGATACCTCACGCCTCAGCCGCGGTGGATTGAAAGATCAAGGAGAGATCATCGAAACATTCCAGGTGACAGAGACCATGCTCGTTACCGCTTATGAAGGCCTTATCGATCTGGAAACCGAGGAAGGAGAAAGCAGTCTTGAAATGCGCGGGTTTGTGAACCGACAAGTGCTGAAATACACCAAGAAAAACCTGCATGCCGGCCGGATTCGATCCGTAAAAGAGGGTCGTTATGTTTTCACCCGCCCTCCATATGGCTATGACATCGAGCCAAAAACACTGCGCTTGGTGCCAAACGATAACTTTCGGATCGTAAAAATGATCAAGGAGTGGTACTTGGAAGAGAATCTGAACCTTGGGACAGGAACAATCGCATCGAGATTGAATGGAATGCACATCCCTTCTCCTTCCGGTGATATATGGACTCACCATTCCGTTATCACGATACTAAAGAACATCCACTATACTGGATACCTCGCCATCGGCAAGAAGAAACGCCGAAAGTATTTTGATCATGAAAGTGGTCGTCAGCGCGAGAAAGCACGAAAGGTTCCGGCAGATCAGTGGCAGCTAAGCCGTAATCAGGCCCACCAGGAGGCTTGGACGCTGGAGGAACGAGAGAGGATCTTGGCAAAAATGAATGCAAACCTGCCAATCAAACAATCATACGAACTGCAAAACCCACTTGCAGGACTCATAAAGTGCGGTCATTGTGGACGAATGATGCGGAGGAAAACCAACGCCAGAACGCCAGCGCTTGTTTCCTGTGTGTGCAAAAAGAACTCTTCTACATACCTTCACATCGTAGAGGAAAAAGTGCTGCAAGAGCTTAAACACTGGCTCGAAAATTACACAGTTACGATACAGGAAATTCAGAGTAGCTTACCAAGCCGCGACGAAACGGGTACATCGGCAATACAAGAAATGATCAGGCAAAAAGATAACCGGCTTTCTCAGCTGGAGAAGCAAAATGCCCGTACCCATGAGTTACTGGAAATCGGCGAATACGACTTGGAAACCTATCGCGAGCGTAAGAAGGCGATATTGGAGGAGATGAACCGTGTTCGGGAGGAAATCGCAGCTGCTCACGAGGAACTGGGAAGGGTTAATCAGGTACGCGAAGCAAGGCAGGAGATCATACCAACGGTAGTGCATGTTCTGGAGACTTATAACAGGGCCAGCGTAAAGCAAAAAAACAACTTGCTGAAACAGATTTTGGAGGAAATTGTATACACAAAAGAGAAACAAAAAGAAGTCAGATTGACTCTCTACATCAAAATTCCCGAGCTTGTATAGGTATCATGTAAGCTCGTATCCGTAGGAGCTCACTCCGATCCCCAGAACCATCACGCATGCAAGAAAGATAAAAAACATTTTTGACATAACAGACACTCTCCTTGTTTATTTTTGTTTGAAGCAATCAAAATTTTGGCCATACCTAACACATCTGTTTTTTAATCGCATTTCACTTACGGAATAGCTTGATCAATCCAGTTGACCGCTCGATCGCGCAAACCGCCATCGCTGACTATTGACTCGTTAACCGACGACATGCTTGCTACGATGATTCCCAGTGTGAAAACAATACACATCAGAATCGAAAACAACTTGCTCATACCTATCCCTTCCTCAAGTCAGGTATTTGTCCAAAATTTCCGTAAGCAGCTTATACCAGGGAAACATAGCTACGAGTAATCCCATATAAAATGCCGGATAAACAATGACACTGTAGCCGATCCCCAGTGATTTGATTTTCTTTCGATGCCGAAACATCCGTCGATGATCGACAGCCCACTCCAATCGCTGCATGGTCAGGGCAACCTGACTTTCACTCAAGTTTTCAACAGTTCTCATACTGGACACCAGAATAACCGCATCTTCAACTCCCAGTTTTCGCTTGAATGTTTCCAAAGCTTCATCAGGATCCTTGTTCCATTCGGAAAGACTAGGAACATATTCCTTTAACAGACGGGTCGGCCGTGCCGCCTTTAGCATGGCACTGTATACGGGGACCTGATTCTCCAACAAATTGACGTATCTGTTGATAAAACGGGCAATATCGGTACTCAGCACCTCCTCCCGGTACCCGGCCCACACTTTCAATCCGATATACGGCAGCATAAAGCTGAGGGTAGAAGCGATCAGCAGCGTCCATAGTGGAAACGACTGCGAGCGGCTAAACATTGCAGCGAACAGAATCAATAAGCAGACAGTTGTTCCACTGACCAACTGGGAGAACACCCACTCAGGCTTGCCCCATCCAAACGGCCGTCCGGCGCGTTCGAGAAGCTTCTCCCATGCTTGATCTTCAGTTGCGTTCACCGTTTTTGTCCAAATATCTCTCCAGGGAACGGAGACAAACAGCTTGGGACGTTGAAGGCCAATCAAGCACCTCCCTATAAACAGACAACCAATAAAGACAAAGACTGCACCCAAGGTCAAAGTGACATACATGTAAACCTGTGGCATTAGCGATACCTCCTTCCCCAGATGAATGCCAGCAGGATGGAGATGGACCAGACGGTAACTGCCAGCGATAAAATCGCTTGTCCATCATTGGTAAAGAAGTATAGTCTGTAAGAATCTTTAAGCAGACTCTGATTGTAAGGAATCAAACAAATACAAATGATGATCACCACAATCAAACTAATCCAGATCGCATGAATTTCGCTGTTTCTTTCCTCTTTTTCGTCCTGTTGTATAAACATTTCATTCGTAAGCCGGTTTAACGCGGTTTGAATATCTTCGGTTTCTCCCTCCAGTCCGCTTGCCACATAGGTTGCGAAATCAGAGGCCCACGGATGGTCCAACCGTTCCGCAAACTGATTCAAAGCAAGGACAGGATCTCCCCCATCCGACAGCTTATTGGTCAACAGCAAAAGGTCCGGCAATAAGTCTTTCGGGCATTCCTCAACCATATCCCGAAAAGAGAGAATAATGTTTTTTCTGCTGCTGTAATAGCGAGAGAACAGGTCGACAAAGCGACAAAATGACATGATTTTTCGGTTGATAAGTACGGTATAACGGGCGTACAGCAAAAGAGTTGGAAGCAATAACAGCAAAACAAACAGCGAGAGTGAGACGACGATATTTCCAAGGAGGATGCCGGAAGCAAAGCCCGCCGCAGACCCAACCACGGAAAGAATCAGGTATACTTCTGGAACTCCCCCTGCCACCTGACACCATCGTTCGTACTGGTTGTATATGAATTGATTGGTTTTTCGCTGAAGCATTTTTTCCCGCCACGCTGCTACCGTTTTGGAAAAAAACACGGGGGGCGCGGACCATTTCTGATACAGATACAAGCCTAGCAAGTAAAACCCGATCAAAAGGCAAACAAACATGGGGATGAACAAAAATAGCTTCATATCAACCTTCCCATATCCGTCAGGCGCAGCTCTTTCAGGGTGTCCAAATCGGCCCTTCCTACATAGCACATGTATTCGACCAGGTGCCCATCGAGCTGCTTCCCTGTCCATTCGTACTCTCCGCTAATCCTGTTGCGATATACGAGCGGTACGGACTCGACTCGATTCATCAGATCATTCCATTCCGTCACGTGAATGGCATCAATAAAGCGATGTCCGTTGTTTCGATAAGTGAGCGAATTCACGAAATTGACGGCACGGCTGATCCTCTCCTGAGTCAGTTCGACACTTCGCCCGCCGTACTGATAAACCAGATCGGTCAAATCGTTTAGGGCTTTATGGGGAAACCGTTCATGCATCGCAGCGATCGTAGCGTCTGTTCCTCGCACTCCTGCATTGATAAAGTGATAGGCCTCGATCGGCTCCCTGATTTCTCCAATCAGGATCGTATTGGCGGTAGAACGATACATATCCTTAAAGGAATTCGCAAGTTCGATACCGATTTCTTCAACATTTTGCAGCTCAATGACTTCCCCGCTCCACACGTCTCCAAATCTCATTTCATGTTCGCTTTCAAAAATCGTAATGTACTCGGTTCGCGGGTCCTTTAGTTTGAGCATGCACAGCATTAAGGTCGTCTTTCCGGCTGCCATAGGACCAATGACCAACACATTTCCCCGGCCGTGCACTTGCTGCTCGATCAACAGTTGTACCTTTTCATCAAAGGTTGGCATCTCCTGTTTGCGGAGATCATCCAGCGAAAAGGCAAGAGTCGCAAAACGCCGTACAATGATGACAGGGACTCGGGAATACGGGAAGGTAAACATGGTCAGCCGCGCTTTTAAAGACTCCAGGTAACCACTAAGGCGCGGCTTCTTTTCATGGAAAGAAAGGCCTGCCGTATTAGTCAGCTTCTGTTGAAGCGTCTCTACCTCTTGCCATGTGGGCATATAGTTTAACGTCTTTTTCACTCCCTGCTCAATATAGGCAACCTGGCGGCCCGCAGAAACCCTCACTTCCTCTACCCACGGAGAGAGATGTAGTGTTGCGTCGATGATTCCCCACCCATATGTCGAGAAAGCAAGCCCTTCATAAGCATTGACATGAGGAAGAATTTCTTCTTTGACAGGGCGTTTCAGCACTTCTTCAAAGTAGTGTTGCAGACGAAGGATAATATGACTGTGGCTGTCACGGTCGCCTTTTTCCGCTAACGTTAAAATTCGCTGCATTTCAACCTTTTCTTCACGTGTAGAGCCAAAGTGGTTTAAATAATCGCGTGCCGCCTGTTTGATATCTTCGATGGTCTTTATCTCCGATGGATTCCATTGTCTGACCGCCTTATTCATCAACACACGACCGCTCCTCTTACCATTTTTTCAGTTTCCATAATGGCTTGCAGGCTCATGACATAAGGCTTGGGAGGAAGAAATTCCTCTACCAACACACTATGGGTTCGGTGTGACTGCCGCAGACGATCATCGGAAATGCGTGGAACCACTCCGTATACAGAAATACCTTCACCGATACGATGATTCTGCCCCTTATCGATATGGCTAAGCATGACCTGATACTCTACCCCGCGCTTCTCCCAGCTTTTTATCCATTCTTTTGCTCCCTCGATGCTAAACGGGTCCGATCGGACAAACAGCAAATTGCGATCGGCGGTGTAAATCAATCTCTGCATCGCATCTGTCTCGGGAAAGCTGTAGCCCCAGTCAATGTAGATGTAGTCAAACTGCTCCCGCAGCGATGCCATCAAATTGGATATCTCCATGCTTCTCCAATTGCTTGTGGCGTTTGCATAAAACAGGTTGGGCAGTTGGTTGCTTTGTTTGCAAATTTTTCGCCATGTTCGCAAACAAGCTGTACGCAAATCCAACAGGTCCGGTCTGAACTGGCTTAGTTGATGTTGCTGCAGCTTGAAAAACCGGGTCAAATCCTGCTTGTGAACATTCATATCAAGAACGAGAATCTGTTTATCAGGGTTTTGCTTCGCCAATAAAATCGGGTAGTTGATGCAAAAGGTCGTTACCCCTGCACCTCCGTGACTCATCAAAGCGTATATCATGCCCCGGCCTTCATATGGGCCAGCCGTATCGTCTTCATCGTCCAGGCTCAGGATTTGTCCAATCCCCTTTCGTATCTCATCCTGGGTCAGATTGGCGGAAAGTATGTAAACACCGCTCAGATCAGCCTTCTGTACCACTTCCTTAATCAAGCTTTCATTGTGGTAAAGTGGTACGACAACAATCGGTGTTTGAGGATCCAACGTACTCCTTGCCAAGGGCAGCCACTCCCAGACAGGTGTCTCAAACATCTCGGCAAACAGTACCGCTGCTTCTGGTTGATACAGTTTAGCCAAACGATAAAAATCGGCAGAAGACTCTGATACCAGGACCTGGCAACCCATGGGCATATACGTGTGAACAAGAGATTTTACCGGATAGCAGACGATCGTCTTCATGATGTTATCTCCACCTCCTGATTCGATAATTGACCAATCTGGACGATCCCGTATAAAAACGCCTCACTAATCGCGGTAAATTGTTGATCGGTCAGATTCAAACCGATAAAGGATGCAAGCGCAGTCGGCTGTGAACGGTAATCTTGGTAACGCTTTTCACCGTTTAGCAACGGTTTCTCTCGTGACCCATTAAAGACCGCATCCATATGGTCGGGAGATGGAAGGGGATTGGGCCTGATCGTATAAATTTCTGTACCATTGCTGTCTCTCACCGTTGCCAGCTGGGTCGTGAACAGTAAATCCGCAGTTCCATTGCTTTTCCTGAAATGACTTGGTTCAGGCAAATGTTCCAATTCGGAAGGTGGTTTATACGTGACCCATACCTTCACATAGTCGCCTTTTCTCAATTCTGTGACGGGATTAAAAAAAGTGAGAGGAAATTCATAGCGGGCCATTCCTTTTTCCGGGAGAAGCTGATTGTCCGTCAGCTTGCTCTGTAAAATCTGTTCACCCGAAAAGATCGTTTGCGTGCTGCGTTTTCCAAGGACACTCTCCAAGTCCCTGATTGCATCGGGCAGTATGTTGTCGATTCCCTCCTGAACCAATACGAGATCAGCTCTGGTTATCGGTTCGTACGGGGCAATTACCTTGCCTGGGGCTACCTTTACCACCGGGGCAAACAATCGCTTGAGAGCAATTGCATCAATATATCGAGTAGCCGCATAAAAGCAAGAGCCAGCCAGTATAAAAGAAATGATGCTAATAATGATTAACGTCTGTTTTTTCATAGCCCTCTTCCTTCGCTAATGTAAAAGTGAGGCAAAACCGCTCTCCTCTTCTGGAAACTGCTCTAGCAGCAGCATAGCCTTCGAGTGGGCTGCAAAGGTTTTATCACCATCAAAAAGCGGGATTACTGTATGGACTTGAGCAGAATTGCCCTCGTTCCAAAGAGACAGGGTTCCAGCCACTTTTTTCATAATGGCTGTGCGATTCCACTTTTCATTCCATTTATTCGCAACCATCCTGATCTTGCTTTGATTGCCTTGCCACCAGCTCGGAGCTTTTTCCGTCAAAATCATCCGGGTGAGCCGTGCTATATCAGAGTCAAATACGACCCAAATCTCATCAAGCATCGTCAGCAATCGCTCAATCTGATGATTTTTCCAAGATGAGGATATATCGATCAGGACAGTGGAGCTCTCCTTGCTCAAGCGAAATAGCCAATCAACAGCATCGCTGCAGGAATCCTTGTTTTTCAGCGGGGTATCAACATGGATGCGAAGACAATCATTTTGCATGTAGAGAGTGGAGGACAAGTCTTCTTGTGCAGCTTGATGTGCCCTCCGTTCAAAGTCGAGAGCAAAATACAGGTAGGAGCTTGTGCCAGGCAGTTCGCAAAGAGTAACAGCCGATCCGCTGCCTGCCATAGCAAAGGCGACATTGCCAGCCAAAAAACTGGCGCCAGCTTGAGGATACAAGCTCAAAACTGCAATGCATCGGCGATCCTGTCTACGCGTCTCTTCGATTGCCACGCTCGTCAGTTTCTCCTTCAGCTCTTCAAGGCGTCGCTCTTCTTCCGTGGTACGGATCAAATCTCTTTGCTCCAGTTCGCGAAACTTGCTGACAAATCGGTTTACTTGCTGAAACATCATTAGCCTGCCTGCGTGTCATTTTCGTTTTGTTTTGCTCGCAGGTATTCTTTGAATTTTTCTACCATCTCTTTCATCGTGAGATTTTTACGATGGTAGTAGTATATTTTCCGCAGCCTTTCTCGTTCCTGAAAGGTGAGATTTTGCTTGATCTGGCCGACCATTTCTTGCAATTGGGCCAGCTCGGCATTGTTTGGTCTGCCTCTTCGTGGAGGTTTGGCAAACAGCTGCTGCTGTTTTTTGCAAAACGCATGGGGCTGCTCCACCAGCCACATATCTACCAATGATTCAATATCCGCCAATGAACGTATTCCCAGCCGGAGCAGGTATTTAAAGTAGGCGGGGAGGTTTCGCTCACCGAGCTGTCCAGATCTCCAGCGGCGATAATAACCAGTCGGGGAGGTTAACATTTTCGTTACATCACGAACGAGGATATTGCGATCACCGGATTGATAATGTACGATCGTATCCTTTACCAAAGTGAAAAGGAGATCATGGTAATCGGCCTGCTGTTCATTTTTGCCGTGCTCGTACGTGTACCACTCTTCGACGGCCCGGTCAAAGTCTTTTCGGCAATTCGTGAGATTGATGCTGTCCAAATGTTTGTAAAAGTACTCCAGTCCATAGCGGGAAACAATCTCATCTTGATAGGGACCGAAGACAAACAGGATAAATCTTTCTTTTAATTCCTCTACTGACATTAGGCAATTCGTTTGTTCGTAGCAGCGATTAACCAGTTCTCTTGCGTTTTTCACTGTCACTTCAAATTACCCCCAATTATTACATATTTATACATTAGTAGACATTTTGCTACATATTTCACCATACGTCAAACCATTTTTGCTTCAATGATAGGGGCCCGCCTTGGACGCATCCGTACAAGGCGAGCTTGCGGGTTACTCTACGAAAAAGTAGAGCTCTTCCCCGGTTGCGAGCAGAAGAGCAATTCTTCCCCCGCGCTCAATGACAGTCGGAGCACTCTCCATAACCACGATCCCGTCATTGAGGACAATCCTTTCTCCGAATCGGTTTACGGACTCGATCCGAAAGGTTCCCTGAGGCATGCGGTCCACTGACAGATGCCTGCCGGGTTTGTGCTTTTGGTAACGCACGCGACGTCCCAAAAGCACATCCACTCCTGTAGAGCGGTCTTGGTGAGCTTCAACTGTTGCCAATTGCAACTCCTCCTTTTCTCACCAATTTTTTACGGCCGTTTCATACGCTTATAAGCTCATGAAACTATCCTTACCGTAAAAAAAGACAGCGTATGGATGCAAATAAATTTATCCATCTTCCCACAGGCGGGGATCGGCAAGCTCCGGGTACATGTCCGTAATCATGTCAAACGGGGAAAAGTACAGCGTATCTACAAGAATCTTGAGCTTGTATTTCCGCAAATAGTGGTAAGCCTGCTCCGTTTTTCCAAATATTCGCGGCAATTCGCGCAAGTCTTTAATGTTCATCAGTTTGTTGCACATATAGTCAAAACAAATTTTTGCCCTCTCCTCCCCCTTTACGCTTTGAAAGTACAGCGGGGGGAAATGGCGCCGAATGCCCGCAAGAACCTCCTCGTAAACCCATAGTATTTTTTGCTCCTCCGACGGCTTCGGAAGATACGGGTAGGCGTATTCCACGAGGTAGTAGACATCCTGAGCCTTCGCTTCAATAGGAGGTTCAACATATTCCCGAATCAAATGGAGCTTTAGTTCCTTTACATCTTTTATGCTCATCTCACGACGTGCCTGTTCCGGCGTCCACATTTTTACTTGCTCTATCGCATATCGAATGACTAGCTGAACTTTTTGTTTGCGATACTGCATATCCTCAAATTCGTACGGCGAAAAGCGCTTTTGTGCTCCACTCAGGATGCGCTTGTACCGCTCGACGATTGTTGACGGCACGGCTCACTCACTCCCACACTTTTGTAATTTGGAATTTGAATCCAAATTACCATGAAAAGGTAGGACAAAAATAACAGAGTTTACAATATCGACCAATCTAAAAGTCATACATTCCGGATTGCGACACCCTTCGGAATGTCACATCCGACTCTCCCCACAGATGATGCAGCTTCTGTCTGGCCTCTATTTTTACATGGTAGATTCCTTGTCCATACAAGCTTTTCCGTTCGCCCTTCTGATGCACCACGGTCACTGACTCCGCCTGCCGCTCCACTGCCGGGCGATTCAACTCCCATAGCAGTCCGGCCTCTTCGCGAGCTCCCCGGACAATATCGGCCTCGTACCGTTTGGCCTCGCTGCTAGTCGCGACCAGTATTTTCTTCGTTTCCCCGTCCGCATCCTGGTACTCCCATGCTCCCGCCGCTCGCGCTCCTTTTGACACAATGTCAGCCGTCTGCTGGACGCGCATGCTCGCCAGGCTCGCCTGGCCTTGTATGAGCATGATCGACAATAATCCTCCCATGCAGATGAGAAAAAAGAGCGCGGTAACCGTCATTGTCCCGCGCTCCTCAGCCAGCTGCTGTATCATCCAATTTTTCTTTTCCTCGCCCTTTCTCCTCATTGGCTGCCACCCTTCTCCGCATTTTCAATCATCAGATGATAGCTCTCTTTCAATTCAAAAGGCTTTCCGGTAGCGAGCAGATGAAACTTCATTGTCGCCTCAGCTTCAAAATGATTCCCTTTCTTCCATCCCCCTTGCACATAGAGGCGAACGCGGCTATCCGTCATACCGATCCCCTGCTTCAGCTCCGCTTGGCCCATCTCTGCCGCGTGATAGTTGGCTAAGCCGAAATTCGGCTGGACGGCAGCGATTCTTCCCGCCTCATAGGCTGCAGCCAAAACCTTTTGCCGGTTGTACAGGATGGAAAATTGATCAAATGAAAAGATAAACACAAACCAGAGCAGGGGTAGTGCAAGGATGAGCTCCAATATTTGCGTCCCTCGCTCATTGCGGATCAAGCCGAACCAATTTCTTTTCATTTGCTACCTCCACAAGTGCTGCACCAGATACGCACCCAAAAGGGGCACGGCATAGGGAAAGGACAGGGCTGCTTCTTTATTTCGGGGAAGCCAGATTTTCCGATGTGCGACCCAGCCTGCAAAGATTGCATGCATATTTCTGCCTAAACGCCTCCAGGTTCCAGGGAGAAAAACAACCACCGCCAGACAAACCCAGAGCGAGTGTAAAAAAAGCGGGTACACTCCCGACCAGCCCACCCAAGCCCCTACCGCCATCAGCAGCTTTTGGTCGCCCATCCCCATGCCGCGCAAAACAACCGGGACCACCGTCAGCAAAAAGGCTCCCGCAACTCCTGCAACGGCTGTCCACCCCATCCCCGCCTGCCATTGATAAACAAGGCCGGCAGCCAAGGCCGGAAACGTTACCGTATTTGGAATCTTGCGGCATTTCCAATCAAAGTATGCGGCGATACCCAGAAGCAAAAAGATTACAGCTTCCGTCATTTGCTGAGTTGGGTCTCCAGTTCCTGAATCCTCGCTTCCTCTACGCTGCCCAGATTTTGCAGTGTCGGAATCAGGACGATCAGAATAATGGCGATGATAATCACCATCTCCACAATCGTCACACCGTCTTCCTCCTTTGCAAACCGACGGATGTAATCAGTGATCAAGGTCATGGCAATCACTCCTTTTCAATTTGTACTTTTACTTTGTCAAAAGACAGAGCCCTCGGCAAAAAAACTTTACAAGCGTTCCCCGATTCCGATAAAAATAGGGCCCATGACCAGAAACAGCAACGGAACCCCCATCAGAACGATCACGAACGGAAGCAGACGCACATTAAGCCGATTCATGTGATCGGATGCCTCGTCCTCCTGCTGGCGGACCTGCTCCTCCACCTGCGCCGCGATCATCTTGGCGATGCTGACGCCCTTGCTCATCGCCTCATTTATTTCCATCGAGATCGCCGACAGGGTATCTACCTCCCAACGAAAAGCCAATTCCTCCAGCGCTTTTCTCCAGGTCCCGTAGCGTCTTTCCTCCACTTCCAGCCGCGCCAACTCCCTTCCCAGTCTTCCGTCAAAACGGCGTGCCGTCTGCTTTACGGCTGCCTGGATCGGCATGCCCGCCTCGACCAGAGACTGTACAATGCCAAAAAAAATCGGAACCTGCTCGCGAATCTCAGCCTTGGCCCGTTTGTCTGCCACGTCCAGCAGCATCGTCGGCAGCAGAAACAATAAAACCGCGATGATCAGCGGCAAATAAGCCGTAGTATTCAATGACTGACCCCCTGTGTACGCAATCGCCAGTTGGATCGCGACCGCCAGCATCACGATTCCGCCAACCGCCTTTGCCAACGCGACCTCTGCCAAGGAATAGCGCGAATTCAGCCGGAAGAGGATATCGGCTGTATGGGTACGGTTGATTCCGGTCCACTTGCAGACAAGCTCCAATAAATCATCATGCTGCTCCAGATAGCGGGCCAGCTTCCAGGGGGAGATCGTCTTGCCGAATGCACTCTCCAGATGTGAGTGACGTTCCTGCTCAATCCGTCCCAAAAGAGTCGGGACACCCTCCTCCCTTCTTTCCAAGCAAGCGGGCAATCCCCAGAACAATACCGCGATCCCGGCCAGCGCTCCCAGCCACCACATGGCTTCACCCTCCTCTATGAATGCCTTTATGGGCAAGGTGGCGTACGACCTCTCCGCCCATCAGTATCGACCCGAGGGACGCCAATATCAAAAATCTCCCGGAAAGGGTGGCTGTCAGCGGGTCAAAATGACTTGGGTTGTTCACGTACAAAGCGATGATAAACACGAACGGCATCACACTGAGCAGATTCACCTGGGCCGTAATTTGCGCCATGGCGGCTCGCTGTCTTCGCAGCGCCTGCTTCCTTCGGAGTATAGTCGATGAAGCTAGATCAAGCGTTTTGGCCATGTCCCCGCCCATCTCTCGCTGGATGTAGACGATCGTCGCCAGGTAGCGGACATCTGCTGAACCTGTTCGCTCGTAGAACATGTTCATGACTCGCTCCAGCGGCACTTGAGCACGCAACAGCTCCACGATTCTGCTGTATTCCGTCGTTACGGACTTGTCCAAATAGAGACTCGCTGCCACCTGCTCAAATGCATGCAGATAAGAAGGCGATGTCCGCAGAGAACTGGCCATCAAACGAATCGCCTTTACGTTGTCCACCTCAAATCTCTCTTTTCTCCTTGCCCCCAGAATGCTGACGATCCGCTCTACGAAAAGAACACCGGCGAATAAAGCGGGCAGCGCCAGAATCCATGACTGCAGGAGCTTTTGTGTCACGCCAAAGGAAACAAGTCCCAGCACAAACGCAAGTCCAACGTAGTGATTGACGCCTAATCCGGAGCCAGATTGCTGCAGCCTGACGCCAAGCCTGTCCCAGATCGTCTGTCGGTCCCGCCGAAGTTGGTGGACAATCTCGTGCTCGTCCTGATGCTCCCGGTAAATAAAAGAGCGCGGCACAGCCACAAGCACAATTCCCGCTCCCAGCCCTGCCGCAACCAATGCACTCTCCAATGCCACGCGCAACCTACCTCCTACATCGGAATCGGCGTCGAAAAGAAAACCCGGTCCCACTCTTCTGGCTGCAGTCCTTTTTCCGCCCAGCGCCGCACCAGTTTCTCCGGTTTATACCCTGTCCACCTGTACTGGCCTACTACCCGTCCGTCCTTTACTCCCGTAGGCTCGTATACGTAAATATCCTGCAAGTAAACGCGGTCCGGATGGATTTGCCTTACGTTGCAGGCTTGGCGGATGCGGTCCTCATGTGACTGGCCCGTCCCGATCACTTCGGTAATCGCCACCACTTTGCGGCTCCCGTCTTCTTCGAATCGCTTCACCTGGACGATCAGGTCCAGCGCCGACCCGATCATCAGATTTCTTTCCGTCGTATTGTATGACTCCTCCGCCTTGGCGAACAAAATCGGCAAGGTCGAATCGATCAATGCCCGCGGGGAGTTGGCGTGAGCGGTACTCCAGCTGCCCGGGTGGTCCGTGTTCATCGCCCAAAGCATATCCACGATTTCTCCTCCTCGCGTCTCCCCGACGATGATGACATCCGGCCGTTTTCTCAGAGAAAGCCGCACGCAATCTTTTATAGAGAAGCCTCCCTTGCCCTCATAGTTGGCAGGCTTGGCCAAAAAGCGCCGGACAAACGGATGCTGCAGCTTCATTTCCAGCACGTCTTCAATTGTAATAATGCTGAGGTGATGCGGGACGTACTGCGAAATCAGGTTGAGCAGGTGCGTTTTCCCTGAACCGGTCCCCCCGCTTACGATGCCGGAAGCGCGAGAGAGACTGATCGCCCATTTTAAAAACGTAAGCATAGGCTCGCAGATCGAGCCATATGCGAGGTAATCCGCCTCTGTCAGCAAATCGCGGTGCTTTCGAATCGTCAGCATGTGGCCATCCGGAGAAATAGAGCGATGGGTCGCCGCTACCCTGGAACCATCCGGCAGTTGGGTATTCAGCTCTGCCTTTGTCTCGTTAAACTCGCGGCCCATAGTGGCGGCCATCTGTTCGAGAAGCCGCAGCATCTCCTCTTCATCGCGGAAGACCGGTATATCCGGTACTTCCAAACGCCCCGTGCTCTTTCGCTCGACGACCAGGTGATCGTAGCGATGAAACATGATTTCCGTAATATCGGGGTCCTCCAGCAGCGGATCAAGCGGCCCCCAGCCAGTCAGGGAGCGGATCAGCCGCTCTACCTCCGCCTCAATTTGAACCGAAGCGAGCGGAGTTCCCGTTTCCAAAAGGAGGCGAATATCCCGTGCCAGCTCTTGCAGATAGGCTGCTTGTCCTTTTTCCTCCCACAAACGCTTTCCGTGCTTCTCCACGATCTGCGTTCGAATGGCTGCCTCTGCCTCGAAAGTCAGCCTTCTATCTACAGGAGCATGCTGCTTCATCTGCATTCTCTCCTGCAGCGTTTGCGATTCACGAGCAGATTCCTTTGCCTGTGTTCGCAGATCAAGGCGTTCACGGGTGACAGCCTGAATTCCGAGCAGAGTCTTTTTGTCAAAGTTCATCCAGCTCTCTTCCTCCTTCCTATCTCCTCAACCACTTCCACAGGGAGGCGCGTTCCTTCTCCTTCTTTTTTCCCGAACCGTCGGCCTCTTCTTCCAGAGGCAAAAGGGCTTTGCCTAGCGCTTCAATGGCATCCTTGGCCGCCAGCTTTCCCGGATGCAGCATGACAGGATTGCCCGTGTTGATCGATTTTTTCACTTCCTGGTCATCGGGGATTGGAAATATCTTTTTGCTGGGATGCAGTTGAAAATAGGCGCGTATCTCATCGAGGGTAAACATCTCTTTTCGCTGCAAACGGTTCATGCACAGAGAAATGCGTTCCTCCGGATAATCCGCCTCCCGCAAGAGCTTTAATATACGTTGAATATTTTCAATAGAATCAACTACGGGATTCCCGACCATCACGACCTGCTCGGCAAAAAACAGCGCCTGGATCGTTGCATCCGTCGTATCTGGAGCCGTATCGATCAGGATGACATCATAGTGGCTGTTCTTGAGCGCATCCAGGATCAAATACAGATGGTAGTCTTTGATCTCAAAGCTGTGCCGGATATCGCGCGGAGAGGTCAAAACATGCAAGCCGCTTGCCTCGTGGACAACGATATGCCTGTCCACTTCCTGCGGCGAAAGCTGTACACTACCGATCTGGACCTGCCACTCCTCCCGGCTCAAATCACCCGGTTCCCGGCCTTGGGAGCGAATCCAGTCATGCAGCCGCTCGTCGATATCCTGGACCCACGAATACAGATTGGGAGTACGCGGCAAATTCAATGCAGTCGCAAAGGTTCCCAGGTCCAAATTGAAGTCGACAGCCAGAACCTTCAGAGGATTTCCGCCAAGCTTCCGTTGTGCAAAATAGATGGCGAGCTCGCGGGAAAGAAAGGTTTTTCCGACGCCCCCTTTTGGACCGTATACGGTAATGAGCCGTTTTTTTGCCTGTTGGCCGCTTCCTGCAACATAGGGGTGGTGGGGCTTGGCCTCCGCGACTCCAGAAAATCCAGCCGCCTGCATACCTGCTTCCACGCCCGGAAAAGCCGCTCCGCCCATACCGTTGCTTGTCGTTCCGATACCGGTCAGACCTGTTCCCGTCCCGATCATTCCTCCCATCGCCGCACTGCCTGCCGGCATGCTGGCATGCATCGAGGACATGGCTGTCATGGAAGAGAGCTGCATCGCGAGCGCTTCCAATTGGCCAGAATGGATCGGCTTGGCGATCACCCACATGCCCAAATTGCGGAAAAATGGCTCCCATATCAGCTCCTGTTCACTACAAGCGGCGATAAACAACAGGTGCGGAAAAGCAAGTCTGAACTGCTGGCACAAAACCCCTCTTTCCGCTTCCTGCACTCCCCCGAGCAGCACGATGTCCGGTTTGTTTTCATGAAGGGCCCGCCACGTCTCCTCTACCCCTGTCGTTTGTCCGCACACCTCCAGCCACCGGCTTCCGGCCGTCTGTGTTTGCAAGGCTGCGCCGACAGCGGGATCATCATCCACGATCAGCAATCGCTTTTTCACTTACTGCTCCTCCTCTCCCCACCGTTTTTTCGTTTTCATCAGAGCCGCTGCAAAGCTCGCGTCACCGACTCCCGCACTGTTTTCTTCCTCCAGGAAAGACGCCTTTCCCAAGCGGATCTTTCCGTAATGAAGGGCATGGGTAAGCAAAACGGCTTCCCTCAGCTGCAGCGAAAGCGTGACCGCCTCCAGTCTGGGAATATCGCCGTCCATCTCTCTCTGCACCCCGATCACCGGCATGTTCCGCAGGAGCAATCCGGTATGCGCGCCGCTGTCGTCTTCAAACGATGCGTACACATGCACCCGTTCGCCAATCGCTACATGCGGATTAATGCCCGTGACGTTGTTGACCGGAATGCTGATGCCCGTCATCGACCGCTCCAGCTCCCGCCCTTTCGCAACTTCCCCCGCCTGCTCTACGTCTCCCGGCAAAAGCGGTCTTCCTCCTTCTACCCTGCGAGACAAAGGACGATTCAGATAACGCGAAGCTTCTTCCCACGGGATCAAGCCGAAAGCCTCCGCAGACTGCTCCCGGGCAAGGCCGCCCACCTGAATCTCGCCGCGCTCAAGATCGGATGCAGCCAGCTTTTCCCCGCTCTCCTTCGCCACATTTCCTCTCAGCTTGACAAAGACAAAGGTTTGCGGCTGCAAAAAGTGATACGCTCCCGCCGCTACGCAAGCAGCCAAGAGCAGGATGGCAACCAGCCGCAGAGGATGGATGGACATGCCTTTGCCTCCTTTCTCTGTTTTTGCCAGCGTACAAAGGATGGACGGGACAAAAAAAGCCGGCTTTCCAGCAATAGGGAAAGACGAGTCCATCTCCTCGGACTTTTGCTTCGCATATATGACATTAGATGTCATACCTTGGGAGTTATACTTAGGTCCATCTAGGGAATGAATGGGGGATTCGGTATGAAAAAATGGCTTCGTATTGCAAAATGGACTCTGTTATCTGTAACCTGCTTTTATTTTCTTTTCATTGGTTTCTTTAAATTAAATGGAAATCCGGACATTACACTCGCTTTTCAACAGTATGGATTTCCTTATTGGTTTCAGATCATAGTCGGTCTTGGCGAAGTACTGGGGGGCCTCGGATTGTTATTTCATAAGCTTTTCCGCTACGCAGCCTTCGCATTGGCTTTTATTACGTCTGGCACCCGATACGGCTAAAGAGTTTAACAAACGGCAGCGACTGTGGGCAAAAGAGGATCTGGGCGGCTTTACGAAATCGTTTACTGCCTCCCAGCAAATAATGGAGAGTGACGTTGTTCGGAGAACGGGACACGAACATGGCCGTAAAGCTGGCTACCTTTCTTGAACAGGGAGGGAAATCCACCGCCTTTGTCGTCATTGGCGCCGGACATTTTGTTTTTGAGAACATGGTAATTGATCAATTGAAACAAGAAGGCTATTACGTGGAGTTTATTGGGTAGCTTTTTTGAAAAAAAAGGACGCATGATTTCCATGCGCCTTATACATTGCTCGCCCCACCTATTCTTTTCCAAAACGCTATAAATGTAGACATGAATAAACTCTCTAAAACTTATTTTTTCGATTCTTTTCCGTTGTCTCCCATCAATACGATGGGTTACGTTTAACCCTTTTCCAGAAAAGGAGTAGCATAAACTTGCGTATTTGGATAGATGTCGCTATAAACTGTAGCAATCACTCTATCCTCGTCCTTGGAGTTGTAAAAATGAGGGGCTTTTTCAACTGAAACTGCTTTTCTTCTCCTGGTGATAACCCCACAATTACCACATTTCCCTTGCTTTCATTCTTTGAAACTGTAGTCCAATCTATGGTTGTTTCTGTCCACATCGTTTCAAATTTGATTCTTCGCTTTTTACGTCTGTCCGCTTCTTTACTACCTAAATGCAGGTTCCCAAGTTGTTCCAACTAACTTCACCGAGTTACCGTGGCCGTGAAAATACAGATTAATTTTATCTCTGCTAAAGCATTTTTTTGGCTTTGTACACTTTATGCATTCTATGTCCCATTTTCTACATTTCATGTAAAAAATGTATTTTTTATAAAGTTAATATATTACATTAATCCCATAACGATCAACAGGATAACGCATTCGTGAAAAAAGTTGACCCTTTTGTCAAATTAGACGCCAACACTATGCGTTTCTTCTTAACAAGTGATGCAAAAAAACATTTGTCTTCGAATGAGTATTCTCAAGCAGTAGCAGCCATTAATCAAACGAATGCTTTGATTAAAAAGAACAAAAGCAACTTGATAGCAAATGGTAAAAAAGTATCAATTAACCAAAAGATGGTTGCCAATTCAATTGATACTAATGCATACTGGGATTACGAACTTTTCTGGTGGGGACACCGCTTTTATCTCTCTCATGAGTTATGTCAAGACATTCGAGCTGAAGCAATGGGAATTGGTGGAGCTGGCACCATAACGGCAGGAATCCTTGTAGGTTTAGGGGTTCCGGGTTGGGTGGCTTCAATCATCGTTGGTTCTGGAGTACTAAGTCTTTACGTCGTCACCAAGATTGACAAAGGAAATGGAGTTTATATTGATACCTTTCATGTAGGGGTTCCGGGTGTTCCTAACGTGTACTCTGCTTAATATTTTCGGTTAAATGGGTAGAACACTCCGTTCTACCCTTCATACATAGAAAGGGGGTGACGGTACTTGATAGCAACCCGCTTTATCACTCATAACGTATTTGGCTTTCTTGCCATTTTGCTAATTTCTCATTTACCACTTTCCCCCTTTCTCGGAGTCCTCTTGGTAAGTATAATATGGATGGTCTCTGCTGCCTTTTTTACAATGGACTATAAAGAAACTAAACAAATTAAAGGAATAGTTCTTGCCGCACTAACACTTTATGTCATTATGGATCTATTGGTCCTTATAACGCTTTTGGAAAACTGAAGCCCATAATAGGGATGCCCTCTTGCAATATTCGCTGGAGGGCATTGGCTATTGTTTTTCTGTTATCCGGTCTAACATCGTAAACATAAGCCAAGGTGATTTGCTTCAGTATGCCTGCCGGATCGTCGGCTAATTGCTTTTTTCAACTGTCAGGATTGTTCAATAATCATTTTGTAGTAAGGCTATCGATTGCCTTCAATTTTACTTGCTCCCAGTCATCAAGCTTCAAAGTTTCTTTGTAAATCCACAATTTTATCCCCGACTTGTTGACAACATCGTATTGTATAACTCGAATTTTCTATCAGGCTGATCGCTTTTCGGGATAATTCGGATCGTTTGCGTAGCCGCCCTTCCAGATTGCTGGCAGGCCGTCATGTAATCTGCACCAAGTACGTCATAGTAACGTATGGCTTTCCCTCGTACCGTTCAGGATTAACTCGGAGAGATCAGCGATAGACTCAGCGCAAGGTTTTGTTTTCGTAAAAGTGTTTATTACATCTATGAATAGTGTAAATAATACACCATCTTCATCATAATATATTGGGGTATAATCCCTCTGAAAGGGAGAGTATTACATGAGACTCAGTAAATGGAGTAAACTACAACGCCTACTCGCCAGCGGCTTGCTCGGCATAACCGCGATACTCGGAAGCGTATTGACCGTACAGGCGAACGAAGCGCCTGCCGCAGCGCCTGCAATCAGCCCCTGGGCCGTCCAGACTCTTCACGAAGGCGAAAAATACGGAATTTATCCGCTTGCCTGGTATCAAGACGGCACCTTTCAGCAGCCGATTACCACAGACAAATTTCAAGCTTTACTGGCCAACACCGCAGCGAAGCTGGATAAGCTGGGCTTCAGCAAGAAGACTGATTTCAGCGGCCCGAAAGCAACAGATACAATAGCGAGAGAAATGGTCCTGAACTCGCTGTACGGCGTCCTCACACAGTACGAGCTGCCGGAAGCTTTCGAAATCGGCAAGCTTTCCCCGATTGATTATTTGCAAAAGAAAGGCATCGTGAGCGGAACCATTAAAAGCCTGGGACTGAACCAGCCATGCACTGTCGAGCAAGCCGCCGTCTTTGCAAGCAGGCTTGTAACCTATACATACGATACCGCCCAGGGAGGGGCAAAAGGGCTGCTCTGGAAGGCCACCAAGGGAGGCAACACGCTTTACCTGCTCGGTTCGATTCACTATGGCACTCCGGATATGTACCCGATGCAAAAAAACGTCAGGGACGCGTTCGCCGCATCCGATACCCTTTGGGTGGAGCTGAATCTCCTCTCTGACGATGAAGAGGCGTTGGAATACTTTAAAGAATCCATGATGTACACCGACGGCACAACACTGAAGGATCACGTATCCAAAGCGACGTATGAGAAGCTGCAGAAGGTTACCGACAAGCTGAAACTTCCCCGGGATGCCTTCGACTCCTACAAGCCTTGGGCCGTATCCACCGGCCTGTCCCTGAATTCCACCAGAGTCTCGCCAAGCGAGCAGCCTCAGTCTTCGGCTTTGGGGGTCGACATGTACTTCCTGCAAAGCGCGCTTCTTTCCGGGAAACCGATACACGAGTTGGAAGGCATAAAGCTGCAAGCCGATCTTTTCAACAACGCACCGCCTGACCTGCAGGAAAAAGAATTGAATGAACTGCTGGACTCGGTTTTGAATCCGGATGCCGCCTCGCAGAACACGGCGAAACAGCTTATCGAGTGGCAGCAGCTATGGGCAAAAGGGGATCTGGACGGCTTTACGAAATCATTTACTTCCTCCCCGCAAATGATGGAGAGCGCTCTTGCGAAGGGGTTGTTCGGAGAACGGGACAAGAACATGGCCGCGAAGCTGGCTTCCTTGCTTGAAAAGGAAGGCAAATCGACTGTCTTTGTCGTCATTGGTGCCGGGCATTTTGTGGTCGAGAATATGGTGATTGATCAATTGAAGCAAAAAGGCTATAAAGTGGAGTTTATTCGGTAGCTTTTTTGCGGGTAACAGAGAGGGCGCATGGATGTCATGCGCCTCTTTCATTACCGTATATAGGATCAAGCTAGTTTATATTTTCAAGGTATTTAATAAATTCGGGTAAAAATTCAGTGTTATGTAAATCTCTGGAGTGGTCTGCGATAAGTACAATACTCGCATTTAGTTCTTTACCTGAAAAATTATAGATAAGAAAATCAGTATTTGGATATATCTCACTGTATCCTTTTGTGATTCCGCTATCTTCATTCGTCGCATTATAAAAACCAGATGAATAGGATAATGCATTTTTCCATTGGAATTTTTCTTCTATACCGGGAGAAAGCCCAACCATAACAACGATTCCTTCACTCTCATTTTTATATACTAAAGTCTTGTTGTTTTCTTGAAAAAGGCTATGCTCTAAATCGGAACTGTCTTTAAATTTACGAACGAGATTCGTAATAGCCCAGTCTTCGGTTATTTCAATATAACCATCTAGTGAAAAATTAGTCTTAATATCCAGATACCTTTTGTTAAATTTGTCGATGTCTATAACTGTTGAATTACTGCTAACGTGATTACTCTGGCATGATATTAGCAGAAGGATTATGGATGTAAACATTAGGTATTTTACGTGCACTCTTTTTCCAATTTCCATACAAACCACCCTTTTTTAGAGGTTGGACACGCAAATAATAATCGAGAGACATTATAGTTTGCTTACTAAGAACATATCGCTAAAGTGCCCTTAAAACCTTACTCCGAGATCAATAGCTAGTTGGTCCTAAAGCCATCCGCAAAGTAATTGCAAACAACATCGGTTATGTCTCGCTCTCTCTTCGCAAACGGAGTCCGTAAAGGGCTTCCCCAGCCTTATGTAGTTCCTGCGTTGGAAGATCCTTCAATATTTTGCAATCGTAACATTCCCTGCCCTTCTGAGTGCTTAACAATGCTCTCGAACGCAAGCTATGCGTTCTTTATTTGTGTCGGTTTTTTGGTCACTGCTGAACCTGTATTCTTGGGAAAAATGGGTATAGAAGTAGAATATATAGCAAGCATAAGGCAAATATACCATATATTGGTAATCTCTGAATATAATTTTTAGTTTACAGAAAATGCCTATATATTTGCATTCGTCTGTCATCTATCAATAAATCTTTCACAATCTCCTTGGCGAAATTAAAAGAATGTAGACTTGTCTTTAAAAACAAACAGACGCTTTTCTATTTTATAACAGGCTTAAATCGAACCATTCACGCATATGGACTTAACAAAGGGGGGACAGGTGAAACCAGGTGAGCAAATGAGGAAAACAAGGGGGAGACAAAATGCCTGAAGTGCTGTTCAAGGTGGATTTGACCAAACCGATGGAGGAGCAGGATTTACCCGGGCACAACCGCTGGCATCCCGACATTCCTGCCGTGGCTGCGGTAAACCCGGGGGCTGTGTTTCGCATCGAGTGCAAGGACTGGACGGATGGACAGATCCAGAACAACGACGATCCGAGCGACATCCGCGACGTCAAT
The DNA here is from genome assembly GCF_037963895.1 of Brevibacillus sp. FSL L8-0520. Classification (NCBI taxonomy): domain Bacteria; kingdom Bacillati; phylum Bacillota; class Bacilli; order Caryophanales; family Paenibacillaceae; genus Brevibacillus; species Brevibacillus sp. FSL L8-0520. The sequence goes on along the minus strand of NZ_CP150171.1, from coordinate 199,156 downwards.
CTAAAGCGCGTCCACGTGCTCAGCGGACCGATCTGGGTAAACGGGGCAGAGCCGGGCGATTTGCTCGTCGTCGACATCCTCGACATCGGCGCGCTGCAGGGGGCGGAGTGGGGCTTTGCCGGCATTTTCGCCCGGGAAAACGGCGGCGGCTTTCTCACAGAGCATTATCCCGAGGCAGCCAAGTCGATTTGGGATTTCCACGGTATCTACACCACCTCGCGCCACATACCCGGAGTCAGATTTGCCGGGATTACCCACCCCGGACTGATCGGCGTCGCTCCTTCCCACGAGCTGCTTGCGAAGTGGAACAAGCGTGAGAGGGAACTGGTCGCGACAGACCCGCACCGCGTGCCGGAGCTGGCTACTCTTCCCGATCCGACGAGCACTGTGCTCGGTTCGCTTACCGGTGCCGAGTATGAGCGAATCGCTGCCGAGGGGGCCCGTACCGTGCCGCCGCGGGAAAACGGAGGAAACTGCGATATCAAAAACCTGTCCAGAGGCTCCCGCATTTACTTCCCCGTCTTTGTCAAAGGGGCGAAGCTGTCGATGGGAGACATCCACTTTTCCCAGGGCGATGGCGAAATCTCTTTCTGCGGCGGAATCGAAATGGCGGGCTTCATCGATCTGCACGTGGACATTATCAAGGGCGGCATGGCCAAATACGGCATCGTCAACAATCCTGTTTTCAAACCAGGTCCGGTCGAGCCTCACTATTCCGAATTCCTTGTCTTTGAGGGCATTTCCGTCGACGAATTCAGCGGTAAGCAGCACTACCTTGACGCTCATCTCGCCTATCGTCGTGCCTGCCTGAACGCCATCGAGTATTTGAAAACGCTGGGATATACCGGCGAGCAGGCCTACATGCTGCTTTCCACCGCACCTGTGGAAGGGCGGATCAGCGGCATCGTCGACATTCCGAACGCGTGCTGCACGCTCGCCATACCGACGGCGATCTTTGACCGTGATATCACACCGAAGTAACAAATCTTCACTTTTTTATAGGAGAGGATGCAGTCATGCCGACCTACTCGTTTTTATGTGAAACCTGCGGCGTCTTTGATCTGTACCGCAGCATGGCACAAGCCGGGGACCCCGGCCATTGTCCGGAATGTCAAAAGCTTGCGGTCCGGCTCTATTTGCCCGCCGGGCTGATTACGTCGTCCAAAGCGCTGCGGACCCGCATCGAGCAGAGTGCGGTGCCGAAGGTGGTGAAAAGGGAGACTCCCGGCTGTTCCGGGGAAGGCCAGAGACGCGGCAGCGCTCAAGCTCACGGGCATGCTTGCGGATCGCATGGACACAGCCATGCCAGTCATGCTCCCGGTCAAGCGCTCCATCGTTCGCACGCACCCAGCCGTCCGTGGCAGGTGGGGCATTAATCCGTTTGAGAAAAACATCTGCGAGCGTACCAAGCCAAGCCCAGCACCGTGGCGTGCTGGGCTGTTTTTGCTTACGTTTGACTCATGCATGTTTTTTATTTGATTGACTTAATTTTCATTCTGTTTTGATACTGGACAATATACTGGTCCAGACGCTGGCTCAATTCTACAACTTCCCCGTTGTCAAAGCCTTTTTCCTGAACAAGTTCAACTAATTGTCCCCGCAAGCTCTCTATAATCCTTATTAAGTCCGTCTCATTATGCCGATTTTGTTCTTGTTCACCTACCAACCGGATCATGCACCTGCCTTTAGGAGCAAGCGATTCCCCTTTTGTAGGCATTCCTTTTAACGGGCACATAAGGGGAACGTCCCATTCTAGAATTTTCACAGCGATCGGATATCACACTTCCTTATTATGTAATACAAGGGCATTTATAACTATACTAGATTCTCCAATAAATACGGCTTTGAAAAAATAAGGAAATATAAAAAGCCAGTACCCGTTTGAAGGTACTGGCCTTTTGATTATCCACCCATTCCGTGTGTGTAGGTTTGCACTGTTTGGGTGACTGTAGTAGTTGACGTTTCATTGTTTGCAATACCGATGCACAAGCTTACAATTAGCGCGAGTGATAACGAAAACAACTTTCGTTTCATTCTTTGAACCTCCCTATTATTTCTTGATATATTCGTTCATGCTGCTCCGATGCATGGTGTCGATGTTCCCAAAACAGTGCAGTACATCGTTTAAATGCTTCTTGATTCTTCAACTTATCGGCTAGGTCCAAACAACATAATATTTCTTCAAGTGCATTGGTAATGCGCCCTTTCTTTAACTCATAGACGACTTTATTATACCTGAAATTATAATGTCTGCCAATATTAACCGGATCCTCATATTTATAAAAACGTTCTATTTCTAGAGAATACTGTTCTAAAATAGGTTCGATAATAATGTCATATTTACTGGCCGCTTCCATGAGAGTCAAAAGCCCCGCTGGTATTTCCGCTGGATGATTGGCTAAAAACTCCAAATACTCAGGCAAAATATGGGTTTCCCCCATCAGCAAATTATACGTGTACAAATTGGCTTTTGCCCACGTCTTGAAATTCTCAACCTCTCTTTTTCCCATATCATCCAAGAGTTCGAACCATCCAAGATCAGCATAGCCTTGAACGTATTTTTTCGCTTCGTTATACAACCCTTGCATTTGTAATGCGACACCTTTTGCGAGAAACCCTTGTCCATAGTACACAACCAAATGGCGTTCCGTTCTTAACTGCTCACAGGTCTTGCCGTTTTTCCGTTTACGCAACTCATCCTGATAGACCTTCATGGCTAGTGATCGTAGTTCGTCTGCGTACTTCTCCACTTCCCTCCACTTTTGCTGCATAAAACACACATTCGCCAATTGCAGCAACCCGTCCAACTGAAAATTTTCCGGTAAACGCTTCCGATAAGGTTCAAACCGAATAACCGCCTTCCAGTTCTCTTCGGCATCTGTCCCTTGTGCTGCCCGGAACAACCGGTACTGACTGATCAAAAAGCGGTCGGAATGGCTGTCCTTCTCATTTTCAATTACGAACTCATAGAACGGAACAGACTCCTTCCGTTTCCCGCCCTCAAAGAGCTGCTCTGCCACTGAAAAAAGGATCCCTACATTTTTGGGGTCATCCAGCAATTTGGAAACGATCTGTTGAATACAATCCTTCAGGCCAATTTCTGCGCACCGGATCAGGTAGGGAATCACTCGCGGGCGAGATACCCTCTCTTTTGCGAAACACTCTTCTGTGTACAATTCATAGAGCCACCCTAAAGGCTTCCCAAAAACTTTAGTCAACGCATCCAATTGTCCTATCGTCATCGGGCGGTTGCCACGTAAAATATCACTAAGGTGTCCGTGATTTATACCGGACAATTCGCTGAGCTTGCTTAATGTATAACCGTTTTGCTTCTGATGCGTTTCTATCTCTGACCGCAACGACCGTTGCACCGTCTCTTGCAGCCTCATAGAAAAACACTCCCCCTACTCCCAAAGTGATTACTATTCAGTACGTTAAGTCACTCTTGATAAAGAGATATCTTTTTTGGTATTTCTATATTTTACCATATGATACACATAGAGGTAAACTAGTGGAAGTATTTCTCCTAACATATCTTCTCATTTTGTTGGAGATAACCCCCGGCAAACAAAGAAAGAGTTTCGAGCGCCTGTCTCCTCGGTCGAGGCGAAAACAAGAAAAGCAGTAGGACTCGATGAATCTTAAAGGCTCCCATTATAAAAGAGAGCAACCCTCCTGCCGATTTCCCTGCAAGAGAACTGCTCTCTTTTTATGAACAAGCTAACATCTCACTGATTCCGTTCGTAAATCAAACGAAGGCCCTTCAGCGTCAAGTCGCCATCAACAACATCGATGCACTCTGCTTCGTTTGCAATCAAAGGAGCCAAGCCCCCTGTCGCGACCACAGTCGGCTGTGTGCCGTACTCGGCCTTGATCCGGCGGACAATGCCCTCCACCTGACCGACAAAGCCGTAGTAAATCCCGGCCTGCATCGCTGATATCGTATTTCGCCCCACCACGGACGAAGGCTTCGCGATCTCGATGCGGGGCAGCTTGGCAGCGCGGCTTACCAGCGCCTCCGTGGAAATGCCGATCCCCGGGGCTATGGCACCGCCCCAGTACTGTCCGCGCTCGTCCACATAGCAAAAGGTGGTGGCCGTGCCAAAATCGACGACGATCAGCGGGGTTCCGTACTCGTGAATCGCGGCCACCGCATTGACGATGCGGTCTGTCCCGACCTCGCGCGGATACTCGTACTTGATGTTGAGGCCGGTCTTGATTCCGGGTCCCACGATCAAAGGCTTATGGCGCAAGTACTTCTCGCACATCCGCTCCATCATCACGTTGATCGGCGGCACGACTGAGGAAATAATGACACCGTCCACGCTGTCCAACGTCAGGCCGACACTGTCAAACAGGCTGCGGACGAGCATGCCGTATTCGTCTTCTGTTTTGTTGCGGTCCGTAGCCACGCGCCAATGATGACGCAGCGTTTCTCCCTCATACAGTCCCATCACGATGTTGGAATTTCCGATGTCCATCACCAGTAGCATAAGGCTTCTCCTACCGTTTCCGGGTGTTTAAATCGAGACTGATATCGAGCGCTTTTACCGAGTGCGTCAGCGCTCCGACCGAGATGACGTCCACCCCAGTTTGGGCAATGCCCCCGATCGTCTCCAGCGTGACGCCGCCGGAGGCTTCCACGACAGCCCGGCCGCCGATCATGGCGACGGCTTCACGCATCGTCTCGTTTGGCATGTTGTCCAGCATGATGATATCGGCTCCGGCAGCCAGTGCCTCCTGCACCTGCCCCAGCGACTCCGCCTCCACTTCGATTTTCATCGTATGCGGAATGGCGGCACGGGCCGCCGCGACTGCCTGAGCAATTCCGCCCGCTCCCTTGATGTGGTTATCCTTGATCATCACGGCATCGTACAGTCCGTAGCGGTGGTTGTGTCCGCCCCCGACGCGGACTGCGTATTTTTCCAGCATTCTCAGGCCCGGGGTGGTTTTTCGCGTATCCACCACCCGCGCCTTCGTTCCTGCGACTGCGTCGGCATACTGCCTGGTCAGCGTCGCGATGCCGGACATGCGCTGAAGCAGATTGAGCGCCAGACGCTCACCGCTCAAGATCGAGCGAACCGAACCGCTGACGTCTGCGATTTGCTCTCCTTTTTCGACACGCGCCCCTTCCTGGACGCGGCTTGTAAAGGACAAGGCTGGATCTACGGTCGCAAACACCTGCTCCGCCACGGACAATCCGGCAATAATCCCTGCTTCCTTGGCGTACAGAATGCCCGTCCCTGTCTCCGTCCCGGGAATCGTGCTCATTGTCGTCACGTCTCCGAAGCCGATGTCCTCTTGCAGCCACTCTTCAATTTTGCGTTGCAATTCCCGCTTATTCCACATCGTACTGGTCACTCTCCTCACGTACACCCTCATCCATCGACTGGATGATGTGCTTGCGCCAAATCAAATCGTCTTTGTTCGGGAAATCATTGCGATAGTGTCCGCCCCGGCTTTCCTCCCGCCGCAATGCCGCGCGTGTCGTCAGCACGGCCGTACCGAGCAGGTTGAGGAATTCGAATGCCTCGATTTCATGGTGCTCGCAGGCGTAAAACCGCTGCATGCGCTCCAGCTCTTCCAACGCCTTTTGCAGTCCCTTTTCCTGCCGCTTCACGCCGACGTGGCGCAGCATCAGCTTTTGCAGCTTGACCCGCTGCTCTCTCGTGTTGACGGTCCGATTCCCCCGTTTTTCTGCCTTTGCCTGCAACGGACGTATTTCGGGCAACGGCGGAAGCTCCCGGATGCGATGAACAATCCGGTGGCCAAACACAACCGCTTCCGACAGCGAGTTGCTCGCCAGGCGGTTCGCTCCGTGCACACCCGTGCAGGATACCTCGCCGCAGGCAAACAGGCGCTTGGTAGAGGTCTCTCCGTTCAGATCGGTCTGAACTCCGCCCATGATATAGTGGCAGGCAGGCGCGACCGGAATCCAGTCGGTTACCATGTCGAGCCCGTATTGGAGGCAGAACTGGTAAATGTTTGGGAAGCGATGCTTGATCAGCTCCTCCGACTCATGCGTGATATCCAGATAAACATAAGCCGAATGCGTGCGCTCCATCTCGGAAACGATCGCCCGGGCTACGACGTCGCGCGGCGCCAATTCCTTTTGCGGATGGTACTTTTCCATGAAGCGCTCCCCGCTCGTATTGCGGAGAATCGCCCCTTCCCCGCGTACCGCTTCCGAGATGAGAAAGCGCGGCGCACCCGGATAATACAGCGCTGTCGGGTGAAACTGGATAAACTCCACATCCTTGATCCGCGCTCCGGCCCGATACGCGATCGCGATTCCGTCCGCTGTCGCGATCTCCGGGTTGGTCGTGTAGCGGTAGAGCTGACCCGCTCCTCCGGTCGCCAGCACCGTGGCCTTTGCTTCCAGGAAAAAGCGTTCACCGTCCGGCTTCATGGCGATCACTCCGACGCATTCGCCGTCCTGCGTCACGACATCAATCGCAAAGTGGTCTTCCAGTACGGTGATGTTGGACTTCTCCCGAACGCGCGCGGACAAGGCCCGGACGATTTCCGCTCCCGTTGCGTCCCCGTGGGCATGCAAAATACGACGTTTGCTGTGCGCCCCTTCTTTGGTCAGCTCGTACCGCCCCTCGGCGTCTTTGTCAAACTCTGTACCGTAGGCGATCAGCTCTTTTAAGCGTTCAGGCCCTTCGTGGACGAGGACTTCCACCGCTTCGTACGAGCACAGGCCCGCTCCTGCGATCAAGGTGTCCTGACGGTGCAGCGCGGGCGAGTCGGACTTGGCCGTGACCGCAGCAATGCCTCCTTGCGCCCAGCGCGTATTGCTATCGTCGAGTTTCTTTTTGCTGATCAATACCACTTCATTTTGTTCACTGGCTTGCAGGGCCGTATACAGCCCGGCGATGCCAGCGCCGATGACCGCCACTTCCGTTTTCATCCGCGGCAATGTTTGCAAATCAAAGTCAGCAATATAGCGGGGGATCATTCCCTGTGTCCCTTCTCTCATCCGTGATCAAATCTATGTTTCACCCATTATAACAAATACGTCTTGGTAGCAAAATGAGTTGGCGCAGCTCTTTTGTAAGCCTGAAGCTTTGCGAGTCTTAGCAAGCTTTACGAGGCTTTCGGGTTTTGGGCGGCGTTGTCCGGGCTGCGGTGGCGGAGATGAAACAGGAGAAAAAGGCTCCAGGTTCGGTGGGACACTTGCTTGGAAGCTTATACTGTCCGGCTCCATTCCAAAAGGGGAACCGCGTCCAAAAGCAGCCTGCCCGAGGATGCGTCTCAGAGGTTGGACGCGAAAAGCGTGTTCCCCTTTTTCCATTCCTCCTGGGCCGGTGTCCCAAAGACCTTCGCCTTTTTCTCCTGTTTCATCTCTACAGCGATTGTTTTCGCCCGGTCTTCCTAAAAGCAAAAGATAAAAAAGCCTTTGCTTCGATGAACTTGTCATCGCTGCAAAGGCTGAAAGGGAGTCTGTAGAAAGTTTATGAATGAGACGGCACGGACGCACAGTCGGAGCAGGTGCCGTATACTTCGAATTTGTGGCCGGTGACCTGGAAGTCCTCGGGGATCGACGACATGATGTTCATCGGGCAACCGGGGAGTGAGGAGGTCTTGCCGCATTCGGTGCAGATGACGTGGTGGTGATGGTGGCCGTCTGCCGAACAAGCGAGCCTGTATTTTCCTTCCCCATCCAGCTCCGTCTCCTCCAGAATGCCCAGATCGACGAATGTCGAGATGTTGCGATAAACGGTGTCAAAGCTGAGATTGGGGTAGTCGTCCTTGATCCGTTCCATGATATCCTTGGCTGACAGGTACCGTCTCTCTGCCGCGCAGATGCGGATCAGCTTTTCCCGTTTACCCGTGTATTTATATCCTTTTTCCTTCAATATCTGCAACGCTTCTTCTACCTTCATCATCCTTGCTCCTTCCCGCATTGGTCACATGCTATCGCAGAGCCGCTTTGATTTTCTTCACACCGAGCACGATCAACAAGATGCTTACGGCTACCAATACAATTGTACCACCAGATGCCCAATCTAGCAGATAGGCAAAATAGAGTCCGGCCAAAACGGATGTTTCGGCGAAGACAATCGCGTACAAAATCGTTTGGCGGAAGCTTCCGGCAATCTGCAGACTGGCTGCTACCGGCAGCGTAATCAGGGCGGAGATCAACAGCACGCCCACGATCCGCATGGAGGCGGCAATCGTCAGCGCCACCAGAACCATAAACCAGAGGTTGATCGAGCGGCGTGCCACTCCGGAGACGCGGGCGAATTCCTCGTCAAACGATACGGCAAACAGCTCCTTGTAAATGAGGAAAACGGTGCCGAGAACGACTGCCGCCACGCCGATCAGGGCGTACAAATCTTCCTTGCTGACCGTCACGATTTTACCGAACAAGTACGAATACAGGTCGGTGTTAAAGCCTTTGGCGATGCTGATCAAAACAGTAAACAGCCCGAGTCCGGTCGAAAGGATGATCGGAATCGCCAAATCCTGATACGATTTGTACACCTTGCGCAGCCGCTCGATAAACAGAGAGCCGATCACCGAGAACAGCATCCCGAAAAACAGAGGATTAACAGCCTGAAACAGCGCAATCTTTTTTGAGATCAGCATGCCTGCCGCTACACCTGAGAGCGTTACATGCGAAAGGCCGTCCGCCATCATCGACAGGCGGCGCACAATCAAAAAGGTCCCCAGAATGGGACAAATCAGTCCAATCAGTATCCCTGAAAACAGGGTATACCGCAAAAAGTCATACTGCCACCAGTCAGCCAGCATGGTTCTACTCCTTCTTTCGTTCCAAATCTACTCAATGGTGGTGAGCGAGCATTTTGATCGAATCACCGTACATCTGCTGTAAAATCTTGTCGTGATTGTGGGCAAAGTCGTGCGCGGAGCCGTGGAAGTGGAGCTTCCGCTGCAGGCAGGCTACCTTGTTGACCCACTGCGTCATCACGCCTACATCGTGGCTGACGATCATCATCGTCATGCCGTTTTCTTCTTTCAGCGAGCGTAGCAGCTCGTAAAACTGTTCAATTGACTCCTGATCCACACCGACGGTAGGCTCGTCGAGGATCAACAGCTCCGGCTCCGCCACCAATGCCCGGGCGATGAAGACTCGCTGCAGCTGCCCGCCGGACAGGTTGCCGATCCGCTGGTCCAGCTTTTCCGTCAAGCCGACGCGCTCGACGACTTCCTCGACTTTTTGATGGTGCTTGCCTTGCAGGCGGCGGAACAAACCGACCTTTCCCACCAGACCGGAAGCAACTACCTCCCGTACGGTAGCCGGAAAGCCGCCTGCCCCGTGAGCGACCTGCTGGGCCACGTAACCGATCTTGCTCCAGTCCCGGAACTTGGACAAAGGCTGCCCAAACAGCTCCACCGTCCCCTTCGTGGCGGGAAGCAGTCCGAGCAGCAGCTTCATCAGCGTCGATTTGCCCGAGCCGTTCGGTCCGACAATGCCGACGAAGTCTCCGCGTTCCAGAGAGAAGTTTATGTTTTCCAGCACGACTTTCTCTTCATATTGAAAGAATACCGACGTCAGCTTGACTACGGCATCCTCATGTTTCGCTTTCATGACGCCATCCTTCTTCCTTTAAATCGGATTTATTCTGATTTACTACGTTACATCGTACTACGATTCGGCAAAAATCTCAAGAAGTCAAATGCGGCATTCCGCTTTTCCGCCGTCAACTCCCAGAACATCCTCTCCGCTCTTAAAGACCCGCACGTTCTGACGGCGGGTCGCAGAGCGAACGCCAAACACAGTACGGCAAGCAGGCATTAGAAGCCGCCAGAATCAACGGTCAACTGATTCGTGTTGACATATCGGAAATCGTCGATATAATGATGATTATGGAGCCAATCGAAGTGTTTAAAGCATTGTCTAACGAGTCGAGGTTGCAAATTTTGCAATGGTTAAAGGAACCGGAAAAACATTTTGTGCCCCACGAAGGGATTGATATGAGAAAAATCGGGGTTTGCGTGAGTCAGGTCACAGAGAAGCTGAAGATGACTCAATCAACGGTTTCCCAGTATTTGTCCATACTTCAACGAGCCGGTCTGATAAAAACAGAACGGATCGGCAAATTTACGTACTATAAAAGGAATGAAGAGAAAATACGTGAATTCGCTGCTTTTTTCAATAGTGAGCTCTAATTCTATAACTGAATGCCGAAAATGTATTCGGTTTTTGTTTTGTTTGTCAAATCGACATATCGCGATATGTATTATCATATAGTTTTGTCTTTTGTATCTACATTTTTCAATTTATCGATCTAAAATCGACAAAGGAGTTGTGATCTCATTGACCAGTACGTGGAAGGTTTACTTTTTGGCATTAGTCAGTTTTTTAGTCGGCACATCCGAGTATGTCATTTCAGGCATCTTGGATAAGATTTCGGAGACCCTGGGTATCTCCGTCACTTTGACTGGGCAGCTTGTGACGATCTTTTCATTTGTTTATGCTGTCTGCACGCCGCTACTCATGGCTTTGACGGCAAAATGGGAAAGGCAAAAGCTGCTGGTTTCTGCAATGGGCATCTTCGTGTTAGGGAATGTTTTGTCTTTTGTCCTGCCTGGGTTCGAGCTTTTTGTTGCAGCCCGTGTCATCATGGCTTTAGGCGCGGGAATGGTGGTTGTCACCGCCTTGGATATTGCCGCTAAAATTGCCGCCCCGGGCAAACAAGCAAGTGCCCTTGCCACAGTGGTTATGGGATTTACTGCTTCGTTGATTATCGGGGTTCCTCTTGGACGAGTTGCAGCGGCCGCGTTCGGATGGCGGTCTGTGTTCGGCTTCCTGGCACTGGCAGGCTTGCTGGCGATGTTTGTTCTCTACACAGTATTGCCTCGAGTCAAAGGAGACGATCCCGTTCCCTTGTCCAGGCAGCTTGCTTTTTTGAAAAACGGAAAAGTAGCGCTAGGGCTTGCCATTACCTTCTTCTGGTTGGGCGGATACTCCATCGCCTATACCTATATCTCGCCTTATCTTCTCGATGTCGCCGGCTTGAAGGAAGACATGCTGAGCGCAGCTTTATTGGCGTTCGGAATCGCCAGCTTGGCCGGATCCAAATTCGGCGGGTTCAGCACGGACAAGTGGGGCGTGTTCCCGACGCTGACCGGGGGCATGCTCCTGCACGCAGCAGCCCTCATCTTGCTATCCGTTTCCGTTTCCTTGCCCCATTCGTGGCTTCTTGTTGCTGGCTTACTGGTTTTGTGGTCGTTTGCGGCCTGGTCTACCGGTCCTACGCAGCAATTTAATCTGGTTCGGATTGAACCAAACTATTCGGGAATCATGCTGGGCCTTAACCAATCCATGATGCAATTGTCCATGGCGGCTGGTGCAGGAATGGGAGGCATCATTATCGATCAAGTGTCGTTGTCATCGGTTACATGGTTCGGCATGATCGGAGTGGTCCTGGCGATCCTTGCAGCGTTTCTGTTGAGGCTGCGGATGAGTGAAGGAAAGCAGATGGCTCAAGCAAACGAATAAACGAATACAACCGGAATCAGGAGGGCCGAACCGATTCCGGTTTTTTTGTGCTTGGCAGCTCTACAAGCCCATCCTTCGTGAATCAGGAAATTTTGAGGATTATTTATCTCTCTTTTGCGAAACAAACCGGTGTAATTACCGTCATACTAATTGTAAATACAGGGATAAATACCAGAATTGAGGGATTATTATCGAACAAAGGTGATTATCGTAAAAATGAACTCCCCTTTGTTTGTTATATAAAACAGGTGTTTTGGCGACAATAACCATCCGTAAAACAAAACGTAAAATTTCGAAAATACATGGGGTGAGATTTCGCTGTGAGTATATTTCGCCTATATACTCTTGGAATGCTACTGCTGGTCATATTGGTTGGATGCTCTCCCCCAAAGCCGCAAACGGAAATGCCAGATCATGCACCCCCGCATTCAACTCCTGCCGGGCAAGTCAAACAGGGCAAGCCCTCAAGCGAAGACGACGCGCTTTTCCCCATTAGACAAAGGGACCATGCAGGATATATCAACCGGAGCAGACAGGTCGTTATCGAGCCGTCATTTCTCCAAGGTTTTGCCTTTTCAGAGGGTCTCGCCATTGTAGAAAATGACGATCGGAAGCTGGGGTACATCGATAAACAAGGAAGCGTTCGAATCGATTTTCAATTTCCCGATGCACAGGATTTTTCGGAAGGGCTGGCTGCGGTACGGGTCCCGAACGGAGAAGGATGGGGTTATATTGATCGGACCGGCAAAGTCGTCATCACACCGCAATTTAAATTCGCCGGAAGCTTTCACGAGGGGCTGGCTGCTGTCCATGATCACGACTCCTTCCGCTTTATCAACCGATCTGGAGAACCGGCTTTCGAGATCCCGTTTCCGAATGTACAAGAACTGGGGGATTACTCCGAAGGCTTGGCTTTTATAAAAACAGGGAATCTATACGGCTTTTTGGACAAAAGCGGAAAGGCAGTCATCCCGCCCACCTTCCAGAGTGCACATTCTTTTCAAGAGGGATTCGCAGCGGTGAAGCTCGACGGCAAATGGGGATTTATCGATCGACAGGGTACGATGAAAATAGCCCCCGCGTACGAATTGGCCCATGCTTTTTCCGAAGGATTGGCCGAGGTCAAGACAGGGCAAGGGTGGGGATTTGTCGACAAGACGGGAAAGACAGCCATTGCCCCGCAATTTGCGGAGGTGGGTTCCTTTTCCGAGGGGCTTGCCGCAGTAAAGCTTAACGAAAAGTGGGGGTTTATCAACGCACGCGGAGAAATCGTCATTCCGGCTCAATTTGATTTTGCTTACGACTTTCATCATGGCCTGGCTAACGTGCAAACGGGTACAGCATGGGGCTATATCGATCGAAGCGGTGGAGTTGTCTGGCCCCCGCAACAGTAAAATCCGGATATAAAAGATAGAAAAAAGGAAGCTGCCCCTTTGGCTCTATGGATCGCCAAGGACAGCTTCCGTTCCTGTTTCCTATTTCAATGCCGCACGCAGCATTTCGAGGTTGTCTTTCATAATAGAGAGATAGTCTTTCCCCGCCTTCGCTTCTTCCTCCGTCAAGCCTTCCAGAGGATTAAGCGTTCCCGTTTGGACGCCTGCTTCTTTGGCAATCACTTCGGCTACCTTCGGCGACGCCAGGGTCTCAAACAGGACATACGAAATGTTGTGTTCCTTCACATGCTCGACGAGCTCCTTCATCTCTGACGGCGACGGCTCGTCGGCTGGATCAATCCCTGAGATTGCTACCTGCTCCAGTCCGTAACGCTTGGCCAGATAGGCAAAGGCGCTGTGGGCGACCATAAACTCTTTTTTGGAGGATTTGCTTACCATATCCGCAAAGTCTTTGTCCAGCTGATCCAGATCGGCGGCCAGCTGCTGGTAGTTCTTCTCGTAGGCATCAGCATGCGCCTTGTCCTTTTCAACCAGAGCGGACTTGATTTTCTCCGCCTGTGCTTTCAGCATGGTCGGATCGAGCCACACGTGGGGATCGGTACCGCCGTGATCATGCTCGTGCTCATGGGCGTGCTCCTCGGTGGAGCCAGTGGCAGCAGCGGCATCCTGCTTGTGTTCTTCGTGACCCTGAGCTTCGGAACCTTCCTTGTGTTCCTCATGTCCTTGAGCACCGGAGTCTTCCTTGTGATCGTCATGTCCTGCTTCGGCTGCCTCGCCCTCGTGTCCGTGATCATGGTCATGTCCCCCCGCAGCTTCCAGCAGGGAAAGTCCCTCCGTTGTATTGACCACTGTCGTCTTGTTTTTGTCCATGCCTTTTACCGCGTTGTCCACCCATGCCTCAAACCCGCTCCCGTTGTAAATGAACAGGTCGGCACTGCTCAGAGCGACCATATCCTTGGCAGTCGGCTCAAAATCATGAGGCTCCACTCCGGCTGGTACGATATTCGCCACGTCGGCATATTCGCCAGCGATCCGCTTGGCCGCATACTCCAGCGGGTAAAGCGTCGTATATACTTTTATTTTGGATGTTCCCTCATCCGTTTGCGGAGACGTATTGGCAGTATTTGCTGTGCCGCAGCCAGCCATAGCCAATGCGGTCACAATCGTCAGCGTAGCCAGCATCGTTTTTTTCATCCTTCTTCCACTCCTCTTCCAATTCATAATCATTCCGATTTGTATCTCAACCGTTTTTTATTATACGGGCAGCTGCCCATAAAGTAAATAGGATTTATTCCGATTTGCGCCGGTTTCTTCACAATTTCTTCATCGCATTATGATATGATACCGGTAAGGAGGTCTGTCCAGGATGAAACGGAAACATTTCTTTGTAATTGGTCTTTTGGCTGCAGCCCTTGTCTCCGGCTGTGCCTCTCAAGACAAAGCCCAGGGCGATCATGCAGCGCATCAGCAGCACGCCCCAAATGGAGACCTGCACGAGATGACCGCTTCGGTGGATCAACTGCCCAGCTTTTTGGACAACCAAGACCCGCAAATCGTCGCAGCCTATAAAGTCGCTGCAGCCAATCGCGAGCTTCTCAAGGTGATTCCTTGCTACTGCGGCTGCGGTGAAAGTGCCGGCCACCAGCACAATGGAAACTGCTTTATTAAAGAGGAAAAAGAAGACGGCTCCATCGTCTGGGACGATCATGGCACCCGCTGCGGCGTATGTATGGAAATCGCCGTCGTCTCTGCCAAGATGAAACTGGATGGAAAAACCGATAAAGAAATCCGCACGTTTATCGACGATACGTATAAAGACGGCTATGGAAAGCCGACTCCGACTCCCATGCCGTCGTAAGATTCGGTTGCAGGAGCATATGACAAAACCCCTTCCAAGCGCAGGAAGGGGTTCTTGTTTTCCGCTAGTTTTCTTCGCCGAGGTACTTGATGCCATTTGCCAAAAGCGATGCGTAAACCTTGGCTCCTTCGGTGGTGAGATGAACGCCGTCTTTTACAAAATACTCATCGTGGTTGGCGCTGGCCTCATGCCAGTTGATCAGCGAAATTTGCGGAGAGCTGTCGGCCCTCTCTTTCAGTGCTTCGTTGACCGTACTCTCCCATGGACGAGGGACACGGGTGTTGATCAGGACGATCTGCCGGTTTTTGCCGAGTGTGTGCAAGAGTGAATCCATCTGCTTCTTCGTGAAAGCACCGTTTGAACCAAGCTCCAGCACCACGGTTTTGCCCAGTTTCCCTTCCGCATGGAGGCGGTTGGCCACTTCCAGCGCTTGGGACATCTGTCGGCCAACCTTTCCGTCGATGACAATTCCCGGCAGCATCTCTTTTAAGTAAGGCTCCGCGTCGAGAATTACGGAATCCCCAATGACGGTAATGCCATGGCCGTTCCCGATGACAGGTGTTTCCGCTTTTCCCTCCTGGCCCTTCTGCTGTTCCGCAGCCGAACCGTCGGGTTGGTCTGTGCTCGTGCCTTGGCTGTTGCCCGCTGATTGCTTGTCGCCCGTTGCGGCATCAGCATTCGGAGATTTGTCTGCTGCTGAAGGGGTCTGCTTCTCCTTTGACGCATTCTTTCCACCAGCAGGAGATTGCTTGCCGTCCTTGGCGCCGTTCTTTCCGGCCGCCACCGTATCCTTCGCGCTTTCTCCACTGCCGGGCTGATTGGTTTGCTTTCCATTCACTGCCTGATTGCCTGCCGGCTTTGTTGCATGTCCGCTTTTATCAGCAGCAGCACTGTCTGCACTGCCTGGGGTTTGGGGTCCCTTTCCATCGCCGGGCGTTTGTGCTCCCGCAGCAGCTCCAGACCCATGCGCTTGATCAAGGGACGCTGGATCTGCTTCCGTTTTGCCATAAACCTTGTCAGGAGTAGACGAACTCGCGGTAGCTATCGGGAACAGATGCGTCATCCCGGCAAAGGAAAGGCTGATCACGAGCAAGGCCCCAATCGAAGCAATCCATGCGACGCGTCTGCTCCTCCCCGACCGTCCTTTGATGCGTTTCCACAACCGTCCCAACCCGCCGTGGCGAATCGGTTCTTCAATGAATCTCCACGACAGGGCAGCGAGCAGGACGCTTGCCGTTACCTGAACAAATGCCAGCGGGACGTTCACTCCCCCTGTATTTACCTCTGGGCTGGTCAGCACAATGACGGGATAATGCCACAGGTAGATGCCGTACGAGCGAACGCCAAACCACCGCAGAGGCTTTGCGCCCATCAGCTTGCCAAGCAAAGAGGCGGGGTGGGCAAGCACAGCTACTACGACAGCCGTTGCCAGAGAAAGTACGACCAATCCGCCTTGATAGAGAAACTCGTCATACTCATTTATATGGAAGATCATCGAAATGACGACCAAAAGACCTGCTCCCCCGACCAGATCGAGGGCCAACCGTACGCCAGCCGAGACGTTGTGGGAAAGCTTCCTGCTCGGCCATACCATCGCGAGCGCAGCCCCGATGAGCAAACCGAAAACTCTGGTGTCAGTCCCGTAATACACCCGGCTCGGATCAGCCCCCGGCTCATAAAGCAGCCCCATCGCCAGTGCTGAAGCGGCGGCTCCCGCCAGCGTCAGTCCAAGCAGCTTTCCCCGTTTTCTCAGGAGGCTAAGCCCAAGTACGAGCACCAGCGGCCAGATGAGGTAAAACTGTTCCTCTACAGCCAATGACCAAAAATGGCCCAGCGGAGAAGGCGGACCGAAGCTCTCGAAGTACGAAACCTCATGAAAGATCAGCCACCAGTTGCTGACATAGAGCAGCGCCGATCCGATTTCTTCTTTCATCGCCAAAAGTCGGGAGGGATCCTTAATGGCAAGCCATCCAACTACCGCTGCCATCATGACAAGCATCGCCGGCAGGAGCCTGCGCGCCCTCCTCAGCAAGAAATCGCCCAAATGGAGCCTGCCGCTTCGTTTCCACTCGGCGATGAGAATGTCCGTAATCAAATATCCGGACAAAACGAAAAATACACCGACCCCCAGCAGTCCTCCGGGTGTCCAATCCAGATGAAGGTGGTAAGCGATAACGGCCAGCACTGCCAAAGCTCTAAGCCCATCCAAGCCAGCCATGTAGCGGCCGTTTGCCTTGATCGGCTTAGGCATCTCGTCCACCCCCTCTGCGTGTTGCTGCTCTTGCTGTAATTGACTCTTGCTGCCCTCTTGTCATGATCAGTCTGCCTTCCCCTCTAGTGTACTTGTATATATGAAAGGAAAATCCTCGATTGAGGCGATTTCACCAAAAAACGACATTGTTTTCACACGAAGACAAACGCTCCTTCCGTCCCTCATATGAAGAGCTTTCCTATGTACGTTCCCATTATAAGAAGTACAATCGCAAATGTATTTACAAATCGTTAAAAAGAAAAAAGTTATTTTTTTCCGCAAGATAAAAAGAATCGACAAAAATGTTAAACCCCACGTAAAAGCTCGAAAACATACTTCGACAGCTATACGGTATGTTGATTGCAAAGCGTTTGATAAAATGGAAGTAACTCTCTGTCCACTGGAGATAAAAAGGGGATATTGCCCATGACGGATCAGCAATCACGTTGCTCCTCATTGAATTGCAGGTTGGACCACTTTGGGGAACTTACAAGACCGAAGAAACCTTTGCGGTGATTCAAACCTTGATCGAAAAAGCACAAGAAGCGCACATTCCGATTTTTTACATCCAATACGAAGGAATACCCGGAGATATGATGGCAAACGGATCGATGTTCTGACAGTTTGTCCAGGGGATTTCGCCTTGCGACTCCCGACAGGGGAATGACCGTCATCCCGGCAGAGCAGGTGCGATTTCAGACAGCGGCCATCTGGGGCTGCTGTTTTTTGTTCAGGCGACTGAATGGAGACTATCCAACATAAAGTTTGACGAAAAGGAACCAAAAACGTTTCGACCGATTCTTGCCATTCCCCCTTTACGAATGCGGCTGGCTTCTTGTATGATTATACCTAGATATTCGATGTATCGAATTCCAATGCAAAAGGAGGCTATCATGAAAATCAACAAGGAGCTGATGAAGGGCAGCACGGTCATCCTCATTCTGACCCTTCTCGAACGAAAAGCGATGTACGGCTACGAGATGAGCAAAGAAATGGAAAAGAGCTCAAACGGCATCCTTTCCTTGAAGGAAGGAACCCTGTACCCTATCCTCCACACGCTGGAATCGGAGGGACTTGTCGAATCGTACTGGAGCGATGGCGAAGGCGAGCGGAAGCGGAAATACTATCGGATCACCAGAGAAGGAAAAGCACGGCTGCAGGAAAAGAAACAGGAGTGGGTCGCGTTCCGCACCGCTGTTGATCAGGTACTTGGGGAGGGACGGGCATGACGCCAAACGACAAGATTCAGGCGTACATACGGCAGGTCTGCTCTCAGATTCGCTGCAAGGACGTGCATCCAGCCGTAACGCTGGAGCTGGAGAGCCACATCGCCGACAAGGTGGAGGATTTGATGGAGTCCGGCAGCACGGAAGCCGAGGCTGTCGAACGAGCCCTGGCGGAAATGGGAGATCCGTTCGCGGTGGGAAAACATCTGCATGAAGCACACAAGCCCCGGATGGAATGGAGTGTCGTCGGGATGGTGGCGGCATTGATTGGGATCGGACTCCTCGTTCTGCTCTCACTTATTGCGGGCAATCCCGAAGATATCAAGTTCCTGAAGAGACAGCTCGTCTTTATCTGCTTTGGAATTGCTGCGTTTGTCGCCCTGCTTTACGCCAATTACAGCAAAATGAAAGCTTACGGCCTGCTCATGTATATGGGTACTCTTCTCGCAGTTTTTATTGCGTTTACACAAGGAAAGACCATGTCAGGAAAACCGTACATGGATATCGGCATACCCATCGATATTGTCAGACTGAGTCCGTTTTTGCTGATCATCTCGCTCGCGGGAATATTTTCAGACTGGAACTGGCAAAGGAAGCTCTCTCTGTGGCTGGTTTTGGGGCTGTATTTTGTTCCTTTGCTGTTTTATGTCAAGGCACCTGACTTGTTTGCCGGGATCCTTTTTTCCGTCGGTTTTTTCGTTCTGCTTTTCCGCTCGCCGGCGAGTAGGCGTCAAGCTTGCATCAGCCTAGGCACACTCTTGATTGGAGCCGTGGCATTACTCCTTCTGACGATGGAACGCTATCAGCTAGACCGCTTGTTGTACTGGGTCAACCCGTATGAAGAACCTATGGGGAGAGGATATATGCTGATTCGGTCCCTGGAGGCAATCAGATCCGCAGGCTTGTGGGGACATGGTTTCGGTACCAAGCTGGAGGGGTTGGGTTATACCGCAGCACTGGGGTCCGATTTCATTTTTGTTTATCTGGTGTACGCGTTCGGGCTGGCTGCAGGGGTCGGCGTCCTCTTGATCGGCATGCTCTTGCTGATGCGACTGTTTCGAGCCGCCAAGCAAACGAACGACCGTTACGGAGCACTGCTTATGTGTGGACTTGCGGCCATGTTTTTTACCGAGTATTTTTGGGGGATTTTGATGGCCTTCGGGTGGGTCCCATTTTTTTCCGCCCCCATACCGCTCATCAGCTACGGCGGTCTTACCTTCATCAGTCACATGGCAATACTGGGTCTGGTCCTTGGAATTTACCGCCAAAAGGACGTGAGACAGCCGCTCTCCTCTTAAAGCTTTTACAGTGAATACTTTGGCTGTAGAGTAGAGAACTGAAACTTTCGGGCGACCGTATGGTCGCCTTGCTCATTTCAGCTCCCCCTCATCAAACCGTACGTGAGGTTTTCCCTCATACGGCTTTCCGATGTTCTTCTTTCTTTGGCATTCGGCTTACTTTATCCGGCTAATTTCAATAAACTACCCTGCGTGTTTTGTATGACCTTCAGCTTTCCGGCATGTTTATTCCGCTTGCTTCTTTTCTTGTTGCAGAAGATTGTAAGGCGTTCAATCACATACCAGTCTATCCGTCTTGCCCATCGTTTGGCGATGGGCGAGATGAAGTAGTAGTTCTTGAACCCCCTTAGCTTGCGATTTAGCCCTTTCACTAGCTCTTCTAGAGACAGAAACAGTTTGTTCCTTGGTGCAGTGTATTCCTTAATTTTACGTCTCATTTCCTTCATTGCTTTCTTAGCTGGTACATGAGACATAGCAAATACCTTGCTCCCCCCTTTGTTGAACACGGGGAATTTGCGATGGTGCAGCCCAAGAAAGTCAAACCCAGTGGAATTGTCCCAAATATTAACGAGTCTAGATTTCTCTTTACTGAGACTAAGCTCCAGCTTGTTTAGAATAGCCATCAGCACTTGAATGCTTTCCAATGCTTCTTGTTTGGTTCTGCACATGATAACGAAGTCATCCGCATAGCGGATAAGTGTGCCAAGATGGGAGAATTGATTTTCCCAAATGGTGTCCATGTAGTTTAGATAGATGTTTGAAAGAAGAGGCGAGATTACCCCTCCTTGCGGAGTTCCCAGTTCTGTTTCATGGAATTGATCATTTTCCATGACCCCAGCCTGCAGCCATTGTCGGATAAGTTTCAGAACACGTCTGTCGCTGATTCTCATTTCGACCAGTTTCATCAACTTCTCATGGTTGATGTTGTCGAAATACCCTTTAATGTCAACATCTACGACCCAATAACACCTCTTGCTTGCTTTGCGTATCTGTGCAATTGCCTGGTGAGCATTTCTTCCTGGCCGAAAGCCATAAGAACAGTCCCGAAAATCAGCTTCAAAGATCGGTTCAATGACTAGCTTAGTAGCCATTTGGACCACCCGATCCTTGATCGTCGGGATGCCGAGTGGACGTTTCTTGCCATCCGGTTTAGGGATGTAAGTTCGACGAACCGGATGTGGACGATACCGCTTTTCTTTTAAATCTAGATAGATCTCGTTAAGAAAACGGCTCTCCCCATACTCCTCCACAATCTGTGCGATGGATTGTCCGTCGATTCCTCCGCTCCCTTTATTTGCTTTTACTCTCCTCCAAGCTGTCGCTAGAATATCCGGGCGGTAGATTTTGTCATACAAGGCATGAAATCGCCGTTTTGAGTTTGCCTTGGCACAAAGATATAGGGTTGTCCAAAGTTGTCGAGCTTTTACATCGGTGTAGTTAGCAAGTTTACTTGCATTCACTCACTCTTACCTCCTTCGACCCGTGAACAAAGCAGGGCTCCTTCCCTCCATAAGGTTGTGTTGTCCTTATGTTCATCGGTACTATGAACCCCTCCGACTCCCTCTCTGCCATCCACCACTTCCCTTACGGTTATAGGTTTCCGTTTTACGCTCCTGACGGGGCGTGCAGAGTAGGGTCTCCCCAGTTCCGTTAACTACTTTCTCAACATACCGCTCCCCATACCCCGAGGGATTCATAGGTGCTGTATTCCAAGTTCTCCACACCGTCCTTGGCCTTCGCCCATATGAAACAAGCTCGGCTTCCCTTTGTCCACCTCTCGGTGGTCTTTCTTAACGAGGCTGCAGGATTCACTTTATGTTACGGCCTGCTGATTTGCTCGCACTCTTTCGAGTTACTTTGTCACAGGGCTTCAACCTTAGGATTTCTCCACCAGTTGCCTGTCAGCTACGAGGTGACTTGGCTCCTGCCTCGGTTGGACTTTCACCAACTAGCAATTAACGGCTTGCTGGGCACGCTTCACAATAAAAACCTGCCCCCTTTTTGACAAAAGAGGTGCAGGTTTTTGCTTGTATCTCGGGTTTTTACTTGTTTCTCACGTTCTCACCAGATTCCTGAAAAACAGGCCGCTCCAGCATTACGCTGGCGCCACGGCCAGCATGCGCTCCAGGGAAGCGCGTGCTTTGTCCGCGATATCCTCCGGCACGTAAATCTCCGGCTTCATGTTCTCCAGCGCTTCCACGCATTTTTTCAGGTTGTTGACCTTCATGTTCGGGCAGACCAGATACTTGGAAGCAAAGATAAACGTCTTGTCCGGGCTGTCCTTCTCCAGCATGTAGCGGGTGCCGTCTTCCGTACCGATGATGAACTCTTTATGGGAGGATTCACGGCAGTATTTGAGAATGCCTGTCGTAGAACCGACGTAATCGGCCAGCGCCACTACTTCCGGACGGCACTCGGGGTGGACGACGACGAGCGCATTTGGATGCTGCGCTTTCAGCGACATGATGTCCTGGACGGAAAGCTGGTCATGCGTATTGCAGTACCCTTCCCAGATGATCATCTTCTTGTCGGTAAACTGGGAAACGTAGTGACCCAGGTTTTTATCCGGGACCCAGATGATCTCGTCGGAATCGATCGACTCGATGACCCGTTTCGCGTTGGAAGACGTACAGCAAATGTATGTTTCCGCTTTCACATCGGCGGACGTGTTGATGTACGCAACCACCTTTGCATTCGGATGCTGCGCCTTCAGCTTGCGCAAGCCTTCCACGTTGACCATGTCGGCCATCGGACAGCCGGCGCGTTCATCCGGGATGATGACGGTCTTTTGGGGATTGAGAATTTTTGCACTTTCCCCCATAAAGTGTACGCCGCAAAACAGGATGACGTCCGCGTCGGTTTCCTTGGCTTTTTGCGCCAAACCGAACGAATCTCCAATATAGTCAGCCACTTCCTGAATCTCCGGCCGCTGATAAAAATGGGCCAGAATGATGGCATTGCGTTCTTTTTTCAATTGCATCAGCCGTTCGCGCAACTCAGCGTTTCGCTGGGCCTTTTTTTCTAACGCCAAGGCTTCCATGAATATTATCCCCCTACGTAGGTGTCATAATTTAGGGCCATTGTAATCCCAACCCACTTGCTTGTCAATGCATATCCGCTGGGGAGACTGCTGTATTTACCCATCCGCCAGCACGCGCTCGCGAATAAAGCGCGCCACTCCGTCCTCGTCGTGATGCGGAGCGATAAAACGGGCCAGCTCTTTCATCGCCGGACTGGCGTTTTCCATGACGACAGGAAACCCTACGTTGGACAATGCTTCCCGGTCATTTTCCGCATCGCCAAACGCCATGACTTGTTCGGGCGCAATTCCCCATTTCCGACAAAAATAAGTGAGCCCCTCCCATTTGGAGACGCCTTTCGGGATCACCTCCACATTGTGCTTCCCTGAAGATGTGATGTCAGCCTGATCACTCCAACGCTCAAGCTGTTCCCGGACAGGCACGAGCGCTTCCGGGACGGGGTGCCAGACGAACAGCTTGACGATCTTCGACTCGCCGGTGGCGATCCGCTGCATCATTTCTGCCAAGGGAACGACCCGTGACCACTCGTAAAAGGAAAAGCGGCGCAGCGACACTCCTTCGACCGAAGCATCTTCTTCAATCAATGTTTCTATCCGTTCCCTGTCTTCCTGAACCATCCAGCGATTGCTTTCGGTGTCGTGCAGCTCATAGTAGATTGGTTCCTGCCTTAGTGTATGCACAGCCTGTTGGATCATTTCCAGCGGCAAAGCAGCATGCTGAACCAATGTTCCGTCCGCCTCCAGAACTGTCGCGCCGTTGCTGCATACATATCCGTCAAACGCGAATCCGCCGATCGGCAGCTGCGCGGATGCATAGGTGCGGCCGGTCGACAACACCAGCTTGCAGCCGCTGGCTTGCAGCAGCCTACAGGCTTCCTTCGTTGCCTCTGTCATCTGTGACTGTTCATTCAGCAGGGTCCCATCCATATCAAAAGCTGCCAGACGGAGCCTAGAAAACAAGGCGATCTCCTCCTTTGATGAAAAGAAAAGCGCAGGCGCCACATCCTGCACTTTATTTCCAAATCACTATGAATTCTTCCACCTTCAATGTACCCTATTCGCCCAGGTTATTCAATACGGGGCCAGACATTCCGCCTGCATAATCGAAAGTCCGCTATACGAGATGGCAAGCTACCTGATGATCGCTGTCCGCCAATCGTAAAACGGGTACTTCCTCCTTGCATCGGTCAGTCGCGAGCGGGCATCTCGTATGGAATTTGCAGCCCTTCGGCGGATTCGCCGGACTCGGAATGTCTCCGCGCAGAACGATCCTCTCCCGCTTGAGCCGCGGATCGGGGATAGGCACCGCCGACAACAGCGCCCGCGTATACGGGTGCAAGGGACGGGCAAACAGTTCATCCCGCGGCGCAATTTCCACCAGAGAGCCCAAATACATCACGCCGATGCGGGTGCAGAGGTGCTCCACCACACTCAAATCATGCGAGATGAACAGGTACGTAAGCTCTTTTTTCTCCTGCAGGTCGCTAAACAAATTGATGATTTGCGCCTGTATGGAGACATCCAGCGCAGAAACAGGCTCATCGGCCACAATAAACTCCGGCTGCAGGATAATCGAGCGGGCAATACCGATCCGCTGCCGCTGACCGCCGGAGAATTCATGCGGAAACCGGTCGATGTGATACGGAGCCAACCCGCAGAGAGAGAGCACCTCCTGCACCCTTTCCCGTATCTCCGACTTGTCGGCCAGCCCGTGGTCCATGAGGGCTTCTCCGATCGCATCCCCTACCCGAAGCCGGGGATTGAGCGAGCTGTACGGGTCTTGAAAAATGAACTGCATGCTGGGCCGAAGCCGACGAAGCTCTTGCTTGCTTACTGCATGCAAATCCACTCCCTTGTACTTGACCTCGCCCGCCGTTTTATCGGTAAGGCGCAAAATCGTGCGTCCCGTCGTGCTTTTGCCGCTCCCGGACTCGCCGACCAGACCGAAGGCTTCTCCCTTCCGGATGGCAAAGCTGACGTCATCGACTGCCTTGACGTGACCAATGGTCCTGCCAAAAATGCCCCCGGTAATCGGGTAGTACTTTTTCAACTGCTTGACTTCCACCAATGCCTCACGCAAGCCCGCTCTCCTCCTCGTATAACCAGCACGCCACCCTGTGCCCGTCGTCGATTTGCTTCAATTCCGGCTGCTTCAGTCGGCAAACCGACATGCAGCTCTCGCAGCGGTCATGGAAGTAGCAGGAATCAGCCAGACCAATCAGATTCGGTACTTGGCCCGGGATGGAGTTCAGCCGTTTTTTCCGCTGGCCGATCACCGGCTTTGCTTGCAAAAGCCCGCGGGTATACGGGTGCCGGGGATTGCTGAAAAGCTCCAGGACAGGCCCTTCTTCAATCACCTTGCCCGCGTACATGACGACCACATAGTCGGCCATTTCGGCAACGACGCCCAGATCATGGGTGATGAGCAATATCGCCGTGTTGTACGTTTCCTTGATCTCGCGCAAAAGATCGAGAATTTGCGCCTGAATCGTCACATCCAGAGCTGTCGTCGGTTCATCGGCGATCAGCAGTCTCGGATTGCAGCTGATCGCGATGGCGATCATGATCCGCTGCAGCATGCCTCCGCTTAGCTGATGCGGGTACGCGTTCATGATCTCCTCGGGACGGGGGATGCCTACCAGCGAAATCAGTTCAATCGCTTTCGCCCTGGCTTCCTTTTTGGAGAGAAGAAGATGCTCCCACAGAGGCTCCATGATCTGTTCGCCTATGGTCAAGACCGGATTGAGCGAAGACATCGGCTCCTGGAAAATCATCGCGATGTCATTGCCGCGCAGCTGCTGCTTCTCCAGTGGGCTGAGCTGCAGCAGGTCTACGCCATCGAACCGGATGTCTCCCCCAACCACTTTTCCTTGCGGCTCCGCTACAAGCCCCAGCACGGACATGGCCGTTACGCTTTTACCGCAGCCCGATTCCCCGACGATGCAGACCGTCTCGCCCTCCCGTACGCGAAGACTGATGTCGTTTACCGCTTTGACGACTCCCGACGGGGTGAAAAAATGGGTCTGCAGATGATCGATTGTAAGCAAAGCGTTTGTCATAACCGTCTCTCCTACCTCTTCATTTTCGGATCAAGCGCATCACGGAGGCCGTCACCGAGCAGATTGATCGAAATCACGGTGGCAAATATGGCAAAGCCGGGTGGAATCCAGAGCCACGGCCGTTTCTGAAAATCGATCAGCGTATTCGCGGCATCGATCATATTGCCCCACGTCGGCGTCGGGGGAACGACCCCCAGGCCCAGGTAGCTGAGTACAGACTCGCTCAGAATCGCTCCCCCGACCCGCAGCGTAGCTACCACGATCAGGATCGGGATTGTATTGGGCAACAGGTGAAAAAACAGCTTGCGGTGATCGCGCAGCCCCAGAGACTCGGTGGCCTGCATGAACTCCCGCTCGCGCAGACTCAAAATCTGGCTTCGCACCAGTCTCGCCAGCTCCGGCCAGCCGATCAGGCTGAGCATCAGCATGACGATGTAGATCCGGTAATCTGTGGGCACCTTCCACTCGGACAGGATCGCCCCGATAATAAACAGCAGCGGAAGTCCCGGAATCGTCATCAGAATGTCTGCAAAGCGCATCACGATTTGATCGACAACCCCTCTGTAATAGCCAGCTACTACTCCCAGAACCGAGCCGATAAAGACAGACAGCACCATGGCGGCCAGTCCCACCGTCAGCGAGATGCGGCCGGCCTGCATCAGCCGGGTCAATATGTCCCGCCCCAGGTTGTCCGTACCCAGCCAATGAGCCATGCTGGGGGGCTTGTTGATCATCACCGTATTGACCTTTCCGGATGCGTAGGGCGAAAAAAACGGCCCGATGAAGCAGAACAAAAACATAATGACCAGAAACACCAGTCCGCACATGGCGACCTTGTTCTTTTTCAGCTTGGCAAACGTATCTCTCCAGAGCGAAGACCGCCGGGCACCGGTCCGCGTGCCTGCCAGTCCCGCTGTCTCCGTGACGATGGATGACAATGTCGACTCCTCCTATTTCAATCTCACTCGCGGATCAGCCACGCCGTACAAAAGGTCGGCAAGCAGATTGCTGACGACGGTCAAAATGGCCAAAAACATCGTAAATCCCATCAACAGCGGGTAGTCGCGCAGGCTGAACGCCTGCATATACAGCTGCCCAACCCCTGGCCAGTTGAAAATCTTCTCCGTGATGATCGCGCCTCCAAACAAGGCCGGAAGCTCAAAGCCAAGCAGGGTGATCGCGGGAAGCAAAGCGTTTCGCAGGGCGTGCTTGTAGACGACTGTTTTTTCCTTCAAGCCTTTGGCCCTTGCTGTGCGAATGAAATCCTGCCGGATGATTTCCAGCATGTTTGTACGAAAATAGCGGGTCAGGGAGCCGACCCCGAGCATTGTGAGCACAAGCACCGGCAAAAACATATGGTCGATAACCTCCCACACGTATGCAAGTCCGGTCGCATTGCTGCCGGTCGTGATCATCCCCCCGGGCGGGAACCAGCCAAGGTCCACCGCAAAAAACTTGATGATCAACAGCCCGGCGAAGAACGAGGGAAACGACATCGCGGCAAATGCCCCGATCGTCACTGCTGAGTCAAAGAATGAGTACTGT
Organism: Brevibacillus sp. FSL L8-0520; assembly: GCF_037963895.1. NCBI lineage: Bacteria > Bacillati > Bacillota > Bacilli > Caryophanales > Paenibacillaceae > Brevibacillus > Brevibacillus sp. FSL L8-0520. Next base: position 172,012 of record NZ_CP150171.1, on the reverse strand, counting down.
CTGGTCGCCGAGATGACCCCGATCACAATCGCGATCAGCCAAGTAAACAAGGTAGAGGCGGACGCAATCAAAAAGGAATTCCAGATGTACTGACTGAGCAGCGAGGTGACCGGCTGCTGATACTGAAGGGAATATCCAAAATCGCCCCGGACGGCATTGCCGAGCCAGACGAAATAGCGCTCCACGACCGGTTTATCCAGACCGTACATCTGTTTTAGCTCCGCTTTTCGCTCGTCAGTCAGCTTCGGATTGTTATCGACAAAATCACCCGGTGTCAGGGCGTACAGGCCAAAAATCAAAACGGATGCCCCAAACAGAGTCAGGACCATGTACAGCAGTCTGCGGATGATATAGGCTTTCATCTTGTGCCTCCCAAGGAATATGCCCAGCCCGGAGGCTGAGCATCTTCGTTCGATCTATTGAATCGGTTCAATCTTCAGATCGGGCAAATTGCCGGAAATGCCGGTATATCCGTTCGGATCAAATCCGGACACTCTCGCGTTGTGGGCGGTCAGCAGCTTCCGATAGGTGAGGAAAATGTACGGCGGATCGTCGCTCAGCTCGTTGTACAGCTCTTTGTAAATTTCTTTCCGCTTTTCAATATCGAGCGTGCTGATCCCCTTTTCCAGCAATTCGTCTACCTTTGGATTGGAGTATCCGTTCGTGCCGGTAAAGCTGCTTGAACGGTTCGACCCAAATTGAATCACGCCGTCGGACGGATCGGTCAGCATCGTCGTGGAGAAGGAGGCGAGGTCATGGTCCCCTTTTGCTGTGCGGGCCAGCAATGCATTGTAGTCCATCAGCTCCGCTTCCAGTTGTACGCCCAGTTCCTTGTAGTTTTCTTTTGCGATCGGGATGAGCACATCGCTCAGCGGTCCTTTGGTCGTCAAGTAGTACAGCTTCAGCTTTTGGCCGTCCTTCTCGCGGATGCCGTCCGCCCCGACCTTCCAGCCTGCTTCATCCAGCAGCGCTTTCGCTTTTTCCAGATCGTAGTGATACGGATTGACCTCCTCTGTATAGGCCCAGGAGACAGGCGAGACCGGGACATTGGCTACTTGGCCGTAGCCTTGGTAAGCCGTGTCGACAATTTTTTGCCGATCCAGACCGTATATCAGCGCTTGTCTCACCCGCTTGTCCTTGAAGTACGGCTTGCTGTGGTTGAATTTGATGTAGCTGTAAGCTGTCGACGTGTACACGTTGATGTTTGCGTAGCCCAAGCTCTTCAGCAGCTCCAGATTGTCCTCGTTGGCTGTAAAGGAGTTGTAATCAGTCTCCCCTGTCTGGAAAAACTGCAGGGCATCTCCTTCTGTCGTCTTGTAGATGAAGTACTCAACCGCCGGCTTGCCAGCGTAGTAGTGTTCGTTGGCCAGATAGCGGACCTCTTGGCCGGTGATGTATTTCTCCAGCTTATACGGGCCTGCTCCAAGCGGCTTTCCGTGCAGCGTCCGCAGATACTCCAGGTTGCCCGGTTTATAGCCTTTGCCATAGTAAGCTTTGGATAGCACCGGTCCGCCGAGGATGAGAAGCGAACGGGCATTCACTTTCTCCGTCGTGATTTGGATCGTTTGCGGGTCGATGACTTTGATCCCCTCGACGGTATCTGCCTTGCCCTCTTTGTAAGCCCGACCGCCTTTGATCTGCGTTTCAAAGATGTCTTCGTCTCCGTCGTACGCCTTGTCGTGGAGAATCGTCAGGGTAAAGGCGACGTCTTCCGCTGTCAGTGGCGAGCCGTCGCTGAATTTGAGGTTTGGCCGCAGGTGGAAGGTGTAGGTTAGCTGATCGTCCGAGATGTCCCATTTTTCCGCCAGACGGGGAATGGGTTTGCCGTTTTTGTCGACGCTCACCAGCGGCGCAAAAATGGCCGCGCTCACGTTTCCGTCGTAGCCGTTTTTGTAAAAGTACGGGTTAAATACTCCGCCCGGCTCCGTAAGCGTAGCCACAACCGTATCCGTCCGCTTTTTTGCCGCTTCCGGCGATTTAGATTTATCCGTCGCAGGAAAGAACGAATCCGGAATGCTCTGGACCGTTCTCGTCTCTTGCGGTGCAGCAGGCGTCTGATTGTCGCTTGCGCTTTCCTGGGTGGAGCAGCCGGAGACGGATACAGCTCCGACCAGGATCAGCAGCAACGCGCTAATCAATCCTTTTTTCATTCGTACATCCTCCTCAAAACGTCATGTTAAAAAAGCAACATCTGGAAATGATTATATACATATAATTCCGATGTGTAAAGTAGGTTTTATGAGGATTAAAAAAGCCGTTTTCATTCCAGGCACAAATAGAAAACGGCTCTTTGGTAAAAACAGTATCATCTTCTTTACACTACACGTATAGACAGCCGGGAAATAGGGACTGGAAGAAGAATCACCTCCCATAATAAAGAATGATCCACGTCACGAATGACGGAAGCCCTGCCAATAAAACATAGAGTGCCCATCGTTGCTCCAGTTTTCTTTCTTTTCTCATTGCCTCGTTGTTATCATCCACTACAAAATCCCTTTTCACATCTGGTGTCGCCAAATTAATCCTGTCTACTCCTAATGTTGATCCCAGCATAATGTCAAAATCGGTTGTAAAATCCCCAATATCAGCGGTTTAAAATTCCCCAGAAAAAGCCGACATACTCTCCGGGAGGAGAGTAAATATGGTGAAAAATGGGGAGTTTTTTGTGATCAAAGAAATGCGTCTGAAAGGTATGAGTATTACCCAAATTGCTGAAGAGATGGGACGGGATCGAAAAACGGTTCGAAAATGGCTCCTGAAAGATACGCCAGAGAGCTTTCCTACTCGCAAACCACGTCCCAGCAAGTTGGATCCTTTTAAGGATTTCATCTGTACTCGTATGGCGGAGGGCTGTCAAAATGCCCGCATCATCTTCGAAGAAATAAAAGCCCGTGGCTATACCGGAAAGGACACCATCTTACGAGACTTCATGAAGCCGCTGCGTCCCCACTTTCGTTCAAAAGTAACCGTACGATACGAAACGAAACCTGGACAACAAGCGCAAGTAGACTGGGGACATTTTCGAGCAAATGTCAACGGAAAACAAAAGCGTCTTTACGCTTTCGTCATGGTGCTGGGTTATTCACGCATGATGTATGTAGAATTTACCGAGGACGAAAAGCTGGAAACTCTCATCGGATGTCATCTTCGGGCTTGGCAGTACTTTGGGGGTGTCCCTCAAAGTTGTTTGTACGACAACATGAAAACAGTTGTTTCTGGTCGAGATGACAATGGTAGGGTGATCTGGAACGAGCGTTTCGCCCGCTTTGCCAGCCACTATGGGTGCAAGCTGCTGAGCTGCAAGCCCTATCGGGCTCGAACGAAGGGAAAAGTGGAGAATGGGGTGGGTTATCTCAGAAAGAACTTTTGGCCTCGCATCGGCACTTTTACCGGGCTACAAGATCTCAATCAACAAGTACGCTATTGGCTGGACACCGTTGCAAATTGTCGCCTTCACGGAACCACCCATCAAATGCCGAATGAACGATGGAAAGTAGAAGACCTCCAACCTTTGAACCACGTGCCTTTTGCTGTTGTGGACCGGCATTACCGGAAGGTGATGAGTGATGCTTATGTTTCTTTTGAAGCCAATCGTTACTCTGTTCCATGGGAGCACATCGGTCGAGTAGTAGAAATTCAAGATGAGAAAAATGGAGTCTTGCGATTTTATTGCAATGGCCATCTAATCGCTGAACACTCCAAACAGTGGGGGCGTCATCAGACCGTAAGCATAAAAAAACACTTCGAAGGAATTCGCACATCTACGAGCAAACCGGTTCCCCAACCTACACCTCGTTATATGGCGAATTCAACACCCGAAGTGTTGGAACGCTCTCTTACGGCGTATGAAGAACTGGCGGAAGAAGAGGTGACGCTGCAATGATCTTGCAAGAACGCCTGTTGGAAGCGTCCCGTCATTTTGGATGGATACGCATCCCCGAGATCCTCCACGATCACGCCGAAGAAGCATCCAAACACAACATATCGTATTTGGAGTTTTTGGACAAGCTTCTGCAGGAGGAATTAGCGGCTAAATACGAACGATTTTTGCATACAAGAACTCGATTAGCACGGCTTCCGTTCAAAAAAACACTAGACGAATTTGATTTCTCTTTCCAACCTTCCATTGATGAAAGACGTATCCGTGATTTGGCGACTCTAGGTTTTATTGAGCATCAGGAAAACCTCATCTTCTTGGGGCCACCCGGTGTCGGTAAAACTCATTTGGCCGTAGCGCTTGGTTTGGAAGCAATCAAGCAACGCTATACGGTTTATTTTATCACTGCCCACGATCTGGTACAGTCGCTTCAGACGGCCCATGGCAATCGCACGATTGCCCAAAAAATGCGGGCGCTCACCAAACCAGACTTGTTGATCATCGATGAAATTGGTTACCGCAAAATGGACGAAACTGCTGCTCACTTCTTTTTTCAGATTGTATCTGAACGATATGAAAAAGGTTCATTGATCTTGACTTCAAACAAATCGTACGGAGCCTGGGGAGAGATTTTCGGAGATACCATTTTGGCCACTGCGATTTTGGACCGACTGCTTCACCATTCCAGTACGATCAATATCAAAGGGGAAAGTTATCGCATTAAGGAAAAGAAAAAAGCAGGTTTCTTTCGACCGGAGCCTGCTGAAGTAAACAACCAGTAGCGACAAAAATGGGGAATTTTCAACCGATAGTTTTGGGGAAAATTAAATCGATATTGACAATAAGAAGTGCAAGTACGATCAATCCAAAGCCAGCATAACCTGATAACCTTATCCATACACCAATCAGATCTCCCTGATAAAGAGCGTACCCGAAAAATAACAAGACAAGAACAATCCCGATTGATAAAGATTTAATCAAGTAAGCCCCCCCTTAATAACCCAATTAGAAAACGAACACCAATTTTATGACAATATTGGTGTTCGCTTTACTTTTTCAGAGCTAATTGGTCTTATAATTATCCAGTTTTAACGTCCAAGTTTCAGTTCCCAATTTTAGCGTTGCCTTTGTGTTGACGCCAATTGTACTAGCCCAATCAGAAACTGGCTTCCAGTTTTTGGGGGCATCGTATGAGAAAGAATTTGATGATGGGTATAAAGGTCCACTATCTTGGATCACAGACCCTCCGTGTGTTCCATCATCACGCAAAGCTCCTCCTGAAGCGCCGTATCTCACTTCTCTGCTTGTTATCGACACTTTATTATCACTAATCGTCCAGCCACCAGTTACTTTGGTCAATTTCTTAAATCCATCGCCGTTAGTAGATTTGTACTTATCCCAGTAGTATGTAGAATATGCTTTGACCGAATAACTTGAATCCCAATCTTCATCAGAAGTTGACCCTAAAATGGATATTGATTTATTATCCAGTACTTCTTTAGGAATACCATAGAAGTAATAAGTTACGTAGCTCTCTTTCTGTTCACTTGTAGCAATATTTCTTTCGGTTTTTAAACGTTGTGTCGTATGATAAACTTTCAAATTTTTCTCAACACCCCCATCAGTTTGCAACTTAGCCTCAGCACTTGGAGTACTTTTATAATCTGTGATATTATTTTTCGCCCTTATAAACAATGTACTCAAATCATTAATTTCTTCCGCTTGAAAAGTCACTTCATATGAAGTTTTTGATTCTTTCGCTACAACTCCACTGACCAGAGATGGTTAAGAGGATCGCTGAGATAACACTGCTAATAATCTTTCTCACCCTAATACCTCCTATAAATTGTATTTATATACAATAATAAAATATTGAGATTTATTTGTCAAACTATACTAACTATTCGTTATTTTTACTGGTATTAATTTTGACTGCCTCACTTTTATACGCTAATTCCAAATAAAATACGGTGATCTCTCCTTGGTAGCACCCAGAAGCGATCACCGTATTCAAACTCGACTTGATCAACCTATAATCATTTTATTGTTTCTTCTCGTCCTGTTCGGACCCACTGTTCGGCGTCTCCGCAGTGTTTTCCGCTTTGTTGTCAGTGTTGCCTTCCGTCGTGCTTTCCGCGTTTTCAACGGTTTCCTTTTTGGCTTCCGTCGCTTCGCTGATGGTCGGCTCGTCTTTCTTTGGCTGGATATTCACAACCACGTCTTTGTTTTCGAGTGGATGCGGATCCAGCTTTCCGTGCTCGATCAACTGCTTGATTTGATCAGCGTCAAGCGTCTCGACTTCTAGCAGTGTGGTAGCTACAAGCTCCAGCTGATCACGGTGCTTCGTGAGCAGCTCTTTACACTTGTCGTAGCACTCATTGATAATGCTTTGCATCTCCTGGTCGATTTCGTAAGCGATCTGTTCGGAGTAGTTTCGCTCGTGGCCAATATCGCGGCCCAGGAATACTTGACCCTGATTGCGGCCAAATTGCATTGGCCCCAGTCGGCTCATCCCGTATTCCGTAATCATGCTGCGCGCAATCGCCGTTGCACGCTGGAAGTCGTTGTGAGCGCCGGTACTGATATCGCCCAGCACCAACTCTTCTGCAACGCGTCCACCCAAGAGACCGGTAATCTTGTCGAGCAAGTCGGTCTTCGTTGCAAAGAAACGGTCTTCTTTCGGCAGCATCACTGTGTATCCACCAGCTTGGCCGCGCGGAATGATGGTTACCTTATGTACCATTTCTGCATTTCTGAGGTAGTATCCGATAATCGTATGGCCCGCTTCGTGGTAAGCCACGAGACGTCTTTCGTCTTCGCTCACTACGCGGGATTTTTTCGCCGGACCGGCGATGACGCGGTCGATGGCTTCATCGACTTCAGCCATGTTGATTTGCTTCTTGTTTTTCCGTGCTGTCAGAAGAGCTGCCTCATTCAGCAGGTTCTCCAGATCGGCACCGGTGAAGCCCGACGTGCCGCGTGCGATGACATCCAGCTTCACGTCTTCGCCAAGCGGTTTGTTGCGGGCATGGACCTTCAGTACAGCTTCGCGGCCCTTGATGTCCGGGCGGTCTACCGTAATTTGACGGTCAAAACGTCCTGGACGCAGCAGCGCAGGGTCCAGAATGTCCGGGCGGTTCGTCGCAGCGACGATGATAATGCCTTCGTTGCCGCCGAAGCCGTCCATTTCAACAAGCAATTGGTTCAGCGTTTGCTCGCGCTCGTCATGGCCGCCGCCAAGACCTGCTCCACGCTGACGACCGACTGCGTCAATCTCGTCGATAAAGATAATGCAAGGCGCGTTTTTCTTTGCGTTTTCAAACAAATCACGCACGCGGGACGCACCCACCCCGACGAACATCTCTACAAAGTCAGAACCGGAGATGCTGAAGAACGGCACACCCGCTTCACCGGCAACAGCACGGGCAAGCAAGGTTTTACCGGTACCAGGAGGACCCACGAGCAGCACGCCTTTTGGAATGCGCGCGCCAACTGCGTCAAACTTGCGCGGGTCTTTGAGGAACTCGACCACTTCCTCCAGCTCCGCCTTTTCTTCGTCTGCTCCTGCAACATCGTTGAATGTAACGCGCTTTTTCTCTTCGTTGTATAGCTTCGCACGGCTCTTCCCGAAGTTCATCACTCGGCTGCCGCCGCCCTGAGCCTGGTTTAACAGGAAGAAGAACAGGATAAAGATGATGATGAAAGGAATGATCGATGTCAGGAACGTCAGCCAGATGCTGTTGCCTTCCTGCGGAGCGACCTCAACCCTTTTCACTTTTTGCTCATCGATCTTCGCGTTAACCAGCTTGATGATATCCGAATCGTAAAGCGGTACATTTGTTACAAACTTGGTTTCCTGTCCCGGATTCGCTGCTTTCAGGATACCGTCTACCCGATACGTTCCTCCCTCAGGACGAAGCGTAAGCTCGGAGACGTTATCGGTTAACAGCTGTACCCGGAATTCCTGATATGTAAGTTTCCCAACCTTATCAGAACCGGAGAGGATAAAATTCACGATCCCGACCGTGACAAGAAAGATTAGTAGGTAGAACCCGGTATTACGAAAAAAGCGATTCATTCCTTACCTCCTCTCACGAACAGACACTTTTCACATTTTACCATATGGAGTCAGTTCTTCACAACAAAGCTAGTTCGTGTAAACTTCCGGTTTTAGTACGCCAATAAATGGCAGGTTTCGATATTTCTCGGCAAAATCCAGACCGTAGCCGACTACGAATTCGTCTGGAATCGTAAATCCGCTGTAATCTGGCGAGATGTCTACTTTGCGGCGATCCGGCTTGTTGAGAAGCGTCACGACCTTTACGGAAGCCGCCTGGCGGTGGCGCAGAAGCTCCATCAGCCTGCTCAGCGTCAAACCGCTGTCCATGATGTCCTCGACAACGAGGACGTGACGGCCTTCGGCGGAAGTGTCGAGGTCCTTCAGGATTTTCACCATCCCGGAAGACTCGGTTCCGCTTCCATAGCTGGATACGGCCATAAAGTCCATTTCGCAGGGAATGTCCATATGGCGAAGCAAATCGGCCATAAATACGACAGCGCCCTTCAAAACGCAGATGACCAACGGGTTTTTGTCCCGGTATTCTTCGCTCAAGATAGAGCCCAGCTCTTTAACCTTGCTGGCAATTTGTTCTTCGGTGAGCAAAATCTCCTTGATGTCTTGGTTCACGTTAATACCTCCCGCCACTCTTCTCCAAACTCCACTTCCACATACAATACCCGCTTGGTCCGTTCACTTACAGGCGCAATGGCGGATCGGCGGATGCCCGGAACCCAGATCACCTGGTCGCCCGCAGTCAGGATCGGCAGTCTGTCCCGCCACTTCTGCGGCACCTTGGCGTCGATCAGCAGTTCCTTCAGCTTTTTGCTCCCCGCTGTTCCCCATAGAGGCATGCGGTCACCTTGCTTTCGATTGCGAACGCATAAAGGCCCAGGAAGGCGATCGGCATCAAAAGCCGCCGCGTGATCGGGAACTCGTGCCCAATCGATGGGGCCATCACGATAAAACGTATGTACCGCTGCTCCACTTTCCGTAATCAGTGTTGTTCCCGGAACAGCAAGCTGGTAGCAGAAAATCTGACGATATAATTTCTGGCCATTCGTCTGAAAGCGAACCTGCCGATATGCCCTGGCCACTGTCACGGCACCGGGCAAATCCAGTTCAGCAGACGGACGATTTCCCTCTATCATGCGCAAAACGGCCTCCACATGTTGCGAAGACCATTCGATTTGGCTTGAGAGATAACTTAATATTAGAGTAATCATTCTCCTTTGTAAAGCAACGTCACAACTTTGAAACTTGTCGGCGTCGATCGTCACGTCGCCTTTTTTCTGCTTGATCACAACCGCTTTTAACTGATCGCGACTCTGCTTTTGCAGGTAAGCTTCATCCTCCTGAACGGCCTTTGACAGGGAAAGGATGTGCTCGCGGTAGCGCTCGTTTACCTGCTCCAACAGCGGCATTACTTCCAGCCGGATCAGGTTGCGGGCGTACTTGCGCGAGCGGTTGCTGCTGTCCTCTCGCGGGAATAGCGCGTTTTCCTCACAGTAGCGCTCCAGCTCCGCTCTGCTCACATGCAGAAGCGGCCGGATCAGCTCGACCTGGCCCTCCACCAGCCAGCGCCTGGCTGGCATCCCGGTCAGACCGGAGAGGCGCGTTCCCCTCAACAGCCGAAACAAGACCGTCTCCACCTGGTCGTCGGCATGATGCGCCACGGCTACTTTGGCAGCGCCTGTACGAAGCGCGACCTGCTTGTAGAGATCATAGCGCACAGCGCGGCTCGCTTCCTGAGCCCCCATGCCGGTCTCCTTCATGACATCTGGAATGCTCCGTTCAAACAAGTGAAAAGAAACCCCGAGGGATTGGCACAGCTCTCCGGCATAGTCCGCGTCCCTGCCCGCTTCCTCCCCGCGGAAACCGTGATTCAGGTGTACAGCGTGCAATTTCCAGCCGTACTGATAGTGTGAATTGAGAGCCCACAAGATATGCAAAAGGGCAGTCGAGTCATTTCCGCCAGAGATGCCGACCACGACTGTCTCGCCCGGCTCCAGGAGCCTGCTGCGCTCGATGTTATTGCGCACGCTTTCTAGCATGGCGCGCTCCCCTCCAGATGGCAAATAAAGAAATTCCCAGGATCAGACCGGACGCGATCGCTCCTGCCACCATCGCAGTCTGCATGGCCAGCATGATTCCTTCCATATATTGTCCATTTACGAAGGCAAGCATCGCTTTGTAAGCAAGAGATCCCGGCACCAGAGGGATGATGCCGGCAACACTGAAGTTGGTGGAGGGGACCCTCAGCCAGACGGACAAAACTTGACTTAATATGGAAACGGTTGTCGCTGCCGCAAACGTGCATAAAATAACCTCAGCCCCAAAATATGGGAGAATGGAGAAAACAAGCCATCCGATCAAACCGGCGAAGCCGCATGCCAGCAAGGTGCGCACCGGAACATTAAACAGCAATCCCCACGCCATCGAAGACAACAGACTGAGGCCCAATCCTTTCAACAATACCATTCGTCTCTCACCTCACGAACCACAGGGTAATAGCCGTCGCTACCGCAACGGAAAGTGCTGTCAAAAGCGCTTCTGCCCCGCGTGAGACTCCCGCGACGAGATCTCCGGCCATCAGATCCCTGAGCGAGTTGGTGATGGCGATCCCCGGGAAGAGAGGAAGCATGGCACCGATGATCAGGATGCTGAGGTGCAGCTCCGTAAAAAAGGTAGCGCACAGGAGCGCAAACAATCCGCCCAGCAAAGCTGATACAAATTCAGTAAAAAATTTGATCCGTAGAAACTTTTCAAAAAATTGCAGACTGAGGTTGACCGTCAGTCCCGCCAATGCGGAGGGCAGCAGATCATACCAAGTACCGCCCGCAAGCATGGCAAAAGAGCCGCTGGCAACGCCAGCCGCCGTATGCAGCATCCATTTGGGGTAAACCGGTTTTCCCTGATCGATTTGCTGAAACAGGTTGTAGGCTTCATAGATGGTAATATCTCCCGAAACAAACCGGCGCGAGACGTCGTTGGCCAAGGTGACCTTGCTCAAATTGATCGTCCGGCTGGGTGTGCGGATCATGCGTGTATGATCTTGTCCATTCGCACGAAATGACAAGATGATGCTGGTCGGGGTCGCGGAGCTGTTAACCGAATCCATGCCGGCCGCCTTGGCAATCCACGACATCGTCTCTTCCGTACGATACGTTTCCCCGCCGTTCTTCAACATAATTTCGCCTGCCAACAAGCAGGTATCCATAACAAGATCTGGGGACACCTATTGTCACACCCCTTACATCATCCATGCATAATACAATGTTCCGGCCAATAGCAGCATGGATGCGACAAACAACCCGCCTATCCAGATGCCTGATGAACCGGACCCTGACGCCTTTTTTTGCTGAACTGCAGTCGTACGGCCTTGCACGATCGCCAGCATATCGCTTTTCATTTCTTCCGCTCCCGCGTACTGTCCGTGGAAAGCCTTGATGAGCGGAACCCGAAATGGGTAAAGGCTGTCGTTGTTCCGTATTATATCACAGAGCAGACTGGTTTGACGCGGCTCCGTTCGAGAACTCTTCCAAACTTCCGGGCTGCTTGCCAGACGGACGGTCATCACGGCCAGCGAGAAGAGATCATAGGCCGGCTCTGCGCGTCTGTCACCCGCATGCCAGGCAGCCCGGTCATACTCCTCCGTAAATTGCCTGACCGCACAGCCATGTTTCGTAACCCCTCCAAAATCGATCAGCCTCACTTGACTGTCTGCACGGGTTACAATCACGTTTTCCGGCTTCAAGTCGCCGAAAACCCATCCTCTTTGATGGAGGACGGCCAGTCTGGCCAAAAGCTGGATGATCAAAACCGGCACCCAATCCGTTCCCGTGCGCTGGACGAACTGATCCAGCTGCTCGCCATCGAGGTATTCCATCGCGTAAAAGGTGCATGACCGCCCGTCAATATAGAGGTCATCCACGTCGCAGAGGAGCGGAGCGACGGTTACCCGCGCATCCCGCCCCTGCTGAACGCTTTTTAGCGCATGAACTTCCATGAGAATATCCATGCCTTCCGCTCCGATTTTCACGGCTCGCCGAACCCCGTCCTGGGACACCAGATAGACCGCCCCGTTGGCACCACGCCCCAGCTCCCGCAGGACATGGTACGTTTTCTGATTCCATTTGCCGCGAAATTGGGGAGGCAGCTTGGGAATGGCGCGATTAAAAGACATGGTCTCTCAAACTGCCTTGGTCACCGTCTTCGAGCTCATTATGCCCGTAGCGATCGCGCAAGCCGGTTGGGAGCTTGACATGCTCAAACAGTGCAATCGCTTCGATAATCGCCGGTCCAGTCGGTGTAATCCCGCTCATCGTCAGTCCGGAAGTCAACTGATGAGCCTGATCCACCTCCTCAGTCCACGGGATGCGGACATCGAGGTGATTTTGTTTCCCAGGAAATGAACAAACAGCCATCCGGCTTTGTCCGCTTCTCGAACGAAGGCTGATGCTGAAGTCGTGGATGGCTTGCTGGACAGCAGCCAGCTTCGGCTTCATGCTTCCGGAGGAATCGACCAGCATCACTACATCGAGACGACTGCGTTCGCCCAGCTCGTCCACCATCCCGGCGACCTGGACTCTTTTCTCGGGAACCAATCCCTCCATGGCGGAATCGCCCAAAATCTCTTTCAATTCCTTGCTTACTACCTGGTGGATCGTCCGCGTCATAGCCTTGCGTGTCAACATCTGTACGGTTTGGGCCAACTGCTGGGGGTACACGATGTCAAACAGACCGCCGCCCGCTTCTGCTATTTCGCGAATTTCCTTCTCTCCCTGCTCGCCCATATCGCCTTTTTCAACCACGCCGATGACGTTTACCGTGATCCCCTGCTCCCTCGCCAGGGTCGCAGCCGCAACCGGACTAATGCCGGAGTTGGAGCAGCCGTCCGTCACCACCAAAATTTGTCGTAAGGTTGCTTCTTTCACTAGTCATCTCCCCATTCTGTCTTGCCTGTATTGGTAACCAGTATCGACAGTGCAAAGGGGAAACATACCAGAAGGATTGCCGCAGGCTTGTCAGAAGCCCGCTGCAACCCTTCTTTTATCCATCATTTTATCTATCGTTCACTTCATCGTCACAGCTTGCTGATCACATGCTCCTGGATATACGCCCGGATATCCTCTCCGCTCTCCAGTGCCAGCGCTTGCTCGGCGACGGCTACCATCTCAGATGCGTCCAATTGCTTCAGAAGATGGCGGGTGCGCAGAATGGAGGTCGCGCTCATGCTGAACTCGTCCAGACCCAGGCCCAGCAGGATCGGTACCGCAAGCTCTTCTCCGGCCATTTCACCGCACATGCCTACCCATTTCCCTTCTTGATGAGCCGCTTTGATCACCTGGCGGATCAGTCTCAGGACAGCGGGATGAAAAGGATCGTACAAGTAGGAGACCTGCTCGTTCATCCGGTCGGCGGCCATCGTATACTGGATCAGATCGTTCGTGCCGATACTGAAGAAGTCGACCTCCTTGGCCAACTGGTCGGCGATCATGGCAGCCGCCGGAACCTCAATCATGATTCCCACTTCGAGATTCTCGTTAAACGGAATGTGGTTATTGCGCAAATCCGTTTTCACTTCGTCCAGCAACTGGTTTGCCCTGCGCAGTTCTCGCAGCGTCGCGATCATGGGGTACATGATTTTAATGCCCCCGTACGCACTCGCTCTGAGCAAGGCACGCAGCTGTGTCTTGAACAGCTCGGGACGGTCCAGACAAAGGCGGATGGCCCGATAGCCGAGAAACGGATTCAGCTCCTTTGGCATCTCCAAATAGGAAAGCTCCTTGTCCCCGCCAATATCCAGCGTCCTGATCACCACAGGCTTTTCTCCCATCGTCTGCGCAGCAGCTTTGTAAGCCTCAAACTGCTCCTCTTCTGTCGGAAACTGTGCTTTTCCCATGTACAAAAACTCGGTGCGGAACAACCCGATCGCCTCGGCTCCGTTTTGAAGCGCTTGCACGGCGTCCTGCGGATTGCCGATATTGGCAGCCAGTTCTACCCGCTTGCCGTCTTTCGTTATCGTCGCTTCCTTGACCAGACGGGCCCACATCTCTTTTTGCTCAGCGTAGGCCTTTTGCTTTTCCTCATACGTACGGATGACTGTCTCATCCGGCTGGATAAACACTTTTCCCTCCAGCCCGTCGACGATCACCGTATCCCCGGTCTGAACCTGCTCCGTGATCGCAGACAGCCCGACTACGGCCGGGATTTCCATCGTGCGAGCCATAATTGCCGAGTGAGACGTACGGCCTCCGATATTGGTCAAAAAGCCTTTCACCTTGTCGCGGTCAAGCTGTGCCGTATCGGATGGGGTCAGATCATGCACGACGAGAACGATCGGGCCGTCCAGGCTTGTATCCAACTGTTCAGAGATGCCTAGCAGCTTTCTCAGTACACGCTGGCTTACATCGCGAAGATCGGCTGCCCGCTCCCGCATGTACTCGTTATCCATGCTTTCGAATAACACGACAAAGCTGTCGCGAACGTCTTCCACAGCGGCTTCCGCATTCAGCCCCTCGCTCGCAATTTTCGCCTCAATTGCACTGATGAAGTCGGGGTCCTGCAAAAACATCTGGTGGGCTTCAAAAATGGCCGCTTCTTTCTCCCCGATGTCCTTGCGCGTCTTTTCCTTGATCAGCTCTAATTCTTGATGAGCCTCCTGTATGCTCCGTTGAAACCGTTCCACTTCTGCAGCTCTCTGTTCTTCACCGATGGTCCGGCGTTCATAGCGGATTTCTTCGCTGCCTTTGACCACCGCACGTCCGATGACGATTCCCGGAGCTGCCGCAATGCCCTGGATAACCATGTGATCGCCCCTTACTTATTCATGGACCGCTTCGAGCAGGCCTCCCAATTCCTCCATGGCTTGCTGCTCCCCTTCGCCATTGATTTCGAGCGTAATCTCGTCGCCTTTTGCCGCACCAAGCGTCATCAGACCCATAATGCTTTTTCCGTTTACCTTTTTCGTCCCTTTGATCACATTGATCTCGCAGGCGTAGGCTGTCGCCTTTTGGACGAACAGGGACGCAGGACGGGCATGCAGCCCGGTCGGATTTTTAATAGTAAAAGTTTGAGTCAACATCGTGATTCACTCCTTGTCCAGTTATTTGACTGCTTCTTTTTTCAAAAGATTGATCATCAGTGCCGTTACAATCGTACCGACCACAATCGACACTACGTACATTCCGGCATTGCCGATAACGGGGAGAACGAATATGCCCCCATGCGGTGCCGGCAGCGTGCACCCGAAGAACATCGACAGACCGCCAGCCACAGCCGAACCGGCCATCGTCGACGGAATGACGCGCGTCGGATCAGCCGCGGCAAACGGGATCGCTCCTTCGGTAATGAAGGATGCCCCCAAAACGTATGCGGTTTTCCCTGCTTGTCGTTCTTCGGCAGTAAATTTCTTCTTAAACAGCGTGGTTGCCAACGCCAATCCAAGTGGCGGTGTCATCCCTGCTGCCATGATCGCCGCATGCGGACCGAAGTTTCCTTCGGCAATCATGGCGATCCCGAACGTAAACGCCGCTTTGTTAAACGGCCCGCCCATATCGAAGGCCATCATCGCTCCGAGGATAACCCCGAGGATAACCGCATTTCCCTGGTTCATGTTCTTCAGCCAGTCGCTAAGACCCGTATTGATTGCCGCCAAAGGCTCGGAGATGACGTAGACCATGACCAGACCCGTCAGCAGTATCCCGAGCAGCGGATAAATCAGCATCGGCTTTAGCCCTTCCAAGGACTGAGGAAGTCCTGCAAACAGCTTTTTCAATCCGAGCACGATATACCCGGCAAGAAAACCGGCGATCAGTCCGCCCAAAAATCCGGCGCCGCTGGCAGCCGCCAGCATCCCGCCTACCATACCCGGCGCAAAGCCCGGACGGTCGGCGATGCTCTTGGCGATAAATCCGGCCAGGACGGGAATCATCAGTGCAAACGCCGTCCCGCTGCCGATGTCCATCAAAGCCTTGGCGAATGGATGGAAGGTAGGATCGTTCGGGTCAGACGCCTTGATTCCAAACATGAAGCTCAGCGCGATAATGATCCCGCCACCCACGACAAATGGCAGCATGTTGGACACGCCATTCATCAGGTGCTTGTAAAATGCGAATTGCTTTGCTCCCTTTTCTTCAGTGGATTCGGTGGATTCGGCGGATTCGCCATTCTGACCGCTGTTGCCCTCGAAGGTCCTTCCTTCTTGTTTGACTGCCCGATTCAACAGGGCTTCCGGTTGCCGGATCCCTTCGGCTACCGGCACTTCAATCACCACTTTGCCTTTGAACCGTTCCATCTCGACTTGCTTGTCGGCCGCGACGATAACGGCAGCGGCGTCCCGAATATCCTCCGGTGTGAGCTTGTTTTTAACTCCACCCGAGCCATTCGTCTCGACTTTGATGGGTATCCCCAATTCTCCGGCCTTTTTCTTCAGGGCATCGGCAGCCATATACGTATGCGCGATTCCGGTCGGACACGCTGTCACTGCGACCACCTTTGGCCGTGCCGGGAGCGAATCCCCGGTTTCGCCAGCGGGGATAGCATCTGGCGAAGCCCCCGCTTCGGCGCTGTGCACCGCAGCGTTTTCTGCTCCGGCTTGCCCTGTTGTCTGGCTGCCCGTTGATTCGTCCGCTGTTGTTCCGTCTGACCCCTGCGCGCTGTTGATCTCCCGCTCCTTGACGGCGATGATCTCCAGCACCTCTTCCTTTGAACCGGCCGCCATCAGCCGCTTGCGGAGGTCTTCATCCATCAGCATCTGGGAGAGCAGAGCCAGCGTTTCCAGGTGGGCCTGGTTGGCATTCTCCGTTGCCGCAATCATGAAAAACAGATGGGCTTTGGTTCCATCAAATGACTGAAAGTCGATTCCCTGTTTGGAAAAGCCAAACGCGATGCTGGGCGTCTTCACAGCCGCTGTCTTTGCATGCGGTATGGCAATGCCTTCGCCGATACCTGTCGAGCTGAGCGCTTCTCGGGCGAGAATAGCTTCTTTCATCCCGTCCCTGCTGTTCAATCGCCCCGCCTCATCCAGCTTGGCGATCAACTCGTCCAGGACTTCTTCTTTTGTTGAAGCCGCAAGCGATAGGATAATGGTATCTTCTTTGAGCAAATCCCCAATGCGAATCTGATCAGACATATGTGACCCCCCTTATCATTCCACTCTGCTGATGGTTATCTTCGGAGAAAACGCTTTGATTTTCTCGTGTGTGCAAAATCCTTCCGACAAGGCTGTGGCGCTCCCCGCCGCCACGGCGAAGCGGAATGCGTCTTCCAGCTCCATGCCCTTTTCGTATGCGTACAAAAAGCCGGCTACCACAGAATCTCCGGCACCGATGGAATTAACCGGGTCCTGCTTCGGGATACGGGCCGCAAAAGCCGCCTTGCTGTTGACAAAGACAGCGCCCTGTTCCGCCATCGAGACGATGACGTTCCGGGCTCCCGCCTCAAGCGCCTTTTTTCCGTAAAAAATGGCGTCAGCCGGCGACAAAATGTTCACCCCGAACAATTCGCCCAGCTCGTGATGATTTGGCTTGATCAAAAATGGCCGCTCCGCCAAGCCGTCTGCCAGCGCTTTTCCGCTCGCGTCCAGAAAAATGCGGACACCCTTTGGTACCAGACGCTTCATGATGGCTTGATAGATGTCATTCGGAACCCCGCGTGGCACGCTGCCGGCCAGAACCAGGCAGTCTTCATCCGTCAGTTGGTCAAGCCGGCCGTGCAGCTTGGCCAGCGCTTCTGCAGGAATTTCCGGCGGAACTCCGCTAATATCGGTCTCGACATGGGCCTTGATTTTGATGTTTAGCCGAGATTCCTGTTCGATTTTGATCAACTCGTGCCGGATACCGTCCCGCTCCAGTTGATCAGCGATAAACGCTCCTGCGAAGCCTCCTACAAACCCCAGGGCCGTACTGTCCATTTCCAGATTGCGAAGCACCTTGGACACGTTGATGCCCTTGCCTCCCGCAACCTTCCTGTCCTTTTGTGCCTTGTGAATCTGTCCCTCTTCCCAAGAGTCAATCCAGACGTGATAGTCGATCGAAGGATTCAAGGTCACTGTATAAATCATGCTTTCACCACTTTTAGTTGTGTCAGTTTTGCGTATTCCCGCTGTTCCTCATCGGGCAAACCGTCATCAGTAATGACGGTGACGCGATCCATGTCCCCGACTTTGGCAAAAGTCACGCGGGAAAACTTGTTTGAATCGCACAGAACAAAGCACTCGTCCGCGTAGTGAAGCGCCAACTGCTTGACATACGCTTCATCCGGGTCGGGAGTGGTCAGTCCGTGCTTTTTATCGATCCCGTTCATGCCTAGAAAGCATTTGTCGAAACGGTATTGGCTGATCGTATTGACGGCATCTCGGCCCACCAGCGACAATGTAGCCGCTTTCATTTCACCGCCGAGCAAAATGGTCTTGATCTTCCGCTGGCTCAGCTGCAGCGCGATGTCGATTCCGTTTGTCACCACGATAATATTTTCATGAGGAATAAAAGCGAGCATCTGGTAAGTCGTTGTTCCCGCATCAATAAAAATAGAATCGCCTTCCTCGATCAGGCTTGCGGCATATTTGGCGATGGCCACCTTTTCTTTCTCGTGCTTTACCGCTTTTTCTTGAATGGAGGGTTCTTCGATCTTGCTTTGCAGCAAAGCCGCGCCTCCATGGACGCGCTTCAACAGGCGCTGTTCCTCCAGGTCGCTGAGATCCCGCCTCACCGTAGACTCCGATGCGCCGGTCATCTCCACCAGCTCAAGAATGCGGACAACACCCTTTTCCTTGAGTGCCTTCAAAATCATTTCATGACGTTCCGGGGTTAGCATGACAACCTCCTTTCCTCCGTAGCAGAAAAGAAAAAGCATGATGCTGTTACATCTCGATTATAATCCAAAAAACGATCATAAACAATCACAATTAATCATTACCAATCAGAAAACACAACGAAATCTGTCATGTTCTTTCAAAACAAACCACAAAAAAGGCAGCTTGCTCGAATCAGCAGCTACCTTATCTATTCCCTAGAACTCCTTAACTCACAATTCTCGGCCGCTCCAGCTTGGGCATCCCGTGTACCTGGATCGACGACCATTGCGGGACAAATCTGTCAATTCTCGCCACCAGCACAGTCATATCGTCGACGATCTGGCCGGAGTGCTGCCGGATCACGCGCTCCAGCAGCAGATCGGCTACTTCCTGGGGATCATTCGTCTGAAATTCGGAAAGGATCCGCTTCATCCAGGCCTGGCGATTTTCGATATGCCGTGGTGCCTCATAGATTCCGTCTGACATCATGATCAAAAGGTCGCCCGGCTTCAAGGTGCGGGAGACGACATCGACCTCGATATCCTCCAGAATGCCGACCGGCAGGTTGTTGGCCGTTATCGTGATGACATCTGATCCGCGCTTGACGAAGCTCGGTGTCGATCCAATCTTTATGAATCGGGTATGAGCCGTTTGCAGGTCAATCAAAGCCAGGTCTACCGTTGCAAACATTTCATCCGTGGAGCGAAGCGCCAAAACGGAGTTGACAGTCTTGATCGACAGCTTTTCATCGATGCCCGAACGAAGCAGTTGTTGCAGCATGTCCAGAGCGGACTGACTCTCCAGAAACGCCCGCTCGCCATTGCCCATTCCGTCGCTGATCGCAAGCGCCATCTTGCCATTCCCCAAGTCCATCGTCCGAAAGCTGTCTCCGGATAGAAGCTTCCCGTCTTTTGCGGCTCCCGCGATGCCGATGTCGACCTCGAACGTTTTTGCCGAAGCGAGGCACATCGTGCAGCTACCGTCCTTCTGCGCCTCACAGTGCCGCTCTTTCACCACGATGTTCTCGCCTAAAATTTCCGTCAGCATCGGCGCGACGATCTTGGCGCACTCGTCCCTTCCATAGCAGGTAGGCTGGCTGATCTCAATGTCAACCTTCCCTTCCTCCAAATTGTGGATCTCCACCCGCCGCACAGACAATCCCAATCCCTCCAGCGCCTGGGACACCTGTTTTTCCTGCAGGCTCAGCTCCATCCCTTCGCGCTGAATCTCACGGGCAAAATCGCTCATGACCCGCGATACTCCGGACAGTTGATCCGCCACCAGCTTGCGGCTTTCCTTCACTTGCTTTTTCAAAAGCTCAAACGCCAGCTGACGATCGTACTCCTGCTCCATGACGGTCATCACTTTTTCCGTTTTGACGCACTTTCTCTCCCAATCGCGCGGAGGGATGACATGGGCGAGCGAGCCGGTCTCCTGCAGCTTGTCGATCATCCAGCGCATGCCTTGATAGATCGCCTCCGGATCCTTTTCCCAGCACTGCTCGCGCTTCCAGCATTTTTGGCAAGTAAACTCGGTCACCCGGCTCAAAAATGCATCGGCTTCTTCATCGCGTTCTTCCGTATCGGCGGCCGTCTGGGCAAAGCTGCGGGACAACTGGGTAAACAGCTCGGAGAACTGCTGGATCTTGCCAGCCGTCACATCGCGGACACGCCGCATGTACTCTTGATGGGATTGCAGATTTTCTGTTGTCCCCGGAATAAAGCGCGAGACGTTTTTCCATACGCTGGCCGGAGTCAGCAAGAACAAGATGATTGCAAGGCCGGTCTCAACCAGTGACAAATAGAGGGTTTCTTCCGCTCCGCCGTAAATGGCCAGGATGGCTGTACCGATCAATAATCCCGCAGATACGCCAACCTTGCCGCCTTCTTTCAACAGGCCCGCGAGCAGACCGGAAAAGGCGAGCAGATTGATTTGCATTAACGCGCCTACATTTGCCAGGCTGAGGATCAGGCCTGTTACCACCCCGACCGCGGCCCCGATCGTTCCTCCCCCGGCAAAAGCAAACAAGAGAAGCAAATACCGCGACAGGACGTGCTCCATGGAGAGGCCTTCAACTGTCCAGTTTACCGTGCCCGTCATCAATGAGGCGAGCAGGATCACCAGTGAGACGACCTCTTCGCTTTTCAGGGGCTCATACGGTTTTGCCAAATGGATGATGGACAAGGATTGGATAAAAATCAAGGTGAGGACAAAGCTCAGCACCGACTCTACCGCCACCATAACCAGCTTGTAGGTCGTTACCTGGTTGGTGATGGCGTCAAACAACAGGTGGCTGGCAAAAACCGTGATCAGGACAAACAGAGGAGTCCTGGAGAAGTCTTTGCGCCGCAGCCGCTCGCTCCATTTGCAAACAGCCAGTGCCAGCGCCACGCTCATGACGGCCTGCAAGCCCATCGGAACGGTATGGGTAAAGGCCCCGAAAACGAGAGCAACCCCACATGCGAGGATGCTATCCTTGCGTAGGTAGTACATGACCATAAAATACGGAACGATAAAGGGAGTCAATTCCTCCAGGATCAAAGCTCGTCCCAGTAAAAAACCCATCAGGAAGGGCAGCAGCTTCCATTTCTCGGCTGTTTCTGCAATGCGTTCTCCCCATGTTCCCGTTGCGGCATTCCATTGCTCCGAAACCCGCCTCGACCACATGTTGCCTGTACTGGTTACGTTTTTATTTATCATCATCTTGCTACACCACCCCGTTAACGTATTCAATGGTTCCCATTATACGGAGGCAGTGCTGTAAAATTTGTCAAAAAACCAAGGCGTATTCCTAAAATCGTGCGACAAAATCATTGACGCAATTGGCCCCATTAAACTTGGCTTCGACAAGCTTTTTGCCGAAGCCATGGGATGAATTGCTTTGGATAAAAAAAAGAACCGACGTTTTGGCGGTCTACGTCGGCTGACAGGTGATTCGCGCTTAGCGAAACGGGCTTGTCATTATAGATTCGTCATCGTTTTGAAATGCCCTTCCTCATTCTCTCGTCATTTTGCGCATTTTTGTAAATAAGAAAACTCGCAATACTCAGACATTATTGCAGGTCAACGGCCCCGCCCTCTCTTGTCCCTTTTCTTCCTGAGAGCTGTCTGACGGTCTTCACTTTCCTTGATAAACCTGTTGAGCTTGTCTTCAAATCCTTCTGCCCGATCACGCATATGTCGGGGAGACCTTTCTTTATCCTGCGCTTTTTTTATCGAAAGACCGATTTTTCCGTCACGGATATTCAGCACCTTGACGGTGACCTTGTCTCCAAGCTTGAGATGATCGTTAATGTCTTTTACGTAAGTGGACGCGATTTCACTGATGTGAACAAGCCCCGTTTCTCCACCGGGCAATTCTACGAAAGCACCGAATTTTGTGATGCCTGTCACTTTCCCTTCCAGTTTGCTCCCTACTTCGACTCCCATGGACGTGAAAGGCCTCCCTTTGGTGAAGATATCCCTGAACGTCTACTCCGGAATCACGTATATACTTTCGCCCGGCTTTGTATAAAAGAATTGCTTTCGTGCCAGCTCTGCGATGTAATCCTGGTCGTATAGGCGGCTTGCCTTGTACGTCAGTTCCGCTTGCTCGGCCTGAACGGCGTTCATTTCCTGCTTGAGAGCTTCGAGTTCGGCTTTCTTTCCGGCCAGATCCTCGCTTTGCACATAAAGCGTATAGCCGGCCCAAACAAACAGGCAGAGGACGAAGAAGAGAACAAGGCGGATTCTCCGCTTTTGTCCCTTTCGATTATTCACTTGAGGGGGGGATACGGTTCGCATGTTTGCCACCTCGATTGCTGTTACTTCTGCTTCTTCCCGAATAACCATTTCTTCCAATGACTCCGAAACCCTGCCCATTTCCCGAATATATTTTTCCCCAATTGCTGACCCCATCTGGCAAAAGGAGACGTAAGCGTGCGAATGATCTTCCATCCATAGCCGAAAATGGTCGTCACAATTGTCAGCAGAAAAGTGACCAGCATGAAAACCAATTTATACAAAAGCAATACAGGGCGGACGATTAACGTATTGATTATTGCTACTATGGTTCGATATAACCACCGTATGAATTTTATCACGGCGTGAAGAAATTGCACATACTTCTTACTGCCTATGACAAAATACATCCATGCTCCGAGAAGCATGCCGATGAAGATGGGCAATCTGACAATCCCGTCATTTACCCGGACGAGGACCCAAAAGACGACACCCATGCTGCCTACCCAGAACAAAATGTCGAGAAAGAAGGTCACCCAAGCCGGAAGCCTGCCCTTTCCTGTGAATACGTGATACGTATCATACCCCATCCCCATTAAAGCCCCACAAACCGACATGGCCAGAACCGTTTGCAGCTGAACCGCGATACTCACTTGAATAACTTCCCGAAGAATCCTCTCGACCGGTCTGTAGCCTGCCCTTGCTCCAGATAAGCCATTTCGTGTACCAAGCCCTCAATCGCCACTTCACCGGTCTCCAGGCTCAGGTTCTTCATATGCAGGTTCTGTCCACGTATGGTTAAAAAGCCGCCTTCCGTTTCCAAAAGAAACTCTTCACTATCAAAGCTCTCGACGTTCTTCACACCGGAAATCGCCAAACTTCGGCGATTGATCATTACGACTTCGTGACGTGGCCGCTTCACGTGGTCGTTCATCGTTTTCGCCCTCCTCACGGTACCTCGTTCTTGTACCATAAATATGGAGGGGGATGTCCTTTTAGAACAACAAGCCTTCACGATTGTCGAGCTTCTTTCCCGGGACAAGAAAAAAAGAGGGGTATCCTCCGGGCCTCTGCCGAAGGATACTCCCCTTCCAGATGATTGTATTGCTGCATGAAGAGCCGGTTGCATCGATGCGGCCCTGTCATGTTGGAGGTTTTATTTAAATACTGCGTAGCTGCCGTTGTTGTAGGAAATCTTGTACTGCAACTGATCCAGCACAAAACGGAGCGGAACGACTGGCACGTTGTTTCTCGCTTGCACCGCTACCGGCAAGGTAACGGCTTTTCCATTGACCGTCGCAACGTTGGAGCCTACCTTGAATTGAATCGTTTTGCCATTGCCCACGATCTTGGCGGTGGCATTGGTATACGTGGTCGAGACACCCAGACCGTCACGGAAGAACGGCGCCGGCATCAAGGTGTGGCCATTTACTGCAAATGGCGCTGCCGGCAGGGCAATTTTCTTGCCGTTTTTCATGAATGAACCGACGCTCGCCTGGAAGGTCACGGAATTCGGCGGTACGACATTTACCGGGCGGGCAAACAGCAGACCCGGCTCTTCGGAAGAATACACGCCAATGCTGTAGACTCCTCCTGCAGCCGGCGTGGCTATTCCGGCCGTCTCCAGCAGATTGATGTTCACGCCAGATCTCGCAGGGATGTCCTGCGACGGAACGATGATCAGGTTTTGCCCGCGAACGCCGACAAACGCTGCCGCTACGCCGTTAACCGTTACCGTCTGTGGAGCGATGTACGCCGGCACACGGAAACCGACCGGCAAGACGATCTCGACAAAATCCCTGTTCCTGACCAGCGGAACGCCGAGCGATCGGATCGCCACCTGCATGCCAGTGACCGCTTGCGGAGTCGTTTTGCTCAAGGTCAGCGTAGCTGTGCTGTTGTCGACTGGCACCGGCGTTACCGGATTCGTCGGATTTGTAGGATTTGTCGGATTGGTGATCGGAGCCCCGGAGATTTCAAAGCTTTCCGAGTAGTATTTTCTTCCGTCAACAGTCACGACAATCTCATAAGAGCCCGGCGTATTCGGGTTGCGCAGGAAAGCATCGTAGCCAAACTCGATATTCAGCTTGCTGCTGCTGCCAAAACCGCTTGGCGTACGGAACGATACCCGGCTGCCGTTGACGCCGAGCGACATGACCTCTGAGCCGTTTACTTTCACGTTCAGGTTGGACAAGACCGGCGGGACCATCTCTGCTCGAGGGAAGTCGACCGTAACGAGCGTATTGGCATACACCTTTTCGTTCAGGCTGACGTCAAAGCTGTAGCCGGTGCGCGCTCCTACTCCCTTGTCCGAAAGCTTAACATCAAACGCTTTCTTCTTGCCGCCCTTTACTTCAAAGGTTTTGGACTCATAATCCCTGTCGTTGTAAGAAACCTTGTACGTGTACTTGCTGCCTGCGGAGGACGGGTTTCTGATTTCAGCCGAAGAGGAAAACTCCAGCTTGATATAGTCGTCACCGTCTGCCCCTTTCGGAATCTCGATTCTGATCGAGTCGCTGTCAGTAATCCGTACGTCATCCGCCTTCGATCCGTTTACCTTCACATCGGAGTTGTCGATCTTTTTGGGCAGCATGTCCTTGTCGGGAAAATCGACGTAGATGTATTTGCCCTTTTTCAATTTGTCCGACTTGGACAGGCTGAATTTACCCAGCGTGATCGAAGTGGTTGCGCCTTCCTCGTAGTTGCCCTGGCTTACGTCAAAATCCTTGGAGCTGCCCTTGGAGGAAGAGCTTTTGCCGATCGTGATGTCTTCGTCGTCGTAGCTTTCCCGGTTTGTTTTGACCTTGATCGCATAATCGCCTTTTTTCGACGGGTTGACGACCCTGTCGATGTAGAGAATAAGCCCGGTGTCCGCTTTTATTTTTTCATCGACCGTTATTTTTATTTCTCTGGAACCTACGTCGACCTTATCGATGTCGACCTTGCTCTTGTCGTCATCCTTTAGGGTGACGTCGGATTCCCTCACTTTTTTCAGCGAGTACCCCGAAGGAAATGAAACGGTAATCGTGTCTCCTCTTTTCAAATCCTTCTCGATTTCAAATTCAATTGTATATTCGGTTTCTTCATCCGTATCTGTATTGTCGGCGGATACATCGTCCACGGACAGTGCATAAGCCGCCATCGGGCTCATGGCTAACGGTGCTGTCAATACCGTGGCTGCCATCAGCGCAGCCAGACCTTTTTTTGCGCTTTTGTGCATCACAAACGCCTCCTTTTCCATGCAACTCTCTCCATCATAGGAAAAGGCTAGGGAAAAATCGTTACAAACAGGTAACGATTTGTTAACCGGCGTCTCCTGTTCGCTTCCCGCAAGGTGCGGCATGGTGCGGTAAAAAAGCAGTATGCCCGATATGCCCATTGCCAGGCAGCAACATGGCCTCAGCACCAAAGTAAAGAAAAAAGACTGCACACTTTCGCAGTCTTTTCGTGATCCTGGCATTTGTGGGATCAGCTCTCGTTTCTGCTAGCCCATGCCCTTTAACCATGAGAGCAATGCCCAGCGCCTTTCTGTCCGTCTCTTGTACTTGGGCAACCCCCGGTATACGTCTACGGCTTCCCTGTATGCCTGCTTTGCCTTTTCCTTTTGCTTCAGGTCTTCGTAGAGCTTGCCGAGCTTGTAATACACCTCAGCCGATGACTTGTGCATGCCAGCCAGCTCTTCCAGATAGGAGAGCGCTTTTTCCGGCCGGTTCTCCTTGGCAAAAGCCTCCCCCAAACGCAAATACGGCTCGCCGTATTTTACCCGCGGATTCAGCTTTAGAGCTTGCAGCAGAGTCTCTTCACCTTCCGCGATCCGTCCTGTTTTCAACAAGCACGCACCCCGCTCGCTGATGTACTCCGCCGACTCCTGCATCACTTGTGATATTTGATCCAGATAGTCCAGCGCCTCTTTGTACTCCCCTTTTTCCATCAAAAGGCGAGCTGCCTCCATCTTGGCAGATGAGTCATGCGGGTTCAGCTGGAGCGTCCGCTTGAGAGCTGCCAGGCGCCGATTCCGCCGAAACGGCTTGGTGACATCCGGAAAAAGCCGGACAAAGCGCATATCCAGTACATAGAGAACGATCAGGATGATCAGAATCGCCACGAACGGGTTTCCCGTTATCCACCACAGCAAAGAAAACAGCATCACTTTTCCCACGGTCTCATTCCTTTGCGTCTCAGATACTCTTTCTACCTACTAAACTATACGAAGTTTGCAAATAGGTTGTCAAATCATGGCAAAAAAGAGGACGACCTTCAGCCAGGTGTCCTCTTTTCCGATTCAAGAGAGCCGGGCTTTGGCCCGCTATCCCTTCAAATATTCGTTTTCTTCTTTTTCGTCACGCGGCACCGGTACCTCGCCGATTACGGAGTAGAGCGTAGCCGCCTCTTCCTTCCGCGGATTTTCCTTGATGTCTTCCACCTTTACCACCACGATCTTCTGTCCGAAGCGGATAGCCAGCTTGTCGCCGATTTTTACCGAGCTGGATGCCTTGGCCGGGCGGTCATTGATCTCCACACGCCCCTGGTCGCACACGTCTTTAGCCAGTGTCCGCCGTTTGATCAATCTCGATACCTTGAGATATTTGTCCAGTCTCATTTCTATTTCTCCCCTCGTCCCATGCGTTTTGCTTCCTCCCACCACTTGTCCATCTCTTCGAGGCTGGTGTTGTCGAAGCTGCGTCCCGCTTCTTGCAGCTTTTTCTCGATGTAGGCAAAACGGCTGGTAAATTTCCGGTTGGTCAGGGCCAGCGCTTCTTCCGGATCAAGCCCGAGGAAACGGGCCAGATTGACGACCGCAAACAACAGATCGCCCAGTTCACCGGCGCGCTCTTCTTCCGGCGCTGTCCGCAGCTCCTGATATTCCTCTTCGATCTTTTTGTACACATCGGCGACATCGTCCCAATCAAAGCCGACCTGAGCTGCTTTCTTCTGCAGCTTGTAGGCGTACATCAGAGCAGGCAAATCACGGGGGATGCCGGCCAGCTTGGACTGTCGGTCCGGATCGATCCCTTTTGCCGCTTTTTCCTGTGCCTTGATTTCCTGCCAGTTGGCCAACGCCTCTCCGGCATCATCGGCGCTCTTGTCGCCAAAGACATGCGGATGGCGGCGAATCAGCTTCTGGTTTAGGCCGGCCACGACGTCATCTACCGTGAAATACCCCTCTTCGGCAGCCATCTGCGAATGGAGCATGATTTGCATCAAAAGGTCGCCCAGCTCCTCGCACATGGCGTCCGGGTCTTCATCGTCAATCGTTTCCAAGACCTCGTAAGTCTCCTCGATCAAATTCTTGCGGATACTTTGGTGGGTCTGCTCCCGATCCCAGGGGCAGCCCTCTGGACTGCGCAGCGTGGCGACAATGTCCTTGAGGAAAGAGAATTGCCGGTACAATACGGCTTCATCCTTGGCCTGCGGTACGTAGACCAGCGTCAAATTGCCGAAGTGATCGAGCCGGTCGAGCTCGTACAGCGGCACCGTATCGATCCGCTCCATGTCTTTGACGCCTACAGCCGTCGCTACCGTCACCGGATACTCGTCCGGCAGCACCTCCATCAGCGTAAGCTTGACCTCGGAGGCAACCAGCTTATCGTACACCTGTGCAATGATCGTATGTAGGCCGGGGTGCACCTGACCGGCTTGCAGAGCCGTACCATCCAGCAGGGCGAATCCCTCGATCGGATCGATGCGCAGCCGGGCGAACAGCGGGTCCAGAAAGCTCTGTCCGCCCCCAACCTCGATTTGAACGCCGCGGCCAGGCCCCTCTTGCAGCAGCAGTTGAACCGTACGCTCCGCGACCAGCGGATGCCCGGGAACCGCATACACGACCTCTTTTTCCTCGACCGCTTTGGCCAGCAGTGTTTCGGCAATCTCTGCATATACCCGGTCAAAGCTGCCGTGCCGCTCGTATATATCGTCAAATGCGGTGTACGCAACCTCTCCCGCCAGCTCCGCTAAAACAGGGTGCTCACTGGTCCGTACATACAAGTGGCCGGCTTCTTTAAGCGTGCGATACAGGCCGTACGGCAGCTGGTCGAGATCGCCTGCGCCGAGGCCAACAACGGTAATCGTACCTTTTGGATTCATCAAGGCGCGTAGCCTCCTTCTTTCAAGTGAACTATTTGCGCAAAAGCTTGAGACGAACGAGCAAAGAGGCGATGCGCTCACCCTTTGGCAAGAAGCGGATGTCGGCCTGCGTCAGACCGCCTGTTTTGAGCAAAGCGACGAGATAGACTGCACCGCCCGCCGCTACGGCAACCAGGCCGACAATTGTATGGAGTATCCGATTGGATCCGACAACGCCCTCCAGCAGGAACAGCATTCCCCACTCCACGACTAGCACGACAACGGCCATCGCCAAGACCGATAAAAACGGTCTCCACGCGATCCGCTTAAGTCCGATCCGGGCTCCGGTATATTTCCGCACAGCCAGCACATTCAGTCCCATCGCAACGAAATACGCCAGCACGGTCGCGGCAGCGGCTCCGGAGATGCCCCAAAGCGGCACCAGAGCCAGGTTGAGGACCAGCTTGACCATCACGCCGATAAACAGGTTGCGGGCCGGTCTCATGACTCGCCCGAGCCCTTGCAGGATGCCCGCGCTGGCAATGCTCAAGGTAGCAAACAGGATCGTAAAGGATTGAATCGCCAGGGCCTGGGTGCCTTTATCGTCACCGTACAGCATGACGTTGATCGGTTCGGCCAGCAGTGCCAGACCGAAGGACGCCGGCAGACCGAGCAAAAAAGTCAGGCGGATGGCGACTTCCGACCTTCCCGCAATGACCCGCTGCTGCCGCTGGGCGACAGCTTCACTGATCGCCGGGACAAGCGCGAGCGACAGCGAGGTGGCAAAAAACGTTCCGAATTGAATCAGCGGCTGGCTGCGGTCGAATGCCCCTTTTAAAAGCTTGGCCCCATCTTCATGCATGCCGCTCCACTGCAGCATATTGACGACGGTCAGCGAATCGACCAGGGGAACCAGCGGAAGCACCAATGCCCCCAGGCAAATCGGCAAAGCGTAATAGAGCAAGCTCCGAATCACCTGACGGTTGGACCAGCCTGATCGGCTGGCCTGATCCTCACCGGCCACGGATAACGGTCCCGTCTGCTTGTCCTTTTTCCAGTACCACAGCAGAACGAGAACGGCTGTAACCGCTCCGGGAAACGCCGCAAATACAGCGCCTGTTCCGGCCAGATACGCGTCCTGGTATGCATTCATCGCCCAGAATGCCGCGATCAGGATAAAGATGACCCGGACCAGCTGCTCCATCACTTGGGACACGCCGGTTGGCATCATGTTTTGATGTCCTTGAAAATAACCGCGCAAAATAGCTACCATCGGTACGAGCGGAAGCGACCAGGCTACGGCCCGCAGCGGTTGTGTCAAATGCTCATCACCCATGAACCGCGCGATCAGACCCGCTCCCCCGTATAGCAACGCAAAGAAAAACAGACCGAGAATCACCAGTGTGATACTGGCTACGCGAAACGCCTTGCGCGCTCCCGCCGCATCACCGACAGCGATGCGCTCGGAGACTATTTTGGAAATGGCAATCGGAAAGCCCGCAGTAGCTAAAATCAACAAGGTCGTATATAACGGGTACACCTGCATATACACATACAAGCCGATGTCCCCGGCAATGTTTTGGTACGGAATCCGGTACACCGCACCCAGCAGCTTGGAGACGAGACCAGCCGCTCCCAAAATCGCGGCGCCTTTCACAAATTGTACGGATGCCTTTTCTTGAGCCATGTGTGTGAACGTTCCCCTCTCCAAACACAAACTGCGTACATTATACCACAACCATCTCTCCACAAAAAAATCGCCATGCACCCGGGCCCTTTGCGGGATCAGGCCTGTATGAACCCTCATTCTCGGTGCTGAAAACACCCGCACACGCATAGAAAAAACAGCCCCGCATCGAGGCTGTTTGGGTCAGGCTATTGCTCCATTTGCTTGGCCAGGAAACCTGCTGCGGTTTCTGCCATTTTTGTTTCCAGATCGCCCATTTTCGTCGTCTCGCTTTTGGTGAGGAGAATGACCGACCCGATCGGGTCGCCGCCAGCTACGATCGGGGAAACCACGAAGGAACCGTAGTTCTCGCTGTAATCGCGACAGATTTCGTAAGTACCCGCGTTTTTCTCCAGGCGCGTTTTTCTTTCCTCCAGGCATTTCTCCACAATGCTGCCAATTGCTTTCTCCATGTACTCCTTCTTGGATGCACCCGATACAGCAATGACGCTGTCGCGGTCGGAAATCAGCACGGTATGGTTCAAGCTCTCATACAGAGAGTCCGCATATTCCTTGGCGAAATCACCCAGCTCGCCGATCGGGGAGTACTTTTTCAGGATGACTTCCCCGTCGCGATCCACGAAAATCTCAAGCGGATCACCTTCACGAATGCGCAGTGTACGGCGAATTTCCTTTGGTATCACGACCCGACCGAGGTCGTCAATTCGACGAACAATACCAGTTGCTTTCATGTCATGTTGCCTCGCTTTCCTGAGAAGTGGGTTGTGACTAAGTTGGTGGTTAGCTGTATTTTTTCCTCAGATTCTCATTTTAACTACGGACCATCGGCTGCAACATTTTCCAGCTTGTTTCTGTACTCTCCCCCGGGCGGTAGCGAGTGACTATAGTATTCACCCGGACTTCAAATATATGCGAGAAAACGAAAAAACAGGGAACCCTGGGGTCCCCTGTTTTGCCGATTAAGACGCTGGTTTTGGCTGTGGAATATTGTACTTCGTAATCAGCTTGTCCAGCTCTTCTTTGTTAAATTTGTCGTACTCCTGCTCCAGCATTTTATTCTGCAGCTCAGGCTTCATTTCCTCGAATGTTCTTTCCTTGCGGCTTTCCACTTTCATGATGTGGTAGCCGTAAGAAGTCTTGACCGGGTCACTGATCTGGTTGAGCGGCAGCTTCAGTGCCGCTTCTTTGAACTCCGGCACCCACTGGCTTACATCGGCGTTTTCGTACAGACCGCCGGTTTCCTGGCTGCCTGGGTCGTCCGTGTTTTCCTTCGCCAGCTTCGCAAAGTCCTCACCCTTTTTCAGGCGGGCCAAGAGGTCGTTGGCCACTTTCAAGGCTTCCTCCTGGTTGTTGTTGTGCTTTTCAAAGGAAACCAGAATGTGACGGACGGAGGCAACGGTAATGGATTCTTTGTCCAAGCCTTCGTATTCCTTCTTCAGCTTGGCGTCATCAATGCCTTTTCTCAGCACGGCCATGGAATTGTTAATCAATGCCATTTGCTTGACGACTGTGTCCTTGTCGATTGCTTCTTTTTCCATCAGCTTGGCAAACTTGGACTCGTCTTTGCCGAGCAATCCCAAGTACTGTCCTTTGAGATTTTCAAAGGTCTTTTCCGCAAGCTCTTGAGACTCTTTTTCCATCGCCGCATCTGCCCGGGAAGCGAGAATCTTCGTAGCCGTATACTCACGGGCAAAGATTTTCAGCGACTCCTGATCGGCGCTTTCGATCATAGCCCCTTGCATCGGGTTCAAGAAATTGATCACACGCAGGAACGTCTCGAATTCTTGCGCAGTCAACTCTCCACCCTGATACTCCACAATAGCGGTTTTGGGATCAACCGAATATGGCAGCGTCAGTTTTTTAAACTGGTCGAGCACATCATCAGACTGGGATGCCTGTTCACCGTTGTTCGCAGGTTGCTGTGTTTGATCAGCCGGCTTCGCTGCGGAATCCTTTTCCGCTGCTGAGCCACACCCGGTCAACAGAGATACAGCCAGTACCGCTGATGACAATAAAGCAACAGATCGTTTCATTTTGGTTCTCCCTTCTCAAGGAAGCCCGTCACCATCAGGAAACGGGTCTTTCCGTATTGGTGTCTTTACGCACCAAATGAAATTGTCGGAGCAGCTTTTCGACGAGCTGTATGCCCTCGTCTTCTCGTAACCCCTTTACTTTAACAGTTATGGTGATCTGTTGTCCACCCGACAAGCCTACCCGTCTGCTCCAATTGCTGGCAAGAGCGAACAACGCACCGCCATCAATATTGTTGTTCTGGCTCGGGTGAAAGACCAGTTTGATCTCGTCCGGATTTTTCTGGCTGATCTCGGTAATCCGATGCTCCAGGGCATATACCCGCAGCCGGGAGATGGTCAGCAGGTTCTCAACCGGCTTGGTTAACGGTCCAAAACGGTCCAACAGTTCTTCCGCCAAATCATCCACATCCTCCAGTGACGATACGGCGACAAATTTTTTGTACATCTCGATTTTTTGCCGGCTGTCGGTAATGTACATGGACGGGAGATAGGCATCGATTTGCAGGTTGATCTCCACCGGAGAAGCCGCTTCCTGCTTCACTTCCCCTTTCAGCTCATCGATTGCGTCTTTCAGCATCTGACTGTACAGGTCAAACCCGACAGAGTTGATAAAGCCATGCTGCTCGGCCCCGAGCAGATTCCCCGCACCGCGAATGGACAGGTCGCGCATGGCAATTTTGAAACCGGAGCCCAATTCGGTAAATTCCTTGATGGCCTGCAGACGCTTTTCCGCCACCTCTGTCAGCACCTTATCCCGCTGGTAGGTGAAGTACGCGTAGGCGATCCGGTTGGAACGTCCGACACGTCCGCGAAGCTGGTACAACTGGGACAGACCCATCTTGTCCGCATTGTGAATAATCAGCGTGTTCACATTGGGGATGTCCACCCCTGTTTCAATAATCGTCGTACTTACCAGCACATCGTAGTTGCCTTCCAAAAAGTCGAGGATGACCGTTTCCAGCTCGCTTTCGTTCATCTGTCCGTGAGCTACCGCGATACGCGCATCGGGAACCAGCATGGAAATTTGCTCGGCCATCTGCTCGATCCCCTGGACCTGATTGTAGAGGAAAAATACTTGTCCGCCCCGGGCCATTTCCCGCTCGATCGCTTCCCGAACAAGCGCCGGGCTGTACTCCATGACATAGGTCTGTACCGGAAAGCGATTTTCCGGAGGTGTTTCGATGACAGACAAGTCGCGCACACCGAGCATCGACATGTGCAAAGTCCGCGGGATCGGTGTGGCCGTCAATGTCAGAACATCGACATTGGTCTTCATCTGCTTCAGCTTTTCTTTGTGGCTGACCCCAAAACGCTGTTCCTCGTCGACGATCAGCATGCCCAGCTCGCGGAACTGAATGTCCTTGGACAAGAGGCGATGCGTCCCGATGACGACATCGACCGTACCTTCCTTCAGCCCTTTCATCGTCGCGTTTTGTTCCTTGCGGGAACGGAACCGGCTCAATACCTCCACCCGTATCGGGTAGTCGGCAAAGCGTTCGCGGAAGGTTTCGTAATGCTGCTGAGCGAGGATCGTTGTAGGAACCAGCACGGCGACCTGCTTGCCGTCCATGACTGCCTTGAAGGCTGCACGAATGGCCACCTCTGTCTTTCCGTAGCCAACGTCTCCACAGACCAGACGATCCATCGGACGCCTTTTCTCCATGTCGGACTTGACCTCGGCAATGGCCCGAAGCTGGTCAGGCGTCTCCTGGTACGGAAACATTGCTTCAAACTCGCGCTGTTCCGCAGTATCGCGGGAAAAGGCATGGCCGACCGCTGCTTCGCGCGCGGCATACAACTTGATCAAATCCTCGGCGATGTCTTTTACGGATGACTGTACCTTTGTTTTGACGCGCTTCCATTCGCTGCCGCCCAGGCTGTAAATCTTCGGCTGGCTTTCCTCGCTGGCGACGTATTTTTGAACATGGTCAATCTGCTCGATCGGAACAAACAGACTGTCGCCGCCCGCGTATTGAATATGAAGGTAATCTTTATGAATTCCGAGTATTTCTTTCGTTTCTATCCCTAAATACTTTCCGATCCCGTGATTGACATGAACGACGTAGTCTCCCGGTTTCAGCTCCAGGTAGTTTTTGATCCGCTCCGCGTTGGTGATCGCCTTTTGCACCTTGCGCGCTTTCCGCTGCTTGGCAGTAAAGACCTCGCCCTCCGTGATGACGACCAGCTTGTTTAACGGAAGCTCAAAGCCCGTTTGCAGATTCCCCAAAATAATGGTCGGCCTGCCCGGCGGAACGGCTTCCACCTCATCCGTCAGCAGATCGGCTTCCATCTCGTAATCGTGCAGCACACGCTCCAGTCGCTTTGCCCGCTCCAGATCGGCAGCCACGAACACGATCTGGTCCTGCGACTTTTTCCAACGGGTCAGCTCTGTTTTCAGAACATTCATTTGCCCATGGAAATTTTGCATGGTGCGGCAGGTCAGGTTGACGATGTTTTGCGGCTGGGTCTTGGGGGATTGACGCAGAAACAGCGACAGATACACAATTTGGCGCTTCTTGGAGGCGACGGTCTCGTCATACGAACGGGACAAGGTCAAATTCGCCATGAACTCCCCTTCGGCAATTCGGCCAGTCAGCCACTCTCCTTCTTCCTTTTGCAGTTGTGCAGCTGTATCCAGCACACGCGACGGTTCGTCCACGATCAACAGCGTGTCGGACGGCATGTAGGAAAGCAGCGTATCGTTCGCCGGATAAATAACGGAGATGTACGAGTACAGATGGGCAAAGCGCTGTCCCTGCTTCAGGCGCTCAACGTCTCCGCCGATGTATTCCACCACTTTTTCTTTTGCAGCCCCATCCTTCAGCTTGGCGACAGTCTCTCCCAGCTTCTGCTCCAGGCGGACAGCCGATTCCTGCAGCAGTGCTGTGGAGGCGATCATTTCTTTCGCCGGGCCGATGGTATAGGATTGGATCGATTCCAGCGAGCGCTGTGTAGCCATATCAAAGGTACGGATCGAATCGATGTCCACATCAAACAGCTCGATTCTCACCGGCCATTCCGAATCGATCGGGTACAGGTCGATAATTCCGCCGCGCACGCTTAACTCGCCTTTTCTCTCCACCATGTCCACTCGCTCATATCCGAGCTCGATGCATCGGAGCAAAAAGGCGTCAATGTCCAATTCTTCTCCTACGTTCAGTTCGATTTGCGCTTCCTTCCAGACATGAGGCGGAACAGCAAGACGGCGCAAACCGGCAAACGGCGCAACCAAAAAACCCGTAAAGCCTTTGGCCAAACGGTTGCATACATGAATGCGCTGTGCCAGGATATCGGGACTCGCGATCGCCAGCTCCGATCCGATCAACTCGTTTCCAGGGTAGAGCAAGACGTCATCTGGAGGAACGAGCTCGATCAAATCCTCGTACACCTTTTGCGCCTGAAACATGTTATGGGTAATGACGCAGACGGGACGGTCGCTCATTTGCTTCAAGGCGACCATTAGCGCTTGTCGCGCAGAGCCAGCCAGTCCGGAAACGAGCTGCTCGTGCAGCCCTCTTTCCAGACCAGCGACGATTGTCCCGACATTGGCGTCCTGTTTCATCGGGTTAATGATGACTTGCATTCACTAGTCCCCTCTCAGGTTTTTCTGTGTCGAAAATCTGGTTTCGCCAAAATCGGCAGTGCATTGGATTTTCCTTTTGCGGGCGGTCGGCGAGGCAGATCAGATGCTGACCATGCCGCCACCAGTCGACCATGCGAAAAGAAGCCTTAGCTCATCAAGCCAAGGCCTTGTATTTGCAAGCCTTCGAAAGCGTTTCCCCTTTATTGAAGCGGGTTGCCAACAAGTGAGAGCTCCGGGTTTAATTGCAGCGCGTCGCGGCAATACCCGCACGTGATGCTCACAACCGTGTCTCCCCCTAGTTCTTTGGATATTATAAGAGCACGCTCTTCTGCGGTCAAGGAGTTCAACCCCAGTTGTTCTTCCGTCACTCTGGTTTCGTCAAATTCCGCAATCCTCGCTCCACAGCAGCGGCACTCGTAACGAATGCTCATTCACGCATACCCCCCAGTCATTCCTAGGCTTAGTATGACCGGGGGAGTGGAAAAACATACTAACGTGTCAACTCTTGTAGAACAGGCGAGAAAAGCCTTGCCTACCCTTGTTTTTTGGAGACGTTGTACTGGTTCATCACTTTTACAAACGGTTCTTTTGTCCACATCGCCGCTGCCGCAGCAGCCAGCTCTGCAGCTTCATCGATCAAGGGGCGCTCTGCCGTAGAAAACGGATGAAGGACATAATCGCTGACGCTCCGTCCCGGCTCCGGACGACCGATGCCGATTTTGATTCGTTTAAACTCTTGTGTACCCATATGCAAAATCAACGATTTGATTCCGTTGTGGCCGCCGGCGCTGCCTTTTTCCCGCAAGCGGAGTTGTCCGGGCGGCAGGTCCAGATCGTCGTAAATAACGACGACATCTTCCGGAGTGAGCTTGTAAAATTTTAAGATTTCCGCGATGGATTCGCCGGAGAGATTCATGTACGTCTGCGGCTTTACCAGGAGCACCTTTTCCCCTTCGATCCGTCCCTCGCCGATGAGTGCGCGGAACTTGTTTTGCACGACGGGAATGCCCCATTTGTCATTAATCTTATCTATGGCGATGAAACCGGCATTATGTCTTGTATCTTCATATTTTTTGCCGGGGTTGCCCAGTCCGACGATCACTTTCACGCTTGTTCCCTCCTCGTTCTTCTCTTCATTGTACTAAAACATAGGGCGGAACAAAAGGAACGGGGGTGCCTTTTCATTTGCGCTTTGGCCGGGACTTTGGGGGGAGGAGATGAAAAAGGGAGAAAAATGCTCGGGTTCGGTGGGACACTTGCATGGGGTCGGCCTGTCCGGCTTTCTTTCCCAAGCGGAACCGCGTCCAAAAGCAGCCTGTTCGGGGATGTTTCTCAGAGTTGGACGCGAAAAACGGTTCCGCTTGGAAAAGAAAGCCTGGGAAGTGTCCCAAAGACCCTCGCTTTTTTCTCCCTTTTTCATCTCTACGGCTATTCCTTTTACCGGAGCTTTATTAGCAAATTCAAAGGAGAAATAGAAGGATAGGAAAAGAAAACAAACCTTCAATCCCACTGCACAAGCGGGTCGAAGGCTTGTTTTCTTTGTTCATTGTTCATTGTTCACCGTTCATTTTTCATTATTCGTTGTTCTATACTTTCTTCGCTTCCTCGGTCTGGGCCTTGGCATCCTCAGAGACCGCTTCGGCAGCCTGCTCGGCGTCGATCGATTCATCTGATTTTGCTTTCACAGGCAGGACACTGATGACGACTTCCATCTCGTCCAATGCCAGATCGACTGTCGCAGGAATATCCAAGTCTTTTACGAGGACGACATCTCCGATCTGCAGTCCGTCGACATTGACTGTGAACGATTCGGGGATGTCGCCGGGGAGGCAGGATACCTCCACGCTGTGGCGTACCAGGGTAGCGACGCCCAGCTCGGGATCTCCCGTCATCAGAATCGGTACGCTCGTATGCACCTTTTCATTCATATTGATTTGCTTGAAGTCGGCGTGCAGGATGTTTCCCATCACAGGATGGCGCTGCAGCTCGTAAACCATCACGGTATGCTTGTTTCCGTTTATGACCAGTGTAAACGGTTTGTTTGTCGTCTGCTGGCGAAGGGCTTGGTCGAGGACACGTCCTTCTACCTGAATCGACAGGTTGGGGGTTTCCGAACCGTAGATCACCGCAGGAATCCATCCCTTTCGCCGCAATTCATTGTTCGTCTTCGCGGTCTCTCCCTTGCGACGGATCATCGCCTGAATTGCTTCCACAAAAAAACCTCCTCTGGCAGCTAGATTAGAAGTTTCTTCCTTCTAGCTTGTCCAGTGGAGGTCTTTTCCATCCCCATGCAGTGTTCAACGCCTAGATCACGTCAGGCTTCTAGTCAAACAGCTTGCTTACGGAAAGTTCTTCGTGAACGCGGATAATCGCTTCCCCAATGATAGGCGCAACCGACAGGACCTTGATTTTGTCAATCATTCGATCCTGGGTCAACGGAATCGAATTGGTTACGACCAGCTCGCTGATTTTGGAGTTGGCAATGCGTTCGATAGCCGGGCCGGACAAGACCGGATGCGTGCAGCATGCGTAAACATCTTTTGCACCCGCCTCGATCAAGGCACTTGCCGCCAGTGTAATCGTACCGGCCGTATCAATGATGTCATCGATGATGATCGCCGTTTTGCCTTCAATGTTACCGACAATGTTCATAACTTCCGCGACGTTTGGTTCCGGGCGGCGCTTGTCAATAATCGCGATCGGAGCCTCCAGACGCTCTGCGAGTCTGCGAGCGCGCGTGACACCGCCGTGGTCAGGGGAGACGACAACAATGTCCTTCAGCCCTTTCTCGGAAAAATACTTGCCCAAAATGGGTACACCCAGCAAATGATCAACCGGAATATCAAAGAATCCCTGGATCTGGGTCGCGTGCAAATCCATCGTGATGACGCGGTGAGCACCGGCTGTTTCGATCAGATTGGCTACCAGCTTGGCAGTAATCGGATCGCGGGCGCGCGCTTTGCGATCTTGGCGAGCGTAGCCGTAGTAAGGAATAACCACGTTGATGCTCTTTGCCGAAGCGCGTTTCAAGGCATCCACCATAACCAAAAGCTCCATCAGGTGCTCGTTTACAGGAGCAGATGTCGGCTGAATGACGAATACATCACAACCCCGAACACTTTCGTTCAATTTGATTTGACACTCGCCATCACTGAAGCGAATCGCCTCCGAATTGCCCAGAGGAACGCCAATATGCTCGGCAATCTCTCTTGCCAGCTCCCGATTTGCATTACACGTAAAGACCTTCAGTTTGGGGTCGCGGTAATTAGCCATTATCTTTCAAGAACCTCCCGTTGTTATTCCTTTTTGCTTTTTCGCGGCAGTTTGTTCGCGTATCCTGGTTTGTTCACCTGACGCTCGCGGGCAATCGCCAAGGCGTCGTCCGGCACATCCTGATTGATCGTCGAGCCCGCTGCTACGTATGCGTTTTTGCCCACGGTCACCGGCGCCACAAGATTGGTATTGCATCCGATAAAGGAACCGTCCTGCACGACAGTCTTGTGTTTGACAGCGCCGTCATAGTTTACCGTGATCGTGCCGCAGCCAATGTTGACACCTTCGCCAATTTCCGCGTCGCCTACATAGCTGAGATGGGGGATTTTCGTTCCTTTGCCGATTTTTGCGTTTTTCAATTCGACAAAATCGCCGATTTTCGTCTGGGGACCAATTTCTGTTCCCGGCCGTACATAAGCAAACGGGCCGACTGTAGCCTGCTCATCCACTTTTGCGTCTACCAGCACCGAGTATGAAATGGTAACCCCGTCAGCCACTTTGGTATTGCTCAGGTCAGCTTGCGGGCCAATGACGCAATCGCTGCCGATGGTTGTCCCTCTGCGAAGATACGTACCAGGCTGGAGAATCGTATCGGAACCGATTGTCACATCCGCCTCGATGTACGTGGACAGAGGATCAATGATAGAAACGCCGTTTTTCATGTGCCGAACAGCGATTCGCTTGCGCATGTATGCTTCCGCTTCCGAAAGCTGTGCCCGGTCGTTGACGCCCATTGTCTCATCGGGGTCTGCGGCTTCGAAGGCAACAACCTTCTCGCCGGCTTGGCGCAGAATACCAATGCAATCTGTCACATAGTATTCTCCTTGCACGTTATCATTTTTCACCTGGGCCAGCGCATTCCATAATTTTTGGTTGTCAAAACAGTATATTCCCGTATTAATCTCTTTGATTGCCCGAACCTCGTCAGACGCATCCTTGTGTTCAACGATTTCCATCACTTCTCCGGAATCGTTGCGGACAATACGCCCGTAACCGGTTGGATCCGGAAGGACAGCGGTCAATACCGTTGCGGCTGCCTTCTGGTCTTCATGGAAATGCAAAAGAGCGGTCAACGTTTCCTCTGACAACAGAGGTACGTCTCCGTACAAAATAAACGTAGTTCCTTCTTTCGCCTGTAAAAACGACGCTGCTTGCTGCACAGCATGTGCCGTTCCCAACTGTTCTTTTTGCAATGCGTATGCGACACGCTCGCCTAAAGTGGCCTGAACGGTGTCGGCACCGTGACCAACGACGACAACGACATCCTCCACCCTCATGGAAGCCAGTGTATCCACTACATGCTGGACCATCGGCTTTCCGCAAACAGGGTGCAGAACCTTGTACAGCTTCGATTTCATCCGTGTTCCTTGGCCTGCCGCCAATACCACGGCATGGATCTTAGACATGTCAACCCTCCAGCGTAGAAGTTCCACAATGACTATATCTTAAATCATATAAGGATTTCAAGATAATAGGCGCAGTATTCTATTTTCGTAACAAATCAACGACTCGCTTTTGCCACGTTTGACGCCTGTTTGCACCTATCTTATGATGGAAAGGGAAAAGATGACAAATGAACACAAGGCAAAGGAGGATGGATGCGATGAGTGCCGGCGTGTACATCTTGACGGGCTATCTTGGCAGCGGAAAAACGACGCTGCTGCAAAAGCTGCTAGCCTATCTGCGCAAGCAAGACGGACAGGTCGTCGTGCTGATGAACGAAATGGGCGAAGAAGATATCGACGGGGAACAACTGCAAGGCTACGGCTTTCCCGTAAAAAAGCTGCTGGACGGCTGCATCTGCTGCTCCATTCAAGGCGAGCTGACAGAAGGGCTGCAGGAAATTCTCTCCACGATCAACCCCGACCATATCCTGATCGAAACTACCGGGGTCGCTGATCCCGTAGATGTCGTCGATGCCCTGACGCACCCCGAGCTTTACGACAGGATGGAGCTGAAGGGCATTGTCAGCGTCGTGGACGCTTCCCGCTTCCGGGACCTGAACTCCCGCTTCCAATCGAAAAGCTCGCTCGTAAAAACAGTCCGCAATCAGGTGAAATACGCCGACTTGCTTCTATTAAATAAAAGCGATCTGGTCGCACCGGACGCTCTGGAAAAGGTAAAAGCGAAGTTGGTCGAGCTAAACCCATACGCTCCCATTCACGTCACCATACAGGGCGATATGGACCTGGATCAATTGCTGCAGGTAAAGAGAATCGCCGAGAAGGTCGCTTCCGAACGGGCCGACGACCGGACGAGAGGTCCTTTTGTGCAAAAAAGCATAGGCAAAATGTCTGCAATTGAAAAGGTCAAGCAATCGCTAGGACTTTCTGCTTCCGAACCTTCTTTGTACAACAGCATCGAAACATTTTCCTACCATTTTACCTATCCTGTAGATCCAGAAAAATTTGAAGATTTTCTCTGGGACCTGCCGAAAAATGTGTACCGGGCAAAAGGCTACGTGCTGTTTAAAGGGCGGGATGAGCTGATCTCGTTTCAGCATACCGATAATCAGGTCCATTTGTTCCCCTTTGAAAATTTTGGCCCCAAAATGGTCGCGGTCTTTATCGGCGAAGGATTGGACAAGGAAAAAATCATCCGGGATCTAGAAGCTTGTTATGAATAAAACAAGGCACCCTGTCATAGGACGGGGTGCCTGTTTTTCATTAGTTACGCGCCTGCTTCGATGGTGCTCTCTTCTTCCTGACCTACACGCTCGTACTCACTCAGTACAGCAGCTTGGATCTTTTCGCGTGTCGCCGAGGAAATCGGATGAGCGATATCGCGGAATTCCCCGTCTGGGGTACGCTTGCTCGGCATAGCTACGAACATGCCATTGTTTCCGTCAATTACACGGATATCATGAACCACGAATTCATGGTCGATGGTAATAGATGCAATGGCTTTCATGCGACCATCCGTATTCACGCGGCGAAGTCTGACGTCTGTTACTTCCATCAAGTTCACTCCCTTTATCTATAAAAAGCGTTTAGGAGTATTTCCACGCACTGGGTAAATATTCCTGCTACGTTTACCGAAATTTTGCAAAAAAAACTATAATTTTATCCAGCATACTCCAATTACTAGCAAAAAACAAGCCCGACACGCGAGTTGTGTCGGGCTGTCGTAGCTATTTTTGTCTTGTCTGTCCGTTATTCTCCCAGGTACGCAATCACTTCGATTTCCACCTGTACGTCGCGCGGGAGCCTTGCGACTTCTACTGTAGAGCGGGCTGGCTTGTGATCCCCAAAATATTCGCCATACACTTCATTCAGGCGTCCGAATTCGTTCATATCTTTGATGAACACCGTTGCCTTCACTACATCGGAAAGCGTCAATCCCGCCTCAGCCAAAACGCCTTTGATGTTGGCAAAAACCTGGTGAGTCTGCTCCACGATGTCGCCTTCCACCAAGGTACCGTCCGGACGAAGCGGAATCTGGCCGGATGCAAACAGGAAGGAACCTGCCTTTACCGCCTGGCTGTATGGCCCGATCGCTGCCGGAGCCTGGCTTGTCGACACAAATGAGATTG
The DNA here is from genome assembly GCF_037963895.1 of Brevibacillus sp. FSL L8-0520. NCBI lineage: Bacteria > Bacillati > Bacillota > Bacilli > Caryophanales > Paenibacillaceae > Brevibacillus > Brevibacillus sp. FSL L8-0520. The sequence goes on along the minus strand of NZ_CP150171.1, from coordinate 129,389 downwards.
CCATGCCCTTCTACTCCTCTCTATTTTTGAAAATAACTGCCCAATTCCAGTTCGATCTGCTTGCCTTTGATGTCTACTTCCTGAAGCTTTGCCAGAGAGACGTATTCATCTACGAGTCTCTCGGATACGTCTGCCGTTTCCACAAGGACACCGCAGCCGACCACTGTAGCCCGGAACTCCTGCAAAAGATCGATCATGCCGCGAACCGTTCCTCCCGCCTTCATAAAGTCGTCCACGATCAAAACGCGGGACTGCTCAGGCAAGGCGCGGCGAGCCAGCGACATGGTTTGTATCCGCTTGCTGGAACCGGATACATAATTGATGCTCACAACCGAACCCTCGGTCACCTTGTTGTCTCTCCGGACGATGACAACCGGTACATTCAAATAGACGGCCGTCGCATACGCGAGTGGAATCCCCTTGGTCTCGACGGTCATGACCAGCTCGACGTTCTTGTCCGCAAAAGCGGAAGCGAACAGCTTGCCGATTTTCGACATGGTCGCGGGGTCGCCCAATATATCTGACATGTACAAGTATCCGCCGGGCAAGAGACGTTCCGGATTGCCCAAGTGGCCGATTAAATTGTTCATGAAGGCAAGCGCATCGTCCGTCTTGACCTTGGGAATGTACTTGACTCCGCCGGCCGCTCCCGCCACTGTTGTCAATACGCCTACACCCTGGCTTTCAAACGCTTCTTTAATGATCGACAGGTCCTCACTGATAGACGATTTCGCAGCCCCGTACTGCTCGGCGAACACGGTAAGCGGAATCAGCTTGTGGGGCTCGGCAAGCAAGTGCTGCGTCATATCGACAAGACGGGCACTTCTGCGCAATTTCTTCATGTTTCTTCCTCCAAAAAACCGAATATTATGGTGCTAATGTATCATTTCCATACGTGTTTGTGCAAGCATTTCCCCTTTCAGGGACACCTAACATACGGGCCACAAACACATCTTTTACAAATCCACGCAAGGCATTGTAGATGCGATGCACTTTTGCTTCCTTTTGGACAAGGGCGAAAACGGTAGGGCCGCTGCCCGACATCAAGACTCCGTCCGCTCCCGAAGCCTCCATCAGGTCCTTGATCTGCCGTACCTGCGGGTGCATATTCAACGTCACTTCTTCCAGCACATTGCCCAGGGTGCGGCACATCAGGGAGAAATTCTGCTCCTGTATCGCACGCAGCATGTTTTCCGTGGAGGGATGGCGCTCAATCCCCTTCACGCGCAAATTGCCGTACACATCTGCCGTGGAAACGCCGATCGGCGGCTTCGCCAGGATGACCCAGCACGGGGGAGGCGGCGCCAGATGGGTAATCTGCTCTCCGCGTCCACGGGCCACTGCCGTCCCGCCATAGACGCAAAACGGTACGTCTGAGCCGATCTCCGCTCCCACCTCTGCAAGCTCGTCCAGGCTAAGCCCCAAATTCAAAAGAAGGTTTAGCCCTCTGAGCGTTGCCGCAGCATCGCTGCTTCCTCCTGCCAGCCCGGCAGCGACGGGAATTTGTTTATCTATGTACAAATGCACCCCATAGGGCACCTGATAGCGTTCCTTCAGCAACAGCGCCGCCTTGTAAGCGTGGTTGCGAATGTCATCCGGTACAAAGCTTGCCGAACAATCAAGTGAAATGCGCCCGTCATCGCGCAAGGTCAGATCAACCCGGTCCGCCAAGTCTACTGTCGTCATCACCATTTCCACTTCGTGATAGCCGTCAGGGCGTTTGGCCAGTACATCAAGAGTAAGATTAATTTTGGCGGGCGCTTTGACCGAGATACGCACGTTGTTCACCTCTGCCTACGATCTGTTTTCCTAGTCTCTTATTGTAGCACAGGGGTATTCTGCCTTGCCAGTAGAGGGGAAAATAACCATACTATTCGCACCAAATACAGTCCGGCAGAAAATAGTCTTTATCGGGTCAAGAGTTTGGCACAAAAGAAAAGCCGGGTCTCCCCGGCCTTCCCTGTCAACGAGTGTCTGTGGTATTTTGCTTCGCTAGCGCTTCTTCGGCAATCTGAATGGCGCGTTTCACCAGATTTCCGGCGTCACGCGTAGTGATGCCGCCCCATCCCTCGGTTTTCACTGTATCGTAAAACCCCAGTTCCTTGGCCAGCTCCAGCTTGAACTCATCAGACATAATGCCTCGTCTGCGACCCATAACACCCTCCCTTTCTCGTTGACAGGCTTAGTATGTACGGCGGAGAAATCGAGTAGGAGGGGGCGACTAACCCCCGTCCTCTCACACCACCGTACGTACCGTTCGGTATACGGCGGTTCACCAAGCTTGACGAATTTGAGAATATCGTTGCACTAAGCTTTTCAGCCCTTGTTGTTGCCAGTAGGCAATGCCGAGGGCTTTGTGTATATGCGGAGATTTTGTGGTACGCCATGCACCCTTGCGGGTATTTGCAATTTCAATGGCTTTTACGTGAGATATGCCAAGAGAACGAAGTTCTCGATATCTGGTTCTCACGCGTTTCCACTGCATCCACAAACAAAGACGGAGCCTGCGCCTTGTCCATTCCTCAATGGATTGTAGAATGCCCTTCGCGTCTGCAAGGGCGAAATATCCAATCCAGCCCATGAGGTACTGATTTATTCTTTCAATCCGCTTCTCCATCGAGATGCTCCACACCGGATTCGTGATCGTGCGGATTTTCTCTTTTAGCTTGAGGAGGGATTTGGGGTGGATGCGAATCCTTGTCTGTTTTGCAAAGGTAAAACTAAAGCCCAAGAATTTTCGTTTCCATGGTCGGTCTATCGCGCTTTTCTCCTCATTTACTTTTAGCCTTAGTACCTTCTCCAAGTGGTTTTGAATACTCTTCTTTACTCGTTCCCCTGCCCGTTTTGTTTTCACGTAGATATTACAATCGTCTGCGTAGCGGCAGAAACGGTGGCCTCTCTTTTCGAGTTCCTTGTCCAAATCATCAAGTAGGATATTTGCCAAAAGTGGGCTTAACGGCCCACCTTGCGGTGTTCCTTCACTTGATGTTGTACAGACGCCATTTATCATGATCCCCGCATTCAAGTAGGAACGAATCAGTCTTAAAATTCTCTTGTCCTGAACTTTTCGAGCCACACGGCTCATTAGAATATCATGATTTACGCGATCAAAGAATTTCTCTAGATCGATGTCCACCACGAAACGATATCCTTCGGAGATATACGCTTGCGCTTTCCTTACTGCCATGTGAGCGCTACGTTTTGGACGGAACCCATAGCTAGATTCCGAGAAGGTGGGGTCGAAGATCGGCGTTAACACTTGGAGGATGGCCTGCTGAATAAAGCGGTCTACCACGGTGGGAATGCCTAATAACCTTACACCACCGTCAGGTTTCGGGATTTCGACTCTGCGAACAGGTGAAGGTCTATAGGTTCCCCTTTCCATCTTCTCGCGGATGGCTTGCCAGTGTTCACGTAGATAATCGCGTAGTTGTTCGGTTGAAACACCATCGACTCCACCGACACCTTTGTTTTCCTCCACTCGTTGGAGTGCCATCCGTAAGTTTTCCCGTGATAAGACTTTTTCCAGCAAATCCATAATGATGTTCCTTCCTTCGCACATGCGGACTCCGTGCTTGCTGTACGATACTCAGCCCTCTTTTGTACCCTCGGGGCTTCACCCCTGCTCTTCAAAAGTAGTTCCTTGACAGAATTCTGCTTCGACGTACCGTATCAAAAGACATGGATCGCATGCTGACTTGATGTTCGGCCCTTCCCCATTCAAGCGTCCTCTACTCGGGTACTATGGCCTCTGCTGACTTCTGCATGTTCAGCGTCTCCTTACGGAGACGGTTACCAACAGTTGAAGGCGTTTCATGCAGACCTCCCCAGGTAAGAACGATAACTTTCATCCCATGTACCTGCCCAAGTTTACTACTGTATCCCTTGGCTGTATGGGGCTTTGTCTTGTTTGGCAGACTCGCCCGGATACAACAGCCTCAAATTGGGTTCGTGTACCTCAGGTCGGGATTTTGCCGCCGGCTTCCTTCAGATTCGACCTCGCGGTCGACACCCTTGCCTTGAGCTAACGGTTGGTACAGCCAACCCCCGTTCGGGACTTTCACCCTATAGCTATCGCCCATGCTGGGCGCACCAAAAAAAACAATAGAGCCGAAAATGGCTCTATTGTTGAACAAAAGTAATGCGAATGTGCTCGTTCTCTCTGCAGACAGTCAACTCAACGGTTTCCGTCAAGATGTCAGCATAGCTGTATGAAACTCGTTCGAACAATTGGTCGTCATCGAGCTTTACTACGAATACTGATGGGTATGTTTCTTCGAGGATGCCCGTCCGCTCGACGGTCTTGCGTCGACCGCCATTGGCTTTTAGTAGGATGCGTTCGCCAATGTGCCCGTCTAAACTGCGCTTAATGTCAAGTAACGCGTTTCTTGCCATTGTTCCATCCACCTCGCTTAATCCCATTATAACAGCATACGCTTATTTTGTCAAAGAAATAAAAAATTATAGCAATCCGGCCGAGTTTTTGTCAACGGCCTTTTTTTCGATAAATGCGTTGATATTTGTCGATTTTTCCTACATTCCCAATATAACACCAAAAATCCCCTGCTTTTGCTGATTTGTCGCAAATAGCAGGGGATTTTTCGCTTGTTATTTACCCAGCAATTGACGTCGAATAATCTCGTTTGCCAGGCTTGCATATTCATCGATCGACAAAGTTTCGCCTCGGCGGCTCGGTTCGATCTCAAGGTCGCTTAGCATCTGTATTACTTCGTCTTTTCGCTGTTTATCAAACAGCCCGCTCATTAAATTGTTCAGCAGCGTTTTACGGCGCTGGGCAAAACATGCCCGAACGACCCGGAAGAAGAAATTCTCATCGTCTACCTCCACGGGAGGACGGTCCCGGATTTTCAGTTTGATCACTGCCGAATCAACATTGGGTCGAGGAATAAAAACGCTGGCCGGAACGATCATCGCCACTTCCGTCTCCGCGTAAAACTGAGCAGCTACGCTCAGCGAGCCGTAATCCTTGCTCCCCGGCTTTGCCGCTATCCGCTCAGCCACTTCCTTTTGAATCATGACAACGATGTTCTCCAGCGGCAATCGGCTCTCCAAAAGCTTCATCAATATCGCCGTGGTCACATAGTAGGGCAGATTGGCTACTACGCTCACCTTTTCATACCCGCTTAGCTTGTCCCGCGCGAGAGCAGCAAGGTCCAGCTCCAGCACATCACCATGTACGACCTCTATGTTGTCATAGGGGGCCAGCGTATCCTCAAGGATCGGCAACAGCCGCTGGTCGATCTCGATGGCGAGGACATGCCCTGCGGCTCTCCCCAACTGCTCGGTCAGCGCACCGATACCGGGGCCGATTTCGATGGCAGCCTTCGAGCTGTCCAGATCGGCCGCTTCCACGATGTTATGGAGGATATTCGTGTCGATCAGAAAGTTTTGTCCCAAACTCTTTTTAAAAGAGAAGCCGTATTTCTCCAGAACCTCTTTCGTTCTGGTCGGTGTTGCGATATCTTTCCCTGAGGCGTGCATCACGACTTCCCCTCCTCCTGATCTAGTGCTTCTATCGCTTTGAGAAATTCCTCACGGCTTATCTGAAACGCATTGAGGCGGGAGAGCATCTGTTTGGCATTGGCGTAGCCGATACCGAGGCTTTCCCCCAGCTTGATACGCCGTTCCTTGGAATCAGCCCCTGAGGTAAGTCTGTAGGCCAGCATGTCATCGGCAGTGATTTCTCCTGCACTTTCCGCCATCTCGGTCCGGACGTCGCTCAGCGCGCGGATAATCGTCTCTACCGACGCATTTTCCACGCCGATATCGTCTTTCTTTGTTCCGTCCGCTTGCGTGATAAAGGCATGCTTGCAGCCGGGTACTGCCTTGCTGATGATTTTGCGAATCCGCTCTCCCTGGTAATCAGGGTCGGTAAAGATAATAACGCCGCGCTTGGATTGAGCAAGGCGAATCTTTTCGATCGTTTTTTGATTGATGGCAGATCCGCCTGTTTCGATCGTATCTGCGTTGACTGCCCGCTTGATGGCAGCTGTATCGTCTCGTCCCTCTACGACGATGACTTCCTTGATCTTCATGTCGATGCTCCCGCTTTCATAAAATGTCGAAAACGACGGTTTTGAGGATAGTCAAAACAGTTATAGTTTGCGCCAAAAAAACAGGAATTCCTTCGTTTTTGGGTGAAACATTTTCGGCTCGCTTTCGTCTTACTTAATAACTCAGCTTAACACAACCCCGCCGGATTAGGAAACTCGGCTGCGAAAGCTTTCAACGAAGCTTTTTGCTATCTGCGATCAGGTCGATGATAAATAAAGAAGACAGGAGCATGGCTCCTGTCCTATGGCTTGTGCGGCCCGATGATATAGACAGTTCGGTTTCGCTTGCGTCCAAACTGAACCGCGTCCGCCTCGGTCCCGACGAAAACGTCGATTTTCGCGCCTTTGATCGCTCCACCTACGTCTTCTGCACGACGGTATCCGATGCCGTCAATAAACACCCACCACCCGAGCGGAATGACTTTCGGGTCAACCGCGATCGTGTGCCCTGCTTTTGCCTTTACGCCCGTAGCTGTACGCCCGTAGCCTGGCGAGCTTGGATGTTTGCCTCCACCTGCCGGTGAATAGGCGGTCAAAGTAACCCCGTTCAGGACCTGTTTTGGCCGGAACACTTTTCCGCCCCGGGAGACCATCCCCGCTGCGGACGCTACGACTCGATTCGATTTGTCATCGATTTGAACAGCAACGGCTGTTCCTACCGCTACAATTCGATCTTTCTTTGGTGTGATTACATCTCGCTTGATCAGCTCACGGGAAACTTCCTTTCCGTTTTCCGTGATGACTTTATAATGACCGATGGCTTTTCCCTCTTGGCCCTCTTGCATGACGCGCGTCGTCCCTTTTGACAATACGGGATCGTTTTTGCGCAGCTCCTGGAAGGCCAGGCGCTCCTCTTGCTGCACGACTTTCTCTTCGACTCGGGTAACGACGATTGTCGTCTGTTTGGAAAGTGAGTCTGTGAGAGCCGGTTTTACCCGGTCCTGCTTGCCTAATGCGATGCCAGCCTCCTGCAGAGCTCCAGCTACATCGCGCTTTAGCGTTTTTACTACTTTGGTCTGCCCGTCCACCTGGACCGGAATTGTCCAGCGTGTATGTAAGGTAATGGTTGTTCCGTCTTTTATTTTCGCGTGAATGTCTGGTTGTAGTAGATCATCTTCCGTTACCGTGATGTTTCGTTCTGCCAAAAACTGTTCAACGGTCGAGGCTTTGGTTCCCACTTTGCGGGTATCTCCGTCCATCGAAAACGTGATCTGTTTTGGCTGGGTTGCTTGGGCAGAGAAATAGCCAATCATGGGAACGAGCACCAGAGCCAGGCTGCCGAGAACGACAATCGCCCGGTTCTTTTGCCTTTCCCACACCGTGCGTAACTCCATTTCCCACACTCCTTTTTTGCTGAAAAGCGTAAAGCTTTTCGAGTCTAGCCAGGCAAGGGTTGATGAAATCGCACCAATATTTTGGAAATTGGCCAGTTCTGAACAAGGTCGGATTTGATTGTATTCTACTTTTTTCTCTTTGTCAAATTCCCCCTGCCGGACTGAGGATTTGATTGCTACCAGCCTAGCATTAACCGTTTGGCGAATGGAAGCGGGTTTCTGTCGAGGGTGCATGTCGATTCCGCAATAATCGTTCGACACATACTTTAATGCTATGCGGGATGTCCTTTGGAAGAACAGGTTTTTTGTTTCTGCTTCTAGCAAAAAGCGCACCTGGCTTTTGCAAAACCCGGTAGCAGCAAGCGTTTACGGCATCCGATTGCACGTGCCTTTGTAGAGTAGAGAACTGAAACTTTCGGGCGACCGTATGGTCGCCTTGCTCATTTCAGCTCCCCCTCATCAAACCGTACGTGAGGTTTTCCCTCATACGGCTTTCCGATGTTCTTCTTTCTTTGGCATTCGGCTTACTTTATCCGGCTAATTTCAATAAACTACCCTGCGTGTTTTGTATGACCTTCAGCTTTCCGGCATGTTTATTCCGCTTGCTTCTTTTCTTGTTGCAGAAGATTGTAAGGCGTTCAATCACATACCAGTCTATCCGTCTTGCCCATCGTTTGGCGATGGGCGAGATGAAGTAGTAGTTCTTGAACCCCCTTAGCTTGCGATTTAGCCCTTTCACTAGCTCTTCTAGAGACAGAAACAGTTTGTTCCTTGGTGCAGTGTATTCCTTAATTTTACGTCTCATTTCCTTCATTGCTTTCTTAGCTGGTACATGAGACATAGCAAATACCTTGCTCCCCCCTTTGTTGAACACGGGGAATTTGCGATGGTGCAGCCCAAGAAAGTCAAACCCAGTGGAATTGTCCCAAATATTAACGAGTCTAGATTTCTCTTTACTGAGACTAAGCTCCAGCTTGTTTAGAATAGCCATCAGCACTTGAATGCTTTCCAATGCTTCTTGTTTGGTTCTGCACATGATAACGAAGTCATCCGCATAGCGGATAAGTGTGCCAAGATGGGAGAATTGATTTTCCCAAATGGTGTCCATGTAGTTTAGATAGATGTTTGAAAGAAGAGGCGAGATTACCCCTCCTTGCGGAGTTCCCAGTTCTGTTTCATGGAATTGATCATTTTCCATGACCCCAGCCTGCAGCCATTGTCGGATAAGTTTCAGAACACGTCTGTCGCTGATTCTCATTTCGACCAGTTTCATCAACTTCTCATGGTTGATGTTGTCGAAATACCCTTTAATGTCAACATCTACGACCCAATAACACCTCTTGCTTGCTTTGCGTATCTGTGCAATTGCCTGGTGAGCATTTCTTCCTGGCCGAAAGCCATAAGAACAGTCCCGAAAATCAGCTTCAAAGATCGGTTCAATGACTAGCTTAGTAGCCATTTGGACCACCCGATCCTTGATCGTCGGGATGCCGAGTGGACGTTTCTTGCCATCCGGTTTAGGGATGTAAGTTCGACGAACCGGATGTGGACGATACCGCTTTTCTTTTAAATCTAGATAGATCTCGTTAAGAAAACGGCTCTCCCCATACTCCTCCACAATCTGTGCGATGGATTGTCCGTCGATTCCTCCGCTCCCTTTATTTGCTTTTACTCTCCTCCAAGCTGTCGCTAGAATATCCGGGCGGTAGATTTTGTCATACAAGGCATGAAATCGCCGTTTTGAGTTTGCCTTGGCACAAAGATATAGGGTTGTCCAAAGTTGTCGAGCTTTTACATCGGTGTAGTTAGCAAGTTTACTTGCATTCACTCACTCTTACCTCCTTCGACCCGTGAACAAAGCAGGGCTCCTTCCCTCCATAAGGTTGTGTTGTCCTTATGTTCATCGGTACTATGAACCCCTCCGACTCCCTCTCTGCCATCCACCACTTCCCTTACGGTTATAGGTTTCCGTTTTACGCTCCTGACGGGGCGTGCAGAGTAGGGTCTCCCCAGTTCCGTTAACTACTTTCTCAACATACCGCTCCCCATACCCCGAGGGATTCATAGGTGCTGTATTCCAAGTTCTCCACACCGTCCTTGGCCTTCGCCCATATGAAACAAGCTCGGCTTCCCTTTGTCCACCTCTCGGTGGTCTTTCTTAACGAGGCTGCAGGATTCACTTTATGTTACGGCCTGCTGATTTGCTCGCACTCTTTCGAGTTACTTTGTCACAGGGCTTCAACCTTAGGATTTCTCCACCAGTTGCCTGTCAGCTACGAGGTGACTTGGCTCCTGCCTCGGTTGGACTTTCACCAACTAGCAATTAACGGCTTGCTGGGCACGCTTCACGAAAAAACGAGCCTGCCCCCAGGGGACAAGCTCGTTTCATTTGTTTTTTGCCTCGACTGTCAATCCAGCCGGAACAGCCTCCGAGCATTCTCGGCAGTCTGTTTGGCCATCTCCTCGTACGTCATGCCATGGATGTTGGCCATCTCTTCGCAGACATAACGGACATAGCCGGATTCGTTTCGCTTTCCGCGGAACGGGTGCGGCGTCAGATACGGACAATCGGTCTCGATCAGCAGGCGGTCAAGCGGCACTTTCGCCGCCACTTCCTTTGGCTGCTTCGCGTTCTTAAACGTGAGCGGACCGCCAAAGGAGATGTAGAAGTTCATATCCAGTGCCATTTTTGCCGTTTCCCAGCTTCCGGAGAAACAGTGCATGATGCCGCCGACCTCAGCCGCCTTTTCCTCTCTCAGGATCGTGATCACATCCTGATGAGCGTCGCGGTTGTGGATGATGATCGGCAGGTTCACCTTCCTGGCCAAACGGATTTGCTTGCGGAACACCTCCGCCTGGACGTCCTTGGGTGAAGTGTCCCAATAGTAATCAAGTCCCATTTCCCCGAGACCGAGCACTTTGGGGTGACGGCTCAGCTCCTCCAGCCATTCCAGATGTTCGTCTGTCATGTCTTTGGCGTCCTGCGGGTGCCAGCCTACGACCGCATAAATGAAATCGTGCTTCTCAGCCAGCTGCAGGCAGGTGGGAATCGTTTCTGCATTGAACCCGATGTTGACGATCGTGCTTACGCCATTTTCCCGGGCACGTGCGATCACCTCTTCGCGATCTTCATCGAATTCCGGGGCGTTGAGGTGCGCGTGCGTTTCAAATAACACGTGTGCGTCCTCCCTTTCCTTATTTCACAATTGCTCCGTTTGGCATGGTCGGGTCTACAGTCGCCAGCGTCAGCTGGTCTCCGACGGATGCCGCCAGAATCATGCCCTGGGACATTTCCCCACGCAGCTTGACCGGTTTGAGATTGGCCACGAGGATTACTTTTTTCCCAACCATCTCTTCCGGCGTGTAGTACTTGGCAATGCCGGAGACGACCTGACGTTTTTCGTAGCCCAGATCCAACTGGAGAATCAAGAGCTTATCCGCGTTTGGATGCTTCGCGCATTCGACTACCTGTGCAACGCGAAGCTCGACTTTGGAAAAGTCGTCGATGCCGATCTCTTCTTTTGCGTCCGCCGGTTTTTCTGCAGCTTGTGCCTCGGTTTGGTTCGTTGCTTCACTCACGGTTGGTTCTCCTTTCAATGCGTCCTGCTTCTTCTTGTTTTCTTCTGCCTGACGGCGGGCTTCTGCTGTCGACTCGTCGATGAAAGCCAGCTCCGCCTGTACATCCAGGCGCGGGAACAGCAGCTCTTTGCGGCTGACTTTGCTTCCAGCCGGAAGGCCTCCCCAGACGCCAGCCGACTCCCAGCTGCATGCCTCCGGTTTGTCGAGAATGCCCAATTGGTCCCAAATTTTTGCAGGTGTTTTGGTCATGTACGGCTGAATGAGGATAGAGCAAATCCGGATGCTTTCCACCAGGTTGTACATGACTGTCGCCAGCCGTCCTTTGGTTTCGTCAGACTTGGCCAGATTCCACGGCATGGTCTCGTCAATGTATTTGTTGGCGCGTCCGACCAATTCCCAGATGTGGGCGAGAGCGTTGCTAAAGCGCATTTCATCCATATGCTCTTCCACCAGTGCTTTGGTCCTGGTCGCCAGACTGATCAGGCTGTCGTCAGGCTCTCCCTTGTCCTGCGGTGCGGGAACGACGCCGTCAAAGTATTTTTCAATCATCGTCGCCGTACGGCTGAGCAGGTTTCCGATGTCATTGGCCAGATCGTAGTTGAGTCGTTGAACAAAGCTTTCCGGGGTGAAGACGCCGTCCTGTCCGAATTGAATCTCGCGGAGCAGGAAGTAGCGAACACCGTCCGAACCATAGCGGTCGATCAGCAGCTTCGGATCGATCACGTTCCCTTTTGATTTGGACATTTTGCCATCGGGCATAAGCAGCCAACCGTGGCCGAACACTTTTTTCGGCAGCGGCAGGTCAAGCGCCATCAGCAGGATCGGCCAGTAGATGGTATGGAAACGAAGGATGTCCTTCCCAACCAGGTGAACATCAGCGGGCCAATAGCGCAAATATTTGCTGTCGTCATCGGACAGATAGCCGAGCGCGGAGATATAGTTGGTCAATGCGTCAATCCAGACGTAAATGACGTGCTTCGGATCGCTCGGAACCTTGATTCCCCAGTCAAATGTGCTGCGGGAAACGCTCAGATCCTGCAGACCCGGCTTGAGGAAGTTGTTGATCATCTCGTTGCGGCGGGTTTCCGGCTGGATGAAATCAGGATTAGCTTCGATGTGCTGCAGCAGTCTGTCTTGATACTTGGACAGGCGGAAGAAGTAGTTTTGCTCCCTCACTTTTTTGACCTCACGCCCACAGTCCGGACAGAAATACCCTTTGTCTGTCTTGCATTGTGTCTCCGTCCAGAAGGCTTCATCCGGCACACAGTAATAGCCCTCGTACTCTCCCAGATAGATGTCTCCCTGGTCAAGCAGGCGTTGGAAAATTTTCTGGACGACCTCTTTGTGGCGAGGCTGGGTGGTGCGAATGAAATCGTCATAGGAAATATCGAGCTTTTCCCATAGATCGCGAATCCAGTCGACGATCGGGTCGATGAACTCCAGCGGCTGTTTGCCGTCTTCTGCTGCTCTCTCCTGCAGCTTTTGCCCGTGCTCGTCCGTACCCGTCAAATAGTAGACATCATAACCGCGCAGTCTTTTGTAGCGGGCCATGGCATCTGCCGCAATGGTCGTGTAGGCGTTTCCGATGTGCAGCTTGTTGCTGGGATAATAGATCGGCGTCGTAATGTAATACGTCGGTTTCATAAGACAAGTGCCCCCCTTGATAAAATAGTAAAAGCCCGCCCCGGATTGGGACGAGCTTTGATCTCGTGGTACCACCCAAATGCTCCGCCTTCTCGCGAATGGCGGACTTGGCAAGTCAGTGCTGCTGACTTCACCTGTAACGTAGGCTTACGTCACGAACTACTGGTGCCAAGGTGCCCGTTCATCCGTGAAACTCAGGGTCCATGTTCGGCTTGGTCGCTTATACCGGTTCGCAGCTACCCCGGCTCTCTGTCATAAGTTTGCAAGCCTACTCTTCCCGTCATGGTCGATCATTTATGCTTCTTTACTATTCTATTGTACACATTGGGTTTTGTTTGTAAACCATTGCCTAGAAACAATCGCGCCTGCCTACTCTCTCGAAAATTTGCATCAGTTTGTCGAACAACAAATGGATATCATCGAAATTTGTCGAATAATATCCTTGGCATTCGACATTAACTGACTGCTTTCCCCCACAAAAATCCCAGTTAGTTTTTTCCATGCACACAGCCATATATACAAACATCACATGTAATTGATGCTCCTGTATGGATTTACAATGCCAAAAACACATTCATCTTCAATTAAATGTAAAATGAATGTTGACACCTTTGGGAATCGCTGGTATGATGAAAACACCGGAAATTGTCGAATATTGACGACTATAAATCCGTTTCAAACAATAAACGACATTTTGAAACATCTTGAGAGGAGAGGCTAGACATGATGAAATCTACAGGTATTGTTAGAAAAGTGGACGAGCTGGGTCGCGTCGTTATTCCAATTGAATTGCGTCGCACTTTGGGGATTGCTGAAAAAGATGCGCTGGAAATTTACGTGGACGGCGAGCGCATCATTCTGAAGAAGTACGAGCCTGCCTGTATCTTCTGTGGCAATGCGGACCGCGTATCCCATTTTAAAGGCAAGATTGTATGCCAAGATTGCCTGTCTGAGATGCCTGCAGTTAAGCGCTAGGCCCTCCTGATCGGAACAATTGCATCTATGATGATTGGATGAATAAAAAAGAGGCTGGTGCGAGAAACCAGTCTCTTTTTTATGTATGGCGGCTAGAGCGGCATCTCCCGGTGGTATTCGTTGTATACGTCCCTTTTCGACACGCCTCTGTCATCTGCCGCTTGTTTGATCGCTTCCTTCTTGCTAAAGCCCTGCTCACAATATCGGTCCACATGCTCCACGACACTGACCTGCATCCACCATTGATCTTCATCCGGATTTTTTTCGGCCTGCCCGGTGAACCCCTCAACGACCAGACAATATTCTCCGCGGGCTTCTCCTTCTCGAATATGCCGGATCAGCTCATCCAGCGTTCCGCGGGCAAACTCCTCATACCGCTTGGTCAGCTCGCGGGCCAAAACCGCCCGTCTGTCGCCCCACTCTTCCCGTATCGCTTCCAATGTTTTTGCGATCCGGTGCGGCGCTTCGTAAAACAGAAGCGTTTCCGGATAAAATTTGAGCCGCTCCAGTTCTTTCCGCCGATCCTTGTTTTCCCGCGGCAAAAATCCGCAAAACACAAACCGGTCCGTAGGCAGACCGGACGCAATCAGTGCTGTCAGCGCTGCATTCGCCCCAGGCACGGGCACGACCGGATACCCTGCCTCTACGGCATCCCTGACCAGATCCGCTCCCGGGTCGGAGATGGCCGGAAGCCCGGCGTCACTTACCAGAGCGATTTGCTTGCCTTCAGCCAACCACTGCAGCAGCCCGCTTCCGCTTGCCTCCTTGTTGTGTTCGTGGTAGCTGACCGTACGCTTCTCGATCTGAAAGTGGGTGAGCAGCTTTCTGGTCTGGCGTGTATCCTCGCAGGCGATTACATCCACAGAGCGGAGTGTCTCCAGGCAGCGGACGGAGATATCGTCCAGATTGCCAATCGGTGTCGCTACCAAATACAGCACACCCTTCTGTTCATCTGCAAAGCTTCGCTGGATGTTCACTCGCATCCTCCCTTCGCTTGACTGATAAGCGCTTCCTTTTGAAGGCGGGAAAGCCGCTTGATTGCTTCCTCCCGTTTCAGCCCCCACGAACGATCCACACCTTCTTCCATGTACATCAGCTCGACAGGGCCCCTTCCTCTCGTATATTTCGCTCCTTTTCCCTCGTTGTGCTCGCGGATTCTTCTCTCCAGCTCGGTTGTGTAACCGGTGTAGTACGTCCCGTCCGCACAACGCAGAATATAGACAAAGTGGCTTTTATGAGAGGGAATCGCGTTTTCCAAAGTAGATCTCCTGAAGTTCTTCACAGTATTCCTCCCCGTTCTCGTAAACAATCAGCGGGGGCTGGATGCGAAGCTCCGGTTTGCCGTTTCTGATTCCCTCGATCAACACCATATTGGGCTCGGCATCGCGTCTTGGATAGACGAGACGCATCCGTTTGGGCTCGATTCCGTACTGGCGCATCAAGGTCACGATGTCGATCAGACGTGTGGACCGATGGACCAAAGCCAATTTTCCGCCATTTTTCAACAGCTGGCTCCCTACCCGAATGACGTCCTCCAAGCATAACCGGATCTCGTGACGGGCAATTGCAAAATGCTCGCTCAAGTTGTGCTCTCCGCTTCCCGCCGGCATGTACGGCGGATTGCAGGTGATCAGGTCGAATTTCCCGTAGCCAAACAACTGCACCGCTTCTTTTACGTCGCCGAGATGCATAGTCAGCCGATCGCCCAGATTGTTTAATTGAACATTGCGACTGGCCATGTCGTACAAACGGGGCTGAAGCTCGATACCCTCAAATACAGCTTCCGGGGAACGCGTCGTCATAATCAGCGGAATCGCTCCGTTGCCGGTACACATGTCCAGCACTCTGCCGCGCTTGGGCACGGAGGCGAAACGTGCGAGCAGCACAGCATCCATCGAAAAACAAAACACTTCATGGCTTTGAATGATTTTCATTTCGTGAGTCAGCAGGTCATCGATCCGCTCCGACTCGTAAAGCGGCACGTTTTTCCCCGAATCCATTCGTCACTTTCTACTCCTTTGCTTTTGCAAGCCACGTCTTTTGCTCATACAGGTCTGAAAAAGCGACCTGTCATTTGGGCCCAGGTCGCTTTCCTTCCTTGTTCAGTTCTGTCGCATTGCTTCATGATTTCTGGTTTTATTTCTGTACCCCGCTGAGGAAAGAGAGGCAGAACAAGCAGTCCCCTTCCTTGCGCAAGCTGCCAAAATGCACATTGCAGATATGGAATCCTTCCGCGTATAAACGCGCTAGATTATCGTATCCTTCTCCGACTACTTTTTTCTTGGCTTCTTCGGTTTTGACCTGCTCGGACCGTTTTTGCTTCGGTGCGGGTTTGGTCGTCTTTTTGTCCAGTCGGTTGCGAAGGTGCTGGTTTTCAACGAGTAATTGGGCGTTCTCCTCCATCAAGACGACGATGACGTCCTTTAATTCGCCAATTTCTTGATACAGATCGCCGATTCGTTCCTCGATACTGGCCATCTTGACGAAGATTTCCCGTTTGTCCACTTGCTCACCTCATCCCCGCTACCTGTTCTTTTTCTATCGACTACTCAAACGTAGGCTGCCCCACGACGATTTCATCCAACGCAAATTCCATAATCCGTCTGTTCTCCGAAAGCTCCACCTGCATCGAGTGATCCAGGATGTTCAAGGAAACCACTCGTCCTACGCCCATCGGCGTCGTGACCGATGCTCCGATGTCAGGCATCTCGTCGCGCGTGCTTTCGTAGTTATCATTTTCATATTTCAGACAGCACATCAGCCGTCCGCACAACCCGGAGATCTTCGCCGGATTCAATGAAAGATTTTGGTCCTTGGCCATCTTGATCGACACGGGCTCGAAATCGCCCAAAAACGTGGAGCAGCAGAGAAGACGTCCACAGGGGCCAATCCCGCCGAGCATTTTGGCTTCGTCGCGAACGCCGATCTGGCGAAGCTCGATGCGCGTGCGAAAGACGGAAGCCAAATCCTTGACCAGCTCGCGGAAATCGACTCGTCCATCCGCTGTAAAATAAAAGATGATTTTATTGCGGTCGAAGGTGTATTCCACGTCGACCAGCTTCATCTCCAGCTTGTGTTCCTTGATTTTCGTCTGGCAAACGGAAAACGCGTTTTTGGCGGCTTGCTTGTTTTCCTCCACCTGCTTCGCATCCCGCTCATCTGCCATCCGGATGACTTTTTTCAACGGCAAAACCACGTCGGAGTCAGCCACTTGCTTGCGACCGATTACAACCTTGCCGTATTCTACCCCTCTCGCCGTCTCGACGATCACGGAAGAATCCCGCTCGATCGGCAGCTGGTCAGGGTCAAAGTAATATATTTTGCCCGCTTTTTTAAAACGGACACCTACAACCTCGTACAAGGTTATCCCTCCTGGATTTGAAGAACCAACCGCTCAAGGGCCAACTGTGCGTTGGCGTTTCGCTCTATCCGATTTTTCGTTTCCATGACCAGATCGATCCCATGCAAGAGCTCAGCTTTTGTCCAAATCAAGGCTTGTCCTTGCAGCACATCCTGTTGGTCGCTGTTGATGAGATGGGCATGTCTGTCTACTTGCACATACAGGATATCGCGCAGCCAAAGGATGAGCAAATCCAAAAAGAGGGGCAGTTCCTCCTTTAATTTGTCGCTCTTTTGCAACATATCGTGAATGGTATAGAGTGCTGAGGAGTTGTGTTGTTTGCATTCCTGCACCAATTGTATCATTACATTTCTTAGCTGTGCAAACCATTCTGCTTGACTGAGCACACGGGCTTCTTCCAAATTTGACGTAATGTGGGACGCGATCCTGGCCATTCCTGCGGAGACGCCCTCCAAGACCAATTTTTCGGCGATGGCTTCGGCAGAAAGTGGAGAGAAATGAATGATTTGACAGCGTGACAGGATGGTAGGCAAAATGGCGTGACTTTGCTCTGTCAAAAGCATGGCAATCACACCGGCAGGGGGTTCCTCCAAAAATTTCAGCAGACTGTTGGCTGCCTGGGTCGTCATTTTGTCTACATGCTCAAGAATGTACACCTTGTGAATCGATTCTACGGCGCGCATTGCCATTTCTTTTTGAAGATGGCGAATCTGATCGATTTTGATGGAAGCCCCATCCGGTGTGATGACCGTAATATCCGGATGGTTTCCGGCCTCAATGCGCCTGCATGAGAGACAGGCCCCGCAGGCATCCGCCTCTTTCTCTTGACAAAAGAGGGATTTTGCCAGATGCAGGGCCATCTGTTTTTTTCCCGCGCCCTTGGGTCCGGTAAACAGGTAGGCATGTGCCAGCCGGTCATTGCGCAGGCTATGATGGAGCAGCTCAGCCGCACGGGGCTGCTGCGAAAATGTTGTCCATGTCATGGTTTTCACCTAAAAATACATATTGATCAGCATCCCGCGAATTTCGCCGATCCGTCCCAGCATGTCGATAATGGGCGAATGGACATCTACGATTTCATCGGCAAGCCGAAGGAGCTGTGCATCTACTTCCTTGATCATTTTATACAGCTTGCTTTGTCCCCGGCGATTCGTCCCACTCCGGTCATCGAGGGCCATTCCGTATTTGACTGCCTCTTCCATGAACTCCTTGATCAGCTGTTTATAGCGGAAAAAATCGCGGATGGAGCGGGAACGGGCGAGAATTTGGCCTTGCTTGTCGATGTCGTTGAAAAGCTTGATCAGCTGGTCTCGGGACATGCGCTGCTCTTCTTCCCTGATCACTTCAGCAAAGGCTGCTTTCCCCGTCTCTGAAGTCTTCCGCATGTCTGAAGCTTTGCCCATATCCGCGATTGGTCTGAATCCTTCGCTGATTTTCATCCGGCACCTCCGACAAGTCTCCTTTGCCGCCTTGTTTCAGTATATACGAAAGCAGCCGCAAAAAGGAGATGCCTTGTACGCATCGTTGTTAAAATGAGTGAAACTGTTGGACATCCAAAACAAAGACCGCAGCGCCACCCACCTGAACCTCAAGCGGATAGGGCATAAACGAGTCGACGGCATTGCTCAAGGGTGAGACAGGGGTGACCATCTGTTTGCGTGATTTGCAGTTCTGTTGAATAATATCAATGACATCCGGCAGACTTTCGTCATTCGTACCAATCAAAAATGTCGTATTGCCTGCGCGCAAAAAGCTTCCGGTACTTGCCAATTTTGTGGCTCGGAAACCCTTCTTCACCAACTGCTGTGACAGACGACCACTGTCTTTGTCCTGAACGACAGCAACCACCATTTTCATACGGCGCTCACCCTTTCCGCGTAGTTTTGGTTTACAGTCGAATACCTGTCTTCCTTCTATAATATGAAGAAAGCTGGGGCAGTGTAACGATATTCTTCTTATTCATAGTATACAGCATGTACACGCAACTACGGTACCCCAACCTTACAAACGCGCCTCGAGCTGCGCTAATGCTTCCGCGAACACCTCATCTGCCGGCCGCTCCGCATCGATGACGATAAACCGATCGGCAAAACGGTCTTTGACAATCTGGTACCCTTCCCTGACTTTCTCATGGAACTCCAGCGCTTCCAGATCCAGTCGATTGACCTCCCGCCCTTTTGTGGCATTGATCCGGGCCAGCCCAACCTCGGGACGGACGTCAAAATACAGCGTCAAATCCGGCATGCAGTCTTCTACAGCAAACTGGTTGATGGCAAATACCTCGTCAATCCCCAGCCCTCTGGCGTATCCCTGGTAGGCAAGGCTGCTATCTATAAAACGATCGCATAGAACCAGTTTACCCTCTGCCAACGCAGGAAACACCTTTTCCGCCAAATGCTGCCTTCTCGCCGCTGCATAGAGCAGGGCTTCGGTCCGTTTGTCCATATTGACGTACTTTGGATCGAGGATGATCTCGCGAATTTTTTCAGCGATCTCAATGCCGCCCGGCTCCCGCGTCAGCATGACATCCCAGCCCTTTGTTCGCAGTTCGTCATACAAGCGGGCTGCCACGGTCGATTTTCCGGCCCCATCTGCTCCTTCTATGGTGATGAACCGACCAGTCTTTCTCGTTGTCACGACAATTGCTCCCTCCACATTTCAAATGAGCAGCCCGGAAGCTGCCTGCCCGGCGCTTCCGCATCAAAGTGCGGTTACCGGACGACTACTATCGAATCGAGCCGGGAATCCCGGACTCCCTGAAATCTGACCTGGCTTTTTCTCAGTTCTTTCAGCAAGGCAAGGAAGGATTCATCGATCCTCTCGCCCGGGGTCAACAACGGAATTCCCGGCGGGTAAGGAATGATCATTTCTCCCGCTATCCGCCCCAGCGACTGCTCCAGAGGCACACTGACCAGCGGGGCGTCCATCGCCTCGTGGATCGGCATCGCCTGCTCGCGCAAAAAGCTGGAGGAGACGATTCCCGGTTGCAGAATGCGTTTTGGCTGACGATCTGGCTTCTCCGGGATCGATGTCAGTGCATGCAGTAGCTGATCGATATCCGCCGGCCTGGTACCTGACGAGGCTGCCAGCAAAACATGCCCTGTGTCTGCAAGCTCGGGGTAAATCCGGAAATCCTCCAGAACCTGCTGCAGCCCGAACCCGTCCAAATCGGCAGCCCGCGGCATGAGCATCAGCTTTAGCGGATCCATCGTGCTATATACACTCGTGGACTCGATTCCCGCAAGCTCCAGCCATGACATTTCGCGGACAGCCTCCCTCAGCTCGTCCAGTAACGGGAGAAGCTCATCCCACTCCTGGGCCGCTTCCATAACGAGATGGCGTCTGGCGAGATCCAGCGAGGCCATCAACAGGTAGGACGGGCTGGATGACTGCAGCAGCGCGAGGCTGCGGGCCAAACGCTCCCGGTCGATCCGGTTGCCCTGTACATGCAGCATGGACGACATCGTGAGCGCCGTCGTCATTTTATGCGTGGACTGCACCGCAGCATCCGCCCCGCTTTCCATGGCCGACTGCGGAAAAGCCGGGTGAAAGCCGTAATGCGAGCCATGCGCCTCATCGACCAGCAGCGGCACGCCAAAGCGGTGAACCGTGGCGGCCATCTTGGCAAGGTCGATGCCCATGCCGTAATAGGTTGGATTGGTTAAAAAGACGGCTTTCGCATCCGGATGGGCAATCAGAGCCCGCTCTACGTCCTCCCGGCGCAAGCCTGCAGCAACCCCGCTGGCCGGATCGACCGCAGGCACAATATAGACCGGATTGGCTCTAGCCAGCATCATGCCGTGAAAAACGGATTTGTGGCAATTGCGCTGCACCAGAATTTTCTCACCGGGGCGACAAACCGCCATAATTAACGCCATATTTCCGACTGTGCTGCCCCCGATCAAAAACCGGGTTTCCTCGGCACCGAATGCTTCCGCCGCCAACTCCTGGGCTTCCGCAATCACGCCTTCGGGATGGTGCAGATCGTCCATCCCGGTTATTTCCGTCATATCCAGCTCCAGTAAGGGACCGAATGTTTCCCTGCCGATCTGGTCAAAGCTGTGTCCCATTTTATGTCCAGGCACATGAAAAGGATGCGGATGCCTGCTTGCGTGTTTGACTAACTGTTCGTACAAGGGAGCGCGCCGCTGCCTCTCCCCGTAGCCAGGGCTTTTTTCCCGCACGAGCTTCACGTCCTTTTTTTCAACTTTTTTCATTGTAGCATGATTTTACCCGCAAGTCGGCGAAAACGGAAAAAGGCACGGGCCCTTTGGCCAATGCCTTTTTTGAACGTAGCTACGCGTCTTTTGTGAGCCAGATGCGTCTCATCTGATGAATAAAAAATGGATATTTGGCATCTTGTACGTCAGTGTGCACCATTTCCTGCTCGCAATGTTGGCAGATAAACTGCTCACAGATCGCGATCCCGTCCAATCGTTCTTCCTCACAGACGATGCATCGCTGAGCAACTCTTTCCATAGTAAACGCCTGCCCTTTTCCCTCAATCTACCAACCATTATACCCCATTATAATCGGCTCCATTCCCAAACGTTCGTGTTTTCGCCGATAGCTCGGTAGATTATCCGGCATGATTCTGCTTCTTCTATAGGAAAGCATGAACAAGCATCGATGACAATCGGTTTGGCCATCTCCCTGGCCAGCACAGGCAGCGGCATCTCCGAAATAACCGGATCGGCGGTCCCAATCATCAGCAGATCCGACTGGGACAGGGCTGAACGCCAATCCTCGTATACAGACCATTCGGCGGGTACGGTTTCGGCTTTGGCGTGATCGACTGCGGAGGAGAACAGCCGAACTTCCTTTCCAAGCAACCCGCTTGCAGGAAATTGCAGCCAAAACGAAATATTTCCCCACAGTGTAATCCTATGTACATTTGTTCTTTTTAACACTTGCTGAAGCTGCTGGTCCAACCAGCGGCAGAGCCGTGTCTGGCTCTTCCGCTCCGGGTACAGCCAGCCTTGTCCGACTCGTTTGTCCATGCCGAGTGCACGCGCCAGCACCTGGATTCGCAGCTGCGAGCCTTCTTCGTCACATACCTCGCCAAGGCGCATAAAAAACCGTTCTTTCCACGTCAAATAAAGTCCCAGCTGACGGACAGCCTCGTCAACCTCACCTCTGCGGCATAGGAGCGAAATTATGTTTCGCCGGGCGAGCTGCCGACTCAGTTTTCGCATCCATTTGCCAGACGGCTCTCCGCCCAGCAGCACTTTGTCTCCGTCCGAAAAACGGAACATCCGGATCACTTCCCACCCGGGATGGGCAGCCGACCATTCATCTGCCAGCCCCGCCCGGATTTTGTCCCCATAGACGAGCAATAGACGGGGACCATCCCCCGCCTCAACAATTTGGATCCGATCCTCTACATGGTTGTCCGGCTGACCGCCCACCAGAATGCCGTCCGCTTGAATGCTTGCTCCGCTTTCCTCCCCGGAGCATATCTCCAGCCCGAGCTTGCGCAGTTCGGCCTTCCGCGATTCCGAAAGAGTCACACCGGAGATTTCCCTGAGTGTGATCATATCCTCTGGCAATATCGTTCTCCGCCTCCTGTTTCGTCGTCCTCTGCCAAGACATGCCCGTCTTCCTCGCAAAGAGAGGCTATGCCATAATAGGGATGTACCCCGTGCAGCCAGCACGTAAAGTGACGGGCATTTTTGAATAATTTTCCCGGTTTACGGCTGGATTATCCGAGGGTAGTAGTAAATGATGACACTCGAGTACGTAGAACGAATGGATGTGGCATATGGAAAACCAAACCATTTACAGCTATAAACTGGTGCGCCGTTTTCGCTGGCGCTTGGCCGGATCACTGTTACAGCTCTTGCTTTTCGGACTGGTTTTTGCGGCTGCTGCACGCCTGCTGGCAATCCCGGCTCCAGCCCTGGTTGTCTCATTGGCTGTGTTGCCGGGAATAGCGATCATCCATCTCTGTTTATTTCGCATGTACGTTCACTTGCGGGGGCATGCTCCTCAGACGACTCCAGACATGCTGTTCTCACCCTGGTGGGGAGCCGGCTATCGACTGCCTGTCCCGCTCTCGGCCTATCGTGGTGCGGAAGCGACCGTTCTGGCAGGAAGCCTGTTTCTGACCGCATTCCTGTACGTCTGGCTGCCCGTTCCCTATGGCATTACACTTTTTGCCGGTGCGATTATTGCTGCGCTGCCAAGGCTGTTGGCCCTGCTTGTTTCCCTCCGCCTGCCTAAGCATTGCCGCGTCAAATACGAAAATCGCAGTGTCGCCTTTCTGCTGACCGACGGCTGACTTTGTCAGCTTTTAGATCATCCACATTTTGATCACGATCAGAGCGGCCAGACCCGGCAATCGCAACAACCCGGTCAGTAGAGCCGTAACAGGGTTGATCGGAATGTGAAAGTCGGCCAGTTCCCCGACGAGGTTGGCGAAAAACAGCAAAACGGCGCCAATGACCAGCTGCATGACACCGAATCCAAGCCAGCGGATCGGCCCCCATACTGATTTGCTGGCCGCAATCAACAGCAACATCCCCGCAACGAGCAGGGCAATCAACCACCCTGATGTCATGGAAATCCCCCTTACGCTTGTTGGTGTTCCCGCTCCCTTTTCGCATGGGAGAGCAGATACATGTAGCGTTTTTCAGTTAGCTGCAGGTAGTAAATAGCATCTTCCAGCCCGTTGTCCGGCTCGCTGATTTCCATCAGATGGCTGGCGTGCTGCCAGTCGAGCCGAGCGCGGTTGACCGCTTCCTCAATTCCGTTGCTTCCCCATGTAACTGATGGTTTTTCCTGCCTCCAAAAGCCCATTGCCCATCCTCCCTATTGGAAGTAATAAAGAACACCGGCCATATTATTGAGTGCATGCAGGAGTACGGCCCCCCATATTGATTGGAAGCGATGACGCAGATACCCGAGGAATACGCCCATCGCAAACAGCGGTGCGAGCAAAGCGATATCCACATGCATCAACGCAAACCACAGACTGCTGATAAAAATGCCGATCACGGCACCGAGCCGCCTCACGAGGAACGTTTGCACCACACCGCGGAACAGCAATTCCTCCGCGAGTGGAACCAGCCCTCCGATCATCACTAGCGAGGTCAAGACAGCCCATCCATTGCGTTCGCGCGCATGGACGATCTCCTGTTCGATTTGCTTTTCTCTCTCCGAGTCGAGTGCCAGTCCAAACCATTCAGCGACCGGTTTGGTAACTGCCACATCAAGCAGCAGCATGACAGCCAAGAACAACAGGATCAAACTGACGATCATCCATCCCAGCTGACGTGGCCTGCGAACGCCTATCTGATCCAGGCGCCCTCGCAGCATCAGCGGCACAAGCACCAAAATAAAAAGCTGAAAGGAGGCAGATTCAACAAAACTGCCAACCGAACCTGCGGGAAAAAGCGTGGCAGGCAAAACCAATCCGTACATCACCAGCGTACATGTCTGAAACACGTGAAGCCATGCGACTACGTGCAGCACATCACTGCCCGTCACTTCGGACGGGGTCCACAGCCAGTCCCCTCTCCCCCGGTTTCTCGCCGCTTGCACCGCATACACGATGGAAACCAGCAGACTTATCCCTGTGACACTCAATATGAGAATAACGAGCCACGCTGCCGGCTCCTCAGCAGTTGTCGCCACCCATAAGCCGTCAGTTCCCCGCTGAAAGCGGACCATGAACAACTCCGCTGCAAACATGACCCAATAGCCGATAAACAGGACGATCGCCCAGCTCTTCGTCCGGTCTTTCTGTGTCCTTTCCGAGAGCAGCAGCCCCGGTCCATTCAGCATTGTCTCACTCTCCCCGTTACACTTTATGTCTCGTCCTAGCAAAAAAGTAGTTTTTTGAAAAAAAAAGACAGGCAAGCCTGTCTGGGTTTGAGGTATTGCATTTTCTCTTATAATTCCCGTCGCCCTTCCAATGCCTTGGTCAGCGTAACCTCGTCTGCGTACTCCAAATCACCGCCAACCGGCAATCCGTGGGCGATCCGCGTGACCCGAATACCGAACGGCTTGATCAGACGGGAAATGTACATCGCCGTCGCTTCTCCTTCGATATTGGGATTCGTCGCCAAAATGACTTCCTTCACCTGCTCGTCTCCCAGCCGCTTGAGCAGATCAGGGATGCGAATGTCCTCCGGCCCAATCCCATCCATAGGGGAGATGGCTCCGTGCAGCACATGGTAATACCCCTCGAACTCCCGGGTCTTTTCCATCGCCACCACGTCTTTCGGCTCCTGTACGACGCAGATG
Organism: Brevibacillus sp. FSL L8-0520; assembly: GCF_037963895.1. Taxonomy (NCBI): domain Bacteria; kingdom Bacillati; phylum Bacillota; class Bacilli; order Caryophanales; family Paenibacillaceae; genus Brevibacillus; species Brevibacillus sp. FSL L8-0520. The sequence continues at coordinate 104,175 of NZ_CP150171.1, read as the reverse complement.
ATCGAGCCGTCCCGACGTTTGTCGCGGCAAATATGGCACGGATCGAGATCGGTGATGTTGTTGCAAACAGAGCAATACTGCAATTGGCGCTTGGCATTGACCAGCGCCTTGGCCAAGTCCAGGACATCGTCCTCTTTCATATTGAGTACAAAAAAGGCCAGGCGTCCTGCCGTTTTCGGACCGATGCCTGGCAGTTTCATAAAGCCTTCGATCAGTTTTGAGACCGGTTCGGGATAAAACATCGCTTCTACTCCTTCAAAAGGCTCCGACGTGCGCGACTAGAACAATCCCGGAATGTTCATCCCTCCGGTAAAGCGTCCCATTTCTTTGCCGACCAATTCATCGACTTTGCGCAGAGCATCGTTGACAGCGGTCAAAACGAGGTCCTGCAGCATTTCCACATCATCGGCGTCCACTACTTCCGGCTTGATCGTAATGTCGATAATTTCCTTATGACCATTGGCCTTTACCATTACGGCGCCGCCGCCAGCAGAGCTTTCCACTACCTTTTCCTTCAGGCCTTCCTGGGCTTTTTGCATCTCTTCCTGCATTTTCTTTACTTGACGCATCATTTGTTGCATGTTTTTCACGTGGTTGTCCTCCTTAATCGGATGTGTGGTTATCTATTCTTTCACTTCAACAAGTCCCTCGCCCACCAGACGGATGGCCTCAGCCACAAACGGGTCCTGCTCCTCTTGCGTCTGAGCCTCTCCCTGCGCCGCTTGCTGGTGAACCGACTGCCACTCTTCTTCCATGACGGAGAGAAGCTGCAGCTGCTTGCCAATTACAGCGAAAATGGCCCGCTCGATCACGCTTTTCAATTCCGGCTCCATCGTCTTGTCGCAGTGAATCGGGCTGGTAAAGGTAACGATGATCGAATCGCCGCCAACTGCAGCGGGCTGCCCGTTAACCAACCAGGCTTGATACTGGATTTTGACCTTTTTGACCTCGGCCAATATCTGGCTCCACTGGCCACGGACCTGACGGGACATCGCTTCATCGATGGCCATTGCCGCTTCCCGCACCTTGTTCATCGGTGTCCGCGAACCCCCACCGGCAGCAGCCGGACGGCGCGCTTCACTTTTTCGCGGTTCCTCTGCTCTCGGTTGACCGGCTTCCATGGCCTGCCCCTGGGCGAGCTGCGCAAGCTTCTCTTCCAGCACTCTGACGCGATTGACAAGTGCAGCCAGGTCGTCATTCCCCACAGCACTTTGTACGGGTGCTGCCGGAGCTTTCCCCTGCACTTGGCATAATTTCACCAGCGTCAGTTCCACCAGTACGCGAGAGTAGGTAGACCATTTCAATTGGGTAAGTGCCTGATTGCATGTCTCAATGGCCTCGTAGAGGTCGGCTATCTCGTACAGCTTTGCCACTTGGGCGAACTGTTCGTCGATCGTTGTCCGTTCCACGATTTCTTCCAAGTGAGGTGCTGTCTTCAGGAGCAGCATATCTCGATAGTAGTGGAGAAAATCGTTTAAAAATTGCTCAGGGTTTTTCCCTTGCACCATCACCTTGTCAAACTGCTCCATGACCGGAGCTACATCGCGTTCGGCGATATGTTTGGCCAATACGGAAAAGTACCCCTGTGACACCGTTCCCGTTATCTGCATAATGTCAGCAGCTGTTACCTGATCCTTGGAGTAGCTGATCGCTTGATCCAGCAGGCTCAGCGCATCACGCATGCCGCCCTCCGCCAGTTTTGCCACCAGCGTCAAGGCTTGCTCTTCTACCCGCACCTGCTGCGCTTCACAAATATATGACAAACGCCTGACCATCTCCCTCAGCGGGATGCGGTGAAAATCGAAGCGCTGGCAGCGAGAGATAATCGTAGCAGGCAGTTTGTGCGGTTCAGTCGTCGCTAAAATAAAAATGACGTGGGGAGGAGGTTCCTCCAGCGTTTTTAACAGCGCATTAAACGCTTCCGTCGTCAGCATATGCACTTCGTCAATAATGTACACCTTGTACCTGACATCGCTGGGAGCAAATTTTACCTTGTCGCGAATGTCTCGTATCTCCTCAACCCCCCGGTTGGAGGCGGCGTCGATTTCCAGTACATCGGTGACGGAGCCGTCGGTGATTGCCTTGCAGGTATCGCACTGATTGCACGGCTCGCCATCCTGCGGCTGCTCGCAGTTTACAGCCTTGGCCATAATTTTGGCTGCACTGGTCTTGCCTGTACCTCGGGGACCGTTGAACAAATAGGCGTGAGACAGCCTTTGCTCGCGCAACGCATTGCGCAAGGTGACGGTCACATGCTCTTGTCCTACCACGTCTTGAAAGGCTTGCGGTCGGTAAACGCGATACAGCGCGGTGTAAGCCATGGTTGTGTGACACTCCAATCTGCACAGTCCTCTTCCGAATCTCATCTATTATACAACATCTGCTCCGCATCGTACAAAGAAAACGCCCCGTACTGCTTGCGGGACGCCTCGTAGAAGGTCTTGTTTACAAATAGGGGAGCAGGATGTGGAAGGTCGTGCCATATCCTTTGGTGGAAACGCGAATCTGTCCACCGATATCGTGAATGATCTTTTGGCAAACAGACAGGCCCAGGCCGGTCCCCTCTTCTTTTGTGGTAAAGAAAGGGTCGAATATTTTGTCAATAATGTACAACGGTATTCCCGGTCCGGAATCTCTGATATCAATGCTGACCTTGTCGCCGTCTGGATCGATGTGGTGGGAGATGTTCAAGGTCCCCTGTTCTCCCATGGCCTCAATCCCGTTTTTGCAAATATTGATGAAAACCTGTTTCAATAGTTCGGTATCCCCCACGACAAGCGGCAATTTGCCTCGGGACGAAAACTGGACTTCAACGCCGTAGAGCAAAGCCTGCGATTCCACGATCGGCAGGATTTCCTCAAAAACGGTATTCAAATCGACGATCGCGTACTGCACATCACGGGGCTTGCTCAGCAGTAAAAACTCGCTGACAAGAGAGTTGATCCGGTTGATCTCCGTCAACATGATTTCGGTGTAGGTTCGTTCGCGATCCATCCCGTTTTCGCTAAACGATTGCAAAAACATTTGCAAAAAACCTTTTATGGACGTGAGCGGATTGCGGATTTCGTGTGCGGTGCCGGCAGCGATCTGCCCGATCATGGCCAGCCTTTCGTTCCGCTCTATTTTTTGCTCGAAGGAGCGCAGGTTTGTTATATCCTTAAAGAGAAAGAAAGCACCTACGGTTTTACCCGATTCATCCTGAAGCGTGTTGGCGTCGACAATTAGTTCATAGCGTTGGTTGTCATTGCTCCATGACGTCGCCATGTTGTAGAGTTTGACACCGTCCAACAGTTCGCGTCTGATGAGTCGATGATCCTCCGGGATCCCGGCGAAGATTTGGTCTACGTGCTTATTGATGACCTCCATGCGGTTTTTTCCCAGCAGTTTGCAAGCCATTTGACTCGCTTCTACGATACGTCCTTGCTCATCCAGCACAAACAAACCCAGGCTGCTGTCATTCGTAAGTTTGTCAATCAGCCTTTGGGAGAGCGTGTTCTCCGTTTCTTTGCCCAGCTCAAACAAGTGGACCACATAAGACGGATGTTCTCCGGGCTGCATCATAATTATCGCTGGCGTTTTGCCAGTTCTGCCCTGACTGTCCTGCCAGAGCACATCCAGCGTTTGGTCAGCTTCCTGGCCCATTAGTTCCAAATACAACTGCTCTATCGTACCGTCGTACGGCAAAAGAAGGTGAAAGGGCTTGTTGATCAGCTCTTCGTATCGATAGCCTGTGACACGCAACAGCTGTTCATTCACCTCTACGATACATCCCGCTTGATCTACCAGGAAAATAGCAGTTGGCAACTGTTGGACAAACTGTTGCAATCTTTTGGACGAGCCGACGAGATGTAACGACATTGATTCTCCCACAGCTTGTCCCCCCTGACCTTAGCATTTTTCAAGCGTCTGCCGTTCACGTACAATTTCGTCAAAAAATGGGAATAACCTTCCGGAACAACCGATTTTTACCGGAAATGTTTTCGCTAGAGATCGCCAGAAAGCAACAAAAATTGTCATGAACGGCTCATGGCAGTCTATGGCTAAATAAAAAACGGTACGATCCGCTCAGGAACATACCGTCTGTTCTTCATTATTTATATTATATACCGTGCACCTATCGTCGATCGTCCCCATCCAAGCGTTACTTATGACTACAGCTCAGAACAGGCTACCCTGCGGCACACGCGATGATCCACTTATGGCTGCTTCCTTCCGGACCTGACCAGGTTCATGGGTTCACGTTGCACAGGACCCGCTCCTCAACACCGCCATCATAAGGCAGCCTCACATGAGAAGACCTCTGATAGGAATTCAACCCTGCTATTGCGGATTGCAGGTTACAGGGCACCGCAACCTCCCCGTCTAGCACGGTAGCATAAGCATACCAAAGATAAGGTGTAATCGCAAGGCGTAAAGCCAACCAAAAGAGGGAATCTCCCCCTCAGGCTTGTGCAGCTGCCGGCAGATCGCTTTGGTTGGTGTAGGATGGAAGCTTGTTTCTATGGAAACAACCTGCTTTGTAAGCCTTGCTGAACACCTGAACGATTTCCGGATCAAACTGGGTGCTGGCGCAGCGGAGGATCTCGGCATGAGCTTCCTCCATGGAAAGCGCTTTTCGGTAAGAACGAGTTGAAGTCATCGCATCAAAGGTATCGGCAACTGCCAAAATTCTCCCCATCAGCGGGATATCCTTTTCCGCCAGCCTGTCCGGGTACCCCCTGCCGTCCCACCTCTCATGATGATGGCGGACACCAGGGCTCACGTGGGCAAGACTTACGATTTGATTGACGATATTCGCGCCGATCGAGGCATGCAGCTTGATCAATTCATACTCCTCGTCCGTCAGCTTTCCGTCTTTGAGCAGGACGCGATCAGGTATCGCCACCTTGCCAATATCGTGCATCAACCCTGCAAAACGAAGGTCATCACGGGAAAATTCCGCTTTTTTTCGTTCGTCCATATGATCGTAGATAATCAGCGCATATTCCGTGACGCGTTCACTGTGCCCCGCGGTATATGGGTCCTTCATTTCAACGGCCAGATAGAAGCTCCGGACGATTTGATCGAGCCCTGTCTGCATGTAATCCCGCTCGCGTTGGATCAGCGTCTGAAGCTGTGAGGCCATTTGATTAAATTTATCCTCAAGCTGAGATATCTCCTGCAGCCCGTGTTTTTTTACCCGTATGGAGAAATCGCCCTGCTGCAAGGCTTCCGTCGCCTCGACCAGGGAACGGATCGGTCTGTCAATCCACTTGGCCACACGCCGGGTAATGATCACCGCCAACAACACCACCAGAATCGTGACCACCCAAAAGATCTCTTTCAGCGGATTTAGCTGTTGGTCAATCGCACTGTTCGGCAGGAGCTCTACGTAGGTGTATCCCGATACAGGCGACGTGTAGTGAAACAGGTGCATTTCTTCATTTCCATGAATGAACGGAATGACTTCTTTTCCGGTACCTTCCTGCAGCGCTTGGAGCACAGAGGAATATTCCTGACCCGTCCAGTCTTCCCTGTCGGTTCCGTCCTTGTCTCCAAAAAGCAGCATATTGCCTCTGGAAAAGATGAGCAGCGTCGTATTGGTCGGTCGGATATCTTTCTGCAGCCATTTGTTGATTTGTTTGGCATTCCACTCTATCGCCAGAACCCCAAAAAGCCTGCCCTGGTCATCCTTTATCAGACGGGAGGTCCACCAGCTCTCTCCTTCCCGACCGTCGCTCTTCATAATATGAAAATGGCCCTGCCCGTCCCTCAACGTATGATGGTAAACATCCCATCCTCGCGGGTCGCTTTCACTTCCCCCGTTTTTCGGCAGCAAGAAGAGGGAGGTCCCATCAATGCCGATCAGACAAATATTTCGCGAGTTTGCGTGTTTTTTCTGAATTTCGGTAAAAGCTTCAAGTACGGCCGCTGTCTCAGCAGTCGGAGTGGAGGGGGGATGGCCTCTGCCTGGAGGCATGATGAGCTTGCCGGAATTGATCGGGGCTGACAATTTTTCCGCCAGCTTGTCCAGTTCCCGTTGCCCTACCATCGAGTAGAGGGAAAGTTGGTCGTCAAGGCGGCGCATGTGTTCCCGGATGTTTGTCGAATACTGTTCAAACAGCGCCTTTTTCGCCGCATGATAGTTGACCAGGCTGACGAGGATGATGGGGATCAGGCACAAAAACAGCAAGGCTGCAAATATTCGATCTTTTGCTTTAGAAAACATGAGCCTCCCCCTTCTCAGTCAGTTTTTTGGCTGCGACGACACTTTGGCAAAAGGATATCTCCTGTCCTCCAAGCATACGCTATGAAAAGGAGATGCCCGCTCTGTTTGACAAACTGAATCTGGTTTGCTGCCAATATTCGGTGACACTTCAATACCTTCCACCTTGGAGTGGACAATAAACCTGTTATTTGTTGATTGAACGGATTTTTTTGCCATCAAATTTTCCATACATAGACAAAAGGAAATATTCGTATTATCCTAGCAAAGTACAAACACACTGTAAGGAGTTACATACCTATGCGATACATTCTGCTTGTCTTTTTGGGCGCATGCAGCTATGGAATTTTGTCGACGATTGTCAAGCTGGCCTACGGACAAGGATATTCACCGGCGGAAGTAGTAGGCGGGCAGATCTTTTTTGGTTTCGTACTAACGTGGATACCGGCCCTCTTTGCCCTGCGCCATAAGCCGCCTCTCAAGCGTATTCTTCTGCTTTTGGCTGCTGGACTTCCGGTCGGCTCCACCGGTTTGCTCTACTACAACGCCTTGCAGCATATACCCGCTTCTATTGCGATTGTTCTGCTGTTTCAGTTTACCTGGATGGGCGTCTTGCTGGAGACCATCCTCACACGCAAAAAACCTTCTGCGCCCACCTTGTTTTCACTCGTTCTGCTGCTCGCGGGCACGCTTTTGGCCGGGGGTGTGCTGGACAAAGGAATCAGCGAATTTTCGCTCGTCGGTGTCATCTTTGGGCTTTTGGCTGCCGTTTCGTACACCTTGTTTATCTTTTTTAGCGGAAAAGCGGCTGCCGACGTGAATCCCTGGATTCGTACATCTTTTATGTCGACTGGCTCTATGCTGCTCATATTTCTTATCTACCCGCCAGCCTTTCTCACCAGCGGCGTGCTGTGGGAAGGCCTGTTTGGATATGTGTTTCTGCTCGCCTTGTTCGGCGTGTTTGTCCCGACTGTTTGCTTTACTTTCGGAGTCCCGCACACCGGTCCGGGGATGGCCGGAATCCTGGGAGCTGCGGAGCTGCCGACGGCCGTCTTTTCTTCCTACCTCATCCTGCAGGAGTCTGTCAGCCTGCTGCAATGGCTTGGCGTGGTCGTCATCCTGCTCGGAATGGTGCTGCCTGAGTGGGCACGCCACCGCGGAAAAAGCAAAGCGCCCTCTCCCCTGTCTTGAGCAGGAAGAGGGCGCTTTTCGCATCTGCCTTAATGCGGCAAGAATGCAAGCTGATAAATAAACAGGATAGCAAAAATATAAACAAGGAGATGCACTTCTCTCCATTTCCCTTTCAACACCTTCATCAGCGGGTAGGAAATAAACCCGAGCGCGATCCCCGTCGCGATGCTGGAGGTGAGCGGCATGCTGACGATGACGAGAAAGGCGGGGAAAGACTCGTCCATCGCATCCCAATCGATATAGCGGACATTGCCCAGCATCATGGAGCCTACCACGACGAGCGCCGGAGAAGTAATCACAGAAATCCCTGATACGGCACCCACCAGAGGGCCAAAAAACGCTGCGATTCCAAACAGGAGCGCCACCACTACCGCTGTGACTCCCGTGCGTCCTCCTGCCGCTACCCCTGAGGCCGACTCGATGTAGGCGGACGTCGGACTGGTTCCGAATACGGAGCCGATCAGTGTAGCAGCGGAATCCGCAACCAGCGCCCTCTCTGCCCGGGGAAGCTTGTTGTCCACCAGTAATCCCGCTTGCCTGCTCACTCCGAGCACAGTTCCAGTCGTATCAAACAAGGTAACCAGCAAAAAGGAGAAAACGACGGCGTACAATCCGTAGCTGGCCACATCAGAAAAAGCCTGAATCGGGCTTAAAACGATCAAACCATTCGGCAGTGAAGGAGTGGAAATGAGTCCTTTTTCAAAAGTTAGCTGCCCATTCAGGCAAGCCAGCAGTCCGGTGACCACCATTCCGAAAAAAAGCGCACCGTTCAGATTGAGCGATAAAAATACAAGCGTGACACCGAGCCCGATCAAGGCCAGGACAACTTGCGGAGAGTGAAGGTCGCCCAACGCGACCAGATTGGTCGGGTGATCAGTGACAAGCCCTGTTAAGCGCAGACCGATAAAAGTAATAAACAAACCGATCCCGGCCGTAATGGCGTATTTGAGATTATCGGGGATCACTTCGATCAGCTTGGAGCGAAGCGGCGTCAAAGACAACAGGACAAACACCACTCCGGCGACAAAGACAGCCGAAAAGGCGACAGTGTACGTCAGGGCGCCCTCCGCTTTCACAACCGAGTAGGCGAAATACGCATTAAGCCCCATAGCCGGCGCGATAGCGATCGGGTAATTGGCCCACAGGCCCATGATCAAGGTTCCCGCCACAGTGGCTATGATCGTTGCGGTGAAGCCCTGTTCAAACGGCAAACCGGCATCGGCCAAAATAAGCGGGTTTACCACCATAATGTAAGCCATCGTAAAAAAAGTCGTAAGACCTGCGATCACTTCCTGCTTCCAGGTCCACTTGCGCTGGTTGATCATGTGCAGAGCTGCTCCTGTATATCCGATTTTTCAAAGCTCCAGATAAAAACGGCAAAAATTGCGCTTTGTCTCCCTCCGATAAAGGATGGATACACGTATTTTGATCAAATGCGGCCCACTTCATCCGCCTTTTCCTTGTGGTCTGACAGCTCCGTCACGTAGATTCCCGCAAGCATGAGAGCCACCCCGATCACTACGACAGTGGTCAGCGGTTCTCCCCACAGGAGCCAGGAGAAAAGAAAAGCAAAAACCGCTTCCAAGGAGAGCAGGATGCTCACGTGAACCGGCGGAGAAAATTGTTGTGCCTTGATTTGAACGACATAGGCCAAAAGCGTCCCGATCAGGCAGTCAAACCAGAAAGCAAACCAGCCGTACCCGCTGAGCTGATGAGGAATCGGCTCGCTGACGGCAGCAATCGCCGTATCGATCACGCCCACAACCATCAGCTGAATCATCACAAAGGCAAGCGTATCGATGTCCTGGTGCTTTTCATAGGCTCGGTCGACCATCAGGATGTGCAGCGCAAAAAAGACGGCACAGAGGAACACGAGCAGATCGCCCGACGACAGCCCGGCCCATTCCCCTTCCCCCGACAAACAAAGCAGACCTGCGAAAGCGAGCAGAGAGCCTATGACTGCCCCCTTTTTTACCGGCAGCCTTCTCCACAGGAAATACAAAAATGGAACGAGAATCACATTGGTTCCTGTAATAACTCCGGCCTTGCCCGGTGTCGTCCTCTCGATCCCCAGGATTTGCAAGGTGTAGGCGGCACACAAGGCAATTCCGCAAACCGCTCCTTGTATCCACACCTCCCGGCTAACGGACCTCAGACGTTTCCAAACAAACGGCAACAGGATCAAAGCCGCGACGAGGAAGCGCGTTCCGGTGAAAACGAAGGGTGTCAGCTCCGTCAGCAGATCCTTGGACAGGATAAACGTATAGCCCCAGGCAAGAGCTATAAAAAGTAACGACAAGTCTGCCCAAAGAAGTTGTTTTTTTGTATGCACACTATCACGCCTCCCATAATCATCCATTATAAGTGAGAGATGAGAGAGCAAGCTTGCATTGCAAGAAAAAAAATACCTCCGCTTTGCAGCGGAGGGCGAAAAGACAATGGACATTTTATTTATACTAAAAATTATTCATTCAAGCTACCCATTGGACCAAAAAACTCGTAGTGGATGCGTTCATGCGGTACTCCCCATTCCTGCAGCGCGCGATAGACGGTTTTCATAAACGGAACGGGGCCGCAGAAATAAAAATCAGCCCGGTTATCGGGGAGCAGTGACTGCAGCAATGGCAGATCGACATGGCCTTCCTTGTCAAAGCCGCCGAGCTTGCGGTCTTCCTCAGTCGGCTCAGAGTAAAGAACATATGACCGTACATTTTCATGACGACGTGCAAGCTGAGTTACCTGCTCCTTCATCGCATGAGTCAGACTGTTGCGAGCCGCATGAATGAACATGACCGGCCTTTTCGGTTGACGCTGCGCTAGTGTTTGAAGCATGCTCACCAGCGGCGTAAGCCCAACGCCGCCACTTAACAGCACCACAGGCGTGTCGGCTTCCGTATCCAGAATGAAATCGCCGGCAGGTGCGCTGATTTGCAGGATATCGCCTTCCTGCACATGACTGTGAAGATAGCAGGAGACGATTCCAGCCGGTTTCTCCTCTCCTCCGTCTTCACGCTTGACGCTGATGCGGTAATATTCCTTGCCGGGACTGTCGGACAGGCTGTACTGGCGAATATGCGTATGAGTCTCACCGGGTACTGTCATTTTCACGCTGATGTACTGGCCAGGCTGGAAGGGAGGAAGCGGTCCGCCATCCTTTGGCTTCAGGTAGAAAGATGTTACGACAGCGCTCTCTTTCTCCTTTTTGACCACGACGAAATCGCGAAAATCTCTCCAGCCCCCCTCTGCTGCCTCGGCTTCCCGGTACATGCCTTCTTCCACGCTGATAAAGGCATCGGCGATGACACCATATGCTTCGGCCCAGGCATTGATGATTTCATCGGTCGCCGCATCGCCCAGGACATCCTTGATAGCGGCAAGCAGATTCTCCCCGACGATGGGATAATGCTCCGGCTTGATGCCCAGACTCCGATGCTTATGGGCGATTTGCTTCACTGCCGGCAGGATCGCTTCCAGATTGTCGATATGGGCAGCCGCCGCATAAACGGCATTGGCAAGGGCTGTTTGCTGACGGCCTTGCTTTTGATTGGCGTGATTGAATATGTTCAAAAGTTCGGGATGGCTTGCAAACATCATTTCGTAAAATCTGGTTGTAATGGCTTTGCCGTGCACCTCGAGGACAGGCACAGTCGATTTGATGATCGCAATGGTTTGTGGACTAAGCATGCTAGGCCCTCCTTCTTTCCTGAGGTCAATTTCTTTGACAACTCTCAGTATAAAGGGGGGCATTTTCCGCATCTGTGACTGGAATCACATCAAACGTGGAAGGTTTGTGAACGGCAGGGCGGGTCTTCGTTTCTATTGAACCGGCTGGGGCTCTTCTTTTTCCGGCCGCCAGTCGCGGACGTCGTTGTCCTCCAGAATGCCCAGCGTGACATCCGTAATGTCCGGGTCCTTCAACAGCTCGTCCCGCACCCGGAATTTGATATCGTCTGCATCCGCAAGCGTCAGACCTTTTACCAGCTCCAGATAAACTTCAACATGGTAAAAGCGCCCTTCTTGCATAATTCTCATCCGATTGATATCCGTTACAGAAGGGTCCTGAAAAATAATGCGCGCCACCCGATCCTCCACCTCGCGAGGAGCGGCCACGCCGATCAAGCCCACCATATTGTCGTAGCCAACCTTAAACGCCACCAAGACCATCAGGATTCCGATCAGAATCGTCGCAATGCCGTCCAGTGCCTTCACAGGGGTCAACTGGGTGACGATGACCGCTAGCAACGCGAGCAAAGCCCCTGATGTCGCAACCAGATCTTCGTAAAACACCAGCCGGGTCGGAGGCGCCGCACGCCCAACATTTTGAAATGCGACTTTTATAACAGCCATTCCTTTTGCTTCCGTCCTCGTCTCTCGGGCGATTTCCTTCATCGCTTTCACCAGGATAAAGCCGTCTACGCCAACAGCCAGGAGCAATACGACAAGATTGAGTATAAAATGTCCGGCCTGTACGGGGTGGGCCAGCAGATGGAAGCCCTCCAGGATCGTCTCATACGCCATGATCGTAACCACAATTACAGCCACCATGCAAAAGATGTTGATGACCCGGCCAAAACCGGACGGAAATCGACGAGTTGGCTCCTTTTCCGCAAGCACACTTCCCGCATAGACAAATCCTTGGTTGACGGCATCGGCGACAGAATGCATGGCCGAAGCAAACATCGCCCCGCTGCCGCTCAAAGCAGCCGCGATGCCTTTTATGATCGCCAGGCCCGTGTTACCCAGTGCTGCCGCCGCAGAAGATTTATTGCCTTTTTTCATCAATTGCCACAAGGTCAATTTCCCCAACGTTATCCCCCTCTTAACAAGCCCTTTCATGATTAAATGGATAAGCGAAACAAGTGATGTTCATGATAACGGATGTGACTGATTTTTCCAATCAATTTCTCCGTCTCAAGGTGGATCTCCTGTTCAAGCTTTTGGCTGTTACGAAAGCAGGTGCTGTTTCGTATTATAAGGACATAGACATTATTATTTCGTTATCTGGGAGGATCTATCATGGATCATAAGGGAGTAAAAGCTATCACGCACGCCAGCGCTTTTTTCGCACCTGTATTGGTGCCGCTGCTCGTCTGGCTGCTCATGGCCGATCGAGAGGTTAAGAATACAGCGCTTCAGGCATTGCTGTTTCACGTGATTATCGGGGTTCTGATTGCAATATCCTGGCCGTTTGTCTTCATCCTGATCGGCATTCCATTCTTTGTCGTTTTTGGCCTGATGGCGCTGTACTACCCGATCAAAGGTATTTTGTATTCGCTCGGCGGACGTCCTTTCTCCTATCCGATCATTGGCGCTTTGGTCGGGTAACGCAGGGCGAACGATAGCCTTCATCAAAAAAATTTGATTTTATGGATTGCCAAAAACATCCGTTTCGCATATGATTGCCTATATCAAAAGTTTTTGATGAAAGGAACGGACCATGAAAGAAATCAGCACAGTTTCTGAAACAGCTCCGTCGGACACAGCATCTACAGAACCAGCTTTTGACCTCTTTGAAAGTAAATTCAAGGCTTTGGCAGATAAAAAACGACTGCAGATCATGCACGAGCTGACCAAGCACGGCCGGGTCTGCGTATGCGACCTGGCGGAAGTGCTGGAGATGGCGCAGTCTAAGCTTTCCTATCACCTGAAAATTTTGCTCGATGCCGGGTTGATCCAGAAGGAAAGCGACGGCGTCTGGAACTACTATTGGCTGAATCACGCAGAGGTCAACCGCTTGTTATCCGAAGAGCTGTGCTGTGTATTTCGCTGCAGCAGCGATTGCTGCTGATTTCTTTTTCGTCTATTCATCAATTTTTTTTGATATATCCATCAAATATTTTTGATATAGGAGGTTGTTTTCATGAAATATGCACATGTCGGAATCAATTGCACACGGCTTGATCAATCGGTTGACTTTTATACCCGTCTTTTCGGTGTTGACCCGGTCAAGACAAAGGACGACTACGCCAAGTTTCTGGTCGAGGCTGTCCGCCTGAATTTTACACTCAATGCCCGGTCCAAGGTAGGCGGCAATCAGGTCAACCATTTCGGCTTTCAAGTGGACAGCGCGAGGGAAGTGGCCGAACATCGCGAGCGCCTGCAAGCAGCCGGACTCACCATCGAAAAGGAAGAGGTCGATACCACCTGCTGTTATGCGGTACAGGACAAATTTTGGGTAGTAGACCCCGACGGCAATGAGTGGGAGTTCTTTTATACAAAAGAGGACGCCGATGTTCATTCCAAAGATGCGACTGTTTGCTGCAATCAAAAATAAACAAGGGAGACGAGATAGGATGGACAATATTTATGTAGCGGAGATGCAGGTTATGGAAAGGCAGCGGGAGCTGGATTTCATTTCTCGGCATGCATTGAAGTATCTCAAGCAGAAATCTATCAGGCGGATTGCCGTTTCTGCGCTTTGGCAAAAGGCGCGTTTACTTGCGGGAAAAAGCGGCGCCACTATCGCTTCGGCACCGCAAACCTGCTGTTGTTCCTGCGCTTGATGCTCCCTGTAGCCAGTCCCAGTTTCCCTTACCAATCCCACTTTCCTTTTTGAATGCCCAGTTTTTCTTGCAGCCAGGCGGAAAGCGTTATTTGAATCGGCTGCAAGGACTGCTCGGTACAGGCTGACTCTGGGCTGTAGGAATGCGTCCGAGCCTCTCCAAGGGTAGATTCGGCGATATGATTGGTCTTTTGCGCCTGTTCGTAGCATGGCGGAGAGATATAGGTGCGATGAGTATGCTCCAGGATCATTCGGGTATCGTCGGGAGGGGCTGCTGTTATTTTGGTAAAATTGGCTGCCAGGACAACCGCGGCCAGTGCTGCTGCCCCTCCGAACAGGAAACGGAAGAAAATCCTTTTGTTATTCATCATGCTGCTCATTCTCACGCTTTCTGATTGTAATTTTTACTGGCGAGGCAGACCTGTCCTCTTCGCCATCGGAAGGCTTTCGGCTAACCAGACTGGCGAAGGCCCCCTGCAAGCCGGATGTTCCGTACTGGGCGCGGTACTCCTCAATCGTTCCCGTACTGACCATCTTTCCGTCCATCAGAAAAATGGCCCGGTCGGCCGCTTCCTCAGCCACCTGCAGCTGATGCGTCGAGAAGATGACGGCTTGCCCTGCCTGTTTCACTTCCTTGACCAGACTGACAAACGTATCCATCCAATACGGGTCCAAACCGTTTGTAGGCTCGTCCAAAACAACCAATGCAGGTTTGTCCAGAATAGCTTGAGCAAAGAGCAGTCTCTGCTGCATCCCTTTGGAAAACACCGAGACCCGTTTGTTGCGGGCTTCCTCCAGACCGACAGCTCTTAGCGCGGCCTCTGCCTCTTGTGCAGTACGCCCCTTGAGGGAGGCAAAAAAACGGATTGTCTCGCTGGCGGTCAAGCCCGCACCAAAGTTGAAGTGATCAGGCATGTAGCCGATTTGCCGCAAATAATACTCGCGGTCAAGCTTCCGGTCCAGTCTATTCAGCTCAATGGTGCCAGAGGTCGGCTGGGTTAGTCCCGCAATCATTCGCAAAATCGTGCTTTTTCCTGCCCCGTTGCCGCCGCAAAGCGCAACGACCTGCCCTGGCCTGATGGTAAGATCAAACGGGTGGACAATCGTTTTTCCCTTTATTTTTTTCGTCACTTGCACCATTTCCAACCCGATATTAATCACGGTATCTCCCTCTTTCCCAGATGAATGTGGCAATCCCCATCGTACAGACAATCCACCCGATACTGAGAGCGATAAACCCGACAATGCCAAACGGAGACTGCATCCAGGTGACCCAGTTATAATATTCCGGACCAAAGATGGAGCCGCCCCCCATTCTGACTACCGAGAAAATCCGTACAAACTCGGCCGGATTGAGGCAGGTGGCGATTTGCAGGATTGGCTTGATCCATGTATAAGGCAAAAAGCTTACTACCGAGATGAGTATCGTCGGCCATGCGAGAATAAAGAAGAACCAGATGCTCACCCCGAACGTGAGCGCCTGCCAGCGGTTTTTGCTCAATGTACCGACGACGATCGCGATTCCCAAAAACAGCAAAACAATGCAAACGGAGAAGAACAGGAAAAAAAGCAGGGCGGAAAGTGTAAAGCCAGTCCCTAAAAACGACCCGAGCAGCCCGGATACGCCGTAACCGAAGCAGACGATCGAAACGAGCACCACCGCCAATCCAAAATATTTGCCCCATAAAAAAGCGGGCGTGGTGATCGCGTATGTAGAAAGCAGCTGCCAGCTCCCCTCCTCCTTTTCTGCGGTAAGAGAAAAGGAGGCGAGCAGCATCGTCATCAGGGGAAGGAGGTACAGAATCAGGTTCAGCATAGTCCCTGTCGTGTACGTGTACCCTTCCATAAACGATTGGGATTGGATGATCAGCAAGGCTAGGCTGAACAGAGAAAAAAGAGCCATAAAGGAATATGCCCACGGATTGCGAAAACCGATCTTGATCTCCCGTTTGGCAATTTTATCGATGTGCACTTCTGCCACTTCCCCTGATCAATTGTGTTTGCCTTGCGTTTCGGCACTTGGCGTGTGCGAGCCATTTGCGTCCGCATTCGCGCCGTGGGTACCGGATTGGCCGTCACCATTGTGGCCTCCCCCATGCTCTTCCTTATGCTTCTTCATACTGGATTCCCAGCTGTGGCTGCTCAAATCTTGCGCACTCATCACTTTGCCTGCTTGCTGCTCCTGTACGAATACCTCTGCAGCCGTTTTCTCTTTGAAGGAGTACACGCCATAGCCCATCGGCGTTTTATAGCTCTCGTCATAAGCGTAGCTGGCCTGATCGGATTTCACCCATTCCTTGGAAAGGTAGTCGCGAACAAATTGGACATCCACTTGCTCTGTTCCGTTTTCATTCGTCCAGCGGTACATGCAGCCGATGTCATCAAATTTCAAAGCTTTTCCGTCCTTGAGCACAATTTCGGTCGCGTGCTGGTTATTGGCGACCTCCATATGGCAAATATCGCACTTGTCCACGCCCTCCACAATCTCTACCGGCTGTGCCTCCTCTTTGCCACAGCCCATCATCAGTACAGAAGCTACCATCATCGCGCCTGCTGCAATTGTCCATTTCTTCATTTTTGTCTCACTCCCATATAGATTCCCAAACTCGTCAGCGCCAGTAAGCATGCACTGATACTCATCACCCAGGTACGCTCCTCGGGTTGCTCCTCGGTCTGCTCTGCGGGCAGAATCCCGTCGGTAGCCACCAGTACCGTTTTAGCAGGTGCCATCAGTGGACGAGGATCCCGGATGGCCGTACCTGTACCGGATGTAAACA
>NZ_CP150171.1:25000-80000 GCF_037963895.1 Brevibacillus sp. FSL L8-0520 | reverse complement strand
GGATTCGAACCCCCGTGGGCTTGCACCCTAACGGTTTTCAAGACCGCCCCGTTATGACCACTTCGGTATCCCTCCGCATAAAAATGGAGCGGGTGATGGGAATCGAACCCACGCGACCAGCTTGGAAGGCTGGAGTTCTACCATTGAACTACACCCGCATAAGAATGGTGCCGGTAGAGGGACTTGAACCCCCACGGTTTCCCTCACGATTTTGAGTCGCGCGCGTCTGCCAATTCCGCCATACCGGCAAATATGAAATTACATGGTCGGGAAGACAGGATTCGAACCTGCGACCCCTTGGTCCCAAGCCAAGTACTCTACCAAGCTGAGCTACTTCCCGACATCTCATTATTAAGGGTTAAAATGGCGTGCCCTGAGAGATTCGAACTCCCGACCTTTTGATTCGTAGTCAAACGCTCTATCCAGCTGAGCTAAGGGCACATATATATGGAGCGGACGACGGGGCTCGCTTCCACTGGCAATACCTCGTCGAACATTCTTCTTTGCGTAGCCAGATCTGAAGTACCCGAGCATTTCTTCGTGTTTTACCACGAGGGTAAACCCGGCACGGGTGAGAGACCTGCGTACGCATCATGGAGCGGACGACGGGGCTCGAACCCGCGACCTTCGCCTTGGCAAGGCGACGCTCTACCAATTGAGCTACGTCCGCATATGGTGCGGTCGAGAGGACTTGAACCTCCACGGTGTTGCCACCACTAGAACCTGAATCTAGCGCGTCTGCCAATTCCGCCACGACCGCATATGAATGAAAGAAACTGGTGAGCCATGAAGGACTCGAACCTTCGACCCTCTGATTAAAAGTCAGATGCTCTACCAACTGAGCTAATGGCTCAAACTAAAATGGTGGGGAGAGACGGATTCGAACCGCCGAACCCATAGGGAGCAGATTTACAGTCTGCCGCGTTTAGCCTCTTCGCTATCTCCCCAAAAAAGTGGTGCCGGCGATAGGACTTGAACCCACAACCCCCTGATTACAAGTCAGGTGCTCTACCAATTGAGCTACACCGGCATGGTGTTGTATTTCATAATGGTGGCTCGGGACGGAATCGAACCGCCGACACGAGGATTTTCAGTCCTCTGCTCTACCGACTGAGCTACCGAGCCGAATAATGTTAATCCGCAAACGCTATCCTCAAGGGATAAATGGCGGAGCTGACGGGACTCGAACCCGCGACCTCCGGTGTGACAGACCGGCGTGAACTCCAACTTCACCACAGCTCCATATTTGGTTGCGGGAGCAGGATTTGAACCTGCGACCTTCGGGTTATGAGCCCGACGAGCTGCCAGACTGCTCCATCCCGCGACGATTTTTATATATTTTATATAAATGGTGGAGGCTGACGGGATCGCTTCCACTTGCGACACTGCGTCGATTACTCTTCACATGCGAGCAAGATCTGAAGTGCCCGAGCAATACTCCTTTGCGCTTCTTCGAGGGTGAACCGGAACGGTGAGATCCCGTTACCGATAGCTACGAATAAAGCATATGGTGGAGGCTGACGGGATCGAACCGCCGACCCTCTGCTTGTAAGGCAGATGCTCTCCCAGCTGAGCTAAGCCTCCAAATTATGGTGACCCGTAGGGGATTCGAACCCCTGAATGACAGCGTGAAAGGCTGCTGTGTTAAACCGCTTCACCAACGGGCCATGATGGCGGATGGAGTGGGATTTGAACCCACGAGACGAGTCATCCCCGTCTACACGATTTCCAATCGTGCTCCTTCGGCCACTCGGACATCCATCCATATAGAATCAAAATAGATTGTAAATCCGAGATAAGGTTTGCATTCGCTTTGAACTTTTAACCCCTCACGGAATTCCTATGTTAGCACACTCTTTATCAGAAATCAATAGATTTTTTAAAAGAAGTTTAAAGTTTGTAGCTCATGTGAACGTCAACTCTATTATTATACAAATTGAAAACCTACAAAGCAAGATAAAAAAGCTGGTAATCCAAGAAAACTTGACTGCCCTTTGATTTGCTTAATTTTTAACCCTATTGAATATCGGAATCGTACATCTCTATCATCTCCTGAAGCCTCTCTCTTATTAGCTGTACCATTATTACCGGTTCTTTCACTACAGCA
The DNA here is from genome assembly GCF_037963895.1 of Brevibacillus sp. FSL L8-0520. Classification (NCBI taxonomy): domain Bacteria; kingdom Bacillati; phylum Bacillota; class Bacilli; order Caryophanales; family Paenibacillaceae; genus Brevibacillus; species Brevibacillus sp. FSL L8-0520. The sequence goes on along the minus strand of NZ_CP150171.1, from coordinate 77,893 downwards.
TTCCTGCCTAATCCGAGAAAGAAATCGGCAAAAAAGGAGATTTCACTCGTAGGAATCATCCCGTCAATCGTGCCGGAGCCGTCTTCAGCTATGTGCAGGTTTGGCACTTTCCACAGCTCCGCCTCACACCTCTGAACACCTTCTTTGCTCAAAACCACATACATCCGTGTCCATTCGATCTTTTTCCGGGTAAATTCCTCCCAATTCCCCAGATGCACATGCTTTAAATCTAATGGTGCCACATCTGACGAACTGTATTCCGCTGAGCGGATGCGATCTCCTCGGAACAAGCGAAAATCCTCCCGCAAAAAGCAGTACGCCGGACAATACCAGTAGCCGTTTCGTGCATATATTCCCACTGGCTGAATATGACGAATAGATCCGCCTTCCCGAGATTCGTAGTCGATGCTAATCACTTTTTGCCAAATGGCTCCGTCCAACAGAACAGACAGATGCCGGACCGGCTTTTGCCGGGTAGGAGCCACTATGTCGACGCGGTTTTTCATCTGGTCGATTCGATCTCGTACATCCCCGGGCATGTACAAATAAAATTTGTTCAAGGCGGAAGCCGCTTGTGTTTCAAAAGGAAGAGAGGAATAATGACGCAGCGCATGACTGGCAAAAAACATGGCGACTGCTTCATCCTCCTTAAATGCAATCGGTGGAAGCACCCGCTCGCTTAGCACCTGATAGCCGCCATGCGGTCCTACCTCAGAGTACAGCGGGACACCCAGTTCGCTAAGCTCCTGAAGGTCTCGCAAGATCGTCCGCGTAGATACCTCAAACTGATCGGCCAGCTCCTTGACAGTAAACTTGCGTTTGCGGTTAACCGTCATCATCAGTTCCATGAGCCGTTTGGATTTGGGCATGCTGTCCTCCTGAACAAAATAAAATGATAATGATGACAAAACCTGTCACTATTATACGTTACACTTCCTCCTATAGCGAACTTTTTCAGACATAGACATTGAGGTAAAAGTACGATTACCGATGGGAGGAAGAAAAATGAACGCAGTGAACGAGATCAAGGGACTGTTATTCGAGGAATTGGAGCTGATCGTCAGAACGACTTCAAATCTCATCCGCCGCATCGAACAAGATCAATGGGAGTACAAGCCAACTGATCAGATGCGGACATTAAGGGAGCTGGTTGAACATCTGGTAGCGATCCCCTCTGTCGATCTGCTCATTCTCAAAGAAAATCCCCAAGAAGTTATTCGCCAGCTGGAATCGGAAATATCCGCGCTTTCTGCTCCTGAAGAGCTGATTGAACAAATGACGAGCGGCTTGGATGATCTGAAGGATTACATGCAAGGGCTGTCAGACGAGGATTTTTTGCAGAAAAAGACGACGCCGTTTTACCTGGAGCACGGCTCTGTTCAAGCAAAATGGCTGATTGAAATTGCAACTCACGCACAACACCATCGCAGTCAGCTATTCACTTATCTGAAGCTGCTTGGACATGACGTCAATATGTTTGACTTGTACTAACCGGATTGACGGGCTAATAATCGCCCTTCGTGTGCTCCGCTGATTGAAATAAACAGCCCATGACGACTCATAGTGACTGGATATTGGGATTGGTCGAGGTTGAACAAAAGGCTTGATATATGGACATAGAAAAAGACCGGGGCATAATGAATATGCACTCCGGTCTTTTCGTGTTTGTTTCTGAGTATGTTACTTTCTGGTTGCTGCTTCAATATCCTTGTATGCCCAATGAGTTGGAGGTACATCTGGCCAGCTTTGTCCACTTACGGCGCTTAATTGTGTACCGTTCACCAAGCGATTGATGATAGTAACCGTTTCTGCTCGCGTCAAGGTCTTTTCAGGATGGAATGTACCATCTGGGTACCCCGTCATCAAACCTGCTTTGCTTACCGCAGCGATGATCTGTGTAGCCCAGTGATCTGCCGAAACATCCATGGCTGGGTCGAATTTTCCGATTGGAAAGCCTTTCAGTAGCCTGTGCGGTCGCCAGTTACTTCACCCTTGGTCGGGCTGGTTGGCTCGCTAGGCTTTACTTCCGTTTGACCGGAGTTGCTACCCGTGAAGAAGCCGAAGTGACCTTCATCCGTTTTATCACGGCCATTATCGCGGTCTTTATCACGGTCTCCGCCGCGTTTTGTAACAATTCCCAAATATTTACTGACTCTTTTCAGATCAAGCCGTTTTACTAATAAAAAAGCATAAAACAGCCATTGCGACCATTTTATGCTTTCCTTCTATAACAATCGATCCATCGACCGATTCAAAGTCATTATTAAGGCGGAGAGAGTGGGATTCGAACCCACGCACGCCTCACGACGCCTAACGCATTTCGAGTGCGTCCCCTTATGACCACTTGGGTATCTCTCCACTATGTCAGGAAACAAAAATAAATATAGCAGAAATTTTTTTGTTGTGCAAGAGTAAATCATTGGCACCCCTTGATTTGCTGAGGTCATTGGGCCAATATAAGAAAAGCACAGTTGATCACGAACAGAAACGGGGAATTCGCATGAAGCGAGAACGTTTAGATAAGGTACTGGCCAACATGGGCATTGGTACCCGCAAGGAAGTCAAGCAATTGGTGAAACAAAAGCTCGTTGTCGTCGACGGCACCGTTGCGACCGATCCCGGCATGCATGTCGTACCGGAGGAACAGGAGATCAGCGTAGACGGCGAACCCATCAACTACAAGCGTTGGCTCTACATCATGCTGAACAAGCCGCCAGGCGTCGTCTCCGCAACGGAAGACAATCTGCATGAGACGGTTGTCGATCTGCTTCCTTATGAATGGGCGATCAAGGTTTTCCCGGTAGGCCGTCTGGACATCGATACGGAAGGCTTGCTGCTGCTTACCAACGACGGGCAGCTCTCTCATAATCTGCTCTCGCCGAAAAAGAAGGTGGACAAGGAGTACTTTGCCCGCATCCAAGGACGTGTGACCGAGACCCATGTCCAGGAATTCGCCCGCGGTGTAGAGCTGGAGGATTTTACGACCCTTCCCGCCAAGCTGGAGGTGCTCTCCTCCGGGGAAATTTCCGAAATTCGCGTCACGATCATGGAGGGAAAATTCCATCAGGTGAAACGGATGTTTGCCGCCTTTGACCTGGAGGTTATTTACCTGCAGCGCATTCGCATGGGCCCCATCCGGCTGGATGAATCACTCAAGCCAGGCGAGTACCGCGAATTAACCGATGAGGAAATGGAATTCCTGAAAGCCTATACACAAAAAGAGGGGCCCGCTCAATCCTGAGGGAGCCCCCTTTTTTTGCGCAATCCACGGAAAAAGCTCTTGAGCATTTGGCCGCACTCCTCGGCCAGCACTCCTTCAATAACAGGCACCTGATGGTTGAACCTTTGCTCGTCGAGGAGGTTCATCAACGTCCCCGCGCAGCCCGCTTTGGGGTCCCTTGCTCCGTATACGACCTGCTCGATCCGGCTTTGGACAATCGCTCCCGCACACATCGGGCACGGCTCCAGCGTGACGTACAGCGTACATCCGATAAGCCGCCATCCTCCCAAGCGGGCACTCGCCTCCCGGATCGCGATCATCTCAGCGTGAAGTGTCGGGTCCTTTTTGGTCTCGCGCAAATTAAAGCCCCGTCCGACAATTTCTCCATCCCGGACGATGACCGCCCCGATTGGCACCTCTCCCAGTGCTGCCGCTTTCTCCGCTTCTTGCATTGCGGCTCTCATGTATTTTTCATGATCGCCTTCGTGTATGCTTTGCTCTTTATTCACTTTTCTTCAAATACTCCTTCAAATACGGTTTGCGACAGTTCCCGGCGGCCAGACGGCTTTTCCCGCTCCTGCAGCTGCTCAGGCAGCGCTTCTTTTTCCCCCTGATACCCGATGGCGATCACGGCATGAAGCTCGTAGTCATCCGGAACTCCCAGTACCTCTTTCGCTTTTTCCGGGTCAAAGCCGCCCATGGCATGGGTGATCAGGCCTAGTTTGGTTGCTTGCAGAGCCAGATAGCCCCAGGCTGCTCCCGCATCGAAAGCATGGGCGCGATTGAAAGTACCCCGTCCGCTTACAGTCTTGGACAGAATCAAAGCCAATACAGGAGCCTTTTCGCACCAGATGCGATTCCCTTCGGCGATGAACGGATAAAACCGCTGTTTGTCTTCCGCTGTCCGGGCAACGATAAATCGCCACGGCTGCTCATTGCTCGCGGACGGCGCCCAGCGCGCTGCTTCAAACAGGCTGAACAAAACGTCATCCGGCACCTGATCTTCCTTGAAAGACCGCGGAGACCATCTGTTAAGGAAAACAGGGTCAATTTCATACGCCGCACTTCGGTTTTCGGCGACCTCAGGGAAATGAGATTTCGTCATTTTTTGTCCCTCCATACTTTATTTTTGATGATCCATAACAGTTTGGTCTTCCTCACTCACATACTCTCCGCATGATTACATACATTAACAGTGTAAGCGAACGAATGTAATCATACCTCTACCGAGGGGGGATGTGAGTGGGATTAACCTATGAAAGCCCCGTTCTGTTTGACCGATTTCACAGTCCATCGCGGGGGCTTCTGGACAAGGCTGACGTGTTTTCCAACATCGAGCAAACCGTATCCACAAATAACGGAACCTACGAATTGATTGTCGGAGCGGACTCCCAGTTGCGCAGCCGGGGGACGTTTTTTGCGATTGTCATTACGCTGATTCAACAAGGGCGCGGCGGCATGTTTTTTTACCACAAATTTCAGGAGCGACGGTATACGTCACTGCAGCAGCGCATTTTTCAGGAAGCGATGTACGCGGTAAACCTCGCCTCCGAGCTGCGCCAATACTTGCGTGAGCACGAAATCGACTTACCGATTCGCCTCCATTTTGACATTGGAAAAAACGGCCCTACCCGAAAGTTTATCCAACAACTGCTAAGCCTAGCGGAAACCAATCACTTCCGGGCCGAAATCAAGCCGTACTCGTTTTGCGCCTCAACGATTGCCGACAAGTTTACCAAGTAGGATGAGCTACTCAATCTCCATGCGGTTCGCTCTGATGCGTTCCGCTTTTTTTACGGAAAGAATGAGGCCCTCCCTGTTTGACATATTCGTTTATCCGCCCATTCATTCCTGCCGCGGCTCCTTTCCCGGAGCGCATTTGCAAATGAATTGACATTCGTTTTTTCGTGCATTATGATAATGATTAATTGAAGCGTTTTCAAAAGGCGTGTTACTGGTCATGCAGGCATGAGCCGAGAAGATCTTTTTTACACAAAAAGGTTTTTTCGGCTCTTTTTTGTCTTATAAGGTAGGTGGTGGATGTTGACCCGTGAACAGGAAAAACCTCATACAATCACGCGCGTTTTGAATCATAACGTCGTGCTTGCCGAAGAGCCTGTTTCCAGACAGGAAATTGTCTTGTTCGGCAAAGGGATCGGATTTGGCGCCAAACCCGGGAACACCATTCTTCCCCATGACGCACGTGTGGAAAAACGCTTCCGCTTGGAAAATGAAAGTCACCAGCAGCAATACCATACGGTGCTGAGTCAGGTAGACCCGGCTGTCGTCGGCATTGCCGAAGAAATCATCGCGCTGATCGCCAAGGAAATTACTCCGAAGCTGAACGAGCATATCCATGTCGCCTTGCCCGACCACATCCAGTTTGCCATCTACCGCCTGCGCAACGGCATGGAAATCGTCAACCCGTTTTTATTTGAAATCCAAACGCTATACAGCAAAGAGTTTGCGCTGGCCAAAAGGGCAGCCGACATGATCAAATCCTCCTTCTCGCTGGATATTCCCGAGAGCGAGATCGGCTTTTTGGCCTTGCACATTCACTCTGCGATCAGTTATATGCCGGTTAATAAAGCCGTCCAGTTTACCAATCTGATTACGGAGCTCGTCGGCATTATCGAAGAGCGTACGGGAAAAACGATTGAGCGAAGTACAGTGGATTACGTCCGCTTGATCACACATCTGCGTTATGCTTGTGAACGCATCCGCCAGCAAAAATCCATTCAAAACCCCCTGCTGGATCGGGTCAAAGCCACCATTCCCGATTCCTACGAGCTGGCGGAAGAGCTGGCCCGGCACATTGCTTCCCGGTTGGATTCCCCCGTGCCGGATGACGAAGTGGGGTACATGGCCATGCATGTATTCCGGCTGACCAATCAGCCGACCGAATAAGCCTTCGTCTTTAAGAAAAGCAAAATAGCATGAAAAACCAGCGTGTTACTAGTTCGACTAGGCATGAGCGGTGATATCGTACGGCATAGTAAGGATGCCGTATGTTTCCCGACTCATGCCTTTTTTCGTACTCTCAGACGCAAAAGGAGGAGCTTATGTTACGCGGTTTGTTCTCTCGTAAAAAACAGCAGCAGGAAGTGACGCTACTGGCCCCCTTGACTGGCGAGGTCGTTGCTTTGACCGAAGTGCCCGATCCCGTTTTTGCCCAGAAGGTGGTGGGTGACGGTGCAGCCATTATTCCGACTGAAGGCGTGTTGGTATCGCCTTTGGCAGGAAGTGTCACTCACTTGTTCCCGACTCATCATGCCATCGCGCTGACAAGCGAAAGCGGCTTGGAAATTTTGCTTCATATCGGCATCGATACCGTCAAGCTGAAAGGAGAGGGATTTACTCCCCATGTCAAAGCCGGAGATCAGGTAAAACCGGGCGACAAGCTGATCAGCTTTGACCTGGATGTCCTCCAGAAAGCGGGCTGCCCGATCGTTACTCCGGTCGTGATTACCAACGGCGATCTGGTCGCCGAGAAAAAAGTCGTGTCAACCGGTAGCGTGCGGGCAGGCCAGGAGCCTCTCATGCAGGTGATCGTCAAAGGAGGAGCATCATGATTCGTTTTGACGTACATGTCACAGCCGAGGGTGGCCTGCACGCTCGTCCTGCAGCCCTCTTGGTCAACAAAGCAGGACAGTTTCAATCCAAAGTCACGGTGATCAAAGATCAAAAGAAGGCGGACGGGAAAAGCATTCTCGGCATCATGACGTTGGGTGCTTCCCTGGGAGACCGGCTGACATTTGAAATTGAAGGTGCGGACGAAGAGCAAGCCGCTGCCGCGCTCAAGGAACTGTTCGATAAGCAATTCGAAAGCTAATTGATGAGCCAGGACGGTGAACCAGTATGTTTAAAGGAATCCCGGTCTCGGCCGGCATCGCGATAGCTCCAATCGCCAGACTGACGGCCCAGCCTGCGGTCGCGGCAAACGATGAAAAGATTGATCCCAGCCGCAAAACGGAAGAATGGCAATGCCTGGAGCAAAGTATCGAGCTGGCCAAAGAACAGCTATCCCAACTGAAGGAAAAAGCGTTGGATCAGCTGGGGCCTGAGAAGGCGGAAATCCTGTCTGCCCATATCGCCTTCTTGGATGATCCGTCATTTACAGGCGAAATGAAAGCCCGCATCGAGAACCAACTCTGTTCGGCCCAGGCCGCAGTCCAGCAGGTCGCCGGGGAGTTTGTCGCTTTGTTTGAGGGCATGGACAACGACTATATGAAAGAACGGGCGGATGACATTCGCGACGTCAGCCGCCGCCTGCTGAAAAACTTGTCGGGCGGTGACAGCCATTCCATCGGTTATCCTGAAGAACCGTTCATCCTGGTTGCCGAGGATGTCACCCCTTCGGAAACGCTTCAGCTCCCGCTCAGCCATGTCAAAGGCATCGCCACTGCAAAAGGCGGCCCCACTTCTCACGCCGCGATCCTGGCCCGCTCGCTTGGCATTCCTGCCGTAATGGGCGGCGGAGAGGCATTTTTGACTGCTGCGGAAACAGGCAAGCTGATGATTCTCGACGGCGCTACAGGGGAGTTGTTTCTCGATCCCGATGAGGGACAGCTCGCCTCTTTCCGGGAAAGGGCGGAACAGGAAGCGGCCGACCGGGAAACGCTGGAGGCATTGAAGGATTTGCCGGCTGTCACACTGGACGGTCATCGCGTGCATGTCGTGGCCAACATGGCGGTTCCCGAGGAAACAGAGGCACTGGTCGCGTCCGGTCTCGATGGTGTCGGACTGTTCCGCTCCGAGTTCCTGTTTATGGACCGGTCCAATCTGCCGGATGAAGAAGAGCAATTTACCGCTTATCAGCGCGTGGTCTCCGCGTTTCAAGGAAAGCCTGTCATCATTCGGACGCTGGATGTAGGGGGAGACAAACATCTGCCTGCACTGGCTCTGCCCCGGGAGGACAATCCTTTTCTCGGTTTCCGGGCTATCCGCATCTCGCTTGCTCGGCCGGAGCTGTTCCGCACCCAGCTAAGAGCCTTGCTTCGGGCGAGCGCGTACGGCCGCCTCCTGATCATGTTCCCGATGATTTCTCATCTGGAACAGCTTCGCGAAGCCAAGCGGCTCCTGGAGGAGGTCAAAGCAGAACTGCGGAAGAGCGGAACCCCGTTTGACGAGGAGATCGCCATCGGGATGATGATGGAAATTCCCGGCGCTTGCCTTCAGGCGGACGCCTTTGCCAAAGAGGTGCAGTTTTTCAGTATCGGAACCAATGATCTTGTTCAATACACACTGGCTGTAGACCGCATGAATGAGAACATCGCCCACCTGTACAGCTACTACCATCCGGCGGTTCTGAGACTGATCTCACACGTCATCAACGCCTCCCACCGGGCAGGGATCTGGACCGGGCTTTGCGGGGAAATGGCCAGTGATCCGCTGGCAACCGAGCTGTTGTTGGGAATGGGGCTGAATGAGTTTAGCGGAGCAGCAGCCGTCATGCCGAAGGTAAAGGCGCGCATCCGCAGCACCACGATGGATCAGGCTAAACAGGTAGCACGGCACGTACTCTCGCTTTCCAGCACAGAGGAGGTCTACTCCTATCTACGCGACAAAACAGAATAACCTGTTTTGTCCCTGTCTCTTGTAAGCGCTTGCAGTCATATGCATTTTCCTGTAGCTGTCTTTTTAGTCTCGTCAGGCAGTCCGATTCTCCGGTACGCCCTGCTTTTGTCCATCCATTATCACTTTCTCACCGGAGAACGGCTTTCTGATATACAACATTCAACAAGGAGGTATTATTATGCTAGCTTTTCTGCAACGGATTGGGAAAGCGCTCATGCTCCCAGTCGCGGCATTGCCGGCGGCCGCACTTCTGGTTTCCTTCGGGCTTCTCGACTACGAGAAGAACATTCCGCTCGGTGCGACGGTGGGAGGCTTCCTCAATCAATACGTAGCTCCGTTTCTCCATGCGGGAGGTTTGGCCATCCTCGACAACCTGGCCCTGATATTCGCTGTGGGTGTCGCCATCGGTCTGGCAGGCGATGCGGTCGCGGCATTGGCGGCGGTCATGGCCTATCAGGTGCTGGTCGGCATTTTGGCTAAAGTGCCGGCTGCGATGCCTTTCATCGACGATAACGTCGTGCTGAAAATGGGCGTTCTCGGCGGTATTTTGGCCGGTGCGATTGCGGCATTCTTCTACAACAGGTATCACGACATCAAGATGCCGGATTGGCTCGGGTTTTTCAGCGGCAAACGCTTTGTGCCAATCATCACCTCGCTCAGCATGGTCGTGATCGGCCTCGTTCTCGGGATGATCTGGGCTCCGATCCAGAACGTTCTCGATATGTTTGGAAACTGGGTGGTCAGTCTGGGTGCGATCGGGTCCGGAATCTTCATGTTCTTCAACCGTCTGCTTATCCCGTTTGGCCTGCATCACGTACTCAACGCGATTGCCTGGTTCCAGATCGGCTCGTTTACCGATGCGGCCGGCAACGTGGCTCACGGGGACTTGCACCGCTATTTTGCCGGTGACAAAACAGCCGGGATGTTTATGGCCGGTTTCTTTCCGATCATGATGTTTGCTCTTCCCGGCGCAGCATTTGCCATTATTCATACGGCTAAAAAAGAGAAGCGCAAAATGATCGCCTCGGTTTTCATGAGTGCGGCGCTCGCTTCTTTTCTCACAGGAATCACGGAACCGCTTGAATTTGCTTTCATGTTCGCGGCACCATTGCTGTACCTGGTGCATGCTGTTTTGACCGGACTCTCCGGTTTCATCGTGACGTCTCTGGGCATCAAGCACGGATTCGGCTTCTCGGCCGGTCTCATTGACTATCTGGTCAATTTCCACTTCTCTACAAACGCGTGGCTGATCATCCCGATCGGTCTTGCCTTTGCGGTCGTCTACTACTTCCTGTTCCGCTTCATCATCGTCAAATTCAACCTGAAAACGCCGGGACGGGAAGATGATGAGGAAGAGACTGAGAAAAAGGCGGGGAATACGTCCATGCATGATAAAGCCCAGGCCGTTCTCTCTCTGATCGGCGGCAAGGAAAACGTAGTCAGCGTCGACGCGTGCATAACACGTCTGCGTCTGGTGCTGAAGGATGACAAGATCGTCAATGAAAAGGGATTGAAGGATCTGGGGGCTGCCGGTGTCATGAAGCTGGGACAGGGCAGCGTGCAAGTGGTTTTTGGCACTCAGTCCGAGGTGCTGAAGGACGAAATCAAGAAACTGTAAAACAGATGAAGGGCTGGAAGAATGCCAATGAAACGTTTGTTGGATTGCACGGCGTCCGACTTTGCGCGGATGTCGGGACAGGATTTGAAGCAGTCGATCAAAGCCTCTGAAGGCCGTGTCCTGGTAGCCGAGGTCATTTCCGCCTTCACTCCGCTGTATCCGAGCGTGAGCAATGCTGAGCTGGCAGCTTCTTTTGGGGCCGACATGATCCTGCTCAATTTCTTTGACGTCTTTTCTCCTCATGTCGAGGGATTGACAAGCGCAAAGCCTGAAGAAATAGTCCAGGACCTCAAGCGGCTGATCGGAAGGCCTGTGGGGCTGAATCTGGAGCCGGTCGACCCAGACGCCAGACAAGCGGAGCAGCTCCACTCCCTGCCTCCTGGCAGACTTGCTTCTGCCAAAACGTTTGCCGCTGCCAAAGATCTCGGTTTTGACTTCATCTGCTTGACCGGAAACCCCAAGACAGGGGTTACCAACCGGGAAATCCGGGAGGCAATTCAAACAGCCCGGACAGTGATGGGAGCAGAGATGCTGATTATCGCGGGAAAAATGCATGGAGCCGGCGTGGAAGGGGAAGCTGGCGGTGATTTGGTCGCAAAGCAGACGATCATCGATTTTATCGAAGCAGGAGCGGACATTATCCTGCTGCCTTCCCCCGGCACAATTCCCGGCATCACTCTCGACTCGGCAAAGGCCATGGTCGATACAGTTCATGCCCACGGAGCTTTGGCTCTGCTCGCGACAGGAACCAGCCAGGAAGGCTCCGATGAGGCCACGATCCGGCAGATCGCGCTTGCCAGCAAGATGGCAGGTGCCGACCTATACCATATCGGGGATGCCGGGTACAACGGAATCGCCATCCCGGAAAATATCATGCACTACTCGATTACCGTGCGCGGCAAGCGCCACACTTACGTCCGTATGGCTTCTTCTGTATTGCGGTAACTCGGCTTTCGGCTAAACGATATGGGCCCAGCGTATGAAAGCTTGCTAAAAACAGATGCAAGACGACAGGCAGCGATTGATCACGCCGAAGCATGCCGAAGCGGTTCTTTCACGGGGAGAACCGCTTTTTTCTGTAAACTGACATCCATTCTATGTTCGGATACACTCTCTTTTCCGCTCGATGTTTGGACAATCTGCAGGTCCTCCTGTTATCTGCTTTTCAAACCGCTCCAGACGGCTTAGAAATTCTCCGCAGGCAGATTCACTCCTCGGTGCCATCATGGCCAGCTCATACGCAATTGTTCGTTTCCATATATCCAGCTGCTTCCGATTCGCTTCGTGAACGTCCACCTCTCCCACCCCTCGCTACATCGTTAACGAAATCTCTTTCCTGCAATCGCCACTCCATTTTGCTATAACAGCAAAGTCAGACAGATAAATAAATCTCGCAGCTGGCATTTCAACATACGTGTCAGCACGGGAAGGTGATTGGCTTTAAAATCGTACTCCCCCTTTTCGTACTTGAGGTACGTAGACGCATTCTTGAACCCTAAAGCGGCAGCCATTTCCTTTAGGGTAATGCCGATTTCCATCCTTCTTCGTGCAATGAAATTCAGGTTTATCCTCTCCAACGGTAAACCCCCTTTTTTTGCCAAATAAGCAAAATGTTATTATCCATATCTTACCTTTTCATTTTCAGCAAAGTCAAGCATATCCTTGTCATTTCAACAAACCGCTATTTTCCATTATGGAAAATTGGTAGAATAGTATTGCTATGATGGAAAGGTTGTGACACTATGTCAATCGTCGGTCAACGGATCAGATACCTTCGGGAAAAACATAAATGGTCCCAAATCCAATTGGCCGAAAAATTGGGCATTCACAATACCGTTCTTTCCCGCATCGAATCGGGCGAGAAAAAAAGCGTGGATAATCACCTGATATCCAAGGCTGCTGACGTATTTTCGGTTACGACTGATTTTCTGCTCGGAAAAACGGAAAACCCTACTCGCAATGGGACATCGCAAACAACCGGGTCAGATGAGCACATCTCCTTTTTTGACCTGGAGGGGCTATCCGAAACGGAAATTGATGAAGTGAAGAAGCATATCGAGTACCTCAGGTGGAAGGCGCTGCACGGTAACAAAGGAACAAACAAGTAGCAGCGGTCATCCACAATTGTCCTGCTCTGCTCGAATATAAAGCTGGAAAAAGCCGCAAGCATTTTTCGTTGTGATGGCCGCCTTATTTCTGTGCCAGGCAACATTGCACCCTGCGGCATTTTTTACACCATGAAAAGGAACATACGTTCTCTGTTGTTTCGGAAGGGGGAATCACCACATGCTCTCTCATTACCGGCAAACGGATTTGGAACGCTGGTTGACCCAAATATATGCGGATGTTGGCATCAGTCATTGTGGCGACCTGCAAGAAAGGCCGCTGGCCGAGATGCTTGGCATCGAATTGTACTACCGTCCCTGCCCCTCGATGCGTTATGAATCCGGCAATTACCGCAGCATTACGGTCAATTCAACCCTGCCAAGGCCTGTTCAGCGCGAACATTTTTTTCATGAGCTGGGCCATATTTTACGGGGGCATACCGGGAAGCAGCACCAGATGAATCCCGCTTTTCGTCAGCTGCAGGAGGCGCAAGCCGAGCAATTTGTTCTCTATGCGGCCATGCCTTTCTTTCTCCTGGCGCCCCTGCTTCTCGCCTACCGTGAATGGGTACCGTCCTCGGTCTTGTCGATGGAATTTGGCGTGACAAGGGAACTGGCTGACAAGCGTATTGCCCAGATTAAACGGCGAATTATTTCTGAGGGAATACGAAGGGGAGGAAAAACGAGGAAAAGGAAAAGTGCTCAATGAGAAACCGCGATGTATGCAAACAAATAAAAAGTGCCGGAGAAAATAATCCGACACTTTTTTTATGTTAATTCGATCCAGGCCTGCGACCATTTCTCGATCCCCAGTATGACCGGTTCCAAAGCAAGCCCTTTTTCCGTTAGCGAATATTCCACCCGTACCGGGGCAGAATCTGTATACACGTGACGATGTACCAAGCCTTCTTTCTCCAAATCCTTCAGCCGCTCAGACAAAAGCCTTCCGCTGATCGGAAGCGCCTCTTCGATGGCACAGAATCGCTGCGGTCCGGAAAGCAGCTGATACAAGATCAAACCAGTCCACCGCTTGCCCAAGAGCTGCATTCCTTTTTCAAACTTCGGACAGAGAGAGGACTGCTTCATAGTAATCACCTCGATTCAATTCCAGTATAACGCTCTTTTGAAAATCCTTCAAAGTGTTGACGTGTTATAATTATTAATTTATACTTACTAACGAAATGTAACCTAATTACTATATTGAATAACCGTAGGATGTCACTTTATGGAAAGACAATTTGATCAACGTACCGAGTGGGGGCTTTTGCTCTTGCGCGTGGTTGCAGGTATAGCGTTTGTCATGCACGGAATGTCAAAATTCCAAATGGGACTCGATCAGGTTGCCGGTTGGTTTGGCAGCATGGGTATTCCCGGCTTTTTCGCTTATGTCGTCGCGTTTCTTGAGCTCTTGGGCGGAATTGGCTTGATTTTGGGCATTGGCACCCGAATTTTGGCAGCTCTGTTGGCAGTCGTGATGGCCGTCGCTACGATCAAGGTGAAAATTGCAATGGGCTTCCTCGGTGGGGAAAGTGGTCCTGGATATGAGTTGGATCTGCTTCTATTCTTTATCCTGCTGCTTTTCGTTCTCTCCGGACCGTCCTTCTATTCCCTCGACCGCCTTTTGTTTCAACGCCGTTCAAGCAAATAAAGACCGCAGCATATTGCAAAAACCGAATGGTGCCGGGACGATCCGGTCCATTCGGTTTTTTTGCGCTCAGTCACCAACTTTTGACCGGAACTTCTCTACAGGCGGCATGTTCTTGGGCCCGGGTACACATGATAGTAACGATGAGGAGGTGAGTCTATGATGCCAAACCAAAACAAGCGCAGCAACATTATCTACCACCCTGAAACCGAGGTGCCCGCAGGTTCGATTGACAAGCGGAAAGTGGTCAGATCCCAACCAGACGAGCAGTATCCGATTCCCCGTGCACATCCGGTTCCTTGGCAAGAGGATTGAGGAGCTTTACATACCGTTTTAAGGATGCGATCAAATCCCTACCCGATATTCAGGCAATCCCATCAACAATAGGAGGACTTTTCGCTGTGAAACGCATAACCTTTCTCACCGTTTTTGTCCTGATTTTGTCCCTGTTCACTGTCCATGCCGCAGCCAACCAGGATGTCCCCTACCACTTTGGATTCAAGAAGAGCAAGGGTGGACAGCTTCCCTCGATTGACCAGGAGGGCTTTAAAGGCATCGTCGATAAGCACGAAGCCATTTTTCTCGGGGATACCTCCAAAAAAGAGCTGTTTCTTACGTTTGACAATGGCTATGAAAACGGGTTCACCCCTCGTATTCTGGATATCTTGAAAGAAAAAAAGGTACCCGCCACTTTTTTTGTTACCGGGCATTATGTAAAGGATCAGCCGGAGCTGTTAAAACGGATGACCGCTGAGGGGCATATCATCGGGAACCACTCCTGGAGCCATCCGGATATGACACAGATATCCAATGAGCGGATCAAGGAAGAATTGGATAAGGTAAAACAAGCTGTAGCCGAAGTTACCGGGCAAAAAGAGATGGCCTTCTTGCGTCCGCCGCGAGGAATTTTCAGTGATCGTACACTGGCGGTCAGCAAGAAACTGGGGTATACGAATGTTTTTTGGTCGATAGCCTACAAGGACTGGGATACGAAAGCGCAAAAGGGCTGGAAGTACGCCTATGACAGTGTCCTCGCCCAGCTTCATCCCGGAGCGGTTATTTTGTTGCACTCGGTTTCAAGAGATAACGCCGAGGCGCTTTGCAAGATTATTGACGCCGCACGAGCGCAAGGGTACGAATTCAAAAGTCTGGACCTCCTGCGCCCGACTCTCCCGCATCCTGCTCCGTGAAATCTTTTTACCCATCATTCCCCCAGTTTTACCGGATTCATCACAACCAATCGAGTAGGAGGGGGCGACTAACCCCCGTCCTCTCACACCACCGTACGTACCGTTCGGTATACGGCGGTTCACCAAGCTTGACGAATTTGAGAATATCGTTGCACTAAGCTTTTCAGCCCTTGTTGTTGCCAGTAGGCAATGCCGAGGGCTTTGTGTATATGCGGAGATTTTGTGGTACGCCATGCACCCTTGCGGGTATTTGCAATTTCAATGGCTTTTACGTGAGATATGCCAAGAGAACGAAGTTCTCGATATCTGGTTCTCACGCGTTTCCACTGCATCCACAAACAAAGACGGAGCCTGCGCCTTGTCCATTCCTCAATGGATTGTAGAATGCCCTTCGCGTCTGCAAGGGCGAAATATCCAATCCAGCCCATGAGGTACTGATTTATTCTTTCAATCCGCTTCTCCATCGAGATGCTCCACACCGGATTCGTGATCGTGCGGATTTTCTCTTTTAGCTTGAGGAGGGATTTGGGGTGGATGCGAATCCTTGTCTGTTTTGCAAAGGTAAAACTAAAGCCCAAGAATTTTCGTTTCCATGGTCGGTCTATCGCGCTTTTCTCCTCATTTACTTTTAGCCTTAGTACCTTCTCCAAGTGGTTTTGAATACTCTTCTTTACTCGTTCCCCTGCCCGTTTTGTTTTCACGTAGATATTACAATCGTCTGCGTAGCGGCAGAAACGGTGGCCTCTCTTTTCGAGTTCCTTGTCCAAATCATCAAGTAGGATATTTGCCAAAAGTGGGCTTAACGGCCCACCTTGCGGTGTTCCTTCACTTGATGTTGTACAGACGCCATTTATCATGATCCCCGCATTCAAGTAGGAACGAATCAGTCTTAAAATTCTCTTGTCCTGAACTTTTCGAGCCACACGGCTCATTAGAATATCATGATTTACGCGATCAAAGAATTTCTCTAGATCGATGTCCACCACGAAACGATATCCTTCGGAGATATACGCTTGCGCTTTCCTTACTGCCATGTGAGCGCTACGTTTTGGACGGAACCCATAGCTAGATTCCGAGAAGGTGGGGTCGAAGATCGGCGTTAACACTTGGAGGATGGCCTGCTGAATAAAGCGGTCTACCACGGTGGGAATGCCTAATAACCTTACACCACCGTCAGGTTTCGGGATTTCGACTCTGCGAACAGGTGAAGGTCTATAGGTTCCCCTTTCCATCTTCTCGCGGATGGCTTGCCAGTGTTCACGTAGATAATCGCGTAGTTGTTCGGTTGAAACACCATCGACTCCACCGACACCTTTGTTTTCCTCCACTCGTTGGAGTGCCATCCGTAAGTTTTCCCGTGATAAGACTTTTTCCAGCAAATCCATAATGATGTTCCTTCCTTCGCACATGCGGACTCCGTGCTTGCTGTACGATACTCAGCCCTCTTTTGTACCCTCGGGGCTTCACCCCTGCTCTTCAAAAGTAGTTCCTTGACAGAATTCTGCTTCGACGTACCGTATCAAAAGACATGGATCGCATGCTGACTTGATGTTCGGCCCTTCCCCATTCAAGCGTCCTCTACTCGGGTACTATGGCCTCTGCTGACTTCTGCATGTTCAGCGTCTCCTTACGGAGACGGTTACCAACAGTTGAAGGCGTTTCATGCAGACCTCCCCAGGTAAGAACGATAACTTTCATCCCATGTACCTGCCCAAGTTTACTACTGTATCCCTTGGCTGTATGGGGCTTTGTCTTGTTTGGCAGACTCGCCCGGATACAACAGCCTCAAATTGGGTTCGTGTACCTCAGGTCGGGATTTTGCCGCCGGCTTCCTTCAGATTCGACCTCGCGGTCGACACCCTTGCCTTGAGCTAACGGTTGGTACAGCCAACCCCCGTTCGGGACTTTCACCCTATAGCTATCGCCCATGCTGGGCGCACAAACAGGAACCTGCCGCTACGCTTTGCACGGCAGGTTTTTTGTGTGGATCGCCACATGCGGCGGGGACCGCTTTTTCCCAATCGCATACGATGCAATAGAAGCACAATCCCGGTTCTTTAAAAAGGGAGGTGATTTTCATCCCGGCATACCGCATACGCATCTCGATCAATAAACTCCGCCTCTATCTCTTTGACGGCAATCGCCTCATCCGTTCTTATCCCGTCGGTCTGGGCAAAATTGCGACCTCTACCCCGCGCGGCAACTTCACGATCATCAACAAGGTTCCCTACCCCAATTCTTACCGCGGAGGTCCATTGTCCGTTTTCGGCACCTATTGGATGGGGCTGAGCAAGCCTCATTACGGCATTCACGGCACCAATAATCCATCATCGATCGGCCATTACGTCTCACGCGGCTGTATACGCATGCATAACCGAGATGTAGAGAGCTTGGCCAAGCTGGTTCCCATTGGTACGCCAGTGCAGATTCGTCAGGAATAGGCTGAGGTAGATCAACAAAAGCAAACTAGTTCAACATCGAATCGATGGCTGGGGGCCATACTCCAAGCCAAGAATAATTGTAGAAAAAAGTGCTTTATCCAATAAATTTGCTTGGAAGACAAAGGGGATGGTATTATATGTAAAATATATTTGAAAGGAGTTGATGATTTGCGGAATTTGTTCCTATTTTTCATATTTACCTGCTTATTCGTGACGGCTGGATGTGTTAAAAACGACAACTTATTACCCGATGACTCAATAAAAGAGCAAACGTTAAAAATTGGAGTCATTGGACAGTCTCCCGCCGTTACTGAAACAAATATTGTTTTCACAGAAACAACATTTGAAAAGCTGAGTAACGCCACTGATACGGATTTCGATGCTCTATTTATCATGCCGGAGAAACTTGAAGAAGCATCACATGGGCAATATGCCAAACTCTACAAAAGTGTAAAATACCCCGTATTCTTTATCGGATCTACAAAGTCATATTACCCATTCACAGAGGAAACTTTAACTTATTCCAACGCTCCCTCAACACATTCAGGTATGTATGCAACTGGGATGATTTATGAGGATGGACAGATTAAAATATTTGAGTATGGTTTAAAAAATGGAGAGAAGACAGAGGAGAATCTTAAAGCTTTGTACACTCTTATTTTTAAGACCATTATAAATGAATTTGTCTTAAGAAAAACGAACTAGCTTATAAATGTTTAATAACTACGCCGAAAAAGGGGCTATCCCTCGTCATTCTTTTGACTTTGGAATGCCCCTTTGTGTCATGTAATTTCCGGTGACAGAAAGATACTTGTATCCACTATAGAAGTATCGGTAATGTTTTAAAGCATTTGCGACACACTGCCATCTCTGCATTTGTTTACAATAGCAATAAATCTGGGTCGATAAGTATCCGAGACTTTTAACCTTTGGGACACTTCACCGTATCCACATGCAGCGCTTAAAGCGTCTAAAGACTGCAGTTTTTGAGGATGTTCTTTTTTCACTTCTTCCAACGGCCTTCCACTATATTTGGCAATACGTTGTGTTGCTTCTTCGTAAGTTAGGTCCTCAACAACAACTTTCTCTTCTTCCGTTGAAGCATGGGTACCTTCGGTTTGAGCGGAGGCAAAACCACCAAGGCTAAGAACGACGAACAGCATACTCAATACAGCAAAAAACGACTTTTTCATTTCTTCCTCCCTATGGGCTAACCATATTCGTTAACAAAAAGAAATGGTTTCCCAAGTATTGCAAAAAATATTATCAAATTCCTTTCCGAATAGTTGTATGATGGAAAAGAAATCCTACCATTCCGGAAGGGGCAATTTCGAATGAGCACACAAACGGCACTGATTATTGTCGATGTTCAATCCTCGATCGTGGAATACTGCTATCAGGGAAATAAAGTGGTGGAACGGATTCAAACGCTTCTCGAAAAAGCACGGCATGCGAACATTCCCGCCCTTTTTGTCCAGCATAACGAGCCTGAAGGCAGCCCGCTCGCCACTGGCACCCCCGGATGGCAGATACATCCCACCCTTTGCCCGCATCCGGATGAACCGATCATTCAAAAAACGGCATGCGATTCGTTCTTCGAAACTTCCTTGCAAGACGAATTAAAGGCTCGCAACATCGATCATTTGGTGATCGTCGGCTTTCAGACCGAGTACTGTATTGATACGACATGCAGAACGGCAGTCTCGCACGGCTACGAAGTCACCCTTGCCGGTGATTGTCACTCTACGACCGATGACGCCGTCCTGAAGGCGGCGGATATCATTGCCCATCACAATGCGAATTTGAATGGATTGGGTACTCCGAAAAACATTATTACCGTAAAAGAGTCTCGTGAGATTTTTGAATAAAGAAAATCCCCCGAGGAGTCTGCCTCCAAGGGGGATTTTGATTATAGGAATTAGAGCATTACTAATGCTACTTCTGACAAAGAAAATGACCAATTATTATTTTGCCAAAAAACTTACAAGCTCCCGATTAAACTTCTCTAACTCGTCATAAAACAACCCATGCCCGCTGTACAAAAATGGGACCAGCTCCGAGCCCTGGATACCGGCATGCATAAATTCGGCAAAGGGGTACGGACATACTTTGTCCTGAACGCCATGGAAAATAGCGGTTGGAACGGAAACAGCGGACAAATCCCGGCGCAGGTCCTCATCTCGCAGAGAGACGGCGCACATTGCCGTTGCGTGACCAGATGCCTCCATACCCAGTCCGTGCATCCAGTCTTTGATACCCTCCGTCACGTAGCTCGCAAAAAACATGTCCCCAAAGTCATTCAGCATTTTCGGCCGATCTGTATAGGTTGCCTGGATGAGACTGTTGACCTGCTCCTTTGTCATTCCGTACGGGTAATCCGGACGTCTGGTAAACAGAGGGGCTGCCGCCGCAAAAAGAGCCAGCTTGGAAACCTTATCTGCTCCGTATCGGGCCATGTATCTGATCGCGATGGCTCCTCCCATGGAAAATCCGGCGAGAGTGATATTCTCCAGCTCCAGGGTGTCTATGACCACCCGAATATCATCTGCCAATCGATCGTAGGAATACCCTCTCCAGGGACGGTCCGACTTTCCAAATCCGCGCAGGTCGACTCCAATGCATCTGTACCCCATTTGGGGAAGCTGGTTGAACTGATATTCATACATTTTGTGATTAACCGGCCAGCCGTGGATAAACAGCACTGGTTTTCCATTGCCCGGGTCGAGATCCTCCACGTAAAGATTTACATTTTGTTCAACCGCAACGTAATAGCCCATCAAAATTACTCCCCTTCTGGATGATTGCCTATGCATACCTTATGTGGGGAAGAGCAGGATAGATACTTGTCTTGCAACAAAGCATGTAGTCCGACCACCGCCGTGCAGCGCCGCAATGTGTTCGCGAAAGGCGCGCGTCCGGCCGCTGCCTCGATATAGCGGCAGGCTAGCCATCATCGCAAACGAACCGCCAGTGCCTTTTTCATTAACACGCTAGGCCAACATTTGCGTCTTGCGGGAAAAGACCTCAATTTGTTGCTTTATAACGATCAAAAAATGAACACCCGGTTCTCCAAAAACGTAGAGAACCGGGTTCGTCCATAACATAAAAGCTTGAACACTGTTTGGGGAGACGAAGCCGACATCAGACTCCGATTAATTCTTAGACGCTGGGGCAGGGGCAGGGCCGGCTTTTTCTGTTTGCGTCATACTGTCCCCTTTTGATTTTGCCATATCGATTTCTTCTTGCGTAGGCGGCGCTCCAACCGCAAAGCCCTTGATTATTTTTCCGAGCGTTGCAGTGTCAAAATCATCACGAGTGTACAATTCTACCGTGAATCCCTCATGCTCCCAAATCACGATACCGTTCGCGAAATAGACCTTGGCCCCTTCAATAACCTCAGTCTTGACCGGGTCAGTAGTGCCGATGCCATTTTCACCGCCCTGAGAGATCAAGAAATCAGCCGTTTTCTCGCCGTGACTGTA
Source organism: Brevibacillus sp. FSL L8-0520 (assembly GCF_037963895.1). NCBI lineage: Bacteria > Bacillati > Bacillota > Bacilli > Caryophanales > Paenibacillaceae > Brevibacillus > Brevibacillus sp. FSL L8-0520. Next base: position 56,615 of record NZ_CP150171.1, on the reverse strand, counting down.
TTGTACTTCCACCATGGTTTTTCCGTGAATGACAGTGTTGACGTATTCATAATCTGCGATCCAGGAGGGCGCGGGGAAATTCATGCCTGTTGCCAAGCGAGCTTCCTGCAGAGTCAGCTTTGGAGATGCCGGCCATTCTGTCACTGCGGAATCCGCTCCCCTATCCTGCCCGGCCGATACACTCTTTTCAGAAACCGGCAGTTCCTTGTATTGGACAATTTCCATATTCCCAACTTGAAAACGTGCCAGGATTGACTGGATCATGCCTTGCGCGTAGGAGGTCGTCGAAAGCGCACCGCCAATGAGAACTATAACAGCAGCAGCCGCAGCGGCCGTTTTCCATTTTCTATTCATCAGAGCTTTCCCACCCTTTTTCGTATTTTGGAGTTGAATGGTTCCCGTCTCGATTTTGTTTACCAGACGCTTGTAAATGCGCTCCTTGGCCAAGCTGTTATTGATCTCCGCCTTTTCAAGCAATTCAACGACGTTTCCATATGTCTTCGGATCATGTTTTTCACTCATCCTTGAACCTACCTGCCTCCAAGATTTTGTGTAGCTTTTTTAAACTCCTGTAGACCACGACACCGATATTGGACTCGCTTACACCCATTAGCTCGGCTATTTCTGAATTTTTCAGACCGGCAGCGAATTTCATTGCGATAATATTGCGTTCTTTGTCGCGCAGCTTTGCCAGTGCTTTAAACAGTGCCTGATGATCATCGTCCCGGATTGCCAGCTCGTCGGGAGACGGCTTGGGCATGATCAGCTCTGTTATGGAATCCAGCGAAAAGTGGAATCTTTTTTTCCGGGCGCGATAGTAATCTGTCACAGTGTTTCTGACAATCGCGAACAGCCATACATCAAATTTTGCTTTTTCCTCCGAGAAACTGTGGTATTTGGAGATGACCGTTTCAAAAACTTGACTGCAAATATCTTCTGCCTCGTACTGATTGTGAATCCGGTAGCAGATATACTTGTACACGCGATCGAAGTATATTTCGTAAATTTGAGAAAACTGCTCTGTAGATAAAACACCCTCACGGAGCCTGTCTTTTTGATCGTGGCAGATTTCCATATGTACTCTGGCACTTTCCAACTCCTTTCCTCCTTTCTGCCTTTCTCCCTTCCCATTTGTCCATCTTGTATAGGGAAGTTTTACGTATGTTAATACGTCGCCTCGCCAAAAGCATTAACAAATCGTTTTGAAATTGTTGTTTTTGAAAGGCGGGTGGTTTAGAAGGAGCCAGTTTAGAACGTACGCGGCTTTACGACAAGCCGAGCAAGCAGCTGCCACGGCAAAAAGCCCTCCCCGGATGGCTCTGAAGTGCACCCCTTAGAATGGACATTGGATTAAACCCCTGGTAAATCCGATGAAATTTAAGGGGTGCATTTTTTATGGTGAAAAAGGGGCAAACGTTTAGAAGTTATTCTCACGAATTAAAGGTGGAAGCCATACGACTGCATATCGAAGAAGGATGGACATACCGTCGAATCATGGAGCATCTGGGGATTCCGGACCGCCACCGGCTTAAAGTATGGATGAAAAAATATAAACAGTTAGGCGAATTTGGGTTGATGGATCAACGAGGTAGACGTGAAGAATATGTTGATCAAGATCGATATGTTAAAAAGCTAAAACGAGAGAACTCGATGCTAAAAAAGTGTTTGAAAATCTGGATGCGGGAGGTGCAGCCCATAAGTATGAGGCGATCAAGCAAGTAGCTGGTGAGTATACGACTAGTGAACTTTGCAAGCTGTTTGGAGTCTCAAGAAGTGGATACTATGCATACTTGAAACGGCAACAAGCGGACCGGGACAAGCCCGTGAAAGACCTCATCAAAGTAGTTTATAAGAAGTATGATGGTAAATATGGGTATCGACAAACCCAGCTGTTTCTCTTACGAGATCACGGGGTATGGGTCAACCATAAGAAGGTACTACGTCTGATGCAAGAAATGAAGCTCCGTTCTCGAATACGCCGCAAATATCGAGGTCACTATGCTTCAACCGAAGGTGGACGAGTCGCTGAGAATGTGATGCAGCGGAATTTCAAAGCGGATGCACCTAATCGAAAATGGGTAACCGATGTCACACAGTATCGTGTCGCGGATACGTGGCTCTACCTGTCTGCTATTAAGGATTTGTTTAATAATGAGATTGTGGCTTACCACATTGGAGTTCGCAACGACAATCAGTTGGTCCTACGGACCTTTGAGAAAGCCTTTAAAAAGACGAAAGACGTGACTGGACTGATCGTTCACAGCGATCAGGGATTCCAGTACACGTCCTACGCTTACCACGACATGTTGCCGAAGGTTGGCGCCCAAATCAGCATGTCTCGGAGAGGCAACTGTTATGATAATGCCTCGATGGAGAGCTTCTTCTCGCATCTCAAAACGGAAGGGCTCTACCCTTATGATATCCGAAGTGTGGATGAGGCACAAAGGCGAATTGAGGAATATATTCAATTCTACAACCAAAGTCGACCACAACGAAAATTAAAAAGGCTGACGCCTGTTGAATTCAGACGTCAGCTGTCGGTCTAACGGTCGGGTTTTTTCTTACTGTCCACTAAATGGGGTCTTGACCACTCCGCAGGAGGGCTCTTCTCATTTTTTCATCGACATATGCAGCTTTTCGACAGTTTTACAGTTTTTGTGGCTCCGTCCCATTCCACCTTCAAGCCAAGTGCCGAGGCGAGCTCTCGAGCGGAAGCATATGCCGTCCCGGACTCAATCGTTCCGTTCAAAGCAAGCCCATTTACGCTGACCTGCTTCGCCGCTGGATTCCATGCAGGAACCACTCCAACCGCTTCCGCAACCGCTCGAACAGGCAGGAGGGAAACTCCGTTTTGGAGATACCCCTGAGCCGAAAGCCGAACTCCGTTTATTTCAATCGTTACCTTCTGAGGCAGCGTACCTGCAGCGATTGCCCTTTTCAACCCATAAACTTCAGCAAGCCCGGTTACTATCGCTCTTGCACACGCACGCCGGTACGTATCGCTCTTCAACAGCTCAGCTTCTTCCCTATTGGTCATAAACCCGCACTCGGCGAGGATCGCGGTCATGTTTGTTTCCCGCAGCACATGGAAATTCTCTGCTTTGACCCCGCGGTTCTTCCGGCCGGTAGCGAGGACAAGCGCACGCTGAACGGCTTCGGCCAGCTTTACGGCTGCGGGAGGCCGCGATGTGTAGACAAACGTCTCGATGCCGTTTGCGTCGTTCCAATCATTCCCGAAGGCATTTGCGTGAATGGAGACGAATGCATCTGCCCTCCAGGCGTTGGCCTTGTCTGTGCGTTCCTGTAACGGCACGTCCCGGCTGCCGTCGTCAGCGTGGGTAAACAGCGTCTCTACCCCATCGTATTGTTTCAATTCATCACGGACATAACGGGCGACCACGCTGTTGAAGTGGAACTCCCGCATGCTGTCGTCCGGCGTTCGCTTTCCCGGTGTTTCCGGGCCGTGTCCTGCATCTATTGCTATCTTCACGACATATCACCATCCCCATACTTTTCCTTCTCCTGTCTCCGCTTGATGGCTCTGGCCAGCTTGTGTTCGATCTCATCCGAAACGGCATTCATCGCCCACTCCGGTACCCACTTTTCCCAACCAGCTCGAACCACATTGGCCGTCATGCTTTTCCAAATGTGCAAGCCGAATGCCGCAATCAGAAAACCAAAGCCAATCCCCGGTGTTCCGATTACCGTATCGATCAGGTGACCTACTGCCGGCATGAAGAGCAGGAATGCTGTCCGAAAAGCCCCGTTGATTCCGTATTCGGATGCGTAAGAACCATCAATTTTGGAGGCCCTGTATCCCGCTATCCAGTCCATGGCGATCAGAAAGACGTACCATGTCATGATTAACATCCTCACGGGATTTTCTCCGTATAAAAAATGAAAAGCCGAGATACAAGCGGCGCCAGCTGCACCAGATATGATTGAGTCTTTCATGCTTATCATCCCTCCCTTAGGAAAAAAAGTCGGGGAGCCGCAGCTCCCCATAAAAAAACGCCTTCACTCGTAGTTGAGGAATGGCGTCCGCTATTGTTGTTCAACTTGTGCGGCTAAAAGCTCGGCAACCGGAGCTTGATATTCTTCCGTGTGAATGACAGGCGGAAGAAGCATCGGCCCTTTTTTCAGCCAGCTTGGTAAGAAACGGGAAAGCCACTCGGATTGCTTCCGGGTGGCTTTCCATATTTGCTTACAGTACAAGATTATCATGGGTTTGGGAAAAAGGTTTCTCAGTTCTGTTTCAAAAGTTGATCAAGATTATATCACCGGTTACTCATCTGAAACCATAGTGAAGCTGGCCAGAGGTTTCTCCGAATATCCCGACAGGTGGTGCAGTAAAAATACTGTAAACAGCCCTTGAGTGTAGACTGACCACTGAAGAAGAGATGCCCTGAGGAGGGGAAAAGCAATGAGGAAGTTAACAAGTCTGCTATTCGTAGTGTTCAGTTTACTTATGCCGCTTACAGCTTTCGGGCAAACGCAAAACAACTATTGGTATCAATGTACGATTGACCCAAACCTTACCGATTTTGAAAACGGGAAACATTGGGTCCAAAAAATCACGTATCAAAATGGGGCAACGACAACGATTAATGAAGTAGATACATTTCCATTCCTGATGATAAACAATAATTTTATACCTAACGCGGATATTACAATCAAAAATGGTTATTCGCTAGTTCCCATCAGACTTGTCACCGAAGAATTGGGGGGCCGGGTGAACTGGGATGCGAAGAACAATACGGTAGTCATAGAATCTACAGGCAAAAAAATAGTACTAAAAGCAGGAGATCAAAATGCAGTCATCAATGGCAAACCAGTCGTCTTACCATTAGCTGCACAATTGATTGACAATCGAGTATATGTCCCTTTAAGAACCGTCGCAGAAGCATTTGGTGCAGACATCAGCTATACGATCGGGATTATGCCCTTTACAAATCCATTGCTATCGATTGATACCAGAGCGAAAAATGTAACCAAGGAAAAGGCAATCCAATTAGCCAGCAACGCCATGATCCAGGCATTCGCAACATTTTTGAAAAATGGGAAATATGCGGATGGCAGCTATACTTCCAATAGGACATTAGCTGAAATCAAACAAAGGATAAACAATATCTCCTATCAGGGTGAGACAGCGGGATACTGGATACTGAGTGGACCTTATGAAATCCTTGTAGATAAATCAACAGGAGCGCTATTTTTCAAATACGGCACAAAAAATGTAAGTGGTTCTTATGCGGAAGGGATTTCTCCGGTCGATGTGAATGACATGGATGTTTTCGCCAGAGGTTATTTTTTAGGCTGACATGTGGACTTACTATTGAAAAATGGAGATTCACTCCTAATATTTGGTTTATAATCGGGTTTGGTTCCACACTTATTTTTTAGGACGTGTCACGTATGAAAAAAATAAGAACCCTACTCGCCTCTCTTCTGCTAATTCTTGTGTTCATTATTGCTCTCAACAATTTCATTTACTTGCCAGGTTTTAAAAATTGGTCCTTTGATGAAATTATCACATTTGATAAAGAAAAAATCTCTTCAATTTACATTAGAAATAGCAGTAAAGAAATACATGTAACAGATCCAAACACTATAGACAAAGTATTGAATGATTTCACGAAGATGGAATTCAGTAAAAGAAGATTCGCGTCTGATATTAAAAAGTCTAATAGCAGTGGTAATAAGCAAAAGTATTTCATAGAATTGGAAGACAGCAATGGTGATCTTGTAGAAATGATTTATCTGTCAACGCCGGAATTAATTTGACCCACGAGCGCCGGTATAATTTTGACCCACCTGTGCGCCTGGTGTCGAATAGATTCCGGTTTTTAGTTTTTCTTTGAGCCGGTAGCTGTTCCCCCGGATGTTCACGACGTGGGAGTGATGCAATAAGCGGTCGAGAACAGCTGTAGCAAGAACGGGATCGCCCATGAGTTCGCCCCATTCGCCAAAGCTCTTGTTGCTAGTCAGAATCATGCTTCCTTTCTCGTAGCGTGCACAAACCAACTGAAAAAACAGGTTTGCAGCGAGCGGATCGAGGGGGAGGTAGCCCACCTCGTCCACGATGAGGATGCGTGGCCTGAGATATACCCTCATTCGTTTGTCCAGGCGATTCTCTTCATAAGCTTTTCGTAAATCGCCCACGAGCTGCGCGAGAGAGACGAAATACACAGGCAATCCTTGTCCAATGGCCTCCATAGCGATAGCAACGGCTAAATGCTGTTTATTGCACAATAGAAATGCCTAATATTGCAGCGTAAAAATGCTCAAAACAAATACAAAAAAGGCACTTGTCAGCATCAATAATTCCTCCTACCGTTAGGTTTGGGACAACTTAGCGAAGGAGAATGGAAAGGATGCTGAAAATGCCTCAACAACACTATATCAGGTTTTTACGCGAAGTAGAAGGATGCTCGGTAAACGAGATTGCAGGACGCGTAGGTGTTCACTGGCGGACTGCCAAAAAATATGCCGATAAAACCGATTGGAATGCCTCGATGACAAAACGAAAGGGCAGAAGTCCTGTCATGGGTCCATTTATGGAGATCGTCGATACCTGGTTAGAGGAGGACCGTTTGGTCCCCCGTAAGCAGCGACACACAGGTGTGCGCATTTTCCAACGTTTGCGCGATGAGCATCAGTTTACAGGTGGACAACGTACAGTATTGGCCTATGTGCAGAGACGAAAAAGTGAAATGGAACTGGACCGTGCCAAAACGTACGAACGGCTTGAACATCCACCGGGTGAGGCACAAGTGGACTTTACAACCATTGAGGTATGCCGAGATCATCGATTGGTCACATACAAACTGCTGGTAATGTCTTTTCCGTACAGCAATGCCGCTTTCGTCTATCCGACACCAGCGGAGAATCAGGAATGCTTTTTGGAGGCGATGAAGCTGTGCTTTGAACAAATGGGAGGTGTTCCTCAGCGAATCTGGTTTGACAATCTCTCCGCTGCCGTCGTTCATATCGAGAAGCAGGGCGAACGGCAATTAACGGATGGCTTCCAGCGATTCTGCGCTCACTACCGGTTTGAAGCTGTCTTTTGCAACCCATACAGTGGTCATGAGAAGGGGCACGTGGAGAACAAATGCGGGTACTCCAAGCGCAATTGGGCAGTGCCGATTCCCATCTATGAAAGCCATGAACAGTTAGTTGCCTACTTCGCCGAGCAAGCTAGCCGTGATCGTGGTCGTCAGCATTATGCCCTAAATCGTTGCATCGCAGATCTATGGGAGGATGATCGCCGTAAATTGCTTACCTTGCCGGAGCATGGATTTGAGGCTTTTCGCTTGGGTGCTGCAGTGGTGAATAAGTATGGAGAGATTCGGAAGGATGAATTGACGGTTCCGTTGCTGGGGATGGCAACGCCAGGCAGTGAGGTACTGATCCAAACGTTTTGGGATCGCCTTGTCATTCTAAACGGCCAACACCAGCTAATTCGGGAAGTACCCAGACCTTATACGGGACGAAATGTAGACATTCCGTGGTCACAAGTATGCGCTGGATGGCTGAAAAAACCACGTAGTGTAACGCACTCGCAGTTTCTCCGTATGCTACCGGAGATCTTGCAAGGGTATGTAACCGTGAAGGATCTAACAGAGCGAAAAGATCGTCTTCAGGCAATGTCGCACTGGTGTGATATTTACACCATCGAACAGATTCAAGAGGTAATTGCTCTACTAGGCCAAGACACACCGATTACGCGCATCACGGCCGTGCTAGGCGTAAAATATGGCAGTCGTGACCTCCCTGTCACGTGGGAGGAGACGTTGTCCCCTCCGGGAACTCGCGTAGAAGGTTCTCTCCAACGCTATGATCAACTTGTGGGGGTGAGCTGAGATGCCGACGGCATTGGGAGATTTGTGCCGACAACTCCGATTGGCGCATGTCGTGGACTACGTATCCGTTCAACAGAATGAGCAGATTCGTAGCATTGTGGAGCAAATCCTTGTTGCGGAACTGGACGGCCGCCGCCGTGCCAAGTTAGGTAAGCTTGTTCAGCAGGCGGGGTTCCCGCATATTAAGACTTTCGAGGGGTATGTGTATGACCATATCTCTTTCCCTAGTGGCAGTAGTCCGGAGCTGCTCCAGGAATTGGATTGGCTCGAACGCAAAGAAAATTTACTCTTAATGGGTGCCGTCGGCACAGGGAAAACCCATATGGCAACGGCACTGGGCGTGGAGGCTTGCCGCCGGGGCAAGGCGGTACAGTTCTACCGGGCTTCCGATTTGGTTTCTGTACTTCAGGAAAAATTTGTGGCGGGAACACTCAGCCGATTTCGCGAGAAATTGAAAAAGATAGATTTACTTATTCTCGATGAAGTCGGCTACGTGCCGTTCAGCCAAACCGGTTCTGAGTTATTGTTTAACGTGATTGCGGATTGCTATGAGCAACAGAGTGTGATCGTTACATCTAACCTGGAGTTTGGCCAATGGACATCGGTGTTTGGAGACACGAAGCTCACGTCGGCGCTCGTTGATCGTCTGGTACACCACGCTCATATCCTCTCATTCACAGGTGAGAGTTTCCGCTTCAAACAGGCAATGGATAGGATTCCTTTGTAGTTTCAAACGGCTGGCAAGTGCTTAGGCAATTTTGGCTGCAAAGCTGAGCATTTTCTACTTGCAAAACACAAAATGCGTTTTCCCCACGCCGGGAGGCCCGAGAAACAACACGTTTTCTTGCCTCCCAACGAACGTCAGCGCAGCCAGTTCACGAATCAGTCGTTCATCAATCCCCGGTTGAAACGAGAAGTCGAATTCGTTGAGCGTACGCCGATAAGGGAGGTGAGACAGCTTCATGCGGACCTCTACATTTCGGCGCTGGCGATCCTGAATCTCAGCGTCCAGTAGATCATTGAGGAAAGAGAGATACGTGCTTTGGCTCCGGCTGGCAGCTTCCAGCTTGGCATCAAGCGATTGGGCGGCTTGACCCAAACCAAGTTCCTCCAGACGCTGGCGGGCTTGTTCGAGCTCAATCATGCGCCCACCTCCACAAGACGTTCATACACGTCCAACGGACGCACTTCCACGTCTTGTACAGGAATCTGAACGCCTTGCGGCTTTGGATAAGCATATCCCTGAGCTGTACTCAAATTCGTGTATTGGTCCTCACACATCACTAGCCTTCGGGATTGGTACTGCTTCTCGTGCCGGGCGATGAGCTGCTTCTCGCAGTATATTTCGACGAATCTGTTTACCTCTCGTACCTTTACTTCACGTCCGCTATACCGCCATGGAACGCCATAACGAACGCCGTCGTAGCTCACAAATCCGTCACGGCTTACTTTCCTCGGTTCAAACCGGTACTTTGCCCATCGTTCCGGAGACGGAAGCATACCGAGCTTCTCTTGTGCCAAGCGATCGATCGGTCTTTCCCCAGTTGTACCGTGGATACGACGGTTTTGCTCATCGCACCAGTGTCTGGCTTGGCGATTTAGGTCACCAAGATCGGTGAATGATCGCCCTGGCATGAAGTTCTGCTCGATGAACTGAACGCTTCTCTCGACCTTTCCTTTCGTTTGGGGACGTCGTACGCGGCAAACTTTGGGGATCAAGCCGATAGCCGCAGCAAAATCTTCAAACAACGGATGCCATCTCGGCTTTCGATCATCGCCCATGCCAAGAATAACGGTCTTCATTTGGTCGGTTAGCATGGTCTTTGGAACACCGCCGAAGTATTCCAAACCGTTCATCAAGCAGCGTAAGAAACTGTGGATGTCACAGCGCTTTGTAAATTCGATGTACATCGCTCGGGAGTAACCCAACACCATCGTAAAAACGGGGATTTTACGCACTTCACCGTTTAAATCGATGTACTCGCAAATCTTCCAGTCCACTTGGGCTTGGTGTCCGGCTTTTGTCTCATAGCGTTGCACCGCAGGTGCCTGTTTTGGAGGTCGACGGGGCTTCACATAGTCCTTGATGATCGTAATGCCCCCCGTGTAACCTCGCTCTTTCAAGAGACGCAGCAGCACTTCACAATTGAAAATTCCCTTTTCGAGGTATAGATCCAGCAAGGCTTTGAACGGATCGAGTTTTGAGACTCTCTTCTTACGCGGACGAGGTTCCGGAATTCCTTCTGCGCGGAGGTATTTTCGTATGGTATTACGGGAATGACCCGTTTCCCTTGTGATTTCGCGGATACTCTTGCCGCTCACTTGAAGTTCGTGTAATCTGATCACAGTCCCACTCCTTAGCATATGTCTCCCCTCTGAAGCTACTTTGGTCGGTAATTTCAGAGAGAGGTATTCTACAGGGGTGGGTCATTTTCATTCCGGCGAACCGGGTCTGTCAAGATTTTTGTGTAAACTCAATCAACCGATATATGAACAGGTTTCATCCCCCTAATTGGAGAGTCCTGCAAAAGTCCACCTAATATCTGTAAACCGTAACCCTAGTGCCCTTAGGTACTGGGGTTTTAAGTATCGAGAATGTAGCTGTAGTGGGGAGAAGCATGTTTCCGATCTGCGCTCCGGTCTACGTCCTGCAAGGATGTGAAACTGTCCGCTCCACAGCGATCCCGGGGGAAGCGCAAAACGGCGCGCAGCTCCGGGGTTTACTCATAGATTGCGCTTCTGTTTCCCCGGGCTCGCTGTTCCGCTTGGCTGGACTCCGCCAGTCGCTCCGCCTGGAAACATGCTTCTCCTCCGAAACAGTAGGTTTTCAACAGGCTGAAACCCAATGCCCCTTCGACACTGGGTTTGTTGTACAATGAAAAGAAAACGAAAGAGTTGGAACCATTGCTACAGCCCTCTAAACAAATCACGGCATCCTTCCATGCCGAATTATATAAACTAATTCCCGCGGATCACCCTTTACGTAAAATCAATGAAATCGTAGATTTCACATTCATTCATGAGTTGGTTCGTTCCTCTTATTGTGAGCATTACGGAAGACCTGCTAACGAACCCGAACTCCTGTTTCGTCTATTGTTTTTACAAGTTCTCTACAATCTTTCGGATGAACGCATCATTCAGGAAACGCAGGTAAACCTCGCTTATAAGTGGTTTTTAGGTTTAAATCCAGAAGATCCCCTTCCTGACCCCTCTCAATTATCCCGCTTTCGTAATCATCGGTTAGGGGCCGGAGCCGTGGATGAGGTGCTTAAATCAGTTGTACGTCAGTGCATCGAAAAAGGACTTGTGAAGTCAAAGACGATCATCATGGATTCCACCCATACACTGGCAGCTTCACAAAAACAAAAGCCGCTTGAAGTACTGCGGGATGCGGCGAAGCGCTTATTCCGTGTTGTGGTGAAAAAGCATCCAAAACTCGAAAAGAAACTCCCACGGTTACCGGAGTTGAAGAAAGATCAAGAGGATGCTGAGAAGATCATGCTTCACTACTTGGCGGAACTTGGAGAGACTGTCGAGACTTTGTTACCCGATCATGAGGGTTCCATCTCGGAGAAGGTCAAGATCGCCAAGGCCATCGTGGAAGACGAACGTCTCCTCGCCAATAAAGGTATTATGTCGGCCATTGATCCAGATGCACGCTTTGGATGGAAGAGTAATACGAAATCCTTTTTTGGCTACAAAGAGCATATTGCCATGACCGAAGAAGAAATCATTACGGCTGTGGAGGTCACCGGAGGAAGTACGGATGACGGAAAACAATTCAAACAACTTTTGAACCAATCGCTTGACGTAGGAATAGAAGTACAAGAAGTGATTGCTGACACCGCATATTCGGGTAAAGATAACTTGGACGAGATGAAAGCCAAGAAGATTCAACCCGTCGTCCCACTAAACCCAATCGTACATAACGGAGGGCTAAGGCAAGAAGGTTTTGAGTACAACAAGGATGCAGACTTTGTTATTTGTCCGGCAGGACAACATAGTATCCGAAAGGCTGTCCAAGGAAGCAAGAGTGGCAAAAGTCGTTCTCTCGTTTTCTACTTCGATACGGAGAAATGTAAGACATGCCCACTTAGGGAAGGCTGTTTCAAACCAGGAGCGAAGAGCAAGACCTACTCCATCCGGATCGTGGCGGAAACCTACAAGGCGCAAATCGAGTTTGAAAACAGCGATACGTTCAAAGAACGTATTCGTCGCAGATCGATTATTGAGCACAAAAATGCTGAATTAAAAAGGTATCATGGGATGACCAAGGCCAAGTACCGTGGTCTCTTTCGTATGCGAATACAGGCAATACTTACGACTTTCGTCGTAAATGTAAAACGGATGATAAAATTGGCAGAAAAAATGCAGCCCGCCTCTTAAAGGAGAATGGGCTGCATTTTTCGTTAAAGTCCTTTTTTGTAAAAAATAGTGTGGGTTACCCGATCCGCAAACCTCAAAAGAGGTATTTTGCAGGCCTCTCCTAATTGGGACATCTTTTTCGGAGCCAATAGAGTCAAGGGCGTGAGGCGAAGCGAACCCTTGACGCGTTGGTGGAGAGAAAGATAATCCCTTCGGGGATGAAGCCTTTCATTTGCTAACGGATGTACGGCTGTACCCGATCTTCAAAGAAAACGGATAGCTGTAAGAGAATCTGGCCCCAGTTCTGGACTCGTCCCGTCCATTTTCGCAGAACATCCATGGTTACGAGATATAACATCTTCAAAAGGGCATCGTCTGTGGGAAACATGGCTTTTCCCTTTGTCACCTTTCGAAGCTGTCGATGATAACTCTCGATGACGTTAGTTGTATAGATCAGCTTTCGAATCTCGGGAGGATATTTAAAGAAAGTGGCGATCTCGTCCCAGTTATTCCGCCAGGAACGAACCATCAAGGGATATTTACTGCCCCAGGTTTGTTCAAACTGCTCAAGCTCTTCCAACGCGGCTTGCTCCGTTGGAGCTTTATAGATGGGTTTTAGCTCGGACGTGATCTTTTTGAGATCCTTATAGGAAACATATTTGATGGAATTTCGGATTTGATGGATGACACACTTCTGAATCTCCGTTTTCGGATAACATGCTGAAATGGCTTCTGTAAAGCCACGAAGGTTATCGACGCTTGTAATAAGAATATCCTGGACCCCACGATTTTTCAGTTCATTGAGTACATGCAGCCAGAATTTTGCCGATTCATTCTCCCCAATCCAGATCCCAAGCACATCTTTATGACCGTCAAGGTCAATACCAATTACCATATAGGCTGCTTTATTGACGATAGCTCCGTCCTGTTTTACCTTAAAGTGGATGGCGTCAAGGAAAACAACAGCATAAACCGCTTGCAAGGGGCGATTTTGCCACTCTTTGATCATCGGTACAATCTTATTGGTTACATTCGATATGAGCGTTGGTGAGACTTCGATGCCATAGAGCTGCTGCAGATGGTCTTGGATATCGCGTGTGGATACGCCTTTGGCATAGAGGGCAAGAATTTGATCTTCGATCCCTGTCACGTTGGACTGATGTTTCTTTACAATGTTTGGCTCAAAATCACCCTCTCGATCTCGAGGGACTTGGATGTCGACATCCCCGTACTCAGAACGGACGGTTTTCTTGCTATACCCATTGCGGCTGTTGGTTGTCCGCTTGTTTTTCATGTCATGCTTGGCGTATCCAAGAGAAGACTCGATTTCAGCTTCCAGCATTTCTTGGATTGTGTCTGCGAATAGATCCTTTAACGCTGACTGTACGTCGTCCACTGACTTCATGTTTTTCTCTTTGATCCACTGCTTGATCTGCTCTTTTGACATCATAAAAATCTCCCAACCTTTCTACTCCTAATTGTAGTTTAGAGGTTGAGAGTTTACACAAAATATTTTACAGACTCGGCGAACCTGGGTCAATTTTAACCCGGCGGTGACATTATCTCTCTGGAAATCTATTTAAACTATATGGCTATAGTACTGAGGAAACTGTTGTTTATGAAATAGTAAATAATCCTGAGTTAAAAATTCATAATGTATTTTCTGCACAATAGCATAGGTTATTTTATATCGTTCACACAAAACAAAGAATGCCCGGATATTATCCCGAGCATTCTTTGTTTTGTGGATTTTTATTCGATTGGAATCCAGCCATTTCGAGTTTTAACTCGAGTTACTACTCCCTTACCATAGATAAGTCGGAAATCGCCAAAATCCATAAATGGCACTTCGATTTCAACCTTTTCATACCTTGGATTATCCCGTATAAAACGGCGGATTTTGTTTAACAGAGATTTTTTATTAAGCCTTTTCTATCCGTCTATTTTTTAACCCATTGATGTAATCTATAAGATCTGGTTTTTTTTCAAGGTTGTATTTTCTAACCCCTCTAATGATCCTTATACACACTTCTTGTCTGTAATCCTCTCTCACATCGTAATTTATTCCGCTCAGAGATTTCCTGATTTTTGGTTCGAACATTTGAATTATCACCATCATCGCTTCATCGTCACGTTCCTTTGCTCGACTTACCAATTGAAGTAATTTCATCGTTGTTCCTCCTTCTTCAGTTCTTCTCTGATCTTTTGTAGTGCCCTCCGCTTTGTTTTTGAAACTGCCTGTTGAGAGATGTTTAAGTACCGTGCGATCTCTGCTTCTTTTAGCTCCTTATAAAAAATAAAATAGATGATGTTTTTTTCTTTTTTAGTAAGTGATTTGAAACATTCGATAGGTATTTTATTGTCGAGAATTGTGTCTTGGGCTGTGTTCGTAGTAGAGAAATGCTTGTCGTGTATCGTCTCATCATATGGCAATAGGGATTTTTCTTTTTTACTACTTCGTAAATCCAACTCGATTACAGAGTTATGAATTATGGTCGAAATGTATTTTACAAGTCTGATCTCCAAGTAAAAGTCAACAAAGCGTTTATTGAGTTCTTTCAGTGCATTCTCATTATGTTTTGATTCAATTACTTGATCATATAAACTTTTGTTCTCAGGTATTTCCAAAAATAATTTGATGACTTTATTGTTTCGGATTGCATTATCCCTTAATAAATTGATTTCCAAAATTCAAAGCCTCCTTTTTAGTGGGAAGTTGAGGCTTTCCATGATGAATCAATCTATTCCCATCATTAACAGGCACTTTCGTTCTTGATTATTGTACATATTTCGATATTTTCAACCAATTTATTCAGCTCGACTTAAATTTATGGTTTATATAATGAAAGGATGGATTCCTGCATCAGGTTTGACAAAGATGTTGAACCTCTTTGTGATGCAGTCTGACCGCTCTTTTGGAATGTGCTTGCGTGACTCCCATTCCTCATTCAGAGTTTCCGGCTTTAGCGTAAGGCCAAGGTTCGGGTTTGCCTTTTACCAGTTTTCCTGATCTTCAATGTCATCTCCTTCATTCAATTCGGCTATGAAATTAAAAGAAGCGCTTATCTTGGATGGATCTACGTCCAACAGGTCCAGAATTGCTACCTATACCTCACCCATTCCTCTACAACTCTCAATTTAGATGTGCATAAAAACAGGAATGTTTTACATTTAACGTAAAAAGACTCTCAATCGTTGATAAGCTTACAGTTACTTTTTACGCTCAGTATTTAACAAATAAAGTCACCTTTGAAAGCATCACCATCCCATTGAATCGTATAAGCGAGAAAGCCAGATATCGGATGGTAAGAAAACAAAAAAGCCACTCGGATTGATTCCGGGTGGATTTCCATATTTTGCTTACAGTACAAGATTATCATGGGTTTGGGAAAAAGGCTTCTCAGTTCTGTTTCAAAAGTAGGTCAAGATGGTTTCAACATAATCCAAAGTGACTCATAGTCTCGTGGGAAAACACGATTGTAAAATAAAAAAACCGCGCACAATGCGGTTTTCCAATGGCGTCCCCGAGAGGATTCGAACCTCCGACCTACAGTTTAGGAATTATACACCGTCCATTCCGGACTATGCCGATGAGTACCTGAGAGTCTATCAAAACCCTTGCTACAGTTAAATTTTGACTCGGTTTCAATCCGATAACTTCCCTTTCATTCCGTAAAGTTGGTTTGCAATTGGGTTTGCAATGTTTGCACAGAAAGGCCCCTCTTATGGAGAAGGGCTTATCTTCTTTCTGATAACCTCTCCAGTCTGGAATCTCTTAAACTCATAAAATACACCCGTTTAGCAGTAACAATTTTTGGTAAATAGTTCAAATCTCAGTTGATGTGGCAATCGAAAAAAATATATAATCACTCTTGCATGGTCATCATGTAGATTAACCCACGTTAAAAATCCATTTTTAAGGAGTTGATTATCATAAGAAAGATGGCGCTTACAGTGGGGGCAATAATCCTCGTTTTATTCGTTTATATTTTTAGCCTTCACCACGACAAAAGGCATCTAGAGTTAAAGTTGGAATCTACAGTAGGTCACAATTTGTTCCTATTACTGACTTCTTCCCAAGAAGTTGAGGATATGCTCAGATCAGAGAATGTGAACAGTCAAACATTTAAGAAAATTGATGAGAAACTAGTTGAGATATATGGATATTCCATGAGCATTGATAGCATTTTGGGGAATGACTCTCTTCACAACGTAGCATATAAGTTTAGACAGGTCTTCTCTTTGCTTAGCGAGGTGCAAAATAACCAACAAGGTATTTACCTATCTCAGAATTCCACCAGAATTGGGGATTTGCTCCAAGAATGGAAAGATACTATAGAAACAACATACTATGATAAAAGTGATCTTGAGGGAGGTAAAGCAAAGTTAGAAAATATTGATTTTAGCAAGGTGGAAACGTTTGAAAAGAAAATTGAGGATTACTACCAGAGTATAAGAAAAAAATAAAACACTCATCCCGGGTTGTAAAATCACTAGAAACTTCACTTTATATATACGAAAAGTAATTTCTGGCCAGATTACTTTATCTCATTTATAAAGGTGGAGTTCAAATGGATTTGAGTGGAAAAAAGATTCTTATCGACCCAGGACATGGCGGCGAATTTTCTGGTAAGACATATAAAGGTCGACAAGAAAAAGATTGTACTCTGAAGATTAGTAAAGCTCTCGAAAACCTGCTTGAAGAAGAAGGGGCAACCGTCTGCATGACTCGTACTCGTGATAAGGACTTTGGTGGTAAAAATTTAGATGACGATATCAACAAGCGGGTAAAATACATTAATGAAAGGTACTCCGGTAAGGGTATTGACGTATTGCTTAGTATTCATGTAAATACTGAGCGGTTGATTAGCCGAGTTGGTGTCCTTTATCCCGAGAAAGGAAAAGCTTCCAAGATTTTGGCTGAAAATCTTGCAAGAAAATACGCAACCTTTATGGGTAATACAGGGTATGGTGAGGCTGACCTTGCAATATTGAGGGATACTAAGGTTGCTGGAGCAAAAGCATTAATTGAAACCGGAAAGATCAACCAATCCTGGTACGATGATGATGAGGAAGTTGAGCGAGCGGCATTCGCAATTGTCGCTGGTCTTTACGACTACTTCCGAGAAATTGATTAATAAATATATGGGTGAAGTGACCAATACAGTCACTTCACCTTTTTTTTCGCTCTCTTTACGAATTAATTTACATGTGAACGGCACTGTTAAAATCCTCAATAACGGCACTTGAAAATTCCCCACTTTCGGCAGAAAATCTCTCCCTGGAGGAGAGAAAATATGCTTAAGAATGGGGAGTTTTACTTGATCAAAGACATGAGACAAAGAGGAATGAATATCACACAAATTGCTGATTCATTAGGGAGGGATCGAAAAACAATTCGTAAGTGGCTGAAAAAGGATGAGCCTTCGAAATACCAACGATCTGTTAAAAAAACAAGCATTCTCGATCCATTTAAACCCTATATCAAAGCGAGAATGGAAGAAGGCTGCTTCAATGCTGTCGTTTTGTTTGATGAGATCAAAGCCCAAGGTTATCCAGGGCAAATTCGGCTCCTTCGCTCATTCATGGAACCATTGCGCCCGGTTGTTAAGACCAAGGCAACGCTCCGTTATGAAACGGCACCCGGAAAGCAAGCGCAAGTAGACTGGGGACATTTTAAGGTAGAGTGGAATGGTGGATATAAACGGCTGTACGCCTTTGTCATGGTTTTGGGATACTCGAGAATGTTGTATGTGGAATTTACAGAGAATGAACGGCTTGATACCCTCATCGGCTGCCACTTGCGTGCCATGCAATACTTTGGCGGCAGACCGGAAACATGCTTGTATGACAATATGAAAACCGTCATTGTCGGTTACGACGATCAAGGGCATGTATTGTGGAATGAACGATTTTCCCAGTTTGCAAGCCATCACGGTCTTACGCTGCGACGCTGCGCTCCCTACCGTGCACGAACAAAAGGGAAAGTGGAAAATGGAGTAGGATATGTTCGCAAGAACTTTTGGCCTCGGGTGCAGACGTTTACCAGCCTTCGTGACTTGAATCAGCAAGTACGTCATTGGTTGGATACGGTGGCTAATGTACGGGTACACGGCACCACGCATGAAAAACCAGTAGATCGATGGAAACACGAACAGTTGAAGCCACTTAACCCGATCCCATTCGAAGAGGTAGAACGCCATACTCGAAGAGTATCGAATGATTCACTCGTTTCTTACGGAGGAAGCCGGTATTCAGTCCCCTATGTTTATGTAGGTCATACGGTAGAAGTACAAGATCTCCAGAATGGCCATATCCGGATCTATCAGGGCAACATGATCATCGCTGAACATCCTAAAGCTACTCGTACCAAGCAAGTCATAACCAATAAAAAACACTTCGAGGGGATTCAAAACCAAATTGGCGCGAAGGCTCCCCAACCTATGCCGCGTTTGGTTCCCAATCCAAGCCCCGAAGTGGTGGAACGTGATTTGTCTGTCTATGAGCAGTTTGCTGACGAGGAGGTAATCGTACAATGATACTCCAGGCCCGTTTAGAAGAAGCCTTTGTACAGATGGGATGGGTACGAATCCCGGAAATTATTCACCACCACGCAGAAGAAGCTGCTGCTCAGAATATATCGTATTTGGAGTTCTTGGACAAGCTTTTGCAAGAAGAAATCATGGCCAAGAGGGATCGGTTTATCCGCATGAAAACGCGATTGGCTCATTTACCCTACCATAAAACGTTGGAGCAATTCGATTTCAGTTTCCAGCCCTCCATTGATGAAAGACGGATTCGTGATTTGGCAACCCTCCGGTTTGTACAACAACAAGAGAATCTCATTTTACTTGGTCCGCCAGGGGTCGGCAAGACTCACTTGTCTGTTGCTTTGGCTCTCGAAGCTATCAAACAAGGGTTGACGGTTTACTTTACAACTGCTCATGATTTGGTTCAGACGCTCCAGATTGCTCATCAAAACAATAGCATCAAACAAAAAATGCGAGCATTTATAAAACCGAATGTACTCATCATTGATGAAATTGGATATCGCAAAATGGATGAAACCGCAGCTCACTTTTTCTTTCAAATTGTATCAGAACGTTATGAATCCGGCTCAATTATCCTTACTTCGAACAAATCCTATGGTTCGTGGGGAGAGATATTTGGGGATACAGTACTTGCTACAGCCATCCTTGATCGATTATTGCATCACTCCCACACGATCAACATTAAAGGGGAAAGTTATCGCATAAAGGAGAAGAAAAAAGCAGGTTTCTTTCGACCCGAGTCAACCGAAGATAAAACAGAATAAACGGAATTTTGGTCGCCACCCGCCCCCCTCAGAGGGGGCATCATTCAGACAAACCTATTGCCTATAATGGGGAAAATTCGAGTGCAGATAATGGGGAATTTTCATTTGCAGTTGACATACATAACCGCTCTACATCTAAGTCACTTTACATCTTTTAAATTTCCAATAGCGTTCGAGGGTGGTATCATTTCTCCGACGATTATAAAACCGATCCATATATTTGGCTTTCGCAACTAGTCTTTACATCGGGTGGACAGTTCCTTTCTAAGTATCCAATCAATCACACCAAAGTTTTCGGTTATACCAATATTTAAGTTGAAAGAATCGGTCCAAGGTATCTAATGTTGACAGTAAAGCTAAACAACCAACTGGAGATATCATAATGAAGAATAATCATAGACTATTACATCCGTAGGAGGGCTTAAATTACCGGTTATGTTTGTCTTCCGTAGACAGGGATACTTGTATTTTATCAGTTGTTCCGGTATCTTCTACAAATTACATCCTTTCGGGTTCAGCCGTTCAGTTGTAATGTACCAACATGCACTTTAGTTTAATAAAAGTTTGTAAAATGTTTGCAAACAGGCACTTACAGAAGAATGGCGCGGTTAGCCATCCGACTAAGACCCGCGCCATTTCTACTTTTCCAATGGCGTCCCCGAGAGGATTCGAACCTCCGACCTACAGTTTAGGAAACTGACGCTCTATCCTGCTGAGCTACGGGGACATATTCGTTTACACTCCTTCTATTATAGGGCGATTTCGCGCATTTTGCAAACGAAGGACCAGAGAGCTTATCCCTGGTCCTTTCCCTTTTTATTTACTTTAATTAAACACCTTAATGGTGAGTAAACTGCTCTTCCTCAGTAGAACCAGTCAATGCCGTCGTCGACGATGTGCCTCCTGCAATTACCTGCGCGACCTCATCAAAATACCCGGTGCCTACCTCCCGCTGGTGGCGCGTAGCCGTGTAGCCGTACGCCTCGCTCGCAAACTCCGCTTGCTGCAGCTCAGAGTAAGCAGCCATGCCGCGGTCGCGATAGCCCCGTGCCAGTTCAAACATGCTGTAGTTGAGGGCGTGGAAGCCGGCCAGCGTGACAAACTGGAACTTGTAGCCCATATCGCCCAGCTCGTTTTGGAAACGGGCGATGTCTGCTTCATCCAGCTTCTTCTTCCAGTTGAAGGACGGCGAGCAGTTGTAAGCCAGCAATTTGCCAGGGTATTTGGCGTGAATCGCTTCGGCAAAACGGCGTGCTTCCTCGAGGTTCGGCTCAGACGTTTCGCACCAGATCAAATCGGCGTATGGAGCATAGCTGAGTCCGCGGGCGATCGCGGCATCGAGTCCGCCTCTCATTCGGAAGAAGCCCTCTGGTGTCCGCTCCCCGGTCAAAAACGGCTTGTCGCTGTCGTCGATGTCACTTGTGATCAAAAACGCTCCGTTTGCATCGGTCCGGGCTACGATCACGGTCGGCACACCCATGACATCCGCCGCGAAACGGGCCGCTACCAGGTTGCGAATGGCCGCCTGTGTCGGAATCAGTACCTTGCCGCCCATATGGCCGCATTTTTTCTCTGATGCGAGCTGATCCTCAAAGTGTACACCCGATGCTCCCGCTTCGATCATGCCTTTCATCAGCTCAAAGACGTTGAGCGGTCCGCCAAAGCCGGCTTCCGCATCTGCCACGATGGGTGCAAACCAATAGGTGTCGCCCGTCCCTTCGGACTGTTGGATCTGATCTGCCCGCTGCAGTGCCTGATTGATCCGTTTGACCACCTGTGGGACACTGTTTGCCGGGTACAGGCTCTGGTCCGGGTACATCTGTCCGGCCAGATTGGCGTCGGCGGCTACTTGCCAGCCGCTTAGATAGATGGCTTTCAATCCCGCTTTTACTTGCTGGATCGCCTGATTCCCGGTCAAAGCGCCAAGCGCCTTGATGTGATGCTCCGTGTTGAGCAACTGCCACAGCCGCTCTGCCCCGATCCGGGCAAGCGTATGCTCGATTTGGACCGAGCCCCGCAGTCTGACTACATCTTCCGCCGTATACGGACGCTGCACCCCTTTAAACCGGTCTGTCTTCCAGCTTTCCTCTAATTGTCGAATAGCCTCTTGTTTGTTCATTTCTCCCACTCCCTTTTTTTAATCAAGATAGGCATAGCCTGGAACGGTCAAAAACTCGGAAAACTCGTCGGCCGTCACCAGCTGGAGGAACAATTCCCCTGCCAGCTTGTATTTGCCGGTTTCGTACCGTTCCTGGCCGATTTGCTGTTTCAAGGTTTGCAGCTCTTCGCTCAGCCACTGGGTGACCAAAGCAGTCGTAATCTTACGGCCATCCGGCAAAACACCCCGGCGGTGCTTGATCCATTGCCACACCTGAGCGCGGGAAATTTCCGCTGTTGCGGCGTCTTCCATCAGGTTGTTGATCGGCACGGCGCCATAGCCGCGAAGCCATGCCTCGATGTACTGAATCCCTACCCTGATGTTGGTGCGGACTCCTTCTTCGGTGATCTGGCCTTCCGGTACGGCCAGCAGGTCAGCGGCAGTTACATGGACGTCCTCGCGCTTATACCAGATCTGGTTTGCTTCCGGCATCAGGCGATTAAAGACTTCCATCGCCACCGGAACCAGTCCGGGGTGGGCCACCCAGCTTCCATCGTGTCCGTCGTACGCCTCCCGCTCTTTGTCTGCTTTCACTTTTGCCAGCGCTTCCTCGTTTTTTGCCGGGTCGTTTTTTACCGGAATTTGTGCGGCCATCCCGCCGATGCATGGTGCTCCCCGCCTGTGGCAGGTCTTGACCGCCAGTGTCGTGTACGCCCGCATAAAGGGCACCGTCATAGTCACCGTTGACCGGTCAGGCACAATCACATCGGGCCGGTTCCGCAGCTTTTTGATGTAGCTGAAGATGTAATCCCAGCGGCCGCAGTTTAGCCCTGCACTGTGTTCTCTCAGCTCGTACAGGATTTCTTCCATTTCAAAGGCGGCCAAAATCGTCTCGATCAAAACCGTTGCCTTGATAGTGCCTCGCGGTATGCCCAACTCATCCTGGGCAAAGCAAAAGACGTCGTTCCAGAGCCTCGCTTCCAGATGATTTTCCAGCTTGGGCAGATAAAAATAGGGGCCGCTTCCCGAATCGAGCAATATCCGGGCATTATGGAAGAAATAAAGGCCAAAATCGAACAAGCTGCCGGACATCGGGTTTCCGTGAAGCCTTATGTGCTTTTCATCCAAATGCCAACCGCGCGGCCTTACAATCAGTACGGCTGTTTTCTCCTTGAGGGCGTACTGTTTTCCCTCAGGGCTGGTATAGGAAATCGTTCTCCTTACGGCATCCCGCATGTTGATCTGGCCTTCGATCGTATTGGCCCATGTGGGAGAATTGGCGTCTTCAAAATCAGCCATGAATACCCGAGCTCCGGAATTGCACGCATTGATGACCATTTTTCGGTCTCCGGCAGGACCGGTAATCTCCACTCTCCGGTCCTGGAGATCGGTCGGCAAATCGTTCACTTTCCAATCGCCGTTGCGAATATGGGCTGTTTCAGGCAAAAAATCGGGAAGCTGCCCTGAGTCGATGAACTCCTGCTTCTTTCTGCGCAGCTCCAAGAGCTCACTCCTCCTGCCGCCAAAGGCGCTCTCCAGCTTGATCAGAAACGAGATCGCTTCCGGCGTAAGTATATCGGCGTACTGCGGCGGCATTTCGCCTGTAATCAAAACATCTGCCGGGTACTGATTGGTTTGAATCGCAGTCAATATGATCTCCTCCTCTCCTTGTGCAGGAAACGTTATAATACAGGTAAATTAATCTTTGTGTATTATAGTACAGTAGGTTCAAAAAAAATGGCTTTAATCCAATAGCCCGCTTCCACTGCAATGACTGCAGGAGATACATCCGTCACCATGGCAGTGATGGCATGCTGACCCGTGATCATCGCGCCCGGCGCCGCCGCACTGGGGACAATTCTGCTCACCGTTTCCTTCACAACGATAACAATTCATCGTTAACTCCTCCCATCAACTGTATTAATACAATATTCGTAATGTTTGAAGTTATTATATAACAGTCATTTCTGTTGTGCAACACATTTTCTAAAAATTCCGCCACTCATTTAACTCTTTGTTTTTGCAGACAAAAAAGCAGCTTTCTGTATTAGAACAGAAAACTGCTTTTCTAGATAGCCAGAAATCATTTTGATCTGCATTATTTGGGAGCGATTTTCTCCAGACCACCCATATATGGACGAAGCACTTCCGGAATCAGGATGGTGCCGTCCTCCTGCTGATAGTTCTCCATCAGCGCGGCAACTGTCCGGCCAATCGCCAGTCCCGATCCATTCAATGTGTGCACGAACTCCGGCTTCGATTTGCTGTCGCGGCGGAAACGAATGTTGGCCCGACGCGCCTGGAAATCCTCAAAGTTGGAACAGGACGAGATCTCCCGGTACGTATTGTAGCTCGGAATCCACACTTCCAGGTCGTACTTTTTCGCCGCTGTAAACCCGAGGTCGCCGGTGCACATGCTCATGACACGGTAAGGCAGACCGAGCAGCTGCAGGATCTTCTCCGCATTTTTCACCAGCTTTTCCAGTTCCTCATAGGAATCTTCCGGCTTGACGAACTTCACCATCTCGACCTTGTTGAATTGATGCTGGCGAATCAGTCCGCGCGTATCGCGGCCTGCCGATCCCGCTTCCGAACGGAAACAAGCGCTGTATGCCGCATAGTAGCGAGGCAGCTCTGCACCATCCATGATCTCGTCGCGGTGCATGTTGGTTACCGGCACCTCTGCTGTCGGGATCAGGAAGTAATCTGGTCCTTCCAGCTTGAATGCGTCTTCCTCGAATTTTGGCAATTGACCTGTTCCCGTCATGCTTGTCCGGTTCACGATATACGGCGGCAGAAGCTCTTCATAGCCGTGCTCCGTCGTATGCAGATCGAGCATAAAGTTCATCAGCGCGCGCTCCAGACGGGCACCCAGTCCTTTGTAGAAAACAAATCGGCTGCCGGTCACCTTTGCCGCTGTTTCGAAGTCGATGATGCCCAGTTCTTGACCAAGCTCCCAGTGCGGTTTGGGCTCAAAAGAAAACTTTCTTGGCTCGCCCCACGTCCAGGCAACGACGTTGTCATCCTCCGACGTGCCTACCGGAACGCTCTCATGAGGAAGGTTGGGCAAGCTCAGCAGAATTTGCTCAAGCTGTTCATCGAGCTGGCGCAGTTCTTCGTCCAGCACCTTGATTCGGTCGCTTACTTCCTTCATCTCTGCGATCAGATGGTCAGCGTTCTCTTTGTTGCGCTTCAATACCGCTACCTGTTCGGATACAGTATTTCGTTTGTTCTTCAAGCCTTCCGCTTCCTGGATCAACTGGCGGCGCTTTTCATCCACCTCGGCAAACTGATCCAGTGCAGAAATATCCTCATTGCGATCCGCCAAACGGCGTCTTACTCCGTCTAAATCGTTGCGCAACACTTTTACGTCTAACATAGATACCCCTCCAACATCGTTGATTCTTCTTGCACGCAATGAAAAAACACCCGTCCCCTATGGTAAGGGACGAGTGTTGGTAACCCGCGTTGCCACCCTTGTTGATATATGCCTGCTTCCGTTTCCCGGCATATACCCGCTTGAATCCGCCGTAACGGGGCGGTGCCGGGCAAAGTTGATCCTTTGCCACTCAGAGATGGATTCCCTTGCAGACTGGGTCGGTTTTCACCTGCCACCGACTCTCTGGGCCAAGCGCTTGCAAAGTACTAGTCTCTTCATCGCGTTCCTTGTTTGTTATCTTCTATTGTTAACTGTACTACAGGTTCTATACCTGTGTAAAGATCGTGAAAAAAACCGGCACCATTATCGGTACCGGTTTTGGACATGCATCTTTTACGGACAATCAGCCGCGGTATTCCTTCACCATGTCGACGAAGTATTGATGCAACCGTGCATCCTCCGTCAACTCCGGATGGAATGCTGCCGCCAAATAATGTCCTTGCCGAGCAGCCACGATCTTTTCTTCATACTTGGCAAGTACCTGACCGGCTTCGCCTACTTCCATGATATACGGCGCGCGGATGAAAACGGCTGGATAATCCGCCGCTACTCCTGCGACAGGAAGCTCGACTTCAAAGCTTTCCTTTTGGCGGCCAAAGGCATTGCGCTCCACCTTGATATCCATCAATCCGAGATGGCAGTCGTCTTGGCCGTTTATGCGTTTGGCGAGCAAAATCGCTCCCGCACATGTACCGAATATCGGTTTTCTGGCTTGGCCAAACTCGCGCAGCGCTTCGATAAAACCGTATTTATGCATCAGCTTGCTGATGGTCGTGCTCTCTCCGCCGGGAATGACCAATCCGTCCAGATCTTCAAGCTCGTCCACTTTTTTAACTGCGACTGCTGTCGCACCTGCTGCCTCCAGCATGCGGATATGCTCAGCGACAGCTCCCTGCAAGGAAAGAACGCCAATTTTCATGATCGGTCACCTTACCATCCGCGCTCTTGCATGCGGTCTGCTTCACGCAGCTTGGAGATTTCCAGACCCGGCATAGCTGTACCCAGTCCTTTGGAGACGCGGGCAATCAGTTCATAGTCAGTGTAGTGTGTGGTTGCTTCTACGATCGCGCGAGCAAATTTCTCCGGATTTTCCGATTTGAAAATACCGGAACCTACGAATACGCCATCAGCGCCGAGCTGCATCATCAGAGCCGCATCGGAAGGGGTCGCTACACCGCCTGCTGCGAAGTTGACCACTGGCAGCTTGCCGTTTTTGTGTACGTATTCCAGCAGATCGTAAGGAGCACCGAGGTTTTTCGCTTCTGCCATCAATTCATCGTAGGACATGCTTTGCACTTTGCGAATTTGCGACTGCATGGTGCGCATGTGACGAACAGCTTCCACGATGTTTCCTGTACCTGGCTCACCTTTGGTACGGATCATGGACGCGCCTTCACCGATGCGGCGAAGAGCTTCGCCGAGGTCGCGTGCGCCACAGACAAACGGGACAGTGAATTCTTTTTTATTGATATGGTACATGTCATCAGCAGGAGTCAGGACTTCGCTCTCGTCGAGATAGTCAACACCCATGGATTCGAGAACGCGAGCTTCGACGAAATGTCCGATCCGAGCTTTTGCCATAACCGGAATCGATACAGCATTCAATACTTCTTCCACGATACCCAGATCAGCCATCCGGGCTACCCCGCCTGCTGCACGAATATCAGACGGTACGCGCTCCAGTGCCATAACGGCAACAGCGCCGGCTGCTTCTGCAATTTTTGCCTGTTCCGCATTGACAACGTCCATGATGACGCCGCCTTTTTGCATTTCCGCCATACCTCTTTTAACGCGGGAAGTTCCTACTTGTACCATTTCTAAGCCCCCTACCCAATTGTCTTGTAATGCCTGCATCACATTGTAATGGCTGTCTTAATATTCACCATTGTAATCCAAGTTTGATTTTGGGTACAACCTTATTTGCCGGTTAAGCTGCTGAAAATATTGCTAAAGAACTGGATGATGCTGCGGAAGAACAGGCGGATCCAGCTGCCTTCCTCGACTTCTTGTCCAGCTACGAGGTCGACTCCAGCCTTGGCCATGTCCTCTGGCTGCAGGTAGTCGGTTTCTTTTGTTCCCTCTTCTACAAAGGCTACCTTTCCGATTACCTGATCTTTTTTCAATGGAGCAGTGAGCTCCTGGAACGTGACGGTTGGGGTGAATTTGCTCTCTGACCCGATTTTTGTCAGAGTCATTACCGCATTGCTTGTAACTGCCGGCACAGTCAGCTCCACGCCGTTTTTCACAGGAGCGGTTTCATACCCCTTGATTGGCACGCCTTTGTCGAGTTGTTTGGTTAGCTTGAAGTTGCTGAAGCCGTAATCAAGCAGTTTTTTCGTTTCGACAAAACGCTTGGTTATTTCTGCGTTTTTACCCCCAGCTCCCATTACAACACTGATGACACGCATATTGTCTCGTACTGCTGTACCTGTAAAGCAATAACCCGCAGCGGCAGTATACCCTGTCTTTAAACCGTCTACACCTTCATAATAGTTGGGAAGGCCGGGAAGCATCCAGTTGTAGTTTGCCTTTTTTATTTCATTTGGCATACCTGCCCGGAATGTTAAACGAGGAATTTTTGCTATTTCCAGTGCTTCTGGGAAGTCCCGGATCAACGCTCTAGCCAAAATAGCCGAATCCCGTGCAGACATCAGGTTTTCTTTTTGGTCGCTTTGAATGGAGTAGGGACCTAATTCATCAGCCGGCAATCCTGTTGAAGTTAGAAACTTTGTGTTCTTCATCCCCAGTTCTTGGGCTTTTTTATTCATCATAGCTACAAAGTTTTGTTCACTGCCTGCTATTTTTTCAGCCAGCAAGACAGTTGCATCATTTGCTGACAACACCGCCATTGCCTTATACAGTTCTTTTACGGTATGTGATTCGCCCAAATTTAAGTAAACACCCGACGAATCTGACATTTTAGCAATAAAAAACGCATATTCACTTACCGGAACTTTCTCGTCCCAGGTAATCTTTTTTTGTTTTACCGCTTCATTGACCAGATACTCCGTCATCATTTTACTCATGCTGGCAGGTGGCAGTGGTTGGTCAGGGTTGAGGCTATATAATACCTTACCTGTAGAAACCTCCACTAAAATCGCCGAACTGGCAACCAACTGCAAGTCAGCCTGCGGGGCAGCTCCTGCATTTGCTGTCATGGAACCCCACGCAGTGATAAAAACAGCGACAGAAAGGAACAGACCCGTCAATCGCTTCGTCCATGTTCTCGGTTTCATTTGAATCTCTCACCCTCCCACTTCTGTCGGTCTTGGCCACTAAAGGCACGGACACACATTTGTAAGTGTACCATAGAAAGCAACCCCACTTGAAGCTTGTTTCCACTAGTTTCCCGGTAGGAATGGCTAGAAAAAAACCCCTTTCGCAAACGGAAAGGGGTTTTTGATTCGATAGTCCTACGAAATAGAGTAGTTTGGCGCTTCTTTTGTAATTTGAACATCGTGCGGATGACTCTCGCGCAAACCAGCTCCGGTAATCCGGATGAACCGGGAATTGTCGATGAGCTCCTGAATGTTTTTCGTACCACAGTAGCCCATACCTGCGCGGAGGCCACCGATCAGTTGATAGACGACATCGGCCAATGGTCCTTTGTAAGGTACGCGGCCTTCGATACCCTCAGGAACGAGCTTTTGCGCGTTTTCCTGGAAGTAGCGATCCTTGCTGCCGGCTTTCATCGCACCGATGGAGCCCATGCCGCGGTATACCTTGAAGCGGCGGCCTTGGAAGATCTCGAATTCGCCCGGGCTTTCTTCTGTTCCGGCAAACAGGCTGCCGATCATGATCGCTGATGCGCCTGCACCGATTGCTTTTGGCAAATCACCGGAGTATTTAATCCCGCCATCGGCAATAATTGGAATATTGTATTCCCTGGCTACGCGGGCGCAGTCGTAAATGGCTGTAATTTGCGGTACCCCAATCCCCGCCACAACGCGCGTCGTACAGATTGATCCGGGTCCGATCCCTACTTTTACGACAGACGCACCGGCTTCGATCAAATCGCGAGTGGCTTCGCCAGTCGCTACGTTACCGGCTACGATGGTGAGATCCGGGTATGCTTGTCTCAGTTTTTTCACTGCGTTGCTGACGTTGATGTGGTGTCCGTGCGCTGTATCCACGACCAGAACGTCAACGCCCGCCTTCACCAATGCTTCTGCTCGTTCGAAAGTATCGGCGGATACACCTACAGCCGCGCCGCACAGCAGACGTCCCTGCTGGTCTTTGGCTGCATTTGGGTACTGAATCGCTTTTTCGATGTCCTTGATGGTGATCAGGCCCTTTAGCACATTATGCTCGTCCACCAACGGGAGCTTCTCGATCTTGTATTTTTGCAAAATGGCTTCAGCCTGCTGCAGGGTAGTCCCTACTGGAGCTGTCACCAGATTTTCCTTCGTCATTACATCTTTAATCGGAATCGAAAAGTCATGAACGAAACGAAGGTCGCGGTTGGTAAGAATTCCGACCAGATGATTTTGGCTGTCGACAATAGGAACCCCGGAGATGCGGTACTTGCCCATCAACGCGTCCGCGTCTGCGACGGTGTGCTCCGAACTGAGGGAAAACGGGTTGGTGATGACTCCGCTTTCAGAGCGTTTTACCCGGTCAACCTCACTGGCTTGCTGCTCGATTGTCATGTTTTTATGGATAATCCCGATTCCGCCTTGTCTGGCCATTGCAATCGCTAGTGCAGACTCCGTTACCGTGTCCATTCCCGCGCTGATCAGCGGAATGTTCAAGACGACCTTTTCGCTCAATCTTGTCGATGTATCTACATCACGAGGCAAAATTTCTGATTTTCCTGGAACAAGGAGAACGTCATCAAACGTTAAGCCCTCTTTTACGAATTTGTCTTCCCGCACAGGTATGAGCTCCTTTCGCCAAAATGTTTTATGCAAGTGTAACAAACGGCTTAATTTACTGTCAAGGTAACCTTTTAATGTTCGGTTATCTAAGCAATTATCCAGATAAATCAAAAAAAATAACAAGAAAGCGCTCTCATACACGAATGTTAGAAAGGTGATGGAAATGGATGCCTGGTCCTCTTTGCGCTTGCTGGAAACAGAACCGGCGGCACGCGCTTTTTTATACAAACACTATCACAGCAAAGGTATCGTGCAGGCTGAGCGACTCGCTTTTCAACAAAGCACGCGTTTTCTATACACATGGAAACAAGCACGCTTGTTTTATGAATCGGCCGCGAAGACACCCCTGTCCATTAAGCCCTTGCTGCTGTTCTACGGCTGTATTCATCTGTTGAAGGGATGGCTCATCGTCATCGATCCTGACTATCCGCAGAACAGCAAGGTTCTTCAACACGGTGTGACTACGAGGAAAGTCAAAAAGAACGGTTATCAATTCCTAAGGGACGAGGTTCGTCCACAAAAGGAAGGGTTGTTTTCCCATCTGGCTCATCTCCTCTCTGTATCGCCCCTTCAGGACCGTTACAGGATTCAGGAATTGATGTCATACCTGGCTGACATGCACGGACCTCTACAGGCAGCGATTGGACATATCTCTCCCTGGGTCCCTGTTGACTGGAAAAGTGAGACGGACGCGAGAACGAACGCGATATTTTGTCGTCTTCATTTTCCTGCTGCTTCAAAAGGACCACTCGCTTATTCACCAGAGACATTCCAGCAATACGTAAAGCGGTTTGACTACGATCAAGACATGCTCGCTTCTGTCCAGTGGTCAAGTGACGGAAGCAAAACCATGGTCGTTCCCTTCTCTTCCTTTTCCAGCCTAGACGAACATCCACTCTTTTGCTTACGGGAGCGATCATTGTTTTTTTGGAATGGGGATAACGACTCCCTTCCTCTTCCGGAGTGGGCCAACCATTATCTGCTTTTGTACGTACTTAGCATGCTGTCCAGATATGATACGGAATGGTGGGGCGAACTTACTTTGTCCCATTCTTACGCAGAGCAGTTTTTAATTGACTTCTTTCTGGAGCATCATGCAAATGTTTTTCCTACAGTTATTATGAGGCATATGCAAAAAAACAACACCCCGGCTGTCAAATAAGCAGATGTTGTTTATCGCCTATATAAGAAAAAATCCTCCCGGCTATCATGCCGGGAAGATTTCTTGCTTCGCGCCTTCAAAACTGGATATGCATGCTGTAAGGATTTGTGTGGATAAGTCCTCGACCGATTAGTATTCGTCAGCTCCACGCGTTGCCGCGCTTCCACACCGAACCTATCAACCTCATCGTCTATGAGGGGTCTTACCAGCTTAACGCTGTGGGAAGTCTCATCTTGGAGGGGGCTTCACGCTTAGATGCTTTCAGCGCTTATCCCTTCCGCACATAGCTACCCAGCTGTGCCACTGGCGTGACAACTGGTGCACCAGCGGTGCGTCCATCCCGGTCCTCTCGTACTAAGGACAGCTCTCCTCAAACTTCCTGCGCCCGCGACAGATAGGGACCGAACTGTCTCACGACGTTCTGAACCCAGCTCGCGTACCGCTTTAATGGGCGAACAGCCCAACCCTTGGGACCTACTTCAGCCCCAGGATGCGAT
>NZ_CP150171.1:0-20000 GCF_037963895.1 Brevibacillus sp. FSL L8-0520 | reverse complement strand
AGATTCCGATTTTCCACCAGGTTAATGATGCGTCCGTTGGCCTCGATCATCGGGCGAGTCGGTTGATTGCTGTCAGTGAAAATGACTTTTCCAATCGTCCCATCACTCAACTCAACCAATGTTCCTGCAGCAAAATCGGTTATCCTTTTGACGAAGGTATGCACGATATGGGGATCTAACTTCCCAAAGCTGTCTTGCAGCAGTTGTTCTGCTACTACATATGAAGATTTCCCCTTCTGGTATATGCGATTGGAGCACATCGCATGATAAACGTCTGCGACAGCTACAATCTTGCTATACAGGTGAAGCTTTGCTCCCGGCAACCCCAGAGGATACCCTGAGCCGTCTTCTCGCTCATGGTGCTGCAAGGCTGCCAAGGCCACTCCTTCACTTAGACCTGGGGAAGCTTTAATCAATTGATAGCCGTACACCGTATGCTTTTTCATCTCTTCAAACTCTTCCGGTGTCAATTTGCCCGGCTTTTGCAAAATTCTTCTGTCAATCCTTGTTTTGCCGATGTCCAGCAAAGTTCCAGCTAGAGCCACCTGCATCCATTCTTTTTCCGGCACTTTGATCCATCTGCCAATCATATAGGAAATCAAACCGACCGCAATGGAATGTTCATACGCATAGCTGTCTACCCGCGAAATACGATGCAGAGACAGAAGAAACTCGGGCTGATCCTGTACCTGTTGAAGCAGAGGAGTCACTACTTCACGCACTTCCATGACAGGGATATTCTGTCCGCCCTGCACCCGGATCACCAGGTTTTTAAACGTTGAAACTGCCTTCGCAAACGAGGTATGGAAAGGGAGCTGCTCTTTCTCTTTCGTTCCACCGGTAACAACCTTGCTTGTGGCTGAATCACTTCGGTTCTCGTCAGCAGCAGAAGTTTTCGGTTCATCCGTATCCTCTATCACTACCCGATCGACCATAAAGGCCTGGAGAACCTCTACCTCTTTTTCATACAGAGTCGTCCCCTTTACAAAGAGAATCCCTCCCAGCATGGTATGGACATCCTCCGCCAAGGTCGCTCCGGCAATCGTACTTTTTACCTCTATGATGGGCAAGGTTCCCACCCTCCGAATCTTCATTTGTTACTGATATAGTACTCTTTTCCCATTTTGTTGACAACATGAAACCCAATTCAAGGAAAAAAGACAGTGCCAAACAAAAAAGAAGGGGGATCTGCCCATGACAGAACTCCCTTCCCTAATTTATCAGTATACAAGCGATCGTCTATTCTTGATCACCGTTTTGGCCGTCATCTTCCGCAGCCGGACCCGACTGTTCGTCGTTGTTCACCGGCTCAAGCTCATCTGACTCGGTTTCCAGCCTGTCGTTCGGCTCCTCATCGTCATCACTCGGAGGAACCTTGGCGACTGAACCTACCTGTTCATTTTCAGACAGACGGATCAGCTTGACACCTTGCGTATAGCGGCCCATGACAGAAATGCCCTTCATTTCCGTGCGGATAATGATCCCCGAGGTGGTGATGATCATCAGATCCTCTTCCGGCTCGACGACTTTCAGGCCAACGACGTGCCCGCTCCGCTCGGTTACATTGTGCGTCTTGATTCCCTTGCCGCCGCGAGACTGAATCCGGTACTCTTCTACCGGGGTCCGCTTTCCGTAGCCATTCGCCGTGACAATCAATACTTCCGCATTCGGCTTGATAACGTCCATATCGATTACGTCATCGTCATCATCAAGCGAAATCCCTTTTACCCCGGTGGCGCTGCGGCCCATCGTCCGTACGTCGCTTTCCTTGAAGCGGACCGACATCCCGTTGCGGGTACCCATGATGATTTCCTGATTGCCGTCTGTGAGGCGCACGGCGATCAGCTCGTCATCCTCGCGAAGATTGACGGCAAACAGACCGCCCCTTCGGATGTTGGCATAAGCTGCCAGCTCGGTCTTTTTGATAATCCCCTTCTTCGTTCCGAAGAACAGGTACCTGTCTTCGCTGAACTCTTTTACCGGGATGACCGCACTGACCCGCTCCCCTTTTTCGATCTGAATCAGGTTGATGATCGGAGTGCCTTTGGCTGTACGGTTGAGATCCGGGATTTCGTAGCCCTTCAACCGGTACACCTTGCCCTTGCTGGTAAAGAACATGATGTGGTCGTGCGAATTCGTGATATACAGATGCTCGACAAAGTCGTTATCCTTGGTGCCGATTCCCTGGATACCGCGACCGCCCCGCTTCTGCGCACGGTAGGTAGTCACCGGCAAACGCTTGATGTACCCATCATGCGTCAGCGTGATCACCACATCCTCTTCCGGAATCAGGTCGGCATCCTCGATGCTTTCCTCGTCAAAGGTAATGACCGTACGGCGCTCGTCGCCAAACTTCTCTTTGATCTCCTCAAGCTCTTCGCGGACAATCGCGTAGATCTTGTTTTCATCGGCGAGAATAGAGCGCAGCTCGGCGATTTTTGCCAGGAGCTCCTGGTATTCGTTCTCGATTTTTTCCCGCTCCAACCCGGTCAAGCGCTGCAGGCGCATGTCCAGAATGGCTTGAGCCTGCTCATAGCTTAGACCGTAACGGTTCATCAAGCCGTCACGCGCTTCTTCGGTCGTTTGCGAAGAGCGAATCAGGCTGATGATCTCATCGATATGATCGAGCGCGATCCGCAAGCCCTCTAAAATATGGGCCCGCTCTTCCGCTTGCTTCAGATCGTACTCGGTCCGTCTGCGGATGATTTCCCGCTGATGCTGGAGATAGTAGTACAGCATATCCCGCAAATTCAGAACGCGGGGACGATTGTCGACCAGAGCCAGCATGTTCACGCCGAAGGTGCTCTGCATCTGCGTATGCTTGAACAGATTGTTCAAGACAACCTTCGGTACCACGTCGCGGCGCAATTCGATCACGATCCGCATACCTTTGCGATCAGACTCGTCACGCAGATCCGTAATGCCCTCCAGTTTCTTTTCGCGAACGAGCTCGGCAATCTTCTCGACGAGCCTTGCCTTATTCACCTGGTAAGGAAGCTCGGTCACGATGATGCGCGGCTTTCCTTTTTCTTCCTCAATCATGGTTTTGGCACGCATGATAATCGAACCGCGGCCAGTTTCATAAGCCCGGCGGATGCCGCTGTAGCCCAAAATTTCACCCGCTGTAGGGAAGTCAGGCCCTTTGATGATCTTCATCAGATCCTGCAGGGTAATATCGGGGTTGTCGATCATGGCAACAACGCCATCGATGACTTCTACCAGGTTATGCGGTGGAATATTGGTCGCCATCCCAACGGCAATACCTGCAGAGCCGTTCACCATCAGGTTGGGAAAACGGGATGGAAGTACGACAGGCTCTTCTTTCCGCCCGTCGTAGTTGGGAGTGAAATTGACTGTTTCTTTATCGATATCTCGCAGCAATTCAAGCGCCAGCTTGGACATGCGGGATTCGGTATAACGCATGGCAGCCGCAGGGTCCCCGTCCACAGAACCGAAGTTGCCCTGTCCCTCAACCAAGAGGTAGCGCATGTTGAAATCCTGAGCCATCCGGACCATTGTTTCATAGATGGCGCTGTCACCGTGAGGATGGTAGTTGGCCATTACTTCACCGACGACGTTTGCCGACTTTCGGAACGCTTTGTCCGGAGTCAATCCCATGTCGTGCATGGCATACAAAATACGCCGGTGAACCGGCTTCAGCCCGTCGCGAACATCTGGCAACGCACGGCTCACAATTACACTCATCGCGTAGCTAATGAACGATTCTTTCATCTCATGACTAATGTCAACTTTAGGAAACCGAGCTGTTTCTTCAGCCATAAAGAGTAAACCTCCAACTGGTTATCGCAATACGTCATTATACCATATTCGGACGGTCCTCGTCCAAAGTCTCGCAAAAAGCGCAACCAGGCTGTTTCTCAAGATGGATGAATGTCGGCTTTCTCCTTGCTCTCCACCCGTCGCCATACATACACAGAGTAGATCACCAAGAAGAGAATCACGAACAATGTGGAGAAGCGATACATGTGGGCAAAGCCCGTTGTTTTCGCCACCGCGCCCAGCACCATCGCCCCCATCCCGATGCCGAGATCAAAGGCGGAAAAGAAAGTCCCGTTCGCTGCACCGCGCCTGCCCGGCTCCACTCTGTTGATCGTCCATGCCTGCAGCGAAGGCTGAACAGCACCGAAACCGGCACCGAACAAAACGGCTGCAAGCGCCAGCCCGACAGCCGATGTGCTGAAGGAAAGAACTGCAAGTCCGATGCCCGCGATCAATGCACCAGGAATCAGCACCCAGACGTGTCCCTTTTGGTCAAACAGCTTCCCGGCAAAGGGGCGAACCAGCATCAGGGAAACGGCATTGAACAGGAAAAACAGCCCCACATTGGCGATGTGGACCTCTTGGCCAAACAAGGTGATGAAGCTGACGATACCGCCGTAGGTAACGCCAAACAGCAGGGCTAGCAGAGAGGGGAACAGGGCCTTTTTCTCTACCAATCCGCTCACCGCAGAATGGGCAGGTGCGGAAGCCGCCGGTTTTTCAGCTTTGATAGGCTCACTGACCTTCACAAACTTGGACATCAGCAGGGCAGCCACCGTAAGCAGCGCGGAGATGGCAAACAACCATCCGTATCCGCTGGATTCAACCAGCCACAGTCCAAACATCGGTCCCAGAGCCATGGCGAGATTGCCGAACATCCCGAAGTACCCCATCCCTTCTCCCCGCCGCTGGGCCGGAATCAGGTCGGATGCGATCGTTCCATAGGTCGTCGTAGCAATGCCCCAGCCGATGCCGTGGATAAATCTGACCACGAGGACAAGTGCTACTGTCGTCATCCAGTAATAGCCGGAGACGGACAGGAAAAAAATCGCCAGTCCCACTACGAGTATGGGCATTCTTCCGATGGAATCGAGCGCTTTTCCAGCGAAGGGGCGGATCAGAAGCGCCGAAATGGTAAAAATGCTGATCACCAATCCGACGTCCACCTGGTCACCGCCGCGCTCCGTAACAAAAAGCGGAAGGGTGGGAATCAGCATTTGAAAGGCGATAAACAACAAAAAGTTGGATAGCGCCAGGAGTATAAAGTTTCTCGTCCAAAGGGACTCTGTTTCTGTCATGACTTTCTCCCCTTCCTGCATTGCCGAAACAAACGTAACAAGCAAACTTCCTATACATTATGCTTTTAAAAGTTTTTTAATGTCAACATGCAAACTTTACTCACGGTCCAGCTCCCGCAATTGTTTCAAAGTTTCCCGGTAAGCCCTCTCCATTTCCTCCTTCTCGGCTTGTTCCAGCTTTGGCGACGACAGACGGCCGATCAAATCGGTCAGTCTCGTTTCCAACACCATCCGCTCTTCCTCCCGCCCTCGTTTTGGCTTGTTTTTCCGTTCCAGATATTCTTGATAGGTTCCGGAAAAAAGTGTGAGCTTTTCTTCGTCAAGACAGAGAACAGCATCGGCTAGCCGTTGGATGAATTTGCGGTCGTGGGAGGCGAACAGGATCGTTCCGGGAAACTCCAGCAGGATCCGCTCCAGCTCTTCCTGCGTAGGAATATCGAGAAAGTTGGTTGGCTCATCCAGCAGCAAAACATTGTAGTCGCCGAGGAAAACCTTCGCCAGTGCGGTCTTGACTCGTTCACCACCACTTAAAACCGATACCGTTTTGTGAATTTCATCGTTTGTAAACAACATCCGGGCCAGTGCCGTGCGAATCGTTGTGTCCGAGTGGCGACTGCTTTCCCTGACGTTATTCCAAATGCTCTTGTTCTCATCAAGAATGGATAGGCTCTGGCTGAAGTACCCGACTCTGCTGCTCGGAGATACAGATATTCCGTCCGCCTGGCTGTATATCATGGAGAGGAGCGTCGATTTTCCGCAGCCGTTTCCCCCAATGATGGCTACCTTTTGGCCGGGGCGGACGGAGAAGGAAAGCTGTTCAAACAGCGTTTTCCCTTCTACACGCCTGGTAACCTTCCCGACCTGGATGACCGTTCGTCCATGCTGTTCTCCGTAGTGATTTACATCAAATCTGACGCTTGGCAGCTCCTTCGGCTTTTCCTTTTTTTCCAGCCTGGCCAGACGGCTCTCCATGGCGAGAGCGGCTTTCTCCACCTTTTCCCGTTTGCCATTTGCTTTTCTTTTGTGCAGGCGGGCCTCAGAGTTTCCCATTCGCTTCGGAGCCTTTCTGATCTCGCTGGCCCGTTGCTTTGTCTCCGTAAACGCTTGAGTCAGCCGCTCCTTTTCTTTGCGGTATTCCTCGTACTCAAACCACTCCCGTTCGCGCTTTTTTTCCTTCTGCTCGCGATAGTCGGAGTAATTCCCCTTGTACTCGCTTATCTTGCCGTCTTCCACTTCCCAAATAAGGGTGCATATCGTGTCAAGCAATTCGCGGTCGTGCGAAATCAGGATTACGGCTCCATCGTAAGCGAGCAAGGACTCCTCAAGCTGGCGAATCCCGGTCATGTCGAGATGGCTCGTCGGTTCATCCGCAAAAAGAAGCGGAGCTTGCTGTTCCAATGCAGCGGCAATTTTTAGCCGAACCGTCTCGCCCCCGCTCATTTGCGAATGAATATGAGAGATGCCCCACATGCGTCTGGCGTGCCCGGTTGTTTCCGCCGCTTCTTCCCCCTGATCGATCTGCTGAATCAAGGCGGTCGAGCCGTACCAGTTGACTTGGCCTGCATCCGGCTGCGTAAGCCCTGCAAGCACATGCATCAACGTGCTTTTTCCGACGCCGTTTTGACCGACGATGCCGATCCTGTCTCCGTAGAATACCTCCAGTTTTTTTGCTTCAAAAATCACTCTGTCGCCAAAGCTTTTTTCAATCTGACGCGCTTCCAGCAGTAGCATAAAAAAATTCCTCCTTTGCTGCCTTTGGATTGGTTCCTGCCTGGTTGGAAAGCAAGACTTTCTTCCGAACCAGGCAAACAAAAAAGAGACGCCGAAACATACCGACGTCTCCTCTGGGAAAAACGAACGCCGCCGCTTGCGCTCGCCTCTTTCATGCAGCTATAAAAAAGAGCGCTCGCAATACGGCGCTCCGTTTTTTCCAATACAAACGCTCCCGTCATGCCGGAAGCCCGCTCCAGATGACTGGAAATAGAAAAAAGGCACCGGCATATCGGTACCTTTCGTATCGCGTTTGTCTGCCGCGTTGCAAGCATGGCAAAAAGCAAGGTTATAGAGCACCCGATATGTTTTCGTTACTATGCAGTTGAGCTGTATTCGTAACGAAAACTACTTTCAATGGACTGCCCTCCGGTTCTGACCACAGTAATGAATACCTTACTTTATCAGTATAGCTTACATCTTTCCCCAAAACAAGAAAAGACAAGCATCTATTGCTTATTTTTTGCAAAAGCAGGGACGCTCCCGTAGGTGAAGAGCCGCCACAGCCATTCCATCGGCCCCATCGCAAACCGGGCCATCCGCCAGCAGCTTTCGGCCGGTTGCACGAATATGCTCGATGTAGATGGCGATGCAATTCAACATGGTTTGTACGTATCCGACTTTGGACTGAAGAGCAAACAGATTGGCAATGGCCACAATGAGCGCCGTTCCTTACGCCTCATGCGAGCAGTTATCACAGCTTGACGATTCCTTCGAGACTGCTGTTTTGAATCGTAGATTTGGCGTCTACCACTAATCGGATGGCTATGAGAACCATATGAATAACCCGTTTCATAAAATGTTCTCCCCTTTCTTGCTGTCGTTTCTGACTTCATTGTAAGGGGAACGGGAAAGGGCCGCTATCGAATTGTCTTTCAGATTGCTTACATTGTCGTAAGGCAGAAAAACGGTGTAGGATCATGACATTTTTACTGTCAAAGAGGAAATACACTGCTCAAGCTAAAGAAAACAGCTTCTCTTGGCCAAACAATTTTCCTGCAAAGAACACAACAAATAAATATTGAAATAACCATATGATTATATTAGTATCTGAATCAGAAGAGGTATTGGAGGAGAATGATGGACACGAAACAGGTAGTAGCCATGTTAAAGGCTTTAGCAGACCCTACAAGGCTAAAAATTATTGCCTTATTGCAAACTCGCAGCTGCTGCGTATGTGAGCTTGTACCGATCTTTGGCATATCCCAACCAGCGATTTCCAAGCACATGAGCCGCCTGAAAAGTGTGGACCTTGTCATCGAGTCAAGAAAAGGCCAATGGGTATTTTACACTCTCAATAAAGCACGCTTGGAACAAGTAGCGCATGCACTCGGTAACCTGCCTGATTACTCCGAAGAATTTTCAAAGTTGGAGCAGCAGGGGTTATTGGTTACCTGTGAATAGGAAGGACTGAATTAAATCATGTTCGCTATCTGGAGTGCCTTTCTGATTTTTGCTTTGACATTAATTTTTGTAATTTGGCAGCCAAAGGGGCTTAACATTGGCTGGTCTGCTGCCGGAGGAGCCCTCCTGGCCTTGCTGTGCGGCGTTGTCAGCTTTGCGGATGTTGTCGCCGTCACCGGTATCGTGTGGAATGCCACATTGGCCTTTGTAGCCATTATTTTCATATCGCTGCTCCTGGATGAAATCGGCTTCTTTGAGTGGTCCGCTCTGCATATGGCCCGTCTGGCAAAAGGGAACGGGCGACTCATGTTCATCTATGTCGTGTTGCTCGGAGCCGCAGTAGCCGCTTTCTTTGCCAATGACGGAGCTGCTCTCATTTTGACCCCCATTGTTCTGGCGCAAGTCAGAGCATTGAAGTTTCCTGACAAGATGGTCCTGCCCTTTGTCATGGCTAGCGGTTTTATCGCAGATACGACATCTCTGCCGCTGATCGTCAGCAACCTGGTTAACATTGTATCTGCCGACTACTTTGACATCGGTTTTGTCGAATACGCTTCCCGTATGATCATTCCGAATTTCTTTGCCCTTGGAGCCAGCTTGCTTGTCTTGTATTGGTATTTCAAAAAAGATATTCCCCGACAATACGATTTGTCACAACTGAAAAAGCCGCATGAAGCCATAAGAGACAAACGGCTGTTCCGGCTATCCTGGGTGATTTTAACGCTTTTGCTCGTTGGTTACTTGATGAACGAGCTTCTGGCTGTTCCCGTATCGATTACAGCAGGACTTGCAGCCGTGATCTTTCTCCTGATCTCACGAAGAAGTAAAGTCATCGCCACCAAACGAATCATAAAAGAGGCTCCCTGGTCGATTGTCATTTTCTCAATCGGGATGTATGTCGTCGTGTATGGGTTGCGTAATGCGGGATTGACTGACATGCTCAGCGATGTCATCCAGAAAATCTCTGATCAAGGGCTCCTGGCTGCCACAATCGGCATGGGCTTTTTATCTGCCTTCCTGTCTTCGATCATGAACAACATGCCTACTGTCATGATCGATGCTCTCGCTATTCAGGGGACGCAAACATCCGGGATAATTCGGGAAGCACTGGTGTACGCAAACGTAATTGGTTCCGACCTCGGTCCAAAGATTACGCCGATCGGTTCGCTCGCCACTTTGCTCTGGCTCCACGTGCTTTCCCGGAAAGGAGTTGCGATCAGTTGGGGGCAGTATTTCAAAACCGGGATTGTCTTGACGATTCCCACATTGTTCATCACACTGCTGGGCTTGTATCTATGGCTGCAGATCATTTCGTAATGAAAACCAACTTTTCATCCATGAAAGGAATGGCGATGTCATGCAGAAAAAACCGTTGATTTACTTCCTTTGCACGGGAAATTCTTGCCGCAGCCAAATGGCTGAAGGCTTTATGAGATCACTTGGCGGAGACCGTTATGAGGTAAAAAGCGCAGGTCTGGAAGCCCATGGACTAAACCCGCTTGCGGTACGTGTAATGAAAGAAGACAATGTAGATATTCGTTCGCATACGTCCGATGTGATTGATCCCGATACGCTTGCCCGCGCCGACTACGTGATTACGCTTTGCGGCCATGCCGATGAGCATTGCCCGGCGGTTCCCGGCAATAGCGCAGTAAAATGGCATTGGGGCTTTGATGATCCGGCTAAAGCCAGCGGCACGGAAGAAGATATAATCAATCGTTTCCGCGTTGTACGTGATTCTATTAAAAGTCGGATTGAACAGTTTTTGAAGGAAGGCAAATAACGAAAGCATAACAAAAAGCTTGCCCCCGAGAGAGAGCCCTGCAAAAGTCCACCTAATATCTGTAAACCGTAACCCTAGT
Organism: Brevibacillus sp. FSL L8-0520; assembly: GCF_037963895.1. Classification (NCBI taxonomy): domain Bacteria; kingdom Bacillati; phylum Bacillota; class Bacilli; order Caryophanales; family Paenibacillaceae; genus Brevibacillus; species Brevibacillus sp. FSL L8-0520. The sequence continues at coordinate 9,886 of NZ_CP150171.1, read as the reverse complement.
GCCCTTAGGTACTGGGGTTTCAATTATCGAGAATGTAGCTGTAGTGGGGAGAAGCATGTTTCCGATCTGCGCTCCGGTCTACGTCCTGCAAGGATGTGAAACTGTCCGCTCCACAGCGATCCCGGGGGAAGCGCAAAACGGCGCGCAGCTCCGAAGGTTACTCATGGATTGCGCTTCTGTCTCCCCGGGCTTCGCTGTTCCGCTCGGCTGGACTCCGCTAGTCGCTCCGCCTGGAAACATGCTTCTCCTCCGAAACAGTAGGTTTTCAACAGGCTGAAACCCAGTGCCGCTTCGACACCGGGTTTTGATGTACAATAAAAAGAAAACGAAAGAGTTGGAACCATTGCTACAGCCCTCTAAACAAATCACGGCATCCTTCCATGCCGAATTATATAAACTGATTCCCGTGGATCACCCATTATGTAAAATCAATGAAATCGTCGATTTCACGTTCATTCATGAATTGGTTCGTTCTTCTTATTGTGAGCATTACGGAAGACCAGCTAACGAGCCGGAGCTCCTGTTTCGCTTGCTGTTTTTACAGGTTCTCTACAATCTTTCGGATGAACGCATCATTCAGGAAACGCAGGTAAACCTCGCTTATAAGTGGTTTTTAGGTTTAAATCCAGAAGATACCCTTCCTGACCCCTCTCAGTTATCCCGCTTTCGTAATCATCGGTTAGGAGCCGGAGCCGTAGACGAGGTACTCAAATCGGTTGTACGTCAGTGCATCGAAAAAGGACTTGTGAAATCAAAGACGATCATCGTGGATTCCACTTATACACTGGCAGCTTCGCCAAAACAAAAGCCTCTTGAAGTACTGCGAGATGCGGCGAAGCGCTTATTCCGTATTGTGGTGAAAAAGCATCCAAAACTTGAAAAGAAACTCCCGAGGTTACCGGAGTTGAAGAAGGATCAAGAGGGTGCCGAGAAGATCATGCTTCACTACTTGGCGGAACTTGGAGAGACAGTCGAGACTTTGTTACCCGATCATGAGGGTTCCATCTCGGAGAAGATCAAGGTCGCCAAGGCCATCGTGGAAGATGAGCGTCTGCTGGCCAATAAAGGCATTATGTCGGCCATTGATCCAGATGCCCGCTTTGGATGGAAGAGCAATACGAAATCCTTTTTTGGCTACAAAGAGCATATTGCCATGACGGATGAAGAAATCATTACGGCTGTGGAGGTCACCGGAGGAAGTACGGATGACGGAAAACAATTCAAAGAACTTTTGAACCAATCGCTTGACGTGGGAATAGAAGTACAAGAAGTGATTGCTGACACCGCATATTCGGGTAAAGATAACTTGGCCGAGATGAAATCCAAGGGGATTAAACCTGTCGTCCCGCTAAACCCCGTCGTACATAATGGGGGACTGAAGCAAGAGGGCTTTGAGTACAACAAGGATGCAGACTTTGTTATTTGTCCGGCAGGACAACATAGTATCCGAAAGGCTGTCCAAGGCAGCAAGCAGAGTGGCAAAAGTCGTTCTCTCGTTTTTTACTTCGATACGGAGAAATGTAAGACATGCCCACTTAGGGAAGGCTGTTTCAAACCAGGAGCAAAGAGCAAGACCTACTCCATCCGGATCGTGGCGGAACCCTACAAGGCGCAAATCGAGTTTGAAAACAGCGATACGTTCAAAGAACGTATTCAGGCTGTCGAGAAACCCCACAATATGTTGGAGTTTCTTCTTTCATAACAATAAAATTGAGCACGAAGTGCTGGAAGTCTTAGATAGCACCACACCTAACATGCCTTTGCAAGGTGGAGTGCTATCTTTTTTATATTTTGAACGGTTGCTGTCAGCAACGCTTGCTCTTGGACATTTTCACGTCCGCGCAACCTACAATAGCGAAGTCCATGCAGTTCTTTGGCATCTGCAAAACTTCGCTCTATCGTTTGGTATCTCAACCTGTATAGGTATTTTCCTGACTTACTTAAGCGGTTCTGTCGAACCCATTCTTTACTCTCTTCCCATACATGCCTGGTTATCACCTTTTGGTGATTTTTTGACCGTGTACACATAGTGAGCATCGGACATGCCTTACATATTTCTTTATTTGACTTATACATTCTGTATCCGTTACGGTCAGTTGTCGAATAAGCAAGCTCATGTTTTTGGGGGCAAATATAGACATTCTTTTCGGGATCATATTTAAACCGCCATTTGGCGATAAGGCCTTTAACAGGTGAAAAAGCTCGATGGCCAATGACGGCAAAGATATTTAGATCGTGCAGAGCCTTGCAGATTGGAGTAGTTAAATAGCCAGCATCCAATGCAACGGCTTCAATGGTATCTGTAAACCCAAACTTCTCAATTTGGTGTTGTAGCCGATCTACATAAGGAACAGAATCATGAACGTTACCCGCAGTCACGTGTACATCAGTTATGATATTGTACTTATGATCGACTGTCCGATGATCGAGATAGAAAAAGCCTTCAGGCTTTCCGTCACGAACCATGTAACCACTGTCCGGATCAGTAGTACTCACCTTGATTTCCTTTTCTTCCTTCACATCCTCTCTAGGCTTCAATCCTTTTTTCCGTGTGCTTCACGGTCTTCATTAATGGCTGCTTCTAAATCACTAAGGTAGGCTCGACTAGATTTTTCAATAACATGCTTCTTAAATTTACGTTTGTTCGCATTTGCTTTCAGATGAGTGGAATCACTTATCAAAACACGTCCGCCAACCATGCGATGTTGGATAGCAAGGCGAACGATTTCATCAAAAATCTCTTGGAAAACATTTGTGTTTTTAAAACGAGTTCGACGATTCCAACTGATGGTAGTGTGGTCTGGAACTCGATCTGTTAGTGAAAGGCCAAGAAACCAGCGGTAAGCAATATTCGTCTGAATTTCCTTTTCGAGTTGTCTTTCTGACCGGATACCGTAAAGGTATCCAATGAAAATCATTTTAAATAAAACCACCGGATCAATGGCTGGTCTACCGTTATCTTCACAATAGTATTGGCGTACTTTTTCTCGGATGAAAGAGAAGTCTACATGCTTTTGAATAACTCGTAGCAAATGGTCCTCCGGGACCAACTCATCAAGGCATACAAATTCATATTGCATTTGTTGCTTTTTTTCATTAGAGGAAAGCACAATAATCACCCGCCAGTAAATGTAATTACAAGAATATTATAACACATTAACGCGGTGTCGTCATAAAATACAGGGAAATAAAAATGGCTGTCGACTTTCTCGACAGCCTGGATACGTTCAAAGAACGTATTCGTCGCAGACCGATTATTGAGCACAAAAATGCTGAATTAAAAAGGTATCATGGGATGACCAAGGCCAAGTACCGTGGTCTCTTTCGTATGCGAATACAGGCAATACTTACGGCTTTCGTCGTAAATGTAAAACGGATGATAAAATTGGCAGAAAAAATGCAGCCCGTCTCTTAAAGGAGAATGGACTGCATTTTTCGTTAAAGTCCTTTTTTGTAAAAAAAAATACTGTGCGTTACCCGATCCGCAAACCTCAACAGAGGTATTTTGCAGGACTCTCCCGAGAGGACAAGCTTTTCTTAATTCTCTTCCAGACAGTTTTGAGAGAAAGTATTCCTAAATATCCAAATCCCGCACATTCGCCGCATACTGTTCAATAAATTCGCGACGCGGCTCTACTTCGTCGCCCATCAGCGTCTGGAACACCAGATCGGCCTCCATCGCATCATCCAGGTCTACCTGCAGCAGGGTGCGAACTGCAGGGTCCATGGTTGTTTCCCACAGCTGCTCTGCGTTCATCTCACCCAATCCTTTGTAGCGCTGAATGTTTGGCTTAGGCGTAGTTTTCAGCGAAGCGAGGATTTCATCACGCTGTTGATCTGTATAGGCATAGTGAATTTGTTTACCCTGCTTGATGCTGTAGAGCGGCGGCTGAGCGATGTAAATATAGCCGGACTCGATCAATTGCCGCATGTAACGGTAGAAGAACGTCAAGAGCAGTGTCCGAATATGGGAACCGTCGACGTCGGCATCCGTCATGATGACCACTTTGTGATAGCGCGCTTTGGAAATGTCAAAGTCTTCACCTACACCCGTTCCGAGCGCAGTGATGATCGTCCGGATCTCATTGTTTCCGAGAATTTTGTCCAGACGGGCTTTCTCTACGTTCAAAACCTTACCGCGCAGCGGCAGAATGGCCTGAAAATGACGGTCCCGCCCCATTTTGGCAGAGCCGCCCGCGGAGTCACCCTCAACGATAAACAGCTCGGACTCGGAAGCATCCTTGGACGAACAGTCGGCCAATTTACCCGGCAATGCGCTCACTTCCAGCGCGCTCTTGCGCCGGGTCAGCTCGCGTGCTTTCCGTGCTGCTTCACGCGCACGCGCAGCCATCAGAGCCTTTTCCACGACCTTCTTGGCGACGCCTGGGTTCTCCTCCATGAAGGTGCTGAACCGATCGCCAAAGACCGACTCGGTAATACTGCGGGCCTCTGAGTTGCCCAGCTTCGTCTTCGTCTGACCCTCGAACTGCGGCTCGGGAATTTTCACCGAAATAATCGCGGTAATCCCCTCGCGCACGTCGTCGCCAGACAGGTTCGGATCTTTTTCCTTCAGGAAGTTGAACTTCCGGCTGTAATCATTGATCACGCGGGTGAGCGCAGTCTTGAAGCCGGATTCATGGGTTCCGCCCTCATGCGTATTGATATTGTTGGCAAAGGAGTAGATGTTGCTGACATAGCTGTCGTTGTACTGCAGGGCGACCTCTACCACCAGGCCATCCTTCTCTCCCTCGCAGTAAATCACTTCCTCGTGCAGAGGTTCCCGGTTTTTATTCAGGTACTCCACAAACTGGATAATGCCGCCCTCATAGTGGAACGTTTCTTCTTTTTCCCGCTCCGGACGCAGGTCCTTCAGCGTAATTTTCAGTCCTTTGTTCAGGAAGGCGAGCTCGCGAATCCGCTTTTGCAGCACTTCGTACTCGTATTCGGTCGTTTCGGTAAAAATCGTCGGGTCGGCCTTGAAGGTCACCTTTGTCCCGGTCTCTTCGGTCTCTCCGACCACGGCCAGATCGGCCTCGGGAACCCCTACATTGAACCGCATGAAATGAATTTTGCCGTTCTGCTTTACCTCTACTTCCATCCACTCGGAAAGAGCGTTCACGACGGAGCTGCCGACACCGTGCAGACCGCCGGATACTTTGTACCCGCCGCCGCCGAACTTACCGCCGGCGTGAAGAACCGTCAAAACCGTCTCTACCGTTGATTTCCCCGTCTTCTCATGAATGCCCGTAGGAATCCCGCGGCCGTTATCCGTTACAGAGACGGAATTATCAGGATGGATCTCGACGAGAATGCTGTCGCAATACCCGGCAAGCGCCTCGTCAATGGCGTTGTCCACAATCTCCCATACGAGGTGGTGCAGCCCGCGGCTGCTGGTAGAGCCGATATACATCCCCGGACGCTTCCGAACAGCTTCCAAGCCTTCCAAAACCTGAATCTGACTGGCATCATAGTTTGTATTATCTTTCGTCGTCACTTGATCCACTACTAGTCAACTCCTCCACTTCAGCTTGTACAAAGGAAACCTGATCCAAGCTGTCCACGAACTGAGCGCGTCGCTTCAGCGTCAGGGAAGAAATAGGCGAACAATAAATGGCATCTGTGGTGATGACGTATGATTTCGTCTCTTCTTGGTCTGAGTCAACGACCATCTTCTTTTTCTCTTGCAAAAACGCCTTGTTGTTCTTAGACGATTTTACAGTCTGATGATCCAAGATTGAGATGACATCCTTGGTGCTCACAACAGTATCTCCACCAATGTGTATAAACATGCCTGTTCCCTCTACCTTTCCCCGGAGATTTCCCCTTCCCGCACATAAAAACGAGAGGCTTGCTGGAGAACCTGATGTTTTAAGCCTTCCACACCTGTGGTGCTTACAAACGTCTGAACCCGATCTTGAATGGTTTCCAACAGCAAGGTTTGCCGATGTTCATCCAATTCGGAGAGCACATCGTCCAGCAAGAGGACCGGATACTCTCCCACTTCTTCCTTGATCAATTCGATTTCGGCCAATTTAATAGACAGCGCACTCGTACGCTGCTGTCCTTGGGAGCCGTATGTTTGCACATCCATGTCGTTTACTTTCAAGGTAAAATCGTCCCGGTGCGGGCCAATCATCGTGCTTCCCCGCGCCAGTTCCCGGTCAAAGACCTCTTCATAAGCTGCCAATAGCATATCCACCGCCTGTTCTGGAGTTTGCTCCTCCGTGACTGGCGAAGAATTTACGTAGTGCAGCGAGAGGATCTCTCTTTTGCCGGTAATGCCGCTGTGAATGTCTTTGGCCCACGCTTCCAGCTTGCGGAGAAACTCAAAGCGCTTCCGCAACAATTTTACCGCTAATTCCGCCAATTGAATATTCCAAATCCCCAGCATCTCCTTCGACCGGCTTTTTTTCATCGCCATGTCCTTCAACAGTTGATTGCGCTGGGCCAATACTTTGTTGTAATTGCTCAAATAATACAGATACGTCGGAGACACCTGGCCGATTTCCATATCGATAAATCGGCGTCGTTGGGCAGGCGCTCCCTTGACGATCGCCAAATCCTCGGGAGCAAACATGACCACATTCAGGGCTCCAACGTATGCACTCAGCTTTTGCTGCTCCATCCCATTAATTTTGGCCCTCTTTCCCTTTCCCGTCAACTGCAGTTCCAAGCGAACCGATCCGTAGCGACGCTCGACATCACTACGGATCGATGCAAAATCGGCTCCCCAGCCAATCAATTCCTTGTCTCTGGGGGTGCGGTGCGACTTGGCCAGAGCCAGTACGTAGATAGACTCCAGTACATTGGTCTTGCCCTGCGCATTGTTGCCGATAAACAGCTGGATGGGACTGTCAAACGAAAGAGAGAGCTGCCCGTAATTGCGAAAATGGGTAAGCGAAAGGTTCTTGATAAACAAGAATAGCGCTCTCCTCTCAGCGGCGAGTCACTTTGTAGCGGCCGTGTCCCTCGACGTCAATTTCGTCTCCGGGATAGAGCTTTCGGCCGCGACGATTTTCTTCTTCGCCGTTTACCTGAATGGGAACCTCTGCTAGAAACGCTTTCGCCATTCCTCCGGTATCAATGAGATCGGCCAGCTTGAGAAACTGGCCAAGAGCAATGTATTCAGTCTGAATGGAAACCTCACGCATGGATAGGCCTCCTTTCTGTTTGGCTGCTAGTAGGTTCGAACCGGCAGGATGAGGTGCAGCGTCCATTCGTGATCTGTCGGGCGAAGGACAAACGGACTCATCGGACCGGTAAAGCATGCTTTGATCTCGCTGCTGTCGATAGAACGAAGCGCATCGATCATGTACTTGGCATTGAACGATATTTTCAGCTCTTCGCCATCCATCGCTTTTGGCATGACGATCTCCGTCACCTTGCCGATTTCCGGAGCGTTGGACGTAATTTCCACGCTGCCGTCAGGAAGTGTAACGAGGCGAACCACGTTGGACTTTCCTTCGCGGCTGAGCAAGGAAGCGCGTTCAATCGACTGCAGGAATTCTTTTGTGCTCACGGTAACTTCCGTCTTGCTGCTTTGCGGAATGATGCGGGCCGTATCCGGATAGGTCCCTTCCAGCAGACGGGAGTAAAACAGGATATGCTTTGATTTTACCAGTATCTGGTTGTCCGACACAACGATATCCACAGGATTCTGGTCCTCATCCAATATCTTTACCAATTCGTTGCAGCTTTTTCCCGGAACGACCACATTGGTAAAGGAAAGCTCCTCTGGACATTCTACCATAGCTGTGCGGCTGGCGAGTCGGTGGCTGTCCGTTGCCACAAATTTCAGCTGTCCTCCATCCAAAGACCACATCAGGCCAGTGAGGATCGGACGCATTTCCGATGTAGACACGGCAAAAACCGTTTGCCGGATCATCGATTTCAACAAATCGCCGGGAACGCTGAATACTTTATCTTCTTCCAGTTGCGGCAATTGCGGAAACTCGTTTGCATCCATGCCGTTAATCGTAAATTCAGCTTGTCCGGAACGAATCTGGGTCACGAGTCTATCATCTACCTGGATCTGAATCTCGCTGTTTGGCAGCTTGCGGACAATTTCACTAAAAATACGAGCTGTCAGAACAATGCTGCCTGGCTGATGAACGGTGACTCCCCACTCATCTGCTTCTTCGGTCGGAATCAAAACCTCGATGGATACATCAGAGTCGCTGGCAGTCAGCGTCAGTCCCTCCTGATCCGCTTTCATTTTGATCCCTGTCAAGATCGGAATAGTCGTTCTGCTGGAAACCGCCTTGCTGACGTGCGAAACGGCATTGGACAGTTTGTCGCGTTGAACGGTAATGTGCATCAACGTGAACCTCCCTTGTTCGTTCCATCTGTGTAATAAGCCTCAGGCATATTTGCCGGCGCCTATTCATATATCTATTAGGATAAATCTTTTAACAGAAGTAGTAATAGGGCTTGTGGATTTGTGGATATCTATGAATAGCGACGTAAAAGATAGCCTATACACATGTGGGTAAGTTGTGTATAGGCTTTTCGTGTTATTCACAGGTTAATGGTTTGCTTTCAATTTTTCAATCAAAGACTGAATCGTTACTTGCATCTGCGGATCGGTCGCCAGTGCCCGCGAGATTTTCTCATGGGCGTGGATGACGGTCGTATGGTCGCGGCCGCCAAATTCGTCGCCGATCTTCGGCAAGGAAGCGTCCGTCAGCTCGCGGGACAAATACATCGCGATCTGCCGCGGAAATGCCACAGACTTGGTGCGTTTTTTGGCCTTGAAATCTTCCAGCTTGAGATTGAACTCTTCCCCGACGGCACGTTGAATGTCGATGATGGTGATGACTCGCGGACGGGAAGACGGAATGATGTCTTTGAGCGCTTCCGCCGCCAATTGTGTATCGATATCGCGATTGATCAGGGACGAATAGGCGACTACGCGGATGAGTGCACCTTCCAATTCGCGAATGTTGCTGTCGATTTGATTGGCGATGTAAATCATCACTTCATTGGGAATGTCGAGGTTTTCGGCTTTTGCCTTCTTTCTGAGAATGGCAATCCTCGTCTCCAGATCAGGCGGCTGGATATCGGTAATCAAGCCCCACTCGAACCGGGAGCGGAGGCGATCCTCCAGAGTCGGAATCTCCTTGGGGGGACGGTCGGAGGAAATGACGATTTGCTTGCTTTCCTCGTGCAGCGCATTGAAGGTATGGAAGAACTCCTCCTGCGTCTGTTCCTTGCCCGCCAAAAATTGAATATCGTCGATCAAAAGCACGTCTACACTTCGATATTTATTGCGAAACTCTACCGTTTTGTTGTCCCGGATCGAGTTGATAAATTCGTTGGTAAACTTTTCAGACGACAAATAAACGACTTTCGCAGAGGGATTATGCTGAATCACATAATGGCCGATCGCATGCATCAAGTGGGTCTTGCCGAGTCCAACTCCTCCGTAAATAAACAATGGATTGTACGCTTTCGCAGGCGCTTCCGCCACAGCAAGAGAAGCCGCATGTGCAAAGCGGTTTCCTGAACCGATCACGAATGTGTCAAAGGTGTATTTCGGGTTCAGTATGCTCGGGGGCTGGTCGTCACCATTGCTGGGAGGTGCGGATACATTTACGCGGGGAGCCGGCTGTTCATCGGCGAAAGCGGCATCGGGATTTTGCATGGCTACGAATTTTACCTTCATATTGACGCCTGTTACCTCATAGAGTGTATCAGTGATCAATTGAGAGTAACGGGTTTCCAGCCAATCGCGGGCAAAGTCGTTGGGTGCGACGACAATCAGCGCATCCTCTTCCAATGTGGTCGCCTTGGTCGCCTTCAGCCAGGTATCGAAGCTTGGTTTACTGAGCGATTTTTCTATCTTGGCAAGTACTTTGCGCCAAAGCTCGCTAATCGCTGCATCCAA